>OZ241889.1:0-4171184 GCA_965203355.1 Candidatus Latescibacterota bacterium
GAGTAGAGGCCACTTTGTAGAAGAAGGGGTTGGGATTGTTTGGATTTGGCAAGACAAAAGCCACCGGGATTCACATCAGCGGCCAGACCATGCGCATCGCCGCCCTGGACGCTGACCGCGCTGGCGTCCGACCGCTCGTCTTGACAGCCGAAGCGCTAGAGCACCCCTTCGACCCGGTGTCCTTAGGCGACGAGCAGCAGCGACGCGAACTAGCCACCAAGTTAGCCGCGCTCGCAGCGGCTTACAACTTCGACTACAGCATGGCCTGTTTCTCGCTAGACCGGCGCTTGGGTCTCGTTCAGCGCCGGCCCCTCGTAGCGAGGACTGAGCGCGAAAACCGCGAACAACTCCTGTGGGAAGCCGAGCAGCTCTTGACCGAAGACGCGAAGGCGTTTAGCTGCAATTTTGTGCTGACCTCGCAGTGGGGCTTTGTGGTGGCGGCGCGGCACCGGGCGCTCGCTGGCTACCGCGCCCTAGGCAAGGCCGCGGCCGCCAGTCGGCTCGACGTCGATCTAGTGCCTTTTGCCCTGTACAACGCCAGCGAACGCGCTAACCTGCTCGCCAAAGATACCTTCTCGCTGCTGCTCTACGCGGATTTGAGCGAGGCTTGGCTCCTGCTTATAGAGGAAGGCGAACTGTGCGCCCTGACCAGCTGTTGCTGGGAGCAAGAGGAGGACGCCCCCGCCGTCTTAGCAGGCGCAGCGCACAAGCTGCTAAGCACGAGCGGCAACGGCCTCCAACGTCTATGGGGGGCCGGCTTCGTGTATTGGAGCGAGGGCTTGGCCGCGCACTTGGGGGTGCCGCATTCAATCCTCGACCCACTCGCCGCGATCAAACCCAAGTTGCTCGACAGCACCCCACCCGCCCAGCGGTCCCAGTATGCCATCGCCGTCGGGCTCGCTCAGCGGGGGTTGATGCGATGATCCGCGTTGAACTTCTCGGTCGCCCCGGGCGGTCGCCTTGGCCCAAAGTTTTGCTTTCGGTGCTCGTCTTATGTGGCGGCCTATACGGCTTCCACCGCTTCTTCCCCGCGCTGACGGAGCCGATTTTTCGCGCGAGTTCCGCCCTCATGGCCGCAGCGCAGCAAGAAATCGCCCCACCGCGAGCACCCGCCAGCCCCGTGCAAGCAACCGCCCCCAAGCCCGCGGCCCGCGAAGCGACTCCGAGTCCCGAGCCAGAGCCCCCAGCAAGTCCGGCGGTCCAGCGAGAAGCAATCCCCACCCCGCCCCAGCGCAGCACAACCTGCCACCACGTCATGCAGGTCGCCGAACAGGTCCCCGCCGAAACGCGCGTCGCGTCGCTGAATTGCAACGCAAGCGGGGAATACTGGCTGGAGGGGACCAGCCTCTCGTACAAAGCACTGCGCGCGTTTCGGCTTCGCTTGCAGGCATTGCCATCGCGGGTGTCGTTTGCGACTTGGTGGGAGGAGCGCACACTGCGCTTTTCATTCCAAGGCCACTTTGCCGAGCGGGCTACCCCGCCACCGACGGCCCTCTCGCCCGATCAAGCGGAGCAATTCTTCGGCAAGGTGGCCCGCTGGGCCGACGCCAGTGGCCTAGACAGCCTGTCGGTCCACGAGCCCATCCATAAGTCCTTGTCGCCAGATCGCACGCGCCAGCGGCAAAAACTGCGGGGCATTGGCGCCCCTCAGCAGATCAATGCCTTCTTGCAGCAGTTGCAACAGGCCAAAGAAGTCGCCACCCTCGGCGAGGTCTTGCTCATGCCCATCACAAGCGGCGAAAACGGCTGGGGGCAAGCGCGGCTCTACGCGGCCGTGGACATCATTGTGGACCGCCCCTGATGAACCGCTTTGCCGACGCAGCCATCTATCCCGGCAGTTTCGACCCCATCACCTTTGGCCACCTGAACATCCTAGAGCGCGCCTTGGGCATCTTCTCCCAAGTCACGCTGCTGGTGGCAATCAACCCCAACAAAAAGCCGCTCTTTTCGCTGGCCGAGAGCCGGGCGATGATCTCCGAGGCCATTAGCGACTGGCCCCAAGCCAAGGTCGATTTTCACGACGGCCTGACCGTTGACTATGCACGGCAGCACCATATCCGCACGGCCGTGCGGGGCCTGCGGGCGGTGACCGACTTTGAGAACGAGTTCGCCATGGCCTTGACCAACCGCTCGCTGTGGCCCGAGTTCGACACCGTCTTTCTGATGACGAAGGCCGAGTACATGTACCTCAGTTCGTCGGTCGTGCGCCAAGTGGCGCAAATGGGTGGGCAGTTGGACCAGTTCGTGCCGCCTTGTATCGAACGCCGCCTGCGGGAGAAATTCCACAATGCCTGAATCCCAGCGCGAAGTGCAGGCGCTGCTCGCACTGAGTCAAGCCGAGCGGCCCAAGCACGTGCGGCGCTTGCTCGCCCACTTTGGCTCGGCCCAAGAAGCACTCGCCGCCGCCGATTGGACCGCCGCCGTAGGGGCCAGTGCGCCCGCACAGCGGCCCACTCAGGACGACTTGGCTTGGGCTGCCGACCAGTGGCAACGGCTCTGCGCGGCTGGCGGCCGCTGTCTAGTCCCAGCCGACGCGGACTATCCCCAACTGCTGGGCCAAATCGCCGCACCGCCTCCCGTGCTGTTTGCGCTGGGCCCGGGCGATTTGGCCCCGCCCACCGTAGCCATCGTCGGCTCGCGCAAGGCATCGGACAGTGGCAAGCTGATGGCTGCCGAACTAGCCCGCGAGTTAGTAGCCCAAGGCATCTGCATCGTCAGCGGCATGGCTTTTGGCATTGACGCGGCCGCCCACCAAGCCGCGCTCGCCGCCGACGGGCGCACCATCGCCGTGTTGGGCTGCGGGGCCGATGTGCCCTATCCCCGCGCCCACACCCCACTCTACCGCCAAATCCGCGCACGGGGGGCCATCGTTTCTGAGTTTGCTTGGGGGGCGCAGCCGGAGCGAGGGGCCTTCCCGCGCCGCAATCGCATCATCAGCGGGCTGAGCTTGGGGGTGATCATCGTCGAGGCCCCGCAAAAGAGCGGCGCACTGATTACAGCCCAACACGCCCTAGAGCAAAACCGCGAGGTATTTGCCGTACCCGGCGATGTGCGCTCGGGCCGCAACGCCGGCTGCCACCAACTCATCAAAGAGGGGGCCAAGCTGGTCGAGCATATAGACGACGTGCTGGAAGAATTGGCGATGTGGGCTTCCCCGCGCCCGCAGCCTACGCCCACACTCGCGCCCACGCTGCCCCCGGAGGACGAGAGCGTCTATGCCCTGCTGTCGCGCCAACCTCGGCACATCGACGAACTCGCCCAACACAGCCCCCTGCCGCCCGCGACCCTGCTCGACGTACTGCTGCGGTTGGAACTCGACGGCCTAGTCGAGCAGCTCGCCGGCAAGCGATTTTTGCGCCGCGCCGGGTAAACCCTACGCCGCCGCCGCCGCTAATCGTCCGAGTGCTCTATCTGCAACGGTTCGTCGCGGCGGGATTTAGCGCGAAAAAAAGGCCGCGTCAAACGCCACAACACGTACGCGGCGGCGAGGGCGGCAACGCCAATAGCCGTCGGCGTTTGCCAATCCATGTCAAAAGCCCAAGGCCGTGCCGACCTGATAGGTCGCCAGCGCACCGAGATAGGCGAGAGTCGTCATATAGCCAAAGCTGAGCAGGGACCAACGATAGGAACGGGTCTCTTTTTTTATGACGACTAAGGTCGAGAGGCACTGGGCGCAGAGGGCGAAAAATACCAGGATCGACAGCGCCACCGGCAGGGTGTAAATCGGGCGGCCATCCGGCCAGGTCGCGGCGGCTAGGGTCGTGCGCAGGCCCGCGGAGCTTTCGTCTTCGCCCGCGCCGAGGCTGTAGATGGTGCCCAAAGCCGAGATAATGACTTCGCGGGCCGGGAAGGAGGCGATGACCGCCATGCCAATGCGCCAATCCCATCCCAAAGGACGCACAGCCGGCGCGACCCAGTGTCCGGCCCGGCCGAGATAGCTGTTTTCTACCAACTCAGCCGCCTGGCGCTTTTCCAAGGCGTCGAGGGCGGCGGGCGCAACCACTTGGCGCTCAACTTGGTGGCGCTCGATCACGCTGGCTGGACGCGGGAAGTACGCCAGTGCCCACATGGCAATAGTCGTCGCCAAGATGAGGCTACCAGCGCGGACGACAAAGGCCCGGCTGCTGTGGTACACGCGCAACAGCACCGTGCGCGGATCGGGCGTCTTGTACGAAGGCAACTCCAGCAAAAAGGGCGGCGGATCGCCGCGGAGCAAGGTCCGCTTGAGCAACCAAGCCACTGGGATGGCGACCAGTGCGCCGAGGCAATAGAACGCCGATAGGGTCAGCGCCTGCAAGCCGATGATACCACCCAACAACGGGCGGTCCGGGACAAAGGCACCGATGAAAAGCACGTACACGGGCAGGCGCGCCGAACAACTCATCAGCGGCGCGACCAAGATGGTGGCAAAGCGGTCGCGCCGGTCTTCAATGGTACGAGCGGCCATGATGCCTGGGACGGCGCAGGCAAAGCTGGACAGCAGCGGCATGAAGGCCGTGCCAGAAAGCCCCACGCGGGTGAGCAACCGATCCATCAACAGGGCCGCCCGCGCCATGTAGCCGCTGTCTTCGAGCAGGGCAATAAAAAAGAACAAGATGGCGATCTGCGGCAGGAAGATGAGCACCCCCCCCACGCCGGCGATGAGACCATCGACGACGAGACTTTGCAGGGGACCAGCCGGGATGAGCGCGGCCGCGCGGTCGCCGCAGGCAGCAAAGAGCGCGTCAACGCCATCCATCAGCGGCCCGGACCAAGTGTAAATGGCCTCAAAGACCAAGACGTTGACCAGCAAGAAAATCGCCACACCTAAAAGGCGGTGCGCGAGAATGCGGTCGGCCCGATCCGAGCGGCGGTCCGCTAGGCGGCTGGGCTGGGCAATCGCCCGCGCGAGCAGGCCGTCGATCCAGGCATAGCGAGCCTTGCTTTCTAGCGCGGACAGAGCATCTGCGCCAGCCGTGCGCAGGTCGTGCAAGCAGCCCTCGGCTTCATCACCTGCGGACGCCAACAAGCGGCGCTCGGCATAGCCGTCTTCATCGACTAGCGCGCGTAGGGCCTCTACCGGGGAGAGCGGGCCGGGAACGGCGGCTTGCAGCTCGGCAATGGCGCGTTGGAGTGGGTCGGGCAGTTCCACCCGCTGCGGCCGCGCCGGGGCTGGATCCGCACTCAAAGCCGCCAACGTGCGCCGCAACTCGTCCAATCCCTGCCGCCGGTGGGCACACACGGGCACCACTGGCGCACCGAGCACCTCGGACAGGATACGGGCGTCAATGCTAATGCCCCGCCGGATGGCTATGTCCTCCATGTTGAGGACCACGACCAAGGGCAACCCTATTTCCGCAAGTTGAGAAACCAAGTAGAGATTGCGCCGCAGGTTGCTGGCATCAACGACCGCCAAAATGCCATCTATGGGCGGCGCGTCTGGCTGTTGGCCCAAGAGCACGTCAATGGCCAGCATCTCGTCGGGCGAATGAGCC
Source organism: Candidatus Latescibacterota bacterium (assembly GCA_965203355.1). Lineage (GTDB taxonomy): Bacteria > Latescibacterota > UBA2968 > UBA8231 > UBA8231. The sequence continues at coordinate 5,475 of OZ241889.1, forward strand.
GCGAGGCTATAGGCCCCGGGCAGGTCGATCAGGTCTAGCGCGTCTCTCCCATCCAGCGTCAAGGTGCCCACTTTGTGCTCCACGGTGACGCCCGGGTAGTTGCCGGCGTGCTGCGCCAGGCCGGTCAGGGCGTTGAAAAGCGTGGTCTTGCCCGTGTTGGGATTACCGATAAGTGCGAGCGTCCGCACAGAAAGCCTGTTGGGCAGGAAAACTAGGAGACTAGACGGATGGCGGCGGCATCCCGACGCCGAAGGGCGAGGCGAGTTTGCCCTATCTGGACAATGAGCGCGGCCCCGGAGCGCAGTACGCGCAAGTGTTCTCCGGGCAAAAAGCCCAATTCGCGCAGGCGAGCGGCCAAGCGCGCCGGGGCCAAAATTTCGGCGACGATGGCTTCGCCATGCCGCGGCAGTTGCGATAAATCGAGCGGGGGAGCGGATGGGCGAGGCTTGCGACGTTCCACGCGATATGTCCGGCTTATGTTGTTTAGGTTACTAACGATATGTTTGACATAGCAAACATATGTAATAAAGGCCATAAGTCAATGTATTTTTTGCTAGATTACACAAAATGTATGGACGGGCTATCTTCTCGACAGCCGCGAACGGCCCTCTGCTGCGCGGCCACCCGCGTCCCTTGATTTCCATTCGACAAAAACCGAGACGTTGTTCATCTTATTTTTTTAAACGGACGAAACAAGGCAAGACGACCATGACAAAGTTGATCCTAGGGGCGGTGTGGTTAAGCGCAGTCCAAGCAGGCGCCGTGGATTTCTACGCGCATTGGGCCGACGGGAAGGCCGAGATATCTAGCTACGAGGTGGTCCAGCCGCGCTACGGTGCGCTGCGGCAGGGGTACGCGGTCATGATTTTCGTGACCGAGAGCCTGCACCAGCAAACCTCGATCAAGGTCGAGTCGCCAACGCCGGAGGCCGACCAATTCTACGCGCTCAAGCTCAACCACATCCTCAAGTTCCCGACCGGCATATACGACTACTCGGTGATGACTTCGGTTTTCAGCCAAGTGGACGGCGAGCAGCAGCCCTTTGAACTGCGGCGCATCTCGTTCAGCGCCCAGGAGTGGTGCGGGCAGGTCTTTGACGAGGCCCTGTTCCGCAACGGGCAGATCAACGGGCACATCAGCAGCTATTTTGCCAGCGAGGGCCGGGGCACCTATCAGCTAAAGCAGCCCAAGCATTTCGTCAGCGAGGATCATCTGCTAATCCGCATCCGAGAGCTGCAAGGGCCGTTTATGGCGCTAGGCGAGGTGCGGGCGGTGGAGATGCTGCCGAGCTTTTGGCAGCTTCGGCAGGCGCACAAGCCCCACGCGTTCGCGGCCGGGCGAATCCACAAGGTTGCCGAGGAGCAAGCCGGTGAACTGGCCAGTGTGCGTTGGGACCTGCATATCGGCCAGCGGCAGCGGACGTTGTGGACGGAAAAAGCCTATCCACATCGGATTCTGCGCTGGGAGGACAGCGATGGGGGGCGCGGCGAATTGATGCGGACGATCCGGGTGCCCTACTGGCAGCTCCAGGCCGACGCCGACGCCGTGTACCGGCGGGAGTTGGGCATTCCCTGACAAGCGTCTTTCGCGCCCCGCGTCACTCAGCCTTTCCTTTCAACACCTCCAGCAGGGTCTCGCGCTTGGCCCGTGCCTCTTCCAAGGTCGGGTCCAAAGACAGGGCTTGGTCGAAGTGTTGCAGGGCTTCGGCACTGCGGCCCAAGTTGTAGAGGATGACGCCCATGTTGGAATGGGCCACGGCGTCGCCGGGCGCGAGGGTGATGAACTGCTGCAAGCGTTCCAGCGCCTCGTCGTAGCGCTGCTGTTCAAACCGCAGATGGCCCAGCCAACGGAAAGCCTCTGCATGGCTCGGAACCAGCTCAATGGCGCGCATGTAGTGTTCCGCCGCTTCGGGGCGCCCGGCTTGGTGCGCTGCCCGCCCTTTGTAAAAAGAAAGCTGGGCGGCGTTTTCCACGCTCGACTCCAAGGCCACCGCCTGCTCTAGCGCGGCAACCGCTTCTTCATACCGCTCCGAATCGTGCAGGACACTGCCTAAGTTGAAGTAGCGGTTCGCGCGCTTTGGGTCGAGCGCGATGGCGTGGCGCAAGTGTTGCTCGGCTTCCTCGTAGCGTCCCAAATCCCAGAACGCCACCCCCATCATCGCAGGTATCCGAGAGTCGTTTGGGCGTTGTTCTGCGGCGACCCGATAAGCGTCGAGGGCGTCCTCAAACTGCCCCTTATAATACAGTTCGTTGCCTAAATGGCGGTGGGCATTCCGCGCCTGCGGGTTGAGCGCGATGATGTGGCGATGGAAGGTTTCGTCGTCCCGATAGATGCTCGCCTGCCGCCAAGTTAGCATTCCCAGCGCGACCAAGACCACCCCCACAACGCCCAGCACCCCTTTTTGCCACCAGTCCGGCAGGCGACAGACGCCATACGCAGCCGAGCCAATGACGACAGCCATGAACCCAATGCCAGCGAGGTACTGAAAGCGGTCGGCCACGAAAGCATACTGCATATAGCCGTGATCGACGAAGCCGAGCACCGGCGACAGCGTGAGTGCAAAAAACAACGCCCCAGCCAACGGGCCACGCCCAAGCGTCCGGCGAAAGTGCCACAAAGCTACCGCCAGCGCGACAGCGGCCATGAGATACCCCCAAGCCAGCGGGTCGGCCACGCGGATGTCCCAACGGGGGTAAATGACGGCCAACTCCGCCGGCCACAGCAGTTTACCGGCGTAAAACCACAGGGCGCGCGCGGCGATGAGCGCCCGCTCGGTTAGTGAGTAGTCGAAAGACGTAGAGCCTTGAGACCAGTAAAAAGACAAGTCGCCGACCGCAAAGGCCAGCCCAACCGCCAAGAACGGCACGAGCCGAAACAGGTCGGTCGAGGTCACGCGGCCCTGCTTCCACCAATGCACGAGCAAAAGCGCCGCCGGTAGCGTAATCGCGATGGACTTGCTGAGCAGGGCCGCCACGTACAACGCCAGCGACCGCACATACCAGCTCTGCACAAAACGCATCCACAGCGGCCGCGGCGGCCGATACACCCACGCAACCGACAGCTCATACAACCGCCGACTCGCCTGCTCCACAGAACGCATCCACGCCAGCACCGCCAGCAGGTAGAACAGACCCGACAGCACATCCTTGCGCTCCATGACCCAAGCCACCGACTCCACGTGCAGCGGATGAACCGCGAACACCGCGGCTACTACCCACGCGCCGGGCACTGCCAACCGCCGCAGGAGATGCCACAGCAGCAGCGTATTCGCTAAATGCAGGAGCACGTTGACGACGTGATAGCCGGCCGGATCAAACCCCCACAGCTTGTGTTCCAGCCAGAAAGTTGTATAGGTCAGCGGCCAATAGTGCCCTTCGTGTTCGAGGTCGCTGGGAGAAAACCAGATTTGCCACAAACCCGATACTTCCCGCACCGGATCGATCTCAATGCACAGATTGTCGTCCCAGACAAAGCCCCCCCACAACATCGCCGGCAGGTAGCTTACTGCCACCAGCAGGACCAGCGCGAGACCGGCTAGCGCGTCCGGCCTCCCGTAGGAAGGTGACACCGGGGCGATTGGGTCGATCGGGGCGATTGTTGGGTCGGGCTTTGTCCTCTTTCTTCGTTTGGCCATGTATCTACTGCTCCTCTTGGCGGCCTTTAGACCGCGCCCCGCGTCACTCAGCCTTTCCTTTCAACATCTCCAGCAGGGTCTCGCGCTTGGCGCGTGCTTCTTCCAAGGTCGGGTCCAAAGACAGGGCTTGGTTGAAGTGTTGCAGGGCTTCGGCGCGGCGGCCCAAGTTGTAGAGGATGACGCCCATGTTGGAATGGGCCACGGCGTCGCCGGGCGCGAGGGCGATGAACTGCTGCAAGCGTTCCAGTGCCTCGTCGTAGCGCTGCTGTTCAAACCGCAAATGGCCCAGCCAACGGAGAGCCTCTGCATGGCCCGGAACCAGCTCAAGGGCGCGCATGTAGTGTTCCGCCGCCTCGGGACGCCCGGCTTGGTGCGCTGCCCGCCCTTTGTAAAAAGAAAGCTGGGCTGCGTTTTCCACGCTCGACTCCAAGGCCACCGCCTGCTCTAGCGCGGCAACCACTTCTTCATACCGCTGCTCCTCTTGGCGGCGGAGGATGAACACACCCCGGTCGCCGGGGTCCAGCGGAGAAAAAGCATGCACGTTCAGTTCGGGTCGCTGCGTTGGATAGGGGTGGACTTTGAGCTGGGCGACGACCTCATAGCTCGACGCAAATTGTTCGACCCTTGCTCGGCGCGACCCCTCGACGATCCAGTCGGGCGTGTTCTGCTCGATATAGAGCGGGGCATCTAACGCGGCGATTTTGTCTTTGGGCAGTGGCGTATTCTGGTCTAAGACGCAGCAAAACCGCACGTGGTCGCCCGCGTAGAAAATCAGGGCCTCGCGCTCGGCAAAGCCCGGCACGTACACGAGGTCATCCTTTTCGGCGTTCTGCAACAAGTAATTGGACACGACCGAGATAGAGTCGCGGTACGGGCGATGCACTTCGCGGATGAACTCAAACAGGTGCAGCCCGAGCGTTTTTTGGCCGCTAAAGAGCATCACCATGTTGAACGGATAGGCCCCAATGCTGGTGAACAGCAACGCGACGAGCGCCACCGCGCCGGCGATGACATGCCGCCGCCACGCCCATTCCACAAAAAGCCCCTTCATCGCCAACAGCAACGGCAACGCCCCCACGTAGTAGCGCAGATCGGCAGACAACGGATTCCGCCATATAGGCTGCACCGACAGCATGGCTGAAAACAGCGCAAACAGCGCACCCATAAGGATGATTTTTCCGGCCGCCGCCAAGGGGAAATCCTCTTGGGCAATGGAGGCGCTGTCGTTGGCCCGCTGGTCTCGGCACACCGGTCGCGACGCTCCGACCGCCTGCTTCCAGCGGATTAGTGCCATGCCCACGAACCACGAGAATACCGGCCACGAAATCCAGTCGGCGGTAAACAAATCCCGGATATATAGCCAGATTTTTGCGGTTAATAAGACGAACTCCGACTTGTCGCCTTGGTACGGGGAGAGATTTTGTCCGGCAAATCCCGTGAAGCCGCTGCGCGTGCCGCCGATGACGCCCAGCCAATAGAGATAACCGGCACCCAACGCCACGACAGCCGCGCCGCAAATGGCGAACAACACCCACTCCCGCCGCGTGGTTATGCGCGCGCGAAAGAGCAGATGATACGCCGCCAGCGCGAGCATGGTTGCCGCGCCACCAGCGTAGTGGTTGAAGAACGACAGCGCAGCTACCAGCGCGAGCATTGGCAGGTAGGCCGGATGCTTGCTCCGCCAGTAGCGTTCATACATATAGAAGAGGAGTACCAGCGCGAGAACCATGACCGAGAAGTAGCGGGACTGGCGGAAATACAGCAGCAGTTGCGCCGACCCGGCGGCGAATGTAAAGATGAAAAACCTCAGCCGCGGATGCTCTGGCAGGTGCTGGCGCAACAACAGGTAGAAGACGCCGAGCGCGACGATGCCGAGGAGGGCGTGCATGATGCGGGCCCCGATCTCGTTGACGCCGAAGAGGGCAAACCCCACTGCGTTCAGGGCGTACATCACGGGCGGTAGCACGTCGCGCAACGCTTGGTTGAGCGTCCGCCCATTGGTCCCGCCGACCAGATTGCGCCCGTCCCATCCGGTGATGTCCCCTTGCTGCAACAGGGTCTTGCCGAAAAAGGCCGCCGCGGCCTCGTCGTACCACAGCGCAGCGTAGTCCAAATTCACCAGACACAGGTAGGCGGCGACCAACAGCACACCGAGGGATGCCGCCGGGTATGGCGCGGCTTGCAAACGGGCTGACAGGGAGCGCAAACCGAAATTATGTCGGGCTTGAATCGGCGCGGACATTGCTAGAGGCCGGTGGATGGCGACAAAGAGGAGTGGTTGAGCTGAGCGGCCGTCAATTTTTCTATGTTTTCGCGCAGGTAAGAAAAGACGTCGGGCCGGTGTTTTGCGGCACACAGCAGGGGTAATCGAAATCTGCCGGCGGGCCGATAGTCGATATGCGCGGTGGGCGGCTTTTGCAAATTGACCGTCAAAATCGCCTTGAGCCGCTCGGTGGCGAACAGGTTTTCGCTTTGGGTGACGAGGCGCAGTTGTTCGTAGTAGCGGTTGAGTTGCCCGTCGGTAATACGCCCTTCATCGGCGGCGATGCTCTCCAAGTAGCCATCGGGCAGGCGGCGCATGATGTGGCCGGGGCGCACACCCAACCCCGGCAGGTGTGCCTGTAGCACATCGCTGTATCCGTAAACGTCAATTAACTTCTGATCCGTGCGAGCAAAGAAGGGCGCCATTCCCATATCGCACAGGTGAATGACCGGCACTGGGGAACGAGCGATGATTTTGCCCAGCCGCGCACTGGGGTGGTCCGGGTATATTTCGGTCGCGCCGCGCCGGAAGGCCATGTAATTCATTAGGCTGGTCCCGCGATGATACGCCGCTCTTTCGTCGGAAATACCCCCAGCCTCGGTCGGGTCCACTTTGTGATGCGAAAAGGGCGACATGAGCGGTGTATGTGGCAGCGCAACCATCCACAGCCCGGCAAAAGCGGCCGGCAGCGCGGGAAGATACGCCCGGCTCGGCGCACTTTTGCGCCCGGCCAACCTCGACCGGATGGTCGTTGTGATTTCCTCCGCGTGGTCGACAATGACGACAACCGCCAGCAGGTACGAGTAGGTGAAGAACCGGCCCCCCATATAGTCGGCACCCGTGTACAGCACGTAGAACAAGTGCAAGGCGACGCCCGAGGCCAGGGCACGGGAAGCGCCGTTGCACGCGATCAGCCAGACCAGGGCCGTAAAAATAATCGGCAACACCGGCGGGTCGTTTCTCAGGGTAAAGAGATAATAGTAAAGGCCGTTTTGTATCTGCACTACGTGCGAAAGCCCGCTGCCTAGTTTGTTGTAAGCGGTCATCGGCAGCGGAAAGCCAAAATACAGCAGCGAAAACCCGGTCCACGCAGCCAGCGGTAGCAGCAGCAAAACCACGGCGCCGACCAGAACTCGCCGCGAACCCGCCCGCCGCATCTGCCAAAGTGCGTACAACAGCGGCGGCCAGACAATCAGGGCAAAGTCGTGGCGGAACAGCGGTGCGAGACCGGCCACAGCGGCCAGCGCAAGCAACCCCCGCCCATGCCAAGGTTGCCGCCAAAAAATCAAAAACCCGACTAGCATCGCGTAACCAAAGGGATTGTGAAGCCCGGACCAAGTAAAATCCATATACGAGTTGGACGCGGTCAAAAACAGCAGCGCAGTGGTCCATTTTGCCGGCGTTTTGAGCAGCAACGCCAACAACACAAGTGAAATGCCATTCAAAACAACCGCCTGTACCGCGAAATTGACAAAGTAAGACGCCGTGAACAACCGCCCGAACGCGGTCAAAAAGAAGCCCATCACGCTGGTGAAAAGTTGAATCCGTTCATGCGGATTCCAGCGCAACCCATTGCCGGAGAACAGTTGCTCAACCTGCCGTGCGATGATCCAAAAATCGTCGCACAGCCAAGCGTTTTTGACAAACACAAAGGCAAACAGGGCCACAGCACCCCCCGCGAGAGCCACAGCCCAGCGGTCGCGGGTGCTGCCCTCGCTTTCCCGGACGAGCCTTCGAGATTCCCTACGATCGGCCAAGGAACCCTTCCAATGAGTAGTGATTCATCCTTTGCTTTTTTTGCTATGGCCCGCCCACCCCGGTCGCTTGGGTGACAAACCGGATACCCGCATTGGGCGGCGGCGAGGCCGCGTCGGGATAGAGTTGGCGGATCAATTTCGTGAAAGTGCCCCCCGTGATCGTCGGGGTGTATTCCCGCCACGCACGGATGGGCGGTTCGTCGGCGTCGCGGCGCAGGATGCGGAGGGGGCCAAATGTTTTTTCTATTGAGTAGCCGGGAACGAAAGTGGCCGAGTCCGCCGACACAATGTGGCTGACCGAAGCTACAATCGCTTCTAACTCGGTCCTTGCTTGGTCCGCGAATATGAGGCGTCCTGTATTGGCATCATAGAAAGGTATCGTGCGGTGCAGGTAGTAGTACCCGGGGCCGTTGAAATAGGGGCGATCAACCTGCCACACGGCGGCGACCCCGGGCGCCTCGGCAAGATAGCGATACGCGGCGAAAATCGGGTCCTGATCGCCGAGGAAATGGACGATGCCGGTCTCCCTTGAATAGGCCCGATACACCCTGTCTTGGTGCGGCAGCGCGTTCAGAATGCCGGCCAGGGAAATCGCGGCGAATGCTACCGCCAGCATCAGGGAAGCCGGCCCCCACGACCGGCGCGACCGGCCCGCGCTAGCGCGGGACGCGAACCACACCGCAAAGTCTGCGCCAATCAGCAGCCAGAGCGGAATGACGACGAAGATAAAGCGATACTCCTTGTGCGACTGCGCCGAGTGGCTCAGGAGCGTCAAGGCGATAAGCGTCAGCAGGAGTCCATAGCGCCGGAGGTCGGGCAAAGCCAAGACGCACAAGGCCACCAGCCCCATATTGGCGATCAGGAGCCAATAGAGGAATTGCCATGCCGGGCTTTCACCGGCGCGCAAGTCGCCGAGGGCGAGGTTGACGCGGATGTTGACGACATAGGAGTGAAACAAACCACCGTCCCACATGATCGCATCGAAGATACCAACGCCGACGAAAACCGCGGCCGCGGCCAGCACAAGCGGCCTCTTCTTTTCGGTCCGCAAAAAGAACAGGCCGAAAACCAGCAGAGCCAACGGGGCATACTGCACCCGGACCGCCGCCGCCAGTACCGCCAGCAAAGCCACCGGCAAGACCACTCGCAGTTTGTCCGGCGTCGCCCGCCCACAGAGCGCGAGCAAGGACATTAGCAGAGCCGTGGCGACAAACTCGGTCATCGGCTTGTGGGCAAAACCGACAAGCTCGTACCAGAAAGCACCCATCAGCAACGCGACCCGCGCCGTGCTTTCGCCAAAGTGGCACCGGGCAAAAAAGTACATGCCCGCCGGAATCAGCAGGGAGATCGCGCAAAACGCGAGCTTGACGCCGCCGACGTACCAGAAAGGCTGACCGAGGCCGGCGATGTCGAACAGTTTCAAGACGACAGCGACCAACCCGGGCACGAGCCACTGACGGGCACCGTAGAAGTATTCCCAATAGGTTACGCCGTTGCCGAACACTAGGCGGTGAGCCGGCTCTAGGTACTGCATGATTTCGTCGGGATGCAAAACGAAATCGCCGGACAGCGCAACGGCCGCACGCACGACAAAGGCCAGCGCGAGTACCGGCAGCAAAAGTTTCCAAGGCCGCTCGGCCGCCGGGGCTAGATGTAGCAGGAGATCGGACATCGAGCGCAGGCGCGCGGACCAAGGCCGGGCCTGCGGGCACTTTTGGGAGCGCACGGCGGCACCGCGACCACGCGCTTGAGATCGCTTGCGCTTGGACAAAAGCTATCTCCTAATCTCAGAGAGCAAGCCGGTCAACGCCCTTCCTCCCGAAACGTCCAGTGCGAGTTCAAGAAGTAGTTGATCAACGTCCCCGGCGCGATCGCGCATCCTTGCAGCCACACCGGATTAACGTGCGGCACCAGCACCGACAACGCGACAAACGTCGAATAACTCACCCCAAGAGCCAGCAGCGACACAAGGTGAAATCGCAAACCCCGAATCCGCTTGCGGCTACTCAGATCGCGATCGGCAAAAGTCCAATAGTTGTTGATGAGAAAGTTCGAAAGGACCGAGATTTCAATCGCAATGGGCGAGGCCAGATACTTGTGGACGCCGAGTTGGAGCAGCATTTGGAACGAACCGAGGTTGACCACCCCGCCGCTGAGGCCAGTCAGGCAGAATTTTACAAAGGTGCGGGACGTGCCAAACGCAGCGACCATGTTGCGCGGGCCTCGCTTTTACGCTGCGTCGTATGCGGCCATCAAGCCGCGCAAGTAGCGCACGGCCTTGGGCACGGCGGTCGCCTCTGCTTCCACGTCCTGCCCTTCGTACACCACCGACAGCCAGCCATTGTAGTTGACGCCCTGCAAGATCTCGAAGATGCGCGGATAGTTGAGCCACTCCTCAACGCCGCTTTGGATGCGATAGATCTTGCAGCGGACGTGGACGGCCAACGGCGCGGTCTCCTCAATGCTGCCGTAGAAGTTCAGGGCCGGATCCTCGTGCCCGCGCTGGCCCGAAGCCCCGGGCGAGCCAACGTATTGCCCCGTGTCGAGGATGTGCGAGAAATACGGGTTATTGACGCCCTCGACAATGCGGCGCACATCTTGGCCCGTGCGCGTGACGCAGCCGTGATTGTGGTTGTGCAAACCGACCACCACGCCCTTTTCCTCGCCGTGCGCCGCCACTTCCGCCAAGCAGGGCATCATCCGCGCCCACACGTCCTCTTCGCGGTCGCCGGGGGGAATCCACGCGGCAAAGACCCGCACCAGCGGAATGCCCATGAACGCGGCCACGTCGATCCACTCCTTGGCGGTGGCGACTTCGGCCGCGAGCTCGTCTTGCGGCTTGCCAAAATTGGAACTGACGCCGATGTAGGAGAGCGCAATCCCCCGCCGGAAGGCCTGCATGCGAATGCGGCGCAGATACGCTGGGTCGAGCGAGGCCAAGGCGCGCGTGTGAATGTCGATGCCGTCGAGGCTAAGCTCGTAGGCGCGTTCAATAAACTGCTCCAAGTCGAGCTTGTTTGCGGCAAATTCGTCTTTGTAACTGAGGGACATGCAGCCTAGTTTGAGCATTTGCGGCTTCCTTTCGATTAGAAAATGAACTCGGCGACCCATAGGAATCTAACGCACCAAAACGCAGCGGCCAATTTGTCCACCGCCCAGGCTTGTGCTATCTTCCGCGCTTCACCTCAAACGGGAAGCAACGCTGTGATCGAAGTAGGAGAATACAAAGTCGCCGAGCCGGATGGCATTGAAACGCCAGCCATGCTGGTCTTTGCCGACCCACTCGACCACAACATAAAAGCAGTCGGCGAACTAGCCGGCGGCAGCGAGCATCTGTTCGTCCACGTCAAGACCCACAAGTCCATTGACGTAACGCGAAAACAGCGCGCGGCCGGCGTCGCCGGGTTCAAATGCGCCACGCTCAAGGAACTGGAAATGGTCCTCGACGCCGGCGCACAAGAAGCTATTCTGTCCTATCCGCTGGTGCAAAAAAGCAAAGTCCTGCGCTTCGCCAAATTGGCGCAAAGAGCGGCGACCGTCAGCGCGATTGCCAGCGTGCCCGCGCACGTAGAAGTCTTGGGCGACGTGGCCCAAGAGCGGCAGCAAACGCTGCGCGTGATGATCGACCTCAACGTAGGCATGTTCCGCACCGGCGTTCCCTTGGGCGAGGCCAGCGACCTCTACCGCCAAGTCGCCCAACACCCCCACCTTTCGCCGGGCGGGTTGCACCTGTACGACGGGCACGAACACATCGCCGAGCCTCAGGCGCGCCAAGCCGCGGCCGAGCGGCACATCCGCGATGCCCAGCGCCTCAAAGTAACCCTCGAAGGCGCGGGCTTGGCCGTGCCCCGCATCGTCGGCGGCGGCTCCTTTTCCTTTTTGTACTACGCCCGCACCGAGGGGATGCACGGCTCGCCAGGCACCTGCGTTTACTGGGATGCCGGGTACGGCAGCAAAATGGCCGAGCTGCCCTTCAAATGGGCGGCCCTCGTCTTGACGCAAGTGGTAGATCGCTATCCCGACCAGCAGACGATCACCACGGACTTGGGCACCAAGGCCATCAGCGACGATGGGGCCCTAGCGAGCCGCGCCAAGCTCCTACAGAACCCAGCGGCCGAACTGCTCAGGCAAAACGAGGAGCACGGCGTCTTCTCTTGGCCTGAGCCTCAGCCCGAAGTCGGCGCCTACCTCCTCGCCGTTCCTTGGCACGTGTGTCCGACGACGATTCGCTACCCAGGGGCCCACGTCATCGACATGCACGGGCAAGTTGCCTCCTACTATCTACACTCGGCCCGCGACCGGTAGCGTGGAGTCGCCAACCACGCTGAGAGGTCGCATGGATGGAAAACTGGGCAGGCGAGATATGGTGTATCCTACCAACGTTCTTAAGCTACGGAATGTAGCAACCGAAATCACAGTGCTGCACTTTCACACGGGCTACCGGATTGGTTCATAGACCTGTTGACCGATCCGGGCGATGGGGTCTGGACCCATTCATTGGATCCGGCACAACCGCCTTTGCGGCACGTCGCAAGTACAGAGAGGAACCCAAGCTCAAACTAGCGCATTGTACGTCTGACTTGCGGCTTGCGATACGACGTATGTCTAACGATCGAATTGCGGCTTGTATCGAGGAGTTGGCCGGAGAATTTTGCGATGAAAAAGGAGAATTCAATTGGAACAAGATCGCGGCTTTCAGCGCCGCTGCCGAAGCATGAACCACCCGGCGTCTATTAACTCGCCCTGATGCGTCAACTCGCCGAACTGGCCGCCAAAAAGCGACGGCGGGTCGTGGGCCTGATGTCCGGCACCTCGGCCGACGGGATCGACGCCGTGCTGGTCGATCTGTGGGGCTGTGGCGAATCTACGCGCTGCGAAGTCCTATCCTTTATCACCACGCCACTGCCCAGCGACTTGCGGCGCGCGGTGTTCGCTCTCTTCGCCGCCGATGCGTCGCTCGACGCGCTGTGCCGGGTCAACTTTGCTCTCGGCGAGGCGTTGGCCACAGCGGCCCTAACCGCAGTCGAGCAGGCCAAGCTCGGCCCCGAGTCCATCGACCTGATCGGATCACACGGGCAGACCGTGCGCCATCTGCCGACCAGCGGGGCCACCTTGCAAATTGGCGAACCCGCCGTCATTGCCGCGCACACAGGCGCGGTGACCATTGCGGACTTTCGCGTGGCCGACATGGCCGTCGGCGGCGAGGGCGCACCGCTGGTGCCCTTGGCGGATCACCTGCTCTTTGGCCATCGGCGCGAGGGGCGTCTGTTGCTCAACATCGGCGGCATTGCCAACATCACGGCCTTGCCGGCCCAGGCCGACCCCCGCTCAATACGGGCCTTTGACCTAGGACCGGGCAACATGCTCATCGACGCGGCTGTGGCACACTGCACCGAGGGCCGCGAGCACTTCGACCGGGGCGGCGAGCGCGCGGCGCGGGGGCGCGTTGATGAAGCCCTGTTGGCCGAGCTGATGCGCCACAGCTTCTTGCAGCGCGAGCCGCCCAAATCCACCGGGCGCGAGGAATTTGGCGAGCCATTCCTCGCGGAAATTCTCCGCCGCGGCACCTGGCGCGACGACGACCTGATCGCCACGCTGACCGCCTTTACCGCGCAATCCATTGCCGAAGGCATTGGCCGCTTCTGCCCCGGCGAGTTCGCCAAGCTCTGGGTCGGCGGCGGCGGCGTCCACAACCCGCGCATCATGGCCGGGTTGCAACGCGCGCTGCCAGATATAGCGGTGAAATCGCTAGCCGAACTGGGCGTTGATCCAGATGCACGCGAAGCCCTCGCCTTTGCCGTGCTTGCCAACGAGACGCTGATGGGCCGCACCGGCAACATCCCGGCCGTCACCCGCGCCCAGCGCTCGGTCGTCCTCGGCAAAATTGCCCTGCCGTGAACCGCCTAAGGCGACTGGCCGGTCGCCCGCAAATTTGATGAGAATCCGCGCCGCGAATATGTTTCCCCGCTAGTTTTTCGCTGCTAAACCACAAAGGAGCCCCAATGGATCACCGCGATTTTGAACTGCTGCGCGACGAAGAAATTCCCGAACTCAATACCCGCGCCTTGCTCTACCGACACCGCACCGGCTGCGAGATTGTCTCGCTGATCAACGACGACGAAAACAAGGTCTTTGGCATCAGCTTCCGCACTCCACCAGCCGACTCGACCGGCATTGCCCACATCCTCGAACACTCGGTGCTGTGCGGCTCGCGCAAGTATCCGGTCAAGGAGCCGTTTGTCGAGCTGATCAAAGGCTCGCTCCACACCTTCCTCAACGCCTTCACCTATCCAGACAAAACCTGCTATCCGGTCGCCAGCACCAACGTGCAGGATTTCTACAACCTGATCGACGTGTACCTCGACGCCGTGTTCTACCCGAGGCTGACGCCGGAAGTCCTGCAACAGGAAGGCTGGCACTACGAGCTAGAAGCCCCCGGCGATCCGCTGCGCTACAAAGGCGTGGTCTTTAACGAAATGAAAGGCGCGTACTCCGACCCAGAGCAGATCCTGGCCGAGCGCATCCAGCAATCCATCTTCCCGGACACGACGTACGGCGTGGACTCCGGCGGCGACCCGCGCCACATCCCGGCCCTCACCTTTGACCAGTTCAAGCGCTTCCACGACGACTTTTACCATCCGTCCAACGCCCGCATCTACTTCTATGGCGACGACGACGCCCAGCACCGCCTCGCGCTTTTGCACGACTATCTAAGCGACTACGAGACGCACTCGGTTGACTCGACCATCGCCAGCCAGCCGCGCTTTGCCGCGCCCAAGCGGCAGCAATTTCCCTATGCGGTCGATCCAGACGCGGCCGAAGAGCCAAAGTGCTTTGTCGTGCTCACTTGGTTGTTGCACGACGCGATTGATCCCGACGAGCGCCGGGCCTTGCAAGTGCTTGAACACGCGCTGCTCGGCACTCCGGGTTCGCCGCTGCGCAAGGCCCTGATCGACTCCGGGCTGGGCGAGGATTTGACCGGCAGCGGGCTAGAGGTCGAATTGGCGCAGCTATTCTTCAGCGTGGGCCTCAAAGGCGTACAACAAAGCGATGTCGATGCGGTCGAGGCCCTGATCTTGCAGCACCTCGGCGCCTTGGCCGACGGCGGGATTGACCAAGGAATGGTCGCGGCTGCGCTACACACCGCGGAGTTCCGGTTGCGGGAAAACAACACCGGGTCCTTTCCGCGCGGCTTGGGGCTGATGCTGCGGCTGTTGACGGACTGGCTCCACGACCGCGACCCTTTCACTCCCTTGCGCTTTGCCGATTCCTTCGCCGCGCTCAAGGCCAAGTTAGCGGCGGACGACCGCTATCTAGAAGGGCTGATCCAACGCCACCTCCTAAACAATGCACACCGCACGACCGTGGTCCTGCAGCCCGATGCCGAGTTGGGGACGCGACAGGAGGAGGAAGAGACCGCGCGTCTAGCAGCGGCCCGGGCCAACATGAGCCACGCGGATTTAGCCGAGCTGGTCGCGTCCACTGCAAAGCTCAAGCACCTGCAAGAGCAACCCGACGCACCCGAGGACTTGGCCAAACTGCCCCGCCTGCAATTGAGCGATCTCGACCAAGCGATCAAAACCGTTCCGCGGCACGAGGACCAAATCGCCGGGGTGCCGATGCTCCACCACGACCTCTTCACCAATGGCATCGCCTATCTCGACGTGGGCTGCGATCTGCGGGTGCTGCCCCAAGAGCTTTTGCCCTATATCCCGCTCTTTGGGCGCGCCCTGCTGGAAATGGGCACCAAACGCATGAGCTTCGTCGAGCTGCAACAGCGGATCGGCAGCCAGACCGGCGGCCTGAGTGCCCAATCGCTGGTGGGGCCACGTCCCGATGGCGGGCCAGCCGCCGCGTACCTCTTTTTGCGCGGCAAGGCCATGGCTGAACGGGTCGCCGATCTGACGGCGATTGTGCGCGACGTGCTGCTAGAGGGCCGTCTAGACGACCGCGCACGCTTCTTGCAGATGGCCTTAGAAGAGCGGGCCAGTGCCGAGGCCGGATTGGTGCCGGGCGGGCATCGGGTGGTATTAGCGCGGCTGCGGGCGCAATTCGACGAGACCGGCTGGCTCGCAGAGCAGATGCGCGGCTTGAGCTATTTGTTCTTCTTGCGGCAGCTCATCGAAGACATCCGTCGCGACTGGCCAGCGGTCCAAGCGCGGCTGGAACAGATCCGCGCCCTGCTAGTCAACCGGGCGGGCATGCTGTGCAATGCAACCGCAGCTAGCAGCGACCGCGCGGCCTGCGACCAGAGCTTAGCGGCGCTGTTGCACGAGTTGCCCCAAGACGCGCACTCGCCCGCAACCTGGACGCCGCACCTGACCGCGGCCGACGAGGGCCTGACCGTCCCGGCCCAAGTCAATTACGTGGGCAAGGCGGCCAATCTCTTCGCGCTCGGCTACGAATTGCATGGGTCGTCGGTCGTCATCACGCGCTACTTGGCCACCACTTGGCTCTGGGATCGGGTGCGGGTCCAAGGCGGAGCCTACGGAGCCTTTTGCTCCTTCGACCCATTTAGCGGCGTGTTTGCCTACGCGTCGTACCGCGACCCCAACCTGCTAAAGACGCTACAAGTGTACGACCAGAGCGGCTCCTTCCTGCGCGACCATCCGATCAACAGCGCCGAACTGACCAAGGCCATCATCGGCACCATCGGCGACTTCGACGCCTATCAGCTCCCCGACGCCAAGGGCTACGCCTCGCTGGTGCGCTACCTGACCGGCATCGACGACGACTATCGCCAGCAAATGCGCGACCAAGTCTTGAGCACCAAGCCCGAGCACTTTGCCGATTTTGCCGCCGTGCTGGACCAAGTCGGCACCGCGGGCCGGGTCGCGGTGCTGGGATCGGCGGATGCGATCGCTGCGGCTTCGGCCGCACGCGGGAATTGGCTGACGCCGGTCAAGGTGCTGTGAGCATCGGCTAGTGGCCAGTAGCCAGTGGCCAGTGGTCAGGAACTACTGACCACCGACCACCGACCACTGACCACTCTTTTTTATTTTCGCGGTTCACATAGTTGCGCCTTGTGGGTCATATAGGGCAAACGCGCTACCGGCCGGAGCGACAACCCGCACTCTTTCATTGAGGAGGACATCATGCAACTCTCAGCCGTTCGCATCCTATGTGTCGCCCTGATCGCCGTCTATATCACCTACGAGGTGTTGGTGTTGCGCCCGCACGGCAAAGGCGCAAAGTAAGCGTTCACGCGCGCTCGTCCGTCAGGCGTTTGGCGTATTCGCCGCGCGGGATGCGGAAGTAGCCCTGAAAGTACAGTACGCCCGCGGCCGTAATCACGGCACTGCCCAAAAACAACGCCCGATACCCCAGCGCGTCGATCAGCCAGCCGCCGGCGAGCGAAACGCCGGCGGTGCTGACGCCGTAGGCCATGGTCAGCGCCGAACTCATGGTCACCCGCCAACGCTCAGGGACCAATTCCTGCTGAAAGACAATATAGACCGAGCGGCGGACCGAGCTGAGAGCGACCAGAGCCATACAAGCGGTTCCGGCCACCGCCCAATGGGCGATCAGCGCGAGGGGAACGAGGCACAGCACCATCGCCCCGGACCCCACGGTTATCACCGGCACCCGACCAAAACGCCGACTGAGCGCCGGGGCGGCCAGCGCGGTACACGCGGCCAAGAGCTGGCCCCCAGCCGTCAAGCTGCCAATCAGCACCGTGGAGACCCCGAGGCCGTCATCCATATAGACATTGAAAAAGACGCGGAGACTGTTTTCCGCCGCCATCTGCAAGAAGGTGACCAAGCTCAAGGCGAGAATGATGGCCAAGGGGAAAGGCGTTGCTGCGCCGCGTTCCCTATCGGGCGGTTTGGGCGGACGGGAGCGGGTGGCGGCGATAGCACCGGCACTGACAAACAGTACGCCAGCGGCTAGCAGCAGTGGATAGCGATAGGGGGCCGGGTGGTCTTCGGGCAGGCCGAGGAGCGCGGAGAATAGGCCGGGCAACAGTCCACCGCACAAACTGCCAGCAAAACCCGCCAGCGGCCACAGGGCCACCTGAGTCGAGAACACGTGATTGCGCAGTCGCGGTGGACAGATGAGGGTCAGAAAGGGAATTGAGCAGACGAGGAAGAGCGTGTTGCCGAGGACGCCGAGGGCATAGGCCGCCATGATCCAAGCGAGCTGCGCGGCGGCCGGAGCAAACTCGCTGAGGGGCAGCAAGCCAAAACCGAGAGCGGCGACCACCATGCCGACCATCATGCTCCGACGCGCACCCCAGCGGTTGGCCAACAGCCCCGCGGGCATACTCAAGAGGGCAAACGACAACGCGCCAACGGCGTTGACTTGGCCGATCAACTGAGGGCCGTAGCCCAAGCGCAGGAGATAGAGATTGAGCAAGACCGTATAGACGCCGCCGAAAATCGTAAAGCCGATCAAGGCTTGGCTGAAGAGCACCAAGCGCACGTCGCGGTTGAAAAGCGCCAGCGCCTCGCGGTGAGTGGAGACCAATTTATTTTTTGACGAAATGAGAGCGGTCGGTTATGTATAGGGCCGTAAATCAACGGCTCGCCGCGAAAAAAGGCAATGCAGCAGAGGAGATATGACGCGCAGCGGAATTCTTTGGGGTTTGTTGGCATGGGCATCGAGCGTCTTGGCCGCAGAGATAGTCCAAGTGCAGACGCCGGCTGGCACCATGCACGAATTGGCGCGCGTCGCCGCTGGTTATTTTGCGATGGGCTCGACCGAGGGACGGGCGGACGAGCAGCCGGTCCACCCAGTCTATCTCGACGAATTCTACATAGACCGTTTTGAGGTCAACAACGACCAGTACGCTGCCTTTTTGAACGACATCAACCGCAACGCAGACGAGGAAGGGCATCGGCTGCTCGACGTGCGCGACGCCGACGTGCAAATCAGCTACTCGGACGCAGGATACGCGCCGCTTCCCGGCACCGAGCAACGGCCAGTCGCCGAAGTCTCGTGGTACGGTGCTCGTGCGTATTGCACTTGGGCCGACATGCAGTTGCCAACCGAAGCCATGTGGGAAAAGGCCGCCCGCGGCAGCGACGGCCGCATTTATCCCTGGGGCGATTCCATCGACCGCAGCCGAGCCAATTACGGCAAAGAGGGCTGCTGTCGCGGCGACGACAGCGACGGGTTTTTCGACTCGGCTCCCGTAGGCTCTTATCAGCGCGGGGTTTCGCCCTATGGAGCCTACGATATGGGAGGCAATGTCTGGGAGTGGGTGGTGGATTGGTACGGCGAGGATTACTACGCGCAAAGCCCCGAGCGCGATCCGCACGGGCCGGATGCCGGCATCAGCCGAGTGCTGCGGGGCGGGTCGATGAGCAGCGACCCCTATCGCCTGCGCACCACCGACCGCAGTGGGTTGCCGCCTTCGGTGAGCTATGTCATCGTTGGATTTCGCTGCGCGGCGCGCGAACTCCCCGCCACCGCAGTGCAGGCCGCCCGTTGGGGACAAATCAAGCGCAGGGCCGAGGAAGGGGATGCGCGATGAACCCGCACAAAGGCAAACAGCCCCTCAGCTTGTGCAAGCCAAAGGGCTGTTTATTGTTTATAATAGTGGTGGCTCCTCGCGGAATCGAACCGCGGACACAGAGATTTTCAGTCTCCTGCTCTACCAACTGAGCTAAAGAGCCACCCGAAGAAAGACTCAAATTAAAGCCCCTCATTTGCCTTGTCAAGGAAGCGCCATGCCCGTCTCGATCATCCCGTTTAACATGCCCGAACCTGCTGAAATTCCTCCGCACATCGTCGCATCACTTGAGGCCATGTCTCCAGACCAAGCCGTGATCCAAGGCATGGATTTGCTGCTGGGCATCGAAGCGGCAGACACCATCGTATATGAGCGCGTTGGCCACGGGGTCGTCCACGCGGCCGGTGCCGGCGCCGAAGTCCTGCAACGGGTGCTGGAACAAGACGACGCCCGTTCCTTCGCCGCTCAAGACGGGATGGGTCACTCCGCGTTGCTGCTAGTGGGGCAGACCCACGCCGACGAAAAAAGCCCTCTGCCAGCAGGAGTGGTGCGCTTCCTGTTGGAGGGAGCTGAAAGCGGGTCTATCGGCTTTAGCTACGTGTTGCCGCTCAAGGCCAGCGGCGGCCAGCTATGGGGCGCGTTAACGCTGATTCGCCGAGCGGCGAGCGGGCCGCTCAACCACGAGCAGCCCAATCTGTGCGAGGGTATGCGGCGCGTGTTAAGCCGGATGGGCGATTAGGCTGAGACCGGCTCGACGACTCCGTTGGTCAGCATCCAAGCCTCGACCTCATCGCCATCGACATCGGCCAACATCTGGCCGTTGATCTCGACGCAGGGCGATAGCGGCTGGCCGCTTTTCTGGACCATCTCAGCGTAAATATCGGGATGGTTGATAATGTCTTTGTCTTCGTATGCCAAGTCGTATTTGGCGAAGGTAGCGCGCACGCTATTGCTCCAACCGCAAACCGGCTTCAGATAGGCGACGATGCGAGGGGCTTCAGCCATGATTGAAATTCCTTTCTGGCGTGTATAGAAACGATTTTGCGTTTGGTGGAATATAGAGACGCGCCCCTCTCTGTCAAGCAGCGCATTGAATGATTGACGAACCGCATACCCTAATGTTACATTTGAAAAACTCCCTCTCCCTTGGCGTTTTTACTCTTCATCCATTAATACAGGAGTAATAATGAATTCTACCGAAGTTCTTTGCGTGCGCGGCGGCCGTCCTCTCCAAGGTGAGGTCGAGATACAAGGGTCTAAAAACGCTGCTTTGCCCATGTTGGCGGCCTCGTTGTTGGCCACTGAAGGGCAAACCGTTCTACACCGGGTACCTCCGGTCAACGACGTATTGGTGGCCCTAGAAGTGTTGCGTCGGCTTGGCGCACGCGTTGATTACGATGCAACCCAAGGAGTGGCCGTCCTAGACACGCGCGATGTCAAAGAAACCCAACTTCCCGCGGATTTGACCAATCGCTTTCGCGCCTCGCTGCTTTTCGTCGGGCCGCTGTTGGCGCGCTTTGGCCGCGCTTGGATCCAAGAGGTCGGCGGTTGCACGATTGGCTCGCGGCCAACCGACTATCACTATCGCGGTTTTGCCCGGCTCGGGGCCGAGGTCGCAGGCGTGAACGGCGGCGGCATCGGCGCGGTGGCCAAGCAGCTATCCGGTGCCTTTATGTACTGCGATGTGCCCAGCCATACGGGGGTCGAAAACCTCATTATGGCCTCCTGTTTGGCAGCGGGAGAGTCCGTGGTCGAAAACGCGGCCTCCGACCCGGAGATCGCCGATCTCGCATCGCTCCTGCAAAAAATGGGGGCCCAAGTCGAAGGCGTTGGTACGCGGCGAGTGTATGTTAAGGGAGTCCACGAGCTGGTAGGTGCCGAGCACACGATCATGTACGACCGGCTCGACGCCGGCCTGATGATGATGGCGGGCGCGATTACGGGCGGCGACATCGCCATCAAAGGCGTGGTGCGCGACCACCTGTACGTTTTTGAAGCCAAGCTACAGCAAATGGGCGTCGAGATGGCCGAGGAAGGGGCTTGGATGCGGGTGCGCGGGCCGCAAACCTTGTCGCCGATCAACGTAGTAACCACCTTTTACCCCGGTTTCCCAACGGACTTACAGCCCGGGATAACGGCCCTAGCGTGCCTGGCCAAAGGAGACAGCTACATCCGCGAGACCGTATTCGAAGATCGCCTTGGCCACGTCAAAGCCCTGCGTTCCTTTGGCGCTCGCATCGCGCCGGAAAAGGACCGCTTGGTGTTGGCGCACGGACCAGCCCAGCTCAAAGGAGCGGCGGTCAAGGCTACGGACATTCGCGCCGGGGCCGCCTGCGTACTCGCTGGCCTAGCGGCCGAGGGTTGCACCGAAATCAGCAACCTCTACCAACTCGACCGCGGACACGCCCACCTCGAGCACCGCCTGCGGGCCTTGGGTGCTGACATCGAAAGGCACTAAGGCGCGTTGCACATTGAACGAGAACAAGCGGTCGGGAGCGCGCATCTCGGCCGCTTATTTTTGTTTGTCTATCACCAGATAGGAGAGCACCATGATCGTCCAATCCGACGCCGTGTATGTAGCGCGTTCACCCATCGACCGCGCCGACGCTCCCTTTGCGACCTACCAAGAGTTGGCCTATCGCACCCTCGCCGCCCTTGAGATGCCGCTACCGGACGCCGGCACCATCTTGCTCAAACCCAACGCCACCGTGCTCTATCCACCAGAAAAGCGCGTCATCACCCATCCCGGATTTGTCGGCGGCTTGCTCGACGCCTTGCGCGACCGCGGCGTATCCGCCGAGCGCATGGTGGTGGCCGATGGCCAATCCGGGGAAAACCCCACCGCCGGACACACCTGGGCATTATGCGGCTATCGCGCCATGACCGAGGCGCGGGGGGTGCGGCTCGCAGAAATGAACACCGACGAGGATGCCCGCGTCGTCGAGGTGGCCGATGGCGTGGTGTACGCGCGCTATCCCCTGTACCGCGAAGTAACCGATTGCGCCTTCTTTTTTAACGTCCCCCTCGCCAAGTGCCACAACCTCGGCTGCACTACTTTGTCGATTAAAAACCTGATGGGCATCATCGCCAAGCCCGAGCGACACTTGTGCGCGATCCAAGCGGTGGACAAGCCTTACGCCGAGGACCTGTGGCGACTGACCAAGAGCGGCTTCAGCCTCTTTGAAGACCGCTTCTATCACAAGCTCTGCGATCTATTGGTCGCGCTGCGCGGCTTGGGGATGCCGCGACTTTCAGTGGTAGATGGCCTAGTCGGCCGCGACGGCACTGCCTTCAACGAAGGAGCCAACTACCCCCTTGGCTGGGCTGTGGCCGGCGTCAACGAAGTACACCTAGATGCGATAGCCACCTACCTGATGGGCCTCGACCCACAGGCCACCCCCTACCTGCAATTCGCCCACGCCCGCGGCCTAGGGGCCATTGATCCCGAGAAAATCGAGGTCGTCGATCTCGCCAGCGGCACGTCGCTTTCAGGCGCGGATCTCGCCGAGTTGCGGCCGGCCGCGCCGCTGATGCCCATCTCCCGCCGCAAAGGCGGGTACTACAAGCGCTTTCGCACCGACGGGTCGGCGGTGCCTTGGCGCTTGGACGAGGTCAACGCCCAACGCCAGCAGGACGGTTTGGCACCCGTTCCCTATGAGCCAGCCCGCGCCTGAGCACACCCTCCGCGCCTGCCAACGCGCCGTGGACGAGTGGATCGCCGACATCGGTGTGCGCTACTTCTCCGAACTGACCAATACGGCCGTGCTGATGGAAGAAGTCGGCGAGTTGGCGCGGATCATGGCTCGCACCTTTGGCGAGCAGAGCTTTAAGGCCGGCGAGGAAGCCGATCTCGGCCTGGAGATGGCCGACGTGCTCTTCGTCCTCATATGCCTCGCCAATCAAACCGGGATCGACCTGGAGGAATCCTTCCAGCGCACACTGGCCAAGAAGACCCGACGCGATCGCAGGCGGCACGGGGAAAACCCCAAACTCCAATCTTGATTCAGCCAACAGCCGGCCAGTTGTGCTGCGCCCTACACACCCTCTTTTTGCGAAAGGCGGCCCATGAGTTCCCGCAACGGTTTTATCGAAGCGCGTATTTACGACTACATCCTCGCCAATTCGCTGCGCGACCGCGCCGCGCTCAAGCGGTTGCGGCAGGAGACCCAAGCCATGCCCATGGGCGGAATGCAGATCTCGCCCGATCAGGGACAGTTCATGGGGCTGCTCGTCGAGCTGATCGGCGCCAAGCGCATCGTCGAGGTGGGGACCTTTACGGGCTACAGCAGCATCGCCATGGCACTGGCCCTGCCCGCGGACGGGCGTCTAATCGCCTGCGACGTCAGTGATGAGTTTACCAGCATCGCCCGGCGCTATTGGCAAGAGGTCGGCGTGGCCGACAAGATCGAATTGCGGCTGGGACCAGCCGTAGCAACGCTCGACCGAATGCTGGCAGCCGGAGCAGTGGATTGCTTTGACATGGCCTTTATTGACGCGGATAAGGAAAACTACGACGCCTATTACGAGCGCTGCCTACAACTCTTGCGCCCGGGCGGCCTGCTCCTACTCGACAACGTGCTGTGGGGCGGGCGACCCGCCGATGCCAACGAGCAGTCCGAAAGCACCGTGGCGATCCGAGCACTCAACGCCAAAATCCACGCCGATGAGCGCGTAACCGCGTCCCTGCTGTCGGTCGGCGACGGGCTGACGCTGGCGCGTAAGCGGTAAAACGAAATAGCTAAGGGGACCCGGCCGTGAACAAAATATGGGTTCTGCAAAACGTTCAGCCGGAAAATTTGGGGATACTGGGCCACTCTCTGCTTAGAGGCGTAGTTCGGTATGCCTAAGCCGTTGATTGGCCCCGGCCAGTCAGGTCGAAACCCCCAACAAACCCCGCGTCATTTGAAAATCGACGTTGCGTTGCTGCAAGGCAGCGGGGCTATGATCGCCGCGCGCCACCTCGGCCAACAAAGCGACCAATTGTTCGGCCCAACCGGCGGCCACCCCGGTCAACGCCAAGTCAATGTCATCGCCGTAGCGCGCCGTCACCGTCGGATTCGCGCTCACCTGCACCACCGGCGTGAGGGGATGCCCCTGTAGAGGATGTTCGCCGGTGTGGGCTAAGATCAGGTCCACGCCCGTAGCCCCCAGTCCGGTAGCCGTCTCCACCCAATGATCGGTTGGCGTCTCCATTGTGTAAAAACCCGGCTCCGCGGTCGCCTGTCCATAGGGCAACGTCGCCGAAGCCGACCGCTCGACTAAGGCGGATTCCAGATACGCTGGTTCTCGCAGCAAAGCCGCGTTGTGCGGCACGACCACGGTGCCACCCGCCGTCACTATCCAGCGCGTCAACTGGGCAAACGATCGCGCCGCGTCTTCCCCCAACTCACCGGTCGCCTGCATCCCCAAGCGCAAGGCACCCAAGCCACCTTCCACAGCGACCGGCGCTTCCGTCTCGGCCAGTGCTTGGCGGAACCACGCCTCGACCTTGTCCATGGCCTTGACAATACCGCCGTCCAACTGCACCGACGCCCAGCCGAAAACAGCCGGGTCCAAACCCCATTCCGCTAGGCCGTTGCGCATGTAGTCGTTGTGCGTCTTTTCACAGCCGTGCTCCAGCAGCAAAACGCGCCGCGCCAGCGGATGCGCGGCGTACCCCATCATGGTGCGCAAGTGCATCTCCTCGGTGGCGCCGCTCGACGACAGCCCACAACCTTCGGTGTGGACCAAGGCGACAAAGCGCGACAGGCCCTGCTCGCGGCCCACTTGCCGAGCCTGGAGCCGCTCGGCGCACAGGCGGGCGATCTGACCGGCGCACAGGCTGGTGGGCAATATCAGCCCCACTTGATCGATAGCGGCCCCGCGCTCCCCGTCCAGCAGGGACAACGACACCGCTGGCCCGACCTCGGGCCGCACCGGCGCGGGCCGCCCCTCGGGTACGGGAGCGGCCAACAGTTCCGCTAGCCGGCTGGAATCGGTCTGTTGCCAGTCGCGCCAGATGGATACTTGGGCGTGGCCGGCCCGCTCGCCCAGCGAGTACTCGCCCGAGGCCACCCGCAAGGTGCGCTCAAACAACGCCTCGCCTAACTCGTCCATCGGCGTACCGTCCAAGTACGCTCCAGCATTGACATCGAGATCCGCGGCCAACAACTGGTAGCGCTCCGAGGTAGTGACGATCTTGATCGTCGGCACAAACGGGAAATTGGTGATGGAGCCGTTGCCCGTGACAAAAAAGATGGCATTGCAGCCGCTGGCCACCTGCCCGGCAATGCTCTCCAAGTCATTGCCCGGACTGTCCATAAAGTAGAAACCGCTCCCTTTGAGCGGCTCGCCGTACTCAATAGCGTAGTCCAAGCGCACGGCTGGATCTCGCTTGCGCGCCGCGCCAATGGACTTGAGCGCGATATTGTACAGACCGCGAAATTTGTTGCCGCCGGAGGGATTGCCCTCGGCTGAGGCTCCGTGCCACGCCACCCGCTCCTTGAAGCGCTCGACCATGTGCAAAAAGGTGCGCGCCGTCTCCACATCCTTGACGTTTTGCAGCACGTACGGTTCAGCGCCGATCAACTCGTCGGTCTCGGCGAGGTTGGCCGCACCGCCGTAGCGGATCAACTCGCGCGCCACCCAAGCGGCCAGCGGATTCCCCGAAATGCCCGAAAAGGCATCCGAGCCGCCGCACTGCAAGGCGATCTTGAGGTGGCTTAGGTCGTGCTCGCCTCGCTCCTCGCCCGCCATTTCTGCGGCCCAAGCCGCCACTTGCCGGTCGCCCTCTGCCAAACGCGCCTCAAAGGAACCGTCCAAGCTCATAAAGCAGTGCCGGACGTGATCGAGGGCATAGCCGTGTGCCGCCATGTATTCCCGCAGCATTTTGTTGGTCACGGCTTCGCTGCCGTAATCTACCGCCAGCACAGCACCGACGTTGGGATGGACGACAAAGCCAGCCAGTGTGCGCAATAAGAGCGCGCAGTTGTTGGGAGCGGCGACACCGCCGCCCTCGGTATGGGCGATCGGCACCACGCCATCGCCGCCCCCCCGACCGCGCCAGCGCTCGGCCAACAGCCGGGCATAACTAGCCGTGCGCGAGGACGTGCCCAAGACGACGATATAATTGCGCGTACCCACGCCCCGTCCCCCAGCGCGGCCATAGCCGAGAAAAGTCCGCCGTTCCTCGTGCGGGGCGAGCGCAACCCCAGGCTGAAAATTCGCCGGATCCAATGGATACGGCTCAATGCGATCGACAAAATTGGCCTGCTCGGGCAAGTCGAAGTCCAACGCCCGAATGCTCAAGGCGTCGATCATATTCTGGTTGCAGGCGTAATCGCCCGGCTGCAGGGCGCGCTCGGCCACGCCAAAGGGCAGTTGCCACGACAGCAGAAACTGGCCGGGTTCAATCGGCTCGACGGCAAAGCGATGGCCTTCCATCACCGCGTGAGACAAAGTGAACGACCGGCCATCATAGCCGATGCCCGTGCCCGCTTCCAAACGCCGGGTAGCAATCGCCACATTGTCCCCGGGCATGGGCAGGCGGGCTACTTCGCTAAAGGAAAAAGTAGGGTTCGTCATACAGTCATCCTTCCGGTGGTCAGTGGCCACAGCCGATTCTAACTTCCCGCCCCTCGGCGGCCGAGCGGTACAGCCCGTCGAGGGCGGCTATGACGTTGAGCACTTCTTCTTTTTTTATCGACAACTCGGCCCGCCCTTCAAGCACCTCGACGAAGTGGGCCGCGGCTTTCCAGTGCCCCGAAAAGGGCACCGAGGGGTCGGGCGGCACCTTGATCCGCGTGTCGGCCTGATAGCGGCCCAAGGTGCCGATAAAAGTGAGCGGATTAAACGCGAGGCCGCCCTTGGTGCCCATGATGAGGGTGCCGCCCGTGCCATCGGGCAAATGGGCCGCCCAACTAGCCCGAATGCTGATAGTGGCGTCGTTTTCCAAGCGCAAAAAGCCAGCGGCCATATCCTCGACGTCGTATTCGCCGCTGTCGTAGTTCCGGGGCGCAAACACGCCCTCTGGCGCACCGCTGTCAGTCAGCGACGTGACTACATCTTCATCTTCGCGTTGGTCGGCCAATTTGGTGTACGTCGCGCCCGCAGCGGCCACCACTTTGGGATTGCCCATGATCCACAGCAGGGCGTCGAGCGCGTGGACGCCCAGGTCGTAGAGGGGGCCGCCGCCCGAGGCTTCTTTCATGTGGAAGCGGCCCCAAGTGGGCACGCCGCGACGGCGGAAAGCCGAGGTTTCAGCGTAGTACATCTGGCCCAAGTGCCCGCTATCAGCGAGTTGCTTGGCCGCGGTATTACTACCGGAGAAACGGCTCGTCTGGGTGACAAATAGATGGCGGCCGGCCGCCTCGGCTGCTGCGTACATAGCGACTGCATCGGCGCGACTGGCGGCAACGGGTTTTTCGCAAAAGACGTGGGCCCCGGCTTGGAGGACCGCTTCGGCGTAGGCTCGATGCGAGACATTGGGGGTGCAGACGGAGACGATGTCGGGACGCAGTTCATCCATCATGCGCCCACAGTCGTCATACGCGCGGGGGATGCCGTGGCGGTCGGCGGTCTGTTGGGCCTTGGCCAAGGTGTGATTGAACACGCCGACTACTTGTACCGCCGGAGCCAACGCCAGCCAAGCGGGGATGTGCGCAACGTTGGCGATCATGCCCGTGCCTACGATGGCGACTTTGTATGGGGCCATATTTTTCATCCTTTTGCAGCGAGGTAAAATCACCGGCGGAGGAATCACGCGCGCCAAAGCCACGCACTCGCAGTTGTAGGCCGAAAGCGAAGACGCCGCTACCCGAAGTTCGTTCTCTTGGCTGATGATCTTTTTTTGCATAATGGTTTGCTCCCGTTGGGTAGTCAAGGGCTATGAGAAAATATGAAGGGTGAGGATGCTTTGATCACACAAGAATTGAATGACGAACATAATTTCACTATTCTCAGGGCCAGCGGCTAAACCCACTTGAAAGGACAACCACTATGGGCGCGACCGATGTCGACGTTATGACAAAACAAATCGACTAAACTCATCGAGAGGACTTTTGGCTGGCTAGGTGTTAAGATGGCGACCCCTAAATTCAAAAAGGAGGCCCTCTCCTTCGTATAGAACTCACGTTAAAAGGAGGCACATGATTTACTACGCACATTCCCTAGAAGGTCAGTCGAAGGAACACTGGCAACCGCTACGGGAACACCTGCTCAAGGTCCAAGACGAAGCGGTGATACGGGGAACCAAGTTCGGTGTTGGCAAAGCCGCGGGATTGGCTGGGCTTTTGCACGATCTCGGCAAGTACACAGAAGCGTTCCAGCAGCGTCTAGCGGATGGAGCAAGCGTTGATCACGCCACAGCCGGAGCCAAACAAGTCTGTGATTTTACAGTAACAGAAAAACAAGATCGGGCCATAGCACAGTTGCTCGCTTACGCCATCGCCGGGCACCACGGGGGTCTGCCGGACATGCACAGTAGTACCGGCTCAGACAATTCGCTTGATGAACGGCTAAAAAAGACGCTTGATCCGCTTGACTCGACTTGGGAGTTAGAAATTCAGCCTAACGCTACTGGTCTTTGGCCTAAAGGGTTCAAATTGGAGAAGGCGGCAGTAGCGTTCCAGCTTTCCTTCCTGACACGGATGATCTTCTCGTGTCTTGTCGACGCAGACTTCCGCGACACCGAGCGATTTTACGCTGCGGCAAAAGGTGAGACCATTGACCGTGCCTGGCCGGTGCTTCCCGAAATAATCGACCCGCTACGCAATAGACTTAACAACCACTTCGCCGGTTTTCCCAGCGAAGGCAAGGTCAATCGCCTGCGCCGCGAAATTCTGGAATATGTTCGGACTCAAGCGGATTGCTCCCCGGGCCTATTTTCGCTCAACGTACCGACAGGTGGCGGCAAGACGCTGACTTCCCTCGCCTTTGCTCTCGACCATGCCAAAGCACACGGGCTTGAGCGCATCGTCTATGCGATCCCTTTTACTTCAGTAATAGATCAGACTGCGGAAATTTTTCGCGATGTGCTAGGAAAAGATGTAGTCCTTGAACATCATTCGGCGATTGACGAAACCAAGTTCACAAATCGGGCGGGAGCCGATAAGCTACGGCTTGCCATGGAGGATTGGGGTGCTCCTATCGTCGCAACTACCAACGTCCAGCTCTTTGAAAGCCTATTCGCCCATCGCCCATCGCGGTGTCGCAAGTTGCACAATTTGGCTCGTGCGGTCATTGTCTTAGACGAAGCGCAGACTATCCCCCTACATGTACTACGGCCTTCAGTTGCTGCTCTTGATGAACTAGGTCGTAACTATGGTTCATCTATCGTGCTCTGCACCGCAACACAGCCAGCACTCAAGGCATCTGAGTTCAAAGGTGGCTTTGAAAGAGTCCGTGAACTGGCACCGGACCCGCCCAGCTTGCACCAGCAGCTTGCCCGCGTCACCATCGGCCATAAGGGTACGCTCGGCGACGACGACCTATGCAAGACCCTCGCCCAAACGGAGCAAGGTATGGTTATTGTCAACAGCCGGAAACACGCCTTGGACCTTTTCCGGCAAGCCTGCGAAGCAGACATGGAAGGCGTCGTACATCTGAGTACGCGGCAATACGCAGCACATCGCCGCCGCATCCTTGAGGGTGTACGCCAGCGGCTAAAGACAGGCAGGCCGTGTCGGTTGGTTGCCACTTCGCTGGTAGAGGCAGGCGTCGATCTGGACTTTCCAAGAGTTTGGCGGGCCGAGGCCGGGCTCGATTCGATTGCCCAAGCTGCTGGACGGTGCAATAGAGAGGGAAAACGAGAGGTTGCAGACAGTATCGTTACTGTGTTCCAGCCAGCGGAACATTCCAGTCCGGCCGAGTTGAGCCAACTCGCCGGAGATATGGAACGCATCATGGGTCGCCACGACGACCTACTATCGACAGAAGCTATAAAAGACTACTTCAAAGAGGTGTACTGGCGCACAGACGCAAGACTTGGCGATGATTTCTTGCAAAAGTTCAAGATTCGCAAGGACGGCACTGGCACTTCTTTCTCCTTCCGCGAGGTTGGCGAGGAGTTCCGTCTGATTCGGAACGGTATGCTGCCGGTGATCGTCGCCCGAGAAGAGGAAGCGCACAAGGCTTTGCGCTATCTCGCTTACACCGAACGGCCCGGCAGCGTGGCCCGGCGGCTCCAGCCTTACATCGTGCAAGTTCATCCTCGTTCTTTAGGACAGCTTCTAAAAAACAATCACGTTTGTTTTGAGGCACAGAGACGCTTCGGAGACCAGTTCGCCGTTCTCTTCACTAAGAGTCTCTATCGAGAAGATGTCGGTCTCCTTTGGGAGGACGCGGATACGCTCGACAATGAGGTGATGATAATATAAAATGTATAGTAGTAGGGTCGCTCTTGCATGGGGCGCGGATTGAAACTACATGTATTACGTACACACACATGCCTGTCGCCTCTAATAAAGGAGGGGCGACAGGTTTTCTTTATTTTCTTCATTGACAGGATAAATTTTCTATATATATTAAGTATAGCACTGACAAGGAGTTCATCCATGTTTGGAGTACGTCTGCGCGTGGGAGGCCAATACGCCTGTTTCACGCGACCAGAAATGAAGGTCGAGCGCGTGTCTTACGATGTAATGACGCCTTCAGCGGCACGCGGTATCTTGGAAGCCATTCACTGGAAGCCAGCTATAGTCTGGCGCATTGACCGCATTCACGTCCTCAAGCCAATTCGGTTCCAGTCGATCCGGCGCAACGAAGTCGGCAAAAAAATTCCCATGGGGTCCGTCCGCACAGCAAAAAACAGGGGTTCTATCGAGAAGCTCTATACCAAGGTTGACGAAGAGCGCCAGCAACGCGCCGCTACTGTATTAGCCGACGTAGAGTACGTCATTGAAGCGCACTTTGACATGACGGACGAAGCGGGCGAAAGCGATAATGTGGGCAAACACCTCGACATCTTCAATCGCCGCGCCAGGAACGGGCAGTGCTTTCACCAGCCCTGTCTTGGAACGCGAGAATTTGCCGCAGACTACACACTCATCGAGAACGACGACCTGCCGCCAGCGATTGACGAAAGCCGCGACTTGGGCTGGATGCTCTACGATATTGACCACGCAAACGAGCGACAACCGCTTTTCTTTCGCGCCAGAATGAAACAGGGCGTTGTCGAAATTCCTTCTTCCAATTCGCCGGAGGTGTTGCAATGAGCATTCTATCTTCTCTTGAGCGGGCCTATCACCGGCTTGCAAAAGAGAATAAAGTGCCGCCGATTGGCTACTCCAATGAGCGGATTGACTATTGCGTTGTCTTGGACACTACAGGCCAGCCCGTGGGAAAGCCTGTGGACCTACGGGACCATTCAGGGAATAAACCTGTCGCACCCCGGCATTCGGTACCAAGATCAGAGAAGCGGACAGTCAAGATTGTGCCAAACTTTCTCTGGGACAAAACATCGTATGTGCTTGGCGTAGTAGAAGACGACAAGCCATCAGAGCGGGCTGCGAAAGAGCATGAGGCTTTTCGGGACCGGCACCTCGACGCCCTACAACACAAAAGCGACGCAGGTCTTGTGGCTTGTTATCGTTTTTTGCAATGGTGGAAGCCAGAGTACTTCGATATACGCGGCTGGCCAGACGTAATGAAGGGGGCCAATGTGGTGTTCCGGCTAGA
This sequence comes from Candidatus Latescibacterota bacterium, assembly GCA_965203355.1. Classification (GTDB taxonomy): domain Bacteria; phylum Latescibacterota; class UBA2968; order UBA8231; family UBA8231. The sequence goes on from OZ241889.1 coordinate 37,238, forward strand.
TGGAGATACAGACTTTATTCACGACCGGCAGGCTGCACGCCAACTATGGGTCTCTCAAATGAATCAGTCCCATAGATCGCAAGCCGTTTGTTTGGTGACCGGCAAGAGCTCCCCTATCGCCAGACTGCATCCTTCGATCAAGGGAATACGTGGTGCGCAGTCTACTGGTGCGTCCATCGTCTCTTTCAATCTCGACGCCTTTGAGTCTTATGGGCATGAACAGGGCGATAATGCGCCCGTAAGTGAAGATGCTGCCGCTGCCTACACAATCGTGCTCAACCATTTCCTCCGTACCAACGAAAACAAGGTCCAACTCGGAGACGCTTCGACTGTATTCTGGGCCGATAGCTCGAATGCAGAAGCCGCGGCGCAATCCGAAGCCATATTTTCCTTCGTCCTCAATGACACCAACGACGAAGACGACGCGATAAACGATCAGCGCATCAAGTCTATCCTTGAAAAAATGGCAAGGGGGCGCCCTATGGAGGAAATCCGCCCAGAGTTGCCCCAAGGGGTGCGCTTTTATGTGCTTGGCTTGGCTCCCAACGCAGCGCGTATCTCGATTCGCTTTTGGCTAGAGGACGACTTTGCGACGCTGGCCGAGCATATCAGCTATCACTATCGGGATATGCGCCTTGACCCACCACCACGCCAAGAACAACCAAGCGTCCGGCTTTGCCTGCGTGAGACCGCTACGACGAAGGTAAAAAATCCATACGAACATATCCCCCCCCAACTCGCTGGGGAGATGCTACGCGCTATCCTGACAGGTCGCTCTTATCCGCAGACATTGTTATCCACGATCCTCATGCGTCTGCGGTCGGACAAGACCATAACGGGCCTGCGCGTAGCCTTACTCAAAGCCGTGCTCTGCCGCAAGTGGCGCACGGCTGGCCACTTAACAAAGGAGGATGACCTCGTGTCTCTTGATCCTACAAATGTCGATCCTGGCTACTTGCTCGGTCGGCTATTCGCCTGTTTTGAGTACGCACAAAAGCAGGCCCTCGGTCGCAATGTCAACGCCACGATATGCGATAAGTACTACGGGGCGGCTTCGGCGACGCCGCGTTCTGTATTTCCCATCCTGCAACGCAACGCCATGAACCACTTGTCCCGTCTGCGGAAAGACAGGCCTGGAGCACATCGCTATATCGACAACGCAATCACCCAGATTTACGGAGGTGCCGCGCCTGATAAACTATTCGTGCCAACGCTCAGCATGGATGCCCAAGCGCTCTTTGCCATCGGCTACTATCACCAGAAAAACGCTTTCTATACTAAAAAAGAAAAGGAGAACGAATAATGACCGCTCTTAACCATCGCTACGATTTCGTCTATTTATTTGACGTTACCAACGGCAATCCCAACGGCGACCCGGACGCAGGCAATCTCCCGCGCCTCGACCCGGAAACGAACCAAGGTTTGGTTACGGACGTCTGCCTCAAGCGCAAGATACGCAACTTCGTTGAACTGGCTAAAGGCGACGAGTCCGGCTATGCGATCTACGTCCAAGAAGGCGCCCTGCTCAACGAGCAACATCGGAAGGCGTATCAAGTTGTGCGCCCCGATGACGATAAGGTCGAGAGCAGCAAGAAACTAAGCCCAAAAAACGACGAGGAGATGGACGACCTGCGTGGCTTCATGTGCAACAATTTCTTTGACGTGCGTACCTTCGGCGCGGTAATGAGCACCGGCATCAACTGTGGCCAAGTACGCGGGCCAGTCCAGATGACTTTTGCGCGTTCCATCGATCCGATCGTACCGCTCGAAGTGTCTATCACGCGCATGGCAGCTACCACCGAAAAGGAAAAGGCGGAACGCGAGCAGGCTAGCAACGATAACGATAGCGACGAGCGGACCGAGCACCGCACCATGGGTCGCAAACACATTGTGCCCTACGGGCTATATCGGGCGCATGGCTTCATCTCCGCCAAGCTCGCCGAACGCACCGGCTTTTCGCCGGAAGACCTTGAGGTCCTCTGGAATTCCTTGACGCAAATGTTCGAGCATGACCACTCGGCCGCTCGTGGCGAAATGGTTGCCCGTCGGCTCATTGCCTTTAAGCACGCTAGTGCCTTGGGCAACGCGCCCGCGCATAGGCTCTTTGAGCGGGTACGTGTGGAGCGCACAGAAGCGAATGGTAGCGAGGGCATCCTGCCTCCTGCTCGCAGTTTTGCTGACTATCGCGTGGAACTCGACGTAGGCGATATGCCAGCAAATATCGAGGTCGTTGATCTAAGCACCTAGACGGGCATCCAATACAACAAACAAAGCGTAGATGATGACAAGTGAAGTGCAGTTCGGGCAACCACCTCCTGTGCAGGGAATGGAGCCGATACCAGTGTCGGCATTGCAACATGCGGTGTACTGCATGAGACAATGCGCTCTAATCCACTTGGAACGACTTTGGGAGGAAAATCGGTTTACCGCTGAAGGTCGAGTGCTGCATCAAACCATTGACGAAGCAGGGCATCGGCGCAAGGCAGGTGTGCTTCAGATGATGTCACTCCCGATCTACAGCATCCGGCTCAATCTTACAGGGGTCGCCGATATGGTTGAGTTCCACGAAAGCCAGACAAGTATTACCCCGTTCCCGATCGAGTTCAAACGAGGCAAGGCCAAAGTACATCGCGCCGACGAGGTGCAACTCTGCGCCCAGGCATTGTGCCTTGAAGAAATGACCGGTACAGCAGTGCCGATGGGAGCTTGTTACTACGGACAAACCAAACGGCGGAAAGAAGTGTCTTTTGATGCCGAGCTCCGCACCCTCACCGAGACAACAGTCGAACAAGTAGCCGCGCTCTTCGCTCAAGGCCGCACACCCTCAGCCGAGTACGAAGCAGCCAAGTGCCGCGGGTGTTCGCTGCTCGACCAGTGTCGTCCCAAGGCGATGGAGCGTTCGGTTCTCGCTTGGCGAACGCGGGCCCTAACATCACACCTTGCAGAATCTGGATAATGCCCATGAGGCGATTGCTCAATACACTCTATGTTACTACGCCCGGATCACGTCTGACCAAAGATGGCGAGAACTTGGTCGCGGAAGTAGAAGGTGAGGAGCGAGCGCGGGTTCCGTTCCACATGTTGGGATCCGTGGTGGTTTTCGGTAGCATTTATATATCTCCACCTTTGATCCAAGCCTGTGCCGCTGGTGGTATCGTCTTAGTACTCTTGGACCGATTCGGCCGATTCCAAGCCCGAGTCACGGGACCAGTCTCCGGCAACGTACTGCTGCGGCGCGCACAATATAAAGCCAGCGACGAGCCAGAAGAGATCATTCGCAGTATTCTCGTCGGCAAGATCGCCAATCAGCGAAGTGTCCTACAAAGAGCACAGCGCGATTATGGGGATCAGCTTGAACCTCCTGGCCATAAAAATATGTCCGCCGCGACGAATCGCCTTCGGCAGATTGTGCAACGCATCAACAACGGCCACGATAGTATAGATAGATTACGCGGTTTTGAAGGCGAGGCTGCACATATCTATTTTTCGGTCTTTGGTCGCCTGATCCGCGTACCCGAACCAGAGATGGCATTTGTCGGTCGTAATCGGCGACCGCCACGTGACCCTATAAATGCTCTGCTTTCATTTCTCTACACTCTTCTTGTCCACGACTGTAGCTCTGCCGCCGAGAGCGTTGGTTTAGATCCTGCCGTGGGGCTCTTTCACAGAGATCGTCCCGGCCGGCCGAGTCTTGCGCTAGATCTTATGGAAGAATTGCGACCAGTCTTGGCCGATCGGCTTGCATTATCGCTAGTAAATCGTCGGCAAGTTAGTGCAAAAGACTTCCAGACCCGAGAAGGCGGTAGTGTTTCAATGAGCGACGACGCTCGCAAGACAGTTCTCACTGCTTGGCAGGAACGAAAGCGCGTAGAGAGGACTCACCCTTTTCTTGGGGAAAAGGCACCGCTCGGTTTGGTTCCATATCTCCAAGCACAGTTGCTAGCTCGGCACCTTCGAGGTGATTTAGACGCTCACCCGCCATGGTTATGGAAATAAGTCGCCCCTCGCATGGGGCGTGAATTGAAACAAACAAAACAAAATGATGGTTCTCGTTACATATGATGTCTCGACGACATCTGATGGCGGCACACAGCGGTTACGACGTGTTGCTAAGATGTGTCGCGACTTTGGACAAAGAGTGCAGTTTTCAGTATTTGAGATTGAGGTGGACTCGGCTCAATGGACTGCTTTGAAGACGCGACTTGAAGCGATTATTGATCCAAAAACCGATAGTCTTAGGTATTATTTTCTCGGTGCGAATTGGGAGCGGCGCATAGAGCATGTCGGTGCCAAGGCGACTGTCGATTTGAACGGAACACTGATTGTCTGAGAAGGATGGTGCGAACCACAAGCGATTAGGTAAACGAGAGGCGGTCCGCACATCGTATAACTCATTGAGAATCAAAGGAATATGGATCGCGAATGGTACTTATCACTCTTCTAATTCGGAAAGTCTACTAGGGTTCGCGCTAACTTATCTCTTCAGTGTTGTTACACAATGTATTAGCTTGCAACAGTCGCCCCTCGCGTGGGGGCGTGGATTGAAACTGCCGTGCGATCCTTCAATTTGATGGCTAATATGGAGTCGCCCCTCGCGTGGGGGCGTGGATTGAAACATCAAACACAACTCTGACGTACCTGACGTGCTGGGTCGCCCCTCGCGTGGGGGCGTGGATTGAAACAAGAGCTTGCAGACCACGGCTTTGAAATTGGTGGGTCGCCCCTCGCGTGGGGGCGTGGATTGAAACGGAACGGGTGGCCGCGCTCGAGGCCGCCCGCGAAGTCGCCCCTCGCGTGGGGGCGTGGATTGAAACACCAAGCGTATAGCGGTGAGACCGAGAGGCAACGTCGCCCCTCGCGTGGGGGCGTGGATTGAAACAATGGTGCCAAGGCGTGGCTAACTCGAGCTGAGGTCGCCCCTCGCGTGGGGGCGTGGATTGAAACAATAACCGCGCATCCTCTCCTGCCCCCTCTCGTGTCGCCCCTCGCGTGGGGGCGTGGATTGAAACATCGGCACCCCGCCGGTGTCGCAAGCAGGTCCTTGTCGCCCCTCGCGTGGGGGCGTGGATTGAAACTTGAGGCAGAGGTCCAGTGACCTGTCGGCCACCGTCGCCCCTCGCGTGGGGGCGTGGATTGAAACGGATCTAGTACCGGATAAGACCTATCAGGCGAGGTCGCCCCTCGCGTGGGGGCGTGGATTGAAACTTGGGCGCGTGGCAAGCTGGCCGGTCATGACCGGTCGCCCCTCGCGTGGGGGCGTGGATTGAAACGAGTATGATCCCTCCGCGACGAACCATCACGTCCTGTCGCCCCTCGCGTGGGGGCGTGGATTGAAACACGAGGTGTGACCTCCGATGGACCCGATAATTACGTCGCCCCTCGCGTGGGGGCGTGGATTGAAACCGGAACGGGTGGCCGCGCTCGAGGCCGCCCGCGAGTCGCCCCTCGCGTGGGGGCGTGGATTGAAACGGGCGATACGGTGTTGCTGGAAGCGACGGCCTCCGGTCGCCCCTCGCGTGGGGGCGTGGATTGAAACGCGATCGTTGAGGTGGGCATACTGCCGACAAATAGTCGCCCCTCGCGTGGGGGCGTGGATTGAAACTTGGGCTAGCCCATTCGGGCGGGGGATGATCGGTGTCGCCCCTCGCGTGGGGGCGTGGATTGAAACTGGTGTCAGGTCCATGCCAATAGCCGGGCCGAGTCGCCCCTCGCGTGGGGGCGTGGATTGAAACAGAAGAGCCAGTATGTAGGCCCGGCGCTGCCGGGCGGTCGCCCCTCGCGTGGGGGCGTGGATTGAAACACTGGAGCGACTATCTGGAGGATTGGTCGACGATGTCGCCCCTCGCGTGGGGGCGTGGATTGAAACTTTGCCCACTGTTTTACCCCGAGCCGGTCGACGCGTCGCCCCTCGCGTGGGGGCGTGGATTGAAACAACGTTCGCAAGGTTGTCGACCTGCCGGTGCCGCCAGTCGCCCCTCGCGTGGGGGCGTGGATTGAAACGGGTCATCATGTCCATCATGTCCATCATGTCCAATGTCGCCCCTCGCGTGGGGGCGTGGATTGAAACTTTATTTTTTTTGCGCCCCGTGTCGACGGGGCGGTCGCCCCTCGCGTGGGGGCGTGGATTGAAACGGGTCATTCGGGTCATGTCCAATTACCTCCGTGTGTCGCCCCTCGCGTGGGGGCGTGGATTGAAACTCGGGACTATCAACCCGCACCGGCACACACGGGCGGTCGCCCCTCGCGTGGGGGCGTGGATTGAAACCAGAGACACGGAGGTAATTGGACATTGGACATGGTCGCCCCTCGCGTGGGGGCGTGGATTGAAACCAGATCCAATCGGGTCATGATCAACCTCCTGCGGCGTCGCCCCTCGCGTGGGGGCGTGGATTGAAACCTTTATAAGAGTCATCCAGTTATCGCCCCACGACGGTCGCCCCTCGCGTGGGGGCGTGGATTGAAACTTGATCTGGATAGCTTGGTGGTGGAGGCCCCAGAGTCGCCCCTCGCGTGGGGGCGTGGATTGAAACTGCCGATTTCTCATTTTTTTTTTGCGCCCCGTGTGTCGCCCCTCGCGTGGGGGCGTGGATTGAAACGTTCGCTGGGATCGACCCAATCCCAGCTTTCCCGTCGCCCCTCGCGTGGGGGCGTGGATTGAAACTTGAGCGGTCGCGTGACCGTCTCGCCTTGGTCCGTCGCCCCTCGCGTGGGGGCGTGGATTGAAACCAAGTAGGCGTTATGGTTGGTGAAAAGGTCAATGTGTCGCCCCTCGCGTGGGGGCGTGGATTGAAACGGTAGACTCTGCGCCCTCTTTGCTTGAGATATACGTCGCCCCTCGCGTGGGGGCGTGGATTGAAACCAACTCCATTTGTCGGAGCTTACGGCCCACAACCGTCGCCCCTCGCGTGGGGGCGTGGATTGAAACCGCCGGGCCGCCGAGTACGAGCGGCGCTCGGCGGAGTCGCCCCTCGCGTGGGGGCGTGGATTGAAACCGCCATACTTAACGCTTTGCGTTGAGCGTGCTCCATGTCGCCCCTCGCGTGGGGGCGTGGATTGAAACTACCACCGCCCCACCGGCTGGATCAGCCGGTGGCTGTCGCCCCTCGCGTGGGGGCGTGGATTGAAACGGCCCGCTCGAAACGGGCTTGTCAATGGTAGTCAGTCGCCCCTCGCGTGGGGGCGTGGATTGAAACAACACTGCGGATAGCAAATACATGACTGACACCCGTCGCCCCTCGCGTGGGGGCGTGGATTGAAACTTTTCAAAAAATTCTCGACGGCCCAAAATGAGGGTCGCCCCTCGCGTGGGGGCGTGGATTGAAACCGCCGGGCCGCCGAGTACGAGCGGCGCTCGGCGGGTCGCCCCTCGCGTGGGGGCGTGGATTGAAACTGGTCGTGCTACATCCAAGAGTCGAGCGGCCAAGTCGCCCCTCGCGTGGGGGCGTGGATTGAAACGTAACGCGGTGCATTCGAATAATACGATGAAAGCGTCGCCCCTCGCGTGGGGGCGTGGATTGAAACAGCGTATCTCGGATCCTGGCGGTGTCCTGCCGTAGTCGCCCCTCGCGTGGGGGCGTGGATTGAAACTACGTCCACCTCGACCCCTGCGATTAGATAGGTCGTCGCCCCTCGCGTGGGGGCGTGGATTGAAACCGAGCGCGGATGACGCTTGGGACGACCTAGTCGCGTCGCCCCTCGCGTGGGGGCGTGGATTGAAACTTTACCGCGACCGAATATGATCTCCATCTCGATAGTCGCCCCTCGCGTGGGGGCGTGGATTGAAACCCCGACTGTCTACCTCGAAGAGCACGGTGTGCTCGTCGCCCCTCGCGTGGGGGCGTGGATTGAAACCCAAGCGAAAATGACGCTTGGGAGGACCTAGTGGTCGCCCCTCGCGTGGGGGCGTGGATTGAAACCTCCGAATATGATCTCCATCTCGATAGTGGGTGGGTCGCCCCTCGCGTGGGGGCGTGGATTGAAACGAAACCGCGGATGACGCTTGGGAAAATTTGGTCGGTCGCCCCTCGCGTGGGGGCGTGGATTGAAACACGACCTAACGTCGATGAGGAATGGCTATGAAAGTCGCCCCTCGCGTGGGGGCGTGGATTGAAACCGGGACAGTGATACCGAGGGACCCGTTAATCCTGTCGCCCCTCGCGTGGGGGCGTGGATTGAAACTACAGCATCGACCTCACTGGTAGTGCGTGATCCAGTCGCCCCTCGCGTGGGGGCGTGGATTGAAACTGAATAAATCAATTAAAGAACCCCCGAGCTTTAAGTCGCCCCTCGCGTGGGGGCGTGGATTGAAACTTTACCGCGACCGAATATGATCTCCATCTCGATAGTCGCCCCTCGCGTGGGGGCGTGGATTGAAACCCCGACTGTCTACCTCGAAGAGCACGGTGTGCTCGTCGCCCCTCGCGTGGGGGCGTGGATTGAAACCCAAGCGAAAATGACGCTTGGGAGGACCTAGTGGTCGCCCCTCGCGTGGGGGCGTGGATTGAAACCTCCGAATATGATCTCCATCTCGATAGTGGGTGGGTCGCCCCTCGCGTGGGGGCGTGGATTGAAACGAAACCGCGGATGACGCTTGGGAAAATTTGGTCGGTCGCCCCTCGCGTGGGGGCGTGGATTGAAACACGACCTAACGTCGATGAGGAATGGCTATGAAAGTCGCCCCTCGCGTGGGGGCGTGGATTGAAACCGGGACAGTGATACCGAGGGACCCGTTAATCCTGTCGCCCCTCGCGTGGGGGCGTGGATTGAAACTACAGCATCGACCTCACTGGTAGTGCGTGATCCAGTCGCCCCTCGCGTGGGGGCGTGGATTGAAACTGAATAAATCAATTAAAGAACCCCCGAGCTTTAAGTCGCCCCTCGCGTGGGGGCGTGGATTGAAACGCCAAGCCAAGCCAAGCCCCAAGCCCTACCAAGCGTCGCCCCTCGCGTGGGGGCGTGGATTGAAACTTTTGCCGCCTACCAAGCCCTACCAAGCGCCAAGGTCGCCCCTCGCGTGGGGGCGTGGATTGAAACATGGCCATAACCAACTCCTATTTTATAGGCGCGGGGTCGCCCCTCGCGTGGGGGCGTGGATTGAAACCAGGTCGCGAATCACATCGATCAACTGGGAGACAGTCGCCCCTCGCGTGGGGGCGTGGATTGAAACTGTCCAGTGGTCCCATCGTGCGATCCTCACCAGTGTCGCCCCTCGCGTGGGGGCGTGGATTGAAACCGAGCGCGGATGACGCTTGGGACGACCTAGTCGCGTCGCCCCTCGCGTGGGGGCGTGGATTGAAACTTTACCGCGACCGAATATGATCTCCATCTCGATAGTCGCCCCTCGCGTGGGGGCGTGGATTGAAACCCCGACTGTCTACCTCGAAGAGCACGGTGTGCTCGTCGCCCCTCGCGTGGGGGCGTGGATTGAAACCCAAGCGAAAATGACGCTTGGGAGGACCTAGTGGTCGCCCCTCGCGTGGGGGCGTGGATTGAAACGTCGAGCACCGTGTGCTCGACGACCGCTAGGTGAGGTCGCCCCTCGCGTGGGGGCGTGGATTGAAACATTGAAGGCGGTGAAACTGCCGAAACATCGGCTTAGTCGCCCCTCGCGTGGGGGCGTGGATTGAAACTTTGCCAGTCCAGGAGGTTCCATACGGGCCTTTCGTCGCCCCTCGCGTGGGGGCGTGGATTGAAACTTTTTTGCCGCCAAGCCGCCAACGCGCTACCAAGGTCGCCCCTCGCGTGGGGGCGTGGATTGAAACTGCATATCCCGGCTGATCTTAGCCCCCATAGCTGGTCGCCCCTCGCGTGGGGGCGTGGATTGAAACTGATATAGCTGGCGGGCGTGGATAGAGACGCCGCGTCGCCCCTCGCGTGGGGGCGTGGATTGAAACCACGCGGCCGTGGCTATCCAGGCGGCTCAGAGCAGTCGCCCCTCGCGTGGGGGCGTGGATTGAAACGTTGAGGTGACAACCGAGTGCGCGTATTCAACGGGTCGCCCCTCGCGTGGGGGCGTGGATTGAAACCACCGTGATATTCCCCCGTCGTGGCGGTCCGATGTCGCCCCTCGCGTGGGGGCGTGGATTGAAACAGTTTTGCCTGTGTTAAAGATGGGAACGGACTCAGTCGCCCCTCGCGTGGGGGCGTGGATTGAAACTGACCGCGCCAAAAACCAACACTCTCTAACTCGTCGCCCCTCGCGTGGGGGCGTGGATTGAAACTTTGAAAAATCCCACGCTGCCGCCGCCAGCCCTTGTCGCCCCTCGCGTGGGGGCGTGGATTGAAACTTTTTTGCCGCCAAGCCCGCCAAGCCCGCCAAGCGTCGCCCCTCGCGTGGGGGCGTGGATTGAAACCTCATAGACGGGTGAGGTAGGGGATGTTTTCGGTGTCGCCCCTCGCGTGGGGGCGTGGATTGAAACGTATTGCCAGCCCGGGGCGTTGCCCGATAGCGACGTCGCCCCTCGCGTGGGGGCGTGGATTGAAACTTTTGCCGCCAAGCCGCCAAGCCGCCAAGCCCCAGTCGCCCCTCGCGTGGGGGCGTGGATTGAAACTGCCACCGCCAATCGACATCGTAGTAGGTGCCGTGTCGCCCCTCGCGTGGGGGCGTGGATTGAAACGCTGCGTATGAAGCGGGTCTTCGGCGACACGTCCGGGTCGCCCCTCGCGTGGGGGCGTGGATTGAAACCACTACGGCCGCCTGCCGAGGCAGGGCGGTATAGGTCGCCCCTCGCGTGGGGGCGTGGATTGAAACGAGGGCGTGCTCATCGCGACCTCGATGGACGCGAGTCGCCCCTCGCGTGGGGGCGTGGATTGAAACGCCAAAACCAGCCCCGGTCACGGCGTGGGATATAGGTCGCCCCTCGCGTGGGGGCGTGGATTGAAACGGTAATGTCCCCTGCTCCAACTCCTGCCAAAGGCAGTCGCCCCTCGCGTGGGGGCGTGGATTGAAACTCGAGCAAGGCGCCCGCGACCGGGGTGAGCACCCGTCGCCCCTCGCGTGGGGGCGTGGATTGAAACTTGAGCGGCCGCCGGACCGTAGCGCCCTGGTCCATGTCGCCCCTCGCGTGGGGGCGTGGATTGAAACTTCGTCCTCTCGGTCGGGCGCGGGCGATAGGCGCCCGGTCGCCCCTCGCGTGGGGGCGTGGATTGAAACGAGAAACGGGAGACGCTCGGCACGTCCAACATCAGTCGCCCCTCGCGTGGGGGCGTGGATTGAAACGCATTTCGCCTCCCGCGGGCCATGCGGGACCAGCTGTCGCCCCTCGCGTGGGGGCGTGGATTGAAACCAAGTCGAGTACTCGGATGTGGCCTTGGCCACCCTGTCGCCCCTCGCGTGGGGGCGTGGATTGAAACTTGTGGGCGTCGTACCGTACCGCCTTGGATATGCGTCGCCCCTCGCGTGGGGGCGTGGATTGAAACCAAAAGCTGGCTCAGGTCTCCGATGCTACGCAGTCGCCCCTCGCGTGGGGGCGTGGATTGAAACTCGACCGGAGCCGGCTCCTCCTCGGGCGGGCGCCGTCGCCCCTCGCGTGGGGGCGTGGATTGAAACATGCTCTGCCCGAAAAACGACGGGCTGCGTGGGCCGTCGCCCCTCGCGTGGGGGCGTGGATTGAAACACCGACGCCGAGCGCAAAAAAGCGCAGGCCTGGGTCGCCCCTCGCGTGGGGGCGTGGATTGAAACGTCCATAGGCGGTCTTCCTCCCCAGACTGAGCCTGTCGCCCCTCGCGTGGGGGCGTGGATTGAAACGCCGTCTCTCGCCCGCCAGACATTGCGTATAGCCGGTCGCCCCTCGCGTGGGGGCGTGGATTGAAACTTCCACCAGCAACGCACGGGCCGCTCGTCCTCATGTCGCCCCTCGCGTGGGGGCGTGGATTGAAACTACGCCCTCGACAAAGGGCCGTTCCGCAAGATCAAGTCGCCCCTCGCGTGGGGGCGTGGATTGAAACCAAGTAGGCGCTGTGATCAGTGAAGAGGTCCCGGGTCGCCCCTCGCGTGGGGGCGTGGATTGAAACGGATACTTGGGGGCACCCCCAGCGGGCCGGACCGTCGCCCCTCGCGTGGGGGCGTGGATTGAAACACCGGGGTGCGCACCATAGCCCTCAACGACGAGGTCGCCCCTCGCGTGGGGGCGTGGATTGAAACACGGTCTATGCGATAGGGCCAGCCCCGCGCATCGAGTCGCCCCTCGCGTGGGGGCGTGGATTGAAACACGAAAACGCGACACTTGAGCTTTACTGATTTTGGTCGCCCCTCGCGTGGGGGCGTGGATTGAAACTTATTACTGCTATATCGGTTATCTTATTAGCCTTGTCGCCCCTCGCGTGGGGGTGTGGATTGAAACACACAAGAAATGGAGCGAATGAACCCAGAACACCACACCGTCATCATCGTCGGCGGTGGGCCAGCCGGCCTGCCATTGGCTGTGGTCTTGGGCGGCTGGCATCCTTTTTTTCGCAACAGCCGCATGTTTGCCACGCGCTACGCGCCGCTCGCTGGATACTTGCAGCAGTTCGACCACACGCTGTTAGGGCTGGACATGCAGCACCTCGTGCAGAGCGGCATCAAGCCCGTCGATCTGTTCCGCACCTTACACCACCCGCGCCAGCTCTTTGAGGAGCTCGACCAAGTCGCCATGAACTTTCAGCGCAGCGAACCACTCAACGCGCTACTTATCAGCCGCGAGCCGGTCGGCGGATTGTGGAACCGAGCACCGCACAACCTGCTGACCTTGTCGCCGGGTCAGTGGATGGAGTTTGCCTTTTATCCGCTGGCGCAGCACGCCGCAGAAATCGGGCACTCCTTGGACGTCAACGCCCTGATCCTCAAAACCGATCTGATCGAGTACTATCACCGCGTACCCGAGCGCTTTGGGGTGGCCGAGCGCATTCGCACCTTTGAAGAGATTGAGCGGATTGAGCCGCATGAAAAGGGCTTTCAACTCACCAGTCGGCACGTGCAAACGGGCGTCGAGCAACGCTACACCTGTAAGTACTTGGTCCTCGCAACCGGCCAGCGCGCTCAGTTGCGATCCCTCGGGGTGGAGGGCGAGGATTGGCCTTTTGTCACGGCTCACTACGACAAGCCCGCAGACTTCCCGGGCGAGCGGGTACTCATCGTCGGCGGTGGGCGCTCGGGCGATTGGGCCGCGACCGAATTGCACGACGCTGGCAAGCAGGTGTACTACGCCATGCGCCAAGGGCCAGCAGTCCATTGGCAACTCATCAACGACAGCCGCCACGGGCTGCCCTATTACCATCGCCTCGCCGCCATCCTCGAAAGCCGTTCGCCGCGGCTCCAAACCTCGTATCACACGCAAGTGACGCAGATCGCCGAAAACGGACAGGTCCGGCTGAAAACGCCCGAAGGAAACCAAGGGGTGGAAGTCGATCACGTGATTAAGGAAATCGGCGGCGCGGCCGACTATTCGATCTTACAGGGCTTTGCACCACTGACCCTGACGCCCATGCGCGACAACTACCGCTTCCAAGTCGATCAAGCCCGGACCCACGCCCACAACTACGAGTCCATTGACATTCCGAACTTGTACCTCGGCGGCTATCTCGCAGCCGGGATCGGCCTCGTCGTCATTGCCATGCACGGGACGACGTATGCGATTGCCAGCGATATTTTGCAGAAAGAGGGGCGGCTTTAGCTCCTCAACACCTGCGTGGCATCCACGCTCGATCAGGCATCTGCATCTTCAATACCGCAGGCATCGACATAGACACTTAATAGGCGCTCCTGAAGCAAATTGCGCCCACCAGTTTCGACCGCGGCCTTATCGAGATTGAAGAAAAACTCAAGCGAGGCAGCGTCACCCACTTTGGCTGCGTATACCTCTGCCAAGCAGCCAAAGAACACTTCCAGGTCGAGTGGCGGTTTGAGACGGTGCCGGACAAGCAGCTCGGCGACGAGCCGGGTGGACTCGTCGCCACTGGGAGCTGTCGCGCCCGTGGTTAGTGGCACCCCTTGAGCCAGATGCAGGAAAACGAACTCCATACATTCCCGAAGCAGCCTAGACTCGCGGTCTTTAAGCGCATCGAGCCAGGCCGCTTCCGCCGCACGGACCTGCCTTTTGGGGATTATGGCAGCACTGCGCCGCAATAAAATCCATAGACAGGTGATCAACCAACAGGCGGCCTGAAACAGGATTACCGCCAGCTCCACCAAAGCAACGACCACATGAATATAGACGGCATTCTTTCCGCGCACCTGGATACCTCCAACCTTGGCACTCGAATACCGCGGTTTGAACCAGTTGAAAGTTCCAACCGCCGTCTTGGTCGAGATCGAAAGGCCGCTCTTCGACAGATTGAGTTTGGTCGGTCCTTTGCCGTAGCGTCCCCGCAAGACGAAACGCCCGTTTTGTAGAGCGGCTTGTGTGCCGTTCGCGATCCGCGTTGATACGCGCATACCGCGACTGGAATTGGCCGTTACGTTGATCCCCGCTACCTTTGTTTCTACACGCAAAGCAACCCCTCCAGTGCGGCTTACCCGAAGGTATTTACCGCGGTATTCAATGCGTTTTAACCGGCCGTCTGCATCTCGTTCCAACAATGAAATTACCTCCTTTTAGCAAGAAAAAGAGCAGGGCCGTGGCAAAGTCGCCACGCACAAAGCGCCCGGTTCCCCATCCTTAAAAGCCCCTGCATTCGGTTGTATCCCCTCACAACCGCGGCCGCAAGTTCAGCAGCACCAACAGCCAAGTGCGGCTCCAGTACGCACTGTTGATATAGGGATTTTTCGCGCTGGGCCAGTTGGTCCAATAGGTCTCGTTGTGCGGGATGCGGTGCGGCCATTGGACGAGGGGAATGGAGGGTAACTCGGCCAGCCAGCGGTCCATGGCTTGCCGGTAAAGCTCGGCCATCTCCGGCGCGTCGGTCGGGGTCTGGCCCATCTGGTCGATCAGCGCGTCGTAGGCCGAGTTTTGCCAGCGCCAAGGCATGTCGGCTGGTTGGCCGGTGGGCTGGACAAAGCGGCTGTGGTACTGGCGCAGCACAAAATAGGGATCGCGCATCGAGCTGAAGTTGCCGATTAGGTACGCACGGGCCGTGCCCTGACGCAGGCGCGTGGAAAAGTCCGAGGTCATGCGAAAAGAGGCGTTGATGCCGGCCTTTTTGAGCTGGGCGATGAGCACCGGCGTCAAGTCCTGAAAGTGGGAGAAAATGTCGATGACCATGCTCAACGGCTGCCCGTCTTTCTCCCAGAAAACCCCGTTGCGCACGTAGCCTTTGCGGGCGAGTATCTCCGCGCTCTTTTCCAGGTCAAAGACGCCAACTTGGTGTTTGGCGATCAAGTCCTCGGCCAGCGTAAAATACCGACTCATCTGCGGCAGATCGGGCAAGGGCAGCAAGGTCAACGCACCTGAGTTTTGCCAGCCAATGGCTACGAGCTGTTCGCGGTCGATCGCGTAGTTGACCGCCCGGCGCATCGCCGGGTCGGACCAAGGGGCCTCCAGCCCATTAAACCCCAGCGAAATGGGCCACCAAGTAATGTAGCTATACGGCGGCTCGCGGCCCGTCCAAGTGGTGATGTTGCGATTGCGCTCCAAGAGAGAGACCATGTTGGCCGGACGCAGCTCCAAGCAAGTGTCGATGTTGTTGGCGATCAGGTTTTGCACGCGCTTGTGTTCTTCCATGTAGGTCAGGTAGATCAGCCGCTCGACTTGGGGCAACTCCTGAAAGCCAAGTTGCTCAGCCCACCAACCCTCGCGCAGGTCCCAGATCCGCTGGGCTGGTTCCGAACGCACCATGCGATAGGGACCGGTCAGCACCGGCCAGCCTTTTTGCAGATCGAAATTGGAAAAAGTCAGCGGGTCTTTGTCCTCCCAGATGTGCTTGGGCACGATGGGGACGCCTTGGTCGCCGCTGTGGACGAAATAGCTGAAGAGGAAGCGCGGGTTAGGGGCCTTGAGCGCGACGCGCGCCGTCAGACTGTCGAGGGCGACCACCTCTTCGACCCAAGTCGCCATATCCGTCGAGTACACGAGCTGTGGGGCGTGCTCCACCAGCATCTTGATGGTGAAGACCAAGTCGTGCGCCGACCAAGGATGCCCATCGCTCCACTCGACGCCCGGCCGAATTTTAACCACGAGTTCGGTGAAATGCTCGTTGAAGTGATGGCTCTCGGCGATCCAAGGTATTAACTCGGAATCTTCCTCGTAGGCGTTGAAGAAGTAGAGCGGCTCGTAGAGAAAGTTATATCCTATGCGCGAGATGCTGCCCGGGATGAAGGGATTGAAGGAGTTGTAATCCTGGATCTGGCCGGAGCACGTATTAGGCTCGGCGCAGTCCATGATGAGGGTCCGGTGGCGCGGCACCTTTTTGAGGGTGCCCTCGTCGCCGGCGCAGGCGAGGAAGGATACGGTGGCTAAAAGCAAAATGTACATAGGCCCTATTCTCTTTTAACGGCATTGCAGCGCACAAGCGCGGCTTTGGGCCAGCGCGGCTACGGGGTCGGGAAGTTGGGGGCTAAGCTCAATGCTCGCCGGGCCGGCGTACGGGCTCAGGGCGAGGGCGGCAAACGTCGCGGCGAGCCCCTCCTCGGTCAACACACCCGCTAGCAGGGGCCAGTGCAAATCGGCCTCCCCGTCGTTGTCATCCAGATGCACGTACCCAAGCCGATCTCCGGCAGCCGCGACGACCGCGGCCGGTTCTTCCTTGGACATCTGTAGGTGGCCGGTGTCGAGGAGCAAGTAGAGGTTGGGGTGGTTTAGACGGGACAGGTACTCCAAGGTCCCGGCCGCCGTTGGCAGCGCCTTGCCAGGGAAGTGCTCAACCCCGACGCGAATCGCCCGCGCGGCCGCAAAGTCCGCCACTTGCCCCAAGGCGTCCCCAAACTGAGGTAGCGCGGCGGGGTCGGTCCCTGGAACTACATACGCCGTGCTAGCACCAAGGGCGGCGGCGTGGTCCAGCGCCGCGCGGCAGTGGTCGAGAGCGGCTTGTCGAGCGGCGGGCGCGCCGTCGAGGGCCGCGCCCTCTTCCATGTTAAAGCACAGCGCGAGGCAGGAGACCGACAGGCCGAGGTCGCCAAGGCACGTGCGCGACGCCGGGCTGACAAAGGTCTTCGCCTGCACGTCAATGGAGCGAAAGCCGATAGCGGCGATAGCGGCGAGGGCGTCTTCTTCCGGGCCAGTCAAGGCCCAAGCACAACAGGATAGCACCGCGATCTTTCCTTTCGGTAAGCAGGTCAAGCGGGCAGCACACCGTAGCACACGCGGCGAGTTTCCTCGACCTTGGCGAAACCGAGGCGCGCCAGGGCGTGGCCGGGCCGGCGGTCCTTCATCACCACGCGGCGGCGAGCAACGCGGCGGGCCTCGCCCACATCCGCCGGAGCGGGGCTACCCCCCCGAGCCAAGTAGCGGACCAAATCTAAGCCCGGAGCGTCGGCCATAGTTTCGCTAAACATGGGGTCAAAGTAAACCACATCCCAAGCGTCGTCGGCTTCGCGGCGCAGATAGTCGGCATAATCGGCGTTTAGGACTTCGACGCGGCGCATGGCCGGGGCGAGGACCGGCGGATCGTCAAGCACGTAGCAAGCCAGGCCACGGGCGACCAGCAGCGCCAACAGCGGCGAGGCTTCGAGGGTGCGGACGCGACCCGACGCGCCGACCTTGTAAGCGGCCACGATGGCGTCCGCCGCCAAACCGCAGGTACAATCGAGAACGCGGTCGCCTAGTTTGAGTTGCAAGGCGTCAATCAAAATGTCGGGCTTGCCTTGTTCCAAGGCGAGGACCCGCAATTTGGCCATGTTGGGATGGTAGCGGAGGCTCCGTCCGGCGACCCAAAGGGCGAGCTGGCCGCGCTCGACGACAATCAGGCCGGCGAGGGCCTCGTCCACCGCCATTTCAGCGAGCGAGCGGTGGGCGCGCGGCACATAGCGGTAGCCCGTTTTGCCGGCCAGGCAACGCGCCTTCGCAAGCTCCCGAGGGCCGGGGCGCGAAGCGGTCGTTACGGCGAGAGCGAGCGGTGGTTCCTGCATCCGGCGGTACAACGGCCTTCAACCCACTTAGGCTGGGACAAAACGCTCCAGTCGCCAGCGCTTGGCCCACGTCTTTTCCAAACGCACGCACAAGCACACGTCGTTGCCCTGATACGTCTCCGCGAGGACCTGACCCTGCTGATGTAAATGGGCCAAGAGTCGGCCCTCGGCTTGGGGAACTTGCAACTCCAAAGTGATGTCATCGGCGACGCGATACGCGCGTATTTTGTCGCGCAGCGCGTCGAGGTTGATGGCTTGGCTAGCTGAGATGGCGATGGCGTCTTCGCGGCCTGCGTATGCGGCCACGACCCGCTCCTCTTCGCCGGGGGCGACCTGATCGATTTTGTTGTACACCCTCAGAGTGGGGCTGTCGGCCAGCCCGAGGTCGCGGAGGACGCGCTCGACCGTGGCGACCTGCGACTCGTAGTACGGAAAGCTCAAGTCGATCACGTGGAGTAGCAAGTCGGCCTCCACGGCCTCTTCGAGCGTAGCGCGGAAAGAGGCAAACAGGTGGTGGGGTAGGCGGTTGATAAAACCGACCGTATCGGTGAGCAGGATCTTGTGGTTGCGGTCGAGATCAACGGCGCGGGTGGTCGAGTCCAAGGTGGCAAAAAGCTGGTCCTCAACTAGCACGTCCGCGCCGGAGAGCATCCGCATCAGGGTGGACTTGCCGGCGTTGGTATAGCCCACGAGCGCTACCTTAAAAGCATCGGCGCGATTTCTGCGGTTGGTCGCCATCTGCACGCCGATCTTGTCGAGCTTGGCCTTTAGGAGATTGATCTGACGGCGAATCAGGTGGCGGTCAATATCCAATTGTTTTTCGCCTGGGCCTCGAGCGCCGGTCGCCACGCCGGTTGCCCCCCTCCCGCGAACGGCCCCGCTGCCAGCTTGGCGCGACAGGTGGGTCCAGTAGTTAGTCAGGCGCGGCAGGAGGTAGTTGAGCTGGGCCAACTCGACTTGGAGCCGCGCCGTGTGGGTGCGCGCGTGGCGGGCGAAAATGTCCAAGATCACCGCGCTGCGGTCGATGATGCGGCGGTTGGTGACGCGCTCCAAGTTGCGCATCTGAGCGGGCGCGAGGTCGTTGTCAAAGACGATCGCGTCGGCTTTGCACTCGGCCGCAAGCTGCTTGAGGGCAGCGGCCTTGCCCTTGCCGACGTAATGGGCCGGATCAATGCGGTCGCGCCCTTGAAGCTGACGCGCGGCTTCAACGAAGCCGGCCGTAGCGGCTAAGCGACCGAGTTCGTCGAGGGAGTGCTCGGCCTCCCAAACCGGCATCTCGGGCAGGGAGACGCCGACGAGGATGACGCGATCTGGGCTCGGTGTGCCATGTATTTCCATGCGGCCTTCTTCCTTTTTTGGGCTTGCTGTACAGTGCCTCAAACACACACAGAACGCATCACTTTGTCAATATCGCAAAGGCGTTTTCGCGCCGCCAACACACGCTGGCCATAAAACAATCGCTTTGGCAGCAATCGCCGCCAGTTTTGTCGTCCCTTTGGGCAAACATCGTCGTTTAACATTGACTTTTTGATAAATTAAACCTATGGTAGTAGCCTTGTTTTGCAAACGATTGCTTTCCATCAAAACACGAGCCACCCCATAGCTCCTGCTCTGCCTTTGCGCCTAGTCTATTCGCATTTCTAACAAATAATACAGCCTACCCATTTTAGCCCTGTTGACTTGCCGATGAGTCTGCCGGGCACGAGATCATGGCCCGAATTTTTGTTGCCGTCTGTAAGCGGAAAAAGAGGACTGACCATGAGCAAACACAGCGGCGGAAATGCTAACGAGGACCTGTTGCGCGACTTGCGGCTCGCGGTTTGGCGGCACAAAGAACCAGCGGGCGAATTCATGATTCTAGCCCAGGTCTGTCAGACCTTGGACCACGCCGGGGTCGCTTACGACGGTTGCCGGTTGTACCGAGTACACACCGACAACGGCGAACACAAGACGCGCGTCCATCCCTTGACAGCCGACGGGCATTGGTCGCCGCTAACCAAAGGACAGCAGTGGGTGCTGGGAGCGTGGAAATCAGCCGCGACCTGCTATCGAGCACCGAGCCGCCACGGCGAATGCGCCTGGTTGGCCCAACAGATGCGCTGCCGTGTCAAAGCCATCCTCGAAACGACCTTTGATCAAGGCGTCCTAGCCGTTTATCGCAAAGAAGCCATCACCTGCCGCAACGCAGACATCGGCTTGTTCAAGGGCTTGGGCGAAGTCCTCAGCGGACTATACTGCCGACAAGAAGACCTGTTGCAATTGCAGGCCAAAGAAGCCCAGTTGCGCCAAGCACAGAAATTGCAGGGGATGGGGCAACTGACAACCGAGTTCGCCGGCGAAATCAACCAACACTTAGAGGCGATCATCGGCGAGACCAGCCTGCTGCGCGAAGGCGACTTAGCACCCGTCGTCAGCCATGGCGTACAAGTTGTGTACGAGGCCGGCCTCCAAGCGCACAGCACCAGCAAGCGGCTGTTAGAGTACGCGCGCCAGCAGAAGACGCAAAAGGAATGGATCAACTTCACCCGCCTCGTGCAGGAGACCGTCCGGCTGACGCGCCAGACGCTCTTGCAAGACCAGATCGAAATCGTCGAGGCCCTAGCCCCAAACCTGCCCTATATCAAAGCCCATGCCGGCCAACTCCAACAGGTCGTCCTCAATCTCATCCAAAATAGCCGCGATGCCATCAAGCAGGTGCGCGATGCCGGGCGGATCGCGCTGCGGCTATCGACCCGCCAAGGCTGCATCGCGTTGAAGGTCGAAGACAATGGACCGGGCATTCCCGCAGAAATCCGGGCCGACGTTTTTGCCCCTTTCTTCACGACCAAGGCGTCGAGCCAGCACAGCGGATTGGGCTTGAGCGTCTGCATGGGCATTGCCCGCGACCACCACGGCCGCCTATTCGTCGAAGACTGCGTCCACGGGGCCTGTGTAGTCTTGGAATTGCCCAGCAGTTCGCTCGCCGCGTTAGTAAACAACTGACCTTGTTGCAACGGGTGCGCTCTTATATGTTCAGACCCACAGCGCGCAACGCGGGAGATGAAGCGCATGGTCATCGTACTAATGGGCGTAACGGGCAGCGGCAAAACGACGGTAGGCGAACAGCTCGCCCAACAGCTCGGATGGGCTTATTACGACGCCGACGACTTCCACCCGGAAGCCAACGTGTGCAAAATGGCCAGCGGCACCCCGCTTACCGACGCGGATCGCTGGCCATGGCTAGAAGTCCTTTCTGAAGCCATCGAGCACTGGCTCCGGGCCGAGCAAGGCGCGATACTCGGCTGCTCTGCGCTCAAACAGAGCTACCGCGACCTCTTGGTCGGCGGACGGCCCGGCGTGCAGATCGTCCATCTTAAAGGCCCAAAGGCACTCATCGCCCGGCGGCTCAAAACGCGGCAACACCGCTACATGCCGGCCAGCCTGCTCGACAGCCAGTTTGCAACCCTCGAAGAGCCACACGACGCCCTGAGCGTGGACATCGGCCCGGCGCCAGCAGCCATTGCCGCGTTCATTCGCACGGTCTTGCAGCTCTGATTAGGTGCCCCATCCCAAGTACACAAACAAGTACATCGCCAAAAAAATCGTCACCAACAACACGCTGCTACTGATGGGCCACGCCCGCGCAAAGACGCCCGCCGGGCCGTGATATTGGCGCACCTTTGCCAGCAGAGCGAAGACCTGTCGCTGGCCCCAATCGACCCCTCCTGCCCACAGCGGCGCACCCACCCGGACGCACCACCGCGCCGCCCCTATCAGCAGCTTGCGATAGGTCCAGTCCACGTCGATATTGGCCGAGCGCAGCTCCGGCGGGTAGTTGCCCGTCAGCTTGAGCGCGACAAAGGCCAGCGCCGAAAAGAACAAAAGCTGGAGTTGCAAAACGATGTGGGTCGCATTGTACGGATCATAGGCAATCGGGTAGGGCAGGAGCCGGTACAGATAGTGCGGGAACGAGCCAACGCCAATACACAGCACCGCCCCAATCCCCATCGCCCAGAGCATGTTGCGCGGGGCTTCGCGGCAGCGGATCCCGGCGTCGTGGGCGAAGAAGGCAAAGAAGGGAACCTTAATGCCGGCGTACACGCCTATCGAGGCAAACAGCAACAGCAACCACACCACGAGGTGTCCCTCTTTGGCCGCGGCCTGCGTGATCATGGACTTGCTGATAAAGCCGCTAAAGAGCGGGAAGGCCGAAATCGACGCGGCTCCGACCATGCAGAAGCCGCAGGTCAACGGCATGGATTTGTACAGCCCCCCGAGATCCGATCCTTTAATCCGGCCAGTCCGATAGATCACCGCCCCCATCGACATGAACAGGAGTGCCTTGTAGAGGACATGGACAAAGGCGTGGGCCACTGCGCCGTTGACGCCCATGCCCGGCCCCAAGCCGACGCCAATGACCATAAAGCCGAGCTGGTTGATGATACTGTAGCTCAACACGCGGCGCAGATCGTTTTCAATCACCGCATAGAAGATGGGGAACATCGCCATGGCCGCGCCGATGTAGAGCAGAAATTCGGTGCCGGCAAAACTGCGCGCCAACACATAGACCGCGGTCTTGGTGCTAAAGCAACTCAAAAAGACCGCGCCCGTGGGCGTGGATTCCGGGTAGGCATCCACCAGCCACGAGTGCAACAATGGAAAGGCGCATTTAATGCCAACGCCGAGGAAAATCAGCCGCGTCGCCCAGCTATCAATGCCCAGATGACCCAGTGCCAGCGAACCGGTCTGCTGGTAGTGCCACGCCGTGCCGACCAACAGCAGCAAGCCAGAACTGACCTGGATCAGCAGGTAGCGCGTACCCGCGGCAATGGCCCTGGCGCTTTGGTTGGCCCAGATCTGAAAAACCGAGCTGATCGCCAACAGCTCCCAGAAGATGAAGAGCACCATGAGATCGCCGGCAAAGACCGCGCCCACAGCCGCGCCCGCGTACAGCAAGCCGGTCGCCGATTGCAAGCGGTCGCGCAGGTGCAGCGAAAAGAGTGCCGCGAGGAAGGCGGCCAAGTGAAAAAGATAGCCAAAGAGCAGGCTGAGTTTATCGACGCGCACCCAGTGCAATTCGCATCCAGCGAGGGAGCCGACCTGACTGTAGCCTGCTTGATAGCCGAGGAGATTGTAGAATCCGGCCAGCGGCAACAGGAGCAACGCCACCCGCCGCACGGCCAGCGGCAAGACCGGCAACAAAAGCCCGCCGAACAGCAGGAAGGCGGCCGGATGCAGACTAATCATAGTAATCCTCGCGGCGCATCAGCACCTTGCGCATTTGAGTGGCCGCCAAAACCAAAAGCACACACGCGACAAACCCGTATATCGCGTAAAAGCCAAACCAGCCCTCAATCGGGAATACGCCTTCGGCAAAGTTCAAATGCCGATGGAAGAGCAGGTCCGCGCCCAAAAGCAAGGCGCAGAGCGCAAAGAAGATCCAGATCAAACGGCGGACGTTCCTCGGCGGGTCGAATAGGTGTTTTTTCTCTGCGTTCACAACCTTATCCTCCGATCTGACGGCAGAGGGCGAGGAGCGGGTCGGGATAGAGGAAGAGCAGCAGCCCGCCCAGTGCCGTGCAAACCAGCGGCAAGACGCAGGCCAATGGGGCTTCCTGTAGGCCGCTTTCTTCATCGGGCGCGGCATAGAAGAAAGCGTTGACGGCCACCGGCAACAGATACGCCATGTTGAGCAGCGAGCTTAGCACGAGTACGCCAATGGCCGCGTACTGCTCGGCCTCCAGTCCGGCGAGAATGAGGTACCACTTGCTCCAAGCACCGCCCAGCGGCGGCAAGCCGATGATGCTCAGCGAGCCAACGAGAAAAGCCCCCATCGTCCACGGCATTTGCCGACCAATACCCTTCATCTCGCTGATCTCGGTTTTGTGCAGAGCAACCGCGATGGCTCCGGCGCAAAAGAAGAGCGTGATCTTGCCGAAGGCGTGCATGGCAATGTGCAAGCTGCCGCCGAGAATGCCCCAACTATTGGCTAGCGCCGCGCCGAGCACGATGTAGGCCAGTTGACTGACCGTGGAGTACGCCAAGCGCGCCTTGAGGTTGTCCTTGGTCATCGCCACCAGCGATCCAATGAGAATCGTCGCGCAGGCCGCGTAGGCCAAATAAGTGCCCAAGCCCGTGTCGGCGAGCAGGTCCATGCCGAAGATATAGACAACGACCTTGAGGATGGTGAAGACGCCAGCCTTGACCACGGCGACTGCGTGCAGGAGGGCGCTGACCGGTGCCGGCGCGACCATGGCGGCGGGAAGCCAGCGGTGAAAGGGCATCAGCGCGGCCTTACCCGTGCCAAAGGCGTAGAGAAAAAGCAGGACGCCGAGGCCCCATGTCGGGGCCTTGCCAGCGAGGATCCCCCCCGGGACGAAGTCGAGGGTGCCGGTGAGATGATAGGTGGCGACCATCGCCAGCAGCAGGAAGCAGATCGACGTCGAAAGCAGCACGCCCATATAGACGCGGCCCCCGGCTTGGGCATCCGAATTGCGGTGGTGGGTGACCAGCGGATAGGTCGAAAGCGTCAGTGCCTCATAGCAAAAAAACAGCGTCAACATGTTGCCGGCGAAGGCCACGCCCAAGGCACTGGCGATCGCCAAGGCAAAAAAGGCGAAGAAGCGGGTCTGGTTTTGCTCGCGGTGCCTCCGCATGTAGCCGATGGAATACACCGAGGTCGCCGTCCACAGCCCAGCGGCGATCAGCGCAAAGAGCGCGCCCAGCGGCTCGACGGCAAAGACTAGGGGCAGGCCCGGGAAAACCTCTACCAGATGCACCATGGGCCGGTCCCCGGCCGCGACTTGGGGCACTAAGGTGCAGACCACGGCAAAAGTGCCTAGCGCGGCGAGCAGGGTCGCGGCTTCGCGCAGATTGGGGCGACAGCCCAACAGGGCGATCAACGGCACAACGCCCAAAGGCAGGAGCACAGCCGCGACAATGGCCGTCGAAGCACTCATGGCGTAGCGCCCAAGAGCCAGTGTGCGGCCTGGCGGGCGACCCCGGCCGTCAACGAGGTCTGCACCCCAAAACCGAGGGTAAGCGCGATGAGCAGCCAGGCCGGGATCTGCATCGAGAGCGGGGCTTCGGCCACCGGCTCGGCCCCTTCGGGCACTGGCCGGAAATAGGCGATCTCGACAAAGCGCCCAATATAGACCAGTGCCAGCAGCGAGCTGAGCACCACCAGCGCGGCCACCGGCCACCACCCGTGCTCCAGCGCGCCCAAGATCAAGTACCACTTGCTGACAAAGCCCACGGTAAACGGCACGCCAACCAGCCCCAAGCCAGCGAGGACAAAGGCGCACGAAGTCAGCGGCAGGCGCTGGCCCAACCCACTGAGGTCGGCCAGTTGCAGGGAGTGGATGCGGAAGAAGATGCTGCCAGCGGCCAAAAACAGGGCCGCCTTCATCAGCGCGTGATTGAACAGGTGGACGATACCGGCTGTCAGCCCAGTAGCCGATCCCAAGCTAATGCCGAGCATCACATAGCCGATCTGCGCCACGCTCGAATAGGCCAACAGCCGCTTGAGATTGGTCTGGTAGATGGCCACGGCCGAGGCGATGAAAATGCCCAAGAGCACCAGCGGTAACAGCAGGACATCGAGGTGCATAGTCCCCAAGGCAAAGTCCACGCCAAAAATCGTGAAGACAAAGCGCAAAAAGGCGTAGGCTGCAACTTTGGTCGCCGTGGCCGAAATGAAGGCCGTAACAGCCGAAGGCGCGTACGTGTACGCGTTGGGCAACCAGATGTGCAGCGGAAAAAGCGCCATCTTGAGCGTAAAGCCAACGCTTATAAAGGCAAAGGCCACGTGGATGGTGCGGGTGTCGGCAACGGCTTTGATGCGCCCGGCGAGATCAGCCATGTTGAGCGTACCCGTCATCGCGTACATCAGGCCGATGCCGATCAGGATAAAGGTCGCGCCGATCGTGCCCAAGATCAGGTAGTTATACGTCGCCATAAGGGCGCGGCGGTCCCGGCCAAGACTAATCAACCCATACGCCGAAAGCGACGAGATCTCCATAAACACGAAGACATTAAAGGCGTCGCCGGTAATGGCAATGCCCAGCAGGCCAGCGAGACAAAGCAGAAAGATCGCGCAGAAATACGGGCGGCGCTCGGCTTCGATTTCGCGTGTAGTACTCGCCGGTGCGTAGCTCAGGACCACGGCGCCGATTAGCGCCACTAGGAGGATCAAATACGCATTGAGGGCATCGACCCGAAACTCAATGCCCCACGGTGCGCTCCAGCCGCCCATAGCATAGGAGATGGGGCCGGCCGAGAGGACTTGCTGCAACAGCAGCGCGGCCAGCCCCAGCGTACCCCAGCCGACGGCCACGACAAACGGCCATAGCAACTGCCGCGGACGCAGCAATAGGCAGAGCGGCGCAGCGACCAGCGGCAAGACGATCTGCAAGGCGGGTAAATGGCCGGCGATCACGAACCCTCTTCCCGGCGTTGGATTTCGTCTTCTTCGATGGTCCCGTAGGCCGCGCGAATGCGCACCACTAGCGCCAATCCCACCGCGGTGGTAGCAATGCCGACGACAATGGCGGTGAGGATGAGGACGTGGGGCAGGGGGTTGGAGTACGCGGTCGCGCCTTCGACGAGAATGGGGGCGGTGCCGCCCTCGACTTTGCTCAGGCTGATGTAGAGCAAAAAAACCGAAGTCTGGAAGATATTGAGGCCGACCAGCTTGCGGATCAGATTGCCGCGGGCAATGACGTTGTAGAAGCCGGCCATCATCAGGAAAATGACGATCCAGTAGCTGTACAGGCCCAAGAACGAACTCATGGCCGCTCTCGGCTGGCAAAGTGGCAGAAGATGCTGATTACGACCGCGGCCACGGTAACGCCAACCCCTAGCTCAATCAGCAAAATGCCGTAGTGCTCGCCGCGGGTGGGCTCGCTGGCCAGCACCTTGTATTCGAGGAAATTGCCCCCAGCCAACAGACAGGCCAAGCCCGTGCCGATGTAGAGGAGAAGCCCCAAGGCGAAAAAGACTTGGACGCCGCCCGGTGGAGCCACCCGGCGCATCGCCTCGACCCCGTAGATCAGGGCGTAGAGGATGAAGGCCGAGGCAAAAATCACCCCCGCCTGAAAACCACCACCGGGCCCAAAATCGCCGTGGAACTGCACGTACAGCCCAAAGAGCAAAATCAGCGGGATGAAGAGCTTGGAGACGACGCGGAGAATCCTCGCGTGCTGCATGGACTCGCTGTCGTCGGCTTCCGGCGCGGGACGACCGCCGGACAAGAGCAAGAGCACCGCTATCCCAGCGGTAAAAACCACCGTCACCTCGCCCAAGGTATCGTATCCTCGGTAGCTAGCCAACACCGAGGTGACCATGTTGGGAATGCCGATTTCCTCGGGCGACTCGGCGATGTAGCGCGGGGCCACGTGTTGGTGGATCGGAGCGTTGGGGTCGCCCAAGCGCGGCATATCCAGCGTGCCATAGACGAGCGTACCGCCGGTCAGGAAGCAGACGCCGAGGCCGCTCCAAGAGTGTTGGTTTTGGGTCTTTTTTTTTGGACCGGTCAAGGCAAGCGCGGCCAAGAAGAGGACCGTCGCCAAGCCAGCGCCTACCGCCGCTTCGGTGAAAGCCACATCAACGGCGTCGAGCGAGGTAAAAATACACGCCGAAAGCAGGCTGAAGATACCAGTGAGAACCACGGCGGCAAACAAGGCCCGCACCTGAATAATGGCCGCGGCGATGATGGCGAGAAACGTCATCAACACGACATCGATGTCAATTAGCTCCGTCACGATTCCTCCCCCGTGCCTTGGGGCGCAAGTCCACTGTGCCGCGCCGCGCGGGCAATGGCGTGACTGGCAACCGAACTAGTCAGCAGCAAGAACAATCCGATCATGGCCAGCTTGACGGTCGCCAGCGACAGACCGCTCTGAAGCATAAGCCCCAAGAGGACCAAGCCAGCACCCAACGTATCGGTAACGCCGCCGCCGTGTATGCGGCTGTAAAAGTCGGGCAACCGCAGAAGCCCCACGCCGCCGACAAAGCAAAAGCCAGCCCCCAACAGCAGACAGATCCAGCTAGCGTAGTAGAGCAGAGCTTCCATCAGGCTTGGGCCTCCTCCTCGCCAACGGTCGAAACGTATTTGAGGATGGCGATGGTGCCGATGAAATTGATTAGCGCATAGACCAGCGCCAAGTCGAGAAAGTCGGGCCGGCCAGTCAAAAAGCCAATGACCGACAACAGCAATACGGTCTTGGTGCCAAACATATTGACGGCGAGTACGCGGTCGTACACGGTGGGTCCCTTCAGGGCGCGGACCAAGGCCAGCAGCATGGTGGCCAGCACCCCTATCATCGCAGCGACAAACACTAGACCTTTCCCTCCAAGTCGGTTACGCGGGCGTCCAAGGCCCCTGAGCGCACGGCCTCGGCCGCTTCGCGGGTCAGGGCGTGGACCTCAATGGAGCCTTCGTCGGTCTCAACCGAGACCGTGCCCGGCGTCAGCGTGATGGAGTTCGCGTAAATGACTTGTCCCAAGTGCGTCTTCTGACTTGCCTTGACCCGGATTAAGCGGGGCGACAGCGGCAGCCGAGGATGCACGATCCGCCGCACCACGTCGATGTTGGATTTGACTATGGCCCACAAAAACCAAGGCACATAGCGCAGTAAGCCGGGGATTAGGTGGATGGGATGCCCTTCGGGATCGACGATCTTCATGCGGCGGCAAACAGCGACGACCACTAGGCACGACAGCACGCCCAAGCCCAAAAGCATACCCGTGTAAATGCCCGACAAAAGGAGCCAGAGCAAAAACAGCAGGCCGAAAAAACTGAGCGTTCTGTGCAGCGCGTTTGGCAAAGTGAGCCTCGATTCTCCTAACAATCAACAGCATAATTTCCGCAATCGCCGGTGTGAATGCAAGAAATGGCCGAGGCTCGCACGTTTTCTAACGGCCAGCCATTAGCGGTTCCCCGCGCCGGAACTCACATTATTTTTTGGTTACAGCACAAAAAAGGCGGGCCGCCGGTTTCAGACGAAAGTTCATCGTCTTTACCAAGGCATGGCCCCACGGCCCGCTGGTCAATACTTCCGATCGCCCGCGCCGAACCCTATATTATGGCTCGCTTACGATCAACAGCGCACAGTACTCAGGCTAAAACGACGGAGAAATGGCCATGCTGACCCCAGAACAAATCGCCAGCTACCACGAGAAAGGCTACCTCGGCGTCGAGGGCGTGTTGGCCCCCGAAGAAGTAGCGGCCCTGCGGCAGACCACCGATGAGTTCGTCGAGCAGTCGCGGGCCGCAACCGAAAGCGACGCCGTATTCGACTTAGAGCCCGGGCACGCGGCTAACCGCCCCAAGCTGCGGCGGCTCAAAAGCCCGGTTGCCCAGCACGAGACCTACCGCCGCACCCTGTACCACGAGCGCATTCTGGACATCGTCGGCCAGCTAATCGGCCCGCGCATCCGCACCAACGGCGACAAGCTCAACATGAAATCCGGCGCGTTCGGCAGCCCCGTCGAGTGGCATCAGGACTGGGCCTTTTATCCGCACACCAACGACGATCTGCTCGCCGTGGGCGTGTGCATCGACGACATGAACGAGGCCAACGGCTGCTTGCTGGTCATCCCCGGGTCGCACAAGGGACCGATCTACAACCACCATCTCGATGGCTATTTCGCTGGCGCCGTAACGGCGGCGGATTTCGACGATTCCGCGGCCGAAAAGGTCGAGCTAAAAGCCGGCGGCATCTCCATCCATCACGTCCGCGCCCTGCACGGCTCCCTGCCCAACACCTCGCCCTATCCGCGGCGGCTCTTGCTGTTGCAGTATTGCGCTGGCGACGCTTGGCCCTTAGTGCCAGCCACCGATTGGGAGAGCTATGGTCGGACCTTTGTGCGCGGCGAGCCGAGCCGCCACATCCGCGTTGCCGACGTGCCCGTGAGCATGCCGCTGCCCGGCGCCAAAGTCGGCGGCTCCATCTACGCTACCCAAACCGTACTGCGCCACTCGACCTTCGGATCGGTGAAAGCCGCGCAGCCCGTCTAGCCAGTGGCCAGTGGGCAGTGGCCAGTGGGCGATTCTTCGTCTTAGAAGCGTTTTTAAGATTCAAAAAAAGAACCTAGTAGCAATGGCGTCTCGCCTGCGGAAAACGCCCGCCCTAAGAGCCGCTCGACGGCCCGTTGAAATAGTCCGGCGAGAAATTTAAAAAGGCTTCTGAGCGGACTGTTATCACCAAGAAAATACCCATGAACCTGCAACACCTGCGCTACTTTCTCGCGGTGGCGCGCACGGGCGGCTTTACCCAAGCGGCGCACCAGATGAACGTGACCCAGCCGACCGTTTCCAGCGCGGTTCTGGAGCTGGAAAAGAGCATGGGAGTCCAGCTCTTCAACCGCGACAATCGGCACGTGGCTCTGACGACCGAGGGCCGGCTATTGCTGAGCTATGCCGTCCAAGTCGAGGACTTGCTAGAGGAAGCCAGCGAACGGCTACAGCGAAGCGACCTAGCGCCCGGGGGCGGCTTTCAGTTTGGGGCGGTAGATGCGGCCGTCATCTATCTCCTACCGGAAATCCTCAAAGAGTACATGGGCCGCTATCGAGGCGTCGCGCTCAAGACCCAAGTCGCGCCCTCGCGTTACCTCATCGACGACCTGCTGATGCAGCGCGCAGAATTCGCGCTGATCCACTTGCCCTACACCCATCCCAAAATCGACGCCGTGCCGATCTACCGCGACGACATGCCCTTGGTCGTCGGGCCAGCGCATCGCTTCGCCCGCTGCGAGTCGGTCGCCCTCGCCGAAGTAGTGGAAGAGCCGCTGATCCTCTTTCACGCCGACTCGGTTTCGCGCAAGGGGATCGACGAAAAGCTCGCCGAAGCCGGCCTAGTGCCGGGCGCGGTGATGGAAATGCGCAGCCCAGAGGCCATGCGCAAGTTGGTCGAGGCCGGCGTGGGCATCTCGTTTTTGCCGCAGCTAACCATCCGCGAATCGCTGGCCAGCGGCGTGCTCAAAACAGTAGCCGTGCGCGGCGTCGCCCTCGAGCGCGAAATCGGCGTGGCGTGGCGGCGAGGTCGCTACTTTGGCCAAGCGGTGCGGCTGTTACTCGAAGCCGTATTTGCCGCCTACGGCGGACGAGACGAGTGGCTGCAAAAGATCGCGCCAAAAAGCTGAGACCCCGGCGATATTGCCACGATTCGCAGCAGCGGCGTTCTTATTTTTCATTCATTTTTGACCCAAAACCGAGAGCGAGCATTATGATTGATCCAAAGGCCGTGCGCGCCAATCCAGACGCCATGCGCGAGGCCATACGGGTGCGCCAGGTCGACCCGGCCAAAGCCAATGTGGATCGCTGGTTGGCCCTCGACGCCGCGCGGCACAAACTGCAACGGGACATCGACGCGCTCAACAGCGAGAAAAAGCAACTCGCCCAGCTTGGCCGCACCGACCCGGACGCCGCGCGGCAAAAGGGACGCCAGTTGCGCGAACGCGGGCGGGTGCTAGCGCACGAATTGGGCACCATCGCCGCCGAGTGGCAGCAAATAGCGGATTGGTTCCCCAACTGGCCGCATCCCGACATGCCGGCCGGAGCGAGCGAGGCCGACAACGTCGAGGAACGCGCCTGGATCCCCGGGCAAGGCTACCTAGCGGCGGATAAGCTAGGGCGCGGGAACACCTGCGCCCGGTACATGCCCAAGCGTCCTCTCCACACCCAAGACGACTCCTTTGAGCCGCTGCATCACGCCGACCTCGGCGTCCAGTTAGGCGGCATCGACACCTTGCAAGGCGGCCAAGTTTCCGGCTCGCGCTTTGCCTATTTGCGCGGCGATGTCGCGCGGATGCAGTACGCCCTCAGCCAGTTGCTCATGGACGAGCTTTTGGCGCGTGGGTACGAGATGTTCGTGCCGCCGCTTTTGGTGCGGGAACGCTCGCTGTACGGCACCTCGCATTTCCCCGAAGGCCGCGACCAAGTCTATGCCATCAAGACCGACAACGTGGAAGAAGGAGCCGAACTCTTTCTCGTCGGATCGTCCGAGCCGACTAACTTCAGCTACTTCATGGACCGGACCTTGGACGCAGCCGAGCTGCCCATCAAGCTCTTCGCCTACACGGCCTGCTTTCGCTCGGAAGCCGGGTCGTGGGGCCAAGATGTCAAGGGTATCAAGCGCATGCACCAATTCGACAAAATCGAAATGAACGCCGTGTGCCTGCCCGATCAGTCCGAAGCCCTGTACGAGGAATTTGGCCAAATCAACGAATGGCTCCTGCAAGAACTCGCACTGCCCTACCGGGTCATCGATAAGTGCCACGGCGACGCCGGCTATCTAGCCAGCCATCGGCAGCGGGACCTGGAGGTGTGGATGGCTGGGACGGGCGAGTTCATGGAGGTAATGACCGACACCAACGCCACCGACTATCAGGCCCGGCGCTTGAACATCCGCTACAAGGGCGCGAGCGGGCGGGGTTTTTGCCATCTGGTCAACGACACAGGTTGCGCGATGGGCCGGCTGTTGATCGCCATTCTGGACAACTATCAGCAACCCGACGGCGCAGTACAGGTTCCCGCCGCTTTGCAACGAGTCATGCAGAAAAGCGTCCTGCAGCCGAAAGGCGCGTGATGGGCAAGCGACTCGATGGCCGGGCGATTGCGGCCCAAGTACAAGAGGAATTGCTGGTGGACATCGCACGTCTGAAGCAGGAGCGCGATCTGGTGCCGGGCTTGGCGGTCGTGCTGGTGGGGGACGACCCCGCCTCCCAGTCCTACGTGCGCGCCAAGGGCCGAGCCTGCAAAGCCCTCGGCATCCACTCCGTGCAAATCGATCTACCGGCCAGCGCCCCCACCGCGGACGTGTTAGCCGCTGTCGAGCGGCTCAACGCCGACGCCGCGATCCACGGCATCTTAATACAGCTACCGCTGCCGGGCCAAGACGAGCAACAAGTCCTCAACGCCATTGACCCGAACAAAGATGTCGATGGCCTGCATCCGGTCAATTTGGGTCGCCTCGTGCGGCAGGAGGAGTGCTTTTGGCCCTGTACGCCGCACGGGGTCTTGCAGATTCTCAGCCGCAGCGGGATCGAGGTAGCAGGTCGGCACGTGGTCGTGGTTGGCCGCAGCACGCTCGTGGGGCGACCCGTAGCCATTTTGCTGGGGCACAAAGCGGCCGGAGCCAATGCCACGGTGACCCTGTGCCACACCGGTACGCGCGACCTCGGGCACTTTACGCGCCAAGCCGACATCTTAGTAGTGGCGGCTGGATTTCCCCGTGGCATCACGGCGGACATGGTCAAAGAGGGGGCGGTGGTAATCGACGTGGGCATCAACCAAGTGGACGACCCCTCGCGCGAACTCGGCTGGCGGCTCGTCGGCGACGTGGACTACCAACAAGTGCGCCCCAAAGCCCGGGCAATCACGCCCGTGCCCAACGGCGTCGGGCCGATGACGATCGCGCTGTTGCTCTACAACACCGTGTGGGCGGCCAAGCGGCAGGGGGAAATGGCCTAATCACCCCTGCGCCCAATGCACTAACCCCATTTCCAACGGGCTTGGCAGATCGGGATGCGAGGGCACCACGCGCAGCGTATAGCCGTGCGAGCCAGCCGCCGCGCACGTGAAGGTGCCGACAAAGTGGTAAGTGCCGTCGCCATTTTGCCCGGCCAATTCCAGCGGGTACACCTCGGTCTGCGCGAACTCGCGCTGGGCATTGAGGCGGCCGGCGTAAATCTCGACGCGGACATCCTCTGGCGTTAGCTCGCCCAACGTCACCGTAGCGCGCAACGGCACCTGCGTCCCCACCTTGGGCTGCCGCGGAAATTCAGCATCCACCGCGCCGATTTGCACCTGCGCCCACTTGGAGCGCACGTGCGACTTCCAATGCGTCAGCCGCTGAACCCGCTCGCGGTCGTCCGCCAATTCCTCAAAGCGCGCTTGCCCCGGCAAGTAGAATCGCTCGACGTACTCGCGCACCATGCGGTGGGTATTATACTGCGGTGCAAGCTGGACAATGGTTTCCTTCATGCGGGCGATCCAATCGCCGGGCAATCCGTCCGCATCGCGCTGGTAGAACAGCGGGACCACCTCGGTCTCTAGCAAGTCGTAGAGCGAGTTGGACTCAACCTCGTCTTGGTACGCCTCGTCGTCGTAGTCCTCGCCACGGCCAATAGTCCAGCCAGCGTGCTCGTCGCAGGCTTCGTCCCACCAACCATCGAGTACGCTGACGTTGAGCACCCCATTGACCGCCGCCTTCATGCCCGACGTGCCCGACGCCTCCAAGGGGCGGCGGGGGTTGTTGAGCCACACATCACACCCTTGCACCAAGTAGCGGGCGAGGTTCATGTCGTAATCGGACAAAAAGAAAATCCGGCCGTTAAAGGGGCCTTGCCGGGCGAGGTGGACGATTTGGCGGATCAACTCCTTACCAGCGTCGTCGTGGGGATGCGCTTTGCCAGCGAAGAAAATCTGCACTGGACGCTGCTCGTCGGAGAACAGGGCCTTGAGCCGCTCGATATGGCGAAAGATCAGGTTGCCGCGCTTGTACGTGGCAAAGCGACGGGCAAAGCCAATGGTCAGCACCTCCGGGTCGAGCCGCGCTAAGGTCTGTTCAATTTTGGCCTTAGACGCGCCCTGGCTCCGCATCTGCTGGCGCAAGTGATGGCAGGCGACGTCAATCAACCGCTTGCGCCGCTGCTGGTGCGTGTCCCACAGTTCGCGGTCGGGGATCTGATAGACCGGCTCCCATTCCCGCTCGTCAGCCGATACAAAGCGCCAAGTGTCGCCGAGATAGCGGTCGAACAGCTCGGCCATTTCCAGCGAAACCCACGTGTGGAGATGGACGCCGTTGGTGACGTGGCCGATGGGGATTTCGCGCTCGGCGAAATCGGGCCATAGGCCCTGCCACATGCGACGACTGACGGTGCCGTGCAGGCGACTGACGCCATTGGCCCGGCCCGAAAGCCGCAGCGCCAAGACCGTCATGCAGAAGTCGGCGTGCGAATCGCGGGGGTCAATCCGGCCTAGGCCGATAAATTCCTCGTGCGATAGGCCGAGCCACTCGCGGAAATAGCCCAAGTGCTCCTCAACCAAGTGCGCGGGAAACCAGTCGTTGCCCGCCGCGACCGGCGTGTGCGTGGTGAATACATTGCCGACGACGCTGGCCTCGCGAGCCGCCGCAAACGAATAGCCGTGCTCGGTCATTAAACGGCGAATCCGCTCTAGGGCCAAAAAGGCCGAGTGTCCCTCGTTCATGTGGCAGACCGTGGGTTCGACGCCCACGGCTTGCAGGACGCGCAGACCGCCGATGCCGAGGAGAATCTCCTGCCGGATGCGCATGGCCGCGTCGCCGCCGTAGAGACGGGCGGTAATATCGCGGTCTGCCGGGGCGTTTTCGTCGAGGTTAGTATCGAGCAAATAGAGCTGCACCCGGCCCACCGGCACCTGCCAGATCCGCGCTTGCACCGGGCCGTGGGCAAAGGGAACCTCAATGGTGAGATGCCCGCCGTCGGGGTCGTGGACCGGCTGCACGGGCATTTGGTAGAAGTCGTTTTCCGGGTTTTGCTCTATCTGCCAGCCATCGGCGTTGAGGACTTGGCGGAAATAGCCCTCGCGGTAGAGCAAGCCGACCCCGACGAGGGGAACGCCTAGATCGCTGGCAGCTTTGAGATGGTCGCCAGCGAGCACGCCCAAGCCTCCAGAATAGATGCGCAGGCTCTCGGTCAGGCCGAACTCCGCCGAGAAGTACGCCACCTGTAACCGGCTCTCGCCCGGCCTCTGGCCAAACCACGTCGGCTGGGACAAATAGCCTTCGAACTGCTCAACGGCGCGCTCGATGCGGCTTTGCAGTTGCTCGTCGATTAGGGCGTCGAGTTGGTCCGGCCGCAGGAGAGTCCAAAAGCGCAGGGGATCGCGCTGGCTCTCAACCCACGTTTCCGGGTCGATCTGGTAGAGGGTGCGGATGGTTTCCTTGCTCCAACTCCACCAGAGATTGTGTCCCAACTCCCACAGCGGCGTCAGTTGCTCGGGCAAGGACGGAATGATATTGAGGCGATATAGCGGTTTCATTGTCAATTTCTTCTGTAATTGTAATTGAAGCGGCAGGACGCCTAAGACAGCAGCGTCGGCGCGTTTTGTCAAGGTCTGTCCACGCTCTATAACTTTAAGAAAATTGCGGCCACAACAAGCGTGGTCGGAAAGTTTTGCAATCTCCAATTGTCGGGGTTTAGGCGGAGCCGGGGCGATCCGTTTAATGGTAGTAAAGCTAAACTTCAAAACGTATCGCTACCTACACTTGACACGCCTTTACTGAAATTCATAAAATATGCGTTGCAATTCACGGCGGCGCGGCGCGTTTGGGTTATAGAACCTCCGCCGTTTGCGGCACTTTTAGTCGGATTAACAGGACATGGGCACAACGTCAATATCACAAAGAACGCCATCGCCGGGCGCGGTGCCTTGTTCTATGCTTGCGACAACGCCGAGTCTTAATTTACGCAAGTCGTTAAAAAACAATGATTTACCCCCCCCCCCCCCGAATTTTCTTGGGCATTAAGCCCTAGCTTCACTCGCCAACCTATTCGCCTCGCTCCCCTTCCTAAGCAAAAGCGGGAAGAGGCATTGCTCTGCCCGGCCGCGTCGGTAAGCCCCACTGGCCACTGGCCACCGGCCACCGGCCACCCATCCACATCACAAACGAAAACCATCCTCGGTAGCTTCGCGGTTATCGGCGGGCGACGTCGTAGTCCTAGCTCTCGCCGCGAGGCATTCGTCTTTTTTAACGTTCACAAAAACGCAAGAACGCAACGGCTTAGTGATAAGGCTAAGTCCATTTTCTTCTGTCACTTTTCCCTTTTCTAAAGGAGTGAGATCATGAGTACGCACACGCGGCTTTTTACCTTTCCTTGTTTGCTGATTGCCAGTTTGCTGTTGGCTGTGGAAGCCCCGGCTCAGACCGAGAATATCGACATATCCGTTGATCGGCGTTCGGTCCGCGAGGATGGGGGAGCGCAAGATATTGCGATAACAGCCGAATTACGCGACACTGACGCGAAGGCAAAGGTCGATCTTTATCTTCCGCTGAGTCTCGTCGGTGTCACGTCCCGCTATCTCAACGATTTATTCACCATATCCTTCCCCTCTTTGGTGATTAAGAAGGACGAGCGCAAGGCCACCGGGACTATCACCATAACCCCGAAAGACAATGCTTGGATCGGCCCTATCGCACGCTCGGCGACCGCTCCAACGAATGTTGGTTTCCTGACCATAACGGGCACGGTCGATACATCGGCGGTTCTAAAGCGGGTTAATATTCCTATCGTGATTGATATAGGGGGTTCTACTGGCAACATCGCCTTAAAAGGCCAAACCACCCCGGCCTATACTGAGACTGGTAGTGTTACTGGCGTCTTCTATATTGAGATTGTTGACGACGAGCAGTTGCCCCAAAACATCAACCTCTCTTTTTCGCCGTCCAAGCTCGGCAAGGAGGCGGGTCCGACTCCGATTAAAGTGACGGCGACGTTGGATGGCGGCGCGTTGACGCGCCACGACCTTGAAACCCAGTTGGTTGTTGTTGAGGGCAAGGGGGCTACCAGCGATACGTTGGCGCGCGACTCGAATTTCTCGATTAGCGGGCTGGGAAAGCTGACCATTCCGAAGGGGCAGACCGAAGCGACGATGACGATCACCGTCGATCCGAGTAATAAGGCGGGCAAGATCGTGCTGGGGGCCAGTGCCAGGGGTGATACGACGCTGATAGTGAAGTCAAAACGGTTCAACAGCGCGGGTAAGCAGGTCCGACTCGACTTCCATTTTGATGATTCCTTCGACTCCGATGGTTATATAAACGACGTATCCGGAAGCTATAATTTCGGCGAAAAGTTTGGGGATGGTGCCGCGCGGAGGCTCGTCGGAATAGACTACAACGGCGATGGGGATGTTGGAACAAACAACGATGGGGATGCGTTTGTTGGGTATACTCTTAGCGGCGGGCGTGAGCTCTTAAAAGATTCCGACTTCCTACCTACGGGGACCGTCTTGGTAGAAAAAGACTTGGGGCTCGACTTATACGGGGATGGCGATTTGTTGGATACCTATGTGGTACCCGCCGATACCGTATTAACGGAACGCGGTTCCCGCTTGTTCCCTAAAACGGACACGGAGCGTAGATACAGGTGGGGTCCACGAGCAAGCGATAGAGGACCTCGACTCCCTCTCCAGGCCGACTTTAACGGCAATGGCATCATCGGTGATGGCAGTAGTACCGGTACTGGTTGGGTCATGAATTATGTGGAACATTTTCCCATTCGCATTAAGGTCAGGGCGGGCGTCATCACGGTCGAGGACGTCGCCGTCGCGCAGATCAAGAATTTTACGCTGAGTCCAGCGACGATCCGCGAGGCCGCCGGAGCGACGGACGTTGCGATGACGGTTGAATTGGAGAAAGCCTTGACCGGCGCGAAGGCGGTGGACTTTCAGATTACGGCCGGTTCTTCCGGGACGCGCGATGTGAATTACGAAGTGGAAGTGATTGAAGGCTTGACGATCCCGGCCGGCAACACCAAAGGCACGGCGACGTTGCGCGTCACGCCGGTGGACAACAGCGGTGTGAATAATCCGTGGACGTTCACGGTGCAAGCGAAAGTCGGCGATGACACATCTCAGATGAAGGATGCGCCGTTCGAGATCACGGACGATGAGACGCTGAGCGATGACATTACGCTGTCGGTCAGCCCGAGCGAAATCAAAGAGGACGCCGGGGCGACGACCGTTACGGTGACCGGCACGTTGGACGGCAAGGTGCTCGACGCGAATGCGACGATCACGCTGGTCGTGGATCGTACGCCGGACAAGTCGGCGACGCGGGACGTGGATTACACGGCAGCGCTTAGCTCGCTGACGATTCCGGCGGGCGCGATCACCGGCTCGACGACGATCACGATCACGCCCGTCAACGACGGGACCGGCGACAACGACGAGACGATCACGATCAAGCAGCTCACGGACAACCTCAAGAACCAAGACGACGACAAGATCACGGTCAGCACCGCGAAGATCACGCTGAAAGACGCGGCGAAGATGGATGATTCTTCCGAGACGACCACGACCACGACCACGGCCACGGGAGGGCCGAGTTTCGGTGCGGCCGCATTAGCCTTTGAAGCGACGGTAGGTCAGGCGTTCAGCGAGGTGTTGCCCGCCGCGACGGGCGGCCAAGGAACGCTGCGGTACCGGGTCTCGTCGAGCCTGCCGATGGGGCTGTCGTTTGACGCGGCCACGCGGACGCTTTCCGGGACGCCGACGCTGGCGGGCATGTCCTCGGTCGTCTATATGGCGTTCGATGACGCCGACAATGGCCGGGCAAAAACCATCACCATCACCGTCAGCGAAGCCGCGCCGGTCACCGTGGGCGTCGCCAGCGTGATGGCTTCGCAATCGGCGGTGCGCGAGAACGGCGACACGGCTGAAATCCGAGTTACGGCGACCTTGTCGGGCGCGGCTCCAGCGACCGAGACGGTCCGCTTCACGATTGTGCCGCCGGCCAGCGGCGCGATGGCCACCCGCGACGTGGATTATACGGCGGCGTTGGCCGGGACGATCACCATTGCGGCCGGCGAGACGATGGGTTGGACGAGGCTTTTCCTGTCGCCGATTGACAACGCTTCGGCGGACGGGCACAAGTTCTTGGGTATTCGGGCGGCGGCTTCGGGCGGCTGGGGGCAAGTGGACTTGCGGATTTCCGACGATGAAACGCCAAGCACGTCTCTGGTGCTGTCGGTGACGCCGAGCGCGCTCAGCGAGTCAGCGGAATTGACGGAAGTAATGGTCATGGCCGCACTGGACGGCAAGCCGCTGGCCGAAGATGCCACCGCGACCGTCTCGATTGATGAGGTAGCTTCGAGCGCCCTGCGCGACACGGACTACTCGGCCTTGTTCGATCCGCTGATTACCATTGCGGCCGGTTCGATTATGGGTTCGACGCGCCTGTTGGTTGATCCGACGGCCGACAGTATGGCCGAAGGCGACGAGACGATCGTGCTCAACGCGATGCTGCCCGGCTTGACTTCGGATTCGGCGACGCTGGTGCTGACCGACATGGATAGCGGCATGATGGACGGCGATATGGATGGCGATGAGGATACGACGAGCTCCTTGGCTTTCGTCGAGGGCACTTCGGTCGCCGCGCATACCTACACGGCGGGCACGGCGGTTACGCCGTTGGTCCTGCCGGTGGCGATGGGCGGCGAAGGCTCCATCACGTACAGCGTGTCGGGTTTGCCAGCGGGACTGTCGTTTGACGCGGCCACCCGGACGATTTCGGGTACGCCGGACGCGGCGACCGATGGTGCCGTTGAAGTCACCTACACGGCGATGGCTGGCGCCGAAAGCGTCTCGCTGAAGTTCGCGATTACCATCAACGCGATGCTGGATTTTGTCGACCTGGATTCGTTGTTCGGTCGGTTCAACAGCGGAGCCGGCAAGCCGGTGCCGTCGCAGGCGGGGCTGAATGCGGCGGCGCGGCTGTATCTGGATGCGCCGACAGCCCTGCCGAGCGTGGGAGAGGATTTCGGCGTTAATGTGCGGTTGACCGACTTCGTGGCGGTCAAGGGCTACGGCTTGCAGATAGCGTATGACGACGATCAGTTGACCTTCGTCGAGGCGCAGACCGATCAGCCGCTGGGCGATAGCGCATTCGCTACGCCGCAGGTGCGGGCCGAAGCGGGCGTGTTGACGGTAGCCACGCACGGCGATGTCGTTTCCGACGGCGAGTTGATGTTGCGCTTGGTCTTCCGGCCGACGACCGAGATCGAGCACACGACCCTCGAAATCACCGACAACCGGACCTGGGACCAGGCGTTGGGCTTCAACCGCTTGGCATTGCCCGCGCCAGTGTCGTTACAGACGCGCCCAGCCGTGTTCTCGCTGGCAGCCAACTATCCGAACCCGTTCAATCCGCAGACGACGATTCAGTATGCGTTGCCGCAGGCGGCGGACGTGGGGCTGACCGTGTACAACGTGTTGGGTCAGCCGATTCGGACGCTGGTCGCCGAGCATCAGAGTGCTGGTCATTACGCGGTGGAGTGGGACGCGACCAACGATAGCGGCCAGAGCGTGTCGTCGGGGATGTACTTCTACCGCTTGCAGGCGGGCGGCGACTTCCTCGCCGTTCAGAAGATGCTGCTGCTCAAGTAACATCCACGACACCGCAAGGCACGGAAATGGGACCCTGATGTTCTGGGGTCCCATTTTCTTTTCCGTATGAACGTCCGATCGACAGCCTACAGGACCGCTTGCAGGTGGGTGAAGCGTTCCTCGCCGTGCAGAAGATGCTGCTGCTCAAGTAACACACGCGACACCGCAAGGCACGGAAATGGGACCCCGATGTTCTGGGGTCCCATTTTCTTTTCCGTATGAACGTCCGATCGACAGCCTACGGCCCGCTTGCAGGTCGGCGAAGCGTTCCTCGCCGTCAAACTGCTGCTACTCAAGTAGCACACGCGACATCGCGCGAGTTACGAAAATGGGACCTCAGTTTTCTGGGGGTCTCATTTCTATTGTCAATGTTCGAGAACTAGACAGCGCACTAGTTTCCCCCGCTGTCCACGCCGCCGCCGCCGGGTCCCATTTCTATTGTCAAGGTCGGCAACTACACTGCACGGCCAAAGCGGGATTAGACCAAATCATTCGGTCGTAGTACGTTTTCGGGCGGGCTTGGGTCGCCGGGGTTCAGGCGGAGCCGGGGCGACCCGTTCGCTAAATTTCAAAAC
Source organism: Candidatus Latescibacterota bacterium (assembly GCA_965203355.1). Classification (GTDB taxonomy): domain Bacteria; phylum Latescibacterota; class UBA2968; order UBA8231; family UBA8231. Next base: position 78,924 of record OZ241889.1, read on the forward strand.
GTACCACTATCGAAAGCTCAGGAGAGTTTTATGCGCGAAACACCCAAAGTGATCATCAGCGGCTTTGCCGACGAGGGGCCGACCGACAAAAAAGCCGAAGCCCAGCTTGCCATGCTCGCAACGCTGGGCATGTCGCACTACAGCTTGCGCTTTGTCGATGTAGGACCGGGCATAAAAAATGTGATGCAGCTAACGCCGCCCGAGATCGCACGGCTGCGCCAACTGCACGGCGAATTTGGGATTGCCGTAGCCTCGATCGGCTCGCCGATTGGCAAGGTCAAGCTACTCGACGTGGAAGACGGCTCGGCCAATGCCTATATCCCATTTGACCAGTATTTGCAACAGGACGTGCAACGGGCCGTGGACCTGGCCGGCGAGTTCGAGACGCGGCTGATTCGCGGGTTCTCGTTTTACCATCCTCGCGGCGAAGATCCCGCCAACTACGTGGAACCTGCCGCCGAGCGGCTGACGCAAATCGCCGAGGTTTGCCGCCGAGGCGGGACCATTTTTGGCCTAGAGGTCGAAGCCAATCTCGTCGGCCAGAACGGGCGGCTCCTGCAAAAGCTCTACGAAATGATCGACCATCCCAACCTGTACCTGATCTTTGACGGCGGCAATCTGGCGAGCCAAAACCTCACCCCGGGCGAAATCCTGGCCGAGTATCGCGCGATGCGCGCGGGGATTGGTTGGATGCACATCAAGGACTACAAGATCGACCCGGCTCTCCAATGGGAAGGCGTCGTAGAGGAGGAGCGGCTCAAAAACTTTGTGCCCGCAGATCGCGGCGACTCCGGGCACGAAGCCATCCTGCGCGACTTCCGCACCCGCCTCCCGGCCTTGGAACGCGAGCTAAAGCAGCAAGGAGTCCCCGGCGTGTTCTTCGACCTGGAGCCGCACCTAAAGGGCGGCGGACAGTTCGGCGGCTTCAGCGGCGTCGATGGATTCGGCGTCGCGCTGCGGGCACTGCTCAACCTGCTCGACTACGTGGGCATCGGCTACGCGCTGACCGACTACGAGGCCATCGCTCGACAGCGCACCTAACGCCCTTGCGCCAACAGGGCCGCGTGCCGCTTTTGGAAGGCCGCGCTGTGGTCGTCCTCAATCACCTCCAAATCGACGCCTTGCTCAAAGCCGGGGATGTTGCCAGCATAGAAGGCCCGCTGATAGTGGGCTTCAGCGGTGAACTCCCACTCCCGCGCTTTGCCGGCCCCTGGCCAGTACACGCGGAGGATGCGCTTTTGGGCCAGGTAGCGGTGTTTGGGCGTCGGCTCGGCGGGATCCACTCGGTATTTTGCAATCGCCCCTTCATCTACGGAGACGCCCAAGCCAGGCGCGTCTGAAACCGGCATGTAGCCATCGCGGACTTCAATAGGCTCTTGCAGCAAATCGTCCTCCCACAGCTCGTGGCAGGTGATGTAGGGTAGTTGGGCATGAGAGAGCACCGCGCCGAGATGGGCCGCATAAGCAGTAGTAAAGCCCGCGCCGACGAGTTGGAGCCAAAAGGGCTTGTTGTGAGCGGCCGCCAGGGTTGCCGCCCGCCGGGTATCGGTCGCGCCGCCGCCGATGACGAACCCATCGCAGCAGTTGTTGCGCAGATATTGGTCTTGGTAGTGCTCGACAATGGGCTTGCGCACCCGCTCGCGCAAAATCCGCGCTCCATCCACGTCCGAGTGTAGATAAAATGGGCTTTCGTACATGCCGACATTGGGGTTTTCGTCGAGCTGTTGCAGGATGATTTCGGCCTTAGCTTGGTTGAGCAAGAAGCCGTTGAAGTCAACGTCGAACTTGTAGTCGGCCGGAACGACCTGGGCGACCGCGTCGGTTTGGGCGATGATGTCGCGCCAAGGGCGGGCCTTCATCTTAAAGCAGGTGTACCCGCGCTTTAGCGATTCCTCGGCCTCGGCAATCCAGTCTTGGGGCGGCATGTCTATATCCCACCAAGATATGGGACAGCGGTCGCGGAGCTTGACGCCGAGCAGTTCGTGTACGGGCACGCCGTTGTCTTGGCCCACGAGGTCGAGGCAGGCGACTTGCGGACCAAAGCCAATGTCGTCGCGGTTTATCAGGCTGGCCGGATTTTGCCCGGCGAGGCCATCAACCGATGGCTGGCCGTGATGATGGTCGGCCCAGCCCACGAGGCCGTTGTCCGTCTCCAAGCGCACGACCCACACGCGCTCGTCGTGGGTGGAAGCGCGCTGCATGGCACGCGTGACGTGCTCGGCGTAAAAGGGGATGTTGAGCGCTATGGCTTCAGCGTGAGTGATTTTCATGCGGTCCTCCGCGGATGATGGGGGCACAAGTTGATGGACAGAAAACACGCAAAGATTGGCGTGTAAGCAACCACTAATTTAATCTCGCAAGGAAAGGTAACGCCATGAGCAGAACGTATGAAACTTTTGTAGAGCACCTCCACGAGCTGGCCGACATAAACCACGCGCTGGGGCTGATGAGTTGGGACCAAGAGACCTATATGCCGCCGCGCGGCGCAGCCATGCGGGCCAGAGCGCTGGGGACCTTGGCCGGGCTGTACCACGAGCGGCTCACCGCCCCAGCGTTGGTCGCGCTCGTAGCCGACCTCAAGCATGCCGAGCTAACAGGCGACCCCGCGGTCAACGTCCGCGAAATCGACCGCCAGCAGAGCCGGGCGCTCAAGCTCCCCAAAAAGCTAGTCGTCGAACTGAGCCAGACCGAATCCTTGGGGCACGAGGCTTGGATCGAGGCACGCCAAAAATCGGACTTCGCGCTCTTCCAGCCCTTGCTGGAGAAAATAGTCGCGCTCAAAAAGGAAGTAGCCGAGCGAGTCGGCTACGAAGGATCCATGTACAACGCGCTGCTCGACGAGTACGAGCCTTATGCGCGGGCCGAGGAAATCGCCCCGGTCTTTGCCCAGCTCAAAGCGCGACTCGTACCGCTCGTCAAACAAATCGCCGCCACCGGAAAATACCCAGCGCAGGGCGTCCTCGACCAAGAATATCCCATTGAGCAACAGGTGCTTTTGGGACAACAAGTGCTGGCGGACCTCGGCTTCGACCTACAGGCCGGGCGGCTCGACTTGGCGGTGCATCCGTTTTGTTCGGGCACGTCCCGCGACGACGTCCGGCTGACGACGCGCTACCGGGCCGATTGGCTGCCCGGCGCGCTTTTTGGCACCATCCACGAGGCCGGGCACGGGCTATACGAACAGGGGCTGCCCGCCGACGCCAGCAGCACCCCAGCCGGCGCGAGCATCTCGCTGGGGATCCACGAGTCGCAGTCGCGGCTGTGGGAGAACATGATCGGCCGCAGCAAAGCCTTTTGGACGCATTACCTGCCCAAGCTGCGATCCCTCTTTCCCCAGCAGCTCAACGCGGTCGATCTAGACGCCTTTTACGCGGCAGTCAATCAAGTCGAGCCATCGCTGATCCGGGTCGAGGCCGACGAGGTGACGTACAACCTCCACATCCTGCTGCGTTTTGAACTGGAATGCGACCTAATCGAAGGGCAAGTCGCCGTGGCCGAGCTGCCCGCGGCGTGGAACGAGCGGATGGAGCAATACTTGGGCATCGGTCCGCCCGACGACGCCCGCGGCGTCCTGCAAGACACGCACTGGTCCTGCGGCCTGCTGGGCTACTTTCCGACCTATGCTTTGGGCAACCTGTACGCCGCCCAGTTTTTTCATCAAGCCCACCAAGACTTGCCCGACCTCGAAGCGCAAATCGCGCAGGGCGCATTCGGGCCGCTCAAGACTTGGCTCAACGAAAAAATCCACGCCCGCGGCGCCCGGGTGACAGCCAGCGAATTGGTCGAAGAGGTGACGGGCGCGAAGCTGAATGCCGATTACTTCATCGCCTATTTGCAGGAAAAGTTCGGGGCGCTCTACGGCCTCAGCCGATGACCTGTCGCAGGAATCGCAGTTGGTTCGCGCCGAGAATTTTGCGGACATCGGCCTCGGCATAGCCGCGCGCGGCCAGGCCCACCGCAATGTCCGGCAGGCAGGTCGCGTCGGCTACGAGCAAACCGCCGCCGTCAAAATCCGAGCCCAAGCCGACGTGGTCGATGCCAGCGACCGCGACCGCGTGCTCAACGTGGTCGAGCAAGCCGTCGAAGGTAGGGTTGTGCGCGTCGATAAAGTCCGGGACAAAGGTGATAGCCACGACCCCGCCCTTTTCGGCGAGGGCGCACAACTGCTCATCCCCGAGGTTGCGCGGGTGATCGCAGAGGGCGCGGCAGCAACTATGGGTGGCCATAAAGGGCGCTTGGGCCGCTCGGGCCACGTCCCAAAAGCCCGGCTCGTTGAGATGGGAGACATCGACGACCACGCCCAACTCGTTCATCTGCGCCAAGAGCTGGCGGCCAAAGCCGGTTAAACCGCTACCCCCGGCGACCTCGCAGCCATCTCCGGCCCAAGAGCGAGTGCTGTGGGTGAGGGTCATGGCGCGGACGCCCAATCGGTAGAGCAGCGGCAGGATGTGGGGGCTTTTCTCCAGCGCATCGCTGTTTTCCACGGCCAGTATGGCCGCGAGCCGACCCTCGGCGCGGGCGCGCTCAAGGTCCGCCGCACAACGCGCCACGGCCACGCGCTCGCGGTGCTCTTCCACTTCCTGCAAAAAATAACCCAAGGCATCCATGCAGTAGAGCAAGTGATTGCCCCAAGGACGGGTGCAGTCAACGGCAAAAAACGCCGCGTCCAGCCCGCCCTCGCGCGCCTTGGGCAAATCGAGCTGAACGCCGTCGCTCCGCGACAGGTACTGCCGCAGATAAGCGACCGCTCCAGTGCGCTGGTGAAGATCCGCGTGCTGAGTGCCGTCTAAAGACATGCCCCGGCGGATCAGCGCGACGATGCTGTCGTTGTGCGCGTCGATGACTAAGGCGTCTTGGTGTAGGGCGCGGGCGGTCTGTTCGTCCATTGGCATTATTGCGTCTCCATACTCAAAGGCCCGCAACGCGCCGTTTCCGACCATCAGCACGATTGGGTCCTGACAACATCGTTAAAAGAGAATGTACCGCCTGAGAGGCGTTTTAAAAACGCTCGTCGACCGCTGTTTTCCGCGGGCGAGTAGGGCCATAAAAACGCTTCTGATCGGCTTGCCATGGCGTCAGGGAGAAAAGTCGCTATCGCCGTGCGTATTCTCTGTGGCAAAACCAGCGGGCGCTAAGCCATGTACTCGTCGAAATCAATTACCACGCCTCGCTCTGACGAAGCCCCTAAGGCGTTGATAAGGCCGACAGTAGCCAAATTGCGCGGGCCTGAGAAAGGCGGCTCCACGTCGTTGAGCACGTAGTCGCGAAACCCGTCTAAGAGGATTTCTTCGGGATGGGGATTGTCGTCCATCGGCACGATCTCGTCGGCATCGGCTCCGGGCCGCCGGATCGCCAAGCCGCCAGCGGTCTCTTCGACCGTGCCCTGTTCGCAGTCGAGCCGCCAGCCAGCACCGCCTTTGTGCGTGGCAAAGGTGCATTGGAAGTTGAACGTGGTGCCGTTGTGGAACTCGATCCAGCCGTCGATGGCCGCGCCGCCGCTATACGGACTCCAAGGCGGATTGAAACTGTGGCAGAACAGCCGGCGCGGCTCGGAGTCGAGCAGATGGCGCAACTGATCGAAGTCGTGGATGCCGCGCTCCCACAAGTAGGCGTGCTGGTCCGCGCCCGAATGATGCACCCGCGGACGCCAGCCGTATTTGGTCATCAAGCCAAAGGAAGGCCGGCCTAAGTCGCCGCTTTGCAGCAAGCGGCGGATGGTTAAAACCGGCGGATAGTAGCGGGCGTTTTGGGTGACGGCGACCTTGCAGCCGCGCTCGCGCGCCTCGGCGACGATTTGCCGCGCTTGGCTGAGATCTTTGGTAAAGGGCTTTTCCACCAGCACGTGCTTGCCCGCGCGGACCGCCGCCAAACACTGAGCGGCGTGCAAGTCGGGCGGCGTAATCACCACCACGGCGTCCGCATCAACAGCTTGCAAGGCATCGGCGAGCGTAGCAAAACACGCCTCTGCGCCTAGGCCGGTAGTTCCCCGCGCTGTGGCGAGGTTCTCCTCATTGACATCGACTAAGGCGACGGCCGCAAAGTCAATGCGGTCGCGAAAGCGATTCAGGGGCCAGCGGCCGCGGCCACCAACCCCTAAGTGGATCGTGCGAATAGTCATGATCAACTCCAATCAAGGGCTAGCTGGGTCAACAGGCGCACGCCAATGCCGACGCCGCCTCGCGGTACATAGGGTTTGGCCTTGTCGCACCAAGCCGTGCCGGCAATGTCGAGATGCGCCCAAGGATAGTCGGCAAACTCGGCCAACAGCGCCGCGGCCGTGCTGGCACCTGCTGGCCGACCGCCCGAGTTTTTCATATCCGCGATGTCGCTGTCGATCTGGTCGCGGTACTCGGGCCACAGCGGCAGACGCCAGAGCCGCTCGCCCGTCTGCTTTCCGGCCGCGAGCAACCGATCCGCCAAGTCGTCGTCGTTGGCAAACAGGCCCGAAGCGTGGTGCCCCAGCGCCGTTACGCAAGCACCGGTAAGGGTGGCCAGATCGACGACCGCGGCCGGCTCGTACCGAGTCGCATAGGCGAGGGCGTCGGCCAAGACGAGGCGTCCTTCGGCGTCCGTGCTGACGATCTCGATGGTCTTACCCGCGAGCGTGCGCAGCACATCGTCCGGGCGGAAGGCGGTGCTGGAGGGCATGTTCTCGGCCGCGGCAATCAGGCCGACGATCCGCCGCTTGAGCCCGAGCGCGGCCACCGCCTGCATCGCGCCCAAGACAGCCGCCGCACCAGACATGTCGGTCTTCATCGTGCGGATGCCCTCGACGTTCTTGAGCGAGAGGCCGCCGCTGTCAAAGGTGATGCCTTTGCCGACAAACACCAGCGGCTCCCCTTTGCGAGGGCCATGCTCAAGGACGATAAAACGCGGCTTGTTGGCACTGCCCTGCCCAACCGCCACTAGGGCACCCATGCCGAGCTCGACCAAGCCCTTGACGCTGAAGACCCGACAGCGCAGATCGTGGGTTTTGGCCAAGCGGCGGGCCGTGCGCGCTAGGTAAGCCGGTGTAACCTCGCCGCCGGGATGATTGACCAAATCGCGGGCCAAACAGGTGGCCTCGGCGAGCGCACGGCCCCGGCCAACACCGCGCCGCACTTCCTTGAGCTTGGCCGCGTCAAATTCTACGATGCACAGCTTGGCCAACGACTGCGGGCGGGGCCGCGTGCGGTACTCGTCAAAGCGATAGGCCGCCAACAGCGAGGCTTCGGCCACGGCTTGGGCTACCGCCTCGACCGATAGGCCGCCCGCGCCAGCACCGTGCAGGATGGTGGCCGCGCGCTCGGCGCCCAAACGGCTGATGGTGCCAATGGCCGTGCCCGCGGCGCGGCGCACCGCTTCGAGGTCAAAGCCCTCCGGCTCGCCCAAGCCAACGACGAGGACGCGCCGGGCTGGAAACGGCTTCTGCGCGTAGAGCAACAAGGTCTCGCCCGCATCGCCCCGGAAATCCCCCAAGTCAATCGCCGCCGAGATTTGACCGTCTAAGGCTTGGTCAACCGCACCCGTCGCCCCGGCCGGGCGCGCTCCGGCAAAGAGGTTGACTACGAGGACATCCGATTCCTGTTTTTGAATAGCTCCCTGTAGTACTTTAATGTTCATAATGGCTCAGGGTTAAAGGGTTAATAGTCAGCGGGACTAACTACCGACCTAGCCCTACTACTGTCAAGGATGCTACGGATTTGATGGAAAACGCCGCCCTCATAGGCGATCTCGGCACCTTCTTGCGCCCGGATCAACTGCTAACCTCGGACGAAGATTGCAGCGTCTATGCCTTCGACGGGACCGCCCTGCTACACCAGCGCCCTGCTTGCGTGGCGTTGCCGGAGAGCCGGGAAGAGGTCGCCCAACTTTTGGCTCTGTGCAACCAGCGCGGCGTACCCGTGGTGCCGCGCGGATCGGGCACGGGATTGGCCGGGGGGTCGGTTCCCCCGCCAGGCGGGGTCGCGCTCTGCTTGGTCCGGCTCAACCAGATATTAGAACTAGACGCGGCCAATCTAGTCATGGTCGTCCAGCCGGGCGTCCTCACTCAGCAGATCGCCGACGCGGCCCAAGCCGCTGGCCTATTTTACCCCCCGGATCCGGGCTCAATTAAGATCTCGACTATCGGCGGCAATGTCGCCAACAATTCCGGGGGGCTGCGCGGGTTAAAATACGGGGTGACGCGCGACTACGTGATGGGGCTGGAAGTGGTACTCGCGGACGGGCAGGTCTTGGAGACCGGCAACAAATGCGTCAAAGATGTGGCGGGTTTCGCGCTCAAAGACCTATTCATCGGCTCCGAGGGGATGCTCGGCGTCATCACCAAAATCGCGCTGAAACTGGTCCCCGCACCGGCCAGCAAAAAAACCTTGCTCGGCCTCTACGACGAGATGACGCAGGCGGCGACCACGGTCTCGGCGATTATCGCGCAAAAAATCATTCCCTGCACCCTTGAGTTTCTCGACCGCACTACCATCGAATGCGTGGAGGCCCACGCCGGCATTGGCCTGCCGACGGATTGCGAGGCCGTGCTGCTGATGGAAGTCGATGGACACCCCGCGCAGGTCGCCGAACAGGCCGCTCAGATCGAGGCCATTGCCCGCGAGGGCGGCGCCCGCTCGGTGCGACTAGCCGCCTCAGACGCCGAGGCCCAGCAACTCGCCGCGGCCCGGCGCACGGCCTTTAGCGCACTGGCGCGACGAGCACCAACGGTCGTGCTGGAAGACATCACCGTGCCGCGCAGCGCGCTAGCAGCCATGGTCGCCCATGTGCAGGCCGTCGGCCAGCGGCACCAAGTGCAGGTGGGGACCTTCGGCCACTTTGGCGACGGCAACCTGCACCCCACCTTCCTGTGCGACGAGCGTGACGCCGAGGAAATGGCCCGCGTCGAAAAGGCCCTAGCCGAGGTTTTTGCCCACGCCGTAGCATTGGGTGGGACCATTACGGGCGAGCACGGCGTCGGCCTAGCCAAAAAACCCTACTTGCCCAAGCAACTCGGGCCAGTGGGACTAGCCCTTCTCAAGCGGGTCAAAACCGCCTTCGACCCCAACGACATCTTAAACCGCGGGAACATGTTCGATTGAGCAACGACGGCCTGAACTTACTCCGAGACTTGGATTACTCGGTCCTCCAGCAGTGCATGCACTGCGGCCTCTGCCTGCCGACCTGCCCGACGTACGACGCGACCCTGCAAGAGCGCTCGTCGCCACGGGGGCGGATCGCCATGATGCGGGCCATCGCCGATGGCAAGCTAGAGGCCAGTACGGCCTTTGCCGAAGAGATGTACTTCTGCCTCGGTTGCCTCGCCTGCCAGACCGCGTGCCCGGCTGGCGTGGATTACGCCGCGCTCTTTGAAACGGCCCGCGCCGAAGTGGAGCGACAGGGCCTACTCGACCGCACCGTGCGGAACTTCGTGCGGCGTTGGGTCCTCGGCTGGCTCTTTGCCAAACAGACGCGCCTGCGGGCCGTGGCGCGTTTGCTGCGCGTATTCCAGCGCAGCGGCCTGCAAACATGGGCGCGCCGCAGCGGCCTGCTCAGACTGATGCCCTTTGGCCTGGGGGACTTAGAGCCGCTGGCCCCACAGATTTCTCGGCGCTTTACCGACCAACTCTATCGCCAACACTTGCAGCGGGAAAACCCACCCGCACCGCGCTACCGGGTCGCGCTGTTGGCCGGCTGCGTTCAAGACCTATCCTTTGCCGAGGTAAACGCCGATACAATATGCGTCTTGCAGCACAACGGCTGCCAAGTGCTGCTGCCGGAGGGCCAAGCGTGTTGCGGCTCGCTGCACGCGCACAACGGCGCAGTCGAACAGGCGCGGCAACAGGCGCGGCGCAACCTCGACGCCTTTGACGCTGAAAACCTCGACGCCATCGTCGCCAACGCCGGCGGCTGCGGCTTGCACTGCAAGCACTACGACCGCTTGCTCGCCGACGATCCCATCTATGCCGAGCGAGCCGCTGTGTGGAGCGCAAAGGCAAAAGACGTCCACGAGTGGCTCGCCGACATCGGCTTGCGCCCGCCCCGCGCCGCCATGCCCCCACAAAAGGTCGCCTACCACGAGTCGTGCCACCTCAAACACGGGCAGCGGGTTTCCGCCGCCCCGCTCCAAGTGCTCCAAGCCGTGCCGAACTTGCAGCTCGTGCCGCTGGCAGAAGCCGACTGGTGCTGCGGCAGCGCTGGCATCTACAACATCACCCAGCCCGAACTATCCATGCAGCTACTCGACCGCAAAATGGCGCACGTGTGTGCGACGGGCGCGACCGCCGTAGCCACGGGCAACACGGGCTGCGCCATCCAACTCCAATACGGCGTCCGCCGGGCAAACGCCGCCGTGGCCGTCGTCCATCCCGTGTCGCTTTTAGCCGCAGTCTATCGCGCTGAAAACCAAGGAGGAACGCCATGCAACACTTTGGCCTAACCATTGAGCTGAAGGACGATCCCGAACAGATCGCCCAATACAAAGCCTACCACGCCGATCCTTGGCCCGAACCACTTCAGGGCCTGGGCGAGGTCGGCATCACCGACATGAAAATTTTTCTCTTGGGCCAGCGGATGTTCATGTACATGACCGCGACCGACGAGTTCGATCCAACCCGCGACTTCCCGCGCTACGTCGAGCAAAACCCCAAGGCAAAGGAGTGGGACGAACTGATGCGAACCTTTCAGCAGCAGGTGCCCGAGGCCAAAGCGGGCGAGTGGTGGGCCAATATGGAACTCGTGTTTGACTTGCAACTACACGTGTGAGAGGCGATGCGGTTGTGCGCGTCAAGCAACAGCCAATAGACTATTCGACCGGAGGAACTAGCAATGAGAATTGAACCCGAAATCGCCAGCGTTTCGCTCGTCGTGCTTGGCCGTTTTAATCCTGCTATTTTCACCCCCGCGTGGTTCGGATGGAATGGGCTTCTTCCCGAAAAGACGGTCAAAATTGCAGGTACGAAAATCGTCCATCCTCAAATCGCGATATTCGAGGCGGATTGGCTCAATCTGCATGTCCAACCAGAATCCTTCCAAATCAACACGACTCAGGCTCCTTATGTTCGCCTGCGGGACTTGGCTGCCCGTATTTTCCGAGACCACCTTCCCCATACGCCACTTAGAGTATTGGGAATTAACCGAGAAGTACACTTTTCCGTGCGGAGCTTTTCCGTGCGAGATCAGCTCGGTAGATTGCTAGCACCGGTCGAACCATGGGGAGACTGGGGCCGGGAACTGGAACCGGACGGAGAGCATGGTGGAATGGCTTCCCTCACGATGAGACAAGTAAATCCGCAAGGCAGGCCGCTGGGCGGACAAATAAACGCGACCGTAGAACCATCCAACCGGATCGGCCAAGGCCGTCTCGGTGTTTACGTTCAGGTCAACGACCACTATACTATTGAAGACGTAGAAAGCCAGATGGGAACCAGCAGTATCGTCGATCTGCTAGAGGATAACTTCGACGAATCTCTGCGCCGCGCCGACCAAATCATCGATCACATTATGTCTTTAACGGAGGAATAAGGATGTCGGAAACCGCATTCATCCCGGCGAGCAACAGACTCCAGAATTCATCAGGGATCAACAAAAATCCGAGTGCAGCTAATACTCTTGCTCGATTGCTTCTTCGGGAAGGGCATGCGGACCGGATCGCGGCTGCACTAAAACAGCATCAAGACGCGAAGCAGTATGACATTGACGTCTTGGAGAGGACCATTGAGGGTCGTCCGACATCAAATAGGATCGGTTCCGATGTCGGCGCAGTCATCGCTCTGCCTGACTTAGCGCAAGATTCGCCTACTTTGCCCCAAGTCAGTTTTCACCAACTCCAAGAGTGGGACGGATATGTCATAGAAATAGGAGAAGACGATTTCACGGTGCGGCTTTTAGATCTGACCGCTGGTTCCTCGCATGAAGAAGAAGAAGCCGTCATTCCTCTTTCCGAGATTTCAGAAGACGATCGCAAGCGTATGCGTCTTGGTAGTATTTTTCGCTGGGTTATCGGCTATGAGCGTTCCGCGAGTGGAAGTAAACAGCGCGTCTCCCGTATCGTCTTCCGCGAACTTCCTGTTGTAACCAAACAGGACATAGCCGAAGGAGAGGAATGGGCTAGGAAGGTCGCTCAGTCATGGGCGGACTAGCGGCCCTTGGAGCACCGCTTGGACACAATGTGATAGAAGTGACGGTTATAGGACCTAGTTACGGAGAGTGCATCCTTCTTCATATTGGGAATGGAAGTTGGATAATTGTCGATTCCTGTCTTAACGCGGAATCGCATCCAGCGGCACTGGCTTATCTCCATTACATGGGCTTAGATCCTTCTGAAGTAGTTCACCTCATAGTTACCACTCATTGGCACGACGATCATATACGTGGTATGGGAAAACTAGTCGAGGTCTGTGGCAAGGCGACGTTCTGTTGTGCAGGTGTTTTGGGTGCGAATGAGTTCCGCGCAGCGGTGGGGGCTATGGCGAGCCATCCTATGTCCAAGACTAGTTCTGGAATGCAGGAACTCTACGAGGTCTTCTCACTGCTCGCGACAAGAGCCTCCAAGCCTATATTCGCTATTGCCAACCGTCGCATTTTCAACCGAGACGGTTGCGAGGTATGGTCTCTTTCACCTTTCGACAAGGAATTTGGCCTGTTTCTCCAAGAAATAGGTCGTCTCCGGCCACAGGAACGCGAAACAAAAAGGCGCATTCAGACCTTGACGCCAAACAAAATTGCAGTCGTTTTGTTGATAAAGATTGAAGATGCAGTAATCCTTCTTGGCTCTGATCTTGAAAGGCCTGGTTGGCTAGAGATACTCGCGGATCACGAATCGCCGAAGTGCAAAGCCTCCGTTTTCAAAGTTCCACATCACGGTTCCCAAAGTGCCCACGAAGATAGAGTATGGAGTGAGATGCTGCATATTGAACCAATAGCGGTGCTCACTCCGTGGAGCAAAGGCGGACGGAGCTTGCCGACGCGGAGCGACGTAAGCCGTATTCTCTCATTTACTCGAAAGGCTTATGCTACGACATCATCCGGTCCTCTTAGCCGCAAACCAGTACGCAGAAGAAATAGAACGGTAGAAAAGACGATCCGGGAAGCTAGCAAAAGTATCAGCCACGTAGCCCCGCCTCCAGGAATAATCCGTTTGCGCCGGGAATTTGGGGCACAGGATTGGGGTATTGAGATGTTTGAGCCAGCCTGTCGATTGAGCGGATGAAAGGTGATACGTATGACTAATCCCCGCGCCACTTTCCAAACGCTTTTGCGCGAGTTGTTTCAGTTTGACTGCGCCGATTTGGACTTTGGCATATACCGCATTGTGAATCGCAAGCGGGAGGTCATTGAGCGGTTCATAACCGATGATTTGCCGAAAGCGGTAGCCGTGCAACTCGACAGCGGCGCGTTGGCCGATCAGGCGCAGGCCGAGCGAGCGTTGCAGGAAGTTCGTCAGCGGATTGGGGAGACCTTGGGGGACGCCATTGATGCCGACGGCAATCTGGCAGAGATGTATCACAACACGCCGCTTGGTAGAGATTACTTAGAGTTGAAGGCGAAATCCGTTGGCGGTCAAGGCCGCGATGCTCTCGAGGCGGCCATTTTCAATCACCTGTACGCTTTCTTTAGCCGCTACTACCAAGACGGCGATTTCATTTCCAAGCGTCGGTATTCCAAACGCCAACGCTACGCCATTCCGTACAACGGCGAAGAAGTGCATCTCCATTGGGCCAATAGCGATCAATACTACATTAAGACCGGCGAGCATTTTTGCGATTATTCGTTTGCCGTGCGCGGCGTCACCGTGCATTTCAAACTTCAGATTGCCGATGTCGAGCAGGACAACGTAAAGGGCGACAGGCGGTTTTTTCTGCCGTGTATTGAGACGATTGCTTGGGACGAGAAGGCCAAGCGACTTGACATTCCGTTTGAGTATCGGCCGCTGACTGGATCGGACGACTACGGCAAGAAGAATCAGCAGGAGGCCATCATCGCGAAAGCTGTGGCGGAAATTCCCAAGCAGTTGGCTAGGGCTACTGACGCGCTGGCGGCTTTGACGGGTGAAAAACGCCGGAACGACGATGCGCAGGCTGTCTCTTTCCTCGAACACCACTTGCGCCAATATACTCGGCGCAACACGTCCGATTTCTTCATTCACAAAGATCTGAAGGGCTTTCTCGTCCGCGAACTCGATTTCTACCTGAAGAATGAGGTGCTGAATCTCGGCGACATGGAAGTGGCAGGAGAAGATCGCGCTGAGGGCTGGTTTCAGATGATGCGGACGATCCGTTCGGTCGGCGACCAAATCATCGACTTTCTGGACCAGATCGAAGGCTTCCAGAAAATGTTGTGGGAGAAGCGAAAGTTCGTCACCGAGACGCACTACTGCATTGCGGTTGCACACATTGCCGAGAACTTCTATGCGGACATCGCCGGATGCGAGGCGCAGTGGGACGAGTGGAAAGCACTGTTCAGCATTGACGAAGATCAAATCGACCTGTTCAACGCGGGCAAGGACAAGACAGGCAAGCGCGTCGAGTTCTTAAAGGCGCGTCCGACGCTCGTCCTCGATAGCAAACACTTTGACGGCGATTTTGTGGATCGGCTGTTGGGTAGCTTTGACGATTTGGACGGGATGACGGATGGAGTTTTGATACACGGCGAGAATTTTCATGCTCTCCACTTTCTGTCGGAAGAATACAAAGGAAAACTACAGTGTGTGCATATTGATCCCCCGTATAATACTCAGTCATCACATGGCTTTCTCTACAAAAATGAATACCAACATTCGAGTTGGCTCGCAATGATGCAAAACCGTATTGCGGCTACTGTTCCCTTGCTGCGTCAAGAAGGTTCTTTTTTATGTCATATTGATGAGAATGAATATGAGGTTTTGTACTTGCTGTTTGCGAATACAGGCATACCAGATGGCGGCACTATCGTTTGGGATAAGAAGAATCCCATGCTTGGACGCAAAGGCATTGCTACCCAACATGAGTACGTCTTGTGGCGAGCATGGAGCGAGTCGTCGGTGTACTTACGTCCTGCTAATGTCCGCATGATGATCGACAAAGCGGAATCACTAATTCGAGAGTACGGATATGTCAATGAACAGGTCCGGCGTGATTTCAGTAATTGGGTCAATAGTTGCGAAGGTTTGACCGGTGGAGAGCGAGCGTATCGACTGATTGATGACAATGGTCGGGTTTATCGTGGCGTAGCGATGACATGGCCTAACCCTAAGCAGCCACCAGACAAGTTTTTTATTCCCCTTATTCATCCTGTTACCAAAAAGCCATGCCCTGTTCCAAGTAGAGGATGGTCTCGTACACCTGAAAAAATGCAAGAACTATTGGACCGAGACGAAATCATCTTCGGCAAAGACGAGACCGTACAGCCAACACGAAAGATATTTCTAAAACCTGATTCCGGTCGGCAACTATCGTCGGTGCTTAGCGATGCTAGCAGAGGTAAAAACGACTTAGAAAAACTGGGCTTTGAGTTTTCCTACTGCCATCCGGTTTCGCTCTATGTGGAACTGTTGGGGGCCGCTGCGGCAGAAAGTGGAGATACAGTTCTCGACTACTTCGCCGGCTCTGGCACCACCGGCCACGCCGTCATCAACCTCAACCGAGAAGACGGCGGCCAACGAAAATTCATCCTCGTCGAGATGGGCGATCACTTCGACACCGTTCTACTCCCGCGCATTAAAAAAGTCGCATTCACGCCCGAATGGAAAGACGGCAAACCCAAGCGCATGGCAACGCCTCAAGAAGCCGAGCGAGGGCCGCGCATCGTCAAGTACATGCACCTTGAAAGTTATGAGGATGCTCTGAACAACATCGACTTCGACGAAGCGGCCGCACAAAAAGCGTTGCAATTCGACGACTACCTGCTCAAGTACATGCTCCAATGGGAAACCAAGCGCAGCGCGACCCTGCTGAACGTAGAAAAGCTATCGCAACCCTTCCGCTACACGCTACATATCCACGCCGACGGCCAAACGCGGCAGCAAATCGCCGACATCCCAGAAACCTTCAATTACTTACTCGGCCTGCGCGTCGAGACGCGGCGCGTATATTACGACGACGACCGACGATACTTGGTCTATCGCGGCCAAACGGACCAGCAACAAATCGTCGTCATCTGGCGAGAAACCCAAGGCTGGGACAAAGCCGCTCTAGTGCGCGACAAAGAGTTCGTAGCCGAGCAGCAATTAACCGACAGCGCGGACGAAGTCTATGTCAACGGCGATTCATTCATCCGCGAAGCCAAAGCACTAGAACCAACGTTCAAGCGGCGAATGTTCGCGGAGACGAGGACACAATGAGCAATAAATCGACGATCATTGAAGAAATCGATCGGCTGAAAAGGGAACTGGACAAATTGCGTCCATTGCCGGCTGACATCGTGGGGCGCATAGAACAAAAGCTCAGGCTTGAGTCGAATTATCACTCCAACGCCATAGAAGGCAACAGCCTGACTCTCGGCGAGACGAGAAGTCTGATCCTCCATGGGCTTACTGCCCACGGGAAACCCATGCGCGATCATTTGGACATTGAGGGGCATGACGAAGCAGTAAAGGCGATAGAGGATGCCGTAAAAAGAAACGAGGGCCTCAACGAAGCCTTCATCCGCAATCTCCATAAAGTGTTGTTGAAGGAGCCTTACGAAAATGATGCAATAACGCCAGAAGGACAGCCCGCGAAGCGTCTCATTTCTATTGGCACGTACAAAACACAGCCCAACAACGTGCGAACCTCTACCGGCGAGATATACTATTTTACGCCCCCGGAACAGGTGAAACCGGCGATGAGCGATCTCACAGACTGGTACAGAAAAAACGAAGAAAAGGGCGAACACCCCATTGTCATGGCGGCCACATTTCACTACCGCTTTGTCCGCATTCATCCTTTTGACGATGGGAACGGACGCATGGCTCGGCTTTTGATGAATATGATCTTAACCAAACACGGCTACACGCTGGCAATCATACCCATAGAGGAGAGAGGCCAATACATCCAAACGTTAGAGCAAGCCGACAAGAGCGAAGACTTAGCCGAGTTTATCACTTACATCGCACATTGTTGCCAATATGCCCTGAATCTCCATCTGCAAGCCGTGCGCGGAGAGGATATTGAAGAAGCAGAGGACATAGAGCAAGCAAGCAATCGCTTCAAGCACTCTTTACAAAAAACGCAAGCAACGCAAGGCTGGCAGGAGTAACACCATGAGCGCGAGAATCGACATTCCCAAAGAAGAGATCGCCGCCTTCTGTCGGCGCAACCACATCCGGCGTCTGGCCCTGTTCGGCTCAGTCCTGCGCGACGACTTCACACCTGAAAGCGACGTGGATGTACTGGTGGACTTCGAGCTAGGCCAGACGCCAGGGCTGGAGTTCATCACCATGCAAGACGAGCTAGCGGCTATACTCGGCCGACAAGTAGATATGTACACCTTCAGAGGAATCGAAAGCAGCCGCAACTGGCTGCTCCGAGAGGAAATACTTAGTTCGACAGAGGTACAGTATGAGCAAACGCGATGACCGAGTAAGTTTGGTGGACATGCTCATCTACGCGGAGGAAGCTGTCGTTCTGTCCAGTGCGACAAGTCTGAATGACTTGATAGAAGACCGGATGATGCAACTCGCCCTACAGAAATTGATAGAGATTGTGGGCGAAGCGGCTAACCGCGTTTCCGAGGAGACACAGCAGTGCTACCAAGAAGTTCCCTGGCCCCAGATCATCGGCCTGCGTAACCGGCTAGTTCACGGCTACGATGACGTCAATCTCGACATTCTGTGGAAAATCATTCAGAACGACTTGCCGCCGCTCATTGAACAACTGCGAGCCATCGTTGGCGAAGAGTCCTAAAATGCCGTCCGTACAAATCACCAATTTGGAGCAACATCTAGTCCTACTAGCGTGGCTCAATCGTCAGTTCGGCTACGAACACAACCGCGATCTATTAGCGGACCTAAAAAAAGCCGACGAAGGGTTCGACGCTGAAGGCCGCAGCTTTGTCTATCACCTGCTGATAAGTCGCGGGGGCGCGGTGAGCATTTCGCCGG
The DNA here is from genome assembly GCA_965203355.1 of Candidatus Latescibacterota bacterium. Classification (GTDB taxonomy): domain Bacteria; phylum Latescibacterota; class UBA2968; order UBA8231; family UBA8231. The sequence continues at coordinate 96,946 of OZ241889.1, forward strand.
ACGCCTTAGCCCAGTACGACGACAATATCCGCAACCACCTGCACGCCATAAACGCCCGCCGTTCCGAGCCGATTACCTTGCGCTACTTCCAGTACTTGGCGGTGCTCTACGCAGAAGTGTTCCTCGATGGATACTTCAATCGCCGAGGCGAAATGCTCTGCTCGCTTAATGATTTTGTCGCTGAGTGCGATGCCGGCGAACCGTTTTCCAAATCCGACCTTAAAAAACTCGCCTTTTGGATGGCGACCGGCAGCGGCAAAACCCTCATCATGCACCTCAACTACCGCCAATTCCTGCACTACAACAATCAGCCCCTCGACAACGTGCTGCTGATTACCCCCAACGAGGGACTGAGCGGGCAGCATCTCGAAGAAATGACCGCTTCGGATATACCCTGTCGGCGCTTCGACCTCGCCGAGAGCGGCCTGATGATGGACGCAAATGACGTGGTCCGGGTCATTGAAATAACCAAACTGGTTGAGCAAAAACGCGGCGGCGGTGTGAGCGTACCCGTCGAGGCATTCGAGGGCAACAACCTGATTTTCGTCGATGAAGGGCACAAAGGGTCCGGCGGCGAAGCGTGGCGCAGCTTCCGCGACGCGCTAGGCGAGCGCGGCTTTACCTTTGAATACAGCGCCACGTTCGGCCAAGCCCTGAGTGCGGCGAGTACGGACAAGCTCACAGTGGAGTATGGGAAAGCCATCGTCTTCGACTACTCGTACCGCTATTTCCACGGCGACGGGTACGGCAAGGACTTCCGCGTCCTCAATCTCTTGGCAGAGACGACCGAGGAAACGACCGAGACGCTTTTGCTCGGCAACCTACTGTCGTTCTACGAGCAGCAATGCGCGTTCGCCGAGTATGCCCAAGCCTTGCGCCCCTATCACTTGGAACGGCCGCTATGGGTCTTTGTGGGCAGCAGAGTGAACGCGGTGTATTCCAAGAAATCCAAGAAACGCAGCGACGTGCTGACGGTGGCGCGGTTCCTACATCGCGTTCTGGAGAACAAGCATGGCTGGGTACTGTCGGCCATTGAGCGACTCGTCAAAGGCGAGAGCGGCTTGATCGCGCCAGATGATCAGGACGTGTTCGCCGGGAAATTCGCGTACCTGCGGGCCATGGAGCAACCGGCCGATGCGATGTACCAAGACATCCTAAAAAAGGTGTTCCACGCCCCGGCTGGCGGCGGCTTGCACTTGTGTGCGATCCGCGGAGCCAATGGCGAATTAGGTCTCAAGGCGAGCAGTGCCCAATCCTACTTCGGTCTCATCTACATCGGCGACATCAGTGCCTTCAAAAATCTAGTGGAGTCCGACGACGCCGGTCTAACGCTGGAAGAGGATGCACTGGCTAGCTCCCTGTTCGATGACATCAATGGGCCTCACACCAAAATCGAGGTGCTCATTGGCGCGAAGAAGTTCATGGAAGGCTGGAACTCTTGGCGCGTCTCGAACATGGGCCTGCTGAACATCGGCCACAGAGAAGGCTCGGAAATCATCCAGCTTTTCGGGCGCGGAGTGCGCTTGCGAGGGAAAGGCACCAGCCTCAAACGGAGCGCGGCACTGGATGGCAACCACCCGGCTCACATTGGCCTGCTGGAGACGCTCAACATCTTTGCGGTGCGTGCCAACTACATGGCGCAGTTCCGCAAGTACTTAGAGCGAGAGGGCGTGGAGACCGAAGCATACCGAGAACTGCCGCTGTTCATTCGTCCCAACGAGCACTGGCTGCAAAAGGGATTGGTCATACCGAGAGTGCCGGACGAGCGCGACTTTGCCTCGGAAGAAGATATTCGCTTGCAGATCGATCCGAACGTGACGGTGCGCGTTGATAGGTCCTTGCGGGTCCACGCCTTAGAAAGCAACCCTACTGGCCTTGCCGGAGTTGGAGCCCACTTGGGTACAGAGCAGGCCATCCCCCAACAAGCCTATTCCCTAATCGATTGGGAGCAGGTGTATCTCGACCTACTTGAATACAAGGAGCAGAAAGGCCGCGACAACTTGATCGTGCAGCCGGATGTACTGCAGCAGATTATCGCGGACCGCGATCGCTACCGTCTAATGGCCGAAGTGTCGGTCGTCCAGCCACAGTCGATTGAGGATGTGGGCCGCCTACAAGAGGCTGTAACCTGTATTTTGCGGAAGTACGTGGACGCTTTCTATCGGGTGCGGCGGGAGCGTTGGGAGCAAAAGCAGATGATCTATAAACCCCTCGACGCGCGGGATCCGAATTTGAGCTTCAGCCGAGAGCCGGAAGCCAAGGGTCAATACGTGGTCAGCATCCGGCAGTCCGAGCGCCCATTAATCAGCGAAGTTGAAAAGCTGATCGCTGACGGCGAGCAACTATACGCAGGAGAAACAGAGGAACTGCCCCGCTTTCACTTTGATCGACATCTCTATCAGCCTCTATTGGTTGAAAAGGGCGACAACGTAAAGAGCGCACCTCCGGCGTTGAACCAGAGCGAGCAGCAGTTCGTCAAGGATGTGAAAGCCTATTGGACCGCCGAATGCGACCAATCCCTCGCCGGCGTAGAAGTGTTCCTCCTGCGGAATCTAAGTCGTGGAGCGGGCATTGGCTTCTTTGAGACGAGCGGCTTCTATCCCGATTTCATCCTCTGGATCAAAAAAGGGAAAAAACAACACATTGTCTTTGTGGAGCCGCACGGAATGATCCACGCAAAAGCATACCAGCACGACGACAAAGCGCGGCTTCACAAAAGGCTGCCGAAATTGGCGCAGGCGCTCGGCGCGCGGAGTCCGCAGCACAACGTGACGCTGGATTCGTACATCGTTTCCGCAACGTCCTACCGCGACCTTCACAAGCAATACGACGACGGCACTTGGGATAAGGAGCAGTTCACCGCCGCGCACATTCTGTTCGCCGAGCGCAACGAACAGTACGACTACATGAAAAATATCTTTACAGATAGCCTAGCCAACTTCTGCAACAGGAGACCAAACAATGAACAAAGGTCGGGTCGCCGGTAAAGCGGCCATTGTAACAGGTGCGGCTTCTGGAATTGGAGAAGCCACCGCGCAAGTTTTGGCGCGCGAAGGCGCGTCCGTCTGCGTGGCAGACGTCAATGCCGATGGCGGCCAGCGGGTCGTCGATGCGATCAACGCCGGCGGCGGCGAAGCCATTTTCGTCCGCACCAATGTGAGCGAAGCCGCCCAAGTCATCGAGATGTTCGCACGCACCGAGGCCGCCTTTGGCCGCGTGGACATCGTCCACAACAACGCGATCTGGTTCCGCCACGGCCCGGCGACCGAACTGGACGAAAGCGATTGGGACGGCACCTTAAACATCGGCCTAAAGGCGATTTTCCTCGCCGCCAAATACGGCATCCCGATCATGCGCAAGACCGGCGGCGGCGCCATCATCAACACCGGCTCGGTGCATTCGCTGGTCAGCTTTGCCACGGCCACGGCCTACGACGCGGCCAAGGCCGGCGTTTTGGGCCTGACGCGGACGCTAGCCATTGATTACGGGCCGGACATCCGCGTCTGCGCGGTGTTGCCCGGTGCCATTCTCACGCCCTTGTGGGACGATCTACAAGTGCCGGAAGAAGAGCGCGTACGCTACGCTCAGATGGTGCCAGCCCAGCGCTTGGGCACGGGCGAGGACATCGCCAACGCCGTGCTGTTTCTCGCCTCGGACGAGGCGTCCTTTATCACCGGAACGGCGCTGACGGTGGATGGCGGAATGCTGGCGCGGGCCGAGTAGATGACCAAGCCAGCCGTTAAACCACAAAATCCCTGCTTTTCCTCCGGCCCCTGCGCCAAGCACCCCGGGTGGAATCTCGCGGCCCTAAAAGACGCGGCCGTAGGACGCTCGCACCGCGCCGCCGTCGGGCGGGCCAAGCTGCGAGAAGTCATCGAGCGGTCGCGGTCGCTGCTGGGCGTCCCGGCTGATTACCGCATCGCGGTAGTGCCAGCTTCAGACACCGGGGCCGTGGAAATGTGCCTATGGTCCATGCTCGGCGCACGCGGCGTTGACGTGCTGTCTTGGGAGAGCTTCAGCCAGGGTTGGGCGACGGACATTACTCGGCACCTGCGGCTGGAGGACGTGCGCGTCTTGGACGCGGATTTTGGCGAGTTACCGGATCTGTGCCAAGTTGATTGCGACCGCGACGTCGTCTTTGCGTGGAACGGCACGACCTCCGGGGTGAAGGTGCCCGATGGCGAGTGGATTGCCGCCGACCGCGAGGGCCTGACCATCTGCGACGCGACCTCGGCCGTTTTCGCCGTGGACCTACCTTGGGAAAAGCTCGACGTAGTAACCTACTCTTGGCAAAAGGTCATGGGCGGAGAGGCCGCACACGGAATGCTGATCCTCAGCCCGCGCGCGGTTGAGCGGCTCGTCCATTTCACGCCGCCTTGGCCTTTGCCCAAACTCTTCCGCATGACGCAAGGCGGCCAACTCAACGAGGCCCTGTTCAAGGGCGATACCATCAACACGCCCTCCCTGCTCTGCGTAGAAGACGCGCTCGACGGGCTGCGCTGGGCCGAAAGCATCGGCGGCTTGCCCGAACTCGTGCGGCGCACGCAAGCCAACCTCGCGGTGTTAGAGCCGTGGGAAGCCGCCAGCGAGTGGATCGCGTTTTTGCCGGCGCGACGAGAGATTCGCTCTAGTACGTCGATTTGCCTGCGAATCGCCGACCCGTGGTTTGCCGACTTAAGCGAGGACGACCAGCGGGCAAAGGCCAAAGCACTCGTCGCCAAGCTAGAAAACGAAGGCGTCGCCTACGACATCAACGGCTACCGCGCCGCGCCGCCCGGCCTGCGGATCTGGGGCGGGGCAACGGTGGAAACCAGCGACATGGAAGCGCTAGTCCCGTGGCTGGATTGGGTGTGGAACGAGGGGAACTAACGTCAGCCTAACAAATCGGCGGCAACCAATACAAGCTGGGGAATCGTCGGCGAGACGAGCGTAGCGGCGGCTGTGACCTCGACGCGCTGTTGGTACGCGCCGCCTTGGGGCCGGGCGCACACTTCAATGCGGCCTTTTTGCAGGTCGATCAGCCACGCTTCGGGAAGGCCGGCCTGCGCGTAAAGCGGCAGCTTGACCTCGCGGTCGTAGTCGGCCGACGTATCGGCGACTTCAACGGCCAGCAGCACGTCAACCGCCGACGGATGAGCGGCCGCGTAGAAATCGGCGCGGGGACGGAGTAGCACCAGATCGGGTTCGGGGGCCGAGTACGCGTCGAGAGCGATGGGGCTTTGTACTCGCACGATGAAGGCCTGTTGTAGTTGGCGATGAAATAAGCCGTTGAGTCGATCGACGCAAGCGGCGTGTCGGCTGCCAATGGGGCTCATGGCGACGATCTGCCCGGCGATAAGCTCAACTCGGTCCTCCTCGGTTAAAATATTCTCCTCGGCCATGCGGTAGTATTCGCCGACCGTGAAGGCGTGGTTTTGCGGTTGGGTGGTCATGGCAATTCTCCTCTAAAATTGCGCCCACTCCTAGACAATATAGAAGCGGGCGCAACCTGCACAAGAACGCGTCGCCTATCTCTTTTTATTGCCCGCCTGCAATCTGTTTGCCGCACCTACCGAGCCGATGTGCAACGTATCGTACGCCTGTTGCGAAGTCGCAAACGGCCCCTCGTGCGTTTTTGAGCCATGCCATTGCAAATTGGTGTACATCGGGTTGGGCGCGCCCGTTTCGCGCTCGCGCTGGGCGATCCACGTCTCCATCCGCTCCTTCAGCATGGCGACGATTTCCGGCTCTTTTGCGGCCAAGTTTTCCAACTCCAGCGGATCGCTGACCAAGTTGTACAGCTCGACTTCGGGCTTGAAGTGAAAGTCCGGCTCTAGCGCGACGATCAGCTTCCATTCCGGGGTGCGCCAGCCGTGCTTGCGCATCCAAGTGCATTCGGTGATGTAGAAGTCCGAGTAGTTGGAGGCTTTCTCGCTTGCGACCAGCGGCAGGAGCGACTGGCCGTCGAAAGCAATGTCAGTGCGGATGTCGAGCAGTTCGAGGATGGTCGGCACCAAGTCTTGGTGCAAGGTGATACCCGAGACGCGCTCGCCAGCCGGCAGCGCGCCGGGTAGGCGGATAATCAGCGGCACGTAGAGGGTGTTTTCGTACAGGCCGTGGTGATCGTACCAGCACTCGTGCTCGTACAGGGTCTCGCCGTGGTCGCCGTTGATGACGATCAGGGTATGGTCGCTCAAGCCCAGCTCTTCGACGCGGGTGAGGATGCGCTGAATGCAGGCGTCCATATAGGCGACAGCGCCGTCGTACTGGGCATCGACGTAGCGGCGGTCGCGCACCCCGGGCGGCATCCAATCGGCGAAGAAGTCGCCGAAAGGCTTGAAGCTAAACACCGGCTCCATGCTCTCGTTTGTTGGGTCGAATTCGTCGCCGCTGTAAAACATCCGCTCAAAAGGGGCCGGCGGCAGATACGGGGCGTGCGGATCCATGTGGCGCAAGAAGAGAAAAAACGGCTGCTCGGCCTGCGCCAGTCGCTCCAGTTCGGGAATGGCAACTTGGTTGAGATTTTCGGCCTTGGGGCTGCGGCCTTCGGCAAACGAACCCCAGCCAGCGTAGTCGAAATAGCGGTCGAAGCCGCGCGCACTCGGATTGCCGCTAAAGCCGACGCACGAGGTGTCGTAGCCTATATGGCGCAGGATTTCGGGGAGGGTGCGGATGCGCTCGGGCAACCCTCCTTGGTGGCGCAGCGCCACCACGCTGGTGCCAAAGCAGTCGAGTCCGGTGAGCATGGAGGCGTAGGCCGAGGTGGTGGGTATGTGGGCCGAGTAGTTGCGCTCAAAGAGCACGGCCCGCTCGGCAAAGCGGTCGATGTGGGGCGTGGTCTGGCGGTGATAGCCATAACAGCTCATGTGATCGGCACGCAGGCTGTCAATGCCGAAGAGAATGACGTTGGGCTTTTTCGCTGGCATTAGATCCTCTCAGTTAGGGTTAGGCATTGGATTTGAGCACCGCACCGGGCCATTGGTCGTCGCGGGCTGTCACATCTACGGTAATACCGTCGGGGTCTTCGACCTTGAAGGCTCCTTGTTGGATGTTGTGGACATCAATCGGCTCTTTGCCGCCCAAGCCGTCGGAAAAAATCTCGTACCCCATGTCCAGCAGGCGACGCCCCGTCTCCGCGAGGTCGGGCACCCGCACACCGATGTGCAGATAGTCGAGCATCCCGCTGACATGCGGCGGGCGGGGCGGACCGTTGTGCTCAAAGACGCGGAAGTTGTGGTAGCCATCGCTGAGGTCGTAGCAGTTTTCGTGGGTCGAAACCACGGGCAGGCCGAGGCCATCGCGCCAAAAGCGGATGGTGTTTTCGAGGTTTGTAGCTCGGACCCCAATGTGGACGAGTACCGTACTCATGGCTTTTCTCCTTTCTCATAGGCTCGTAGCCGTCGCGCCATGCGCGTCCATAATCTAACAAACGAAGCACCGCGCGGCACTGCCGCGTCTGCGGGCCTGTTTCGCCGTATGTTAATGGAAATTTATTAACCTGAAAAAGTTTTTTTAGATCAATAAGTTATTGTTTTTTGGTTAGATGGGAAATCCCCGGTAAAACGAGGCAAAAAAAGGGGACAAATTTCTTGACTTATATACAAATGTTCACTATCTTTTTGTGTAGGTAATCGAAGTAAAAAGAGCTTTTTTTACGTAGCGAAAACCCCATCGCAAGGAGCAAAACCACATGCGACGCGAGATCATCAATCAGGGCCTGATGTACGCCCTCGTCAGCCTCTTCGTATTCGCGGTGAAGCCGCTTCTCAACTAATAGCCGCTGGCCAAAGGAGAGCAGACCAATGAACCCAATTTTTGCGTTTCACGCCTTGCGCGAAGTGAGCAAAAACAAACGCGCCCAGCGCCAGGTGAGCCGGCTGGGGCCGCTGTGTACAGGAGCGATCTTCGTCGTCTGGAGCTTTCCCGTTTTCCGCTATCTCACCTAACCTTGCCAAAAGGAGAAACTCATGCCGCCTATCGCCAAAGATCGCATCGAACGCGCCGCGCGGATCTATGCCAGCAACCACGACGCCGGCTCGGCCTTGGGCATTGCCCCGGGCAGCTTTAGCCGCCTCTGCCGCCGCTACGGCATCGAGACGCCCCAAGCGCGCAAGCGCCGTGAGCGCAGCGAGTGGAAGCACGATCACTTCGGCCCGCACAACCGAGAGGAGCAGTAACATGTCGAGTATCAACAAAGTCTTACTCATCGGCAACTTAGGGTCCGACCCCGAGACCCGCTTTACCCCCAGCGGCGCACAAGTCGCCAACTTCAGCTTGGCCACCAGCGAGTCGTGGAACGACAAGAACGGGCAGCGCCAAGAGCGCACCGAATGGCACCGCATCGTCTTGTGGAAGCGCCTCGCCGAAATCGCTGGTCAGTACCTAAAAAAGGGCAACAAGGTCTATATCGAGGGCAAGCTGCAAACGCGCTCTTGGGAGGATCAGCAAGGTCAGAAGCGCCAGACCACCGAAATCATCGCCAACACCATGAAAATGCTCGGCGCCGAGCGAGCGGCCGAGGCAGTCGAGGCAGCCGAAAGCAACGGCCATGCACTCGCGGCCGCCCCGGCGTCCGGTCCCAACTACGACGACTTGCCCTTCTAACCATTCCACCCTTCCGCCGGGTTGACGCTCGGACGAGATGTATTAGCTTGGTCGCGGTCCGCAAAGGATGCGCGGCCATTTTTTTACTTTTTTCCAAGGAGCGATCATGGCGTTTGAACTCAACGCGCCGAGCAAGATAAAGAGCATAACGAGCGCGTATTCAGGCCCGCGTTTTCGCGACGGGCGGCCCAAAGTCGACGACGATGTCGTCGAGCGGATGGAGCGGGTGACCATTGAGGAAGCTTGGGGCGTGCTGATGGGCAAGGGGCATTCGTTTCAGTTTGAAGGCGACTGGATCAACCTGCATCCAAACCGCGTGCTAGTCGGCCGCGCGGTAACGGCCCGCTACATCCCGCACCGGCCCGACTTCGACGACGTCGTACAGGCCGAAGGCGAGCGGCACGGTCGGATCGGCGGCCAGAATAGCTGGGTCATCGACACGTTGGTCGCCAACGACGTATTGGTCGTCGATCTGTTCGGCAAGGTGCTGCGCGGAACCTTTATCGGCGACAACCTCGGCACGGCGATCGCAGCCAACACCGGCGGTACAGGCCTAGTCGTCGATGGCGGCATCCGCGACGATCACCGCGTGCGCAAGCTGCCGATCAACGTACTCTGCAAGGGGTTGCATCCCTCGGCCATCGGCGAGGTGACCATGGCCGAGATCAACGGCCCGGTGCGGGTGGGTGAGGCGACCTGTATGCCGGGCGATGTCGTGCTGGGGACGCCCACGGGCGTGATTTTCGTGCCGCCGCAATATGCCCGCGAGGTCGTAGAGTCATCCGAAAACACCCGCCTGCGCGACTATTGGGGTAAGAAGAGCATTGCCGATGGCCGCTACACGCCCGGGGAAGTGGATCGCAAGTGGTCGCCTAAGATGGACAAAGAATTCGCCGAGTGGAAGAAAACGGCTGATACAGAGGCTATTTTCGCCGAATTATAAAGCATGGGCCGCGCGGCCCACCCGCTACTAGCGCGCCAGCCAAGCACTAAAGCGCTCGTTCATCTCGTCCATGTTGTCGCTCCACCAGCGCCAGTCGTTGCGCAGGGCGCCCGCTGCATTGGCTGGATACGTCGGCATGTGCGGGGCCATCTCCTCGCCGGTCTCGGCGTGAACCGAGATCAGCTCCATGCCCGAGCGACGCGCCGGCGCATAGGCGATGTGGCGGCCCACGCCGGCCATGGACGACGGTCGCGCCGCAAAGGCGAGAAACTTGCGCGCCGCCGCCAAATTCGGTGCCCCCGCCGCGATGACGATCTGGCCCGTGTCCAGCACCTGACCGTCCCAGACGATGGTAAACGGCTGTTTTTCCAAGATCTGCGCGTTGAAGATGCGCCCGTTGTACGCGGTGGTCATCACCACTTCGCCATCGGCAAGCATCTGCGGCGGCTGCGCCCCGGCCTCCCACCAAACCACTTGATCCTTGATGGCATCGAGCTTGCGGAAGGCGCGATCGACTCCTTCGGGCGTGTCGAGCGTAGCGTACACCTCGTCCCGCGGCACTCCGTCGGCCATCAGGGCGAACTCCAAGTTGACGGCTGGTACGCGCCGCATCCCGCGCCGGCCCGGGAACGTTTCAAGGTCGAAAAAATCGGCGATGGTCTCTGGTTTGCGCTCCCCAAAATGCTCTGCATGGTACGCATAAACAGTCGAGTAGAACAACGTGCCGACGCCGCACTCGCCCATGGCTTCCGGGTAAAAGTCGTCCTCGGGCGATTCGCCATTCGGCCCAGGGGGCAGCTCAAAGTCCAGCACCTCGAGGAGGCCCTCGTCGCAGCCGGTCATGGCATCGGCGAGCTCCATGTCTATCACGTCCCAATACACGGACCCCGCATCCACTTGGGCGCGCAACTGAGCAAGGCCACCGTTGTAGTCCTCCAAGTTGACTTCAATGCCCGTCTCTTTCGTGAATGCCTCGTGATAGCCTTTGACGCAGGCGCGCGCATACGAGCCGCCCCAAGACACCACGGTCAGGGATTCCGCAACGGCCACCTCACACCATATCAGCGCGGCCAATGCACCCGCCGCAATTAGTCTAGTTGTATTCATATGCTTACTTATTGGGCTGCGGCGTGACGCGCAAATAGGGCTTAACCGCGGTGAAGCCCCGGGGGAATTTCTCGCTAGCTTCCGCGTCCGACAGGGCCGGCACCACGATGCAGTCGTCGCCGTCTTGCCAGTTGGCTGGCGTAGCGACCGAGTAATTGGCCGTCAGTTGCAGCGAGTCAATCACGCGCAAAATTTCGTCGAAATTGCGGCCAGTCGAGGCCGGGTAAGTCAGCGTCAGCTTGACCTTTTTGTCCGGGCCGATGACAAAAACCGAGCGCACGGTCATATTGTCGAGCGCGTTGGGATGGATCATGTCGTAGAGCGCGGCGACCTTGCGCTCGGGATCGGCGATCAGCGGGAAATCGACCTGGGCGTTTTGGGTCTCGTTGATGTCGGCGATCCAGCCCTCGTGATCGTCAACCGAGTTGACGCTCAAGGCGATGATCTTGACGCCGCGCTTTTTGAACTCCTCTTCGATGTTGGCTACGGCCCCCAACTCCGTGGTGCAGACCGGAGTAAAGTCGGCGGGGTGGGAGAAGAGCACGCCCCAAGAGTCGCCGAGCCATTCGTGAAAGTTGATCGGGCCTGCGGTGGTTTCCGCACTGAAATCCGGGGCTTCGTCCCCGAGTCGGACAGCCATGATGGTTCTCCTTTTTGCTGCTCGTGAAAGGGTTGGCAAACAAACACGTTAGAATATCAAGATACGCCTAGCGGTCGTCAATTGGTCCCCAACAGTCCCTTGAGATAGCGGGCACTGGCGCGGACCGCCGCTTCCGTGCCCAGATCGGCCGAGGCCTGATGCACCGTTACATAGCCCTCGTAGCCGATCGCACGGAGCGCGTCAATCAGCGGCGAGAAGCGAATGCCCCCTTCTTCCCACAAGGGAATCTGGCGAAATCGCACCTCGCCGCGGCACCGCGTATTGAGCGCGTCTGGACCATCGGCGGTCAAGACCTGATTTTGCAGATACACATTGAATAGATGCGGCGCCAAGCGGCGGATGGTACCCAGCCCATACGGCTGGCCGCACAGCTCGAGGTTAGCCGGTTCGTAGATCAGCCCGAAATTGGCGCGGCCAATGCTCGCCAAAACTTGCAGCGAGCGGTCGACCTCCTCAAAGAGACTGCGCGTGTGGCATTGGTGCGCGAGGCGCAGGTCGCGTTCGGCGGCTTCGTCGGCCGCCCGGCGCGCCCAAGCGATGTCTTCGTCTGTCTTTAGGCAGACGCGCAACAGCGGCGCACCGAGTTGTTCGGCAAGATCGAGATAGGGCGTTATATTGCGGAGGGCATCCGGCCCGTGGTCGGAGTTTTCCGGGATGGGGAAGTCGCCGGTGAGCATGGAGACGGCCAACGAGTAGCGGTCGAGCAGGGCACGCGCCGTGGCGACCGTCTCTGGCGGACTGTGGACGCCCACTTGCGAGGCGCGCATACATAGCCCGCTATACCCGTGGCAGGTGGCCAAGGCGGCCAATTGCTCAAGCGTCATATTAGCTTCGCGCTTAGCGTGAAATTTTTCGGCCACGCGGACCGAGAGCGAGAGTTTCATGGGCTCCTCGCGGTTAAGAGTTGTCGAGCCTAATTTGCACAAAGAAAGGATGGTGAACGAATGAGAACAACATGCGCCACATGGATTGCAGTTGCCGCCAGTTTGATGGCCGCTCCAACGCAAGCTTGGTGGGGGGATGGGCATGGGATTCTGACCGCGGGAGCGGTGCTAGCCCTGCCGGAGGAAATGCCGGCGTTCTTTCGGCAAGGAGGCAACATCGCCAGTCACGTGGTCTTCGACCCCGATCTGTTTAAGAATCGCCGCGCTCCCTTGCTGAGCCACGCCGAGCACGGAGAGCACTATTTCGATCTAGAGTACCTTGAGGGACGGGCGATTCCGGCGAAGCGCTTTGACTTCATCGCCTTGTGTTTCGCGCTACAACTGGACCCGACCAAGGTCGGATTGGCCCCCTACGCCATCGCCGAATGGACCGAGCGGCTCGCCGTGGCCTTTGCCGAGCAGCGCCAGTGGCCGGAGAACGCGGCGATTCAACAGAAGTGCCTCGTCTATGCGGGCCTCCTCGCCCACTATGCCGAAGACATCTGCCAGCCCCTACACGCGACCCGGAATTTCGACGGCAAGCCGCAGCAGGACGGCGCGGTTGTCGGCAAGGGCATCCACGAACAGGTGGATTCATCGGTGGAGCGGCTCGGCTTTGCGCCCGAGGATCTGGCAGCCGAGCAGGACATTGTAGTCTTTGACTCGCTGACGAAAGCCATCGCCGACCAAGTCAGAGCGAGCAACTGGCGGGTGGAAGAGGTGTACGCGCTGTGGGGCCACTGGGAAGACGAGAGCGACGCCCGCGTACGCGCCTTGGCCCTAGAACTGGCCCGCACCTCAGTGCGCTTTACGGCCTCGCTCTACCTGACAGCTTGGCAGCAGTCGGCTGAAATTAGCTTGCCGAGTTGGTTGGAGAGGTGAGCGCGGCTGGTATGGCATAACAAGCTACGACGCCGGCGGACTACCGATAATCATTTTTATTGGGAGTATAACAACCCTATTGACAACAGGCTTGACAAGGATACGCGGACTTTGGATATAAGGGAGTTTTCAATGAGTGTTGAACGAGATGCTTTAGGCCGCCGCAAAGCCCGGCGCCCCGTGCGCTATACCCCGCAGATAGCCGTTGGGCTGGACGCCGACGCCCGCGCCCGCGTGGAAGCACTGAAGGTATTCCCATCGACGACACGACTTGGGGCCCGACGCCCGCGCCCGCGTGGAAGCACTGGCCGACCGCTGCGAGCTGTCTATCGCCGAGGTGGTGCGCCGTTGTGTGGCTTCGGGCTTGCCGCGCCTTGAGGCCGCCCAGCGCAAGACAAAGGAAGGGGTGCTATGAGCGACCAGACCTCGACGAGGTTTAAGGCCCGGCCGAACGCTCCGACCCTTGCCATCCCTGTAGCGGCCGAACTCTTCGAGCCGTATTAACAATCCCTAATTTTGACGGCGACGTTGCGGCAATGAGGCCGAGGCAACCCCCCGGAAGTGCGAAGTTCCGGGTCTTTGTCCTTCGGTGATCGATCATATCCCTGCCAGCGGCTGGGCACCGGACGCCGGGTCGGCGGTCTCCCATTGGGAAAGCGGTTTTTCAACCGCGCCTTCATTTCCTTGATGTACTGTCTTTGCTCGCGAGGACTTCGCCTGCTATTCGATCTACCTCCACCTTGCTTTGCCGCAGTAAGTCGATTTCGGATCGCGTCAACATCCGGGGAGCGGGCGAGGTACCGAGCCTCCGACTGAGTAAGGCAATCGAATGCGTGGCCGAAGTGTTCTTTCCACCACTGCTCAAAGTCTGCTCCGTGCTTTTGTCGGAGTTCATGTAGTTGCTCCTGTGAAGGGTTTAGTTTAGCGGAGTAGGGTTTGCCCGTCAGCGCAATGGCCCCGATGACCTCACCGCCCTGTTTTTCTATCCAACCGCGCAGGTTGGCCAACGTACCGCCTTGGCCGACGAAATCATCCACCATCACATACTCGCGACCAGCCTCAATGGAGCCATCAAAGCAAGCCTGACGAGCCAGGCGACCATAGCCGTCCGCGCCCGTGTGGGAGACTCGGCAGCATGAGATCGGCACCGCGCCCACGCGCCGTCAGCACGGAGCGTCCCTGCGTCTGCGCCAAACTCTTATGGAGCACCTTGCACTCAATAGCGATCTTTCGCGTACGCACGCCCTGCGGCCACGCGATCAGCAAGTCTGTGCGCTGCCGACCCAAGCCGTATTCGCGCTCAATGCGCCCGCCGCTGTTGACGATGCGCTGCAAAAACGCCTGCAACAGAAGCTGTGGACCCGCCTCCTTGTACTGGAATCGTTCGACCCAGTGCTCCGAATGCTCGCGGAAAAACGACTGAAACGCCGACAGCAACTTGCCCACATCCAACCCACCATCAGCATCCACATACCACGCCGTTTCTTCCTCGAACTCACCTTGCACCACCCACGTCAGTTCGCGCGGCACCACCTCGGCGTAGATCGGATTGGCAATGCGATACGGCAGGTCTTGGGCAAGTAGCCCCAGGTCGCGCGCGTACTCGATGTCGCGGTCGGTAAAACGGCGTCCCTCGCCACCGCTCAAAAGCGGCTCCACCACGCGCCGTACGCTGTCTTCCCGTAGCTTGTCGGCCAACTGGTCGAGGTGTATTTCTCGGCGCAGAATGAGTCGCTCCTGCGCTTGGCGGATCGCGTCGATAGTGATCGGGCGACCCCAAGCCGCGTCAGCACCGTCTCGGAAACAGGTTTCGTCGGCCAGCGCGTTGACCAGCCACGGTTGCCCTTGCGTCTGCGTCCAAATTGCGTCCAGCACTTCGGGCAAGAACACCTGTCCCGTCTCCTCAGTGTGCTGGGCCAACAGCGCACACACTTCCTCCCGCGAGAAGTCGCCCAAGCGCAACGAGCGCGCCTTGATGTTGAACGCACTGCCGCCATCAATGATCGCATTGGCCGAGCGGGAGTGAATGCGCGCACCCCGCACAGCACCACACTCTGCGGAAAACCTGCCGGACGCAGATCGTAGCCGATGCACAACTGCCGCAGCACCGATAACAGCGAATCGCCCATCAGCGCGTCAATCTCGTCAATGAGCAGCACCAACGGTTTGGGATCAACCTGCGCCCAGCGCGTCAACGCCACTTGCAAAGCAGCATGCGGCCCGAACTCGGAGAGGATACTCGACCAGACCGCAATTAAAAACTCGTCGCCCAGCGTCAAATTCGTCCGCAGTGCCAAAGAACCCAGAATAGTGCGCATGACCGGTCCGACCTCTTCGCGGCCGGCCTGCCCACCTTCCACATTGACATACACGCAGCGATAATAGCCTTCGGCATTGAGCAGCTCGCACAGCGCTAACAGTGCCGAGGTTTTGCCCGTCTGCCGAGGTGCGTGCAAGACGAAGTACTTCTCGTCCCGGACCAACCGGAGCACCTCGGCCATATCCAAGCGTTCCAACGGCGAGATGCAGTAATGCCTTTCGAGCTTGATGGGGCCGCTTGTGTTAAAAAAGCGCATGACGCAAGCATCCTCTCTTTAAGCGGATCCGCTTGTCCACAGGTATCAGGATTGATATTAATGAACACAAGTTATCTACCAGCAGACAGATCGTCACGCTACTGACCGCCAAGCCGCCACCCGCAGCTTCCACTCCTCAACCGCGCAGTAAATCACCGGCACCACCGGCGCGGTCAGCACCACCGCCATCATGCCGCCGAAGGTGGGAATGGCCATCGGCAGCATGAGATCGGCACCGCGCCCACTCGCCGTCAACACCGGGATCAGCGCCAAAATCGTGGTGGCCGCGGTCATCAGGCAGGGGCGGATGCGCCGCACCCCAGCAGCGAGCGCAGCATGGCGCATCGCTTCGACGGTCGCTGGCTGTTGCGCGCGAAAGACTTGGCGCAAGTACGTCGCTACGATCACGCCGTTGTCCGAGGCAATGCCAAACAGCGCGAGAAACCCCACCCACACCGCCACACTCAAGTTCAGCGGACGGACGTGAAAGAGATCGCGCATCGGTGTGCCAAAGACGGAGAAGTCCAAAAACCATTCCTGCCCGTAGAGCCACAGCATGGCAAAGCCACCGGCCCAAGCCACCGCCACCCCGGAAAAGACCATCAGGGCCGTGGCGGCGTTGCCAAACTGGAAATAGAGGATGAGGAAAATCGCGGCCAGCGCGAGCGGCAGCAGCACGTTGAGCTTTTTCTGCGCGCGCAGTTGGTTTTCGTAGCGGCCGGCGAAAGTGTAGCTGACGCCGTCCTCCAGCACCAAATCGCCGCTGGCCCTTTTGCTGGCCAAATGCGCTCGGCAGGCTTCCACCACATCGACTTCCGCGTATCCCGGCTTCTTGTCGAAAAGCACGTAGCCTAGCAAAAACGCATCCTCGCTTTTGATGACTTGAGGGCCGCGCACGTAGCGAATCTCGGCCAGCTCGCCCAAGGGAATCTGCGCCCCGTCCGGCGCGGGCACCAAAATCCGCACCAGTTCCTCGACGCTGTCGCGCAACTCGCGCATGTAGCGCACCCGCACGGGATAGCGCGTGCGCCCTTCCACTGTGGTCGTAACCTGCTTACCGCCGATAGCGATCTCAATTACGTCCTGCACCTTCTGCAGGGCGATGCCGTGGCGGGCAATGGCCTCGCGGGCAATGTGGATCTCCAAGTAGGGCTTGCCGACGATGCGGTCGGCGTTGACGGTCGCCGACTCGACCGAGGGCACTTCCTTGAGCAAGCGCTCTATCTCCAAGCCGGTACGCTCAATGGCCTCTAAACTCGGGCCTTTGATCTCAACGCCCATGGGGGCGCGCATCCCACTCTGCAACATGACGAGCCGCGCGGCAATCGGCTGCAATTTCGGGGCCGACGTAGAGCCGGGAATCTGGCCGGCCCGCGCGATCTCCGCCCATATATCGTCGGGGCGCCGTATCCCCGGCCAAGCGACGCGCCCGGAATTGAGCGCGGGGTCCAAGGGCGGACGCCACAAGCGAAAAGGCCGGCCACCGGCGTCGGGCACGAGACGGCCAGCCCGGTCGCGCCGATAGCGGCCCGGCACTTCGTAGGGCGAGCCATCGGGCGCTGGCGCGGGCGTACCATCGGAGGTGCGGAACAGGTCCGTGGCCTGCTCGTCAAAAGCGAACAAGAGGCGGCGACCATCGGCGTCGGTCAGGTATTCCGCGCGATAATTGATCACAGTCTCAATCATGGAAATCGGCGCCGGGTCCAGCGGCGATTCCGCCCGTCCCAGTTTCCCCACCGCGGACTCCACTTCGGGTATTTGCGCTATGGCCGCGTTTTGCTTCTGCAGGACGTCGAGCACCTCGCCGATGGAGGCGTGGGGCATGGTCGTAGGCATCCACAGAAACGAACCTTCGTCGAGAGGCGGCATAAACTCTTGGCCCAACCCGGGCAGAGCCTCGGCGAGGGCGACAAAGGGCACTGAATGGCGCAGAGCGGGCGGCACAAAGCCGAAGACGCGGGCAAAACCCAGCCACGCAGACGCGCCCGCCAGCAGCAGCAATAGCGGGAAAAGCAGGGCCAAGCCCTTGTGATCCAAGCACCACCCGAGCACGCGAGGGAATGCGCCTTGCAAGACGCGAAAAAGCGCCAGCAGGCCACCGATCAATCCAGCGGCGAAGATAAAATTGCGCCATCCGCCCTTTTCCGGGCCAAGGGGCAACCAATGTGCCGCGAGCACCACTACAACCCCGACAGCCGCAGCGGCCACCGCACCCCGCGCTACCCACAAGCGCACTCGCTCCGGTACGCGCGCGGCGAGCAAGTGATACGTCCCAATAGCTATCAGTAGCAGGCCGATCCACCACGACAGCGCGATCCCCACCCCAAGGCCGCAAGCCGCCCAAAGGCCGGGTGCCCAACGCCCCAGTCGCGCACCAAACGCGCAGTGCGCCAAGGCCGGCAAAGCCGTCAGCGACAGCCACACAGCGGCCAACAGCGCAAAGGTTTTGGTAAAGGCCAGCGGCGCGAAGAGTTTGCCCTCGGCCCCTTCCATGGCAAAGACCGGCAAAAAGCCCACCACGGTGGTGAGCACAGCCGTCAGCACGGCACCGCCGACCTCGTGCGTGGCGCGGCCGACTACGGCTAGGCGGTCGTCCTCTGCGTCGGCATCCTCTAAGTGCTTGAGGATGTTCTCGCTGATGACGATGCCCATATCGACCATGGTGCCGATGGCAATGGCAATACCGGAGAGGGCGACTATGTTGGCGTCTATGCCAAAGACCTTCATGGCGGCAAAGCAGGCGAGCACAGCCAACGGTAACAGCCCGGAGACCAGCATGGCTCCACGCAGGTTCATCACCAGGGCCAGCACCACGATCACCGTTACCAGCACTTCCTCGCTCAAGGCGCGTTCCAGCGTCCCCAGCGTCTCTTCGATCAAGCCAGATCGGTCGTAAAAAGGGATTATCTGCACTTGGCTGACTCGCCCGTCAGGCAGAGTTTTCGCGGGCAGGCTCGGGGCTATTTCGGCGATTTTGGCCTTGACGCTTTCAATGGTGGCTAGGGGATTGGCACCATAGCGCGCCACCACCACGCCGCCGACCACCTCCGCCCCTTCCTTGTCCAACGCGCCGCGCCGCAGTGCGGGCCCCAGCGCGACCTGCGCGACGTTTTTGACGTAGATCGGGACGTTGTCGCGTGCCTTAATGACGGCGTTTTCAAGGTCGGCCAAGCCTTTGACAAAGCCAATGCCGCGGATGACGTACTCCGCTCGATTCAGTTCTAGGGTGCGCGCACCCACGTCGCGGTTGGACCTGCGCACCGCGTGGAAAACCTCGTCAATACGCACCCCGTAGGCGCGCATCGCGTCCGGGTTGACGTCGATCTGGTATTCCTGCACAAAGCCGCCGACCGAGGCTACCTCGCTGACGCCATCGGCCGCCAGCAGGGCATAGCGCACCTGCCAGTCTTGAATGCCGCGCAATGTGTGCAAATCCCAGCCGCCAGTGGGTTCCCCCGCTTCGTCGCGGCCTTCCAACGTGTACCAGAATACCTGCCCCAAGGCCGTTGCGTCCGGCCCCAAGGCTGGCCGTACTCCCTCCGGCAGCAGGCCGACCGGCAGGCTGTTGAGCTTTTCGAGGATGCGGGAGCGCGACCAGTAGAAATCGACTTCTTCGGCAAAAATTACATAGATGCTCGAAAAGCCGAACATCGAAGTGCTGCGGATCGTTTCGACGCCCGGGACGCCCAAAAGCGCTGTGGTCAGCGGATAGGTCACCTGATCTTCCACGTCTTGCGGCGAGCGCCCCGGCCACTCGCTGAAGACGATCTGTTGATTCTCGCCGATGTCTGGGATCGCATCTACGGGTATGGGATCGCGCGGCAACCATTCCAACTCCCAAGCAAAGGGGGCAACCGCAAGGCCCCACCCCACGAGGCCGACCAACATGAGCGCGACGACCAGTTTCCGCGCGATAAAGAAACGCTCCAAGCGGGCGAGCAACGAGTTTTGTCCTTCCATCAGTGATGCTCATGCGTGGAGGATGTGGACGCGCTGCGCCCGTGCGCTGGCGCACCGCCTGTTGGATACATTGCGCTCGGCTTGGCGAGGATTTGGAGGGCACTGTCGATTTTGAATGCGCCGTTGACCACCACGTCCTCTCCCTCGTGCAGCCCCTCGCGGACCAAGTAATAGTCCCCAGCCCGCGGCCCGAGGACGACCTCGCGGCCCTCGTACAGGCCCTCGCCAAGTGCCGCGTACACCACGGCGCGTTTGCCGGTCAGGAGCGGTGCGGAAGCGGGCACCACCAGCGGCATCGCGTGCTCGGTCTCGTCGCCTGTGTCATACAGTGCTTCGGCGCGCACTAGGGCCATGCCGCAAATGTCGCAGGCACCGGGTGCATCGCGGACGATCTCTGGGTGCATTGGGCTAATCCACTTGCCCTTGAGCGCGGGCGCCATGGCACGCCCGTGGGCTCCCACCTCGGCTTGAGCCACCGCCCACACCAGCATGCCTGGCTTGAGCCGACCTTGCTCGTTTGCCACGTTGACGCGGACGCGCACCGTGCGCGTCCGCTCGTCCAGCACTGGATCGACGAAGGCTATCTGGCCGCTGAACACCTCGCCCGGATAGGCTTCCGTCGAAAATTCAACAGCCTGGCCGTAGTGGATCCAAGCCAGGTCCGATTCGTAGGCGTGGAGTTCCAGCCACAGCCGCGACAAATCCGCGAGGGTGTAAATCGGCGTCCCGGTCTGCACGTACGCGCCCTCGCTGAGGTGCTTTTCTATCACTACGCCGCCTGTTGGCGCGTAGATCGTCAGGTGATCGGAGGCGCGGCGCGCACGCTCGACGCGCTCGATTTGCTCATCCTTCAGCCCGAGCAGGCGCAGCTTTTCGCGCGCGGCCGCAACCGTCGCCTGTGCCATCGGCCCACTGTCAACCAATCGCTCGCCAGCGTACAGGGCCTGGATCAGTTCCTCTTGGGCGGTCAGCAATTCGGGACTGTAGAGATAGGCTATGTGGTCGCCCTTTTCGACCCGCACACCCGTGTAGTCCACGTAGAGCCGATCAATCCGGCCCGCTACCCAAGCGGTAATGGAGCGGACTTGCGTCTCATCTACCGCAATTTTGCCGACCATCCGCGTCTCGACCTGTGCGAAGCGGCGCTCGACCGGCGCAGTCTGGATGCTAGCAAGCGCCTGCGCGGCGGGCGAGAGGCGCAACTGGCGCGGCCCCAAGGAGTCGCCCGCGGCAGACGCAACCACCTCGACTAATTCCATCGCGCAGATTGGACACAGCCCCGGGCCGGGCCGGCGAATTTGCGGGTGCATCGAACAGGTCCACGTCTCGCCCTGCTCGGCGACCGCGGCGGGTGCGTGGCTCCGGTCCGAGCCGCTCAAACCCCACCCCACCGCCAAGCCGACGATCCCGGCCGCGATACCGGTAGCTATTATTTGCTTTGTTGCTTTCATGGTTGGATTTCCTCGGTGGGTTCGCCGACCAGCTTTTCAATCTCGGCCCAATGCAGGGCTTGGTCGGTACGGGCGCGTTCATACGCTAGCTGGAATTCCAGCCGCGTGCGTTGGGCGTCAATGACTGCGAGAAAATCGCTGCGGTCAGCGGCAAAGGCGCGTTGAGTTACGTTGAGCACCTGTTCGGCTTTAGGCAGCAGGCTATCTCGGTAGAGGGCGCTGCGGCTTTGGGCGTCGCGCAGCTTGTACAAGGCCAGTTCCAGCTCGGCAAAGAGCCTATTTCCCTCATCCGCAACGCCCTGCAAGGCGGCCTGATGGCTCAGCTTGGCCGCGCGTTGTCCGGCCTCGTAGGACGAGCGCCACAAGGGCAAATTGAGCGTGGCCATGGCCATCAGCGGATTCGCACCCCGCTCGCCGATGTGGATGTAATCGAGGCTCACCGTCAAGTCCGGGTAGAACTGCTTACCGGCCAACTCGACGCCCAAGGACTGTACCTGCGCTCGCGCGCGCTGCATTTGCAGCGTTGGGTTCGCAGCTTGCAAACGCGCTTTGAGCACCGCCTCGTCTAGGTCCAACGCAGGCGTGGACAGCGAATCGGGCGCGGCTATCGGCGCGGTCGCCGGGCGGCCGAGCGCAGCATTCAACCGGGCCGTGGCGGGCCGCCATTGCTGACGCAGGCTGTGCAACCGATCCGCTAAGCGACCCAATTCCACCTGCGCTTTGAGCACCGGAGCGTACTCGCCGGTGCCGCCGCGATAGCGCGTGCGGCTTACTTCTTCTAGGTGGGCCAACAGCCGCGCGTTTTCCTCGCTGACCGCGATGGCCCGCGCCAAAAAGTAGGAGTCGTAGTACGCGGCTTTGACTTCGAAAACCAGCAACCGCCGCACGGCCTCATAGCCCTGGCCCTCGACCGCGGCGGCGCGCTGGGCGATTTGTCCCTTGAGCGCCAATTTGCCCTTCCACGGGAAGGTTTGCGCCGCGCTAAAGCGCATTTCCTGCGGGCCGGTGCGCGTCTCCACCGGGCGCGCAAAATAGCCGTAGGTCAGGCGGGGATCGGGCCAAGCGCGCGCCGGGGCGACCTGTGCTAGGGCGGCTTTATAACGCGCCAAAGCCTGCTTGAGCTTGGGATTGTGCTGTTCGGCGTAGCGCACGTACTCCGCGAGTTCGGCGCCGGGATCGAGTGCTGCTTTCTGCGCCCAAACCGGCCCCGCGAGCAGACCAGCTAGCAGCAGGGCCATCCTATTTTTGTCCATGCCAATACTCCTCGCCGCACGGGGTCTATGGCCCCCGCAAATTGAGTGGAAGATGAGACTTAAGAAGCGTCTGAAATTCCGGGTGTGCCTATTTGAGACAAACTCGGTGCGGCGAGAATCAGATCAGGAAGGAACAGTAGAGTTGGAAAAGTGGAGGATGCGGTTGGGAAATGGGGGGGGGCAGCGGTCGCAGCGCAGCCGAGCGAGGCCGTGGCAGAGCGGCCGCAGCCATGCCGACCAACGGCGTTGAGACGGATGCCTGCTCGGCCAGCGCGATAAACCGAGGAGACGCGCTGTTGGATTCGGTCCGCAGACAGCAACAACCGGCTTGCAGGCTCTCGCCGCCGCAAGCATGGGCGACGTGGCAGGGCATGGGCGCGGCCGCTGCGACCGGAGCGCAGAAAACCTGCAAGCCGCTACAGGCAAAAGCCAGCAGCAGGACTAAAGACGCGGTTGTGAGGCGAAATTTTTTCATTAGTACTCAGTACGCAAATAGACGGCGGGCCGAATAAAGAAGTTTCACGGAATTAGCACAAGGGAAAAATTCGATAGTGGTACGTTTTGAAATTTAGCTTTACTCCCGTTGAACGGGTCGCCCCGGCTCCGCCTGAACCCCGGCGACCCAAGCCCGACCGAAAACGAAAACGCACCGCGACAATTGGAGATTGCAAAATGTACCACGACCCAAAATTCGCTACTTAGACACCATCTTGCGCACGCCTCGTTCGTACACCACTTCGTACTCACCCTCCGGCACCTCCATATTCCGCACGGCCAATTCGCCCATCGTCACCAGCGGCTCAGACTTCAAAAGCAGTTCATCGAACGATTCCTCGGGCGTCTTGCCAGTGGTGTCCAAGACGACTGTGCGCCGCTGATGGGTAAATAGCGACGCGGCAATTTCTTCCTCAAAGCGCGCTTTGACCTCGGCAATGTGCTCTGGACGCACGACCGGATATGCGTGCGGACGGTCCTGCATCCGCCGCGCGATCTCCTCGTCGGAGGCCGTTACGTGAAATAGCACCACATCGGGTAGATGGGCCTCTAAAACCAAAGATTCGTAGAGCCGCTGAAAGCCGTAGTGGAAGTTCGGGTAGTAAAAGCTGTCCGGGTC
Source organism: Candidatus Latescibacterota bacterium (assembly GCA_965203355.1). Lineage (GTDB taxonomy): Bacteria > Latescibacterota > UBA2968 > UBA8231 > UBA8231. The sequence continues at coordinate 120,399 of OZ241889.1, forward strand.
GTCGCCGTAAAAGCGGGTGTACACGGCCTCCTCTAAATGCCAGCCGACAATCAGCGGACAGGCGTACTTTTTGATAATGTCCACGTGGTAGTGGATCTGCATCCGCTGGGAGCGCTCCTTCATGTCGTCGGGCAGGCCGACCAAGATCTGGCGCGATTCCGGGCTGAGCGAAGCGTCGGGAAGGGTGAAGTGATCGTCGCCGTGGATGGGCACTCGGCGGCGGCGATAGTATTCCCCGAGCATGGTGGCCAGCGTACTTTTCCCCGCGTATTCAATGCCTGCGAAAATGCTGCGCATGTTTGCTCTCCTTTGGGCTTTCCAAGACGGCGTTGGCGAATATATTCTCAAAAGTAAGTCGCTGTACACCCTCCAGCAAACGCCCGCTTATGCCCACTAGCCCAGCCAAAATTGGCGTCCTCGTCGCCCAGCTCGGCACACCGCAAGCACCCACCGCCCGCGCCCTGCGACCCTATCTGCGTCAATTCCTCTCGGATCCGCGCGTCATCGATCTACACCCGCTCAAGTGGTATCCCATTCTCTATCTGTTTGTCCTCACCCGCCGCCCGGCGCGCTCGGCCGCCCTGTACGCCAACATCTGGACCGACGAAGGCTCGCCCCTCATGGTCCATTCCCTAGCGCAGACCCGAGGCTTGCAAGAGCGCTTGGGCGCGGCGTATCGGGTCGTGCTCGGCATGCGCTATGGCGAGCCGAGCATCGCACGCGCCATCCAGTCTTTAGAAAGCGAAGGCATCGAGCGCATTCTCGTCTTTCCCATGTACCCGCAGTTTTCCTGCGCCACCACCGGCTCGATCTACGACGCGGTCAATCGCGCCGCTTTGGGCCGACGCTGTCCTTGGTTTTTCGACCGCAAACGCCAGATGCCAGCGCTGCGCTTTGTCCCGCCCTACGCAGACCACCCCGCGTACATCAACGCGCTCAAACAGTCGGTCGCCGCCGCCGTCGCCCGCCTCAGTTGGACGCCTGACCGCTACCTAATCACTTTTCACGGCATTCCCCAGCGCTACGTCGATGAAGGCGACCCGTACCGCCGCCAGTGTGAGGAAACCGCGCGCCAGCTAGCCACAGCGCTTGGCCTCGCAGACGACGAATGGGTCGGCGGCTTCCAGTCGCGCTTTGGCAAAGAGCCTTGGCTAGCGCCTTATACCGAGGACGTGCTAGCGCACCTCGGGGGGCAGGGCGTGCGCCGCTTAGTCGCCATCTGCCCCGGCTTCACCGCCGATTGCCTCGAGACGCTCGACGAGATTGGCCGCGAAGGGGCCGAGCAGTTTTCCCACGGGGGCGGCCAACAGTTCTGCCTAGTACCCTGCCTCAACGATCACCCGGCTTGGCTCGACGCTATGGCAGCCATTGCCCGTCGAGAACTGGCCGGCTGGGATGCCTGAAAGCCATGTGTCGTTTACTTGACAATTATGTGACTCTTTTGTCATCTTAGCGCGGCTCTATGGACAAGCTACCTCTCGCGCTCGAACGCAAACTCATCCGCCTCGGCACTCGTCTCATCGACCAAAAGCGCGGCCGACGCCTCGTCGAACCGACCAAAGACAGCGACGGCTTCTGGTTTGGCGGCGGCAACTCGGTCCGCGATCCGCGCGATGATAGCCTCTGGCTCATCGGCCGCTACCGCGACGCGGGCGACAGCCGCACCGGGCTGACCGCTGGCTCCCGCGGCCGCGCCCTAGCCATTTTTCGCTCAACGGACAACGGACGGACCTTTGCCAAGGTTCGCACTTGGGACAAATCCGATCTCTACTGCGGCTCGGCCGTGCTCAGCATCGAGGGCAGTGCTCTGCGCCTCAACAAACGCCGCGTCCAAGTGCTGGTCTCCACTGAGAAAGTTCGCCTCTACCCACGGCCCGTCGCCGCTTTTCAGAAGCCAGGCACCGGCGTCTGGAGCATCGACGCCTTCTCCGCCCCCTCCATCGACCAACTCGACCCACAGGAGTCGATTGCCCCGCTGCTGACGAGCGACGACCCAGCCTATCTACACCTCAAAGACCCCAATCTCTCAGCCGGCATGGGCCGGCGGCCGCTGCTGCTCTATTGCAGCCATCCGTACACTTGGTCTGCCAGCACTTCGGGCCGCGCCGCGCTCGCGGCGGACTCATGCACGAGCCACAGCCACGACTTCTTTCCCCGCGGCCCAACCTGGGATGTGGCGGCTTTGCGCGTCACCTGCCGCCTGCCTGTGCCCAAGGTGGGCGCGTTTGCTGGCTTGCCCAAGCTCTCGCTCTACTTCTACGACGGGGCCGAATCCATGCGCCCGCTCAAAGCACATGCAAAGGCGGTCGCCCGTCCGCGCGGCTACTCCTGCGAGGAATTGGGCGGCTTGGCGTACGGCTTTGATCGCCAGTTTCCGCACCTCCACCGTCTCAGCCTCCTCCAGCCGCTCTTTGTCTCGCCGGAAGGCACGGGTTGCTCGCGCTACGTGTCCGTGCTGACCGAAGCAGACAGCGGGCTTTTCGCCACTTGGCAGCGCTCGACCCCGGCCCGCTCGCAGCCGCTTTTCGGCCATCGGCTCACGCCAAAGCGGGTCGCGTCTCTGCTTTCCTGAGTTTTCCTAGGGGGTGTCCAGCCGCGCCCGCAGCCAAGCGTCCAAGTCCGCCAAGCACGGCTGGGCAATCGCGTGAGGCATGTCGTATTCTTTGTACCGCAAGTCCAATCCGAGCGGGAGCAGCATATCTCTGGAGGCGCGGGCTTGAGCAATCGGGATGACTGGATCAAAGCGCCCGTGCGACATGAAAACCTTCAGGTCCTGTACCGACGCCGTATCCTCGGGCAACATCTCCAGACAGCACAGCCCGCTCAATGCAATGGCCCCGGCAAAGTCCCGCGGCCGTTTTAGCGCGGCCGCCAGCGCCATGCTCGCCCCTTGGCTGAAGCCCGCGATGAAGATGCGAGTTGGCCGGTGTTCTTGCCGCAGCGCCGCCACCAAGGCCAAGACTTGCGCTAGCGGCGCTGCGGCCTCGGCAAAAGCAAAGCGCACCCCGTCCGCGCCGATCTCGACATGAAACCAGGCAAAACCGCCAAAATCGAGCGCGTAGGGTGCGCGGGCACTGACGCAAATCAGCCGCGCATCCAAGTGTGGCGCCAAGCCCAGCAGATCCGCCTCGTTGGCACCATAGCCGTGCAAAAGCAGGAGTAGCGGCGCACCCTTGGGGGGCGCGTCGGGCGCCTTGTGGACAACGTGGTACAGAGAGGCGGTGGTCATATCGCCGCTACGTCACCGACACTTCGTACGGACCGGCCCGCCGCAACACCATCACCACCCGCTCCTCTTCGCTGATCAGCTCTTGCACGTAGGAGTTGGGGTGGGCCTTTTCGTTGCGCCACACGGTCTCGCCGTTGATTTCGATTTGGGGAAAGCGTTTGTCGCAGCGGGGTACGGACAGGTGCGTTTCGCCATCGTGCGGCACGGACAGGCGCGCGGAAAAACCGCCGCCATACGCCCCCCAAGCAACCTCGACATCACCGTGCGGCGTGGGCACGATGCCCTCGGCGCGTTCGAGCCCGGACCGTTGCGGCCGAATCTCCAAGCCACCCTCGGCCCTAAGCGCAACGCCTAGCACATGCGTCGCCAACAAGCTCTCCGGCCCCGGCTGCGCGACCAACGACTTGGTCTTCTCCTCCCAGGTCTGGCCTAGGCGCGCCAGCAAGCGGACCCATTTTCTCTGTACGTAAGCCAAAGCCGCCGCGTCTGCACCGGCCCGCCACAGCGCCCCGGCGACGAAAAACGCCTGCCACAAATCGTCTTCTGACGCCGAGCTGGCCGATAGGTGCTGCGCCACGCGCACCTGTTGTCGCGGATTGACCAAAGCAAAGTAGAGCACCAAGGCATTCGTCCAGCGGCTGCAATCATCGCCGCCAGCCGCATCGGCAAAAAGCCCTTGCTCTTCGCGCCAAGCGGCTTGCAGGGCTTTGCACGCTCGGTGATGGGCGCGTGCGCATTGGGCCGCTTGCTGGCGGTCGCCAATGCGCCGACACAAGGCCGCAACGGCCAGCCAAGCTCCCGCCTGCAAAGCGACAGTAGTAGTAGCCGACACGCCCTCAGCCTCGGCCGCTTGCAAGCTGTTCACTAGGTTCGCTAGCCGCTCGGCAGTCAATCGGTCGCCGCTGTATCGCTGCGCCAGCTCGACGAACAAGGCGTAGAAACAGGCCTGTTCTCGGTCGAGCGGCAGCGCGCTACCAGCCAGTACGGCGCGCAGGGTATCCACGCTGCCAGTCGCGGACAAATCGTTCATGGCCCAAACGTAGAACCAGCCCCAGTTGGGCCGGCCTGCACCGAGGACGTACCCCTCTTGGCGGCTAGCAGCTAAGGTTTGCTCCCCAATCCGCCACAGCCGCTCCCAGTCTTCGCCCGCGGTTGTAAAGCACCCGCGCGACTCGACGACTACGCGCCGCTCCACCAGCGCGACACTATCTACTTGTATGTTTTCTGGACACGATCCGATCCGCACCACTACGTAGCGGCACGTCGCCAACTGCGGCGAGATCCACTCCTGCAATCCGCGGCCGCACACGTAGCGCAAGCGCGATTGCACCGCACCCGAAGTGCGTACAAAACCTAGGTCAATGACCACGCCGGCTTGGCCCCGCAGCCGCAGACGGGGGTACCCGCAGAGCAATCGTCCGAAGTCCAAGACCAAGTATGCGGCCCGCGCTTCGTCTGTTGTCCGCACCAAGGAATGCGTTTTGCCGCCGGTCAGGAACGCTTCTCGCCGCACGCATTTGGCGGTCTGCATGGCCCCGGGGGAAGCGACCCATTCGATCGCGCCCTCGCTAGCCACCTCGCCAAAAGCCACCACCTCCCGCGCCCACACCATGCTTTCCTCAGCGGGCAACGGAGACCAATCTCTCGGCCCGGCTCCGGCCACCACCGTGGCTTCCCTCCACCCCGCAAATCGCCCTTTGGCCCACTCAGCCGGTGCCAGCACGGCCACATAGCTAGCCGGCTCCCAAGCATCGGCCGGCCGCACCTGCCACGGCGCACCCGAGTAAAGCACCTGCTCAATCCCGTCGCTGCGCTCGATCTTGGCCTCAGCGCGAAACCAGTCTGCCGTGCCGCAGCCGATGGCAAGGACCAACAGCACATTTTCGCCTTCCCGCAGCGCAGCGTCCAACGCGAATCGCTCCCACATGGCCACTTCGGCCACCGCTGGTCCCAATCCCCGGCCCACTCGCTCGCCGTTCAAGTACACCTCGTATGGCCCACTCGCAGCACAGCGCAGCAACCCTTTGGCTGCTGCGCTGTGCAGGTAGAATTTGAGGCGGATGTACACGGCCAGCGCGGCCGGATGCCATATAGCTTGCGAGCGCATACTCAATTTGCGGGCATTCGCAATCCCACCAGCCGCGTCCCCCGTTGCCCCAGCACCTGCATCATAAACGTGTCCCCCGGCTCAATCTCCGCCAACGCATCCTCAAAATTTTCCACGGTTTTCACCTGTCGGCGGTAGATCGTCTGAGTTTCCTCCTGCTTGTGGCCGATCGCCTGAATGAGCATGCCTCGTTGCAAACCCCGTCGCGCCGCCTCACTGCCCCGTTTCACGCGCGCGATCACCACGCCGTTCTCGTCCTCGTATCCTAGACGCTGGGCTAGCTCACCGGTCAGTTCTTGGACCTTCAGCCCCAACTCCTCTTGTTCTCCAACGGCGTCATCGCGCGGGAGACCGGCGGTCAGCGCTTCTTCAGTCAGCATCTCCAACTCGACTTTAATGCGTTTCTCTTTGCCATCGCGCAGCACCTCCAACTCGATGTTGGTCCCCGGTGCCGTACGCCCAATCCGATTTCTCAGTTCGACTACGTTGTGCATGGGTTGACCATCAACAGCAATCACTATATCGCCAACCTCAACCCCGGCTTTATCTGCTGCTCCCCCGGACGTCACTTTCTCGATCACCACGCCATAAGGACGATCCAAGCCCATAGTCTCGGCCACCAGTGGATCCAAACTGCCAATATGCACCCCGAGTAAGCCTCGTCGTACTTCCCCGTGCTCGAGCAACTGGGCGACTACGTGCTTGACCAAATTGATCGGAATGGCAAAGCCAAGCCCTATATTGCCGCCGCCGCGGCTGACGATGGCCGTGTTGATCCCGACGAGTTCGCCGCGCAGGTTGACCAGTGCCCCGCCGCTGTTGCCCGGATTGATCGCCGCGTCGGTCTGAATGAAAGAGCCGTACTCGCCAAAGAAGCGTCCCCGCCCCAAGGCGCTGATGATGCCGGTAGAAACCGAATGGGTAAATCCTATGGGGTTTCCTATGGCCATCACCCATTCGCCCTCTCGAAGCTGGTCCGAGTCGCCCAGCGCGACCGCTGGCAAATCTTCGGCATCAACCGCGAGCACGGCGATGTCGCTCAGGGAATCGCGACCGACAACCTCGGCCGCAAAAAAGCGCGAATCCGTCATCTCGACGCGGATATTGTCGGCATAGCGAATCACGTGATTGTTGGTGATAAGGTACTGATCGCCGTTGAAGTGGATGATTACGCCCGAGCCTTGGCCATCGCGTTCGCGTGGCATGTCAGGCAATTCAAAGAAGTCTTCCCAAGGGGTGCCGCGAAAGGGGGAGCGCCCTTCGACATTGACCGTGCCCTCCGTGGTGATTTTTACGACGCCGGGCTTGACTTGCGCGACGACCTCGGCAAAGCCATCGCTCATCTGGCGCAAAAACGGCGAGTGCTCGCTGGCTTGGGCGCGATCAGATGCCGCGAGGCTTAAAAGGCTTAAAATGAACAGGGAACAGCACAACCTCCGCATGGTATTTCCTCTCTGAAAAAAGTGTAAAAATACGGATATTTATCAATATCCACAAAAAGAGACGACAAGGGCTAAATTTCGGTTCCCGCTTCCTGCGGCTGGTGCCGCACGGCCAGTTGCCCTTCTTCGAGTATCACCTCAACCCGCGACCCCTCGGGCATGTCACCGGCCACCACCAAGCGCGCGATCTGCGTTTCGAGCGCGCGCTGCAAAAACCGCTTGAGCGGCCGAGCACCATAGACCGGATCGAAACCTGCGTGGGCAATGTGCCGACGCGCCGGTGTAGTGACCGCTAGCTCAATGCGCTTTGCCGCCAGCCGCTGGCGCAACTCGGCAATCAGCAACTCGACGATCGCCTCGATCTCGGCCAAGGTCAGCGGCTTGAAGAGCACCACGTCGTCGATCCGGTTGAGAAACTCCGGGCGAAAGTGCGCCCGCAACTCGCCCATGACCTGCTCGCGCACGGACTCGGCGATCGCCCCTTGCGGCGTCAGGCCCTCAACCAAGTGCGGCGAGCCAATGTTGGAAGTCATAATCACCACGACGTTCTTAAAATCCACCACCCGACCCTGCGCATCGGTGAGCCGCCCGTCGTCCAAAAGCTGCAACAGTGCGTTAAAAACGTCCGGGTGGGCCTTTTCGATCTCGTCGAACAGCACTACCGAGTACGGTTTGCGGCGCACGGCCTCCGTTAGTTGGCCGCCCTCCTCGTAGCCCACGTACCCGGGCGGCGCACCCAACAGCTTGGACACCGAGTGCTTTTCCATGTACTCGCTCATGTCTAAGCGCACCATGTTTTCCTCGGCGTCGAACAGGGCTTGCGCTAGGGCCTTGGCCAGCTCGGTTTTGCCCACGCCGGTCGGTCCCAAGAACACGAAGGAGCCGATTGGCTTTTGCTCGTCTTTGATGCCGGCGCGCGCCCGCATCACGGCGTCGGCGACCAAGCTCACGGCCTCGTCTTGGCCCACGACTCGCTGGTGCAAGGTCCGGTCCAGGCGCGCCAGTTTCTCGCGCTCCCCTTCGGTCAGCCTCTGTAGCGGGATGCCGGTCCAACGCGCGACAATGGCGGCCACCTCCTCTTGGGTGACTTCCTCGCGCAGCAGCCGCGGGCCACCGTCTTCGGCCGCTTGCTGCGCCGCGGCGAGCTGCCGCTCCAGTTCCGGCAATTTTCCGTGTTTCAGTTCGGCCGCGCGATTCAGGTCGTATTGGCGCTCGGCTTCTTCGATTTGATGCCGCACTTGCTCGATTTCCTCGCGCAACGACCGCTCGCCCACAAGAGACGCGTGCTCCTCCTCCCACTGGGCGCGCAGAGCACCGGCCCGTGCCTTGAGGTCGGCCAGTTCCTTGCGCAGGTTTTCGAGGCGCTCTTCGCTGGTTTTGTCCTGCTCCTTTTTTAGCGCGGCTTCCTCAATCTCTAACTGCATAACCCGGCGTTCCACCTGGTCCAGTTCGGTTGGCACCGAGTCGATCTCCGTGCGCACGGTGGCGCACGCCTCGTCGATTAGGTCGATGGCCTTGTCTGGCAGGAAACGGTCCGAGATGTAGCGATTGGACAGCACCACGGCATCGACCAAGGCATTGTCTTGAATGCGCACACCGTGATGGACCTCGAATCGCTCGCGCAAGCCCCGCAGGATCGAGATCGAATCTTCTACAGTGGGAGCGTCTATCAGCACCGGCTGGAAGCGCCGCTCCAGCGCGGCGTCCTTTTCGATGTGCCGACGGTGTTCGTCGAGCGTGGTCGCGCCGATGCAGTGCAGCTCGCCGCGAGCCAACATGGGCTTGAGCATATTGCCGGCGTCGGTCGAGCCTTCGGTCTTGCCCGCGCCGACGATGGTGTGCAACTCGTCGATAAAGAGCAAGATACGGCCCTCGCTGGCGCGGATTTCGTCGAGCACGGCTTTGAGCCGCTCTTCAAACTCGCCCCGGTATTTGGCTCCGGCCATCAGGGCTCCCAGGTCCAGCGCGAAGATCGTCTGATTCTGCATCCACTCGGGCACATCGCCGCGCACGATGCGCTGGGCCAAGCCCTCGACGATCGCGGTTTTGCCCACGCCAGGCTCGCCGATGAGCACTGGGTTGTTCTTGGTCTTGCGCGAGAGGATGCGGATGGTGCGGCGGATCTCTTCGTCGCGCCCAATCACTGGATCGAGCCGACCCGCACGTGCCTGCGCCACCAAGTCGATTCCATAGCGCGCAAGGGCCTCATAGGTGGCTTCGGGCGTCGCGCTCTGTACGCGCTGAGTACCGCGCACCTCGGCCAACGCCTGCAAGAAGCGGTCGCGCGTGATGCCAGCCTCGCTCAAGGCGCGACCGGCGGCCGTGCCTGCGCTTTCCGCTATAAACGCCAGGGCGCAGTGCTCCGCCGAAACGTATTCGTCCTTTAGGCCAGCGGCTTCCTCCTCGGCTTGGCGCAAGAGGTCTTGCAGCCGCCGCGTCGCATATATTTCGACGCCTTTGCCGGAAACCCGCGGGCGGCTATCTAACGAGCGCACCAAGGCCGGGCCCAACCGCTGATCCGCACGGTCAATGCGCCGCACAATGCGCGGCAGGACGCCTTCTTCCTGTTCGAGCAGCGCCCAAAGCAGGTGCTCGCCATCCACTTCGCCGTGCTGGCGGCGCCGGGCTTGGTGTTGGGCTTCTTGCAGGGCTTCCTGCAATTTGTGGGTGAATTTACTGGTATTCATGTCGGTCTCCTTGCAAAAGTTGGTTTTGCCGGTCCGAATAAGGGCAAATATCGTACCAACGCCGATATGTTCCACTTTTGACACACATTGCCTCGCCGATAGGACATTGTGGCATGGATTTTGCGATAAGTAACACAAAAGGCCCGCTGAACCTGAAATTCAGCGGGCCTTCTGCAACTGATGTTGGTTCGATTTAGTCGGTCCCTTCTTTTCGGCAAAACCCTTGCTCAACCATTATTGTGTGTGGGGTCTTTTCCATTCGCTGCCAGACGGTTCGACGGCCTTCTTCACTTCCATTGACGGTCATGCGACCATTGGCGATCTCGAATTGTCCAGTGAAGACGACGGAGTTTTTTGAGTGCGGAAAGAGAGTAATGGAAATCTTATTATGGTTGACTTCCCATTCGCCGTTCATCGAGAGACATTCAGTTGGTCCTAAACGAAGGCCGCTGAAACCGCCATCTTCGCGGATTTCCCACACTTGCACTGGCGGCAGGTCGGCAAATACCATAGAGTCCGGGCTTACTATCTGCCAGAAGCCGACCGGGGCAGCACCCGTATTAACGGGCGACTGGTCGCAAGATAAAAAGCTGACCAAGAAGATTAGGGCACTAGCTTTTGTTCGCATTTCGCTTCTTGAGACACGATCTCTACTTATCGGCGTGTGGATGTGCTTTCCCGGGGGTAATTCTCGCGTTGGTATTGGATTGTCGCTCTAGACGAGACTCAAGCGAAAGAACATCACAGCAACGGCCGTGCCCTTCGCGATTCCCGGTAGGAGACCGCCGCGCACGGCCAGGCTGGTCTCCAAGAAGCGGACCTGCATGGACGACACCACAAATGGGCCGAAGGCAAAGCCGACCGCTGCGCTGCTGCTCCGCCCGCCCAGCGACAGGCCGATGCGGGTCGGCAACCAGTCCGCCAGCCAATACTCGACTCCACCGGCCAGCCGCGGCCGAGTCCGCATCCCAAACCTAGAGCCGAACGCCTGGTCCCAATTGCCAACCACCGTTAGCTGGGGCTTGGCCTGATGGGCTATTCCGAGCCGCAGCAGGGCCGGCAGCGTGCGCGAGAAAGGCTTTTGGCTGATCTGTTTGGTAAAGTCTGGATCGCCGTCGCCATCGAAATCCGGGTGGTCGAACACTTCCTCGATGGATCGCGAGTCCGCGTCCAAGAAGCGGGAGATGCGCAGTTCGTTGGTCGCGAGGAAAATGGAATCTTGGCGCACGCCCTCGCGCCAAGAGAACGCGTCGAGCAAGTTGAGCGCACTAAAGCTGAAGGTCGTCTTGCGGCTTTTGCTCCGGCCAGCCATGCCAACATCGAGGCCAACGCCAAAGCCCAAGCGGGCGTGCTGGGCAATCAGCCAAGCGTCCGCCTCAGCACCGCCGACGCGCGCCACCAGCCCGGTGCCGCCGGATTCGATGATTTCTCCATAGGTACCCAGCGAGAACTTGAGCGTGCTACCAACTGTGAACTCGCTTAGATAGGGCGCGAGACGAGCAGGCATCGCCGGCTTCGCCGCAGCGACATTGAGCGTACCCACGGCCCATCCCGATCCATTCCAATCGCTGACGTCGTACCCTTCGCTCTTGCCGACTGCCAAGCGATCTTCCGCAAACTCGTTGCCAAAAAAGAACAATTCCAACACGTCTTTGGGAATTTCGCTCTCGATCCCACTGGTAAATCCCACGGCAATGGCCGAGCGCACATCCCCGAGGGCAAAGGCCACGCCCCCATTGAGCGGGAGGCCGGCGACGAGCGTCGGCTCAATATCCCCGTTCATGCGCAGGCCCGCGTCCGGGATGTCGGCGAGCAGCTTTTTTTTCTCCACCGAGCTGATGTAATACGGACTGCCGTTGGGAGATACCTTCTCATTGGCAGCCGTGAAGTGGGCGTTGTACGTGGCAACCGAAAAACTGTTGTTTTCGGCCGCCACGCAAAGGCCCGCGCCGAGCAAATCCCAAGAAAACTGGCGGCTGCTCCCCAGGGCTAAATTCGCTGGATTCCAGAAAACGGCTTCCGGCCCGCGGGCTAAGGCCGTATAAGCTTGGCCCAGTGCTAGTGCCCGCGGGCTGGCGTCGCCGGGAACGGCAGCCGCCTGTCTGTAGGCCCCGGCGACGAGCAGGGCCGCGAAAACGATCAATCCCTTGCCTTGCACTGGTGCCCTACTTGACCAAGCCCTCGTTGAATTCCATAAAAATCACCGCCCCAGCTTCCACGGCGACGAAATCACTCGCCCGCATTGCGACCTCGCACGGCGTCTTATCCAGTTTGACCAGTATGCCCGTATAGACGCCCTCCTCCCGTAGAAAGACCTCCACGTCGTCGCCTGCGAGCGCGATCCGTTGGTGGCTGAATACACTTGCCACAACCTGCCCTTCCGGGCCGATGTCGCCCGCATCCACCGCAAAGGAACCCTCCTTGGGAATCCGCAAATAGCCCTTGGCCTCGTTGCCGACGAATAGGTCTTCGCTATCGTACAAATCCTCGGCTCTCGGCGCGACCCACAGGCTGACGCGGATGGCGGTGGGCAGGTGATTTTCAATCGCGGTAACTACGACGGCACTATCGAGGCTGGCCTGGATGCGCCGACGGGCATTGTCGTCCTGCAAGCGACGAAAGATCGGATCGAACTCAATGCGCGTGTCTTCTTCGAGTTGAAAATGGCCCTGCGTGGCAAAGCGCACGTGATCAAGCTGCACCCAATGACTAGCGTCGATCACGGCCGCGGACTCGCCGTCGCCGATGCGCACGGTCGGCGCGACCACTATCTCGGTCGGCAGCAGGTTGAGAAACTCGGTCAACTCTGCGGAAGCCAGCGACAAGGCCAGCGACGCTGGATGGTCTGGATCGCCGCGTTGGAACATTTCGGAGATCATCAGGGAACCGTGCTCGCCGTCGCCGTTGGTCCCCTCAATCTGGAGATCAATGCGGCTGCGGAAACCAACGCCCGATGTCAGGGCGACTTCTAGGGCGGCCGAACCAAAGGCGATATGGTCTAAGCCCGCGGGAAAATTGACGGCGCGCGCGACCGGGGCGACCGACAGGACCACCTCGTCGAGCACCCCCTCGACGCGGCTAAGGAGCAAGTCTTCGGCCTCCGCTTCTAGCCGGAGCTCGTCGGTGGCACTGGCCTCGGCAAATTCGCCCTGCACCCGGTATGAGAGCCGCAACTCGCGGGGATTTTGCGGGGCAAATTCGCTGCCAGCCAAGTCAAAGGCCCCCACCTTGCTCTCGTTGGGAGCCAGATCGTCGATGCGGAGGGCATGGGGCGTACCGTCCGGCCTTTTGACATCGTCCAAGACCAGCTCGACCTGTAAGGAAATCGCGGCTTGGTTGGTCGCCTTGATGGTCAAGCCGCCCTCGGCGATGACCGCATGCGCGATTTGGATGCGGCCGTCGGCAAAGGCGAGGGCACCGGTCTTGGCAATCTCTGCATCAGCCGACCGAATCGGCACCACAAAGGCCGCAGAGACGGGCGCGACGCGCAGACTGTTGCCGACTTTTTCGCGGCGGTTGAAGTCCGCGCTAAAATCTACCGCAAGCAGGCCCTCGTCGTCGATCTTCAGAAAGCCAGCGCGCTCGTCGGCCAAGTCCCGAACGGTCGTCCGATCGTCGGCGACCGGGATGCTGATCTGGAAGTTAGTGCTGGGAATTTGGGGCGGATTCACCTCGCAGCCCGTCAACGCGCTGGCCGCGAGGAGCACGCCCAGTTGTGTGTGCATTTGGGCCTTTCTATGACGACTGCTCGTCCTACTTCCACAGGGTGGGCTTTTGGATGCCACCCCTAGTCACGGATCTCAGCCTGCACAGGGGTACAACGCCCGTGCCCCGAAGGGTAAGACCTTACCGATATGTACCTAGGACGTTTCACCGCATCAGCCAAGGCAAAGAACTACGCAGTGATTCGTATTGTAAGGTCGATAGACTATCAAAAAATAAAATTTTTAATCCTCTCTTTAACGATCTGCGGGTCATCTTGGCCCGGTAGAAACTCAGCATCTGAAATTCCCATCGACTCCAACCATGTCCTCCAGTATTCTTTAATTATCTCTAGATCGAACATATCTCGATATGCGATTTCAACCATTAAAAATTTTACATTATAGTCGCTGAAATTCTTTCCTATTTCTAGTACGCCGTGTTCTTCATCGCGAAATTTTTGCTGCCAATTCGGAGTATTGCGAAATTGGATGATTTGACTGTAGGGAATATAGCTAGCCTTATTTCCTATTTTAGAACGCTTAGCTTGAATATCAGCATTGAAATCTAAATATCCATCTGACAAGCAGATAATGTAATTACGATAACCTCTCTTTAAGTACACCTCTGCACTATCCCTAAACCAAATCCATATGTCCGATCCAGTAAATTTGTTTTGATTGCCGATAAATTGATACAACTTATCAATTGCCGTAAGTAAATTCTCCTTCTTCTCTTTAAATACTGGAGCACCACCTCGCTTTTCCTGTGGTGTGGGCCATATTTTTAGATCTGATATGATACTATGCGGAATTGAAGGAAAGTTCTTTTGTTCAGGGATGATAAAACCGAGGCTATGGTTAGACCCAATATAGAGTTTTCTCTGAACAAATTCCTCGAACAAATCGACTATATCTTTAGCAATCTCAATATCTTTTTGAACCTGTTCAGGATTCTTTTCCTGAGAAATTCGGTCGGAGGTATCGAGAATAACTACGATATTTATCGGTGGCGTTTGTGGCTGCACTTGCCGATCATCTGACTTGCAACTTATAGGCCCGAATAAGATAGCAAATATAGTAAACACCCTTCCCAGAGCTTGCGTTTTCTGCATGAATCCTCCTTGTAAACCTTCCTTATTATTGCCAATTCACTGATGTCTATTCTTTAGTAGGACTATCTTCCTCTCGCGAGAAATAAGACTCCGACTCTTCGTAGTATTTATCTAATTCGATTTGTACCTCCTTCTTAGCCGCTTCGATCTCAGCTCCGCTACCCCCACTATGGGAAACATACCGGAGCCAACCGTTCAAAAATTGATTGACCTGATATTCAATATCATTGCGGTCGAGATTACTCACTTTTTTGCGTATCCGCAAGAGATCGTCTATACTGGCTTGGCTATTTCCAATCTTACCTTGCAGGCTCGATATTTTATCTTCAAATTGGGCAATATCTCTTGACAAACTTTCCACTTCTTCCTCTAGGACAGCTATTTCCTTTTTTCGCAGATTTTTTTCGGTTTCTTTTTTCGCTTCCAACTGATTGCGGTGTCTTTTGTCTAGATCAACCCGCTGTTTGGCCTCGTCTGTAAGAGACCGTACACCGTTCAATCTCTCGCAGGTAACGTGGTAAAGTAAACTGGTCAAGAGAGAAACCACAAAGCCGCAAAAAATAACAATCCAAATATTAAGGTCAGATATCCTGTAAGCCCATTCCCCGCTCTCTTGTCCCATGAGAATTTTGGCTTGATGTATCTTCTGTGAAATTTTAACCGCAAGCAAAACATCAAATATAAGAGTAAACATCAAAATAATTATTGGTACTATCCATTTCCACTTATCTTGTCGTTCTAAAAAATGATGAAAAGCAATTGCAAAAGATAGAAAAATAATAGGAGACAAAACAACGATCAGATTTACATCTGCAAAAGCGTCAAAAATGGCAGAAGTATTAACTATATCATTGACGCCAGCATACGTACCTGAATCCAACTCTTCCTGGATCGATTCTTCGTGCAAGAAAAATGCCTTATCAACGGCTGAGGCATAAAAAACGAAAAGGTAGCTAGCCAAACCGAGCAAGAAAATTGCCGCGATACTCCCAGTGATAAGATGCATCCATGATATCCCTTGTCTAGCCAGAGCCACACTAGCAGCAGCTTCTATTGGTAGTTCTAACTCGACGGATGTTGGCTTTTCTAGTTCGACTTTCAGCCCTGCTAGCTTTACTCTTTTCTCTTCTCGTTTTTGCATCTTCTCGCTGAGTTCCTGTTCGGAGATCAGTTTTTGTTTTTCAGTTTCTCCTATCTTTACTCGTAGCTGATCAATTTCTGATTCCGCTCCGTTATTGGATGCCACTTCTTTCTTATTTACTTCTCCGTCTCGGATAATGGATTGAATATGGGATGGCAGACAGGAAGCACTACCCTGGTGGTTTGCTGCCCAATAAAAACCATTCTCTGCACACCAGTAAGGATCATGGCCATTTGGATTGCTCATAGATTGAGATCTTTCTTTTATAAAGGGTGATTGGTTTGGGAGAGGGTATGCTACCTGCTTCCCATTAGGTGTATTGGGAAGAGACCGTCGAGAGCGCATCGTAAAAAAATTCAATGCCTTAGCTATAAGGTTATTCTTGCCAACACGTGCTTCAAACTCAGCAAAGGTAATCTTCCTAAACTGATTTCGCCCCAAGTTCTCGTAAAAAACCCAAAGTTCAGAATCGGTGCTATTGGCAAATATCCCGAAAGGCGTATCCGTTGCACTGAGATAGGATTTTAGCTGATCAACGCCGTGTCCTACATCCCCGTGTCGCTTGCACTCGGCAATAGCGGCAAGGTTTGATTTCCGATCAATAAGTACAACGTCGGCTCTGCGGTTTTCAGAGCCCATCTGAATAGAGCATTCCTTTTCGATGGAAAACTTTTGGAATTTAGGTTCAGAAAAGTAACGATCGACCTCTTCTACCACTATGCTTTCAGGTGTCACTTTTTGCATGTTGACCTTACTTGATCCCCACGGCTTGGCGCAGCAACTCGCCCTTGTCGGTCCGTTCCCAAACGAACTCCGGCTCCTCGCGTCCAAAGTGGCCGTAGTTGGTGGTTTTTCGGTAGATGGGTCGCCTTAGTTGCAGGGCCTCAATGACGCCCTTGGGAGTTAGGTCAAATACTTTTTCCACGGCCGCGGCGATCTGCTCGTCGGGCGCGACGCCCGTGCCAAAGGTATCGACCCGCACGGATACGGGCGCGGCCACGCCAATGGCATAGGCCAGCTGCACTTGGCAGCGGGCGGCCAAGCGGGCCGCTACCGCGTTTTTGGCCACGTAACGCGCCATATAGTGGCCACTGCGGTCCACCTTGCTGGGGTCTTTGCCGGAAAAAGCACCCCCGCCGTGCGGGCACGCGCCCCCGTAGGTATCGACGATGATCTTGCGGCCCGTCAGTCCACAGTCGCCATGCGGCCCCCCGATGACGAAGCGACCCGTGGGGTTGACGTGGTATTGGGTGTCGGCGTCGAGCAGGTGGGCGGGGATTACCGCTTGTACGACCTGTTCGATCATGTCTTTTTTGATCTGCGCGTGACCGGCCTCGGGCGCGTGTTGGGTCGAGAGGACCACGGCGCCTACCCGCACGGGCTGACCGTCTTCGTACTCGACGCTGACCTGAGACTTGGCGTCCGGGCGCAGATAGGGAATTTTCCCTTCCTTGCGCAGCCGCGTCAGGTGCTGCATCAGCGCATGCGCGAGGGTTATGGGCAGCGGCATGAGCTGGGGGGTTTCGCGGCAGGCATAGCCAAACATCATACCTTGATCGCCCGCCCCCGCTTCCTTGTGCAGTCCCTCGCCCGCGTTGACGCCTTGGGCTATGTCCGGCGATTGCTGGTCCAAGGCCACCAAAATAGAGCACGAGCGAAAGTCAAAACCTTGCTCGGAATCGCAGTAGCCAATATCGGCGATGACTTGCCTGATGAGGGCCTCAATGTCTAGACGAGCCTCGCTTTTAATCTCGCCAGCGACAATGACTCGGTCCGTGGTAACGAGCGTTTCGCAGGCCACTCGTGCATTGAGATCCTCGGCGAGCATGGCGTCGAGTACAGCGTCGGAAATCTGATCGGCAACTTTGTCGGGATGCCCTTCGGACACGGATTCTGAAGTGAACATGTATTTGGACATGGTGTATTCTCAAGCTCCTTTACTGATACCGCTGACGCCAGAAGGGCATGTGCTCGCCAATGGCTTCCTCTAAGTATTGGCGCACCTCAGCCGCCGTGTCCATGGCCAAGCATTCGTCGGCGATTTGCCGCGCCTTTTCAGCACGAGTGGCGCGAATGACCTCCTTGACCTCCGGGATAAGACCAGGGCTTAGACTCAAACAATCCAGCCCCAGACCGAGCAAGAGCGTCGTGGCCAAGGGGTCGCCGGCCATCTCGCCGCAGATGCTCACGGGCGTGTTGGTGCGCTGGCCGCTGTCGGCGACCATTTTGATCAAGCGCAAGACCGCCGGGTGAAACGGGTCGTAGAGCCACGCCACTTTGCTTGTGCCGCGATCCACGGCCAACGCGTACTGGGTCAGGTCGTTGGTGCCGAGGCTGAAAAAATCCACTTCGCGAGCAAAGTGATCGGCCAGCAAAGCCACAGACGGCACTTCGACCATAATGCCCAGCTTGCAATGCTCGGCAAAGGGTTGCCCCGCCGCCCGCAACTCGTCTTTGGCTTCCTCCACTAGCGCCCGGGCGCGCCGCAACTCGTTCAAGCTAGAAATCATCGGCAACAAGATCTGAGCCGCGCCGCGGGCACCGGCTCTGAGCAAGGCGCGTAGCTGCGTCTTGAACAGGTCTGGAGTATCGAGGCAAATGCGGATGCCGCGCCACCCCAAGAAGGGGTTGGCCTCGGGGGGCACCTCTAAGACGTGGGACAGCTTGTCGCCGCCCAAGTCCATGGTGCGAATCACCACGGGATATGGAGCCAGCGATTCGACGAGGGTGGAATAGATCTTGAACTGCTCCTCCTCGGAGGGCAAGCGGTAGTTGAGATACAGGAACTCGGTGCGGTACATGCCCACGCCGCGAGCGCCGTGGTCGAGCGCCGCTTGCACTTCGGTATGCACATCGACGTTGGCCGTCAAGACAATCTCCTGCCCGTCTTGGGTAATCGCGGGCAAGTCGCGCCGGCGCTCTAGGTCGCGCTCGCGCCGCAGTTGACGCTGGCGACGCGCCCGATAGCGCCGTTCCTCGTGGACATCGGGCCGCAGGTGTACCCGGCCTTCGTTGCCATCGACGACCACTAAGTCGCCGTCGGCCACTTGCTGCGAACAGTCGCCGGTGCCGACGACCGTGGGTAGCTGCAACGAGCGGGCAATGATGGCCGCGTGCGAAGCCGCGCCGCCCGCATCGAGCACCACGCCTTTGATCCGGCGGCGCTCTAGGCGCACCATCTCCGAGGGCAGCAAGTCGTGGGCTAGGACAATCGCGTTGGCGCGGAGCGAATCAAGCGCTTTGACCTCGCCCCCGGCTAAGCGCATCAACACCTGATTTTCTATATCCGCGATGTCGCTTATCCGCGCCCGCAGGTATTCGTTTTCAATGTTGCCGAAGGCCTCTTTGACTTTCTCCAGTTCCTCGGCGTATGCCCACTCGGCCGAATAGTGCTTTTCGCGAATCAAGGCCTCGGTCTGCGCTAGGATGGATGCGTCTTCTAGCATGGCTAACTGGGCGTCGAATATCTGCGCTAGTTCCTCGCCCTGCTCGCTGGCGACCCAGCGGCGAATGCGCCGAATTTCGTCCCCGGCTTGATGGAGTATGTTGCGAAAGTGCTCGATCTCCTCGGCAACCAGATGCTGCGCCACGCGCCGACGGGTGATAACCGGGGCCTGCTTGTCGTATGCGAAAGCCCGGCCAATGCCAATGCCGGGGGAGACGCATATCCCATTGAAAACCCTATGTTCGCGGGTCGCGGTCAAATCTGCCCCTCAAAGGTGCTTTCCAGCAGTGAGACCATGGCCTCAACGGCCGCGGCCTCGTCTTCACCCTCGGCCCGGACGGCAACTTGGGCCCCTTGCCCGGCGGCCAGCATCATCACGCCCATGATGCTCTTGCCGTTGACCCCATCGACGTCGCCTTTGGAAAGGTAAATGTCGGCCTTGAATCGGCCGGCCGTCTGTACCAAAAGCGCGGCTGGCCGAGCGTGAATACCCAGTGGATTGTTGATGGTGGCCGTCTTTTCAACCATGACCCTTACTCCTGTCGTTCTTTTATGTGTACTGCGCGGCTCAGGGCACACAAGCGCGGCTGATCGTCTTCGACGACGCTGCCCGTGACCACGAAGCCCGCACCGGCTTCCACCTTGGCCCGCGCCACCCCCGGTTCGCGAATGCCGCCACCGACGATGACCGGCACCGATACGCAATCGGCGACCGCGCTCACCATTTCGTCGGGCACGGACGCGCACGCGCCGCTGCCGGTCTCTAGGTAAATAAGCCTCATGCCCAAGTACTCGGCCGCCAAAGCGTGGGCCATGGCGATGTCGATCTTGTCGCGCGGGATGGGCCGAGTATCGCTCATAAACTCCACCGAGGTCAAGGTCCCCGATTCGACCAGCATATACCCGGTGGGGATGGTCTCAATGCCGTACTCGCGGATCAAGGGAGCGGCCTTGACGTGCTCGCCGATCAAGAGCTCGGGGTTGCGCCCGCTGACCAGCGACAGAAAGAGGATCGCATCGGCTGTCGGCACCACCTGTCCCGAGCTGCCGGGAAAGCTAATCACCGGCACATCTACCTTGGCTCGGACGCGCTCGAAACAGACCACATTGCGCGACGAGAACATCAGGCTCGTGCCGATGAGAATCGCGTCGGCCCCGGCCGCAACGCAGCGCTGAGCGCGCGCCTCCAACTCGTCTGGAGCCAATCGATCTGGATCGAGCAGAGGCAGGTAGCCAGCGCCTCGGCGGTGTCGGATGTCTAGCAGGTATTGTAGTACACTGCTCGTCACAAATTTAACTCGCCTATTTTAGCTGCTGCTCGACGATGCGCGCCACTTGCGCTAGCGCCTCGTCGAGTTTGCCCGGGTCGCGTCCGCCCGCTTGGGCCAAGTGCGCCTTGCCGCCACCCGAGCCACCGGCAAGCTGCGCCACGCCGCGCACAATGTCGCCGGCCTTCAGCCCGCGGCCCTTAATCAAGTCGTCGGAGACAACCGCGATAAAGGAAACCTTGCCGCCGATATCCGCCCCCAAAACGCCCACTCCCGACCCCAAGCTCTCGCGCAGTCCGTCGGCCATGGCCCGCAGGCTGGGCACATCCTCGGCTTGGGTGCGTTGCGCCACGACCTTGACCCCTTGTACTGCGCGCGCTTCGGTCAAGTTATGGGTCGCTTCTAGCACCGCAACCCGCCGCCGCAATTCGTCGAGGGACCGCTCCAACTGACGATTGCGACCCAAGAGCGCTTCGATCTTGTCCGCCAACTTTTCGGGCGCGGCGTTGAGCCGAGTGCTCAAATCCGTCAACACCTGTCGCCGCTGCCGTGCGGCCCGCGCGGCACCCTCGCCAGTCAACGCCTCGCTGCGCCGGACGCCCGCGGCAATGCCGCTTTCGGAGAGCAAATCGAACGCGCCGATTTCGCCGGTCGAGCGCACGTGAGTACCGCCACACAGTTCGAGACTGAAGTCGCCGATCCGCACCACGCGAACCTGATCCTCGTATTTTTCGCCAAAGAGCGCCCGGGCCCCCATGGCCCGGGCTTTTTCCAACTTTTCTTGAAAAGTGCTCACTTTTAGGTCGGCGCGAATCTGCTCATTGACCCGCTCCTCAATTTCGCGCAACTGCTCAGGTTCTACCGCGGCGAAATGCGAAAAGTCAAAGCGCAAGCGGTCCGGTGCGACCAGCGAACCCATCTGCCCCACGTGGTCGCCAAGGGTCCGCCGCAGCGACTCGTGCAACAGATGAGTCGCCGTGTGGTTGCGCTCGGCGTCCATGCGAGCGGAGGCGTCAACGCGGGCAACTACCACACCGGTCAACGCGCCAGCCTCACCTTTCACTAAGCGACCGATGTGGAAGATGCCACCGTGCTCCTTCTTCGCGTCCTCCACTTCGACGACAAAACCTTCGCCCTCAATCATTCCTCGGTCGCCGACTTGCCCCCCAGCCTCAGCGTAAAAAGGGGTCCGATTCAGCAAGAGCCACACTCGGTCGTCTTCGCCCCCGCCGATGCGATCCGCTTCCACCACCTCAGCCTCTATCTCCAACTCGTCGTAGCCGACGAAGGCCGAAGCCGACTTCTTTTCGACTTTTGGCGTTCCCCCGGTAATGCTGCCAAGGGCAAGGGATTTTTTAGCCTGACGCGACCGTTCCTGCTGCGCGGCGCGATCGCGGTCGTATCCCTCTGGCTCTAGCACCGAGACTTCCTGTTCACGGGCCATCAGCTCGGTCAAGTCTTTGGGGAAGCCGTAGGTATCCTCGAGATGAAAAATTTCAGCACCGGTGATCTGTCCGTTAGCGGCAAACCGCGCGAAGAGGTCCAACCCGCGGTCGAGCGTCTTGCCAAAACTCTCCTCCTCGGAGCGGATGACGCGCGCGATGTGATCCTGCCTAGCCGGCACCTCCGGGAAGACATACCCGATGGTTTCGCCCAAGGTGTCAACTAACTGATGAATGAAGGGATCGTGCTGATCGAGTTGGCGGGCGTAGCGCGCGGCGCGGCGCAGGATGCGGCGCAGGACGTACCCACGCCCCTCGTTGGCCGGCATGGCGCCGTCGGCCAGGGCGAAGCTGAGGGCGCGGACGTGGTCGGCGATGACCTGCATGGGGACTCGGTACTCGCCGCCGTACTCTTTGCCCGTACATTCGGCGATGCGGCCGATGAGCGGCCCAAAGACATCGGTCTCGTAGCTGCTCTCGGCTCCCTGCAAAAGACTACACATCCGCTCAAAGCCCATGCCGGTATCCACGTGCTTTTCAGGCAGGGGTTGCAGTGCCCCGGTTTCATCGCGGTTGTACTGGATAAAGACCAAGTTCCAGATCTCGACCAAATCGCCCGTATCGTCGATGAGCATACGGCGATTTTGCGCCGCCAGGTCGTCGCCCAAGTAGTAGTGAATTTCAGAGCAGGGTCCACAGGGGCCGGTCTCGCCCATTTCCCAAAAGTTTTCCTTGGCCGGCAAACGCACGACGCGGCCCGGCAGCAGGTCGGTGCATTCGCGCCAAAACGCCTCGGCCGCCCCATCGGCTTCTACCGCGTCATCGCCGACAAAAACGGTCGCCCAGAGCCGTTCCTTTTCCAAGCCAAAGTGCTCGGTGATTAACTCCCAACCCCACTCAATGGCCTCTTTTTTGAAATAGTCGCCAAAGGACCAGTTGCCCAGCATCTCAAAGAAGGTGTGGTGCCAAGGGCTGTAACCGACTTCGTCGAGGTCGTTGTGCTTGCCCGAGACCCGCACGACCTTTTGCGTATCAACCGCCCGGGTGTAGTCGCGCCGGCCCAAGCCCAAGAATACATCCTTGAACTGATTCATGCCGGCGTTGGTAAAATAGAGGGTAGGGTCGTCTTGCGGCACGACCGGCGCACTCGGTACGCGCACGTGGCCCTTATCTTCAAAAAAACGGAGGAACGCTTCTCTAATCTCTCTCGACTGCATAAAATCTCCTGTGACCAGTGGTCGGTGGTCAGTGGCCAGTGGCCAGCTAGCCGTCAGCGCGATTACTGGCTAACTCCTGCCACACCTGTTCGACCGCTACGCTGGCCGTTTCCGCATCGCAACCGCGCCGGGCCAAAAAGCCCAGCATCCGACGCTTGGCCTTGTCGGGTGCCAATCCCCGGTAGCGCCAAACCTGCTTGCTCAACAATTCGACCGCCCGTTCACTCGAATCGAGCACCGGGGCGTACTCGGCGAGAATCTCGTCAATCACGCCTGCGGCCACGCCTTTATGCCTGAGTTCCTCGGCTAGTTTGCGCGCACCACAAGCCCGCGGCAACCGCGCCTCAACCCAACGCCGAGCGAACTCGCTGTCGTCGAGGAGCTGCTGGCGCTGCAAGTCAGCGAGGACCGCGGCGACGACCTCAGCGGCAAAATCCTTCTCCCTTAGCTTGTCGCGCACCTCGGCTACGGATCGCGCCCGATAGCTGAGATAGCGATAGGCCACGTCCTTGGCTTTTTGCAGTGGGTCGGCCACTTATTCGTCGGCCTCGCGGGCCTCGTTTTGTCCTACCGCAACCTCCAGGCCCAACTCGACGCGCAGCTTGTGCTCGATCTCGGCGGCGACTGGTGCGTTTTCGCGTAGAAAAACGCGGGCATTATCTCGGCCCTGCCCCAATCGCTCGCCATGGTAGGAAAACCACGCTCCACTCTTGTCAATAAGCCCCTTGGCAACGCCGATATCAATCAGGTCGCCTTCCCAAGAAATGCCGATTTGGTCGCCGTGAAAGATCAAGTCGAATTCGGCTTCGCGAAAGGGGGGGGCCACTTTGTTTTTGACCACCTTGACCCGAGTGCGATTGCCGATGTCGAGATCGCCATCTTTGACGCGGGCGATGCGGCGGATATCGAGGCGCACCGAAGAATAGAAGGGCAGGGCGCGCCCGCCGGTGGTGGTCTCCGGGTTGCCGAACATCACGCCGATTTTCATGCGCAACTGGTTGAGAAAGATCAAACAAGTGTGCGAGCGGTTGATCGAGCCGGCGAGCTTGCGCAGGGCTTGGGACATCAGCCGCGCATGCAAGCCCACGTGCGAATCGCCCATGTCGCCTTCCAATTCGGCCTGCGGCACCAGCGCGGCCACCGAATCCACCACGATGATGTCGAAGGCACCGCTGCGCACCAAGGTATCGACGATTTCGAGGGCCTGCTCGCCCGAATCCGGCTGCGATATGATTAGGTTTTCCACATCAACGCCAATGCGCCGCGCAAAGCTGACGTCCAGGGCGTGTTCGGCGTCGATGAAAGCCGCTGTGCCTCCGCGTTTTTGCGCCTCGCGAATGGCGTGTAGCGAGAGCATGGTTTTACCCGCTCCCTCTGGACCGGATATTTCGACGATCCGCCCCTTGGGCAAGCCGCCGATGCCCAGCGCTGCATCTACGGCCAGTGATCCGGTAGAAATCGCCTCCACTTCTTGCACTCCACCCTCGGCCCCGAGGCGCATGATCGACCCCTTGCCGTATTGCTTTTCAATCTGCGACATGGCCAGTTCCAAGGCTCTGGCCTTGTTGCCGTCTGCACGGTGTCCGTTCGCTTTCGCCATGAAAATCTCCCCAATTAAAGTGTGCTCATCCACTCGACCAAATAGGACGATGAGCAAATGACCACGTTGCTGTACAGGCCAGCGACCACGTCGTCGGCCACGATGCCCCAGCCCCCGGGCAGGGCTTCTAGCGGCCGCGCCGGGGGCGGCTTTACAATATCGAAGGCGCGGAAGACGAAGAAACCTGCGATGATCGTCCCGGCACTTGGGGGCAAAAATGCCACTGCAAAGAGAAAGCCCACCCCCTCGTCAACGACGACCTGCCCGGGGTCATCGCCCCATTCCGGGGCCGCCCGGCCCGCGCTGTACACCCCTATGGCCGAGGCGACTAAAAGCACCCCGAGCCACTCCAGCGTCCCCAACGGCGGGAAAAATGACCCGTACAACCAATACACCAAAGCGACAAACGCGGTGCCAGCCGTACCGGGTGCCCACGGGGCATAGCCGACAAAAAAGAGCGTGGCGATCAGTCGGTTCAGAAGAAACGCGTTCCTCTACGCCGCGCTCAGGGTTCCTTGTAGGAAAAGGTCGCGCGGAACAGGTAGTGAAAACCCGACAGCAGCGTCAGCAACAACACCCCGGCCAACAGTGCATTGGCCAAAAGCTGGATTAGCTGATCGTCGAGAAAGGAAAGATGGCCTGCGGCAAAGCGCCCCCTCGCCTCCTCAAGGCCAATGACAAAAAGTATGAAGATAACCGTGAAAAGCTGGACCGCGGTCTTCCACTTGGCCAAGCGCGAAGTGACCATGGGGCGGCCCCGGTATATCCCGTAGAGGCGCACACCCGTAATCAGGATGTCGCGCCCGACGATGGGCAAGACCAGCCAAAAATTGACCATTTTGTCCAACGCTAGGGCAACAAGTGCCGAAGTTATCAAGATCTTGTCGGCCAACGGGTCCAAGAAGCGGCCCAGCGGCGTTACTTGGTTGCCAGCACGCGCTAGTTTACCATCGTAGAAATCGGTCAGCGCGGCAGCACTGAAGACGACGAAGGCAAGGCTCCAAGTATCGGTGAACAGCAGCAGCAAAAACAGCGGCGTCAAACCGATCCTGAGCGCGGTCAGTCCATTGGGCAAGTTAAAAATATCGCGCCGGTCCATATTACCTCACAGCGAAGACCGGCCGGCAAAGGCCAGCGAAAGAGTGACGCTGTCGGCCAAATCCAAATCCGCGCCCACCGGCAGACCGCGCGCCAGCCTCGATACCTTGGTCAGTGGCATGAGTTGCTGCGCGATGAAGTGAGCGGTGGCATCGCCCTCGGCGTTGGCATTGAGCGCGAGCATTACCTCTTGGACGCCCTGCTGGCGCACACGTTCGACCAAGGAGTCGATGTGCAAATTCTCGGGCAGCACGCCGTCTTGCGGGGAGAGCACTCCGCCGAGCACGTGATACGCCCCAGCGTAAAACTGACTCATTTCAAAGGCCAACACATCGCTGGCTTCGGCCACCACGCAGAGGAACTGTTGGTCGCGCCGAGTGTCTCGGCAGACTTCGCATAGAGGCGCGCCTTTTTGGGTGAAGTTGTAACAAGTGACGCAGTGTTCGATTTGGTCTTTGGCGGCAAGGAGCGCCTTGGCGAGCAACTCGGCTTCCTCGCGCGGCCGCTTGACCACATAGAGCGCCAAGCGCTGCGCTGTCTTGCGACCGATGCCGGGCAGCTTGGCAAATGCAACGATCAAATCTTCGAGAGCCAGCGGTTCCATGCGATTTATCAGACTAACTCGCCATCAAAAGCGTCGAGCACCGAGCGGAGGGTGGGGTCGGATTCGGGCTGGCTTGTCGCTTGCGAGGCTGGTTGCTCTACTTTATTTGCGACGGCCTCTAAGCGCAGCCGCCACCCGTATTTTACCTTGGCTATCTCTTCTATGTTTTCTCGGTTTTTGATCACTTGGGTCATGGCAAAGCGGTCGGCGGCCCCAAAGCTCAGCTTGAGCACGTGGCCTTCTAGACTGTCTAAGGTCGCCATATTGAGAAAAGATGCCACCGACCGCTTGGCGGCCCCCACGGCATTAACCAGCCCGGCCCAGTTAGTGCGCAGCTGATCAAAGCTCGGTGCGGCAACACTAGCGGCATTGCTCGACTCAGCTGGAGCAGCGACTTGCTGCTGAGCCGGGGGCGGAGGTGCCGCCGGTTCGCGGCGACTGCTGGGCTGCGGAGGTGCCGCCGGTTCACGCGGACCGCTGCCTAGCGGCGGCGGGGCGGCCGGGCGCGGCGCAGCACCTTCAAGCGACTGCAAGCGACGCAGCAGTTCGCCCACATCGACAGACCGGCCCATCAGCGCCAGATGCACCAAGGCGATTTCTAGGCGGAAGCGCGGCTGTAGCGAACGCTTTAGATCCGCTTCTACATCCAACAGCGACTGCATCATGCGCAGCAAATCTTCGACCGCCATGGCGTCCGCAAGCTCGCCACAGCGGCGGCGGGCGTCTTCGGCCATATCCAACTCGTCGGCCCCGCCCTGTATCTTGGCGAAGAGCAGGTGGCGCAAAAGTTCGGCTAGGCCATAGACGAACTCCTCAATATCGGCCCCTTCGTCAACGGCTTGGGCGACGACATCCAACACTCGTGCGGGGGCCGCTTCGCGCATGGCGTCGAGCAATTCAAAGTAGAGACCGCGATCGACGAGACCCAACACCTGCACCACGGCTTGCTGCGACACCTCCGCGCCCAATGAGACCACTTGATCGAGGAGGCTTTCAGCGTCGCGCAAGGCACCATCCGCACGGCTAGCCAACAGATGGAGCGCGCCCTCCTCCACCGCAATGCCCTCAGCTTGGGCAATGGTGCCGAGATGAGTGGCGATCTGCCCGGTGGAGATGCGGCGAAAATTGAAGCGCTGACAACGCGAGAGAATGGTGTCCGGGACCGACTGTACTTCCGTGGTGGCAAAGATGAAAACCACGTGCTCTGGCGGCTCCTCCAGCGTCTTCAACAGCGCATTGAACGCCGCGGTCGAAAGCATGTGAACTTCGTCAATGATGTAGATCTTATAGACACCGGCGGTCGCGGCGTAGCGCACGACCTCGCGCAACTCGCGGACGTCATCGACGCTGTTGTTGGAGGCCCCGTCGATCTCCAGCACGTTCATGCTGGTGGCGGAGGCGATGCTCTGGCAGGAATCGCACGCCTCGCAGGGATTGCCGTCGCCGGGGTCGGCGCAGTTGAGGACCTTGGCGAGAATCCGCGCGGTCGTGGTCTTGCCCACGCCGCGAGGGCCGCAAAACAGGTAGCACTGCGCGACGCGCCCGGAATGGACGGCGCTCTTTAGGGTGGCAGTAATATGCTCCTGCCCGACGACTTCGTCGAATTGGCGCGGACGCCACTTGCGCGCTGTTACCTGATAGGCCATTTGCGTTGCTCGACACAGCCAAGCTGAAGGGAAAAAACAAAAAATTAAAAGGCCGTGCACCCATCTTCGATCCCGCCCTCAGGTCTGCCCAGAGCCAGTTAGCTCCAACCGGACCACTCTGCGGCACACCAAGAGACATTCCTACCGCTGCTACCTTCCGGTCCTGACGGGGTTCAGAAGCTCTTGATTGCACAGAATCCGGTCTTCAGCGCCACTTTACTCCGGTCGAACAAGGGGTGCGAAAACCTCTGGATGGGAATTCAATCCCGCTATAGCGGATTGCGGGTACAGGGCACCGCTATCTCCCCATCTAGCACGACCTAAAACACTGCATTTCACAGCGGGTATCCGAAAAACATGGTGGAGCAGATGGGGATCGAACCCACGACCTCCAGATTGCGAACCTGGCGCTCTCCCAACTGAGCTACTGCCCCGCCCGGACAATTATGGCGGAGAGAGAGGGATTCGAACCCTCGGTAGGGGGTTGCCCTACACACGATTTCCAGTCGTGCACCTTCGGCCACTCGGTCATCTCTCCGCAAAAACACTTTGCCTTAAATGGCGGAGAGGGTGGGATTCGAACCCACGGTGACCATACAGCCACACCGGTTTTCGAGACCGGCCCGTTCGACCACTCCGGCACCTCTCCCCGATCTACTTGGCCGCTCGCAGGGCCGCAAAAAACCCCTTGAGCAACTCGGCACATTCTCGCTCTAGCACCCCGCCGCGGACCTGACAGCGATGATTGAGCCGGGGATCCTCCGCAATGTTGCGCAACGAGCCGCAAGCACCGGATTTAGGATCGGCGGCCCCAAAGACCAGCCATGGCACCCGAGCCAAAACCGCAGCCCCAGCGCACATGGCGCAAGGTTCCAAAGTGACGTAGAGCGTCGTCGCCAATAAGCGCCGCGTCCCCAGTGCTGTTGCGGCTTGGCGCAAGGCCAGCATCTCCGCGTGGGCCGTGGGATCCTGCGTCGCTTCAATGGCGTTGCCCGCCCGGCCCAAAATCCGCCCGGCTCCGACGACGACAGCACCGACGGGGACCTCGCCGCGACGGCCGGCGCACTCGGCCGCTCGCAGGGCCTCGCGCATCCAATAGCTGTCTTCGGCGAATGAGCTAACTGCTTCCGTAGAATCCATTTGAGGCCGTTTTAAGAGGCCTCCGCAAAAGGTTGTAAAATATAACGGCTGCCCAAAACAAGAGCAAGGCTTAGCGGGGCTTCAAAAGCGCTTG
The DNA here is from genome assembly GCA_965203355.1 of Candidatus Latescibacterota bacterium. Classification (GTDB taxonomy): domain Bacteria; phylum Latescibacterota; class UBA2968; order UBA8231; family UBA8231. The sequence goes on from OZ241889.1 coordinate 149,375, forward strand.
CGATAATGGTCACGAGGCAACCGAGAAGAGGCCCGACGCTGCCAGTAACTTTCCGCGTCGGGAGCGATTTTGCGGTCGAGCGGATCGCGGCCCAAAAGGCGCATACCAAGCCCAGTCAGCGTAAAAAGCGTGTAGAAAACCAGCCCCAAGAGCAGGTGGATATTGACAAAAGCCACCATCCTCGCCAGCCACATGTAGGGAAAGTAGATCGGCTTCAACGCTACGGGCAGTATCAACCCAGTCCCGAACAACGCGAGCGAGGCCGCGTGTACAAACGGGGCGACGCCGACCGCCTCCACGTACCACAGATAGCCGCCGAGCAAGGCCAGCAACGCCGCTAGCACGATTCCGAATCGGCGCAAATCGCCGCGTGTGGGCACCGCGACCCCCCAGTAGCTCTTGGCCTCAGTCAAGCTCAAACTCCTCTTGCCAATCCGGTTCTCCTTGCCACTGCGGCTGGTCTTGCTTGTCCAAGACATAAGAACCTATGACCAAAAAATCCATCTCCGTCCGCATGAAGCAGCGATAGGCATCCTCGGGGCTTTGGACGATGGGTTCGCCGCGCACGTTGAAGGACGTGTTGACGACCACTGGATATCCGGTCAAGCTCTGAAAAGCGCGAATCACATCGTAGTAACGCGGGTGATCTTGCCGGCGCAGCGTCTGCACCCGCGCCGAGTAATCCACATGGGTGACGGCCGGCATATCCGAGCGCGGCACGTGGAGCTTGTCGATGCCGAACAGCCGCTGCTGGTCCTCGCTCGTGGGAATCTGTCGCTCCGCTTTAACCGGGGCCACTTGCAGCATGTAGGGCGAGTCGGCATCCAATTCAAAGAACTCGTGGACGCATTCGCGCAGAACCGTCGGGGCGAAGGGGCGGAAGCTCTCGCGAAACTTGATCTTGAGGTTCATCACCGACTGCATCTGGGTGGAGCGCGGGTCTCCGAGAATCGACCGGGCACCGAGCGCGCGCGGCCCAAACTCCATCCGCCCCTGAAAAAAGCCAACTACCTTGCCCGCAGCCAACAGCTCGGCCACGCGCAATGGCAACTCGTCTTCGGCGATCTTTTGCGCCACCCCCGCCTGCTGCTCAAGGCAGTGGTAAATTTCTTCGTCCCCGTACTCAGGCCCCAACAGCGCCCCCCGCATCGCGTCGTTTTCGCCGTCGGCTACCCGCTCGTGGTTCAAGTGGTGATACCACAGCGCCAGCGCAACGCCCAAGGCCCCGCCGGCATCGCCCGCGGCCGGCTGGACCCAGATGTTTTCAAAGGGACCCTCGCGCAAGATGCGGCCGTTGCCGACGCAGTTGAGGGCTACGCCACCGGCCATGCACAAGTTTTTGAGCTTGGTTTCTCGATGCACGGTGCGGGCAATGCGCAGCATGACTTCCTCGGTGACGACCTGACAGGAGCACGCAATATCCATCTCGCGCTGGGTCAGCGGCGTCTCTGGCCGTCGGGGTGGTCCCCCGAAGAGCTTGTCCATGGCCCGACTGGTCATCGTCAGGCCGGATAGATAGTTGAAATACCGAGTGTTGAGCTTGAAGGAGCCGTCGTCTTTCAGATCAATTATCTCGTTGAGCATTAGATCGACGTATTTCGGCGCGCCATAGGGGGCGAGTCCCATCAGCTTGTACTCGCCGGAGTTGACTTTGAAGCCCGTAAAATAGGTAAAAGCCGAATAGAACAAACCCAGCGAGTGGGGAAACTTGAGGTCGGCCAAGGTGTGAATTTCAGCATCTCGGCCGTAGCCATAGCTGGTAGTGGTCCATTCGCCGACGCCGTCCAAGGTCGCGATCGCCGCTTCTCGATACGGCGACGGATAGAAGGCCGACGCGGCGTGCGACTCGTGGTGATCGCCAAACAGCACGGGAACTTCGCAGCCGAGTTGCTCTTGGATTAACTGCGGGATCCACAGCTTCTTTTCCAGCCATACCTTCATGCTCTTCCAGTAGAGGCGCAGACCCAACGGCGCCGTGCCGAGATGGGTCTCTAGCAGGCGTTCAAAGGTCAGCAGGGGCTTGTCGTAAAACCCCACGCAGTGCAGGTCTTTGGCCTCAATACCGCCTTCCCGCAGACAATATTCGACTGCGCGCGCGGGAAAATCTGGATCGTGTTTAACGCGCGTGAATCGCTCCTCCTGCGCGGCGGCGACGATCGCTCCATCGCGCACCAAACAGGCCGCGCTATCGTGATAGAACGCGGAAATACCGAGGATGTAAGTGGCCATAAGGAGCTTGACAAAATGGGGTATGGCAGCGATAATAGAGGGTTTTCATAACCTATGGATTCTATTGAAAAATATCAAGTTAGGGTCATTTAATGGAACGGCTTTCAATCCTGTCTGAAGACCAAGTTCGCACCGTCCAGCGCCAATTTGGCACCCCCACTTTTGTCTATAGTCAAAAGGTGTTGAAATCCCAAGCCCAAAAGGCACTGGCCTTCCCCAATGCACACGGCCTGACGGTGCGCTACGCCTTGAAAGCCTGTCCGACCGCCGGCGTGGTCCGCATTCTAAACCGAGCCGGCCTGCACATCGACGCGAGCAGTGGCTACGAAGCATTGCGGGCCATGCGCGCTGGCGTCCCCGCGGCCCAAATTCAACTCACGGCCCAGCAATTACCCGATAATTTAGCAGACCTAGTGCGCCAAGGGATCCTCTTCAACGCCTGTTCCCTGCATCAACTCGCAGCCTACGGGCGGCTCTTTCCGGGCCGCGAAGTCTCCGTGCGAGTCAACCCAGGTCTGGGCTCGGGACACAGCAACCGCACCAATACCGGCGGCCCTTCGTCGAGCTTCGGCATCTGGCACGAACACCTCGACCAAGTGCTCGCAACGGTTGCCGAGCACAACCTGCAACTCACTAGTTTGCACAGCCATATCGGCTCGGGCAGCGATCCAGCAGTCTGGCAGCACTGCGCCCGGCTGACACTCGGCGTGGCCGCCAAGCTGCCTGAGGTCCGGCGCGTGAGCATGGGCGGCGGTTTCAAAATTGGGCGCATGGCCGACGAAGCATCGACCGACTTGCACAAGGCCGGCCAACCTGTCGCCGATGAATTTAACCGCTTCGCCCGCACGCACGGCCGCAAACTGCATCTAGAAATCGAACCGGGAACCTTCTTAGTGGGCAACGCCGGCGCCATCGTTTGCAGCGTCATCGACGTAGTCGATACCGGTCGGCAGGGCTATTCCTTCATCAAGGTCGATAGCGGCATGACCGAAGTACTGCGTCCCAGTATGTACGGAGCGCAACACCCCATCGTCGTAGTTCCGGCGACCCTAGCGGAACGCGGCCAAGGCGATTATCTAATCGCCGGCCACTGCTGTGAAAGCGGGGATAGTCTCACGCCAGCCCCCGGCAATCCCGAAGAATTGGAACCTCGCGCACTCACCGAGCCGCGCGTCGGCGACGCCGTCTTTATCGGCGGCAGTGGAGCCTATTGCGCTGGCATGGCCGCCAAAAACTACAATTCCTTCCCGGAAGCCTGCGAAGTATTGCTCGGCACCGATGGCGAGTTTCATCTGCTGCGTCAGCGACAGACCCTCAAGCAGATCGTAGCCAACGAGTCCCTACCCCCTTTCCTCGGCACCTAAGCCGCGCAACTTCGGGTCCAGCGCGTCGCGCAGCCCGTCGCCTAGCAGGTTGTACAGGGTCACGGTCGCAAAAATGGCCACGCCCGGCACGACCACCAGCCACCACGCCGCTGCGTTACTGCGCGCCCCGGCCAGCAGGGCACCCCAAGTGATCACTTCGGCTGGCACCCCCACCCCCAAAAAGCTCAGCCCCGACTCGGAGAGTATGGCTCCCGCCACTCCGAAAGCCGCCGGGATCAAGATAGGGCCGATGGCGTTGGGCAAGATGTGGCGGAACATGATCCGCCCATTTGAGCAGCCAAGGCTGCGCGCGGCGACCACGTAATCGTAGCTGCGCACCTGCAAAAACTGCGAGCGCGTCAAGCGGGCGATACCGACCCAGCTCGTAAGACCGATAATGATCATGACAAAGAACAGACTCGGCGGGAAAAACGCCGCGACCGTCAATATCAAGAAGAAGCTAGGGATCGCGGCCCACAGTTCAAAAAGACGCGAGAGCACCAAGTCGATCCAGCCTCCGAAGTAACCGGCCAACGCTCCTAAGACCAAACCGATGGACAGCGATATGCCCACGGCCACTAGGCCGATGGTCAAGGCGTAGCGCGTACCGTGAATCAGTCCCGAGAGCACGTCCCGGCCCAGGCGGTCCGTACCCAGCCAGTGATCGGCCCCCGGGGGCTGGTACTTCTCCCGCAAGCGGACTTCGCTTGGAGCATAAGGTATCGGGGGGAAAATGGCTTCCTCTAGCTTGAGCTTTTTGAAGTTGCGGCGGCGCTTCAATTCTGCCGGCCAGTCCACGATCCCTAAATAGACTGCGTATTGGCGAAAAGCCGGAAAGTAGGTCTCGCCCTTGTATTTCATGTAGTACGGCTTGTCGCCAGCCAGCAAGTCGGCACTTACGGCCACAATTCCCAGCAAGGCAATGCCCAAGAGACTGAGCAGAGCGGGTCTGTTTTTTTTGAGTTGCTTCCAGACGACCTGCCCGTAGGACTGCCCTTGCACACTCATCTACACGCTCGCAAAGTCGATGCGCGGATCCACGACCTTGAGCAGAATATCCGCCGCCAAGATCCCCGCCAGCGCTAGGGCCGAACCGATGGTTAAGAGTGCCATCGCCACCGGGTAATCCCGCACGATAACCGACTGGAAGGCCAAAAAGCCCATGCCTGGAATGGTGAAGATCGTCTCGATAAACACCGAACCCGCGATCATGCCCGGCAACAACCCCGCCAGCAGGGTTACAATGGGAATCAGGGAATTGCGCAGCACGTGGCGCAGCACTACAACCCGATAGCGCAAGCCCTTGGCTTGGGCGGTGCGCACGTAGTCCAGCCGCAGATTTTCCAGCATACTGGTGCGCATGTAGCGCGAGATGCCAGCGAAACTAGCGTAGGTCGAAGCCAAGATCGGCAACACCATGTGGTGGGCGTGGTCGGTCAGCAGCCGCCAGAACCCCCAGTCTTTCCCGGCGGCCAAGGACTGGATCCCAGAGGCCGGAAACCAGTGAAAAAATTCCTTGTTGCAGAAAAATAAGATCAACAGCATCCCGACCCAGAACGAAGGCATCGACCACAGCATGAAGGTCCCGGTGGTAACCAAGCGATCGATAATAGTATTTTGTTTGACCGCGATCACTATACCGAGCGGCACGCCGACTAGATAGGCAAAAAACAAGCTAATGAGGTTGATTTCCAGCGTGATGGGTAGCCGGTCGAGGATGTGGTCGATGACCGGTTGTTGGTCTTTGAAGGAGCGTCCCAAGTTCAGCGTCACCAAGCGCCAGTCTCCGGCCTGCACCAGTTCCAAACCAGACCCAGCATACGCGTAGTTTTTAGCTGGCGAGAAAACGCGGCTCTGCCAGAAAGGCGACTCGACTAGCTCGGTGACGCGCTCGGGGCGCAGGTCGCGAAAATGCTCTAAGAACCGCTCCTTGCGCGCCTCGCCCTCAAGCGAGACCAACTCGGCCCGCTCCCGCGCTGGCAGTTCGTCGAGCACGGAGTCGGCCAACAAGGCGCCGCGGTCGAATGCGCCCACGTCCTCCACGCGCAAGACCAAACTGGAAAGCCAGTGCAAATACTGGATGTGCAGCGGTTGGTCCAGCCCGAGCTGGCGGCGCAAATCCCGGCGCGTCTTCTCCAAGTCCGCTTGGTGGTCGGTGGCGATCCCCTCACCACCAGCGGCCCCGCCCAAAAACAGATCGACCGGGTCGCCGGGTGCCAAACGCATAATCAGGAAGGTCAGCAGGGTGATGCCGAGGAGGGTTGGGATGGCCAGCAGAATGCGCTGAATAGTGTACTGCAGCATGGCGAAAACGCGGACTCTTCACTCCTCTAGTTCCTCGGCTACTCGCAAACGCCGACTCGCGCGATCGGCGTCCATGATCACGTCGGCTGGCTCCACCCCCTCTAGTTCCTCGGCTCTCGCAAACGCCGACTCGCTCTTCTCAATCAGTTCTTTATGGGCGTAAACCGTCCCCAAGTGCATCCATACCAACGCATTATCTGGCATTTGTTTGGAGAGCCGCTCCAAGATCGGCAACGCGCCATCCATGTCGTCTGTCGCCAAGTGGACCATGGCGAGGTTGTAGAGCGCGTCCCCATCGTCGGGTTCGAGTTGTAGCACCTGCTCATAGGCCCGCTTAGCCGCCGTGTATTTTTCCTGCTGCCAGTAGAGATTGCCCAAGTTGAAATGGGGCCTGAAGTCACCGGGGTTTAGCTCAATGACCTTGCGATAATTGGCCTCGGCTCCCTCGTAGTCCCCAGCTTGGACTTGGGCCATGGCGAGGTGGGTCAGGCCGTTGAGGTGGGCGGGATCGATCTTGATCACCTGCGACAAGGCTCGGATGGCTTCATCGAGTTGGTCGTTTTCCAAGTAGAGCGATCCTAGGCTGAAAAAGGTGCTCTCGTCTTGTGAATCCGCCGACGCGATCTTCTGGTAGGTGGCAATGGCTGCATCCGTGCTGTCGATCTGGTAATATACGTACGCGAGGTTGCGCCAAGCGTCGAGCGCACTTTCGTCGATGAGGGTAGCGTTGTGAAACGAGTGCCGCGCCATCGCGTAATTCGGGGCCTCGCCTTGAGCGTGAACGACGCCGGCATTGTACTCTCGCGCCCAAAAACGACGGCGCGTTTGTTCAACCTCGCTCTGAAGTCCGGGTGTGCGCTCGGCCTGCGCTAGATGATCGGCCATTTCGCCGTAGCGGCCCTCGTCCCCTAAGAGCTGGCCCATGAGCAAATGAGCCTCGCTGTTTTCTGGCTCACTCTGAAGAACTAGAGCGAGTTGCTCTTTCGCCTTTTGGGGCTGCCCCTGCTTGATGTAGAGCTTGGCCGCGGTCAGGGTCGAACTCTGGCATCCCAATCCAGCGACGGCGACGAACACCGCCAACAGGTACGCGGACTTCATGGGCAATCTCCTATAAAAATGGCAAGGCACACGTTCTATATGCTGCGCCGCGGTTGAACTTAGAACCCGAACTGAAAGGTAAAGGTATTGAGCGCGTCGAAATACTCCACCGTAGTGTAGGCGTAATCAACGCGCAAATCTTTGATCGTCCCGGCATCCAGATTCAGACCAAAGCCGAAGCTAGTGCCGTATAGGTAGTCGTCAGCCGAGTTGGGCGCGTAGTCGAAGCCTGCGCGCAGAGCGAAGAGTTTGCTCAACACATATTCAGCACCCAACCGGTACTGGTCGTAGGCGAAGTTGTTGTGCCGGAAGACCGAGGACAGATTGAGCGCATCCATATAGGAATAGCTCAGGCCGAGTTCAAACGTTGAAGGCAGGTCGGCAGAGCTAGCCTGCACATTGTAATCCGAGGGTCCGCGGCGCAACCCGTCAAGCTGGCCGCGGCGCAACAGACCAGAGCCGCCAAACTGCATCCGCGTGCCGATGTGCTTGAGTGCCACCCCCAAGTCCAAGCCGGCAATCCCGCCCAGATTGGCGTATTGCAGACCGGCGCTAAACGAGACCGCGGTGGCCTCGACGCGCTGGACGCGGTTGGCGATGTAATGGCTGGTAAACCCGACCGAGATGCGATCGGTCAGTTCCCTCGCAAAGGTCAGGCCCAGCGTGAAGAAGGTCGGCGAAAAGGTCGCGCCCGTGCCGTCTGGATTGGCCTCGGTCGTCACCGGGATTTGGCCGAAATCCAGCGCCTTGATGTTGAGAGCCAGCGCACCGAGACCCTCAAAGTTGGCACCAGTAGCCAGATAGTTGATGCGAGTATCCGCCAGATAGGACATCGTCGAGAACATGATGCCCGCGTTGGATTCGGACTTGGACAAACCTGCCGGGTTCCAGTGCAGCGCCTCCAAACCGGAACTGGTGGCGATCGAGGCACCCCCCAAAGCCATGTCGCGCGCACCAACCGGAATCAGCAATTCCGGGGCCGCGGCCGTACCGGCGCGATCATAGCCATCGGCAAAGGCGTAAGCCGAGGCGAAAACTAGCCCCAGCAGGATCGTCGAGATGCGAAAGCTGTGTCTAAGCATGGAATGGCCTCCTATTTCTCCCTTTGATATCCGGTGCATCTAGAAGTTCTCTAGGAACTGCTGCTCTTGGATGATGGCCAGCTTGAGGACCCGACTCTTGCCGTGATCGGGCAGCTCAATATGGGCGATGTACATGCCGCTGGCCACCGGCAGTGCGTTGTGGTTTTGTAGGTCCCAGCGCGTGAACTGCGACGGGTCGTCCTTTTCAATCGTGCGCACCAGCGTACCGCTCATGTCGAAGATGCGGATATTCGCCTTGGGCGGCAGATGGCTGAAGGTCACAAAGTGGTTGTAACGGCTGGTCTCGGCCGTGTTGACGCCAAGATAGGGATTCGGAAAGACGTTGATTTTCTCAAGGTCCTCGGCTAGGTAGGCGTCGCTGCTTTCCGACCCGGAGACCGTAAATGAGAAGCGGTCGGCCGGGGTATTGACGTGATTGGCGACCAGCAAGAAGGAATCGCCATCCGACGGGAAGTCCTCCTCGTTGCGGCGCTCGGCAAAGATGATCCACATGAAGGGAAGGTGTTCCTCGCCTTCTGTTATCAGGCCGTTGTTCAGCAAGATGTCGCTGTTCTCGCCTTGATTGGGGTCGGTGTAATCCAAGTCGAAGATGAACAGCCACTCGCGCGGACCTGAGCCGGCGATATTGCTCGCCACAGTGTACCAAGGCGGACCATAGACGCCGTTGACCAAGCCGCCGGGCTGGTTGTTTTCGAGGAAGGCCACTTCCAAGCGGCGCGGCGGATCGCTTTCGATGTCCCAAGCCGAAAGCGCGATCGGATTGCGCTCCTGATAGACGTAAACACCTGGGCCTTCGGTGTTGATAATGTACTTACCGAAGTCCCAGGGATTCTGCGTCGTCGTCAGGTCTCCGGGTGCTGGTGGTTCCCCTCCGGCACCGCGCAGATAGCGATAAGCCCACGACACGTTCTCGTTGTTGACGTCCACCGGCTTGTACTGGTCTTCGCCGTCCTCTTCAATGACGTCGGTGAAGCGCAGCTCCACCGTGCGCAGCCGGTCCGGCGTCACCGTCGACGGCGCGAACCACTGGTGGTTGGGATCGCCGGTCATCGCGCCTTCGAACCCTTCGGCACCCCAGTCGCCGGAGCCGCCAGCCCAAGTGAACCAGCGCGTATCGCTGGCGTGATCAACGGCTTGGGCGAAGTCGGCGGCGTTGATCTGGCCATCGCCCGTCAGGTCGGCCGCCTCGGACGACGCCTTCCAGGCCTCGAATGGCATGGCCGGACCGGCCCAACTCTTCATGCCAGCGGGCGGACCTGAGACCGAGACCTCAATGCCGGCCGAGCCGACGTAGAAGGCCGTGCCAGCTTGGTCCTTCTGGTCAGCCAACAGAGTCTGGCCGCTAGTCTTGTCAACCAGATTCCAGACCGTGTTTCCGTCGGCGTCGGCCGCGTATTCGACCGCGTAGTCGTGGCCCGTGGTACTCGTCGGGTCAACTACCGAGACTGAGACCGTGCCATCGCTGGCCCCAGCGGTGTGCCGGGCACTAATCGCGTCCCCAGGCTCGCTCAGATAGCGAGTGCCCGGCGGCGGCTCCTGCGGTACGCAGATCAAGTTCTGCGGTGCGCTCTCCAGCGCCGTGGTAGCGGCCCCTTCGTCGGTGGCGCGGTTATAGGCCGTCACCGCAAAGTAGTACTGCTGGCCGTTGACCAGCGGACCGCTGCGGACGTGGTCTTGGGTAATCTTGATATTGCGCTTGATCCCGAAGTCGGTGCCAATCTGCAAGGGCACATCGAGCACCACGCCGGACGCTTCGTCGAGGTCAATGCCGAGGATGGTGGTAACGCCGTTTTCGATGTCGAAGGTCGCCACCTTGACGCCCTGAGCAAGCGTGGCCTCGGCCGAGGGCAACTGATAGAGGTTGTAGCCTTCAAAGTCGAAGCCGGGCGAACCCACTCCTTCGGTGGCCTGGACCGAAGCGTCGTCCCAACCCCAGTCCAAGATGATCGTCTGGTCGAGCTCGATTACGCGGACATTGGGCTGGGCTGGCGGCTTGGGCACCTCAAAGAAGCTGTTGTAAGCGTCCTGGACAAACTGGTCGTTGAATTTCAGCTTGGAGACGCTGCGCAGGCGGTCGGTAGAAATGCCGCCCAGCAGTGCGACCACCACTTCCTGGGTGTCGCCCAAGGCCATCTCAAACGGGCCCGTGTTGAGCACGATGCGCCGGTCGCCCGCTGGCAACGGGATGCCGTCGTTCCAGCCCTGAGCCGTAGTCGGATCGCCGTCGAGGGTGAAGAAGGTCTCGTCGCCGGTCAGGGGGTTGGTGTACGGAACGGGGTTGCCAATGTCGGGCTGGGGCTGAAAGCCGCGCAGCAGATTGTACCACTCCTCAGTGCCGATGTACTCGCCGAGTTCTGGATCGTCAATGGCCGAGCCAGCGGCAAAGTACACAAAGGATGTCATCGGCAAGTTGCGGTAGCCGGGTCGCCGACCAAAGTTGAAAATGGCTTCCGAACTCTCATCCAAGACTACGTTGCCCTCTTCGTCCAACAAAGGATCGCCATTTTCGTCTTTCTGGAATACCGGAACGACCGGTCCTTGGAGGAAGTCGTAGCCCACGGCCGGCGGGGCCAGTCCAAAAGGTACGTAGTTCGCGTCGTCGTTGATCGAGTTGTACACGTAGCCGAGACTTAAATCGACATCGGCTCCGGCAAAATCGTCGCCGTAGCTGCCCAAATCCGGATCGGCCCACTGGGCGAAGTACATATCTTCAATGCGGGCCGTATCCGGAGTAGCGCTGGTGCCTTTGTAAACGACCGTGAACTTCTTAAAAATCACATCGCCTAGCGCGTCCGTGCGGGCGTAGCCCCAAAGCAGCACTTGGACTTCAAGACCAACGGGCTTGGAGCCGTACAGGGATTGCGCCGCCCCTACATCGAGGTCGTTAATCACAAACCAAGCCACTTGGTCGGCCCCGGCCACGCCCGGCTCGTCCGCGTCTGGATTGTACTCGCCGTCCCCGTCGTTGTCGTAATAGGGCGCTCCTTTCTGATAGGGCCATTCGCGCCAATCCCGCTCGTACTGAGCGCGGAGGGCCGCCACGTCGCTGTCGGTAACGGCACTCAGCCCAATCCCCAAGCTCTCAGCGGCGTCGAGCCGCAAGTCCGCCGTCCGGTAATCGCGGCGAATGCGGTAGATGCGGACGCTTGGATCGGCCGGATCTTCGGCCTCGCCTTTGGCGACGATGCGACCGGGCACGGTGCCTATCTCGTAGGTCTGGCCGCCGACGCGCAACTCCTGCGGGTCGCCATCCTTGACGATGCCGCCCCAGATCAGGCCATCCCGATAGATGACCTGAGCGGTTGAGCGCGGAAAGGTCACCCCGGAACTGGAAGTGAGTGGGTTGTACCCAGAGGATCCGTTTCGCTCAAACCACATGGCCATGTTGTTGATGTTGAGCAAGGCGCGCTGGCCGAAATCGTTTTCCTGCGCGGTCTTGGCAGCGCGATGCGCGTTCGGTCCGCGGCTTTGGACCGGACCGGCTAGGCCGAGCAAAAGCCCAGTGGTCGCCAAATAGGTGACAAATTTTTTCATAACGTTTTCCTCCCTTTACAGGCCCAGTTTGATCCCAAAGCGGATTTGACGCGGCGAGCCAAAAATGTCACCGCCTTCGTTGAACCAATAGTGCTGTCGGTTGGCCAAGTTGATGGCCTCGTATAACTGCTGGTACGTCAAACCGGCACTGGCCGCAACAATTTGGCTGCTCAGATCGGGATTGGTGAGGAAGCCGTCGTCTTCGGCGCTGCCAGTGCGGCTGTACACGTTAATCACGTTTTTGCGGTTGAACAGGTTGTAGACATAGAGGTAGATCTGGGCGTCGGCACCAAACAGACCGAAGCCTTTATCTATTTTCATGTCAACTTCAAAAGTGTAAGGCGTCGAAGAGGCATTGATGCTTTCGGCTGGCTTGCGCGAGCGCGGGTCGTCGTTGGCGAGGATGCCGCCGTCTTCCGGGCCGCGCTGGCCGATGGACCCGCCCGACAAGGTGAAATTGTGGCCGCTGCTAAAACTCAACAGCAGGTTGGCCCCCAAGTTTTCGAGGATCGGCCCGCCGTCGTTGTCGGCAAAGCGATAGTCGACAAAGATGTTGCCGCGATGCGTCTCGTTAAAGTCCAACGGCGAGATGATGGTGGGCAGGTTGGTGTTGTTCTCGACCCCAGAAACGGCCGAATTGATCGATGAGCCGGTGCCGCGGGCATCCGACAGGGTGTAGTTAAGCTCGGTGCGCAACCGATTGATGCGGCGCAGCTTGAAGACGAACTCCAAACCCTTGGTCGCGGCAAAGTCGCCGTTTTGCAGGAAATTGTACGCGCTGGCGTTTTGGGCCGCGGTCGAAATGTTTTGGCGCTGTAGCTGTAACTGGCCCTTCACGTCGCGGTAGAAGCCGGTGATGTCGAAGGAAGCCACGTCGGTAAATTGGCGCTCAAAGCCGATTTCGTACTGGGTGGTGCGGATCGGCTCAATGTCAAAGGCCGTGGGGATGCGGATAAAGTTCTGACCGCCCAACTCCAGGGCCAACCGCGCCCCGCCAGTAAACATCGAACGCATGGCCGGCATCTGCACAAAGCGGCCGTACTGCACGTGAAAGACCGTTAAGTCCGACACCGGGAACGAAAACCCGAGCCGCGGGCTAAGTTCGCTGAACGTGCGCGTCTTTTCCATTGAGCCGAGATCAATGGTGAAGAGCGAATCGCTGCGCACGGGTGCCGCGGGCTCCCTGAAGCGAAAACTATCGACGTCGAAGTAATCCCAGCGCAGCCCGGCGTTCACGATGAGATCATTGTATTCGATCTTGTCCTGAATAAAGGCCGACGCTAGCACTGGATTGCGCGGAGCCTCCAGCCCGCGGCCTGCATCCTTGCGCCCAAAGGCGTCGAAGCCGAAGAAATCGGCCCGGCTGGTGTTGCGGATCATGGTGGCGAAATCATCCAGACTGCCATCCCCATCGTCCAACGTCTCGGCCTTGTCAATCAGCGCGTCCATCAAGTCGGCGGCGGCAATCTCCCCGGCGTAGTACCGATCGTACACTGAGTCCAGCTCGGGATACGTGTTTCTAATGGCGTTGCGGATCGAGTTCAGGGCGATGCCAAAGCGCCGCGAGGTCCAGCGCTGGACGTCAAAGCCCAGCTTGTACTCATGCACATCGGTCTGGCGGGTCAGGCTACCGCCAACGCCGTAGTAGCGATCCTCCTCCTCGGCGTAAAGGCTGGACCGAGACGTGCCGTCTACCGGCCATACCGGCGTACCCGGGCGGGCAAAGGGAAAGCCGTTCAAGTCGTAGTTGCGCGGTGCCACGCCTTGGGCGGAATACGGCGTGAAATCGGGGGAGGCTTGAGCCACGGCCAAGCTGTCGTTATAGAGCATGAAGTTGTCTCTAAAAACCGGGTCGAAGGTATCGCGACTTTGGTTGTAAAGACTGACGTTCACCTCGTAGAACATTTTGGGGCTGAGCAAGTGGGTGCCCTTGATATTGAGCAAGCCCGACACCCGCTCCCTTTCGGGCAGCCGCGCCGTATTGAGCATGTTGCGAACGGGCGTGGGATTGAGTTCCTGATCCTCGATGGAATAGAGGCCGGTGAGGCGCAGTTGGAAGGGCAGCATATCGAATAGCAGAGTGCCGTTGAAATTGAGCTGCTCGCGGCCAGTATGGTCGATATTGCCCGGCCGCAGATTCAGATCCACGGTATCGGGTATGGCATTGCCGTCGGCGTCCTCGCGCCAGTGGATTCGGCCGCCGCGGTCGCCGGAATCGACCAAGTCGTCAAACTGGAAGCCCTCCCAATAGGAAGGCTGGAAATCCCGCACCCAGCGCTGCCCGGCGAGAAACGCCCGCACGTTCTTGAGGCCCACCACCGGACCGCTCAAGGTGACGACCTGGGTAGAATAACCATAGGAATAGGTGCCAAAGCGCTGTTCATACGGGGAAGTGAAATTATCCGTCTCGCTCAGCACCCCGATCTGCCACGCTGGCGTGCCCGTGCGCAACTCTTGGAGAATGATGCCAGCATTGGCCCCGCCGTACTCGGCGTTGAAGCCGCCGGCTTGTAGCTGAACTTCCTCGAGCGCCTCGTCAATTAGGCCCACAGCACTGCTGCCGGTGATTGGATTGCGGACGCTAGCCCCATCGACGTAGTAGCCAATCTCGTCGGAGCGCGAGCCGCGCACGTGCAACGCGCCTTCGTCCAAAACCACGCCCGGCTGTATGTCGATGACGCCGTTGACCCCTCTAAACGGCAGGATCTCTAGGTCCTCAGCCCCGACGATGCGCACCGCATTGGTGGCGGTTTTGTCGATAATTGGCCGCTCGGCGCGAATTACCACCTCCTCGACTTGGATATCCGAAGAAGTCAGGTCGATGTTGAGATTCGTGGTTAGGTTGGCGGAAACCCGCACATCCTCAATGGTATAATCCGCGTAGCCGATATACGTGGCCTTGAGGGTGTAGGCACCCGCTGGCACGTTGAGAATAAAAAAGCGGCCCTTTTCGTCCGCCGTCGTCCCTAGCTTGGTATCTACCACCGCGATATTGGCATGGGGTAGCCCATCGCCGGTGGCGGCATCCTGGACGACACCGGCGATCTTACCGCCCGTACTGGCCTCGGCCGGAGCCAAGCTCAGCGCGAGCAGGACGCCCAGTGCGGTCAGAGTGCGAAAAACGCCTGTGAACTTGGTCATATATCCCTCCTTTGGTAGGACACTCAATAAAGACTCTTTCACATCAAATGCAACCAGTCTTCCAAGAGAAAAGTCACGCGCCCGATCAACAGCGAAACTCTCGCCATAATGGTGTAACCAAACGACGCCCCAAACGAGACCATCAAAAACCATATCCCCACCTTGGAGACATGGCCGGCCGCGCCAGTGTGCTCGACGGAAAAGAAAAAATAAACCAACACCCCTATTACCCCTACTAGGACGATCAGCAAATTAAGCCCCTCCCAGCTCCAAGTCAGTGGTTGTAATGTAGGCTCAATTTGGGCTAAAATAAAAGAAGAAACATAGCGGGGAATCGTCAGGCCGGCCCCCAGCCCCACAAAAAATGCAAAAGCATAGCGGCTAAGCCAACCAAAGCGCAGCGAAAAGCGCGTCAACATCAACAGCCCGAGTATCGTCGGGGCCAACAACCACCAGTTGGGCGTCTCCCCTTCCCCCAGATCGGTCCATTCGGCGATGAGTTCGCCGTAGATCGTCGGATACCAATTCTGGCCGAATATGTAGGCCGCGGCCACGCCGACGAAAACGTGTTCGGCAAACTTGAAAAGCGGGTTGTCCTTGTAGAGGAAGCTATAGAGTGCCAAGGTCATGCCTGCCGCGACAATAACGCCCAAACCCGTCCAATCCGCCGCCAAGATCCCACTCGCCACCAAGCCGATATTGACCGCGGCAAACAGCAGGAGCAAACCCAAAAAGACATACGTATCGCGCATGGCTTAACTCTCCTGCTGCGCTCGGCCCCGCCGAGCAGCGAAATACGCGATATTGCCAAAAATCACGAAGGCGATGATGATCAAATGGGTCGCCGACTGGGCACTCATGCCCTTGCTGGCACTGCCGCGAAGCCCAATCAAGGTTTCGTATTCGGCGGCACCGGCTAGGCCACCGAGTAGGCCGCGGAGTTGTCCCGAGTCGAGAAAGGGGTAGAGATCGGGCGCCATCACGGCGGTGCAGCCGGCCGCAAAGGGAAAGCCGTATTTCTCCTGCCCGTAGGGGATCCACCAAAACTCAATCGAATCCCCGGCGGCTAAATCAAAGACGAGGGCAAAATCGCGTAGCGAGCGCAAACCCCGCGTCAATTCCAAATCGCCGACACTTGCGCCCCAATTGTCCTGCGGGAAGGTGCCGTGGAAGTCCTGCCCCATGTTGAGGATGACGCTGAACCCCCCGACCTTGTAGCCCATGAAGGCGTAATCCACCCCGTACTCCAAATCGAATTCGGCCGCCAGTTCCTCCAGCACCTGTTGGGCCAGCCCCGCGGCATCGGGCCACAGGCAGATGGCGATCACCTTGAGGTCGCGGCGAAAGGCGTGGCGCAAAACCGAACGCGCCATGGGCTGCATCTCAGGATATGTGCTAGCGCCGTAGGAGAAGGAAACCAGCACAATGTCCCCCGCGTCGAGCTTTTCGACTTGGTCGTATGCGGCTTTTACTTCGCCCGTCGGCGTAATCGGCAGATAAATCCCGGCCAACAACGGCCCGGCTACGCCCACAAAAACTAGGGCGAAAATGATGCGGCGGTCGATAGCGAGTAGCTTGTGCATCACTCGGAGCCTCCGCCCAAATACGAGCGTTCAATCCCAAAGATGATACGCAGCGAGGTCGCAATGGCCCCTAGAGACACCCCGAGCAGGACGCCGCGTTTAGCCGCCAAGTTGGGCACGTTCAGCAGCCAATCGCTTACCAGCGGAAAAAACTCGGAGATCTCGCGGCCAATGGGTACGCGGCCCAGCATGACGATCACGGCCGCGACCAACAACAGCGCGGCCTCGGGCGTACGGGCGCGAAAGGTCCGGTACGCCGCCGAAGCGATAAAGAAGGCCAAAATCGAGAACATAGTACTCGAACAAGGCCGATGGACGTACAGGAAGAGCCAATTGTAGCCCCCGGCTTTGGCTTGGGCGGCAAACGGGCCATGTCCATCGTTGTAGATAACGAAGACCATCATCACCACAAAACTGGCGATGGCAACGAAGCTGTAGCCCCAACCGATGGCCTGCTGCCGGATGCGCTGCCAGTGCAAGTTAAGCAGGCTGTACAGCCCGAGCAGGTAGGAAAACGCAAAAATAATCCGCACCCATTTTCCCCCGACCTCTTGCTCAAAGCCTTGGGCATAGCCGTGTGGTATGTAGTAAATGGCAATGCCCAGCAAGCCAAAGACTAAGGCGATGGCCAGCGGTAAGGTCCGACTAAGAAACAGCATGGCCCCTCCTCAATAAGGAGTAAAGAAGTGAGTCAGGTGAGGCAACCGCAGCCCAACAGCCTCTAAAGTCGCCAACACAGTACCCAACACCAAAGCGACCAAAATCAGAGCCTTACCAGCGTCCTGGCCTTTGAGGCTGCCCAACATGCGCGGCTCGCCCGACAGATAAGCACTGGCTGCGTAGAGCTCCTCGCCGAGCAGGGTATAATCGCAGGTAGTGATAAAGAACGGCAACTGGGTAAAGGAATCGGTACCAGCGATCTGAATCGCCCCGGTCGTCGAACCCGTCTCGGCCAGCAGCAGCGACTCAGCATAGAAATATCCCATCATAATGTGAGCCGCCGGGCGGTCGCGGACCATGATGCCCTCGACTGCTGCCGCATAGCTAAACTGCTCGGTGCCGGCGATGAAAACATGATCGGGATTGAAGGCGTCAGGCCGCCCCGCCTCCACATACGAGGCTTTGACCGTCTCCTGACTTACCGACATAACCACCGGATCCGGGGCCACCACCCGCAGCGCGGTGTCGTATTCGGCCGTGCGCCGGGCGACCCGCCCCAAAATATTGACCGCGGCAATGGTCGATATGGAGTCCATGAAGCGCAAGCCGTGGATGAAAAGCACCGGCTTGCCCATCTCGGTCGCCCGCCCCAGTGCCTCGTCGAGTGCCTCTAGCCCGGCGATGCGGCGGATCTTGAGTTCGCGCCGCCGCGCAATACCAATATAGCCCATGATGAGCCCTGAAAACACGACGCACAACACCAGATTGTTGACTTTGGCGCGGTTAAAAAAATTGCCTTTGGACTCGGCATTGACGATCACTTTGCCGCGGACCGCGCCCCCAGCCGACCGCACATCAATGTGAAAGTAATACGTCTTGCCGTCTTCTAATGGCGTTTTGCCGCCCGCGTCAGCGAATTCCTCGACGTTGACATAGTGGTAATTCCCCAGCTCGGCCCCGTGCCCAAAGAGCGCCGGTGCCTCGGACATCAAGTTCCCCGTGGGCGCAACTTCAGCCACGACGCGAAAAGGTCCGCTGGGCGAATCGGCGATGGCGACCTGATACATCGCATTGTCGCTGATCCGGGGATCGCGCGACCAAGTTAGCGTAATGCTGCCCCCGTCGTCGTTGGGCGTGTCGAAGGCTTGTATCTCGATCGGCGGCATGGAGTGCGCCAGCCCTTGTGCCCCGTTCTCTGCCGCGCTCGCCAACGGCCAAGCCAAGACGAATGCAGATAGCCAGTTTTTTGCTCTCATGCCTTTATTCCTCAATCAGTTCCACATTTGCCCGCGGCACTACCGCCTGTTCTCCATCTTCAAACTCTACGGCCAATACCCGCACCCGCGCCCCAGACTCCACCGTACACAGCTCGGTCGGCAAGTCGCAGACGCGCCCAATCCGCCCAAAATAGGGCATCCGAATTACCCGCAACAAATCGCCCACCTGCAATCCTTTCGCGCCCGGTCGCACCTCTTCTGCCTCTTGGTCAGCGGCCGTGGGGACGATAATCTCCGGCCGCAACACGCCAGCGCGGATTTGAGTCGCACCGGCCATAGACGCATCCATGCCAGCGCAGGCCTGCAGAATATCAAATGTCTTGCGCGCCATGGCGACGCGGCCAAAGCCCTCGGTCGCTACTACCGTCAGGCCGATTTGCTCCGTCCCGGTGATAGCCACACCCAAATCGCGGCCAAGCAGGTCGCGCAAGTCGCTGTCGCGCAAACCGCCGCCGATCAACCCCACGGCACCTGCCTGCCGGGCCTGTTCCACAGTCTCCGCGCTAATCAGACTGCCTACCACGACAATTTTGCCTGCAACTTCCGGGCCCAGCGACTCGGCTGCGGTGTCAGGCGCCTCAACCGCCAAGTGCAGCGCACCCCAGCACTCCCCGCCCACGCCGAAAATGCCCTGGATGTAAGCACCTCGCGCTGCGACGCGCACACCTTCCTCGGCAAAAACTTCCTCGACAACCCCATCGACGTAAGCCAGCACTTCGACCGGCCTAGGAGCTTGCCGCAATATCACCTGACCCGTAACCGGCGAAATGCTCTCGACGGTGCCGCTGACCGGGGATTCAATCGTGGTCTTGAACCAGCGAATAAACGGCTTGGTCTCGGCGAGAGGCTCGCCAGCTTCGACCCGGTCGCCTTCCTTTTTGAGCATATAGCTAGCTAGATCTTGCGGCGAGGTGCCTAGGCGGTTGACCAAGTTGAGCGTCGCTACCTCGCCCGGCAATTCGGTGCGGGCCACGACTTGGTCGCGCCGCACCACTTGGTCTCGCTCAACGACCACTTCGCCTTTGAGGGGCAAACGCCGCTCTTTGTGGATGATGGCGCGTTGCGTCACGCGCAGTCCAGGGGTATAAGCATGGGCCATGAGCTACTCGTATAGGTTTAGCGCCTGCTGCCAGTCGCTTATCTGACGCCGGCGGTCTTGATCTGACGCCATCTGGATGGGCCGCCCGCGCCCATCCAACACTAGCCCGACTACGCCACCGCGCACTCGTGCGTTTAGAGCTTGCCCCGGGCCAGCCCCCACATCCCACCGCCGCGCCGGCTGGAGCGAGACTTCGACCACCTCGCCATCGGCCAAAGGCATCCGCTGTAACTGGCCGATCGGTAACTGGCCGGTTTGACGCCCGCTGGGCAGGTCTATTTCGTATTGGAGGCAGACCTCGCCGGCCTTGCCCTCGCCGACAGGAGCCACACAGGTGCCCAAGTAGATCAGGCAATCGCGCTCGAAAACCTCGGTGGCAGCGCGCTTGTCCACAGTCGAGAGGACTCCCAAGTGAGGCATCATAAAGATACTATCGACCGCCAAGCGGGTGACGCCTTCGGGCTGGAAGGCATCTATGAGCATGGCGCAACTTTGCTCGCGGCGGGGCGCGTGTGAGAGCACTCCGCCGCTGCCGACTAGCAGGTCCAGCCCCATCATCTCAACTAAACTCTCGCCGGTGGCCCCCTGCTCAAAAACATCGGCCAGCGTGCGCTTGCTCTGCACTCCCTTCAACCCCACCGCCAACGCCCGATGCTGATCAAAGGCCAAGCGCAGTGCTTCGCGGGCAATGGCTTGCTCAACTTGTAGTTCCTGCATGAGTTGTGGGATGGTCGTCGGGCGAATCATCTTGTTTTTGATCCGGTCGCGGAGGTCGGCCTCCTCAATGTCAAAAGGAACCCAGCGCATGATTTGGCCGAGGCCGGCCTCGGCCAACACGTTGGAGACGCTATAGGACATGCCGAGATTAGCACTGACCGTGCGGTTGAACACGCCGTCGAAAACGCTGAATACATCGGTCGTCGCCCCACCGATATCCACGCCGACGACGTCGATCCCCTGCTGGCGGGCAATAGTCTGCATGATCTCGCCCACCGCCCCGGGCGTCGGCATAATCGGCGCACTGGCCCAGCCCATCAGCTTGCTGTAGCCAGGAGCCTGCGCCATGACGTGCTCGAGGAAGAGGTCGTGAATGACGTGCCGCGCCGGGTCCAGATTTTCCTCTTCGAGCACGGGGCGGATATTCTCGGTAACAGTCAGGGCCATCTTCCC
The DNA here is from genome assembly GCA_965203355.1 of Candidatus Latescibacterota bacterium. Classification (GTDB taxonomy): domain Bacteria; phylum Latescibacterota; class UBA2968; order UBA8231; family UBA8231. Next base: position 169,937 of record OZ241889.1, read on the forward strand.
TCCCAGTGCCTTTCCGACCTCCTCGCGTGCGTCCTCATTGCCGGCAAAAATGACCGGCAACTTAAAGCCGGCGCCAAAGCGGGGCTTGGGATCGGCCGCGCTGATGAATTCGGCCAGTTCGACCACGTGACTGACGGTGCCGCCATCCGTGCCGCCCGACAGCAATACCATATCGGGGCGCAACTGGCGAATCCGCTCTATTTTTTCGTGCGGCAAGCGCCTATCGTTGGCGGCGAGCGCGTCCATGACGATCGCCCCGGCACCCAAGGCGCAACGCTGGGCACTCTCGCCGGTCATCGCCAGGACCACACCGGCCACTACCATCTGCAATCCACCGCCCGCACTGCTCGTCGAGACGTAGCTATCGACCCCGACATCGCCGGCGGCCGGCGTGATAATCCGCTCGCCATCGAGGATCTGCCGCCCGGAAAGCTCCTCGACCTCTTGAATGGCGTTGAGAACTCCCCGAGTGACGTCTTCAAAGGGGGCCTCAACCGTGGTTGGAGCCTCGCCGCGAAAGGTCTGGCGATACCCTTCTTCCTTCTTTTCGATCAGGATCGCCTTGGTCGTCGTACTGCCGCAGTCCGTGGCGATAACTACGTTGAGTTCATCCATGTTTGTGGCTTTCGCGCTGGGCAATGGCCTCCGCAAGTAGGTCTATAGATTGGCGTCGCTCCAACATGCGCGTAAATCGCTCGTACTCGTCACGCGAAAAAACCAGCGTGGCAAACGGGGCCAAAAAGGTCAGGGCTTGGCTACCCAAAAAGTTGAGGGGACGACAAGCCTCCAACGCCATAGACGCAGCCGCTCCCATGCGGCGACGCACTATAAACTCGGCTAACCGCTCGGCCAGCGCACGCTCTTCCTCAGACCAACTCGCCTCCGGGTCTTCGAGGGCAAAAGCGCGTCGCCACCGCTCTTTCAAGCTATTGACTTGGAACATGGCACCGAACGAAATGCACAACTTCTTCGCGGTTCTGCTCAAAGCGCAAAAAAACGCCGCGAAAGGAATCCAGCCGACTCGGGCGAGCAGATGGACGCAAAAAAATGCCGTCCCAATGTTCATCTACTCGACGGAATTCCGCCCAAGAGCGGCGCTGCTTGAAACCGAGATGTTCGCTGTTGATCCCCTCGCTGTCGAGCACATAGCGCGTGGGAAAGAAGTAGCGCGACAGCGAGGCGGTCAATGCCCCGAGCGAAAATGCCCCGTACAACCAATGCTCAAACCCAAAGGCAGCGGCCGCTGAGGAAGCGATGATGAGCGCGACCAGTAGCACTGATTTGGCCGGCCGCTCCCGGCGCAAGGGGTGAATTGCCCAGCGAAGCGGGGCTGCGAAGGACACCGACGTGTCCTTAGTACATCTGCATTTTCTGCGCGACCCACCAATCTTGCAAGCGGACGCCAGGGGGATACCAAGTGACGCCACTGAAGCGGCGGCTATAAGCTTGGGCCGTGCGCGGCTTCCACAAAAAGGTATAGGGCTGTTCCTCGTGCAGGATTTCTTGAAAGCGCTGGTAGAGTGCGATGCGCCTTTCCATGTCGAACTCGCGGCGGTAGGTCTCCAAGATGTCGTCAACCTCGGCGTTGATGAAGCTCACCGCGTTGGAACCGTTCGCTACGGCCTGGGAGGAATGCCAGATCTGGTAACCGTCGGGCGCGAACTTCACATTGCCGGTCCAAGCCAGCACCATGGCGTCAAAATCCTTGCCGCGGACTTTTTGCAAAAAAATCGACCAATCTAACTCGCGCACTTGGCAGTCAATGCCGATGTCCTGCAACTCGTATTGCAAAGTCAGGGCGATGTCCTTGCGGATCTGGTTGCCCGAATTGATCAAAATCTCAAAGCGAAATGGCACCCGATTTCCGCTGATGGCCTTATCGAGAATGCCGTCCTCGTCGGCGTCCTCCCAGCCAGCTTCCGCCAGCAGGTCGAGGGCGCGGTCGGGATCATACGCGTACGGCGCGAGATCGTGGTTGTATTCGGGGCGGAACTTGTGAATCGGCCCCTCCACCGCTTCGGCTAGGCCGAACATGATGTTTTCGACCATGCCCTCGCGGTCGGTTAGATAGGTCATGGCTTGGCGCACCCGCTTGTCGCCAAAAATTGGATGATTGTTGTTCCAGCCGATGTACAAATATCCACCAGCATAGCTAACGCCTTTGAGGAAGCGGCGGTTGAAGTCTTCCGACCAACTCTTTTCCTTAAATTCCAATGGGCGCAGAGCGTGGTAGTCGAGATTGCCATTGGTCAACTCGATGAATGCCGCGTCAGTATTGTTGATGATGTTAAAGACGATCTTATCGACAAAGCCAGGCGGCAGTAGCCCTTCCACATCTCGCCCCCAGTAGTTTTCGTTCCGCGTCAGCACGATTTTTTGTTGAGTGACCAAGTCGCGCTCTGGATCTTCTATTATATACGGCCCCGAGCCTAGGACCTTGCGGTTGAAATTTTGATTGAATTGTTCGGCAAAGCGCTCGACTCGCTCTTTGTGTGGCCCCTCCGCCCAAGAACCATCCACCAAACTCTTGACCTCGACCGGGTCCAGCAAACCCTCTGGATCGTAAAAGTGCTTAGGCAAGATATCGAAGCCGCCCAAGATCAGGTCATTGCGGAAATAGCGCTTGTCGCACAGAAAGCTGACCTTGTTCGCGCCTACCTGCTGTACCGCTTCGACAGCGGCGTAGTAGTTGCGCAGATGCGGCGCTAGCACTTGGGGATTGTGAATGACCTTCATGCTGAAGACGACGTCCGCCGCCGTCAGCCGCTTGCCGTCTGAGAAGTAAACCCCGTCGCGCAGTTCAAACGTATAGGTGAGTTTGTCCGCAGAAATCTCCGGGTAGCCCTTGGCGATTAGCCCTCGCAACGCATAGGGCGGATCCGAGTCGGCTTCGAGCAGGCTTTCAAGTACGTAATTCAAGACCGTGCTGGCACCGGCATCATTAGCGGTGTACGGATTGAGTTTTTCGGGGTCGGACAGCATGTGGCGCACCATCCAATCACCGTAGGTCGGCTCTTCTCCGCTCTCGTAGCGCAGCGACGCCTTCTCAATGCCGTCGAGCACGACGATATCCTCGGTACTCATGAGAATTTCCTGCACTACTTCCCATGATTCCTCCTCAGCGGCGACATGACCGCCGATGCAGACACCCAACCAAGCAGCCACTATGGACATTCTAACTTTCGGCATACTCTCTCCTTTTAATTAGCTAAACCAAATCCATCAAACGAAGGTCAACCACCCGTGCGGGTCCTCAGCTCCGACGCGGACCACGGCGAAAAAGGCATCTTGGATCTGTGCGGTGATCGGCCCGCACTTCCCACAGCCGATTTGCACTTGGTCTATAGCGCGAATCGGCGTGATTTCGGCGGCCGTGCCAGTGAAGAAAACCTCGTCGGCAATATAGAGAAACTCGCGTGGAATACCGCGCTGCTCAACCCGCATCCCCAAGTCGCGTATCAAGGTTATGGCGGTGTGGCGGGTGATGCCCGGCAGAATGGCAAAACACGACTCAGGCGTGTAGATCGAGCCGTTCTTGATGACAAAGATATTCTCGCCGCTGCCCTCGCTCACCAACCCATCTGTTCCCAAAACAATACCCTCGTCGTAGCCGTTGGCATTGGCTTCAATCCGCACGAGCTGCGAGTTGAGGTAGTTGCCGCCGGCCTTGGCCAAGGCGGGAAACGTATTCGGGGCCATGCGGTTCCACGACGAGGTGCAGACCGAAACGCCGTTTTTCAGCGCCGCCTCTCCGAGGTACTCTCCCCACTCCCACACGGCGATCACCACGTCAACCGGGCACCCCATCGGATCAACTCCCAAGTTCTTATAGCCGCGGAAGACAACCGGGCGAATATAGCAGGCCGCGAGCTGATTGACGCGGATCGTCTCGAGAATGGCCTCGGTGATTTCCTCCCGCGTATAGGGAATGTCCATGCGGTAGATTTTGGCGGAATCAAATAACCTGTTGACGTGCTCGTCGAGGCGGAATACGGCCGAGCCTTTCGCGGTCTCGTAACAGCGAATGCCTTCAAAGACGCTCGAGCCGTAGTGTACTACGTGGGAAAGCACGTGGATCTTGGCGTCGTCCCAATCGACCCATTGGCCATTGAACCAGATTTTATCGCATTTGGGCAGGGGCATCTAGAAAATCTCCTTGGGCAAGTATGCGAGTAATTAAGGTAACATCACAGTGAAACCGCTACCAGTGTTAAGCGATTACAACGTTCGCGTATAGGTTACATTCAAGCTGTCAAACGTGCCGCTGCGCTGGATACTGCGGCTGCCACGCAAGACGAGCTTGTTGTCGCTGCCGACCGGATTGTAGTTAAAACTCACCGCCAGAGTCCGGTGTTTGTTGTGGCGGTTGAGGGAACGCGACTGAGCAAACTCGAAGTATTCGTAATCCCACTGGCGATCGCGCCTATAGGTATAGGTTGCGCCGACCGAGTAGTCAGGGCTGGGCGAGTAGGTCATGCCGAATTGAAGAGTGTATCTGGCGTTTTCCTCTTCGACGATCTGGGTGCCGTTTTCCAAAATCAGCGTACCGTCATCGTTGGCCGAATAGTTGTAGCGTGCGTTGAGCGCAAGGTCGTCTAGCACCTTGCGCCGCAGCGAGTGTGCCATGCTCCAGCCGCGGCGGATATTGCTTTTGCGCGACGACTCGCGGCGATTGACTTGGCGATCGAAATCGTAGATGATGCGCCGCGCCGAGACGCTGAATCGGTGCGAAAAGGACGTGTCCAAGCGCTCGTAATTGGTGCCGACATTGAGCGAAATGTCGCGGTTGCGCGCGTTGTCCACGGCGCGGGTGGCGTGCAGGTTCACGCGATGCAAGAAGCTATTTTTGAGGTCAACGCTGAGCTTGACACCCGATCGCAGGGTGCCGTCATAGCTGAGGCTCACGCTGTTGTTGAAGGTGTCGCGGTCCTGCTTGGGGGCCCCTGGGTTTTCCGAGCGTTTGATCTCGCCAAAGGTCGCCAACCGCAGCGAATGCCCATCGGCCAAGGGCCAGTTGAGAGAGCCGTTGAGAAAGAGATTGCGATTGATCTCGTCGGACCTTCGATCGCGGCACGTTCCGTCCGCCGAGCGCGTGAAGTGGCTATCGCAAAGGCTGGTATCAGGCACCCGCACGGCCAGCCGACGCACGTCGCTGCCTTTGAAGCGGACGCTGGTGTTGAGGACCAGCTTCTCGACCAACTTGCCCGAAAGGGACGCGCTCCAGCTAAAGTTCTCGCCGAGGCGATCCTTGCCAAAGAAGCGGTTGTCTAAATCCTGGATCGCATTGTCGGTGTTGGTGTGTTCGTTCTTACTGTACGAGGCACTGTTTTTTATTTTAAAGCGCCCTAGATCAAACTCCACGTTGGAGGAAAAGCTAGTGCTGCGCGTTTTCGCCAACTCGGCACTGACCACCGTGTCGCGCACCACAGCCTCGCCGACTATAGCCTCGCTGATGGCGCGGCGCGAGCGGCCCTTCTGAGAGCGGTTTTCAGACATACTCAGGGCGACGCGCACATCGCCGGGAAAAGTATAGCTCACATTGCCGCTCAGCCGCTCGCTGCGGTCCTTGTTGTGTTCGAGCGTATCGTCTGTTTTGCTCAGCGAAATCGAGTTATTCAGCTTCTTGTCCGCAATCTCAATGTCGGGTGAGACCCTCAGCGAAGCATTGTAGCGGATCCCGGTCTCCTTGATGGTGCTGTCGAGGCTGGCGCGGCTAGCGCGGGTGGCCTTGATCAGGCTCGGAACCAAGTTGGCACTCAGACTCTTGAATGGACCGCTGCTCAGTGGCTTAGACCCAAAGCCAAAGTCAAAGGACTGGCTGTGCGTCTTCTGCTTGTGCAGCGTTACGTTGCGCGTACTCATGCTGGCACCGAGGCTGATGGTGGCCTTGGGGCCGAGAATGGGATAGTTGACCCGAGATCGGGCCGAGGCATTGTCCTGCCAACTCTTGCCGGTACTGCGATCGTAGAGGCTAAACCCCATATTCGCCGATGCGTTGATCGCCAGCTTGGAGGTCGAGTCCCCTACCGCCGAAAACCGCACGGGCGTCGAGTAGCTCCAGCTAGGAAACGAATGGTTCCAAGAGGTTTGGGAACTGGAGCGGCGGAAGTTGAGCGTGTACTGTGCATCGGCCGCCGTCCATGCGACCAATACCAGCCACAAGACCGGCTTCACGGCCTATTCTCTCTCAAATGCGAGCAGGCGTCGCTCAGCCGGACGAATTCCGCTAGCGACAATTCCTCCGGGCGGCGCGTTAGTTCGATTCCCGCCTGCTGGCCGAGGGCTTCCAGCCAAGGCCGCCCGCCCTCGGGATTGAGACCGAGGAGCGAATTGCGCAGCATCTTGCGCCGCTGGCCAAAGGCTCGGCGCACCAAGCGGTCGAAACAGTCCACGTCCTGTACTGCATAGCGGGGCTTGGGAATAAAGCGCAACTCGACTACGGACGAATCCACGGCCGGCACGGGCCGGAAGCAATCGCGTTCCACCGACAAGCGCATCTCCACTTCGGCGCGCATGGCCACCAACACCGACAACAGGCTGTAATCTTTTGAACCGGGGCTGGCGACCAAGCGCCGAGCTACTTCGCGTTGGACCATGACGATGGCGCGGCTGATACAATCGGCGTGAGCGAGCAGGTGAAAAATTAGCGGAGCGGTGATGTTGTAGGGAAGATTGCCGACGATCAGCAGGCGGCACCCGCCCGCATCCCGTAGAACCTCCCCGAGATCAACTTGCAGAATATCCCCTTCTATCAAGCACAACTTACGCGCATCTTGGCGCGCGCGCAGCAAAGCCACCAAATCGCGATCGATTTCTACGGCCACTAGGCGATCCAGAGCAGCGAGCAGCACTTCGGTCAACGCGCCCCGGCCTGGGCCAATCTCGACCACCACCTCGCCAGCGGCCGGACGCACCAGCCCCGCAATGGCCTCTATAACACCCCGAGCGACGAGGAAATGCTGGGCAAAGCGCAACCGCGGTCGGTGGGCGTTTACCAAGGTCGCGCCCTCGCCAAGCTAGGGTCAGGTGGCGGCATCCGAGCTGTTCCCCCTCGGCGCAAGCCGCGCCATAGGTCGGTCAACACCAACTGCGGATTGGCATTGTGCCTAAGGGCCTCGGCCACCCGATCGATTTCCAAGGCGACTCGGGCCGCATCTATTTTCTCTAGCAGCTCTGCCAAATAAGGACGCCGATCTACTTGGACGATGGACGCGCCGTGGCCGTGCGCCAACAGGAAGAGATCCCGTAGATACAGGCCACAGACTTGCAAAAAACGATCTAATTGGCCCCGATCCCCCCCCAACTCCGCGAGGACGCTCCAATAGACTTCGTCCCGCTGCTCCGAACCACCGCTGAGAAACGACTCAACTAGCTGTCGCGTTCCGTCAAACGCCCCGGCAGCCACCTCTTTGGCCTGCTGCAACGAGCCTGCCCCCATGCGTACGGCCAGTTCCAAACGCTCTCCAGTCACGCCCTCTTGTTCGAGCTGTGCCCGCAAGGTCGCTGCGTCTAAAGGGCTCAAAATCATGCGCTGGCAGCGCGAGAGTACGGTGGGCAAAACGCGCTCTGGTGCAGCCGAAACCAGCGCGATGACCGCCCGGGGCGGTGGCTCTTCCAAGAGCTTGAGCAGCGAATTGGCCCCGGCCGGGTGCATGCGCTCGGCGGCGAAGATCAAGCCGACTTTGCGCTGGGATTCCGTCGGCGCAAACGCCAACTCCTTTTGCAACTGGCGCAGGTGCTCCACCGCGATATTGGCGTTGCCGGGGAGCGCTGCGCCCGCGCCGTGAACGTACTCCACTACGGACTCGCGCAAGTCCGCCAGCACAAGCCGCTGCTTGCTTCGGCGAGGAGGTAGTGGCAATGCGGTGTGGAGGTCGGGATGTATGAACGAAGCGACCTTGCGACAACTTGGGCAACGATTGCAGGCGGCAGGGCCGCTGTCCATGCACAACAGGGCCTGCGCCCACGCGAGCGCAAAGCGTCGTTTACCGGTTCCCTCGGCCCCGCAGATGAGGACCGCATGGGGGATGCGGCCCGATTCAAGCCACGCTGCAGCCACGGCCCCAGCTCGATCTCGACGGACCAGACCGCTAAACTCCCCGGAGTGCGAGGTGCCGCCCGTGCTGTCCAAGCCAATCCCTATTTCTGCAACAGGCTCTCTTGGTTGTCCAGAGCAAAAAAGTGGGCTTTGTCGATCTCGACGGCCAACCGTACCGTTTGGTCAACTTGCGGCATGTGTAGCGGATCAACGCGGGCGACAAAAGCGGTCTTGCCGGTGGTCAGGTTGAGAAAGACCTCGTTGCCCATCGGTTCGACCACTTCGACCTTGGCTGCAACTTCGACGGTCTCGACATTGCGGCCAATAGTATCCGGATCGTGGATGTCTTCCGGGCGGATGCCCAGCGTTACTTCCTGCCCCACGTAGCGGTCTAGCTGGTCGCCGTGGCCGGCGGGCAGGGAGAGTTGCACATTGCCTTCATCGAAGACTAGACCGCTGCCGTTGGCGGTCAGTGTACCGCGGATGAAGTTCATGGAGGGACTGCCGATAAAGCCGGCGACGAATTGGTTGACCGGTTTGTTGTAGGATGGAGGGGCTTGTCGATTTGCTGAATGAGGCCATCGCGCATGACCACGATGCGATCTCCCATAGTCATGGCCTCGACTTGGTCGTGTGTCACGTACACCATGGTGGCCCCTAGACGGGTATGCAACTTGCTGATCTCGGTGCGCATCTGCACCCTCAGCTTGGCGTCGAGGTTGGAAAGTGGCTCGTCAAAGAGAAACACCTTGGGCTTGCGAACAATGGCGCGCCCCACTGCCACGCGCTGGCGCTGACCGCCCGAAAGTGCCTTGGGTTTGCGCTCTAGCAGCTCTTGGATGCCGAGTATATCGGCTGCTTCTTGCACCCGCGCCTCAATCTCGGCTTTGGGGTATTTCCGCAGTTTGAGCCCAAAGGCCATGTTTTGATAGACGCTCATGTGCGGATAGAGTGCGTAATTTTGGAATACCATGGCGATATCGCGGTCCTTGGGCGGCACGTCGTTGACGATCGTCCCATCTATCGAGATCTCGCCAGCGGTGATTTCCTCAAGCCCGGCGATCATGCGCAGCGTTGTGGACTTGCCGCAGCCCGAGGGGCCGACGAGCACCACAAATTCCTTGTCCTTGATCTCGATATTGGCGTCGTCCACCGCCACCACGTCTTTGTCGTACACCTTGCGAACATTCTTCAGAATTACTTCGGCCATCGCGTCCCTCTTCTGCTGTTATAAGCTCTGGCGGTTATTTGTCGCCAAAGCGTTAAAGTATAATAAATAACTTACAAAATCTCTATGTTGCATTCCATTAAAACGGCGGCGTCCGGGGGATCGCTGTAGTATGCCGCCCGTCGCCCTACGACCCGGAACCCCGCCTTGCAGTAGAGCACCTGTGCGGCCCGATTTGCCGAGCGCACTTCAAGCGTACAGCAACTAGCGCCCTGTTCGGCGGCCACGCGCAACATCCGTCCCAACAACTGCCCACCCCACCCCTTGTTCCGATAGGCCGGATCGACCGCGAGATTGGCAAGATGAAAATAGCGCGCGGCGAAATAACCCAGCGCATAGCCGATTAATTCGCCGCAGTGCAAAAGCCCTAAACACAGGGCATCTCTATCTACGAGTAAATGATAAAAATCGGCCTCGCTCCACGGATTAGCGAAAGAGCCTCGCTCAATCTCCATCACGCGATGCAGGTGGGTCGGCCCTAACGGAACGAAGCAACGCTCGCCGCTCATGCCCGCGCTAGGGGACGAGCATCGGGCGAGCGCAAGTAATCGGGTTCCACTGAGGCCAAATCCGCGGTTTGGCCCTTCTCCAGCTTGGATAGCGCCAACCAGCCAATAGTTCCGGCGTCGGGACGGGCACAGGACAAGGGAGCAAATTGCGCGGCTGGATTGCCCGCTAGCAGCTCGCGATAGGCCGTGGCCCCGTCCCCAGTGAAAATCGTCGGCGCATTGGCGCGCTCTTGAGCCAACTGCGCTGGAGCGATGGCCCGGGGCGGTGCCAATTCTATCGGAACGCCCGTCGCCGTGTCGTAGAGCGCGGTATAAACCTCGCGCTTGCGTGCGTCGAGGACAGTACAAACAGGCATATGGGCAAAGGGCAGACGAGCAGCGAGTGCTTCCAGCGTTGAAACGGTCACCAGATCCTTACTCTCAACTAAACACAAGCCCTTAGCGGCACTCAGCCCGATTCGCAGACCAGTAAACGACCCCGGCCCAATCGAGACCGCTACGGCCCGCACTCCCTCGACATCTATATTTGCGGCCTCTAGTGCTGCCTCCACCTCGCCGAAAAGCCGCTGTGAATGCTGCAATCCCACGTCGAAATAGCGGCTGACAACGATCCCTGTTGCCGCACAGAGCGCCACGCTGCCGACCGGGGTAGCCGTATCCAACGCCAGAATCACGTCGCGACCGTGTACACTCATAGAAGTTCCAATTGCTCGTCGGGGGTTGGTGGTGCTTCGAGGCCAAGACGCTCCCAAGCTCGCGGCATGGCCACGCGGCCTTTGGGGGTGCGCTTGATAAACCCTTCTTTGATCAAATAAGGCTCAACTACTTCCTCGATTGTCTCGGCCTCCTCGCCGATTGTGGCTGCCAGATTGCTTAGGCCGACCGGACCGCCGTTGAACTTTTCAATAATGGCCCGCAGCAACGTGATATCCATCTTATCGAGCCCCAACTCATCGACATCTTGGATGACGAGAGCCTTTTGCACCACCTCGACATGTATCTCGCCTTCGCCTTCCACTTGGGCAAAATCGCGCGCACGGCGCAGCCAACGCTTGGCAATCCGCGCCGTGCCGCGAGAGCGACGGGCAATTTCCATCGCGCCCGACTCTGAGACCAATAGATTTAGCAGGCGAGCGTCGCGCTTGACGATGGCAGCGAGTTCGGCGACCGAGTAATAGTCGAGATGGGCATTAAGCCCAAAGCGCGCACGCATCGGCGAAGTCAACAAGCCTTGGCGCGTGGTGGCCCCGATTAAGGTAAAAGGCTCCAAGGGTACGCTGACTGAGCGAGCGGCCGGCCCTTGGTCAATGATGATGTCAATTTTGAAGTCCTCCATCGCCGAGTACAGATATTCCTCAACCACGCGGTTGACGCGGTGAATCTCGTCGATGAAGAGCACATCGCGCGGCTCCATGGTCGTGAGCATACCCGCCAAGTCGCTCGGACGCTCGAGCAAAGGCCCTGACGTGGGATAGATTTCAACGCCTAGCTCTTTGGCTATCACATACGAAAGCGTCGTCTTGCCCAGACCAGGCGGCCCGTATAGCAACACGTGATCCATGGCTTCGCCGCGCTGACGAGCCGCTTCAATGGCAATGCCGAGTTGCTGCTTGGTCTTCTTTTGGCCCAGCATCTCGGCAAGGGACTGAGGACGTAGGGTATGATCGAACTGAAGGTCGTCGTTGCTGCCACTAGGCTCTATGGGTCGATGGTCCATAACCGAGCCTTCAGCGTTCCTTGAGGGCCAGTTTGACTAGCTCTTGCACCCTTAGATCGGTGCCGTGCTTTTCGACAGCCTTGCGTACCGCTTGGCGAGCCGCCGGCGCTGCGTATCCCAACGTCATCAGCGCCTTTGCTGCCTCCTCGCTCGTGCCGGGTCTGGCCCCCAAGGCCGCTTCGCCTGCCGCGGCAGCACTCAAACGAATCTTGTCCTTTAGATCGAGCACTAAGCGTTCCGCGGTCTTGCGACCAATGCCTTTGATCGCCGTCAGTTCGGTTACGCGCTCCTGTAAGATGGCCTCCTGTAAGTCGCGCAGAGTCATACCCGACAGCACGGTCAACGCCGAATGAGGGCCAATGCCCGAAACGCCTATCAGCAACTCAAAGACCTCCCGCTCTTCCTCATCGGCAAAGCCGAAAAGTTCCATGCGGTCTTCGCGCACATAGAGATAGGTGGACAAATGGACCGCTTCGGAGGTTAGGGGTAGTTGATCGAAAGTAATTAGGGATATGGCCAAGCCATACCCCACACCCCCGACGTCGACGACGGCATGGGTGGGTGATTTGGACAGAAGTGTTCCGCGCAGGTGTGTTATCACGGATATACCTAACGCCGTACCATGCGGCTGAGCAAGGTCTCTATCTCAGGCTTGCGATGGCCTCGGCCCTCGCATAAAACTCGGCCGGACTGCTGGGTGTGACATAGCGCGATGGCCAAGGCATCTGATGCGTCGAGAGGCTTGGGTCGTTTCTCCAGACCCAAGCTACGGGCCACCATGAACTGGACCTGTTGCTTGGTCGCTTGGCCATTCCCGGTCACCGCTCTTTTAACCATCGTAGGCGCATAGTGGGAAATGGGCAAGCCGGCTTTGCGCATGGCAATGAGCAGGACGCCTCGCGCTTGGCCCAGCTTGGCCGCCGCGGTGGCGTCCTTACCAAAGAATGTGGTTTCGATCGCGCTTTCGTCTGGGGCGTATTCGCCGACGAGCCGCGTCATTTCATCGAATATGAAAACCAGCCGGTCCTCAAACGCATCTTCCTTAGGGCGAATACAGCCGCAGGCAACATAGCAGGCTTTGCGCTTGCTGTATTCGACGAAGCCGTAGCCTGTGCTCGTGCTGCTAGGATCTACTCCAAGAACAAGCAAAGCGAAGACCCGCTAGTCCTGAGCCATGAGTTTTTCCAGTTCGTCTTCTCGGAGGTCGAAATTGGAAAAAACCTTCTGTACGTCGTCTAAATCCTCCAATGCTTCGAGGAGGCGGATGATTTTCTCGGCCTCTTCGCCTTGTACCTCGAGCATGTTTTCGCGTCTGGGCATCCAAGCCAACGTCGCTTGGGCGAAGGCGATGCCGTTGTCTTCTAGGGCCTTTTTAACCGGCTCCAAGTCGGCAACCGGAGTCGTTACCTCGTGGACTTGATCGCCGTCTTGGATATCCTCGCCTCCCGCATCTACGATCGCCAATAGGAGGTCGTCTTCGGAGACATTGGTCTTGTCCACTTCGATAACGCCTTTGTGTTCGAACATCCAGGCTACTGCTCCACTCTCTGCTAGATTGCCGTTGTACTTAGTAAATATGTGGCGGATTTCCGAAACCGTGCGGTTGCGGTTGTCCGATAGGGTTTCAACGATGATGGCCACCCCACCGGGTCCATAGCCTTCAAAAAGTCCTTCCTCGTATATCGCCCCCGGCTCGTCGCCAGTGCCTCGGCGTATGGCTCGCTCAATGGTTGCGGCGGGCATGTTGGCCGCTTTGGCATTCTGGACTGCCGTGCGCAGACTTGGATTGGCCACCTCATCACCCCCGCTGCGGGCCGCCACTGAAATTTCGCGGATCAGCTTCGTAAAAATCTTGCCGCGCTTGGCGTCATTGGCACCTTTTTTGCGCTTAATTGTACTCCATTTGGAGTGGCCAGACATCGGCTTTATCTCCTTGCCAATCCCGTCCGTGCGCTCACTACTCAAATCAAAGGCACCGTTCGGAGAAATCGGCTGTTTTCTATAGACAGTATTAAGATAAAAAAACCCGCGCAATCCAAAAAGCAAAGGGCCGCCGACCGCTTGGCCGACCGCCCTTCACAATGGGTAGAAACAAGCCTCTCAGGCCGCTTCTTTGCCCTTGTCTTTCTGCGAGTTCTCGATGATTTTAGCCATGATGTCCCCGGGAACTTCCTCGTAGCGGTCGAATCGCTGCGTATGGAATCCCTTGCCCTGCGTCATGGAGCGCACCAACGTGGCGTAACGGTCTATTTCGGCTAGGGGGGCCTCGGCGTGGATGACTTGGAAATGGCCGTTCGCGTCCATGCCGCTGATCCGACCGCGCCGCGACGAGAGGTCGCCCATTACGTCGCCCATAAATTCCTCGGGCACCGTAATCTCCAACTGATAAATAGGCTCTAGCAGAATTGGCCTGGCCTTGAGGAAGGCGTCTTTGAAGGCATGGGAACTGGCTAATTTAAAAGAAACTTCATCCGAATCTACCGGGTGGTACTTACCGTCGTACACAGTAACCGCCACATCAATGACTTGGTAACCGGCCACTGGCCCCTCGCTCAGCGTCTCGACGATGCCCTTTTCCACCGCCGGGATGAAGTTGCTCGGTATATTGCCGCCGACGACCTCATTGAGAAACTCAAAACCTTCACCGCGCCCTTTAGGGGCAATGCGTAGAAACACCTCGCCAAACTGCCCTCGTCCACCCGACTGCTTCTTGTGCCGATATTGCGCATCGGCATTGCCGCGGATCGTTTCTCGATACGGAATCCGCGGCACCTCCATATCAATCTCCACGCCAAATCGCCCTTTCAGCCGGCTAACGATAGTTTCCAGATGCAACTCTCCTTGGGTCAACAGGATCGTTTGGCGGACCTCACCGTCGTATTTCATAATGAAGCTCGGATCTTCCTCGCGCAATTGGGAAAGTCCGGTAGCGACGCGCCCCTCGCCTCCCTGCTCCTTGGCGTGAATAGCCACTCGAATTAGCGGCTCAGGGAATGCAATGCCCGGAAGTTGTAGCGAGGCACCCTTGGCGCAAAGCGTATCGGTCGTATGGGTGTTCTTGAGCTTGACTAAGGCGACGATATCGCCAGCCTCGGCACTTGTGACTTCGGTCCGCTTGTTGCCGTTGAGGTGATAGATCTGTCCAATGCGCTCGGTGGCTCGCTTGTTTGAGTTGGCCACTTCGTCGCCGGGCTTGATCGCTCCAGAGAAAAGGCGTAGCAGAGAAAGCTCTCCTACGTGCTGCTCGGCCAAGGTCTTGAACACCAGAGCAGCCAAGGGCGCAGTAGCGGTACCTTCAAGCTCAACCTCCTGTTCCTCTCCATTTTGGAATCTGAGTCCTGCCGCTTCGGCAGGCGACGGTCCGTATTGCACCAAGGCGTCCAGCAGGCGATCAATGCCGATATTGTTGTAGGAATCCCCAAAAAAGACCGGAAAAAATTCTAGCTGTAACACGGCTCGGCGCAGACCAGCAACCATATCCTCTGTGGTTAATTCACCCTCGCTGAAATACTTCTCCATCAGTTCTTCGTCGGTCTCGGCGATGGATTCTACCAGTTGCTCGCGCAACTCTTCGGCGCGGCTCTGGACCTCGTCAGGTATGTCTCCTTCTGTGGCTCTACCATCTTGGTACACATAAGCTCTCATCGCAACCAGATCGACAATATGGTTGAATCCCTCGCCGGGATTTACCGCCATTTGCAAAGGCACGACTTGGCGACCGAAACGCTCTTGAAGCATTTCTAAGACCTGATCGGCGTCGGCATCGGCTCGGTCCATCTTGTTGATGAATAGCACCCGAGGCAAATTGTAATCAGAAGCGAAATTCCAAGTCCGCTCAGTGCCGATCTCTATCCCGGTAACCGAATTGACGACAGCGACCATCGCGTCGGATACGCGTAGTGCCGCCTTGGCTTCGGAGATAAAGTCTGCATACCCTGGCGTATCAATTATGTTGAGGTGATGATCTTCCCACTGGCCGTTCAGCAAAGAGACCTTGAGCGAAATTTGACGCTCAATCTCGGCCGAATCGTAATCCGATGTCGTCGCCCCGTCATCAATGCGCCCCAAGCGATTTACGACGCCCATGTTGAATAACATGGCCTCAGACAGCACTGTTTTACCTGCGCCGCTATGGCCACACAGAGAGAAGTTCCTCGTTTGTCCGCTCAATTTGACTCCTCCTGAATTAAGAGAAGTGCCTAATTAATTGGCCTACCTTGGCGTTGTCAAGGTATTTTCCATAGACACAAAAAAGCCCACCCCAAAGGGATGGGCTTTTTAAAAAAGATCCGGCAGCGTCCTACTCTCCCACTAGGCGACCCCAGCAGTACCATCGGCGCAAGAGGGCTTAACGGCTCTGTTCGGAATGGGAAGAGGTGTTTCCCCTCCGCTATGACCACCGGAAAACTCAAATTCTCTTCAACAACCGAATACAGGCCCACGCCAAAAGCAATGCAAAACTCCAGTATTGCTGCGATAATAAATTGGTCAAGCCGCACGGCCAATTAGTATTGTTCGGCTTCACACATTGCTGCGCTTCCACCTGCAACCTATCAACCTCGTAGTCTACGAGGGGCCTTTAGGTAGGTTAACCCTACGGGATATCTAGTTTTGGAGTGGGCTTGACGCTTAGATGCTTTCAGCGTTTATCCCTTCCGAACGTAGCTACCCAGCGGTGCTCCTGGCGGAACAACTGGTAGACCAGCGGTCCGTCCAACCCGGTCCTCTCGTACTAGGGTCAGATCTCCTCAAATATCCTACACCCACGGCGGATAGGGACCGAACTGTCTCACGACGTTCTGAACCCAGCTCGCGTAGCGTTTTAATTGGCGAACAGCCAAACCCTTGGGACCTTCTCCAGCCCCAGGATACGCTGAGCCGACATCGAGGTGCCAAACTGCCCCGTCGCTATGGGCGCTTGGGGGCAATAAGCCTGTTATCCCCGGAGTACCTTTTATCCGTTGAGCTTCGGCGCTTCCACGCGCAACCGTCGGATCACTAAGCCCTGCTTTCGCACCTGCTCGACTTGTAGGTCTTGCAGTTAAGCTCCCTGTATGCCTTTACACTCTACGCGCGATTACCGACCGCGCTGAGGGAACCATTGGGCGCCTCCGTTACCTTTTAGGAGGCAACCGCCCCAGTTAAACTACCCACTTGGCACTGTCTCCGGTCCTGATCAAAGGACCAAGGTTAGAACCTTAACAAGGCAAGGGTGGTATTTCAAGGTCGGCTCCACGGAAACTGGCGTTCCCGCTTCATAGCCTCCCACCTATCCTACACATGCAGTGCCAAAATCCAATACCAAGCTGTAGTAAAGGTTCACGGGGTCTTTCTGTCCTGCCGCGGGTATCCGGCATCTTCACCGGAACTACAATTTCACCGAGTCCCTCGTTGAGACAGCGGCCAAGTCGTTACACGATTCGTGCAGGTCGGTTTTTAGCCGACGAGGAATTTCGCTACCTTAGGATCGTTATAGTTACGACCGCCGTTTACTGGAGCTTCGATTCAAAGCTTCGCTCCCGAAGGAACTAACTAATCCTCTTAACTTACCAGCACCGGGCACGTGTCAGTCCCTATACATTGCCTTGCGGCTTAGCAGAGACCTGTGTTTTTGGTAAACAGTCGCCCAGCCCGTTTCTCTGCGGCCCCTTTGGGCTCCACCCGCAAGGGGCTTCACCTACTGAGGGCATCCCATCTTCCGAAGTTACGGGATCATTTTGCCGAATTCCTTAACGAGGGTTCACTCGCGCACCTTTGGATACTCTCCTCATCTACCTGTGTTGGTTTGCGGTACGGGCACCTACAGAGCTCACATAGAGGTTTTTCTAGGCAGCATGATTAGGGTCAGTTTATGCCGTTAGACGGCTCCCTATCGCTTCTCGAGGTAACGGCCATCCGGATTTACCTAGTTGGCCCCCCTACGAGCTTAGACCAGCATTTCCAATCGCTGGCTGACCTTCACTTCTGCGTCACCCCATAGCTCAAACGCGCTGTAAGTGGTACAGGAATATTTAGCCTGTTTTCCATCGCCTACGCCTTTCGGCCTCAACTTAGGTCCCGACTAACCCCAGGAGGACGAGCCTAGCCCAGGAAACCTTAGATTTTCGGTGAGCGGGATTCTCACCCGCTTTATCGCTACTCATGCCGACATAATCACTTCCATCTCGTCCAGCGAACCTTACGGTTCACCTTCGGCCTACTATGGAACGCTCCCCTACCAATCCACACTTCGCGAACGAAGTGCGGAGTCCGCAGCTTCGGTGGTAAGCTTAGCCCCGGTACATTGTCGGCGCGAGATCACTTGACTAGTGAACTATTACGTACTCTTTAAATGGTGGCTGTTTCTAAGCCAACATCCTAGCTGTCTCAGCAATCTCACATCCTTTTGATCACTTAGCTTACACTTAGGGACCTTAGCTGGCGGTCTGGGTTGTTTCCCTCTCGCGTACGGAGTTTATCCCTCGCACGCTGACTCCCTTGCAACAAGTCAATGGCATTCGGAGTTTGGTTCGGTTTGGTAAGCGGGTAAGCCCCCTAGCCGATCCAGTGCTCTACCTCCACGACTCTTTTACAAGAGGCTAGCCCTAAAGCTATTTCGGGGAGAACCAGCTATCTCCAGGTTTGATTGGCCTTTCACCCCTACCCACAGCTCATCCGAGAACTTTTCAACGTTCGGCGGTTCGGACCTCCACGAGATTTTACTCCCGTTTCATCCTGGCCATGGGTAGATCACCTGGCTTCGGGTCTACTGCATGCAACTGAACGCCCTATTCAGACTCGCTTTCGCTACGGCTCCTTCACTAAGTGAATTAACCTTGCTGCATACAAGTAACTCGTCGGCTCATTATGCAAAAGGCACGCCGTCAGGGGACCAGCCCCCTCCGACTGCTTGTAAGCGTACGGTTTCAGGTACTATTTCACTCTCCTTCTCGGAGTACTTTTCACCTTTCCCTCACCGGTACTAGTGCGCTATCGGTCACGAGAGAGTATTTAGCCTTGGAGAGTGGTCTCCCCAGTTTCCCACAGGGTTTCCCGTGCCCCGTGGTACTCGGGAACGTCATAGGGAAGTCGACTACCATTTCGCCTACAGGACTATCACCTTCTGTGGTAGAACTTTCCAGAACACTTCGACTATGGTGTCGATTGGTAACTTCCCGTCAAATCAGCATTCTTGACAAATGACGCCCCACAACCCCGCCTGTACAACGCATGCTGGCTTTAACATACAGGCAGTTTGGGCTGTTCCCCGTTCGTTCGCCACTACTAGGGGAATCGCGGTTGCTTTCTATTCCTAGGGGTACTTAGATGGTTCAGTTCCCCCCGTTTGCCCCAGTCGGACTATGTGTTCATCCGAAGGTAGTGCAGCATGACCTGCACTGGGTTACCCCATTCGGAAATCCCCGGATCAAAAGTTATTTGCACCTCCCCGAGGCTTATCGCAGCTTATCACGTCCTTCATCGCCTTCTCGTGCCAAGGCATCCACCGTACGCCCTTTGTAGCTTGACCAAAAATCACTGTCACAACACTACTAGAGGTAATGCATCACGGTGTTTCGAGCAGTAAGCACACAACGTGCTTCCACTCGGTAAACCTTGATTATTAATTGGTATGAACCTGTATTCGATTGTCAAAGAGCAAAAAGCCTGAATGGTGGGGGTAGGTGGAATTGAACCACCGACCTCACGCTTATCAGGCGTGCGCTCTAACCACCTGAGCTATACCCCCGAAAATCGAATAACGCACATGAGGACAGGTCAAAGAGTAAAACATTGACCTAGGCGGATAATGTCGGGAGTCTAGGACTCCCAATAATCCCCTTAGAAAGGAGGTGATCCAGCCGCACCTTCCGGTACGGCTACCTTGTTACGACTTAGCTCGAATTGACAGCTCCACCTTCGGCACTTCCCTCCTTGCGGTTAGGACCGCGACTTCAGGTGTTTCCGTCTTTCCTAGCTTGACGGGCGGTGTGTACAAGACCCGGGAACGTATTCACCGCGGCATGCTGATCCGCGATTACTAGCAATTCCACCTTCATGGAGTCGAGTTGCAGACTCCAATCCGAACTGAGACTGGTTTTTTGGGATTGGCTCCACCTCGCGGTATCGCAACCCTTTGTACCAGCCATTGTAGCACGTTTGCAGCCCAGGACGTAAGAGCCATGATGACTTGACGTCATCCCCACCTTCCTCCTGCTTATCACAGGCTGTCTCCTTAGAGTTCCCAGCATTACCTGATGGCAACTAAGGACAGGGGTTGCGCTCGTTGCGGGACTTAACCCAACATCTCACGACACGAGCTGACGACAGCCATGCAGCACCTGTCTCGAGGTTCCGAAAGGCACCCTCTTGTTTCCAAAAAGTTCCTCGGATGTCAAGCCCTGGTAAGGTTCTTCGCGTTGCATCGAATTAAGCAACATGCTCCACTGCTTGTGCGGGTCCCCGTCAATTCCTTTGAGTTTCAGCCTTGCGGCCGTACTCCCCAGGCGGGGTACTTAATGCGTTAGCTACGGCACTGAAGGGGTCAATGTCCCCCAACACCTAGTACCCATCGTTTACGGCTAAGACTACCAGGGTATCTAATCCTGTTCGCTCCCTTAGCTTTCGCACCTCAGCGTCAGTACCAGCCCAGGAATCCGCCTTCGCCACTGATGTTCTCCCAGATATCTACGCATTTCACCGCTACACCTGGGATTCCGATTCCCTCTGCTGGACTCAAGGTGTGCAGTTTCGGCTGCAGTTCTCTGGTTGAGCCAGAGGATTTCACAACCGACTTGCATACCCGCCTACATGCCCTTTACGCCCAGTAAATCCGAACAACGCTCGCTCCCTACGTATTACCGCGGCTGCTGGCACGTAGTTAGCCGGAGCTTCCTCTGAAGGTACCGTCAAGCAACGAGCGGTATTAACGCCCGTACCTTCTTCCCTTCTGACAGGAGTTTACACCCCGAGAGGCTTCATCCTCCACGTGGTGTCGCTGCATCCGCCTTTCGGCGATTGTGCAAATTTCTAGACTGCTGGCTCCCGTAGGAGACTGGCCCTTATCTCAGTGCCAGTGTGGCCGTTCACCCTCTCAGGCCGGCTACGCATCGTCGCCTTGGTAGGCCATTACCCTACCAACAAGCTAATACGACGCGGGCCCATCCCTAGGCGGCAGCTTACAAGTAGAGGCCACCTTTAAAAACAAGTCACCAACTTGCCTTATCATTCGGTATTAGCACCTCGTTGGAAGTGTTATCCCCAACCTAGGGGCAGGTTGCCCACGTGTTACTCACCCGTTCGCCACTGTACTCGTCACCCGAAGGTGACTTTCTCGTTCGACTTGCATGACTAAGACACACCACAAGCGTTAGTTCTGAGCCAGGATCAAACTCTCCGTGAGAAAAATTTGATATACCACTTTTTGCAAATCCAAGCTCTTCGACGCTGGACCCTCATGTACGTTATTCGATTTTCAAAGATCAATCTTGCTCAAGTATCGAGCGTAACATTTAAAAATAAGATTCGACTCCCATTCTGTCAAGAGAAAAAAGTAAAATAGCGGCCTCAAAAACAGAGCCGATACAACCTTCCATCAACCCCAGCTAGCAGCCCCCTTTAATTCGTCCTGCCTTTCTAGGGCAATACGCTTAAAGTAGCCACTGCGGTGATAGGCACCTAGGGGATCGGGTTCGGCCCCCAGTTCCTGGCGCACTATCGCCAGCAAGGAGCGCACATCCGTGTCATAGGCATTGCGCAAAATTTCTTCGCATGATACTACGTCGTCCTCCGCCTGCGCCTCAGCTAGTGCCGTGCGGTCAACCAGCAATGCACGGGCGTAGGCCGTCTGGATATTGAGCACCGACTGAATCATCGCCTCGACTTTGGGTTTGATAATATGGCTTTGGTCAATCATGTAGGCGATATTTACCGTTGCAGTTCCGCGCAGCTCCGCGTTGAGGATTTCGTGGTAAATCAAAAAAACCTCATAGAGGTTGACCGACCCAGTCGTCACATCATCATCAGCGTATTTGCGATTGTTGAAGTGAAAACCACCCATCCGCTCTTCGTCGAGGAGCAAGGCCACAATGTGTTCAATGTTGGTGGAAAGAGGATGATGCCCTAGATCAACCAGCACTTCGGCCTTCGGCCCGGCCTTAATGGCGAAATTTAGTGCCATACCCCAGTCGGCAATGTCCGTATGGTAAAATGCCGGCTCGAAGAATTTGTATTCAATTAGCATCCGCGCCCCCTCGGGTAGCATGGCGTGCGTCTCACCCAGACATTCTTCAAAGCGCCGCTTGCGGGCGATGATATCGTCTTGACCCGGATAGTTCGTACCGTCGGCAAACCAAAGGCTCAGCACTGTGGACCCTGCCTGCTGCATGATATCCACGCATTCGTGCATGTGATCAAGTGCTTTGCGACGCACGACCGGGTCCCGATGGCCGAAACTGCCCAATTTGTATTCGGGTTCTTGGAAGACATTGGGATTGATTGCCCCAATGTACACCCCCAACTCCGTCGCTTCTTGCTGCAAGGCGTCGTAGTCATCCACTTTATCCCACGGGATGTGCAAAGCCACGCCGGGACAGATACCCGTCACCTTATGCACTTGGGCTGCGTCGGAAAGCCGTTCGTGGACATCGCGGGCGGCACCGGGCTGTTTGAAAACGCCAAAGCGCGTCCCAGAATTGCCGTATCCCCAAGAAGGCGTTTCGATCTCCTGGGCTTTGAGCTTAGCTTTGACTTCTTCGACTTCAATACCTTGGCCTGAGAGCATTTCGGCTAAAGCTGCGAATTGGTCTTCTATATTGTACCCTGAAATTCCCATTCTACCTCTCCCTTATGTCGGGCCTAGCGTATAGTGGTTACACTCAACCGCTGCGATCTGCTACCAAACTTAGGTATTCTGCAGAGGCACTGCGACGACGCCCCCGCGCCAAGGTCTCCATTTCCGCGTAAAAGGATTCTACGGTAGCGAGCGAGCCACAGGCCTCCTCGTATAACTGCCGGTAGTTGGGTAGCGAAGCAGCGTATTGAGTACAGACCCCCAAGTGCAGATTGGTTTGCCTCGCCAAATCAACCAAGGCCCGCGCCTGTATCTGCGTCTGCTCCGGCCCATCCGAATGCCAGACTAAGGGCTTTTCGCAGAGGACGTGACAACCCCGTTCAAGAGCGCATTTGACACAGTCGAAATGGGCTTCGTTCGGCAAACAGACATCAACCACATCGGGTGCTTCTTCGCTCAGCAGTCGGTCCAAGTCCCAATAGCCTTGTCCCGAAAAGGGAAAAATATCGCGTAGAACTCGCTCTGTAGCAGCGGCACTTTCCCGACTGCGGCCTAAAAAGCCTACTACTTGTGCATTGGCGTGGTGGAACCACTTGGCGTGATGCTTGCCAATACCGCTGGCACCGGCGATCGCGACACGCAAGGCCCTTTTCATTTTTTAAATAAAAAAGAGCCGACAGCCCATCTGTCGGCTCTCCTAAGGCTAGTGGCAGCTTAGCTATTACTTCTTCCGCGGTGCCAGTTTGGCCTCCTGAGCGCGTTGCTTCAAGCGCTTTTTGCGCCGCTGCCGTCGGCTCCTCAGTTCCTTATCTCTCATTCTGCCTTTACTCGAACCCATCTGTGTATCCTCCTAAGCATAAGAAGCGGTTGCCGGCAATATATTCGGCGATACCACTGAGGTCAAGCGAGGATCATCCGCAAAAGAGCCATGCGCACGTACAGCCCGTTGTGGGCTTGGCGAAAATAGGCCGCCCGAGGGTCTGCGTCCACTTCCGGGTCAATCTCATCGACGCGCGGCAACGGGTGCATGACCACAGCGTGTTCCTGCATACAGTCCATTATCGAGCGATCGACAATGTACTTGCCTCGCGCCTGCTCGTATTCTCCTGTGTGGTCGCCAAAGCGCTCTTTTTGGATGCGCGTCTGATAGACGACATCGGCTTGCCTCGCCACTTCATGGAGGTCGTCCACCTCCTCAAAAGGGACCCGGTGCCGCTGTAAATAATCCTTTATGTCGTCCTTCATCCTCACCGTCTCAGGCGCGACGAAGTACATCTTAACGCCCTCGTACTTGGCCAGCAGATAACACAGCGAACGCACTGTCCGCCCATTGGCCAAATCCCCCACCAAAGTAATGGTAATTTTTTCGAGACGTCCGATTTCGCGCTGAATAGTAAAAAGGTCCAAGAGGGCTTGGGTTGGGTGCTGCCCGGCCCCGTCGCCGGCATTGATTACCGGAATGCCAGCGACAGCAGCCGCTCGGTTACTAGCACCACTTTCGTAGTGTCGCAACACGATCACGTCCGAGTACCCGGCAACGACGCGAATGGTGTCCTCGAGGGTCTCGCCCTTGGCAACCGAAGAAAATTCCTGTGCGCTCTCAGTTGTAATGACCGCCCCACCCAATCGCGTCATCGCCGACTCAAAAGACAGCCGTGTGCGCGTACTTGGCTCGTAGAACAGCGTCGCCATGACCCGGCGATTGAGGATATTGGATCCGTAGTGCTGAACTACTTGCTCCATCTCTTGAGCCGTAAAGAAAATGGACTCTATCAAGTCTAGGTCGAATTGCTGCGCTTCGAGGACGTGATAAAGGCGATCCATCAGATACTCCTCAACGGCCTTCTCGCTCCCCCAACACCGCCATAATCTCCGCCGCCGCCGCCACTTCCTCCCCTACTAGTGCTCGCCCCTGCAACTTACAGGACCCGCCCCGTTTCCTAAGTACTTTTAGTTCCAGTCGCAATTGATCGCCTGGCACAACCGGGCGGCGAAATTTGCAGCGGTCAATGCCGGCGAAAAACGGCACCTTGGATCTGGGATTTTCTACGCCGCTCAGCATCATTGCACAACCCGCTTGCGCCAGAGCCTCGACGATCAGCACGCCGGGCATGACCGGATAACCGGGAAAATGCCCTTGGAAAAACGACTCGTTGATTGTCACGTTCTTCAAAGCCACGACGCGTTCCCCTGGTACCAATTCGAGAATGCGGTCAATGAGCAGCAGCGGATAGCGGTGCGGCAATAGGTCGAGAATCTCCGTTAAATTCACTCCTGTTCCTCTTCTTTTTCCTTCTCCATCAGTTCCAGTAACTGCTCAGTTAGATCGTATTCTTCTTTGGCAAAAACCAGCCCACTCGAAGGCGCAGCGGCATCAAAAATAAAATCGTAGCCCTTTTCCTCGGCCATGCCCTGAATGGCATCGTTAATTTTTTTGAAAATCGGCTCGGAAAGCTCAATGTTCTTGCGCATCAGTTCGCCTTCGGGGCCGAACTTCTCTTGGGTAAATTGCTGGAGTTGCTGCATTTTGGTCTCGAACTCAGCTTGCAGTTCCGCCTTTTTCGCCTCGCTCAACAGCAACTCCTGCCGCCGAAAATCCTCTTGCAGTTTAAGCAGTTTGGCCTCGCGATCCTTAGCTTGGTTCTCGTAGTCCTGACGTAGCTGGTCCAACGTGCGCTGCGCATCCCGGAATTCAGGCAGGCGCTCTTTCAGCACTTCCGAATCAATGTAGCCTAATTTCAACTGAGCCAAGGCACCTGTGGCGCAACAAGCCACGACGAGGGCGGACAATAGGGCGCGTTTCATACGTACTCCTCTTTATGGACGAGAATCAATGGGATTGAAGTTGCGTTCATCTTTTAATTCAACTGCGCTATTTTCGCTGCAGCGTTGGAGCAAGGATTAGGCTATTTGCTCTTGCGCCGCCTCAACGAGAGACCCCCAAAGCCGCTGATAACGGCAACGTAAAACCCAACATCGTACCACCAGCCCGTGTTGTGCGGTTCATAGAGGCGGATGTCCGAGTTAAACAAGCCCCATATGAGCGATATGGGAGCGACCCAACCGTGCCAGATTCCCCAGAAAAACCCGGCGGGATTTGCTCCAGTGTGTTTCCCATCGCCAGGGACACATCCGGTAAGCGAAACCAGAACGATCAAGACAAATATGCAGCTCAACTGTTTGGCCATGGAAAATCCTGCGTCGGTCCGTTTTTGTACAATCCGCTATTTCTTTCGCTCCAAGTAAATTATATAAGATACGACCTGGCAGAATTTTGTGAAACAGCGGACATAATAAGGCCCAAGATGTCAGACGACATCTTGGGCTTCGTCTTGTGCCCCTGAGATCAGAGCCTAGTAAAACTGCGGGCCGAACTGGAAGTGGGTCTTCCAGCCAGCCGGCGTACCATCGATATCCTTGCGGTCAAAACCATAGCCGAAGTCGAAGCCGATCATCCCCAACATCGGCGTCTGGACGCGAAAGCCAAAGCCTAGCGAACGCTTGAGATCCAAAGGATTAAGGTCGGGAATCGTCGCCCAAGCGTTGCCTGCGTCTGCGAAGAGGATGCCGTACACTTGCTGCTCGGCTATCGGAAAGCGGTATTCTAGGTTCAACACCATCATCGAGCGACCGCCGAGGGGAATCCCGCTGGCTTTGTCTCTCGGCCCCAAAGAGTAATCTGGATAGCCCCGGACCTGTCCGTCCCAGTAATCAATGCCGCCTGGAGTAAACAGATCATAGTACGAAATGAGGCCATCGTCCTCGTCGGAAAAACCATCTATAACCGCGACTTTGGTCTCCAAACTCCAGACGAACTTCCACCAACTCGGTCGGTAATAGTTGAAGTTCACTTCGTGGTTGTGGAAGTCCACATCGCCAGCCACGATCGAAGTCGCGACCGATGGAGTGTAGCTAAAAACCGTCCCCTTGGTCGGAAACTCGGCCCGGTCGCGCGTATCGCGCGTATAGATCAACTCAAAGCGGCTCGTAAGCCGATCTTGATAGCGGGGATCGTTTTCAGCCCCCGTAAAGCTATCGCTGAAGTCGGAATAGCCTTGGCTATAAAGGCGATAGCCAAGCGAAAGGCTGGAGTTGGCTGGCTTCTTCAACCGCCGACCCACCCGCAGATTGATCGACTTGCGCTGGGATTTCCAGAGAATCGAATCGTACCTGCCTGATCGGTAGTCATAGTAATGGAGGTTTTGCGTATAAGCGCGCGCCGACAAACTGGTCGGGGTGTCAAAGAGCCACGGCTCGGTAAAACCGACGAGGAACTGCTCGCGCCGGGTGCCGAACTCCCAGTTAAAGTCCAGGCTCTGGCCCATGCCACGGAAGTTGGGAATTTGCAAGCCGATTTGGCCCACCATCTTGTCGCGGTCCGAATACCCGGCCCCCATAGACGCTTGCCCAGTCTGCCGCTCATCGACATGAAACACCATATCCACCAGCCGCTCGCCCTCGCCAGTACTGTATTGGGGCTGAATTTGCACATCTTTGAAGAAGTTCAACAGCATGATGCGCCGCTGACTTTCTTGAACGAGATTTTGCTGATAAATATCGCCCGGACGCAATTCGATCTCGCGCCGGATCACCTTTTCCCGCGTCTTGGTATTGCCGGCGATCTCGACCTTGCGAATCGTCCACGGCTGCCCTTCAAACACCTGGAACGACACGTCAATCGAGTCGTTGCGAATCGTCTCCTGCGGCACTACGCGCGTGTCCAAGTAGCCCTTCTCGTAATAGACAAAGCGCGCCAAATCGGCGAGCTCTGGCCCCGAGCGCCCATATACCATCCCCGCCTGTAACTCCAGCTTCTCCACCAACTCGTCGGAGCCAAACAACTCGTTGCCTTCCCAAGCGACCTCGCCCAACCGGTATTGTAGCCCCTCGTCGATTTCCACGTCGATGAACAAGTGCCGTCGAGTCGAGTCGTAATAGACGCTGTCGCGCACTATGGCTGCCTGTTGAAAACCCAAGCTGCGATAGTACGCCAGCAATTTCTGCTTATCTTCCTCGTACGTATCGCCGTTGAACTCGCCTTTGCGCCACCAGCGCTTCTCCTCGGTCGCCATCAACGACGCCAATCGGCGCGGCTCCGGACCTTGGCCATCCCATTTTTGCGGTCGCCGAGGACTGCGTGCTGGCAACTCTCGACTGTCAATCACTGTGCCGTCGGCGCGATGTTGGATCAAGCGGATCTGCTTGATCTGTACCTTGGCTCCCTCGTTGATGTCGTATTGGAGGAATACCTCACCCTCTTCCGCACCGGCAAAAGTCTGGCCTTTGACCTCGGCGCGCAGATAGCCCTTCTCGCGATAGAGATCGAGAATTTTTTGCTCGCCCCGCACCACGTCTTTCGGCGCAATAACCTGACCGGTGACCAAGCTCAGCGCTTCCTTGAGGTCTTTCTCCTTGACGTTTTTCTGTCCCTTGAACTGCAAACCCTCTAAGGCCGGATATTCTTCAACCATGATGATCAGGTTGATTCCTTCGGGAACGGGGTCGCCCCATATCTGAATATCCTCAAAGACGTTGAGTCCTTGTAGATCGCGCACTGCCTGCTGCACATTCTCTTGCGATAACTCAACTCCAGGTTCCAAGCCCACCGTGGTCAGGATCAGCGACTTGGCCACCTTGCGCAGTTTGCCCTGCACCTCGATCGAGACAACCTTTTGAGCCTCGACTGCGCTACCCAGCAACCCCACAGCGACGATAGCAAAAAGTATGGTGCGGAAATTCTGCTTCATGTCAACTCGCGGTCTCGCGTTTTTTCTTCACCCCTTGGCTCGCCCCCCCTCGACGCTCCTCGTCAAAGACTAGTTCCTCACCCCTTTTGGTGACGCGGATGCGACTGCCTTCGCCAAAGCGACCTTGGAGAATCTCCTCGGCCAACGGATCTTCGAGCATCTTCTGGATGGACCGCTCCAAATAGCGCGCACCATACGCCTGGTCAAAACCCTTGTCAGCAAGCAAGGTTTTCGCTCCAGGCGTAACTCGCACTTGGATATCCTGCAATGCTAAACGCTCTTTGAATTCACCTAAGCGAATATCTATTATCGCGGTGATGTGATCTTTGTCGAGCGCGTGGAAAGTGATGATGTCGTCAACGCGATTGAGGAATTCGGGATTGAAGGTCTTTTTCAAGGCGTCGTTGATTTTGCCCTCCATCAGCGCGTACATCGAGTCAGAATCGGACTTTTGGAAACCCAACACACCACCCGTGCCCACATCCCGACTGCCCACGTTAGAGGTCATAATTAGCACGGTGTTGCGAAAATCTACTTTGCGGCCCGCGCTGTCGGTAAGCCGTCCCTCGTCGAGAATCTGCAACAGGATGTTGAAAACATCGGGATGGGCTTTCTCGACCTCGTCTAGCAGAACCACTGAATACGGACGCCGACGAACCCGCTCGGTAAGCTGCCCCCCCTCGTCAAAACCAACGTAGCCCGGAGGCGCACCAATCAGGCCCGACACTGCGAACTTCTCCATGTACTCAGACATATCGACCGAAATCAACGCATCGGCATCGTCGAAGAGGAATTCGGCTAGCCGCTTAGCCAACTCGGTCTTGCCCACGCCCGTTGGGCCGAGAAAGATGAACGAGCCGATAGGCCGCTTGGGATCCTGGAGGCCCGCCCGGCTGCGGCGAATGGCCCGCGCAACCGCAGAGACCGCCTGTTGCTGACCGACGATGTTCTTTGTGAGTTCGTCTTCCA
Source organism: Candidatus Latescibacterota bacterium (assembly GCA_965203355.1). Taxonomy (GTDB): domain Bacteria; phylum Latescibacterota; class UBA2968; order UBA8231; family UBA8231. Next base: position 198,913 of record OZ241889.1, read on the forward strand.
TGGCCAGCAGGCGCTCGGTCTCGGTCTTAGCCAGCCGCGAGATCGGGATGCCGGTCATACTGGCGATGACCTCGGCGATGTCGTCTGTGGTCACTTCAACCACTTCGTCGCGGACCGCTTCCTCCCACGCTTGGCGTTTGTTTTGAAGCTGTTCATTCAGATGGAGCGCCTTGTCGCGCAGCACGGCAGCGTCCTCGAAGTCTTGGCGCTCGGACGCTTCGTTTTTTTGGCGATTGATTTCCTGTATCTCAGCCTCGATGCGGCCGACCTCTTCCGGCGGACTGAGCCGCGCCAGATGCACACGCGAGCCCGTCTCGTCAATCACATCAATGGCCTTGTCGGGCAAGTAGCGGTCGCTTATATAGCGATCAGACTGGCGCACCGCATAGGCAACAACATCGTCGGCAAACTCCACGTGATGGTGGCTCTCGTAGTTGGCGCGCAGTGCCTTGACGATCTCAATGGTGTCTTCGACCGAGGGTGGATCGACCATGACGCTCTGAAAACGCCGCTCAAGGGCCCCATCCTTTTCAATGTGTTTGCGGTACTCGTCGAGCGTGGTCGCCCCGATGCACTGCAATTCGCCGCGGGACAAAGCGGGCTTGAACATATTAGAAGCATCCAATGTGCCCTCGGCACTACCGGCCCCGACAATGGTGTGTAACTCGTCGATGAAAATGACGACTTCGGAGTTTTGCTGCAGTTCGTTCATCACCGCCTTGATGCGCTCTTCAAACTGGCCCCGATATTTGGTGCCGGCGACCACCCCGCCCATGTCGAGAGTGACCAAGCGCTTGTCTAGCAGGATCTGCGGTACGCGTTTTTCAATGATGCGTTGGGCCAGCCCTTCGACAATAGCCGTCTTGCCGACGCCTGGGTCGCCGATGAGGATGGGATTGTTCTTCTTGCGGCGGCTGAGTACCTGCGTGACGCGCTCGATCTCCTTCTGGCGACCAATCACTGGGTCTAGCTTGCCCTCGCGGGCCAACTGAGTCAGGTCGCGACCAAAGTGGTCGAGGAAGGGCGTCTTGCTCTTCTTGCCCTTTTCCTTGCGCCCGGTGGTCTTGCCTTCGAGCACGGCCAAGGTCTCTTCTAGGGCCGTTTTGTAATCAACCCCAAAGGCCGCCAAAATCTGCGCGGCAACCCCATCCTTGTCCTTGAGTAGAGCCAAGAGCAGATGTTCGACGTCAATGAACTGCGTCTTCATCTCCTTGGCCTCGTTAGCCGCTACTTCGAGGATCTGTTTAGCGCGGGGAGTATAGGGCACCTCGCCGATGGTCATGGTGCCGCCCGAAGTCGTCACGTAGTCTTCTACTGACTGCTTGACCGTCTCCAAGCTCAACCCCAGATTCGTCAGCACAGCCACGGCCTTGCCCTTGCCGTCCTTGATAAGGCCCAACAGCAAATGCTCGGTGCCGATGTAGTTGTGACCTAAGCGCGCCGACTCTTCGCGCGCTAGCTTCATTACCTGTTTTACGTTTTCGGTGAACATGTTGTCCATCTAATTGTCCTCCACAATCTGCCTATGGCTATATAATAAGGAAGCTTGATTCTCGACAATTCGGAGAGCGCAAATTGAATATCGAGTCTGGCAAACTTTGCTGGATAAAACTCAATTTTGAACCTACCAAATGGGCCGATTATTGTCAATGTTGTCAAGATAATCCCCTCTGTTCGGCCCAGCGCCGTCTCACTAGTTCGGCGCGGCGCACATCGCGGGCTGCCGACGAGAGCTCCGCTCTAGCTTCGGCCTGCAAATGCGAGGGCTGAGTAACGATCATTAACTGATTGATAAAGCCGAGGGGAAAGCCGTCGATGATCCCCAAACTACACCCTAAACGAACTGCCGACAACAAATTCATAAACTCCTGCCCACTCAACACCCGTGCGTGTTGCAAAATCCCATACGCCCGCCAAACCTTGTCCTCCACTTGGGCCGATGCGTCTGCCAACAGGGTGGCCTGCGCCTCTTTTTCATGGCCCATGATCTGTTGGGTTATCTCCGAGAGTTTCTCGACGGTCTCTCCTTCGGTTACGCCCAAAGTGGCTTGGTTGGATATCTGAAACAGGTTGCCGACCGCATTGGTACCTTCTCCGTAGAACCCGCGCACCGCAAAAGCCATGCGGGCCAACCCGCGCATCACTCGTTCCATATCCTCGGTCAGAACTAAGGCCGGCAGGTGGATGAGCACTGATATCCGCAAACCCGTCCCGGTGTTGGTCGGGCAGGCCGTCAAGAAGCCCCAGCGCTCCGATTGCGCCCAGTCCAACTCGCTCATGAGCGCATCGTCGAGCGCATCAACTCGCTGCCACGCCGCGTGCGTTTGCAAACCCGGGAGGATGGCCTGCAAGCGGAGGTGATCCTCCTCATTAATCATCGCGCTAAGCGACTCATCCGCATTGAAAAGCACACCGCGCTGGCCCTTGCTTTTGGCCAGAGCCGGACTAATCAGGTGGCGTTCCACCAGCAACTGACGCTGGTTGGCCTGTAGGGCGTTCATATGGAAAAAGGCCGCATCGCACATAGGGCGACACTTTTGGGCGGCACTCAGGACCTGTTCGATGATCTTTTCTTGATCTTCAAGTGTGGTTTTCGGCGCAAAAGCCCACCCGGCAAGATTGCGAGCCAAGCGGGCGCGACAACTAACGACCATGCCGTCGGCATCCCCTTCTCCGCTAAGCCAGCTAGCCGCATTGTAAACGAGATCCTCAATGTTCACGGCTGTTTTCCTTCGAGGACGCGGATGCGGTCTCTGAGCTGAGCAGCCTCTTCAAATGCCTCTTCCGCTACCGCTTGGGACAGCGCTTCGCGCAATCGCTCCAACTCGTCGGCCGCGCCAGAACTTTGCGCCGCTTCCAGCCGCCCTTTGCCCCGATGCCGATCGTCGCCGTGGATGCGTTTGAGCAGGTGCTCTAGCTGTGAGGCGAAGGCATCGTAACAATGAGGACAACCGAGGCGACCTATCTTCTTAAACTCCTCGTAGCTCATCGCGCAAGTCGCACAGCACACCTCCCCGTCGCCTTCGGCTCCGGCCACCTTGACCAACTCTATCTTGATTTCCTTCACCAGCACGGGTACCTCTTTGGCCTGTGTAGTCGGGACGCCCAGCATCTTGATGTTTTTTTCGTTAGCGCACTGATGGCAGAGCAAGAGCGTCTGTTTTACGTCGTCGACAATATGGTTATAGGACACTGCGGCCTCGCGCTTATTGCATACTCCGCACTTTTTCATGTCGCATCGTCTTCCATGTGCAACACACCTGCTTCTATGCGCCCCCGGCGATCCATGCTCTGGGCCAATTTGCGGTCGTGAGTCATCACCACAAAAGCCTGTCCGCGCTCTCGGGCCAACCCGGCGAGCAGTTGATGCAGCGACTCGCTGGCCGTCTCGTCGAGATTGCCCGATGGCTCATCGGCCAGCACGATCAACGGCTCGTTGACCAGCGCGCGCACCATGGCCACCCGCTGGCATTCGCCGCCCGACAGGGCCCCAGGCCGGTGGTGCAAGCGGTCCGCTAGTCCGACGGAATTCATCAAATCAAGGGCCTCCTTGCGGCGCTCGACGCCAGCGACCCGCGCCGGCAGCAAGACGTTTTCCAGCGCGGTAAATTCCGGCAGCAGATAGTGAAATTGGAATACGAAACCAAGGTGCCGATTGCGGAAGCGCGACAGCGCCTGATCTTCGAGGTTGAGCACGTCAATACCGGCAATCCGCAATTGGCCAGCCGTCGGCAGGTCGAGCGTACCCAACAGGTGCAGCAAGGTGCTTTTGCCAACACCGGATTCACCCATCACCGCCACCAACTCACCCGGTCGCACGGCTAAGTCCACGCCTTTGAGTACTTCCAAGCCCGTGCCGCCGGTGTCGAACACCTTGCACAAACCGCGCGCTTCGAGGATGATGTCGGCCTGTTTCACCATTTTACATTATATACCGAATGGCTTCTACGGGCATCAACCCCGCGGCCTTGCGCGCCGGATAAATCGACGTCGCCAAGCAGATAACCATGCTAATCGCCGCTACCAGTGCAAAGTCCACGACATCCATATCCACGGGCAACGAACTGATAAAATACATGTCCCCGGGAATGGAAATCAGCGCAAAGCGCTGTTGGGCTGAACAGAGCGCAAAACCGATCAAGCAGCCCAAGAAGGTGCCAATGCCACCAATGACCAAGCCCTGATAGATGAAGATGCGGTAAATCTCGCCCACGGTGCAACCAATCGTCCGCAAGATGCCGATCTCGGGCGTCTTGACCAGCACCGACATAACTAGAATCGACATGATGTTAAAAGCAGCGACCAGCACGATGAGGCTCAGCGCGAGGAAGATTGCCCATTTTTCCAACTCGATCCAGCGGAAGAACTCGGGAAAAAGCTGGGTCCAATCGCGCACTTGATAGGGATAACCCAACTCCTCGGCTAGGCGGTCGCGGATCTCAGGTGCTTGGTAGATGTCTGCGACGTGGATGTGGATATCAGTAATCGCATCGCCCAATTCGAGCATGCGCTGGGCGTCCTCTAGGTGAATAAAAGCATAGTTGTCATCGTACTGGTACATGCCGCTTTCAAAGTGATCGGTCACAAAAAAGGACCACGGACGCGGTGAGAAGCCGTCCATCACGGCTGCCTCCACATCGAGATTCTGCACCGTCATCAGCAACACTTCAGAACCCGGCCCCACGTGCAAACGCCGCGCCAAGTACTCGCCGAGGACAATCCCCCGCTTATTTAGCTCGGCGAGCAAGCCGAGGCGCAGTTGACCTGCTGGATTGGCGTAGCTCAGGTGTTCGGTCAGGTCGGAAACCGCTGGAAAGGTCCCCGGATCAACGCCCCACACGGGAATGCCATCGACCCGGCCCAAATCGAGCTGCGAAGCAATAATGACCTTGAAATCCACGACCCCGGCCGTGCCCACGACCCCGGCCGCGCCGTTCACCTGCTGCAACAGCGCATCCCAATCCGCGATGGGGCCGCCGTCAAAGCGGCGAATGTTCACGTGGGCGTTCATGCCGATCAGTCGGTTTTTGACTTCGCCGGCAAAACCATTGGTCACCGAGAGAATGATCACCAAAGCCGCAACCCCCAAGATCACCCCACCGACGGCCACATAGGCGATGACCGAGAAGAAGCCCTCGCGCTGCTTGGAACGCAGGTAGCGGCCAGCGACAAACAAAGCAATGCTCACGTTGGTCCCTCGGTCAAATAGGCCCGGATAAATCGGTCGATGTCGCCGTCCATTACCGCTTGGACATTGGCCGTTTCGCAAGCGGTGCGGTGATCTTTGACTACGGTGTATGGATGAAACACATAGGAGCGGATCTGCGACCCGAAGTCAATGCTCTTCTTGGTGCTCTCCACCGCAAGCTGCTTCTGCTTCTGTTCATCCCTGAGGCGCTGGTACAGACGCGCCTTCAGCACCTTAAACGCAGTGGCCTTGTTCTTGAACTGCGAGCGCTCGTTTTGGCATTGGACGACAAGGCCGGTGGGCAGATGCGTGAGCCGCACGGCCGAGGCGGTCTTGTTCACGTGTTGACCGCCCGCGCCCCCGGAGCGGTAGGTTTCGACCTTCACGTCCTCGTCGTTGATATCCACCTCGATATCGTCTTCGACCTCTGGATAGACAAATACCGAAGCAAACGAAGTGTGCCGGCGACGATTCGTATCAAACGGCGAGAGCCGCACTAGGCGATGGACGCCCGCCTCGGCTTTGAGGTGGCCATACGCATAATCCCCTCTAATCTCAATGGTTGCGCCTTTGATGCCGGCTTCCTCGGCCGGCTGCAGATCCACGACTGTACATTCCATGCCATGACGCTCGGTCCAGCGCGTGTACAAGCGCATCAACATCGACGCCCATTCGGCCGCGTCCGTGCCGCCCGCGCCCGAGTGAATGACGAGAATCGCGTTCTTGGAGTCGGCCTCATCGTTGAGCATCGTGCGGAATTCCAATTCGCCGATGTCCTGCATGGCGCGTTCGACCTCGGCTTCGACCTCGGTCAGCGCTTCTGCATCGTCCTCTTCGGCCGCCATCTGCCGCAGCTGACCCAAGTCCTCCAACTGCGCGTCCAAGGTCTCCCAATCCGCGATGGTGTCCTTGAGGATGCGCACTGTCTTGCCGACGGATTCGGCCTGTCGCCTATCGTTCCAAAAGTCCGCGGCCACCATGCGCTTCTCTAGCGCGGCCAACTCTTCCTTCTTACCGCTTATGTCAAAGATACCCCCGCAGCCGCTCTAGCTGCTGCCGTCCACTTGTCAACTGTTCCTCAATCGTGGCCATTGTCATCTTCCTCGGTTTCGTAGTAGCGATCAAAAAGGAGACTTTCGTGCTTGCGTTCAGCGGGTATTTCAAAAAGTAGCTGCCCCTCGTACACCTTGCCCTTGGTCCCCTTTAGCTGGTCGGTGTGCGCAATAAAAAACGGCGAGCGCGACAGCGGGTAGTACCGCCGCCCTTGGCCGTCAACGAGCTGAAAACAGCGCGGCACAATCGCCCACGCAAGCTGCAAATTCACCTGCAAACGCACATCAACGAGCACGAACTTATGGCCCTCGTCAGGCGGACCGTGAAAAAAGTGCATGTAGCGCACCCCGTCCGCGGGCACCGTCAGGGCAACCTGATTGTTGATGTTGGCGAACAGATTGGTCAGGTTCTCCAGTTTATCCGCCGATCCGCCCGTCAAGCTCACCCCAATGTAGATGGGCACAAAGAGGCTCACGCCACCCAAGACGACGCGGTTGAGCATCCGCAGGCGTTTGTTAAACTGCTTCTTGCGCTCTTTTGCCGGGAGCACCATGGCGTTTCCCCAAAGCACCTAGCGCACAAGGGCGATTTTGCCCAAGCGACTGCGGCTGGGCAGCCGCAGTTGATAGAAGTACATCCCGTTGGCCATGGCCCGGCCTGGCATCCAACGCGGGGCGCGGCCCGGCCCGTCGTGCCTGCCCGGCCACAGGTACCAACGCTCGGTGAACACCAATCGGCCCGCTAGGTCAAAAACGCTCAACTCGACAAAGCCGCGCTCGGCTAGCTGCACTGGAAAATGCACCACCCCGTCCCGGGCTGGATTGGGAAAAGGCGCCAACAGGCGGTCCGCCTCCGGCGGCACCTCGTCGAGGCCACTGGCCGCCCACGCGTTTATCTGCCCCCAGCCATACACCGTGTCGGGACCAGCGGTTCCCAAGTCCAACGCGGTCGAGCGCAAAGCCGCCATCACTTGGTCCGGTCCCCATTCGGGATTTTTTTGCAACAATAAGGCGCAAACCCCGCTCACCAAGGGCGTAGCAAAGGAAGTGCCGCCCCGGCGCACATAGCCACCGCCCCGCAGATCCGCGACCACCACGCCGCTGCCGGGCGCGACTACATCCGGCTTGATCCGGCCATCAGCCGTCGGTCCCCGCGAGCTAAAGGAGGCAATCTGCGGTGCATGCGCCGCACTGCCGGGCACATCTACCGCGCCCACCGCAATCGCGCCGGCGGCGTCCGCTGGCATCGTTATGTAGTGCCAATCCACGTTGGCCTCATTGCCTGCGCCCACGACCACCACGATGCCGCGCCGCACCGCCAGCTCCGCCGCCACGCTCGTCAGCGCGGTTTGTCCGTCCAGATCCGCTGGCGAGTAACCCGTGCCGTCGTCCCAGCGATTGTAGCCCAATGAACTGTTGACCACCTGCGCTCCCAAGCTGTCGGCCCATTCCAAACCGGCGACCCAGCGATCCTCCTCCGAGGGCATTTCGGGCAAGTTGTCGTCTAGTTCGGTCTTGGCCAAGATGTACTCAGCGTCGGGTGCCACGCCGACAAAGTGACCGGGCTGATAGCCTGCCAACAGAGAAAGTACTTGCGCACCGTGCAAATTTTGGCTACCGCTCATTTCGTCGCCCGTGATGGGTTGGTTGGCTTCATCGCTGACAATCTCGTCGCTATTGACAAAGTCGCGCTGGGCCACCACGCGAATGGAGGCGAAGGCCGCGTGTTCGACGTAGTGGAAACCGTTGTCGAGCAAGGCCACGCGCACCCCAGCACCCGTCAGACCTCGGTCGTGTAGAGGAGGAACGGCGATTTGAGCTAGTTGCTCAAAGGCGAGGCCATAATGGCTTTGCTGCAACTTAGGACTGACAAACAGCGCGGGCGGCGATGGCTTGGGCCGCTGCAAGCGCTGCACGGGCCGGGTTGCGACGACAAAGTCCGCCTTCTGCACTCGATGCTGTACCTCGGGCGAAACCCGCGCACTGACCGCGTTGAGCCAACGCGAGGAAAAGCGCACGGCCACTCCCATCTCCCGCAGCCGCTCGATGTAGCGTGGGCTGATGGGCAGGTCCAGCTCCGCGTCCGTATGACCAGCCCCCAAATCCACCCAAGCGATGCGCCGTCCCTCGGCATCCGTTTTGTCGCGCAACAAAATCCAGATACTCTGATCCGCTGCAACCGCCAAGGCCCCCGCGTGTACCAGCAGAGCCGCGCACCACCACACTTTCTTACTCAACAGGAGGTTCCCTAGTGTCCAGCACCTCCACCCCCTCTGGTATCGCAAAAGAAAAGACCTCGTCGGCTATCTTCCTGTTGGCGCGATGATCCCTAAGAACGTACGTAGTGCGATTGCCATTGACCTCGCGCTGCTCGACTTGCAGCAGAATCCACCCCCTAGGATCCACCCAAATCCGCATCTGTTCGACCACAGACGCTTCGTTTTCCGGTGCCGCGATCAGCAAATAGCAGGGCCGGCCCCCCAACGCACTTTCCTCCACCGCAATGGGCACATAGCGCTCGGTATAGTCGAAAAACACTTCCCACGGGGTCTTTATTTCCGCTTCGTAAGGGCTGATCACCACTTGGCCGTTCTGCACGACATACGACCAGACGGCCTGGCCATCAGCCACCACCACATCGCCGCCTTCTAGCTCGATGCGGAAGCGGTTCGGGCGGCGCAAATAGAGCCGCCCCTCGCGGCTGGAGTACTTGTCCAGCACGGCCCAGTAGAATTGCTTTTCAAAACGGGCTGAAAACGTCTTGTAGCTAGCGAGGCGCTTTTGCACCCTAGCGATGATTTCTTCGCCGCTCTGTCCAAGAGCGGTGCTCGCCGCCAAGCACATACAAGAAACGGCCCACAACCACAGTCTCATTCTTTTGCGTACTCCTCTTCCGCGCGCTCGAGGAGAATCTCGCGCGGCTTTGCCCCAACGATCGGCCCGACGATACCGGCGGCCTCCAACTCGTCCATCAAACGCGCGGCGCGGGAATAACCCACTTTCAAGCGCCGCTGCAAAAACGAGGTGGAGGCCTGCTGGTGTTCGCAGACTAAGCGCACGGCATCGTCGAAAAGGTCGTCGCGCACATCGGCAACCGCGTTAATATCCGGCTGCTCGGAAAACACCGCAACTTCCTCGGCCTCGTACTGGCTCTCTTTTAATGCCGCGACCAAACGCTCGGTTTCCTCGCCGGAAATAAAGGCTCCGTGGACGCGGAGCGGCTCGCCTTGACCGCTCGGCAAAAAGAGCATATCGCCCATCCCCAACAGCCGCTCAGCCCCGTTGAGATCGAGAATCGTGCGCGAGTCCGTCTTTGACGCCACTTGGAAGGCAATGCGCGACGGGAAGTTGGCCTTGATTACTCCGGTAATCACGTTCACCGAAGGCCGCTGGGTCGCCAAAATGATGTGAATGCCCACAGCGCGCGACTTCTGCGCCAAACCCATCAGTGAGGTCTCCACCTCAGCGGGAGCCGTCAGCATCAAATCGGCAAATTCGTCGATTACTATCACGATGTAAGCCAGCGGCTTCTCAGGCTCAACGCCGTCTTCTGCGGCCTCGGCTTGGACGCACGCCAGCTTGGCGTTGTAGTCGGACAGATTGCGCACCCCCAGTTTGGCCAGTTTCTGGTAGCGAGTTTCCATTTCGGCTACCGCCCACTTCAGGGCCTCGGCGGCCTTTTTCGGCTCGGTGATAACCGGCACCAGCAAATGCGGTATATCGTTGTACATCGTCAATTCGACGACCTTGGGATCCACCATGATAAAGCGCACTTCGTCCGGCGTGGCCTTGAGGAGGATACTGCAAATTAGGCTGTTCAGGCACACGCTCTTGCCAGCCCCGGTGGCACCGGCGACCAATAGATGAGGCATTTTAGCCAGATCTGCGGCGCACGGCTCGCCCGAAATAGTCTTGCCCAGCGCCATGACCAGCTTGGAATCCGACCGGCCAAACACCTCGTCTTCGATGATCTCGCGCAAGTAAACGGTCTCCCGCTCCTGATTGGCAATCTCCACCCCCACCACGGATTTGCCCGGCACTGGTGCTTGAATGCGAATGCCTTTGGCACTCATCACGCGCGCGAGATCGTCCGAAAGCGCGGCAATGCGATTGACCTTGACGCCAAGGGCCGGCTCTACCTCGTAGCGGGTCACTACCGGCCCGGGACTTACCTCTACGACCTTGCTGGCCACGTCGAAATTGTCCAACGCACTCTCCAGCAGCTTGGCGTTTTCCAGCAAGGTCTCCTTGGATACACCGCTACGGCTGGCCGGGATTTCGTCTAACAACGCAGAACTCGGGATTTCGTAACGACCCCCGGCTGGCTTGCGGGCTGGCTCTGGTATAGCTGCGGCTGCAACCGCCGGTTCCTTTTTCTTTTGGCGCACCCGTCGCTCAACGCGCACTGGTTCCTGCACCCGAGGCTCCGCTGCGTCAACCTGTTCAACCATTGGCTTCCAAGGGGCTGCATCCTCGACCCGAGGCACCGCACTGATCTCAGGTCTCATTTCTCGCGCCATAGCGGTTTCGTCCCGTTCCCGTTTTGCGGCTTTGCTCTTGTGTATAGCCGGGAGCAGTTTCCGCAGCCGCCCGAGCAGCCGCCAAACCATCGCCAAACCATCGCCCAGCCACGCCAACAATCGCCAGTTCAGACCGGGGGTCAAAATCACCGCAACCACAAAAAGCGCACCCAGCAAAACCGCCGACCCTAGCCTCCCTAGGTACGGTATGAGGATATCCAAACTGATCTGAGTTCCCAGCACACCGCCCAGCTCAAAGGCCGTGTGCGGCGAATAGTCGGGCAGACCGGTAGCGACGCTAATAAAGACAGCCATGAGTAAAAGGCCCACACTGCGCTGCACCGCAAGAGCCACCGGCTGGCACCGCACCCTATTCCAACCCCACAGCAACAAAAGCACAGGCCAGACATACGCAGCCCATCCCATGCCCACAAAGGCCCCATACGACGCATACGCACCAATCCGCCCCCCCCAATTCAAACTCTCCGCCACCGAGCGGCTCGAATTAGGAGGATCTAGCTCCTCATAGGATATCAAGCAGACAAGCAAAAACGCGCCGAGGCCAAGGAGGAGGACCCCTAGTGCTTGGGGTCTCTTATCGCCTTCGGACGTATGTAAAAACTCGAACATAGAGCCGCAGACTCCGCTAGTACCTAGGCTGGAAAGCAATCAGATTGGCAAGGGGATTAACGAAAAATAAGCAAAAACGCGGCTTTTTGCATCTTGCGGCGCGTCAGATCATGCCGCTGCGCTTCCGTCCAAACCACTCAACAGCCAACAGGGCCGTAGCCAAAAGCGCGGGCCACAGCGGCCCCCACAGCGGCAAAACCTCGGCCTTTTCGACCCAATGCTTGCGCGGCGCAAGCTGTTCCAGCATGTCCTCCCAGTCCGCAAGCGAATAGGCGCGACCACCGCTGGCGCGGGCCAACTCGCCCAAGAGCAATGGGTCGGCGCGCAAATCCCCAAGCTCAACGCTGTACTCTTCGACGACAAAGCGACCCGTAGCCGCACCTACCGCGGCTTGGTCCACTGCGGCCCGGACTTCGTATTCATACGTGCCGGGCGCCAGCCCACTAGCGACGCCTCGGTAGTGTCCAGCTCCTTGTGATTGCAAATCGAACGCTTCCCGCCCGGCTAGCGCGACCTGTACCGTCGCTCCCGGTTGTGGCTTCAGCAGCTCGTCGAAAACCTGTACCGCGAAAATCACTTCCTCGCCCGCCCGGTACACAGGTCGCTCCGTCGAGGCACGGACCCGCCCGCCCGGAGCGTCAAGCGCGAGCCACTTGGCAGCGTCACGCCAGAACGCACGAATGGTCTGCGGCTGGCCATTGACGCCGCTGCTCATCAGATCAAGCCGCCAAAAAGACGCGGATAGGGCCGCGAGTACCTTGCCAGCGCCATAAACACCCGCAACTATCACAGGCTCGCCGGCGGCGCTCTCGACCAGCACGGTGGTTCCCGGCCGCTGCTGCGCCGTGCGAAAGTAGCCTGGCAGTGGCGGCAACCGCAGCCACGGGTCATCCGCCCCTGCGGGCGGGCGCACGACCGGATGGTGCCGCCCGCCCGCGCTGAGCCGCAACAAGACCTCGCCCGGCACAAAGGGCATAGGGCCAGCCACCTGAAGCGGCATGAGCGCAGCCAACGGCGAGTCGGCACGCCAAGCCCGCGCCATCTTGGGACCTCCGACGACGAGCAAACCGGCGCCGGCGTACACGTGCTGTACCAACGCAGCAGCGGGTGGGCCTTTGAGCAGCCACGCGCCCGGATTCACCAGCAGCACCACATCCCGGCCCTGCAAAACAGCCGGACTCCACGCGCCGCCGTAGAACGCGCCCGGGTCCCGCTGAGTCATGGCCTCTACTACCCAACTTGAATCTGCGCTTAAACTGCGGTGCAAAAAGGCCAAGTCCTCGCTAGGACCTCCGGCTAGCAACAGCACCCGCGTACGCCCGGCGAGAATGTGAGTAAACGCGAGGGCCTCGTTGTCTGCGGTCGCAAATTCCCCGGCCACGGGCGCAATGGCCACGCGAAAAATGCGCGGCCCAGCCTGCTGGGGCGTCACTGCAAAGGAAACGCGCTGCACCTGTCCATCGCCGGCCAACAGCAGCGATTGTCTCTGAAGCAATCGCTCGCCCTCGTAGAGCCGGACTTCCACGCGCTGTCCCTCGTATCCCCAACTCCGCACCTCGGCGTCAACTGGCTGGCTCTGACCGACGTATCCAGTTTCGGCCGTGCGCACGTCCACTAGCTGGATATCAACCGGGACCTCCGTGCCCCCTACGCCAAGCGCGTACACGGGCACACCCAATTCCGCGCCCAGTTGTACCGGGTCGCGGCCCAAATTGTGGCCTCCGTCGGAGAATAGGACCACGCCTCGTACGCGCTCCCGCTCGGTGACCGCCTCCAAGCTAGTGACGAGGGCGCGGCCTATATTGGTCGCCTGACCGCGAGTAACTGCGGTCGCAACCGTATCAAGCGCGAACGGATACGCGGATTCGGCAAATCCCCAAGCGCGGACTTCGGCCTGTTCCAAGCGCACCGCCCACCCCTCGTCGTCCAGCACGGCCGCCACTTGTTGTAGTCGCGTATCAGGCCCGTCGGCTACCCCCATGCTCGGGCTGGTATCGACCAACACCAACACCAGCGGCCGGATGACCTGCTGGTGCCACCACGTCAAAACCGGCTCGCACAACACCATAGTTAGCAAAGCCACGGACGCGGAGCGCAACACCACGAGCACCATGCGACGCTTGGGATCAACCTGCGGATACGTCCGCTGATACACCCAATAAACGAATGCGAGTAGGAAGGGCAGCAGGACGAGGAATACGTGCGGTCCCGCCAACTGTAGATGGCTATCCGACCACTCAGACACGCCAGCCCAAACGGGGAGCGGCGTCCACATTGAGACTGTCGCAGACGCCGCGACTAAGGTAGAAAGCTCCAACAGCCCCCACCATAGCAGCGTTATCTGTACACAAATCGTACGCCGGACAATGGAAGGCTAGGCCGCGGTGCTCAACCGCGACGCGCAGCCGCTGGCGCAGCCGCTGGTTGGCGGCAACGCCGCCCGCAAGGCATACGGCCGCCACGTCTGCTCGCTCCAAGGCCAACAGGGTCTTGGCGACCAAGGCATCCACTACGGCTTCTTGGAAGCTAGCGGCAATATGGGCGAGCTGCTGCGTACGCGCTTGCGGGGTAAGAGAGCGGACGTAGTGTAACACCGAGGTTTTGAGGCCACTGAAGCTGAAGTCCATCTCGTCCACGAGCGCACGGGGGAAATCAATAGCCTTGGAATCGCCAGCCTCGGCCAATTCGGCGATGAGCCTACCACCGGCCACCACCCCTTCTCCGGGCAGCAGGCCCAGCAGCTTAGCGACCTTGTCAAATGCCTCGCCAGCCGCGTCGTCGCGCGTACGGCCCAGCACCTCGTATGAGCCGAGTTCGCGCACCAAGATCAACTCAGTGTGTCCGCCCGACACCAGCAGCGTCAGGAAAGGAGCCTCGACCTGCGCGGCGACCAAGTTGGAAAACACGTGGGCTTCCAAGTGGTGGACGCCTACTAGCGGCTTGTTGCACGCTAACGCCAACCCCTTGGCTAGTGACAGCCCCACGATCAACGACCCGACTAAGCCAGGCCCTCGCGTCACTGCCACTCCATCCACTTCTTCCCACCCAACTCCTGCAGCCGCTAGGGCCTGTCGCACGACCGGCACCAAAGCACACATATGGGCGCGCGAAGCCAACTCGGGCACCACGCCCCCATATGGCGCGTGATCTTGCTGCGAGAAGATGATATTGGAATGCACGGCGTACGACTCATCAACTACGGCCGCGGCCGTCTCATCACAGGAGGTCTCCAGCCCCAGTACCAACACGCTAGTAGCTCACCAAATCGACGTATGCCGGCGCGATCTCGCGCACCTCAAAAAGCGATGTTTCCGAGCTGTGCACTGGCAGCGCATTCCCCTGATATTCGGCGTAATCTACGTATAGCTCTATGTCGTGGGCTGGGTCGAGCTGGGTGATCACGCCAACTCCACCGCGCACCTTGACTTGGGCGGTGGCCGGCTCGGGACGCAGGCGCATCCCGCCGGCATGACGCACGTTAATCGGCACTCCGATTAAATCGTCCTCGGCTAACATCTGCACGGTGGCGCGTACGCGTACCGCCTCGGGTACCAACGAGAATTGCGTGTGCTCGGGATGTCGCAAAGACCACTTCACATCCACATCTTCTCGGACATCCTGCAAAACCAGCGAATCCGTATCCACATAACGCAGTGCTGCGACCTGCTGCTGCGGGCCGATCACCCGGACAAACGCGGGATCGGCTAGCACCGGCGTCACCTGTACGTGGGCAGCAGCCACTTCTAGCCTCGCTTGCACCCGCACGGGCACGTCCCGTTCTATCCTCGGTGCTAAGGCTATTGCAATTTCTTTTGGTTCGAGAATTTCCTTGACTTCGACATCCAAGTCGGCCACCCGCTTGGTGATCTGGGAAGGAGTCAAGCGGTGGATTCGATTCTTGCCTTCGGCTCGTAACTTCAGGACAAAGGAATCGTCGTCCAAGTTAAACAGCAGATCCTTGCCCCCGCCAGTGACCAAGACGCGAACCGTGGAGGGCACTTCACTGGCCAGCGCCATATCCCCATCCACCCCTTCGCCCGGCGGCGGGACTTCGATCCAGAGGCGCACTGCAATTTCTTTATCGTAGTACTTCTCTGTAACTGCGTGAAGCCACAGCGCAAAAGATAAGACCAAGGCACTTACCTTGATCCCCCAACTTCTTACACTGATGTTGGCCAACAATAGACCCCATAAGAAGAAGAGGCTCCGCAAAAGGGGGCCTCTTCTCGTGATCTACTACTTTACCGCGTACCAAAGGCGAAGACGGGACCTCTTACTTAAACGATCGCTTGAGTTCCTCGCCGATACTCAACTCGCCGTTGTCAATTCTTATATGATACCCGCAACTTGGATTCGTGCAGACCCACGCTTTGTAGTGAATGGCTGCGCCGTCTCTTCCATAGTCGGAAAGCGGAATCAAAACGCCTTCCTTGCACTTCAAACACTCAGGAAAATCAACCTTTTCCATCCGAGCCCTTCCTCCGGTTTTAACGTATAGTATAGCCCTCGAAGCTACACTTATTGTTCAATGTACTGGTGCCGTCCCACTATGTCAATTGCCCAAGATGCACGGCGTATTCATATACGGCCCGCTCTTGGGCGGCTGTTTCCACCGAGCCGGGGCGCAGGCTCCGCACCTGCGTTAGGGCGTCAGCCGCACTGCTGCCCATGCTTACCAAATAACTCGCCAACATCGTGCCCGTGCGCCCCAAGCCCGCACTGCAATGGACCATCACCGGCCGTCCTTGCTTGACGGCCTCGTCAACGAATTGGACAAACGTCCGTATCTCCCCGAGCGAAGGCGACCGCATATCCTGTATGGGCAAGTGCAAGTACTCCATATCGCACGCCGCCACCTCGCCTGCTGGCAGGGCATTCGAGGTCAGCGACACAATCGCCTTTACACCCTGCGCCGCCAGCAAATCAAGATCGTCCTCCAACCGCTCGACCCCTTCCCAACCACCAATCTGCCCGGCACCTGCCAATCGGCCCTCCAATAGCCAACCAAAGTTGAACACCATACTTAGCGGCCTTCATAGGCTGCCTGTGGACCTTCAACCCAGCTTTCGCCTTGATCCCCTACTTCCTTCTTCCATATCGGCACGACCTGTTTGAGCCGATCAATGGCGTACTGACACGCGGCCAGAGCCTCGGCTCGATGCGGGCTAGCGACGGCAATTAACACGCTGACCTCCCCGATTCCGAGCTTTCCTACGCGGTGAATCATCCCGACATCCACGACGCCCCACCGCGCCTTCAGTTCTTTGCCAATCTCCGCCATTTTCTTCTCGGCCATAGCTGGATAGGCTTCGTACACCAAGTACTCGGTTTTCTTATCCCCGGAGTGATTGCGCACCACGCCGGCAAACGTGGCCACCGCGCCATTCTCATCGCGCACCACGTCGGCAAACAAATCGCTAGGTTCAATTGGGTCTTCGGTAATTTTGAACACGTCAGCCCCCACTGACCGGCGGAATAAAGGCTACCTCGTCCCCGGCTTGTAACGCGGTCTGGCTCTCCGCGTACTCGGAGTTGACCGCAATCGACAACACCTGCTGCACCGCGGCCAGTTGCGGATACGCAGCCACGAGTTCGCGCTGCAAGTCTGCGACTCGACAGCCTTCGGCAATTTCCCACTCACAGCTTCTGTGGCCGACGGCATCGCGGCAGGAAGCAAAAAATAAAACCTTGATCTTCATCACCAAGTACCAATAACGCCGCCTGACGCAACGAGCCACGGCCAAAAAAGGAAATGGGACCCCTCATTGAGGCCCCATTTCACTCAGTGATTACTGCTGTTATATCTCGCTGAGAAAACTTACCTCAGCAGCACCATCTTGCGCTTAGCTACGTAGTCGCCAGCGTGGAGCAAGTAAAAATACATGCCGCTGGCCACGCTAGCACCGCTTTCGCTCCGGCCATCCCACACGGCTTGGTACTGACCTGCGGCCAACGCCTCGCCGTCAACCAGCTTGCGCACGACCTGACCCGCGATGTTGTAAATCGTCAGGGAGACGATTGCATCGCTGCTCAGAGCGTAGGGAATCGTGGTTTCCGGATTAAACGGGTTAGGATAGTTTTGACTCAGCGAGCTAGCCAACGGCAGCGCGGCTAGTGGCTTAGCAGCAGCCCAAGCCGCGCTGAAGTCAATCGCTAAGTCGAGATGCTTGCCGGCCGCATTCTCTGTGGCGGTACTCGCCGTAATACTAAGGAAAGACACGACATCGGCGTCAACTTCGATCGACGAGTTGCCATGGGCATCTGTCGTATTGCGCACGAACGCGCTACCATGGGGGGGAATCGTGCCAATGCCGAGCACTGACACCCACTCCGTACTACGGTTGAACACATCCCACAAGATACGCTGCCCCTCGCCCGGCTCACCCCAGAGGTTGGTGAAATTGACCGAGTACGTGATCTCGCCGGGACTATCGTCGTCAACAGCTCCTGTGTCAACCCCAGAAGTCAACGCGTTGCCAACCAGCGGCGCGGTGGCCACCAGCACTGGATCCGGCCGGTTGAGGTGAATGCTGCGACTCAACAACTCGGTGTCCAAGTAATCGCGTTCGCCAGACGACGGGCCCAAAGACACGCTGTGGACCACAATCCCCGCCTCCATATCCTCGGTAAAGTTGTCCGAGGTGACGAGGGTGAAGGTCCCCAGATCGGCATCTCCATCTACGGCTTCGCTAATAACAACTGCGCCGCCCCGCACCTGATTGCCGGAAACTTCTACACCCGGTGCCGACAAGAGAAACGCACTGGAACCCCCAAATGTGGTGGCCTCTAGATCAAAGGCTTCGGCGGGCGACACCGTCAAGATGACCTCAACCTGCTTCACGCCGGCTAGTCCGGCCGCAGACACCACGACTGGGATTTTCGTACCTGGCCCCGCAACTAGCTCGTTGAGGGCGTTATCATCGTTATTCAAGGAAACCTGCGAGACGAACATCAACTTGTCGGAGTCTGGAACTTCCCATGTGGCATTGAAGTCAACTTCCAAGGGAAGGGTGTCACCGGCTGGATTCACAGCAGTCGTACGCGCCTTAACGTCGAGCGAAGTCGCAGCCGCCTTTAGGTTGCCTTCGGCATCAAACTGTACTGCCGCATTCCCGTCCGCATCGGTCACATTCCGCAAGCATACGTACACGCCAGAGGGAACCTCGCCGACACCAAGCAGATAGACCGACCGCGAGCCGGTATTGGTGATGTCCCAAGCAATGGTCTGGCCCTTGGATGGGGCTCCATCATCGGTAAAATTGACCGAGAACTCGATCTCACCGGGGCTACCATCCGCGGCCGCACCTGTGCCGACCGAGGAATAAGCCTGGTTAAGGGTGAGTTCTGAGGTTGCCAGCATATTCGGCGGGGGCACGGCCCAATTGACGATAAACAATCCCTCGACGCCAAGGACATCCCGGTCCATAGACGACGGCCCAAGGGACACGCTACTCACTACGATCTCGGCGGGGGAATCCCTAGTAAAACTACTCGACATCGTGAGGGTAAAAACACCCAAAGTACCATCGCCATCTACCGCCTCGCCGAGAGTGGCTACACCGCTTTTGATCTGGTCATCCCCCAGCAACTCCACGCCGGGCGAAAAACCAAAAGCAGGGGTAAAGGTCGTCGCCGCCAGATCAAAGGCATCCGCAGGCAATACCGTCAGGGTAACGTCAAACTGCTTTACCCCGACCATTCCAGCAGCCGACAGTGGTACCTGGACTTGCTCTCCAGCATCAGCGGCGGCATGTTCCCCATCAAGCGAAATGACGACACTCGCGTTATTCCCGGCGACAGCGGCACCACAGAATGCGAGCAACAGGGCGATGGCAAGAGGAAACGTCTTGCACAAGCTGTTCTGCATGGTTGCTTCTCCTTCTATAATTGTAACCTGTTGATTTAATAGTGAAAATGGGACCCAAAAAATTGGGGCCCCATTTCCCTAACTCGCTGTACAGTGGGTGCTACTTGAGCAGCAACATCTTCTGGATGTCGAGGAAATCACCGCCCGCCTGCAAGCGGTAGAAGTACATTCCCGACGACACGCTCTGGCCGCTATCGTTGGTCGCGTCCCACTCCACCGCGTAACGACCCGCCGCCTGATGCTCGGCGACCAGCGTCCGAATCGGCTGACCCAACACGTTATACACCGTCAGCACCACGTCCGCCGCCTGCGGCAACGCATACTGAATCGTCGTCTGCGGGTTGAACGGGTTCGGGTAGTTGGCCGCCAGCGAGAACACGGCCGGCCGCGTCTGCACCGAAATCGGCGCGGGCAATGCCAAGCGGTTGAAGCCCAACGCCCGGTCATACGTCTGGCTGTCGGTGATTTCGAGGGTCGTGTGCGCGATCTCGGTCGTTGGCCGGAACACTAAGCGCAGCATCAGTTCACCGTCCGAAACGACATCGCCGTGAGCGGCTACCGTCAACACGCCCGCTTGATCGGCCAACACCTGCGGCGTAGCAAATGCGCTCCCGCCCAGCGGCTGATCGGTCCGCACTTCGACGAAGGTCAACTGGTCGGCGTCATACGCCACCTGCAAGCCGTAGCCTTTGACCGCCACGAAATCGGCTAACCGCACATTAACGATGAACTCTTCTCCTACGCTCGGCAGGGCTGTCGGCGCGTCCAGATACAGTCGCGCATCCGCATTCAGCCCGGTCCGCAACGGCACCGGCTTGCCCGCCACGGCCACGCTGCGACCGAAATGGTCGGCCAACACGAAGAAGTCGTCGAAGTCAATCGTCCCATTCGGCGCCAGGTCAAACGCCGGATCAAACCCGGCGTCGCCCGCCGTCAAGCCGAAGCGGTCGGCCAACACGAAGAAATCGTCGAACCCAATGCGAGCGTCCGCACCGAACAGCCCCAACAGAGCCTGCCCT
The DNA here is from genome assembly GCA_965203355.1 of Candidatus Latescibacterota bacterium. Lineage (GTDB taxonomy): Bacteria > Latescibacterota > UBA2968 > UBA8231 > UBA8231. The sequence goes on from OZ241889.1 coordinate 219,189, forward strand.
TGGCTATCGGCCACCCGGTTGCGCACGGCCAACGCGGTATGCTCGACCGAACCGGTCTCGTTGTCTAAGTCGAAAGCACGCACCTGATAGGTGTAATGCACGCCATGCTGCGCCGTCTCATCGACGAAGGACGCGACCCCGGACGCCACCTCGGCGACCACGGAAAACGTTTCGTCTCCCACGGCGCGGCGATAGATGCGGTAGCCATGTACGCCCACGACCGGCTCGACCGGTGCCGGGCCTAACGCGCCAGCCACGACTCCTTGCAGCACCTGATCCGACGGCGACAGCGTCCACGTCAGCGCGATGCGACCGCCTTGATCGTCCGGCGCATCCAACACCTGTAGTGCGGACACAGCCAACGGTGCGATGTCGTCAGTCGCCCGCACGGCCTCGGCCGTCCAAGTAATCGACGAACTCAGCACACTACTGACGACATTTAGCTTCGGCGCCACGCCGCGAGCGTAGGCCAACGCCTCCGGCAGCAACGACGCCAGCACCGGCCCCTCACCGCCCTGCGCGGCGTCCCGGCTGGCTTGCAACGTCGCCGCCATTTGCGCGTAAGGCTGGGTCAGGTCGTCGGCCTCGACGAACACGGCTTTGGCCACATGATGCGTAGTGCGCCCCCCGCGCTCGGCGGCAATACCCCAGCGCGTCGAGACGTTGTCCAGCGTCGCCACGATAGCACGGCCCATCGCTACGCCGGGCACGGCATCCACTCGCGCCCACGGCACCATCTCATTTTCCAGCACCGGCAAGGCGCGGAAGATGCGATAGCTGTCCAGCGACTTATGATCAGCCGACAATTCCCAAGACAGCATTACGAAACCGCCTTGGTCGCCTTGGCCGTCCGCACCTTTGTAGTCTTCGGCGACCAAGTTAGTCGGCGCCGACAGCGGCGGCTCCACCACCGCCATGCTCACCGGCAGCGACTGACTCGCGCCGTTGGCATCCATGACCGTGTAGGTCGCAACCGTCTCGCCCATCGTCGTCGGCGTCCCGGAAATCGTCCGGGTGGCCGGGTCAAACGACAGCCCGGCCGGCAAACCCGACACGCTATACGTCAGCGGCGGGGTGCCCCCGGAGACGGCCGGCAACGTCAGGTTTGCTGGCACGTTAATGGCGAGTTGAATCATACTGTTGTCGTGCGAGTCGGCTGGATTGGCTTTGCCGGCTCCGCTGTTGAACAGACCGAACAACGCGCTCAAGTCGCCAAAATCCAGCATCGCGTTGACCGTAATCGTGAACATCAGCGAGACGCTTTCGTCGCCAGCCATGGCCGTGTAGGTGACTTCCATGGTTCCCTCGGCTTCTGGCGTCCCGGAAAGCGTCCGGGTGGCCGCGTCAAACGACAGCCCGGCCGGCAGCCCCGACACGCTATACGTGATGGTGCCTTCGCCGCCCAACGCCACCGGCAGCACCAACGGCGTAATCGCCGTGCCCGCCGTGTAGGTGTGTACGGCAATCGAAGCACCATCGACAAAGGCCAAGGGGAGCATCATCTCCTTATCATCGTCGCCGTCCATCATGCCGCTATCCATGTCGGTCAGCACCAGCGTCGCCGAACTCTCAGCAAAGCCCGGCAGCATCGCGTTGAGCACGATCGTCTCGTCGCCCTCGGCCATACCGTCGGAGACCGGATCAACCAACAGGCGTGTCGAACCCATAATCGAACCGGCGGCAATGGTAATGGTCGGATTGAACAGCGCCGAGTAGTCCGTGTCGCGCGTGGCACTACTCGCAGCCGCGTCAATCGAAACGGAGACCGTCGCGTTCTCAGCCAGCGGCTTGCCGTCCAGCGCGGCCATGACCATCACTTCCGTCAATTCGGCTGACTCGCTGATCGCGCTCGGCATTACCGACAGCACCAAAGACGTGCTGGGCGTTTCGTCGTCGGAAATGCGGATGTCCACCTGCGCCCAACCGCCCGAAGCCGCCGCCCGAACACCCAAGTGCTTATGGCCGTCCGCCGAAGCATTGTCAATGGGCGACAGGAACAGCGTCGTCCAGCCCGCCTTTTCCCCGGCCGCAATGGTGACGGTCCCTGCTAATGTCGCGGTATAATCCACGTCGCGGGTCGCCATCGCGCCGCTGGCCGGCGGCACAATCGTAAAGCGGACCGTCTCAGCCGCCGGAGCCGCGCCCGACAGAGTCGCCGTAACGCGGATTTCAGCCGTCTCGCCGTTTTCGCGCACGGCCGATTGCGAAGCCATTACGCTGGCGACGCCAATCGTAACCGGCGCGGCGTCAGCAACCGTGATGGTGAAAGTCCGCACCCCGCCATCGCCGTCGGCATCGATCGCCGTATAGACGACCGTGGCCATGCCCGCCAGCGTCGGCGTACCCGAAATCGTCCGCGTGGCCGGGTCAAACGACAGACCCATCGGCAGGCTCGACGAAACGCTGTACGCGAGGGTGCCTTGGCCGCCCGTGGCCGCGGGCAAAACCTCGCTGAACGCTTGGCCAACAGTCGCTTCAAAGGCTAACGCTCCAGAACCGAAACTCGGTCGGCCCGTGTCCGCGGGCGTATCCGTATCCGAAGAACCAGAATCGTCCATCTTCGCCGCGTCTTTCAGCTTGATCGCCACGGAACTGACCGCGATCTTGTCGTCGTCTTGGTTCTTGAGGTTGTCCGTCAACTGCTTCAGCGTGATCGTCTCGTCGTTGTCAGCGGCTCCGTCATTCACCGGCGTGATCGAGATCGTCGTCGAGCCGGTGATCTCGCCCGCCGGAATCGTCAGCGAGCGAAGCACCGCCGTGTAGTCCACGTCCCGCGTCGCGGCACCGGACACATCCTCATCCAAAACCAACGTGATCGTCGCATTCGCGTCGAGCACCTTGCCGTCTAATGTGCCCGTAACCGTAACCGTCGTCTCACCCGCGTCCTCTTTGACTTCACCCGGGCTGACCGACAGCGTAATTTTTTCGCTCAGCGTCTCATCATCGGTGATCGTGAACTCCGCATCCCTCGTCTGATTATCGTCGGAGCCGACTTTCGCTGTCACCGTGAACGTCCGCGCATTATTCGCACCGCTGTTGTCCACCGGCGTGACCCGCAGCGTCGCCGTGCCCTTGGTATCGCCGGCCGGGATCGTCAGCCCCTCAATGACCTCCACCTCATAATGCACATCGCGCGTCCCAACCCCCGCCGTAATTTGAAAGTCCACCGCCTTAGAGCCAGTTAAAGCCGTCTCCAACTCAACGGTCATCGTAACGTCCGTCACCCCAGCGGCCTCGCGGATCGTCGCCGGACTCAGCGTAAAATTATCCTTGAGCCGCGCCACCGCAATGTCCTCAACCGTGATGGTGCCGGGGTTGACCACAATAGGAATGACAAAAGAATCCAAACGCTTGATAACTGTGCCTGCGGGAAGACCAGTCGCCCCCTTAATCACCCCATCGCCGTTAAGGTCAACACCGATCTCGAGCAGCCTGGGAATACTGCCGGAGCTAAGAGCTCCTCTATCGACTTCATAGGGACCTGCTTCCGTTAGCAATTTTCCTTCGGGCACCACATAGGTATCCAAAAAATCGCCATCCCCGAAAAAGTCGATCCCCAAGTCTCGTTCTACTAAGACGGTGCCCGACGTGAGGGTGTCGGAGTTGCTAAGGTCATATCGATAACCGGACCATGCCCCGAACACTGCTCCGGATCCTAATTTAACACTCCCATCGCCATCCAAGTCTATGGTGGTGGTGAAGTTGGTTCCCATAACTTCCGCAATAACAGCGAGTCCTTCCCCTGTCGGTTGTACATGACCATCTTTTTCTAAGGTACCATCACCATTGTAGTCGAACCGGACCTGCTTACCCGCCTTATTGATCCGTTTCTTAAACTCCACCAGCAGCGTATCCTTGGCCCCCAGCACGATATTGCCCGCCTTATTATTCGGATCAACGGTGATCGTCGTCTTCCCGTCGACCCTCCGCTTTGGAATGGTCAACTTCCCCAGCCCCCGAATCGAATAATCCACATCGCGCGTCAACGTACTGGTAGAAGCAACAACCAATTGGTTTTCAAGGTCGCGCTCCGTCCACGAGCCGCCCTTCAACAGCGCCGTCACTTCAACCGAAGTCGCATCCGCCTGCTTGCTGAGCTTGGCCGGCGAAACAGAGAGGTCGATATTGGGGACGAACACATCGTCGTCAATCAGCTCGATATAGAAGACGCCCGTAACACCAGTACCACTCTCCGTATAGGACGCGGCGGTTTTGCCTTTCTCGAAAATGGTTCCAGTAGAACCCCCCACATCAATCACGATAGGAAGATTAACCCGCATTTTAACCTTACCCGTATCGACCGCCGTACCCGCCGTTATGGTCAGGGTATCGACATCCGCCGAAGCGTTGGCCGCGTTAATTCCAATCCGATTATTGTTGATCGGAGTTATGGTGATCGTCCCTGTCGCCTTGCGCTCGCCCTTCTTAATCACCAAAGAAGGGAAAGAGATTCTGAACAAATCGTTGAGATAGCGGGACGTGATACCGACAAGACGCAACGGAAGCTGAAGATCGGCCTTCGCCTTCGCGTCAGCCGTTCGCAATTCGGCTGTTATCGTAATATCCTGCGCTCCTCCATCCTCGCGAACGGAACGCCGATCAATGGATATGTCGATGTTCTCGTCCTGAGCCATAGCCTCGCCGGCCCAGCCAAACACCAAACTAGCCGTCAGCAAAAAAGGCACGAACAACTTCGAGTATTTCATCGGTAAAACTCCTTTGTGGAAAGAGTATGATGTGGTATGTTGATTAGCTTCTTAAAAAGCGCTTGCGTTCTCGCGTCTGCAATCCTAAGAAATATAGATGTAAATACAAATAGACGCAAACGAAAATAGGGAGTGGAACCTTTTGAAGTGTAGCTTTACTACACTACCAACGGATAGGCCGATGAATGAATCGAAAGCCCAATGCCCGATAAAATCGGGGGGGGGGGGGTAAGTAGTTGTTTTTTAACAACTTATGAAAATAAAGACTCGGCGTTCTTTCAAGCGTAAAACAAGGTATCGTCATCTCACCAAACACCGCTCCCAGCAATGGTACTTTTGCAACTTGTGCTATTGACGCTGTGCCCATCCTGTTAAGCCGCCTAAGAGTGCCGCAAGCCGCCGGGGTTGTATCCTAAATTTCAAAACGTACCACTGCCTTTCTTAACGGCAACTTCACTCCTGGGGACGGTACGATTCGCCAGACTCGGCCACCCGTTCCCCGCGCCAATGCGACTAGCCCGATCAAAAAGCGAATCCCGAATCCCCACTTTCCATCAGAACACCTCCGCCAAAGCTGTCGCCAGATAGGTTACTCTTTTATCCCTGGGGATGGTACGACTCGCCAGACTCGGCCACCCGTTCCCCCGCGCCAACGCGCCCAGCCCGATCAAAAAGCGAATCCCGAATCCCCTCAATAAGCCCTGCCGTGTGAGCCTGAGATTGCTCCAAACGACCCACACGAGACGAAAGAGCTTCAAGCGAATCCCGAATCCCCTCGATAAGCCCCGCCGTGTGAGCCTGCTCCTGCTCCAAACGACTCACACGAGACGAAAAATCGTCAAGTGAATCCCGAATCCCCTCGATAAGCCCTGCCGTATGCGCCTGAGATTGCTCCAGATGCGCTTGAGACTGCTCCAAACGACCCACACGAGACGAAAGATCCCGCATCTCAGCGCGGATGCTTCGCGTCGTAGCCAGTATTAAACCCGCCAACGCAATACCGACGCCTATAACAGTCCAGTCCACATTACTTTCCATGAGAACACCTCCTCCAAAGCTGTCGCCAGATAGGTCGCTCTTTTATCCCTGGGGATGGTACGATTCGCCAGACTCGGCCACCCGTTCCCCCGCGCCAACGCGCCCAGCCCGATCAAAAAGCGAATCTCGAATCCCCTCGATAAGCCCTGCCGTATGAGCCTGAGATTGCTCCAAACGACTCACACGAGACGAAAGATCGTCAAGCGAATCCCGAATCCCCTCGATAAGCCCCGCCGTATGAGCCTGAGCCTGCTCCAAACGACTCACACGAGACGAAAAATCCCGCATCTCAGCGCGGATACTTCGCATCGTAGCCAGTATTAACCCCGCCAACGCAATACCGACGCTCACCAACGCAACGACGACACCTACAAAAGGAATCCAGCCCACATTGCTTTCCATGAGAACATCTCCTCCAAGGCTTTGACCAGATATACTACTTTACTCATCCCTATCCATTTGTCAACCATCTCGCCGCCACGCCACCACCAAGCCCACCAATACCGCCAAGCCCACCAATACCGCCAGCCGCGACCAAGCCAACACTCGCGAAAAATAGCGCAATTCCACCTCGTGTTCTCCCGCCGACAAAGCCACGCCCTTCCATATATAGTTCACCCGCAACATCTCGGCCTCTTGCCCATCCACCCACACCGACCAATTCGATTGGTAATTCTCCGACACCACCAACAAACGCGGCTCCTTACTGTTCGTCCGCAGGCGAATCAGCCCGTCCGCCGGATCGTACGCCAGCCGCTCGATCCGGTCGCCCGCCCACTCCCCCGCGCCATCGAGCTGCACCGTCGGCACTTTCTCCAACAAAGCCACGCGCTGCAGATCCACCCGGCCGCTCAGCAGCCGCGTCAAAACCGCCTCGCCGCCATCCAAAACCTCGGCTTGCGGCACCAAGTAAAACCACGGCAACGCCTGCGGATTTTCGTACAGGCGAAAGCGCGCCGCCTCAAAGCGCAGCGGATACGCCGCCATATTCAGTTCTAGCGGCTTGGGCACAGCCAAGTACTTCCCATTGAGCAAATTCAACAGCGATTGAAACCCTGCCGACGGCACCCCCGTGTGCAAAAATTGCTGCACCAGCGGCTCAAACTCCTTCAGCATCCGATCGTAGCGCCCCACCGTCAAATCGTGAAAACCCGTAATGGACCAAACGCCGTGCAAGTGATAGCCCGGCTCCTCCAGCACCCGAAAGCTAGGCAAGGGCAAGATGCGAAAGAGCGACTCATCGCTTTGCAAAAACTGAACGGCACGCGGATTCTCTCGGCGAATATCGGTATAGTGGCTCGGATTCCGATAGTGCAAATAAACCCGATCAACGCGCCACGTATCGAACAGCGTCACCGCACACAAACCCGCCACCAACACCGTCGCCGAAAGCTGGCCCCACAGCCGCAGATAGAGCAACGCCAAACCCGCACCCACGGCCAGCACCACGCACCAGCCGCCGCGCGCAATCCAATCGTAGCTCCCAGCCAACACCGCCCTCTTCTGCGGCGCAATGTCCTCGTACAAAGCAGAAATCCAAGCGTCGGTCATGCCCTGCGGAAAAAGTGCCACCAGCAAGGCCAGCGCGGCGAGGATGCCGCCGACATAGGCCAAGCGTTTCCGCAACACCGCCCGCTCGTCCGCGTCGGCGTCTAATACCCGCTGCAACCCCAACCCAGCCAGCGCACACCCGGCAAACGCGAACACAAACGAACCCATGCCAATGGCGCGCTGCACATCCGCCCCGGGCAGCAAGTGAAACGCCAGCCAATGCACGGGCGTGTGCTCGCCCAATACGTAAGCCAACGCCAGCACAAACACGCCCCCCAATACCACCACTTGAGGACGCCGCCGCCACTCTGGCACCATCAGCAGAGCCAATAGAACAGCCAGCACGCCAAAGTACTCGGAGTTGACCTTGAACGCATTGCGGCCCCAATAGCGCGAACCACCCTCCACCAGCACATCGTCGTACCCCCCGAACTCCGGCACCACCAGCGACGCCACTTCTTCGGGATGCAGAGACCAACTCCGCGCATACGCAAGCTGTTCCTCCACCGTCTTGCCGCCCACCTCATCGCCCGTAGCACGCTTGGACTCGGCGCGCGTGTAGAGCATCACCGGAAAGGCCCCCTCCGCTCCCAACGCCAAGCCCAGCACCACCGCGCCGACAAAATGCACCAAGCGGCGCACCAAAGCCCGCTCGCGGCGCATCTGGTACAACTTAAATAGGAAATAGACGCCGAGGCCCAAGAGCGCAAAGTACGTCATCGGCGGATGAGAGTAGATACACGCCCCAATCAGCACCCCGACTGCCGCCCAATAAATCAGCCTGCTCCGCGCCAAAGCCCGTTCCAACGCCCCGATGATCCACGGGAACAGGGCAATGACGCCCATCTTGGCATAGTGCCCGGCCAAAGGGAACGCCAAGAAGGTCGGCGCAGACATAAAAGCCACCCCGCCCCACAGCGCGGCGCGCCCACCCACGTGAACTTGCCGCAAGTACGCGTACATCCCCAAGCCAGCGACGAACATCGTCAGGATATAGCGCCAGCCAACATACCGCTGAAAGCTCGTAAAAAAGTACAAAACGTACGCCGGAAAGTACTGGGGACGAATGCCCTCGGACTGGGGGAAGCCGCCCATCTTGGGATCCCACATCGGCTGGTCCACAGTCTGCACTTTGTCCCAGAAGCTCAGGTCCGCGCCCTGGTGGTAATCCGTCCCCACATCCATGCCAAAGACGATCTTGTCCGACAGCGGGAATTCGTAGAAGTACAGCAAGCTCAAGGCGAGAAAAAAGATCGGCGGAAAAAGTCGGTGATTCCACAAGGGCGACCTATCGGCCTTTGCCGGTGCTTGGGTTTTGGCGCGTTTGTTCTTTTGGACCATAGAATCCTTCCAGCGGCCTAATCTCGTCCCATTTCTTCGACCACCCGCAAATATACATTCTCCAGATCCTCGGCCAACCGATCCCAACCAAACCGCCCGGCCCACACTCGACCCGCCATCCCCAGTGCCTGACGCTTGGAGTCATCCGCAATCAACGCCCGCATCCCGTCTGCCAAAGCCCCCACATCCTCGGGCGGCACCAACACCCCAGTCTCATCGTGGCGCACGGCGTCGCGCAGGCCGTCGATATTGGTTCCCAACACAGCTTTACCAGCGGCCGCCGCTTCTACGGCCACCATGCACCAACCCTCGTAGCGGGACGGGACGCAGACCATGAGCGCACGGCGCAAAAGCTCGCCTTGTCGTTCCTCTTCCACGCTCCCGATTATCTCCACCCGGCCCGCCAAACCCGCCCGCCGCGCCAAGCCGCGCACCCTAGCGAGTTGCGGCGGAGTGCCGCGCCCGGCCAGCTTGAGGTGAATATCCGGGTACTCGTCAGCCATCTCGGCAAACGCAGCAATCAACAGGTCAATCCCCTTCGTGTGTACATCCATGCGCCCAAAGTAGAGCAAGTACGGCGCTTCCTCGGGCACCAGCGCAAAAAAGCGCCGATCGACGCCGTTGTACACTATATCCACCTCCGCATCGTGCGCCCGGCACTGAATGGACGCGCGCACACTCGGAGAGATCGTCAAGATGCGTCCATAGGCACGCAGGACGCGGCGCTCGCACAGCCACGCCACGCCGCCCACCAGCGGATGCTTGGCGAAGGCGTGCATACCCATGAAGTGATGAAACAAAAGCAACCCCTGCCGCCGCAGCGCGGCCGGAACGCGCAACGGCGCAAACGCCGAAAACTCGTTGATCCACAAATCCCATTCCAACCGCTGCAACTGGGCTACGGCCGCATGGCAATAACCCAAACGGCTCAGGGCATAGCTGCGGGCCGAGCCGACCCGCAACAGGCGCAGGCCGTGCCGCTCGGTCTCCGGCTCCGCCCCGGGAAAAAGGCCGCTGACGACGGTAATCTCGTGGCGGCTGGCCAAGCGGCGATAGAGTTCCATCGCCCGCACCGCACCGCCGCCACCCAGCCACGGATTGGCCGGGTCGTCGTACATCAAGTGGCAAATCTTCATGGACTTTTGCCCGCGCTTCAGAGCACGCCTTTAGTCGAAGGAATGCCTTGGACCCGCTCGCTCCGCTGCGCAGCCATGAGCAGGGCGCGCGCGAATGCCTTGAACAGGGCCTCAATACCGTGGTGAGCGTTGTGGCCGCGCACGAGGTCGAGGTGCAGATTCATCCGACCTTGGTCGGCCACCGCGTAGAAAAACTCGCGCACCAAGGACACATCCAGCGCGCCGACTCGCTCTTCGCTGAAGGCCGCGGCAAAGACCAAATAGGCCCGGCCCGACAAATCCACCACAGCCCGCGCGAGCGCTTCATCCATGGGCACGTAGCTGTGGCCGTAACGCTGAATACCGGCCTTGTCGCCCAAGGCTTGAGCCATGGCTTGGCCGAGGCAGATGCCCACGTCTTCCACCGTGTGGTGAGCATCCACATGCAGATCGCCGCGGCATTGGACGTCTAGATCGCACAGGCCGTGCCGAGCAAAGGCGTGGAGCATGTGATCGAAGAAGCCGAGGCCCGTGTCGGCGCGGCATTGGCCGCTGCCGTCGAGGCACAACCGCAACTCAATCTCGGTCTCAGTCGTCCGACGTACAATCTGCGCCGTGCGCTGATCTGCGCTCATGGTGTGGATCCTTGTTGGCGGATGCGGACCGCTTGGGCGTGGGCCTCCAAGCCCTCGGCTTGCGCCATGCGGGCGATGTGATCGGCTGTGTGGGCCAAGCGCTCGGAGGTGTAGGCGATGATGCTGGTCGTCTTGACGAAATCGGCCCACCCCAACGACGAGGCGTAGCGGGCCGCGCCTTGGGTCGGCAACACGTGGTTGGTGCCAGCGAAATAATCGCCGACCGACTCGGAGGAAGCCGCGCCGAGGAACAGCGCACCGCAGTGGCGAATGGAATCCAACCAATGCCACGGGTCGGCCACCTGCAATTCGGCGTGTTCCGGTGCTAAGCGGTTGAGCAGTTCAATCCCCTCTTTGAGGCTAGGCACCACGACAATCGCGCCGTATTCTTCTAGGGCCCTACTTATAATTGAATAGCGCGGGAGCACCGCTCGTTGTGCCTCAAGTTCCGCTTGTACGCGGCGCGCCAAGGCCGCGCAATCCGTGATGCACACGCACGCCACCCCCCAGCCATGCTCGGCTTGCGAGAGCAAATCCGCCGCGACCAAGCGCGGGTCAGCCGCTGCGTCGGCGAGCACCACGATCTCCGACGGGCCGGGCAGCAGCGCGATGCCCACTGTGCCGAAGACCTGCCGCTGCGCCGCCACCGTATAGGGAGAACCCGGGCCGACGATTTTGTGTACCGGCGGAATGCTCTCCGTGCCATACGCCAGCGCACCCACGGCCTGCGCCCCACCCACAGCGTACACCTCGTCAATACCCAACAGGTGCGCGGCCGCCGCAATCACCGGGGCCGGGCGACCAGCCGCTACGGGCGGCGTAACCACGCAGAGCTGATCCACGCCAGCCACCTGCGCGGGCACGGCCGTCATCAGCAGGCTCGAAAACAGCGGCACCTCGCCAGCCGGTACGCACAGCCCCACCCGCTCAATGGGCGTGATTTTCTTGCCCAACATCACCCCATCGCCATCTTCGACAAACCAAGCGTTGATCTTTTGCCGCTCGTGGAAGGCGCGGATATTAGCTACCGCCGCTTCCATAGCAGCGCGCAGGTTCGGGTCGAGCGCGGCCTCGGCCTCGGCGAGCACAGACGCTGCTACCCGCAACTGCCGAGGGCACACCTCCACGCCATCGAAACGCTGGGTCAGCGCACACAGGGCGGCATCGCCTTCTTTCCGCACCTGCCGCAGGATGTCCCGCACCGCGTCCTCGACTTCGGGGTCGGATTCGGGGCGGCGCGCCAGCAGGGCGGCGAGCGGGGCAGCGAGCGGGGCAGCGGGATAAGACGCAATGGGGACCATCAGTACACGACCTTGTTGAGCGGATATTCAATGATGCCTTCGGCTCCGAGCCGCTTGAGCTGGGGGATCACCTCGCGCACCACGCGCTCGTCAGCGACGATTTCCAGTGCCACCCATTCGTCGTCCATCTGGTTAGATACCGTGGGCGTGTGTAGGGCTGGCAGCCGGGCGATGACGCGGTCGAGCTGGGCGCGCGGCACGTTCATCTTGAGGCCAACCTTGTGCTCGGCCTCGAGCGCCCCCTTGAGCAGCATCAGCAAGTTCTCGGCCTTTTCTCGCTTCCAACCATCGGCCCACGCCTCCTGGTTGGCAATCAAGCGCGGCGTCGAGGCGCAGACCGTATCGACGATGCGCAGCCGGTTGGCCTTGAGCGATGTGCCCGTCTCGGTCGCCTCGACAACTGCATCCACTAGCCCGGGAATGCCGGCCTTGACCTCGGTCGCGCCCCACGAAAACTCCACCTCGGCCTCCACGCCGCGGTCCTGCAAAAAACGGCGCGTCACGCCGACCAACTCGCTGGCGATGCGGCAGCCCTGCAGGTCTGCGACGCATTGGATGGGAGAATCCTCGGGCACGGCAATAACCCAGCGCAAGGGCTGCGCCGTACTCTTGCTATAGGTCAGTTCGCCCACTTCTACTACATCGACCTCGCTTTCGAGGATCCAGTCCCGACCCGTCAGGCCGATATCGACGACGCCGCGCGCCACATACTGGGCAATTTCCTGCGCCCGGAACATGAGGCCCGAAAGCTGGGGATCGTCCATGTCGGGCACGTACGAGCGCGCCGCCAAACGCACCCGATAGCCAGCGCGAACAAACAGATCAAACGTGGACTCCTTCAAACTCCCGGAAGGAAAGCCAATTTTCAATTTCTTCATAATAGTTTCCAGTGGTCAGTGGTCAGTGATCAGTGATCAGCACCACTCCACGTGCGGGGGGACTGGCCACTGGCCACTGACCACTATCTTAGCTTGTACAGCGCTTGCCGCGCCGCGGTTTGGTCTTGCTCCGTGCCCTCTCGCATGAGCTGCTGCAAGTGCGGCACGGCCCGCACATCACCCACTTCGGCGAGGGCGTGTACGGCCTTGCTGCGGATGCTCTGGAGCTCGTCGGCGTCGAGGGCGACCAGCAGGGCTTCGTAGATGGCGTCGCGGGCCGGCGGGTGATCGATCTGGCCGAGGGCTTGCACGGCCACGTAACGCACCTTGTTCGAGGGGTCCTGCGACATGCGGATGACTTCTGCTGCTGCGTCGCGGTATCCGTAGGTGTGCAAGCTCTGCAAGGCGGCGATCCGCCATTCGGGCTTGGGGGCACGCAAGGCGCGGCGCACCACGCGGAAAGCCGAGTCGCTCAAGGCCGGCTCAGCTTCGTACGAATGGCACGGCCCGAGCGCACCGAGCACGTATTGGCGCACTTCCACCGTGGGGTCGCGTGCGTACTTGAGTAGCGGGGCGAGGGCGACCGGCGCGCCGATCTGGCCCAATGCCCACGCCGCGGCGGCCGCCACCCGCGGCGACTTGTCTTTTAGAGCGGCGACTAACGCTGGCACGGCGCGCTCGTCCTTAAAGCGGCCCAACAGCTGTATGACCTCAAACCGCACGCGGATGTACCCGGAGTCGGCTTCCTCAATCAGCAGGGGGACGACCTCGTCGGCGTCGAAGCGGATGAGCTGGTTGGCGGCTTTGACGCGCTCGGCTTTTTGCAGGCTTTTTAACTGCTGAAGATACTCTTCCGGCGTGGGGCCTCCACACGCAAAGCCCAAACCCACTAGCAAGGCCCCAAGGGCAAGCCGTGCGCTGCCACATTTTTGCTTGTCGAACAAAGTGCCCGCCATACTGCGTTTTCTATCGAATGAGAGGGAGCTTGCGGCGGCTGATTCTCATTTGCGAATGTATGGTAAAGATAAAAGCCATATATAACCTCGTCCACTGCATCCGCCGGCCGTTTTTGACAACACGCCTAGGGGCTTTTATACTTTTTTGGCCCCTATTCCAAAGGAGGTTTCCCGTGAACTTGGAACTCATGTACTGCTCTGCTTGAGGCTACGAAACCAGAGCCGCCAGTTTGGCGGAACAGCTACTCGTCGCCTACAAGACAGACATCGCCACCTTCTCGCTGGTGCCCTCCGATCGAGGGCGGTTTGAAGTCAGCCTCAATGGCGAACTGATCTTTTCCAAGCTGCAAGAAGGCCGCTTTCCCGACGACGGCGAAGTCAAGGCCCGACTCGACGCCCGCCGCTAAGCCCGCCTAGGCCTTTTACCATTTTGTATAGGAGGATTCGCTTTGAAGTACTGCCGCTTGCTCAGTCTCGCGCTCGCGCTTTTGAATACCCCAGCCCTCGCCCAATCGCCCGAAGCCCTCAACTACTTCCGCACCGGCTTCGACTTGGTCAAAAAGGGCAACTATCGCAACGCCGCCATTGAGTTGGAAAAGGCCGTGGAGGCCGATTCTTCCTACGGAAACGCTCACTATGTCCTCGGCATTTCCTACAAGGCCCTCAACGAGTACGACAAGGCCATCGCCAGTTTTACCGCCGCCCACGCCCTCGGCACCAAGCCGGAGCAGTCCGCCAAGGCCCTAGCCCAACTCTATAAACAGGCCGCCCTCAACAGCTTTCGGCAAAAGAAGTACAACGAGGTCATCGCCTATTTTACCGAGAGCCAAGCGCTTGGCGTACTCGACGCCGAATCGCTCTACATCATGGGCCTTTCCTACAGCGGTCTGCACGAGAAAGACAAAGCGGCCATGGCCTATGCCGAAGCCATAACAGCCGATCCCACCGACGCCAGACCCTACAACGCCCTCGGCGATATCCAGCGCCTCAACCGCGACTACGGCAAATCCGTCGTCACCTACCAGCGTTCCATAGAAGCCGATTCCACGTACATGGAATCGTACGGCGACTTAGCGCGGGTGAAGTTCGAGACCCAAGATATAGAGGGCGTGGTGCTGCTTTTGCAAAAGGCCCTAACGGTCGACGACACGTACGCCGAAGGGCATCGCTTGCTCGGCATTGCGCTCAACCAACTCGGCCGTTTCCACGAGGCCATTGCCCCGCTGAACAAGGCCGTCGATCTAGACAAAGACTACTGCGAGACGCATTACCGGCTGGGCGAGGCGCACTACGGCATGGGCAACTTCCGCCAAGCCATTGAGCACGGCCAGCGCGCCACGAGTTGTCAAGTGGACTACCGAGCCGCCGAAGTGCTGTTGGGCGACGCGCACTTCCAACTTGGCCAACGCGAGGAAGCGCGGCGCTGGTACAACCGCGCGGTGAACGACAGCCGCTACAAGGACTACGCAGCGAGCAAGCTAGCAGAGATCGACGAGCAGCCCCAATAGCCACCATGGCGCTGCTTCTGGCCTCGAACAACACCGGCAAGCTGCGCGAAGTCCGCGCCCTACTCGCCGATATCGAGGTTGTCGCGCCGGCCGCGCTGGGCTTTGCACTCGATGTCGAGGAAAGCGGCCAGACCTTTGCCGCCAACGCCCAGCTCAAGGCCCGCGCCTATGCCGCAGCCAGCGGCCATATAGCCCTCGCCGACGACTCTGGGCTTGAGGTCGACGCCCTCGGCGGTGCCCCTGGAATCTACTCGGCTCGCTACGGCGGCCCCGACCTCGACGACGCCGGTCGCTGCCAGCTCTTACTCACCCAGCTTGCGCCCTATCCCGAGCCAGCCGAGCGCCAAGCGCGATTCCGCTGCATCCTCTGCGCCGTAAGTCCCGATGGCCGCCAGTGCCAAGCCGAAGGTACGTGTGAAGGGTTGATCGCCCCGGCCCCAGTCGGCACCAACGGCTTTGGCTACGATCCGGTCTTTTTTGTCCCAGCCTACGGCAAAACCATGGCCCAGCTCGATCCGCAGGTAAAAAACCGCCTCAGTCACCGCGCCGAGGCGCTGGCAGCCATGCGCCCGCTCCTCGCCAGCACCTTTCCCGAGCTAGCCCTCGCTCGCTAATGTTTGGGCCGTTTTCCCAATACGTCCGTCCCTACCGGATCCCCATCCTGCTCGGTGCGCTCTGCGTTGGGCTGGGGCAGGCGGCGACCGCGCGCATCCCGCTGCTGGTGGGCGATGCCGTCGATGCGGTCTCCACGCCGGATACGGCCTCCGGGGAAATCGCAACCTACATCTTCTACATCCTCGCCTACGCCTTGGGCGTAGCCCTGTGCGGCTACGCCATGCGGATTCTGCTAGGGCACGCCGCCAACCGCATCGAATACGACATCCGCACCGCGTATTTTGCCCACCTACTCAAGCTACCGCTGTCGTACTACCAGCAGCGCCGCACCGGAGACCTCATGGCGCGGGCGACCAACGATCTACACTCGGTGCATCTCTTTTGGATCTATGGCGTTCGCGGCATCGTCGATACCGCCTTGAGTCTGATTTTCACCCTCGCCTGTATGTGCTGGCTCGACTGGAAGCTGGCTCTACTGGTGTTGTTGCCCATGCCGCTTTTTAGCGTCGTGATGATCCGCATCGCCGCGGTCATCAACACCCGCTACAAAGCCATCCAAGATTACTTCGGCCGCATCAGCACCTTCATACAGGAAAACCTCTCCGGCATCCGCGTGGTCAAGGCATACACCCAAGAGCCGACACAAAACGCCGCGTTCGACCAACTCAACTTGGCGTACCTCGAAAAAAACCGCGCCTACATCCTCACCCGCGCCAACTACCGACCCCTGTCCTACGTCATCGCCTCGCTCTGCTTGGGGCTGAATTTGTGGCTGGGCGGCCGCGCGGTCATCAACGGCGAACTCAGCCTAGGGGCCTTCGTGGCTTTCAACGCCTACCTGACCCAACTCATCCGCCCGATCATGTACATCGGCTGGGTCATCGACCGCGCCCAGCGCGCCCTCGTGTCCATGCAGCGCATCAACGAAATCCTCGCCGTCGAGCCTGAGATCCAAGACCGCGCCTTGCCGCCGACAACGCCGCGGCCAATCGCCGGGCACATCGCCTTCCGAAAGCTCAGCTTCTCCTACGGCGAGGAGCAAGTTCTGCATCAGATTGATCTCGAAATTCCCCAAGGCACGACCCTCGGCATCATCGGCCGGGTCGGCTCGGGTAAGACCACCTTGGCGCGCCTCGTGCCCCGCTTGATCCAAGCCGGGCCAAGCCAGCTCCTCATTGACGGGGTGCCAATCGAGGAATGGCCCCTAGCGACTTTGCGCGACGCCATCGGCTATGTCCCGCAAAATCCCTTTCTGTTTTCCAATACCCTCAGTGCCAACCTCGCCTACGGCGCGGACTCGGCCAAAGAGGCCCAAATCCACGCGGCGGCCGAAGAGGCCCAGTTCAAAAAGGACATCGACCAATTCGACGAGGGCTTCGACACCCTCATCGGCGAACGCGGCGTCACCCTGTCCGGCGGCCAAAAGCAGCGCGCGACCTTGGCCCGCGCACTCATTCGCCGGCCGCAGATCCTCATCCTCGACGATGCGCTTTCCGCGGTGGATACCCACACCGAAGAAGCGATCCTCGATCAGCTACACGCCCTCATGCAGGGCCGCACCACGCTCATCATCGCCCACCGCATCTCCACGCTGCGCCACGCCGACTGCATCGCCGTGCTCGAAGACGGTCGCATCGCCGAACTGGGCACCCACGCCGACTTGGTCGCCAGCGGCGGCTTCTACGCCGAATTGTACCAGCACCAGCAGCTTCGCGCCGAGCTAGAAACGCTGTGAGCACCGAACTCAACAAAGAAGAAGAAATCCAGCAGCGCGCCTTCAACTTGGGGCTGACGCTGCAACTGTTGGGATACCTCAAGCCCCATCGCGGGCGCGTGATCCTCGCCTTTGGCACCATTGCCCTCGCCGCAGGCTTTGGCCAGGTCGGGCCCTATATCACCCAGGTAGCGGTTGACGACTACATCGCCGTCGGCGACTGGGCGGGGCTGCGGTGGATGATCGCGGCCTTTTTTGGCAGCGTCGCCGTGCAGTATGGTGCTCAATACGCCCAGACTTTGGTCGCCGGCATGATCGGTCAGCGCGTCATGTACGACATGCGCCGCGACCTGTTTGCCCACCTGCAAAAGCTGCCGCTGCGCTACTTCGACCGCACGCCGCTGGGCCGCATTATGACCCGCGCCACCAACGACATCGACGCCCTCAACGAGTTTTTCAGCGAGGGCGTCGTCTCGGTTTTTATGGATTTTTTTAGTTTGCTGGCCATCGTCGGCTTCATGGCCTATATCGACTTCGAGCTGGCCCTGATCTGCTGCACAGTGGTCCCGGTCATCGCCATCTCGACCTTCTACCTACAGGGCCTCGCCATGCGCGCCTATCGCGAATTGCGCACGCGCTTGGCGCGGATCAATGCCTATTTGCAGGAGAACATCACCGGCATGGAGGTGGTGCAGCTTTTCAACCGCCAGCAACGCAACTTGCGCGACTTCGACGCCGAGCACTTGCCCTATCGCCGCGCCGAGGACCGCGAAATCCACTGCTATGCCATCTTCTTCCCCTTTACCGAATTGCTCGGCACGGTTGGCATGGCACTGGTGCTGTGGTACGGGGCCTCTGACGCGATCGAAGGCCGCATTGAGCTGGGGGTGTTGGTGGCCTTTCTCCAGTACATCCGCCGCTTCTTCCGCCCGATCATGGACATCTCCGACCGCTATGCCCTGCTGCAGAGCGCCATGGCCGCGTCTGAGCGCATCTTCGAGATGTTGGCCGTCCCCAGCGAACCCGGCGGCGGCCCGCCGCGCAATCGCGCCGCCAGCCGCGGCGGCGCGATTGAATTCCGCAACGTGTTCTTCAAGTACGATCCAAAAGCCGAAGACTGGATTCTCAAGGATGTCTCGTTTGAACTGCGGGCCGGGCAGAGTATGGCGATAGTCGGGGCTACCGGCTCGGGCAAAACTACCATCGTCAGCCTCCTCTGCCGCTTCTACGACATCCAGCGCGGGGAAATCCTCGTCGATGGCCGCGACGTGCGCCAGTGGCACGTGGCCGAATTGCGCCGCCGCATCAGCATCGTCCAGCAAGAGGTCTTCCTGTTTTCAGGGAATATCAGCGGCAACATCCGCCTCGGCAACGACGCCATTGACGAAGCCCAAGTCGAGCGCGCAGCCCGCTACGTCAACGCCGCGCCCTTTATCGAACGCCTCCCCCAAAGGTACGCCCACGCCGTGGCCGAAGGCGGCTCGACCCTGTCGGCCGGCCAGCGCCAGTTGTTGGCCTTTGCCCGCGCCCTGGCCTCCGACCCGGAAATTCTCGTCCTCGACGAGGCTACTTCCAGCATCGACACCGAGACCGAATTGCTCATCCAAGACGCCATCGCCAAGCTAATGAGCGAGCGCACTTCCATCGTCATCGCCCACCGCCTCTCCACCATCCGCAGTGCCGATCAGATCTTGGTGATGCACCGCGGCGAGGTGCGCGAGCGGGGCCGCCACGAGGAACTCTTGCTCCAAGACGGCATCTACGCGCGCCTCTACCGCCTCAATTACGGCCGCTCTTAGGCCGCCGCCTCTTCTTCTGGGGGCTTCTTTTCAAACCGCGACGCCACCCCGTCCACGGCCTTCACCACCTGATCGCGCGTCTCTTCGGCTTGGCGCACGATCAAGCGCCGGGTATCCTCGCCCTTTTTCGGGGCCAGTAAAACGCCTATGGCCGCGCCGACCGCAACGCCGGCCGCAAAACCCGCCAAGAGGCACGTCGTGCCGTTGGTCGAATGGTTCCGCGGGTACATTTTTTCGTAGAACATAACAAAGCTCCTTTAGCTTGTGGATGTACTAATATAGTAAAGAAAATTAATTAAGTGTGTTGAATAAAACCAATGCAACTTTTATACTTTAAGGCTAAATTCTTCCCTCCCCCGCCAACGCTGAGAGGACTTTTATGGCCCAAGTCCTGAGCACCCCTTCGCACAGCCTCAAAGAATTTCGCATTCTGCCAGGGTACACACCAACCGACGGCAACGTGCCCAACACGTCGCTCAAAACCCGGCTCTGCCGTAAAGAGGACGACTTTCTCTATCTGCACGTTCCCTTCCTCAGCGCCGCCATGCAGGCCGTGACCGGCGGCGAGATGGCCATTGCCTTGGCCCAGTTAGGCGGCATCGGCATCCTGCCCGTCAGTCAGCCTATTGACGAGCAGTGCGCCAAAATCAGCCAAGTCAAACGCTTCAAGGCCGGTTTTCAGACCGATATTCTCACCTTGGCCCCCGAGCAGCCCATTGCCGAGGTCGTCGAGATCATCCACCGCACTGGCTATACGACCTTTCCGGTCACCACCAGCGGCCAGTTCCACGACCAACTGCTCGGCATTCTCACCGACAAGGATTTCGACGAGCGCCGCGATCTCGACTGCCAAGTGGCCTCCCGCATGAAAACCGACGTGCAGGCCGGCCGCGAAATAAGCGACCTCAAGACCGCCAACGAGCTGATGATCCGCTACGGCCGCGGCTTCCTGCCCATTCTATCCAAAGGGGGCGTACTCCAAGCCGTAGTCTTCAAAAAGGACCTCGACAAGCACCTGCGGCACCCCAACGAATCCATCGACAAAAAGAAGCGCCTGCTCGTCGGCGCGGCCGTTTCCACCCACCCCGAGGACCGCGAGCGGGCCGAAGCCCTCATCGCGCAAGAAGTCGACGTACTCGTCATCGACGCCTCCGACGGCCACGCCGAGTACCAGCGGCAGATGATCCAATGGCTCAAGGAGCGCACCGACGCCCCGGTCATCGGCGGCAATGTCGTCACGGCCGAGGGATTTCGCTTTTTGGCCGAGGCCGGTGCCGACGCCGTCAAAGTCGGCATGGGCATCGGCTCGGGCTGCATTACGCAGGAAGTCAAGGCCACCGGCCGCGGCCAAGGCACGGCCTTAATGGAAATCAACGCAGCACGCAACCAGTGGCAGCAAAATTGCAACGCCTACTTGCCCATCATTGCCGACGGCGGTATTTCGGGCCCGGCCGAGGTCGCCGTGGCCATGGCCTTGGGTGCCAACGCCGTGATGATGGGGCACTTTTTCGCTGGCTACACCGAGAGCCAAGGCAACCTCGTGCGCACCACGGCCGGCGACATCGTCAAGGAATATTGGATGGAAGGTTCGCTGCGCGCCCACAACATGCGGCGCTACGCGCAGACGCAAGAGAACTTCTTCGAGGAAGGCATCTCCGGCTACGTGCCCCACATCGGCTCGATTCACGACAAGTTGCCGATTCGCATTCAGATGCTACGCGCTACCCTCGCCACGGCCGGTTGCCGCACCATCGACGAACTACACGAAAAGGCCGTACTCGAAATGCAGTCGCCCACCGCGCTAATGGACAGCCAGATCCACGACATCGTCCCCACCCAAACCGACCAGCAGGTACTCTAAGGCTATGCGCTTACTCATTACCAACGCCGCGACCTCACTCGGCCAAGCCCTAGCCGCTGGCCTCGGCGACGCACACCAAGTGCGCTTGACCGATCCCGAGCCTAGGCTCGGGATTCAGTGCGATCTAGGGCACGGTCCAGAGACTGATGCACTCGTCAAAGACATCGCCGTCGTCGTCCACCTCGCCTACACTCCGCGGGCGGGCGACGGCGAGATCACCTGGCTAGACCGCAACACGCGCGGCACGTACAATCTGCTCTTGGCGGCGGCCGCTGCCGAGGTCGAACACGTCATCCTCTTGAGCTCCCTCGACCTTTTCGCCCCGTACGCCGCCGATCTCACCGTTGACGAGACTTGGAAGCCGCTGCCCTCCTGCGCACCAGCCGTTCTCGGCACTCACCTAGCCGAGTTCACGGCCCGCGAATTTGCCCACAGCCACAAACTCCGCATTACCATCGCCCGCCTTGGCCATCTGGTCCGCGCCGAGGAGGTCGCCGACCAGCCTTACGACCCCATGTGGCTCGATGAGCGCGACGCCGCCCAAGCCGTGGCCCAGATTGTAAAAAAAGGGCCAGCCGGGCAGTACAGTGCCATTCACATCCAGTCTGCGACGGCCCGCGCCCGCTTTGCTGTCGAACGCGCCAAGAGCCACCTATCGTTTGACCCCCAATACAGCTTTGAGGCCAACCCATGAAAGTTTTGCTGCTAGGCGGCAATGGTATGCTCGGTCCACACGTGGTCGCACAACTCCAAGACACCTACGAGTTGCGCATCACCGACATCATGCCCATCGACAGCCCGCACGAGACCATGCAGGTGGATGTCTCCGACCTCGATCAAGTGCGCCGCGCCACCGAGGGCACCGATGTCACCATCAACTGCTCGGTGCTGCGCCCCGACCGCAAGATCGCCTTCGACGTCAATACCATTGGCACGTACAACGGCATCCTCGCCGCAGTCGAGAACGGTCATGCCCGCTTCGTCAACACCGGGCCTCACTTCACCCAAGCCGGCCCCTCGTACGAGCACTATGACTTCGACATCAACGAGGAAGTGCCCCTGCATTCGGGGGTCGGCCTCTACGCTCACACCAAATCGCTCGGCCAAGAGATTTGCCGCGTATTCGCCGCCAATCACCCCATTCACGTGCTCACCGCGCTCTTTTTGAGCTTTCGCCCGGCCGAGCCGTCAGCCGAGCAACTCGGGCGCGGTACCAATCCCTTCTCCGTCACCTTTCCCGACGCCGCACGCGCCCTGCAAAAGTGCCTAGCGGTAGATTTGGCGTCCCTGCCTTCGCGCTGCGAGATATTCCATATCACCACGGACACGCCCCACGGCTGCTACAGCAACGCCAAAGCCCGGCGGCTGTTGGGCTGGGCACCGCAAGACCTGCTCGAAGGCTACTGGCGCAAGTCGCCGGGCTAGCCCGCGCCCGCGGGGTCGACCGCTTTATCGGTGCGCTCGACGCCCAAGACATTATCTTGGGGACTACCCACTTACGCTAAACACCCCGACCAAGCCGACCTGCAAACGGCATGACCACTGCTTTCGGGCTAGCCGAGGAGGTCTTCGCCGAGTGGGAGTAAGCCAATGAGTAAGCCAAGGAGCTTCCGAGAGCGCGTCTATCACTTTATCGAGCCAGACCACGAGCCAGGGCGCATCGTCGATGTGGCCATCATCGTCCTGATCCTGCTCAACATCGTCGCTCTGATCCTCGAAACCGTCGAGCCGATCTACAACCTCAATCGCACGGCCTTTGAGCTTTTTGAGGATTTCTCATTGACCGTGTTCGCGATTGAATACGCGATACGCCTGTGGGCCATTACGGCCAATTCGCGATTTTCGCGTCCAGTGACCGGGCGCATCCGCTTTGCCTTAACGCCTCTCGCCATCACCGACCTGTTGGCTATTCTTCCTTTATTGCTACCGCCCTCGAGCGTGGACGCGCGCTTTATTCGCGTCATCCGCGTCCTGCGGATCTTCCGCGTCCTCAAGCTGGTGCGCTATTTCCGCGCCCTGCGCCTGCTCGGCCAAGTCATTGCCGATCGCAAAGAAGAGTTGGTCAGCATCTTCTTAGTGCTTCTGATTCTGTTGGCCCTCTCCTCATCGCTGATGTACTTCGTCGAGCACGAGGACCAGCCCGAGGTCTTTACCAGCATTCCGAGCACCATGTGGTGGAGCATCGTCACGTTGACCACGGTCGGCTACGGCGATACCTATCCAATTACCCCCCTCGGCCAGACCATCGCCGCCATCATCGCCATCTTGGGGATCGGCATGTTCGCGTTGCCGGCCGGCATCCTCGGCGCGGGATTCGTCGAGGCCCTAGCCGCGAATCGGTCAGAAGACTCAGAGCGCCGCTGCCCGCACTGCGGCGAGCCGCTCGACCAATAAAAAAGCGGCCAGGGCAAAAGCCCCGGCCGCTTCTATAGCTGCTAAACAGACGTTATTTCACTTAGCTTCTTCTTCGCTAAACGCACTCATGCGATTTTTAAGCGGCCTATTCGCACGGCCATTTTGCGCCCCACCTGGCCGTTTCTGCGATCCAGACCATGTCAGACCGCCTCCTTTCGCTTCAAAACTCAAAATTCAAAAAATGACCCCAAGCGGTCTTTCTCTCAGAAAAACGCGATTTTGACCAGCAGGGCCAAAATAGCCGGGCCGTATACAAATTTGAGCAACGCCAAATCGCGCTCGACTTTGGTAAAACGCTCGTTAAATTGCGCTTTCAAATCGGCCAAGTCCTCTTTGGTAGCCGCTTTCAAATCGGCCAAGTCCTCTTTGGTCGCCAACCGCTCGGTGTGGGGAATCGCCCCCGCAGCCGCCTTGGCCTTTTCTTCGGACGTTCCGGCCTCGACCAGCGCATCATAGACTTCAGCAACAATCAAACTCATCGCTTCCCTTCTCGGTTGTTCGGTCAAAAGCCATCAATCGAGCGGCAACTCCACCCGCCGCCCTTCCGCCATGCTGATCTGCACGGCCTCGGTGAATTCCATGTACTTGACGCCATCGGCGAAGCTGGTGTGCGTAACGGGCCGGCCGTCGCGGATGGCAGCGACGAAATCCTCTTCCACCTGCCAGCCGTCGCACGGATGCTCGGGGATGTCGAAGGATTGGTACTCGTCGTCGCCCTCGCCAGCTATCCATATCCCACTCTCGTCCATCTTAAACGAGCCTTTGGTTCCGTAAAAGGCAAAGGCAAAAGGAGACCCTAAGCGCACGACGCTGCTCAAGTGATAGACCGCGGTCGCGCCGCTTGTCATCTCGGCGACAATACCCAAGCTCTCCGGCACATCGGCCGGTGCTCTCTTCCCCGTCTCCTCGTCGAGCCGCTCGGTCGTAAACGTCTTGCCGTAGGCTATGACGGCCTTTTCGTGCCCGGCATAGCGCCGCACCGTCTCGTTGCCAATACCCATCACCATGATGTTGTTGCCAGACAAATCGCGGCGCTGCCGCCAGTGCAGGGGCGCATCCGGGTTGTAGCCGCCAGAGAGACCGGTGAAGTGAATTTCCAACAAGTCGCCGAAAAAACCGCTGTGCAGCTTGTCAAGCAACAGCGGCTCGGCCGACAAGTAAAAGGGGGCCGGCACGACCATTGCCACCTTGTCCGTTTGCTGGGCGGCTGCGTACATCTGCCGCGCCTCGGCCAGATTCATACACATCCGCGCCTCGGTCAGCACGTGTTTGCCCGCTTCAAGCCCGGCCAGCGTCATCGGACAGTGCATATAGGGCCACGTGCCGATGCAAATCGCATCGACATCGTCGCTGGCGATCAGTGCCCGCCAGTCCGCAAAGACCTGTGAGATGCCGTACTCGTCGGCGATCCGTTGGCCCGATTCGCGCGAGCGATTGCAGACTGCGGTTATTTCGACTCCGTCAATACCTTGGAAACCGGGGATGTGCTGTAGGCGGGTGTTGGCTCCCGCGCCGATTAGGCCGATGCGAAGTGTCAAGTCATTTTCCTCACTATTTTTATTTGCGTGTACCAACCATACAACTGACGAAAGCCATTATCCTCAATAGCTTCTGTCATGAGGTATCTCCTCGGCGCGATCTCTTTGAGTCAATATAGCCGGAAGCTACTAGGCAATCAAATGGACCTTGACCTATCACGTCGAGAAAAATCCTAGGTCAACGCCACTCGTAAAACGACTTACGCGCTAACCGGTACGCATCGGCGGGCCGATCAATCGCCGTCGCCCCGCCCGAGGCCACTTCAATTATGCGACCGCACACCGGCTCGTACGCGGCTCTGGGTGCTACCGCGCCCTTGGCCACCAAGATGCGCTGGTGCTCAGGCTGGATTCCCGCACAAGTAATCTGGTGAATACTGTTGGGACAAGCGCGCGCGCTGTTGAGCAAGAGCAGCCCTTTGCTCCCGGCTTGTTCTACTTGCACGACTGCGGTCGGCCCCTGGTTGAAATAGCGACCCCCACCGTGCCGACGCTCGCGCTCCTCGTACGACCCGTCGTGTAGCGTCCGCACCTGCCCGCCGATCGCCAAGGTCGGCCCGTGCATGTCATCGGTCTTGCCGCCCACGCGAAGCTGGACCTGCCCACCGACGCCGGCAGCAAAACACGCCTGCGCACTTTCGGCGTCCCAGACCGACACGACCCAGCCATCGGCCCCCTGCGCGAGCAACTGCTCCAACACAAACGTCGAGTCCCCGGACGAGCCGCCGCCGATGTTGTCGCCCATGTCGAGCAAACACACGGGCGCCTCCGCGCTCGCTAACGCCAACCGCACCGCCTCGGCTGGGTCGGGCACCGCTGGCTTTAACTGGTCGCGGCTGGCCCACATCTGCGCACCCAACCTCTCGGCCTCGCGTTGCGCTGTTGCTTCGTCTCCGTCCGCAATCACCACAATCGCCGGTCCCATGTAGGGCACGTCCGCGTATTGGTATCCAGCGGCGATGCTGCATCCGAGAATCCCCGCTTGGGATTCCAACTCAATCGCCGCCTGCATCAGCGGCTGCATGGGCGCGACACTCGTGTTGTGGAAGTAAATGTTGAAGAGCACTTCTGGTTTGACTAGTGCCATCTTGGGCTGAACCTCGCCGCGAATCTGCCGCGTCAGAATGGACGCAGCCTGCAAGCCTCGTTCCCGCTGGTCAATGTGGGGATTGGTCTTGTAGACGATCAAAGAATCGGCCGCAGCCACTAGCTCCGGGGGCACGTTGGCGTGGTAATCGTGGGTCACGGCGACGGGCAAATCGCCCACCAGCGCACGCACCCGGCGCACGGTCTCGCCGTCAGCTTGGGGAAATCCTTCGGCGACCATGGCCCCGTGTAGTGCCAACAACACCCCGTCGAGCCTAGGGGCCGCCTCCAGTCCGCCGAGGATGCGTCCGACAAAGTGCTCGTACGCGTCTGCCGTCACTGGGCCGCCCGGCGTCGCCGAGGTGGCTAGCAGCGGATAGAGTTCATAGCCAAACTCCTCCGCCCCGGCGATATAGCCGGCGATCTCGTGGAAAGTTCCCGCGTACTGGCCAATCACATCCGCGCCTTCACAGGCCCCGAAGTCCGCCCGCTGCGTCGGCTGCGAATAAAACGAATTCGACTCGTGGGAAAAACCTGCCATTGCAATGCGCATTCGGTATCGCCTTTCTAGCGAGCCGATCGCTCGGCCATCTCGCCTGTCTTAGAATATGGTGTTATCTTTTTCAAACGCTTATGAACCGCTCGCAAAAGATATTTACCTATAAAAAGACGAAGCGCCTAACGCAAATGGTCGCCTGCGGCGGCTGAGCTTCCAAGCTGCGCCCCGACCAGTTGCGGCGCATCCTGGCAGGTCTGCCAGCAAACGCGGATCCCAACCTGCTAGTCGGCTTCAACCTCGCCGACGACGCCGGAGTCTATCGTCTTAACGAGCGCGAGGCCCTCGTGCAGACCGTTGATTTCTTCACCCCCATCGTCGACGATCCCTACACCTTTGGGGCCATTGCCGCGGCCAATTCGCTCAGCGACGTGTACGCCATGGGCGGCAAGCCGCTCACCGCGCTCAACATCGCGGGCTTTCCCGCCGACGATCTCGATCCCCAAGTGTTCAACGAGATTCTGCGCGGCGGCCAAGCCAAAGCGGCTGAAGCCGGCTGCACACTCGTCGGCGGACACACCGTGCAAGACCCCGAGTTAAAGTACGGCCTCGCCGTCACCGGCCTCGTCCACCCGGACCGCATCTACACCAATGCTGGTGCCCAACCCGGCGACCGTCTCATCCTCAGCAAAAAACTGGGCACCGGGCTGATCGCCAACGCCTTCAAGGCCGGTCACCTCGCCGAAGCCGACCTCGCCGAAGCCGTGGAATCCATGCTCGCGCTCAACAAGGCTGGTGCTGAAATCCTGCCGGACTTTGCCGTCCACGCCTGCACCGACATCACCGGCTTCGGTCTTTTAGGGCACGCCGCAGAAATGGCCGAGGGCAGCC
Source organism: Candidatus Latescibacterota bacterium (assembly GCA_965203355.1). Taxonomy (GTDB): domain Bacteria; phylum Latescibacterota; class UBA2968; order UBA8231; family UBA8231. Next base: position 246,633 of record OZ241889.1, read on the forward strand.
AAGTGGGCATGATCTTTTACGCGGCCCAAGTTCCAGCCTTAGCCCATAGCTTGGCGCTGGCCGCTAAGGGACTGGCAGGCGGTTCCCGCGACAATCAGCTTTTCTTGGAACCCAAAGTCGCCATCGCCGACGGCGTCGATCCGGCCCGCGCCCATCTCCTCTTTGACGCCCAGACCTCCGGAGGCCTGCTCATCGCCGTGGCCGCAGCCGAGGCCGCAGCCCTCCTCCGTGCCCTCCAACTAGACGCCGCTGCGATCGTCGGCGAAGTTACCAAAGAAAATCCCGGCCGCATCTTCGTCGAGCCATAACCGCGATTTTGCCTGCCGGGACCATATGGCCCATCGCCCTCGCATCCTCTTCCTTGCCCGCCGCTATCCGCCCACTATCGGCGGTATCCAGACCCATTGCCACGCCCTGCACGCCCAGCTCGTGCAACAGGCCCAAGTCCGCCTTGTCGCGCTGGGCCGCCAGTCGCTTTTGCACTTGACTTGGTTCCTTCCCTATTGCTTTGTGGTCGCCTTTTGGGCCGTGCTCTGCCGCCGCATTGATGCCGTGTACTTCGCCGACGGGGTCGCCGCTTCGTTGGCTCCGCTCTTGCGCCCTTTGGGTCCGGCGCGATTCATCACCACCGTCTACGGCCTCGAAATGACCTACGAAAATCCCCTCGCACGCACCCTGATGCACTGGGGAGTCCGAGCCTGCGACAAGGTCGTCGTCATCAGCCAACACAGCCGCCGCCTTACCGCGGCGAGCGGCGTCCCCGCGGACAAGTTAGCCATCATCTATCTAGGAGTTGAACCACTGGAGTTAGCACCAGACGAACTGGCAGCAGTCAGAAAGCACTTTGAGGAAAAACACGGGCTGCGTTTTGGCCAAGACCGCATCCTGCTGCTTTTTGGCCGTCAAGTTCCCCGCAAGGGCATGGTCGAATTTTTGGCAAAGGGAATGCCCCTGCTCGACGCGGATATACGCCTCTTGATCGGCGGTCCTCCAAGCAGCGAAACCGCGCGCTTGCAGGAGCACTGTCGATCGGACGACCTAAAAGATCGCGTCGTCTTGCTCGGACCAGTCCCCAGCGATGTGCTGGCCATGCTGCGCGCCAGTTGCGATCTTTTTCTCATGCCCAACATCCACATACCCGGCGACGTTGAAGGCTTCGGCCAAACCCAACTCGAATGTATGTACGCCGGCACCCCGGCTGTAGCCTTTGCCGTCGATGCTCTGACCGAGAGTGTGCGCGAAGGCGGATTCCTCGTTGACCCGCAAGATTACCCAGCCTTCGTCGAGCAAATCCACCGCTTCTTCGCCCTCAGCCCAGCGGAACGCGCCGCGCTAGGCCACCAGTGCCGCGCCTACGTGCAACGCGAATACTCCGAGAAAAAAATCGCCGGCCAATACATGGACCTTTTTACCGGAAAGGCTTAAACGCCATGTACTATACCGAACTCGATACCCCGGCCCTCTGCGTCGATCTCGACATACTGGAGAAAAACATCCGCGACCTGCAAAACGCCTGCGACCAACTCAAAATCGGCCTGCGCGTCCACACCAAGACCCACAAGACGCCGGCCATTGCACACAGGCAAATCGCCGCCGGGGCCATGGGCATCGTCAGCCAGAAGTTAGGCGAGGCCGAGGCCATGGCCGACAGCGGCATCGAGGACATCCTGATTCCCTACAACATCGTCGGCCCGCCCAAGCTAGCGCGCCTGACGCGCCTAATCCAAACCGGCAAGAGCACGATAACGGTCGCCGCCGATTCCGCCGCCACTGTTGACGGGCTTTCGCAGGCCGCCACGGCCGCTGGTTGCCGCATCCGCACAATCGTCGAAATGGACACCGGCGGTGGTCGCGTCGGCACCCAATCGCCCGCTGACACCCTGGCGCTGGCCCAGCACATTGACCAATTACCGGGGCTGGACTTTACCGGCGCGATGACCTATCCCAGCAGCGAGCGCGCCCGCCCCTTCCTCAACGCGGTACGCGAAGGAGCACGCAAAAGCGGCTTGCCCTTGCACATCATCAGCGGCGGCGGCACTGGCAGCGAAGCCATTTCCAAATCCCTCGGCTGCACCGAGACCCGCATCGGCTCGTACGCCTATGAGGGCATGACGCGCGTGGGTAAGCGCGACGACCTCGACCCTACCCGCTGTCCGCTGCGCTTGGTCACCACCGTGGTCAGCACCTCGCGCCCGGGACAAGCCATCGTCGATGCCGGCCAGAAAGCCTTCACCAGCTACCCGCCGATCCCGTATGGCTACTGCATCGAGCAACCGGAGCTTTTTATCAAAGGCATGTCCGTCGAGCACGGCCACGTCGATACGACCGCCGCAGACCGTCCGGTCAACGTAGGCGATATTCTCTCTTTCATCCCCCTGCACGGCGGCATGACCACCAACCTCCACGACCGCCTCTTCGCCCTCCGCAACGGCGAGGTCGTCGAAGAATGGGCCATCGCTGGCCGCGGCCGCGGCCAGTAGGGTGGCTCCCTTTTCCATACCGGAAGGACATCATGGAAATCCAACCGCAACCGCAGATATTCGACGTCAATGAGCAAAACTTTGAAGAGCGGGTCCTCCAAGGCTCGTTAGAACGGGTCATCGTCGTCGATTTTTGGGCCCCTTGGTGCGGCCCTTGCAAGACTTTAGGCCCCATTCTCGAAGACGTCGTTACGTCGCTCGGCCCCGGCATAGCCCTAGCCAAGATCAACGTCGATGAAAACCAGCAACTCGCCATGGCCTTTCAAGTCCAGAGCATCCCCGCCGTCAAAATCGTCAAGAACGGCCAGCTAGCCCAAGAATTCACCGGCGCGCTACCCAAGGAGCAGATTGAAGCCATTCTCCGTCCCTTGGTTCCCGATGCTCCCATCCCCGAAGCCGAGACAGTGCTTGACCAAGCCGACGACTTAGCGGCCCTCGGCGACCTCGACGGAGCAGCACACCAGTACGAGCAGGTGCTTGAGGAAAATCCCACCGACGGCCCCGCCCTCCTCGGCTTGGCGAAAATTCACCTACGGCAGGGCCGCTTCGAGACCGTACGAGAACTAGTCAATCTCGTCGAGACGGACGCCTCCGAATACCCACAAGCCCAAGCACTGCTCACCCAAATCGAGTTTGCCCACCAGTGCCAGCAGGCTGGAGGCCGCGCCGCCTGTGCCCAGCGAGTGCTCGGTCAGCCAGACGACCCCGAGGCCCGTTACCTACTCGCCTGTTGCGCCGCCGCCGAGGGCGACTACGAAACCGCGTTGCAGGAATGGCTACACATCGTGGAAAAAAAAGCGCACGGCGACCCAGCCAAGGACGCCATGGTCGCCGTCTTCCACCTACTCGGCCGCGACAATCCGCTGGTAGCCAACTACCAGCGCAAGCTCTACCAAGCCCTGTACTGAGCGCGTCCCGCTTAGGCCGGAACCAGCGCCTGTGCGCCAAAGATCATCGGATAGCCCTCGCCCGTGCGCACCGAGCGCGCCGCTCCGTCCATATAGGCGATGCTAAAGGCGCGGCGCGACTGACCTGTCGGATTGATTCCCGAGCGGTGCAGCAGCAGGTTGTTGAGCAAAATCGCCTCGCCCGCCTCGGCTTCGAGCTCGATTTCCGCGCCCAGCGGCGCGTATTCGGCTAGCTGCTCTGCCGAAGGAAAGTGCCTTTCGGTGATCACTCCGTGCTTGTGGCTGCCGGGCACCACCTGCATACAGCCATTGGCCGCCGTCGCCGGATCGAGTGCCGTCCATACCGTGGTCGTCGGGTTGCAATCCACGCCCCAACCGACGCCCACGTCTTGATGCCAAGGCAGTATCGTGCCCTTTTCCGCCGGCTTGTTCATAAACATCGCCCGGAAAATCGACACGTCCTCGCCGATATAGCGCCGGGTGATCTGGCGGAAGAGCGGGTGCTGCATGTAGGCGAGATAAACCGGGTCCTGCTCCAAACCCATGATCTTGCGGTACTGGAGCGTGGTGCCCTTGTGGCCGACAGAGACGACGGGCATCTTCGCGTAGTCGGCGTCCTCGCCGTCGAGTTGAAAGTCCATCTCCGGGTAGGCTATCTCGCCGAGCATGATCGCGTCAATGCGCTGCTGTAGTTCGGCCAATCCCGCGTCGTCGAGTACCTTGCCGAGCCGCACGTAGCCGTGCTCCTCAAAGTGGGCGTGCTGTGCGTCGCTGTATTCCATTAGATATTTTCCTCCGTTGCCCTAAGAAATGAGCAATGTTTTCCCCGGGGTCAAATTTCCCTACCTTATCCGGCCCGTGCTTCTACAAGTACGAAATGCAGCAGATAGTAGATGAGAAAGGAATCACACATGAAGACGTCCGATCCATTTGAACAAGGTCTCGCCGCCGGTGAGGCCGCGGCTTCGGCCACCAAAGTCGCATCGACAACATCGGCCCATGGCGGGCGCATGTACGTGCGCACCCAAGGTTTTGGGTCAACGGATGCCGAGTTGCGCTTTTTGCAGCGCTGTGGCGTGCGCCACAAGGCCGCCAATTTTCCCTTCCACCCCGACCGGGGCTGGGATCTCGACGAGTTGATCCGGGAAAGAGAGCACCACGAGGCCTTTGGGCTGACACTGGATATGAGCTTGCTACCGATATATCAGCATTTTCCCAACATCATCTACTTTGGCAAAAGCCCGGAGCGCGACCGAGAAATCGACCTCGTATGCGAAATGATCCGAACCGCTTCGCACGCCGGCATCGATTCTCTGCGCTATAACACTTGCATCCTGCCCATCGACCGCACCCAGCAAGAAGAAGGGCGCGGCGGCTACTATCACACTGCGTTCCGCCTCGACAAGGTCCCGGCGGAAGAACAGGCCAAGCTGACTGAGGTCGGGCGCGTCACCGCAGACATGCACTGGGAACGAATTGAGTACCTGCTCGAACGCATGATTCCGGTGGCAGAAGAATTCAAGGTCCGAATGGGCAATTCTCAAGAAGACCCAGCCACACCGTCCGGCTACAAAGGCGTCGACAAAGTCCTCAATGACTTTGAGGGCATGCAGCGTTTTATCGAGATTCAGCGCAGTCCGTATCACGGCTGGAACTTCTGCGTCGGCTCCATCGCTGAAGGACTCGAAGATCCGGCCCACGAAATCTACCCCATCATAGAGTACTTTGGCCGCCGCAATACGATCTTCCTCGTTCACTATCGCAACCTCCTCGGGGGACGCTATAGCTTCCGCGAGGCACTGCCCGACGAAGGCGATATGGACTTCCACCGGGTATTAAAGGCCCTCAAGGACACCGGCTACTGCTACGGCATTGATCCCGACCACGTTCCGCGCACCGACGACGATCCAAAGGGCTATTATCAGTCCTATGCGTACTGCTTCGGCTACATCAATGCCATGATTCAGGCGATCTACGGTTAGTGTCAAGGGACAATAGTACGGGCGATTAATTTTCGGGGGGCCATTCCCGGCTGCTATCTCGCTCAATCCAATCGTTGATAGTCTGGTACCTGTCAACGGCCCTTTTGTAATCCGTCCGGCTGAGCTGGACGCGGATAGCCACGTCAGCCAGCAGAATATCTGTCGATTCGGTCAGTTGCGGTGGAATAGTCCTAGTCTTCATTTTAGACTCCTTGTTTGTGCCGTCGGCACAGAAGGCATTTCCCGTGGTCGCAGTTTATATATTGTGGGATAATCTATATCTTTGTAAATTGCAATAACCTCATCTACATATAGAGCAAGCGCAGAAATTTTGTTCCACGATTTCCTTTTTCTCCTATCTAGAGAATGCTGCTGTGATGGTCATCGTCAGATGACAAAAATCAGCCCTACTTGTTTACAATACGATAAATATATCTTATAATTGTAAACTTTCAATAGGAGAATGCCGTCCATGCTAGGACAAAGGCTCAAGCTCGCTCGCTCTGCCGCCGGCCTGTCCCTTCGCGGCTTAGAGGAACGCATTGGCAATCGCGTAACAGCGCAGGCGATCGGCAAGTACGAGCGCGACGAATCCCTGCCAAGCTCGGGCGTCCTTATTGCGCTAGCCGACGCCCTCTCAGTCCCCGTGTCCTACTTGGTCGAAGACCAAGAAATGGCACTGGAGAGCCTTGAGTTTCGCAAGCAAAAGCTCACAAGCAAGCGAGAAGTGATGCAGGTCGAAGCCAAAGTTTTACACCTGTTGGAACGCTACCTCATGGTCGAGGAGTTTCTCGGCTTGCCGAGCCTCAACTGGGACAAACCACGCGAAGTTCCTTATCCCGTCGTCAGCGATCCCGCGGAGGCCGACCGCGCCGCTCACAGTCTTCGCCTTCACTGGGATTTAGGGCTCGACCCTATTCCCAATCTAGTCGAGTTGCTGGAAGAACGCGGCATCAAGGTGCTCTCTTCTGCTCTTGAAAATATCGACGGCCTGATGGCGCGAGTGCGCCGCGCCGACAAGGGCGTTGTGCCCGTTCTCGTCATCAACGACAGCCACTGGGGGGAACGACAGCGTCTCACAATGGCTCACGAGTTGGGGCATATGGTCTTGGCGGTTGGTCCAAAGGTAGATGACGAGACGGCTGCCTTCCGTTTCGCCGGGGCATTCCTCATGCCCGCTGAGGTGCTGTGGGCTGCAATCGGCAAGCACCGCACGTCCACCGGATGGAGCGAACTTTTCGCCCTCAAGCAGCTATTCGGCGTAAGCGTTCAGGCCCTGACCTATCGATGCAAGGATCTCGGTATCTTCAGCCCAACCCTGTTTCGGCGGCTATTGCGCGAATTTTCCCGTTTGGGCTGGCGCAAGCCGCCCTATCGGGAGCCTTACGCTATGCCGGGCGAGATCCCCCGGCGTTTTGAGCGCCTGTGCTTCCGCGCCTTGGCCGAAGGCGCAGTATCCGAGGCCAAGGCCGCCGAGCTACTAGAAATCTCAGTCCACAAGTTGAACCAGCGCATGGAGGAGCCGCCAGACTTGGAGTGTGATGAAGCCCATGAAAATGCAAGTCTCCGACACGTCCATCCTGATCGATCTCGAACGCGGTTCATTGCTTGAAACTTGCTTCCGCCTCCCGTTCCAGTTTGCCGTCCCGGACCTTTTGTACGAACGAGAACTAAAAAACCACGGAGGCGATAATCTGCTCAGGCTCGGCCTACGCATCGAGGAACTAGATAGCATCGGCGTCAATTGTGCCCTTCGCTACCGACGCGAGCAACCGCTGATTTCGCTACCGGACAGTTTTGCTCTTGCCCTTGCGGCAAGGAATGCTTGGGCCTTACTCACGGGTGATGGTGCGCTCCGTGGGTTAGCCAACAAAGAGTGCGTCAATTGTCACGGTGTTTTGTGGCTGCTAGATCGGATGTTTGAGCTTTCCGCTGCCAGCGCAAATGAGCTACATGCAGGTCTTGAAGCAATCAGCACTCACCCGCGCTGTAGGCTGCCCAAGGCAGAAATCCGCAAGCGGCTCGGGCACTGGCGACCGGAGTCTCACTAAAGGATATATACACTATGAACCGCCCCAACATCGTCTTCATCCTCAGCGACGACCAAGGCCCTTGGGCCGCCGGCTGTTACGGCAACGCGGAAATCCGCACCCCAGCCATTGACCGCATCGCTCAGACCGGCATGCGCTTTGACAATTTCTTCGTCGCCACGCCGGTCTGCTCGCCCAGCCGTGCGACCTTTTTGACCGGGCGGATTCCCTCGCAGCACGGGGTCCACGACTGGATCAGAGAGGGCAACATCGGCGAGTCCGCAGCCGCCTATCTCGCCGGCGAGGTGGCTTACACCGACATCCTCGCTGACAATGGCTGGGTCTGCGGCCTGAGCGGCAAGTGGCACCTCGGGCACAGCCAACTCGCGCAGCACGGCTTCTCGCATTGGTACGTGCATCAGCAGGGCGGTGGGCCGTACAACGACGCGCCCATGATCCGCGATGGCGAGCTAATCACCGAGCCGGGCTACGTGACCACGGCGATCACCAACGACGCGCTGGCGTTTATCGACCGGCACGCCGACGGCAACGCGCCCTTTTACCTAGGCGTCCATTACACGGCACCCCATAGCCCGTGGACTGGCCACCCACGGGAAATCGTCGATTCCTACGACAACTGCGCGTTCGCCTCCTGTCCGCAGGAAGCGATCCACCCTTGGGCGGTGGGCCACGCGCTGAGCGAGAATTGCCTAGGCAACCGCGAGATGCTCAAGGGCTATTTCGCGGCGGTGACGGCCATGGACCGCGATATGGGGCGGATCATCGACAAGCTGGAGGAAAAAGGGCTGCGCGACGACACGCTGGTGGTCTTCACCAGCGACAATGGCTTTAGCTGCGGCCACCACGGTTTCTGGGGCAAGGGCAACGGTACGTATCCGCCGAACATGTACGAGAATTCGATCAAGGTGCCCTTTGTCGTTAGCCACCCCAGCCGCATCCCGGGGGAGAGCGTCCAACACGGCATGGTCAGCGCCTACGACTTTATGCCAACCTTGCTCGACTATCTGGGACTACCACTACCAGAGGCCGCCAATTTTCCCGGACAAAGCGCGCGGCCCCTGTTGTTGGGAGAGGGCGACACGGGTCGGCAGGAGGTAATCATCTACGACGAGTACGGCGTGACGCGGATGATGCGCACCGAAGAGTGGAAATACATCGACCGCTATCCAGCGGGACCGCACGAACTCTACGACCTAGCCAACGACCCGGACGAGCGCGCCAATCTGGCGGACGACCCCAGCCAGGCCGAGCGGATCGGCGGCCTGAAGCAACGGCTGGAGGATTGGTACCAACGCTACGTAGTGCCCGAGCGCGACGGCCGCACCTTCGCGGTGACGGGCAAGGGACAGCTCAGGCCGGTGGGCGATGGCACCCAACCTTTTGTGCAGGAGTAGCGAGCCGCAACTCCGGGCGCCTGTCGATCATCCTCCGAGCCCCGATCAACCCCACGCGATATTTAGCGCGCACGCGCCCACAGCCACCCCAGCGTCCCTGCTACCGCCAGCAAAAAGGGCACCGCCAAGTGATTGAGCCGGTCCCAGCCCAGCATACCCTCCAAAGGTGCCGCCCCGAAACTGGTCAACACCATCAGACCAAAGACTAAAAAATCATTGCACGATTGCACCCGCGCCTTTTCCTCGGGCCGGTGTGTCATCGCCAACAGCGACGTCGCCCCTACGAAAAGAAAGTTCCACCCCACGCCCAATAGTACCAACCCGACCGCGTAGTGATACAGCCCGACACCGCTCAAATTGACCGCAATGGAGCAGCCAAGCAGCACAATCCCAGAGAACATGATCCGATGCTCGCCCCAACGCGAGATTAGGTGTCCAGTAAAAAAAGACGGCACGTACATGCCCAATACATGCCACTGAATGACCCAAGCCGTATCGGCAAAAGAATGCAAATGCCGCTTCATCGCCAGCGGCGTGGCATTCATCAACAGCGACATCAGCCCCCAAGCCGCCACCGACCCAATCACCGCCAGCGCGAAATCCGCCTGCCGCGCAATCTCCCGCAGCGGACGTCCGCCCGCCCGTTGCTCCTCGACACTCGGCGCGGAAAAGGAGACAAAACAGAGCACTGGTAAAACCAGCGCATGAACGGCGGCAATCCCCAAAAAAGAGCCAGCGAACAAATGGTCGGGAAACCACGCCCGCGACCACGCCGCCAGATTGGAGCCCGACACCGCGGCCACAACGCCTCCGGCCATCACCAGCGAAATGGCGCGACTGCGAAAATCCTCGGCGACCACCTCGGCAGCAGCAAAGCGATAATAGGTGGCAAAGCCATTGACCGCGCCAATGCCCAACCCACCCAAACAAAGCAGCGCAAAATGGCCTTGGTACACGGCCAAGCACCCCATCACACCCCCGACGACGCCCAGCGCAGCACCCAGCGCAAAACCCAACTTGCGGCCCCGCCGCTGCATTAGCTGCGCCGCGGGCACCGTCATTATCATCGTGGCCATTGGTGCCAGTGCCAGCGGCAGGGTAGCAAGCGCGGGATTGGGGGTCAACCGCTGGCCGATGAGCGCCATGCTCGAAAGCATGACAAGGCTGGCGGTACGCGAGAGGGCCTCGCACAAAAAGAGCAGCGAAAGATTTTTCACGCTGGCTAAACCGGTCGGCCCCGTCGCTGATTAATTTTTTTCTCGCCGCGTCTTTACCGCCGCAGCCAATTCCTCCAACACCGCCACCGTATCCTCCCACCCCATACAGGCATCGGTAATGCTCTGCCCATACACCAACTCCGCACCCGCCCGCTGTTTCTGGTTGCCCTCGATCAGGTGGCTCTCCAGCATCACCCCGAAAACATCCTGCGTCCCGCCCGCCACCTGTGCGGCGACCGCGTGTGCAACCGTCGGCTGGCGTTTGTGATCCTTGTCGCTGTTGCCGTGGCTGCAATCGATCATCACGCGATGCGGCAAATCCGCCTCCTTGAGCCGGGCCGCGGCCGCGCCAACGCTGGCGTGATCGTAGTTGGCCCCGTCGCGGCCGCCGCGCAAAATCAAATGGCAACTCGCATTGCCCGAAGTCCCGACGATCGCCGCAATGCCTTGCTTGGTCACCGAGAGAAAGTGATGCGGGTGCCGGGCCGCGCCAATGGCGTCGAGCGCAATCTGCACATTGCCCGCGGTCCCGTTCTTGAAGCCAACCGGCATCGACAGGCCCGAAGCCAATTCGCGGTGGACCTGACTCTCGGTAGTGCGCGCGCCAATGGCACCCCAAGCAATCAGGTCCGCGATAAATTGCGGCGTGATGGTGTCGAGGAACTCCGAAGCGGCTGGCAAGCCCATATCTCCCAACTGCACCAACAGGCCGCGTGCGGCACGCAAGCCGCTGTTGATCGCGAAGCTGTCGTCCAAGTGCGGGTCGTTGATCAAGCCCTTCCAGCCGACGGTCGTGCGCGGCTTCTCAAAATACACGCGCATCACCACAAACAGCTCGTCGCTTAGGGCCGCCGCTTTTTCCCGCAGCCGTGCGGCGTATTCGAGTGCGGCTTGGGGATCGTGAATAGAACACGGCCCGACCACCACCGCCAGCCGGTCGTCCGCTCCGGCCAGTATGGCGTCCAATGTGCGCCGGGCCGCAACCACCGTGTGAGAAGCCGCCTCCGAAATGGGCAACTCTTCCATCAGAATCGCTGGCGGAATGAGCGGTTTAAGTTGAGCAATGCGTAGATCGTCCGTTGATTCGAGCAAGTCTTTCCACTCCTTTAGTAAGTTAGGTTAAGCCGTTGCGGCGGCTTGACACGCCTAGTCCCAAACCCGTATATAAGGCGCTTTTTCACCTCAACCAGTGCGCTATCATGGGAAATACTCCACCGGCCGAAGGCATCCGCGTCCCCGCGGCTGCTTTGCGCCAACTTGCCGCCGACTGCTTCCAGCAAGCTGGCACCAACTCGGCAGACGCCCAACTCCTCGCCGACCTGTTGACGGCCACCGACCTGCGCGGCGTCAATAGTCACGGTACTTGGCAACTGCCCGGGTACGTGCATATGATGCTCAAAGGCCGCGTCAATCCCCGCCCTAATATACAGGTGACCCGTTCGACCACCACTGCCCGCGTCTATGACGGCGATGGCGGCATGGGGCACTTTCCCTGCCACCAAGCCATGACTTGGGTCGCTGAGACAGCGGCGGCATACGGCACGGCGGCGGCGACCACCCGCAACCACTTCCACTTTGGCAGTGCCGGCAAGTACTCGCGGATAGCGGCGGCGGCGGGCTGCGTGGGGATCGCCATTTCCTCGCATCGCTACGATTTGCCGCCGGACTCGCTAGTCAAAGGCGTCAACGCCACGTCGCCGATCAGCATCGCCTTCCCCAACCGGGAGCAACCCCCCCTCGTGCTCGACATGGGCGCACACATGCTACCGTGGAGCGAGGAACTCTTCGCGCAGGTTCCCTTCGCTTTCTTCAAGGAACTGGGCATCGGCGCGGTAAACCGGGCGCTGGGCGGCGTACTGGCCGGGATTTACTTGCCGCAATTTATCCCGCCGACATCGCCGTGGGAATCCAACCAAGGGTCTTTTCTCGCGGCCTTTGACGTGCGCGCTTTTATGCCTTTAGAAGAATTCCAAGCGCAGATGGACGCATTCGTTGCCGCCGCCCGCAACATGCAGCCCTTCCCCGGGCTCGACCGCGCCGAACTGCCCGGCAATCTGGAGTGGCACCAAGAGCGCGAGTACGGCCGCGACGGCGTGCCCATCGGCCCCCAGCACCAACAGCGTCTTCAGAAACTAGCCGACGAGCTGGGCCTGGCCCCTCCCTTCGCGGCCTACGAACACACCCGCTTTACGACCGAATAAAGAGGAACAGATGGTTCAACCCCGCATCCTGTCCAGCGTCGAGATCGAGTTTCAAGGCCAAAGCCAAGCCCGTGCGCTTATTGAGCACGCCGGCTTCGCCATCGAGATCCGGCATCCCGAACCCGGCTGGCCCGACGAAGAAACGCGCGCCAAGCTAAACGGCTTCGACGCCCTGCTGGCTGGCGGCGAAAACCTCAACGCCGCCACCATGGACCAAGCGGCCAACCTCAAGATCATCGCCCGCAACGGCGTCGGTTTCGACAAAGTTGACCTCGATTACTGCACACAGCGCGGCATCGTCGTCACCAATACCCCGGGTGCCATGGCCGACGCCGTGGCCGACCTGACCTTCGCCCTGCTCCTTGGGATGGTGCGCTCGCTCAGGTTAGGCGACCAGCGGGTCAAGACGGCAGACATCTACGACGTTCCGGTCGGCCAAGACCTCTGCGCCATGACCTTGGGGCTGGTCGGCTGTGGCCGCATCGGTGCCGAAGTCGTGCGCCGCGCCCGCGGCTTCAAGATGCGAGTCCTCGTCCACGATCCCCATATCGACGACGCGCAAATCCGCGCCCTCGGGGCCGATCCTGCCGACCGCGCTGCCCTCTTGTCCCAAGCCGACGCCGTTACCTTGCACCTGCCGCTGACCGAGAACAACCGCCACCTCGTCAATGCCGAGTTTATCGGCCTTATGAAAGAGGGCGCCTACCTGATCAACACCGCCCGCGGCGGTTTGGTTGACGAAGCCGCCCTGATCGCCGCGCTCGACAGCGGCCACCTAGCCGGCGCCGGCCTCGACTGCCAAGCCACCGAGCCGCCGCAAGGCCAATCCCTCGAACTGGTCCGCCGCGACCAGGTGCTGGCCTTACCCCACACCGGCTCCAGGACCCTAAGTGCCCGCCAGCGCATGGCCTTCGTCGCCGCGCAGAGCATCGTCGCACTATTGCAGGGCAGAGTCCCCGATCACGTGGTCAACAAAGAAGTGCTGGATCGGTTGGATTTGGCGGGGTAGCGGTGAGGACGCGGCGCGAGGATTACCACCCGCTGGCCGCGTAAATCGTCAGCAGCAATTCTGCATCGTCGAGCAATCGGTATTCCGGTTTCTTGCCGGACAGTCTTTCGCTGTTGCCCAAGATAATAGGCACTCCCTCGCCGCGTTTGTCCATCAGAGTCCGGCGCTCTGTCGTCAGCCAAGGCGCGTCGGGCACCGCACACTTGGCCAGCAAGCTGCAAACCGCCTCATTCCGCACGGACTGGCGAGTGCTCTGGCGATAAATCATCCAGCCCGGCCATTGATACGGGTTGTTCGTCAAAGCGAATAAGGCGCGTCTGACTGCGCTGCTGGAACAGGCGGGCGAGAGGTTCTTTCGGGTTGTCGAACATGATTTATGCCGCTTTATAGACATCATAGACATCGATATTCAACGAGTCATAGTATATACCTAAAAAATAAACTTAAACAATAATATATGTATTAGTAGCGAGACATAGTATGCAGCACTTGACGTAGGATCCATTTTAATCTAAATATTACCCGCTATGTTATCACAATTGGTAGAAAGTCGTCAATGGGAATATTCTATGGTAGTGGTCCTGGACAGGATCTAGCTGAAGTCGTGGATCGTCTGAGCACGGACGAGTTGCACACTATATTGGGAAAAGACACCGTTTCGCTTATCGAAGCACTCGCTGGTGTCGAGGACAAAAGCGCAATGCTTCGCCGAATCACGACTGAAATACTACGCGATCGGGCAAACGATCTAATGGTGCGCAGCGATATCCGAGAGACTTGTTTCAACGCTATATCACCCGAAAAGCGAATCGAGCTAGCAAATCGATTAGGTATTACGGATGTCGATACGCTTCGCACCATGAACCCGACCCAAGATGCCAAGACTTGGCAAGCCTTTCTAGGATTCTTCGGGATTGATGCACACGACGCAGCTCCTTTTGCGATTGCCCCCCAACAAGAAACTATTCGGCCCGAATTTGGGTTGTTTCCTCATCAGCGGCTTATGGCCGACCATGTCTACGATGCCATTCAGGGAGGGCACGGGCGGGTTGTTCTCCACATGCCAACCGGTGCAGGTAAGACTAGAACAGCGATGCATATCGTTAGCCGATTTATGACTGCCTCGGAGCCGTCCGTTGTCGTTTGGTTAGCCACTAGCGCGGAGTTGCTTGATCAGGCGGCCGACGCCTTCCAAAGCACTTGGTCTCGGCTCGGCAACCGCGAGATCGACATCCTGCGTTTCTGGGGAGATTATACCCCAAACCTGTCTAGAACTTCGGACGGCCTAATAATTGCCGGACTACAAAAAATGTATGCACTCAAGACGAGGGACCATATCGATATTTTGCGGCTCGCGAAGTCGGTTAAGCTCGTCATTGTCGATGAGGCCCATCAAGCAATTGCGCCAAGCTATCGGGAAGTAATCGATATCTTGGCCGAAACTGGTAAAAATAATGCTCTCTTGGGTTTGACAGCGACACCGGGGCGTACATACTCAGATATTGAGGCCGACGAGCGGCTGTCTGATTTTTTCGACGGACGAAAGGTCATGCTCAAAGTGGAGGGTCGGGACGACCCGATTTCTTTTCTTATAGAACAGGGGTATTTAGCGCATCCAACGTTCCGACTCCTTGAGATCCAATCACCCTCTGAACTTAAGTCTCGTCTGAACAAAGTAAATGAAGGAGACGATTACGATTCGACATTACTAGAATTGCTCGCAGGACAAGTAGGCCGAAATATCACCATTGTCGATGAAGTACGCCGCTTGATAGCAAAGGGGCACAAGAGGATAATACTGTTCGGTGCTTCCGTACGACACGCTGAGCTGTTAGCTATGGCTCTATTAGCGGTAGGAATTGATGGACGTGTTGTGACTGCAAACACAGGATCGACCGCCCGTACGCGAATCATCAGAGCATTTCGAGAATCTTCCGCAAAGCCTATCGTCCTGTGTAACTTCGGCGTCCTGACGACCGGATTTGACGCGCCGAACACAAGCGCAGCCGTGATTGCCCGACCAACTAAGTCTCTCGTGTTGTTCAGTCAGATGGTAGGCCGTGCGACACGGGGCCCCAAGGCCGGCGGCAACGAAACCTGCGAAATCTCCACTGTAATTGACACCGACTTACCTGGATTCGGCGATATAGCCGAGGCTTTTACCAATTGGGAGGATGTGTGGCATGCCCCACGCTGAAGAAGCAGTTGACCAAGGAGATCTATTCGACGCCCAGATCATTCCCGTGCGTCTAGCTATAACTGCGATGCGCGACTCTGGATATAAGAATACGGCCTATGCACTCGCGGAGTTGATCGACAATGCAGTGCAAGCCAATGCCTCAATGATTGAGGTATTCTGTATCGAAAAACGTGAGCCTCTTCAGACCCGTACACGCTCAAGGCTTTGGGAAATCGCAGTGCTCGACAATGGATCGGGTATGGATCTCCAAGCGTTGTGGATGGCACTCCAGTTTGGTAACGGTACCCGCCTTAGTGATCGAACCGGTATTGGTCGCTTCGGCATGGGCTTACCGAATGCGTCAATCTCGCAAGCTAGGAGGGTGGACGTTTGGAGTTGGCAGAATGGGACGGCCAACGCGATAAAATCTTTCATTGACCTAGCGGAGATCGATAGGGGAGACATGAGCGATGTACCAAAGCCTGTGCATGACCCCGTGCCCGAGCGATGGAGGATGCTTTCCGATCACATCGGACAATGTGGGACCTTGGTGGTGTGGTCAAATCTAGACTTTGAAAGGCTAACTTGGAAGAGTAGTAAAAGTGCTCTAAGGCACACCGAAAGAATCGTAGGCCGTGTATATAGACGCTTCATATCAGATAAAAAAGTAACAATTAGGCTATATGCGATGGAGGATGGTGCCGATGATAAGCCGATTTTCGATCGGGAAACCTCAGTAAATGATCCACTTTACCTTGTTCCTGTGGAAGAATTACCCTCCCCATTCAGTAAGCAACCGATGTTCACGCATGTTTTTGATGATCCTTATGATATAGAGTATGATGGGAAGGTGCATACGGTAAAGACTCGCTATTCAGTAGCGTCTGAGGATACAATAACCGAAGCTGGAGTTGGTGATCGTGGACAAACGAAATATGGGAAACATGCCCAAGGAAACATGGGCGTTTCGGTCCTCCGTGCAGGGCGTGAGATCATGATCGACCATGGGTGGTGTATCGGTTATGATCCGAGAGAACGTTGGTGGGGTGCAGAAGTGGAATTCCCTCCCCAACTCGACGAGGTATTTGGAGTGACAAACAATAAACAAGCAGCGACCCACTTTGCCGAGTTGGCTACGATGGAATGGCAAGAACTCGCGGAAGAAGGTGAACAATTCATTGATGTCGTGAAACGCCTGAAAGAGGATAGAGACCCCCGTGGATGGTTACTCGGCCTGAGCGATAGCATTAAGCGGAATCTCAAGAGATTGCGCGGGATAGTCAACGGACAAGGCGCGGGAAGACGGTCAAGCGGACGGACACGTCATGCCGTCGATGATGCCACGAAGACTGTCAATGAGAGATGGAAGGAGCGATCCAAGGAACAGCCTTTAGAAGAGGACAAAAAATCGCCAACGGAAAACGACCTTAACTATATTCGTACCGATCTTACTAAAAATAAGAAGTACAGTGACTCGGATGCAGAAGAACTCGTATCTCTGATCAGAGATACGGAGCTGAAGGTGGTATTTCTCGAAGCAGACTTTCCCGATCCTTTTAATCTCTTTAATGTAGAGATGAAAGGAAATATTACAGAAATAACATTCAATAGGAAGCATCCTGCTTTTGACTATATCTTTGGTACGATCAAGACCGCCGACGAGGACGTACGTAATCTTTCTCAAGAAGAAGTAATAGAACGCTTAACAAGAGCTGTCAACGCCGGAAAGATCATCTTCGCAGCGTGGGGACGTTATGAAAGAGAAGCAGGGGTTGATCGCGTTAAAGCTCTTCAGAAGGTTCGACTTGAATGGGGACAAATCGCGGCACAGTTTCTAGATCAGGACGACAATCTCTCGCTATAGGATTTGGAGAAGTAGGTTATGATCGCGGACGGCGAGCGCCTGAAGGAGCTCTTAGAGAAAGCTGAGCACCGAGTAATTTTGTGCGCTCCATTCATTAAAGCGGCAGTGCTACGGACTATTCTATTAGTCGTGCCCGAGACAGTACCAGTAAAGATTGTCACGAGGTGGCGAGCAACCGAAATCGCTGTAGGAATAAGCGACCTTGAGGTGCTACAGATTGCGACCGACAGGCCGCACACTGAGCTTTGGCTATTGGATGATCTCCATGCCAAACTCTACATTGCAGATGATAAGTGCCTTGTGGGATCTGCCAATTTGACGGCGAGTGCTTTAGGCTGGTCAAAAAACAGCAATATAGAACTTCTGATTTCAGCAAAGTCAACTGATTCTGATATCGCCTTTCTTTTAGAGCAACTTGAAGCAGCGGAGCTTGCAACTGTCGCGACTCGTGCAAAAATTGAGGCAATGGTAGCTAATCTCAAAGAGACAAGACTCGAAGAAGGGGAAGACATGACGGATGAAAGTTCAGTCCGTCAATTGGCTTGGCTGCCCCGTTGTGCAGCCCCAGACAAGCTCTATGAGATTTATCGAAACTCGGAGACAACAGTTGTAGTGGAGGGCACTAAGGAGGATGGCCTTGCAGATCTAAGGGATCTGCAGATTCGACCTGGGCTCCCGGCAATGACTTTCAAAGACAACGTACGGAACACCCTTCTCTTGATGCCTGCATTCGCTCGAATCATTGAGGATGTGCCCCAAAGTCTTACGGATGCCGAAGGAACTGCACGGGTCGAGGAAGCTCGTCCTGACTTGGATGAGCAAGATGCGAGAGAACAATGGCGTATTGTACGGGACTGGATTGAGAGCTTCTTTGGAGACATGTTTGAGGTAGCTCCAGCATCGTTTGTCACTCGTCTGAGATCATGATATTAATATCAAAAAAAAGTATCTAGTTGTCTTCGAGTACCGAACTGTCCTACCCATCATCTAAATCCCCTCGTAGTCCAATTGTGTTTATAGCTTATAGCCTCCGTCAAATTCAAAGGCCCCTTCTCTCAAAGATGACAAATAGCGCACCCGTCCAAGTCCTCCCCAGCGGGCACCTCATAGCGCTTTTCTAACTTTTCGACGTCCTCTAGGGAGCGTCCATTTACCCAAGTATACTTTCTTCCACTCTCCTCTTTCTCGTAGTCCTTGGCCTTCTCAAACAATTCGGGATGGTTCTCCTTGAGTCCCTGCCACTCTCCAATCTGTTGATAGAAGCAAAAATAACACCCCGATCTTGAACGCCAGCGATAGTAAGGGGGGAGTCCGAGACCTGATTGATCGAGTAGTCCCTTCACTTCTTCTAAGCCGATACCATCCTCTTTGAACGGATATATAGGAATGATATTATTCGCCTCAGAGAGCATAACTGGTTTGCGCTGCTGATAACCTGTGCGCTGCTCGTCTGCCCGAATGCCTATATAGGTATAGGCGCGATCATTTCCTATTTCTCGCTCAAAGGGTTTAATCTTCAACACACGCGTACACCAACGGGCCTGTGGGCTAGGGAGAAAGCCGCCGTAGTACTCCTTGAGATAAACATCGAACGGCTTGCGATCTTCCTTTTCTCGGATACCCAACATCCCAAGAACGTTTAAGCGCTTGACCTCAACACTAAAAATCGCCTCAAATCGTTCAATGTATTCGTAGGTCTCCTTCAGTTCCGCTCCCGTATCGCAGAATATGAACTCAAGGTCTAGCTGCGGATAGTTTTCCAAGAGGTAAATGCCGAGCGCGGTGGAATCTTTACCGCCCGAAAATGAAACCACATGGC
Source organism: Candidatus Latescibacterota bacterium (assembly GCA_965203355.1). Classification (GTDB taxonomy): domain Bacteria; phylum Latescibacterota; class UBA2968; order UBA8231; family UBA8231. The sequence goes on from OZ241889.1 coordinate 265,737, forward strand.
GAGCATCGGTATCCTGAAGCGCATCCTTCATCAGAGTCATGGCCTGCTAACCTCCTGCCAATTCGGAAATCCCGTCCCGCTCGTTGGTCCGGGATTGAAGTTGGTCAATCAACTCGGCGCGAGCATCCGGCGCAAGCATCCGGTCGAGCTTGCTGAACAGATACTTAATGCGGCGTTCGAGAAGGGGAGCCGCCGAGGGGCTTATTATTTCTGCCTCAAGGAGTCCCTGTTCTGCTCTCGTGACGACCTCTCGAAGGCGATCTGCAAATTCTCGCAGGCTCGCATCATCCCAACGATCAAGCCCTTTCCCAAGCAAGATCATACTCAACGCACGTGCAAAAGAAGCCTCCGTATAACGGCCATTTGTTGCTTCAGCCGCACGGGTAAGAATGGCACGAGAGGTGGCGTCAAGATCAGACGAGGAAATCGCTTCATCACTGAAACATGCCGACCACTCTTTTGCCCGGTGTAGCGCATTGCCGGGAGAATTAGGAGCAAGAGCTAAGAAGTCGTGGATTATGGCGATGGCCTTTGCAGTATAACCATCAACGATGCCTTCTAATTCTTGGCGAAGAGCGGCCACGCCCTCTAAAGTGTCGTCATCCGGCAAAAGAGTACCCGTCAGTTTGGGAAACTTCTCCAAGGCCAAGACAGCGGGATCGTTTGTTGTGCGAAGAACGGCTTGGAAGGAACGAGCCTCGGGGCCGACTTCGCGAGTGGTTAGTGCTGGAGTAGGTAACTGGGCCTTCCAGCTTTCAAGAGCATCATAGAATTGGCGGATCAAGTCGCCATGATGAGGCGGCATCCCACCGAACTGTTCAATTAAGTCTCGTAAGTACCTAGTTTGGAACGCATCAACCTCCAGAACATCAACTGAGAATTCGTCTGGAGTCGAGCAGAAATCTTCAATCTCACTAGCGAGGATGTCGGCGAGATATGAACCATGACGTCGAATGACAACAGCCCGACCAAAGGCTTGTAGCCCCGCCGCAACTAGGATGGGCAGTGTGGCTTTACGGGTTCCATGCGGTGGTCTTTCAAGTGATTCAAGAAAAGCTGCCGGTGATTTCTCGGAGCTAGGCGTAGTAAAAAAATCTTTAAGCTGCTGCCAAAGCTCCGCTAGGCCACGCTCTCCGATCTCGGCTGGTGCCGCCCAACCCCAGCCCGTGTCTTTCGTCCGGTACAGTCCTGTGCGCTCTAGCACCGTTCGGTACAAAGCAACATCCGGTGTCGTAGCTTCTATATCAAAACCAAGATGTGGTTTCCCAGATCGTTCCAGAATTCCTAGGATCAGCTTTTTGCGTGCATTCACCATTGGTCGGCTGATTTTTTCCCTAACGATGAGTTCGTTGTTTATGCGGGGAGTACTTGGGAACCGTTCATCGGCGAGTTCGGACAACCTCTCGCGCAACTCGCCTTCGTTGCGGACCGATAACTCTTGTCCTTTAGAAAACCAAGTGAGGCCGTTCGAGCTAGGGCTGACAATCCGCGACACAATGTGCGCTAAGTGTTCTTGGGCAGCATCAATCATGTACTTAATCTCAGGCTCTATGAAGGGATCAGTCGCAATAAGCTCGTAATTTTGTCCCAAGCTCCTTAATGCCATAATCTCTAATGCAATATCCAGCGTTTGCGTCGGATGCTCTGGGACTACAAGAATAACCCCTGAGTCAAGCGAAGATAGCTCCCGCACGAAAGAGCGTAGCTCAAGGATTTCTTCGCTCGTCTCGACAAGGCAATAAACAACGCGCCCGTCTTCACCAGCCCCCAACTGCAACAGTGGATGCCCTACACCTTCTCGCAGCAGATCGTTTGCAGATGCGTATGCACCGGCGAAAAAACGTCGAATGCGGTTCTTCACGTTATGGGCAACGGGTCGCCAATAAGGTGGCGGATGCTCTTTTGACAGAATCTCAACAATGTTGAGTTCCAAGCTAATGCGGAGCTTTTCTTCCTCCAAATGGGCGCGTAGATCAACATCGGTTCCATGCCAAACCGAGATGTCGTCGTTGCGTTGTCGGTAGAGCAGTAGGTTTCGGTCGATCAGGCCATCAATGGTTTGCTCAATAACAGCATGGGAGGAATCATTGAACTCAGTGACAGCAAACCTGAGAACATCTTTGCGGACGCGCACACGTTCACCAGAAATGCCAAGCCCAAGAAGGGCCGCCGCCGCTATGATTTCGCTTTCTTCCTTAGTAGCTGCCTTTGAGAGAGCACTTTCGCTTTCAAGCCATCTACGATGTGTCCCGCCGATTCCCGTATCGGCTTCCATTGCCTCTGAAAAATATCGGTACAGATCATGCAGAGTTTGCGACTGACCTAGATCGGCCTCTCGCAAGAAGGAAAAGACCGTTCGCTCATTTTGTGCGAGCCGAGCCGCTACCCGAGGTAGCATGTGAAGAGCGGCCGGATGCAAAGGGTAAGCACTTCTTAGAGTTTGTGTGAGCTTCCCCTTATTTCCAAACGACTCAAACAAGCCCAATTCCAGCGCTCTTTCCGCTATCTTCTCACTAGCTTTAAGGGTCAGAGGCCGACGAATATCGCGCGATTGTTCGATCACTGAGGCGATCAATTCGTACATCTCCCGACTGTCTTCGACATAGCGGACCAATCCGAAGCGGCCCTCAATTTTCCGCCAACTGTTGCGTGCGGCTTGGCTCAGATTGCCAACATAGTGAAAGAAGGTCTGGTGTAATAGGATAGTGAATGTCGCGGTAGGTTCATCCTGTCGAGAAGCCCATTCAGCGATCTGTTGGACTTCGGAAAGAACTTCCGCATGTCCAGAAGAAGCAAGGGTTTCAAGATGCCGACCAAACTCATCCCATATTATTGAAATACGGTCGCGGCCTTGTGTATGTGCCCTTTGAGAGATTGCGTCTAAAATGTGAAGAATCTCGCCGTTGTGCCGACGTGGCTTCCGAAAATATCTGAGTTGCTGTTTCGCCTGCTCAATAATAGCACCAGCAAGATCAGGTTGGTACCCTTCAAGGACGATAGTTAGCCCTTGGGTGCGACTTTTTATGCGAGTTTTAACAATAGCGCTAAGTTGTTTATCAACAGCGGCGAGACGTTCGCTAATTACGGAGAGCACCTTTCGCGCTGAGGGTGAGTTCTCGACCGCCATGGTCGCTATTCCGGTAGCCAGCGATTTCCCAGAACCATACGCAGCGACTACCATCGAAGCGGCAGCAGGCTTTCCATCAAGTACCGCTTGGATGACTTGGGTACTCTTCTTAGTGGGATAGAAATGTGAAAATCGCTCGGGATGGTCCCTGTCGAGGAGCAGACTGATCGACTTAAAAAAACGGTCTGTTGTACCTATCATCGTCCTGCTCCAAGGTAGTACTTCTTCAGCCAACCAGACAGCGACAACCCTCTTACTCTGACGAAGCGTTCACCTCCAAGAGTATGCGTGTGAATCAGCTCTGTCCCGAGTGCTTCTTCAGCCTCACCTAGGAGATTAATCAACGCATCCGCATCTAAGGCCAATGTTCTTCCTGGACATTTAGGCTTGGCTATAGCTTCCGATAAATTGAGATCAAAAGAGTCGCCGCTATCTTCGTCTTCTGGCAATGCTTTAGCGAAGGCGTATCCAATGATCTCGAACGGAATAGCTTTTTTGCGGCGATTTAGCTGATAAGTGTCTGACTCACGCAGATACGTGATCAGCCCTAGTAACCGGAACGGACACTCATGGCCGTCTTCGGGATCCTCCTGAGTGGGAGGGATCGGTGTCGCGTAACTTGACAATAGACACGCTATATCCCGTGAGATCGTCTTTGGACTAGGGAGGCGTTGTCCCTGGACAACAAGTTGCCGCCGGAGGTCTTCCGAACAGCGGATACGGTCGAAGCGCCCATGCGAGAACTGATTAAAGAACCAATACCATGCAACGGCATCGATCCCACATGTTACCAAATTGACGTGTAACACCCACCAAGTGCCGAGGCGCAAGAAATAGGGGTCGTATTGCTGAATGGTTCTGCCGATAGGGGTGATGGCCGATGAACCACTGCGACCGTTTTTCGTTGTTTCTACAAGACCTGTTACCTGTAGCCAATGCCGAATCGACTTGGCCATATTGCGACCAACGCCTAGGTAATCGGATACGAATGGGTCCTTAAAAGCGTCCGCGTCTTCCTTGAGAAGCTCGAGGCCCTTAACGAGCCAATCTTCTCGCACCGCGAAAGTTTCGTGTCCGCCAAATCTCACAGTTGCTTACCCAGTCAGCCGTTCCAGTGCAAGTAAGCGTTGATAGACTAAACAGACCGCTTCTGCGGCCTGCTTGGCTTCTTCAAGCGAGTTGAGCACCGAAAAAGAGAACCGAACGCTTGCGAAGGCTTGATCTTCTGTTAGTCCCATGGCAAGCAATACATGAGAAGGTTCGGGGCGCTGGCTCACGCAGGCAGAGGTCTGCGAGCAAATGATACCCACCTGATCAAGTTGGGCCATAAGAGCCATGCCTTCTACGGACGAAAAATGAATGTTAGAGGTATTGGGAACGCGATTACTGCGATCTCCATTAATATGAAGCCCTAGCGCAGACCCTGCAAGATGGTCCTCAAATACTCCTCTTAGGGTCTCAAGATGTGTTATCGCCTCGTTTAGCTGGCGAGAGCGGACATCGGCAGCTATACCGAAACCAATGATCCCTGGCAGATTTTCGGTGCCTGGGCGCATCCCACTTTCCTGATCTCCGCCGAAGAGCAAGGGAGAGAGTAGGTTTTCTTGCTTGCTGCAAATCGCGCCAATTCCCTTCGGACCGTGAATCTTGTGTGCGGTGAACGTCATAAAATCAATGGGAAGATCGGGCAACGAGATTGGAACGCGACCAATTGCTTGCGCCGCATCGACATGAAACGGCACTAGACGCCGGCGGCAAATTTCACCTAGTGCCTCAATCGGTTGTACGGTGCCGGTTTCGCTATTTGCCCACTGAACGGACACAAGGGTCGCTGGCTCCTCTAGAGCAACTTCAAGGCTATGTGGACTGACCCGACCAAGCTGATCTACTGGTAGAATAGTGACCTCTACGTCCGCATCTTGCAGAGCTTGGGCCGTCTTCAAGACAGACGAGTGTTCAATCTCCGTCGTGACGAGCCGGGTTCCCTGCTTATGTGAACAGATGCTTTGAAGAACGAGGTTATTGGCCTCCGTTCCCCCCGAAGTGAACAGAATCTGTTCCGACTCTGAACCAACGAGACTAGCGACGCGATGGCGGGCCTCGGACAGGGCCTCGCGAGCATCCGCGCCAAGTTGATGCGGACTCGATGGATTCCCGTACCTAGTCGTCATCAACTCGACGACCGCATCGACCACTTCCGGCAAGGAGCGCGTCGTGGCGTTGTTGTCCAAGTAAATCACTTCAGCTTTCCTCTAGCCCTCACCCCCGGCGGCATAAAAAACTCGTACTGCTCCGGCGTGCCGTAGCCTTCCATCTCCGTCAGCCGCACCCCGGTGCTGTTGAGCGCCGCCTCGACGATCCGCTTGTTAAAGGTGCTGACGTTTTCCTCGGCCAGATAGTCGCCCACCGGCATCCACAGACACTCGGCAATCTCGTCCTCTTGGATGCTAATCTCCGTGCTCAGAGGGCGCAGGCGGCAGACGAAGTAAATATCCGACTTGCCATAGCGGTAGCCGTGCCAGTGGCGAAAGCAGACCAGCGCGTCGAACTCGGTCTCGACTCCGGTCTCTTCGGAGACTTCGCGCACCACGGCTTCGGCCAAGTGCTCGCCCGCGTGGAGCGCACCCCCGGGCAACTTGTAGCGCGGCGGGCCGGGCGCACGTCGATGGTACTTTTCGCTGACCACTAGCAGTTCCCGCGCCTCGTTGAGCACCACGCCGCCCGCGCCGATATAGTGCGAAGCGTGGGCCGGCACATAAGCACCTTCTTCGAGTTGCAAGGTCATCATTAGATAGCCATCGCCGCTGTGGTGGAATGTAAAACCGACTTCCGCCGCTACCGGGATCAACGCCGCCTTGGCAATCGGCACTTCCAGCCAGACGACCCGGTAGCCTTCGCCTGCCCAAGCCGCCAGCGAAACGCGCAGCCGCTCGGCAAACGCCGCCGGGTTTGGGTCGAGAGCCTCTGGTTTGGGAATGATGCCGCCGAATGGATTGGTTGTTGCCGCAATAGGTTCCATAGCCCGCCTTCCGCAATGGCCGCTAGTGATAGCAAACCCCACTTGGCGTGTCAACCCGCCCAGCTTGGCCCGCTGCCAAACCGTACCCTCGGTGGAGAGCACCGCCTTAGCACCTTATATTGAGATATTCCACATAGAAAGGATCAACATGTCCGCAAAACTACCCCTCGCCATCGTCGGCTGCGGCGGCATGGGCCACCGCCATCTCTACGGCCTCGCCGAGTTGCAAAGTGCCGGCCTGTCGCCCTTTGAACTGGTGGGGGCCTGCGACCCCAATCTCGGCAATGCCCACTCGCTCGCCGACCAAGCCGAGGAGCGGCTGGGGACGCGACCCAAACCCGTCAAAGACCTCGCCGAATTGGCCGCGGTCGCCCCGGTCCAAGCCGTCGACATCACCACCCTACCAGCCCATCACCACACCGTGGCCATCGAGGCCATGGAGCGCGGCTGGCACGCGATGTGCGAAAAACCCATGGGACTTACGGCCCGCGCCTGCAAACAGATGATCGCCAAGACCCAAGAGACCGGATGCGTCCTCTCGGTAGCTGAAAACTACCGCCGCGACCCAGTAAACCGCCTCGCCAAGGCCCTGCTCAACGCGGGCGTCATTGGGCGTCCGCGCCTGATGCAGCAAATTGCCATAGGCGGCGGCGACCGCATGCTCATTTCCGTGTGGCGGCACCAGAAAAATGCCAGCGGGGTCCTGCTCGACGTGGGCGTTCACTTTGCCGACATCATGGAGTACTTCCTCGGGGCAGCCGACACAGCCTACGCCCAGACGCGCCTGCATGAGCCGATCCGCAAAAACCCCCTCGCGGGCCGCGCCAGCACCGGCAGCGGTTCGCCGGGCGGCGTCTATGAACGTTGGCAAAAAGACATGCCAGCCGAGTTTGAGGCCACCGCAGACGACGCGGCCTACGCCACCATCCTCTTCAAAAGCGGCGCGGTCGCCCAGTACATCGAAGACCACGCCGCCCACGGCCAAAACCAGCAACAACGCTCCATCCACGGCAGCCTCGGCTCGCTGGACCTGCCCGGCGATCGCTCGGGCAACCGCCTCACACTCCATCTTGACGGCGCAGACCCCATCAGCGACCAAGCACTCCTCGATCTCGTGCCCGACCACCGCCTCGACGAAGTCACGGCCGCGCTCTTCGGCGGCGACCGGCTCTTCGAGTACCACCTTCCCTTTCCCGAGACCGACCGCAAGCTAATCGCCATCGAATACCACGAACTGGGCACCTGCATCCAGCAGGGGCGACAGCCCGAAGTCGACGCCCAGCAAGGCGCGCGCTCCGTGGGCCTGTCCTACAGCCTGATGGAGTCGCAAGTCGCCGGCCGCGCGCTCTCGGTCGATGCGGTCTGCGACGACCAGATCAACGCTTACCAAGCCGAGATCAACGAGCATCTGGGGCTATAGGACGATGGTCGCCATCCTCTGCCCTCGCTGCCACAAAATCGTCAGTGCCGAAGCCGAAACCTGCCCCCATTGCGGCCAGCGCAAACCCGGGCTGTGGGGCGCGACAGCTACCATGCGCAAGCTCGGCCTACAGTTAAACTTTCCGCACTTAATCACCGTGTTCTGCGGCGTGCTCTACCTGCTCGCGTTGGCCCTAGATCCATCGGCGATTTTCCAGACGCAGGGCCTGATGCAGATTCTCGCGCCCAGCATCCAAGCCAGCTTCAAACTCGGCGTCACCGGCACCGTACCCATTTTCGCCTACAAATTCTGGTGGACGCCGATCACCGCCATCTACCTGCACGGCGGCCTGCTGCACATCTTCTTCAACATGATGTGGGTGCGCCAGCTCGGGCCGGTCGTGGAAGAGCTCTTCGGCCCCTTTCGCCTCTTTGCGATCTTTACGGTCGCCGGCATCACCGGCTTTATAGCCTCGACGCTAGCGGGCCACGAACTCACGCTGGGAGCCTCCGGCTCGATCTTCGGCCTCTTGGCCGCGGCCATCGCCTACGGGCGGCGCGTCGGCTCTCAGCTTTTTACCCGGCAATTTCTCCAGTGGGCGGCCTTGCTTTTCGTCATGGGCTTTGTCATGCCCGGCGTCGATAACTGGGCGCACGGCGGCGGCTTCGTCGGCGGTTACGCAGTAGCGTATGTGTTCAGCCGCCACTCGGAGCGCGAGGGCTTGGGAGCCTATCTGATCGGCGGTTTGTGTATCCTGGGCACGGTCGGCGCGTTCGTCTTGCAGTTTATCGCCGTATTGCTGTAGCCGGCCTCATGCCCGACGAACTCATCGCGCTCTTCGATGAGCAAGGCCGTCCCAGCGGCAGCAAAAGTCGCGCGGCTGTCAATGGAGACAGCGACCGCGTCGGCTTGGTGTTCGTCTGGGCGGCTTGGCGCACGTCCGCCGGCATGGCCCGCACCCTATTGCAGACGCGCTCGCGCCCCGGCGACCCCTATCTCGGCAGCCTCGACGCGCCAGCCGGCGGCCACATCCGGGCCGGAGAAACGCCCACCGCAGCGGCCCACCGCGAATTCGCCGAAGAAGTCGGCATCGCGCTGACGCCCGCCGAATTGGTTCTCCTCGGACAGCAACCACTTCAAGGCACCGGGCCCTCGGCCATGCAGTTTTTCTACCTCTGCACGCGGCCCATCTTGCTGGGAGAAACCGCATTCAACGAAGAAGTGGGGGCCTTCGTCGAAGTCGGGCTCGACGATTTCGCCGCTTTGATCGGCAAGCGAGTCGCGTCAATCCAAGGCCAAGCCCGCTACAAGGAAGCACCAAACGAAACAAGGCCCCGGGAAATTGCGCCCGCCGCCTTTGCCGCCTATTCCGCCCCGATCATGGACGCCTTCCGCCGTTCAGTCGGCGCAATCCGCGCCTATCTCGACGCCGGACCAGCCAACGCTACTACCTGGCCGCCTGCGACTGATTGACGTAGCGCTCCAGACGCGCCAGCGCCTCGCCGCTATCCAGCGCCTCCCGCGCTTCGGCCAACCCCTCTTCCGCACTCGCACTTAGACCCAGATAGTAGTCGGTCAGGCCAGCGTTGAGTACTATGCGATCGCAAACAGGCCCGGGTTCGCCCTTGAGGGCCGCCACGCCCATAGCGGCAAAAGCCTGCGCACTCACCTCCGCCGGACGCGGACTTTGCTCGTAGCGAAAGCCGTAAGCCGCCGGATCCACATCGCAGCTAACCATCTCCCGCTGGCTCCCAACCCGGCGGAATCCCTGCACGTAATTGATCGCCTTGCGCCGAGCGTCCGAGGGCTTGCCCAATCGCAACCCATAGTGGCTGCTCCCCTCCTCGCCCTTGATCACCAACCCCGCGTCCAAGCCGCGTTCCTGCATCAGCCCCAACAGTTTGTCCTCGTAGCCGGTGTGGTAAAAGCCCGCGACCATGCCGTTCCAAGCCGCGCCGGAAAACAACTGCTGTGCCTTCTCGGTGGTGGCCCAAGGCGGACGCTTGGCAATGTGGGTACGCAAATGGCGCAACGCGTACGCACGGGGAGCGTACTCGCGCTGACTCACATACGCGAACCCAATGGACGGGTCTTCAATGCAGCGGGCCGCTGTCGCCAGCGGCAGATCGACCCGCGCCCCCAAGGCCGCTAGCACCCCCTCCTCGGTGACTCCGCGCTTGGGCGGCATTTCGGCGACGCTGTGCAGCACAGTCGCCCGGCCCAAGGCCGCGCGCACGGCCGCAACGAAAAGCGTCGGGCGAAAATAGCGGGCGGCGCCGTCAAAAGGCTGGCCAAAATGCAGCAGCGAATCGACTTGGACCCGTGGCGATTCTTCCGGGCGATGCACCGCGTCGAGATGAGCGCGAACTTCTTCTTCATTTTCGATGTTCATCCGCTGGCCGATCAAGAACGCGGCCATCAGCGAGGGGCGCACTTGGCCTGCTAGCATGGCTTCGAGCGCACCGCGCACTTCTTCGTAGCGCAAGTGCCCACCCTGCAAAACCGGGCGCAGGGCCGCAACCACCTGCGCTTCACCCGCGTCGCAAGCCGCGAAATCAGGTGCTATCCCCAATAGGAAGCGCAAATCCTCGGGCATCTGCGCCAGCGCATCTCCGTAGCGGTCAAACGCCTCGATCTCGGCTGCGCTCCAACCGGTCTGTGCGCCGAAGGTGCGGCGGATGGACATGGCCGCGAAAAACGAGCCCATCTGGGCCGGGGAAACCTGCTCTGCGCCAGGTAAGGCCCCCTTGAGGGAGGCAAAAATCAGCTCCAGAATCCGCTTAGGGTCTGGGTCGCCTTCTTTTTTGCCCAGCGGGCGACTCTGATGCGGCCCAGTACAGACGCGCACCTGCGCGTCCAACACTTCCTCGTTGGGGCCGGGATAGGGGTCGGGCATGGGTTTTTAGGCTCCTGTCCGAGTCGAGCAATTCAACGCAGGCATTCGGGAATCGGCAATCTTGGAAATTATTCCATGCCATATATGCGATATATAGCCGTCTTGGAAATTATTCCATATATTTTTTGAGAGAAAGCCCGCTATACAACTTTTGGCGATTAGCATTCCGATCTGCAAAGACAACATTTTTCTTTCATAAAAAGAGAGACGCCCATGAGTCTTATGCGATTTATCCGGTTGGCGTTGCACAGTCCCAAGGTTACAACTCGCACCGAGGAGGACAAACGCCTAGCCGACCGACGCATCGTTAGTCGCCTATCGAATGGCAATATTCGCTTGCAGCGCGGCGAGTACGTCACGCGAGAAGACATCGAGGAACAATATGAGCGTGTCAAGTCCTTCAACTTCGACGGAGAATGATGCTCCTTATCGCATTGGCGACCTTCGCGCCCGATACGATACCGCAGATAAATTCGCACGCGAGGTCGCCGAGTTTCGATTCGAGATACCGATTCCCGCGTACAACGAGCTTCGATACGCAGGCTACCACCTTCTACAATCACTAGACGACAGCGGAGCCATTTCCAGCAACGAGCAATTACGCAGAGCTATTTCTCATTGTGAAAGAGCGATGTACGAAGCCGCAGAGGCCGGCATAATCTCGGTGCTAGATTCGATAGATCAATTCCGAAAGGACTACAAGAATATCGTCGTCAAAGATGTCGTTGATAACTATGCCAGTATCGTCGTGCAGGCTCGAGATGCACAAGACCTACTCGCTCGTGGGCGGTCGGATCGACTATCGTCGTCAGAGCGGGTTTCTTGTTACATGGAAACGTTTCGACAACTGCGTACCGCCAGCGCAACGCTCGAGGCTAGTCGCGACGATCTTAACGCCAAGCTATCCGAACAAGTAAGAGACAAAAGGCGATTCATTGTTCGCTGCCTGCTGATTCTGCTCGGAATTGCCGTTGCGGCAGCGGGTGTAGCGATCGGCGTGTAAATGGCCCTGAAGCCCGTGTTTTGAAACCGGCTGGCAGCCAACTTCCATCTCGAGCATCTACTCCCCCCTTACCCCTAGGAAATTATGCGCTACTTGTCTTTTCTGTTTCCCATTGCAATCGCAGCTTGCGGCTCGCCTGAGCCAGTACCTCCGGCACTGCTCCACTACGTCGCGGCCCAAGAGGCTTTGGCCGCCGACGATCTAGACCGAGCGCGCCAGGCCCTGCAAGACTTGGTGCAAAGCGCCAGCCCAACGCTCAAACCGCTGGCGGAAAAAGCCGCAAGGTCCGCCGATATTGCCGCAGTGCGCAGTGCGTTCAAGCCGCTGTCCGAACAAGTGCGAAAGGGTCAAATTCCCGAGGGCTACGTCGTGGCGTATTGCCCGATGGCCGACGAAAATAAAGGGGCGCACTGGGTGCAGAAGGACCAGCCTCAAATCGCCAATCCATATTTCGGTGCTTCCATGCTCCGCTGCGGCGTCTTCAAGGAGTAGCCCGGCCCGCACATGATCCGCGTAGAATCCGTCACCCGCCGCTACGGCGTTTTGACCGCCGTCGACGAGGTCAGCTTTGCCGTTGACCAAGGCGAAATCGTCGGCTTCGTCGGCCCTAATGGCGCTGGCAAGAGCACCATGCTCAAAATGCTCTCCACCTTTATCCACCCCACGGCCGGCACCATCGCCATCGACGGACTTGACGTGGTGAAACATTCGCTCGCCGTGCGCCGCCGCATTGGCTACCTTTCGGGCGACACCCCGCTCTATCAAGAAATGCGCGTTGATAAGTTCCTCCACTTCATCGCTCGGGCCCGCGGACTCGAAGGCGACGCCTTGCAACAGGGTCTGGCGCACGCGGTCGAACTCTGCGGGATCAAAGACGTACTCACCCAGCGCGTCAAGGAGTGCTCCACCGGGTTCCGCCAGCGCATCGGCCTAGCGACCGCCATGGTCCACGATCCGCCGGTCTTGCTCCTCGACGAGCCAACGCACGGCTTCGACCCCTTGCAGGTCCTAGCGTTCCGCGATACCTTGCGCGGCCTCAGCTCAGACCGGGCGATCCTCTTTAGCACCCACATCATCGGCGATATCGAAGCCATTGCCGACCGCGTGTTGATCATCCACCAAGGGCGCCTGCTCGGCGATGGGCGCGTTGAACAGTTGGCCGACGACGCTGGCATTCCCGGGGCTGGTCTCGAAGCCGTCTTCGCCCACCTAGTCCGCACCACGACCCCGGCCCATGCCTGACGCGCAACGCCTTTCTACTGCCGAGTGCCTGCGCGGCGCCCGCATTGTCTTCGACCGCGAGCTAGAGGCATACTTCGACTCGCCTATTGCCTATGCGTACGCCGCGGTCTTCTTGGTGCTGTCTTGCACCACTTTTATGAACTCCTTTTTTCTCGATGGGGTCGTCGATATGGGGCCGTACTTCACCGCGCTGCCCTTCCTGCTGATTCCCTTCGTCCCAGCTATCACCATGCGCGCTTGGGCCGAGGAACATGCCCAGCACACCTTTGAACTGCTGATGACCTTGCCGCTGCACTCCTTGCAGGTCGTGCTGGGCAAATATGTCGCGGCCCTCTGCTTCTACGCGATCGTCCTCGTTGGTAGCCTACCTATCGTGCTGATGCTCCTCTTCCTCGGCGATCCCGATCTCGGACGCATCTGCGCCAGCTATCTCGGCGCCCTGCTGTTGGGTGCTTTCTTCCTGTCCTTCGGCCTGTTTGCCTCCGGCCTGACTCGCGACCAAATCGTGGCCTTTGTGATCGCCGCGCTCTTCGGCTTCTTCTTCGTGCTCAGCGGGCACGAGAAAGTAGTAGAGGTCCTCGACGGACTCGCGCCGGCCTATCAGCCGGGCACCTATCTGTACGAGACCATCTCGGTCTTGCCCCACTACGAGGCTTTTGGCCGCGGCGTAATCGCGCTCGCCGACCTGCTGTACTTCGCATTGATGAGCGGGTTTTTCGTCTCGATGAACTATCTCAGCCTCCAGCGGTCCAAGTATTGAAGCGGCACTTCTTGCTCCAAATCGCGCTGGCTTTTGCGCTGCTGTTGGGCATCGTCGCGTACGCCAGTCGCCTCCTGAATCTGACGGGCAGTTGGACGCTAGACCTAACCGGGGACGATATCGCCACGCTCTCGCCGACGACCCAGCACTACCTCCGCTCCTTAGACGCCCCGCTCTCCATCACCTACTTTGCCACCGCCCGCGAAAACACACCGGCGCACCTCAAAGAACTAGATCCCCAAGTCCGGCGCCTCCTGTCGGCTCTGCGCGATCAAGCACCCGACCGCATCGACTATCGAGTCATCGACCCCGATCAAAGCGGGCGCGCTGGCATCGGCTATGCCGCCAGCAAAGGGGCCTCCTCCTTCAGCGTACGGCGGGTGTTGCACGACGAGCATTCCGAGCAAAAAATCTGGTCCTCGCTGGTCATCGCGCGCCCCGACGCACCCCAAGTGCTCGTCCAAAGCATCGAGCCAGAGCACCTGCCTTATCTAGAAGAGTATCTCATTGCCCAACTACAAGCCGGGCGCGCACCGCCGCAACCGACCTTTGGCGTCTCGGCACCGCCGCCCTTCCAACTGCTGGCGGCCTTTCTCAACGAGGCCGGGCCCGTCGTCGAGCTAGACCTCAACAGCAATCCCATCATCCCCCCGGAAATCGACGTGCTGTTCTGGATCCAGCCAGAAGTCGCCACGCCCGAGCACGTGCGGCAGTTGCTTGCCTTCTTGGAATCTGGCCGTAGTGCCGTGCTCGCCGGCAGCACCTATCAGATCGGCTACGCCCCGCAAGAGGACCCCATTTCCTATTGGATCCACCACGCGCCCCCGGCTTGGGGGCAACTGCTCCAGCCCTTTGGCATCCGGCCAGTGCCGGACCTGCTCGTCGATAAAAACACCGGGCCGATCATCCTCGACTCGGGCGAAGTCGTCGCACCTTTTCACCTGCGGGTGCTGCCGGCTTTTTACAATATGAAGAGCTTTGCCGCACCAGGTCGCGGCGGGCTTAACTTCGTCGCCGCCAGCGCACTTGAAGTCGATCCGCAGGCCGTACAAGCCAAGGGCTTCCACGCAGAAATCGTCGGCACCACCACCGAAAGTCCCCGCGTCTTGCCCCTGCCCACCGGCCCCTTCACCGACGCTGATTTAACCGGCGGTTTGCCCCTGCCCAAGCAAAATCTGCTGGTCTTGCTCAAGCCAGACGATCCTTGGCAGGGGCAGCTATTCGTCTTGGCCAGCGCGTCGCCCTTTCAAGACGGCATCATCAACCAGCCCGGCTACGCCCATCGCGTCTTCCTGAAAAACCTCACCCGCACCTACGGCCAAGCCGAGCGCGTATTGCGGGGGCGCGTGGAAAAGGGCGGGCCGCAGCGGCTGGTCCCGCCCGGCGCCGGGGCGCGTTTCTTCTGGCGTTTCTTTGCTGTCTTTTTGGTACCGCTGGCGTTTGTAGGTCTCGGCGTTAGGCACTATCTGCGCTACGGCAACCCGAGCTGGCCGGCTGGTCGTTGGGGCCGACAACTCGGCCTCGCCTGCTTGGTCCTCCTCGTCGGTGCGCTCGTCTGGCGCGGCCGCGGCCCCTATCTCGACCTGACAGCCGATCGGCTCAACACCCCCTCGCCGCTTTTGGACCGTTTGTTACAGGGCACATCTTTGGCCGCCGAGTTGATCGCCACGCACCGGGCCTCCATGCCCCGACAACTCAAACGCGCCGAAGACCGCATCCGCACCTTGCTCGCCGACTGCAACATTCCCCTGCGAGTGATCCGGCCCGACGCGCTGACCCCAGATCAGCAGCAGGCACTCGCGGCCGCCGGGCTGGTGCCCTTCCCCGCTGAAAGAGTCCTCAACGACACCCTCGCCACCCAATACATATGGAGCGGCCTGCGTCTGCTTGGCAATGGGCAGAGCATGGTCGTGCCGCGACTCGACCCATACACCCTGCCCCACTTCGAATTCCTCTTGGCCGCAGCCGCCCACAACTTGCAACAAGGGCGCAAGATGCGCGTGGCCGTCATCTCCGACTTACCGCGCCTCTCGCCGGCCGAAGCCCTCGAAGACTACCAGAAGAAGGGCCTCATCGCCCCGGGCGGCACCGACGTGTACAGCGACTTAAAAGCCTTACTCGCCGACTATCTCTACGACGTTCACTACATCAACCCCCGCACACCGAGTATGCCCACAGACGTGGATGTCTTGTTGTGGATGCAGCCGCGCCGCGACTCGGGTCCGATCCTGCTGCTGCTGAGCCAGCACCTCGCACGAGGCGGCAAGGCCATTGTCGCCATGCAGCACTTCAACATCCAGCAGCGTCAGTACCGCGGAGCGGGCTTTCAGACCGTGTACTGGCCTCAGCCCCAGTTCCAGGACCTCGACCGTTACCTCCAGATCTTTGGCGTCGAACAGATCCGCGAGGTGCTCTTCGACCGCACCCAGTCGCACCTCGACCTAGAGACCCAAGTCAACCGCACGGCCGTGCGCGAATACGACCCGCAAAAGGTCGCCCTGCCTTTCTTGATCCGCGCCGTCGGCCAGCACTACGACCTAGCCTCGGCGATCACCCGGCATCTCGGCGACTTGCTGTTTATCTGGGGGAATCGCTTTGCCCTGCGCCCGGCAGCGCTAGGCCGTGCGGGCATAACGGCCCGTACTCTGATAGCCACCTCGCCCCAAGCTTGGGCGTACCCCTGGCAGGGCGGTTGGCTACCGCCCGAGGTCTTCGCCCCGCAGACCTACCTGCCCGGCCCCCAACCCCTAGTCGTGTTGCTTACCGGACCTTTTCCCGAGGTCGCTTTTACCGAAAGTGAGGATGGACGCGCCGCGCTCCAGCCCGTAGGAGAACACCCCCAGCAGGCTGGTGCCCTACTCCTGATCGGCTCTTCGGAAATGTTCAAAAACGAGCACCTGTTGGCCCCGGGCTTTCAGCACGATCAATTCCTGCTCAATGCCGTGGCGTACAACGCTTACGGCGAAGATCTAGCGACCGTACAGGCGCGGCGTCCAACTCGGCGCGGCTTTCCCTTCCAGAGCGCCGAGGCCAAGCACCTATGGCGCGTGTTCGTGGTGGGCGCGGGACCGCTGCTGTTTTTGGGCTATGCCCTCTATCGCCGCACGAGGCTAACGTGATCCGCTTGCTCGGTGTGCTGGGGGCCCTGTTGGTCCTGCTCATTCTCGGGGAGAGTGCGCTGCGCGGACACCAGCGCGACGTGCGCCGCACGGCCGGGGCCTTGCGCCTCTTGACGCCCGAACCAAGCTCAGCCATTGCTCAGATCGAGATTCGCGCCGCCGGACGCCGCTGGCACTATGTCCAGCGCGGGAACACTTGGCGTTTCCCAGCGTACCACCACGCCTTTGTCCTCAATCGCCGCGTCGATCACCTACTCCAAAGCCTGCTCGCGACCCCAGCTACCTTCGTCTCAGCCGAGCCTGGGGATTTGGCGCGCTATGGCCTCGGCCCAAGTAGCGTCCGCATCTATCTGCTCGACCAACAAGGGCGTCCCTTACTGGAAGTGCTCCAAGGTCGCGGGGGGCCCGGGACCCGCGCCGGGGAATCGTATGTCCAGCGCGTTGGTGCCGACAGCATCTTTCACCTCCACGCCCACCCCGTCCACGCCCTCGACGCCGCCCTGCCCGCTCCCATGCTCGACCGCCGAGTCCTGCCCCAAGCCTTACAGCGCAAAGGCTTACGGCGCATCGCCTTCGCTGGCGACCCTTCCTACCCGGTGCAATCCATTGGCCGCCAGCTAAAGGCCGCAACGGCAGCGGGTCCCATAATGCCCACCCACGAGTGGATCGTCCTCTCGGCGGCGGGCCCGGAAACTTGCCTCTCCGCGAGTGCCGAAGCCTACGCCGACTTCCTCAAACGCCTGACGTGGTCGGCTCTGCACGATCCGAGCCGCACCGATGCCTTTGCCCACGCCCACTACCTCTATCTCGAAGACGAAGAGGGCGCAATAGACACCCTCGCCATTGGCGCAGCCGACGACCGCGGCCGCTACCTCCGCCTCCACACCACTGGCCACGTCAGCTCCATAACGCCGACAAAAGCCCAACTCCTCTTTCCCACTCGCTCCGCTCTCCTCGACACGCTCCCCCAACCTTCACCCTACCGCCAAGCCGAGCCGTTCTAGCCATCGATCATCTTGGCCTGAGCGTCGCCTAATCGCATTGGACTGTTAGAAGCGTTTTTAAAATTCCTCTTATGGCCCTTTGCGTTAAAAAAAGAACCTAGTAGCAATGGAGTCTCGCCCGCGGAAAACGCCCGACCTGAGAGCCGCTCGACGGCCTTTGCAGCGGTCGACGAGAATTTTAAAAACGCTTCTTAGAAGCCTTTTTATTATTGTTTTTAAGCCCCAAAAAAGCTTAGTAGTAATGGAATCTCGCCCTTGGAAAACGTCCGATCCAGGACCTTTTCGACGGCCAGTTGAAGGAGTCCAACGAGAATTTTAAAAAGGCTTCTTAGAAGCCAGACAGCAAAATGGGACCTCAAATTGAGGTCCCATTCTACTAAACTGCTTTGCCGCGAATGCTACTTAAGCAGCAGCATCCTCTTGGCTTGGCGGAACGCACCACCGGCCTGCAAGTGGTAGAAGTACAGCCCCGACGACACGCTGTGCCCGCTGTCATCGGTCGCGTCCCACTCCACGGCGTAGCGACCGGCACGCTGGTGCTCAGCCACCAGCGTCCGCACCGGCTGACCTACCACATTATACACGGTCAACTCCACGTCCGCCGCCTGCGGCAACGCATACTGGATCGCGGTCGTCGGGTTGAACGGGTTCGGGAAGTTGTCGGCCAAGGAAAACGCTTCCGGCCGCGCCGGCCCTACTGCCTTCGCCGCCGGATCCGCGCCCGAGTCGCTCAGCGAGATCGCGACCTCGTCGCCCTTTAGCCCGGCAATCGTACCGATCAGCCTGATGGTCTCGTCGCCCTCAGTCAAGCCGTCCGCTCTTGGGTCGACGTAAAATTTCACCGTCCCTGTTACCGAGCCGGCCAGAATCTCAATCCTAGGAATAAATAGCGCGGAGTAATCCAAATCGCGCGTCGCAGTCGAAGCATCGTCAATGGCCAAATGCACGGTCGCGTCCTCTGCCAACGCCTTGCCGTCCAACGTGGCGGTCACCACGACAACGGTCAAAGCAGCATTCTCGCTCAACGTGTTCGGATCCGCCGATAGCGCGATGGACGTACTCGGCCCGTCGTCATCTCTGATCTCGATGTCTGTCAATCGGGTCTCGCCTGTTGATACGAGCGTAGCCTGCACACCCAAAGCCTTCAGGACCTCTTCGTCATCGTCGTCAATAGGCGTGAGGGTTAGTGTCGTCATCGCCTCGGTATCACCGGCTGGAATGGTCATAAACACTTCTAGCTCGGCCGTGTAGTCCACATCCCGCACCGCTGCGGGACCGTCGCTTGGAGCCACCAGGGCAAACCGCACCATTTCGTCAGCCGCCGAGGCGGTCGCCAAGGTAAAGTTTAGCGCTACTACCGTAGCCTCAGCGTCCTCGCGGATCGCCGAAGGCTCTGCCGTTAGTCCCGCAATCGCAACCCTAGGCGTTTCCTCCTCAGCCGGGTTGACCTCAATGGCGAAGGTCAGAGTGGCCGTGTCGCCGTCCGCGTCCACCGCCGAGTAGGTGACTTCAACCGCACCGTCGGTCGCGGACACCGGCACACCAGAAAGCGTCCGCGTGGCCGCAGCAAAGGACAAGCCCGCCGGCAGAGACGAGACCCGATACGTCAATGCACCATCGCCGCCCGAAGCGGCCGGAAGAATCAACGCAGCAATCGCCATGTCAACCACATAGCTCTGATCGTCAATGGCAGCGGTCGCCGCAAAGGACGGCACCCCGCCCTTGCCGGCGTCTTTCAGCGTTATATCCACCGTGCCGACAGTCACCTTGGCGTCGTTTCCTTCCGCATCTCGGACGGTGATTTGCTTGTTGGGATACGGCACTGTCAGCCTGATTTTCTCGTTGGTCTCTACGCTCTCGTCGTTAGTGGGGGTGATGCGGATGGTCGTCGTCCCCGACACCGAGCCAGCCGGAATCCTCAGCGGACGCAGGACTGCCCGGTAATCTATATCGCGCGTCGCCTCAACAACATCGACGACAGCACCGTTGGCATCCCTATCCTTGGGATCGGGGTCAATGGTCAAAAACACGAACACGTCATCATCGAACACCTTCCCGTCCAAAGTTCCAGTCACCGCAACATCAGTCTGACCGGCCCCTTCGCTTATCTCGGTCGGATTCACCGTCAGCGAGATCTTCGTACTCGGCGCGTCGTCATCGGCGATCGCTATGGTCTTAATCACCGACACGTCGCCTATCGTAACCTTTATGTATATCGGCCCTTGCGAAATCACAGCGGTGTCGTCGATGGGAGTGAGCGTGATCGTCGTCGTCCCCTCGGTAGAGCCGGCCCGAATGATGAGCGGCGCATCAAAGGTCAGCGTGTAATGCACGTCGCGTATCGGAGTGGACGCTACAACATCACCAGACGGCAAAACCGCGCCGTTCGACAAAATAACGAGCCGCACCGGCTCGTCCCCGACCAAGGTATCCGTCAAGGTGACTTTCAGATCGATCGTCGTCTGACCGGCGTCCTCGCGGACACTCTCTTGACTAAGCGTAATGGCTTCGGCTGTAGCCGTGATTTCTTTCTTTATTTTTATATCCACCGGATGGATCGTCAGCCCATTCTCTTTAATCTGTACCCCAGCTACAGCCGCATCGCTATCAAGCGATGCCACTCGGATCGTGCCAGGCAATTGGTTCCTAGGGGTAATGGTAATAGTCGCCGTCCCGGACACCGAATTTCGCGGAATCGTCAGCGTCGTCAGCCGCACAGTGTAGTCCACGTCGCGCTGCGCCTCGCGATTATCCTTCGTCGCATCGGTATAGTCAATCGCGCCGCTGCCATCCGTATCAGAGTTGGGATTCCCCGTCAATGCGGGATGATCGACAATAGTCAAGACGAAACTCGTCGCCTCTTTTATCACCTTTCCATCCAAGGTGGCCGTTACTACGATATCGGTCGCTCCATCGAACCTATTTAGCTCGGCAATGTCCGCGGACAAATGGATGTTTTTGCTGTCCTTATCGTCGTCAATAAGGGTAATCGTCGTCGACTCAACCTCCTCCCTACCAGCGTTGCCGCGAATCTCAATAGGCATATCTCCGTTGGCGACATCATCATTGATAGGGATGAGGGTAATCGTCCCCTCGGCCTTCTTTTGGCCAGCCGGAATCATGAGAACGGTCAGTCTTATGTAGAACCGACTGTTAAGCCCCTCATGGGAAACCCCCAAGAGCACATATCTATCCGCATCCACCGCTATGTCATCAGTGACTTCAACGGATACATCAATATCGGTCGAACCGGCGTCCTCGCGGACACTGTCAGTACTTATCGATAGCGCAAACTTGGCTGTCTCCGTCTGTGCCGTAGCCTCTCCGACCCATCCCAACACCAAACTGGCGACCAACAGCCAAGCTGCATGGGCCAGACATTGCAGCAAAAACCTCGTATGCGTCATTTCAACCTCCCCAGGAAACGCATTCCTAATTAAAAATGGGGCCTCAAATCGAGTTTTGAGACCCCATTTCGCTGAACCTGCCATACCGCGAGTGCTACTTGAGCAGCAGCATCTTCTCGACTTTTTGGAACTGTCCACCGGCCTGCAAGCGATATAAATACAGCCCCGACGACACGCTGTGCCCGCTATCGTCGGTCGCGTCCCACTCCACGGCGTAGCGACCCGCGCTCTGGTGCTCAGCCACCAGCGTCCGCACCGGCTGACCTACCACATTATGCACGGTCAATTCCACAGCCGCCGCCTGCGGCAACGCATACTGAATCGTGGTCGTTGGGTTGAACGGGTTCGGATAGTTGGCCGCCAAGGAGAATGCGGTCGGCAGCGTCTGCAATAATAGCAACGCACGTGCGCCGTTGGCGTCCGTAACCATGTACGTGTATTCCGCGTGTTCGGCCTCCACGCTCGGCGTACCCGCAATGGTCCGCGTCGCGGCATCAAAAACCAAACCCGGCGGCAGGGGCGGCGAAAGACGGTACGTCAGCGGTGTAGTGCCGCCCGAAGCCTCCGGGAGCGCGAGGCCCTCCACGTGCTCGCCAACGATGAATTCGCGGATTTCAGCCAAGCCGGACGAGGCTGTTGGAACGACCTTGCCAGACCCACTGCGGAACAATTCGAAAAATGATTCAAAACTCAGTTCGGTGTTGACCGTGATGGTAAAAAACAACGCAGCGGTTTCCCCTTTGCCGTTGGTCGCGACGTAGATGATGTTGACCGCGCCGTCGGTCGCTGCCGTCGGTGTGCCCGAAATCGTCCGCGTGGCCGCGTCAAACGCCAAACCCGCCGGCAAGGCCGAGACACTGTACTTCAGGTCGCCCTTGTCGTCTAAAGCGGCCGGTAGGACGAGAGGACTAATCGCCTGTCCAGCGGTGTATTCTTGGTCATTAATCGAAACGCCAGCGCCGAAGACAAAGGGCGACTTTTTCTTTTCGTCGCTCAGCGCGATCTCGGCCTCGGCTCCCGCCAGCCCGTCAATCACACCGACCAGCTTTATGATCTCGCGGCTCTCCAATAAAACGTCGTCAATGGGGCGAACCACAAATAGGCTTGACCCCGTTAGCGAGCCGGCCGGAATTACAAGCAGCGGATTGAACTCCGCGGCGTAGTCCAAATCGCGCTTGGCTGTTGACGCCTCGTCAATAGACAGGGTCACTATTGCGTCCTTGGACAACGCCTTTCCGTCTAACGTAGCGGTCACCGTAACAGAGGTCGCATCGTCTTCCTCGCTTATCGTTTGCGGATCCACCGACAACTCAATGGACGTACTAGGGGCGTCGTCGTCGGAGATCTCAATGTTCTTCAATAGCTTCGCACCGGATGCAAACCCAGCCTGCACACCTAACACTCTCGAGCCATCTACCTGGGTGTTGTTAAGGGGAGTGATCGTGAGCCTCGCGGTCCCAACGGTAGCCCCGGCCGGAATGGTGATGACCGCCTCCAGTTCCGCCGCGTAGTCTATATCGCGCACGGCCAGCTTGCCTTCGCTTGGACCTACAATCGCGATTCTCACGTGCTCGGTCGTAGCCTTAGCAGCGGCCAAGGTCAAGGTCAGCAAAACCTGCGTCGCCCCGGCGTCTTCGCGGACGGACGAAGGAGCCGCCGTCAGTTCAGCGTCCACCGTCTGGGACGGCAGATCGACCCCGGTAACTTTGATGGAGAAGAGCAACGTGGCCGAGTCATTGTCTCTGTCAATTACCGCGTAGACCATGTTGACCGCGCCCTCGGTCGCTACCGAAGGCGTACCCGAAATCGTGCGTGTTGAATCGTCAAACGCCAAGCCGGCTGGCAGAGTCGAAATGCTGTACGTCAGGTCGCCATCGCCGCCCGTCGCTTTCGGCAGTACGAGCGAGTCAATCGCCGTTCCAACCACGTACTCTTGGTCGGCAATCGTATCGTTAGCGGCAAAAACAGGGGAACCCGGATCCCGCGGCTTGGGCGGCGTACTTCCCGCTTTAGTATCTTTCAGCATTATCGTCGCGGAATTGACCGTCAGCACCCGGATGTTCCCGTCGTCGTCTTTGGCTTTGGGCGGGTTATTCGTCGTACTCACCAAGTGGATCTTCTCGTCGTCTTCCTCGTCGCTGTCGGCAAAAGGGGTGATGGTGAGCGTCGTCGTCCCGGTTGTCGAGCCGCCCGGAATCACCAAAGCGGACAAGGAGGCTTTGTAATCTACATCGCGCGTCGCCGCCTTATCGTCATCGTTCACCTCACCATCGCCATTAATGTCTTCATCAATGGTCAAGGCCACGACCAGGTTACCGGCGAACTCCTTACCATTCAAGGTCCCGGTCACCGTAACCTCGCTTGTACCCGCCCCCTCGGCAATCTCGGTAGTGCTCACTTCTAACGTGACCACATCGCTCGGCGTGTCGTCGTCGGTAATCAGGATTCCGGCGACAAAGGGAGGGTTGTCTCGCACCTTGGCATTCACCTTGAAAGCCCGCGTAATGTTCTTTTTTGTGTTGTTTATGGGCGTGACCGTGATCGTCGTCGTCCCTTTTGTCTTGCCCTTCGGGATGCGGATTGTCTGCACTTGTACCCTGTAATCCACATCGCGCGTTGCATCCACCGCGCCCGCAAACGGACAATCGGACGTCGATGCCTCATCCTCACACAGGCCATCGCTGTCGTCCGTAACCGTGATCTGCACCGTCTCGTCAGTCGACAAGGCGTTCTGTAGGGAAAGATTCAGCGTGACCTCCTTTGGCCCGGCGTCCTCGCGTATCGAGAAAGGAGCCGCTGTCAGCCCTTCAATCACTGTGGTAGGAACGGTCGTTATCTCGATTGAGTTAGGAATAACTGGTATGGTATTTCCCTCTCCATCAGTCGGGTCGCTATTAGCTTTCAACCAAATCTTGCCGGTTCCTGCGTTCTTGGGGACGATGGTAATCGTCGCCCTCCCCGACACCCTGCGGTCTGGAATAGTTATCGTGGCCAGTGCCGCAGTATAGTCTGCGTCGCGATCCGCGCTATCTTCACCATCCTTATCAACAACTAAAGAAAAACGCAGGTCTCTTGTTAGCGTCCTTCCGTTTAGGGTAGCCGTCACGACGATATTGGTCGCCCGATCGTTCTTGCTTACATCGGCATCCGAAAACGAGAGGGTGATCTGGGTGCTTTTCTTATCGTTGTCCGTTAGCGTAATATCAGCACTCTTGACACTCTTACCACTACCGACGATACCCGTGATCGTAATCGTAAGATCCGTTGTGATGGTGTTGTCTTCAATGGGGGTGAAGGTGATCGTCCCGCTCGCCTCTTTCTGGTTTTTCGGAATCCTGAGCGTGGGCAGTTCTATTCTATAGCGGCTATTGAGCAAAGCCGAATCTTGGAGCTGCAAATTCACCTGCGTTTCGGACGTTCGCGCCTCCTTAGCTTGGACCCTCACCGTGATCTTGGTCTTCCCAGCGTCCTCGCGCACACTATTAGGATTCACCGACAGCGTGTAATCATACGCATACGGTACCGTCATCTCCACGGAGAAGGAGCTTTTATTGTCAAACG
This sequence comes from Candidatus Latescibacterota bacterium, assembly GCA_965203355.1. Classification (GTDB taxonomy): domain Bacteria; phylum Latescibacterota; class UBA2968; order UBA8231; family UBA8231. The sequence goes on from OZ241889.1 coordinate 290,295, forward strand.
TCATAACCTCACCACCTTGAAGCGTGTGCCCCGTGCCCAACGGCAGCACGAAAGTCTCGCTAGCGTCGAGGGAGCCGCTGGTGAAGTTGAACCTCCAGAAGTCGTTGGCTTTGTTTGTGTTAAAATTCGCGGTAGAGGCACCATTATCCCACTTAAGCGGGCCAGGATTCGTCCCGAGACTCTCACTTCTATAATCCGGTTTGAACTTGAACTTCAAACGATTTTTTGCACTTCCTGAGAGGCCTGCGGGGATACCTTCAAGCGTAAAAGTCAGGGTATCCTTATTACTGCTCAGTTCAATGCTCTTCACTGTCACCGCCGCTTCCGCCGCGCCACTCGTCATCAGGAGGCCGACTGCCAACAAGATAACACGCAGGCTACCTCTATCAGGCAGCATCGACATGGGTGAAAGAAGGTTCGCGTTCATAATAAGTCCTCCTTCGGGACAGTACCGCTTAAATTAGAAATGGGACCCCAATGTTCTGGGGTCCCATTCCCTAGCTCGCTGTACGCTGTATCGCGGATGCTACTTGAGCAGCAACATCTTCTTGATGTCGAGGAAATCGCCGCCCGCCTGCAAGCGGTAGAAGTACATCCCCGACGACACGCTCTGGCCGCTGTCGTTGGTCGCGTCCCACTCCACCGCGTAGCGACCGGCACTCTGATGCTCGGCGACCAGCGTCCGAATCGGCTGACCCAACACGTTATACACGGTCAGCCCCACGTCCGCCGCCTGCGGCAACGCATACTGAATCGTCGTCTGCGGGTTGAACGGGTTGGGATAGTTGGCTGCCAGCGAGAACACGGCCGGGCGCGTCTGCACCGAAATCGGCGCGGGCAATGCCAGCCGGTTGAAGCCCAACGCCCGGTCATACGTCTGGCTGTCGGTGATTTCGAGCGTCGTGTGCTCGATCTCGGTCGTCGGCCGGAAGACTAAGCGCAATATCAACTCGCCGTCCGAAACGACATCGCCGTGAGCCGCTACCGTCAACACGCCCGCTTGGTCGGCCAGCACCTGCGGCGTAGCGAATGCGCTGCCACCCAGCGGCTGATCGGTCCGCGCTTCAACGAAGGTTAGCTGGTCAGCGTCGTAGGCCACCTGCAAGCCGTAGCCCTTGACCGCCACGAAGTCGGCCAGTCGCACATTAACGACGAACTCTTCTCCCACGCTCGGCAGGGCGGCTGGCGCGTCCAGATACAGTCGCGCGTCCCCGTTCAACCCGGTCCGCAGTGGCACCGGCTTGCCCGCCGCAGCCACGCTGCGACCGAAATGGTCGGCCAACACGAAGAAATCGTCGAAGTCAATCGTCCCATTCGGGGCCAAGTCAAACGCTGGATCAAAACCAGCGTCGCCCGCCGTCAAACCGAAGCGGTCCGCCAATACGAAGAAATCGTCGAACCCAATGCGCGCGTCCGCACCGAACAGCCCCAACAGAGCCTGCCCTTGGCTATCGGTCACCCGATTGCGCACGGCCAATGCGGTATGCTCGACCGAACCGGTCTCGTTGTCTAAGTCGAAAGCCCGCACCTGATAGGTGTAATGTACGCCATGCTGCGCGGTCTCATCGACAAAGGACGCGACCCCGGCCTCCACCTCGGCGACCACGGAGAACGTTTCGTCTCCCACGGCGCGGCGATAGATGCGGTAGCCATGTACGCCCACGACCGGCTCGACCGGCGCCGGGCCTAGTGCGCCGGCCACGACCCCTTGCAGCACCTGATCCGACGGCGACAGCGTCCACGTCAGCGCGATGCGACCGCCTTGATCGTCCGGCGCATCCAACACCTGCAACGCCGACACGGCCAACGGCGCGATGTCGTCAGTCGCCCGCACGGCCTCAGCCGTCCAAGTAATCGACGAACTCAGTACGCTACTGACGACATTCAACTTCGGCGCCACGCCGCGAGCGTAGGCTAACGCTTCCGGCAGCAACGACGCCAGCACTGGTCCTTCCTGCGCGGCAGCGCGGCTGGCTTGCAGCGTCGCCGCCATCTGCGCGTAAGGCGCGGTCAAATCACCCGCCTCGACGAACACGGCTTTGGCCATCTCGTGCGTGGTGCGCCCATCTTTTTCGGCGGCAATGCCCCAGCGCGTCGAGACGTTGTCCAGCGTCGCCACGATGGCGCGGCCCATCGCCACGCCGGGCACGGCATCCACTCGCGCCCACGGCACCATCTCATTTTCCAGCACCGGCAACGCGCGGAAGATGCGATAGCCGTCCAGCGACTTATGATCCGCCGATAGCTCCCAAGACAGCATTACGAAACCGCCTTGGTCGCCTTGGCCGTCCGCGCCTTTGTAGTCTTCGGCGACCAGGTTGGTCGGTGCCGACAGCGGCGGCTCCACCACCGCCATGCTCAACGGCAGCGATTGACTCGCGCCGCTAGCATCCATGACCGTGTAGGTCGCGACTGTCTCGCCCATCGTCGTCGGCGTCCCGGAAATCGTCCGGGTGGCCGGGTCAAACGACAGCCCGGTCGGCAAACCCGACACGCTGTACGTCAGCGGCGGAGTGCCCCCGGAGACGGCCGGCAACGTCAGGTTTGCCGGCACACCCACGGTGAATTGAATCATACTGTTGTCGTGCGAATCGGCCGGATTGGCTTTGCCGGCTCCGCCGCCGCCGAACAACGAACCCAGGTCGCCCCAGTCCAGCATCGCGTTGATGGTAATCGTGAACGTCAGCGAGACGCTTTCGGCGCCAGCCATCGCCGTGTAAGTGACTTCCGTGCTGCCCTCGGCTTCCGGCGTCCCGGAAATCGTCCGGGTGGCCGCGTCAAACGACAGCCCCGCCGGCAGACCCGACACGCTATACGTGATGGCCCCCTCGCCGCCCAACGCCACCGGCAGGACCAACGGCGTAATCGCCGTGCCCGCCGTATAGGCATGTGCGTCGATCGAAGTGCCCTCGACGAAAGACAAGGGGATCATCATCTTCTCATCGCCGTCATTATCGTCCGTCATGCCGCTGTCCGTGTCCGTCAGCACCAGCGTCGCCGAACCCGCCGTCAAGCCGGGCAGCATCGCGTTGAGCATGATCGTCTCGTCGCCCTCGGCCATGCCGTCGGCCGTCGGATCGATCAACAGGCGGGTCGAACCCATAATCGAACCGGCGGCAATGGTAATGGTCGGATTGAACAGGGCCGAGTAGTCCAAATCGCGCGCGGCACTCGAAGCCGCGTCAATCGAAACGGAGACCGTCGCGTTCTCGGCCAACGGCTTGCCGTCCAGCGCGGCCATGATCATCACTTCCGTCAATTCCGCCGACTCGCTGAGCGCACTCGGCCGCACCGACAGCACCAAAGACGTGCTTGGCGTCTCGTCGTCGGAAATGCGGATGTCCACCTGCCCCCAACCGCCCGAAGCCGCCGCCCGAACCCCCAAGTGTTTATGGCCGTCCGCCGAAGCGTTGTCAATCGGCGACAGGAAAAGCGTCGTCCAACCTGCCTTTTCCCCGGCCGCAATCGTGATCGTCCCCGCTAATGTCGCGGTGTAATCCACGTCGCGGGTGGCCGCCGCTCCGCTAGTCGGCGGCACAATCGTAAAGCGGACCCGCTCCGCCGCCGGAGCCGCCTCCGACAGAGTCGCCGTAACTCGGATTTCAGCGGTCTCGCCGTTTTCGCGCACCGCCGATTGCGAAGCTATCACGCTCGCGATGCCGACCGTCACCGGCGCGGCTTCACCCACCGTGATGGTGAAGGTCTTTGCGCCGCTGTCGCCATCGCTATCGAGCGCCGTATAGACGACCGAGGCCATGCCCGCCAGCGTCGGCGTCCCGGAAATCGTCCGCGTTCCCGCGTCGAACGACAGACCCAGCGGCAAGGTCGACGAAACGCTGTACGAGAGCGTTCCTTGGCCGCCCGTGGCCGCGGGCAAAACCTCGCTGAACGCTTGGCCAACCGTCGCTTCAAAGGCTAACGCCCCAGCACCAAAGTTCGGTCGGCCCGTGTCCGCGGTCGTATCCGAAGAACCAGAATCGTCCATCTTCGCCGCGTCTTTCAGCGTGATCGTCACGGAGCCGACCGTGATCTTGTCGTCGTCTTGATTCTTGAGATTGTCCGTGAGCTGCTTGATCGTGATCGTCTTGTCGTTGGCGGGTTTGCCATCGTTGATCGGCGTGATCGTGATCGTCGTCGAGCCGGTGATCTCGCCGCGCGGAATCGTCAGCGAGCCAAGCACCGCCGTGTATTCTATATCCCGCGTCGCCTTCTTGTCCGGCGTCCGATCTACGACCAGCGTGATCGTCGCCGCCGCGTCCAGCACCTTGCCGTCCAACGTGCCGGTCACCGTCACCGTCGTCGCCCCGGCGTCCTTTTTGATTTCGCTCGGATTGACCGACAGCGTGATGTCATCGCTCAGCGTCTCATCGTCCGTGATCTTGAACTCCACCGTATCCATCTGAGACGCTTCGGTGCCGACCTTCGCTATCACCTCGAACGTCCGCGCCCCATTCTTAACGCTGTTGTCCACCGGCGTGACGCGCAGCGTCGCCGTGCCCTTCGTATCACCCGCCGGAATCGTCAACCCCTCAGTCACCTCCACCTCGTAATGCACGTCGCGCGTCCCCGTGCTATTCGTAAGAATCTGAAAGTCCACCGCCTTCGCGCCGGTTAAGGCTTTCTTCAATTCAACGTTCATCGCAATGTCGGTCGCCCCGGCGGCCTCGCGGATCATCTTCGGACTCAGCGTAAAGTCCTTGATCTCCGCCACCGCAACGTCCTCAACCGTGATGGTGCCCCGGTTGACCTTAATATCAGGCAAGATAAAAGATTCCACGTACTTAATGGTGTCCCCAACACCGAACGTATCATCAAAGTCGCCATCGCCGTTAAGGTCGATACGGGCATGCCAGAGATATGAAGGTACGGCTCGAAAACCCACTTCACTTATCGCCGCTTCGGGCACAAGGGTGTCCAAATAATCACCATCATGCTTGCGATCCTGACCGTCATTTCGACCTGAAAGGACGATACGCTGCTGAAGGTCGACCCCCAACTCGCTTTCTACCAAGGCGGGGCTGCCCACAGGTATGGAGTCGACTCGATCCAAAGTTGCAAGATTTCCCAAAACGTAGGATATAGTACCTCCAAGGGAAAAATCACCATCGCCGTTGAGGTCAAAGCAGATCCAGGCATCTCGCCTATTAACGCCATCACCGGTTTCGTTCGTTTCTTTGACACTTGATCTGGAACCGGCAGGTATGACAAAATTATCGGAGTCCCACGTACCATCGCAGTTGATGTCTAGCCGGAGCTGCTTACCATTATACATCCGTTTCTTGACCTGCCCCTTCAGCAACGTATCCCTGGCCCCCACCACGATCTTGCCCGCCTTATTATTCGGATCGACGGTGAACGTCGTCGTCCCTTCGATCTTCCGCTTTGGAATGCTCAACTTCCCCAGCCCCCTAAGCGAGTAATCCACATCGCGCGTCAACGTATCGGCAGCACCGCTAACAACAACCAACTGGGTTTCAAGCTTTTTGCTCGTCAACGCGGGGCCATCCAACGTGCCTGTCACTTCAATTGAAGTCTCATCCGCCTGCTTGCTGAGCTTGGACGGCTTAAAAGAAAGGTCAATCTCCTGCGGATACTGATCGCCGTCAATCAGCTCCACATACAGGTACTTCAAATTACTGCCGCTCTCCTTTACATATCTTTGCTGAGGACGATATGTTATGTCTGCATTACCCAGCGTAAAACGAATAGGGACAAGAATATTAGGGAGTACACGCAGCAAATCTTGAGAAACCGCCTTTTCCGTTTCCGGCGTACTCCAGAGGTCGTTTCGATCAAGATCAACGGGCGCCGTCGGGCTGGCTGGGGTAGGTCCGATCCGATCGTTGGGAATCGGAGTTATGGTGATAGTCCCAGTCGCCTTTTTCTCCCCCGCCTTAATCACGAGACTGGAGGGGAAGGATACTCTGAATAAGTCATTGAGATACTTTGCGGAGGCACTTGCTACGGGGACACCCATTGCAATCTGAATGTCTTCGTCCGCCGCCTCGTCGTCTTCCACGACGGCTTCGACCGTAATATCTTGCGCTCCACCGTCCTCGTGGACGAAAAGCGGGTCAAGGGTAACATGAACATTCTTCTTCTGCTGACCCTTGGCCTCCCCGGCCCAGCCCAACACCAAAATGGCCGCCAGCAAACAAGGCACAAAAGCCAACCTCGACAGGAACAACTTCGCGTTTGTCATTACTTAACTCCTTGGGGAAGCACCCCCAGTGATGAAAGTGAAAGTGAGAAAAAGAACGAATGAAAGATCGGATTTACCACAATAGGTACTCCGTAATCGTCGTGATTGAAGGCTACTTGAGCAGCAGCATCTTCTTGATGTCGAGGAAATCGCCGCCCGCTTGCAAGCGGTAGAAGTACATCCCGGACGACACACTGTGGCCGCTGTCATTGGTCGCGTCCCACTCCACCGCGTAGCGACCCGCCGCCTGATGCTCGGCCACCAACGTCCGCACTGGCTGGCCGACCACGTTATACACCGTCAGCATCACATCCGCCGCCTGCGGCAACGCATACTGAATCGTCGTCTGCGGGTTAAACGGGTTCGGATAGTTGTCCGCCAGCGAGAACACGACCGGCTGCGGCGGCAGAACCACCGACACCGTAAAAGGCACCGACCGACTCGCGCCGTTGGCGTCCGTAACCGTGTACACGACCTCCGACAGACCAACCGCCATCGGCATACCCGAAATCGTCCGTATGTCCGCGTCAAAAGACAGCCCCTCCGGCAAACCCGAGACGCTATACGTCAACGGCGGGGTACCCCCATTGGCCACCGGCAACACGAGGGCGGCGAGGGGATCACCCACCACCACCTCGCGCACCCGGCTATTTTCGCCGTCGCGCTCAGTCGCCAAGGCGGCGTGAGCACCGGGAAAGAGGAAACTCGCCCCAAAAAGGGCCAGCAAGGTAACGATCGAAAACTTTTGCTTCATAATTCCTTCTCTCTAGCCTTAACTGCTAAAATTTAGCGGACACTTGCTCGCCGAGGAGCAAATTGACTATTTAAAATAAAGCACACCGCAATCATATAAGCAAATACATTTTTCGGAAGTGGGTAGTGGTGCGTTTTGAAATCTAGATCTATCACCGGGGGGGGGGGGGTAAATCATTGTTTTTTTAACGACTTACGGCAATAAAGATTTGCAGTCTGGCGACCGCATGATCATCGATATCCACAGCCACGCTTGGCAATACCCCGAGCACTTCACCGACCCATTTCGCCAACAAGCGGCCCAAGTGGCCAAACCCGACGAATCCCTCGACCTAACCGTGAACTATGCCGCCTATCGGGCGGGAGCGCAAAACTGCGACAAAACCATCGTTTTCGGCGGCAAGGCCCGGCGCGCTGGCCTGTGGGTAGAAGACCGCTATGTCGCCGATTATGTCGCCGCTCACCCAGAGGCACTAATCGGCTTCCTCTCGCTCGACCCGACCCAAGACGGCTGGGAGCAAGAAATGGCTTACGGGCACCAACAGCTCGGCCTCAAAGGCATCAAGCTACTCTCCATGTACGCCGGCTTCTATCCACACGACCAACGCCTCGACCCGCTGTGGCACTACGCGGCCGAGCACGGCCTACCCGTGCTACTACACACCGGCACCACTTTCGTCGCCCAAGCCCCGCTTGACTGCACCTTGCCGCGCCATCTCGATCCGGTAGCCATTCGCTTCCCGGAGGTCAAAATCATCATGGCCCACCTAGCGCATCCCTACGAAGGCGAGTGCGTAGCCGTCATTCGCAAACATCCCAACGTGTACGCCGATGTCAGTGCCCTCCACTATCGGCCGTTCCAGCTCTACCACAGCTTGATGCTGGTGCAAGAATACGGAGTCTGGCACAAGTTGCTCTTTGGCAGCGACTATCCCTTTACCACTATGGACGCCTCGATTGAGGGCCTGTACGGATTGAACAAGATGCTTGATGGCACGGCACTACCGCGCTTGAACGAGCGCGAAATCCACGCCTTAATTCACCGCGACAGCCTCGGCATCTTGGGGCTTTAATCTGCCGCCCTCGCGCTGGCCGCTGGATTCAGCGGCTACCCCCGCAAGCAGGCTACTGCAGCAGCAATTCCACCGCTTCCTCGCGGTTTGACATCCTCGAGAATTGGCGCAAAACGTCGCGGCGATCTGGCTCGGACAACTTCAGTAGCTCCTCCCGAAAGAGCGCGACCGCATCCAACCGACCGCTATCAGACGAGAACGCCCCGAGCAATCGCGCCGCACTTTGCTTCGTGAACCCGCCTTTGAAGTGCGGCGCGACCAGTTTGAGCGTCTCGCTCCGACCCGCATCATACGAGTTCATCCGCACCAAAGAGAGCAGCGCATCCGCGTCAATCCCATTCAGCTTGGGCAGCAACACCTCCAGCATCTCGTTCCGCCCCGAATCATACGAGTTCATTCGCACCAAAGAGAGCAGCGCATCCGCGTCTATCGCATCCAACTTGGGCAACAACGCCTCCAGCATCGCTTCTCGACCCGCATCATACGAATTCATCCGCACCAAAGAGAGCAACGCATCTGCGTCAATCGCATCCAACTTGGGCAGCAACATCTCCAGCATCTCGTTCCGGCCCGTATCATACGAGTTCATCCGCACCAAAGCCAGCAGCGCATCCGCGTCAATCGAGTTCAACTTGGGCAGCAATATCTCCAGCATCGCTTCCCGACCCGAATCAAAACCCGCCATCTCCACTAACTCCACCGCGATCATCCCGTCAATCGCCTTCAGCTTGGGCAGCAACGCCTCCAGCATCGCTTCCCGACCCGAATCAAAACCCGCCGTCTCCACTAACTTCACCGCCAACGATCCAGCTATGCTGTCAATCACGGCGACGCCTTCCTCAACTACATCAATCCTACCGCTATCGAAGCCCTGCAAGCGCACGTGCCGCAGGAAGGTCTCGGCGTCCAACTCGTCAAGGGATGGGTAGATGGCGCCGATTAGAGCCGTGCGGCCCGAATCAAAACTCATGGACTCAATTGCAATGTTGGCACGCTCGTCCTTTAGGTGGCCGCGGGGAATCAGAACCTCAATGCAGAGTTCTCGCCGTACCTCATCCCAAGGGATCTCGCGGAGCATCGCCTCTAGGTCGCTCGTGGACCCGGAGTCCGATCGCGCTAGCAGAATATCGCTCAGCGCGACAATGGCCTCCGGTGTCTGCGTAACGGCTACGAGGCGACCAAAACTTTGCGGACCGACATCGCTCAGCTTTTTGGCCCCGGCGAGGAGGAGGTCGTCAATGACGTGGGAGAATTCGCCTTCCCCTCGGCTATATACGAGTTCTCGACCCCCAATCACGGCCTTGAGGATCGACGTTATCGTAGTCTTGACCTCCGTTAGCCGCGGCGGAATAGCAACCGCTTCGGTCAGCAACACAAGATGCTCACTGTCTATCGCTTCTACATCGCCGAGTGCCTTCAGCAGCGCGTCGTGGTGTGCATCCGTCTCGGGGAGTTGCACCGTATGGAGCAACGCCCGCGTTTCCTCAACGTCAGGGGTCGTAATGAGCATCGCCGGATCGGTAAAAACCTCCGCGAAATCCGGGCCGCTCCTCGCACTCGCGATCTCGACCCCATAGCCGAGAAGGAAGCAGGCGAGGCAGGTGAAAAAGGGAGAGGCGTGGTACATGTGGATACCTCCGATTTTGAGATGTGAAACTTCGCCGCGACTCGTTCAGGGTAGCTGCGTACTGCCCATCAGATAGCGGTCCACTTCGCGGGCAGCACCCCGGCCTTCGTTGATCGCCCACACGACCAAGCTCTGACCGCGCCGCATGTCGCCAGCGGCAAAAACGCCCTCGACGCTGGTGGCGTACTGCTCGTGCTCAGCACGGGCGTTGGAGCGTTCATCGCGCTCGACCCCTAGCTGATCGAACATGGCGTCCTCTGGCCCGCGAAACCCCATCGCCAACAGCACCAAATCGGCCGGCCAGACCTTCTCAGTGCCCTCAATCGGCACGGGCGTAAAGCGACCGTTTTCATCTCTATCCCACTCAATATTGACCGTATGTAGCTCTTTGACGCGGCCCTCGTCGTCGCCGACGAATCGCTGGGTCATAATCAGATACGTGCGCGGATCGTCGCCGAAGCGGGCTTTGGCCTCCTCCTGACCGTAGTCGAGCTTATAGACATTGGGCCACTGGGGCCAAGGATTGTCGGGCGCACGCTCGTCTGGCGGTCGCGGCATGATCTCGAATTGCGCCAGCGTCTTGCAACCGTGGCGCATCGACGTGCCAACGCAGTCGGTGCCGGTATCGCCGCCGCCGATGACGATCACGTGCTTGTCCTGGGCCGAAATGTAGTGGCCGTCCGCATGATTGGAATCGAGCAGGCTCTTGGTGTTGGCGCGCAAAAAGTCCATCGCAAAGTAGATGCCCTGCATATTCCGCCCCTCAATCGGCAAATCGTTGGGCTTGGTGGCCCCACCGCAGAGCACGAGCGCGTCGTTTTCTGCCACGAGTTGCGTCGCCGGAAGATCCACGCCGATCTCCGTGCGGGTGACAAACTGGACGCCCTCGGCCTCCATCAGGTCAATCCGGCGCTGCACCACCTTTTTCTTGTCGAGCTTCATGTTGGGAATCCCATACATCAATAGGCCGCCGATGCGATCCGCTCGCTCGTACACAGTCACCCAGTGGCCGGCGCGATTGAGCTGGGCGGCACAGGCCAAGCCCGCAGGGCCAGAGCCGACGACGGCGACCTTCTTGCCGGTGCGCTTGTCGGGCGGCTCGGGCACAATCCAACCCATCTCAAATCCCTTATCGACAATCGCACACTCGACGCTCTTGATCGTCACCGGCGGAGCGTTGATTCCCACCACGCAGGCCCCCTCGCAGGGTGCCGGGCAGACCCGGCCAGTAAACTCGGGGAAATTGTTGGTCTTGTGCAATCGCTCCAACGCTTCCTGCCACAACCCGCGATAGACTAAGTCGTTCCATTCGGGGATTAGGTTGTTGATCGGGCAACCAGAGCCTTTGTCGCCCGGACTGACGATGTCGCCCAAATGGCAGAAGGGAATGCCGCAATCCATGCAGCGCGCACCCTGATCGCGCAGGCGATCGTCGGGGAAATGCTCGTGGAACTCGTCCCAGTCCACGACGCGCTCTAACGGGTCGCGGTCTTGTGGTAACTCGCGTGCAAATTCGATGAATCCAGTGGGTTTACCCATTGATTTCTTTCCTATTAGGACGCTTCGGCCATGGCCTCGCGGAAGGCGACTAGCGCGGCTTCGTCGCCGGTCAGTCCGCGTTCCTCAACGCACTTGAAGGCGTTGAGCATTTTGCGGTAATCGCGCGGCATGACCTTGACGAACCGGGGCCGTGCCGCGCTCCATTGGTCCAAGACCCACTGACCGCGTGCGCTGTGCGTGTGCTGCACGTGGCGCTCGATCATGGACCGCAACTCGGCGACATCCTCGGCGTCTTCTACCGGCTCCATATCGGCCAACTCGTCGTTAAAGCGGAGCGCAAAGTCGCCCTCTTCGTCGAACACGTAGGCAATACCGCCCGACATTCCAGCGCCAAAATTGCGGCCCGTGCGGCCCAGCACCACGACCCGCCCGCCCGTCATGTACTCGCAGCCGTGGTCGCCCACGCCTTCCACTACGGCGTGGACGCCGCTGTTGCGTACGCAAAAGCGTTCGCCAGCAATACCGTGGATATACGCCTCGCCAGCGGTGGCACCATAGAAGGCTACGTTGCCGCAAATGATGTTCTCCCACGGCACAAAAGTAGAGCCTTTGGGCGGATAGAGCACCAGCTTGGCACCTGAAAGCCCCTTGCCGAAGTAGTCGTTGGCATCGCCTTCCACTTCCATGGTCAGGCCCTTGGGCGTGAAGGCGGCAAAGCTCTGGCCAGCGGCACCGGAGAACTTGAGATGAATGGTGTCCTCGGGCAGGCCCTCGGGACCGTAACGCCGCGTCACCTCGCTACCGAGAATCGTGCCGGTCACTCGGTTGGTATTTTCGATTGGCAACTCGGCCGCGACCGGCTCGCCGCTTTCAAGCGCCGGTTTGCACAGCGCCAGCAAGGTGGTGTTGTCGAGGGCCTCGTCCAGCCCGTGATCCTGCGGAATCTGACAGTAGCGCCCCACTTGCGGGCCGACCTCGGGCTGGTGCAAAATCGGCGTTAAGTCAATGCCGGCTGCCTTCCACAACGCAATGGCCTTCTTCGGCTCGAGCCGGTCCGTGCGGCCAATCATTTCATCGACCGTGCGGAACCCGAGCGCGGCCATGATCTCGCGCAGGTCCTCGGCGACAAAGCGCAGAAAGTTGACCACGTGATCCGGGGTGCCGGTGAATTTGTCGCGCAGGTCGGGGTTTTGAGTCGCCACGCCCACCGGACAGGTGTCGAGGTGGCAGACCCGCATCATAATGCAACCCATCGCAACCAGCGCCGTGGTGGCAAAACCGAACTCCTCCGCGCCCAGCAACGCCGCGATAGCCACGTCGCGCCCGGTCTTGAGCTGGCCGTCGGTCTCGACGACGATGCGGCTGCGCAAGTCGTTGAGCACCAGCGTCTGATGCGTCTCGGCCAGCCCCAACTCCCAAGGCAGGCCAGCGTGCTTGATCGAAGTCTGCGGCGAGGCGCCGGTGCCGCCGTCGTGGCCCGAAATCAGCACCACATCCGCGTGGCCTTTCGCCACCCCAGCGGCGACAGTACCGACCCCGAACTCGGAGACCAGCTTGACGTTGATCCGCGCATGGACGTTTGAATTTTTGAGATCGTGGATTAGCTGCGCCAAGTCTTCAATCGAGTAAATGTCGTGGTGCGGCGGCGGCGAGATTAGCTCGACGCCTGGGGTTGAGTGGCGCACCTTGGCGATCCAAGGATAGACTTTGGTGCCGGGCAACTCGCCACCCTCGCCCGGCTTGGCACCCTGCGCCATCTTGATTTGCAGTTCTTTGGCTTGGGTCAGATAGTGGCTCGTCACGCCAAAGCGCCCGGAGGCCACTTGCTTAATCGCGCTATTTTTGGAGTCGCCGTTAGGCTCCATTACATAGCGGGCCGGGTCTTCGCCGCCTTCGCCGGTATTGCTCTTGCCGCCGAGGCGGTTCATGGCGATGGCCAAGCCTTCGTGCGCTTCCTTGCTAATCGAGCCGTAGGACATCGCCCCGCTTTTGAAGCGCCGGGTGATCTCCTCGACCGGCTCGACCTCTTCAATGGACACCGGCTCGGCCCCACCCTTGAACTCCAACAAGCTCCGCAAGGTCGCCAAGCGCTCGGATTGGTCGTTGATCAATTCGGCGTACTGCTTGTACACCGCGTAGTCATTGGTGCGCGACGCCCGCTGTAGCAGGTGAATCGTCTTGGGGTTGAAGAGGTGGTGCTCGCCGCCCTTGCGCCATTGATAGTGTCCACCCACATCGAGCGTGCGGCCGTTGGTCGGGATCCGGGGAAAGGCCGCCTCGTGGCGCGCTAGGGCCTCGCGGGCAATGTCCTCAATGCCCATGCCCTTCACTTGGGTCGTGGTCCAAGTGAAGTACTGATCTACCACTTCTTGACTGAGCCCCACGGTCTCAAAAATCTGCGCCCCCCGATACGACTTGATCGTCGATATGCCCATCTTGGCCATCACCTTGACCGTGCCTTTGATCGCCGCGTAGATGTAGCGCTCCTCGGCCTCCGCATAGGTATAGCCTTCGAGCATGTTTTCGCGGATCATGTCGTTGAGGCTCTCAAAGGCCATGTAGGGGTTGATCGCCTGTGCGCCGTAGCCCAGCAGCAGGCAGAAGTGATGCACCTCGCGCGGCTCGCCCGACTCGAGCGCCAAGCCAATGCGCGTACGCGTCTCCAGCCGCACTAAGTGGTGATGCACCCCGGATACGGCCAACAGCGCCGGAATCGGCACGTGGTCGGCATCTACGCCCCGATCGGAGAGGATAATCAGGTTGCACCCTTCGGCGATGGCGGCATCGACTTTGGCACACAGCGCGTTCATGGCCTTGGCAAGGCCGGCCTCGCCATCGGCGCGCTCGAACAGAATCGGGATCGTCTCGGCCTTGTGGCCAAAGAGGTCAACCTGCCGGAGCTTTTCCAACTCGTCGTTTTTGAGGATCGGCCGTTGCAAGGTGATCTGGCGGCAGCTTGCTGGCTCGGGCACCAGCAAATTGCGCTCGGGGCCGATCTTGGTCTCGGCCGAGGTAATCAATTCCTCGCGCAGCGGGTCAAGCGGCGGATTCGTAACTTGGGCGAAGTGCTGCTTGAAGTAGCTGTAGAGAAGCTGCGGTCGCTCCGACAGGGCCGCCAGCGCCGCGTCGTTGCCCATGGAGCCGACTGGATCCTTGAGCACCTGGACCATCGGCTTGAGGAAGACGCGCAGGTCCTCAAACGTATAGCCGAAGGCCTGCTGCCAGTGGAGCACGTCCTCGCGACGGTCCAACAGGGGCACCCCCTCAACCTCGGGCAGGTCCTCAAGCGCGACTAGGTTGGCGTCGAGCCACGCCTGATAGGGATGCTCGGTGGCGACCTGGTGCTTGATCTCCTCATCGCTGATGATCCGGCCCTCCGCCGTATCGATCAAGAGCATTCGGCCCGGTTCCAGCCGACCTTTGAAAACCACGTCTTCCGGCGGCATACTCAGCACACCCGTTTCCGAAGCGAGCACCAGCGTATCGTCTTTGGCAATGTAGTAACGCGAGGGCCGAAAGCCGTTGCGGTCGAGCATGCCGCCGACGACAGTGCCGTCGGTAAAGGCCACCGAGGCCGGCCCGTCCCACGGCTCCATCAGACAGCTATGATACTCGTAAAAAGCCCGCTTCTCGGCGCTCATGGTCTCGTGGTTTTCCCACGGCTCGGGAATCATCATCATCACCGCGTGCGCCAACGAGCGCCCCCCCAAAGTCAACAGTTCGAGCACATTGTCGAACTTGGCCGAATCAGAGCCGTCTTCGTGGATGATGGGGAAGAGCTTGTCGATATCATCGCCGAAGTACTCAGACGCCAGCATCCCCTCGCGCGCGCGCATCCAGTTGCCGTTGCCGCGCACGGTGTTTATCTCGCCGTTGTGGATGATGTAGCGATAGGGATGCGCCCGCTCCCAGCTCGGGAAGGTGTTGGTGCTAAAGCGCGAATGCACCAGCGCGAGGGCCGCCTCAAATCGCTCGTCGCTCAAATCGGGAAAGTAGTCCGCGACTTGGTCGGAGATCAGCATGCCCTTATAGACGATGGTGCGGCAAGAGAGACTAGCCGGATAGAAGAAGTCGCCGCCCAAGACCTCGCCACTGTAGCGAATCGCGTTTTCGGCGCGCTTGCGGATGACGTAGAGCTTGCGCTCAAAGGCCAGCGCGTCGTCGCCTGGCCCCTGGCCGCGGCCAATAAATACCTGGCGTTGGAACGGCTCGCGCAGCTTGGCGGTGTGGCCCAAGGCCGCATTGTCGGTGGGCACGTCCCGCCAGCCGAGCAAGTGCTGGCCCTCTTCTGCGACGATGCGGGCGAAGCGTTCCTCGCAAACTTGGCGCTGAGCGGAATCGGGCGGCAAAAACAACATACCTACTCCGTACTCGCCTGCTGAGGGCAAGGCAAAGTCGCAGATGGCGCGAAAGAACTTGTGGGGCAACTGCACCAACACACCGGCACCATCGCCCGTGTTGGCTTCGCAACCGCAGGCACCTCGGTGCTTGAGATGTTCCAAGACCTCTAAGGATTGGCGCACCAACTTGTGCGACTTGTGGCCCTTGATGTTGACGACAAAACCGATCCCGCAGGCGTCGCTTTCGCGGGCTGGATCATAAAGCCCCTGCTTATGCGGGTATCCGGGTATCCGGGTCATTTTAATTTTCCTTGCTCGATCGGCTAAAAAAAGAAGGGTTAATATATGAACTGCGGCTATGTTGTCAAACGCCCTTACGCCAATTTCCACAATTTTCTTGAAACATCCCTTGACAGCATGGCCGTGTATGGCCTAAATTGCGCCAACTTTTACCTTTCAAGGGATAATTTAGGCCATGAGATATTTTGACGAACAAGAGCGGCAGATCGTCCGCACCCTCATCCGCAACCCCCGCTGCTCGGACAACCGCATCAGCACCTTGACTGGCGTGCCCGTGCGCACCGTCAGCCGCAAGCGCACACGCCTCGAACAGGAGAACATCCTCTTCTACTACGCGGCGGTCGATATGCAGGCCCAAGGCACGGGCCGTTTCGCGACCCAGCACATGCTCACCATCAAGTTCAAATTGGGCATCACCCACAGCCAGATCGTGCGGGAAATCCGCTCTGAACCCAATGTTGCCAATGTATTCAGCGAGCTAATCCGCGACAGCTATATCGCCGAAGTAGATGGCCACATCGCGTTGGTGATGGTCGTCGAAGGCGAGTCCGACAGCGATGTGGCCGAAAGTGTCCAGGGCAAGATCATTCCCTCGCTACAGAAAAACCACGGCGAGGACTCGATCCAAGAGCTACAAACCATCCGCCTGTTGGCCCCCATCAGGCGGCTACACAACTATTTGCCCATGGTAAATACGAAGGCGGGTTTCATCGTGGAATCTTGGCCGGACGACGCCATTTTCGTCGAGTAACGGTGTTATCCACTTTCCTTTACCGCGGCCACCAAATCCAACACGGCCTCCTTGGCACTGCCGAAAAACATCAGTGTATTCTCTGCGGCAAAGAGCGGATTGGGCAGACCGGCAAATCCCGGGCTCAGGCTCCGCTTAATCACCACCACGGTGCGTGCATGATCCACGTCGAGGATCGGCATCCCGGCAATAGGCCCGGAATCAGCGTCGCGGGCGAGGGGGTTGACCACGTCGTTGGCACCGATGATCAGGGCCACATCGGTCTGCTGGAAGGTCGGGTTGATCCGGTCCATCTCCACTAGCTTGTCGTAGGGCACTTCGGCCTCGGCCAACAGCACGTTCATGTGGCCCGGCATCCGGCCAGCCACCGGATGGATGGCGTATTCGACCTCGACGCCGCGCTCTTCGAGCAAATTGGCCAAATCCCGCACGGCGTGCTGCGCTTGAGCCACGGCCATGCCGTAGCCAGGGACTACCACCACGCGCCGGGCCGTGTCAAACAGCAGCGCGACTTCCTCGGCCGAAGTCGACTTGATCTTACCGGCATAGACCTCGTCATCGCTGGTTCCGCTTGCGACCTCGGCACCAACGCCGCCGAAGAATACGTTGCCCAGCGAGCGGTTCATGGCCCGGCACATGATCTGCGTCAAAATCAGCCCCGAGGCCCCTACCAGCGACCCGGCGATAATCAGCACGTTGTTGTCGAGCACAAAGCCGGTAGCTGCTGCCGCCAGACCCGAGCACGAATTGAGCAAGGCAATCACCACCGGCATATCGGCTCCGCCTATGGGCAATACGAGCAACAAGCCCAACAGGGACGCCACGCCGACCATGAGCCAGAAGGCGTCCGGCTCGCCCAGAACCAACCAAGCACCCAAACCCGCACTGCCGAGGGCCAGCACCCCGTTGCAAAACGGCTGGCCGGGAAACCGCACCAAACCCTTTAACACTTCCATCAGCTTGAGAAAAGCCACGATACTGCCCCAGAAGGTCACCGCGCCGATGATCCCAGAAGCCGCCGTGGCGGCTGTGAATTGGTAGGAAGGAGCCTGCGCCTCAATCAGCGCCGCGCCGGCTACCAGCGCGGAGGCACCGCCGCCCAAGCCGTTAAAAACCGCCACCAACTCGGGCATGGAGGTTATGGGAATTTTTACCGCGAGGACCATGCCAATCAACGCACCGACTACGACCCCGAGCAAAATGTATTCGCCGGCGAGAATCCGCTGATCCAGCAAGGTGGTGACGACGGCCAACAGCATCCCCAAGGCCCCCAGCAAATTGCCGCGCACAGCCGTGCGCGGGTGCGTCAATCCCTTGAGGCCGAGAATGAAGAGGACCGAAGCGACCAAATAGGCGAAATTAATCAGGGTCGCGCTCATGCGCTAGTCCCGCCTCCTAAACATCCCCAACATGCGGTGCGTCACCATGAATCCACCTACCACGTTGATGGTGGCGAAGATGACAGCCGCCACCCCCAAATAGGTCGCCAAGGCTGAGTGCTCAGAACCAGCCGAGAGCAGCGCGCCGATCAGGGTGATACCGGAGATGGCGTTGGAGCCGGACATCAGCGGCGTGTGCAGAGTCGGCGGGATCTTGGTGATGATTTCAAAACCGACGAAGACAGCGAGTGCAAATACCGTCAGCGCGGCCACTAAGACATCCACTATGAGCTTCCTTTGCGAATGCGCGGATGGACGATCTCACCGTCGCGCAACACCAAGGTTTCGCGCGTGATTTCGTCCTCCATGTCAAATTGCAACGCCCCCTCGCCCGCCAAGTGGCGGAGAAAGGTCGCGATATTGTGCGAGTACATTTGGCTGGCGTGGTGCGGCACCGTGGCTGGCAGATTGAGCGGCCCCATGATCTGCACTCCGTCCTCGACGATCGTCTCCCCCAGGCGCGTCAACTCGCAGTTGCCACCGCGCTCAGCGGCCAAATCGACGATGACCGACCCCGGCCCCATGCTCTGCACGGCATCCGCCGTAATCAACAAAGGGGCTGGTTGCCCCGGGATGGCGGCCGTAGTGATAATTACGTCGCTCTGACCAGCGACCTTGGCCAGTTCCTCGCGCTGGCGGCGGTAGAACACCTCGTCCTGCGCCCGTGCGTATCCGCCGGCGTCCTCGGAGTCGCCGGTGTCAATGTCCAATTCCACGAATTCAGCCCCCAGGCTCTCGACCTGTTCTTTGACCGCTGGTCGCACGTCGTACGCCCGGATAACCGCCCCCAGGCGGCGGGCCGTGGCAATGGCTTGGAGACCAGCGACCCCAGCACCGATGACCAGCACCCGAGACGGAGTCAACGTGCCAGCGGCTGTCATTAAGAGGGGGAACATGCGCGGCAGAGCCGCAGCGGCCAAGAGCACCGCTTTGTAGCCGGCGATCGTGGCCATGGACGAGAGCACATCCATACTCTGGGCGCGGGTGATGCGCGGCATCAATTCCATGGCGAACAGCGTCGCTCCGACACCGGCCAGCGCACCCAACTCCGAGCCAGCAGTCAGCGGGTCTGAGGCTCCGATGAGGACTTGACCGGATCGAATCCGGGTCAAGTCGGCGCGACCCGCCTCCGGGTTCGCGCCGAGCGTACGCACCTGAAGCATCACCTCGGCACGGGCGAACACCTCGTCGCGATCCGCCGCGATTGCTGCGCCGCGCTCGGCATAGGCCGCATCGGCATAGCCGGCGGCGGCACCCGCGCCCGACTCTATTAGGATGTCCGCATTGCAGGCCGACAACCCGGACACAGCCTCCGGGACCAAGGCGACCCGCTGCTCACCCGGGAAGGTCTCTCGTGCGATACCAACGATCATTGCTCAGTGGTGGGACACCAGTTTGTCGTGGTGCTTCTTGAGCTGAATCTCGATCTTGGACTCGGCTTCGGCGAGGGCCTTGTAGAGATTGTCCGCCGCCCCGGTCGCCGCAAACGTGCGCTGCGGCACCTTGACGATAATTTCCACTTTGTCGTCGTGCTTTTCCTTGTCGAGGACGACTTCGCAATCCACGATGCGGTCGAAGTAGTTTTCGAATTTAGTACAAGAATTGGCAATGTGCGCTTTGGTTTCTTCTGAGATCTTTCCTTGACGCACACTGATTTTGGGCTGCATCTCCTAGTCCTTTCTGTTGACAAAATTTAATCGCTGGCCCGCGCTTAGTCAGGGCCGCTCGGCAAGCGGCTGATAGGTCCGCTGCACTGAGCCGGTGTAAATCTGGCGTGGGCGGCTGATTTTGGTGGCCTTGCTCTCCTCGTACCAATGCGCGATCCAGCCCGGCATGCGGCCGATGGCGAAGATCACGGTGAACATCTCCTTGGGAATGCCAAGGGCGCGGAGAATGACGCCGCTGTAGAAATCCACGTTGGGATAGAGCTTGCGCTGGATAAAGTACTCGTCCCCCAGCGCCGCGGTTTCCAGTTCTTTGGCTAGGTCCAGCAGCGGATCGTCAATGTGGAGCTTGGCCAATACTTTCTCGCAGCTTCTTCTGATGATCTTGGCGCGCGGGTCAAAATTCTTGTACACCCGATGCCCAAACCCCATCAAGCGAATCCCGGCCTTCTTGTCTTTGACCTGCGCCACGTAATCGCCGACCGAGATGTTTTCGTCGCGGATTTTTTCCAGCATATCGACCACCGCCACATTGGCCCCACCGTGCAGCGGCCCCCACAAGGCAGAGACGCCCGCCGCCATCGAAGCGAAGAGATTGGCTTCGCTACTGCCGACCATCCGCACCGTAGAGGTGCTGCAATTCTGCTCGTGGTCGGCGTGGAGGAGGAAAATCAAATCCAGCGCATCGACCAGCACCGGGTCGGCCTCAAACTCGTTGTGCGGCTGGCTGAACATCATGTGCAGAAAATTCTCGGCGTACCGTTTCTTGGGATGCGGGTACTCGATGTGGTGGCCCTGCTGCTGGCGATAGGAATAGGCGGCAATGGTGCGGACCTTGGACATGATGCGCGCGGCCGCTTCGATGAAGGTCTCTTCGTCCTGAATTTCCAACAGTTCGGGATAGTAGCAACTCAAGGCGTTGAGCACCGAGGACAACACGGCCATCGGCGGCGAGTTGGGCGGGAAGAGGCTGAAGTGTTGCTTGAGCTCCTCGCGCAACATCTGGTGCTTGGTCAACAGCGCACTAAATTCGTCTAGCTGGGCGGCGTTAGGCAACTCGCCCCAGATCAGCAAATAGGCTACCTCAATGAAGCGGCTGTACTCGGCCAAATCCTCGATCGCGTAACCTCGGTAGCGCAGGATGCCCGCATCGCCATCGATAAAGGTGATATCGCTCTGACAAGATCCCGTATTGCCGTAGCCAGGGTCTAGGGCGATATACCCGGTCTCGGCACGCAATCTGGCAATGTCGACCGCCTTTTCGCCCTCGCTGCCGACGACAACGGGTAACTCGACGCGCTGGTCCCCAACCTGCAAGCGGGCAGTTTCCGCCATGTTTCGCTCTCCTATAACTCGGTCGCCGAGGGCACTGAATCGCGCCCAAGCGAAGTGTGCTGTTTTTATCAGATAGTAGGCCCTAAAATTTGCACTGTCAATTGTCGCCGATACGCGCTGGTAGGTACTCGATACCCGTGAATTGAACGGCGACGACTAGCTGGCTACTGGCGCGGAATCACCGGCAAAAGTACGTGAGACGGATGCGCTCTAGCGTGTTGCACCGTCTGTTGGGCGCGGCGCATCTCCGCGTCCGTACCGAGGTCGTTGCCGGTGTTGTGGTTTCTGTCGAAGCGCGGAAAATTGGACGAGGATACTTCGACTCTGATCCTGTGCCCCTTCTTAAAGACATTGCCGGTGACGGCGAGATCGATCTCGTACTGGTACACTTGCCCCGGCTGGAGCAACTTGGGGGAAGTAAATCCTTCGCGATAGCGTGCCCGGACGATGCCGTCGCAGAGATTCTTGGCGTACCCGCTGGTCGACACATCTACCAGCTTGGCGGTCCAGTCGGTATCTAGCCCGTCTGTAGCCGCATATAGAACGACCTTGATCGGCCCGGTCACCTCGAGATCGGCTACCAAAGGCTCGCTGGTGTAACAGAGCACGTCGGACCGCATCTCCACGTCGCGCTGGTCGTACGGCCCCCAAGGCACAATATGGGGCGAGCAACAGTTGTTGCCGCCCACAGTCTGCACGGGAAAATCGGGATCGTACGAGAAGTGATCGGCCGGCTCGTCGCCCGGCTCAACCGGCGACAAGCTACCATCGCCCAACAGCGTGTTGGCATGGCCCGATGAGTGTAGATACCACTTTTGCCAGTCGGTTCTAGCCAGCGGCCATTCGCGCTCGTCTCTCCATTCATTGATCCCCATGATGAAGAGCCGCAGTGGGGCCTCGCCGACGATGCCGTTGTCCATGCCCTTCAGCCAATAATCAAACCAGCGCGCCTCCAACGCCTCCAAGTCGTACAGCGAGTTCGCTCCAAAGTCGATGTCGCCCGTCTTAGTAGAAGCGCTGAGCGCGTGCGGCCAAGGACCGACGATGAGTTGACTTTGCCTAGCTTCGGGCGTCCGCCCGTGCAGCCTTAGACCGTTGAAGTTGATGAAGGTGTTGTGAGCGTAGAGGTCGTACCAGCCTCCCATCACTAGCGCGGGGGCTGCGATTTCGCCCCACTTGTTTTCGACGTTGACCGCGTCCCAATAGGAATCGTACTCGGTGTGCGTCACCCAATCCTGCCAAAACTGTAGCGTGCGGCCCGCCTGTCGGTCCATGTCGAGGAGCGGGACCAAGCGGAAAGCCTCGGTCCAGTCGTGGTATTCAATGCTCTGAGCGGTGCGGCCATTAGTCCGCATTCCCCACGTGAGGGCGACGTTGAGTTGGAACGCCCCGCCGGGGTGGATGAGACCCGAATATAGATCACCGCACATGACCCTTGGCGCCATGCACGTCAGGTACTGGCTGCGGTGTGGCGCACTCTGCCACTGCACCCAGCCGAGGTAGGAGCCACCTGCCATGCCGATCTTGCCGTCGCTCCACTCCTGCTGGCCAATCCATTCCTGCGTATCAAAACCGTCCGGGCCGTGGCCGAACAGCGCGTAGTGAACGCCGTCGGAGTCCCAGCGCCCCCGCACGTCTTGGATGACGCAGGCATAGCCGTTGTTGGCCAGCCGCATGGCCTTCTCGATCATCGGCGGCGCGTTGTTGTCGTACGGTGTGCGCATCAACACGGTCGGGAACTTGCCCGATGCCTTCGGCAGATAGATGTCGGCAGAAAGATCGACGCCGTCCCGCATAGGCGTTCGGACGTTCAACCTCATATCGACTGCGTAGTTTGGCTGCATAGTTGGTAGCCGCTCCTATTGATTGCGAATCGCCTCGATTTTGGCGTCGCGCTCGGCAAAGAGTTCGTTGCGGACCTGGCTCATTTGCTCCTGCACTTGGCGACGCGCCTCGACGAGGGCCTGCGGGTCCGCCCCCGCGGCCTGCGCTAGCTGCCCCTTGAGCGCGATCTCTTGCTCGGCCCACTTGGCCTCGTACTGCTTGCGCACCTCGTCAATGGCCTCTTTCTGCTCATCCGTCAGCTTAATCCCGGCGGCGCTCCCGACCGCGGCGTCGGCCTTTTCCATGGCCAGTTCAAGTGCCGATTTCATGGCAAACCTCCTGTTGTCAGTTGGGAATCAAAGGCAACGACGTTGATTAGCCTTAATTTTTGATTCTTCATTACCTTAACATCTTAACATCGCAAAAAAGATAGCGGCTGGCCGCAATCGCGACAAACGGCGGCGTCCGCCCTCTACTATCCCACTCACCACGCCAAAAGGAACCCCATGTCCAAACAGTGGAAGGTCTATCTATCCGGCGAGATCCACAGCGACTGGCGCGAGCGCATCGTCCAAACGGCGCGCGACTTGCCGATCGAGTTCACCGCTCCGGTCGCGGATCACGCGGCCAGCGACAACTGCGGCATCGACATTCTCGGGCCGGAGGAAAGTAGCTTTTGGCAGGATCGCAAAGGCGCACAGCTCAACGCCATCCGCACCCGCACCCTAATCCGCGACGCCGACGTAGTGGTGGTGCGCTTCGGCGACCAATATCGCCAGTGGAACGCGGCTTTTGACGCGGGGTTTGCCGCCGCCTGCAACAAACCGCTAATCGTCCTCCACCCACCCGAGTTGCAACACGCGCTCAAGGAGGTGGACGCGGCCGCGCTCGCCGTAGCCAGCGAGCCCGCACAGGTCGCGGCCATCCTGCGCTATGTCATCGAAAAGTAGTCAGCGCAGCAGGAGCATCTTGTGCTGTGCGCGGTAGGAATCGGCTTTGAGCACGTAGAAGTAGAGACCGCTCCGGTGGCCGAGCGCGTCCCATTCCACCTCGTGTCGTCCCGGCGGCATCCGCCTCGCCACCAGCCGCTCGATCTCCTGCCCCAGCACATTGTACACCGTTAGTTGCACCAAGCTAGCAGTGGGCAAATCGAAGCGGATTTTGGTCGTCGAATTGAACGGGTTGGGCGCGTTGGGGTGCAAAGTGTAGCGGGCGGGACGCGGCCGCGCGGCGACGCGCTGGTCAGTGCCCAATTCCAGCGTCCCCTCGCCCGCTAGCTCCAGCGCGATCATCTCACCGTCAACAACTATATCCAGCCACGCGCCGCCGAGGAAGCGCGCCGCGGTCCACTCGTTCCCGGCGTGGGGCATCCTCAACTGATAGCCCGCGTCGGGGCCGCGCACGAAGCCCATAGCGTCGCCTCGCTCCATGCTCACGTCTATCACTTCACTGGCGCGGAACACCGGCTCTCCGTCGGCCAAAAGATAGGTCGCGTCTTGCGCCACAAAGCGGGTGAGTTGTCCGGCGACATAGCGGACATAGCCAAAGCGGGCGTCGCTGACCAAGTGCGCCGCCGGCCCGGACACAGCCGCCTCAGCCGCCTTGCCATTGCGCAGCCAAGCCAAATCCCGCACGCCAGCCAACGATACTAAAATCGCCTCGGCTCCTTGTGCGAATACAGTCTCAAACGCTGGCTCGTCGCCGCCCATCGCCCGCGGGTACAACGCCGCTAGGTATCTCCCGTTGACGCCCTCTTGCTGTACTCGCAACACCGCGTGGGTCTGCTCTTGGCGATAGTCAAAGGAGTGGAGCGCCTCGCTCTCGAGCGCGACCCGCCCGGGCTGATCGGGCAAAAACGCCAGCAACTCGGCCTTCGCCCGCGTCCACCGCGCCAAATTGCCGGTGCGCGCATACGTGCCCCCACTGGTGCCGCCCCCGTTGCCGTGCAGCCGCCACTCGTAGGCGTGGCGACGGCCCGGATCGTCGATTTCGTCGGCTACGAAGAAATAGCTATGGTCGGCAAAAAAGACCCGCCGCCTCAGCTCGACACCCCGGTAGGCCGTGCGAACTTCCGCGTAGTCGCCAGCGGTACTCGCGAAGAATCCCTCGATAAAAGCATCATTGCGGTCGCCGATGGTCCCTATTACAGGCAAGATCCGGCGCGACGGCCCTTTGCCATTGACCAGCACCACGTTGTGATTGCGGCCTTTGTTGACCTTGTCGCGGTTGTCAAAATTGATGTAACCTGCATCTAGGGCCAGCATTTCGCCGCCAGCGTAAAGCACAAAGCTGGTCCCGTCCGGGTGTTCGTGCGCCAACCCGTGCGCGCGAGCCGGGCCGTTTTCGCCGCGCAAGAGCATGTAGGTAGCCGCGGCCGACCAGTTGCTGCGGAAGACGGCGTCTCCAGCACCCGGCATAAAAACCGACGGGCCGTGCGTTGGCTCTTGCGCGGGCACGCTGTCGTCGTATAGGGCAATGGCATCCATCTCGGAAAACTGGCGCACGTACAGGCCGCGCTCGTTGTGCTCCCAGTCCCAGCGATGGACTCCGCCGTTGGCTTGCACGGCCGCTAGGTAATGCCCGTAGAAATCGTCTAAGTGGCCGTCGTCGATGTTGGGCCGCCGGCCATTGGGCAGCCGCAGATTCAGGGACCACTCGTGCATTTTCTCGATCTTGGGATCGGCAAACAGGTCCAAGCCGGTGCGGTTCTTGAGCGCGAACAAGTAGGGTAAATAGACATCTGCAGCATAGCGGCTATAGAACGGCCCCTCCGCGTACCCCCCGTCCCTTGCTTCGATCTGGAAGTCGAGGCTGCTGGTTACCATTTCCAAGGCGCGATCCGCCCATTCCTGCGGCGTGCCTTCGCCGCTGGTGTATTCGCTCAAGGCCATGGCCGCCAGCCCAAGCCCACCGTACGCGCGGATGTGCCAATTGCCGAGATTCGGAGTCTCGTGCAAGCGAATTTTGACCGGGAATAGCCCAAACCCTACCTCGCCAATCACAATGCCCTTCCACAGCCGGTCGGCTTCCTCGCCGAGGATCGACCGCATCGCCTGTAGGGCCTGGGGGTCGTTGGCCGCAGCATAGGGGTGCAGGATGTCGTACGCCACGGCGTACTGGGCCACGACCTCGCCCTCGTTGTGCGGCTCGCCCAAGTCGCCTCCTCGCGGCGGGAACGCCACCCCCTGCATCACCGCCAACGCACGCTCGGCAAACGCGGCATCGTCGGTCATCTGCCAAGCGAAGGCCAAGGATTTGGCGTAGCGGACCTCGGCGCGCTCGTCGACAAAGGTCGCCGGGGGGTTCCGCGCCCGCTGCAATACAACCTGCCACCACGTGGCATACGGTTCGCGCTGGATGCGCTCTTTGAGTAGGGGAATATCTGCGGCGGAAAAAAGCAGGCCCGGATGCACTTCAGCAGACAGCGTCTGCGCGGCAGCACCCACAGGCGCGAGGGCCAAGGCGGCGCAAAAGGCCAACGCGATCATGCGGCCCGCTAAAAGACGCGGCGCAAGTCAAAGCCCCACACCAGCCCCAAGGTGACGTACCCCTTGCCGACTAGAATCTTGAAACTGCTGACGGTTCGGCCTGGCGCGTCGAAAAACAGCCCCAAAGTGCCATACACCGTCGCTGGGCCTAGATGGCGGTAGCCCAACCCGGCAAACAGTTTGCCCGGTCGGCCGGTGATCCACACCTCCTCGAGGACAATATAGGCCAGATCCGCACTGAGCGAGCGCAGCCAATCCGTGCCGCCCGAGCAGCGGTAGTCCGCCACGCGGTATCCAGTCCGCGTCTCAAGGCAGTAACTGCGAGTGGGATAGGGCCGGAAGTAACGCGGGTCGCGATCGTCGCCTTCGTGAAAGCTCACATCGAGCACATTGGCCGAGCCGATCAAGCGCAAGCGGTTGAAGACCGCCCTAAACCCCAAGGGGACGCGCACCCCGGCGCCGCGATGATCTAAGTTGATAAAACCCAAGCCGACCGCAGCATAGTAGCCATCGCGCTGCCGCTTGGGCACCTCTTCGAGCACGGCGTCTTGGATGCGCACGGCCTCGGCCCCGCTCGCCAACAGCAAGCCCATCCAGATGAGGTGTATATATGCGCGCTGTATCACCCGTTCACTCTCTAGTTTATAACGACAGATGCTGTTCTTTAACAGTATATGAATGAGACGATTGATGTCCAACGTCACGGCATCAGGGCGAGAGCATAGGATTAAAGAAATTCCCCAATCTCAGCTTGCTCAATGCCGCCACAAATTGCCCCGGGCCCATGATCTATTCTCCATTCAAAAGCGCCGTCTCCCCTACCTTGCCCTCTCTTCTCCGCCCCGTATTTTACCCTACATGATCCGCAGAGTACAATCCACGGCCATCGCCCTGCTCTTGGCGACCCATGCCAGTTGTCTAGCCCCATCGAACGACAGCCCTGAATCTACCGCTCTCCAGCCGCAACAGCCCCCTGAAATACCCACGTATTCTTACCGAATCGTCCACTCCTTCCCCCACGACCCCACAGCCTTCACCCAAGGGCTGCTCTACGACGACGGCTTTCTCTACGAAAGCACCGGCCAGTATGGCCAGTCGTCCCTGCGCAAGGTCGAGCTCGAAACAGGAGCCGTTGTGCAGTTCCACCCGCTAGACGCCCGCTTCTTCGCCGAGGGACTCGCCCTGTTCGGCAATCGCCTGCTCCAGCTAACTTGGCGGGCCAACAAGGGCTTTGCCTATCGCCTCGATTCTTTTGAGCAGCTAGCCGAGTTCGCCTATCCCACCGAGGGCTGGGGGCTGACGTGCGACGGCGAGCTACTCATTATGAGCGACGGCAGTTCGACGCTGTACTTCCACGACCCATTTACCTTTGCCGAAGTGAGCCGGGTCGCCGTGGTGGCCCAAGGCAGCCCGGTATTGCATCTCAATGAACTCGAATGGATCGGCGGCGAAATTTTTGCCAATATCTGGCAGACTGACACCATCGCCCGCATTGACCCGGCGAGCGGCCAAGTCGTGGGGTGGATCGACCTGACCGGGCTGTTGAGCGACGCAGACCGCCGCGGCTCTAACGCCGAAGTGCTCAATGGCATTGCCTACGACCCCGAGGGCGAGCGGCTCTTCGTCACCGGCAAGTGGTGGCCCAAGCTCTACCAAATCGAACTCGTATTCCCTTCACCGAAAGGTACCCCATGACCCAAGACCGCGTCCCCGTGTGCATCGCCGTGCTCACGGTATCCGACACCCGAGACGAATCAACCGACAAGTCCGGCAAGCTGCTAGTCGAGCGTCTCGAAGCGGCCGGCCACATCCTGTACGAAAAGCAAATCCTGCCCGATGACATCTATCCGCTCCGCGCCCAAGTCTCGCAGTGGATCGCCGAGCCTCGCGTCCAAGCCATCATCACCACCGGCGGCACCGGCCTCACCGGCCGCGACGGCACACCCGAGGCCGTCCGCGTCCTCTTCGACAAGGAAATCGAGGGCTTTGGCGAGGTCTTTCGCGTGCTCTCCTATGAAGAAATCGGCACGGCGACCGTGCAATCGCGCTGCATAGCCGGCGTCGCCAACAGCACCTACATCTTCTGCTTGCCTGGCTCCTCCGGGGCTTGCGCCACCGGCTGGGACAAGCTCATCGGGCCGCAGCTAGATTCCACCAACCAGCCCTGCAACCTCGTCGATCTGATGCCGAGATTGTCCGAAACTTGACGATTGGTGTTGGCGCACCGACTGCGTTCAGTGTGTCAGTATGACAGATGTTCAGGCTAGGTAGTTCTTGAGGAATTGCCCGGTGTACGACTCGCTCACTTGGGCGAGCTCCTCTGGAGTGCCCTGCCCGACGATCTGACCACCGTTGTGGCCGCCTTCGGGACCTAAGTCAATGATGTAGTCCGCGGTCTTGATGACGTCGAGGTGGTGTTCAATGACCAAGACCGTATGGCCGGCCTCGACTAGGCGGTTGAGGCTGTCGAGCAGGCGCTGAATGTCGGCCAAGTGCAGCCCGGTGGTAGGCTCGTCAAGCAGGTAGAGGTTGCTCTTGCCGCGCTTGAGCTTGCCCAGCTCGTCGGCCAGCTTGACGCGCTGGGCCTCGCCACCCGACAGCAGCGGAGCCGGGTGGCCAATTTGCAAATAACCCAGCCCCAAATCGTCAAGCACACCCAATTTGTGGGCGATGAGCCGCTGGTTGGCGAAAAAGTCCACCCCTTCCTCTATGGTCATCGCCAAAACCTCGGCGATATTCTTGCCTTGATAGGTAACGTCGAGCGTGTCCTGATTGTAGCGCGCCCCCTTGCAGGTGGGGCAGGACACCTCCACATCGGCCATCAGATGCAGCTTGGTGGTGACCGCGCCCTCGCCGCCGCACTCCTCGCAGCGGCCTCCCTTGACATTGAAGCTAAAGCGCGAGGCCGTATAGCCGCGTTTCTCGGCTTCGGGCGTCCCGGCAAAGAGGCGGCGGATGTTGTCGTAGAAACCGATGTACGTGGCTGGGTTGGAGCGGGGCGAGCGACCGATGGGGGATTGGTCAATGTTGATCACATCGCTTATGTGCTCGATCCCGTCGAGGCGGTCGTGCGCGCCCGACAGCACGCGGCTGTCGTGGAAGATGGAGTAGAGCTTCTTGTAGAGAATGTCGTGGACGAGGGAGCTCTTGCCCGAGCCAGAAGCCCCACTGACGCAGACGAAGCCCCCCAAGGGGATCTTGACGTCGAGGTCGTCGAGATTGTTGGCGCGGGCACCACAAACGCGCAAGCTGTGGCCGTTGAGCGGGCGGCGCTCGGCCGGCACGCTAATGCGCTGGCGACCGGTGAGAAACTGGCCGGTCAGGGAGTCGGGATTTTTCAATATCTGGCCAATGGGGCCCTCGGCGGCGATGCGGCCACCGTGTACGCCCGGCCCGGGGCCGAGCTCAATGACGTGATCGGCCGCGCGAATGGTCTCCTCGTCGTGCTCCACCACAATGACCGTGTTGCCCACATCGCGCAGGCGGCGGAGCGTCTCTATCATCTTGACGTTGTCTTTGGGATGGAGGCCAATGGAAGGCTCGTCGAGCACGTAGAGCATGCCCATCAGGCCGGAGCCGATCTGCGTAGAAAGGCGAATGCGCTGGGCCTCGCCGCCGGAGAGCGTCCCCGCCCGGCGCGTGAGGCTGAGATAATCCAAGCCAATGCCCATGATGAGATCGAGCCGCAGCACCAACTCGCGTGCGATCTGCTCGCCGGCCTGCTTCCGCTGCACCGGCATGGGAACGCTCTTGAGGAAATCGCGCAGCTCTTGCAGGTGCATCTCGCACAGGTCGTGGATGGTGCGGCCGGCCACGGTGACGAGCAGGCGCGTGGCCTTGAGCCGCGTACCGCCGCAGTCCGGGCAGTCGTATTCGACCATGACCTTGCGCAGGTAGTCCTCCATCCCCGAGTGCGCCACTCCTTGGCGGCGATAGCGGCGGTAGCGGCGATCGATTTGATTGATGATCCCGTCAAAAGAGACCCGACGCCCTTTGTAGCGACCGCCCTCGGTCGCACCCGGCGGCAGCACAATGGTGAAGCGCTCGCCTTTGGTGCCGTAGAACAGCACTTCTACAATGCGGTCGGACAGCTCGGCAAAGGGCGTGTCCAAACCGAAGCCGTAGTGTTGGGCCAAACTGTAAAAGATGCGACCACCCCATCCATTGCGGTCGCAGTTAATCGCCTCGCGCACAAAGGCACCGTCGATAATGCTCCGGCTCTTGTCGGGTACCAGCAGATCGGGATGGACTTGGAGATAGGTGCCCAAGCCCGAACAAGTGACGCAGGCCGAGAGCGGCTCGTTGAAGGTGAAGTAGCCTTGAGTCAACTCGGCCATGCTGAGGCGGTGTTCGGGGCAACCGAAACCTTCGTAGAAGGCCGCGACCTCTGGAGCGGAGGCCATTTCAGGATTAAGCAAGTGGAAGCTGAGAAAGTTCTCGCCCACCACTAGGCCGTGCTCAATAGACGCGAGGAGTTGCTTTTGCAGCTCGCCGCCGAGGACGAAGCGGTCAATGACCGCCTCAATGTGGAAATTCTCGTTTTCGTCGAGTTCGGGCTCCTCGCTCAGGTCGCATAGCTCGCCGTCGATGCGCACGCGCCGATAGCCCTTGGTGCGAATGTCGTCAAACAGGAATGCGTAGTCTTCGCCGTAGATCTTATATACTGGCGCGCGGATTTCTACCTCGGCCCCGTCCGGCAGGGACAGCACGTGTTCGGCCATCTGGTAGGGCGTGCGGTAGGCGATGGGGCGGCGGCAATAGGGGCAGTGGGCTTGGCCCACCGTGGCGTAGAGCATTCGCAGATATTCGTACAAATCGGTCATGGTGCCGACGGTTGAGCGCGGATTGTTGAAGATGGTCTTCTGCTCAATGGAAATGACCGGCGAAAGCCCGGTGACAAAATCGACATCCGGCTTCTTCATCTGCTCGACGAAGCGCTTGGCATAGGTGGACATGGACTCCATGAAGCGCCGCTGGCCTTCGGCGTACACCGTGTCGAAGGCCAGCGAGGATTTGCCCGAGCCGCTGATGCCGGTGACGACGACCAGTTTATCGCGCGGAATGCTAACGTCGATGTTTTGCAGGTTGTTTTCGCGTGCGCCCTTGATGGTGATCGCGTCTTTCATTGCCACAGCGTGTGTCCTCCTGCGTTAGTGCAGGCCCCAATCGGACCCGTCGTCGTAGTGATAGGCTGCTTCCTGTAGCTCTGTGCGGCTTTTTTCGGTGAGACGCAGCGGCGCTGACATCTTTTGCAACAGGCCCTTTTCAACCAGCCACTCACAAGCGAAGTCCGCGCCTTCCATCTTAAAGTGTTCCTCTATTTCCGACACCGTGCGCATGGCCTCGGCCTCTTCCAAATAGCCGAGCAGAGGCCGGAACAGATCCCAAAGGTGATCGTCGAGGTAGCTTTCTACGCGCTGGAGAGCGGCCTGGAGGGTGCGGGCGTTTTTGGGTGCGGCGATGAGATCCGTGTAGATGGCGTTGAAGAACGCGGGATTGAAGGCGAGGGCTTGATGAATGACCTCGCGGCCCGGGGCCTGGCCGTTGAGTATGCACTCGACGCTGGCGAGCTGATCGGCCACGTTGAGCAGCCACAGGAAGCTATAGTTGTAGTCCTTCTTCACCTGATACCACTTTTGGGCTTTGGTCAAGGTGGCCAACAGCGGCAGGGCACGCCGCAGCAACTGGTAGTCGCGGTCGCGTGCGCCAACGCGCTCGGCGTCTTTGTACCATGCGACAATGGACTCGTCCTTGGAAAATAGGAGGGTGCTGTGGGCAAAGGTAAAGTCGAGCCAACCGCCTTGGCGCGAGCCTTCTATGTTCAACTGGAAGCGTTTGCGCGGGATGAGATTGGCGTGGATGATGACGCCTTCCTCGGTGAGGCAGTGGTCTTTGTAGCGTCGCACCTTGGGGTCGTCGGCCATGACGATCCACAAGTCAATGTCGGACTTCTCCCAAACCTGATCGTACGAATAGGAGCCATAGACGATGGCGGCCAAAACCGTGCGGTCTTGTTGGAGCTTTTGAGTCAAGGCGTCGAGCGCCCGGCGATAGCGTTGTTGGACGGCTTGCTGCGAGCGAGACATGACATTTCCTGACGAGGCGATTAACATGTGAGCGGCCTAAAATATACTGAACATACGTGTAGCTGTCAAGCTACCGCAAAGCCCAACTGCGTGGCAGATTCCGGGGCGTCCGTGAGCCGCTTAGAAGCTGTTTTCTGAGCCGCCCGCTGACAAAATTGTTGACAACGAAAATCGCCGCTATATTTTATCCGTGCCTTCATCAAACAGAGTGCCCGCACTACGTCGGGTTATCTGTTGAATAAAACAGCCTTGTATTCGGCACAGGGTAGCTCCCTGAAGCCCGGCGAATAGGCAGAACTTCTCAATTACTCTGTGAGATGGAGGCATGGCCCGGCACCTTGCTGGGTCGTTGGCCCTTTATACTTAGCAGAGGAGCGGCGAGCAAGTTCTGATTCAACGAATTATCCCCAACATCCCAACGTAACTAAGTGTCTTTTCTTGAGCGTTTTTGGGTCTACCTGAAAACGTATATGGAGTTCTCTGATCATCGTATTTTTGGGACTCTGACGATCAGGTGTACGGACTTCCAATTGTATCACGGCAGATCAACCTATTGAAAGGGAGGGAAATATTTGCCATGAACAAAATTCTTGTAGTCGTTTGCTTTGTTATAACGCTGTTCTCGGCGCGAGGTGTCGAAGCCCAGAGCGTCGAGAAGAAGAACTGGGAGATACACATTAAGCTCGGTTCTCAAAGCTACTTAAACGAGCTAAATCCTGACCCCGGGAGTGCCGCACTAGGTGGCGTCCTCATTGGATATAATCTATCCGATCGATCCATGGTCGGACTACATTCCGCCTCCGCTAGCTACCAGATCCAATATCTAGACGGAACCACTGACGAAGAATACGTCAACTCCTTTTTACTTCTTTACCGCTATCGCTTTAGAAGCGTTTTTAAAATTCATTTTTTTTAGCGATTCGCTTGAGTATCAAATGGATCATCGCGATTTGGATAAAGGCTTCACTATTGCAAGTTAGGTGCTCGTAGTCTTTGGCATGGACTCGATAGTTGAGTAGCCAAGCAAACGTTCGTTCGACGACCCAACGACGAGGGAGCACCTCAAAGCCGGAGCCTTGTTTGGATACGACTTCAAGGTCTATTTTGTGCGTTTTTTTTTGAGCCACCCATTGCCTAAGCGGCGCGCCTTTATAGGCTCCATCCACCCACAGCTTGCGTAACCTTTGTACCGTGGGTGAAAAGTAGGTTTTCAACAAGGTCTTCAAGCCGTCGGCATCCGAGGTCGAAGCGGCGGTCACCACACATTCAATCAGACGACCCTCGGTGTCGACCAACAGATGGCGTTTGCGTCCTTTAACCTTCTTGCCGGCATCGTATCCAACACTTTTACCTTGGGTGGCCGTGGTAACGCTCTGCGCGTCCACGATCCCCGCCGACGGGGTCGGTGCCCGGCCGTGCTGGATGCGATCCTGCTTGGTTAGGGCGTCGAGTATCTGTGGCCAAACCCCTTGTTGACGCCAGCGATTGAAGTAGCCATACACCGTTTGCCAAGGCCCAAAACACCGCGGCAGCATCGGCCAAGGACACCCGGTTTTAGCCCGATACAGCAGCCCATTCATCACCAAACGCACCGCCCGAGGTGGCCGACCCGGACCCCCTTGACGCCAACGGCCCCGAGGCAGCAGACGAGCAAGTAACAGCCATTGTGCATCGGTCAAATCCGTCGCATATTCTACACCGGGCGTACCCATATATAACCCCCCTTTCAGGCTTTGTGATGAAACCTAAAGGTCGGTTCATGGGTACGTCCTTTCAAGGGAAAATCAACTAAAAGTGAATTTTAAAAAGGCTTCTTAGAGTTCAAAAAGCACTCAAGCCCTATCTTGAAGCTGGCCTCGGATCAGCTGATCCCATCATCGGCTATGACACAGGCTCCAAGCCCGCTGTTACCTTCGCTCTCGGTGCGCTATGGCACTTCCATGACAAATGGGCCGTCTCCCTTGAAAGCCGAGGCGTCTCTTGGTCTCAAGACAACACCACTGATGTTGCCGAAGTATTCGGGGCAGTCGGAGAGTCTATTACCGTAAGTTCCAATGAGTTCACTTTGGGAATTGGATATCTCTTCTAGAACTGTCTAATAACAGCTTCTAGACGCTGGAATGCTATACTCATTAAGGGTGTATTTATTTGGTTTTCAATAGCAATGAGGTGCAACATGATTTACCTAGTCCTTCTCATATCACTTACTCTGTTAGCGGCCTGCGACACGGTGAAGCAGCTAGCAGGACAAGTAGTTGTGTCAGTCGAAAATGCAACTGAAATAGACGACTTTGAGATTTATGCACACGGCAAAAGGAGATTCAGTCTTGATGCAGGAGAGAAGAAATCCTTCTCAGTCAGTGGATCAGGTACAAGTCCTATAAGGATAATTGTAAGACATCAAAGGCTATTCTCCGATGTAGTCTTTGAGCTTGGAAAATCCGAAGATGGAGATGGTGTAGGGGGCAGTGCAAATTTAGTGATCGCTACCGAAATCAGGTTGGGACAAGAGGTAGTAATCGTAACTTGTACGAACTGTAACCGATCTAGTGCAAAGTCTAACCCAATAAGCCATTAACACCTAATAAGTGAAGCGTTTCTTTTTGTAAGGAGTGTAAAATGAAAAGAATACTATGCCCTATCATCCTCGCAGCTATATTCGCGTGTAGTAGCGAGGATCCAATGTCGGCTCCTATCGCCTCCAAGCTGACTCAGGCCCCCGAGGACGAGCCCATCGAGTGTGACCTTACCGAGATAGACAGCTTGCGGCAAAACTATGACGAGCAGATCGATGAATTGGAAAGGATCATCGAAGCTTTTGAAATCAAAGAGCCAATAAGAGGTCTTGCGGGCACATGGATAGCTACGTCCACGTCAGAGAACAGGAACGCGGTATCCTCCATCATTAATCTCATTCTCGTAGTGAGATGGCAAAAGAGCAATATCTACGAACGCGAAATTTGGGCGGTGCTGGATGGAAAGACTGTACTCCACGCATTCGGCGAACTACATATCACCAATAGGGAGGAAAATATCTCTGTTTTCTACGAGAGCTATCAGTATGGGGGGTGGACGAGAGACACGTATGGCGAGCGGCAGTCTCTACCTTATTTATATAGCGAATGGAATTACGATACACTCGTTTTTTCTGAAGATTACCTTGAACTGAAGTGGGAAAGGGCTCAATACCAGCGAGTAACCAGTGGCCAAAAGCCGACCCAAGTCGCTATCGATCCTGTGGGCACCGAGCCGGTACTAGGTCTTGCGGGCACATGGATAGCCACGTCAGAGGACCCCACAGGCAACACTATTGCATTAGCATACAAAGAGAACAACATATATGAATACGAAATTTGGTCGGTGGAGGACGGAAAGACTGTCGGCTTACTGTATGGCGAATGGCACATTCTTCGCGAGCAGTCAACCAATACTTGGAGCTTCTACAACTACCAACATGGAGGGTCGGTGATGGACACGTACGGCGAGTGGCAGACCGTTCCACGAACTGATTTCGCGAGTCTTGCCTCCACATTAGTTCTTTCCAACGACCACCTTGATTTAGGGACATCTCAATACCGGCGTGATATGGCTGGAGATCTTCCGACGAACGACGCCGACGGGGCTTGACCGAAGACGGAAAGGACGATAGCTTGTCTTCGGTTAGGGACCACACCCAACAACATCAACGACTTACTTAACAACACCCAGACAAAGAAGGAGGCGACCATGTCGCGAGCTTATGTTGTGAGAACAACGGAATACTCCGGGGAGCCGATTCCCGGCGTTTTTGAGGAACTGCAAGCTGGCCGAGCGAGGATAGGCTGGTCCTATAGAGATGATCTCGACTTGCGCAAGATTCAGGAAAAGCTCAAACAGGGAAGTCCACTGAATGGAGACGAACAAGCAGCCCAGCGATGCTTGGGATTCCTCACTAAACCGGCTTTGGACGACTATCTCCTCTATCCTCATCAGCCAACTAGACGGAAGTTCTGTGTCGTTCAGGTCAAGGGCGAATACGACTATTCGGCTGCGGAAGACAGCCTCAATGGAGATTTCAGGTCATTCAGACCCTGCTCTCTTATGACATCGAAGCCGGTTGATATGTACGACGAGATCGTACCCTCTCAACTCCGGCGGAGTCTCGGAATTCAAGGACGCTTTTATGGTATTAGTGATACTAGCCCGTTATCCATCTTTTTAGAGGATCTACCTGAAGCAGGACGCACCCAAGGTGATTCAAACCGGACGAGTTTGCTGAGAATCAACAAAGAGCTTCGAGAGAAACTCCCTGACGCGCTCCGCAGGGAATTCAGTAGAGACGATCTATCTAGGAAATTCTGTCCAGACCTCTTCGATCGAATGGGCTATTCTTATGTTTTGCAGGAAGGCCCTTCCGAATGCGGCTCCGATCTCGTCGTATCTATAGGTTCTCCCTTCTTGCTAGATTCGGTTGATATTCGAATTGGCGTACAGGTTTTTGCCTACGAAGGAACCGTTGAAGAATCGGCTCTTCAATGCAAACTGGACCAGTTACTTAAAGGTTGGGAAACTAACTGTCTTGACTACGGAGTTTTACTCACAACGGGACTATGTAGCGATGAGGCCAAGGAAGCACTAGACAGGCACAATAAGAATGATAAGAATGAGCCGAATCGGCTTGTGAACCTAATTGACGGTAACGACCTCGCTGATCTTTTTCTTAAGTACTTCCTACCGGCAGCGGATGAGTATCCAAAGGCGAGATAGATAGTGATGTGACGGGAATATCATATCCGAAAATGTATTAAGCCTTTGTCAATGTCGCCTATCTGACGATTATACTCAGAGGGTTACGAAACCGCTTCTACTCAATTACCGCCCAACACCCAATAGCTCCTATCCCGGTCTGGTAGTCTTGGCCGCAAACCGTCCTTGGCAGAGCTGATTCCCTCAAAAAAAATTTCTACCTGCGACGCGATCTGTCGCACCTCTCAGGTAAATTTCCTTTTATCACAATCAGCAGGGTGCCGAGCCATGCCTCCATCTCACAAATTCCAACGCGCCCTGCCGAGGATTATCTATCGCGTACCGCTTCCGGCTCGGCGGCACTAGCCCCTATCGCGCTGCCGCCGGGCACTTATGCCGTCCCAGACTAGCTCAAGCCCTGCCTTCCAAGCTCTCGTTGATGCCATCCGCGTGGTATCTTCCGGCGGCATCTGCTGACGTCGTAATAAAGCGGATGAACTTACCGCGTCTTTACATGCGCGTACTGTAGTATTTTTTGATCAACCGTGAGCAGTTCACAGTCGTACTCGCGGGCGGTTGCAACGATGATTTGATCGGCCGGATCGCGGTGAAATTCACCCGGCAATTTGGTCGCAGTAATGGCAATCCTTGGAGTGAGTTCAATATATTGAATACCGGGTAAGGCCAGTGCTGTGTCCATCCATTCCTCAATAGGGCAGGCCAATTTCAGTCTTTTGTATTCCACCAACTTGGCGATCTCCCAGCAAGAAATTGCCGATACCCCAAGACCGGTCGGCCGCTCTTGCTCAATTACATTCCTATAGTACTCGGTTAGTCGCTCGTTTTCATCGGCCAGCCAGACCCACAGGTGAGTATCCAGAATAATCACTTTAATAGTTCCCAGTCATCTTCAGCGACAGGCTCCGTCGGCTCCACATATTCAATGACTTTGCCGCGCAGCGGCGAAGGTGTCACAGAGTGGAGGCCGGTTCCATACGACAATATAATTACTTCTACCTTGTCTCCTTCTTTAAAAGGAAGAGCACTCAGCTTTAGTTCTCCGTTTGCGGCGATCTGTTTCTCGACGCGATAGGCTTTCATCACTCAGCTAACTCCTCTCGGATCACTTTACGCAAGGTTTCCTCTAAGACAATCCTGAACTTGGATATATTGACGCAATGCCTCGTTGATCAAGGTCTGGTAATCGTCAAAGACTCCGACAGCATCGGCAAAGTCGATTCCATGTTTTTGCAGATTGAATCGAGCTTTGGCGGCGTCCCACTGATAATCCATCTTTTAATTTATGCACAAATGATGCACAATCAAAGAGTTCACCCTTCAGCTTTTGGGTATAAGACTCCGGCTTCCGCGCTCGGCGGCTCTAGCCTCTGTTGCGCTGCCGCCACCGAACACTTATCGTAGCCAGCCATGTCCAACGCACCTGCCATCCAAACCACGACCGTCGGCTCCTATCCCATCCCGGACTGGCTCCAAGCCCTGCCCTCCGAGCAGGCCCTCGTCGATGCCACCCGCGTAGTATTCGACACCCAGCGCCAAGCGGGCATCGACCTGCCCACCGACGGCGAGCTGTACCGCTTCGACATCAACCACCCGGACACCAACGGCATGATCGAATACTTCGTGCGGCCCATGGGCGGCACCCGCGCGGAATTCGGTCGCCGCGAGCGAGAGGAGTTCGCCGCCCAACAAAGCATGGGCTTCCGGGCCAAACCCGCGGCCGTGGTAGAAGCCGAACTCGGCGCAGGTAGCCTCGATCTGTTCGCCGACTGTGCCCGCGCCGCGGCCGTGGCCGGCGGCCCCTTCAAGTTCACTCTCACCAGCCCCTACATGCTGGCCCGCACCCTCCTCGATCACCACTATGGCGATTTTGCCGCGCTCTTGATGGCTGTTGCCCAAGTTCTCGCGGACCAAGTCCGCGGCCTGCCCTGCGCCTGCGTCCAAATCGACGAGGCCAACATCCCCGGCAACCCAGCCGATGGCCCCCTCGCAGCTCGCGCCATCAACGCCGTACTCGACCGCGTCGACACCGGCACCCAAAAGGCCGTCCACTTCTGCTTTGGCAACTACGGCGGCCAGACCATCCAGCAGGGCGAGTGGCGCGCCCTGATCGACTTTCTCAACGAGTTGCACGCCGATCACTTGGTGCTCGAACTGGCCCACCGCCCCGCCAGCGACCTAGACGCCCTACGGCAAATCGACGCACGCCTCGGTATCGGCATCGGCGTGATCGACATCAAGGTCAACCACATCGAGACAGCCGAAGAGGTCGCTCGCCGCATAGAAGCCGCGACCACCGCCGTTGGCCCAGAGCGCGTCCGCTTCATCCACCCAGACTGCGGCTTTTGGATGCTCAAACGCTCCATCGCCGACCGCAAAATTGCGGCCCTAGCGAAAGGGCGGGATCTGTTCTTGGGGATTTAGGAAAAACTACGGGCTAGGTCCGTCGCGCAAGTACCCGGCGACTTCTTTGGCGAAATAAGTCAAGATCATGTCTGCGCCAGCCCGTTTGATTCCGGTCAACACCTCCACAACGGCCTGCTCGCGCTGGACCCATCCCCGCTCCACAGCCGCCACAATCATTGCGTATTCGCCAGAGACATTGTACGCGGCAATCGGCACGTCAAAGGCTTGGCGGGCGGCGGCGATTACGTCGAGATAGGCCAGCGCCGGCTTGACCATCACCACATCGGCCCCTTCCTCAATGTCGAGCGCAATCTCCTTGAGTGCCTCTCGGCCATTGGCCGGATCCATCTGATAGGTCTTCTTGTCGCCTTTTTGGGGTGCCGACTGGAGCGCGTCGCGGAACGGGCCGTAAAAGCACGAGGCATATTTAGCTGAATACGCCAAGATGCCGACGTTTTTATACCCAGCCGCGTCGAGTGCTCGGCGGATGCCGCCGACCCGGCCGTCCATCATGTCTGAGGGCGCGACCCAATCGACACCCGCTTCGGCGTGCGAAAGAGCCATTTTGCACAGCACCTCAATGGTCTCGTCGTTTACTACTTCGCCATCTACTACCAAGCCGTCGTGGCCGTGGTGGGTATAGGGGTCGAGAGCCACATCGGTCTGCACGCATAGTTCGGGCACCGCGGCTTTAAGGCGGCGGATCGCTCGTTGGATCAAGCCCTGCGGGTCGTAAGACTGAGTAGCCAGATCGTCCTTTTGCGTCGAGTAGCCAAAGAGATTAACCGCCGGGATGCCTAAATCCCATAGCTCTCGGCATTCATCGACCAGCTCGTCAACCGAGAAGCGGTATTGGCCGGGCATGTCGTCAATGGGTGTACGCGTTTTTTCGCCTTCGGTAACAAACAGCGGATGGATCAGATCATCAACGCGCACATGGGTCTCGCGCACCAAGCTGCGCACCGCTTCTGAGCACCTGAGTCGTCGGGGCCTTTTGGTCAATTCCACGGCAGTCTCCTAGTCAAAATACGGTATGAGATGCGGAGCGAAGCATCTCATACCTGAGTGTCCATCTATAAAAACTTCGGTCTGGCTCGGCATAGCCGCGACTCACCGGCCTCCGGCTGTCGAAGCGTCTGCAACCGGCGGCGAGCATAGAGGCCATCCGACGCTTGATCGGCAAGTTGCTCTAATTTTGCTGATTTCACATCTTTTTCAATCGGCATCAAACGCATCAAACCATTCCCTTAAACGGACAAGTTCATCCGCCAAATACAGCTTGCACGACTCAATCCTCCTTTTTACTACGATCTCTTCGACTTGAGGATTTTCACCCGACATCTCTTCTGATCGTCTCACGGCCATCCGGCTGGGGATAACGACCCAAACGCAACGACAGCCACCACACAACAATGGCCCACTCCGTCCGACGCCACTTGCGCCTTGAAATCGAGGCGTACGATAAGACCATCCGCGCTTTCATTCCCGCGTATGAGGAAATGCTGGCGCGAGCCGCAGATGCCGTTGCCGCAGCCAAGCCGAAAAAAGTAATCGACCTCGGCGCTGGCACGGGCGCATTGGCGCAAGCCGTATTGCAGCGATGCGAGGAAACGACGGTCGAGCTGATCGACGCCGACGCCGAGATGCTCGATCAGGCCCGCGAGCGGCTCGCGTCTTTTGCTTCGAGAGTGCAGTACACTGTGCGAGTATTCCAAGGCACGCTACCTGCCTGCGACGCCGTAGTCGCCTCCCTCGCACTACACCACGTTCCCACCCTAGCCGAAAAACGGACCGTCTTCGGCGCAATTCACACGGCGTTGCGCCCAAGCGGCGTATTCGTCAACGCGGATGCAACCATGCCCGCCGACCCGTCTGCTCGCCAAGCCGAGTACGAAACTTGGGCGGCCCACCTCGTCTCCTGCGGCATCGCCGAGGAACGCGCCTACAGCCATTTCGCAGAATGGGCCGACGAAGACACTTACTTTCCCGTGGAAGACGAACTCGCCGCGCTGACCGACGCCGGTTTTGCTGCGGCCTGCCTATGGCGCGTCACACCCGTCACAGTCGTAAAAGCGGTCAAAGCCGCAGCAGCTTAGGCCGCGACGAGTTGCGTAAGAGAAATCCCGGCGGCTTAGCGTTGGCGAGCCTTAGAAGCCGCGCCGCATAGCTACAGCAGCAGGGCGAGAGCGACGCTGACGACGAGGCCGGCGAAAACC
Organism: Candidatus Latescibacterota bacterium; assembly: GCA_965203355.1. GTDB lineage: Bacteria > Latescibacterota > UBA2968 > UBA8231 > UBA8231. The sequence goes on from OZ241889.1 coordinate 332,042, forward strand.
TTCGCGCAGTCAGAGAGCAACAGCCGCGACACCTCCTGACGGCTGCGGTGTCTCTCGTTCCAAGCGACGGCGATCTCGCGTCCAGCCAGCAGACCGACGAAAACCCAAGTTGTGCTCATCGGGATGTTGCTGAGCTCCTTGAACACAAACAGCACGATGCCGTAGATCAGGTCCACAAACGTCGCCGAGCGGATGTCGGTGGTGTTCGTCTTCGTCAGCACTACCTTCTGAATGGCACCGCCGTGATTGTAGAAGATGAAGGCCAGCAAGCCCAGGATGGTGGCGATGCTGGCTATGAACCAGTCAACAGGTAAATCTGGGGTCCCACTGACCGGATTTCGCGGCAGGAAAACATAGATATTGGCCAAGTCCTGTATCAGCCACTGGCTCCAGAGAAAACCGGTCGAGCACCACTGCGCCACAACCCACCAAGGGCTCGTCGGTCCGTCCGTCCAGTTAAAGCGCGACTCGAGGCTCCGAGTGATCAACTTGTACACGATAATGGCGACCACAAAAGCCGTCGCATATCCCAGCAACGACTTGAGCAACATTTTCGGCAACGCTTTTTGTGAAAACACCGTCAAGGTCAGGAAGGTGGTGCTAACCGGGATGCCCCAGCGAGTTAGCAAGAGCAGGACGAGGGGGGGGACGCAGTAAGTCCAACTAAAGTGAACCGGCACTGGAATCGTCTTTAATCTCCCATAAGAAACATCCCCACTATGCTCCACCCAACCATACACCAAGACCACCGTTATGATGCTGCCGGCAAAGAGCCAAAGCACCCACCACGGACGGTGGGAGTTGGAACTAAGAAAGGTCCCCAAAGTCTGAATTGCGTCGTTGCCAACAATCGAATACGCGCCGAGTGCAAATCCGATGACCATCAAAACTTCCTGACTCATGCTTACTCCTCGGGAAATTCCGCTAATGTGCTAAAGACCACCTCGGCCAAGAATGTATATACCCAACCACAGGCGAGCAACGACCGAACCTTGCTTGCCGCAGGGTATGCACAAGGCGTTTTTAAGACATTTTCGCGACGCTTCCATTTCCGCGGATAGACCGCACTTCTTCTGCGCGCGGCAAAGCAATTTGGCCTCAGCTTGTCGCGCCATTATTTTCTCAAGCCACCCTTCACCGCAGCCCCGAGCTAAGTATGACCGCTAAAATCCTCGTTGTCCTCCTCCTCTTCGCCTTACCCATTCAAGCCAAAACTCAGATCGAAGCAGCCTATGAAGTCGGCGAACTCGACTTGGAGACGGCCCTGATCTACCAAGTCCTCAGCGTGCGCTCACCCAATCAACTGCCGGCGATCTACCGAGAGTCCAGCGGGCCAGCGGTTTGCGGGACCCCGCATCTAGTCCAAGCCATGAGCGCCGCTCCCGACCTGAGTGCCGAGTTCCAAGCGCGCTTGGGCAAGCTGGCGCAGCGTCGGCCAGACGCCCAACATGACATCCTCTCGCCATCGGGGCGCTTTCGCGTCCACTACGATACCGAAGGACGCCACGCGGTTTCGCCTACGGACGACGACGCCAACGGCATCCCGGACTACATCGACCGCACCATGGCCGTGCTCGACAGCGTTTGGGTACTCGAAATCGATCAATTAGGCTACAATCCGCCGCCTTCGGACAACGGCTTGGGCGGAGGCGACGAATACGACGCGTATGTTATCGAGCTAAACGGCGGATATTATGGATACGCCTATCCTGCGAGTAACAGTACCGAAACCACGCACAGCTACCTCGAAATCGACAACAACTTTACCGATCCGGGCTACAAGCAAACTCGCGGGTTAGACGCCCTGCGCGTAGCTATTGCCCACGAGTTCCACCACGCCATCCAGTTTGGCTACTACGCAAAATTCGACGGCAGTTGGTGGCAGGAGTCCACCTCGACGTGGATGGAAGAAGTGGCCTATCCGCCCATCGACGATTACCTCCAGTACTTGACCTACTTCCTCGGCGAACCCCAACGCGCCCTCAACTCCGGCGTTTATCGCAGTCTCCACACCTACGGCTCGGCGATTTTTTCGCTCTTCCTCGATCAGCGCTACGGCCCCGATCTCAAATCCCTGATCCGGGCGGAGCTGAAACAGCACTCACCAGATGTCATCGCGCTACGGGCGCGGGCGCATCTCAACCGCTTGATCTGGGAAGAAATCAAGGCGCGCAAAAGCGTCCATCTCGATCACTTCGACCGCGTCATCCGCCAAGTCGAGCCGGGCGGGCTCGGCGTTGCTATGAGCGAGTTTGCCGTGTGGAACTATTTCACCGGCAATCGCCACCGAGGCTCATACTATGCCGAAGCAGACAAATACCCGACCGTCCCCACCCGCGACCTCGCCATCAACGCCGAAGCGGTCGTCCGCGACACCAGCCTCGTCGATGCCACCGGCAGCGTCTATCTGCGCCTTCAGCCGCAACTGCGCACGGGCGGAGTCGATCTCTTCTTCGACGCCAATCAAGGAGCGTGGCGGCGGCACTTGCTCTTAATCGGCCCGGACCGCGTTTCCGTGCAACTCGTCTCCGAGCCGACCATCCGCGTCACGAGTTGGGACCAGTTCGACGAAATCGTCCTCGTCGCCACTGCCGCCGAGCGCACGGGTCTCGCCCATCAGCACTTCTTCACCGCGCAGTTCGATCCTAGTCTAATCGAGTCCGACCGGCCCGCCGCCCTCGCCACCCGGCTCAAACCCAACTATCCCAATCCCTTCCGCCCCCCTTACCATTCACACACCCGGCTGGCGTTTGACTTAGCCGTCCCCAGCCGAGAAACGCGCCTTGCACTGTTTACGGCCAACGGTACGCTCGTATGGGAGCAAGACTTAGGCGAGCGGGCGGCACGCCCAGACCACGCCGTGCGATGGGATGGCCGCAACCTCGCTGGCAACCTCGTAGCCAGCGGCATCTATCACCTGCTTCTCGAAGCCGACGGCATCGCCGCTAAACGATCACTCGCGGTGGTGCGCGATTGAAAAACGCAAACGGCGTGGGTAGCACTCACCTAAAAGTACGTAATGATGCAAAAAAATAGCCGGATTCTCCTATAATTACCTCTAGGAAAATCCGGCTAAATTGCCTCGCCGGTAAGATCGCAGCCAGTGGCGTTTATCGTCTCTTACAGGAAGCCAACGGCTAGCAGGCGTTGCGCTTGCTAGCCGTCTTACGAGACTAGGGACCCATAGATCGCTAGCAGGCCCCTCCGTTCCAACAACGATTGCACTCGTCGTATACTTGATACCCCCCCGTCCCGTCCGGACAGAACATTCGGATATACTTAGCCCTATATCCGGGGGCTATGTCGCAACATGTGGATAGGACTTGGGAACTGCATCCCCCCCAAGCAGGTTTGCATGCCCACGCTTCTTTGGGCGTGAGGAACAAAACCCCTGCGGTGAGCAGAAGCACAAAACCCACGACGGGCAACCTGAGCGACTTTTGAGCAGAACCGCTCTCGTCGTGCAAAAAGTTCTGCGCCTTGACCAAGGCCATCTTGATCATCGTTTTCATCCCTACTTCTCCTTGTTAGATATTATGAGAGACTACTTTTGACCTACTCGCGGGCGATTCTCTATCCTCCTTTCTGGCCCTACGGACACGAGTATCGTCGTGGCTATCTATAGAGATAACCCGAACGAGATTATAATACTCCCCTTCATAAAAACCGTACAGATGCTAGATGCTACAATTATGGGACCAAAGGGAATTGTTCCCGTAAGTTTCTTGCTATTCTTAGAGGAATCGGAGATACCAAGTCTCTTAAAAATCCAACCCAATCCCAAGACTATCAGGTATATGCAGATCGCATTGAGTAAGAACACAGCAGGGGCCGTCCATATAGGGACCGCCTTTAGATGTGTAAATAAAGTTGGCGGTAAGGATATAGATGCCGAGACAAATAATTTAGCGTCGCCAGGCCCCCAAAAATTCAGTATATATAAAAGCACACCTATAACCATGGCCACACCCAATATAGTAGAAAACAACTTATACCCTATCGCATTTTCATAGATAAGAATAAGGTTGCCTAACAAACCGGTAAGAAAAATTATAAAATTATACCTGTTCGGGACTAAACGACTCTTCAAATCAACATATCCTGCATAGATGCCAATAGTTAGAAGAACGGCAAGCATGATAAATTCGGTAACAAATGTGGTATCGTACACTTTGAACCCCAAGTGGCTAATTCAAACTGTCCAAGATATTCTCTATACAACTACTGCCTCGCTCAACTTCCACTATTACTCCTTCACTGTTCACTAATATAGCGGTAGGAAAAGTATCAATTGAGTACATTTGAGTCACACCGAAATCTCTATCCCAGCCTATCGCTTCCCTTATTCCATATTGGTCAACTTTTTCCTTAATAATCTGCTTATTGCCAGAAATGACTACAAGAATAGGCATAGAGACCGCCTGAAGATCGACATACATGCTGTCACAAGCAGAGCACCCTGCACTACTAAACACGAGCATATTGGGGAGGCGATCATTTGCGGAACCGAATTCAATTCGATTCCCGTCAATTGTCTCTATCTCGAAAGGCTGCACCTTAGTGTTCTTCAATGACTCGGCCAGCGAATTCGTCAATCTGACGGCGTTACTGTTTCTCGTCATGTGCAAGTCGGCCATTAAAAGGAACGCCAAGAGCAGTCCATTAATAATAGATATTGGTTTAATAAGCGAATTCAGTTTCATTGTAACTTCAAGGCGGTCATTCATTAGTGTGAGAATTCGTCCAGTTGTATAGCAAGTCCAATCCTCTAACTAGAGCCTCTACGGACTTTGTCGCCCCCGTAACTCCGTCAACTTGTAATAGAGTATTACTGTTGTCGGATTCCAATAGTCCAAATTGAGATAGAATCGGCTGAGGGTCGAACGGCTCTCCCTGAAGTTCCCAAGGCTCAAGAGGAACAATGTCTTGTATTTCCCTTGTCAGACAATTAAAAACGACCGCGACTAGCAAATCCCTACAGACATCACAAGCTATATCCTCCCTTAAAATAGCTGCGTACATATCGCCATATTCTAAGACTTCTATTATTCCAGAAGCCGGAACTCGATTGGGGAAAAAAATTGATCTCAACGTTGGGACATCCTGACCAAGGGTTTCATTCAACTTTACCAATAATTCTTGTGGAGGGGGATGCCAAGGGAGCGAAGGATTATAGCTCGACCTCTGCTCTTCAAATGCTATTAAGCGACTGCTTGCAGACCATGCCATTAGCGTCAAGAGCAAACAAACAATAGCTAGCACAATAAAAATGGGGTCTAATAAGTCAGCTTTACGAAACATAATTGGTACCAGTCAAGGCAGTATTCCATTCGGCTAGAACCGAGCGATCTACTTGGCGATGATCTTCTATCAAATGAACGGTCGGCGAGAAGCGATATACCGCAGAGTAAGCATCGTGGTCGTATGCGCGTACCATTAAGCCAACCAGTCCGAGCACAACGCTGATCGGGTAGGCGATCAACGACTTCCGCTCATCGGTAGTGCCTACGAGCCCAGTACAGAATGTACTGACCAGAATTGCTATCTCATTGGGGGCTAAAAAGGAAGAGTTCGGCAATAGCCATAATGCGTTTGTCATCAACGGCTCGTTTGACCAAGAGGCGGTATCGAAACTCAAAGATGACGTAAGTCTAATAAAAAAAAAAACTTAGCTGTCAAGTACTTTTTGCAACTTTTTGCAAAAAAAATGCGGACGGGAGGACCAGTCCCTTCGCCCGCGTTGGGTTTAACCGTTGTTTTCGGCAGTTCATTATCCTATAATTCTGCTGTACGGAGATTTGTGGCTGTTAGAATTCTGGCGCGACAACTCCCAATTTTTTTGATGACCTAGGAGAATTATTCTATGATCTTGACGCTAGCTATCGGAATACTGCTATCTACGGCACACGACAATCATGCAGAAACACCGCCGCAGCACACCTCGACCGCACTGCGCTGCGGCACCCCCTACGTGCTCCAAGCCATGGACGCGAGCACCGAACACCCGCGTCTAAAACTCGTGCAGCACCCCCGGCCTGGCACTCAGCACAGCCTGATAACGCCCTCCGGTCTTTTCCGCGTCCACTACGACACCGAGGGACGCAATGCGGTTGATTCGGACGACGACGATGGCAACGGCGTCCCGGATTACATCGACCTAGCCGCTACCGTTCTCGATAGCATTTGGGTGTTGGAAGTCGAGCAACTCGGCTACAATCCGCCCCCTTCGGACAATGGCTTGGGCGGAGGAGACGAATACGACGTTTATGTTGTCGAATTAGGAATCGGCAATAGGACTTTTTATGGGTTCGCCTATCCTGGAACACCCAGCGCGATCACCTACAGCCATCTCAAAATCGACAACAACTTTACCGACCCAAGCTACAAGCAGACCCGCGGGCTGGACGCCCTGCGCGTGACCATCGCCCACGAGTTCCACCACGCCATCCAGTTTGGCTACTACGCAAAATTCGACGGCAGTTGGTGGCAGGAGTCCACCTCGACGTGGATGGAGGAAGTGGCCTATCCACACATCGACGATTACCTCCAGTATTTGACCCACTTCCTCGGCGAACCTCAACGCGCCCTCAACTCCGGGCCTTGTGGTAGCAACCACACCTACGGGAGTGCGATCTTTTCTTTGTTCCTCGATCAGCACTACGGCCGCGAGCTCAACCGCTTGATCTGGGAAGAAATCAAGGCACGCAAAAGCGTCCATCTCGACCACTTCGACCGCGTCATCCGCCAAGTCGAGCCGGGCGGGCTCGGCGTTGCTATGAGCGAGTTTGCCGTGTGGAACTATTTCACCGGCATTCGCCACCGAGACCAATACTATGCCGAAGCAGACAAATACCCGACCGTCCCCACCCGCGACATCGCCATCGACGCCGAAGCAGTCGCCCGCGACACCAGCCTCGTCGATGCCACCGGCAGCGTCTATCTGCGCCTTCAGCCGCAACTGCGCCCGGGCGGAGTCGATCTCTTCTTCGACGCCAACCAAGGAGCGTGGCGGCGGCACTTGCTCTTAATCGGCCCGGACCGCGTTTCCGTGCAACTCGTCTCCGAGCCGACCATCCGCGTCACGAGTTGGGACCAGTTCGACGAAATCGTCCTCGTCGCCACTGCCGCCGAGCGCACGGGTCTCGCGCACCAGCACTTCTTCACCGCGCAGTTCGATCCTAGTCTGATCGAGTCCGACCGGCCCGCCGCCCTCGCCACCCGGCTCAAACCCAACTACCCCAATCCCTTCCGCCCCCCTTACCATTCACACACCCGGCTGGCGTTTGACTTAGCCGTCCCCAGCCGAGAAACGCGCCTTGCGCTGTTTACGGCCAACGGCACGCTCGTATGGGAGCAAGACTTAGGCGAGCGGGCGGCACGCCCAGACCACGCCGTGCGATGGGATGGCCGCAACCTCGCTGGCAACCTCGTAGCCAGCGGCATCTATCACCTGCTTCTCGAAGCCGACGGCATCGCCGCTAAACGATCACTTGCGGTGCTGCGCGATTGAGAAGTTCCAGCGTTGCCAAGTCGCCCCTCGCGTGGGGGCGTGGATTGAGGCGCGATTGAAAAACGCCATATACCAGTTCCAGCGTTGACAGTTGCGCTGCGATGACGTATGGTAACGACCCAAATCATACGTCATCTGTGGAGACAACTGATGCAAACCAAGCTCACGCTGCGCTTAGAGGCGCAATTAATCGAACGCGCTAAGGCCCATGCCAAAAAGCAGGGCAAGTCCGTATCGCAGATGGTGGCTGACTATTTTGCGTTGCTGGATCGAGACGATCTGCTAGAGACGCTACCACCGATCACTCGCTCTTTATACGGTGTCTTGAAAGGCTCTGCGGTTGATGAGGATACATACCGCGAACATCTCAATGTCCAGCTACAGGGCCGTCCTACTCACCGCACCAAGGAAGTCCAACTGGGACGTTGCCTGATCGATAGCATGGACGATGTTTCTCAGGCACTGTCCATAGCTGAGGAAGAAGACGCTCGGTGAGGCTGGTCGATGCTAACCTCTTGGTATATGCCCACGTCGCCGACTTTGACCAACACCGGGCTGCACACGCTTGGCTCGACGACAAGCTAAACGAAACAATTCCACTCGGCCTGCCGTGGTCCAGCCTGTTGGCCTTCGCTCGTTTAGTATCTAATCCCCGCATTTTTGAACGCCCGGAACCCATAGCAACAGCTTGGCAACAGGTTGAGTTCTGGCTCGACGCTCCCGCAAGCTGGATACCGCTGGCCACGGATCGCCATCGGCAAGTCCTGGCCCCGTTGCTTAAAACCCCAAACCTGCGTGCCGATCACATACCTGACGCTCATCTCGCTGCACTCGCCATTGAGCACGACTTACTCCTTTGTTCTACCGACACTGATTTCGCCCGCTTCCCCAAGTTGAGTTGGGAAAATCCCCTCGTCAACGTAGAGTTCTAAGTCTTGTCAGCGCCTCCGCGCCGCGTCTCTCTCCGCGCCATTGCCATCGGGGCCATCGGCTGCCTCGTCATCGCCGTGGGCGAGCCTTTTGGCGTCTTGGTGATGCACAGCTCGCCCATGGCCGCCGATTACTCAACCGGCGCGGCCCTGTTCTTGTTTTTTCTCGTCACCTTGCTCGTCAATCCGCTCGCCAAATTGCTCACCGGCACCAGCCTGCACACCGGCGAGTTGGCCACCGTGTACATCATGATGATCGTGGGGGCCGCCATTCCCTCTTGGGGCCTGACCATGAACCTGATCCCGCTGCTCGGCGGGTTCTTTTATTACGCCACCCCGGAAAACGACTGGGTCAACACCATCCAGCCCTATATCTCGCGGCTTCTCGTGCCGCAAGACAGCGCGGCCATCCAAAAGCTGTTTGAAGGCAAAGCCCAAGGCGAACGCATCCCTTGGGGAGCTTGGGCGACGCCGCTGATGGCGTGGAGCCTGTTTGTCGTCAACATGTACTTCACCACGCTGTGCGTACTCGTCGTACTCCGCAAGCAATGGGTCGAGCGCGAGCGGCTCAACTTCCCGCTGGCCACCTTGCCCATAGCCATGAGCACCCGCGCCAACGACCAAGCCATCGCGCCTTTTTACCGCAATTACCTGACTTGGATCGGCTTTGCCATTCCCGCGCTCATCGGCTCTATCAACGCCTTACACCGCTATTTCAACTTCATCCCAGGGATTGACCTCAACCTGTGGGTGCCTTTTTTGCGCCACTCCATTTGGGTCAACTTTCGCCCGCACTTCGAGGTGGTTGGCCTCTCCTACTTGCTCAACCTCGACATCTCTATGGGCGTGTGGGTCTTTGCCTTGCTCAACATGTTGGCCATCGGCTTGTGCCGCATGACCGGGTGGAACATCGGCCCGGAGCAACCCTATTCTTCGCCCTCCCCACCCAGCATCGCCCACATCGCCCTCGGTGCGTTGTTCTTCTTAGTGCTGTCCAGTTTGTGGAGCGGGCGGCAGCATTTGCGCCAAGTCTGGCGCAAGGCTCTGCGCGGCGACGACGCCATCGACGACAGCGGGGAATTGCTTCCGTACCGGGTCGCGGTCTTTGGCTTTATAGCCAGCTTTCTGCTCGGCCTGTTCGCGCTCTACGCCACCAACATGAACTTGCCGACCGCCTTTGTCTTTCAGCTTTCGGCTCTCGTGATCTTCGTCGGCTTGGCCCGCATCATCTCGCAGGCCGGGTTGGCCTATTGCCGCGCTCCGGTGGCTCCGGCCGTGTTCACTGTCAACACGCTCGGGTCGTCGTCGGTGGGTGCCCCGGGCCTGACGGCACTGGCACTCAACTTCCCGTGGTCGGCCGACATCCGCACCTTCGTCATGGCCTCAGCCGCCACCGGCCTCAAGCTGGCGGAAGTAACGCGCCTAGAGTACCGGCGCGTGTTCTGGGCCATTGCCGCGGCCATCGTCGTCACCCTCGCCGGCTCCATCGCCGCGGTCATCTACCTCGCGTACACCTATGGGGGCATCAACCTGAGCAGTTGGCAATTCGGCTATATGACGACCTATACCGGCAATTGGATCACCAACAACCTCAACAACATGCAGCCCACCTACGGCTGGCACTTGTCCTTTGCCGGCCTCGGCGCGTTCTTGATGGGCCTGTTGACCTTCATCAAAAACCGCTTCGTCGGCTTTCCCATTCATCCCATCGGCTTGGCCATCGGGCTGCCGCATCCGGTGCAGCTAATCTGGCCGTCGGTCTTTCTCGCTTGGCTGCTCAAGGCGCTCATTCTCAAGTACGGCGGCCCCCGGCTTTACACGCGCTTGCGTCCGTTCTTTTTGGGGCTGGTGCTGGGCGCGTTTGGCACCGCTGGATTGTGGCTCATCATCGACTCCTTCACCGGCCTGACCGGCAACCGGCTGATCAACATCGGGTGAAAGGCAGGGGTTAGTGGCCGGTGACCTGTCCCAACCCACCCCCGGAAGCGATCGGGGGACTGACCACTGACCACTGACCACTGGATTGCATCGCAATCATGGCGTAATTTGGGACCGGACGACCAACAAGGACCAACAAGGACCATATATCATGGCGAGCATCACGATCCGCAATCTCGACGACGACGTGAAGACCCAGCTTCGCATGAGGGCGGCGGGAAATGGCCGCTCTATGGAAGAAGAGGCGCGGGTGATCCTGCGCGAAGCCGTCGGACGCAAGCCGGCTTCGCAAGATCTCGCGAGCATCATCCACACCCATTTCGGACCTGCCAATGGCGTGGACTTAGAGCTACCGCCGCGCGAGCCCGTACGCGAGCCGCCTCGGTTCGATTGAAGTAACCGCCATGTTCCTTCTTGATACCAACGTCGTGTCTGAATTGATGCGCCGGGTGCCCGAACCCGCTGTGGCAGCTTGGGCCGCCAGACATGCTTTGGAGACTCTCTTCTTTTCGGCAGTCAGCGAAGCCGAACTGCGCTACGGTGCCGCCATCATGCCAGAAGGACGCCGCCGGGATACGTTGGCCGCGGACATCGAGACGATGCTGCGTGCGGCGTTCGATAACCGCGTTCTGCCGTTCGACAGCGATGCGGCACGTGCTTATGCGAGCATTGCCGCCGGGCGCCGTCTCGCCGGGCGTCCGGTCGCGTCGGCTGATTGCCAGATCGCGGCCATCGCACACTCCCAAGGTATGACTGTGGCAACGCGGAACGTTCGGGATTTCTCGGACATGGGCATCGACGTGATCGACCCATGGGAGAACGTGTGAACGCCTGATGCCGTGAACTGCTTTAGTGGCCTCTATGGCCCAGCCACCCGCTACGCCAGTTCGTGGTCAATGCCGAGTTTGATCGAACTGATTGATCTCCATGTAGGCGTCAGCGGCCAGGCTGTCGGCTTGCAAGCTCTTTGCGGACGCGAGCAAAATCCCAACTCGCCTGCGGCAATGGCTCGCTCAGTGGTTAGTGGTCAGTGGCCACTGACCACTGACCACCGACCACCATCTTAATGAACGCATACCAACGCTTCGTCCGTCCCCTCCTGTTCCGCTGCGACCCAGAGCGCATCCACGAACAAACCCTCGCGCTCGGCGAGCGAGTCGGCTCTGTCGCGCTTGGCCGCCATCTGCTTGCCAGTCTCTTTGCCTTTGCGGACGCACGGCTTTCTACCCAAGTGGGCGGCTTGCACTTTGCCAATCCGCTGGGCATGGCCGCGGGGTTCGACAAAAATGGCCGGGCGATCCAAGCGTTGGCGGCCATGGGCTTTGGGTTTGTGGAAGTGGGGTCGGTATCGGCGCATCCTTCGGCGGGCAATCCCCGGCCGCGCTTGTTCCGCTTGCCGTTGGACGAGGCCATTGTGGTCAACTATGGAGTGCCCAATGACGGGGCCGCGGTCGTGGCCGAGCGCGTGGCCCAGCGGCCGACGCCCGTGCCCTTGGGAGTCAATCTCGTCGAAACCAATACCGGGCAGGCCATGACGCCCGATGCGGTCGTGGCCGAGCTGGCCGCGGCCCTTGTCCCCTTTGTCGGGCGCGCCTCCTACATCGCGTTCAACCTCAACTGTCCGAACACGACCGGCGGCGTCAGTCCATTCACCAGCGGGGAGCACCTGCACAACTTGCTGCGGGAATGCGCGGCCATCGACGACCTGCCGCCGATCTTTCTCAAGCTCACCGCACACACCAACCCGGCGCGGCTGGACTGGATGCTGGAGACGGTCGATCCGTTTGCCTGCGTCAAGGGCTTCATCTTCAACCTGCCGCCGGGCGCGAACTATTCGCTCAAGTCGCCAGCCCATCTTGTGGGTCCGCTGCCCGGGACCTTGTGCGGGCGGCCCGTTCAGGCCCTGATCGACGAAACCGTGCGCTTCTGGTATAAGCGCATCGACCGCCAGCGGCATGCGATCATTGGCGTGGGAGGGATTTCATCGGCCCGCGACGCCTACCGCAAAATTCGCCTCGGCGCTTCGCTGGTGCAGCTATACTCAGCGTTGGTTTTCAGGGGGCCGGGCCTCGTGCGGCAAATCAACGCGGGGTTAGCGCATCTATTGGAGCGCGATGGGTTTGCCCGGGTGGGCGACGCGGTTGGCATCGACAATCAAGCAAAAGCTGCGGTGTAGCCACCTACCGAATTCGCGCGTTGACCTGCAAATCCCACGCCCTCCAGTAGTACTTGAGCGGATCGTCCGCGCTCCACTGGGCGTAAATGTCCTCCCAATCCGCAAAGTGCATGTGCGGCTCCAGCGAATCTTCGCGCACGGGGTGGCTCATGGGCTGGTAGCGATAGTCGAGCGAGATGCGCAGGCGGTCGCCGCTTTGGTTGTCTTGGCCCTGATGCGCGGTGAGACTGTGGCATATCAGCACGTCTCCAGCACAAAAGTCGCCGCCCGCCCACAGCGTGTCCTCGGGCAGCGCGATGGCGTGGCCGCCCGCGCCGGTCGCCTTATGCACGTCTAGCTTGCCCAGCGTGTGGCTACCCGGTGCCACCGCCAAGCTGCCCAGCGTGGCCGGACAGTCGCCAGCCGGAATCCACGCGGTCCACGTCTCGTCCGTGCCGCCGATGTAGAAATTGTCCTGATGCGGCGGGGTGGTGTGCGCTAAGGCGTTGGGGAAAATCACCCGGCAGATATTGCGGCTGTGGGGCAAAGCCTCCTCGCCAAAGAGCGTGGCAAACATCGCCAAGATCGCCGGATGCAGGGCCAAAGCGTTGAAGGCACGCAACCGCTGAACATCAACGTAAAAGGCGATCCACTCGGGCGAATTGCCTTCGACGAAAAGCTGCCCGTCGCGAGCGACTCCGTCCATCAAGGGCGCGCTGTCGTCAAGCCAGCCGTGCTGCTGACAAACTTCGAGGATCTGGCGGCGCAGGTCGAGCACCGACGCTACATCCAACAGCGAGCGGAAGAACAAATAGCCCTGCTCGGCCGCGCGCTCGCGCAATGCCTCGGGCGCGTCAAGCAGGGGGGTGGAATCGACGAAAGGTTCGAGGTTAATCATAGTCTGCTGGGCCATTAATTCACTCCTCTGGTCTGTCTCTGATGGCGCGTAAGGTTTGAATGTATGCTGCGGAAAGTCCGTGTTCGGTCGCCCCCTTAATGACCGCGTGGAGGTATTCTTCCGAGGGCGGATAGTGGTGTCCGGCGTCGAGGCGGGAGAGATACGTCCAAACTTCGCCAAACTTAGGGATGGTTATCGTGTCCCGCCGATATTTAGTGCCCTCGCTTTCGTAGTGATCGAGGCGTCTGAAGTCGTCCGGCGTCACGGCATAGATAACGCCTTCGACGGACGTTTCTTCGTTGGGCCGGATGCTGGCCACGCCCATGCCGCTGCGCGTAAAGGAGATCATCGGAAAACACAGCTCGTACCCTGCTAGGCACACCACAGAGTGGACGCGGGCACCCGGGCAACGAGCCTGCATCTGGCTCCAGAGCAAATTGGACCCATAGGCAAAGTAGAGCATTTCGGTCACGACCCGATCTCCTGTGGATTTTGACAAGAAGTGCGGATATAGTACCATTCAGGCTTGCCGCACGCAAACACGGCCCAACAACGCTTTCAGGCGTCCATGAACAGACGCAAACTGCCCATCGGCATTCAGACCTTCCGCAAAATTCGCGAAGAAGACTACTACTACGTCGATAAAACCGCCTACGTCCGCCGACTGCTCAACGAGGGTACGCACTATTTCCTGTCGCGTCCCCGGCGCTTTGGCAAGAGTCTATTCTTGGACACGCTCAAGGAGGTGTTCGAGGGCAACGAGCCGCTGTTTGAAGGGCTTTACATCCGCGACCACTGGGATTGGTCGGTGCGCTATCCGGTCCTGCGGCTCGACTTCAGCAGCGGCAACTACCAAGGGCCGGACGACTTGCGGAAGGAAGTTGCGGCGCAATTAAACGTCTTGGAGAACGAAGCGGAAGTCGTCCCGCACGACGACGAAGCACCCGCCCGCTTCCGCTACTTGATGCAGGTGCTGCACGAGCGCAGCGGTCAGCGCGTTGCGGTGCTGATCGACGAATACGACAAGCCGATACTGGATGCGCTAGAGGCGCCGGAAATAGCCCGCGCCAACCGCGACTTTCTGCGCGGCCTGTATTCGACCGTGAAGTTTGCCGACGCGCATATCCACTTCACGTTCATTACCGGAGTCAGCAAATTTTCCAAGGTCAGTTTGTTTTCTGGCCTCAATAACCTGAAGGACATCACGCTAGACCCTCGCTACTCAGCCCTCGGCGGCTATACCGACGCGGACTTGGATACCGTGTTCGCACCGGAGCTGCCCGGCTTGGACCGGAATCAAATCCGCGACTGGTACAACGGCTACCGTTGGCGGGGCCACGAGAAGGTGTACAATCCCTTTGACATCCTGCTGCTGTTCGACAGCCGCGAGTTCAGGGCTTATTGGTTTGAGACCGGTACGCCGACGTTCTTGGTCGAGACGCTATTCGAGCGCCGCGTCAGTTCCCTCGCCCTCGGCGAGATGGTTGGGAGCGATGAATTGCTCTCAACCTTTGACGTCGATTACATCGCAACCGAAGCGCTCCTGTTCCAGACTGGCTACCTGACGATAACCGACGAGGAAGATGTCGGCGGCGAGCTTGTTTATCGCTTGGGCTACCCCAACCGGGAGGTGCGGCAAAGCCTGAACCGCAGCTTGCTGCGCTACCTCGTGCGCGATGCCACGCAGCAGATGGCCAACAGCGTCCGGCTGTATCGGCTGCTAGAAGCCAACGACTTCGCCGGGCTGGAGACGCTGTTCCACGCGTTCTTTGCCAGCATTCCCTACGAGTGGTACACCAACAACGACATCGCCCGTTACGAGGGCTACTACGCCAGCGTGTTCTACTCCTATTTCGCGGGGTTGGGACTGAATATCGCGGTGGAAGATAGCAGCAGCCACGGCCGACTGGACATGGCCGTTTTGTTCAACAACCACGTCTATCTGTTTGAGTTCAAGGTGGTCGAAATGGCGTCGGCGGGTGCGGCGATGGCGCAGTTGCAGGAGCGGCGCTACGCGGATAAGTATCGCGCCTTGGAGCAGCCGATCTACCTGATCGCCGTCGAGTTCAGCAAGGACGAGCGCAACCTAGCGGCGTTTGCCGTGGAACGCGCCTAACGGAGATCCAACCGTCGTTTTTGTGCCAACCCCCGGAATTGCACACTCAAAGCCGCCGCGCCAACAAGCCCGCATTGTCTCAAGCGATACGCAATTACCCCGCGCGCTCGTCCCCGACAAAATCTAGGTTAGCCACCCCAACGCCCCGCTGGTATGCATACGCCTCGTCTACCGGCGCAATGATCCAAGCATTTTCCGGTTGCAAATCGCCGACCAACTCAAAGAATCCCCGCGACGGCTTAGGGGCCTTTGAGAACTTACATTCAAAAACCACCGCCCGGCCCCCGCGCTCCATGACCAAGTCGATCTCCGCTCCGTTGCCCGTGCGAATAAACGATGGTCGCCAGCGAGGCCACGCAGCAATCAGATGCTCCAGCACCAAACCCTCCCATGAGGCACCGACTATCGGGTGGCCGAGCAATTGGTCGTACCTTTCGATTTCGAGCAGCGCATGCAAGATACCGCTGTCCCTTACATACACTTTGGCAGAGCGGACCAAGCGTTTCTTTAGATTCGCCTCGTAGGGAGGCAATAGGCGAATCATGTACGTTTGCTCGAGAATGGCTAGATACTTCTTTAGAGTCGGCACTGATACATCAACCACTCCAGCCAGTTTGCTATAGTTGATCGTCTGGCCGTGGCAATGCGCCAACATCTGCCATAGCCGCTGCACCACGGGCACTGGGAGGTTCAGGCCGAGCGCGGGAATATCTCGCTCTAAAAAGGTCTGAATAAAATCCAGCCGCCAAGCGAAGCTGTCCTCTGCATCCCCAGCGAGCAGGCTATCGGGAAACCCTCCGCGGACCCACAACGTCTGCCAATCGGCAACGCGCCTTGTCTCCGACCGCAAAAATGGCGTCAACCGCAAATAGGCGATGCGACCGGCCAGCGATTCGCTCGACTGCTGGATCAACGCCCGTGATGCCGACCCGAGCATCAAAAATCGCCCCGGACGCCGGTCGCGATCAATTTCCGAGCGCAACACGGCAAAGAATTCCGGCAGGCGCTGAATCTCATCCAGACACACTAGTTCCTGGCGATGTTGTTCGAGAAAGAGTTCGGGTTCGGCGAGTCTGTTGCGATCAATGCGGCTCTGTAAATCCAAATAGGCCGCTGGCTGGCCTTTTAGATATTGACGGGCCAGTGTTGATTTACCGCATTGACGAGGACCAAGGACGGCAACGGCGGGGGAACGTCCTAAGGCTCGTCTTAACTCAGATTCGGCCTTTCTCGGCAAATATCCATGCAATTTATTAACTTTCTTTATGGTTTTACATGGATAATAGCCAAGTTAAGACAAACCTTCAAATAGAATCGTTGCAAATTCTCCTTGTCGCTATACTCCTTATATATTTATCTGCGTCTTTTTAATCGGAAATCAAGCGAAGGTAATGGTAGCTTTACTACCGGCCCCGCGCCCGACCGAGAACGCACCGCGACAATTGGAGATTGCAAAATGTACCATTACCCAAGCGAAGGGGCGCGCCTCTTGTTGATAGTCCAGGCACGCAACGGCGGCAAACGGTTCGGCCGACCGTGACTCCGCCTCTATCCCACCGCACCAAACTCGGCTACGGGGCCGCCGATTGGGGCTTGGCCGCCGTGGAGTCGATGGTGCAGATCTATCTGTTCAAGTTCTACAACATTGTCGTCGGCCTACCCGCGCTCTACACCGGCCTAGCGTTGGCCTTGGCCATTGTTTGGGACGCGATCACGGATCCCCTCATGGGCGGCCTCTCCGACCGCTCCCGCTGGTCCGGCGGGCGACGACGGCCCTACTTGCTGCCCGGGGCCGGGCTGTTGGCCGTTTCCTTCATCTGGATTTTCAACCCTCCGCCCCTCGACAGCAACGCCGCCCGCTTCGCCTTTTTGCTGATCTCGTTCATCCTGCTCAATACCGCTATGACCGTGGTCGGCGTACCGCATTCGGCCCTGGGCAGCGAATTGAGCTTTGACCGCGACCAGCGCACCCAACTTTTCGCCTACAAACGGCTTTTCGGCACCGTGGGTGCGCTAGTCGGCTTGTGGCTACCTGGCCTCATCTTGGCCCAACTGGACGGCCAAGCCGACCCGACCGGTGCCCAAGCACGCGGCTTGGCCAGTTGGTGGCTGGCCACCCCCATCGTGCTATGTGCTTGGGTCACTTTGCGGGCCACTCGTGGCCTCGACCGGCCCACCGACCACGCCCAACCCCAAAAACCGCTCCATCTCTGGCGTCTATTGGCCGACCAGCGAAGCACGTGGGCCAATCCCTTTTTCCGCGTCCTGTTGCTGGCCTTTCTAGTCGCCACAATCGGCCGCACGCTCAACGCCTCCACCGCGCTCTACTACTACGAATATCGCTTGCAGCTAACCGAGCAAGAGACCATCGGCTGGATCTTATTGCCCTTTTTCTTCAGCTTCCTCGCCTCTTTGCCGGGCTGGATCTGGGCTGCTCGCCGCTGGGGCAAAAAAACAGCCGGGGTCATCGGCGTCTGCGGCTTGGGGGTCTCCACCGCCGTGGCCTATCCGCTCTTTCCCATTGGCGAATTGACCGCGCCCCTGCTCTACGCTCTAGCGGGCGGGGCCTTGGCCGGGGCCGTCATCTTGCTCGACGCTTTGGTCGCCGATACCATTGACTACGACAAACTCAAGACGGGCCTCGACCGCGAGGGACTCTACTTTGGCGTCTGGCGCATGGGCACCAAGCTAGCCCGCGCCTTGGGGCTGGGA
The DNA here is from genome assembly GCA_965203355.1 of Candidatus Latescibacterota bacterium. Taxonomy (GTDB): domain Bacteria; phylum Latescibacterota; class UBA2968; order UBA8231; family UBA8231. The sequence continues at coordinate 350,300 of OZ241889.1, forward strand.
TTCAACGGCATCGCGCTGTGGCTGATCGGCTTTTCCGCCGCGTCAGCAGCACAGACCCCCGAGATAGGTTGGCGCTTAGCGTTGCTCTTTGGACCAGCGGTGGGTATCCTGTTCGTTGGTGCTGGACTCATCCTGTGGCACGTGCCTTTGACCGACGAGCGGCACCAGCGCATTCAGCACCTATTGCGCCGCCGCCGTCAAAGGCTGCACATTTCACAAGGGGATTAAGGGACAATCGCTGTCGCGGTTGCGCGGGGACTAAAGTTCAGATTTGTATGTCGCGTACCGAGCAATCGCCCGGCGACAAAAAGGTACCGCCATGAAAATCCATCCCTTCAGCGCTAGAGACCTTTCGCGCTGCATCTTAGCCACCCTCGTCACCAGCCTAGCCGCCATGCCCCACGCCCAAGCCGATTCCGACCGCATCCAGCCCTACGCCGCTAATCCGCGCTATTGGCAGTACAAAGGCCAGCCCGTGCTCCTACTCGGCGGCACGATCAAGGACTGTCTCTTCCAGATACCCGATCTCAAAGCCCATCTCGACCTGCTGCAATCGGTCGGCGGCAACTACGTGCGCAATACCATGAGCGACCGCCGCTCCTACGGCTATGAGATCAAAGCGTTCCACCAAGCGGCCGACGGCCTGTACAACCTCAACCGCTGGAACCCGGCTTATTGGCAGCGCTTTGCCGATCTTTTGCGCTGGACCGCCGAGCGCGACATCATCGTCCAGATAGAAATGTGGGATCGCTTTGACCACAGCCGACAACCCTGGCAAGAAAGCCCTTTCAACCCGGCCAACAACATCAACTACACCGTCGAGGAGTCGGGCCTCGCAACGGACTATCCCGCTCACCCGGGCGGCAACGAGCAGCCCTTTTTCTACACCGTCCCCACCTCGCGCAACAACCCAGTCGTGCTGCCCTACCAACAAGCCTTCGTCGATCAAGTCCTCGAGCATTCCCTCGCCTACGACCACGTGCTCTACTGCATGGACAACGAAACCAGCGGCGATCCAGCGTGGGGGGCCTATTGGAACGGCTACATCAAGGAACGGGCGCAGCGAGCGGGCAAGACCGTTGAAACCACTGAAATGTGGGACGAGTGGGACGTGCGCGGGCCGACGCATCGCGCCACCTTCGACCACCCAGCGCAGTACTCTTTCATTGACATTTCGCAGAATAGCTGGCAGCGCGAACAGACCAACTGGGATCACGCCCAGTGGGTGTGGCAATACATCGTCGCGCAGCCTCGGCCAATCAATTCGACCAAGATCTACGGTGCCCAGACGCATAAAAGCGGCATTGACGACCGCCACGCCACCGAATGCTTTTGGCGCAACCTCATCGGCGGCTTTGCCTCCAGCCGCTTTCACCGACCGCCCTCTGGCCTAGGACTAAGCCCCCAAGCCCAAGCCCACATCCGCAGCGCGCGCATGCTGGCCGAGCGCTTTGGCTTTTTCAACGCCGAGCCGGATTCCGACAGCACCTTGCTGCGCGATCGCGCCGCCAACGAAGCCTATCTCAGCCGCGTCCCCAGCCGCCAGTACGCGCTTTACTTTACCGATGGCGGTGCCGTAGGTCTCGACCTGAGCAGAGCAGCAGGCACCTTCCAAGTCCAATGGCTCGGCCTTGCCACCAGCACTTGGACATCTGCCGCCGACTTGGATGGCGACGCCGTAGTGCAACTAGCTCCGCCCGAAGGCGGTCCTTGGGTCGCCTTGCTGACGCGGTACTAGCGGGCGAGCAACAATGGACCTCAGCGACCGCGTCTTCTTCGGCCAGACCGATCTTCAGGTCTCGCGCCTGTGTCAAGGAACCGCCTTCCGCCACCTGCCCCGCGCCGACAGCCCCCAGTCCTTAGCCGTACTCCACCACTGCTTGGACCAAGGCGTCAACTTCTTCGACACCGCGCAGGCCTACGGCTGGGGCGGGGCCGAGGAGGTGCTGGGGCGGGCGATCGCGGGTCGCCGCGACCAGGTCGTCATCTGCACCAAGGTTCCCGCGTCGCTGGCCCCTACAAGCGACGGCGATCCCGGAGCGCGCGTCCGCTATACTCGCGCCCATCTCACCCACCGCCTCGAAGAAAGTCTCGGCCGCCTGCGCACCGACCGCGTCGACCTCTACCTTTTACACCACCGCGACGAAAACACGCCGCTGGAGGCCATCGCCGAGGTCATGGAGGACTTGGTAAAGGCGGGCAAAACTCGCTACTGGGGCGTCTCCAACCATGGCACCGCCGAGGTCGAAGCCTTTCTCGACCTCGCCCCCATGGCTGGAGTCGAGGACTACTACAATATCGCCGGCAGCCACTGCGACGAAGCGGGACGCTCGCGGGTGGAAATCTACGAAGAAGAGATGCTGCCCCTGCTGCGGCGCACTAACCTAGGCTGCCTAGCCTTCAGCCCGATGGACACCGGCCTGCTAGCTCGTCCCAACGATCCCGCCCTCGCCGCGTTAGTCGCCGCCCTCGACCAAGTCGCCGCTGACTTGGGCACCTCCCGCGCCGCCGTCTGCGTCGCCTGGGTTCTGCATCAGGGCATTACCTGCGTACTCGCTGGCGCCGAAAGCACCGCGCATGTCAATGCCAATCTCCAAGGCACCGGCCTCCAACTTCCCGCGGACGCCCTCGCCGCCCTCGACCAAGCGCGTCGTACCTACCGCGCCAGCCAACAGGAGCAACGCCCGTGAACATCGTCGATGCCCATGTCCACGTCTGGTCCTCCGACTTCAATCGGTATCCGCTGGCCCCCGGCTTTGCGCCCGGCGATCTGTGGCTACCCTCTTTTACGCCTGACGACCACTTTGCCTACAGCCGCCGGGTCGGCAAGGTCCGCCTCAACCTAGTGCAAATGACCTGGTACGGCCTCGACCACCGCTACATCCTCGACCTCATCGCCTCTGACCCCGAGACCTACACAGGCACCGGCATCGTCCCCGGAGTCTCCGACGTATCGCTGGCCGATCCGGGCAAGACCATGCTCGCCTTGGCCGAGGGCGGCATTCGCGCCTTCCGCGTACGCGGCGGCAAGACCGGGCGTCCGACCGCGTTTGGCCGCTCGGACCGCTGGCTCGACTATCCCGGCTACGAATCCATGTTCCGCGCCGGGGCCGAGCACAACCTAGCCCTCAGCTTCCTCATGGGACTTGCAGACCTGCCCGGCTTGGTCCGTCTCTGCCGCCGCTTTCCCGCAACCCCGGTGATCCTCGACCATGTCTGCGGAGTGCGCATCCGCGACGGCGTCTGGCCCGCAAGCGATATCCGCACCCTCTGCACCATGGCCCGCTACCCGCGCGTCATGGTCAAGCTCGGCCCGTTCCAAGCCCTCGGCAACGGCGAGGCCCCGCACCTCGACCTCTTGCCCCTCATCGAGCGCATCGTCGATGCCTTTGGCCCCGAACGCATCATGTGGGAGAGCGACAGCGGTGGCCCCATCCGCATGAAAAATCCCGTCGATGACTTTGCCGCGGCAATCGCTCTAATCCGCGACCACGCTGATTTCCTCAGCCAGCGCGACAAGGAATACATCTTAGGCAAGACAGCCGAGGACTTCTTCTTTAACCGCTAGCGATCAGCCGCGTTCCGCTTGATGCGCCCTCCCCCATTCCGTACACTCCCGCGCAACCTTCCCAAAGGAGTCTCCATCGTGAAAATCGGCCTCTACGCCTCCATGTTCGGCAAAGACGATCCACCCACGCTGCAAAGCATCGAAAGCTACATCGACCACGCCTACGACCTCCGTCTCGACTTAATCGACTTCCGCCGCGACCGCGGCTTTAGCTCCGAAAACGCCGACTACCTCATCAAGACCAAACTCTCCTGCATCGAAAAAGGACTTTCCATCGGCTACTTAGCTTCCGGTGGACACTTCGTCGGCAGCGACGAAGTGCTGCGTGCCAAGGTCGCCACTGCCAAGGCCGACATGGCCATCGCGCTGATGTTGGGCGCGCCCATGATCCGCCTGTTCTGCGGCCAGCCCCTCACCGACCCAACGGAGCGCGCCCGCGAAATCCTCTGTTTCCAAGAAGTCGCCGACTACGGCCTCGAAATAGGCATCGCCATCGGCCTGCAAAACCACCCCTCCACCGGCGACGATATCCGGCGCATCATCGAGGAGACCGCCCGCCCCAACTTTAGCTTCCTGCTCGACACCGGCCAGTGGTGCGGTTCGCCAGCCCGCAACCGAGGCATTCCCGACCCAGACCACGACATCTACGCCTACATGCGGCAGACCGCCCATCTGGCCACCCACGTCCGCGCCAAGTTCTACAAGATCGACAGCGGCAAGGAAGCGTGGATCGACTACGAGCGCATCGTCCCGATCCTCGCCGAGGCCGGATACAACGGGCCGCTCTCCGTCGTCTTTGAGGGCCAAGACATCAACGATTGCAACGACAAGGAAGTCATCCGCTTGGCGGCTGCACAACTGCGGGATTTGGCCGCCCGGCTCTAACGGGGATGGTTTCGGATCAGAAAGCGTCGTTCAGCGCGACGCTGGGCTTACCCGTCCGCACTCCCGCTTGCAGGAGCCGTCCCACTCCTTGCCTTAAGACCGGGAGCGGCCTACTCTTCTTGGGTATCGGCCAAAGGTCGACCCGATGTTTTCTTTGTTGGAACCGCCCCCGTTCTACTGCAAATCCGTCCAATAATTCTTCCTAAGCAGGGTACGCGGCCGCAACGCCCATCTTTCACGCGGAGAAATCTCATGCAGATAGACGCCTTCTCAGGGAAAAGGCCACCCAAGAAGACGTACCGTGCAAACGGCTTCCGGCCTCATCTGCAAAGAACTGAAGGCTGGCCCCGGGGTCTCGCCCAAAACCACCGACCGGGTCAAAGTCCACTACCACGGCTCGCTGATTGACGGCACCGTCTTCGACAACTCGGTAGAGCACGGCGAGCCTAGCACCTTCACCCGCGACCAAGTGATCAAAGGCTGAACTGAGGAACTGCAAATGATGAAAGTGGGCGGCCAAAATGGAAACTACATGTTGCCCGACTGTTGGTGTCGTGTAGTTAGGGCTGAGGTCCGTTCCCAAACTTGTGCAGCTAATGGCACGAGATTGCTTCCAGGGGCATCAAGGGCAATTCCCTGCGACAGAGACCGGATACTAAGATAGATTGTCTGGCGACCTCGATGGTATAGACGCTGAAACAACAATAAGCATAGTTTACACACTACATACAGCATTAGAATCGGAGCACCTGTTGCGATGTGCCAGAATACCGATAGCATCATACGTTGATGAATATCCTTAACGAACCCCTTATATTCTTCGTTTTGCAAGGTCGCCAATTGCTCGTCCAAACCATCGGAAAAAGGTCGCTTTTCTCGCGGGTATTTCTTTAACCCCCAATAGGCTGCCAGCACTCCCCAAATACTCACCCGGTGCCCATGACGCAATAATCCATTGAGAATTTGTCGCATCATCACATATGAGGGAGTATCTAAGGGAACGCCTATACTGTAGGTCTTTATGAAAAGCGAATCTCGCAACACAAAAAGCTTGTGGCGTAGTAGATCAATCCGAAATTTTCGGTATCCCCAAAAGTAGACTATCCATCCAATCAATACATAAATCACCAGCCTGATACCGGCGATCGCTTCCATTTCGGTTGTCATGGCTCGTCCTCCGGGTGTGTGTCGCCTGCTTCCGTCAGGTCACTAGATGTGCGGTTAGGATCTATGTGCTTTTCAAGTTTCTTTATATATGTTTCTATATCCTGTGTCTTCTTTTTTCGTAGTTTGCGCTCTCTTATGGCCCAAAAAGTTGTACCGCCTGTGATCAAGTATAAAACGCCCCTGTCAAGTTCCAAGTCGGTAATAGCTTTGAGAACAATATCTGCATCAGTAGTTTTGCCGGCTAGGCTATCTACTATCAAATATAAGAAATAGAAACATGCAACTATACCTCCCCACCGTATCAGTCCATTAAAAATCCCCCCAATAGTGTCCCACTTTTTTCCATACTTGGCCCATTCAAGTCGAGACCTTTCTGAAATACCTTCACCTTTGCGCCGCCGTCCTTTCGCCATATCTGCTCCTAAATTAAATATACAATACAGACATGTTATTAATACGTAATATGTTGAACCCTATCAACTCTAGGACGCTGCCTTGCAGGTACTCAAGCTCCCGACCAATCCCTCGTGGGCGTAGTGCCAAGCCTCCAAGTGACTGAGGGGGGCACTGCATTTCGGCCTGTTTGGCGGCAATTCCTCGTCGAGCTGCCCGGCTTGGTGCAGGAGACTTTTCCACCACAGACGCGGTAACTGGACCACGCCTAGCGGCCCTTGCCAGTGCTCCTTTCAGGTGGCTGCCAACTCAAACAGCGGTGCGTTCTCCTCGGCGCGAACTCGCAAGCCCTCCACTTCGGCGGCTGTGAGCGGCGCGAGGCGGTCGGCCATGTCCAAGGCCATTTCAAAGAGAGATGCCTCGCCGGGCGGCAGGGCGGCTGTGATGGGCTGCGATAGGGCGAAACGCAGAGCTAGCTCGGCTAGTGCCGGCTCGTCAATGGGATCGTACCAGCATTTGGCGTAGCGTTTGGGTGTTCCTTGGGGCAGGCGCGAGCGGGCCATGGCTTTGAGGGCTAGGCAGGCCGCACCGCGCTCCTGTGCCTTGGCCACGACTTGGGGGCCGAAGCCGGCTTGGAAGTAATTGACCCAGTTGATGGGGAAGAGCACCGAGTCAAAGGGAAAATAGTCCAGCAGTTCCAGGGCGATTTCAGCCGAATGGGCTGAAAAACCTATGTAGCGCACCAAGCCTTGATCGCGGGCTTCCACAAACGCCGACAAGGCGCCGTCGGGGGCCGTGGCCGCGGCAAAATCCTCATCCGTGGTCATGGCGTGCAATTGGTACAAGTCGAAGTGATCGGTGCGCAGGGCCTTGAGCGATTGGCGCAACTCAGCGGCGGCTCCAGCCCGGGTGCGCTAGGTGGTCTTGCAGGCCAAGAATACCTCGCTGCGATGCGGCTCCAAGGCTGGTCCCAGACGCTCTTCGGCGTTGCCGTAGCTCGGGGCCACGTCAAAGTAATTGACGCCGCGCTCAACGGCTCGTCCCACCAAGCGGTCGGCCTCAGCCGCTTCCACTTGGCTGACGACGATGCCGCCGAAACCGATTACAGAAAGGTGTTCACCCGTGGTACCGTAGGGACGTCGCTGCATGGATATTCTCCTATTTTTAGTGAGACAAATGCGTTGTTGTCGGCAACCTACTCAAACCCCGTTGCGCCGCCCTTGTTTTCTTCGGCGAACAGGGTTTCGTCGAGAAGGATGCGAATGGGCTTATTGTGGGGGACTCTGTTGAAAGCGAGTGCGAGCATTGGGAAGCGTAATGCCAACAAGACGGCTATCGCGATAATGGTAGATACTCCCGTCATCTTCCATCACACTGTCGTTGGCGCACTGAGGCTTTGCAAAGCTGAGATACAATACATCAGCCCCTTCATCATAGTCACTCCAAACTTGTGAATAAGGCAAGCGCAATAGCTCGGAAACAAACGTCAGGTTAATGCTGGATGTATCCATATCGCATTCCTCCTGCGAGTAATTTTATCCGGCCTCGACGTTAAAAATGCCGTAATGATGAACCCATCTTCTTCATCGCAATATATGGCGACACAGGTCTTTTCAGTAATGTTGGTCGCATCATAATATCGCAATGCAATTGTCGCCCCCAAATCTCCGGCGACCAAGCGATCCGGGGCTGCAACTGTTTCGAGCACCTTTTCCTGATTTCCGGCCATGTAATCGTGCGACTCTGTGATGTGAATCCATTGCTTATGGGTCAATCGTATAGTATGCCGATCAATAGAAGGTACGGTTGATAAGATAACATTTCCAGGTATCATAGAATCAGGTCAGGCTTTTGGGGCAAATATACCGTTCACTCAAATAGGTACCCCAATTGATATTCTGGGTGTACTAGCACTGGACCAAGTCTCTTCTGGAATAAAGCGAGGCTACCTGTGTCGAAAGAGAATTGGAACTGTTGATGAAGATCTGGACCGACGTCCAATAGACACTCGAATATGACGCACTATGCAAGTAACGTCTACGTTCTATAACAGGTTGAAGACAACTCGAAAGCGATTTACCAGCCGGTATTCATTCACTCATTAAAGCATCGAAGCGTTCGAGAAGTACTCCATAGTCCTTCACCCATGAGGAGATCAAATCGGTCGTCTTGGTTGGCAACGCCAGTTGTCTCGCAAGGTCGGCGAGATATTGCTGTTCTTCAGAGCTTGTATGCTGATCCGCTAGTGCCAAAACGAGAGCATCACGATAAACCAAGATCCGTGTGGCCCATGGCAGTTCCGACAAGTCGTCGGGACACTCCGGAAGGTTGTCAAGATCGATGCCAAAATGTGCGGCCTGTTGCTCAAGGATTTCCTGCTCGGCGGGGTGAAGTCCATCTGAATGAGCTATCTTTGAGAGGGTCGCGATGTACAACTCAGGCGAAAAACCATCGAGAGGATTCTGTAGAGAATTCATATTCACTCCATCATAAAGGCGTCGAGTTCGTCGGTTTTACGAATTATATGCCTGTCGGGTACGCCAACGATCTCCGCGAACTGGATGCTAGCTTCCAGCCTCAGATCGGTATTTACAGTGTTATCGAAAGCGACCTTCGCTAGACGCTCCAAGCTTCCGAAGTAAGCATCCAACTTTTTGATAAAGGCACGGAATTCTTCATCAAGCTGTTCAATAGCTCTTTTCTCGTAGGTAGCAAGTCGTGCAATCAGCTTCGATTCTGCCATCCCAAGTCCGTTCTTGATAGCTGAAGCGACAATTTTCCCTGCAAGACTGCCGACAAAAGCACCCAACATGGGGATTGGAATTAGTACTTGGCCGGCCATAGCGGCCAAGCCAACGATCGCGGCGTCCGCTGCGATGACGTGCGACAACTCCACGAATTGCTCGCCATCAATCTTGCCAGAGTGGTACTGCCTCAGAAGATCCCCGACACCCATCAAGCTGCTGACAAGAGCACCGGCAAATGGAGCAGCCAGATCGGTCGAGTTAGTCAAGGCATACAATGCACTGCCAGCAACGGCCCCACCACCAGCACCTTTTGTTGCGGCAACACCAACGTCCTTCCAGTCCTGAGTTGAAAACTCTCCTTTGAAGGGGTTCTTGCCATCTCGATACTTGACCCATATCGCCTGTCCAAAACGGACTCCGCTACCGGCTGCAGCACCTATAGCTGCTGCACTTCCAAGCCCCGATAGTGATGGACCGTGTTCGGTTATCGCTTCCTGCTTCAGTTCATCATTCTTTTGAGCCAACCTATTTTCGCGATCATCAAGCGTGTCATGGACACGCCCCTGTTGAACCTCAGCGTAAGTGCCTTCTCCCGGCTGAATGAGTTCGTCTAGGGACCTACCTGTCTTCTGTTGGAGGTCATTAAGTTTACCCGAGATCGCGTTCGCGCTCTTTTCGGAAAGTCCATCAATCTGACCTGTCTGGCGCAACTGCTCTATTTGCTGATATTGATCGCGAGGAATGTGGTAATGACCGCCGCCACTTGCAAAATCTTGATACTTCGTCTCATGGAGAGAAACTCCTTCCAAGGTATTACGAAGACCGTTATAATACTTGGACTGAATATCCACGCCCATCTCGCGATAATCGACAGGATCAAGGCGTCCGACTCCAGAAAATGTAGCCGTCGGCGTACGACCGTACAGTGCATCTATCGCACGGCGGACTCCCACATGAACCTGTTCTGCAATCTCGCCATGCTTGGTGGCCGGATTGCCAAGGATATTTTCTGGAGATCCCACAAAATCACGGACGCGCGACATCTCTCGCCACGCGTCCAAGAAATTCCTATCCTGAGTCTGTATTACTTCGGCGAGCCTGTTGGCTCGGTCCGCCGCATCAAGGGATGCCCATGTAGCTGCGACCTGCGCGGCTACATGCGGTCCCGTATGGTTTGTGTCAGGCTGATTCAAAGTGCGACCTCAGCTTGGAGTAGTTGGCTAAGCGAGCGAATGTGATTAATGAGAGCCGCAAGTCTTTCTTTTTGTTCTAAGTTGAACTGCCGATAGTTTTTCGGAGCATGGTTTGTAAGCCAATCGAGGCCAGCCAAGCACCCCTCTGAGTGCTCTTTTGTACGTTGTCCAAGCCCCTTAATCTCTCGATTAGCCGTCTCTAGGGAGCGAACTTTTGCTTCGACCTTGACACGCTCCTGTGATGCCTTCTCGGCGATCTCCTTGTTGCGCTTGTTAAGGTAGATTGCTGATCCTCCAATAGCGAGACCACCAATTGTCCATCCTACAGGACCTGTAAGGACCAGAAGAACTTTTCCAGCAGCCATGCCACCACCTCCGGCAGCAACAGCTCCACCTCCGAGCCAAGCGAGAGCAGCATTCGTGGCTGCAGCACCGGATAGAGCGGATATCGCTGTTCCAGTTGATGCTGTACCAAAGGTAGTCGCCACCGCCATAGCCGCGGTTGGACCTAGCGCAGCAACTCCTACACCCACGGCCCCTCCAGTTGCGCCCGTAGCCTTACCTATCTTAGTGGACTCTGTGGCTTCCGTCTTGAGACGTTGCACGGTCCTATCGAAGCGATTCGCTTCAACGCGGTACTGGGCAACCGACTTGTCGAACTCCTTGGGCGAGTTCGCAAGCAGGTTCACGTAATCTTCGACTCGTTCGATCACCTCACCAGCCGTCCGTTGCCGTTGCTTGAATAGCCGTACGCTCGCACGCTCGACACTCTTGCGAATAGACTCATATCTGTTGACTACCTTATCAAGCTTCTCAATTTCCTCGCGGCGCACAGACGAATTGAACATTCTCAATCTCCTTTGATTCGGAATCTTACTAAAACCTCGCCCCGCCGTCAAACGATTCCAACGCGCACTAAAAATGAAGCGTGAGTCTCGTCCCCACATTCTTGGGAGAAACGACCGGATCGACACCAAGCGTAGTTCGGCTGCCGCCAAGCTCAATCAGATGTCCGTAAGAAGAGTGTTGATTTTGCCGATTGATTGTGTCAGCAGATTTTCCTGCATCGTACATGGCACCTAGCCAACTACCGAAAAAAATAATAAGCCCGGGACCAATTTTCCAATCGTCATCATCAGGATCAACTTTGGTTTCGGTTATATAACCGAAGTTGTTTGTGTATTCATAATAATTATCCTCAAAACCACTTCTCGCCAGTGCAATACCCAAGATAATTGCGCCGAACAGAGTCACGCCTTTACGGTACTGCCCATTGTAGAATTGTCCGCTTCCTGGAAGGAAAAGCGACAGACCCATAGCGATATTAGGGTCTTTCTTTTGAACCCCAATCTCCCCTCGTCTCCCCATCACAGGTTCCCGGGACATCTTAGCAATCTCGTCCATCGCATAGACGAACACATTCCCATCGCGCGTCTGTATCTTCAGCGATTCGCCGACAATCTCCTCAATGATAACTCCGCGAATAAGTCCACCGTTTTTCAAGTGAATGACATCTTCCATTTGCTGCATTTGCTGGGCGAACGCGGGCGAGGTCATAACAAAAACCGTCAGGCATGTGAAACAAATAAAACGCGGCATGTTTTCTCCTATTTGGTCGCGGCAACGTTTTTCGCCAAGAATCCTCTACCGTGCCGGTCAGTATCTTCTGCTAGTCGGTACCCGTTGCGCGGACTTTCTACCTATAAATACTGATCGGCAAAGGATCGAGGCGTGAGCACTTTGAGCCGCTTATAGCCGGGGTACTCAGTGAGAATTTCGGGCGTCACGACGATTTGGACACTGCCGCGCCTCCAAGCATTGAGGATCTGATGCGGTGGACCAGTAAAGAATACGCCTGATATAAAGACATTCGTGTCCACGACGATCTTCATTTTGCCGCTCGGACCCGGGAAACAGCGGCGGTAACATCTGATCGTTTCATTCCAGCTTGCTTAGCTTGGCGACGTGCTTTGGCAATCATGCGGTCGAAATCGCGCATGGAGGGAGTCTGGATGGTCTTGAGAATGATGACATCGTCTTCGCCCATGACAATGAACCGGGTACCCGACTCCAATCCGAGCTGTTGGCGCAGGGACTCGGGAATGACGACTTGCCCTTTGGAGGACATGCGGGTAGTGGCGACTGATTCCATAAAGCCTCCTTTTATAATAAACTGGTAAAAAATAAAGGTGAAACCAATAAAACGCGGCATGTTTTCTCTTATTTGGTCGCGGCAAAGTTTTTCGCCAAGATTGGATTATGCGGTTTGTCGGAGACAATACATATTGCACGACAGGCCCTTTGTCAACGAAACGGGCGGCACTTGGTTGACCCAACGCTAACTATGACGCTCATTACGGGGCAGACGCACACAGCCTACTAAAGGAGCGATCCATGAGCCATCTAAATCCTCGCGCCATCGCCATTCACACTCCGATGCCACCGCCCGTTTGGGCACTGATGGAGTGGGAACTGATTCGAGCGCAAACGAGGGGATGCACGGAATTTTTCGCCAAGTACTTCGACGAGCGGGGCTATTTGGAGTGCATCCCGCGCTGGGGCGGCAACGACGGGCCGGACGACGCTATCGAGAATCTAGTCCACTGGCCGGTGCTCTATGTGCTGGGTGGTGGCCCCCATCTGTACGATATGTGCCAGTTGGCTTGGGAGGGGCATCTCAAGCAGTACACCGAGGCTAAGACCACGGAAGTGCCCTTTGCTCGGGACGGTATGTACTATCGCGAATTTCCAGTGATGTTCGACTGGGTGCATAACGGAGAAGGGCTGACGACGTTCAACCTGCACGGATTGATGAATCCACGCGAGCGAGCCTTTGAGCAGCGGGTGCGGCGCTACGCCGGATTTTACATGGGCGACGACCCACAAGCGCCCAACTACGATCCCGCACGCAAAATCATCAAGAGCCTGTTCAACGGCAGCCGCGGGCCCCTGCTGCGCCAGGCCACAGCACTCGACTGGGCCGGCGATCCACTCGACGAGGTGCAGGAACGCTTCATTCCCCTGCACGGAGAGCGCAACTTCGAGGAGATGCTGGCTCATTTCAAAGACTACACCGACATCGTCGGCGACCATCCCCAAAACATGGTGGCGACGGCCTTGGGGCTGAACGCGTACGCGCTGACGGGCGAAGACCAGTACAAGAACTGGGTGCTCGAATACGTCGAAGCCTGGCGGCAGCGCACCCTCGCCAACGACGGGATCATCCCGACCAATATCGGACTCGATGGGACCATCGGCGGCGAGTGCGACGGCAAGTGGTACGGGGGGTGTTACGGCTGGGCCTTTACCGTCGAAGTGCCCCAGACCGGAGCAAGGGCCAGCCGCAACACGCACGGGCTGGGGATTTCGGGTTTTGGCAACGCGCTGTTGCTGTCGGGCGAGCAGAAATTCGTCGATGTGTGGCGGCAGATGATCGACACAATCAACGCCAACGGCAAAGAAGTCAACGGGCAAATGATGTACCCGCATATGCACGGAGACGCCGGCTGGTACGAGTTCCGGCCAGCAAAGTACGCGCACGGAGCACAAGAGGTGTACTACTGGTCGATGGACCGGGCCGACCTGAATCGGCTGAACGCCGACAGCGGCTGGTTCGGCTTTTTGGATGGACGCGACTCCACCTACCCAGAAGCGGCACTACAGGCCGACTTTGCCCGCCTCCGCACGCAAATGGAAAAGGTGCGCCGCGACCCGACAACGCCGGACACCCGGCTGTCGGACAATCCCAATCCATTCAACCCGGCCATTCCGGGCGGACTGACTCAACTCATGTTAGGCGGGCTGACGCCGCGCCACGGCTCGCCGCTGCACTGCCGAGTGCGCTACTTCGATCCACAGGCTGGGCGCGCCGGGATGCCCGAGGGCGTGGGGGCGTTGGTGGAGCGACTAGGCGCGGACTTCATGACCCTAACGCTGGTAAATACAGACCCAGTGGCCGGGCGCGAAGTAATCGCACAAGGCGGAGCCTATGCCGAGCACCAGTTTACGAGTGTGCGCGTGGGGGGAAAGGAAACCGCGATAGATGATTCGGCTTTTGCCGTGGAGCTAGCGCCGGGAGCCGGGGCGACGTTGGAGATCGGAATGCAGCGCTATGCCAATAGGCCGACGTTTGCGTTCCCGTGGGATCGGTAACAGCCTCGGGAGCGATTCTCTCAACAGGAAAGGCCAGCGAAAATGGGGGTGTTTCGCGCACGAGCACTCGACGACAATCCCTATCAGGGCGCAGGTCGGCTACGACCGTTCTATCGTGCGCGTTCGACCTGCACCCCAATGATGTCTAGGTCGTGGTATTTCTGGTGCCGCACCGCAGAGGCGTAGTGCCGCAACAGACGAAACGAGACCTCGCTTTCGTCTATTATCTCGGGCTGTTCGCTCAGATACGCCAGGCGGTCTTCGAGATTTTCCCCGGCGGCAGTCGCCAAAAACTCCAGTTCCACCGTTCCTTCGGCGGGCCGGGCGGTGAGGATCAAATGCCGCCTGTCGCTTGCATCGTCTTCTGCTTGTTGCGTCAGAATCGCCAAAGTCTCTTCCCCGGCGGCGCGGAGCCGCTTAGTCGCCGGACCGTCCCAGCCGACGCGCACGGCAAATTCGCCGAGGAACTCGTCGATCTTGGGCAGCGAGGCCGCGGCTAACTCGACCTCCAGACGTCGGCGGCGCGGAGCCGTCAGCTCCATGAATGCAGTCAGCACAATCGCCGTAAGACAACCAGCGGTCATGCCGTTGCCGAGCAAGGTGCCCCACGTCCCGCCCAGCATATCGGCGAAGATCACCTGATTCTGAAAGCCTACGCCAAGCCAAAACGACAGCCCCACCACCGCGGCCTTGCGGTGATCGAGGCCACTCTCGACGACCAACTTCATGCCCTGAACGAAAAGCAGACCGATTAGCAAGGTTACATAGGCCGCCCCCACGGGATTGGGAATGGCGATCAGGAGAGCCGTCACCTTGGGCGATAAGGACAGCACCGCAAAGATGCCCCCCACATACACCCCAACGCGCCGTGCGGCAACGCCGGTGAGTTCAGCGAGCGATATACTGGTTGAGTAGGTCGTATTGGGGGGCGTCCCAATCAAACCCGACAACAGGTTGCCCATTCCATCGGCATTGAGAGCGCCTTGGACCAGGCGAAAATCAGTTGCTCGGGGCTGACGCCGCGAGACCCGTTGGATGGCAACGCCGTCGCCAATGGTTTCAATCGCGCCCACCAGAGTAACGAGCACAAACGCCGGCAGCAAGGCCCAGAATTCTGCACTGAACGTCAGGTCCAATCCCGGCCACGTGCCGTCGGGAAAACCGATCCAAGGGGCTGCGATTACGGGCTGCATGTCGTACAGTCCGAAGAGAGCAGCCACCACACAGCCCACCACGATGCCGATGAGTGGTGCCCACAGTCGCCAAGTCACGGGAGCGCGCAAAGCCAACACCACGAGGACCACGAGCGTCGCCCCAGCCGCAGTCGGGGCCGCCGCAGGCGGCGTGCCGTCGGGCACATCCGTGAGCAAGCCGAAAACGATGGGCATGACCGTGACGGCGATCAACATAATCACCGTGCCGGCGACAGTCGGTGTGAGAATCCGGCGCAACAGCGAAAGCCGCGCAGCTAAGGCAAATTGGAACAGCGACGCAACGACGATCAAGCTCGCCATCAGAGAGGGACCGCCCTTCACCAGTGCCGTGATGCAGACCGCAATGAAGGCACCGGAGGTGCCCATGATGAGCACGTGCCCGGCCCCGATTCGCCCGACCCGGACCGCTTGCAGAATCGTGCTCACGCCACTGATTAGCAGCGCCGCGAAGGCAATCCAATTTAGATAGCTCTCCGGCTGGTTGGCCGCCCGGCCAATAATAATCGCGCTGAGCACCACCGGCGCGATGATGACCACCGCAGCCTGAAAGCCGACTCCAGCGGCGACAGAATGGGGGGGGCGCTCGTCCGGCTCGTAGCGGACGTTTTCATTTGCTTGTGCCATGACTCACTCTTTCAATCAGGTTGCACTACAAAATCCGCGAAATCTACATCGTTGCTTGGGGAAATATGCGACGATTGGCCAACTAGTGCAAAAATCGACGCGACGCGCTTTCTGAAACGTCGTCGCCCGACAGCCAGCGCTTTTCTAGCTTGAGTTCTGCCAAATAATCCAGAATCATGCCGCCGAGGCTAGGGTTTTGCTCCACTAGCTCCGTAAGCTCTTCCGGGGTCACATCCCATCTGTCGAGAATCGTTTCGGGCATATTATCGCCTCTCAAGCCTTCTATATAATGAATTTGCGGGCCTCAATGGCTCGGCCCTGTAGGTCGGCCAGTGCTGGGTCAAAGCGGTGTTTTTTCTCGCTCAATATCCCAATTCCCGCTCCATTTCTCCAACCACATCCGCGATCACCTGTGCGACTTCCTCGACTTGCTCTTCGCTGATGGTAAAGGGCGGGCTGATGGCAATGTGATCGCCGCTGACGCCGTCGATCAAGCCGGGCGATCCGGGCATGATGAGCACACCTTTGGCAAAGGCGCGGTTGACGATCGCGGCCGCCACGCCCTGCGTGGGATCAAAGGGCGTACCGGTCGCCTTGTCCTTGACAAACTCGACGCCGGTAAGCAGGCCCTTGCCGCGCACCGCGCTGACTAGGGGCGAGTCCATTAAGGGCTGCATCTTCTCCAGCATCAGGTCGCCCATCTGCGCACAGCGAGAAACCAAATCGTGGTCTTGGATGTAGTTCTGCACGGCCAAGGCAATGGCGCAAGAGAGTGGATTGCCGCCGTACGTGTGGCCGTGAACGTAGTGGTTTTGCTTTTTGTAGATCCCGTCGTAGATCGCGTCGCGGACCAAGGTGGCAGCAATAGGCGTGTACCCACTGCTGAGGCCCTTGCCAGTAGCCATGATGTCTGGGATGGCGTCCCAGTGCTCAATCCCGAAGTTGAGTCCCGTGCGTCCGTAGCCCGTGACCACTTCGTCGATGATCATCAAGACGCTGTAGCGGTCGCAGATCGCGCGGATGGTGGGGAAGTAGTCGGGCGGTGGCATCAGGCCGCAGCAAGAAGTGCCCGAGATCGGCTCGGCAATAAAGGCGGAGATGTACTCGCTGCCCTCTTGTTTGATGACCCGTTCCAGATCTTCGGCGCAGGCCAGCGTACAGGCGGGCCGGTCTTGGCAGTACGGGCAGTTCGCCGGGCGGGGAAAGGCGATGTGCGGGAAGTCGAGCAAATAAGGCACGTAGTCCTCGCGCCAAGTGGAGCGACCCGACATGGAAAGCGCGCCAATGGTATTGCCGTGCCAGCTCTGCCAGCGGGTGATGACTTTGTACTTCTTCGGGTTGCCGGTCTCGACGTGGTACTTGCGGGCGATCTTGAGCGCGGACTCCGTGGCTTCGGACCCGCCGGAGACGAAGAAGACGCGGTTGAGGTCGCCCGGGGCTAGGGCGGCGATTTTGTCGGCGAGGTCGATTTGCGGCTGGGTGAGGAAGCGGGCATAGGTAAAGCAAACCTTGTTCGACTGCTCCCGCATGACGTCAGCTATCTCTGGGACGCCGTGGCCGATGGAAATCACGTGGACGCCAGCGCAGGCATCGAGGTATGCCCGGCCATCTTCGGCGTAAAGGTAGCAGTCTTTGCCGTGGGAAATCTGCGGCCAGTGGTCGGTAATGACGCGGTGGAAAATGCGGTCCGTGGTCATGGATTTGGTCCTTTGGCGGTGGTGGGGACAAGGGCCTGAAGATACGCAGGCCCAAGCGGCCAGCATAGGGCGCGCCCGGTTTTAGCGGCTGTTCGAGGTGCAACCCGCTCAATATCTCGATATGTTTCCCTTTACCGCTGCAAACGTCAGTGAGATAACAAACAGGTGAGTTTGCAAAAAAAATGTAGGCGAGTCCTAGCAGCAACGCTGCTATCGGCAGGGACGGCACAAGCGGCGACCCTGAGCGGCTTTGTCTCCGCTGCCGACAACGGCGAAGCCCTGACCCGCGCCCTGGTCGCAGTCGAAGGATTTCAACTCGGGGCGGTCAGCAACAACAGCGGCTACTACGCGGTCAAACAAGTACCGGCTGGCACACACGTGATAAGCGCGTCGCACTTAGGCTACCAGACCCGGTGGGACACGCTGCACTTTAGGGCCGATGAGGCCGTGCGGCTCGACGTGGCCCTGGTGCCCGAGCCAACGGACCTAAGCGCGCCGATTTCGGTGGAGGCCGAGCGCATTCGCCTCCGCGTCAGGCCCGTACAGCAGCTACCCGCCCTCGGCGAGGCCGACCTCTTGCGCAGCTTGCAGTTACTGCCGGGCATCCAAGCGGTTGCGGACATCAGCAGCGGCTTGTACGTGCGCGGCGGAGACCCCAGCCAGACGGCCATCCTCCTCAACCAAACTCCGCTGTACAATCCCTCCCACCTGTTCGGCCTCTTCTCAACCTTTAACCCAGACGCCATCAAGGAGGTCGATCTGTACAAGGGAGCCTACCCCGCTCCGTACGGCCGCACGCTCGGCGCGGTGCTCAACGTGAGCAACCGCGAGGGCAACCGCAAGCGGACGAGCGGGCGCGGCGGCGTGAGCCTGATTTCAGGCCGTTTGCTCACCGAGGGGCCCGTCGGCCAAGGCTCGTGGATGTTAGCCGGTCGCCGCACCTACTTGGACGGTGTGTTTAGCGCCCTCCGCGCCCGCGGGGAGGACATCCCCTTGAACTATTACTTCTACGACTTCAACGGCGGCATTAATCAGCGGTGGGGCGAAGACGCCTACGCCGCAAGCGCGTACCGGGGCCATGACGACCTGCGAATTGAGCTAGAAGACGACGAAGAGTCTTTCGTCGATATGCGCTGGGGCAACCGCGCACTGATGGCGCACTGGACGCGCGCGTTCTCACCGGCCCTGTTCGGTCACTTCATGGCCGCGCGCTCAGAATATGAAAGCATCGTCGCGCTCGGTTTCCTCGACGCGCCCGTCCGCATCGCCAACAGCATCCGCGACCTTTCGCTCAAAGGCCACTTGGATTACTTCGCCAACCGCCATCACGCGCTCTCTTTGGGCTTGTTGGCCACTCTGTTCGAGTTTCACTTCGCCCGGTCTTTCAACGAGCGGACCCAGCTCGACCTGCGCCAAGAGCCGATGCTGTTGGAAGGCTACGTGCAGGATGAATGGCAGGTCGGACCGGCCACACAGGTGCAGTTGGGCGGACGGGGAACGTACTTCAGCGCAGGAAATCGCTGGCACTTCACGCCGCGGCTCGCCCTAAGCCAAGCGTTGAGCGACAAAATCCGCGTCCAAGCGGCCGGCGGGGTATATCGCCAACACCTGCAACTGATCACCACCGAAGCCTTCAGCGGCGGCGATTTCTGGGTGCCGCTCGACGGCACCGTCGAGCCGGGGCGCTCCTATCAGGCCGTCACCAGCCTCGAGTGGACCCCTGCGCCGCGCTACCAGGTTTCCGTGGCGGCCTATTACACGGACCTCGCCAACCTCGTGACCGTGGATACCGCACTGCCAGACGACAACGAGGAAACGCATTCGGAAGCGGTATTCAAAAGCGGCGGCACGGGCTGGGCCAGCGGGATCGAGGTTTTTTTGCAGCAACGCACGGGCGCACTCACCGGGTGGATCGGCTACGCGCTCGCTTGGACGCGGCGCACCTTCCCCGAACTCAACGGGGGCCAACCCTTTCCCCCCAAGCACGACCGCCGCCACGACTTGTCTTTTATTGCTTCCTACGAGGTGGGCGCATGGCAACTCGGCGCGACCTTGGCGTACGCCAGCGGTCAGGCATTTACGCCGCCCTCGGAATCACCCGCCCAGCGCAACAGCGCCCGCCTACAGCCCTATCACCGCCTGGATATCAGTGCCCGCCGATCGCTCAGGCTGCGAGGAACCGACAGCGAGTTTTACGTGCAGATATTCAATGTGTATAGCCGCCGCAACGAGTGGTTTTTGCAGCTTGATTCGGTCCATCCCGAAGTCGATCCGCGCCAGATCAAACAATTGCCCATAGTCCCTACGCTGGGCTTTAACTTCTCTTTTTAACAGCGAAATCCAAAGTCGGCGCGTCTGCCATCCCACTGCACTGAAAGCTCTTGTCTAAGTATTGTCTAAATTATGTCTAAAAAATTAGAAGATATTATTGACAAATAATAGACAGATTATCATTATCTATGATAACGGACGCCAAAGTGGCTCCAAATTACAATAAGGAGGAAATCGCATGAAGATCACCCGCATTGCCACGCTCATGGCGCTAGCACTTTCGTCTTGGGGAGGCCCAGCTCAAGCGCAAGATGAGGACATCGTCGATGTCGCCATCGGGGCTGGTGCTTTTAACACGCTGGTCGCCGCGGTTCAGGCCGCCGAGCTCGTCGATGCGCTCAAGGGCGAAGGCCCTTTCACCGTCTTCGCCCCTACTGACGAAGCATTCGCCGCTTTGCCAGAGGGCACCGTCGAGTCGCTGCTGCTGCCCGAGAATAGGGAACAGCTAACCTCGATCCTGCTTTATCACGTCGTCGCAGGTTCGGTCTTGGCCGCCGACGTAGTGGAGTTGGATTCGGCTACTACCCTCAATGGTGCTTCAATCAATATCAGCGTCGGCGACAGCGGCGTGATGATCAACAACGCCAATGTCGTCCAAGCGGACGTGGCCGCCAGTAATGGCGTAATCCACATCATTGATGCGGTGCTCCTGCCGCCTCCACCTGCCACCGCGGTCGAAAGCAGCTCGTGGGGGATGGTCAAGCAGCAGGCGCACTAAATCAGTCAACTCGGGTTTTGGAACTTAGAGTTGGCGGACAAGATCCATGATGATAGGATAGATTGGATCGTTGAACGGGTCGCCGGGGCTCAGCCTGAGCCCCGGCGACCCAACGTATACCGAATCAATTCGGATTAAGCGTCCCTAAACCCCGTCCCTGTGTTAAAAAAACGTCTCTCGCCCTATGAAAAACGCTTCGTGCGAAGGCACTCGACGGCCCTTGATGCCATCGTTCTATTGTGTTAATGTAGTTCACCCCGACGATGGCGAAAATGAAAGGAAAAATAAATGATATTATCTCGATTGTTTTTCGTCGCTTGCGTTTTTATGGCAAGCTCCACTTCGGCCTTTGCCCAACTCACCATTAAAGGCGAGGTTACGGACGAGCGAGGCGAGCCCCTGCCCAATGTCACTATTATTGCCGCTGCCTACCCTCTTGGCACGATCACCGATGCCCAAGGCAAGTTCGCGCTCTTTCTGCCACAACCAGCAGCGGAAACCGAGATTGAAGCGTGGTTTGTTGGCTACAAAACCTCCAGACAAACCATTCGCCAAAACAGCGGCCTTGTGGAAGTTGCCTTTCAACTCAGCATAGATGCCCTGCAATTCGATGAAATCGTCGTCACTGGGCTTTCCGCGGCAGCCAGCAAAAAACAGCTCGGCAATGCCATTTCCACCCTGACCGTTAGCCAACTGGAATCCACCGGTGCCACATCTCTCGACAAAGCCTTGACCGGCAAGTTAGCCGGCGCACTCATTCAACAAAATTCGGGCAATCCAGCCGGCGGCGTAACCATCCGCTTGCGTGGAACCAGCACCGTCTTGGGTAGTGCCGATCCGCTCTATGTGGTGGATGGCGTCATTGTGAACAACGATTCCCCCGAACTGATCCTCCTCGGCGGCGGGGCGCAAAACCGCCTCGTCGATCTCAATCCAAACGACATAGAACGCATTGAAATAGTAAAAGGTGCCGCGGCAGCCGCTCTGTACGGATCGCGTGCTAACAATGGTGTTGTGCAAATATTTACAAAGCGCGGCGTTTTGGGCAAGCCTCGCATCAACTACACCGGTCGTCTTTCAACTTCAACAGTACGCAAAACACTGCCGGTAAACCGAGCAGAATTTGACAATGAAGGCAACAGGGTACAACGATTCGATCATCAGGATTTTATCTTTAGAAACGCCACGGGAGTGGAACACTATGCCTCGGTTTCTGGCGGATCTGAAGACACCCGTTATTTTGCTTCTGCATCCCATCTCGGCAATCAAGGCGTGGTCCAAAACACATTATTTCGCCGGAGCAGCATCCGAACGCGCATTGACCAAGATTTGTCGCACTGGGCCACCTTATCTGTGGGTGGAAACTTCGCTTTCAGCAATAGCAACGACATCCCCAATGGTGGGCTAAATTCGAACTACGGCGCACTGACGGGTTTTATTTTCGGCCCCAACACCTACGATCCCACACCGGATCCCGAGACCGGTATTTATCCTAACGATGGCACGCTCGCCAATCCCCTAGAAGTCATTGATCGATACGATTTCACGCAGGAAGTCACGCGCTATATCGGCAGCGCAGCACTATACTTAAAGCCGCTAGCGGGATTGGGCATCGACTATACGCTGGGTTTGGATACCTACGACCAAACGGCCATCGCATTTATCCCAATCGGCACGTCTGCGCCGGGTCTGGCAAATGGCCAGTCTCGAAAATCCAAATTCGATTTCTTGCAACTCAACAACGACATCAATCTCAGTTACGAGCAGCACCTGCGCCCCGAGGTGCAATCGACCACGCGGATCGGCGGAACCGTGCAATACGAAAGAGGAGCAAGATTCGGTGCAGAAGGCAAAAACCTGAGTCCCGCCTCCCAAATCATCCAGAGCGGTTCGACCGTTAGTGCAAGCGAGTGGAGAAGCAAAAAGGCCATTTATGGCGCATTCGTCCAGCAGACTTTTGGCATCGCCGATCGCCTTTTTGTCACAGGAGCTATCCGCACGGACGCCTCTTCGGTATACGACGAAAACAACCGCTGGCAAACCTATCCCAAAGCGAGCGCATCCTATCTCATTTCAGATGAGGGTTTCTGGCAAGACAGCGCACTCAAAAATACGTTTCCAGACTTCAAATTGCGAGCTTCCGTAGGCACTTCGGGCGGTCAAACGGCGATTGGTCCCTATACTCGCCTGACCAATTACAACGTATCCTCGTATGATGGTAACGCCGGTCTGGTGCCCAGCACACAACTTGGTGGGACGGTCAAGCCCGAAAGACAGCGGGAAATTGAAATAGGAAGCGATTTTAGTCTCTTGTCCAATCGCTTGGGCGTAGAGCTGACCTACTACGATCAACACGTTCGAGACTTGTTGCTCTTCCGCTCGTTGTCCCCCTCTACAGGTTATTCGGGAGCCTTGCAAAATGTCGGCACCTTGGACAATGTCGGATGGGAGCTTCTCGTGCGTGCGGTGCCGCTTGCACGCCCCACCCTCCGCTGGGAATCAACCTTCACCTATTCGACCAACAAAAACGAAGTCAATGGCATTGAGGACGATCGATTGCCCATCTCGAATTCGTTTGGCCAAGTCTTTGCCATCAACGGCGAGCCACTCGGGGTTTTCTACAGCACGGCTTTTGCACGCGATACCCAAGGCAATATAGCACTCGATGAAAACGATCTCCCCATTCAGGCGGCTGAGCGCAAAATCATTGGGGATCCCAACCCGGACTTTACCGCTTCGTGGATCAATCAAATCGACTTGGGGAAAAACTGGTCGTTTCGCATGCAAGCGGATGCGGTCATCGGCGGCGATGTATTTAATTTTACCAGACGCTTGGCCGCCTTGCCCGCGTTTGGCGTTTTAACGGATTACGAACGCGAATTAGAAGGCGAACTCCCCGCTGGCTATAATGCGAAAGTCTTCCGAATTTTTGAACACTGGATCGAGGATGGATCCTTTGTAAAATTGCGTGAACTGTCCGCATCATATCGCTGGCAACCCCACTTTTTGGGAGAGAGTAGCATTCAACTGAGCCTGATTGGCCGCAACTTGTTTTCCCTAGACGATTACAGCGGTTACGACCCGGAGATCAACATCGGCGGGCAGCGCACCGTAGTGCGCGGATTTGATTTTGTAGAAGTGCCTATCCCGCGCAGCATTGCATTTCAGATAAACTTGAACTACTAAGCGGAGAAATAACATGAAATCGAATCGCCTGTACACAATCTCGGCATGTCTGCTCTTTTTGGCCCAAGGTTGCGATTTGAACATATCAAATCCAAACCAAGCGTCGGAAGATCGCGTCTTGAGCACTAGCGATGGCATCATCGCCCTCGCCATTGGTATGCAACGAGATTACGCGAGTCAAAATGTCGATGCCTATCTGCGCCATACCGCCATTACAAGCCGCGAACTTGCCGCAAACACGACATTTGCCAATCTCCTCGAATTAGAGGATGGCAGCACTGTGTCTGGCGCGAATGGCGCTGTCGGCGCGATCTGGTCCCGTTCCTATCGCATCATCGGCATCGCCAACAACTTGATCGAAAACGCGGCCAATGTACCACTTGCTGAAGGTACGCGCAGCGGCCTTATTGCACTGGCACACCTTTACAAAGCGATGTGTTTGGGATTTATCGCGCAGGCTTTTGAAAGTGCCCCCATAGATGTACAGGTCGATGGGCAAGCCCCTTTTGTATCGCGCCAAGAGCTTTTTGCCGCCGCGATCGAGTTGTTGGACGACGCACGCCAAACCATCGACACCACGCCGCCCTCCGCTCAGTTCAACTCAGATATTTTGGGCAGCGGATTCGATCTCTCAAATACGATTCACGCTTATCGGGCGCGCTATAACCTGTTCGCGGGCAATTATCAAGCGGCAATTGAAGCGGCCAATGCCGTTGATCCCTTGGCAACTTCAGTCTATATGTACGACGCCAGAAGCCAAAATCCCATTTACGCCCAAGTTTTTGTTGAAGATGATTACGCCCCGAGAGACCTTTTCGGCACCCAACTCACAGACAGCGACGATGGGCGACTTGCATTTTATCTCGTACCAGATGAAAGCACTAGCACCAATGGCTTTCCTATTGAAATGTTGGCCGGCTTTTGGAACGAAGCTACATCGTCCATACCAGCCTATTTGCCCAGCGAAATGGTCTTGACGCGAGCAGAAGCCAATGCAATGCTGGGCGATATCGAAAATGCAATCGCAGAAATAGACGCTATTCGCACAAAAACACCCGAGCAAGATCCCTATGGCATTGGAGCATCGCTACCGCCCTATAACGGCCCACAAACCCTTGAGGACGTTCTAGAAGAAATCTTTCGGCAACGCCGAGCGGAATTGTTCCTCAATGGCACGGGATGGGAGGACAGCCGCCGCCTCGGGCAACCCGGCCCTTCATCCGACTCCTTTGAGCGAAATCGCAACTTTTATCCATACCCGGATCAAGAGATCCTAAACAACCCCAACATACCGCTCGATCCGACAAATTAGGATCAGCAGAAAGGATTTATCATGCGTAGTCTATTCGTCTTAATCGGAGCCTCGTTGCTTTTTGCTTGTGGGGATCGCCAGCCGGAAGCACCGCTGGCACCGGCCGGTAAAGTTACCGACAAATCCCTCGCCTCTGAGCGGGAAGTGTTGATCGACTTCTACAAAGCTACGGGCGGCGACAACTGGAAGAATCGCGCCGGCTGGCTCAGCGACGATGAGCTAAAATACTGGCATGGCGTGATCACCGATGCCCAAGGCCGCGTCATTTGGTTACGCCTCAGCTCCAACGGGTTGACCGGGGAGATCGGGGAGATCCCAAAAGTATTAGTCAAACTCAAAGAACTGAGAGAGCTATACCTCGTCGGCAACGAGTTGACCGGGGAGATTCCAAAAGAATTAGCCCAACTCGAAAACCTGCAACTTCTAGGCCTCGGCGACGGGTTGACGGGGGAGATTCCAAAAGAATTAGCCCAACTCAAAAAACTGAGAGAGCTATACCTCGGCGGCAACAGGTTGACCGGGGAGATTCCAAAAGAATTAGCCCAACTCGACAGCCTGAGACAGCTAGACCTCAGGGGCAACGAGTTGACGGGAGAGATTCCAAAAGAATTAACCCAACTCAAATACCTGAGATCACTAAATCTCGGCGGCAACGGGTTGACCGGGGAGATCCCAAAAGAATTAGGCCAACTCGACAGCCTGGAAAGCCTATGGCTCTACAGCAACTGGTTGACGGGAGAAATTCCAAAAGAATTAACCCAACTCAAAAAACTGACAAGCCTATACCTCAGAGTCAACCCGTTGACGGGGTGTATCCCGGATGCTTTGCGAGAGGTAAAGTTCAATGATTTAGACATACTCAAGCTGGCCTACTGTTCGGCTGCTACCGATACCGATGAGCCTGATACCAATACCTCGGATCGGGACGCGCTGATCGCGTTCTATAACGCTACGGGCGGCGACAACTGGAAGAAGCGCACCGGCTGGCTCAGCGACGCTCCGCTGGACCAATGGTATGGCGTATACACCGAAAACCGAAGTGACCGCGTCATTTTCTTAGCCTTCGGCGACAACGGGTTGACCGGGTCGAGACCCGAAGCATTCGCCGCATTAGCCCAACTCGAAAACCTGCAAACTCTAAGACTCGTCGCCAACAACGGGTTGACCGGGGCGATCCCAGAAGCATTCGGACAACTCGACAGCCTGAAAGAACTAACCCTCATCGCCAACGGGTTGACCGGGGAGATACCCGAAGTATTAGCACAACTCGAAAACCTCGAACAACTATCCCTCTTCGCCAACGGGTTGACCGGGGAGATACCCGAAGCGTTAGCACAACTCGAAAACCTGCAATATCTATCCCTCATGGGCAACGGGTTGACCGGGGAGATACCTGAAGCATTAGCCCAACTCGAAAACCTGAGATTCCTATACCTCGCCAGCAACCAGTTGACCGGGGAGATACCTGAAGCATTAGCCCAACTCGAAAACCTCGAACAACTATGGCTCTTTGACAACGAGTTGACCGGGGAGATCCCCGAAGCATTAGCCCAACTCGAAAACCTGAGAAACCTAAGCCTCGGCGGCAACGAGTTGACCGGGGAGATACCTGAAGCATTAGCCCAACTCGACAGCCTGAGAGAGCTAAGCCTCGGCGACAACGAGTTGACCGGGGCGATCCCAAAAGAATTAGCCCAACTCGAAAACCTCGAACAACTATCCCTCTCCCGCAACCAGTTGACCGGGGCGATTCCAAAAGAATTAGCCCAACTCGAAAACCTCGAACAACTATACCTCATCGACAATGAGTTGACGGGGTGTATCCCGGTTGCTTTGCAAGCGGTACAATACAGTGATTTAGACAGACTCGGGTTGGACTACTGTTCGGCTGATACCGATACCGATGAACCTGTTACCACCCAGCCTGAGCCTGTTACCACCGAGCCGGTTACCACCGATCCTGTTACCGATGAGCCGGTTGTCGATGAGCCTGTTACCACCGACCCTGTTGTCGATGACTCGGATCGGGACGCGCTGATCGCGTTCTATAAAGCTACGGGCGGCGATGGCTGGAAGAAGCGCGGCGGCTGGAACAGCGACGCTCCGCTGAACCAATGGCATGGCGTAACCACCGACGACCAAGGCCGCGTCACGGGCTTAAACCTCGTCAAAAACAGGTTGACGGGAGAAATTCCCGAAGCCCTGGGAGAACTGGCAAACTTGCAAATCCTAAAACTGACCGCCAACCAGTTGACCGGCAAGATTCCCGAAGCCCTGGGGAAACTCGAGAAACTGCAAATCCTAAAACTCAGAAAAAATCAGTTGACCGGGTGTATCCCGGCTGTTTTGCAAGCGCAAGCGATACCGAACCATGATTTAGACAGACTCGGGCTGGCCTTCTGCGAGTAATCGCCCCGCACGTCGGTAGTGGTGCGTTTTGCAGTCTCAAAAGGGAATAAGGTCCTTGGATAAGCCCATGTTCAACGCACTCGTCTTACATACGCGGTGGCCGTCGCAAACCTCGACGAAAGCCGCCATACAACCTCGGAAAGGATTTGCCATGCGTAGTCTATTCGTCCTGCTCGGAGCCTCGTTGCTTTTTGCTTGTGGCGATCGTCAGCCGGAAAGCCCCGCTTCGTCCCCGCTGGCTCCGTTGGCACCGGCCGGTAAAGTTACCGACAATTCCTCTGAGCGGGAAGTGTTGATCGCGTTCTACAAAGCTACGGGCGGCGACAACTGGAAGAATCGCACCGGCTGGCTCAGTGACGCCCCGCTGAACCAATGGGATGGCGTGACCACCGACGCCCGAGGCCGCGTCATTACCTTACGCCTCTACGACAACGGGTTGACCGGAGAGATACCCGAAGCATTAGCCCAACTCGAAAACCTGAGAAGCCTATACCTCAATAACAACGGGTTGACCGGGAAGATACCCGAAACATTAGCCCAACTCAAAAACCTGAGAAACCTATGGCTCTTTGACAACGGGTTGACCGGGAAGATACCCGAAGCATTAGCCCAACTCGAAAACCTGAGAAGCCTATACCTCAATAACAACGGGTTGACCGGGAAGATACCCGAAACATTAGCCCAACTCGAAAACCTGGAACAGCTAGACCTCGGCAACAACGAGTTGACCGGGGCGATACCCGAAACATTAGCCCAACTCGAAAACCTGAAAATCCTAACCCTCTCCCGCAACGGGTTGACCGGGGCGATCCCCGAAACATTAGCCCAACTCAAAAACCTGAGATGGCTACACCTCGTCGGCAACGGGTTGACCGGGAAGATCCCCGAAGCCTTGGGAAAACTCGAAAACCTGGAACAGCTAGACCTCAGATTCAACGGGTTGACCGGGAAGATCCCCGAAGCCTTGGGAAAACTCGAAAACCTGGAACACCTACTTCTCCGCGACAACCAGTTGACCGGGGAAATTCCCAAAGCATTAGGAAAACTTGAAAACCTGAGAGCTCTAGCACTCTCCGACAACCAGTTGACGGGGTGCATCCCGGCCGCTTTGCGAGCGATAGAGATGTTCTGGGATGATTTGGACCGACTAGGGCTAGACGACTGTGTGGCTGATACCGATGAGCCTGTTACCGATACCTCGGATCGGGACGCGCTGATCGCGTTCTATGAAGCTACGGGCGGCGACAACTGGAAGAATCGCACCGGCTGGAATAGCGATGCTCCGCTGAATCAATGGCATGGCGTGACCACCGACGACCAAGGCCGCGTCACGGGCTTGAACCTCGGCAACAACGGGTTGACGGGAGAGATACCCGAAGCATTAGCCCAACTCGAAAACCTGAGCGCTCTATCCCTCTTCGACAACAGGTTGACCGGGGCAATTCCCGAAGCATTAGCCCAACTCGAAAATCTGACAGAGCTATACCTCTTCGGCAACGAGTTGACCGGGGCGATTCCCAGAGAATTAGCCCAACTCGAAAACCTGAGATGGCTATACATCGGCAGAAACGGGTTGACGGGAGAAATTCCCAAAGAATTAGCCCAACTCAAAAACTTGGAACTCCTAGACCTCAACCACAGCGGGTTGACGGGGAACATTCCCAAAGAATTAGCCCAACTCGAAAACCTGAGAGATCTAGACCTCAACCACAACGGGTTGACGGGGAACATTCCCGCCGCATTAGCCCAACTCGAAAACCTGACATACCTAAACCTCTCCAACAACGGGTTGACGGGAGAGATACCCGAAGCATTAGCCCAACTCGAAAACCTGACAGAGCTATACCTCAGAGACAACCCGTTGACGGGGTGTATCCCGGCTTCTTTGCAAGCGATACGGCACCATGATTTAGGCAGACTCGGGCTGGACGACTGTTCGGCTGGTACCGATGATTCTGACACCGATGACTCTGATATCACCGATGAGCCGGTTATCGATACCTCGGATAGGGACGCGCTGATCGCGTTCTATCAGGCTACGGGCGGCGATGGCTGGAAGAAGCGCGGCGGCTGGAACAGCGACGCTCCGCTGAACCAATGGCATGGCGTAACCACCGACGACCAAGGCCGCGTCACGGGCTTAAACCTCGTCAAAAACAGGTTGACGGGAGAAATTCCCGAAGCCCTGGGAGAACTGGCAAACTTGCAAATCCTAAAACTGACCGCCAACCAGTTGACCGGCAAGATTCCCGAAGCCCTGGGGAAACTCGAGAAACTGCAAATCCTAAAACTCAGAAAAAATCAGTTGACCGGGTGCATCCCGGCTGTTTTGCAAGCGCAAGCGATACCGAACCATGATTTAGACAGACTCGGGCTGGCCTTCTGCGAGTAATCGCCCTGTGCGGCGGTAGTGGTGCGTTTTGAAATCTCCAATTGTCGCGGTGCGTTTTCGGTGCCGGGGCGCCCCTTTCAACCGGATCAAAACGCACCACTACCTAGCTTTTGGGAGGGAACAACGGGACTTACATTAAACATGTATGGAATTGACGTTGGGATGTCCCATAAATGTAGCCGTGCAGCGGACCGGGCTTTCGGCCCACGTCATCCGCGTCTGGGAAAAGCGCTATCAAGCGGTGGTGCCCGCACGGTCGGAGACCAATAGACGGCTTTATTCGGACGCGGACATCGCACGCCTACAAGTGTTGCAGCGGGCGGTTCAGGTCGGACATAACATTGGCCGCATCGCTCATCTTCCCACGCCCCAGTTGGAGCAGCTGGTCCGTCCTGATGGAGTGAGTGAGGAAAAAGACCCTGGGGAATTTCTCGAACAAGCCTTAGTCGCAGTACAAAGGTTAGACGCGATCTCGCTCGAAAATCAGCTCGTCCGCGCCTCCATCGCGTTGAGCCAACCGTGCCTGATCGAAGAAGTGGTGCAGCCGCTTATGGAGTGCGTCGGCCAGAGGTGGCAGGCGGGCACCTTGCGAATAGCCGACGAACACATGGCCTCGGCCGTGGTGCGCAGCTTTATCGGCAACCTACGCGCCAGTTTCCAAATATCGGCGACCGCTCCCCATGTCATTGCGACCACGCCCGCCGGGCAGTTGCACGAGATAGGGGCCTTGCTCGCGACAGTCGTGGCCACGTCAGAAGGCTGGAATTCGACGTTTCTGGGGGCCAACCTACCAGCCGAGGAAATCGCCGGAGCCGCCGTGCAAAAGGATGCCAAGGCTGTCTTGCTCAGCATCATCTATCCGGGCGACGATCCCCATCTGGGCGGCGAGTTGCTCAAATTGCGCCGGCTGCTGGGCGACGACATGGCCCTGCTCGTTGGCGGCCGGGCCGCCTGGCATTACCAGCGTTTTCTCAGCCAAGCTAGGGCCGTTAGCCTAGCAAACCTGAGTGACTTGCGCGATTCCCTGAATTCTTTGCGCCCGTAGGGGCAAGACGCGGACTGGGGTGGATTCTCATACGAGGGTAAAACAAGTGACAGCTAGGAATCAAATGGAACATACAAACGCACCGCCGCTCAAAGGCTGGCGGCTGGCTTTTCTGCGCTGGTTTAAGGGCGATGAGGCCGTTGTCGCCGCGGTCGCCGAAGGCGAGCAGCAAGTCGATTGGGTCCGCATGGTGCCTTTTGCGGCACTGCACTTGAGTTGTCTCGGGGTTTTGTGGGTGGGTTGGAGTCCCGTGGCCGTGGGCGTGGCGGTTGTGGCCTACTGGGTGCGGATGTTCGCCATAACCGGGTTTTACCACCGCTACTTTTCGCACCGCACGTTCAAGACCTCGCGGGCCGGGCAGTTCCTCTTTGCCGTGCTGGGCAATACAGCCGTGCAGCGCGGGCCGTTGTGGTGGGCCGGGCACCACCGCCACCACCATCGCCACTCCGATGTGGCCAGCGACGTGCATTCGCCCAAAGAGCACGGGTTTTGGTGGAGCCACGTACTGTGGATCACCTCGCGGTCGAATTTTCCCACCCGTCTGTACAATGTGCGCGACTTGGCCCGTTTTCCCGAACTGCGCTTGCTCGACCGCTTTGACATCGTCGTGCCCATTTTGCTAGCAGTGGCGATGTACGCCTTAGGGGAGTATTGTGGCAGCCGCTTCCCGGCGTCGGGCACCAGCGGCTGGCAGATGCTCGTCTGGGGGTTCTCCATTTCCACCATCGTCCTGTTCCACGGCACCTGCACCATCAATTCGCTCTCCCATCTCTTTGGTCGCCGCCGCTTTGCCACCCAAGACCACAGCCGCAATAACATCTGGCTGGCACTCATCACTATGGGCGAAGGCTGGCACAACAATCACCACTATTACCCGGGGGCAGCGCGGCAGGGTTTTTACTGGTGGGAGCTCGACCCAACCTATTACCTGCTCAAAGTGCTGTCGTGGATCGGTCTGGTGCGCGATCTTCGGCCCGTGCCCAAGCGAGTTTACGACCGGGCGATCCGCAGGCCATGAAGCCGGGGCCGGGGCGGCGCATCGCCGTAGTGGGGGGAGGTATCTCCGGCTTGGTCGCGGCCTATCTGCTGCACTCCGATCACCACCTCACGCTGTTTGAAGCCAACGATTACATCGGCGGCCATACCCGTACCTTAGAAGTCGAGCAGGAAGGGCGCTCCTATGCGGTGGATACCGGCTTTATCGTCTTCAACGAACCCAACTACCCGCAGTTCAATCGCCTGTTGCAGCATTTGGGCGTGGCTTCCCAGCCAACTCAAATGGGGTTCAGCGTCAAATGCGACCGCACGGGTCTGGAATACGCCAGCACACCGCTGAGCAGTCTGCTGGCCCAGCGGCGCAATGCGCTGCGGCCGTCGTTCTACCGCATGTTGGCCGATATCTTGCGCTTCAACCGCGAGGCACCCGAGTTATTGCGCGATCCCAATGACGCTACTACCCTCGGCGATTATCTGGCCGACAACGGCTACTCCCAGGCTTTTGTCCAACACCATATCATCCCCTTGGGGTCGGCCCTGTGGTCGGCCTTGCCCGACCGCATGTGCGAGTTTCCAGCGCACTACTTCGTCCAGTTTTTCGCCAACCACGCTTTTTTGCAAGTGCGCGGACGAACGCCTTGGCGCGTCATCAAAGGAGGCTCGCAGCGCTACGTCGAGGCGCTGATCCGCCCCTTTAGAGAGCGCATCCGCGTCAATTGTCCCGTGGCTTCGGTGCGGCGTTTGCGCCAAGGAGTGGAAGTGCGGCCTCGGGCCGGAGAACCCGAACACTTCGACGAAGTCATCTTGGCCGTACACAGCGACCAGGCACTGCGGCTATTGGCCGATCCGGCCCCAGTCGAGCGCCGAGTGCTCGGAGCCATGCCGTATCAAGCCAACGATGTCGTCCTCCACACCGACGCATCCGTGTTGCCCAAGCGCCGCCGCGCCTGGGCTAGCTGGAATTACTACATCCCGCCCGACAGGGGATGCCCCGCCACCGTCACGTACAATATGAACATCCTCCAAAGCATGGAGAGCCACCAACCCTTCTGCGTCAGCCTCAACCGCACCAACGACATTGATCCAGAGCAGCGCATCGCCCGCATGACCTATCACCACCCAGTCTATTCGCCGGCCTCAGTCGCCGCGCAAAAGCAGCGGTCTCGCATCGACGGGGTCGATCGCGTCCACTACTGCGGCGCCTATTGGGGCTTTGGTTTTCACGAGGACGGGGTAGCCAGTGCCTTGGAAGTAACGCGGCGCTTTGGCAAGACCCTATGAGCCGCCATAGCTGCATATACGAAGGGCGGGTGCGGCATCGCCGCTTTGCTCCAGTAGCTCACGTTTTTGAGTACCGGCTCTTTATGATGTACCTCGATTTAGCCGAATTGCCCCGCTTGTTCGACGGGCGTTGGCTGTGGTCGGCGCAGCGGCCCAACGTGGCCTATTTCCGCCGCGCCGATCACTTGGGCGCGCCGCAGCATCCCCTAGCGGATTGCGTCCGGCAATTAGTCAAAGACGAGAGCGGACACTATCCCAACGGGCCGGTCCGCTTGCTAACGCACCTGCGCTACGGCGGGTACGGCTTCAATCCGGTCAGCTTTTACTACTGCTTCGACCGCGATGACCGGCGCGTCGAGACGGTGGTCGGCGAGGTAAATAACACGCCTTGGGGCGAGCAACATTGCTATGTCCTGCACCACGGGATCGACCGCGGCCGCGGAGCGCACAAGCGCTACCAATTCTCCAAGGCGTTCCACGTTTCGCCCTTCATGGCCATGCAGCAGGACTACACTTGGCACTTTACGACGCCGCGCCGCACCCTATCAGTACACATGGACAACTGGCAGGACGGCCACCACTTATTCGACGCGACCCTAATGCTGCAACGGCGAGAAATAAGCGCGGCCGCACTGGCGCGGGTCTTGGTGCAGTATCCGTTGATAACGACAAAAGTCATGGCCGCCATTCACTGGCAGGCCCTAAAACTGTGGCTCAAGCGCTGTCCGTTCTACCCGCATCCCAAGTCGTTGACAAAGGAAAAAGACTATGTCGCAACTGGCTCTCTACCCCGCCGTTAAAAAACGGCCGCTCGGTCTCGGCGGTTGGCTGGATCGCTGGGCGCGGCGCTTGGTGTTGAGGCAATTGCAGCACTTGCAGCGCGGGGCGATTTGCCTAGTCGAAGGCGAACAGCGCCGCACCTTTGGGCCGGGCGAAGCCGGTCCCCAAGTGGTTTTGCAGGTCCACCACCCGCGCTTTTTCCGCGCCTTAGCCCTCCGGGGCACGATTGGCGCGGCCGAAGCCTACATGCAGGGGTGGTGGAGTTGCGACGATCTGCCGGCCATGTGCCGCTTGGCCGTGGCCAATATGGAGTGGATGCAGCAGCGCGAGCAAGGCTGGGCGCGGTTGGCCGCACCGGCGCGCGTGTTGGCGCATGCCCTCAAGCGCAACACGCTCCCAGGTAGCCGGCGCAACATCGCCGCGCACTACGATTTGAGCAATGACTTTTTCCGCCTCTTCCTCGACGACAATATGATGTATTCGAGTGCCGTATTTCCGCGCCCGGACAGTACGCTGGAAGAAGCCGCGCGCTACAAGGTGGACCGCATCTGCAAAAAGCTAGCCCTCGCGCCCGAGGATCATCTATTGGAAATCGGCACCGGATGGGGCGGCTTCGCCCTGCACGCGGCCCGCGAGTACGGTTGCCGGGTTACCACGGCAACCATTTCGCAGCAACAGTGCGAACTGGCGCGTCAACGAGTGCAGGCGGCTGGGTTGGCTGGTCGGGTGGAAGTGGTGTTGGCCGACTACCGCGATCTACAGGGACAGTACGACAAACTGGTCTCCATAGAGATGATCGAAGCCGTGGGACATCACTACTTCGACACTTATTTCGGCTGTTGCGCCCGCCTGCTCAAACCCGAAGGGTTGATGCTGTTGCAGGCCATCGTCATTGGCGATTGGGCCTACGAGCGGGCGCGTCGCTCGGTCGATTTCATCAAGGCATACATCTTTCCGGGCAGTTGCATTCCGTCGGTGGCCGCCATCAGTCGTTCGCTAGCGGCGGCCACGGATATGCGCTTGGTGCATCTGGAGGATATTGGCCCCCACTACGCGCGCACCTTGCGCGCTTGGCGAACGCGTTTTTGGGACGCAGAAGAGCAAGTGCGTCAACTAGGCTTTACCGAGGAATTCACTCGCATGTGGGACTTTTACTTTTCCTACTGCATCGGCGGCTTTGAAGAGCGCTATATATCCGATGTGCAAATGCTCTTGGCTCGGCCAGCCAACCGGCGCACGGCGCAGTTGCCCGAGATTGGGCACGGCGAGGTTTAGGCCCGTGTTGAGCGTGTTGGTCTATAGTTTGCCGATGGCCATGGTGGGTATGGCGGCGCTGTATTGGCTACAGCGGCGCCGGGGCGACGCGGGCGTCGTTGACCTGGGCTGGGCTGGGGGCATTGGGCTGGTAGCCATGGCCGTAGCCTATAGTGGCGATGGCTGGGAAGCGCGGCGGCTGTTGCTCGGCCTGATGGGCGCGGTGTGGTCCTTCCGCCTGACCGCTTATCTGATGATCAGAGCCGAGGAAGAGGACGGCCGCTATCAAATGCTGCGTGCCCAATGGGGCGCCAAAGCCCAACGGTACTTTTTCTATTTGTTCCAAGCGCAGGCTTTGCTGGTGGTTTTATTTGGCCTGCCTTTTGTCGCCGTGGCGGCCAAAACTCACGTGGGGTGGACCGCTTGGGATGTCGCCGGTGTGTTGGTGTGGACGGTGGCCGTGGTCGGCGAATGGGTAGCCGACCGCCAGTTGGCCACCTTCCGCAGCCAATCGGCCAACCACGGGCGCGTCTGCGACCGCGGCCTGTGGCGTTATTCGCGCCATCCCAACTACTTTTTTGAGTGGATTCACTGGTGGGCCTACGTGGTCATGGCGGTCGGGTCGGCGCACGGGTGGTTGGCTTGGGTTGGGCCGGTGCTGATGTTGTTTCTGCTGTACCGCGTGACGGGCATTCCCTACACTGAAAAGCGGGCACTGGCCAGCCGCGGCGAGGACTACCGCCGCTATCAGCGCACCACCAGTGCCTTTGTTCCGTGGTTTCCCCGCCGAGAAAATTTTGGACGCGATTGATTGGGCCGAGCGGGGCCTGTTGCCCGATGCGCTCATCCGCTGGGGCATCCGCCGCTTCAATCGCGAGCGTTTGCGACAAGAGCGAGGGGCCGACTGCGAGGCCGAGCAGGCGGCCAAATGCCGCTTCATCGCCGCCATGGATCAAGCGCCCATCGCCCTGCATACGCAGAGCGCCAACGAGCAGCACTACGAGCTGCCGCCCGAGTTTTTCCAACTGGTCTTGGGCCGCCATCTCAAGTACAGCGGCTGTTATTTCCCGGCGCAGACAGACAGCCTAGACCAAGCCGAAGCGGCCATGCTGGAACTGACCTGTCAGCGCGCCGACCTACAAGACGGCCAAGACGTGCTGGAATTGGGTTGCGGCTGGGGGTCGCTGACCTTGTGGATGGCGCAACATTATCCCGGCAGCCGCATAACCGCGGTGTCCAATTCAACCTTGCAGCGCAACTTTATCGAAGAGCGCTGCAACGCCCTAGGGATAGACAACGTCGCGGTGATCACCGAGGATATGAACGAGTTCGCGGCACCGGGACGCTACGACCGGGTGGTATCGGTGGAGATGTTCGAGCACATGCGCAATTACCGTGCGCTCATGCGGCGCATCGCTAGCTGGCTCAAACCGGCTGGCTTGCTATTCATCCATATCTTCGTCCACCGCCTCTACGCATACACCTTTGCCGCCGAGTGCAAAAACGACTGGATGGGGTGTTATTTTTTTACCGGCGGCATCATGCCCTCTGACGATTTGCTGCACTACTTCCAAGACGATTTAGTCCTAGAGGCGCAATGGCGGGTCAATGGCCGGCATTACGCTCGCACGGCCGAGCATTGGCTGGCCAATCTCGACGCGCGGCGCTCGGAGGTCCTCGCCATTTTGGAGCGCCAGTACGGCGCGGCCCAAAAGCAGCGCTGGTTGCAACGCTGGCGTATGTTCTTTATGGCCTGCGCCGAATTGTGGGGCTACAACGACGGGCAGGAGTGGTGGGTGTCGCACTATCGCTTTAAGCAGAGAGAGACGAATGTCAGCATTTAGACGGAGATGGACTTGGATGGCGGCTATCTTGGTGGCCGGGCCCGGGGTGGCCCAGCCCCCGGGAGCCACTTTGAGCGGCTTTGTGACCGACGCCGACAACGGCGAAGCGATGCTCTTGGCGGTTGTCGTGGTGGAGGGTTTTCAACTCGGCGCGACCAGCAACAACAGCGGCTACTACGCCATCAAGCAAGTACCGCCGGGCACACACGTTGTGAGCACATCGCACATCGGCTACCAAACCCGCTGGGACACGCTGAGTTTTGGCCCCGGCGAGGTCGTGCGGCTCGACGTGGCGTTGGCGGCCACGCCGGTGGACATTGCCGAGATCGTGGTGGAGACCGAAGGCCGCGAAGAACTGGAGCGAGCCACCCAGAGCAGTTTTATCGCTCTACAGGTCGAGCCATTGCAGCAAATGCCGGCCATTGGCGAGGCCGATCTCCTCCGCAGTTTACAGCTATTGCCGGGCATCCAGTCGGCGTCGGATGTCAGCAGCGGCCTGTACGTGCGCGGCGGTGGCCCCGATCAAACGGCCATCCTCCTCGACCACATCCCCTTGTACAACCCCTCGCACCTGTTTGGCTTCTTCTCGACCTTCAACCCAGACGCCATCAAGGACGTCCAGCTTTACAAAGGGGCCTACCCAGCCCCGTACGGCCGCACGCTCGGGGCGGTGCTCGACGTGAGCAACCGCGAGGGCAATCGGCAGCGCTTCAGCAGCCGGGGCGGCATCAGCCTGATCGCGAGCCGCTTGCTGGCCGAAGGGCCAGTCGGCCAAGGCTCGTGGATGATGGCCGGCCGCCGCACCTATCTAGAACCTGTGCTCAGCGCCGTCCGCTCTTTCGATGTAGACATCCCCTTGAACTATTACTTCTACGACTTCAACGGCAAGGTCAACCAGCGCTGGGGCGACGACACCTTTACCGTGAGCACGTATTGGGGCCAAGACGACCTGCGGGTGGACGCCGAGGATGAGGATGAGTCTTTCGCCGATCTGCGCTGGGGGAACCGCGCCCTGACCGCGCGGTGGACGCGGGTGTTTTCGCCGACCCTGTTTGGGCACTTCATGGCCGCTGGATCGTCGTACGAAAACATCCTCTCGTTTAGTTTCTTCGACACGCCGTTTGGCGTTACCAACAGCATCCGCGATTGGTCGCTCAAGGGCGACGTGGATTACTTCGCCAACCGCAACCACACGCTCACCCTCGGCTTTCTGGCCACCCTGTTCGAGTTCGATTATTCCCAATCCTTCAACCAAGAAGAACAGTCCTTGTACCAGAAGTCGGTGTTGGCCTCGGCCTACGTCCAAGACGAATGGCAGGCCGGGCCCACCACGCGGCTGCGGCTCGGGGGACGCGGCACCTACTTCAGCGTTGGGGATCGGCTACACTTCGCGCCGAGGCTGTCCCTCAGCCGCGCCCTCAGCGAAAACATCCGCGTCAAGGCCGCTGCCGGGATGTATCGCCAGTACCTGCAACTGATCACCACCGAAGCCTTCAGCGGCGGCGATTTCTGGGTGCCGCTCGACGACAGCGTCGAGCCGGGCCGCTCGTATCAAGGGGTGGTAGGTACCGAGTGGAATCCGTCGCGGCGCTACCAACTCTCGGTGGAAGCCTACTACACCGACTTGGCCAATCTGGTGGTGCTGGACAATGCGGTGGCCGTCGATAGCGAAAGCACGCGCTCGGATGACATATTCAAAAGCGGGGGCAGCGGCTGGGCCAGCGGCGTCGAGGTCTTTTTGCAGCGGCGCACTGGAGCACTCACCGGCTGGATAGGCTATACGTTGGGCTGGACGCGGCGCACCTTCCCCGAACTAAACAGAGGACGCGCCTTCCCCCCCAAGTACGACCGCCGCCACGATTTATCTTTTGTGGTCTCGTACGACTTGGGGAAATGGCGCCTTGGTTCAAATCTCGTGTACGCCACCGGACAAGCCTTTACCCCGGCCGCGGCCCGCTATTCGCTGCGCGAGCCAACCACTGGGGAATTGGCAGACTACGTGCTAGCAGCTGAGCGCAACAGCGCCCGCCTGCTGCCCTACCACCGCCTCGACGCCAGTGCCAGCCGCAAGTTTGGGTTGTGGGGTCTCGATGTCGAGTTCTACGTACAAATTTTCAATCTCTACAGCCGGCGCAACGAGTGGTTCGTGCAGTTCAACACCAACAATCCCGAGACCAAGCCGGAGGTAATCAAGCAATTGCCCATCGTACCGACGCTGGGTTTCAATTTTTCGTTTTAAGGAGGAAATCGTGCGTTGCGTTTTTATCGTCCTATGTCTGACGGCCTGCGCTGCCGAGCGCCAGCCAGGCGAACTCTTCGGCTCAGTAGCCGAAGACAGCGCGTTGGTGGTGGACGGGATTCTGCTAGTGGATAAGCCCCTGCCCGAATTGTTCGTGCGGCGCACCTTGCCTCCCGGCCAATTCTACAGTCGGGAGGCGACCGGGGTGCTCGACGCCCAAGTGCGCGTCTTTCAAGGGGACCAGACCTTCGAGTACACATCCGACCTCGCGGCACCCGGCCGCTATCTGCCCCCATCAGAGGCCCCGCAAGTGGAACCCCAGACCGAGTACCGGCTAGCAGTAAAAGTCGCGGAAAAGACAGTCCGGGCGAGCACGACCACGCCAGCGCGAATGCGGGTGCGGCAGGCGGTTTTATTGGACGAAGACACTCAAGAAGTCGCGCGGACGCTCAAGTCATTTGCCGAGGTGGGGGACGCGGTGTACACGGCACCGGAAAATCAGCTTACCCATCTGGAGGGTCTGCTCGAAATCCACTTGGAAAAGGCGGGCGAAGCGTACCAAGCGGCACTCTTCGCCTTGGCCGAGGACGCGCAACTGCTCGACGAGGATTTCCCCGATATATACGACCGGAACCCGGAAGACTTGCGATCCAACCAATCGCCGCCCTTCGCCGCCAGCGACGGAATCGTGCGCTGGCCGTGGTTCGCCGTGGTTTATACCGGGCGTTCTCTGATGAAGGTGTACGCAATAGACCACAACTGGTTCGAGTACGCCCGCTCTAGCCCCGACCAGCAGGAACAGGGCGGCTTTGGGGGGATGATTGGCGAAAATTTCGAGCGGCCCTTTTTTCAGGTAGAGGGCGGCATCGGGCTATTTGCGTCGGCGTCGGTGGATTCGGTGGGATTTGTCGTCCTGCCGCGCCCGTGACCGAAAATCCCGCCAACGCGCCTGCGCTCTAGTTCTCGCCCTGCGGCTTCCTGCTTGCCAGATCTCGATCCATCAGAAAGAGGCCGTCGCGGCTTTCGCTGATCAGCTCCATGTCGCTGACGATATTGCGGACGATGGCCTCCTCCTCCACCTGCTCGTTGACGAACCACTGCATAAAGGTGTGCGTGGCGTGGTCGCCCTCGGCCAGGGCCTCATTTACTACCGCGTAGATTCGCTTGCTCAAAGCCCGCTCGCCTTCCAGCGCGGACTTGAAGGCGTCCAACGGCGAGTCCCACTCGCTGTGTGGTGCAGCTATGGCCTGCAAGCGCACGCGACCATCGCGGTCGTTGATGAAGGCGTAGATCCTTTCCGCGTGCATCAGCTCTTCTTGGTACTGGATCTTCATCCAATGGGCAAAGCCATGAAGCTCGAGGTCCTCGAAATAAGCCGCCAGCGACAGGTACGTATAGGCCGAGGAAAACTCGCAATTGAGTTGGTCGTTGAGTGCCTGTTGCAATTTTTCACTGAGCATCTTTTTCTCCTTTATTATCGGTTTTCAGTCGCCTGTTTGAGCACTCGGCTGCGCTCGTACAACTCGGCTAAATCCATCTCTCTGAGGAACACCAAGCCCCGCGTGGCGCGAATCAGGGGGCTGGGGTGTTCTTGAAACCACTCGCGGCCGAGGCACGTTTTGATTTTTTGGTACTGCTCCACCTGCACTCGGCGCGCCAGCTCGGAGAACGGGCCGTCGTGTTCGTAGCTGGGGAACGAAGCGTCGCGCTGCGAAATAAAATTGCTCATAAACGCGCTCTGCATGACCGAGAGCATGTTGAGCGAGACCGGCACAAAAATGTTGGCCTCGCTGGGATCGAAGCGATACCACACATTGCGATAGCCCCACACCTTGACCGGCGCGTCTTTGCGCTGCTGCTCGTAGCGGCGCAGAGCCTCGGTGACGGCCTGCAACACCTTGTAGTGGGTGTCCGGGCCGCTGGCCTCCGGGTCCAGTGCCACGCTGACCACATCGGGCGCGACTTCTTCAAGGAGCGCGAGCACGGGCAACACGTCGCCTTCTACCGTTGGATCCTCGGTAAAAAGGTCGCCCGTGTAAAACCCAAGGCGCAAGTGCTTGACGCTGGTGCAGTCCCATCCGAGATAACCCCACGTGCATTCGGCCTCCCATTCCCTACACAAGCCCTTGAGGGTCTGCACGTGCGGCGCGTCCTTTTGCCCGGGATAGCGGCTGGCAAAATAGGCCGCCAACTCGGCGAGCCGCGCCTCAATGCCCTCGCGGTCCTCGACGCCATACAGCGCGACGAGGTTCCGCAAAAAGCGCCGCGCCATCCCCTCATCGCACATCTGTGCATCATCGGCAGCCACTCCGTCGAGATACAGCCAAACATCGCGGTTGCGGCCGTGTTCATAGCTCGGCGCAAAGTAGTCTTCGTCGAGTAGGGCCGCGCACTCGTCCCGAGGCAAGAAGCACCGCAGCCGCTCAATGTGGTCCTCGATGAATCGGTTCGTCACCGCCGTGAAGCCGCCGGTGAAGCAGACGAAGTAATGCACATTCGTGGCGTCGCGCACGTGGCGGACGATATAGGGCAGATAGCCCAGCATCAGGTCGTCGTGGTGCGGCTCGGTGTGGAGGAAGCGCGTGGCGGCAAGGGTTTGGCAACCTCGCTCAATTTTGCCGATCAAGCGGTCGCGCACCCTGTGCGTCAGGGTCTCAACCGATTCGGTGCGCCGCTGCAAAAGCACCGCGCCCAGCTCGTCCTGCGCCAGTTCGGCCTCGGTCAAATCGACGACCTGCTTGCCCAATTTGCTGGCGATTTCGACGACGATCTTTTCCACCGCTTCGCTGTCGATGGCCTGTTGCTGCTGCAAGAGCACTCGCTGCCGCACCCGCAGCAACTGGGCGGCGCCGCGCGTGATGTAAAATCGCGCCCCGGGCAAGCGATGCAGAGCCGAGCCCGGATAGCGCACGTCAGCCGCTTCCTCAATGGCGGCGGCGACAATGCCCGCCTTGGCTTCGCCCGCGGCGATAATTATGGCGCAGGCATCGGGACGGGCCGCGATGGTGCCGAGGCCGATGGTAATGACCAACCGCTTGCGCGCCACCTCCATGCCGCCTAAATCGGCGGCCGCAGCCGCTTGCGTCTCGTAGTTGACCTCGGTCAGCCGCGTCGTCGAGAAGTGGTCTGAGCCGCGCACGTTGAAGCCAATGTGCCCGTCTGGGCCAATACCGCCCAAAAAGAAGCCAATGCCGCCCAAGGCGCGAATTCGCTCCTCGTATTCCAAGCACCACTGGTCGATCCTTTGCAGCGCGTCTTGCTGCACTTGCTCCAACTGGGTGCACGCAGGCCGGT
Organism: Candidatus Latescibacterota bacterium; assembly: GCA_965203355.1. Classification (GTDB taxonomy): domain Bacteria; phylum Latescibacterota; class UBA2968; order UBA8231; family UBA8231. Next base: position 393,021 of record OZ241889.1, read on the forward strand.
AGCGCAGCGACAAGTCAACCGCGCCATCGGGCCACACATCGGCGAGGGTCTGGCCGGGCGGCAGGCCGATCTCAGCGCAGTTGATCAGCAGTGCTTTGGCCGGGTCGAGCCCAAAGCCGCCGATGTAGAAGCGATTCACATAGCTATAGAAGCTGTTGTCTTGCTGGGGGTCCATTGGATAGAACTCGTCGATCTGCACAAAGTGCAGCCCGCGCAGGTCCGGTTTGCGCGCTGGATCAACGCCAGCTTCTGCGAGCGTGCGCTGGACCTCGGCTTCGTCCCAATGCCGCACCAGCCGCTCGACCCAGCGGATGAAGTACTGGGGCGTTTTGCCCGTCGGCAGCGAGATCGCGCCTTCGGGATGCTCCTGCACCCATTCGATGAAGCGCATCGCCGCCAGCTTGCCCAGCCCCGGGAAGTTCTCCACCACAATGGTTGTGATCTTTTCGGTCGGCGGATAGAGCGCGTCAAAGGGCGAGGCCGCTACGACGCGGTGTTCGACCGAGGTAAGGTCGTTGGTATGTGCCATCGCTTAGCTCCTCTCTCGGATGACCCGTACAGTGAAAATAAGAAAACAGGCCACCCGTGCCGTAGGTGGGGCTAGGTTTGAACGATTTGACCAAGCTCGGCGATTGGACCCGCACCAAGTACATGCCGCTGGCAACTTGAGCACCCCCGTCCGAGATTCCGTCCCAAGTAACCGAGTAGAACCCAGGCTTGGCATCCTTTTCAGAGAGCAGGCGTCGGACGAACTGGCCGGTGATGGAATAAATAGCCACCTCAACCCGTCCTGGTTCGTTCAGGTGATAGCGCAGACTCACCGACGAGTTGAATGGGTTGGGATAGGCCCCTTCAGCCGCCTCGACGGCCGCTGGCGGTGCTGGCGGCGTCGACGAGGGGCAATCGGGATCTTCTTTGAGCTTGAAAGAGGGCATTCCATGTGGACGCTTACGTTAAGAAACTCTTAGCATTTCTCGATTGTGTCCGTATTTTTTAAGTAACCTTTTAGAATATTCGATAGCACTTTCTTTGGAAGCATGACACTCAATATAGAGATCATTTTTTAGCTTTCTCGGAACGAAGAAATCTTTACCTGATGGATGTTTAGGTTTGCGATCAATTAACACTCGTTTGTCGCCTCGGCTTACATCAACAGGACAGTCTGACGGTTTCAGTTCTCCTTTGTCAATAAGCCAGTTAGCAGTATTTACCAATATTTCAAAAACATATCTCAATTCATAATGCACATCACCAATCTGCATCCTGCCCTTAGTTTGGTTTCCGGTCTTGGCGTTAGATTGTTTTGTCGATAACGGATCTATTTCTTGCTGTTCAGGGGAGAGTATCCACTTTTCCTGATGTGAGTGAATAAACTGCGGAATTTTCTCAACGTCAACCTCCTCTAACCGGAAGCCACAAATGTCCTCGGTCGTTTCTTTTAGTAGCTCTACCAGTAATGAATCGCAATCGCAGTCCTTAATGATTCTATTCCACGCTTTGGACAGGTTTTCTCTGAAAGCCTTCTCCTTTTGGCATCTCTCCAGAATGGACTCGGCGTGTTGGACCGCTTTTCCAGATCCAACATTCTCCCGAGAAAGCAAACGATCAAATATATCAACTATATCAACGACATCCTTTTCTTGCTTCAAAATGTCCAGGTTGTAAAGTCTGAGATCATTCCAATCACAATCTTTCGTGGTGACAAGGTAGAACCACCACGAAATCCCATTGGTTAAAACAGCTAAAGCAACGCCTGCGTGAAAGGAATAATCGAGGAGTTGTTCCTGATGCCTGTATAAGTTTTCCCCCGGTTTTTTAGCTTCAATGAAAACTTTGTTCTCACCATTGACCTGTAAGGCGTAATCAACTCTTCGTTCTCCAACACCATACTCTTGCTTGATCTCGTCACCGTAAACATCCCAACCCAGCAGACCCAAGATACGTTGAATGATCCTGCGTTTGGCATCTTCTTCATTTAATAAGGTAAAAATACTGGAATCTTTTTTAATTTCTCTTAGACAATCTTCCAACGTTGATGCTGGCATAATTCTCTCCCCTGTCATATTACAAATCCTTCCAGTCTAAGGCGGTCATCGCATCACGGAGCCGGTAGGTGGTATCCATCCTTGCCGACTGTTATCTTGGCCAAAATGCCGCGGTTTTCCGGCGGTGCGCCCCCGCCATAAGTGACGTAGAGCGTCTTGCTCGCCACGCCGCGGCCAAACGCCACATTGGTCGGGACTTCAGGCGTGGGGATATAGGCCAATTCCTCGCCATTGGGCGCATACACCACAATGCCCGGGCGCGTCACATCCCGCACCGCCACGTACAGATTGCCCTCGACATCCGCGACTAGACCGTCCGGCCCGTCTTCGGGATAGTAATTGACGAGCACCTCGCGGAATGTGGCCGTACCATCGGGATGCAGATCGTACGCCAACAACGCCATCCGCCCCTTGTGCGCTGGCGTACCTTCCAAACGGAAAATCCCCGTGTTGCCGTTGTCGTTGCTCACCACGTAGAGCGACTGCTGGTCCGGGGACACGCAGACGCCATTGGGCTTGCCAGCGTCGGTAATGATCCGCTCAATGGTGCCGTCCGGGTCAATGCGATAGACTGCCATCACCGGCTGATCGAGCGGCTCGTGGCCGAGGTAGCGGGGGTCACTGAAATAGATGCGGCCCTTTTCGTCGATGGAAATATCGTTAGGCGCGTTAAAGGGGCGACCCTCGTACAACCCGGCGATGATCTCGGCCTTGCCGGTTGTAAGGTCGGTGCGCGTCACGCGCTGCCCCCCAAAATCCGCTCCTTCAGCCGCGATCAGCCGACCCACCGCGTCGAACTTGAGGCCGTTGGACATGCCGCTGGGCGAGCGAAAAATCGCGGTCTGGCCGGTTTTGGGATCGTAACGCCAAATGTGCCCGGCCTGCATCCCCGATTCCATGGAAAAGGTAATGTCGCTGAAGTAAACCGAGCCATCAAAGGCCACGGCCGGCCCCTCGGAAAAGAACGCGCCATCAAAAAGCACTTCGAGCTTGGCACCTAGAGGTACAATCGACCGATCGCCCGTTGGCTCTTGGGCAAGGGCCGTGCTGGCCACCAAGGCCAGCGCGATGGTGGCGAGACGTTGCATCATGGTATCGCTCCTTGGAATGTGGGAGTCAGGAAAACACCGCATCGTACAGCCGCCGGACGCCTTGGCAATGCGCCGCTAAGACGGCCTCCAGCGGCTCGTCTAGGGCCATCAGTTCGGTTAGGATTTGGCGGGCTTCCTCCTCTTCGGGCACCGCGTACACCGGCTGAGCCTCGTGAATTTGCAGCAAGTTCTCTAGCTGCCGCAAAAAGCGGTAGGCCTCCTTTAGGGTCTGGGCGTCCGCGGCAGCGAGCAATTCGGCCCGCCGCAGGTGCTCAATCGCCGCCAAAGTATTGTGGGAGCGGATTTGGGGCTGAGTGTGGCCGTTGAGTAGTTGCAGGCACTGGACGATGAACTCAATGTCGCGGATGCCCCCAGGCTGGAGCTTGATGTTGTTGTCGCCGGCCCTGCTCGCTATCTCGGCCTCGATGCGCTGCTTGACGCGGGCAATCTCTCGACGCGGGCTTACTGGGAAATGGTCTGGAAAGACAAAAGGGACCAACATCTGACGAAAGCGCTGCCACACTTGGGTTGAGCCAGCGACGCGGCGGGCCTTAATCAGCATCTGGCGCTCCCACAACTCGCCTCGTTCTTCGTAGTAGCTCAAGTAGCCGGCCAAGGGGCGCACTAAGGCTCCATCCATTCCGTCGGGCCGCAACCGCATGTCGACGCGATAAAAAAATCCCTCCGCCGTCATCGCGGTCAACAACTGGATCAGCCGCTCGCCCAAGCGCCGAAAAAACTGGCCGTTATCGACTGAATAGCCACCGCACGGCGCGCACGTTTGGCCTTCTTCATCATAGATGAACAACAAATCGACATCCGAGCTGTAGTTGAGCTCTTGGCCGCCGTACTTGCCCAAGCCCACCACGCAGAACTTAGCCGGCCGGCCGCACTCGTCCAGCGGTCGGCCCCAGCGCGGCAGCAGCTCTTCCCAAGCCCACTTTAGGGCCTGATCGACTATCCCGTCGGCCAAGTCGGCCAATTCGCGGCCGACCTGCCGCACGTCTTTCATGCCCAGCACTTGGGCCGTGCCCAACCGCAGCAACTCGCGCCGCTGGAATCGGTACAAATCCGTTAGGGGATCGTCGCTATCCGTCGCTTCGACTAGCGCACGGCGCAGGGCGGAGAGGGGCAGGGACTGGCTCAGGTGGGGCGTCTCTACCAGCAGCCAATAGAGGTACGCCGGGTCGCGCACCAGTACGTCGGTCAAAAAGCCGCTATAGCCCAAAATTTGCGCCAACTGCTGCCCCAAGACCGGGGTGTCGTTGGTCCGGTGATGCAGCGTCGTAATCCCACCCGCTCGGTGCAAGAACCGCTCCAACCGCCGCAGCGCTTGGTCGGGCTGGACGGCTTGGCTCACGGCTGCCAGCAGCGACACCGGCGGATCTAGGGCATAGGCTGGCCCCGCCAAATCGACCAACAGGTCCAGTCGCCGCAGGGCCTCGTAGGGCTGATCAAAGCCCAACTGCGCTAGGGTATGGCACGCCGGCCCGCTCGCCTCTTCAAAGACTCGATGCGCTAGACGCTGGCTCTCTTGGAACGCCGGCATCAATCGCCTCCTTTAATACGCACGCGCTGGGTGGCCACGGATCCAGACAAGCGGCCGTCGGCCGCGGCCCAGTCGGTCGCCAGCGGAACGCATCATACGACTGGTACTTCACGTCCAGCCACGGCGTCTCCAGCCGCTTGTACCCCTCGTAGCGCGACGTCAGCGCCGCTTCGAGAATGCCGCTGGTCAGCAAGGTGCGCTCGACCGGGTACTGGGCTGCGCCGCTCAGGAACATCTCTTCGACGTTGAGCGACAGATAGCTAAAATGCGCGTAGGCCCCTTCCTCCCCGCCGTGCCCTTGGGTGTGGAACTCACAGGCCTGTACCTCGCCGCCGACGCGCGCCGCGTACGCCAAATCCCGGACATAGCCGTTGAGCATGAGCACGGCACCCCGCAATCCGTCGCGGTACTCCACCGCAAAAAGCGCTGGATTTTGGCAGTGCTGCTCCACCGTCCCCGCGGGCTTGTCGGCAATAGTCGCGCAAGCGGCCTCGGCGAGTGCCCGCGACCACAAGCCCTCGTCGGCCGCACGCCACACAGCCTCCCCCTCCAAACAGGTCACCGCCGCCACGCCCGTCTCGCCGCCACGCCGCCGCTCGACCATGCACTGGAGCACTTCGAGGGTGTGGAACCCATAGATATCCAGCCCGGAAAACCCAATTGCTACGGCCTCTTCCACCGGGGTCTCCAACTCGTGTTCAACCCAAGGCTGTCGCCAACACACCGGCAGCGAAGACCCACCCATAAACGCCGCTCCCACCGCCTGCGCCCGTTGGTACATCCACAGCGCATCGGTCCAGCTATAGGACAAGTGCTTGTCGTTGAACACCGGCACCCCCCGCTTCGACGTCGCCATCACCCCGCAGATTTGCTCCATGAAGTAACGGCGCGGATAAAGCTGCTGCTCCTTTTCGTTCCAAGCGTAGTCCCCGTGCTCGCCAATGGACAGCACCCCATCCACCGCTAGCGCGCGCCCCCCCAGACACAGTGCCGCTGAGATGCTGTTAAAAATCGGCACTCCGTGCTCTTGGGCCATCGCCCGTCCCATGTCGTTTTCGGGAAACTGGTCAATGTACATCGACGCAATCTCGACCCTCGGCGCACACAAGCCCTCGTCCGTGGGAAAGCCCTTGAGGAACTTGGAGACGATCACGTCGGCGTGCGACCTGGGGCGGTATTCGGTGAGGATCGCCGCGATTTTCTTTTTGCTCATCTGTATCCCACTACTTGATCGCTGCCAACGCAGCAAACAACGCCTTGATGTACCCTATCGAGTACGCCAGCCCCCGCGTCAGTGCCCCCGCGTCCCCTTCTAGCGCCGGTATGTGGTCCGGGTTGATGCACCCGTCGAAACCCACCCGATCCAGCTCCAGCAGAATTTTGGCCATGTTCATGTCGCCGTCGTCGAGCAAGGTCTCCTCAAACCCACCGGCCGTGGCCAAGCTCCCGCGTACATTGCGCAAATGCACCATGAAAATCCGGCCCTTGCGCCCGTAGTTGTGTACCTCGTCGAGCACTAAGGGCAAGCCCCCGGCCTCGGCGCGGGTGCCGCAACAGTAGAGGTACCCAACTTGGCGGCTGGGGAAGGCGTCAATGACCTTGTGAAAGCCCAAACCGCCCAGCGGCGTATCCGGCAGCGGCGAGTCCGAAGGATGGATTGCCAGCTTGATGTCGCGGTCTTCGGCAATGGGCACCAAGCGCTCGTACACCGTGCAAAAGCGCGCCCACCAAGCGTCGAGCTGTTCTGGCGAAGGGGGGCCTTCGTCGCTCTCGACCAAGCCTCGGCTTTCGGCCCGATAGTGATAGCCGCCGCGCCGTGGCGAGTTCCAGCGCCGGAGCATCCAAGGAAACACATCGCCGTGAAATTGCTGCCGCGCAATGGGAGCACCAGCCTCGGCAAACACCTCCAAGGCCGCAGCCGCGTTCTCTAGCTCCTTTTCGCAGCCGTCCTCCCCCGATATGAACTTTGCGGTTATATCCGGTAGGGTCACGCGGTTGAAGTCCAGCCCCCAAGAGCGGATTTTTTTTCTTATTTTTATTACGGCGTCCAAGTCGGGATAGCCCTGCTCTTTGACCCCAGGGAAGTAATCGCCCGCGCCAAAGTCCAAACAATCGACCCCGAGTTGGGTGACGTAGCGCAGATACGATTCCGACAAATCGCCGTGCCAAACGGATATTTTGAACATCGCTTGCCCTCCTTTTGCCGGGCACAAAATAGCCAAGTCCCCTCAAGCCAACAAGCAGTGCCGCTCTTGCCATAGGACGACAAAACATGCCAGCACAGCCTGCCGACTTCACGCTCACCTTAGACGTCCGCGACTACGAATGCGACTTACAGGGTATTGTCAACAACGCGATCTACCAACACTACCTCGAACACGCCCGCCACCAATACTTGCAAAGCCTCGGCCTCAGCTTTGCCCGCTTCCACGAGCAGGGCCACGACTTGGTCCTCACGCGCGCAGAAATCGACTATAAGACCCCCCTCCGCAGCGGCGACCGCTTCACGGTCGAGTTGCGCTTGGAGCGGGAGAGCCGCCTGCGCTTTTGCTTTGTCCAAGATGTTTTCAGAGAAGCCGATGGCGCACACGTGCTGCACGGCCGCCTCATCGGCACCAGCCTCAACCGCGACGGGCAGCGCGGTTTTCCGCCTGAGATAGAGGAGCTATTGGCGGGTCGGTAACGCGGCAATTCCAATCTCGCTTCTCCCAGCGCTTTAAGACGCCTTTCTGCTACTTTTGCGCGAGAAAGGGTATAAGGGTGCTACTTCCCAGACTTCTCACTCCTGTATCCTTTCCGCTACACTCCAGCCCCTCATAGCCCCTCCTCCCCCCTGAGCCACAGCCTTGGCATGAATATTGCAGCGTAGGCATTGCCCTCACCACTCTGAACCCGCGAATGCCTACTGGAGCGCCATGGCCGAATTCGACACCATCGCCAAACACCTCATCCACACCTATCCCCGAGACTTCGCCCGCTTCGCCCTCCAACAAGACGACCTCGAAGTCCTCGACATCCTCGACACCGAACAACCCACCGTCGAGACCCACCGCACCGACAGCCTCATCCGCGTGCGCAGCCAAGGCCAAGAGGCCCTCATCCATCACGAATTTCAAACCACCGACAGCAACTCCCCCATGCCGCAGCGCATGGCCGGTTACATCGGCCGCGGCATCGAGCAGCACGGCCTACCCCTCTATTCCAACGTCATCTACCTACGGCCCAACGCCGGCCGACGCGATCCGGGGTATTATCTCCAAGCGCAGCATGGCTACCGCGTGCTGGTCCAATACAAGGTGATTCGGCTGAGCCAACTGGACGGCCAACGCATACTCGACCGCGGTCTGATGGGCTTGCTGCCGTTTGCGCCGTTGATGCAACCGCCGACGGGGGTGGATGCCGAGGCGTGGTTGCGTCAGTGTATCCACCGGGCGCAACAGGCCCCTCTCGACGAGCCGGTCAAAGCCAATTACTTGGCCGATCTTGCGATTTTGAGCGGGTTGGTGTATAACTTAGAAACGATTATGACCATCATTTCGGAGGCGACCATGTACGAATCGTCGGTAGTGCAGTATTTCACGGAAAAGGCACTTGAGCAAGGCATCGAACAAGGCATTGAACAAGGCATTGAACAAGGCATTGAGCAAGGCATTCGCGAAAGCATCCAAGCAGTGTTGGAACTGCGCTTTCAGCCCGAGGCCGTGCGCGGCTTGGTCGCCCGCTTAGGGGCCATCGACGAGGTGCCGCGACTCAAACAGTTGCACCGAGCGGCCCTACAGGTGACCAGCCTCGAAGCCTTTAGGTCCCTGCTAGACAAAGCTCAATAGAGGCACGGCGTAACGCCTGTCACTCATTTAGCTTCCTACTTGATCGCCAACCCCACTTCTCGCAGGTATCCCTCACACTCGGCCAGCGACTCGCCAACCAGCAGCACGGTAGCAAAAGAACGGGCCTGCGCCGGATCCGTCGTAAAAAGCACCCCGCCGCTCAACTGCTTGCCATCGGGCATCAACTCGACCGGATGAGCGGCTTCCAGCGCAGCCGCACATTCAGCTAAGCCAGCGAATCCTGCCGCTGTTACCTCGCGACGGCTGATCACCAGCCACAAGGCCGTGCGCGCCGAATTAACTGCCTGTTGCAACTTGAGCGCCACTCGCCCCATCGTCGTGCGCGGATTGACCTCCACAATTGGCTTTAGCCGCAGACGGTCGCGGTCGCGGTACACTATGGCATCCACGCCGACCGGCCCCTGATAACCAGCCGCACGCAGCGGCTCGGCGAGCCATTTGGCGAGTTGCTCGCCCAACTTCGGCAAGCGGCGGGCATCGCGGCCATCGCCGTAGAGAAATCGCTTCACTTCCCCGTCGAGGCCAGCGATAAGCGAGCCCACGAACGAGCCGCGATACTGTCCGCGTCCAGCCGTGAGAAACCGCGTCCAGCCAGCCACCGTTACCGCCCCCTCGGCACCCACGTCAAAATGCAGCGACAGATCCACCGCCTTGTCGAGCCACGGCTCTACTACGACTCGGCCTTGCCGCCGCAAAATGTTCTCCAACCGACCGCACTGCTCCGCCCGCAGTGGTCCCCCACGGCAATGGATTTGCCCGCGCCCCGCAGAGCCGTACATGGCCTTAATGACCACCGCGTCAAAACCCGCCTCCGCCAAGCGCTCCATCTCCGCCACGACTTGTTCTGTCTTTGTACAAGCCGTGCCAACCACATCCATCCCGCAGAAATAGTCCGCCCCCTGCGCCGCGAGAAATTCACCCAACCGCGCCGCGCTCCACGACTTGGCGTAAAGCGACCGAATCGCCGCGCTCCAGCAAAGCCCTTCCCCACCGCGAGGCAAGCCCGCGACCAACGGCGCAAACAACTCGGCACTGTCGGGGCTCCAACCCCAGGGCCTGAGCGCGTTGACCTTGCGCTCGGCAAGCGCCGCTAGCCCATCGGTGCTGCACTCGACAAATTCCGGTATCGCAAAGCCCAATCCCTGCATCCGCCGCAGAAAGGCCGACGAAGGCTTTTCCCCGAGAAGCACCACATCATCGCGGACGCACAGCAGCATGGGCAGTGTTTGGAAGTCGGCCTCCAACTCGGTCACCCGCGGCGATGGCGTAAGACCCGGCCGTCCCCAAGCCACTTGCTCCTCGCAGTTGGCATTGAACCAGTACACCGCCGGGCAGCGTCCTCGCGACTGCGAGAACAACTCCAATGCGTCGATATAATCCGCAGCGAGGCCAGCTTTCAGTCGACCCGCGCGATTAAAGCCAATGCCCTTGGCCCGCGCCGGCCCCAGCGGAAAGCGCAGGGCCTGACGATAGGCGTCCCATTCGCTCAGCCCGGCTTCCTGCCATCGCCGAAACCACGTCAATCCGTGTTTGACGTGGCCGATTTCGTCGCGGTATATCCGCTCTAGAATCGCCGCAGTCTGCGGGTCGTCCAATCGCCGATAGACCTCGGCGTAGTGCCGTGCGTAATCGAGATTGGCTTGTTCGAGGGTCAGGCTCAAGCCCGTTACAAAATCCATTGGGGTCTCCATCGGCCCGATGGCTTGCCAAAAAAAATCGCCGACCGGGATCTCGCCGAATCGCACCCCAATCTCCTGCATCCGCTGCCGATAGAGCCGCACGTGTTCTTGCTCGTCTTTAAGCGTCTGCACCAAGCCGCGGCGAAACTTCTCCGGGGCCTGCGGAAACTTGAGCAGGGCCAAGGCCATCAGCTCCAAGGCAAGCAACTCGTGATTGGCGAAAAAGTGCAAGACCAGCCCGCGCTCTTTTTCGCTGTGAAAGTGGCGCACGTCGCGGAAACGGAGCTTTTCCCGGTGGTGCCACTCGTCCAGCCCCAAGCCGGACGGACGGCCCGGCGCACTAGGGGTCGCAATCCCCGCACCGGGCGCGCGGTCCTCGTAGCGATCGAGGACGACCAGTTTGTCTTCCCAGCGCGTTCCAAAAAGCACTTGCTCGGCGAATTGGCGAATTTCCATAGATCCAATATAACGAACTGACGGTATCCACTCCCCTGCGCTTCGCTCAGCACGACAGATACTGCCGCGTTCCCTTCTTGTCATACTGAGCCTAAGCGGAACATCTCAACCCAAACCCATCCGTTCATTATCCTCGTCTTGACACTCGCCCCAACTCGCCGTATCTATCCCACCTCACCGCTTCCAAAAGGAGTTTTCCCATGCAGGTCCAATCCGTCGAAATCATCCACTTAGACGTTCCGTTTACCGACCACACCAATCAGCACATGCAGTACTGGCTACCGCATTGGCGCATCGTCCAACTCTGTAAAATCACCCTCGCCGACGGCACCATCGGCTGGGGCGAGACCATTCCCAACTACACGTGGGCTAAAGTCCCGGAAGACATCGAAGACCGCATCGTCGGCCGCGCGGTCGGTGACTTGCTGTGGCAGGATGCGCTGGGGGCTGGGGTCCAACAGGCACTTTTCGACGCAGTGGGCAAGGTCTTGGGTTGCCCGGCCTACCGCCTGTTGGGCACCAAGGTCCGCACGTGGTGCCCGCTGTCGTGGTGGGCGATCGACATGCCAGCCGCAGACTGGGCGCGCCAATGTGCCGACGCGGTCGCGCAGGGCTATACCACCGCCAAGCTCAAGGCGCGGACTTGGTTCGATCTACACGCCGGCATCCAAGCCATCGTCGAGGCCGTCCCGCCGCAGTTCAAGCTCGACTTGGACTTCAACGGCACGCTCGCCAACGCCGCCAGTGCGGTCGAGTTTTTATCGACCTTGGAGCAATACCCACAGGTGGCCATGATTGAGACGCCGATCCCCCAATCCGATGTAGCCGGCAACGCCCAAATCCGCAACCACATCCACCGCCCGCTCGCCATGCACTACGGCTCGCCGCCGATCCTCACCACCCTGCAAGAAGACGTCGCCGACGGCTTTGTCGTCTGCGCTGGGGCCCACGGCGTCGCCCAGCAATCCGCCGTCGCCGACGTGGCCAATAAGCCCTTCTGGCTCCAACTCGTCGGCACGGGCATTACCACTACGTGGGCGGCTCACTTGGGCGCGGTCTGTCCCCAGAGCAAGTGGCCGGCCATTACCTGCATGAACATCTGGGAGAGCCAACTGTTGGCCGATCCCATTCAACTGCGCGGCGGTTACTACCGAGTCCCAGAACGACCCGGCCTCGGCATTGAGATGGACCGCCAAGCCATAGAGCAATATCGGGTGGATTACAGTTGGGTCGATCCGCCCCGCCACGTCTATCGCTACGCCCGCGCCAATGGCGAAGTCGCCTACTACGGCTGCTCCAAGCAGGCCCTCCACAACGCGTACCCCCGCGACGCCATGCCCGTCTGCGAAAGCGGCTCCGAATGCCTCCCGGTCGAAGACGACGGCAGCCGCGAGTTCGCCCAGATTTACCAAGCCGTGCAGGATGGAGAGACGTTGAGAAGGGTAGAGTAGGCCAAGGCCGCGCCGCGTGGCTTCCGTTGCTACGCATCGGTGGCGCCGCCCAGCGCACTGGCTATGGCCTCGCGCACCCCTCGAAGCCGAATATGCGGGAACGTTTGCCGAGCGGCGTTGTCGCGGACGACCGTCGGGTGGCGAATGCTGTCGATCAGCTTCCGCCCAACTCGGGCGTACAGGGGCGTCACCAGACCGAGCCAGAGGCTAGAAAGACGCGGCGTCAGCAATGGCACGGGAATCATCAGCCGCCTAAGCCGACGCTGCCGCGCGTATTCTCGCATCAGGTCGCCATAAGAAACCAAATCAGGACCGCCGATTTCAAAAATCGCCTGCGTGTCGGTCTTGAGGTCGAGTGCGGCCGAGAGATATTGCAGCAGATCGTCAATCGCTATCGGCTGGGCCGTGACGTTTACCCAACGCGGCGTGATCATCACCGGGATCCGCTCCACTAGCGCACGAATCATTTCAAACGACAGACTGCCAGAACCAATGACAATCGAGGCGCGAAACTCGACGATCTGCACCCCCGATGCCCGCAAGACGCCGGCAACTTCCTGTCGGCTTCTAAGATGCGGGGACAGCCCGCCACCCGTTTCGCCGAGACCGCCGAGATAGATGATCCGCCCGACGCCGGCGCACCGCGCCTCTTGGCCAAAGTTGTGCGCGGCCCGGCGATCCTGTTCCTCGAAATCGCCCTTTGAACCCATGGAGTGGACCAGGTAGTAGGCCGTCTCGACGCCGTCCATGGTCCCTTTGAGGCTTTCCTGGTCGAGGACGTTACCGCTGATCACCTCGGTCGTTGGCGCAACGCAAAATTGGAGTGCCTCGGGACGCCGAGTTATACAGCGCACCCGATGTCCCTCGTTTTGCAACACGCGCAACAGCCGCCCGCCGATGTAGCCGGTCGCGCCCGTCAAGAGAATGGGCGAAGTCGTCGTCGATGTAGGCATTGGTTCCCATTTCGCGCATTGGACTGTGCGTCGTCATCTTTCACAACAACTTGACGACAACACTTTTCATTCATCGCGGCGGGCCAAGTCTCGGCCGTTTCTCGCCCAGCCTGTAGCTGACAATCGCCCCGCCCGCTAGCCAGCACCCGACCGACGACCGCTATTCATCAATCTAGGTACTTTCCGTAAAGCGCACGAAGCCGCTCCTTCGCCTCTGGAGGAATCACCGCCGGGTCGGTGATGATGGCGTTTTCGGCCGCGCGCAAACAAGAACAAGTGGATTTGCACGGCAGGCGCGTGGCAACCTCGGCGACGATCTGCACAGCCAAGGCACTGTTGGCCCGTAGCACCGCTAGCACGCGCTCGATGCTCACGTCTTCTTCCTCCTCGTGCCAGCAGTCGTAGTCCGTGCCCATCGCCAGCAGCGCGTAACACATTTCTGCCTCGCGCGCCAGCTTGGCCTCGGGCAGAGCGGTCATGCCGATCACAGCCGCGCCCACGGCGTTGCGGTAGAAATGCGACTCAGCGCGCGTGGAAAAGGCCGGCCCCTCCATGCAGAGGTACGTGCCGCGCGCGTGGACGTTGGCATCCGCCGCCTGAGCCGCAGCAATGACCACGCCCCGCAACTCCTCGCAGAACGGATCGGCAAACATCACATGGCCGGCGATCCCGTCGCCGAAAAACGTCGCTGGGCGTTGCCCGCGGGTGCGATCGAAAATCTGGTCGGGTACGATCAGATCCCCAGGCCGGATCGCTTCCTGCATGATGCCGCAGGCGCTGATGGCCAAAACGTGGTTCACCCCTAACTGCTTGAATGCGTGGATATTGGCACGCGAGGGTACTTCGCTCGGCAGCAGCCGATGTCCCCGGCCATGGCGCGGCAGGAAAAGCACGGTGCGCCCGCCAATGCGCGCCTCGACGACAGCGTCCGAGGGGGCGCCAAAAGGCGTGTCCAACCAGTGCTCGGCAACCGTTTCAACCCCTTCTATGTGGTACAACCCGGACCCGCCAATGACGCCCAACATTGCGGCTTGACTCATCATCGTCTCCTGTGCGAATGCAAGTGCCCGATAGCACCCCTATATTATACGACATGCCCCCGCGCCTACTCAAAACCTCAGTGCGCGAACTCGTCGGCTTCGTGCTGCGCTCTGGCGATCTGGTTTCCGGTGGCTTTGCTCGCCCCGACCGCCTAGTGGAAGGTACGCGCGGCCACCAGCAGATCCAGCGCACCCGCCCGGCCGACTATCAGGCGGAAGTCCCTATCTCGTATCTCGTCGAGACCGACGAAATCGCCCTCGAAATAAGCGGTCGTCTAGACGGCCTGCTCATCGCAGAAGACGCCGTGCTCGTCGAGGAAATAAAAACCACCGAGGCCGACCTCGACGCGGTCCCTGAAAACCCGGCGCATTGGGCACAGGCCAAGCTCTACGCCTTTATGGTCGCCGAGCAAAGCGGCCTCGACGCCATCGACGTCCAGCTAACCTATCTTCAGTTAGATACCTACGAGCACCGCGCGGACCGTCGCACCTTTGCGTCCGACGAACTGGCGGCGTTTTGCGCCGACCTCATCGAGCGTTACCTGCACTGGGCGCGCATTTACCAACAGTGGTGCGCCGAGCGCGATTCTGCGCTGGCGGAGTTCAAATTTCCCTTCGCCGAGTTCCGGCCCGGCCAGCGCGACCTAGCCGCGGCCACCTATCGCACTATCGACGGCCGCGGTCGAGCTTTTGCCCAAGCACCCACCGGCATCGGCAAAACCATCTCGACCTTGTTCCCAGCCGCCAAGGCGCTCGGCTTGGGCCATGCTGAAAAAATCTTCTACCTTACGGCCAAAACTAGCGGACGCCGGGTCGCCGAAAAGGCCATTGACGACCTGCGCGGGGGCGGCGCACAGCTCAAGAGCCTGACGCTAACGGCACGCGACAAGATCTGCTTCAAACCCAACGGCGGCAGCACCTGCGACCCCGATCAATGCGAGTTCGCACGCGGCTATTACGACCGCATCAACGACGCACTCGAAGACATCTTCACGCGCGACGCCTTCACCCGACCCCTCATCGAGGAATGCGCCCAAAAGCACGCCGTCTGCCCCTTTGAACTCTCGCTCGACCTCGCGCCGTGGTGCGACGTCATCATCTGCGATTACAACTACGTCTTCGATCCACGCGCCTTCCTCAAGCGCTTTTTCCAAGACGCCAAGGGGCAATACGCTTTCTTGATTGACGAGGCGCACAATCTCGTCGATCGGGCGCGCGAGATGTTTTCGGCCAGCTTGTGCAAGTCCGAGATCGCCGGGCTCAAGCGCTTAGTCGGCAAGACGCATCCCGACTTGGGCAAACAGCTCGACGCCCTCAATCGCTACCTTGCCAAGCTCGGCAAGAAGGTTGAGCAGGAAGGCGATAGCGCGTGTTGGGTCAGCCCACAATTGCCAACGGATCTGATGGCCCGGGTCCACCACGTTCTCCGCGCCGCCGAGAAAGTCCTAGAGCAGGGTGCGGCCTGGCCCTTTTGGGACGAATTGATCGAATGCTACTTTCGGGTGTTGGGCTTTGAGCGCATCGGCGAGCTTTTCGACGATCACTACACCACGTACACCGAAAAACAGGGGCGGGATATTTGCTTCCGGCTCTTCTGCCTCGACCCAGCGCACAATATCCGCCAAGCCCTAGAACGCGGCTGTGCGGCCGTATTTTTCTCGGCTACGCTCTCGCCGCTGCCGTACTTCCGCGACCTGCTCGGCGGCGAGGAGGGGGATACCTTGCTGAGCCTTGGTTCGCCCTTCCCGCCCGAACACCTGCGCCTGCTGCTGGCCGACCACATTGAGACGACGTACAAAAAGCGCGGCCAAAGCTACGACGACATCGCCGAGTCCATCGCCGCCCTCGTCAGCCAGCGCTTAGGCAATTACCTCGCCTTTTTTCCTTCGTACAAATACATGGAGGAGGTGGCGACGCGCTTTGCCGCGGCGCACCCGGGCATCGACCTGCTCGTCCAAGAAAGCGGCATGTCCGACCGCCAACGCGAGGCGTTTCTGGCCGCCTTCGACGCCGAACGGCACACCGTGGGTTTCGCAGTGATGGGCGGCGTCTTCAGCGAGGGCATCGATTTAGTCGGCGAGCGGCTGGTCGGGGCCGTGGTCGTCGGCGTTGGGCTGCCGCAGTTGTGCTTGGAGCGCGATCTGATCCGCCGCTATTTCGACGAGCGCGAGATTCCCGGCTTCGCGTACGCCTACGTTTATCCGGGCATGAACCGCGTGTTGCAAGCCGCTGGCCGCGTCATCCGCACCGCGAGCGACCGCGGGGCGATTCTCCTCGTCGATCGCCGCTTTGCCCAAAGCCGCTACCGCCAGCTTTTCCCCTCCTCCTGGCACCCAGTGCGTTCCGTCCGCAATCCAGCCCACATCGCCCAATCGCTGGCCGAATTTTGGCAACATGACCCCGCGCACACTTAGCATCGCCCTGCTTTTGCTCTGCCCCGCGCTAGCCGCGGCCCAAAGCGTGTTCGCCGCCGCCAGCCTGAGTTCTGCGCTCACCGAGCTAACCGCTCACTACGAAGGGATGCACCTGTCCGTTGCCAGCTCTTCGACCTTGGCCAAACAAATTGCCGCCGGTGCGCCAGCCGACATTTACCTTTCCGCCAATGCCGAGTGGATGGACTATCTCCAAGTGCGCCAGCACATCGAGCAGGACACCCGCGTCGATCTCCTCGGCAACGCCCTCGTGGTTATCGCACCTGCGAAGGAGCCTTTCGCCATCCGCTGGGCCAGGGACTTCGACTTTGCCGGTGCTTTCGCTGGCCGCTTGGCCCTCGGCGACCCGGATCACGTCCCGGCCGGCCAGTACGCCCGCCAAGCCCTAGCGAGATTGGGCTGGTGGCCGATGCTCAAAAGCCGCATCGCACCCGCGCCCGACGTCCGCGCCGCCCTGGTGTACGTCGAGCGCGGAGAGTGCGCCGCTGGGCTGGTGTACGCCACCGACGCCACCCAAAGCGACCGCGTAACAACCTTAGCCACCGTACCGGACTCACTACACCATCCCATCGTCTATCCAGCCGCCATCGTCAAGGGCCGCGCCAGTGCGCCAACCCGCCGCCTGCTGGCGTTTTTTGGCTCGGATACGGCCGCCGATATTTTCCGCAAACACGGCTTCAGCTTTTTGGGCAACCAACGTGTTCAGCGCTGAGGAAGTGCAAGTCCTGTTGCTCTCGCTGCGCGTGGCTTTTTGCTGCGTGTTGCTGAGCCTGTTGCCGGCCGTGTTGCTGGGCTGGCTGCTAGCCCGGCGGGAGTTTCCGCTCAAGATCGCACTCGACGGCCTCTGCCACTTGCCGCTGGTCCTGCCGCCGGTGGTCACGGGTTATCTGCTCCTGTTGCTCTTTGGTCGCCGCGGTCTCTTCGGCCCGGTGCTCGCCGCGCTCGACCTCCAGTTGGCCTTCGACTGGAAGGGCGCGGTGCTGGCCTCGGCCGTGGTCGGCTTTCCCCTGATGTTGCGCTCGGTGCGCCTCGGCATTGAGAGCGTGGACCCGCGCCTAGAGCGGGTCGCCCGCACCCTTGGGGCGGGTCCGCTGCGGGCCTTTCTGACCGTGACCTTGCGCCTCGCCGCGCCCGGTCTGCTGGTCGGCTCGCTGCTGAGCTTTGCCCGCTCCTTGGGCGAATTCGGCGCGACCATCACCTTTGCCGCCAACATCGCCGGGCAGACCCGCACCATTCCCTCGGCCATTTACACGCACCTCAACCAACCGGACGGAGAAAGCCGCGTCGTCGGGCTAATCGCGATCTCGGTCGCCCTCTCGCTGCTGGCCCTCGTGGCCAGCGAGTGGTCGGCCCGTCGCCTGCGCTCGAGTTAGCCATGCTCGGCCTCCGCGCACAACGCCAGCTAGGCCCCTTCACCCTCGACGTCGATATCGAGTGTACCCACGCTGTCACCGCTATCTACGGGCCGTCGGGCGCGGGCAAGACTTCGCTGCTCAACGTGGTCGCCGGGCTAGTGCGGCCGGAAGTCGGCGAGGTATCCTTGGACGGCCAAACCCTCTTTTCCTCGGCTCAGCGCATCGACGTGCCGCCCGAGCACCGCCGCATTGGTTGCGTATTTCAAGACGACTTGCTCTTTCCGCATCTGAGCACGGAGGAAAACCTGTGCTACGGTCGCGATCTGCTGCCAGCGGCAGCGCGGCGCTTTGCCTTGGATCAGATCGTCGATTTGCTCGAAATCGGCCCCCTGCTCAAGCGCCGACCGAGGCACCTGTCCGGCGGCGAGCGCCAGCGCGTCGCCTTGGGCCGCGCCCTGCTTGCTTCCCCGCGCCTCCTGCTGATGGACGAGCCATTGGCCTCGCTCGATCAGGGCCTCAAAAACCGCATCATCCCCTACTTGTGCCACGTGCGCGACGCCCTCCAGATCCCCATTCTCTACGTCAGCCACTCGGTCGCCGAAATCCTCGAACTCACCAGCCAAGTCGTCGTTCTCGACCGCGGCCAAGTCGTAGCGCACGGCGACTTTTTCGCCATCGCCACCCAGCCCCAAGTCCTACCGCTGGTCGAAGAGCACGGCTTTGAAAACGTCCTCGACGTGGAAATCGCGGCGAGCGACGCCGAGCGGGGCGTCTGCCAAGTCCTGTGCCACGGTCAGCCGCTCAAAATTCCCTACTGCGAGCAACCCGTCGGCAGCCGTCTCTTCATTGGCATCCGCGCCGACGACATCGTCCTCGCTCGTCAGCGGCCCACCGGGCTGAGCGTGCGCAATGCGTTGCAGGGGACCATCAGCGCAATGGCCGATGTGAGGGGGAAACAGCTCATCTACGTGGATGTCGGGCGGCGGCTGGCCGCCAAGACGACTCCAGAAGCCATTGAGGAAATGCAACTCAGCGTCGGCGACCCCATCTACTGCCTCGTCAAAACCCATTCCATCCGCTTGGGACCGCAGTTGGCCCGGCTGGAAAAGCGTTGACACAGCAAATATCCGCCTTTTATACTCTTTACAAATGAGTACAAACGGGTATCTAAGCACTTCCAACCTAAGAGACTCGCCATGAATGTCATCACGGTTGCCCGTCAGCTCGGCAGCTTTGGCGACTGGATCGCCGAGCAGTTGGCTGCCAAACTGGACTACGAATTTATCGACCGCCGCCTCGTCGAGGAGATCGCCAGCATCACCGATACTTCGGTCGAAGAGGTTGAGCGCTACGACGAAAAGGGCGAGGGCCGGCTCAGGTTCTTTCTCAAGAAATTGCTCGTGCCCGAAGTCGCCCCGGGGACTTTTCCCTTATCGGCGGGCGCGTACGCGCCCGAGTTTGGGCTTGAATTTCCCCACATGCGCGAACACGATGTCAACGAAGCAACGTATCTCGACCGCGGCACGTACCAACTACTCATCACGACCCTCGTGCAAGATTTCGGCCAAAGCGGCCGGGTCGTCATCGTCGGCCGGGCCAGCCAAGTCATCCTCGCCGATCACCCCAATGCCTGTCACGTCAAAGTCATCGCCCCGCTCGAAACGCGGATCGAGCGATTGATGCAGGCCCGCGATACGGACCGAGCGCAAGCGCGAACGCTCATCGAGCAACACGACCAATGGCGACAGAGCTATCTACACAACTACCACCGAGCCGACTGGAACGATCCGCTGCTCTACGATCTGACGATCAACACCGGCAAAATAGGCCAGACCGCCGCTGTTGATCTGCTCGCCAATTTCTCAGCCGAATCTTAGAAGTCTTTTTAAGATTATTCTTATTGTTTTTTGAACCCCAAAAAAGCCTAGTAGTAATGGAGTCTCGCCCTCGGAAAACGCCCGATCGAGGAACCGCTCGACCGCCCGTTGAAGGAGTCCGACGAGAATTCTAAAAACGCTTCTGAGAAGCCTTTTTAAAATTATTCTTATTGTTTTTTGAACCCGCCAAAAAGCCGCTCGGAAAACGCCCGATCCAAGGACCTCTCGACGGCCCGTTGAAGGAGTCCGACGAGAATCTTAAAAACGCTTCTGAGAAGCCTTTTTAAAGCACCGACCGCCGCGTTTGCAGCCTCAAAGATCGAACGATCGCGGCACCGCCTGCGCTCGTGCCCCGTGTAAAAACGCGTCGTCCGGCCGCGGCCAACGCATCGCGTACTGCCGGCTGCGCTGGCGGCGGTAGCCGGCATTGTAGTACGTGCTCGCGGCGAGCCAGCGCAGCAAACGGGCCGTAAGCTCGTTTTGCCGTTCCCGATGCTCGGGTCGGCCCCAGAGGTTCCACAACTCGTGCGGGTCCTGCTCCAAATCGTATAGCTCGCCCTGATCTTGGCCGATGTAATAGACCATTTTGTGCCGCTGGCCGCGCATCATCACCTGATAGTTGTCCTCGCAGAACACCCACTCGCGCGGCACGCAGTCCGCGGCCCCTTCCAAGTATGGCCGCAGCGAACGTCCCTCTAGGTAGCTAGGCACCTCCACGCCAGCCGCTTCTAGCATCGTCGGCCCCAAATCCATCAGCGAGACCAAGTCGCCGATCTCGCCGCCTTTTTGCGTGCGACGGCTGTCGCGCACAATCAGCGGCACGTGTACTATCGGATCGTACATCAGCCACTTATACGCCAGCCCGTGATCGCCCAACAGCTCGCCGTGATCGGAGCAAAAGAGAAGCAAGCTATGGTCCAAGAAGCCACGCGCCTGTAGCGCGTCGAGCACTTCGCCGAGCTTCTCATCCACCGTGGTGATCTTAGCGTAGTAGTGCCGTCGCATGTGGGCGATGTCTTCTTCGCTGGGCGAGTACATGTCGATCGCAGACTCGTGCTCGGTCTCAGCGTGCGTCTTTCTCTGCGCCGCGTGCTGGGGCGGCTTGTCGGCTAACTCGCCCTCGCGCATCGCGCACGGCGGCATTGGACGCCCCGCGTACTGCTCCAGATGCCTCGGCAGCGGGTCCCATGGCTCGTGCGGACCGGTAAAACCCACCTGCAAGAAAAACGGCTGTTGGCCCTTGTAATCGCGGATCCAGGTAAGGGCCGAGTCGCCGATAAAAACGTCCGAGTGAAAGCGCTCCTCCAAGTGCCAAGGGACGCCTTGATATTTTTGTAGCCAATCGGGATCGGTCTTGTTGCGGTCGTTGGGCCGCGCCAAGCCGTGAATCCGCAGATAGCGGCCCCAATCGTCGTCGGCCCCGCCCATGTCGAGGTTCTTGCTGGTGGGATTCTCCACCACGACCCGTTCGTGAAAGCCCCCAGCTACATCGCGCGGAGCAAAGTGCATCTTGCCAATGTTGACGCAGTGATACCCCGCGTCGTTGAGGTCTTGCACCCAATTGCGGTGATTGGCCCAGTGGTCGAAGCTGTACACGCCGGTATTGTGCGGATACATGCCCGTGAAGATCGCCGCCCGCGAGGCAATGCAGGTCGCGCCCGGGCAAAACGCATTGCGGAACGAAAGCCCCTCTGCGGCCAAGCGGTCCATCGCCGGCGTAATCGCGTAGTCGTAGCCCCAAGCACCGATTGTGTCGAAGCGCTGTTGATCGGTCATAATGAGAATGATGTTGGGTCGTTTTAGCATGGTACTTTCTCCTTAGATCGTTTTAGCATGACGCTTCTTCCAAGCCGGCTTCCGCAAGGGCCTCCAGTAGCGACGGCACGCCAAAAAACACCAAACTCAACGCGGTCGGGTGCATGGCCACCGCGCCGCGGTAATCCGGGCGGTCGCTCCAGTCCTGTTGGTCCATCAATTCAGCCAGCACCACGCGCCCCACCTCCAGATAGCCCTTTTCTCCGGTCAGTCGCCAAGCGTACGCCAGCGAGCCGCAGAGCACACCGTGATAGCTTTGCGCCCGGGCAAACTCGTCGTCGAAGACGCCTTTGCCGCCGCAAAACCAATCGACGGCCCGCACGAAAACCTCGGCCACATCCGCGCGCCCGGTCATCCGGTGCAGCCGCTCTAGCCCGACCAGCAAATAGTGCGTCTGATAGCCTTTTTGCTCCTCGTAGGGCAATACCCGTTTTAATGCAGTAAAGCTCCCCTGCAACGCGAGAAATTCTTCGTCGCTAAACCGAGCCGCCGCGCCCATTTCCACCGCCAGAGTGGTGCCCTCGGTCGCCATGCCGTACGGTCCCTGGTCGGGCAGCTTGGCCTCCGTGGATACTTGGAAGCGCTTGTGCCAACTGCCGTCCTCGTTTTGGCCGCGCACCACCGCGTCGTACACCTCTTCGGCGCGGCGCATAAAGCGCGCTTCGCCGGTCAGCTCGTACAGGTAAAGCAATCCCCGCAGCGCGTTGGCAATGGAGCGCAAACTGAAGCTGTAGCGCGGGTTTTCGCTCCAGCGGTAGCGCAGGAAAAATTCGCCGGCCTCGCGCAAGACCTCCCGCGCCCGCTCGTCGCCGCTCAAGTAGTAGTAATCCACCCAGTTGTCGATAAAGGTGTGCGAAGCGCACGGCTCGTCGCCAAAGTGGTCCATGCTGTGGCGGAAACAGCCGCCGACCATGTACGGCCGAAACGGGTGATAGTGGCAAGTATCTACGTCCAGCGAATGCCGCGTCATGGCCTCGCCGAGCGCGTAGTAACGCCCCGCGCCCGTGCGCAAGTACTGCAACCACACCGCGTGGCGCGGATCCCATTCGCTGTTGCACCAACCCCAGCGGCCCTTGAAACGCCAGCCTCCCTCGCGCTCTTCCCACGTGGCCATCACGTCGCCCCAATCGAAAAAACCCTTCCAGCGATAGCGCTCGATGTGCCCTTCCATCCAGGCGACAAAGCCCGTCAACATGCGGTCCGAGCGCGGGAACTCCGCGCCCGTTGCCAAGCCGCCGACCGCCCCACTCTGCACCACCCAACCCGGCGCGACACTCACTTGGGGCGGGTGCAAAAGCCCCGGCAATCGCTCGGCAGCCGAGTGGCCTGCGCGAAAAAAATCGACGAAAAACTCGCTGCTCTTCGCCGTGCCCGTACCGTCGGCATAGATCCCTTCGCCCTCGTGCCAAGCCACCTCCTCGGCGTAGCGTTTGCAGCTAAGCCGCCGGCCCGCTGGATCGCGCCAAAAAAAGACGTCAATGCCTTGCGCGCCTAGACCGAGGGCCTTGGGGTACTCCTCGGCCATGTAGCGCAGCGCGACGCCGACGCCGACGCGGCCGTTCTCAGCGCAAATCCAGCCCGCGGCGCACTCGCCCTCGGCCCGCACAGTGCGTTCAACGCCTTCGCATTCTTCCCAGTAGAAGTGATCGTCCAGCCGCTGCGACAGCAAGGCGTAGCGCTCGGGGAGCCAAACGCCCGCTATGACCCGCTCAGCCCCAACGCGCCAAGTTCCACTGCCTGCGGGCAAAATTGGGACGCGCAAGCCCAGTTCCTCCACCTCGGTCTCGCGCGGATTGCAGGTGACAATCACCGTGTGTACCACCCGCACCTGCGCCTTGCCAGCATAAGCGTAGAGCCGCGTTGCAAAGCGCAGGGGGCGATAGCCGGCATAGTGGTGCATGGGCGCGGTTGATTCGTAGGCTCCTCGGCAGCAAACCACCGCCCGCAAGGGACCAGCCTCCTCAATTTCGACGGCGTATTCCTCTTCCCCGGCTGACGCCAGACAGGTGCCGCCCATTCCGTAGATCCGCCGCTGCGTTCCTCCGACTAAATCAGACTCGGAGATCTTGGCCCAAGCGTCGCCGCCGCCCCGAGGGGCGACTTCTGCCTCGGCGACAAACGATCCTTCGGTTCGATCGCCTAGTTCGACTCCGTCAAAAAGCGCGAATGTCTTTTTGCCAATGCCAAAGCGCAGCGGGCCGGTACACACTTCAAACCGATCTTCCCGCTCGGTGATTTCCACGCCTTGGACGCTCGGCGCGGCTTTTTCGTCCGTATGTCTCAAGACGTACACGGCCTCTTGCCCCGCTTCCACATCGGCCTGAAAATCCACCAAAACCCACTTTGCGCTGCCGTCCGGCCAGTGGCCCAAGACCCGTAGTTGCCCTCGGACATCTCGACCTTGGGCGTCCTGCAAAGACAGGTTTTCTACGCCTACTACGGCACCTTGGGGCAGGGGGACGCCTCTTGTCAGGGGAAACCTTCGGCGGGCAATGCCCGCGGTCTCTTCCACTCTTAAGGCAATGCCTTCGTCGGGTATGCTCACGGGACTTCTCCTTGGTCTCGGCGGTGCGGCGAGGGAAAATAAGCAAGCGACCCGCGCCCTACCAACCCGCATTGACCCACCTTTACGCCGCTCCTATCTTCTCGCTGCCCAAGCCAAAGGAATCGCCTCGTGAAACCAGACCAAGACCTGAACGCCCAACAGCTTCTTCCGGCAATCCAGCACTTTTTAGCCCTTACTGGCGCCAAGATTCTCGATCTCGACCGCACTTGGGACCCAGATCGCGGCACCCCGGTCTTCACCCAGCAGGGGCGTTACACCACCCGAGGCTGGACCGAATGGACCCAAGGCTTCCAATACGGCTGCGCTATACTCCAGTACGATATGACCGACGACGCGCAGTTCCTCGCGCTCGGCCGCGACCGCACTATCGCGCACATGGCACCACACGTCTCGCACATCGGCGTCCACGATCACGGCTTTAACAACCTCTCCACCTATGGCAACTTGCGGCGCCTGATGCTCGAAGGCCGCATTTCGCACGACCAGCGCGAACTGGATTTCTACGAGTTGGCCATCAAGCTGTCGGGCGCGGTGCAGGCCGCGCGCTGGACTGAGACCGCGTACGGCACGGGCTTTATCCACTCCTTCAACGGCTCGCACTCGCTCTTTTCCGACACCATGCGCTCGCTGCGCATCTTGGGGACGGCGCACCAGCTAGGCCACGCGCTGATGGGCGAGGGCGACGAGCGCATCAGCCTGCTCGGCCGCTTGATCGAACACGCCCAGACCAACGCCCGTTTCAACGTCTATTACGGCGAGGGGCGCGACGCTTTTGACACGCCCGGCCGCGTAGTCCACGAATCCATCTTCAACACCCGCGACGGCCAGTACCGCTGCCCCAGCACCCAACAGGGCTACACCCCGTTCTCGACTTGGACGCGCGGGCTGTCGTGGGTGTTGTTGGGCTACGCCGAGCAGCTAGAGTATTTCGCCGCCCTCAGCGAGGCCGCCATCGAGCCGTTCGCGACCAAGGCCGACCTCGTGCAAACCATGGAAAAAGCCGCCCTAGCCACCGCTGAATTCCACATCGCCAACAGCTTTGCCGACGGCGTACCGTTTTGGGACACCGGGGCCCCCGGCGTCGCCTCTTTTGGCGCGATAACCGACCAGCCCTCCGACCCGTACAACGACGTCGAGCCGCTCGACAGCTCGGCCGCCGCCATTTGTGGCCAAGGATACTTGCGCTTGGGCAACTACTATTGGTCCAAAGGCGACACCGCGCGGGGTGCGCGCTATCGCGCAGCGGCCTTCACCACGGCCCGCGCCCTGCTAGCGGAACCGTATCTCGCAGTCGATCCCCAACACCAAGGCATCACCCTCCACGCAATCTACCACCGCCCCAATGGCTGGGACTACGTGCCCCAAGGCCGCAAAATCCCCTGCGGCGAGGCCGCCATGTGGGGCGACTACCACACAATGGAACTGATGAGCCTGATCAAGCGCGAAGCCGAAAACGCCCCTTATCCACTCTTCTTCCAATAGCGAGACCTATCGTGCAAATCGTCGCCATCACTCCCATCGTCGCCCGCTTCGGCAACCGCCCGCGCGTCTTGGTCAAAGTCGAGACCGACGAGGGCATCACCGGCTGGGGCGAGACCTACTCCATCGGCCCGGACCTAGCTGTGGGCCCCACGGTCGATTATTGCTTTGAGCTCATCAAGGGCATCGACCCGCGGCGGATCGAATTCATCATGATGAAGCTGCATCAGCAGTTCCGCTTTCCACCGGGCGGGATCGGTCTGTCTGCCATCTCCGGCATTGACCACGCGCTGTGGGACATCGCGGGCAAAGCCGCGGGCGTCCCGGTCTATCAGCTTTTGGGCGGTCACGCCCGCGACCGGGTGCGCGTCTATCGCTCCATCGGCGGTCGCGACGGCCAAGAGGCCGCTGACCAAGCCCGGCGTCTGCACGAGAAGTATGGCTTCACGGCCTTCAAAACCAGCCCCTATCGGCTCGACCCAGACGCCCATCGCTGGGGCCGCGTCTGCGCCGAGGCCACCCAATACTTTGAAGCATTGCGCGTTAGCTGCCCGGACGACTGGGAATTCGCCTTCGACCCGCACGCCAAGATCTTCGAGCCGATTCGCGCCTTGCAGCTAGCCAACGCCCTGGCGCCGTACGATCCCTTTTTCTACGAAGAGCCGCTGCGCCCCGAGCACATTCCGGCGTGGGCCAGCCTCAAGGCGCAAATGCAGGTGCCATTGGCCACCGGCGAGAGCCTCTACGCCCGCTTTGAGTTCCTCAACCTAATCGCCAACCAAGGCGCCGACATCATCCAACCCGACATCTGCGTCTGCGGCGGTTTGCTCGAAATGCGCAAGATCAACGCCATTGCCGAAGCGCACTACATCAGCATCGCCCCGCACAACCCCATGGGGCCGTTGGCCACGGCGGTCAACCTGCACTTCTGCACCTCGGCACCCAATTTCAAAATTCTCGAATACCTCCTGCCGACCGAGTCCGAGTGGAACGACTGGGTTGACGAACCCTATCTGCCCAAAGACGGCTATTTGGAACTGCGGCCAGACCGGCCGGGGCTAGGCGTCGAAGTCGACGAAGAAGCCATCCGCGACGACGAATACATCCACTGGGAACGCGCCAGCCCAACGCGCCCGGACGGCTCGACCGGGTACATCTAAATGCTCAGCCGCGACCACACCGCGCTCGTCCTCATCGACATTCAGGGCAAGCTGGCCGCGCGGATGCACGAGCGCGAGGCACTCTACCGCCAACTCCAGATTCTCGTCCGCGGCGCACAGGTCCTAGCGTTGCCCATTCTCTGGCTGGAGCAGTATCCCAAAGGGCTTGGCCCCACCATTCCCGAGGTCGCCGATCTGCTTTCTGACCAAAAGCCATTGGCTAAGACCTGCTTCAGCGCTTGCGGCCTCCGTGCTTTCCAAACCCAACTGCGCCAGTGCGGCCGACGCCAGGTTCTCTTGGCCGGAATCGAAAGCCACATCTGCGTCTATCAGACCGCCCGCGACTTGCTGGACTCCGGTTACCACGTCGAAGCCGTCGCCGACGCGGTCTCCTCGCGCACCGCCGAGAACAAGGCACTGGGACTGCAAAAAATGGCGGCCGCTGGCGTGCAGATCACTGCGGTGGAAATGTGCCTGTTTGAATTGCTACAGAAAGCGGGGACGGCCGATTTCAAGCAAATTGCCGCCTTGGTCAAGTGAGCGGTACTGTTACTGCTGGGGGACAGCATCGTTTCGATGAGGCAACAGTACGGCGCGTACAACACACAATGCTACGGGCGGCAGACAAGCATGGCCTGTCTTTTGCTTACAGGGTGGAGTGCTTACATTTACCCAAAGAGGAGCTTCCCATGGCCGAGCAATCGCCCAATCCCGTCCAACCGACCGAATCTACTCTCGCTCTGAGCTTCCTGCGCGAGGGTATTCAGGACTTGCGTCAAGACGTGCGCCAAATACACGGGCGCATCGATCAGACCAACGGGCGCATCGACGACCTGCGCACCGAGATGAATCAGCGTATGGACACCCTGCGTACCGAGGTGAGCGAGCGCATCGACGACTTAGCCAAACAACTCGATTCGCGCTATGCGCGGCTGATGGCCATGCTCATCGCCTGCACCAGCATCCTCGTAACGGCCCTCGGCGTGGCCGTTGCCGTGCTCAAGTGACGCCCTAAGCGCGCTCCGGGAACCGCTCCCGGTACTCCCGATCAAATTCTTCGCTGCCGTCGTCGAGCCGCACTTGGAGGTCCATGCCCGGAAAAAATCCGGTGATCTTCCCAGCGGTAAAGTCGCCTCGATACCCGCCATCGGCAGCCCACATGCTCCGTCCATTTGGGCCTGATCCGCATCGGCCCAATGGGCTGACCGCATGAGGCAGTCTTTTAGAATTGACACGGTTTTCGTTTATTGGTACCTAACTAGAACACCCTTTTCCTAAAGATGCCCTATGGAAAACTTGCGCCTTAATCTCCGAAAGGTCACCGAACTGGCCGTTGTGTTGTTGCGCGCGGCCGGCGGTTCGATGGAGTATATCAAGCTCATAAAGCTAATGTACTTGGTTGACCGCGCGGCACTGAACGAGCGAGGATGGCCGATTTCTACCGATGTCTATGTGTCGATGGCTCATGGTCCCGTTTTAAGCCGAACCTATGACCTTATTCGAGAGCCACCGTGGCCGGAGCGTGAATCGATCTGGCAGAGCCATATCCGCCGAAAGGGGACCTATCATATAGAACTGGCACAAGAGCCCCTGACGATTGAGGCAATGTCGGGAAACGAGATCGGCATCGCTCAAGAGGTGGTAGCGCATTTTGGCAGTTGGCCTTGGCAAGAATTGGTCCAATATACCCACGATCATCTTCCCGAATGGCAAGACCCCAGTGCCGATCCTGTGGGGCCGGCTAGTCGGCCGTTGCCCCTAGAGGACATTCTCACGGCCTTGGGAAAAGAGGACGATTATATACAGGAAGTCGTAGCGCGCGTAAAGGTGAGCAATCAACTCGACGAGTGGCTTTCATAGTGTTGAAGGCTGGATCGATTCTTCGCATGACCGCACAGCCTTTTCGGCTGCTCTTAATTCTGACCGATCCTTCTCTTGCTCAGGAGGTACTGGTGGCAGTGTTGCACCCGCTATATGAAGACGACGAGGGTGAGGATGTAGTCATTATAGAGCCGATCTGCTTGCCTTCTACGAACCGCACCCATTTTATCCACGATGCCCGCATTGCACCCGCAAAAAAATTAATTGACCGCATGGTACTCCGGCAGATCAAGGAAGCAGGCAGTCTTTCCCGAGACGATCTGTCTCATATAAGAGATGCACTGAGCCGCTCGCCCGAAACGAGCTGCTCAGTCAAAATATGGTTGCGTCAATACACGAGTTGAGGCCTCCATCGACGTCACAGTAGTCCATTCGTCGAATTGTCTCAGTGTCTCTTCGCCCGCTCCGGGAACCGCTCCCGGTACTCCCGATCAAATTCTTCGCTGCCGTCGTCGAGCCGCACTTGGAGGTCCATGCCCGGAAAAAATCCGGTGATCTTTCCAGCGGTAAAGTCGCCTCGATACCCGCCATCGGCAGCCCACAACTCCCGGCCATCCGGCCAGCGCACGACGTGAATTTGGCGCACCGGTGCTTTTGCAAAGTCCGGCTCAACGCGCAGACGCTCCACGGCATCTCGGTCCAACTCGACCCCCAAGCCCGGAGCTTCCGGCACCCGCAGATGCCCGCCCTCCACCGCGAACTCCTGCACCAAAACGTGCGAATAGATGTTGACGCAAGGGATCGCCGGCCAGCGCGCCTCCTTTAGCACCGCCCCCAAGTGCGCCGCAAAGGTCGCCGTCAGGCCGGTCCCCACCATCTGCAACCAGAACGGCATGTGCGCCCGCGCAGCCAAACAGCCATCGCTCAAGACGCGGCGTACCCCACCGCCGATGACAAACCCGTCGCATACGCCCGCGCGGATCGCCGTCAGGGGCGGCGGCTGGCCCATGTGCATGGCGATTGGGCATTGGATCTTGTGCCGCAGGAGCTTGTTGCCCTCCACATCGTCCTGCGGGATCGGCGACTCGACGATGGCGAGGCAGGCGTTGTCCCGCTCTAAGCGCGCGATGAGCGGGGCGGCTTGGTCAACGCCCAGCAACATGGTATTGAAGTCGGCGTCCAGCTTAAAGTGCTGAGAAGTGGCCTCATCCACGGCCTGCAACTGCGCCGCAATATCGTACCAAGGCCGCGCCTTGACCTTCATGGTGGTAAAGCCATGCGCTTCGGCCACACGCGCCTCGGCCGCCCATGCTGCCGGTGGCATACTTTGCGCCCACCAAGAAACCGGGCAGGCGACGCGGTGCTGCGGCCCCATCAGCCGGTGGCAGGGCACGCCTAAGTGCTTGCCGGCCGCGTCGAACAGCGCCATCTGCAAGCCGGCTCCCAGCGAATCGTCCCACAGCAACTCGAAAACGTGCTGGCCGCGCACGCGAGCAAACTGCGCTTCGTGCGAGTGCCCCCACGTATATCCCTGAATCGTCTCGCCAATGCCGACCACGCCGCCCTCGGTCTCCACTTCGATCAACTCGACGATGGACCAACCCGGCCCGTAGATTTCCATGGTGTCGGCGCAGCGCTCGTGGAACGGAACGTGTAGTACGGTGCGCACGACATCTTTAACAACACAAGCACTCATCTCTACTCGGCCATTCGCCTAAGTACTGCGTGTAAAATTCCCCCGTTGCGGTAGTAGTTAATTTCCACAGGCGTGTCTATCCGGCACCGCACCGCAAAACGCTGCTCGCCCGCAGCCCCCTTGGCCACGACCTCCAACACTTGCCCCGGCTGCAGGTCGTCGTCGAGACCCTCAATATCGAATACCTCCTCGCCAGTCAGCCCCAGCACGTGGCGGTTTTCCCCGGGAGAAAATTGCAGCGGCAAAATGCCCATTCCAATCAAGTTTGAGCGGTGGATGCGCTCGTAACTCTCGGCGATTGCGGCCTTGACACCTTGCAGGAAGGGGCCTTTGGCAGCCCAGTCGCGGCTCGAACCCGATCCGTACTCCTTGCCCGCGATAATGATCGAAGGCACACCTTCTTCAATGTAGCGCATCGCCGCGTCGTAGATGGTCATCTGCTCACCCGAAGGCAGGTGGCGCGTATAGCCCCCTTCAACGCCGGGCACCAACTCGTTGCGGATGCGGATATTGGCAAACGTGCCCCGCATCATCACCTCGTGGTTGCCGCGTCTAGAGCCATAGCTGTTCCAATCCTTGCGCTCAACGCCGCGACTGGCGAGGTACTCGCCCCCCGGGCTACCCACGGCAATGGAACCAGCCGGCGAGATGTGGTCGGTCGTCACGCTGTCGCCGAGCTTGGCCAAGACGCACGCGCCTTGGATCGGCTGGATCGGCTGGACCTGTTTGGTGAGGCCGTCGAAGAAATTCGGCTTGCGGATGTACGTGCTCTCAGCGGCCCAAGCGTAGCGCTTGCCTTCGGGCACGGGAATGGCGTTCCAAGTCTCGTTCTGGCGGAACGCATTGCCGTATTCTTCCTCGAACATCTTCGGCGTCAGCGAGCGGGCAATCGCGTCGCGGACCTGATCCTGCGAGGGCCAGATGTCGCGCAGGAACACCTCGCGGCCGGCGGGGTCGCGGCCCAGCGGATCGCGCTCAAAGTCAATCGTCGCCCGGCCCGCGAGCGCGTAGGCCACGACTAACGGCGGCGAGGCGAGAAAATTGGCCCTCGTCATCGCGTGGACCCGGCCCTCGAAATTGCGGTTGCCGCTGAGCACACTACACACCACCAAATCGTTGTCGGCTACGGCCAAGGCGATTTCTTCGGGCAGAGGACCCGAGTTGCCAATGCAGGTCGTGCAACCGTACCCCACCGTGTGGAAACCGAGGGCCTCTAGGCTCTCGGTGAGGCCAGCCGCGTCGAGGTAGCGCGAGACGACCCGGCTGCCCGGTGCCAAGCTGGTCTTGACGTAGGCTGGGACCGAGAGGCCCCGCTCGGCCGCGTTGTGCGCCAACAGCCCCGCCCCCACCATTGCGCTCGGATTGCTGGTATTCGTGCAGGAGGTGATGGCGGCGATGAGCACGGCACCGTGGCCCAACTCAACCGCACCCTGCTCGCCCAAATCAACGGCGACCTTTTTGCCGCTATCCGCCACCTCAAAGCGGTCCGTTAGCGAGTCTGCGAAGGCACTCGGCACGTCCTTGAGCGCGACCCGATCCTGTGGCCGCGTCGGGCCGGCCAAGCTCGGCTCGACCGCCGCCATATCAAGCGTCAAGTGCTCGCTGAAGATGGGATCAGGGGTTGCGGCGTGATAAAACATGCCCTGCGCTTCCATGTACGCGCGGACGCGCTCGACCACCGCCTTCTTGCGGCCGGTGAGCGCCAAGTACGCCAGCGTCTCCTCGTCAACCGGGAAAATGCCCATCGTCGCCCCGTATTCCGGGGCCATGTTGGCGAGGGTCGCCCGGTCGGCCAAGCTCAGCTCGCTCAAGCCTGGGCCGTAAAACTCGACGAATTTGCCCACCACGCCATGCGCCCGGAGCATCTGCACCACGGTCAGCACCAAGTCGGTCGCTGTCGTTCCAGCCGGCAAGGCACCCGTCAGTTTGACGCCGACCACTTCGGGCAAAAGCATGTAGATCGGCTGCCCCAGCATCACGGCCTCGGCCTCAATGCCGCCCACGCCCCAGCCGAGGACGCCGAGGCCGTTGATCATGGTCGTGTGGCTGTCCGTGCCCACCAAGCTGTCGGGATAGAACTCGCCATCCTGCTCCTGCACCACCTGCGCCAAGTATTCCAAATTGACCTGATGCACGATGCCGGTAGCCGGTGGCACCACGCGAAAATTGTCGAACGACTCCTGCCCCCAGCGCAAAAACTCGTAGCGCTCGCGGTTGCGTTCGAATTCGCGCGCGGCGTTCATGGCCAGTGCCTCGCGGATGCCGTAGTAATCGACCTGCACCGAGTGATCGATGACCAAGTCGACCGGAATCAGGGGATTGACCTTCTCTGGGTCGCCGCCCAAATCGGCCACGGCGTCGCGCATCACGGCCAAATCGACCACCGCGGGCACACCGGTAAAATCCTGCATCACCACCCGCGCTGGCTTAAAGGGAATCTCTTCCTTGCCCGCGGTCTCGGGGCTCCAGCGCGCAATGCGCTCGACATCCTCGCGGGTAATCTCAAATCCGTCGCACTGCCTGAGTGCGGCCTCTAGCAGAATTTTGATCGAATAGGGCAGTCGGCTCACCTCGGCCACGCCGTCTTCTTCTAACGTTTGAATGCGGTACAGGACGCCGCTACCGCCGCTGCATTCCAGCCGGGAGCGCGCCGCGAATTCGTCGTTTTTCTTTGTCATGGAAAACCTCTCGGGAATGGGGATGTTGTAGAACGCCGCCTTTAATATATTCAAGACCAACCCGACCTTCCACCTGCCGCCCTAGGCCACCCATGCACAACCTGCGCCAATTTCTCGCTCTGCTGCGCCGCGAAGGCGAGCTCGTCACTGTTGACGCGCCGGTTTCCGCTGAACTCGAAATCGCCGAGATCCACCGCCGCGTCCTCGCCGCGGCTGGTCCGGCCCTGCTCTTCACGCACGTCGAAGGGGCGGACTTTCCCTGCGTCACCAACCTCTTTGGCACGGCCCGGCGCGTCGAGCTGGCCTTTGGCCCGAGGCCAGAGCGGTTTATCCAACAGCTAGTGCAACTGGCCCAAGACCTGCCCTCGCTCTCGCCGGGCAAGCTCTGGCCGCACAAAAACCTGATCCCCGCCGCGCTCAAGGTCGGGTTGAAGACCGTCGGCAAAGGTCCGGTCGGCGAGTGCGTACAGTCGCCGACCGACCTCGCACGCCTACCCCTGCTCAAAACGTGGCCCGAGGACGGCGGACACTTCATCACCTTGCCGCTGGTCTATACCGAACACCCGGACACCGGGCATCACAACCTCGGCATGTACCGCATCCAGCGCCACGACTCCCAGACCCTCGGCGTCCACTGGCAAATCCAGAAAGGCGGCGGCTTTCACTATCACGTGGCCGAGCAGCGAGGCGAAAACCTGCCGCTAGTCATCTTCGTGGGTGGGCCTCCAGCGCTGATGCTCGCGGCGATCGCGCCGCTGCCCGAGGATTTGCCCGAACTGATCTTGGCCTCCCTGTTGCAGGGGGAGCGCCTGCGCCGCGTACGAGGCACCACGCTGCCCCTGATCGCC
This sequence comes from Candidatus Latescibacterota bacterium, assembly GCA_965203355.1. GTDB lineage: Bacteria > Latescibacterota > UBA2968 > UBA8231 > UBA8231. The sequence continues at coordinate 426,860 of OZ241889.1, forward strand.
GAAGCCGAATTCGCTATTGAAGGCGTGGTGCCGCCGCACGTGCGCAAGCCCGAAGGGCCTTTCGGCGATCACTACGGTTATTACTCGCTGCAACACGACTATCCGGTGCTCCGCGCCAAGCACCTCTACCACCGCAAAGACGCCATCTTCCCAGCCACTGTAGTAGGCAAGCCCCCGCAGGAAGACATGTTCCTCGGCACCTACATCCAGCAGCTCATGCGGCCCTTGAGCAAGCTGGTAATGCCCGCGATCAAGGCCATGTGGAGCTACGGCGAGACCGGCTATCATTCGCTAGCGGCCATCGTCGTCGAGGAGCGCTACCCACGCGAGGCCATGAAGTTTGCCTTTCGCATCTTGGGCGAGGACGGCGGCCAGCTCAACCTCACCAAGTTCTTGGTCGTAATAGATCGCCCCTTGGACTTGGGCGACTTCCGGCAGGTGCTCGCGTATGCCCTAGCGCGGGCGCAGCTCGCAACCGACCTTTTCGTCATCGCCAACCTCGCCATGGATACCCTCGACTACACAGGCCCGGCCGTAAACCAAGGCAGCAAAGGAATCCTCATAGGCGTGGGCGATCCGGTCGGCGAATTGCCCGGAGAATTCAGCGGCGACCTGCCCGGTGGAGTCCAAGCCATCGCGGTGTACTGCCCCGGTGCCCTCGCCGTGCAAGGCCCGTCGTACGCGGAAGATCCCGGCTACGCCCAACACCTCGCCGAAGACCGAGCCGTCGCAGCTTGGCCACTGGTATTTTTGGTTGACGACGCCAGCGCGGCCGCGCGGAACGTCACCTTCCTTTGGAGTACCTTTACCCGCTTTGAGCCGGCGGCCGACACCTATGCCGCGGCCGTCCAGCTCCGTCGTCACCATCCTTGCTATACGCCGCCCATCGTCTTGGATTGCCGCATGAAACCCGGCTATCCAGCCGAGCTGGTAACGGACGAAGCAACGGCGCAAAAGGTCAGCCGACGCTGGCGAGAGTACTTTCCCCAAGGCGGCATCGAAGGCGCGGAAGACCGCCGCGGCTACACTGGATTTTCCCTATTGGATTAACGCTATGGATGACGCCCTAGCATTTGCTCCCATCGCCAAACTCGCCACCTTGATCCGCCGCCGCGAACTCTCTCCGCTCGAACTCACCGATCTGTATCTAGAGCGCATTGAGCAATACGATCCGGCACTCAACGCCTATCTCGCCGTACCGTCTGCACGGGCGCGCGCCCAAGCCCGCGCCGCCGAAGCGCAAATTGCGGCCGGCACCTACCTCGGCCCCTTGCACGGCATTCCTCTCGCCTTTAAAGACCTCGTGGATGTCGCGGGCCTGCCGACCACCGGCGGCTCGATCCTGCTGCGCGATAACGTCGCCACAGCCGACGCCGCGATTGCCCGCCGCCTGTTTGCCGCGGGGGCCGTGCTCTTGGGCAAGACGCATCTCGTGGAATTCGCTTTTGGCGGCACGGGCGTCAACCACCACTACGGCACCCCGGTCAACCCCTGGGATCCCGCAACCCACCGCCTGCCGGGCGGATCGTCCTCGGGCTCGGGCGTGGCCGTGGCGGCGGGGCTGGCACCGGCCGCCCTCGGCTCGGACACCGGCGGCTCGGTGCGGATTCCCGCGTCCTTTTGCGGCCTCACCGGCCTCAAGCCCACCTTTGGCTTGCTCTCCAACACCGGCGTCTTGCCCCTCGACCCCACCCTCGACAGCATCGGGCCTTTGTGCCGCACGGCGCAAGACTGCGCCCTGTTGTGCCAAGCCATGGCGGATACCCTGCCTGATGATTCGCTGGTGGACCGCTTGGAAGGAGAGGTCGCCGGCCTCCGGCTGTGCTTCCCACGCGAGTATTTCTGGGCCGAGGTCGATGCCGAGGTCGAAGCGGCCGTGCGCGCTGCGGCGAGCGTCTTCGCCGACCTCGGGGTCTATGTCGATGAAATATCGCTCGAGGTGCTCGACGATCTAGTCGAATGGCGCAGCGGGCCTAGCACCACGGCCGTCGAAGCCTATCTCTATCACCGGCGCAACCTCGCAGCGCACCTCGATCAGTTCGACCCGGTTGTCTCGGCACGCATACTCGACGGCCGCGATGTCCGCGCCGCAGACTTCCTCCAGCAACTCAGAATACGCGACGAGCTGCGCAGCAAAGCCCGCACGGCCCTCGAAAACGTCGATTTCCTCATCACCCCGACCACCCCTTTTGCCGCCCCGGTGCTCGACGAGATCGACCGCGACGACGTCTACTTCCCCATCAATGGCCTCTGCCTGCGCAACACCATCGCCGTCAATATCCTCGGCCTGTGCGCCGTTTCCCTGCCCTGCGGATTCACGCGCGACGGCTTGCCCATCGGCTTACAGCTCATCGGCCACGCCCACGACGAAGCGCGGCTGCTGCGCCTCGCCCGCGCCTTTGAGCAAGCCACCGGCCATAACCTCCGCACACCCGCGCTCGACGACTTCGCCTAGCAAAATGCCGCGGGCTGGCTTGCCAATACGCGGGGTCATTTCTATATTTTTTGCTTTGCGTGCTCCCATCGTCTAGCGGTTAGGACCCAGGGTTTTCAACCCTGTAACCGGAGTTCGAGTCTCCGTGGGAGCACCATTTTTTTGTACGCGGCGTGCCTCGCGCTCGACCACCGCATTGGAAGGTTTTGCCATGCCTCATCTCACCTCCGCCGACAAGCGTTCCTTTAAGGAAAAGGGTTGTCTCATCGTGCGCGGCGTCCTCACGCCAGCGCAAATTCAAGCGGCTCAGGACGCCCTTTGGGCTGGCATCGAGGCCGACCGCGACGATCCTGCAACCTGGGTCGAAGCCGGGCCGCGCACACCTGCGCCCGGCCATCACCCGGCCATCCACGCCACCGTCCACGAGTCGCCGCTGTTTGCGATGATGGAGGAAATGGTTGGCGCAGGCCAGCTCAATCTCGGCAGTGCCGGCCCCGCGTTGGTTTATCCATCCAAAGACAAGACTTGGTCCCTGCCGACACGCGGCCACCTCGACGGCTACTACACCCCAACCAACGGCGTACCCGAAGGCACGGTCGGCTACATGACCATCAACGTCACGATCTACGTCGAGGACATCAGCTCGCAGGGCGGCTGCTTCACCTATTGGCCCGGCAGCCACCACGTGGCGTACGAGTACTTCAAGACGCACTCGTTGCTGTCGGTGCAGGGCGGCGTTTCCAGCGACGTGTTTTCCGCGGGAGCTTTTCCCCAAGGGCGCGAATTTGTCGGCAAAGCGGGCGATGCCATCTTCTGGCACGGCCAGCTCTTTCACACGGGTTCCAAAAACGTCAATCGCAGTATCCGCATGGCCCTCATCGGCCGCTTCTCGCGCAAAGACACCAACGATATTCGCTTTGAGACCTGCGACGATCAGTGGGCGCATTGGGAGGGGATTAGCTAATGCACCTCGTCTTCAGCCCAACTCTCTGCCCAGCCCTGCTCTTGCCCGCAGTACTCGACCTCGCCAAAGCGGCCGGCTTTTCCCGCCTCGAGCTCTTCCGCGCTTACACCGAGAGCACTCCCGTCCACCGCGACTGGTCCGTGCCCATGGTCCGCACCGCCATTGCGGACGCCGGTCTCGCGCTTTCCAGCTTCAACATCCGCAATCTCACCGGGCGCAAAGCCGATTCCGACGAGCGCAATCTCGCCTACAACCTGCGCCAGCTCGAATGGGACATCCACTTAGGCCGCGCCCTCGGCGTCAAAGCCCTAAACGCGAAGGGCGGTGCTCGCACGGACGCGGCACTCGCCGACCTCATCGAAGGCGTCAACACGCTCCTCGACAACATTCCCGACATCGCCCTCAACTTGGGCAACCACCAAGGCAATCGCCTGCAAGGACTCGCCGACTACCAAGCGGTGATGCCCGAGCTGTCCGAGCGGGCGCGCGTACTCTTAGATACCGGGCACCTGCTCTCGGTCGGCGAACCAATCATGCCCTTTGCCGAAGCATTCGCTGGGCGCATCGGTCTCGTCCACCTGCGCGACCAGCGGGGCGCAAAGCCCGTGCCCTTCGGCGAAGGCGAGTTGCCCTTTGCCGAGTTGTTCGGACTGTTAGCGGATAGCGGTTACGACGGCCCGCTCGTCGTCGAGCTTGAAGAGGTCGATTGGGACGAGCCGCTTTCGGCGGCTATTGCCGCACGAGAATACGTCGAGGCCCTGCTCGCCTGAGTTTGGGCGCGACGCCCCCTAGAAGCGGTCGAGTTTTGAGCATTTCACCTGCGATATCCAGCAGGAATTTCCTATTTTCTAGGCTAAGGAGGAATTGACTATGCCCATGATAAGGAAACGCATTTGCTTGGATGAGCCGTTTGACCTAGAACCAAATGCGAAACTGATTGTCACGATTCTACCAGGACGAGAATCTGACAGCGAGTATGCAGCTTGGTTGCATTTATCCGCTCAAAGACTAAGAGACGCCTACGGAGAGAACGAACCTGAGTATTCAGCGGAGTTGCTCAAAGAGGTGAATCCCGGCTATGAAAAATGCCTCAGGCCGATGGACAAATAAAGAACAGACCTGCCATTTTCCTACGGGAAATGCCGCCCTATCGCGATTTGCTCGTTTGCGGTGTAAGCACACAGTTACATCAGCACGTCGAGGACTTTGACGAAACCATTTCTTTTATCGACGAAGATTTCAAGTCGAGTGGTCTGCGATCAATATCTCTGATTCGACTTGGCTTTCTCGCGGTGTTACCGCGTCATAGTGTGCTTGGCACTGTGGGTTCCATTTCAGCCGAACGGCACAAACGTCTATTGAGAAAGCTGAGTGATTACCTCACTTACGCTCCCTGATCTTTTGCGGCCTCAAACGCCGTATTCGCTCTCTAGTTTCGATGTACTTTTTCAGGTTGATCATCAAATCCGCCCGGACTTTTAGGCTCGCCGCTTCTTCCGGCCCAAAACCAAGATCCTCAAATACGTTATCGCTGCCTCGGATCACTTCCATAGTGTAGTCTCCTTATTCTCCTTGCCGATGTTTTAGCAGCATGCGGAATCTGGCTACCGCAGCAGGATGAGCTTGCGCGTCAAGACCGTCTCGTCCGTCACCAGCCGATACAGATAAACGCCGCTAGCTACCGGGCGACCCGCCGCGTCCCGCCCCTCCCAATGGAGCCGGTGATAGCCCGCCTGCTGCGGCCCGTGCGACAAGACCGCCACCCGTTGCCCGGTCAAGGCGAATACTTCTAGACGGATCAAACCCGGCTCCGGCAAGAAATAGGAAAGAATCGTCTGGCTGTTGAATGGATTGGGCGCGTTCTGCGCCAACTGCGGGCTGTCGGGCAGGGCCGCCCGCTTGCCGCTGCCAAAAAGGTCGAACAAAGTGGCTAAGGGATCCTCTTGCCCGGTGGCGGTAAAGGTCACCGGCTCCAACCCTGCGACGGTAGCTTCCACCGTGTTCGTCCCCGGCTCGCTGCCCAGCGTCAGTGTGCTTCGGGCTCGACCGTTGGCATTGGTAGTGGCCGTGGCGGAAGACAGCCTCCCCCCGCCAGCAGTGACCGTAAACGACACGTCCACCCCAGCTATCACTGCACCATCCTCATCCGACACTAAAACCATAAAAGGCGTGGCCAGTTGGGTGCTCGCCGTGCCTTCTTGACCATCGCCACAGACCTTTGTCAGTCTATGAGGCATGGCTTGCTCGGCGGCCGTAGCGGTAAAGGTCACCGGCTCCAACTCCGAGACGGTGACTTCCACCGTATTCGTACCCGGCTCGCTACCCAGCGTCAGCCGGGCCGTAGCGCGGCCGTTGGTATCGGTAGTGGCGGTGATGGACGACGTAGAAACTGTGAAAATACAAGGGTTGGCATCAGTGGTGGAAGACAGCATTCCTCCACCAGCGGCAATCGAGAAAGTTGCGTCTATGTCCGGTAAGGGGGACCCATCTTGATCCAACACCGAAACCACAAACGGCGCAGCCAGTTGGGTGCTCGCTGGGCCTGCTTGACTATCGCCGGAGACCTTCGTCAAGGTATGGGCCGTTTGCTCGGTGGCCGTAGCGGTAAAAGTCACTGTCCTCAGTCCTGCGACGGTGGCTTCCACCGTGTTCGTACCCGGCTCGTTGCCCAGCGTCAGTGTGCTGCTGGCTCGACCGCTGGCATCGGTGGTAACGGTGGTGGAAGACAGCAGCCCTCCGCCAGCGGCAATCGAAAAAGTTACGACCGCCCCGGCAAAAGCTGCGCCGTTTTGATCTAACACGGAAACGACGAATGGGTTGGACAACGCAGCACCGACGCGGCCTGCTTGACCATCGCCGGAGACTTTCGTCAAGGTATGGGGCATAGACTGCTCGACGGGGGTGGTCTTCGGCTCGGCAGGCCCCGTCCACTCAGACAGATCCCATAACTGTGCCACTCCTCTACTTCTCATGTATGTACCATATCCTCGTACCGCCAAAACCTCATTTTCGGAAGAAAATTTCAACCCATAAATTTCTTTTACCGTAGAAGAAACAGGAAAACTGTTGACAAGTTTCATGGTATTAACATTCCATAACTTAACCGTTCCGCCTCCGGCGATCTTATCGCGTGAAATACGTCTCCGGATGATCCACCTTTCCGATGCTGATGCTAGGAACTTGCCATCAGGAGAAAATATAAGAGGATCACTGCCTGGAAGGCTAATAACATTCTTTCCTGTGGCCACATCCCACAACTTGACCTCCGAGGTTTGTAGAGTGGGATCGAGGAAATTTGACCAATACCTAGGTAACCCTCCCGCCGACGCCAATAGCTTGCCGTCGGGAGAAAAAGACAAATGAGAGGACCCCCCCCAATAACGACTTACTAATTTATGTGGTTCTAAGATCGTGGCAATATTCTTCTGCGAGGCTGTATCCCACACCTTAATCACGCTTTTGTGGTAGCTTACGTTTATCAATGATGCCAACAGTTTGCCGTCAGGAGAAAAAACTAGAGATACTACACGGCCGTAATCCGGACCCGTGAAAACGGTAGAGACATGGTCGCCTGTTGTTGTATTCCATATATGTACGTCAGAATCGTACCAGCCACCGGACGCTAGCAGCTTGCCATCAGGAGAAAGGGCTAAAGCAGAGACATAAGGAGGGCGATTACGCGTGTTCTTATGTGAAGTCCTAATGGACACAATGGACACAAGGTAACTCCCGTCTCTTATGTCCCACACTTCAATAGAACCGTCAGAGGACTCTAAAGCCACACTTTTTGTATCGGCAGAAAAGGCCACCATATCTCCAACAGGCTCCGAGATGGGTAAGCTATTTATAAAGCGGCCTGTTAATAAGTTCCACAACTCGGTCCCACCTAAAAAGCCGATCCAGTTCTCCCTCGATAGAAAAGCCATACCATCAATAGGAGCACCATCAGGAGTTTCAAAATCGACAATCGGTCCTTTGTACTTGTTGTTGATCAGTTCAAAGTCCTCATATAAAGTATTTAAGCCAGTGAAATCGCCTAAAACATCAAGGGTTACTATTCGCAGTATTTGCGACCTGGAAGATGTAAAGTCTGACTCTGGTATAGACGGAATAACTCCATCATGATCAAATTCAACGACAGTGGTTGTTTGGCCATCTAGCCCTTGACATGATATGACCTCCTGCCCATATACACCTTCGGTAAGCAGTATCGCATGATGTAAGCCATCTGGATCACGGAGTCTGGCTCTGACAGAAATACTTGTTGCACCTTCTGTGTTGATAGGCGACGAAGTCAACGGTGTGACTCCTTCTGCTGAGGATCTACTTGTACCATACCTATACCCATATTGAATAGGGTTTTGGCGATTAAAATAGGGATTGACAATCAAAGATTGGGCACTGCAAAAAGACAACAATTGAGTGGTATCAAACTCCGTATCTGGCATGTATCCATACGACATCACGTAGTCATCGTCACGAAAATCATGTGCTAGGCCGAAGAGATGCCCTAACTCGTGGGCATATGTTTTGATTGACGATGAATAAGAAACGAAAGCCAAACCTGAATATGAATAGGCTACGCCTCCACCTCTATCATCACCGTAATCAAGGATGACTAAATAATTACTCATATCGATATCAAAGACTGAGGCTATCTCCTCTAACGAGCTAAGATAAGTTTTATAATGGCTAGCTGGATGTTTTCCATCCACGCGATGCACCAGCGGTTCGCCCGCAGTATCTTTTTCAAAGAGGAAACTTTGAGGCCCATATCCATGCGCGGACATCTGATTGGCAAAAAAGTTCTGCACTCGGCGCATCCTCATTTTCAGCGTATCGACCGCTGCGGGGCGATACGGCCGGTCATTCGGTAGGAAATAGATCATCCGCACCGTGCGCGGTTCGCCCCTGTTGAGAGCTTGACTCGCCTTACCAGCCGGGCGGGGATGATCGCGCCGCCACTGCTCGTAATCAAACGGCAAACAGAAATGCACACTATCAGCTATCGAGGACGACGCATGGGCCACCGCCAGCGACGAGAGCAAGAGGCCGATTAACGCGAAAATAATGGGAATCATTGGTACAAAGCGCAGGCGTCGGCTGCGAAGCGTTCCGCAAACAAGACGACACTCAAAGATACGATACGTTCGGTGCATTTCCACATCTCCTTATGTGAGGTTGGCGTTGTTGGATTCCGAGGAAGCCGATTTGAGATTTCAAAACGTACCACGACCGAAAATTGGCCTTCGAGAACTTGCTCCCACCGCTGAGAAAGACGAATCCTTGCCGACGCGGCCGGGCAGAGCAATTCCGCTTCCCGCTTCTGCTTAGGAAGGGGAACTATTAAGAATAGAATGCTAGAGCTTAATGCCCAAGAAATGGGGGGGGGGGGGGTAAATCATTGTTTTTTAACGATTTACAATAATAAAGACTCGGCGTTATCTCAAGCGTAGAACAAGGCACCGCCACCGCATCAAGCACCGCTCCCGGCGACAGTATTTTTTTAATTATCGAAGCTGATCCCATGTCCTGTTAATCCGACTAAGAGTGCCGCAAGCCGCGGGGGTTGTATCCTCGCCGCTGTGAGCTATACTTTACGAACTTCAAGACGATATGTCAAACTCTGGCCCAACAGAACCAACCAACCTCCTGCCGTTTGCCCCACCCCATATCACGCCCTACATTCCCCGCCTAGTCCCCCACTCAGGAGCCTACCATGAAACGCATCACCATCGCCGACTTCCGCGACCATCGCCGCGACCGCTTCATCGACGCCCAAACCACCCGCGCCGCCCGCCTCGCCCCCACCTATATGATCACCAATGAAATGGGCGTTGACGGCGACATCTGCGAGGAACTCACGCCCGCTCTCTGTGCAAAAGTCGAATTCGACATCCCTTCGGCCAAAACCAAAGGAGCCGAACTGCTCTTTTACGTCAACGCCGACCAATCCACCGCCGACAAGCCCATGCGGATCCAAGTCAATGGCCATGTCCTCACCCATCGCCAAAACCGCGAGCGCATGCTCACCGGCGGTTGGGACCGCAAAAAAATCGCCGCCAAATACCTCAAAGACGGCACCAACGAATTCGCGTTCTCGCACAGCGGCGTGTTGCACATCGATCCCTTCCCCGGCGGTCTGGCCGACGCGCCCGCAAGCCGTTCGAGCCGCAGCTTTGACGGCGGCAAGACTTGGCATCAAGGCACCTTGGGCGAAGCCCGCGCTATTGAAGGCGAATATCTCGTGCGGCTGCGCGTCAAGGGACATCCGCCCCAAGGGACGCTCTGCTCGTCGGTCGTCGATCTCGCCGACGGAGACGGCCGCGGTCGCATCGCGCCGCGAATGGGCATTCGCCGCCTGCACCTGAAAGCGCGGACGCGCCAGCCGTCGGGCACCCAAATACACTTTGAACTACGCAGCGGCTCGACGCCTTCCTTTGACCCGCGCACCTGGACCGCTTGGGAGCGAGGCACCGCCTTGCAGTGGCCCGGGCGCTTTGTGCAGTGGCGCGCCATCCTCGAAACCGACGCGGCCAACAAAACCCCGACGCTCCAAGCCGTCACCCTCGAAGCCGACCTAGAGGAGGACGCCCAAAGCCTCGCCCCCTTCAAGCGGGCCGAGTTCGACCAGCCCGAGCTCGTGTACAGCTCGTACCCCTTTGCCTATCTGGGGCTGCATCCGCACCAAGAGCGGCTGCGCAAACAGTACCGCCTCGACGAAGTGATCGCCGCGGGCAAAACCGAACTCGAACAGCTAGCCCTGTTGCGCGACTGGGTCCACAGCCAATGGCTGGGCTGGCAATCCGACAAATATCCCCATTGCCCTTCCTGGAATCCCCTAGAAATCCTCGACACCACTAAAGGAGACTGGGGCTTCGGCATGTGTACCCACTACGGAGCGGTGTTCGCCGGCTGCGCCTCTTCGCTCGGGTGGGTGGCCCGCTCGGTCATCGTCGATCACCACTGCTTGGCCGAGGTCTGGTGCGAGGAGTTGCAAAAGTGGATCCTCGAAGACGCTGGGCCGACCCGCGAATTTGACGCTACCTACGAAATCGACGGCGTACCCATCAACGCTTTGGAACTACACGAGGCCGCGGCCGACGAGCGGCGCAAAAAAATCACGGCCAACAAGCTGCCGCAAAAGGTCGTCGAGCCCATGTCCAGCTACATCGACGTCTTTTGCCGCTTCGGCATTCCGCTGCGCAACACGCATCTGATCTACGCCGAGCCAGCCGAGCTGCGCCACGGCGCCGGGCAGTACCACTGGGACGGCTATCTGTGGTGGTCCGACGACGTCGACCCGCGCTACGCCGAATACTCCTTGCAGACCACGCGCATCGGAGACTTCTACTGGTCGGTCAACCAGACGCGGCTCTACCTCCAAGTGGCGGAAAAGGCGCGTACGCTGCAAGTCGATCTAGAGCACACCGCACCCAACTTCTCGCACTTCTTGGTGCGTCGGGACGGCGGCCCGTGGCGCGAGGAGCGCGAAGCCCGCTTTGAGTGGACGCTCGCCGCGGGCGAAAACCTACTCGAAGCACGGGCGGTCAATGTCTTCGGCAAACAGGGCCGCATCGCCAAAGCATGCGTCGAGGCGTCGTGATGTGAACACCTCGCTCTCCCTCGCCACAAACGCCCTGCGCGGTTTTCTCTGGAATGGCAGCACTTCCGTTATCCAGCTCGGCGTCATGCTGGCACTCTACCAGCTCTTGCCGCTGGAAAAACTGGGCCATTTTGAGTGGGCACTCGCCCTCGTGATGCTCCTATCGCTGGTCGGAGACCTAGGGCTGGGCGCGGCTTTAGTCCAGCTACCAAACGCGAGGGAAGAGCACTTCGACACGGCCTTCTGGGCTTGTTTGAGCTGGGGACTGCTGCTCACCGCCGCGGTCGTTGCGGCCGCCTCTTGGCTGGTTCCTTTTTTGGGGGGCGAAGACCCGCACACCTTTGGCCGCGTCCTGCGCACGTTGTGCCTGGCGATTCCCTGCGCCTCACTGGCGGGCTTGTTGCGGGCCAGACTGCAACGCGGCCTCGACTTCCGCGCCGTAGCCCTTTCCGAACTCGTTTCGGTGCTGACCTTCGGCCTTGCCGTGACGCTCCTGCTTTTCTGGCGACCTGAATGGGGCGTCTTGATCCCAGTCCTCGGCTCGGTCGTGCGCGAAGTAGGTCTTTTCAGCAGCCTCGCGTACTCGGCCCGCTGGCTTCCGCGCCTGCGCTTTCGCCCCCAAGCACTGCGCCAGATTCTTGGCTTTGCGCTACATCTCACGGGTTCGCGCGTAGTGGCCCTGCTCAACACTAAGATCGCTTATTTCTTCATCTTCGTACCGCTGGGGGCCACGGCCCAAGCCTATTACAGCTTGGCCGAGCGCTTGACCTTGCAGCCTCTGACCCGGCTGGCCACGACTATTCAGCGCGTCTCCTTCCCGACCTTTTCGACCATCGCGGGCGACAACGCGCTCCTGCGACGTGGCTATTTGTCCTCGGTACAGGGCTTGATGCTAGCGCTAGGTCCAGTCCTCGCGGGCCTATTCGTCTTTGCGCCAGAGATCGCCGCCTTGGTCAACACGGAGCCGATGTGGAGGGTGCTGCGTCTGTTGGCCGTTGCCACGCTTTTGAAAGTCGCCAGCACCTTAGTCGGCTCGATTTTCATGGCCAAAGGCAAGACCAACTGGTCTTTCTATTGGTCGCTCTTTAGCATGGGAGTGCTGATCCCGGCCCTGTACTTGTATGGCCTGCCACGCGGCGTCGAAGGCGTGGCCAGCGTCATGGCCGCGGCCGCCCTGCTGTTCTTGCTGCTTGCACAGTATCTCGTCAACCGCTTGATTGACCTGCCTTTTACAGCCTATTTCGCCGCGCTCAGCCGCCCCGCTTTGGTGGTCGTCTTCGTCTTTGCCGTTCTCCTGCTGGCCCGCCCTCTGCTGCCTCGGCCCCCGCTCGCCGCCCTCGGCGCTGGTGCGACCCTCGGCGTCGGCGCGACCTTAGCCGCCCTTTTCCTCTTTGCCCGCGACCTCTGCCGCACCTATTGGCAGAGCCTGCGCGGGGCCTAATTTTGCCCGCGACAAAAATTGCGAGAGAGCCTGTTTTGGAATATATTTTTAGGCAACTGCTCTAAAGGAGAATCGCGCTATGAGCGAGCTACACACAAATGGACAAAACGGCCAGACTGGCACCCTGCGCCTCAAGACCGGCCTCGCCGAAATGCTCAAGGGCGGGGTCATCATGGACGTCGTCACGGCCGATCAAGCCAAGATCGCCGAAGACGCCGGGGCCGCTTCGGTCATGGCACTCGAAAGAGTGCCCGCCGACATCCGCGCGGAAGGCGGGGTGTCGCGCATGTCGAGCATTGAGAAGTTGCGCCAGATCATGGAAGCCACCTCCATTCCGGTCATGGCCAAATGCCGCATTGGCCACTTCGCCGAAGCCCAGATGCTTCAAGCCCTCGGGATCGACTACATCGACGAAAGCGAAGTTCTAACCCCGGCCGACGAGCACTACCACGTCGATAAATTAGCTTTTGAAGTCCCTTTTGTCTGCGGCTGTCGCAACCTCGGTGAGGCCCTGCGGCGGATTGGCGAGGGCGCGGCCATGATCCGCACCAAGGGCGAGGCAGGCTCGGGCAACATCGTCGAGGCCGTGCGCCACATGCGCTCAGTTACCGACGAGATCCGCCGGCTGACGATCCTGCGTCCCGAGCAGCTAATGACCGCGGCCAAAGACTTGGGCGCACCGTATGAACTGGTGCGCTGGGTCGCCGAGCACGGCAAGCTGCCGGTGCCCAATTTTGCCGCCGGCGGCGTCGCCACGCCAGCCGATGCCTCGCTGATGATGCAACTCGGCGCAGAGGCCATTTTCGTCGGCTCCGGGATCTTTAAGTCCGGCGATCCGGCCAATCGCGCCAAAGCCATCGTCGAAGCCACCACCCACTACGGCGATCCAGAGGTGCTGATCCGCGTCTCCGAAAACCTCGGCGAGGCCATGGTCGGCATCAACATCGACACCCTCGAAGAGAAGGACAAACTGCAAACTCGCGGCTGGTAGGACGCCGCCCAGACGCCTGCGGAAGTGCCCCGTCTCTGCTTGGTCAGGGACGGGGTACTCTTGTGATATGATTGGAATTTTGGGATTACAGGGCGACTACGCGGCCCACGGCAAAATGCTCGACGCCTTGGCCGTCGAATCCCACGTGGTCAAAAAGCCGGAGCAGTTGTCCGCCATCGACGGACTGATTTTCCCCGGCGGCGAAAGCACGACGCTAATTAAGCTGATGGACTCTTGGGATTTCTGGGTACCACTGCGGGACTTCGCCGCGGCCGGCAACCCCATTTTTGGCACCTGCGCCGGCATGATCCTGTTGGCCAAAGGCGTCTCCAGCCCGCCGCAGAAGTCCCTCGGCCTGATCGACATCGACGTCGAGCGCAACAGCTATGGCCGCCAAGTCGATAGCTTCGAGGGGACGGGCGTTTGGGCGGCGGATGAGCAGCCGCGAGCGCTGCCGATGATTTTTATCCGCGCCCCCCGCATCGCGCGGCTGGGCGACGCGGTCACAGCACTGGCGACCTGCGGCGACGATGTGGTCGCGGCGCGCCAAGGCCAAGTGCTCGTCGCCTCGTTCCATCCCGAACTAACCAGCGATTTGAGCATCCATCGCTATTTCGTCGATATGGTTGGGTGCTAGGCAAAGGGAAAGGTGCCGTTGTACCCCCTAGGCCGCGACACGTGCCAAATGCCTTCGTACATCGGCGTCATCTGGTAGTGACACACTACATTGCTGCGCTCCATGTCGTCGCGCTCCTTGGCCCCCTGATGCGGTATGTGGCTCAAAAAGACGACGCAGTCGCCCGCTTTGGGATAGAGGACGACGTGCGGCTGGGCCTCGCACCAAGCCTCGAACTTGGGGCGGTCCATGGGGTAGAGATGGGGCGGCTCTCGCAAATGGCCGTTTTCGACGTATTTGAGGTGGCCATCGCCCGGCCCGTTGTCCTGTAGGTAATAGGTCGCATTGATCCCTACGGGCTGGGCCGCCAAGCGGTGTTGCTCAACTTGGCGCTTTTCCTCCCAATAGCCGTAGAAATCCATGTGCCACTCCTGTAGGTAAGGCCCCGGATTGATGTGCGCCCGCAGGCTGCGTAGCTGGCATTGCTTGCCCATCATGCCCTCCAGATAAGGGCGCACACTCGGATGGCACACCAAGGGGGCGAAGGTTTCAGGCTCGCGGTCCAAGAGCGAATCAAACCACATATTGCCCACGGCGTTCAAGCCCTCCTCCCAACCCATTTCGCGCGCGTGGGCTACCCGCTGCCGCACCAATTCCGTCTCTTGGGGACTCAAGGCCCCTTCGATTAAGACGTAGCCGTCGCGCTCCAACTGGTCCAGTTTATCTGCCATATTCTGCATTGTTATTAGTCTCCTTTGTGAGCCGGCCCTTGGAAAGGGTTGTCGCATACTCGGGCCAAGTTAGAGCGCGGCACCTGATGGAGCAAGCTCAGGCGACTGCTTCTTTCCTCACTCGCTTCGGCGGTGGACTACTACGGTTTCTGCGCACCGTTCGTCTCGACGTACACCGAAAACAGCGACTGCGAACAGGTTATAAACAGCCGGTTCTTTTTCTCGCCGCCAAAGCAGAGATTAGCGCAGGGTGCTGGCAGGTGAATCTTGCCGATCAAGGTGCCGTCGGGCGCAAAACAATGCACGCCATCGTACCCCTCGCCGCCCCAACAAGCCCCCGACCACAAGTTGCCATCCACATCGGTGCGGACCCCGTCTGATGAGCCAGGCTCCATGTCCGCGAACACGCGCCCGTTTGTGAGGCGGTCGCCGTGGACATCGAAAACGCGGATGTGGGTGGGGTATGCGGGGCCATCGGAGCGACCGGTATCGACGATGTAGAGCAGCGACTCATCCGGGCTGAAGCAGAGGCCGTTTGGCCGCTGGAAGTCTCCGGTCACCACCGTCGCTTCCCCGGTGTCCGGGTCGAGACGGTACACATTAGCGGCATTCTCAAACGCATCCCGATGCCCCTCGTAGTCCAGCAGAATGCCGTACCCAGGGTCTGTGAACCAGATCGATCCATCCGACTTCACCACGATGTCGTTGGGGGCGTTCAACGGCTTGCCCTCGAACTGGTCCATCAACACCGTAATTGAACCGTCGTATTCCGTCCGCGTGACTCGACGCGCGTCGTGCTCGCACGACAACAATCGCCCTTGGCGATCGCGCGTGTTGCCGTTGGTGTTGTTCGATGGCTTGCGAAAGACCGAGACATTCCCGGTTGCTTCTTCCCACTTGAGAATGCGGTTGTTGGGGATGTCGCTGAACAGCAGATAGCGGCCGTCGCCAAACCACGCCGGGCCTTCGAGCCAGCGGCCTCCGGTCCAGAGCATTTCAAGGGCGGCATTGGCCAACTTGTACTGGGCGAAGCGCTCGTCGAGCACCTCAATGCGGCGGTCTGGATACCTCACAATTTCCATGTCATATTCCCGAGCATCCATGCCTCTGCGGATCGACGCTTGTCGCCGGTGGGCTACATAGCATAATAGACTTTTGTCTGGGCGGCAATGGACGGGCGGCTTGACAGCAAAGGGGGGGTCGTGGAATTTGAAGTGCATGTCAATTTTTTGGGAAAGAGCCGCTCAGTTCGCAGTTCAGTGGAACTAAGTGACGCGGAGTGCGAATTGTGAGCAAGTGCTACAAAGCCGGAGTCATCGGGCGCACGGGTGCTGGTGGCTACGGGCTGGACACCGTTTACCGGAACTTGGAGCAAGTAGATTTAGTCGCCGTGGCCGCCCCCGAGGGCCGTGGAGCGCACAGGTGTCCAACGGCTCTACGCCGACTAGAGGCGATTGATTGGGAATACGGTGAAGAAACTGATTCCTTAAAATAAGAAAATGGAGTCCTATGTCCGAATGGTTTGAAAACGAAGACTTCTGGACGGAAATGTATCCCTATATGTTCCCAGAAAAGTGCTTTGAATCTGCCGAGGAGGAGGTCGACAAGATTCTTTCGCTAGTAGAGTTCAGTGGGACACATATCCTCGATCTATGTTGCGGCCCCGGCCGACATTCCACGGTCCTAGCGGAGCGAGGGTTTTCCGTAACGGGCGTTGATTCTACAGCGTTTCTACTGCAAAAAGCTAGGGCGCGAGCAAGCGATCAGAAATTAGACATTGCGTTTGTGCAGGCTGACATGCGTCGCTTTGTGCGATCTGCATCGTACGACTTGGTGCTCAACATGTTTACGTCCTTTGGCTATTTCGATGACAAGGACGAGGATCTGCGAGTGCTCAGCAATACTTACGAGAGCCTCAAACCTGGGGGAATCCTCGTAATGGATCTGATGGGTAAAGAGTGGTTGGCCAAGGTATTTGCTGCGACCTTCTCGGAGGCGCATCCCGATGGAACATTGCTCGTTCAACGTCGAGAGATATTCGATGATTGGACAAGGATTCGAAACGAGTGGCACCTGATCCGGGATGATCAGGTGCGATCGTTCAAGTTTCACCACACATTGTACTCTGGCCAAGAACTGAAGGATCGTCTCTTGCAAGCTGGGTTTAGTACTACGAAACTATATGGAGATTTGGAAGGCAGTGCCTATGGGAGCAGTTCAAAGCGGCTGATTGCCCTTGCACACAAAGAGGCATCGTGAGTCCGCGCCCGGCTGCCCACCCAACCCTGAGCCACGTGCCCTATCGCTCCAAGCAGAAGTGAGATGATAATGACACGCGAAAGTGAGTTAATAGAATCTGAATACGACAAGGCCGGCGATTTCTATGTCAACTGGCTCGACAAGAACGCGCCCGACCGGGATACACAGATCCAGCCGCCGATAGAAATCATGCTGGCTATGCTAGGCGATGTCCAAGGGACCAACGTTTGTGACTTGGGGTGTGGTGAAGGGTATCTGTCTCGTATCCTTGCAAGTCGCGGGGCATTCGTTACGGGCATTGACACCTCCCGGATTCTATTGCGGTACGCCAGGGAGCATTCAAATCAGCTCGGCATCACATATGTTCTAGACGATGCCCAATCAATGAATCAGATATCCGACGCCAGCATGGATGCTGTGATTTGTAACATGGCCCTGATGGATATACCGGACCTAACGGCAACATTTTCGAGTGTCCGTCGGGTGCTGGTCGCCGGTGGCAAGTTCGTCTTCTCGATTCTTCACCCGTGCTTTTTCACCCCATTCAATGCAGAGAATCCACCGGAAGATCTCGACGACGAAGGGAATTTCAAGGCATTGCGCGTTACGCGGTACGGCCTTGAAGGCAAGTGGTTCTCAGGTGGGAACGGGATGTGCGGCACGCTTGGCAGCCACCACCGCACCCTATCAACGTACCTCAATACTTTGTCCGCCAGTGGATTCCAACTTGAGGAGGTTTCTGAACCGCTTGCTCCCGTTTTAGAAGCGACCGCGAAATGCCGAGAGAGCACCATACCGACACTCTTAATTACCGAATCAACTGCTCTAGCAACCTAGGTCTTTTTTCAGCAATACTCTCGTCAGGTCCTCATTGTGTAACAACACATTTCGCGTTCACGGCACAATTGTTGTTAGTTCAAGAAATTGCGTATTGGAGTTCAATAAACAGTTGCGAGTGGAGTCGCTTAATTTGGAAAGGAGCTCGAGGATGATAAAGCGCAGTCTCAGCCTTTTGGCTTTGTTGTGCGGTCTGGTGGGGAGCGTCCATGCCCAGTCCGCGGAAAGACAAGTTGCACAGAGTCTGGTGCGTACCATTGAGATGAAGTATTTGCTGTATTTGCCACCTGCTTATGACAGCAGCGAAGAACAATGGCCGTTGCTCTTGTTCTTGCACGGAGCAGGCGAGCGTGGAGACGACCTCCAGCTAGTGAAAGCCCACGGTCCGCCGAAAATGATAGCGCAGGGGAGGGATTTTCCCTTCGTGGTCGTCTCGCCGCAGTGTCCAAAGGATGCGTGGTGGTCCGTGGACGCGCTGCACGATCTCCTAAACGAGATCGTTGAGACCCATCGCATTGATACGGCTAGGATCTACGTGACCGGCTTGAGTATGGGGGGATATGCGACGTGGGGACTTGCCTGTACCTATCCCGAGCGGTTCGCGGCCGTCGTTCCCATATGCGGGGGGGGCGATCCAGAAAAAGCACCCTTAATGAAAGGGGTGCCGACCTGGGTTTTCCACGGCGCGAAAGACGAGGCCGTGCCGTTGCAACAATCGCAGGCGATGGTCGATGCGCTCAAGGCGGCCGGGAGCGACGTCCTCTTTACCGTGTATCCTGAAGGGGGCCACGTGGAGGCGTGGCAAAACGCCTACAGCGATCCCGACCTGTGGGCGTGGTTGGCAAAGCAGCGGCGGGCCAAGTAAAGACGCGACCTCTAGCCTACGGCAGGTCCAGTCCTGTTTGCAAAGCGGGCGCCGAATCAAGGCAATATGGCTTCTATTTCTACTTGGCCCTCGTCCCAAACCACCGTGCCCGCACCCATTTCAGCTAGCTCGACGACATCGCCGGGCACCTCCAACCTCAACGAGGTCATCCCGCTTCCGCTATAGGCGGCAACATACCTTTTGCCCCCCGGGCAAGCGCAGAGCCATACCGGCCCCTTATCGCAGGTGAGCGTGGCGTCGCCGATGGAAACCTGTCCAGAAGTGCTCTGGCGGACGTAGGGCGACTCGTGCATGGGCCAGCCCAAGGAGCCGTCTTGCGTCCAACGCCGCTTTAGCGACCACTCATACAAATCGACTTCAATGCCGAGTACGCGGTCGTCGCGGGCGTACTCCACGCGGAGCGGGCGCTCGCTACCTGCGGTATAGGTGGCGGACGGGGCCGCCTCGTCGATGAGTGTGCCGCGCGCTACCTCGGCGGCAAAATCGGCACCGCTGACGTAGGCGGTGCGCTCGGCCAGTTCGGCATAGAAGCCACAGCGGGGCTGGCCTTGGTAAAAGGAGCCGGGCTTGGCCATTTCCCAGAAAGTCTTGGCCGGTCCCGTGTAGTTGTACATCGCCAGGGCCAAATGACCGTCCAGTTCGACCAAGCGGATGGGGGCACCGCCGCCCAGATCGGTCCGTTCGAGCGGCAGAACAGCCGTCCACAGGGCACCGCTGCCGACGACGACCACCTCGCCCTGGGGCACTGCCGCCGGCAGCGAATCTACGGCGTGCTGGCCGACCCAGATCTCATCAACCCGCTCGACCTCGGTCCACACGAGCACGGCTTTGGCACTGGTGCGCCGCGTCCAAGCGTCTAGCCCGCGCGGAGCGTAGAGGCCGATGGCGCGACCCCGCTCGTGTACGCCGTAGAAGTGGCCTTCTTCGGGAACGACCTGTCCGGGCGCACGCGACGGTGTCGTCTGGAAGCTGAGCCACTGGTCGTCGAGTATGTAGCGCGAAAAAAGTACGCCGCAGGGCGCGCCATCCGCGCGCCGGTACTGCGCGTGAAACACGCTGGACTGCAAGGCGATAAAGATGACTTCCTGAGTCTTCAGTTCGCAGGAAGCTACCCCCAAGCAGAAAGAGGGACTGTGATAGGTACTCAGCACCACGGGCTCTTCGCCGTGCGCTGTTTCGTCTATCTGCTGCGGCACGTTAGGGCGCTGCAACAGGTCGCCGATCCACGCGGGGAGTTGCCCGCCATCCAACCACGTGCGCACGTCATCAGCGTTAAAGGCGTTGGCGTTGAAGACGGCATGGCTATAGACGCGGCTGAAGGGGCCGGCCCAGCAACCGATGCTAGGGTGTACGTGTAACGCCGCAGAAAGGCCGAGGCGCGCGAGCATGGTGCGGGCGCGGATGCGGGTGTGTTCGTCCTCTGTCAGTTCGGCCAAGCAGGCCAACACGCGCACGGCAACAGAAGCGTAGTTGGGGCTATTGTACTCGGCCGGCAGGCCATAGGTGTCCACGTGCGCCATCCAGCGCACCAGTTTTTCCCGGCCGCGCTGGCCGATGGTATCATCGCCCAACAACTGGCCGCCGAGGCAGGAGTTTGTGATGTCTTTGAGGACGATGTTGGTATAGGCTGGGGCCACGTCAATGCGCGCGATTTCCTCCAGGCCCAACGCGATGGCGCGGCGCATCGCGGCGACCAAATCCGCGGGAAGGGCGTCTGATGCTTTGCACAGCACGGGAATGCAGTAAAAGAGCACGAACTGCACGGCATTGAGATCTTCGACGACTTTGTCTTCCCGCTCCCAGCGAAAATTGCCGCGGTGCGGGTCTGTGTTCCGCACTTCTTGGCAGGCGAGCACCGCGCGAAAGATGGCGGCGGCTTCGGCGATGGCGGCGGGTGCGCGGCTGGCCATCAGTTCAGCGGCTAGTCCCGCCGAGGGTACGGTGGAGTGAAAGATGTGCCCGCACACCTGATGAGTTATCATATGTGCTTGGGCGTCGTAATGTTCGGGTAGGGCTAGCGGTGATGGCAAGATGAGTTCCTCGGTGAAGGGGTAAAAAGTAGCGTATCACTCAATAGAAAGGAAAGGAATCGCACTGATAGCTAAAGCAGTCCGAGGCGGTCGGCATGGGCCTGTTGCCCGCAGTGCTTGCCGGAGAAAGCGTCTTGACGACAGGTTTGGGACGTACCTTAGAAGCCTTTTTAAGATTCTTCTTATTGCCCTTTGCGTCAAAAAAGAACCTAGTAGCAATGGAGTCCCGCCCACGGAAAACGCCCGACCCGGGAGCCGCTTGACTGCCCGTTGAAGTAGTCCGACGAGAATTTTAAAAACGCTTCTAATACAAACAGGAGGTTTTGATGACATGAGTGTCAAAAAAAGCGATTTGCTGATCGGAGGCCAAATGTGCCCCCCAACATCTGGACGCTACTACTCCCTGTACAGCCCCCTAGATGGCGCGTTAGTCGCCGAAGTCGCCGATGCCAGTCGAGCCGACGTGGATCGGGCTGCGGCGGCCGCGCACGAAGCATTTTACGCCGAGTGGAAGTTCTGCGGCATCGAGCACAAGCGCACCTTATTCGCTAAGCTGAAAGAAGCGCTCTATGCCATGGCTGACGAACTAGCGGCCACCAAGGTCCAGCCCCAAGGGGGCGTGGGCATCCCGCCGCTGGTAGAGCGGGTCATCGACTACTACGTGGCTAAACTAGACGACGGGGCCGGGACGCTTATTGAACACGGCGACCAAGGCACTAATTACGTATATCGGGAACCGCTGGGCGTCGTTGCGATCTTTGCTCCCTTCAACGGACCGATGCTGGCCTCTCTTTTGTCGGCCATACCGGCCCTCGTAGCCGGCAATACGGTCGTGCTAAAAGCACCCGACCAAGAAGCACCACAGGCGATCAAGACCATGCAGGCATTCCACGAAGCCGGCTTCCCGGCCGGGGTGGTCAACGCGCTCAGCGGCAAGGGGCCCGAAGTGGGTCAGGCGCTCGTCGCGCATCCCGCTACGCGGCTGATCAGTTTCACCGGCAGCACGGCGACGGGTAAAAAGATCATGGCCGCGGCCGCCGAAGATCTCAAGCGAGTACAGCTAAATCTGGGCAACAAAACAGCGCAGATCGTCCGGCCCGACGCCGACCTCGAAGCGGCGGCGACAGCGACTGTGGGATCGGCTTTTCCCGGGCAGGCGTGCTCGGCAATAAGTCGGGTTTTGCTGCACGAATCGCGGCGCGACGAATTTATCGCTCTGCTAAAAGAAAAGGCGCAGGCCGCCGGCCCCAGCCTGTTGATCGACCAAGCGGCAGTAGAGCGCGTGGCGCGCTACGTCGAGCGGGGCAAAGCACAGGGGTCTCTACTGTTTGGCGGCGCACAGCCAGCGGGAGACGAGTACGCCAAAGGCTGCTATTTTGAGCCTACGGCCTTTGCCTTTGCCGATCAGTCCAGTCCGATTTGCCGCGACGAAATTTTCGGCCCGGTCGTCTCGGTGCTGACGTTTGCCAGCGACGACGAGGCGTTGGCGTTGGCAAACGATACGGACTACGGACTGCTCGTCTCACTCTGGACGCAAGATCCCGAGCGGCAACGCTATTTTGTGCGGCGTTTGGAAGTGGGGATTGTCGCCATTAACAGCGCCAGTATGCTGAGCCATCGCACCCCTTGGGGCGGTTTTAAGCAGAGCGGCATAGGTCGGCGTTACGGCGAGATGGGTCTGGCGCCTTTTTTTGAATACAAAACAGTGTGGATTGCTTGAAAGGGATTGGCATTGAACTGGCGTGAGCAGAGGAAGAAAGTCGCCGTCCGCGATCGGGGCGGGCCAGATCGCAACCTCACAACAGCTACCGAGGTCTGCTCGCGTGGGCGTGTGCGATCTGTAGCGTAGATTAGGTGCTGATAATTAAATCGGATCGTCTGCTCGCGCGCGGGCGTGCGACACTGGCTGGCGATTGGGACGAGGACGGCGACGGATCGTCTGCTCGCGTGCGGGCGTGCGATCTGTAGCCCGGGCCGCAGGTGTGCGCGGCCAGCACTCCACCGATCGCATAGCGTAGAGACTTGCCTTCCCTGACAAACGCACGGGCACCGGCATAACACGTAAGGCTCGACCCAATTTGGCCCCGGCAAGTTCGCCAGGTCAGGCCGATCAAGTGCAATGCCGGTGCCCTAGGAGATTACGCTAGATCAAAGCGGTCGAGATTCATCACCTTGTTCCACGCGGCCACGAAGTCGCGCACGAACACCTCCTGCGCATCGTCGGCTCCATAGACTTCCGCGAGGGCGCGGAGCTCGGAGTTTGAACCGAAGACCATATCCACCCTCGTGCCGGTCCACTTGCGCTCGCCGGTTTGGCGATCGCGTCCCTCGAATACGTCCTGAGCCGTAGAGGTCGCGCTCCACTCGGTGTTCATGTCGAGCAGGTTGACGAAGAAGTCATTGGTCAACGCCTCTGGCCGGTCGGTGAACACTCCGTGCGGAGACTGCCCGGTGTTCGCATTCAAGACGCGCATGCCGCCAACGAGCACCGTCATCTCGGGCGCGGTCAGCGTCAGCATGTAGGCCCGTTCCACTAGCAGTTCCTCCGGCTTACCTTCCCGCCCTGACTGACAGTAGTTGCGAAACCCGTCTGCGGTGGGTTCGAGTACGGCAAACGACTCCTCGTCGGTCCACTCCTGCGTCGCGTCGGCGCGCCCCGGCGCAAAGGGTACGTGCGCGTCCTGGCCGGCGTTCACCGCAGCCTGTTCGACGCCGGCGCACCCGGCCAAGACGATCAGGTCCGCGAGCGAGATCCGCTTCCCACCGCCCTGCGAGTTGTTGAAATCCGCTTGGATCTGCTCCAGCTTCTGTAGCACCTCGCTGAGCGCGACAGGGTCGTTTACCGCCCAGTCCTTTTGCGGGGCGAGGCGGATGCGTGCCCCGTTCGCGCCGCCGCGTTTGTCGGTGCCGCGGTACGATGCCGCCGCCGCCCAAGCGGTCGAGACCAGTTCGGAAATGGACAATCCCGAGGCGAGGACCTGGGCCTTGAGATCGGCGATGTCCTGCTCCCCGACCAACTCGTGCTCAACCTCGGGGACCGGGTCTTGCCACAACTGCGGCTCTGTGGGGACCAAGGGGCCGATATACCGACTAAGAGGCCCCATGTCGCGGTGGAGTAGCTTGAACCACGCTTTGGCAAAGGCGTCTTCGAGGTCGGCGGGATTTTCGAGGAAACGCTGGGCAATCGGCGCGTAGTCCGGGTCCATCCTCAGTGAAAGGTCCGTGGTCAGCATCATGGGGGCGTGCTTCTTCGACGGATCGTGCGCGTCCGGCACGGTGGCTACTTCAGCGGCATTCTTGGGAGCGTATTGCGATTTACCAGCGGGACTCTTCGTCAGCTCCCACTCGTAGTTGTGCAGATTCTCCATGAAGTTGTTGTCCCATTTCACCGGGTCATTAGTCCAAGCACCTTCCAAGCCGCTGGTGACCGTATCGCTGCCTTTGCCGCTGCCATAGCTGTTCTTCCAGCCTAAGCCCTGCTCCTCTAGGCTAGCGCCCTCCGGCTCGGCACCGACGTGATCCTCGGGGCCGGCACCGTGGGCCTTGCCGAAGGTGTGGCCGCCGGCAATGAGCGCAACCGTCTCCTCGTCATTCATCGCCATGAGCCTGAAGGTCTGGCGAATGTACTTTGCTGCCGCGCACGGGTCCGGGTTGCCGTTCGGCCCCTCTGGGTTCACGTAAATCAGGCCCATGTGATCGGCGCCAAGGGGACCTTGAAGCACGCCATCGGCGTCGTGGCGTTGATCGTCGAGCCACGTCGTCTCGGCTCCCCAGTCCGTCTCGTCCGCCTCCCAGACATCCGGGCGTCCAAAGGCAAAACCATAGGTCTTAAACCCCATCGACTCCAGAGCGCAGTTGCCGGCAAAGATGAGCAGATCGGCCCAAGAGAGCTTCCGGCCGTACTTCTGCTTGACCGGCCAGAGCAAGCGACGCGCCTTGTCCAAATTTCCGTTGTCGGGCCAGCTATTGAGGGGGGCAAAGCGTTGGTGGCCGGAGCCGCCACCGCCGCGGCCGTCGCTGATGCGGTACGTGCCGGCGGCGTGCCACGTCATGCGGATGAAGAGCGGCCCGTAGTGGCCGTAATCGGCTGGCCACCAGTCTTGCGAGGTGGTCATCACCGCTTCGATATCCTCCTTCAGCGCATCGACGTCAAGGGCTTTAACGGCCTCAGCATAGTCGAAGTCCTTGCCCAGCGGATCGGACAAGGGAGAGTTCTGGCGGAGCCCTTTCAGGTTGAGCTGATTTGGCCACCAGTCCTGATTGGTCGTCATTTTGTTCCTCCTATAAAAAATGTTCTGAGTATGGCGCAACCTGCTAAGATCGCTGCAAGCCTGCGGCTCGAGAAATAATAAAATGCGTTCGCTCGTTTCTAGGCAAGGGCATCTGGCGGGAAACCGGGCAGACCCGGGCATCCATATTCCACTACTGAGGACGAGAGCGGGGCTTGTCGAGCGGTGCGACAGCGGCTGGCTTCTCCAGCAGCACGGAGATCGGACCTCTGCCCCGGACAAGGTCAGCCGTTAAGCAGCCTGACATCTGAGACGACTAATTATTGACGTTCACCACAGTTTGTTTACCGTTATAACTCCGAACCGGCTGGACGCGATGAGCCGATACTTCTGGAGGTTTCTCC
The DNA here is from genome assembly GCA_965203355.1 of Candidatus Latescibacterota bacterium. Classification (GTDB taxonomy): domain Bacteria; phylum Latescibacterota; class UBA2968; order UBA8231; family UBA8231. The sequence continues at coordinate 452,288 of OZ241889.1, forward strand.
TGAGACGCCTTTTAAGATTGTTCTTATTGTTTTTTGAGCCTCAAAAGCCTAGTAGTACTGGCGTCTCGCCCGCGGAAAACGCCCGATCCAGGAACCGCTCGACGGCCCGTTGAACTAGTCCGACGCGAATCTTAAAAAGGCTTCTGAGGTCTAATGGCATTTGTATAGTGAAATCGTACGCTTTCTACAGAGAATATACTATAAAAGAGAATGAGGAGCGCTGGACGTGACGGCAGCACGTGTATCCATACACGGTGGACACAGCAAAGAATTCGGCGATGCAAACGACTCCACACTTGAGGAGGTCGTGCTCGCCTACGTTGACAAGGGTTTCAAATGGGTGGGCATTACCGAGCATATCCCCCCAGCCTCAGCCGACTTCCTCTTTCCCTACGAGCTCGAAGAGGGCCAGACGCTTGAGTCGAGGATGGAACGATTCACAGAATATTTCTCGGTGGCACGCCGGCTCCAGCGGGAACATCGAGATTCTATTCAGATATTAGTCGGATTCGAAACAGAGAGTTACACGGGCTATGTAGCGCACGTCACCAGTCTTCGGAATCAATTTCAACCTGACTATATCGTAGGCTCGGTCCATCACGTAAGAGATATATGTATTGATGGTCCGCCAGAATGGTATGCCCAAGCCGCAGAAGAGGCCGGGGGAATCGACGCGCTATTCTGTGAATATTTCGACCAACAATACGAGCTCATAGAGGAACTAGAACCCGAGGTAATCGGTCACTTTGACCTCATTCGAATGCACGACAGGGACTATCGTCAGCGCATAGAGACCCCCAAGATCAAAGAGAGAATCCAGCGGAACCTCGAGCAGATCAAAGCCCTTGGGTCAATCCTCGATTTCAATCTCAGGGCTTTTGAAAAGGGCGGATTCGAACCTTACGTATCCAGATCTATCTTGGAAATGGCACTGGAACTTGGCGTCCCTTGCGTCCCAGGCGACGATTCACATGGGGTCGCGGGCGTTGGATTACACATCGAGAAAGGGATCGAAATACTAACGCAGACCGGATTTAGCACGGATTGGCAACTCCCAAGGGGCTACGGCACATAACACAGGAGTTTTCGCGAGCGGATGATTCGCTCCCAAGCGGGCCGCCACGCCTCGGCGATCTATCCGTCGCCCTAGCGCGTCTGTCGCTTTGCGTTATCTGCTACGGTGAGGCGATATTGTGGACCGGCGCGGGATCGGCCATGGGGGCGACAGGCGACAAATCCGGATGCCTAGAGCATGACGAACTGGACGAGTATGCCGCAGCGCATGGTTACAGAGTAGCATTTGACGGATTATCGCTGTCATTCGACGCTTGGAGAAAATAAATGGAACCCTTGACGCACATCTGCGCTGCCTGGCCAACTTCGGCGGAAGAGGAAGCCTACTGGCAGTCAATTCGCAAGCAGTACATGCTCGCATCGGACGAAATCTATCTCAACACCGGCTCCTTTGGCTCACAGCCTAGGCCCGTGTTCGAGAAAATGACGGAAGTGCTAGAAGATGTTGAACGCAGCCCCACCCGGCATCGAGGAAAATATTACAGCGCTGTAGATGAAGCTCGCGCTCGTCTGGGCACCTTTATCAACGCACCAGCAGAGGATATTGCCTTTGCTACCAATGTTACTATGGCCATCAATATGGCAGTACACGGACTGGATTGGCACCGAGGCGACGAAATCCTCGCGTCAAACCAAGAGTACGGTGCTATTGACAACTGCCTGCATCTGGCTGAACGCCGCCGCGGCGTGGTAGTAAAACGCGCCCAAATCCCCATCCTTCCCAAATGTCCCGAAGACATCCTGCGCGCTTTTGACCGCGAATTTACCGAGCGCACCAAGCTGATCTTATGCAGCCATATCACCACTAATACGGGCCTGATTACTCCCATCAAAGCCCTCGCCCAACTAGCCCGCGATCGCGGAGCACTGATTGTAGTAGATGGAGCACACGCCCCAGGCATGATCCCGCTGGATCTGCAGGATCTGGACTGCGACTTTTACGGCGGCAACTGTCACAAATGGCTATGTGCGCCCAAAGGCACTGGATTTTTTTACGCTTCGCCGGCCGGGCAAGAACAGCTCAATCACGTTGTGGCAAGTTGGGGATACAGCCGAGCAGGCGCACAAAGGGGAGCAGATGGCATTCTGCGGATCCATGATCGCCCATTTATGTGGGGCATTGAAAACTGGGGGACCCGGGACCAAGCCTGTTTTGCCGCCGTCGGCCAGGCGATTGAGTTTCAAGAGGCGATTGGCAAAGATCGAATTCGGCAAAGAGGTCGTCAGTTAGCGACCTATCTGCGAGATCGCTTGGCTGCAACCGGCTGGGCAAAACAGCTCACGCCCTCCGCACCCGCCCTATCCGGCTCCATATCGGCCTTCCACCTTGCTGGATTCGACGATCTAGATCTTTACAAGCAATACCGAATCACAGTGCCGACGGCAAAAATCGACAATGGACACTGGATGCGCGTTTCCACCCACATCTGCAACGGCTTTGACCATGTAGATCGACTGATAGATGCTTTGCAGGAAGTGAAAAATGAGTGAAAGAGAGATCGTTCAAAAAACAGAATTTCCCGCCACAATCAGATCGTTACAAGCGGACTTCCGCACGCTTGGCGTCAAACCGGGTATGGTCGTATTAGTTCACTCGTCTTTGAGTGCCATGGGGTGGGTGTGTGGAGGAGCCGTGGCAGTCATCACGGCCCTTCAGAAAGCCTTGGGTGCCACTGGAACGCTTGTGATGCCGGCCCACTCGACCGATCTGACTGAACCGAGCGGCTGGGAAAGTCCGCCCGTCCCCGAGTCGTGGTGGCCGGTAATACGCGAGAACATGCCGGCCTACGATCCAGCACTGACCCCCACCCGTTCCATGGGCCTTATCGCCGAGACATTCCGCAAGCAACGAGGCGTCCTCCGCAGCGCACATCCGCAGGTCTCGTTTTGCGCTTGTGGCCCCCAAGCGTCGCACATCACCAACAATCACTTATTGGCCTTTGGTCTGGGCGATCACTCGCCGCTTGCGAGAATCTACGACCTGCGCGGTTTCGTCCTGCTTCTCGGCGTAGATCACGGAAACAACACGTCCATGCACCTTGCGGAACATTGGGCGACTTTTCCAACCAAACGAATCATCGAGCAGGGTGCGCCAATTGCTGCGTCGGATTCGCGGCGATGGGCCACCTTTGAAGATGTCGACATCGACAGCTCGGATTTTGATCGCATCGGCGAGGACTTTCTGCGCTCAGACGCCGGCCGGGGCGTCCGTCGTGGCCGAGTTGGTCTTGCCGATTGTCAACTCATGCCCCAACGCGATATTGTGGATTTTACAGTCGGTTGGCTCGAAGAGAATCGGTCGAATAAACGCACAAGGAGCAATGCAAATCCATGAGCAATCACATCGTCGTATCGAGTATTTCCTACGCCCCGATCGACGGGACGGACCAAGAAGTGATGGAGCAAACCCACAAGGACTTGGTAGCCTTGGTGGATCGGACCGCCCGCGCCACGAGGCCCGATTTGATCGTCCTGCCCGAGACTATCTGCCGCAACTGCGACGAAGAAGTGCCGGCCGGGCCGACGACTCAGCTATTGGCTGGTTTAGCCCGCCAGTATGGCTGCTATATCACCGTGCCGGTGCATCAAAAAGAACGCAAGAGTGGGGCGGTTTTCAACGTCCTTGGGCTGCTCGACCGGCAGGGGGAATTGGTTGGTATATACCGCAAGTACATTCCGGTTTATCCAGAGTTCGATCACGGCACTCGTCCCGGGCCAGGCGCGTCGCTAATCCAAACCGAATTCGGGCCAGTGGGTGGGTTGATCTGTTTTGATCTAAACTTCGGGGAGTTGCGTGCTCAGTACAAAAAGCTCAAGCCGAAACTGTTGCTCTTCAGTTCCATGTATCACGGCGGGCTAGTGCAGAACTTCTGGGCTTTGGATGTACAGGCCTTTTTCGTCGGCTCGGTGTACAAAGGGACGCCCTGCACTATTATCGATCCGCAGGGCACCACTTTGGCCCAAAGCAATAACTACCAGAGCTGGGCCACGGCCCGCATCAACTTGGACTACGAAGTAGTGCATCTCGACAAGAACCAAGCCAAGTTCGACGATATACATCGGCACTACGGCGAGGCCGTGCGCATTGTCACGGCCGGGCAGGTGGGTACTTCGGTGATCTACAGCGAGAGCGCGGAGCGAACCGCAGCAACTATTGTCGATGAATTTGAGCTCGTGCGGTTGGACGAATACTTCGACTGGTCGCGGCAACTGCGGACAGAGCATCTGGCGTGAGCGGTGTACACGTAAACGGTGGGTCCGTTGTGAGGCGGACCCACCGTATTCGTTCAGGAACCAGCCCAAGTTAGGACTGTTATGCCGCCGTGGGCGTCGCCGTATCCCCACGACGTGCTAGCTTGCACATCAATGTAACATACGCTAAAAATTCACCTGCATCGTCGCCGTAAAGCGGCTGATGTGGATCGTGTCGTCGGCGAAGATGAAGTCGCGCTGGAAGCTCAAGCCCGCCCGCAAGCGATCGCTGAGAACCACCTCAGCCCCGACGCCCGGAACAATCCCGAAACTAGCGTCGCCGATCTCGGGCGAGTACAGCTCGGCATCGAGCGAAAAGTAGTAGTTGAACGGCCGAGTAACGTAGGCTGAGCGCACTCCACCGACATAGAGGTTGGTGTCTTGCTCCAAGATGTGGGCGAACCCCACCTGAAAGGCCAACCATTCCTCGACCATGTAGCCGACGTTAAGCCCGGTAACGAGGTTGGTCTCTGTGTCCGCGGCGTCGCGCTCCACCATCGCCGCCCCCAAAAAACCCTCGGTATAGAAGCGGCCATACTGGGCCTTGTGATGGTAGCCGCCCTTGCCGTATTCGCTGCCTTCAGGGCCGTCAGTGCGGCCCGGCGTCGCGGCTTGCGCTCCAGCGGCCAGTGCCAGCAGGGCGATCAGTGCAATGCGTCTCATGCTCCGTGCTCCTTTCCCTAGAAGCCGATGCTCTTCTTCTCGAAGTGCTTGGTGATTTCCTTGTGGTCGGTCCAGACGATCTCAGTGGTAGCGATGTCGGTCAGTTCAAAGGTCGCCTTGTAGTAAATGACCTTGTTTTTGCCCACCTGCTGTATGGTCGAAGTGATGACCCCGCCGAGCAAGAAGCGTGCGCCGCGCTGGCTGCCCGGCCCTTGGGCCTCGTCTTGGCGCACGTAGCCCGAGCCTTGGTACTCGTACTCTTGGGCGATCTCGCGCCGCGCGGCCTTGTCGAGGAACGTGAACTGACCACTCTGGATGAGCGCGGTCTTGACGTGGTCGTACAGGGCCTGCATGTCGATGTGCTCGGTGGTCTTGTTGCGCGGCATCTCCAAGATGACGACCGGCTTTTCGGCCAGCGCCCGGGCATCGGCCCAGACCTCCATCGAGTTGATCATCTTCTTGGCGATTAGCTGCATGTCGTTTTGGTTCCACTTGTCGTCGAGCATGACGATCTCTTCTGGATCGCCGTACTCGCCCTTGGTAAAGGCCCTCGGGCCTCCGCAAGCCGCAAGCCCTACCGCTAGGGCGATGGCCGCAAAAACGCAGTGTCTCATCGTAAGCTCCTTTCAATCCCATTCGCACTGGAAATGGGTGCGCACTAAGTGCCAGTGGTTGGCCAACATCGCGTCCTGCCGGTAGAGCACCTGAAGGCTGCACTGGCGCTCCAGCGACGTGGCTGGGTACTCAAACTCAAACTCCTGCACGCCGGCCCGGTCGGCCTCGGGAATATCGCCTGACGTGTAGATGTCTGGTTTGGTCGAGGTAAAAACTAGGGCCTTCTTGCGGCCGTAGGTCTTGAGCGGGACTTCGGAGGCAAAAGTCACGCGCCGCACCTTTTTGGGCAGCAACAGATCGGTGTTGTCGATCAGGGCGTCGCGCTGCCAACGGCCAGCGAGAATCGCCTGCAAGTTGCCGATAAAAACTCGCTCCTTGTCGCCGTCGGGCACGATTAAGTAGAGATACCCCTTGCGCGCCTGCGTCGACACCGCGGCCTCGCCGCCCAAGCCCTCAAAATCGAGGGAAATCGTCAGGCCAAACGAGCGGTTGGGTGGCAGCGCGTGTAGCGATACCGCTTGGATCACCTGCTCGGCGACGCCCGCTTCCTTCAACTCCACCAAGGCATCTACCGAGGCATCGCAGACGCAGCGTCGCTCTTCGATCATTTTGATGATCGCATCGGTGCTGAACTTGTTCGCGCTCAGCTTGCGCACGTCGTCGAGGCTCATCGGCAGTTGATCGGAGCGCTCGTAGTAGCGTTTGGGTAGCTGGCCGCCATCCCAATCGACGATATTGATGATCGCCCCTTCCGCCAGCGGGTCCGTGACCCGGTCGGCAGCCGGGGTGTTCTGTTGCGCCGCGACCGGCAAGGCCAGCGCCAGCGCGGCTATCCACAGTTTGACGTACATGACTTTTTGCTCCTCAGCGAAAAGTGCGAAAGTTTAGGAAAACCTTTTCTCCATCCGCCACCGCCACTTCGGGCAGCGTCTCTACGGCTAAAACCCGTCCGCGGGCGTCGAGCAACTCCAAGGTCGGAGCGGTGGTGCCTGGGGCCACTGCCAGCCGGGCGATGCGGATGGCGTGGGGCAGCGCCAGCCAGCCGCGCGTGTCGGCCGCCTCGGTCGCCACGCCGAAGAGGTTGACCAAGCCGCCCAGTGCTTTGCCTAACCCCTCCTTGGCCCATTTATGCTCGTCGTCCTGATCGTCATCGTCGTCCGCAAAGGCTTTTTCAATGCCCTTGGACGCTAGGTATTTGGCCAAGTTGCGGGCGACAGCGCGCAGCAGGATGGTATCGAATTTCTCGGCGAAGGTCTGCTGGGCAATCGCGTCCAAGTCCTGGGCGGTGGCCGCCAGCGCACTCTGGTCGCCAGCGTGTAGCCGCACCCCGGCTACCTGCGAGGGCACCTCCCGGTATTCGGGCAGCGCCACCCGAAGCCAGTAATCCACGTGCTGGCGCTGGTACACGTGCGGGTGGTGATAGCGATCGACGGCCCGCTCCGACACCGCCCACACCTCCCACGTTCCTTCGTCCTTCAGAATCGGCACGTTGAACTCGACCTGATGCTTGCGAGGCACAAAGCCGCTCTCGACGAAAACCACCAACTCGCCACCGGCGACCGGCTCCAGCTCCGCTCGATCAAGCTGGTAGCGCTCGGTGTATTCGGCCACCTCGTCTTCGTATCCCAGCCGCTGGGCCAGCCGCGCTAGGTCAATTATCAGCATCCGCGGCACTTGCAGACCAAAGGCCGCTTCGTACGCGCGATAGCCCTTTAAGGCATCTTTGTAGGAAATGTACGCGTCGTTCCACTCGCCCTCGGCTTCAAAAAAGAGACCGGTCATGTACTGCAAAAAGGCGTCGTTCTTATAGCTGAGTTCGTACTCGGCTTGTTGCGCGTAGTTTTCGAGCTTCAGGTTGGCCTTGCGGCACTCGACCAACGCCGCTTGTCGGTCGCCCAGCCGGGCGTAGTTCATGGCGCGGTAGTAGTGGATCAGGGCGAGCTCGAACTCCTCGCCGCGGTAGGCTATCGCCGAATCATTGGACAGCAAGGCCGCGATTTCGCGCGAGACTGAGCGGGTGTAGAGTTGGTCGCTTAGCCGCTCGGCTCGTTCAAACTCCACGTTGGACGCCTCGTATTGGCCTTGATAGTGCAAAATCAGCCCCTTTTCCAAGTGATAGAGCAGCTTGTTGGTCTTGCCGGAGGGCTTTTCGAGCTTGCCGAGGGCCGCTTCGTAGTTGCCCTTTTCTAGCTGTCGGAGCGAATGGGATACATAGCCCGAATAGGCGGCCCCGCAACCGCTCAATAAGAGCAGCAGGACGACGCTGAGACCGATGACCGCTCGGCTGCTTCCCGGCATAAGTGATTCCGTCCATTGTCCTCGCACCGGCGACATGGATAAAGACTCCACGTTGGGTCCATCCGATTGACCGCGTGTCATATATAACACCTAAGCGGGAGAAAAGTGTCCCCTCTTATTCGACTCGTGCGACCCAAATCAGCGTGCCAGCGCACACGCCGGCCAACGCCCGCGGATCGCCTTCGATGTGCCCGAGAACATTGACCTTGCTTACCAACCGGCACTCGTCGCCCGCGGAAATTGGCGTTGGCCCGTAGGGCAGGGCGAGCGCTTGCCCCTCCGCCCAAAAGCACACCGCGCCTTTTTCTACTACTTGCCGGGCGTCGGGTTCTAGCGCGGCCCAAACCTTTTGTGCCGTCGGCGTCGCGTCTAAAACCGCTTCGACCGCGCCGTCATCCCAGCTAATCCGAATCCGCATGATGCGCCTCCTAAAACTTGCCCAAGCCTTTGAGTTTTCTTAATATAAGTGCCCATTCATCCGCTGCAAAAACGCCCGCTATACCGGTAAAATCATGGAAAAACCCAACGTCGTCGTCATCGGCTACGGCTTTGCTGGCCGCTGCTTCCACGCCTATCTAGTGGGGTTGGCCAGCGGCCTGAACCTCTACGGCATTGCCACTAGCCGACCCGAGGCCCGCGACCAGATTCAGCGCGACTTGGGGATAAAGACCTTTCGCCACTTCGACGAAGTGCTGGCCGACCCAGCCGTCGATCTGGTCGTCCTCGCCACGCCCAACGACCTCCACGCCCCACACGCGATCCAAGCGATGGCGGCTGGCAAACACGTGGTCACCGACAAGCCCATGTGCTTGAGCATGGCCGAGGCCGACCAGATGATCGCCGCCAGCCAAGCGCACGACCGCTTGCTCAGCGTCTTTCAAAACCGGCGCTGGGACGGCGATTTCCTCGCCGTGAAAGACGCGCTGGCCCAAGGGCTGCTCGGCGATCTCTTTTTGCTTGAAATGTTCTGGGGCCAATACGGCCCCCCGCGCGGTTGGCGCAGCATCGCCCGGCACGGCGGCGGCAAATTCTTCGATCTAGGCGCCCATCTGGTCGATCAAGCCCTCCAGCTTATCGACGCGCCGCTGACAAAGGTGTACGCCTCCTTCCACTCCGGTGCTCGGCTCAGCATCGACGTCGAGTCCCACGCGTTGGCCGTGCTTCACTTTGCCAACGGCGTCGAAGCCCGCGTGGAAACCTCGTCACTGGCCGGCAAAGCCAAACCGCGTTGGTATGTGCTGGGCGCGGCAGGCGCACTGGTCAAAGAGGGCGTCGACCCGCAGGAAAAGGCCATGATCGCCGGCGACATTGACGCGGCTGTAGAAGTGCCCGAACACTACGCACGCCTCTATCGACCAACCGAGGAAACCATCCTTGAGACCGCCCCCGGCCGCTGGCGTTCCTACTACGAAAACATCGCCGACGCGCTAGCGGGACGCTCGGCACTGGCCGTAACCGCCGAGAGCGTGCGGCAGACCATGGTCGCCATGGAGGCCGCCCGGCGGTCCGCCGCTCAGCAGCGGCCCGTGTCCCCAGAGGAAATCGGGTGAAATTGCGACCGGGCAACTACGGCAAGGAGACCAGCTTTGAGGTTCGCACCTTCGACGCTGCGATACCCCTCGCCGAATACGCCCACCTGCCCAAGCATCCGCTCTATCTGGTGCTCGACAACTTGCGCAGTGCCTTCAACGTCGGCTCGATCTTCCGCACGGCGGACGCCGCCCGTCTCAGCGGCATCTACACCTGCGGCTACACGGCCCATCCGCCCCATCCCAAGCTCGACAAAACAGCGTTGGGCACCCTCTCGTACATCGAGACCTGCCACTTCGCCACCACGGTCCAAGCCATTGAGCACTTGCGCGCTCGTCAAGTGCCGGTGTGGGCACTGGAGACGACCTCGCAAAGCCGCTGCTACACCGAGCCGGACTATCCGCGCCCCTTGGCTCTCATCGTGGGCAATGAGGCCCTCGGCGTCGATCGCGCCGCGCTCGAACGCTGCGACGAACTGGTTGAGATTCCCATGTACGGCTACAAAAACAGCCTCAATGTCGCCGCGGCCAGCGCCGTCCTCGTCTTTGAGGTCCTGCGCCAATGGCAGGCCGTCAGCCCTACCTGCCGGCCCACCGCCCATGCCTGAAGCCGCCCGCTTGCTCCGCGACTGGCTCGGCTTTGAGTTCGTCTCCCGCATCTACCTCTACAGCGCGCTCATCGGCCTGATTTCCGGTTTGGGTGCCGTGTTGTTCACGTACGGTCTCGAACTGGCCAAGTTCCTGCTAGTCGAGAAATTGGCTGGCTACCGCCAGATCCATCCGCACAACAAGGCGCTATTCGACTTTTCCTTTTTTGGCGCAGCCAGCTATGGCGAGTACTTGTGGCTGTTGCTGCTGCTGCCGGCACTCGGTGGCTTGCTCAGCGGTTACTTGACCCACCGCTTCGCACCCGAAGCCCAAGGTGCGGGCACCGACGCCATGATCGATGCCTTCCACAACCAGCGCGGCCACATTCGCCCCATCGTCGTTCCGGTCAAGGCCCTGGCGACCACTATCACGCTCGCCTCGGGTGGAGCCGCTGGTCAACAAGGTCCTTTGGTGCATATCGGCGCGGGCTTAGGCTCTTGGATCGGCGACAAACTCAAACTTTCGGTGGCCCAGCGGCGGATCTTGCTGCTGGCGGGCACGGCCGGAGGGCTAGGAGCGATTTTCCGCGCACCGCTCGGTGCCGCGATCGCCAGCGTGGAGGTGCTCTATCGCGAAGACTTTGAAAGCGACGCGCTCATTCCCTGCGTCATCAGTTCCTTTGTCGCCTACGCGCTCTACATAGCCGTCTTTGGCTTCTCGCACATTTTCGCCCTGCCCGACCTGCTATTCACCGATGTGCGCGAGTTGATTTTCTACTTAGTGCTGGGGTTTTTCTGCGCCTTGGTCGGCATTTTTTACGTCAAGACCCTGCGCCTCGCACACGCCCTGTTCGACCGCCTGACGCTGCCCCGCTACTGGATCGTCTGCGGCGGCGGCTTGCTGGTGGGGTTGGTGGCCTTTATCGACCCCCGAGTGCTGGGCGATGGGTTCGGCGTCATCCAACAGGGGCTCGACGGCGAGCTCGCAATCCGCGCCTTCCTAGCCCTCGCCCTGCTCAAAATCCTCGCCTCTAGCTGCACGATCTCCAGCGGCGGCTCGGGCGGCGTCTTCGGCCCCTCGCTCTTCATCGGCGGAATGCTCGGCGGTGCCGTGGGCCTGCTGGGCCAACAGTACTTTCCCGACATCGTTCACCAACCAGCCGCTTACATCGTGGTCGGCATGGCTTCGTTCTTCGGCGCGGTGGCCAACACGCCGCTAGCGGCCCTGATTCTCGTCATCGAAATGAGCGGCTCCTACCACCTGCTGCCGCCGCTGATGGTCGTCAGTGCCCTCGCGCTGATCTTCGCGCGCAACTTTTCCATCTACCAAAATCAAGTCCAAAACAAGTTCTACTCTCCAGCCCACATCAAAGATCTAACCGTCGATGTGCTGCACAATCTCCAAGTCCGCGATGTTTTTCCTCGCCTCGAAAACACCGCTGGAGCTATCGTCAGCAATCGGCTTTCCTACTTTTCTTTGAGCACGCTGAGCAAAAAACTGGGGCACTTGCACTTTGTCGTAATCGATGCCGACGGCGGCTTGCGCGGTATGATCAGCCTCGAAGACCTGGACCTGCCCGAAGACGAGATGCTGCGCAACCTAGTGCTCATAGAAGACATGGTCGTCGATGATGTCCGCCCCATAGACGCAAACGACAACCTGCACGAAGCGCTGCAAAAACTGCTCGACTCTGGCTACGACAAACTGCCCGTGATGCAGGGAGAAAGCGAGTTTTGGGGCTATCTGATGCACTCAGATCTGATGCGGGTGTACCACGAGGAAGTCACTCGGCTGGCCGGACAGGATTGACCGCCTCATTTGCGCCCGGGCGATAGGGCGCGTTTAGATAGTGCGCAGCCCGTTGGTGGCTGTCGGCATGGTCGGGCAAGTGCTGCACTCGCTGATAATGCAAAATCGCTTCCTCGCGGCGGCCCGCTAAGTCGTGTACTTGGCCGAGCAGTAGGTTGGCCAGCACGGCAAAAGCTACGTCCCGCTTGCGCTCGGAATTGGCGGCCAGGCTGTCGGTTGCCGATAGGTGGTCGGCGGCCTCGGGAAAACGCTGCTCGAAATAAGCGTATTTGCCCGCGTAGTAATGCGCCTCCAAGCGGCCGTGGCGGTGATAGCCGGTCTGGCCAGCCAAGCTGCGGCGCACGTATTCTTCGTACAAAGCCACCCCCGATCGCCAGCGACCCAGTTCGACCATAGTTCGCGCGGCGTAGCGGTGGAAGACGGCGTTGTCTGGATACCGCTTGTAGAGTTCCTCAAAGTAGGGTAGCGCTTTGCGGTTGTCCTTCTCAAAGATTCGGTAGATCTGGCCGAGGAAATAGGCGGCCTCGGTGCGGGCGTAAGCTCCTTCGCGGGCGACTTCCTCGAGCTGCTGGAGGCCGAGCAGGCGATCGCCATCGGGCAAAAAGGCCATGATTGGACGGAGAATTCGGTGGCGTTGGGGCATGATCTCGGCGAAGTAGTGATACAGGCCCTGGCCAAAGAGGATGTCCTTATTAGTCGGCTCGAGTTGCCGGCTCTTCTTTAGGAGGGGCAGGCCGCGCAACCCGTCGTGCGCCGCCCGCACGTACCGCTCTCTGTCGCCGTACAATCGCCCGCGAAAACCGATGGCACCGCCTTTGAAGAGAACCGCGTCAAAGTCCAGCGGGTCTTTTTTGAGCCGCCGGTCGCAGACCTCAATGCACTGCTTGAGCCGGGCGTGGAACTCCGCGTCGTGGGTTTTGTCGGCCAAGTCTATGAGAATCCGCCACCAAGCGATCATCGCGCGAAAGAAGTAGCCGAGCGGATTGTCCGGCTCGGCCGCGACGATGTCCTGAAAGTGGCGCTCGGCCTCGACAAAGCGCAGATTGTAGATCAGGTCTATGCCGAGCTGAATGCGCGCATCAAAGCCGCGCATCGTATAGGCCTCCTCGCTCCAAGCGGGCAGGGCCAGCACACCGCAGAGCAAAACCGCGCTTATGGGGTGTCGTGCGTTCAAGGAATAAACCTCACCGCTTAACAGTAAAACGCTCAAGAGTAGGATGAAAACGAATCATGGCAACTGTGCAATGCGACATCGCGATTATCGGCGGCGGCTCGGCCGGGTACGCGGCCGCGCGTACCGCCCACGCGGCCGGCGCCCATGTCGCGGTCATCGACCAAGGCCCTTGGGGGGGGCTGTGCATTCTGCGCGGCTGTATGCCCAGCAAGGCGATCCTCCGCTCCGCCGAAATAGCCTCGCACCTAGGCCGCGCCCCCGAGTTCGGTCTAGCACCCGTGGAAGTCCGCGCCGACTTAGCCGCCATTGTCGAGCGCAAGGCGCGGCTGGTCGCCGACTTTGCCGCCTATCGCCGCGAGCAACTGAGCGACGGCCGCTTCGCGCTCTACGAAGCGCACGCGCACTTCCTCTCGCCGCAGCAGCTCCAAGCCGGCGACGACGTCATTGAGGCCGGGCATTTTATCATCGCCACCGGCTCTACGCCCCAGCGCGTCTCGATCCCGGGGCTGGACCACGTCGGCTACCTCACCAGCGACGAGGCCCTCGACATGTGCCAGCAGCCCGCAAGCCTCCTCGTCCTCGGCGGCGGTCCCATCGCCGTCGAGCTGGCCCAGTTCTTTCAGCGGATTGGCACGCAAGTGACGCTCATCCAGCGCAGCGATCACATTCTCTCTGCTGGCGACGAGGATTTGGCGCGGCCAGTCGAAGCACGCTTCCGCGAGGAGGGCATGGAGGTGTTCACCGACACGCAACTGCGCCAATTCACCGAGGAAAACGGGCGCAAGATCGCGCATTTTTCCCACGGCGGCGCAGAGAAAACAGCCTCGGCATCCCTCGTCCTGCAAGCGCTTGGCCGACGGCCGCTCATCGACGGGCTGGGCCTAGACCAAGCCGGCGTCAAGGTCGCTGGCGGGCGCATCGTGGTCGATGCGGCCATGCGGACCAGCCAGCCCCACATCTACGCGGTCGGCGACGTCAATGGCGAGCACGAGATCGTCCACATCGCCATTGAGCAAGGCGAAATCGCCGCGTACAATGCCGCGCATCCCGACCGGCCCGAGCACCGCTTTGACGACCGTCTCAACGCGCTAGTCGTATTTACCGATCCGCAGGTGGCCAGCGTCGGTCTCAGCGAGCGCGACTGCCGCGCGGCGGACCGGCCCTACTTGGTCGCCAGCTATCCTTTTGACGACCACGGCAAGTCGCTGACGATGGGCGAGACCTGCGGGCACGTAAAAATCCTCTGCGACCCGCGCTCGGGCGCCGTGATCGGCGGCCACATTGTCGGCCCGGAGGCCGGCGAACTAATCCACGAGTTGATCGCGGTGATGTACTTTCGCGGGACCGTGCAGGATTTGGCCCAAATGCCCCATTATCATCCGACCTTGGCGGAAATTCTCACCTATCCGGCCGAAGAATTGGCGGAACAGTTGAGGTAGGAGCGTCTTTGTCTAACTGTTTCTGTCCAAAGGGGCTAAGGCAAGCCTCGGTAAAAGCCCGATAGAGAATATCGCATGTTCGCCCGATGGTACTTGGATTGCGGAACGGCTGCACATTATCAGCTAGGATCCCCACCAGAACACGCTAGCGCTTCCCCAGATATTTTACCAGTCAAATACTCTTCCAGCCTGCCGCTAAATTTGTGCGCCAAGGGCAGTCCAAACAGTATGCTCTTACTCAACTCAGGGGGAATGACCAACCATGTTGGATATCTTCTTGATGAGGGATTACCGCTATCTCCCCAGAACCAGCGAATCCCAAGGCGCGGCTCTCCGGTCCAATCCATAGCTACGATAGCCCATCGCCCCTCCAGTTCCTTGAAAACGACGACATGCGGTCCTCCCACCATTTTTTTCGGAGAATTAATCTCAAGAATCTTGCTGTCATCGTCCAACGGAAAGTTCTCGCCACCTTGAGGCATTTCTGTTCTCCTTTTTAATAGTTTTAACACCTATTCATAGTGAAAGGCTAAGATTAGTCGTGAGTTGAGGCAATGATTTTCTTCTAGCCCATCCGCAACGCTCGATTCGCCAGCGGCAAATCCACTCGCCCATTGCCCTGTCGATGCGACTCGCGCAAGCCAATGGCGATCTCCAACGCCTCGCGCCCAAATTCCCCCGGACAAATCCGCTCTTCTCCCGCCTCAACCGCCCGACAGACGCCCTCAATCGCATCTATCATGGACGAGCGCGGGTGCCACGGGTTGGGGAACTGCCGCTGGATCGGCTCGCCCGTCTCTGGATGCGCTCCCCACAGCTCGAATTGCGCGTGGGCGTTGCGCGAGACGATCATCCCGCGCTCGCCGATAAACTCCAAGGTCCACCCATGCCCCGAGCGGTCGGCGCGGGAGTTCAAAAAGCCGCGCACCCCGTTGGCGTAGGCAATGTAGCCCGAGCCGGATAAATCCCGGTCCGCCGCGGCCTGCGCGTCGTCGTCCATCTCGCCCATCACCCACTCGGCCGGTGCCCCGGCAAAAAGCCGAAACAAGGCCAGCGTATGGCTTTGCAAATTCGACAGGCTGTGCGGGCTGTGACAGACCATGGAGCGCAACCGGCCAATCGCGCCATCGGCGATGGCCTGCCGCGCATGGGTGTACCAGTTGTACCAGTTGAGATGGCAGGCGATAGCAAGAATAGTGCCGCTTGCCTTACACGCCGCAATCATCGCATCGGCCTCGGCCAAAGTGCGGCACATCGGCTTGGTGGCAAAAATCGCCCGCACCCCAGCCTCGGCCAGGCCAATGACCGCCTCGGCTCGCTCGTCGGGCCGCGTCGTCACCGCTACTACGTCGGGCCGCTCTTGGGCGACCAACTCGCGGTAGTCTTCGTACAAGGCTTCTACGCCCCAGCGCTGAGCAAAGTCGTCCAACTTGGCTCGGTCCACGTCGGCCGCGCCGATCAGCTCAATGCCTCGCGCTTCGATCATAGCCGGGGCATGTGCCCACGGCCACGGATAGTGCGGCATGCCGATGTGCTCGTCGTCGATGGTGCTGCCCATCCGTCCGCAGCCGACCACTGCGCCGCGATACGATCCGCGTGGCTGGGTCGCCGCGATCTGTTTGTAGGCTTTGCCCAACGGTTGTGCCATGTCGTATCTCCTCTGCGTAAAATTGCAAAAAGGGATTCAATTAAATAGAATAAGATGGGTGCTTTGCTTCCTCCTACCAATGTACGTCGGCATTCAGCCCTTTAATCTGAGCCATGCGCCTCGCCTTTTACACCTATAGCTACACCGACCGGCTTGAAATGCCGCTCGGACCGGTGCTGGAAAAAATCGCCGCTACTGGCTACGATGGCATCGACATTTCCGGGACTCACGGGCCGTCGGCAGACCCGCGCTCGGTGACGCTCGAATGGCGCACACAGACGCGGACCACTGCCGAGCGGCTGGGCCTCGCCATCGAAGCCGTCATCACGCACGCCAATCTCGCCGATTCGCTCTTTACCGACGAACCGCTCGACCTCAAGGGATCGGTCGACTTGGCCGTGGATGTTGGCGCACCGCTGGTCGTCTTCCACATGGGCGGGCCCAAAGACGATGCCGCCCAGCGCACAGCAGCTTGGCAGCGGGTAGTCGCCCATCTCCAAGACGCGCTGGCCTACGCCGAGCCTCGCAACGTGCAGTTGGCAGTCGATGGCGTGTGGGCCGGCTGGCTCACCGACAGCCCCGAGCGTTTCTTGGAGCTACACGACGAGGTCGGCAGCGCGTCCTTTGGCGTCAATTTCGATCCGTGCTATCTGAGCCTCCTGGGCTTGGACCCGGTAGCAGTCTCCCACCAGTGGCAGAAGCACATCGTGCACGTCCACCTCAAGGACCACGTCGGCACCTATCCAGACTGGGACCACAAAATCCCCGGCCAAGGCCGCCTCGATTATCCGCGCATCGTGCAAGGGCTTCGAGACATCGGCTTTGCTGGGACCATGGCGATAGAGACGT
The DNA here is from genome assembly GCA_965203355.1 of Candidatus Latescibacterota bacterium. GTDB lineage: Bacteria > Latescibacterota > UBA2968 > UBA8231 > UBA8231. The sequence continues at coordinate 469,226 of OZ241889.1, forward strand.
TTGTCACCATGGATTTCGACGAAGCCTGCGCGGTCGGCTATGCCGCGTTAGCCCCGACGCTGGGCAGGACCGCTAGCGGCTGAATACCTCCCACTCCCGCCTCGACATGGCCCCAGCACTACCGCTCGGCGACAGAATTCTAACCAAAGGAGAGGCATCACTTTGACTACTTTTGACTTCCAGGGCAAAAAGGCCGTGGCGACTGGTGCGGGCGGTGCCATTGGCGGCGAAATCGCCCGCGGCCTCGCCGAGGCTGGCGCTGAGGTCGCGATCTGGGACATTTCTCCAGCGGCGGCCCGCGCCAAAGCCGACGAAATCAATCGAGACTTTCCCGACCGGGTTCTCCCGGTCGAGTGCAACGTCGTCAGCAAAGACAGCGTCGAGGCCGCGCTCGCCGAGACCATCGAGCACTTTGGCACCGTTGACTTTTTGCTCAACGGAGCCGGCGGCAGCCACAAGGACACCACCACTTCTTCCGATCTCGAATTTTTTGACATTGACCCAGCAGCGATCAAACTGGTGATGGATCTCAACTACCTGAGCGCCGTCCTACCCTCGCAGGCCGTGGGCCGCGTCTTCGCCGCTAAAGGCGATGGAGCCGTCGTCAATATCACCTCCATCGGCGGAGGGCTGCCGCTGTCGCGCGCCTTGGCGTATTCCAATGGCAAGGCGGCGGCCGATAGTTTCACCCGCTGGCTGGCCGTACACATGGCCACGACCTATGCGGCCAAAATCCGCGTCAATGCGGTGGCTCCGGGCTTTATGATCACCACGCAAAACCGCTTCCTGCTCCTCGACGAAGCAAGCGGCAAACTGACCGATCGCGGCCAGACCATCCTCCAAAACGTCCCCATGGCCCGCTTTGGCGACCCGCATGAGGTCGTTGGCGCGGCCCTGTGGCTCTTTTCGGATGCCGCCGCGTTTGTCACCGGCGCCATCGTGCCCATCGACGGCGGCTTTTCCGCGTTTTGCGGCGTCTAGACCAACGCATTCCCATCAGGAGTTCACTGTGCTACCCGACATCGAAATCGCCCGCCAGACCTCGCTCCGCCCCATCGACGATGTGGCCGCCCAGCTCGGGATCGGCTCCGAACACCTCGAATACTACGGCCGCGTCAAGGCCAAAATTTCGCCGGCGTTCTGCCAACAGCTCGAAAACGAACCGGCCACCGGCAAACTGATCCTCGTATCGGCCATCAACCCAACTCCGGCTGGCGAGGGAAAAACCACCACCACCATCGGCTTGGGCGACGCGCTCAACCGCATTGGCAAGCGCGCCACCGTCTGTCTGCGCGAGCCTTCGCTGGGGCCTTGCTTTGGCCTGAAGGGCGGCGGCGCGGGCGGCGGCCATGCTCAGGTAGCGCCGATGGAGGACATCAACCTGCACTTTACCGGCGACATTCACGCCGTCTCCGCCGCGCACAACCTACTCGCCGCGGCCCTCGACAACCACATCCACCACGGCAATGTGCGCCGCATTGATCCCCGCCGCATCGTCTGGAGCCGCGTCCTCGACATAAACGACCGGGCACTGCGCGACATCGTCATCGGGCTAGGGGGGACCGCCAACTCCTTGCCGCGCCAATCGGGATTCGACATTGCCGTCGCCTCGGAGGTCATGGCCATCCTCTGCCTGTCCGAATCGCTGGCGGAACTCAAAGAGCGGCTCGGCCGGATCGTCGTCGCCCAGACCCGTGCCCGCGAGACCGTGCGCGCGGCGGATCTAGCGGTCCACGGTGCCATGGCGGTGCTGCTCAAGGACGCCTGCCAACCCAACTTGGTGCAGACCCTAGAGGGCAACCCGGCGTTAGTCCACGGCGGTCCTTTTGCCAACATCGCCCACGGCTGCAACTCCATCGCCGCCACCCGCCTGAGTACGCGCCTTTCCGAATACACCATCACCGAGGCCGGCTTTGGCGCGGACCTGGGCGCGGAGAAATTCGCCAACATCAAGTGCCGCCAGAGCGGCCTAGCCCCGGACCTCGTGGTGTTGGTAGCCACAGTGCGCGCGCTCAAATTTCACGGCGGTGCCTCGCTCAACAGCATCGCCAAACCCAATGTCGGAGCGGTGGAAAGAGGCGTTGAAAATCTCGAGAAGCACATCGAAAACATCCGCCTCTTCGGCTTGCCCGTCGTCGTCGCGGTCAACGCCTTTGCCACGGACACCGACGCCGAGATTCAGCGCATCCGCGACCAGTGTGCACACCTCAGCGTCGAGATCGTCCCCGCACATCACCACGCCCTCGGCGGCGCCGGGGCCGAGGACCTCGCTCGCACCGTGGTGCAAGTGGCCGAAAACACGCCGAGCGACTTCCGGCTGCTCTATCCCGACGACATGCGGCTGTGGGACAAGGTGCGCACCGTCGCCCAAGCGATCTACGGGGCCGACGACATCATGGGCGACAAGATACTGCAAGGCAAGTTCCGGCGGCTGGAAGACGAAGGCTACGGCAACCTGCCCGTCTGCATCGCCAAAACCCAGTACTCGCTATCGACTGATCCCAAGCTCAAGGGGCGGCCGCACGGCTTTGATGTGCCGATACGCGACGTCAAGGTGTCGGCCGGGGCCGGTTTTGTAGTAGTGCTGACGGGCGATATTATGACCATGCCCGGCTTGCCTAAGAAGCCCTCAGCCGAGTCAATTGACCTCGATGACGCAGGACAGATCAAGGGGCTGTTCTAAGCCCGTAACACACAGGACGACGTATCATGGCACTATCAAAGCGCCTAGAATCGTGCTCGCTCGAACGCATTACCAAAATGAAAGAGGTGGTAGTGCAGGAGATAGATAGGATTGACGGTCAGCTAGTTGAGCGAGAAAAAGAACTCGACGAAATGATCGACAAAGTCGAAACGGTCAGTTTGAGCAAAAGGCACGGCCAATACGAACTGAGTCTGGATAAGGTTGAATCGCAGATCGCTCGGTTGAACGACGAAAAAGAGAAATTGTTGGACAAAGTCCGGATCATTGAGCAGGCGCGGCAAAAGAGACATCTGATGGATGAACAGGCTAGGGTCCTAGGCAGCGTCACGCGGGTCAAAGCCAAAGATCTGTTCATCTTCTTTCTCATTCTTTTTTTGATCACCATTCTGGTCGTCGACTTGCTGGGTGTAGGGGCCGCAGGCCGTGGTGCGGTTGCAAAAGCTGAAGTAGTAGAAGGCAGGCTCTATCGAATAAACGTTCTAAACGGAGGCGAAGGGTACGAGCGGGTCAACATTCATCTAGCGGATGCGGTTGGGTCTGGTGCGCTTGTTTCTGGCGAGATCGTCGAGGGCAAACTAACACAAGTGGACGTCATCCACATCGGCGAGAACTACACAAATCCCGTCGTGGAAATAGAACCCCACTTTTCCGTTGGCACGTTGTGGATATTCTGGATCATCGACTTGATCTGCTGCGCCATTTTCATGGCCAACTTTTTCTTTGAGCACCGGCTTGCCGATTCTAAAAAGTGGTATTGGAAAAACAACTGGATCGACTTCATAACGTCCATTCCGCTGCCCCCGGTACAGGTTATCGCAGCATCCGGCGACATAGGGATTGTCCGCTTGGGGCGTCTGCTGAGGGCCGTGCGAATTTTACGGGCACTGAGATTATTTCGCATCGCGCTGTTTTTCTGGCGAGGCATGGATCACTTGAGCTCCACGTTGGACGTGCGGCTCCTCAAGCGATCCCTGCTGTACGGCTTGTTATCGCTCGTGTTTGGGGCCTTTATTTTCATGGGCTTGGAGCGCATGGAGTCTGGTTCGGGGTTCGGGGCGAGTCTTTGGTGGAGCTTTACGACGCTGGTCACCGGCGGGTACGCCGACATCCACAATCCCGAGACCGCTTCGGGCAAAATCCTCACCGTTTTTCTGGTGATTACGGGTATGGTTCTGGTGGGGGTTTTTACAGCGACGCTGACGAGCATCCTCGTAAGCGATGAGGATTCCTTGAAGGTCGAGGAGTTAGAAGAACAGGTCGGTCTAGTCGCTAAAATTCAAGAAGACGTAAAAGACACAAACGAGCGACTAGACCGACTCGAAGTTGCCATCCGCGAAATCCGCGACGCCGTAAAGACGCAAAAGAACTAGCGGCTTCAGACGAACTTTTCTCTCGCTTCCAAGACTTTTGCCACTACGACTTCGACGTCCTTTTCATCCACAAATGGCGACACGATAAAGGACTTTAGCGCGACAATTGGTTCCCCATATTGGGTGCGCCGGTAGCAGTCGGTCGAGGAAATGACGACCCCGCGCCCGGCCATGGCCTCCGCATGCACGTAATCGAAAACCTGGCGATTGTAGTCGTTGTGGGCTAGCAGCACTTCCCGAAAGGCCGGGTCGTCAAATTCTTGGCGCTTCATCGCAAAAGTATCCACGTCGGGTGGGTACACCCGGAAGAGCGTTACCGTGCCAAAGTTGTCGCGGTTGAGCACGGTGATGGCTTCGTGTCCTTCGAGGTGTTCGCGCAAGAGCTGGGTCATCTCGACGATGTGCCCGAGGGCGACGCGCAACCCCTGCGTACCGAAAAAGCGAAAATTGGCTAGCGCGGTCAGCGGCCCGGTCCCGGCTCTAGACGTTTCGAGGGTGTACATGCCGGGGCGGTGTTCGCCAAAGTGATAGAGGTACGGCATCTGTTGCGGATCGCGCATCAGGAGTTGCAAATCCGTGCGATCTTGGACGAGGACGAGGCTGGAGATATACGGAGCAAAGCCGGTCTTGTGGAAGTCAATGCCCATGGAATCGGCCAGTGCCAGATGGCGGATGCGGCGGCACGCGCCAGCGAGCGCGCGCAGGGTCCGCGGCCGAAACTCCAAGGGGTTATCCTGAAAATCGTAGTCGTTGAACGCCGACCACGCCCAGCCAATGACCGAGTCGGCGTGGATGTGCGGACGGTAGGAGAGTTGGAATTCATCGACAAGCGAGTCGCGCAAGGCCACAATCGCCGACAGGTCGTCCAGTCCGAACGCATCCGTAGTCCCCATGGTTGCAATAATGGCGGCGATCTTTTTTCCGCGGCCCAAGGCCGCCCGCGCTGCATCCGCTAGCGGCGCGAGGTCAATTTCGTTGTCAGCTATCGTCGGAATGACCATCAGCTGATCGGTGCCAATGCCGAGCCAGCCGACGATGTTTTGGGCGCAGTAGTGCCCGGCGTCGGAAACGAATACTACCACATCGTCGGATACTCCTTTTTGCATGGCCTGCGGACAGGCTTTTTCCAGACCGATTTTCACTCCATAGAGGGTGGTGCCGGTGCCGCCAAAGGTAAACGCGCCGCCCGCGCGCTGGGGGTCGTAGCCCACCAATCGCGCGGCGATGGCGACCGCTTCGACTTCGGCCAAGGCGACGAGGCGGCTGTATTCATCCCAAGCGATGTTGGGGTTGTGCAACGAAGCGAGCAGGACGCCGATGAGGCTGGGAATGGTCGGAGGCGCGATGACGTTTTGTTGGGTGTGGGGATGGCTGGAGATGGTTATGCCGCGTAGGTAGCTGACGAGGTCGGAGGTGACCGCCTCGACCGACGACATCTCAGCGGACAGCGCGGCGTTTCGCGCCTCAGCAAAGTCGCCGGAAACCACTGGCCCAAGCGTCGGCAACTGCATTTTCAGCGCATCTACTTGGTCTAAGGCGCGCATGATGGAATGCACGAAATACGAATCGTGAATGGGGTCGGATACTGGTTGGGGAAAGGCGCGCCGGATGTGTTCTAGGGCGTCGCGGTACGATGATACCATGTCTTGCGTCCAGTTCGGGAAAAAGGGGTTAAATGCAAAAGGCCGAGTACCAAAACAGGTACCCGGCCTTTTGTATAACTCAGGATTGCCGTGCGGCGTTCCTAGAGGCTGTAGCTGTATTTCACGTACCAGAACGCGCCGCCAAAGCCAAATGGGCTGAACTGGCTGTACCTGTTGCCGATGGTCGCGGCGGCATTTGGATTTTCGTCGGGATAGGTGTTGAGGATATTCTGCGCCCCAATGGCTATCGCCGACATACCGTCCCCAAACGAGATGCTGGTTTCAAGGTCGAACAGAACCTTGCCATCATAGGTGTAATCATCTTCCGAGTCGTACCATTCGCCGAAGTAACTGGCGCGACCTAGAGCATTCCAACGCTCGGTCAGGGCTTGTGTGAGCGTCAAATTCCCGCGCTGCTTGGGAAGATTTGACTCCAACTCCCGAATCCGATCGGTGTTCAGGGGCCTTAGTTGAGCATCCAAATTCCTGACATCTTCAGCCAACTTGTCCTGTTCGGCCTGACTCAAAGATTCGGGGTCCTGTTCCAACTTGCTTAGCTGCTCTTCGAGGCGGTCGAATTCCGTTCTCTGCCCATCGCTCAAGCTAACTTCGGTGCTCGTATAGTTATAGGCGAGGCTTAGTGCCCCCGAACCCACCGGAGCTGAAACAACGACATCAACCCCGTTGGTGGAGGAGTCGAAAGCATTGGTGAAGAAGCGGAACTCCTGTAGGCCGGCGGCACTGGTTATCCCCTCCTCGATTAGCTGGGCTCTCTGTACGTCGGTAAGCGCGAAGTCCTGCGAGATTGTCAGGCGGTCTTCTACCGTGATGTCAAAGTAGTCAATCGTCGCGCTAGCCACGCCCATATTGACGACGAAGCCGGCAGAGAGGTTGACAGACTTTTCAGCATCGAGCGCTTTGCCACCATACAGTTCGGCGGCGGCACTGGTGGAAGGGACCGTTCCGTTGTTGACCAAGTCGTTCTTCTCGAAGTTGAACTCGGTCGTTATGTTGAAGGCATTTTGCTGGCCGGGCGTGGGCGCCCGAAAGCCGGTGCTATAACTACCGCGCAGCTTCAGATCGTCCGTCAGGGCAAAATTGGCGGCTCCCTTGTAGTTGGTCGTGCTGCCAAAGTCGCTAAAATCCTCCGAGCGCAAGGCCAGAGAAAGCACCAACGGATCAATCGGCTCAAAATCCGCCTCCACGTACAGGGCCGTGTTGGTTCGATCCCAGCGGCCAGCGGCCACTTTGCTAAAGCCCGAGAAACCATTGGTAGCAGGCTGAAAACCTTGGCTGGCCAACGGCTGACCAATTATGTAGGACTCGATCTGGCCCTCCACGATCTCGAATGCTTCGTTGCGACGCTCGAGTCCGGCCGCCAAGAACAATTGATCGCTGACTGGGTATGTAATGTCGAAGTTTAAGTTGACATCCGTCTGGATGTAATCTCCCGGGTTGAACGATGTCGGCGTATCCGGGCCCATTGAGGCATTCACGGTATTGAAGATGAAGTAGTCCGCGTGGTGGCGGCCATAGGACGCGCTCGCGCTCCAGCCCAACGTCTCGCCCGCAAAACCCTTCAGGCCCAGCAGAATGGATTCATCCGTGGTGAAGCCGCCGAAGCGAGGCGTAAAACCACCGGGAAACATTTTCAGGAACGAGAAGCAATTGGGATCGTCGCGAACCTGTAGCCACGCCTCCTGATCCAGTTTGTTGTCGATTATGGGGACCGGAGCGCATTCACTGCCCCGACCCACGCCGTCCAAATCGCCCACTAGCAGAGATGGCGTCTCGGGCGTGCCATCCTCATCTAGATCGAGCAACGGCCCCTTAAACACGCCGCTGCGGGTGTGGGGATTGCGAAAGTAGAACCCGCCCTCGGTTTCCTTGCTGGCGTAGTTGGCGTGACCGTAAAAATCGAGGTTCTCGCCAAGATTGGCTCCGTAGTTGGCGAAGAACTTCAGATCGTCTCTGATGAAGGGCTGTCCCCAGAGTTGAGCGGGGTTGGCCACACTCGTATTGCCGGCGGCAATCAGGCTCGCGGCATCATCGCGCTGCACCGAGCGGATGGTTTCGCCCGAGTTGCCGTATTCCAAGCTGAGGTTGGCCCACGCATTATCGTTGCCCAAGCCCAAATTGCCAGCGATGGAAAACAACTCGCCATCGCCGAGGATGCCATCGCCGTCTTGAAAGCTGCCGACTTTGGTCTCGACTGACAATCCGTCGGAACGATTCTTGAGGCGGAAATTCAACACGCCGGCAATGGCGTCCGAACCGTACTGGGCCGACGCGCCGTCGCGCAACACTTCCACGCGCTCGAGTGCGATCGCCGGGATGGGTGCCAAGTCCGGGCCTTGCGCCCCGTCGGCCACGCCATTGCCCAGCCAGTGAATCACCGCAGCGCGGTGGCGGCGCTTGCCGTTGACCAAGACCAGCGCGTGGTCCGGGGCTAGCCCCCGCATGTTGGGCGGTCGGACGACCGTGCCCGCATCGCTGATCGGCTGGGTGTTGACATTGTACGAGGGAACAACATTCCGCAGAAGATCGGTTAGATCCGCTCCGCCTTGCTTGGCAAACTCGTCGGCGGCAATGACGTCGATGGGCACGGGTGAGTCGGTCACGGTGCGCGATTGAGCACGCGAACCAGTCACCACCATCTCTTCAACCTCAACCACCCCTTCGAGCATTTCCTCTTCGGCAGGGACTATCTCTTGGGCGGCGGTCTCTTGCTCTTCTTGGGCTACAGCCTGAGCACCCGGAGAAAGCACCACAGCCACGCCAACGGCGAGGGCAAGCGGCTTCCGCAGCACAGCAAACACGTTCTGTATCATTTCGACCTCCTTAAAAGGGGAAAAGAACGAATTATACAAAGGGCTAATATAAACTCATTGGGCAATGGCTGGCAATACCTCTTGGACGACGCAATCGACGATAATCTGCTCGCTGCACCGTCATACGTGTTGCCGTACTCCAAGCTGAGGTTGGCCCAAGCATCTTCGCGGCTCAAACCGATATTGCCGGCGGCACTGTACGCGAAGCCATCGCCGGCTTGGAAAATACCGGGTTTGATTTCAAAAGAAGCCCCTTTGTGGCCGTCTTTCAATTGAAAGCTCATCACCCCGGCAATTGTAGGGAGGTTTAGGGCTTCTTAGGCCAAGCCAGTCGTTGATTGTATGTTTATCGGCAATCATTACTATTGCTATATTTTGATTACAATTCTGCGGCGCAATTAAAAACAACCCGAAAGACAAACACCATGCTAGGCAAATTTTTCGACAAAATGAAGCAAGGGCTGGCGCGGACGCGGCAGGCAATGACTGATGTGATTGCTGACAACCCCCGCTTGGACGACGACGCAATCGACGATATCGAGGCCGCGCTGGTCGGCGCCGATATGGGCTTAGAGACGGCGACCGAACTCATCGACGAGCTGCGCGAGCGGCTCAGAAGCAAGCAGGGCGTCGACGGGCCGGCAGAGGTGATGCAGGTGCTGGAAGAGCAAGTAGGTGCGCTGATGACCTTCGGCAACGGCGCGGCCTTGCCTCTAACGGGCAAACTGCCGGGCAAACCATTTGTCGTGCTGATCGTCGGCGTCAACGGCACCGGCAAGACGACGACGGCCGGCAAGCTGGCCAAGCACTACGCCGATGCGGGCAAGAAAGTGGTGCTCGCTGCCGGCGACACGTTTCGAGCGGCGGCCATTCCCCAACTCGCGATATGGGCGGAGCGCACCGGAGCCGACCTGATAGGGACGCAGCGCGGGGCCGACCCGGCCGCCGTGGCCTTCGACGCGCTCGCCGCGGCCAAGTCGCGTGGGGCCGATGTGCTGCTGGTGGACACGGCCGGCCGCCTGCACAACAAGGTCAACTTGATGGAGGAACTCAAGAAGATCCGCCGCGCATTGGCCAAGCACGACCCAGCGGCTCCGCACGAAACCCTGCTGGTACTCGACGGCACCAGCGGCCAGAATGCCCTGTCGCAGGCGGCTGCGTTCAACCAAGCCACCAAGTTGACCGGACTCGTGCTGACCAAGCTAGACGGGACAGCTAAGGGCGGGATCGTCGTCGCGCTGCGGCGTCAGATGGACCTGCCGGTGAAGCTGATTGGGGTCGGCGAGGGGGCTGACGATTTGCAGCCGTTTGACGGGGCAACATTCGCCCGTGCGTTATTCGCCGAGTGAGCCGTTACAGCGCGGCCAGCGCATCTTCTAGCTCCCCTCGTACTTCCGCATCTTCTTCTATTCCCAAGCGCCGTTTGAGTGCTTCTTTTGCCTCATCGCCCCCGAGTTGCCCCAGCGCCCAAGCCACGTGCCCGCGCACTAGCGGCTCTTCGTCGTCGAGTGCGCTGATCAGAGCCGGTACAGCGGCCTGCATCCCCGAATTGCCCAAAGCCACGGCGACATTGCGCAAAAAGCCACGGCGCTTAGGACGCTTGACTGGGTTGTGGCGGAACCGTGCGTTGAAGGCTTCGCGGTCGAGTTGGATCAGGTCGAGGAGCGTCGGGTCGCCGAGACCGGCGCGGCTCTGGTACGCCGGCTCAGCCGCCGGCGCGGCCCTGCGGTTCCACGGGCACACCTCTTGACAGATGTCGCAACCAAAGATCCACAGGCCCATGTCTTGGCGCAGGTCGCGGGGAATGGCCCCCTTGAGTTCGATATTGAGATAGGAGATACAGCGCCGAGCATCGAGCACGTACGGCTCGGGGAAGGCGTCGGTCGGGCAGGCGTCCAAGCAACGCGTACAGGTGCCGCAGTGGTCCGGGGCGGGTTCGTCGTAGTCGAGCGCGAGGTCGGTGATGATCTCGGCCAAAAAGAAATAGGAGCCGCGCCGCTTGTCGATCAGACAGGTGTTCTTACCCCACCACCCCAAGCCCGCCCGCTGGGCAAGTTCGCGCTCTAGAACTGGGGCCGTATCGACAAAATAGCGGCCTTTGGTCTGCTCCCCGGCCTCGGCCAGCACGAATTCCCACAGGGCGGCTAAGCGCTTTTTGACAAGGGCGTGGTAGTCGTCGCCGCGGGCGTAACAAGCAATCCGGCCGCGCAGGGGATCGGATGTCGCAGGCGTGGGCTGGTAGTAATCCATGCCGAGGCAGATGGCGGTTTGGGCACCGGGAACCATCCGGCGTGGGTCTTCGCGCTTGTCGAGGTGGCGTTTGAGGTAGTCCATTTGGCCGGCGTAGCCCAAGGCTACCCAGCGGGCGTAAAACTCGGCCCCTTCTAACGGACCGGCCGGCGCGAAACCGACCGCGGTAAAGCCCAGGGCGCGGGCCTTGCGGCGAATTTGTTCGGTCAGCGACATGCCGGGCGGCACAGGCAGCGACTAGAACATTTCCGCGATGTGGCGAAAGACCATCTGATTGAGATCGTTGAACGTGACCAGCACCATGATCAACAGCATGATGGCCAAGCCGATCTGCTGAAAAATCGCGCGCTGGCGCAGCGAAAGCGGCCGGCGCATAATGGCCTCTAGCGCGAGGAAGGTCAGGTGGCCGCCGTCGAGCACGGGGATGGGCAGGAGGTTGATAATCGCCAAATTGACGCTGAGTATGGCGAGGAAATTGACGAAGGCATGCAAGCCCTGCTCGGCAGTCTGGCCGGCTAGCTGGGCGATGCGCAACGGCCCCCCCAATTCGTCGGTCGAGCGGTCGCCTTGGAAAAGCTCGCCCAAGAAGTCGAGGATCAGCCAAGAGGAATTGTACACGCCCAGCCCCCCCAACACCACCGCACGTCCCAACCCGACGATGTGGCGCGTCGCCTGCGGGCCGATGCCAATGCGACCCACGGACGCGTCGCCCTCAGCGCGGGCCGCCGGGGTGATTAACTGCTCCATGCGCTGGCCATCGCGCTCCCAAACCAACGGAATGGCCTCGCCCGGATAGCGGCGGATCTCCTCGCTCATTTCGGCCCAACTCACCACCGGCACTTGGCCGACGGAGAGAACGATGTCGCCCACTTGCAGGCCGAGGCTGTCGGCTGGCATCCCGGGCTCAACGTACCCCACCGTGGTGGGGCGCATTAGCTGTACGCCGTAGCCCTCGTCTCCCACGGGCGGCAGGTCAAAGTCCAAGAGGATCCATCGCGCTCGATTTCGAGCCTAGTGCCGCTGCTTGCGCTCTCGTCTAAAGCGCTGGCCAATTCGTAGGCATTGCCGACGGGCGTACCTCCGACGGTGCGCACGCGGTCGCCGCGCACCAGACCGACCTCGGCGGCCAGGGAATTCTCCTGGGGATTGACGCGCGTGCTATCGAAGGAGTCGATTCCATAAACGCTGAAGAGGAAGATCAGAGCCACGAAGGCGAAGAGGAAGTTCATCGCCGGACCAGCGGCAATGACCGCCATGCGAATTCCCACCGATCTAGCGGGAAATTCCCAATGCGCGCCGGTGGTTTCCTCCGTGCCCACGTCGGCCATGCCAGCCACCTTGACGTAACCGCCAAAGGGAATCCAAGAGATGCAGTACTCGGTTTCGCCGCGAGTAAAGCCGATCATCTTGGGCGGGTAGCCCAACGAGAAGCGCTCGACGCGGATGCCCGCCCATTTGGCGACCATAAAGTGGCCCAACTCGTGGACGAAAACCAAGACGCCTAAGGCGATGAGAAACGAGGCAATAGTAGTAAGGGTATCCAGCATACTCTAATCCATCTCAAGAAAAAACGGCCAGCACATCCACGTAGAGATACGCCAGCGGAAAGGCTAAAAAGTAGGAATCAAAACGGTCGAGTAGGCCGCCGTGGCCTGGGATTAGCCTTGGCGCGTCCTTGATGCCCATGTCGCGCTTAAAGGCCGATTCCACCAAGTCGCCCACTTGCGCGCCCAGGCCCGCGACGAACAAAAGCCCCAGCAGCGACGCCGTAGAAAAGGAAGGCAGCAAAAAGCCCAAGGGCAGGGGCAGTGCGCTGCCGATTACGCCGCCGATGCTCCCGACCCTCGTCTTATTAGGGCTGATCGCCGGTGCTAGCTTGGCCCGGCCCCAAAACCGACCGCTGAAGTACGCCCCGGAATCTGTGAGCCAAATGCAGAGAAAGAGCACGGCTACCAAATGGTGAGCCTCCGCACCCCTACCAGCCGCCTGAAAAAGCAGCAGCGGCGCACTGCCCAAGACGCCAAAGAAGAACACACCGCCCAACGTCAAAAAGACATTGGCCGCATAGTGCTCCGTGCCTTGGAACAAAGCCCACACCACAACCAGCAAGAGAGCCGCCATCAGCAACGCGGCGAGGTCGTCGCTCGCGCCCTGCCGCCAGAAGTAGAAGTAGCTGCACAGCCCTAAGACCAACAAGCTGCCCAGCAGGCGGATGGTGCGGTAGCCCGCTTCGGCTAGGATGTGGTAATATTCCCACGAGCAGCGCACGGCCACCGCCAGTACCAAGAGGAAGATTCCCCAGCTAGCCCCTTCGACCAGCAGGAGGATCATCGGCACGAATACGACCGCCGCGAGGACGCGCAGCCGCAGACCAGAGAACGCTGGGTTAACTGCCAAAGCGCCTCTGTCGCTGTTGATAGGCGGCAATGGCTTCGTAGAGATGCTGGCGGCGAAAGTCCGGCCAATGTACGTCGCCGACAAAGCAAATCTCGGTGTAGACCATCTGCCAAGGGAGGAAATTGCTCAGCCGCATTTCGCCGCTGGTGCGGATCAACAGGTCTGGGTCGGGCAAGTCGGCGGTATAAAGGGCCCCGCTGATTTGTTCCTCGCCGATGTCTGCTGGGGCGAGCCGACCCGCCGCTACTTCGGTAGCCAGCTTGCGGAAGGCATCGACCAACTCGCTGCGGCCCCCGTAGTTGAGTGCCAAGTTGAGCTTGAGGCCGGTGTTGTCTTTGGTCTGCGCGAGGGCGTGGTCTAAGGCCAACTGTATGATCGGAGACAACGCGTCAGTGCGGCCGATGGCGTTGAGCGATACGTTGTTTTCGCGGAGTTCCGACACTTCGTCGCGCAGCGACTCGTGTAGCCACTGCATCAACTCTTCTACTTCCGCTTCGGGTCGGGACCAGTTCTCCGTTGAGAAGGTGTATAGAGTCAACGCCTCGACTTGCAGTTGGCTACAGGCGCGGACAATGTCGCGCACTGACTCGCGGCCAAAGCGATGGCCCTCGGTTTTGGGCAGCTTGCGCTCGACAGCCCAGCGCCTGTCGCCATCCATTATAATGGCGATGTGTTGCGGCAGGTTTCCTTCGTCCTTGAGGCGCTGCTGGATGCGGAAATCCTCTTCGGGATGGAGGGGTTTTACCGGGTGGTATTCGCGGGGAGAAATTTCCAGCGGCAGAGCCTGAGCACTCATAACGGATGATTGGGTGGGGTTTCTGTGGCGGCCATCCTCGGCCCTGTCATAGATTTGGGCGCGTTCTGCCTTAAAAAAACAAGGCCGCGCCCATCTTGGTTAATCTTAGGGGAAAGGCTCATATTCGTCAAGCAATCGATAGTGGTACGTTTTGAAATTTAGCGTTACTCCCGTTGAACGGGTTGCTCTCGCTCGGCCTGAACCCCGGCGACCCAAGCCCGACCTCAACCGGACCGCGACAATTGGAGATTTCAAAACGCATCACGACCGAATGATTTGGTCTAATCCCGCTTTGGCAGTGCAGGGTAGGTGCCGACATGGACAATAGAAATGGGACCTCAGAAAACTGAGGTCCCATTTTCGTGATTCGCGGTGTCGCGTGTGCTACTTGAGCAGCAGCATCTTCTTGATGTCGAGGAAGTCACCGCCCGCCTGCAAGCGGTAGAAGTACATCCCCGACGATACGCTCTGGCCGCTATCGTTGGTCGCGTCCCACTCCACCGCATAACGACCGGCACTCTGATGCTCGGCAACCAGCGTCCGCACCGGCTGACCCAATACGTTATATACGGTCAGCCCCACGTCCGCCGCCTGCGGCAACGCATACTGAATCGTCGTCTGCGGATTGAACGGATTCGGATAGTTGGCCGCCAGCGAAAACACGGCCGGGCGCGTCTGCACCGAAACCGGCGCGGGCAATGCCAGCCGGTTGAAGCCCAACGCCTGGTCCCAGGTCCGGTTGTCGGTGATTTCGAGGGTCGTATGCTCGATCTCGGTCGTCGGCCGGAAGACTAAGCGCAGCATCAGTTCACCGTCCGAAACGACATCGCCGTGCGTGGCTACCGTCAACACGCCCGCTTCGGCCAGCACCTGCGGCGTAGCGAATGCGCTCCCGCCCAGCGGCTGATCGGTCTGCGCCTCGACGAAGGTTAGCTGGTCGGCGTCATACGCTATCTGCAAGCCGTAGCCTTTGACCGCTACGAAGTCGGCCAGTCGCACATCGACGACGAACTCCTCTCCCACGCTCGGCAGGGCTGTCGGCGCATCCAGATACAGCCGCGCCGCCGCATTTAGCCCGGCCTGCAACGGCACCGGCTTGCCGGCCCCGCTGTTGAACCGATCGAACAACGCGCTCAAGTCGCCAAAGTCCAGCATCGCGTTGATGGTAATCGCGAACATCAGCGAGACGCTTTCTTCGCCAGCCATGGCCGTGTAGGTGACTTCAACGGCCCCATCAGTCGCCGCTTCCGGCGTCCCGGAGATCGTCCGGGTCGCCGGGTCAAACGACAGCCCGGCCGGCAGCCCCGATACGCTATACGTGATGGTGCCTTCGCCGCCCAGCGCCATCGGCAGCACCAACGGCGTAATCGCCGTGCCCGCCGTATAGTTCTGGTTGGGAATTGAAGCACCATCAACAAACGCCAAGGCGATCATCATATCCTCATCGCCGTCATTATCGTCCATCATGCCGCGGTCCATGTCGGTCAGCACCAGCGTCGCCGAACCCGCCATCAAGCCGGGCAGCATCGCGTTGAGGATGATCGTCTCGTCGCCTTCGGCCAGGCCGTCCGAGACTGGATCGATCAACAGGCGCGTCGAACCCATAATCGAACCGGCGGCAATGGTAATGGTCGGATTGAACAGCGCCGAGTAGTCCGTGTCGCGGGTGGCACTGCTCGCAGCCGCATCAATCGAAACGGAGACCGTCGCGTTCTCGGCCAACGGCTTGCCGTCTAGCGCGGCCATGACCATTACTTCCGTCAATTCGGCTGACTCGCTGATCGCGCTCGGCGTCACCGACAGCACCAAAGACGTGCTGGGCGTTTCGTCGTCGGAAATGCGGATGTCCACCTGCGCCCAGCCGCCCGAAGCCGCCGCTCGCACCCCCAAGTGCTTATGACCGGCCGCTGAAGCATTGTCAATCGGCGACAGGAAAAGCGTCGTCGAACCCATCGTCTCGCCAGCCGCAATCGTGATCGTCCCCGCTAATGTCGCGGTGTAATCCACGTCGCGGGTGGCCATCGCGCCGCTGGCCGGCGGCACAATCGTGAAACGGACCGTCTCAGCCGCCGGAGCCGCGCCCGACAAGGTCGCCGTAACTCGGATTTCAGCCGTCTCGCCGTTTTCGCGCACGGCCGATTGCGAAGCCATCACGCTGGCGACGCCAATCGTAACCGGCGCGGCGTCAGCAACCGTGATGGTGAAAGTCCGCACCCCGCCATCGCCGTCGGCATCAATCGCCGTATAGACGACCGAGGCCATGCCCGCCAGCGTCGGTGTGCCCGAAAGCGTCCGGGTCGCCGCGTCAAACGACAGCCCCAGCGGCAGGTTCGACGAAACGCTGTACATCAGCGTTCCTTGGCCGCCCGTGGCCGCGGGCAACACCGCGCTAAACGCTTGCCCCACCGTCGCTTCAAAGGCTAACGCGGCCGTGCCGAAACTCGGCCATCTCGTGTCCGCGGGCGTCTCGGAAGAATCATCCATCATCGCCGCGTCTTTCAGCTTGATCGCCACGGGGCCGACCGTGATCTTGTCGTCGTCTTGGTTCTTGAGGTCGTCCTTGAGTGGCTTCAGTGTGATCGTCTCGTCGTTGTCGGCTTTGCCGTCGTTGACCGGCGTGATCGTGATCGTCGTCGAGCCGGTGATCTCGCCGCGTGGAATCGTCAGCGAGCGAAGCACCGCCGTATAATCCACATCCCGCGTCGCCGAACCGGACGCATCCTCATCCAAGACCAACGAGATCGTCGCATTCGCGTCGAGCACCTTGCCGTCTAACGTGCCCGTAACCGTGACCGTCGTCTCACCCGCGTCCTCTTTGATTTCGCTCGGATTGACCGACAGCGTGATGTTTTCGCTCAGCGTCTCATCGTCCGTGATCGTGAACGTCTGCTCGTTCATCTGAGACTCTTCGGTTCCGACTTTCGCTGTCACCGTGAACGTCCGCGCATTATTCGCACCGCTGTTGTCCACCGGCGTGACCCGCAGCATGGCCGTGCCCTTGGTATCGCCGGTCGGGATCGTCAGCCCCTCAATGACCTCCACCTCATAATGCACATCGCGCGTCCCCTGACCCGCCGTAATCTGAAAGTCCACTGCCTTAGAGCCGGTTAAAGCCGTCTCCAACTCAACGGTCATCGTAACATCCGTCACCCCGGCGGCTTCGCGGATCGTCTTCGGACTCAGCGTAAAGTTCTTGAGCGTCGCAACCGCAACGTCCTCAACCGTGATGGTGCCGGGCTTGACCACAATAGGAATGACAAAAGAGTCCAAACGCTTGATAACTGTCCCATTGGGTATCTCTGTCCCATGGTTGCCACTTGTACTTGTACGGCCTGGAGTGATTCGCCCATCGCCGTTAAAGTCAATACGGAGCTCGAAAGCTTTCTGCGTTCGTTGGCTGGCTGTGAGAAGCGTGTCACCTACTCCATCAAGTAAGTATGGACCTGTTTCCGATAGCACTTTTCCGTCGGGCACCACATAGGTATCCAACAGATCGTCATCCTTGAAAAAGTCGATCCCCAAGTCTTTTTCTACTAAAACGGTCCCCGCTGGGAGTTTGTCGGAGGCGGCATAGTTAAATGGCTCGCTATCCAAATTGACCCCAAAAAGCCCCGTGCTACTAGTAGGGCCTGTTCCAATATCCCCATCGCCGTTGAAGTCCACGCCGATGCCCATTAAACCGTTGCGATTAACGATTTCAGCAAACTGGACGTTGTCTTTTGTCGAATGCACATAATTATCTCCATTTATGGTCCCTTCCGTCCTTATGTCGAACCGGACCTGCTTACCCGCGCTATTGATCCGTTTCTTGACCTCCACCATTATCGTATCGGCATTGAGCTCGATCGTGCCCGACTTATTATCCGGATCGAGGGTGAACGTAGTCGTCGCGTCGATCTTCTTCTTCGGAATGGTCAGAGAACCCAACCCCCTAAGCGAGTAATCCACATCGCGCGTCAAGAAGCCACTGCCAGAAGAAACAACCAACTGGGATTTAAGGTCTTGGGCCTTCAACGCGCCGCCCTCCAACATCGCCGTCACTTCAATCGGAGTCGCATCCGCCTGCTTGCTGAGCTTGGCCGGCGAAAAAGAGAGGTCGATATTGGGGACGAACACATCGTCGTCAATCAGATCAATATAGAAGACGCCAGTAACATTAGTAAGCTTCTCCTTATAGGACTTGGCGGTTTTGCCTTTCTCGAAGATGTCGCCAGTAGAACCCCCTACGTCAATCACGATAGGAAGATTAACCCGCATTTTAACCTTACCCGTATCGACCGCCGTACCCGCCGTTATGGTCAGGGTATCAACATCCGCCGAAGCGTTGGCCTTGTTAATTCCGATCCGATTATTGTTGATCGGAGTTATGGTGATCGTCCCGGTCGCCTTGCGCTCGCCCTTCTTAATCACCAAAGAGGGTAACGATATTCTGAACAAATCGTTGAGATAGCGGGCCGTGATACCGACAAGACGCAGCGGAAGCTGAAGATCGG
The DNA here is from genome assembly GCA_965203355.1 of Candidatus Latescibacterota bacterium. Classification (GTDB taxonomy): domain Bacteria; phylum Latescibacterota; class UBA2968; order UBA8231; family UBA8231. The sequence continues at coordinate 487,710 of OZ241889.1, forward strand.
CCTTCGCCTTCGCGTCAGCGTCGCGTAATTCGGCTGTCACCATAATATCTTGCGCCCCTCCATCCTCGCGGACGGAACGCCGATCAACGGATATGTCGATATTCTCGCTCTGAGCCACAGCCTCGCCGGCCCAGCCCAACACCAAACTGGCAACCAGCAAAAAAGGAAAGGTAAAAAGCCGCGTGTGCGTACTCATGATCTCACTCCTTTAGAAAAGGGAAAAGTGACAGAAGAAAATGGACTTAGCCTTATCACTAAGCCGCTGCGTTCTTGCGTTTTTGCTACCGTTGAGAAAGACGAATCCCTCGCGGCGAGCGCTCGGGCTACGACGTCGCCGACCGATAACCGCGAGGCTACCGAGGATGGGTTTCGTTTGTGATGTGGATGGGTGGCCACTGACCACTGACCACTGACCGGTGGAGCTTACCGACGCGGCCGGACAGAATAATGCCGTTTCCCGCTTCCGTAGAGGAAGGGGAGCGAGGCAAATAGGTTGGTGAGTGAAGCTAGGGCTTAATGCCCAAGAAATTCGGGGAGGGGGGGGGGGGGGGTAAGTCATTGTTTTTTAACGACTTATGGAGATTAAGTCTCGGCGTTATCGCAAACGTAGAACAAGGCACCGCTTCCGGCGATGGCGTTCTTTGTGCTATTGACGTTGTGCCCATGTCCTGTTAATCCGACTAAGAATGCCGCAAACGGCGGGGGTTTTATACCCAAACGCAACGCGCCGCTGTGAATTGCAACGTATATTTTACGAATTTCAGCAAAGGTTTGTCAAGCGGAAGTTTAGCTTTACTCCCGTTGGATCGCCCCGGCTCAACCCCAAACCCGACCGCAACCGGACCGCGACAATTGGAGATTGCAAAATGTACCACGACCAAGCAATCCCTAGGTGCCACACGCGCTTGACGCCCTTTTTGGGTGCCGATATTATGGTACTCATGAAGGAGGCGACGCGCACTTGCAAAGAACGGCTCAGAAAGCGCGTCCTAGCTGTGCGCCTGGGCTTGGCCCGCAGCCAAGCGGAAGCTAGCTGGCAGGCCATATTAGAGAAGGTCTTGGGCTTGGAGGCGTACCGCGAGGCCAAACTCGTCCACACCTATGTCTCTAGCAAGGAAAACGAAGTCGATACGCACGCCTTGATCCGCGCTTGCTTTGCACACGGCAAGCGCGTGGCCGTGCCCGTAGTGATGCCAGGCACGAAGACGCTGGGCCACGCGCTGATCGACGGCCTAGACCAACTCGTCGTCGGCCCCTCGGGGCTAGCGCAACCCGATCCGGCGGCGGCCACTTGGCTGCCCGCAGCAGCTCACTTCGACTTGGTCGTGGTGCCGGGCCTCGCCTTTGACCGGCGCGGGCAGCGCATCGGCTGGGGCGGCGGCTACTACGACCGCTTTCTCGCGCAAGTGCAGGCCGTCAAAATAGGGCTGTGCTACGACGCGCTAGTCCTCGACTGCATTCCCGGCGAGCCACACGATGTGCCCGTGGACCTGGTCGTCGCCGAAACCGCCATTTACCAAGGAGACCTTGCATGATCTACGAACTGCGCATCTATCGCTTCCACAAGGGAGCCGACGACAAAAAGAAATTCCGCGCCGGCTTTGCCAAGGCCCGCCGCTTTATGGCCAAGTACGGCGTGACGTTTGTCGCGGCATGGGAAAATCCCGACCGCGACGACGAGTTCATCTGGATTCGCGCCTTCCCCAACGCCAAGGCCCGCGACAAGGCGATTGAAGCCTATTACGGCAGCCCAGAATGGGCCAAGATCGTCGATCAAATCCGGCCGCTAATCCGCCGGCGGGAAGTGCGAGTAATGAAAGCATTGCCCTATTCGACCCTGAAGTAAAATAATGCTCCGCATCGGCCCAATAACCGCTGACCCCGGCATCCTGCTAGCGCCCATGGAGGATGTTTCCGAGCTACCGTTCCGCCTGATTTGCCGGGAACTGGGAGCCGACATCGTCTATACCGAGTTCGTCAATGCCGAGGGGCTGTTGCGCGAAGATCCCAACGGGCCGCGCCGCGCTTTTCGCAAGCTGCGCTTTGCCGAGGCCGAGCGACCTTTGGCCATCCAACTCTACGGCGCGGCCTCGCTGTCTATGGAGAAAGCCACCGAAATCGCCAGCGCACAAAACCCAGACTTCATCGACATCAACTGCGGCTGCTGGGTGAGCAATGTAGCACTGCGCGGAGCCGGGGCCGGGCTGTTGCGCGACTTGCCGCAGATGAAGGAGGTCGTCTCGCGCGTCATCGGCGCAACCCACCTGCCGGTGACCGTGAAGACGCGCCTCGGCTGGGACCAGCAGAGCATTCGCATCGTCGCGGTTGCTCAGATGCTCGAGGCACTGGGCGTACAGGCACTGGCCATTCACTGCCGCACCCGCGCACAAGGCCACAAGGGCGCAGCAGATTACGAGTGGATTCCCAAGGTCAAGGCGGCGGTCTCCATACCGATCATTCTCAACGGCGACGTCACCTCGCCGCAAATAGTCAAACACGCCTTCGACAGCACCGGGTGCGACGGGGTGATGATCGGCCGCGCGGCCATCCGCCACCCGTGGATTTTCCGCGAATCCCAGCACTACCTCCAGACGGGTGCGCTCCTGCCCGAACCGAGTTGGCCGGAGCGCGTTGAGCTGTGCCTCAAGCACCTGCGACTGGCCGTTGAACACGACGGCCCGCAGGGGGCCCTGATCGGCATGAGACGCCACTACGCCGGGTACTTTCGCGGTCTGCGCGGCGCGGCGCGGCTCAGAGCCGAACTGGCGGGCTACAAGGAACTAAGCCCCTTGTTGGACCGCCTCGCGGAACTGCAACGCCTCGCCGCCTGATTCCCATCCTTCTGCAATTTTCGCTCCCGTCCCGTTTTAATTGGGGACAATTCATAAATTTTTTCTATTAATTACATAGCAATTATTAATTTGCTCAATAAACAGAACCTTCTACTTTACTTTAAACCTTACTCTTCCACACAAAGGAGACTGCTGTGAACCAACCCAAATCCATCGCCCCGGCCACGGGCAAACTCGGCGTCCTCATTCCCGGCATGGGCGCGGTGGCCACCACGGTTATCGCTGGCGTCGAAGCCATCAAAGCCGGCATCGGCCAGCCCATCGGCTCGCTGACCCAAATGGGCACCATCCGTTTGGGCAAGCGCACCGAAGGACGCACGCCGCTCATCAAGGACTTCGTACCGCTGGCCGGCATTGACAGCCTAGTCTTCGGCGGCTGGGATGTCTTTCCAGAGGACGCCTATGACTCGGCCATCCACGCTGGCGTCTTGGACAAGGAACTGCTCGGCCAACTCGCGGACCCGCTCAAAGCCGTCAAACCAATGCCCGCGGTTTTCGACCGCAACTACGTGCGCCGTCTCGAAGGCTCTAACGTCAAAAACGCCAAGAGCAAGTGGGATGCCGTGCTCGAAGTGCGCGAAGACATCCAGCGCTTCAAGGCCGACAACAGCGTCGAACGGCTGGTGATGATTTGGTGCGGCAGCACCGAGGTCTTCATGCAGCACCACGACGTACACGACACCATCGAGAGCCTTGAAAAGGCCATCAAGGAAAACCACCCGGCCATTCCTCCGAGCATGATCTACGCCTATGCCGCGCTACAGGAAGGCGTCCCCTTTCTAAACGGTGCGCCGAATTTGACCGTAGATGTCCCGGCCATGGTCGAACTGGCGCGGCAAAAGTGCGTACCCATTGGCGGCAAGGACTTCAAAACCGGCCAAACCCTGATGAAGACCCTGCTAGCCCCGGGTCTCAAGGCACGGATGCTGGGCGTACAGGGCTGGTTTTCGACCAACATCTTGGGCAATCGCGACGGCGAGGTGCTCGACGACCCCGACTCGTTCAAGACCAAGGAAGTCAGCAAGCTCGACGTGCTGGAGTTCATCTTGCAACCCAACCTCTACCCCCAGCTCTACGGCGACATTTACCACAAAGTGCGGATCAACTACTATCCACCACGCGGCGACGAGAAAGAAGGCTGGGACAACATCGACATCTTCGGCTGGCTGGGGATGCCCATGCAGATCAAGGTCAATTTCCTCTGCCGCGATTCGATTCTCGCCGCGCCGTTGGTTTTGGACTTGGTGCTGTTTGCCGACTTGGCGCAGCGGGCGCAGATGGCGGGGACCCAAGAGTGGTTATCGTTTTACTTCAAAAGCCCGATGACCGCGCCCGACCTCTACCCCGAGCACGACCTCTTCATCCAGCTAATGAAGCTCAAGAACACGCTGCGCTTCTTGCAGGGCGAAGACCTAATTACCCACTTGGGTCAAGAGTACTACGACTAGGAGCTTTTAATACCCGCCCAATTTTCTCAATTTTGCCGCACAGCGAGTTGGGAAACCGCTACTGGTCAAATGGAAATAGATTTCGTCCGGGATTTATCGTTTTCTAAAGACCAAAAAAGACAGGTCTCACCTTTGGCCTTTGAGCGGGTCGCTAATGGCCCCAACTCCTTCAACGCCGAAGCTCAGAAAGCCTATGTCTTCCCTAGGCCGGGTTAAGAAGATGCCATGAGAGCGGTTCCCTCTTTGCCGTCACTCGGTATGGGCTTACTTTTTGGCCTTGAAGTAGATCGCGACCAAAAGGACTGCTTATCCGACCCTGACGAATGGTCTGTGAATTGTGTACGTCGAGGCAATCAATGAACCAGAGACGCGCTGTGAATAGCACACACGCAAGGCGTCTGGAATGGCATTGCCGAAATGAAACGCCTCATGGCAAGCAGACAATGGGAATGGTAAACAAGGATTCGTAAGCCCATGAGGATACCTGTTGCATATCAGCCCGGCTACGAAAAGGCCCGTGCGTCCAACCCTGAGACTGCCGATAAGTACATCGAGCACACGCTCATCGGCGATCCCGCAGCCGACACCTTGGTCAATGCAATAGCTGACGCCAACCAAGAGCAGCAGGCCGAGTTCATCAGGGGCGGGATGGATGGGGATGAGGAGGCTTTGCGCGCTGCACCGCAGGCTGTGAGGGAGTTCTTTGGTGGGGTTGGGACGCCGCCGGCATGGTTCGATCCACAGGTAGTGTATGCTGGATGCCGCAAATTCCACGCTTACTCAGACCTGTTTCTCACCGCGTTTGTCGCTGATATCATCGTCCGGGGTTTCACGACGCTAATCAGCCAATCGTTCTTCATTACGGGGCGGCTAACGGATCGGGGGGTGCGGCGGTTGCGGCAGAATATCCGGCATCTCTTAGAGATCATGTTGCCAGGCGGCCTAGAGCGGCATGGCGAAGGTTGGAAACTGTCCGTCCGCCTCCGGCTGGTACATGCGCGGATCAGGCAACAGTTGCTCGCTTCTGAAGATTGGGACCAAGAAGCCCACGGAATGCCGCTGAGTGCTGCCCACATTGCGCTCGCGTCCTGTAACTTCTCTGGAATGATGCTGTGGGCGGCCGAGCGGCTTGGCGCGCGTCTGAACGATGAAGAGCGCGATAGCTTTATGCAAATCTGGCGCTACACCGCTTGGCTGATGGGGGTGCCCGACGCGCTATTGTTCCGCGATGAGGCCGAGGCCCGTGAAACATTCCGCGTGGGCTACATGTGTGAGCCGCCCTTCGGCGTGGAAGCCATTGCCATGGCAAACTCGGTGATTAACTCGGCTCCCTTAGTAATTGGCATTGAAGACAAAGATGAACGCCGGGCCCTGATTAGCTATGGGTACCGCCTTTCGCGCGCATTGCTCGGAGACGAGCTCGCCGACCAACTCATGTTTCCAAAAAATCGGACGGCTGGGGCGTTGGTGTATTTGCGGTTTCGGCGTAGAATCCAAGAGTTTATCGATGTCTTTAGGGAAGCCAAAGGGCTGCGCACCCAAAACTTTATAACCCTGCTCGACATATCCGAGCTCAATGAAGAGGGGATCAGTTACCGACTGCCCGACGAGCTACACGGAGACGCATCGCGTTGGTAGGGCTAAAAAACCATGAAAACAAGCAGAGTCATCATAATTGGCGGCGGAGCGGCTGGCCTGAGTGCTGCCTACACCCTCAAGAAGCGCGGCATCACGCCCATCCTTCTCGAAGCCAAAGACCGCGTGGGCGGACGGCTGGGCGGCGACCGGGTGGATGGTTTTTGCTTAGACGAAGGCGCGGACTTCTTCTGCAATTCCTACGATGTTGCCTTTCGCCTATGCGAGGAATTGGGACTGCCGCTGATTCGTTCGGCGATGAACCTCGGCTGGTACAGAAATGGCCGATGGGTTCAAACGGTGCCGTTCCAGTCCGTTGGTGCCCTTATTAGGAACCTGTCGCCATCCTGGACATTGGGGTTTTTGTCGCCCCGGGTAGTCTGGTCGATTCTGAAGCTGGTCCGGGCGATCGGGCGACAATCGGAGTACCTGAATTTCTCCAGTGAATGTCGGATCGTCGAACTCGACGGAGCGGAGAACTTTGGCGACTATCTGGCCAGAATCGGCGTACCCGATCATCTAAAGGTAACGCTGAGCGGCTTCTTGGAGATGACGATGGGCCACATCGAATACGCCAGCGCCGCGTACATGCGGACGTATCTGGCGGAAATGTTGTTAAAAGCCGATCAGATATATGTACCGGAGCAGGGGGCCGGTGCCCTGACCCACGCCCTGGTCGAGGCGTGTGGAGATGTCATTCGCGTTTCGACGCCGACCAGGCGCGTGGTCATCCGGGACGGCGCGGCGACAAGCGTGATCACCGACGACGGTTCCATGGAAGCGGACGCGGTCATTTGCGCCCTCCCGGCCACGAAGGTGGCGGGCGTCATTCCCGACCTGTCGGCTGAGATTCGCCACGCGCTCGGCAAGGTCACCTACTCGACTGGGGTTCGAGTGGTGATCGGCCTCGACCACCCCCCGCTCCCCGCTGGTTGGCACGGCGCGTTGTACCCCGAGGACGAAACGCCGCTCCTGCTGGATCGGTCCATAAACTTGCCCGCCATCACGCCGCCGGGCAAGAGTACGCTTGACCTGCTCGTCGGTAGGGATCGGGCGGAAGAGCTACTGCCGCTGGACGACGAGGAAATCAAGTGCCAGATGCTTGGCGACGTGCGCCGAAACCCCCCTCCTAACTCCGCTCTCCCCAGCGACGATGAAGGGCTGTTTACCCGCGTGTACCGCTGGCCGGAGGCCGTGTGCATGATGGCGCCTGGCATGTTCAAAGCGGTAGCAGAGATGCGCCGTCAGCTCGCTCGAGACGTAAAGAATCTATTCCTGGCGGGCGACTACACGCGGGTGCCCTCGGTGAACGGCGCCTTGGCCAGTGGCGTCGATGCGGCGAATGAGGCCGTGGATTTGCTAGCGTTCCGTCAAAACGACATGGCAAAATGACCCTGTTGGACCGCTATATCAACTTCACTCTTTCCCGCCGGTGGCTGGTTGTTTTGCTGGCCGTGCTGTCCATGCTTGCCGCGGCGGCGGGCCTGCCCGGCATCGCTGTTTCCAGCAGCTATCGCGTGCTGTTCGGCAAGGACAATCCCGACCTCCTTGCATTCGACAAATTGCAGGATACCTATTCCGCATCGAGGTCGGCACTGATTGCGATTGCCCCGAAAGTGGGAACGGTGTTCACTCGGGAGACCCTCGCTGCGATTGAAGAACTGACTGAGGCGGCGTGGCAGACACCGCACTCGATCCGAGTCAATTCACTGACCAATTATTTCCACAGTGAAGCCGTTGAGGACGACCTGACAATCGCACCTTTGGTAGAGGGTGCAGCGTCTTTAAGCGACGCCGAACTTGATCGGATCCGGACCATTGCCTTGAGCGAACCCGAACTCGTTGGGCAGCTAATTGCTGGTGACGGGCGAGTGGGCGGGCTGGTCATCAGCTTTGCTTTATCCGAGCCAGAGGAACCCGCTTGGGCCGAAATTTCGAACTATCTCAACGGCCTGCTCGATAAGGCCCGGGTCGCCCATCCAGATCTGGCCTACTTCCTAACCGGCAATGTGATCATGAACCAAGCCTTCACCGACGCTGCCCAGGATGGAGAGCAACTTATCCCGATTGTGTTTCTCGTCATCTTGGCCATCGCCGCTCTCCTCCTGCGCTCGGTGTACACCACCCTTTCCATTGCAGTCATTCTCGTATTCACTGTCCTGAGCACCATGGGGGTTGCGGGCTGGTTTGGCACCATGCTCACACCGATCAGTGCAAGCGTGCCGGTCGTCATCATGACGGTCGGGGTCGCCCATGCGATCCACATCGCAACCATCGCACTGTCCGGCATGCGCCAAGGGCTGGAGCGGAACGCAGCACTTGCGAAATCCCTGCGCGACAATCTGTATCCGGTTTTTCTGACATCCGCCACAACCTCGGTCGGATTCCTCAGCCTGAACACATCGGATTCGCCGCCGTTCCACGTCCTCGGCAATCTGGTCGCGCTGGGCGTGCTATTCACGTTCATCTATTCAGTAACGCTCCTGCCGGCGGTGCTTTCGATCCTGCCCCTGCGCGTGACGCCGGCCCGCACTGGGGGAACCTCGGTTTTTGACCGCCTCGGGAGTTTCGTCGTCGCGCAACGCAAACTGGTCCTCTGGTCCAGCGTCCTCGTGGTCGCGGTGCTGGCGACCGGCGTTCTCCGCAACGAACTGAGCGACAACTGGCTCCATCATTTCGATGACCGCTACACCTTCCGCACCGATACGGATTTCATTATCGAGAATCTGACCGGGTTGGACCGGCTTGAATACTCATTGAGTTCCGGGCGCGAGGGCGGCATCACCGATCCCGAATACCTGCGCAGGGTCGATGCGTTTGCCGAATGGTACCGCGCCCAGCCCGAAGTGCATCACGTTCAGGCGTTTGCGGACATCATGAAGCGCATAAACGAGAACATGCACGGGGATGATCCAGCGTTCTACCGGATACCTGACGATCCCGAACTCGCCGCGCAATTCCTGCTGCTTTACGAATTTTCGCTGCCCTTCGGCACCGATCTCAACGATCGCATGGACATCGCCAAATCCGCAACGCGCATGACCGTAGTGCTCGAAAACACATCTACGCGGGACCATCTCGATATCGATGCGCGTGCCCGGAATTGGTTGCAGGCCAATGCGTCCGAACTCGCGGGCGCGGCTTCGGGCTTCACCATGATTTCCGCCCATCTGTCGAATCAGAACATCAACAGCATGCTGGCCGGCACGATTCTCGCCACGGGCATCATTTCGGTGATTCTGATCCTGGTTTTCTGGAATGTCCGCATCGGTCTGATCTGTCTGGTGCCGAATTTTATTCCGGCGGTGATGGCTTTCGGTCTGTGGGGATATTGCGTCGGCCAAGTTGGGCTTGGCGCATCTGTGGTAACCGCGATCGCCATTGGCATCATCGTGGACGATACGATCCATTTTCTCACCAAGTATCTGAAAGCCCGCCGGCAAGGGCTGCCAGCGTCCGAGGCCGTACTCGCCACATTTCGCACCGTGGGCCCGGCGTTGTGGGCCACCACCGCCATTCTGACAGCCGGTTTCTTGGTGTTCGCCTCCTCTGGATACGAGCCTAACTGGGTGCTCGGCCTTTTGGTTGCGCTCACGATCTTCTTTGCATTCGTCGCCGATTTCTTCCTCCTTCCGACGCTGCTGATTGCCATTGACCGGAGAAACTCATGATTGCCACGCGACTCATGCTGCCGTTTTTCGCGCTTTGTCTGATCACGTTGACTTATCTTGGCGCGGCACCTGCTCATTCCGAAAGCACCACCCCCGAGGCAATCGGACTGAAAATTGCTCAGGACGCGCGCGCACGCGAGGCGGGTTTTGGCAACTTTACCGCCCAACAAACCATGGTGCTGCGCAACAAACACGGCCAAGAGAGCCAACGCCAGCTCCGGGTAAAGATCCTCGAAGTCCCCAACGACGGCGACAAGAGCCTGTTTGTGTTCAATGAGCCGCGCGATGTTCAGGGAACGGCGCTGCTCATTCACGCGCATCGGGAAAGCGCGGACGATCAATGGCTCTACCTACCCGCTCTGAAGCGAGTCAAGCGCATTAATTCGTCGAATCGGTCCGGCTCCTTCATGGGGAGCGAATTTGCCTATGAGGACCTGACCGCCGAGGCCGTGGAGAAATTCACCTACCGCTACCTGCGCGACGAGCCTTGCGGAGATTTGACCTGCGCGATCTCCGAACGCATTCCCGTGGATGAGAAATCCGGCTATAGCCGCCAAGTGGTCTGGCGCGACAAGGACGAGCTGCGCGTGTGGAAAGTGGAGTACTACGACCGCAAGGATGCCCATTTGAAGACGCTTACGCTGAGGGATTATCAGCAGTACTTGGGGCGTTACTGGCGCGCTGGCGAGATGGCGATGGAAAATCATCTGACCGGAAAAAGCACCGTGCTGACCTGGACGGATTTTCAATTTCAAACCGATCTCGACGCCCGTGATTTTACGCGAACCGGGCTGAAACGGGCGCGTTGATGCTGTTCCGTGCGGCTCTCGGCACGGTCTGGACTTTGGCCTTGGTCTTTGCCGTTGAGGCACGGGTCGGAATCGAGATTGACCGCGAGTTCTCTGGGCGTTTGAACGTCGAAAGCCGATGGTTCCCCGAAGCCGGTGCCCATCCCGGCCAGCGCTCCCATGCGAGCGGCTTTGTTGCAGCGCCCAAACTCTACCTCGAAGACGCCGCGGGTAGAAGCCTCACTTTAGCACCGTTCTTTCGCTACGACAACGCGGACTCACGTCGCACCCATGCCGATTTGCGCGAAGCCTATCTGCTGCTATTCGGCGAAATTGGCGAGGGCGAATGGGAACTGCGCGTGGGCGTCGATCAGGTGTTCTGGGGCGTCACCGAATCGCAGCACTTGGTCGATATCGTCAACCAAGTCGATTTCGTCGAACATCCGGCCGGAGAGGCCAAGCTGGGGCAACCCATGGTCCAGCTCACTTGGTCTAGTGATTGGGGAGTGATGGAAATACTGGGCCTGCCCTACCATCGCCCTCGCACCTTTCCGGGCCGAGCGGGCCGTCTGCGCCTGCCGCTCGTGATAGAAGCCGAGCATGTCGAGTACGAGAGCGAGGCCAAGGAGCGGCACGTGGATCTCGCCGCCCGCTACAGTCGCAGTTTTGGACTCGTCGACATAGGGGTGAGCGCATTCAACGGCACCAGCCGGGAGCCTGCTCTGAAGCCACGTAGCGGCCCGTCGGTCTTGGGTCAGTACTACGCGCAGATCCGCCAGTTTGGACTGGATGCCCAGCTAACGGTCGGCTCTTGGTTGTTCAAGCTGGAGGCCATTCAGCGCACCGGGGCCCGCAACCTGGTCGGCCTAGAAGAGGACTACATCGCTGCCGTTTTTGGCGGCGAGTACACGGTCTATTCCGCATTTGGCTCGGCTGCCGATCTCAGTTTGCTCGGCGAATGGAATTACGATGGGCGCGGTCGCAATGCCACTCCAAGTCGCTCGCCGAACACGCTCGAAAACGATCTCTTCGGCGCCGCTCGCCTTGCGTTTAACGATGTTCAGAGCAGTGAAATTACCGCTAGTATGCTGGGGGATGTGGGCCGGGCCACCCGCGCCCTGGCCGTCGCATTGAAGCGGCGCATCGCCGACCATTGGTCCGTGAACCTAGAGTCGATCTATCTCCTCAATATCGACCAAGCGGACATCCACTACGAGACCCGACGCGACAGCTTCATTGACCTGAGCCTGATGTACAGTTTCTAGCCCGTCGGATAAGGCGGAGCGTTTGGGGTTGCCGGTAGCGCAGGCAGAGAGCGGCGAGAACGGTATCGGCCTGGTCCTTGGCGATGGCTAAGGTCTGACGGCCGAGTTTTTCAATTCGCGCACAAGTATCAGCAGTGTTAGTCCGCACCGGCTCCGGCGAGGACCCCGCCCAATGGTCGAGGAGGATTTATCGATCCGTGCCGCTACATAGCCGACGGGGTGAGCCGCATCCCCGAGTGCCTTTCAATCCCTTCGTCACTCCAAACGACACCCAAACCAGGCTGGTCGGAGATGGTCAGGAAGCCTTCTTCGTCGAGGGAAAAAGACCCGCTGACGAGATCCTCAATGTAAGGGGACGGAGTGATGTATTCTACCCAACGGGCGGTCGGCACCGCCGCCACTAGCTGCAAGTCGGCCGCTAATCCGATGGCGGTGTTCCAGCCATGGGGGACGAAGAGAATCGAATGATCGTAAGCCGACATCGCGATGCGGAACTCCTCGGTGAGGCCACCGACCTTGGTGACGTCGGGTTGGACGTAGTCAACCGCACGGCGCTCGATCCACGGCATAAAGGACTGTCGGCGCGTCAGCACCTCGCAGCCCGTAATCGGCAAGGGCGCGTGCTCGGTGAGTTTGATGTACCCTTCCATATCGTCGGGGCGCAGGGCCTCCTCAAACCAAGTGACATCGTAATCGGCGAGCATGCGGGCGGTTTCGATTGCCCATTTGTAGCCGTGCGGCCAGTACTGGTCCGAGCCGCCGGCATCAACCATTAGCTCGACATCCGAGCCAACGGTTTCGCGCGCGGCTCGGACGATGCTTTCGTCGAGCGTTTTCGACACGCGGCCAAAGGGACCCCAGCCCATCTTTATCGCGCGAAATCCCCGGTCCATCGCGGCTTGCAGCCTCGGTATCAATTCGTCTGGCTCGGCCATGATGAGCGATCCATACGGCTTGACGCGCTCCCGGTACCGCCCGCCCAACAAGCGCGAGATAGGTTGAGACGTGATCTTGCCAAACAGGTCCCACAAGGCAATGTCAATGCCGGAAATGGCGTGCGTGACGGCACCACCTCGGCCCTGCCAAAAGGTGGCCTGATGCAGTTTCTCAGCGACCCGCGCCGGCTCAATGGACTCTCCAATCAGCATGGGGTGCAGCAGCGCGAGCGAACCTGACACTAAGCGGGTGGAGGTAAAAACGGACCCCAGACCGGTCACTCCCTCGTCGGTGATGATCTCCACGATCGTGTGCAGGTTGTCGCCGGGATCGCACCCCTGCTCCCAGCCACCGTCGGGCGTGGCACCCATCAAGGGTATCGCGCGAATATCTGCTATCTTCATCGCTGGACCAGTTCGATGAGGATCCCGTCGGGGTCCAATGCACAGACAACGCCCGGCGTATCTGGAGCGGCCATAGGCTCGGACAGGAATTCCACGCCTTTGGCTTTCAGCGCGGCGCACTCGGCCTTCGCGTCGGCAACGAAAAAAGTGAGCCAGCGCACTCCAGCGGCAAATTGGGACGTCCGCGGCGGCGGCGGCGAAGCGATCTCCATCAGCTTGATCAGCGTCTCGCCCGCCCGTAGGCGCACCTGCCTGAAGCCTTGCGGTGCCAGCCCGACCCCCGTGGCTAGGTCTTCGGGAATGTCGATGTCGAGTACCACCTCGAATCCCAGTTTGTCGCGGTAGAACGCCAACGACTCTTCAAAATTGCTGCACACTATGCACAGGTCGACGACCGGATGCGAGAGTTTCATAGTAATCTCCGGAGGAATAAAGTGGAAGACGAGTTAAGCGGATCGCCGCAAACTAATCCACATCCACATCGAGGATATAGCGCGCCGCTGGCGGGATGCGCTTCCAAGTCTCGTAGCGCAGGTACTCGCGCTGGTTGAGCTGCTGGCCGTGCTCGCGGGCGGTAAAGTAGCAGTGCATGGCGCGGCGGGGCAGGTCCTTGCTCTGGTTGCGGGTGCCGCCGTGCCACGTGTGGCTGTTGAAGACGGCAACCGCGCCAGCCGGGGCAATGAGCCGCTCTTCGTCGGCCAAAACATGGCGCGGGTGCTGGCCTTTATGCGAGCCGGGCACCAGCCGAGTGCAGCCGTTTTCCTCGCTGAAGTTGTCCAGCAGCCAGATCGAGTTGCAGACGTGAAACTGGCCGTCGCAATCTGCTCCCCAGTCGGCGTGCAACCCCTGTAATCCCGCGCCGGGCAAGGCGTCGCGGGCATTGAGCGAGGAGAGCTTGAAGGAGCGGCCGATGACGTGGTGGACGGCGGCCAGCACTTTGGGGTGAGTATATACGCGGTCGAACACCGCCCCTTTGTTGCAGAGGTCGGCGAGGCGGCGCGTACCCGGCTCCTGATGGACTTCAATACCGGCGTGGACCCCTTCTTTTTCGCACAGTTCCTCAAAGCGGGTGCGCAGTGCCGCGAGCCACTCGTCGTCGATGATATCCAGAAGCACGGTGTACCCCTTGTCGTCGAGGTCGCTTCTGTTTTGCTCAGTCAGTACGCCTCGGTGGGCACCCAAGGCGTCCAATGCGCGTACGATATCCATTCTTCTATTGCTCCGCTTCCGTTTCAACGAGCGCCTTGAGCGGCACGTCTTCGTCCCGGGGCAAGTAGTAGCTCAAGGGATCGCCGACGACGCCGATGAGCTGTCTTTGGATCGGATTGCAGCGGGCGACGAGTTCGTCGGGCATGGCGATATAATCCATGGGTTTGACCCAGCGGTAACCGTAGCCAAAGAACGCGGTTTTGCGCGGGAAGCCTGCCCAGTTGTGGCCGATGGAGTGATAGGTGCGCTGCTCAAACAGGAAGGCCGAGCCAGCGCGGATATTCATCGCCTGTGCGCCGTATGGCAGACCAGTCTTGGGGTCCGTGGCCGGGCGTCCGAGCAGGCGGTTGGAACCGGGCGCGATCCAAGTCGCCCCCGAAGCCGGAGCGGTCTGGTCGCTGAGGGCATAGGCGATCTTTAGCAAAATGCGCGGGTGTGGCTCGCTCATCTCGCGGGACGAGGTGCCGCCATCGCGGTGCCAGCCGAGCTTGTTTTTTTCGCCGGCAGCCGGCTCGTCGCCCGAGGGCAGGACGATCAAGTGCGAGGTCAGCATTTGGATATTCCAGCCGAGAAGCTGCCACGCCAGCGGAACCGTGGCGGGCCAGTCGAGGAGCTGGAGGAAAGCGGGGTGCTCAACGATGCAGTTGCGCATGTTGAGCTTGCCGCCCTTTTCTAGCCGACCAGCGTCGGCATCGCGTGCATAGAGCGCATCCGCGGCCGCGTTGAGCTCAGCGAGTGTATCGGGAGGCAGGACATCTTCGACGAGGAGATAGCCTTGCTGTTCAAAGAATGCTTGGTTTTCCGGGGTGAGGACCGCTTGGGCCAGAGGTAGAGTCATAGGTACAAAATTAAAGGGCATTTTTCGTTTGACAACAGTTCAGACAAGCAACCCCAAAACGAACCGTGCAAACTTCTTGCCCGGTGCGTTACGTAGATTATTTTCTAGCCGAATACCACGACGTTTTGCGTCGCGACGCTTTCCGGGCGTACTTCTCCGAGCAAGATCGGGAAGTCATATTGGACTACCTCGACGACAACGCGCTGCATATCGCCAGTCGCTTCGTCGTACTTTGCCTGCCGGATTCAGGTGATGTGCCGTTTTTGGCAGCAGCCCTATCGGAGGAGGTGCCCTTGGTGACGGGCAATGCGAAGCATTATCCTTTAGAAAAGCGGGGCACTTGCCAAGTGCTTAGCCCGAAAGAATTCCTGCATAGGTACTTTTCGCATCCATCGGTATGAGGCACATGGAGTTGGCCGAAAAATGAAAGAGAAACTGCGCGAGGATTTGGACAAGCGCAAAATCCACCAGATTCTGCCTGACGTATGACCGCACTCGACGGCATCCGCGTCCTCGACTTCACCCAAGTCATCTTCGGCCCAGCCGCCACCCAAGTTTTGGCCGATCACGGCGCCGAAGTCATCAAGGTAGAGCGACCCGGCGGCGACCTAGCCCGCGCCTTTGGGCCATGGATAAAGGAGCAAAGCCTGCCCTTTGCCAGCCTCAACCGCGCCAAAAAGAGCTTGGTCATCAATCTCAAGAAGCCTGCGGGATTGAGCGTTGTCCATCGCCTGTTAGCAAACACAGACGTGCTAGTACACAACTTCCGCTCTGGCTCCGTCATGGCCAAGCTGGGGCTGGATTACGCGGCCCTGCGGGAGCCGTACCCACGGCTTATCTACGCCGTTGGTTCGGGCTATGGTTCCCAAGGTCCGTACAGCGAGCGCAACAAGGGCGGCCACGAGTCCATGGCCCAGGCACTGAGCGGCGTGGCGACCCGCTTTGTCGGCCCCCACGGCACCCCTCAGCGCCTGCCCTATACGATTGCCGATTTCAACGGCGGCATGTTGTTGGCGCAGGGCATTCTCCTCGCGCTATTGGCCCGCGAGCGCACCGGCACTGGTCAATACGTGGAAACCTCGCTCCTCGACGGCATGATGAGTATGCAGGCTTGGGCGACGACTAAAATCCTCAATCTCGGCGACGACGGGGAAGACGATGGCTCGGGAGGCGCGACGCATCCACGCGGCAACCCGCTCGACGGCGCGGTGTTCAAGACAGCCGATGGGTTCTTGATGGTCACTGCGCTTTTCCGTCCCTTTGACCAACTATTGCGCGATTTGCAGGAGGCCCTAGCGATTGACGGGCTGGTCGGGGATCCGCGTTTTGCCACGCTCGCCGAGGCCGTAGAGAACCGCACGGCCCTGCGGGAACGGCTAGCGCCGATCTTTGCACAGAAAACAAACGCCGAGTGGATTCCGCTGCTAGAGGCCAAGGACATCCTCGTCGCACCGGTGCGCTCGACCGCCGAGGCCCTAGTCGATCCTCAACTCGAGGTCAACGAGTTGCTCGTCGAAGTCCAACATCCGCAAGTGGGTGCCATGCGCCACGTCGGAACGCCCCTGCGGCTAGCCGGGACGCCAGCCCCCGCACCGACAGCCGCCCCCTTGCCCGGGGAACACACCGAGGTTGTGCTGCGCGAGGCTGGGTACGCGGACGCCGAGATCGCTGCGTTGCGCGCAAAGAAGGTCATTCTCTGAATTATACTTAGGAGGTCCCATGACTGACATCGTGCGCTATGGAGTATTGGGCACCGCCCAAATTGCCCTCAACCGCCATCTGCCGGCCGCGCAAGCCATCGGCCACGCCGAAATCGCGGCCATATCGAGCAGAGACCAAGCCAAGGCCGAAGCAAGTGCGGCCCAACACGGCATTGCCAAGGCGTATGGCTCATACCAAGCCGTGTTGGACGATCCCGAAATCGACGCGATCATCAATCCCTTGCCCAATAGCATGCACTGCGAGTGGACGGTCAAGGCGGCGCAGGCCGGCAAGCACATCCTCTGCGAAAAACCGCTCGCCGTTACTGTGGCGCAAGCGCGGCAGATGATCGACGCAGCCCGAGCCAACCGGGTGCTCTTAGTCGAGGCTTTCACCCACCGCCTCAACCCGCAGTTGCAATGCACGCGCCGACTAGTGCAGCAAGGAGAGGTCGGCGAAGTGAAACTAGCGCGGGCCGAGCTAACCTTTGGCATCCGCGATTGGGCCACCGACGTCCGGGCGCAAAAAAATCTGGGCGGCGGCGCACTTTTGGACGCGGGGTGCTACTGCGTCAGTGCCGTGCGCTTTGTGCTCAATGCCGAGCCGGTGGCCGCGCAGGCTTTTCAGCACGTGCGCCAGGGCGTGGACGCAACCTTGGCTGGGCTGTTGCGCTTTCCCGGCGACCACATCGCCTATGTCGCGGCCGGCATGGAGGGGCCGTTCCGCTGCGTGTTGGAGATCGTCGGCAGCCACGGCGCGATCCGCGTGCCCAACATGTTCGACGAGCAGGCCGCGGTCCACATCGCCATCGGCAATGACGAGCGCGTGGAGACTTTCTCTGGGCCGGATCGCTTTCAGGTCCAGCTAGCGCGCTTCTCTAACTGCATTCTCCAAGGCAAAGCACCCGAATTCCCGCCCGCAGACGGCCTCAAGAACGTGGCTACACTACAGGCCCTAAAGCAGGCTGCCGAATCGGGGGGCCTAGTCGAAGTGCCGTCTTGAGCAATAGGCCCGCCACGCTCTCCCTCAACAAGCCACCGCTCAAGTAGGAAAGGCTCAGCGCAAACTTCAACGACGAGAAGGTACTGCTATGGAAAAATTTGCCCCCTTGAACATGTCCCCAGCAGAGCTAATCGAGTACACGCCCGAGTGGGCGGGCGAGCGCTTTGCCGACGGCCGCCCCAAGGTCCCCGACGACATCCTCGAGCGCACGCGCAACGTCAGCATTACTCAAGCCTGGGGCGTCATGCGCGGCCCCGGCTACAACTGGCAGTACGAAGACGGCTGGATTTGTACGCACCCGGGCCAAGTGCTGGTGGGCCGCGCCCTGACAGCTATGTACATGCCACGGCGGCCCGTCATGCGGCGGGTCATGGAAGAAAAAGGGGAACGAGCCGGCTGCATTGGCGACCAAATCTCGTGGCCCATTGATAGGCTGGTGCCCGGAGACGTGTACGTAGCCGACGTATTCGGCAAAATCGACCAAGGCGCGGTCATTGGCGACAATCTCGCCACGGCCATCTACGCCAATTCGGGCAACGGAGTGGTTCACGACGCGGCGGTCCGCGACATCGACGGCATCCAGGAACTACCCAACTTCACCAGTTTCGTGCGCGGCTTTCACCCCACCTTTGCCTCGCCCACCATCATGCTGGCCGGGGTCAACTGTCCAATACGCATCGGCAGGGCCACGGTCATGCCCGGCGACGTAGTCCTCGGCCGCGATGATGGCGTCGTCTTCATACCGCCTCATCTAGCCGAACAAGTGGTCAAGACCTCCGAGCTGATCGCGCTCCGCGACCGCTTTGGCAAGCAGCGTCTGGCCGAGGGCAAATACACGCCGGGCCAAATCGATACCCGTTGGTCTGATCCAATTGAAGAGGACTTCTCGCGCTGGTTGGAAAGTCACATCGACGAACTGCCCGTGCCGCGTGCCGCCATTCAAGAACTGCTCAAGGAGCGGACTTGGTAGGCTCGGGCGGCGGCTGGCCGACGACCAGTTTACCACCCTTGAGAAAAGGCTCGGCATTGCCCCAGAGTTTGCTGCCGTCGGCCGAGATCAGGGGCTCGCAGGAATACTGGGCCAAGTACACGCGGCGCATCTGCTCGGTGGCATTGGTGCCGCTGGAGTGAAAATTGACGCTGGTGAAAACGGCAATGCTGCCAGCCGGAGCGACGACCGAGACGCCGGGGTCGCGGCCGAAATAGCCGACCAAATCGTTGCTCCCTTCCTCGCGGACGTGCTTGACCCAAGTGCGAATGCCCGAGCGCGAAAAGGGCAGCAAGTGGACGGTGCCATTGGCCTCGGACATGTCGTCGAGGGCGCACCAACAGGTTAGATACGGCTTGTGATCCGGGTAGCCGACGTAGCCCGAGTCTTGGTGCCAAGAGAACTTCATGCCAGTCTCGGCACCTTTGACTACGTATTGCTCCCAGAACAAGTAGGCGTCGTCGCCCAAGGTGGCTTGGCATATTGCGGCCATTAGGGGGCTGAAGAGGAACTCGCGCAGGCGCGGCTGATCGCGGAAGCAATTGGCGACAAAGTAGCGGCTGTTGCGATGATTGAGACCCAGCGTATCCGTGCCCTCGGCGTCCATCCGGGCGTTGGCCTTGTCGATGAAGGCTTGGCACTCGCCGCGCAGGAGATCGAGGTGGTGGGCGGGGATCGCGTTTTCGAGGATGAAATAGCCCTCTTCTTTGAATTGCTGCTTTTGGGCGTCGGTGATCTGGTACATGAATCGCTCCATCAATTGAAATTTAATGTGTAAATTGAGGCGATATACTGATATGTGCAAGCCTTGCACGCGAACAAAAAAATATAAAACTTGAAGAAACGTGGGTGCATATAAAATGGAAACCCCAGCAATACTCCAAGCACTAGAACTGACCTCTTGGTGGGAGGTGCCAGCGGTCGTCTTGGCCATTCTCTACTTAGTCCTGGCGGCACGGGAAAATATCTGGTGTTGGGCGGCGGCTTTCGCCAGCACCGCGATGTACATCTACGTCTTCTTCGATGTCAAGCTGTTCTTAGAATCGGCCCTACAGATTTACTACCTGGGCATGGCGGTTTATGGCTGGTACCAATGGCAGCATCCCTCCAATCAATCTGCAACGCTGCCCATTTCTACTTGGTCGCTCAAAAAGCACAGCGTGGTTATTGCTGCGACGGGTGCTATTGTGGTGCTGTCCGGGTATCTTTTGCGCGAAAATACAACGGCGGCCTTGCCGTATGTCGATGCCTTCACCACTTGGTATGCGGTGGTAACGACCTATATGGTGGCAAAGAAGATTTTGGAGAATTGGGCGTACTGGTTTGTCATCGACAGCGTGTCGGTGTATCTCTACTATAGCCGAGGGCTCTATCTGACCGCTCTGTTGTTTATCGCCTATTTGGTTATTATTGTCTTTGGCTATTTAAGATGGAAAAGAGAGTACGATCAGCAACCCGGCCCGCAAAGGAGTTCCATGTTGTAAGAAGCGTTTTTAAAATTATGCTTGTTGTTTTTTGATGCCCAAAAAGCCTAGTAGTACTGGAGTCTTGCCCGCGGAAAACGCCCGATCCAGGAACCGCTCGACGGCCCGTTGAACTAGTCCGACGAGAATCTTAAAAAGGCTTCTAAGGATAACATTATCCTGATGAAGGAACTGACCGATCAGGAACGCCTCATGTTTCAGACCGAATTCAACGCTGTGCGGAAGGTTAGCCATATTCTTGGGTGGTTTGGGTACGCATCATTCCATCATCGCCCTTATAGAAGCATTTTTGATGTCGGATCGAATCCGCACCTACAACGCAGAAAGAGCCGATGAAAAGGCTGTACGATAGTAACAAACCTTTCCCAAGGAAGTTTCATTAAACCAATGAGTGAATCTACGGGCAGAGGTGATGGCGAGTCTTGCCGTTCCACGCAATGGCTTGGTCGCAGTCCGCAGCGCATGAAGCGAACAGCGACATGCGGACCTGTGGCCATCCAAGGAAATGTCGGATCGTTCAGCGAGGCGGCAGCGCGAGCCTACTTTTCCTCAGCGATACAACTGGCACCACAGCCGAACTTCAAGGCACTTTTCGCCGCCGTGGAAGACGGGTCTTGCGCTTGCGGCGTCGTGCCCATCGAAAACTCGCTGATGGGCAGCATCCACGAAAACTACGACCTGCTGCTGCAGAGCAACGTACACATCGTAGGCGAAATCAAGCTGCGCATCGTCCACAACCTCATCGTCAATCCGGGCGTCCAGCTAGCGGACATCCGCTACATTGCGTCGCAGCCGCCCGCCTTGGCTCAATGCACTCGCTTCATCCACTCGTTGGCAGGTGCTCAGACGATAGCGGCGGACGATACGGCTGGCGCAGTCAAAGATCTGGCCGAGAGCGGCGACCGCGACCGCGGGGCCATCGCCGGAACGCACGCCGCCGCCGCGTACGGGATGGAGATTCTCGTCCCCGGCATTGAGGACGCCCCGCACAATTTTACCCGCTTCTTGGTGGTGAGCCGGCGCGCCACGCCAGCACCGACTGATCCAGCCAAAACCACGCTCGTCTTTGGGCTAAAGCACGTGCCCGGCGCACTGTGCCAGAGCCTTGCGGCCTTTGCCGAGCGCGGCATCAACCTGCTCAAAATCGAGTCGCGGCCCAGGCCCGAGCGGCCTTGGGAATACGTCTTCTATCTCGATTTAGAGGGCCACTTGGAGCAAGCCGCTTGTGCCCAAGCCGTGGCGCAACTTCAGGAGACCACCGAATTCGTCCGCGTCTTGGGCTCGTACCAGCAGGGCAACACGGTGGCTGATAGTCAGTAGCTAGTTGCCCACACTTGGGGCAACCACCGACCACCGACCACCGACCACTGATCAACCGCCTACAGCGCGGGTACGCACTTGGTCGAGGCCGACGGCCAGCAAGAGCACCCCACCGCGCGTTACATCCTGCCAAAAGCTCGACACATCCATCAGCGTCAGTCCGTTGTTGAGCGTGCCGAGCAGCAAGACCGCCAGCAAGGTGCCCCACACCGTACCGCGCCCTCCGAAGAGACTCGTGCCGCCCAAGATCACGGCGGCGATCACCGTCAACAAATGCTGCCCGGCAGCGTCGGGTGCTGCTGCGTAGAGCATGGCCGCGAGGATAAGGCCGCTGACCGCTCCGCTGAGGCCGGAGAGTACATAGAGGATCATCAGGGTGCGTGCGACCGGAACGCCGACCAATCGGCTCGCTTCGGGATTGCTGCCGGCCGCATAGACGAAGCGGCCAAAGCGAGTCCGCGCCAAGGTCCAGCCAAGCGCGATATACACCAGCAGCATCAGCACCAGCGGCACTGGCAAGCGCAAAAGCTGGCCACTGCCGATCCAGTTAAAACCGGGTTCCATCAGCGGCTTAGTCAGCCCGCCGGTCAGGACTAGGGCCAGCCCGCCGATGACGCTCATCGTGCCCATCGTCGCGATCAGCGGATTGAGTCCTAGGCGCACGGCCAACAGGCCGTTGAGCAACCCGATGCCCCCGCCCAGCGCCAGCGCGATGAGACAGGCCGCGACAATGCCGACGCCCGCGGCGTGGAGCAGCGCGACGACCACCCCGGCCAGCCCAGCGACTGCGGCCACTGACAGGTCGAGGCCCCCGGCGATAATCAGCGGCGTTTGCAACGCGCACATCAAGCCGATAAAGGCCATATTGGCCCCAATGCTCACCATATTGTCGAAGGACAAAAACCAAGGCGAGAGGACGCTGAAGAGCACGGCGACCAAGAGGTAGAATATCAACAACAAGGCAACACCGGCACCGGGGCGGTTCAATAAGGAGGCAATGCTCATGGAAGGTCTTTCGCGGTCGGAGTATGGAGCAGGTCGGCCGGAGCCGCGCCGCCAGCAAAGCGGCTCGACACCCGACCGCGGTCGAGGACGATGGAGCGGTCGCAGACGCCAGCGACTTCTTCGGCGTCCGAGGAAACCAAGAGTACGGCAAGCCCTTGTTGAGTCCACTGCCGCAGTGCCAAGTAGAGCGCACGGCGAGCCCCCACATCCACGCCGCGGGTCGGTTCTTCGAGGATGAGCACCGCGAGATCTTCGACCAACCAGCGGGCCAAGCATGCCTTTTGCTGATTGCCGCCCGAGAGCAAGCGCAGCGGTTGGTCGAGGTGGGCAGCGCGAATCCCCAAGCGGTCGATCCAGCTTTGCGCGTGGCTTGTTTCGCGCGGCTTGGACACGGAAAACAAGCGCACGAAGCGGTCGATAAAGGGCAAGGTGATATTGGCCCGGACGCCGAGGTCCGGGACGATGCCCTCGCGCTGGCGTTCGGCCGCGACAAAACCGATACCCGCGTCGCGGCCCCGGCGCGGGTCGGTCGGGACATAGGGCGCGCCTCCAAGTGCAATGCGTGTGCCAGATAGCGGACCCAGCGCACCATAGACGGCCCGGCCAAGCTGGTCAATCCCCGAGCCGAGTAGGCCGAAGACGCCGAGAATCTCACCTTGGCGGAGCGAGAAGGACACGCGGTCGAGCACACCGGGCAGGCTCAGATTTTCAACCTCCAGCGCGACTGCGCCAGTGCTCGCGCCGCGCGGAGGGTAGAGTTCATCAACAGTTGTGCCGAGCATGGCGTCGAGCACCTCGCGCCGCGAAGCAGTGGTCGCGAAGTTGCCAGCGTTCAGCCCATCGCGGAGTACGGTGATGCGGTCGGCGATCTCGAAGACCTCGTCGAGGTAATGGGAGATATAGACGATGCCGATCTGCTGCGCCTTGAGCCGCTCGACGACGGCGAAGAGTGCCCTTACCTCGCGGTCGGCGAGGGAGGCGGTTGGCTCGTCCATGACGATGACCCGCGCTTGGCCTGCGAGGGCACGGGCGATTTCCACTAGGCGCTTGTGTGGCGCGGAGAGTTGGTGTACTGGCGCATCGGGATCGAGGTCGCAGCCGAGCCGATCGAGCAGTGCCCGCGCTCTTGCACGCAGTTCCGGGCGATCTACTTCCCGGCCAAACCACGAGCGTTTGCGCGGCAGGTCGGCGATGAGGATGTTTTCGGCGACTGTGAGGTCGGGCAAAACCGACACTTCCTGCGGTAAAAAGCGGACGCCGTGAGCGATGGCTTCTTCGGGCCGATCGCAGTGTACTGCTTGGTCGCCGAGGCGGATGGAGCCAGCGTCGCGGCTGTACACGCCGCAGAGAATTTTCACTAGCGTGGACTTACCCGCTCCGTTGGCACCCAGCAGCGCTAAGACCTCTCCAGCGTCTAAGCCGAGCTCGACCTCGCGCAACACTTGGGCACTGCCGAAGGATTTGCAGATGCCTGCCATCTGCAACAGAGGCGCGGTATGGACCATGCTCATGCTAGTGAGCGGGGATCAACTGCTCGTAGCCGGCGAGTTCGGGCTTGTCCGCGAGGGTGGCCAAGTGTTCGACAAAGGCTTCCTGCGGGAAGACGTAGGCGAAGCCCGGATCGCCTTGGCATTCGTATTCGGGATAGAATTGACAAACGTTGGCCGGGCTGATCATCACGTGGTTGACGGTGACCGCTGGCGGCACGTCGCGGCCGGCTAAGCGCATCAAGCTCAGCGGGATAAGATAGTTGCCGTAGCGCTCGGGGAAATAGGCGACTGAGGCGATGAAGTTCTCCTCGGCGACCAGCGTCTCCAACTCGTCGGCCCCCTTGCCGACGACCAGCGCGTCTGCGCCGCGCCCCTGCTGCTGCACGGCGCGCAACATGCCGGAGACCGATTGGTCGTTGATGGCCGTGATCAGGATTGGCGCACCTTGGGGGATGCGGCCGAGCGCGTTGCTCATCTGCTGGAAGGAGTACTGCAGCGTATTTTTGGTGTCGATGCGGATGATGCGCTCGGACGGGAAGCCGGGTAGCGAGGCGAGAAAGCCGGCGATTTGGCCCTCGGTGCGCATGGCCGGGATCGCGCCCGACTGCGGCAGTTCGCCAACGACGAAGTATCCCTCGGCGAGTGCCCGGTCGCCAAAGCGCACTTTGGCTGCCTGCGCCAGATAGGAGCCGCCCATAAAACCGGAGCGCGGGTTGTTGGCGCCGAAGTAAGTGGCCCCCGGCATGGGGATGTCGATGGCAACCACGCCGACCTGCTTGCGGTTGAAGTGCTGCATGATGGCCGGGCCGAAGTTGACGTCGGTTTGGAATTCGATGCAGAAGTCAACTTGGCGTCGGGCGAAGCTCTCGGCGTTGGCTAGGGCCGTCGGCCCGTCGAGCCGATTGTCGGCGATCAGCAAGTCGACGCCAGCGGCCTCGGCGTTGCGCTCAATGCCTTTTTCGACCTTGATGCCAAAGCTGATGTCGCGTTGCAGGTTGGCAAAGCCAAAGACGAGGTTTTTGCCGTTTTGGGGAGGCGAGTTTTGCGCGGCTTCGGCGGCCATGGCTTGGAGCACTGCCGGCGGGAGCATCAGCCCGTCGTAAGTCGCCGGGTCGAAACCGTGGAAATCCTCGCTCAATGCTGGGACTGGCGCGAGCAACAGGCAAGCGGCGAGAACGAGTCGGAGCGAAATCATAGCTACACTTTCGTTTGGAAATGGACTGACGAATATACGGAGCGGACAGCCGGTGGCTCAAGGCGGCGATTGCTTTTCAGGAGCGATGCGGTTGGCTACTATTGGGTACCGCACGCTAGTAACCGATCCAAGGAAAGGAAATCTTTCTGCTATGGCTGCTATTTGGGATGGTCAGCGCCGTGGTCGCCACGAACAAAGGACGAAGCGGTTGTGGTTGGTTTGCACTTGGCGTGTTGCTCGGTCCCTTTGGTTTCATTTTGGCTTTGGTTGTTCCCAAAAATCAGGAAGAAGTTGAAAAAAAATCTATTCAAATCGGCGACATGAAAAAGTGTCCATACTGTGCTGAACTCGTAAAAGCGGAAGCGGTCAAGTGTCGCTACTGTGGGGAAGAGATTTAATTAGGAAAGGCTCCACGCTGAGATAGCGATCCATAACTAAAAAGGAAAACGCAATGCTAACCAAAGAAGGATGCCGCACGCGGCAGCAACGTCTGTGTGTGCGTCTGGCCGAACTCGACATGGATGCGGCCGTGATCAATCACCCGAAGGAAATCTACTACTTCACCGGAATCATCATCCCCGAGGAATTTCCCGGTCCGCCGGCGATCTTTTGGCTGGGGGCCGACGGGCGTTCCTGGCTGATCGCGCATACCGACCAAGGCGAGCCGTGCGCCGACGAGTGTTTCACCTTTCCCCTCAGCGTCGGCGGCACGGTCACGCCCGATTTGCGCGAGGTGATAAGCGGGCTAATCGTCGATGTGTTACGCACTAAAAAGCCAGCGGCTGGCCGCTTGGGTTGGCAGAGCGAGTTTTTGCCGCGTCGCTTGGGATTGGCAATCGAAGAAGGGCTGGGCAAAACGCCGGCCTGGGTCGCGGTCGATGATCGGCTCGCCGACCTCCAAGAAGTCAAGGATCCCGACGAAATCGAACTGCTGCGCAAGGTAGTGCAGGTCGATCTGGCCGCATACGCTGCGGCCGAAGCGGCCATCGCGCCGGGCGTCAACGAGCTGGAGGTGCTAGCGGCCGCGCAGCGGGCGGCGCATCTTGCCGCCGGGGAGAAGGTTTTCCACGACGGCGACTATCAGTGTGGCGAGTTGGGCGGTTTTGCCCGCAATCGCCCGATTGAGGCCGGGGAAATCTACGTCATCGACGCTTGGTCGGTGTACCGCGGCTATTGGGCCGATTTGTGCCGCAGCTTTGCGGTGGGCGAGCCGACCGAGGTGCAGCACTCCGTATTTGAGCACGTCAAGGGCTTTCACGCCCGCGTCGGCGAGTACTTGCGGCCGGGCAAGGACAGCCGCGAATGTGCGGTGGCCATGGACGCCTATATCCGCGAGCATCCCCAACTGGCCGACATCGGCTTGATCCACCACGCCGGGCACAACATTGGTCTGCGGGCGCACCAGATGCCCGATCTCAACAAGGAGCGCGGGGGCACCTTGCGCGTGGGCAATGTGGTCTCGGTCGAGCCGGGAGCCTATATCCCCGAGGCGCGGGCGGGAGTGCGGCTGGAGAACATGTACCTGATTACCGAGAGCGGCTTGGAGAATTTGTCGCCGTATCCAATGGAGTTGGGGGCGCACTGTTGAGCGAGGTGCTCGAATTTGCCGAAGACCTCACCCGGCGCGCTGGTATGCTGATCGCCGAAGCGCGAGAGGAGCGGGCACTGGATCTGAGCTACAAGGAAGGGATTGAGCTGTTGACGTCGGCCGATTTGCAGGCCGACCAGCTCATCCGCGGCGAGATCGAACAGACCTTTCCCGAACACAGCATCCTCTCCGAAGAATCCTCGCCCGCCCTTACAGACCCGGCGCAACTGCGCGGCCCCTTGTGGATCATCGACCCGATTGACGGCACCGTCAACTACGCCTATAACCAACAGCAAGTCGCCGTATCCATCGCCTTTGCCAAAGGAGGCCAAGTGCAAGTCGGCGTGGTGCGCTGCCCATTTGTAGAAGAGACCTTTACCGCCCGGCGCCGGGCCGGGGCCTTTCTCAATGGCCGCCCCATCCGAGCCAGCGAATGCAGCGAGCTATCCCGCGCCCTGATAGGCACGGGCTTCCCCTACGCCGCCGAGGACCGAGTGGCACTCGTGGATCGCCTGCGCCGCGTCCTCGGCCACTGCCGCGACATCCGCCGCGTCGGTTCGGCCGCCATTGATTTGTGCTGGGTGGCGATGGGTCGGCTCGACGGCTTTTACGAGTCGCTCAAACCTTGGGACTTGGCGGCGGCGGCCCTGATTGCGCGGGAAGCGGGCGCGCACGTCGGGCACTTACAGCCCGTAGAAGGCGAGCTACCGGAAGAATTGGACGGCAAAGACTTGGTCGCCGCCGCACCGGGAATCTACGAACCATTGATCGCGCTGTTGCGCTAAACAACGAGGAGACCCATGAAAATCAGCGACATCAAAGCCTATCCAACCTGGGTCGGCCACCGCAATCAACTCATCGTCAAGGTCGAGACCGACGAAGGGCTCCACGGCTGGGGCGAGTCCGGGCTATCGGGACGCGAACTGGCCGTGGTAGGGGCCGTGCGGCACTATCGGGAATTTTTGCTCGGCCGCGATCCGCGCGAAATCGGGCGGCTCTGGCAGGAGATGTACCGCGGCCAGTACTTTGAAGGCGGGCGGGTGTTGACCGCGGCGATTTCGGCGATTGACATCGCCTTGCACGACGTGGTGGGCAAAGCCCTCGGCGTGCCGGTCTATCAGCTTTTGGGCGGCAAGCAGCGCGAGTGGGTGCCCTGCTTTGCGACGACCGGAGCACCAGACCTAGAGACCTTGGTCAGCAACTGCAAGCTGCTGTTGGACCAGGGGTGGGACGTGATCCGCACGGGAATGGCCCAGCGCAAACAGTACGACGACGAACGAGTGTTCGAGCCGCGCGAGTCCATCGGCATCACCGCAGCTTGGCTAACGGAAGTGCGCCGTGAAATTGGTCCCGATCCGATTTTGGGCATTGACTACCATCATCGGCTGACAGTCGCCGAGAGTGCGTCGTTCTGCCAGAAAATGCCGCCGGGTACGCTCGACTTTCTCGAAGAACCCATCCGCGACGAGTGTCCCGAAGCCTACGAATCGCTCCGCACCATGACCGACGTGCCCTTTGCCATCGGCGAAGAATTTGCCAGCAAGTGGCAGTTTTTGCCCTATCTCGAGCGGGGCATCACCCAGTTTGCGCGGATTGACGTGTGCAACGTCGGCGGGCTGACCGAGTCAATGAAGGTGGCGAGCTTAGCCGAATCCCACTACATCGACCTGATGCCACACAACCCACTGGGGCCAATCTGCACGGCCGCGACCGTGCATCTGGCGGCGGCCGTGCCCAACTTTGCGTGGCTCGAACACCGGGTGACGCCGACGGAAGCGGGGAAGTTCATGGACGAAGAGTTGTTTCCGGTGCAGTGCGAATTGGTGGGGTCGATGTTAAAGGTGCCTGAAGGGCCGGGGCTGGGCGTGGAGTTCAACGAAGAGTTGGCCGAGGAGCAGGAGTTCAAGTTTTGGGAAGCACCGCATTTGCGCCGCCGGGATGGGTCCCATACAAACTGGTGATGGCTGTTTAGAAAGGTATAATCTCGACCTATGCCGACAGGAAGGACGACAACCCGAACAGCCGTTCAAAGGTAGTTTTAACGTGCGGATGAGCAGCGAACTACACCGCCGGGCAGCCTTATGTGCCAAGGAGCAGGGCTCAAACCTCAACCAAGTGGTTAAAGAGGCGTTGGAGCGGTACTTAGCTGGCACAGCCTCCCCTTCGCTAGGTACTTCACGTTCCTATCGGGAGTTAATGGCAGATATACGCGCTCGACAGCTCTAGCTATCGAGCAGGCAGGGCAAAGCTGAAATGTCGTCTATGACCGCGACTTTGGGTACTTGGTCAAATTCACTTTTGCTTGTCGCGCCTGATAGTACCGCAACAAAGGGCACTTTGGCCCGTTCGGCTGTTAGCGCATCA
This sequence comes from Candidatus Latescibacterota bacterium, assembly GCA_965203355.1. Classification (GTDB taxonomy): domain Bacteria; phylum Latescibacterota; class UBA2968; order UBA8231; family UBA8231. The sequence goes on from OZ241889.1 coordinate 516,893, forward strand.
ATCGTACTGTCGCCAACGTAAAGCGCGTCATTGGCATCCATTTGCATGCTAGCGATAGCCGTTGTTAGACTGCTCGGATGTGGCTTGTGTTCGGCAACGTCTTCTCCGCCGATGATGACGCGAAAGCGATCAGACAGTCCTTCTCTTGCTAGGATCTCCTCAATTCTATAGCGAAACTTCGTTGATGCGATTCCCAAGGCAAAACCCATTTCAATCAACCGCTCCGTTGTCGCCGGGACGCTAGCAAACACAGACGTTAAATCTACCATAACCTGATCGGCTCGTTTGACAAAATTGCTTGTGAACAAGCTGACGTTTTGATTGTTGGTTTGTCCTGTCAGACTCAGAAAGGTGTCCTCTAAAGACATGCCGATAGTTCGCTTGATTCGCTCGTCATCAGCTTGGGGCAAATTCAACCTTTCCAGCGCAAAATTAACACACTCAACGATGCCTTTTGTTGAGTCTGCTAGTGTGAGGTCGAAGTCAAAAATGATCGCCCGAGTCATAGGTAGTACAAAGTTCATTAAAGACGCGATTACGTTACGTGATTTCCCTCGTAGAGAGTAGAAAGTCCTGTCCTCAGCAGAACAGACCGATGGACAACCTACGACCCCGTGCCTTGATACGACCGGATACCCAGTTTCCAAAACTGGTAGGTCATCACAAACAGTAGAGCCGCCACCAGCGGCGAGAACATGCCCCAATGGCTGTCGGCCTCGCTTTTGCCCAACAAGTACAGGGCCGGATAATAAGCAACAAACGCATAGGGGACGATAAAGGAGAGAAAACCCTTGAGATACGGCCCGTATATGCTGAGGGGGTATCGCGTCAGCTCGTACAGACCGATTACGAGGTTGCACAGAGCATTGGTGCGCGTGACCCAAAAGGACATTGCGCCGAAGAAGAACATGATGGAAAACCAGATCAAGTTCCCCGAGACGATAAACACGACTACCAACAATATTTTGAAAATATCCCACTGCATGTTGACGACACCGCCTGCGACCACTAGATAGAAGAGGCCGATTATTAGGTTGCCTAAACCAAGCGGCGTGTAGCGACGAGCGACCATATAGAACAGCGTATTGACCGGCAGGCACAGTAGCTGATCGAATGTGCCATCCCTTATATACTCTTCCATGTAAATGACGCTGTTGGTGAAAGCGTGGTGAAAACTCATGCCAATGATGGACAGTGCGTAGAGAAAGAATAGCTCCGGGAACGTCCACCCCGCGATCTCGTTTACATGGGTGAAAACAATTCCAATCGTTGCCAGACCGGCGACGGTAGTGGCGACCATGGAGACGAAAGAAAGCCAAAAGCTGGCCTTGTATTCCAACATGCTCTTCAGGTGGCTTACGAAGAGGAAGCCGTACAAGGCCGCATACCTACGCACACTCAACCTCCCAAGATGACGATCTTACGCAGTGCTTTCTTCCACAGCAACTGCGACGCGCCCAGCACTACAAAAACCCACACTAGCTGCTCAATTATCAGCAATAACTCGTAGCTCGGCACGTGCGCGAGCAATCCGTCGTAGAGAGCACTGTCTTGGGACTTCACCCCTAGACCGATGGAAAGCGGTGTGTAAAAACACCCCTTGAACGGCAGGAAAGTCAGCACGTCCCGCAGGAAAACGGGATAAAAATCCAACGGCATAATCCCGCCAGCGCAAAACGCCATGAACACGTTTTTGAACATATTGACGCCATGGGTCTGCATTATCCAAAACGCGACGCTACCCAAAGACAGATCAATCAAAAAGTAGGTCACAAATCCGAGTACACAGCTAAGAGCCGCCAGTAGCAGGCGCGTTGGATCGAATGGGACGGAGATGTCCAAGATGTAGCCAAAGAGGATGAACACCGGCACACCCTTGAACAACAAGTTGAATACCGCCTGACCAATAGCTGTATATAGGGCCACTAGCCGATAGCTAATGGGCTTGGTCAGCTCGACGGCGATGTCGCCTTTATAGACCTTGTCGCCGATCATCACGTTCACGTCTTGCCGCACGATAAAGCCAATGATTGTCGAGGCTAGCGTATAGGCTACCATCGAGGCTAGCGATATACCTTCTATTTCCACTTTGCCGGCGTAGATTGCTTGCCACAGGTAGTAAAACGACAGCAGATATACGCAACTCGCAGACACGTCTGCTAGGAACTGAACTCTATACGTCAGCCCTTCTTGGAACGTTACCTTTACCACCCCAATAAAGCGGCCCATATAGATCATGTACCGGCGGGTTTTTGTTGGTACAGGCTCTTGACAATAGTGCCGATTTCTTGCTCCTGTACGACGAGATCCCGTACTTCGTTGTGGGCGGCTATCTCGGTGATCAACCGGGTCGTCGATAGCTGGTCGCCGTCAAACTCTATTTCCAACGTATTGCCTGTGCTTTTGACGACGGCTGTGTCGCTCAAACCGTCGAGATGCTGTGGAGGATGGGCTAGCTCCAAGGTCATGGTCCGCGTCTTGCCATAGATGTTTTTGAGCTTTTCAAGGCTGCCGTCAAACAGCATCTGGCCTTTGTCGATGACGATGATCCGCCGACACAACTTTTCTACATCCTCCAAATCGTGGCTGGTAAGTATGATGGAAACGCCGTGCTCGCGGTTCATGTGGACGAAGAAGTTGCGGATGTTTTCCTTGACCACGATATCCAAGCCGATCGTCGGCTCGTCGAGATAGACTATTGGGGGCTTGTGCAGCAGGGAGAGGGCCATGTTGCATAGCATCTTCTGCCCTAAGCTCAAGCTGCGAGCGTTTTTTGTGAGCAAATGACCGAGGCCCAAAATAGACGCAAAGAGTTCCATCTGCTGTCGATAGAGCGGGTTGGGAAGGTCGTACAGTCGGCGGTGGAGTTCAAACGACTCGATGACAGGTAAGTCCCAGCGCAATTGCGAACGCTGGCCGAATACCACGCCGATATTGCGTGCGTTCTCGATGCGGTTCTCGTAGGGTTCGATACCCAAGACCTCAATGCGGCCGGCAGAGGGTGTCAGAATGCCGGTCAGCAGTTTTATGGTCGTTGACTTGCCGGCACCGTTGGGGCCTAGATAGGCGACGATTTCGCCGGCCTCGATAGCGAAATTTAGGTCGTCGACAGCATGTATAAGTGAGGTCCGCGGCCAGAATAGGCTTTTGAACGCTCCTTTTAGGCCCGGATCTTTTAGGGGGATTTTATACGATTTGGATAGGTTACTCACCTTAATGATCGACATTTCCCTATTGTTACCTAAAAGTAAAGTAAAGTAAAGAAAAACTATTCCTAAAAAACCGGAATGAACTTGTGGCACACGGGCGAAGAAACTTCGGCCTTGTGGCCAGTCGGCGTCAGCTTCCCCGTGTCCTGATCCACCTTGAACGTAAAGATGTCGTCGGTGCTGTGGTTGCCGACGATCAGGTAGGTGCCCGTGGGGTCGAGGCCGAAGTTGCGCGGGTTGGCACCGCCGGTCGGCACGATCTCAACGAGTGCGAGCTGGCCGGTGTCTGGGGCGATGGCATAGACGGCAATGGAGTCGTGGCCGCGATTGGACCCGTAGAGGAAGCGGCCATTGGGGTGGACGTGGATGTCGGCGGTGTGGCTGACCTCGGCGTAGCCGTCGGGCAGCGTCGAGATGGTCTGGATGGTGGCGAGCGCACCGGCGTCAGCGTCGTAGTCAAAAGCCGTGATGGTGTTGCTCAGTTCGTTGATGACGTACGCCTGCTGGCCGTTGGGGTGGAAAGCGAGGTGGCGCGGGCCGCTGCCGGGCGTGATTTCCGCGGGCGTCTGCGCGACGAGCTTGCCATTTTCGTGGTCAATCGCATAGATGAGCACTTTGTCGATGCCCAAGTCTGGGGCAAAGGCGTGTTTGTTGTTGGGTGCTACCATAATCGAATGGGCGTGCGGCCCCTCTTGGCGTCGTGGATTGACCGAAGAACCTTCGTGTTGGACGAAATCCGCGGCCGGGCCGAGCGAGCCATCTTCGCGAATCGGCAGAAGGGCAACGCTGCCGCCGCCGTAGTTGGCAACCAGCGCGTACTGACCGGCGCGGTCAATGCTGATATGGCAAGGGCCGGGACCGACGGTCGATTCGGTGTTGACTTGGGTGAGGGCTCCGCTCTGCTGGTCAATGGCAAAGGCCGCAACCGCGCCGCCGGGCCGGTCGCCCACCGCACTGGTCTCGCCGATGGCGTAGAGGAAGCGGCGGTTGGGCGCGATGTCGAGGAAGGAAGGATTGTCAATGCCGCCAATGCTGCTTTGATACGCGAGCGCACCGGTAGCCATGTCGAGACGATAGACGTAAATGCCGTCTTCGTCGCCGCTGGAATAGGTGCCGATATAGACGAGATAATCGCTCATAGTAGTACTCCTTTGGGTTGTGAAGGCGATGGAAAAAATAAACAGAAGAACGAGTAGATTCCATTTCATAAAACGTCTCCTGAGCCGCTTAAAAGACATTCCCAACCGTCCGCCCGTAGCCGCCGCAAATCCGGCGCGACGCAGCTAATATACTACCGAGAGCGCACCCGCGTACGTCCCCGATCCCGACTCCGCCCCCAAATCGAGGCGGTAGAGATACAGGCCCGGCGCGACTAAGGCTCCCGATGCGTCGCGCACCGTCCACGTGAAGCGGTGGCCTGTTGCGGTCGGCGTGGACGCGACCGCAGCGACTTGGCGTCCCGCTAGGTCGTAGAGCGCGAGCGTGGGAGTCGCTGCGTCTAGCTTGAAGACCACAAAGCGCATATCGAGCGCGTCGTTGACCCCGTCGCCGTTAGGCGTGATCACGGGCGAGGCCAGTTCCAATGCGTCGATGAGTTGGCCGCGCTCGGCTAGCTCGGGTAGCATTACTACCTGAGAGCGACGCTCGGCTGGCTCAACCGACTGCCAGAGACCGGGCCGCTCGCTCAGCCCAAGGTCGAGGGGAAAAACCGTGGCGTTGTGCAAAACTCGCGTCGTAAAACCCACCCGTATCGAGTCCTCGGTCACGATGCGCGGCAGGGCGACTAGCAGCGAGTCGCCCCGCTGCTCAACGCGAGCAGGTTCGACCGGCGCGGAGCCGATGTGTAGCTCGAGGTCCTCGGCGTCAATTCGGCCCGGCACGGTAAAGCGCAACAGGTCGAAACCCGAATCCTCAGCCGCCATCTGCGGCCAAAGCGTATAGGTGAAACGGATGTCTTCGTTGGGGATGGCTTGGCGCGGCTCAATGCGACCCACCGCACCCTGCAACAGCGCTTCCTCAAACTCGACCGACAGCGAATGGACCACCGGTGCCGCGCTGGGGTCATCGGTGGAGAGGATCATCTCCAGCAGGATGAAGCGGCGCGGGCTTTCCGACTGAAACGCCTCGCCCGAAAACTGATAGACATTGCTCCATTCGCCCCAATCCTCGCCCACCACGAGCGTCGTATCGACCGGACCGCGCAGCACCTTGGGCGAACTCTTCCATTTCTCCTCGGTGACCTGTTCGCCGATCTTGTTGTAAAATGTATAGACCGGCTCCAGCGAGTTGCCCGAGCGCGAGCGCAGTTGCAGGCGCGTACCCGCGGCCAACTCGGCATCCCAAGAGAGGTTTTTGATGACTTTTGGACGCCCGTCGCCCGAGGTTTGTCCTAAGTCAATGAAGTCCGAGTGCAAGACCACTTCGGCGGGATAACCCGGCGAGAAAAGCATGAACTCGGCCCATTTGACGATGCCCCAACCAGTGTCCTTAATGCCGTGCCAGAAGAAGTAGCGCATCTTGCGCGGCTTGAACACATAGCGAATGTAAAGCAAGCGGTCGGCATTGGGATTGATGTGGGTTAGGAGCGCTGTGTAGTCAAACGCATCGGGCACCGGCAGATTGGAACTAAGACTGCGGGTGCCGTCTGAATAGAGCACGGTATGACCCGGGCCAGTGCCATTGATCGAGAAGCCCACTAAACCCTCGTCGGGCCGAAAAGAATAGAGAAAGAACTCATCAACGAAGAACACGGCCCCCAAATCCACCCCGAACCACACCCCACCCTCCTTCCAGCCGAGGCTACCATACGAAGAGCCGATGAGGTTGTTGGTGTTCATGTCGGCGTCGAAGAGATTTTGCGGATCGACTGAGTTGCCTCCGTTGACAAAGCGGCCTCGCTGCATGGTGCCAATGCTGATATTGTCGCCGATGCCGCGGACTTCGATTTCGGCCAAGGCTGCGTCCGGGGTTTTCTCTTCGGCCTCAATGCGGATGCGCTGGATCACCCGATAGTTGTTTTTGGCCACCGGGTCAATATCCAAGCCCTCGTCGAGTTGAAACACACTGTCGCGGGCGGTAAACCCGAGGGGGACGGCGATTTCGCGGGCCGCATTGGGTCGGGTCGTGCGGAAGAGCGGCTCCAGCAGCACCAAGTCGTCTTGCACCGAGATGCGGGTCCCCGTGCTGCCGTACACGGTAAACTGGCGGAAGGGACGTGCGCCCTCCTCATCGGGAAAAACGAGGCGTATTTCCCGGGCCAGCACGGCGCGGCCCAAGTCTATCTCAATGGCCCAGTCTTCGACGGCGTCCGCCGGGTCTGGACGCCAGAAGGTCTGGGGATCTCCGTCGATGATGTACTCTGCATCGGCTGGATTGGAAACCGCCTCCCAGATGCCGCCCGCAACTCGCCCGCGACTCTTGCTATCGTAGGAGAAGAGATGGGCATCAGCGACGGCGTTGATGTCCTTGCGGAACTTGACGAGCTGCAACTGGCCGTTCTCGCCCACTTTGGTTAGGCCGCGAGGCACCTGCCAAGTAGCCCAGGCATCTTGCCCTTGGAAGGTCAGGGTTTCGCTGCTGGCAGCCATGGCGACAACCGCGACGCAGACAAACGGCAAAAGAAATCGCATCGTTTCCCCCCCTCAGTACGCTACGCCCACCGGGCGGAGCACCGCGTCAGCACGGCGCTCGGATTGCAGGCTTACGGAAATTAGGTACACGCCCGGCGGCAGGGCCGTGCCCTGTGCGTTGCGGCCGTCCCAGCGGGCCGTTTGCGGGCCGGCCGTTTGCAAGCCTTGGGCCACGGTCGCCACATGGCGTCCGTCGAGCGCATAGACCGCCAATTCGACGGGCACTTGTTCTGGCAGGCCGTAGAGGGAATAGGCCACGCGAAGCTCGTCGTGAACGCCATCGCCATTGGGCGTCAACACCGGCGTTGAAAAGCGCACGTTTTGCACCAAGGCCGGTTGCTGATCGGAACTGCTAAGGACGCGCAGGCTATTGGTGGAGAGCAATTCGCTGGCGTCGCCCGAGACGATGGGTTGGGGCAAGGTCTCGACCTCTGAGTCGGCAATGGTGCCCAAGAACGTGGTGGCCAGTTCAAAAACTTCCGCGGCAAAGACGATCCGCAACGGCGCGTTGTTGGCGCGGGTAACGCGCTCGGGCAATACTACTGTCAGTCCGTCGTCCTCTTCGCGGACCGCGGCCGGATCCGTCGCTTGGCCACCGACGAGCAACTCTTTGAACGCAGGCCGGGCCCCCGTTTGGATATGCACTTGGTCGAAGCCGCGCTGATCTCCGCCGGAGAAGGAGGCCGACAGCTCGTACGCAAACTCGACCGTCTCGCCCAAGGCCACCTCGCCCAATCCATGCACCGGACGCAGATCGGCAAGCGGGGCCACTTCGCCGAGGACGCGCGCCGCCAACAGCGGGGCCCGCTCGACCCACAGCGAATCCAAGCGCACAAAATCCGCAAAGCGGATGCTGTGCAAGGTAATGAGTACCTGTATGAAAGAGCCGCTGTCGAGATTGAGCGGCTGGCCCGGTTGGGTCGTGGGCGTTGACCAGAAGGTCCAGTTGTCGCTGTCGTAGGTAACGGAAGCCCTCATGCCGGGCCGGGGACTGCGCTGGACGAAATCGCAGGAGGCGCACGTGCGGGCGAATCCGGTGCGGAGCTCGTTCTCGTAGCGGATGCGCGAGACGACCTTTTCCTTGCCAGTGACCGTGTATTCGCGATAGACGTTCGGATCGTCGTCGCGCCCCGTGCGAACCTCAATCTCGGCGAAGGCCCGTGCATCGGGTGCCTCGACCGCTTCGCCAGCGACAAAGCGCATCGGCGTGGCAGTAAAGAACAGCCGACCAAAATTTTGCTCGGCCCCGAGGTCGATAATTTTGGAGCGGTACGTGGCTCGCTTGGGAAAGCCCTCACCATAGATCTCAAACTCGCTGATGGTGCCCAAGAGCGAGCGGGCTTGATTGCCTTGGCCGCCGGATGAGCCGCTAACGCGGGTCAAGGCCGTCTCATCGATGATGGAGAATTTGCGCGCCCAGCGGAAAAAGCGCGCGTATTGCTGGTCGAAATCAATGCGCACGTCATGCACAAAATTTTGCGTCGGCTCGGCGACGATCCTTGCGAGGGGCAGCGGACCTTTGATGGCGAAAATATCGCTGTTTTCCTCTTGGATCGAGACTTGGAAGGCCGGAGTCGAGTCCGTGTGCAGCGGCGTACCGTCGGCGCGAAAGCCGCCCGAAGGAGTGTGGAAGCCGAAGGTGTGCGCCGGCATAGGCACGGCCAAGTCAATCGTGAAAAACTGCTTGTCAATGCCCTCGGCCTTGGAGGAATTGTACGTGGTGCTATCGGCATCGATGAGCGCGACGCCGTTTTCGGTTGGGTCGCCGTTGCCCTCGTTCCACTTCCAGATGCGAGGTCGCTCGCCGTCGATATAGCCTAATTCTTTGGGCTGGCGAAAGGTCGTCCAGTTGTCGAGCAGGGAAATGATATTGACGCCCGGCTCGACGCGCACCGGCTGGATGGCACCAGGGACGCGCTCAAAGTCGATCATAATGCTGACCGTGTCTTGGCCGGCCCAAGGCTGGCTGCCGCCGAGTTGCCAAGTCGTCACCTCCGCTTTTAGAACGACCGGAACCAGCAGCCCAATGCCAGCGACTAGCGCGAAACGGCGAGTGTTCAGCATGGTTCTGCCCTCCTAGCGAAAATGCACGTCGGCCGCGTGGGGAGCCCCGGGGCCGCGCTGCATCCTCATTAGCTGACGCTGACGCACGCTCAAGCCATCGTACCATTCCGGCGGGAAGCCGTCGTGCGGATCGAGTTGGAATACCAGCATGTGCTTTCTATAGTGGCCGAAGAGGGCGTGGCGATTGCGGTCGCTGGTGTTGGCGCCGCCGCCATGCCAGCACTGGCCGTTGAAGACGATCACCGAACCGGCTGCGGCTGTGGGCTGCACCTCGTGCCGGACTACAAATCCCTCCGGGGGCGCGGCGAGGCCGCTCTTATGTGAGCCGGGCACCACGCGAGTGCCGCCGATTTCAGTGCTGAAGTCGTCGAGCATCCACACCGTATTCATCATCACCGGCGTACTCATGTTGAGCATATAGGCGGGGATGTCGCTGTGCAGATCTTGGAAGCCGTCGCCGGGGCGGACGATGCGCGAGTTGAGGCTACCCAAAATCAGCGAGGGTTCGAGAAAGTGTTCGAGAATGGGCAAGACGCGGGGGTGGTCAAGACACGGGTGGAAGATGCGATCCATGACCGGGAGGTTGGCCACGTGGCGCGCCGAGCCGCGATGCGTGTGTTCGGTGCCGTGCTCTTGTTCGCAGCGGATCAGGGCTTGGCGCATGGCCGCGGTCGCGTCGGCGTCGAGGACGTTTTCGAGCAGGGTGAAGCCGTAGATTTCGATTTCTTGGACGGCTTGTTCAATTTCGTTCATAAGGGAGCTCCTTCACAAAGGCTGTTAAAATAAACCCGCACAGTTTGCTTCGGCAAATGACCGCTGCTAGCGAATAAGATCGCAGTGGTACAAGCTTTACTCTCGTTAAACGGGTCGTCCCGCTCCGCCTGAACCCCGGCACCTCAAGCCCGACCTCAACCGTGCCGCGACAATTGGAGATTGCAAAGTGTACCATTACCAATAAGATCGTACATGTATTGGGGTGTTTTATAGTACCCTTGAAGGGTACACTGACGGAAAATTTCAATCGTCAAATGTAGGTGGTGGATCAAATAAGCTGTATGAGTCAGTTGTTAAAAATGATTCTTTGAGATCGTCCTGTTGTAAGAACCCTAGTGCTTCATTTACGGACTCAAATTCGTAGACCTTCACTCCGCCTAAGTTGGATATCAATTCTACCAAAACTTTATTGATTTCTCTCTCTTTTGAATCGTCGAGAATATTATCAATTAATATCTCGAGATTGTCCTTGATAGAATCAATCATCTTGATTCCTATAGATTGTTTTTTTTTGCTGTTCAAATCATTGAATTTTTCCCATGCTCTGGTATCTTTTTCATCGTCCGCTTCTTCCCAATTAAAATCAATGTCAAATTCATTTAGTATATCACATATGCGATCAAAGGGAATGAGAAAAAGATTTATGTCATTACTACGCATCATAGCTAGAGAGGATCCGCTCCAGTTACCAGCTAATATCGCGATGGATTCTATAATACTGTGAAATCTTCGCCTGATGGCAGAGTGAGCATTGCAGATCCAGATGGCTTTATCTCGATTGTTCTTTTTGTATCTAATATACTTTGATTCAAAAATTATCAGTGGCTGCATGGTCTGATTAGCTAAAACGCCGTCAATGTTATATAAATTCCCAAAGTTATCTGCTATTAATAGTTTTTTTGGATTCTTACCACTTCTTGTTTTTTTCACACCTGATGTCAAATAGTAATAGCCACATTTATCGGCAATATCAATTAACAAACTCTCCAGTGCTTTTTCCATAGAATCACCGATGGCTTCTCCTAATGCGCTCGCGTGATTCTTAAGATCAATAGTTCTGCGATTCATCATTTACTTGTGACGTCTCGCCTATTGGTGAACTTGGCGTTCTGGGTTGTATTGGTCGTCCAATCTCGGCGGCTTGTCGCTGTACGGCATTTTCCACATATCACTGAGTAGTTTATGAAAAACCTTCCAACGCGCAAGGAGTCCAACAAAAGCGAATATTACGCCGGATAGAGCGAACTTGCGATCATGCGTAGGGACAGCAGCGTGACCGCGATCCTGAAGACCGTGCGAAAGCGGCTTTCGGAAACCCGGTCGCGCAAGCGCGTCCCGCACCACGAGCCAAGTGCCGCCGCGCCAATCATCCCAGCAATGAGCAGCAAGTAGGGCGCAAAGGCAAAGCCGACAAAGCCGAAGACTAGGATTTTGCACAGGTGAGTGACGGTCATTACTGTGCCGTGGGTAATGACCAACCGGTCCTTGGGCAAACCCGCGCTGGCTAAGAAGGCACCGGTCAGGGGACCAGCGACGCCGACGAAGAGGGCGAGGAAGGTCTGGAGAGCACCGAAAATGGCAAAGTGGCCGGGGAGGCGAAAAGCGCGGCTGGGCACGGGAATCCAGATGACGAGGAGGATGAAGACGCCCAAGTACAGAGGCAAACCAGCAAAGCTAAAGTCGCCGACGACCTGTGCCCCGGCGATCGCGCCGAGGAACGCACCGCCCGCAAAAGGCCAAAAGATGCGCCACTCAATGTGCCGCAGGCCAAAGAATACGCGACTCGCGTTGGAGGCGAGCTGCACGGCACCGTGGACGGGGATGATGGCCGCCGCGGGCAGCAAGCCCGGCATGACCGATAGCAGCGCAATGCCGCCGCCCACGCCGATGATGGCGGTAAAGGTCGAAGTCAGGAAAGAGACGCCGATTAAAAAAAAAGAATCCATTCAGTCGGCGAGCACTTCTTGGGCATAGGCGAACAGGGCGGGGTTGCCGCCCGTGTGTAGGAAGATCGCCTCGCCATCGAGCCGACCGTCGCAGGCGTGGACAAAAAGGCCGGCGAGGGCCTTGCTGGTGTACACAGGATCGAGGAGAATGCCTTCCTTGCGCGCCAAAGTGCGCAAGGCGTCCAAGCCAGCAGGCGTAGGAATGCCGTACCCCTCGCCGACAAAGGAATCGTCGTTATCAAAGTCGGCGGCGTTCATCGCAACGTCGAGGCCGAGGCGGCGAGCGGCTTGGTTGGCCAAGGCGGCCATGTCCTCGTGGCGGCCGTCGGCACCGGGGAAAGGACAGAAGCCGCGCACTTGAATCGGCGACTCGATATAGGCCAGGCCCAAAGCTACGCCGGCTTGCGTGGTGTCGAGAGCGGAGAGGTAGAGGTAGGATGGGTTGATGCCTTGCTCTTGGCATTGGCGGGCAAGCTCTACACCCACTTCGGCATAGGCGACGACGTCGAGATCAATCGCATCTTCGCGGCGCGGCCAGTACGCGTTTTTGCCCTGTGCGGAAAGCTCCGCGACCTTGGCTTGGAGGGCGTTTTGTTGGCCGCGCCGATCGCCTTCCGCCAAGACGGTGATCCGTGCGCCGAGCAAGTGCTGTAGCAGGTTGTTGCCTTGCGATTCGGTTCGGTCCATTGCGCGAACTGGGCGGAGGATCAGGTGTAGCTCCAAGTCTAGTTTGGCGCAGGCCGCGGCGAGTTGGCGGCAGTAGTTGGACTGCACCGCCGCGCCCGAGACGATGGTGTCGGCCCCTTTGGCCAAGGCATCGGCCAAGGAAAACTCGAACATCCGCGTCTTGTTGCCGCCAAACGCCAAACCGGTCAGGTCGTCGCGCTTGATGTAGAGCGCTGGGCTGTCGAGATGAGCGGTTAGGCGCGGCAGCGGCTCCAGCGGGGTCGGGCGGATGGAGGCTAGCTGGACGCGGGGCAACTTAGCAATGGCTGCGGTGAGGGCGTTCGCTTTTACAGCGTTCATATCGAGTATTCCTTTGGCCAACCTTGGGGCGGCAGTTGGGAGAGGTTGTTTTGGCGGTGGCACTCTTCGATAACGGCCACTTGGACGCGCACTTGCTGCGGCGTAATCTCGGGTTCGGCTCCCCCGCGCAGCACGGCGAATACGCCACCGTAATAGGCGTTGGACATATAGGCAAATGCGTTTTGCTCGGCCTTGTTCGGGGCCCAAGACCGCTCAATCATTTTCAGCTCCTCGCGGCAATAGCTCGGGCCGGGCAGCGGGCTGCGGACGAGCGATTGCTCGGGTGCTGTTTGTGGATCGTAGTAGCGCCAAGCCAACCCCGCCGGGCCACCCGAGAGTCCACCGCGCTCGCCGTGGACGGTGTACATGGGCTGCGGGAAAGTAGTGCAGGAGGAGATTTCCACGTCAATGACGGGTTTGTCGTGGGTGCGCAGCAGAATTTTGACGTAGTCCTCAGCATCGCCAAAGGTGTTTGCGCGATCCATGGCGCAGAGGATTTGGCCCGGCATGTTGAAGTCGAGCAGGCGCATGGCCTGATCCATCGGGTGCGGGCCGGTGTTGAGCAGGTTGCCGCCCCGATATTCCTGCACGGTCTGCCAGTCCCAGCGGCGGGCGAAGCCGCTGAAGGAGATCGAGATCTGGACGATGCGGCCGAGGACGCCCGATTCGATGACTTGGAGCATCTTTTGGAATTGGGGCGCATGGCGCGACTGCTGGAAGGGCAGGAGCAAGCGAGCGGCCTTGTGGGCGGCGGCAATCATGGTGTCGAGTTCGACCACGCTCCAAGCGAGCGGTTTTTCGCAGATGGTGTGGTGGCCGGCACTAAGAGAATCAATGGTGGCTTGAGGATGGAGATGGCTGGGCAGGGCATTGACGACCAATTCGATGTCACCGCGCACAAGGAGGTCGCGGTAGTCGGCGTATGCGCGGCAGCCCATTTCGCTTTGGGCGCGCTGACGGCGGTCTTCAAGGAGGTCGGCGACAGCGACGATTTGGTATTTGTGCGGGGCGGTCTTGAAGTAGCGGCAGTGGATGTCGAGGCCGGAGCGGCCTTGGCCGAGCACGGCGACGCGGATGGGTTCTTTTTTCATAGGCAAGATAAGTGGCTCCGCAAAGGGGATGGGCGTTTATGTTGTGGGTTGAGAGGCAGGGTGTCAAGGGTTTGTGAAGGGGGATTGAGATGCGTAGTTTACGTGGCCACAGAGCAGGATAGCGAAAGAAAACATGAAGCACGTTCGTCTCAACGAATTGGCCCAAGAGGGAGGGCCGATCTTTGCGGGGTTGCAGCGACAGACGCCGTGGTCGGCATTCGACTATTGGGTGTTGGCACCAAGGGAAATGCGCTCGGTGGCAGGTACAGGAATGCCTTGTGAACAGGGTTATGTGTTTATGGACGGGCCGGTGGCGTTGACCGTGGGACAGCGGCGCGCAGAAAGCGGCGAAGGGCCTGGCTTTATCGTCGAACCTACCGGGTGCGCGCACAAACTGAAAAACTTGACCGACATGCCGGTGCAAGTGCTACGCGTACGCGTCGCGATGGACGTTGACGCAGAGACGCAACAACGTCTAGCCGACCGCTTTTGGCAAGGGTTGGGTAGCAAAACGGACGCGATGCAGGATTTACCTCTCCTCAGTGGGACTTTTGACGAACAAGCCTTAGAGTGGCGCGACGCAATTCACGGCGGCTGCGGGCAGATCGCCACTCGGCACGCGCTCTCACCCGATGACTTCTACAGCGACTGGACCTTTCTCGATCATGCAATTCTCGACGCGGACGGCTCGGTGGGGTATCACTATCACGACTTTCTCGAAGAGAGCTTTGTGGTGCTGAAGGGACAAGGGCTGATGACTATTGCCGACGAAACCTTTGCCGTGGGGCCGGGGTCGGTTACTTGGCAGGGCATTGGGCAAGGGCACGGCATCTACAACTCCGGGCCGGAAAAGCTGGAGTTTGTGCGCATCGCCGTGAAACAAGCATCCGCGAAATACACTACCATCGACTTGCACGACGATTTGTCGGCACACCAACCGACTTGAGGAAGGAAAACCATGAACCACGCCGATACAGTACAGCGCATGGCCGAGGCCGCCAGCAATTTCCTCGCGTCCTTAGATGCGGCCGGGCGCCAGCAAGCCGCGATCGACTTTGCCGACAGCACGGAGCGCAAAAACTGGCACTACATTCCGCGGGAACGCGCCGGATTACCGATCAAGGAAATGGACGAGTGCCAGCGGGCGCTAGCGTACGCGCTAGTAGCAACCGGAGTCAGCGCGTCCGGGTACGAAAAGGTCTCGACGATCATTTCGCTGGAGCCGATACTCGCCGAGTTAGAGGGAGCCGGGCGGCGTTTCCAGCGCGATCCCGAGCTGTACTACGTGAGCGTTTTCGGCGAGCCGGGCCGAGACGCATCCTGGGGCTGGCGCTTTGAGGGCCATCACGTCTCGCTCAACTATACGGTAGTAGAAGGTCGGATGCTGGGATCTACGCCGTTGTTTTTTGGCGCCAACCCCGCCGAAGTGCGCCACGGCGAACAAGCTGGACTGCGCGCTTTGCGGGAGGAGGAAGATTTGGGCCGTCAGCTTTTGCGCGAATTAGACGGCGAACAAAAAGCGGTGGCCATCATCAGTGCCGAAGCTCCAACGGACATCCTCACAACCAATGTGCCCCACGTGCGCGGCGAGGTCGAGCCAGCGGGGTTGGGCAGCGCGGATATGAGCGCGGCACAGCGCCAAGTCTTGGACGCCTTGATCGAAGTGTACGTACGGCGCTTGCCCGAAGCGGTGGCCGAAGCCGAATGGGCGCGGCTCGGAGCAGCCTATTTGCGGGCGGCGCACTTTGCTTGGGCTGGCGCGGAGGAACGCGGGAGGCCACACTACTACCGCGTACAAGGGCCGAGTTTCCTCGCCGAGTACGACAATACCCAAAACGACGCCAACCACATCCACGCGGTCTGGCGCGACCTGAGCAACGATTTCGGCGAGGATCTGCTCAGACGACACTATCGGCAGAACCACAGATAAAGTAAGAATTGGCAGAGAACTCTTTGACCGGTACGGCCGTTTTCGGTTTACGCGCTGCGTTTTACGAACAATTGCACTGCCGCTACCAGCGCCATCAGTTCGACAACTGGCAGGTCTGGGGCGGCAACCTGACCATTGAAATCGACGGGCGGGTTTGCGGGCCGCCCCTCGCCAGGGCCTATATCGAATCCGGCAAGACAGCGGCCCGCGCCCGAGTGCGCTGCGAGCTTTTCGTCGCCGCTGTTGACCCGCACCAAGTCCAGCCGGGCGATGTGGATGCGCGGCTGTGGACCGATGCCAGCGGGACCCATGATTACGTAGCAATGCGGCTACTTGTCGATGCGGAAGGAGTTCCCATCCTCGCGGGCAACAACCTCGTCTTTGAATCGGCGGCTTTCGCGCTCGAGCGCACCGGCACCTTCAACTACGCAGTAGAATTTTCTGCCGACAGCTACGCCGAGGCTGGACGCAAGGAATGGATCAGCCTCAACGACTTGGCCGAAAACCGCGACGGGCTCGTCGTCGTCAGCCCGGAGTGGGTGCGCAAGGGGCCAACGATCGCCGAGGTGTGCGCTCGCAAGGTCGGTGCATGCGTTGCAGAAGGCCACTTCCGCTCGGGCCGGCTCGCCGAACTGACGCGGCGTTTAGACTCCATTCCGGCCGACGTGATCTACTTGCTGCCCTTCTTTCGACCGGGTTTTACGGACCTGCACACCGGCGAGGATGTGCGCAAGGGGGCCCTCGGCAGCGTCTATGCGGTTCAAGACTTTTTTCAAATTGACCCCGAACTCGTTTCGCCAGCCGAGGAAGTGGATTGGGGGGCCTTGGTGGCTGAGGGTTTCTTGCGCTCAGAGGAAGTGGAAAGTTTCGCCGAACTGTCGGTGGTCCAAGCGGAAAAGGCGCTCGGCCGCGGCCCTTTCGCGCAACTCGTCGGTCGCGCTGAGTTGCGCGCGCTGACTAAGAAAGCGCACACCCTCGGCAAGAAGGTCATCTTCGACTTGGTGCTGATGCAGAGCAGCCGCGACTGCCCGCTGATCGCCGAGCATCCTGAATGGTATCTGCGCGACGAGCGCGGGGTGCCGCAAATCCATCAGATCGCTTGGCTGGTCTATTCGGACGTGGCGCTCTTTGACTTGGTTTACAATCGGCCATTGCAAGAGTACCTACTGGAGATCGCTCCGTATTGGATCGAGCAATGCGGATTCGACGGCGTGCGGATTGACGCCAGCCAGACCATTGATCGGCCTTTTCTCAAAAAGCTCAAAAACCGCATCCAAGCGGCCGCGCCCGAGGCGTTGGTGCTGGGCGAAACGCTGTGCCCGCTGACCGAGGCCGTGGACGTGCCGACAGATATGATCTACGCGCTCTTAGTTGACTACCACCGCGACGTCGAACACGCCCAGCCCCTCATCCATTTCCTAGAGGAGATGAATTGCACCTTCGCGCCTGGTACCGTGGCCATGGCCTACTTTGAAAACCACGACAGCCCGCGCGCCACCCAAGTGTGGCACGAGCGGTTTCGAGAACTCTTGCGCTGCGACGAGCAGGCGCGGGACTACTGGCGGAATCTGACCTGTTCCAGCCAGCCAGATCCGAGCGATCGAGCGCAACTGATGGCATTGCTCAAGAACTTGCAGGCCGCCTTGATCGACTGCTCGGCCGGTTCGGCCTCTAAGTGCAATCTGACGCGGGGTTTGGAGTTGGGCAGCGATTGGGGCGAGGAAACGCGCACTGACTTTGAAAACGAAACCCTTTTGCACTTCGACCAAGCCACGCGCCAGCCACACGCCAGCCTAGCGAGGGCCTACGGGCGTCTCTTTGCACTGCAAAAGGAGTGGCCGGAGTTTTGCGACGGAGAGATTTACTTCCACCGCAACGAGTTTGCCGGCGGCGACCCCGACGACCGCATTCTGGCGTATGTGCGCTATACTGAGCAAGGCACGCTACTGGTGGTACACAACTTTGATCCGCGCGCCGTGCGGCAGGCGTCCTACCATCTCGATTATTTGCCGCAGTCGCCCACATCGCGCCAAAAGTGCTTCGACACATACGAAGCCCTTGCGATTGAGGCCATACCCTCCAGTGAGGAGATCGCGGCAGTCAGCCTCATGCCATTGCAGACGCAGGTGTGGCGACTTTACTGAACCTAAACAAGAGGAGTACGAACATGGCAAAAATCGGCGCAATCCACTACAACTGGCCCGGCTGCGACTTAGAGGGCTTTGCCCGGCGGGCCAGCGAAATCGGCTATCGCTACTGCGAGTTGCCGATCGGCGATATATGGGATGGCGAGTCCAAAAACGGCGAGCAGACCGCCGCGGCCACCCGCGAGTTATTGGCCAAATACGGGATGCAAGCCTCGGCCGTCGCGGCTGGCAACGACTTTCTGCAAGCCGATGGCCGCGACTTGGACGCGCAAATTGAGCGCTATCGCTACGTCTGCCAGATCATTCCCATAACCGGCACCGACATCGTGCGCTCGGACGGCGGCTGGAACAGCAACGGCGCAGTCCCTGAAGACCAGTGGGACGCCATGCTGCTCGAAGCCTTCAAGCGCTGCGCTGATTTTCTCGAAGAATACGACGTGCGCATTGCCCTCGACAACCACGGGACTTCCACCAACGATGGCGACTGGCAATTAAGCCTGATCGAGCGCGTTGGCTCGGACCGGCTCGGCGTCAACTTGGACACCATGAACTACCGCTGGTTCGGGCACGAGTTGGACCAGATCGACCGCTTCTACGAAATACTGGCTCCGCATGTCTTCCACACTCACCTGAAGGACGGAACCGGCGCGCGGCAAAACTACAAAGGGGCCGCATTGGGCGAGGGCGAGATCCATCTCGACCACGCGGTCCAGTGCCTCAAGGCGGCCGGCTACGACGGCGCTTGGATAGCTGAATACGAAGGGCCGGAGACCGAGGGACAGGTGGGATACGAAAAGTGCTACCGCTGGCTGGCAAAAAACGTCTGAACCAACTACGCCCTTTGTTGCGGAGCGATTGGTTGGCATCGGTCTCGCGTTTTGTTTCTAACGGTGCTTAGAGTATGATCAGAGCTTGATGACGGCGATGAGGATGCCAGTGATGGCGACCAAGGTGGTCATCGTCCACTTGAAATGGCTATCCATGCGCTTGTTGGTCTCGTCAATGCGGTGATGAACCGCCTGAATCTGTTCGCCCAACGAGAGTTTGGTCTCGTCGATGCGGTGGTGAACCGCCTGAATCTGTTCGCCCAACGAGCGATTCGTTTCGTCGATGCGGTGATGAACCGCTTGGATTTGTTCACCCAACGAGCGATTCGTCTCGTCGATGCGGTGGTGAACCGCTTGGATTTGTTCACCCAACGAGCGATTCGTCTCGTCAATGCGCTTATTGGTCTCGTCAATGCGGTGGTGAACCGCTCCTACTTGGTTGCGCAGATCTTGTATGTCTTCGCGCAGGTAGCTGATGCCCCAGTGCAGATTTTCGGGGACGGGACGAGGTTGAGGGTTGGAACTTTCGGTCATGGAAGACTCCTTGAGGGCATTAATATGATTGCTCAAAAGTAGAAAAGCAATCTACATGCCAACGCCGACCTCTGAGTAGGAGCGGTACGCAGCTAGTTCCATCTGTGTGCATCCGCACACACCGATGGATGCGTTTCGCTACACTGAGGTGAACGAGGAGCGGGGTGATGGGCGTCGGCGCGGACGCGATAGGCAGGCTGTCGCACCTACTTCACTTGACGAATCTGCTCGACCTTCTTGTCGAGCCGTTTGGGGGAGATCGGATGGGCGGTGCCCAGTTCTTGGGCGAAAACCGAGACCCGATATTCCTCCAGCATCCAGCGCAATTCCTCGGTTTGGGCCTCCCGCTCGGGCGAACGGGTCTCCCCGGCGAGCTTTTCCAACTGGCTTTGGTACATCTCGACCAACGCGGCCTTCTGCGCGTCCTTGCGCGGGTCGGTCGCGGCGCGTTCGGCGCGCACTCCCACGGCTTTTAGGTAGCGGATTAAGTGACTGAGACGATGGAAAGGGACGCGGGAAAGGAAGTCGTCTGGCAGCAGTCGCTCCAAGTCCGCGTCCATCCCGCGATAGGACCGGCCTGAGAGGAAAACTTCGCGGCGGGCTTCGAGCAGGCTATCGACCAAGGAAATGAAGCGCGGAGCCAAGCCGCGCAGCCGCTGTTTGGCCTGCACCAGCACAGCGGCGAAATCCTCTTGACGCAGGGGTAGGATTTGCTCGCGGTGGAAAAGATAGCGCTCGAGATGTTCAAACGCTTGGGTGCGCAGTTCGAGGCAACTCCCCTCGTAGCGCACCTTGAACCGCGCCAATTCCCGAAGCTCGCGCCGGAGCCACGCTAGCTCGTCGCGCAACGCCAAGGCGCAGAGGCCCAAGAACCCCGCCCGCGAGCACGCTTCGGCTTCGGCGCGGCTTTTGTAGAGCCGCAGCGACACACAGCCTTCGTCGCGGCGGAGGCCGGGCCAGCCATAGAGCGGCACCCCGCCCGCTTGGGTCACCTCTATTCGCTCGGGCAAGTCGCCGAAATCCCACGTAGTTATCCCTGCTCGTTCCCACTGTCGGGTGGCCTTTTTCCACGCGTCGAGTTCGACCGGGGTGTCGTGCTGTTCGAGGCGTTGGGTCAGTTGCTGCAAATCGCGGCCGGCCGCGATGGATCGATCGCTGGTGCCTTGGATATCGACGCGCATTTTGAGGTGGTCGGGCACGTCGGCGGCGTTCCAGTCCGATGTCTCGATCTGAATCCGATAGTGTTGGCGGATGTACGCTTGCAGCGACTCCAAAAAGGTGGGATGCGTCGGCTTGAGCGCGGCCGCGATGCGCTGGGCTTTTGCGGGGATCGGCACTAGTTGCTTGCGGATGGACTTAGGTAGCGCGCGCAGCAGAACGGTAATTTTTTCTTCGAGCAGGCCCGGCACTAACCATTCGAGTATTTCTGGATCGACGGCGTGGGCTAGCTTGTAGGGCAATCTGACGGTGATGCCGTCCTCGTCTTGTCCCGGGCGATAGGCGTAGCTGATGGCTAGTTTATTGCCGTCGAGATCGAGGGCGTCTGGAAAGGCCTGCTGGTCGAATTCAGCGCGGGCGGTGCCGAGCAAGTCTTCCTCCTGCATCATCAGGAAGGCGTCGGCTTTGTCTTTGAGGAACCGATTGAGATCGGGCAGCGAGGAAACATCGTCGAGGTATCGGGAGTAAAAGCGGGCTGCGGCCTCTTCGACGTGGACATCGGCCAAGCCGCGGGCGCGGGTCTGCCAAGTTTCGATCTTTTGACACAGACGCATGTTGTGCGCGAGAAACTTGTGCGGAGTATGCACCGTCCCGGGCACCAGGGCCTCGCGGATGAATATCTCGGTGGCCTCGCGGGCGTTGATGCGGCTGTACGGGACGCGGCGGCTGAGCACTTCGAGGCCGTAGAGGATCTGCTTTTCCCGCACTAGTACTCGCCCTGAGCGCGCATTGAAATAGGGCTGATCGTACGAAGCGCGGCACAGGTGCCTGCCTAGTTCCGCTAGCCATTCGGGCTGGATGCGGGCGACGGTGCGGGCGAACAGACGCGAGGTCTCGACGATCTCGGCCGCGACCAACCAGCCGGGAGGCCCGCCTGCGCCCGACTGCTTGCCCTTGTTGGAGCGGAACAGTCCTGAACCGGGAAAAATCACGACCTCGCGGTTGCGCACAGCCTGATAGACATTGACCTCCTCTTGGCGCGCCACACTCGAAAGCAGGCCGGTGAGTACGGCGCGGTGGATCGCGTCGTACCCGGCCGGTTCGCGGTTGAAGCGGAAGCCTTGTATCTCGTTCAATGTCTCGCGGATCTGCGCGTGGATGTCGCGCCATTCGCGCATCCGCACGTAGGAGAGGTAGTGCGCCTTACAGAATTTGCGGAGTTGGTTCTGCGAGGCACTTTCCACTTTGTCGTGGTAAGCGTTCCAGATGTTGAGATAGGCGAGGAAATCGGAATTTTTGTCGTGGAACTGGCGGTGCATCTGGTCGGCCGCATCCTGCTCTTCTAGGGGCCGCTCGCGCGGATCTTGAATGCTAATGGCCGCGGCGATGACCAGCACTTCGGACAGGGCGTGCTCCTCGCGGGCCTGGAGCAACATCCGCGAAACCGTGGGGTCAATGGGCAGGCGCGCCATGGCGCGGCCAATGGGAGTGAGGGCGCGGTTTTCGTCGAGGGCGTTGAGCTCGTGCAGGAGTTGGAAACCGCCGACAATGGCGGCTTTTGCCGGGGGGTCAATAAAGGGGAACGCCGCAATGTCCCCTAGCTTGAGATTGATCATCCGCAGGATGACCTCGGCGAGATTGGCGCGCTGGATCTCGGGCTGGGTGTATTCGGGGCGCGAGAGAAAGTCCTGCTCCGAGTAGAGGCGGATGCACACCCCGTCGGCAACCCGCCCGCAGCGCCCCGCCCGTTGGCGGGCACTGCTCTGCGAAATCGGTTCGATGGGCAGGCGCTGGGTGTGGGTGCGGGGGTTGTAGCGCGACAGGCGCGCCAAGCCCGTATCTACGACGTAGCGGATGCGGGGAATGGTCAGCGAAGTCTCGGCGATATTGGTGGCTAACACTACGCGGCGGCGGTCCCCTAGAGCGAATACGCGCTGCTGTTCCCCAGCGGTCAGGCGACCAAACAGCGACAAAATCTCAACGCCGCGCAACTTGCGCCCTTCGAGCCGATCGCGGGTTTCGCGGATATCGCGCTCGGACGGCAGAAAGACCAAGAGGTCGCCCTCCCGCGACGTGCGTAAAATTTCGTCCACCGCACTAGTGGCCGCATCCAAATACGTGTAGTCGCCGCGATCCTGCAGGATCTCGTCGAGCGGCCAGTAGCGCACCTCGACCGGGAACATCCGACCCGAGACCTCGATGACCGGGGCGTCGTCAAAGGCCCTAGCGAAGGTTTCGGTGTCGATGGTGGCCGAGGTGACGACGATCTTAAGATCGGGCCGCTTGCGCCGCAGCAGCCGCAAATAGCCGAGCAAAAAGTCGATGTTGAGGCTGCGCTCGTGAGCCTCATCGACGATAATGGTGTCGTATTCAAGCAGATCCGGATCGGTTTGGGTTTCGGCCAGCAACATGCCGTCGGTCATTACCTTGATACAAGTCTCGGGCGCGGTCTGGTCGCGGAAGCGGATCTTGCAGCCAACATCGCGGCCATAGGTCACCTTGAGTTCTTCGGCCACGCGCTGAGCAATGGATAGCGCGGCGACGCGGCGCGGCTGCGTGACGGCAATGCGAGCGGCCTCGCCCCGGCCGGCCTCTAGGCAAATTTTGGGCAGTTGCGTACTCTTGCCCGAGCCGGTCTCGCCAGCGACTACGACCACGGGATGCGCCTTGATCGCCGCGAGAATTTCGTCTTTGCGGTCGCAGATAGGCAGAGCGGCTGGGTAGGTTGGGGCTGGGCGATTGGTGCGCCGCCGTTCGCGCAGACGAGCCGAATTGCGCGCTTGACCTAAGAGGCGCTCGACCTCTGCGGGGTTGAGGCGGCGGCGATTCAGCCGCCCTTCAATGCGCATCCGATCCTCGAGCATGCACTGAGGCAGAAGGGATTTAAGCGCAGCGATCGGGTGGGGTTTGGTAGGCGATTGGTTCAATATTTACAATAGGTTACGGCATTTGTTCCGGCGAAAAAGTACGGTGGCAAATGCGAAGACGCGGAACAGACCGCGCTGTCGGGATTATGCGCGGGCCTATTTACTGCTGGGCTAGCTTGCGCTGGCACCGTCCTCAGGCGTCCGTGCACCAGAGGCGCGGTACGGGGCTGGTGGCTTGGCGGTCGGGCAGGTGCCAGTAGGGTTCTTCGGGCGGGATTTCCTGCAAGTGCGGGCAGGTCAGGCCGTGGCGGTCCCACACCACCTCACCAGCGCGCAAGGTCAGGGCGCATTCGAGGCGATGCCGGGCTTCGATGCAGGCCCAGCCGCAGTCGCGAAAGTAGAAGTTGCCCTCGAGGACGCCCAGCACGGCGACATCGGCCTCAGAGCCGGGCGTCAACGTTCCTAACTCGGGCCGACGGATGGCGCGGGCCGGGGTGACGGTAGAGCGGTAAATTACTTCCTGTAAGGGCATGTCCATGGCCAAGCACTTGGACATGGTATCGAGCATGGAGTGGACGTGGCCGTTGATATTGCCCATGTGCAAATCCGTGCTGATCGAGTCGGGCGGGAAGCCATCGGCAACGGCCGGCATAGCGGCGCGATACCAGAAGCTAGCTGCTCCGTGCCCCAGGTCGAAGTGAATGCGCTTCTCGCGCGCCTCGTGCATGTAGTCGTACACCTCGCCGCTCGCATCGACGACCGGGAACTGGCGGGCAAAAACGTGAGTGTGGATGTCGCCTGGGCGCAGGTGCTTGAGGAGGAGATCAGGGTAGGAGCGCTCGGGCGGGCGCGGCCAAAAGTCGACCATTACCGGCATTTTGCAGCGCTCACCGGCCTCGACCGCCGCGTCAACCGAGGCCCAAGGCGGATGCTCATCGTCAAAGGGCTTGGTGGTCCAATAGTGAGCGGTCTTGATGCCGACGCATACCTCGTCGTGGGCCGCAGCCATCTCGGCCGCGCGCTGAGGATCGAGATGGGCGACGACCTGTTCGGGCGGGCCCATGCCCGGGGCGGCAATGTTGACGTAGGCGAACATGCGGATTTTGGCGTGGTCGATCACCGTTGTGCGGAAGTGCTCGAACTCCTCGGCACCGGCCGTACCCGTATCGACGCAAGTGGTTACGCCCTCTTTGAGGAAGTGGGCATCGGCGTGGAGACTGCCCACCAACCCGCCCGATTGACGGGCGCGGGTGTGGTATGTATGAACGTGGATGTCGAGTAGGCCCGGCACGACGACGAGGTTGCCTACGTCAATGACGCGCTCGGCGTCCGCCGGGGGAATATCCTCTTCGACGCGGGCGATGCGGCCATCGAGAACGCCGACATCGGCGACGCCGTCGATACCGTTGGCCGGGTCAATTACGTGGCCGCCTTTGAGCAGTATTTCGAGCTTGCGGGGCATGTTTTTTCGTTTCGGATATTGGAGCAAAAAGCTAAAAATAGGCTGGGGCAAAAAGACGGTCAAATGAGCTTGTTGACAATGGCCAGACACTTAGAGTACAATTATCAAACTATATCGTATATTCATTAGAATAAATGCAAAAAATGCGAAGCCTTATCTACACACTCTTACTTCTGTCGGCCAGCAGTGCCCACGCTCAGACCGTCTATCGCGTCCACCTCAAGCTAGAGGGCATGATCGACCCCGGCGTGGCGGCCTTTGTCGAGCGCGTGATCGCCGATGCCGACGAGGCCGCAGCCGACGCGATCGTCTTTGAGATCGACACCTTTGGCGGGCGCGTCGATGCGGCCACCGTGATCCGCGACGCCATTCTCGACGCTGAAACCCTGACCATCGCCTTTATCAATAAGCGGGCCATTTCGGCTGGAGCGCTCATCTCGCTGGCCTGCGACAAAATCGTCATGACGCAAGCATCGACCATGGGTGCAACCACCCCGGTCGATGCCACGGGCACCAAAGCTAGCGACAAAATAACTTCTTATATGCGCGCCGAAATGCGGGCTACGGCCGAGCGCACCGGCCGCGACGTCAAGATCGCCGAGGCCATGGTCGACGAGCGCGTTGATGTGCCGGGCCTGAGTGCCGAAGCCGGCCGGCCAGCCACCCTGACCACCGAGCAGGCCCTCAACTACCAGATGGCCGACGAGACGGCCGAGACGCTAGTCGAGCTGTTGCGCATCTACGATTTAGACGAGGCCGAAGTCGTCGAGGTTGAACTCAACTGGACCGAGCACGTCTTGCGCCTGTTGACCCACCCGGTCGTCACTTCGATTTTGCTAGCCATGGCCATGTTCGGCTTGATCGCCGAGGTGCGTACGCCCGGTTGGGGCTTGGGCGGCACGTTAGCGCTAGTGGCGCTGGGGCTTTTCTTCGGCAGCCACTTGATCGTCCACTTGGCCGAATGGCAGGAGCTGGCACTCTTTGCGGTGGGCGCGACGCTTTTGGTCGTCGAGCTAGTGGCTATTCCGGGCTTTGGCATTTTGGGTGCGTTGGGTATCGGAGCGATGCTTGCGAGCGTAGTGATCACCCAGTTGGGCGATTTTCAACTGTGGAATTTCGAGGAAATCGTCTCGGTGATCGGGCGGCTCGCCGGCTCGATGATCGGCGCGTTTGTACTCTCGCTCCTCGCGCTGCGCTCCTTGCCCAAGTTCGCCGCCTTTAATCGCCTAGTACTCCACAACGAAATCAGGGCCATCGATGGGTACACTTCCTCCTCGCGCACGACCGACGACGAGTTGTTGGGCAAGGAGGGGGTTACGGTCAGCTACCTGCGGCCTTCGGGTATAGCCCTGTTGGGGGGCAAGCGGCTCACCGTGATCGCCGAGGGCGAATTCATCGAGGCGCAGCGGCCCATTAAAGTCGTCGAAGCCCGTGGCAGCCGAGTGGTGGTGAAGGCGCTATGAGCTTTCTGGGCGGGGAAGTGTTGGAATGGGTTTATTCGCTGGCCTTGCTAGTGCTTGGCTTTGGGCTGGTGCTCTTGGAAGTTTTCGTCATCCCAGGCATCAACATCTTCGGCATCGTTGGTTTTCTGACCGCGGTCGCCGGCATTGGCTATGCCTATGTGAACATGGGCGGCTTGGCGGCTGGTGTCGTGGCGGGCTTTGGGCTGGCGGGTACCGCCATCCTAGTGCGTCTGATGCTCAAGGTCCGCGCTTGGAACCGCTTGGTGCTCAACGACGGCATGACGCGCAAGGAAGGCTACGATTCGGTCAAGCCGGGCCGCGAGTCATTGCTCGGGCAGACGGGCGAGGCGGTTACGACGCTGCGGCCGGCGGGGCGGGCGCAATTTGGCGAACGGGTAGTCGACGTAGTCAGCGAAGGTGGCTATATTGAACGCGGTATGCAGGTTGAGGTACTGAAAGTGGCTGGCAACAGAGTCGTGGTCCAGTCCGTCCAGTCCGCGTCTTAACTCACTCCCTTCAAGGAGCTACATAAATGGATGTCCTGTTTTTGGTCTTGGTGCTTTTTGGCATCATCGTCTTTTTATCGCTCTTCACCTATTTCATTCCGGTGGGGCTGTGGATTTCGGCCTACTTCGCCGGAGTCAAGGTGGGGATCTTCAAGGACTTGGTAGGTATGCGCCTGCGCAAGGTCCCGCCGAGCCAGATCGTCGGCCCCAAGATCAGCGCCACTAAAGCGGGGCTGGATGTGGGCTTGGAGAGCATGGAAGCTCACTACTTGGCCGGTGGCAACGTCAACGCGGTGATTTTGGCCCTGATTTCGGCCGACAAGGCCAACATCGACTTGAGCTTTGAGCGGGCCGCCAGCATCGACTTGGCGGGTCGCGACGTGCTCGACGCGGTCAAAGTCAGCGTCAATCCCAAGGTGATCAACACGCCCCTGATTGCGGCGATTGCCAAAGACGGCATTCAGGTCAAGGCCACCTGTCGAGTGACCGTACGCGCCAACATCGATCGCTTGGTCGGCGGTGCCGGCGAGGAGACGATCATCGCCCGGGTCGGCGAGGGGATCGTCACCACTATCGGCTCGGCCACGACGCACAAAGAGGTGCTCGAAAATCCCGATCTGATCTCCCGGCGAGTGCTGGAAAAGGGTCTCGACTCGGAGACGGCTTTTGAGATTCTCTCGATTGACATCGCCGATGTCGATGTGGGCGAAAATATCGGCGCCAAGCTACAGACCGATCAGGCCGACGCCGACCTCAAAATCGCCCAAGCCAAGGCCGAGGAACGCCGGGCCATGGCCCAGGCACGCGAGCAGGAGATGACGGCTCAAGTCGTGGAAATGGAATCGCGCGTCAAGGAAGCCGAAGCTGAAGTGCCGCGGGCGATGGCCGAGGCCTTCCGCGAGGGCAATTTGGGTATTATGGACTACTACCGCATGCGCAATATCCAAGCTGATACGGATATGCGCGACTCAATTTCCGAAAGCGGCGAGGAACGCGACAACTAGGCCATGGAACTTCTAATCTTTCTCCTCGCCATCCTGTTCAGCGTGTTTTCGGCGCTGATGGAGCGTCGCAAGCGCCGCAGACAGGTCGAAGAGGCCCAACGGCAGCACGACGAGATCGAACAACAACAGCACACCGAAGGCCGTCCGGCTGCGCCCGTTGTCGTCGAGGAGGAGAAGGAAGAAGAGCCGTCCTTTGGCTGGCCTTTTGACGGCGATCCCTTTGAGGAGCCGGTACTCGCCGAAGTCGATCCGGGCGAGGCTGAGCGGCAGGCACTAGCAGCCGAGCGGGAGGCGCTAGCGGCCGAGCGACGCGCTGTGGCGGCTGAGCAACTAACGCTGGAGCGGCAGGCGGCGGCCAAGCCCCAAACAGCCGAGAAGCAGCAGCCTCGTCGCTCCCGGAGGCGTTGGTTCCTCACGCCTCGGACGGCACGCGACGCGATCGTCTATATGGAAATACTCGGCAAGCCGAAGAGCGAACGAGAGGAGTGGTCCACGGTATAGCCGGAGTGGCGGAATTGGTAGACGCGCTGGATTCAAAATCCTGTATCCGCAAGGGTGTGTGGGTTCGAGTCCCACCTCCGGCACCATTTTTTCCATTGCACGCTAGCGATGCGAAGCCGCTCGCATCGCTAGCACCCTATGAGCCGCGCCATTTTGCCTTCCTGTTCTTCTCCCCTGTCTGTCGAAAGCCCAATCAACTTCTCCCCGTCTTTCGCACACATCTAAGTCCCGAAAGGAGATAAACCACTGTGACATCTCCGGAGATAAGGCGTCTCTTCGACATAATCTCGATACTCGTCCTAGTGATTGTAGTGCCGGCTTACCTCTTCTACCGCCTAGGACTCATTCTACTGATTGCAGTCCCGACAGCGTACCTCTTCTGCCGCCTAAGAACCGAACGCACGCTACGCCGCTAGGCGGTCTTAGAGCGGCGGCTGTCTCGAGCAGTACACCGCCCCGGCGGCAGGGAAGCACACCCCGGCGACCGGATCTGGGCCGACGAGCAGATTCCGTATCGCTAACAAAAGCAGGAGACCGGGCGATGGACCAAGCCGACCGCGACTTTTTTGCTACAAACGGCTATCTCAACTTAGGGCAATGGCTCGACAACGACGATGTGCAGTACTTCCGCACTATGTTCGATGGGGATATGAAAAGGTATCCCTACTTTTGGCACCCCTACGGCTACCACCAGCACACCAACTACGAGGCGTTGATCACCTCGCCGCAGTTCGACGAATTGATCCGCCACCCAAAGATATACCCGACGATCGAGGCACTGATGGGCGGGCCGCTCTGCTTTGGCGAGATCGGGCTGCGGCTGATGCGGGCCTACGACGGCCCATTGCACCAAGGTTGGCACCGCGACAGGCCGCATTGGGACGAGCATCCGTTCCGCATGGACTACATCCAGCTCATGGTCTATCTGTCCGATGTGGACGAGGGGACGCATTGTTTTTCGCTGTCCCCGGAGTCGGTAAGCCAGCCAGTGCTCGACGATAAGGAAGCACAGCTCAAGCGGGGCGGCGAGTACCACTTGCATGGGCCAGCCGGGACCTGCGCGCTGTTTAACGTGGCCGTACTACACACAGCGACAACCCGGCCCACGCAAGCCGAGCGGCGGACCGTGCAGATTTACTACGGGCATCGCAATCGGACGCCGCTGGCGAATGATTCGAGCATTCCGGCGGCGTTTTGGCGGGATAGCAAGAATGCAGAGACGCGGGCTTTCTACGGCGTTTTGAACGAGCGAACCAAGGTGTATTTGGCGGCATTTCCCGGAGCTTGACCCATTCTCTTTCTTTAGGGCGGAGAGATTTTGCACACACCTCTGTTGAACATCGCCCCCACTGATCTGATAGACATTGCAGTCGTCGCGTTGCTGCTTTGGGGTTTAGTGGTCTGGACCCGCCGAGCGCGAATGGCCCTATTCGGTTTGGCTTTTTTAGGCATCTTCTACCACCTAATAGCGCAGCAATTCAAGTTGCAGATAACAACTTGGATCTTCCAAGGCTTTTTCGCGGCGTTAGTGGTGGTGGTAGTGGTGGTGTTCCAAGACGATTTGCGCCGGCTCTTTGAGCAGATCGCCACGCTCAGTCTGCGCCGCAAGGCTCCACGCCCGGATCCTTCCAGCTTGGCAACGCTGACTAGGGGATTGTATCAGTTGGCCGCGAAAAGACGCGGCGCCTTGGTGGTCCTGCCGGGGCGCGAACCGATAGAGCGGCACTTTTTGCAGCATGGGGTCCCTTTGGACGCGGAGATCAGCGAAGAGCTTCTCGACAGCCTTTTCGACCCCGGTTCGGCTGGGCACGACGGCGCACTGGTGATGCAGAATAATAGGATCAAGGTGTTTGGCGTACATTTGCCGCTTTCCGAGAATGGGGATGAATTGAAGGGAGGCGGTACGCGGCATGCGGCCGCGCTAGGCCTAGCCGAACGCAGCGATGCCCTGTGTCTGGTCGTATCAGAGGAGCGCGGCACCATCGGGATTGCCGTGCGAGGGCGGCTTGAGATGCTGGGCAATCCTACCGAACCTATCAAACCGGGCGATTTGCGGGACCAAATCCAAGACCACTTAGCGCATACGGGGACCCAAGTGAAGGACCACCGGGTCGAGTGGCGCTGGTTGGGGCGGCGCTTGGTGGAAGGTCTTTTGTCCTTGGCCTTGGCCTTGGGTGCGTGGCTGATCTTTGTGCCGGTCGAGAAGGCGGTCCTCCAAGTGCGAGTAGAAGCGGAGAACGTGCCCGAAGGATATGCGCTAACGGCCATCAGCCCCCAAGAGGTAGAGGTAGAGGTAGCCGGTCCGCGGCGGGCCATGTTGTTGGCGAGCAATGCGGATTTCCAGGTCGTCATTGACGCCGATCTCGTCCGACTGCAACGGCGGACCTTTGAGGTATCCGTCCAGTCCGTGCGCCATGCAACCGGGTTGGAGATCAAAAGCATCAAGCCAGACAAGGTGAAACTAACCGTGCAGCAAGCGCGAGGAGGAGCGCGATGAAAATCGCCTTGCACGACAGCGGCGAAGAACACTTGCAGCTCGTGCGCCAACTAGGCGTCGAGTACGTGGGGCCGGGGAAATCCAAGGTCCTAGCGGTGGCCGACCTCGTGCAGAAAAAGGAATACTACGCCGAGCGCGGCCCGAGCTGGGACGCGAGCGAAAATCTACTACAAGGCTCTGCCCGCATGGCAGCGGGTGGGGTTTGCCGGACCGCTGTGCCCGACACCGGCCTGCGACTTGGGGGCACTACAACTGTGAGAGGAGCCGCATGGCACTGAGCGAGCAACAGATCGCGTTTTTTAAGCAACAAGGGTATTTGATCATAGAAAACTTCATCGCGCCGGAGCAGATAGCCAGCTGGCGCGGGCAGTTCTGGAATCACGTAGAGGCCGATCCAGCAAACCCGGCGAGTTGGCCCAATAGCTATGCGATCGACGGGTTTGCGGTTGAACCTGCCTTTGGGCAGCTTCCGCAGATGCAGGCCGTGGTCGAGACGCTGGGCGGCGGAAAATTTAGCGGCGGCGGCGGATCCATGCTGGTGCAGTGGCCGCGCTTGGGGGAGGCGTGGGACTGGCCGAGCCAAGGGCATATCGACGGCTACGGGCCGGGGGGTTGGAGCGGCGGTTTTATGCTGGGGGCAACGGCCTATCTCGACGATGTGGAAGCAGACGGCGGGGCCTTTGTTTACTGGCCCCAAAGCCATCTGCCAACCCACGCGTACTTCCGCGCGCATCCCACCCATATCGACGGCAGTTTCCGCGACCGCAAGAATTGGGAGCCGCGCCAATGGGGGTTGTTTTCAGACCGTTCGCCTCAAGGGCCGGAGCAATTTGTGGCGCGAGCCGGGGACGTAATTTTCTGGCACTGCTTTCTGTGCCACACTGGCTCGGCCAATATCCGCCCTAAGCCGCGGCTAGGGCTTTTCGCCCGCTGGCACTATGCCGAACGCGAAGCCATGCGCTACGAGGTGCCGGAGGACCTGTGGAAGTATTGGGCGATCTAGCAGTTCAGCCACCGGCAAAATTTGCCCGTTTCGACAAAATCGTCTAACTTGTACGGTTTTGTAACATTATGCCCGTTACCATTCACCTGCATCCTCGGGAGCTACAATGGCCAAGTCGATGTTTTCTCGGGAAGTCGCCCTCAAGCTAGAAGGCGAAATCAACGCCTTTCGAGCCTGCCGCAGCCTGTCGCAACGCGCGCGAGACATTAACACAGAGCGCAAGCGGAGAGAAGCCGAAGGCGAAATTTCTGAGGAAGAGTCGCCCAATTCGTCGGCCGGTGCCATGCTGGATTTTGCCGAGGGGCGCATTACCCTCGCGTCAGAAGAGAGTGTGGACTTAGACGTCCACCGCTAGCGACAGCCCATCTGGCCCGTCGCCAACGAAAAAGCCAACACATAGCCGTCGCGCCTGACTGGGAAGAGCTGGGGCGGGACTGCGTACTCGGCGGAAAGGAGGCGTCATGGGCGTAAAAAAAAATTGCTGTCCCCGCCGCCGCTGGGGCAAGACCGAACTCTCCATACCCGTAATCCCATTTGGGACGCAGGGCTTTGGCGGCCATTTCGGGCCGGTTGGCGACGAAGAGGCCATGGCCCTGATGCGCCAGGCCGTTGACTTGGGCGTCAATCACTTCGACTGCGCTCGTTGCTACGGCGACTCGCTGCGCAAGCTGGGCCGTGCGATCAAGGAAGGCGTCATCGCCCGCTGCGAGATCATCATCAGCGGGCGCGTCTGCTGCCACAGCGCTGCTGAATGGGGCGGCTACGGCGAGGGGCGGCCCGACTACTCGGCGGCGCGGGTCTTGGCCGATGCCGAAGACCAGCTAGCGATTTTGGGGATCGAAAAATTCGACGTGCTCTTCCTCCACGATCCGCCCGAGATAGAACCAACCCTTGAGACGAACGGCGCACTCGAAGGGCTGGAACAGGTGCGCCAGCGGGGTGCCGTGGATTTCATCGGCTATGGCATGCACCCCCACGACTTTCACCTCGCGCACATTGCGTCAGGCCGCACCGACGCGATGCTGTGCTTCAGCGACTACAACTTGCTCCGGCAGAGTGCTGCCGACGCCATTCTGCCAGCCGCCGCCGCCGCGGACCTCGGAGTGCTCAACGGCTGGTCGATCATGCGAGGCTGGCTGACCGGCGTACCCGTGGAGCACTTTGTACCCCGCGATAAGTGGGGCGAAGACCAGCATCG
This sequence comes from Candidatus Latescibacterota bacterium, assembly GCA_965203355.1. Classification (GTDB taxonomy): domain Bacteria; phylum Latescibacterota; class UBA2968; order UBA8231; family UBA8231. The sequence continues at coordinate 549,729 of OZ241889.1, forward strand.
GGCCGAGGCCATGCGCTTATGGTGCAACGAGCAGGGCATCGACATGTTGGAACTGGCGTTGCAATTTTGCCTGCGCGAGGAGCGGATCCACGGCAACCCCATCGGCGCGCTGAACGTCGAGCAGCTAGAGCGGAACGTCGCGGCCGCCATGGCGACCGTCTCCGACGAAACAATCGCCGCTTTTGTCGCCGCAGGACGCTAGGGGTGTTCCGTACTTTCCGCCCGCCAAACCCTATAACTCGATTACCATCAAAGGAGGGGCATGAGCGCTGCTGAAGAGTACTACGCACAGACGATGGAGCGATTGCAACGTCTGCGCGATACGCAAATGGACGCTATAGACCAAGCCGCCGAAATTTGCACCGAGAGCATTGCCAACCGGGGGTTGGTCTTTCTTTTTGGCGCGGGGCACTCGCGCATGATGTGCGAGGAAATGACGCCGCGCCAAGGATGCTTCGTAGGCTTTTTTGCGTTGGTCGAGCTCGCGGTATCGAACCATGCGTCAACCGTCGGCACCAATGGGTTGCGCGGGCCGCTCTTTCTGGAGCAGTACGAAGGCTACGCCGAGGAGATTCTCCAAGGGTTCAAGTTCGGGCCGCACGATGCCTTTATCTTAATTTCGACGAGTGGCATTCGGCCCTTGATCGTCGAGATGGCCATGGGGGCTAAGGCGCGGGGCTTGCCGGTGATTGCCATGCTGTCAAAGCCGCACGGCGCCCAGTCGCCGCCCGCGCACTCGTCGGGCCAGAAGCTGATGGATGTGGCCGATGTCGTTCTCGACAACCAATGTCCGCCAGGGGATTGCGTACTCGAGCTAGCGGGGTTGGAGTGGCGGACCGGGCCGGTATCGACGGTGACCGGCGCGATGATGATGAACATGCTGCGCTGCGAAGTGGCCGCGCGACTGTTGGCGCGGGGGATCAAGCCGGAGCTATTGCCAAGCCATCAGTTTGTCGGCAATGTAAGCGCGGAAGAGCAGCTAGCGCGATTTTACGAGGGCTATCGCAAGAGCCTCAAGCATTTGTACGAGTAGTGCTCCATTTCCGTTCCAACGCCTCATTTACAAACTCCCTTCTACCGAAACCGTGGGTGTGCTCGCCAACAAAATTTGTCTAATTACCGGCTCCACCGGCATCGCCGAGGCCACGGCACTACACGCAGCCGAGGAGGGAGCCAAGGTATTCGTCACCTCGCGGACGGAAACAAACTGTCGGGCCTTGGCCGAGAAGCTGGGGAAGCAGGGGGCGCACTGGGCCGCCGATCTGACGCAGCGGGAACAAGTCGCCGAGACCGTGCGGGCCTGCGTGGAGCAGTGGGGGCGGATCGATGGGTTGTTCAATGTGGCGGGGATCAGCGGGCGGCGCTTTGGCGACGGGCCCCTGCACGAGTGTACAGAGGAAGGGTGGGACGCGACGTTGAACGCCAACGCGAAAAGCATGTTTTTGGTGTGCCGCGCCGTGCTACAACAGATGTTGCTCCAAGAACGGCACACGGACGGCGCACGGGGGGCGATCCTCAACATGGCTAGTGTGTTGGCCTTTGCGCCAGAGCGGAAGTTTTTCGCCGCGCATGCCTATGCGGCGAGCAAAGGGGCGATTGTGGCACTGAGTAAGGCTATGGCCAGCTACTACGCGCCGCACGGAATTCGGGTCAATGCCATTGCGCCCGCGCTGGTGGAGACGCCCATGAGCAAGCGGGCCGGAGAAAGCGCGGAGATCATGGCGTTTATGCGCGACAAGCAGCCACTTGGGGCGATGATGAGCACCGAAGATGTGGCTGGGATGGCGGTCTTTTTGCTGGGGGATCGAGCGCGGGCCATTACCGGAACGGTGGCAACCGTAGATGCAGGTTGGTGCGTAAGTTGACGCCAGGAGGGCGCATGAAAGAATACGTCATTGGCTTTGACGTGGGCGGCACTCGGGTCAAAAGCGGCGCGGTGACTCGGCGCGGGCGGATGCTGGCACCGGGGCTCAATCCGTCGGGGTTTGCGCTCGGCATGGGCAACCTGCTGAAGACGCTCCAAGGTGAAGTCGCACGGATTTCCCAGCAGTTGGGCGGCAAGCCACAGGCCATTGGCTTGGGCTTTCCCGGTGCGGTGGAGCCGGAGGTCGGGGTGGTGTACATGCCGGGGAAAATTAAAGGGCTTGAAGGGTATCCGATCGTCGAGCGGCTGGCCAAGGCTACGGGTCTGCCGGTCATCGCCGACAACGACGGCCGCATCTCCATCTACGCCGAGCGCTACTACGGCCTAGCGCGAGATGTCGAGTGGGCGGTGACGCTCACCCTCGGCACCGGCGTCGGCTCCGGGGTTTTGCTCGACGGCAAGATTTTGCGCGATCCGCATCTGCAATTCGGAACGCAAATGAGCCACATCGTCATGCAGGCTCTTGGCGGGCGGCTGTGCCTGACCAACGCACGGGGCACGGCCGAGATGATGTGCTCGGCCACGGCGCTGACGCAGCAGGTGCGGGACGGGCTGGCGCGCGGCATTCCCTCGGTGTTGAGCGACCAGTACTTCAAAGACCCCAACTCCATCGACTTCAAGGCCATAATCCGCGGCGTGAAGCGCCAAGACCGGCTCTGCGTTGACGAGCTGGAGCACTGGACTCGCAACTTGGGCTGGCTGCTGGTGAGCGCGGTACACGTGTATGCTCCTCTGCGCATCATCCTCAGCGGCGGAGCGACCAACGCGGCCGAGTACTTTCTCAAACCCCTGCAAAAGCAAGTTGACAACCACTTATTCCGCTATCCAGCCGACGCCGGCGTACCCATCGCGCTATCCAAGCTGCGCGACCACGCCGGCGTTTTGGGGACCGCGGCCCTGGCTTGGGAAAAAGCCGATGGAGAAAAGACGTGAAAGAACAACCCCTGCGCACCACCGTTATCGGCTCCTACCCCTTTCCGAGTTGGCTCGACCACGCGGCTGAGCATCTAGCGGCCTTCGGGCCAGACGACATCGCCGAGATGCAGGACGACGCGGTCGTTGCCGCGGTCGGCGACCAAGTGCGCGCCGGACTCGATGTCGTAACCGACGGCGAGCAGACCCGCTTTGATTTTAACCTTTCCTTTTACGGCTATCTCGAAGGTATTGATCTAGAGTCCGCACCCCCGAGGCTCTTCGGCCCGCCCGCCCACGACCAGCGCGGTCGCCACGCAATCACCGGACCGCTGCAAGCACCGCACGGCTTGGGCGCGGTGGAGGAGTTTGCGCGGCTCAAGCGATTGGCGCCAGCAGGGCCGACGCTCAAGGCGAGCGTACCGGGGCCTTATACCTTGAGCGGACGACTCGCGCCCAACGACCAGTACCCAGACCGCTGGAAGGTGACCGAGGCACTGCTGCCGATTGTGCGGAGCGAGTTGGAGGCACTCTGTGCGGCGGGTTGCACAGAACTGACCGTTGACGAGCCGTCGATGAGTTGCTATGCCCACCGCGAAGATCCAGCGCGCTTCGTCGACATCTTCAACCGCACGGTCGAATCCGTCGCGGGCCAGTGTCGGCTTTCAACCCACTTGTGCTTTGGCAACTACAAGGGCCGCGCCGTGGGGCTGCGCCGCTACGCGCCCATGTTCCCGGCCTTCTTGGACATGCAGGTCGATGAAATGCACGTCGAAATGGCCAGCCGCGAGTTCGCCGAGTTGGAAATCATCGGCCAAATCGCCGCGAAGATGGACGTGGCTGTGGGGATTGTCGATGTGAAGAGCTACTATATTGAAACCGCAGCGGACATTGCGGCGCGGGTGGAGGCATGCCTGGCGTATGCCCCGGCTGACAAGCTCTCTTTTGCGCCCGATTGCGGGCTAAGCCAAACGGCGCGTTGGGCAGCGCGGCAGAAGTTGGAGAACATGGTGGCTGGGGTGAGGGCCGTGCGAGAGAAGCTGTGATATTGCCAACGCAGCGAGAAACAGTGACCAGCCCGAGGCCCGATCGCTACAAAGTCTCCACAGCGGAATACGTCCAGTACCAGAAGTCGTCGAGCACTTGGTTGATGTGGAAGAAAAAGCCATGCCTGACTTAACTAAAGCCACGCGACTCCGAGCAAAAGCCTCATTCTCGAGTGCATTACAGAACTTTGTCCAGAGAATGAGTGAGCATGTTAGCACAGAGGACGGAACATGGACTGTTAAGGGCTTCATCGACATTTACCGGAATATCTATACCATCAGTCCAGACACGAAAATTATCTCAAAGATTCTCGAGATCCATCTTTTTCCCCAGATTCTTAAGTTTGCACAAGAATACGACTACTCGATCGTACTGGCTGAGAAACAGAATTGGTACCCCGACCTAAGTTTCGTCAGTCAAGCTGATCCAAACCTCAAGTTCGCGGTTGATCTGAAAACGACATATCGAGACCTTAAATCTCCTGGACATGTCAACGGATTCACGCTCGGTAGTCACGGTGCGTACTTTAAAAATCGAGAGTCAAGAAAAAATATCCAGTTTCCATATAGCGACTACTCGGGACACTTTTGTTTCGGCATAATCTACACTCGAGCAGAGGCCAAAGATATCGACGATCCTAAAGTCATCAACGTTCGCGAACTCAACGAGGACAAAGAGTCGCCTCTTCGCTCAGTGCAACGCGCTGTAAAGACAGTGGAAAATCTCTGCTCCATTGTATCGGTGATCAAGGATTTTCAATTTTTCGTCTGTGAGAAATGGCAATTAGCCAGTGATCGACAAGGTTCTGGGAATACGGCCAACATTGGATCGATCACTGCCATTGACGACATTTTGCAAGGGAATGGAATCTTTGCGAAGCTAGGAGAGGATTGGTTTGACGAGTACTGGATGAACTACGGCGTTACAAAAATGAAGACGGATGGAAAAACGATACCAATTAAGAGGCTTGAAGATTTTGTCGCTTTCAAAGGAGGCGACAAGGACATGATTGTCCCCGTCAAAAAGAAGAGAAAAGAGGCAAAACGTGAGGCGCGTCGTCACTCCTCCGCTTAAAAGCCAAGGAATCAAGACCAAACTGGTGCCGTGGATACAGGCTCTCGTGCCCAAAGTCAAGGGACGATGGATAGAGCCATTTTTGGGGACTGGCGTCGTCGCCTTTAACGCGGGATTCAAGGAGACCCTACTCGGTGATACCAATCCCCACATTATCCACTTCTACCAGCAGATTCAACAGGGTGTCATCCATCCCCCGCACGTTCGCGCCTATCTCGAAAAAGAAGGATTACATCTGCGACAGGCCGGTAGCAATGGATACGACCACTTCACCTATATAAAGGAACGCTTCAATCGGAACCACGACCCACTCGACTTCTTATTTCTCTCCAGAGCCGGATTCAATGGGATGATGCGCTTCAACAAGAAAGGCGAATGGAACATTCCCTTCTGCAAAAAGCCAGAGCGCTTCAGCCGTTCCTACATCACCAAAATAGTAAACCAAGTCCGCGATGTGGCCTGCCTAATTCAACCGGGATGGACGTTTGAAATCGCCCCATTCGAGGCCGTGATTGAACAGGCAACCAGCGATGACATCATCTACTGCGATCCACCCTACACTGGTCGTCATGTTGATTACTACAATGGCTGGACGGAGGCCGACGAAGCGCGGCTTTGTCAACTGCTTTCGGCGACTCCGGCGCGGTTTATTCTTTCTACGTGGCATCACAACGACTATCGAGAAAACGAAATGGTAGCACGCCATTGGAACCGGTTCAACATCATAACCCGCGATCACTTTTACCATTCCGGTGGCAAGATAGAGAACAGACGCTCGGTTGTCGAAGCATTGGTTTTCAACTTTTCAGCCCACATCGAACATCATAATCACGGCGTGTTACCCAAGCCAGAACAGCTCATGCTACTCAAAGAACGGGCTGAGTACGTCGCTCGGCAATTGAAGCGAGTGTGCGCGTAGCGTCCACCGACAGCTTTTCGAGGCAACCTTCAGCATCTCATTCGCGTCTGCGTCGATCAATTCCAATTGGTTTTGGCATCCTAGGGCCTGTGATCCGTGTCGATGGGCACTTCGTCGTTGTCTAGGAAGCGCTCGGTGGTATTGTGGGTCGCCGGACTAGTGCGGAAATCGGCGATCCAAGGCTGGCGGAAATAAGCCTGCTTTTCGCGTGGCAGACTGTGTAGCACCACCGGGGGAATCTTCAGCCGATGCCAGTGGGTAGCCAAATGCGAATAGGCGTTTAATACGGTGACGCGCGGGGTATCGCGGCGCCATACCGGCCCGGCGTGACACAAGTTTTCCGTAAAAAAGACCGCGCTGCCAGCCGGGCAAGCGTACGTGGTGAGGAAGGGACTGCGCTTGCCTTCTTCCAGCGACAGATGATCTTCGTGGATGGGAAATTCCGACTTGTGGCTGCCGATTAAGAAATGGGTGCTCTGATCTGCTAGCGCGATCTCCGTCAGTTCAAAAATAACCCGCACCATACCGGCGTGGATGCGCCCGTTTTTCACCCGATAGCCAAAAATGGGATCGGCCTGGCTGGGGCCACCCCCGTGTAGCGGACCGTGCGCCTCGCCCTTTTGGCGCCAGACGCAACTACAGCCTTCCAATCTTATATCCGGTCCGATTACCTCCCGAATTACATCAACTACCTGAGGGTGATCGATCAGTAGGCTGGCCGGGCCGCCGGGCACGTCGCGGTGTTCGGGCGGCAGCGATTCGGGGGCGTGCTTGATGCGGTTGATCTGATCGACGATGGCCGCGATTTCGGCGGGCGTCAAGATGGCGGGGCGCACCAAAAAGCCGGTGAGGTCAAAGCGGAAGCGTTCTTCTTCGGTCATGGCCATAATGTTTTTCTTGAGATAGAAAGCGGGCCGGTCTCGCGCAGCCGAGATCGAAACCGAAAATAGAGGAAACAAAACGGTGCTCAAGATACCCCAATGCGCCGCTGCAATCAAGCAGTGGTTACAGACAAAGCAAGTCCGCGCAAAAAAATGGGCCACCCCCTGAGTGGACATCCATCGCCCAGCTTTTGCGCTAACTCTTGAAGGCAATATATCTTGAAGGCCGCCTTGGCACTCAGCGGGCAAACGGCGCGTTTCGCCGGGCAACCGAACCAAAAAGCCAACTCGGAAAAGGAGAACTGACTTCCATGAGCGAGTCAAAGAGCGATGCAACTTATACGATGGGACGCACCCAAGAGGAGGCGGATCGTCTCATTCAGCAGTCGCAACTGTACGACGCCGTGACGCGGCGTTTTTTTAGCGAAGCGGGTATCAGCCGCGGGATGAAGGTGCTCGACATTGGCAGCGGTGCCGGCGATGTGGCCATGACCGCCGCCGAGTTGGTCGGGCCAGAAGGGGCTGTCGTGGGCGTGGATGTAAATCCGGCGATTCTCGAAACGGCACAAGCACGGGCGCAGGGAGCCGGATTCACCAACGTCGAATTTGTCGCCGGGGATGCCCGGGCCTTGGACTTGGGGAACGACTTCAACGCCGTGATCGGGCGGCTAGTCCTTATGTACATGGCCGATCCCGCCGACGCCTTGCAACAGCTCGCAACTCGCTTATGTCCGGGGGGAATCGTGGCTTTTCAGGAGGCTGATTTCACGCCCTACCAGCAGGTGCATAGTCCAGACACGCCTTTGGCAAACGAGCTGATCGGCTGGATACTCGAGGTATTCGAGCGTTCTGGAGCCCATATCGACATGGGCTTCGGCCTGTACCGCGCTTTTGTCGAGGCGGGCCTGCCCAAGCCGTACATGCACTGCGAGTATCCGGTCGGCGGGCCGGACGGTTGGGCCGGATACCAATACGCTGTCAACAGCTTGCGCAGCCTGATTCCGCTCCTCGAACAGTACGGCATCGCCACCGCGGCAGAGATCGACATAGAAACCCTAGCCGAGCGGATTCGGCGAGAAGTGGTGGTGTCAAAACGCCCGATACGCTTAGCACCCCATGTAACCGCTTGGGCGCAGCTTGCGAGCTAAGACCATGAGCAAATGGAAAATCGCCGGGATCAACTTCGATCATCTACACATGAGCGACAATTTGCGCATGGCCTTTGAGCACCCAAGCGTCGAAATCGTCGGCATCTGCGACGAGCGGCCCGAGCGCATGAAGCAAGCGTGCGAGAATTTTTCCATTCCGGCGAACCGGGTTTTCAGCGACTACCGGGAATGTCTGGAAAAGACCCAGCCGGACATCGTCCTTTTGTGTCCAGCCACCGCCGAGCACGGGGCGTGGACCGAAAAGGTCGCGCCCTTCGGCACGCACATCATCATGGAAAAACCCTTCGCCGCCACCCTCGCCGAGGCGGACCGGATGCAACGCGCCATGGCGGGGACGGGCAAACTGTTGGCGATCAACTGGCCGCTGGCTTGGTATCCACCGCACCGCACCGCACGGCGGCTCATAGCCGAAGGCGAGATCGGCGAGGTGATCGAAGTTCACTACTACGACGGCAACCGAGGGCCGCTGTGGCACCTCGCCGACAAAGTGGAGCGCACCGCCGACGCTGTCGAGCGAGAAAAGCCCAAGAGTTGGTTTTACAAAAAGGAGGCGGGCGGTGGCTCCCTACTGGATTACCTAGGCTACGGCACCACATTGGGCACTTGGTACATGGATGGCCGGGCGCCAATTGAAGTGACAGCCACCGTAGATCAGCCGCCGGGGCTCGAAGTGGACGAGCACTGCATTGCGGTGGCGCGCTACGAGCGGGGCTTGTCGAAATTTGAGACGCGCTGGGGCACCTTTACCGATCCTTGGACCCGGCAACCCCAGCCCAAGTGCGGCTTCGTCATTGTCGGCAGCGAGGGCACGATCAGTTCCTACGACTACGAGGAGGTAATCCGCGTACAGACGCGGGCGCAGCCAGCAACCGAGGAACGGCCAGTAGATAGGCTCGAACCGCCTTTTCAGAATCCCGTCCAGTACGTGATTCACTGCCTTGAAGAGGACCAACCCATTGAGGGGCCGCTCTCGCCGGCACTGTGCCGCATCGGCCAACAGATCGTCGATACGGCTTGTCAGAGCGCCGTGCAGAAGCGCACGTTACCGCTGATTCAATAGCGCATGGCAGCAGGCCAAGACAGCGGCTATGGCCGAGGCAAAACCGGATCAGAGGCCGCAGTAGAAGCCCCGGACTTACCCTACCAGCCACGCGACCCAGCGACCTATCGTCCGCGGATCGGCCTAATCGGCTGCGGCGGCATCTCCGAGATGCACTTGCGGGCCTACCAAAACGCCGGCTATGAGGTCGCAGCCCTGTGCAGCCGCGATCGGGGGCGCGTCGCGCAGCGGCAGCGGGCATTCTATCCGGCGGCTGACACATACCTCGACTATCGGGACCTGCTCGCCCGCGACGATATTGAGGTGGTGGACGTTACGCCGCATCCACAAGATCGACTGCCGATCCTCGAAGCGGCCATTGACGCCGGCAAACACATCCTCAGCCAGAAGCCTTTTGTGCTCGATTTGGATGTGGGCGAGGCACTGATTGCGCGGGCTGAGCGGCGCGGTGTGCAACTGGCCGTCAATCAAAATGGCCGCTGGGCACCGCATTTCAGCTACATGCGCCACGCAGTGGCCGCTGGTTTGGTCGGCCAAGTGCAGAGCGTCGAGTTCGCCGTGCATTGGGATCACAATTGGATCGCCGGCTCGGCCTTTGACCTGGTGGAAGACCTGATACTCTACGACTTTGGGATGCACTGGTTTGACATGGCGGCGGTGCTCTTAGGCGACGAAACGCCGCAACGAGTCCAAGCCTCAGCCCGGCACGCAGCCGATCAAGGCGCCAAACCGCCGCTTTTGGCTCAAGCCGCGATTGAGTGCGCGGGCGCACAGGCGACGATTTTCTTTAACGGCAATACACGTCAAGGGCAACAGGACCGCACCTATCTCGTCGGCACGGAGGGCACCCTAGGGGCCAGCGGCGTGGATCTGACGGCGCAGGAAGTTACTTTGTACACCGCCGCAGGCGTGGCCCGGCCCCCGCTTGTGGGGACGTGGTTTGAGCAGGGGTTTCACGGGACCATGGCCGAGCTGCTCTGCGCTGTCGAAGAGGGCCGCGAGCCGAGCAACAGTGCCCGCGCTAATCTCGCGAGTTTGGCGCTGTGCTTTGCGGCCGTGGCGAGCGCTCACCGCGGCGCGCCGATCGCGCCGGGGACGGTGCGGCGCTTGCCAACCCGATAGACGGCAATCCGCTTGGAGATTTCCCATGAATGCAGCCTGCCTACAGCACATGTTGACCGAGGAGGAGCACCTGATGGATTGCGGCATCCGATCCGCTAGGTGCCGGACCAAGCGGCGGGCATGGCTACACTGGGCCGCAAGAAGAAGACGCGCCGCTGAGAGCATCTGGGGGACGAAGCGGTCGTGCGGTGAGCGAATGGCATTGGTAGTCCCCCAAAAAGCGTCTTAATTTAATTGACTCCGCGCTGGTGCTCTTGACGCGCCGGCAGACTGTACAACGATCTGCGTCGTCCCACGTACACGGCTGACGCAGACGCAACCGATGGCGAAAGGAGATTTCCAATGGCCGTTATCAATGAACTGCTCGAAAACAACGCCCGCTATGCCGAAAGCTTCGACAAGGGCGCCCTGCCCCTGCCGCCAAGGCTGCGCTTGGCGGTGGTGGCCTGCATGGACGCACGCATCGACACGCACAGCCTGTTGGGGATCGCGGAAGGGGACGCGCACGTGATTCGGAATGCGGGCGGCGTGATAACCGACGACGCGATTCGTTCGCTGACTATTTCGCAGCGGCTACTGGGCACGACTTCGATCATGCTCATCCACCACACGGACTGCGGCATGCTGACGTTCCGCGACGACGACGTGAAGGACGAGATCGCCGCCGACACCGGCATCCGCCCGGCCTTTTCCCTAGAGGCGTTTGGCGATCTTGAGCAGGACGTACGGCAGTCAATCGCCCGCATTCAGGCCAGCCCGTTCATCCCAAACAAGGACGACGTGCGGGGATTCGTCTATGACTGCGCCACCGGAAAGCTGAACGAAGTCGTCTGAACTTGTTGCTGATTAGGCATTGCCAATCATCAGGACAAGATCCGGACGCGCCTCTGACAGATATTGGACGAAAACAAGCGGAAGCACTCGCTGAGTTCTTGTCCGATTACCCGATCGACAGGATCGTCGCTAGTTCCTACACGCGGGCACGGCAAAGCATTGAGCCGTTTGCTACAAACGTGGGAATGCCTGTTCACTTGGATCGTCGCCTAACTGAACGGACGCTTTCGGAGAGTCCGATTGAAAATTGGCGCGAGATGGTGCGCGATTCATTTGGCGACTTGGAGTTGCGCTTACCGGGCGGCGAATCCGCACGTGAAGTGTTAGATCGCGGCTGGGCCGCCATCACCGAACTATTCAATGGCGGTCACCGATTTCCTGCTGCGGTAACTCATGGCAATCTCTTGAGCCTGATCTTGAATTCACTGGACGCTAATTTCGGCTACGCTGAATGGGAATCGCTATCGAATCCAGATGTGTTCGCACTGAAAAAAGTTGGCGATGGGCGATTGGTGTTTGATAGGGTCTGGTCGGAGTAGGTACTATGCCGTCTAACAGCGCGATTCGGCCGCGGTGGAAATAGCAAGAAGCGGACCGTTTTGCAATACAAGCCCCTGTACGATGCTTGAGGCCAGCTAGCCGCAGAAATGAAAGCCAGCCGGGTAGTTGGACAGCATCGCGGACACACAGAGAGGCCAACGCCCAAGACAAATACAGCAAGACACCAGCGAACTACCGATAATGGGAAATTTTTAGCGTTCTGGCTCTTTTTTAGCTTTTTAGCCCGGCAAGCGCGCCAAAATGAGCGTACCAAGAGCTAGCAGGGTCGTAAGCTGTATTCCGACCATCCAACGGAAGTCGCGGCGGTGTTCCTGTCGTAGCGCGTCAATGGCGCGCTCAATGGCGTCCAAGCGGTGCGTGAGCTGCTCGGCGATACCTTCCAGCCGTCCAATACGGCGGTCGTGATCTTGGTCTGGCGTTACAGGTTCGTTCATAGCGCGGCCCTCCTTGCCTTGCGCTGGCGTAAGGCTTGTCGGCGCGGCCTGCGGCGACCTAAAGCGTCACGTTCAATGTCCATGTGAAGTTATCCTTGTTGGTGGACACTACATTGCGTCCATAAAGAGAGCATCACGGCAGGCAGGCGCGTTGTCAAGGCAGGCGTTATACTAACTCGAAGGCCAATTATTCGGCCCACTGCGCGACCTTCGCTCCAGCCAACTTACATGATTGATATGAACTTTCCCAAACTCGACGAAGCCACGCGCCTTGAGCGATTGACGCCGCCGACCAGCAAGGTGCGGATGGTGCTCGACACGGATACGTACAACGAAATCGACGACCAGTTCGCAGTGGTCCAAGCCCTGCTCTCGCCCGACCAACTCGCGGTCGAGGCGATCTACGCGGCCCCTTTCTACAACAGTCGTTCGGCCGGGCCGGGCGACGGAATGGAGCAAAGCTACGCGGAAATCCTGCGGCTACTGAAGCGGTTGGAGATGGCACCGGAGGGCTTGGTATTCCGGGGAGCAATGGACATCCTGCGAGACGACGTGCCGCAGGAAAGCGCGGCGGTCGAAGATCTAATCGCCAAAGCCAACGCCGCCGATCCGCTCTACGTAGTGGCCATCGGCGCACTTACCAACGTAGCCTCGGCTATCCTGAACGATCCTACCATCATTGAGCGAATCGTCGTAGTCTGGCTCGGTGGCCACGCGCTCTATTGGCCGACCGCTAACGAATTCAACCTCCAAGGCGATCTCATGGCAGCGCAGGTAGTCTTCGGCTGCGGCGTACCCTTGGTCCAGATTCCATGTCATCCGGTGGCCTCGCATCTCCAAACGACGCGGGCAGAGTTGGAGCACTTCGTCAAGGGACGAGGGGCCGTTGGCGATTATCTAGTCGAAATATTCGCCGCCTATGCCCAAAATCACTTCGCCTCTTCCAAGGTGATTTGGGATCTGTCAGCGGCCGCTTGGTTGCTCGACTCGTCGTGGGTGCCGACCGACGTGGTGCATAGCCCGGTACTGACCGATCAGAAAACCTGGAGCCACGATCCGTCGCGGCACTTTATGCGGGTGGCGCGAACCGTGCGGCGCGATGCGATTTTCGGGGATTTGTTCAGGAAACTGGATCAATGGGCGGGAAAGCTCAACGCCTAAATCATTGCGTCGGAGCGAGTCGATTAGTAGCATTCATTCATGGCCACCGTCGTCCTCACCGAAAAGCCCAGCGTGGCACGCGACATTGCCCGGGTCTTAGGAGCCAACAAACGCGGCCAAGGCCACGTCGAAGGCAACGGCTATATCGTCACCTGGGCACTAGGGCACCTCGTGCAATTCGCCGAACCAGACGACTACGGTCCGCCTTGGAACAGCCGCTGGTCCTTTGCCCAGCTACCGATGATCCCCGAGCGGTGGAAACTCAAGACGACGCGCTCGACCTCCGACCAGTACCAAATCGTCAAAAAGTTGCTCAACAGCCCGCAGACCGAGCGCATCATCTGCGCCACGGATGCCGGGCGCGAAGGCGAGCATATCTTTCGCCTGATCTACGAGCACACCCGCTGCAAAAAGCCGTTTAGCAGGCTGTGGGTTTCGAGCCTGACCGACGAAGCGATTCAGAGCGGCTTCCGCGCCTTGCAGGAAGGAGCGGCTTTCGACCATCTCGCCGCGGCCGCACGGGCGCGCGGTCAAGCCGATTGGCTGATGGGCATGAACCTGACCCGCGCCTATACCGTCCACAACAAGGCACTCTGCACCATCGGCCGGGTGCAGACGCCGACCCTGTCCATGGTGGTCAAGCGCGACGCGGCGATTGCCAGCTTTGTAAAGGCGTATTTCTACGAGTTAGTGGCGCAGTTAGCAGAGGGCTTTGCCGCTAAGTACTGCAAGGACGGCCAGACGCGCATCGACAACAAGGAGGAAGCCGAGCGCCTGCATCGCCAGCTCAGCCCCAACAAGGTCGGCACCGTCCGAAAAATCGAGCAGAAGATCAAAAGGAACCGGCCACCCGCCCTATACGATCTCAACAATCTCCAGCGCGACGCCAACCGCTGCTTTGGCTTTACTGCGGCGCAAACCCTCCAACGCGCCCAAGCCCTGTACGAAGCCCACAAGCTCATCACGTACCCGCGCACCGAGAGCCGCCACATCTCCGAGGACATGGTGCCCAAGCTGCCCGGCATCTTGGAAAAGCTAGCGCACCCACAAGCCGCGGTGGCCCTGGAGCGTCTGCGCGGCGGGCATCGGCTCGGCAGAGCGTATGTCGACCGCACCAAGCTCACCGACCACCACGCCATCATTCCCACCGGGCAACAGCCCGCCCCCAATCTGGCACCAGACCTACAGAAGGTGTACGGCCTGATAGTGGCGCGCTTTGTCGGCATCTTCCTGCCCGACCAAACGGTCGAAGAGACCACCGTTTGGCTCGACATCGGTGGGGCCGATTTTGTGGCCAAGGGATCGGTCGTCTTAGAGGCGGGTTGGACGGTCGTCGCCGTGCGGCCTCCAAACGCCACAAAGAAAGACGACGACCCGCGACAGGTGCTCCCACCGCTGCAACAAGGCCAGCAAGTTTGCGTAACGCGCATGGATGTGGTCGAAAAAGAAACCCAACCACCACGGCCCTATACAGACGCCACGCTGCTAGCGGCCATGAAGAACGCCGGCCGCGAACTCGAGGACGACGAGTTGGCCGCGGCCCTGAAGGAATCCGGGCTAGGCACACCGGCCACGCGGGCCGAGACCATCGAAAAGCTGATTCGCACCGGCTATGTAGTCCGCGACCGCAAGTCGATCGCCTCGACGGAGAAGGGCAAAGCACTCGTGAGCTTGGTAGCCGAACCGCTGCGCAGTCCCGAATTGACGGCCGAGTGGGAGCAACAGCTTAAAGACGTCGAAGAAGGGCAGCGGCCGGTGGCGGGGTTCTACGAAGGGATTGCCGATTTGGTGAGGACGCTAGTGCCCAAGGTCCAGCAAGGACCGGCACTCTCCCCCGAGCAAGCGGCCCAGGCGCAAGGCAAGAAGAGAGGCGGCAGTAAAAGTCGCGGCAAGGTGTTAGGGCCTTGTCCCAAGTGCAAAGAGGGCCAAGTAGTAGAAAACGCCAAAGCGTACGGATGCAGCCGCTATCGGGCCGGCTGCAACTTTACCATCTGGAAGACGGTGGCGCGCAAGCGGCTTACCGAAAAGCAGGCGCAGTTGTTGCTGGCCAATGGGCGCACCGAAAAGATGCCGGGCTTTGTCTCCAAGGCCGGCAAGAAGTTTGCGGCGCGGCTCAAGTTCGGCGATGAATACAAGGTCGTCTTCGAGTTTGACGAGCGGCCGCAGAATGGCTCGGCTCGGTCGGAGCAACAGGAGACCGCCCCCCTCACCTGTCCCAAGTGCCAGCAGGGCCAAATTATCGAGGGCCAGCGCGGCTTTGGCTGCAATCGCTATCGCGCGGGGTGCGACTTTGTGGTATGGAAGGAAATGTCAGGTAAAAAGCTGACCGAAAAGCAAATCCACACCTTGATCGCCAAAGGCAAAACCGGCGTGATCAAGGGCTTCAAAAGCAAAAAGGGCGGTAAGTTCGACGCACGGCTGAAGCTCGGGCCAGCGTACGAGGCCGCGTTTGATTTTCCCGCTGATACGCGCTGACATGGCTCGCCAACGCTGCCCTTGGCTCGCCCTCGACAAACCCGATTACGTCGCGTACCACGACCGCGAGTGGGGAGTCCCGGTCCACGACGACCGCAAGCACTTTGAGTTTCTCACCCTTGAATCCGCCCAAGCCGGCCTCAGTTGGTACACCGTCCTACGCAAGCGCGCCAACTACCGCCAAGCCTTCGCCGAATTCAACCCGGCCCACGTCGCTCGCTTCAGCGCAGCCAAGGTCGAACAGATGCTCCAAGACCCCGGGCTGATTCGCAATCGCCGCAAGATCAGCGCGGCCGTAGAAAACGCGCAGCACTTCCTCGCCGTGCAGGACGAATTCGGCAGCTTCAGCACCTATATTTGGCACTTTGTCAATGGCGAGCCTATCGTCAACGAGTTCCGCACTCTCGCCGATTTACCGGCCACCAGCCGCGAGTCCGACGCCTTGAGCAAAGACCTCAAAAGCCGCGGCTTCAAGTTCATCGGCTCGACCGTCATCTACGCCCACATGCAAGCCACCGGCCTAGTCAACGACCACGTCCTCGGCTGCTTCCGCCGCAGTCAGATTCTCAACGCGGAATAGGCGCGTTTCCATGCTCAGCAATGCGCCCAACGCCGCGCGCTCGCACTGGCTCAAACTCTGACCCTTCGTCGGCACCCAGAAGCCTATGAACACCGCCCATCCACTGCTCGACATTGAGCGCATCAACGGGCCGCCCGGCCCGTATCTCGAAGCAATCGGCACCGTATTTGCCACCTTCGGTGAGCCCGTCCAAGACTCGGGCAACGTCTCCTATGGCGTACAGATTGGCAGCGAGCGCTTCTTCGTCAAAACCACCAATCCCGAAGCCGAGGCATACTGCGACCACGAGGCCCGCCGGGCATTGCTGTACAATGCCGCCCGGCTGCGGCGTAGTTGCGATCATCCGACCTTGCCAGTGCTGCATCGCATCGTCGAAACGGCGCACGGCCCGGCACTCGTGTACGACTGGGTTGACGGCGAGTGCCTATACCATAGACGCGCTGATCCACAATCGGCGCATCGGCGATTTCGCCGCCTACCCACCGCTGCCATTCTCGCCGTGCTCGCCGCGATCTACGATTTGCACGTCCAGCTCGTCCAGCGCGGGTGGATTGCCGTGGACTTCTACGATGGCTGTCTGATGTACGACTTCGAGCGCCAAGCCGCGCACATCGTCGATCTCGATACCTATCACTTGGGGGCGTTTACCAACCAGATGGGGCGGATGTTTGGCTCGACGCGCTTCATGGCACCAGAAGAATTTGAGCGCGGCGCGCTAATCGACGAGCGCACGACCGTCTTTACCATGGGCCGCACCGCAGTCGTATGCCTCGGCGACGACATCGGCGGTGCGATGGGGGAGGTCGTCGGCCGCGCCTGTCGCCCAGAGCGCGAGGAACGCTACCCTTCTATGGAGGAGTTTTACGCGGCTTGGCAGCGGGCGCGGTGTACCCTTTAGGTATCAACGTCGTATCGCCTAACTCCCATTCTGCACTTCAATATTCCTCCGGCCTCAGAGCACATCCCCGCTGGCACGGTTCTTGTTGCCTATTGCCTATCGCAACAGAAAGGAACCGCATGCCCTCCACCGTCCTCTCGGCCGCTACGCTCGGTATTGACGCGTACCCGGTCCACGTCGAAGTCGATACCGACCGCAGCTTGCCGACCTTCACAGTCGTCGGCCTGCCCGACTCCGCGGTCCGCGAAAGCAAAGAGCGCGTCTTGGCGGCCATCAAAAACGCTGGCTATCAGTGGCCGCGTCGCAAGATCACCATCAATCTCGCGCCGGCCGACCGCAAGAAGGAAGGCTCGGCTTTCGACCTGCCCATCGCCGTCGGCGTCTTGGCGGCCTCGCAGCAGATCAAGCCCTTGGGTCTCGCCGAGTTCGCGCTCTTGGGCGAGCTATCGCTCAACGGCAGCGTACGCCCGGTCCACGGCATGCTGTCCATGGCCACATCCCTGCACCAGCAGGGCCTCTACGGCATGATCGTACCCACGCAAAACGCCCGCGAGGCCGCCATTGCCAATGGGCCGCTCGTCTATGGCGTCAGTTCGCTGAACGAAGCTATCGGCGTTTTGACCGGCGACGCGCGCCAACGGCCCTACGAATTGAACGTGGAGGAGGTGTTCAGCAGCAACGCCAACTACGGGGTTGACTTTGCGGACGTGCGCGGTCAAGATCACGCCAAGCGCGCCCTCGAAGTCGCCGCCAGCGGCGGGCACAACTTGCTCATGGTCGGGCCGCCCGGGTCGGGCAAGACCATGCTCGCCCGCCGCCTGCCCACGATCCTTCCGCCACCCACCCTGCAAGAAGCGCTCGCCACCACTAAGATCCATTCGGTCGCTGGCATCCTGCCTTCAGGCCAAGCTCTGGTCGCCACCCGGCCCTTCCGCGCTCCGCACCATACCATCTCGGACGCGGGCCTCATTGGCGGTGGCGCGTACCCGCGTCCGGGCGAGGTTTCGCTCTCCCATCACGGCGTACTTTTCCTAGACGAGTTGCCCGAGTTTCGCCGCAACGTCGTCGAAGCCCTGCGCCAGCCGCTCGAAGACCACGCCGTTACCATCACGCGGGCGCAGGTCGCCATAGCCTATCCAGCGGATTTTACCCTGGTCGCGGCGATGAATCCCTGCCCCTGCGGCTACCTTGCGGATGCCCGCCGCACCTGCACCTGCTCTCCGGCCGCCATTCGCCGCTACCGCGCGCGCGTTTCCGGGCCGCTCCTCGACCGCATCGACATCCACATTGAAGTGCCAGCCCTCGCCTACGACGACTTGGCCAACAAGCAAGGCGGCGAAGGCTCGGCGCAAATCCGCCAGCGCGTCAACACCGCTCGCCAGCGGCAACTCGACCGCTTTGCCGGCGAGCTATTCTGCAACGCCCAGATGAGTACGCGACACATCCGCCGCCATTGCTCGCTCGACGACGCCGGGCAGGCCCTGCTCGAAAAAGCGATGAACCGCCTCGGCCTGTCGGCCCGCGCCTACGACCGCATCCTCAAGGTCGCCCGCACTATCGCCGACTTGGCCGACGCCCCGATCCAGTCGCAGCACCTAGCCGAGGCCATACAATATCGAGCGCTGGACCGCAGCGGCCTCCTGTAGCTTGGGGACGCGGTTATAGCCAACGTAGCGCGTTGAGTGCCCGCGCTGCATATTCTGGCGGAAACGCGGCGAACTTTATACGGGAGTTGAGATGGCGAATCTGCGCGAAGAAACCCTGAACACCTATCTGGCGAGCCTGCTCGACCGCTACGACGGCATTCGTGCGACCCCTGAAATACGCGATGGCAGCGAAGCGATTGACATCACGGTCACCCATAGCAATGCGACCGCTGTAATACCTATCCTCATAGAAGCTAAAATTGGCGACTCGGTTGCCAATCGCCGCACGAAATTCTATATTGGAAAAGTTAGGAATCCCGTTGAATCCATCCAAAATAGATAAATAAGATGGACAATCAACTCATCTGCCGTGATGCGACATCGCTAGCGATCTGCCCGTTAGTATAGTATTGACCTCATAGTAACCTCACCACCGTATAATTAGGAGGGAAATAATGAAGTCTGGCTGGATGAATAATCTTCATATCGGGGACTGCCTTGACGTGATGCAGGATTTCCCAGACGAAAGCGTTGATCTGGTCGTAACGTCTCCACCCTATGCCGATGCCAGAAAACGCACCTATGGCGGCATCCCCGCCGATTCTTATGTCCAGTGGTTTATTCCGATAGGGGTACAGATTCTACGGGTGCTAAAGCCTTCGGGGTCTTTTGTGCTGAATATCAAAGAGAAAGCCGTCAATGGCGAGAGACACCTCTATGTTTTAGACCTGATCAGTGCGCTTAGAAGAGAGGTCGGCTTTCGATGGGTTGAAGAGTATATCTGGCACAAGACGACCTCGGCCCCCGGTAAGTGGAAGTATCGGTTTCGGGATGGATGGGAAAGACTGTTGCACTTTACCAAGACCTCTAACTTCAAGATGAACCAAGAGGCTGTCATGGTGCCGGCAGGATCGTGGACTAAGGCTCGGCTGAAGAACATGGGAGAAAGGGATTACCAGCGGAATAATTCCGCTACCCAATCAGGGATCGGTCGAAATATGTCGGCTTGGTCTAAACGGGATATGGTGTACCCCAACAACGTGCTTCACAAAGCACCCGTCTGCCATAATACCGGCCATTCCGCTGCCTTCCCTGAATGGCTACCGGCATTTTTCATCGAACTATTTACCGATGCAGGAGATGTTGTCCTTGATCCCTTTCTTGGCTCCGGGACCACCTTTAGAGTAGCTGAAAAGCTCAATCGCACCCCCATCGGCATTGAGCTACACGCCGAAAACGTAGAGGATATGGCTTGTGCTCCCTTGGGTTTCTGAAGACGACTTTGAGCGAGAGCTTGTACGACTAAAAACAAGCTGCCGAAACGCACTTTCCGAATCTGAGCGTAGAAGAAAGAAAAATGTCGTTGATCCATTTTTGAGTCTTATGAAATCAGATACTTTCCGTATAAAGAGCGTCTGCGAGTTGAGATCTTCACAAGACACTGAATCGGCAAATCGGGGATTAAGCAATGCGATTGGCCTCTTTCACCAGGGTATATTAGGATCAGTAGAAGGATGGGAAAACCATGACGATGTTTATGACTTGAGATCAGAAAAGAAAAAAATGATCGTTGAGTTAAAGAACAAGCACAACACCATGAACAGTACAGATAGAAGCGGCGTAATACAAAAACTGTCCAACTCAATTCAAAAAGAAGCGGCTGACTGGACAGCGGCCCTCGTCTTAATCATCCCTTCAGAACCCGAACGATATAGAAAAAATATTGGGAACAGAATCATCGAGATGGATGGTGCGAGTTTTTATCATTTGGTTACGGGCCATAGCGATGCCATTCGCCAACTCTTTGAACATCTCTCCAATAGACTGTCTATCCCTGACGAAATTAGACTACATTGTAGAGAGATATTAGACCATTCACTCCCGACGTGAGAACTTACCTATGTCCAACAAAATAAATCAACGCAAACGAAATAGAAGCCGAACACAATGTAAAAATATCAGAGAAAATGGAAAAAGATGCGGAAACAGGACATCAAACTTTGAAGGTGCTATCTATTGTCCACGTTGTGATATAGCGTTAATGCAGAAAGATCATCCTTTATTAGACGCCTACGAATCCATTTTAGATGGCAAAAACATGAACGGGAATAGCTTTCCTACTCAGATTGTCCCCGTAATTTCAAACTGATACACTACCCGCAATCGCCAGTACGATAGCCACAACCGCCGGGCGGTCCAAGAACGCGAGATTCAGATCGCCCAATTCGTCAAAATACGCGGCGACGAACTGGCTTTTAGGGCGATTGATCAGACTAGTATCCAAACGTTCTTTTCGCCTTTAGCGGATGTACTGTTGAAGCGAGAAAAGGCCATCCTAGCAAATGTTGTCCCGACGACCGCGCTGACTAGTGTATCGGGCATTAATCAGCGGAAATTGCTCGCCGACCGTTTCCAAATCGAAACCATCATCACCAGCCACGACCCGCGGCGCATCAACTTCTCCGAGAACACGAGTATTCACGAATCCCTGCTGATCGCCCGGCGTCCCGGTGAAGAGCGCCAGCCAACGCGGTTCATTTCGCTCGCCCGGATGCCGCGAGACGCCCACGAAGCCATTTTGCTGTCGGACTTAATCAATGGGGGGAAGCCGCTCGACGATTGGGGAACGGAACACGATTGGCCGTGGCCGCGTATCCGCACAGGCGACTGGAGTGCCGCGCAGTTTTACGACGGGGTGCTAGCCCATGCGATTCAGGATCTCGAAGCACTCGCGGGTACGGGGCTTAGGCCGGCGGGCGAACTTTGCCATATCGAACCCGGCGGGCAAAGAGTCCGCGACGCCTTCCTGCGCGACCCCGCGCCGAATGCGCCGTGGACGGCACCCATCCTCTGGGATCACGAGACGAATGTCTGCGTTTGCATGGACGCTAAGGCGGATGTCGGCGGCGCGCCCAAGAGCGGTAAAGAGACCTATGCTCGCTCTCTGACGGGAAAAGCCAGTCGGCTGCTCATCGCCAATCGGTTGTACACGCATCAGGTGCGGTTGGCAGCGTGTTATGCTGCCGAACCTTTACTCGGTTCCTCATGGTGTCCAGTGCGGCCCATCGTGCCGAATCCCATTTTAGAACGGGCGTTATGCGCTTGGTGGAATTCTACGCCCGGTATTCTTACGCTGCTTCACTGTCGGTCAAAGAAACTTACCTATCCACGATATGCCCTCGAATCGCTCCGCTCCCTGCTCATCCCCGATCCGAACCACGCCGATGTGTCGCCGCTCGCCGATGCCTTTGAGCAGACGCGTTCGCAAACGCTGGGGTCGTGGCCGCAGATGGCCGCGTGTCCAGTGCGCGCCGTTCTCGACCAAGCCGCAGCCCGCGTCTTGCGTATGGATGGCCGCACCTTGGCCGATTGGCGCGAGCGCATCGCCGCCGAGCCGACGGTGTCCGGGGCGGTTGTCGGTGCGAGGTGAGATCGCGTTCCAGCCGTTCTCCATTTCCCCGATCCAGTCGCCGCACCGCCGCGGCCTCTTGTAGCTTGGGGATGCGGTTATAGCCAACGTAGCGCGTTAAGTGCCCGCGCTGCATATTTCTTATTAGCCGTTCCCCATCACCAAAAAGGAAACGATCATGGCCTCTATTCCCGATTCGCGCATTCCCTGGTACACTCCGGTCGGCGCAGTGGCCGTCGAAAAGCACACCCCAGACAAACCGCACCAAGGCAAGGTGCTGGCCGCCGTCCAAGCCCATGCCGACGACATTCCCCTTTTCTGCGCCGGCCTCGTTGCCAAGCTCATCGCCGAAGGCTACACCGCCTATTTGATCCAGACCACCAACGACGAGAAATGCGGACCGGGGACGATGGGCGAAACCATCCTGCAGAACGAGCGCGAAGTCGAAGTGCTGGCCGGGGAGTTGGGCTTCAAACAGGTCATTCACCTCGGCTACCGCAATCACTTCCTCGACGAAGCCGCCCCCACCGAACTGCGGGCGCGGCTGGTCTTTTTGATCCGCGCCCTCAAAATCGACACCATCACCACGTTCAGCCCTTGGGGCCATTGGGAGGAAAATCCCGATCACTACGTCACCGGCCAAGCGGTCGAGGCCGCGCGCTGGATGGCCGGCGCGGACAAGGATTATCCCGAACAACTCGCTTGCGGTATGCAGCCTCACTCGGTCAAAGACCTCTACTACTGGACCTGCCGCCCAGGACAGCCCTACAACACGATCGTCGATGTAGCGCCGCATCTCAGCGCCAAGATCGCCGCCATGAGTGCCAATAAAGCCCAAGGGCCAGCGGGTGCCCACGGTCGCCGCCTCAAGGAACGGCTGGCGCGCCAAGGCAAGCACCTGCCCGCCTTGGGCCATGACGACGAGGAAGCCGACCGCCAGTACATCCGCCTCTTTGGCCTGCAAGAGTACCAGCGCCTCGGCGCACCTTATGGCTTGCACTACGCCGAGGCGTTCTACTACATGCCGCCCGGTGGAACCTTTACCGGCGCGATGAGTGCCGCCGAGATCGAGCGCTACGTCGCAGAACACGCCGAGGATTTGGGCTGAGCAGTGCGCCCTGTTGCCGAGCAGAGACTAAGCTTACAGTCCAATAGGGCCTAAAAAACCGACTGGGGAGAAGCCGCAATGAAACTCACGACGGAACAGAAAACCGAATTCAACACCCGCGGCGTCATCATCGTCCGCGAGGCACTTACCCACGACGACTTACAGCCAGTCATCGACGAGCTATCCTCGTGGATCGACGCACGGGCGCGGACGCTGCACGAAGAAGGCGCCATAGCAGACCTGTACGAGGACGCCCCGTTTGCCACGCGCTATGGCTTGCTGTTCAAACAGTGTCCGGCGATTGGGCACGGCATGGACATCATGCACTATCGGGGGCGGGCGATGTTCGCATTCCTTCGCAACGAAAACTTGCTCGACCTGCTCGAATCGCTGCTGGGTCCCGAGTTGACTTGCAACCCCATCCAGCACGTGCGAGCCAAGCCGCCGCAAGCCTACGAAAACCGCGAAGGCCCCTCTTTCCACAACGCGCCTTGGCACCAAGACGCTGGCGTGATGATGCCAGAAGCCGAAAGCTCTGACGTGATCACCTGCTGGCTGCCTTTGGCCGAAGCCACGGTAGAGACCGGCTGCATGGAGGTCTTGCCCGGCCTCGTCGAAACGGGCTATCTCCGGCACTTGGCAGCCGGCGGCACCACCATCGCCCCCGAGGCCATGCCCCAAGTTGAACCCATTCCCTTGGAGTGCAAACGCGGCGATGTGGTGCTGATGAACCGCTTCACGCCCCATCGCTCGACCCCCAATTACTCCGATCAATGCCGCTGGTCCCTCGACCTGCGCTACCAACCCACGGGCCAGCCCACCGGCCGCACCGGCCATCCCGATTTTGTGGCGCGTTCCCGCCGCGCTCCTTCCAGCGAGTTGACCGACTACGAGGCATGGTGTCGCCGGTGGATCGACGCTTTTGAGCATCCCCGCGGCGTGGTCATGCACCGCGGGGAATAGCGCGGCGGTACGGCCCAAAACCAGCGAAATCGCCTTTAACGCCGCACTGTCGAACGCGCTGCGGACCAACGTCCACGGCGGGAAGAAAGCGCGGATTGACGCTTCTTAAGCCGCATTAGCAATTTAGAGTATGCTGAAAGGCCGTTTCGTAGATGCTAGAGAAACTCATCCCTACATGTGAAGCGTTTGTAATCTATCATGTGAAAGGAGCCTTTACATGACACATGTTGAACCGCGCAGCAACGGAGGAGAGAGAGTACTTAATACCTCAGCCGTTCTTGAGCAGACTAGCCAAGGCGCACAGGAAGCTGTGCTCGCCAATGCCCTACGCGACCTTTACGAGATAAACGACGAGGCCGACGAAGAAGGGATTCAGCCACCTTCCGAATTGGCTATCGCCAACGCAGATCGTCTGATCCGATCCATCTATGACATATTGCCACGTCAGTATCTGGTAGAGCTACTGCCAGAGGGGGTTATTGCTATCACGGTTTCCGGCGGGTTTCGGCGTTCAGTTATGTTGTTGTGCGAATCGGATGGCGGAGCACTATGCTCTGTCAACATGAACGGCCAACACCGACGCGAGCGGTATGTACACGCGAACCAACTGCCGGATGGATTTCTACGCGAAGCCTTGAGTGAACTGGGGCAGGAGTAGGCTGGTTGGCTCGCACGAGCCTCCCTCAGAGCATATCTCCAGACGAGACTTTGGGGCGAGGCGTATTTTCAAGCAAACAGGCACGCCAAGCTAAAAGCGGAACAATGCCCCGCCATGTATTTCTCGAAAGGCGGGGGAAAGTAGAAATCTCCGTTGACCGGCTTGATTTCGCGGGGCCCGAAGAGATGGCGACGCTTGGTGCCGAGGTCGCAGTTGGCCGTAGTCGAGATAGAGACCATGCGGTCACATTTTATGGCTGGGCCATCATTACCGCTGAAGACGCGAGAAGCAATGGGCGGCGGGTGGTTGCCACTCCACAAGCCGGGAATCCATACCATACAGACATTAGCCACGCACCGCGACGAACAAATTCGTCTCGCCCAAGAGCTGGCAGATGCTTCCTTATGGCGTGAGCACCCAAACTCCTGACTCTGACCCTTCGCGGATGGACTCACGCAAGCCCTAGGCGGCTCCGCCGACCGCCGCACAAGAGCTTGACCACGCAGGCCGATTGCCTTAACTCACTCTAGGCTGCCAACGCAAACCGAAAGACAGGTGCAAAGTGGACCTAGACGAATTGCTCCGCGACGTGGACCTAGACGAAATGCTGCGCCTCTACGATGAGGCGGCTGAGGAGCTGATGCAGGTCGCCATCAGCGACGGCCACTTTGCTGCCCACAATCCAAGTGAAATCACCTGGCCAGTAGGCCGCGACCTCGACGCGCTCGTGCGCCGCGCCGAACTGATCGACGCCATTCACGAAGGCATCCCCCCGCTCCGCGACAAGCGCCTGCAAGAAGCATACGACCATTGCGAACGCATCGGCCCGGCCTACCACCAAGCGAACCGCCTCTACCTAGCAACGCGCCAGCTCTTTGTCGAGCGCGGGCGCGGCGACGCACTCGATTTCCACGCGCTCTATCAATCGGTCTATATACGCGCTTTGGGCCGCGACGATCCCTATACCCCGGACGAAGGCGAGGCCGCCCTCGTCGAGTTGCGAGTCGCCCGCGTACCGCTGTCCCACGCCCACGCTGTCGCCGAGAAGTTGCAAGCCGGTGCGGCACAAAAAGAGCCGGCGACCGAATGGACCGACGATCCGCGCTTGGCCGAGCACTACGCCTGCGAAATCGACCGAGTGCGCCACGCCGGGACGTTGCGCGACCTGCTTGGCGAGGTGGCCGAGCGCGTCGTCGATTACCTCGCGGCTGGCGAGCACCTCGCCATCCGCTTCAATACCTATAGCAACTTCATCTATCTCGGCATCTCGGTGTGGAAAGCCATCACGGACGCCGACGTGCTCTTGGCCCGCCTTGAGGGACGGGTGCGCGCCCAATGGCACCAAAAGCTGTGCAAGCTGGTCCTGCTGGGTAAGGGCATGCTGCTCAAGTTCCTCCAAGCCCACTCCGAAGACCCCGCCCAAATCAAGCCGAAGGAATTTTGGTACGGCCAAGAGTACAGCTACCTGACCCGCGACATGATCGACCTGACGCGCCGCTTAGTCCGGTACGTCAACCGACTAGCGAGCCGAGCACGCGGCGAAGTCGATCTGGTGGTCCTGCCGCCCTTGCTCGACGGCAAGGCCAAGGGCCGTTTTCTCGAACACCAGCACGTCGGGCGACGCCAGACCCTGGGCCCATGGAGCCGTCGGGCGCGTCTCTTTCAGTGGGCTTTCCTCTACTACCGCATCGGCAAGAAAAAAATGCGCCTCCTAGCGGCTCAACTCCCCGAAGCTGAGCGTCTCAAAGCCGCCAGTGCCCAAAGCAGCGAATGGGGAAGAAAATCGCTGGACATTTTCGGCATTGAGCTGACCATAAGCGCCGATCCGCTCTTCGCCGCCAGTGCCCGCGACCTCGATCTAGCCAACAAACAGGCGAAGGTCCTTTTTCTTCCCACGCATCGCAGCCTCTTCGACCATCCCGTAATGAGCAGCGTACTCCACGACGCCCGCTTCCTCGAACTGATGGGCTGGCGCGAACCTCCCGCGCCCGTGATCCTCGCCCGCGCCCGTCTCACCGAACCCGCAACCCTGCGCATTGGCGGCCGCTCTTTTTCGCTGATTGGCTTTACGACCGAGCAAGTTGATCAGATCATGGAAAAAGTCGATGGGCACGTCATTATGACCCGCTCGGCTGACGCGAAAAACCCCACGCGCCGCTTTGCCGAGCTCCTCGCAGAGCGGCCAGGCGTCGTCTATGGCGAGGGCACCACGGCCGCCTTTGAGCCTCAATGCCTGCCCATGCAGCACGCGCTCTTTGCGTACCTGCCGCCCGACGTGATCATCGTGCCGCTGGCTTTTCGCGGCCTTCACTCGCTGTGGCCCAAGTGCCCGCGCGGGAATCTCAACATCGGCAGCGGCCGAGTCGAAGTGATGGTTTGCCCGCCGATGCTTGGCGAAACCACGCTCCTGCCGCGCAAACGCGCCCTGCGCACGCAGCTAGAGCCGGCGACGCTCTTCCAAGCCGTACACATCGCCCGGCTTTTCGATCCAGAACCAGCCTAAAAAAGCGACATTTGCTCGGCCTCCCGTCGGCGCGGCATGGCCGCATCCTCGCGCACGAGCAAATGAGCGGGGATCTCTTCTACAAACGGCGATGGCGCACACGGCACCCGCTCGCCATAGTGCTGGCGGCTGCGCGCCCGCAGCAACACCAACTCCTCCTCGGCGCGCGTCATGCCCACGTAAAAAAGCCGCCGTTCCTCGGCGAGGTCAGCGTCCCGCTCGCGGAAGGGAATCAGTCCGTCCTCCACCCCGCAGATAAAGACCACGGGGAACTCCAAGCCCTTGGCCGCGTGTAGGGTCATCAACGCGACGGCCTCTGGGCCTTGGGGACCGCCCCGCTCTTCGTAGTCGGCCTCTGCGCCTAGAAGCACAGTCTCCAATAGCTGCGCGAGCGTTCCAGCCTCGTCCGCCACTCGGGCCAAGTGCTGCAAATCTTCATCCTCCGGGTCGCCGAACTCGGCCTGCCAGCGCCGCAACCAAGAACCCGCCCCCTCCTGCGCGGCCCACTGCCTGTACTCTGCGATCCGCGCCTCTAGCACCGCGACCCGGTCCCGCGCCGCAGCCGACAGTTCGCCCCGTCGCACTTGGCGCAAAATGTGCGGCTCCGCGCCCATGGCCTCTAGCGCCTGCCAGCGCCGCACATCCTCTTGCGAGATCGAGGCGTAGCGGGCAAAAGCCAAAGCGGCCCGCACGGCCGGCGCCTGGAGAAAGCCCTTCTGCCCGACGAGCCGATAGGGCAGACCTTCCTTGCGGAAGCACTCTTCCAGCACTCGGCCCTGACGACCTGTGCGAAAGAGCACGGCAAAGTCGGCAAAACTGCGCGTACCCTCCGCGCCGGCATCGGTTTGCACCATGTCGGTGCCGCCGACCATGCGGGCAATTTCCCGTACCACCGCAATGCCCTCGGCCGTCTCGCTCGGCACCTCAAGGAGGCGGGTTGGCTCTTTGCCCGGGCGCACAGCCACAAGTTCGATGGCCTCGCGTCTCGGATTGCGGGCGATGACAGCGGCCGCAGCCTCGACAATGTGCCCCTGCGAGCGATAGTTGGTCCCCAAGCTAAAAACCTGCGCGGCGGGAAAGTTGTCGCGCAGACAGGCGAAGTAGTCCAACGAAGCACCGCGGAAGCTGTATATCGCCTGATCGGGATCGCCGATGGCCATTAGGCCCGCGCCCGCACCTGCTAACTGGAGGACCAACCCATACTGGGCGGCGTTGAGGTCTTGGAACTCGTCTATCAGCAAATAGGGAAACCGCGCCCGCACCTGTTCCCGCACAGCCGCATCCGCTTCTAAGAGGCGCAGCAGATCCAAGAGAATGTCGTCGTAGTCGCAAGCCCCGTACGCATGTAGGGCCGCCTGATAGGCGTCGTAATGCGGTCGCCAGTTCTCGGCCACTTCGTCCGGCCCCTGCGCGGCGGCCTTGGCCAGCGAAATAGCTCGACCAGCGGCGGCAACCGACCCGGACAAACCAGCGTCTGCCAGCACCCCTTCGAGCAACCGCCGCGCTTCCACCTCGTCGAGTACCAGCTTTGGCTCGCAGCCCAAGTCCCGCAAGAGCGACAACGCCAACTGGTGGAAGGTCCCCACCCGCATCGCGCCCAGCCCGGACTCACCACCCAACAAAGCACTCAGCCGCTGCCGCATCTGTCCAGCCGCCCGCCGGGTAAAGGTAATGGCCATGATCTGTCCTGTGTTCACACCGCTGGCGACCAGCCCAGCGATGCGCCGCGTCAGCACCCGAGTCTTGCCCGACCCCGGCCCAGCCACGACCACTAAAGGCCCTCCTGCGGCCTCTTCAACTTGCCGCTGTGCAACGTCAGAAGCGTCCGCGTCCTGCTCTGCTTGCTCGGTGCTAGCGGACCTTGGCGACTGTACCGCTGAAACGCGAACTTCCTCAGCCATCTTCGGCGCGGCCGTCGGTCCCAAGTCGAACAACGCACCCTGCCCTTTTAAGCGCACCCGCTCCTCCTCGCTGAACACGCTGATTACGCCGTATTCCCCATCGTGGCCGGGGTAGATTTCGACTTCGCCGCAGCGCATCCGGCGTATGCCCTCAGCCACCAACGGCCCAGCGCAACTTTCAATCGCTTCGAGTCCAGCGTGGCGCAATAGTGCGAGCTCCGGGCCTATCTCGGCCAAGAGTCGGTCGTACACGGCGCGGACTTTTTTGCTCTTAGGGCCAACGCCCACCGCTGCACCGATCACTTCGTCGAGCGGGATCAAGTACTCGTACGACGGGGCCTCATCCGGGCGGAATCCTTCCGGGCGGTCAGCTAGCTTCTCCACTCGGTGCAAAACCCCCACCGTCAGCTTGCGCCCGCACACCGGGCAAGTTCCTTGAGCCGCTATCGTTTGCGCTGGCTTGTAGCACACCGCGCATTTGCGATGGCCGTCGTAGTGGTATTTGCCCTCTTCGGGATAGAACTCCAAGGTGCCCAAAAAGCGCGCTGGGTTGCGGTATTTGAGCGCGGAGTAAATGCCCGGATACGAGCACTCGGTGTCAAAGCAGGTGGCTTCGCGAGCCAGCTTTTGCGGGGAGTGGGCGTCAGAATTGGATAGGATCGCATAGCGGTCCAAGGCCGACAGCCGCCAGTTCATCGGTGGATCAGAGGACAGGCCGGTCTCCACCGCGAAGATGTGCGGCAGCAAATCCTCATAGCACTCCTCCAACGAGTCAAAGCCTGAAGAAGCACCCAAAACGGCAAAGTGCGGCGTCCATATATGGGCCGGAATGAAAAGCACGTCTTCGTCGGCTTCAAGGCAGATTTCTAAAAGGGCGCGGCTGTCTAGCCCCAAGATGGGCCGGCCGTCGGAGTGCAAATTGCCAATGGCGCCGAGGCGGCGGTTGAGTCGGGCGACGGATTCGAGGGTGGGCAGGATGACGACGTGGTGGATCTTGCGGGTTTTGTCGCCCTTCTTGTAGATGGTGCTGATTTCCACCGACAGCATGAAACGCACGGCGCGGCGGCAACTATCGGGCAGCTCTTGTTCCACCGCTTCGCGCCACCCGGCTTTGAGCTGGTACAGACCCTCTTCGGCTGGTTCGAGTTGCTCAGATAGTTCAGCGAACCACGCTGGATGCGTGTAGTCGCCGGTGCCTACTACGTCGACGCCTTTGAGCGCCGACCACTTGTGCAAATTAGCAGGGTTTAGGTCGCGGCTGGTCGCTCGCGCAAAACGCGAGTGCAAATGCACGTCGATTACGAACTGCATGTTTGCTCCCGGCGTTGGATAGGAATAGGTCGTGATTGCCCGCGTTTCATGGCCATAGTATACTAGAATATTCTACAACCAACAGCCAGACTTAGGTGACGCCTTTTGTCAGGGCTGTGTCTTGCTTCGCCAGTACGTCAACGAAAGCGTCGCCTAGGGCGTCCTCAGCTACGGTAGGAGACATCTTCGGCGACACTGTAGATGATCGTGGAGGTGCATTATGAGTGGGCCTATTTACGTCAATCCCCAAGTCTTGCGCTGGGCGCGTACCAGTTTGGGGTTCTCGCAGGAAGAAGTGGCTCAGCGCATGAATAAGAAGGCCACAGATATTGATGCTTGGGAACGCGGCGCGGCGTCTCCAACATATATTCAATTGGAAAAGCTGGCACACAAAATCTATAGACGCCCGATCGCATTATTCTTCTTTCCCGAGGTGCCGGAAGAGGAAACCATAGAGCAAGCATTTCGCACTTTGCCTGAGGATGAATTGCTGCGTATTCCGCCATGGATGCGTTACCTGATCCGCAAGGCAAGGGTACTACAACTCAATCTTTCCGAACTGTGTGACGGTGTGAACCCGGCAAAACGCAAGGTGTTGCGCGATCTTGACTTTGCCCCATCTGTTGCTGTCGCCGACATGGCGAAGCAAGTCCGTACCTACCTAGGAATTGAACTCGCTGAACAGCAGGCATGGAAAAACACTGACGATGCTCTCAAGCGTTGGCGGGAAGTGCTGGAGGGATGCGGAGTCTTTGTTTTTAAGGACACCTTCAATCCGCCTAGCCAAAGGAGAGTACGTACAAGCGAGAGTCCTTTTTCTGGTTTCTGCTTAGAAGACCCGGATTTTCCGATAATCTACGTCAACAACAACAACGCTAAACCCCGTCAGATTTTCACCTTGTTCCACGAACTAGCGCATCTTCTGATGCACACAAGTGGGATATATATTCGGCAGGAAAGCTACATTGAGCACATGACCGGCGACGATAAACGCATAGAAGTGCTCTGCAATCTATTTGCCGCTGAGTTTCTGGTCCCCTCCCACGATTTCGAGGCGCACTCGGCTAGCAGTTCTATTGACGATCTCGCTATTGAAAGTTGGGCCAATCTGTACTGCGTTAGTCGCGAAACCATTCTGCGTCGTCTGCTCGACCAAGCACGAGTAAGCCAACATGACTATGAACAGAAGGTAGCGCAATGGTCGGAGCAAACAAGAGGTGGGGGTGGGGGTGGTAATTACTATCTGACCAAAGGAACGTATCTGGGTGAACGGTACATTGAAATGGTGTTTAGCCATTATCACCGAGGACACATTTCGGTGGAGCGAGTCGCCGACTATCTAGGTGAATCGACGAAGAACGTTCCCGGC
Organism: Candidatus Latescibacterota bacterium; assembly: GCA_965203355.1. Taxonomy (GTDB): domain Bacteria; phylum Latescibacterota; class UBA2968; order UBA8231; family UBA8231. The sequence continues at coordinate 581,648 of OZ241889.1, forward strand.
ATGGAAGAATGGCTCTTCAAGCAGGGAACAATGGCATGACAATCTATGTGTTCGACAGCAGTCCACTAATCGATCTTTTTCTCCACTATTACCGGACGCGATTTCCCTCTCTGTGGGCAGCATTTGACGCGATGGTTACACAGGGTCGCATTACTTCGACGCGAGAAGTATTTAACGAATTGAACGCACGTGGAGATGACTTAGCGGCTTGGTGTGCAGAAAATAGGCAGCAGGTATTTATAACGCCAAGTGCGCAGGAAGTGGATTTTGTCAGGGAGATATTTGAAGTTAGGCACTTTCAGGCGATGATTCGCAGGAAGGCACGCCTTCAGGGAAGTTTGGTTGCCGATCCGTTTGTTATTGCGCGAGCAACGTGTTTAGAAAATGGTTGCGTTGTAACGATCGAAAAACACAGTCCCAATGCCGCGAAAATTCCGAATGTTTGTGAACATTTTGGAGTCGATTGTATTGATCTCGAAGAATTCATGGAACGGGAGCAATGGCGTTTTTGAGAACGACCAAGACGAACCAGTGCGCCGGCCTTCAGGCCGACAGCCTCATTGCGGATTTCAGCGGCCAACTCAGTCGATGATCTCGGCCTTGATGATATAGTCTAGGTTGGGAAAGTTTTCTTCGAGATAGGCATTGCCGTTCATGGCGATCTGCCCTTGGGAAGGCTGCTCGCCGTACTCGGCACTGATAGCATCAACCACCTCCATCCCTTCTACTACTTCGCCGAAGGGCGCAAACCCCATGCCATCGAGGTTGGCGTTGTCTCCCAAATTGATAAAAAGCTGGGTCGTGCGCGTATTGGGCTGGTTGGTTTTGGCATACGTGATCCGTCCGCGCGTATTGCTCTGCTTGACCGGATCGTCGAGGATGTGGGCCCGATGCCAGACTTGGTTCAGCTTTGGATCGCCGTTCAAACCCCACTGCACCACAAAGTTAGGCACCACGCGAAAAAAGCGCTGCTCGTCGTAGAAGCCGTTTTTAACCAAGTTGTAGAAGCGATCGGCACCGAGCGGTGCCCAATCGCGCGTCACTTGGATGACCACCGGGCCGATGCTGGTCTCCAAGCGCACGGCAAATTCGTCGGGGGCCTGCTCGTTTAAGGCATCTCCTGCAGGATCCATTAAGATCTCCTTGCTTGTTTCCTCACCTTGACCGCCGGTCTCACAGCCGAAAGCCCAAAGTGCGATGATTAATAGTGCGCTCCGCTTCATAGTGTTATGCCTTTTTGCTTGGTGTGTTTATTGATCCAACCCGCTCACGGCAGCGACGAGTGCCGCGGTCGTAATGCCGAAGTGCGCCCACGTCTCCATATGGCCTTCCGACGGGGCCGTCGTCGGGTCGGTAATGCCGACGTGCGCCACTGGAATGCCCGAGTCGCCGGCGACGCCCGCCACCAGCCCGGCAAAACCGCGCACGCCGGTGTTGTCTGCGCCGATCAGGCCATCTTCGATGGTTACCACGCCCTTGGGATAGCGGCTCACCAGCTCTTCTAAGGCAGCGGCAGGTAGCGGCAACCCGTTGATTATATGCACATCCACCGCGCCTTCGAGCTGCTCGGCCGCCTCGCCAGCGAGAAAAGCCGGCGCGCCAAAAGCCAAGATCGCCCGCTCGGCTCCAGCATAGGTGCGATAAGCCGTCAGCGGCTCCCAAGCGTCGCCCGCTTCCCACAGCGGCCCCGAGCCATCTTGCTTTGCGAGGATGGGCAGAGCGTCGCGCGGAATGCCGATGATGTGCCCTCCGTAGTGCGCCGCCATATCGCAGACAGCCAAAAAGGCCGACCGCGCATCGGCTGGCCCATAGAAGCGGTGCAGATAGGGCAAATAGCTCAAGCCGACATTGATCCACTCCAAGCCCCAACCCGAAAAGTGATCGCGCCCAGTGCAGGCCCCCACGTGCGAGACGTGGAAGGCGACGTTGAGGCCCTCGTTGACGCCGGTGAGGTTGCGCTGATAGCGCCAGACGTCAAAACCCTCGCGGGCAATGCCCTCGTAAAAGGCGGCAAACGTCGATACCACATTGAACTGCGGACCCGGCCCGCTCATCGCCAATCCGTCGGTGATCAGACAAGCGGCTTGCTCCTCAATGCTCATCTCGAACTGGTGATCCGCGGCCAAGAAACCGCGCGCCTTCGCCAGTTTGGTCGAGGGATCGAGGTCGCAGCTAACGACGAACACATCGTCGGGAAAATGCGCGGCCACTGCTGCGTATGCAGCCTCGGACCCAGCGCGCGGGCTTTCGCGGCCACCAACCGCAGGCAAGCCGACCTTTTCCCGCACATCCTCCGGCAGAACCAAGTTGCGGCTACCGGGAGCGGGTCTGGCCAGGGTCTCGACTTGGCGCTTCTCGTCTTGGCGCAGCGCGGCAAGGGCTTGGCTCGCGGCCGCTGTCTTTTGCAACAGCGGGTTGCCCAGCACTTGCGCGGCGTCGCGGCCCTTCATGTGGCCATCGTGATGCCCGGCGCCGCCGGGGAGCTTATTGACCAAAAAGAGGCACTCGAGCATCGGCACTACGTCGCGGTAGCTCATCAGCGAGCCGGGGACCCAGATGCGGGTGCTGAGATCAACGCCGTGCTCGGCGGCAAACGCGGCGACCTCGGAACCAAGTCCCAAGCGCTCGCCCAAGTCGCCGAGTTGCTCGTGCGTTCCCGTGGGATAGATCAGCGCGGGCCGACCTTGCTGCGCCAGTTTGTAGCCTTGGACATAGGTTTCGTAGAGCACCGCGGCGTCGTGCAAGCTCTCGATCTCGATGACTTCTACGCCCAGCGACGCGACGATCGGGCGCGGATCCTTGTCCATAATGCCCTCGGTGGCCCCCGAAAGCTGGATGCCGTTGCGGTGCATGACGAAAGTGATCGGCGCTTTGTGGACTGCGGCGCCGTTGAAGCCGTTGAGTGCTTGGCCCGAGATGTAGCCAGCGTCGCCACAGTGGCAGATGACCCAACCGCCCTCGCCGTGCTTGGCCCGCTTGCCGAGGGCCTGGCCCACGGCCACCGGGATCATCACCCCCAAGCGACCGCCGTTGAGTTGGGTGCCCCCCGGCAGCCAAGACACGTGCCCGGGCGCGTCGAGCCCGCGGCGAAAGCCCTCGACGACGATCTCCTCACCGATAAAGCCCAGTGCCGCCAATGCCGCGTAGTAGCCCACTGAAGTGTGGGCGTGTTCAATGGTGTACTCAATCCGCTCGTAGTCGGTGATCGCCAAAGTCAGCAAAAGCGACGGGATCAGCTCCAGGCCGCCGCCGAGGTGGTCCAACTCGCCGATCGCGGCCAGCGAGGCCAGCGAGCGGATCGCAATCGCGGCGGCCTCGATCTGCAAGCCCTCTAGCGCGGCGATTTGCTCTTGGTGCAGCACGTGTTGTTTGCCGATATACAAGGTGAGCGGCAAGACCTCGGAATGCACTTTCTCGCCTAGGTAGCGCACGCCCGCCAACAGCTCTTTGTTGCGCTGCTGTTGTCCGGTTTGCGCCGCTTCGATCCCCCGCATGTACAACTCCCTAAGTGGGTATTTTTAATTGAATGAAAGCGTCGTAAAAGTATAAACCCAGCACCGAATGCGAGCAATTAACGCGGCTTGAACTGCACGGCCAATTTCTCGGCCCACGCTTTGTTTGCGTCGATCGTGCGCCCGGCGTTGTGCGGCGTATGCACCACGTTGTGCCGCCCCAATAGCGGATCGTCTAAAGGCAGCGGCTCTTGGTCCCACACGTCCGCCGCTAAGCTCAGTTCGTCGGCCATCACTCGCCGCCGGATGGCGTCGGTATCGCAGATTTTGGCTCGAGTCACCAGCACCACCAGACAGCCCTTGGGTAGCGCGTTGACGTGCTCGGCCTGGACCAAGCCGTGGGTCGATTCCGTGAGCGGCACCATGGGCGCGAACACTTCGGCATCGGCGACTAGCTGCTCCAAGTGGTACTCGCGGCGCGATCCAGCTCGGTGAAAGCACGGCTCCGCGGCAAACGGATCCCAAGCGGCCACATCGGCTCCCAGCATGGACGCGAAGCTGGCGTAGCGACTGGCTATATTGCCGGCCCCGACGATCCGCACCCGCTTGCCGCACAGCGTCCCACTCGCAAAGGCCGGGTCGTCGCCAAACTGGTGCCCGCGTGCGCCGGGACGGCCTTGGCCCCCGGGCGGCTCGTAGTCCCAAGGTGCTTGGCTGTGGATAATCTCTCGGTGCAACTGCGGAATTCGCCGCAGTCCGCATAGCGTCAAGGCCAGGCCAAATTCCGCCACGGTCTGCGACCAAAACCCCTCGCTCGGATGGTCGTACACAGCGACGCCGACCTCAGCTAAATACTCGCTACAACCCTCGCCCAACCGCCGACCATAAGCCCCCTGAAAGGTCGCTTCCTGCAAGGCCGTAAAAAGTTGCAGACACCTCAGACTCACTGGCACCCCTAGCGCAGCCAACCGCGCCACTTGGCTCGGCTCTTCAATCACCTCGCCCAAGGGCCGCTCGTCTCCGGGCGTTAGACGCACAAAATCCGCTGCGGGCCACAGGGTGCGGAAGTGGTCGGCGGCAAAGGGCCAAACTCCGTCAAAGTCTGGATGAACGGCGATCAAATCGCCCATGTCATTCGCTCGCCTCACAAAAAAACGGCTGCGTCCAAGCAAACGCCTCTCCTGCGCCCCAACACTCAAAGCGCACGTAGCCTGCCCGCTCTGGCACTTCCACCTCAATTTCCCGTCTATCGGCTACGGCTATCCGCTTCGCGCCGGCGCACAAGGCCACGATCCGCGCCGCATTCTCCGTCTCAATCCAAATCCTGTTTCCCTCGGCTTGGATCTGGGTGATCTCGACTCCGGTCGAGGCGTAAAAGCGACCGGCGCACAGGGCCTCTATCACGCCGCTAGCGGTCTCCTCCTCCACATAGGCCACATTCCATCCCAACCCCACATCGCCTTTCGCCGCGTGGCTGTCGTCGTTGGCAAATCCCCACAGGCGGCGTCCCGCGCTCAGCAGCATGTCCCAGCGATTCGTCGCGTAGGGGCTGCCTTCCAAGCGGCCCACCACGCCGTTGTATATCTCCAAGCCCACGTAGCCCTCGCAGGCCTGCAAAAGCTCCTGCGGACAGTGGTTGAAATGGTCGCGCCAGTTGGGATGGTTGAAAAGGACGAATCCTCCGCCTGCTTCGCCGACCTCGTCAATTACTCGTTGTCGGTCCGCCTCGGGTGCGACCCACGCTGTGGCCCCAACGTGCAAAACGTGCGGACCGTTGGCTGTAATTTCATTGCCCGGCACCAAGATCATCCCTTGGGCGTCGTATTGCTCGTAATCCGCTAGGGACGTATAGATGTCATGGTCGGAGATCGTCAAGAAGCCATAGCCGCGGCCCGCATAGTCGTCGATTACCGCTTGGTGATCGCGCTCGCCGTCGCTGGCGGTCGTGTGCGCGTGCAGGTTGCCGACTAGCCAGCGGCCTCCGCGCAAATTCTGATAGGGATGTTCAATCATCGCATTCTCCTTGGTTGGAAAGCGGCCTCAAAATACGGGAGCACCCGGCGGGCGACAAGGGAAGGCGCGCCGGGATCGTGTTGACGCGAAAAGTAAGCGGCCCTTTAATACAAGCCCGTGCAACGACACGTTTTGAGAACTCACAACTGAAAATCGCCAGGGGAGCCCGATGAAAATCACCGATGTCCGCACGCTTTCGCTTTCGCGCGTCCACGAGCCTGAGCGTCAGTGGTACAGCGCCACCTTCCACGTGCCCAAGGCCGATTGCTCGATCTGCATCATCGAAACCGACGAGGGGTTGCAGGGCATCGCCGAGCCTTGCGCGTACGGTGTGCCGCCTGCAATCGCCGCGCGCATCGAAGAGCTCAAGCCCAGTCTCATCGGCCGCGACCCCCGCGACCAAGACATGACGCCGCACAACGAAGCGATGCGGGCCAACGACATTGCCAACGCGGGCCTCAACTGTGCGCTGTGGGATTTGCGCGGTAAGATCGCGGGCAAACCCACCGCCGACCTGCTCTGCTCACCCGGGCAAGCACCGCTGCGCCGCCTCCGCCTCTACGCTTCCTCGGGCGTGTGCTACGACTGGGATGACCGCCCCGAATCCGTCGTCGAAGAAGCGAGCGGCTACGCTGAAGACGGTTTCACCGCCTACAAGATGCGCCTAGGCACCCATTGGGCGTGGTCGGGCGTTACCGTCGATCGCTTTCTCAAAATAGCACGCCAAGTACACGAGGCTGTGGGTGCGCGGATGGACTTAGCGCTCGACGGCAATTGCCGCCTCTCGATGGAGGAAGCGCTGCCTATTGCCGAGGCACTCGACGAGATGGGCTGGGCTTGGTTTGAGGAGCCGGTCGAGCGCGTACCCGCGGATTACGCTCGGCTCAACGAGGCCGTCGCCATTCCCATCACTGGCGGCGAGCCTTTTACCACGTGGGCGCAGTTCAAGCCTTTTATGGAGGCGGGCGGCTTCGGCATAGTCCAACCCGACGCTGGCGTCTGCGGCATTGACCTCTGCTTGGAAGTCGGCCACAAGGCTCACTTCGACTACAGCGGCATACCCCTGATCCCGCACAACTGGCACAACGGCCTGATGACGATGGCCAACGCCCACATGGTTGCGGCACTGCCTGCCCCACGCCTAGTCGAGCTAAACATGAAACAGGGGCCGCTACAGTGGGAGATTCTGCGCGAGCAACCGCTGATCAAAGACGGCCACTTGGTCCTGCCCGACGCCCCGGGCTTTGGCGTCGAATTGGCCGACGACCTTGAAACGCGCTTCCCGTACATCGAAGGCTCTTGGGGCAATCCCGTCCAGCGCTGAGGATTCATGGTCACGGACCTCGAAAATTATCTCTTCGACCTGCGCGGCTACCTGCACTTAGAGGGGGCACTTACCGCCGATGAAGTCAAAGACCTCAACGACTGCCTCGACGCCATCCCGCCGCTGGAGCCGGGCGACTGGTACGGCCACATCCACGCCCATATCTACGGCACGGTTGACGGCCTCAACTTGCAGCAAATCTACGAGGCGGGCGAACCTTTTGAGCGGATGATCGACCATCCCGCTTGGATCGAGAAAGTCAAGCATTTCGTCGGCGGCGAAGGCACGTTCGACTACGCACACGGGCCGCTCTTCATCGACGAAAACTTTGCCAACTTCCGCCAGCCTGGGGAAGCCATCGGCCTGCACTCTGGCGGCTATCCGCCCATCATGCGCAACCAATTCCGCTACCACGGCGGACGCTACCTGTGCGGGCAAATCAACATCCTCGTCGCGCTCGCGGATATAGGCCCGGGCGACGGCGGCACCATGCTGATCCCCGGCAGCCACAAATCCAACTTCGCGCATCCCGCCTTAGACCAGCATCGCATGAAGCCCGAGGGAGCTACCGTCGAGGGCATCACCGGCGCGGTCGAGTGCCGCATGGCTCGAGGCGACGCCTTGCTCTTCGTCGATGGCCTCTCGCACGGCTCGGCCCGACGCCAAAACGAGGGTACGCGCCGGATTTTCGTCTATCGCTACGGCCCTTCTTGGGGCAACTTCCGCCACGGCTACCGCCCCTCGGACGAGCTGTTGGCACGCCTGACGCCTGAGCGACGGCAGATCGTCTGGCCGCAAAAACCCCGCCCCCAAGGACCGCAGAAAAAGGCTACGGAATAGATTCCATGAAGGGCATCATCCTCGCCGGCGGCCAAGGCACGCGCCTTTATCCTTTGACCGTATCGGTCTCCAAACAACTGCTGCCAATTTTCGACAAGCCGATGATTTACTATCCGCTCTCGGTGCTCATGCTGGCCGATATCCGCGAGATTCTCATCATCTCCAGCCCAGCACACGTCGATCTCTACCGCCAGCTTTTCGGCGATGGCGAGCGGCTGGGGCTGCGCATTGAATACGCGGTCCAAGATCGGCCCGAGGGCGTGGCACACGCCTTTGTCGTGGGGGCCGACTTCGCTGGCCGCGATCCCTGCGCCTTGATATTCGGCGACAACTTCCTCTACGGGCACGGCCTGACGGCCATTCTACAGCGCGCTAGCCAGCTACGGGAGGGCGGCTTGGCCTTCGCTTGCTACGTGAATAATCCCACGCGCTACGGGGTCGTCGAATTTGACGCCGAGGGCAACGCCATCAGCATTGAAGAGAAGCCGCAAAACCCCAAGTCCAATTACGCGGTCATCGGCCTTTATTTTTACGACGGAGAAGTCGTCGACATCGTCCGCGGCCTCAAGCCTTCGGCCCGCGGCGAGTTGGAGATTACCGATGTCAACAACGAGTATCTGCGCCGCCGACAACTCAAAATTGAGGTGTTAGGGCGGGGTTTTGCTTGGTTCGACACCGGCACCCACGAGAGCCTGCTAGAGGCCAGCGACTTCGTCCAAACCATTGAGCACCGGCAAGGGCTCAAAGTGGGCTGCATTGAGGAAATAGCGCACCGCAAGGGCTACATTGGCGCGGATCAGCTCCTCCGCATCGCCCATTACTCCGACGACAATCCCTACTGTCTTTATCTGAAACGCCTAGTCGAAGAGCGAGGGCCAGCGTTCTGATAACGGAGGGGGCATGGCTCCTGAGCGGATCACTTCTTTTGTATGGGACTACTCTTTAATGGGGTTCGTGTCGTCGCTTGGTCCGCTGCGTCTGTTCCACGCCGCGGCGATTGCGCCCTGCGGCCCATTTTCCTAATCTGAAATATTTTCCCAAAGCGGAACGGCGATGGACATAGAGGAATTCGACTATACTCAATGGTGCGACAGCACCGGGGCGCCGCTCGCGAAAAGGCCCGAACGGCTCGGCGTGGCGGCCAATGGCTTTATCCGCGACAAGATCGGCAAAATCCTGCTGCAACAGCGTGCGGACAACGGTTTTTGGGGGATGCCCGGTGGCCAAGTCGAGCTCGGCGAATCCGTCGAACAGAGCGTGATGCGCGAAGTCTATGAGGAAACGGGCTTAGAGGTGCGCGTTGAGCGGCTGATCGGGATCTACTCCGAGCCGGGGGGCTACCCATTCATGCGCTATCCCAATGGTACTATCGTCCACTACGTCACCCACGTCTTTATTTGCGAACCCATTGCCGGCGCATTGCGGCTCTCCTCAGAAAGCACCAACATCGGCTATTTTGCGGCCGATGCCCTGCCCGCACAGACCTTGCTCTCGCACCGCCTCCGCATCGCGGACGCGCTGACCGGCCTAGTGTACCCGTTTATTCGCTGAACCATGTTGACCGCACTTCACCCAAAGCGAAGCATCCCACACCTAGCGTAAAAATCAGTTACTCGTCCCAACCTTCACCTCGAGAAAAGGAATGACATGATCAAAATTGCCGAAGTCCTGCCCGATCATCCCACGCCGCTGTGGCGGATGGTCAAGCAATGCGGCGTTGACCACGTGGTCGGCGGCTTTTCCACACCGGGCGACCCGGCCGACATCCACCCCGAGCAACGGCCCTGGAGCTTCACCAACCTCGTGCGGATGAAGACCGCGTTTAACGACGGCGGCTTCTCCCTCGACGTCATCGAGGCGCGCCCGCCGCTCAACAAAGCCAAGCTCGGCCTGGCGGATCGCGACGAAGAGATCGAATACGCCTGCGCGCTGATTCGCAACATGGGTCGGGTCGGCATCCCAGTCTGGTGCCCCGAGTGGATGCCCGTGCTCAACTGGACTCGCACCTCCATGGCGGCCCCCGGGCGCGGCGGTGCCCTGGTCACTGGCTTTGACAACGAGCTGATGAAAAACGCACCTCTGACCGACGCGGGCGTCGTCACCGAAGAGCAGCTTTGGGACAACCTGAAGTACTTCCTCGAAAAGGTCGTGCCGGTCGCTGAGGAAGCTGGAGTCAAACTTGCCATGCACCCCGACGATCCGCCGCTGTCGCCCCTGCGCGGCATGGGGCGGATCATGCGCAGCGTCGAAAACTACCAAAAGCTCATTGACCTAGTGCCTAGCCCGGCCAATGGCATTTGTCTGTGCCAAGGCAACTTCACCCTGATGACCGACGATTTGCCTGAAGTCATTCGCCACTTTGGCGACCGCATCTACTTCGTCCATTTCCGCGATGTGCGCGGCACGCCAAAAAAATTCGTCGAGACCTTCCACGACGAAGGCAAGACCGACATGCGCGCCTGCATGGAAGCCTACCGCGACATCGGCTTTGAAGGCGTCCTGCGCCCCGACCACGTGCCGACGATGGAGGGAGATCGCAACGACCAGCCGGGCTATTCGTCGATCGGGCGCTTGTTCGCTATCGGCTACATCAAGGGGCTGCGCGAAGCCGTGTACGCCGGTTAAACCGCGAACAAAACTTTCTGGGCGTTCCTCAAAATGCGATCCTGGCGCCCGTTCGGTGCAGGGCACCAACTCGGCCGCCAGCCCGTCCTCGTTGAGTCAGGCGATGAACCGCAGCTACCCGCCGCCTTCAGAAGTGAATGAGCACCAACAGGCGCGTTTTAGGCAGACGGGACGAACATGTATCAGACCGTGCCCAAGTGCCAATCATCGATCTGGACGCGCCCTGGGTCGTTGACGGCATGGCCGCACAACAGGAGGCCGCACCACGTGAAACTCTACTACAGCACCTATGGCATGAAGCAACTCGACGTCTTCGAGGCCCTGCCGCGCCTCGCCGACATGGGCTACGAGGGCATGGAAATCGCCGTCACGCCCGGCTGGCCGACCGAGCCGGCCAACATGGATGCGGACGCGCGCAAAAGACTCGCCGACCTCTTCCGCCAACTCGGCTTCCCCACGCCAGCGCTAATGGCCCTGCTCTCGCCCTGCGTCGAAGGCGAGGGACGCGCCGCTGCACTGGCGCAATTCAGGGCGACCTTTGAACTGAGTCGCGCACTCCGGCTCGACGACCACCCAATGATCGTCAGCACCACCCTCGGCCATCCCAAACCCGCTTGGAAAACCGGCAAAGAGCGCATCGTCGAGCTGGTCCTCGAAGTGGGCGACATGGCCGCCGAATACGACGTCATCGTCGCCATCGAGCCTCATGCCGGCGACGACTTTGAGACGCCGGAAAAGGCCGCTTGGCTCATGCAGCAAACCAATCACCCGCATCTCGGCCTCAACTTCGACTACAGCCACTTCTGGGTGGAGGGCATCGACTTGCAGCACTCGATTGACCTGAACCTCCAGTACTCAGTCCACAATCACATCAAGGACGGCTATCTCGACGAGGAAGGACGGGTCCGCTATCTCCTGCCCGGCAGCGGCAAGCTGGACGTGAAGGCTTACTACAAGGCCGTGCAGGATGCCGGCTGGGACAAATACATCTGTCCAGAGGTCACCGGCCAGATATGGAACGCAAATGGGTACGACGCTTGGAGCACAGCGCAGTTTTGCTACGACGTGCTGGACGCGCCGCGCCGGGCATCGAACTAAAGGCGGACAAAATCCAGGGCAATTCGACGGTGCTCTAAAGAGGCTCAACGAGCGTTTTAAGAAGCCTTTTGTTTTTTGCTCCCCCAAAAGCCTAGTAGTAATGGAGCCTCGCCCTTGGAAAACGCCCGATCGAGGAACCGCTCGACCGCCCGTTGAAGTAGCCCGACGAGAATCTTAAAAAGGCTTCTAAGGACGTACCACTACCCAATTAGCGTCGAATCCACCTTCAACCGCACAAGGAGAACGACATGAGCAGCGTCCACGACTTCACAGCCCAAACCATCCACGGCCAACGCGCCGACCTAGCCGACTACGCTGGCAATGCGCTCCTCGTCGTCAATGTGGCCAGCGAGTGCGGCTTGACCCCGCAGTACGCCGACCTAGAGGCTCTACATCGCCAATACGCCGCCAAGGGACTAGCAGTCCTCGGCTTTCCCTGCAACCAGTTCGGGGGGCAAGAGCCGGGCAACGAGGAGCAAATCCTCGACTTCTGCCAGGCCCGCTACGACGTGAGTTTCCCGCTCTTCGGCAAAATCGAGGTCAACGGCCCCAACCGTCATCCGCTCTACGCCTATCTCGCTGGCGAGGATGCGGCCTTCCCCGGCGACATCTCTTGGAACTTCGAGAAATTCCTCATCGACAAAGGCGGGCAACCGCTGGCCCGCTTCGCGCCCCGAACCACCCCGAATCACCCGACAGTAGTCGCCGCCATTGAAGAGGCACTCTCGTGAAGCAGCCCAACATCGTCTTCATCCTCATCGACGATATGGGCTGGCAAGACCTCGTCTGCTACGGCAGTTCCTTCTACGAAACGCCCAACATCGACCGCCTCGCCCGCGAGGGCATGCGCTTTACCGACGCGTACGCGGCCTGCCCGGTTTGCTCGCCGACCCGCGCTAGCATCCTCACCGGCAAGTATCCAGCCACCGTCGGCATCACCGACTGGATCGACGTGCATGGGCACATCCACCCGGCGCGTGGCCAACTCGTCGATGTGCCGTATCTCAAGCAGCTACCGACGCACGAGCACTCGCTGGCCCGCGCGCTCAACGAAGGCGGCTATCAGACGTGGCACGTAGGCAAGTGGCACTTGGGCGGCACCGGATATTCGCCCGAAGACCACGGCTTTGAGGTCAACATCGGCGGCGCACACCAAGGCTCGCCGGGGCAAGGCGGGTACTTCAGCCCTTGGACCATCCCTCCGCTCGCCGACGCCGATGTCCCAGCGGGCACGTACCTAACCGACTACCTGACCGACCAAGTGCTCGAATTAATCCGGCACAAAGACGAGCGGCCCTTCTTTTTGAATCTCTGGTACTATGCCGTCCACACGCCGATCCAAGCCAAACCAGAAAAAATCGCCAAGTACGAAGCCAAAGCCCGCGCCCTCGGCTTGGATCAAGCCGAAGCCTTTGCCGAGGGAGAGCACTTTCCCTGTGAGCACAAAAAGGATCAGCGCGTCAAACGGCGGCTCATCCAATCCGACCCGGTCTATGCGGCCATGATTGAGAGCCTCGACGAAAACTTGGGCCGTCTCTTCAACCTGCTCGACGCGCTCGGCCAGGCCGACAACACCGTCGTGTTCTTCACCTCGGACAACGGCGGCCTCGCCACCGCCGAAGGCTCGCCGACCTGCAACGCGCCCCTGGCCGAGGGCAAGGGATGGATGTACGAGGGCGGCACCCGCGAACCCTTGCTGGTGCGCTGGCCCGGACCAATCGCAGTCGGCAGCACCTGTCCAGTCCCGGTGACCAGTCCCGATTTCTACCCGACGATCCTCGAACTGGCCGACTTAGACCCCATCCCCGCGCAGCACTGCGACGGCACCAGTATCGCGCCGCTCATGCGCGGTGCTGAGTCCATAGAGCGCGAAGCCATCTTCTGGCACTATCCGCACTATGGCAATCAGGGCGGCACCCCCGGCTCATCCGTGCGCGCTGGCGATTACAAACTGATCGAGTTCTTTGAAGATGGGCCGCTAGCATTGTACAATCTGCGCGATGACATCGGCGAGCAGCGCAACCTAACCGAGCAAATGCCGCAAATCCGCGACCGGCTGCACGGGCTATTGCGCGAGTGGCGCGAAACGGTGGAGGCCAAAATTCCCCAACCCAATCCCGCTTGGCAGGGCTAATCGGCCCAATCGCGCGGCTTGAGAAACACCTCGTAGAGCTTCGCCTCCTCCGATCCGGCCGCTGGCTGCCAGTCATAGGCCCAGCGCACCAAGGGCGGCAGCGAGACCAAGACCGACTCAATGCGCCCCTTGGATTGCAGACCGAAGAGCGTTCCCCGGTCGCAGACCAAGTTGAACTCCACGTAACGGCCCCGGCGGTAAAGCTGGAACTGCCGCTGCCTGCGGCCGTACTCCGATCCCTTGCGCCGCCGCAAAATCGGCAGGTACGCGGCTATATAGCCGTCGCCGACGCTGCGGGTAAAGGCAAAGCAATGCTCAAAGTTCCCTTCGTTGAAGTCGTCGAAGAATAGGCCGCCGATCCCCCTCGGTTCGTTGCGATGCGGTAGAAAAAAATACTCGTCGCACCATTGCTTGAACTTGGGATAGAGTCCCTCGCCATAAGGATCGCACACCGCTTTGGCCGTCCGATGCCAATGCACGGCGTCTTCTGCAAAACCGTAGTACGGCGTCAGATCGAATCCTCCGCCAAACCACCACACAGGTTCCTCGCCTTCTTTCTCTGCCGTGAAAAACCGCACGTTCAGATGCGAGGTCGGCGCGTAGGGGTTGTGTGGATGCGCGATCACCGAGACGCCCAGGGCCTCAAAGGCCCGGCCGGCCAGCTCGGGGCGGCGCACCGTAGCGGTCGGCGGCAACTCATTGCCCCGCACGTGCGAAAAATTCACCCCGGCCCGCTCGATTACCGCCCCCTCCAACACGCGCGTACGGCCCCCTCCCCCTTCGGGCCGCTCCCAGCTATCTTCGCGGAAAGTGCTTCCGTCTTCTGCTGCCAAGGCCGCGCAAATCGCATCCTGTAACCCGAGCAAATACGCTTTAACCGCTTCTTTATCTTGTTCTCCCACTTGGCCTCGTCCGTAGGTTATTTGGTTATCAAGGTGATAGAGTATAGTCAAGTTACTGCATTGGGCGCGAGGACAGCATTCTCATTTCCCGATGGCCATCGGGTGCCCCTTGCCAGCCCGTAAGAGCTTGACATAATGTATGCTGATATGGAAGATAACTACGGTTGGGCCTAATAATCTCAACGAGCAGCGGATACGTTGCTCGCTGCGCTCCTGATTGCCCAGCGGCGCGGCGTTGAACGAACGGGAACACGACATGGCCAAGACAGTGATTCTCGATACAAATGTGCTCTACGATGTAGGATCGACATTGCGAGGGCCGCAGGGTTCGCCCGGAGAATACGCCAGCCCGGATGCGAACTCAGTGAAGCCGCGCCAGCTAAAGACCGGAATTGTGTAAAGGAGGAGGCCGCAAAGTATCGCAAGATGGACCTTGAAGACTACATTGATATCCGACCCGGTGTTCGCAGCGGCAAGCCTTGTTTCAAAGGTACCCGAATTACCGTCTACGACGTGCTGGAATACTTAGCGGGAGGGATGACTGAAGTTGAGCTTTTAGCCGATTTTCCGACTCTGACGCCGCAGCACATCCTCGCTGCACGAGAGTTTGACGCTGTCCATAATATCCGGCTTGCGTCCGGTTCCATGGCGTGAAACTTCTCCTCGACGAGAACCTTAGCCATCGGCTCGTTGCACGACTTGAGGGAGCTTTTCCCGGTACCATCAGTGTCGATTGTATTGGGCTTCGCAGCCAGCCTGATACAGCCATCTGGGATTATCCAGCCGCACAGGGTTTTGCAATTGCGTCGAAGGATGAAGACCTCCGTCAACTCAGTTTCTGTCGAGGCCATCCGCCAAAAGTAATATGGCTTGCCGTGGGAAACGCCGGGACCGACCAAATCGCGGACTTGTTGCTGCGAAATAAAAATCGAATCATTGCGTTTCTCGACCAGAATGAAAACTCCCTTCTCACCTTAGACTTGATTGCGAGATAGTTTAGCGGTCATGCTTATCTCCAATGTTCCCCTTCAGCGCATGAGGACGAGAGCGGTAGTTAAGGAGAATCCAGTGAACCGAAAAACCATCTTTTCAACGTATTTGAAAAATCTCGCTTCCGTGGCCCGACAAGGCGACGCGCGGGAGGAGAGCTTCTACCCGGCACTGGCAAAGATGCTGGAGGAAATAGCCTGTGAAGGCGTACACGTCACCACGCTTCCTCGACCCACCGAGGGCAGCAACCCAGATTTCCGTCTCTGGAACGGGACGGATCGGATAATCGGCTATGTCGAGGCGAAGAAGCCGACCGAAGAGCGGCTGGATATTATCGAAAAATCCGAACAACTCAAACGCTACCGCGCTACGTTTCCGAATCTCATTCTCACCAACTTTCTTGAGTTCCGCTTGTACCGGAACGGCACTCCTATCCAGACGGTACAGGCAGGGCGGCCCTTGATACTCAACCAAATTCGCACCACACCCCCGCTCGAAAACCAAGATGACCTCTACGCTTTGCTCGACCGCTTCTTGGACTTTGCGCTGCCCCAGACCTTTACCGCTGAATCTCTCGCTGTCGAACTGGCCAAGCGCACGCGCCTTCTCCGCGATGTGATCGGCGAACAGTTCCAACAGGAACGAAAAAGTCCCGGCCAGCTCTCCGGCTTCTTTGAGGCGTTCCAGACCTACCTTATCGGCTCGCTGACGCCTGCGGATTTCGCCGATCTGTTCGCGCAAACCATTACCTACGGTTTGTTCGCCGCCCGCACCCGGGCCGACAATGGCTTCAACCGGCGCGCTGCGTTCGACAATATCCCACATACCATCGGCGTCCTCCGCGATTTGTTTCGCTTCATTTCGCTCGACGAATTGCCCGATCCGCTCGCTTGGTGCGTAGATGACCTCGCCGAAGTCTTGGCCGTGGCCGACGCGCCCGGCATTCTGGATCGCTACTACCACGAAGGCAAAGGCAGCGACCCAATCGTGCATTTCTACGAGACTTTCCTAGCGCAATATGACCCCGAAGAGCGCGAGCGACGGGGAGTGTATTACACGCCCGAACCAGTAGTTGGCTACATCGTGCGTTCCCTGCACGGACTGCTCAAGACGGAATTCGACAAGCGCGACGGTCTCGCCTCTGATGGTGTGACGTTACTCGATCCCGCAGCGGGGACCATGACTTTTGTCGCTCGCGCCGCCCAAGAAGCTGTCGCCGAGTTTGAGGCCAATTATGGCAGCGGCGGAAAAGAGGATTTTATCCGTCGGCATATTCTCAGAAACTTCTATGCCCTTGAGTTGATGATGGCACCCTACGCGGTCGGCCATCTCAAGATGAGCTTTTTTCTAGAAGAACTCGGCCACCGTCTCGCCGATGACGAGCGCGTTCCCTTCTATCTCACCAATACGCTCGACACCGAAAAATTGGAACAGAGCCGTTTGCCCGGCCTCTCCGCCCTAGCCGAGGAATCCCGCTTGGCCGACGAGGTCAAGAATCAGACCCCAATTCTGCTCATCTTGGGCAACCCGCCCTATTCGGGCCACTCGAGCAATATGGGTGAGTGGATACGGGGATTGATCGACGATTATAAGCAAGTGGACGGCAAGCCACTGGATGAGAAAAACCCGAAGTGGCTCCAAGACGATTACGTCAAGTTTCTCCGTTTTGCCCAGTGGAAAATCGATCAAGCGGGACGCGGCATCGTGGGGATGATCACCAACCACAGTTACCTCGACAACCCCACCTTTCGCGGGATGCGCCAGAGCCTGATGCGTACCTTCGATGATATTTACATTTTCGACCTGCACGGCAATGCGTTGAAAAAAGAAACCGGCCCCGGTGGGAGTCTGGACCAGAACGTCTTCGACATTCGGCAGGGCGTGGCTATTGCTTTTTTCGTCAAACGTGATACTAAGAAAAAGTGCGATGCTGAGGTTCATCACGCCGAACTATACGGAATCCGTGAGAGCAAGTACGACTGGCTGGACGCCCATGACCGGGGTAGCACTGAGTGGCAAAAGATAAAGCCGACCTTACCGTTCTATATATTTGCGCCGCGTGATGATGCGCTCGAAGCCAAATATCTCCGCTTCACTTCCATTCCTGATGTATTCCCGGTCAACAGCGTCGGCATCGTCACCGCACGCGACCGCCTGACGATTCGCTGGTCAGAGCAAGAGGCGTGGGATACGGTCCGCACTTTTTTAAAGATGGAGCCAGAACTGGCTCGGCAGGGATACAAACTCGGCAAAGATGCGCCAGATTGGAAAGTGAAGATGGCTCAGGAGGATTTGCTGGCTTCCGGCCCTACCCGAGAGAAAGTGGTTCCGATTTTGTACCGGCCCTTTGATATGCGCCATACTTATTATACTGGCCGATCACGCGGTTTCATTTGTAGGCCCCGCTCCGAAGTTATGCAGAATATGCTGGCCGGGGAGAATCTGGCGCTGTGTATTGGACGCCAAGGGCATGTTGTCGGTGCGGGTGAATGGAATCTGATATATTGCTCACAGAGGATGGCGGACCTCAACCTGTTCTATCGCGGCGGAAACGTGAACTTCCCTCTCTACCTCTATCCTGTCGCCGACCTCGACGACCTCTTTGCTCACCACGAGGCGTCCGAACGACAACCGAATCTGAACCCCAAGTTAGTTGCGGCCCTAACAAAAGCACACGACCGAGCGCCCGCGCCCGAAGACATTTTCTACTATATCTACGCCATTCTGTATGCTCCATCCTACCGTGAGAAATACGCTGAGTTTCTACGGACCGATTTCCCGCGTGTTCCGTTCACAAAGGACCGGAAACTATTTACAGAACTCGCCGCTTTTGGTAAACGACTAGCTGAACTGCATCTTCTCAAATCACTGGAACTCGACCCACCGACTTGTCGCTTCGAGGGCCAAGGCGATTCGGTCGTCGCAAGGACGAAGGCGCAGGGCTTTCGTTATGATGACGAGGAACAGCGTATGTATGTCAACAAGACGCAGTATTTCGGTCCTGTTTCCCCAGCGGTTTATAAATATCATATCGGCGGCTACCAAGTCTGCGACAAGTGGTTAAAAGATCGCAAAGACCGCTGTCTCGACCTCGACGGTATCCGCACCTACTGTAGGCTTGTGACGGCCATCGGGCTGACACTTGAGGTTCAGCAAGAGCTCGACCTGGTGTATGCTGATACCGAGCATGATCTGGTGCTGATTTCGGCACCGAAATGAATCAATGAGGAAAACAACCCGCTACCGCGACCGCCAAACCGGGGCCATCATCGTCGAACACGTTCCGGGGCAGTCGCTTCTCCACTGGTTCTACGGCACGAGCACGGGGCACCTTGTTTTTCGCGCCGTCTTCAATCGGCCTCTTTGCTCCCGCTTCTATGGCTGGTGGCAGCAAAGCACTTGGACGCGGCGTCAGATCCGCCCTTTTGTCGAGCGCTATCGCATTGATCTCGGCGAAATCGAACACCCTCTCAGCCACTATTCCAGCTTCAACGACTTCTTTATTCGCCGCCTCAAACCCGGGGCCAGGCCCTGCGACCCCGCGCCCGAGCGCCTCTGTTGCCCGGCCGACGGCAAGGTCCTCGTCTATCCGCAGCGCACAGCCGAGGATGTGTTGCCGGTCAAAAGCGACCACCTCGCGGCTCGCGAGCTCCTAGCCGCAACAATCGACCCCACTCCATATCACGGCGGTGCCGCCCTCGTCGTGCGCCTCGCCCCCTACGACTATCACCGCTTCCACTTCCCAGCCGACGGCCAAGTAGGGCCAACCCAGTGGATCGACGGCACCTATCACTCGGTCAACCCCATCGCCCGCGCCCGCGTACCCGACGTTTTCCACCGCAACCGGCGCTCCGTCTGCGAGCTGACGACGCCCACCTTCGGCAGGATAGCCTATATCGAGGTCGGGGCAATCAACGTCGCCAGCATCGTCCAGACGCACTCAATAGGACCTTGCGAGCGCGGCCAAGAAAAGGGCTTTTTCCAATTCGGCGGATCGACCGTCGTGTTGCTTTTCGAGCCGGGGGCGATTGCCTTTGACAGCGACCTAGTCGCCGACTCTGCGGCCGGCCTAGAGGTACACGTCTCGACCGGAGCCGGCGTCGGCAGCCGCGCTTGACCCGCTCCGGCGGCTTCGGCAAATTTTCCGCTCGGCCAACCCCTTACCTTTGGAGGCTACTCATGTCCCGGCAAATGCGCGTAGGTCTGGGCCAGTTCAACGAACTCACCGACGAAAAGCTCGCCTTTATCAAGCAGATGGGCTGCGACGACTTTTTGATGAATACCCCTAAACTCCCCGGCGACAAGCAATGGGAATACGAGGACTTGGCCGCCCTCAAAAAGCGGGCCGACGACGCCGAACTGCGGCTGATGGCACTGGAAAATGTGCCCATCTCGTTTTACGACGAGATCATGCTCGGCCAAAATGGCCGCGAAGAACAGCTTCAGCACATGATCAACACCGTGCGCAACATGGGCCAGGCCGGCATCCCGATCCTAGGCTATCACTGGATGCCCAACAGCGTCTGGCGCACGCCTGAGCCGGCGACCTTGCGCGGCGGCGCCCGCGCCACTCGCTTTGCCCTCGCCGAGCACGACCCCGAAGAGCAGACCCACGGCCGCGTCTTCACCCACGAGGAGATGTGGGAAAACTACTGCTGGTATTTGGAGCGCATCCTGCCCGTAGCCGAGGAAGCTAACGTGCGCCTGGCCCTGCACCCAGACGATCCGCCCACCGGCACAACCCTCGGTGGCATAGCGCGAATTTGCAGTTCGTTCGACGACTTTAAGCGCAACATGGACACCTTCGACAGCCCGCATCACGGCCTCGACTTCTGCATGGGGTGCTGGTCGGAGATGGGGGGCCACGCCAGCGTCATCCGCGCCGTCCGCCACTTTGGCGGGCAAAAGAAAATCATTTACATCCACTTCCGCGATGTCATCGGGCCGGTGGAGGATTTCCACGAGACCTTCATCGACTGCGGCCAAGTCGATACCTTCGAGGTCGTCAAGACGCTTAAGGCGGTTGGTTTCGACGGCTTTATGATCACCGACCACGTGCCTCATATTGTCGATGACTCGCCTTGGGGGCACCGGGGACGCGCTCATTGCGTGGGCTTTATGCAGGCCCTCATCCAAGTGGTCGACAAGCTCGGCGCACAACCTTGAGCCATATAGTCCACCAGCCCATCGGCCGGCCGAGCACAAGTCTCCTTCTTACACTCCTGCTGGCCATCTCGGCGCTAGCCCAAGACGAGCGTCCCCCTATATCAATCCCCCAACCCGAACGCCAGCTTGCAACGCCGGCATCGGGCCGCCCCTTGACCATAGTTCAAGTGAGCTACGACAACGCGATCAAGGAGCGCGACTACCTTTCGCTGGCCGTGCGAGAATTGGTGACGTATACCCACATGTCAACCCAACTCAAAGTGCCGTTGCACTCGCGCACCCTCGCGCTCGACGACCCGCGCATCGCAGACGCACTGATGCTCTACATGACCGGCTTCGACTGCGTCGTGCAGATGAGCGACTCCGAAAAGAAAAACCTCGCCCACTACCTGCACAGCGGCGGCCTGCTTTTCGCCGAGGATATCTTGCCTTTGGCGGCGAATTTGCGCGGGGAGGCTGGCGTAGCCGGCACCCCCTTCGACCGGCAGTTCAAGGCCCTGCTCAAAGATCCGCAAGTCCTCGGCAACGACGGAGCGCGCTGGCGCAAGTTACCCAAGAGCGACCCCCTGTATTCGGTCTATTTCGACTTCCCCGATGGGCCACCCCTAAGCGGCACAAACCGAGGCAATGTCTCCGCCTTGGAAGCCATAGAGCTCAAGGGCCGGACCGCCGTTATTTTTAGCGACCTCAACATTAGCTGGTTCTGGGGCAACCTCGACGCCGAAGGTCGCAACCGCAGCTTGCAGTTCGGCACCAACCTCTTGATCTACGCGCTAGCGCAAAAATACGCCGGCCGCTCCCTGCCTGTCGGGCGCTGAGATGAACGCTGCGGCGCGCTCGGCCCCCATTCGCGCCGACCTCCTGCTCCTGCTCACAGCCCTGATCTGGGGCTTTGCCTTCGTCGCCCAACGCGCCGGCATGGAACACGTCGGGCCTTTCTTCTTCAATGGCGTCCGCTTTGCCCTCGGCTGCTTGCCGCTGTTGCCGTTTGTCCTGCGCGCCTCTGCCACGCCGCTTGCCGCGCGCCTCGGCCACGCCCTCCCCGGCGGCCTGCTCGCCGGGCTTTTTCTTTTCGTCGGATCGTCCCTGCAACAGGTCGGCATCGTCTATACCACGGCCGGCAAGGCCGGATTCATCACCGGGCTATACGTAACGCTGGTGCCGATTCTCGGCTGGGTGCTAAAGTATCGCAGTCGCCGAAGCACTTGGACCGGCGCGCTGGTGGCAACCGGCGGCCTGTACCTGCTGAGCGTGGAGCCGCCCCTAACCATTGCCCGCGGCGACGCGCTCGTGCTCGCCAGCGCGTTCTTTTGGGCGGGGCACGTGCTGGTCATCGGCCGCCTCTCGCGGCAACTCGATTGGGCGATACTGGCTTTTCTGCAATTCCTCGTCTGCGCGACGCTCAGTATGGCCGTCGCCCTGGGCACCGAACACCTCGCCCTGCAACCGCTCGCCGATGCGGCCCTACCCGTGTTTTACGGCGGTGTGCTGTCGGTGGGCGTGGCGTACACCTTGCAGGTAGTGGCTCAGCGGCAGGCGGCTCCCGGCCACGCGGCCATCCTCCTGAGTCTGGAGACGGTTTTCGCCGCGCTGGGGGGATGGCTTTTGCTCGACGAGGCAATGCCCTTGCGCGGGCTGATCGGCTGTGGGCTGATGTTCGCGGGGATGCTGATCTCGCAGGGGAGATGGCGGCGGCGGGGAGGCTCTGGGCGAGTGCATGACAATATACGATGCGACCGGATTGCCGCCGGGTGATCGCTTGCCCCTCCAACTCCCTTCGCCTACCTTCCCTCTCAAATCGCTACTACCGCCCCTTGTCGAGAGACCAATATCATGGCCGAGCGCCCCAAAATCGCCGGTATCGTCACCGAATACCGCAAGTACTCCCACGCCCAGCACATCTGCGACCGCTTCCTCGAAGGCTACGGCTGGAACAGCCGACATCACTACCCGCCCATGGATCTGGTCTCGCTGTACGTGGACCAGCGGCCCGAAGGCGATCTGAGCCAAGAGCGGGCGGCCCGTTTTCCCCATATGGCGATCCATCCCACCGTCGCCGACGCCCTGACGCTGGGCGGCGCAGACTTGGCTGTGGATGGCGTCCTGCTCATTGGCGAGCACGGCAGCTACGACCGCAACGAAAAGGGCCAGCACCTCTACCCGCGCTACGAGCTTTTCAAACAGATCGTCTCGGTCTATCGCACGACCGGCCAGCGCGCGCCCGTGTTCAACGACAAACATCTCTCTTGGAACTGGGACTGGTGCCAAGAGATGTACGATCTATCGCAAGAACTCGGCTTCGCCTTTATGGCCGGCTCTTCGCTGCCGGTCACTTGGCGCACCCCCTCGCTCGACATGCCCCTTGGCGCCGAGGTCGAAGAAGCGGTCTGCGTCTGCTATGGCGGCGTCGATAGCTACGACTTCCACGGCTTGGAGACCTTGCAGTGCATGGTCGAGCGCAGAAAGAGCGGCGAGACCGGCGTTAAATGGCTTCGGGCCTATCGCGACGATGCCTTCTGGCAGGCGCACGCCGAGGGCACGTGGTCGCGTGCGCTTTTTGAAGCCTGCCTCTGCCGCAGCCACACGCTCACTCCGGCACGACCTGGGTTCAACAATCCCTTCCCCACCATCGACGAGCTCAAGCACTTAGTCGAAAGCCCCGTCGCCTATCAGTACGAGCACGCCGATGGCCTCCTCTCGACCATGATACTGATGAACGGGCTAGTCCAAGATTTCAACTTCGCCGCTCGGCTCAAAGGCCGGGACGAGCCGCTTTCTACTCAGATGTACTTGCCCATGCCCCCAGCCCGCACCACGCTGGCCAACTTCTTCAGCCCATTGGTCAACAACATCGAGCAGATGTTCCTGACCGGCAAAGCCACCTATCCGGTCGAACGCACACTGCTCACCTCGGGCTTGGTCATCGCCGGTGTCGATAGCCTTCAGCAAGATCAAGCCCAAATAGCAACGCCTCATCTAAACATCGCCTATCAGGCCACCGAAGAATCCACTTTCTGGAGGACGTAAAATGGCCCAGCGCGGAAGACAGCAGTCCCACCCTCGGATGGAAACGACCCGCGAACCCGAACGCCAGACGCCGGGCCAGAGCGACGCCCTGCCCAGCCCAGACACTCATCCCAAACGCATCGCCGTTATCGCTACCATCTATCGCTATCTCTCGCACGCTCAGCACTTTGCCGACCGCTTCGCAATCGGCTATCCCTACGGTGGCCGCTGGCATCGCCCCAACGGCAAAATCGTCTCACTCTACGTCGATCAGCAGCCCGAAGGCGACCAAAGCCAAGACCGAGCACGCGAATTCGGCTTTGCCGTGTACCCCACCATCGCCGAGGCCCTGCGCGGCGGCGGCAGCGAATTGGCTTGCGACGCCGTACTAATCATCGGCGAGCACGGCGAGTATCCCAGCAACGACAAAGGACAGGTTCTGTACCCGCGCTACGAGTTTTTCAAAGAATGCGTCAAAGTCTTTGAGCAAGACGGCCGCACCGCGCCCATCTACAACGACAAGCACCTCTCCTACAGCTTTGACAAGGCGCGAGCAATGATCGCCGACAGCCACCGGCTCGGCTTCCCGATTCTCGCCGGTTCGTCGCTGCCGGTCACTTGGCGGCTGCCCGATGTCGAGCTGCCTTTGGGCTGCCAGATCGAAGAGGCCCTGATGATCGGCGTCGGCGGCTCCGATCCCATGGATTACCACGCGCTAGAAGCCATGCAGTGCATGATCGAGCGTCGCGCCGGCGGCGAGACCGGCGTCCAATCCGTGCAGTTAATCGAAGGAGACGATGTGTGGAAGGCAGGTGAGGACGGCCGCTATTCGCTGGAGCTGCTCGAATCCGCCCTCTCGCGCAGCGACTCTCCTCGCGGCAAAACCGACGAGGACGGCCGCACCCAAAATCTACTCGGCAACGGCGAGTTGCCCCGGCTCGTCAAAGAGCCGGCCGCGTACTTCATCGAGCACAATGACGGCCTCGAGACGACCCTCCTGATGCTCAACGGTGCCGTCCGCGACTACTGCTTCGCCTGCAAGATCGCTGGCGAGGACGACCCCATCTCGACCCAATTCCTCTTGCCGCCGACGCCCAATGTCACGTACTCGGCCTGCTTGGTAGCCAAGATCTGGGAGATGATCGAGACCGGCCGCGCCCCCTTTCCCGCCGAGCGCACCCTAATCGTCAGCGGCGCACTCGAAAGCTGCTTGACCTCCAAAGTGGAGGGCCACAAACGGCTCGAAACCCCCCATCTCAAGGTGGAGTACCAAGCGCCAGCCGAATCGCATCACGGCCGCTTCTGACAGACTTTAGAGCAACCTGCAAACGGAAAGGAAACCCCCCATGTCCACCATCCCCACGCGCGCTTTGCGCACCGGCGTTGAGCTAAGCGCACTCGGCTTTGGCGGCGCTCCTTTAGGCGAGCTTTTCGACCCGGTCAGCGAAACCCAAGCCCAAGACACCCTGCAAGCAGCCTGGGACGCCGGCATCCGCTACTACGACACCGCCCCGTTCTACGGCTATGGCAAAAGCGAACACCGCCTCGGCCACTTTCTCCGCCAGCAGAAGCGTAAGGACTTCGCGCTCTCGACCAAGGTCGGGCGAGTCCTCACAGCTACT
This sequence comes from Candidatus Latescibacterota bacterium, assembly GCA_965203355.1. Lineage (GTDB taxonomy): Bacteria > Latescibacterota > UBA2968 > UBA8231 > UBA8231. The sequence goes on from OZ241889.1 coordinate 606,820, forward strand.
CGCGACCTCGATTCTTTTGAAAAGGGCTTCTGGACCGGCGGCTTGCCTTTTGATTTCCGCTTTGACTACGGGTACGACGGCATCATGCGCTCGTGGGAGGACAGCTTGCAGCGGCTGAGCCTCAATTCCATTGACCTGCTTCTGATCCACGACCTCGACAGCTTCTTCCACGACAGCGAGCAGCGCTTCTCTGCCCACCTCAACCACCTAATCACCAGCGGTTGGCGCGCCCTCGACGAACTGCGCGCGCAGGGGCTGATCAAGGCCGTCGGCGCGGGCCTCAACCGCATGGGGGCCATGCCGCGCCTGCTCGACGCGGCCGACCTCGACTTCTGCATCGTCGCCATGCCTTATACGCTCTTAGATCAAGATTCCCTCGACGAAGAATTCCCGCTCTGCGCGGAGCGCGATGTGCGCATCGTCATTGGCGCGGTTTTCGCCTCCGGCATCCTCGCCTCCGGCCCGGTCGCAGGAGCTCGCTATGCCTATGACACCGCCTCGCCCGAAATCCTCGAAAAGACCCGCCGTATCCAAGCCGTCTGCCAGCGGCACGGCGTGCCCTTGCCTGCCGCCGCCATGCAGTTCCCGCTCGGGAACCCCCGCGTCGCGGCGATTATCCCAGGGGCGCAGACACCGGAGCACATCGAGGCCAACGCCCAGTGGTTTCAGCACGAAATACCAACGGATCTGTGGGCCGAGCTAAAGGCGGAAGGATTGTTGCGGGAAGACGCGCCAACGCCGTAAGCGGTCCCAAGCCGGCGACACGGGCACGACCGAACGCTACCTCGTAAACGTCAGCCCGACTGTTTCGATCTCTTTGAAGGGGGCGAAGTCTGCCTCGTTTTCGGTGATCAGACGATCAATCCCTTCCGCGAGCATGGTCGCCACGATGTTGCCGTCGTGGATGCGCTTGCCCGTCAGACGATGGGTCTTCACGAGATCCCGAAGACGGCGGGCCACCCGCTCTGACTCCTCGCAGAACAGGAAAGGCGGACGGGTAAAAAAATCGACGTTCTTCAATGCGTCTTCCACGGCCAAACCAAGGCCGTTGACTTCGACAGGACGTGTGGCGACCACGAGGTATTCGCGGGTTATATGACCACTGACGGCCAAAATCGATCGGCCTACTCCTGCCGCTTGCAATAGTTCCCGAGCCTGGGCGTGGTGCTCGCGCGAACGATCTGTGGCCGACAGAAACACGTTGGTGTCGGCGAATAGGATCTCACCGGCCGTCGTCATCGTATATCTCGCTTCGAGACCATGTCGATGTAGCCCGGCCGGTCTCTACCGTTACCCAAGACATCGCCGCTGGCTGCTCGGGCGGGGCAGTGCGAGCGGCCCGCTCTAGTATTGTATGCAGTTCTCCCTGGAGCGAGCGACGGTGGCTCTTAGCCAGCCGTTTCAGGGCCGCCAGTGTGTTGGGATCCACGTCTCTGATATGTAGTGATTTCACACTGTTATCAAATTGATACCTTCACGCTCTGTCAAGGGCCGCACATGTTGCGAGTTTGAACGTCAAAATCCCGATTCCTTAGCACTTCTGTTCGCGTCTGAGAACGAGGCCGCCAGAAAAATACTGCTTCGGGACGCCATTGACTAGCGCGGCCAGAGGGAATACCCTTTGACGACCCTTTCACCCGGAGCATGTCATGGGCCTAACCACTGCCGAATGCCAGCAGTTCCACGATCTTGGCTACGTAGTCAAAGAAGACATCTACTCCCAAGCCGACCTCCAACCCCTCAAAGACGGCCTCACCGCCGTCATTGACCAGACGTGTGCCACACTGCAAAAAGAAAGGCTACTCGGTGCCGAGACTTTTGCCGCCGAACCCTTTGAAACTCGGCTCGGTGCCCTCTTCAAAGCCAATGTCGAAGTCGGCGAGCGCGTGACCCGAGCGATCATGGGGCACGGTGGGGGCGGCTTCAAAGAACAGGCCATCCTCGACTTTTTGCGCCATCCGCCGCTCGTCTCCTGCATTGAAAGTCTCGTCGGCCCAGACATCATCGGCTCGTCCGTGTACCGCATCCGTCCTAAGGCGCCCGGCTACTCGCGCGGGGCCGTGCCTTGGCACCAAGACTCGGGCTACTTCATGCCTCACTGCGACGGAAGCCTGATCGCAACCTGCTGGATTCCCCTCGTCGATGCCACCATTGAAAACGGCTGCCTGCACGTCATCCCCAAATCGCACCGCAGCGGCGTCTATCGCCACTACACCGGCGGACAAGGCGGGTATCTCGAAATCGCCGGCGAAGACCTGCCGGGAGCCGAACCTGTGGCCTGCCCAATGCGCGCTGGCTCGGTGCTCTTCATGACCAATCTCACCCCGCACGCCTCCTTTGATAATAACACCGACATCGTCCGCTGGAGCGTCGATCTCCGCTATCAAGACGCCAAGGTTCCGAACAACATTGACGAAGACCCCAAAGACTTCGATCCAGAGCGCGACCCGGTCACCATGGCCTGCTTGCCTACGGAAGGCGACTTTGTCATCAAAGACGCGCAAGACCCCGCGCGCGAAGTCACCGACATCGCCGAATTCAAGAAAATCCGCACCCGCTACGAACAGACCCCCGTCCACAAGCCCGGCCGCGGCTGGACCCCTTTCGCCGAGCGCGAAACCACCACTTCGCAAAGGAGGACGATCTCGTGAGCAACAACTATTCGGAAAGCAGCTTTTGGGAGAAACTGCGCGATTGCGCGATTGTCGCTGGGCGCGAAGTGGTCGAGAAGGCCCTTCAGCTATACTACGCAGCGCAAGCACCAGAAACACCGATATGGGCCAAAAAGGTCATTTACGGTGCCCTCGCCTATTTTATTTTGCCCACTGATGCCATACCCGATTTCATCCCGGTCGCCGGATATGTCGACGATCTCGGTGCCCTCGCTGCGGCAATCGCGACGATCGTCGCGTACATTACCCCGGAAATCGAAGAGAAAGCTAAGCGGAAAGCGGCCGAGTGGTTCGGCAGCAAGGGCCGTGCTTAATGGTATGCACTTTACCCACTGGATTTTCGATCTCGACAACACCTTGGCTGACAGCACCATTGATTTCAATGCTATGCGCCGAGCATTGGGGTTGCCTTTGGGGAAAGACATGCTCGAAGCGATTGACACTCGCCCGGCCGCCGAAGCGGCTGGGCTCAGACGCCGCCTTGCCGCGCTCGAACGCGAATACGCGCTTCGCGCCCAGCCCTTACCCGGCGTCCACGCGCTGCTGGCCTCACTGGTCGAACGCGGTTTCCGGCTCGGCATCCTCACCCGCAATAACCACGCCAATGCGTTGCAGACGCTCGCTGTTTGCAACCTCGCCGCATTCTTCGCTCCCGCCGACATCTTAGGCCGCGACGAAGCCGCCCCCAAGCCCGACCCCGATGGCATTCGCAAGCTGCTAGCCGCTTGGGGTGCCGCGCCCGAAACCGCCGTGATGGTAGGCGACTTCCGCTACGACATCGAAGCCGGTCGCCGCGCCGAGGTCAGCACCATCTACTACGACGCGGCCGGGCAGGACCTCTGGACGACTGAAGCCGACTTCCGCGTCCAAAGCCACGCCGAGTTGCTCGCACTGTTGTCCGAGTAATTGCGCTAGGAACCCCGCCTTCCACTCCGCCGCATATTGCCCGCTCCGCGCTGATCGCCGCGGGACGAGAAAAAACTACTGCGCTGCTGGTCAAAGCGGTCGCCGCCCCTGCCCGACCCACGCCCGGCTTGGTCCTTGCGATCGTGTGCCTCGCTCAGATGCAGCTTCTGCCCCTCAAGTTCCTTGTCGTTGAGATGGGCAATGGCCTCTTCGCCCTCGTGCCGGGTAGCCATCTCCACGTAGCCAAAGCCACGCGATTCGCCGCTCTTTTTTCGGGCAACGGTCGCGGCCACAACCTTTCCGTATGGTTGGAAGAGCTGGACCAGTGCCTCCTTTTTGGTTGTCTTTGCCAAATTGCCCACGTGTATGTTCACAGTGTACTCCTTTCGCTGGCGCGGATTGTAGTTCACAAATGAAAAATCGTCGTACTTATCGAAGGATTCAGCGATATATTCGATGTTTTGGTGAAACAAGAGTTCCAATGCAGCATTGCCTAATCGGCGTCTATCTTCTCGGCCAGCCAGACCTTGATAAGCGATTGATAGGGAACATCTCGCTTGTTGGCTGCGATCTTGATCCGCTCTAGTAAATCAACCGGCAATCTCAGGGAAATCGCCTTGGTCGGAGGTTTGAGATTGGGGAAGCGGACGCGCTTGGCTTCGCTCCATTCAACATAGTCGGTCGAATCGTGGCTTTCCCAAAAAGCCCGCTCCTCGGCCTCGCTCTTAAAGACGGGAATGGGGTTTCGTTTCTTGCTCATAACGAGTTCGCTCCTTGCGGCTCATAGCCCGGGCAGAAATGACGCGAAGCATGGTGTTCGCCTCGCGAAGCGTGAATGTTACGTGAAGCCGACGTCCAACCTGAGTTGTGCCCAAGGCGTGAAACCGCGGTTCCAATTGACTATGGGCGACATCCTCAACCAGTAGGAGCGGCTCATTGGCAAACACCTGCTCTGCTTCGGCCTGACTAACCCCGTGTTTGTCAGTATTCTTGCGGAAGTTACCTAGATCCCATTGAAAACCGACGACTTGATCGAGGTCAATCATCTTGCAAGTCGTATATATTCATAACATACGTGCCCGTCCAAGTAAATCCACAACGCGCCAAATGCTTCCTCACCGCGCCCCGCAGGCGTACAATCATCGGGATCCGCTTCTAAATGATACAACTCTCCACGCCTCGGCGCGTTATTCTCTGTGTTCGCGCTTCGCAACGGCCTTTTCCAGTTCGGGCAGCAGCACATTTTTGACCCAGCTAAAATCTGGATTGATTGCGAGTGCCTTTGCAAAAGCGGCGCGCGCCAGCGCTAGCTCGCCTCGGCCTTGGTGCGCGAAGCCGAGCCAAGCATAGGTGCGGCTGTGTCCCCATGCGGGGTGGATGGGATCGGCCGGCTCTTCTTGGGCGAACAGTTCGGCGGCGCGCTGGAATCCTTGCAGGCCCTTTTCCTTGCTGCCACCCAACAGGCGAGGGGTGTTAAAATCGCGGATGGCCGTGTACAGCGCGACGCGCGGATTATCGGGTGCAAGCTGCGACGCTTTTTTTAGGGCCTGCTCTGCTCTGCGCCCCAGGACCATGCCTTTGATCGGGTTGAGGCCGATCTGGCGTCCGTACGCGCTCGCTAGCAGAGCGTAGGCTTCGGCCGCTTGCGGGTCAATCTCAGTAGCCTTTTGCAAGTGCTCGACCGCGGCTTTGAGGTGCTCCCAAGCCGCGCCTTTGTTTTCGTCGCCTGTGGCCAACAGGTGGTCGGCGATGCGATAGTCGGCCAATGCGATATAGTAGTGGCCCCACGCGGCCAAGCCGGTGTCGGCCAAAGTGCGCTCAAACGCGGCTTTAGCCGCATATAGCGCGTCGGGAGCATCGGCTCGCAGCATCTGTTTGCCGCTGACGAGCAGGCTGTCGGCGGAGCTTCCCATCGCCAGCGTTGGCGACGCTTGTGCGCGGGCAAGATCGGCGAGCCACAAGGCCAAAGCGAGCGCGAGCCACAGCCTACGGGTCGGCTGGTCACCCTTACGGGTCGGCCATTTCAAACCCATTGCTCGCCGCCCGCCGGGCATGGAAAATTTTCTGCCCAACTCCTGTCAACGCGATGCCGCGCCGCAACTACAGGCCCCATCGGGTTGGCAAAACGCATCGTCCGGTGCTCGTCCGAATCAGCAAGGGTCGATCGCCCCACAGCTCCAACAGGCCGTAAACGCCCCCGGGCACTCCTCGCCGCACACAGCGCAGGTCCACGGCTCTCGGTCTTGGGCAGCCGTTGCAAACAAGGTGTCAAGGTGCGACTTCGCGGCCGCGACTTGCCTGTCGTCCAAGACCCACAACTCCGGCCAGCACTCAATCGGCGGCAATTCGCCCACGCCGCCGAGCAGATGCTGCCCGCGCAAAACGCACTCAATGCCCTGCGCTTCCAAGGCGTTCTTGAGATGCGTGAGCATGGCCAAGTCTTGCGTGGTATAAACTCGCTCCATTAGCACCTGCTTTTCTTTTTGCAACGGTCGTCGCGGCTTGTTACTGCGCCATCAGTGGAATCGACAATGTTCAAAAATTAAACCGATAGCTCAATTTCGTCAGCAGTATCCGCTCTGTTGTATCGGCCCGATGCTCGTTATAGGCGATGTAGAACCGGCTGTTATTCGGGCCGAAGGTGTAGCTAAAAAGCAGGTTGAGATCAACGGTGTCCCGGTGGAAGCTGCGCTGGAAAAAGCTGCGGATGAACAGGTCCCGATGCAGAAAATACGTCGTCCTCACCAGCAGGACGCGCTTTACTTCGTCCAGTGCGCCGGAGGGGAAATATTCCCAGACCGATTCCGTACTGGAGTCCAAAAAGAACCCCTCCCACAGGTCGAACCGCAGCGATCCAGATACGCGGCGGATGTCGCCGAGGTATTCGTCGGCAAAGTCGTACTGGTCTCGCAGTTGACCGGTGAGGCGGAGCCGGTACTTGCGCCCGTTGCCGGTGTCAAAAGCAGCCATGAACGAGTCGCCGTTGTACTTTTTTTGCTGCCACCGCAGTTGCCAATTTTCGTGGCTGAACCACACCCGCGAGTCATCGCGCCGCCGTACGTACACATCGACATTGCTCCATTGCCATTCCCACCCCTTTTCGTTGGTCCGCCGCTCGGCAACGAGGTCTTGGCCTAAAAAGACTTTTTCAATGCCGAGGAAATCGGGACGCCAGCCATAGCTTCCATAGAAGCCGAATTCTCGCACGCCCACGTCGGCATCGTGCGGGATGAAGCCGATTTGATCCACATTGAACCCCGGATCGATCCAAGAGCCCCAAACCTCAAAGGGGAAGCGATCCGAGTCGTACGTAAAGCGACCGCTGTGCATTTTGTTGCGATCGTCCGTGTCTACGCCAAAACTCATCGCCGAATGGAGGAAGAGCTTGGCGTTGTCGTCCACGTTTAAGACGAGATCGCTGCCCACGGCCTGTTGCCCTAGCGGACCGTCTTTTCCGACCGCCAAGGCACCAATAGAAGAATTGACGCCTAAGTCGCGCTTGAGGCGCAAGACGCCGAAATGCGGCGGATCGCCTTCTTTGGGGCGGTTCCGCGCGGCGATCAGGCCGACGCTGTTTTTGCCGATCTTACCCGTTACTTTCGCGCCAGCATCGGGATCGCTAATGCGACGGCTGTAGAAGAGATCCATCGCCGTAAAGAGCTTTTGACCTTCGAGGAAGAACGGGCGTTTCTCCGCTAGGAGGAGTTCAAACCGAGTCAGGTTTATCTGATTTTCGTCGGCTTCTATATGAGCGAAATCCGGGTTGAAGGTGGCGTCTAAGGTGAGGTTGGAGGCAATGCTGTATTTCAGGTCGAGCCCGAAATCACTGGACCAGCCTTCTGCGGACCGACTCCCCACATGGCCGTAGCCTCCGGTTGTATAAGGCAGTACCTCTAGGTGAAGTCCCGGTTTTATGTCTTCAAGTCCATGGAGGTGGCCGGCCTTAGACACTTTCAGGAGATATCGGTCGTCTCTCGATATAAATGCCCAGTTGCTGTTCTCCGTATAGGTCCGCTCAATGCGCTGGACGTTTATGCCCCACGTATGCTGGGCCAATTCGGGAAACCGCAGCGTCTTGAATGGGATGGCGATCTCGGCACTCCAGCCTTGTTCGTGGACCTCGGTTTCGGCCTGCCAAATGCCGTCCCAGCTCTGATCGATTCCACCCCAGCCACCGGACCCGTCGTTTTCAACGCGAAAATCATTCTGGACGCCGTAGGCATTTATGTAGAATCCGTAGGCATTTTGGTGGTCGTGATAGGTGTCTAAGACGAGACCAACAAGATCCAACGGAGCGAATCGGCCATCCCGCTGCATGACGCGACCCTTTATATTGCCGGGCGCTGCATCCATCATATTGAGGCCGATGTACAGATAATCGGCGTCGTAGAGGACGTGGATAAAGGTTTGGTTGGTCGCGGCGACGCCTTCTTCGGGTTCGATCAAGATGAATCCCGTCGCCGGTGTCGTCCGCTGCCAGCCTTCATCGTCTAGGACGCCGTCTATGGTGGGCCGAAGGTGCGTCCTGAAGGCCCACACTTCCTTTTCGCTGGGCTTTTCGTGGGCTGAGGCAGACAGCGCAACAAAGAGTGCAGCCCCTACCATCCAGAGTAGCTTTATGTGCATGCGAATGCTGGTCATGTATCACCTCTCCATTGGGCAAGGTCCGTTCCTCGCAGCAAACGGCAAGAATCCATCTGCCGCAGACTTACAACGCGGCATTTAACAATGGCAACTGTTTCCTTGGGCGATCCGACTCGCGGCTGGCGATCGTCCTTTAGTTGCTTTTAGGCGACAGAGGTAGCCGAATTTTTCGCCATCGCCGCGCGCTTCCGACGCCAAAAATGGCTCAGGAACCTGTGCTCTCGTAGGCACTCTGCCCCCAGCGGAACAGACCGAAGGCCAACAACAGACTCACCACGCCCACCAGGGGCGGTCCCAATATCCATCCGGCAGCCATACCATCCTTAGCCAGCATCGCCGCCGCTGGATAATAGGAGCAAAAGGCCAACGGCACTAGCGACGACAGCAAGATGCGGATGACCACCCCGTAGATCGTCAGCGGATACAGACAGTAGTGGCGCAGCGCGATGATCAATTCGTGTAGCACTGTAAACCGCACCAACCAAAAGCAAGTGGCCGCTTGGGCCATCATCACCGCGGTCATAATTGCGTTGCCCGCCACGATGACTAAGAGAAGCTGGAAGATGCGCCCAAGCGTCCAAGTGTAATCCAGTTCAGCGGCGGCAAACAGAACGAAAGCCAAGCCCATGAGCAGGTCCCCGAACCCGTTGACATTCGCCCGCCTACAGCTCAGGAGCAGCAGGACGCTGCGCGGCTTCGTCAACATTTGATCAAACGAGCCATCCAAGATCATCATGCTGGTATCGCGGACGCCTTGGAATCCCAGTCTGTAAAGTGCCATCGACAAGAGCAGCAATCCGTAGAGAAATGCAACCTCGGCCAACGTCCAGCCGCCGACCGCGTGTATCTTGGTGAAAACCACCCACAGAAAGGCTAAACCCGCCCCTTGCGCGAGGGCGAAAAGCACCATCTCCATCCACGTGTCCACTGCATAAGCCGCCCGCGATTTCACATTCATGGTTTGCAACCGGACGAAGCAGCGCATTCCAGCAGCAAGGCCGGCCCAAGTAGCCATCATTAGCCTCCCTGCACCACGAGCCGTTGAGAAGAGAAGTGCCAAACTCCCACGGCGACCGGCACCAAAAGGACAATCCAGATCGTCTGGCAGAGCAGGGCTGCCCATAGAGCCGGCAATCCAGCGGCCATCAGCATTTCTGTTATGGGGCCGACTTCGAGAGTCCCGCCCAAGAAGATATTGATTGGGGTGTAGAACATGGATTGGAAAGGCAATGCAAACAAAACCGCTCTCAAGGTGTCTGGAAAGAAGGGCAGTGGAATCAGGGAGCCGGTGGCGAAGGAAATGATCAGGCCCCACAATTGAGCGGCCGCACTATGGGTCTCGGTGAACAGAGTTAGCTGCGCGAGGGTGAATTCTAGCAGGAAATAGACGACGAGAGCTTGGATCAATGAGACGAGAAAAGCGACCGCCGCCGCTGGGGCGGGCCACTGGATCGCCAGCACAACGGCTCCCAATCCGCTTCACTGCGCTCTTAAAGTCTTTGATTCTGTTGTTTTTTGCTCATGGTTCATCCCTCTGTGTTTGGCGATTCGATCTAACAAGTGGTCTGTGGATTCGCTGCGTTCCTGCATCATTGCAGCCCACGCCCTTCCAGGGTGTATAGTGTCCCATTGCGACCGTTGCTGGTCGCGCCGTGCCTTCCCTTGGTGGTGATTGCCGAAACCCTTGACGACCCGGTTCCAGATCGGGTCGTATCGGTCGATCAGAATTTGCTCGGTAAGCCCGATCCAGACTTGTTCCAACACAAGCCACCTGCACCCGAAGTCTCCGCATGACAGATTGGTCGCTGCATCTATTGATGCCGCGTGTTCTGACAGTCTGGTGTGTAACCCTCTGTCCGCCTTGCCAACGTAAATAGGCGAATCCAGATCGACGTATGCAGGAAATGACCCAGAGTAATGGATCGTGTAGACACCAGCACCTGAAAACTGAGGTTGTGGCGGCAGCTCGGCTATATCGTAGTCCATCAATGCTCGGGCAGCGTTTCGACCCAGTTCATCCACACTCAGTGGGTTATAGGCCCTCATCGGACGGCTCACAAATTAGTTCTTTTGCGCTCACTGTGGGGGCCGTTGCGGCATACTACCCAAAAGCAATGGCGCTTCCTCGCATGATGGGCATTTTTCCACCTGGTCGATACCATCGGGCCGTTGCGAACCTTGACAATCAGGTCACAGACCACAAATCCGGCTTCTTCGGCCATTGCCATGAAATCACAATGCGCCCATCGCTGGCGATGGTTGTTAACAATGTCAGTAATCTTTGCCAGTAGCAGTCCGTCAGGCATAAGCACCCGCTTGGCCTGTTTCAGGAACGGCGGGTACAGGTAGCTGAGGCTCCAATCGTGTTTTTTGCCGCACGGTACGGTAGCACCAAAGTCTACGTCAAACCGCTTTGAACTTTTGTCCCTGCCCTGCGGCCCAACGTGCGGCGGGTCGTATACGACAACTGAATAGGAATCGTCTTTGACCCCCGGCATTTCACGGTTGTCTGCAACGATGTCCGGCTTGTACTTCGGGTCTATATCCATTGAGGTTACGTTCCTGCCCGACTCTTTCCAGAAGCGGCCCGCGTTATGGGTGGCATCAAGAATCGGGTCTGGGTCGATCACTGGGTAAAAGCTCAGCATTTCCTCTAACAGCTCGTTATCAGACCCCATCCAAACACTGCTAATCGCCTTGTACCGGCCCGCTTGGCTCATACTGTCAAATCCCTATAGGTTAGTCGTTTGTTCGCACTGGCAGCGCACAGAGACTTCATTCTGTCTATGGTGTCCCGTTCGCAATTCCCTTCGTTCAGCCTGAACGTGAACTCATCGACATAGCGTTGCAGGTGCTTGAAACTGAAATGGTGGAAAGTGCCGTGATAGCCGCGCTTCAGGATCGCCCAGACTGACTCAATCCCGTTGGTGTGCGCCATGCCGTTGACGTACTCCTTGGCTGAGTGCTTGACGGATTCGTGGTTGAAGAGCACCTCATGCAGGCAGTGGTAGCCCTTGTGCTCGTCAGTGTAGACAGTAGACCAAGCCTGTACATTTGCATGCACGAAGCCCTTTAAAGTTTCAGCGTCAGCCCTGGCTATCGCCTTTGCCTTCACGTTGCCTCCCCTTTCACGAGCACCTATAACAACCTGCTTGCCTACAGCACCCCGACCTGCTTTCAACTTCTTGCTGTTGTGCTTGTTGCGCTCCTTGCCGCCGATGTAGGTTTCGTCCACCTCAACCACATTGGTCAGCATCCAGTCGTCCTGCTTGCAAGCCTGGCGTATGCGATGCATCAGGAACCAAGCGGTTTTTTGAGTAACTTCAAGCTCCTTGGAAAGCTGGAGACTGCTGACACTCTTACGACTGGCCTGCACAAGATATATAGCGTAGAGCCATTGACAAGAGGCAATCGGGAATCCTCGAAAATTGTGCCGTGCCTGACTGTGAAATCTTTTCTGCAAGACTTGCAGCGGTGGCCGTTGCGTCGCGGTCTGGGGGCGGTGTTTTTGCCGTTGCAGTGCGGACATACAGGCCCGTCCGGCCAGACCTCTTCCTCTACAAACTTCACAGCGGAAGCCTCATCAGGAAACAGTTTAAAGAACTCGAAAACTGATATGGTTTTAGCGCGTCTTTTATGTCATGATTGATTTCCAATTCAATTACTTGACCGGATAGAATCTTACACTATATGCCCCAAATTGCAAGCGTTTGGGGCAATAAGTATATAATTCCCAAAATTTGCTCCACCGTCCGTAATTGTAGCTCCGGGTATTCGCGCCCTCGGATCGTTACATGGCTGTTCCGCCGAAGGTTCGTCTACTTTCTCCTTCGGCGTCACGCGCATCCCGCAACCCGCTCCCGCAAGGCCGGCAGCAACCGCGCCACTGCGTCCTCCAACAACGCCAAGGCATCCTCAGCGTCGGCAAACGCTGCCTCGCGCCCGATTTCCTCTAGCCGATGCGCAGCCGCGGCCACCTGCTCCGCCCCGAAAACGCCCGCCGACCCCTTGAGCGTATGCGCGGCCCGCCGCAACTCAGGGCCATTCGCAGCCGCGAGGTGATCGCGGATCTGCTGCATCAGCTTGGGGCACTCGGCAAAAAACATCTCGGCCAATTCGCGCAACAAGCCCTCGTCGCCGCCGACGCGCTCAAGCGCAAGATCCCACGCAAAAGGCAAATCCGCCGACGCGGGCAGTTCGGCCTCGGCACCTTCCACGGCCGCGTACAGCTCGTGCGGGCGCACTGGCTTGGCAACGTAACCGTCCATACCCGCCGCCAAAAAGCGGTCGCGATCGCCTTTCATGGCGTGGGCCGTCATGGCAATGATCGGGACGTGCCCGCCGGTCTGGGCCTCTGCCCGGCGAATGGCCGCCGTTGCCTCTAGGCCGTCCATCTCCGGCATTTGCACGTCCATCAGCACCGCGTCAAAGGGCTGCGCGGCCACTTGCTCCACGGCTGCACGGCCATTGCTCACTACCACTACTGAGTGGCCGCGTTCCTCTAACAGCCGCACGGCCACCTGTTGGTTGATCGCCCCATCTTCGGCCAAGAGAACGCGGCGCCCCTCGACCGACTCGTCTCCGGGCATTGCATCGCGCCTTGTTTCCTTCGACGGGACAGCGGCGACGGCCTCGCTAATGGCCTCAAGCAGGTCGGATTGTTTGATCGGCTTGAGCAGGCTGTGGGCAATGCCCAAGGAGCGCGACCGCGCACTGTACCCGGCGCGGTCGGCCGAGGAAAGCAGCAGCACCGGCACTTGGGCAAACGCCGCATTCTCGCGGATTATCGCCACCGTTTCTAGGCCGTCCATCTCCGGCATCATCAGATCCATCAGCACGAGGCCAAAGGGTGGCGTCGCGGCCTCCAAGGCGGCGATGGCAGCCGCGCCGCTCTCCACGAGCTCGACTTCCATCGCCCAGCTTTTGAGGAGCTCTTCGAGAATCCGCCGATTGGTCGCGTGATCGTCCACAACTAAAACCTTTAGCCCCCGCAGCGAGACCAGATCGGGGCACTTGGTCTTGGACGTCCCCAATCCCAAGCGCACCGTGCAGTAAAAAGTGCTGCCTTGCCCCTCCTCGCTTTCGACCCAGATGCGGCCCCCCATCAGCTCGACTAGCTGCTGCGAGATGGCCAAGCCCAAGCCAGAGCCGCCAAAACGCCGCGAGGTCGAGCTATCGACTTGGCTGAAAGATTCGAATATGCGCGCCTGTTTCTCCGGCGCGATGCCGATCCCGGTGTCGCGCACCCAGAGGCGCAAACACACCGCATCTGGCAACGCCTCTTCCACGGCCATGCCAACTTCCACTTCGCCTTCCTCGGTGAACTTGACGGCATTGCCCACCAAGTTGATCACCACTTGGCGCAAGCGACGCGGGTCGCCGACTAAGCGGTCGGGCACGGCCGCGGGAATGTGGTACACGAGCTCGATGTTTTTGCTCGCCGCGTGCATGGCCAAGGTCTGCACGGCATTGCCCACCTCGTCGCGCAGATCAAACTCGATCTCCTCTAAGGCCAAGCGGCCTGCTTCTACTTTGGAAAAGTCGAGGATGTCGTTGAGCAGGGACAGCAGGGCTTCCGCCGACTGCTGGACCAAGGTCAAGTAGTTGCGTTGCTGCGCTTCGAGCCGGGTGCGCGCCAACAGCTCGGTCATGCCGATGATGCCGTTCATGGGGGTGCGGATCTCGTGGCTCATATTGGCCAAGAACGCGCTCTTGGCGTGGTTGGCCGCTTCGGCCTGCTCTTTGGCGCCGCGCAGGGCCTCCTGCGACTCTTCGAGGGCCAACAAAGCCTCGTGCTCGGATTGCGCCGTCGCTGCGGTTAGGCGGTATTGCTCTTGTAGCTGCTCTTCCGAGCGCCGCCTTTCCGCATCAACCCGTGAAAGCGACGCGGCGTTCCACCAAATAATCAGGGCAAAGGCCAAGATGTTGAGCAGCGTAAAGAGCGAAAGGCCAAACTCGTAGCCATAGAGGGCCTCGCCTTGCAGGCGCACCCAGTCGAGCAAGAGGGGAATGACAAATGCGGCCGGCAAGAGGCGCCGCGCCACCGAGCCGCCCTCGGTGGTGCTGATGATGGTGGCGACCGGCTCGCGGTGCGGGCGAGCGCAGAGCAAGCCAAAGCAGAGGATGAGAAATTCGGTCGCCGTGTCCGGGATGACCGGCACGTACCCGGCGATCCCGTAGAGCAGGAGCACGTTGTGGAAGTAACTGCTCATCGACAATAGCCCAACGGCCGTTGCCGCGATCCCGCACCCATGCCACAGGTAGGCGCGGCCCCGCACCTGCACGTCCATCAGCACCAAAGCCAAGCCGATTAGCAAAAAGGAAAACGCCGCATTGGGCGACATTCGGTAGCCGCCCAGCTTGAAGTAAAAAAGGTAGGTATCGACGCCGCGTTCCCAGTTGTATTGGTAGCCGATCAACTTGAGCACGGCGATGAGCACCACGGTCGCCCCTAACACCACGCCCACGGACCGCCGCCAGCGGCTCAGCGGCTCGGCCTGCAACAACAAAAGCGACGCGCCGGCCAAAATAAACTCCATCGCCACGAGCGGGTGCGTCGCCACCCAACTGACGTGCATGAAGCTTTTGAGGTATTCGTTGTTGGTGTGCCAGCCCCACAGCACCAGCGCACCCACGAGCACGGTCGTGGAAGCGGCCAATCGCGCCAACCTGCCGGTCCAGCGCAGGAAGCGGGGATCGCCCCCCATAGCTAACCTGCTACGGCCTCCCGGATAGACCGCGCCAAACTCTCGCCATTGATCTGCGTTTTGATTAGGTAATCGCACGCGCCGGCCGCGACGGCCTCTTCGGCCAGCACTTCGTCATCGAGGCCCGTCAGGACCAGTACGGGGATGTTCGGGACGGTTGCTTTGACGCGCTCAAAGGTGGCTAGCTCTTGGCTGTCGGGCAGTACGAGATCGAGGAGAATCGCGTCAATGCCACCGGCTTCTAACCGCACCAAGCCAGCCGCTAAGTTATCGACCGCCTCCACGGCAAATTCCGGTTTTAGAAAGCCCTGCAACAGGCGCGCGTGAATGGGATTGTCCTCAAAGAGCAGGACGGATATAGGGCAATTAGTCATAGTGCGTTATTGGTCCAGTGGCCGGTAGCCAGTGGCCGGTAGCCAGTGGCCGGTGGCCAGTTCCCTGCCTGACCACTGATCACTGGCCACTGACCACTGACCACTAGTAATACGGATTTTCTCCGGCGGCGTGATCTGTCGCGTCAACCACGGCTTCCACTTCGGGCACGGCTTCCTTGATCATGCGGATGATGCCCTGTTTGAGCGTCACATCCGCTTGGCCGCAGCCCTGACAGCCCCCGCCCATCTGCACGAAGACCGTGTCGCCTTTGATGTCTACTAAGGTCACCACGCCGCCGTGAGAGGCCACGCCCGGGTTGATTTGGGTTTCGATGACGCGGTGGACGGCCTCGGCCACCGGGCCGCTCAGGTGCTCAGGCATCTTGCGCGGCCGCTCGATCTTGAAGCCCGAACCCATCAGCCCATCTACGTAATCCACCTTGGCTTCCGCCAACAGGTCGGCACTTTCGGGGTCCATGTACACGTCAAAGCCCGAAAAGTGGACGACCTGATCGTCGCCGTCTATCTGCTGGTCGGAGATGAAGGCCAGCCTGTAGTCAACCTGATTAGCCGGGTCGAGGCGCGCGCCGATGCGCAGGCCCTTGACCGGCTTTTCGCTCGCGGCGACTAGGTTGGCAATTTTCTGCTCTGCTGCTTCAGTAATGGTAATCATGGCCTGTCCTTCGGCGGGGTGAGCTACGAGGCGTGAACAGAATGTACGCGGCATCCCCAAAGCGTCAAGCTGCCAATCAACATCTTGTACGGGGGCTAACATGCGTCCCAGAACAGCCGCCTGCCCGTAACCTTTTATCCGCCGACGGCAGGGAAATCGACCTATTATTAGGCAGGCTTTGTTCCGCTTAAAATCAAAATGACCGATCGATTGGTGTTGCACTCGTTGGTGCTCTCCAATGACGGCGCTAGACGAGGGCATTACAGCCGCGGGTCAACCGACTCGCTTTCCAACGCCAAGACCCCAAAGACGCATTCGTGTACTCGGCGCAAGGATTGCCCGGCGACAAACCGCTCCAAGCCCTCCACGCCCAGCGCGAATTCACGCCGGGCCAACGCCTGCTTGCCCTTGAGATTGCGGCGGCGCAACAGCGCTATGCGCTCCGTGTACTCAGGCCCGTAGATAAGCCGCAAATACGCACGGCCCCGGCACTTGAGCGCCGGCTGCACCAGGCCGCGCCCGTTGGTGCAGACAAAGTTCAAGGGTTTGGCGACGAGTCCCTCGCCGCCGCTTGCGGTCAATTCCTCCCACCACCTTACTACTTCGCTGCTGCTCTGCATATCGTCTAAAACCACCCGTCGGCGATCGAGCGCACACAGCAACTCAGGCTCGGCCGCGCAGAGCTTGTCCAAGGTCTCCAGATGCCAGGCGTGGGTCTGGTTGACGTGGACCTGTCCCGCCGTGGCCAGGAGGTGAAAAGGAGCCACTTTGAGATCCTCGAGCGAACGCACGGGCCAGCAGTAGGGGCGATAGGCCGCGGCGTAATGGGCCACGGACTCGGCCCGGCGGCGGCAACGGCTCAACAACTCGCCCACGGCTACGCCCCGTGCCGCCGCCTGCTCCAGCACACCTGCGGACGCGGCCAGCGACACCCGGGCGGCCGCGCCCACGGCCGCGTACTGGCTTTCAAGCAGCGGCTGCGCTTTGGCGGACCAAGGCATGATTTCGGCGTCGAGTATCGCCCAGTCCGTCTCCAGTACACTCCACAGTTCGCTGCGCTCAAAGGCCCGGCGCACGTGGTCCAAGACCCCGGTTTCCAAGCCTACATCCGCAAAGAAGCGGCGGCCCGTGCGCGTGTAGCAGATGCCCGCGCTGCCGTCCTCTATGCCGAAACACCGCTGCGCGGTCGCCGGGTCGCGGCAGACGACCAACACGGCCCGCGAGCCCATCTGCTTCTCCTCGCAGACGAGCTCGCGCACACCACAGCGGCGATAGTACGCCAAGACCTCGTCTGGGTGTTCGAGCAGGTCGGAGCGGGTGCTAGTTTGGGGTGGGGCCATCGTCGGCGGCAGATAGACCAGCCACCGGGGATCAACGGCAAAGCGGCTCATCACCTCCAGCGCCGCCGCCGCCCGCTCGGCATGAACGGTAACTCGACCCATCAACCGCGTCTCCACCCTCCGGCCTTCAGCCACATCCGCTAAGTCGAGTACATCGTCGCGCGTTGGTTGCGCCGCCAAGGGGCGGACCGGCTCGGAGTACCGCGCCTTGGCCGGAACGGATACGAGCTCCAGCTCGGGATAGCGCAGCGCCGTCAGCGCACCGCCAAACACGCAGCCGGTGTCGATGTTGATCGCGTTGTTGACCCACTCGGGCTGCGCCACCGGCGTGTGGCCATAGACGACGCGCGCACGGCCCCGATACTCGGCCGCCCAGTCGCGGCGCACCGGCAGACCAAACTCGTCCACCTCGCCCGTCGGATCCCCGTATAGGGCGAACGCCCGCACAGCCCCGGAGGCGCGGCCAGCCAGTTCCTCCTTCATGCCAGCGTGCGCTACCACCAACGCCCCGCCGTCGAGGACGTAGTGGCTGACCAAGCCACCGAGAAAGGTTTCGACTTTGTTCTTGAACGCCGCCGTCTCGCCAGCGAGTTGGGTCAGCGTCTCTGCCAAGCCGTGCGTGCGTTGAACTTTTCTGCCCTGCAAGGCTCGGACCAAGCGCACGTCGTGGTTGCCCGGTACGCACAAGGCCGCGCCCGACTCCACCAGGCGCATGACCAGCGCGAGGACGCCAGGGGCATTGGGGCCGCGGTCCACCAAGTCGCCGACAAAGACGGCCTTGCGCCCTAGCGGCGGCTCCACCTTTTCCCTTGCGATGCGATACCCTAGCTGGTTGAGCAGGGCTTCGAGTTCGGCGCAACACCCGTGGACATCGCCGATAATGTCAAACGGACCGCGCTCTTCGCGGCGGTCGGGCCACAGCTTTTCCCGCACCACTTCGACCCGCGCCACGTCTGCGGGCGAGCGCAGCGCAAAGGTGCGGCGAAAGCCCTCGCGCTTGAGGCCCTTGAGGCTGCGGCGTAGCTGGCGGTATTGCCGGGGGATTACGTGGGGGGGCAAGTCGCGGTCGGAGCGCCCGGCCGCGCGCTCTTCGCAGAGCGATTGGGGCAGGTCGAAGACGATGGCCACCGGCTGGGCGTGGTAGCACTTGGCCAGTTCCACCAGCGGCTTGCGCGCCTCGGGCTGGACGTTAGTCGCATCTATCACGGTCAACAGGCCCCGCGCCAAGCGGCGGGCGGCGACAAAGTGCAGAGAGGCAAACGCATCGTCCGTGGCCTCTAGGCTGTTTTCGTCATCTGCGACCAAGGCGCGAAAAGAGTCCGCGGACAACACCTCAGTCGGGCGGAAGTACTCGCGGGCAAAGGTCGATTTGCCCGCGCTAGAAACGCCGATTAGCACTACTAGCGAGAGGTCGGGTATCGAGAGGCGAATTTTCTCGTCAGCCACGAGTACCCCTCGCAGAGAAAATCGCCATCTGCGTCGGTGCGCCTAGATCGGGATCCTCCGGGCCGATGGGCGCGATGCGCACGGCATATCCATAGCGTCTCCCTACCTCCTCGGCCCACGCCCGGAATTCCGCGCGCCGCCACTCAAAGCGGTGGTCGGGATGGCGAAATGCACCGGCCAGCAGCGCGGGCCAATGGGCATTGTACTCCGCGTTAGGGGTGGTTATCACGACCGTAGCGGGACGGGCAAACTCGAACACAACGCGCTCGCAGGTCCGTAACTGCGGCGGCTCCAAATGCTCGACGACTTCCACCAGTGCCGCCGCGTCGTACCCACTCAATCGGGCGTCGCGATAGGACAGCGAGCCTTGAAATACTGCGACCTGTTCGCCGTGCGGCAACCTCGCTAGCCGCTGGCGGGCGCGAGCCAAGGCTTGCGGCGACACGTCCATTCCCGCCACTTCGGTAAACTGCGCTTCCGCCGCTAACTGCGCGAGCAGCCTTCCTTCTCCGCAGCCGAGGTCCAGCACCCGCCCGGCACCGCTCGCCTTGAGTTCCGCGAACACGGCGGCTAATCGCTGCTGGTTCAAGCTCAGTTCCGCTTCAAGAGCCTCTTCTTCGGCCTCGCCTGCTTCCTCTACCAAAAGCCGCGACAGCGCCACCTGCTTCAGACCTCGCTGATGCTTTAGGTAGCGCTCGATGACTAAGTCGCGCAGTGGGTGACCTGTGAGCCACTCTCCGCCCCGCCGCATCAGCTTGTCGATCTCTTCCTCGCCCACGTAGTAGTGCTTCTCGTCGTCGAGCACTGGTATCAACACGTACAGATGTGCCAGCACTTCTTTTAACGGCTGCACACCCGCTAGCTCGACTTCGTAATAGGGGCTGTTTCCCCACGCTGGAAAGTGCTCGTCGAGCAAGAAGCCTCTGGCTTCCACTGCATATCCCAACGGCTCAAAGAGACCGCGCAACAAGTCCTCGCCGCCGCGACAGGGCAGCACGCTAACGCCGACCCGTAGCGGCAGGGCTTCTCCTACCAGCTCAGCCCGTTCGCGGCACTGTCCGTTCAAGGCCGAGGTAAACACGCGGGCAATGGATACGCTAGTAAAAGAAGAGGCCGCGTACGGACGGTCGTTGACATAAGACGCCAGCGCAACGTTGGGGGATGCCGAGCGACGCTTGAGCGCGGTTGGCTCTACGTCGAGGAGCAGCGCGGCCGTGCATCGCTCAGCCGAGGCTTCTGGATAGAAGACGTGCGCCGTCCCAAAAGGCAGTTCAAAGGCTTGGGTGCGGTCTGGGTGCTTGTGCAGGAGATAGCCCAAGTCCGTGGCGGGTTGATGGACCGTACTTATGGTCAGGAGCACAGTGCCCGCCCGATGGCAGAATATGGGTTCTGGGGTGTTTTAATGGACATTTTCGGGTCGAGGATTTACCTTCTAGGCTATTAATCACTCCTCACCCGTCAAAGGTAGGTAAAAATGTCCGAGCCCGTAAGGAGGCCCCCCATGATCCAACTCCCTAAGTCCATCCTCGGCATCATCGCCGCTGTCTTCATTCTATTTCTCGTCAGTCCGCGCTTCTATCAGAGCGTTCCGGCCGGCCACGTCGCCGTCGCCACCCTTTTCGGCGAAGTCCAGCCCACCCACTTCACCGAGGGCTTAAAAATTCCGGTCAACCCGCTCTACCAATGGCACCTCTTCGACGTGCGCCAAAAGACGCACTCCGAAACCTCCAACGTCCCCAGCCAAGACCAGCTACAGACCAAGATCGACGTCAGCGTTCAGTACCGTCTCATAGCGGCTGACACGCCGCGCATCTTAAAGGAGACGGGCGATATTAGCTCCGTGCGCGCTGTACACATCGTACCCAAGCTGCGCTCACTCATCCGCGAGCAGGGCAAAACCATCAGGCGCGCCGAGGACTTCTTTTTGGAAGCCACGCAAGCCACTTTGCAGACGGCCCTGCTCGAAGGGCTGAAGGATTACCTCGGCCCCAAAGGAGTCGAGGTCGAGGCCGTGTTGATCCGCGACATCTCGCTGCCGCCTTTTATCACCAAGGCCATTGAGGCCAAAAAAGAGCGCGAGCAGGAAGTCGAAAAGCAAAAAGCCGAGCTGGAGCGCTTTACCACCGAGCAAAAACAACTAGTCGCCGAGGCCGAAGCCAAACGGGACGCCGCCGCGGCCGAAGCCGAAAAGCGCCGCCTGCTCGCCGACGCCCAAGCATACGAAATCTCTAAGATCAACGAAGCCATCGGCCGCAATCCCAACTACGTCAAGCTCCAAGCACTCAAATCCCTCGAAGCCATTTCCAAGGACCCGGCCGCCAAGGTCTATTTCATCGACGGCGACAGCCCTTCACCGCTGCCGCTGATGCACTTAGGCGACGCTAAGTAGCTATGCCGGCCCAGTACCGCGTTGGCGTCATGGCCTCCGGCCGCATTGCCCGCGAGCACGGTTGCGGCTGGGCCGAGTGCGAGCACACTGAAATCGCCGCCATTGCCGACGCGCATCCCGAAGCCTTGGCCAGCTACGCCGCGGATTTTAACGTCGCAAAGCAGTATCTCGACTACCGCGAGATGCTCGACGTGGAAAATCTCGACATCGTCAGCGTTTGCTCCTGGGATCCCCAGCACGCAGAAATGTCCATCGCCGCCTGTGCTCGTCGGCCCAAAGCCGTGCTCTGCGAAAAGCCCATGGCCGTCTCCTTGGGCGAGGCCGAGGCCATGGTCATCGCCGCAGAGCGCAACGACGTCAAGCTCGCCATCGGTCACCAGCGCCGCTTTTACTCTTGTTGGCGCGAGGCGCGGCGGATGATCGCCGCCGGAGCCATTGGCAAGCCCCAGCGGCTGTGGTCCGCGGTCAAGGCCGGGATGATGAACACCGGCACCCACTGCATCGACTTCCAGCTCTACGCCCTCGGCGATCCGCAAGCCGAGTGGGTCATGGGATCGGTCGAACGCCACACGGACCACTTCGTCTTTGGCCACCGGGTCGAGGACCGCTGTGTGGGGATCATCGGCTACCCCGACGGGGTCGAAGGCGTGATCGAAAACGAGATGAACAACATTTATCAAGTGGGTGCTACCATCTACGGCGAAGACGGCATGATGGTCGTCAACGACAACAGCCTGCGCTACATGACGGCCACCTCCGGCGGCTGGCAAGACTTTGCGCCCACCGACAAGGCCAGCGGCTACGGCAACGCCTTCGTCGATCAAGCCTACGGAATCTGCCGCTGGATCGAGGGCGATTTTGAGGACTACTACGGCAAGGCCGAGCACGGCAAGGCCGCCACCGAAATCATGATGGGCGTCTATGAATCGGCCAGGCTGCACGAGCGCGTGGCCCTGCCGCTGCAAACCCGCGACAACCCGCTCGACGTCGCCGTCGAGGAAGGCCGGATACCCGTCACCCGGCCCGGCCATTGGGACGAGCGCTCCTTTTTGGTGCGCGGCGAAGGCATGAGTTGGATTGGGAATAAGTAATTTTGCAGATCGGTCTCTTAGTTGCCAATCTGCAAGAGCTTGAAGAATCGGCCGATTGGGACTTCGACTATCTCGAAGGTTTTCCCGGTCTGCTCGGTGTCGATGCCGACGATCCACAGATCGAGCGCGCGTGTCGAGCGCTGCTAAAAAAACACCCACTAAAAATGAAGACGATGTGCGGCTTTATTCCCGACCCGCAGGGGCGCGGGCTGATGGTCGTCGGCCCCGACGTCAGCTTGGACCGGCTGCGTACTTTTGTCACCCGGGTCTTCGACCGCCTACAGCGGGCCGGAGTGGAGGTCATCGGCTACGGAAGCGGTAGCTCGCGCTGGGTGCCCGACGGCTTCGACCGCGACAAAGCCCGCCAACAGGTCGCCGATTTCTTGCACCTGTGCGCCGACCTGGGCGAGCCACGCGGCGTCAAGGTCGCGCTCGAGCCTTATAACCGCGCCGACGCCAATCTGCTCAACACCGTGTCCGAAGCGACCGAATTCATAGCCGATGTCAACCGCTCTCATGCCAAGCTGATGGCCGACTTCTTCCACATGAAGCTCAATGGCGAGTCCTTCGACGCGCTCAAAGAAGCCGGGCCCCATCTGATCCACGCCCACATGGCCGAGCCGGGGCGCGGCCGACCGCAAACCACGCCGGCCGACCACGCACTTTTCCTACGTGCGCTGCGCGCATCTGGCTACGACGGGCGCGTAACCCTGAGCGGCGACCTGCCGGCCTACGCCGACGACGGCGCGACCGCCATCGCCCTCAAGAAGGCCATCGCGTGAAGGTTCCCTCCTTCGCCTACAGTCGCATGGTGGATCTTTCGCGGCCCCTTGCGCTGTCGGAGGGTCGCCTCGTCCACTATCGCACATCGCGCGTACCCGTCGATAATCCGCCGACCGACCGCTGGTATATCACCACTAGCATTGAAATGGGCAGTCACGCCGGCACCCATGTCGAAGGGCCTTTACACGCCGTACCAGACGGCCCGGCCATTGCCGACTTGGATGTCGAGCGGTTTTTTGGCGAGGCCATCCTCTTCGACTTTAGCGATGCGCCGCTGGGCGAGCCGCTCTCGCCGGAGCAATTCCAACGGGCCGCCGGGCCGGGCGGAGGTGTCCACTCAGGCGACATTGCACTCTTTCGCTTTGATTGGGATCAACGAGCTACTGCTGGTTCTTATCCGCCGTACCCTTCGACAAAAGCCGTGCGCTGGCTCGTCGAGGCGGGCGTCAAACTGGTCGGCATTGACACCCCCGGCCTAGACATTCCCGGCGACCGCAGCCTGCCCAACCACCACCTGCTCTTCGCGCACGGCATTCCCCTAATCGAGAGCCTAGACCGCTTGGGCGACCTGCGACAACCGCGCATCTACCTTTTCGCCCAGCCGCTGTCGGCGACCGCAACAGACGCCATTCCGCTGCGCGTACTCGCTTTTGAAGGGTAGCTGTGGGCTGCCTTGGCCCGGCAAACCCTCAGCCAATCTTCCCGGCATCGCTATGATTCCCAAGGAACGGGCAGTCAGCGGAATACCGCTCTGCTCGCGTGTTTGCTCGCGTTGCGTCGGCTTTTCCCAAGCGACACTTCCTGCTATAGAAAAGGTCGCCAAGTCACAGAATGGGGTTAGGTAAGGACCGATTTTGCGAATTAGGGTTTGAGATAATAAGTCAGCCCGACAAATGTAGTTGTCAGAAGTCATTCCGCACCTTCTCCGGCATCCCCGATCTGAGTGAGTCCCAACACGCAAGTCCTGTGGCGACGACCCTAGCTCCGTCTCGGACGCCGACCCAAGGCTTTGCGCCGTTCAGGACGCAATCTGCCATGTGCCGCAGCATGACGATCATTTCGCTAGCGTGACCCCGCATGGATGAGAATTCTACTGCGACCTTGCGCGAGGGTAGGTCGCCGGTAGGATCGAGGCTCTTTACGCCGTTGCGAATGGTGCCACGAGTTCCGTAAACGGTCAGGCTGTTCGTTGGGACATCGTGCGGATGTACGATGCCGAGGAAGTTCGCAATGCGTCCGATCTTGCCGGATGTAAACTTCACGTTGATGACGAAGTTGTCTTCCTTGGGATAGTCCGGTGCGACGCCGCTGCGCAGCCCGTAGCAGTGGACTTCGTCGATGTCGCCCATGAACCAGCGCAGAAGGTCAATGGGGTGACAGGCACCACCCAAGATCAGGTCTTGTGGCATTTCGACGCGCCAAGGGGAGTAGTCGTAGACCGGGCGGAGGTCGTGAACGTAACGAGACTCGGCCATGAAGAGCTCGCCGATTTCTCCAGCGTCGCAGGCGCGCTTCGCTTCGATGAAGTCATACCGGCCGCGCAGACTCTGCGTGACGAGCAGCACCTTGCCGGACCGGTCAACAGCTTCCACAATTTGCTCGATCTCTTCCATCGTGTACACCATCGACTTGGTGACCATCACGTGCTTGCCCGCGTCGAGCGCGGTCAGAATCTGCGGAGCGTGAAGCGGGCCGGGCGTGTAGATGCCGATGATATCGAGATCGCTGCGCGCGACTAGTTCGTCGAAATCAGCGGTGAGAGCGTCAATCCCGAACTCGCGGCCCAGCGCCTCGAGCTTGTCCTGCTGCGTGTCGCACAAGGCGGTAACGCGGACCGGCAGGGCCCTGTTTTCCGGCTGGTTGGCACCAAGCAGCGTTCTGCCGTGGCCAAGTCCGGCGACGCCGATGCTGAGTTGGCTCATTTTTGTTGTTCTCCCAGTTGCATATTGCTGATCGCGCAAGCGCGGATTGTCGGATCACGCGGCCTTCCAACTGGCGATGAAGGGTGCTTTCCCAAAACGCGACGTTGGCGATCTTCGGCGACTCCCTGATGGATGAGCGGCGACCTCGACAGTTGCAGACGCCCCAAGCGGATCGCCTTCCGCGCACTCGGCCTTCCAGTTTTCGCGCTGGCGGTTGAGTTTCATGGCTGCCTCCAATCAGGGTAAAGAAGCGTTTTTTGACTTTCAAGAGGTCTTCACAACACCAGCCGCCGACACTCCAAGTAGTAGCGCTTCTCCACAGCCTCGCCCAGCGAAAACGTCTTGCGCGGCGCGGCTCCGTCGGCGACGATCGTCTTGAACAAGTCGCGCTTGTCCATGGCCGGCAGCAAGAAGCCGATGCGGTCCGGCTCCGCAGCCAATTGCTCTAGCGCGTCCTCGCCGTGAATGTAGTCGAGACGAGCGCGGGGATGCGCGTCGAGATAGCGATCCAAAAAGGCCTGCAGCGACGCTACTTCAAGCTGGAAGCTCGGCTCGGCCATGCTCAGTAGGCCGCGCTCGGTTCCGCTTATATAGGGAATGTGATGCCCCGAGCCGCCGGCCGCTTCCCACCGGTCGTGGCCCGCAAAGGCCCGACGACTAAATCCGTTCCCGGCGCAATCCGTCTCCATAGCCCGCCATAAATCGACCGCATCTACGCCAAAAACTAC
Organism: Candidatus Latescibacterota bacterium; assembly: GCA_965203355.1. Taxonomy (GTDB): domain Bacteria; phylum Latescibacterota; class UBA2968; order UBA8231; family UBA8231. The sequence continues at coordinate 632,495 of OZ241889.1, forward strand.
CCGATGGATGGGCGCAAACTCCAAGCCCTCGTCGTGGACGTTGACTAGTTCGGCCAAGGCGTAGCGCGCCGGGTGATTCATTATCTGGTGCTGGTCCTCGGCCTTCGCCTTGAGCCGCTCCCAAGCGGCGCGGGCGGTGGCAAAGGAATGGTTGCCGTCGCCCATCGCGTAGATCAGCGGCGGCTCGCCACACGCAAGGTGGGCGATATGCCCGGCAATTTCGTTGATCAACGCCTCATCGTTGACGTGCCACCCTCTAAGCCTACCGCCTCCCAGCATCAGCTCGAAATCGTAGGCCAGTCTTAGGTCTTTTGCGCCAAGCGGCTCAATCACTGTCTGTTGCGGATCGTCGATCAGCACCATGATGTGCGGCGTTTCCAGCGACGCCTGCTCCCGCACTTGGATGCGCGGCGGCAGCCGACTCTGGTCTGTGCCTTCGGTCGGGCGGATTAGCTTTTGCGCTCGGGCGCGGTAGTCGTACTGCTCCAAGTCCAAGGCGACGACCAAACCCTTGCGCGGCGCAGCGCGCCCGACCTCGCGTTCCACCAGCATAAGTCCAGGCGGCTGCTCCACCAGCACACCGCTTTTTAGGTACTCCTGCATCCGCTGATTAATGCCGGCAATGGCCTGCTGACGGCAAACCGATTCGAGGTAGGCTTCGGGGAAAATTAGATGTAGCGTCGAAGGGTCGGCCCCGACCATCCGCCGCACTTCCTCCCAGTACTCGGGCTGCGAGGTGTACTGATCGCAGGCGATGACCGACCACGTTTCAAGGGGAATGTCCGATCTCGGCAAGAGCAGAGTCGGCACGTGTAGGGCAATCTCGGGATAGTGTAGCTGCATGGGCCGACTAGCCGAGCAACGGCCTGACCCAAGCCGAAAAAATCGGGAATATCTCCTCTGGAGCTGCTAGCGCGGGGTGCCAGCGCTTCTCGTGCTCGAACATGATCCAGCCGTCGTACCCATGCCGCTTGAGCAGGGCTATCGCCTCGGCTAAAGGCAACTGGCCCGCGCCCGGCGGCACGTAGCGCCAACCGTCCCGCATCGCCTCGGTGTGCGCGGGATCATAGACGGCGTCTTTGACGTGGGTATAACCTATGCGCGGCCCCACGGCCTCGTAGGTCTGCGCCGGCGTCTCCTCGCCCACCCGCGCCGTATGGCCCATGTCCCAGAGTACGCCGAACGCCTCGTTGGGAATGCGGTCGAGCAGCAGCTTGCACTCCACCGCCTTGATCCACTCGTCGTGAGTCTCAAAAAGCCACTTGAGTTGGCAGGCACCATCCAATTCGAGAATTTGTTCCATTGTCTCTCGCCCGATGTCGGCTAGCTGCTCCTTGGAATAGGTCTTGGAGTCGCCGCCGCCAAAAACTCGGATCGATCCGCAGCCCAACGCATTGGCCACCGGGATCGAGCGCCGCGCCTCCTCTACGTTTTCCTCCAGCTTCTCTGACACGCAGACCCGGATGCTGGAGCTAATCCCCGACACCTCCAGGCCAGCGTCTGCTAGCTGGCGGCGGGTCTGGGCGGCTCCGCTGGTAAAGGCCGGCAATCGGGTGACGTCCATCGTCTCCTGCAACCCGCGGAAGTCGACGCCGTCGTAGCCGTATTCGCGGCCCCGGCGGCAAATGGTATCCAAGTCCCAGTCTGGACAGCCCAATGTTGTAAAGCTGATTTTCATGGCATCTCTCCGTATCCGTTTTCGTTCATGGCATCTCTGAAAAAGTCGAACATGTGCTGCTCCCGGTCCGTTTTCCACCGCCCCAGCGACTCCGGCCGTATCACGATCCGGGCCAACTCAAATCCCAAAAATTCCTCCAGTTCCCGCAACACCTCCTCCTGCTTCAACACAAAATCCTCAAACCGAACCAACAACCACTTCTTTGGTTTGGGCGTGGCTTTCATCAACTCGTATTGGTATTTCCACGAAATGGCCCGCCGCCGCCGGACGTCGTCCGTGCGGTCGTACTCGATGCCGAAGTCAGCCAAGTCGTCGGTCTTGTGAGCGCCGATGATGCTGTCGCGCGGATCGCGGATCCAGTGAATGTAGTGGATGTCGGGAAACATCCGCACAATCCACGGGTAAATCAACGTCGTCTCGGGCAACTTCCAACCCTTGTGCTCCGAGCGGTCGGACGCAACGTCTCGCAGGTATTCGCCGATCAAGTCCTCGAATTCCGGGTCGATCTTCGCGCCGTGCAAATCGTCGAAATCCCACTCCAAGCCGCCCTTCCACTGGACGTACTTGGCCATGATCCGACAGGCCGCGTAGAGCGCATGCGGCGGCACCTTGTCGCCCGAGCGATTGAGCGTGTTGCCCATAAAAACGCCGCTGGCATAGAGCGTGTGTGCTATGGCGCGGGTGCCCGAGTGGCCGCGCCCAATGACGGTGATTATCGCCATACCTATTCCTCAGAAGACACAGAGCCTGCCCGTGCGAAGGCAGGATATAACGACTGCGTAACATCAGTTAGTAACCGACGTTACGCAACTTTTGTCCCCAACCTCCCATGGCTGTATCCTTTTCGCTACACTCCAGCACCTCATAGCCCTTTCCCCCCGCTGAGCCGCCGCCTTGGCGCGGTTTTTGCTATTTGTGGATACCACCTCACCCACAACCCAAGGCATCGCTCATGGCCGAATTTGACACCATCGCCAAACATCTCATCCACACCTACCCGGCCGACTTCGCCCGCTTCGCCCTCCACCAAGACGACATCAAGGTGATCGACGTCATCGACACCGAACAGCCCACCGTCGAAGCTCATCGTGCCGACAGCCTCATCCGCGTGCAAGTCGGCGACGAGGAAGCGTTGGTCCATCACGAGTTTCAGACGACTGATAGTAGTCTACCCATGCCCCGCCGCATGGCCGGCTATATCGGCCGCAGCATCGAGCAATACGACCTGCCAATCTATTCCAATGTCATCTATCTGCGTCCCGACGCCGGCCGGCGCGATCCGGGACACTATCTCCAAGAGCGGCGCGGCTTCCGCGTACTGGTGCAATACCAAGTGATTCGGCTGAGTGAGCTAGACGGCCAACAGACGCTCGATAGAGGACATTCGGGCTTGCTGCCGTTTGCGCCGTTGATGCAGCGACCGGCCAAGGTGGATGCCGAGGCGTGGTTGCGCCAATGCCTCCGCCGGGCGCAACAGGTGCCCATGGCCGAGACCGTCAAGGCCAATTATCTGGCCGATCTTGCGATTTTGAGCGGGTTGGTGTATAACTTAGAAACGATTATGACCATCATCTCGGAGGCGACTATGTACGAATCGTCGGTAGTGCAGTATTTCACGGAAAAGGCACTTGAGCAAGGCATTGAGCAAGGCATTCGCGAAAGCATCCAAGAAGTGTTGGAACTGCGCTTTCAGCCGGAGGCCGTGCGCGGCTTGGTCGCCCGCTTAGGGGCCATCGACGAGGTGCCGCGACTCAAACAGTTGCACCGAGCGGCCCTACAGGTGACCAGCCTCGAAGCCTTTAGGCCCCTGTTAGACAAAGCCGAATAGGGAGGCCGTGCAAAATCTGTTAGCAATAGAACCTTGCTTGCAGCAACTTACTCTTCGCCGTGCCCCATCAACGGGCCGGTTACTGACTCGAAGTGTTGGTCGGCATAGCCGTGCGCTTGCGGTTGCGCTCCAAGCTGCGCCGAGCTAAATCCACGTGCAAATAGCGGCCCCCTCGCGCTCAGGAACAATCACAATCCGGGTGGGGATTCGTCGCTCCCCCATTTCTTCAATCTTTTCGAGCTGCATCGTGCGCGAGAGCCGTCCCTTGCGGTCGTAGTAGCGCATGAGTAGGGGCCGCTACGCGCCCCCGCCCGCTCCCACAAACCCGGTGCCTCGGGCTTGGCCGCGAGCCGGGCGGCTCGTCGATCCGCGCCGCCGTACCCGCAGAGCGGTACATCTTCCAAGAGCACTTGCGCTGCACTTGGGGCCGCGCAAAGCACCTGCACGAGCAAAAGACGGATCCGACCTATATTCATGTTTGCCTTCTTTGAATGGCTGAGTCTGGTCGTTGCTCGGTTATTAAACATTCTGCCGAAACAGGGCGGCCAAGCGGACCATTTGCGCCCGACCGCAGCGCGAGCCTTTATTCACTACGCATCGTCCTGCATCAGTCAACAACGTACTCAATCCAAGGAAATTCCATGATTATCCAACCCAAAGTTCGCGGCTTTATCTGCACTACGGCCCATCCCGACGGCTGCGCCCGCGCCGTCCAAGACCAAATCGACTGGGTCAAACGCCAACCGCCCTTCGACGGCCCTAAGAAAGTCCTCGTCGTCGGTGCTTCGACCGGCTACGGGTTGGCGTCGCGCATCGCCACCTGCTTTGGCGCCGGGGCCGTTACGCTCGGAGTCTTCTTCGAGCGGGCCGCGTCCGGCAACCGCACGGCAACGGCCGGGTGGTACAATAGCGCAGCCTTTCACCAGGCCGCGCATCACGCCGACCATTACGCCCGCAGCATCAACGGCGACGCTTTCTCCGACGAGATCAAGGCCGATACCATCGCCGCCATCCGCGAGGACCTGCAAGCAGTCGATTTGGTCGTTTACAGCTTAGCTTCGCCGCGGCGGATTCATCCGCGCACCGGCGAAAACTTCAGGTCCGTCCTCAAACCCATCGGCGGCATCTACACCAACAAGACCGTCAACATCCAGTCCGGCGAAGTCTCCGACATTGCCATTGACCCGGCGAGCGCAGACGAGATCGCCCACACCATCGCGGTCATGGGCGGGGAGGACTGGCAGATGTGGATCGAAGCACTCGACGAAGCAGGCGTACTCGCCGACGGCGTGCGCACGGTCGCTTATACCTACATCGGCCCTGAAATCACCCATCCGGTCTATCGCGACGGGACCATCGGCCGAGCCAAAACTCACCTCGAAAAGACGGCCAAGACGCTCGACGAATTTCTGCAAGTGAGAAGCGGCAGTGCCCACATCTCCGTCAACAAGGCCATGGTGACCCAATCGAGTGCCGCTATCCCCGTCGTGCCGCTCTACATCTCACTGCTGTACAAGGTGATGAAGGAAAAGGGTTGCCACGAAAGCTGCATTGAGCAGATGCACCGCCTCTTCGCCGGTTGCCTCTATACGGGCGACTCTACCGACGACGAGGGGCGCATCCGCATTGACGACCGCGAAATGCGCGAGGATGTACAGCGGGAAGTCGCGGCGCTGTGGGAGCAAGTCAACACCGACAACCTCGAAGCACTGTCCGACATCGAGAGCTATCGTGCGGAATTTCTCGGGCTTTTCGGCTTTGGCTCGGCGGGCGTTGACTACGCGGTGGATGTCGCTCCTGAGCGGGGGCTACCATGAGAAGCCGCCGGATGACGCGCTGCGCGTTCTCTCGCAAGCACCCCATCGCGCCTTTTAGCGTGTGCTTTAATACCCCACCTTGTCGCTTCTTGCTAGCAGCCCTAGTCTGGCTGGCCAATCCCCTGTGGGCGCAAGTCGATATCGAAAGCCTACGCCAAGACCACCAAGCGGGTTTTTTCGGTTCCGTGGCGATTGACCTGACGTTGCGGGCCGGCAATGTCGAGTTGTTCGAATGCGGCCCTGAGCTTTCCCTCAGTTACAGCCGCGGCGAGAACACGTTCATTTTTATCAGCTCAGGCGACCTCGGCTGGGAGGGTAAGGAACGCTTTTCCAATGAAGCACTGGCGCATCTGCGCTACGTCCGAGCGCTGGGCGCACGGCTGCATGGAGAAGCCTTCGGACAAGTTAATTATGACCGATCCCGGCGCTTGGATTTTCGCGGCCTTGTCGGCGGCGGCATCCGCTGGGCACTCATCTCTCCGGGTGAGTCGTCTTTTTGGCTAGGCTCGTCGTTGATGTTTGAGCACGAACAAAACGAACTCACCGCGACAGACCGCCATGCGGCTCAAACCTCTCTTGTCCGCTGGAGCAACTACTTGTCGGCGGACATCAAGGTCGGCGAAGCAGCCCAGCTAGCGGGCACGGCTTACGTGCAGCCCGCGGTGCGGCAATTCGATGACTATCGCGTTTTGTGGGACGTGGTCTTGAAAGTGTCTGTCACCAAAGCGCTATCCTCGACGACGTCCGTGGCATTCCAGCGCGATGGCGATCCGCCCAAGGGAGTGGCTGGAAGCGATTTTAGCCTAACAACGGGTTTAGCTCTCGATTGGAATTGAACGACGAAGTCGTCTGTGAGCTATGCAAAAATGGACTAGGTGCCGACCGATTCCGCTCGCGTATCGTACGTCGTGGCACGACGAGAGAGCGAGTTGAAAAGCGACATAGGCCGGCCCATTGCCAACTGGAGGAATCATGGCCCGATATCTTGTGAGTCTATCTCTAATCGTCGCGTTGCTATGCGCCGCTAGTGCCCAAAATCCATCCGCCGATGATCCCTTTGCCTTCGCCCTGATTGGGGATATGCCATACTCTCCAACCGACAGCGTTCGCTTTGGTCGGCTCGTCGAGGACATTAACCGGGCTGAGGGCTTGGAGTGGGTCGTCCACGTGGGCGATATCAAGGGCGGCAGCAGCCCTTGTAGCGATGGCCTGCTACAGAGCCGCTTCGAGTGGTTCCAGCAGTTTGTACGCCCTTTCATTCTGGCTCCGGGCGACAACGATTGGACCGACTGTCACCGGAGTGGATACCAGCCGTTGGACCGGCTAGCGCACGTGCGGGCACTCTTTTTTTCGCGTCCGGGTTGGACTCTAGGCCAGCAACCCATGCGCGTCGGCACCCAAGGCGGGCCCTTCCCCGAGCACGTGCGCTGGACCCACGGGCGGACGAGCTTTGCCGTGCTGCACATTGTCGGCAGTCGCAACGGCACCGCCGCGTTTGACGGTCGCACCCAAGCCGACGACGACGAGGTCAAACGCCGCACCGCTGCCGCCCTTGCCTCAATGCGCGAAACATTCGCCCAAGCCGTAGAACAAGACCATTCCGCGGTCTTCCTCATCGTCCACGCCAATCCGCGCTTTGAGGAGCGAGAAAACGAACCAGACGGGCCGTACGCGGCTTTTTTGCAGGCCCTAGAGCAAGAAGTGGTCCGCTTTAACAAGCCGGTAGCCCTAGCCCACGGCGACTCCCACTATTTCCGCGTCGACAAGCCACTGCGCCAAGCGGCCACGGGCCAACGCTTGGTGCGCTTCACGCGCATCGAACCCTTTGGCACGCCCGAAATCCACTGGCTGCGGGTAATCGTCGATCCAGCCGACCGCCATGTTTTTCAGGTTCACGCCGAAATCGTCGAAGCTAATCTCGACTGAGCCTAGACCTGTCGCGTCAAAATTTTTACGGGATGTCGGTGATTTCCGAAAAGGGTCCGTGCGTTTTTATCGCGCCCCCTCGCGGTTCCTCCGGCGCATCCACGGAGGAGCGGCACTGGAGTCTGCGTCCGTCTCCCCGGCGGCGGCTTCATAGTGTTCCCTGAGCAACTTTTCGAGGGCCTCAGAGGTATTTATAAAATTGGCCCACCCATAAGGCGGAACGTCAAAACGCCGATCTCCCAACAGAGGATCAGCACCCCGCGCCAAGAGCAACTCGGCGATCGCTAGCTGATCGGCCATGACGGTTTTGTGCAGGGGCGTACTACCGCGGTCAAACCGACTAAACCCACTGGCATATCCGTTGGCATCTGCGCCGCGATCCAGCAAAAACTCCGCCGCTTCCAACGCGCCGCAATAGGCCGCAAAATTGAGCGCTTCCACCGCGATCTGCTCGGCGGTGAGCACGGTATCCGGGTCGGGATGGTACAGATGGCTGACTCCCTCTTTTAGCTGGCCATCGGAGTCGAAGAACTCGGCCATCAGGTCGACGCGGTTGACCGCAGCGGCAAAGCGCAAATCTACGGCCGCCCCCTCGGCGACCAACATGCGCGCCAATGCTAGATTCCGCTCCCTAAGTGCGTTCCATAAGATCTGGCCTCGATTGCGGTTCACATCCACGCCGTTGGTCACTAGGAGCCGGATCATTTCTGGCTTGCTCTCGGTCCATTCAAGCGGATCGCTTTCTATGAACATCTCCAGTACGCTGATCGAATCGTACGTGGCGGCGTTGGGGTCGGCACCGGCTGAGATCAGGGCCGCGGCTAGTTCAACCGCGTTTTCGGGCAGCGGCACTCGTTGCGGCTCGCCAGCGAGGTGGTGCAAGAGCGTGGCCCCGCGAAAGTCCGGGTATTCGTAGTATTTGTCGAAATAGCCGCGCGCCATCGATAGCTCGGGGTACTCGGCGAGCAGTTGCTGGAGCCTCTCGCTGTCTCCAGCATCAAGGGCTTCTACGGCCTCGTAAAAGGCTTTGTGGTCGGCGTCGCTGCGGTCGCGGCCTTGGGGCGGTAGTTCTTCGCCCTCGTGCGGAATGGCCAACGCCACCAGCTCGGGCGGACGCCCGGAGCGCCCCACCGGCACGACCACGTATTGGCGACCGCCAGCCGTATAGCTCATCGGCGCACCATAGGCATTGCGGGGCAATTCGACGCGCCCCATCTCCTCGCCCGACGCCAAATCGTACGCGCGCAGATACGCATCGCGATCGACGAAGTAATCCTCGCCCGCGTCCGCCAAGCCGTGCGGATCCTCAGAAGTAGCTAAAAGCAGATTGGGCGTGGCCAAGACGAAGGTGCGGTTGCTCCAGCCCATATCCGGCAGGTCGAGGCCCTTGAGCGCCGGGTGATCGACCGGCCCCTTGCCCACGGCCGTCCGCCACAGATGCTCGCCGCTGTTGAGGTCAATGGCGGTGATGCTGCCATACGGCGGCTTGACCAGCGGCAAACCACGCGGGCCGAGGATCTGCCGACCAGCACTGGCAGAAAACGCCGAATAAGCCTCCAGGTCGCGCACTGGCCGTAGCTCCACGTTGGTGATGATCATGTGCGACGGCACGTAGAGCACGCCCGTGCGCGGATCCGCCGCACCCCCGGCCCAGTCGGCACCGCCGACTTGGCCGGGAACCGACAAAACGCCTTTTTCCGTCGGCGGCGTGTACAGCGGGCCGTAGTCGTACCGGGCGAGCATGGCCTGGGCTTCCTCGCGCAACGCCGGCGTGAAATCAATCAGATCGTCTTCCGTCAGACCTTGGCGTTCAAAGGGAGCCGGCCGGGTCGGAAAAGGCTGCGTCGGCGAAGTCTTTTCGCCTATCACTTGCGACTGCGGCACCGGCTTTTCCTCAATCGGCCAGATCGGCGCGCCGGTCACCCGGTCAAAGACAAAGCAAAACGCCTGCTTCGTAAGCTGCGCGACAATCTGGCGCGGCTGGCCATCGACGACCACGTCCAACAGCAGGGGAGCGGCCGCCGGGTCGTAGTCCCACAGGCCGTGATGGACCAATTGATAGTGCCACACCCGCTCGCCGGTCTCGGCTTGCAGGCAGACGACCGACTCGCTGAACAGGTTGTCGCCGGGCCGCTCGCCGCCGTAGTAGTCGTGGCTGGCCGTGCTCACCGGCAGGTAGAAATAGCCCAATTCCTCGTCGGCCGTCATCGTCGCCCAGACGTTGGCCGCGCCGTAGGTTTTCCACGCCTCGTTTTCCCACGTCTCGTTGCCGTCTTCGCCCGCCTGCGGGATCGTGTGGAACTCCCACACCTTTTCGCCGGTGCGCACGTCAAAAGCCTGCACGTCGCCAGGGGGGACGTACTCGGGCGGCGGCCTGAAGCGCACATCCATGATCGCCGAGCCAACGGCGACCACGTTGCGACAGACTACGGGCGGAGCCGTAACCCCGTAGCCCCTGCGCTCCTCTTCACTCAGCGGGCGACGCAGCAGGCTCCCCAAATCAACGCGCCCATCTTCGCCAAAATTCGGATCGGGCCGGCCGGTCTTCGCGTCGATGGAATACAGATAGGCGGTTGATGTCGCCAAAAACACCCGCTCGACCTCGCCATCGGTCCAATAGCTCACCCCGCGCGAATTGCCCAAGAAAGTAGAACCGGTCCGCCAAGCCTCCGGGTCGAACGCCCAAAGTTCCTCGCCGCTTTGGCCGTCGACAGCCGAGAGGACGTTGTATGGCGAGCCATAGTAGAGCACACCATTGACGGCGAGTGGCGTACCCCGGTTGTTGTCGAAGCGGAGCCCGCCGCGCCGACCGCGACCCCGTTCTCGGCTTCGGTTAGCTCTCGCGGTCTCGTAGATCTGCACGTCCCGGGGCCGGTAGCGCCAAACCACGCGCAACTGATCGAAATTGTCGCGGTTGATCTGGTCGGCGGGGGTGTAGCGGGTGCCGCCCCGATCGGATCCGTAGTACGGCCAATCGACATCGTCGGCAAACGCCGAGAGTGCTATCAACAGCGACAAGAGTATGCAAGCGCGTTTATTCATTGAAGTTCTCCCAATTCCGTGGTTGATGCCGTTTCAAGGACTTCGTGCATGGCGTCGTTGGCGTCGTAGCAGCCCACGCTACGGCTAATTAGACACGCTATCGCCGCGATTCATTCCCGCGCATAGCGTTTCCGTCGGGGCCCTATTCGCTCGACTCCGCGGGCGACAGCGACCTCATAATGCTCTTTGAGCAGCTCGTCTAGGGCCTTAGAAGCGTTTTTAAAATTGTTCTTATTGTTTTTTGAGTTAAAAAAAGAACCTAGTAGCAATGGAGTCTCGCCCGCGGAAAACGCCCGATCTAGGAACCGCTCGACGGCCCGTTGAAGTAATCCGAAAAACGATCGCACTTCCTGTTTCTTCATTCATCCGAAAGCTCGTTGGATGTTTTGTTGTGGGATGCGAAAACTGCGGGGAATTCCTCCAGTCTGACCCGCAAAAGGTAGCTCCCTTCCACGCGGCAATAGACTTCAAACTGACGCACTACCTTTCGTCGCAATATCCTCGGCAAACTCACCGGTACTGATCCAAGTTCCCCTTGTACTCCAAACCCAGCACTTCTCGGCCCCGCGCCGTATTGCAGGTAGCGTCGGCTTCAGGCATGCCGACCACGTGCAATACGTCAAACTCGACCTCGTCCCTTTCTAAGGCCAGTCGGCAGGCTTCGGCCAAATCGTGGCGACAGACCAAGCCGTTGCGGATGTTCTGCAGTGGTTCCCGGCTTTTGCCAATCCCCAAACGCGAATCCACGATGTAGTCGGGCCGCAAGACTACGATCGGCAACCCAAAGGCTTCGTGGAACTGGCGGCATATTTCCTCCTGTAGTCGCTTGCACACCGCGTACAAGCTGCCGTCGGGCCGCCGCACTTCCGAGGAAAAGAAAATTCCCTCGGGATGCACGGTCTGGCACGAGCCGATGTGAACTACTTTGCGGACGCCCAGATCTTGCGCCGCTTGCAGGACGTTCCACAGGCCCTTGAGATTGATGAGGAAGGGTTTGTCGTCGTTGGGATCGCCGACAAAGTAAACCGCGGTGTGAATGACGCCATCCGCGCCGCTGATGGCTTGCTCCACCGCGAGGTAATCGGCTATATCGCCGTGGACCACTTCGCCACCACTCCAATCGCCGTCTATGTCGCGATACGCCTCCCAAGCTCGGGGACCGTAGTCAAAAGCGCGGATGGCGCGTTTGCCAGCCAAGTTTTGCAAGATGGCGCGGCCCAGCCAACCGGCGGCACCGAAAACTACTGTTTTCACGAGGGAATCCTTTCTCGAAACGCTCCAGCGCGTCGGCTTGGAATCGTCGCGTCATATCCGCAAACTTCACTCTACGACGAAGGTCGCACAGGTCTCTTGGCTCTCTTCGTATCCAATGCGGATCGCCCTGGCCCGCAAGGTGGTCGTCCCAGCTTCCATGCACAGTGGCTCGGTGTAGAGGTTCCAATGCGGATCGTCGTCCACGGCGTACGCCATGGAAGCACCCTGAGTGGCGCAGTGGAGTTGTACCAGCAACGGCCCCCGGAATGTACCGCCTTCCAGCGTCGGCTCAGTCCCAAAGCTGTCGCCGCAGATGGGCACGCACACCGGCGGGGCTGTCTGCGGCTGTTGGCCATTGGGATACCACTGCCGCATCATTTCGCTTTCCGTCATGCGGCCCATGTCGCCCACTTCTCGCAGCCATTCGTCCAAGGCTCTGCACAGGCGCTCCCGCTCTGGCTGGTACTGGGGATTGGCCGCCAAGTTGTTGATCTCGTGCGGATCGGCTTCGGTGTCGTACAGCTCTTCAACCGGCCTCGGATAGCGGAACATGGCCGATTGCGCCTCATCCAACTCGTCGGCCAAGTGCAAGCGCCACATTTCCTGCACAATGGGATGCCGATTGCGATAGGGGATCCACGCCAAGTAGGGGAGCTCTGGCCGATAATTGCGGATGTACTTAAAGCGGCGGTCGCGCACGGCCCGCACCATGTCGTACGCCTCGTCGTGCCGGTCGCGACTCGCATAGATGTACTCCCGCGGCGATTGGGCTTGGGGGCCCAAAAACGCGCAGCCCTGCATGTGGGCGAGCACGTCAAGCCCCGCGAGCGAGAGCATCGTAGGGCCTAGATCAACGGTGCTTACCAAGTCCTCACAGACCTGCCCGGCTTCCATACCGGGGCCGCGGACGATCAGGGGCACGTGAATGCCCGCGTCGTACGGCCAGCGTTTGCCGCGCGGCAGCGGGCCGTGATCGCTCCAGTGAAAGACGTACGTATTCTCGGACAAGCCGTCTTCGTCGAGCTGTTGTAGCAACTGGGCCAACTCTTGGTCGCTGTGCTCAATGTGCGTGTACATCCGCGCCATGGCTTGGCGCACTACGGGGGTATCGGGGAAATAGGGCGGCAGCGGAATGGCATCCGGGTCGAACGCTGGATTGGGACATTTCTCGGGCCACATGCCGCTTTCGTGAGTGCGAGTGGGGTTGAAGACCGCAAAAAACGGCTGGTCTGGATCGGGACGGTCGCGCCAGTGAGCGTGCGGACCGAGCGCGTCCCAAGCTGTCAGCGGGGGGGTAAACTGATAATCGGTCTTGGCGTTGTTGGAGCAATAATACCCAGCCGCCCGCAGGTACTCCGTGAAGCACTTTACGTAGTGCGGCACAACGGCCGAATACGGCGTGGGCATTTCCGGTGTAGCGCGATTGGCGTGCGTCGTGCGCATGTGATGAGTGCCGATCGAGATCGCGTACATACCGGTGATGATCGCAGACCGGGCCGGGGCGCAGACGCCAGCGGTGGAGAAGCAGCGCGTCCAGCGGCAGCCCTCGGCAGCGAGCCGATCCAACGTGGGCGTGCGCGCCACTGGATCGCCGTAGCATCCGTACCGAGGGTTAGTATCTTCAAATGAAATCCACAGAAAGTTGGGTTTGCGATCCCTAGCCATGCGTTCCTTGCCTTACTTTTGCCAACAAAGCGATGATTCAAATCTCCTGCGTCGCGCTGAAAGTTGCAGCGAGATGCGGCGCACTGTCAAGCGCGGGATTCACTTACATCTCGCCCGCTTGCTCACTAGCGCGGGGTTGTTTTCGGCCTACTCGTTGCGCATAATATGCGCTACCAATTCTCACAAACAGACGACGCTAGAAAAATCGCCATGAATGCCTATCGTCGCATAGAAGCACTGCTCAAAGAGGCCGACGTGCATATCGGTGGAGACCGGCCCTGGGACATAGCTGTCCACGACGACCGCTTTTTCGCGCACGTATTGGGTCGCGGATCGCTGGGTGTCGGCGAGTCGTACGTGGAAGGGTGGTGGGACTGTCCGCAGCTAGACGAACTTTGCGCGCGGCTCTTGCGCACCCGACTGGACCTAAAGTCGCGCGGCCGGCATCTGCTTTTGCCCTATCTGAAGGCACGGCTACTCAACCTGCAAACGCCTGCCCGCTCCTTCCAGGTCGGCCAGCACCACTACGATATCGGCAACGACCTGTACCGGGCGATGCTCGACCAGCGCATGATCTATAGCTGCGGGTATTGGCGCAATGCCGCCAACTTAGATGAGGCCCAAGAGGCCAAGCTCGATTTGTGCTGCCGCAAGCTGGGGCTGGAGCCGGGGATGACCCTGCTCGACATCGGCTGCGGCTGGGGCGGCACCCTGCGGTTTGCAGTCCAGCGCTACGGCGTCAAAGGGGTGGGCGTCACGATCTCCAAAGAGCAGGCAAAACTGGCCGAGGAGATGTGTCGCGGGCTGTCGGTAGAGATTCGCTTGCAGGACTACCGCGCCTTAGACGAGCACTTTGACCGCATCTTGTCGATCGGCATGTTCGAGCACGTGGGCGTCAAGAACTATCCAACCTTTATGCAAACGGTCAAGCACTGCCTCGCACCAGATGGGCGCTTTTTACTGCACACCATAGGCCGCAGCACCTCGGCGACCAATAGCGATCCGTGGATTGAACGCTATATTTTCCCCAACTCTATGCTGCCTTCGGCTAAGCAGATAACCACGGCCGCTGAGGGGCACTTCGTCTTGGAGGACTGGCACGCCTTTGGCCAGCATTACGACCGGACGCTGATGGCTTGGTATGCCAACTTCAACGCGGCTTGGAGCGAGCTCAAAGCCCACTACGGCGAGCCCTTCTACCGGATGTGGACGTTCTACTTGCTGTCTTCGGCCGGCTCCTTCCGCGCCCGGGCGAATCAACTCTGGCAAGTCCTCTTCTCCGCTAGGGGAATTGAAGGGTCCTACGAAGTGCCGCGGTGAAAAATGCCGACACTGACAACGCATTCAGGAGGTCAATTTTGTCCGAGATAAAACACCTTTCCCTAGCAACGCTAACCGCCGGGCTGGACGACATCCGTCAGTCGCCCCAAGCCGTCGGCGTATTGGAGCTGATCGTGCGACGGCCACAGACGGAGGCGCGTGAAGTCTTAGACGTGGGGGAACTCGATCCGGTCGAAGGGCTGGTAGGCGACAATTGGAAGCAGCGCGGCAGTTCGCAAACCGCCGATGGGTCGGCGCACCCAGACATGCAACTCACGGTGACTAATGCCCGCTTGATGGCCCTAGTGGCCCAAGATAAGCGGCATTGGCCCCTAGCCGGAGATCAGCTATACATCGACTTCGACCTAAGCGTGGATAACGCGCCGCCCGGGACTCGTCTGTCCCTAGGGGCGACCGTGATCCAAATCACCGAGCCGCCCCACACTGGCTGTAAAAAATATGCCGCGCGCTTTGGGTTAGACGCCCTGAAATTCATCAGTTCTCCAGTGGGCAAACAGCTTCAACTGCGCGGCGTCAACGCCAAGGTCATTCGCCCGGGCGCGATACAGGTTGGAGACGTCGTGAAGAAGCTGTGAGCTAAAACCCACCGCCGCCCGGACCGCCACCGGACTGCGGCCCACCGCGCTGGCTCGCCCTCTGCTGCTGTAGGTGCCCTTTTAAGGCTTCGACCTGCTCGGCACTTAACACCGTGGCGAGCGCGGCCATGACTTGCTCGCGCATTTTGCTCTGCTGATCGCGCATTTTCTCGCGCATCGCCCGAAAGTCGGTCTCGCCGCCGCGGCCGCTGAACATTGCCGCCATCATCTGCCGTTGCTCCACGTATAGAGGCCCGAGCACCGCCCGCAGTGCCAGTAGCTGCTTGTCGTTCACTTCGAACTTCTCTTCAAAGGCCAGTAGAACAAAAACCTGCTCCGGGGTCGCGCCACCGCCCATGCCACCACGCCTGTCTCCTCGCTGGGCTTCGAGTGCCACGGTGCTCGCCAAACAAATGGCGACGATCCATACGGCCTTCTTGCGAATGCACATCTCGATTCTCCTTGTAAGGTTTTTGCGGGACACTGCGGCTAATTAGACACGCTATCGCCGCGATTCATTCCCGCACTTTGGCAACAAGACCAAGCTCAGTACGTCCACTGTCGCGGCAGCGGACGCTCGCGCTCTAGCAGCCGCTCTAGCAGCCGCTTGCGCACCGCCTGCAACCGGTCGGCGTATTCGCTTTCGCCCGCCACATCCTCGTAGGCCAGCGGGTCGCGCTCCAAGTCGAAGAGGGCCTCCGCTCCGCTGGCATCCACCACGTAGCGCAACCCCTCCATGCGCAGCGTTTTCCAGTGTCGATCAGGTTGGGTCATTTCCGTGATGGCGCAGCCGCGGCCGTCGGCTTCCTCGCCGCGCAAGTCTGCCAGCAGGGAACAGCCTTGCAATGCCGCTGGCCGCTGAATTGCGGCGGCGTCCAGCAGGGTAGGCACCACGTCTAATGCCTCGACGACGCGGGAGCAGTGCCCACCTGCTGACGAGCCACCGGGCCAGCGCATCAACAGGGGTACTCGCGTGACCGCGTCGTGCCCGGGGTAGCCCTTGCCATAGCGCAGATGTTCGCCGAGCCACTCGCCGTGGTCGGACGTGAAAACGACGATGGTGTTGTCCGCAATGCCCAGGGCGTCGAGCCGATCGAGAATGCGGCCGACGTGGTGATCGACTTCGGACACCATGGCGTAATAGCCGTGGTGCGCGGAGCGCAACTCGTCGTCGGAAAAGTGCTGCGGGCCTCGACGAGCATCGAGAGCGGGCGGGAAGGGCGGCAACGTCAGAGCGGTTGGATCGTAGAGATCGAGAAACTCCTCGGGGGCCACCCACGGATTGTGCGGCGAATAGAAACCAGCGATGCAGAGAAAAGGGCCGTCTCTATGGCGCGTCAAAAACTCCATGGTCTGCTCGGCGACAAACGCCGTGTGGGTCAGGTCGCTGCGGCAGCGGTTGGCCAAGGCGCGCTTGACAAAGCGCTCGGCTGGATGCGCGATCCCGTCGCGGACGTTCATAATCCGCTTCCACTCGATTGCACTGGGTGCTTCGCCGAGGCTGACGAAGTCGAGTTGTTCAGGAGCCTGCGCCGCCACCCAAGCCCGGTAGGCATCGTGGTAGGAACCCGGTTCGTCCGAAATCTCCAAGTGGTCGAAGCCGTAGTCGGGATGGGGCTCGCGGTGGTCGCGGTTGGCGTGCGGCAGAAAGTGCAGCTTGCCAATCTGGCCGCTGCAATAGCCGTAGTTGTGCAGCAAGCGTGGCAAAGTCGGCGCATCCTCGGGCACGGGCACACCCATGTGCGAAAGCCCTAGCGTGGATGGATACTGCCCGGTGAGAAAGCTCACGCGGCTGGGCATGCAAACCGGGTTCTGCACAAAGCAGTGGTCGAAATTTACTCCGGTAGCCGCGAGCCGGTCCAAGTGCGGTGTGCGGATTTCGGAGTTGCCGTTGACGCCGAGGGCGTCCCACCGTTGCTGATCGGTGTAGAGGATGAGGATGTTGGGTCGTTGCATCGTTGCTTTGAACCTTTGAAGACGTTTTGTCTCTTCAATAAAGGGCTAGAATTTCAAAGAGACCCACTACCGGAGCCCCACTGACCGGCGGAATAAGCACTACTTCGTCCCCGGCTTGTAACGCGGTCTGGCTCCCCGCGTACTCGGAGTTGACCGCAATCGACAACACCTGCTGCACCGCGGCCAGTTGCGGATACGCGGCCACGAGTTCGCGCTGCAAGCTTCGGCGATCTCCCACTCACAGCTTCTGTGGCCGACGGCATCGCGGCAGGAAGAAAAAAATAAAACCTTGATTTTCATAATCAAGCACCAATAACGCCGCCTGACGCGACGAGCCGCGGCCAAAAAAGGACATGGGACCTCAAACCGAAAACTGAGGTCCCATTTCCGCAACTTGCGGTGTAGTGGGGGCTACTTGAGCAGCAACATCTTCTGGACGGCGAGGAAATCACCGCCCGCTTGCAAGCGGGCCGTAGGCGGGCGAGTTGACGTTCATAAAGAAAATGGGACCTCAAACCGAAAACTGAGGTCCCATTTCCGTAACTCGCGGTGCCGCGGGTGCTACTTGAGCAGCAGCATCTTCTTGATGTCGACAAACGCTTCGCCGACCTGCAAGCGGTCCGTAAGCTGGCGATCTGACGTTCATAAGAAAATGGGACCCCAGAACATCGGGGTCCCATTTCCGTAACGCGCGGTGTCGCGTATGCTACTTGAGCAGCAGCATCTTCTTGATGTCGAGGAAATCACCGCCCGCCTGCAAGCGGTAGAAGTACATCCCGGACGACACGCTCTGGCCGCTATCGTTGGTCGCGTCCCATTCCACCGCGTAACGACCCGCCGCCTGATGCTCGGCAACCAGCGTCCGCACCGGCTGACCCAACACGTTATATACGGTCAGCCCCACGTCCGCCGCTTGCGGCAACGCATACTGAATCGTCGTCTGCGGATTGAACGGGTTCGGATAGTTGGCTGCCAGCGAAAACACGGCCGGGCGCGTCTGCACCGAAACCGGCGCGGGCAATGCCAAGCGGTTGAAGCCCAACGCCCGGTCATACGTCTGGCTGTCGGTGATTTCGAGGGTCGTGTGCTCGATCTCGGTCGTCGGCCGGAAGACCAAGCGCAGCATCAGCTCGCCATCCGAAACGACGTCGCCGTGGGCGGCTACCGTCAACACGCCCGCTTGGTCGGCCAGCACCTGCGGCGTAGCGAACGCGCTCCCGCCCAGCGGCTGATCGGTCCGCACTTCGACGAAGGTTAGCTGGTCGGCGTCATAGGCTACTTGCAAGCCGTAGCCCTTGACCGCCACGAAATCGGCCAGTCGCACATTAACGACGAACTCTTCTCCTACGCTCGGCAGGGCTGTCGGCGCGTCCAGATACAGTCGCGCCTCCGCATTCAGCCCGGCTAGCAGCGGCACCGGCTTGCCCGCCACGGCCATGCTGCGACCGAAATGGTCGGCCAACACGAAGAAGTCGTCGAAGTCAATCGTCCCATTCGGCGCCAGGTCAAACGCCGGATCAAACCCGGCGTCACCGGCCGTCAAGCCGAAGCGGTCCGCCAACACGAAGAAGTCGTCGAACCCAATGCGTGCGTCGGCTCCGAACAGCCCCAACAGAGCCTGCCCTTGGCTATCGGCCACCCGGTTGCGCACGGCCAATGCGGTATGCTCAACCGAATCGGTCTCGTTGTCCCAATCGAAAGGCCGCACCTGATAGGTGTAATGCACCCCATGCTGCGCCGTCTCATCGACGAAGGACGCGACCCCGGACGCCACCTCGGCGACCACGGAAAACGCTTCTTCGCCGACGGCGCGGCGATAGATGCGGTAGCCGTGTACGCCGACGACCGGCTCGACCGGTGCCGGGCCCAAGGCGCCAGCCACGACCCCTTGCAGCACCTGATCCGACGGCGACAGCGTCCACGTCAGCGCGATGCGACCACCCTGATCGTCCGGCGCATCCAACACCTGTAGTGCCGACACGGCCAACGGCGCGATGTCGTCAGTCGCCCGCACAGCCTCGGCCGTCCAAGTGATCGACGAACTCAGCACACTACTGACGACATTCAACTTCGGAGCCACGCCGCGAGCGTAGGCCAATGCTTCCGGCAGCAACGACGCCAGCACCGGACCCTCCTGCGCGGCAGCGCGGCTGGCTTGCAGCGTCGCCGCCATCTGCGCGTAAGGCGCGGTCAGGTCGTCGGCCTCGACGAACACGGCTTTGGCCGCATGATGCGTGGTGCGACCCCCGCGCTCGGCGGCAATGCCCCAGCGCGTCGAGACGTTGTCCAGCGTCGCCACGATGGCGCGGCCCATCGCCACCCCAGGCACGGCATCCACCCGCGCCCACGGCACCATCTCATTTTCCAGCACCGGCAACGCACGGAAAATGCGATAGCCGTCCAGCGACTTATGATCCGCCGACAACTCCCAAGACAGCATCACGAAACCGCCTTGGTCGCCTTGGCCGTCTGCACCTTTGTAGTCTTCGGCGACCAGGTTGGTCGGTGCCGACAGCGGCGGCTCCACCACCGCCATGCTCAACGGCAGCGACTGACTCGCGCCGCTGGCATCCATGACCGTGTAGGTCGCGACCGTCTCGCCCATCGTCGTCGGCGTCCCGGAAATCGTCCGGGTCGCCGCGTCAAACGACAGCCCCGCTGGCAGCCCCGACACGCTATACGTCAGCGGTGGAGTGCCCCCGGAGACCGCCGGCAGCGTCAGGTTTGCCGGCACACCGACGGTGAATTGAATCATGTTGTCGGTGTGCGAGTCGGCCGGATTGGCTTTGCCGGCACCGCTGTTGAGACCGAACAACGAACTCAGGTCGCCAAAGTCCAGCATCGCGTTGATGGTAATCGCGAACATCAGCGAGACGCTTTCGGCGCCAGCCATGGCCGTGTAGGTGACCTCAACGGCCCCATCGGTCGCCGCTTCCGGCGTCCCCGAAATCGTCCGGGTCGCCGCGTCAAACGACAGCCCCGCTGGCAAACCCGACACGCTATACGTGATGGAGCCTTCGCCGCCCAACGCCACCGGCAACACCAACGGCGTAATCGCCGTGCCCGCCGTATAGGCATGTGCGTCGATCGAAGTGCCCTCGACGAAAGACAAGGGGATCATCATCTCCCTATCGCCGTCATTATCGTCCATCATCCCGCTGTCTGTGTCCGTCAGCACCAGCGTCGCTGAACCCGCCGTCAAGCCGGGAAGCATCGCGTTGAGCACCACCGTCTCGTCGCCTTCGGCCATACCGTCGGAGACCGGATCGATCAGCAGGCGCGTCGAACCCATAATCGAACCGGCGGCAATGGTAATGGTCGGATTGAACAGCGCCGAGTAGTCCAAATCGCGCGCGGCACTCGAAGCCTCGTCAATCGAGACGGAGACCGTCGCGTTCTCGGCCAACGGCTTGCCGTCCAGCGCGGCCATGATCATCACTTCCGTCAATTCCGCCGACTCGCTGAGCGCGCTCGGCGTCACCGACAGCACCAGAGACGTGCTTGGCGTCTCGTCGTCGGAAATGCGCAGGTCCACCTGCCCCCAGCCGCCTGAAGCCGCCGCCCGAATACCCAAGTGCTTATGACCATCCGCCGAAGCGTTGTCAATCGGCGACAGGAAAAGCGTCGTCCAACCCATCGTCTCCCCGGCCGCAATGGTGATCGTCCCCGCTAATGTCGCGGTATAATCCACGTCGCGGGTGGCCGCCGCGCCGCTGGTCGGCGGCACAATCGTGAAACGGACCGTCTCAGCCGCCGGAGCCGCGCCCGACAAGGTCGCCGTAACTCGGATTTCAGCCGTGTCGCCGTTTTCGCGCACCGCCGATTGCGAAGCCATCACACTCGCGACACCGACCGTCGCCGACGCGGCTTCACCCACCGTGATGGTGAAGGTCTTTGCGCCGCTGTCGCCATCGCTATCGAGCACCATATAGACGACCGTGGCCATGCCCGCCAACGTCGGCGTGCCCGAAATCGTCCGCGTGGCCGCGTCAAACGACAGCCCCATCGGCAAGGTCGCCGAAACGCTGTACATCAGCGTTCCTTGGCCGCCCATCGCCGCGGGCAACACCGTGCTGAACGCTTGCCCCACCGTCGCTTCAAAGGCTAACGCGGCAGCACCAAAGCTCGGTCGGCCCGTGTCCGCGGTCGTATCCGAAGAACCAGAATCATCCATCATCGCCGCGTCTTTCAGCGTGATCGTCGCGGTGCCGACCGTGATCTTGTCGTCGTCTTGGTTCTTGAGATTGTCCGTGAGCTGCTTGATCGTGATCGTCTTGTCGTTGGCGGGTTTGCCATCGTTGATCGGCGTGATCGTGATCGTCGTCGAGCCGGTGATCTCGCCGCGCGGAATCGTCAGCGAGCCAAGCACCGCCGTGTATTCTATATCCCGCGTCGCCTTCTTGTCCGGCGTCCGATCTACGACCAGCGTGATCGTCGCCGCCGCGTCCAGCACCTTGCCGTCCAACGTGCCGGTCACCGTCACCGTCGTCGCCCCGGCGTCCTTTTTGATTTCGCTCGGATTGACCGACAGCGTGATGTCATCGCTCAGCGTCTCATCGTCCGTGATCTTGAACTCCACCGTATCCATCTGAGACGCTTCGGTGCCGACCTTCGCTATCACCTCGAACGTCCGATCCCCATTCACACCGCTGTTGTCCACCGGCGTGACCCGCAACGTCGCCGCGCCTTTCGTATCACCCGCCGGGATCGTCAACCCCTCAGTCACCTCCACCTCGTAATGCACATCGCGCGTCCCCGTGCTATTCGTAAGAATCTGAAAGTCCACCGCCTTCGCGCCGGTTAGGGCTTTCTTCAATTCAACCGTCATCGCAATGTCGGTCGCCCCGGCGGCCTCGCGGATCATCTTCGGACTCAGCGTAAAATCCTTGATCTCCGCCACCGCAACGTCCTCAACCGTGATGGTGCCCCGATTGACCTTAATATCAGGCAAGATAAAAGATTCCACATACTTAATGGTGTCCCCAACACCGAACGTATCATCAAAGTCGCCATCGCCGTTAAGGTCGATACGGCCCACCCAATCAAATAAGTTTACGCGTCGCAAACCCACTTCACTTATAGCATTTCCGGTCGGCATATAGGAGTCCAAATAATCACCATCCCAACTGAGACTTCCCGCGTCCCTGCTCGCGTTCGTAAAGTCGACCCCCAACTCGCTTTCTACCAAGGCGGGGCCGCTCACAGGTACGGAGTCGATTCGATCCAAAACTCCTGTAGATCCCAAAGTGTAGGATAGAGCAGCTCCCTTATTAAAGGAAAGATCACCATCGCCGTTGAGGTCAAAGCAGATATAGAGATCTCGCTTTCCCTCACCGGTGTTCGTTTCTTTGACACTTGATCTGGCACCGGCAGGTATGACAAAATCATCTTTGTCCCACGTACCATCGCAGTTGATGTCTACCCGGACCTGCTTACCATTATACATCCGTTTCTTGATGACCTCCCCCTTCAGCAACGTATCCCTGGCCCCAACCACGATCTTGCCCGCCTTATTATTCGGATCGAGGGTGAACGTCGTCGTCCCTTCGATCTTCCGCTTTGGAATGGTCAACTTCCCCAGCCCCCTAAGCGAGTAATCCACATCGCGCGTCAACGTATCGGCAGCACCGCTAACAACAACCAACTGGGGTTCAAGCTTTTTGCTCGTCAACGCGCCGCCATCCAACGTGCCTGTCACTTCAATCGAAGTCACATCCGCCTGCTTGCTGAGTTTGGACGGCTTAAAAGAAAGATTAATCGCCTGCGGATACTGATCGTCGTCGAGGATCTCCACATACAGGTACTTCAAATTATTGCCGCCCTCACCACCGCCGCTCTCCGTTACATACCTTTGCTGAGGACGATATATTATGTTTGCATTACCCGGCGTAAAACGAATAGGGACAAGAATATTAGGGAGTCCACGCAGCAAAGTTTGAGCAACCGCCTTTTCCGTTTCCGGCGTACTCCAGAAGTCGTTTCGATCAAGATCAAGGGACTCCTTCGTGCTCTCTGGGGTAGGTCCGATCCGATCGTTGGGAATCGGGGTTATGGTGATAGTCCCAGTCGCCTTTTTCGCCCCCGCCTTAATCACGAGACTGGAGGGGAAGGATACTCTGAATAAGTCATTGAGATACTGTGCGGAGGCACTTGCTGCGGGGATACCCATTGCAATCTGAATGTCTTCGTCCGCCGCCTTGTCGTCTTCCACGACGGCTTCGACCGTAATATCTTGCGCTCCACCGTCCTCGTGGACGAAAAGCGGGTCAAGGGTAACATGAACATTCTTCTTCTGCTGACCCTTGGCCTCGCCGGCCCAGCCCAACACCAAAATGGCCGCCAGCAAACAAGGCACAAAAGCCAAACGCGGCATCGGCACGAACAACTTCGCATGTATCATTACTAAATCTCCTGAAGGAAAGTATCGCCCAAGGGCGAAAGGGAAAGGGTAGAAGGAAATGGACTTAGCCTTATCACTAAGCCGTTGCGTTCTTGTATTTTTGCTACCGTTGAGCAAGACGAATCCCTCGCGGCGAGAGCTAGGCTACGACGTCGCCGGCCGATAACCGCGAGGCTACCGAGGATGGGTTTCAATGCCCAAGAAAATCGGGGGGGGGGGGGTAAATCATTGTTTTTTAACGACTTATGGCGATTAAGCCTCGGCGTTATCGCAAGTGTAGAACAAGGCACCGCTATCGCATCAAGCACCGCTCCCGGCGATGGCGTTCTTTGTGCTATTGACGTTGTGCCCATGTCCTGTTAATCCGACTAAGAATGCCGCAAGCGGCGGCGGGTTCTATACCGAAACGCAACGCTGTATAAATATGAATTTTGTGAAAATAAGTCAAGTGCAGAAGTTCCCGTAACATTATGATGGAGATCGAATCAGAAGCCTACTATTGGAGACGTTAGCGAGAACATCGGTGGGTGACTAACAAAAAATGTCAAGGGAAAAGTAAGGGGTCTGACCAATAAAACGCTAAGCCAGCTAATCCAGCGTCCGCTTGGATCGCACGAGCCTGCGCCAGCCCCGACACAGAAAACACTGCGGAAAATCCGGGCCGATGACCGGACTTAGCGGAAACCAAAGCAGCGCGTGGACCACCTTGATTATTTTGCACAAAACGTTTTTCATGGTTTTTCCTCCTCGGCGAAGAGTTGCTCGGTTACTGCGGCCATCAGCTCGGGGCCGTCGCTCTGACGGAAGAGGAACCGCACCTTGCCCTGCTGGTCAATCAGGTAGGTATAGGTCGAGTGATCGACTAAGTAAGCGTCCTGCTCCGCTCCGAGGGAATAGTGAGCACCATACTGGCGCACCACTTGGTCGATTTCCTCCTTGTCGCCGCGCAGGCCAATCGCATCAATGGCGAAATAGCCGAGATACTCCGCCAACTTCTCCTGCGTATCGCGCTTGGGATCAACGGTGACGAAGAGGGTCGTCAACTCCTGCTGGTGCTCGTCTAAGAGCTGATAGACGCGGCCCATCTTCGACAGGGTCACCGGACAGATGTCCGGGCAATAGGTGTACCCGAAGAAGAGCATGGCGGCTTGGCCGCGCAAACGTTGCAACTCAAAGCGCACCCCGTGCTGATCCACGAGCGCGAAGTCGCCGCCAATGCCGCCGAAGTCCTGTAAGGAGGGGACTTCCAAGGGGGTGGATTCGGCGACTGGGTCTTTTGGGGCCTCTGGCTGTGCGCCGCAAGCCGCAAGCCACGCAAACACCGCGCAACAGACCAGCGCGTCAATCGCTCTCATAAAGACCTTTCTTTTGCACCCGCATTTGTACGCGCCTTTCTGTTCCGTCGCCAAACCGCAACACCAACTCCACCTCATCGCCATCCCGCAGCGGCTGGCGCAGTTCCATCAGCATCAAATGGGTGCCACCCGGCTCCAGCGCAACCTCTTCACCTGCTGGGATCGGCAGCTCCGCGACTCGGCGCATCGTCATCCGGTCGTCCTTGTATTCCATTACGTGTATCTCTGTTTGCTCGGCGACCTCGGTTTCCACAGCGACCCATGCGATGGATTCGCCGCCGCGATTTTCAACGACCAAGTAACCAGCCGCTGGGCTGCGCGGGGGCGGCTCGCGGATCCAAGCGTCGCGCACGACGATGGGGTCGCCGGTATGCTCTTTTGCACATCCAAACACCGAAACCAACAAAAACGCAACGGCAATTTTCACCGGATGTCTTCCTTACTCAGACCTTGACGCCAATCACGCCAACCATGGGCGGCGATGCAATGCGAGCTTGCGGATCGAGGGCGTTTGCCTGCCATTCTTCCCAGTGCGCCGCGCACTCTTCCTCGCGCAAGACGCCGCGTACCACAAGCTCGGGCAGATATACGCGCAGGAACCGCTCTATCCAGCACCAGATGCGGTCCCCCGGGCGGACCATACCGGCGATGGGAACGACCTCCACGACCTCCAAACCACACCGCGCCATCAGCTCCGGCAGCTTCCCGCCGATTTCCAATCCCTCGCCAAAACTCGCATGGACCGCCTGCAACACGCGTCGCAAGTGGGGATACCCAATCCGGGCGACAAACGCGCCATAAGCGCAGTAATCCACAATCGCGAAGCGACCGCCCGTTCTCAGCACTCGCGCCACCCGCTCTATCACCTCTTGCGGCTCCTCTATGAAACAGAACAACCAGCGGGCAAACGCAGCGTCCATAGAAGCGGCCGGCAGATCCAGGGTGCGGACATCCGCTACGGCGATCTCGACTTGCCGCAAGCCGGCTGACGCGGCGCGACGCCGGAGAAAGTCCGCGAACTTCGGCGATCCATCAACCGCCAAAATGCGCCCGGCCGCCCCCACGCGCTCGGCCAGCTCTAAGCTGGTAAAACCCGGTCCGCAACCGAGATCGAGAATCGCCTGCCCAACGCTGAAATCGGCACGCTCCCACAAGTCTGTGGTCTCGGGGTGCCACGTGTGGTGCTGCGCCCGTAGGCGTCGCAGTTCCTCGTCGTCGGTCCCCAACAAATAATCGCGTTCGGCAGCGGTGCTCACGGGTGCTTACTCCGGTGGCAAGACCAAGTACTCGCCCGTGCGGATCCCATAGCTCTCGCCGAGTTCCGGGTACGCGACCCCCGCTCGGCCATTCCAGTCCCAGACCACTTCGCCATCCTTGACCGTCAGCTCGCAAAACAGCCGCTGCTGGCCGTCCAACCGGCCATCGAAAGAATCGGCGTAGCCAAACTCTCCCTCCATCCGCTTCAAAGCCGCCACATCGGCCACGGCACCTACCGAGAGATGGCCCAACTCGGGGTGGCCAATCTCCTGCGCGGGGTTGATGGTTGAGGCGCGAATGACCTCCCCGAGCGGCATGCCCATCACCAAGAATTTCGACATGGTCGTCGCCATATCGAGCATACCCATATTCATGCAGAGGACGTGCAAGTCGGTCGAGATCGAGTCTGGGTAAAAGCCTTGGGCGATGGCTGGGACCGCATTGCGGAAACAGAAACTGCCGCCGCCGTGCCCCACGTCCAAGATGACGCCCCTGGCCCGCGCCTCGTGTAGATAGGGCAACACCTTTCCCTCGGCATCAAACCACGGCGTCGGTCCGCGGAAGATGTGGGTGCTTATGTCGCCTCGGCGCAGTTTTTCGCCCAAGAGCTGGTAGTAGGGGCGTTCCTTTCTGAAGTAGCCAAAGTCGATCATCACCCGCGTCGCAGCCTTTTCAGCGGCCGCGAGTGCGCGATCGACCGAAACCCATTCAGGACCCATGTAGTGCGCCGTCTTGATGCCAACGACTACATCCTCGTTTTCGCGCGCCACGGCCGCTGTCTTGTCGGGATCCATGTCGTACGGGTTCTGCTCGTGGTCGGTAGAGGTCATCCCAGTCCCGGCGATATTGACCAGCGCGAAGAGCCGCGTCTGGCAGCGGTCGATTACCCGATAGCGAAAATCCTCAAAGTTACGCCAGCCCGCGCTCCCGGTATCCACCATCGTCGTCACTCCAGTGCGGAAACTAAAGCCGTCGGGCAGGATGCTGTTGTCGCCAGCCCACGTATCGCGGTGGCCAGCCGTGGCATAGGCGTGGATGTGGACATCTACCAGCCCTGGCGTCACGTAGAGTCCGCTCACGTCGATGACCTGCCCTGCACCCTCGGTCGGCAAGTCCACATCTACAGCCGCGATCACCTGCCCTGTGATGCCGATGTCCTTGGGCGCGTCAATGCCGTTTTGGGGATCAATCAGATGACCGCCCTTGAGTACGAGATCAAACTGCATGGTTAAACTTCTCCGAGAAGGGGATGAAGGTTGAAAAATAAAAAACAGCGTCGCTTTTTGCTACGCGCCCAGCCGTCCGGCTCCAGCGTTGGGGCCGCAAGCTGCCTCCCCATGCGAAGGCAGCTTGCGCGTAAACCGCGCAAACAATGCTTTGAGCGCAGCGTCGCTACGCGCCACAAGGCTGGTCACGATCACGGTTGCCCAGACGCTGCGCCGCGAAATTTTAACCTGCTGCCCACTGGTAAAATCCGCGTGGGCGTGGATGCGGCGCAACGTCAGCACGGCCATGCCCAACGCCCAAAGGCAGAACCGACGAATGCCAAGTTCGCGCTCGGGGATGAGCAACGTGAACGCGAGCGCATTACCGAGGTGCATCCGGGCCAAGCCGACTAGTTTGCCCAGTGCCGTGCGGAACGCGGCATTCGTCTGGCCGGCCTCAAGCGAGCGCAAGTCAAACCCGGCTTGCTGAAACACGTCGCGCGGCAACCAACACGCACCGCGTGCCCGGTCGTCCCAGATGTCCTTGAGGATGTTGGTCATCTGCAAGCCCTGGCCGAACGACACGGCGAGTTGCAACAACCTCTCGCGCTGGCGGTCGATTTCCGCCGAATAATCGCAGAACAGCTCAGTGAGCATTTCGCCGACGACCCCAGCGACGTGATAGCAGTAGCGGTCGAGATGAGAGAGATCGTCTAGACCTTTGAGGCCCGGGCTTTGCTGGAACTCGGCCATGCCGTGCGACATGATCCGCACACAGCGCACGAGTGCGGTGCGCTGCCGCTCGGAAAACCCTTGCGTGAGCCGCAGCACCCTGGGGGTATTGGCCACAAGCTGGTGCTCGGCGGGCAACATGCTGTTGGACAGGCGCGGCGCGAGCTGCCCGGCGAATGGAGCGGGCGGCTCCTCTCCGGCAACGACCCGGACAAATCGCTCGGAAAACTCGCGTTTTTCACTGGCCGAAAGGATTGGATCGTCCTCGATCGTGTCGGCGATGCGGCACAGCAGATACGCGTTGCCAACGACATCGCGCAGGCCCGCTGGAAGCTGCGGAATGGTCAGCGCGAACGTGCGCGAAACCCCTTGTAGGATCGCGCCCTGCCATGCGAGATCAGCAGTGTGTTCGTCAGTCGTCATGAGTGTCTCGACGTGGTTTGGTATAAAATATATTTTAAAGTGGCTCTATTAACGAAACAGGCCCTATCAATACACGTTACTGAGAACTTGTGAAAATAGACCTTAACCATCGTTTCAAGGGCGTCAACTACATCGAGTCGCCCAATCAAGGCGACCTCTTTGCCCGCGGGCTACCGGACACCATCATCATTCATTATACAGCCAGCGCCAACGCCGAGTCGGCCATCCACACGCTCTGCGACCGAGAGCGCCAAGTCTCGGCTCACGTGGTCGTCGGCCGCGACGGTGCCGTGACCCAGCTTTTGCCCTTTAACACCGTTGGCTGGCACGCGGGCCGCAGCCAGTGGCGAGACCGCACGAGCTTCAACCAGTACTCCATCGGCATCGAGATCGACAACGCAGGCCAGCTCTGGAAGCAAGACGGGCACTACGAGTCGTGGTTTGGACAGACGTATCCGGCCGCAGAGGTCGTGCGCGGCGCACACCGCAACCAGAACCTGCCCGGTGCCCATCCGCAGATCCGTCGGCCTGTTTGCTATTGGCATCGCTATGCACAAGTGCAACTCGATGTCGTCGAGGCCATTTGCGCCGCGCTGATTGCGGCCTACGGGATACGCTACATCCTCGGGCACGAAGAGATCGCCCCCGATCGCAAGGTCGATCCCGGCCCGGCCTTTCCGCTCGACGAAATGCGCACCCGGCTTTTGGCCATCGCCTAACAGCGGTTCGTCGCCCAGGCGATGCATCGCAGGAGACGCGAAACCTTTGGCAGCACAAGCACCCGCCATTGATGTCCGCGAATTGAGCAAGACCTATGCGGTCCCCGTGCGCGAAGGCGGCTTGGCCGCGGCGCTCAAGAGCCTCGTGCAGCGCCAGATGCGTCACGTCGAAGCGGTCAAGCAGATCAGCTTTGCGGTCGCTCCCGGCGAGATGGTCGGCTTTTTGGGACCCAATGGCGCGGGCAAGACCACCAGCCTCAAGATGCTTTCGGGCCTACTACACCCTTCCGGTGGACAAGGGCGAGTCCTCGGTTTTGAGCCATTCAAACGGCAGCGCGATTTCCTCCGCCAGATCACCTTGGTGATGGGCAATCGCAACCAGCTACTGTGGGACATCCCCGTAATCGACTCCTTTGAGCGCAACCGAGCCATCTATCGTCTAGAGCGGAGCGCGTACCGGCAAACGGTTGAAGAATTGACCGTGCTTCTCGACTTAGACGCGCTCCTCGACAAGCCCGTGCGCAACCTCTCCTTGGGCGAGCGTATGAAGTGCGAAATTGCCGCCGCGCTTTTACACAAGCCGCAAGTCCTCTTCCTCGACGAGCCGACCATCGGCCTCGACGTGACCATGCAGCGGCGGATCCGCGCCTTTTTAACCGAATACAATCAGCGCTACCGAGCCACTGTGCTTCTCACCAGTCACTACATGGCCGACGTCGAGGCTTTGTGCAAACGGGTCGTGGTCATCCACCGCGGCCTGCTGCTGTTTGACGGCCAACTCACCGAGCTTGTGCAGCGTTTCTCACCGCACAAGACGATCATCGTCGAGCTGGAAAACGGGCACGGTGACCTCGGCGGCTATGGGGAGATCGTCGCCAGTAGCGCAGGGCGCGTATCGCTGCGAGTGCCCAAGGCCGAGACAGCGCAGGTGACCGGACGGATCCTCAGCGAGCAACCTGTTCTCGACCTGACGGTGGAGGACCCGCCGATTGAGGACGTGATCGAGGAGGTCTTTGAACGCGCATGAGAGGGCTGGCCGACATCTACTCCACGCTCTTTCGCACCGATCTGGCCATGCAGTTCCAGTACCGGGCAGAGATGGTGATCTGGCTGATCGGGCGCATCGTCGATACGCTGGTCTTCCTTTCCGTGTGGACCGCGGTAGCCCGCTCCAAAGGCGGGCAAGTGGGAGACTTCGCCAGCGGGGACTTCGCCGCCTACTACATCATCATGATGATGATGGGACACCTGACCTTTACTTGGTTCATGTTCGAGTTTGAATATCGGGTGCGGTCGGGCACCTTCTCGCCACTCCTGATTCAGCCCTTGCACCCGATCCATCGCGACATCGCCCAGAATATCTCCTATAAATTCCTAACCCTAGCGGTCATGCTGCCGACGGTGGGGCTGATGGTCTGGATTTTCGATCCGGTCTTCAACCCGCCGACTTGGGCAATTTGGGCTGCGATACCCGTCGTCCTGCTGGCGTTCCTGATGCGCTTTTTCGTCGAGTGGGCACTGGCTTTAGTAGCTCTGTGGACCACGCGCACGGCCGCAGCCAACCAACTCTACTTCGCGGCCTTGCTTTTCTTTTCGGGCCAGATGGCACCGCTGTCGCTGTTGCCCGAGTGGCTCCAGACGTTGGCCGCGCTGTTGCCTTTCCGCTGGATGCTGGCCTTTCCCACCGAGCTTCTGCTCGGGCGGCTCACGCCCCCCGAAGTGCTCTGGGGCGCGGCAACGCAGGTGGCGTGGCTGGGGCTGAGTTGGGGAATTATGGCTGTGGTCTGGTCGCGCGGTGTGCGCCGATACTCGGCGGTCGGCTCGTGAACTACTTGCGGCTCCTGTGGGTCTTCCTGCGCGTCGGCGCGATGAACGAGCTGGCGTACCGAGCCAATTTCTGGGTGCAGCTCTTGCAGAGCTTGCTCAACTTGGGCGTCGCGCTGGCGGGCTTAGCGGTGATTTTTTCGCACACCGAGGAACTAGGCGGTTGGCAACCGGCCGAGTTGGTAGCACTCTTGGGGGTGTTCTTCCTGATGAGCGGCCTGATTGGCGCGCTGATTCAGCCATCCATGCAGCGCTTTATGGAGGACATTCGCCTAGGCACGCTGGACTTTACCCTCACTAAGCCGGAAGATGCACAAGTGCTAGTGAGCATCGGCGAGGTGCGGGTCTGGAAGTTCTTGGACGTAGTGCAGGGAATGATCCTGATTGCCGTGGCAATCGTCGAAATCGGGATGCAGACGAGCCTGGCCCACTCCGCGGGATTTGCCCTGACGCTTGCGGCTGGCGTGGCAATCGTCTACAGTTTTTGGCTGGTACTAGCAACGACCGCGTTTTGGTTTATCCGCGCGGAGAACATCCTCGTCATCTTCCAAGCCGTTTACAGTGCTGGCAAGTATCCAGTGGCCATCTATCCGCGCTGGCTCAAGCTGGCGATGACTTTTCTGGTGCCGGTGGCCTTTGCGGTGACCGTGCCTTCGGAAGCCTTGGTGGGGAGGTTGTCGCCCGCGGTGTTGGGGGGCGCATTGGCGATGGCCGGGGGCATGTTGGTGGGAGCGCGGGCGTTTTGGTTGTGGGGGGTGCGGCACTATTCAGGAGCGTCGGCCTAGCGATCAGTCCATTTTGCATTCTCGCAGGAAGGGGTAACAGAGGGGTAACAGACATGAGTGACGGACAAAGCAGTATGCACGTCGGAGTGCAGGGGATCGGGACCTCAAAGATGGAGTTGGAGTTTCTGGTGCGACACGGGGTGACCCACATGGACGCCCTTGTTGAGGACAACGAGGTCGAGACCTTAGTGCGGCACAAAGAAGAGGCGGCTGAGTACGGGGTGAGTATGGAGTCGCTCCACATCCGCGTACCCAAAAGCATCACGCTGGCGCAAGACCCACAGCGCGACCGGGACCTCGACGAGGTCTGCCGCTGGATCGAAAACGCGGGCAAGGCCGGCCTGCGGGCCTTGCTCTACAACTTCTGCATCCTGCCACACCAGCGCACCGAATCCACGCCCGGGCGCGGGGGCGTGACGTACAGCTCGTTTGACCTCGCGAAATTCGACAACCAAACGCTGAGCGAGGCGGGCATAGTCAGCCGCGAAGAGGCGTTTGAGCGGGCGGCCTATTGGCTGGAGCGCGTGATTCCGGTCGCCGAGGAAAACAAGGTCCAGCTAGCCTGCCATCTCGACGACCCGCCCGCTCCGGTACTGCGCGGCGTCGAGCGCTGGAACTGGCCGGTGATGGAGGGGCTCAAGCGTTTTTCCGAGCTGGTCGACAGCCCGTATCACGGCTTTAACTTTTGCTGCGGCGTGGCATCGGAAGGGCTGGAGAATCCGGCCGAGGAACTCTGCGCCATCGTGCGCTACTTCGGCGAGCGCAAGAAACTCTTCAACATCCACTACCGCAACATCAAGGGCGGGTTGCACAACTTCCAAGAAGTCTGGCCCGACGAAGGCGACGTGGACATGCACGAGGTGGCGCGCACCCTGAGGGACGTAGGCTATGAATACATGCTGATGCCCGACCACGCGCCGTCCCACCCCGACGACAAGGCTCCCGAGGGCGTATCGGGCCGCGTACGCCAAGCTTGGGCGTTTCAGTTCGGATATATCATCGCCATGATCCAAGCGGTGAACAAAGAGCGGTCCGGCCGCAGTATTGGGGCCGCAGTGCCAGCGGCCTAGGGCAGAACCGGAAATCCGCGGCATGTCGATTCATTGGCTTAGATCAGTACTATTGCTGGCCCTGCTCAGCTCGTTTAGCGGAGCTCAGTCCCGAGCAGAACAGGCCTTGAGGCGGGACATGCAGGCGTTGGAGGAGTTCGTCTTTCTAGTGGGCTTAGCCAGTGGAGCGGCTCTACTGGTCTCGCTCGGGCTACTCGTTGCGCGGTGGCGGATGGGAACGGTGCGGGCGCGGTGCTTTGTCTTGCGCGGCGACGAGGGCCAACCAATCGCTCAATTGGTGCAAGGCCCTAATGGCGGCGGCGAGTTGGAGATGAGAGATGCCGACGGTGAAATCACCGCGGTGCTGGGCAGTGGACTTAAGTTGTGCGGCCAATCAGGGCAGGTGCGAGCCGACTTGCGGATGGAGAGCGATAAGGCCCCACTGCTGGAACTCTACGATGACCAAGGCGAAGTGCGGGCCAGCCTTTCGCTGAGCGAGGACGGGGCCGGCAGTTTGGCCTTTTACGACGAAAAAGGGCAGCCTCGCACGGGCCTGGGCAGCGGCCACGCCGGCGCAATGCGGCTGAGTTTCTTCGACAAGCAAGGACGGTTGCGGCTGCAAAGCGGCATTGAGGACGAAGAGACTCCCTCGCTCAAACTCTACGATGACCAAGGCGAAGTGCGAGCCACCTTGAGTGTGCAGGCCACCGATGGCATGACCCTGCTCGAAATGCGCGACCAAAACGGCCACACGCGCACCATCGTCGGGGTACTAGAAGAGGGAATCGCTTGGCTTGGAGTTCTCGACGAGGAACAGCGTTTCCGCGCGGGCTTAGGCGCCCCGACCCTCGGCAATCCCAAGCTGGACTTCTACGACGAAGCCGGGGAGACGCGGGCCTCCTTGCACATCGACAACCAAGGCCGCTTTAAGACCGAGCCGGATTCTTAGCGCTGGGAGAACGCCGTGGATATAGCGGGGAAAAGTCTGCTCGCTCTCAGAGACCACTATCGGCATTACCTCTTTGAAGAGTACCTGCCCTTTTGGGACCAGTACGGGATAGACCACGAGCTGGGCGGGTTTATCTGCGCTCTGGATCACGACGGCACGTGCGTAGAAGATAGAAAAAACATGTGGTATCAGGGGCGCGGTTTGTGGACCTATTCGTATCTGTACCAGCACTTTGGCGGGGAGGAATTCTTGCAGGTGGCGCGCAAGGCCCGCGATTTTCTTCTCGCGCATGGCCGAGACCGCGCCGGCGATTGGGTAACGGCGTTGGATCGGCGGGGGCGGGTCATCTCGCCGGCCACGCAGAGGGGCTACGAGGGTCTTTTCGTCGCCGAAGGGCTACAAGCCTACGCCCGGGCAACCGGCGACGCAGAGGCCCTTGAAACGGCCATCGCCAGCCTCTGGCAGTCGGTTTCTCTTTTTGACGATCCCGAGCGCCTCGCAGAGGAAAGTTATATCCCGCACAACTATCGAGGTATGCGGATACTGGGCAACCACATGGTGCTCGTGTTGGTTCTGACCCAGCTACTCGAACAGGTTGCCGACCCCAAGTTGGAAGCCCTCGCCGACCGAGTCGTCGATGCGATTGTCCACCGCTTCTGGCATCCCGAGTACCGCTTGATGAACGAGGCCCTAGACCACGAGTACAGACGGCCCGACGACCCCAACGAGGACTTCATCTACCTGGGCCACGCCATCGAGACGCTGTGGATGCTCCTGCCCGAGGCGATGCGCCGCAGCGATCGCGTGCTCTTTGATCTGGCCGCTGCGCGCTTCCGCCGCCATCTCGAAGTGGCTTGGGATGACGTCTATGGCGGGCTTTTCCGCGCGATGCACGTCCGCGGTGCCTACACCTTCGACAAGGTGCTCTGGTTGCAGGAAGAGGCCCTGATCGGCTGTCTGATTCTGCTGGAGCACACCGGGCAGGAGTGGGCCGGGGAGTGGTTCGGACGAGTTTTCGATTACGTAGAAGAGCGGTTTTCGCTCAAGCAGTACGGGTATCCATTGTACTTGTATAGTGGGGACCGCAAGGTGAATTATACTGCCCACGTCTCCCGCAAAGAACACTACCACCATCCGCGTTGCGTGATGCAGAACTTACTAGCGTTGGAGAGGATGATCGCACGGGATGGAGCCGTATCGGACTTCTGGAGCGCGGCAACAAGCTAAAGAAGCGTTCGCAGCTCGTCGTATCGCGGCACTTGGTTGAGAAAGCCGCGATCAGCGACATAGCAATAGTGGACCAAGCCATTGGTGACCAAAAGACAGCGTGCCTGAACCACGCGGTTGTACGCGGCAACTTGGTCAAAGGTCTCCTGACTGATGGAGACCTCCGGCTCCTTGCACTCAGCCATTAGCACGGCCCGGCCCGTGCGGTCGTGGACGATCACATCGGCGCGAAATCGCTTGCCGTGGAGGTCAATGCTTTTCTCAATGGCGATCAACCCGCGCGGGTAGCCCAAGTTCGAGATTAGGTATTGCACCAAGTGTTGCCGCACCCACTCCTCGGGCGTCAATCGCACGTACTTGCGGCGCAACGGGTCGAGTATCGCGCGCTTGCCTTCGACTTGGCGGATGTCAAACGCGGCGGCCGGGAGGTTGAGGCGCTGCATGGCTATTTGAGCAACAGCATCTTGTGGACCAATGCGACGGTGCCCTTCTGGAGCCGCGCTAGATAAACGCCCGTCGCCACAGGTTTTCCGCTGGCGTCCGTCCCATCCCATTCAACCTGATAAAAGCCCGGTCCTACATCGCCGTTGGCGAGCCTCTTCACCTTCCGGCCCTGTACGTCGAAAACGTCCAAGCGCACCCGACCCGGCGCGGCGACGCGGTAGCGGATGGTGGTGGAGCTGTTAAACGGATTGGGATAGCTCGGGTCTAGGGCAAATTCTCGCGGCGTGGCGATGCGGTCGTCCTCTTCCCGCACGGCCGTAACACTCCCAGAGTACTGAGCCGCGACCAAGCGGATTTCGTCGAGATAGAAGGTGCCGCGCAGGCTGCCGATCAAGCGCAGCGACTCAATGGGGCGGTCGAGGGCCAGTTCGTCCAAGGCGATCTCGACGGTCTGCCACTGGTCTAGGTCCAGATCGATTTGGTCAATGAGGCTCAGCGGGCGGGCGGTCTCGCCGTTGACAACGAGGCCAAAGGAAGGCCGGAAGCCGCCGGTGGCCGTGCCGGGATGCAGGGCCATGCGCAGTCCGACGTACCCGACTTGGGCGACCGGCGCACGGGGTAGGAATTCAATGGTAAAACCTCGGGCATCCACCCGCAGCGCACGCTGGCCAGCGAACACGGTGTCGGCATGGGTCGGGTCGAGTTGTGCGCTGTAGAGCACACCTTGCGCCCATGCAAGATCGTCGGCAAAGAGAACTTGATCCGCTCTGGGCAGCACGACGATAGAATGCACCAGTTTGGTCGCCTCATCGCCTTGCGCGAGATGCACCACCAGTTTTTTGCGGCCATTGTGCTCACTAGCCGAGAGATCAGCCTCAAGGCGATAGGTCTGGTCGTCTATCACTTGCAGGGGCAGGGCCTCGGGACCATCCAACGCGCTCAGATCAGCCGTGAGCTGCGCTGGTTCTGCGCCCTCTACCTGCCGCTGAAGGCGAATCGTCGAACGCAAAGGCAGCACGGCCCCAGCTAGCAACGTGTCCGGGGGCGGGTTTTCCCACATACCTTGGAGGGGGCTGGCTTCAATGCGGAAAACCGCTTGCGTGAAGCGGTCGCTCGTCAGATAGAGAACGCCCCGTTCGTCGGTGGTCAGCCCGACTGGCGTCCCCCAGAAGGAATCGCTGTTGGGGTTGGGACGGAAGCCGGTGAGAAAGTCGGCTACGCGAGCGTTGGACCCATCCGGCTCGGCAAAGAGCGCCATGACCTTGTAGCCGAGATCGTTGCCTAAGACCCCCGCGCGGAAGGCGACAAACGCGGCGTGTTTGTACTGGGGCGGGAACTGATCGTACTTATAGAAGTGCAGACCCATCGGAGCCAAGTGGGCGGGGACGAGGGCCGCTGGACGCTCCATGCTGGCAACCAACAGCGAGTCAGCATCGGTTAGCGGGAAGATCGCCCGTTGGTATGCTCCAATAGAAAAATCCGTCCAGACCTGATAGGCGTACGCCAACGGCCAGCCATAGAAGCCGCCATCGCGGAGGGGCGTGATCCATTCCGGCGGCAGGTCTCGGCCCTCGCGGTCGTGCCCGTTGCCAGCACCCCACAGCTCGCCAGTGCCCGGGTGCAAGTCGAGGCCGATGGCATTGCGCAGTCCAGAGGCGTAGATCCGCCGACCACTGCCGTCGGTGTTCATTTGGATGACAGTAGCCCGTGCTGGATCATCCTCGCGGCAGAGGTCGCAGCTCGAACCGACGTGAAAGTAGAGCTTGTCGTTGGCTTCGTCGAAAACCAGCGTATGCGTCACGTGCTCAGAGGAGCGGCCCATAAAGCCGGGCACCTCGGCGAAAACAGCGCGCTCCTCGTAGAAGCCATCCGCGTCCCGGTCTTCAAGGCGGTAAATCGCATCGTCATCGGCGACGAAGAGCGCTCCTTGATAAAAGGCAACGCTATGCGGCCAATGAAAATCGTCAGCAGCCTCGTACACGGTGTCGGCGCGGCCATCGCCGTTTCTGTCGGGCAAGGCCAACACGGTGCTCTGGCGACCAGAGGCCGGACTCCACTGATTGCTGCCCCGAGTCTTCATGTTGGCCACATGCAGTACACCGTGGTCGTCCCATGCCATGAAGCGGGCCTTATCCACTTGGTCGGAGAAGAGTTTGACCTTAAAGCCGGGCGGGAGGTTGAGCGTATGGTCGGAGAGACCTTCGACCGGCACAGGTTCGAGGTGGAGGTCGATCTTGGGCGTTAAGCGGATCTGACCGGGAGGATACTCGGCGTGGAGGGCCGAACTGGCGAGAAGCAGACAGAACAGGTAGGCGATCCTATAAACGATGCGTAAGGCATCCGGGCCTTCTACACGGAGACGTACCCCATACATGATGTACTCCTTTGAAAAAGGGCTTAAGGTTGGTATAGCTTCACGCCAAGCCTATGTCTCGAGAGGATGGAAAAGGCTGACCGCGTCAATGACCGTGCCTTTAAGCGACTTTGCCAGCTTAAGTTCATGCCAATGAAAATCAGCACCCCGCAGGTTCGCTCCTGACAAGTCCGTATAGCGTAGTTTAGCACCCTTTAGGTTCGTGCCGCTCAAGTTGGCTTCACGTAGGTCAGCACAATTGCCGAAATTTTCCTTTCGGGAGTTTGCTGTCTAACGGCCTCGGTTGGCGTCTAAGAGAATTGCCGACGTGAGAAAGTGCTTCGGGGCCGGTGGCCCTGGGGCCGGGCGCGCACGGCTCTCGGCGATTATGCGCAGACGCACAAAGCCTTGAGCATCGGGCGGTATCTCCAGCGTCCATTCGCAGCGCCCAGCGGCTCGGGACGCTAGGCACGCCAGCACGGCGGGCGCGACGTTGGGCTGCCAGTGGCCGATCAGTTCAACCTTTTCAAGCGCTTCGGTCGCCTCAAAGACAACGCGCAAAATTCCAGGGCCTCCCGTCCAAGTGTCGCCGATAAAATGGTTGTCAATCGAAAAATCGCCGAGGTCGAGCCAGTGCCCTTGAGAGGCACATGTGCGCCCTCGGCGCAGGCCAGCGAAGATCGCCTCTGGAGTGGGTGGACGCCCGGCCTCCACACCGACCCGAAAGTGATTGAAAACGCCCAGCGGATAATCGGGCTGGCACCATTGCTTGTGGACGTGGAAGTCAGAGTTCAACAGCAGAGAAAAGGGCCGCCGACAAGCGTACACTTGATCGACCAAGCCGCCGATAGCTCCTCCCGGATAAGCACACGGGTCCATTGCCGCGACTTTGGCGTGTGCTTGGTGTCCGTGCAAGGCTTCAATGCCGACGACAAGGGCCGCCGGGCTGCTCAACCCACCATCAGCGGCGAGATAGCGGTTGATGCTCTCCTTAGACCACTGGCCGGCAGCAGGGTGGTTGAAGAAGAGGACGGGGCGTTCCACCGCTGGCAGTGCGCTCAGATGCTCTAACGCCGCTTCTAGGCTGCCAAGAGCCGCAGCCCCCAGCCGGTCGTAGGCAGCGGCAAAGGCATAGGCGTTCTCGGCCTCGCGCTCGCCAATCGGAAAGACGAGTCCTGCGTGGCCTCCCATCGGCGCGTTCCACTCTAGCCCGAAGAAGATGGGAACCCCCGGCAAAAGGCGGCGCGCTTGCTCGATCATGCGGTGTTGCTTAAAAAAAACGGGCTTTTGCGCGTGGTTGGTCAGCGCGACAAAGTCGAGTGTGTCGCCAGCCCCCGCCAAATGCTCGGCGACCAAGGCGTGATCTTCACAGTGGTTGTGCATATCGCCGCGGAGCCACCGCAACGGCCCGCGCGTTATTTTGTCGGCCATGGACAAAACGGACAATGTCGCCTGTCGGCTTGAGCTTGAGGTGCGAGCCTTATAAATTAAGCGAAAACCTAGACCGCGTAAAAGAGTCGCTGGCAGCCTTGGCGACTGGCTCAAGGAGGAAAACAGTGTACAAATGGTCGCTTCTCATGGCGCTCGCGCTTTCTACCGCACCGGTAGCCGCCCAGATCTCGCTGTGGAAAATGGGCGGCCAAGGCTTGGCTTGGAGCCAGAGTGACAGCAGCGAAGTCTTTATCGACTTCCAGACCTTTCCCGGCTCTGTTGCGCCAACCTACTTCAACGGCCAGGAAAACATCCTTTCCAAGCTTCCGTTCTGGTCGCCCTTCAAGTTTCCCACCGACTTGGGCTACGAAGACGGCCTCATTCCGCGAGTTTGGCGCGCAGCCAACGGCTTCTATTGGTTCACGGCCGGAACCCTGACGACCGAGTGGGTCGATGGCGACAGCTCTTCTTACAGCCCGCCGGTAGCGCGCGGCATCAATTCGGAGTGGTACACCTTCGACGTGGGGGTCCCAGTGCCCGCCAACGTAGTCGGATTCTACACGCCGCCGCACGGTTTTCGCGCCGACGGCAGACTCCTCCGCGACGACATCTTCAAGGCGTTTGAAGTCTCAATCGCCGAAGAGTTCGACCCGGTCCTCAACCTCGAAAACAACGACAACGACTATCACCGCTTGGAGACCTTAGTCGCCGATGTGCCGCTCAATTTCGACGCCAATGTCCAGCTTGAATTTCCCAAACAGTACGTGCGTTTCATCCGCCTACAGCGCAAATCCTCCATTGACGACAAAGCCTTTGCCTCGGGCCAAGCCAATGTCCAGCAGGGAACCATAGGCGAGTTCGAGCTCAAAGGCGAGGGGGTTCCCAAGCGAGTGTTTTATCTGTCTAAGATCATCTCCCTCGGCCGCACGGTGAATTTCGGGCGTCTATTCTGGGACGCCACGCCCATGCGAATGGTCAAAGGGGTGCCCACTCCCGTTGACAACGCCCAAGCCCGACTCGCGATCTCCGTGCGTTCTGGCCGCGACGACGACCCCAACGTCTATCACGAATTTACCGACACCGGTGCCGAGCGCCCGGTCGTGCGTGCGCGCTTTGAGAAAGAACTCAAGCAACCAGACCAAACTACCCAAGGCCAGATCCAAGAAGGCAAACCCGGTCTTAGAGCCTCCATCATTTACGACCAAGACAACTGGACCTTCTGGTCTTTTCCCATCGCCGAGCCCGGGCAACCTGCCCCGCTGGAGCGCGGCAACCACATCCAGGTGAGACTTACCTTCGAGAGCAGTTCTTTCTTCGACTTTGTGCGGCTCGATTCGCTGTGGATTGAGACCGCACCGCCATTGGCCTCGCAAGTGGTCGGCGAGGTGGCCCGCTTTGACGAGCCAACGCCCGCCGGCAGCCTAACCGAAGTGTACTTAGGCGAGATGACGGACTTTACCTACGACGTGCGTACCCGGTTCGACGGAGCGAGCCAACCGGGCTTCGATGCCATCCGAATCCGCACAGGCAGCCGCCCCCAGTTCAAACGGCTAGAGATGGGCCAGCCACTCCAAGTCATAGAGCCGACCGAGGTGATAGAAGCGGCAAGTGAACTAGTAGTGCGCTTGCCCCAGTCGATCACGCGCAGCCGCAACGAACCCGTGCGGCTGGTTTTCGGCACCGAGGTCTTCATCTTTGCCAACACGTTCGCTGGCGAGGTGTTTGACACAAACGAGGAAAGCCTACCGCAGCAGATTGAGGCCGGTAACGCCTCCGACGAGGTCAACACCAACAGCCTGCGGGTGTTGGGCGGCGCACAAGATGCCGGGGCACCCATCGAAAACCTAGCTTTTTCAAGCGAGATATTGACCCCCAACGGCGACGGTGCCAACGATGTGCTGGCCATCAGTTATACCTTGTTTCGCCTGCCCGGCCCGGTGCCCGTGGCCCTCAACATCTACGACTTGCGCGGCGGCCAGGTCGGCGGCCTCGAACTCGGAATGCAGGGAGCCGGACCGCAAACCGTGCATTGGGATGGCCGCGACGCGGACGGAGAACTGTTGGTACCCGGTCTATATGTGATGGAAATCGCCCTCAAGGCAGAACTTAAAACCTTCCGCCAGCAGCAGCCGCTGGGCTTGGCTTATTAGGCCCGGCCGCGCTTGGTCCAAACGCGCCTATTCAATGTCTGCCAGAGATGTAAGCCGCTTGGGCGAAGATATTGTATTTGAAGAGCATCTCCGGGGGCGCACTTTCACCTTCCACTCCACTTGGGGCCTTTTCAATCCCAAACGCATTGACCCGGGTACGCGGATGCTCATTGACCACATCAAAGCCGGACCGGCCGATTGCTGTCTCGACTTAGGGTGCGGATATGGTCCAATCGGCTTGGCGTTGGGCCACCTCTGCCCCGAGGGCGAGGTCCATCTGATCGACAAGGACTTCGTCGCGGTCGAGTACGCGGCGCAAAACGCTGCACACAACGGGCTGACCAATTGTCTCGCCTATTTGAGTAATGCCTTCAGCCATGTGCCCGCCCACGTGCGCTTTGACACTATTGCCTCCAACTTACCCGCAAAAACAGGCAACGAACTCCTGACGATCATCATGCACGACGCCCGCACTCGCCTCAAGCCGGGCGGGCACTTGTGGGTCGTCACCATTGCCGGGCTAAAGGAGTACGTCAAGCGCAATTTCAAGGAAGTCTTCGGCAACTACAAAAAGATCAAACAGCGGGGGACCTACCTATTGTCTTTGGCGATTAAAGAGTAGAGGTTCGGCTGCTTGGAGCAACTATAGCAACGCCTCGTTCACCTCGACGCCAAATCCCGGGCCT
This sequence comes from Candidatus Latescibacterota bacterium, assembly GCA_965203355.1. Classification (GTDB taxonomy): domain Bacteria; phylum Latescibacterota; class UBA2968; order UBA8231; family UBA8231. The sequence goes on from OZ241889.1 coordinate 674,566, forward strand.
TCGGGCAGTACTAAGTGACCTTCCTGCGGTTGCGGCTCACCTAACCACAGCTTATCATGCACCGCGTCGCGCCGGCCCATGACCATCTCGGCCAAGTTGTCTCCATAGCCAGCCGCCAAAAAGTGCAGACCCCAAATCTCGCCGCCGCGGTGAGGCACCACCGGGATGCCGTAGGCTTGGGCGAGCTTGGCAATGCGCAGCGTCGCCGTCAGGCCGCCGCACCAAGTGACGTCCGGTTGCCACAAGTCCAGTGCCTGCATCTTAGCAATATGACCGAAATCCCGCGCAGTGAATTCGTGTTCGCCGCCAGCCAACAGAATTGGATGGATCTGCGGACGCAACGCCGCCAAGCCATCTAGGTCATCGGGCAACAGCACGTCTTCAAACCAGTATATGTTGAATGGCGCGAGTTGCTGCGCCACGGCCACGGCAAAGCCGGGCGACCACGACATGTACGCGTCGATCATCAAGAGCGCGTCTTCGCCCAAGGTCTGGCGCGCCCCTTCGGCCCACTCAAGTACGCGCACTGCATCAGCAGCCTCGCTTCCTTGCCGCGTCTGCGAAGACTTGTGGGCACCAAAGCCCAAGTCGCGATACCAAGCGCAATCCGGGCCTGTAGCGTAGGCCCGCACCTCGTCCCGTTGCCGACCGCCCAACAAGTCGCAGACAGACTTCTTCTCGGCCCGGCCCAAGACATCCCACAGTGCCAAGTCCACGCCGCTGATAGCCATGACGGCGATCCCGCTGCGGCCGTAGGGCAAGCTGGCCTTGTACTGGTCGTCCCAGAGCCGAGCGATAGCTTCAATGCCGTTGATGCTGCGCCCCACCAGCAACTCGCGCAGGTGACGGTTAATCACCTCCACGGCCGCAATTCCACCGCCCCCCGCTCCCCAGCCGCTGATGCCGACATCCGTATTGATGCGCACGGCCACCTGCCAGAAGTGCCGACGCCAAGCCGCGGGCGCGCCGCGATAGCGGGGATAAACTGCTTGCACTCCGGTTATTTTCATGCGTAACCCCTTGTGTACATTTTGTTTTTATCGCCTCCCTTTTTGGTAATCGGTCGCTTCGTATAGTATTATTTATATATCAAACACCTTGTATTCTATATCCCCATTATAGGAACAGTCCATGTCCTTAGGACGCAACCTGAAAGAGCTGCGACAGAAACAATCGCTCAACCAGAAAGACCTCTCAGATCGCTCCGGCGTCTCCCAGGCCACCATCTCCCGCATTGAAACCGGCCGCGTACGCCAGCCAGGCTCGTCGGCCCTAAAAAGTTTAGCTGACGCCCTCGGCGTTTCGACCGACTCCCTAATAGACGACACGGCGCACTTGGCCCGAGTCCACAAAGACCGTTTGCATCAAATCGCCGAGACCCTCAACGCCTTTGTCATCCACGAAAACAGACGTTTGCACTTCATCGGCCAGACCTTGGCCGGCCTATTGGGTTATCGCGAGGAAGAACTGCTTGCCAAAGACGGCGTTGAACTACTGTTCGCTCCCCAGTCCCGTCCTGAAGCTCGGTACATGGTCGCCAGCGGTTCGTCCAATACCTATGAAGTACTCATGGTGCGCCGGGACGGCAGCTTTCTTCCCGTCGAGATCACCAACGTCAATATCAGCGCAAAAGAGCACTTGGTCATTGTGCGCGACATCACCACTCACTGCTGCCAGCAAGGGGCCTTTCGCGTTTTGCAGGCTGGTTGCGACGCCAACAAGATGCGCGATCTAGGCAAGGTCGTGCGCATCCTCGGCGACGAATTAGAGGCGATGGGCGTCCAATTCGAGGCGGTTGACCTACAGATCATAGACGAACAAAGAAACCGCTTGGCTTGCTATCGCGCCTATTCCGCAGCACGCGGTTATCGCTCCTTGCAAACCGAGGTAAATCTCCAAGAATCGCTCGATCACTTTGCCTCTTTGCAGCGATTGGTTAGCTGTAGGAACCGGGACAAGGTCTGGGAGCGCGAGGCCGACGAGGATTTTCGCCAGATGACCCAAGAAATTTTCTCGGACTCGATGTATCGTCCCGGACTGCTGATCGACGTGTCTTTTGCCCAAGGGATGTTAGGGCTGGGGTTGCCCATGGGTAGCCCGAAGCCCCCCGAACAGCTACCGACCATCTTGCCCGAGTTCGCCCGCTCTATCTCTTTGGTCGTCAAGCGGCTGTTTGAACTCCAATCGCTGCGCGAAAAGCTGGACTCTACTGATGCTTAACCGAACGATTTTTTCACGCCATCGAGACTTTCGCGCCCGGTAGGGGTCTGCGCTATGAACGCGCTTCTTCTGGGCGGACCTTCCGCTGGCCAGAGCCGAGCGGAGCAGCCTCTTTGATGTGGGGGCGAGTTTCTCCGGCTTCTTCCATGCGTCGCCAGAGCCGTTGCCGCATTACCTGAGCCACCTCTCGGTGTGACTCAAGGCCGACTAGATTGTTCAGTTCGTAGGGATCAACCTGTAGATCGTAGAGATACTGCTCCTCGTAGTGATCGGCTCCTGCCGCATCTCTTCCTTGCCCGTCTGGAGCATTCACCCCGTACTTCCACCGATGTGTGCGAACGGCCCGTCCCACTTGGGCCTCGCTGATCTGCACGAAAACCTCTGCGGGCCAATCGGTTTCTCCACCGCGCACAAGCGGCATGAGCGAGCGGCCCTGCATCTGCTCGGGGATTTCCAAGCCAGCCGCGTCCAAAAGTGTTGGCGGCAGATCGATTAGGCTGATCAGTTCTTGCAATTGGCCGCCGTGAAAACCGGGTCCGGTCAAAACGGTCGGTACGCGGATCGAGCTTTCGTGGCAAGAGCGCTTGTACTCGTTGTTGCGCGTCTTGAAGTGACAGCCGTGATCCGACGTAAAGAGCACGACAGTGTCGTCGGCTAGTGCCAAGCTCTTGAGCGCGTCGTGCAGGCGACCATAGGCTTCATCGAGCCGCTTGACCATCCCGTAATAGCCGCCTAAGTGCTGGTGAGTCGAGCCGCCTAATGCCGCTAGATCGGGCGGGACCCAGCCTCCGGTATAGGCTTCCCGGTAGCCGTCAGGGGGTGGATAGTCGTCCAAGTGGTTCTGGTGATGGGGTTCAATGTAGGAGACAAACAGAAAAAAAGGACGATCTTGGCGTGCATCCACGTAGCGGATTGCGGCGTCCGTGACCGCGTCCACTCGATAACCGGGTAGGCGGACGGGTTGTTCGTCATGGTCGTAGAGGACTGTGCTGTAGGCGTCGGAAGTAAACTCGAGCACATTAGACGCCAACCAGTACTGATAGCCAAAGCGATCCGCGGCCGGCACTGGACCAGTGGTCCCTCGGTCGTGGAGATGCCACTTGCCGATATAGCCTGTGTCGTAGCCTGCCGCGGCAAAATAGTGGGCGAGGGTTTGGCTGTCTGTAGGCAGGGGAATGCCGTTGCGGTAACAACCTGTCGTCGTAGCGTAGAGACCTGTTTGCAGACAAGAGCGCGCCGGGCCGCAGACGGGTTGGCACGTAAAGGAATGAGCCGCGTGGGTGTACTCGCGGGCGAGGCGATCGAGATTCGGCGTAAGGCCCATTGGATTGCCGTGTAGCCCGGTTGTGTCCCAGCGCTGTTGATCGGTAAAAAAGACGATGACGTTTGGTTTTTTGCGGCCTTCAGTCATTTTACACGGCCCCTCCTTTTTCGCCTAGGGATCAAGCGTCTGATTCGCTACGCGCTGTAATTCCTCTGCCACCGATCCGACGTCCCCACCTTCAATGGCCTCTATCATGGCCTCTTGAATCAACTTCCGCACTTGTTCATAGCCGACTATCGTCGGCTCCGACTTTCCGTAGTCCAACATGCCAAACGCCACTCCATAGTGCGGATTTTCCGCAAAATAGCTTTCTAACTCCCGCGCCGTACTTTTGCGCACCGGAAAGTAGTTGCTTACCCGCACCCATCGCGCTTGCTGCTCGGGGGCCGTAAACCACTTGAGGAAAAGCCACGCCGCTAGCTGCTTTGCGGGCGGACCGGCGCAGATCGACACACTGGCCCCGTACACGTCGACAACCGGCCGCACCCCCGTCTGCGGCGGATGGGTTACTCCCCACTCAAAAGCCAACCCAGCGTCCTCAATGCCGCTCTTGTAAAAGGGCAATCCAGAGGAAGAATCCTGCGAGAAGAGGATATTACCAGTGACGAACTCGTTTAGCTCGGCATCTCGTTCACCGGCGATGTCTATTGCGCCGTCTCGTGCTAGTTCCTGCAACAGTTCTAGGACCGCTATAACTTCGGGCGAATCCAGCGCATAGGCCGTGCCGGTTGCATCTACTAGGTCGCCGCCGCGGCTAAAGACCATCGCAGCGAATCGGCTGGCGTCAACATCGAGCAAAAAACCCAAGCTGTGCACGGGGTTTTCGTTTTTGCTAAAGGGTTGCTCTTTGGCTTGGCGGCACATCGCGGCAAAATCGTCCCACGTCGCCGGTGGGGCGTCGTAGCCCAACTCGCGTAGCCAATCGACATTGTAGTAGAGCAGCTCCATTGAGCGATTCGGCGGGAAACCAACCTGCACTCCGCCGATATTGTCCTGCGCCAGAAACGCTTGGACATAGTCGCTCCTTTCTGCTGGAGACAAGCCCCACTTGGGCGAATCCATATAAGGCGCTATATCCACTATGCCGTCGGCTTGGTAGTAGGCGAGGGCTTGATTTTGGTAGGCGACGACCAAGCTAGCGGCCAGCGAGCCGCTCTGGATACCCACGTTCATCTTGTTGTAGATATCCCCATAGCGCCCCATGTACTCGCCGCGAACCTCAATTCCAGAGCGATTGGTCTGGTTAAAGTCGGCAATCAACTTTTGCAGGGCATCTTCGCGCGGGCCGGTGTGTTGGTACCAAAAGACGATTTTCTGGCCTTGCGGGTCGAGGGCTTCGATATTGGTCTGCTGCTTGTATACGGCCTCCTGCTGGCCGCCACAGGCCCACAAAAAAGCACACCAAACCAACGTCATCGCACTTTTCGGTTTCATCGCGTTATCCTTTGAGTCCAGATATGGAAATGCCTTCGGTGAATTCTCGCTGAATGAGAAAATACGCTAAAAGTACGGGAGCAGTCGCAATGACCGCTCCCGCCATTTGCAGGTGGACTTCGGTCCCAGCCTCACTAGCAAACTGCTGCAAACCCACGGCAATCGGACGCCAATCCGGCGTATTGGTCACCAGTAGCGGCCAAGCCAAGGCGTTCCATGAACCAATAAACGTAAACATACCGACCGTCAAAAGGGGGGCTCGGCACAAGGGAACCGCAATCTGAAATAGAAAGCGCAGGTGGCCGGCTCCCTCAATCCGGGCCGCATCCCACAGCTCGTTAGGCAGGCCCCGCATAAACTGGCGCAAAAGAAAAATGCTAAAAGCACTGGCCATAAAGGGAATAGTTAGGGCCGGCCAGCTATTGAGCCAAGCAAACGGCGTATTGCGGTGCAACCAAGTCACCACGAGAAAATTCGGCACGATGGTCACGGCCTCGGGGATCATCAACGTAGCCAAGACGCCGGTGAACACCACGTCGCGTCCGCGAAACTCCATCCGCGCCAACGGGTAAGCCGCCATCAGTGAGAAAAGCAGGGTCCCGCTAACTTGCAGAACGGCGATGATCAGCGAATTCTCAAAGTAGAGACCAAAATCGGCCTCTTGCCATGCTTCGATATAATTGTCCCACTGGATGCGTTCGGGCAGCAAGACCCGCCGCAGGGACTCGCCGCGGCTCATAAAAGAGGCCAACAGCATCCACGCGAACGGAAAGCCCGCGGTCAGCCCCCCCAAGCTCAAGCCGCAGTAAACCAGCCTAGCATTTCCGCTCCTAGTCGCCATAAAACACCCGCCTGCCGAGCACCCGGTTTTGCAGTAGCGTCAACGCCAAAATCGCAATGAAGAGCACAAAGGCCATCGCCGAGGCATAGCCCGCGTTGTGGTACTCGAAAACCTGGTCGAAAATGGCAATACTGAGCACATCGACCGAGTCTCGGGCACCCGGCGTTCGCAGAATATAAACATGATTAAAGGCTTTGAAGGTCCCAATGACGGCCACCATCGATAAAAAGAACAGAGTCGGTGAGACTAAAGGCAGGGTAATGTGGCGAAAGACTTGCCACTCGCCCGCGCCGTCCATCTCCGCGGCCTCGTAATATTGCCCGGGGATCGCACTGAGGCCGGCCAGTAAAATCACCGTATCGTAGCCGACATAGACCCAAATGTTGTAGAGGATGATCGAGGTCAGGGCTAGGCTCGGGAAGATGCTGTCCACCCACTCGGGGTAAGAAGCGAAACCGGCTCCCTGTAGTAACAGAGCTACAACGGACTTACTTTCGTAGAGCCAGCGCTGATTCTCCAGCCCCCAAAGGCTCCAGAAGCGATTGGCCAGCGAGGAAGGATGCGGGCTAAAGATGGTGCGAAAAACCACGGCGGAGGCGATGATCGGCGTGATATAAGGCAGGAAAAACAGCGTGCGAAACGCGCCCCTAGTCCGCGTGATCTTGAAGAGCAAATACGCTAGGCCGGTAGCCAAGCTCAGTTGGAACGGAATCGTCCCGGCTGCGTAGAAAAACGTGACCCTGAATCCGTTGTATAGCACTGGATCGCCCGTCGCAACTAAGCCTCTCAAACCCTGAGCCAATCCCACCCAAAGTCCCAACAGTACGACCGCGCCCCACGCAATGTGGACATAAAGGGGACGCAGACCGCGCTCGGACAATGGGGCGCACAGGCGATAGGCGACCCAGACGAGGCCGATCCCGGCGACGAAGGGCAACAAATACTGCGGATCACCCAAGGCGCGGACATAGTGGTCAAACCCTATCACCGCTTCTTTCTTGATCCGCCACTTGTGCAAGCTGACATACAAGGCATAGCCGATAGGGAAGAGTCCAAAAGCACCCAGCACGACAAGTGCCGGCGCGAGGAGACCCCAAGCAAGCTGTTGTTCTCGGATGCGGGTACTCATTGGCGTGAGATATTGCTGCGGTGCGAGGCTATTTGCGAGGAGAATGTGGCCCCGTCCCGATTTTCGGCAGGATCTAGGCCTGAAGAAGAAGGCTCCCGAAGCGTTCCCTTCAGGAGCCGAGATTGGCTGCCCCCCTAGGGCTCGAACCTAGAACCTCCTGATCCAGAGTCAGGCGCACTTCCAATTGTGCTAGAGGGCAACTAACCCAAATAATGGCGGAGAGGGAGGGATTCGAACCCTCGGTACGGGTTGCCCCGTACAACAGCTTAGCAGGCTGCCACCTTCGGCCACTCGGTCACCTCTCCGCGACCATTGCAAAATAAGTTTTTGACGTGTTCCCACCGCTAAAAGAGGTGGGATTGTAGCGGCATCAAATTGGTAAATGGCGGAGGGTGAGGGATTCGAACCCTCAAGGGCGTGAGCCCGGCGATTTTCAAGACCGCTGCCTTACCAATTAGGTCTAACCCTCCTTTTTCCGGAGGAAAAATATACATGAGGCCCTATCTTAGGTCAACCCAAAGCCTTCTCATCGGACTTGCCGTTTTCCACGCATGTCTCGTCCTCGTTGTTGGGCAGCGGGGCCATGTCGATAACCCGGTCTCCTTCGTCCAGATTGATCACCCGGACTCCTTGAGTATTGCGTCCGATGGTGGATAGCCCTTGTACAGAGATGCGGATCATAATGCCGTTCTGGGTTACCACCATGACCTCCTCTTCGCCTTCGATCTCCCTGCAAGCCACTACCGGGCCGTTGCGCGGGGTGGTCTTGATGTCGATGACGCCTTGGCCACCGCGGTGCTTACAGGGGTACTCGGCCTGAAAAGTGCGCTTGCCATAGCCGTTTTCGCAGATGGTCAGCAAGGAGCTACTTTCGCGCACCACGACCATGTCCACCACTTCGTCGTCTTGGCGCAAGCTAATGCCTTTAACGCCCGTAGAAACCCGGCCCATCGCGCGCACTTCGCTTTCGCTAAAGCGCATGGCTTGGCCATTGCGCGTCAACAGGGCAATATCCTGCTGTCCGTCGGTGACCGCTGCCCCAATCAGGTCGTCGTCGTCTTGGATCTTCAGAGCGATGATCCCGTCGCGGCGGATATTCTGGTAGGCCGAGAGCCTAGTTTTCTTGACAATGCCGTTGCGCGTAGCCGTGAACAAGTACTGATCATCGGAGAACTCTTGGACGGGCACGATGGCGCATATTTGGTCGTCTTGACCAAGCGGCAACAGGTTGGCTATCGATCGCCCTTGGGCCGTCCGGTCGCCTTCGGGTATGCGAAAGACCTTGAGCCAGTAACACTTGCCCTTGGCCGTCAAAAACATGATGTAGGAATGGGTTGACGCCACGAAGAGGTGTTCGACAAAATCCTCTTCCTTGGTTTTCATGCCTGTCACCCCGCGGCCACCGCGGTTCTGTACTCGGTAGGACCTAGGGGGTAGGCGCTTGATATAGCCGCTGCGCGAGATGGTGACGACCATGTCTTCTTCGGCAATCAGGTCCTCAATGTCGAATTCCTCGGCTGCATAGACGATCTCAGTGCGCCGCTCGTCACCGAAGCGCTCGGCCATTTCATCAATCTCGTCCTTGATGATCTGCATCTGCCGCGCGCGGCTGGCGAGGATGGCTCTCTGGTCCTCAATCGTCGTTAGCAGATCCTTGTACTCGGCCTCGATCTTATCGCGCTCCAAGCCCGTCAGGCGCTGCAATGGCATGCTTAGGATCGCTTGGATCTGCCGTGCGCTCAACTCGAATTGCCCGGGCACCTCCGGGCGTAGGCTAGCCAGCCGCTCTTGAGCATCGGCCGGACTCGACGAATGGCGGATGGTCTCAATCACTAGGTCAATGTGATCTAGGGCGAAGCGCAGGCCCTCTAGAATGTGCGCTCGCGCTTCAGCTTTATCCAAATCGAATTGGGTACGGCGCACGATCACCTCGTGGCGGTGGTCGATATAGTGCTGTAGCATCTGCTTGAGATTGAGCGTTTCGGGACGGCCATTGACAATGGCCAACATCATTACCCCATAGGTAGCCTGCAACATGCTATGGCTATAGAGCTGATTGAGCACCACCTCAGCTTGGGCTTCCCTCTTGCACTCAAACACAATGCGCAGCCCCCTGCGGCCCGATTCGTCGCGAATATTGGCGAGTCCGTCAATGGTCTTATCGCGCACCAAGTCGGCGATTTTCTCTAACAGGCTGGCCTTGTTTACTAAGAAGGGGATTTCGGTGACGACGATGTTTTCGCGCCCGTTCTTGAGGGTCTCAATATCCGCCCGCGCTCTGATATAGATCAGTCCTCGGCCCGTTGCGTAGGCCTGCTGTACCCCGCTCATGCCGTAGATGATCCCGCCGGTGGGGAAATCAGGGGCTTTGACGTGATCAAGCAGTTCGGCAATAGAAATGTCAGGACGATCAATTATCACCTTGAGGCCACTGGCGACTTCCCGCAGGTTGTGCGGCGGAATCTTGGTGGCCATGCCGACGGCAATGCCCATGGAGCCGTTGCATATCAGGTTTGGGAACCTAGACGGAAAAACTAGCGGCTCTTGTTGCGTCTCGTCGTAGTTGCTGGCGAATTCGACGGTATTCTTGTCGAGATCCGCTAGCAGTTCCATCGCTGGCCAGCTCAACCTCGCCTCTGTGTAGCGCATGGCCGCTGGAGGGTAGCCGTCAATGGATCCGAAGTTGCCTTGGCCTTGTACCAGCGGATACCGAAAACGAAAGTTTTGCGCCATATGCACTAGGGTCGGATAGACAATGTCTTCGCCGTGCGGGTGGTAGTTGCCAGAAGTATCTCCGGCTATCTTGGCGCATTTGCGGTACCCGCGGTTGGGAAAAAGGCTTAGGTCGTTCATCGCTACCAAGATGCGGCGTTGGGATGGCTTAAGCCCATCCCGAACATCGGGCAACGCACGCGACCGTATGAAGCTCATTGAATAGTCGAGGAAGGAGGTTTTGAGTTCCTCCTCAATCTTGACCCGAATGACCCGGCTTTCTTGCTGTTCGAGCATTAATTAAATCCTAGGCTTTTGTCGTTTTAGAAGGTGTCCAGATTCTTTACTTCTAGCGCGTACTTCTCGATAAATTCGCGGCGTGGCTCCACCTGCTCGCCCATGAGTAGAGTAAAAAGGTGATCCGCCTCAACGGCATAGTCGATGGCGACCTGTAACAGCGTCCGCCGCTCGGGATCCATCGTCGTCTCCCATAACTGCTCAGGGTTCATTTCACCCAACCCCTTGTAGCGTTGGATGGCGATGCCTCGACCGTCGCCATGGCCATTGCCGCCAAGTGCTGCGATGTGTCGGTCGCGCTCGGCCAGATCGAAGGCGTATAGCTCTTGCTTGCCCTTCTTCACTTGAAAAAGGGGCGGCTGAGCCAGATAGAGTCTGCCTTTCTCAATCAGGTCGCGCATGTAGCGAAAAAAGAAGGTCATGATTAGTGTGCGGATATGGCTACCATCGACATCGGCATCGGCCATGATAATAATTTTGCCGTAGCGCAGCTTCTCAAAGTTGTAGTCCTCGCCGAGGCTGGTCCCCAACGCCGTTATAAGTGGCAACAACTTGTCGTTGCCCAAGACGCGGTCGATTCGCGCTTTTTCCACATTGAGCGGTTTGCCGAACATCGGCAGCACGGCTTGGAAGCTCTGGTCGCGGGCCATCGCCGCCGAGCCACCAGCCGAGTCGCCCTCGACCAAGAAAATTTCGGTCTGCGCTGGGTCGCGGATTGAGCAGTCGGCCAGCTTTCCGGGCAATGCCCCCCCGTCGAGAACCCCCTTGCGCCGGGTCAACTCGCGTGCTTTGCGGGCCGCCTCGCGGGCGCGTCCAGCCTCCACGATCTTATCTATGGTCCGCTTGGCGATGTCCGGGTTCTCTTCGAGGTAGGTACTCAATGCTTCGGAGACAAACGAATCAACGATGCCTTTGACTTCGCTGTTGCCCAGCTTGCCCTTGGTCTGTCCCTCGAACTGCGGCTCTGGTACTTTGACGCTGACAACAGCAGCGATGCCCTCGCGAGTATCCTCTCCCGAGATGTTGAACTTGACGTTCTTGAGCAGATTATTGCGGTTCGCGTAGTTGTTGATCGTCCGAGTCAGTGCCGAGCGAAAGCCCACCAGATGCGTCCCGCCCTCGTCGGTCTTGATGTTGTTCGCGTAAGTAAAAAGAGTCTCTTGGTAGCTATCGTTGTATTGCAGAGCCACCTCTACGACAACCTCATCGCGCTCGCCCTGAAGGTAGATCGGGTCTGGGTGTAACACGCTTCGGCCTTCGTTGAGGAAGCGCACGAATTCTTGTATACCGCCCTCGTACAAATAGCGGTCGGCATCTCCGCTGCGCTCATCCCGCACATTGATCTCCACTCCCCTAGTCAGAAAAGCCAGTTCGCGCAGTCGTACGGCAATAAATTCAAAGCTGAATTCCACGGTTTCGAATATCTCGGCGTCTGGCTTGAATTCTATGATGGTGCCGGTCTGATCTGTATCGCCGATGACCTCCAAGTCCGTTTCCGGTACGCCGCGTGCGTAACGCTGCAAGTGGACTTTGCCCTTTTGCCAAACCTCGACCGTACACCACTCGGACAATGCGTTGACCACCGAAGCACCCACGCCATGTAGTCCACCAGAGACCTGATAAGCCTTCTTGTTGAATTTGCCGCCGGCGTGAAGCATAGTCATTACCACCTCGACTCCCGATTTATTTTCCTCGACGTGGAAATCGGTCGGAATGCCTCGCCCATTATCTTGGATGCGGGCAGTACCTTGGGTGGTGATTGTTACGTCAATGCGAGAGCAACGCCCGGCCATGGCCTCGTCAATGCTGTTGTTGACGATTTCTTTTACCAACTCGTGGAGACCGTTTTCGCTCGTATCGCCAATGTACATAGCCGGGCGCTTGCGCACTCCCTCAAGCCCTTTGAGAACCTGTATGGCGTCGGCTGTATATTCCTCCTCCTGCGCTACTTCTGCTTCTTCACTGGGAAAATTTCTGGCCGATTCCGTCATCTACTCCTCCTTTTGGTCTCCACACTTTCAGACTGGTTTAGTAATTTTAGCCCTTTGACGACCTTCTCACCCAGCAAAGTATTAATCCGCGTCGTGATGTCTCGCTGCATAAAGTTTAGTTGGGTTCGCCATACGGCAGATGGCACCGCCACTTCCAAAAATCCTTTGGACAAGCGCAAGGGACGAGTGTACTGAGCCAAGGTGGGACCTACTGCTTCTTCCCACGCCATCCGCGCCCGACACTCCACCAACTTCTCGTTGATCCCTAGCTCCTTGACGGCGGCTTCAAGTAACCCATGCAAACCAGTAGGAGGACCAACGGGTCGGCCCTCACTTTTGGAGATCGATCGATTCAAAACAGGCTTCCTGCCTTGTATTAGGTTCTTGGGGAGTCGTCGCTACGACCTGTTCAAACTCACCCACTATGTCCAATAGTTCTCCAATCCGGCCTGAATCCAACTCTGAAAAAGCATCGTCTAAGAGCAGTACAGGTTGCCGACCCGTTTGCTCTTCCATGTAACGGGCTTCTGCCAGCTTCCACGATATGAGTACGGTTCTTAGCTGGCCTTCAGAGGCATAGACTTCGGCCGGTTCTCCGTTTAACGTGAATCTCAAATCATCGCGGTGCGGTCCACAGAGAGTATAGCCCATCTGGGTTTCCTGTTCCCTGCGGCGACTGAGTGCCTCGCGCAACTCGGCTCCAAGAGCCTCCAAGTCCTGTTCCTTGGCACCTTGATAGACAATAGCTGCCTCTTCACCAGCTAAGGCGAGGCGACCGTAATAGCGGAGAAAGGGCAATTTCAACCTATCCAGGGCCGCTAGGCGATACAGGCGAAGTTGGGCACCCAAATCCACTAGCTGGGCATCCCATGGTTCCATTATTTGACCATTGATAAGCTCATGCCCCGCCTTCTTCGCAGTGCGCAATAAGTGGTTTCTCTGAGCTAAGACGCGGTAATAGCGCTGCATGTAGCGCAAGTACGCTGTGCTAGACTGCGCGATAAGTATGTCGAGGAGCCGCCTTCGCGGGGCGGGGAAACGCAACACCAGCGATACGTCTTCAGGAGAAAAGTGAACGGTACATAAGGTGCCCAGTAACTCCGAGACGCGAGGCAAGGGAGTGGCATCGATAAATGCCTTCTTGCCTCCCTTTTTACTGTAAAAGACGCGTACTTGCTGGTCGTGGCGGCCATCACTACACAAGGCTCGGATATCAAAGAAGTCTTCGCCATGTGGCACGACGTGTTGATCCTTGGCCCCGCGCACTGACTTACCGATAGATAAGTAGGAAATCGCTTCTAGAATATTGCTTTTACCGCGGCCGTTTGGGCCAAAAATCAGCACGCGATCTGCGGCAAAGCCCAAGTGAATCGCGGCAAAATTGCGGAAGGGTCTCAGAGTTAATTCGCGGATCCGCACTACTACTGCTTACCTCATCCTGTTGGCCGCAAGGGCATTAGCAAGCAGAAGTAATCCTCCCCTTCCTTTTGTTCCACCGGTCGCAATAAGGCTGCAGTGACGTGGTCGTTGAGTTGGAAACGGACCTCGGACGTTTCCATCTTGCGCAGGATTTCCATCAGATATTGGGCATTGTAGCCAACCTCTAGCTCTTCAGCAGCATATTGGGCTGGTACGCTTTCCCTCGCTTCGCCACCGATTTCGGGGCTGGTGGCCGACAGTTCAACCTGGCCACTATTCAACTTAAAACGCACTTGGCGCGTATAAGAGCTGGAGAGTATGGATACCCGGCGTACGGCCGGCAGCAGGTCTTCGCTAGCTATTCTTAGCTCTTTTGTGTTGTTTTGCGGAATGACTTGGGCATAGTTGACATACGGTCCCTCAATCAGGCGCGACAGCAAATGCGTATGTCCTATATCAAACAGGATCTGGGTCTCGCCTAGCGTGACGTTGACTGACCCCTTATGGCTACCTAGCAACTTGACGATCTGGTTCAACACTTGGGGAGGTACGATGACCGCGGTCTCTTGGTCGCCCTGTACCTGCTCCTGCAAATCTATGGCTAATCTGTAACAAGCTAAGCGCGACCCGTCGGTAGCCACCATCTCCATTCCCTGCCCATCAATGCGCCAGAGCACCCCATTGAACACAGGCCGCGTATCATCGCCGGAAACGGCAAAGGCCGTCTTGTTGATCATATCTACCAGAACATCTCCCAGACTCAGGCTTACGCCGTCGAGGGTTGTCGGCATAGGAGGAAACTCGTCAGCCTCTATTCCCGACAAGCTATACGCTCCTTCGCTGCTTTCAGCGTCCCCGAGCCGTCCTGAGAGCTTGAGGCGCTCGTCCTGCACCTCAATACTCACTTCCGTATCGGGCCATTCTCGAATGATTTCTGCCAGTTTGCGCCCCGAAACAGTCGTCCTCCCATTCTCCTCCACTACAGCAGGGACTTGAGTCCGGATGGACAAGTCTAAATCCGTCGCCGATAGAGAGAGGATTTTCTCATCGGCCTCAAGCAGGATATTAGCCAACACTGGTAGGGAGGGTTTTGATGACACAGCTTCTAACACAGTATCAATGCCCCGCCATAATTCACTGCGATCCACTCTTAACTTCATATCGGAGAATCCTTCTGAAATCCTTTTTTTAGGGGTTAGTTTGTTCCAGTCTTCCGACGGTGGTGGCGTGCTCGTTTTAGTCTGGCCGATAGCCCCTAAAATTCTCGTAAGTTAAAAAATTAAGAAATAAACTTAGCTTTTATCCCTACTGACGTCAAGTTAAATTCTATAATATAGGGTCCCATTTTTCAACAGAATAGAAAATTGAATTGAACATATGAGTAGGTGTGTAAAAAAGTGTGTAGAATCAAAAGTCACAATCCACACCCATACTTCTAATAGGACTATACTTTTTGTGTTATTTTGTTTTCTGAGGTTATAGTTATGGTGTGGATATGTGGACAACTCTATTAAGAAGCTGTCCGTAAAGAATAAAAGGTATTGTTAATAAGATACTTATATAACCATGTTAATAACTTGCCAACAGGAGTTTGTCTGTGGATTGTGAAGTGGAAAACTCTGGTTTTTCACACGCAAGGGGCCAAAAACGACGATTTTCTTCTTTTGACAAACTTATCCACACCAATCAATACTTGGTTGGGGATAGATGTTGATAGTTTTCCACTGACAAATAGGCACTAATAAAGATGGGGCTAGCGGCCTTGCCTACGGATGGTATCCAACAAAGCCTCAACTAGTCTAGCAAAGGCGGGATCGTTTTCATACCGCTTCTTAACAGTGTTTACAGCGTGGATGACCGTGCTGTGGTCGCGACTCCCGAAGTGCAAGCCGATGGTAGTGAAGTGACTGCCGAGGAGAGTCCTGATCAAATACATGGCAATGTGCCGTGCCGTTGCCACGTCTTGCTTGCGTCCTTTACCAATGAGTTGATCACGAGTCAAATTAAAGTGGTCGGCGACCTGCTGTTGGATCGCCTCAATGCTCACTTCCGAAGGGCTGGGACCCAATTCATCTAAAATGTGCTTGGCCGCCCCGAGGTCGAGTTCCTTCTTGTGGATTGAGCAGTAGGCCATCAAGCTAATCAACGTACCTTCGAGTTCGCGGACATTCGACCGAATATGGTTGCCCAACAAAGCGGCCACATCGTGGGGAATCCGTATGCCGTTGCGCTCGGCCTTCTTGTGGAGGATGGCAATTCGAGTCTCAAGTTCAGGCGGGTTTATTGCGGTGGCTAAACCCCATATGAAGCGAGATTTTAACCGTTCTTCTAACCCATCAAGATGACCTGGGGGACTGTCGCAGGTCATGACAATCTGCTTCTCGGACTGGTGCAAGGCATTAAAGGTGTGAAAAAATTCGTTTTGGGTCCGTTCGCCGTGAAGCAGAAACTGGATGTCGTCGACAAGGAGGATATCCGCGCTGCGGTAGAAATTCTTAAACTCACTCGTCTTATCGCGCCCTTGAGCAAGTGCTTGGACAAAATCGCCCATAAATTTTTCCGAGGTGACGTAAACGACCTTCTCAGCGAGGTTGAGGCTATGAGCGCGATGCCCAATCGCTTGGAGCAGATGCGTTTTACCTAGCCCAGCATCACCATAAATAACGAGGGGATTAAATTCCGTCCTACCTGGGGCATTGGCTACGGCTAAGGCTGTCGCTAGGGCAATTTGATTGCTATCACCAATGATGAATTCTTCAAAGGTATAGCGCTTGTTGAGCGATTGGGCAGGAGCTGCTTCTATTTCTTTTTGTTCGTCTTCTGTGGGATCTCTTTTGTTTGCAGATACCTCCGGCTCAACAGGTCGCACTCGATCGACAACAGATTGAGGGGCTTGTGTAACTACAAAGGAGATATCGGGAGTCAGTGCTGTCTCTTCCCACACTACGGACTGGATCATCTGCAAGTAGTGTTCTTCTATCCAAGCGGCTGAAAATGCGCTGGGGACTTGGATGACCAATGAGTCTTGGTCGAAATGACTCACTGAAGTCTGCTTAAACCAATTAGTAAAACTTTGAGGACGAACTTGACGCTCTATGTTGAGCAGACATTGGGCCCAGAGTTCTTGGGGATCTTGTATTTCCAGTGCCATTTATTAAACGAAGAACGAAGATCGCAGTCTTTAAGGGGGATTTTCAACCTATGAAGAAGGCATACATCAGTCAAGAGTTTCCCGCGAAGTTTCATTGAGTCCGTTAGCGTTCAACGAGTTGAAAGTATTGACACTTATGAAATAGCCACTAAATTAAAATGTTTATGCGTATTCTGCACGTAAACCAACGCGAGGTGAGAATTTTATTTTGAAACGTACATTTCAGCCTAGCAACAGACGCCGCCGCAATAAGCACGGTTTTCGCAAGCGGATGAGTACGCCGGCCGGTCGCAACATCATCAATCGTCGCCGGAGAAAGGGCCGCAAGAAGCTAGCTATCTAGTGCTTGATGAATTGGATTAGAGGCCGCTTTTTTTGGATCCGCTGCGGTCGAGAAGATCGCGGTCAAATTTTTGTCGTCCGACGCAAGTTGGGCAATGCTGTAAAGCGCAATCGGCTCAAGCGGTGCCTGCGCAGTATTTGCCGCAGTCGCCCGTACTTTCCTTGTGATCTAGTCGTTTTCTGCCAACCGTTAGCCATTGAAGCTCCCTTTGCTGACCTAGAAAGGGAACTGGACTCCTTGGTGGCTAAAATACCTATTTTTCTTGCCCCACAATGAAGCGAATCGCCATTTTAGTCGTCCGCGCCTACCGTCTTCTCTTGTCTCCATATCTTCCCCCGTCCTGTCGTTATCTACCAACTTGTTCCCAATATGCCGAAGAAGCACTGGATAAGTACGGACCATTCAAGGGCGGAATGCTTGCGCTCAAGCGGATTGGTCGATGCCATCCTTGGGGAGGGCATGGATACGATCCTTTGCGCTAGAATATGTTCATAACGCGTTGTTTATAAAATGGTAAGTAAAACCTATGGAAGATAAGCGGACCCTGTTGGCCTTTCTCTTTATCGGCCTGATTTTCCTCTTGCTTCCCTATTATAATGAATGGCTAGGGCTAAATCCTCAGCCCCAGCCTCCGTCTCAGGAAGCCGTGCCGCAAAAGCCGGTGTCTGAACCTGTTGCTGACGAGCAATCTGAGGCCGAGCGCATACAAGATCCTAAGTATGCGGAACAACTCCATTCAGAAGAGCCATCCCCCGTTGTTCAGTCTCAGGCCATTGAAAGAGTCGAATCGGCCGAGAATCCGTCTTTTACTCCGAAAGAAATCGCAGTACAAACTCCGCTCCAGAGTTTTGTTGTCTCCACAAAGGGCGGTACTATTACGTCATGTAAACTCTTAAAATACAGGTACGTAGATGGAAGTATTGTCGAACTGCTACCTCCAACTGGCCGCGGCTTAGGAGTTCATCTACAACGAGCGAACTACAGGGAGGATATCTCCTCGGCGGAGTTTATTCCCAACCAATCGAGTCTGCAGGTTGGACCCGGGGAAGAGCAATCTCTAATCATGGTAGCCCAACTCGGTGGCGGCAGAAGACTGGAAAAGGTCTTGACCTTTAATGGGGACCGCTATGGATTCGATCTCCAGCTACGCTACGAAGGCTTTGACGACGATACCGAAGCCATAATCACTTGGGAAAACGGCATAGCGTTTACCGAGCGTGAGCCGGAAATTGACCTACCTGAAATGCGGGCTTTTGCCTATATCAACGAAGAGCGGGTCGAACTCAAGGTGGATGGTGGAGAATCGGACGAATTAGAGGACAAAGGGTTGCTAAAATGGGCGGGTATTCGCAACAAGTACTTCTTGATTTCCTGCGTCCCTTCCGATAGAGAGCAGCGTTCTCTCGTCGTCTTACAGGGCAACCACCAAGAGGGGAATTTGCTGCCTAACTATTCTTTTCAGATAGGTCGTCGGCTTGAACGCTCTGGCTCTTGGCACAACACCATTTATCTGGGTCCACTCAACTACGACGAGCTTGTCGGCTATGAAGCTGAACTGGAGCAGGCTATTGATTTCGGATGGCCGATTGTAAGTCAGATAAGCCGCTTTCTACTCATTCTATTTATAGCCACCCATCAATACATCCCCAACTATGGTTGGATCATCGTCCTTTTCGCCGTTGTCATTAAAATTATCGTCTATCCACTTACCCACAAAACCTATGAGTCCGCGGCGAAAATGCAGGAGCTTCAGCCGAAAATTACGGCACTGCGCGAGAAGTACAAGAACGACAACCAACGCCTAAGTCGAGAGACTATGAAGCTCTATAAGGAAGAAGGGGTCAATCCTCTTGGAGGGTGTCTGCCTCTCTTGTTGCAGATGCCCATTTTTATTGCACTCTACAATCTTTTTGGCAAAACAATCGAGTTGCGTCAAGCCCCCTTTATTCTCTGGATCCAAGACCTTTCCCTTCCCGATGAATTGCTTGTTGGTGGTTTTGGCATTCATATTCTGCCATTGTTAATGGCGGTCTCCATGCTCATCCAACAGAAGATGACTATGAAGGACCCTAAGCAGGCCGTTCTGGTTTACATGATGCCGGTTCTGATGATCTTTATCTTTTGGAGCATGTCGTCGGGATTAGTGCTCTACTGGACTATCTTCAATGTCCTGACCATCGGCCAACAGCTATTGGTCAATCATTTTAAGAAGGAAGCCACTCCTTCCAGCACTTGAAACTTCAGCCGGACCGCGGACCTTGATACAGCCGGATACTGTTGTCGCTATCTCTACGCCACGAGGGGAGGGGGGTATCGGGATAGTGCGTTTGAGCGGGCCAGAGGCCCTAGCGATAGGCCAACAGATTTTTCGGTCTCGTCCTCCGCTCGGCAAGCGAGTCCGATATGTCGAATATGGGCGTATATGGGCTGGTAGTCGAGCAATTGACACAGGCGTGGCTTGGGTCTTTGCAGCACCTCATTCTTATACTGGTGAAGATACCGTTGAGATTAGCTGCCACGGCAGTATGGTCGTATTAGAGTCAGTCGTCGAGGAAGCACTTCGATTGGGGGCTGTCGCCGCTGCCCCAGGAGAGTTTACCCGTCGAGCGTTTCTCAATGGCCGATTGGACTTAGTAGAAGCTGAGGCTGTAATTGACCTCATCCAAGCCAGTTCTAAGGCGCATCTCGACAATGCCTATGGATTGGCCAGTGGCCGTCTATCTAAGATGGTAAAAGAGCTTAAGAATCAGTTGGTTAAGATGATCTCACTGCTTGAGATCGGACTCGATTTTTCCGACGAAGACATCGATAGGATTGGACGTCAAGAAGTACAGACCGCCCTGCGCGAGGTGGTTGAGTCTTCTTTGCGGCTTGCCGAAACATTCGAGGGAACAAGGCGTCGCCAAGAGGGATATCTAGTCGTACTCATCGGGCGTCCCAATGTCGGTAAGTCTACATTGCTCAACGTGTTACTCGGCGAAGATCGGGCCATAGTTACCCCCTTACCAGGAACGACGCGGGACTTAGTAGAAGGTCGGACTACGTGGGCAGGAGAGACGATCCGGCTAGTCGATACGGCTGGGATCAGGCAAAGCCACAACCTGATCGAAAAAAGGGGAATTGAACGAGCGGCACAGGCGATTGGGGAAGCGGATGTGGTTTTAGCGGTATTTGACAGTTCGACTGAATCGCGTGAGGACGATATGGCTGTATTGGACCTGATTCTGCCGGACAAGAAGTCAATTGCTGTCTTCAACAAAATCGACTTGCCGGGTGCTAGCACCAGATCTAAAATTGAAGCACGGGTCTCGGTATCTATTGAAATATCAGCACTTAGGGAGTTCGATATTGAAAAGTTAAAGAGAGAAGTGGCGACCCAGTTGCCACATAGGGCGGGAGCAGATGGGATCGGAATCACTCGCCAGCACCACCAAGATTGCTTGCTGCGAGTAGCTAAATCTGGTGCTATCGCAGAAGAGCTTCTGAAGTCTAGCCAGCCCGATGAGTGCGTCGTTGCCGAACTTCAGGACGCCTTGAATGCCTTGGGTGAGATGCTGGGAGAGACAGTAGAAGAAGAGGTTCTCGATTCCATCTTTTCCCAGTTTTGCATTGGCAAGTAATGTTCCACGTGGAACAACTGAGTTGGTTCGGTGCGGTTTAGAAGAGTCGGTAAGAGGTTCCATGTTTCACGTGGAACATGGTTGGATATGATGATCGAACTGCCGTCTGAAATATGCGAGGATTTCAATAAATTAAAAAGAGAAGGAATTATCTCTTGTTCTCTTGAGGATTTCTGGCCCAAGCTAGAGATATATCTACGTCTCTTGGATCAGTGGTCAAGAAGAATCAATCTGGTCTCGCAGGGAGACTGGTCCGTCCTAGCAACCAAGCACTTGAGACAGGCATTGACTATGGTTCCGGTTGTGGCAAGTATTCCTCGCCGGCTGGTTATGGATCTGGGATCTGGAGCTGGCTTACCGGCCATTCCCTTGAAGATCGCTCTCTCCGACTCGCACTTTGTGCTCGTCGAGAGTAGGAGAAAGCGGGCGCACTTTCTCAGGGAGGTTGTGCGATCTGTGGGGCTTGACCGCATAGAGGTTGTAAACGAGCGGATAGAGAGTTTGAGTCCAGTGGGTGCGGACCTGGTAACGGCGAGAGCTGTGGCTTCTCCTGATAAACTGCTTGCTTTAGTACAAAGACATTTATCTCCTCACGGCTGGATTCTTTCAACGCTTAAAAAAGATGCTGCTCATTCGGAGTTGTTGGCATGGAGGTCCGATAAGGTGAGTAGTGCATTAGGGCTATTCTACTAATTGCCGGATGTTCCGAGTGTGGTTTTACACATACTTATCCACACTCAAGACTAAAAGAATTGTGAGATTGAGGCCTTTTGTAAGGACGTATATGTCTAATTTAATCCAATAGATAGGCCATAATTTAGCTAACCATTGAGTGGAGACGATGAGGAGTGATGTGGAAAACTGGTTCTTAGGGAAGTGGAAAACTCAGCGGTAAATCCTTTGGAGAAAAAGAAAAAAACAAGTATATTTTTAACGTAGTTTCCGAGGACAAGGGTTCTCAATAGCGACTCTCAAGCGTCTGTGAAGTAGGTTCTTTTTTGCTAGATAAATATCTGAAAAAGTGGTGTTTGGTCATCCTTAGGCCGTTGGCGCGTTTATTTATTCGCTTGGGCTTCAGACCTGATTGGCTGACGCTGATGGGGCTAGTTATGAACGTGGGGGCGACTGTGGCGTTTGCCAAGGGTCATCTGCAATGGGGGGCTCTCATTATGATAGTGGCGGGCCTCTGCGACATCTTGGATGGACAAGTTGCAAGAGAGGGCCACAAAGAGACCAAGTTCGGAGCCTTATTAGATTCGACGACAGATCGATACTCTGAGATATTTATTTATTTTGGAATCGGTGCGTATTTGATTGGCTGCGATGAGTGGATTGCCTCGGGGATTCTCTTTTTTGCCATTACTGGTTCGCTGATGGTTAGTTATGTAAGGGCGCGTGCAGAGGGGCTGGGCGAGGATTGCAAGGTGGGCTTCATGCAGCGCCCAGAACGTCTAACGGCTTTGGCTATGGGGAGCCTGATAGGCCACCAAGGTTTGGTTTTCGCGCTGGTTCTATTGGCCGTTACGACCAATTATACGGTTGTTGAGCGCCTTGCTCATATTCGCAACAGGCTGAAATCAGGTCCCAATTCGCCCGCCTCTGTCCAGCAGTCCTGACAAACTTCTCCTGCCGTCGTGTCTCGGGGTCATTTCATCGTTTTTGAAGGAATTGATGGGAGTGGAACTACGACCCAATCCCATTTGCTGGCGTCGTACTTAAAGGAAGCGGGTTTTCCAGTTATACTCACCAGAGAGCCCGGCGAGACGCCGATTGGAGAGCGGATTCGCCAGCTTGTTCTCGATCCAAGACAGGAGGCTATATCCCATGTGGCGGAGCTTTTCCTCTATGGAGCTGATCGTGCCCAGCATGTAGAAGAGGTAATTCAACCATCGCTAGACCAAGGGAAAGTAGTTATTTGCGACCGCTACATCGCATCATCGCTAGCTTATCAGGGGTATGGGCGCGGCTTGGACCTAAAAATGGTCGAGCAAGTCAATAATCTGGCAGTAGGGAAATGTTTGCCGGAATCGACTATATACTTGGACGTACCCGTAGAAGTGACTTGGGCGCGGGTAAATCGCCAGTGGGATTTATTTAGACAAGAGGATTCATTTGCTCCCCGTGCTGAGGATCGCTTGGAGGAAGCCGGCGGAGAAAAGCTGCAAAAGAAAGTCGCCAGGGGTTACAAAAAGATCGCCGCGAGAGATGAGAATGCCTTGATTTTTGACGCGAAGCTCGAAATAGACCGATTGGCCGAAGATATTCGGAATGCGCTACGTCGGCAGTGGCCGTGGTTTCCCGAGGAGAAAAAGTAGTTATGCGATACCTCTTAGTCTGCTTGATTTTTTCATACGCCAGTGCAAACGCAATCCAGGCTGCGCCTACGGAAGATCCGTATGCGGAGGTAAATGCTAGTTGGGAGCGTTTCGGGGCCGTGTATTCGCGCATTCTGGAAAACTATTACGCACGTCTGGACCAAGGGGAGGTTATGAGCGCAGCCATCAAGGGCATGCTCGGCCGACTGGATCCATACAGCGAGTATTACGACGAGGAGGGTTTGCGGCAGTTGCGTCAAGACACGACGGGCAAGTTCGCGGGATTGGGGATCACAGTTGCCATAAAAGATCGCTTTCCCGTGGTAATTTCCCCTATTGAAGATACACCTGCCTTTCGAGCTGGGCTGAGACCGGGAGATTTGATTGTCGCTGTGGAGGGCAAAAGTACCTTGGATATGCAGCTTGAATCTGTGGTCAACGCGCTACGCGGAGAACCTGGTACAAAGGTCGCAATCTCGGTCGCGCCCCACTTGGGAGCCACGCCGCACGAAGTTGAAATTCAACGGGAAATAATCACGATCAAGAGTGTTGTGTTAGTAGAGGAACTTCGAGAAAAAATCGGTTATATAAGTATGCGCCAGACGCGTTTTTCCGAGCATACCTCCAGCGAAGTGGAAGAAGCTATAAAAAGCCTCCCTCGGGTTGAAGGGCTGATTTTAGATCTGCGAGGAAATCCCGGTGGCTTGCTTAGCCAAGCCACCCAAGTTGCCGATTTGTTTTTACCCCAAGGAGTGCCGATCGTTTCGGTTAAGGAACGCGATGGGCGGAGAGAAGAGGTCAAGTATTCTCACCGTCATTCTATTGTGCGCAATGTGCCCTTGGTGGTTCTGATTGACGAGGGAAGTGCCAGTGCGTCCGAAATCGTTGCTGGAGCCATCCAAGACAACGACCGAGGCGTGGTTGTCGGAGCGGCATCATTCGGCAAAGGTTCGGTACAGACCATTTTCGACCTACGTGAACGCGAAGAAGAAGCCAGTGCCTTAAAGCTGACGACGGCACTCTACTACGCGCCCAGTGGACGCAGTATTCACCGAGAACAGGACATTGCCATGCCCGTACATAGCGTTCTGTTCGGCGATAGGGAGCTACCGTATCAGTTGGTGATGGACCTTGTTTTGCGTTCAGAGAATAGAACTAAGGCCCTTTCTGCGCTCCAATCTCATTTTGATATGGATTCTGAGTCCGCAGAGCGCCTTCTCTTGGTCCGTTTGGGCGATTTAGTGGGTAAGTCCAAGCTCGGGACGACTGGATTGCCGGATAGTACGGCAAACCAAACCTATTATACCCAGCGAGGTCGCAAGGTCTTCGGGGGCGGTGGGATCAAGCCCGATATTAGCGTTGAGTCGGAACCATTTCCCCCTTATGTGCAAGAGTTAGAGCGTCGTCGGCTGTTCTTCGACTTTGTCATAGATTACGTCTCGGCCGACTCGTCTTGGGTCGAGGAATATCCAGCCCTGACCGTCAGCGATGAGATGGTTGCGGGCTTTATGGAGTTCGTCCGCACTGAGGACATAAGTCTAGACCAAGGCCAGAAAGGATTGAATCAAATAGCAGAACTTGAGGACTTGGCGGACAAAATGGATTGGGGGGAGGCTGCACAGGAGTCGATCCAGCAGCTACGAGCCCAGGTGAAGCAGGATTGGGAGCGACGGTATAGCAGCGAGTTGGAACCGTATATCAAGAATGCTTTACGTCGAGAACTAATCTTGCGCTTCAGGGGGAGAAAAGCCCAACTACTTGAAGGATTGCAGGAGGATGTGCAGCTAGCCAAGGCGATAGAGGTGCTGGCAGACCAAGACCAGTATCTGGGGATATTGGCCGCGGAGGAAGCCAAGTGAACGGCGATAAGCGGGGCGTTGAAATCGCCGATAACAAATAGTAATAGTGGTCATTTTGATCATATTATATTGCTATTTATATTCACTTAGCTTCACAACCTTGCATAGCTACTTATTCGATTGTAGTGTACCACTATGGTTCTGATGGAAGTCAAAGGGGTCTTAAGCAGCAAATCTCTATCTTTATATCCCGAAGTAGTACTCAAAGAAGTCGAAGGCAACTCTTATCTGCACATTGTCATCGGCCGCTTTGAGGCAGCAGCTATTTCCACAGCCCATAGCAAGCAGCAACCTGTACGCCCCATCAGCTACGATCTAGCCCATCAGATTCTCGCCCACGTTGACGCCCGGGTAATCCGGGTCGAAATTACGGACTTTAACTCATGTGAGAGAACGTACTACGCCGAGATTCACCTCGTTGACGACGAGGGCAACACTCATACATTCGACGCACGTCCCAGCGATGCCATTGCCCTAGCCCTGCGCTTTGGCGCACCGATCTACGCTGCCGTCAAGGTACTCGAAGACGTGGGATGTGTTCATTCTGACGACGATGAATGGGTTACGGCTGAAGTTGATGCTATCACCAAATCCGTGGCCACACCGAGGAAAGAGCACCCTACTATCGCCACATCAGCCGTCAATCAGCTAGAACAACTCAAAAGACGCATGCACCAAGCGATTGCCGAAGAAATCTACGAGGAGGCGGCACGGCTTCGCGACGAGATTAGTCGCCTCAATGGAGATGACTAATGGGTACTACCTCTTTAGTCGAGATGACCGTGGTCAAGGTGAGCCCCTACCTGCGCGAGGACAGACCCTTGGTATGGTTGAGCGAGAAGAACGGTAACCTCCCGCGGCTCCTGCCCATTCCCATCGGCGAATTTGAAGCGGCCGCCATTAGGATGCGGCTGGAAAACGATAGACCCATACGCCCAATTTCTTACGACTTGCTCGCCTCTATGGTAAATTCCCTTGCGATACGCGTACGCCAAGTTGTCATCCACAACGTGCGCCGCTCCATTTACTACGCAAGAGTCGTTATTGAGAAGAATCACACGATAAAAGACGTCGACGCACGTCCCAGCGATGCCATCGCTCTGGCCTTGCGCACGGGTTCGCCAATCTACGTTGCTCCTGCGTTGCTCAACGAGGTGGGCTTGGAGCCTTTGGAAA
Source organism: Candidatus Latescibacterota bacterium (assembly GCA_965203355.1). Classification (GTDB taxonomy): domain Bacteria; phylum Latescibacterota; class UBA2968; order UBA8231; family UBA8231. Next base: position 700,397 of record OZ241889.1, read on the forward strand.
CCGACTTGGATGTTGGACACACCCTGAACCGCTTGTACGAACTTGAAGCGCAGATTTCCATGCCGCTCAATGCAGAAGCTGACTCGGGCAAGGTCCGCTCGCCGAAGCGGAACGCCGAAGCGGCTAACGCTCAACACCCGCCGAATGAAGAGAAAGACGAGCTCGGCCTGCTTCAATATCGGCTACAGCAGGCCGTCATATGCGAAGAATACGAAGAAGCGGCTCGTCTGCGCGACGCTATTGAATCGCTAGCTAAAAAAACCAAGCGTTGATCCCAATCCGGGTGGACGCAGACCTAACACCTACCGAGTAACTGAAGTTGCCCAAGATACTGATTTGTGTGCTGCATACAATGGCCCTACAACTATTTGTTTGTCTCGCCCTGCTCCTCGGCTGCAATAGCGAAGACATAGACCAACGTTTCTCGCATCCGGCCCAGACCTTCCAGACCTACAGGTCCGCGTTAGAAAACAGCGACTTTGACCTGCTTTGGGAATGTTTCAGTTCTTCGCAAGTGGCGGGCGAAGACCGTCAGAGCTTTGTCGAACGCTGGCGTCTTTTGCCGCCGGCCGAGATCAAGGCTCAACTGCGGCGAGAAATCGCCGAAGAGCGCATCATCAACGAGCGCATCGGTTACTTGCTCTTCGATTCCTCTACGCTAGGCGATGAGCGAACATCGCCATTTTTTTATTTTCTTCGCGATTCCAGTGGTTGGAAAATCACTTCCCACCTAGACAGCACCTTCCACCAAGAGTTAGAGCAAGCCATTGAGCGCGGCGAGTACAAACTGCCCGACTTCTAACTCTTTTCTTTTTGCTCATCTAGGCGGCTCTAAGTTCCAAGTCCCGATAATGCCCATTATCATATCCCACTGCTTGTCGTCCATCGCGTCTACCAGAGCGAGCAGGCGTAACACATCGCGATCCTTCTGCTTATTGCGCGCCCGGGCAACGGCCTCCAACCACGGTTGGTCCCCGAGCAGAGCCAAAATTTCTGGCTTCGATAATATCCCCAAGAGGGCTGGGTCCAACGGCTCTTCGCTAGACAGGAGCTTGTTGATGACTGGGTCCGACAGCGAGCGCATCATCTTGCCATAGAGCGCACGTCCTTCCTCCGAACTCGCCTTGGCCTCGTAAGCAGCAATCAACGCTCTATTAGAGTCGAGTTCCAAAACCTCGGCCAACTTGAGACACACTTCGTCGGAAGGAACCTTCTCCCCTTTCTCAATTTGTCCTATATAGGTTGCCCATACGCCCTTGGGCCTTCGCGCCGTTACAAGTTGTTCGGCCAATCCCTGCTGGCTTAGGTGGGCTTGTAGCCGGGCCTCCTTGATCATTTCTGCAAACTGCATTTGCGGTCCCTTTGAATTGTTTTCAACCATCTTCTCTGTCAAAGATACGCACACACTTGTAAGTGTGCAAGACTCCATTGTCACTTTCTTTGGGTGTGTTTTTTCGCTTGACAACACAATCTAGCGTGTGTATTTTTGTTTTTGAGTAGAGTGTGGCGGTCCGCCAGCGTGGATAAAGTCTTGATACGCGAAGCTCGGATTTCCCTTTTCGGGCCGTTGAGATCTTCAAAACTACCTCCCCACACCGCCTCGTTTGAGGATCTCACTTGTGTTTCAAGATTACACCTGTTCGGCCGCCATACTCTTTATCTTATAAGCAGCCCATTTTTAGATGGGCTGCTTTTTTATTTTTAGCCTTTACGCCAAATCCTTAATACGCCATGCACATTTGTATGGTCGCCTTCACCGACCTTAATTTCGACTACCGCATCTACCGAGAGGCTACCTCGCTGCGTCGCGCCGGTCACCAAGTCGTTATTGTCACCTCCTCTTTCAACTCAGCCCCTCTCAAGGGATGGGACGATTTTGAAATCTACCCAATTCCGCTAGACCGGAGCCACTCGCTGCGTCGCCTCTATCCTTTGTTTTGGCAACGGGCCTACTCTCTTCTCGTCGAGGCCCAGCCGGACGCCTATCACGCCCACGACTTAGATTCGCTCTGGCCAGCAGTGCGAGCTGCCCAGCGACTAGCTCGGCCCCTCGTCTATGACGCACATGAATTTTGGACCGAGCAGTCTTCACTGGTCAGCCGACCGCTGATGCGGTCCTGCTGGCGTTTGCTGGAGCAGCGGCTGATAAGACGGGTAGATCGCGTCATAACTGTCAGCGGGTCTATCGCCCAATCGCTCATGGAGCGTTACTGCCTTGACGAGGTCGTCGTTCTGCGCAACTTGCCGCTATTCCGCGATAAGGTCCAAAGCAACCTGATACGCGAAACGCTGGACTTGCCCGACGATCTCCCCGTTGTTCTCTACCAAGGAGGATTTCTCACCGAAAACGGCTTGCGCGAGCAAATTGAGGTCGCCGAGGGGCTTGCCGCCGCCCTAGTTCTCATTGGGGATGGGCCAAGTGAACAGGCTCTGCGGAACCAAGTTCACGCTACGGGCTTAGAGGACCGGGTCTATTTTATTCCTCGGGTGCCCTTCTACCAACTTCACAATTACACTTGCTCGGCCGACTTGGGGCTGTGTCTGATCAAAGGCACGGGCAAGAGCTTCTACTACTCTCTGCCCAACAAGCTTTTCGAATACATGATGGCCGGGCTACCGGTCTTAGCCAGCAACTTTCCTGAAATGGAGCGCATCGTCCGCGAAACGCATACCGGAGCCACGGTCGATCCAACCAATATAGCAGCCATTCGAGAGCAAATAGCCGCTTTTTTGGACAGTGCAGCGAAGCGAGAGGAGTGCGCCAAAGCGAGCTTGCAGGCGGCACGACACTATAACTGGGAACGAGAAGCCGCTCAACTCATCCAGCTTTACGAAACCTTAGCATGAATGCCCCGCTGACGCTTAGCGTCGTAATACCTACTTATGACGAGCCTGAGCGCCTCGAAGCAGCACTCAAGAGCCTGTCGCAGCAGGATTACCCCCACGAAGCGACCCAAATTATCGTAGTGGACGATGCCTCCCCCCATTTGGACGCCGAGCGGCTACATGCGGCGGGCGCGCCTCTACAGTTGCAGCTACTCCGCAACGAACAGAATCAGGGACGCGCTCGGGCGCGCAACACAGCCCTGCGGGTCGCCAGCGGCGATATCGTCGTCTTTCTCGACAGCGATATGACCGTCGGTGCCAATTTTCTCCGCGCCCATGCCCAACGGCATCAAAACCACGCGGAAGCCGTTTTTGTCGGCAACATCCGCTTCGCCCGTGAGATTCCCGCTACATCCCTGACTCGCTATCTCGAAGAGAGAGGGGTCCATCGGGTTGATGCGGATAAGACCATACCTTTCAAGTGCTTCGTCACTGGCAACTCCTCGGTGCGTCGGTCTTCCCTGATCCGCGTAGGGTTTTTCGACGAGGACCTCACGGCTTATGGCGGCGAAGATCTAGAATTAGGGTATCGCCTACACTTGGCCGGTATTCCGCTTTACTATGCCCCTGAAGCTCTGTCGCACCACAATCACTTGCGTTCGTTGGAGCCGCTCTGCCACCTAATGCAGATCTACGGCAGCAAGTCAATCCCGGTCCTCTTAAAAAAGCATCCCGAGCTTGACGCCGTACTCCGGTTGGACTTTATCAGAGCCGCTGCTTTTTCTCCGCGACGGCTCGCGCTCCAGCTAGCCTTGTTGTCGCCGATTCACTACCCAATTCGCTGGGTGACCCGCTGGCTTGTGAAAACTTATGTCCCGGATCTGTTTTTTAATTATTTATTTTGGTCTAGCCGCACACGGGGTTACATGTGCGCTCTAAACGAATGAAAAACAACGACATGCACACACACTATCCCCGCTTCTCCCAAGTTCTCCGCGTAGTGCTACCTGCGCTCCTGCTGGCCCACTTCATAGTTTGGCCCATCGTCGGCCTTTTATCCCTACATGCTGGTATTATTGCCGCCGAATGTACCCTTTTGTGGTTTGTTGTTCTTTATATTCGCCGTCATCGCTTAATTGCCGAAGATCTACTTCTGTTCAACGCCACACCGGCTGCGACCCTGTTGCTGACAATCCCGGTGACTATTTGCTGTAGCCTCGCAATCGCCGAACTCGACTTGTATCTGGCCTATCTTCTCGGCCTGATAGACCTGTCCACGCCGCTGTCTTTTCAGAAAAACCTGTTAGAGATTCAGATTGTCCGCGAATGGGTGGAGATCCCAAAGGGACTGGTAACGCTAGTGCTAGTACCTGTGTTTTGCGAAGATCCCCTCTTCCGCGGACTTATATTCACGAGTCTGTGCGCCCATTATGGGCCGCGCTGGGCACTTGGCGGTTCGGCCTTGCTGTTTGCCATTTCTCACTTCAACCCTTGGCAAATGATCGCCCTCTTCCTCTTTGGGCTCTTCCTCGGCGCTTTAGTCTACTGGACTCACAGCATCTATCCTGCCATGCTCGCCCACGCGGTCAATAATTTGACTTCGATAATTGGGATCAACTTGCGCACTTACTTAGGGCTGGATGGCCTCGGTCCCTCCCAACACCTACCCATGCCTTTGGTCCTGCTCGTCGGCCTACTCCTGCTCGCCGGCCTCCTGCTTCTCAGCCGCCGCCCCGCCATTATGCCGCTGTTGACTAAGAGGGAATTCGCTTCGCCCGATTGATAGTTACGTAGAAAAACGTTCCCCAATTAAATCAGCTCAGTACCTTCGCTACCGTTTCCCCAATTTCCGCCGGACTCTCGCAGATGTGAATCCCCGCTTCCCGCATCGCCGCCATCTTGTCCTCGGCCGTTCCCTTACCGCCTGAAATAATAGCACCTGCATGTCCCATCCGCCGCCCCGGCGGGGCCGTGCGCCCCGCGATAAAACCAATGACGGGCTTGTCGTAGCACTCTTTGATATAAGCGGCCGCTTCCTCTTCAGCCGTGCCGCCAATCTCGCCGATCATCACGACCGCATCGGTCTCGGGGTCGTCCTTAAAGAGTGCCAGCGCGTCCACAAAACGCGTACCGATGATTGGGTCGCCGCCAATGCCGATGGCTGTGGACTGGCCTAGGCCCCGCTCAGTGAGCTGCCCCACGGCTTCATAAGTTAGCGTTCCGCTGCGCGAGATAATCCCCACGCGACCTGGCTGGTGAATAAAGTGGGGCATAATGCCGATCTTACACTTCCCAGGCGAGATGACGCCAGGGCAATTAGGCCCGATCAGCCGAGTAGATCGCACTTGGATATAATGATGGGCTTTAACCATGTCGCTCACGGGGATGTTCTCGGTGATACAGATGACTAGCGCTAGACCAGCATCGGCCGCTTCCATGATGGCGTCGGCGGCAAAGGGAGCTGGTACAAAGATGATTGAAGCATTGGCACCTGTGGATTCGACGCCTTCGGCGACCGTGTTAAACACCGGAACGCCTTCAAATTCTTGGCCACCTTTGCCAGGTGTTGCTCCTCCGACCACTTTCGTGCCATATTCCAGCATTTGTCGCGTGTGAAACGATCCCTCCGCCCCCGTAATCGCCTGTACAAAGACCTTAGTGTTTTCGTCGATTAAAATACTCATCCTTGTATTCCTCTTACTGAATAATCGCCTTGACCATCGCCGCTGCTTCTTGCAGCCCGTGCCCAACGGCAAAGTCCATGTCGGAGTTTTCCAGCATCTCGGCAGCCACATCTGCGTTGGTCCCAGCCAGCCGCACGACGATCGGTACGCTGACTTCAATGTTTTTGCGCGCCTCAATCACGCCAGCGGCCACGCGGTCGCAGCGCACAATGCCACCGAAAATGTTGATGAGAATGGCCTTTACATTCGGGTCGGAGAGCAAAATGCGGAAGCCATTTTCCACGGTTTCAGCACTGGCCCCCCCGCCTACGTCCAAGAAATTGGCCGGCTCAGCACCAGACAGCTTGATGATGTCCATGGTGGCCATCGCCAGCCCAGCACCGTTGACCATGCAACCGATATTTCCGTCGAGCTTGATGTAGTTTAGATCGTATTTAGCCGCTTCGACTTCTAGCTCTTCCTCTTCATCCAGATCGCGCATTGCCGCTAAGTCAGGGTGGCGGAAGAGTGCGTTGTCGTCCAAGTCTATTTTGGCATCCAGTGCCAAAAGCCGCCCATCGGCGGTCGCCACTAAAGGATTGACCTCGACCAGTGAGCAGTCGGCATCGACATAGGCTCTGTAGAGGCTAAGGATAAAACTGGCTGCTTGGCGAACCTGCTTGCCCTCAAAGCCAAGCCCAAATGCTAGGCGCGTCGCTTGGAATGCCTGTAGCCCCACTGCGGGATCGACCGTCTCCTTGAGAATCTTTTCTGGGGCCGCCGCAGCCACCTCCTCGATCGCAACGCCGCCCTCTTGGCTGACCATGACCACTGGCTTGCACTGGGCCCGGTCGAGCGTGATGCCCAGATAAAACTCGCGTTCTATATCCGAGGCCTGCTCTACGAGGACTTGCTTGACCTTTTGGCCTTCCGGGCCGGTCTGGTGCGTAACGAGCTGCATACCGAGAATCTCGCTGGCCGCTTGGCGAACCTCTGCGGGATTAGCGGCCAGTTTGACACCTCCGCCCTTGCCGCGACCTCCAGCGTGGATTTGGGCCTTAACTACGACCTTTCCACCCAATTCATCAGCCGCGTGTGCGGCTTGGTCAGCCGTGGTGGCCACGTTGCCACTCGGTACGGCGACCTGATACTGGCGCAAAATTTCTTTGGCTTGATATTCGTGAATTTTCATGAGTGTTATCTATCTATTAGGTGAAATGAACGCAAAAGAGTATAAAAACCTTCCCCTACCAGCAAGGCGATCCCAAAAGCGGCCAACGCAAGTACCAAACGAGGGCTGTTGATCCTTGAGAAAGCCCCGTACTATTCAGGTACATCCAAAAACTTCGAGGAGATAGCCCGTGAAAATCTTGTTAGTCGGCGGGGCCGGTCACGTCGGCACCTGTACTACTCCCTACCTTTGCACAGGTCATGGCCGCTGCGACACCTTCTTCATATCGGGCGACGCCGACCACCGTGAGATGAACATGTCCAAAGCACGAACTGTCTTGGGCTGGGAGCCTAAGTCGCACCTGATGCTGGAGGAGTGAAAGACCAAAAAAAACAGGCCCGACCATTCTGGTGAGCCTGTCCCAATTCTATGGATCAGTAACGCATTTCTTAGGCAGCGTAAACGCTCACCCGCTTGCCCTTCCCGCCAAAGGACTCAAACTTCACTTGCCCGTCAATGGTGGCGAAGAGTGTGTCATCTCCGCCCTTCTTGACGTTGACGCCCGGATGAATGCGCGTCCCGCGCTGCCGCACGATAATCGTGCCGGCACTGACCTTCTCTCCGCCGAAGCGCTTAACGCCTAGACGCTGTGCATTGCTATCGCGCCCGTTTTTAGAGCTGCCGACCCCCTTTTTATGAGCCATACTACCTAGTCCTTTCGCACTCAGTTAGGAAGAACGATGTCCTCGACCCGAATCTCAGTGTAATCTTGGCGGTGGCCGGTGCGCCGCCGATATTTCTTGCGCCGTTTCTTCTTGAAAACGACAATTTTGTCGCCGCGACCGTGGCCGACGACCGTCGCCGAAACACTGGCTCCCTCGACCATGGGACTGCCAACCCTAGTTTCGTCGCCGCCGGAAACTAGCAGGACATCGGTAAATTCCTGGGTACTACCTTCTTCGGCCTGAAGCCGGGGTACGCGCAGACACAGACCCTTATCGACTTTGACCTGATGGCCGGCGATACTGACAACTGCATACATGAATTGCACTCCTAGGCTAAGACTAACTCGCAGTCAACCAAGAAAATTCTAAAGATATGGGTCGGAATTTTTTCTGTCAAACTCGAAACTCAGCCGTCACATCTAGGCTACGTTTGGTTGAGAAGAAGCGATAGTCCTGGGGGGCCAACGTGGAATCGGTTTCTATTTGAAGGCGCGCTTTGGTCGCCTTGCGCAATGATCTGAGCCGTTCTTCGCGGTTTTCTAGCATATAGGTGGCCACCTCGGGATGGACCTTTAACACGTAGCGTCTTTCGCGAGTGGCTGCATAGGAACGCTGAAGCCACCGTTCAATCCAAGTCAGGGTGGTATCTGGCCCCATAATCCGGCCCGTGCCGCTGCAAACCGGACAAGGTTCACTATGAGTGTGCAAAAGGTTTGGCCGGACGCGCTGGCGCGTCATTTCGACCAAACCAAACTCGCTGATATTCGGGCTGATGGAGACCTTCGCCCGATCCCTTTTAAATTCCTCGACTAAGCAGTCAACGACCTTTTTGCGGTTGCGCTCCTCGTTCATATCGATAAAGTCTATGACGATAATACCGCCAATGTCGCGGAGCTTGAGCTGACGGGCAATCTCACGAGCGGCCCCCAGATTGGTATTGAGATTGTTTTCCTCCTGATCGTCGGAGCCGAGGTAACGGGCTGAATTCACGTCGATGAAGGTCCCCGCCTCAGCGTAGTCGATGACCAAGGCTCCGCCGCGGCGCAACCACACGGTGCGATTGGTCGCCTTCTCGATATCTTCCTCAATATTGAAAGCATCGAAAATGGGCCGATGGTCCCGGTAAAATTCAACCCGTTGGCGCAATTCAGGTGAAACTTGGCGCAAATAAGCGGTGATCTCCTTGTACAACTCTTTGCTATCGACGACCAGCCGTTCCACACTGTCGGTAAAGAGGTCGCGTATTACGCTGGAGGTCATGCCCATTTCCTTGTACACTAGGGCAGGTGCTTCGACCTTCCTGCTCGCCTTGATCAGACGCCCGTAGTTCCTCACTAGCTGCTTCATATCGCGTTTGAACTCGCGCTCACTATGCCCCTGCCCTTCGGTGCGCACGATTACCGAGTAGCCCTCAGGTTTGATCTTAAATACCAGATCTCTCAGTCTTTTGCGTTCGTTCCGACTGGTGATCTTGTGGGAGACACCAACCCAGTTGCCTCGCGGGACCAACACCATAAAACGACCCGGCAGCGACAGTTGAGTAGTCACACGGGCCCCTTTGGTGCCGATACGCTCTTTGGTGATTTGCACCAGCACCTGTTCGCCCTTCTTGATCAGGTTTTGAATGCTAGGATAACCGCGATGGCGCGGGCGGTGCCCGTTGCGCGTCCCATCGGTATCGTCTCTATCCGCTGCCATCATATCGTGCACTTTGAGAAACGTGGTGCGGTCATGGCCTACCTCGACAAAGGCGGCCTGTAACCCGGGCAAAACGGCCGTTACAATCCCTTTGTATATATCCCCTACTGTCCGCTCATTTTCGGGTCTTTCGATCCAAACTTCAGCTAGACGCCCACCTTCCAAGATGGCAATACGGGATTCGTGAATGCCTTGGTTGATAAAAATTTCTGTTTGCACGATCTGTCCTCACGCTTAGTAGTGATAATATTATTTATTACGTCTATTGATCTCAACATCCCCCAAAAAATGCCCCCAGCACGAAAATTATCACTGCTATTATCACTGCTATTATCATTACGTCTTCGGAAATCGCTCTTCACTTTTTTAATAGGATGCGTGAAATATAATACGACGTAAAAGCAGGTGTCAACCAGCTAGCGCCTCTTACCCCTCCGGCAAATCATCCTCTTTGTCTTTCAGCTTCAACTCGAGTTCTGCGAGCTGGCGACCCAGTTCCCCAGTGCGCCGATTTAGATGCGCCAAATAGGCAAAAAGCACGATCCACACGGCCGCGAAGGCAGCAAATAAGTAGTGGAGATTGTCCATAGCCTCTTACGTTTCGTTCGTTAGTTTTTGCCGCAGGAGTGCCACGGCTCTTTCAATGCGGGCTAGCTCCATGCGTTGCGCTATGAGGCGAAAGAGCAGCAAGAAAAAAGCCGCGTAGCAGATCCACTTGGTGTATTGCATCGTCGGCTCAAGTTCTACGTTGCGCGGCGGATGTAGCTGTTGGTCGGCAGCCCACAGATCGACAGCATAGTACACCAAAGGAACGTTGGCGAAGGCGAGAATGCCCAGTACAGCACTGATGCGTTGTACCGGAGTGGAGTTTGCCCCGTATCCCCGCACCATTAGGTAAGCCACGTAGATGGTGAAAGTAATCAGCATGGAGGTCAGGCGCGGCTCCCAGCGCCAGTAAACCCCCCAGACGGGCTTGGCCCACAAAGGGCCCGTGATCAGTACGATCAACGCAAAGATCACGCCCAATTCGGCGGAGCATAGTGCTAGGCGATCCCACTTGTCCGCACGAGTGTACAGATACTGTACGCTGCCGACGAACACCAAAAAAAAGGCCAAAAACGAAGAAAACGCCGCCGGTACGTGAAAGTAGAAGATTCGCTGGACGATTCCCATTTCTTTTTCTGTGGGGACCCACAGAAAGATCGCGCCTAAGGCGACGAGCATGACCACGAAAATCAAACAGGAGAATGGGACTGAACGCATCATTCCTCGATTGCGTATTCAAAAAGTATTAGCGATAGCACCGTGAAAACCACCGCGTACACCCCCAACATTCGCAGGTGCGGGAAGAGCTTTTCGCAACAGTCATTGGCCAGCACTAGCCCGGTCGCCTCCACGCAGGAAATCAACGCCGGCAAGATCATGGGCAAGAGCAAAAGGGGCAGCATCAACTCGCGCAAACGCATGTTGTTCGACAATGCCGCAAAGAGCGTACCCGTCGCCGCCATACAAGCTGATCCCAAAACGAAGACAGCCAGCAGGGGGAGCAAGAAAAAGCCTGGAGACAGGTTAAAAAAGAGCGCAAAAAAGGGCAAACTCAGAAGTTCGATTGCTAAAAGAAAAACAAAATTGCCCATCATTTTACCTAGGTAGATGGCACCGCGGTCCCCCGGTGCCAACAGCAGTGCGTCGAGCGCGTCGTTGTCGCGTTCATCAGTAAAAGAGCGGCCCAGACTTAGCAGACTGGCGAAGACATAGGACGACCACAGGGTGCCAGGCCCAATCTCGCGTAGAGCAGCCCCGCCTAAATCGAAGGAAAAGTTGAATACCAGCAACATCAACAGTATAAAGAAGATCATCGGACTGAGGCGTACCTTAGTGCGCCACTCGGCCTTCAGATCTTTGTTCAGTATCGCCAGCGTACGCCTGAAAAAGCTCATGGGTTGGCGTCGAGATAGGGCGCGCAGAGCGGACGCAGTTGGTTAGAATCTTCCGTCAGGATTTGGTCCAAGCGCCATTGACCGCGTTCGATCACCAGCAGGCGATCGACTAGGCCCTCGGCCTCGTCGAGCCGATGCGTTACCAAGACGCAGGTGCGCCCTTCCCGCCGAAAGCGGAGTAAGAGGCGGTGCAATGCAGCACTGGCACTCGAGTCGAGGCCAGTGAACGGCTCGTCGAGTAAGAGAATAGAGGGGTCATGCAGGATGGCCCGGGCAATAGCTAGACGCTGCTTCATACCGCGGGAGAACGAACCCACGCGCTGGTCGAGCCGCTCGTTCAAGTCAATAGCCGCTAAGGCCGCAGCGAGCCGTTTATCAGGGTTGTCCAAGTCATAGAGTTGGGCGAAGAAACTCAAGTTCTCTCTCGCCGTCAGTTCGTCGTAGAGCAAAGGTTGATGCGAGAGTAGACCGATATCCGCCCGCGCCTCGGTAATGCGTTGGGGATCGCGACCGTTGATTTTCACGCTCCCCGTCGAAGGTCGGCAGAGGCCGGCCACCAGCCGCAACAGGGTACTCTTGCCCGCACCGTTGGCTCCAGCAAGCAGCGCCGCTTGCCCACGCGGGACGACCAGATCGATGGGATGCAGGGCTGTGTGGGTGCCGAAGCGTTTAGCTGCGCCCGCTAGGACGATGGCATCGGCTCCACTCATCACGCATCAAGCGATTGAGTCAGGGCAATCGCTTCGCGCATTAGCTGCGCCCGTTGGTCGGTGTAGTGCGGATCTTCGGGCCGGTCGGCAAAAGAGTCGTCGAGCCGGGCGAGTTCCTCAATGAGATGCCGCCGTCGTTTCAGCGCGTGTACGCGCTCGGTGCTTGGGTGTTGGCGGCTCAATGCCAGCGCGCCACCTCCGGTGAGGAAGGCGCCAGCCAGCGCGATCCATTTGAGCGACCAACGCAGCGAGGGAGCGAGGGGTAAAGGGATCGCCACTTGCTGACTGGGCTGTAGGTTTTCCATGGCCGCTTTCCGGTACTGGCGGCCGTGCTGTTCAACGATACCTAGATCGATAAAAGGCGGTTTGATCGCCGTAGAGGGGGGGTCGAGAAAAACCTCTAAGCGGTCGGTCGGATATATCACCTGATGCACATAAGGGCTGGCGGACTTGCGGGCGTCGAGATTAAAAGAAAAGCTCCGCTGCGAGCGGCCCGGAGGCAGGGGTTGGTTGTCGAAGAAACGACCTTCTCCGGCTTGGTGAATCAGCCCCGAGTGGCTTTGGAGATTGAAGATGCCCGTTGGCAAGACAAGTTCAGTCACTTGCCGCTCGCGTCCGGTCCCACGGCCTGCGTACGTGCGCTCGCGGGGGTTGTGAATTTGCAGGAGTTGGATGCACTCAATCGCGTTCTCGCGCAGCGCGAAAAAGAGGTGATGAGTTCCAATGCGGATGCCGGAAGGGTCCTCGGTTCTTTCGTACACTTCGAGGATGACCTGTTGTTGTGCACCGGCCTCAAGAGTCGAAGAAAAGTAGGGGATGTCGTCGTAGAAGGCGGCTAGCCCGAAGAGGAGTCCACTCTGTAGAAAAGGACCGGCAAAAGAGAAGTGGCCCTCGGCGTCGGTTTCCTTGCGCAGCATTTCGAGGATTTGGCCGTCTTGGCGGACGTAGAAGGCCACGGGAATGCCCGGAACTCGCGCTTGGGTGAAAGGGTTGAGTACATAACCGCTGATCGCCGCGCCCCACAGGTCAGAAGCGCAAAGGACGGTTGCAACACAAAGTGTGCGCAGAACCATGGCTTAGCCAGATTCCACTAGCGAAGCACCGCATTGCGGACAGAATCGATCGCCCTCGCGTCGCAGGGCCCCGCAGCCGCGGCAACGAGGAACAGCCGTCTTTTGGCGCAGAGCCGCAACCTCTTCACCGATGCGTCGTTCGAGTTGAGAACGGCTCGCGCCGTTGAGCCGATCCAACTCGCCGATAACCGCCAGCGTCTCGGCCTCCAGTTCGGCAAAGAGGCGCTGAAAGTCCTCTGCGGACACTTTCCCAAGCTCGCGGTCGAGCTCCAGCTCGACGATCTCGCCCAAAAGCTGTTCCTTGCGCTCAAAGAGCTGTCGCGTTGATCCATTCGCCGCGCCCGTTCGTCCGCTCGCTAGGAGGGGATGTGCCAGATAGAGCAACAGTCCCAACAGCAGTGCGATAGAACACAATATGGGTAAAAGTTCTAATACCTTCATTATATATAGCCTCTGTAGGCCCGCGCCCGTTCTGCCAAGCTAGCCATCGTCGTAGCGATCCAATTCGCGTCTCAAACGGTCCGAGTTTTGGCTGCGGTTGGCTGGCTGGGGCTTGGACGGTGCTTGGCCTTGGTCCTTCCAGCGAACTAGCAGGGTGCGTACTAGGGCAACGCCAAACAAAAGAGCCAAAAAGGGCGCGACCCAAGCGAGCAAATTAAAGCCCTCGTGCGGCGGAGTGGCTAAGATCATCGGGCCAAAACGCGCTACATAGCCATCGATGATCTGCTTCCGAGTTTGGCCTTGGTCGAGGGCTGAGCCAATCGCCTCGCGTTCGGGGACCGCGAAGTCAGTACAAAGACAGGTGGCTAGGGATTCCCGCGGACAATTACCACAGAGACAGACCATCTCCTCAGCCACGGCCTTGATTTCCGCCGTCGTTGCCGCGCCTACTGGCGAGAAGCCCAATGCCAACGCCGCGAGCACGGGCGCGTATATACCCGACCTCCGGGCGATGACCGAGTCCATTGCGGTCTCGCGATCGATCCGCGCTAGCCGCCGGTCTCGCGGCGTGGGCCACATCGCCCACAGTGCGCCCAGCACTAGGACGACAGCACCGAGCCACACGAAGTTGATGAGCGGGTTGATATAGATTTGGAATTTGGCACTTTGGTCTTCGGCGGATCCCACCAGAATTACATAAAAGTCCTCGCGCCATGTTGAGTAAATGGAGACTTCAGTAGTGCCTTGGTCAAAAGCTGGATAGTAGCGTCGCTCTGGCAGCAGCGTACCGAGGAATTGATCGCCGCGATGCAGAGCCAAAGCCGCCGCGGTCGTGCTGTGATTGGCGTTTTCGGCAAAGGCCAGCGACGCGAAGGTAAGCCGGTATTCACCGACTTGACTCGAAGCCCCTTGGTCAAGGACGACTTCGGCTTCTTGAGTAAAGGCTTTGCCAGTAAAGCCAGCAAAAAGCAATACGAGTCCAAGGTGGGTCAAATACCCGCCGTAACGCCGCCGATTTTTGGCACAGAGGCGATACAATGCCACTGGATAGGACTCACCCGTACTGTGCCGCCGCGCCCGCGCCCCGGCGTGGAATTCGGCAGTGAGCGCGATGAGTACGAAGACGCATAGCCCGAATGACAGCACCACATAGGGATCGCGTATGCCAACAATAAAGAAGACCCCGCAGGAAAGTGCGCCTGCCGTCACCGGGAGAATAAAGTTTTTTCGCAGACTCTCGCGGGAGGTGCGGCGCCAGGCAAAGAGTGGACCAGCACCTGTCAACAACAGAAGCACTAGGCCGATGGGAATCGTGACTTGGTTAAAAAAAGGAGGCCCGACCGTGATTTGCTCATTGGTCAGTGCCTCGGAGACCAGCGGGAAAACCGTGCCCCAGAACACGGCGAAGAGCATTCCCAAGAGAATCCAGTTGTTGAGCAGAAAAGCCGTCTCGCGCGAGGCAAATGATTCGAGGCGATTTTCGGCCTTGAGCAGGGGTAGCCGCAGCCACAAAAGCCCAAAAGAGAAAGTCAGCGTCAGGACTAGAAACGTGCCAAGAAAGGGGCCAATGTTGGATTGGGCAAAGGCGTGAACTGAGGAGATAATGCCACTGCGGGTCATAAAGGTGCCGAACAGGCACAGCCCATACGTGAGAATCGCCAGTGCCACATTCCACACCTTGAGCATGCCCTTGCGCTCTTGGATCATAATCGAGTGCAGAAAAGCGGTGGCGATCAGCCAAGGCATCAGCGAGGAGTTCTCCACCGGATCCCAAGCCCAATAGCCGCCCCACCCCAGTTCGACATAGGCCCACTTGCCGCCTAGCAGGAGGCCGAAGCCGAGAAAGGTCCAAGGGATGAGCGTCCAGCGTCGCGCCGCGCGGAGCCAAGTAGCGTCCAACCTGCCGGTCAAGAGTGCGGCAATGGCAAAGGCAAAGGGTACGACCATGCCCACCATCCCCAAGTAAAGCATCGGCGGGTGAATGGCCATGACGGGATGTTGTAGAATCGGGTTGAGCCCGCGACCATCCTCTGGCGTGAAGGGCAGGCGCGAGAACGGGTCGGCGGCAAAAAGATGCACAATGCAAAAGAAGAAGCTGGTAAAAGATAGGGTCGCTATCGCGTAGGGCATCAACTCGCGATAGCGCTGGCGGTAGAGTGCCACCAATCCCGCCGAGTAGATGGACAGAATCCAGCCCCAAAACAACAGCGATCCGTTCTGCCCGCCCCACAGTGCCGTTATTAAATAGAACAAAGACATGGCGCGGTTGCTGTTTTCGGCCACGTACTCGACTTGGAAGTCGTGGGAGAGGAGAGCGTGCCACAGCGCGAGAACCGCCAGCGTCAGCAGGCCACAGGTCGCCAAGACCCCGTTTTCGCCCGAGCGCACCAAGCCCAAGTGGCTACGCCTCGCCCCGAAGGCCGACGCCAGCCCCCCATAGCCCGAGGCTAGGAGTGCTAGGCACAAGGCAAAGTAGCCGATATCAACCATAAAGTGTTGGGAAAAACCAAAAGGTATGCGGGCTAGCCGTTCGGGCTATTCATCGCCTGCACGTGACCTTCGTAGCTTTGTCCCTCGTATTTGGAGGGGCATTTGGCAAAGACGATCTCAGCGGCAAAAATCTGGTCGGCTGTATCGTATTGGCCTTCGAGAACTACCAGCGCTTCGTCTTTGAAGGTATCGGGCAGCACGGCGTGGCCGATGTAGCGCACTCGCAAGGTGTGTTCCCCGTCGGTAATCACAAATTCGGGGCGCGAGCGATACCGGTCCCATTCAATCGAACCGGGCACCACGGTGCTGCCGCCTAGTTGGATGCGCTGGCCCTCGTCTAGCGTTCTGTCCATCAGGGTTTGCAGCGTCATGTGAGTCGCCGTTGACTGTTGGACGCCAGCGACAAAGAGGTAGATCAAGCCAGCGGCAATGACCAGAGAGCCGAGGGTGAATTTGTGCTGTCTCATAAAAGTAAATCTGCTCAATTTCCCCTTTTTGTCAACGAGTATCCCCGTTGGCGTAAAGGGCCGCATTCATACTTCGAGTACCTTGGGTAGGCTGCATAAGTTCTCGTAGCCGCCGGCGCAAACGACAACCGTATCCTCGATCCGCACACCCCCCAAACCCCGGTAGTAGAGTCCCGGCTCCATCGTCACGATATGGCCGGATTCAAGCACATCGCCGTGCGGGCCGATCCTCGGCCCTTCGTGGATCTCTAGCCCTAGCCCGTGTCCCGTGCTGTGGATGTAGCCCTGCATGTAGCCGTCTCGCTCTCCCGTCTCGTAGCCGGCGTCGCTGAAAAACTGTTGGATTACTTCGTGAATAAGATGACCTTCGGCGCCCGGACGGATGTGCTCTAAGCCCAATTGTTGAGCCTCCAGCACGGTTTTGTACAGATGCCGCAGCGGCTTGGAGGCCGGTCCCTTACAGACGGTCCGCGTCAGATCTCCGTAGTAGCCGCTCGCCTCATCGCGCGGAAAGATGTCGATGATGATGGTCTCGCCAGCGCGCAAAGGCCCGAAGCCCACTTGGTGTGGGTCGCAGCCTTGGTCGCCGCCGGCGATGATGGTATGTTCGCCAATGCTGTCGCAATCCATGAGCGTCTGATGCACCATGCGCCGCAGTCGCTCTGACGTGAGAACGTCGCCGTTGAGGAAGAGTACGCCGTCGCGCACATCGGCTACACGCAGCCCTTCAATCGCCGTTTCCATGCCTGCTTCGGTGGCCCGCATCGCCCGGCGCACATGCTCGACCTCTGTGGCGTCCTTAATTTTGCGCTGGGGGAAGAGCGGCTCAGTCGCGATGGCTAGTTCGATGCCTTTCTCCCGCAGAAAATCGGCCGTACCGAGGGGAAAATCAGCGGGCACTTGCAGCTTCGCCAAGCCGAGGTCGCGCAAAAGTTCCAACAACACGGCGTTGCTGTTGGGATGTTCTCGGCCTCTCTCCTTGGCCCGCTGCTCGTACTGGGTGTAAGACAATACCCGATTGACGCTGGCTTGGTCGCGGGCGCGGTCGATCTCGAGGTTGTTGGCGAGCATGAGTTTTTCGCTGGGAGTCCATAGAAAGACGAAGGGATCCGGGGCGCGAAAGCGGGTGGCGTAGAATAGATTGGCGCAGCGTTCGCTGTTGCCGATCATCAGCAGGGCATCGGCCCCTTTTAGGTCGGGCGTCATGGTTTTACTCTGGAATCCTCAGTGCTCGGACCTCAATTCCGGTACCGGGTCGCCAAAACCAGAAAAACGCAAACTGCCTCTCCTCCAGTTCGGAAACAAAGCGCACAAATTGCTCCAACGAGGTAACGCGTTCTTGATCCACCTCGGTAATCACATCGCGCACTTGAATCCCTTTGTCTGCGGCTAGCCCCTCTGGATCTACTTCAACTACTACCACCGGCTCCTCGCCTTGTGCAAAACCCAGTTCAGCCGCTAACTCGCGGATAAAACCCAACTCGTCGGCCAATTCAGCGGGCAAGGTCTCAACTGAAATCCCTAGCTTTGCTAGCCGCTGATGGCCTTGGGAAAGGAGTCGGTCCTCTTCGCGCTCGCCGAGCACCACGGCGACGTGGTGGATTTGATTTTGGCGCGTGATTTGCAGGTTGACCGATTCGCCGGGGTCGCGGCCGTAGATCAGCGTCTGTAGGTGGTTGGAGTGATTCACCTCAATGCCATCAAGCGACAGGATGACGTCCCCGACGAGCAGACCTCCGCGTGCGGCCGGGCTGTTGGGCTGCACATCTCTTAGGTAAACGCCTCGTGGCCGTTCCATGCCGAGGCTGTGTTCGCGGATCAGCGCTGGGGTCATCTCAGATTCCATGGTCACACCCAAGTAGCCGCGTACGATCCGCCCGTGGACCAGCAGATCATCCACCACCTCGTGCGCTAGGTTGATCGGCACGGCTAGTCCATAACCGATGTAGTAACCAGTGCGCGTTGAAATGGCCGTGTTGATTCCTACGACTCGGCCCTGTAGGTCGAGTAGGGGGCCGCCGGAGTTGCCGGGGTTAATCACGGCGTTGGTCTGGATGAAACTCTCGATGGCGTAGCGGTTTTCTTCGTCGCTTCTGCGGTTGAAAACACCTGCTTGGCGCCCTAGGGCACTGACGATGCCGTGCGTCAGCGTTGACCCCATGCCCAAGGGATGGCCAATGGCCAGCACCCAATCGCCGATTTGCAAGTGGTCTGAGTCGGCCAACTGCACAGTAGGTAGCCCCTGCGCCTCAACCTTGAGCAGGGCGATGTCAATCAGCGGGTCAAAGCCGATGATCTTAGCCCGAAAGGTGCGGCGGTCCGAGAGGGTGACTTGGATGGAGTCGGCCTCAGCGACGACGTGGTAATTGCTCAGAATGTAGCCATCGGCGCGAACGATGGTGCCGGAGCCTATGCCGCGAAAGTCTTCGGGAATCTCCGGGTGGAAGGGGGGCAATGCGCTCTTTTGCCGCGATCGGGTCGTCGCCGCGATTAAAACCACGGCTGACTTTGCTTGTTCGTAGGCGTGGCGGAAAGCCCTGCTGAGGTCCGCGATTGGCGAAGTGTTCTCCGCCGGCATTTGCGCCCCAGCCGGGCGTGTGCCCGCGAGCAACGCGGCAATAAGCGCACCGCTCACCCACGGACGACAGATGCTGAGGTTGTCGCGCCTGACGGCGCGGTGAGGGGGCTTCATTGGAGGTCGTATTCGTTCAGTTTCCGATAGAGTGTGCGAGTGCTGATGCCGAGGATAGCGGCGGCCTTCCGGCGATTGCCGCCGACCCGGTCGAGGGCCTGTTCAATGGCTTCCCGCTCGCGGTCTTTGAGCGAGGGCAAAGGCTCAATAGCTGCGTTTTCGGGGATGCGCACTGCCGCGGATTTCTGGGATTCAGCGGGATGGTAAGGGGTGTCCTCAACTGGATAGATCGGTTCCTCGGGCGAGACCGGGCGAACGCCCCTTGGTGCTACGGGAGACGTAGAGGACGGCATCACGGAGGTATTGCGCTCAATCGCGGCCCTTAGCTCGGCGACCTCGCGCTTGAGGTCCAAGAGCGCAAAGTAGATCAACTCACGCTCAGACTGGTCCGGCGTCTTGTTGGTTGGCACAGGCAAGTGGCGCGTGGGCTGGAGCCCGAGATGGGGCGACAGGTCTTCGGGTTCGACGAGGGCACGCGGAGCGAGGAATACCAAGTGCTCGATTAGGTTGCGCAGCTCGCGCACATTGCCAGGCCAAGCATAGTTTTGCAAAAGATCCACTGCCGCCGCCGAGAACCCTTCTAGACGGCTCTTGTTGTTTTGGGTCAACTCGCAGATGAAGTGCTCAATCAAAAGGGGAATGTCCTCGGCTCGGCGGCGCAGCGGCGGAATGTCGAGCTCGACGACCTTGAGTCGGTGGTATAGGTCGAGGCGGAATTCGCGCTGGTCAACCGCCTTTTGTAGGTCGCGGTTGGTCGCGGCGATGACGCGAATGTCCACCGAGATAGGTTCGCTACCGCCGATGCGGACCACCTCGCGCTGCTCGAGCACCCGCAAGAGGCGCACTTGCGCTGCTTGCGACATCTCGCCGATTTCGTCTAGAAAGACCGTTCCACTGTCCGCTTGTTCAAAGATGCCTCCGTACCGAGTGTGTGCGTCGGTAAAGGCTCCCTTTTCGTGCCCGAAGAGTTCGTTTTCCAGCAGACTTTCTGGAATGGCGCCGCAGTTGAGCGGACGAAAAGGACGTTCGCCTCGTCTGCTGTAGCGATGTAGAGCCTCGGCAACTAAGTCCTTGCCCGCGCCGCTTTCGCCCGTTAGGAGGATAGAGGAAACTGGCGTTGGTGCCACGATTAAGATGCGCTCGCGCAGTTGGCGCATTAAGGGCGACTGACCTACCAGTTCGGCCCCGTGCAAAAAGTCCCCGCGATCTAGTAGTTGGTCCAGGTGTCGACGCAGAACTGGGGCCTCAAAGGGCACGGCAATTTGGTCTTTGAGAGGCGAACCCCACAAAAGTCGGTCCCAACTTTCATCGGCGTTGCCCAAGCCTAGCATGGGCACATCGCGGTACTGGTCGAGTGCGGCGACGCCCTCTGCGAGGATGGCGGGTGGGAGTTCCAGATCAAATGCGACCAGATCCACTCCGCGCCGCAGTAACCGCCCAAGCGCATCGCCGTTAGCCGCGCTGAGTGTGCGCAGCCGCACGTCGTGGACTGCGGACTTGAACTCCGCTTCCAACTCTGCTTGCTGAGTCAGGAGTAGAATGCGACGTTGAGTTGGGGCCATGGTACTCTCTGTGGGTGTCGCTTCAGTTGAAGGTCTCTAGCTGGCGGCGCAGGGCATCGATCCGCTCGCGGGCTAGCTGCCCCTGTGGGCTCTGGCCCCCTTCGCGACGTGTGATGCGCTCGTAGATGGTCATGGCCGTGGCGTGTTCGCCCAGCGATTCGTGGCAGCGGGCGCGCTGGAAATCCGCCGAAGTGATCCACATGCTGAGTCCTTGGCTACCGTGGTAACTGACTTTGTAATAGGCTTGGATCGCCTTGCGGTACTCGCCCATGTTCTGATAGGATTCGCCGATGTAAAACCGGGCTTCTGAAGCACTGTTGCCATTGAGTAGCTGTTGGGAGAGCAGTTCGTCTAGCTGTTCAATGGCTTGGGCGTATTGGCCCTTATTCTTGAGGATGATACCCAGTTCGAGCTGGACCTCAATGGCTTTGGGGTGCTCGGGGTACTGGCTCAGAAGCTGATCGGCCACTTGGTGAGCGGCCTCGTACTCGTGGGCGCTTTGGTAGCTTTTGATCAGTTTCCACATCGCATCTTGAGCCTGATCACTACTGACTTCTGGCGCGTCCCAGGCGTGTTTGTAGGCTCCTGCCGCTTGTAGGAAGTTGTGCAGCGAAAAGTGGTAATCCCCGAGGCGCAAGTAGGCGTCGGCTACCTGAGGACTCGTCGGATATTCTCGGACAAAGCGCGATATGGCCTCCAAGGCGAACATCGCCCCCTCCTCGCTGGGCGTCGCCTTGTTTCGTTTCCACAGCGTTATAGCCATCCAATAGGCCCCGTCGTCGGCCCACATGCCGCCTTGCTTTTCCACCTCTTGAAACAGTTCGTACGCCTTTTTGTAGTTGCCAGCCTGTAAATAGTAATTCCCTTCTTCAACCCGGAAGTGCTGACGCCACGCCGTTTCTTCCTTGAACCGCTTGGCAAACCGCTTGGCTGCCTTGCGCCCCTCCTCTATGCGCTTGAGTCGGAACAAGGCGAGGACGGCTTGTCCGTGAATTAGGATGTCCTCGCTTTGCTTCAGCAAGGGCTGATAGAGTTGGTAGGCTTGGTTGTATTGCTGGCGGGCAAAGGCGACGTGGCCGGCCCGCGCCGAGGCTTCGGTCGCCAATCCGCTGGAGGCAGATTCTTGGCTGACCTTGCGGAAGAGCCGAAGGGCGTCGTCTTCCTGACCTAACTTCAGTTGCAGTACCGCTTGGGCGAAGTAGATGCTGTCTAGTCCAGCCGGGTTTGGCTCTTCGGCGAGTATTTGCCGATAGGTCTCCATGGCCTCGCCATAGCGGTTGAGATGGTGGTAAGCGCGGCCAATTCGTCGCAGGATCGGACCTCTGTCGTCGGAGACTGTCGAGTTGGAGACCAACGGTTGATACAACTCGATGGCGGCGGCGTATTGGCCGAGCTGAAAATAGGTATCGCCCAACAGTTTCTGAGCAGCGCGGCGCTGGGGAAAGGCCGGATAACCCCAGCGCAACTCTTGCAGTCGGGCAATAGCTTCTTGGGTCCGCTCTTGCGCTAAACGGATATGGCCCAGTTCAAAGAGCACAGGTGCCGTCAGCGGACTGTTGGGATAGTCCCGCAGAACGCGCTCGAGCAAATCGGCCGCTGCTTTGTGTTGGCCTTTTTCCACTAGGCAAAGACTCTTTCCGTATAGAGCGTGGGGTACGAGTGGACTGTCAGAAGAGAGCTGGCGAAGCTGATCGTAGGCCGCAATGGCTCCGGCGAACCAAGTAGTGTCGGTCGCCCCGAGCTGGCGGCGAGCATCGCCTAGCTGCAAAAGGGCTTGCGCTAGATGGGCACTGCGCCCGTCGGAAAACTCGGCGACGAAAGCGGCAATCTCCTCTTCGAGCGTTGGTAGCCGCAGTGAGTCGGGGCGGTCCTCAGCTTCGAGTTTAATGAGGCTAAGCCGTGCGCGCTGCGCCCAAGTGTTGTCGGTGGGGGTTTGCTCGGTGAGAACGCGGTATTCCCTTAGAGCTAGATCCCGTAGCGAGTCTGCGCTGGCAGGCTGCGCCTCTAGCTGGCGTTGGCGGGCGAGTCGGAGCAGACTTTCGGCTAGAAAATACTGCGCCTCGTCGTTGTAGAGGGCGTCTGGATAGGCCGTGGCATAGTGTTTGAACGATTGGGCGGCTGCGATAAAATCGCGATGCGAGAACAGGACTCTAGCGACCGCTAGCTGCACTAGCTGGCGCGACTTGCCGCTCAACTCATCGAGCCAAGCTTTTTGCAAGGTCCGGTTGAGACCGGCCGGGTCCAAGACGGTAAATTCGCGCAGATATTCGATTCGCTGGCGCACCGCCTCGCTCTGGCGGTCGGCGGGGAAGAGTTCGAGGAAAACCACGTACTCGCGCAGTGCCGCACTCGGTTGTCCGCTTTGCTCAAAAGTTCGGGCGAGGGCAAATTGCGCTTTAGCTGCCACCTCGCTCCGACCCGAAGCTAGCTGGCGATAGAGAGATATGGCTTCTTGGTAGTGGCCGGTTGAGGCATAGAGTGCGGCGAGTTCGAAGCGTACGGCGTCGGCATCGGCGGCCTCATCGGCTTCCCTTAGGTAGCGGCGGTACCAAGTTATCGCACGGCTGTGGAAAGCAGCAATCCCCTCTCCGAAAGTCAATGATCGCAGCGAGTCGGCCTCGCTGTCGCCGCGCCGTTTGTAGAGGGTGCCTAACTCCCGCAGCGCACTAATGGCTTCGGGACTGTCGCCAGTCTGGATCAATCCTTGAAAAAGGCCTGCTGCGCGGGCGAATTGTCCGGCTTGGCCCAGAACGATGGCTCGGCCCAGTTGCGCCTTTAGGTACGCAGGGTGTCCAGGTTGGATCATGGCACTCAGTTTGTCGTAGTGGGCGATGGCTTCGCTCGTCTGATGACTCTGGCGGCGGGCGTCGGCCAGCCCTAGGAGTGCGCTTTCTTTGAGAGCACTGTCGCCGATTTTGTTAAAGGCCCGCTGATAGGCGTCTCCAGCTTGGCTAAAAAGGTGCGAGCGATAGAAATAGTCTGCGCGATCTAGATAGGCACTGTCGGTCTGCGCCGCCTTGGGAAAGTGCCGCTCTAGCGACTTGAACTGCTTCTCCGCTGTTTCCCGGTTGCCCATAAAGAGAGCGATGCGCCCTCCGAGGAGCAGGGCACTAGGAGCGAGGGAAGGTGGAGGTTTAGTGGCGGCGATTTGCTCGAGGAGTTGTTGGGCTTCTGCGGCCCGACCAGCCGCAAAGCGCAACTGGGCTAGCTGATAGCGGGCCAAATGCGCTTGCTCAGACCTCGTGTAATCGGCCAGCAGACGTCCATAAGCCGCTTCGGCTTGTCGCAAATTTTCGGCGCGGGTATAATTGATTGCTGCCTCAATCAAGGCACTGGCGGCGAAATCGCTGGTGCTGAAGCGACGCTGCAACTCTTCATATGATCGGGCAGCCAGCAAGTATTGACCTTGCTCGGCCAAACAAGCCGCTCGCTCGCGCCGTGCGTTGGCGGCGTTCAACAAGTGATCGGGATGTTCGAGATAAAACGTCTCGTAGGCTGGCACCGCTAGGTCGCAACGGCTGCTCTGGCGGTACGCACGGGCGAGCATTAGTCTGGCTTCGGCTAGCTGCGGGCTATCGGGATAATTGCGAATAAACTCGGCGAATAGCCCGGCAGCCGTGGCGTAGTCGCCGGCATCCCGGAAGAGATTTCGGGCCAGTTTGAAGTCGTCCTCTGCGCTCGTTTGCGCCCAGATCTGGGTGTTTAGGCAGAGGAGAAGCACTAATATCAACTTTGGCAACATATCAATCCTCAAGGGAATGCCAATCTGACACTTAATCAACTAATAAGAGTGTAAAATTATAGTGAAATGTGGTCAAGGTGTACATCTATGGAGAGTCTGCTGGTCGAAAAAGCATACGCAAAAATAAACTTGGGGCTTAAGGTTGTCGGTCGTCGTCCCGATGGCTACCACGACATCCTCAGTGTGGCTCAATGCGTGGATTTAGCGGATGTCTTGTACTTTGAATTAGCTTCCTCCAATCAATTGACTTGTAGCCTCGATAACCTATCGACGGGGGCAGACAACTTGGTGTGCCGCGCAGTTGATGCCTTTCATGCTCGGCTCGACCGCCCCGCCCAGTCGTTCCGCGTCCACTTAGCAAAGAACATACCCATAGGCGCGGGCCTAGGCGGGGGCAGTGCCGACGCGGCCGCGGCCCTGCGAGCACTCAATCGCTTCTATGGCCACCCATTCTCTAACGTAGGTCTCCGCCAGATCGCCGCCACCCTTGGCTCGGACATTCCCTTTCTAGTGGAAGGGGGCACCGCTCGAATGAGAGGCCGAGGTGAGATACTCGAAAAGCTGAGTTGGAAGGGCGCGGTTTTTTACGTGTTGGCATATCCCGAGGTCGAGATCAGCACGGCTTGGGCTTATGACCAACTCGGCCCTATCTTGACAGAAAATTCTCCCTATTTTAACTTTATTATTTCCCTGAGCGGCGGGTGCGTTGACCACGACAGGTTATTTGAAGTGCTGGAGAACGACTTCACGCCCGCGGTAGATCGCACCTATCCCATCGTCGCAGAACTTCGTTCTCAACTGGACCGAGTGGGTGCTCGCGCCACGTCCATGTCGGGCAGCGGCTCCACTGTTTACGGTATCTTCGACGACCGGAAGACCGCCTCTCAGGCGCACAACGCACTGCAAAGGCAAGGTTGCCGGTCTTTTTTATGTCAGCCAGTCTAACTCGGGGTAATGCGAGGCACAGAGATAGGTAGCCCGGTCGTTCAATTGGTAGGACAACGGATTTTGGTTCCGTTTATCGAGGTTCGAGTCCTCGCCGGGCTGCCATTATGCCATTGATATTTGATTGAGTCTTTTGAGGAGATTTTTCGATGCCGCAAGTTCCGCTACACATCCAAGCGCGCGAGCAGGTTGCGCTCAAGATCCAGTCCCGCCAGGAGCAGGGCAAGGGGCCGGTGGGCCAAATGCGTCGCTTACAGGGCCAGTTGCCCGGAGTGATTTACGGCCACAATCAGCCCGCTGAGTCCTTTAAGACGGATGCTCATACCTTGGAACAGATCCTGAGCAAGGGCGGGCAAAACGCGATCATTTTGGTTGAGCACGAAGAGTCCGATAAGGACCCTGAGCAGGCTCTGATTCGCCACATCCAATACCACAAGGTGCGCGGCGATGTGCTGCACTTAGACCTTCTGCGCATTGACCCGAGCGAGACGCTGCGTGCCAATGTTCCAATCCTGACTGAGGGAGTGCCCGAAGGCGTCCGCAACGAGGGCGGGGCCTTGCAGCAGACGCTGACCTCAATCGAAATGGAATGCGTCGTCTCGGAAATGCCCTCCACGATGGTGATTGACATCTCTTCGCTGGTCATTGGCGATAGCCTGCACGTGAGCGATCTCATCGAACAAGAGCCGCGCATTACCACCGACCCGGATCGCACGATTGTCAACATTTTGGCTCCGCGCTTGATCGCTGCCGAGGAAGAAGCCGAAGAAGGCGAAGGCGAAGGCGAAGAAGAAGGTGGCGAAGGAGGCGAAGGCGAAGAAGGCGGCGAAGAGTAGGTTTGCAAGTAACTTTGGGTTTGGGCAATCCCGGTGTGCGCTACGCGTCAACGCGGCACAATATAGGATTTATGGTGGTAGATCATCTAGCGGCGCGCTGTGGTGTTGACTGGCAGCATCAAGCGGATCTACAGGGCCAAGTGGGCCAAGTGGTGCTGGGTGGTCGGGAAGTGCTCTTGGCCAAGCCCCAGACCTATATGAACCGCAGCGGCCGCACGGCCGCTGCCCTTTGCGCTCAATGGGAAGTGTCTCCCGAAGACGTACTGGTCGTCTTCGACGACTTTCTCCTCGACTTCGGGCGTCTGCGCTTTCGCCGCGGCGGTAGTGATGGTGGGCACAACGGTTTGGCTTCGGTGCTCGAAGCACTCAACACGGAGGCGGTGCCGCGTCTGCGCCTAGGTATCGGTATTCCACCCGCAGGCGCGGACATCATTGACTACGTTCTGGATCCGTTTTCTCCAGCAGATGAAGTAGAAGACCTGATTGAGCGTGGGAATGCGGCACTTGAAGTGTACTACGCCGAAGGCATTGAGGCGGCCATGAACAAGTTCAACAGTTAATAAAGAAACGTAGCCGAGGGAGGATACAAACGCATATGGAGGTCTGGACAAGCGCAGCGCCATTCATAGGTCTGGGCGGTTTGCTTTGCTCGCTTTTGCTGTACTTTTACATCAAAAGGTCTCCGGCTGGTACTCCAGAGATGATGGAAATCTCAGAGGCTATCCACGAGGGAGCGATGGCCTTTCTCAAACGCGAGTACACCATCCTCGCCGGATTTATCGTCATCGTCTTCGCCCTCCTTTTTGCCTTCGTGGGCTTCCACACTGCGTACGCTTTCTTGGCGGGAGCCGTTTGTTCCATTTTGGCCGGTTATACCGGCATGAAGGCGGCCTGCCACGCCAATGTTCGCGCCGCCCAAGCGGCCAACCAGCACGGCCAAGGACCCGCGCTGAACATCGCTTTTTCAGGAGGGGCAGTGATGGGACTTGCCGTGGCTGGCTTGGGTCTTTTCGGCATTGGTGCCTTGGCTAGTGCCATTGGTATGTGGGACGACATAAGCCAAGCATCCACGATCAATGGCTTCGCTATGGGGGCCTCTTCGATCGCTCTTTTCGCGCGCGTTGGCGGTGGCATCTTCACCAAGACCGCGGATGTGGGGGCCGACTTAGTAGGCAAGGTGGAGGCGGGGATTCCCGAGGACGACCCCCGCAATCCAGCCGTTATTGCCGACAATGTAGGCGACAATGTAGGCGATGTCGCTGGCATGGGTGCCGACATCTTTGAATCGTATGTCGGGTCGGTCATCGCTACCATTGCCATCGCTGCCACCGCGTCCGCGTCCCTGCTGGCCACTATTGCTCCCAGTATCTCCGATCCGACTCAGGCGAAACTCGCGGCGATGAGCTTCCCGCTGATCGTCATTATGATCGGTATAGCCGCGTCGCTGCTGGGCGTGTTGATGGTGCGGATACTACAAAATTTTGACCCCGGTGCCGCATTGCGCTACTCGACTTGGGCTGCTGCCGCACTCATGATTTTGGGTGCTTGGTGGGTCGCCGGGACAATCGGCCTGTCCAAGCAGCCAGTGTGGGCCCTGTGCGCTGGCTGCTTGGCCGGGATCGCTATCGGCCTTTTTACCGAGTACTACACTGGCGGCAAACCCATCCGCACCATCGCTGAAACCTCCAAGACCGGCGTGGCGACTAACATTATTTCCGGTCTGGCCATAGGCATGGAGAGCGTTGTCTTGCCGACCTTGGGTATCGTCGTCGCCATTGGCTTGGCCTTCCACTTTGCCGGGCTTTTTGGGATTGGCATTGCCGCTGTCGGTATGCTAGCCACAGTGGGTATCACCATGTCGGTTGACGCCTATGGCCCCATCGCCGACAACGCCGGTGGCATTACCGAAATGGCGGGCTTGGGCGAAGACACGCGCAAGATCACCGATGGTCTCGACTCCCTCGGCAACACGACCGCGGCCATGGGCAAGGGGTTTGCCATTGGCTCGGCGGCGTTGACGGCGTTGGCACTTTTTTCGGCCTATTCCTCCGCCATAGAGAAGAAAACCGGTGAGCCGGTCGTCATTGACGTGACTGAGCCGATTGTCGTCGGTGGGCTTTTTATCGGCGCGATTATTCCCTACCTCGCGGCCTCCATAACCATGACCTCGGTCGGCAAGGCCGCCTTCAAGATGGTTGAGGAAGTCCGGCGCCAGTTCCGCGAGATCGAGGGCCTGATGGAAGGCAAGGCCAAACCCGATACGCGACGCTGCGTGGAGATTAGCACGACGGCGGCCCTGCGCGAAATGATTCTACCGGGCCTGTTGGCGGTGTTGGCGCCGGTCGCGGTTGGTTTCGGTCTCGGTCCCATTGCCTTAGGCGGGATGCTCGCCGGGGCGACGGTCAGCGGCGTCTTGTTGGCACTGATGATGGCCAACAGCGGTGGGGCTTGGGACAACGCCAAAAAGTGGATCGAAGAGGGCCACTTGGGTGGCAAAGGCTCCGACCCACACAAAGCCGCTGTCGTCGGCGATACGGTCGGCGACCCATTCAAGGACACCTCGGGGCCGTCTCTCAACATACTCATCAAGCTGATGTCGGTGATATCTCTCGTCCTGGCACCGCTTTTAGCGGTCTGAGGGATGTGCCCCAGACCAGAACCAAGAAAGCGCAATACAATGAGAAATTACGAACTCGTATGTATCTTGGATCCCCAAGCCGACGAGGGCCAATACGATCAACTCGTCGAAAAGTACGAGGCTCTACTTGAAGAAAATGGCGGGCAAGTCGCCCGAATCGACAACTGGGGCTTGCGGCGTCTGGCCTATACTTCGGCTAGCTTGAAGAATCGCCGTCAAGGCTACTACGTGCTCTATCAGTTTTCTGCCGAGCCGACGGTGATCGAGGGGCTGGAACAGACGCTCAAGCTCGAAGAAGCGGTGCTGCGCTATCTCATCACGGCGGTCGAAGGCGAGTTCATCCACGTACCCCAGCTGGCCGCCGACAATTTCTTTGAAGAAGCCTTTGCCCGGCCGACCCGCGGCCCGAGGGATCGAGGTGGCCTACATCGGGACTCCCGTGAACCGAGGGACCGCGACGCCAGCCGCCGCGATGCTGCCTCTGAGGACAATAAGCCTAGTGAGGCGTCAGAGGAGGCACCCGAGGAGGCACCCGGGGAGGCCGTAGTCCAAGAGTCCGACGACTCTTAGCGTCGGCAGCCGATGCTGATTCTGCTGGGCATAGTGCTGGCAGTCGTTTCGCTTTTGACCAGTTTGCGCTACGGCTCGCGCGGTGCCTTGCCCTTGATCGGCCTACTCTGCTTGGGCACCGTCATGCTGCTAGGTGCCATGTTGGGGCTAGTGCCCATTATGGGGTTGCTCGCCGTTTTGCAAATAGAGCGTCAGCAGACCTATGGTCGCGTCTTGGCCATGGTCTGCACACCGCCAGCTATCTTGTGTTTCTGGCAGTTAATTCAGGGGCTCGATGGCGCACATCGCCAAGAGCAAGCCGCCGCCTTCTTGGAGCAGTTCCAAGCCCTAGGGATGGCTGTAGAAGAGGAAAGCGGCCAGACGCTAAGCGCGATGATTGACGCGGTCCTGCGAGTGCAGCCGGCCATTGAGATGGCGATTCTGCTTTTGATTTTTGTCGTGGCGTATCGGTTGAGCCGAGGCTTGGCCTTGCGGCTGGGGCTGTCGTTGCCCTCTCCCCTGCCGTTGCTGTTGTGGCGGCCTTGGGAAGAGCTGATCTGGGTATTGATCGCGGCCTTGGGCCTAAGTCTTTTGGGCGACGGATTGTTGGCCGATTTGGGCCTCAATTTGATCGTGTTGATGGGGATTGTCTACGCAGTGCAAGGCTTGGCTGTCTTGCGCTTTTTCGCCCTGCGCCAACGGGTGCCGGCATTGGTTGAACTGTTGTTTTACGTAGGGCTTTTTTTTGTCGCAGGCTTGGCGTTTCTACTCTTGGCGGGCCTAGGGCTTTTGGATACTTGGTTTGATTGGCGCCGGCTGCGTCCTGCTCCCACAGAGGAAGAAGCGTAAGGATCAAACAACATCGCCTTTTCTATGAAGTGGAGGAAAAATAGTGAAAGTAATTCTATTAAAGGACATTGAATCCTTGGGTTCGGCCGGCGAGGTCGTGGAGGTAAAGAACGGGTATGGTCGCAACTTCCTGATCCCTCGCAATGAGGCCCTGATCGCCAGTGCCGCCAACATGGCTCAATTTGAGTCTAGGCGCAAACAGCAAGAGACCTTGGCCGAGCGCGACCGCCGCGCCGCCGAGGCCCTCGCCAAAAAGCTGGAAGCGGAGTCGCTTACCGCGCAGGTCAAGGTTGGCGAGGAGGATCGCCTCTTCGGTTCGGTAACTGCTCAGCATATCGCCGAACTGCTCGATGAAAAGGGCTACGACATAGATCGCCGCGCCATCCATCTCGAAGACCCCATCCGCGAACTGGGTGTTTACAATGTCGAAGTGCGTCTCCACCCGGAGGTAGCAACAGCGGTCAAGTTGTGGGTCGTCAAGGAATAGCGCAAGGCTAGGCTCTCCCTCCTCAACGGAGGTAATTCATGCCAAGCAGGGTCTTGCTCCTTTGCTGGATATGTGCGGCAGCCAGTGGTTGCGCCCTAGAGCTTTCGGAAGGCCCCTTTGCGCGCGTTGAGCAGGAAGTATGGCGCACCGTAAATAGAAGCCACCGGGGTGCCGATGGCGTTTTGGTGCAGGCCGCCTTGCATACTTTCGCCTACGAAATTGCCCACGCCTATGCGCGGGCTGAGCGCGAGGACTTGGGGCAAGAGCAGCTCGAATTTCGCATCAAACAGCTACTCTACTCCTACGTTGATGGCACCTATCCGACCGAAGACGGCACGGACATCAACAGCCTTTACTTTCAGTATCTCATCTACGTAAATCCGTCCTTTGATGCGCGCAATCCCCTGCACAAAAGTGCCTTCGATATATGGAGGGCCGAATACATACGCCGGGTCGTCGATGCCATATACGACCCCAAGTTTCCCATCCTGCGCGACCGGTACGATGACCGTTGGGGCTTGACGCTCTACAGTCGCTTGGTCTTCACCGTTTATCTGTCGAGCGGAGAGTCTCAACTCAAGCCCTATATTGCCGATATTGGTGCGCGCACATTCTTGGTCAATCAGCAAGGTGTGCGCTTCCAGCCCAGCGGGACGTTTAATTTTTATCCATACGAGAGCGATCGGCCCGAAGGAGAGGTGCTTGACGGCAAGACTCACTACCGAGTCTTCTTCCCCAATCGCAAAAGCGACGACAAGACGCCTATTGTCGGGCTCGACGACGAATATCTCGAGTTGCAGATTGAAAACTTAGGTGACGTTCCACTGCGAACCCTGCGATGGGAGCTGCCGCTTGCGTATCCAGAAATGCCCGCACGGCGCTTGCCGACAGAAGCCGAGGTGGCTGAGCGCAAGGCAATCGAGCGGGCCGAGCGCAAGGCGCGGGCTGAGGCCGCGAAGACCAAGTAGTACCGTAGGTCTCGTTGGTCTATTAGGATGTCATTCTATGATTTATCTTTGCGTACCCAAACAAAAACTTTGCGGGAGCGGATGTGTGCCTGGTGGCTGCCGCGGACTTCAAATCCGTTGCGGCGTAGCGAGAGTTGCGCTGGGTGGGTTCGATTCCCACACGTTCCCGCCATTCGCCCCTATTGCAAATCCAGCCCGAGGCTGTGTGCGGCCTCGACGATGTGGCCCCAAGTCGTGTCGTCGATGGGAATACCTTCTTCTTGACGCTGGCGTCCCGTGCGGTATTCGGGGTCGCCGGGCAGCAGGATTTCGCCGATGTGCGGATCGACCCGGCTGGTGGATACGTGGCGGATGAGGCTTTCGAGTTCGTCGAAGTAGTAGTCTTTTTCAACGAAGTGCTCGATGTTGTACACCGTCAGGTGCAGTCCGTTGCTCTGCATGACGGTCTCGCCGTTGGCACAGCCCTGACCGCTAAGGGCTCCGCCTAAGATCTCAACGATCATACTCAAGCAGTACCCCTTATAGGCCACCGGCCCGCCGAAGGGCAGGATCGCGCCGGGCGGATCGCCGACAAATGCTATCGGGTCGGTAGAAGGGTTGCCATCGCGGTCGATGATTCGGCCTTCGGGTAGCTGTTCTCCGCGGTTGTAGGCAACGCGGACCTTGCCTTCGGCGCAGACCGAGGTGGTCATATCGACCAAGATCGGATCGGCGTTGCGCCGAGGCGCGGCACAGGATATGGGGTTGGTGCTGAGCTTGCCGTCAATCCCACCGTAGGGAGCGATTTGCCGCCCGAGGTGACCGGCGTTGCAAAAGGCTAGGCCAATCATCCCTTGACGAGCGACCTGCAGCGGATAGGCCCCCACCCGGCCAACGTGTCCGCAGTTGCGCAGAGTGGCAGTAGCGACTCCGTACTGAGCGGCCTTGTCGATGGCTAGCTGAGTAGCGAAAGTTCCGCCGATCTGGCCCATGGTCCCGCCGCCATCGACGACCACTGTGCAGGGTTTTTCGCTGACAATAGAAGGCTGGCCTTTAGGATCAAAGATGCCGTCTTGGATCTGCTTGATGTATTCGTAGAGGCGCAGGCTGCCGTGTGAATCGTGTCCGTAGAGAGAGGACTCGACTAAGTGATCGGTCACGGCGCGGGCGTTTGCGGGAGGGCAGCCTGCCGTCTCGAAGAGCTGGTAGCCGATCTTGCGCAGGTCGTCGGGATTGATGTGCGGCATTAGTTAGTTGCTCCTCCGAGGACGCGCTCGACTTCCCGTTCCCAAGTCCCAGCGACGCGCACACCGTATTCGGCTTCGCCACCCGTGGCCTCCGACCCGACCAAGATGGGCTGGCCGCGTCGTTCGCCGATGAGTCTGGCACGCTCGACACAGGAAGCGTGCAGGAAGTGGAAGGCAAGTCCAGCGCGCTCGCGATTGGTGGTATTTGCCTTGGTAGCATGGGCGGTGCCGTAGCAGAAGAAGGCGACGCCACCGGCCTTTAGCTCAATGGGCACGGTGCGCTCCTCGGGTACTTGGCAGTGAATGTGGTGGTCGGAGTAGGGGTCGCGGTCGTGCGGGTATTCCTCCTTGAAGGAGTCGTGCACGACGTGGATGGTGCCGTTTTGGATGGTTGCGTCGTGAACGGCGACCCACATGGCAGTGCCTTTTAATGGGTCGGCGATTTTGAAATAGGCGTTGTCTTGGTGCCAGTCCGTGCCCATGCCGTGCCCAGCCGGCTTGAGAAACATCTGGTCTAGGTGTAGGAGGAAGGGTGTGCCGATGAGTTGTGAAACGGCAACGGTGATTTTTTCGTCAAAGGGCAGGGCGCGAATGAGATCGCTTTTGTCGTACAGGGGAATCAATTGCAGGTTGACCTTGGTGGAGGATGGGGTCTGGCCGTCGCCCTCGGTGGCGACATTGCGAACCAAGCCCTCGCGTTTGAAGCGCTCGACTTCGGCTTGCAAGGCTCGGACTTCGCGGGGGTCAAAAAAATCGGGAACTGCGGCGTAACCGTGGTTTTTGAAATGGGTTACTTGGGCTTGGGAAAGCGACACAGATGGCTCCTTGCCTTGTGCAGAATAGCGGAACTAGGATGTGCGCTGGGAAGCCTTCGCCAACTCGCATAAGAGCGCGGCCGCAGTGCGGATGCCACGGTGAAAGTCGCGCATGGAAAAGCACTCGTTGGGGCCGTGCCAGTTGTCGGTGATTTGCCCTAGCCCGATGAGCAGGACCGGTGCGCCTGTCGCGGCGGCAAAATCGACGACAATGGGGATGGAGCCGCCTTCGCGGGTAAACACCGGCTCAACTCCGAACCCCTTGCGTATCGCCTCAAGTGTCGGCTCGACTAGGGGATGGTCTAGGTCCAAGTAGTAGGACGGTGAGCAATGCTGGTTTTTGAACTCGACGCGCGTGTCGGCTGGCAGCCGAGCGCGGATGTGTCCTTCGAGGGCGGCTTGGATGCGTTCGGGATTTTGGTCTGGCACTAATCGGCAGGAGATGGCCGCTCGGGCTACAGCCGGAATGACCGTGCGCGGACTGCCGCCGCTGAGGAGATTGATGTCGAGCGTGGGACGAGTCCAGCGCCTTTCGAGAATGGGGTACTCCTGCTCTCCCGCTAGCGATCCTACGCCCAAGGTGCGGCAATAAGCCTCCTCGTCCACCGCGAGGGCTGCGTAGAGTTTCTTTTCGCGGGCCGAAAGCGGCTGCACTTCGTCGTAGAAACCGGGCACAGTGATATGCCCTTCAGCGTCAATGAGGTCGGATAAAGCGTTGACGAGCAGTTGATTGGGGTTGTGGACAATGCCGCCAAAAAGGCCGGAATGCACGTCCTGCATCGGCCCAAAAACCTCGACCTCGGTATAGACAATGCCGCGCAGCCCCAAAGTCAACGAGGGCTGATCCGGTCCATACATGCTGGTGTCGGAAATCACCGTACAAAGCACTGGGGCAAATTCGTCAAGCCCACCCTCGGCCACAAACTGGCTCAACGCCGTGCTGCCGCATTCCTCCTCGCCCTCGATCAGAAAGACCAGATTAAACGGAAGCCGATCCCCCCGGGCGAGGACGACTTCGGCCGCCTTCAGATGCGCGAAGCAAGGCCCCTTATTGTCGCTGGCCCCTCGGGCGATGAGGAAGCCGTCCCGCTCTTCGGCGGCAAAGGGATCTACCACCCAGGCCGAGCGTGGATTGTCCACTCCTTGGACATCGTAATGACCATAGAGCAAGACGGTGGGTCGATCCGACGAGAACGCGGGACTGCGGGCGACGACTAGGGGATTGGTAGCGGCCCCCACTTGGATCTTTTCGACTTCAAACCCCATTTGGTCGAATTGGCCGACGAGGAAATGGGCCGCTTGAGTGAGGGCGTCGCTGGTGTCTTCATCGGCACCAGTGCTGATGCTGGGAATGCGGATGAAGGATTTCAGTTGTTCGATGTAGGTCCGCTGCTGCTCATCAATGCACAGCAGTGCTTTCTCCAAGGCTATGTCTTGCTCGCGCATCACTTCTCTGTTCTTTGATCGTCCGCCCCGTCCTTCAGCCTAGCCCGCCCGCCTTGCTGAGGTCGGGTTTATTAATTAGCTTCTTGCAACGCAAAAAGTTGAGATCAAGTCCGCTTTGCCCGCCTTGCACACTTCCCGCAACTGTGCAATATAAGTTTTTACATCGGGCTGTAAAGCTCCGTTCATCCGTTCGCTACTTATTCGTTTGGCTAGTCGCATGGCCCGCAGGGATGAGCGGCTGACTTTTCTCAGACCCCCATATCTACTGCCGTTTATTAGGAAGGAATACGCCGGAAAATGGGAGAGCTAGCTGTTGCTATTAATGGCTTTGGTCGAATCGGTCGCTTGGTGTTCAGGGCGACTGTCGAGCAAGGTGGCATCGAGATCAAAGCCATCAACGATCTAACCGACGCCCAAACACTTGCCCACCTACTCAAATACGACTCCACCCATGGCCGCTTCGCTGGCGAGATAGAGGTTGCTGGCGACGACTTGATCGTCAATGGTCAAGCTATTCGTATCTTGGCCGAGCGCGACCCCGCCAACCTGCCTTGGGGTGATTTGGGGGTCGAAGTGGTGCTGGAGTCAACGGGATTTTTCACCGAGGCCAGCAAGGCTCGTGCTCATATCGACGCTGGGGCCAAAAAGGTCGTTATCTCCGCTCCGGCCAAAGGCGAGGACGTAACCGTGGTAATGGGCGTCAACGACGACGCCATCCAAGCCGACCACGCCATCATTTCCAATGCCTCGTGTACGACCAACTGCTTAGCCCCCATGGTCAAAGTCCTACACGAGAACTTTGGCATCGTCAAAGGCATGATGAATACGATTCACTCGTACACCGGCGACCAACGCCTGCTCGACGCCCCGCACAAGGACATGCGGCGCGCACGCTCGGCGGCGGTATCCATGGTGCCCACAACCACGGGCGCGGCGGCCGCGGTAGGTAAGGTGCTACCCGAGCTCGACGGCAAGCTCGATGGCTTGGCCATCCGCGTACCAACCCCGGACGGTTCGTTGACCGACCTTACCGCCGAACTCAGGAGCGCGGCCGACGCCGAAGCAATCAACGCGGCGTTCAAGGCCGCCGCCGCTAACTCGCTGGTTGGCATCCTCGAGTACTCCGAAGAGCCGCTAGTCTTGGCCGACATCATAGGCAATCCGCACTCGTGTGTCTTCGACGCGCTATCGACGAATGTTCTCGAAGGAAACATGGTCAAGGTCCTCGGGTGGTACGACAACGAATGGGGCTATTCCAATCGCTGCGTGGATTTGCTGCGCAAGCTCGGCGATTGACCGCGCCTTTGGGGGCTTTTACCTCGCTTTAAGCGAGACAGTACATACAAGACCCTGCGACTTAGGTTGGAAGCAGAAAGGCGGAACGCATGTTTGAGGAAGTCTGGAGAGCCTACGGAGAAAACGAGTTAAGCCACAGCGCCGCGCACCACTTGATGGCAATCCACGAGCTGCGCCGGGAGTACGGCTATGCCCGCGTCTCGGATATCGCCAAGCACCTGAGCATTACCAAAGGTAGCGTCTCGACGGCCATGAAGCATCTCAAGGAGCGCGGCTACGTGCAAGAGGATCCCAACCGCTTCCTCGAACTTACCGAACAGGGCCTGAAGGTCGTGCAGGAAACCGAGGCCACGCGCCTAGTGGTGCAGCGTTTCCTCGGAGACGCCCTCGGCATGGACGAGGACGATGCCATGATCGACGCCTGCAAAGTTGAGCACCTAATCAGCAATGAGGCGCGGCAGCGGTTGGTCTGCTTTTTGCGCGTGTTGTTTTCGGAAAAATCTTCGGCCAACGAGTTTCTCCAGATGTTCCGCGATGGTGCTCTATCGTGTCGCGATGGCGATGTGGAATCGTGTTCCGTCTGCGAGGACATCTGCTACGGCTACCGCACCATTGCCTTGGCGGAGAGCGAGTAAATCCCAAGCCTATACAGCGTTAGCGATCTGGCCGGGCGGCGTCCGGCCTTTTTTGTGAGCGGACCATGCTGGATTTTCTACAGCGGCAATTTCTGCCCGTTGGTCTGTTGGGCGGGGCTGTGGTGGGATTCTTCTTTCCCCGTCCAGGCCTCTACATGGCCGAACTGCCCACTCAGTACGTTGCGGTCAGCCTCATTTTTTTTCTTTCGGGGCTGATGCTGAAAACCGACGAAGTACACGCGGCTCTCGCTGCGTGGAAAGCGATGTCTTGGGGGTGTATTTCGATTCTCTTCGCCACGCCCTTTCTCGGTGCGGCGATCGCGTTCCAACTCCCGATGGAACCTGCCTTCCAATTTGGTCTGGCCCTGTTCTGCTGCATGCCGACGACCCTGACTTCGGGCGTGGCGCTGACGGCGCAGGCCCGAGGCAATGTTGCGCTCGCCCTGCTTTTGACCGTGATGACCAATATCGCCGGCATTTTCACAGTGCCCTTCGTGTTGGCGCATCTTCTGAGTTCCCTAGGCCAAGTCGAGCT
Source organism: Candidatus Latescibacterota bacterium (assembly GCA_965203355.1). Taxonomy (GTDB): domain Bacteria; phylum Latescibacterota; class UBA2968; order UBA8231; family UBA8231. The sequence goes on from OZ241889.1 coordinate 737,822, forward strand.
TTCGGCTGGCGATCTGTTCGCCAAACTCTGTCTTTCGATCTTGCTGCCTTTGGGCGTCGGCAAGTACCTGCGGCGCTTCGCTGTCGATTGGGTCAACGCCCAGCGCTCGCGGTTGACTTTGGCCAGCAACGCCGCACTGATCTCGATTCCGTGGATGAAATTCAGCGAGTCTGCTGGACAACTAGCCCAGATAGAGCCGGTGGATTTGCTGATTCTGGTGGCGTCTGGCTTGGCAATTCACGCGCTCTACCTGCTGCTCAATGGCGGTGCTTGTGCGCTTTTGCGGCTCAAAGCGGCGGTGCGCAAGGCCGTTGTGCTGATGGCGAGCCAGAAGACCTTGCCGGTGGCGATGACAGTGCTGGCATTTTTGCCGGATTCGGCGGTGTCGCCCGAGCAGAAAGGATTGATAGCAATCCCTTGTATTGTGTTTCACCTAGGGCAGATTTTCATGGATGCAGTTATCGCGACGCGGTGGGGAACGAAACAAAGATAGGAACGGCTGTGGTCGTAGAGGTCACAGCCGCTTTGTGTAGACAGGCCGCCTTAAAAGAGATTGAGCTGAGGAGAAATCGCGCCTTCGAGGGCGAGTAACGCCCTCTTGATCGGCAGGCCTCCGGCGTACCCGACCAGCTTGCCGTTGCTGCCAACCACGCGGTGACAAGGCACGACGATTGGCAGGGGATTCTTACCGTTGGCCAAGCCGACAGCGCGGACCGAGCTTGGGTTGCCGATGCGGTGCGCTAGCTCCAAGTAGGAGATCGTCTCGCCGTAGGGAATCTCCGCGAGTGCCGCCCAGACTTTGCGCTGAAACGCCGTTCCTTGGGGGTTGAGCGGCAGGTCGAAGCTGCGTAGATGACCGGCGAAGTAGGAATCGAGCTGATCGGCGACCGGATAGGGCAAGGCCGCCACGGCCTGCCAAGCCGGCGGCGGGGTAAAGTCGCGCTCTTTGAACTGAATGTGTTGCAAGCTAGTAGAGTCGCCGGCTAGAAGTAACTCGCCGATGGGGCTATATATAATAGTATAGAGCAAGTCGTCAGCGGACATAGCGATCCTAGTGCGATTCCCCCAGTGCCTGAAAGTCCGTCCCGGTCGGCTCCTGAAAGACTCGCAGATCAAAGGCGGGCACAATGGCGAAGATGTGGTCGAAAATGTCGGCCTGAATCGCCTCGTAGTTGGCCCAGATTTTATCCTTGCAAAAGACGTAGATTTCGAGGGGCAGCCCCTTGGAAGTCGGCGCTAGCTGACGCACCAGAAAGGTCATCTCTTGGTTGATCTGCGGATGGTTTTTCAGGTACGCCTGCACGTAGGCGCGAAAGGTGCCGACATTGGTCATGCGCCGCCCATTTACCAGATGCGAAAGATCTACTTGGTTGAGCTCGTTGTATTGGGCTAGCTCTTTCTTTTTGCGCTCAATGTGGGCGGTGATGTACTGAATCTTGGCGAAGCGGGCGAGCATTTCCTCGTCGCAAAACTTGATGGTGCTGACGTCGAGACAGATTGCCCGCTTGATCCGCCGCCCGCCCGAGTCTTGCATCCCGCGCCAGTTTTTGAACGACTCGCTGATCAGCGCGTACGTGGGGATCGTCGTGATGGTCTTGTCCCAGTTTTGCACCTTGACCGTCGTCAGCGTTATGTCGATCACGTCGCCGTCGGCCCCGTATTGGGGCATTTCAATCCAGTCGCCATAGGCGACCATGCGATTTACCGAGATCTGGATGCCAGCGACCAGCCCGAGTATCGAGTCGCGGAAGACCAAAAGCAGCACCGCGGTCATCGCCGTCAGGCCGCCGAGCAAGTAGAGCGGCGATTGGCCGATCAGGATTGAGACGACGAGAATGCTGCCGAGCAAAAAGAGGATGATCTTGAGGAATTGCAGCAGCCCCTTGATGGAGATTTCTTGCGCGGTCCTAGTGCTGTGGTAGATGCTGCCGCCCGCGTTTATCAATGCCTCAATGGCCAGTAAGCCGGAGAGCACCAGATAAACATGCGCCGCGGTCTGAATAATTTTGACGGAAACGGGATGGCCCTCTAAGGCCATCGGCCCTAGGTAGTAGAAGATGAGACCGGGGACTAGATGGGCCAGCCGGTGCAGAACTCGGCACTTGATTAGGGCGTCGTCGTAGGGAAAATCGGTGCGGTGAATGATGGCGGCGATCCCGCGGAGCAGCGGTCTTCTGGCCAAGCGATGAGCGAGCCAAGCGACGAAGGCCACCATAGCCAAGGCGACCAGTGCGGCGAGATCTTCACTGAGATCTTTGCCGAGGCCCCATCCGAAAAATTGGCTACGCAGTGCGTTGAGCATCTATTGTTAAAAAAAGATGGCGGCTAAGGTGGCTCGTAGAGGAGGACAGGGAAAGTCTCGTTACTCTGGAACGGATAGAGCTGAAGGAAAATCGGCGAACAGGGTCGATTGCTCTTGTTCACCGCCATAAGAATAAAAGATCAAACGACCTCCTTCGTCGACGAGCCAGAACTCCTGGGCACCCCGAGCCAAGTACAAATCCTTCTTGGCCAACATCTCGCCAATGGAGTTGGAGGGTGAGCGGATTTCGCTGCATAGTTCCGGTGCTTGGAGATAGGGCGTATCCATTCCGTGGCGGGCGAAGAAAGCGTCCGAACCCCAAGCTACATCGGCGACTTTGACGCCTTGGCTGGTCTGGACCGAGCACTCGGTCAGAACGCGCCCCGCTGTTTTCTGTTGCATCAGTGTGAAGACGATGAGGACTTGGATATGGCCGTGTTTGTTTGAGGCAGGCGTCATGGTGATGTGTCCCCATTCGTTTAATTCGATCTTGAAGGGTAGGTCCTGCAGGGCCTTGTTTTGGCACACTTCAGTCCAGTTCATGGATGCCATGCTCCGATTGAGGTAATATCATAGAGGGAAGATAGCCTACCTCCGCAGCGAACTCAACCCCGCCGGTCCCATCAAGGCGGAAATGCACTACCACATACATAGACCGAGGCGGCCTCTGGTACACTTTGGCCTTGGGCACCTCGGGGGGCTTAGTATCTTCATCGGTGCTGGTGGTGTTGGTCGTGCCGCTATGTCTGATCGGGCGCGGCTCACTCGGGGCTGGTGGCGATGCCGTATAGGGCTTCGCCAATAAAATCGCGCCGCCACCCGCGCAGGAGGCGATGATCTTTGGGCGTGGCTGCGCCTCCGTCGAGGATGAGGTTGCGCACTTCGGCCCGGGCCGCGACAAAGGGCGCGTCAATCTGCGCCGCGTCGCTTTGCTGGCGCAAGTGGTCCATAGACCGGGCGAGTTTGCGTTCGACGGTCTCTTTGTCGAGTTGCGGTTGGCTCGGGCACTCGGCGTCAAATAGCGATAGCTGGGCCGGCCGAAGTTGCGGTTGGTGTGGGCACTCGGCGTCGGGGACGGCCAGGCCACGGCGAATCTGTTCGAGCAGATAGCGGTCGTAGCGGTGATTGCCGAGTGTTCTGAGCCGGCCCAGTTCTCCCAGCGACCGAGGCTTGTGCCGGGCTAGTAACACGAGCGTTTCGTCCGTCAACACGTGATTGCGCGGCAGGTCGCTGCGCCGCGCTTCCTCTTCGCGCCATGCGGCCAACTCGCGGAGGATGGCCAACTCGCGCCGGGAAACGCGCCCCGTGCCCTTGATCCGCGTGAATTGCTCGCGTGGATCCCGCGCCTCGTATAGCCGCGGGTCGTCGTACGTGGCCATCTCCTCGGCCAGCCAAGTGCTGCGACCAATTTCTTCGACGCGCGCCTGCAACACCTTGCGCGTCTCGTGCAAATAGCGCACGTCCTCAATGGCGTATGCTAGCTGGTCTCTGGAAAGCGGGCGGCGTACCCAGTTGGTGCGCGTCTCGGTTTTGTCGAGGATCACGCCGAGGGTTTGCGCCAAAAGCTCGGCCAGCGAAGAAGTAGAGCTCATATTGGCAAACCCGGCGGCGCAGCGAGTGTCGAAGATGTTGCGAGGAAAAGCTCCTGTGACCCGGCGCAAAATAGCCAAGTCTTGTTGGGCGTCGTGGAGAATCAGTTCGATCTCGGCGTGTTCTAACAGGGCACCAAGAGGCGAGAGGTCCGCAATCGCCACCGGGTCAATTAGGTGGCAGTCGTCGCCAGCGAGGGCTAGTTGGATCACGCCTAACTGGGGATAATAGGTGCGGTTCCAAACGAATTCAGTGTCTAGGGCAACGCGCTCGCAGCTTAGGGCGTACGCGACGAGTTCAGCCAGTGCTTCTGCGGTGCGGATCATGCGTCTGAAGGCATCTTAAGAAGTGATAATCAATGCAGAGGTTAGCAACATAAGACGAGGGCTTTAAGATGACAAGCGCCAGAAGCGACGCACGGGGGTTTGCTCGCGGTAACCGGCCAGCCGAGTGCTGAGCAGCCAAGCCGCAACAAATGCGAGTTGGACCGCACATAGATAGAAAAGCGGCCCCCGCGGACCAAGCAGCGCAGCAGACCATTGGAAACAAGCCCCCCCGACGATGCCGCCGACAAAACCGCCCAGCGCCGAAGCGTACATCGCCAAGGAGAATCCCTCGGCTTGGTGTTCTTTGGAAACGGCGTCGATCATCGCCCGCGATTGTCCCATCTGATAGCCGCCGTCCAGCACCCCCCAGAGCAGGTAAACGCTCCCCGCCCAAAGTGCAATCCACGGGAATTGTGTCGGCAGAAAAAGCCACGCGGGTGCCAGGGCCGCTTGCAGCAACAGGGTGATGGTCAGCGGTCCGCGGGGGCCGTGCCGGTCGACCATCCGCCCCCAGCCATGCAGCCCGATCACATAGCCGAGGGCTTGTACTGGCGTCATCCAGACGAAGTAGCTAACAGGCAGCCCCCCGTCCGTGAGTGCCACGACCCACAGTGGGAAGGTGGCCGCTAGCACGGCCGTGCGGGCCATAATGAAGAGCGAGTAAGCGCGGATCGGGGGCGCGGCTAATGCTTGGCGCAAGCGGCGAACTAGACCTTGGCCGGGCGGGGCCAGCGGTTGCTCCGCTACTGCGCGCACCAGGAAGGCTCCACCGCAGGTGGAGAAAACCGCCAGAGCGAAGAGCGGACCGAAGTCGTCGGCTGTGGGTTGAGAGCCGAGATACCAGCCGATCAGGATGGGCAAGACGAGTTCGAGCAGACGCTGCTGAAGGCGCATGCGCGTGAGAAAGGCACCGACCCCGCTGCTAGCGGTGTTGTCTTGGACTAGGGGCCACCAAGTGGTGTTGCCCGCTTGCTGCGCGATACCACGTGCGCTAAACAGGGCTAGGCCGATCCAAGCAGCCCAAACCCCGTTCGCGCCATAGAACGCCAACAGTGCCAGTGCCAGCCCGGCCGGCAACGAACAAAGCCTACCCCAAAAGAAGAGCCCGGCCTTCCCGGTGCGGGGCATGAGTTGCAACCCGACGACCCGCCCCATCTTCTGGAGATACTCGCTGGTGGCGACTAAGCCGATGAGAAAAGGCGAAGCATTGAGCGAGAGAAGAAAGAGGGGGACGATGGACGTGAGGAGAGCGTTGTTGATCGAGCCGCTAACGGCGATGCCGATCAGCCGCGACTGGCTGCGGCGACGAGCGGCGGGGGAAAGTCTGTGAGTGGAGCTTACCGTGTCGCTTGGGGTGTCGGGCATAAATAACAAGAAAAGATCGGCAGTACGTCCGGGCAAATGGACCTACAGCCTACGATCATGGCTTGTGCGACCTAAATGGGCGTCGGCGCGGTGCTCGGCGAGCCAGCGCAAGGCGCGTTCGGTGCAGCGGGCGTCGAATCGCCCGCGCCCGCTCGTCCAAGCTCGCCGGGTTTGTCGCGCAAGGGCGGTCGAGCGCGGATGCGGCCGACGCCATCGGCCCCGTGCAACGGCTCAATTTCCTCGGTAAATCCGTGGTCTGTGAAGTGCAGCTTACCGATCCTGTTCGCGCAGGCACTGATGCTAGGAGACGGGTGCGCCAGCGCCCAGTAGCGGCCAGTCCTCGCGTGCGGCCAAGGCGTCCCTAGCAGCCGCTGGCGATCCGGTGGTGTGCTGGTCGGCCAAGATGAAGCGGAAGTTGCGCGGCTTCACGGTGCCCCAACGACTTTGTCTGAGCGGATCTGGGGCGGCACCGGATAGTGCAGGCCGCGTTGACCCGAGAGGTCGAGATTGGGGCGGGGTGCCCACTGTTGGTCGGGCAAGCCGACGAGTTGACCACCTTTAACCCAGGCTTCGTCGCCGCCGTAGAGTTCGTCGACGAGGTGCTCGCTGAGCTGAGCTTGGATTGCGGCGTGGTCGGGCGAGCCAGCTAGGTCGTTCAGTTCGTTGGGATCGCTTTCGAGGTCGAAGAGTTGGACGCGGTTGCCCACTGGATAGTAGATCAGTTTGTGTTGCCCGGCGCGGATCATGCGCGTGGCGGTCGGCCCTTCGCCGCATTCGCCGTAGAGATAACTGCGCCGTTGTGCGCCGACCATCGACAGCCCCTCGACGGTGTCGGGAATGTCGATGCCCGCGAGGTCGAGTAAGGTCGGCATGACGTCCTGCCAGCCGACGAGCCGGTCGTCGATCGCATGGTGCGGTACGCGTCCATCCCGGCCTCCGAGCAAGATCATCGGCACATTGGCTGACGGCTCGTGGTAGAGCCGCTTGGCCCAGAGGCCGTGGTTGCCGAGCATGTCGCCGTGGTCGGCTGTGAAGCAAATGATGGTATTGTCGATCAGCCCCTCCTCGCGCAAGGTGCCGACGACCACGCGAAGCTGGTGATCAATCTGGGTGCAAAGCGCGTAGAAGGCGCGGCGAATGCGCAAGACTTCCGGCCCCTTGAGGTGGGCGTTGGCCCCCTGATTGACTTTGAGCGCGTAGGGCAGATCGCCAAAGTCGCGTGCCCAAGCACCGCAGTGCGGCGCGGCGATGTCGATGTCGCGGTAGAGGTCGAGATAGCTCTGCAAGGGCACCAGCGGCGGATGCGGATGGCGGAAGGACAGGTACCAGAAGCCGGGCCGGGCCGGATTGCGCCGCTTAATCATCCGGCTCATTTGGCGCGCCGCCCAAGTGGTGGGGTGGCAGTCTTCGGGCAAGTGATAGGGGCGGAAGGCGTATTCGTTGTTGCTCATGCCGTGGGCAAAGCCCATGCCCGCATGGCCTTGGTCGGTGAGGAAGATCTCGTAGTCGTCAACCGCGCCCAAATGCGGCCGGCCCTCTTCGTCGAGGATCACGTCGTCAAAGCCAATGCGATCGCGCTGGGGATAGACGTGGAGCTTGCCAACGGCATAGGCTTGGTAGCCGGCGTTGCGGAAGGTCTGCGCCACGGTCGGTAGGTCGGGCATGGGGGCGGTTGTTTTGAAGACCCGGTCGCCGTGGGTGCGCGGCGAAGTGCCCGTCATCAGGGTGCGGCGAGCCGGGATGCAGACCGGGCACTCGCTATAAGCGTTGACAAAGCGGGTGCCGCTGCGGGCAAGTGCGTCGAGGGTGGGAGTAAGAATGGCGGGATGGTTGGCTTCGCCCAAGAGAGAAGCGGACCAATGGTCGGTGGAAATCAGGAGGACGTGCGGTCTGTCGTGTGCCATCGGCTCCTCTTGTGTAGCAAAGACCAGACCCGGCAGATGCGTGGTCGGTGGCCCCGAGCTAAGGGTAAAGCTGCCATAACCGGCGGCAAGGACCTTTCTCATTGGCAAATAAAACGCAATTTGTTCCTGGTCTCAAGGGCGGTGGACAGGATGGGCACAAGTGGGGTTGTGAGCAGGTGTCCCTAAGTATATCTTGGGCGCAAAAGGAGGAGGTTTATGCAATCAAACGAAACCATTTCGCCAGAGGTGGGGACGCAGTTGCTCTTTGAGAATGAGCGGGTGCGGGTTTGGGATTTGCGGTTGGCTCCGGGCGAGAGCACGGGCCTGCATCGGCACGAGCACGACTACTTATACGTAGTTATTGGCGATGGCCGATTGCAGGCAGCCGATGCAGAGGGAAACCGCAGGGAGGCTAGTGAAATGAAGGATGGGGACGTGCGGTTTAGCGAAATTGAAGGGGAGGCAGTACACGAAGCGTTTAACGTCGGCGCTGGGCCGTGGCGGAATATCGTCGTCGAATTGAAGGACTGAAGCCGACCAACTCAAGGAGCGAAGATGATCCTAAGAAAACTTTTGTTTGGTCCACCCCCCTCGGCCGGCATGGGCAATTCACTGGGGCTGCTGCTGTTGCGGGCGTCCGTTGGCGGCATGATGTTGCTCGGCCACGGCTGGGGAAAATTGACCAGCTTTGCGGAGCGTTCCTCCTCGTTTCCCGACCCCTTGGGCGTTGGCTCATCGCTGAGCATGGCCTTGGCCACCGGTGCCGAGGCGTTTTGCGCCCTAGCGGTGATTTTGGGATTCGCCACCCGCTGGGCTACCGTGCCGCTCATGGTCACCATGCTAGTGGCCGCGCTTATCGTACACGGGGCCGACCCGTGGGCGAAAAAGGAGTTCGCGCTGTTGTACTTTTTCCCCTTTGCCGCGCTGTTTCTAACAGGCGCGGGGCACTATTCTCTCGACGCCTTGTTGCGGCGCGGGGCGCGTTAAAGAATGTCGGGCGACTGCGGATCGACGCAGGCCCCGCTCGGCCGCGCACCTAGGGGACGCTGCGGCATCTGGTCGTAAGACTGGTAGGCGATGTCTAAGTAAGGCGTCTCGACGCGGCGGTGCCCTTCGTAGCGCGAGTTCATCGCCGCGTCGATAACGCCGGTCGTCAGCAAGGTGCGCTCGGGCGGATATGGGGCCTGTCCGGTTTTGAAAAACTCTTGGATGTTGCGGCATAGATAGCCGAAATGGGCAAATGGCCCCTCGTTCTGCAAGTAGAACTCTGTGGCCTGCACCTGATCTCCCACTCGCGCGGCATAGGCGAAGTCGCTGACATAGCGGTTGAGCATCAACGTCGCCGTGCGCAAGCCGTCGCCGTGCTCCATAAGAAAAACGGCCGGCTTTTTGCAATGTGCCTCCATCCGTCCATCCGGCTTTTTGGCAATGGCAGCGCAAGCGGCCTCGGCCAATTCCCCAGACCACAGCCCCTCGTCGCGGGCGCGCCACACGTCATCTCCTTCGAGGCACTGCACCCACACCACTCCCTGCTCGCCGCCGCACCGCCGCTCAACCATGCACTGCAAAGTCTCTAGCGCGTGGTATCCGTATGCTTCGATGCCGCCGTAGCCGATGGCCAGCGCTTCCTCAATGGGCGTCTCCTTGGGATGCTCCAGCCAAGGCGCGCGCCAAGCCAAGGGCAGCGACGACCCGGCCATCAGCGGAATGGTCAGTTCTTCTGCCCGATCCCACATCCACTGAGCGTCCCCAAAGTCATACGCCAAATGCTTATCTGAAAATACGGGCACCGAGCGGCCGCTCTCGGCAAAGACGCCGGCGATTTGCTCAAAGAAATAGCGGCGCGGGTACATGTGGCGGCCCCGCTCGTTCCAAGGGTAGTCGCCGTGCTCGCCGATGAGCAGCACCGCATCTACGTTGAGCCGGTCGGCACCAGCGTGTAGGGCGCGGCGGATGCTGGGATAGATGGGGACCCCGTACTCTTGGGCCAAGCCCACGCCGATATCGTTTTCCAGCACGTGGTCGATGTACAAGGATACTAGGTCCACTTCCGGGGGCATCAAGCCCTCGTCCGTGGACATGCCCTTCATAAACTTGGTGGCAATGACGTCGGCATGGGATTTGGGATAGTAGATGGTGGCGATGGCGGCTACTCTCATGGTAAAGCTCCTATAGAGAAGACGGCACGTACTGCTGTGTGCCGCAGCCAGTGAAAAAGTGAGTTCATGGCGGTCCTTAGTTTTTAGCTGTCGAATGCGACGCGGCGTTTCGCAACCCCTCTAGGCGGCGAAGAGTCCATCTTTCCGATTTTACCATTGGGCCTTGCTGGAGACTTATTGTATAGGTATATAAACTATATTAGCTAATATACCTAAATCAAGAGGTGCCTACTCTATGGAAACAAAAGTCATAGCTTCGACCAAAGCTCAAAATAACTTTGGTCAGGTAATAGACTCAGTGGTCCATAATCGGACTAGATATATTGTCAAACGACGCAATGTATCTCAAGCAATCATAATGAGTTTAGCGGATTTTAATCAGTTGTTGGCAAACTCGTCTGAAAGACAGAAGATGAGCGATATGATCGGCGAACTAGCACCCGTTTACAGTCTCGGCGAAACAATAGGCTCTCCTGTTGAAGACAAGGCTAAAGTCCAAGATTGAGAAAGGTATAGAGATGGTATACGCAGTGCAAACTAAAGCTGGAGAAGAATTAAATCGAATTTACGAGGAAGATCTGCCCGTCCACGAATGGTATCGGTTTGTTCTTTCTTATCCACCTCATTTGGTCCGCCGCTATATTGAAAGATTTGGTTTGACAAAACACCACTGGGTCTTGGACCCATTTTGTGGTACGGGAACAACCTTAGTGGAGTGCAAGAAGAATGGTATTCCCAGTGCCGGCTTAGAGGCCAATCCTGTGGTGCAGTTCTTTGCTCAAACGAAGGTTGCGTGGGATATAGATCCCGATAAGCTCGTTAAACATGCTAAAAGTATTGCTAAAGAAGTAGAAGCTGAACTAGAAAAAGGAGGCATCGAAGACGATCCTATTTTCAAGCCTGTTGTTAATAACACAAAAATAAATCTTAAACCTTTAGAGCCTCAATTAGAATCACTTCTCATCAAAAACTCCATAAGCCCGAAACCACTCCATAAAGCTCTTACACTTATAAATAACTTAAATAAAAATTTATATGAGCATCTAATCGCACATGAAAGGTTAGCGTTTGCTAAACAGCTAGTTTATAGTATCAGTAACTTGCGTTTTGGTCCAGAAGTTGGAGTTGGAAAGCCGAAAGAAGATGCTCCGGTCATCACACCTTGGTTAAAAGGCATAAAAGACATGGCTAATGATTTATGCCATACCCAGATCAAGTGCCATAAAGATGTACCGTCGCTAGTAAAACTTACGGACGCACGTAGCGTAGATCCCTGCTTAGAGCCGTTGATGTTTGATGCCGTTATAACCTCACCTCCATATCCCAATGAAAAAGATTATACGAGAACGACTCGCCTTGAATCTGTTTTACTTGGTTATATAAATAATCGCGCCGATCTGCGTCGCCAAAAGCAGAAATTGCTTCGATCCAATAGTCGAGCAGTATATAAAGCAGATACAGACGAGAGCTGGGTTGAGGATAACGAACGCATACAAGAGTTGGCGGCTCGGATAGAGGCTCGTCGGATAGAGCTAGGAAAAACGTCAGGGTTTGAGAAACTCTATGCTCGAGTAGTGAGATTGTACTTTGGAGGCATGGCGCGCCACTTAGAGGAATTAAAACGAGTTTTAGCACCAAGTGCTCAGCTTGCTTATGTCGTCGGAGATCAGGCGTCTTTTTTCAGGATTTTAATTCGGACGGGAGAGCTTTTAGCAAGTATAGCGGAAGGACTTGGCTATGAAGTAATGGACATTGATTTATTTCGTACGCGGTTCTCTACAGCGACGCAAGAGCATTTGCGCGAAGAGGTTGTTCTTTTGCGATGGAACAGTTAGTTACCACTTCGGAGGCTTGGGAACCAATGTATATCGAGCTTTCTTTACAACCGAAGAGGCTACGAGTTTTGAGTTTAGCCGCAATAGATCGGTTGAGTAGCACTTGGGAAATTATGCGAGGAATATATCCCCATTGTCTTCGAGTTTCACTCCTAATGGAATTGTAAAGTCCATATCATCTTCCATAAGTCGTTGCAACGTTGCAGCAGCTATCCCCACGATCTGATTTAGAGTGAGCACATCACTGCCCTTGGATTTTGCCTCACAGGGAATAGGTATTCGGTGATTCCCTTCTTTCATTATGAAAAAGCAATCTAGTTCATGAGGCTGAACTTTTACCGGAGCTTGGACGCGCGTTACGGTTGTCTTGGGAACGCCAAAAAAGTCGTCGATAATTCCTCCATACTCTATAGCGGCTAACAGACCGCCTTCATCGGGACGCAGCAGGTCGAATATGTCAGGAGAGATTTCAATGCGAATGGGTTTAGCTGCTAAATCTGGGGGACAAGCTACGGAGATGACCCCGGCAGAAGGACCACTGTCTTGAAAAAATATACCCATTGAACCGCTGTGAGCTCCTTCGCGCAAAAAATAACCTGCTTGCTTAGCAGAAGGGCTTCTCGCGTCTGAGTTTCCCGACCGAGTAAGGTCTTTCACAAAGTTGTTCAGGTTCGATGGAACGTTCCCGCCTGTCGCGATAATCGCATCTCTTATTTCTTCGCGTGTAAACGGTATTTCCGGTTGCGGATTGTCGAAGTCGTATTTCCGCTGAAATATATGTTCAAGTGCTGTGGGTTTATCGTAATCGCTTCTCATAACTATATCTCCTTCAGACGGATGGCGGTTGCTTCGCCGTCGGCTTTTCCTCTGGCCCAAAAGAGGGCGGCGCGAAAACGGCCCGCCAGCCTAGCTGGTTTAGACGCAAGTAATAAGAGGCCGTCAGTATTCCCCACAAGGCATACGCAAGTGAAGTAGATAAGGCGGCACCCCGCAGCCCTAGCTTGGGGATCAACAATAGGTTCAAGGCCACGTTGGCCGCTAGCGCAACGCCCGGTGCCCACAGGGTCATAGAGGGATAGCCCTCGCCCATTAGCTTGGCGTTGAACACGGCCCCGAAGCCCAAAAACAACATGCCGGGCAGCAGCCAAACAAGCGGCTCGTAGGCGTCTGGATACAAGGGAAAGAAAACGCTCAGCAGTAGGCGTCCGCCGAAGATCAAGACAACCGCCGAAAGCATGGAAAAGACCAATATGCCTTGGCCCACGCCCAGAGAGAGCCGCGTGTCGTCTTGCCCGCGCACTATCTTGGCGAGCAGGATGACCGAGGCAATGTTGGCGACGCGCTGCACCATGTCCGTAAAGTTCGTCGCCACTCCGTACACACCCACCGCCTTCTCACCCAAAAAGTGCTCTATCAAGAAGAGGTCGCTCTTGAGCAGCAAAAACATGAGCACCAAGCAGACCTCGCCACGCGAACCAATGCGAAGCATTTGCCCGAGCGTACGGCGCCCTCCCCACCGGAAGCGGAATCCCCGGTACGAGAATAGGGTAAAAATCGCCAGGCCCGTTATCCCAACTGCTCCTACCCACACTCCCATCACCCGTTCCAACTTGAGATGCCCTAGCTGGGAGATAACGATATTGCCGCCGAGATAGATGGCGATGAATACTACGGGCAGCAAGGCGTAGGGCTTGAGCCGATCTTCACCTAAAAAGACGGACAAACCCGCCCTTTGTAGCACGGTGAACGCAATGACGCAAACGCCCAACACCCATTGGACCAAGGTAATACTGGGCACCAAGACCTTTGCGAGTGCCAAGCTAAAAGGGGCGGTCAGCAATAGGAGGGCACCCAAGACGAGGCAATACAACAAGGTGTGGTTGATCGCGGCCTCCCGCTCTCGCTCGCGTCCCACGACGTAAATGTTACCCTTGCTGAGCCACTCCCCGAAGAACAGGACGCCCAGCATGACGAGCGCAGTCCACAGCTTTAGGGTGCCATAGTGCTCCGGTCCTAGCTGATCGGCCAGCAGGACCGAGTTCACAAAGCCCAAGGAAAATACCAGGAAGGAGCAGGTTGTGTTGAGCGAAAAGCCGCGAAAAAAGTTCATCGAAATGGCCGGAGGGAACTAAAGCGGCGGCGGAGATGTGTTCAAGTTCATAAGGGGCGATCTGTATGCGATGCCTCAAGAATCTAAGAAGCGTTTTTAAAATTCTCGTCGGACTACTTCAACGGGCGGTCGAGCGGTTCCTGGATCGGGCGTTTTCTGAGGGCGAGACTCCATTACTACTAGGCTTTTTGGGGGATCAAAAAACAATAAGAATAATTTTAAAAAGGCTTCTAAGGACCGGGCGAGAGCACCTGCGGTCGAAGGCGGCTAGGACTGCGGGGCGCAAGAGGATGCTTGCACAAGTTGAAAACCCCGCGCCTTTTCGACGCGGGGTCCTCCACTCCCATTTAGCGGATGGCGATCGGTCGCCCCGGAGATCCCGTGCCGCCTTTGAAGCGGGTCGGCGTGAATATAAAGAGGAACTCGTACACTTCGTCGGCCAACACTTCTTCAAAAACCATGTTCTCCAGGTTGAAGATGCCATTTTTGGTGATGAGTTCCTGATGGACTGGGAAAGCCTGCTTGGGGTCGGGGCCGGGCACGACTTCGGTGGTCCATTGGTCCGAGCCGATCATAGAGGGTTTCATGGAGACGATCCACTCGCTCGCCTCCATGCCGATGCCGGGCGGATTGGTGTTGTAGGTCTCCGGGTCCTTCCACAGCTTGGACCAGCCATAGTTGAACAGCAGGGCGTCGCCTTCTTGGATGCTACTTTCGTCGATCCCCTGCCTTGCGAGTGCGCCGCGAATATCGGCGATTGTGACCTCGTAGCTGTGGTCGAGGTGCGCGACGCCCTTATAGCCGGCAATGTCGATGAGTACGCCGCGGGTGACAAAAGAGCGCACGTGTTCAATGCCCAGCTTGGTGACGCCGTAAGCTCCAGCCATTTCATCGGCAGTAACACCGTTGTAGAACACATCTTGAGTCGAGCCGTCGGCCATGACCATGCGCGTGCCGATGTGGGACAGCCCATCGAACTGAGTGCCTACTTGGCCGATCTCGGCGCAGAGGAACTCGTCGTGGTACATCAGCATATTGTTCTCGCCAAAGGGGCCACCGGTGGGCGAGCCGGGGATGAACATCGCATAGGTGCGCTCGCCAAACAACGGCATACCGCGCTCGTAGATCTGGCCCAACTCGTACATCTTGCCGGTTTTGACTAGCTGCACGGCCTTGAGGATGGTTTCGGCCGTGATGCGGTTGGACGCGCCGGCTTGGTCATCGGCGCCCCACGGCGAGGGCCACCAAGGCCCTTGTGCGCGGGTCTGGGCAAGGCACGGCAGGGACAAGGCGAGCACGAGGATCGCCGAAGTGAGCGATTTCATGGGTTTCTCCTTGATAAAGAGGTCGCGGAAATCACCGCGATGGTATAAGGAAATTGCGGCCCTGAATCAAGCTCAGACGAACTTGACTACCACCAAGAGTACAACGGCGATCACCAGCACGGTGGGCACTTCGTTGAGAATGCGGAAAAACTGTTCGCTCTTTTGGTTTTCGCCGCGTGCAAAAGCCTTGCGGTAGGAAGAGAGCATACCGTGGATGGCTGCCATGACGAGCACTAGCCCTAATTTGATGTGCATCCAGTAGCCGGTACCAGGTGCGCCAGCACCCGTGGCGAGAATGAGCAAGATGCCGGTAACAAAAGAAACGATCATCGCCGGATTCATAATGATCCGCAGCAGTTTGCGCTCCATGACTTTGAAGGTCTCGTCGGCTTCGGAGTTAGGGGTGACTTGACAGTGATAGACATAGAGGCGCGGCAGATAGAACATGCCGACCATCCAAGCGATGACGAAGATGACGTGGATAGCTTTGAGCCACAGATAGTATTCGCTTGCAAATGCACTCATAGAGAGGACTCCGCTTAGGTGCGCGTCGTTGCCAGTGCTGCTTCGTGGAGGGCGTTGACTGTTTCGGCGTCTAGGTCCATGTCGATGTTGGGAACGGACTTGGCGCGACCGATGAAGAGCGTTGCGTAAAAGGTGCAAGCCGCTAGGTAAGACCCGGCGAGGTTGGGATGGCTTTGGTCCTTGTCGTGCAGGGCGATATCGGGATGCGCGGCTAGACAGTACTGCCAAGCTAGGCCCACAGGCACGACGGTCGCGCCGATCGCACGCCCCACTTGGGTGTAGGTCTCGCTCAAGGCGGCTTGGGTTGCGGGAGCGTCTCGCCGCGCCCAGGTCATGTAGAGCACTGTCGGAGCTTGTGCTGCTTTAATTACGGCGTCGAACTCGCGGATGTTTTCTTCGGTGCGCTTGGGGTTTTTGATCGGCAGAGTGCTCTGCTCCTGCAACACGACGTAGTCCCAGCGAGAGGCCTGCAAGCACTCCCGTGCCTCGCCTTTGTTCAAGTGCATCCTGAGCGAGGCCCCGCCTGCGCTGATGAGTTCGCATTCCAACTCGCCCTTGCCGCCAGCGTGGACGAGTTGGGCGAGGAGGCCGGGCAGATTGTTGCGCGCGGTGAAGCTGTTGCCTATGAAAAGGATGCGGGTGATATTGGCCATGGTCCGTCTTCTGCTTGAGTTGAGTTGACGCTTGCTCAACATAAACACCGCTTCGCCTCGGGCCAAGTTGCTAGCCCGATGACGCGCCAGACCTAATGGGAGAACTTCAGATGGGACAAACTATCGAGCAGTACGAGCGAGACGGGTACTGTATCGCGGATGAGCAGATCGCGCCAGACGATGCGTTGGCAAAAGCGTTGCGGGGAATGGTAGCCGTGCGAGATGGAAAATTTGATATGGAGCTGCCGCCGACCGAGCATCCTGGGTATGATCCAGACGCGTTGTGCAAGATCAACAATCCGCATCGGTCGGATACGGGACTCTACGGATTGGTGACCTGCCCACAAGTGGGACGCAAGGTCGCCGAGATAACGGGCGCCCAGCGGGTGCAAGTGTGGGCGAGCCAGTTGCTGATCAAACCGCCCGGGTCTGCGGCCGCAGGGCACGTCGGCTGGCACCAAGACCGGCAGTACTGGGGCATGTGGCAGCAAGACGAAGGGCTTTTTACGGCGTGGATCGCGCTGTGCGATGTGGGAGAGGCGTCGGGGCCGATGCGCTTTGTGCGCGGGTCGCACCGTTGGGGCTTTTTGAATCAGGGCAATTTCTTCGACAAGGACCAGCACAAGCTGCGCCAAGACATCGCACGGCCGGCGGGCGAGGCTTGGGAGGAAGTGGCGGCACTGATGCCCTTGGGCGGGCTTAGCGTCCACCACTGCCTGACCTACCACGGATCCAACGCCAATGTCTCGGATGCGGCGCGCTGGAGCTTGGCCGTGCATTTGCGCGACGAGAGGGCCGTGCCAGTGCCCGGCGATCAGAGTTATTACACCGCGCATTTGGACGATCCTCAAATTTGCCCCGTGATGTACGAAGCCTAATCACAACAAGGGAATTGGGGGCACTCCTTCCCCGCCCTTCGGGAGGCTGCCCGAGGTTCGGACGGCTTCTAAGGCAGGGCTTTGAGGAGGCGATCGATATCCTCGGTGTAAAATTCTGATGGCGACGAGTTCGACGAGGGGCGGGCGATGGGTGTTTGGCGGGATGTCGGAACGCTCTTCTTGGCCGCTCTCAGTCGCTAAGACGTCCT
Organism: Candidatus Latescibacterota bacterium; assembly: GCA_965203355.1. Lineage (GTDB taxonomy): Bacteria > Latescibacterota > UBA2968 > UBA8231 > UBA8231. The sequence goes on from OZ241889.1 coordinate 755,003, forward strand.
CAGCCTCTCGACCACTTCTTCATCCACCTCAATCCCCAATCCCGGTCCGGTCGGTACGCGCACAAAGCTATCCTCTTGGTCAAAGGCCATCGCGCATAGCTCTTGGCGGATGGCGCTCGGCGTGCGGTCAAATTCCATCACCGGCTCCTGCATATAGGGCTGGGTGTTGTGCGCTGGCGGACAGGGCGGCAAGGTGGCGGCTAGGTGCAAAGTGGCGGCGATCATAACGGGCGATCCCCAGACGTGGGGGTTGACCTGAATGCCGCAGGCGTTGGCCATGGCGCAGATGCGCTGCATTTCAGTGATGCCGCCGCAGTGCATGATGTCGGGCTGGACGATGTCGTAGGCGCGTCGCGTCAGATAGGGCTTGAATTCGTAGCGGGTGCGCAGGTTTTCGCCGCCGGCGATGGCCATGGGCAATGCGGCTTTGACCTCCAAATAGGCGTCCAAGTCTTGGGCGTTGACTGGCTCTTCAAACCACACCAGATCCAGTTCGGCCAGCTTCTGGCCAATGCGGGTCGCCGTGGTGGCGTTGTAGGCTTCGTTGGCATCGACCATGAGGTGGATGTCCGGGCCAATGGCCTCGCGCAGGGCGCGGACGCGTGCGACATCCTCGGCCATGGACAGCCTCCCGATCTTGGTCTTCATCCCCTTGAAGCCGGCGGCCACATAGCCTCGCGCCTCGTTGAGTAGGCGGTCGGGAAACTCGCCTTCGGTATAGTAGAGGCCGGTGGCATAGACAGCGACTTTATCGCGGACCTTGCCGCCGAGGAGCGAGCAGACCGGCAGGCCAGTAGCTTTGCCCGCGAGATCCCAAAGAGCAATGTCGAGCGCGGAAAGGGCACTGCCGGCTAGGCCGACCGCGTTGTTGCCATTGTAGAGCGCGTGGAACATGCGCTCCCACAGACCTGCGCGGTCCATGGGGTCTTGGCCGATGAGCAGCGGGGCGAGCAAGCCGTCAATGAGACCGGCCGCCGCGCCTTCGCCCCAGCCGACGAGCCCGTCGTCCGTGGAGACTTTGACGAGCGTGGTGACGCGCTGATCAACCCAGCCTTGGGACCAGCCAAAGGGGTGCTCAAGGGGACAGGTCAGGTCGAAGGTTTCAATCGCGGCGATTTTCATAATTAGGACGCTAAGGTTGACAGTGGTGGTGGGGAAATATAGGGTATTCAATTTGGCGGATAAAGGAGACGGACATGAAAATCACCGAGGTGAAATTGCTGGTGTTGGAAGACCCGAGCCGCAAGGAGCGCGTCGGTCACAGCATCGCGCAGGTAGAGGGCTTGCGGAGGATACAATACACGCACAGAGGAAGGCCAAGTCAGGCATCGCGCCCGGCGCGGCAGAGCTTTTTGGAAGTCCACACGGACGAGGGCATTGTGGGGCGCAGCGACACATCAATGACGCCCTATCAGGCCGACATCGTGCGCTATCACGCGGTGGGGCGGAGCCCGTGGGAGCGCGAGGGGTTGTTTCAGCAGTTTTGGAAGGGCACCCGGTGGGTGTACCAGCCCCCGGGGTGGTTTGGGGCGTTTGACAACGGTCTGTGGGACATTTTGGGCAAGGCCGCGGGGCTGCCGGTCTATGCGTTAGTGGGCCGCGTGCGGCCGCGCTTGCCTGTGTATTTGACCGGCGGCGATACGGACATAGAGGGATATCTCAGGGCCATAGAGACCGGCAAGGAAATGGGCATTGGCGCGTACAAGTTTCACACGTACAAAGGAGGCAAGGCCGATATTCCCATTTACAGAGCCGTGCGCGACGCCGTGGGGCCGGATTACGATTTGATCACCGATCCCGTATGTTCCTATGACTTGCGCGAGGCCATTGAAGTGGGGCGCGTGCTAGAAGAGCTGGATTTTGTGTGGTTGGAAGAGCCGATGCACGAGCAGAAGATGAATCAATATCAAGAGTTGTGCCGTGCGTTGACTATTCCGGTGATGGGGACCGAGATGCTAATGCACGACATCGGCTTGACGGCGCAATGGCTGATCCAAGGGGCGACTGATCGCCTGCGCGGCAATGCCCGGCACGGGACGACGCAGGTGCTAAAGCTGGCGCATCTAGCCGAGTTGCACGGCGTGCATATCGAACTGAATGGCGGTGGGGCATTGGATGGGCTGGTCCACGCGCACTTGGGCTGCTGTATCGACAACACGGATTTCTACGAGTTTTTCGGGGCAACAGCCGACAGCTTGCGGCAGAGTGGAGAGCAGTGGGGTTTGCTCAACGCGCCCTTGATTGGCGAAGGGCACATCGCACCCCCGGATGGCCCAGGCTGGGGCGCGGAGTGGGACGAGGAGAAGTTCCGCTCGCTGGTAGTTGAAGAGCACTGAGATGGAGGGCGCGTGAAAAGCTGGCAACCTACCCAAGCTCAAGTCCAATCTTGGGAGGAGAAGGGCTATTTCTCGCCGACCGCTCGCCGCGCACTTGGGGTAACTTCCATTGGGTGATGCGCCAAGGCACATTGTGCCAGAACTTCCCGCCGGACGAATGCGAAGTACACGGAGAAAACAAGTCGCCGCCCCCGCCGTTTCCGCGAGCCGATTCATGTTCGTAAAGCCAAAAGGGATTGCACAAGATGAGCAAAGCGTACGTAGTAGATAAAAACCTGGGGCAGTCGTTGCTGTTGGAGGAAGGCGACCTGCCGCAAAAAAACGCCGATGGCGAGTCGGCCGTCGTGCGGAGCGACGAGCAGAAATACCTCTTTGATGTTCACGAGTGGCTCTTGGTGCCTGAGCTGTTGGCCGGCCGATAGATGTGTATCCAAGACCAAGTCTCTATCGGCGAACTCGACGACGAGCATCTGAGTTTCTTTCGCGCCATTGGCGTGGACTCGATCCATTTGGAGTTGCGCGGGGGAGCACCAGGGGCCGGGCGTCGGGGCGGTACCGGCTCGGCTAACACGTCGCTGGCACAGGATATAAAGGCCGGCAAGGACTGCACTGACGCATTGATGCAGGCGCGGGAAAAGGTCGAGGCGCACGGCATGACGCTGAACAACATCTTCATGCCCGCTTGGGAAGAGATCACTTTGGCCGAGGACGACATGGACGAGAAGATCGGCCAGTGGTGTAAGATGCTGGAGAGCGTGGGGCGAGCCGGCATCCCCTGCGTGGGCTGGAACTTCAAACCCATGGGCAACTTTCGCACCCCTGCGGCCACGGGTCGGGGCGGTGTGCAATACAGTGCGTTCGACTACGCGGTTTTTGCTAAAAACCGGCCCGCACCGCGCGATCCTCCGGTAGATGAGGCGCAGATGTGGGCGCGGATGGAGCGATTCTTGGCGGCGGCGATCCCGGTGGCCGAAAAGGCGGGTGTGCGGATGGCCCTGCACCCGGACGACCCGCCGATTCCCGAGCCGCTAGGGGCGTAGCGCAGATTTGTTCGACCCTAGCTCAGTTCCGCAAGATCTTCTTTGAGATCGCGCCGAGCGATAGCAACTGTATGCTTTTTTGCCAAGGCTGCATGACCGAGTTGCTGGGGCCAGCAAAGATCTACGACGCGATCGCCGAGATGGCTGCAAAAGGCAAGATCGCGTGGGTGCATTTCCGCAATGTGCGCGGACAGTTGCCGCGATTCACCGAGGTGTTCGTGGACGAGGGGGAAGTGGATATGCGGCGTGCGATGGAAGTATATCGGGATAACGGGTTTAATGGGCCGTATATGATGGACCACACGCCATCTTTTCCACATGGGTACGGGCCTTTGTACGGCAAGGCGTATGCGATTGGGTACATTCGGGCCTTGATCCAGATGGTGTACGGATAAGCAGAGCGGCTTGGAGGAGAGGCTATGCCAGTATTGAGCAAAGAAGATCGAGCCTTCTGGGAAGAGAACGGCTATGTGATCGTCCACAACGCCGTGCCCCAGGAAAATTTAGACGCGATGGTGGCGGCGATCTGGGAATTCTTAGAGATGGACCCAGCCTGCACAGAGGATTGGTACAAATACCAGCCCTATACCCGCGACAATCGGTGCTCGCCGATCTCTGCGGCGGGCATGGTCGAAATCTACCAGCACCAAGCCCTGTGGGACAATCGGCAGTACCCCAAGGTGCATCAGGCTTTTGCCGAGATCTGGGGCGACGAAAAGCTATGGGTCTCACTGGACCGGGCCAATATGAAACCGCCAGCGCGTGCGGATCGGCCCGAATGGTGCAACAAGGGAATGATTCACTGGGATGTCGATACGACGCGGCAGCCGGTGCCCTTTGGGGTGCAAGGGGTGCTGTATTTGACGGATACGGCAGAAAACCAAGGCGGCTTCCAGTGCGTCCCCGGCTTTCACCGGATATTCGACGAATGGGTCAAGGCCCAGCCAGCGGACCGCAACCCGCGCCAACCCGATCTGACGGGACTAACGGTCGAGTCGATCGCGGGTCAGGCCGGAGACCTGCTGATCTGGCATCGGTTATTGGCCCACGGCAACGGCCACAATCGGTCCGACCGACCGCGCTTGGCGCAATATATCACCATGTCGCCAGCACCCGCGAACGGAGGAGCCGCGCGCCAAGAGCGGATCGCGGCTTGGCAGGAGCGGCGACCGACGCCTCGCTGGCCCGGCGATGCGCGGGATTGGGAACACCAGCACCAGCCGCCGGCCGAGTTGACCACTTTGGGACGGAAGCTCTTGGGAGTGGATTCGTGGGAATAAAACAGACCTTTTAAGGAGCGATTCGATGAGTAAGAAAATCAACCGCGCTGTCGAACTCCTCGCCGCCGATCAGCCGATCTACTACACAGGCGCCCACGCCGGACACGTGCTGACCTACGAGCAGGGCCAAGCGGACGCTGGAACTTGGGCCGACTACATCAATGTCGGCATGGAACACGGCTCGTTCGACATGGCCGGGCTAGACGAGTACTTGCGCGGCTTAATATCCGGTGGGCCGACCCGCAGCGGGCACCGGACGCCGGCGATCATCGTCGAGGCCCCAGTCGAGGGCCGGTCCGAGGAGATCGTGCGCTACAACGCTTGGCAATTTCGGCAGATTTTGGGCCGGGGCGTGCATGGGATTCTGCTGTGTCAAGCCGAATCGGCCGGGGCGGTCCGAGCCTTTGTCGAGTCGTGCCGCTATCCGGTCAATACCATCGGCGTCGGCCATGGCTTAGGCCGCGGTACGCGCGGCGTTGGTTCAGAGGGCGTGTGTGCGGGCACGTGGGGCGCGAGCCGCGACGAGTATCTGGCCAAAGCCGATCCTTGGCCGCTCAATCCAGAAGGCGAGTTGCTGTTAGGGCTGAAGATCGAGTCGGTGGCCGCCCTGCCCCACATTGAGGAAATCCTGTCCGTGCCGGGAATCGGCTTTGCCGAAATGGGCCCGGGCGACTTGAGCCTTTCGCTGGGGTATCGGGCGATGCCACAGCCGTGGCCCGAGCAGATGCAGGAGACGCATGAGCGGGTCAAAGCGGCGTGTCGGCAAAACGGCGTGGCTTTCTTAGATGGAGCCACGCCCGAAACGGTCGCTGAGAAAATTGACGCCGGGGTGCGCGTGCTTTCTGGGGGCCGCGAAGAAACGGCCCAAGTAGGAAGAGCGCACACTCGGCGAGCGATGCCGGCGTAACATGACCGGCGACAACAAGAAGCTGCGCAGTGCCGGGTGGTTTGGCGACGAGTGGCACCAGGGTTTTGTGTCTCGTGGCTGGACCAAAAACCAAGGCCATCCCGACCAGATGTTCGATGGCCGACCCGTGATCGGGATCTGCAACACGTGGTCGGACTTGAATCCTTGCAACGCCCACCTGCGAATCTTGGCCGAGCAGGTCAAGCGCGGGGTGTACGAGGCCGGGGGCTTTCCGCTCGAATTTCCAGTTACTTCGCTCGGTGAGACCATGATGAAGCCAACTACCATGCTCTACCGCAATTTGGCGAGCATGGACGTGGAGGAAAGCATTCGCGCCAATCCGCTCGACGGGGTGGTGCTGCTGACTGGCTGCGACAAAACGACGCCAGCCTGTCTGATGGGAGCGGCGAGCGTAGATTTGCCGACCATTGCGGTGACGGGCGGACCAATGCTCAACGGCAAGTTCCGCAATCAGGATATCGGCTCTGGCACGGATGTCTATCGCTTTACGGCCGAGCTGCGGGCCGGGAGCATCTCGCGCTTGGATTACTTGGAGGCCGAGGCTGGGATTTCGCGCTCGGACGGCCACTGCATGACCATGGGCACGGCCTCGACGATGGCCTGTATGGTCGAGACGGTCGGGCTGACGCTGCCGAGCGGCGCGTCGATCCCCGGGCCGGATGCGCGGCGCAAGCGCTTGGGGCATCTAGCGGGCAACCGCATCGTCGAGATGGTGCGAGAAGACTTGCGGATGTCGCGCATTTTGACGCGGCCAGCCATAGAAAACGCCATCAAGGTCAATGCAGCTTTGGGCGGCTCGACCAACTTCGTGGTGCATCTGTTGGCCATCGCCGGGCGGCTCGGCGTCGAGTTGAGATTGGACGACTTCGACCGCTTGGGCAGCCGCATGCCGCACTTGGTCAATCTAATGCCTTCGGGCGAATACCTGATGGAGGATTTCTTTTACGCAGGGGGCTTGCCGGCCGTGATCCAAGAGCTGAAGGAACATCTGCACATGGACACCTTGACGGCGACGGGCCAGACGCTCGGCGAAAACACCTCGGGTGCCCAATGCCACAACCGAGCGGTCATCGCCGCGATCGATACGCCATTCAAGGAAGCAGCCGGGATCGCCGTGCTGCGGGGCAACCTCTGCCCGGATGGAGCGATTATCAAGCCGTCGGCCGCCTCGCCCGAGCTGATGCAGCATGGCGGCCGGGCCGTGGTGTTCGAGAGTATAGAAGACTACCGGGAGCGGATTGACGACCCCAATCTCGACGTGGACAAAGATAGCGTGTTAGTTTTGAAGGGCATCGGCCCCAAAGGTTTCCCCGGTATGCCTGAAGCCGGGAAATTCGGATTGCCCAAGAAGCTATTGCAGCAGGGCGTGCGCGACATGGTTTGCATCTCGGACGGGCGGATGAGCGGCACGGCCTACGGCACGGTGATCTTGCACGTCGCGCCCGAAGCCGCCGTGGGCGGCCCGTTGGCCTTGGTGCAGGACGGCGATCGGATCGAGCTGGATGTGGAGAAGCGGTCGTTGAACATGGCCGTGCCCGACGAAGCGTTGCAAAGCAGACGGCAAGCGTGGACGCCGCCCGCGCCGGTCGTCACGCGGGGATATGCCGGCTTGTATGTCAAGCACGTGCTCCAAGCCGACAAGGGCGTTGACTTGGATATCTTGGTCGGCGGCTCCGGGCCGGATGTCTATCGGGAGCCGCGGTAGTTCGGTAGTGGTTATTTTTGGAGTTCGGCATCAGCGTTTCGTGCGTTGCTTAATACTTTGAGATGGCTCCAAAATCCAGTCCATATTTGTCCCCTTATTTGACCGTTAATTTGGCAAGCAGAATAGGACTTGTAACATACAAAATATAATGGACTTATATTATTTTAACAAATGAATCAGGCAAAAATAGTGTCCTTATTTGACAGGATAATTGACAGCTTATTTGGCAAAGATTTGTACAGGCGTCAAGGATTTCTTTAGGGATGCTTGTCTTTGACTAGCTCCCGCTGCCGAGCACGGCTATAGCCTCAACTTCGACGAGCATGCCCGGCAGGACCAGCTCGGCGACCGTCACGGTAGAGCTGGCGGGGATGTGGTTGGGAAAGGCTGCGGCGCGGGCGGCCGAGTACTCGGCGTATTGGCTGGTGTCAGTGATGAACGAGGTGATTTTGACCACGTCGTCCATGGTTGCGCGGGCCTCGGCGAGCACGGCGCGGATGTTGGCAAAGACTTGGCGCGCCTGTGCGGCCATGTCGCCTGCGCCGACGAGCTTCCCCTCCGCGTCGAGCGGCCCTTGGCCGGAGACGTAGATCGCATCGCCGACCTGCACGGCCTGTGCGATGCGAAAGTCCTTGGTCCAGGGCCAGGCGGGGTTGTGTGCTTTGCGTTGAGTCATGGTGAGTTTTCTATTGTAGCGACTTCAGACATTATTCTCACTGCCAGAGCGGCTCCCCGTCCGCCAGCATACTCTGCAGAAACTCCTCGTTTAACTCTACTCCCAGCCCCGGCCTCTCGCTCAGCACCACGTGCCCTTGCTGAATCACCGGCTCATCGGCGAGCACCACGTCGCTCCAAGTCGGATCGTCGTAGCGATGGAACTCCAAGGCGAGAAAATTGGGTACGCTGGCGCAGACATGGGCGTCGGCTACGGTGCTCAAGGCACTGGAGTTGTTGTGCGGGGCAAAGGGGATGTAGTAGGTCTCGGCCATGTTGGCGATCTTGCGGCACTCGGAGAGGCCGCCGCACTTGGAAATGTCGGGCATGATGATATCGACCGCCTGCTGTTCGAGTATGTCGCGGAAACCGTAGCGCAGATAGGCGTTTTCGCCGGCGCAGATCGGAGTGCGGGTCGAGTCGGTGATGCGCTTGAGGGCGTCGATATTCTCGGGCGGCACCGGCTCTTCGAGCCACAGCAGATTCAGGTACTCGAGCGCGTGGGCGAACTTCAGCCCGGCCGTGGCGTCGTAACGCCCGTGCAGGTCAATCGCTAGGTCCATGTGGGGGCCGACAGCCTCGCGGATCTGATGCGCTTGATCGACCAAATCCTCCAACTCGGCCGGGGCCACCGACCAGTTCCAAGGGTCGAGCTTCTCTGGGTGGCCCGCATCGTCGAGATCGAACTTAATCGCAGTGAAGCCTTTTGTGCGTACGTCCTCGGCGCGCTGTTTGTAGTCCGAATGGGCGCTATCGACGTAGAGGCGCACCCGGTCGCGGAACTTGCCGCCCAAGAGCCGATAGACGGGTACGCCTTGGGCCTTGCCAGCCAAATCCCAAAGCGCGACCTCAATACCGGTCAGTGCCGAAATCGCCAAGCCCGACATGCCGCCGCGGAAGACGTAGCTGCGGCGAATGCCTTCAAAGAGCGCATCGACATCGCGTGGGTCTTTGCCGATGAGTTGGGTGGCCATGGATTGGGTGGACCCGCGCCAGCCGCCATCGACGTGGCTGGCCTCGCCGGTACCGTAGATGCCCGAGTCGCTGTGGATGCGGACGTAATGGTAGAGATAACGGGGTTGGCCGTTGATTTTTACGCGCACTTCAGCGGTTTTGACGTCGGTGATTTTCAATGGAGTCCCTTCCTCTTAAAAGTGTAGTTGGCCGATGGCGCGGGTGGCCGCGTCGCAGTACCAGAGTACGCCTTCGTGGATGGTCAGCCCGTGGACTTCGATGGGAGCCTCGACGCGGACGACCTCCCAGACGCGCCCGTCTTGGGGATCGAGGCGGTTGATGGTGCCAGCCGAGGTGTCGGCGACCCAGAGGGTGCCATCGTCCGCCCAAGCGAGGCCGTGGACCCGGAGGCCGGGGACGCGAAAGGAATGAACTTCCTCCCAAGTGTTGGCATCCATCACGTGAACGAATTGCGACGGCGGCGAAGCCACGTACACCTTGCCGTCCTGCCACTCGAGGCCGTGCGCCCCGGTGACGCGGCCATTCTGCTGGTCGGCGACCCAGGCGACGACGCCATTGCCGGGTGAATCGAGCTTGGCAATGGTCTGGCCCGTAGCCGGGTCGAGGCGGGCGATCTTAAGCTCAAAGGTCGAGGCGATCCACAGCGAGCCGTCGCCGAGCGTAATGCCGCTGGAGTGCTCGGTATCGGTCTGGGCTTCAAAAAGGGTTTCGCCGCTTTCGTAGTCGAATTTATAGACCTTGAGGTCAACTTGGTCGATGCACCAGAGGCCGTCGGGCGCGGCTTGCAGCCCGTTGGGCTGAGGTCCGGGGCATTTGAAACGCTCTTCAACGCGGGCGATTTGGACAGTCATAGGATGCTTTCTGGGATTAGGCCGACCGGCCCATGAGGTAGTTCCAGTTCTGGCGGCGGATGGCGCGCTCCTTGTAGTGGTCGCTCTGGGAGACGCCTAGCGGATTGGTGAAGTTGAGGATGTTGGTCGCGTCCTCGGCGCGTTCGCGCTCGTTCCAGTCGGCGGGCTTGTTGGCCGCCTCGGGGTCGTGGTTCCAAGTGGGTGCGGTATTGTCCTGCGTGCGGCGGAAGAGGAACTTGATCATGTGGCGCTTGCGCGGCGAGCGGTTGGCGGCCGTGCCGTGCCAGAGGTCGTAGTGCGTGAAGGCTACGGTCCCGGCCTTGACCACGAGCGGCATTTGGCCGCGGATGTTGGTGTACGTGGCCATGCGGTCCGTCGGCGCGTTGCGGAATTGGGTGCCGGGGACGATGATCGTCGGCCCCATGTCGGGCGTGACGTCGGTTGGATAATACAGCCCTAGGAAGCGGTTGAGCAATACGTCGCGGTTGTTGAGGCCGTCTTGGTGCCAGTTCATGTGCGGGGAGTTCGGCTGCTTGCAGTGCCAGTGGCGATGCGGCTGCACTTCGTAATCTGGACCGAGCAGGCTGACGAGTGCGCCTTTGACGGCCGGGTGATTGATCACTTGCCAGAGTTGGGGCACCGCTTGGGTGATGGCGTCGCCCGGGTTGTAGTCGAGTGCGTTGAGCTGGGCCGCGATGGAATCGTTGATCCCAGCGGGCCATTCCGGCTCGACGATGTGGTAGCCGGTGACGAGGAAACGGGCCACTTCGGCGTCGCTGAGCAGATGCTCATTCATCGGCGATAACCTCCATTTTCTGTAGGATGAATTCATAGCCTATCACGTCCAACTCCCTGTCGTCGAACGGGGCCTGTAGGTGGGGGAATTGGACGATTTGCCAGCCATCTACTACGGCGTCGTGTACGGTTTTGTAGGGCCAAGCAGGGTCTTCGGCGCGGATCTCGGGCACAAAGCCCGCAACTGGCTCGATGAGCGTTAGGCCGATGATACTGGACATGACGCTGGGGGTGCGCGCCTGTAGGTAGAGCAGGCGTTGGCGGGGTGCGTCCATTGGGATTGAATCACTCCTGTCGTGCGGGTTGTACCGTGCGGTGCTTAATATAGAACGCCCGTGCGCCGCAGCCAATGACGCCCCTTGATAACAGTTACCCTCTTCCTTAGCTTGCCCTGCCGCGCGGAATTCCACTCAAGGAGAACAAAAAGATGCAGTACAAAATTCTGGGTCGCACGGGCGTCAAAGTGTCTTCCCTGTGCTGCGGTACTATGGCCTTTGGCGGCGATGCAGACGAGGCGACCTCCGGGCAGATGTATCGCTACTGCCGCGAATTGGGGATCAACTTCTTCGACGCGGCCAATGTCTATTCCAACGGGCGTTCCGAGGCGATCTTGGGCCGGTTGATCCAAGGCGAGCGCGACGAGTTGATAATCACCTCAAAAGTCTGCGGTGCCATGGGCGATGGCCCCAACGACCGAGGCTTGTCGCGGCGGCATATTGTGCAGGCCGTAGAGGCCAGTCTCAGGCGGTTGCAGACGGATCGCCTCGACCTGTACTTCGTCCACAACTTCGACGAAGATACGCCGATGGAAGAGACCCTCGCCGCGCTCGACGATTTGGTGCGCGGTGGCAAAATCCTCTACCCAGCCGTGAGCAACTGGGCTGCTTGGCAGATTGCCAAGGCCCTCGGCCATTGCGCTCGCGAAGGGCTGGCGCAGTTTGTGTGCATCCAGCCCATGTACAGCTTGGCCAAGCGACAAGTAGAGGTAGAAATTCTGCCATTGGCTCGCTCGGAGGGCTTGGGCGTGATCGCTTATAGTCCCTTAGGCGGCGGCTTGCTGACCGGCAAGTACGGGATCGACAAGCGGCCCGAGCGGGGTCGTCTCTTGCAGCAGGGCAACTACATCAAGCGCTACGCCAATCCCGTGTTCTACGAAGTCGCCGAGCGCTTTGTGCGCTATGCTGGCGACCAAGGCGTGCATCCGGTGACCTTGGCTGTCGCTTGGGTCATGGGTCACCCAGATGTGACCGCGCCGATCATCGGCGGTCGCAACCTAGACCAGCTCAAGCCATCGCTGGCCGCGCTCGACTTTGCCATGTCGGCCGCGATGCGCGATGAGGTGTCGGTGCTGTCGATCGCGCCGCCGCCAGCCACTGACCGCGACGAGGAACTGTTTTAGAGGAGAAAAACCATGAGACCCAACAAGCTGCGCGAAAAACTCAACGCTGGCGCGCCCACGCTCGCCACCCACATCCACACCACTTGGCCTTCGGTCGTCGAAGCCTTGGGGCATACGGGCGCGTATGACTATGTGGAATTTGTCGCCGAGTACGCTCCCTTTGACCTGTACGACTTGGACAACCTCGCCCGCGCCGCCGAGCTATGGGATTTGGGAACGATGATCAAGGTCGATGCCGAAAACCGTGCTTACGTGGCCCAACGGGCCATAGGTTCGGGTTTTGGCAGCGTACTCTTTGCCGATGTGCGCGACCCGGACGACGCCCGGGCCTGCATACGCTGTGTGCGCGCCGACGCGCCCGGGGACGAAGGCACCTACGGGGTGGCGATGCGGCGCTTCGCCTATATGGGTTATGGCGGTACGCCGGAATACGTCCAAGCACTGCGCGACGTGGTCGTGGTTTTGATGATCGAAAAGCAAAGTGCGGTCGCTGACTTGGAGGCCATGCTCGCGGTAGAAGGAGTCGATATGATCCAGTGGGGAGGGGCCGATTATTCCATGAGCGTCGGCAAGGCCGGCCAGCGCGGCGCACCGGAAATTGCCGCTGCCGAAGAAAAGGTCTTTAAGACGGCCTTGGAGATGGGTGTCCATCCGCGCGCCGAGATCAACACAGCCGACGACGCCAAGCGCTTTCTCGACATGGGGGTGCGGCACTTCTGTGTGGGCACGGATATAGCGGTGCTGTACGGATATTGGCGCGATCAGGGGGAGGCCATGCGGCGGGCGTTGGCGGGTGAGTAGGGGATGGGTCGATCGCCCTAGTAAGTGACACCGCTCAAACAAGGATATTATTTATGAATAGTCTAATCTCAAGAGTCTCAAGAGTTTTCAAAAGAAAGCCCGAGTTGCAGAAAGCCCTTGATAAATGCCAGCGATCAGCCGGCGAAGGATACCAGATTGCAAAGGACAACCTCGACGGAATCAAGGTCGCTATAGGCGGGGTTTCGGAGGACTTGAAACAACATCTGACAAGTCTGAACGATGGAAAGATCCAAACGACAGACATTGAAAGTCAGACTCAAAAACAGCTACAACAAGTGGTATCGGAATTTTATTCGCTACACGAAGAACAGGTGCGCCGAGTAAAAGAGAATCATGCACGGTTGGACAAATTCTCTATTGCCCTCTTTGGTCGAACAATGAGTGGTAAGTCGACGTTGATGGAGATCTTAACTAACGGCGACGGGTCGTCCATCGGCAAGGGCGGCCAGCGCACGACCCGAGACGTGCGTAGCTATGATTGGAAAGGACTCAAAATTATCGATGTGCCCGGTATAGCTGCATTTGAGGGCCGTGAGGACGAAGAAAAGGCATTCGAGGCCGCCGCTCAATCGGACTTAGTGCTTTTTCTCATTACTGACGATGCTCCACAGAACGAAGAAGCAGAGTGCTTCGCACGTGTTCGGGCACTCGGGAAACCGATTTTGGGTATCTGCAACGTTAAAGACGCTCTCAACAATGCGGACGATATGCACCTTTTTTTAAGAAGGAATTGGTTCAACCGCAGACGAAAGGCTCTCGATGCTATCGTCCGGCAATTCCACGAATTCGCGGAGAAATATAGTCCAGGTAGCCGAATACAGTTCGTTTATACCCATTTGCAGTCAAAATTCCTATCTCAACAGCCCGATTATGAACCGCAGCAGAGCAAGTTGGAGGACGTGAGCCGCTTCAACAACGTCGAAAAGCAGATTATTTCGGAAGTGGTCGCCCGTGGAACATTTCTACGTTGGAAGAGCTTCATTGATGGTGCTGTCGTTCCAATGCTTGAGTTTAGCGAAAAATTGCTGGACTTTAGTGCTCAGCACTCGTCCAGTGGCAGAGTTCTCATAGACAAGCAACGTCAAGTCAAGTCGTGGTCTGATGGATTTCGCAAAAGTGGACAAGAACGCATTGATACATTTATTAAAAAAGAAATGAACGCGCTGTGTGCTAAAATTCCGGGATTCGCGGAAGATAACTACGAGGCCCATGATGCTGGCGACAGCTGGAAACTATTAGTCGAAAATCAAAGCATAGAGTCAAAGGCAGAGGAACTTGTCGAGCAAATTCAGAGTGAATGTGAAGACGAACTGTCGGAAATCGCACGGCAACTAAAATCCGAACTGAATTTTGTCGATAAATTTGCTGGTGACCGCAGGATTAGCATGGATTCTATATTTGATGCAAAACGCGCTTGGAATTGGACGACCTGTATTATTTCTGGTGGACTTAGAATTGCTGCTTTTTTTTCCAGTGGTCCTCTTGGATGGGCTTCGGTGGCAATTATTATTACAGGAAAGGTCCTTTCTTGGTTCTTTGAAGACCGAGAAGAAAAGGCGAGGAAACAACGCAAAAAGCTCGAAAAAAGGCTTAAACGTGATGTCAGCAAGATAGAACTTAAACTACGAAAGGAACTTGACGCCCAATTCCATCTTCTCAAAAAGCAAGTTTATGTTAGCCTCCGGGGCTTTGATCCGATCATATCGAGCACTTTAGAACTGGCAGATAAACAGAGGGACTTGGCTTGGAGGATCAACAAGCAGCAGAAAGAACTGCACCGTATTTTGCTTAATAGAGCACTTGATGAGTTTGGACGTAGAAGTAGTGATAATCTCATATTGGACGTAGCGCGAGTGCCTGGACTGGCAACTATGCTTTTGATAGAGCCTAAAACTACATTTTCAGAGGACGTGCGTAGGGGGCTGAAGAAGATTCTTGGAGAAAATGTTTGGTTCGTAGTCAATACTCGCAAGAGATCAATTCTATCGCAAGCCATTGGACGCGATTGTGATCCGAGTAAGGTTAGTATTGAATCAAGAATTCAAGTCGCACATGTGCCGGTGGGACAACTCGACGCGGTTGGCATCTCTCGGGTCAAGTTAGCACAGCAGTTGACCGAATTACATGTGATGGAATCAACAGGAAGGAATTAACCATTGAAAACGCTAGAACTTCAACAGTGGACAAAAAAAGGACAGACTCTGCTCAAAAATGCAGAAAGGGTTCTCAAAGATGCGCCTTTTGACAAGGTGCGAGATCTTGTACGAAGGATTCCGAGAGAAATAGCACCTGATGATGAATCTGTACAGGTAGTTTTTGCCGGTCAATACAGTGCTGGCAAGTCTTCGATTCTCAAGGTGATGACGGAAAGAGAAGACATAGCTATTGGGGCTGGTATCACGACTCAACAAGTGCAACAGCTCGACTGGAACGGTATCAAGGTAATAGATACGCCTGGTGTCCATACGGAGATACGCCCCGACCACGACGCAATAACGTACGAGGCGATCAGTAAAGCGGATCTTTTGGTCTTTGTCGTTACTAACGAGTTATTTGACGCCCACATCGCAGAGCATTTCAGAAAACTCGCCATTGAACGGGAAAAAGCCCACGAAATGCTGTTGGTCGTCAACAAGATGCAGCGCCATGCCCAAGGAAATACAACAGCCGCTCAGGATGTGATACGGGAAGACCTCCGAAAAGTTCTCGTGCCGTTTACCCCGGAACAGCTTCGCCTGTCTTTTGTGGATGCTGAGGCTGCGCTTGAGGCTCGTGCAGAGCAGGACGAAGAGTTTAGCAGGATACTCCTTAAAAGAAGTGGCTTTGACGACTTCTTCAACAGTTTCAATACGTTCGTGAAAGAAAAGGGATTAGCTGCACGTTATACAACATCGCTCTATACGCTTGAACAGGTGCTACAAGAGGCCCTCGCAGCCGAATCGAGCGATGATGTCGGTGTAGATGCTTTACAAGAATTACTTATCCAGCAAAGACGTGTATTAGTGAATGGTAAGGCGCGGCTTTCACAGGCAGCGGAAAGCCAGATCCAACAGACGATAAACAAAATTCAAGAGGAAGGACGCCAGGCTGCCAACCTAATTCGTGGAGATGCTGACACCGAGGCTGTTAATCAGAAACTAACGGTCGCCCAAGAGTACGTTGAAAAACAGGCGGATGAGCTGTCGGGTCTCATTCAAGATACGATGAAAGAGAATTTCGGCGATCTCGCTAAGCTGGTGGGGCAAATCGCGGAGAGCGAATTGGCCAAAGAGTTGCTGTCGAGGCTTAGAGAAAGAGTCCAGGATCTCGATATTGATCCAGAGATGTCGTCTAACATGAAACAAGTTGGAGATGTAACCCGCCGACTTGGGGAGTTCCTCGTAGAAAAATCGTTTACCCCTACAACCTCGACCCTCTCCGGTCTGTTCAAACTTAACCAGTATTCGGGTACGGTAACTCATAGCACAGTTAAATCCATTGGTCACTTCTTTGGGAAATCTTTTAAGCCATGGGAGGCGGTAAAATGGACGCGTACAATCGCAAACGCTAGTCGGGTTTTGGCCGTAGCAGGGGCTGTTTTGAACATTGCGTTTCAATTCAAAGAAGACGCCGATGCTGCCAAGCGGGAGCAGGAATTGCGTGAAGGCCGAGTAGCTGTGCGTGCGGGATTTGATGAAGCTGCCCACGCAGTTGAACTCCATTACGATAAATTGACTGACACTTATGTAGATCAAACCATCGGCAAGCGCATTGCAGAGATAGATGAGGAACTTGAAGAACTCAGAAACATGCAGGAATCTCGCAGCGATCTCTTCCAAGAACTCAATGGTTTGTTAAAGGATACTAGGGGACTTATTTCGGAGATGCACTCAGCGCAACCGAGTTAATACTGGGGTACAAGCTATCTATAAAAAGGCGTCGGTTGCACATAGACCCTGCGCCCATTGCCCTTTTTTAAATGAGAGGGATGTGCTCATCGACCAAAATTTTCATCCCTCACCCGAGAGAACCTCAAGAGGGGCCATTTGCTCTTCAGCGAGTGAGGCTGCATAGTCGAAGCAAGCGAGGATATCTTCCCACGTTAGAGAAGGATATTCTCGAAGTAGGTCTTCGGTGGTATCTCCGTTGGCGAGCATCCGAAGGATTTGATGCACGGGAAGGCGAGTCCCCTTAATGCAAGCCTGGCCGTGATACACTTGAGGATCAATAGTAATTCGGTTTTCCATACTCTCATTTTCCTCCGGTTATAATCATCGCCGCCATACGCTCGTCCGCAGCCCTTCGATACCTTCGGCCAAGGCGCGGCGATAGAGCCACAAGTCGCCGCCATACGCTATGCAGCGAAATCCTCGGCGCAGCATCTCAGTTCCTTCCTCAATGGTATTGACCAAGTAACCAGCGGCCTTGCCGTGGTGCTCACAGGCATCGACGACGCGGGCGAGGGCGGCGGTGAATTCGGGATGGTCAAATTGCCCGGGAATCCCCAAGAAGTTGCTCAGGTCAAACCCCCCTATCCACAGCACATCAATCCCATCTACCGCGGCGATGCGATCGACGTTTTCGAGCCCGGGGCGATTTTCGATCTGAGCGACTAGCAGGCCCTCGGTGTTGGCGTGCTCTATTTTGCCGATAATGGAACCTTCGGCGAAGTGGTCGTGGGCAATTTGAAAGGCTGCGCCGCGCTGGCCAATGGGCGGATACTTGCCCGACTGCACGATGACCTCGGCCTGCTGCGCGTCGCTAACCATAGGCACCATGATGCCTCGGGCCCCCACGTCGAGGACGCGGGCGATGAAATGGTACTGGGTGGCCGGCACCCGCACAAAAGGCTCGATGTGGTCGGAGTTGGTGGTGGCGATAAGGTCGCGCACCGTCTCGACGCTCCAGCCGGTGTGCTCCATGTCGTACATAATGAATTCAGCCCCAGCCTCGGCAGAGAGGCGAGCAATACCCGGAGTGCAAAACTCAAAGGTCATGGTGCCAATGACGGTGCCGCCCTCTTTGAGGGCGCGTTTGACTTTGTTGGGTTTCATCCGATAGCTCGATAGCGGTTCAGTTTTTCTTTTAGACGGGGGTGCTCGGCCGCTTGAGGATTGACGAGGTACTGGGGCAAGCGGCCAGAGGCCACTTCGACGAGACTGCGACAGGCACTGCGGCCATTGAGGCGGAAGCACTCGTCAGTCCAACATAGCCCGTGCGGGGCGACGATAGTCTGGTCGGTAAGTGCCAACACCGGCTCGTCTTGGGGCACAGGTTCTGTTTCAAAGACGTCGAGGGCGGCACCGGCGATCTGCCCTCGTTGGAGGGCGCGAGTGAGAGCCTGCTGATCGACGATGGTGCCACGGGCCGTGTTGATGAGATAGGTGCTTTGCTTCATCAGTGCAAGCTCGCGCTCGCCTATGAGGTGATGGGTTTCCTCGGTGAGCGTACAGCAGATGCAGACGTAGTCGGCACTTTGCAGCAATTGGTCGAGCTCGACCAGTTCGGCACCAGCAGCGTATGCCTGTGCTGCATCGACAAAAGGGTCGGCGGCAATGCAGCGAATGTCGAAGGGCTTGGCCAAGGTGCAGATCTCGCGACCGATGTTGCCCAAACCGACTAGTCCCAGCGTGCGGCCGGTGACGCCCATGCCCATGTAATCGAGGCGCTCGTGCCAGCGGCCCTCGCGCACCAAGCGATCCTTGGCCAGCATTTTGTGGCTGAGGGCCAAGAGGTACGTCAGTGCCATGACCGCTACAGGTCGGCGCACGCCGTCGGGGGTGATCGTCAAGAGTACGCCCCGCTCGTTGCAAGCTGCCACATCAACGCTGTCGTAACCAACGCCGAAGCGGGCGACGATTGCCAGCTTGTCTGCTCCCTGCAAGGTCTCGGCACTAACTATCGAAGCGAGAACCAGTAGGCCATCGTAGCCGCCGATCTGGTCGGGGCGTAGTTCGGTGGTGTTTTCCGTTAGAAACTCCCACTCTACCCTTGGGGATTCGTCGAGCAAGCCGAGACCAATGTCGCCGAAGCCTAGGGTCCCGTCGTCCTTGAGAAAGTCGCGGGTGACGCCAATGCGAAAAGTTGTAGTCATGGCGACAAACAAGATAGGGCCTGACGGGCAGCTATCAAGGGGAGAGGTGGCTGTATAGGATCGGGATCACATTGTCTGCGATTAGATACAGAAAAGTGGCTGCACAACGGAAATCTCGCCTATAAAAAAAGGTGGTTCGCATTTTGCTTATCTGCTCCTGTGGCTTACTTTTCACCTTAACCAAGGAGCAATACTGAGATGGCCCCTGAAACATCTGAGATAACCACCCGCGACGTGTTGCAGCAGATCGACCGCCGCTTGGAACTGATTGAAAGCGACGTGCGAGTGGTCAGCGAGAAGTTGGATGTGTCGGTTCAGACGCTGAATGACAAGATTGACACGTCGGTTCAGACACTGCGCGATGAAGGTGCGTCGTCGGTTCAGACGCTGTGCGCTGAGAATGCGTCGTCGTATCGGAGTCTGCACGAGAAGTGGGATGCGTCGGTTCAGACGTTGCGCGATGAAAGTGCGTCGTCCTTTCAGACGTTGCGTGATGAGAATGCGTCGTCATATCGGAGTCTGAATGACAAGATTGACACGTCGGTTCAGACGCTTCGTGATGAAAGTGCGTCGTCCTTTCAGACGCTGAATGACAAGATTGACACGTCGGTTCAGACGCTGCGCGATGAAAGTGCGTCGTCCTTTCAGACGCTGCGTGCTGAGAATGCGGCGTCATATCGGAGTCTGAACGAGAAGTGGGATGCGTCAGAGCGCAATTTGAACAATAAGTACGACGCGATCGTGCGCGATTTCCACGACAAGCTAGGGACCTATTTCCGCTGGACCATCGGCATTGTGCTAGCTAGCTGGCTGTCCACTATGGGCGCGATCCTGTTCAAAGGTTCATTGTAGCCTACTCTTACTCCCAACTACTGCGACTACCTGCCATATCACCTCGCTAGTCGAACCGCGGGTCCTCGCGAGCATCGCCAATGCGCTCCAAAGCCGCGGCCGCATTGGCGCGGGCCTAGCGGTCCTCGTCGCCGACGTTTTCGCGCAGAGCAAGATCGGCATCGACGACGCACTCGACGCGGCGTTTTAATTCTGCATAGAGGGCGGCACAAAAACTAGCTGCTTCCCGAACAAAGGAGGGATTGTGTCGGGTCTGGATTACGCACTGATGGCACTCTACATGCTCTTCTTGGTGGGGATGGGACTGTACTACAGGAGATTCGCCCAAGAGAGCATGGAAAACTACTTCTTGGGTGGGCGCAAAATGAAGGGATGGATGAGCGGCACCAGCTATGCGGTCACCTGCATGAACGCCGACGTGGCACCAGCGTACTGCGGCATGACAGTCATCACAGGGACCTTTATCTGCTGGTGGTATTTGAGCCGCTTCGGGCTGGCGCTGATGATCGGTGGGCTGCTCTTTGCCGCGTGCTGGCGGCGGTTGAAAATTTTTACCTCGCCGGAATTTTACGAGCTCCGCTTTGGCGGTGCGGCTGCGCCGACGATGCGTGCTTGGGTCTCGATGCGCAGTGCTTTTGTCGCAGTGGTAGCTTGGACCGGAGCCGGGCTTTTGGGGCTGACCAAAGTGTCCGAGGCGCTCTTGGGCTGGTCGCGCTTTGAGACCTTTTTGCTGGTTGTTCCGATCATCTTGGTCTATGTGGTGCTCTCCGGCTACATGGGCGTGGTGATGTCGGATTTGATCCAGACCGCGATCATGGTCGCATCCTCACTGGTGCTGATGGGCTTGGTCTGGGACGATTTCGGCGGGCCGAAAGGACTCTATCAGGCACTGGTAACGCAGTTCGGGGAAGGGGTCGTTAGCTGGCATCCGCCGATGAGTCACGAGCTTTTAGGGGTGGTGGGGATTATCGCGTGGACGATGGGAACCGCGATCGGCTATGGCGGCGACGTAGCCCCGATGGCTGGAGCGATGGAAGGCCAACGGCTGCTCTCGTGTCGCAACAGCCGCGAGGCAACGCGGATGTACGTCTGGACCGAGATCGTGCTCTTCCTAATGCTAGCCGTGCTGACCCTGCCGGCTCTCGGAGCGATGGTCAAATGGCCGGGCCTGCACGACGGCAGCATGGACAAGGAACTGGCCTACGGTCTCTTGTTGGGCCACTATCTGCCCTCGGGTCTGCTGGGGTTGGCGCTGGTGGCGATGTTCGCTTCCATCATGTCCACGGTAGATTCCAACATGAACTTCGGGGCCCAAGTCTTTATCAACGACGTGTATCGGCGCTTTGTCAAACGCGGCGCGGCGATGAGCCACTACATGAGCGTTGGTCGGGTGGTGATGCTGGCGATCATGGGCCTCTCACTGGCTGTCGCGCTACAGGCCGAGAACGTCATCGATATCGCGGTCTTCATGCTTGGGCTTTCCTCAGCCGAACTGACGGCCAACTGGGGCCAGTGGTGGTGGTGGCGCTTTAACGGCAAGGCGCGACTGGCCGCCTCGTTCGGCGGGCCGGTGGTCTTTCTCTTAAACAAGTATGTGATTTTCGTCCATTTGATTGACGCGGGGCAAGATGCGGCGTATGCGATAGTTCTCTCGTCAATTGTCGCGACGTGCTTGCTCTGGATTGCAGTGGCACTTTGTACCAAGCCAGAGCCAGAGGAGAAGCTCTTGGCCTTCTACAAAGAGGCGCGGCCGATGGGATGGTGGGGGCCGATCGCGGACAAGGCGGGCGTTGAGACCGGGGGCGGCGCACCGATCGCGCACGGCTTGGGTCTCGCCCTGCTTGGTGCAGTGGCTGTGGGAGGGGGCATTATCGGTTTTTCGGGGTTTTACGTTGGGCGTTGGACAGTGGCGTTGCTCGGGGGTTTGGTGGCATTGGTGCTGGGGGTCGCGTTGCGCGGAGCGTTCGCGAGATATATGCGCCGAGTGGGGGCGGACGAAGAGTAACGATACAGTACTGCAATCGGATTGAAGCGAGCGCAGTAACTGGACAAGGGAGCGGACGAAGGATGACGATACAGTACTGCAATTCCCACCCGGAACAAAGGCCGCGATGTCCACGTAGCTACGGTGCTTCTGGTGCTGGACGCGGTGCTGGCATCGCTGAGAAGGCGTCCTCGCCTTCACCCGCGGTGATGGCAGAAAACTGCACGTATCCCCACATGTGCGGTTCGTGCATGTTGATCACCCCCATCGGCGACCACACCCAATTGTCGCAGGGTACGCCCTCTTTCTTCAAATAACCGCTCTTGTAGCATTCGAACTCCCATTCGACGCGAGAGAAGTTGACCCGCCAGCGGTCGCCGGGGTTGGGCGGGCAGGCGGTACCGGCGTATTTTTCCATGCTGCTCCAAGGGATAGCCACCTCTGCCGACCAACCCCGATCTATATCGTCCGAGCAATTGAGGGTGCCGTCGATCTGCACGGCGTGCTTGATGCCTTCAAAGTCGAAGCCCCAATCGGCCTCGCCGCCTCGGTTGTATTGCTTGGGTAGGTAGAGGTCCCAAGCCACGTTGAGCGGGTTGATCTCAAATTCCATATAGTGTTCGCCATCGTCGTCTGGGTCGATGAAAATCTCGAAGTCGTTGTCGTTGCAAATGACCGAGTCGCGCTTAGTCAGCGTACCCCATACGTGCGGCTCTTCCATATCGGCACCAAAGTAGAAATAGTCGTCGTCCCACAGCATGGCGACCCGGGTGGCGAAGCGGGGCAGGGGCTTCTTATCCCCTTCGATATCGACGAACAAAGGGGTGCGGGATGTGCGCTTCCAGGACGCTTCGGTGAGGTGGCCGTCGATGGTGAGTGTTTCTTTGGCGCGGTAGCACATGTATTGCTCGGGAATGATCAGGCTCATTGAGTGTCTCCTTGGTTTTGAGAATAGGCTGAGTGAGATACGAGAAGCGCAATCGCTGCTCGCGCGGATCGTCAAAATTGTCTGGGGCTAACCAAGCCTCCGGCTCCAGCCACTCCGCATCAATCGCTGCGTACTACGTAGTGTCCCGGTTGCGCCCGTTATAGACCCTTGCTTGGCGAAAGATTCCCTCAAACGAAAGTCCCAGACGTTGAGCGGCTGCCCGCGATGCTTGGTTCAAGTTGTCGCATTTCCACGAATAGTACCGATAGCCCAATTCAAATGCCTACTTCGGCTGTCCGAGTCTATTAGTGCGGTAGTTTTGCGGCGGCTCAAGCCAATCCGTTCCAGCCATCCGCCCCGGCACTCGTCTGCTGCTTGAAAGGCAAAGACAGATTCACTACCTTGCGCCAACACAATCTAACGCCCGCCCTGGGCTTAGCAAAGGCCCGCCGCCGAAGCGGTTTGGACGGCTTGGGTGCTTTTGAAGAGTGTTGGGAAGTTCGTAGAAATTTTAGCGGAGGAGTTTCCGATGGCGGATTCAATTCATTTGTTGAGCGACGAAGAGGTACAGCGGTTTATCGTGGATGGATGTCTAACTGTGCAGGCGGCTTATCCTCCCGCCTTTCACGCCGGTATTCGCGATCAGATCGAGGCGGTTTTCGCGGAAGAAGGCAATCCCGGAAATAACATTTTGCCTCGGGTTCCGCAGATCGGGCGCGTGTTTGAACACCCCAATGTACAGGGTGCTCTGACCAGTTTATTGGGGCCAGATTACATTTTGAATCCCCATCGACATTGCCACTTGAATCCGCCTGGGCGCAGAGGACAGCAATGGCACAAGGATTGTTATGTGTACGATCACAATTTGCGGCATCCGAGATTTTATTGGGTGCTCGCTTTTTACTTTCCGCAAGATACGACAGAGGATATGGGGCCGTCGGGGGTGTTGCCCGGGATGCAGATGTACAAAACCATTAGCGATGCGGATCCCGAGCAAACGCAGGAAGAAGCGCGGGCATTTTGCGGTCCTGCGGGGACGGTGGCACTCATTCACTTTGATTCTTGGCATCGCGCAACAGAGAATGTCAGTGCTAAAAATCGGTATATGCTGAAGTTTCAGTTTGCGCGGACGCGGGAGCCAGAGAAACCGACTTGGAATCATCAAAGTCGCACGTGGTCGCCCGGCATTGAGGATCGGCATCCGGCCATATCGCGCGACGTCTGGCACTGGTTGTGCAGAAAGCCCCCAAAGAAACACCAGCCTCCAAATGACAATATGAAAGACTTGCTCTCGGTCTTAAAGCGCGGATCAGAGTGCGATCGATTGGACGCGGCGTATGGGCTGGCCGAGTTTGGTGCGCCGGCCGTGCCTGAACTCGTCGCCGCCATGCGGGAGGAAGCACTGGCCGCGATTGAAGAGACCGAGGCCAAAACGCCGGACAATGCCCACGGAACGAATCCCACGAGTGGTTGTGCGGCGCTGGCACTGGCGTCAATAGGCGAACCGGCCGCCGGGGCTTTGGCGGGGATGTTGTCCGATGAGCACTGGTGGGTGCGAGCGGTCGCCGCCCATGTGTTGGGACGCTTGGGCGCGAGCGCAATGGAGGCAGAACCCGCTCTGAGAAAGGCGATGTGCGATCGCCACTGGTGGGTGCGCCGCAATGCGATTGAGGCTTTGGGTGCCGTTGGCGTTTTTTCCGCTGCGCTGATTGTCGACCTGACAGACGCGCTGGGCGATGAGGACTACCGCGTGCGCCGCAATGCCGCGCTGACCTTGGCCAAGTGTGGCGAGGCGGGTTGTATCGCGCTTGAGGCATTGCGCGAGATGCTCGATGACGAGAATCGCTACAACCGATTTTACGCCGCCTATGGGTTAAAACAAATTGACACGCCCGATGCACGGGACATTTTGCTCCGCTCCCTTTTCAACACGCGCTGGTGCTCCATTACGACAAAAGACGATCTCTATTGAGTCCCGACCACAGGCAAAAAAAGGATGCTTCCATGTCCGAACACATTACCATTCTCGGCGGCGGCAATACGGCATTTGCCACGGCGGCAAATCTGACCCTGAAAGGTTTTGATATTACGCTTTGCGAACTGCCAGAGTTTGGGTACACACTCGATCCAGTACGCGACCAAGGCGTGATTCACTTGGTGGGGGTTGAAGAGACGGGAGCGGCAAAAATTCACTGCATGACCACGGATATTGGAGCGGCACTGAATGCGTCTGACTTGATCCTGTTAATCGCGCCGGCGTATGCCCACAAACCATTTGCCATGGCCTGCGCCCCCCATCTCAGAGCCGAACACATGGTCGTGCTGATGCCGGGCACATGGGGCACATTGGAATGGGCGACGCTATTGCGCGACCAAGGAGTAGCAGACATCGTGCTTGCGGAGGTGGATACCGCGCCTTACGTGTGTCGGAAAACAGCGCCGGATACCGCGACGATTTGGGGTGCCGTGACGGGCTTGGGCTTGGGGGTGTTGCCAGCGACCGCAACAGGCCGCGTGTGCGCTCGTTTGTCGCCGCTGTTCCCGGGCATTCAGACTTATCCCACTGTGATGCCCTGTGGTTTGTCTGCGATGAATCCGGTCGTGCATCCTGCGGGCGTGTTGATGAACGCGGGACGAATCGAGTATTCGCACGGTGAGTTCTATTTCTACGAAGAAGGGGTGTCTCCATCGGTGGCAGCGACGATCATGGCTGTGGATGCAGAGCGGCGGGCCATTGCAACCGCTTTGGGTTGCGATATCGTAGCGGCCGATGAAGCGTTTTACCGGGCGGGTTTTGGCCCTCGGGGGGATTTGTGGGCAACGATCAATGGCAGCCGAATGCTCACGCAACTCAAAGCGCCCGGTTCGCTCGAAAGCCGCTGGCTCAGCGAGGATATTCCATACGGTCTTTCAACTTGGCACGATGTGGGCGCGCAATACGGCGTGGACGCGCCTTTGATGCGCGGGTTGGTGGATATCGGGTCCGTAGTGATGGGAACTGATGGGTGGGCCACGGGGCGGAGTGTGCGCGAACTGGGCATTGAGGGCATGGACTTGGATACCTTAAATGCGTTTTTGCAAACGGGTCTTGCACTGTGAATGCGAATCGCGGAAACAAGCCGGTCGGAGTCTAAGCAAGCCCTGCTCCCAGTACCAGTTGATCGTCCGCGTCAATCCTTCCTCTTGGTCTGTGTAGGCCAGCCCCAACTCAGCGGCGGCCCGGCTTCCGTCGGCGCGAAAACCGTGCGCGGCGAGGCGATAGGTTTCCCACGACAGGACGGGCGGGCTGCGGGTTAGGCGCGACAGGGCCTCGCCGCCGAGCGCGTAGGGAGCGGCCAGTGGAGCGGGTATGGTCGGCGGCGATCGGCGCCCGGCCAGTTGACAGACCAATTGGCCGAGTTCGGTCAGTTGGCCGACTATGCTCGCGAGTATATAGCGTTCCCCGATGCGGCCCTTTTCAGCCGCCAGCACGTGCCCTCGCGCCGCGTCGTCAAGGTACACCAAGCTCATCCAGCCGGGAAAGAGCGCGGGCACCCGGCCGTTGAGCAGGTTAATGATAAAGCGCCCGGAGGGCTTGCGATCACCCGGACCGTAGATGGCAGCGGGCTGGACGCAAATGAGCGGCACTCCTTTATCTGCATACGCGAACGCCACCTGCTCGGCGGCGCGTTTAGCCTTTTCATAACTTGAGAGAAAGTAGCCGCGGTGAACCGTTGTCTCAGTGGCGATTTGGCCTTTGGCCTCGCCAATGCAGGCGGCGGTACTGGTATAGACGACCTTGCCGACGCCGACCGCCAACGCCGCCGCCATGGCATTGCGGGTCCCCTCGGTTTCAGTGGCCAAGAGTTCGGCCTCGTCCAACCCCCACAAATCGTAGAGGGCCGCGGCGTGGAAGAGGGTATCGCAACCTGCGAGCGCGGCTTCGATGCTAGCGCGAACGAGGATGTCGCCGCGGACGATTTCGACGCCTAGCCCCTCCAGTGCCTCGGTCTGACTAGTGGGTCGCGCCAGCACCCGGACGTGAGCACCGCCAGCGATGAGCGCACGGACCAAGGCCCCGCCGATAAAGCCGGTGCCGCCAGTGACCAACGCCTTCATTGAGCCGCTATAGGTCGTATCCTACTTCGCCGTGCTCGCTCAAGTCGAGTCCATCGGCCTCGGTCTCTTCATTGACGCGCAGGCCGCTGGCTAAGTCGATGACCTTGAGAATGATAAACGAGACGATTAGGGTGTAAACGGCTGTGCCGACGGCGGCGAAGGCTTGGATGCCGAACTGCTTGCCCATGTTGAGGCCCTCGACGGTGCCGCCTAAGGAGGTCGAGGCGAAGAAGGACACCAGCAAGACGCCGACCAAGCCACCGAAGCCGTGAACCCCTACTACATCGAGCGCGTCGTCGTACCCGCAGGTGCGCTTGAGCCAAGTGGCGGCCCAATAGGCGACGAGACCAGAGCACAGACCGATGGCAAAAGCACCGAGCGGCCCCACCGTGCCCGAGGCCGGAGTAATGGCCGCCAGACCGGCGATCGCACCAGTGGCAAAACCGAGCGCACTGGGTTTGCCGTTTTTGATCCATTCGATGAAAATCCAAGTCAGCGCCGCGACGCTGGGCGAGATTTGGGTGACCACGACCGCCATGGCCGCCTGCCCATTAGCCGCCAAGGCACTGCCGCCGTTGAAGCCAAACCACCCCACCCAAAGCATGGCCGTGCCGACGAGGTTCATGGTCATATTGTGCGGAGGCATGGGCCGCTCGGGATAGCCGGTGCGCTTGCCGACGAGGATCGCGGCGACCAACGCGGCCGCCCCGGCGGTAATGTGGACGACGATGCCGCCGGCAAAGTCAAAGACGCCCATTGCCTTCAAGTAGCCGCCCTCTCCCCAGACCATGTGCGTGATGGGCAGATAAACCAAAACGCACCACAGCCCACTAAACCACAGCACGGCCGAAAACTTCATGCGCTCGGCAAAGGCACCGACAAAAAGCCCGGGGGTGATAATGGCAAACGTCATCTGGAAGACGAAGAAGAGCAACTCCGGGATGGTCCCCACAAGGCTGTCCACAGTGACGCCATTGAGAAAGGACTTGGACAGGTTGCCGATGAAGGGGTTGCTGGCCGTAAAGGCCAAGCTATAACCGAAAATGGTCCACAAGACCGTGATCAGGGCCACAATCCCAAAGCAGTGCATATAGACCGACAGCACGTTGCGAGTGCGGACCAAACCAGCGTAAAACATGGCCAAGCCGGGTATCATCATAAAGAGGACCAAGCCGGTGGAAATCAGAATCCAAGCCGTGTCGCCGGTGTCGAGCTTGTCTTCGGCGAAGGTAGCATTGGGCATTGCAAGAAAAGTAAGAGCGAGCAGGGCGAGGAGGCCCCATTTTCTGCGAACCAGCATGTCGAACCCCCTTTAGGTGCGAACTAAGTGGAATGTGTGCAGGAAAAAGATAAATAAGAAAATTTGGGCCGTTGCCCAAGCGTTGATTACAACTCTGTCAAACTAGCATGACAAAAATGGCGAGGAAGGAGCGCGATTTTGCCGCGAAAGCAGCGGCGTTAGTGGAGTAATAGTTTGCGAATTGCCTGCTGTCGATAGGCAAAAATGCGTTTGAGCTGGAGTTTGACTAAAGGCAAACCGACTGCGCTCAGCGGCCACAGCGGTAGGCGGTAGAGGATGCGGTCGCCGATTACGGTGCCCTCGCTGCTTTCGGCGAAAGTATGGGTGTGGTGCCAAAAGCTATAGGGCCCCTTGAGTTGTTCGTCCACAAAAGCATGGGGCGGGTCCCAGCGTGCGATCCGCGAACGCCAAGTGAAAGGCAGGCCAAAGAGACTGAGCTGGTAGTCGATCAAGGTTCCCTCGGCGATGTCTATTGGCGTAGGGCTGATGATACGGAAACCCAACTCAGGCGGAGTAATGCGCTCGAGATTTTGCGCCTCGGCGAAGAAGGCAAAGACCTCATCGCGCCCGAGGGGCAAGGTCATCGATGCTTCGAAAACGCGATTTTTAGGCAGCATGATCGCGAACAATTTGGTCCATGACTCGGCTAGTGCGGGCGGCGCTTTCACCGGTGCTGGGACATTCGCCCCGGCCCAACAGGGCATTGACGACGGTTTGGATCAGGGGTTGCTGTACATGTTGGGGTGGGTCAATGGCAAAGGTTTGGGTCCCGGCATTGGTGATCAATTCGACCGGGGTGAAGGCGAACGTGGAAAAGGCGATTCGGCCCTTGTCGCCGACGATTTCGATCCGGTCGCAGGGCTGGTCGGCGGCGAAGTTCCAGACTCCTGCGCCGAGTGTGCCGGATTTGAATGCGAAGCTGGCGGTAACAGCATCTTCGGCTTGGTAGAGCTTGGCTTGGTTGGTGGCGTGGCCCGAGGCTTGGGCGATGGGGCCGAGCAGAAAGTCGAGGAAGTCGAGTTGGTGCGCGGCTAGATCGAAGAAATAGCCGCCCCCCGAGATGGCTGGGATGACGCGCCAAGGCAGGTCGTGGGGATCCTCTGCTGCGGGTTGGCAGAGCGCAATAGAGGCGAAGCGCACCGCGCCGATGACCCCTTCCTCGACCAGCGACTGGACCTTGAGAAAAGCAGGTAGGGCGCGGCGGTAGTAGGCGACAAAAAGCGGCACCCCGGCCCGACGGCAGGCGTCGATCATCGCCAAACACTCGCCGTGGTTGCGCGCCATTGGCTTTTCGACGTAAACAGGTTTGCCTGCTCGGGCGACTTGGGTCGTGTAGTGAGCGTGGGTATCGGGGGGCGTCGCGATATAAACCGCATTGACGTCCGGATCGCCAATGAGTGCGTCGGCTCGGTCGTACCATCTGGGCACGCCGTGGCGCACGGCATAATCGCGGGCTTTGTCCGCGCTGCGGCGCATGACCGCCACCAGCGCGGAATCGCACGTCTTGTACAGCGCAGGGCCGCTCTTTACTTCTGTAACGTCGCCGCAGCCGATGATACCCCAGCGAATTGTAGCCATGAAATGTTCTCCAGCCGAGCGAGTTAGGCGGCCTGTTGGACGATGGCGAGCAGGCTGTCGCCGTACCTATTTGCGACTCGATGGCGACTCCCCTTAAAGTAGCAAAAATTTTCCTAACCGCGAAGTTCTCCTATACTTATGTCAATTATGTCCATAGCCCATGCAAGAAAGTGTAGTTGACGTGCTAGGCATCGTCTTGGAATTGGCCTTGAGCCGCAAGGCCAGCGGAGCGCACCGTGAATAGCAAGCTGGCTAGTCTCCCCGTCGTTTACTTGGAGACGACGGTGGTGAGTTACCTCGCGGCCAAGCCAAGCCGCGAGGTAGTCATAGCCGGACATCAGCAATCGACCCAAGAATGGTGGGAGCATAGGAGACAGGACTTCAGAGTCGTTGCTTCGCAACTGGTCCTCCAAGAGGCCGGTGGAGGTGATGTACAGGTAGCCCAGCGCAGACTGGATATACTGAAAAGTGTGGAGTTACTCGAAATCACCCCAAACGCGACCGCTTTGGCTCATGCGTTAGTAGAGAATGCCGCAATTCCTAAGACTTCTCTTGAGGATGCCTTGCACGTTGCGGTCGCCGTAGTCAACCGCTGTACGTATCTGATGACGTGGAACTATCGCCATTTAGCTGGCGCAAGTGCGCGAGCGCGAATTGAGGCATTCTGTCGAGATAAAGGATATGAGCCGGCGATCATTTGTACGCCGGAGGAACTTTTGGAGGATGCGCCATGAAAGATGATCCCATCGTCGCCGAAGTGCGGCGCATTAGACAGGAACATGCCGCACGGTTTGGTTACGACTTAGATTTGATCGTCGCAGATCTCAAAGCACAAGAGCAGGCCAGCGGTCGGCAGTATATTCGATTGCCCTTCCGTCGTTTGGCTGACCAGAATACGGAGCCGCCGACCGCTTAGATCGACCGTCGGCAGCACGATTATTTTTGGCGACGCAGATGCCGAGCCGCTATAGCAGGTAACGGCCCTCGGATCGGTGGGCATTGAATCCCGCTACCTCCAGACAGCCGAGCGAGTTAGGCGGCCTGTTGGACGATGGCGAGCAGGCCGTCGCCGTATTTTTCGGCCTTGGCCGGGCCAATGCCGTGCGCCAGCTTGAGTTCTTCGAGGTTGGCGGGCCGCAGCAGGACGATGTCGCGGAGGGTGCGGTCGCTGGCGATGACGTAGGGCGGAACGTTTTCGTCGCGGGCCAGCGTCATGCGGTGATGGCGCAGTGCATCAAAGAGGGCTTGGGCATTTTCGTCGAAATTCTCCCTAGAATCGGGAATGCGAGGACGGACGCGTACGGGGCGGGTTGCCGAAACTGATTTCGGCGGCAAGAGCAAGCGTGCGGGCCGCTCGGCGTGAATGACTTGGCGTCCCTCTTGGGTGAGGACGACGACCGGTCGCTCGCCGCCAAAGAAATCGACCCAACCGGCCGTGACCAGCCGGCGCAAAAGCTGCAACAGCCACCGCTCAGAATGTTCCCTGAGGGTGCCAAAAGTCGGGGTGCGATCTAGGCCGTCGCGAACAAGGCGCGCATCTTTGGTGCCGCGCAGGAGCTTGGCTGCCATTAGAATGCCGTAGCGTCCGTGCAGGCGCGCGACCGCGCAAAGGGCTTTGCGCACGGTGGTGGCAACCTCGGTGGCGTCGCCCGCCTCGGCATGGGAGAGGCTGCGGCAGACATCGCAGCGGCCACAGCCGGCTAGCGTCTCTTCCTCGTCGCCGAAGTAGCGCAGAATCGCGTCGTGGCGACAGGACCCGCCTTCGCTCCAGCGCATCAGTTCCAAAAATAGATTCCACTTGTGCTGAACCACTGCTGGGTCGGGGGCGCGGCCGTTGGCGTCGCTTTCGATTAGGTGGCGTCGCAGCGCCATGTCGCCGGGGGCGATCAGCAGTAGGCAGTAGGCGTCTTGGCCATCGCGCCCGGCGCGTCCTACTTCTTGATAATACGCTTCAATTGAGTTGGGCGGGGCCAGATGGACAATAGCGCGCACATCGGCGCGGTCGATGCCCATGCCAAAGGCATTGGTAGCCACCACGATTTGGATTTGGTCCCGCATAAAGGCGCACTGAACGGCGTCGCGGTCTGGTCCCGACATGCCCGCGTGATAGGCGGCTACCGGCCATCCGGCTTCTTGGAGGCGGCTCGCTTCTTCCTCGGTGCTTTTGCGAGTAGGGGCATAGACGATGGCGGTCCCTAGCCTTTGGTCGGGCGCACCAAGTGCTTCGGCCAGCAGCGCGTCCATCCGCTGACGCCGCTCGGCTGCGCTGTTGATTTCGGCGACTCGCAGCGAGAGGTTGGGCCGCGCAAAACCGCGCACGAGCTGGGGCGTGTCGCTCGGTAGCCCGAGGCGTTCTAGGATTTCGTCGCGCACCACCGGCGTGGCTGTGGCCGTGCAGGCGAGGACCCGACAATCGGGCAACTCGCGGACCAGCTCGCCAATCTGCAAGTACTCGGGCCGAAAGTCGTGGCCCCACTCGCTGATGCAGTGGGCCTCATCCACGGCAATAAGCGGGCATTTGATCTGACTCAGGAGCGCGCGGAAGCCCGAGAAAGTCAGCCGCTCGGGGGCGGCGTAAACCAGCTTGTACTGGCCTCGGGCCACCCCGTACATGCGGCGGCGCAGCTCGTCGCTATCGAGGGTTGAGGATAGGTACGTGGCGGCGAGGCCGCGCCTTTTTAGTGCTTGGACTTGATCGTGCATCAGCGCGATGAGCGGCGAGACGACTAGCGCCGTGCCCGGCAGGAGGGCCGCGGGTAGTTGGTAGGTCAAGCTCTTGCCGCCGCCGGTGGGGGCGACCAAAAGCAGGCGACCGGTGGCGAGCAAGGTTTGGATGGCTTCGCGTTGGCCGGGCAGAAAACTCGCAAAGCCGAGCCGGCCCAACGCCGCGTCGAGAATGGCTGGCGGCGGCTTGAGGGAGTCGGCGTCGCTGAGCAAGAGGGCGTTTTTATGCTCGGTCATTCGAGAAGATTGGATCGGCGTGATAGCATCTGACGGAGCAAAAAATATAAGTCAGGCTACAACGCTTGCAATTGGCGTACCAGCCCAATCTTCAGAGAAGACCAGCGCGTACCGCAAAAAGTACTGTGTAGAATACTACACAACACTGTATCGCTTCATGGACTCAGCTAAAGCCCGACATCACTGGAGGATTTGAGGGCTAACCGTCGGATCGCCGCTGGTCCCAAGGGCCGTAGATCGCCAGCGTGGTGCCGGGATGCTGGATATTGACGAAGAGCACTTGGCCATCGGGTGAGAAGGTCGCGCCGGCGAATTCGGATTTGTTCATGCGGTTGTGACCGAAGCGGTAGATCTGGCCGGTGGGCGTTATGCCGACTAGGTTGTTTCCCCCGCCTCCGTCTTCGCAGACGATCAAGTCGCCAAAAGGCGAGACCGTGAGGTTGTCGGCATTGTCGACTAGGTCTCCGTCGTTTGGCTCGACGAAAAGTTCGAGCGTTCCCGGTGCGGTACCCTCATCAGCCGTGCCCTCGTGTGGGCTAGGCTGGTAGCGGTAGATCTGGCCTTTCTTTTTGCGTCCGCCACTGGTGCAAGCAAAGTAAATCGCCTCGCGGCCATACCACATGCCCTCGCTGCGGGCAAAGCGCGCGCAGCCCTTGCCGTCAAAGCCCTGAAAGCGCAAGTCGTCGTCCGGCGATTCGACGTTTTCTATATCGACCCAGCGCACGGCGAGCGGCTCGCCCGGGCGCACTAGTGCTTTTTCCCAGTTGCGGGTATCCAAGCTGGGATGGTCAATTGCGGCCAAGGCTTGCAGCCGCCCAGCTATTAGCTTCCTTGGTGCGTCGGGGATGTAGCGGTAGATCAAGCCGTCGTCTTTATCTTCGGTCTGATAGACGATGCCCGAGCGGGGATCGACGGCGATGGCTTCGTGCCTGAAGCGACCCATGGCTTTGAGCGGCACGGGTGCGGCGCGGCGAATGGCTGTGGTCGCGGGGACCTCAAAGTTGTAGCCATGGTCTTTTTCGATCGGCGCGTCAATCCGCTGGGTCGTCTCTTCGCAGCTAACCCAGCTATGCCACGGAGTCGGCCCTCCGGCGCAGTTGACCGCAGTACCGGCTAAGCTGAGAAACTCCCGCTCTACTGCGCCGGTTTGCGCGTTGTACACGAGGGTTGTGGTGCCGCCCAAGCCCGGCATCTTGCCGTGGCCCCAGTCGTACAAGTCCTCTTTGGGCAGTTTGCCTAGGTGCTCGTTGTCGTCGCCAAAGGCCCCGGCCTCCCGTGCGCCGCTGTTCAGTTCGTGGTTGCGGACCAAAACGACGCGGCCTTCTGGCCCGGGGAAAGCGGCCATCCCGTCGGCTGCGCCCGGCACCCGCAGGCCGTCGTCCATGGCTTCGCCGATGCGCGACAGAATTCGATAGCTAAACCCCTCGGGCAGATCGAGGATGTCTGCGGGGTCGGGGACGAGCGGCCCGAAGCGGTTTTCGAGCGCGGGAACGCCCCAAGCCAAGTGGCGATGGAGGCCAGCAAAGCCGATGGAAACGGCCGTTGCGCTTTTGAGAAACTGGCGTCTAGAAATAGGCATGTGAGAATCTCCGGTAGCTAAAAGACGTGAGAGCGGCTTGAAGTGGACTTGTACAAAAATACCAAGGCATATTTCACGGTCAAACGCGACCTTTCTCGGCGCATAGATATACATTTCTAATTTAGAACGTAAAACGATGCTATTCCAAAAACCACAATGGCACGACGAACTGCCCTCGACCAATACGACCTTGGTCAAGTGGCTGCGCGAGGGCCGGGACCTGCCCGACGGCTTCGTGCTTGCCGCTCGTTCGCAAACCGCTGGCCGGGGCCGCCACGAGCGGCAATGGCTCGCTCGGCCCGGTCGCAATCTGACTTTTTCCGCGCTATTGCAGACCGCTGTGTCGCCGTTGCAATTCCTGTCGCTACCGCAGGCCGCAGCCTTGGGCGCGGTGGCCTATTTGGAGGAAAGCGGCTTGGCGGCGCAGACCAAGTGGCCCAACGATGTGTTGGTGGGTGGTCGCAAGATATGCGGCATTTTGGCCGAGCGCGGCAATGGAGTCGTCCTGGGGATCGGCCTCAATGTCAACATGGATGCCGACGAGGCCGCTTCCATCGGCCAGCCCGCTACGTCGCTGCGGATTGAGACGGGCACCGAGCGCGATGTCGAGCGGGCATTGGACGAGTTGCTGGGGCATCTGCAGGTGTGGATCGGGCGTTGGGCAAAAGGCGGCTTTGCTGCGCTGAGGGCGGCGTGGGAGTCTCGCTGCGCCAACTTGGGCCAGTACGTCGCAGTCGGCGGGTACACGGGCGTGGTGTTGGGCTTTGGCTCAGCCGGACAACTGCTGTTGCGCGAGGACGACGGGACGCGACGCGAAGTGTGGACCGGCGATGTGGCTTAGCTAATGTGTGCCAGCGCCTGTCCGTCGGCCACCTGATCCCCGGCATGGACCAAAATATCGGCGACCACGCCTCCGACCGGAGCCGTTACTGGCATTTCCATTTTCATAGCTTCGAGCACGAGGATTCCCTCGCCTGCTTCTACGGGGTCGCCGACTTGGACGAGGTGGCGGATTACTTTCCCGGGCATCTGGGCTTGCACTGGTGTGCCGCCGTCCGCTTTGGGTGCCGGCGCGGCGGGAGCGGCCCCATCGGTCAATCGATCCAAGCTGACTTGGAAGCGTCGGCCATCCACCGTGGCCGTGTCGCCGTCAATAGCTACGGCGTAACGTCGGCCATCGACCGAGATCGCATAGTGCGCTGGACCGTCAGCCGGGATCGCTTCTTTTGGCTCTTTTTCTACCTTGCGTACGCCGATCTCGCCTTCTCCCTTGAGGAAGGCCAGGCCCTTGTCTTGGCAGGTGGCGACGATGAAAATGTTTTCGTCCGTCTCTTCAAGGCCGGCTTCCCGCAGTTGTTTGCGGGCTGGTTCGACGCCCTTGTTCGGATCGGCGTCGTTGCGTTCGAGCGGCTTTTGGGTCGTTGGCTCTAGCCCGAGCTGTTGGGCGGCGATCGCGACGACCGAGGGGTCGGGTGCGACCGGCGTCTTGCCGAAGTAGCCCAAGACCATCTGGCCGTAAGGCGCGGCGATCCGCTCCCAAGGGCCGAACATGACGTTGTTGAACGCCTGCTGAAAGTAAAATTGCGAGACCGGCGTCACCGAAGTGCCGAATCCGCCCTTTTCGACGACCTCGCGCATGGCCTTGATCATATCTGGGTACTTGTCCATGATGCCGTTGTCGCGCAGCATCTGGGTGTTGGCCGTTAGTGCGCCGCCGGGCATGGGGCTCCACGGGATCATCGGCTCCACGGCCACGGCTTCGGGTGGCAGAAAGTAGGAGGCCATACACTCCTTGAAGACTTCCTCGGCGTCGCGGATCTTGTCGATGTCAATGTCGAGATCGTAGTCGGAGCCGCGCAGCGCGTGCCACATGACGATGATGTCGGGCTGGCAGGTGCCGCCGGAACAGGGAGCCATAGACAGGTCGATCGCGTCGGCACCAGCGTCGAGGGCGGCTATGTTGGCACTGACGCCAATGCCGGCTGTTTCGTGGGTGTGGAAGTGGATGAAGGTGTCTTCGGGCAGCATGAGGCGTGCCTCGGAGATGGTCTCATAGACTTTGGCGGGCACGGCGGTGCCCGAGGCATCCTTGAAACAGACCGCGTCGTAGGGAATGCCGGCGTCTAGTATCTGGCGCAAGGTCTTGGTGTAGAAGGCCGCGTCGTGGGCACCGGCGCAGCCCGGCGGCAGTTCCATCAGCGTGACACAGACTTGGTGCTTAAGCCCAGCATCCACAATGCACTGCCCCGAATAGATGAGGTTGTCGACATCGTTGAGCGCGTCAAAATTGCGGATGGTGGTGATGCCGTGCTTTTTGAAGAGTTCGGCGTGCAGCTTGATGATGTCGCTCGGCTGCGATTCGAGGCCAACCACGTTGACGCCTCGTGCCAAGGTCTGCAAGTCGGCGTCCGGGCCGACCGTGGTGCGAAAGGCATCCATCGCGGCAAAGGCGTCTTCGCCGCAGTAGAAGTAAAACGACTGGAAACAGGCCCCGCCGCCGGCTTCAAAATAGTCGATGCCAGCGTCCTTGGCCGCGGCGACAGCCGGCAGAAAATCGGACGTGAAAACGCGCGCACCATAGACCGACTGAAAGCCGTCGCGGAAGGCGGTACACATGAAGCGAACTTTCTTTTTGTTCACGGTCGCATCCTCTTGTCTATCTCACCAACACGGACCACAAGACCCCGGCCCCTACCGCCGAGCCGATGACCCCGGCGACATTGGGGGCCATAGCGTGCATCAGCAAGTAGTTGTTGGGGTCTTCGCGCTGGCCCATCATCTGCACCACGCGGGCCGAGTCGGGCACGGCTGAGACCCCAGCCGCGCCGACGAGGGGGTTGATCTTGTCTTTGGTGAAGAGGTTCAAAAATTTGGCAAAGAGCACGCCGCTGGCCGTGGCGATGGCAAAGGACAGGGCACCGAGGCTGAAGATTTGTACCGACTGCGGCGTGAGAAAGGTCTGGGCTTGGGTCGAGCAGCCGACTGAGAACCCGAGGAGGATGGTGACGATATCGACCATCGCGGTGCGGGCGGTCTGGGCCAAGCGTTCGGTGACGCCGCTTTCCTTGAGCAGATTGCCGAAAAACAGCATACCGAGCAGTCCGATCGCACCTGGGGCGAGGAGGGCGCAGATGAGGAAGGCGACAATGGGAAAAATGATCTTTTCGCGCTGCGAGACCTCGCGCGGGGGCTTCATGCGAATCAGTCGCTCCTTGCGCGTGGTCAAAAGTTTCATCACCGGCGGCTGAATAACCGGCACGAGGGCCATGTAGGAATACGCGGCAATGGCGATCGCTCCAAGCAGGTGCGGGGCGAGCTTGGCCGACAGGAAGATCGCCGTTGGCCCGTCGGCTCCGCCGATAATGCCGATGGCCCCGGATTCCGCCGGCGTGAAGCCTAGGTAAAGCGCACCGATCACGGTCAGGAAAATGCCCGTCTGCGCGGCCGCGCCCAACAGCACCAGCCGAGGGCTGGAGAGCATGGTCGAGAAATCGGTCATCGCGCCGATGCCGAGAAAAATCAGCGGCGGAAAAATTCCTTGGCTGACGCCAAAGTAGATGTAGTAGAGCACACTGCCTGGGTCGTACACGCCAATGGCCATGCTGGCGATAGACGGGAGATTGCCCACGATGCAGCCGAAGCCAATCGGCAACAGCAGCAGCGGCTCGTAGTCTTTGCGGATGGCGAGAGAGATAAAGACCGCGCCGATAACGAGCATCAGCAGATTGCCGCCCGACATGTTGGCCACGGCCGTGGTAGTGAGGAATTCGAGAAGAATCTCCATGGCCGATTAGTCGTTTTGGCGGCGCGTGTGTAGGGCAAAGCCGATGGCCGCGGCGATGGCGGCTGCGTCGGATTCTTTGGTCTGACTCTGCGTGTGGAGTTGGGCCGGGGGAATATAGGGGTGGACCGCGGCGAGAATGCGCGGCAACACGGCGATAAAAACGCTGACTAAGACCAAGGCCGTAAAGACGATGCTCATGCCGGCGAAAGCTAGGTCGAGCCCCTGTGCGAGTGGATTGTCGAGTGCAGGTTGATTCATGTCTCAAGTGGCGGCGCGAAAAGTGAAAAACATTAAAGTATGGCGACGGGCCGATAAGTCAAAAGGCGCGTTGCTTCTTTGCACAGGACCGGGTGCGCGAAATTCGGCACTTAAAGCGGCCCATAGGCGCTGATGGCCGAATCGTGGAAAAGTGCCCGACGCTCGTCGTCTGAAAAGCCAGCACTCCACTCGAGGAACTTGGCGTAGAGATAGCCGATGCTCATACCCCGCAGTTTATCGACGGGATAGTTGCTGGCAAACATGCAGCGGCTACAGCCAAAGCGTTCGATTAGTTCTTGGACGACTGCGGCGATTTTGGCCTCTTTGGTCGCATCCTCGTGGAAGGCGTCTCGCGCAAACCACGCCATGGACAACTTCATATAGACATTGGGCAATGCGGCCAGCGCAGCCATGCCGGTGCGCCAGAGGTCCTCGTGCGCTTGATCTTCGCCATCGTGGAGAAAGCCGAGATGATTGGCGACGACGCGGAGGTTGGGAAAGTCGCGGAAAACGGCAACCGCATCTTCTACTTGGTGGGGATTGCAGGAAAGATCGAAGGCGAGATTGTAGCGTTCTAAAAGCGCCAGGCCCTCGCGAAAGCGGCTGCTTTGCAACACGCCGTCTTGTACTTGCGGCCAAGTCAGGTCGGGATGGTCGGGATGGTGATTGAGGATCATGCGCACGCCGCGCAGATGGCCTTGGGCGGCCGCTAGGTGTTGTGCAATGGTGCGCTCGGCCGCGGCGATGTCGCGCTCCAGATGCACGTACGCGACCATGCCAAAAGGCTGTTCGGTCGCGCTCGGTTCGAGTTGGTCGCGCACCCAGCGGGTCTCTTCTACCGTATTGACGGGAACGCCGTTGGGTACTTGACCGACGACGGTTTCGACGTGGACGCCGCTGACCCGCCGCAACTCAGGGGGCAGGCCGCCCATGTCTTGGAAGTAGTCGGCGGCCCGGTACGCCGGCATGACATCGCCGAGATTGGGATTGGGTCGCTCGGCTAGGTCCCAGAGGTGGAAGTGAGGGTCGCACAGGGGAATGGGAGTCTGCATGGAGAAAAGCCTTTCGCTGATAAATGGTTAGGCAAACGCCGCCTTCACGGATTCAGGCAGCGGAGAGTGGGCACCTTGGTGCTGCACCGCGCTAGCACCGGCGGCGCACGCTAAATATAGGGCCTGTTGCGGGTCCGTACCGAGCAGAGTGCTGGCGGCCAGAACTCCGCTAAAGGCGTCGCCAGCCCCGACCGCATCGACGACGGACACGGGCGCGGGCCGGGCGGCGAACGAAGCCCCCGGAATGTGGAGCTGAGCGCCGTTCCTGCCCGAGGTAATCGCCAAGCGATCCAACTCGTAGCGGGCGAGTAAGTCGGCGGGTGAAGCGACCGCGGCGATGTCCCGCACGGCCTCCCATTCCTCGTCGTTGAGCTTGACAACGGTCGCCGCTTCGAGGCCAAAGAGCACGGTCTGCGGCGTATAGCAGCCCCGGCGCAGGTTGACGTCGAAAAGCCGATGTCGGGGCTTGGTGGCCAGCAAATGGCTCAGTGCCGGACGATTGGCTGGGCTGCGCTGCGCGGCTGTGCCGTAGTAGATCAAGTCAGGGGGGCGGTCTAACGCCGGTTTAGTTTCGATATAGTCCCATGCTACGTCGGCGCGAATGGCGTAAGAGGGTTGCCCAGCGTCGAGCAATACATCAACCGTGCCCGTAGGCTCGGGCCGCTCGGCGACCCACTGCTGATCGATGTCGGCGCGCCGGAGAAAGCCCCGCGCCTGCTGCCCCAGTTCATCGCGCCCCACCGCGCTGACCATGGCCACGGGAAAGCCGAGTTGGCGTAGGTTCGAGGCGAAATTTAGCGGGGCACCGCCCAAGTAGCTGCGGTCGGGGAAGCAGTCGTAGAGCATCTCGCCGAAAACGATGGAGGTGAGGTTTGCCTTGTCCACAGTGTGGTTACAACGGCGGAAAGAGCACGTAGCCGACGGCACTGCGTTCCAGCCAGACTTTGCAGAATTCCGCTAAATCGTACGCCCGGGCGACCTCGGTGGATGCGGCTGGATCGTTGACTAGCGCGGTATGCCCGGCGCAGCCCCGGACGACCAGCAAGTGCCCAGATGTCCGCGCAATGGCGGCCCGGCTCAACTCGCCCACCTCGTAGCGCACGGAAGCAACAATAGGAAGGCCCGCGTCGAGCAGTGCATGCGCCGTCTCCCAAGACGGAAAGTGCAACAGATAGCCCAAGAGGCCCCGGCGCGCGGCCGCGTGGATGTTGGCCGGCCACACGCCGTATAGTCCGCTAGGCTGGTGGTGCGCTTCTGCAATCACGTCGTAGATGTCCGCGCTATGGCCGTGGTAAGCGAGGATCATGGCGATGCTGGTCGGCGAGCAGACGTGGGAAGCCAGCTCGGGCCGCAGAGCCATCTGGCTTTGCGGCGGCACGGCGAGAGCCGTATCTCGGCTAGTACATGTCGGAGCGGGCACTGCGCCCGCGCGGCGCACCGAGACCGAGAGCAAGGCCGGGGCTGTGGGGGCGATGCCTTGGACGCGCAGATGTAGGGTGGCTGCTTGCAAGGGGCTGCGGATGC
Source organism: Candidatus Latescibacterota bacterium (assembly GCA_965203355.1). Classification (GTDB taxonomy): domain Bacteria; phylum Latescibacterota; class UBA2968; order UBA8231; family UBA8231. Next base: position 795,819 of record OZ241889.1, read on the forward strand.
GCAGGAGATCTATTTCCGCTGTGACCGCTTCGTTTGCTGCGCCTGCTTCAGCCCCGACAAACAAGCCGACTGGGTCGAGGACGGCTCGGCTGCGATGACCCGCTTTGGTTTTGCATTCCACTGCGAACTGATAGCCCCACGCGCCAGCATAGAAGACCGAGAGGCACGGCAGAATTTCTAGCGCGTCTTCTAGCGCTGCGGATGGCAAGTCAAACGAGAACTCGGCGCCATTCCACGCTAACGGCTCGATCGGCTGAAGCCGGAGGGATGGCGGTACGGCGCGTTGCAGCGCGGCCTCGTCCAGCCCTTGGGCAAACAATAGAAGTGCGTTGCTCATAGGTTCGTTGGGGAAGAGTACACGCAATCAATCCCGGCGTCCAGCAGGGTTGCCAACGCGCGAGTCGCCTATCCCCAGAGTTGGGGTTGGGGCGGATGGAGGAGGCTGCCTTCGTAGCGCAGCCCGTGCTCCCGATCCTTTTGCAGCAGCAGGGGACCGTCGAGATCGACGAAACGGGCTTGTTGCGCCAGCAGGACAGCCGGTGCCATAGCCAGCGAAGTGGCAATCATGCAGCCGATCATCAAATCCAATCCACGTGCGCGCACCTCGGTTGCCACGCGCAGGCCCTCACTGAAGCCGCCGGTCTTGTCGAGTTTGAGGTTGACGCATTCGTAGCGGGAAGCCAGTTCCGCGAGATCCGTGGCCGTGTGGCAGGATTCGTCGGCGCAGAAGGGAACCGGGTGTTTGAACTCGGCGAGGAGGGCGTCTTGGGTGGCGGGCAGCGGTTGTTCGACGAGCGCGACGCCCAAGCGCGCTAGTGCGGCTGAGAGCGGCTCGACTTGATCGGCGGACCAGCCTTCGTTGGCATCGACGATCAGAGTCGAGTCTGGGGCGTTGGCGCGGATCGCAGCGACGCGGTCGAGATCGTCGCGACCGGCGAGTTTGATCTTGAGCAGCGGGCGGGCGGCGTGTTGGGCTGCGGCTCGGCCCATAGTCTCTGGGTCGTCAAGCGAGAGGGTGTAGGCCGTGGCCACGGGGTGGGGTGCCGCTAGCTTGGCTAGCTCGTACACTGGACGACCGCTGAGTTTAGCTTCCAAATCCCAGAGCGCACAGTCCAAGGCGTTGCGCGCCGCACCGGGCGGCAGGGCGCGTTGCAATGCCGCCCGGTTGAGCCCGGCTTCCACCTGTGGACGCAATGATTCTAGCGCGTCTATGGTTCTGGCCACGCTTTCGTTGTAGCGGGGATAAGGGAGGCATTCGCCGCGGCCAACGCAGCCATCGCGGCTCAACTCGACGACGACGACATCGGCGGTGGTTTTGGCCCCGCGCGAGATGGCAAAGGTCTGGGCGAGCGGGAAGCGCTCACCGCGAATGGAGAAGCGGGTCACAGGGCGTCGACCAAGCGCGCGGCCCCTTGGCGCAGCGGATCGACGGCGGGCAGGCCTGCTTGGTTTTCTATGGTTTTGATCAGTTCGGAGGCGCGGTCCTCCGGCAAGTGCGAGGTGTTGACGGCCATGCCGACGGTGCGGCAGGCCGGGTTGGTGAGCCGGGCGCACTGCTCGTTGAGGCGGATGCAGTCGAGCAAACCGGGCAGCGGATATTCGGGCAAGCCGCGCATGTGGGGCCGGTTGGGATCGTGGCAGAGGACGAGTGCGTCGGGTTGGGCACCGTGCATGAGGCCCAGCGATACGCCGGCATAAGAGGCGTGGAACAGCGAACCTTGGCCTTCGACTAAGTCCCAGTGCTCAGGGTGGTTGGCCGGGGTTAGGACCTCGACAGCTCCAGCGAGGAAATCGGAAACCACGGCGTCAATGGCAATACCCGTCCCGGCGATGAAGATGCCGGTTTGGCCGGTGGCGCGGAAGGTGCAGGCCATGCCCCGCGCCTGCATCTCGCGCTCGATGGCCAGTGCAGTGAACATCTTGCCGACCGAGCAGTCAGTACCAACGGTGAGCAGGCGTTTGCCCGGGCGTTTGACGCCGGTTGCAATGGGAAAAGCGCGGCCGGCAGCGCGTACGTCCACGAGGCGAGTGCCCTTTGCGCGGGCGCGGTCGGCCAAGCCGGGGATGGTGCCAAGGTGCGTGTGCATGCCGTTGGCGAGGTCGTAGCCGAGGTCAATGGCATGCAACAGGGTCTCGCGCCAGAGGTCGGAGATGGTGCCACCGCGATTGACGACGCCGATGATGAGGGTGCGGGCGCCGGCGGCGCGGGCCTCGGCTAGAGTTTGGTCGGGCAGTCCGAGGTCGGCGTGGCAGTCGGGAAGGCGAAACTGACCAATGCACTGGTCGGGCCGCCAATGGGCGACGCCAACGGCCGTTTTGGCGGCTAGCTGGTCGGCGGCGTCGCCGAGGAATAATAAGTATGGGGGCGCGAGCTGGATCACGGCCAGCAAACACCCACGAGGCGACCAGCATGTCGAGGCGGTGCTGCCGCCAGTGCCATTCGAGGTGCGCTGCCACCGCCAGCTAAGCGCGGATGAGTCAGGCATTCGAAGCTGGCGGGATCGGCCTCGAGGATGTGGGCAAAGTGCAGACGGCAGTTGCGGACGCGAGCCTTGGCTGGGTCTGGGGCGGACAGAAGATCCCGTTTGAGCCGCGGCATGGCTTCGAGCAGGTGTTCAGTCAGGTCTTCAGAGCCATAGACTTCGAGGTGATAGCGCTGGGCGGGCGTGAGCGCGGGAAAGGGCCGGATGAATTCGCTGTCGGACATGCGCGGAAATATAAGCGCGGGAAAAGGGAATGCCAATGGGAGAGCAAATGCGCTGTTATTACGGCTAAAAAGCGACCTGCACCGAAGCAAATCACAGCCAGCATCTCGGCGCACTGGATTGAAAATTTAGCGTTGCATTGAAGTACTCTTTTTTGCACCTTTAAATGTACATACAAGTACGAGCCTTTTGCGAAATTCTCGTAAATAGCGAATTATTAAAAGGTTATCCATTGGAAAATTCCACCTGATCGCGAACTTGCAGAAATATGCCACCATTGTGGATTTTCCAGACCGTCGCTAAAAAGTACTCAATCTAGTACCATATATGGTACAAAATGGAGAAATATGCTTCAATCCATACCCATCGCCGAAGCCCGCAAAGTCCTGAATCAGTTGCCCGATCGCTTTGCCGCCGAACCCGAAGCGAATGCCCTCGCTGTGACGCGCCGCGGCCAGCCGGTGCTCGCGCTGATGCCGTGGTCGCTTTACCAAGGCATTGTCGAAACCTTGGAGGTGCTCGGAGACGAGGCCCAGTGCGCCGCGCTGCGCGAAGGCATCCGACAGCTTGAGGCGGGCGAGCGCGTCATATGGGGGAAATGACGTTGCGCGTTGTCTTGGCTCAGCGCGCCGTAGAGTCGCTGCAAGGTGTGCTCAACCGGCGAATTGCCGAGCAAGTGGCACAATACATCACCGGGTTGGCAATCGATCCTGAGGACCAGGGCTGGCCCTTGGTCGGCGAGTTAAAGGGCTACCGCTGCCTGCGGCCTCTGGGCGGCTGGTTCCGCATCGTCTATCGGGTGGTGCTCGGGGAGGTCGAGGTGGTTTTGGTGTCGGTCGGGCAGACCCATTTGGCCGGTGAACGGGACTTGCGTGCTCTGGCGCGGACGTTGTTTAGCGAGCGCCTGCTAGGCTAAGCGACGGCCCGACGTACTCCTCGCCGCCGAGGTTGCTTCCGTCGATCAGCGAGAACGTCTTCTTGTGTTGGGGAAGACGACTTTGGTGTGTCGATCGCCGATCAAGCCGCGAAAAAGGCCCATGTCGTGCTTGTGGGGACACGTGTTCTGGGAGGCGTACCAGTCGCGGTACGAAGCAAAATTGAACACTGTGACTGATCGACTCGTGCGCCGAGTAAATCTCGCCGCCGTATCCTTGGCCATAGCAGGCTAGCAAGTCGTCGTATTGCTTGATGTGGTTGATTTTGACAATCTGGAACAGTTCTGTTCCTCGCCGACCGCGTGGCGGCCCGCAGGCCCAGGTCGGTGCCGCGGCCGAGGCATCGACGCTCTTCTACGATTTGCGCGGCCGCCTACTGCGCTTCCTCGACGGCCCGCCGTTGGTCGAACCGGGCACAGCACCGAATGAGAGATAAAGCAGGTAGCTTGACCGAGACTCGCGGTTTAATTTAATCTACATCACCCTCTTTACGCCGGAGAAACGCCATGCGTGTTGCGATCTATTCCGCATTTCTTTTGAGCCTAGTTGCATCTAGCGCCAGCTATGCTAAAAAAGAGATCGTCTGGGGTGGCCAGATTCGGCCGCGCTACGAATTCCGCGATCCGTTCGCCAACAACTACGACTCCTTCACCTCCATGCGGGTGCGGGCTCAGATGGTGGCGTCGCTCGCTAGCGATGTCGATCTGATGATCCAGCTTCAAGACGTGCGCTTGTGGGGTGAGGAAAAGAATACCCTGACGGATTACAGCGCGGATAATTTTGACCTGCATCAGGGCTACGTTCATCTAAAAAAACTCGGCGACGGCGACCACTCGCTCAAAATTGGCCGTCAGATCGTCGCCCTTGGCGGTCAGCGATTGATCGGCGCGGTCGAGTGGACTCAGCAAGGTCGGGTTTTCGATGGTTTGCAACTGCTGCTGGCGCCCTCGTGGGGCCAACTGAACCTGACGGCGATTCAGGTGACTGAATCGGACTCGACTTCGGCGCAGTTTGCAGACGACGCCTATTTGACGGGCGCGTACGCGACCTTGGACCAACTGCCGTCCAGCAGCTTGGATCTCTACGCGCTCTACAATAAGGACGGAGCCAAGGACACGGATCAGGTCACTATGGGGGCGCGTCTGGCGGGCAAAAAGATGGCGTACTCGTATCGTTTTGAAGGTTCGTTTCAGACCGGTCAGCGCAGTGCCCAAGACGTAGCGGCTTTCATGTTCGGTGGGCGCATTGGCAGGTCTGTGGGCGGGCTCGACCTCACCTTGTGGTACGACTACCTGTCTGGTGACGACGATCCGGCCGATGACAAGATCAAGGTCTTTGACACGCTCTTTGCAACCAACCACAAGTACTATGGATACGCCGATTTGTTTCTCAATATCCCGGTCCACACTGGGGGACTGGGGCTACAGGACTTGGCCCTCAAGGCGGCTTTGCCGTTGAGCGATCAGGTTTCCCTCGGAGTCCATGGGCACACCTTCCGCACCGCGCAAAAGGGCGGCTTGGAGTCGAGCCATTTGGGCGAGGAAGTCGATTTGACGCTTGCGTACAAATATCGTCCCGGCTTTACCGTTGTTGCCGGACTGTCGCGAGTGATAGCCGGCGACAGTATGCCCCGTGTTACTCGGTTCAAGGATTCGATCGAGGCGTGGAACGGGGATATGACCTTTGCTTACCTTATGACCAACACAACTTTCTGACCTAAGGTGTTTTTAAAATTCCTCTTATGGCCCTTTGCGTCAAAAAAGAACCTAGTAGCAATGGCGTCTCGCCCTCGGAAAACGCCCGATCCAGGAACCTCTCGACGGCCCGTTGAAGTAGTCCGACGAGAATTTTAAAAAGGCTTCTAAGAAGCGTTTTTAACTCGACATGCCGCGTCGCATGACAAAGCCGATCTCCGCATCTGGACTGCGGTCCTTTTTCCAACGTTTGGTCTTTCCTGGGTTCACTTCGTTGGGCATTGCCGACCGCGAAGTGGTCGAGTACGTCGTCGATCTGCTGGTGAGCTTTGCGCGCACCGATCAGCTCTACCGCATCCGCGACCTGCGTGGCCAGCCGCTTGAAACCATCGCCGAGATGCTGGTGGAACTCGGGCGGCAGCGGCAGCCAGAGCGGCGTTGGTCCTTTGACCGCGAGCTGGATATCCGCCGGCACGTAGGCGACTACGCGCTTTTTACCAGCGGGCTTTTCCGCACGTGGGTCGAGCGGCAGGGGCTTGATGGCTACTACTTGGAGCAGGGCCGGAGGGCTTATGGGGCCGCCGCCGAGCTGGCCCAACTCGGCTTTGTGTCACAAGCGCGGCTCTTAGGTGTCTTAGAGGAGCAATTCGAGCACTTGTCCGGCGGGCTCGACTACGTGCGCAAAGTCTATATGCGGCCCGAACTACACGGTGGCGCGCATGGGGTGCTGATGCGCGAGCTAGGGATTTAATAGCTCAGGCCGATGCTGCGGACCAAGGTGCGGGTGGCCGAGTCGCCCGCGATCTGTAGGCGCAAGAGGTAGAGGCCGGGCCGGGCCATCGGGCCGGAGTCGCCGCGACCATCCCAAGTTAGCTGGTAGTGGCCGGCCACGCCCTTGGCTTCGCGCAGGGTGCGAACTAGTCGGCCGCGCAGGTCGTAGATGCGGGCTTCGATCGGGCGAGCGTCTAGGACCTTGAGCACGTCGAAAGAGATGGCGAGCGCGTCGTTGACGCCGTCGCCGTTGGGAGTAAAAACCCCCGCGCCCATGTTGAGGCGCGTGAGTAAACTGCCATCCACAGGTAGCGAGACCGCATCGCCCGCTCCCGCCAGATCGGGCATGGCATCGCCTGGATCAACCTGCTGACGCAGGGTGTCAAGCCCGCTTTTGCGCTCTAGAAAGGCGCGGAAGCGGGTATTGTTTTGGAATACAGTGGCGGCAAAACCTAGCTCGACGCGCTCGGCGGCCGCAATGCGCCTGGGCAAGTACAAGCGCAGGCCCGCATTCGTCGTTTCCACTTCGGCGTTGACTGACGCGCCGTCGATTTGCAGGGCGCGAAACGCTAGGGGCACCGAGGCTTCAAGGGAGATGGCTTCAAAGCCTTGGCTGTCGCGGGCGAATTCTGGGCGGAGGAAGTACGTGAAGTCGGTTTGCTCGCCCGGCTCAACGCGCACTGGGTGGACTTCGCCAACGGCAGTGCGCGCCAAAGGGCGGGAGTAGATCAAGGTCAGCGCGTCGAGGGCAATGCCGACCTGTGGATTGTCGGTGCGCATTTCGGCTGCGAGTTGGACATAGCGCCGCGGCGAAGGCGAGCGGAAGCGGGTGCCCGGCTGGAGGTATTCCTCGCTCCACACGCTCCAGCCATCGCCCGGTTGGAGCGTGGTTTCGATGGGGCCGCGAAACGAGGCGATCAGCTTTTCGTAGCGCCGTTTGGCAACCTCTTTGCCGTTTTTGTCGAAGTAGCGCATCTCCTCGACGACGTGGTCGCCGGTGCGGCTGCGCAAGGAGAATAGGGCTCCGAGCGGTGCGTCAATTTCCCACTCAATCGCCGTGATATTCCAATTGGAGCCGAGGTCAATAACAGGCGAGCGCAGGATGACGCGGGCCGGATACCCGGCTCCGTACACTTGGAACTCGCTGATTAGCCCTAGCCCGTCTAAGCGGCCAGTGTTGTCAAAGTCGCTGCCCGACAGGCCGCCGCCGATGATGTTGCCGCCTTGGCTAGTGGGGTAGATCAAACGCAGGTAGCGGGCGGCGATGCGGGGAACATCGTGGCGAAAATTGCGCACGTCGAAGAAGTTGCGGGGGTCGGGAGGAATGGAGGCCAGCGCCTGCCAGGCCAGCGAACCGTCGGGTGCTAGCGAGCCGTCGGAGTACTGGAGCTTATAGGAGAGGAAGTTGGCGTAGGATTGCCGCAACCGCGGCGGAATGCCCAGCGGCTCGCCCAAGAGCCAAATCGAATCAATCCAGTAGGTGGCCCCTAGATCGATGCGGTAGTCGCCGAAGGTCGCACTGCCGCCACTGGATCCTTTGGCGAGGGGATTGACGCGCCACATGGTCGAGAGGTCGCCGTCGAACATGACAGAAGGAACGCCGGCCACGGCGACGACGGCAGCCTCGACATCGACGGTGCCGCCCTTGGCGATCAAATCAAAGGCGATATTGTCGCCAAATGCCTTGATTTGGATTTCGGCGAGGGCGGGCGCACCGGTCATTTCGCGGGTGGCTTCAATGCGGAGAACTTGGACGAGTTCGTCGTCGAGATCAATCGTCACGTCGCGCTCTTCGTTGAAGGCAAAACGCTCGCTGTGGCTGTAGAGTAGGGTGCCTTTGACGACGACGTTGGCACTGTTGATAAAACGCTCGCCCTTGGAGAACGAGAGGTTAAAAAAAGGCAAAGGCGGTGCGCTATCGGCAAAGCGCAGGCGGACCTGTTGGACGGGGAGCACCTGCCCCAAGTCAATCTCGAGCCACCAGTCCTCTGGAGTCGTGCCCGGCGGTGGGCTCCAGCGGGTGGTGAGGTCGCCGTCAAAGGCGCGGGTAGCCGTAGATCGCGCCGCACCGGCCCCGCGAACCGCAGCCGCAGAGAGCGGGTCAATATCTTTGCCGCTCCGCATCGGCCGCAACGAGCCGGCTTCGTCTAAGCGCAGGCCACCGGGAGGATAGCCCCAGTTTTCCTCGATGTCCGCCGCAGTCATAACCAGACGCTCGGCGCGAATGGGGCTGCTGCATGGCACCAGCATGCACAGGGCTAAAGGCAAGAGGCGGAATAGCGACACGGGCGATAGATTGTTTTTTTTGAAAGCACAGTACGGCTCAAGCGTCGGATATAAGATATATTGGATTAAGGGCCGATGCATCCGATAAGCGACAACAGATCGGTACTAGATGTTTAAGCGCAGCAACATTACCTTTATCATCGTTCCAGAAAAGGGTCGCAAGACCTTTGAGTTTAAGGCCTCCAGTACACTCTTGTGGTTGCTAGGGTGCTGCTGCGTAGCCATGCTCGTAATCGGGTCCTTGGGGATTAGTGCCTATCTCAACAAGCACGAGCTAACGCAGAAGGCAGCACAGCTTGAGCAGGACAAGGCCCTGCTCTTGGAGCAAGTAGGCCAGATAGAGCAGCTCGAAGAAATGCTGGTCCGGCTTACGCGCGGCAATGATCAGCTGCGTGCGGTCTTGGGTGCGCCCGAGGCATTAGGCGAGGCGGCGGCGCAACCCCGCGAGGATGCGCCTTATATCCCCTTCATGCAGCGGCTGCGTTGGGGCCACGTACATACCGTTCCCACCTTGTGGCCGTTGCGCGGGCCTGTGGTCAGGCCCTTTAGCGAGGAGCGTCCTTCGGTTGTTATTGCCGCGGTTGCCGGCAGCTTGGTACAGGCTAGTGCTGCGGGTCAGGTGCTGCAAGCGGGCTACGACGCGGACCTCGGCTACGTGGTGACTCTCGACCACGGCAACGGTCTGCTGACCCAATACGGCTACAATGCACACCTGTTCGTCGATGTGGGGGACTACGTGCTCAAGGGGCAGTCTATTGCGCTGTTAGATGAGGGGCGCGGATCGCGGAGGCCGGGGTTGTACTATGCCGTCCAAGAAAATGGGCGGTTTCGCGACCCCTCGCGCTACAGATTGTGGATGTAAAAAAGGCCCGCTGCCAGAGAAGCAGCGGGCCTTTTTTGTTTGCGACAGAGGGATGTTACATGCCCATCCCGCCGCCGTACATATCGCCGCCGGGAGGGCCGGCCGGGGCTGGAGGGGTTTTTTCGGGTAGCTCGGCGACCAGGGCTTCGGTGGTTAGCAGCAGCGACGCGATGCTGGCACCGTTTTCGAGCGCGGTGCGCGAAACCTTGGCCGGGTCCACGACACCGGCTTCGACGAGATCCTCGTATTTCTCGGTGCGGGCGTTAAAGCCAAAGGCCCCACTCTCATCGGCGACCTTGCGGACGACAATGGCCCCTTCGGTGCCCGCGTTAGAGGCGATCATCCGCAGTGGCTCTTCGAGGGCGCGGCGAATGATCTTGACGCCCACGTCCTCGTCGCCTGCGGCTTCGGTCTGGTCGAGTGCCGCTTGAGCCCGGAGGAAGACGACGCCTCCACCGGCGACGACGCCTTCTTCGACGGCGGCGCGCGTGGCGTGCAACGCGTCTTCAACGCGCGCTTTCTTTTCCTTCATTTCGGTCTCGGTCGGTGCGCCGACATTGATCACGGCGACGCCGCCAGCGAGCTTAGCCAGCCGTTCTTGCAACTTCTCGCGGTCGTAGTCCGAAGTCGTTTCCTCGATCTGGCGCCGGATTTGGGCGACGCGGCCTTGGATGTCTGCAGCCTGACCCGCGCCTTCGACGATGGTGGTGTTGTCTTTGTCGAGGACGACGCGCTTGGCTTGACCCAAGTCGTCGAGGGTGACGCCTTCGAGCTTGAGCCCTGCCTCTTCGGAGATGACCCGGCCGCCCGTGAGGATGGCGATGTCTTCGAGCATGGCCGTGCGGCGGTCGCCAAAGCCCGGAGCCTTGACTGCGGCGACCCGGATGGTGCCGCGAATTTTGTTGACGATTAGCGTCGCTAGGGCTTCGCCTTCGACATCCTCGGCGATAATCAGCAAGGGCTTGCTGAGTTGGGCGGTCTTTTCAAGGACCGGGACCAGATCGCGCATGGAGGAGATTTTCTTGTCGTGAATCAGGATATAGCTGTCTTCAAGTTCGGCGGTCATTGACTCCTGATCGGTGACGAAGTAGGGCGAGAGGTAGCCGCGGTCGAACTGCATGCCCTCGACCACGTCCAAGTTGGTGTCGGTGCCTTTGGCTTCTTCGACGGTGATGACGCCTTCCTTACCGACCTTCTCCATCGCGTCGGCGATCAGCTCGCCGATGGCCGAGTCGTTGTTGGCCGAGATGGTGCCGACTTGGGCGATTTCCTCGCGCGACTTGACTTCCTTGCTGGATTTGCGAATCTCGTCCACAACGACTGCAACGGCTTTGTCGATGCCGCGCTTGAGGTCCATGGGATTGGCACCGGCGGTCACGTTTTTGAGGCCCTCGCGGAAGATGACCTGCGCAAAGACCGTGGCGGTAGTGGTGCCGTCGCCAGCGACATCGCTGGTTTTGGAAGCGACTTCCTTGACCATCTGCGCGCCCATGTTTTCATAGGCGTCTTTGAGTTCGATTTCCTTGGCGACGGTGACGCCGTCTTTGGTGACGGTCGGTGACCCGAACTTCTTGTCTAACACTACGTTGCGGCCTTTTGGCCCGAGCGTTACCTTGACGGCATCGGCCAACTTATCGACGCCTCGCTGTAGCGCGTCGCGTGCCGCTCTATCGAATTCTAGCTGTTTAGCAGCCATAACACATGTCTCCTTGATGTTGGTGGTGGGTGGATGGAAAACTCGTTTTGCCTAAAGACTGGCACTCATAAAAAGAGAGTGCTAAAAAACAAAGCTGAGCAGTTGAATATAAAAGCTCCGTCGTTTTTGTGCAAGAATAACCTATTTCTGGTAGTGGTACATTTTGAAGTCTCCAATTGTCGCGGTACGGTTGAGTCGGAGCCGGGCGACCCGTTTAACGGGAACTACCCTGTTTCTGGCTTGTTTACGGGTGAGACGCACGTTTGGCCGGAGGCATGGGCGAGGATCGTCAGAGTTACTTTAGCTGATTTAGTTGCCGCCACGCTTGCCATTGCAGAGCTTGGTATGTTACAGGTGATTGGCGTTTGGGAGGCCCGCCATCTTCCGATCCAACGTCAGGGTCTCTAGCTCTACCCGCGTATAGTCGTTGACGATTAAGCGGTCGAGGAGACCTGGGTCGCCATTGGCTTCGAGCGCGGCCAGTACGGTGTAGCCGTTAAGTGGTGCTATCAGTCCGCTTTGTAGCACTTGGCTCAATGCGCTCCGCCCCTCTGTTTTTGAGACTCCGTAGTGATGCTGCACGGCAATATAGGCTTCGCCGATGACTTGGTTGGATGCGAAAATTTCTGCGCCTTCTCCAGCTAGTGCAGTGAGTCGCCGTACACAATGAATAAACTCCGGTTCAGGGTCTCCTGTGAGCAGGCGGACCAACACCGAAGTGTCAATCCCGAAGCGTTGGGTCATGGGGTTGGTCTCGAAAAGACTGAAGATCGAACGTCCCCTTCCCACGCGCTAGCTTGTCTTTGAGAGGGGCGAGGCGCGTGGGGTCAATCTGCTGGGGTCTCAGTATGAACCCATCCGGGCCTTCCTCTAAGGAGAGCCGATCCCCTGGCCCTACGCCTAGAGCGTCTAATACTCTGGCAGGGAAGGTGACTTGGCGCTTGGCAGTGATCTTGACGAGCATGAGCCGTTCCTTTGAGATTACCTTACTAAAAAGATACATTTTGAAAGGTGATTTAGACAAGTGTTTGGCCCCTGGGGTTCAGTGTCGGCGGTAGCTGTGGATAAAGTGATGCTGGACTAACGTCGAGGTGCATTGGGTGCTATTCCCTAAGTTAATGTTACAAAATGATGAATAAAACGCGCGTTTGCCGAGTCGGGCGGATCGATTTTGCCCGGGCTTGGGCTTGGCAAGAGTCGCTGCGCCAATTGCGGCGCGCCGAGCAGATTCCAGACACGCTACTGCTGGTCGAACACCCGCCAACGTACACCGGCGGACGGACGACGCTGCCCGAGCATCTCCTAACCCGAGGGCTGGATGTCGTCGAGATTGACCGCGGGGGCAGCGTGACGTTTCACGGGCCGGGCCAGATCGTGGCCTATCCGATCGTCGATTTGCGCCAGCGCGGTCGAGATGTGCATCAGTACTTGCGCGACTTGGAGGCCGTGCTGATTCGCACGTTGGCTGCCTATGGCTTGGAGGGCGCGGCGCGGCGCGGCTTGACCGGCGCGTGGGTCGGCTCGTCCAAGGTGGCGTCAATCGGCGTCAACGTACGGCACTGGATCACAACGCACGGTCTGGCCCTGAATGTGGCTACCGACTTGAGCTGTTTTGCGGCGATCAAGCCCTGTGGCTTGGGCAGCGAGGAGATAACTACGATGGCCGCGCTCTTGGGGTGCGCGTTGGACCGGCGCGAAGTCGAGTCCGAGCTGCTGTGCGCCTATGCCGACGTATTCGCCTGCGAGCTAGTCGAGGTCGAGCGCCGGGCCTTGGCGGCGTGCATTGGCCAGCTCGAGCGAAAGCCTTAGATTCAAAAGCTGCGATAGACAGGCCCCGAGCGCAGCCACCGCGGTCGAACCGGGCCGATTATTCCATAACAATCAAAAGACACGAGGAGTTTTGTACTATGGCCGATTGGCAGCCCCAGGTTCCCGCAAACGGCGAAAAAATAACCGTAGCAGATGGCGCACTCAGCGTTCCAGACCAACCCATCATCCCCTTCATTGAAGGCGACGGCACCGGGCCGGATATCTGGGCGGCGGCCGTGCGCGTCTTTGACGCAGCTATCGAGAAGGCGTATGGCGGTCAGCGAAAGATCGCTTGGATGGAGGTTTTGGCCGGTGAGAAGTCCTTCGAACAGACCGCTAGCTGGCTGCCCGACGCCACAGTGGAGGCCTTCGGTACCTATCTGGTCGGCATTAAGGGCCCACTGACGACGCCCGTCGGCGGTGGGATCCGCAGTCTCAACGTGGCTTTGCGCCAGATTCTCGACCTCTACGTGTGTCTGCGTCCCGTGCGCTATTTCAGCGGTGTGCCTTCGCCGGTGCGGCAACCCGAACTGGTGGATATGGTCATCTTCCGCGAAAACACCGAAGACATCTACGCCGGGATCGAGTTTGAGCAGGGCACGGACGACAACACGCGTTTTAAGGCGTTACTGCAAGAACACTTTGCCGATCGCTACGGCAAAATTCGCTTTCCAGCTACCGCTGGCTTGGGCGTCAAGCCGATCTCGCAGGAGGGCACTGAGCGGCTGGTCCGCGCCGCCATTGACTACGCGGTCGCCCAAGGCCGCGATAGCGTGACCTTGGTCCACAAAGGCAATATCATGAAGTTCACCGAAGGGGCCTTCCGCGACTGGGGCTACGAGGTGGCGCAAAAGGCGTATGGCGGCGTGGAAACCGACGGCGGTCCTTGGACTCGCGTCGTCGTCAGCGGCACCGAGATCACCGTCAAGGATGCGATCGCCGATGCCTTTTTACAACAGATCCTCACGCGCCCGGCCGAGTACTCGGTCATCGCCACGATGAACCTCAACGGCGATTACATCAGCGACGCGCTGGCCGCTTGCGTTGGCGGCATTGGCATCGCTCCAGGCGGCAACATCAATTACACCACGGGCCACGCCATCTTTGAGGCCACCCACGGCACCGCTCCCAAATACGCTGGCCAAGACAAGGTCAACCCCGGTTCGGTGATCCTGTCAGGCGACATGATGCTCCGCCACTTGGGCTGGAACGAGGCGGCCGACCTGATCGTCAAGGGGCTGGAGCAGACGATTGCGAGCCGAGTAGTTACCTACGATTTTGCGCGGCTGATGGACGAGCCGACCGAGGTCAAGTGCTCGGAGTTCGGCACTGCAATCATCGAGAACATGTAGTGGCCGAGGAGCTAACTCACCTCGACGAGCGGGGCTGTCTCAAGATGGTCGATATAGGCGGCAAGGAGCCGACCGCACGGCGGGCGCGGGTGCGCGGCGAGATTCACATGGATCGCGCGACCGCTCAGCTAATCGCCGAGAATAAAGTCGCCAAGGGCAACGTCTTGGAAGCGGCGCGGCTGGCCGGAATCATGGCCGCCAAGCGCACGGGAGAGCTAATCCCCTTGTGCCACCCGCTCAACCTCACGGCGGTCAGCGTGGACTTACACGTCGGCGAGGATCGGGTCGAAGTCGAGGCCGAGGCCAAAATTGACGGCCGCACGGGCGTGGAGATGGAGGCTTTGGTGGCGGCGAGTGCGGCTCTTTTGACGATCTACGACATGTGCAAGGGCGTCGATCGCGGGATGGTGATTTCCGAGTTGCGGCTAGTGGAGAAGCGGGGCGGGCGGAGCGGGACGTGGGTGCGGGAGGAGGAATAAGACGGGCGAAATCACCGCGCCATTGCTCGACTCAAGCCGCGACCGCCCCAAGCGAAATTCCACGGATCAGCCTGCGCTGGGGCAAGAGAGAAAATCACGGCGCAACGGGGCGGGCGTTCGCCAGCTTGAGCAGCACGGCCTTCTGGCTGTGCAAGCGGTTTTCGGCTTGGGTGAAAATTAGCGAGCGCTCGTCGTGTAAGAGCGCGCCTTCAATCTCATAGCCGTGATGGGCGGGCAAGCAGTGCAGGATTTTCAGGTCTAGATCGGCGAGCAATTCGCGGTTGAGCTGATAGGGCTTAAAGGTCTGGACCCGACGCTCCTTTTCGCGGGCGAACTTGGGATCTGTGAAAAATTCCATGTCGATCCAAGTGTCGGTGTACACGGCGTCAGACTTGGCCAGTGCCGAATGCAGGTCCTCGGTATGCTCGTAGAGTCCCAAGCGCTTGGCTTCAGCGTAGAGTTCGTCATCGAGTGCGGCGGCGTTCACTTCGGGGCAAACGCAAGTAACGTGCATGCCGACTTTGACTCCAGCGGCAATGAGCGAGTTGGCGACGTTGTTGAGCACCCCGACGTATGTCAGCCGCACCCCTTCAAGCCGCCCCAACGCCTCCTGTAGGGTCATCAAGTCGGTCAATGCCTGCAAGGGATGGTAGCGATTGCAGCAGCCGTTTATCAGCGGTACCTGTGAGGCAGCAGCGGCGCGGCGCACATCGGCGTGTTCGAGCAGACGGGCGACGATAAAGTCGAAATAGCCGGAGAGTACGCGGAATTCGTCGCTTAAGTCGGCTAGGGCGAAGTTGGTGTCCTGCCAGTTCAAATAGAGGGCATGCCCGCCTAGCTGGACGGTGCCGATTTCGCCAGCGCAGCGGGTGCGGGTCGAAGTCTTCTGGAAGAGCAGAACCACCGTCCGTCCAGCCAGGGCGTCGGCGTAGTGCTGTGGGGTGGCCTTGACGGCGAGGCCGAGCTCGACAACTTGCTGCACATCGGCTGAGGACCAGTTCTTTAAGGTAATTAAATGCAATGGAATGCCTTCCTTGCCCTTCTTTTATAAATAAAAATTTGTAATAAAGAATAATAATTACAAATAGCGGCTAATCTCTGTCAATAGATCTTCGACGATATCTTGGGGCGCACCCGTTAGCTCCAGCCCAGCGGCGCGGACGTGGCCGCCGCCGCCAAAGGTGCCAGCAACTTGGCTGACATCGACCTTGTCGCGGGAACGCAGGCTGACGCGGTAGCATCCGGGCGTGCGCTCTTTGAGCAACACGGCCACTTCGACGCCTTGGATCATCATACCGTAGTTGACTACTTCATCCGGCTCGCCCGTGTGCATGGCCGCGAGGTCGAGATGAAGAACCGCCACGCGGCCCCCAAGGCGCAATGCCAAGCTCTCAATGGCTTGGCCGCGCTGCTTGACCGAGCCGAGGCTCTTGTTGCCGAAGACGCCTTCGGCGATGGCATCGAGGCGTGCGCCGCGCCGCACCAGATCGGCTGCCACTTCAAAGGTAGTGGCTGTCGTTAGCGAGAAGCGAAAGCCCCCAGTATCAAAGAGAATCCCCGCATAGAGTTGGTCGGCGGCGACGGCATCAATCTCATAACCGAGGCTGATAGCGAGATGGTAGAGAAGCTCGCAGGTAGAGCTGATTTCCTCCACGATATTTACTGCGCCGAAGCACTCGTTGCCTTGATGATGATCGATGTTGAGGAGACGGATGTCGGAGTTGAGACCCGGACGCATGGAGCCGATGCGGTCGAGGGAGGGGCAGTCGACGACAATGGCGCAGCGATAGCGGGCCAAGTCGAGGTCGGCGAAGTGGCGCACGTCGTCCCAGCCAACGAGAAAGGAGCATTGGCCGGCCGGTGGCTCGGGCAGGCCGATGTCAGCGCGCTTACCTAGATGCCTTAGCAAGCGGCCCCAAGCCATGCAGGCACCGAGACCGTCGGCGTCGCTGTTGACGTGGGTCGTCAGCAGGAAATCGTCTGCTTCCTCAATGAATGTGCGCGTTGCTGTTAGCGGCAGGTCCAAAGTCATTTCTCCGCTGGTGGAGCGCGGAGGACCAAGTGAACGCGGTCCGAATCCTCGGTCCCCTCGTCAAACGTGAAGCCGTTGAAAAGCGCGAGCAACTCCCAAGCACTCGCCGCGACGCGGGCGGCGACAGCGGCAATCGGATAGATGCGCTGGACATGGGTTTCTTCGAGCGCGACATCGCGCCCGTCGTGGCGGATGCGGAAGTGATTGCGCTGTAGCCGCCGATCTAGATCGTAGGTGCTGTGCCGCTCGCAGGAAAAACCCGGCCCGCGCTCGCTGTGGCGCGTGTTGCGGAAATAGCGCAGCGAATTGCGCTCGGTGCAGATGTCAAAGACGAAAAGCCCCCCCGGCTGCACAATGCCCTGTGCGCCGCGCAGAGCCGCGTCGATGTCGGTTGGCGCGAGCAGGTAGTTGATGCTGTCGTACAGGCAAGTGGCCGCGTCAAAAGGCCCTAGGCCCCCTAGCTGGCGCAGGTCTTGTTGGACGAATGTGACGCTAGTGTCGGTGGCCTTTCCGCGCGCGATTTCTAGCATGGCCTCGGAGCGGTCCACGCCCGTTACCTCATAGCCAAGGCCGCGGAGCGCAAAAGACACATTGCCAGTGCCGCAGGCCAAGTCCACGACGCGGGTGGCGGCGGGAGCAAAGCGGGCGAACAGCGCATGGATGTAAGCGGCCCATTCGCCGTAATTGACGTGGGCCATTACATGGTCGTAAATGGGAGCTAGCCCTTGATAGGGCGACCGCGCGGCACTACCCACAGCTCACATCCTAAAAGCTCAAGTCTTCGTACGGGTCGCGGTACTCCTCGCGGAGGATCCGATAAAAGCGGCCGCGATCCCGGCGGGCGGGCGGGCGTTCCGGGATGCCGAGGACCTCGATGTCGAGCAGGCGAGCGGGGCTCGCAATGTGGATCTGCTCGCCCACGACCACGGCGTGCGAAGCCTTGGCTTGCTGGCTGCCGATCTGGACTTGCCCGGCGTCGCAGGCCCGCTTGGCTTCACTGCGCTGCTTGATCAGCCCCGTGTTCTTCAGAAAGATATCCAGTCGCATTCTGTACTGGTCGGCGCAAGTTTTCCTCGTCGAGCCGAACCTCGATGTGGATTTGCTGCCGGTATTCGTCGATTAATTGGCGCACGGCTTGGGCGGTGCGGCCTTCGCGGATCAGGCCCTCGATCACGGCTTGATCGTCGTCGATTTTGACGATGAGACCACCATCGTCCAAAAAGAAGGGTTCGCTGATGTCGCCCAGCTTGAGGTCGCGGAGGTAAGGCTGGAGGAATTCGGGGATCTGGTCTTTCGGGAAGGTGCCCCAGAGGCCGCCCTGCATGGCTGTATGCGGGTTGGCCGAATACTGGCGGGCGAGCTGGGAAAACTCCTCGCCGTTCTGGGCGCGCTGGCGCAAATTCTCTAGCGTTTCCCGCGTCCGCTCTTGGTCGCTTTCTGAGGTTCGGGCCAAGACGAGGATGTGGCTGGCGCAGATGGAGCCTTCGCGCTTTTCGCGCATCTGTATCAAGTGGTAGCCATACGGACTCAACACGGGTTCGCTGGTCTGACCTGGTTTGAGCGCGAAGGCCGCTTCCTCAAACTCGGGCACCAAGGTCCCAGGCGAGAAACAGCCCAAATCGCCGCCGAGCGAGGCACTGCCGGGATCTTCAGAATGGGTGCGGGCTATGGTCGCGAAATCGCCGCCAGCGTCCAGCAGAGCCTGAATCTCTCCGACCCGCGCCCGCTTTTCTTGCAACACGTCATCGCTGGGCAGGACTTGGATCAGGATGTGGCTGAGCGAGACTTGGGGAGGCAAGGTGTCTTGGTGGGCGATGCGAAATTCTTCTACGTCGCGGTGGCTGACGTGTACCCGGTACGAGACAAAGGCGCGCATCTGGCGCGAGAGTAGGCGATGGCGAATTTCCTTGCGGTAGCGCGCCTTGAGCTGGCGCTCGCTCAAGCCCACGCGCTTTAGCATCTGCTCGAATTCTCCGTCGTCCATGCTGCTCTTGGCCATCTGGAACTGCTGGCCGAGCATTTCCTCGACTTCGGAGGGGTCAATCTGAATGCTGTCTTGTTGGGCCTTGAGAACCAGCACTTGCTCGTCGATCATGGCGTTGAGGATATCGCGGCGGAGTGCCGTGATTTGCTCGGATTCGACAAAGACGGACAGCCCGCGCTGCTCGGCTTCAAAGCGCAGTCGATAGTTGAGTTCGGACCAGAGGATCGTGTGATTGTCAACGGTGGCGACGATGCGGTCGATGAGTTCGGGCAAGGCCCCTGCTCGCGGCGCGATACACAGCGCGAGGCCGAGCGATAACAACAGGCGAGTTGGCGAATGCAGTAGCATAATCAGGGATTGGTGGGGGCCACGATAGCCCAGTCTGTGGATTTTTTGAGTTTGGCGACGAGTTGGTCGAGCTGAGATTGATGATGCTCGCGCACTAGTACCTCGACGATCTGGGAATGCACTTGCGCAAGGTCGCGGACCGTGCCGGCCTCGCAGTGCTCTAGGACTTGGATGAGGTGATAGCCGTACTCGGTTGGCACTGGCTCGGAAATGATCTTGAGCGGTAGTCCTTGGCACGCGGCCCACAGGATGGGATTTTCTACTTCGGAGAAATAGCCCAACTCGCCTCCTTCGTTGCGCGTGGCGGCATCGTGCGAGTACTTGCGAGCCACCTCGGCAAAACGCTCGCCGCGCTGCAGCAGGGTTTGACGCCGGGCGCTGGCCTCGCGCTGGCTGGTCAGGAGGATGTGCCGCGCCCGAATCTCGGGGTGCTGCCGGCGAAAATCGGCTTGATGCTCGTCGTAGTAACGGCCGACTGCGGCCTCGCTGAAGACGAGCTCTTGGTCTTGGAACTCGGCGTCGAGCAAGGCCGCTACTAGTAGGTCTCGCTCCATCTGCGCTAGGAGCGATTTGAGCCGCGCTTGTTGGTGAAGCCCGCGGGCGCGTGCTTCCTGATAGAGCAATTCTTGGCGCACCCAGGTCTCGATGAGTTGCGTCCGCTCCTCTTCGGCTAGCTCAGCGTCGAGACCGGGCACGAGTTGGCTGGCAATCTCGCGCTCCGCGAGTTCGGCATCTCCGACGCGAGCGACGATGTCTCGGACGGGCGACGATTCGCACCCGGGCAGTGCGCTGAGTGCGAACGCGATGACAAGCAGTGCGTTCAGAGGATTTCCTCCAGGGTATTGCGCGCCTTTTCCAAGCGCTCGATCTCGTCGCGGCCCGGCACCCGAACCTCGATCTTGAACTGCTCGCCCAAGTCGAAGTCTAGTTGGGCGGAACATTGCTCCACCATCTTCTTGATGTCGGCTGATGAGACTGGCTTGTCTGGCGGAAAAGTGAGGCGCAAGTGACTTTGCTCCAACTGGACGCTTGCGAGGCCGAGCTGACGGGCCATGATCTTGATTTCCATGATGTGCATTAGCGCGCGCGCTGGCTGGGGCAGGCGTCCAAAGCGATCCTGCATCTCTTCGCGGATATCCAAAAGCTCGACAATGCGGCCAGCGTCAGCTAAGCGCTGGTAGAATTCCATCTTTTGGTCTGGGTCGTACAGGTATTCATCTGGAATATAAGCCGAAACCGCAATTTTTATCTCGGGCTCGGGGTTGTCGAGCGAGTACTCGCCTTTGATTTCGCGCATGGCCTCGTCGAGCAAGCGGCAGTAGAGATCGAAGCCGACAGCGGCGATAAATCCGTGTTGCTGCGCCCCCACCAAGTTGCCGGCACCGCGAATCTCTAGATCGCGCATGGCGATGTTGAACCCAGACCCCAAATCGGCGAATTCCTCAATGGCGCGTAGGCGCATGCGGCTCTTTTTGGTCAGCTTTTTGCCCTTGGGCACCAACAGATAGGCGTAGGCACGCTCGTTGGATCGGCCAACTCGGCCCCTAATCTGGTAGAGTTGGCTCAGGCCCAGTGCGTCGGCGCGGTTGACGATGATGGTGTTGACCGAAGGAATGTCGATACCTGATTCAATGATCATAGTGCAGACTAAACAGTCGTATTTTCGTTCCAAAAAGTCGCCCATGACCTTCTCTAGCTGCTTGGGCGGCATCTGTCCGTGGGCGACGCCGAAGCGCACCTGCGGCAGGAGGTCTTGCAGGTATTCCTCGAGCCGCTGAATCGACTGCACTCGGTTGTGGACAAAGTAAACTTGACCGCCGCGCTCGACCTCGCGGTGGATGGCCTCGGCAATGCGGGTCTCGTCAAAAGCTAGTATCTCGGTGTGGATGGGCAGGCGGTCCTGCGGCGGAGTGTTGATCACCGACATGTCCCGTGCGCCCAGCATCGACATGTGCAGGGTGCGGGGAATCGGGGTCGCCGTCAGGGTCAGCACATCGACGAGCCGCTTGAGTTGTTTGAGCCGCTCCTTGTGGCGGACCCCAAAGCGCTGCTCCTCGTCGACGATCAAGATCCCTAAGTCGCGGAAGCGGATGTCTTGGGAGAGGATGCGATGCGTTCCGATGAGCACATCGACTTGGCCGTTTTTGAGGTCTCGGAGGATCTGTTGCTGTTCCTTGGGGGAGCGAAAGCGGCTGAGCACCTCGACGCGCGCCGGGGTGTGCTCCATGCGTTCAGAGAAGGTCTGGTAGTGTTGCTCGGCGAGAATAGTGGTGGGGACCAACACGGCGGCCTGCTTGTGGTCGCAGATGGCCTTGAAAGCCGCACGCACGGCCACTTCGGTCTTGCCATAGCCCACGTCGCCGCAGACTAGGCGATCCATCGGATGCGGTGCTTCCATGTCCTTTTTGACCTCGTCCATGGTGCGTAGTTGGTCGGGCGTCTCTTGGAAGGGAAAGGCCGCCTCTAGCTCGCGGTGCAGAGGCCCATCGGCTGAAAACACGAAGCCGGACCTCGCCTTGCGCTCGGCGTAGAGATGCACCAACTCGCTGGCCATTTTGAAGATTTCTTCGCGCGTGCGCTCCTTGAGTTTTTCCCAAGCGGCACTGCCCAGCTTGCTGAGCAGGGGCACTTCGCCTTCGGCGCTGGAATACTTGCGCAGGCGGTCGAGCTGTTCGACGGGCACGAAGACGCGATCTTGGTCCTGATAGGACACGACGAGGCAATCGTGCTCGCGCCCGCCGATTCGCAGGCGGCGGATGCCCGAGTAGCGGCCAATGCCGTGGTCAATGTGGACGACGAAATCGCCGCGCTGCAAGGCTCCATAGTTGGCGATGGACTTGGCCGCGCGGAACCGGCGGTAGCGGTAGCGGCGCTTCTGGCGGCTGAAGATCTCGTGGTCGTTGAGCAGGGCTAGCTGGGCTTGCGGAAAGGTAAAGCCTCGGTGCAATGAGCCGAGGCCGAAGTGGATCTCGGGACCGTCGGCGAAAATTTCCTGTAAGCGGCTCGCCTGCCCTTTGGTTTCGCAGCGGATGTGGATGGCGTAGGACTCGGTGGCGAGTCGGTCGATTTCCTGCTGGAGGCGGGCGCGCTCGCCGGCAAAGACGCGCGGCTCTGTCGCCTCGAAGTGGATGGCTTTGTCGAGTTGGCCCAAGGGCGCTGGTTCGAGCCGAGTGCAGTCGTCTAGCTGGGCAATGAGCCAATCCTCGTCGCGCAAGAGTGCCGACGGGGGCAGCAGCGATTCTTTGTGCCGCGACCGCTCGTATTCTTGGCGCGGCTTAGCGAGGGCCTTGTCGAGGGCCTCGGCGATTTCTTCGCGCTCCTCCAAAAAGAGCACGGGCTCCTTGAGGTACTCGAAAAGCCCGTTGTTGCGGCCGTAGAGCAAGGGGATGTAGCTCTCAATGCCGTCGAGCGATTCGCCTAGCTCCAGTTGGTCTTTCAGCGGAGCGAGGGCTTCTGCCGCACTAGCGGCTTGGATCCGCTGGAGGTAATCCTCGTAAAAAGGGGAATCGAGCAGCACCTCGCGCGCCGGCAACACCCAAGCCTCTTCGCAGGTGCTCAGCGAGCGCTGGGTGCTGACGTCGAAGCAGCGGATGGACTCAATCTCATCGCCGAAGAACTCGCAGCGGTAGGGATGCTCAACGCCGAAAGGGTATATGTCGAGGATGCCGCCGCGCAGGCTGAACTGCCCGATGCCATCGATGGCGGCCACGCGGTCAAAGCCGCAGGCGATCCAGTGTGTGCAGAGCGCGTCGAGGTCGCGTACCGCTCCTACCGCGAGAACCTCCGTGCCTAGTTCGAGGGCATGAGGCGGAATCAGCGGATTGAACAGGGCCGCGGCCGGGGCGACGACGATGGCCGGTTCGCCGCGCATGAGTCGAGCGGCGGCGGCCACGCGCAAGCTGGTGATTTCGGGATCCGGAGACTGCTGGTCGTAGATTCCAACGTCCCAAGCGGGGAAGTAATGGACCATTTGCTCACCGGCGATGATTTGGAGGTCGTCGCGCCACTGTTCGGCGCGGTCCTCGTCGGCCGCGACGATGAGCACGGGGCGTTCAAGTGCTGTGCGGATGTGGCTGGCGAGAAACGCGGCTAGGGCCGGAGGCAGCCCGTGGAACAAGATGTGCTGCCGTCCATTGGCAAGCCGGGCGACGACCTCTTTGAAGTGGTCCGTCTGAGACGTCAGGCGAACGATGTGGTCGAGTGAATGGGCTGAATCCATTCCGTTTTTGTCAACGTGCTATTAGAGAGTTTTGTGCGGCGAAAACAGCCGGAGGGCGTGTTCACGGTCGGGATACCGAAAAAGGGTCTGCGACGGCATGTCGTAAACCCTTTATACCTGACAGCTTATCATGGTGGAGCTGAGGGGAATCGAACCCCTGACCTCCTGAATGCCATTCAGGCGCTCTCCCAACTGAGCTACAGCCCCACAAGAGCAAACAAGATAAGCAATTTTCTGCTACATCGTCAAGGAGGCGGGTTCAGCCGCCGTTGATCACCACGCCCATGTTGAGGTCGGCGGCTGTGTAGTCGTCGCGGTCAGAGAAACTGGGGCCTAGCGAGAAGAAAGCCAAGCGCACTTGCACTTGCATTCCCGCGTCAAAGCCTTCGCCGGTCCTCAGCGTGAACGTCCCTAGGGTATCGTCGCCCTTTTTGGTTTCGGTGATGCTCGCGCCGCCGACGCGCCACAGCCTTTCTTCCGTTAGCTCGATGCCGAAGGGCGGGGTGAGAAAGGGCGCGGTCGCGAGGAAAGAAGAGCCTTCAAGAGCCAAGGCGCTGGCCGGTTCGATTGCTAGGCGCAACTCAAACTGTCTGACGTTTACCATGCCTTGAGCCGCAAAGGTAAGGACGATCTCCTGACCGGGGCCGGTAGCCGTAAATTGGTCCTCTTCAATGCGAATGCTTTGCGCGTAGCGGCCATCGAGCCGGGCTGAAAGTACCGGCGGGTCGGCTGTGGGGCTTTGGATCGAGTCCTTGCCACAGGAAGCGAATAACGCGGCGAAGTAAAACAAGCATAGGGCAATCTTCATTTGACAGCCTGCCAAGGGTAGTTTTCGCTGGAAATAGGTTATTTGGGGCTAGGTAAGCAAGCGTTTGAGGCCATGGGCTTGAGCCGTTGAGCCGCGTATTCGATATTCAGGATACAGAAACTAAGGGCGATATGTTCTACTACTTCACCTATATAGCCTGCGGGGTATTCCTGATCTGCCTAGCCTATGCGGCCTATGTGATCTTGAGGCGGCTGGTCGTCTTGCGCCGTCTGCGGCAGCTCGCCTTCCGAGTGCAGATGCTGGCCCACGGTCGCACTGCGCGGCTCGGCAGCCTGCTCAACGCCCATCCGCTGGTGTTGTTTTTCTCCGACCGGCTCTCCGTCGAACTCGAGCGCGAGCTCGCTCACTTGGAGCACCGTCGCCGCATCCCAACCGCCTACCATTCGCGGCCATGTATGCCGTTTGCATTCGACCGGCTCAAGCTGCTGAGACGCCGCGTCGAGCGAATAGAGCAGCATCGCTAAGGCAGCGGCACTTTCAGCCTAAGCCGCGCTTTACCGCGCTGCATTTCCACTTGCATTGCGGCCCCGGCCCCAAAGTCCGCGAGGTGGGCATCGACATAGGCGTCGGTGGCAGCCAAGGCGATCGAGAGCGCGAAGTAGAGCAGGCGACTGTTGCGGCGGGCCGTGCGGTTTTGGTGTTCCTCGGGTGTGGCCGCGGCGCGGCCGCGGCGATGCTCGACCACAACCGCAGTGAGGGCGGTCGCGCTGGCCGCACCGAAGAACAGTCCCTTGAAGGGGCGGCCATTGTAGAACTGGCCCCAGCCGGGCAACACGGCCGAGCGCAGGAGTGCGCCATGCACCGAAGGCGGGGCCGCCGGCACGGTGTGAGTCGAATCGGCCTCGGCCTCTGTGGCGCAGGCCGGTCGCCCCGCGAACAGGACGAAAAGCAGGCTAGCCCAGCCGCATACCAGCCGCAATCGGATAGCCCCGCACAAAGGCCGTTCCCTCCATGACAGCTTTGCCCGCCGGTTGAACTTGAGTCAGTTGTAGCGCACCCTCGCCGCAGGCCACGGTTAAACCTCGACGGCCCTCGGCGCAGAGTACGGTGCCAGGGGCGCCGCCGCTCGCCGCGCACTGAGTCCGATGCACTTTAAGCGTTTTGCCCTGCCAGTAGGTATAGGCTCCGGGCGCGGGATTCATGCTGCGGACGAGGTTGCGGACCCGCTCAGCCGGTTGGCGCCAGTCAATCTGGCCGTCCTCTTTGGTCAGCTTGGGGGCGCGACTGACGCCGTCCGTACCTTGGGGCTGTCCGGTGAGGCGACCGTCTTCCAGCCCATCGACGGTTTCCACGACCATTTTGGCACCCTCCACGCACAAGCGGGCTTCCAACTCACCGGCCGTCTCGTCACAGCCGATGGCAAAGCGGCGTTGGAGCAGGATGTGCCCGGCGTCGATGCGCGGGCTGAGCTGGAAAGTGGTGATGCCCGTTTCCTTTTCGCCGTTGGCCACTGCCCAGACAATGGGAGCCGCACCGCGATAAGCTGGTAAAAGCGAAGGATGCAGGTTGATTGCTCCAAGGCGAGGAATGGCGAGTAGGTGCTGGGGGAGAATTGAAAAGGCGACGACGACCAAGAGGTCGGGAGTATGCACCGCTAGCGCGGCCGCTAACGCGGGGTCTTTGACCGCGGCCGGTTGCAGTACTTCTAATCCGAGCTTTAGGGCTTGTTCTTTGACGGGCGAACTGGCAAACTGCCGGCCCCGCCCCTGCGGTCGGTCGGGATTGGTGACGACAGCGATGATCGGATGGCGGCTCTGGGCGAGAGCTGTTAAGGAGGGAACCGCAAAGCGTGGGGTTCCCATAAACACCAGCCTCACTACTTTCCCTTGTCGTCTTCTTTATTCTTCACCCGCGAAACGGCCGCCCGCGAGACCTCGATCTTGACGTTGTCGGCGATTTTGACCACGAGGATGTCGTCTTTGATGTTGAGAATGGTGCCGTGGATCCCACCGCTGGTGACGATTTGATCGTTTTTTTCGAGTTCGTCGATCATCCGCTGTTGGTTTCTCTGTTTCTTCATCTGCGGTCGCAAGATCAAGAGGTAGAGAACCAGAAACATCAGCGCAAAGGGCAGGAGCGCGGTGATGGGATTGGGCTGTTGGCCGCCATCGGAGGGGCCGCCGCCGAGGGCGTGGGCCGTGGAAATGAGATCGAACACGGGCAAATTCCTTTCGGTAGATTAAGAGTCACAGAAAATTTAACAAAAATCCCCGTGCTGAGTAAGACCGGACAACATGGTGCGCCGCGATCCCTTCGTGCCGCAAAGGCGCTTTGACATTGTGACACTTTTGCTACTAAGATGAGGACGAGATTGAGACAGGAGAATGGGTCGTGAACAGAAAAGGACGCAAGGCGCGGTACCAGGGGCTGAACAAGCATCAGCGGGCGGCTTTTCGCCAAGGCGAGTTGCGCGTAGGGCGCGAAGAAATTCAAGAACTGTTGCAGTTGTCGCGCAGTGCCGATCCAGCAGATCGCTTGCGGGCGGCGTCCTTTTTGTGTCCCTGCCACGTGCGTCGCAGCATAGACGAGGTTTGGCAGGCACTCTATCGGATGCTCGAAGACCAAGACGTGCGGGTGCGCCGCGCTGCTTGGCACACGCTTGAAGACGGCGGCAAACCCGATGACCCAGCGCTCGACGCGATCATAGAGCGGACCTTGGAGCGCGAGACGGACCGGCAAGTGCTCAATTTTGCGCGGCTTTTTTCCCAAGGACGCGAAAAACGCAAACAGGTCGAATTTGAGCTAGCGGCAATTCCCGAGTACGCAGAGCGCGGCAAGTGCGATTTCTGCGGCGCACAGTCCGCGTCAGTCAAGAAGGATTTCACGACCGAACTCGGCGTGGGCGGCGCGCGAAGGTTCGCCCTAGTCTGCGAACCCTGCGACCAAGCGGCCTGAGCCGGTTCTGCTAGCGGTTTTGGTAGCGGGCGAGAAATTCCGCCTGATAGGCCGCGAAGTGCCTCCCGAGGATCGCATCCCGCATCTCGCGCATTAACTGCTGAAAGAAAAAGACGTTGTGCAAGGTGGCTAGGCGCAGGCCGAGTATTTCGTTGGTCTGGAAGAGATGGCGCAGGTAAGCCCGGCTGTAGTGGCGACAAGTGGCACACGCGCAATCTGCGTCGAGCGGTTGCGGATCTTCGGCGTGCCTGGCGTTTTTGAGGCGCAGGCGTCCTCGTCGGGTAAAGGCCGTGGCGTTGCGCGCATTGCGAGTGGGGACCACGCAGTCGAACATATCGACGCCCGCCGCCACGGCTTCGACCAGGTCGTGCGGCAACCCCACGCCCATTAGGTAGCGGGGTTTTTCCGTTGGCAGATGGGTGGTGGTCTGGCGCACGACCGCGAACAGGTCCTCGCGCGGTTCGCCTACGGCTAGGCCGCCAATGGCATAGCCGGGCAGGTCGAGCCGCATCAGTGCTTGGGCACAATCGCGGCGCAAGTCGGGATAGATGCTGCCTTGGACAATGCCAAAGAGCGCTTGGGGGGGGCGGTTGACGCGCTCGGTCGCCAATTCCCGGTGGCGACTCAGGCAGCGCTCGGCCCAGCGCAGGGTTCGCTGCATGGACTCTTTCGCGTAGTCGCGCCCACAGGGATAGGGTGTGCATTCGTCGAAAGCCATGATAATGTCGGCGCCGAGTCCGTGTTCAATTTCCATGACCTTCTCTGGAGTGAAGAAGTGATGTGAGCCGTCCAAGTGCGATTGGAAGCGCACGCCATCTGCGGTGACCTCGTTGCGGTCGCCGAGGCTGAAGACCTGAAAGCCGCCGCTGTCGGTGAGGATCGGCTTGGGCCAATTCATAAAGGCGTGGAGTCCCCCCATCCGGTCGATGCGCTGGTGGCCGGGCCGCAAGTAGAGGTGATAGGCATTGCCGAGGATGATCTGCGCTTGGGCCGCGGCTAGGTCCTGTTGGTCGAGGGTCTTGACCGTGGCTTGGGTGCCGACGGGCATGAAGACTGGCGTCTCCACCGGGCCGTGCGGCGTGTGGAGGACGCCGGCCCGCGCTCCGGTTGCCGCGTCTTGGGCGACGAGTTCAAAGCGGAAGGGGCTCATGGCAGTAGCTGGGAGACGGGGACGAAGCGAAAACCGCGCTTTTCTAGCGGCGGCAGCGCAGCCGACAGGGCGATGAGCGTCTCCCGGCGATTGTGTCCCACGCCGATGGCTTGGCCCGACCGAGCCGCGACCGTGGCGAGTTCCCAGAGTTTTCCCCGAATGGTTTGGGCGTCGGCGATCTCGTCGATAAAGAGGTCGCGGTTAACGGCCCTGACATCCATGTCTACCGCTAGTTGATAGGCGACCGACGAGGCGGTGGTGCGGCTGTCGAGAAACAGCAGATTGCGGTCTTTTAGTTCAGATAGCACTAGACGCATGACTCGCTCGTTAGCCGTGGCCTTGGAGCCCATGTGGTTGTTGATCCCGCGGGCGTGGGGCACGTTTTGCAAGGCGCGGCGCACCCGGCGGCGGATTTCCGCGTCCTTGAGGCCGACGAGAATGGCGTTCGCACCAAGAGAGGCGCCGCCTTGGGGTTCCATCGGCAGGTGGACCAGCACCTCGTGTCCGCTGGCGCGCACCCGCTCGGCGAGGGCGGATACGTGGTTTGCTCTGGGCAAGATAGAGAACGTCAGGGGCTGCGGTATGGCGCAGAAGTGCGCGGCAATGGGGTCGTCCTCGGTAAAGTCGTCGATGACAATGGCAATGTTGCCGGTGCGGCGACGCTCAGCAATCGGAGATAAAATAAAAACGGTCGTCTGTACTTCGCCAAAGCCGCTGCGGATTTCGACTTGGCCCTGCCGCTCGCTGGCGCTGAGGACTTGGCCACCGAGCCGCTGGACAAAGCGGGAGATGTCCAAGTTGGCCTCGGCTAGCGGCAGGTCGGCGGGTACGCCGACCTCAATGCGGTCGAAGTATGCTTGGCGGTGCTTGGAATAGAGTGCCGACCAGAGGCCCAAATCGGCCAAGGCACTATCGATGCCCGCGTAGAGCGCGTCGGCTAGCTGGCTGGCGTTGGCGGCTTGGTGGGGAACGGGCGCGTCGGCTGGCGCGACGACGGGCCGATCGCTGATTCGTTCTTCTGCCGCGGGCCTGTAGAGCAAGAAGGCGGTCGCGCCCGCTAGCAACAAACCCGAAATAGTCAAGTGCCAGCCGGGGTGGCGCTGGCGCTTGACCAAGCGTTTACTCACGGGTTCAGGGCGCGACTTGTTGCTTTAGGTGGTATCCAAGCATTCGTTCTCCCAGCGGATAATTTTCCACACCCCGTCGTCTGGATCAAAGCGGAGTTTGTAGGTCATAAACTGATCTACGCGATAGCCCTCGCCGGCTGATTCCAGCATCTCCATTTGGACCCGACCATAGAAGACCTCCCAGTCTTCATCTGGGTGGCCGTTGGGGTCTCCAGGAAAATTTTCAGGATGATTGGCCCCGAGTTCTTGATAGCGGTCCTTGGGCGTAAAGTCGAAGGTAAAATTGTGGCGGAACCTGTCGAAAATGCCCTCCTGCGAGTCATCGCGGCTGCCAGCCATGATCTTTAGCTCTTCCTCCAAATTGTTGTGGAAGACCACTTCGCCGAGGCAATCCCATTCGGTAAACAAGAAGTCTTCGTCGAGCAAACTCTCGTAGAGATCTTCGTCTCGAGTGCGCATGGCGCGAGCGAGGTTGTCCATGAGTAGCTCGGGAGTCGTGGCCTGTGGGGCGGGTGGCTCGGACGGCTCGGGGTTAACGGGCTCGTGTTTATCGGGAGCAAAGGGATTGCTGCATGCGCTCAAGACGAGGAGGCCGCAGAAGGCCAGGAAGGCGAGGGATTTCATGGTCGTACTCCGCTTTTGTTGCAAGGTTTGTTGTGCTGCTTAACAATATAATCATTCTCAGAAGTATAGGAGAATGGACGACCGAGGGGGCGGAGACCTGTGAGATGGATTCGATTCAGAGAAATGCGCCGAACGCTCACTGCGAAAAGCGCGCCCGCAGTTCCCCCCAAGAAAACTTCGCCGAAGCCCGATCGCGCTCGTCCCGCCAAGCGGCGATCGCCCACACCGGGTTTTCCGCCGTGGGCGTCACCAACTCGATCGTCGCAAACCCCTTAATGCCGATTGTGGTGAACTTCGTTTCCACCGAGTCGGCCGCGCCAATTATCTCGACGAAGTCGGCTTCGTAGGGGAATCTGAAGGTCTCGCGCAGATCGTCGTCGGCCGGGATGCGTTCGTCCGACGATTTGTACCAGCGCGTAAAGTGTGCGCTGTGAATTCGCTCGGATGAGAGAATGAGGCGGGCAAAGTTGCGCTCCTCAGCCGCCCCCCAAACGGTATCGCGGTCAGCAGCGTAAACTTCTGGATATAGCTGCACATCCTCGGGGTCGGGAACGAAGACAAAGTCCTCAATAAAATGATCCATGTACTGTTGCGGGCTGCGTTTCTCGTCGGCGCGAAAAATGTCAGCGAGATTGGCCAGCACGGCTTCGGGGCGCGTGGGCTCGCGCAGGAAGAGTTGAGGCCCGCTGGGGCAGTCGGGTAGCTGGGTCGATAGCGGAGTCTTAGGATCGGGGCGCTCTTCATCCACGCCATCGCAATGGGGAAAAAGATCGATACTCGAGCCGGACGCGCAGCGACAATCCACTTGTTCGCTGTCGCCGATGACGCAGCCGGTCAACAGGGCCGCGAGCAGAAATGTTCGGAGCGAGAGCATGGAACGGCTCAGTAGGTGACAAAAGGCACGGGAGCGAAACAGACGACAAAGATCAGCAGGCAGAGGTAGCCAACGAAGTACCGGCCGCGGTCCAGCGCGATAAAGGGATCGTAGGGGGGCGGATGGTCCTTGCCAAAAAGCGCGAGAAAAAAGGCCAGCACAAACCACCCCGGCCACCCTTGGGGCCATTCCCACACCAGCGCTAGGACTCCATAAAGCCCCAAAGCCAGCAAAGCGATGTAGGCCGTGCGGGCGATCTGCCGGTGCCGGGAGCCAAAGAGCGCGTACGCAATATGGCCGCCATCGAGCTGGCCGATGGGAAAAAGATTAAAGGCCGTGATAAACAGCCCGACCCAACCGGCAAAAGCCACCGGGTCTAAGAGGACCATTTGGTTTGGCCCAATGGCGGGCAAGACGAGCGCGGCGATGCCGGAAAAAAGCAAGGGTGCCCCCAATTCGATGGGGGCCGCGTGAAAGTAATCGGCTGAAACCACGGTCGAGCGCGAAAGCCCAGCGAAACAGGCTGCGAGGGCGACGACAAAGCCCGCTAAAGGACCAGCGGCACCAATGTCGAGGAGGGCGCGCTTGTTGGGGATGGGGGAGCGAATTTTGATGACTGCGCCCAATGTGCCGAGGAAGGAAACATAGGGCAGGGGAAGAAAATAGGGCAGCGAGGCCCTGACTCCCCAGCGCCGCGCCGCAAAGTAATGGCCAAATTCGTGAACCGTGAGAATAAAGAGCAAGGTTGCGGCAAAAGGAAGGCCCTCAACGAGGTGGACCAAGGCCGCGAGACTGGTCAGCGGATCAACGCCTTGCTGCATGGCGCCAGCGGTGGCAGTCGAAGCAATGGTACCGCAAAACAGCAGTAGATGGACCCACCAGCGCGAGGAGTTGGCGTGTTGCACCGGGACCGGGAGTGAGGTCGGGGCTGGCGGCACCACCGGCGCCACTGTTTTGCGCCAGAAGTTCAAGGGGTTGTGCTTTCCAATTGGAGACTGAGCCAGTGCGCGTCGCCCAAGCCCGAGCCAAAAGGCACATAGGCGTAGTCGATGACCCACCGCTTGGCCGCGAGACCCACGCCGGCTGAGAGGCTGCGGTTTTCAGTGGTCTGATAGCCGGCACGTAGGCGCAGGTGCTCGCCGGCTCGGTACTCGCCGCCTACGTGCAGCGTGAGATCGTCGCCGCGGGCCTTCTGCGCTTCGACGGCCACGAGCATGTCTGCGCGGCCGACGTAAGCAGCCCCGAAACGAGCTTCTAAAGGCAGGTCCGTCTCCCGCTGATCGAGGCGGTTCATGCGGCCCAAGTTGCGCACCGCAGCCCCCAAGCGCAGGCTGGCTGAGATGTCGCGCATCAGCCCGAGGTCGGCAGCTAAGCCGCTGGCGTTTTGGCTGAAAATGGACTGGTGGATGAATTTTAGCTGCAAGCCGAGGCGCGTCTGCTCCATCTGGCGGGCGTAACTCAGGCCCACTGCTCCTTCGTACACGCCGAAGTGCCCCAGCGGCTCAGCCGAGGGGCCGGCGCGACGTTCTAGGCCGTTGGCCTGCCAAAGCTGGGCGGAAAGCCCCCAAGTGCCGCGGCCGCGGGCCTGTGTCAAGTGCAAGTGGTTTTGGCGGATGCGCTGGATCGAGGCTTGGTGGTTAAAGGCGACGCTGCGTCCACGCGATTGCCGCGCTGCCGGGTTGAGGGCTTGGGCGGCAAACAGGGCCGTCTCCGCGCCAGCCAAGCCTGTAGCGCGGGCTCCGCCGCCTTGGCGCAGCGAAGGGAGGCCGCTGGCGGCGAGGGCTGTGGGCAGCATTAAAAGCGCAATCACTAAGAGAGCCATCACTTGTCAGAACGCCAGCGCTAGCCCCACGGTTGTGCGGCCCCCAGCGCCGAGGGGATCGGATAAGTAAGCGTATTGAAACTGTACGGTTTCACGCCGCGCCGGGCGCAAGGTCAAGCCCGCCGAGAGTTGGCCCCCGCCTTCGGCCCCGAGGCGGTGCAGGCCACCGCGCACCTCGAGCAGCGCACTGAGCTGCCACTCGGCCCCCAGATTGACGCTCTGTTCCCCGTCGTCGCGCACCTCGGCCGCCAACAGCAGGGCGTCCAAAAGCCGCTGGGACGCGCCAAAGACGAGGATGCGCGGCAGGGCATTCTCGGTGGCATTCGACCGCTGATCGGCGCGGCGCACTTTCCAGGCGAGGTTGGTGTTGAGATTGGATACGCCGGCCCCGAGCCACGTATGCTCGGCCGCGCGGAACTGCACCCCCAAGTCGAAGCCGCTGCCGTTGGCCGTGGCCGTGGGAGTCGAGGGAACATCAATGCTTTGCCTGAGGACTTTAACGGCCAAACCAACCGCTAGGCGAGACCCAAGGGAGCGACCCATGCCAAAGATAAAAGCATGGGCTCGATCCTCAATCGTCCCAGTGTACTGGCCGCTAGCGGTGCGGCCCTTGATCCCGCCAACTGCGGCATGGGACCAAGCAAAGCCAAAGCCCATGTCGCCGCGCACGTTGAGCGCGACAGCGGCACTGCCTTGGCGTCGTCCCAGCGAGCGCGACTGAATGGAGGTCTCTAGGGTTTTGCCGCGCAAGCGGGCGAGGCCGGCCGGATTCCAGTAGGAGGACGATGCATCGTCGGCCGCGGCGACAAAGGCCCCCAGCCCTAGGCCGCGCGCCCCCAGCCCTGTTCTGAGAAAGGCGGCGGCAAAATCGCCCCCGTGCGCGGCAGAGGCGGCGAGCAATAGTGCGAAGAGCGTTTTCAATCGAGCACCACCACTCTGCCAAAGACCTGTTGGCCGGTGTCTAGGGCAATGCGATAAAAGTACGTGCCGTTGGCTACCGGTTGGCCGTCTTGATCGCGGCCATCCCAAGGGATGCTGTAATCGCCGCCGTCGGCAAAAGGCGCGTCCGTTGCAAGGTCGCGGACTAGGCCGCTGGCAAAGTCGTAGATCGCCACGGAGACTTCTGCGTCGCGTGATAGGCTAAAGACGATGGTTGCCGTTTCGCGCGAGGGGGCGAAAGGATTGGGTGCTGCGTACGCGAGTGCCGTGCTGTCGGTCACACCTCCAGTGCTGACGAAGGTCCTGTCGTCGAGTGTGCGCGTGCGGACTAGGTCGCGGATGACGCGCCAAGTGCTCCCTTCGTCTTTGGAGCGCCCGAGGCCGTTTTCGGCCCCCGCCCAGAGCACATCGCCCACTGCTGCAAGCCCGACGAAGGTGCCAGTCAGGGGCTGTCCATCGACGACTTCGATGGGGTCCCAGACGCGCTCTGAGTCGGTCGGCAGCGTTGGGTTTGGGCTAGCTAGCAGCCCTTGCTCGGTACCGGCCCAAACAAAACTGGGGGTGAAAGCAAAATCCCAGGCAAAAGTCGGCCCAGTGTGGCTCCAGGTCTGGCCGAGGTCGCGGCTGACGCTGATGGCTTGGGTTTGACCGGGCGATGTGGTGGTATTGGTTCCCGCCCAGATGGCCGTGGTGCCGTCGGGTAGTACTTGGCGTTCGAGGGCGACGACCCAGTTGCCAGCCGGATGGCCCGGGAGGGGCATATCCTCTGCGCCGAGGCGCACTTTGGCATTCTGCCAATGCTGCCCTCCGTCAAAAGTAAAGGCAACCCCGCTGGAAGTGCCGATCCAGACCGTATCCTCGTAAGCCATCACCGCAAAAGTGCGGTGCAGGAATGCTTGGCTGGCCAAGCTGTCGGCCGCCGTACGCAGTTGGGCGATGTTGCTTGGATC
This sequence comes from Candidatus Latescibacterota bacterium, assembly GCA_965203355.1. Taxonomy (GTDB): domain Bacteria; phylum Latescibacterota; class UBA2968; order UBA8231; family UBA8231. The sequence continues at coordinate 830,201 of OZ241889.1, forward strand.
GGCGTTTGCGCCTGCGAGGCTATCGGCCAAAGTTCGCAAGCTGTCGGCCGCCGTTTCCGCGGCGAAGAAGACGATCTCGTCTGCGCCGCCGGGCAAGAAGGGTTGCCAAGTGCGGCCTTGGTCGAGCGAGCGCACGGTAGAGCCAGCAAAAAAGGCGGCGTACACGGCTTCCCCGTTGATAGAGATGTCAAAACAAGCATTGAGGATGGTCGTGCTGGGGCTGCGCTCAAAACCAGCCTTAGTGGGGTCGAAGATGGACTCATTGGGAATGTGATGCCAGGAGTCGCCGCCGTCGTGGGAAAAACTCAACCCAGTGCCCGCTTGGCTCACGCTCTGTCCGGTGGTGACCGAATCGACTAGGGTCGCTACCCACACGGTATCGCCGACCGCGTCGAGCGCGCTAATCGCGCCGCGGCCGAGCCCGTTGCGTTCGGTAAAGGTGACCCAATCCGCGGAGTTGAGACCGCTGCTTTGCGCTGGATCGAGCCGCGCCACTCCATTTTCGGTGCCGACCCATAGATAGCGCCCGCTCCAGACGACATCGCCGATTGAAGTGCCGAAAAGCCCGCGGACAGGCTCGGATGCTTGGTGGAAGCGCTGGGGCCGGAGCGCGTGGCCGGGCGATAGATGGGGCGCGAGGACGAGCAGCGAGAAAGAGAAGAGGAGGGTCTGGCGGAAAAAGAAATTGGTCATCAAGCGAGCATTTTTGCTGCGGCCAGCGCTGGGCCACTCAAGCATAGGTAGCGGCCCGCTCGCGCATGGCCTCGATTACTTCGTAGCCGACTCCGTAGTCGCCGATGCGAGTGCCTTCGCTGTCGCCGTGGCTATCGGATCCTCCCGACTTGATTAGGGCATGGCGGTCGGCGAGCTGGTCGTAGTATTCCATCTGCGCTGGCTGGTGGGACGGATGGAAGACCTCAATACCGTCGAGCCCGTAGGCGACTAGCTGCTCGATAATGGACTCGGGGAGACTGATGCTGGGGTGGGCGAGCACGGCTACGCCGCCCGTGCGATGAATGAGGTCGATGAGGTCGTTGGCCGCGGCGTAGGGCTTAGGCTGAAAGGCCGGACCGCGATCGCCGATGTAGCGGCTGAAGGCTTCGTCCCTATCGGCTACTAGACCGTTTTCCACCATGGCCGCGGCGATGTGCGGCCGCCCGAGGGGGCTGCCGTTGGCTTGGGCGAGCACGTCGTCGAGGCTGACGGTCAGTCCTATGCTGTTGAGCGCTCTGATGATCGCGATTCCCCGCTGGTGGCGGGCTTGAAAAGACTTGGCGAGGGTCGTACCGAGCTGATCGTCTTGGTAGTTGATGCAGTAGGCGAGAATGTGTACCTCGCGGTCCCGGACGTGGGCACTCAGTTCGGTGCCGGGCACTACTTCCATGTGCATACGCTCGCCGGCCGCCGTGGCCTCGGGGACGCCTTGGACCGTATCGTGATCGGTCAAACTCATCGCTTGCAAGCCCGCTTCGCAGGCCTCTTGGACCGCTTCGGTCGGCGTTCGCAACCCGTCGGAGCACAGAGAATGTGTGTGGAGATCGGCTAAATTGTAAGACATAAGGCATTTTTACCCTAAGTGAGAATACTTTCTAAAGTTCTAAATAAAAAGAAAGCCTTTTGTCGTGCTCAATCAAGCCCTATGCCTCGGCCTCGCACAGCGAGTGCGCGTCTTGCTACATGGGACTGTTGGAAAGCTCGAGCAGCAGGTCGCCAGAGTGGGTTCGCATTTTATCGAGAGCCTCGTCTCTGAGTTGGCGCACTCGCTCGCGCGTGAGGCCCAACTGCCCGCCGATTTTCTCCAGCGTCTGAGGCTTTTGGTCGTCGAGGCCGAAATAGGCGCGGACAACTAGACGCTCGCGCCTATCGAGCGCGTCGAGACAGGTCTGCAAGGTGTGCGAGAGGGCGGCGCGTTCATAGCAATCGGCCGGATCAGAGGTAAGAGCCGCGAAGGTAGCTATTAGCGGCTCCCTTTCATTGGGAACGGTTGGCGTGTCCATTGAGACATCAGGTTGGGCCATGCAAAGGGCATTGTACGTTCGCTCCAGCGATAGTCCGGCACTGTTGGCGATTTCCTCGGGCGTGGGATCGCGTCCTAGTTTTTGGGCGAGGGTACGCGTCCACTGCTCGACCTTTTTCAGGTCGTTGATCCGGCTGAGCGGCGGGCGCGCAATTTTGCCGTGTTCGTCTAGGGCGCGGAGAATGGCTTGGCGAATCCACCACACCGCATAGGTGATGAACTTAAAACCGCGCGTCTCGTCGAAGCGTTGGACCGCTTCGAGCAGCCCGAGGTTGCCCTCGGAAATGAGTTCCATGAAGGAAAGCCCGCGCCCGTGGTATACCCGCGCGATGCGGACGACAAAGCGCAAGTTGGCTTCGACCATCTGGTGCATGGCGTGCTCGTCGCCAGCGCGCACTCTTTGTACCAGCTCCATCTCTCGTTGGCGGCTCAGCGGCTGAAAGTGCTGAATGTCGCGCCAGTAAGACTCGGCCAGACCTAGCGAATCGAGGCTGCTTTTTCCCATAAGTAGCCAAAACGTCAAAAAGAGAAATCCGGTTCTCAAGTAATACGACTGAAAAAGAGTGCGGTTCCTGCTCGGGATTGGGCCGGGGAAAGTAGCGAGTGGGATCGGTCGTAGGCCGCGTCCCCGGTTCTCAAGACGACTGAAAAAGAGCGCGGTTCCAGCCGGGGTTAGGCCGGGGGAAGTAGCGAGAGGGATCGGTCGTAGGCCGCGTCCGAGGTTCTCAAGTAATACGACTGAAGAAGAGCGCGGTTCCAGCCGGGGTTAGGCCGGGGAAAGTAGCGGGTGGGATCGGTCGTAGGCCGCGTCCCAAGCGGCGGTTTGTTCCGGCTCGTACACAACGGGCGCGAATGAGTGGCGCACGACTTGGCGAACTTCGGTCAGCGAGGCCATCTGGCCTAGACCCATAAGCTGGAGCATTAGATTGCCGATGGCCGTTGCTTCGAGCGGCCCGGCGATGACCGGACGACCGGTAGCCGAAGCGGTAAACTGGCAGAGCAGGCGGTTTTGGATCCCGCCGCCGACGATGTGGATGCATTCGAGGCGGCGGGCGAGAATGGTCTCTAGCGCGTCGAGTACGTAGCGGTATTTAAACGCTAGGCTTTCGAGAGCCACGCGCACGACTTGTCCCTCGTCGGCGGGAATGGCTTGGCCCGTCGCTTGGCAATAGGCGCGGATGCTGGCGGGCATGTCGCCCGGCGCGAGAAAGCACTCGGCGTCTGGATCGACAAAAGCGGTAAAGGGCGCCGCCCTTTGGGCCATGGCCGTCAGCTCGTCGTAGGAAAAGGTGCGCCCCTCGCGCTGCCACGTGCGCCGGCACTCCTGTATTAGCCATAGCCCCATGATATTTTTCAGGAAGCGGTAGGTCGGCCCGACGCCTCCTTCGTTGGTGAAATTGTACTGGAATGCTTGGCGGCTGATGAGCGGTTGGTCGAGCTCGACGCCCATCAGCGACCAAGTGCCCGAGCTGATGTAGGCATAGTCGCGGACTTCGGCGGGCACTGCGGCCACGGCCGCGCCCGTATCGTGAGTGGCTGGAGCGACGACCGGGACCGAGTTGAGCCCTGTTTCAGCGGCAATAGAAGGCAGGAGCGAACCTAGGCGGGTGCCAGGCTGGACGATCTGGGGCAGAAAATGGGTCGGCAGCCCCAGCCTTTCTAGCAGTTCGATCGACCAAGTGCCTTGACGCGGATTGTAGAACTGGGTCGTAGTGGCGTTGGAAAACTCGCAGATTTTAGTGCCGGTAAAGTAAAAATTGAAAAGGTCGGCCATCATCAAGAAGGTCTGCGCCCATTCCAGCAAGGGCGAGTCGCGCAGCGAAAGCAGTTGATACAAGGTGTTGAGCTTCAAAAACTGCACGCCGGTGTGCGCGAAAATTTCCTCGCGCGGCACTTGGGCGAAGGCTTCCTCCACCATGCCGTCGGTGCGCGGGTCGCGGTAGTTGCGCGGGTTGTCTAAGAGCACGTCCCCGGGCCCGAGGAGGGCGAAATCAACGCCCCAAGTATCGACGCCGATCGCATCAAGTGCCTTGCCGTGTGTGTGGGCAAACAGGCCGAGGGCTTGTTTCATTTCGGCGAAGAGGCGCAAAGGATCCCAGTAGAGGCGGTCGAAAACTCGCACCGGACCGTTTGCAAAGCGGTGCAGCTCGTCTAAGGATAGGCGCTCGCCATCGAAATGCCCGACGATGGCGCGGCCACTCTCGGCCCCTAAGTCGAAGGCGAGCAGCTTGCTCATAGGTAGTTGAGACCGAGCTCGGAAACTAACTCGCGCGTATCGCTGTCGAGGAGGGCGCAAATCAAGGCGAAGCCCAACTCGCGCTCCATGGCCGCGGCGTACGCGGTGTGTTCGTCGCGAAAATTGATCCGCTGGAAGCCGAGGACGGCTTCTTTGAAATCCTCGCGCCGCTCGTAGAGTACAACTTGGGCAATGGGCGCGTTGGCAAGTGCCTCGGAGACAAAGGATACGCCGAAAATTTCCTCCAAGGCGTTTCTGAGCTGGCGGTGTAGCATTTAGAAGGGATAGACCTCGTCGAGCCGGTGCTTCAGCGCACTGCTGCGCTGCTCGCTGTCGTCTTCAATCGCGTACTGGACGATAGGGGCGCGCCGCCAATAGCTCAACAGGGCCTCGAAATTGAGGGTGGGCTGGTGAAACTCCAAGCGGAAGACCAAAAAAGCGCGGAGCAAGTTTTTGACCATAGCTATCTGATCGCTTTTCACGCCCGGACGGGGTGGTTAGCTAAGGTACTCCGCAATCCGCTCCTCAATGCGTTGCAAGACGGGCATTGCGCCGAGTTCGGCGTCGAAGTCTGTGCCTGTAACCCGTTGGAAAAGGTCGATATAGCGCTCGGCAACTTGGACGCGGATCTCGTCGTCGAGCGCGGGGATATTGTCGTCGGAAATGCCCTTGTCGCGGAGCCAGAGGCGCAGAAACTCCTTGTCGAGGCTTTCGGGCTCCTCGCCGCTTGCGTGGCGTTCTGCATAGGTGTCGCTGATCCAGAAGCGCGACGAATCGGGCGTGTGGATCTCGTCGGCAAGCGTGATGCGCCCGTCCGCATCCAGCCCCATTTCGTATTTGGTATCCACGAGGATTAACCCTTGCTTGGCCGCTAGCGCCTCACCGCGCGCAAAAAGCGCGAGGGCGATCTCCTCGACTTGGGCCCAAGTGTCTTCTGGCACGAGACCTTGGGCGATGATCTCGTCGCGCGAAATCAGCTCGTCGTGGACCTCGTCCTTGGTCGTCGGCGTGATAATCGCCTCGTTGAAGGGCTGGTTTTTGACCATGCCGTCGGGCAGCGTGTGGCCGCAATAGTGCCGCACGCCTCTGTTGTAATGGGTCCAGATGGCGGTGTCCGAACTGCCCGTCAGATACTTGCGCACCACCACCTCGACGGGCAGGATGTCCAACTCGCGGGCGACGGTGACGTTGGCGTCGGGCACTGAGATGATTTGATTGGGGGCGATGTCTTGGGTCTGCTCAAACCAGTACTGGGCAATGCGGTTGAGCACTTGGCCCTTGAGGGGAATGGTGCCGAGCACGTGGTCGAACGCGCTTTGGCGATCCGTCGTGATTAGTACGCGATGGTTTTCGAGCAAGTACATATCGCGCACCTTGCCGCGCTTATAGCGCGACTCCCACTGGGGGAATTTGGCCTCCAGCAGACAGTTGTCGAGTTGGGATTGGATCTGTTGGCGAGTTACCATAGAATAGATGTCCTCAAGCAAGAGAGTAAGGGGCGATAAAATTGATATTATGAGCGCGTACAAACCCCGTCAATAGGGGCCGACGGAGCGCGTGCTTGATTTTCGTCTCTCGGCGGCGTATCTTGAGGCCGACGAAACGGACGAGGACAATCTCACCCCTACAAGGGAGGTCTATATGTCGAGGAAACTGGCTGCGTTGGCACTAGCAATAGGTCTGGTCGCCTGTGGTGGCGAGGAGGCAGAGAAGCAGATTCTGGTCGAATATGTCCAGCAGATGCAGAAACTAGACGACAAAAACAAGCAGATTGTCGAGACCATTGAGCATTTGAGAAAACCGCTCTCCGAGATTTCTGATCAGGACTTGGCCAAAGCGCGCCGACTCATCAACGACTATGTCACAGAGTTGCAAGGACTCGTGCCAGACGATCTGGACTATAAGGAATTGCGCCTGGCCCACAATCTCTACGTCACGAAGGTCGCGGACGCAATTCAACTGTCCGGCGACAAAGGCCGCGAGTTGCGGCGCGAAAAGAGCAACGTGGACATCGGCGTACGCCACATCGAGAAGCTGACCATCCGGCATTACAAAGCCGTTGACATCTTGTGGTTACAGCGGAAGATCGCGGATTCCTATCCGCTCGCGTGGCCCTCTAGCTAGCAGCTATAAACACCAACGCGAGAAAAGCCCCTAGGTCGCCATGCGGCCGGGGGCTTTTTGCGTTCTATGGCACCCGGTGTAACCAGTGCTGGCTGCTGGAGAGCAAACCGGTGTAGAGAAAGCCGGCGTGGAACAACAGCAGAAAGGGCATCCCCAAGTAGAGGCCAGCCGCATAGGCGAGGTAGAGCGCGAAGACGAAGTAGAGTGCCATGCCCAGTTCGCCCAAAGACAGCAGCGGCCAGCGGCTTAGGTACCTGCGCTGCTGGCCTTGGTCTCGGCGTCCGGTAAGCCCGTATTTGGGCGTGCGGTGGAAAGCGGTTTGGTACCCGACGAGCCCCTCGACTACCGCTCGGGTGTTGTTGATGCAGAGACTCATGCCAATGGCCATCAGCATGGGCAAGTACTTGATCTGTCGTCGCCAATCTGGATAGAGTACGCGCTGGGAGGTAATGTAGAAGCCAGAAATGGCCATGGTGGCAAAAGAAAACAGCGGCAGGTCGATGATAAAGAACCGCTCCCAGCCGAGTTGCGAGCGAATGGAAAGCACCGGAACGGTCAATAAGGCCATCAAGAGCATCATAATGTAGCAGAGATTGGCCGTTAGATGGAAGGTGGCCTCGACCTTGATCTTAGCTGGGAGCGGAGCGCGCCAAATCCGCGGCAGCACCTTCTTGGCCGTTTGGACCGCGCCCTTGGTCCAGCGGTGCTGTTGCGACTTGAAGGCATTGATTTCGATGGGGAGCTCGCCGGGCACTTCAATTTCGGGCAGGTAGAGAAACTGCCAGCCTGCCAGTTGGGCGCGGTAGCTCAAGTCGAGGTCTTCGGTGAGCGTGTCGTGCTGCCAGCCGCCGGCGTCGTAGATGGCCTTTTTGCGCCAAATCCCCCCGGTCCCATTGAAGTTGAAGAAGCGACCCGAGCGGTTGCGGGCCGTGTGCTCGACGACGAAGTGGCCGTCGAGAAAGATCGACTGGATGCGCGTCAGGAGCGAGTAGGAGCGGTTGAGGTGTCCCCAGCGCATCTGCACCATGCCGATGGAATCGTCGGTAAAGTAGTGAATGGCTCGCTGGAGGATGTCGGGAGAGGGCACGAAATCCGCGTCGAGCACCAACACGAATTCGCCTTGGGCGCACGCTAACCCCGCAGCCAAGGCCCCAGCCTTAAAGCCATGGCGCTTGGTGCGGCCGAGGTACTCGATATCCAGCCCTTGGGCCGCCAGCCGTGCGACCCCTTTCCGCGCCCGGTCGCGGGTTTCGTCCTGCGAGTCGTCGAGGACTTGGATTTGCAGGCGATCGCGGGGATAGTCGATCTGACCCACGGCCTCTAGCAGGCGATCGACCACGTGATATTCGTTGTAGAGCGGTAGCTGGATGGTGACGAAGGGCAGCTCGGCGAAGCGGTCGGGCTGGGGAACTGGAGTTGGGTGATGTCGATAAAACAGGCGCAGTAGCTGGTAGCGGTGGAGGCCGTAAACGCCCAGAACGGCGATGATAATGCTGTACGACACCAAACAGAGTACTTCCCAGAAACTCATATCGCTTTCCACGCTTAGGCATTGATGCCGTGGCAGCGCTTGTACTTCTTGCCGCTGCCGCAGGGGCAGGGGGCGTTGCGCCCGACTTTGGGCTGTTCGCGGACGATCGGCTGGCGCCCGGCTTGACCCTCGCTGCGGCCGCCGCCCGCGCCGCGCCGTTGCGCGGGCTGGCCGGGTACGCCCGCTGGGGCTGGCTCGACGCCGCGGAAGCCCATGTTGGTGGCGTCTTGGTGAACCGCGTTGATGCGACTGGGCCGCCGCGCTGGCTCCAATGCCTCGGGCCTGATGTCGATGCGTAGCTGGAAGAGGTTGCGCAGCGTCTCTTGGGCAATGCGGCCGATTAGGCTCTCAAACATGTCGTAGGCCCCCTTCTTGTATTCTATGAGGGGGTTTTTTCCGCCGACGCCGACAAAGCCGATCCCGTCCCTGAGTTCGTCGATTTCGTGGAGGTGTTCCTGCCAGCAAGTGTCGATGGTGCGCAGGGAGAGGCCCTTTTCGACTTCGCGGAAAATCTCGTCGCCGACGACGTCAATGCGGCGCTGATAGGCTTCGCGCACAGTGGTGAGTAGCTGTTCGCGCAGACTATCGACGCTGGCGTGGGCACGCTCTTCTTCGGGGATGGAATAGCCCAAAAAGAAGGTGCTGCCAAACTCGGTTTGCAGGCCCTCCCAATCCCACTCCTCGGCTAGGCTGTCTGTATTGACGTGTGAGGCCAAGATGCCAGCGACGCTTTCTTCGATCATTTCCGCGATTTGCTCGCGGGCGCTTTCTTGCTCTAGCAGATCGCGGCGGCGATTGTAGATGACTTGGCGCTGCTGGTTCATGACGTCGTCGTATTCCAGCACGTGCTTGCGCATCTCAAAGTTGCGGGCCTCGACCTTTTTTTGCGCCCGCTCAATCGACCGCGTGACCATGCCAGCCTCGATGACTTCGCCTTCTTCGGCTCCGAGCCTATCCATGACCGCGGCGATGCGCTCCGAGCCGAACAGCCGCATCAGATCGTCCTCGAGCGACAGGTAGAAGCGCGAGGACCCGGGGTCTCCTTGTCGTCCGGCGCGGCCGCGTAGCTGGCGATCAATGCGCCGCGCTTCGTGGCGCTCGGTGCCGATGACCTGCAAGCCGCTGGGGTTTTCTTGCAGGTACTGACGCAAGCCTTGGCCGGCTGGCAGCTTGTCTTCGAGGGTGAGGGTGGACTCGACGATCTGGCGGTCGAGGTGGACGACCTTGGGCGCCAGCTTAATGTCCGTGCCGCGCCCGGCCATATTGGTGGCAATGGTGACGGCGCCAGCGCGCCCGGCTTCGGCGACGATTTGGGCTTCTTTGTCGTGGTGGCGGGCATTGAGTAACTGGTGCTTGATGCCGCGCCGGCTGAGCATTCGGCTGAGCAGCTCGGAGACCTCGACCGAGATGGTGCCTACTAGCACCGGCAGGCCGAGCTGATGCAGGCGGTCGATCTCCTCGATGATCGCGTTGTACTTCTCGCGCTTGGTGCGGAATATCTGGTCCTCTTGGTCAAAGCGGCGAATCGGGCGGTTGGTGGGGATGACGGCCACGTCGAGCTTGTAGATCTCCCACAGCTCGCTGGCCTCGGTCTCGGCTGTGCCGGTCATGCCGGCCAGCTTGTGGTACATGCGGAAGAGATTCTGCACGGTTATGGAGGCTACGGTGCGGGTTTCTTTCTCCAGCTTCACGCCCTCTTTGGCCTCTAGTGCTTGGTGTAGGCCATCGGCAAAGCGTCGGCCGGGCTGCGGTCGGCCCGTAGCTTCATCGACGATGATCACCCGCCCGTCTTCGGAGACGAGGTACTGCACGTCTTTTTCGAAGAGCGTATAGGCTTTCATCAGTTGATTGATGTTGTGTACTGCTTGACTTTTCTCGGCGTACGTGCGGTGCGCCTCCTCTTCCTTGCGAGCCTTGTCCTCGGCACTCAGGTCCGGGTCGTTGTGGATCGCATCAACCTCAATGCTGATGTCGGGCAGTACGAAGAGGGCCTGCTCGTTGGGCGAAAGCAGGTCGCGCCCCTTTTCGGTTAAGTCGATGGTATTGGCCTTCTCATCGACGATGAAGTAGAGGTCTTCGTCAATCTCGTTGAGGCGCTTGTCGCGCATGTAGTCGGCCTCGATCCGGTTGATCAGCCGCTTGACGCCTTCCTCCTGTAGAATTTTGGCCAGTCGGCGATTGGTGGGAGCGCCGCGAGTGGCTTTGAGCAGGGCAATCCCGGTGTCGTAGTCGTAGTCGCCCGTTTCCTTGCTCGCCTTCCCAGCCCCGGCAATGATCTTGTTGACCAAGTTGGTCTGAGCCCGCATCAGCCGCTCCACGAGCGGGCGCATCTCTTTGTATTGATTGGTGGAGTCGGGGACGGTTCCGGAGAGAATGAGCGGAGTGCGCGCTTCGTCGATGAGGATTGAGTCGGCCTCATCGACGATGGCGTAGTTGAATTCGCGCTGCATCAGGTCTTCGAGCAGCACAGCCGTGTTGTCGCGGAGGTAATCAAAGCCGACTTGGCTGTGGTTGGCGTACACAATGTCGGCATTGTACGCGGCCCTGTGGTCGGTCCGCTTCCAGCTAAATTCCTCGGGGACGCCCTCGGGTGCTTGGAGCAGAAATGCCTCAGCACCGGTCTGAAACACATCTTGGATGATGCCCACGGACATCCCCAAGAAGTTGTAGATCGGCCCCATCCACATGGCGTCGCGCCGGGCGAGGTATTCATTGTGGGTGACGAGGTGGACGCCGCGTTGGGGGATGGCGTTGAGGAAAAGAGGCATGGTCGCCACTAAGGTCTTGCCTTCACCGGTCGCCATTTCGGCGATCTTGCCTTGATGCAGCGAGATGCCGCCAAAAATCTGCACGTCGTAGGGCACCATGTCCCACTCGACGGATTCGCCAGCGCGGTCCCACGTGCGGCCCAAGAGCCGGCGGCAGGTCTCGACGATCATGGCGAAGGCTTCGGGCATGATTTCGTCGAGAAAGGCTACCTCCACGTCGCGGATAGCGTTGTCCAGCTCTCCGTACCGGTCGTTGAGCCGTTCGCGCTCTTCAGGCTCTAGATCGCCGCGCAGACGCTCTTCGATGGCTTCGAACTGCTCACGGCTGTCCGCGTTGCGCGCCTGTAGGTCTTGGCGGAAGGTCGCGGTTTTGGCTTGGAGTTGCGCGTCGCTCAGAGATTGGTACGAAGCCGCTAGCTGAGTGATTTGGCTCACTTGTGGCAACGTGCGCTTGAACTGGCGCGTCGCCTGCGAGCCAAGGAATTTTTTTACGAGCGAATTGAGCATACTAAATCCTCTTAACTAGTACCACGCCGCGGCCTCGACACACGGTCAACTCAGACGCTGAGCCCCTTCTGGTGCGCGACGCCGTCGAGGACGCCATTGACGAAAGCATAGGACTTATCGGTGCTATAGGACTTGGCTAGCTCGACCGCTTCAAAAATGGAGACCCGGACTGGAATTTCCTCAATAAAGAGCATCTCGGCCAAGGCCAAGCGCAAAATCAAGCGATCGATGCGGGCGATGCGCTCCCAGCGCCAGTGCTGGACCCGGGCCGCGGCCAGCGCGTCTAACTCGTCGGCGTGCTCGGCTGTGCGCTGCAAGAGTTCGGCCGCAAAGGACTGCACCTCTTGCGCCAGACTAAAGCGCGCACAAAGCTGATCCAGCGCGCCGAGGGAGTCGGTTGCTGCACTCTGTTGCCAGTACAGGGCTTGCAAGGCCACTTGGCGGGCACCGTGGCGATTGTTGGGAGGTGCCTCGTCGGCCGAGGTCCCATCGCCAAAAAAATCGTCCTCGCCGTTCATCCTAACTCGGCCATCAAGCTGGCCATTTCAACCGCGTTGAGGGCGGCGTCCCAGCCGCGATTGCCGGCCTTGACGCCCGCGCGCTGCACGGCCTGCTCGACCGTGTCAGCGGTGATGACGCCAAAGATCACCGGAATACCGCTGTCGAGGCCGACGCGAGCAATGCCCTTAGCCGACTCGCTGGCCACATAGTCGAAGTGGGGCGTATCGCTGCGGACGATAGCTCCCAAGCAAATGACGACGTCAAAGCGACCTGTGTCGGCTAGCTTCTTGGCGGCCATGGGCAACTCAAAAGCACCGGGGACCCAGGCAATCTCTATGTCGCTGCCGTCGCCGCCGTGTCGCTGAATGCAGTCCAATGCGCCGTCGAGGAGCCGGGTGGTCACCAAGTCGTTGAAGCGGCTGACCGCAATGCCGAACTTGCGGCCTCGGGCGTCGAGCTGTCCTTCATGCACTTTTGGCATGCTTTTCGTCCTCGGCGGCTGCGCGCTTGAGCAAGAGGGCGTGGCCCATCTTGTCGCGCTTGGTTGTTAGGTAGCGGATATTGTGCGGGTTGGGAGCGGCCTCAATGGGCACTTGCTCGACGACGGTCAAGCCGTAGGCCTCCAAGCCGACCCGCTTCTTGGGATTGTTGGTCAGAAAGCGCACTCGGCGCAATCCCAGATCGTAAAGCACTTGGGCACCGATGCCGTAGTCGCGCGAGTCCATGGGGTGGCCGAGGGCCTGGTTGGCTTCAATGGTGTCGAGGCCCTGTTGCTGTTGGAGTTCGTATGCCTTGAGCTTGTGCAAAATGCCGATGCCGCGCCCTTCGTGATGCTGAATATAGACGATGACGCCACACCCCTCTGCGGCAATGAGCTGCATGGATTGCGCTAGTTGTTCGCCGCAGTCGCACAGCAGCGAGCCAAGCGCGTCGCCGGTCAGGCAACCCGAATGCATGCGCACCAAGGTGTCGCGGCCAGCGGCGATCTCGCCGTACACGAGGGCGAGGTACGGATTGTCGTCGACCAAGCTGCGGTACGCATAGGCCGTGAATTCGCCGTAGCGGGTTGGCATGGGCGACTGAGCCTCCAGATGAATCAGTTTCTCGGTGCGACGGCGGTGGGCAATCAGATCGTGGATGGTGGTAATCTTGAGCTCGTGTTCGCGGGCGAAGTTGAGCAGATAAGGCGCGTCGGCCAGCGCACCCCCTTCGTCGAGGATAGCGGCGATCAAGGCCACGGGCTGGCCGTCGGCCATCTGCGCTAGATCGACGGCGGCTTCAGTGTGGCCGGCGCGGCGCAACACCCCACCCGGTTGGGCTTGGAGCGGCGTTACGTACCCGGGCTGGACAAAGTCTTCGGGCTTACTGTCAGGATCGGCTAGTTTGCGGATCGTCGTGGCGCGATCTTGAGCCGAGACGCCGGTGCCCGCAATGGCGCGGGCATTGACCGAGACCAGGATCGAGGCCTCCATCGGCTCGTGGGCCTTGGAAATGTGCATGTGTAGTTCAAGAGCCTTGAGGTGTTCTTCAGGGGCGGCGACTACGGGCGGGCTGCTGGTGCAGCGCGTCGTGAAGTTGACCGAGGCGGCGGTGGCTCGCTCGGCGAGCATCACCAGTACGCCCTCGCCCACGGCTTCGCACTCGTCGACCAGCACGACCATGCGACCGTTCTTCAGGTCCTTGACGATCTCTTCAATGGTATTGAAATCGTGCATTGCTCAGTATCCCATATCGCGCAAGTCCTCGAAGCTGACTTGGGGTGGTCCGCCGAGCAAACGCTCGACATAACGGGCAATCACATCGACTTCGAGGTTGACGGAATCACCGGGGTGCCGGTGGCTAAGCGTCGTATTGTCAAATGTATGCGGAATGACCGCAATCGTAAAGGCGTCGCCGCTGACCTCGGCCACCGTCAGGCTGATGCCGTCGAGGGCCACCGAGCCTTTGGCGGCGATGTAGCGGGCGAAGGCGGGCGGCGGCTCGATCTCAAAGCGATGCTCCCCGTCGCGCTCCGTGCGCCGGCGAATGCGGGCGATGCCATCGACGTGCCCCAAGACGAGGTGGCCGCCGAGCCGCTGATCGGTGCGGAGGGCGCGCTCTAGGTTGACCGCTTGTCCGATAGCGAGGACGCCCAAGGTCGTGCGGCCGAGCGTTTCAGCGACGGTTTCGACCGCAAAGCCGCGCTCGCCTATGGCCACCACCGTCTGGCAAACCCCGTCGATGTTGACGCTGTCTCCCTCCTGCAAGTCGCCGAGAATGCGCTCGGCCGCAATCTCCAACTGCTGAAACGCGCCTCGGCGTACGCGCCCGCGCACGCGCCCGAGTTCCTCTATGAGTCCGGTGAACAAGTGTATTGTACCTCAGCCGTGTAAAGCAGGTCCGGGCCTAGCCGCTGGGTGCGGCTGGACGCCAGGCGAATGGCCTCGGCTGTGCGCTCGACTCCCAAGTCGCCGATGGCAGCGACCCCCTCGCCCATCAGTCGCGGCGCGATGTAGATCAGGACTTGGTCGACGACGCGGTCGCCGAGTGCGCTCGCAGCTAGCTGACCGCCGCCTTCGATGATGACGCTGGTCATGCCCTCTTGCGCCATGCGAGCAAGAGGCAAGCGCAGGTCGATGCGTCCGGCAGACGCCGGAAAAGTCCAAACCTCGGCCCCTTTGGCTGCATAGGCCCGGCGCTTGTCGGCGGTCGTCTCCTCTGCCGTGACGAGTACGGCACCGGGCCGCTGATAGACGTGCGCTTCGGGCGCGGTGCGCAAACGCCCGTCTATGACGATGGGCCGCGGGTCGCGCCCGGGTACGTGGCGCACCGTCAGCCGGGGATCGTCGGCTTGCACGGTGCCTGCGCCCACGGCCACCGCGTCGACCCAAGAGCGCCAGCGATGGACGTGGCGGCGTGCTTGATCGCCGGTGATCCAACGTGCGTCGCCGCTGCGTGCCGCAATGCGGCCGTCGAGGGTCTGCGCCAGCTTGAGCAGGACCAAGGGCAGGTTTTGGGTGCGGTGTTTGATGTAGGCTGCATTGAGACGGCGTGCCTCTTCGGCGCAAAGCCCGAGATCAATGGCGACGCCCTGCTCGCGCAGTGCGGCAATCCCCCGCCCGGCCACGCGCTCATCGGGATCTTCCATCGCGCAGTAGAGCCGTTTAATGCCAGCGCGCAGCACCGCTTCGGTGCAGGGCGGGGTGCGGCCGTGGAAGGAGCACGGCTCCAGCGTGACATAGAGATCGGCCCCCCGCGCCTCGTCGCCAGCCCGGCGCAGGGCGTGGACCTCGGCGTGCGGTCCGCCGACCTTGAGGTGCGTTCCTTCGCCGACGATGCAGTCCCCGCGCACCACCACCGCGCCGACCATGGGATTGGGGCTTACTTTGCCGCGCCCTCGCTGCGCCAACCGCAAGGCGCGACGCATGTATTGCGCCGGCTGGTTCACTCGACTTGGACGACGATTTGCCGGACGCCGATGTTGTCGAGGGCGTCGATGGCCCGCACGACAATGACGTGCTCTCCCGCCGCCAGCCCTTCAACGGCAAAGCGCGCCTTTTCGCTGCGGCTGTCGAAAACGCCGTCTAACGGCGCGATGGGATGCTGTCGCTCGTCGTAGTCAATGGTGTAATAGGCTTTTTGCACCGCTGAGATGCGGTCGCTAATCGCCACTTCGACGACGGCACCATCGGCGCTGATCTGCGCGTCGAGTACCACGGTTGGCGGGCTGTTGTCAATGGCGAAGGGCGCACTTTCGCGCTCGTCGCGCAGGCGTTCGGTCGCTGAATTGTCCATGTGATCGGAGGCTACCAGCTTGAGCTGGGTCCGGCCTTCGGGCATGGATTCGGTATCCCAGAGAACCGAAGTTTGCGCGATGTTCTCTTCGACCAACTTCCACGCTCGTTGATCCTCGCCCTTGAGATAGAGGTCGTAAACCAACTCGTCCTCGTTGGGATCGTGGGCTTGCCAGCGCACTAGACGCAGGCTTTTCGTTTGGGGAGGCCGGTTGTTGCGCCGCCCCGGGCCAGCTTGAGGTGCGCCTTGGGACTGACCGCCGTTACCGGATTGCTGCGGTCGGAAGGGGAAGGTTTGCAGTTCGGTAATGCGGGGTTTGAGGTTGACTTGGACGCCGTGGACTTCGATCGAACTGAGCCGGGGCGTGACTCCGTCGCGTTTGGCCTCCATCTCGACCCGATACTGGATAAAGCGAGCGGGGGGGCTGGCGATGGTTTGGCCGCTCTCGGTCAGCGGCTCAGACCACGCGCTCCAAGTTTTGTCTGGCTCTTCGCTGTTGCCGGTGCGCGTCTGCACGGTTGTGCGGGTATCTGGGGGTTGACTACCGCGCCATTCGAGCACCCCCCACCGCGCGTGGATGGCAAAATCCTCGACCGCTGATTCAAAGTACCCCTTGCGGCCGCCCTGCTCGGGCAGGATGGCGACGGCGGCGTTTTGCGCTCCGCCCAAGTGCAGTGCGCCATCTGGCCCTAACAAGAGGCGGCTGGGGACGAGGCTCTCGAACTGCACGACCAACGACTGCCGACCATCGGTGCTGAGGCGCAAAAGCCGCGCTGGGTCGGAGGTGCTGAGCAGCAGGTGTTCGCCGGCTGCAACGAGATTGACGAGCTGGACTTCGGCATCCGCCCAGATGGGATAGACCGCTCCCTCCGCTCCGACGCGGTACACGGCCGCTGGGGTCTGGGGGGAGTTTTCGCCTTTGCTCGGCGCGGGAATTGCACTGGCGAAGATCGCTCCGTTGGCACCGGCCACCAAGTTGTGGATTTCTTCTTGCTCGCTTTCAAAGAGCAGCCGCCCGCGGCCCTCGCCATCGATCTCGTAGATGCGGCCCTTGCCGGACGTGCCAGCGTACAAGCGGTCGTTGTGGGCGAGCAGCGTTATAACGTGGCGATCTTCCGGCGCAAAGAAGACTTCGTGCGACCCATCTTTGGCGATTTTGAGTATTCGGCCGGGTTCGCCGGTGGCCGCGTAGAGTTGATCATCAACTAAGGCAAAGTCCCACACGTAATGGCTGCCGGTCTGGAGCAAGGTTTCCGCCGGTCCCTTGTCATTGAGCGCGTAGATTAGGCCGTCGGGGGCTGATCCTGCGTAGAGCCGCCCATCAGGGCCGGTGATCAGGGTGTGCAGGACGAGTTCGGGCGAATCGAACCGCAGCGTGGCTTGCCCCGCGTCATCGATGACAAAGAGCCGGCCCGAATCGCCGGTACCCACGTAGAGACCCCCCTTGGGGTTGGGTGCCATGGACCAGACCCGCTCGGCTTCTAATGAGGCTAGCTCGACGAGCGCGGGAGCTAACTCCAACGCGCCGTCTGCGGCAATAGAGATGCCTTCGCTCTCGCCTGCGGCAAAGTCGTCGTACGCGTACTGCTGCCAAGTCTTGGCGCGCCCCGCTTCGGTCGCGCTGGCTGCCGACAGTAACCAAAAAAACAAAAACAAAGCTCGGGTTGGACGCATCATTTAGATCAGGGCTTTCTCAAGGTCATGTCGAGGCTTTGCTCGCCGGAGATGACGTAGTCAGTGGTTATAGTGTGGCGGAGGACGACCTCGCCTTGGACCGGCCCGAGATGCCCGGCCGAACGGTCCGCATTCAGCACGGCCAATGCCGAGGGAGGCAGCCCGGGCAACTCGCGGCCGTTCACCGTAAAGCCCGGGTCCGCGCGAAACACTTCGACGACCAGTTCGTCGGCCGCACCCGTGCGCTCGAGCAATGCGAGCAAGTCGGCGGCATTGCGCGGCACAAACGCATCGGGCTGGCGCGCCGCTTCCCAACTCGTGCTGGCCACACCGCTGCCGACGCGCACGACGAAGGGGCCAGGTTCGAGATGCGCGGGCAATTCCAGCGCTAGGTGCTCTATAACCGGCGCGGCGCGATAGGGTTGCAAGGTCGCTTGTAGCGCAACTCGCTGCCCAGCCTTGGGTTCGGGCGGCGACAGCCGCAGGCCTGCGATGCGGGCTTGGGCGAGGGTTTCGCTGATTTTTAGGTCAAAATGCAGCGAGTCTAAAGCCAGCCCGGCGAAGGAATTGTTGAGCAACACACGAATCGGCTGCACGGCCTCTAGCGTCGCGCTGATCAGTGCGATTTCACTGCTGTATATTTGCTCGCGCTCAACCACGCGGCCATCGGCTAGGGCGATGTGGCTGCGCACCCGTAGCGTGGCGTTGCCAAAGAGCTTTTCCGTCGTTTCGAGCGCGTTGAACAAAACCGCGCGGACGAGGGCTGCGCTGAGTTCGGGGTGGCGCAGAACCTCGCAGCGGAAGGTGTTATCGCCAGCCGCCGACCGCAAGACGACCCGCACGGGCAGCATGTCCGGTGCTTCGCCCAGCGTCCCGGCAATCGCGGGCAAGCGGTCTTGGCGCACCGCCCCTATTGCGCCGGTTGGCGTCCCCAGTTTGAAGGAGGCGGTCTGAATGGGAATGACTTGGTGGATATAGGCACCGGTGGCGGGCAGGTTGGTGGCCCCCAGCAAAAACAGCGGATGGCCAAAGCCGACGAAACGCCCGTCTCCGACCCAAGTAAGGGTGCCGATTGCCGCCGCGCTGTAATCGCCGCGGATCAGTTGCACGGCCAGCGAGGCGCCAGGCGCGATGGGGACCTCTTGGGCGGCCAGCACTTGCCCTGCCGGGCGGTCCAAAAGCTGAATGCCCGGCAGGGTCAGCGCGTCCCGCAACACTTGCCGCCCCCGCGGACTGAAGCCAGCAACGGCTATGGGCAGCCCCAGCGGTGCTAAGGTGCTGACGCCCTCGCCACCGAGCAGGCCGGTGGCCTCTTCATCTAGCTCTAAGACTTTTCCGTACTGGCTTGGCGCGAGATGTTCGCGCGTGGCGACGTCGAGCATGTGGGCGATGGGGGTGATGCCGCCGATGGGCTCCTTGGAAAAGTACCAGCCATAGGCTATGGCGCCGATGAGCCGCCCGTCGATGTACACCGGGCTGCCGCTCATGCCCCTTATGAGACCCGTGTGTGCCAATGGACCGCCAGACAGGCGCACGAGGATCATGTCCACGCGCGGCCCCAAGGCCCCTTTTAGCACCCCCAAAATTTCGACTTGAAAGGTATCGATCTCGGTGCCTTGGAAGGTCGTCAGTCCAAAGCCACTCATGCCTCGGCGCAACTCGCTTGGCTCCATGAAAGGTTGTGCGCGGAGCGCGGGAGCAGCCAAGAGCAACGACGCTAGTACAACTAGTAGTATGCGAAATGAGGTCTGCACGACCTTTTGCTTGCCTTTCTCATAGAGAAAAGAATCAAAAAAAGCTATACTTGAGCTGGGGAAAAGTCAAGGTAAGCCGAGCGACTATAGACGTTGTAACATTTTGTTTGACAATAAGTTGTCTCTTTTGGAGATTTGCGGGTACGCCCTTACTTTGCTTGCGTAATCACCTACGTGCCAATAGGAGAAAATCATGCTGAATATCGGTTTTATCGGCTGTGGCGGCATTGCCCGTCATCACGCCAGATGCTTGTCCCAAATCCGGGGTGTGCGCATTGTCGCGGCCGCGGATGTCGTCGCCGATGCGGCCGCGGCTTTCGCCCGCGACTTTGGAGCTGAACACCACTTCGCGGACTTCCGAGCGCTGCTCGATTTGCCCGAAATCGACGCGGTGTGGGTCTGCACCCCGACCTTTCAGCACCCCGCGCCGGTCATCGCTGCAGCCAAAGCTGGCAAGCACGTGTTCTGCGAGAAGCCCATGGCGCTGAAGATGGCTGATGCGCGGCGCATGGCCAGTGCCTGTGCCCAAGCCGACGTGCGGCTGACCATTGGCTTTGTGCGCCGCTTTGACGCGCAGTGGGGCAAGCTGAAGGAGATCGTCCAATCCGGTGCCCTTGGCTCGCCGGTCATCTGGCGCTTTGCTGCGGGAGGCCGCCCGGCCCGCCCGTGGTTCCGCGACGAGAACAAAGGCGGTGGCCCGCTGATGGACGGTGCCGTACACAACTACGATTTCGCCTTGCAGATTTTCGGCCCCGCCGCTTCGGCGCAAGCCTCTTCCCGGCAATTTGATCCCACCAGCGTCGGCGCTGACACCGCCAGCGTCATCATCAACTTTGCCAGCGGCGACCAGCACTCCTTGATCTGGTCGTGGGGCGTGGCCGCTGGCGCGTCCGTGGCGAGCCTCAACGACGTGATTGGCCCGGCTGGCACGCTGCAATTCGGCATGACCGCGCAAAAGGCCCCGGCGCGTTTCAACCCGCAAAGAAGCGGTGCCTTTACGCTCAAGACGGGCAAAGGCCGCGAACAGGTGTACTCCTATCCGCTCAAGGACATGTTCGCCGAACAGGCCAAACACGTGGTCAAGTGCTTTGCCAACGGCGACCAGCCTTTAGTGACTGGGGAAGATGGGATCGCCGCCTTGGAGGTTGCGACGGCTGTGTTGAGAGCTGGGAAGGGGCAGCGGACGGTGAAGATCTGAGGCGAGGATTTCTGCGCCACCCGGCAAAGGAGGATTATGGCTTTGCCGGAGAGGTTTCTTTGTCCAAGGTTGCAATACTAGTCAGGGTGATGGGCGGACGGTCGGGAAATTCTACAACCAAGCTCAACTTTCCACCCATCGCTTCGACGTAGCCGCTGAGCGTGGATAGCATCAGATCGCTACGCTTTTCGATGCGGGATACATTTTCTTGATTAATTCCAAGTTGCTGGGCTATACGCGCCTGCGTCTGTTTTCGGGCCTTGCGCAAGTCCTGTAGTGACATCTCTTCGGCGATCAGTGCCTTGGCCCGTTCCTCCACCTTCTGCCGACGTACCTCAGGCAGCTTATTCATTCTCTCTGCGAGTGGTGTCATCTTGACCTCCTATCCTTTTTCAGCCGATCCAGATGTGTATCGAACCGTTCGCCTGCCTCGAACACCATTGGACGCAATTCTTCGTTTTCGGCGGCTTCTATCAGATGGAAGAGTTCGTAGGCTCCGCCTAGACGTACAGAGTCCGATTCATGCCCCAAGTGTTCAATGGCATTTTTCAGACGATCCTGCCGCTGGCCCTGCTCGGTTTTCAGTACAGCGTCGGCCTGCGCTTGCGCGGTATCCTCCATCGCCTTAGCGCGTTTGTAAGACATCAGGGCTTGCAGGGCGACTAATACGCCACCCATGCCTATGCCCAGAAATTTCAGAGCCTCGTATTTTGGTTCCCCGCTCTTAGCTATTCCTAAAAGGTTGAAAATCCAATTGGGATTTTCACAGTACATGACGACTACAAAAATTCCCACCAAGGAGAGGAGCAGGACGATAAGAGTGATTTGAAAGATCGAAAAAATATTATTCCAGATCTTTCGGACTAAGTGGCTCAATTTAAAAAAGAGATTCCTCTTCCCACAGTAGTCGTGTTACGATGCTCCGATGTGGACGACCTGCCCGCGTTGCAAGTTCTGCAAGGCTTCCAGTACTCGGGGAACTAGAGGCTCTAGGTAATCTATGCGATTTCTTCTTGCGATGAGTACGATGATTGGAATATCCCGTTCAGTTATATTCTGTTGATATTCCAGATTCCGGTCGAGCGTGATGAAGGCGTCGAATTCGTCTCGGACCAGTGCCAAGAGTTCGCCATTACTCTTGCTGCTCCAGCCCATGTGTCTTACTGTCGAAACATCATGATCGACGAACAGACTTCTTAGTTGCATTGGCACGGATTCATCGAGCAGTAGTCTCATAAGCAATACTCTCCAAGGCTTCCCTCGCCATATCAATCGTCCTTATTGCCTGTTCACTGCTTACACTCGGGAAGTCGTCCAGAAATTCGTCCAGACTGTGCCCTCCCGCCAGATAATCAAATAGGTTCTTTATTGGTACGCGGGTCCCCACGAAAATGGGTGTGCCACTCACAAAGCCCTCTTTACTGTGAAACACGCCGTTCTCGGTTGTGAGTGCTGCGTTTTCAGTTATCTGTGCCATAGTGTTCCTCCGGTTGGTGTGCCTTCTCGCCAGCCTACCAGTCCACGACCGCTCCGTCGTCGGGATCAAAGCGAACGCGATAGGGACTCGGTTCGCCGACTTGGTCCATGAGCTTGTCTTCGTCGATGGTGATGCCGAGGCCGGGATCCGTGGGTAGGGGGCGGTGGCCGTTGGCGACGGACGGCAAGGGTTTGGCGAGCAGGTCCGCGTATTCGTTGTCGCCGCGCTCTTGGATGAGAAAGTTGGGAATGGAAGCGGCGACCTGCAGACTCGCGGCGAGCGAACAGGGCCCTTGGGGATTGTGCGGGGCCAGCGGCGAGTAGTAGGCCTCGGCCATGCCGGCGATGATCTTCAATTCGGTGATGCCGCCGGCATAGCAAATGTCCGGCTGGAGGATGTGGGCGGCGCGCTTTTCGAGAATCTCCTTGAACCCCCACTTGGTAAAAATGCGCTCGCCAGTGGCAATGGGGATGTGAGTCTTTTCGGCGAGTTCGGCCATGACATCGACGTTGAGGGCCTGCGCGATTTCCTCGTAGAACCACGGATGATACGGTTCGAGCGCTTTGATGAGCAGCATGGCGGTGGGAGGTTGCACGGCACCGTGAAAGTCAATGGCAATATCGACGCCCGGGCCGTGTTGTGCGCGAAGTGCCTTGAAACGCTCGACGACCTCATCGACGAATCTCTGCCCTTCAATGTATTTGAAGGGTGCCCGCGACGTGCCCGGCCCCACCTTCATGGCGTTGACGCCGGTTTCCTCGCTCACTTTGCCGTAAACCCGAATCCGCTCGCGCGTGGGGCCGCCGAGCAGTTTGTACACGGGTACGCCATAGCACTTGCCGGTGATGTCCCAAAGGGCCATGTCAATGCCGGAGGAAATCGCTGTTTTGATTGGGCCGCCGCGATAGAAGGCGCCGCGATGAATGGCCTGCCAGTGGTGAGTGACCGGACGGGGATCCTTGCCCACCAGATAGTCGGCGACTTCGAGTGCGCCGGCGGCACAGGCCCGGGCGTCGTCCTTGAGCATCTCGCCCCAACCGGTGATGCCCGCGTCCGTCGAGATCTTGACGAAGACCCAGGAGTTTTTGAGAACAAACGCTTCGATCTTGGTGACTTTAATCGCATCATTGGGCCCGATGGGGGCTTCAGGGACCGGCATGGCGGCATTCCTTATGGTTGCGGGGTAATCGCTTACTTTGTGGACTTTGGGAAAACATCGATCTACTGCTTGCGCCGAGCACCTTGGCGACCAACCCGATAGGTACTCGCCGTATAGGTCAACGTCTGCCCCGGCAGCATTTCTACTACTTTCGTGTTCGGCGAGAGGAATTGTACCGCTTCGCTCAACGCGCCGATGTCGGCTGGCTGATTCACAATCGGCCCGTAGTGGCAGGGAATGACGATATCGGGGCGGATCAGACTTGCCGCCCGCGCGGCCTCGCGGATCCCCATGGTGTACTGTCCGCCCACTGGCATAATCGCGATCTGCGGTCCGTACATCTGGCCGATGAGCTGCATATCGCTGAACAGACAGGTGTCGCCCGTGTCGTATATGGAGATGCCATTTTTGTACGCCACGACGAAGCCATTGACCGCGCTGTCGGGATGGAAGAGCAATCCCGCCGGCAACTCGCCGCCGATGACGTGCGACGATAGTGACTGCGAGTGGTGGCCCTGCACCATGGTGATCGCGGCGTCTTTGACCTTGACGGTGCCGCCGGGATTCATCGACAGCGCCCGCGAGCCCATCTTGAGCCCATGCACGGCCTCGGCGACCGAGCACAGCTCGTAGTTGCCGATGAACTTGGCCTTGGTGCGCTTGCAGATCGCATACGAGTCGCCGATGTGGTCGCTGTGGCCGTGGGTGGCGATGACGATGTCGGCTTCTTTGACTTGGCTGAGCTTCATCTTGGCGGTGGGATTGTTGTCGAGCCAAGGGTCGAAGTAAGTGACGGAGCCTTTGTCGGACTCAAAGCGGAAAGAAGCGTGGCCGATAAAGGTGATTTGCACAGATGCCATAAGGATGGTCCTTTCTGTTAGCGTTGGCTTAGATCGCCGCCGAGGTACTGCAAATAGAGATTTTTCAGATGCTCATTTTTCGCGGTGAAAAAGTTGCAGGTTCAGTTGGTTCGGCCCCTCGAAAAAAGCGAGCCGAATGCCGGTTCCTCCGCCCACATCAAAAGGCTCTTTGGCGATGGCGATCCCCTTGTCGTGCAACGCCTGTGCGCTGTCATCGACGCTATCGACCTCAAAGGAGATGTGGTGGAAACCAGGGGCCTGCCCCATAGTCTTTTGCGGCATGAGTTCCAATAGGATACCGCCGGCGTCGAGGAAGACATAATCCTCGTCGTCGTCGTTGTGAAAGCGCTCTACCACGGTCAGCCCTAGTTTCTGCGTGTAGAACGCTACGGCTCCTTCGATGTCGTCGGTTACAACCGCGATTTTGTGGATTTTGTGTACCATCGAAGTTCTCCTTGTGGTTAGCTAATCTGCTCGTGGTCGAAGTGCTTGCGCCGATTGGGTGTTTGGCGTCTTGAAAAGTATGGCTTTGATGCGATTTCCGATTCCTCGACTCCGCCTAGTGCGCCAGTTTGCTGCGGCGAAAATTGCGGCAGCAAATATAGAGCGGGCGAACAAATTGCCGCAAGCTTCCGCCGGGCTTGGCCGCTGCTAGCCGTGCCCCTATGTTCTGAGCCAAATAAAAGCAGGAGGCTGTCATGTCCCATCCGATTTTCGATCTGTCCAACCGCGTCGCCTTGGTCTCTGGTGCGGCTAGCGGCCTCGGCAAAGCCATGGCCACCGGCTTTGCCGAAGCCGGAGCTGACCTCGTTTTGGCCGACATCAACGCCGACGGTTTGGCCACGGTGGCCCGCGAAATGGAAGCCTTGAATCGCCGCGTCCTGCCGGTGACGTGCGACATGTCGCAACCCGATCAGATTCGCACCATGTTTGCATTAATCGATACAGAATACGGACGCATCGACATCGTCGGCAATGTCGCCGGCAATGCGCGGCGCAACACCCCGCTCGACCTGACGCCCGAGGAGGTCGAGTTTACCCTGCAAAATCTCGTCGTCGGTCGCTTGGTCTGTTGCCAAGAAGCAGGTCGGCGCATGATGGCTTCGGGCCATGGCGGCAGCATCATCAACCTCGTGTCGATCGCCGGCATCAACGCGCTCGGTCGCAGTCACCTCTCGTACAGCATGGGCATGGGTGCGGCCGCGCAGATGACCCGCGAGCTGAGCACGGAGTGGGCCGCCAAGGGCGTGCGCGTCAACGCCATTGTCTGCGCTCAGCTAATGAACGCCGACCTAAAGGAACGCATCGCCGCGGATCCCGCACTGGGCGAAACCTATTTGCGCGGCCTCCCTATGGGCCGCCTCGGCGATTCCAACGACATCAAGGGCGCGGCGATTTTCCTCGCCTCGGACGCTTCGGCTTGGATCACCGGTGCCATGCTGCCGCTAGATGGCGGCAACCTCGCCAAGAACGCCGGCGGCTCGCATCCGGGCATGCCCAATGCGCCCACCGAACAGATCGTCTAGGCCGTTTACGCTCCCAACACTTCCCAGGCCACTCTGAGGATGTTGCCGCCGAGGATTTTGCGGATGTTTTGGGAGCATTTCATTTTGCTTTTTATTAGAGCGGAAGGATAAGACATGACAGAAAAACGATACGAAGCCGATTTTCCGTGTGCCGAGGACATCCTCGACCAAACCGCAAAGTGGTACGGCGCGGCCTTTGCTACTACTTCCACCAGCCGGTTGAAAACGCTGGATAGCGATTGTTGCGACTAATCGAGAATACGCCGCGCAAATTGAACAGGTAGAGGCCCTCGTTCACAACACATGAGGAGGAGAAAAATGGTAAGAGTCGAAGGGAACATACCGTTTGTCGAGCCGCCCCAATGGGCCGTTCTCGAACGCAGCTTAATCGACCTGATGGACGCCTCCGTCCATCCGCTCATGGAGCGCTACGTGCGCCCGGATGGCTCGGTGCTGTGGCCAACCACAGACGATTTCAGCAGCATTGACGGCCTTGATGACGCGTACGAGAGCTTCCACAACTGGCCGCTCTTTTACTTGATGGGTGGCGGCGCGCACGTGCTCGAATATTCCCACCGCACTTGGGAGGGCATCACCCGACAATTCGCTCGGTACGACACCGGCCACGGCCACCCCATGGTCGTCAAAGAATACGAGCAAGGCTACGACTGGATGCACCAAGGCGAGGGGTACTTGTTTTTTTATCTGCTATGTCTCGCCGACCCAACGCACCAAAAGAACGTCGAGCGCGCCAAGCGCTATGCGGGATTTTATCTCAACGAAGACCCCCAAGCCCCTAATTACGACGCCGAGAAAAAGCTCATCCGCTGCGCCCACAACGGCAGTATGGGACCAGCGCACCGCAATTTTGCCAAACACTACACGGTCTATCGCTACGCTCAGTGGAAACCTTGGCCCTTGCCCTTTCACGACATTCCCGGCATTGAGACGGTCGAGGATTTGCAAAAGCCGGGCATGGAAGAGAAGATGGGCCAAACCCTCGTCGAGCGCATGAGTCGCGGCGACGTGGCCTGTAACCTCGCCGCGACTAGCATGGTGACCAACGCCTATCTGTGCAGCGGCGACGATAAGTACCGAGCTTGGGTTGAGGAATACACCAACGCGTGGATCGAGCGCACCCGGCAAAACAACGGCATCCTGCCCGACAACGTCGGCCTTTCGGGGCAGATCGGCGAATATATGAACGGCAAGTGGTACGGCGGCTACTACGGCTGGACGTGGCCACACGGCTGGCACCATTTGAGCGACGCCTGCATTGCGGCCGCGGAAAACGCGGCTTTGCTCTCTGGCGACTTGCGCTACCTGGACTTTCCGCGCTCGCAGATCGACGTGCTGATGCAGCAGGGGGAAAGGCGGGGGCAGACGCTGTTTGCGCCGCACTTCTACCACGACAAAGGCTGGGACGGGTACAGCCCCATGCAAGCTCATCCCACGACGCATCTCTGGTGCATGAGCATGCAGCAAGAGGACCTGGCGCGGCTCAAACAGCAGCGCAACCACGACAGCGATAACTGGCGGCAGGTAAGCTCGCACTTTTCCAAGCACGGCGGTGGCCACGAGGCCGCTTGGACCGCGTATCTCGAAGGCGAATACCCAGAGTACCCGGTGGACATCCTGCGGCACAATCACGCGCAAGTACATCAGCGCTTGGCCTTCATGCGCGACGACCAGCAAGACCCCGCTACGTATGGCGACTGGTACCTGCAAGTGCGCAATCCCATCACGGTCGAGGGTTTGGTGCAACTGACGATGGGTGCGCCGCTCTTCATGTACAACGGCGGCCTGCTCATGGCCCGCCTGCGCTATTTCGATCCGCAACGCCGCCGGCCAGGCTTGCCGCTAGACGTGGCCGCCTTGGTGGAATCGCTGGCAGACGAGCGAGCCGTTCTGCACTTGGTCAATCTGCATCCGACGGAAGAGCGGGAGGTTTTGCTCCAGGCCGGTGCTTTTGGCGAGCACAACTTCACCCGCGTGGCCTATCAGCAGCGTCGGCCCATCTCGGCTGAAGAAGCCGGTGCTGGGCACACGCACGCCGATCACTATCAGCAGATCGTGCAGGAGCAGTTAGAGGACAAAACGGCCACCGTGCAGGGCGGCCATTTCACTGTCTGCCTTCAGCCTGGGTCGGCGATTCGGCTCGACTTGGGGATGGAGCGTTTCGTCAATAAGCCCTCGTACGGCCTGCCGTGGAATTGAGAATGGACACAGATATGGGATGATTTGCTTGCGCCCGCACCAAAGATGCGATGTTTTTACGGTTGTTCCGTACATTTTCGTTGTTTTTTTACGGTTGTTCCGTACATTTGCAATATGCAAAATTCCTCAAGGCAGCGTCTGCTTGAATTGCCCGAGTGCTCCTTTTTTCTTTTTGGTCCGCGCGGGGTGGGCAAAAGCACTTGGCTGCGCCAAGTCTTGCCCAAGGCCGCCTTCTTTGATTTGCTCGATGCGGCTCTTTATCTACAGTTATCAAGTAACCCCCATGACCTAGAGGCACTAGTCGGCGATAGGGTGGCGGATTCGTGGGTCGTACTCGACGAAATCCAGAAAGTACCCGCCCTCTTAGACGAGGTGCATCGCCTGCTAGAAACGCGGCGTTGGCGTTTTGCCCTGTGTGGTTCATCGGCACGCACATTGCGGCGCGGCGGCGTCAACCTCCTTGGTGGACGTGCGTTGACTCGCTTTATGGCTCCGTTTTCCCGGCCGGAGTTGGGCGCCGATTTTGACGCTGAGTTCTCCCTGCAATGGGGCCTTTTGCCTCTCGTGCAAGCGGACCGACGGTACACCGCCGACCTGCTACAGGCTTACGTTCACACGTATATAAAGGAAGAAATCAGCGAGGAGGGTTTGGTGCGCCGGCTACCCCCTTTTCTCCGCTTTCTAGAAGTCGCTGGTCTACTTAACGCCCAAGTCGTCAACGGCCTAAACATCGCCCGCGATGCCGCCATTCCGCGCAGCAGTGTTGATGGATATTTCGCTGTCCTCCAAGATACCTTGCTCGGCCACTTCTTGCCGGCCTACCGCCCTCAGCTCAAAGTGCGGGAAAAGGCTCGGCCTAAATTCTACTGGTTCGACGCTGGGGTGGCCCGGGCCGCCGCTGGCCTCGCCTATGACCCGCCGGATCGCCTGTGGCTGGGCGCGGCCCTAGAGACTTTGGTCTATCACGAATTGCGCGTCTATAATCACGTGTACAACAAGCACCGTCCCATCGCCTTTTACCGCACTCCCGCTGGCGCGGAAATCGACTTTGTCATCGAAACGCGCAAACGCACGGTTTCTTCGCGGCCGCACGTCGTCTGTTTGGAAATCAAGTTGGCGGAAAAGTGGAACCGGAGCTGGGAGCGGTCCATGCGCTCCTTGTACGAGACAGAGGGCATTGAGGTGGAGCGCATGATCGGCGTCTATGTTGGCGAGCGAGTCTATCGCTACGACGGCCTAGACGTGTGGCCGCTGGAGGAGTTTTTGCGCCGACTGTACGAGGGTGAGGTCTTTTAGTATCCCAACTGCGTCAGCAAGAAAGCGCCCGCGCTCGCCTCAAGCCGCGACGGGCGTGGGCAGTTTTGGTACGTATTCGTAGTCTGGCTCGGCCTTTTGCCGCTTGAGGATGGTGGCGATCTCCGTCCACGCCTCGTACAGCCCCTGCGGACAGTGCGGCAAGTCGCTTTTGATTGCCGCGTGTAGTTTGCCGAGCCGGTAGCACGGTACGCCGGCGTACATGTGGTGTTCAATGTGGTAGTTCATGTGCCAGTAGAGGAAGCGGAAAAACGGATTCAAGATGACCGTGCGGGTGCAGAGCCGAAAATCCGGCACGTCGTCCTGTAAGCCGATGTGCTGGGTGTTGTTGCACAAAAACAGCAACCAGCCACCGTAGAACGGAGCCAGCGTAACGAGCACTGGCACCAACCACAGGCCGAAGTACAAGGATACTATCGCGATTAGGCCGTGCCCCACCAGCAAGAAGCGGTCCCAGCGGATGAGCCGGCGCCGCTTGTCTGGTTCTGACTCGGGGAAGAGTGCCAACTCCCATTCGCCCTCTAATGTACCGCGGGCGCGCCGCCAAGTCGTCTTGTAGCGGCCGTAAAAGCCCCACGGATTTACAATGGCACTCTTGAGAAAATCCACCAATCGCAAGCGGGTCGGCAGCACCACTTCGAGATCGTCGGGTGGATGCAGAGTGTATTTGTGGTGCTCGGTGTGACTGGTCCAGAAGTGGATGTGGTTGTACCCGCCGAGAAAGCTGAATACGCGCAGGAAGAAGTAGTTGAGGAACTTGCTTTTGAAAACCGTGGAGTGACACAATTCGTGAAAGCCGTTGAGCAAAAAGGCGTAGAACGTCCCGTGGAAGAAGAGGATCAGCAGCAACCACGGCAGGGCCAAGTGCTCGGCCGCGTACCAAGCGGCCGCGCCCGTCGCCGCCAGCAACCCCAGATGCCCCAGCGTTTGCAGTAGCCCCCAAAAGTTGCTGCGCTGATTGAGCGCGGCGAGCGTCTCGCGCGGCAGGGGACACCGATACCAGTTTATCTTGCGCTGGTTTTTTGTCATTTCCATTGGCGTATTCTCCTCTAAAAAAGCGAACCTTACGGTCGCAATTTTGCGCTAGGCGGGCAAGCTGTATTTGCGACTTACAGGTGCCCTTTAGTTCCCCCAGCGATCTGGATTGATGCCCGGTGCGTCGCGCTGCATACCTTCGGGTTTGTGGACTTGTTTCCACGCCTTGCCGGTGGTGTTGCGGCTTTGGAGAAAAGGTTTGGCCGCGGCCGGCGCGTTTGCCACCCATTCCGCGTCCCACTCGTCCATTGGCTGAACGGGCCCGGCCCAAGCCGGCCGGTAGCCAAACTGGATCAGTTCCCGAGGGGCTGAGTCCTTGTTGGGATGGGTGCCGTGGAAGAGGAGGGCCGGTATCATTACTACCGAACCGGCCTTGGCGCAGAGCGTGATTTCCTGCGGGTGCGAGACATAGCGCACGTACGGATTGGCTTGGGCGTGGAACGAGAGATGAGAACGCGGGATGAGCCGGAAGGGGGCGCGCTCGGGCGGCAGGTCGTCGAGGTAGTAGAGCACTCGCAAAAGGCGTGGCGACGAGCCTTCGTAGCCAAAGATCGACGAGCCAAATGGTTGGCCGTCCGTGTGCATTGAAATGCCCGGCGAGCCAGACAGCGTACGCGTAAAAAGCCCGTGCGTAAACACGATGTCTGGCCCCATCAGCGCTTTGAGGAATTCCGCAATCGGCGGATAGCCGATCAATTCGGCCACTAACCGGCTCGTGCATTGAGGCTCATGGTGGACGGTTTGGGCTTTGCTGTAGTCCTTGTGCGTCATTGGCAGGTTCTTCAACTCGGCCTTCAGCGCGGCCAGGTGCTCGGCGTTGAGCACCTCCGGCATGAGCACATAGCCTTCCACTTCGAGATGGCGGATCTGCTGGCTCAGGGAGAACGCGGCAAAATCCGTCTCATCAACCGTCATAAAGCCGATTTCTTCTTTGGGGTCGGTTTCCACGATGTCCTCCTAGGCGCGGGATGCTCGCCACTTGGCGAGGGAAAAGTCGTCTGAATCGTACAGGGCAAAAACTTTCGCTTCCTGGTCCCGAACTTCGGCGGCCAATTCCAACACTTCCTCGGCATGCTCCAGCGGGATGCGCACACAACCGTCGCTGTCGCCGAAGATCAGGTCTCCCGGTCGAATCCGCACGGAGCCTACGGTAATCGGCGCGTTGACTCGCGTCGCGTTGAATACGCCGTGCCCTGGCACCGTCCCCCAAGCGAAGATCGGCAGCCCGACCCGACGGATTCCCGCCAAGTCGCGCACCGTGCCATCGACAATGGCTCCCACGGCACCTAGCCGCTGGTGTAGCCGCGCCATGCCATCGCCAAAACTGGCCCCGCGCCCGGGACGCGAATCCACGTCCTTCATCACCGCGAATACAGGTCCCGCCATAGCGTCGATTGCTTCGTAGTACCCTTCCCAAGGGACTGCCGCCGAGTCCGGGTCGTTGGTCGTTACTTCCGCGGTCACTGCATAGCCGATGACCGGCCCCAATTCCGGCAGCAGATAGCGAATCCGATGGTCGGTGTACTCTTCGTTGGGCAGGCCGCACTTTAACACGATGGCATTGAAAATCGTCGGCGAGTCGAATCCCTTAAAAGCGTCTAGTATTGCGGGTTTGACCATAGAAAACTTGCTCCTTTTTGCAGTGGCGCGATTAACCGCCGATGCCGAACAGAAATGTCGTCTTTGGCCTCGGCGGGCTCCACCAGAGGGAATAGAGCGCATTCGCAGGGCGGCTGTCAAACCGCTTGGATCGGCAGCGGCGCGTTGGCTCTGGATTGACGCCCGCGCAAGACCTATACTTTGCGCTGTTCCCTGACGCCCGCTTAGCAAACCGGAGGATTGCATGACTGCATCATTCGTATCAAAAGTTTCCAACTTATCCAACCTTGCCTTGGAACAGGGAGCGGCTTGGACCGCTAACCCGCTGAACTGATGAAGTCCCCTCCTATTCCTTCTCCCGATTCATATTGGGAGGCATCAGATCATCATTGGACTGAAGTCGAGGACGAAAAAGTCTTCGATCCGTGGGAGACCGAAGGCACGACGGGAGCAGACGAGAATACAGTAGCCAATAAAAAAGAAAAGGCATGGAGGGTAGATACGAAGGACGGCGTTCGTGATTCTGTACCTGAAGAAGTGAGTCCGTCAAAACCTGATGAGCCACAAGATATACCCGCCAGCGAAGACAAATTCGGACCAGCGAGGATATCCACGGTAGATGAAGTCGTTCCGATGGAGTCTGAAAACAAGGAAGCTAGGAATGCCCTTGAGAAGGCGACAGATGACATGGTCTGCGCCGATGTCGAGCCAATGGAGTTGGAGGATGATGGTAGTTGGCTGGACGACGATCTGCTCTATGAGACAGAGGACGATGGATCTGAAGACAGTGATTCTGACGATTCGATAAACGAAGATTCAGATATCTTCTTCGACGACATTCCCGAATTTGATGAGAATGCTCGGCAAGTACCATGGGAGATTAAACCTGAAGAAGAGGGCACCCGGCGCGCCCGCGATAAGGCAGCGGACATAGCGAGCTTACTCTATTTGACGAGCCGCGATGATCAAGAGAGCACTCTGACCTACTTGATAGATTTGTTTGAGCATCCAGATCATTCTCATTCAAGTACCTTTTACGCGATAAAAAGAATAGCATCGCAAGGACTGGATCTTGAAACCCTAAAGGCGATGGTAGAGTTGCGAAGTATTTGGAGACAGCGAACGGACTGGTGGAAAGGACGTTATAGTTATAGATACAGAGTCAGAAGGCTTGCCAACGGCGCGACGGCTTTTACGTGGGTAGCAGCGCATCGCGTGTGTCTGGAGCGAAAGGATTACCCCCCAGAAATGATGATCGATGACGATTGGGTCGACGAGTGGCTTATGTTGCCACCTTGGTCCTCCAGTGACTACTACATGAATTTCTCCTCCTATATAGCAGTGAAAGTCCAAAATCTCGATGCCGAACTTTTGGATTACGGCTTGAGTCAGCCGCAGCAATGTGAGAAAGGTATCGATGTATTTGAACGTACTACTGCGACTGCGGCCCACTCGGTTCCAGAGATAGACTTATGGCGAGGGAAAGGAAAACGGCAATGACCACAGATGTTAGGCTTCCGGTTGAAGGATGTTGGGTTCGGCGGCGCGGTACTACGAGGAGTCCGTCGGGGATAGTAGTGAAAAAACCCATAGAAAAAAGCTCATTAAAGGTCAAAGTTAAGTGGCCTGACCATCGGGAAGAGTGGATAGATGTTGGGAGCTTGGAATCGGGTTTTCAATCGGGCTGGACCGTTCAGGATGTGCCAATCTCGGCAACACGCAAGTCGCGAGGACGGGGAATAATCGTTAGCCAACGCAAAATAGCTCAACATGATCAGTACCTCGTGCAATTCGACGAAGACGGACGTTCAGATTGGTTGCCATACGAGAATCTACGTCGAATCAAATCAGTGAAAATGCGTTACGAGCGTACCGAAACGGGTATCGAAGACCACGCCGAGAGATTCCGGCTTCGACTTTTGGCACACGCACTCGAAAACTGGAATCACCTGACTGGTTCGCTAGATCGCTTGGATGTCGACCCGCTACCGCATCAGATCCAACTCGTCCACCGGATTTTGAGTTCTGGAAACTACAACTGGTTAATAGCCGATGACGTCGGACTAGGCAAAACCATCGAGGTCGGATTACTTCTTGCAGCTCTCAAGCGCAAAGGACAAGCACGTCGTGTGCTGGTAGTTTCGCCGGCTGGCCTAACTCGACAATGGCAGGACGAGCTCAAGTACAAGTTTGACCAAACATTTATGATATACGGACGTGATTTCAATATTCACGATCACGATCACTGGAAACGCTACGACCATGTAATTGTCTCCATTGATCTCGCCAAGCGGGAAAATCACCTGGATATATTTCGGCAGGCCGATGGATGGGACATCGTTGTATTCGACGAAGGCCACAAGCTCACCCGACATGCCAGTGGCGATCGAGCAGATCGCTATAAATTGGCAGAAATGCTGCGGCCGATGTCCGATAGTTTTTTTCTTTTAAGTGGTACCCCTCATCAAGGTTATGTGGATCGATTTATATCGATCTTGGAGCTCGTACGGCCGGATCTAAGCCGACAGATACACACACTCAGATTAAATCCAGAAATCGTGAGCGAACTGATTCTGAGAAATCGCAAAAGCGAGGTTACTGACGCCGATGGTCAATTCATTTTTAAAGGGCAAGACATACATCGGATTCCGGTGAAGCCATCAAGAGAAACGATCAAATTCCAGACATTACTGGACGGTTATCTACGACACGGTTATAGATCAGGAGAAAGGGGAGGGAATACCGGTCGTGCCATCGGATTCGTTATGACAACATATCGAAAACTCGCCTCGTCTAGCATTGCAGCCATCGAACGCTCCCTCCAGTTGAGGCTAGAAAAGTTATCTGGCGAATCGGATGAAGACAAAGCAAATAGTCGCGATAGAGAATTGACGCTAGACGACCTGTCCGAGGGAGGAGATGACCAAGACGATCTTGCAATGAGTATGTCGAGTACTGGGACTAGGGAATTTTTCGCTCACGAACGGGAGATGATCGAAGGCTTGCTTGAGGCAGCAAAGGTCGTGTATCAGAATGACGAGAAGCTACAAATATTTCTCAATAAAGTTGTTGCACCGCTTGTTGAGAAAGGCGAGAAGCTATTGGTCTTTACGGAATACCGGGGAACACAATCTTACCTCAAGGAAGCACTTGAGAATAAATTTCCCGAAGTAGGAGAGATTGAACTTATAAATGGCTCAATGGGATTGGACGAGAAACTAGAGGCCATTAGTGCTTTCAATGAGTCGGCGCAGTTTATGGTTTCAACGGAAGCTGGCGGCGAGGGCATCAATCTACATGAGTCGTGTCACGTGATGGTAAACTACGATCTACCATGGAATCCGTCTCGGTTGGTCCAGCGTATTGGCCGATTATACCGATATGGTCAAAAGGAGAAAGTCGTTGTCTTTAACCTACACGCCCGCGATAGTTTCGATAACTCTGCGATTGATTTGATGCTTCAACGTATAACTAATATCGTGCAGGACATGGCGCCGGTAGGAGAAGAGTACAATGAAAGACTTGATGCCGAGATTTTAGGCGAAATTTTGGAGAATATGGACCTAGCCTCAATTCTGAGATCGGCAACGGACATGAACACCAAGCGCACACAAGAAGAGATCGATAAAGCACTGAAGCGAGCTCAAGAAGCTAAAAAATTGCAAGATGAGGTTTTTACTCACGTTGCAGGCTACGACCCGAACGCTTTAGGAGGTACTATTGGCTTTACGATGCAGCACGTTGATCTATTCATTCGCAATATGTTGCCGATCGCTGGGATTGGCCTGCAAACGACTCTATACGATGGAGAAGTTTTGGAAATCCGCCTACCCAAAGACCTGCAAGGCGAGTTCCCTGAATTTGGCCGACGAACGGTAGTGAGAGTCACAACGAATCGACGACTTTCGCACCGACTCCGAGATGTCGTGTTACTCGATTTTGAAACGCAGTTTTTTCAGCATTTGATCAAGTTGGCAAAATCACAAGAATTTGATGGTCTGTACGCTTCGGCCTTATCGAATGTAGGAGAGCCGGGGATACTTGCCGCATTTAAGCTGCGCTGGCAGAATGATCAAGGAAAGGCATTGACTGAGGAGTTCGTCCCACTGTTTGCTACCGCTGATGGGAAGGTTTCAGAGAATCCACCATTCCTTGCCGAGTGGCTAATGTCTCAGATTAAGTCTGTGCCGGTGCCCAACTCTGACAGGGCAATTCGCGGTGAGGCTTACAATGGTCTGATAGAGGAGGCTGACAGGATCCTTGATTCCAAAAGTACGCGATTCAAATATCCAAACGGCCGGGTAGATCTCGCAGCGGCGGATTGCAGGCCACGAAAGAGTAACATTGATTAGATCATTATGAAATTGTGCATTGTACAGATCGAATCCGATCACCCAACCCCCTGAACGCCGGAGGATTCCATGGCCCCCCCCGATTACACGTCAAAGGTCCCCTACCACACCTTCCCCGACACCTTGGCCGAACAAGAGGAAGAACTGGCCGCCAATCCGCTGATGCAGCGCCTGCTCGAAGCGCGCCGCTCGTACGCCGGCGATCCGCATCGTCCCATCTACCACTACATCAACCCCGAGGCCAATCTCAACGACCCCAACGGGCTTTGCTGCTGGCAGGGCCGCTACCATCTCTTCTACCAAGCCTATCCACCGGAGGATACCCGCCAGCACTGGGGCCACGCCATAAGCGACGACCTCGTCCACTGGCGCGACCTGCCGTACTGCATTTATCCGCACCCAGAGCGCTGCTGTTTTTCAGGGGCCACGCTGGTCGAAGAAGACCGCGTCATTGCCATGTACCACGGCACCGAGGTCGGCAACATGGTCGCCACTTCGGCGGACCCGCTCCTGCTCAACTGGAAAAAGGTCGCCAACAAGGCCGTGATCCCCATTCAGCCCGGCCAGCCCTACCGAGTCTTCGACCCCTGCATCTGGAAGCAAGGCGACGCGTACTACTCGCTGTCGGCGGGCACCAAACCCGAAGGTCCGGCCAACAAGCCCGTCCGCGCCAACTTTCTCTTCAGGTCGAGCGATCTCGAACACTGGGAGTACCTCCACCCTTTTGTCGAGGACGATGGATACACGCTAGTCGGCGACGACGGAGCCTGCCCCTACTTCTGGCCGATCGGCGACCGCCACATCCTCCTCTTCTTCAGCCATAGAAGCGGCGGCCAGTACCTGCTTGGCGACTACGACACTGAGCGCGACAAGTTCGTCGTAACCTATGGGGCCAAGTTCAACTTTGGCGCGGCCGGGCCGTCGGGCGTCCACGCTCCCTCGGCGACCCCCGATGGCCAGGGCGGCGTCTTGGTCCTCTTCAACATGAACCCCGGCAAGCCGACTAAGAACTGGAACCAGATTATGACCTTGCCTCGCCGACTGACTGGGGTCGGCGACGCTTTGGCCATGGAGCCGGCCGGCGACCTTGAGTCGCTCCGGCGCGACCACCAGCACATCGGCAAAACCACTCTCCCCGCCAACAAAGAACTCGTCCTCGATGAAGTCCGGGGCAATGCCATGGAAATCGTCGTCGAGCTGGATCCCCAAGACGCGCCCATGGTCGAACTCAATGTCCTGCGCGCGCCCGGCAAGGAGGAGCACACGCGCATCGCCTTTTTCAAAAACCGGGGCTTCAGCAACCGCGTCTTTGGCAGCGACCGCCACCAGAGCCTAATCTCGCTCGACACCTCGTATGCTTCGGTCGCGCCCGATGTCCTCTCTCGCGCTCCAGAAACCGCCCCGGTCATCCTCGCCCCAGGCGAGACGCTCAAGCTGCGGGTTTTTGTCGATAAGAGCGTCGTCGAAGTTTTTGCCAATGGCCAGCAATGCGTGGCCGCCCGGGTCTATCCCGACCGCGCCGACAGCCTTGGGGTCTCGTTGCGCGCACAGGGCCAGCGCGCCGAATTGGTCTCGCTCGACGCCTATCAGATGCAGAACATCTACGCTCAATAGAAAGGAGCACACCATGAACGAAGAAGAAAAATTCGCCTTTGACCTAGCGGGTTATCTGGTCATCAAAGACGTCCTCAGCCCGCCGGAACTGGACGATCTCAACGCGCTGGTCGCCCGGCACATCGACGGCTGGGATAACCACCCTCGCAACGATTTGAACAAAGTCAGTAGCTGGAGCCAAGCCACCAAAAGCCTGATTGACCATCCCAAAATCCTGCCCTACTTAATCGAACTCATCGGCCCCAAGGTCCGCATTGACCACGACTACGCCATTATCATGAATCGCGGGGACTCCCGCGGCGGTCTCCACGGCGGTCCGAGCCAAGACACCGACCACTGGTTCAGTTACCGCGACGGCCAGATGCGCAATGGCCTGAGCGTGGTGACCTTTTTTCTCGCCGATGCCAATGAGGGCGACGGCGGCTTTGCCTGTGTGCCGGGCAGCCACAAAACCAATTATCCCCGCAATCTGCCCCAAGATGTCAGGCATTTCGAGCGCGACGCGCATTACGTGGTCCAACCGACGGCTAAGGCCGGGGACGCGCTGTTTTTTACCGAGGCCCTCATCCACGGCACCATGCCGTGGTGCGCCGAGCATCAACGCCGCACCTTGCTCTACAAGTACAGCCCCGGCTACTCAACGTGGGCCAAGGAGTTTTACAACCTCGAGGAGTACGGCGCGCTGACCGAACGACAGAAGCGCATCATGGCCCCCCCTTCGATGCACGACCACCCCGAGATCGTTTAGGTCAGGAGCGCATCCATGCTATGTCCGCCCGCTTGCTAAGCGAAAAGAAAGCCTTTGTCACCGGCGGCGTCCTTGCGTTAGCTGTATTACCGGGGCGTCCCCGAAAACAACTACGCCGAACTGTTCTACGACTTTATCCCCGCGTGGATCGCGCCGCAGGACTTAGAGGCCGTCAAGATACTACGCTATCCGATGGTTCAGCTACCGCAGAGTATGATCGAGAAGGACGCTGGCGCGTGTGTGGCTTCTTTCTTTAAGGACCAGCGGATGTGGTTGGGGTTTGCCGTGCCGTTCATCTTGCTCAGTCTCAACGCCCTCAACCAATACTTCCCGTTCGTACCCGGTCCGGTTTTCCTTCTTAAAACATACCTTTGTTTGGCAGATCGAATCGCGTACTTCGCCGATGGGTACTGGCTGACGAATATGTGATATTTTGCGCGGATGCACCGCGGTAATGTCATTGTTTGTCAGGTGTCTGGAGCTTTGCTTTGGATAGTCCGATTATTTATAATTTGAGAACACTGAGATCGTTATAGTACATCGGCGTAAATAGGTTCACAAAATGTCTACGATTACGTCACGACCCAAGATACAACGCTACCATTCGCTTGACTGCTTGCGAGCCGTCATGATGTTACTGGGTTTGGTTTTTCATTCTTCATTGCATTATTTTCCGGTTCCATACCTCAGGAATCAGATTTATTTGGACACAAAGACGAGTGTTTACTTTCAGCACATATTTAGTTTCATCCACAGCTTCCGTATGCCAGCCTTTTTCTTGATTGCCGGGTTCTTCGCGGCCTTTCTGTGCGACACGCGCGGGACAAGGACGTTCTTGAAACACCGCCTAAACCGCATAGGTATCCCACTCGCCTGTTTCATGCCCATTCTAACTCCGATAGTCGGTTTATGCGTATACTATGCACAACTTTTCACGGTCGGCCCCTTATTTCCCGACCCCAGTTTCAGCTCGATATTTAATGGCCTGTTTATGCATCTCTGGTTCCTGTACCATTTGCTAATTCTCTCTGTTGTTGCCGTCCCTGTCAGGAGTCTCATCCGTCGTCTGCGTGCGGATTTACGCGACCGCATACTCAACACCTTCGCACGAATGCTCTGCCGTCCTTATGGTCTAGTTCTACTAGCCGCAATAAGCGGTTTGACGCTATACCGCATGAAGTATTGGACACTTGACTATACAGGTTCTCCTCTCCCGCCCCTGCATATTTTAGCTACATACGCAGTATTTTTTATTGTTGGGTGGCTAATTTTCAAACGCCGCGAAGTTCTCGAGGGTTTTAAATCGCGTGCTTGGGAACATTTTGTCATTGGCCTTGTGTGCCATGGGCTATACCAGTTCTTTTATTTTCAAGGGTATGGAGATGATACCGCAGTTCGCGCTCATGTCCTAGCAATGGCCTGTCTGGCCCTGTCGATATGGGCGTTGATTTATGGCTTCCTCGGGTTGTTCTTGCGTTATCTCGACAAACCGAGCCGCTACTGGCGCTACGTGTCTGACGCTTCGTACTGGATGTATATCATTCATTTTCCAGTAACCATCGCCTTGCCGCCCTCTTTACAGACCTTCCCCTTCCCTCAGGCATCAAGTTCAGCCTCACACTCATTGGGACAACGGCCATCACGCTGGTCACGTACCATTATTGGGTTCGCGGAACCTTTATCGGCGAAAGGCTCAACGGACGACGCTATCCGAGGGTGGTGCCGTGGCGAGAAGTCCCTACCACCTGAATCTGTCGCTGATCAAGTGGGCTGGTGCCCACGGCTGGCCGTACATCGGCCCGACCATTCTCGACCAGCCCGAAGCCAACATGCGCGGTTGGCTCTTTAAGGGGATTGGCGCGGCCGTGGAGGGCTTTTTAATGTGGGCGCAGCACCGATGGTTTTGGTGGCCTTTTCACCCGATCGGCTTTGCCATTGCCGTGGGCTGGCTGACGAGTCAGATCTGGTTCTCGGCGCTGATCGCTTGGCTTCTGAAACTGGTCATCCTGCGCTTTGGCGGGGTGCGTTTGTTTCAGAATGCCAAGCCGTTTTTTCTGGGGTTGATTTTGGGCGAGGTGTCCGTGTCGGGCGTGTGGGGCGCGATCTATGCGATGACCGCGGAAAAGGGGCGCTGGCTGACGAATATGTGATTTGTGGTTTTATACGGATGCGGCGCGGCTCGTTCGCGCTGGCTACCGAAACGCATTGGGTCGCACAGACCGCTAAACGGAGCGACGCTTCACATCGCTCCGATTGCGGTGGCCCGCTCTCGGCGCGCCTGGGCAAGTTCATAGCTCGCCTGCATCCGCATCCAGTGCTCGGCGGTGCCCCAGCCGATGTGCTCCAATGCCAGTGCCATGTTTGCGGACACGCCGGCTTTGCCGTTCAGGAGGCGCGAAATCGTCCCGCGTTCGCAGCCGAGGTGGGCCGCTGTCTCGGTGACGTTCCAGCCGACCTCTTCCATGTTTTCGCGGATCAGTTCTCCTAGGTGCGGTGGGTTCAGCATGGGTCCAATTCGTTCGCTGCTCATAGTCGCTCTTCCTTTCCAATCAGTGATAGTCGATTAGGTCCACATCTACGGCCTCGCCGTCCTCGAAGCGGAACACCACGCGCCAGTTGCTGGATACGCGCACACTCCACTTGCCTACCTGATCCCCCTTCAACGGATGTAGCCGGAAGCCTGGCGAGTCTGCGCTGCCGGGATGTGTTGCCTCTTGCAGCCGAAACAGGATGCGCCGGAGACGTGGTACCAAGCCTGCTGGCAGCCGTGCCGGGTCGTCCCACTCGTGCAGTGCCCGCAGTCCTTTGTGTCTAATCTTCATGGACCTTGAATGTGGCGCACAGCGTTACACGCCGCAAGTAGGCGATTTGGAGTGCTGCGGTTAGAAGCAGGCGACAGCAGGTCTAGTGTCGTCATTTTATCTCTACACTGCTTGGCCGTCTAATTGGGAATAGTTTTTGAATGGGCGCACACATCTCTATATCTTTTTAAATTATTCCGGCAGCGTTGCCGACGTGCAGAAATTTCAAAGAAAGGTACGCCCATGAGAACCTTTTCGAGACTTCTATGCCTTTGCCTCGTCTGCGCCGCGTTTACCGCGACTGGCGTTTGGGCTGAGCCCCCTGCCGACGATGGGGAGGTCGGCAGCCGGAAAATGCCTACGCCAGGTATGGGTGCTATTGTGGAGAGTTCGCCTAGTCTTACGCTACAGGCCATGCAGGCGGAATTGACCCGCTCCTTCAGTCTGCTCCAAGAGCAGCCGGTCCCGCCCTACTACCTCAGCTACGAAATCACCGAGACCGAGGCGGTCCACGTTGGAGCTTCCTTTGGCGCACTGACCTACAGCAACAAATCGCGTCGTCGCCAGCTCGACATTGATCTGCGCGTAGGGGACTATGCTTTTGACAATACGCATCAGGTGCGCGGCGTTCCTAGCGATTTCTCCGAACATTATTCAATG
The DNA here is from genome assembly GCA_965203355.1 of Candidatus Latescibacterota bacterium. GTDB lineage: Bacteria > Latescibacterota > UBA2968 > UBA8231 > UBA8231. Next base: position 871,647 of record OZ241889.1, read on the forward strand.
ATCGAAGTTCCCATTGAGGACGATCCAGACGCCATCCGCAGCGTACTCTGGTATCACACGGACAAAAAATACAAGCGCGCCATCGAACAACTGACTACGGTCAAGACCAACGTCCAAGTCAAGGTGGAAGAGGAAGACCAGTCGGACGATTTCTCCAAAGAGCCAGTCGAGCGCTACGTGGAAGCCCTCGCCTCCTTTGACATCTCCCCCGCCGAATGGGAGACCAAACTCAAAAAATACACAGCGCCCTTCGCCCCATACGGCGACATTTACGAAGCCGACGCCATGCTCTCGGCCCATGTCTTGACTCGCCAGTACGTCAACAGCGAGGGCAGCGAAATCCAGACCTCGCAGGTGCTCTATCGCCTGTTCATCTACGCCTTCACCAAGGCCGACGACGGCATGGAACTGCCGCGCTACGAATCCTTCTCGGCCTTTGCCCCGGAGGGCTTGCCCAGCGACGATGCGGTTCTCGTCTTGGTGGATCGCATGATCGACGACTTGGACGCCCTGCGCACGGCCCCGATAGTGGCTCCCTACACCGGTCCGGCGATTCTCTCGGGCCGCGCCAGCGGCGTTCTGTTCCACGAAATTTTCGGCCACCGCATCGAGGGCCACCGCCAGAAGCGCGAGGACGATGGCCAGACCTTTAAGAAAAAAGTAGGCGAGCAAGTTCTACCCGAGACCTTCTCGGTTTACTTCGATCCCACCCAGACGAGCAGTGCCGACAAGGATCTGGTGGGAGCCTATGCGTACGACAATCAAGGGGTTAAAGGGCAACGGGTGGCGGTCATCGAGAACGGGGTTTTCCGCCGTTTCCTCATGTCGCGTTCGCCGATTGAGAATTTCCCCAACTCCAACGGCCACGGACGCAAGGAGCCGGGCTACACCCCGGTGGCGCGCCAGTCCAACCTCATCGTCGAGACTTCGGAGCCGCTGCCCCGAGATCAGCTCAAAGAAATGCTCATTGAACAGTGCCGCATGGAGGACAAGGAGTTCGGGCTCTACTTTGAGGACATCCAAGGGGGCTTCACCATCACGGGCCGCACCATACCCAACGCCTTCAACGTGCTGCCCATCATGGTGTACCGCATTTACACCGATGGACGCGAAGAACTGGTGCGCGGCGTTGACCTGATCGGCACGCCGCTCATCGCCTTCAGTCAGATCGCCGCGGCTGACGATCAGCCCGACGTGTTCAACGGCATCTGCGGTGCCGAGTCGGGAGGCGTACCCGTGTCGGCGGTCTCGCCTGGCATTTTCATCTCGCAGATTGAAGTGCAGAAGAAGGAGAAATCCCAAGAGCGCCGACCCATCCTCGAAGCCCCTTTTTCCGAGTCGGCTGAAGAAGCCGACGGCCTCCTTTGAGTCCTCTCCCATCTGGCAGGAGCTATCCCATGTGCAAAAGGTCTTTTATCTGCGTTCTGATGATAGCGTTTTCCGCAGCCCACGCCGAAGACGACGTTTTGCAGCGCGCCCTGCGCGATGAATTGGTGCGCTCAATGCAGCAACTCCAGCTCGAAGAGCTAGAGCAGCCCTGTTTCATTTCTTACCTCGTGCGCGAAGTAAAGTCCAAGAGCAGTTCGGCGACCTTCGGCAGCTTGCTCAGCAGCGACGAGGTACACGTGCGCGAACTCAGCGTTGAAGTGCGGGTCGGCGACTACGCGCTCGACCATACTAGTTTCCGCCCGTTTTCCTTCGACGGTACGGGTGTGGTGCGGATGTATGGGGGCGTTATGCAACTGCCCCTTGAGGACGACTACGACGAGTTGCGGCGCAAGATCTGGTTGGCTACCGACGGTGCCTACAAGAAGGCACTCGAAGATTTGGCGAGGAATCGCGCTACTTTGAAGGACAAACCCTGCACCGAGGGAATGCTCGATTTCAGCAAAGAGGAGCCAGCCACCCAAGTAGAAGAAATGGCGCCCGTCGTCTTGGAGCTCGACGCGCTGGGGCAGCGTATGCGCCAGCTCTCGGGCCTGTTCCGCGAGATGCCTGACATCTACACGTCGCGAGTCCGGATCAACGGGTCCAACACTTCGATCCGCTACCTCAATAGCGAAGGCTCTTCCTTCTCCCGCACGAGTTCGGCGTTGACCTTCACCGCGGTCGCCGCTACCCAAGCTGCCGATGGGATGCCGCTGGAGGATTTTGTCGCGGTGTACGCCCGTTCACCGGAAGACCTGCCCAGCGACAGCGAGCTGGCCGTGCGGATCCATGCCATGGGCGATCGTCTGAAGCAGCTACGCCAGGCACCGCTGGTTGAGCGCTATACTGGCCCGGTGATTTTCTCGGGCCAAGCGGTTACGGAACTGTTCAACCAGGGATTTGTGCCGTCCCTGCTGGCGACGCGCCGAGTGCTGTTCGGCGATCCGCTATACGAATACTACCCGCAGAGGAAGGAAAATCCGTTCCTCGACAAAGTTGGCGTGCGCGTCCTGCCCGAATTTCTCAGCGTGCGTGCCGCGCCGCTCATGGATGCTTATAAAGATCAGCCCTTGTTCGGCGGCTACCGAGTTGATGACGAAGGCGTTCCGGCGCGCCCGGTTCACTTGGTGCAAGAGGGTGTTTTGGAGACCTTGCTGACGACGCGTACGCCTGTGCGCGGCATTGACCAGAGCACGGGCAGCCGCCGCGGTCCGGGCGTCGCTCCCAGCAACATTTTGGTCGAGGCGGAGAAGGGCCTGAGCGAAAAGGATATACGCAAGGAATTTTTCAAGCTGATCAAACGGCAGCAAAAACAGTACGGCTATGTCGTTACTCGTATTGCCAACTCGTCGTACGAGGTTGCTGACTCTGAGGTTATGTATTTTTTTCCCGACACCGACCCCGACGAGGGCAAGCTGGCAAACGCGATCTCCGTCTATAAAGTCTATCTCGATGGCCGCCAGGAACTAGTGCGTAACGCGGAATTTGCGGGCATTGGTCTCTACACTTTCAAGGACATTGTGAAGGTGTCCAATACGCATGAGGTCAACACTGTTCCCTTTCGCTCGGAGGACAATTTTTCGCCTTTTTACGGCGATCCGGGAAGCGAAATTCCCGTGAGTATTGTCGCACCTCGCATGGTCTTGTTTGAGGATATTACGCTCAAGCCGCCGAGCGGCGAGATTCCCAAAGCGCCCGTGTCCGTGCATCCCTATTTTGACCAGTGAGCAGGCCCGGAATGTTTATGCAGCGGTCCCAATTTATTAGAGGCACAACCACGATTTTTGGTGAGTGCGTCCGGGTCGGTGGAAAAACGCCTAAAGTAGCCCTCGCGTTGCCTAATCGAAGCCGACTTATTCGCTGTGAAACAACAAGAGAAATTGCGATTAGCCTGTCTCGTAGTCTATACAAAAATGTAGCTCTACACGGACAAGCTCTGTGGGATTCTCGTACTTTGGAACTAGTCGAGTTCAAGGCGACACAAATCGCCAACCAGACATATTATTCGCCGGTGAAAGCCCTCGAAGAGATTTCTGAATTAGTAGGAGATCTATGGAAAGACACCGACGTCATTGACTTTGTTAATGAGATTCGTTCGGAAGGTACTTAGGTTGTGGTTTGTCTGGGGCATTAAAGAGGAAGCAACATCGGGCTGGGAAGGATTTTTTAGGCTGGGTTGAAGTCTTTTATCGTCAGTCCATCGTGTCTTTGGGCGGACAAGCCAACGTTATTACACAGATCGAGGTTAAACAAGTTTAGGACGCGAATAATCTCGTCGCTGCTGCCAAGTGAGTATCTGGGAAATCGAGTGGAATCCATCGGGTTGCCTTGTAGGAAATCTATAGTTTGATCTGGCACAATTAGGAACGGCAAAGGCTCTCCGTAAATGTACACTTCCAACTCCAAAGCATATTCGGCGACCGGGGCTCCAGCATGATTCCTGAGTTTATCAATCCAGACCATCAAATTGGCAAACATGGTTATTAGCTCTCTGGCATATAGGTATCCTCCGGCGTGGCCCGGTTGAAATCGTAGCCAGCCTTCTGAACGGGAAGTAACCATACCTAGTTCAACGAGTCCGCTACAGTATATTTCTTGGTACGATTTTGTTGTCCCTCTTGCAATCTTTTCCATCCTTGCCCCGCGTAAAATCGGTCGGTACATCGGTTGCAAGCCGTACGTTGAAGAAGTTCTAAAGCCTCCACCTTCTAACTCGTAGGAATCATCGCCTGAGTGTACCATAACGCTGTGCCAAGACAAATCATCGCTCAACGCCTTATGGCCGGGGTCAAACCATATTTCGTCGCCCAAAGGTGCAGCAGTTGCCCGGATGCCTATTGCATCCTGTTGCCAATTATCAAGGACATGGAATTCCTCCTTAAATCGTTTTGACCGTTCAGTAAGCAACGTATCGAGTTTTTCTGTTCCTCTTGCAAGATTGAGTACAAGGTCTTGGATTTCACGCATGGTCATTTTCTCGCATCGATCCGATCGTCGGATGGGACAAACAAGGCTAGGTTTGACGCGGTGTGGAGCCAGCCTTGAACGGCTAACACGAATTATGATGGCGCCGGCATCGCCTTGTGTTTCTATGTGGATGATTTCAATTCCCGGAATGTGTGGTTCTACGCAATCGCGGAATATCAACCCTAGGCGGTTTGCTAAGTCGGCGCAACGGGGAATGGGGGAAATTTTGTTGGCAACCCCCGGGCCATTTTCAGACTTTTCCTCGTCTATGCCCAGTATGAGAGCACCGCCGAAAGCGTTTGCAAAAGCGACAGATTCCTCAAGAATTTTGCTTTTCGCTTTCTTGCCTAGATTTCCACTCTCATACCAAGAATCTTCTTGTCCCTTTTCTGCTGATAAATCCCTCTTGAATTCAATCCGCTCGTCTTCCTGTACACGCGAGTCAATCAATGCTTTCAGATCATCAACGTCCAACTGGTAGGCAGGTTTGGTGAGTATGTCTATCATGGGTCAGGTTTGTTCCTTTGTTGTCATTCTAGTTTCTCGGCTAGGAAACCGTGCGTCCAGCCATTTCAACCCACTCCGGTTCTGGCAAATCTCCGACGATGCGGTTGGTTTCCATGCTGACGCGGATGACGCAGGCGAGGAGTTTTAGCGGATAGGATGGGTCGCCGATGGTTTCGGTGGCGTAGCAGTTGGCGTCGTTGACGATGCCGCTGGCTTTGTCGGTGGATACGGCCTGTCGATCCATGATCCATTTGAGGGCAGGTTTGCCGTTGACTTCGTAGTCCCAAGCGGCGGCGGGAATGTTGGTAACGGTAATGTTGCTGTTGTAGATGATCGTCGTGCGGTCGGGTGCTTTTTGGGAGCCGCCGAGTTTCATCTTTTGGACGCGGAAATAGGTTGTTGGATCGGTTCCGGCTGGCGCGTCCCAACTGCCGTTAGCAAATTCGAGCGGCCACGGGTCAACGCGGTCGAAGCCGACGTGTAGATCGCCTAATTCGCGTCCGGCCGCGGCGAGGGCGGTGAAGTGATCGGCGGCGGCGGCGAGCGGAATGCGCGGCAGTTCTTTGGCGAGATTGTTGGCGAAACGCTGGCGGTAGGATGGGAGGTGGAGCAGGCCGTAGATGTAGTGGAAAATGTCGCGTTTGGAAACGGCGTTTCCGTAAGCGGTGCGGAATTTGGCGAGTGCGTCGTCGGTGATGGCGTCTCGGCGGGTGTAGCCGTCGGTTGTGTCAGATTGTTGATTGAACAGGCCGGCGTCGTTGGTGGGTTTTTCGTAGAGGTAGAAAGGGAAGCATTGGGCTCCTGCTTCTAATAAGTTCAAATTGGGATGTCTATCAATCATCAGTACCGAGAAGGACCGTGAACCCACGCCTGTCACGCAGATCAGGCGATTTTCCACTCGGCTATGCGGGAAAATCTGCGGTATCTGATAAACCCGTTCGTTTAGACGCTGGCTGAAATATAGCCATTGTCGAGTGAATGGCCGGTAGATGGATGGTACGGTCTGTCCTTCGTCGAACTTCAACAATTTTCCACGGGCGAGCTCAGACTTGAGATTATCTGACCAACTAATTTTTTTGGGATCGTTGTTGATGAACCTGTTAATGAAGTCCTTACCGCTACTGGGACTTTCGGATTGAAACCGTTCGATCTCGGAATTATAGAAGCTGATCATTGACCGAATGTTCGCTTCGAGATTACTTGACGAAAAATTGCAACACCAAGCGTCGCGATTGGTGCCAACACCAAGTGAATAGTTTACGAAAAATCGCGCTTTCGCTAGATCCGCTTCCTTTTTGCTTCCGATCACCGTAAAACGGACAAATTCCGTATCCCCTTGACCCAGCCAATCATAATTTGCATCTGGCCTTATCCGAGTATAGCCATCCGATTGCGTGATACCGCGAATGCTACCGAATTGCCGGATCTTTTTGAGTTTCTCCTCTTGATCTAGGTAATCACCGATGTCGTGGAACAGAATACGCCCGTACTCTGTCGCCTCGGGATTTTTAACGAAGATAGTGATGGCGACTGGCGCACGAGATCCCGAGCCGAATACTTTGCCACCTTCTCGGCGAGATTGTTCACCCTGAGTCCGCTGATTACCCCGCAGATGGAATACGTAAAGGCTTGAGAACTCCTCGGCCAGACACTTCCGCATTCCGTCCATCGAATTGCTATCAATCCAGCCCGCATTGGTCACGAATCCGATCACGCCGCTCTTGCCGATCCGATCACTCGCCCAACGAATGGCGCGAATGTAACTATCGTTTAGAAAGCGTTTTGTTTGAGCACGGGAATATCTTGCATAGCTTTCTTCGATGCGTCCATCCAATCCCGGATACTTCCTGTTTGCGGCGTTGTCATTCGCGCTTCGCTGCCCCGCCGACCACGGCGGATTCCCCACAATCACGCGAATATCCGTTTCTTTCTGTCGCGTCCGCCGCCCCGAATTATCCGGCATGATCTGCGCCAGCAAATCGTCGCCTTCCTGCATTTCAAAGGTGTCGGTCAAACAAATGCCTTCAAACGGTTTGTAGTCCCCGCCAGCCACATCGTGATAGGCCGTTTCGATATTCACCGCCGCAATGTAATAGGCCAGCAAAACGATCTCATTAGCGTGAATTTCGTGCGCGTACTTGCGCGGCAAATCCTCGGGCGCAATCAAACCCTGCTGCAACAGCCGCGTAACAAATGTGCCCGTGCCCGTGAATGGATCGAGAATGTGAACGCCCGCAGAACCCAACGTTTGGCCGAACTCGTCCTGCAAAACATCGTTCACCGAGCGAATGATGAAATCGACAATTTCCACGGGCGTATAAACGATACCCAACCGCTGCGTCGTACTGGGAAAAGCGGTGCGGAAGAACTTGTCGTATAGCTCGACGACGATCTTCTGCTTGGCCTCGTCCGTCGCCGCCCCGGCAACCCGCCGCCGGACGCTGGCGTAAAACTCGTCGAGATTAGCCGTTTCCGCGCTGATATTCGCTGGCTTGAGCACATCCAACACATCTTGGATGCCTTGGCTAACCGGATTGCGCGAAACGAACTCGGCATCGCCAAACAGCGCGTCAAACACCGGCCCGGAGACCAAATGCTGCGCCAGCATTTCAATCGCGTCCGCGTCGGTGATGCCCTCGTTTAGATCGTCGCGCAACTCGGAGACGAACTCTTGGAAAATCTCCCGCTCGGCGTCGCCGGATTCAACGAGAGCCGCGATGCGCTCAATATGCCGCCGGGCAATGTCCGCCACATCGCCAGCCCATTCGTCCCAATACTTCCGGTCGCCGCATTTCTCAACGATTTTCGCCCGAATCGCCGCCGGCAATCCGTCGAACAAGGTCTGTTGCCGATCCTCCGGTTGGATGCTCATTGCATCGGGATCCATCGCGGCCCCGCGCCCAATGCCCGGCCCATCCCCGGCCTGAGTCGCGGCTGGCCCCCAATCGGCTAGGGTGATGAGGCCGAGGCGGTCGCCCGGTTCGCCTAGTTCAATGCGGTTTATCATCCCCTCAAATCGCTCGTCATGGCTGCGAATCGCATTCAGCGTCTGCCAGACCACTTCAAACGCCTTGTTGTCGTTGAGCGCGGTTTCCGGCGGAACGCCCGACGGCACGACCACCGGCAGCACGACATAGCCCATCTGTTTGTTAGGTGCTCTACGCATGACCCGCCCCACCGCCTGCACCACGTCGATTTGACTCTTGCGCGGGTGCATGAAAAAAATCGCGTCCAACGCCGGCACATCGACCCCTTCGGAAAGGCAGCGGGCGTTGGTGAGCACCCGACAGCCGCCGTCCCGGTCGGCCTCGTCCAACCAGTTCAACGCGGCCGAACGCCGTATGGCGTTGAAGGTGCCATCGACATGCTGAGCCGCAACCGGATATTCCGCCAAATGCGTCCCCTCCTGCGCGCGGTATTCCTCGGCGACGCGGGCAAAGAGCCGCTCCACTTGCTGCGAGGATTTGATGTCGCGGCAAAAGGCAATGGCGCGGCGCATCCCGGCGCGGTCGTTTGCCGGGAACTGATCGGCGTCCACTTTGGCCAAGGCCCGCCAGCAGCCGAGCAGTTTGGCCCCGTCGTCGAGTTTCAATTCGCCGTCCTCGGCCAAGCTGCGCTGAATGGCCCGGGCCGCGGCGTCCTCCGGGACCGTCAGCACGATCACTTTGTAATCTGCTAGCAGACCCTGCTCCACAGCCGCGCCGAAAGTGAGTTCGTAGAGCAGCGGCCCGTAATGTTGCTCGTCTTCCATGGAGCATAGGGCGGCGGCCAGTTTGCCGGCTCGGGTCCGGGCACTGGCGGCATAGACCTTTGGCGTTGCCGTCATGTAAAGCCGTCGCGCGCAGCGGATGTGCTCGTCGCGGTGAATGCGCACGAAATGCGACGGGTCTTCGCCCTCGATCAAGGCTCCAGCCGTGCGGTGCGCTTCATCGCAGATCGCGAGGTCGAAAGCGGGCACTCCGTGTGCTTGCTGTGCTTGCTCGATTACCGGGCAAGATTGGTAGGTGGCAAAGACGACGGTCAAAGCATCCGGGGCGGGCGGGCTGCAACGGTCCGCGAGGCGGGCCGCATTCGTGGTGGCTGGAAACGCCAGATCCAGCGCGTCCATGTCGATGAGATCGTCGCGGCGGCGGCGGCGCTTGCCGACTTGTGAGTCGGAGCAAACCGCGAACGAGCGCAGCGGAATGGTTGCATCGCACGCCCATTCGCGCACTGTCTGCGCCATCAGGGCCAGACTAGGCACGAGATAGAGCACCCGCCCGCCCGTACCGGCAAGCTGTTCGGCGATGCGGAGGGATGTCAGGGTTTTGCCCGTGCCGCAGGCCATGATCATTTTGCCGCGACGGCCCAGCTCGGCTAAGCCGCCAGTGACTTTTTCCACGGCCTCGCGCTGATGCGGACGCAGGGCGCGTTGGTCGGCGACGCGGATTTCGCCGCTAGTCGCAAAGTCCTGCCAACGGATTGGGCTGGCCTGCAATTCCTGTAGGCCGATTCGCCGGACCGGCACGGCTTGGCTCCGCAGCATCTCCTCGGCTTGGGTGCTCCACTCGCGGCCAGTCGTGTCGATGATAAGCCGCTGCCGGAAATCCTTGCGGCCCGAAGCGGCCAAGAAGGAATCGATCTCGGCCTTGGCGATGCGGTGGCCCGCTGCATGGAACTTGCACTGAATGGCGCACCAGCCCTCCTCGTCGCGCAGCTTGGCGACCAAGTCGATGCCGAGGTCTTGCGCCGACTGCTCGGGCTCGGCGTAGAATCCCAAAGGCTCGGCCACCCGGTCGTTGCGCCGCGCCCAGTCCGAGTAGAGCAAGGGCGGCTCGTATTGCCGCGCTTGGAGCGGATCGTGCTGTAGGTAGGCCAAGCAAAGATGCTCAAAGGCGGTTCCCTTGTCGCGTTCGCGGCGGAACCCAGTCGCGGCGGCTTGTCGGCGCCAATCGGCGAGCAGTTCGTCCAAGGCGGTGATGTTGTCCTGTGTCATTGTTGCGTTCCTTTGCGGTGTTTTAACGCGCTTAGCACCATCTGCCCAACCTCGTCCACGCGCACTTGATACTGGGGATGGACGACGGTGGTTGAATCGAGCTCCTCGACGATGGCCGGCCCTTGCACCACCGCGCCAGCACCCAGCGCATAGCGGTCGTACACCGGGCAATCGACAAATCCCGCGCGCTCGGCGAAATACACCGGGCGATGTCCTTTGGCCGCTGCTTCCTCGGTTGCCTTTGCCAGCGGTGCCAGCGCAGGTTTGGCGATCTGGCCGATGGCCGCAAGCCGCACGCTGACCAATTCGACGGCCTCGCCCGGCGCGCTAAAGCCATAGGCGCGTTCGTGTGTGCGGTGGAACTGCTCCAATAGCTGCGCTAACTGCGCCGGGCCTGCCAACGGCAGCGTCAGTTCGTGGCTCTGCCCAACGTAGCGCAGATCCGCTTGGCGTCTGAAGGCCATCGCCGCTTCGGCCATCCCCTCGCGCTCCAGCGTTTCCCGCCCTTGCGCCTCCAACGCGCGGAAGGTCTGCTCCAAGGCTTGGGGCGCTACTTGGTCCAGCGGCTGGATGAGGGTGGTCGCGTAATCGTGTTTTAAGTCGGTCACTAAAAGCCCCAAGGCCGAAGCGGTACCCGGACTTTGGGGAATGATCGCCACGGGAATCTCGGTCAGGGCGGCGAGGCGGTTGGCGTGGGCTGGCCCGGCCCCGCCAAAGGCTACCAGCGCGAAGTCGCGCGGGTCGTAGCCGCGTTGGACGGAGACGAGCCGCAGGGCGTTGACCATGGCGGTGTTGGCGATCTCGATGATGCCGTGGGCCGCCTCGACGAGGCCCATGCCCAGCGGCTGGGCGCAGTGTTGGTTGATGGCGCGTTGGGCAGCGGTTGGGTCGAGCGCGATCGCGCCGCCGAGGAAATAGCTCGGGTTGAGCCGCCCCAAGACGAGGTTGGCGTCCGTGACGGTGGGTTGCGTCCCGCCCCGGCCATAGCAGGCCGGCCCGGGGTCGGCCCCGGCACTTTGGGGGCCGACCCGGAGGATACCACCGGGATCCACCCAGGCCATGGACCCGCCCCCGGCGCCGATTTCCACGAGGTCGATTACTGGGGTGCGGATTGGATACCCGGCGCCGCGCGTTGCCCCGACGCCCGCTTGCGCCGTGGTCCCAACTTCGTAGTCCTTGGTCACGCTGGGCGCACCGCCTTGAATCAGACCGGCTTTGGCGGTCGTCCCGCCCATGTCGAAGGAAATCACTTGGTCGTAGCCCCGCGCCTGCCCCAAATGCGCGGCTGCAATCACCCCGGCGGCCGGCCCGGACTCGACCATGTACACTGGCTTTTGCCGCGCGGCCGCAAAGGGGTACACCCCGCCGCTGCTCTGCATTACGAGCAACTCAGCGGCGATGCCAGCTTGGGCCAACCGATCTTCAATCCGCTGCAAATAGCGCGCGACCACCGGACGGATGCAACTGTTGATCACGGTCGTGCTGGCCCGCAAGTACTCGCGAAACTCGGGCGCAACTTCTGCGGACAGCGAGACGACGGCGGCTGGAAAAACCTCGGCGAGAATCGCCCCGGCCCGCCGCTCGTGGACGGGATTGGCGTAGGCGTGCAAAAAGCAGATGGCAATGGATTCGACGCCTTCGTCGCGCAGCTTGTCGGCTACTTGGCGCAGGGCGTCTTCGTCGAGCGGTGTCAGCTCGGTACCGCTGGCATCGAGCCGCTCGGGTACGCCAAAACAGCGGTGGCGCGGCACGAGCGGCCGCGGCTTTTCAAACTGCAAGTCGTAGAGCGTGGGGCGAATCTGGCGGGCGATTTCCAGCATGTCGCGGAAGCCCTCGGTGGTGATAAAGCCGGTCGGCGCGACCTTGCCTTCGATGATGGCGTTGGTGGCGACCGTGGTGCCGTGGACGATGTAAGCCACGTCTTGGGCGGCGATCTGCTGCTTGGCGAGCAGCCGCTGCACGGCCTCCATAAATCCGCCGGATGGGTCTTGGGGCGTCGAAGAAACCTTGTCGGTATGGATTTGTCCGGTCGCTTCGTCAATGAGCGCAATGTCGGTAAAGGTGCCGCCAATATCGACGCCGAGTCTATAGGCCATCGCTTGCCATCTCCTGCCGCCGCGCTTGGGTCGCGGCCTGATCGACTTGTCCAGTGGTGCTGTTGATGACTACACCGTACTCGTCTCGCGCCCGCTCCGCGCTCACCTTGCCCTCGCGCACATCCGCGGCCACCGCTTGGGGATTGCGGCGATGGGGCGGGCCATAGCCGCCGCCGCCGCAAGTGCGGTAGCTGAAGACCGTATTAGCCGCCAGCGCGACCGTCGTTTTGGACCCCAATTCGACGGGCTGCCCTTCCGGGTCGAGGATATAACGCGCTTTGCCGCCTGCTCGGCCCCCAGCCAGCCCTTCCGGCCCCCAGCGGTCTCGGTCCGATAGCACGGTGAAGGACACTTCGTGATCGATAAATCGGTAGTCGCGCCGCAGCCCCAAGCCGCCGCGGTACTGACCGGCGCCCTCTGAGTTCTCTATCAGCTCATAGCGGTCGATCCGCAGCGGGTAGTTGATCTCGATTTCCTCAATCGGCGCGTTCTCGGTATTTTGGCCGTGGCACTGCACGGCGTCCGGCCCGTCCTTGCTGCTGCGCCCCCCGTAGCCGCCGGCCATGGTCTCGTAATAGGAATAAAGCTGCCCGGTGCGCGGGTCGGTGCCGCCGAAGCCGACTTGGCACATCGTCCCCTTGGTCGCGGCCGGGATCGTATCGGGCAGGGCCGGATGCAGGGCCCTGAGAATGATGTCGGAGAGCCGCACCTGAGTCTCCCAACCTCCGACCACCGGCGAGGGTGCCGTGCAGTTGACAACGGTCCCCGCGGGAGCTACGAGCCGCACCTGTTCGTAAAATCCAGCGTTGACCGGTACGTCTTGGTCGATCAGACACTTGAGCACGTAGGCGCAGGCCGCAAAAGTCTGGGCGTAGGTGGAATTGACCGGCGCTCGGCGCTGGGGATCGCACCCCGTCAGGTCGAAGAGCACCCCTTCGTCGTCAATGGCGACGCGGACTTGGAGCCGCACCGGCTCATCGGTAAAGCCGTCGTTATCGACGACGCCTGTGGCCGCAAACTCCCCTTTGGGCAACCGGGCCACCTCGGCTAGCGTCCGCTCCTTGGTGTAGTTGATGAGCCGATCCATGTAAAAGGATGCCTGCGCCAACCCCACCTGCTCGACGAGTCCGTTGAGCCGGCGAATCCCCGAATTATTGGCCGCTATTTGGGCGCGAAAGTCGCCTCGCGTCTCGCGCTTGGAGCGGATTTGGGCGATGACCAGTTCAAAGACATCGGTCGCAATCTCCCCGCCGCGCACCAGCTTTACCGGCGGGATGATGATGCCTTCTTGATACACCTGCTGAAAGGCTCCAATGCTGGCCGGCGCGCCGCCACCGACATCGACGTGATGCGCGAGATTGGCCACATAGCCAAAGAGTTCCTTGCCGCAATAGACGGGCGAAATCAGCGTGATGTCGTTGAGGTGAACCCCGCCGCGATAGGGGTCGTTGACGAGGATAGCGTCTCCGGCCTGCAAGTTTTCTGGGCCGTATTCGGCTACCGCCCGAGGCGTGAGGATCGTCAGCGATCCGAGATGTACCGGCTGGGTAAAAGCCTGGGCGACGGGCCGCAACTGGCGGTCGAAAAAGGCGCAGGAGAAATCGGCGCGGGTTTTGATGTTGGTTGAATACGCACTGCGCCGAAGGGCAATGGCCATCTCCTCGGTGGCTTCGATCAGGGCGTTGCGAATGACCTCGAATTGGATGGGATCGATCTGGTTGGGCATGGCTTCTCGCGGAGGATGATTGGGGAGGTGTTGACATCTCAGTAGTACAAAAAAAGTACATACGCCGATAGGGACAAGACAAGGGTGCCATCGTGGTTTTCTTTTTCGGCGGGGCCGTACAAGCAGCTTGACCGATCGAGAGTTCGTATTGATTTTCAACAAATACGTGATTGGAGCGGCGAAGTTTCTTAAAGATTACAATATTATGAGTGCGCTTGTATTACGAGAATTTCTATATCAAATATAAGAAGGAGATGTTACTGATGAATCTGCTAATTAAAGGTGACAATATAGAAGGCTTAAATTATCTTATACACAATAGAAATCTCCAGCAAAAAATAGACTTAGTGTACATTGATCCTCCCTTCGCTACTGGCAGTGATTTTACTGTCACCAAGGATCGCACCGCGACCGTGAGCCATTCGCGTAGCGGTTCTGTCGCGTACTCTGATCGACTTAAAGGAGCCGAATTTGTCGAATTCTTGCGAAAGAGATTGATTTTGTTAAGGGAACTTTTATCGGCGAGAGGATCTATCTATTTACACATTGACTACAAAATAGGGCACTATATCAAAATTATGATGGACGAAGTGTTTGGTACGGACAACTTTCGCAACGATATAACAAGGATAAAATGCAATCCTAAAAACTTTAATAGGGTTGGCTACGGTAACATAAAAGACTTGATCCTTTTTTATAGCAAAACATCGGACCCTATATGGAATGAACCAAGAGAAAGGTACTCGGAGAAAGATATTGAAAGGCTATTTCCAAAGACGGATCGGCAAGGGAGACGCTATACTACTGTACCTATTCACGCTCCAGGAGAAACTGAACGAGGCAACTCCAATCGACCATTTAGAGGTATGAGGCCGCCCAAGGGCCGCCATTGGCGAACGGATGTAGAGACGCTGGAGCAATGGGACAGAGATGGGCTGATAGAATGGTCGGCCACGGGCAATCCGCGAAAAGTAGTATTTGCAGATGAAAGAGAAGGTAAGAGAGTACAAGACATTTGGGAATACAAGGATCCTCAATATCCTATGTATCCAACGGAAAAAAATAGTAAGTTGTTAGACCTGATTATTCGCACTTCTTCTAATCAGGAGAGCATTGTGCTGGACTGTTTCTGCGGCTCGGGAACGACGCTAAAATCCGCCCAGCAACTCAACAGAAACTGGATCGGCATCGATCAATCAGAACACGCTATCAGAGCGACAATCAAAAAAATCGAAAACACCGAAGGGAGTCTTTTTGTCGGCGGTTTAGAGTACGAGATCGTACAACTTGCCACGGAAAATCGCGGCTGCTCAGCCCAAGGCTAGGTTGAAGTCCGCCGGGTCGAGGCCACTGTCTTCGGCTAGTCCCCGCAGGCTGATCAAGACATCCTCGGGCATGACAATTCCCTCGGCTAGCGCTTGTTCCCGCTTGTTCCACTCGATCTCGCCCGGCAGGAAGATGGTCCCGCCTTTGGCTGGAGAAGCACTCTTGATCTCTTTGCACAGGACGTCCATGCGGGCGTGAAATTCCGCCAGCGGCATCATCGCGCCGACGTCAATGGCGATAAAGGCGTGACCTTGGTTGGAGGGCGCGTCTGTGTCCGCCACCCAGCTTTGGACGCCGCTCATCATGGCCGCGCCGCTCAGGGTAGCTGTCAGCAGTTCCACTAGCACGGCCAATCCGTACCCTTTGTGCCCGGCCATGGGCAACTGCGCTCCTTTTTCTGGAAACTCGGTGGGATCGGTCGTTGGAATGCCGTCTTCATCTACCAGCCAAGTGTCGGGAATGCTGCGCCCTTCGTTTTTGGCCGCAAATATTTTAGTGGCCGCCACCGCGCTGGTGGCAATGTCGAGCATGACGGTGCGGCGGGTGCCGGTGGGGGCGGCGTAGGCGATCGGGTTGGTCCCCAGCACTCTGCTCTTGCCGCCCGGCACGGTCATGCAGGGTTCCACATTGCACATGGAAAGACCGATCATGTCGTTTTCGGCGATCATGTTGGCGTAAAACCCGGCGGCACCGTAGTGGCTGCTGCCCCGGATGCCGATGTAGCACATGCCGCTTTGGCGCGCTTTGGCAACGGCCAACGCTACGGCGCGGCAGGAGATGGCGGGCGGCATGCCGTCGCAGGCGTCGATAACGGCCCAAGATGGCCCTTGGGCGACGATTTTCTCTTTTGCGGTCGCGACCAAACGGCCGCGCCGCGCATTCTGCATCAGGCCGCGAATCTGTCGGGTGCCGTGCGTGAAGGTGCCCCAAGTATCGGTGGTGACGAAGACGTGGGCACTCAGTTCGGCGTCTTCTTGGCTGAGGCCGGCTTTGACCATGGCGGCCGTGCAAAAGTTCTTCAGGTCGTCCGGCCGGATGCTTTGGCGGGTAGATTCAGTCAATGGACTGGCTCCTTTTTCGCTGATGCGTGGTTGGTGCTATGGATAAAGAGATTTTTTGCGGCCCAGTCAAGGAGGGATGCCGTTTGTGGGCGCTGAGTCGCAATGGAGCCGCTCCTTGACTAGCGTCCAAAAGGGCCTTTTAATGCCTGCATCCATGCGCTGTCCGCAACAGAAGCAAACACACCATGCGTTTTTTTAACACAGCGGGGCCCATCATCGCGGCGGATCACTATCACATCCCGCCGCTGGAACGGCTGCGCCTCGACGAAGTCCTGCTGCTGATTCAGCAAAAGCGGTACTTTGTACTACACGCCCCTAGGCAGACGGGTAAAACGTCCACGCTGCTGGCGCTGATGGACGAGTTGAATAGCATTGGGCATTATCGCTGCCTGTACATCAACGTCGAGATCGGCCAGTCGGCGCGGGAGGATGTGGGAGCGGCTATGCAGGCCATACTGGGGCAATTAGCTTCGAGGGCGGAACGTCTCTTGGGTGAGCGGATCGTGGCGGAAGTCTGGCGCGAGTCCCTGGCGGACTTAGGCCCCCACAGCGCGTTGCAAAATGTGCTGAGTCGCTGGTCGGCGGCCGACGACCGACCGCTGGTGCTGCTGATCGACGAAATTGACGCGCTGATCGGCGACACGCTCTTAGCCGTGCTCAGGCAACTGCGCGCCGGCTATCCCGACCGGCCGCAGCACTACCCGCAGACCGTCGTCCTGTGCGGTGTGCGCGATGTGCGCGACTACCGCATCCGATCGGCCACCGGAAATGCCATTATTGCCGGCGGCAGCGCGTTCAATGTCCGCGCCGAATCCCTGCGCTTGGGCGATTTTTCACCAGATGAAGTGCAGGCACTGTTGGCGCAACACACCGAGACCACCGGGCAGGTGTTTGCCGAGGACGCACAAGACGAGGTTTGGCAATGGACGCAAGGACAGCCTTGGCTGGTGAATGCTTTGGCTTACGAAGCGTGCTTTAGGAACAAGGCCGGACGCGATCGCAGTCGCGCCATCACGGCCGAGGCGATAAGCGATGCCCGCGAGCAACTCATTCTGCGACGCGAGACCCACCTTGACCAACTCACTGACAAACTGCAAGAAGAACGGGTGCGGCGCGTGATCGAGCCGCTATTGAGTGGTGCCGAATCCACCGCGGCCATTCCCCAAGACGATGTGGAATACGTGCGCGATTTGGGCCTGATTGCCCGCCGCGCTCCCATCGCCATTGCCAATCCGATCTATCAAGAGGTTATCCCCCGCGACTTGACCTACACCACGCAGGCATACCTCGTTCAGGACCCGGCCTGGTACGTGGACGCGGCCGGGCGGCTGCGCCTCGACGACTTGCTGACCGCGTTCCAAGTATTCTTCCGCGAACATTCGGAGCACTGGGTTGAGCGGTTCCAATACAAGGAAGCTGGTCCCCAGTTGCTCTTGCAAGCGTTTCTCCAGCGCATTGTCAACAGCGGCGGGCGGATTGAGCGCGAGTATGGCTTGGGCCGGATGCGCACGGACTTGCTGGTCGTGTGGCCAGTGCCCGGAGATGTTGCGTTGCAGCGGGTGGTGATCGAATGCAAACTACTGTACAAGAGCTTAGAACAGACCATCGTTGCGGGCCTCGACCAGACCCGCGCCTACATGGACCGCTGTGCCGCCAGCGAAGGGCATCTGGTGATTTTTGACCGCACGGCCGGCGTATCGTGGGATGACAAGATATTCCGCCGCGAGGAAGGCATGGGCGCGGAGAAGGTCGTCGTGTGGGGTATGTGAAGATTCGGCGGATGGAGCGAAAAACCCGCAAACAAATCAGAGGAGACATAGCGTTATGAACGGTAGTACTGGACTTGAGCAGTACGTGACGATGGAAGAATATCTCAAGGGTCGGCGCTGCATTATCACCGGCTCCAGTGGGACGATTGGCAAGCTCTTTGCGACCTTTATTGCCTCGCGCGGCGGAATCCCCATTCTGGTGGATGTGGTGCCGCAGGACGCCACGGTGGCGGCGGTTGAGTCCTGCGGTGGCGAGTACAGCGTCCATCGCGTGGACCTCAGCGATGTTGCCCAAATCAAATCCTTCTACGCTGAAATCGCCGAACAGTACGACGGCCTCGATGTGCTCATCAATAACGCCGGGCTGCTCAGCGAGGTAAAGTTGCTCGACATGACCGAGAGCGACTGGGATCGCGTCCTCAATGTAAATGCAAAAGGCGCGGCCTTTATGAGCCAGGGCGCGGTCGGCCTGATGCAGCATGGCAGCGGCGATCGACAAATCATCAACATTGTGTCGCTGGCCGCGCTGGTGGGCGGGCTTTACGTGGGCGCACCCTATGTTTGCAGCAAGGCGGCCCTGCTCGGTCTCAGCCGCAACTATACGGTGCAGGCAGGTAAGGAATTCGGCATCCGCGTCAATTCCATCAGCCCGGTTATTGTCAGCGGCCAGATGATTTCCAACACGCCGCGCGAAGCCATTGACGGGGTCAAAGACCTAATGAAAGTGTGGAAGCAGGAAGTCCCCTCCATACATTTGCTTTATGTCTTTGAAATGCTGTGCAGAACCCCGTCGATGACGGGCAAGAATATCGTTCTCGATGGCGGCATTCTGCTGGAGTAAGCGCTTGGTGCCAAAGCGTCTGCGACTCGGTGCCCGACGGCGCGTGCGCGGCGGGCTGGCCGGGCCGAGGTCCCATGCTCGAACAATCCTTCCGCCGCATCAGCCGACAAGACGCGCTCGCTCGCCTAAAGGAAGCTCGCCATGACCGTTCTCCACGCCTCTGAGCTAAGTGCCGACGAACTCGACCAGTTTCACGAGCAGGGCTACGTGCGTCTCGGCCACGTCGCTCCCCGCGAGGAAATTGACGCCCTCTGCCAGCGCATTGACCAGATCATGCTCGGCGAAGTGCGCTACGACAACATGCTCATGCAGCTATGCCCTTCGGCCGGCAATCCCGACCTGTCGCGGCAAACCAAGGCGTTTAAGGGTTCCTCGCTCAAGTACCGCAAAATTCAGGATCTGGAGCAGGATCCGCTGTTCTTGGACTACATGCAAAAGCCGCTTTTCCGCGACCTAACCGCTAAGGTCATCGGCGCGGAGGTTGCGATTTTTCGCGCCATGTTTTTCAACAAGCCCGCCGAGCAGGGGGTCGTGATCAACTGGCACCAGGACGGCGCTGGCGGCTGGCACCTGAGCATTCCCCCCAAAGTCACGATGTGGACCGCGCTCGACGCTACGTGCGTTGCCAACGGTTGCTTGCAGATCATCCCCAGTTCGCACCACACCATGATCCCCGAGACCGGCGACCAACTCTCGGCGGACGAGCGTGCGCTACACGCACCGGATGAGAAGCGGCTGTATTTGGAAATGGAAAAAGGCGAGGTGGTGCTTTTGCACAACTGGACCTTGCACCGCTCGGAGACGAATAGCACCAATCGCCCGCGCCGTGCGTTCAGCGTCTGCTACATTGACGCGGCTACTCGCCAAAAGACTACAGGTTGCGCCTTTCCCCGCGTCTTCCCGACCTACCAGCCTATTGGGAACAGCTGACCCCATCTCTGTACCCTTTCCGTTACACGCTCCGTCCCTCACAGCCCGCGGCCCCTCTGAGCCGCTGTCTTGGCACGATTTTTGCCTCTTGCCGGTGCCACCGCACCCGCAACCCAAGGCATCGCTCATGGCCGAATTCGATACCATCGCCAAACACCTCATCCACACCTATCCCCGAGACTTCGCCCGCTTCGCCCTCCAACAAGACGACCTCGAAGTCCTCGACATCCTCGACACCGAACAACCCACCGTTGAAGCCCACCGCACCGACAGCCTCATCCGCGTGCGCGTCCACGACGAGGAGGCCCTCATCCATCACGAATTTCAAACCACCGACAGCAACCCCCCCATGCCGCAGCGCATGGCCGGTTACATCGGCCGCAGCATCGAACAGCACGGCCTGCCCATCTATGCCAACGTCATCTATCTGCGGCCCGACGCCGGCCGGCGCGACCCGGGGTATTATCTCCAAGCGCGGCGCGGCTTCCGCGTGTTGGTGCAATACCAAGTGATTCGGCTGAGTGAGCTAGACGGCCAACAGACGCTCGATGCG
The DNA here is from genome assembly GCA_965203355.1 of Candidatus Latescibacterota bacterium. Taxonomy (GTDB): domain Bacteria; phylum Latescibacterota; class UBA2968; order UBA8231; family UBA8231. The sequence continues at coordinate 891,826 of OZ241889.1, forward strand.
GGGGATGCGGGTTTGCTTCCGTTTGCGCCGTTGATGCAGCGGCCGACGGGTGTGGATGCGGCAGCATGGCTGCGCCGGTGTGTGAATCGGGCGCAACAGATGCCCATGGCCGCGCTCGCCAAGGCCGATTATCTGGTCCATCTTGCGATTTTGAGCGGGTTGGTGTATAAATCAGAAACGATTATGACCATCATCTCGGAGGCGACCATGTACGAATCGTCGGTAGTGCAGTATTTCACGGAAAAGGCACTTGAGCAAGGCATTGAGCAAGGCATCGAGCAAGGCATTGAGCAAGGCGGCCGAGAACGCGCGATTGAATACCTGCTCGACGTGCTGGCGCTTCGCTTTGGGCTGGCCGCGTCGGCTCCATTGGCCGTCCGCTTGGGGTCTATTGACGATGTGCAGGACCTCAAGCAGTTGCATCGAGCGGCCATACAGGTGCCCAGTCTCGAAGCCTTTAGGCACTTGCTAGACGGCCTCGAGTAAAGGTGCTGTGCAACGTCAGTGATAATTGATAAAGGCGACCTTGTGCTCGGTGAAAAACTCGGTTCTGGTGTCGCCTGATTCCGGGATCCCATGCCCGGAGGCCTTCACCTCGCCCCCATATCCACGCGCATTTGCTTGACGTGCGCTAGCGCCCTGTCGGTGAACCTCGCGCTCGGCGTCATGTAGCTCCCGTGAAATGCTGCGGCTCAAGACCACAGCGGCACCCCGGCAGGCAGCGCGGCGGCGATGGCTTCTTCGTCTAGCTCGACGCCCAAGCCAGGGCCGTCGGGCACGGCGATATAACCTTGCTGAATGGGGTTCTTAATGTCGAGCATGGTGCTCCACAGCGGAATGTTGCGCGAGTGATGCTCTAAGGCGAGGAAATTGGGCAAGGTGGAACAGATGTGTACTGCGGCCATGCCCGTAATTGCGCTCCGCATGTAGTGGGGAGCTATGGACATGTGGTACATCTCGGCCAGTTCGGCGATGCGGCGGATTTCAATGGCACCGCCGCTGTGGGGAATGTCCGGCTCCAGCAGGTCGCAGGCCTGTTGTTCCATCAACTCGCGGAACATCTTAGCTCCGTAAAAAATCTCTCCAGTGCAGATCGGCGTCTCGGTCTGCTGACAGATCTTGGCCAAGGCGGCGACATTGCCCCACTCCCAGCGGATGGGATCCTCCAACCACAGCAGGTCGAGGTGCTCCACGTCTTTGCAGATGCGCAGCGCGTCGGCTAGGTTGAAGGAACCGTGCAAGTCGATGGACAAGTCGATGTAAGGGCCGATCGCTTGGCGCAGACTTTCGATGGTGGTGACGATGTGGTGGTGCTGCCGGCGGCTGATAGAGCGGTCGTACGCGTCGAGTTTCCAGGGGTTGGGTACATCGAGGTCGAACTTGATCGCGGTGTACCCTTCGGCTACCACCTCTTGGGCCATGGACACGTAGGCACTGGTTTCGTACACCGGGTCTAATTGCCCGCTGGCCCGCGTCTCCTGCCAGCGTCGCTCGGAGTCTTCCCGCGTCCAGTGTGCGCCCGAGTGGCAGTCGCAGTACACGCGGATGCGGTCGCGCAGTTTGCCGCCCAGCAGTTCGTGCATGGGTGCGTTTAGCTGCTTGCCGCGGATGTCCCACAGGGCAATTTCCACGCCAGCACCGCGGCCCTGCATCTGCCACAGGTGGTCGTAGTGCAGCCGGTTGATGTGGGTTGGGTCGCGGCCAATGAGCATTTGTTTGAGCAGCCCGATAGGCCCCCCAACAGTCCACTCGCCGAGGCCGACAATGCCTTCATCGGTGAAGATTTTCAGCAAGGACCAGTGGCGATTTGCCGCGCCGAGGGAAGGCGTAACTTTGATGTCGGTGATCTTCATGTGCTCGCTTTCTTTGGCTTAAAATCAACTTAGTGGACCGAATAGTACTAGTGGGGGCGATCTAGATCTAGGCGTTCCTTTTAGCCGATTTTATAATAGCTCTGTTTTATCGCATCGACAATCAGGGATAGAATACTTGGGGTCGCGGTCAAGTAGAAGAAGCACTCCTTGACGTGCGCGCCGCCGAAACAGCACCCGGTGCGGTGCGTACTCGAGCATCGTCCCGGCATGTTCGGGCTGGAGCCGCGGCGCAGTCAGTCGCCCGACTTCTTGACCGGCCTCTTGAAGAACCGCAGTTTGGAAGACGATTTTACGCGCCGCGCACTGTCGCGGCCCTTGTCGATCTGTACGCCAATGAATTCTAACAATCCGCCGTCGCCGATGGCCTCCTCTGAAGACCGAGGATGAAACGCCCTAAAGAGCTACGTTTCATCTCGCTGAAGTACGCCGGACGCTGCCGATCGTGCGCCATGAGGATCGAGGTAGGCCAGCGCGCCCACTGGTCACCATCGTCAAAAGAGGTCTGGTGTATTGACTGCACAAGTGGCGAGGGTTCCGCGGTCCAAGTTACATCGGATAACGTAGCGGGCGATTCGCGGAATGCGGCAACGAACGCAACTCCCAGCCGTTCAAGCTCTTCAAAGCCTACTGCCAACAGCGGGCAAACTCCTTGGCAGCAATTATGCAATTATGCGCAGCGGTGCATTGAAGCGGAAGCAGCCAAATCACTGGTCCCATACGTCCAAAAGGACTCTCTGTGGTTCTTACACTCTGGGGAAGAAGAAATGGTGGTCGGGCAAAGCGATTCAACTTCGGCATCTGGAGCACTCCCCGATAAACTGAGGTCTCGCACCGGGTCGATCCTCTACGGCTGGCCGACTGTCGTCGTAACCGACCGCGATCACAGACCCAAGGTTACGCCCCTTTTCGCTGTTCAGACCGAGCCGGAACAAGGCCCCAACTACCAGTGGAAACTCCACGCTACTATGGAGCCAGAGTTCAACTTGGCCATCACGGCAAGCGGTATCTTCGACCCTTCGATTACTGAAGACATCAGCGACCTGTTAAGTCGCGGCTTGCCATTCGGAGATGCCGATGCTTTTGGCACCCTCGCCGGACGAACCGCCGACCTGCTCGGGCTCGAGATCCGGTCGCCTCTCAACGCTAGAATCCTCGAATCGAACATAGACCGCAAACAAGGCGTCTATAACGCCGCGATCTCGGTCGTGACCGAGCGGTCTGGATACACCAGCACTCTGCTCGAAGAACTGCGACAACTCCAGACCCGAGAAGACTGGTCGACTACGGCTGCGGCACATCTTCTTCCCAACGGTTTCGCACAGCAGAAAAACAAGCGCCCCCTATCTGGGCTTCTTGCGGCACCACTTGTATGCAACCAATCACAGGAGGAAACACTCGAGCGTCTCCGCCGAGAATCTCTGACGATCGCGACCGGCCCACCTGGGACCGGCAAGACGCAACTCGTAGTCAACGCGGTTGCGAACGCGTGGCTGGACGGCGACAAAGTCTTGGTGACCTCGACCAACAATGGTGCGGTTGACGTGGCCGTAGATCGTGCGGAAAAGGACGTGAGTAGCGGCTTGTTAGTCCGCACCGGCAATCGCGACATGCACGAGCAGGTTTCGGATCGCATTATCGCGGCATCGGCTCAGGCGGCAGCGCAGCGCGGCAACCAAGCCGTAGCGCGTGCCCAATTGAAGCGAGTCGCCACTGAGCGCACCCAGCTAATGGAGAAATTGGCTCGGCTGGACGAACTGGATGTGGAACTGTTGCATTTTGTAGAGAAACAAGCGGAACTCCGGCAAGCCTTGAAAGATGTGGCGCGAGTACTCTGGCCTAATGCAAGTCCTCCTAAGCTACCGGTCAGTTCCCGCAAAATAGAGCGCCGAGCTAGCCAGTTGTTGAGGGTGTGGTTGTTCCGTCGCTTCCGTGCGCGTCGTTTCTGTCAGCGGCTCGGTTGCTGTGAAACCGCTCCATTGGAGCAACTCGTCACTTGGGCTCGGATTGATCAGCGCCTAGCAGAGCTGACCTCTCAATTGGAAATTGGACGAGCGGAACGTCGACAACTGAAATCCGAAGTGGGCGATCCGTCGAGCAGTGTGCGCGAAGCAGACCAGAAATGGGCCGATGCAAGCCTCTACGCAATTCGCGTGGACACGGCAACGCGAGTCTCTTCCGGTGCTGACCGTCTAGCAGCTTTCGGCACAATACCTGCCAACGGCGACCGCTTTAAAAGAGCAATTAGCAATTCGTTTCAACACTTGCGAGGCTGGGCCTGCACGGCATTAACAGCCCATTCTAACTTCCCCTTGGAATCAGGATTGTTTGACCTCGTGATCGTCGATGAGGCCAGCCAGTGCAGCCTGGCGGCCGTATTGCCGTTAGCCTACCGCGCAAAACGCTTGGCGGTCGTGGGCGATCCATACCAACTGAATCCAATCGTTTCCCTTAGCGATGGACGCTTACAGGAGATCGCCACGCAGACCGGGTTCGACAACGACGATCTACGCGACCGCGGCATCCACCACAAATACGGTTCGGCCTACTCCGCGTTCGAGTCTGTCGCACCCCAAACACCAGTTCTTCTCAACGAGCACTACCGCTGTCACCCATACATCGCCCGTTGGTTCAACAAGACGTTCTACAAGGGTGAACTCACCGTATTGACGGACGTCTCCGATGTATCCCAGCGCGATCGTGCCATCTGGTGGTGCGATGTTGACGGCGCGGCCGTACGGCCCGCTACTGGAAGCTGGCGAAATCAGGTAGAGGCAGAGGAAACAGTGAAACAACTTCATGGCGTAATCGAATCCGGTTACAAGACCGTCGGCGTGGTAACTCCGTTTACCGCGCAGGCGCGGCTCATCGATCAGCTAGCCAAAACGCAATTCGGCCAGGATTTCCTAGACGACATTGATTTTGTAAGTGGAACTGCACATCGCCTGCAGGGAGACGAGCGTGATGCGGTCATTATTTCTTCCGTGCTCTCGCCCGGCATGTCTAAGAGCGGTGCCCGTTGGATAGAAAAAGAGAGAAACCTCCTCAACGTGGCTGTCAGCCGCGCCCGTCGAGCACTAATCGTTCTCGGGCACCCGCTCATGGGAGATTTGGGGAGTCCTACCTTGGCCTCCCTGCGGGGCTATCTGCGCGATGAAGTCGCCCGGGGTGAGGGCACTGGTTCGCCGTCCGCCGAGTTCCGCACGGACAGCACGTCTGAGAAAATCCTGCTCGACGCCATGCAACTCCAAGATCTCTTACCCTATGGCAAGATTGAGATACAAGGGTACGAGCTGGACTTTGCGCTGCTAGAACAAGGAATTAAGCTGAACATCGAGGTTGACGGCGATCAGCACCTCGACGCCAGAAGCCAACAACGACGCCAGGATATTACACGAGACCGCGTCTTGGTCAATCTCGGTTGGACGATCCTGCGGATACCGGCGTGGCGATGCCACGAGGAAATTGACTCGGTGATTAAAGAAATCAGGAAAACACAGGCCCAATTGCTTGACAAAGCCTCTCGCCGGACGTTTTAGCACTTGCTAAGAGAGCCTACCAAGACGCCGACCAGCGACCTAACTTATTTAGAAATAAAAAATTAAGCGCGCTCCATTTCTACGGAGTTACTCGTGTATAGCATCGCGCCGGGGCGTCGCCTTTTTATTTAAGATTTTCCAAGAAATGTTCTATTTCCACATTAGCTTTTTTTAGATTGATCTTCAATGTACCTTTCGCCATCTCGTTGCCTTGAACAAGAATCATTGTATCTGTCTGACCAGTGTCGGGGTGTGTTCTGGTCATCACTATATGACTTCCCCTTTGTCGCTTCAAAATAAACCCTAAGCGTTGAAGGGCGTTTTGGGCTTTCTGCGACGAGATACCAGAGGGAATTTTAGCATTAGGCAAGATGCAATTCTCTCTGATGGCTTTCTGTAACTTCTTCTAGATAGAGAGCTACGGCTTCTTTGAGATTTTTAAAAGCCTCTTCCTCATCCTTGCCTTGGCTGGCTATTCCGATCTGAGGACAATGGGATACGTACAGTCCTTTTTTTTCTTGATAGATTTCAGCCGTTAGGATTGTTCCTTGTTGTGGCACAAGCAACTCCTTTCTTTGGGGTGAGTATTACAGCAGACTTTGCCCAGCGATACCATAGGGTGGTTGGAGTCGGGCGAATCATTGGATTTTGTTTTTGGATAAGGATCGCACGTGAAGTGGTTGATTGCCGCCAGTTGCACTATCCCAACTTCTGAAGAGTGCGTGGATCATGCTTGGCATCCGCTCCGGGGAGCGAGACAAGTTTATACACGTCTCTCCAGAGAATCACCCCGGAGAGACGTTTGTGTCTGGAAGAATGGTGGAGGCGGCGGGAATCGAACCCGCGTCCGAGACCGGTTCTACCGAAATATGCTACGTGCGTAGTCGGCCTTAATTATCTCGCCTGTTGCGCCGCTGGCCAACGAGCCTCGCAACGAGCCAGCCCGAAAAATCTCGCCCCATTCCCTCGGGCGAAGGTTTGGGACCAGCCTGCTAAAAGATGACATTGGGGCCGGCCGCGCAGGCTCAACAGACCCCAATGGGCTGCGCTAAGTTTAGGCAGCCAGAGCGTACGTGTTAGTTTCGTCGCTTAATTTTGTTCCCGATGATTTACGAGGTGTCGGGACCTCGGCACGCAATTTGGGCTTCTCCGACCCCGTCGAAGCCAAGTCGCCCCCTTGGAGCATAATAACCGAAAATCGCCCACAATGTCAACGCTCAGTTCACCACGTTGATCGGCGCGCCCGCCAGAAAGGCCCGCACGTTTGCTGCCGTCATTTGCATCAGTCGCTTGCGCGCCTCTAGCGTGGCCCAAGCCATGTGTGGCGTGATGAGCAGATTCGGTGCCTGCAAGAGCGGGTTGCCGCTGGCAATCGGCTCGACGGAAGCCACATCCGTTGCCGCCGCCCGAGGCTTGCCGGCGCGCAGTGCTTGCAAAAGGGCCTGTTCGTCGACGAGTGCTCCGCGCGCCGTGTTGATCAACAGCGACCCTTCCTTCATGGTCGCCAACAATTCGGCGTTGACGAAGCCAGTGTTGGCGGGCGTCTGCGGGCAGTGCAAGCTGACCACGTCGGCCCCGGCGAAAATCTCGGCCGTGCTCTTGAGGTCAAACGGCGCGTACCCCGGCCGGTCCTTGGGCGACGGCGCATACGCCCAGACTTCCATGCCAAAAGCGTGGGCCAACTCGCCGACGCGCTGGCCGATACGCCCAAAGCCTACCAGGCCGATAACTTTCCCGGCTAGCTCGGTAAGCGGCGTCTCCCAGAAACACCAATAGCCCGATTCCGCCCAGTCGCCGCGATGGACCGCTGCATCGTGGCGACCGACGTGGTGGCACAGCTCCAGCAGCAGGGCCATGGTGTACTGGGCGACCGAGTCGGTGCCGTACACTGGAATGTTTGACACCGGGATGGCGCGTGCGCGTGCCGCTTCCACATCGACGACGTTGTAGCCAGTGGCCGTAACCGACACAAAGCGCAAATTGGGCAGCTGGACAAACGTCTCGGCTGTCAGTGGTACCTTGTTGGTCAAAATCACGTCGGCGTCCACAGCCCGTTCCAAGATCAGGTCGTCGGACGTTTTGTCGTACACCGCAAACTCGCCCAGTGCCGCGACCGGATCCCAAGGATTATCCCCGGGGTTTAAGGTGTGTCCGTCTAGTACTGTGATTTTCATAAGGTTCCTTTTGTTGGCGTCCTATTTCCGTAGCTGACCCACGTCCCGCACGGCCCCGTATGCCGCGCTCGTCGTTAGTGCGGCATACGCTTGGAGCGATTGAGGGACGTGGCGCTGGCGGTTGCTGGGCCGATAGGCGTCTATTTTTTGCCGCCGCGCAGACAGCTCGGCGTCCGCGATTAGCACGTCGATTTTGCGATTGGGAATGTCGATGCGAATCCGGTCGCCGGTTTCCACTAAGGCCAGTGCCCCGCCCTCGGCTGCTTCCGGCGAGACGTGGCCAATCGACAGCCCGGAGGTGCCGCCGGAAAAGCGGCCATCGGTCAACAGCGCACAGGTCTTGTCCAGCCCCATGGACTTGATGTACGACGTTGGATAGAGCATCTCTTGCATCCCCGGCCCGCCCTTGGGGCCCTCGTAGCGGATCACTACCACGTCGCCAGCGCGGACCGTACCGCCGAGGATGCCCTCGCAGGCCTCGTCCTGCGACTCGAAGATCCGGGCCGTGCCCTCAAACACCCATATTGACTCATCAACGCCCGCCGTCTTCACGATGCAGCCCTCCTCGGCGATATTGCCGAAAAGCACGGCTAGCCCGCCATCCTGCGAATAGGCGTGCGCGACCGAGCGGATGCAGCCCGTTTGATCTTCCACGTCCGGCCCGATGTAAAAGTTGTTCTGGGAGAAGGCGGTTTTCGTCCGCTCGTTGCCCGGGGCCGCCACCGACCGGTCCAAGGCCATCGGGTCCACCGGACCGGGTCCGCGGATGTCGTTGGCGGCGATGAGCTCGCCCAGCGACAGCCCGGCAACGGTCGGCGGCTCGGGGTGAATCTTACCAGCGCGCAACAACTCGCCGAGAATGCTCATAATGCCGCCAGCGCGGGAGACGTCCTCCATGTGAAACTTCTGCGTGGCCGGCGCCACTTTGCAGATACAGGGGACTTGCCGCGAGAGCCGGTCGATGTCGGCCATGGTGAAATTGACTTCGGCCTCGCGCGCCATGGCCAACAGGTGCAAGACCGTGTTGGTGGAGCCGCCCATGGCAATGTCTAAGGTCATGGCGTTTTCAAAGGCCGCGAAATTCGCAATGCTGCGCGGCAGCACCGACGTGTCGCCTTCTAAGTAAAATGCCTTAGCCATTTCGACGATTCGCTTGCCGGCCGCGGCAAAAAGCTCCCAGCGCAGTGCGTGCGTGGCGAGGACGGTGCCGTTGCCCGGCAGGGCGAGGCCGATGGCTTCGTTTAGGCAGTTCATGGAGTTGGCGGTGAACATGCCCGAGCACGAGCCGCAAGTCGGGCAGGCTTGTTCCTCTATCTTGGCCAAGTCCTCGTCGCTCAAGTCGGGGTTGGCTGCGGCGACCATAGAGTCGATCAGATCGATCTTGGAGCGGCCCGTTGACAGTTCGGTTTTGCCGGCTTCCATCGGCCCACCCGAAACAAAGATCGCCGGGATGTTGAGCCTGAGTGCAGCCAGCAACATGCCCGGCGTGATCTTGTCGCAATTGGAAATGCAGACGAGGGCATCGGCCTTGTGGGCCTGCACCATGTACTCGACGCTGTCGGCGATGAGCTCGCGGCTCGGCAGCGAGTAGAGCATGCCGTCGTGGCCCATGGCAATGCCGTCGTCCACGGCAATGGTGTTGAACTCCACGCCATAGCCACCGTGCTGGTCAATGACTTCCTTGACCTGCTGGCCGATGGGGTGTAGATGCACGTGCCCGGGCACGAACTGCGTAAAGGAGTTGGCAATGGCGACGATGGGCTTTTGGAAGTCCTCGGTCTTCATGCCGGTGGCGCGCCACAGAGCACGGGCGCCGGCCATGCGCCTTCCCTGCGTGGTGGTACTGCTGCGAAATGCTTGCATAATAGCTCTTTCAAAAAGCTGCCGTCTAGCAGCGGGTTTTAGGTAGCGAGGTCAATTGCGTTGGCGGTTGGCTTGGCTTGCTCGGCACGAATAGCGCAGATAGAGCGGCTTTCGCTCTCACGCGCTTCGAGGCAAGCACCTGCAAGCGCAATCCGCTCGTTGGCGTTGGCGTGCTGTATGATTGCGACCCTTTAGAAAGCCTGACCAATAGAAAAATAAAAGTGCCGCCGCTGATACAACCGCCGCCACCCCTGTTTCGCGTCAGATTGGTTGTCGAGGGAGCCATCGCTGAAGGCTATGTCGAGCCGAAGGGGAAAGCCCAAAGCGTAGCGCAGCCCCACTCCATAGCCATCGACCATACTTCGCAAGGTCGCTTGGTTTGGCTTGCGCCAGACCTGCGCCCGATCCCAAAAGCCTACAAAGCCGAAGTTGTTGCGCTGATAGCGCAATTCCCCGCGCATATTCAGGCCGAGGCGTCCGCCACCCGGTGCGTTTATGGCGTCTTGCTCAACGCCGCGCAGGGAACCCTCGCCCCCGTATGCCCACCAGTATTTCTGCGGCAACCGCCGTCCCTCGCGCAGTGAGGCCGCTCCTCCTCCTTGCAGGGCCAGGGCTAACACCAGCCGGCGCGAGACCGGTTGGTAATACATGAATGCGGCGTCGCCATCGATCACATAGGTCTGACGCTGCCCTAAAATGAACGAATAGGCGTAGCGTCCGGTCAACCGCAAGAGTGCGCCGCGCATGGGGGCAAAGGGGTCGTTGCGCGAGTCGCGCAAAAACTCGGTCTTCAAGTTGACTGAGCGCTCGCGTTCGGTCAGAATTCGCAACCAGTCCGCGGTCGCTGGAATTTTGCCGTCGCTGTAGTCTATGCCGTGGTCTTGGGTGAAGAAGTTGCCTTTGCCAGAGAAATCGAACTCGGAGTCGTCAAACGGATCGTCTGCGTCGATAGGATCGTCGCTGTCTTCTATGTCAGGTGAATAGGCAATCGGCTCGCTCGAGTCGGGCCGGGTGCGCGAGTCTTCCGCGCTAAGGGAGACTTGGGCTTGGTATATCTCGCGCCAGCCCTTGGTGAGCGTTGCTTCGGCTTTCCACAAGTGCTCGACCGAGAGGTATTCGAAGGTGGCTGTCCGTATGTACTCCCGTGTGATTGCTTCCCCGCCAAAGGGAAAGGACAAAAAGCCCTGAAGGACCGAATCGTTGGCCGTCAGGAGCGCGACTTGTCGCGGGTCGTGCGGGTTGCCTTGTTGCTTGGTTTGCCGCCATTCGTCCGTGACGCCGGCCGACAGGACCAAGTCGGCACCCGTGCCCAGCAAGTTGCGCTCGGTGAAGGACGCGGTGACGCCCTGTTCCGGCTGTCCCCAACTGGCGTCGAGGCTGAGCCGAGCCCCTCGGCCCAGCCAGTTGTTGTGCTGTACGACCCCTTTCACACGCGGCTCGATGTTGCTCAAGAAAACTTCGCTGCTTAGAGCGATGCGCTTTTTTTCTTGCAAGCGAACCACAACGGGTTGCAAGCTGTCGCCGGTCTCAGGGGTGAGCAAAAAGACCGAGCGGAACAGGCCGGTCCTCGCCAGTTGCTCGCGGCTTTTGGCTAGCTGTTCGGGGTTGTACAAATCCCCCTGTGCAAAGTGTAGATAGCGCTCGATTACCTCCTTGCGCGTGTATAGGCGGTCGAGGTTTTCGACCTCGACGGCACCGAAGTACATCTTGCGCCCGGGATCGATGTGGAAGACAACCTCAGTACTGCGGTTGGCGCGGTCGTCCCCCACCCACTCGTTGCGGACCGCGGCGTGGGGATAGCCGCGCTGATTGAGGAAGACCTGTAGTTGGCGCTCGCCTTCGAGCACCTTGCCGTAGTTGAGCGGTGCGCCGGCGCGCAAGCCGACCTGAGCGCGCAGGGCGTCGGCTGAGAAGGGGGCACCTCCAACGAGCGTTAGCGCGCGCACGGTCCACAGTGAGCCACTGTCGATTTCAATGTGAATGTGGACTCGGTTTTTGGCGTCCAAGCGCAGGAGTTTGCGGACGATTTCGGCGTCGCGATAGCCTTTGCCGTAATAGAGATTGACCAGTCCGCTAAGGTCGTTTTTGAAGAATCGGCGTTGGAAGCGCTTGCCCTCTTGGGTCAGCATGGCCGAGCGCAAGGTCTCGCCTTTAATGCGCTTTGCGCCTTGGTGTACGAAGCGTATCTGAGCCACCTTGTGCCCGTCGGCTTCGCGGGCCGATATTTCGCGCAGCTCGGCTTGGGCCAAGGCGGTTGCGGCGAGCGATAGACAGAGCACGGCCGCGAGCGCACTCACCGGAATTCTCGCTTCAGGCCAATGCCCAGCCCATAGCTATCGTACTTGCTTTGCGCCGAGCCGACGATGGTCAGAAAGGACTTGATTTTGTGCTCAATCCGCACCTCGCCCGCGGCCATCTCTTTTAGCAGGGCCTCGTAGCGCACCCAGAGGGGTAGGGGCAACCCGCCGAGGTACTTGCCCGCCCGCAAGGCGGGATCCCCAGGATCGGCCCCGGCGATTGCACTCGACGGCAGGACCATGAACTCATTGAGCCCCACCTTTTCGACCTGTTTGCTCAAGAGTTGGCCGGCGGCCGTAAAGGCCGCAGCGTAGTCAAGATCGGCCACATCGGGATTAGCCATGTTAAAGACCAGCAGGTTGATGATACTCAAATCTTCTAGTAGCTGTGGCGCGTCCGGGTCTTCCGCTTCCGCCTTAAAATCCGGCGCAATCTTCTGAGCCGACCCTTTCAGCGTCAGGGTCACGTCGTACTTGTAGCCACTCTTAATGTCTGTGATTTCCGCGACTTTGGCCTGCAAATCGAGCGTGGGATTCAGTTCAAAGGGGTCGTACATCACGTCGAGAATGGAGCCAGTCGGTGCTAAGCGGTTTAAGACGACGCGCCCTTGGGTGATGTTGAACTCCTGATTGAGTACGAAGACCTGCCCTTGGTCTAGGGTGATGTCGCCTTGGAAGAGCGGCTTGTAGAAGGTGCCATCGATCTCGACCGCGCCCGATGCTTCGACCTCGGCTAGCTCGCTGTCGAGGGCGAGTCCGCGGAGCTCAACCTCGACCGCGAGGGCCATGTTCTCCAAAAATTCGTCGCGCAGTGCCGGCGGTGGCGGGGGTACGGGCAGCGCGAGGACCACGAGGCTCGTCTCGGTCGTTGGTCGGTCGAGGCGGACGCGCCCGGCTAACTTGGACGCGCTGAGCGAGCCGGCGAAAGACAGATCCATGTCGATGTCGTCCGCCTTAAAGGACTGCCCAACGTCCTCGTAGTAGGAGGTCAGCCGCTCGGCTTGGAGCCGCAAGTCAAAGCTAGGGTCGTCGAGCCGCGACAGGTCGATTTGCCCGGCGAGCGACGCGCTGCGAAACCCTCGCTTGGGTTCTTTCTCGACCGAGAAACCCACCAGCTCGACCTGCCGATCCTTGAATTGCAACTGTCCGTCGGGCAGCGCGTAGATCGGCTCTAAGCCGAGGAGGGCAAATTCGAGACCTGCGACTCCTATTTGGCCTTGCAATGAGAGCGTTGAGTCCAACCCCGCGACCCGGAGATCGGCGCTGATCCGTCCGTCGAGATGGTCCAGTTCGGCTATTAGGTCGCCGAGGAAGAGGAGGCCGATGCCGTTGGAATGCACTTTGAGCCAGCCCTCGTCTAAGGAGAGTTCGCCGGCTTGCAAGTCCCAAGGTACGCGGCCGGTCGCGGTGAGGCTGTCGTCGGGCGAGGTCGTCCAGTTCAAATGCCAATCGCCGCCATCCCGGTCGCCGACGAGCCGGCCGCGGAGTGCTCCCAAATCTGTGGTTTGCACGGCCAGATCAGTGGCAACGCGCGGATCGGCTGCTGTGCCGCTGACGGCGGCGTCGAGTTGGACCAGCCCTTCGGGGCCGCCGAGGAAAACCAAGTCCACGTCTTTGAAGGCCAATTCCATTTTCGAGGGCTTGGCGCCTGCTAGTTGGCCAGCTAACCGCAAGCTGCCCGCCGGTTGGTAGGCGAGGTGATCGCGGTCGTAGCGCCGTAGGCCTATCGCTACCGAGTCGAGGACCACGCGGCCTTCGCCGAGCGCGAATCGCCCGCCGGACAGGAGGTCCAGCCGCAGCGAGTCGGCTGACGCTTGGCTCTCGATGGCCAAGCCGTGTACGTCGATATGGCCAGACAAGTCCCGCCAGCTCGGCATGGAATCCCCTAAGGCCGCTGCTAAGTGCCCGTCGAGATCGAGCCACCCGTGTAGCGGGCGTCCTAAAGCATGACTGAGCAGAGGCCCCAAGTTTGCGGCTTTCGCTTTGATCGCGAGTTGGGCGGGAGCGGCCCCCGGCCCGAAGAGCGGCGCGGCGGGGCAGGTGAGCGCGAGGCTCATACCGGCATCGGCGGTAAACTCGGCCACGAGCGAATCCGCCAGCGCGAGGTGCAGCCGCGCATGGCCGAGGGCGAGGGTATCGAGGCGCATCTCGGTTAGCGTTATCGCGCCCTGTGCTTCCGGCCTCGCTAGCGTCCCGCCGATCCGCAGATGCCCGCCGCCCGTTGCGCTGAGATCGGACGCGAGGTTGGATAGCTCAAGGGCGGATAAATCCGCTGCAACGGAGAGCGAATCCCGCTCGACCCAACCGGCAAGGCCCACTCGGCCGACGGGCGTTTGCAGGTGTAGCGCGGTGAGAACGATGCGCCCGTCGCCATAGTCGGCTTGGAGGGAACCTTGGTTTTGCAGCGTCCATTTCCCTTGCCGCAACAGGAGCGAGTCGAGGGAGAGGCTCGCTTGAACGGCGTCTAGGTCCGCTAACGGCCCGTCCCAGCGCAGAGCACCGCCCAATGCGGCCACAGCACCATCTACGCCCCGCAGCAGGGTATCGGCAAAATCCGCTTGAGCCGTTAAGTGCCTGTCCGCGTCTAGTTTCGCCAGTACGCTCACGCCCGTCCCCCCGCCGGACACCCGCGCTGCACCTTGGTCCCAGTTCGCGTTCAGGGCGAGTTCTCCGGTCTGCCACCCCGCGTACGCTAGCGGCGTGGTCGCCACGCTTCCGTCGAGTCGCAGCGCGTCGAGTGCCAGTCCGCCTCCCCCGCGCAAACTCGCGTTGAGCCGCCCGCTCAACCCGGGCGCGAGCCGCCCTACGGCCAGTCCGTCCACATTCGCCACCAGCGTATCGACCTCGCTGTGCTCTAAGTCAATGTCTGCCCGCGCTATTAGGAGATCGCGCTCTAAGCGCAAATCCGCCGCGAGGTAGCGGTTGGCGGCGAGGTGTAGATCCGCGGCGAGCGGCCCGAACTCCTCGCCCATTGGACCGGGGAGATGGCGGGTCGTTAGCTGCAACGCCAGCGCATCGGGCTTGGCCTGCCCGGCGATAGCTATGGGCGCGGCACCGCGCAAAAAAGAGGCCGCCTGCAACGAGCCTTCTAGCGCGAGGTCGTACCTTCCCTCCAAGTCGGAAAAGCCGGTAGCTACCAACGCCAGCGGGGACGATTGCAGGTCGAGACGCGTCGCCCCATCGGGCCGGTGCCAAGCCGTTATCTCGGCGTCGAATCGCCGATCGGGAATTAGGTCTAAATCGCGCAGGCGGACGGCCAAGTCCGCCGCATAGTGCCGATGCTGCAAGTGCATTCCAGCCGCTAGATCGAACTCCGCCCGTCCCGCAAAAGGGGCCGCGTGTGCGAGGTTAAATCCCTCGCCCCGCAGTTGGGTTTGCAAACTGTCGCGGGCAAAGAAATAAGTCGCTTCGCCCGTCAGGGTGCCGTCGAACAAAGAGACGAGCAGCGAATCCAGCACTAAGCGCGTGTCATTGACTCGCATGTTCCCGCGCAGATCCACAGCCGAGACCGCGGGCGCGTTCCCTTGGCCCCTGAGCGTCCCGCGCAGTTGCAGCGGCGTCAGTGCCCCGTCTATCTCCGCTGCTAAGGACCCCCGGGCGGAACTGGCCTCCACCGTTGCCGTGGCCTCCACCTGCAAAGGCCGCGGCAATCTCAGCCCCAAGGAAAACGAGGCGTGCAGGTCGGTTTTTAGACTGTCGCCAGCACCCACAGCCCGGACCGCGCCGCGGTCAATGCGGTGCGGACTGAGCGCGAGATCCAGCGTTAGCGAGCGCAGCGGCACGCCCTGCAAGCCGGACAAGGCCAGTGCTAAGTGTCCCGAGGTATCGGCCAGTGCTCGATATGCACCGCGCCAGTCCTGTGCCACGATCCGCGTTTCGCCCAACTGCCAATCGAGGGCACCGGCTTTCGCGTTGAGGTTGGGGAGGAAGGCGAGGGGTAGTTCGATGTCTGCGGCTGCGGTAGTTGAATCGGCCTCGGTGCTTGGCTCGATCCGCACCTTGGGTGCCTGTATGTCGACTTCCCAAGACCACGGCCACAAGGCGACGTGCTCGGCCTGGACGCTCACCCCGAGTGCGGGGTTTTTGCAGCGCACGTCGGAAAAGGAAAACGCGTAGAGCAAGCCGCCCCGGCGGCTGCCGATGGAAACCTGCCATCCCCCAACTCCGCGCTCCAACAGGTGCGCGAGGACGGCCGGCCCTATGGGCGTGACCGCGACGAGGACCAGGACGGCAACCAAAACGACCGCCGCCCCAAGCAGTTTCCTCTTCATTCGGACTTAAGGCGGGTCAGGGCCTTGGACACGTGGAAGAGCGAGTCGGGCAGCGGCGCGTACGTCATGGTCTTGATCTCGCGGTCTAAGCGGAACACTTGGCTTGGCTTCTCTTTTTGGGGCAGTTTGACTGAAGCCGTCAAGGTCGAGCGCAGCGCAAAGCCCTTGAGTTCCTCGGTGCTTTCTAACTCGTCGCGCAGGGCTTCGTGGTCTTCTAGCGCTTCTAGCCCACCGCCGATTACCGATGGATAGGACGTGCTGGCCTTCTGCAAGCTCACAAACGCTGCGATCTCCTGAAAGCCGGGGAAATCCTTGGCAATGCAGGCATCGTACGTGTAGCGGTTTTCGCGGCGGAGCTTTTGGGTTTTGGGGTCGAGGTAGCGGGCACGCATTTGCGCGATGACCCGCTGGCAGGGGATGCCAGCGATACGCGCCGTGTCTCCTGGCACCTTGACCCTAAGGGCCATCTGCGCCCCCGCTGGCGGCTTGGCCACGGCCTTGCGCGCCGGAGGAGCCTTCTGCGCGACGAAGGTCTGGGCCGTCAGGTCGATTTCGTACACCTGCGCTTGGTCTAGTCGCAAGATGGTGCTGGTATTGAGCGACTGGCCCTGTTGCCGGAGGGCCTTGGCCATTTTCGCGTCGGTCTCAATCTGCTGTTCGACCCGCTGGCTTTTGCCCTTGATGTAAATCTTGTGGGTCGTTTTGCGCGCTCCGGTTTTGTCTTTGCCAAAGCCCCGATTGACGACCTCTTCCTCGAAGTACACATCGGCACCAGTGCCCGCGGCACTGACGAGCAATGTACACAAGAGTAAGATCATGCTCGCACCCTCCTGTATTTTGAAATGATAATATAGCGAAACGCAGGAATTCGCCCACAAAACAAAAGACTCCTGCCCGCAAGGGCGAGGGGCAGAAGCTTGATGGCATCGAGGGGATTCAATAAAAAGACCCCTGCCCGCAAGGGCGAGGGGCCTTGGAACGGCTTGCTGAGCCTGCTGTTATTCGTCTGAGCCGCGCATGAGCAATAGGCCGACTAAATTTAGCACGGCGGTCGCGGCGGCGGCTACGTAGGTCATGGCGGCCGCGTTGAGCACCCGCCGCGCCGAGCGCACCTCGTCGTTGGCTAGGTAGCCTTGCGAGAGGATGGCCATGGCACGCGAACTGGCGTTGAACTCCACCGGCAGGGTGACGATTTGGAACAGGACCGCGCCGGCGAAGAACATGATGCCGATATTCATCAGGCCAGTGGCCCCGAAGAACATCCCCGCTAGAATCAGGGGAAAGCCCAGCGACGAGCCCAAGTTGGCGATGGGCAGGATCGCGTGCCGCAAGTTGAGCGGCGCGTAGCCGTGGGCGTGTTGGATTGCGTGGCCGACCTCGTGCGCCGCCACGGCCAAGCCGGCTAGATGGTGCCCATGGAAGTTATCCGAAGAGAGGCGCACGACTTTGGCGCGGGGATCGTAGTGATCGGAAAGCATCCCGCGCGTCTCCTCGACCGACACGTCGTAAATGCGTTGCTGTTGCAGGATGCGCCGTGCGGTCTCAGCCCCCGAAAGCTGCGCGGCCGAAGCCACTTGGCTGTACTTGCTAAAGGCACTGCGGACCCGCATTTGGGCCCAAGCGACCAAAATCATCGGCAGAATGAAAAACGGGTTGAAAAGAAACGAAAACATCTCCTCATCTCCTCAAATATGCGAAGGACTTCTATTGGGACGCTAAAGGAACGCGCAAGGTTTCTAGCAGGATAACGAAAGCACCTGAAAATTGCAAGATCGGGGAATTAGACCTTCTCTTCATCTTCAACCGGAAAGGAAAGAGCCGGGGGTACAAAGACGCCGGCCGAGACGATCATCTTTAGGGCCTCTTCGACGCCGAGGTCGGTGGGACGCAACTGTTCGGGCGGCACGATGAGCATAAAGCCGGTGGTGGGATTCGGGGCCGTGGGCACGAAGATGCTGTGTGCTGGTGCTACTTCGTCCTCGCGGGGTACGTTGCCGGCCAAAAAGCCCAAAGTCCACAGCCCGGTGCGCGGATATTCGACGAGCACGACTTTCTCGAAGCCGGCCTTGCCCGGAGAGGTCAGCGACTCCACGAGCTGCTGTATGGGTGCGTAAATCGTGCGCACCAACGGCAGGCCCTCCAGCGTTTCGCGGGCGAATTGCCACAGGCTGCGGCCAACCACGTTGGTGGCGAGTGCGCCGACGATCCACAGAATGACAAAGGTCAGCACAAAGCCCAAGCCGGGGATGTGGAAGGCGGGATCGTCGACGAACGGCTTGGCCATTTGGCGAATCAATGGCGCGGAGAAGGCATCGGCCCAGTTGAACAGCGTCTTGAGCACCCAGCCAGTAACCCACAAGGGTGCGATAATGGTCAGGCCAGCCATTATCGTGCGCCGCAACCGCTGTAGCCAAGTCGGGCTTTTGCGGGGGGGCGTATCACTCATGGCGTACATTGTATTTATATATACACATTGGCGTTTTTTGAATATCCAATCGGCTAAAAATACTGTCAATACAGAGCACAGGCTTACGCTTTTTGCACGGGTGCCTATTTTATGTTTATGACGGCCATTTTACTCAGCGGCGGCATGGACTCGACCACCTTGCTCTGGTGGCTAAAAGCGCGGCAACAAGGCCCCATCCACGCCATTAGCATTGACTACGGCCAGCGTCATCGCGTCGAACTGGAATGCGCCGCCCGCCTCGCTTGCCGCGCTGAAGTCGCCGCCCACGAGACGCTGGCCTTGGATTTGGTGGCCCTAGCGGGCAATCCCCTGACCGACCCCACGCTGGCCGTGCCCGCGGCTGAGTCCAAACGCCAACGCGACACCGTCGTTCCCTTCCGCAACATGCTCTTTGCGACGCTAGCAGCGGCGTATTGCACGACAAAGGGCCTTGTCGATCTGTATATGGCTCCGGTCAAAGACGACTACGCAGCCTACCGCGATTGCCGTCGTCCCTTTTACGACAGCCTCGCACAAAGTCTGCGCTTGGGGGCTGCTCACGACGCGCCGTGGGCGATTCACACGCCCTTTGTCAAGCTGTGGAAGCGGGATGTTGTGGCTCTTGGGCTCAAGCTCGGCGTTCCTTACGCAGAGACCCATACCTGCTATGAGGGCTGGCGGCCGGCCTGCGGCTTGTGCGACGCTTGTTGCGAGCGGTTGGCGGCCTTTGCGGCGAATCGGGCTGGCGATCCGCTGGCGTATGTCGCTGGTGAGCAGACGCTGTGACCGCCCGCGCGACAACGCTGCAAATGCCAGCCGAAGCGCGCGCCGGTCGCCTACCGGTGTGGAGCGACTCGGGGCGCGTCCTGCAGATCAACGAGATATTCTACTCGATTGAGGGCGAGGGCCTGCGCGTCGGCGAGCCTACCACTTTTGTGCGTTTGGCGCGTTGCAATTTGCGCTGCCCGTTTTGCGACACCGAGTTCGACCGCTTCACGCCCATGGATGTCGAAGACATTGCCGCCGAGGTGGCGCGTCACCCAGCCGAATGGGTGTGCTTGACCGGCGGCGAGCCGTTGGGACAAAATCTCGCGGCGCTGGCTGGCCGGCTCAAGGAAGCGGGCTACAAGCTCCACATCGAGACCAACGGCACGATCGCGCCCGATGCGGTGCTATTCGATTTGATCGACCATTGGACCGTGTCGCCGAAGTGCTACCCGGTCGTCGCCGGTTTTGCGCGCATTACCGAGCTCAAATACGTCGTCGGCAGGGCGTTTCGCGAGGAGCGCGTTGAGGAGCATCGCGCCGACTTCGTCTATTTGCAGCCGGAATCCTCCGAGCCGCGCTACATACAGAAGGCCCTTGAGATCCTCAAGCGCCATCCGCGTTGGCGCCTTTCCACCCGCATCCACAAGACGCTCGACCTGCCTTGAGCAAACATATCAAAGGATATCCCATGCCTGACGTAGCTGAAATTTACAAGTTCGACGAGCTTACTTGGCCCGAAGTCAACCAAGCTGTAGCCATGGGCAAAATTCCCATCATACCCACTGGCTCGGTTGAACAACACGGCCATCACCTCCCGCTCAAGGTGGATCACCTGTGCGCCAACGCAGTGGCGACCGAAGCTGCGCGCCTAAAGCCCGAGCTCGCGCTCGTCCTGCCGCCTGTGAGCTACGGCTATGTTCATCACGTGATGGACTTCCCGGGTTCGCTCAACATTCACTACGAGCACTTCATACAATACGTCCTCGACATCACTAAGAGCTTGGCCTACCACGGCTTTAAGAAGATGATCCTCGTCAATGGCCATGGCTCCAACCACAACCTCGTGGACATGGTTGCGCGGCGCACCATAGTCGAGACGGATGCGAGTTGCACGTTTTGCTCGTGGTGGCACTTGCTCCGAGTCCGTCCCGACTTTGACAAAAAGTGGCGCGAGAGTGCGTTCCCGGGCGGCTGCTCGCACGCGTGCGAGTTGGAAACTTCGATGTTGCTGTATCTCGCGCCGGAGAGCGTGCGCAAGGACAAGATCAAGAGCGAGATCGCCAAGACGAACAAGCGCGGCTCAAAGTTCGTGTACACGGATCTATTTTCACACGGGCCGATGGGCTTGATCGAGTGGACGAGTCAGTATTCGGACAGCGGGGTGATGGGCGAGGCGGAGAAGGCCACGGCCGAGAAGGGCAAGATCGTCTTTGAGGAAGCGAGCCGAAACTTAGCTGAATTTGTCGAGGAATACCACGCGATGAAAATTGAATCGCGCACCCGGCGACAGGAACAGGAGCCGACGTTTCCGCTGTCTTTTCCGACGGATTAGGCATGGAGGTACCACGCGATGAAGAGAACATTGACCATTGACTACGGAGATGAGGTCCTACTGGCCTTGGGATATTCACCCAAGCAATTCAGCGAAGAGGCCAAGTTCCTCGTCGCCGTCAAGCTCTACGAGTTGGGGCGGTTGTCCTCGGGGGCGGCAGCTAAGTTAGCTGATTAATGAAACAGGAATATGATTTTTCTCAGGCTGTGAGAGGGAAGTTCTTCCGCGAGGGGGCCGAGCTGCAGCTACCAATTTGCTCTGATAGGGGGCCTAATGCTCATCAACGACCTAACCTCTTCGATTATGCGACCTCCGAACTCTCGCAGGACGCCGTCATCTGCTGGCTCGTCGCCTGTGCTGCCGAAGCCACGGGAGACCTCCAAAAGTGCGGATTAGAGTTCGTGCGTACCCTATTTCGAGCGGGCAAGTCGGATGGAATTGAGGGTGTTCCGGTGCTAGAAGCTAATGGCGAATCGACGCCTCCCTACGATGGGCCGTGCGACGTGAGCCGCGTAAACAAACCTACCCGTCAGTATTGCCGGATCGATGTATATTTCCAAGCCGAAGTGGACGGGAAGACGGTCTCTTTTGTCATTGAAGACAAGAAAGACTCACGGGATCACAGTAATCAATTGGCTCGGCATCTGAAGGAAGTCATTAATGATAAAAACAATGAAGATCTAATCAAACCCATTTATTTCAAAACTGGGTACATGTTCAGTGATGAGAAAGAGAGTGTCAAAAAGAACAACTACTCCTTGTTTAAGGCGGAAGACATGGCGAGTTTCCTCAGAAGTCAGGACGTAACTCAGGAAAACGAAATTCTGCACCAGTACGCGGAGTACCTGGCCTGTCAGATGAAAATGCGAGCCGATGCCCAAGCGAATTGGGACCTCAACCAGGACCATGTGCAGTGGGAATTCATGTGGAAGCTCCGTGATGTAATGGAAGATGCGGCTAGCGAATGGCAGCCCTTTGTCCCCAACGAATTGTCCGGTTTCCCGGACTGGACTTGGGGCGGCTTGGGCAGGGGCACAAGTAAAGGCACGCCGTGGACGCAGTACTGGTTCGCAAAGCATCTATTTTGGCGGCTTGATTCGGGGAGGAAGTTTTGTGTGGAGAATCCGCTGCGACTGATGATTGACCGCGGAAACGCTGGGAAGAGCGTGAAGGAGAGTGCTGGCATGATACTTGAATACCGAAATTGTTTCGACAGTGCTCTCCGAAAAGAGCAACTATGTGCCGGGGGCAATCGCAGGAGAGCAGGCAATCAGTGTACTATCGGCTCCATTAAAACTGCCAATTTTCAGGGAATGACGCTGAGTGAATTTCTGGATCGGGTGAAGCGGGTGCATATCAAATTCCTTGAGTCAGTCTCGGCAAGCATATACTCATAGGCGACACTCGGAAATCGTTTTGTCGTTTCCGGCGGACTGAACACCTCATTCCACTGGTCGCAGCCGCCCCGCTTCCTCCTCGTAATCCGCGCCGCACTCCGCACAGACTAGATCCTCGACCAGTGTGACGCCGCAGCGGCAGGCCCAGCCTGTCTGCCGCCCCGGTACGCCGGTTATCAGCGCGTAGGCTGGCACGTCTCGGGTTACGACGGCCCCAGCACCAACGAGAGCGTACGCACCGATTTCGACGCCGCAGACGATGGTCGAGTTGGCCCCCAGCGAAGCTCCCTTGCGCACCCGCGTCTCTTGGAACTGGCGGCGGCGGTCGACAAAAGCGCGGGGATTGACGACGTTGGTGAATACCATTGACGGGCCGCAGAAGACCTCGGCTTCGAGCGTGACTCCCTTGTAGATCGAGACGTTGTTCTGTATTTTGCAGCCGTCGCCGATCACCACGCCGCGATCGACATAGACGTTCTGGCCGAGATTGCAGTGTTGGCCGATTTGTGCGTGGGGCATCAGGTGGCAGAAATGCCAGATGTGAGTTCCCGCGCCAATGGAGACCGGCTCATCGACGCAAGTGCTGGGATGGATGAAGTAGTCTTTTGCCATGCCGACCGAATATAAATTGTCCCTATCTATTTACCAATGCACCGACCATTCGGTCGGCGCAGACACCCTTTGCATACGGAGGAAATCGTGAAACTAGCCACGTACTCTGCGGCTGGCGAACAGCGCGTGGGCGCCGTCGTTGGCGACGACAATATCGTCGTGGAGCTCGCTGCGGCCGACCGCGCACTGGCCCGCAAGGAAAAGCGCAAAGCGCATCCCTTTTTCACCGACATGCTGACCCTGCTCTCGGCCGGTGCCAAGGGCCTGAGCGCCGCCAAAAAAGCCGCCGCGAGCGCCGCAGATAAAGAACCCAACGGCAAAACGATCCACGCCCTCAGCAAGGTCCGCCTCCGCGCCCCCATGCCCAACCCGCGCAAGGTCTTCTGCCTGGCCGGCAACTACCAAGACCACATCGAAGAGGGCGGCGGCAAAATGGATGCCCAAGACAAGGAAACCCCGCGCGTCTTTATGAAGCCGCCGACGACCACCGTCATTGGCCCCGGCGACCGCATCCTCATTCCCCCGATCGCCAATAGCATCGACTGGGAAGGGGAGTTGGCCGTAGTCATCGGCCGCAAGACCAAGGGCGTCAAAGCCAAGGACGCGCTCCGATACGTGGCTGGGTACACCGTTATGAACGACGTCTCCGAGCGCGAGTTGCTCATCAAGAAGCGCACCGATAGCCGACCGCGCGACGAGTGGTTCGACTGGCTCAACGGCAAATGGCTCGACACCTTTGCCCCGCAGGGGCCGTGGATTGTCACGGCGGACGAGATCAAGGACCCCCAAGCCCTCGACATCAGCACGTACATCAACGGGAAGCGCAAACAACACAACAACACCGGCCAGATGCTCTACCCGGTCGACAAGATCATCGAGTACATCTCGGCGATTATCACCCTAGAACCGGGCGACCTGATTAGCACCGGTACCATCTCTGGCGTCGGCGCGACCACCGGTACTTTTATGAAAAAGGGCGACAAGGTCGAAATCGAAATCTCTGGGATCGGCGTACTCAAAAACTCGGTTGCTGCCAGCAAGAAATAACCCTTGGACCCAGCATCCGCGACCACGGGCCAGGACGGCGGGCTGCTCAGCCGCGCCTTCTTGGCCCTTTGTTTGATTTACTTCTTCGAGAGCTTTCTCGTCGCTCCCTTCCAAGCGCTGTTCCCCGTTTATATTGAAGCCGACTTGGCGCGGCCGCCGTGGTTTACCGGCTATCTGCGCGGGGTCATGCTGCTTCTCGGTGGCCTATTTGCCGTGGTCGCTGGCCGCCTTTGCGACCGCTTTGGCCGCAAGACGACCCTGATGATCGGCCTCGTCGGCAGTGCGCTCACCGGCCTGGTTTTTCGCACCGCCGACCCGTGGGGGCTCTCGTGCTTGCTCTTGGCGATGGGCGCGGCCAGCGGCCCTTGGTCCACCGCCGGGCAGAGCATCCTCATCACCGCTGTCACGCCCGCTCGACTCGGTTTGGGCGGTGCCCTCTACTTTCTCAGCAACACGCTCGGCAACGCACTCGGCAGCTTTTGTACCGGCTTGGTCAAAGCCGCCTATTCCTTCGCCCAGATCGGCGCTGCCATGAGCATCGGCATGGTCGGGGTAATCGCTCTAGCACTGATGCTGTTGCCCGGCGACGCGCCCGCCCCGGCCGCGGCGCAGACCGGGCGCGTCAATACGTGGGCGGCCTACCGCCCGCTTTTAGGTCGCGGCGATGTGCATCTCCTGCTCAGCCTGCGCCTGACCATCACCACCTTCTGGGGCATGGCGACGCTGGTTTTGCCCCTGTTGATCTACCGAGTCGGCGAAAGCGAAGCCCTGCCCGCTTACTTTGTCTCCCTCTCGCTAGTGGTGGCGGCCTGCTGTCAGCTCGGCGTCGGCTATCTCAACGACCGCCTCGGCCGCACCGCACCGCTCATCGGCTCGGCGCTGGGCATTTTCCTCAGTGCCTTGGGCCTGGCCCTTTGGCACGGTTCGCTGGTCGGCTTGTTTGTCTGCGGCACCGCCCTCACGGGTACGGCTTGGGCCGTCTCGACGCTGATTCCCCGGCTCATCAACGACGTTGCTGCTTCTGCAGAAAAAAATCGCCTCGTCGGCTTGGGCCATCTCGCTTGGAGCGGCTCAATGGTGATCGGCAGCCTGCTCGGCGGCTACCTGATCGAGATAAATGCCGCCCTGCCCTTCTACCTTGGCACCGCCCTCAGTGCGCTTGGTGCGCTTGGTGCTTGGGGCCTCTGCCGCCGTCTGGACGCCGCCGGAGTTACGGCTTAGACTAGGCGAATGCAAAAACTCCGCTTGTTCGTCATCACGGTCTCGCACTTTTGCGTCGATAGCTACGCCACGATGTTGGCCCCGCTCCTGCCGTTGGTCAAGGTGAACTTGGGGCTGAGCTTGGCGCAAGTGGGGTTTCTGGGTTCCATCGTCTCTATATGCAATATCAGCCAGCCCCTCATGGGCTTGTGGGCCGACCGCATGGCTTGGCGCTGGCTGATCATTGGTGGCTTGGCGCTGGCGACCATTTTCTCTCCGCTCATGGGGTTGGCTCACAACTACCTGACGCTCGTCGGCATCCTGACGCTGGGGGGGCTCGGGGTCGCCGCCTTTCACCCCCAAGTCTTTTCGCTGGCTGGCGAACTCAGCGGGCCGCGCCGTTCCTTTGGCTTGGCGCTCTTTATCTTTGGCGGGACGCTGGGGCTGGGCCTGACGCCGCTGTGGGCGCCGGCGTTTACTAATTCCTTCGGGCTGGAATCGCTGCCGTACCTGTCCATTCCCGGCTTGTTGTTCCTCTTGCTCGTGTATCGCACGGTGCCGCTGAGCAACCCCAACTTTTCCTCCGGCAGAAGCGCGGCCCAGTGGCGCAGCCTCGGCGACCAAGCCGGGGCCCTCGTGCTGATCACCGCGATCGTCGTTTTGCGCTCCATATCGGGGCTGGGTTTTGGCACGTTTTTAACGCTCATGGCCCAAGAGCGCGGCCTCGGTCTGGTCGCGGGCGGCATTCCCTTGGGAATCTACAATATCGCTGGCGTGGTCGGCGCGCTCATCGTCGGCTATCTAGCCGACCGCGTCGATCCTAAACCGCTAGTCTGGGGATCGCTGCTGTGCGCGGTGCCGCCGCTCTACGCCTTCATCTATGTCGAGGGAATGCTGGCCAGCTACAGCCTGCTTTTTGTGGGCGGCGGCTTGTTGCTGGCTTCCAACTCAATTATGGTCGCCTTGGCCCAGGATTTTTCGCCGGAAAATTCGGGTTTGGTCTCCAGCTTGCCGCTGGGCTTTAGCTGGGGGATGGCCAGCCTCGCGCTGCCGCTAATCGGCCATTTTGGCGACCAGATCGGCGTGGCTGAGACCTTGAAATACCTAGCCCTGCTGCCGATATTGCCCGCTGGGCTGGCCTTCTTCCTGCCCAACCGCTCAACCGCAAAGGACGCCGCCCCATGAGCTTGCTCATTTTAGACCCCGAGCAGAAGCAGTTTTTCGACGACAATGGCTATCTGCTACTCAAGGGCTTTTATGGCCCGGCCGAGATGGAGCAGATGCACGGCGAGTTTCATCGCTTGGTGACCGAGATCGAAAACCGGCCAAAGAACGTCAAATACTCTTTTATGGACGCGCCGGAAGGCTACGCGCCCGACCCCTTCAACCCGCGCAATGTCGTCGGCCTGAACAAAACCGCGGCCACCATCGACCAATGGGGCAACGCTTGCGCCTTTGCTGGCTTGCCGCTGGCTCGCAACGGCCAGCTTCTGATGCCGCGCGTTTATCAGGGATGAGTGCGCCTCGCCTTGCTATTGTTGCAAACTCCTGCTACTTAAATGTGGATCGCTTGTTTAGTCCGCTGACTCTGGAGGCTCCATGAGCAAAGCATTCTACGTCACCACGCCGATTTACTATGTCAACGACGTGCCCCACCTGGGCCACGCCTATACCACCGTGACGGCCGATTTTCTCGCGCGGTTTCACCGCCTCGACGGATTCGACACCTATTTCCTGACTGGTACCGACGAGCACGGGGAAAAAATTTATCAGGCCGCTCACGAGGCCGGCTTGGATCCGCAGCAGTTTTGCGACCGCATCAGCCAGCGCTTTCGCGACGCTTGGCAAGTGCTCGACATTTCCCACGACGACTTTATCCGCACCACTGAGGAGCGGCACAAAGCGGTCGTGCGCCGGATCTTGGAGGCGGTTCACGCGGCCGGGGATATTTACTACGACGAGTACGAAGGGTTGTACTGCGCTGGCTGCGAGCGCTTTCTCACCGACAAAGAGTTGGTTGACGGCCAGTGTCCCGATCACCGGCGCGCACCAGCAAGCCGCCGCGAGGGCAACTACTTCTTTCGCATGGAAAAGTACCGCGAGTGGCTGCGCGACTACATCCGCGACCACCCGGATTTCATCCGCCCCGTCGGGTACAAAAACGAGGTGCTGGCCCTGCTCGGCGAGCCGATCGGCGATTTGTCAATTTCGCGGCCCAAAGGTAGGGTGCCTTGGGGCATTGAACTGCCGTGGGACGCCGAGCACGTGGCATACGTGTGGGTCGATGCCCTGATTAACTACACTTCCGCACTCGGCTTTCCCGACGATGCACGCTACCGCGCGTATTGGCCGGTGGCCCAGCACCTAATCGGCAAGGACATCCTCAAGCCCCATGCGGTGTTTTGGCCGACCGTGCTCAAAGCGGCTGGGGTGCCGCTGTACCGGCATCTCAATGTCGGCGGCTTCCTGATGGGGCACGACGGGCAGAAGATGAGCAAGAGCTTGGGCAATGTGGTCGATCCCTTTGAAATGGCGGAAAAGTACGGCTCGGATGCCGTGCGCTACTACTTGCTGAAAGATACGGTATACGGCCAAGACTCTTCCGTTGGGGAACAGTTCTTGGTCGAGCGCTACAACGCGGATTTGGCCAATGACTTGGGCAACTTGCTTTCCCGCGTCCGCGCCTTGCTCACGCGGCACACCGAGGGCGTCTTGCCCACTCCATCGCAGCAAGAAGCCGACGAGGCGTTGATCGCGGCCGGCACTGCGCTGCTGGGGCAGGTGCGGTCCTCAGTGGGCCGGTTGCGGATTTTCGAGGCACTGGAGACGGCGATGCAGTTCGTGCGGCAACTCAATCGCTATTTCAACGACGAGGCCCCGTGGAAACTGGCCAAAGCCGCCGATGGGCGCGAGCGGTTGGGAACGGTGCTCTACAACATCGCCGAGGGGCTGCGCATCGTCTCGGTGCTCTTGGAACCAGCCATGCCGACGAAAGCGCGGCAAGTGCGGACCGATTTGGGGTTGGGCGATTATGCGTTTTCTGACTTGGAGGCTTGGGGCCAGGCCGCGCCCGGGACGAAAATACCGGCGGAAGCGGATATCCTTTTCCCCAAATCGGAGACCGGAAAACCCAAACGACAACCGCCAAAAAAGAAAGAGGCCCCACCCGTGGAACAGATTTCGCTAGAAGCGTTTTCCCAAGTGCAGTTGCGCGTAGCCGAGGTCAAAGCCGCCGACAAGGTCGAAGGCGCCGATAAGCTCCTCAAGCTAACGCTCGTTGTAGGCGACGAGACGCGCACTGTGGTCAGTGGCATTGCCCCGTGGTACCAGCCCGAAGACCTGCCGGGTCGCAAGGTAGTTTTAGTCGCCAACCTCAAACCAGCCAAGCTGCGGGGCATTGTCTCAGAAGGGATGATCTTGGCCGCCGACGATGGCGCGGGGAATCTCGCGCTGGTCGCGCCGGATCGCGCGATCGCCGTAGGAGCCGAGGTGCATTAGGCACCGGCGACTTTTCAACCCAATAGAAAGAGAAGGAATGGACAAAATTCGCGTGGGATTTATCGGCTGTGGTGGAAATGCCAGCGGGCATATAGGTCGGGTACTCGACATCCCCGAAGCGGAAGTGGTGGCTTTGTGCGATGTAGATCCGGCCAGTTTGCAACGCGCCAAAGATCGCAACGCGCGGGCGGCCGAGTTGCCGGAGTTTACCCACTACCAAAAGATGCTGGAGCAAGTCGAACTAGACGCGGTAGAAATTTCCACGCCGCACACATTGCACTTTGAGCAGATCGTGGCTGCGCTGGACAAAGGACTACACGTGCTGACCGAAAAGCCGATGGTTTGCACTGTCGATCACGCGCGTCAAGTTATCGCCAAAGCAAAGGAGGCCGGCAAGATTTTGATGATCTCCTATCAGCGGCACTTGCAGGCGCAGTACCGCTATGTGCGCAATCAGATCGCGGCCGGGGAACTGGGGGATATCCAGTTTATATCGGCGCTCCAAGACCAGAAGTGGTATCAGGGGACGCTTGGGCTGTGGCGGCAGCAAATGGCGCTGTCGGGCGGCGGACAGCTCAACGACTCGGGCAGCCACCTGCTGGACATCGCGCTGTGGATGACCGGGCTGGAGGTGGCCGAAGTGCAGGCCTACATGGAGTATTTCGACTCCGAGGTGGACATTAACTCGGCACTGTCGCTGCGCTTTCGCAACGGCGCACTGGGGACGATTGCGGTGGTGGGCAACTCGCCGACCAGCGGGATATGGGAGGACATTACCATCTGGGGGACCAAGGCCGTGGTCTATATTCGCCAGGGAGCGGTTTTCTACAAGACGCAGCACAGCAACGCGGTGTACGAAGTAAACAACTTGCCCGGCTCGACGACGCCCGACCAGAACTTCATCGACGCGATTCTCGGCCGCGACCAAGTGCAGGTGCCCCCCGAATGCGGCCTGCGAGTCATTGAATTAACCGAAGCGGCGTGGGCCGCGGCCGCTGGTGGGCAGCCGGTCAAAGTAAAAAGCATTTGACATGATTCTACGGACTTTGTCATATTAAAATTTAAGACGGGTTCGGGGGTCTAAAGCCTCTGTTGCCGCCCCGCCGAGGCCCGAGGCTACGCGAGCGGGCCAGCCCGGCTTTGTAATTGGCCGCAACGACGCGCAGAGTTGGAGTATGGATATGAGGCGCGCACAAGCGAAAGGAGGTGGTCCATTGAGTAGTAATTGTACCGCAGGGAGGTTGATCACTTGATCAACTCCAGGTGATTAACTACCTGGTCAGGAGCATTGTCGCTTCGGCGATATAGCTTCTGAGAGTACAGCCGGGCGCGCCCCACCTTAGAGGGTGCGCCCGGTTTTTTTGTCTGCGCTGTCCTAAGTTGGTTTCCACGCGGCATTTTTGCCATATTGTCCACGAGGAGGCCGTCTATGAAACGCATCGCCAAGCCCGCCGGGGCCTACAACATTTTGGTGGAAGAGGTCGAGGTTCCGGCGATTGCTCCGACCGAGATTTTGATTCGCGCTCAGTGTTCGTTGATAAGCCGTGGTTCGGAGATTTGGCGGCGCTACGTGCGCGAAGAGGCGATTGATCACCGCATGATGGGCTATTCGCTGGTGGGTCGGGTCGCAGAGGTCGGTGCGGAGGTCGCGGAGTTCAAAACCGGCGATCTGGTCGCGGCTCTCGCACCGCACGCTGAGTACGCAGCGGTCGAAGTCGTAGCCAGCCAGCACAAGCCGGCGGTCGTGCGCCTGCCAGCGGGTATGTCGCCCGAAGCGGGTACCTTCTGGCCGCTGGCAACCAGCTCGGTCCTGTGGATGTGGGAGACCGAGGCCGGGCCGGACGATGTCATGGTCGTCCAAGGGCAGGGTTTAGTCGGTAGCGGCTGTATGCAGGCGGCCAAAGCACAGGGGGCCGGGCGCGTCATTGGGATCGATGCTGTGCCTTTGCGATGCGACTTGGCGCACGAGTTGGGAGCCGACGCGGTGATAGATGCCAGCAGTGGTGACCCTGTTGCCCAAGTTTTGGAACGGACGGAAGGCGCAGGTGCCGACATAGTGGTCGAAGCGGTGGGTGGGCGGGCCGGGGCGCGGGCTTTTGCCGAGGCGCAGGACATGCTCAAGCGCGGTGGCCTCTTACAAGTGCTGGGCCTGTACGAAGACGAGCCCCTGCCGCTCTACTCGGGCAAAATCATGGGCAAGCGCCTCATCGGTAGCTATCTCGACGCCAGTCGGCGGCCCGAAGGGTCGGCACGTGCGTTAGAACTGCTGGCTGCGGATCAAATCCAATTTGCCAAGATGATTACCCACCGCTTTCCCTACGCCGAGGCTGCCGCCGCTTTCGACTTGCTCTACCATCGGTTGGGCGAGGCCATGGCGGTGTTGTTAAGGTGGGACAACTAACTCGGGAGACGACGATGAGTAGAACCATAGAAAAGCTCTTTCGCGCCCCCTATGGGGTGCCCAATGCGCTGCAAGTAGTAGAAGAAGGGCTGTGGATTACCGACCAAATTACCGACCGGGTGGCTCTGATCGAAATCGCCGAGCCGTCTGAATACGGCGTAACCCGCCTGATCCGCGATATTCCCAGCGAGTCGTCCAACACCAGTGGCATGGCTTGGGGCGGGGGTTCGCTATGGCTGGCGGCCAATGGGGCGAGTACGCTCTGGCGACCCTCGCGGCCCACGGACGCCGCGCAAGGGGCCGGCGAAATTTTCGAGGTTGATCCGGCCACTGGCGCGACCCGCAATCGCTATCCAGTGCCCGGCGGAGGTGGGGTACATGGGATGGAGTACGATCCGTTTGAAGAGGGCTGCGTGTGGATCACCACTCTCAAGAGCCAGACGCTGAGCAAAGTCAAGATCGCTGGCTGGTCGGTCGAGCACGTGCTGGGCTTGCCCTACGGGCGGGCGCACGGCGTGGTGCGGGTCGCCGATGGCATCTGGGTGGTGCATACGTCCGACCGCGCGATCGTCAAACTCGACGTGGAGAGCGGAGCCGAGTTGGATCGAGTCGTGGTGCCCGACAGCGACCCCCAGCCGCACGGCCTGTCGATTTTTGGCGAGGATTTGCTCTATTGCGACGCGGCCTCTGGCTGGGTCGTCAAGATCGGTTTGTGAGGTGAGGGGTGAGCGGCATGGCAAGAAAGTACTGGCTCGTCAAGTGCGAATTCGACGAGTGTTCCTTTGACGAGTTAAAGCAGCGGCCGCAAAGCACGGGTTACTGGCGAGGGGTGCGCAACTACCAAGCGCGCAATCTCATCCGCGACAGCATGGCAAAGGGGGAGCTGGCGTTCTTTTATCAATCCAGTTGCGCCGAGCCGGGGATCGCCGGAATCGCGACGATTACAAGAGCAGGGTACCCCGATCCCAGTCAATTCGACGACCAGCACCGCTACTACGACGAAAAATCCACGGTCGCCGACCCGCGTTGGTTTTCCTTTGACGTGAAGTGGAAACGCAAATTCAAACGGTTTGTCCACCTCGCCGATCTCAAGGTCAACGACAAGCTCGCCGACATGAAAGTGGTGCAGCGGGGTCAGCGGCTCTCGATCCAGCCGGTTGCCGAGCAGGAGTGGAGGGAAGTCTGCAAGATGGGCGGCGTTAGCCCGACGTGAATGATTCGCCTGGGTTATCCAGTTCGCAGGCCGAGCCGAGGCCTGGACACCCGAAGAAAACGGCGGAGCGTGGGCTGCAACGCGATCAACGTGGTATTCAACTGAAAGGACTGAAGCATGGAGTTGCTGCCGACGACTAATGCCGACGGGCGCGACGTCATCCCGATGAGCGAGGCCCAGCGGTACCGCTTCGATCTCAAGGGATTTATCCTCTTGCCCGCGCTGTTGAGCGAAGAAGAGCTAGTGTCGATCCGCGCTCACCAAATGAAATTTCTCTACGAGCGCGAGTCCCTGCCGCCGGATGAGCGCGACAATCACGGCGGCCCGTCGCAGATTTTGCTCGACCACCCAGCGGTAGTGGGCGTGCTCAACGAAGTGCTCTCGCATCAGGCACTGGCCAGCGAAGACTGCTACGGATTCCGCTACGATCACACCTATACCAGCCATCGCCAAGCCGGACACGACAACTTCCGTCCGCACGGCGGCGGCGGGTACTTCAACTTTCGCGGCAGCTCGCACATCTACCAGATGCAGCCGGGCAAGGTGCATGCTGGATTGACGCGAGTTGTGTGGGAGCTCAACGAAGTCGGCGCGGGTGACGGGGGTACGCTTTTTCTGGCGGGCAGCCACAAGGCCGCTTTCCCTCGACCCGAAGAATTGAGCCAGCGCGACAGCTCGCTGTGGGAGAGCTACACCTGTCCAGCCGGTTCGGCGGTGATTTTCACCGAGGCCCTGTGCCATTCGGGTACGCGTTGGATCAACGAGCAGCGCGACCGGCTGAGCTTGTTCACTTGCTACGACACCGTCAATTCCAAGTGGGGCAAAGGGTGCCCGTCCGCCGAAGTGATCGCCTCGTTTCCCGCGAAGCGCCGCACGCTCTTCCGGGGCGTGTGGCACGGGATGAGCGACGTGCCCGGCATCAACAAATACTACGAAGCAGCCAACCAAGCCGTTTGACGCGACGAAAGAATTCTGCATGAGCCAAACAGTTCTCTTCCTGCTCGATGGGATGGCCCTCGTCTATCGGGGTCACTTCGCGATGATCCGCAATCCGCGTATGACCTCAAAGGGCGTGAACACGTCGGCCGTTTTTGCTTTTGCCAACACCTTGCTCTCCATCGTCGAAAAGGGCGAGCCGACGCACATCGCCGTTGTCTTCGACACGCCTGAGCCGACGCACCGGCACCGCAAGTACGAAGAGTACAAAGCCCAGCGCGAGGCGATGCCCGAGGACCTGAGCCAAGCCCTGCCGTACGTATTCCGGCTCTGCGAGGCGTTTAACATCCCGGTTTTGCGCGAGCCGGGATGGGAGGCCGACGACGTGATCGGCACGTTGGCCAAAAAGGCCGAGGCCGAGGGGTTTGCCACGTACATGGTCACGCCCGACAAGGACTACGGCCAGCTCGTTTCCGAGCGGAGCTTTATGTACAAGCCGGGCCGCGGCGGCGATGAGGCCGAGGTTTTGGGGGTGCCGGAGATTCTCGCCCAATGGCAGGTCGAGCGGATCGACCAAGTGATCGACGTGCTGGGGCTGATGGGCGACTCCTCGGATAATGTGCCCGGCGTCCCCGGGATCGGCCCCAAGACAGCGCGAAAGCTCATCGCCGAGTACGGCAGCATTGAAGCGTTGCTGGCGCACACCGATCAGCTCAAAGGCAAGCAGAAACAGAACGTAGAGGAATACCGGGAACAGGCTCTGCTCTCCAAGGAGCTAGTTACCATTGAGTGCGATGTGCCATTGGACGTGGGGCTGGCGGATTTGGCGAAAAAGGAATGGGATCGCCAGAAATTGGCGGCTCTCTTCTCCGAACTCGAGTTCAATACGCTGGGGCGGCGGCTCCTCGGCGACGAGTTTAGCGTTGAAAAGGATCCGGTCCACGGCCCGCTCAAAGGGGTGGCGGATGTGGAGCACGCCTATCAGCTCGCTGATACGCCCGACAAGCGGCAAGCGTTAATCGAGGCGCTGCTGGAGCAGCCGGCGTTTTGCTTGGACTGCGAGACTAACGGCCTCGACGTCCGGCAATGCGACTTGATTGGCTTGGCGTTTTCGTGGGCACCGGGCACGGGCCACTACGTGCCGCTGCCTAGGGAGCGGGCCGAGGTGCTGACCGTTTTAGAGGAATTCCGCCCGGTATTTGAAGGGGAAGTGTGCGAAAAAATCGGCCACAACCTCAAGTACGATCTCAGCGTCCTCCGCTGGCACGGTATGCGGGTGGAGGGACCTTTCTTCGACACGATGCTGGCGGCGACCTTGGCCGAACCAGAGCTAAGACGCAGTATGGACGAACTGGCCAAGAGCCTGCTCTCCTACTCGCCCAAACCCATATCTGAGCTGATCGGCGAACGCGGTGGTGAGCAGCTGACGCTCTTGCAGGTGCCACTGGAGCAAGTGGCCGAGTACGCCTGCGAGGACGCGGACATTACCTTTCAGCTCGCCGCGGTGCTGCGGCCGAAAATAGAAGCCATGGATCAGCAGCGCGTTTTTTACGAGATCGAAGCTCCGCTGCTGCCGGTGCTGGTAGATATGGAATACGAAGGCATCCGCATGGAAGGCTCGGCCTTGGCCGCGCTCTCGCGGCAGTTTGAGGAGGCCATTGAGCGGGCCAGCGAGCGCGTCTTTGCGCTCGCCGACGAGCGTTTTAACCTCAATTCGGGCAACCAGCTAGGCACCATTCTCTTTGAAAAGCTCGGGCTGGATCCCAATGCGCGGCGGACGCAAAAGACCGGCCAGTACCAAACCAGCGAACAGATCCTGCGCCGGCTGGCCAATCGCCACGAAATCGCGCAGCAGGTACTCAACTACCGATTGCACACCAAGCTCAAGTCAACGTACGTCGATCAGCTACCCAGCGCGGTCTTTAAGGCTACGGGGCGCATCCATACCAACTACGAGCAGCTAATGACTGCCACCGGGCGCATGAAATCCGACCGCCCGAACCTACAGAACATTCCCATCCGCAGCGAGCAGGGGCGGGAAATCCGCCGTGCCTTTGTGCCGCGCAGCAGTGACTATCTGCTCTTCTCGGCTGACTATTCGCAGATCGAGTTGCGGATCGCGGCGGCGCTCAGCCGCGACGAGGGGATGTTGGACACCTTCAACAGCGGCGGCGACATCCACTTGGCTACGGCCGCAAAGATCTACCAAGTCGCAGAAGATCAAGCGACGCCCGAGATGCGGCGTCAGGCCAAGACGGTCAACTTCGGCATCATCTATGGGATCTCGCCCTTTGGACTGGCCGAGCGGCTCGATATTTCACGCGGGCAGGCCGCCGAGTTAATCAAGCAGTACTTCGCCCAGTATCCAGGGGTGCGGCACTATCTCGACGAGACCGTGGAGTTCGCCCGCGACAAGGGCTACGTCGAGACGGTGACCGGGCGGCGGCGCTATCTGCGCGACATCAACTCGCGCAATGCTACCACACGCAAAGGAGCCGAGCGCAACGCAATCAATACCCGCATTCAGGGCACGGCCGCGGATATGATTAAGCTGGCGATGAGCCGCATTCACCGGCTGATTCGCGAGCAGGGGTTCCGCTCGGCGATGCTGTTACAGGTCCACGACGAGTTGGTTTTCGACCTGCACCGAGACGAAATGGAGACCCTGCCGCCGCTAGTGGCGCGTGCGATGCGCGAGGCCCTGCCCTTGGAGGTGCCGATAGAAATCGAGATGGGCACCGGCGAGAATTGGCTGGAGGCGCATTGAGGGGTACAAGATGACCGAATACTCATCGGCTAAAAAAATCAAGCTATCGTCCGATGTTGTGAGCGACGCGTACCAGTTGACGCTGGACGAACTGACGCGCCCGCGGCAAACGGAACACAGTCTCAGTATAGATCGCGCCTTTCCCGAGGAATTTGTCAACGATCTTTCCCGTCAGGAGGTGTTCAACAAACATCTCTTTCGTCCAAAATAGAAATGGGTACCGACGAGAATTGGTTGGCCGAGTACTGAGGGGTGCAGGCTGAAGTAGTTGTACACTTAACATGCACTGCATACGTTTTGTCTCAATAGTAAGGAGGGTATATCTGGCAAAGTGGATTCAAGTTAAACCGGCGTATGTCAACAGTAAAACCGACGGCCCAATCGTAACACTTGTTAATCAATCTATACGCTTTAACCAAGAGGCGGCTCGCAAGGTCGGCGGTGATCGATTCACGCGAGTTGGCATATATATTGATGACGAGGATCGTCGAATCGGATTTAAATTCTTTGACAGGGATGAGCAGAATACCTACAAACTGATGAAGGGCAAAGGTGGGAGCTTTTCTGTACGTATTAAGAAGCTAACTAAACAGTATTTTTGGATTGGTATAGCTATGGAAGGATCCCTTGAGGAGAGACGATTCGAACTTAATACTGATGATAGTATCTACTTCATCAAGCTAATGCCATCCTTTGAGGAAAGCGCATACAGTGTAGAGTCTATACCGAACAACACGAGAGGCGTGTATCGCCTCCGAGACCACTCTGAAACAATCGTGTATATCGGACAGGGACATATTGCCGAGCGCGTCAGGGAGCACATCAGTAAGGACTGGGGAAAGTCGATAAGTAAGATAGAATACTTCGAGACCGACAATGAGAAAGACAGAATTCAGTGGGAAAAATACTTTCTCGATAGGTTTAAAGAAAAGCAAGGGGAGTTTCCTAGACACAACGCTATCGGCGGTATCCACAGGCATTGAGCAATATAGTTTCTTAAAAGAAAGACACTAGAACAATGGACGAGCGCATTCGCGGCTTTGGCAGCGACAATCACGCTGGAGTCCACCCCGAGGTCATGGTGGCCCTACAGCGAGTCAACGTGGGGCACGTGCATTCCTACGGGGACGACCCCCACACCGCCGAAGCTGTCGCGCTTTTTCGCGAAGTGTTGGGATCAGCGGTGGAGGTTTTCTTTGCATTCAACGGCACTGGGGCTAATGTTACGGCCCTTTCCGCGCTCACGCGATTTTACGACGCGGTGATTTGCTCGGACACCGCGCATCTCCACATCGACGAATGCGGTGCCCCCGAGCAGGTGGCCGGCGTCAAGCTCCTGACCGCGCCCGCGCCCGACGGCAAAATCACTCCTGAGGGAGTCGCCGCCCACGTTGCTGGTCGCGGCGACGAGCATCAAGTGCGCCCTCGCGTGGTGTCGATTACTCAGGCTACGGAACTGGGCACTGTTTACGCGCCGAGTGAGATTCGCGCCATCGCCGATTGCGCCCACGAGCACGGGATGTATTTGCACGTTGATGGAGCGCGGATTGCCAACGCAGCGGTGGGCTTGGATTTGGAACTGCGGGAGATTACTGGGGATTGCGGGGTTGATGTGCTGTCGTTTGGCGGCACCAAAAACGGCCTGATGTTGGGGGAAGCGGTGGTCTTTTTCAAGCCCGAGCTGGCCGAAGACTATCGCCGGGCGCGCAAGCAGGGGATGCAACTGGCCTCTAAGATGCGCTTTGTCGCCGCGCAGTTTACGGCCCTGCTGACCGGCGACTTGTGGCGCCGCAGCGCCCAGCACGCCAACGCCATGGCGCAGGTGCTGGCCGAGCGCGTCCGGCCCATTCGAGGAGTGGAGATAATCTATCCCGTGCAGGCCAACGCCGTTTTCGTGCGGTTGCCGGTGGAAGTGATTCCCGTTTTGCAGCAGGAATTTTTCTTTTATCCTTGGAATCAAGGCGAGGTGCGCTGGATGACCTCGTTCGACACGGAAACCGAGGACATAGAGGCGTTTGCGACGCTTATTGAAACTACTATGGAGGAAAGGAGCATATCGTGATCATCGACACCCATACCCACTTCTACGATCCCACGCGGCCCGCCGGGGTGCCTTGGCCGCCGGCTGACAACGAACGGCTCTACCGCACGGTACTGCCCGAACACCACCGCGCGCTCGCCGCGCCCGAAGGCGTGACCGGGACGGTGGTGGTGGAGGCCAGTGCGTGGCTGGCGGACAATCAGTGGATCTTGGATTTGGCCGCTGATGACCCTTGGATCGTCGGGCTGGTGGGCCACGTCGATCCCAACCGGGCGGGCTTCAAAAGCGATATTGACCGCTTGGCGGGAAACGCGCTCTTTCGCGGCATTCGTTGCGGCAGCGGGTACTTTGCCGACTTGGAGGCCGGGTCTTTTCTCGCTGACATGGAGCACCTCGTCGCGCGGGGCTTGCAGCTCGACGCGCTGGTGGGGCCGGAGCACTTGGGTCAAGTGGTAGAACTGGCCCGGCGGCTACCGGAATTGCGCCTCGTCATCAATCACTGCGGTGGGGTCGGGACCGACGGTGGCGATCCCAATCCGGCGTGGGTGGACGCCATAGCCCAAGCGGCCGCGCAGCCGCAGGTCTTTATGAAGGTCTCGGCGATCATGGAGCAAAGCAGGGTGGAGCCGGTGCCGGAAGAACTGGATTTTTATCGCCCGATCCTCGACGCCATGTGGGACGCCTTTGGCGCAGACCGGGTGATCTACGGGAGTAATTGGCCGGTCTGCGACCGAGCGGGGAGTTTCAAGGCCGCCCTCTCCATCGTCAAAGCGTACTTTGGTGAAAAGGGCGCGACCGAGCAGTACTTCTGGCAAAACAGCCAGACCGCCTACAAGTGGCCAGACCGCTAAGGAGACGCCCGTGAAGTTCTGGATTTTCACCCACAGCGACCAGCCGCTCGAACACTGGCTCGAAGGCTACCGGCAGCGCTTTGATGCTTGGGAAGAAGGTGGCGTCGAGGGGATTATCGTCGGTCGCATGCAGTTTAAGCAGGACGATGGTTCGGTGATCGCCAGCTATCCGGTCAATAGTAAGCTCTACGCCGAGCACGGTGTCGAGCCGCCGGAGGAGACGCCCCGCGATCTAGAAAAAGAAAAAAAGCTCCAGGCTATGATGGACGACGCAGCGGCGCGTGGCTGGCAGATTATGACCTTTGGCATGGGGCGCGGTGGGCTGGTCGGGCTGGAGGATTTGATCGCGTTCTACCCGCAGGTTCACGGCGTCATTATCGACGGCCCCGGCGAAAATCACTACGAGCTAGCGTTCCACCACGGCGGGGAACTGCTGGAACTCCGGCCCGGCGAAGCTCGGCTTTTTGCCTCTATGGGAGCCGATGTTGGGCGGATGCAGCGCGGCATTGACCATCTGCGGCAGGCCCTGTGTCGGCTGACGCCCCAACGGGTGCGCTACCTCGCCCAAGGCGGCCTTTTTTCGGTATTGAACTTAATTGACCTCGATGAGGACGGGTTGTATTGGTTGCGGATGCGGCAGGAGAAGTCTCGCCGCTCTTGGGCAGACGCGCGCGCAATAGTCGATCAGGCTTCGCGCAAAATCGAGTTGGGCGGCATTCCGCGCACGGCTGTCTTTTCTGGGTTGACCGGACAGGACTACGAGCGGATGGCCGGCTACTTCGATTATATATTCCCCAAGCACTACTACTGGCATCGCGGATTTGATGGCCTTTACGGCACGGTGGCGCGTTGGGTGCAGACGTTGGGGGCGTGGAATCCGGGGCTAACGGAAGAAGACGCTTTTGCCGTGGTCGAGGCGCTTTTTGGCATCAAGCTGCCTCAGGTGCAGACGCTTTTTGATTTGGAAGCTGGCTTTCCCGCTGAGTTTTTCAGCGAGGTCGTGTACGGCGAAACGCGCCGCGCCTTGGCGGCGGCTGGTGCCGACAAGGTGATTTGCTGGGTCTCGACTGGCCGCACACCGCATGCTGGTGACCCCATGCCCGCGCGCGATCTGCTCGGCATTTTGCGGGCGTCCCAAGCGGCTGGGCTCAAGCGTTTCGTCTTTCATCCAGAGGTCATGGGCGCGTCCGAGTGGCGGGTTTTGACGGAAGTGTGCGGGACGCTGTGGCGCGAGGATCCGAGCGGGTACTGGCCTTCGGGCACGGAGAAGCCAGATGCGTTTAATGGGGGACGCAAGAAAGAGAATTTTCACGCTGCCGAGGTTGAGAACTGATGGTCTCTGCCCTGTGGAGACCATGGCGCTGGTCGTACTTATCTTTAGACAGGAAATTTTCTGTTCCTCATTGCGAAATTTGAAGAGGGGCTGGCAGGCCGGGCAGCCTGGGGCTTATAAGGAAATTTTCTGTTCCTCATTGCGAAATTTGAAGAGAGGCTATTGATGCCCCGTTGGAATATCGTCGTTTCGGAGGATACAGACCGCACTGTTCGGAGCTATTTGGCCCGAACGGGCGGGAAAAGAGGAGACCTATCGCGTTTCGTCGCCCGTGCGGTCCGCCAAGCGATTTTTTGGGAGACCGTTGACTCCATCTGGGAACGCAACAAGCACCTGAAGGATCTAGGAGATTAAAAATGTACGACGAATGGAAACTCATCTACTCGGCTTTAGTTACCGACATCATGGACCAACTCGGCTACCGCGATCAAGCCATGACTCCCGACATCCGTCCCAGCCGCCCCGACGCTTTTATTGCTGGTCCGGCTCTCACCATTGACGCGCACGCCGATACCAGCCCCACTCCCGATCCCTACGGCCAAATTTTTGCCGCGTACGATCAAGCTAGTGCCGGCGATGTCTTCGTCATCGCGACCAACGGCGAAGAGCGCTCCGGCCTGTGGGGCGAGCTCCTCTCCACGGCGGCCCAAGCGCGCGGCGTCGAATCCGTGCTGACCGACGGCTTGGTGCGCGATGTGCGCCAGATGAACGCCATGGGCTACCACTGCTTCTGCAAAGGCTACTCGCCGCTCGATTCGGCGGGCCGCATCCTCGCCAGAACGATCAACCAACCCATCACTTGCGGCGGCGTGCAGGTTCATCCCGGGGATTTTATGCTAGCGGACTACGATGGCGTGGCGGTGATTCCGGCGGCGATCAAAAGCGAAGTCTACAAAAAGGCGATGGAAAAACTCGCGGGGGAAAATGTCGTGCGCGATGAATTGGCTGCGGGGCGGTCGCCGCGGGAGGTTTTTGATCGCTACGGGATATTGTGATTGTTGGACGCTTATAGACGACTCCGATAAGCGGGATTGAGCATCGGCTAGTTTGAAGGCACCCTTTTGACGGCCTCTCCATGAAGCAAGTCGATGGCCTTTGACCTTAGCGTCCCAGGCGTTAAGAGCTTTCTTTCCCCTCTAAGCTGTGGTATATTCTACTATCCAATGATAGGAGGTACAAAGATGCCTAGCCAGGAAACGGAACGCCTCAGCAATCAAATTACTTGGCTTTATAACGAATATCGAACTGCTCTTTATAACGTCGCTTACTATGGAAAGCGACTAAAAAAAACTAAGCGGCTCAACTTTACTATCGAAGCCATTTTAGCTCTTGCTGCTCCCGGATTTATCGGAACATGGCTTTTTTTAGACGATCTTTTTATACCAAAGATTTTGGGACTTGTTGCCTCAATCGTTGCTGTGATTAAACCGCTTT
Organism: Candidatus Latescibacterota bacterium; assembly: GCA_965203355.1. GTDB lineage: Bacteria > Latescibacterota > UBA2968 > UBA8231 > UBA8231. The sequence goes on from OZ241889.1 coordinate 933,337, forward strand.
CTTCTATCAGCAATAATCTTCAGCGATATACACGTCTCTATACTACGTATAAAGAGATCTCAGCCGAATTGGAACAACTAGTAGAAAAAGTACGCGTTGAACAAGACTTTTCCCCAGAAACTAGCATCCGGTTTGGGATTCAAGTTAAACGAATGGGGAGTTTGGCTGCATTCGATGATCCGGAGATGAATCCCGAAGAGGAAGAAGTATGCTACAGGAAAGTCAACGAGCAGATACCTGCTGATACTCTATGGGTTCCAGCTACTGCGGAGATGTAATGAGCAAAAGACGATCTGGTCCACCTTCAGGAGCAAAACCACCGCGCCCTTGGCCACAGCCGACTCCAAAACCACGGTCCACTCCACCAGTCAGCCCACAACCTACTCAGCCGGCCGGTCCGCCAGACAAGCCACTACCTAGAAAAAAGTAGCGGCTAATTGCGTCAACCACCGCTAGCCACCCCCAATAAGGCCGAGATCCAAAGTCCACCGCGGCGATTTCATGCTAGCGGACTACGATGGCGTGGCGGTGATTCCGGCGGCGATCAAAGGCGAAGTCCACAAAAAGGCGATGGAAAAACTCGCGGGGGAAAATGTCGTGCGCGATGAATTGGCTGCGGGGCGGTCGCCGCGGGAGGTTTTTGATCGCTACGGGATATTGTGATTTATACCTCAGTCAGCTCAGGAACGTGTTCTTCCTCATATTTCTCAATCAGCACACTTATGACCTCCATTAGTGAGGCTAGGGGATGATTTTCTTCCTCGCCTACTACATCAATCAAATCGTCTAATACAGTTACAAGCCGTTGATATTCGCTTTCTGCATGGGGGACGAATACAACGGGGGTCAGCATGGGCCATACGTCTTGAGCGGTTTGTATTTTTGCTTCCATAATTTACTCTTTCCATTTTCCCTTATTATACTCATTGTGCGTTAGTATTGCACGAATATAGATTTTCCGTCGGTTATAATGTACCGCTGCGATAAGACGCGCCTTGTTACCACCAATTGGAGAATTATCTCCACGTAATCGGCGTATAAAAGGACCTTTGTTTTTGTCTGTTTCGCAATACCTTCCTTTACTCGTCGCTCGTTGCCCCCAAATAGGTATGGTTAGCCAAGTAAAGACTGAGGAGGAAGCATTGAAAAAACCTCAAAGAGACTACCGAGCTGTACTGGGAAGAAGTCGCAACCCCCGAAAGTTCAGGAGATTCGGGCAAGTCCGCCCGCCCCTAGCTCTTGCGCGTCTCCAAGTGCGACGGCAGCCAGCCGACAACGGCCTGTTCGGAGTCTTCGTTCCAAAAGAAATACAGCCGAAAACAACGGCGCACATCGCGTGTGCTCCCCTTCTTCAAGTGTCGGTTGAGCAGATGCCGCTGACCAGCGTAGCGCACGAAATACATGTCGCCGTGTTGTCCGTGCCCATCTCCGGCAAAAGTTTGGGTCTCCTCGATGTTCAAGTTCAAACAAGCCTGCTTGAAAGCGCCGACTTTAGAAGACCCGAAGCGCCGCATGGGAACGTAGTAGTCTCGGAGCAGAAGTAGAGCTTTGTACAGGAAAGTAAGGTCTTCGTATTTGCTTTTTTTGGCGGCGTGTTTAGCGCGTGGCAGCACTTCGACAACCCCCGCAAGATTTTTGTCGCACCACTCATCAAAGCCGTTCAGGTCGCTGGGAATCTCCGGCTCTTTTGGGCTTGGCCTGTCGGCTGATGCCCTTTCGAGCATTTCTACGCGGGCGCGTAAGTTCCGCGCACGTTGAGTCGCAGTCGCTGCCTTGGCTAAGGCTATATCGCGCTCTTGCTCTACGGACTTCAGAACGCCTTCAAAAGTCTCTTCCATCTCTTCGCGCTCGTCTTGGAGCTCGAAGAGATGGGCCTCGGCCAGTTCGAGCCTTTCTTCCATGCTTGCATTCGCCGCCTTGGCTTGCTCTCGGCGACGCTCGGTTGCCAGCCGCCGAATTTTGGCAAAGGACGGGAAGTCGCTGTCGGAATCTGAACGCTCGACCGTGTCTTTTAATACGCGGTCCGCCAAAAACTCCGCGTACGCCGCACGGCCTCCGTCCCAATTCTGAATGCGCCGGGCCGTTGCCCAAGGGTGTTGATGCGGTTCATCCTCGGGACTAAAACTCGGGCGATAGTTTCTGACGGCTCCATTGAATACAGAAAATTCTCGCCCAAGCTCGTGGGTCAAGCGAAAGGTGGCCGGCGCGGTGATGACCGCTACGTGGGCGGTGCCAAAAGTCCTACGGCATAGATCGTCAATCGGGAATGCTGCGTCTTTGGCATCGGTGGAGCCTGTAGGTAGCGCCGCGACAATAACAGCGGCCCGGCGCGTTGCGTCGCGAATTAAGGCGCACAGCAATGGAACTTCGTCGCTAGCAACGAGCCACGGAGCTGGACGCAATACCCGACGATCCAGCAAGCCGGTGCCGATGTTTGCGAGCTGCCGGACGAGATCGGGAATGTAGCGCTTGATGGGGATATGGGTTCCGCGCTTGGTACACACGAGGCGGGTGCTGACGGCGATTTCTCGCTCGGCTAACCGCTTTAGCCCGACCTCTGTAACCCACGTGAGTTGTGGAACGGACTTGTCGGCGTCGTCGAGCCGCGCTACCCAAGTCGCTGGATTGTCCAACGACACGGCCGCGGCGTACTGGGCTCCAATTTTCTCGGTCTCAAAGGGCTGCCCTTTCCAAGCCTGCGAGGGCAGCGGTTGGCCAACGCGCTCGGCTATCCATCGCAAGACCGCTTTCTGGGCCATTGCGAAAGGAGCGTTGCCGTTGTGTACGCGGACCTTGATGGAAATTTGGCTGACCGGCAACACAGACGAGTACTGCTCCTGCATACTCGCTTGTACGGGCCGCAACTGGTCTGCCAACGATGTGTTGTAAGGACTCATCGAACCTACTTCTGCCGAATCAAATAACAGAGTGGAACTATGCAGCCAGTGCCTGCGCAAAGTCCGCACACAAATCCGCGGCGGCCTCAATGCCGCATGACACGCGGACCAAGCCGTCGGCGATGCCCATAGCCGTCCGCTCCGCTCGACTCAAGCCGCTGTGCGACGTGGTGACTGGCCGAGTAATGAGCGTTTCTACCCCGCCGAGACTGGGGGCTGACGCCGGCAGAACCAGCTTGGACAGCAAGCGCTCGGCCGCCTCCACGCCCCCGCACAACTCAAAGCTCAACACGCCACCCGCCCCGGCAAATAGCCGCTGCGCCCGCTCGTATTGCGGATGGCTTTTCAGCCTTGGGTAATTAACCTGCGTCACCTGCGCCTGCTCGGCTAAAAAGCGCGCCAACCGCAACCCATTTTCGTCGTGCTGCCGCATCCTCAGCGACAGCGTCTTCAAGCCCCGTTGCAGCAAAAAGCAGGCGTGGACATCCAGCGAGCCGCCCAAGTGATTCAGCTTGTGTCGAATGGCTTTGACGTGCTCAGCCGAGCCGACGACCACGCCCGCGACGAGGTCTGAATGGCCGTTGAGATACTTGGTCGCGCTGTGTAGTTCTAGGTCAAATCCGATTTCCAGCGGGCGGAAGTTGCACGGCAAGGCAAAGGTATTGTCGATCAGCGACACGAGCCCGTGGGCGCGGGCAAATTCCACGACCGCCTCTAGATCGGCGACTTCGAGCAGCGGATTGGTCATGGTCTCCACGTAAATCGCCCGGGTCTCGGGTCGCAGCTTGGCGGCCCACGTCTCAGGCGCATTGCCCGCGATAAAGTCGTAGCTCAGCCCCAAGCCCGGCGCGTCCTGCGTCACAAAGCTGTGTGTGCCGCCGTAGAGGCAGTCTTGGATTAGCAGGTGATCGCCGCTGTTGAGCATGGCTATCAATGCGGTGGTGATCGCCGCCATCCCGGAGCTGGCGACCAAGGCGTCCTCGCCGCCGCAGATGGCGGCCAGTTTGGCGTGCAATGCGCGGTGGTTGGGCGTGTTGTTGAGGCGGAGATAGCGGACGGCGTCGTAGCCCTGCTCGTCTTGCGAGACAAAAGTCGAGCTCTGGAAGATCGGCGTCACCACGGCCCCGTTGATGCGCTCCTCGCCAGCGTGGACGAGGCGGGTCTGAATGTCCATTGAGATTTCCTTAGCTGGTTTACCGGGCAAATTGGGTGAGCAATCGCTCGTATAGCCGAGTGAAATCCCGGCGGCCATTGTCGCGGTTGTAAGCGTAGCACATGGGGTTGGGGTTGATTTCTATAATGGAGAAACCGTCCGCGCCGTGAATGAGGTCAATGGCGTAAAAACCGAGCCAGTATATGCCGGCCACTTGCGCGGTTAGCTGCTGCATGTGCGCTAGCAGGGCCGCGTCCTCCACGCGCACGGCCCGCCCGGTGGCCTGATGCAGCGGATTGAGATCTCCATCGGCACCTACGGCCTCGCTCTCCTTGCGGTAGGCCAGCAACAGTTCGGCGCGGCTGGCGACGACCCGATACTCCGGCCCGGCCACGTATTGCTGGGCCAGCGCGATATTGTCCAAAAAGCCGCTGTTGGCAAAGAGGCATTCGAGCCGCTGGCCGAGGTCTGTTGCGTTGCGTTCCAAGAACACGCCCTGCGCCAGCGAGCTACGACACTTTTTGACCAACAAGGGGAACTCGAACCGCGCTACTATCTCCTCGACGATCTCCGCGATTGAAGTGTGCGTCTTGTAGCGGTCGAAGCGCGCGTCGGCCAGCGGATTGAAGAGCTTGAGCGTATCCGGGACTGGCAAGCCGGCGGCGGCGAAATCCTCGTATTGGTACGCCTTGTCTTCGGCGAGCCGGGCTTCGACGTAGTCGTTGAAGGGATGCTTGTTGCGCCAGAAGCGGAGGGGCCGCCGTCCGCCCGACAGCTTGAGCCGTGTGCGGTCGTCTGAGATCCACGCGCAGATGAGTCCCTGTCGCCGGGCCGCCTCGGCGACACATTCCAGATTCTCCAGTGCCATGTCTTCGGTGATGCCGTCGCGCGCGCCGGGCAGGTTGAAAAATTCCCGCGCCCGCGCTACCAAGTGCAGCGACCCGGCCACGCAGACTCGGCCTTTGCGCCCGGCTAACGTCAAAGCGCGCTGGAATGCTTGGCCGTTTGCTGGCACCTGCTCGATGGCTAGCCCGTCCGGCGCTAGGCTTGCTAGCCCGGCTGGGTCTTGCGCCTGTGGATGGTCCGACGAAGTCAGCAAGACCCGCTGTGCCACCGGCGCTAGGGCGCGCAAAATCCCGGCGGCATCGTGCCCTGTTCCCACGCCGACGACTAGGACCCATGCGTCGCCAGTCAGCCGCTGTAACTCCCCAGCCAACGCCGCGGCCGCCGCTGGATTGTGTGCGCCATCGAGCAAGACCAAGGGCTTCTCGCGCGCCACTTCAAAACGGCCCGGCCAGCGATGGGCCGCGGCGACTTGGTGCGCTATGGCGTCGTCTAGGCCCCGGACGAGTTCCTGCGCCGCAGCAAGAGCCAGCCGCGCATTTTCCGCGTAGGTCGCCGGACGGCCCGTTAGGCACTCCGCTCCGGCGATTTGCAACTTCACGGCTCGTTTTGTGACGGTCTGTCGGATTAGGTCCATCACCTCGGGGGGCTGCGCCGCCGTAGTAATGAGCGGGCGACCCGCCCGGGCGATGTGCAGCTTGTCAGCGGCGATTGCCGCCAAAGTATGGCCCAGCAGATCCACGTGGTCTAGGCCGATGGCCGTCAGAATGGCCATCTCCGAGTCCCAAGCGTTGGTCGCGTCGTAGCGCCCCCCAAGCCCGACCTCAAAAACCCCGAACTCCACGCCCTGCTGAGCGAAGAGATGGGCCGCAAGGCCGGTCAGGGCCTCGAACTTGCTAAACGAACCCAAGGCCTCCCGGCCAAAATCGCGGGTGCAATCGTCGAGACGCGCCACCGCGTCGGCCCATTGTTCCTTGCTGAGAATCTCGCCGTCAATGCGGATCCGCTCGCGCTGGGTGTGCAGGTGCGGCGAAGTGTACAGCCCGGCCTGGTGGCCGTGTGCCTTTAGGATGGCGGCGAGCAAGCTGGCGACCGTCCCTTTGCCGTTGGTGCCGCCGACAATGACTGAGCGGAAGCGCGTCTGCGGGTCGCCGAGGCGCGCTAGTAGGGCGCGCATCCTCGGCAGGTACGCCTCGATTGGCCCGAGTGCTGGACGGCCGACCTCCCAGTCGGGCAAGGTGTCCAAATAGCGTTTGGCGCGAAAGTAATCCATGGGGTGGGAAGATGCGGATCAACCACCGCGGGTGTGCATCTCGCGGTGCGGGTCGGCTTGCAATTCTGCGACTTGATAGAGCACGCCGCGGTGCGGGTCGTCGTGCCGCTCTTCGGCGCTGCGGTCCGTCCGCCCCGCCCACCCCACGCGAAGGTGCCGCACCAGCCGATCGCGGTCTGCTCCGTTGCGCAGCAAAGGCTTCAGGTCTGTGCCCTGCTGAGCATAGAGGCACAAGTACCACAGGCCGTCGGCCGTCAGGCGGCTGCGGTCGCAGGCCCCGCAAAACGGCTCGGTGACCGACGCGACAATGCCAAAGCGCGTGCCATCGCGCAGGCGAAAGCACGCTGCGGGCGCAGAGCCGCGCCCGGCCTCGCGCTCGATAGGCCCGTAGTGCGCTTCCAGCCTCGCTAGCATCTCCTGCTGCGACACCACCGCTCCGAGTGACCAATGCGTGGCCCCGCCGACATCCATGTATTCGATGAAGCGGACCTCCGCGCCGATCTCCCGTCCAAATTCGAGCAGATCCACTAGCTCGTCGTCGTTGAAGCCGCGCATTACGACCGAATTGATCTTGATCGCGTCAAAGCCAGTTGCCGCGGCAGCGCGGATTCCCGCTAGCACCTTGGCGTGCGCGACCCGCCGCGTCAGCGTCTCAAAGCGCGCCGGTTGCAGCGAATCTAGGCTGACGGTGATCCGCTGGAGTCCGGCTTCCCGCAGCGGCTCAGCCCGCCGGGCCAACTGCCTTGCATTCGTCGTCAGCGCGAGGTCCTCGACCAGTGGAAGCCGGGCGAGCCGGGCGACGAGTTCGATCAGATCGGCGCGCAACAGCGGCTCGCCGCCGGTCAGGCGTACGCTGCGGACGCCCACTTGGCAAAAGGCATCGACCACGCGCTCGAGCTCGGAGACGTTGAGCATGTCTTCGCTCGGCAGCCAAGTGTAGTGCTCTTCGGGCATGCAGTACTGGCAGCGCAGATCGCAGCGGTCGATCACCGACACGCGCAAAGAGGCCAACGGGCGGCCCAAAAGATCGCGCACTAACTCGGTTTTGGCGGGCGTTTCAAGGGTCATAAAAGGCATCCACAGATGGCGTTAAATCGCGACTTGGAAATATAGAGATTCTATAATAGTGGGCAATGTTGGGCGCCGTCGGCGCGTTCTTGCTGTACGGCAGTCGGCGCGTGATATTAGATACCTTGGTACCGCCCGTCGTTGCGGGCGGAGCGTAGGACCTTGCACCGCGCAACGAGAGGGATTTGATGAGTGCTACTGCTGCGATCCAAGCGATGCTCGCCGAGCACGGGTATGTCGCCGATCGCCAAGTCGTTATGTCCGTGTACCTCGCGCAGACCTTGGAGCGTCCCTTGCTCATTGAGGGGCCGGCTGGCGTCGGCAAAACCGAGGTCGCCAAGGTGGTAGCCCGCGCCCTCGACACCGAGCTGATCCGCTTGCAGTGCTACGAGGGGCTAGATGTCCACGCCGCGCTGTACGAGTGGAACTACCAACGCCAACTCTTGCACATCAAGCTCGACGAGAAGAGCCAACGCCCGCTCGCCGAGCGCGAGGCCGCCCTGTTCTCCGAGGGCTTCCTGCTCAAGCGTCCCTTGCTGCAAGCCATCACCCAGCCCGTCCCGCCGGTGCTGCTGATCGACGAACTCGACCGGGCCGACGAGGAGTTTGAGAGTTTCCTGCTCGAAGTGCTGTCCGACTGGCAGATTACCATCCCGGAAATCGGCACCATCCACGCGGCCGCCCGGCCGCACGTGATCCTGACCAGCAACCGCACCCGCGAGCTTTCCGACGCGGTGCGCCGACGCTGCTTCTACCTGTGGATTGACTACCCGGAATTTGCCAAGGAAGTGGAGATCGTGCGCCGCAAGGTCGCGGGGATCGACAGCCAACTCGCCGAGCAGATCTGCCGCTTTATGGAAAAGATCCGCATGCAGCGCCTCGAAAAGGTTCCCGGCGTCTCCGAGACCCTCGACTGGGCCAAGGCACTCGTCGCCCTGCATCAGCACCATCTCGACCTCGAAGTCGTGGCGGATACCTTGGGCATTGTGTTCAAGGACCAACGCGACGTGGCGCAAGTAAAACAATCGCTGGCTGAGTTTTTGGCGGGATTGGGAGTCCGCGCCAAGCCAACTCCACAACGATGAATCGCCCGATCGACGATATCGCCCTGCACGGCGCGTTGAGCGCGAATGTGGTCGGCTTTTGCCGCCTGTTGCGTGCCCAGCGTTCTGGCGTGGCCTTGGACGAGGAGCAAGACGCGCTCCGCGCTCTCGCGGCCATTGACCTGTCAGACCCGGAGGACTTTCGGCGCAGCCTGCGGACGGTCTTGGCTAAGACGCCGTCCGAGCAGAAGCGCTTTGATGCGCTGTTTGATGTCTATTGGTCCGTATGGGATCGCGCTGATGAACTGGGTCAGCCCGCGCCGGCTGCCTCTGAACAGGCCCGCGCTAGCCAACCCGGCAAAAATGGCCTGACCAGCATCCGCGATTGGCTCAAACAGGGCACGCCGATCGAAGAGGAGCGCGAGGCCGCCGGATACAGCCCCATCGAAGTCCGGACAAAGCGCGACTTTAAGGACTTTAACGCCGAAGAATTGGCGGAGATTGGGCGGCTGCTGCAAGCCATTGCTCGCGCACTCGCCGCGCGCTTCAGCCGCCGCTACCGGCCCACCCGCCCGCCGGGTCGCCTCGATTTGCGGCGCACCCTCCGCGCCAGTCTGCGCCGAGGCGGTGAATTGCTGAACCTGTCTTATTGCCGCCGCGCCCGCCAGAAGCCCAAGCTGGTCTTGTTGTGCGATGTCAGTAAGTCCATGGACCTGTACAGTCGCTTCTTGATCCAGTTTATGTACGCCTTCCAAAACGCCTATCGCCGCATGGAGACGTTTGTGTTTGCGACCTCGCTCCACCACGTCGCGCCCCTGTTGAGAGGCAACGACTTGAGCGCGGGCCTAGATGCGATTGCCGTGCAGGTGCCGGGCTGGTCGGGCGGTACGCGCATTGGGGCCGCGCTGGAGACCTTCCTCGGCGAACACGCCGCTCTCGTCGATCGCCAGACCGCGCTGATCATCGTCAGCGATGGCTGGGACACCGGCGACATTGAGATGCTCAAAGCAAGTATGCGTGCGTTGCAGCGCCGCAGCCGCTGTCTCATCTGGCTCAACCCCCTGTTGGGCAGCCCGGACTACCGGCCCGCCACGCGCGGGATGCAGGCCGCCTTGCCGTACATCGACCTCTTTGCCTCGGCTCACAATATCGACAGCCTCAAGGCACTTGTCGGATACCTGATGACGCTGCGCGGTGAGACGGCCGCGCCGCCGAGGGCCGACTGGTACCGGCGCTTTGGAGTGCAGCCGTGAAAGACTTGCAGACGATTCTCCGCCGCGCCCGGGCGCTCGACGAGGCGGGTGAATCCTATGTCTTGGCCACTGTCGTCCAGACTTCCGGCTCGGTTTATCGCGGCCCGGGCACCCGCATGCTCATCGAAGCCGATCTTCAGAGCTTGGGCACCATCAGCGGCGGCTGTCTCGAAGGCGATGTGCGCGAAAACGCACGCACGGTCTTCGCCGACGGCCGGCCGCGCCTTCTCCACTACGACGCCACGTCCGAAGACGACATCCTCTGGGGCACGGGGCTGGGCTGTAGTGGGACGGTAGATGTGTTCTTAGAGCGCCTGCCCGGTGGCCCCTTCCACTATCCGACCTTCTTACACGGCTGCGCCTTGGAGAATCGGCACGGCGTCCTCGTCGCGGTCTTTGCTACCGAGGGCGAAACGAATGCCGCGCCGGGTCAACATCTGATCCTCGATGAGCGGAAAAAGGCCCTCGACGACATCGCCGACTTGGAGCTGCGCGCGATCGCGCTCAACGCCGCTGACGAAATCCTCGCTACGCTCGACGACACTCAACTTCCCATCGCTCCGGGCTACACGCGCCATTGCGAGTTGACGCACGGCAAGGCCGCCTTGCTCATAGAGCCGCTGTTGCCGCCCATTGCCTTGTACATTTTTGGCGCGGGCTACGACGCCGTGCCGCTTGCCCAGTTAGCTGGGGAACTCGGCTGGCGCGTCACCGTCGCCGATCACCGGCCCGCCTATGCCCGCGCCGAGCGCTTCCCTTGGGCTAGACAGGTCCTCCTCGCCCAGCCCGGTCATCTGCCCGATGATCTCCAGTTTGACAACCGCTCGTGCGCCGTCATTATGAGCCACAACTACTTACAGGATCAAGCGCTGTTGCGGGACTTGCTCGGCGCACCTCTCGCCTACTTGGGCGTCCTCGGCCCGCACCAGCGCACTCAGCGCCTCCTCGCCGATTTGCAAAAAGAAGGCATTGCACCCAGCGATGAGCAGGCCGCACGTCTCTTCAGCCCGGTCGGCCTCGACATCGGTGCTGAAACGGCCGAGGAAATCGCCCTGTCCATTCTCGGCGAGATCCAAGCCGCCCTCACGGGTCGCCAAGGCGGCCCGCTCCGCGACCACCCTGGGCCGATTCACGATCGGCCGGCCTGACGCGGCCGTTTCTTGGCACTCATTTCCAGCCGCCAGGGTCAAGCTGGCGCAGGTCTTTTGGTGCCCGTGCAAACTCGGCCCGATCCGCCGCGCATGTCGCCTTTGATGGCCTTGTTCAAGCTCTTGCACTTTGGCTGCGGTCTTCTTCCTGAATAGTTAATACGTGCTGCGGCAACCGCATTTGCCTTGCAGAATATCTTGGACCAACAACGCAAGAGGAACACAATGAACCTCCAAGCCGCCCTCCCCGACCTCGAAAGCCCCCAGTATTGCGAGGGCCTTGAAAAACCCGTCGCCATCCACCGCGACCCTTGGGGAATCCCCCACATTCAGGCTGAAGGCGAAGCCGATTTGTTCTTCGCTCAGGGCTTTGCCACGGCCCAAGACCGCCTGTGGCAGATGGACTTCGATCGCCAGCAGGCTTTGGGCCGTTGGTCCGAATGGGCGGGTCCTGCCGGACTGGCGCGCGACCGCCTCTTACGCGCCGCCGGCATGGGCCGCACTGCCAAATTGGACTACGAAGCGTCTAGCCCCCAAGCCCGCGCCATGCTCGACGCGTACGCCGCTGGCGTCAATGCCTTTTTGGCGACGACAACGGCCCTACCCGTCGAATACCAACTCCTCGGCTGGTGCCCTGAGCCGTGGGAGAGCTGGCACTGCCTCGCCGTGTACAAGATGCGCAACAGCCTGCTCGGCACCTTTGAGGCCAAGTTGTGGCGCACCCGCTTCGCCCAAGTCGTAGGCCCTGAAAACCTCGCTCAGTTGATCAAAGGCTATCCCCAAGGCCACCTGCTCACCGTGCCGCCCGGTGCCGAGTACCAAGGAGCACCCCTCGCCGGCCTCGCCGGCCTCGCCGCCCTCAGCCGGGCAACCGACCCCGGCTCCAATGCGTGGTCCATCTCAGGTGCGTACACGGATTCGGGTTTGCCGCTGGTGGCTGGCGACTCGCACCGCGCCCTCGACACCCCTTCTGTCTATTATCAAATCCACCTCGCCGGCCCCGCTTTTGCTGTCAGCGGCTACTCAGTGCCCGGCTTCCCGGGCGCCCTGCACTTTTGCCACAACGAATACGTGGCTTGGGGCATGACCCACGGCAGTGCCGATACGCAGGATTTGTTCGTCGAGCGCTTCCGCGAAACGGCCGATGGCTTGGAGTACGAATTCTGCGGCGCGTGGCGACCCGCGGAAATCCGGCGGGAAGAAATTCACGTCCGCGGCGCAGCATCCGTTACCTCCGAAGTCGTCATTACCCACCACGGGCCTATCGTCGCTGGCGATCCGCGCACAGGTCAAGCCATCGCCATCAGCGACCCCGGCCTCGTCGAAGGGACTCCTTGGGCCGACGCGGCCCGCGATGCCATGTGCGCCCGTTCGGTTGAGGACTTGCACCAGGCCTTTGCCCGCTGGACCGACCGTGTCAACAACTACGCGGTCGCCGATGTCCACGGCTGCTTCGGCTACTTACACGCGGGCCGCATCCCGGTGCGCGAGGCTGCAAGCGGCTGGTGCGCTGTCCCGGGCTGGCGCGGCGAGCACGAGTGGCAGGGCTACATCCCCCACGCCGAGTTGCCCAAAGCCATAGATCCAGCCACAGGCTATGCCATCACTTGCAACCAGCGCGTGACGGGCGCGGATTACTCCTACTACGTCGGGCTTGTCTTTAGCCCGGACTACCGCGCTCGCCGCATCCAGACCCGCATCCTCGCATTGGCAAGGGGCACGGCCACGCCCGAGGCTATGGGCCGCATCCACGCCGAGTGCGTCTCGCTGCCAGCTCAGGTTTTTACGCGGGCCTTGCTCGCGCTGGAGCCGCCCGACGCCGATTGCGCCCAAGTGCTTGACCTGCTGCGCCAGTGGGACTGCCGGATGGACCGCGACCAAGTCCAGCCAGCGATCTACGCGCAAACCCGCGTCCTGCTTGGATTCCGCATCGCGCAACACCTGTTTGGCGACGACGCCCGGGTGCTGCTCGCCGAGGCTGGCGGCGACGCCCATTGGCGTCTCATCAACCTCGAAGCAACCCTCGCCATTGAGCGCGGCGATACGGCATTGTTGCCGCCCGGCCAAACGTGGTCCCAAGCCCTGGCCGAGGCTCTCACCAGTGCGCTCGCCGCGCTCAGGGAAGCCCTCGGCTCGGACATGGGCCAATGGCGTTGGGGCCGTTTGCATCGCACCCAGCCTCAGCATCCGCTCACGGCGGTTTTCCCCGAGGCCGCTTCCTTGCTCAATCCCCCGGCACTTCCCGTCCACGGCGATGGCGATACGCCCCTAGCTGGCAGCCATGCCTTCGACGATTTTGCGGTTACGGGTCTTTCGGTCAATCGCTATATCTTCGATCCGTCCGACTGGACTCGCTCGCGCTGGATCGCGCCGCTGGGTGCTTCGGGCCATCCGGCTAGCCCGCACTACGCCGACCAAGCCCAGCTTTGGGCCGATGTGGAATTCATACCGCAGTTGTGGGATTGGCAGGAGATACGCGACCGGGCGGAGACCACGCAGTATCTAAGGCCGCGTGCCCAAGGCGGTGGTGCGGACCGAGGAAACCGCCCCGACGCGGTGCTGGCGGAATAATCGCAACTTCCCAAAGCCGCGAAATGGTGCAGATGGCGTCACGGATCGTTTTTCAATGGGACGTGTCCGCGTTCAGCGCGGCCTCACCGTTGCAACGCGATCGGATGAATTTCGTGGCAATAAGTTGCCCTTAGAGGTAAATTATTGTTATGAAATTCGATCACTTGCTCGCCATCGTCGCCGATGAGCCGGTGTTTGAAACCGGCCTACTCTTGTTCGGCTCTGTGAACCCAAGCGATGTGCGGCGACAGCTTGTGCGCTGGACCCAAGCCGGACGCCTGATCCAGCTGCGGCGCGGGCTATACGCGCTAGCACCTCCCTATCGCAAAATCGCGCCCCATCCCTTCCTCGTTGCCAATCGACTGGTACACAGCTCGTATGTCAGCGGTCTGTCGGCGTTGGCATACGCCGGGGTGATTCCCGAGTACGTGCCGGAAGTGACCAGTGTGACCGGTGGGCGTCCGCAATGCCGCCGGACGCCGCTAGGCCGCTTTTCCTTTCGACACCTTAAAACCGATCTGCTCTACGGCTATCAACACGTGGAGTTGGCACGTGGCCAGTCGGCTTTTGTTGCCGCGCCGGAAAAGGCTCTGCTCGATCTGGTTTATTTACAGCCGCATGGCGATACTCCAGCCTATATCAACGAACTGCGCCTCGATTGGAGAAGCCTCGACCTAGCGGAATTGGACAGATTGGCTGCTATCGCCGACCGCCCCAAATTGCTGAGAGCCGTGCCGTGCATTCGCGCACTAGCCCAAGACGCGGCGTTGGGTTACGAACAGCTATGAAAGATCACCTGTTTCAACTCGTGCAGGTTGCCGATCCCTTGCAGGGGCGCAACGTCCTGCGCGAATACTTGCAGGCCCGCATCTTGGATGTGTTACAGCGCGCGGGGGCGATGGTACCGCTGGCGTTTCAAGGGGGCACTAGCCTGCGCTTCCTCTTCGCGCTACCGCGCTACTCCGAAGACCTCGACTTTACTCTTGAAGGCGATCCGGCTTCTTGCGATTTGCGGGCTTATTTAACAGCCATTCGTGCGGAATTTACCCGCGAAGGGTACGAAATCGGGCTCGGCTTAAACGACCAGCGGACCGTCCACCGGGCGTTCGTGCGCTTCAGGGGTTTGCTGTACGAGGCCGGTCTCTCTCCGCATCAGAACGAAGTGCTCTCCGTGCGGATTGAGGTTGATACGAACCCGCCAGCCGGTGCCGTGCTGGAAACTCGTTTGGTGCGTCGGCACGTGACACTGCGGCTCCAGCATCACGACCGGGCTTCCCTGCTAGCTGGCAAACTACATGCGATTCTACAGCGCTCTTATACCAAAGGGCGGGATTTATACGATTTGATATGGTACTTGAGTGACCGGACATGGCCTGCGCCCAACCTGCCCCTACTCAACGCGGCGTTGCAACAGACGCAGTGGCCTGGCGAGGCACTGACGGAGCGGACTTGGCGGGAAGTGCTCAGCAGTCGGCTACGGGCGTTGGCGTGGGATCAGGCGGCGGCTGATGTGCGTCCGTTTTTGGAACGGGAGGAAGACGCGGCGCTATTGAACATGGAAATCGCGTTGCAGGTACTGGTCGGCTAATTATGCTAATCCCAACGATTTCCGCCCGTGCTGCGACGATCTCGACGACCTAATTGTGTAGGCTTTGGACGCACCGACACGCTGCCCGCCGCTTGCAACCTAAGAAGCGTTTTTAAAATTGTTCTTATTGTTTTTTGATCCCCTCAAAAAGCCTAGTAGCAATGGAGTCTCGCCCGCGGAAAACGCCCGATCCAGGAACCGCTCGAGTAGTCCGACGAGAATTTTAAAAAGGCTTCTAACGGCCTTGATAAGCCCGTGCTGGCTTGGCGCGATCACCAGAGGTCGCCGCCTTAACGTGGCCCCAACTGGTCTGCTCTACGGCGGTCGTCCAATCCCTGGTGATAACTCGACCGCCGATGTGGGCTTCTTTGAGCAGACCAAAGTTCCAAAACTCAACTTCCGTTGTGAACTGAGTGATATAGATGGGGCCTACTCCCACTTCAAACACTTCATCCCATTCCATCGCATAGAACGTTGCGAAAAAGCGGAAAAATCGCTGTGTAGGTGCTACTTGAAGAACACCCCAACAGCACTTCCAGTTCGGCTCTGGCGGCTCCCGAAAAGGAGTGGTATTAAATACCCACCATATAACTACAAATGGCGAAGAAGGATTTTCTGGGAGCGGTAAGTCCCAAACCGTCCCTTGGGGTGCCGCAAAGTCATACAGCAGCCAATCCGTCTGCTTGGGGTCTAAAGGGTGTGGGTCCGGGCGAAGCATGTGCTCACCCATGTCCTCTGCTAGGTCACCAAACGCCAGGGTATCCGGCTGCTCTAGGTAGCGAAAGACTTGCGCTCCTTCTTTTCTCAGGTAGAGCGTGTCGGGTAGAGTAGGATTCCAGTCCTTCCGCACGACAAAGTACGACTGTTCCTTCAACTGCACTTGGCCGATTACTTCCGTTGAAACGGTCTCGTCCAGGCGGAAGATGTCTGAGTATCTTTCGTCATACTTCTGAAAGACCCATCGGTTGCCTACTTCCAGCGGGAAGAAATCGCCTTCTTCGGCTTGAGCGGTACTCATGCCGCCTGCAACGAAGGCTGCTAATGCGATCCATCGAAGTGCCATTTTGTGATTCCTCCATTGTGCTTGCTGGTGTCGAGCGATCTCAGGATTCTCATCTCCCGAAAAGTCCAATACCGACGCGACCTGCGGCCGCTTCAATACTGGAAGCCGGCGTGGAGCAGCGACCGATACGAGTGCCTATCACCTCCTTTCTGCCGCATCAGCCGCGCCTTCAACGAGAATAATAGCATATTCCGTGCCAACAATTAGGCCGTATGCAAAAAAATCCTTTAGAACGAACCTAACGCCTTGAAAAACATGATACTTAAAATTATGGACGAGACTTTACAAAAGACGATGACGCACCGGCGGCGCAAGATTTTACACGAATTTTCTGTGGGATTACACGAATTTTCTGTGGGATTACACGATTTTTCCGTGGAACAGCACAACCGGCGATGGCCGTTAGGCACCGGGCTTTTTCGGCGGCGTAACCCGTATTTCTGGTAGTATTAGCTGCTCGTCAGGACACAGATCACTTGCGAACCGACGCTGATACGAGCCGATTTTTAGGGAATAAAGACGTTAGGCTTTTTGTGAAGCGTTGGTATTCAGTCGGACGCGAGTGCGCCAGATCGCACACAGTGGCACTACTAGTATTAGCAAGATGGACGAGGACACTAGGCCGCCTGATGTCCCGAGTGCTAGGGTGTACCACAAGTTCGTTCTGTCGCCTTGAAGCAATAAAGGAAGGAAGCCGGCGATGGTCGTAAGGGTGGTGATGAAAATGGGGCGTAGGCGCTGGAAGGCCGCTTTGGCAACCGCCTCCTTGGGATCGGCTGGCCGCTGTTGCAAGGCGTTGGAGATGGTGTACACGAGCAGGATAGAATTGTTGACGGCAATGCCCATCAGCAGCAACAAGGCCGCATAGCCGCCTTGGTTAAAAGGGGCGTCGAAAAGGAAGAGCGCGGCACCCATTCCTATGAGTGCGAGGGGCAGGGCAATGAGCACCAATAGCGGCTGAGTCCAAGACTCAAAGAGCGCGGCCGCGATCATCCAGACCAAGAGAACGGACAAGAGCACGATGCCCCCCAACTCCCATTGCTCCTTTTTGTCCATCTCGTATATCATGGGATTGGAAAGGGTATAACCGTATGGCAGGGACGTGTGGTCGACAATGTCTTGGAGGATGCTGTTGGAATAATCGAAGCTGCCCAAAACCATGAAACCAACGGTGCGGATGTAGCGTTGATCTTTGCGTGTTATGCTAGGTGGCACGGTTCGCTTTTCAATGTGGGTGACGTGCCCGATGCGCGCCGGGTGTGCGTCCAACTCCACTTGGCTTAAGCGGCGGGTGGTCATGCGGCTGGCACCGGTATCGGCGACGCTTACAGCGTATTGTTGCCCGTCCATATAGACTTGTGCGAAGGTACCGCCAGTGGCGAGCCGATCTTGAATATCGTGGACAATGTCGGCGTGATCGAGGCCGCGCGGTGCGGTTTTGGCATGGTCAAACTGGACCACTACTTCGCCCTGGGGTGGACTGGTAGTAAAGTCGACGTGAATGTCCTTAATCCGCCGCGAACGACGCTGCTTTTGCTTTAGTCGATCGGCGATGTCTTCGGCAATGTTGCCCACTTGCCCAAAGTTGAACCCGTGAATACTAAGCCGGTTGGAGACGCCGCGGCCCCCGTACAGAGGCTTGCCCGTGATACTTTCCAGTCCCTTGCCATATATCGACATTCCCACGCCGCCGAGGTTGCCCTCGTAGGCCCCTAGACGCTCGTAGAGGACGTAGGGTATATCCGAGGTGAGGTACTCTTCCTTGAGCAGCACCTGAATGAGCCCGAACCGGCCCGCAGTTTGGGTGATGACACCCTCGATATACGGCGCAAAGTTGAACAATTGTTTTTCGACATCCCGCAAAACTTTGTCTATCTGGCTTATGTGGGAGTTGTGGGGTATTCGGAGATCGACAATCAGCGAAAAGCCTTCTGAGAGTTCTGGGAAAAAGTGTTGGGAAGGTCGCCGGTCGAGCCGATGCGATAGGTCGCGAAACAAGAGATACGTAGCCCCACCCAACACCTTAAAAAGTGCTGGCTTGATCGCGCTTACTGTGGGATTGCTCCACGCTTGATTGTAAAGGTCGGCCCCGCTAGCGTAGAGCCGCTCCCGGATCGGGCGATCTGCGCGCGATCGTTTGGACGCGGATGTCGCGTTGCTTGATAAACTGGGCGAAGAGGTTGTATCTCGCGTTGCGAGATATGCCTTGTACTGTTGTCGCGTGGTGATTTTGTCGGTGGCTTGCACAACCTGCTCGTCGCCTAGTTTGTCCGGTAATAGCCACAGCGGTACGCCTACTGCCCACACGACCAAACCGAGGAACATTTTTTTGCGACGGACGCAAAAAAAGAGGACCGCGCGATACAAGCGATAGAAGCGGTCTGTGGATGCAGCCGAGGTGGGAACCGACCGTGCGATCGTCCGGTAGAAGAAGGTCGGGATCAGGACGAGAGCGACTAGGAGGGCAATGGTGAGGGTTAGGCTGAGGGCAACCACAAATGGCTCTAAATAGCCTTGTAATTTCCGAGAGAGGAAAAAGACCGGTAAAAAGGCCCCCAAGGTGGTCAGATTAGACACGACGATGGGATGCACGCCTTCGCGCAATCCCGCCGCCACGGCCGCCCGCAAATCCCCGCCGGGTCCGCAGGATTGGACTCGGCGGTGGAGATAGTCGTAGATGACAATGGCGTTATCCACGATCAGACCAAAACCGATGGTGAAACCAGCGAGGGTCGCGAGGTTTAGGTGAATGCCGAGGGCGAAGAACAACACGACGGCCCCTAGGACGGACAACCAAATGGAACTCAAGATGAGCAAGACCGTTTGAAATCGCTTGAAAACGCCGACCAGCACTAACGCAATAAACGCGATGGAAAACGCCGACCAGCGCAGCAGAAAACGGAAGTCTCGCTCTATCTCGGCTCCTTTGTCGTGCAGCGCGACGATCTCAAAGCCCTCGGGCAGATGTTGGGAAAGTTCGCCCACCTTCTCCCGAATTTGCTGGGAAGTGTGGATCATATCGCTACCGGGCGTCTTTTCAAATAGGATGGCAATAGCGTTGCGCCCATTGATCCGATAAAGAGATGTCGGCGGGCCAGGTCGGTAGCGCACGGTCGCTACGTCCTTTAGGTAAATGAAGCGGCCGCTCGCCAGTCGCTTCAGCGGCACGTCCTCAAGGGTCTCCAAGTCGGCGAGGTTTCCGTAAAGCTGGATGCTGCTGAGTGCACCTTGGCTTTGTGCGGCGCCGAGAAAACGGGTCTGTATGCCTTGAGCGGCTATCGCTTGGCTCAGTACGCCTTGGTCGATTTGCCAACGCTGTGCCAAGAGGTGGTTCATTTCGAGGAAGATGTGCTGTTGGGCACCGCCGAGCACGGTCACTTGCTCGACGCCCGGCACGGATTGCAAGGGCAGGTGTAATCGGTCGTCTACATATTGGCGCAGCACTACGGGGTCTTCGTGCGCAAGCAGCATTAAACGGACGAAATTCGCGCTGTTTAGCTGATCGGGATCGGTGTGCTGAACGCGGGGCGGCGAAGCACCGGGCGGCATTTGGCGGCGGAACAAATATATCTTTTCGGCTAGCGCTAGCTCGGCTAGTTGTACATTCGCGTCGGGGGCGAGTTCAGCGGTGATCGACGCATGTCCCTTGGCGCTGGTAGAGCTCAGCCGAACCACGCCCCGCAGACTTTGCACGAGCGACTCCAAGGGAGCCGTGATCTGCGATTCAATGGTGAGGGCCGAAACGCCGGGCCACCCAACGCGCACAGTAAGCCGTGGCGCGTCTAATTGGCCGCCGATGTCAATGGGGACCAGCCGAAAACAAACCAAGCCCAATACCAACACCGACACCCCGGCTACGCCCACGGCTACGGGTTTGTCCAACAGCTTGTCCATGTCATTCTTTTGCCCGCGCAACAACCGAGTAGAGGATGGGTACGGCGATCAGAATCAACAGGGTTGATAGAGAGATGCCGCCAACAACCGCCCAAGCCAAGGGACGGCGCAACTCGGCACCGCTGCCGCTAGATAAGGCCATGGGCAACAGGCCGCAGACCGTGGTCAGGGTCGTCATACATATCGGGCGGAATCGCTTTTGTCCGGCTTCCACGATGGCTTGACCGAGGTCGCCGCTGGCTTGGTAGTGCCGATGGATGAAGTCGGTTTTAACTATGGAATCGTTCACCACAATCCCCACGAGGACGATACATCCCAAAAGGGACATGATGTTTAGCGTGTTGCCCGTTAGCCACAGGGTGCAGATGACGCCTATAGACGCGAAGGGCACGGCCGTGACGATTACAAAAGGAACGGCGAGGGACTCAAACTGGGCGGCGAGAATGAAATAGACCAATACAATGGAGATGAAGAGAATGAGATACAGGTTTTGATAGTGTCCTTGCAGCTCGGCGTATTGGGTGCCGACCTCGATCCAATACCCGTCGGGGATGGTTAGCTGAGGTAGGAATTCGTCTAGCCGGGCCTTGGCTTGGTCAAAGTCGAGCCCCTGTAAAGCGGCCGTGACGGCGACGGTACGCACTTGGTTTTCGCGGTGGATCGCTTCGTAGCCCACACTCGGTTTGAGGCGGATTAACTCGGAGAGTGGGATGGCGACGAGACGGCCTTGCGTTTTGACGGGGTACTGCATGTTGAGGACGCGCCACAAGTCGAGTTCATCGCGGTGTTCGGCTAACACTTTGATGTCTATACGGTCGGCAAAATCGACGAACTGGGTGGGCGTACTGCCTTGTAGCTGGCGGTTGATAAAGTCGGCGAGTTCGGCGAGGCGGATGCCGTACTGTAGGGCCGCTTCTCGCTGGACCTCGATGTTGAACACCTGTTTGCTGGCCTGCAAGTTGACGCGGGTGTTGGCAAAGCCCGCGTCCTGCTGCATAAAACCTGTGATCTGCCGACTCAAGTCAGCGAGAACGGTTAGTTGCGGCCCGATAACTTTCAGGTCGAATTGGGTCTGGTGCTGCTGAAAAAGCTGTTCAAAGGCCGATTCCGGGGGCGACAGGGAGAGGGTCAGGCGGTTGAATTCTCCAAAGGCCGCTTTGATCCGCTCGGCGATGTCCGCGCTTTCGCTGCCCTCGGCGACTTCAATGTCTAGCACCGCTTTATTCAATCCGGGCCGGTACTGCCGGTCGAGTATCTCGCGGGTGATGCCGATGGACGAGAGCACGGATGCGACGCCGTCCTCGCGCAGCAGGCGGCGTTCTAGCTTGGTTATTTCCACCGCCGTGGTCGGCAGATTGGTTCCCGGCGGCAGTTCGGCGCGGAGGACCAAATGCTTTCTATCGACGGTGGGTATGAGCTCGCGCTCTAAGTCGGTGGCTAGATAGGTACTCAGCGCCAGCAGGACGAACAGGGCCCCGGCGACCTTCCAGCGGTGGCGCAGGGCGCGGACGAGGACGTACTCGTACAGCAAGAAAAACTTGTTGAAGAGGTGTTGAAAGAGGTCGATGGTGAGGAGGAAAGGGGTGGCTGCTAGGCGCCCGATGCGGTAGAGCCGCCCCGATTCGTTGGGTGCGTTCCAAGACCGGGCAGAGAGCATGGGAAGTAGCACGATGGACACGATCAAAGAGGCTGCCAGAGCGAGGGAAATCGTGACCGCCTGCTCGTAAAAGAGGGCCCCGGCGATCCCCTCGACATATACTAAGGGCATGAAAACCGACATGGTGGTAAGGGTCGAGGCCGTGATGGCCAAGCCCACCTCGCGCGTGCCGCGGACCGCTGCTTCGCCCGGCTCGTGCGACATTTCGCGGTAGCGATAAATGTTTTCCAGCACGACGATTGAGTTATCAACTAAGATGCCGATGCCCAAAGCAAGGCCCCCCAACGACACAATGTTAAAGTGGATGTCGAGGAAGTACATGCAGATAAAGGTGGTGATAATGGAAATAGGTATGGACAGCCCCACGATGAGCGGATTCTTGAGATCGCGGAGGAAGTAAATGAGGATGACAAAGGCAAAGAGGCCGCCCAAGTACAGGGACTGCAGGACGTTGTGTATAGATTCGCTGATGAACTCGGCTTGATCGAAGACCGGCACGACGGCGAAGTTCGCGTATTCTTGCGAAAAGCGGTAGAGGCTGTCGTACACTTTTTCGGAGGCTTCCACGGTATTGGCGCCGGCCTCCTTGAAAACATACAGAGTGATGACCTCGTGTCCGTTCAAGCGGGTGTAGCCGGTGCGTTCTGCGTAGCCTTCTTTGATGCGGGCCACGTCCTGTAAGCGGATTAGTTTGGGCGTTAGTTGTACGGGGATTTGGCGGATTTGTTGTATGTCGGTGAACTCGGCTTGGATGCGCAGGGGTAACTGGGAAAAACCGTCGCGGATCGAGCCACCGGAGTGGGTTATGTTGAACTGCTTGAGGCTGGTTTCCACCTCGGCAAAGCCGATGTTGTAGCGCAGGCTTTTCTCGGCGTCGAGATGGATCTGGATTTCGCGGTCTAGTCCGCCCGCGACCTGCACGTAGGCGACACCGTCGATCTGCTCCAGTCGGCGTTTAACGATAGCCTGCGCCATTTCCTTCAGTTCCATGAGGGCTGCTTGGTGATCCCGGGTGGAGCGGGGCTGTTCGACCCGATCGCCGGTGATCACGAGCGTCATAATGGGGGCGGCCGAAGGATCGAAGCGCAAAATGGTCGGCCGGTCGGCCGTTTGCGGCAGGTGCCCTTGGTCGAGGCTGCTGCGCGCCTTGATGAAGTTGAGGTCCATGTCGCTGCCCCAGTTGAACTCGACCTCTACAAAAGAGATGCCGTCTTGCGAGATGGACTTGAGCCGCTGGACGCCGCTTAGGGCACTGAGCGAGGCTTCAATGGGGCGGGTGACATGTTCTTCCACATCGCGGGCATTTAGGCTAGGTGCGTCCGTGCGGACAACGAGCCGAGGAATGTCGATATCGGGAAGAAAATCTACGCTTAGCCGGAAAAGGGAGTACAAACCCAAGAGGAGTGCGGCGAGAAAGCAAACGGTAGTGGCGACGGGCCGATAGACGGCAAAGCGTACGACATTCACGGGCCGATCCTCTCAGCGTTGGACGACCACGACTTTCGCATCGTGGGCTAGGTTGTAATGCCCGGATACGATGAGGTCTTCGCCGGCTTCTATTCCTTGGGTGATCTCGATAAAGTCGTCGTTTTCGAGGCCGGTCTTCACGTAGCGCCATTGGGCTAGCCCGCCTTGGTGAACGAATACTAGCTTGCGGTCGTCGCGGATGAGGAGTGCATCGCGCGGAATGAGCAGCCGCTGCTGAAAGGCTTCAATGCCTATTTCGAGCCGGGCGAACATGCCGGGTTTGATGCGCTGGCCGGGGTTGTCCATTTGGATCAAGATGCGGCAAGTCCCGCTCTCGCTATCTACCACCGGACTGATGGCTTTGACCGCGCCCGCAAACGGGTCGTCGGGGTATGCGTGAAGCGCGATAGCGGCTTGAGCACCGACTTGCAATAAGCGCAACTCGCTTTCGAGGATGCTGACTTCGAGCAGCAGTGGGTCGAGTGCCAAAAGCTGCATCAGGGTCTGTCCTTGGGTGACCCAAGTACCAGCGGTTACTTCCACTTCGGTTACGACGCCGGCAAAAGGTGCTGTAATAACGGCGTCTTTGAGGTTGAGCTCGGCTTGCGCTAGGGTGAGTCGAGCGCGGGTTAAGCCCGTAGTGCTGGCGATCCATTCTTTGGGGGTGCCGCTTGCAAATAGCGCTAGGGCTTCTACATCGTTGATGTTGGTGCTATCCGCTTTGGTCTCGATGAGGTCGCGTGCTTGATGCCCGCGATCCAGTTGGTTGCTCAGCAGGGCGATGGAGGCGTACTCTCGCAGTGCCTGCGTCATTTGATCTTTTGCCTGTAGATAAGCGATGTTATAACGTTTTACGTCCAATTCCAAGATGGTGTCGCCTTTGCTGACAAAGCGACTTTCCTCGACGTTGAGGCGGCGCACTTGGCCCGCTACTTGGGGGACGATGGCGGTTTCCTTCTTGGCCTTAAAAACTCCTGTTGAGGTAATTTTCTGCACGAGGGTGCGGGGCTGAATCGTTTCTATGGCGACCGGAGTGTTGGGTGGTTCAAGTTCGGGGAGGGTTTCGAGGGATTCGCCGCGGGGATTTTGCGATGGCGCGGAATCGCTGAAAATCGCAAACAATAGGACGAGTAGTCCAAGCGCGATAGCGATGTATAGTAGCTTTTTTAATGTCTTCATTTTGCAAGCTCGCGATCTTTACTTTACCATGGACAGGATCAACGTTCCAGTTTACGATCTGCTCAAGGTTTGAGAGTGGGTGGCTAGGGCTTCTAGGGCATTCCGTTCTTGAACGGCGATAGCTTGAATTCGCGCCTGGATGCGCGGTATCAGCCTTGGTGTATACTTGGTTGCGCCTTTGAAGCACAGGTTTTTGGCGACAAACCAACTCTGAGAAATCGACTCGAATTCTCGGCCGAGAGTGCTTAGGCCGTCGAGGCCGCAGAGCCGACTGGCATAGTTGAGGAAAGTGCCATGTCCCTCTCTGTTTAGGGCGACATCGAGGAACAATTCAGTGCATTGGTTCAGGCGCGTTTTGATAGCTTGCCTTTCGCATTCCGCCCATGTTCCTACATCCTCGGCGAGTTGCTCAATCCCGACTACGCCTTGGACGCGCTCGGCTTGTGAATTGGTTGCAGACATACTCGCGAAATTGCGTTGCAAAATGGCGGCCACATGGCGCGAATGTACGCTAGGCGGCTCGTCCGGCATGTCTAGCAAACACCAGTTAAAATAGGGCCTGTTCCCGCCAGAAACAGCCCGCGTATCCCAACAGGCAAGGAAGAGGTCAAGTGGGATATCTCGCGCCGAAGGCGTCCATGGCGAAGGATCGATCAAGTGGACGGTGCTCGCCTTATCGTCGTACCTGGCGACGATAATCTGGTGTATTGAGTGTCGCTGGCGCGGAAAGAGTCCGGCTCCAGCTAGATGGAAGACATCTATATTGATAGCTACGGGCGTACCTGCATCCAATCGTTTTTTGACTTCGTTTAACGCCGACCTGCCATCATCAGAAGTATAGCTCAATGCCTCAATGCCGAACGGCTGGAGCATGGCAAAGAGGGAAGCCGGACGACTCTTGATGCTGAACGATTCGCCTCTAGTGTAAAAAAAGTCCCAGTTGTAAAAAACGGGCAGCGACGGTTCCCATTGGTAGTAGCGCAGCAAGCTGTCTAATACGACATGGAGGCAGTTGTAGTGCCGATTGGTGCAGAAGGGAATACCACTAATGCGCTTTTTCATGACGATCCTTCCGCCCGGCACAAGGTCAACGCGAAGATGTGCATGGATGGATTATCCGGCGTCACGAGATGCGACAGCAGCAGGGTTTCTTCTAATTCAATCACCTGATGCCAGAGACCCGCTTCAATATGCGTTTCATACATTTGGCGGCCTTTGCCCGGTGGGGCTATGCCAAAGAGGAATACGTGGGGAATGAGACCATCAGGAGTAATCAGTTGGCCCGTAAATGCCTCGATCTCTCCGTATTGAAGCCCATTGTAGTGCGAGGCGTCGCTGAGTGCGAGGGTCGCTTGGGCGCAGGAACCGTCCGGTGAGTGCAACCACACCGATTCGGCATTCGCACGCCAATCGCATATTCCAAGCACATGGAGTGCGCGGTAGCATCCCACTGGCAGCGGAATGTCTTGAGCCTCGCAGGCGATGTTATCGGGCACACCGTCTCTTTTATCTGGGAACGCAAACCTTGTGCCGCTGCAATCGACGGTCGCCCCCGACGGTGGAAGACCCCCTGACCGAAAGATCGTCCCCATCCCATCGAGTCCGTCGGCGGCAGGGTCGCAGGAAGATGCGATGCCCGCGTTGTTGAAATAGGGGGCTAGGTCAACAGTTATTTGGCCATTGGCTTGCATATCTGTTCCCACCTGTGTTACTCAGTGCATAGGCGATTGAAGTGCCAATCGCTTTTCTATATATGAGGTCAAGGAACGCACTGAATCGAATAGGTCAATCCGCAGGTCTTCGTCTTCTACTTCAAATCCGAACTCTTCTTCAAGGGCAAAGACGATTTCTAACGCGGCAATGGAATCGGCACCAAGGCCCTCGCCAAAGAGGGACTCGTCATCGGCGATGTCTTCGGGATTGATCTTGAGTTGGAGTCCTTGGACAAGGGCTTTTTTTACTCGTTGAGCTATGTCGTCGCGCATGGCCTCTCCTCTTCTTCTTCGGCAAAGTGATCGATGACCACCTCGACAGCCCGATGGACATCCACTTCGTCTGCAATAGATACCGCCGGAAGACTGAACGTCTGTTCCAAGCGATTCAGTTTGTCGCGCACTTCGGCCGCGGTCATGGGCTGCGGTTTAATAGAGATTCGGCCATAGGCTGTGCGAATGTGTTTCGCCTGATCGCTCATGGCCAACAAGAGCGTAGGTGCTTGGCACAAGGCGCGAATGCCATCGATGGTGTCTTGAATGTAGTCGTTGGGATCTACACTGTTGACTACTAATAGGCAGGCTTGGGGCTTGACCCCCATTAGGAACGCAAGGGTAGGTAGCGTCTGGGTCTGCTGTTCTTCCACGTTGTAAGGCACTGTGCCGGATTGGGTGCCGACTAAAATTAGGTCTGGCCGTTTGCGGTGGTTGATTTCTCGCATCTTGGCGTCGAGGTAGGGAGCGTAGTAGTCCAGCGGCATCTCAATTGACGCCGCGTAACCCATGGGGAACGCGCAGTCCATGCCGAAGAGGGCCGAGTGGTGTTCGGTGCCGACTTGTCCCACTCGGTAGCCTAGTTCTAGCAACCGGCGGCGCAGGGCGAGTTGCAGGGAAAACTTCCCCTGCTGCGAACTGGTGCCTGCGACCGCTAAGACGGGCACATCGACTGGGGGCCATTGCTCCGATGAAAGGAGGGTTTGTCGTATTTCTTTGGAGGACAGGGCTGGATAGTATAACCGCAAGCCCTTGGCTTCAGCCTTTTCGTACAGATCGGCGTACTGTTCGTGCGGCAGTGCCAAGAGGCTGAAGATGTGGACGCCTTGGTCTATGGCGGTTTGGACTGCTTCGCGCAATAGGTCTCTTTTGCGGATGAGACTCAGTTGGTCCATATAGCCTAAAATAAGGGTGTCGGCTCCCTGTAGGGCGGCGGCCAGACTGGGCGCAATGGACAGGCCCGCTGGCGGCAGGCCAATGGCCTCGCCAGCATCTTGACCGACCAAGCCCTTGCCGACCGGATCGCCTACGCCGACGATCTCAAAGCCGAGCAGGTCGCGCCCGCGCACCAGCGAGTGCATCTCCTTGTTGTAGGGATAGAGGGCGGCTTTCTGAATGTAGGTGAACGAGCCCTCGGGACGGGGCCGAGAAGCGATTTTAGGTGCGGGGGTACGGGTGGGTTCGGGAAGAGCGTGAGCGCGGAGGATTTCGCGCACCTGTGCTAGGCTCGCGCCGGGCTTGGCTTGGCGGATGAGGGCAAGCAGGCCGGTGATGTGGGGCGCGGCAAAGCTGGTGCCCGCCAGCATGATCTCAGGCGGCTCCAGCCAACACACTCGCTGGAGGTCGCCCCGGGCTATGCACTCGACAGCGTCTCCTTGGCGATAGTTGTAATCGTATAGATTCTGCAATGGCCCCGCGCCCACGCCGATGACTTGGGGCAAGTGGGTTGGATAGCTCTCGCGGCCTTCTTGGTGATCGGCGGCGACCATTAGAATGCCTTGATCGGCGGCTTGTTGGCAGACGCGGGCCAAAGTGTCTCGCATCGTTACCTCGGTGGTGCCCAAGCTCAGGTTGATGATGTCCATACCCTGTTCTATGGACCATTTGATGGCTGCGATTAGCAAGCGGCTATCGGCTTGAAGCGATTCGTCGAAGATACGCACACTATACAGAGCCGCTTGGGGTGCTTTGCGGCGAATGATACCGGCGCAGGCCGTGCCGTGGCCGGCGCAATCGGCGTGGGCGGCACTGTAGTGAATCACGCTGTCTCTGTCTGGCCCGATAGTGATGGCGATACCACCAGCCACCGGGCCGATTTTGGGATGATTGGGTACGAGGCCGCTATCGACGATGGCGATCTTGACGCCGTGGCCGGTCTGGTCGGCAAAGGGAAAGCTCATGGGTTTGTCTCCGCATCTATGGCGATCGGGAATCCGGCTGCCTGCCAAGCCGGCCAACCGCCCGTCAGAACATAGCCGTCATCGCGAATCGACTCTTTGACCAGCCGTTTGGCGAGCGCGTAGCTACTCCGGCAACCGCCTCCTGAGCAGTAGGTGATGACTTGGACATTAGCCGGATAAGCCGCTAACATCTGACGCAGGCTATTTGTGGAAGCATGGGAAGGAACACGTAAAGCACCGGGGATGTGACCGGCCTCATAAGAGTGTGCTGAGCGTGCGTCCACAAACACGGCGTCGCCGCGGTCGAAAGCCTGTTTGGCCTCGGTCGCAGAGAGCCGGTGAATGCCCTGCATTGCGGAGGAACTAAGCGTTGTATTGGCCTCTAGGACATCCAACGACAGAGCGGGCTGCACGGTATAGAACCAGATGGCGTACACGCCGCCGGCCAGTACGGCCAGCGAGAGGATTAGACCCATTCTGATCAGAAGGCGACTCATGCGATTCGCTCCTAGGCAGCCTCTTGTTGATGGTGAACAAACTGTGCGTAATAGCCCGACCTTTGGCGCAGCACGCCCGGCGGCCCCTGCTCGACTACGTGCCCGTTAGACAAGCAGATCACTTCATCTACGCCTTGTACCGCACTGAGTCGGTGGCTGATTAAGAGAATCGTTTTGTCGTGGCATAGGTGCTGGATATGCTGAAAGAGGACTTCTTCGCTTTCAGCGTCGAGTGCGGCGGTGGCTTCGTCCAAAATCATCAGGTCCACCGGCTGCAACAGGGTACGGGCTAGGGCGATGCGCTGCTTTTGGCCACCGGAGAGTTGTACGCCCTGTTCGCCGATTTTCGTCTGCCGGTCCAAGCCATCCAGTCCTACTTGATTGATCACATTTTCGACTCTGGTCGGTTCGCACTTGAAGTTGCCGTAGTGAATATTGTCCCAGACCGTGTCGTTAAATAGGTGGACTTGTTGGCTGACGAAACCAATGTGTGCTCTCAGTTCACGTAGGCTGATCTTTTCAAGTGGTGTACCATCTATAAGGATGCGGCCTTGATCGGGCTGATAGAACCCGCACAACAGATTCGCCAGCGTCGTCTTGCCGCTGCCACTCATGCCAACTAAGGCGTAACTCTTGCCCTTGACGAGCTTCAGGTTCACGCCTTGTAAGACAGGTTGGTCGTCGAAGCGGAAGTGGATGTCTTGCAATTCAATGGCGCGTTGATAGACGAAGGGTTTGCGCCCGGTGTGAATCGCCTCTTGAGTGGGCAACTGCATGAATTCCAGCACTCGGCGCATGGAGACTAAGCCGCGCACTAAGTCCATGTACAGATTGTGCAGTCCGCTCACCGGGCCAAACAGACGCGAGGTGTACTGTATAAAGGCAATGAGCGTTCCGATTGTCATGGCGCCCTGCATTACTTGATAGCCGCCCCAGCCCATGATGAACGCAGGCGTTAGAGCCACTAACCCCGCCGAGATGTTGTGCATAGACGAGGAGTATAGCACGTTGCGCATGGAGAACGAGATCAAGTCGTTGAGGGCCGATCTAAAGAGATACTTCTCGTGGCCATCGCTGTTGGAGAGTTGAATCAGCGGGATGTGGCTAAACCGCTCGATGGAATAGCTGGAGAGTTTGGCACTTTGTTGCTGAATGGATTCGACGACCTTTCTGATTTTAGGCTGAAAGTGGAGTAGGTTGGCCACAAACAGGGGGAGGACCAACACAGAGAGCAGAAACAAGGTGACGTCTAGCCAGCACAAGATCGCCACGAGGCCGATTAAGGTTAGTACACTATGTAGGAAACTCAGGGCACTTGCCGTCAGCACCGATTGGATTACGCCCACGTCGCTGTTGAGGCGAAAGACGATGTCGCCGACGGTCTGTCGATTGTGGAAGCTGAGCGGCAAGCGAATGAGGTGTTGGAATAACTCGACGCGGATGTTGCGGACGATGCGTCTGCCGGCCCAAGCATACAGATAATCAGAAGTGAAGGATAGGATCAAGTGGGTGATGGTGATGCCGATCAAGATGGCGAGGGCAACCAACAGCGGTTGGAGCTGTTTGGCTGGTACAATCTTATCAATGATGATTTTTAAGATGTAAGGGGGTGCGAGTGAGCCGATTGTGATGCACAATACGCAGAATAGTACCACAATCCCCTGAAACCAGTACGGAGTTAGAAAGGGTAGAAAGAAGCCGATGGCGGAACGGGCTGTTTTGGGCGCAGACATGAGAAACCTCAAATATCGGTCAAAATGTGGTTGCCGTTTATGATTTCTAGTAGAGACACGCCCTCCAGTTTGCTCAGCGGCGAGTCAGTGAAGCTAGCGGTTTTAACGTTGCGTGCTGGTAGGTGGGTAGAGACGAGTTTCCAGAAGAAGAGTTTGGTGAATTGTTCTCTGCCTGCTAATGGGTAGTGGTATTGGATAATGGTTTGGCGTTCGTCGATGAGAAAGATCGCCGGCGTCTGCTCAAAGAAATCTGCATACTTTTTTTGATCGTTCACTCGCATAGTTCCCAAGTGGTATTTGAGCTTGAATGCTCGTGCAAATTGAGCGGCAGCCGATGGCATAGAGGACAGGGCGTATATGGGTAACTGGTCGGGGTCTTCTATATGGTCATACACATGTTGTAGGGTCTCTAACACCAGCTCTAAGCATGGCTGACAGGAGGTGGGATCGAAGAGTAATACTAAGCCACCTTGAGTTTTGGCGAAGTCAGTGTGAGCGGTCTCGCCATCGACTTGGAAGGAAATCACGGGGAAAGACTGACCGATCCAGCGGTCGGATTTGAAGATGTTGATTACATAATCGCGGTAGTTTTGCACATCCACGACATAGGTCTTACTGAACCAAGCTACAACGACGGTCAAAGCGACGAGTTGTAAGAGGTTCGTAGCAGCCAATAGCTTTATTAAGGTCCTTTGTCTCATGGTCTCTGTCCCCTATTGTCAAATGGCATCAACGGATAGGTAATGTGTCCAGTACGCATGTGATCTAATGAGGTTGAAAGACAAGTTCGTGGATCTCCACGGTGCCATTGGAGTCCTCTTCTCTTCCCGGTAGAGGCGATTGATAGGAGTATAGACAACCGTCCCAATGCGTAAGGTCGTTTCCAATAAAAGATTGCATAGCCTCTTCAAAAGCATAGGCTTTGATCCGGTTTGGTGTCTTTAGGTCATAGACGATTCCCTCCCATTTAATCGCGCCTCCGGCTAGAAAGTCAGAGATAGAGGAGGGATGCATGTAGGCAACAAGAATGTACTGGTCCTGCACGAGCACTATAGATTGCACTTCACTCATTTTACGGTCCAATTGGCTTATTTCCTCGGTGGTTTTATCCTCAAAGCTGTAGTAGCGCTCCGGCAAGGGACGATACTTCTCTAGTTGATAGCCGAACTGACGTATCAGCCGACCTGTGTCCGGATCGATTGCTGTGACTTTGTAGTCATTTCTTTTTATATAGTACAACTGATGTCGAGTCGGACTATAGGCTAAAGAACCGCTGGCCATGAAAGATGGTTGGCCAGTGAACAATGGAATGCGATAAATAGGTTCGTATTTTGCCGAGGTTGCCGGTTCGAACCGCTGCAATTCTACGATATGGCCACTATCGCTAGTTGAACGGGTCACTCTCGTCAAGTACACTGCGCCGTCTCGTCCAGTGACAATCCGAGCCGCCGACGACGTACTAAAACGGGGAGACCGGTCTAAGAACTGCCCCTGCCGATCATAGCGGTGTAAGTATCCTGCCGATCTATCGAGAATGTAAAGATGGCCTTGGGGGGTTATGGCCATATTGTTAGGGGTACCATATTCTCCCGGTCCCATTCCTCGCTTTCCAATGGATCGGATATACTGGCCGTCCGAGATGCTGAATTCAAAGGCTTGGTCAACGATAAAGTCCGAGAGTAACAGAGTGCCCTCTGGGGAGAATCCCATCCAGTGCACACCGCTGATGGCGGGGGTATCCTCGTCATAAGCCAATTCGACTTTCCCTTTCAAGACCAGGTCGACCTGGCCGACATACTCGACCGGCACTTGGGGGATGGTCGACTCGTCAGATGCTCCTGAGCTATCATCTGCGGACCATGCGACACTTTCCTTGATGTTGTCCCATAGCCCGGCGTCGGCTGATTGAACCGGGAAGGCGAGGACGCTGGCGACGAACAGGAGGCGGCTATTGAGCAGGATGGAGTGTGCGGTTTTCATAAGGCGGTTCTCCTTGACCAACAGTTTCAACGAAGACTTGTACCTTGTTGGGCGTCAGTGAATTGTATGCGATTTCGTCAACCACGGTTGCAGTACTCCGACCCCGGTTAGTTGGGGCCGGAGTACTTAGGACCGGGGTATGGGTTCTGGCGTAGGGCATTACTTCACGAAACAGACCTTAGTGTCGCCTTCGCCGCAGTCGTTTCCTTCTGCGTAATGGCATCCGTAATACTTGGCAAGGCAGGGGTCGCCACCGCAGGTGGTATTTTCCACGCGGTACGGTGCCACGTCCCATTCGCCTTCCGTCACGTAGGCTTGGATGAGGAACCTACGCCTCACTGGGGTTTTCTTGCTGAGATTTGTCATGGGATTACTCCTTGGCGAAGCTCATAAATGAGCAGTGTGTGAAAAAGGAAACCAGAACCCATACCTTCTGGTGTGCAAAAGATAGATCGCCGACATGATAGGCTGGTGTGGTTTAATGAAGTTGAAAGACGGGTTCGTAGATCACCACGGTGCCATTGGAGTCCTTTTCCCGCCCCGGTAGCGGTGATTGATAGGAGTATAAACGACCATTCCAATGCGTAAGTTCGTTTCCAATGAAACGATGAAAACGAACTATGCTGCTATCCGTAGGGTCAGGATATGATTGAATAGCCTCTTCAAAAGCATAGGCTTTGATCTGGTTTGGTGTCTTTAGGTCATAGACGATTCCTTCCCATTTGAGTGCGTTATTGGCTAAATCGTCGAAGACGGAGGGATGTAGGTAGGTAACGAAAATGTACTGGTCCTGCACGAGCACCATAGATAGCACAGAACTCATTTCACGGTCCAATTCGCTTATTTCCTCAGTGGTTTTAACCTCAAAGTTGTAGTAGCGCTCTGGTAAGGGACGATACTTCTCTAGTTGATAGCCGAACTGATGTATCAGGCGACCTGTCTCTGGGTCGATTACTGTGACTTTGTAATCATTTGTTCCCATGTAATACAACTGATGTCGCGTCGGGCTGTAGGCTAAACGGGTGTAACCGGACATTTTTTGGGAGATGAAAGACGGTTGGTTAGTGGACAATGGAGTGCGATAGATGGGTTCGTATTTTGCCGAGGTTGCCGGTTCGAGCCGCTGCAATTCTATGATATAACCACTAGGTGTCCTAACTGATCTCGCTAAGTACACTGCGCCGTCTCGTCCGGTGACAATCCGAGCCCCTTTAGAAAAGTGAGGAGACCGGTCTAAGAACTGCCCCTGCCGGTCATAGCGGTGTAAGTATCCTAACCCTTTATCGAGAATATAAAGATAGCCTTGGGGGTCTATGGCCATATTGGTAGGGAAACCATATTCTCCCGGTCCCGGTCCGTACTTTCCAATGGAGCGGATGTACTGGCCGTCCGCGATGCTGAATTCAAAGGCTTGGCGACCGACAGCATCCGAGAGTAGCAGAGTGCCTTCTGGGGAGAATCCCATCCAACCCACATTGCCGATGCCGGGGGTATCCTCGTCATAAGCTAGCTCGACTTTCCCTTTCAAGACCAGGTCGACTTGGCCGACATACTCGACCGGCACTTGGGGGATGGTCGGCTCGTCAGATGCTCCTGAGCTATCATCTGCGGACCATGTGACACTTTCCTTGATGTTGTCCCATAGCCCGGCGTCGGCGGGTTGAACCGGGAAGGCGAGGACGCTGGCGACGAACAGGAGGCGGCTATTGAGCAGGATGGAGTGTGCGGTTTTCATAAGGCGGTTCTCCTTGACCAAAATTGCAGTGCTCCGACCCCGGTTGGTTGGGGCCGGAGCACTTAGGACCAGGGTATGGGTTCTGGCGTAGGGAATTACTTCGTGAAGTGGACCTTAATATCTCCTTCGCTGCACTCACTTTTCTCTGGGTCCCTATGGCATCCGTAGTACTTGGCAAGGCAGGGCTCGCCATCGCAGATAGCACGTGTCACGAGGAACGGATTCACGTCCCACTCGCCTTCCATCGCGTAGGCTTGGATGAAAAGCCTGCGCCTCACTGGGGTTTTCTTGCTGAGCGTTTTCATAGGATTACTCCTTGGCGAAGCTCATAAATGAGCGGTGTGTGAAAAAGGAAACCAGAACCCATACCTTCTGGTGCACAAAAGATGAATCGCCGACATGGTAGGCTGTGTACCACGTTTTGTCTCCCGCGCGAATCTCGTTCCACAACCCAGCGTTGGCTGGCACAGCCGTGCTGCCGAGGCAAGGAAGCGGGCGGCGAGTACCATGTGAATGTTTGAGAATGTGGTTTTCATCAGGCTGTGCTCCTTTTGTTATTAATAAAAGTAGCGATTGTCGTGGCACTTCGGTATCGGGTGATCACCTGATTTTTGACTAATTCTTATCGGGTGATCACCTGATTTTTTGAAAAAACGCCTGATGTGATCTTGTCTGGCGGCGAGTAACACGTGGATGTTTGAGAATATGGTTTTCATTAGACTGTGCTCCTTTTGTTACTAATAAAAGTAGCGATTGTCGTGGTGCTTCGGTATCGGGTGATCACCTGATTTTTGACTAATTCTTATCGGGTGATCACCTGATTTT
The DNA here is from genome assembly GCA_965203355.1 of Candidatus Latescibacterota bacterium. Classification (GTDB taxonomy): domain Bacteria; phylum Latescibacterota; class UBA2968; order UBA8231; family UBA8231. The sequence goes on from OZ241889.1 coordinate 968,090, forward strand.
TTGAAAAAAATGCCTGATATGGGCTTGTAGCCGAGGTTTGGCGGACTTGTCTGTGCGCCTTTGGACTCCGCTCGTGCGCCAAGAGCGTAGGCATAGCTAGGTGAATCTACTTAGTACAGGCTGTAAGGTACAGGGCGCAGAGAAAGAGGGAGGGCGAGGCCGTTCTGGGGACTAGTGGTGATTGGGACTGCCACGCCGCTTAGCGAGGCTGGTCCTCTTCGTCCATTAGTCCCTCTCTGATCGCGTACGCTGTCAGTTTGGCCACGCTGTGCAGGTCGAGCTTATTCATTATGTGCTGGCGGTGGGTGCCGATGGTCTTTTTGCTCAGATAGAGTTCTTCGGCTATTTGCGCCGTTGTTTTTCCTTGGGCGACGCATCGCAGCACCATGTGCTCACGCGACGTCAGGGTAGAAAGTGGTTTGCTGGAGGCATCAGAATGACGCGCCTTGCTGGTGTTGATGGGATTAGTCAGTTGCGAACTCACGTACTGGCGACCAGCTTCCACCTCCCTGAGTGCTTTCACTAACTCGTTGATGAAGTTCGTTTTCAGCAGATACGCCCAGCCTCCCGCTTCGAACAGGCCATCCACAAATCGCTTATCTGCGTGTTCCGACAGCGCGACGAACTTCACCTGCGGATGCGTCGTCCGTATCTGGCGTGTTACCTCGAGGCCGCTCAGGTCGGGTAGCCCCATATCCACGATCACAAGGTCGGGGTGGTAGGAGCGGATCAAGTCAATAGCCGTGCGACCGTCGGATGCCTCGCCGACGACTTCAATATCGCTTTCTTGTTCGAGCCGTGTGTGCAGGGCTTGGCGCACCATAGTGTGGTCTTCTACCAGAAAAATCTTCATGGGGAATGGCCCTCCTCTTCAGCTAAAGAACGCGGAAGCACTAGTAGGCAACGCGTACCTTTACCGGGCGTTGATTGGATGGTCAAATAGCCACCGATATGGAGCAGATGCTCTTGAATGCTGAACAGACCGAAGTGGCTGGCTCGGTCCATCTGCTCTAGACGCACTGTATCAAAGCCCTTACCCTCGTCTTCTATCACCACCTGCAACTGGGCTACATCTCGCCGCAAGGAGACGGTGGCTTGGTCTGTGTTGGCGTGCCGTGAGACATTGATCAGCAACTCGCGAATGGACCTGTACACTAAGCCGCGTATGTCGTGGTTGTGTATCTCCCACTTGTCCTCGGCTTCCACGCGCACGGTCAATCCATACTGGGAATGGAGGCGGTCGCCGAGGGCCTCTAAGCCTGGTACGAACCCTATGCCGTAGAGCACGGGTGAACTGCTGTCGGATGTCATGGATCGGATGTGATGAGCCATTTCGTCCATGTTCTTCTCCAATGTATCGATCAAGGCTTCTCGTTCGGGGTCGTCGGAATGCCGCAGTGAATTGATCTCAACCTTCGACAGCACCAATAGCTGCCCGATGGAATCGTGCAGATCGGCCCCAAGGCGCACCCGCTCGCGCTCTCTGTCAATTAAGAGTCTGGTCGCCAGTGCCTGCAACTTCTGGATGTGTCTTTCCATGCGCTTGTGCTTGCTGATTTTGCGGATGCTACCTTGATAACCTATGAGGGTGCCGTTTGCGGCTCGCCGAACCGAGACCGTTAGGAACGCATCGAATTGGTGCCCGTTACCCGTTGTAAAAGCCGCTGTAAAGTCGCACACAACCTCTGCTTGCTCAATCTGTTCCTGAAACCGCTTGTAATCATCTAAACGGGTGTAGAGGCGGCGGATGTTGGAGCCGATCAGGTCGGCGCGTTCGTGGGCAAATAGGGTACTGGCGGCAGGATTGGCATCGACGATGGTCCCATCTCGCGCAGCGATGAAGAAGGCATCTGGCGACGCTTCAAACAGGTCGCGATAGAGTTTTGGGTCTCGCCTCAACTTTCTTGGCTCAGGCTTGCACATAGCTGCTCCTCGTGATAGAGTAGGCCCGCTAGTCGCCCCTAAACTATGTTGGTGTCTCTCGCCGCGCCAACTTTTGCCATGCCGTTCGCGCCGCTCGATAGCTTGCCTGCGTGTCCACATCCACAAAGATGCCCTCGTCCTCAACGGGCACTTCGACGACGCTGGCCGCGTTTTTTGCCAAGACCGGCCGCGCGCCCCGATCGCCCGTCAACGCGAGTAAAGCATCTCGATGGGCCCGGCCGATCGCTACGGGATGGCCGCGCTGCCCAGCGCACACTGGCACGGCGATCGCCGCTCTACTTTTTAACGCCTCGGCGACCTTTAGCATTGTCGTACCCGCTATCTGCGGCATGTCTCCTAGGGCCAAGAAGTAGCCTTGCTCGCCGATGGCCGCTTCCACGCCCACTCGGATAGAAGAGGCCATCCCGGCGGCAAAATCGGGGTTGTGTACCAACCGCACGGGATAGCGGCGCAACCTTTCCTCTACCGCTACCCGCTGATGCCCTGTCACCACGACCACCTCCCCCAAACCCACCTCGCAAACCCGCTCCACCACAGCTTGGAGGACGCACTGCTCCTGCCAAGGCAGCAGCAACTTGTTGGCCTTTTTCATCCTAGCGGAACGCCCCGCCGCCAATACGATCCCGCTAAGGTCTGCGAGTCTGATCATTCCAATCTCCTAAGTAGGCCCGCCCCTACGCGCTTGACCACCGACCACTGACCACTGACCACCGGCCACCGACCACTGACATCCCGACGCGATTGACAAGAACGGGCAAAATTTTGTAATATCCACCTTACATCCGCTTCTGGCCCTTAACAATAGCATCGGCCCATGCAGCTTACAGGCTCTCATACTTTTCGCGCTCCAAGGCAGATCCTGTGGGACTTGCTCAACGATCCCGAGGTGTTGGCGCGCATCACCCCAGGCGTCGATACCTTGGAGCAAACCGGCCCCGGCCAGTACCAAGCCGTATTGCACATCAAAATGGGGCCGATCAACAGCACCTTCAACGGGGTGCTGCAAGTCGTCGATAGCAAGGAGCCGGAAAGCTATCGCTTGCTCATTGATGTCAACGGCAAGATCGGCCGCATTGCAGCCGAGGGTCAGGTCCGGCTTTCCGCCCAAGACCACCAGACGACCACAGTGGAACTCGAGGGCGGATCGCAGTTGACGGGCCGGTTGGCCAGCATGGGGCAGCGCCTGCTCTCGGGCGTGGCGCGGATGTTCACCAACCAGTTTTTCAAGGCACTGGAGCGCGAGATCCCTAATTCAACTAGATAGGAGGCGACTATGGCAGTAGCGATTGAAGTCACTGTCAACGGCCAGACTCACAAGCACGAGGTGGAGCCGCGCCAGATGCTCGTCAGCTATTTGCGCGAGGAGTTGGGCCTGACGGGCACTCACGTCGGCTGCGACACCAGCAACTGCGGGGCCTGTACCGCTATCGTCAATGGCCAAGCCGTCAAGGTCTGCACCATGCTCGCGGCGCAAGCCGACGGCGCGGAGATAACGACCATTGAAGGACTTGCAGACAACGGCACACTGCATCCGTTACAGGTCGCCTTCCGCGAGGCCCACGGCTTGCAGTGCGGCTTTTGCACGCCTGGCATGATCATGGCCGCTTGGCAGTTGCTCGAGCGCAACGCAACGCCCAGCCCCGCCGAGATCCGCCACGCGCTCGAAGGCAACTTTTGCCGCTGCACGGGCTACGACAACATCATCAAGGCGGTCCAACGCGCCGCCGAGAGCGCCTAGGAGGCCGCTATGGGAGTGATAGGACAATCCATCAAGCGCGTCGAAGATCAGCGCTTTATCACCGGCAAGGGCCGCTACACCGACGACATAGCCCTGCCGAACTCGACTTTTGCGGCGATCGTGCGCAGCCCACACGCCCACGCCGCGATTAAAAACGTCAATACGACGGCCGCCGCGGCCGCCGCTGGCGTGGTCGCCGTCTTTACCGGGGCCGACCTCGAAGCGGCTGGCGTCGGTGGCCTGCCCTGTGGCTGGCAGGTGGATTTCAAAAACGGCGACACCATGAAGGAGCCGGCCCATCCGGTGCTGGCCGCGACCAAGGTGCGCCACGTCGGCGATCCGGTCGCCATCGTCTTGGCCGAAAGCCGCGAGCAAGCCGCCGATGCCGCCGAGTTGGTGGCCGTGGATTACGAGGTTTTGGACGCGGTTGTCTCTGCTACCCAAGCGACGGTCGAGGGCGCGCCCCAGTTGTTCGACGAGGTGCCCAACAACACGTCCTTTGACTGGGCGCTCGGCGACCAAGCGGCAACGGACGCCGCCTTGGCCCGCGCCGCGCACGTCACCACGTTGGAGTTCGACAACCAACGGCTCATCCCCAATGCGATTGAGCCGCGCTGCGCCATTGGCGATTACGATGGCGCACGCGACCACTACACGCTCTACACCTCGTCGCAGAACCCCCACGTCATTCGCCTGCTGATGACGGCGTTTGTCTTGGGGCTGCCCGAGCACAAGGTGCGGGTGGTGTCGCCGGATGTGGGTGGCGGCTTTGGCTCCAAAATTTTTCACTATGCCGAAGAAGTCCTCGTCACGTGGTGCTCGCGCCAGCTTGGCCGTCCGGTCAAGTGGACCGCCAGCCGCAGCGAGGCGTTCCTCACCGACGCCCACGGCCGCGATCATCACACCAAGGTCGATCTCGGGCTCGACGCCGATGGGAATTTCGTCGGTCTGCGGGTCAAGACGGTTGCCAACCTCGGCGCGTACCTATCGACTTTCGCGCCCTGTGTGCCCACGTATCTCTACGGTACGCTCTTACAGGGGCTATACACGACCCCGGCGGTCCACGTTGATGTCACGGGCGTCTTTACCAACACCACGCCAGTTGACGCGCTGCGCGGCGCGGGTCGCCCCGAGGCCACGTACGTCCTCGAGCGCACTATTGAGCAGGCCGCCTTGGAGACCGGCCGCGACCCGGCCCAACTGCGGAGCCAAAACTTCATCCCGCCTTTTGACGGCGTCGAGCAAGAAGGCTACCAGACCCAAGTAGCCCTGCAATACGACAGCGGCAACTACCGGGCCGCGCTCGAAAAAGCCCTCGCAGCCATCGGCTACGACGAACTGCGGGCCGAGCAGGCCCAGGCCCGCGCCGCCGGCCATGGCCGTCATATCGGCATTGGCTTTTCGACCTACATCGAAGCCTGCGGCATTGCGCCGTCGGCCGTGGTTGGCGCGTTGGGGGCGCGCGCTGGCTTGTTTGAGAGCGCGGGCGTCCGGGTCCAGCCCACCGGCAAGGTCACGGTATTTACCGGCAGTCACTCGCACGGGCAGGGCCACGAGACGACCTTTGCCCAAGTGGTGGCCGACGGGTTGGGCGTGGGGATCGAAGACGTGGACATCATTCACGGCGACACCGAGTCCGTGCCCTTTGGCATGGGCACGTATGGCTCGCGCTCGCTGGCCGTCGGCGGCACAGCCATCGTCAAGAGCATGGACAAGATCAAGGAGAAGGGAGCCAAGATCGCCGCCCACTTGCTCGAAGCCGCCGAGGAGGACCTCGAATTCGTCGAGGGCCGTTGGACGGTCAAGGGCACCGATCAGTCGATCTCCTTTGGCGAGGTCGCGCTGGCCGCGTATGTGCCGCACAATTTTCCCGCAGGGCTGGAGCCGGGGCTGGAGTTTACCAGCTTCTACGACCCGGCCAATTTCACCTTCCCCTTTGGTGCTCATATAGCGGTCGTGGAGGTGGACGCCGAGACTGGCGTAGTCGCGGTGCGGCGCTACGTCGCTGTCGACGACGTGGGCAATATCGTCAATCCCATGATCGTCGAAGGTCAAGTTCACGGCGGCATTACGCACGGCATTGGCCAAGCCCTGTTTGAGGAGGCTGTGTACGACGACAGCGGCCAGCTCATTTCCGGCTCGTACATGGACTACGTTCTGCCGCGCGCCGACGATTTGCCTTCCTTTGAGACCGACCACACTGTCACGCCCTGCCCGCACAATCCCCTCGGCGTCAAGGGTGCTGGCGAGACCGGCACGATTGGTTCGCCGCCGGCCATTGTCAACGCCGTGATCGACGCCCTGTGGCCGTTGGGTGTGCGCGACCTTGCTATGCCGCTGACGCCGCAGAAGGTGTGGCAAGCCATCCAGCAAGTTAGCTAAGGAGAAGATAGACCATGATACCTGTCGCGTTTGACTATCATCGTCCCGCTTCAGTAGATGAGGCGATTGAACTCCTCTCGGACGACGCCCAGCTCTTAGCGGGTGGCCACAGCCTGTTACCGGCCATGAAGCTGCGCTTGTCGTCGCCGGGTGCGCTGATCGACATTGGCCGGATCGCGGAACTCAACTACATCAGAGAGGACGGCGGCACCCTTGCTATTGGTGCTACTACGACTCACCACCAGATCGCGTCCTCGGGCTTGGTGCGTGCCAACGCCTCGGCTCTGGCCCAAGCCGCCTCGGTCATCGGCGATCCGCAAGTGCGCAACAAGGGCACCATTGGCGGCTCGCTGGCCCACGCGGATCCGGCCGCTGACTACCCGGCCGCGATTTTGGCGCTGGGTGCTGAGATGGTCGTCCGAGGACCCGACGGGGTGCGTTCGATTCCGGCTGAGGAGTTCTTCGTCGATCTGTTTTTGACCGCACTCGCGCCGGACGAAATCATCACCCAAGTGAGGGTCCCGGCTGCGGACAAGTCGGCGTATGTTAAATTTCCGCATCCAGCCTCGCGCTTTGCCGTGGTGGGCTGCGCTGCTGCTTTGGCTGGTGGCGCGGTCAGGGTGGCCTTTACGGGCGTGGCTAATGCGGCTTTCCGCGATAGTGGGGTTGAAGCGGCTCTCAGCGGCGGCTTGAGCGAGGAAGCAATCGCCGCGGCCGCGGCCCGGGCAACCGAGGGACAGGAGGTGCTCGCCGACCACTTTGCTGGCGAAGAGTACCGCCGCCACTTGGCCAAGGTTTTTGCTCGCAAGGTGCTTGCGGCCATCGCCTGAGTGCCTTTGCCTCTAGCAGCAACAGCCCCCGCCGCTCAACCCGCGTCGGGGGCTTTCTCTTTTTTATTCTGTTTCGGGTATAAAAATTGCTTCGATCGGCGCGGCAAATACGCGGGCGATCTTAAACGCCAGCGGTAGGCTTGGGTCCAGTCGCGCTCGGCGCGCAACACCTTTAGGCGATTTTTTAGCTGAAACGCGCTTAGGGGCATAGGCGGTCGGCCAAGATAAGTCCCGGTCGGCCTCCGTGTAGGCGCAAGCCGCGGGCGATCTCGGGGAGGTCGCTGACGCCGATTGTCAGATCTCGGCGCATGTACCAAAAACAGCGGGCGTGGTACTCGGCAAAGGCTTGGTGTGCGAGTTGCAGACGCTCGGTTTCGCTCAGGGTGTTTTGGCGTTTTGGCGGCATGGTTTGTTGCGGCGGGATTGTGGGCGATGAATTGTACTTGGCAACATTCTTTCGGGCAAGCGGCGTTGATTGCCGTTGTTGAGCGTCGAGGGCTGCCTTAGTGTATGGGCGCGTTGGGATTAAAAAAAGAAAGGCTCACTGTGGATTACTTGCGTGGCTTGTCTATCGTCGTGATGTGCGTCGGTTTGTTGTGGGGTTGCTCTAACCAGAAGGCCCGCGAACAGCTCGTCCTAGACGTAGAGCGGCTTGTTTTGGAACACGAGCGGTTTGTCCAAGATGTCGAACGATACCATCAAGAGCGCGAACGGCTGGCGGGGCGCACGGTTGGGTTGGTTGCCAGCGTCTTTTTCTCTGATGGAGCGGTGGATTTGACCGGGGAAGCCGCACGAATAGCCGAAGATGCCAGCCAGTTCGCCCCGGAAGCCGAGCGGCTTTATAAAGAAGGTGAACGACTGGCGTGGGAATTGCGGCGTGCCTACGAAAAGCGCGACCAATATGTGCCCGAAGCCGAGCAGCTTACCCAAGAGCGCAACCGGCTTGCTCAGGACTTGGATCAGATGTACCAGACAGTGGATTTGATAGAGCAAGAGATTTTGCAGAATAATCAAGCGTTGGATCGTGCCGATCAAGCCCGGAAGCGAGCCTTGGCTCAGGCCAATCAAGCGTTGGCTCGGGCCGATCAAGCCTATGATCGTGCCGAGCAAGCCCGGAAGCGAGCCTTGGCTCAGGCCAATCAAGCGTTGGCTCGGGCTGAGCAAGCCCGGAACCAAGCCTATGATCGTGCCGAGCAAGTATGGAAGCGAGCCTTGGCTCAGGCTGAGCAAGCCCGGAATCAAGCGTTGGCTCAGGCCGATCAAGCCCGGAACCAAGCCCGGAAACAGGCCGACCAAGCAGGGTGGAAGCAAGCATTGGAGCGTTTCGATCAAGCCCGGAATCAAGCGTTGGCTCAGGCTGAGCAAGCCCGGAACCAAGCCACCCAAGCATGGAAGCGAGCGTTGGATCGGGCCGATCAAGCCTGGAACCAAGCCACCCAAGCATGGAATCAAGCGTTGGATCGGGCCGATCAAGCCCGGAATCAGGTTGAGCAAGCATGGAATCAGGTTGAGCAAGCCCGGAATCAGGCCACCCAAGCCCGGCAGCAAGCCGCCCAAGCCCGGCAGCAGGTCGTCCAAGCATACAACAGGTTAGACCAAGATCTAGAGCGGGCGTACTTGAACTGGAATTGGCTGAGACCGTACTTGGATCGGCTTGTTCGAGATATGGGCTTGCGCGTCCGCATGGATTGAATTTTTAACGTTTCTTTTAATTCGGTGAAACTTGGGACGATGGGCTTGCGCGTCCGCGTGGATTGAATCGGAGCATTAGTATCCCAAGGCGTGGTAATCTGCGGCAGATATGGGCGGCCTAATTGAGTTCACGGGCGGCTCTTACGCGCTCATGAGCAGCAGGGGGGCGGCCCATGAGCATGGGGTGCCGGGCGTTGTGGTGGGTCGTGTGGGCGTACTGCTGGCGGCGGGTGTGTTGAACGCATGGCCAACCGTTCCCACAGATGACGTGCGGGGCGTCTGCATCCCAGCGGGTTAAGCCTCGGCCAGCCGGGACGAATGGTCAGGGCAAGCGCGACAAGATCAGGCCCCCTAGGGCGAGCAGGGTCGTAAGCTGGATTCCGACCAGCCAACGAAAGTCGCGGCGGTGCTCCTGTCGCAGCGCGTCAATGGCGCGGTCTAACGCATCAAATCGGGCGTTAGTCTGGCGATTTTGCTCGGTCAACTGCTCGGCGATCCCGGCCAGCCGAGTAGGTTCGCTCATAGCGGCATCCTTTCGTTTGTGAGCCAAGAGCTTACAACTTCGGCGTCGTTTGGGAAGAACGTCCCTACCGGCCTCGCGGCCTCAGCCCTCGGTGAGGATGCCTTGGATCATCCCCGCCAAGTCCGTCTGACCAAAAGAGACGTCCCTGAGAATCCCCTTGCGATCTACTAATATGGTAGAAGGCGTTCCGCGCAGAGCGAACTTCTCAAACGTCTCGGCCGAATATTCCCTGGCCTTCAGATAGTCCTTCACCCTCTGTGTGATCCGCGTCCGGTAGTGCTCAGGCTGGGCGTCGAAGTCGGGTACTTGGGGGTAAATCACGTCCATTATCGCTTCGTGGCTGGGCTCGCCAGACAGCCTCGTAAGGTTGTCCATGCCGAGCGGAAACGGGATCTTGTAGGGCAACCTGTCGCCTTCTTGCAACTGCCCGTTCATTGCAAGTGCGCTCTTGGTCTCCCCGATCACTTGGCCGGTCTCGGCTAGGAGCTTGAGGTTGCCGAGCGTGTTTTTGTCAAAGTCCTCAAAGGCCGTGGCCAGCCCTAAGACGCGCACCCCGTCATCCTTGTACCTGTGATACGCGCGTATCGCCTCGGGTATGGCATACATGAAGCAGCCGGGACAATTGACTTGGAAGACTTCCAGCACCACGATGTGATCCCGCTCTTGATCGAAATTGGTTGGGTCGCCCTGTACCCAGCTTGAGACCCCAAAGTTGGGGGCTATCTGTCCTATCTCTACGGCCATGAGGTGTGGATTCCTTTAGCTGTGTTAGGCCCGCGTCAACTGGCGGTAGCGGACCCGCTGAGGCACGATGGAGTTTTCGCCTAGCCTCGTTTTTTTGTTTTCTTCGTACTCCGAAAAGTTGCCCTCGAACCAATAGACTTGGCTGTCGCCTTCAAAGGCCAAAATGTGCGTGGCGATGCGGTCCAAAAACCACCTATCGTGGCTGATGACCACCACGCAACCGGCGAAGTTTTCCAACCCCTCCTCTAATGCGCGTAGTGTATGCACGTCGAGGTCGTTGGTCGGCTCGTCGAGTAGGAACACATTGGCCTGCTCCTTGAGCACCTTGGCTAGATGCAGCCGATTGCGCTGGCCGCCCGAAAGCGTACCAACCCGCTGCTGCTGGTCGGCACCGAGAAAGTTGAAGCGCGCGAGGTACGCCCGCGAATTTACCTTGCGCTCGCCCAGCTCAATCTCCTCCTCGCCGCCCGAGACCTCCTGCCAAACGGTGTTTTCGCCCACTAAGGTCTCCCGGCTCTGATCGACGTACCCCAGCCGCACGGTCTCGCCGATGCGGAGTTGTCCGCTGTCGGCGGTCTCTTGGCCGGTAATCAGCCGGAATAGGGTCGTCTTGCCCGCGCCGTTGGGGCCGATGACGCCGACGATCCCGCCCGAGGGCAGCGCAAAATCCATGTTCTCGAAGAGAATGCGGTCGCCGTAGCGCTTGCTCACGCCTTTAGCTTCAATGGCGATGTCGCCCAGCCGCGGCCCCGGCGGAATGTAGAGCTGCACGGACTCGTTCCGCCGCACCCGGTCTTGGTTTAGCAATTCCTCGTAGGCCCTGATCCTCGCTTTGTTCTTCTGTTGCTTAGCCCTCGGCGTCATGCGGATCCACGCCAACTCGCGCTCCAGCGTCCGCTGCCTTTCGCTCTCGCTCTTTTCTTCCAGCCGCAGCCGCTCCTGCTTCTGGGCTAGCCACGACGAATAATTCCCCTTCCACGGTACGCCGCGTCCCTGATCCAGCTCCAAGATCCAGCCCGCTACCTTGTCGAGGAAATACCGGTCGTGCGTGACGGCGATCACCGTCCCTTGGTACTGATGTAAATGCCCCTCCAACCACGCCACGGTCTCGGCGTCGAGGTGGTTGGTCGGCTCGTCGAGGAGCAGAATGTCCGGTTGGCGGAGCAACAACCGACACAGTGCCACCCGCCGCCGCTCGCCGCCCGAAAGCGTAGCGACCTCTTGGTCTTCGGGCGGGCAGCGCAGCGCGTCCATGGCCATGCCCAGCCGACTGTCCAGGTCCCAAGCGCCGGCCGCGTCGAGCCGTTCGGCTACGGAGGCCTGCCGCTCGATCAGGGCGTTCATAGCGTCATCGTCCAGCGGCTCGGCGAACTGGGCGTTGATGGCTTCGTACTCGCGCAGCAAATCCACGGTCTCCTGTACGCCTTCTTCGACGATTTCCTTGACCGTCTTGCCCTGCTCCAGCTCGGGCTCCTGCTTTAGGTACCCCACGGTAAATCCCGGCTGGATGCTAATGGTCCCCTCGTAGGCGGAATCCATGCCCGCCATGATCCGCAACAGCGTACTCTTCCCCGACCCGTTCAAGCCCAACACGCCGATTTTGGCTCCGTAGAAGTACGACAGTGAAATGTCGGTGATAATCGCCTTCCGGTTGTAGTGCTTGCTCACTTTGTACATCGAATAGATGATTTTTTCCGCGTCGCTCATGTCAGCTTAGCCCTTTGTATGCTGTAAATACAATGCCCAAATCCCGTTCCGCCCGCGCCAAGTTTGAATATGGCTGTCGGCCCGGATCCTGCAAACACCGTAAGAAGTCACGGATCATGCCTTGGTAGCCCATCAAGTCCCTCACGCCCGGAAAGTAGAGCCGCTTCCGCCGCCCCTGCAACCGCACATATAGCCCATTGCACTCGAAGACGATCCGCCCTTCCGTCCCCAAAATCCGCCCGTGCTGAAAGGTGCCCTTTGTCAAGCTGAAGGCGTTCCAAGCGTAGCGCAACACCAGTTCGGCCCCAGCCGGGTACTCGACCCGCACTAGCGAACTCCGCTCCGGCGCGCCCGCTTGGTGGCCGGGAAACTCGGCGGTCACCCGCTGGGGCGCGGCGGCGAAAAGATCGGCTCCGAAGGCCACGAAGTGGATCCCGCCCTCCAGGAGTGCGCCATAGCCGCTTTTCCACCCCATGGTCTGCTGCGCGAAGCACTTGCCAAGGGTCGCCTGCTGCACTTGACCGATAAAACCTTGGCGGATGATCCACTTGAGCCGCTTGAGCGAGGGCTTGTAGTAGTAGTTTTCTGCGATCATCAGCAGTGCGTCTCGATGGGCGGCGGCGGCCGCGCCAATGGCCGCTAAATCGTCCTCTGTGGCGCACAATGGTTTTTCCACTAGCACGCCCTTGCCGGCTGCCAACGCGGCAATGACCTGCGACCGATGGGCATCCGGCGGCGAGCTAATCAGCACCGCATCCACCGCGCTGTCGAGCACTTCATCATAGGATGCGAAAATTGGCCCGCCGCCGCACTGGCGGCTGAGGGTTTCTGCGCTAGCCTGTGTGCGGCTGTGAAAAGACAACTCGACCTTGCCGACGAGGTTTTTCGCGTGCCGGCGACCGATGGTGCCGCAGCCTATTAGACAGACCTTCTTCATTGCTGCTCCAGTATCCGCTCGGCGACCCGCAGGGCGTTGGCTGCGATGGTCAAACTTGGATTTACCCCACCCGAAGACGGCATGAAGCTGCCGTCGGACACGTAGAGATTGTCGCTGCCCCAATAGCGACAGTCCACGTTGAGTACGCCTTCTTCTGGCGCGGTGGCGCAGCGCAGGGTCCCCACGGCGTGCGAGAAGGAATCGATCAAGTAGCGATAGCGCAGCAAACCGCCCGCTTGGCGCAACACGGCTCCTGCTTTGGCCAGCAGGTAATCGCGGCGGCGACAGTCCGAGTCGCTGTAGGCGTGTTCTATTTGCACCAGTTCCATGCCGAAGCGGTCCTGCTCGTCGGACAATGACACGCGGTTGTCGCGGCTCGGATCGTCCTCGGCAATGCAGAGCAAGTTCTGCATATAGCCAGTCAGCAACCCGACGAGCGTCTTGAAGCCCCAAGGGCTGTGGTGCCGGATGATGGGGGGAGCCGGCGTGTAGATGTCTTGGATGACGCCCACGGCCGTGCCCAGCTCCGCACGCAGGTCTTCGTAAAAATCGGAAAAGCAGAGTTGTTTGTGAAACACCTGTTGCGGATTGGTGCGAAAGGGAAAGAGGCCGTTGGCAATCCCGTTGCAGTGGCGCATGAGAAAGCGCCCGATCAGGGGATGGTCAAATCCCGAGCAGAGCATCAGGGCCGGGCTGTTGAGTGCGCCAGCGGCCAAGACCACTAAGTCGGCTGAGAGCGCGTGGGCTTGTCGGGAGGTGCTATCTACGTATTCGACTTGCTCGACGCGCCCGCTCCGTTGCACCAGCCGCCGCGCCACCGCGCCGACGATGATCGTTAGGCCGGCCGCCGCGGCCGCGGCTAGCACGGTGGAAGCCATGTCGTTTTTGGCCTCCACTTTGCAGGGGAATCCGTCGCAGGTGATGCAGCGCAGGCAGAGGGGCCGGGTGTGATCGGAAAAGTTGATGGCCAGTGGGATCTTGAATGGCCGCAGCCCCAGCGCGGTCCCCGCTTGGTACATGCGCTGGGCCGGTGCGCTCAGCGCAATGGTGGCGTGCGGATACGCGGTGAGTCCCGGGGGTTCGTGCGGATCCGCGCCTACTTCGCCGTGGACTCCGAGGAGTTGCTCGGCGCGGGCGTAGTACGGCGCTAGGTCTGCATAGGACAAGGGCCAGCGGGCGAAATCCGCTGGCCGCAGCCGCAGCGACGCCCCGCCGTAAAAAACCGAGTTGCCGCCGACGACCTCGTTGGGATAGGTGCGCTGGAAGGTGCGGCGTCCGTACTGCTTGACCAAAAGGGGCGAGGCCGTGCGATAGCGCTTTTGCAGGAGAATGGTGCGCTGGTCCCAGTCCGCGGCGTCGCGCTTGGCCCATTGGCCCCGCTCCAGCAGCGCGGTTTTTAGCCCGGCTTGCACCAGCGCGTGAGCCACCAGCGCCCCGCCGAACCCGGAGCCGATGACTACGGCGTCATAACGCGCCGCGTTCATGGGCGTAGAGCGCGGCCAGCCCGGCGATGATCGCCAAGGCCGCGTAGTGGAACTTCTCGCGGGTGTCCAATTCGCGCTGGATGCGGGGGAGGTTGGGTTGGAATTTGCCGGACATATTGCGCTGGATGTAGGTCTTGTAGTACTCGACGGTGAAGCGCTCAAGCCCGCCGTTCATGTAGATGAGAAAACCCAATCCAACTGGGTGTTCGGGATGGCCGAGGAAGTAAAACAGCGGACTCAAGGCGGCCAAGACGACGCCAGAGCGCTGGAACTTGAGCCACTTGAATCCCTCAAAGGGCGCGTCTTTGTACGCTCCGCCCAAAGCCACGAGTAGCCCCGTGCAATATCCGGTTATCAGATAGCCCCAGAAGCTCTTGACGGGCGCGGCGACGAGCAGGAAGGCGAAGACAATGGCGACGATTAGCCCCCCCGCGCTATAGCGGAGCAGATCGCTGGTGACGGGCCGGCCAAAGAAGGTGATGCGCGAGGGAACGAAGTACTTGTGCTGGTCTTCGGTGCGGAAGAAGCCCTTGTAGATTTCGGCGAGGAAGCGCTCTAGGCCCATGATCAGGAAGAACATTTGCACGAGGCCAAGGTGCTGGAATTGCGCGCTGAAATACGGGATGAAGTACAGCGGCAAAAAGATCGCTACATGGAAGTACATGCTGCGCGGAAAGGTCTTGGGCTTGAAGCCTTCATACGGCGCGTCTTTGAACGCGCCCCACAGACAGGTGTAGAGGCCGGAGACGAGGGCTGTGATAAACGAAAGGGCGAAAGGCATGGTTTCGTTGGACGCTTATTTAGCGTGGTCAAAACATCAAATAGTAGGCTTCCCACTCTAATTCGGCAACCGCCGCGCGTGTTGACCTTAGTTGTGCCAATGGTCAGTTTTGAATGACGGTCCACTGCCCAACTTCAACAAGGAGTTTTGCCCATGCGGCTCGGCGTCGTCGGCATGTTGCCCCCGGATTTTCGCGCCATTAGCGACCAACACTTAGCGGCCATCAAGGCACTCAACCTCACCGGCGCGGCCTTTCACGCCCCCGGGGGAAAGCTGGCGGCTGTCACGGCCACCGAGTGCTACAAGGTGCGCGATACCATAGCGGCCGCGGGCCTGGAACTGCCCCAGTTCGGCATTGGCTTTTCCGAGTGCCTGTTTGATCCGGACGCGGCGGTGCGCGACCGAGTGGTAAGCAAAATTGAGCGCGGCATTGAAGTCGCCCGCGACTTGGCCGCCCACACCTGTCTGATCCGCACGGGCAGCCTCAACCCAGCCGGTTCGTACGCGCCGTCTCGGGACAATCTCGCGCCCGCGGCGCGCGCCCTGCTCGTCGAAACCCTCAAGCGCGTGGCCGCCAAAGCCGAGGCCGAAGCCGTCACTATGGTCATTGAGACGCATCTGCTCACCATCATGGGGTCGCCGGCAATAAACCGCGACGTGCTGCAAGCCGTTGGCTCCGAGCGCATGACCGTGGTCATGGACTACGTCAATCATTTCCAAAACTTAGACCAAGTGTACAACAGCACCGAGCGCTTGCAGCACATATTTGAGATTATGAACCCCATCTCCGTCGTCGGCCATTGCAAGGATATCAAGCTGTCCAGCGGCTTGGTGCTCCACATTGACGAGGAGATACCCGGCGACGGCGAGCTCGATCTCGCCACCGCGCTCAAGCTGTGGCACGACGCCCATCCCGACGGCTACATGCTCCTCGAACACTTGCCCGACGAGCAATACCCCAGAGCCGCCGCCAATGTCCACGGCATCCTTGCCGAAGCCGGCATTCCCGTGCATTAAACGCCCATCTAACCAAGGAGAATACTGTGATCAAACCCCATGGCGCAGAAGAACTCAAGCCACTCTACGTCGAAGACGATGCAGTGCGTGCCCAGTTGCTAGCAGAAGCTGATAGCCTGCCGGCTGTAGTCGTCTCTTCGGCGGCTGCCGCCTCAGCCGTCATGCTCGGATCGGGCTACTTTACCCCGCTTACAGGCTTTATGGATGCGGCCGACGCCAAAAGCGTGGCTGCCAACATGTGCGCGACCGACGGCCTGCTGTGGCCCACCCCGGTCGTCAATCTGATCCCCGGCGATCAGGTCCCGGCGGGCGTGGCTCCCGGTAGCCGCATCGCCTTGTTGGATCCCAACGTAGAGGGCAATCCCGTCCTCGCCATCGAGGAAGTGACTTCGGTCGAATCGCTGTCGGATGCGGAACGCGCCGCCATCGTTAAACAAGTCTTTGGCACGGACGACGACGCCCATCCCGGCGTTGCTGCGTTCAAGGCCGCGGGCGACACCCTCATCGCCGGACCCATCGAGGTGCTCAACTTTTCGTACTTTCCCGGCGACTTTCCCCAGACCTTCCGCACGGCGGTTGAGTTGCGCGCCGAGATCGCCGAGCGCGGCTGGAACCGAGTGGTGGCGTTCCAGACCCGCAACCCCATGCACCGCGCCCACGAAGAGTTGTGCCGTATGGCGCAGCAAGCCGTCGAGGCCGATGGCATTCTCATCCACATGCTGCTGGGCAAGCTCAAGGCCGGCGACATCCCAGCCGACGTGCGCGACGCCTCCATCCGCAAGATGGTCGAACTCTACTTCCCGCAAAACACGGTTATGATCGCCGGCTATGGTTTTGACATGCTCTACGCTGGTCCGCGCGAGGCCGTGCTGCACGCCATCTTTCGCCAGAACAGCGGCTGCACCCATCTGATCGTCGGCCGCGACCACGCCGGCGTTGGCGATTACTACGGCGCGTTTGACGCGCAGACCATTTTTGACGGCATTGCCGACGCCCTCGAAATCGAGATTTTTCGCGGCGATCACACCGTCTGGTGCAAGGAGTGCAACGAGGTGGTGATGATGCGCGAATGTCGGCACGGGGGCGACGCGTACCTATTCTTGTCGGGGACCCAAGTCCGCGAGATGTTAGCCGCTGGGGAGGCTTTGCCGCCGGAATTTGCGCGGCCGGAAGTGGCCGAGATCCTGGCGGAGTACTACCAGCGCGAGGCTGTTTGAGCAAAGTGCAGACTGTATTTTGCACGTTTTTGAGGTGCTAAATGCAGATACCTTATGTCTATCGCACCGGAGACGATAAGGCCCGCGTCTTCAACCCTACGCTCGCTGACCAGATCCGCCGTCCGCCTACCCCACGTATAGAAAGGACCTCCTTATGCCGCGCAAAAACAAAGTGCTCAGGCTTGGCGACATGGCCCCCTTATTCACGCTCCCCTCACAGCAAGAGCAAGAGGTATCGCTCGCAGCGCAGCTAAAAAAAAACACGTCGTCCTAATTTTTTTTCGGGGAACATGGTGACTGAATAGCCGCCGCCAGTTGGCGGCAGTACAAGAACATCTCCCCACTTATGCCGAATGCGATGCGACGCCGCTCGCCATAACCGCGCAGTGGCCTCGCGCACTGATCGGATATGGGGTCACCTATCCGTTGCTAGCGGACACAGAACGGCGCGTGATCAAAAGCTATGGGGTGTATCACTGGCTTGGGCCAACCACGTACAAACTTGCCCGTCCGGCGACGTTTATCATCGATAAGAGCGGCGTTATTCGATATATGTATATTGGTTCAAATCAATTCGATTTGGCAAAACAAGTAGATATTTGCGATCATTTAGCATTGCTCAAATGACGTTCACGTCTTATTGCGTCCGCACTGTGCGAGGCTGAGAAATGGCAACCGCTAAAAAATTACATTACCCCGATGATTTCATAGACCGATTTATCTGTGGCAATACCACGGATATTATGCAGCAACTACCTAGCGGTAGCGTCGACTTGGTTGTGACCTCACCGCCCTATAACCTCAAGAATTCGACGGGCAACGGGATGAAAGACGGCCGGGGCGGCAAGTGGTCTGGTGCCGCATTGGTCGATGGCTATTCTCACTACGGCGACAACGTACCACACGAAGAATACGTGCGCTGGCAAAGATCGTGTTTACAGGAAATGTTGCGCGTCATTCCTGAAAATGGCGCAATTTTCTATAACCACAAATGGCGAGTACAAGCAGGTTTATTACAAGATAGGAACGACATTATTTCTGGTTTTCCCGTTAGGCAGATCATTATATGGAAGCGAAAGGGAGGTATAAACTTTAACCCGGGTTATTTTTTGCCGACGTATGAAGTGATATATATGATTGCCAAACCAAAATTCAAATTGGTGGAAAAAGCAAATGCTCACGGCGATATATGGGAATTCGGTCAAGAGAGCAAAAATAGACACCCGGCCCCTTTTCCCGTCGCTTTGATAGAGCGCATAATTTCGTCTACAAATGCTAAAGTCGTCCTCGATCCTTTCATGGGTTCCGGTACCACGGCCCTCGCAGCAAAGAATCTCGATAGAAACTTTATCGGTATAGACCTTTCCCCCGAATATTGCAATATGGCCTTACAAAGGCTTAACGATCCTCCATCGGTCGCAAGAGGCGGCAAAAAAGTTTCTTTTATATAGGACTCCTATACGACAAGTAACAATAGATGACATTTTTTTCTATTTAATCGGTAATCCAATAACAGGAACAGAAGATCTGGTATGTGTATAATAAAGCAAAGTCAGGTGTTGCGATATGAGAAAGCTAAAAGTAGATTATCAAAGCGAACTCTTAGAGTACTGTAAGACAAACTCTAAAAAGCTTTCTTCAGAGTTAAAAAGACTAGGATTGAACTATGATTCGTTGATTTATGAAAATAACAAAGAGATAGGTAATATGTTTACTGAATGCTCAGAATACAAAACACTTAGTGATTTTAAGAGACTTAAAAAAGACGTACCACTGGTAAGTTTTTTTTCTGGATGCGGCGGTCTTGACTTAGGGTTTGAGTTCGCTGGATTCAAGACAATGGCAATGGTGGAGATAAACGAAGTTTTCTGCAATACATTGCGCGACAATTTTTCTACAACTGTTGTTGGACCTCCCGAATATAATGGTGACGTTAAATATACTGACACAATTATAGAAATACTAAAAGATATTGGTATTAAAGAAAATTTCCCAGGTGTTTTTATCGGGGGGCCGCCTTGTCAGCCTTTCAGCATCGCTGCTAATCAGCGGTTTTCAAAGAGTGGGACAAAATTCAAGAGGATAGGTTTTAATAACAAAGATTACGGCAATCTCCTTTTCGATTACATATTTCTCGTTAAGGTATTTAGACCAAAGGCATTTTTGATCGAAAATGTGGAGGGCTTACTAACGCTGGATGGTGGTCGCCAAGTGTCTGAGGTTTGTCAGATTCTAACAGAGCTAGGATATACGGTAGCAAAACCCACTCTACTGAATGCAGCTAATTTCTTTGTTCCTCAGAATAGGTGGCGCATGTTTATCGTCGGAATTATGAATGGTTCTTTTCGATTCCCGCAGAAGCAACCTTCTACGGTCTCGTGTGGCAAAGCACTAGAAAAGCCGGTAAGTGGTTTAGCTAACAACAAAACTAGAGAGCATAAGGCGGAGTCTATTAAAAGATACATGAAACTGGATTATGGAAAGAGGGACGCATTGGGCAGGGTGGATAGGCTGGACCCGACGCTACCCTCAAAGACGGTCATTGCTGGCGGCACCAAGGGTGGTGGAAGATCGCATTTACACCCCCATATACCCCGGACTATGTCTGTGAGAGAGTGCGCTCGCTTACAAACATTCCCGGACGACTTTGTTTTTACTGGGTCTCCGGCGCGGCAATTTACTCAAGTGGGGAATGCAGTCCCGCCGATATTGGCTTACCATATCGCCAGACAGATATTTGAGGGGCTTAACGCCTAAAGCCACTAAAGTGATAGGAGCTATATTATATAATGAAATACCGCAGAATGGGCCGCACCGGCCTCAAAGTATCGGAAGTTTGCCTCGGGACCATGACCTTTGGCCACAGCACTGACGAGCGCGAGGCCAAGCGGATCGTCGATCTGGCGTTTGACGCGGGCATCAACTTCTTCGACACGGCTGACTCGTATGGCCGCGGCGAGTCCGAGATCATAACCGGCAAGGCGCTCAAGGATCGCCGCCGCGATGCGGTCATCGCCACCAAGTTTTTCAACCCCATGGGGCCTGGCCCCAACGACTCGGGGATGTCGCGGGTGCGCATTATGAACGCGGTCGAGGACAGCCTCCGGCGACTGCAAACAGATTACATTGACCTTTATTACATCCACCACGTGGATACCCAGACTCCGTTGGAAGAGATGCTGCGTGCGCTCGACGATTTGATCCGCCAAGGCAAGGTGCGCTATACCGCCTGTTCCAACTATCAGGCGTGGCGCTTGATGGAAGCGTTGTGGATTTCAGACGCGCATGGCTTGGCGCGCTTTGAGTGCTATCAGCCGCAATACAGCTTGGTCGTGCGCGACATTGAGCAGGAGTTGATTCCGGTTTGTCAACTCAAGGGGCTGGGCGTGGTGGCGTGGAGCCCGCTCGGCGGCGGCTTTCTCTCCGGCAAGTACAAGCCCGGTGAGCGCACCCTAGCCGGTACGCGTTCCGCCGATGCGTGGGCGTACCCGCAAAGCTATTTTGCCGCCAATGCCGACGAGACCTTAGAGACGCTACTAGCGGTAGCCGACGAGATAGGCCGTGCGCCAGCGCAAGTGGCTCTGCGTTGGGTGTTGGAACAACCGGCCATCACCTCGGTCATCATTGGTGCGCGCACGGTCGAGCAGGCGAGGGACAACATGCTCGCCGGTAGCTTTTGTCTCCCGGACCAGGCCCGCGCCCGGCTCGACGAAGTTTCCCACCTCCCGCATCGCTACCCAGAAGCCATGGAAGCGAACATGCACGCGCGCCGCGATGACGCGGTCGAGATGCCGACGCTGGAGTGACGAGTGACCGAGCCACCCCTTCAGGTTGCCAAGACCTGCGAGCTGCACGTCCACATCGGCGGCAGCCTCTTTGCCGCTGATCTCCTCGACTTGGCCCGCGACCACTATGAAAAAATCGACTGGTCGCTGTTTGTCGATAGCTTTGAACGCGCCTATGGCCGTCGGCCCGAGCCGGTCGCGCTGTTCCGCGAGGTGCTCGACAGCCAATGTCTCGACGCGCTCAAGGCGCACTGCGTGTACAGCGCGGAGGACGAGAGCGACTTTGCTCATTTCCAAGCCAAGTTCAACTTGGCCATCTGCGTCTATCGCTATTGGTGGAACGTCTTGGGCAAGCCAGAAGAAATTTTGCAGCGCGTGTTCGCCCACCATCGGCGCGAAGGGCTGCGTTACGTCGAATACCGCGCCATGGCTTCCTACGACCACATCCAATCCGAAGCCTTCGTGCAGTTTCACGCGCTGATTGCGCGCGCCATTGCCCAAGCCTGCACGGAGGACTTTACCGCCCGCTATGTCATCAGCCTGCCGCGCTGGGCGCCGCTTGAATGTTATAAATTGGTCCAACGCCTGCTCGACGAAAATGAGGATTTGCGGTCCGCGATCGTCGGGCTCGATTTCTGCCACTTTGAGGAGGGTTATCCGCCCGCGAGCACCCGCGCCTTCTTCCGGCGCCTGCGTCGCGACAACGAACGGCACCCGGAGCGCGCCCTCGACGTGGCCTATCACGTCGGCGAGGTCTATTTCGACAAGTCGCTCGAAAGCGCAGTGCGCTGGTGCCACGAAGCCGCGGAGTTGGGTGCGCTGCGCTTGGGGCATTGCACCGCGCTTGGGCTCGACCCAGAGGTTGCTGTGGCCCGTCGGTCCCAAGCCCATGCGTGCGAGCCGGTCAGCGAACGCCTGGCCCAGATTGCCTACGATTTGCAACACAAGAAAGCATTGGAAGAATGCGGCGTTCCGGTTGACGACCACGCCCTGATGCAGGAGCGCAGCAACCTCTCGTCCCGTCCCGGCGATGCGCTGGTTTGCCGCGCCTACGATCCTTCGCGCTTCGAAGCAGTGCGCCGACGGCAGGACTTTGCACTCAGCCGCTTGGCCACGCTCGGCACCGTAGTAGAAACTTGCCCGACCTCCAACTTGCGCATTGGTGCCGTACCCGACGCGAAAGATCACCCCGTGCATCGCTTCTTGGCCTCTAATGTCCGCCTAGCTATCGGCGCCGACGACCCTGGTCTTTTCGAATGTACACTCGCCGATGAAGTCGATTGGGTCCAACGCCACACTGACCTGACTCCAGACGCGCTACAAGCCCGCCTTGGCGACCCACGCGACTACCGATGCGGCGCAACGCGCATCCGCTAGGAACCCGTGATTACCCCGCAAAAGATGTTCAAGGGGTTTTTCTACACCTTGGGCACGGGCTATGCCGCACGGCTGTGCAGTGTGGGGTTGACGGTGTTGATCAAAAGGCAGCTCGCCCCCAGCGTTTTTGCCGATGTGTTTTTGGGCGTGACGGTCTTTATCCTGCTGTCCAGCCTGCGCGAGTTTGGCTTAATGCACGCGCTGTTGCACTTCCAAGACCGAGTCGAGGAATTCGTCGGTACGCACTTTGCGCTGAATGTGTGCATTACCCTGCTGTCGTGTTTGCTCACCAGCGGGGTCGTCTTGGCCTTGGCGTTGCTTTTCCCGGCCGATTTTTCCTGGACTTTTGCCCAAGTCGCGTGGGTGCTGGCGGCGTTGCACTGCGTGCGCCAACTGACCCTGACTTCAGAGGCCCTGCTGAGGATGGATTTTGAGTTTGGCCGGCTCTCGGTGTTTCACGGACTGGGGACGCTGTTGGCCTTGAGCAGTGCGCTGCTGGCGGCCCACGCCGGGTGGGAAGAGTGGAGCCTGATATTGGGAGGGTGGACTACGTACTCGGTGCTCAGCGTGGTGTACGTGTTGTTTTTTTCTGCGGCCACTTGGTGTAGCCGTCCCCTGCGCCGCGCCTCTTGGCGCTTTGATTGGGTTTGGGCGCGCCGCCTACTGGGTTATGGCGTGTGGATCTGGATTGGCTGGGTATTGCAGATTTTTATTTGGTGGTATGACAAATTGGTCGTGCGCTTGGTCGTTGGCGATACGGCACTCGCGCTCTACGAGACAGCGTGGTGGCTGGTGCAGATTCCCACCGCGGTTATCGCGCATATCATCCTCAACTACAGCGGTGCCCTGTACTCGCGGTATCGGCACGAGCGCGAGCGGCTGGGCGCGTTGTTCTCCAAGATGATCAGCCTAGTACTGAGAGTGTCGGCTCCCGTGTCGCTGATCTTGGTCTTCAATGCCCGCGAGGTAATCGCCCTCTTAGGTGGCCAATGGGCTGGGTCGGCGCCCATTGTGGTTTGGCTGGGGGCGTATGCGCTGTTGGGCCCGCTGCTCAGCGATGGATTTAGCCTGCTGTGGGCGGTAGGGGCGACGCGCCGGTCCGCGTACATAGTGGGGATTCAGGGGGCGGTGGCCCTTTTTGCCGTCCCGGTGCTGGGCGCGTTGTGGGGCGTGGAGGGCGTGGCGTACAGCATGGGCGCGGTGGCTGGCACGGGTTTCTTGGGCCTGTGCGTTGGTTTGCGCGCCTATGTGAGCGTCCGTTGGTTCGAGGTCTTGGCCGCGCCGGGCGTGGGATTGTTGGCGGCCGCGGTATGCGGATGGTTGTACGATCATTGGGCCTTGGATTATGCCGTGGCCGATTTTGCCTTGCGGAGCGGAATTATGGCGTTGGCATACGGGATTGTTCTCGGGGTGCTAGAGCGCCGCATCATCGTCGAGGAGCTCGGACACTTGCGCCGCATTATGCGTGGGAGCGCGGAAGAGGAATAGGGATTTCGCCGGTTGCGACCCGTGTGAGGGTCGCCGCGTAGAGTTGGTGCTCTACGGCTAATACCCGCTTTTGCAGGGTCTCAGGCGTGTCTTCTGCTTTAACCGGAACCTTTTTCTGCGCCAGCACTCGCCCGTGGTCGTATTCTTCATCCACCAAGTGGATCGTCGCCCCGCTCTCGTGCTCTCCAGCGGCCAATACCGCTTCGTGGACCCGCATTCCGTACATGCCTTGTCCGCCGAACTTGGGCAGCAGGGCGGGGTGGATATTCAAGATCCGCCCTTCGTAGGCTGCCAAAACTTCTGACCCCAGTTTCTTCATGTATCCGGCTAGACAAATCACCTCGACCCGGTGCCGCTGCATCGCCGCCACCATCGCCTGCCCCAGCGCATCGCCGTGCGTTCGCTCGCTCAGGTGGTACGCCGCGATGTTCGCTTGCCGCGCCCGCGCCAGCGCACCCGACTGCGAGTTGTTGCTAATCACCACGTGCGGCTCGGCCGCTAGCGTCCCGGTCTGACAGGCCGCGATGATCGCCTGCATGTTCGACCCGGCGTGCGAGGCGAGAAACCCCAGTTTTAGCATTTAGAGGAGGGCCAAAACTCGTTCCGGTGGGCGCCCGATGCGCGCTTGGCTTCCCTTGACTACAATCGGCCGCTCGATCAGGATGGGATGTTCCGCCATCGCCTGAATGAGCTGCGCCCGATCCGCGACTTCGGCCAGTCCGAGCGCCGCGTATTCGTCCTCTTTGGTCCGCATCAGTTCCCGGGGTTCCAGTTTGAGCTTTTGCAAAAGTTCGTCTAGGGTCTCGGCGTCTGGCGGTGTCTTCAAGTACTCGACGACGTTAGCCTCGACGCCTTGCTCGGCCAAGAGAGCCAACGTCTGCCGACTTTTAGCGCATCGCGGGTTGTGGTACATTGTTACTTCGGCCATTTTCTTTCCTCGTTGAGTGTTGATTGCCACCGCCAAAACTAAGGTCTTACCCTCATGCCTACAATAAACCAATCTAGCAGCCCCGATAGTGCGGCCGGACTGCTCAGCCCGGCGACGCCAGCCGACGCGGATTTCTTTCGGCAAAACGGCTACATCCGCTACGAGCACTTCTTCTCCGCCGCGGAGATCGCCTCGCTGCGCCATGCCATTGACCACGCCATGGACACGCATCGCGCCCGCATCAAAGGGGCCGAGAATGATGGCCGCGTGTCGGGAGAGTACGAGCGCGTCTTCAATCAGATGGTCAATCTCTGGACCGACTATCCGGCCGCTAAAGCGATCGCTTTCCATCCGCGCTTGGCCGAAACCGCCCGCCGCCTGAGCGGCTGCCGCCACGTGCGCATCTACCACGATCACGCGATGATCAAGCCCCCCGGCCAAACGAGCAAGGAGACGAACTGGCATCAGGACGCTCCCTATTGGCCGATGGACCCGGTGGGTGCGCTGTCGGCGTGGATCGCGGTGGACGACGTGACCGCAGACAATGGCTGCCTCCACTTTGTGCCCGGCTCTCACCAGTACGAGCGGCTCGAGCCGATCAAACTCGGCGTCGCTGGCGAGAGTATCGTCGATAAGATGAAGGAACGGGGCTACGACGTGCCCGAGCCGGTGACCATGGACATGAAAGCTGGCGGCGTTACCTTCCACCACGGCTGCACCTTCCACTACGCCGGTCCCAACCAGACCGCTGCACCGCGCCGGGCGTTCGCCATTATCTACATGCCCGACTACACCGCGTTTACTGGGACGCACGATGCGGCTGGCGCGGCTGACGAGATGACCGCTGGTGGCCCTTGGGACCATCCGCTGCATCCCATTCTGGCAGGTGAATGAGGCCGCGGCGGCCGCGATCTGGCCGAGGGAAGTAGAAATGCAGATACAATCCATCCGCGTAGTTGATCTCAAAATTCCGCACAACCCGCCCCAAACCGCGCCGCGCCGCCCCTCTTGGAATCAGCGTGCGCCGCGTTCATTGCCGATCAACAAGTATCCAGAATTTTCGCGCCTACCCGGGCAGATGCCGGGGATGGGCGGTGGCCCGGTCTGGGTCCAAATCACCGCTGAAGACGGTACTTGGGGTTTGGGTGGTTGCTCCTTTGGCGCCCCGGTCGCTGCCATCGTCGAGCAGGTCTTCGCGCCCCTGCTGGTGGGCCGCGATTGTCTGGCCACGGAATTTCTCAACGACCTGATGTGGCGCGCTGCTCAGCGCCTCGGTCATGCTGGGACCGCCGCCGTTGCCCAAAGCGGCATTGACTTGGCGCTCTGGGACCTCAAGGGCAAGCTGCTGGGCCTGCCCGTGTACCGCTTGCTCGGTGGCCCTTGCCGCGACCACATTGAACTCTACGCCACTGGCGACGATCTCGACTGGGGCCTCGAGCTGGGGTTTAGCGCCTTCAAGGTTACCAATCCGGTCCACTACCGCGAGGGTCAAGCAGGACTCAACCGCCTTGAAGACAAGATCGCCCGGGCGCGCGAGACTATCGGCCCGGACTGCGAGCTGATGCTCAACGCGGTCATGTCCTACAACGTCGAATACGCCATTCAAGTCGCCGAGCGGCTCAGGCCCTACCAGATGCGCTGGATTGAGGAGCCGCTGATTCCCACCGATCTCGAAGGGCACATCGCGCTCAAGCGGGCTGCTCCGTACGTGCCCATTGCCACCGGCGAGGACCACCATGGCCGTCAGGCCTTCCGCCAGCTAGTCGAACACCGCTGCGTTGATGTGCTGCAACCGGATCTCAAGTGGTGCGGCGGTTTTTCCGAAGCAGTCAAGATCTACTACATCGCCGAAGCCGCCGGCCTTGTCACCGTGCCCCACGGTGGTGCCAACACGGCCTACGGTCAACACTTCGCCCTTGCCTTTCCCGAATCGCCGCTGGCCGAGTTCTGGCTCGGCTCGCCTCCGGGCATTCCCCTAGACGAAGTCCCCGCCATACCGGGCACAGCCGTGCCTCAAAATGGGTGCTTGGTCCCTTCGGACGCGCCGGGCTTTGGTATGGAAATAGCAGACGAGTGGATCGCACCGCGCTGAGGCATGGCTGAGCGGTTCGACTTATCCACCAGCCCCGGTGCCAGCCTGCGCCTGATTTTTGCTCTATTGGGTATTGGCCAGTTGATATTGAGCACCATCGCCTTCCAGCGCGGCGGCTTTGTGTATGGACTCGCGGTACTCGGCGGTGGGATCGCGGCGTTCTGTGCGGCAGCTTTCTTCGTCCACCGCCTCCATCGGTGCTGGGTCTGGCTGGGGCCGGCGGGCGTGACGGTCGAGGAGGGCTTGTTTGGTCGGCAGACGCTGACGTGGGCCGAGGTCAAAAAAGTGAGCCTGTCACCGGCGGCGACCGTGTTCCACGCGGCGACGGGTGAGGATATAGTTCTCCACAACACGGCCCATCAACCGCGGGCGATCGCTCCGTTTTTAACGCGATTGCGCGCCTTGGTGGCCGAGCGCGAACTGAACGGTTAGCCTACTCGGCCGCCTCTTTTTGCTTGGCTTGGGCGGCGAGGTGCGTTGTGATTTTGCCGACGATCTCAGCCGCGGAGTTTTGCTTGGTCACCGTTTCTAGCAGGGTGCGGTCTTGGGCGTTGATGAGTAGGACGAGGCCGGTTTTGTTATTGGCCTTGAAGTGGTCTTCCACGCCGAGGGCGGCGGCAAGCAAGCGGGCTTGGGATGTCAACGTCGAGTCGGTAACGTCCAGTTGGACGAAGAGGACGGGCTGATCGGCCACCCCGGCTTGGACTTCTTTGAGGATTGGCCCGAGGGCGGTGCAGGAGCCGCACCAATCGGCGTGGACCTTGACAACATACAAGGCCGGGTCGCCTTTGCCTTCTACCGAGACGGTGCCGGCGAAAGTGGGGGCTGGGGCTAGCAAAAAGGCCAAGCCGGTGAGTGCGATGACGCATTTCAGCATGATTTGCTCCTGTTTGGAAAAGTTGTTGGGGTCAGTCCGTCGAAAGACGCCCTGACTCGTTGGGAAGTTCCTCGCTTGCATTTTCAACTGTGGCTAGGCAGGCAATGGACGCGCGTAGAACTCGACGACATGAGTGAGGCAGAAGCGACATTGTACCGGCCGTACGCCTCTTTGTGATCCTCCGGCAATTTGGTATCATTGTAACCTTTCAACAAGCGATGTGCAACCAGAGGAGCCTCCGGTGAAAATCACTCAAGTAGAGCTGTACGAAGTCGAAATTCCGCCGATTCCGGTGATCGCCCGCTACTTTCCCAAGATCTACGACATTACCCTCTGTCGCATCCAAACGGACGAGGGCTTAGAGGGCTGGGGTGAGTTCCTCAGCAAAAAGTCTGCTGGTCAAGATCAAGCCGACGCGCTCGTGGGCCAAGACCCGCTGGCCTTGGACCCGTACAATCGTCCTGACGCTTTCACCTGTGCGCTGCTCGACATTGCGGGCCAAGCCTACGGCATCCCGCTCCACCGCTTCTTCGGGGCGCAGGTGCGCGACAAGGTGCCGGTGTCGTATTGGTCGTGTCCCATGACGCCAGAAGAGACTGCGGCCGCGGCGGAAATAGGGGCCGAGCTGGGCTTTAGCAACCACAAGCTCAAGGCGCGATCGTGGAATATCGTCGAGACAGTGCGGCTAATAAAAGAAGCGGCGGGTGCCGACTACACGGTCGGCGTTGATCCGAATACTGAATTTGCCCTGTTGCCCAAGGCCGCGCGCTTGGCGAGCGAATTGGAGCCTTTTGGCACGGTGTCGGTCTTTGAAGATCCCATGCTCAAAAACAATCTCGAATGGTACCGCATCCTGCGCGAGAAGACGCACATTCCCATCGCTTTGCACTTGGGAGCACCATCGGGTGTGCTGGCGGCGCTCAAGGCCGATTGTATTGACTACGTGAACTTGGGTGGCCCGGCACTGCAAGTGCGGAAGGCCGCGGCACTGGCGGAGGCTGCGGACGTGCCCTGCTGGGTCCAAATGGGCGGTTTGTGTACCGGGGTGTTGGCGGCCTATTCAGTGCATTTGCAAGCGACGCTGCCCAACGCCACGCTGCCCTGCGACGAGCTACCTTTTACGCGGGAGGCCGATGTTGTGGCCGAGGGGCTGGCACTGGAGAAGGGACACTTTATCGTGCCCACAAGGTCGGGGTTGGGGATCAAGGTCGATATGGAGGTGGTGGAGCGCTATCGCGTCGCTTGAGATGTGCTCCGCAATCGCCGTTTGCAACCAAGAGTTTTATAGGAATGAAAAAATATGAAGCTGTTGACCAATGACTCATTCGAGAAGGCGAGAACTTTCGTGATGGAGCAGGGTCGGGAGTTAGAAAGGCGGCTTCTATCGTACTATTTCGACGATGGAACTCCAGCCGCCGTCTTGGACGAACTCGCTAGCTATCAGAATCGAGATGGCGGTTTCGGCAACGGCCTTGAACCCGATATCCAACTGCCCGATTCATCCGTTATCACGACGACCCTTGCGCTGCGCATTCTCAGAGAGGTCAAAGCGACGAGTAAAGATGAGATTGTTCGCCAGGCGATCCAGTATTTGCTGGCCGAATGCGATTCGGCCCAGAGCCGCTGGCCGATCGTTCCGCAAGCGGTGGATGAATACCCCCATGCGCCATGGTGGAATTTTGAGAATACGGCGGATACTTTTGGCGGTTTCCTGACCAACCCTCGGGCGGAGATCGTGGGCTATCTTCATGAATATCGCGAGTTGGCACCTACAGACCTGATTAAACGGCTCACTGTAGAGGTCATAGAGCATGTAAAAACACTACCAGATGAGATGGACATGTACGATTTTATTTGCTGTGTTCATCTGGTTGAGACGACTGCTCTGCCTCAATCCGCGAAAGACACGCTGGCGAAAATACTAATTCGGCGTGTGCATTCTGTCGTCGTTCATACGCCGGAAGAATTGATGCAACCCGCTGCCAGACCGCTCTGGTTAGCGCCTACGCCCACCTCGTTGCTAGCTGAGACCCTGAAGGGCGAAATAGATATGAATCTGGACTTCGATGTTAAACATCAGAACTCAGATGGATCTTGGTCGCCTACTTGGACTTGGTATGGCCAGTATCCAGAATTTTGGCAACAAGCCGAACAGCATTGGAAGAGCTGTTTGACTGTTGAAACACTAAAGGCGTTGAAAGAATTCGGGCGGATTGAAGGTCATCGCCACTGGTATCAGCAACGGCAATGAGGAGGAGTCGAGATGATGTTTAGGATTCGCCGATATCAGGTCGTCCCCGGTAAGACGGAAGCGTTCAACGACTTCTTCTTAACGAGACTATTTCCCGTTCAGAAGAGATACGGTGCCCGTCTCGTCGGTCGTTTTCAAACAGACGATGGGCGCCAGATTATCGCTATCTGGGTTTACCGGAGCTTTGAGCATTACAAAAAAGTGCAGAGCTTAGTCGCCGCGGATGCCGACTCGATGGCGGCCCAAGAACACCGACGACAAGTATTGGATCCGATCTTCACGGAGACGGATGAGTCTTTCATGAGTTCAACGGTACCAATTGCATTGACGGAACTTTCTCATTTGGAAGCGTGAACGCATCTCAGAAGCGTTTTTAAGATTCCTCTTATTGCCCTTTGCGTCAAAAAAGAACCTAGTAGCAATGGCGTCTCGCCTTCGGAAAACGCCCGATCCAGGAACCGCTCGACGGCCCGTTGAAGTAGTTCGACGAGAATTTTAAAAACGCATCTCAAGCCGAAAAAAGAAAAATGAAACGCGACCATCGGCTCCAGCTAATCGCCTATCTGACGATCGCCTTTTGGGCCGTTGTTTTTTTGCAGGCACCCATTCCGCAAGACCCGGCCTATCACCAGTTCGCCGATCAGCGCACCTTGTTGGGTATCCCCCATTGTCTGAACGCGATCTCCAACCTGCCGTTTCTGTTGGTGGGATTATGGGGATTCAGTGTTGTTTTTCGCCTCGCTACAGATCCCGCGCAACAGGCGTTTGTGCGCCCGGTCGACTCGCTGGCGTATCAGATCCTCTTTGTCGCGGTGGCGCTGGTTGGCCTCGGATCTACCTACTATCACCTAGCCCCCAGTAACGAAACGCTTCTTTGGGATCGCCTGCCGATGAGCATTGCCTTTATGGCGTTTCTCGCTACTGCGATCACCGAGCGTTTGGACCGGCGCGCTGGCATCATCACTTTGTTGCCGCTGATCGCCTTCGGCCTTTTCAGCGTGTTGTACTGGCACTATACCGAACGGGCCGGCGCTGGCGATCTTCGTTATTACATCATCGCCCAAGCCTACCCGATTTTATTCGTGCCTCTCATGGTTCGTCTGCTGCCGTCGCCGTACACGCGCGGGTCCGATCTCTACATCGCCGGCCTGTTTTATCTGCTCGCGAAGGTCGCCGAGATGTTTGACCAAGATCTCTATGCGGTCGGCGGATTGATCAGCGGTCATACGTACAAGCATCTGCTTGGTGCCTTGGGAGCCTATTGGGTGCTGCGGATGATTCGGCGGCGGCGGCTCAGCCAATCCCAACCTGCGACTTTCCGCAGCAATTCCATCCTCTCCGGGATGTGATAGTTCAATAGCAGGCGTCGTAGCACCGCTACTGTTAGAAACCACCGGAGGACGCCGTCTTTTTCAAAGGGTGCAGGCTTGTCGGTTGCCGCGATATACGCCTCGATAAAATGCTTGGCGAGGTCCAGCGATACTTCGGGGAAAAGACATTCCCGACCGCCGAATTGAAGTGCCGCAAATGCCACATCGTAGAGCGAGTAGTCAATGACAGCCATGTCGAAGTCCCACACTGTGGCGATCTTCGACGCCCGTATCCGCAAGTTGGCAGGGCGGTAGTCTTGGTGTGTGATCGACAGCATGCCCCACTCATCGCATAGTGACTTTACGGCGGCGGCGTTGGACTGTATGAAGCGGAGTTGCGAGCGAAGGAATGCTGCGTCATCATCGCTTAGATCGTTCCATTGGAAAGCGCTGGCAATTTTAGCAGCCAATTCAGCCCATCTGGTCGAAGGTACGTAGTACCAACCCAAGTCTTCTCTTGCTGATTCGGCTCGGAGTTCACTTCCGTAGTTGCGACCTGCTAAGTGCAATGCCGCTAGCGTCTGGGCTGCCTCGGTAATCAGCTCACGTGAGCCCCACGGAGGGTGATCGACGGATGGCATGTAGGAGTTCAGCACCCACCAGTCTTCTCCGACTCGGTAGCAGTACTTTCCATCCAGCGTCTGAATCGGCAGTGAAACTTGTCTAAAGCCGTTGTAATTGAGGACTTCCATTAGCTGGAATTGATAGCTCTTGGCCATTCTGTCTGCTTGGAATGGAGAGCAGGACAGGACGAATCGTCCTTGGGACGATTCTACGAAGAAGTGATTGCTGAAATGCGTGCGCGATTCAACCAACCGCAGCCCATTGAGACCGTAGGCGGCGGTGGCGACGTCGTTCCAGCCGGTCACGTATAGCCGCCTGCGGCCGGGCTTGAAACGGCCAAGATTCCTACGATCGGCAGGAGGCGCATTTCACGTACCTTTCGGTTGGTCGTAGGCGCGCATACTACCGTGCAGTGCAAAACTGCGATTGAATTGTCCACAGTGCCGCCATTTCAGGTTGCTGGTCCACGCTGGTGTCTATCCGGAAAAGGTGTTGTGATTTGCGGAGTTGTTACCGCCATTTCAGGAGGAATATCATTTCGGGTGCCTCGGGCCCTATCGGTATCCGAGCAAATGATCCGAATTCTCCTACACTTTCAAGACCCACAGCTTGAAAAAGAAGTTTAAGGTGAGGATACGTATAGAAACTCATCTTTAATGACTGTACTTCCTCAGACAGGACTTTGTTACCCTCGCACAATCGGAAGATAAACCGGCCCGAGAAATTCAGGTTGATCAGGTCAATCTCGTCCTTTACAAAGTACCGTCGAATGATCCGATCCGTCCCATCTTGTGCAGGCCACTCGAATTCCAAGAACTCTTCGCCGACGCCCGATATAATTTTGTCGAAGCGGGGATTGAACACATCAAAGGCGAGGATACCACCATTTGCCAAATGCCGTCTAGCGTTTTTCAGGGCTGCCAGTTGATCTTCCGTAGTGTACATATGCTGCATGGGTCTGAATGGAATTACTACCAAGGAAAATTGATCGCCCAAGTAATGGGTGCGAAAGTCTCCTTCTACGACGCGCGTTCTCCGCCTTACGCTGTCGCTTTCTTTGGCGAGCTTTGCCCGCAAGACTTCCAGCATGGAATGAGAAGCATCCATCCCGGTGACATCCACGCCTTGTCTCGCCAGTGGCAAGGTAATTCTCCCAGTGCCGCAACCAAATTCGAGGACCGGCCCACCATACTCATTGGCTAGATCGAGATAGAAATCTCTATTCACCAGATTGTCTTTGACACTGTATGCAGCGTCGTAGTACTTCGCTCCTGAACTATAGGAATCATCAAGCATGGTTAGAGTCAATCTCCATTTCAGGTAATGTCTGACACTTGGACTTTCGCCGTCTCGTACGCTCGGAACGGCTCTGTTATCGCGCATTGTCGTGTTGTTAGAACGGAATCGGATGAAAAGGTATGGCTCTTGATGTACAGTCGCAATCGCAACGAGCCCCGGCGGCACACGCGAGGTCTTCTCTAACTCAGTATCCGCACAACCGTTTGTTGACGTTACTACTTCTGTTGTATAAACTCGATGCTCGCAATGTAGAAGGATCTCCAAAATATGAGCGAAACCCGTCCTGTAATCGTGTACGATGGCGAATGCCGCTTCTGCCTGTGGAGCGTCGGCCGCATTCGCCGCTTTGACCGCAACAGTCGCTTTGAGTACCTGCCGCGCCAAGCGGACGGCATTGAAGAGCGGTTTCCGGTCCTCTCCAGTTCCGACTTTAACACGGGCCTGCGTCTCATCCACGCCGCCGGGCAGGTTGATGTCGGGGCAGATGCTGTGTACCAGATTTACCGTCGGCTTCCTCCTTGGAACCTGTTCACTTGGGTGTACTGCATTCCGGGGCTGAAGCAGCTCTTTCGCGCTGGCTACGGGCTCGTCGCGCGCAATCGGCATCGGTTTGGCAGGGTCGAATGCGCCGATGAGGCGTGTGCCATCCCGTACGGCGAGCGGCACAAGGGCACTTCTGAATCGGCCTTATGACCACCCAGCGCAACGTTCTATTCCTCATCGCCGACGACTGGAGCCGCATCGCCGCCTGCTATGGCAATCGCGTCGTCCGCACGCCCCGCATTGATTCGTTTGCCCGCGAGAGCACGGTATTTGACCAAGCCTTCTGCACCAGCCCTTCGTGCGCGGTCAGTCGCGCCTGCATCCTCACTGGATACCACAGCCACACCCACGGCCAGTACGGACACTGTCACGGCATCCACGGATTCTCCACGCATCCCCACATCACCTCCACACTCTCCAGCCTGAAGGCGCACGGCTATGCCACGGCCTGTATCGGCAAAAAACACGTCGAGCCGCCCAGCGTGTACCCGTTTGACTTTGAGCCTAAGGTCAATGCCAGAAACGGCGTTGAATTGGCCCGCGCTGCGCGTGACTTTTGGGCTGCTCATCCCGATCAGCCGTTCTACCTGCACGTGGGGTTTACCGATCCCCACCGCGCGGGTCGAGGTTTTGGCAATGAGCACCCGTACTCCGATGTGCCGGAAACGCAGTACAGCCCCGACGACGTGGCCGTGCCGCCCTATTTGCCCGATGTGCCGGATGTGCGCGCCGATCTCGCCGAGTACTATCAGGCGGTCTCCCGCTTCGACTTTGGCGTGGGGTGCCTACTCGATGCACTGGAGGAATCGGGTCGGGCCGACGAGACCTTGGTCATCGTCACAACCGATCACGCCATGCCCTTCCCCGGGGCCAAGGCTTCCTGCTTCGACAGCGGCCACCACTGCCCCTTCATCCTGCGGGCACCGGGCATCACTACCCCCGCCACCCGTAGTCAGTCCCTCATCAATTGGACCGATATCCGCCCCACGTTGCACGACTGGTGCGGGGTGCCCGCGCCCGAGGACTTGCCGGGTCGGTCCCTCCTGCCGGGCCTAGCCGATCCGTCCGTCCCCGACTGGGAGCACACGTTCTTTTCGCACTGCTTTCACGAGGTGGTTGATTACAATCCCTACCGGGTGCTGCGCGGCCGGTGCTACAAATTTGTGCGCAACTTGGCCGCTGGTCTCACCACTATGCTGCCTACGGATATATTTCGTTCGACTACGTGGACGGCGGTGCGGCGCGACGCGATTCCCGCCATGGGCCAGCGCCCCACTCGCCACGTGATCACGCGGGCACCCGAAGAGCTATACGATCTGGAGGCCGATCCCACTGAAAGCGTCAATCGGATCGACGATCCCCACTTGCAGGAGGTGGCCGCTCAGATGCGCACCCAACTCTACCAATTCCGCCGCGACACGTCCGACCCTTGGTTGGAAGTGGACTTTCAGGAAGGACGCATCGACCGCCTCAAACCTCGATGATCCTCAGCCGTGCCCGGCCGACGCTCTGGTTGCAGTTCTCAACGCGGTCATCAGCGCGTCGGCCCGCTTGGGCCTTGTGCCGTAAATCGCGCCTCGCGGCCGTCGCCATCAGCGAGATTGACCGCCTTTGGCTAGGTTGCTATTATTGCAACTCCTAAGCGCTGAAACCCTTCTTCCCTACGCCCCTAAACGACAAAAGATAGCCACCATGCAAACGAAGAAAGCTGGCCACAATTCTCTCTATCGCATAGGCTGCCTCATGGTTCTTTCCGCCGGATTTACCGCGGCCGATACTTTGCCCGACGGGCCGGGCCTCTTCCTCGAAGATCGCGACGGACGAGTCTATGTCGCTGTCCTTGGCTCTGCGGGGATGGTCGCTCGCAACGCTGCTGATGACGCGGACACTTGGGAAGTTGTCGCTGACGGGCGCGTCGAGGGGCTGCAAATGACCCCGGACGGGGATTTGTGGATGGCCCTCGACGACGAGGTTCTGCGCTACCCGCACGAGGGCGGCAAGCCGGTTGCTCGGACGCCTTCCTTCTTGCTCAATGGCTCGCCCGGACCATTGCTGGCGACGCGCTGGGGCGATGTCTGGTGCGCTGGGTGTGGTGCTGTGCGCCGGGGTGATGCCCTGTTTGAAGCGGCGCCGACCGCCCCACCCGGATGGAAGATCACGCCGGTGTGCGACGATCCCTTTGGCAATGTGTGGGCTGTTGCTGACGATGGTCAGCGGCGGGATGTCGCCGTCTTGACGGCCCAACGTCCCCACGGCTGGCAGCGCCTCAACCTGCCGGCAAATCAACTCGCTGGCTCTTGGCAGGGTGCTGTGACCGACGATGCCGGCTTTGTCTGGATGGCTTTGGATGCCGCCGTCCTGCGCGTCGATCCCCGCTCGTCCGGGCCTCATCGCTCCTTTGCCAATCCCGTTGATGCCCGCATCACGGCGATTGCGCGTGGCGGCGATCAGATCGCAGTTGGCTTTGCCGATGGCAGCTTGCGCGAGCTGACGGTGCGGGCCGACGGTCCGCCGGCTTGGCGAGTGATTCGGGCGGGCGGCGATGGTCCGGTGCAGGCGTTGCTACACGCTCGCGATGGGAGCCTCTGGGTGTTGCACGCCGGGAAAGTTCAGCGTCTCGCCGATCTTGAGCAAGCGTGGCACGAGCACTGGGACGAACAGCCGAGGATGCCGGCGGGTAATCACGATCACATTTTTGCGCGCATTGGCGACCGTCTGTACACCGCCGGTGGCAAGACCTTCTTTGGTTGGCCAGCGGCGGAGTGGGTCAATCTCGACCACGTGTGGTCCTATCACATTCCTTCGGGTACGTGGCGCGTGGAGCCGCCCATGCTCGAGCCGGGCAAGGCTTACTCCGGCATCGCCGCCCTCGACGACGAGCTGTGGCTTTTGGGGGGCCTTTTCCGCGATGGCAGCGGGACGCGGGCGACGGAGACCGTTGAAATTTTTGATCCCCACACGCGGAGTTATCGCCTTGGTCCGCCGTTGCCGCGCAAAGCAGGCCAAGTGGTGGCCCTCGCGGTCCATGAGCGGTTGTACGCCGTGGGCGGTGCCGACGACGATGGCCCGACGGCAGAGGTCCTGAGCATTGGAGCCGGGGAGACGAGTTGGCGGGTTGACGCGCCGGCACCCGGCCCGGTGTTGCAGGCGAGCGGCTGCGTGCTGAATGGCAAGATCTACATCGCCGCCGGGCCTTTGTCCCAATGCCCGGGTTTGTTCGTCTATGATCCCGAGCAAGACAACTGGAGCCAAATCGAGCATCCGGCGCGGCCTCCCGGTGCCC
Organism: Candidatus Latescibacterota bacterium; assembly: GCA_965203355.1. Classification (GTDB taxonomy): domain Bacteria; phylum Latescibacterota; class UBA2968; order UBA8231; family UBA8231. The sequence continues at coordinate 1,004,943 of OZ241889.1, forward strand.
CGCTGTGTACGGCCTTCAACGGCAGCGTCTGGGTCATGGGAGGACGGGGGGTCAACAGCGGCCAGACCGCGAGCTTTGCCTACACACCGGATACGGGCCAGTGGCATCGCGGTCCCGACTTGCCCTCGCCAGTTAGCTGGGCGGCGGCGGCTGTTGTCAATGGCCGCTTGCTGATCGCCGGTGGTGCCTACCGCGACGAGCGGGTCGGCGATTACTTCAACAGCGACCGCGTGTTCCTGCTGCGCGACGCTAGGTAAGCGGCAACGCTGGAGAGCGCACCGCCACTAGCAAGGGTAAATGCGACCCGGTACAACGCCGCTCATCTGGTTGATTTTTGTTCTGGCAATGACGATTTTTGCGTTTAAGGTGGTCTCGTTAGGCTAGTCCACATGAGCGGCTTGAAGGCCGTTATCTCCCGATAAATCCGATAAGGAGCAGTATGGTCTATCTGTCAATGCTCGCGACTTTGCTAGTCGTCTATCCTATAACTATAACGGCCCAGCCAGCGGCCCGGCTAAGTGGCAAGATAACCGACGCGGGCTCTGGCGAACCGCTGCCCGGGGCCAACATTCGCCTCGTGGACACTCTGCTGGGGGCTGTCACAGATTTAGAAGGCCAGTTCGTATTGTCGGCCGTGCCGGCGGGCACCCACCAAGTGGAAATTAGTATGATCGGTTATGGCATCCGCACTGAGACCTTGCAGGTGGTCGCTGGCGAGCAAGCTCGCTTGAACGCCGCCCTGACTCCCAACCCCGTACACATGGGCGAAATGCTGATCCAAGCCGACCGGGCCTTTTCCGCGGCTTCCTCGCGGGCGGTGCGCCAATTCGACCTGCAAACCCGCCCCAGCCGCACGGCCCATCAGATGCTGCAACTGGCCCCTGGCCTCATCATCGCCCAACACGCTGGCGGCGGCAAAGCCGAACAAATTTTTCTGCGCGGTTTTGACGCTGATCACGGTACGGATGTGGCCATTTCGGTGGATGGGGTGCCCGTGAATATGGTCTCCCACGGCCACGGGCAAGGCTACGCCGACCTGCACTTCCTCATTCCCGAAGTCGTCGAGGAACTGGAGGTCAAGAAAGGGCCGTACTTTGCCGAATTTGGCAATCTGGCTACGGCCGGGGCCATCGCCTACCGCACCCGCGACCACCTCGACGGCAACGCCATTCACCTCGAAGGGGGCGGGTTCAATACGGCCGAGTACACCATGCTCTACCAGATTCCGCTGGCCGATACTAAGCAAAGTGCCTATTTCGCCGGCAAGTACTACCACACCGACGGCCCGGTCAAGCGGCCTCAGGGCTTGCAGCGTCTCAATCTCTTCGGCAAATACCACAACCACCTCTCCGACCGCTCCACCCTTACCTTGACCACCAGCGGGTTTAGTTCGGCTTGGGACGCCTCCGGGCAGATACCGCAACGGGCCATAGAACAGGGCCTCATTGATCGCTGGGGTGCCATTGACGATCTGGAAGGGGGCACCACCGGTCGCCAGGATTTCCACGTCAATTTCCACGTTGAAGAGGCCGGTACTAGCACCTTCGATCTACAGGCCTATTTGGTGAGCTATCAGTTCAAGCTGTTTTCCAACTTCACTTTCTTCCTCGACGACCCCGAGCACGGCGACACCATTGAACAGACCGATGATCGCCAAGTTACCGGGATCAACAGTCGCTATTCCTTCTTCCACACCTGGGGCCCGTACTTGGCTCACACTTCGATAGGCGGCGGCCTGCGCGCTGATAATGCGGCCGTGGGGTTGTGGAAGAGCCCCGACCGCCAACGCCTCGCCTCGCTGGTCAATGCCGATGTGGTGGAGCGCAATCTGTTTCTGTGGGTCCAAGAAGAACTTGCTTTCACTCCGCGCTTGAAAATGATTCTAGGTCTGCGCGGCGATTACTTCACTTTCAATGTTGACGACCACCGCGAAGGGTTTCCCAGCGAGCTGCCCCACGCTTCGGGTTTTGCCCAAGCCTCCATACTCAGCCCGAAAGCAACCTTGGTATATAGTCCAAGCCGCACCGTAGATCTTTTTGCCAATGTCGGCACTGGCTTCCATTCCAACGACGCTCGCAACAATGTCATTGATGCTCGGGCCGCGCAAATTCGTCGGGTCATGCGGCGCGATGGGCACAGCGAGACCGACATTGCCGTCGAGTTAGCGGGACGCTATATCGATCCGGGCCACCTTGAAGAAGGGACTTTGCCGCGGGCAGTGGGGGCCGAAGCCGGCCTGCGGACTCGGTTATTTGATCGGTTGAATGTGGGGGCGGCTCTGTGGTGGCTGGATCTAGCAAGCGAATTCGTTTTTGTCGGCGATGCCGGCACGACCGAAGCCAGCGGAAAAACCCGGCGGGCGGGGCTGGATCTGGAAGCCCGTCTGCGGCTTCGTCCTGGGCTGTGGGCCGATGTGGACCTCAATCTCGCCCGTGGTGAGGCCGTGGGCGAACCCGACGACGCCAATAAAATCCCACTGGCCCCCCAACGGACCTCTACCGGAGGCTTGACTTGGTACCATCCCACTGGCTTAGAAGGCGGCTTGCGCTACCGCCACATCGGCGACCGGCCCGCCAACGAGAATGGCAGTATCACGGCCGAGGGCTACACTGTCGTCGATTTCAACGGAGCCTATCGCCTGGGGTCTTGGCGGTTTAATTGGGGCGTAGAGAACGTGCTGAATACAACGTGGAACGAGGCGCAATTCGACACGGAATCGCAACTGCGGGACGAGGCGGAACCTGTTTCGGAGATCCATTTTACCCCAGGGAATCCCGTCAATTTGTGGCTGGGGGTGAGTTTTTCGTTCTAGGTTCTGTGTGGCAAAACCAGATGCGGCGGGCTTGGCTCCATCCAAGCGATCAACTGGCGCACGATGCGAAAGGTTAGTCCCCACAGCAGCGGGCGATTCGGCCCCAACAGGTCGAGTGCTGGAAACGCCTGCTCTTCGCCGCGGCGTTGCATTCGGTGCTGGGTCTGCTTACTGGGGTCGCGCAATGGATCGGCTCCTATCCAAAAGGCCGACTCGACCTCTTGGCTGAGGGTCAAGGCCGCTGGCGTCTCCAAGCGATAGACGAAACCAGATACCACTACTGGCAACAGATGCCCGGTCCGATCATCGACTCGGCCCCAATAGTCGGCTTCGGACAGATCGAGCCCGACCTCCTCCAAAGTCTCGCGCTCGGCCGCCGCGCGCGGGGAGGGGTCGTCTGCTTCAATGCGGCCGCCGGGAAAGGCGATGTGCCCGGACCAAGGGTCGTCCGGGTGCTGGGCGCGTTCGATAAAAAGCAACTGCAAGCCCTCTGGCGTTGGCCCCAAGACCACGGTCACCGCGGCTCGCGTCTTGTCCGTTGAGCCGACCAAGTAGGGCTGGTGCTGGGCGAGCCCGGCCTGCACCGCAGCCCAAGTGCCTATGTCTACGGTCGCGGTTTGGCGCATAGGTGGACTTGGTTCATGGTCGTTAGCCTTGTCGTTCCCCGGGGTGCCGTTGACTTCGACGCTGTTGTCATGCGCTGTGTCCGCTAAATCGCCGCGAAATAGTCCTTATCTACTTCTACGCGCTCGACCATCTGCGCGGACACGCCGAGTTTGAGTTCCTTCATTTTGTCCATTAGCAGTTCGCCGTCAATCAGGTCTATCGGCGTCGCGCCGTCCCGGGTGGCTTCTCGTTGTGCCTCGTTTGTGAAGCCGCCCGTCGTCAAGATAAGGCCCTTTTCTGCGCGTCCGGCCATCGCGCCGCGAAAGTCCCGGACGACGCTTGCGCCGACACGGCCGCTGTAGCGCTTGCATTGGAACAGTACGGGAAAGCTGATCAGCCCCGCGAGGCGGATTATTCCATGCCCGTCAATTCCGCCATCGCCTGATTTTCCGGTGACCTCAACTTCGATAAAGCCCGATTCCCGCAACAGCCTTTGGCACAAGCGTTCGAACGCGTCGGGCGGAATGTTGCGGAGCGTGTCGAGCAAATCCTCGCGCCAAGCAGCGGTTTCATCTGCGTGGCTTTCGGCTGAGTCGTCGATTTCTTCGGCTAAGGCGACTCTTTCCGTTGCGACCTGTTTGCGGGATCGCTTCTGTTTCAGGTCTCGCATATAAGAATCGACAACTTCTTTGGCATCAACGCGTTGTGTCTCCCGCCCTTTAGCCGTAAGATGCCATATCCCTCGTTTTGAGCTATCAATCAAACCGTACTTTCTGAGATAGGTTCTCGCCCAACTCAATCGGTATTCTAGCTCTGTCATGCGTTCTGCTTGCCCGCTTTTTTTTCCTCGTGCACAAGGTATTTGAGTGATAGCAGCAGACAGGCCCATATCTTCAATTACTCGATCGGCGATTTCGCCAATGGAAGCACTGCCGCCAAGCGAATGGAACGCAGCCAGCGTTGGGCTTATTAGCTCATGATACTTTGGAACGTCATTTATATTGACGTTATCAGTCATCGCAAAAACTCCTTTGCAGCAATATCCGCGTCCATGCGGAAGACAGGTCGGCTGAGAATATGGCAAATTAGCGGGCGGCAGAGTAGCCCATTATCGCTAATTTTCCGTAATTATTGTCCATGATTACGCTATCCAATGTCGGCAAGTTCTACGGCGAGCAGACGCTCTTTGCCAAGGTCTCGCTCCAGCTCAATGCCGGCGAGCGCTACGGCTTGGTGGGAGCCAACGGGTCCGGCAAGACCACGCTGCTCAACATGCTGTCCGGCCATATCGAACCCAGCGAAGGCGCGATCGCGGTTCCGCAGCGGCTGCGCCTAGGGGTCTTGCAGCAGGATCAGTTTCTCTACGAGGACGAGTCGATTCTCCATGTCGCGCTGATGGGCAATGCGGTGCTGTGGGAGGCGATGGTCGCCAAGGAGCGGTTGCTCGCCGCGCCCGAGGAAGAATTCGACGCCGACACATTCGCCCAACTTGAAGAGACCTTTCTTCATTATGATGGGTACACCGCGCAAGCCCGCGCTGGCGCGATTTTGGAGGGCCTCGGGCTGCCAGCCCACATTCACGACGACCCGCTCTCAACGCTGTCTGGCGGCTTCAAGCTGCGGGTCTTGCTCGCGCAGGTGTTGGCCAGTACCCCGGATGTGCTGCTGCTCGACGAGCCGACCAACCACCTCGACATCCTCTCGATCCGCTGGCTAGAAACCTTCCTGTGCGACTTTGCCGGGCCAGTGGTGATCATCTCGCACGACCATCGCTTCCTCGACAACATTAGCACCTCCATCCTCGACATTGACTACGAGACGGTCCAGCTCTATCGCGGCGACTACACGGCCTTTCTAGCCGCTAAGCAGGCCGAGCGTACGCGGCGAGAAAAGGAGATTGCCAACCGCGAACGCGAGATTGCCCATCACCAGCAGTTTGTCGATCGCTTCCGCGCCAAGGCGACCAAGGCCCGCCAGGCCCAGAGCAAGCTGCGCTTGATCGAGAAGCGGGAAGAGGAGATGGTCGAATTGCCGCGTAGTTCGCGCCGTTATCCGGTTTTTCGCTTTGAGCAGCGGCGTGCCAGTGGACGCGATGTGCTCGCGCTCAAAGGCGTCAAAAAGGCGTTCGGCGACAACGAAGTGCTGCACGGGGTTGATCTACTCGTGCAGAAGGGGGATCGCTTGGCGATTATGGGGCCGAATGGCATTGGCAAGTCAACGCTGCTCAAAATTGCGATGGGCGAGCTGGCCGCCGATGCCGGCCAAGTCGAGTGGGGGTACGAGTCCCATCCTGGATACTTTGCCCAAGATCACCGCGAACAGCTCAGCCCGGCCAACCAAACGGCTGAGGATTGGGTTTGGCAGTGCTGTCAGGACCAAGGTCTCGGCTTCGTGCGCAATCAGATGGGGCGGATGCTCTTTTCCGGCGACGACGGCAAGAAGCGTTTGGGGGCGCTTTCGGGTGGCGAGGCGGCGCGGCTTGTGGCCTGCCGGCTGGCCATTGCCCGCCCCAATGTGCTGGTTTTGGACGAGCCGACCAACCACCTCGACCTCGAATCGATTGAGGCGTTAGTCAATGGGCTCAAGAACTACCCGGGTACGCTGCTTATCGTGTCGCACGACCGCTGGTTCATCAGCCAGCTAGCCACGCGCATCGTCGAGATCAAACCCGAAGAAATCCTCGACTTCCGCGGCACCTACGAGGAGTACGTCCACTTCTGCGGCGACGACCACCTCGACGCCGACCAAGTCATCCTCAAGGCCAGACAGGCGAAAAAGAAAAAAGCAGGTTCAGTCCAAGGATCGCGAGCCAATCGCAAGGGCAAAAACGAACAGCGCCGCACGGCCGCTCAGCAAGCAAAGCGCCTAGCGCGCATAGAGAAAGCAGAAGCCCGGCTGGCAGAAATCGACGCCTTGCGCTGCGAACCAACGTATTACGCAAAAACCCCGCCCGACCAGATCAAGGCCCTCGAATGCGAACACGCGGATGCCGAGCGCGCGTTGGCGGCCCTGTTGGAAGAATGGGCAAAGGTCGAGGAAACCATGGAGGACGCATGAAACGCAAGCACATACCGACCCGCAGCGCGTTTGGCGCCGAGTTTGGTTATTCGCGCGCCGTGCGCGTGGACCGGCACATTCACGTCGCTGGCACCTGCGCCCAGCCGCCGCACGACCAAGGCGATGCGTACGAGCAAGCCCAAGGCGCGTTGCAGATTATCGCCAAGGCCCTCGACGAGACCGGTGCTAGCCTCAAAGACGTGGTGCGGACGGTCGTGTACATTACGGATGGGGACCATGCTGCTGGCGTCACCCGCGCTCACCGCGAGGCGTTTGGCGAGATTTTGCCGGCCTCGAGCTTGATCGTGGTGGCCGCGCTGCTAAAGCCGCATCTGGTCGTCGAGATCGAAGCCTACGCCATTTTGCCCTAGTTGGCAGCCCGTGAACAAAGAGAGTCCGCTCCAGACGAGGGCCGATGTGGAGGATGGAACGCAAACGATTCGCGCCATGGCCCGCGGCGATTGGGTCCGCTTGGCGACCGTCACCGGCGGCGTATAGTACCTATGTCTTCGACTGGCCCCCGCTTATGGCCCCTCTATCTGCTCGTCGGCATCGTCGTCTTAGCGCTGCTGTGGATCTGGTTGCCCGAAGCCCCTCATCGCCAGCGACAGACGATGAGCACCATGGCCACCTTCGCGCTCGCCCTTTTCTTCGCGTTGCTCTGGCTGCTCTTTGCGTCGCGGCTGGCTTGGGGATGGCGGCTGCGCTATTTCGGCGGCATCGTCCTCGTCCTCGCGCTTGGCATCGGATGTTTTCGCATGAAAGGTCTGAGCGGCGACTTCGTGCCGGTCCTCGAATGGCGTTGGAGTACTGAGGATGAATCCACCGCGGTCGAAGGAGGGGACGCAACCGCGCTCGCCGCGCGCGATTGGCCGCAATTTCTCGGCCCCGAGCGCAACAGCCGCCTGCGCGGCGTCCACCTCGAGCGCGACTGGACCAAACATCCGCCGCGCGAAGTCTGGCGTCGCCCCGTCGGTGCGGCGTGGTCCTCTTTTGCCATTGTCGGGGGCCGGGCCGTAACGCAAGAGCAACACGGCCCCGAGTAACAGGTCGTCTGCTACGACTTGGCGACGGGCCGCAAGCTGTGGCAGCACGCCGACTCGACCCGCTACGAGAGCGCCGTAGCAGGCATCGGCCCGCGCGCTACGCCCACCATCGCTGGAGACCGGGTTTTCGCGCTGGGTGCTACTGGCATCCTCAACTGCTTAGAGCTGGACAGTGGGAAGTTGGTTTGGTCGCGGAACATTATCTCCAGCAACGAGGCGCAGGCCCATATGTGGGGCGTAAGCTGTTCGCCGCTGGTCCTCGACAGTTTGGTCGTGGTCAGCGCTGGAGGCCCGGCTGAGCGCTCGCTAGTGGCCTATCACCGCCAAACCGGCGCGTTTGTCTGGGGCGGGGGTGCGGATCGGGCCGGCTTCAGCTCGCCGCGGCTGGTCGCGTTGGCTGGACGCGAGCAGATCCTGATCTTCAATAGCCACAGCGTCGTAGCGCACGATCCGCAGAGTGGGGTTCCCCTCTGGCGCGAGCCTTGGGATCCGGTCGAATGCGTTGCCAATCCCCTGCCCTTGCGAGGCGATCGGGTTTTGGTCTCCACTGGCTACGGCATTGGCGCCAAGCTGTATCAAGTGAACGCTGCGCCCGATGGCGGCTTGACGACCGATATTGTCTGGAAAAGCCCCCGGCTCAAGGCCAAATTTGCCAACATGGTCTATCGCGATGGCTTTGTCTATGGCCTCGACGATGGGGTGCTGGTCTGCCTGGATCCGCAAGACGGCCAGCGGTGCTGGAAGCGCGGGCGCTACGGCCACGGCCAGCTCATCCTGATAGACGATATTCTGCTGATAATGAGCGAGTCCGGCGACGTGGTGCTGGTCGAGGCCCGCCCCGACCGCCACGTCGAACTAGCGCGGATGACGGCCTTTGATGGCAAAACCTGGAATCCCCCGGCCCTTGCTGCACCCTATCTGTTGGTGCGCACGGACAGGGAGGCCGCCTGTTACGAGTTGGCGCTTGCAGACGCCCCCTAGACGCGAACTGGTAAGGAGAAAATCGTGGAAGACTATTCGCACGTTCAGAAGCCAGACTTGGGCTACCGCTATGAGTTTGCCACCGACGAGCTCGACCGAATGGACGAATGCTTGGCGGCGCATGGCTTTGCGATAATCAAAGATGTGCTGCCGTCGGCGATCGTCGCCAAGCTCAAGCAGGCGGTGTGGGACGGCACGGACCCGGAGCGCGCGTTGCAGCCGGGCGAGAGCCGCACGCGACACGCTTGGATCGAGTCTGGGCCGGGTGCTTGGGAGTTGCTGGACTACGCGCCCTTCATGGCTATTCATCGGCACCTGATCGGCGCGGACGAGCTGACGATCCACCGCTCGGCGGCCATCATTCGCCGGAGCGGTTCCGCCCCGGTAACGTGGCATACCGATTGGTGCGGCTATTCGACTGAGATCAAAAATTCGGGCGATGTGCTCAATCGCGGGTTGTGGCCGTCGGGCAAGTGGTTCTACCTGACCGGCTCGCGGCCCGAGCACGGCGGCCTGTGCGTCATTGCGGATTCCCACGTCGAGAACTGGGCGGGGCCAGCGGGATTCTGCATGACGACCGACCGACGCTCCTTTTACCCGGCGGGCACGGAGGAACGCGCCTACAACGGCTTCGACATCCCCGGCCTCGTCCCGCTCTTCACCAACGGCGGCGACATGATCGTCTTCGCCCATCGCACGTATCACGGCGCGTTCCCCAACCGCATTGAAGAGCCGCGTCTTTCTTGCGCGATTGGCTTCCGCTCCCGCAGCCACCGCATCGAGATCCCGTGGGAAATCCCCGAGGAAGGCCAGTGGTTTTTAGCCAATCTACCCGATCACTTGCGCCGCTATACGGACGGGTACACGAGCATCGATTTGGCGTGGCGGGGCTAGGGGCGATTCTGTAAGCAGGCCAGTACATGTCGGCGAAGGGGCATCGCCAGCGAGAACGAATAGAGCATGATGTTCTTTATTAGCAAAAGTGACAAAACGCGCTACTAAGGAGGAAAATATGGGACGATTTCACGGGGTGGTCCCGGCGATCATCAGCCCGAAAAACGAGGATGACACCCTAAACGAAGCGGCCTTCCGCGCCACAATGGAGTTTAACATACAAGCCGGCGTACACGGCTTTTGGGTCGCTGGCGGCACTGGCGAGAGCGTCCTGCTCGACGACGAGGAGAACCAACGCATCGCCGAGATCGCCGCCGACCAGAACGCAGGACGCACCCAAGTCATCATGCACGTGGGGGCCAATACGACGGCCCGCGCCGAAAAACTAGCGGCCCACGCCGCCCGCGCCGGAGTGGAAGCTGTCTGTGCGGTCCCGCCCTTTTTCTACCGAGGCGACGACGATGGCGTAGTAGCATATTATCGGGCTGTGGGAGCGGCGGCCGACCGGCCGCTGTTCATCTACAATTTGCCTAGCTGCACCGGTCTCGATGTCAGTCCAGCCCTGATGCAGCGTCTAGTTGAGGAAGTGCCCCAAACGGTCGGTTTGAAACACTCGTCGCCGGTATTCGCCAACCTGATCGAATTCGCTGGCATGGGGCTAGACGCCTTTATCGGCAGCGGCAAGCTGATGTTGCCCGCCATGACCGTCGGCGCTGTCGGGTCGGTTGACGGTCCTTTGTGTGCAGCCCCGGAACTGTGGATGGCCATTTGGAAGGCGTACCAAGCGGGCGATCTGGTCGCCGCAAAACAAGCTCAGCAACGGGCTAACGCCTTTCACCGCACCGTGGCGCAATTCGGCTATTTCGGCAGTATCTTGGCCGTGGTCGGCCAGCGCATCGGGATGGAGTGCGGCGATCCTCGGCGTCCGTTGCGCCCGGTGCGCGATGACGAGCGCGAGACGCTGTTGGCGCAGGTGGCGGCTTTTGGGCTGGAGGGCGTATGAAAGCCGTATGATTTGAAGACCAGAGAGACTCGAATGACTAACAAGACTCCCAACCCCAGCGACCCTATCGGCGGTATCGCCAAACAAATCTTACGGGAAGTTCCAGACGACATGCAGCGCGATTTGGCCCGAGGGGTCGCGATCCTCAAAGAAGCGGGCTGTCAGCAGGTGTATGTTTTCGGCTCAATCGTTGAAGGCCACGTCCGGCCCGATTCCGATATTGACTTTGCGGTCCGCGGCTGCCCCGCGAAACTGTTCTTCAAACTCGGGCCATTCCTGCATTTTCATCGCCCACAACATCCATCGCGTCTTTGCGGTCGTGGGGATGGCTAGGGGTTGACCGCGTTGTCGGCGATGGATACCTCGCCCGATGCCGCGCGGTCGGCCAAGGCTTGGGCTTCGCTCGTAGGTAAGTTGCCGTTTTCAACGATGAGTACGTTGCCCCCAATGCCGACGAGATTGGCCAGCCCGGCGAGGCTCGCCAGTTTTTCGTTTTCGTAGATGTTGAGGTTTTGGGCGACTTGCGCCAGGCTTTCTAACCCGGCCAACGCGACTAGTTTTTCGTTGTTGTAAATGTTGAGGTTGCCGCCGACGCGGCTGAGGCTCGTCAGCCCGGCGAGGCTCGTCAGCCGCGGGTTGCTGTAAATGCTCAGGTCTTGGCCGACGTCCGTTAGGCTGGATAGATCCTCGACCCGGTCCAACGCGGCATTGCGCCCGAGGCGGAAGCTGCCGCCGATTTTCTGGAGAGACGATACATCTTCTAGCGCGGTGAGGGCCAAGTTGTCCTCGATAGCGAAATCACCGCCAACGCGGCTGAGATTCGAGAGGTCTTCTATGAGTTCGAGCGAGGGATTAAACGCGATGGTGAAGCTACCGCCGACCGCAGTGAGGCCGAACAGGCCGTCGATATGAGCCAATTGGTTGTTGTTGTCGATGCGCGCGTTGCCGCCGACCGCGTTGAGTTTGATTAGACCATCCACGGCGGTCAGCTTGTCGTTGTGGGAGACGCGGAAGTGCCCGCCGATAGTACTGAGAAAGGACAGCCCTTCGATATCGAGGAGCTCGTCGTTGTCGCGGATGGTGACATCGCCACCTACAGAGGCGAGATCGACCAGCCCCTCAAAGTTTTTGAGTTCGTCGTTGTCGTAGATGGCGAGGTTGCCATCTATGGCACTGAGCTGTTTCAAGCCCTCAAAAAGGGCGAGGTCTAGGCGCGTGATTTCGAGGTCTCCAGCAATGGTGTAATTGCATCCTCCCGCCTTCTCCAGCGCGTCGGCGTCTTCGCGCGAGCGCACGATGCGGTCGCCCGGCAGAACGTTGCCAGCACAATCGCCGCCCAAGATGCCAACCACGCCCGGATCCTTGCCGCACCCGGCCAAGACGAGCAACAAGACGAATAGGTTGGCGGCGGCGATCAAGCTAGGTACCCGAGCGCGTACAGGCGTTTTTGCCGGCTGTTGTTCCTCGAACCGACATCTGTTGGTATGCGTATTGTGCGTGTGCGATGGGTCAGCGCAAACCAAGTCGTCGCGCCCGTGTGGATTGACGCGACTGCTGACCACTGGCCACTGACCACTACACTCTGCGGCCGGCGCACTTGAGGATAGACGAGAAGGCATCCGTCTTCAGTCAGGTCGCCGGGGTGTGCGCGGACGGACTCGTCGGCTTGGGAAACTTTTTTGTCGGACAAGGCCGCTGCGTTTTGCACGGGTTGCAACTCAGGGCTTGGCGTGAAAAAATGTTGCGAGAATATACGCATAGAGGCGTCTGATGCGAACATTAGGTAGATTTAGCTAACCGACCAACGAAAGGAGCCCCATGTCTTTCAAGTTCGTCTTTCTGTCACCTGCCAGCGATTTAGCCGCTGCTATGTCCGAAGCGGTCCCCACGATGGAGATCGTCCAATGCGAAAGCCGCGCCGAAGCCCTAGCGGCTTTGCCTACGGCGCAAGCCTGTTTCGGGACTTTGGATCCCGCGCTGTTGGCCGCGGCCGTCCAACTCAAGTGGTTGGCCGCCCCAGCGGCCGGCCCGCCCAAGGGGTATTACTTCCCGGAACTCATTGCCAGCGACGTGGTGGTGACCAATTTCCGCGGCATTTTCAACGACCACATCTCCGCCCACATCATGGCCTTTGTGCTGGTGCTCTCGCGCGGTATGCACCGCTACTTCCGCGACCAGTTCGCCGGCCAATGGCGCAGCAGCGGCGAGTCGAGCCCCTCGACCTATCTGCCCGAAGCTACCGCGCTGATCGTCGGCGTCGGCGGGATTGGCGCAGAGACCGCGCGTCAGTGCAAGCACTGGGGCATGACGACCATTGGCATTGATCCGCGCGTTGAGTCGCCGCCGCCGGGCATTGACGAATTATATCGCCCGGACGCGCTCGACCCGCATCTGCCGAGAGCGGATTTCGTCATTCTCACCGTGCCGCAGACGCCGCAAACCGAGGGCTTTTTCACCAGTGCCCGGTTTGAGCAGATGAAGACCAGCGCGTACTTCGTCAACATCGGTCGCGGCGCAAACGTCAAATTGGCCGATCTCGACCAAGCCCTGCGCGAGGGCCAGATCGCCGGGGCAGCCTTGGATGTGTTTGAGCAAGAGCCGCTGCCGCCGGAGCACCCGCTGTGGACGGCCCCGAACTTCCTGATGACTCCGCACGTGGCCGCGGCTGGCCCTTATCTGAACGAGCGCCGGCGCGACCTAATGGTGGAGAATTGCAAGCGCTTTGCCCGCGGCGCGGCGCTGGTAAATGTGGTGGATAAAGCGAACTGGTTCTGAGCGCGTCTAGGGCTGGGTGCCCGTGATGAGCAGGTACGCGTCGGCTTTGACCTCGCCGTCAACCGCCCACTCTTTGAGTTCGCCGCCGAGTTTCCCGATGACCTTCTCGCTCAGCTCGTGAAAGGGCGGGCGCCCTGGGTCGGCGATGATGATCTGCCCGACCTCGACCTCGACCGCCTTTTTGATCAGCCTGTAGAGCGGCTTGACCATGTCGTCCCAGAAGCAAATATCGGCTCCGATGATCAGGTTGGTTTGGCGCAGGTCTTTCTTTTTTACCTTCTCGAACTTGCAGCGATAGGTATCTATCTCAACGCCGTTGATCTCGGCGTGTAGTTGCAAATAGGGAAAGACCGCTGCATCCGCGTCCATTCCCGTGACGTCGGCACCGTGGTTTTTAGCGCAGTATATCCCGGCGAGGCCCCAACCGCAGCCTATGTCCAAAACCCGCGCCTTTGGCGGTAGCCCCTGATGCGATAGAAAGTCCATCACGCACCAACTCGAACTCCAGAATTTGTTGCCGTGGATACAGGGTTCGTGCTTCTTTTTTTGGGCACGCACGCGAGGGTGAGCGGCTTTGAGTACCGTGATGCCATACGCTTGGCGCGAGGTTTTCTTTTTTTGTCTAGCCATTTCGTTCTGCTGATTCCCACCGGAAAGTTAGAATCCCCACACGTGCGCCGCGGTCTTTCCCATGACCCACTCAATATCGTCGCCATCGGCGAAAGCTCGATGTTCAAGGACGCCGCGCAACGTGTTGGCGTAGCCTTCTCTGCCTGCGCTGGGCGGGAAGTCGCTGCCCCACATCATGCGTTGTACGCCGAATGCGTCCTTGGCTCGCTCGAAAAGCGGCGGCACGTGGTCGAATTTGAGCGCGGGCAAAAGGCGCGGCGGGCGGGCGCAAATTTCGCCCAAGCCGGGGACTTTGATGCTGGTGTTGTCGCGTTCGCCGTGTTGCAGTGCTTTGGCGTAATCGGCGTAAGGCGGCTCGGCAATCCCCACGCCGGCGAGATGTTCGAGGATGACGTGCGTATCCGGGCACGCATCGAGTACGCGCGAGAAGGCGTCGGCCGCGAACTGGGCTGCGTTGCCGATGCTTGAGACGACGAGGCCGAGTTCGCCGGCTCTGCGCCAGATGTCGTACGGACCGGCGTGGGCGAACCGATCATTCGGGGCCAGGCGAACGCCAGCGGCTCCTTGTTCTGCGAGTTGGGCGAGATCGCCGAGTGGATCGCGGGACTCGGGATCCACGAGGACTGCAACCTTGAACCGGCCCGGTCGCTTGGCGGCTTCTTGGAGGAGGTAGGTGTTGTCGTAGGTGCCGCCGTGTTGGATGAGGACGGCCTGGTCAACGCCGTTGCGGTCCATCTCGAATTCGAGCGTTTCGATAGGCTCGAACCAGTTGTTACCGGCGTGGCAGTGTGCGTCGATTATCAGCATTTGGAGTTGCCTTTCAATCAGGATTCTTTGCCGCGCAAAAGTGTAGATGTGTTACGCGGCTTCTTCAGGGCCTAAAATTTGTGGGTGTTGAGCGATGCTACTTGAAGATCGGGTGAACATCTTGTTGAGAAACAGTGGTGTATCTTTGACAGGACGCCCATGGAATCACGTTTCCCAGTTTGATCTGTACGAACGGTTTTCGAGGCGTTCTGCAAGTTCAGTCAGCACGGCTAGAGACCTGTTTAACCGGGCCGTCGTTGCGTCGTCGAGTTCACCGCCCGCCGCCCAATTGCCGTTGTGAGCGTACACGTTATACGGACTAATAATGCACTTGAAATCTAGCATGAGGGATGTTGCCAGCGACGCGAATGCCATATAGCTATGCGGCGATCCACCTGCATTGACGAACATCACTATCTTGTCGTAGAAAGCTCCTTTGCGCGACCCGTCTGGTGGCGTAGAGCCTATATACTCGACGAATTTCTTGAGTTCGGCGCAACACGCCCAGTTGTACACCGGACTCGCCAAGATAACGGCATTAGCTGCCGCAATGATCCCATGGCACGATTGGTACGCCTCGGATGAATAGATCGCGTCGTTGTCGAAGTTTGGCGGATCAAGTTGTCGAAGATCAATAAAGTCAACACAAATACCTTTGTCCTGCAAAGCGGTGCGACACATGGTAGCAAGCACCTTGCTGTTACTATCGGGATCAAGGCTACTGCTGACGACTGAAATCCTCATCTGAATCTCCTAACGTGTGCTGAGTTGCGAACTTTCTTCACGTCGAAGATCGGGAAAATCTATCTAGACCGGCCGGAATATTGGACCACGGGACGGCCATTTCGGTCCAGATTTCTCTGGTGGGTCGCAGGTCTTCGGAATGGTCTAGGGTGCCGGCCTTGATAAACACCAAGTCTGGGTAACGGGTGAACAATTGTGAACCACACGTTGGGCAGAATTCGCGAATCTTTGTGTGGCCTTCGTCGTTGGTAGATTCGTATCCCTTGGTTTTGCCGCTTAGTTGAAATGTGGACGCTGGCACGCCGACTCCAACGTTGAAAGCGCTGCCTGTAACCCTACGGCAGTCGTCACAGTGGCAATAGGTTACAGATTGGGGCTCGGCGGTGCTTACATAGCGGACCGCCCCGCAAAGACATCGACCTGTTAGCGTCATTGATAGTCCTGAGAAGCGTTTTTAAAGTTATTCTTAATTGTTTTTTGATCCCCCAAAAAGCCTAGTAGTACTGGAGTCTCGCCCTCGGAAAACGCCCGATATAGGAACCGCTCGACCGCCCGTTGAAGTAGTCCGACGAGAATCTTAAAAAGGCTTCTTAGATAAACGATCAGGCTGTAACTTTGACCGTACTATAAGAGAATCACAAATGGACATCGCTGTTGTGCGAGTTCCCAATTCTCCGTGTAGATCATACCATGCCGAAACATGTCGCAGAGCGCGTTTGGAAAATTGGCCTTCATATCGACCGTGATGTCATAGTCACCGTATATAGCGTGGAAATGGGATGGTCCAGGCTCTCGATGAAACACACCAATCGCGATCCCAAGAAATCAGCTAATTTCCGGCATGGTTGTATTTTGTAACCTGACCCGCGCAGTAGGTTGCCGAATGGTGCTGTTAAACGTCAGGAAGGTACGCATTGATGTGAAAAGTCGCAATCAGTTCTACGGAGCTGAAATACGCTGTGTTCAGAAGGTTGGGATAGACGCTTCGGATTGTCCCGCGACCCATCGCAAATCGGTCTGGCGCATGAGTTCCTTTTTTCTTTTTTTGCCCATTGTACTTCGCTGGATAAAAGCTATCAACAAAGGATTTTCCCTATGCCTGTAAACAATCGCCCGGTGCGCGTCGGCATCTATGGCACCGGCCGTTTTGCCAACCAAACGCACCTGCCCAATCTGAGTAAGCTGGACGGCGTCGAGCTGGTCGCCGCGACCGACTCCAACCCGGACAACCTCGCCGCTACCGCGCAAAAGTTCTCCATCGCCCGGACCTATGCAGACCCGCATCAAATGCTCGCGGAGGAACGGCTGGACGCGCTCTATTCGGTCGTGCCGGCCTTTGTGCGCACGGATGTGGAAGCGGCGGCCGCCGCGCAGGGCATCCACCTCTTCAGCGAAAAACCGCAAGCGACTAGCATGGCTGTTGCGCGGCGCATTGCCGATGCGGTCGCTGAGAGCGGCGCCATTGCAACGGTTTGTTTTCGCGAGCGCTACCGCCCGCTCTTTCAGGAGGCCCGCCGTCTGCTCGCGGATAAATCCATCACCCACATCCGCTTCCAGAGCACGGCCGGCCTGCCCCTGCTCAAAGCCGAGGTTCCCGACCCGGATAGCTGGCACTATCAGATGGACAAGAATGGCGGCGCGGCCTTCGACTGGGGGGTCCACGCCGTTGACTACGCACGCTTTATGAGCGGCCTCGACATTACCCAAGCCCAAGCGTTTTACCACCATCCTCCTCGGTACAACACACCGCTGTCGTGTTCGTTTAACTTTCTGTTGACAAGCGGAGCGACCATGACCTCGACCTTCCTCGCCACCACGCCCGCTGCTCCGGGAGACGAGCCGCGCTTCACTGTTTTTTACGAAGGAGGATGCTTGGCGCTGTGGATGTACGACCGGATCGAGGTCAATGGCGAGGTCGCGTACGCGCCAGAGGAATTCGACCCGTGGTTCGAGCAAGATCGCGTCTTCATTGAGGCCGTGCGCACCGGCAACCGCGCCCTGCTACTCAACGACTATGCCGATGGCCTTTATTCGCTGGCTCCGGTACTGGCGGGGTGGGAATCGGCGCGGCGCGGTGGGGAGTTGATTGGTCTGGCCGAATTTGCGGCGAGTTGAGCGTGGGGCGCATCGCTAGGCGGTGGGGAGCCGCAGGCGGGTATCGGGAGTTTTTGGGGATTGCCCTGCCCCTGATTCTGAGCACGGCTAGCTGGAGCATCCAGCACTTTATCGACCGCGTCTTTCTCTCGTGGTATTCCACCGAGGCACTGGCGGCTGCCATGCCGGCGGGCATGGCCAACTTCACCTTCATCAGTCTCTTCATGGGCACGGCCCAATACGCCAACACGTTTGTCGCCCAATACATGGGGGCGCGGCGGCTGACGCGCGTGGGGCCGGCCGTATGGCAAGGGGCGTATTTGGCGCTGTTTAGCGGCCTGTTGGCCTTGCTGCCGGCCGCCTTTGCCGGCGAACTCTTCGCGTTCATCGGCCACGACCCGGCCATCCGCGCCGCTGAAACAGATTACTTCCGCATCCTTTGCTACGGCACCGGGCCGCAGGTGTTGGCTACGGCGTTTTCGTGTTTTTTTACCGGGCGCGGTCAGACGTGGGTGGTGCTGGCGGTCAATGCCGTGGCGATCAGCGTCAACATCATCTGCGACTACGGCTTGATATTCGGACGCTGGGGACTGCCCGAACTGGGGATCGTCGGGGCGGCGTGGGCCACCAACATCGGCTTGGTGGTCTCGGCTCTGTGTTTCGCGGTGCTGTTTTTGGGGCCACGCTATCGCAGCGAATACGCTACGTTGCGCGGCTGGAAACCCGATCTCAAACTGCTGCTGCGCCTATTGCGCTTTGGCGGCCCCAACGGCGTCAACTTCATGCTCGACATCATGGCCTTTACCTTCTTTTTGTTTATCGTGGGTCGCTTGGGGCCGATCCCGCTGGCGGCGACGAATTTGGCCTTTCACATCAATAGTCTCGCCTTTATGCCGCTCATTGGTTGTGGCATTGCCGTCTCGACGATGGTCGGCCAGCACTTAGGGCGCGATCAGCCTGACGCTGCCGAGTACTGCACGTGGTCGGGTTTGCATTTGGCCATGCTGTATATGGGAACGATGTCCGCGGGCTACATCCTGGTGCCGGAACTTTTCCTCGCGCCTTTTGGCGCCGACCGGGACGCCGACTTTGCGGCGGCGCATCAAGTCGCCGTGATCTTGCTGCGCTTCGTAGCGTTGTACTGCGTCTCCGATGCTGCCTATATGGTTTTCACTGCGGCCCTGAAAGGCGCAGGCGACACCCGTTTTGTCATGTGGATTTCGATCTTGCTGGCTTGGGCGATTATGGTTGTGCCGTCTTTCGTCGTCCTGACGTACTTCGACGGAGGGCTGTATTTGATATGGAGCTTTACCTGCGTGTATGTATGCGTCTTGGGCGTGGTGTTCTACTTGCGCTTTCGCACGGGTCGTTGGAAGAGTATGCGGGTTATTGAGCGGGCCGATGAGAGTAGTGAGTAGCGAGCGAATGCTACAAATGGGATGGGGCGTTGGGATTCATTGTCAGCGCGTCCTTGAGAAAACTGAACACATCAAAGAGCGTTGACTTGCCCGTTCCATTTGCGCCCACGACTATGACCATCGGGGGTAAATCGTCAAATACGGCGTGGCGAAAGCAACGGTAGTTCCTGATTTCAATCTGCTCAATCCTCATAGGTTTTCCTCTGCATTGTCGAACATCACCGTTGGCGGCTATCGCGATTCGTCGAGCGACCGCCGAAGGGTCGCGGTCAATTTCTGACGATCTAGCGCGTCGTTTGCGCCGCCGTTTGGGCTAAAGCGATGCCCTACGATTGGTTTGCTTTCCAGGCTTGGTACTCGGCCAAGGTCTGCTCGTCCGGGGGATAGGTGCCGACGATACTGGCTCCGGCGCGGATTTTCTCGGTGATGAAGCGTTCTTTTTGCTCCATCTCCGCGGCCTCTGCGGCGACCTCTGCGGCCAGATGTGCGGGTATGACCACGACTCCTTCGCCGTCGCCGACGAGCATGTCGCCGGGGAATACCGCCACGCCGCCACAGGCGATGGGTACTTGGATTTCGCTGGGGTGGTGGATGGTTTTGTTGGTGTGGGCGTTCATGGCTGCCGCGTATGCGGGCAATCCCAATGCGACCAGGGTCGGCGAGTCGCGGTAAGCTCCATCGGTGACGATCCCGGTGCAGCCGCGCACTTGCAGCCGCGCCGCTAGGATGGAACCCATCGTCCCGGCGCGGGTATCGCCGCGCGCATCAATGACGAACACGTCGCCTGCTGTCACTTGCTCAATGCCGATTCGCTGCACGTCTTTCAAGTTGTCCAAAGGAACCTCGTCGAGGTCCTCGCGGGCGGGGATATAGCGCAGGGTAAAGGCCCGGCCGACCATCTTCACGGCGGGCGTGAGGGGCGCGACTTGGTGCATAAACGTGTTGTGCAGTCCCTTGTTGCGCAGCACAGACGTCAGGGTCGCCGTGCTAGTCCCCTTTAGTTTTTCGCTCAATTCGGCAAAATCCACCATGTGCTCCTTTCAGCGTATCTGCCCGCGGGCGTCAACCGGCCAGACGGCTTCCACGCGGCCGCCGCGCACGGCAAAAATCTGGTCGTGTTCGTTGAAACAGGGGCAGGGATGAACCGGCAAGACCTGCACCTGTTCGCCTATTTGGGGCTTGTCGTCGCAGGCCGACAGATCGACCTGCCGTGTTCCTCGGAGGCCCCGGAAAAGACAGCTTGGGGGTACTCGACGATGTAGCCCATGATAGAAGATCCGTCCGCTCCGCGATAGACTGCGGCACTGAGCGACTTGCTGCCCCCGTCGAGGATGGCGCGGTCGGCGGTTGGTCGGCTGACCACGGTCATCAGCACCCGGCCAGCGCACTGATCGACGCGGTGAGTTCCCCGGCGGAGATGGCCGACGCCGCCGACTGGATACTCACCGGCCCGGTACTCGGTCAGTTCGGGAATCTCGTGCGCCATAAATGCGCTTGGGGTGCTGCCGCCGCTGACGATGGGATGCGGCAGGCCCTTGCGGTCGAAATGGGCGAGTGTCTCTTGGATGAGCGGCCGCAGGTCTGGAGTCGCTGGCATGGACATGATGCCCCGCAGCTCGATGTTGGGGGCTTGGTCGATTTTTTCGCCTAAAGCCATAGCCGCCCGAGGAGAGCTTACGCCGGTGCGGCCGCGATCGAGTTCGACGACTACGCCCACGGTGACATCCGCTTCGGCGGCGGCTTTGGCTAGCCCTTGCACGGTGTATTCGGAATCGGCCGCCACGGTCAATCGGGTGTCCCGCGCCAGCGCGACTAGCCGCGCCAGTTTTTGTGCGCCGATGATGTTGTAGGGAATCAGGATGTCGCGACCCACCCCGCCCGCGACCATGACCTCGGCTTCCCCGAGCTTCTGGCAGGTGATGCCGATTGCTCCGCGACGCATTTGCATGTGGGCGATGGCCACGCACTTGTGGGTCTTGATGTGGGGCCGCAAGCCAATGCCGTGCTCGTCAAAGTAGCGTTGGTAGCGGTCGAGGTTGTCTGCCAAGCCGTCGAGATCGACGAGGAGGGCGGGCGTGTCGAGATCGGCTATGTGCATGGTGGCCTTTCTGGCATGAAGGTGAAGATCGCCGCGATAAAATAGCAAACCAATCCCGCGGTAGAAATTGACGCGATTGGCTCTGTCGTCTTTTGTTGCAAGATGCCCATCGAGCTCCAACCTTCGACGCCGGTCGCCTTAGTCTGCGCGATATTGGCCGATTCCGCCGCAACGCTTGCCGCCGCCAAAGAACGCCTCGCCGGATGTTTCGGTCCCCTGCGCGCGGCCAGCACGCGCTACGATTTTGATTTTACTTCGTACTACGAAGCGGAAATGGGCGCGGCGTTGTGCAAACAGCTAGTGTGCTTTGCCGAGCGAATCGACCCCGCTGAGCTGGCGGCCGTCAAAGCGCAGACCATGGCGCTGGAGCGGGCGATGAGCCGCGGGGGGTGCCGCCGCGCCAATATCGACCCAGGCCTGCTGTCGATCGAGAGCTTGGTGTTGGCCACGACCAAGTATGCTGGCCACCGGGTGTGCATTGCCCCGCAGTGCTACGCCGAGGTGACGCTGCTCTATCAGCGAGGACGCTACCGGCCTTTGGAGTGGACGTATCTCGACTACCAAGGCGATGCAGTACAGCACTTTTTGCTCGATGTGCGGCCTTGGTTGCTGGCGATGCGCGGCTGAGGTCAGCCCCGCTCGTCGAGCGCGACAAATGGGCGGTGTTCCAGCCCGGTGTAGATGTGATTGGGGCGAATGAGCCGATTGGCGTCGTGCTGTTCGATCACGTGCGCCGCCCAGCCCACCACGCGGCTGGCCACGAAGATGGGGGTGTAGAGCGGGATCGGAATGCCCATCATGTAGTAGGTGTACGCGCAGGGGAAATCGACGTTGGGAAAGATGCCTTTTTCGCGCATCATCGTCTCTTCGACCACGTCGGCCAGATCGGGCCATTGGGCGTCGCCGATGGCGTCGGCAATCTGGCGGCCAACTTTCTTCATCGTCGGCACCCGCGAGTCGCCGCTTTTGTATTCCCGATGGCCAAAGCCCATGATCTTCTTCTTTCGCGCCAGCGCGTCGAGGACCCACTGCTCGGCCGCCGCGGGCGAATCTACCTCCAAGAGCATGTGCATGGCGGCTTCGTTGGCGCCGCCGTGCAAGGGGCCGTGCAGCGCACCGATGGCCGCGGTCACGGCCGCGTACAGGTCGGCGAGGGTGGAAGCTACGACCCGTGCGGTAAACGTGGAGGCGTTGTACCCGTGCTCGGCGTAGAGGATCAGCGAAGTGTTCATGGCCTTTACTTCGTATGCGGGCGGTTCTTCGCCGCGCAGCATGTAGAGCAAATTGGCCGCGTGATCCATTTCGGCGGCGGGAGCTACCGGCGCAAGGCCCTGCGAGAAGCGGTAGCCATAGGCGAGTGCGGTGGGAATTTTGGCCAGCAAGCGCGTGGCCTTGCGCACATTGGCTTCGTGGCTGTTGTCCGGGGTCTCGGCGTCGAAAAACGCCAGCGACGACACGGCCGTGCGCAATAAGTCCATGGGGTGGGCGTCGGCTGGGGCGGAGCGCAACAGGTCGACCACTGGGCCGGGCAGGTCGCGCTGCGCGTGTAGTTGTTGGTTGAATGCGGCCAACTCGGCGCCCGTTGGCAACTCGCCGTAGAGCAGCAAATAGGCGACTTCTTCGTAGCAGGCGTTTTCGGTCAGTTCGACTAGGTCGTAGCCGTGCAGAATCAGGCGATTGATATCGACATCAATGCGCGAAAGGGCGGACTCGCCGGCGATGACGCCTTCGAGGCCGGGACTATAGGATTTGTCGGTCTCGGTCATTAGTTGTCCTTTGCTAAATCAATTATCGGGAGTATCTGGCCTTATTTTGCTCCGTGCTTACGCAACACTTCTGCGGTCTCGTCGGCGTCGTATCTTGTTGCAAGTTCTAACGGCGTATTGCCGAAGTCGTCTTGAGCGTTTGGGTCTGCTCCATGCTCAAGCAAGACCTTCGCGGCTTCGCTGGCGTTGTTGAATGTTGCGTCGTGTAACGGCGTTCTGTCCCATTGGCTTTTAGCGTTTGGGTCTGCTCCATGCTCAAGCAAGACCTTCGCGGCTTCGCTGGCGTTGTTGAATGCTGCGTCGTGTAACGGCGTATTGCCGAAGTCGTCTTGAGCGTTTGGGTCTGCTCCATGCTCAAGTAAGAGCTTCGCGGTCTCGGTGTCGTTATTGAATGCTGCCCAGTGTAACGGCTTCTTGCTGTCGTCGTTTTTAGCGTTTGGGTCTGCTCCATGCTCAAGCAAGACCTTCGCGGTCTCGTCGGCGTCGTACTCTGCTGTCCAGTCTAACGGCGTTCTGCCTTTGTTGTCTTTAGCGTTTGGGTCTGCTCCATGCTCAAGCAAAACTTCTGCGGTCTGGCTGGCGTCGTGCATTGCTGCCGTGTGCAACGGCGTTTCGCTGTCTTTGTCTTTAGCGTTTGGGTCTGCTCCATGCTCAAGCAAGACCTTCGCGGTCTTGTGGGTATTCTTCCATGCTGCGACGTGTAACGGCATTGCGCCTAATTTGTTTTTGGCGTGGATGTAAGCGCCGTGCTCAAGCAAGGCTTCGGTGGTCTTGACGGCGTTCTCATATGCTGCCCAGTGTAACGGCGTATTGCCGAAGTCGTCTTGAGCGTGGACTTCTTCTTTGTGCTCAAATAAGAGATCGGCGGTCTCGTGGGCGTTCTCGTACACGGCCCATTGTAAAGGTGTCTTGTTGTCGGTGTGGTTTGTAGGCGTCTTATCGTCGGTACATCCTATGCTTCCAAGTATCAACGTTGCGATTAGTAGGCGTTTGTTCATGGCTTCCTCTCCTTCGGTTGTTGGCGTCCAGCTACCCGATCGCGGTCGTGGACCGCGGTTGCCTTCGCTGGCCTTCGTCTGGCTTCGCGGTGCTGGAGCTACCCGCCTTCGCGGCTGTGCGTTCTTCGTGCCTTCTCAGTTACAAGCTGGCCTTCGTCCAGTTTCCCCGCGGCTGTCGAGCTCCCCGCTGGCGGCGGCTGTTGATGGCGTCCAGCTCCATATTGCCCATTTCGCGATGCCCTTGATCCGCTCGTTTTTCTCGTTCATCCCAAAGTGGCCAGTGAGTCTATGATGGAGATCTCTGGTTTTGCCTGTATAGATGAAATCGCCATTCTCCGCGAATAACATGTAGTATCCGGTTGTATGCGGTGCTTGTGCGACATCACCTACAGACAAGCCGAGCTCCTCATCTACTCGCTTCGGGAAAGCGGTCGGCCAGCACCGCGTCTAGTTTGGTGTACTCGTCGTAGCCGAGCAGTTCGTAGAGTTCTTCTCGCGTCTGCATCTGTCCGAGGGCGCCTGCCAAAGTGCCCTTTTCCTTGAGTTCGCAAAACAGCCCTTCGACGGCCTTCATCATGGTGCGGAACGCGCTCATTGGAAAAATCACCAGGCGATATCCCATAGCGGCGAACTCGGCGACCGATAGGTACGGCGACTTGCCGAATTCGGTCATGTTGGCCAGCAGCGGGCCTTTGACTTGCTCGGCGTAGCGGGCGAATTCCTCGGCGCTCTGCATGGCTTCGGGAAAGACGGCGTCCGCGCCAGCGGCCAAGTAGCGCTGGCCGCGCTCGACGCTCGATGCAAAGCCCTCGACGGCGCGGGCGTCGCAGCGGGCGATGATCACAAAGTCCGGGTCTTGACGCGCCGCGCAGGCCGCGGCGATCTTGCGCTCCATTTCCTCAACCCGGATCAGGGCCTTGCCGTCGAGGTGTCCGCAGCGCTTGGGCATGACTTGGTCCTCTAAGTGCAGCCCGGCCAAACCCTCGCGCTCGTACGTACGCACTGTGCGCATTACCTGCCAGACCTCGCCAAACCCGGTGTCCGCATCGCAAATGCAGGGTGCTTGCACTGCGTTGGCAATGTAGCCGGCTTGGCGCGCCATTTCGTCCAGGCCCAACAGGCCGACGTCCGGGTAGCCAGCCGTGCCGTTGGCTAGCCCAGCCCCGGAAATGTACACGGCCTCAAACCCGATGCGCTCGGCCAGCATGGCCACGGGCGCGTTGAAGGCTCCGGGCAAAGTCAGGGTTTTCTCGGCCATCAGGCGGCGCAAGGTGCGTGGCTTGGGCTCGGCGGATGCAGGCTTGAGTAGCATGGCTCAGGCGAGAGGAATGGTCGCTTCGCGCTCCGGCCCTACGGAAATCAAGGAGACCGATACCCGGCTCAACTCGGCGATCCGCTCGACATAAGCCTGCGCCTTTGGCGGCAAGTCGGCAAAACAGCGGGCAGCCGTAGTCGGCGCACGCCAACCGGCCATTTCTTCGTAGATTGGCTCGCATTGGTCGAGTACCTGCGGGTCGGCCGGGAATTCTTCCAGCACTTGGTCGCCGCAGCGATAGCCAACCCCCAGTTTGAGGTGCTCGCATTGGTCGAGTACGTCTAGCCGGGTCAGGGCTATGCTGGTCAGGCCGTTGATGCGCGCCGAGACCCGCAAGATGGCGGCGTCGAACCAGCCGCAGCGTCGCGGTCGGCCAGTGGTGGCTCCATACTCGCGGCCCAAGCCGCGCAAACGCTCGCCTTCTTCCCCCAATAACTCGGTGGGAAAAGGCCCGTTGCCCACGCGCGTGGTGTACGCTTTGGCCACGCCGACGACCTCGTCGATCCGCGTTGGGCCAATGCCCGTGCCGGTGCAGGCTCCACCCGCCGTGGTATTCGAGGAGGTGACGTAGGGATAGGTGCCGTGGTCGATGTCGAGCAAGGTCCCTTGTGCGCCTTCGCAGAGGACCATTTTGCCTTGGTCGAGGGCTTGGTTGAGCAAGACTGAGGTGTCGGCAACGTATGGGGCGAGCCGCTCGCCATAGCCGATGTATGCGTCGATGATGGGACCGGCCTCCAGCGGTTCTTGGCCGAAGATCTTAGTCAGGATTTCGTTTTTGGCGCAGATACAGGCGCGGAGTTTGTCGCGCAAACGCACCGGGTCGCACAAGTCCATGACGCGCACCCCGTGGCTGCGCTCGACTTTGTCGCGGTACGCCGGGCTAATGCCGCGGCCGGTCGTGCCGATGGCGACGCCGTTTTTGCTCTCTTCCCCGGCCTTTTCCAAGACCTTGTGGTAGGGCATGACGACGTGGGCGACTTGGCTGAGGAAGAAGCGGTCGGCCACTGAAAAGCCCTTGGCCTCCAACGCGGCGATCTCGGCGAGCATGATGGCCGGATCGACGACCACCCCATTGCCCACCACGCAGACTTTGCCCTCGTGCATGATGCCCGAGGGAATGGTGTGGAAGACGAACTCGGCGCCGCCGGTGACGACCGTGTGACCGGCGTTGGCTCCTCCTTGATAGCGCACTACCACGTCGGCAGCGGACGTGAGGTAATCGACGATTTTGGCCTTGCCTTCGTCGCCCCACTGCGCTCCTAATACTATTTTTGCGGGCATTGCGTACTCCCGTGCTTAAAGACTGACTTGTTTGGCCCAGGAGATGTACTCCCGAGCGAGAATATCGTCAACTACGTCGGTGGTGATTGGGTCATCGACGTTGAGGATGGTCAAGGCTTGGCCGCCCATTTGGCGACGTCCGCACGACATTTGGGCGATGTTGACATGGTGGTTGCCCATGACCGTGCCGATTTGGCCGATGATGCCCGGGACATCGTCGTTGATGTAAAAGAGCATGTGCCCCTCTGGAACGGCGTCGAAAATGTACTCGTCGAAGTGGACGAGGCGCGGCTCGCTCTTGCCGAAGAGCGTACCCGCGAGTAGGCGCTGTCCCGCGCTCGTGTGGTACACTACGGTGATGAGACTGGCGTAGTCCTCGTGCTCGCTGCTGGTCCGCTCATCGACTTGCACGCCGCGCTCCTGCGCGAAAAGCAGCGCATTGACCACGTTGACGGCCGCGTCCGAGATGGTCCCCATGATGCCCTTGAGCACGGCCGAGGTCAGCGGCGCGGTCGGGTAGGCGGTGACCGCGCCTTGGTATTCGATGGTGATGCGCTCTAGCTGCCCTTCGCCGAGCTGAGCTTGCAGGCGTCCTAGCCGCTCGGCCAGCAAGAGGTAGGGCTGTAGTCTGCCGTGGATTTCGGGATCGACCGAAGGGGCGTTGACCGCGTTGCGAATGACGCGGCCCATCAGCGCATCGCCGACCTGCTCGGCCACCTCCAAGGCGACATTGGCTTGCGCTTCCTTGGTGGAGGCGGCCAAGTGCGGTGTGCAGATCACGCGGTCGTCAACCAAGAGATCCACGAGGGTTGGCGGCTCTTCCTCGAAGACATCTAAGGAGGCGCCAGCGACCTTGCCCGAGTGTAAGCCGCGCAGGAGAGCGGCTTCGTCGATGATGCCGCCACGGGCGCAGTTGATTAGATAAACCCCGTCTTTGCACTGCGCGATCTGGGCGTCGGAAATCAGGTGTCGGGTCTGGTCGCTGAGATGGGTGTGGACGGTGATGAAATCGGCGGTCGCGTAGATTTCGTCGAGGGATGCCAGATGGGCGCCGTAGGAGAGGGCCATCTCTTGGCCGATGTAGGGGTCGTAGCCGAGGACCTTCATGCGAAAGGCCGCGGCGCGCGTGGCGACCTCCCGGCCCACCCGGCCCAAGCCGATCACGGCGAGGGTCTTGCCCGCTAGCTCTACGCCGATGAATTGGCTCCGTTCCCACAGCCCCTTTTTGAGCGAGGATGTCGCCTGTGGGATGTGCCGCGCCAGAGAGGCTATGAGCGCGAAGGTGTGCTCGGCGGTCGATAGGGAATTGCCGCCCGGCGTGTTCATGACGATAACGCCGTGGCGCGTTGCAGCCTCCACGTCGATGTTGTCGAAGCCGGTGCCGGCGCGACCAATGACCCGGAGGCGCGGCGCGGCCGCGAGCACCTCGGCGGTCACTTTGGTCGCGCTGCGCACGACGAGTCCTTCGTAGCCGCCGATGCAGTCTAGGAGCGCACTCGGCGACAATCCACTGCGCACATCTACTGCGACCTCGTCGTTGGCTTCGAGAATCTCGACGCAGCGGGAGTCCATCTTGTCGCTAATCAGTACTTTCAATGGTCCTCTTTAGGTTGGGTTGCCAGCTAACGCCTCGGCGATCCAGCCTGTAATGTCGTCCTGCCCGCGGCCATTGACCGCCGAGAACGGCACAAAGGAAAGGCCGGCGAGCGATCCTTGGGCATCGAGCTGGTCGAATAAGAGCTGTAGCTTGTTGCGCGACAGTTTATCCGCTTTGGTAAAAACCAGCAGGAAGGGCTTATCGAGGCCGCGCAAATGGTCGATCATCTGCCGGTCCAAGTCGGTGGGGCCGTGCCGGGCGTCGATGAGCTGCAACACCGCGCACAATGCGGCGCGATTGGCCATGTAGCGGCGGATGAGCTGGCCTAACTGCAAGCGCAAGCCCATGCCGCCGCGCACGTACCCGTAACCAGGTAGATCGACTAAGTAGAACTGCTCGTTGGCCAGATAGTAGTTTAGCTGCTGGGTCTTGCCGGGTACGGTGCTGGTGCGCGCCAGCTTCTTGCGCTGTACTAACCTGTTGATCAGGGAAGACTTGCCGACGTTGGAGCGGCCCACTAAGGCGATTTCGGGCAAGCCGTCCTTGGGCAGATCGGCCATGCGGACGGCGCCAATTTTGAATTCGACCGAAGAAAAGCGCATCGCTAGGGCTTGGCGATCAGGCGCGTTTGCGCTGGATCTCTTCGTCTTCGTAGCTATACTGCTCAATCCCGCGCTCGACCATCTCACCCGTAACTTGCAGGCGCGTCACGCCTTCCTGAGAGGGAATGTCGAACATGATGTCCATCATGGCCTGCTCTAGAACGGAGCGCAGACCGCGGGCACCTGTGCCCTTGTGAACGGTCAGGGCCACTATCTTGTGCAGGGCGTCCTCGGTGAACTCGACCTCGACTCCGTCCATGGCGAAGAGCCGCTGCGACTGCTTGATGATGGCGTCGTGCGGCTCGGTGAGGATGCGGAACAAGTCGCCCTCAGCGAGCTCGTCCATGGTGGTGATTACTGGTACGCGACCGACAAATTCGGGGATCATGCCGTAGGCGAGCAAATCTTCGGGCTGCACCAGCGGCAATATGTCCTCGGCGTTGGCGTGGGGTTCGTCGTCCCGGTCGGCTCCAAAGCCCATGGTACGCTTGCCGATCCGTTGGCTGATGACCTTGTCTAGCCCCTCAAAGGCTCCGCCGCAGACGAAGAGAATGTTGCGGGTGTTCATCTGAATCATCGGCTGCTCAGGGTGCTTGCGGCCTCCCTTGGGCGGGATGTTGGCGGTGGTGCCCTCTAAAATTTTGAGCAGCGCTTGCTGCACGCCCTCGCCCGACACGTCGCGGCCAACCGAAGGCGTGGCACTCTTGCGGGCAATTTTGTCGACCTCGTCGAGATAGAGGATGCCCTTTTCGGCGCGGGGCACGTCGTAGTCGGCCGCTTGCAAAAGGCTCACGAGGATATTCTCCACGTCCTCGCCCACGTAGCCAGCCTCGGTGAGAATGGTGGCGTCGGCAATGGAGAAGGGGACTTGTAGGAATTTTGCCAGCGTTTTGGCCAGTTCGGTCTTGCCGGTGCCGGTGGGGCCGATGAGCATTACGTTGCTTTTCTCGAGCTCCACCTCGTCTAAGTCGACTTTGGTGCGGATGCGCTTGTAGTGATTGTACACGGCGACCGCGAGAATCTTCTTGGCCCGCTCTTGGGCGATGACGTATTCGTCGAGGAAATCCTTGATTTGGGTCGGCTTGGGCATCTCGGCGGTCTCCCAGGGGAGGGTCTTTTGCCGCTCCTCGACTAAGACGTCGTTGCACAGCTTGACGCACTCGTTGCAGATGTGGACCTGGGGGCCGGTTATGATCTTGTCAACTTGGTTGTGGCTGCGCCCGCAGAACGAGCAGCGCGGATCGCTTTGGGGAGGCCGACGGCGCAAAACAAGCTCCTATGCGGGGGAAGCGGCTACCTCGACGCTCGATGGAGCGATGATCGCGTCGATAATGCCGTATTCGACGGCTTCTGCGGCCGACATAAAAAAGTCGCGCTCGGTGTCGCGCTCAATGCGCGCCAGCGGCTGGCCAGTACACTCGACTAGAACCTCGTTGATCTGCTGGCGCATGGCGATGATCTCGCGGGCGTGGATCTCCATGTCGGCTGCTTGACCGCCAATTCCGCCCATGGGCTGGTGCAGCAAGACGCGGGCGTTGGGTAGAGCTTGGCGCTTGCCCTTGGTGCCGCCGGCCAACAGTATGGCTCCCATGCTGGACGCTTGGCCGATGCAGATCGTGGATATGTCGGCGGCCACGTATTGCATGGTGTCGTAGATGGCCATGCCCGCCGAAATCAGCCCGCCGGGGGTGTTGAGATAGAGCGCGATGTCCTTTTTGGGATCTTCCGAAGCGAGAAAGAGCATCTGGGCGATGATGAGATTGGCGATCGCGTCGTTGATCGGAGTGCCGGCGAATATGATGCGCTCCTTGAGCAGCCGCGAGTAAATGTCGTATGAGCGCTCTCCGCGGCCGGTCTGTTCGATGACCATTGGAATCAGCGACATGATTTATACCTTTTCTTCTTTGATGTCGGCTTTGGCGATGAGCAACTCGATGACTTTTTGCTCTTCCAACTCGCGCCGCAGTTCCTCCGCGTTCTGGGAGTCGGCCGGTTGGGTGCCAGCGCGCTCGGCGGCGAATTGGGCTAACTCCTCGTCTGTTACCTCGACCCCGGCTTGTTGGCGTACGCTTTCAAGCAGCAGATAGCTCTTGAGCTGGCGCGAGGCTTGGTCGCGCTCTTCGTCGCTGTGGTCGAGGTTGGCATGCTCTCGTTCGAGCGAGTTGAGGTAGTTATCGACCATGCTCTCGGGCAGTTCAAAGTCGTTTTTTAGGATGAGCTGGTTGATCAACTCGCTGCGCAGACGCTGTTGGGCCATGTATTCCCAGCGCTGTTGGATCTGCTCGCTGAGGTGCTGGCGCAAGTCGCCGAGGGCCTGGAACTGTTCGCCGAGATCTTTGGCGAATTCGTCGTCGAGTTCGGGCAGAGTGCGCTCGCGCACTTCGTGGGCTGCCACTGCGAAGTGCGCGGTCTGGCCGGCGAGCTGTTCGTCGGTTAGGTCCTCGCGGTAGGCGAAGCGGACCCGGCGCTCTTCGCCCGCACCCATGCCGACGAGTGCCTCTTCAAACTCGGGGCTGGGGGCGTTTTCGTCGCCGATGAGGATGTGGCGCTTTTCGTATTTGTCGCCAATGACGGGCAAGCCGCTGTCGTCGAGCCGCTGCAAGTCCGCGACGAGCACGTCGCCGTTGGCCAGCGGTCGCTCGACGACTTGCTCGGTGGCGTGGCGGCGGCGCAACGCTTCTAGATGCTCGCTGATTTCCGCGTCGGCTACCTCGTGAACCACGCGGGTGGCGGCGAGTTTTTCGTAGTGCTCGGCTTTGATCTCAGGCCAGATGTCGAGATCGGCTGTGAACGTCAGGTTGCCTCCCGGCTCGTGGGCGAGTTGGGAGATTTTGGGTGGCGCGGCTGGTCGCAGGCCCGCCTCGTGGGTGGCTTCTTCTAGCAGTGAGGGGAGCAGATCGTCGAGAACTTCGCCTCGAATGGAACTGCCGAAGCGGGCCTCGACGATTCTGAGCGGTGCTTTGCCCTTGCGGAAGCCTGGGATGTCCAGCCGCTTTTGGTAGCGACGCAGGGCCTTGTTGACGGCGTCGTCAATGCGTGCGGCTTCGACTTCAACGGCGAGCTCGCGTCCCCACTGACCTTTCTCGGTGACCTGTGTTTTCACGAAACGCAATCCTACCAGAGCTAGGGCGCACCGCCAAATCGCCGGCCATGCGCTCGTTTATTTTTGGTGCGAAAGGGGGGACTCGAACCCCCATGCCCTTTCGGGCACTAGATCCTAAATCTAGCGCGTCTACCAGTTCCGCCACTTTCGCGATACCGGCTACTGCATCGCAATGCGAAAGTCTGCGCTTGAGGTGGGTTATAGTCCAAGCGCGAAGGATAATATCAGGATTTATGCTACGGGGTCAAGGGATTTGCCAAGCGTCCATGCGGCTCTCAAGGTGGGTGCGAAGCTCGGCTATGGACACCCGCTCTTGGGCCATGGTATCGCGCGTGCGCACGGTGACGGTCTGGTCCGCTAGGGTGTCCGAATCGACCGTTAGGCAGAACGGCGTCCCCACCTCGTCCATGCGCCGGTAGCGCCGCCCGATCGCGCCGCCTTCGTCGTAAAAAACCCGCATGTAAGGCCGGAGGTTCTCGGCGATTTGCCGGGCGATGGCAGGCATGCCGTCGCGCTTGACGAGGGGCAACACCGCTGCTTTGAGCGGCGCAATGCGCGGGTGAAAGCGCATTACCACCCGGGTCTCACCCCGGACCGCTTCCTCGTGGTATGCTTCGACTAGGCAGGCCATTAGCGTGCGGCTAGCTCCTATGGAGGTTTCTACGACGTAGGGCACGAACTTGGTGCGCTGCTCCTCGTCGAAGTACTTGAGCTGTTTGCCCGAGAATTTTTCGTGCTGCGACAGGTCGTAGTCGCCGCGATTGTGGATGCCCTCGATCTCGCCCGGGCCAAAGGGAAACTCGTACTGGACGTCGAAGGCGGCGCGGGCATAGTGGGCTAGTTCGTCGCCTTGGTGTTCGCGCCAGCTCAACTTGCGCTCGGGCAGGCCGATTTGTGCAAACCACTTCCAGCGCTCCTCGCGCCAATAGTCGAACCACTCGTCTTGGGTGCCCGGCGCGACGAAGTACTGCATCTCCATCTGCTCAAATTCCCGCGTGCGGAAGAGGAAATTCTTGGTGTTGATCT
Organism: Candidatus Latescibacterota bacterium; assembly: GCA_965203355.1. Classification (GTDB taxonomy): domain Bacteria; phylum Latescibacterota; class UBA2968; order UBA8231; family UBA8231. Next base: position 1,037,596 of record OZ241889.1, read on the forward strand.
CGTTGCGGAATGCCTTGCCGATCTGGGCGATGCCAAAGGGCAGTTTCTGGCGCGTCGCCGCCTGCACGTTGAGGTAGTTGACGAAGATGCCCTGCGCTGTCTCCGGGCGGAGAAAGACCCGCGCACTGTCGTCTTCGAGCGGACCGACGAAGGTCTTGAACATCAGGTTGAATTGCCGCGGGTCGCTCAGTTCGTTGCCTTTGGGGCTTTTAATGTTGTGTTCGCGCAGCCGTGCGCCCATCTCCTCGGCGCTCAGGCCGGTTGCGTCGATGCCGTTTTCTTCGAGAAGTTGGTCGAGCCGAAAGCGCTCGTTGGTCTTGCGATCTTCGACCATGGGATCGGTAAAGCTATCGACGTGGCCGGATGCCTCCCACACCCGCTGATTCATGAGGATGCTGGCGTCAAGGCCCTCTACGTCCTCTCGGTAGGTCATGGCCTTCCACCAGACCTCTTTGATGTTGCGCAACAACTCGACGCCCAACGGGCCGTAATCCCAGCAGCCGTTGAGGCCGCCGTAGATTTCCGAGCTTTGGTAGATAAAACCTTTGCGCTTGCACAGGGATACTAGTTTTTCCATTGCGTCGTCGGACATGAAAATCTCCAGTACGTTAGACGGTGAGGCCATCGAGAAAATCGAGCGATTTGAGTCGGCTGTGCTCGCCCCCGTGGTACTCTAGAAAGCCGCGCAAAGCCATGCGGATCTCTCCGCGCTGGGAAGGGGCTTGGGGGAGCGCATCCTTGCTGTAGGTCCTAAGACCTTGGAGGACGGCGAGAAAGCGCAAGCTGCGCGGTGCTAAGCGCACTCCATGCCCCGGGCCACAGGTCGCGCACAGGCCACCTCCGAGGGCTGCGCTGAACCACGACGAGGGGCCGACTAGCTCGCGTTGACAACTAATGCAGTGGCACAACTCCGGGCGGTAGCCGAGGGCCGCGGCAGCGCGGAGCTGGAAGTACCAGAACAGCGCTTCGACCTGCTCTGGCTCCACTTCGGCCAGCCCGTGCAACACGCCCGATAAGCACTGGTAGAGCCGGGGGTTGCTTTCCCCTTCGATCGTTAGGCGATCCACGAGCTCGCAGGCGGCGCTGCCAAAGGAGAGTCGCTCCAGGCTTTGCGATAAGTCGGGCGCTGGTTTGAGCAGGGTGCATTCGCTCAAGGTTTGCAGGTCGCGGGTCTCTTTGACGTAGCAGACGGCTTGGACCTCACTCATCAAGCCGAGCGCGGCACCGAACCGACTCTTGGGCTTGCGAGCACCCCGGGCCACGACCTTGAGTTTGCCGTGCTCCTGAGCGTACAAGGTCGCTAGGCTGCTGGTCTCGCCCATGCGCATGGTGCGCAGGACGATGGCGCGCGTTTTGACGATGGTGCGTGGCATGGCGTCACGGGCCTTCTTCCGTCGGCAGGGGAATGACCACCTCGCCCGGCTTGACCAAGCCGAGATCTTCGCGCGCGACTCTTTCGATGAAGTCGATGTCGCTTTCGAGTAGTTTTAGCACTTGGCGCAAGCTGTCTGTTTCGGCTTCTAGTTGTTTCACCTCGGCTTTGAGTTCCGCAAGGGTTTTCTCCTTTTGCCACACCTTGTAGAATCGCCCGTTGCCAAAGGCTATGTACGCCACCAAAGCGAGGAAGGCGATCAGCAAGATCTTGGCTGTCTTAGTCACGTCGGTTTTAGAATAAGACGAGGTCGTCGCGGTGAATGACCGCTTGAGCGGGGCGGCCCAGCGCGCTTGTGACTTCGGGCGAGCTCATGCCCAATATGCGGCGCAGTTCAGGGGCTGAATAACGGCACAAGCCCCGCCCCAACTTCTCGCCGCGCGCGCCAAGCACCTGCACCACGTCGCCCGCGTCAAACTCGCCTTCGCAGGAGACGACCCCCACCGGAAGCAGGCTTTTGTCCTGTTCGGCGATGGCGCGTTGGGCACCGCGGTCGATCACCGCGCTGCCGCGACACTGGCTGGCAAAACCGATCCAGCGATGTCGGCTGTTGAGCTTGCGGCCAGCCGGCAAAAAGAGCGTCCCTTGCTCGCGGCCGGCGAGGATGTGGCGCAAGCGGTGTTTGCGCCCGTGCGCGATGACGGCCATTTCGCCGCAGGCCATTAACAGCCGAGCGGCCCGCAGTTTAGTCGCCATGCCCCCACTGCCGCGCCCGTCGAGCGAGCGACCAATCATCCCCTTTAGGTCGAGGCTGTCTTGGTCTATGTGGTTTACTAGCGTTCCTTCGGGGCCGTGCGGACCGAAGGCGTGGTAAAGCCCCTCGACATCCGAAAACATGACCAGCATGTCCGCCCGGATCAGGTTCGTCACATAAGCGGCGAGCATGTCGTTTTCTCCGAGCTGACGCCGGAGTTCGGCAACGGCGACGCTGTCGTTTTCGTTGATTAGAGGCACGGCCCCATAGGCAAAGAGGTTGCGGAAGGTGTTTTCGAGATTTACGTAGCGATGGCGGTCGCCGAGGATGTCCTCGGCGGTTAAGAGCACTTGGCCGATGGGCACGCCTCGGCGGTGGAATTTGTCCTTGTAGGTATCCATCAACAGCACTTGGCCGATGGCGGCGAGCGCTTGTAGCTGGGCGATGTTGTCTGGGCGTCTGTCCAACTCCAGCCGCCCCATGCCCGCGGCCACCGCTCCCGAGGTGACAATCGCCACCTCCAAGCCCTGCGCGCGCAGTTCAGCTACGTCTTCGACGAGCTGGCTGACGGCCGCGTCGTCGAGCTTGTGGCACCGAGTGGTCAGGGCGCTGCTGCCGATTTTGACGACCAGCCGCTGCACCTCGCTCATCCGTGCTGGCCGCGAGACTTCGGTTGCCTCGGTCACTGGCGCACCGCAACCCCGCGCTCGCGCAGAAAGCTCTTGACTTCGGGGATCGAGTAATGCTGGAAGTGGAAGATGGAAGCCGCCAGCGCCGCGCTGGCTTCGCCCGCAGTCAGCACCTCGTAGATGTGGTCGAGATTGCCGGCACCGCCCGAGGCGACGATGGGTACATCTACGCGGCGCGCCACGGCTTGGTTTAGCTCGAGGTCGTATCCAGTGCGCGTCCCGTCGGCGTCGATGCTGTTGAGTACCAACTCGCCCGCTCCGCGATCGACGAGAGCCTCCACCCACTCTAAAGCGTCAATGCCGGTGGCTTTGCGCCCCCCGTTGATGTACAGCTCCCACGATGGCGGCTCGCCGGGCACGGCCGGACGCCTGAGTGCGTCAATAGCCGCGACAATGCACTGCGAGCCGAAGCTCTCCGCGCTTTGGTTGATGATTTCCGGCGAATGCACATGGGCCGAGTTGATCGAGACCTTATCGGCGCAGGTCTTGAGAATGTGGCGCACGTCCGCAAAGGTGCGAATACCGCCGCCGACCATTAGGGGAATAAAGACTCGCTCGGAGACTTGGCGCACGAGGTCTAGGACGATGGCGCGGCCATTGGCTGAAGCCGTGATGTCGTAGAAGACGAGTTCATCTGCGCCTTCGGCGTCGTAGCGCGCGGCGAGCTCGACCGGGTCGCCAGCGTCGCGATCGGCTGAAAAGCGCACCCCGCGCACATTGCGGCCGTTTTTGACATCCAGACAGGGAATAATTCGCTTGGCAAGCATAGCTCTTCAGCGCAGGCGCGCGAAGTTGTCGAGAAGGCGCAAGCCGTGAACTTGGCTCTTTTCTGGGTGAAATTGCACGCCAAAGATGCGACCGCTTCCGGCGATCGAGGTGTAATCAATTCCGTAGTCAGTCGTGGCGACGCAATCGTCTTTGTTTTTGTTTTCCACGTAGTACGAATGGACAAAATAAAAAAAACTGCCCTCGGGTACGCCCGCCAAGAGGGGCACTTTGCGCTGGATGGCGATTCGGTTCCAGCCGATCTGTGGCACTCGCTCGGCAGGCGGGAAACGCACGCATTTGCCCGGCAGGATTCCGAGCCCGCGATGCCGCCCCATTTCCTCGCTTTCCTCGAACATGAGCTGCAATCCCAAGCAGATGCCCAAGAAAGGTTTGTCTGCCGCGAGGCCCTCGGCGATGGCCGCATCCCAACCGGCGACCTGCAAGTTGTGCATGGCATCGCCAAAGGCTGCGTCGCCGGGCAATACGAGATGGGTGGCCGCGCTTAGACGCTCGGGGGTTTCGACGATCTTGGCTTCATAGTCAAGGAATTGGAACGCTTTCTGGACGCTGCGCAGATTGCCCATGCCGTAGTCGATGACTGCAATCACGATTGCCCTAGCTCAGCGGAGTGCTCGGCTGCGGCTAGCACGGCACTGATCAGAGCGTCGCGCAGGCCCTTTTCTTCTAGCTTGTGTAGCCCAGCGGCCGTAGTCCCGCCCGGCGAAGTAACTTGGTCCCTGAGCACGGCCGGATGCTCGCCGCTTTCGAGTACGAGGCGCGCGGCACCGAGCAAAGTTTGTGCGGCGAGTGTTAATGCGGTTTCGCGCGGCAGCCCGGCGCGTACGCCGCCGTCGGCGAGTGCTTCGACGACCGTGTAAGCCCAAGCTGGGCCGCTACCGGAAAGCCCGGTAACGGCGTCCATGAGACTTTCGGCGACTTCGACTGTTGTGCCGACTAGGTCGAACAGTGCGCGCACTTGCTCCATCTGTGCTGCGCTGGCCGCTCGACCAGCGCAGAGCGCGCAAGCCGCACCCCGCACCCGCACGAGCGTCTGCGGCATGACGCGCACCACGGGCAGTGGCGCGGGCAGTAGCTCTTCGAGCCGGGCGGTCGATACGCCGGCCATGAGCGAGACGACGATCTGCTGGGTGCTAAAATGCGTGGATAGCGCCTTCAATACGGGCGCAGCCATTTGCGGCTTGAGGACCAAAATCACCAAGTCCTGACCGCGAACCGCATCTGCCGAGTCCGCGCTGGTGTGGACGCCCAACGCCGACAACCCTTCGAGGGCTTCTGGCCTAATGTCGGCCGCGGTTATCTGACCCGCCGGAAGCGGACCAACCAAACCTTCAATCAGTGCCCGGCCCATGTTGCCGGTACCTACAAACCCCAATTTGCTTTTTTCGATCATCAACTTTTAGACCACAAAATGCGACAAATCCCAAGTTCAAAATTAAAATGACCGTTTTCGCAAACTATGTCAAACGCCCCTAATGAGAGCGTTTTTCTCTATGAAAAAGCTACATTTTTGCTTGACTTATACTGCCCTCGTACTATATTGAAAAGATTAATTTGTAGCTGCACAAAACGGGTAGAATCGGCCTCAAACTTTCACGAGGCGGAAGAGGCCGACAAACCCAATCTCAAACACCCCCCTACAGCCAAAGGAGAATTTTTCATGGCTAAGAAGAAAGCTGCTGCTCCTAAGAAGAAGGTTGTCGCCGAGAAGAAGGCGAAGCGCAAGCCCAATCCTGCTTTTATGAGGCCCTTGCAGCCGGATGCCGCCCTTGGGGCCATAGTCGGCAACAAGCCCTTGCCGCGTACTCAGATCACCAAGAAAATTTGGGCGTATATCAAGAAGAATGGTCTGCAAGACCAAGAGAACAAGCGCATGATCAATGCCGACGATAAGCTGCAAGCTGTCTTCGGCGGCGCGAGTCAAGTGAGCATGTTTCAGCTGACCAAGCATGTTAGTGAGCACGTGGAATAGCGGCTCCTGAGCAAGACATCGCAGTCCATTGGAGAGGGATTCCCCGCGGGAGTCCCTCTCTTTGTTACATTTCCCGGCGTCTATGACCCCTGAATTTGAGCTGACCCTAGCCGTCAGCGTCGTTCTCGTCGTATCCTGCGTTTGTTCGCTCTTGGAAGCAGCGCTCTATTCGCTGCCCGCTAGTCAGATCGAAATGCTGGCCGGCCAAGGGCGCACTTCGGGCAAAATCCTCAAGAAATTGCACGCGGATATCCAGCGCCCCATCTCGGCGATTCTCACGCTGAATACCTTGGCTCATACCGGCGGTGCCACCATCGCTGGGGCCGCCTTTGTCGGCGTGTTTCCGCAGACGCCGGAGACGTATTTCACTATCGTCTTCTCGCTGGCAGTACTCATCTTTACGGAGATTCTTCCCAAGACGGTCGGCGTGGTACACGCCCGCGTTCTCGCTCGGTTTATAGCGCGCCCGATCCAATGGATGGTATGGCTGTTCGCGCCCTTTATCTGGCTCAACAAATTCATCGTTCGGCTCATCGCCGCTGGGGATCCCGACGTGCCCGCGATCGTGCCAGAAGAGATTGAGATTATCGCGCGGATGAGCCGCCACGCCGGGGCCATTTCGCACGATCAAGAGCGCGTCATCCAAAACATCCTCAAGCTCGACGAATTGCGGGCGCGCGATATTATGACCCCGCGCACGGTAGTACACTGCCTCGACCGCGACTTGACCTTGGCCGATGCTCGAGAACAGTCCGGTAGCTGGGACCACAGCCGGGTGCCCCTCTATCAGGAAGAGCGGGAAAACATCGTCGGCTTGGTGCTGCGGCGCGATGCGTTCAGTGCCTTGGCCGATGGCCGCGGCCACGCTAAGCTCTCTGAGGTGAGTCGCTCGATCCATTCGGTACCTGAATCGGCGCGGGCTAGTCGCCTACTCGAAGAATTCATCCAGCGGCGCGAGCACCTTTTTGCTGTCGTTGATGAATACGGTGGCTTTGCCGGCATTGTCACTTTGGAGGACGTGATTGAAGAAATCGTCGGTCGGGAAATCGTCGGTGAATTCGATCCGGCCGTCAATATGCAAGAGCGCGCCCGGCAGGAGCGCCAAGACCTGACCGACTCAGCCCCGGAATGAGCGGCCTATTCGCCGCGTCTTTTTTGCCCGCTGTTAAACCCGTTCAAAAAGGAGTATCCACGGAAGATGAAAGCGCTCGTTGCGCTCGCAGACGGCACCGTCTTTGAGGGCCGTGCCCTGGGTCGAGGGGGTGAGTGCCTCGGCGAAATGGTCTTCAATACCAGCATGACCGGCTATCAGGAAATTCTCACGGACCCTTCCTATGCCGGTCAGATCGTCACCATGACGTACCCACTCATAGGCAACTACGGGGTCACACCGGAAGACGACGAATCGGTGCGGCCCCAAGTTCGCGGCTTCCTGATGAAAGAATGCGCTCGCCTGCCGAGTAGCTGGCGGGCGCGCCAGAGCTTGCCTGACTATCTCGAAGAGCACGGCGTACTCGGCATCGAGGGCATCGATACCCGCGAGTTGACGCGCAGAGTGCGCATTGAGGGCGTGATGGACGCTGCCATTTCCACCACCGATCTCGACCCGGACAGCTTGGTCGAAAAGGCGCGCACTTGGCCGGGGCTTGTCGGTGTGGACATGGTCGCCGCCGTTAGCTGCTCGGTGCCCTACGTCGAAAGCCCCGAAGCCCCGCGCTTCCACGTCGTCGCCCTCGACTACGGGATCAAGCGCAATATCGTCCGCTGCTTGGTCGCCGCAGGATGCAAGGTAACGGTCGTGCCAGCTAAAACCACGGCCGACGAGGTCTTGGCCTTGGAGCCGGACGGCGTCTTTCTCTCCAACGGCCCGGGCGATCCCCGGCCCCTCGACTACGCGATCGCGACTTGCCAGGGCCTCATTGGCAAGAAGCCGATCTTCGGCATCTGCTTGGGCCATGAGATTGTCGGCTTGGCCTTTGGCGCGGAAATTTACCGCCTCAAGTTCGGGCACCGTGGAGCCAATCAGCCGATCAAGGAACGCGCCAGCGACCGGATTCTAATCACCGCTGAAAACCACGGCTGGGGCCTTGCGGCCGGCTCGCTGCCCGATTGTCTCGAAATCACTCGCCTCAACCTCAACGACAACTGCGTCGAGGGCCTGCACCACAAGGAGTTACCCATTTTTTCCATCCAGTGCCACCCAGAAGCCTCGCCGGGTCCACGCGACAGCTTCCATTTGTTTAGCTACTTCGTCGAGCTGATGGAAAAGCACGCCTCGTAAGCCCTGCCCGTTCACTACAACTAAATCCAAGGAAGCGTTCCATGCCCGTAGTCCAACACGACGTCCTCAAAGACCTCTGCCACCGCATTTTTGCCGCTACTGGCATCCCGGCTGATGACGCCCGCATCGTCGCCGACCACGTCGTCGAAAGCCACCTCCACGGCCACGACTCGCACGGCACTTGGCTAGTCTCCGGCTATGCCCGCGGGATGCAAAACAACTACGTCCGCTGGGAAGAGACCCAAGTCGTGCGCGACACGCCTGTGCTGAGGATCATCAACGGCAAGGGAGCCAACGGCATCGTCGCGGTCAATCGCGCCCTCGACATTGCCGTTGAAAAAGCCCAAAACTCCACCTTCGGCTTTGTCGGCCTCAACCACATCACCCATATCTGCCGACTCGGCGACTATCCGCCACGGATCGCCGCGCAGGGCATGATTGGCATGGTTTGGCTCAATGGCGGCGGCTTGTTTCTCGCGCCCTTCGGCTCGGCTGACCGCCGTCTGCGCCCTGAGCCGATCGCTTTTTCCGCCCCGCGCCAGCATGGTCCGCCGTTCATGCTCGATATGACCATGACCGTCGTGGCCGGTGGCAAAATCGTCCAGAAGAACATCCGCCAAGAGCCGATGCCCGAGGGTTGGGTTATAGATCGGGAAGGCCAGCCCGTCACCGATGCCCAGCGCTATTTAGACGACGCCGAAGGCACCGGCGTCTTGCCGTTGGGCGGCCTACAGTTTGGACACAAGGGCAGCGGACTGGCGATGATGGTGGAAATGTTGGTGGGGCCGCTCTCCCATGCTGGTTGCACGAAAGAAGGTGGCCGCGGCGGTAACGGGATCATGGTCTTGGCGATCAATATCGAGGACTTTATCGCTTTGGATTCATACGAGCGCGAAGTCGAAGCGATGGCCGAGTGGGTGTGCTCGGCTCGCCCTTTGCCTGGGTTTGAAAAAGTCTATGCGCCCGGCGAAATCGAACAGCAGACTAGAGCGCGGCTGCTAGTCGAAGGCATTGATTTGCCCCAACCTACTTGGGATGAAATCGGCAAAGTGGCGGCGGAACTGGGCGTAGAGATGCCCGCGTTGTGAGCTGTAGAGGCTGAAAGAATCAGAAGAGTTTGAAGTTTTCCGCATCCATGCTGCGCGCTTGGTGCATGAGTACGGCGTTCATCAGCTCGATGGCCAGCCGCGACTCTAGGGTCGCGCCAGCGCGTACGCCCACGCAGGGGTCGTGGCGGCCCTTGGCGAGTTGGAACTCGATTTCTTCGAGGTCCTTGCGCACGGAATCTTGGGGCTGGGCGATGGTGGCCGTGGGCTTGAAACTCAAGCGGCAGACGAGCGGCATACCCGTGGTCACGCCGCCGAGCAAGCCGCCGTGGCTGTTGCGCTGGTAGCCGTTTTGGCGGATGGGATCGTTGTTTTGGCTACCACGCCGCGCTGAGACGGAGCACCCCGCACCTATTTCGCAGGCTTGTACGGCGTGTAGTCCGCCGAGGCTGCCCATCAGGCGCAACTTCAAGCTCTGATACAGAGGCTCGCCGACGAGGGGCGGCACGTTGACGGCCACTACTTCGAGTGCCGCGCCGACGGAGTCTTGCTCTTTGCGGGTTTTGGCAATCAGCTTGGCTGCTCGATGAGCGAAATCCGCATCCACCGCGTGGAGCGGCCCGCGCTCCAATTCGCTTTCGAGGGCGGCACATGTTGCGGGCGACAGAGGCTGCCCCCCGGCTTCGACTAGCTCGGCGACTCGCGCCGCTAGGGAAATGCCCGTCTCCAACGACCCAACTTGGCAGATCGAAGACAAAATGGCGGTGCCAAAGTGCTCGGCTAGATAGAGGCGAGCAATGGTGCCGCCGATGACGTCGGAGATGGTCGAGCGATAGCTGGAACGCCCACCGCCGCGCACATCGACAAAGCCCCGCGATTGGTAGTGCTTGACTAAGTCGGTATGCCCGGGCCGGACGTGGCCGTGTGGCCCGGCGAACTGCTGGTAGTCGCCCGAGCGTTTGGCAACCGAAAGCACGGCCGCAGCAATCGGCTCGCCCGTAGTAAAGCCCGCGCTATAGGTGGGCACCGGCGTCTCGCTCTCGCTTAGGCGCAGTGCTGGGCCGGATAGGAGCTGGTCGTGGTCGTCTGAGTAGAGCCCGGACAGCAGAGCCACTTGGTCGTCTTCCCGCCGGGGAGTGCCCAGCTTGTTGCCGCCGGGGCGGCGGCGGTCGAGGTAGTGCTGGATCTGGGCACGCTCCACCCACAGACCGGGGGGACAACCGAAGACCGTGGTGACAATCGCCGGCCCGTGCGATTCTCCTGCTCCGGCAACGCCAAAAAGCGGCCCGCCGAGTATTTCCATGCCAAAGGCTCCTTTGCCAAGGGATGCAAAAATCTACGGCTTTGCTAGGTGGGCGGCAATCGGCGCGTTGCCGGTTGCGGGCTAACCATAAGAGGCGTGGAAGCGATTTTTTTATTACTTTTGAGCAACGCAAAAAGGCGATCAATGGCAACCAACGAATTGGAGCCCGGCGTTTCAAACAGCCGATACAAGAAGCTCGAAACCGAGCTGCGCACGGAACTGATCGCGGCTCAAGAGCGGTTGCAGCAAGCTCCGTTCCCAACGCTCATCGTCTTGGGTGGTTTTGCCGGCGCAGGTACGAGCGCGGCGCACAACGCGCTCAGGCAGTGGATGGACTCCCACGGCATCGCGGTGTGCGCTTTTGACCCACCGTCCGCAGAAGAGCGCGACCGCCCGGAGTACTGGCGCTATTGGCTTTCCTTGCCGCCGAAGGGCACCATTGGCATCTACTTAAACGGCTGGTACGCCCGCCCGCTGCGCGACTTGGCGCGTGGCCGCCGCGATGAGGAGGCTTTTGACCGCGCTGCCGACCGCATTGCGGCCTTTGAAAACGCGCTCGTCGTCGATGGTGCGCTGCTGATCAAGTTGTGGATTCACTTGGGCAAAGAGGCGCGACAGCAACGCATTGCGGCCTTGGAGCAAAATCCGCTGAATCGCTGGCGGGTGACTGCGGGCGCAAGAGAGGGCTTGCAGTACTACGACGAGTTCAAACGCGCCGCCGACCGCTTGCTGCACAAGACCGACATCAGCGGTGCTCACTGGCAGCTCGTTGAAGGCCGCGACCCTCACTACACATTGGCGGTGGCCCGCGCCGTGTGCGCCGCCATCCGCCAGCGTCTAGTCCCCCAAAAGAGCCGTTCCAAGCACGTTGGCTCAGACTGGCCGCCCGCCCCCAATGCGTTGACTCAGTTGGACATGGAAAAGCGGGTGCTCAAGAAAGAGTATCAAGCCCTGCTTGAGCGATACCAAGGTCGGCTCTATCGCTTGACTCAGCAGACGCGCCGCAAAGGCGTTTCAACCGTCTTGGTTTTCGAGGGGGTCGATGCCGCGGGCAAGGGCGGGATCATCCAGCGGCTGACGGCTGCTCTCAATCCCTGTATCTATAAAATTATCCCGATCGCCGCCCCCACCGACGAAGAACACGCCCAACACTATCTCTGGCGTTTTTGGCGCCATCTGCCGCGGGCAGGTCGGATGGCGATTTTCGACCGCAGTTGGTATGGCCGGGTGCTGGTCGAGCGCGTCGAGGGGTTTGCCGACAAAGCCGCTTGGCAGCGGGCATACGGCGAAATCAACGATTTCGAGCAGCAGCTAACAGACCACGGCATGGTGGTGGCCAAGTACTGGATTCACATCGACAAGGACGAGCAACTGCGGCGCTTTAAGTCGCGGCAGGTGACGCCGCACAAGCGCTGGAAGATCACCGATGAGGACTGGCGCAACCGCGAGAAATGGGACGAGTACGAGGCCGCTGTTGACGACATGGTAGCGCGCACCCACACGCCCGCCGCTCCTTGGACCTTGGTGGAGGGCAACGACAAACGCTTTGCCCGCCTCAAGGTCATCGAGGCGTTTTGCCAGCAGCTAGAGCAGTCGCTTGCCAGCGGTTAGTTTACTCCTCCCGCATCCGCACTGGCGAGGCCGCTAGCCCGTCGGTCTTTATCACCTTGCCGCTTTTGTCGATCTGACCAAACTCCAGCACGCCCGTCGGGCAAGACTGTACACACGCGCTACAGCGCACGCACTGCGGGTCGGCCATGGGCAACCCCTTGTTGGCAAAGTTCATAATGTCGATGCCTTGGTGGCACACCGAGGTGCAGACATTGCAGGAGATGCACTTTTTTTTGTCGGCGAGGATGCGGAAGCGGCTGAAGCGGGCGTAGAGGTGCATCAGGGCGGCCAGCGGGCAGGCGAAGCGGCACCACACCCGGCCGCTGAAATGCCAGTACAGGCCCACGCCTAAGATACCGGCCAGCAGCAAGTCAACCGACCACACGTAGTTGAGAAAAGTCAGCGGGAAGGGCAGGTTGCCGCCTTTGCCCGAGAATAGCCCCATGTAAATCCCGTTGATCCAGTGGTCGTGCGGCAAGACCCAGCCCACTAGGCGCAAGATGAGCAGTACGCTGGCTAGCAGCAGTACAACTTGCCCCACGATGTTCACCTTATTCCAGACCATGCCGTGCGGCATTTTGTGCCGATGCGCGTCGCCCATGGTTTCGGCTAGTGCGCCGCATGAGCAGATCCAGCCGCAGTAAGCCCCTTTGCCCCAGAAGTAGATGATCAGCGGTATGATGACAAAGGTCTGCACTAGGCTAATGGCCAGCCACCACCACAGCGGCTCGCTGGTGAAGACGTTCCAAAAGAACAGCGGCCAAGCGAGGATCAGCCCCAAAGAGCGCCAGTATTCGCGCCCGTGTTCGGCCCATTGCGACTCGGGGAACAAGGCGTCGGCCATAGGCTGGAGCCAAGCCCCCTCGTCGAACCAGCCATGGTACCCAGCCCAAGGCAAAAACACATAGGGCAGCAGAAAGAGTGGAATGCACTGAACCGCCATCAGCGTCAGCGTCTGCACCTTGATGTACGGTGTGCGCCGTCGCTTTATGCGCTGTATGCCGAATAGGACGACGCACAGGCAATAGGCCAGCGAGTAGTAGAAACTCGGCTGGGTCATCGACACTTGCGCCGTGTCCCACAGAGTATGAGCGGCCGATGGTGACGCTAGGTTGAAGGGGAAGAGCTTGGCTTCTTGGAACCAGTGCTTGATGGGAATGCCCGCGTCGGTCTTCCAGTGGTAGATGAAAACCGCCGCTAGCAGGATGAACCCCAAAGACAGCCAACGGCCCGGGCGCCATTCGCCGTTGATCTCCACGCGGCTGCGTCTGAAAAAGTCGAGCGGAGCCTCGCGCCCGATCATGGAAAACACCGCGTCGTTGGGCAGGCTCAGTTCCTGGCCCTCGGCGTCTTTGAGCGCGACCGCGTCTTCCTCGATGCGCAGCACTTGGCTGGCCATCAGCAGGCGGATCGATCCGGCTTGGCGGCCCTGCTCCACAAAGGCTCCGCTGCTGGTCGTCACCCGCTCGGAAGAAGGGGTATCGACGGCCACGTCGGCCATTGGATCGGCCGCGAGCCTGTTCAGCTTTTCGACGTTTTCGGGCTTGGGGCGGGAAAACGCGGGCTTGCGGTAGGAGATGGTCACGCGCCCGCCGCATTGGGCGATGGCAATGGCCGCCTCTAAGGCGCTGTCGCCGCCACCAACGACCAACACGTCTTTGTCGCAGAAGTCAACCGGATCGTGCAAACGGTTGAAGACCTTGGCCAGATTCTCGCCCGGCACCCTTAGCTTGCGGAAGTTGCCCGAGCGCCCGATCCCGACGATCGCGCGGCGCGCCTTGATGTTCTCTTGGCCCGGGATCGCCAATTCAAAGAGGTCTCCCCGCTTTTTTATTTGCTCGACCCGCGCCAGGGTCGGCTCAATGCCTTGGGCGAGCGTCTGCGCGTGCAGTTCCTCAATTAGCGGCTCCTTGATCTCGGCCTTAAAGCGGATTTGCCCGGCCGGCTCCATCTCGGTGGGATACGTGTAAATGGGCTTGCCCTTGGGGAAATTGACCAGCGTGGAAAACGGCTCGGTCGCCTCCAAAAGCACAAACGACAACCCGGCCGCCCGCGCCTCTAAGGCCGCGCTCATGCCGGAAACGCCCGCGCCGATAATCGCCAAGTCCAAGGCATCTTCCGCCCCCTTGCTGCGCTGGAATGCCGCGTCGGCTGCGATGTGCTGCACGGCTCGTGCGCCCGTATCGGCCGAGAACTTCAACAGCGGAATCCCGGTTAGGTCGCCGACGATGTACAGCCCGGGGACATTGCTCTGCCCGTGCTCATCCACGCGCGGCAACTTCTCGACCGCGCCGGCGGGCCACCGCAGGTGCAACCAGTGTAGATAGCGACTGAGAAAATTGCTCATGGTCTCCTCCTGAATCCGCTCGGTTGTATATCCTGTTGGGAGTTCTCTACGAGGTTTCCACCTAATTAAAGCGTCTAATCACCGCGCACAACAAGGCCCCACGACAAAACATCGCCGTGGGGCCATTTGGGGGGACCTAAAGTTTTGCGTTTGTTTCATTCCCTCAAGGTAGCTTGGTCATCTTCTTGGTTTTCACGCTGCCATCTACCTCAACCTGATAGATATACACCCCGGCCGCCACTACCTTGTCGGCCTCGTCGCGGCCATTCCACATAAACCGATGGCTCCCCGCCCCAAGCGGCCCCTGCCACACCTGCCGCACCCGACGACCCAACACGTCGTACACCCGCAGCGACACTCGCGCCGCGTCCTGTGCCAAATCGAGGGGAAGCACGACCGCCGGGTTGAACGGATTGGGGTAGCTATGGCCGAGGCGATGGTGCGCTGGCTGCGCTGCTAGCGCGGTAACGCGCCCTGTAACAACTCCTCGACTCCAGTCAGTTCAATCCAATCCACTTCCAAGCCCGCTGGCTTAGCCGAAGCTGGCCTGTCGGTCATATCCTCCAAGCCAAACACGAGTCGAATATCATCTAACAGCCCCTCCCACAAGGGATAATACCCCCAGTAACTCTTCTCCATGTCAACCAACGAAAACTCGAACTCTTGCCATTCGGTCGTATATACAAACTCGCCGTAGGTGCCGTTTGAGGGAAGGGAGAACCGCGCCCTACGCGGAATGAGGAAAAAGGCTTGACAACCAGTTCAAAAATCAACGCACCAACGTCATCCTTTGCGTCTGGCTAAACCCTGCCGCGGGCATCTCCAATCTATACAGGTACGTCCCGCTGGCTGTCGGCTGCCCGGCCGCGTCGCGCCCGTCCCAAGGCCGTAAGTACAGCCCGGCTGCTTGGTGTTCTTCTACCAGCAAGCGCACCCGCTGCCCGGCCGCGTTGAACACGCCGAGCCGCACCGGTCCGGCCACGGGCAATTCGTACTGGATCAGGGTCTGCGCGTTGAACGGATTGGGAAAATTTTGGTTCAATGCGAAACTCGTCGGCGTCGAGTCAAACGCCTCCTCAACAGCCGTTGCGGCTTGCTCGATGTCCTCGGCACTGAGAATCCCCTCACCCGGCTGCCAAACCGCCGTGTCGGGCCAGTAAGCGGTCCAAGCAAACCACATGGCATTGTACGCCGGGACTTGCGCCAGCCGTCGCCCGGCGAGCGGCCCGGCGATGGCTTCGCCGAGCATGTTCCAGCGCGAGCCTGTCTCCGCATCCACGAACTCCAGCGGCAACGGCCCTTCGGACTCCACGCCGTAAAAGCTCAATGGCCGGTCGTCGAGTTGGCGGAAGTAGGCCAAGGCCGTGCGCGAGGCCGCGTCGAATAGGACGACTACGGGATCGCTGCCGACGAGATCGTTGATCACCGCCCCGTCGGGCATCCGCGCGAAGGGAAAGGCTTTGGTCTGGTCGTTGCGGCACAACCCCAATACAAGGTCCTTGGTCTCAAAGCGATGGTCGAGTGCGCCGCCATTGGTAGTAGGCCGGAAGATCAGGTACTCGTTGCTGGTGCGGTAGTTGCCGTAAGGGTAGAAGGTGTATTGTCCTTCGTTGTAAGCGGGGCGCGAGTTGTAATGCTCCCAGCCCGTAGCGGCTTTTACTACGGTGGTATTTGGGTACATCCGCTGCCACAGGGCCCACGTCGTCTCGATCACGGGCATCAGCACTAGGCGGTCGCCGGCTCGGTCGCCGTTGATGGCCGTGTAAATCATCTGCGGGTAGAGCGTTTCGCCGTCGCGCCGGTCGTACATGACCAAGTTGCTGTTGATCAGCAGCCCGGAGACCCCGAATTCGATTTGCGCGCCGTCGTCATCCGTGGCGTTAAAGACTTGGCCGGTACCTGTGAGCGGGCACAAAGACACGGCGACCGACTGATCGCCGACGCGATCGTTGATGATCTCGTTCCACCAGCCAATGTTGTGCGGGTACGCGCGTGGTGTGCCGTTGATGACGATCCCCATGACCACGTCGTTTTCTTGGACGTAACTTACTTCGTGCGGCGACGCGAAGGTGGGATTGGTTAGAGCGGGAATGCCGTCTTTGGGCACCCCGCCGGAGACGAGGTGGCTGGTGAGAAAGCGCGGATCGTCGTAGCGGCCAGCTTCAGCCGGATGGGTCGCCGCTAGCAGCAGCAGAGCAGAAATAACGCCATGTCGCATCGGATGCTCCTTTCGCTTCTCAACTTGTACCCATCGTAAAAGTTCCGCTCCCGTCAAGGCCCATGTTTTGCGGAACTGGCGATTTTGCCCGGGTTAGCGTATAGTCTTGATTGAAGCCTTGTCAAAGGAGCATTGATCATGACCGAGACCTCTTCGCCGTCAGAGCGGCCCTATCCGTTAGATCACGAAGGACGCATCGCCCGCCTTGAAGGCATTGTCGAGCAAGTCGATGTCCGCCTAGGCCGCGTCGAAACCAAGATTGACGCCAATGGCCAAGCCATCCACGATATGCGCAAGGAACTTGAGGCCAAGTTCGAAGCCAAGACCGATCGCCTCTTGCGGTGGGTCATTGCCTTACACGCGGCGACGTGGGGCCTAATCGGTGCCCTCAAGCTATTCGGCTAGCGGGTGCTGCGGAGGCAAGCCGAACCTTCCATACCGCTCCCGCAAGACTCGCCGCATCACCTTGTTCGACGCGGTCCGCGGCAGCGATTCTACCCCTACTACCTCGTGAATCTTGAACAGCGGGTTGAGTTCCCGGCGGATGGTCTGCTGCATGGCATCTTGCAAGTGTTCGTCCGCTTCATCCAGCACTGCGAAGATCACCAGCAAGCTCGGCCCACCCCCTAGCGGTGGCACTGCAATCGCCGCGGTCTCGACCACGCCCGGCATCGCATTCAAGGCGCGCTCGATCTCGGCGGAACTCACCATAATTCCGCCGAGGTTCATCGCGTCGTCGGCTCGGCCATGGACTCGGTAGATGCCCGGGGCCAGCCGCTCGACTTGGTCGCCGTGGCGACGCAGTGGCACTTCGTCTCGTTTGGGTACGCCCGCGTAGTACACCTCGTGGTGGTCGCGGTTGAGCACCCGCGTTGACATGCCAATGGCGGGCGGCACCAGAAAGCCCTCGCCGCTTGCACCCTCCTGTCCGTCTTCGTCCAAAATCACCAGATCCGTTCCCAGTGCTGCCGAATTGAAGGTCGCGGGGGCGACCGGCTCGACCAGCGTGCTGAGCAAGTAGCCGCCCGCCAGCTCGGTGCCGCCGCAGTATTCGAGGATGGGCCGATACCCCGCCAGCGCCATCAGATAGTGCATGTCCTCGGGATTGGAGCACTCTCCGGTAGTACTGAAAGCTCGAATCGCCGAAAAATCGATTCCCTCCATGCAGCCCGTACTGCGCCAAGTCCGCACCATGCTCGGAATGACGCCGAGCATGGTAACGCCCGCCGCCTGTACGAATTCCCCAAAGCCCCGCTCGGTCGGCGTACCGTAGTAGAGTGCCATCGTTGCCCGGTTTAAAAAGGCCGCGTAAATCAGCCACGGCCCCATCATCCAGCCCAAATTGGTCGGCCAAGCAACCACATCGCCTCGGTGGACATCTTGGTGATAATGCGCGTCTGCTCCGCACTTGATCGGGTTGACATGCGTCCAGGGGAGGGCCTTGGGCTCGCCGGTAGTGCCCGATGAAAACAGGACATTGGTCGTCTCGTCGGGGCCGCAGGCTGCGGCCGCCGATATAGCGTCAGCTTGCAAGAATTGGTCCCAGCGCAGATCCCCGGGACGCAACGCTCCGGCCAACCCTTCCACGCGCCCCGGCAATACAATTGCCAACGGAGCCTCCGCGGCGACCAAGCGCGAATACAGCGGCAACTCGCGCCCACCGCGCAAAATCGCGTCTTGGGTAAAAACGGCCTTGGCCTCCCCAATCCGCAGCCGAGCGGCCATCTGGGGGGCGGCGAAACTGTCGGCAATCGCCACCACCGCGCAACCAACCTTGATGATCCCCAGATAGATCGCCACCGACTCGGCCGTCATCGGCATGGCCACGGCAATCCGGTCGCCGGGGCCAAATCCCAATGCGAGCAACCCTCCGCCGACCCGGTCGCACAGGGCTTCTAATTGGCCGAAGCTCATCCGCTCAGGCAGGCCCCCTTCGCGCTGGAAGATAATGGCCGTCTGAGCGGCCGGCTCCTGAAAGCAACTCTCGGCGATGTTCATTTCGGATCCGACAAACCACTGCGGTGCTTCGACGCCTTGAGACAGATCGAGAAGCCGGGCGTATGGCTTGCGGAAGCGGATTCCCAAGCGGGCGACCGTCCGCTGCCAAAACGCCTCTCGCTCTGCAACCGACCACGCAAAGAGTGCGGCGTGGGAATCCAAACCGAGCTCGCGCCGCAGGGCTGTCATATGCGCGTGCTCAATGTCTGCTGGCTCGGGGAAAAACACCGGGCCGCCCGCGCTGCCGTAGATTGCCCGATAGAGCAATTGGTGCAGCGCAAAGGGATGATCGGGCCGGAGAATGCAGCGGGCGGCCTCCCGCCAGCGTGCTTCCGGCGCGCCGGAGAGGGCTTCGATTTGGGCGAGGAGCTTGGCGGCTTCGGGCTCGCCTATCCCGCAGCCGATGATGTCTGCGCGTTGGATCATGATGCCACGGCCGCTAGCACGCTCCAGCTCAATTCCGCCGGAGGAAGGCAGCGAATCTCGTCACATGCCTGATATTGGATCAAGAAGCGCAAATAGCCCGTCGTCCCAGCCAAGTCCGCCCACAGCGCGACCTCATCCTCGTACACTGAGAGCGTCTCGCGGGCCAAGTCTAGCGGCCAATCCGCATTGAGCGTCAGCGAGGTGGGAATGAGCAAGTCTCCCGAGGGAGGTTGGCGTTGATGTGCCAGCCCGGGCGGACGGCCATGGCAAAAGCCTCGCCCGCCACGGGCTGTTAGCGAATCGGCTTAGGGGCTATCCGACCATTTCTTGGGTCGTCTCCACCACGTATTTGACGTCTGCTAACTTCACGTGTCGGTTGGCCACCAGCCGCGCCCCGTGCGGCGGACGCGGATTGCACAACACGCCCCGCGCCTTCCATCGGGCCACCAGATCGGCCGCCGACCAGCCCAAGGCCGCAAAATCCACCTTGAGGATGTTGGTCGGTCGCGGTGGGAAAATCACCTCCACGCCCTCGATTGCGCCCAGCCCCTCGGCCAATGCCCGCGCCACTGCGTGATCTTCGGCCAGCCGATCTACCATCTGCTCTAGGGCTACGACGCCAGCCGCGGCCACGACTCCGGCTTGGCGCATGGCGCCGCCGAGCCGCTTGCGCATCCGATAGGCCCGATCGATAAAGTCCCGGCTACCGCACAGCAGCGAGCCGACCGGTGCGCTCAGCCCCTTGGAGATGCAGAACATCACCGAGTCAACGTGCTGAGTGTATTCTGGTACCGTCGTCCCGGTGGCGATGGCGGCGTTAAAAATGCGCGCCCCATCTACGTGTAGTTTTAGCCCATGTTCGCGGCAGGCGGTACTCACCGCAGCCACCTCGGCGACCGACCAAGCGTGGCCGGCGTGGTTGTTGTGGGTGTTTTCGATGCAGACGACCTTGAGCGGGGCAAAGTGCGGGTTGTCGGCGCGGATGGCTTCGCGTACTTGGTCGGCGGCGATAACGCCGTGCTCGCCAGCCACGATGCGGGCGGATAGCCCGGCGAGCGAGGCGTAGGTTCCGGCCTCCCAGTAGTACAAGTGAGCCTGCTGCTCAAAGAGCACTTCGTCGCCCCAGTGGGTGTGGGTCATCAAGGCGCAGGCATTGCCCATAGTACCCGAAGGCACGTAGAGTGCGGCTTCCATGCCCACCTTTTCGGCCGCCAATTCTTGCAGGCGGTTGACCGATGGATCTTCGCCGTACACATCGTCGCCCAATGGCGCGCAGGCCATGGCCTCTCGCATGGCCTCAGTCGGCAGGGTAATCGTGTCGCTGCGCAGGTCTATTGTCTTGTCGCTCATGCGAATAGGCTCCTCAATTGACGCTGTATTGTACGCGCCCTACATTAGGCGGTCGCAAAATCTACAAACCACAAGGAGTTGCGTCCAATGGCCTTTTCCTCTAAGGGCACCACGCACCGCAGCACCGCCACGGGCCGGCGCGGCATGATCGCTTCGGCGCATCCACTCGCTTCTCTGGCGGGTATGCGCATTCTGATGGAGGGGGGCAATGCCATTGACGCGGCCATTGCCACAGCCGCCGCGCTCAACGTGGTTGAGCCGTACATGTCGGGCATTGGCGGCGTCGGCTATCTACACATTTACAGTGCCCGCGAAAAAGAGCACAAGATCGTCGATTACGTTGGTCTCACGCCACGGGCCGCCGCGCTGAGCCTGTACGACAGCAACGACAAACAGGGGATCGGCCCCCTTTCGCCGCTGGTGCCTGGTGCTTGCGGCGGGTGGCTGGCCGCGCTGGATCGCTACGGCTCGATGGACGCGGCGCGCGTTTTTGCTCCGGCCATTGAGTACGCCGAGCAGGGCTATGCCCTCACGGTCAAGAACGCCTATTTCTACGCGGGTGCGGCCCCAAGCCTGCGCCGCTTCAAGACCGGTGCCGACACCTACCTGCTCGATGGCGCGGCCCCCGAGCCTGGCGAAGTGGTGAGGCAAAAGGCCCTCGCCGAGACCTTCCGCCAAGTGGCGGCCGAGGGCGCGGATGTCTTTTACCAAGGCGCGATTGCCGACCACATCGTTCGCTGTATGGAGGAGACCGGCGGCCTGATTACAAAAGAAGACCTCGCTGATTTTGCGCCGGCATTCATCGACCCGATCTCCATCCACTATCGCGGTCGTGAGGTTTTTGCGCCGCCGCCGCCCTGCCAGGCTGTGCAGTACTTGGAGACGCTGGCCATCATGGAGGGCTTTGACGTGGCCGACCTCGGCCACAACACCGCCTCGACCTTGCACCGCTTTATCGAAACGACCAAGCTGGCCATGGCCGACCGCATTGCCTATGCGGCCATTGGCAATCCACCGACCGCCGGTCTGCTGTCGAAGGAATACGCAGCCGAGCGGCGCGTGCTCATCGGCGATAAAGCCCAGTTTACTGCGGGTGACCACCTCGTGCCCGGCGGCCCGGTTGGGGAGGTCAAAGCGGGTGACCCGCGCGGGTGGATGAGCGAATGCACGACCCACTTCGACACCATTGACGCCGATGGAAATGCCGTTGCCTGTACCCAGAGCTTGGGCGGCGCCTTTGGTTCGTCCATGGTAGTGCCGGAAACTGGCATTGCGCTCAACAACTTCATGCGCTGGTTTGACCGCGAGCCGACCAGCCCCAATGTCATTGGTCCGGCCAAGAAAAACGAAATGTGCGTCTCGCCGGCCCAGGTTTGGGACGCCGCCGGCCTGCGTCTGCTCATCGGCACTCCGGGGAGCTATGGCATTCTCCAGACGACGCCGCAAATGATTATGAACATCCTCGACCACCAGATGAACGTCCAAGCCGCCATTGAGGCCCCGCGCGTCAAGACCGGGAGCGCGGGCTTTATCGTCGATGCTGAAAACCGCATTGACCGCGAGGTGGTCGCCGAGTTGGAACGCCGCGGGCACCAGTTCAATTTTCTCGGCGACTGGTCGCCCGGAGTCGGCTGTGGCCAAGGCATCATGGTCGATGCCGACACGGGTTCCTTTATGGGCGGGGCCGACCCGCGCCGCGACGGCTATGCCCTCGGTTGGTAAGTGGTGAGCGCAAACGGTCCCTACCACGTCGAATTCTCCGGCGTCAGCAAAACCTACGATGGCCGCAACTGGGTCGTGCGGGACCTCGATCTCGACGTGCATAAGGGCGAATTCCTGACCATGCTCGGGCCGTCTGGCTCCGGCAAGACGACCTGCTTGATGATGCTCGCCGGGTTTGAGACGCCAGCTTCCGGCACCATTCACATCCACGGCGTACCGGTCGGCGATTTGCCGCCCCACAAGCGCGACATCGGCGTCGTATTTCAAAACTACGCGCTCTTCCCGCACATGACGGTGGGCGGCAACTTGGCGTTTCCACTCGAAGTGCGGGGCCTAGATCCCAGCGAGCAGCGAGAGCGGGTGGATCGCACCCTGCGCCTCGTGCGCCTCGAAGGCTTGGCGGATCGCCGCCCAGGGCAGCTATCCGGTGGCCAGCAACAGCGCGTGGCCATCGCGCGCGCCTTGGTCTTCGATCCGGAGCTCGTGTTGATGGACGAGCCACTCGGCGCACTCGACCGCCGCCTGCGCGAGGAAATGCAATACGAAATCCGCCGCATTCAGCGCACCTTGGGCATAACGGTTGTCTATGTCACGCACGATCAGCAAGAGGCGATGGTCATGTCGGATCGGGTCGCTGTCTTTCGCGGCGGCGCGATCGAGCAGGTCGCGTCCCCAGAGGTGCTGTACGAAGAGCCGGAGCGCGCTTTTGTAGCCCATTTCATCGGCGAGAACAATCGCCTAAACGGCGTGGTGCGCACGGTTGGCGATGGCGTGTGCGAAGTAGAGGTCGGCGATGCGCTCGTCAAGGCCGTGAGCTTGGGGCAATGTCCGCCGGAGGCTACCGCGACGGTCGTCGTGCGCCCGGAGCGCGTGAAGCTCTCGCCGAGCGAGGGCCAGCACTCATACGCCAACGAGTTTGACGCTGATGTCGAGGATATAGCATTTCTCGGCGATCACATACGTCTGCGCCTAAAGCTGTGCGGGCACT
The DNA here is from genome assembly GCA_965203355.1 of Candidatus Latescibacterota bacterium. Taxonomy (GTDB): domain Bacteria; phylum Latescibacterota; class UBA2968; order UBA8231; family UBA8231. The sequence continues at coordinate 1,060,459 of OZ241889.1, forward strand.
CGGGCTTCATCGTCAAGATTGCCAACGTCATGGGCCACGGAGCGGTGTTGGAAGGAGATAGCATCCGCGTCGGTTGGTCCGTGCTGGACTGCCGGGCGCTGCAACCCGATGCGGTGGCCGACCAGGAGGACCCAGCGGCAAGTGGTTGACCGAGTAACAGCACCCACAGGTGAGGCCGCGGCCAAACAGCAGGCGTGGCAGCGGCGCCGCGCCGTCGGATTAACGCTGCCGCTGATCGCCTTTGTCCTAGTGAGCTTTGTCGCGCCGCTCGGGACCTTACTGGTGCGTAGCGCGTATGATCCGCTAGTCGCGGATGCGTTGCCGGAAACGCTTGCCCTTTTGCGGACCTGGGACGGGACCAGTGCCTTGGCAGAACCTGTGTATGCCGCGGCCGCACGCGAGTTGTTGCAGGCGCGGGAAGAGCGCACCCTCGGCCAAATTGCCACGCGCGTCAACCGCATCAAGAGCGGTTTGCGCAGCGTTGTCACGCGCAGTGCGCGCAAGTTGCGCAACGCCAGCGGCGACTCTTGGCGCGAAACCATGGTCGGCATCAACGCCGCTTGGGGCGCGCCGGATGTGTGGCTGGCGATTCGCAGTGCTGGAGAGCGGTTCACGTTCCGCCATTATATCAATGCGCTCGATCTCATGCGCCAGCCCGATGGCAGCATCGCCCCGCAGCCCGAGGAACGGCGCATTTATCTGCCGCTTTTGTGGCGCACCTTGGCCATTAGCTTGGGTATTTCCGCGCTGTGCTTGGCCATTGGCTACCCGATTGCCCACCTGATCGCTCACGCACCGCCGCGCCGCGCCAGTCTGCTGTTGTTGCTGGTGTTGGTGCCGTTTTGGACCTCGCTGCTGGTGCGGACGACAGCTTGGATCGTGCTGCTCCAGACCCAGGGCGTAATCAACAATTTGCTGGTGGCGAGCGGACTGGTCGCGGACGACGGTCGCATCCCCATGATATACAACATGACCGGCACGTTTGTGGCGATGACCCACGTGTTGTTGCCCTTCATGGTGCTGCCGCTGTACTCGGTGATGCGTTCGATTCCGCGTTCGCACCTACGGGCCGCGTCCTCTCTCGGCGCGACTCCCTTTCAGGCGTTCTGGCGCGTCTATTGGCCGCAAACCTTGCCCGGGGTTGGCGCTGGATCGCTGATGGTGTTCATCCTCGCCATTGGCTACTACATCACGCCGGCGCTGGTCGGTGGGAGCAAGGGCCAGCTTATTTCCAATATGATCGCCTATCACATGCAGACCTCGCTCAACTGGGGGCTCGCCGCCGCGCTCGCCGCCATCTTGCTCGTGGGCATCATCGCGCTGTACGTGCTCTACGACCGCGTGGTGGGCCTTGACCGCATGAGGCTGGGCTGATGTTGGGGCGGTGGGTCTATCTCGCGTTCTGCACGGCGGCGTTTGTCTTCTTGGTCGCGCCGATTTTGGTGATCGTGCCGCTCAGCTTCAATGCGGAGCCGTATTTTACGTTTACCGAGGGCATGTTGCGACTCGACCCAGCGGCCTATTCGCTGCGTTGGTACCGCAGCATCTTTGAAGATGGCGTATGGACCCGTGCCTTAGTCAACAGCTTGGTCATCGGCGTCTCGGCGACGCTACTGGCGACCTCGCTTGGCACCCTTGCGGCCCTCGGACTAGCGAATTCCGCCATGCCCGCTCGGCGGGCGGTGATGGGGCTGTTGATCTCGCCGATGATCACGCCGGTCATCATCGCCGCGGTGGGGATGTTCTTCTTTTACTCCAGGCTTGGCTTGGCTCAGACTCACCTCGGCATAATCCTCGCCCATGCCGTGCTCGGGGTGCCGTTTGTGGTGATTACCGTAACCGCCACGCTGTCGAGCTTTGACCGGAACTTGATGCGGGCCGCCGCCAGCCTCGGCGCGGGGCCGCTGTGCAGCTTCTGGCGCGTACAGTTGCCGCTCATCGCACCTGGCGTGGCTTCGGGCGGGCTGTTCGCTTTTGCCGCTTCCTTTGACGAGGTCGTGGTGGTGCTGTTCATGGGCGGCCTAGAGCAGCGCACCATCCCGCGGCAGATGTGGGCGGGCATTCGCGAGCAAATCAGCCCTACCATCCTCGCGGTGGCGACCTTTCTCATTGCCTTTGCCGTGTTGGTTCTGTTTACGGTGGAATGGCTGCGCCGCCGCGGAGGCCAAACGCCCGCAAGCTGAGCGTGGTTGGCTGCTTGCTTAGCGGAATGAGCGGTCTATATTTTTCGTCAGACGCAGACGCAAAACTAGTAAACGAGGTAATCCATGCTGAGATTCGCCGAAGAAATCATGCTTCTTTTACTCGACGATGAAGATGGGAGCTTCGCCCGAGTTCCCGACCGGGTGGTGCGCTACGCCTTGGGTGGTGGAGTGCTGATGGAACTGGCGCTGGCAGACCGCATCGACACGGATTTGGACAAGCTGGTCCTCGTCGATGGTACTCCCTTGCAAGACAGCCTGATTGACCCGACGCTGAGCGACATTGCCGCGGCGACCGAAACGCACGATACGCGCTACTGGCTGGAACGCACGGCCGCCCGCGCCGACGAGATTCGCGAGGGTGCGCTCCGTCGGCTGGTGCAAAAGGGCATTCTCGCGCGCGAGGAAGGGCGCTTCCTGTGGGTGTTTCGCTCGCGGCGCTATCCGGCCCTCGATGGCAAGGCCGAGCAAGAGGTCAAGCTGCGCATCATGGAGGTGCTGTTTAGCGATAAAATCCCCGACCCCCGCGACGTGGTCTTTATCTGCCTGGCGGACGCTTGCGGAATCTTCGAAAACCTCTTGGCCAGCCGCGAGTTGGCCCGCGCAACGGGCCGCATCGAACAGGTGCGCAAGCTGGACTTGATTGGCCAAGAGATGACCAAGGCCATTTGGGACATTGAAGCGTCGCTGGCCCTCGCCATGCCGCCGCACATGTATTAAACGCTTGTCATATTCAAAATAAAAAAGGCGCGGGAAGCACAGAATGTGTGCTCTTCGCGCCTTTTTCGTGCCGTGCGATACGTCAATCTTCGTAGTAAACCCCAAATAGAATCATCATCTCGTCTGTTGAAAACAAACCGAAGTTAATCTCTCGGTCGGTCGTGTTGTCATAGGTGGTTTCTAACTTGAAGCCCGCTCCTCGCTCTAGGACGAGCGGCGGATCGAATCTCAGGATCGGCGGGTGTTCCCAGTCGTAAGCGACATAGATAAGCTCGCCATCGCGCGCGCCGCCGATCATTTCGACCCGGAATTCCACCATGAGCTGATGCGCGTGCGAGACTAGCTGCACAATGTGAGTCCGCTCGGAAAAGGTAAAATCCTTCGTTAGGGTCGTCACCTTCCTCGCCGGCAGGGAAATATCGAGGTTGTTCAAAGAAAAAAGACGCGCCTCGTGCTCGACTTCAGCAGGGTCGGCAAAGTGCAAGTTGGCATAGACCTCGCCGGTAACGGGCCGACTGGTGCGATTGACGTAGTGCGAGTTGAGGTCGAGCAGGGTGTTCTTGGGTAGCCGCATCGCCACGCCGGGCGGCAGGGAGAAGTCGAAGAAAGGCCATTGGCTACCGGCGATTGGCAGGTGGTAAAATTGCGTGAGTACCGTTGTAACGACGTACTGCCCGGTCCCATCGTGCAACTCGCGATATTCGTAGGGTTCGGGCATGCGCTCGGGGGGTATGTCGTCTTGGAAGGTGTAGAGCAGGAAGTGGTGCGAGCCGGACTTCATGGAGATTTGGACGCGCTCTACGAATACATCGTCTTGGTTGTTCAGCGGATGCACGACGAAAATTTCGCGCTCAGTGTTGGGCTGGACTTCAAAGGGCGGCAAGTGTAGCTGGATCCCGTTTTCCGGCTTGGCTAGCGGTTCAAACGCCGGCACTTCATAGCGCGACTCGTCCGCCAAGAGGGCGGGGTCGGCCACGTGCCCGGTCTCTGGTGCGCCAGCCTCGATCCACGCGCGGATAAAAGCCAACTCGCCGTTGGTCAGCGGCTTGCCGCCAAAGGGCATAAGCTCCCCGTAGTAGGGATGGTCGCCGTAGAAATGCTGCTGGTCGAGCGCGTTGATTTTCTCCCACAAATAGCTCTTGAGGAGCCCGGGCATGCCTTGCCCGAGATCGCTGACCCGCATCAGCCCATCGGCGGCCGCCGCCGCATTGGTCGGAGTGGCTCCCACGAGCTGTTCGTAGGCCACATCCGGGGTGAGCACCAGGCCCGACTGACGCCCAAACGAGGTCCCGGCCGCGTGGCAACTGACGCATTGGCCAGCGAAAATGTCCGTTTGGATAATGTCCCAAGTCGAATCGGCCGCGTACCTGGTCGTTTGCACCGGCCCTGGACCGTCGGCACTACAGCCGACAAAAATCGAGCCTATGAGCAAGCAGCGGCGGATTGCGCTAGATGCGGACATCGGTCAAGTGCCAGCTTGGTCGAGCAGGTCGGCCAAGTTCTGGCCCAAGATCAGGCGCTTGTGCTCGTCTGGAACGAACGTGCAGTGCGTGCGGAATGCTTCGAGTGCCTGCTGGTAGGTCATGTTGAATCGCACGACCGGGTAGTCCGAGCCCCAGCACAATCGGTGGGGGCCGAAGTGTTCGTAAAGCTGGCGCACGATGTGATGCGTATCCGAGTAGGGGTAATCCCACGAGACGTGTGAAGCGTAGTGAAAACCCGAGAGCTTGATGTAAATGTTGGGCACCTCGGCCGAGCGCAGAATCTCCTGTAGGTTGGGGTGCGGCGTTTCTTCGCGTGCGTTGGCCCCGGCCATGTGGTGACAGAGAAAAGTCACCGATGGAAAGCGCCGCGCCAGTTCGCGCAACGCTGGCTGCCACGGCGGCCCCAAAGCTAGGCTGGCGATCAGGTTCAGATCGGCTGTCGCGCTGAAAAACGCGCGCCCTTCCTCAGACGCAAACCACTCGGTGTCGCCTTTTACGTAGTGCGTATAGCCCTTGAGCTGGTACTTTTCTGCGGCCGCTTTGAGCCGCTCGGCCGCGCCCGGCGTGTGATATTCTGCCGACCACGAGCAATCCACGTCGGCAAATTGCACCAAGCGATTTGGATAGGCGCGGATTTGTTCGGCGACGTAGTCGTTGTTGTGGGGATTGTGCTCGATGCGCGCGCAGACCAACACGGCCTTATCGACGCCGTGGCGGTCCATTTCCCACAGCAGTTGCTCGACCCGGCCGCGGCTGTTGTGATCGGGCACGGGCGGCTCGTAGGGCCAGTATTCCCAAGCGTGCGTATGCGAGTCGATTATCATAGGAAGCCCCAATAGGTTTGGTTGTTAAGCGTTGGCGACTTATGGCAAAAGATACTTAAAAAAGGGGCCGTCTGCCAAACTGGCTACTGGACGTTGCCCGAGCATGTGAATAGGCAGATAGGTGCTTTTTTGAGCCGTAGTGAGCAAAAAAACGCGGAGCAGACGAGCCGCTCCGCGTCGTGAAGGAAAATGGGAATCGCTGCTTACCGCTTGCCGCGCCAGAGTCGGCCACTGCCGTAAAACGCCTCGTCTTTCATCTCTTTGAGCTTTTCGCGCTGCTCGCCGGTCAAGACGTTTTCCAAAGCCGTGCGGTGCTTTTGGCGCATTCCGCGCATCTCTGTGCGGTGCTTTTGGCGCAATTCCTTGAGCTTTTTGATGCTATTTATTCCGGTGCGTTTTGATTTTTTGGTGCCGCTCGCGCCAAGGTCCCATCAACTCCCCAAAGCGTCGCTGCCGCCGATCTAGCCGCCTGAGTTGCTCCTCAGACAACAAGGGGGCCAGCTCGGCCCGCGACGCATCCAACTGTTCCTTTAATTCTTCCCGATGCTTGGCGTTGAGTTCGCGGAGCGCGGCGGCGTATCGCCGCAGCACGGCCCGCATGGCTTGGCGTTGCTCTTCGTCCTGCGGCGCGAGCAACCGCTCGGTGCTGCGGACAAAATGGCGGGGATGCGGAATGGGCCGCAGGCGGTCGCGAACGAACCACCCGGAGAGCAGCGTCCCGATCAGTACGCCGATGAGCAGGGTACTGAAGAGAATGAGTGCGCCTTTAGTTTTCCCTCGCATATCACCTGTCCAAGACGTATGCCGCTTCGGGTGTGGCCGGCACGGCGGCGAAAATTGCGGCGAGGAACGAGGGGTCGTCGCCGATGAGTTCGCGCTCGTTCCAGTTGCTCAGCGCCAAAAAGGCGACCACGGCGATGGCGACTGGGGCCAAGGGGCGAAAGAGCCACACGAGGGCATCGGTTAGGCTTTCTTCGCGCTGGCTTTTGACGCGCTGCGCAACGCGCATGGCAAAGAACGGCCGGAACGAGTCGGCGCGGCTTTCGCGCAGGAGGCCGCTGACTTTTTGCAGGTGTTCCCATTCGGCGCGGAACGCGTCGTCGGTAGCTAGGGCACGCTCGAATGCCGCGTGCTCGCTCGCGCTCAATTCGCCGGCCAGCGCCCGTAGCATTTTGCTGCGATAGCTGTCAGTCATATAGGTCCTCGTCTTTGAGGAGGGTCGCTAGTTTTTTCATGCCGCGTGCGAGCCGCGAGAGCACCGTGCCCTCGGCGATCTCCAACAGCGCGGCCGTTTCCTTGGTCGAATAGCCCTCGATCATCCGCAGCACTACCACCGCCCGGAAAGCTGGTTTGAGTTGGTTGAGGGCCGCTTGTACTGCTTGCGCTCGCTCGTGCGTGGTCTGTTCGTCGCGGCCATCGACGCTCGGCTCGGCGGGCCGGGCCTGTTCGTCGTCGCGGCTCCAGAAGCGCAAACGCTGTCGCTTGCGGCGCGCTAGCGCGTTGAGCGAGAGGTTGATGGCAATGCGCGTCAAATAGGTGCCCAGTGCTGCGTCGCCGCGAAACTTGTCCAGCGATTGGTAGAAGCGGACAAAGGTTTCCTGCCCCACGTCGTCGGCCTCGTCGCCCCGCCCCAACATGCCCACGACCACGGCGGCCACTTGCGGCTCATAGCGCTCGATTAGGATGCGCCAGGCCGCTTCGTCGCCAGTGCGCGCTCGGTCGATCAGGGCGCGGTCTGTGCCCGCTTGCTCTGCCATATTGTTAGACAATGTAAGGGGCAAAGTCATTCCCCACCTAATAAAAATGCGAAAGCCGACAGTCTTGCCGTCCGTGCCCAATATGCGTTTTCTTTTTGCATGGTCTTAGCTATGCTCGCGTCCCTGCTGTTGGTGGGCTGCCGTCCCGATCCCCCCAAAGCCCTCGACTTGGCTGGCAATCCGGTCGATCCTTTTGCCAACCGCGCGCCCGTTGCGGTTTTGCTCTTCGTCCAGACCGATTGCCCCATCTCCAACCGCTACGCCCCCACTATCGCGCGGCTCCACGCCCGCTTCCAGCCGCAAGGCGTTGCGTTCTACTTGGTGTATCCCGACCGCCGCGAGGATGCGGACGCCATCCGCCGTCACCGCGAGGAATACGATTTGCCGGGCCAAGCCCTGCGGGATGTGCAACACGCCCTTGTCGACCGAGTCGGCGCGAGGGTGACCCCAGAAGCTGTGGTGTTGGGGGAGCGCGGCAACATCGTCTATCGGGGCCGCATTGACGACCGCTACATGGCCTTGGACCAGATGCGTCCACAGCCGACCCGCAACGACCTTGCCAACGCCCTAGCGACGGCCCTTGCGGGTCGTCCACCAGACCCGAGCGCCACCGAGGCGATTGGCTGTTTTATCGCCGACCTGCAATGACGCGCTATTGGGGCTTCTTTGTTGCCGCCTGTTTTGGGTGTAGTGGAGGAGAGGCTCCGACCTTCAACCGCGACATTGCGCCGATTGTCTTTCACAACTGCGCCCCTTGCCACCGGCCCGCTGGCCCGGCCCCTTTTGACTTGCTCAGCTATGCGAATGTGAAGGCACGCGCCGAGCAAATCGCCTTTGTCGCGGAGACGCGCTACATGCCGCCGTGGAAGCCCAAGCGCGGCTACGGCCGCTTTGCTGGCGAGCGCGGATTGAGTGCGGCGCAGATCGCCACCATCGGCCGCTGGGTCGAGCGCGGCAAGCTGGAGGGTAGCGCCGTGGATCTGCCGCCGCTGCCCCAGTGGGCGAGTGAGTGGGAACTAGGCCAGCCCGACTTAATCGCCGCCATGCCATCGGCCTATACCCTGCGGGCCGATGGCCCAGATGTCTTCCGCAACTTCGCCATCCCGCTGCCCGTTGACTCGACCCGCTATGTCAAGGCCCTAGAGTTCAGGCCGGGCAACGCGCGCATCGTCCACCACGCTACCATGATGATCGACCGCAGCGGCGCGGCGCGGCGGCGGGATGGGCGCGACGGTGCCCCGGGATTTGACGGCATGAGCTTTGGCGAGGCCGAGGACGCCGATGGGCACTTCCTCGGCTGGACCCAAGGCAAAACCCCCTATCCCGGTAGCGACAGCTTGGCTTGGCGGCTCGAACCGGGCACGGACTTACTGCTCCAGTTGCACCTGTTGCCGACCGGCAAAGAAGAATCCATCCAGGCCCGCGTTGGCCTGTTTTTCGCGGATGCGCCGCCCAAGAGACGCCCGGCCATGCTGCGCTTGGGCCGCAAGGACCTAGATATACCGCCCGGCGCGCGCGACCATTGGATCCGCGATGCGTACCGGCTGCCCGTGGATGTCGAGGTCTTGACCATCTACCCGCACGCGCACTACCTCGGCCGAGAAATCCGCGCGTATGCCGAATTGCCCGACGGAGAGCGGGAGTGGCTCATCTGGATTGAGGACTGGGACTTTAACTGGCAGGACGACTACCGATTTTCCGCGCCCGTCTTCTTGCCGGCTGGCGCGACGCTGGTCATGGAATACGCGTACGACAACTCCGCGCAAAACCCCCGCCAGCCCCGAGACCCCCCCGTGCGGGTGCGCTACGGGCTGCAATCGACCGACGAGATGGGCGACCTGACGCTACAGATTTTGCCGCGCCGCCCCGAGGATCTAGAGCGCCTCCGCCGCGACTTCTACCGCAAGTGGCTGGGGCAGGAAATCGACGGCTACAAGAAGTTGCTCGAAGCCGCTCCTCAAGACTGGGACATCCACCATACCTTGGCCATGTTCTACATGCGCTCCGGCCAGCGTCCGTTGGCGCTGGCGCATTTCGAGTTGGCCTTGGAATACAACCCGGAGTACCCGGAGGCTCACGTGAACTTTGGGATTGCGCTGGCTCAAAGTCGCCAATGGGAGCAGGCCGTCGTGCACTTTGAACGCGCTTTGCAGCGCAACCCGGATTTTGCCGAAGCTCATTTCAATTTGGGATTGGTACTGGAGATGCAGGGCCGCTCGGCCGAAGCCAAGCCCCACTTCGCCGCTGTCGTTCGCCTGCGGCCGGACATGGCTGCGGCCATTGAACAGCGCGTGGCCAAGCTGCGCCGCTAGCCGCCTTTTCCCAACGTCGTCGCTAATCCCAAGACGAACTGTCGGCCGGCCGGAAAGTTGCGCCCGTTGAGCGAGAAGCGCACCGCCACCTCGGCCGTTGTGCGCTGGCCGATGGCGTAGAGCAAGGCCGGCGTCAGGAAGGTGATGCGTTTGATCTCGGCTTCAATGCCGCCGAAGACGAGCGCCGGCTTGCTGCGGAGCACCTCGCATTTGCCCAACAGCACGAGTTGGCGCACGATCCGATAGCCCAGCTCGGCGTTGAGGAACCACTCGTCGCCGGGGTCGCGGTCGATCTGTTGGTTGCGGGTGCGCACGCGATAGCCGAGGTCGATGTTGCCGTACAAGGGCAGCGGCCAAAAGGAACGCCCCACCTGCCCGACAAAGTCGAAATCCCACTGCCCCTCACCCACCGGGATTAGCCCGTCTTCGTTTTTGAACTCGCCCGTTGGCACCTTGACGCTGGCTTTGAACGCGAGAACCAATGGTCTGGCTAAAAGGCGCAACTTGACCAAGGCGCGGATGTCGCTCAGGCCGGTATCGGTGCGGGGTTTGGCGAAGGCGGCGTTGGCAAAGGATTGATCGAAATAGGGAACCTGCAAACCGAAGTCTAGGCGGTCGGTGACGCCGTACAGGCCCTCGAAAAAGACGGCCCGCGATTCGTATCGCCCGTCAAAATCGTAGTGGGCGCGGGTGCCGGGCGCGCCAGAGCGACCCTGGCCGACGTACCATTCCTCGGTTTGCTGCTGGAAGTACGTGAGCTTGCTCCAGAACTGGCCTCGCGGCAAAGTCCAAGCTCCGGCATCCACATCGGTTGCCGCACTGAGGAGTATTAAGCCGACCCGCAGATATTGGACCATGGCCGCCTTCCTTTCGCGTGTTGGGTTCGCGGTTTCCCCGTAGAATAAGTACTTTTGAGCTTGTGCATATACTGACGCTGGGAATCAATCACCGCACCGCGCCGGTGGAAATCCGCGAGCGGCTGGCCTTCCTCGAAAGCGACCAGCCTTCGGCCTTGGCTCGGCTTGTCGGCGACTACGGGCTGCACGAGGCCGCGATTCTCTCAACTTGCAACCGCTCTGAGCTGTACTTGGCGGCCGATGGCGACAGCGGGCCGGCCCAAGTGCGCCGCTTCCTCGCCGAGTGCCAAGGCGTAGATGTCGCGACGCTTGAATCCCACTTCTACCAACTCAACGACTCAGACGCGGCCGTTCATCTTTTTCGCGTTGCCAGTGGCATTGACTCCCTCGTCGTCGGCGAGTCCCAGATTCTCGGGCAAGTGCGCCGCGCATTGGAAATGGCCCAGCAAAACGGCTCGGCGCGTCTGTTGCTCAACGAGCTTTTTCAGCGCTCGTTGCGCGTGGGCAAGCGCGCGCGCGCCGAAACCGATATTGGCCGCGGCCGGCTGTCGATTAGCACGGCTGCGGTCGCGCTGGCGGGCCAGGTTTTTGAAAACATGACGGGTTGCTGCGTACTCTTGGTCGGCGCGGGCGAGATAGGTGCGCTCACGGCCCAGTACTTGGTTGACTATGGCGTTGAGCGGCTCTTGGTCAGCAGCCGCACTTTTGCCCGCTCCGAGTCGCTGGCCAGCCAGTTGAGCGGCGAGGCCGTGCCTTTTGCGGAATTAGCTACCCAGCTCGCCGCGGTTGACATCGTCATATCGGCGACCGCGGCCACGGATTACGTCATTCGGTCCGCTGACTTGCGTCGGGCTATGGAGCAACGCCGAGGACGCCCGCTGTTTCTCATCGATATTGCGGTGCCGCGCGACATTGACCCGGCCGCGCGCGACCTCGACAACGTCTTCCTGTTTGACGTGGACGATCTCGAACAAGTGGTTGCTGCCAACCGCCAAGAGCGCGAGGGGGAAATCCGCTGTGTGCAAGCCATTATCGACCACGAGCTAAAGGAGTTTTTGCACTGGTTTAATGCCTTGGGAACTGGCCCGCTAATCCGCGCTTTGCGCGCGCGCGCCGCGCACCTCCAAGAACAGGAACTCGCGCGCTGGGCCGCCCAACTCGGTCCGCTCTCGGCGGCCGAGCGCCAGCTCGTGGAGGGCATTTTGCGCGGTTACGCCAATAAGCTCCTGCACGATCCGCTCGTGCAGATCCGCGAATTCGCCAACGATGACGAAGGCTACATCCGCCTCGATACGGTGCGCCGTCTCTTCCGGCTCGACGACGAGGCCGGGAAAAAAGACTCGTGACGACGTTCTGCATTGTCTCCCTCGTCATGGCCTTGGCTTTTTACTTGGCCGCCGCCCTGCTGTATCAAGGGCACTTCCTCTGGCATAAGGGCAACTGGGACGCGCTGGGGCGCAAGAGCCTGAAGTTGGGCTTGGCCGTACACGCGATCAGTATCGCGCTGCACTTCGCGCTTTCCGGCCAAGCCCTCTTCGCCAATATGATGGTGATTATCGCCTCGCTGGTCATGGCTTTAGTCGTAGCCGGCTTGCTCGGCGAGCGCTATGCGCGCATTCGCCACTTTGGCTTGCTGACCGCGCCCCTTGCCTTTCTCGGCTTGCTCTATCCGCTGCTGCTGCCCGTCCGCTTTGCGGAGGCCGAATCGATCCTCGTGGAGTATCCCTTCCTCGGCATCCACGTGGTGCTAACGCTGCTGGGGCACGTGGGTTTCGCCTTGGCGTTCTGCTCGGCGGTCGGCTACCTCGTCCAACATCAAGCCTTGAAAAAGGGTCGGCTCAACAGCTATCTGCCCGCACTCGACACGGCGGCGGCGGCGACCTTTCGCTTTGCGGGCGGCGGTTTTTCGCTCTTTACCTTGGGGCTGGGCATGGGTGCGATTTGGTTTTTTGGTGCGCCGGGCGCACACCTCGCGGGCGGAGATACCAAAATCTGGCTCGCCCTGCCGACGTGGTTCGTCTTTGGTACCTATCTCTATTTGCGCGGCATTGGCCGCCGGCACGGTCGCCGTCTCAAGTGGTTGGTGATTGCCGGGTTTGTGCTGGGTCTGATCAATCTGCTGTGGGTGCGCCACGATTTCGTCAATTTTGTCTAGTGTGCCGCACCTTCTGCATGTACCGATCCATGTAACGCAATCGCAACACGGCTGTTTCTCTCATACTACATCGCGGCACCCCGCCAGGCACCGTTGTTCAGTGTGCAAGATGATTTAAGCGATTGGCCTGCATTTTGCATGCGCCATGTAGCCGATTATCTTTAACCCAATGCGAAAGGATGCCCACCATGTCCACTCCACAATCCGCTCCCGAAATCTCCATCCGCGATGTTTTGCAGCAGATCGACCATCGCCTGAGTCTCATCGAGATGGATGTGCGCGAAAACAATGCCAAGATCGATGCGCTCAATAGCGAGCTCACAGGCAAGATCGTTGCGCTCGACCGCGAAAATAATGCCAAGATCGATGCACTCAATAGCGAGGTCACAGGTAAGATCGATGCGCTCGACCGCGAAGTCGCCGGCAAAATTGAAGTTGAAATACGCGAGCTGCGCCGCGAGTTCAACAACAAGTTTAGCTTGGTTATCGGTTTGGTCATCACTTCTTGGCTATCGATGATGGCTACGCTGCTCTTCAAATTGTAGATGCGGTTACGCTCCTTGTGCGCGAACCCCGCCTGATTCATCCACAAGCAACAAATGACGTAGAATGACTCCGCCCGCCGCGCCGCCGTGCGGGATTTGTATCGCCATCGTTCTGCCATATCTTCTGTCGCCTACACAAATAAGGAGTCACAGATACCCCTATGCCCCGAGACCAGATGCTCACCCCGGAGGAAGCCCGCGCCATCGTTCTCAATCACGTACAAGTCCTCGGCCCGGAACGCGTCTCGCTGCTCGACGCCACGGGCCGCGTACTCGCCCAAGACGTGTTGGCGCGCCGCGACAATCCGCCCTGCGACAACTCGGCCATGGACGGCTATGCCGTGCGCCATGCAGACGTAGCCGCCGCAAGCAACGACGCACCCATAGCTTTGGCCGTCATCGAAGACATACCGGCCGGTACGGTGCCGCAAAAGGCCGTTGGCCCCGGTCAAGCCAGTCGCATTATGACGGGCGCGGCCGTGCCCGCTGGAGCCGATACCATCGCCCCGGTAGAAGACACTCGCCTTGCTGAGCAAGGGGTCGAGATTTTCGCCATTGAAGAGTGCGGCGCACACATTCGCCGCCGCGGCGAGGACATGCGCGGCGGCGAGCCGATCATCAAGGCCGGTACCGAGTGTGGCCCCGGCGAGTTGGCCGTGCTCGCCGCCGTGCAGCAGAGCTTCGTCTCGGTGTATCGTCGGCCGCGCGTCGCCATCCTCTCCACCGGCGACGAATTGGTCGAGATTGAGGAGACGCCCGGAGAAGGCCAAATCGTCAATAGCAATACGTGCGCCCTGGCCGCCTTTTGCCGCGCTCACGGAGCCGAGCCGGTGATGCTGCCCACTGTGCCGGACGACGAGGCTGCCATCCGCGCCACCATTGAGGCCGCGCTCGCCGCTGACTTCGCCGTCTCCTCGGGAGGGGTATCGGTTGGCGAATACGACTTCGTCAAAAAGGTTCTCGACGGCTTGGGAGCCGAGACGATCTTCTGGCGCGTGGCCATGAAACCGGGCAAGCCGCTGGTCTTTTGCAGGGTCGGCGGTGTGCCGTATTTCGGCCTGCCCGGCAACCCGGTGTCGAGCATGATGTCCTTTCTCCAGTTCGTGCGCCCGGCCATCCGCAAGGCCGCCGGCCATCCGCAATCGGCGTGGTTTTTGCCCGAGGCCCACGCCCGGGTGGAAAGCCCCTGCGACAACGACGGCGACCGCCGCCAGTACATGCGTGCCACCTTGCGCTACCAAGATGGCCAGTTCTGGGTGCGCCCCGCCCACAGCCAAGGCTCCCACATAATCAGCTCCATGCTCAACGCCAACAGCTTCGTCGTCCTCGAACCTCGCCAACGCGCCGAAATCGGCGACCCAGTACTGGTGCAGGTCGTTGGAAAGTTCGCGATGAGATAGCGGCGAAAAATCGCGCCCTTTAGCACCACCGAGGTGCTTCATCATCAAGGATCCGTTATGGCCTCCAAAGTACTCGACAATCGCGCGCTAAAACCGCTGCAACCGGCGACCTCGCTGTGGAAGCAGTACGATCCGGCGACCGCGCCTCGCGCCTTTAAGGCCGAAGATCCGGCCCAAGCGCGACGCTGGCAAAAGACGACGCGACGCGCGCTAGCCAAGCATCTGGGCCTAGAAGCTGACAACGAAACAGACTGGGCACCGCGCACCGTAGAAGCAATTGACAAAGGCGATTACACGCGGCAAAAAATAATCCTGCACACTGGTCCTCACGCGCAGATGCCGGTGTACATCTTGCTGCCCAAAGGCGTGGAAGGCCCCCTCCCTACGGTTGTAGCCTTCCACGGCCACGGCTACGGTGTCAAGGACATCGTCGGTTTGTGGGAAGATGGCGGCGAGCGCGACGCGCCCGACGGGTACCACAAGGACTTTGGCGTGGCTTTGTGCCGCGCTGGTTTTGCCGTGGTCGCGCCAGAAATTTCGGGCTTTGGCGAGCGTCAGACCGATTTCTCCTATCTGGAACGCGGCCAAGGATCCCCTTCGACTTGTACCCACATGGCCATGCTCGCCTTTCACTTGGGCCTCTCAGTGGTCGGCATCCGCGTCCGCGATGGGCTGTGCTTGGTCGATTACTTGGAAACCCGCCCCGAGTTCGACACCAGTCGCCTCGGGGCCATGGGCATTTCAGGCGGTGGCATGCACACCTTCTTCTCCGCCTGCGTGGACGAGCGCATCCGCGCCTGCGTGATCAGCGGCTACTACTCGACTTTCCAGCACAGCATCCTCGCCATGGCGCACTGTCCCTGTAACTACGTGCCGGGCTTGGCCGAATTCGGCGAGATGTACGATCTGGTCGGCCTCATTGCCCCGCGCCCCCTGCTGGTGGAAGCCGGCACGCACGACCCCATCTTCCCCATTGCTGCCGTGCGCTCCAGCCTGACGAAAGCCCGCCGGGTGTACGGCGTGTTCTCAGCCCGCCAGCGGGTAGAAGCCGATGTTTTTTCGGGTCGCCACCAAATCAGCGGGGCCCGCGCCTACGACTTTCTGCGCGAAGCCCTCGTCTGACGGCCTCAAGCAAGGCCGCTGGACTGGACTTGCGCGGCTTGGCGGGGCCGTTGGTTTGTCGCCGCAAAAAAAAACCGGCCCGCAGACCGGTTTTTCGTCCGACAAATACCATGCTATTTCGCTTGGAACTGCTCGATTAGTCGGCGCACGTCTGAGTGCCCGTCAACGCCGCGACCGGGATGGATGATCAGCCGGTAGCAGAAGACGGCTTTGTCGCCGCCGGGGATGGTCAGGCTCGCGTCTAGGCTTTTGTCGCCCTTGAAATCGCGGACTCCAAAGGGATTGGCGGTGAATAACCCGTAGCCGCGCACATGCCAGTAGGTCGGGTGGCGGGGATTGTCGCGGTGATCGACGACGGTGTGGCCCCACTCCTCGCCGTCGGCTACCGGCCCGGAATAATCCACCCAAGCCGCCGGCTGGCCCCAAGTGACTTCCGCGCCTTGGCCATTTTCAAAGACTTGGCCGGCGGCATTTTCAATCCGTCCCGCCCCCTTGGCATCCATGGAAGTCGGCACCCGGATCGCAAACAGCCCGCCTTCTTTGGTGTCGCCAAAGGTCGCGTCGCCGTAGCGGGCCCGGAATTCGCTGCGCTGGTCCAAGATGCGCAACGCACCTTGGGCGCGGATGGCGATGGTGCGCCGCTCCTCCAACAGCTTCTCGCCCTCTGGCCCGAACCAATCGACGATTCCGTCGATCTGCGCGGTGCCGTCGGCTGTGCCTACGACCGGCTCGCCCCGTTGCAGCATGGCTCCGTGGCCGGTGCCTTCGGACCAGAGGTCGTGGCCGTTGACGAGGCCGTGAGCGGTGTAGATGCCGCGATGGTGGTAGTGGTCCTGCGTTTCGCCTGCGACATCTTCCATTGGATAGGCGCGGGTAAGGCCGGTGCCGCTGGGCGTCAGCACGGGATAGAAGTACGGGCGGCACACGTAGTGGCCGTAGCGGTATTCGGTAAAAAGCTGGCCGTCGATGGTGACGACGGCCTTGCAGTCGGCGGGAATTAGCTCGATAGCGATCATCGCTTCCTTTCGGTTATGCGGCTCGGCCACAGCAGTGCTTGTACTTCTTGCCGCTGCCGCAGGCGCACGGGTCGTTGCGGCCCGGGGCCTTTTGGTGCAGAGCCGCCTTGACCGCGTCCCTTTTTCTGGCCCATTCCATCACGCCGACAGCCGGTCGGCCTTGCCGCAGTTCATTGGCCATAAAGCGCATGTAGGGATCGACGTGCCCGAAGTACATTTTGTACCCCTTGCACAAGTAGTTGAGGCCGTCTTCGCCACGCGGGGTTTTGGTAAAGCGGTGCTTGGGGCAGCCGCCGTTGCAGGCGAAGCGATACGCGCATTCGACGCAGTACTGGGGCAGCGCGTCCTTTTTGTCCTGCCCGAACTTGGTTTGCCGTGGGCTGGCGACCATGTCGCGGATGCTTTCCTCGTGGACATTGCCTAGCCGATAATCCGAATAGACGAAATGGTCGCAGGAGTACAAGTCGCCGTTGTGCTCGATGATCAGGGCCTTGCCGCAGGTCTCGGCGAAGATGCACAGGCTCGCATTTTGGCCGAGCCACGAGCCGAGCGTCACGTCAAAAAGCTGCACAAAGACTTGGCCGACGTCGTTGCGCACCCATTCGTCGAATATCGCGCAGAGGAACTTGCCGTACTGCCCTGACCCCACCGACCATTTGGAGACCGGCGCCCGGCCCTCGTATTCGGGATCGACTAAGGACAGCCCGTCCGCGTCTGGCTGGTGCGCGACGCGCTCGACGATGGGGATAAACTGCATAAACCCCGAGCCTACTTCGCGCAGGAAGCGGTAGATTTCGAGCGGATGATCGGCGTTGTGGTTTTGCAGTACGGTCAGAGTGTTGAATTCCACCCCGTGCTTTTTGAGCGTTTGCAGACCGGCGGACACGCGGTCGTAGGTCGGCTTCTGGCCCTTGTCAACTCGGTAGTGGTCGTGGTATTGGCGCGGCCCATCGATCGACAGCCCGATTAGGAATTTGTTTTCGGCGAGGAACGCGCCCCACTCGTCATTGAGGAGGATGCCGTTGGTTTGGAAGGCATTGGTTACTAGCTTGCCGTTGGCGTATTGCTGCTGTAGCTCGACTGCGCGGCGGAAAAAGTTTAAGCCCATCAGGGTTGGCTCGCCGCCCTGCCAAGCGAATTCTACCTGCTGCACATCTTGGGCCTCGATGTACTGCTTGACGTATAGCTCAAGCGTCTCGTCGGACATGCGCCAATTTTTGTGCGCGTCTGGGTAGAGCTTTTCTTTTTCGAGGTAGAAGCAGTACTTGCAGTCGATGTTGCAGACCGAGCCCGAGGGCTTGGCCATCACGTGGCAAGACGCCGGAGCAGCAGTCGGTATGGTCGCAGTTTCCATCAGGGCCTATCTTGAAGCGGTGAGTATGATAGCGTTTGCCCTTCCGCAATGCAAATATAGGAAAATCTAATGCGCACCATTTTCGTCGGCGATGTCCACGGCTGCGCCGCTGAGTTTGCCGCCTTCTTGGCAAAGATACGTTACGACCGATCTCAAGATCGCCTGTTGCTGACCGGCGATGCCTTTGCTCGCGGCCCGGACCCGCTGGCCGTGTGGCAGTTGATCCAAGATACCCACGCCGAAATGGTTTTGGGCAACCACGACGCGCGCCTCTTGAAGCAACTAAATGCCTTAGGGAAGGGCCGCCAGCCCAAAGTGAAGTTCCCCGACCAGCGCTATACCCTCGCCCAGCTTCAGCCGGCCCACGAAGAAATCCTCGCTTGGCTTCGGCTGTGTCCGCTCTACATGGCCGAAGACGCTTTCTTGCTGGTCCACGCCGGTGTCCACCCGAAAAAGGGCTTACAAGGCACCCGCCGCAAAGAATTCCTCAAGATCCGCACTTGGCCGCCCTCGGACGATCTCGCCAGCCCGCGCTGGCACGATTTCTACGAGCCGGAGTACCCCCTGATCGTCTTTGGCCACGACGCGCCCGGCGGCTTGGTGGTCAAAAAGCGCGCGGGCCGTCCCTACCTTATCGGCCTTGACTCGGGCTGCATTTACGGCGGCCAGCTCAGTGGTTATGTGCTTGAAGAAGCGCGGCTCGTGCAGGTGGAGAGCCAGCAAGCGGCGCAGGTGTGGAAGCGGCTTGCTTAGGCGAGGTCGCCGTTCCAGAGCATTTGGACGAAGGTGGCTGCGGGCAGGATGTCGATGCCGTCGTCCGTGCGGTGCGCCCGGGGTTCGAGGCACGCGACCACTCGTCGGCTGACGCTCGGATGATCTGCTACTAGGCTGCGCAGCCCTTTCAAGTGGTTGCCAACGATGTGATTGCTCGCCTTGGCCTCGACCGCTATCCGCATGTCGCCCAAGATAAAATCGACCTCGGTGCCGCCGGCTAGACGCCAATAAGTCAGTTCGCCGTCGAACGCTTGATAGTCGGCAAACGCGGTCAATTCGTGGAACACCCAGTTTTCAAATGCCTTGCCGTATAGCTCCGATCCCGGTAGCAGTTGGCCCCGGTGGGCGAGTCGGTTGGCTACGCCAACATCCGCAAAATAGAACTTCGGCGCGGCAACCACTCTGCGCTTGGGACGCCGGCGGAAGGCGGGCAACCAGCGCCCGAGCAGCGCGTCTTCGAGAATCTCGTAGTAGCTCCGCGCCGTGTGACTGGTGACGCCGCACGCCGGGGCGATATTAGAGAAGTTGACCATTTCGGTATCGCCTAGCGCGGCGGCGGCTAAAAATCCAGCAAACGCCGGCAAACTGCGGACCAGCCCTTCGGCCGCGACTTCCTCCTTGAGATAGTCGGCGACATAAGCGTCGAGCAACCGCGCCGGCCGGGTGTTGGCGTAGATTCGGGGCAGGTAGCCGTGGTTGAGGAGGCGGGTGAGATCAAAGTCGGCGCCGAGTTCCCGCGCGGTCAGCCCGTGTAGTTGGTGTCGCACGGCCCGTCCGCCGAGCAGGTTGGCACCTCCGCGCCGCACCTTGCGGGCACTGGAACCGCACAGAGCGAAACACAACCCTCGGTTTTCGATCAGCCAATGCACCTCGT
Organism: Candidatus Latescibacterota bacterium; assembly: GCA_965203355.1. Classification (GTDB taxonomy): domain Bacteria; phylum Latescibacterota; class UBA2968; order UBA8231; family UBA8231. The sequence goes on from OZ241889.1 coordinate 1,079,854, forward strand.
CGAGCAGCGCAGGTACCTTCTGAATCTCATCAATGACGATCTGGCGCTTGGGATCGAATCCTGTGGCCTCGATTTCATGACGCAAAAACTCTGGATTGGCGACGTACCGCCTGAACTCGTCTGCCTTTAGGAGGTCGAGCCACAGGCCGTCGGCGTACTGGTGTTTTAGCAGGGTGCTTTTGCCCGCCTGTCGCGGCCCCCAAAGGAAAAACGTCTCGGTGCCGGACGCGGGTAGGTTCAGAGCTCGCTCGTACATGAACTTAAAATTAACGTGTAAATTTGAAATAGCTATTCAAAATTGCATGATAATTTGAAGTAGCGGTTCAAAATTACAGAAAAATAAAGGCACCCGGACGCGCCTTCAGGAAGCGATCTATTGCCTCAAACGTAGTACATGACTTCGTGCGCTTGTGCCTGCGCGATGTCGTAGGCTGCTTGCAGCCGTATCCAAGTAGCCGAAGGTTTTGGCGAGGCGGATGGCCATATCGGCCGACATGTGTGCGCGACGATTCACCAAATTCGAGAGGGCTTGGCGACTGACGCCGAGGCTCTTCGCGCCTTCGGCGACGTCCTTTCTGGGCACTGGTTATCAATAGAGTGGAGTAAAACACTATGGGGCGATCTAGACATTGCCCTTGACTTTTTTTGGTCTATATTTGGTCCGAAAAGGAGGTGCCTATGAAACTGTCCAGCCAGATTAAGCCGATCAGCTATCTCAAGGCCCACGCCGCTGAGATCGTGCGCACACTTGGAGATCAACCAGAACCCTTGATTATCACTCAAAATGGCGAAGCCAAAGCGGTCATGCAGGATATAGACAGCTACGAGCAGATGCAGGAAACAGTTGCATTGCTCAAGATTCTCGCGCTGGGTAGCCGGCAGATCGAAGCAGGTCAGGTGCAGCCCGCCGCCGATGTCGTCGCCCGGCTCCGGGAGCGGCCACGGGATCGCTGATGGCTTGCTTGGTTCAGTTGACTGCTGACGCAACGCGCGATTTGGAGGAAATATGCGATTCCATCGATCGGCATGATGTGCCGGGTCGGGCGGCTTATGTGCTGGAGCAGATTGAGCAGGCTTTCGGCCGCCTTTCTGAATATCCCGAGCGGGGAAACTACCTGATGGAACTGCTGGACATTGGCATTCGGGAATACCGCGAGATATTCTCCAAACCCTACCGCATCATCTATCGGATAATAAAAAATAACGTCTATGTGCTCTTGATCGCCGATGGACGACGCGACATGCAGACGTTGCTACAGCGGCGCTTGCTGTGGGCGTAATTTTCATGATCTCCGACTGGGGCACAGCGGCTCATAAGTCGCGCTCCCGACCGATCCCGTTCAGATCGTCGAGGCTGTAGTTGAATACGACTTACTGGGCGTAGAGGTAGCCTCAGCTAAAAGTGCTCATGTACTGGGCGACGGCGAAGGATAAGGCCAAGCAGCAAGCGAAGATGATGCGGATTATGTGGGGTGAGATGAGTTTTTACTCAACTTAGCCCACAGGTGCGACAGATCGCGTCGCAGGCGGAAAATTTTTATGGCCGAATCAAGTGCTCGACAAGTTCTAGTGCATCCACCGGCCAATAGCACGCTGGGCGAGGTTGATGGACATTGGGGTCTCCTTCCCTTGGTCGGCAGTTCAAGAGCCGGTCCACCCACCGCTCGGGGATGGCTTCTCGTCCATGCAGTGCGCCCAGCAGTGCGCCGCAGATGGCGGCGTTGGTGTCGGTGTCGCCGCCCCTGTGGACGGTATCTACGACAGCTTCCTCGAGATTCTCGGCGTGGAGCAGTTGCCATAGCGCGTTTTGGAACGCCGTCAGAACCAAGCCCTGTTCGTGCATATAATCCGGCGGTGAAGTGATCGCGCTGTCGATGGCCGACATGAGCGTCGGTGCCGCTGGAATATCCGCGGCCCAGATCTTTATCTGTTTGTACAGCTCTTGGGGGCCGCATCCGGTGCGGACCGCGCAGGCAATGGCCGAAGCATAGAGCGAGTTGGCTTGCTGGCAGACCGGATGGGGATGCGTGAGTGCCGCGTCCTCGCACGCCCATGATGCCACTTGCTCTAATTCGTAGTTAGCGCCGAAGATGCCCAGCGGGCTGATCCGCATCATGGCTCCGTTCGCTTGGCTACACTGATCGCGTTCACCTTGGAGGCCGCGGCGAATGGTGGTGCCGTAGTCGAACGGCTCAGAGTTGAACCAGCCGACATAAGCATCACGGGCAAGTGTTGGATCGTATCTGTTGTGTTGCGCCAGCACTCGGGCTAGGGCTAGCGCCATTTCGGAATCGTCCGTTGGTTGCCCGGCGATCGTGTTCCAAACCTCGCTGCCCTCGAGGTCGCGGACTCCGGCGGGGTGCTCGAACTGAATATCCTCGGGGCTTTGAAATTCCACTTGGCTGCCCAGCGCATCCCCGGCAAGTTGGCCCAGCAAGCAACCTTGAGCGCGCGCGAGGGTGTGGTCTCTTTCGCATATAGTCATTTATCAAAAACCCATTTTGCGTGAATGATTCGGCTTAGCTTCGCACTCGGCGCACAGCAATTCTGCGAGCGCCTTGGCGTCTTGCAGGTGGCCGAGGATTTCGGCTTTGCGGCGGACTACGGCGAAATCACCTGGGGTCAGAGTGGAGAGGTCGCCGATTGCAGGCGGAGCTTCGAGCGCGAAATAGGTGTGGAACGCCGCTTGCGACTGGTCGGGGGTGAGATAGTCGAGCGCGATTTTGAAGGTGAAGCGGCGCAAGGTGGCCGGGTCGAGGTTTTCGCCGAAGTTGGTCGTACAGGCAAACGGCAGGGGGTGGCTCTCCATCCAAGTCAGCATTTCGTTGACTTGGCTGACTTCCCAGGAACGCACGGCACCGCGGCGGTCGGCGAGCAGGGAGTCGGCCTCGTCAAAGACGAGAATAGACTTTTCGGCACGTGCTTCGGCAAAGGCCGCGGCGATTCGCTGTTCGGTTTCGCCGACCCACTTGGACAAGAGGTCAGAAGCCCGCTTGTGGGTGACTTGGAGGCCGAGGCGTTCGGCTAGGTAGCGGACGAATGCGCTCTTGCCGGTGCCGGGCGGACCTTGCAGGCAAAGAGAGAAGTTCTGGCCGCTGGTTTTTGCGAGGCGATCCGCGAGTTGGACCGGGTCGGTATCGGCTTGGACTAGGGCGAGGTCGAATCGCTCAGGAGGCCCCTGATTTGCGGGGGGCTTCTCGCCCACAATCACTTTGGCCAAACTGCGGACGCCGAGGCGCACTGCGGTGAGGTCGCCGCCGCAGAGGCCGGCCGCGGCGATGGCCCCAGACGCTACGCCAGGTGTCACATCGAATTCCTTGGCGAGGGCGTGCGTATCCGCGTCTGTCGCCTTGATGTTGCGGCGCGCCAACTCCCGTTTCCAGATACGCGCCCTAACTTGGGGCGGCGGCTTGCGCAACTCTAGGGCAAAGGTCATGCGGCGTAGGAGGGTGGCACAGGTTTGCCTAGCGGAGTTTGAGGTCCACAGCGTGGGCACGGGTGCGCGTTCTAGCACCCGGTTTAGGAATACCTTGGAACCGCCGGAGTGGAGCGTGGAGTAGCGGCTTGGGGCAAAGGGTATCCAGCCTGGATCTGAAAGTAAGTCCTCCATTTCGTCGAAGAGCAGGATTGACCCACGGCCCGACGCTAGCAAGCGCTGGGTGAGCCGAAGTTCTCGAAGACGCTCTTCCCGGTCGAGCTCGCGAATTCGCTCGTTCTCTTCGCCGACAGTATAGAGGTTCGCTTCGAGCCGGGCGGCCAGCGTCTTGCAAAACTCGGTCTTGCCGGTTCCCGGCGGGCCGTACACCAAGATATTTACGCCCGGTGTGCCTGCATCCAGTGCGCCTTTGAGCATTTTTTCGATATGATTGCGTTCCTCTGCTACGTGATCGAAATCCGCCCACGCTAGCTCGCCCGGGGCCGCCGTGTCGAGCAGTAGGCGACACACGTCGAGATCGCTATCGCCTGGGGCGGAGACCAGCCGTAGCAGTCGCTTGGCGAAGCCGATATCTCCGTCGTTATCGACTGACACAAGCCCGAATTCCACAAGCGGTGCATCAGCCGCGAAGCGGGCGCGGAATGCACTGCCCGATAGGCCGAGCAGGCAGGGTAGGACCGGCTCCATGACATTGAAGAGTCGATGTCTGCGTATAGCTCGCAAAGAATCGCCCAAATCCTCAAAGATCGGCTGGGTTTCGCAGCGAATCCACAGCTCTACGAGCGCGAGGTCGGTCGGCGCGAGGTCCATTTCCCGCTCAAGCCGCTGGATTTGTCGCGCTATGCGGTCTTTTCGCGTCTTTTTACGAGCCGCTACGCACTTTTTGTACTCTTTTTCGATAACCTCCCGCAGGACCTTCCAATCCCGGGCGGACAATCTCTTTTTGTCACGGCAGTGCTTCCATAGGTCGCTCAGCACCTCGTTCCCGTCACCGAGCGCGAGGATGTTTTGGTTCTGGGCGAGCCAACTAGCTAATGCCGTCTGTTCGGGGATGTGGTGGAAGCGCGAGACGGCGTTGGAAAGGTAAAAGAGAAGAAGCTGTCGTTCGTAGGCGTTGAGCATGGTTTCTCCCTCGAAATGACGCGGTGCTTACTGCGATACTAAAATCGCTAGATCGACATCTACTCCATCAAAAAGCGACTCTATCGCAATACTTAAGAGAACCCTGTTAGAATCTACGATTAGGAGAGAGCCTTCGCCGACGACGAGGAACGGCGTCTCCAACTCGTCCTGTTCGGGTATGATCGATACCGCAGATATTATGAGATAGTCTAGCGGCATGTATGCTACTGCGTCCGGTCCGAGGTGGGTGAGTGCTGTCTTGAGATAAAGGGCTTGGAAGGTTGTGGGCGTTATCCGTTCATCCTCAATGAAAATATCGCCGTCCTCGTCATAGAGGGAACGGGATAGTTGCCGCTCGATGATGATTCCTCCTCTGGGCGGCCCGGTTTCTCCCTGTGGCCCTTGCGGTCCGGCTGGTCCCATCGGTCCGGCGGGACCTTCGCAGGCGACAAGGCCGAAGGCCAACATAGCTGCTAAAAAAGAAAAGCGAGTAAGCATTGCACACCTCCTTTTAGTTGTGGTAAAGGAAACTTATTTAGGAGGTGCGACAGATCACGTCGCAGACAGAAGTTTTTTTAGAAAAAGATCAATTTTCGTCAAAATCGTCCGCCTGACTGCGCTTGCGGCACGGCAAGGGATTACCGGACGAATTTGCCGAGAGGAGGGGGCTTGGGGTGCGCTTTTGAGAAGCAGGTTGATAGGGCGGAATAAAGAAGAGCCGTACTCGTCGAGGCTACGGAGTTGGGGTTTTTGGGGCGGGCATGTTGTGCCACTGATACGTCTATATGCGATCGGTGGGGACTTCTTGGCTATGATGTATGCAAAGGATGAGTCATAGAGTCTCACCGCCACTATTTGTCGAATGCCGTATCGAGCCCCTCGATTCCTGCGTGGATCAGCATGCGTACAAATTCTTGGCCATTAATCAAAGTGACGCCGTGTAAGTTGGCCTTCTTCTGGCAACACTCGGTAAAGTCTTTGCATGTCGAAACGACCCAAGAGACCTTGGAATATCCGTCGCTCTGTAATCCACTTAATTAAACGCAATCCGTCATCCATCTGACAGGATCACGTCGCTCCTTCATCCAATCCCAGCACCGCTCGCATCTCCTCCCGCACCGCCTCCCGCAATTCCTCCGGCTCCAGTACCTCAGCCACCGCCCCAAAGCTCAACACCCAACTCTTGATTTCGTAGAACCCCCCGGCCCGCAGTCGCAGCACCACCCGCCCGTCGTCCAACTCTTCCAATTCTTGGCTCGGATGCCAAATCCGTTCCCGTATGTACGGTGCTTGCTGCTCGGTGAACCGAATTGCCACATCCATTGGCTCCTCAAGCGAGACGCCGAACGCATTGCTTACCTGCTCATCAACCGACAGGTGATCCTGCGGCTCAAACTTCTCCTCGGTCACTTCTACCGACTCAAAGCGATCCACCGCCTGCGTGATGAGCTGGTCGTAGTAAGGCACCCGTGAGATTGCGTATAGACCGCCTCGGTGAGGCATGAGGCGCAGTGGTTCTATATGGTACTGCCGGGCACTCTCGGCCCGTGGCGCGCGGTAGCTCACCCAACAAACGCGGCGTTCCAATATGGCGTCGTGCAGGTTCTCGAGTATCTCGCATACATCTTCATAAGGCTTGTACCCGCGGGTGAGTGGCACATACGCCTCTGCCGCACGCTCTAGGAATCGCCGCATTTCCGAGGGCATGGCCTGAGTCAGCCTGCGAATCGCCGACCGCAGGTGCGCGCCAAATGGGGTGCCTACCAACCCCATGCCCGCCTGCTCGGCGAAGATCATCGCCGTGATTTCCATGATCGGAAAGTTTAGTGGCAGCTCGGGGTCTTTCAGCAGTTGGTAATAGATGCGCCGATCGACTGGCAACTTTTTCATCAGAAACCCTATCGCGCGCAGGTCTTCCAAATCGCGTTGTATGGTGCGTCTATTTACTTTGTACTCGTCCGCCAGCTCGGGAACGCTTATTCCGTAATGACGCGCTTGCATCGTCCGCAGGATGTCCAGTTGTCGCACAATCTGCTTCATCGAATCAGCCTTTATCATAGATGCGAAACTACATGTAGTTCGGGGCGATGATTATGGCTTGACTAGCGTTTTCTAAGAAACCTTTTTGTCGCCTAAATCTCCTATCCCGCCGCCCGCGTCACCAAGTGCTCAAAGAGCTTCGACCAAATCGTCCGCGGCATCCGCTCCGGGTGAAACTGCACGCCGATTAAGCGACCATCCGCGCTCTCAACCGCCTCCACGACGCCATCGCCGCTGCGCCCGCTGATGTCCAAGCCCGCGCCGGGCTGATCAATGGCTTGCAAGTGATACGAGTTGACCCGCGAAAGCCCGGCCTGGCCCAGCGCGGCCAGTATCGTGCCCGGCTCTACTTGGAGATCGTGTTCGATGCGCTCGGCCTTGGCTCGTTGCGGCGAATGCGGCTCAACCCCGAGTTGGGCTTCCACGTCGGCCCAAATCGTACCGCCCAACTCGGCGCTGATAAACTGCATTCCGTAGCAGATGCCCAAAACCGGCAACTGACGCTCTTGCGCGGCCGCAAAGCTCCAGCGGTCGGCTTGGGCGCGCTGGGCTGCCACGGGCGGTAGATCGCCGGGCAGGGTGCCGATCAGGCCGCGCTCAATGCCCGGGCCGCCGGTGATCAATAGACCGTCGATGCGCTCGAGGACCGCCTGTAGTGCCGTGCGCTCTGTCGTCATCGGCAGCACGAGCGGCGCACCGCCGGCCTGTGCAACCGCTTCTACGTAGTGATGATCGAGGGTTTGCTGGCCGTTGGCGTTTAGGCTGCTGGTGATGCCGATGAGCGGGCGGGGCATCAGACGCCGGCCTTGAGCCTGGCGAAGGAGACTGTGTCGTCGAGCAGGGTCAAGGCCGCAAAGCTCTCGATGTCGGTGCGCGAGGCGTCGAGCCGGGCGATGGCCTTGAGCAAGAAGTTCTGCTGCCGATCGTTGCGCGGACTGGCGGTCAGGAGCCGTTGGTTAAATTCGGCCTGGTCTTCCACGCTCTTGTTGGCTAGCCGCTCGCCTAGCCATGCCACCATCGCTTCGTCGGTCCCGTTGGCCGCGATCGCTGCGGCAAAGGCGGCTTGGTCGAGGCCGAGAAAATCCAGCACGGCGCGGTCAAAACCCGAATCCTCGCCGCACCAGTACTCGCCTAGGCAATGGCAGTGCGCGGCGCGGAATTTGTCGATCATCCGCGCTAGGCAGGCCAAGCCGCCGACGCTCAGATCAAACGGGCTACGCGGCGGGTGTCGGCGCAAGTCCGTCAGCCCAAAGCTCAATTCGTCGTCGAGGTCTTGCAGGTCGAAAAAGCTCTGGATATCGGTACGCTCGGGCGCGATTTCGGCGCGGCGGGCGGCGAGCCGTTCGCGCATCGGGTCGTAGTCGCCGGTGCTGGCATGAGCGGCGTCGAATAGGTCCGGGTGATATGAGTGATGGAGCGGGTGGGCCGGGTGGCGACCGACGTTAGCGCGGCAGGCGCTGAAGACGCTTTTTTCCGCGGCCGATTTCTGGCAGCGTTGGGCGATCCACTCGCTCAGCTCGTCGTCGTTGGGGTTTTCATAGGCCGCTTGGCGAAAGGCGTCCTCGGCAATGCCCAAGAATTCCAAAATGGCCGCGTCTTGGCTGGAATCGGCTCCAAAGCGGTACTCGCCTAACTTGCCGCAGGTAGCGGCCCGCGCCTTGTCGGCCATGCGTGCGGCACCCGCCACGCCGAAGACGCGGCGGAGGTAGGGGCTGCGCGGCGGTTGAGCGGTCAGATCCAAATCCCGAAAGGCGCCCCAGTCGTCCAATTCGATGGAGGCGAAGACCGTTTTGATGTCCGTGCGACCTGGGGCGTACTGGGCGATCCGCTCGGCCAGCAGCCGCTCGTGTAACTCGTCCTGCGGCTCGCGGGTGAGGTGTTCCTCGTTGAAGTCGTCGATCTCGGCTGGGCTTTTCTGCGCTCTTTCGAGGGCCAATTCGCCCAAGGCTTCGTCGTCTAGCTCGGCGACGGCCGCGGCGAACTCGGCGGCGTTCATGTTGATGAATTCGAGCACTTCGACATCGAGGCCGGAGGGGTCTCCATATTTGAACGCGCCGATGGTTTCGGCCTTGTGGCCGCGCGCCTTGTCGATCATCCGCGCCAGCCCGGTGATGCCGGCGACGCCAGCGTTGGAGGGGCGGCGGGGTGGTTGTCTGGTCAGGTCCATGAGAAACGGCTCCTAGGTTGTAAGGTGAGGATTTTCAATATACCAACCGCAGCAGGGGCGGCAATGTTTGACGCTTCTACCGGCGGCTTCTATACTCTGCCCATGCCCGAGCTACCCGAGGTCGAAACCGTCCGCCGCGCGATGGAGTGCCACTTGCTAGGTCGGCCAATTACCCGCGTCCGCGTCAGCCCAAAGCGCCTGCGCGAGCCGTTGCCGAGGGCTGCGCTGCGCACCTTGGTCGGAGACTGCTTTGTGGCGGCGCGCCGCCGCGCCAAATTCCTCCTCCTCGACCTGCAATGGGGCCGGACGCTCTTGGTCCATCTCGGCATGAGCGGCAATTTGCTCCTGCGGCCGTGGGGCACCAAGCACGATCACGTGGGCTTTGAATTTGCCGACGGGGGGGCCGCAACATTTAACGATCCGCGGCGCTTTGGGCTGGTGCTAGTGCTCGACGAGGGCGCGGAGCACACGTGCCGGTACTTGCAAAACCTCGGCCCTGAGCCGCTCTCCCGCGCCTTTAATGCCCGCTATCTGCAAGCCCAATGCCAGCGGCGCAAAAGTCCGATCAAGAACCTCATTATGGACAATCGCACGGTAGTAGGCGTGGGCAATATCTACGCCAGCGAGGCCCTGTTCCGGGCGCGCATCCATCCGGCGACCCCGGCTGAGGCCATTGAGCCGCCGCGCTTGGCCGTACTTGCCGAGGAGATCAAAAAAGTGCTGCGCGTCGCCATTGACCAAGGCGGCACGACCATCAGCGACTATCAGGGGTCGGGTGCGGGCGGGCGCTTTCAGCAGCAGCTCTACGTGTACGGCCGCCGAGGCGAGGACTGCCGTGTCTGCGACGCGCCCATTGAGAGTTTCTACTTGGGAGGCCGCAACACCTTTTATTGTTCGGGTTGTCAATAAAAACGCCGGCCCCGTTTGGGACCGGCGCAATGAGCAAGACGCGGAGGAGCAGTGCTACTTTTTCTTTTTACTGTGCCCGTTGGGCGAGGGGGCCGTGGTGGTGATGATGTCGTCGAGCAGGCCGTATTCCTTGGCTTCCTCGGCCGACATGAAAAAGTCGCGGTCCGTGTCTTTGGCGATCTTTTCGACGGATTGGCCGGTGTGCTTGGCGTAGAGCGCGTTGAGCTCTTCGCGCAAGCGGATCGTCTCCTTGGCGCGGATGTCGAGGTCGATGGCCGTGCCAGTGACGGTGTGGAGGATGCTCGGCTGATGGATCATAATCCGGGCGTGCGGCCAGGCGAAGCGACGCCCGGGCTCGCCAGCCGCCAGCAGGAACGAGCCCATGCTCATGGCCATGCCCATGCACACCGTGGAAACCGGGGCCTGAATCGCCAGCATGGCGTCGTAGATAGCCATGCCGTCGTGAACTGAGCCGCCAGGACTGTTGATGTAGAGGACGATTTCCTCGGTTGGGTCCTCGACGTCCAGCGAGAGCAGGCGAGTGACCACGGCCTTGGCCGACTCGTCGTTGACGTCGGACCAAAGAAATATTTTGCGCGCTTTGTACAGACTCTCCTCCAAGTTTTTTTCTTGGAGTACCTTGAGCAGTTCTTCTTCTTTTTCGGCCATTAAAACATCTCCATAAACCTGAAATTGTCCTACTGTGTTCGGGCTTCACAATATACGCGGCGGCCCCAACAGCGTCAATCGGCTGTGCCTCGTTCTTTGCGCCCAAACGCCGACGTCATAATCCGCATCATGGCCGTGCGGAAATCGTCGAAAAAGGTGTAGAACAGCGGCACCAGCAAAAGCGTCAGCACCATGGAAGCCAGCAGGCCGCCGATCATCGTCCGGCCCAGCGGCGCGTACTCCAAGCCCACCATCTTGGAACTGCCTACGGCCATTGGAATCAGCCCGAAAGCCGTGGTAAAGGTCGTCATCAGGATGGGCCGGAAGCGGTGGCGGCCGGCCGCCAATAGCGCGTCGTAGCGCGACTTGCCCTCGGCCCGGAGCCGGTTGGCCAAGTCGATCAGCACGATGGCGTTGTTCACGACCACGCCGATCAGAATTACCGAGCCGATCATCGACATGATTTCAAAGGGCGTGTCGGTTATATATAGAACCCAGTAAACGCCGAGGAAGGAGAATGGGATGGACACGATCACCGACAGCGGCAGCACGAACGACTCAAAGAGCACTCCCATCAGCAAAAAGACAAAGGTCACGGACATGATCAGAGCAAACTTCTGCGACTGGTTTTGCTCTTCTAGCTCGACGAAGCGCGTACCCTTGTCCCAGCGATAGCCGTGCGGCATCTCAAAGCCCTGCATCGCCTGATCGACTTGGGCGAAAAGATGTTGTGCCCGGTCTTTGGCTGCACGGGCACTGACATTGAGCATGGTCTGGCGGTTCTCGCGCCGAATGTTGCCCAGCGTGCGTTCGACGTAGATGTCCGCGAGTGCTTCGAGGGACACTTCGCGGCCATCGTCGGTGGAAAAGTGTTGGGTGCGCAGATCGTCTAGGTTCTGGCTGTCGTAGTTGGCCAGCCGGACGCGGATATCGACTTCGCGGCCATCGTCGGTGTGGAATTTGTTGATGTCTGTGCCGCGTAGGGCGTAAGCGATGGCGCCCGAAACCTGCTGGGGATCCACGCCGAAGCGCTGAATTTGGTCGCGATCGAGGCGCACCTGTAGCTCGGTGCCACCGCGGTCCATGTCGGTGTTGACCGACAGCAAGCCGGGGATGCTTTCCAGCCGCCGCTCGACCTCGGCGGCCAGCCCGACCAGCACCTTGGTGTCCTCGCCGTACAGGCTGACATTGACTCGGGCATCCTGCTCGGAGTTTTCCCAGTTGACCCGCAAGGTAATGCCCGGCGGCAGATAGAGTCGCGCGCGAATATCCTTTTCGACTTCTTTGTAGGAGAGGTAATCCCGTTCCTTCAGGCCCAGCGCGATGTTCAAGTTGTCCCAAGCCACCTCATACCACTCCACGTCCTCTTCTTCGGCGAAAAACAGCGTCACCCGACCCCAGCCACGGCGGAAATAGGTGCGCAGCATTTCGACGTTGTACTCGGCCTTGTGGGCCATCACCGTGTCCTCGATGGCGGTCATAAACTGCTCGGCTTGGTCCAGCGACTGGCCCGAAGGCATCTCAAAGGCCAAGTCCATCCGCACCTCGTTGCGCTCCTGGCTGTCGGTGCGATCCATGCCCTCCATCGGAATCTGGATGCTGGCAAAAAGGGCGAAGGCGATGACGCAGGCGTCGAGGCGATTGTTCAGCACCCAGCCCAGCGCGCGCACGTAGTGCTTGCGGGACCAGAGGATTATTCTCGACTCGCCCCGCTCTTTTTTCGTCGAGAGCTTGAGCGCGGCGAGGGGGATAAAGATCAGGGCGATGAGCAGCGAGGCCACCAGACCCACGATGACCGGCAGGCCGATTCTGAGCATCCAGAACGAAAACATCTCCTCGTCGCTCATCAGGATCAGGGGCAGGAAGACCACCACCGTCGTCAGGGTCGCCATGGTCACCGCCAGCCCAACCTCGCCGGCTCCCTCGATGGAGGCCGGGCGCGGGGCGATTCCTTCTTGGCGTTTGCGGTAGATGTTTTCGACGATGACGATGGCGTTGTCAACCACCAAACCTAGGCTCAGCATCAGGCCCATCATCGTCGCCACATTCAGGGACCAGCCCATAAAGTACAAGGTGGTAATCGTCGCCAGAATTGACAGCGGGATCGCCAAGGTGATGATCAGCGTGATGCGTATGGCCCGCAAAAAGAAAAAGAGCACGATGGCTGCGAACAGGCCACCCCACAGGCCAGAAGTTTTGAGATTGTCAACCGAGTTGATCACTTGATCGCCTTGGTTCCAGAACAGCTTGAAGTCCAAGCCCTCGAGCTTGGGATGATCCTTCAGCGCTTCGAGTGCCTCCTTCACGCCGTTGGAAACCTCGACGACATTGGCGCCCGACGCCTTGGTGACGCCAAAGCCCAGCGATTCCTTGCGGTTAATGCGATTGACCCAGTCTTGCTCCGGCTGCTTATAGGCAACCTCGGCGATGTCGCTCAGCCGCAGCTGGTGTTCGGGATCGACTACGGTGTTGGCGATCTCTTCGATGTTTTGGAAGCGGCCCACTGAACGCACGTAGATCTTTTTGCCGCCCTCGATCACCCAGCCCCCGGGCACGGTGAGGTTTTGGGCGCGCAGGTTGGTGAGCGCGTTAAAGACATCGATCCTATGGCCGCGCACCTTGCCTTTGTCCAACTCGACCATCACCTGTTTGCTTGCCGACCCCCAGATTTCGATGTTGCCGACCCCATCGACGCGCCGCAAGGCTGGCTCCATATAGGTGTCGATGAGTTTGCGCGGATCGACGGATTGGCGCTCTAAGATGATGGCGCCTTCCATGATCGGGATGTCGTTTTCGTCCCAGCGTCGCACCCACAGTTGTTCGATTTCGTCGGGCAGTTCGGGCATCACGCGGTCGAGCCGGTCCTTCATCTGGGCGAAGGCCAATTGCAGGTCGGTGCCCTTCTGGAACTCGACTTGGACATTGCCGCCGCTGTTGTAGGCGTTGGAGCGGATTCGCTTGACCCGACTGACTTGGGCGACCGCCTCCTCTAGGTGGCGGACTACCTTCTGCTCGACTTCGACCGCGCCGGCGTTGGGATAGTGAGCCCAGGCGAAGAGCCGGGGATAGTCAAAGCCTTCGGGGAAAAGCGTCAGCGGGATCCGCGTATAGGCGATGTAGCCCACCACCAACAGCGCGACCAGCGACATGACCACCGTCACCGGCCGGTTGACCGAAAAGCGCGGCAGGGGATACTGGGTTGGCTTTTCCATCGGTCTCCTAGGCCCGGCGATCGACCAGTGAATACACCGTCGGAATCACTACAAGGGTGAGGAAGGTGGAAGAGACGAGACCGGCGATCACGGTCAGGGCCATGGGTGTGCGGATCTCGGCCCCCTCGCCCAGCCCCAGGGCCATCGGCAGCAGCCCCAAGACGGTAGTTGCCGTGGTCATGGCGATCGGGCGCAATCGCACGGCACCGGCTTGAATGATGGCCGCGGTCTTTTCCATGCCGCTGCGGCGCAAGGTGTTGATGTAGTCAATGAGCACGATGGCGTTGTTGACGACGATGCCGGCCAGCATGATCAGGCCGATAAAGACCACCACGCTTAGCGCGACCTGCGCCAGATAGAGGGCCACCACCACGCCGATCAGCGCGAGGGGCACCGTGAACATAATGACGAAGGGATGCACCAGCGACTCGAATTGGCTGGCCATCACCACATAGACGAGGAAGATCGCCAGCACTAAGGCGAAGTAGAGGCTCTGCAACGAGGTCTCCATTTCTTCGTTCTGGCCGCTGATCGCAAAGTCGAAGCCCATCGGGAAGTCCATCTTCCCCAGTTCGTCGTGGATCAGGCCCGAGGCCGTGCCCAGGTCAATGCCTTGGATGTTGGCCGTGATCAAGGCGGCGCGCTGCTGGTCGATGCGGCGGATTTCGCTCGGCCCCTCGTTGACTTGGATATCGGCCACCGAGGAAAGCGGAATCGGGACCTCGGCATTGGGATTGATCACCAGCCGTTGCAACTCGTCGAGTCCGAGGCGGTCCTCCTCGCGCAGCCGCACCAGCACGTCGATCTGACGCTCGTCTTGGCGGAAGTCGGTGGCGACCTTGCCCTGCACCTTGTGGCGCACCAATTCGGCGACGTTGCGTAGCGACAGGCCGTAGGCCGCGAGTTGGTCGCGTTTGTAGCTAATCTGTAGCTCGGGGTTGCCCGCCTGTAGCGAGGATTTGACGTCGACCAGCCCGGGCAAGCCAGCCATCCGCGACTCGGCCTCTAAGCTCAACTGGCGCAACTGGCGCAGATTGTAGCCGCGAATCTCGACCTCGATGGGCGTCTTGAAGCTGAATAGCGCCGGGTGTGAGACTTCGACTTCGATTTCGGGAATGTCGCTGACTTCGGTGCGCAGATGCTGGATCAACGCGGCCTCCTGCACGGCGCTGGCTCCTTCCGTTAGGCGAACCGTTACTTGGGCGGTGTGTTCTCCTTCTTCCGCCGAGGAACTCGCCGACCGGTCGGTGCCCACGGTCGTCGCCACCCGTGCGACTTGGGGCTGTTGGCCGGCGAGCGCTTCGATTTGGCGCACGATCTCGGCGGTTTCTTCGAGCGGCGTCCCCACCGGCAGTCTGAGGTCGAGGTTGAATTCAGCTTGGTGGACTTGGGGGATTAGTTCGGTGCCCAAATCGGGCAGGAGCTTGTACCAGCAGACCAGCAAGGCGGCTAAGGCTCCGCCGATAATCAGCAAGCGCCGCCTGAGTGCCCAGCCCAACAGGGCCGGATAGATCTGCTGCACTAGGCCGAAGCCGCGTTCAAACGCAAAGAGCAGCGGCAAAAAGACGGGCGTCAGCAGGATGCCTAGCAGCAACAACACCAGCACCAGCACCAGTCCGGCGAGCATCAGCGCCACGTGCAGGACGATGCCCACCAGCCTGAGCACCGTGTCTAAGACAAAGCGGAATGCCGCCAGATAGACCAGCACCAGCGGCAGCAACAGGCATTTGAGCGTCTTTTGTACGAGAGGCGCGGACTTGTTCACCCAGTGCCAGTAACGCTGCACGAGCGCGCCGAGGCTGCGCGGCGACTCAAAGCCCAATATCCCCGGCCAGACGCGCTCGAAGAAGGTCCATTTGCCGATGCGGCTTTCTGCGGCCCAAGCTCCGAGCCAGCGCTGAAAGGTTTGTTCGCGCTTGAGCCAGAAGTGCTCGATGGGTTTGATCAGCCACCACAACAACAGCTCGGCCGCGAGGAGGAAAAGGCCCTTGAGCACCGCCCCCACGAGGGTTGCTGCGGCCAGCCCGATCCGCAACAGCACCTCGCCGACTAAGTAGGGCAGCGTGAGGGCCACCTGCGCGGCTTTGCGCCACCGGCTCACCGATTCGTTGAATACCGCGCGGACTCGGCTTAGTGCTTGGAGGCGCAAAAAGTCGCTGCGACCGATCTGCTCGGCCAGTCGGCCTTGGCGGTCGATTTGGCGCGAGGCCAGCATGGGAATGAAAAACAGCGCCACCCCCAACGAGGCCAACAGCGAGAATACGACCGTCAGCGCCATGTCGCCGAAGATCTGCCCGGCGACACCCTCGACGAAGACGATGGGAAAAAACACCGTGATCGTCGTCAGCGTCGAGGCCAACACGGCGGTCCCGACCTCGCGGGTGCCGCGGACGGTGGCTTGGACCAAATCGTCGCCCTCCTCCCGACAGCGAAAAATGCTCTCCAGCACCACGATCGAGTTGTCGACCAGCATCCCGATCCCTAGGGCCAGCCCCCCGAGCGACATGATGTTGAGCGACACGTCGAACATGTACATCGGTGCAAAGGTCGCCATGATCGACACCGGAATCGTCAGGCCGACGATCAGCGTGTGGACTACGTTGCGCAAGAACACAAAGAGCACGAGCACGGCCATCGCTCCGCCAATGAGCGCATTGATTTGGACTTCTCGGATCGAATTCTCGATAAAACCCGACTGGTCGGACAAAAGCTCCAGCCTGGCGCCGTGGGGCAGGCGGTGGCCGATGAAATCGGTCATCCGCAAATGCTCCATCGCCTTGCGGGCTTCCTCCTGCTTTCTCTGCTGCAACTCTTTTTGTTGCTCTTCCCCGTTCTTTTTTGTATCCGCTCCTTCAGTCTCTTGCTCTTTACTTTTCTGCGCCTCGCGGGCCTTTTGCTCTACGTACGCACGCTGTTGTGGCAAGCCAAAGAGCGCGTTGCGAACCCTTTCGGCGACGGCGACGATATTGGCGTCGGCTTCCTTATAGACCTCGATCTCGACGCTCTCGCGGCCATTGACCCGGGTGGCGATCTCGCGGTCCTTGTGCGAGCGGAAGACCTCGGCAATGTCGCGCAGATACACATCGGCGTCGCCCTGCCGCGCCACGATCAACTCGGCGATCTCCTCGACGGTGGCAAACTCGTTGAGCGTGCGGATCAGGTACTCGACTTGGCCCTCGCGCAAGTTGCCGCCGGGCAAATTGACGTTGTTTTGCGCTAGGCGGTTGTTTATCTGGTTGATGTCCAAGCCCATCACGGCGATTTGCCGCTCGTTGAGCGCGACGTGGATCTCTTCTTCCAAGCCGCCCTTGACTTTGACCGCCGCCACCCCGACCAGGGCCTCCAACTCGCGCTTGATGTCGTGCTCGGCGAGGTAGCGCAGTGCGTAGAGGTCCTGCGGGCCGTGTAGGCCGATGCGGATGATTGGGTCTAGCGAGGGGTCGTAGCGCAGTAGGAGGGGTTTCTCGGCGTCTTGCGGCAGCCAGACGCGGTCGGCTTTCTCGCGGATTTCTTGGGACATCGCGTTCATGTCGGTGTCCCACTCAAATTCGAGGATGATGTCCGACTGCCCGGCCTTGGAGATGGAACTGATGTTGACGAGGTGCGGCACAATGCCCAGTTCCTGCTCCAAGGGGCGGGAGAGCAGGGTCTCGACTTCCTCCGGTGCCGTGCCGGGATATTCGGTGCGCACCGTCAGGGTCGGGTAGGAAATGTCGGGCATTAGGTTTAGGGAGAGCCGCTGATAGGAGACCCAGCCAAAAACGCAGACAGCCAGCACCACCATGAGAATGGCGACGGGCCGCCGGGTTGCAATAGCAAAGCGAGATGGGCTAACGGGCTGCTGCACGGGCCTAGCCTTGGCCCGCGGCGTCGGCTGAGTTGACTACGCGCACCCGCGTGCTGTCCTTGAGGCCGTTTTGCCCGACGACGATGATCGGGGTGCCGGAGTCGATGCCGGCGAGCGACTCGATAAAGTCGGCGTCCTCGAACCCGGGCTGCAACTTGATCCGCGCGGCCATGGTGTCGCGGACGGCGAACACAAACCGGTCGCCGCCGTCGTACACAATCGCCTGCTTGGGTATCAACACGGCGTCCGGGTGCGTGTCGGTGACGATGCGCACGTTGACGAAGAGGCCGGGCCGCAAGTACTCCCAGCGGTCGCGCAAGCCCACCGTGACCTTGAAGGTGCCGCTTTTGGGATCGACTACGGGGCTGATGCGCTTGACCGAGCCGTGGAACTTCTCGTCGGGCAAAAATTCCGAGGTGATAAGAGCCTGCTGGCCGTTGCCGATGGTGGTGAGGTATTGGCCGGGCGCGAAGACGCGGGCGATCAGGTCGTCGAGCTTGATGAGGTCGTAGAGCTTGCTACTCGGCCCCACCCGCGCGCCGACCTGCACATAGCGCTCGGTGATCACGCCGGAAAACGGCGCGATGACTTCTGCGTATTCCAGCTCTAGGCGGGTGCGCTCTAGGCGGAGACGGGCTTGTTCAAAGTTGTATTTGTTGGTCTCAAACTCTTGGTCGCTGATGAGGTTGCGCTCAAACATGGCCTCGGTGCGCTTAAAGGCGGTTTGCTGATAGTGATAGCTAGCTTGAGCTTCCTCAACGGCGATGCGCAACTGCTTGTCCTCAATGCTGAGGAGGGTGTCGCCCACCTCGACGCGGTCGCCTTCCTCGACGCTGAGCTGTTTGACGAGGCCGCTAATTTGGGGGTAAATCTCCACGGCCGCCTCGGTTTCGATGGTCGAGTTGAACAGCAGATGGGCGGAAATCTCGCCCGTGTGTGCGAGGGCGACTTCGACCGGTATAGCTTCTATGGGCTTGGCGAGGCTGTCGGCGGCCGTACTGTCGGCTTGGGCCGCTGAGTCGTCCGGGCTATTGTTGCCCTCGTCTCGCCCACCCACTTGCACACTGCAAGCCCCCAAAGTGGCCGCTAACAATAGTACGCCTGCTTTGTGCCATGCGTTCAAAATCGTCTTTCTCCGGGTTTTGTGGGCTTGTAAATAGCGAAAGTAGTGCATTACCTTAACAATTATTCAACCTTGCAGAATGGACATTGTCAAATGGAGATGAGATGTCGTGAGCTATCAAAATGTCAGTCCCACTGAGGCGAAGGAACTACTTGAAGGCGACGCGGGCGCGGCCTATATCGACGTCCGCTCCATCCCCGAATACGAAGGAGGCCATCCGGCTGGCGCGTTCAACATCCCCATCATGCAACGCCACGCCGCGGGCCTGGTTCCCAACCTCGATTTCGTCCGGGTCGTTCAAGCCAATTTTGCCGCGGATGCCAAGCTGCTCGTCGGCTGTCAGTCGGGTGTGCGCTCCCTGCGCGCTTGTGAGGCCCTCGTCGCGGCTGGTTTTACGGATGTGGCCAATGTCACCGCTGGTTTTGGCGGGTCGCGCACCGAGCGCGGCTGGCAGGATCTCGGCTTTCCAGTCGAGTTCGGCGCCAATGACGACAAAGGCTACGCAGCGCTAAGCGGCGATTCGGGCGCGTGAGCGAGTTGCTCAATCCCTATTTCCAGGTGGGGCTCGACGTGATGGATCGGCTCTGCTTGGTCATCGGCGGGGGCCGCGAGGCCGAGGACAAGGCCGGTCGCTTGCTAGCCGCGGGTGCGCGGTTGGCGGTGGTAAGCCCCAGCGCGACGCCCGCGCTCGTCGAATGGGCTGGGGCTGGCCGCCTTACCTATCACCCGCGTTGCTTTGCGGAATCCGATCTCGATGACGTCTTCTTGGTGCTGAACACGGTGCGCGACCGGGCGTTGACGGCGCGGGTGTACGAACTTGCCACGGCGCGCAAGGCCCTGATCAACTCCTACGACAACCCAGCCTATTCCAATATTGGCATGGTGGCCTTGGTGCATCCGGGCCACTTGCGGCTGAGCATCTCCACCTCCAACGCCAGCCCGGCGCTATCTGGCCGCTTGCGACGAGACCTTGAAGAAATTTTCGCCGGGGAATTTGCCGCGTATCTCAATGGCTTGGCCGAGGTGCGCCAGCGAGTGCGCGCCAAAGTTGGCGACCGGGAGACGCGCTTTGCCCTGCTGCGCTCTTTGGTTAGCGGCTTCCGCTTGGAAGGGACGTTGCGCTATCCGGCCGACTGGAAGCGGCACGTGGATGCGCTGCTGACGTGTGAGTTGGAGTTTTGTGGGGCGGAGAAGCGGTGTGCGGATTGTCCGTTGGGAAGCGGATAGGGCCGGGCAAAGAACCGTTAGCAGAGCCGTTCCACTTCTTCTACCACCTCGCGCACTGATGCTAGTACTTTGTACGCAGGCGAAAAGTCGCCGTGTTGCGACAGCCCATTCGGCACGACTAGTACGCGCAATCCAGCTTTTGCGGCGGCGGCACATCCCCGCTCAGAATCCTCCACGACAACACAGGTCTCAGGAGCTAACCCATGCAGTCGCATGGCCGTCAAATACGCATCGGGATGCGGCTTTGCTTCTTTGTAATTTTCCCGCGTGACCACAAAGTCGAAAAACGGGAGCAGATTCGTCTGGGAGTGAATGATGTCAAAGTGATCTTTCCGCGATCCCGTCACCACGCCCATGAGCATGCGCTCGTGCAATGTCCCGAGCGTTTCCACCACCCCATCCAAAACCCGCACATGTGCCCGCAGCAACGCACTGTAGCGCTCATTGCGCTGTAAGCGCAACCGATCGATTAATTCAGCATCTTGGTCGGGCAATAGGTCAAATACACTTTGCCCCTTTTGCAACGACTGTTCGACAAAATCCTCCCGCGTCAGTTCGACATTTTGCGTTGCCATGATCTCCCGTCCCGCTTGAAAGTACAGCCCCTCGGTATCCACCAACACGCCGTCGTTGTCCCACAAAATTGCGCGAATCACAAAAACCTCCTATGCGTCTGTTAGTGGCCGGTGGCCAGTCCACTCTCCGATCACTGACCACTGACCACCCTAGCGCAAGACCGCGATTTTGTCTCTTGCGAGTAGCGTGCCTGCGGGAGAGTGGATCGTGTAGATATAGACGCCGTTGCCGACCGGTATATTGGTGTGGTTGACCCCGAGCCAGAGCACCTCGTTGGCCGTGGTTCCCAAACGCCGCTGCGCGTCGTCGTCTTCAATGGCTTCCCACACTAAATCGCCGGCCGGGCCAAAGACCTGCACCGAGGATTTGGCCGGTACGCCGCTGAAGCGGAGCACACTGCCGTTGCCGATGCGGAAGGGATTGGGAAAGACCGCGATCTTTGATTGCGGCACTAGACGCAGGTGCTGGAAGACGCGGTTGTCCGTCTCGCTGGCCTCGTCAATTTGCCTTTCTGTATCGACTTCAATCAGAAAGACCATCTCGCCAAATCGCTGCCAAGGAATGCGCAATTCCGCGTTCCCCCCCGCAGCCAATCCCTCTGGGGCCTGTTGCCGGTATATGACCTCGCACCGGCTGGAGTCCAGCGCGCATTGCGAAACCTGCACTGAGAAGCGGCTGGAGACCGCGCCCAGCCCGATGTTGTTGACGCGGACGCGGAGATCGTCGTCGCGTCCGCCGCGCAAGTCGCCGGTGAAGACCGCCAAGTTCGGCGTACCTTCTCCCAACCCGTACTCGGCCAATGTCGCCACGGCTAGCTGCGTGGTGCGGCGCACGAGCGCCCAGTTGAGGCTGTCGGGCAAGTCAGCGACCGAGTGGTAGTGCGAGTTGATGCGGTAGCGGCCTTCGCGGACTCCGTACGTCGTCGAGTCTGTGGGCAGGTAGTTTTCAATGCCGAGGATCGCGTCGTAGCCTCGCGCCCAGAACGGCGCGTGATCGCTGAGACGCGCCCGGCCGTCTTCGAGCAAGTCGATGTTGAGTTCGATTTCGTAGCGCTCGGCGACGGACGCCATGTGCTCAGCCAACCAGCGCGAGCTTTGATTTGTCACCAGCTCTAGCCGCTGTTGCAAGTCGTTGAAGCCGATCATGTCGAAGTTGAGGACGCCGAGGATAGGGTCGGCGCGGTCCGCGGCTAAAGCGGCGTACGCTTGGCTGCCCAGCAGTCCCAGTTCTTCGCCCGACCAAGCGATAAACAGAATGGACCAGGGAAAACGCTGCCCGGCTAGCAACTTCGCGCTCTCCAGCACCAAGGCCACGCCGCTGGCATTGTCGTCGGCTCCAGGTGCGGGGTCGCGTTGCCAGTCCCAACCAGCCGAGCGCACCCCTGTGGCGTCGTAGTGAGCGCAGACGATGTAGTACCCGGCCTCCGGGTCGGTGCCTGCCAGCGTACCGATGACATTGTACGCGGTGGTGTCGCTTGGTACATGTCCTAAGTTGCCTCCCCGAGCGGTGTGGGAAGTGACGCGCCGCGAGTCAATGGGGAAGGAGTGTAGTTTGACTGCGCGGTCGCCGAGGGCTGCGGCCAGTTGCGAGCGGATGTACTCGGTTGACTCGAGTATCTCTGGATGCACGGCAAAGCGGCTGCGACTGTTGCCGGGGACGCTGCCCAAGGTCGGATCTTTTAGGGCGAGGGCTTCGACGTGGGCTTGCAGGCGCGTAGCCGCAACTTGCTCGATGAGGGTGGCTACCGCTGGCGATGCTGTTTGTAGGATCTTGGGCGCGCGCCGCGGTGCCGCCAGCCAGCCACTCAGACTATAGCTGTCGGGCAGCGGCCAGAGGAAATGGGGCCCCTCGTGCAAGCGGGCGTTCGGCCCCACCCGCAAGAGCACCCATTCGCCCCCCCCGGCAAAGACCAGTTCAATGCCTTGGGGCAGGGGCCGATCGAGGTGATCGGCGACAAAATAGCGATCCCCTGGGCGCGGCCTGTCGAGGCAGAAGATGGCGAATCCCCGCTTGGTGAACTCCTCGATTGCGCTTGCGTTGGCCTCGACAAAAGCTATATCCTGCGCTACGTAGCGCACCTGCTCACTTAGCGCGGCGATCGCGGTTAGTTCGCTAGGAGCCTTCCAAGACACGCCGACCAAGGATGGGTTGGCCAAGGCCGCGCTAATAAAAAAAAGAGAGGCAAACAACGCCCCTTTAACTGTGTTCATGGCTAGCTTACTTGTTGAGAAACAAAACGTTAGCGAACCTACTTTGCGCGTTAGCACCTGTCAAGCTCAAGGATAGTGGTCAGTGGCCGGTGGCCAGTGGCCAGTCCACGCACCGCCCCCTGATAGTGGTCAGTGGCCGGTGACCAGTGGCCAGTCCCGCCCCGGCCCCTGATAGGGCGGGGAAACTGATCACTGATCGCTGACCACTGATCACTAACCACTGACTACTGATCACTGATCGCTGACCACTGATCACTAACCACTGACTACTGATCACTGATCGCTGACCACTGATCACTAACCACTGACCACTAACCACTGACCACTGACCACTGATCACTAACCACTGACCACTGACCACTGACCACTGACCACTGACCACTGACCACTGACCACCCTTGTCGCAACTGAGCGCGTTTTTCCTGCTACCTCGGCCACTCAACGGCTTAATCACCGCCCTGTCGGTCGGCATTGGTGCTTTGACCGCCGATCAGACCCCCGCTTGGTCTGCCCTTGTGCTCGCCGCCTTTTCCGCCGCGTTGATAAACGGTGCTGGCAATGCCTTCAACGACTTGATGGACATCGACGTTGACCGCATCAACCGCCCACAGCGCCCTTTGCCCTCCGGTCGTCTCAGCCCGAATGCGGCTCGAATGGAAGGTTTGCTTCTCGCCCTAGCTGGCTGTGCGCTCGGGTGCTGGCTCAGCCCTTGGCACGGGTTGCTCGCCCTAGTCGTCGTCGCCTTGCTCGCCGTCTATAGCATGTCCTTAAAAAACAGCCTGCTGTGGGGCAATGGGCTCGTTGCCGTTATCGGGGCTGTTGCCTTTCCCTATGGTGCCTTAGCGGCTGGTGACATAGGGCGCTCGTGGATTCCGGCGCTCTTTGCCTTTCTCTTTCACGTGGGGCGCGAAATCGTCAAGGACATTGAGGACGTGGCCGGCGATCAAATCCGCGGCGCGCGCACCTTGCCCCTGTGTTGGGGGCGGCCCCAAGCCGGGATGCTGGCGGCCCTCGTTTATTTGGTTTTGGTCGGTTTTACTTGGATGCCGTTTTTCATGGGCTTCTACGGCGTGCTCTACGCGCTCGCCTTGCTGCCGGTCCATGCCTTGGTTGGCTACGTCCTCTGGCAATTGTATCGCCAACGCGCTGTGCTGACCGACGACCGCCTCGGTCGCTTGCTCAAAGTCGGCATGTTCTTGGGGCTTGTGGCCGTTGTCGTCGGCGAGGTCGTCTTTGCTATGGGTTAGTCGCGGCCTGATATTATGGAGCTAGTATAAGGAGCTGGTGCGTTTATGCCCGACAAAAGAGACCTGATTTCGCCGCGGACCCTCAAGGGATTCCGCGATTTTCCGCCGGCCTTGGCCATGCCACGCGAGGAGCTGATCGACAAGGCGCGCGTGGTTTTCCGTTCCTATGGCTTTGTGCCCATTGATACGCCCGCGCTCGAATACAGCGAAATACTCACCGGCAAAGGCGGCGATGAGAGCGACAAGCAGCTGTATCGCTTTGCCGATCACGGGGGCCGCGATGTGGCCCTGCGCTTTGACCTGACCGTGCCCTTTGCTCGATTTGCCGCCCAGCATATCGGCCAGCTCGGCACCCCCTTCAAGCGCTACCACATTGGTCCGGTTTGGCGCGGCGAGAACACGCAGCACGGCCGCTATCGCGAGTTCTATCAGTGCGACTTTGACACCATCGGCACCGACGCCAATGCCGCGGACATTGAAACGGTGCTCGTCATCCACGATTTGCTTGCGGCGCTGGGTTTTGAGCGTTTTGCCATCCACGTCAACAACCGCCTGATCCTCAATGGCCTGCTCGAATCGCTCGGTTTGACCGAGGCGTCGGCCGCTATCCTCCGCGCCCTCGATAAGCTGCAAAAAGTCGGCGCGTCAACAGTCGCCGCCGAGATGAGCGCGGTGGTTTCCCGCGAACAGGCCGAGCACATTCTGGCGATGGTGCAGACTACGGGTACGCATGCCGAGATTCTCGATCGGATTGAACGTTCTCTAGGCGCCAACGATCGCGCGGCCGAGGGAATCGCCAACCTGCGCCAGCTTGTAGCGGCCTTTGCGGGTATGCCCCGAGATCGCTTGGTGCTCGACCTGTCTATCGCCCGCGGTCTCGATTACTACACGGGCACCGTCTATGAGACCTTGCTCGGGGATTTGCCGGCCATTGGCTCGGTCTGTAGCGGTGGGCGCTACGACGATTTGGCCGGCCTCTACACCAAGCAGCACTTGCCCGGGGTTGGGGCTTCTCTGGGGTTAGATCGGCTGATGGCCGCGATGGAGGCGTTAGGGCTTTTGCAGGCGGCCGTTCCCGCCGCCGACGTCTTCATCGTCCAGTTCTCCGCCGAAGCCCTATCGTCCTACATCGCGCTCGCACGTCGCTTGCGGCAAGCTGGCCTCCGAACCGAATTGTACCCGGAGGCCAAGGGCCTAGGGCGGCAGCTCAAATACGCCGACCGCAAGGGCTTCCCCATCGCCCTGATTGGCGGCCCAGACGAATTGGAAAAGGGCGTCTGGCAGGTAAAGGACCTGCGCGATGGATCGAGCGAAGACGTGAAAGACGACGAAGTGGTGTCTTACATACAGGCGAAGCGGTAGCGCGGCGATCTTGCACATAATCGAAAGAAGGATAGTGTCGCAGTTTGAAACAATGTGCGGTACTACAAATGCGAAAAGAAGGCACGATGAGACCCCTCTGGGTCCGGCAAGCCGGTGCAGGCCGATTCGCGCACGGAATGCTGTGGGGTTCTGCAATCCCGGCGGCCGCGACAAGTTTGAACGCGCGGAGCTCGGCCCGATTGAATATTCCTAAGAAGCGTTTTTAAAATTCTCGTCGGGCTACTTCAACGGACCGTCGAGAGGCTCCCGGGTCGGGCGTTTTCCGAGGGCGAGACTCCATTACTACTAGGCTTTTTTGGGGTTCAAAAAACAATAAGAATAATTTTAAAAAGGCTTCTAAAGAAACGGAGGTTGGCGATGCACATTACAAGCGTTGCGAGTGGAGAATTTAGTAGGACGACTATACCATGAACATTGGACTCTGCGCTTGGAGCTTTACCGGCGCTCACAAAGAAGCGAATCGCGCCATTGACCCTCACACCCCCGAGGGCCTAACGCGCCTAGCCCGCGACAACGGCCTCCACAGCGTCGAATTTGCGTCCCAATGGCTGGGAGACTGCTCGCCCGAAGAGCGTGCGGTTTTTGCCGAGACGCGCGCCGGTCTCGACCTGTTCTTGGACACGGGCGGCGACAACTACACTGAAGACATCGCGCCGTTGCGGCAGGCCATTGAGACAGCGCACCAAACGGGAGCCCGCGCCGTGCGCACGACCGTCAGTCGCCTCCTCGAAGGCAACCGCACCGAGTATGGTGCCGAAGGGATGCGGAACTACGTCGAAGCCTTGGTTCAGCCGTTCAAAGCAGTCATGCCGCTCGCCGAGGAATACGGCATCCCAGTGGGCATTGAAAACCACCAGGATTTGAGTTCGTGGGAATTGCTGTCGCTGTGCGAAAAGGTCGGCAGTCCGCAACTGGGCGTCACTTTGGACATAGGCAATGCCTTTGCCGTCGGCGAGCACCCCCTAGCCTTTGCCGAGCGGATCTTGCCGCTCGTCAAACACGTCCACATCAAGGATTACACGGTCCACCCCACGCCTTCAGGCTATCGCCTCAAGCGCTGCGCCATCGGCAATGGGGTCGTCGATTGGCCGGAGGTCCTGGCGCTATTCGACCGCGAGGTGCCGCAGGTGCAGGGCTGCATTGAACTCGGCGCGAGCAGTGCCCGCCACATTCGCCTGTTGGAAGAGGACTGGTGGGCGACTTTTCCCGAGCGCCCTTTCTCCGAGGCCATACATGCCATCCGCACCCTACATCAGGCGGCTGGCGATCCCGACGACTGGCAGACGCCGCACGAGCGCGGAGCGAGTGCGGACGTGCGGGTTGCCTATGAACTGGAGCAGTTTGAACGCTCGGTCGCCTACGTAAAGCGGCTGCTGGGATGAGCGTGCGTAGCGACATTTTTGTTTTTGCTGAATTTCGCTTCATCCAACCTATTATCGGGAGTATAAACGCGAATGCAGCCTGCAATTTCCCCTAACGGGGGCCGTGTCCAAGAGCGTCAATTTCTCGATGCGCGTTTCAGGAGTCGCATAGAGGTCAACAGCGTACTCACGCGCAAGATCGTGTCTTATCAGGGCAACCGGCGCATTCCCGGCCTCAGATGGATGAAGTACAAAGAAGGATTCTCTCGCTCGTTGGTCGAGCGCTTTATACAAGAGTTTCACCCAACAAATGTCCTCGATCCTTTCTGCGGCATTGGCACGACTCCTCTTGTAGCCTCAGCACATGGCCTGTCGGCGACCGGAATAGACATAATGCCTATTGGCGTCATGGTAGGCAATGGGATCGCGGCGGCGGCTAATGGTGTGTCTCGGGAGCGGTTTGAATCGGCTGGAACTGCGCTGCTCGACGCCATTAGATCGAACAATACACCCTCGCCTGAGTGTTTCTTTCCCCATGTCAGAATAACGCGAGCCGCCTTCCCAACCGAAACGGAACTTGCAATCGCTAAGGCGAGGAGATTCATCGAAACGGTTGAAGACCTTGGCATCAAGAAGTTGCTCAATTTAGCCTGTATGACAGTGTTGGAAGATGTGAGCTACACCCGCAAGGACGGTCAATATTTGCGGTGGGATCATCGGGCTGCACGGGAGCTCAGAAGCAAGGTTGACAAAGGTCCAATACTGACATTGGAACAAGCCGTTGGTAATCGCCTATTCGAGATGACTCAGGATCTCGCCATTCTACAGCAGGAATTCATGGGAGGATGTCCCGAGTTTCAAATTGGCTCCAGCCTCGAGTTATTGCGTTTTCTGCCGAGTGATGGATTCGACATGGTCATCACTTCGCCCCCATACGCCAATCGGTACGACTATACGCGGACCTATGCACTTGAGCTAGCTTGGCTCGGATACGATCAGGACGCCTTTGTCAATTTACGACAGAGTATGCTAACAGCGACGGTAGAAAACAGGCCGAAAAGGGAGTGGCTACAAGAAGTTTATGGTGGAGATTCGCATCTTTTGGCAAAAGCAATCCAAATATATGAGAGTCAAGGGGCGATTCACGAGGTCCTCGCCATTCTCAAGCAGCATATCAATGAATTAGGGAATAGGCATGTGATCCGTCTGATCGAAGGCTACTTCCTCGAAATGGCAATTATAATTGCGGAATTAGGGCGGATATTACGACCCAATGGCACGGTGATCATGGTGAACGATAATGTTCAGTACCATGGCGAAGAAGTTCCTACGGATCTGATATTGTCCGACTTTGCTGAGCAGTCGGGGTTTACTTGCGAGAAGATTTGGATGTTGCCTCGCGGCAAGGGAAATTCAAGCCAGCAGATGCGTCGCTTTGGCAGACGTGAGATAAGAAAGTGTGTTTACAGATGGATACGTACGGATGATCGCCGGTGTCATAACGGCCGAGATGAGGTCTAGGCTCGATCAGATGGGCGTCAATAAGGTGTTCCTACTTGATGATTTGGCATACGACGGAGAGCGTTGGAACGACTTCACCAATGAGGTGTTCCACTACGCGATTCGCATTGCGAGTTGTACTAGCACCCAACAAACAAGATAGCTTTTACAGGAGTCAAACCATGTCCGGCCGTCCCAACATCCTCTTCATAATGTCCGACCAGCTCATCGCCGCTCTGACCGGAGCCTACGGCCATCCAGTCGTCCAGACGCCGCATTTGAATCGCTTGGCCGCCGAAGGCGTCCGCTTTGATTCGGCCTACACTCCTTTCCCCTTGTGCGCCCCGGGCCGCGCCTGCATTACCAGCGGACGCCATGCTTCGGCGATCGGTGCTTGGGACAATGGGGCGCTCTTGGCTGCGGATGTGCCGTCGTACGCCCACTATCTCAGCAACGCAGGTTACGACACCGTGCTTTCGGGCAAGATGCACTTCGTCGGCCCCGATCAGGTACACGGCTTCCATCGCCGGCTGACGACTGATATCTATCCACCCGACTTCTCATGGGTCAAGGAAGAGTGGATCCGCATCAAGGAGACGAAGGGGAAAGACTACGAAGAGGTCATGGGCAATCGCTCCGCGTACAACGCCAGCGGCTACACTGGCCAAGCCGTGCGCGTCAACTGCTGGCACAACGCCCTCAGCTACGACGAAGAAACGCAGTTCCGCGCTGTCGAATACCTGCGTGCCCAACGCGGCGATACCCCCTTCTTGCTCTGCGCTTCCTTCCACCACCCACACGAGCCGTTCCATCCGCCGCAGGCGCACTGGGACCGCTACGCAGATGCCGAGATCGCCATCCCCGAATTCCCGGCCCATCTCGATGAGACCTACTCGGCGATGGACTGCTGGCTCAACGCCTACCACGGCACTCGCCGTTTCAACCTGCGCGATCCCGAAAGCCTGCGCCGCTTGCGCCGTGCGTACTACGGCTTAGTGACGTATCTCGACGATAAGGTCGGCGGCTTGCTCGCAACTTTAGAGGAAACGGGCCTGCTCGACAATACGGTTGTGGTCTTTACCGCCGACCACGGCGACATGCTGTGCGAAAAGGAAATGGTGCAGAAGCGCTGTTTCTACGAGTGGTCGTGCCGCGTCCCGCTTATCGTCCGCTTCCCCGACCAATGGCAGGCCGGCACCGCTGTCGAGACGCCGACTTCGCTGCTCGACCTGTTGCCGACCTTTTGCGAGTTAGCTCGTGCCGAAGCGAGCTTACCCCACGATGGCACCAGCCTACTGCCGATCATTGAGGGGCACGGCACCGACCGCCCCATCTTTGCCCAAGCCCACGAAGCGGTGGGAGCACCCTGCATCATGGTCCGCGAGGGCCGGTTCAAATACAATTACATCCACGGCCACCAGCCACAGCTTTTTGACTTAAAGAGCGATTCCGGCGAGTGGAACAACCTCGCTGGCGCAGCCGAGTACGCCGCAACGGAGACGCGCTTGCGCGAACTGATCCTCGACCGCTTCGATCCCGATAAAATGGCCGCCGACAACCTCGACAGCCTCTATCGCCGCCGCCTAATCCGAGACGTGATGTACAAACACGACGCCTCGTGGAATTACCCGACAGCCTTCGATCCGAGACGCGGAGCACTCGACCAGTATCGTCGTTAGGGAGCTTGGTCGATGCGCTGCGAACCGCAGATTTTCAGACGACAAGTGGCATATTGAGAATTATCGAGAATGAGGGAAATTTCGACGATGTACTCGCTTTTTTCGCAGAGAGAATGCTTCCGCTCGACGAGGTCCAACTCGACATATTGCGACGCATTTCACTCGTTGCTGTGGCACAACGGCTTGGCCGGCTGGGAGAACTAGAACAATTCATCCAGGTGGAAAAACCAAACATCGCAACGGAACGACAAATGACCTTGCTCATAGAACCTAAAATAAACTACCAGTGAGGAACCTATGGCCTTTGAGTCAGTCGATGTACTGCAAAGAGCTTTGGCGGATACAGTCTTCGAGTATACTGCGGATCGAAAGAAGGCCGCAGGCCGTGCTTTGGGAACGCTCGTTGAGATCATTACATTTTATACCCTGCACATGTGGGATCTTCGCGACCATATCGTTGTTGAGCGCTCAGTGCCTGAGTTCGCTAACCCTGACATATTGCACAATGTCGAGTTTTCGCTTCATCCTATTCAGGATCGGCACGAAGTCGAGATCTCACCGCTATCCCTTCCTATAACACCCGCAAGGATCAAGCACCATTTGTCCTTTCTAAAAGAAACGGCCGTCAGATCAACTCAGGTCCTCAGCAGAGATGCCGTGAAGCGCAACGCAACTGTCCTTGTAGAAAGCGAAAGGGGTCCAGTCATTGCGAATATTGATACATTGAATGATTCCAGTTGCAAACTCACCGTATGCCGACTCTCGACTGATCCGTTTGCGATCTTTGAATGCAAGCGCGTGGGAGTAGAGGAAGGGATGCGAAGAGGGCCACAGACGATTGAAAAGGCAAAACAGGGTGCTTACGTTGCACGATCCGTCTCTTCTCTACAAAAAGTACGGCTTCGAGATGGACGGTTTCAGGGAGTCATTGAACAACCCGACGGTAGCTTTCGAACCGGTCTCTACGACGAATTACTCAAGGAGGTCATCGACTCGTCATCGATTGTCGAACTTATTGGATTCATACTCACTGTTGGTGTCGTCAGCAACCATGGTAACTGGTTTACTTCTGACAACCACAACAAAGAACTTCGCGTACTGGCTCAATCGTATGACTGGCTTTTGTTCCTTACAGACGCTGGATTGTCTCAGTTCATTGACAGGCTGCTGCTTAATCCCACGTCAGAACTGGCGTCTGCTCGGGAGGCGTTCTTGGCGAGCTATCCTAGTGGCTCTGGGATGAACAGATTCACTAAGGTCCGCATGGCCGTTGATGCAGACGAAGTGCTCCGAAACTACTTCACGGCGCACGAGGCCGAAGTTAAGACGTGGTTTAATATCATCTCTCCCCGTGACGGTACGATTGAGAATCTACAGGCTGATCTGAGGAAACTCGCCGCCAAAGATTGGTAGGACAACTAGACATGACTGCCGGGCGCAACAATACCGAAGTGCTAAGCCAACATTGGTGTACTCCGCCAAAGTACGTCAGCGCGATACGAGAGTTTTTCGCCGAATCAGTCGCGCTAGACCCATGCTCCAATCGCCATTCTATCGTGCGGGCGACTGTAGAGTACGCGCTGCCTGAGATTGACGGATTAGCAGCGTCGTGGAATTACCCCACCATCTTCGTCAACCCGCCATACGGCAGAGACCGAGAGAGAGGCACCACGATTCGAGATTGGCTGCGAAAATGCACCGAGGCTCATGTACAACATGGTGTTGAAGTACTCGCTCTTGTACCTGTCGCTACCAATACTCGCCACTGGAAACAATACGTGTTTGGCACGGCTACTGCGGTCGCATTTCTCTACGACACGAGGCTGCGCTTTCTCGTAAACGGGAAGGACGGCGGCAAGGGAGCTCCGATGTCCTGCGCGATGGTCTATTGGGGCCCGCAGCACGCGCGTTTTGAAAAGATCTTCATCCGCTTTGGGGCCGTTGTCGACGTGCGGCACCTACACGGAAAGCTCGTCGGCACAGGCGAGCATTTGGATCTGTTTGCAGGAGCGGAGTGCTAACGCGATCGGCTCAATCCCGGTAGCTGCGTTGGCTCGGCGAGCGGGATCACGGGATTTTCCAAGACCCCGATCCCGCCGGAAAACTCCAACTGCATTACGTCTCCTGCTACCAATCCCGTCGCCAAATCCGCCTCGGCAAAGACGATAGGCGTCCCCCAGTAAAACGCGAGCAGGGTGCGCGGTGCTAGGGGCAGCCGCCTAAAAAGGTGGTGCTCTAAGTGCAGGAGCCGCCCGGGCATGTTCAGGTTGTTCTGGCCGGTCGCGCCCTTTTTGTAGGCTATGGATTGTCCGTCGCGCAAGATGCGGCACGAGACTTCGACCTCGGCGTCGTCGTACTGGTCGGTCATAACCAACACCGGCCCTAGAGAAGCACACCCACCGGCCCAGTTTTTGGCTTGGGGCAAGTTGAGGGGATTGGCGGCCTCAATGCCGTTGTCGGTGGCGTCGTTGCCGCCGGTGTAGCCCAGCCGCTCTAAGCGACCTTGGCGCGTCAGGCCATAGACCGATACCAACTCGGTCTCAGGCACTAAGCGCTGGGTGTCGGCGGGGCGGGTGATGGGCTGGCCGTGCCCGACGACCGCGTCCGGCTCGCCCTTGGTGAACAGCTCGGGGCGCCCACCGCCGGACACTTCGCGGTATTTCTGGTCGTACACATTGATGGCCTCGCCAGTGGCCTGCTGTGCTTCGATCTCGCGCAACTTGGCGCTGACCTCGTGGGTGACGCCGGCTAGCCACACGCGCAGGGCGTGGGGATGGCCGGGTGGACCGCTAACGGGCTTGGTGAGGTACGGGTCGTGGGTGCTGCGGTTGGCCAACAACTCGGCTAGCGACAAGCGGCGCACCGCTTGTTTTTGCAGATTCTGAGCGGCGGCCACCAACCCGATTTCGTCGCCGCCGCCGTCGTAGTAGAGTTGATGTACCGTGCGCGGCCCGTGGGCTGCATCGGTCAGGTCTAAGACCTCGTCTCCGACGACCAGGCCCAAGCGCATGCCGTCGCCCGGCTCGATAAATTGCACTAGTTTCACGTGTATTGCTCCTTGTAAGCGTTTAGGAAATAAAGAGCGGCGCATCGGACTGAGGCGCGATGCCGGCTCGCTCGGCTCGCTCGATTAGGTCCAATATGGCGGCCTCGCCGTCGCGCCCGTAGTCGAGCGTGTGCTGGTTGACGTACAGATCGATGTGCGCCTGTATGACGCGGTCGTCCATTTCTTGGGCGTGCTGGCGGATGTAGCCCCGCACGGCGTCTGGGTGGGCATAAGCGTACTCCACGCTCTGCACGAGCGCGCGGTCGAGCTGGGCGATGAGTTTGGCGCCGAGGCTGCGCCGTGCGAGGATGCCGCCGAGGGGGATCGGATGCCCAGTGCTTTCCTCCCACCACTGGCCTAGGTCGATGATCGCTGCGAGTCCGCGTTGGGCATAGGTGAAGCGGCTCTCGTGGATGATGACGCCCGCGTCGACTACACCTTGCGCGGTCGCGTCCACAATCTGGTCGAAAGGCATGACCGCGAGCTGCTCAATGCTGGGGTCAAAAAGCCTCAGCAAGAGGGCGGCGGTGGTCAGACGCCCGGGAATGGCGATTCGCTTGTGCGCGAGATCTTCCCGCGCCAGCTTTTCCCGCGCTACCAATAGCGGCCCACATCCCCGCCCCAAGGCACCGCCCGAGTGCAGAAGACAGTACTCATCCCGCAAGTGCGCCAGTGCGTGGAAGGATATTTTGGTCGCGTCGAGTTGCCCTTTCAGGGCCATCTCATTGAGCGTTTCAATGTCCGCTAGCACCTCCTCGCATACGGGCGCGGCGGCGATGTGCCCGTGGACCAAACCGCAAAAGACAAACGTATCGTTGGGGCAGGGCGAATAGCCCAAGGTCACGCGCATAACCCCTCCTCCAAGAGCTGCTGGGCCGCGGCTTGCGCCCTGGCCGCGGCTCTTGGCAAATCCCATTGCCCGCGCGTCCGCTGCTCGACGATGTTGCTCATGGCGCGCAATTCGGCAAAAGGCACTTCGTACAGGGCGCATAGGTGCGCGGCGGCCGCACCTTCCATGTTTTCGCACAAGGCTCCAAAGCGTCGCCCCCGTTCCACCCCCAATTCGTCCGTGCCCGTGCATTCCTGCACGGTGACGAACGGGCCAATGTGGGCTTCCGGTAAAGCCGCGGCTACTCGCTGCACCCACTGCTCGTCGATGGGAAAGCAATTGTAGTAAGAACGCCTTTTCTCCAGCACTGGAATGCCGATCCGCTCGGCGCCCTGCCAGCCGTCTGGCGTCCGCACCCCCAAGTCTCCGTAGTGTTCTTCGCTGGCCACGGCCAAGTCCCCGACGCTCGCGCCGCTCTCTGGATACGCCCCACCTACGCCGATTTGCACAACCCGCTGCGGCCGCTGCACCTGCAAGTAGCAAGTGAGTGCGTGCGCCGTGTTCACCGCGCCGATCCCGGTCGCCACCAAGGTCACCGGCTGCGCGCCAATTTTCCCGCTCACCCAGGCGCGCTCGGCCACGTTGCGCTGTACGCGCTCGGCCACGGCCTCCCTTAGAGCAAGCTGCTCAAAGGGCGTCGCGCTCAGCACGAGTATGTCTTCCGTGGCCGTCATCGGGCACTCCTATTAAAATGCCGAATAATATACGGTTGACTACACGGAGGGCCAGCCGTACACTCCGGCTAGTCCGCTTTCCCCAAATCCCCGAATCGCCTTATGCACATCTGCCACATCCGCGTGTACTCGGTCGCCGTCCCCCGCGTGTACCAAACCCGCGTAGCCCCCACGGGCGGTCACAGCAAGAATGCCTCGCGCTACTACCTGCTAGAGCTTGAGACGAATACCGGCCTGCGCGGCCTCGGCGAAATCTCGGATCTAGAAGATGCGTGGCAAGTGCCGTCGCCGGAGACCTTGTGCGAGACTCTGACGCCCCTGCTCGCCGGTGCCGATCCGCGCAAACGCCTCCTCGCTTGGGAGCGCGTCGCCGAGGCGTTGCCCGCCAGCGATCACCCGGAATTTCGCCGACTCGTCAGTGCGGCCGTGGAAATGGCTCTGATCGATCTCGCGGGCCGGTACTACAACGCTCCGGCGTACGCGCTTTTAGGTGGCCAGTACCGGGACGCGCTCCCCATCTCTTGGGTCGCGTACATCCGCAGTGTGGACGAGCTGGCAGAGGAAATTCAGGAAAAGGTTGCCGCGGGCTTTGCGGCCTTTAAGCTCAAGGTGGGAGCCGACTTTGAGCTCGACTGCGAGCGCGTCCGCGTCTGCCGCCGGATCGTCGGCCCGGCTGCGTATCTCAAGGCCGATGCTTCGGGTGCGTGGGAAGAAGAAGAGGCCATTGAGCGAATCCGCGAGTTGGCCGCGCTGGGTGTGGATGCGGTTGAGACGCCGATCCAATGCGTCGCCCGCGAAGTGGCCAAGAACCGTCCCGAACAGGTCAACGCCGACCCGGACTCGGCCGCCTTGGCTTTGGCGAGAGTGCGCGCGGCCGTGCCTGCCGCTCTCATCGAACACGTCGCCGACTTTGCCGACTCGTTTGCCCTGGCCCTCTTGCACCACCGGGCCGTGGATGCCTTCAACGTCGCGCCCGTTCAGGCCGGTAGCTTGCACCGCGCCCAGCGGCTGACTCAGCTCGCGGCGGCCGCTGGTGTACCCGCCTTGCTCGGCAGCACGGTCGAGCTCGGCATTGGCACGGCCGCGGCCGTGCATCTCGGCGTGGCCACCAAAGCCGTCTGCTCACCCTCGGATCTGGTCGGTCCGGGCCTGCTGGCTCGCGATGTGGTCGCGCCGCGCTTGACCTATCAGCAGGGCTGCCTGCACGCTCCGACCGGGCCGGGGTTGGGCGTCGCGCTGATCTCCGAACGGATGGACCAGAAAGGAACTTCATGAGCCAACGCCTCTCCTATGCCAGCACTGGCGTCAATATAGACCAAACCGATGCGGCCAAGCGCGCCATGGCCGCGAGCATGGAAACCGCAGACCCGCGCGTGCTCAACCGGATTGGCGCATTTGCCACCCTGCTCGACGCCCGTTTCCCCGGCTACGCTCATCCGGTGCTGGTCCACAAGAGCGAGGAGCCTGGATCTAAGCAAAAGTTGGCTTTTGCCCACGGCCACCATCGCCGGGTGTGCTACGACATGGTCCATCACCTCATCGACGACATCATCGTCATGGGGGCCGAGCCGATTTCGATTCAGGACGTCATCGTCTGCGGCACGATGGATGGAGCCATCGTCAACGACCTCGTCGAAGCCTTGGCAGACGCCTGTCGCCAACAGGGCTGCACTCTGACCGGCGGCGAGACCTCGGTACAGCCTGGCGTGGTCCCCGACGACCTCTACGTGTTGACCGCCAGCGTCATCGGCGTGGTCGATAAGGACAACATCCTCGACGGTCGCGCTATCGAGGCGGGCGACCAAGTTGTGGCCCTCGCTTCCAATGGCTTGCACACCAATGGCTACACACTGGTTCGCGCACTCTTAGACCGACAGCCCCGTCTGCTCACCGCAGACGTGGCCGGTGAATCCTTCCTCGATGCGGTGCTCAAACCTCACACTTGTTACTTGCAGGCTGTGCGCGGCCTTTTCACCAACCTCGGCCTCCACGGCATGGCGCACATTACCGGCGGTGGCCTCCGCGACAACCTCAGCCGCATCTTGCCGCCGGGCCTCGACGCTCAGCTCGACTTAGCAGCCATACGGATTCCGCCGATTTTCCGCACCTTGCGCGCCGCCGGTGACCTAGCGGTGGAGGATATGCTGCGGACGTTTAACATGGGGGTGGGAATGGTGCTGGTGGTCGCGCCCGAAGCCGTAGAACAAGTGCTGGCCCACTTAGCGGCTCAAGGCTGTCGGGCCTATCGGCTTGGGGAAATCGCCGCTGGCGAGCAAGCGGTTGCATTGCAAGGGTCGCTCGCTTGGTAAGCGATCATAACGACCGTTGGTAATACGGTGATTCCCGGTAATGGTACAGGTACTTTTGCAATCTCCAATTGTCGCAACGGGAGTAAAGCTAAACTTCAAAACGTATCGCTACCTACATTTGACAAGCCTTTACTGAATTCATTAGGATATGAGCTTACAATTCACAGCGGGGGGATATAACCCCCGCCGTTTGCGGCACTTTTAGGCGGATTAACTGGGCATGGGCACAGCGTCAATATCACAAAGAACGCCATCGCTGGGAGCGGTGCCTTGTTCTATGCTTGCGACAACGCCGAGTTTTTATTTCTGTAAGTCGTTAAAAAACAATGATTTACCCCCCCCCCCCCCGATTTTCTTGGGCATTAAGCCCTAGCTTCACTCACCAACCTATTCGCCTCGCTCCCCTTCCTCTACGGAAGCGGGAAGCGGCCTTGCTATGCTCGGCCGCGTCGGTAAGCCCCACCGGCCAGTGGTCAGTGGTCAGTGGTCAGTGGTCAGTGGTCAGTGGTCACCCATCCACATCACAAACGCAACCTCTCCTCGGTAGCTTCGCGGTTATCGGCGGGCGACGTCGTAGCCCTAGCTCTCGCCGCGAGGGATTCGTCTTTTTTAACGTTAGCAAAAACGCAAGAACGCAGCGGCTTAGTGATAGGGCTAAGTCCATTTTCTTCTGTCACTTTTCCCTTTTCTAAAGGAGTGAGATCATGAGTACGCACACGCGGCTTTTTACCTTTCCTTTTTTGCTGGTTGCCAGTTTGGTGTTGGGCTGGGCCGAGCAGGTCCCGGCTCAGACCGAGAATATCGACATATCCGTTGACCGGCGTTCCGTCCGCGAGGATGGAGGGGCGCAAGATATTACGATAACCGCCGAATTAAAAGAGGCGAACGCGAAGGCCAAAGTCGATCTTTATCTTCCGCTGCGTCTTGTCGGTGTCACGTCTCGCTATTTGAACGATTTATTCACCATATCTTTCCCCTCTTTGGTGATTAAGAAGGAAGAGCGCAAGGCGACCGGGACGATCACCATAACCCCGACAAACAATGATCGGCTCGGACCTATCCCAGTCACCGCTTCAAAAGATATTGATCCCTTGGCCCTAACGGGTACGGTCGATACAATGAAGGTTAAAGAGCGGATCAACATTCCTATCGTGATTGATATAGGCGGTTCTACTGGAACCATCGCCTTAAAAGGCAAAACCGGCCCGGACTATACGGAACAGGGTAATACTTCTGGTGTCTTCTATATCGAAATTATTGACGACGAGCGGTTGCCCGGAAATATCACCCTTTCTTTTGAGCCGTCCAAGCTCGGCAAGCAGGCGGGTCCGACTCCGATTAAAGTGACGGCGACGTTGGATGGCGGCGCGTTGACGGACCAAGACCTTGAAACCCAGTTGGTTGTGGTTGAGGGCAAGGGGGCTACCAGCGATACGTTGGCGCGCGATGTGAATTTCTCGATTAGCGGGCTGGGAAAGCTGACCATTCCGAAGGGGCAGACCGAAGCGACGATGACGATCACCGTTGATCCGAGTAATAAGGCGGGCAAGATCGTGCTGGGGGTCAGTGCCAGCGGTGATACGACGCTGCTGGTGAAGTTAAAACGGTTCAACAGCGCGGGTAAGCAGGTCCGAATCGACATGATTCCCAATGGTACCTTTGATCCCGATGGTTACGTTGTACCCAGTACTAAATCTAACTTTTGGGCGGATAGGTTCCCTTTTAGTAGTTGGGTCGGAGTGGACTTTGACGGCGATGGGACTGTTGGACCAGACCCAGAGGGTGATGGTCGTTACGGATACGATAACAGTGGTGGTGATGTAGACGATTCCGGCTTCGTACCTGCGGGGACCGTCTTGGTAGAAAAAGACTTGGGGATCGACTTTTTCTTCGATGACGATTATTTGGATACCTATGTGGTGCCCGACGGAAAAGTACTAACGGAAGTAGGTCAATGCTTATACGATGAATCGAGTGCTCGTCGTACGCTGTTTCACTGTACAACAATAAGTAATAACGCGAAAGTCCGACTCGGTATCGACTTTAACGGCAATAGTACCATGTCGACTAGTGGTTATGGTACCGGTAGCATCCTAAAGTATGTGGACTCTTTTGCTATTCCGCTTAAGATCAAGCCGGGCGTCATCACGGTCGAGGACGTCGCCGTCGCGCAGATCAAGAATTTTACGCTGAGTCCAGCGACGATCCGCGAGGCCGCCGGAGCGACCGACGTTGCGATGACGGTTGAATTGGAGAAAGCCTTGACCGGCGCGAAGGCGGTGGACTTTCAGATTACGGCCGGTTCTTCCGGGACGCGCGATGTGAATTACGAAGTGGAAGTGATTGAAGGCTTGACGATCCCGGCCGGCGACACCAAAGGCACGGCAACGTTGCGCGTCACGCCGGTCGACAACAGCGGTGTGAATAATCCGTGGACGTTCGAGGTGCAAGCTAAGGTCGGCGATGACGCATCTCAGATGAAGGATGCGCCGTTCGAGATCACGGACGATGAGACGCTGAGCGATGACATTACGCTGTCGGTCAATCCGAGCGAAATCAAAGAGGACGCCGGGGCAACGACGGTGACGGTTACTGGCACGTTAGACGGCAAAGTGCTCGACGCGAATGCGACGATCACGTTGGTCGTGGATCGGACGCCGGACAAGTCGGCGACGCGGGACGTGGATTACACGGCAGCACTTAGCTCGCTGACGATTCCACGCGGCGCGATCACCGGCTCGACGACGATCACGATCACGCCGGTCAACGACGGCAAAGACGACAACGACGAGACGATCACGATCAAGCAGTTGACGGACAATCTCAAGAACCAAGACGAAGACAAGATCACGGTCAGCACTGCGAAGATCACGCTGAAAGACGCGGCGAAGATGGATGATTCTGGTTCTTCGGATACGCCCGCGGCCACGGGAGGGCCGAGTTTCGGTGCGGCCGCATTAGCCTTTGAAGCGACGGTAGGTCAGGCGTTCAGCGAGGTGTTGCCGGCGGCGACGGGCGGCCAAGGAACGCTGCGGTACCGGGTCTCGTCGAGCCTGCCGATGGGGCTGTCGTTTGACGCGGCGACGCGGACGCTTTCCGGGACGCCGACGCTGGCGGGCATGGCCTCGGTCGTCTACATGGCGTTCGATGACGCCGACAATGCCCGGGCAAAAACCATCACCATCACCGTCAGCGAGGCCCCGCCGGTCACCGTGGGCGTCGCCAGCGTGATGGCTTCGCAGTCGGCGGTGCGCGAGAACGGCGACACGGCTGAAATTCGAGTTACGGCGACGCTGTCGGGCGCGGCTCCAGCCACCGAAACGGTCCGCTTCACGATTGTGCCGCCGGCCAGCGGCGCGATGGCCACCCGCGACGTGGATTACACGGCGGCGTTGGCCGGGACGATCACCGTTGCGGCTGGCGAGACGATGGGTTGGACGACGCTTTTCCTGTCGCCGATTGACAACGCTTCGGCGGACGGTCATAAGCACTTGGGTATCCGGGCGGCGGCTTCGGGCGGCTGGGGACAGGTGGAC
The DNA here is from genome assembly GCA_965203355.1 of Candidatus Latescibacterota bacterium. Taxonomy (GTDB): domain Bacteria; phylum Latescibacterota; class UBA2968; order UBA8231; family UBA8231. The sequence continues at coordinate 1,120,016 of OZ241889.1, forward strand.
CTGCGGATTTCCGACGACGAGACGCCGAGCACGTCTCTGGTGCTGTCGGTGACGCCAAGTACGCTCAGCGAGTCGGCGGAATTGACGGAAGTAATGGTCATGGCCGCGCTGGACGGCAAGCCGCTGGCCGAGGATGCCACCGCGACCGTCTCGATTGATGAGGTAGCTTCGAGCGCCCTGCGCGACACCGACTACTCGGCACTATTCGATCCGATCATCACCATTGCCGCCGGTTCGATTATGGGTTCGACGCGCCTGTTGGTCGATCCGACAGCCGACGGTATGGCCGAAGGCGACGAGACGATCATCCTCAACGCGATGCTGCCGGGCTTGACTTCGGGTTCGGCGACACTGGTGCTGACCGACATGGATAGCGGCATGATGGACGGCGATGAGGATATGACGATCTCCTTGGCGTTCGTCGAGGGCACTTCGGTCGCCGCACACACCTACACGGCGGGCACGGCGATTACGCCGTTGGTCCTGCCGATGGCGATGGGCGGCGAGGGCTCCATCACGTACAGCGTGTCGGGGCTGCCAGCGGGGCTGTCGTTTGACGCGGCCACCCGGACGATTTCGGGTACGCCGGACGCGGCGACCGATGGTGCCGTTGAAGTCACCTACACGGCGACGGCTGGCGCCGAAAGCGTCTCGCTGACGTTCGCGATCACAATCAACGCGATGCTGGATTTTGTCGACCTCGATTCGTTGTTCGGTCGGTTCAACAGCGGGGCCGGCAAATCGGTGCCGCTGCGGGCCGGGCTGAATGCGGATGCGCGGCTGTATCTGGATGCGCCGACAGCCCTGCCGAGCGTAGGCGAAGAGTTCGTCGTCAATGTGCGACTGACCGACTTCGTGGCGGTCAAGGGCTACGGCTTGCAGGTGGCGTATGACGCCGACCAGCTAACCTTCGTCGAGGCGCGGACCGATCAGCCGCTGGGCGGGAGCGCGTTTGCTACGCCGCAGGTGCTGGCCGATCAGGCTGGCGTGTTGACGGTAGCCGCCCACGGTGACGTCGTTTCCGACGGCGAGTTGATGTTGCGCTTGGTCTTCCGGCCGACGACCGAGATCGAGCACACGACCCTCGAAATCACCGACAACCGGACCTGGGACCAGGCGTTGGGCTTCAACCGCTTGGCATTGCCCGCGCCAGTGTCGTTACAGACGCGCCCAGCCGTGTTCTCGCTGGCAGCCAACTATCCGAACCCGTTCAATCCGCAGACGACGATTCAGTATGCGTTGCCGCAGGCGGTGGACGTGGGGCTGACGGTGTATAACGTGTTGGGTCAGCCGGTGCGGACGCTGGTCGCCGAGCATCAGGCGGCGGGTCGCTACGCGGTGGAGTGGGACGCGACCAACGACCGCGGCCAGAGCGTGTCGTCGGGGATGTACTTCTACCGCTTGCAGGCGGGCGGTGATTTCCTCGCGGTCCAGAAGATGCTGCTGCTCAAGTAACACACGCGACACCGCGTACAGCGAGTTACGGAAATGGGACCCTGATGTTCGGGGTCCCATTTTCTTTTTCTTTATGAACGTCCGATCGACAGCTTACAGGCCCGCTTGCAGGTCGGCGAAGCGTTCCTCGCCGTCAAGATGCTGCTACTGCTCAAGTAGCACCCACGACACCGCGAATCACGAAAATGGGACCTCAATTTCTGGGATGTCCATGTCGGCAACTACCCTGCACCGCCAAAGCGGGATTAGACCAAATCATTCGGTCGCGGTGCGTTTTCGGTCGGGCTTGGGGTGCCGGGGTTCAGGCGGAGCCGGGGCGACCCGTTCAACGGGAGTAAAGCTAAATTTCAAAATGTGCCACTATCTGATTCCGGCCCGCCTCGATCTAGCTTTCGACCCTCGAGTCGCCGCCTTCTTCGGCGTTTTCTTGGGGCGTACTCACAAGCCGCCGCCGCGTCAGGACGACTAAGAGGAGGCCCGCCGCCTGCCCCAGGCTTCAAAAGAGATGCGCCGGTGAGGCGAGGTTTTCGCGGAACCTCATAGCGCGATTGCCTCAGCGGCTGGCCCAGAGCATGCCGCGCCGCTGGATCTCGCGCGCTTCGGGCACGTCGAAGTCCCGCGCCACGTGACCCAGCGACGAGTAGAACACTCGACCCGCTCCCCACCTGCGCTTCCACACCACCGGCATGACGGTTCCGTTCACCCAAGGCGCACTTTGACGCCCTTCTAGGGTTGTCGTGGCCAGCACCTGATTGCTTGGGTCCGTGTGCATGTAGTACTGTTCGGAGCGCATCTGAAAGTCGTCGAGACCGGCGACAATGGGGTCGTCTGGGGCCGCGATGTTGACCGCGTAGTCGATGATGCCGTCGGGATGGGCGACAAACTGGCCGCCGACCATGAACTGATAGGTGGTATTGTTGCGGAACGAATCGGCCATGCCGCCGTGCCAGCCAGCCACGCCGCTTCCGCGCTCAACGGCCGCGAGCAGCCCTTGCTCCTGCTCGCCTTCGATCTGGCCCATCGTCCACGTTGGCACCACCAGATCCTGCTCGGCCATGAGATCGCGATCTTTGTAGGTGTCGAGGGTATCCGAAATGGTTACTGCGAACCCTTCTGCTTCTAAAATGGGTGCGAAAATATCGACGCACTGCTTGGGCTCGTGCCCTTCCCAGCCGCCCCAAACCACGATTGCTTTTTTGCCCATGACGCTCCTTTTGGGTTATCTGGCGCCGCGCGCCAGCTCGTTGCCAACGAGGTATTGATAGCTTTTTTCTACGGCTTCCATCATGTCGGTCGCACAGCGGTCCAACTCGACGACCAGCCAGTCGCAGGTGCCGTGGCTGGCCGCGATAATGGACGGGATGTCCATAGTGCCTTCGCCGACGGCGAGCATGTCTTGCGCGGGGTCGCACGGGCCGTCCTTGATGTGCAAAATCGGCACTCGCTCGCCCAGTTTCTCGACGACCTGCACCGAGTCGCCGCCGCCGGTATTGACCCAATAGGTATCGACCTGAAAGAAGATGGACTCGTCGAGCGCTTCGACTAAGTACTCGAAGCCCGGACGCCCTTCTACTTCTTGGAACTCCCACCAGTGGTTGTGCAGGCCCAACTCCAAGCCGTTTTCGGCGGCGATCTCGGCCGCTTGGTTCCAGCGGCTACACAGCGCCTTGAGCGCGTCTGCGCTGGCGAAGGCCTCACGCGGCGTGGAACTCACCACGCGGGTGGCTTCCAACTCGTGGGCTAGTTTGATGACTTGGTTTTTTTGCTTGCCCAAGGGTAGTTGCGTATGCACGCTGCACACGTCTAACCCGAGATCGGCAAATAGGTCGCTGGCTTCATCTACACTGATGCCGGGGAATCCAGCCGTCTCAACGCCCACGTACCCTATCTCGGCAATCCGGGTGACCACGGACTTGAAGTTTTGCGCGAGCGCGTCGCGGACCGTGTAGAGTTGCAGCGCTATGGGGGCAGTCATTGCTTCCTTCCTTGTGGGGTGAGGGATGTGAAAGTTAAAGCGATAGCTAAGGCGGGCGGGCAAATGGTCAGGCCTCGAGAGGCGATGGGTAACGTTAGATAATTAAATTAAAAAAAAAAACTAAGCGGATGGGCAAATCAATTTCTGATTACACCGCACTTGTTGCGCCGTTTGTGCGCTCCTACATTAGCCGCTCCAACTAAGGAGCAACGCCAATGAGCATCCAACATAAAGTGCGCCTCGGGTTTATCGGCGCTGGCTGGTGGGCCACTAGCAACCACATGCCCGTTTTTGCCGCCCGCGACGACGTCGAACTGACGGGCGTGTGCCGATTGGGCCGAGCCGAGCTGGAAAAGGTGCGCGATCACTTCGGATTCGCGTTTGCCACCGAGGACTACCGCGCGTTATTGGCCCAGTGCGAACTCGACGGAGTAGTAGTGGCCTCGCCGCACCCCCTGCACTACGAACACGCCCGCGCCGCCTTGGAGGCGGGCCTGCACGTGATGTGCGAAAAGCCGCTGACCACCCGTGCGGCCCATGCGCGCGAATTGGTGCGCCTCGCGGCCGAGCGGGACCGCCATTTGCTCGTGCCCTACGGCTGGCACCACAAGCCTTTTATCCAGCGGGCCAAGGCGCTGATGGACGAGCAAGCCATCGGCGCGGTCGAATTCGCGCTCTGCCACATGGCCTCGCCGATCCGCGCCCTGCTTTCGGGGGCGGAGGTCGATGTCTCCGACATTTCTGGACAGGACAGCGCCAGCCTCTTTGGCCCCACACCTTCTACGTGGGCCGATCCCGCCATGGCCGACGGCGGCTACGCCCACGCGCAAATATCGCATTCCTCGGGGCTGCTGTTTTGGCTGTCCGGGTTGCGCGCCGAGCGCGTCTTTGCCGCCATGAGCGCGCCCGGGGCTGAGGTCGAGTTGTACGATGCGCTGACCGTGCGCTTTACTTCGGGAGCCATCGGCGCGGTCAGCGGCGCGGGCACTGTGCCCACAGACCAGACCTTTCAGGTTGATGTGCGCCTGTTCGGCTCGGAGGGGATGCTGCTCGTTGATTGCGAACGCGCGCGCATGCACTTGCGCCGCCACGACGGCCAACACGTCGTCGCGGAAGTCGCCGAGGACGCGGGCTCCTACGAGTGCGATGGTCCGCCCAACAACTTTGCCGACTTGATCTTGGGCAAAACCGACGTGAACTGGACCCCGGGCGAAGCGGCCATGCGCGGGGTGGAGATGCTCGACGCCGCGTACCGCTCAGCCGCTTCGGGCCAAGAAGAGCAGGTGTAACATCGGTCCTTCTCGCCGGCGGTAATGGCCTTTCTGCTCGACGTCATTGCCCCGCTTTTCCTGCTAATCGGCTGCGGCTATCTGTTAGGACGGCGGCGCTCTGTTGACCCGGCTTCTTTGGCCGATGTGGCCATTTACATCTGCCTACCCTTCTTGATGTTTGCGGCGCTGGTGCGCCATCCGGTCACCGGCGCAGCGGCCGTCCAGGCCTTCGCTTGGCAGGTTGGGATGTACGCGGTCAGCATACCCGTCATCGCGCTCGTCGCGCATCTCGTCGGCTGGGACAAACCCACGCGCAGCGCGGTCACCCTCTCCTTGCCCACGGTCAACATCGCCTCGTATGGCGTGCCTGTGGTGCTCTTCGCATTTGGCGACGAGGCCCTGGCGATCGTCATGCTGCTTTTTGTGTACGGCAATGTTATGGCCGCGTCGCTGGGCACCTACATTGCCGCGGGCGGGCGGCAAAGTCCGCTGCAAGCGTTCAAGAGCATTTTCAGGCTGCCGCTGATTTATGCTGCGGCCTTGGCCTTAGCCATCAATGCCCTCGCCGTGCCGGTCCCGGTTTCCATGCTCGTCGCCGCCGATCTGATCGGCAAAGCCGGCCCGATCCTCGCTATCATCCTTCTCGGGGTGCAAGTCTCGCACATCCCCCTCCGCGGCCGCCGCTCGGCGGCTCTGTACGGCGGCATTGGGGCCAAGGTTCTGCTGGGGCCGGCGATTGGCATCGGCCTGACGCTGCTCATCGGGGCGCAAGGTGCGGTGCGCGACGTGCTGCTGCTGTGTTCCTGCCTACCTACGGCCATCAACGCCCTCATCCTCACGGTGCGCTTTGACGCGCGCCCTGATCTGCTCGGCGGCATTCTCATCGGCTCGACTTTGTGGAGCCCGCTCGGGCTGTCGATGCTGCTCTATTGGATCGGTGGTCAGTAGCCAGTGGTCAGTGGTCAGTAGCCAGTGGTCAGTGGTCAGTGGTCAGTAGCCAGTCCCCCGATCTCTTCTGGGGGTGGATTGGGACAGGCCACCGGCCAGTGGTCACTGACCACTGAAGGCCACTGACGAAAAAATTTTCGCATCCCCTTGACACTGTTTTACGCCCTCTCGTTTCTAGATTTATAGGGCACACGACAGGCTCCACGACGCTTTTAAGAGCGCCTACAGGAGAATGAAAATGATAGGTATACATCGCTTCGACATGTGCGGGAGGCCGAGCATAGCTGCCGGGGGAATTCTAGATGGTGGAGGCACCTATCTAACTGCCGCTGTGCCGCTCAAAAACATCCTATTCGCGCCGAGAGGACGGGGTTGTAGCCCCGACTGAGGCTCGCCTTTGCGAGAAACTCAACATGGCAAGAGGCCGCGGCGCGAAAGACAATGCGCTGCGGCCTTTTTTTGTGAAAAATGCTTGACATTGTATCGGGATTATGCTGAACTTTTGTTCAGGTAAAAAGCGATAAACAGAACCATGAAGACCAACGAAAAAACACGACACAGCAACACCGTCCCTTGGGCTTTTGCCCACGGCGGTGCCAAAATGCGCGTTGCGACCAGGGCCGGCCGGGTCATCGACGTGCGACAGCGCTTCGCCGCTTTGCGGCGCGGCTTAGATAGCGGGGCGTTGCCGCCCACCCCGGGCGGACGGCAGCGGGTCTGCGCGACATTCACCCAGCCAACCAAGGACCTCATCGCAAGGAGCAATTACACTATGCGACGCGAGATCATCAACCAAGGGCTGATGTACGTAATCATCAGTCTCTTTGTATTCGCGATGATGCCGCTCCTGCGCTTCCTCAGCTAATGGCTCTTTGACGCGCAGCGGCATTGCGAAACGGCCTGGGGCAGCGGCAGCGACCGCTACCCCAGGAACATCAACCCCCTCGACTTAGGACACAGAGAAACAACATGCAAAGCTACCAGAAAAACAACGTACGAAACCGCAATACAAACGCGTGTTCTCGGCTGCTTAACTGGCTGTATTGCTTGGCATCGGTGGCCTATGCGGTTCTCGGCCCCCGCGTGCTGTACGCCCATCAAGCGCCGGACCGCACGCTAGACGCCGTGCGTACCGAAGGCCTCCGCCCGCAGATCGACGGCGTACTCGACGATTCGGTGTGGCAACAGGCTCCGATTTTTACGGGTTTCGTCCAGCGCGAGCCCGAGGAAGGGCAGCCAGCCAGCGAAAGGACCACTGTACAGTTGGCGTACGACGACGAGGCACTCTACGTGGGGATCATGGCCTACGATTCAACGCCCGAGCAGATCGTCTCGCGCTTGGTCCGCCGCGACCAGTGGACCGAAGCCGATTGGCTCCAAGTCAGCTTGGACACCCATCACGATCACCAGACGGGCTACGCCTTTATCGTGTACGCTGGCGGGTCGATCTACGACGCTGTAATCAAGGACTATGGCTGGGACAACGACACGTGGAATGGCGTGTGGGAGTCCGCGCACGTCATCGGCGCAGAGGGATGGAGCGTGGAGTTTGCCATTCCGTTCCACAACCTCCGCTTTAGCCAAGGCGGGGGCTGGGGCATCAACGTAGCCCGCTACATCAGCCGCAAGAAGGAACAGGCTTTCTGGGTCATGGTCCCGCGCAAGGAGAGCGGCTCGGTCTCGCGCTTTGCCCACTTAGAGGGCTTGGCGAATATCGAATCTAAGCGCGTACTGGAGCTTTTGCCCTACTCGGTGGGCCGCTCCACCGTGGCGGATGCGCACGAATTATTCGGCAATGTCGGGGCCGACTTGCGTTATGGGCTGTCGTCGAACATCTCGCTCAACGCCACGATCAACCCGGATTTCGGCCAAGTGGAAGCCGACCCGGCCGAACTCAATCTCTCGGTCTTTGAGACGTTCCAAGAAGAGCGCCGCCCCTTCTTCGTGGAGGATGGCGAGGCGTTCGACACGCCCATCAACCTGTTCTACTCGCGGCGCATCGGTCGCCAGCCCGGCTATCGCGAACTGCCCGATGGCCACGACAAAATCGGCGAGAGCGAACCCACCACCATTCTGGGCGCGGCCAAGCTAACGGGCAAGACCGCGGCCAAGACCACCTTTGGCCTGCTGACGGCGCTGACGGCTCAAGAGTACGCGCGGATTGAGACGACCTTGGTGCGCGAGGGGTCCGGCGAAAAGTACCAAGAGCGCCGCGACTTTCTCGTTGAGCCGCGCACTCACTTTCTCGTCGGCCGCGTCAAACAAGATCTATTTGCTGGCAACTCGCACGTCGGCCTTTTGGGCACGGCTGTGCAGCGCGACCGCGCGCAAGACGCCTATACCGGCGGCGTGGACTGGACCCTCAAGTGGCGCGACAACGGGTACACCTTTTGGGGCCAACTCGCTGGCAGCCGCGCCACAGTGGATGACCAACGCCGCAGCGGTTTGGGCAATATGGCGGTCTTGAGCAAAAACAGCGGCTGGTTGCGCGGCGAGCTTTGGTGGGAGGCCTATTCGCGACATTTCGAGATCGACGACCTCGGCTTCCAATGGCGCAGCGACTTTTACAATCCTTGGCTCTGGATCCAGCTGCGCAAGGAAGAAGACTGGGCCATTTTCCGCCGCAATTTCTACAACTTCAACCGCTGGGGCACGTGGAACTTCGACCGCACCAACCTGCAAAACGGCTTTGACTTCAACACGCACCACCAGTTCAAAAACTACTGGTGGGTCCACTTCGACTACTACCACATGTGGCGGTCCTTCGACGATCTGGACACGCGCGGTGGTCCCCCCATCGCGCGGCCGGCCAGCGATGGCTTTGAGATTGAGTTGGAAAGCGATGACCGCTTCATGGTCAGTGGTTGGGTTGAGTTTGAATGGGAGGACAACTCGGTCGGCAGCACCCGCCGCGAAGTTTCCGGCCGCATCCGCGTCCGGCCGACCTCGCGGTTCGAGATCAGTCTGCGGCCGCGCTATAGTTGGAATTTCAACCATGCCCAATGGGTCGAAAACTTCGACGTGGACGCCGACGGCGAAGACGATCAATTCGTGTACGGAGAATTAGACAGCCAAACCCTCGACCTGACGACGCGGGCTAACATTCTCTTCAGCCGCGACTTGAGCTTGGAGGTCTATCTCCAGCCTTTTATTAGCGCGGGCCAATACGCCAACTTCAAGGCGTTAGCGCGGCCGCGCTCCTACTCGTTTGTCGCGCATCCCGGCCCCGAGGAAAACCCCGATTTCCGCAACCGCTCGCTGCAAAGCAATGTCGTCCTGCGCTGGGAGTACAAGCCGGGCAGCACGCTTTTCGTGGTCTGGTCGCAGTTCCGCGACGACGAGTCCGATTTGGGCGCATTTCGCCCCGGGTACAATCTGCGGCGCAGCTTTTTGGACGATGGGACCAACATCTTCTTGGCGAAGCTCAACTACTGGCTGAATATTTAGGGCGGGGATGTGGCGGCCTTGTCGTGCCGAGAAATGAGTGTGGCACAACATACAAGCCCTTTTTGCGCCGCCAACGCATCTAAGAAGCGTTTTTAAAATTCTCGTTGGACTCCTTCAACGGGCCGTCGAGAGGTTCCTGGAGCGGGCGTTTTCCACGGGCGAGATTCCATTGCTACTAGGCTTTTTGGGGTTCAAAAAACAATAAGAATAATTTTAAAAAGGCTTCTAAGAAGCGTTTTTAAAACTCTCGTCGCCCGCTGCAAAGGCGGTCGGGCGTTTTCCGCGGGCGATAGATTGTTTTATTAACGCAAAGGGCCATAAGAGGAATCTTAAAAACGCTTCTAAAACCTTGTGTCCATGGCCCGCGTCGCGTCGTGCGGTTTTGAGAGCGACCGCAAAATGCAGATATTGTACCGCCATGCGCTCTCTATTGCTGTTATTCGCCCTCATTATGGCGGGCTGCTATGCGGCCTCGCTCGGGCCAGACCCCTTGGGCCCCTTTGCCGCGCGCACCGACCACCTCCACCGCCTAGAACCGCTCGGCGAGCGCATCTTGCACGGGGCCGCGCTCAGCTTTGGACCGCTCGATTCCGAAGATCGCTCGCGCCCGCTGGTCTATGCCGTGTACTACGCGCTCCACGACCTGCCCTACGACTGGCATCTAGCTGTACGCACGCATCTGGACCAACACGCAGGCTACGGTCTGCCGCAAATCGACCTTGGTTTTAACGCGGCCGGCCAGCCCTACGAGGCGGCCATTGCCGCAGGCCAATTCGACGAGGCGATTGAGCGGCTCTGCTGGGGGTTACAGCAGCTAGATCGCCCGGCCCTGCTGCGGTTGGGCTATGCGTTCAATAGCTCTTGGCGTGCCTATGAGGCGACGAGCTATGTCGAGGCTTGGCAGCGGCTAGCGCAAACGCTGCGGGGTCGCTGGGGCTTGGACCACGTCGCGCTGGTTTGGACGCATAAGAACGATGGCGGGTCCGATTACTTGGCCTACTATCCGGGGGATGAGTACGTCGATTGGTGGTCCGTTGACGTGGCGGCACCGCAAGACCTGCGGCTCAGCCGCGCCTTTGTCGAGGCGGCGCGGGAGCGCGGCTATCCCGTGCTCGTCGGCGTGGTCTCGCCTACCGACTTAGGCCGGGCCGAGCAGGCGTGGTCTCATTGGTTCATCCCCTTCCTCCGCTTTTTGCGTCACCACCCCAACATCAAGGCGTTTACTCACATAGATTGGGACTGGTCGCAAGCGGAGCGCTTTGTCGATCCCATACTCTTTGCGCGCTACCGCAGCGAGTTGACGCACCCGATTTACCAACACGTGGTCTCGCCCGCCGATTTGCACTGGCACCTAAATCTCGATCCTTAGAGAAAGGGCGCCGGAGATGGAGCAAGGATAAAGAGGGGGTTGTAGTGCGATGAAGCGAGCGGAACTTCTCGAACTGATAGCGGGCGGCGAGAACTCTGGAGTGGAGTTCAAGCGGGATGATTTGCGGCCAGAGCAACTGGCGCGAGAGGTGGTGGCACTCGCCAACTTTCAGGGAGGTCGCGTCCTCCTCGGAGTAGAAGACGACGGCACCATCACCGGCATCCAGCGGGACGATCTCGAGCAGTGGGTGATGGATTCTGTGTTTGGGCGGGTGGTGCATCCGATGATACTGCCGTTCTACGAGGAAATTCCGCTAGATGATGTTCGCCGCGTTGCGGTTGTTACTGTCGCGCAAGGTGCTACTAAACCGTATGTCGTCCGGTATCGCGGGCGGGAAGACATCTACGTCCGGGTCGGCAGCACCGCTCGGCTGGCTTCGCGCGAGCAGCAGGCGCGGCTTTTTGCCGCTGGTGGGTTGATCCACACGGAGCTGTTGCCGGTTTCCGGCAGTGGCCTGTGCGATTTGAGTCGGGAACGGCTGGCGGACTATCTCACTGCCATCGTCGGCGACCGAGAAGTGCCGAAGACCGAGGAGGCGTGGAACGAGCGGCTTTGTGCGCTGGGGTTCATGGTCGAGCGGGCAGACGGGCCGCCCACCTGTACGATCGCCGGATTGATCTTGTTTGGCTATCGACCGCGCCGACTGTTGCGCCATGCTGGCATCCGCTGGATGTGCTTTGAGGGAGCGGAGAAAACCTACGATGCCATGGACGATCAAGTGCTCGAAGGGCCTCTGGTCGATCTGTGGCAGGTGCTGTCCGGGGGACGTGAACGGGTGGAAAAGGGGCTGATTGAACGCCTGGCCGATACCATGCGGCCGTTCGTGTCCGAGGAGGCGGAGCAAGTAGAAGCGTCTATGCGTCGAGAACGACGTTGGCACTATCCGCTCGAAGCACTGCGCGAAGGCGTTGTCAATGCGTTGACGCATCGGGACTGGACGCGGTACGAGGAGATTGAGGTGGTTCGTTATGCGGATCGGATAGAGATACTCAGCCCTGGTGCCTTGCAAAACGGCATGACGATTAAAAAAATGATCGCGGGCCAGCGAGTTCCGCGCAATCTGCTCATCTCCGAGACGTTGCGGGATTATAGGTACGCGGATGCACGCGGTATGGGAGTGAGGAACAAAATTATTCCGTTGATGCGGGCGCACAACGGGATTGACCCCGAATTTGAGGCGACAGAGGATTACTTGCGGTTGACGCTGCGCCGCGGCTGAGGGATTGTAGGGTTGCCGCTGGAATGGACCGTGCGCCATTGCACGTACCTACCAAGCCAGCTAGTTTTCATCACATCAGAAAGGAGAGATCGTGACGTCAGAATACAAGGTTTTGCTCATCGGCGGGCGCGGCGCGATTGGCTCGGGCCTGCGGACCTATATGCCGCGGCTTGACTCGCGCTACCGCATGGTTTCCGTGGATTTGCCCGGTGCGCCAGACAAGGCGACCGAGCCAGATGCCGGAGGGGATTTTATCGACCTCGATATCATGGCATCGCCGGATGAATTCCGCGCCCTGATCCCCGGGTGCGACTTGGTCGTCTATCTGGCCCGCTGTGGCGGCTTGGCGGCCATGAACGAGATGACCGATTTGGTTTTTGAAGCACTATTAGCCCAAGACGAGCCGCCGATGATCGTTGGCTCCAGTTCAGTACACGCGGTTGATGGACTGTACGACTTTAACCAGCCGGGCTTCTTTTGGACGTTGGCCGAGCGGCAGTTCGACGCGATAAGCGAGTGGCCCGAGCGGATTTCCGCGGCCGTGCCGGCGCATCCGATCAACGACTACGGACGCGAAAAAGCCCACGTAGAGGCGTGGGTGCAGAAGGTCGCCGACCAGGGCCACAGCGCGGTTGCCATGCGCTGGGGCGGCGTCAACCCGCGCAATGCCGTCCGCGTAGCGGAACGGGGTTACTTTGCGGTCTGGTGTCACCAAGAGGACGCCGCCCGCTTGGTCCACGCCTGCTTCCAGCGGCATTGTGCTGGCGACCTGCCCAGCGGTGCCCACTACTTTGCGATCTCGGACAACACCTATAACATCTTTGACATTGAAACGCCCCGGCGCGAAGTCGGCTACGATCCAGTACACAACGCGGAGACGTATTACTAAATGAACGACACAGAAAAATTTCTCTTTGATCTCCAGGGCTTCCTAAAGGTCCCCGGTTTCCTCGCGGCGGGCGAAGTTGATGCACTCAACGCGGCCTTTGACGCCAATGAAGACAAGCGCGGCGAAGACGGCAATCACAATACCGGCGGCAGCGACGCGCTCGGGGGCCGCCGACGCGGCATGTTCACGGGGATGCTCGAATGGGAAAAACCCCACTGCTTGCCCTTCCGCGCCTTATTGGCGCACAAAAAGCTCATCTCCTATCTCGACGCGCTCTTTGGTCGCGGCTGGAAGATGGATCACTCGCCCTTCATGCTCTGCGGCGGCAAGGGATCCGCGGGCCTAATCCTCCACGGCTCGACTAGCCGCCACTTCAATGGCGCGCAGTACTATGCGTATGCCAACGACCAGATGCGCTGCGGCATGATCGTCTGCCAGTTCCAGCTCGCCGACGTCGCCGAGGGGGACGGTGGGCTGTGCGTGATCCCAGGCAGCCACAAGGCCAACTTCCCGCTGCCGGAAAAAATTCGCCACTGGCAGGAGCACCGCGAGATTGTGTACAACGTCCCCTGCAAGGCCGGCGACATGGTCATTTTCAACGAGGCGACTCTACACGGTACGCTCCCGTGGACGGCCGAGCATGAGCGGCGTGCGCTGCTCTACCGCTACTCACCTAAGTACCTGCACTTTGCCGGTGGCACCTATCAGACCAGCCAGCCGGAATGGGTCCGCGAGTTGACCGCGGCGCAACAGGCCGTGCTCGAACCGCCCTATATCTACAACCGGCCACTGGTGGAAGCCGATGGCGAAAGTGTGGTGCGGCCGCGGACGGGCTGATCGCTCTATTCGCGGATGTGGCCCTAACTCAGAAAGGACTCCTATGCCAATCATTGCTGCCAACGATCCCCGCCTGACGTGGAGCGGTGCGATTTCACTTAAAGAAGGGCCGGGCTGGGCCAAGCCTTGGCGCATTCCCCACGGGGATTTGGACTTGTACTCGCCCGGAGAGAGCGGCCTTGCCGAGCGCGCTGAGATGCCTTCGGGTGTGCGCGTGCGCTTGGCTACGGATGCTGAGGAATTGGTCGTCGGCTGCGAGCCGCTAGCCGAGGACGGCTGCTTTGACCTGTGCATCGGTGGGCAGATCGCAGCTACCGCCCCGTATGCGGCCGGCGCGACTGAGGTGCGCTTTGCGGGCGTACCGGCGGGCGAGAAATCCGTGGAGATTTGGCTGTCGCCAGCTATGCCCGTGGCCGTGCGCCACCTTGCATTGCCCGAGGGAACACATGGCGAAAAAAGCGAGGACACTCGGCTGAAGTGGGTCGCGTATGGCAGCTCGATCACCCACTGCCGCACCGCGGGATCGCCCGCCACCACTTGGCCTGGGGTGGTGGCTCGCGCCCGCGACTTCAACCTCACGTCGCTGGGCTTCGGCGGCCAATGCCACGCCGACCCGTTCATTGCCCGGCTGATCCGCGACCAGCCCGCGGACTTTATCTCGGTCAAGGTCGGCATCAACATCTACGGGGCCGCCAGCCTCGGCCCGCGCGCCTTCCGCCCGGCTGTCCTCGGCACCATTGCCACCATCCGCGACGGCCATCCCCACACCCCGTTTGTGGTCTGCTCGCCGATTTGGGGCCACGACCGCGAGGCTACGCCCAATGCGGTCGGCCTGACGTTGGAGCAGATGCGCGTCGAGGTTGCAGAAGCTGTGGAGGCGTTCAAAAGGCGCGGCGATGAGAACATCTACTACCTAGACGGCCTCAAGCTCTTTGGCGAAAGCCTCGCCGAGTATCTGCCGGACAACCTTCATCCAGACGCGAACGGCTACGTGCGGATGGGAGAGAATTTTCTCGCCGAAGTGTTTGGGGTGCAGGGGGTGGAGGTGGGAAACTAGAGAGCGGAGATATATTTTGCTATGGCCCTGCTCATTCCCATCTTTGCTCTCTTGGCGGCTTGGACGATACTGCTCTACGGGTTCTGGCAGTACAAGCGAAGCCAAGCCTTGAAGCCATACACGCCCAAACGGGAACGCGCCCGCGGCATCTGCCCTCGATCTTTCCCGAAAACACCAACTGGACTTCAGGCTCGACCGGGAACTCAACGCCCTAGAGCGCCAGCGCGGAATGCGCGTTCCCTATAACCAGCGGTGGTTGGCGTCAACGGCTTCAGTCGCCGGGTCAGGTGCTCAGCTCTCTTGGCGTCCCGGCTGCTTCACGGCCCGTAGTTGATCTTCCACTTGCTCAAATCCGGTCGGTGCGCTCGTTGTCGTTCTAACTCGTGCGCGTAAATAACCCGGCCTAGTTCGGCCAAAAACGGCAGCCCCACCTCGTCGTACTCGTAGGCCCCATCGTTAAAAATGCCGTTGTCGTTTACCAACGCCACGGCCGTCAGCAAAAACTCGACCCCGCGCTCAAAATCGACGATATAAGCGTTATCCGTCACATATCCGTAAGCCAGCCCCACCTTGTTGAAAATCCGCACTGAGTCGGGCATGGGGGCCTTGCTGTCGCCGAACATGAAAAACTTTACGTAGCTGTCGTAGTACTTTTCCGGGTCGTACTGGGGCTGGGGACACTCGTGCGGCAGCATGGACATGGCGCGGTAGAGGAAGCGGTAGTCGTCGGGCCGCAGGCCGAAGCGCTGTTCTGCGGGCAACGCCTCGGGGAAAAACACGGCCATGAGCAGGTCTTGCAGCACTCCTACCGACATGTAGTTCGAGCCGGCGAAATCCTTGGGCGCGGCCACTAGTGCTCCGCCTTGGATGTGTCCCTCGCCCTTGAAGATCGGTGCCGGCGCGCGCCACGTATGCGGATTGACTAGCATGGGCTGTTGGTAGAGGACGTGGTCGCCTCGGTAGAACGCCAGCGGATTTGTGTGCCGGTTTTCCTCGGGCGAGTGCGCGATGGCGAGCCGGTGCGTCAAGCGCACGTCCCGGTAGCCCTTCTCCCATAGCCCTTCGTTCATCCGCTGCTGCCCCACGAACTCGTAGAGCCGATTGTACGCGTCGTTGTCGCTGACGGCGAAGAGCTTGCGAATGTAGTGGGCGATGGTGGGCAGCCCATCCGGTGCGGTTGGATCGGTACGCACGGCGGTCTGCCCGCTGAAGGTGCTGTCGATGCGGACGGGCGTCTGCCGGTCCACGCCCGCTACGCCTAGTTGATTGAGCTTTTCCAGCGCCAGCAGGGCACCCGCTAGCTTGATCGTGCTCGCCGGATAAAAATAATCCTGCGGATTGACGCGGTACTCGTGGCGGGTAAAGCGCGGTCGGTTGTCGGCGTCGCGGTCAATTTGCGTATAGAGGATCTGCACCTCGTGCTTGGCCGCCGCCGCGAGCACGGGCGCGCAGATGGGATTGGAGCGCAACAAGGATTCGAGCAAGGTTTCTCCGTTTCCGCAGACCGCAGCCGGATAGATGAAAGTCGCAAAAATCGCAACGACTGCGTTGGCTCTATTTTTAAGCATGGGCGAAAAGGTAGAACCGGCGCATTCGCTTATTCAGATGGCGGGAGTGCGCTTTGGCCGATGGTCTCGATGAAGACTCCGACGAATATCCAGACTAGCCACAAAAGCCCAAGTGAGAGGGTTGCCTTGCGCACGGGCGCGTTGGCCAGCGCACTTAACCCGACGCCCATGATCCCAATTTGCCACAGGTCAAAGAGATTGAGGGCCGCAAGAATCCGGCCGCCAAACGTGGCGGCGGCTTCCTCGGATAAAAAGAGGCCCAGCCCCAGATGCGCCCCCATGTCGCCGGTTGCCAGCACCAGCACCACGCGCACCACCCACTCGATGGCTACCACCAACAGCGCATACGCTTTGACGATCAGCATTTGCCGGTAGCTGACCTCGGCTTGGAAAGCGGAACGCGCCAGCAGCAAAAGCACGCCTCCGACCGCGATCAGTGAGAAAAAAAGCCCCACCGGGACCACCATCCAGCCATGCGCTTGGAAGGCTTCTGCTTGCTGCCGCTCGGCCTCGTCCAAGCGTTCTAGCTGCTCTTGGATGGCCGGTGCCCCTACATCGAGGGTCAGGTTGTAGCAGCCAACTCCCACCGCGCAAACCAAGAGGACTGGTAGCAACCAGTCGTGGGCGCTTTCTTGGCCGCGCACCGCGTCAAAAGCGGTGCGCGGTGCGTAAAAAACGCGCTGCATCCGTGCGAAAAGGCTTAGGTCTTCGGCGGCAAACCCCGGTCCGGTTGCGCTCATGGGCTGTTTATCTCCATCTATTCCTATTGAATTCCTTTAATATAGAAGCCGTCGTGCCCATGCCAAACGAAGAATTAGAGGATTAGTTGCTTGTGTTACGGCTGAGATTGACTATATTTAGCCTTTCGTTTGTCTCTGCAATAGTTGTAGGGGCGTTCAGACCACGTTGGCAGTCGTTCGGATTCGCGTAGATTCCTACCCCCGGGCCAGATGTAGTTCTCCTACCGAAAAGCCTGAAGCAGTAGATTCCTACTCAAAGTTATTCGCACGTCCTGCTATAACCGCACATTGCAAAGGATTTTACCCATGGCAGATCGCGAGAAGGGAACCGTAAAGTGGTTCAACGACGCGAAGGGCTTCGGATTTATTGAGCGCGAGAATGGCGAAGATGTTTTCGTCCATCACAGCGCGATCCGGTCCGAGGGTTTTCGCACCTTGTCCGACGGGCAGCAGGTGGAATTTGAAGTCGTTCAGGGCAAGAAAGGCCCGGCGGCTGAGAGCGTCGTAGCACTTTAAGCCGTAGTCTTATAAGTGCAAAGGGGATGATGTACACTGCATCATCCCCTTTTATTTTGGAGTTTAGATGAAGATTCGCGTTGATAATTTAGCGACTGACGTTACTGAAGACGACCTCCGCACGTTGTTTGAGTTGTTCGGGGCGGTCGCCGCTGCCACCATTGACCCGCGCCGCCGCTGGGGCCAAATCGACATGCCCAGTAAGGCCGCCGCCCGCGAGGCCATCGACATGCTCAACGGGCAAAATCTCAAGGGTTTAGACATGATCGTTGAGGAAATGGCCGAGCGGCCCACGCGCCCGCGCGGCAGGCCCCGCCGAGGCCGACGGCGCTAGCCCTTACTCATACCATTGAGCTTGTAGGCTTAACAAGCGGCTGTACTCGCCGCCTTGGCGCATCAGGTCCTCGTGCGTCCCCGCCTTGATGAGCTGTCCCCCCTTGAGCACCAAAATCCGGTCGGCGATCCGTGCGGCACCGAGTCGGTGCGAAATCAACACTGAGGCTTTGCCTTGGGTCATCTCCCCAAAGTGCCGATAGACTTCGGCTTCGGCTTTGGGGTCCAGGGCTGCGGTCGGCTCGTCTAGCACCACAAACTCAGCGGCCCGCACCAGGGCCCGCGCCATCGCCAGCTTCTGCCACTGTCCGGTCGATAAATCGGTGCCCCCCAGTTCCTTGCCCAGTAGCGTCTCGTACTGATTGGGAAATTCGGCGATAAACTTGGCCGCCCCCGCCCATTGAGCCGCCTGCTCGACAGCCGCCTGTTCGCCCCAAGCCCCGAAGGCGATGTTGTCGCGCACTGAAAACTGGAAGCGCACAAAGTCTTGGAAGACGGCCGCAAAAAGCCGCTGGACCTGCTCCCGCGGCCATTCTGGTAGGGATGTTGGGGGCGTTTTGATTCACGTTTAAGGCACTGCCGTTTCAATTAACGCACGAACATGCACGATTACCACCCCGAAGCTCCCCAGTGCCATTTTGCCGCTGTACGCATAATTCCTTTTTATTTTTTCAGCTTCATCAATTAAAACAGTCAACGCGCAGGGACGCTGCTCATGCACAATATATTGCTCGATTTACTCATCTTGCTCGCCGGGATTTGGCTGGTGGCCGTGACCTTGCGGCCGCTGGGCCTGCCGACGGTGATGGGCGAATTGATCGTCGGAGTCTTGGTCGGGCCGGCGGTTTTCGGCTGGATCGAGCCGGACGAGGCCATTCAGTTGTTGGCCGAGATCGGCATCTTCTTTCTGATGTTCCACGCTGGGGTGGAGACCCAACCTAACGAGTTTTTCGACGCGCTCAAGCGCTCGCTGGGGGTGGCGCTTGCCGGGGCGGCCGTGCCCTTTGCCGTCAGCTTTGCGGTAGCCCAATTCTTCGGGCTGGATCTGGCGGCCTCCATCTTTGTGGGGCTGATCATCGGAACCGCTACCGCCGTCGTAATCACCCTCAAAAGCCTCAAGGACTTGGGGCTGACCGATACCCGCATTGCGCGGATCATCATCGCTAGCTGCATCATCAACGACCTTTTGACCTTGATCTTTTTTAGCCTAGTAACTGGCGCGCTCTCCAGCGGCACCTTTGCTCCCTTGGACTTAGTAATCAACTTGGGCAAAGTGGTGGGTTTCTTCGCGGTCGCGCTGCTGTTGGGCACCTTTGTCTATCCCCGCCTCACCCTGCCCTTCCGCGCCGAAGGCGGCAAGGGCTTCACCTTTGTGCTGCTGGCCGCCATTGCCGCCGGTCTTTTTGCCGAGGCCATTGGGCTGCACATGATCTTGGGGGCCTACTTGGCGGGTCTGTTCTTTGAGGAGCGCGTCGCCCACCCCAACCTAGTCCGGGTGGTGAACGACCGCGCGTACGGCATTGCCTATTCGTTCCTTGGGCCAATTTTCTTCATCTCACTGGGCTTTTCCATTTCGTTTGACATCAGCGCGTCGGGTGTGGCGTTTATCGCGCTTTTAGCGGTGACGGTCATCTCTGGGCAGGTGCTCAGTGCCGGTGGTATGGCGCGGCGCATTGGCATGTCTTGGCGCGAGGCGCTGACGGTGGGCGTGGGCATGTGCGGTCGCGCTGAGATGGCGTTTATCCTGGCCGCGCTGGCTTTAGCTCAAGGAGTCATCGGTCAGGAGACCTTTAGCGTTTTGATCTTCACCGCATTCCTGTTAAATCTTTTCACGCCGCTGGCACTCAAGGGCTGCGCTGTGCTCCTAAAAGGCCGGGTGGCGCATGGGGGAGACACCAATCTCGGGGTGTTGCAGATCGACAAGTTCAACACCCCACTCGTCGATGAAAACCTAGCGGACCGCGCCCTGCCCGCGGTGGAGGACGCGGTGGTCATCTATGGATACGGGCCAGAGGTCGAGACCCTAATAGACGAGCTGGCCAGTCGGCATTTGCCAATGGTGGTCATCGAAGAGGACGAGGCGACCGTGCGGCAACTCCAGACGAGCTCTGAGGTACAGGTCGTCCAGGCACACCTAGCAGGGGAGACGCTGGACCTGCGGCCGTTGACCAAGGCCAAGGCGCTGGTGGCCAACGGCCCAGACGACGACAACGCCCTGTTCGCGCTCAGTGCCCGCGAGGCCGGTTTTGCCGGTCCCATTGTGGCGATGATCGAACATCCCCAGCGCCGCGGCCCCATGCTGCTGGCGGGCGCGACCACAGCCTTTACCCCCAACCACGTTCTCGCGGCGGCGATCGCGGTCCGCGCCAGCGCGAAGATCGGGCCGCGAGTGGCCGGGGTTGAGCCGCTCGACTCGTTGCTCGAAGTGGCCGAACTGCGCGTTCACGACCAAAGCCCGCTCGCCAATCGCAGCTTGGCCGAGACCGAGCTATACACTCGGACTGGTGCCCATATCGTCGGGCAATGGGCAGACGACGCGCTCGGCTCGCCACCAGCCGCCGGTGAAAAGCTCCAGCCCGGCGCCATTTTGGTGGCGGTCGGTACGCCCGAGAGCATTCACAGGTTGAACGACATGGCCCGGCCGATTACTCAGCAGGGGCCGATTGTGGTGATTGGTTTTGCCGATGTCGGGCAAAAGCTGGTCGAGATTCTCCGGGCGGCGGGCGAGGATGTGCGGGTCGTTGATGCGGTTGAAAGCACGGGAGTCGATGTGGTCGGCGATGTGCTCGACGTGCGCGTTTTGGACCGTGCGGCCATTGCCGAGGCGCGGGTTGTCATCCTCGCCCTAGACAGCGACGGGGCCGCCCTGTTTGCGGCGGCGGTGGTGCGCGACCACGTCCCGGAGATTCCGCTGTTGGCCTGCGTGTCCCACGTTGAAAACGCCGACCGGGTGCAGCGGGCTGGTGCTGATTTTGCGCTCTCGGTCAGTCAGGTCGCCGGCCAGTTGCTGGTCCACCACGTCCTCGGCGAGATGGTTTCGCACAAGCCCCGGATCAAAATGGTCAAGCTGCGGCCCGGCCCCTTGGCCGGGTGGCATCCGCTGGCGGCGCGCATCCGCGAGCGCACGGGCTGCTCGGTGGTGGCACTCGAGCGGGCTGGCGAGGTAATCATGGAGATCCCGGCTTCGTTCACCCTCTTGCCCGACGACGCGCTCTACATCTGCGGTACGCCCGCGGCCTTTGACCGCTACTACGAGGAATTTCCGACTTAGCTTTTGGGTGGATAGGCTCGGAACAAATCCCGCTGTGCTTCGGTGAGGCGGGCGAAGGTCTGTGGGGTGATGTGCTGTTTTTCGTCCATGGTGGCGATGTTTTGCGACATCATCCAATGCGGCCCATAGCCCACGTGCAGGGTCTTGCGCGTCTGCTCGGAGTGGTTGGTGAAGCCGCCGTGGCGCAAGTTTTCGGTGAAAAGGATCGCGTCGCCGGCCTCGACCGCTAGACCGATCATGTCGGGGTCTTCGTCCGGGTCGTTGCTGTGAGGCGAGGGCAGGTTGGTCTTGTGCGTCCCCGGCACCACGCAAAAGGCCCCCTGTTCGTTGGTGCAGTCGTGGATAAAATAGATCATCCGCACCATCATGCAGTCAATGCCGTGGGCGGTGTAGCTATAGCGGTACTTTGGGCTGGCCGAGACCGTGCCGCCGTGGGAGCCGGTGGCGTTGCCTTGGTAGCGGATGCGGATTTCGGAGTTGTTGATCGTCGGCCGCTGTTTGACGATGCCGTGGATGTAGTTCATCGTAGGTTGGTGAGCGAGCAAGATGTCAAAGGCCGGGTTGGCGTTCCAGAAGTCTTCGATGATGAGGGTTTTGCCCTCGGCCCGCTCGCCGTTGGCGTGATAGCCACGCTCGGGATTGGCGTGGTAGTTGGCTCCCCAGCCGCTTTGCTTGCGCGGTGGCTGGGTCACATGCGCGAGCGCGTGTTCTTCTAATTCATCCACGGCCGCGGCCAGCACGGCCACTTGGGTTTCGTTCAGCAACTGTTCAATGACGATGTAGCCTTGGCGGTCGAATTCAAAGGTTTCGATTTCGTTCACGTGTTGTTCCTCCTCGTTATTGGAACCATCGCGCTTTAGGCGTCCGAATATCAGTCGGTGGTCGTCGCCATACGGACGCCGCCTCTAGGCCCTGCAAACTGCAAGTAGGTCGCCAACGGGTCTGGGGATGCAAGGGTGGGCATTTCACTCGACGATCATGGGGTGATCTGCGCGTACAGGGCAACAGTAGCGCGACGCTCCGCCCCTGTCAACCGGCTCTGCCGCAGCATCTTGACAATACAGTTGGGGGATTCTATTTTTTGGGACTGAGCTGAAAACAAATTTTGGCCCGTTCGTCTAGAGGCCTAGGACGCCGGCCTCTCACGCCGGTAACACGGGTTCGAATCCCGTACGGGCTACCAATTATTTTCCCCAGGTTGGCTACGCTGACTTGGGGTTTTCTTTTGCCAGTCCGCTAGGCCGCCGCGACTTATGGAAGACGACGCTAGCTCAGCATCCGCATTTGATTTCGGTCCCGGACTGGGCCTTGTCGCCAGCGGTAGCGTTTCCACCAGTCGAGTCCGCCGATTAATTCGCGCACGAGTAGGCGACAGGCGGGCGTTATGCCGTGTGAAACGCAGGCCCACCCGCTCTCAACCTCGCCCGACAAACGGCATTTTCGTCGCCATGATGGTCATAAACAGCACATTGGTGTCCAGCGGCAGTTCGGCCATCTGCACGACGGCGCGGGCCACGTGGGCGACTTCAAAGCGCGGCTCGACGAGCTTGGAGCCATCGGCCTGCGGTACGCCATCGCTCATCCGCTGCGTCATATCGGTCGCTGCGTTGCCAATGTCGATCTGGCCGCAGGCAATGTCGTATTTGCGTCCGTCGAGCGAGGTCGATTTGGTGAGTCCGGTAATGGCGTGTTTGGTGGCGGTATAAGGGGCGGAATTGGGTCGCGGGGCCGCGGCTGAGACCGAGCCGTTGTTGATGATCCGCCCGCCGCGAGGGGCTTGATCCTTCATAAGGCGGAAGGCCGCTTGAGTGCAGAGGAAGGGGCCCGTCAGGTTGACGGCGACGACCTTCTGCCACTGCTCGTATGCGAGATCTTCCAACAGCACGGCTGGTGCTCCGGCCCCGGCGTTGTTGAACAGCACGTCGAGCCGGCCAAAGTGCTCGGCGACTTGGGCGAACAGCGCGTCAACGGCTTGGGGATCGCCGACGTCGGTGGGCACCGGCAACATGCGGGCATCCGTTCCCGCTAGCGCGGCCGTTTCCGCTAGGGCCGCTCGCCGCCGGCCCGCTAGGGCAACCGCATAGCCAGCCTCGGCCAAGGCCAAGGCACTGTGGCGACCGATGCCGCTGCCGGCCCCGGTGACGAGGGCGACTTTTGTACGCGCTTTCATTTTTCATCTCCTTGAATTTGAAGGGTGGCTCTAAGAAGCGTTTTTAAGATTCCTCTTATGGCCCTTTGCGTTAAAAAAGAACCTAGTAGCAATGGAGTCTCGCCCGCGGAAAACGCCCGACCGCTTTTGCCGTGCTCGACGAGAATTTTAAAAAGGCTTCTAAGCGGTTCGTCGGGTGGCTTTTGCCTCTCGCCGCCGCTTGTGCAACACGTTTTCCGTGTATCCGTTCGGCTCGGTGCGCCCGTTGAATACCAAGTCCAGTGCTGCTTGGAATTCGACGCTGGTGTCGAGGTTGGGTGCCATAGGGCAGTACGCGGGGTCGCCGCTGTTTTGCGCATCTACTACGGTTGCCATGCGAGCAAAGGTCGCCCGCACCTGCGCTTCGTTAGTGATCCCGTGGTGCAACCAGTTGGCGATGTGCTGGCTGGAAATTCGCAAGGTGGCGCGGTCTTCCATTAGGCCGATGTGGTTGATGTCCGGCACCTTGGAGCAGCCAATGCCCTGGCCGACCCAACGCACCACGTAGCCTAAAATGCCCTGGGCGTTGTTGTCTAACTCTCGCTGAATTTCCGCGGGGCTGAGCGGGTGATCGAGCACTGGCGGGCTGAGGATCGCGCCGAGTGAGGCCCGCGCTCGTCCGGCTAGCTGGCCGAGGCGGTCGAAGACATTGACTTGGTGGTAGTGCAGCGCGTGCAGGGTGGCGGCCGTGGGCGAGGGGACCCAAGCCGTTGTCGCGCCAGCTTGGGGGTGGCCGATTTTGGTCTCTACCATGTCGCGCATTCGCTCTGGCATGGTCCACATTCCCTTGCCGATCTGCGCTCGTCCCACTAAGCCGGTTGCCATGCCAATATCGACATTCCAGTCTTCATAGGCGCTGAGCCAAGGTTGATCTTTGATTTTTAGCTTGGGCAACATGGGGCCGAGCTCCATGCTGGTGTGGATCTCGGCGCCAGTGCGGTCGAGAAAGCCCGTGTTGATGAAGACGACGCGTTCGGCAGCGCAGCGGATGCACTCGCTGAGATTGACCGTGGTGCGGCGCTCTTCGTCCATGATGCCGATTTTTAGCGTATTGTGCGCCAGCCCGAGCGCCGCTTCCACTCGCGTGAAAAGCTCGACGGTCGCGGCGACTTCGTCCGGCCCGTGCTGTTTGGGTTTTACCACATAGACGCTGCCGATCTTGCTGTTGCGGTAGCGGCCGCGGCCCTTGAGGTCGTGGATCGCCGCTAAGCTGATGACCATGGCGTCGAGAAACCCCTCGGGGATTTCCGCGCCGTCGGCCGTGGTCACCGCGTCTGTGTACATGTGGATGCCAACGTGGCGCACGAGCAACAAGCTGCGTCCGGGCAGGGTCAAGGTGTGGCCGTTGGGGGTGGTAAAGGTGCGGTCGGCGCACAAGCGGCGCGTCCGGGTCTGCCCGTCCTTGACAAAGGTTGCCTCCAGTGTGCCCTGCATTAGGCCGTTCCAGTTGCCATAGACGAGGACTTTGTCCTCGGCATCGACCGCCGCCACGGAATCCTCGCAATCTTGGATGGTGGTAATGGCCGCTTCTAAGAGCACGTCTTTGACGCCAGCGGGGTGCGTGCGTCCAATGGGATGGCTGCGGTCGATTTGGATTTCGATGTGCAATCCGTTATGGCGGAGCAAGACGCTGCTCAGTGGGCTGCTCTCGCATCCATAGCCGACGAATTGCCCGGCGTCTTTGAGGCCGACTTCGGCGCCGCTTGCGAGGCGGGCGCGCAAGGTTTGTCCGCCAGCGTCCTCGCGCAGGAAAAACGCCACCACTTCCCGGTGCGATCCTTGTTGGAGGCTGGCGACCGCGTCGAGAAACGCCTCGCTGCGTGCGATGACTTGGGCACCGCGCTCGGCGTCGTACTCTGCGCTCGCCGCGCCGGGTATCACATCCGTGCCGTACAGGGCGTCGTACAAGCTACCCCAGCGCGCATTTGCCGCGTTGAGCGCGTAGCGCGCATTGTCCACTGGGACGACTAGCTGGGGGCCGGCTAGAGCGGCGATTTCCGGGTCGGTGTTTTCCGTGCGGATCGGCTGGGCGTCGCCCGTGGGCAGCAAGTAGCCGATTTCTTGGAGAAAGGCCCGGTAATTTGTGGGGTCTAACGGCTGGCCGCGCCGCTGTTGGTGATAGGCGTCGATCTGGGCCTGCAAGGCGTCGCGCCGCTGAAGTAGCTTTCGATTCTTTGGCCCCAAGTCTTGGATGATCTTCTCCAGCGCCGCCCAGAAGTGATCGACATCCACGTCCGTCCCGGGTGCGATTTGCTCGGCGACGAGGGCGTATAGCCGTTGATCAATGTGTAGTCCGCCGCGGACGATTTTTCTTGTTTGTTCTGCCATGATTTGCTCCGTTTAATTTTGCCGAGCAAGAGTATAACTATCTTGCGGCGTGTGCAACCAGTGGGCAGGATTGGCTAGCTTGTAGGCGCGAGCGCATGACAACGCTATCGCAGGAGGCGACCATGCCAACGCACCTTTGACTGCGAGCCGGAGGTCCTCGCATCGAAAATCAGCTCGGGGCGTCGGATGGCTTTGACGCGGAGGAAGGCTTGGCGGCGAGACAATATGGATGGGTATGTGCGTTGAATGGTCGGCGGGGACACGGACGTTAATCCCAGAACATCGGGGTCCCATTTTCGTAACTCGCGGTGTCGTGGGTGCTACTTGAGCAGTAGCATCTTCTGCACGGCGAGGAAATCGCCGCCCGCTTGCAAGCGGGCCGGTAGGCGGGCGATCTGAACGTTCATAAGGAAAAGAAAATGGGACCCCAGGAAACTGAGGTCCCATTTCCGTAACTTGCGGTGTCGTGGGTTTTACTTGAGCAGCAGCATCTTCTGGACGGCGAGGAACGCTTCGCCGACCTGCAAGCGGGCCTGTAAGCTGTCGATCGGACGTTCATAAGAAAATGGGACCCCAGAACATCGGGGTCCCATTTCCGTGCCTTGCGGTGTCGTGGATGTTACTTGAGCAGCAGCATCTTCTGGACGGCGAGGAACGCTTCGCCGACCTGCAAGCGGGCCGTAGGCTGTCGATCTGACGTTCACAAGGAAAAGAAAATGGGACCTCAAACCGAAAATTGAGGTCCCATTTTCGTGCCTTGCGGTGTCGTGGGTGCTACTTGAGCAGCAGCATCTTCTGGACGGCGAGGAAATCGCCGCCCGCTTGCAAGCGGTAGAAATACATCCCCGACGACACGCTCTGGCCGCTGTCGTTGGTCGCGTCCCATTCCACCGCGTAGCGACCGGCACTCTGATGCTCGGCGACCAGCGTCCGCACTGGCTGACCCAACACGTTATATACGGTCAGTGCCACGTCCGCCGCTTGCGGCAACGCATACTGAATCGTCGTCTGCGGGTTGAACGGGTTCGGATAGTTGGTCGCCAGCGAGAACACGGCCGGGCGCGTCTGCACCGACACCGGCGCGGGCAAGGCCAGCCGGTTGAAGCCCAATGCCTGGTCCCAGGTCCGGTTGTCGGTGATTTCGAGGGTCGTGTGCTCGATCTCGGTCGTCGGCCGGAAGACCAAGCGCAACATCAACTCGCCGTCGGCAACGACGTCGCCGTGCGTGGCCACCGTCAACACGCCCGCTTCGGCCAGCACCTGCGGCGTAGCGAATGCGCTCCCACCCAGCGGCTGATCGGTCTGCGCCTCAACGAAGGTCAACTGATCGGCGTCATAGGCTATCTGCAAGCCGTAGCCCTTGACCGCCACGAAGTCGGCCAGTCGCACATTAACGACGAAATCCTCTCCCACGCTCGGCAGGGCTGTCGGCGCATCCAGATACAGCCGCGCATCCGCATTCAGCCCGGCCTGCAACGCCACCGGCTTACCAGCTCCGCTGTTGAACCGACCGAACAACGAATCGAGGTCGACGAAATCCAGCATCGCGTTGATTGTAATTGTGAACCTCAGCGAGACGCTTTCGGCGCCAGCCGTTGCCGTGTAGGTGACTTCAACGGCCCCATCGGTCGCCGCGTCCGGTGTGCCCGAAATCGTCCGGGTCGCCGCGTCAAACGACAGCCCCGCTGGCAGACCCGACACGCTATACGTGATGGAACCTTCGTCGCCCATCGCCATCGGCAGGACCAGCGGCGTAATCGCCGTGCCCTCCGTGTAGGTGTGTGCGGCGACCGAAGTGCCCTCGACGAAAGCCAAGGAGCTCGTCGTATCCTCATCGCCATCCATATCGCCGTCCATCATGCCGCTATCCATGTCGGTCAGCACGAGTGTCGCCGAACCCGCTGTCAAGCCCGGCAGCATCGCGTTGAGGATGATCGTCTCGTCGCCCTCGGCCATGCTGTCGGCTGTCGGATCAACCAACAGGCGCGTCGAACCCATAATCGAACCGGCCGCAATGGTAATCGTCGGATCGAACAGGGCCGAGTAGTCCGTGTCGCGCAGGGCACTCGAAGCCGCCTCATCAATCGCGACGGTCGCCGTGGCATCTTCGGCCAACGGCTTGCCGTCCAGTGCGGCCATGACCATCACTTCCGTCAATTCCGCTGACTCGCTGAGCGCGCTCGGCGTCACCGACAGCACCAAAGACGTGCTCGGCGTTTCATCGTCGGAAATCCGCAAGTCCACCTGCCCCCAACCGCCCGAAGCCGCCGCCCGAATACCCAAGAACTTATGACCGTCCGCCGAAGCGTTGTCAATCGGCGACAGGAAAAGCGTCGTCCAACCCGCCTTTTCCCCGGCCGCAATGGTGATCGTCCCGGCTAACGCCGCCGTGTAATCCACGTCGCGAGTGGCCATCGCGCCGCTGGCCGGCGGCACAATCGTGAAGCGGACCGTCTCGGTCGCCGGTGCCGCGCCCGACAAGGTCGCCGTAACCCGGATTTCGGTCGTCTCGCCATTTTCGCGCACGGCCGACTGCGAAGCCATCACGCTGGCGACGCCCACGGTGACCGGCGCGGCCTCGCTGATGGTGATGGTGATGGTTTTTGCCCGGGCATTGTCGGCGTCATCAAACGCCATATAGACGACCGAGGCCATGCCTGCCAGCGTCGGCGTCCCGGAAAGCGTCCGCGTCGCCGCGTCAAACGACAGCCCCATCGGCAGGCTCGACGAGACCCGGTACCGCAGCGTTCCTTGGCCGCCCGTCGCCGCCGGCAACACCTCGCTGAACGCCTGACCTACCGTCGCTTCAAAGGCTAATGCGGCCGCACCGAAACTCGGCCCTCCCGTGGCCGCGGGCGTATCCGAAGAACCAGAATCATCCATCTTCGCCGCGTCTTTCAGCGTGATCTTCGCAGTGCTGACCGTGATCTTGTCTTCGTCTTGGTTCTTGAGATTGTCCGTCAACTGCTTGATCGTGATCGTCTCGTCGTTGTCGGCGGTCCCATCGTTGACCGGCGTGATCGTGATCGTCGTTGAGCCGGTGATCGCGCCGCGTGGAATCGTCAGCGAGCTAAGCGCTGCCGTGTAATCCACGTCCCGCGTCGCCGACTTGTCCGGCGTCCGATCCACGACCAACGTGATCGTCGCATTCGCGTCGAGCACTTTGCCGTTTAACGTGCCCGTCACCGTGACCGTCGTTGCTCCGGCGTCCTCTTTGATTTCGCTCGGATTGACCGACAGCGTAATGTCATCGCTCAGCGTCTCATCGTCCGTGATCTCGAACGGCGCATCCTTCATCTGAGATGCGTCATCGCCGACTTTCGCTTGCACCGTGAACGTCCACGGATTATTCACACCGCTGTTGTCGACCGGCGTGACGCGCAGCATGGCCGTGCCTTTGGTGTCGCCGGCCGGGATCGTCAAGCCTTCAATCACCTCCACTTCGTAATTCACATCGCGCGTCCCGGAAGAACCCGGTGTAATCTGGAAGTCCACCGCCTTCGCGCCGGTCAAGGCTTTTTCCAATTCAACTGTCATCGCAACGTCGGTCGCGCCAGCGGCCTCGCGGATCGTCGCCGGACTCAGCGTAAAATTCTTGATCTGCGCGACGGCGACGTCCTCGACCGTGATGGTGGCGGGGCTGAACTTAATGGCGGCAGAGACAAAAGAGTCCGCATACTTTAAGGTGGTCAACGCATCACTGAAGTCACCATCGCCGTTAAAGTCGATACCAAGAAAGAGGGCCTTTCTATTAGCCCAAGGACGCTGCGTGTCCGTTTTATGGAAAAGGTAAGGACCTATATCCGTTAATACGCTATCGGCGGGCACCACATAGGTATCCAAAAAATCGTCATCCCCGAAAAAGTCGATCCCCAAGTCTTTTTCTACCAAGACGGTCCCCCCAGGTGCGAAGTCGGCGTCTCTAAAATGAAAACTGCCGTTAAGGTCAATCCCAACAATTCCATCGTCCTCACTCGGTGGGTTTGTTCCAATAGTCCCATCGCCGTCGAAGTCCACTCCGAGTGACACTTTATCCGCGTTTGTGCGCCTCTCAGGTAATGCGGCGTCGCCTGGGGCGAAGCTCCCACCATCGGCTTCAAAGGTACCATCAGGACCATAGTCGATCCGGACTTGCTTACCCGCGCTATTCATCCGTTTTGATATTATCTTCACCGTCGCCCCCCCACTGGCCCCCAGCACGATCTTGCCCGCCTTATTACCCGGATCGACGGTGATCGTCGTCGTCGCTTCGATCTGCCCCTTCGGAATGGTCAGCTTCCCCAAGCCCCTAATCGAGAAATCCACATCGCGCGCCAACGTATCGCTGGTAGCCCCCTTGCCCTCAACAACAACCAGTTGAGTTTCAAAGTCGCGGCTCGTCCACTCGCTGTTAGCCCACGCCGCCGTCACTTTGATCGGAGTCGCACCCGCCTGCTTGCTGAGCTTGGAAGGCGAAAAAGACAGGTTGATCTGGGGGACGAACTGATCGTCGTCAAGCAGCTCAATATAGAAGACGCCAGTAACATTACCAGTCTCAGTATAGGCCGGGGTGGTTTGGCCTTTGAGGGCAATGTTGCCAGTAGAACCCCCTACATCAATAACGATAGGAATATTAAGCGTCTTGAGAACCGCCGCTGTATCGACCGTACCCGTTATGGCCACGATAGCAACATCATCAATATCCTTTGAAACGGTGCCGCTACTCGGCGTGCTCGGTGTGCTCGGCGCGATAGGGCCGCTCCAAGCATTGTCTTTCGGGGTTATGGTGATAGTCCCGGTGGCCTTGCGCTCATCCTTCTTAATCACCAAAGAGGGGAAGGATATGGTGAATAAATCGTTGAGATAGCGGGCGGTGACACCAACGAGACTCAGCGGAAGATAAAGATCGACCTCCGCCTTCGCGTCCGCGTCGCGTAATTCGGCTGTTATCGTAATATCTTGCGCTCCCCCATCCTCGCGGACGGAACGCCGGTCCAAGGATATGTCGATGTCCTCGGTCTGAGCCGGGGCTTCCCCCGCCAACATTAAACTGGCAATAAGCAAACAAGGAAAGGTAAAAAGCCGCGTGTGCTTAATCATGATACTCACTCCTTTAGAAAAGGGAAAAGTGACAGAAGAAAATGGACTTAGTCTTATCACTAAGCCGTTGCGTTCTTGCGTTTTTGCTACCGTTAAAAAAGACGAATGCCGCGCGGCGAGAGCTAGGGCTACGACGTTGCCCGCCGATAATCGCGAAGCTGCCGA
This sequence comes from Candidatus Latescibacterota bacterium, assembly GCA_965203355.1. Classification (GTDB taxonomy): domain Bacteria; phylum Latescibacterota; class UBA2968; order UBA8231; family UBA8231. Next base: position 1,150,731 of record OZ241889.1, read on the forward strand.
GAAGAGGTTGCGTTTGTGATGTGGATGGGTGGCCACTGACCACTGACCACTGACCACTGACCACTGGCCGGTGGCCGGTGGGGCTTCCCGACGCGGCCGAGCAGAGCAATGCCGCTTCCCGCTTCCGTAGCGGAAGGGGAGTGAGGCGAATAGATTGGCGAGTGAAGCTAGGGCTTAATGCCCAAGAAAATTCGGGGGGGGGGGGGTAAGTCATTGTTTTTTAACGACTTGCGTAAATTAAGATTCGGCGTTGTCGCAAGCATAGAACAAGGCACCGCGCCCGGCGATGGTGTTCTTCGTGATATTGACGCTGTGCCCATGTCCTGTTAATCCGACTAAAAGTGCCGCAAACGGCGGAGGTTCTATAACCCAAACGCGCCGCGCCGCTCTGTGAATTGCAACGCATATTTTATGAATTTCAGTAAAGGCGTGTCAAGCGCGGACTTTTTTCGCAGCATCATAAAAATGTATTTTCGCCCCAATTTAGCCGATGAACCGCAACGCAAACACCGTCCGCACCCCCGGTTCCGAGCATGACACTGTCGCCTGACCACTGATCACTGCCCGCTGTCGCTTTACTTTTTTCGCTCCTTGTAGCGGCGGCCTCGGTCTGCTAGGCGGCGCTCGCGCACTAATTCCATTACCGGAACGCCGTAGCCGCAGCTAGTACCGGTCAGCTCGACTTCGACTTCGATTACCTGGCGTTTGGTGCGCAGGTGTTGGGCTTCCGTTTGCAGGAGCAAGGCGGCGTGGGGCGATTCTGCGAGCGGGGTGACTGTGGCTTTGCCGTAGAGGCGGATGATGCCGGCGTCTTTTCCTGCAAAAGAGCAGACCATGACGGTGATTGGACCGCCAGCCGTCGCATGACGCGCTGTTTCGTTGCCGCTGCCCAAGTAGTCGAGGAAGGCCACGCGGTTGGGATCAAGCACGTGCAGCGGTACGCCGCCCTTGGGCGAGAGGTTCACCGCACCAATGCCCGCGGGGCCGGGCGCGAGCGCGGGGTCGGCAGAAGCGACAAAGAACAACGGCGCGTTGTGGATCAGCGCGGCTTGGGCGTCGGTGATGAAGGGATAATAGGTGGCCATAGGTCTTTTCCTGGTTGGAAGCTAGGGGCGTGTCACGCGCTGGCCGTGTTGAATGACTTGGCCGTGTTCTGTTTGATCGCCCAACCGGGGAAGACCAAATGGCGCGTTTAATCCCAAGCGGTACGCGGTTATTTTCGCTAACTATGCCAGTCGGTAATCGGCCTACAACCTGCACGAGAATTTCGCTGGCTTCGATAGGACCGCTAGGCGAGTTGCAACTGATGCAGACGGGCGTAGATGCCGCCTTGGGCCAACAGCTCTTCGTGGCGGCCTTCTTCGCGCAACTGGCCCCGGTGCAACACTAAAATTTTGTCGGCGCTGCGGATGGTGGAGAGGCGGTGGGCAATGACGATGGAAGTGCGGTCGCGCATCAGTTTTTCCACGGCCTCTTGGATCCAGCCTTCGGTCTCGGTGTCGATGTGGGCGGTGGCTTCGTCCAACACCAAAATATCCGGGTCGGCGGCTAGGGCGCGGGCCAGGGACAAAAGCTGACGCTGACCGGCCGACAGGGATGCGCCGCGCTCTTGCACGTCGTGCTGGTAGGTGCTGGGCAGGCGGTCGATGAAGCGGTCGGCGTTGACATAGCGGGCCGCTTGGGCGACGGCTGCGTTCGATAGCTCGGGCGCACCGAAACGGATGTTACTGGCAATGTCGCCGGCAAAGAGAAAGACGTCCTGCTGCACCAGACCGAAGCGCCGCCGCAGTGCTTCCACATTCCACGTGCGGATGTCGATCCCATCGACTAGGATCTGCCCTCGTTGAATTTCGTAAAAGCGGCACAGCAAGCTGACGATGGTAGTTTTGCCCGAGCCGGTGGCTCCAACTAGCGCGAGGCTCTGGCCCGGCTCGACGCAGAAGGAAACGTCGCGCAGGACCCATTCTTCATCTTCATAAGCAAACCACACGTGGCGGAACTCAATGGCCCCGGCGATGCGGCCTTGGCGCACGGACCCGCCGATAGGCTCTGGCTCGGCGTCCATCAGTTCAAAGATGCGCTCGGCGGAAGCCATAGCCACCTGCACGGTGGCGTATTCCTCGGCGAGGTTGCGGATGGGCATGAAGAAGCGGGGCACGTATTGCAGCATGGCCACCAAAACGCCCCAAGCGATTTCCTCGCGCAGCACTTGGCCGACGCCGTACCACAGCACCAGCGCCATCAGGGCCGCACCGCACAATTCCATGAAGGGAAAGTAAGCCGAGTGGTACAGGGTGCGGACTAAGCGGGCGTCGAGGTATTCGTCGGTGCCCTCGTTAAAGCGGCGGGTGCTGCGCGGCTCGCAGTTGAACAGTTTTACTACTTCTATACCCGACAAGGTTTCTTGCAAATCGGCACTGAAGCGGGCAAAGTAGGTACGGGCTTGGCGGAAGGCTTGGTAGGTGCGGTTTTGCAGCCACAGGGTGGCGGCGAAAGCCACCGGCAAAAAGGCGCAAGTGAGCAGGCCCAATTCGACGTCGAGGTAGTAGAAGATGTAAAACAGAATGGAGGCGATGGTGACCGCTTCGGTTACTAGGGAGACCGCGCCGTAGGTGAAGAATTCGTTGAGCGCATCGACATCGCTGGTGTTGCGCGCCATCAGCCGACCGATGGGCGTGCGGTCGAAGAACTTGAGCGGCAGGCACTGTAGGCGGGTGAAAATGTCGAGCCGCACGTCGCGCATGGTCCATTGGCCGACCATGCTGGTGATCCAGCCCTGGGCATAGCCAATGGCAAATTGAGCGACCAGCAGTGCGGCGAAGAAAAGGACGAGGGTGCCTAGGCCGTCTAGATCGCCGGGCACGATGTGCTCGTCGACAGCTATTTTGGTCAGCACGGGACCGGCTTGGCGGGCCAGCGAAGCCGCGAGGATGAGCAACAACGTCGAGGCCGCCCAAGGCCAATAGGGCCGCAAGAAACCCAACAGCCTGGCCATTAGGCCGAGGTCAATGGATTTTTTGTCGATTTCCTGCTCGTCGCGGACGGTCGGTGGCATTATATGCGTCCTTGTCAACCCCTTCTCAAATACTTCGGCAGCTTGGTCTTCCATTCACTCATCAGGATCAGAGTGCCTTGCACCGTCTCGCCGTTGCTTTGGATAAGCTCCAGCTCGCCGGCTGGGGTAAAATCGCTCCAACCGAAGTTGTCGGACAGGAAGGATAGGACTTCACGCTTATAGGCCGTGTCGAGATGGTCGAGATGGTCGCCTTTGGTCTCAAGGACGGTGACTCCTTTACCTCGAACGGCGAAGATGAAGTCGGGATAGATTTTGGCTTTCTTCCAAGCCTGAATGCCGTACTGAGTACGCGCAACGTTGCGATGCCACCATGAGAGTGCGTCTTCACTGTCTAGGTAGATCGCAACATCGCGCTCGTCTCGGTTAAACTCGTTTTCGTACATCGGTGCGAAGAGGCTCTTTTCCAACGGCCCACCCGTCGTGCTCACAAGCTGACGGGCATTCTCGGGCTCCATCGTCTCCGTTATAAACGGCATGCGCCAATTGCGACCGTCAAGACGCAGTCGGAACTGAATCCGGCCCCCCTTCACCTCCGCCTTGAATAAGGCTTCGGATCGCACGGTGCGCTCGGTATCCAAGCCCTGGCGCAGTTCCTCGACGATCAGACTGGCAAGCCCACCAAGTTTGGCCTCATCGAAGCCGCGCACTTTCAGGGCAGACAAGAGCTTGCCAACGATTTCCCGCCCGACGAATGGATTGGGCACAATATCCGATATCATCCTAACGACATACGCTGGGTCAAGGGCGAGAGTCTCGGCATTTTCACCAACCGTCTCACCGACGAACAATTCGTCCCCGTCATCGCTGAGTTTGATACGCTGAAGTTGGCTCTCGGCAGCTTGGGCATTGTCGGGAATACGAGTCGAGATGTCCTTCGGGTCGTAGCCACGCCAGTCAATGCACGACAACACATCAGTTTCATAGTCTAGATCGCGTGCCTCGGCTCCGTCCACAATCATGACCTTGGGCAGATAGATTTCCGTTGAAGCAAAAGCCGGTCGCCGATCGATTTTCCTTGCCACCCGCCCGCCTCCTGACGTGTCGTCTTGGGAGACCTGTAAGACCAGATCGCCGAGACCATCTTTCTCAAGACCATTCTTGATAGCCTCCACGACTTTCGCAGTATTAGTGCGATGGGTTATGACGTGGCATTCGTCCAGTGCCGGCACCTCGGTCTTGATCGCACCCGGCTGACGGAGAATTCGCCCTACGAGCTGGGTCATAGCCTTCAGGTTGGAATTGGCGGCTAAGGCACAAAGTAGATAGGCGAAGGGGCAGTCCCAGCCTTCTTGAAGCGCCTGCTTGGTGATGATGAAGCGGACGCGGTTCGTTGGCGACAGAAGATTCTGGTTTTCTGGCTGGTTCAGGTCGTTCTGTTCAGCCGTCTTGATTGCGATTTCCGCCTCGTCAAAGCCCGCCGTTAGAAGCCAGTCCTTTACGTCCTCTGCATGGATCTGCCCGCTTTTGCGTTGATCCGTGCCAGTGCGCTCTACCTGTATCAGCATGATGGGCCGAATGTAGTACCCCGTGTCGGCCTGGAGCTTCCGAGCCTCATTGCCGAGATCGCAGAGCTTGGCGACAGCGGCGTTCAAGGTCGCCTTCCAGTCATTGCCTTGCCGGGGATCGAGATTGAGAGGCATCTTGATCATGCCCTCACGGTCCAGATCGCGCCCCGTCACTTCAACCAGAACATTCGCATATCGACCTGCATGGGGGTTCCTGCCGCCACGAGGCTGTACGTCTTGGGGCGTCGCCGTGAGTTCCAGCACGAAGCACGGGTTGAAATCGTAGAGCGTCCGAAACGCCAAATCGGTAATAGCCCGGTGTCCCTCGTCGAGCACCACGACGGGGCGTATGATTCGCAGGGCGTTCCCGAGCGAATCCTTTACCATCGGGAATATGTCGTTATAGCCATCTAGGTTGGGTGTCTGATCAAGTGCCACCTTGTGGGCGTACTGTTCCCCCTCGGGGGGGAAGAAGCCATACACATCGCCGCGATCCTGAAACATTTTCAGCGAGTCCCGGTTCTGTCGGTTCGAAGATTGCAGCATCAAAAGCATGACGCAGAGATTGGTTTCCACATCGCGGGCATTGAGGGGGTCGGTCTTCTCCATAATCCGCACCCGGCCGGCGGCGGCGCGATCAAGTGCCTGCCGGTAGGGGTGTTGGCGGTCCTTCAAATGCTTCAGCGTCTGGGTATAGATCGCTTCGTTGGGGACGATCCAGAGCACAAAGCCCGTGTTGCGGTTGAGATAGCGGCCCATAATCCGCGAAACGGCAGAGATCGCGAGATAGGTCTTGCCACCGCCCGTCGGGACCTTCAGGACGGCGTTTGGTACAGGCCGATTGCATCCGTCCATGCGGGGCGAGAAAGGAATCGCTGCACGGGAGGCCGGGAGTTTGTCGTTTACTTTCAGGGCTTCCCATGCCTCCTTGGCGAAATCCGGGATCGGGAGGTCGAGATCGGGTCTTTCTATGGTAAGTGCGGCGATCTGGTCGGAGCGGCTCTTTTCTTTTTTTAGAAGATCGAGATGAACGTCAATGGCCGTAAGGACGCGGTCTTGGTAGTCGAGTTGGCGGAACATGTCATCAACTCTGGTCTATGCGATAGAGTGCGTAGGGCAGGGGCACAAACTCCACGGGGATGTTCTGCTCGGTCAGCATCTTTTGGCTCACGAAGCGGGTAGAGGCAAAGACTAGGTGGCGTTTGTCCGGGACCGTCTCCGCAAATTCCTTGGCACGTGTGAGTGTCAGCGCGGAGTCAGGTGACTTCAGCCAGTCGAGATCGGGTTTGTAGATCAGCCAGACATGCTGGTCCTCGGTCGCGCCGAGATAGAAGTCCGCCTCGCGCACGGTCGCGGGAGTGAGGGCACTGTTGGTCGCCATGTGGAAAAGTGGTGCAGCAATTCCCAAATAGGAAGGCAGTGTTTCGCCGTTCAGTACCTTGTCTAGTTCGACCGGTGTACCTAGGGTGTAATAGGTGAAGGTGCCGCCCAGCCCTTCCCGCAAAGACTGAGCCGACGGAACGCCCTTGATGACGTGGCGCACTCGCTCGGCGGTAGTTGTGTCGGCGTATTTCTCACACTCCACCAAGATAAACCTGCGATTGCCGCCATCCTCTTTATTGAGTGCCAAGACGGCGTGGGCGGTGGTGCCGCTGCCGGCAAAAGAGTCGAGAACGATAGCGTCTTTTCTACGCAATATTGCCAGCAAAAACTTCACTAGCTTTGTCGGTTTGGGTTGCGGAAACACTCCCCCCCTGCCGAATAGATCTTGAAGCTCTCGTGTGCCGTCCTTGTTAAACCCTACCTCTTCTGGCGAAAGAATCGCGTCAGGCGGTTGCCCTTCTTGGACTTCGTTCAGATACCGCTTTGCTTTGGGTTCTCTGCCGGAGAATACAATGCGATTCCCCTGTTCCATTTCTCGCAGTTTGCATTTCGAGTATCTGGGGTAGCTTCCAGTGGGAGGCTGCCAAATGGTACCATTTGCGAAGGTGAATATGTAAGGTTCGTAATAGTTTCTTGCATGGATAGGATCAAGCTTGTACTTACCGCGCCCATCATTGTCATCATGCGGATACTTGCTTGCCTTGTCGGTAATGTGTCGAATGTAACGGGCCTTTTGTGAACTAAACCATGTCTTATCCTTTGCATACGCGAGAACATAGTCAGCGTTGAGGTTAAAGTCCTTGCTGGAATTGCGGACGGTGTGCATTGCTCTTCTCGTGAGAACAGTAAAAAAATTGATGTCTCCGAAAATTTCATCCATCATCATCCGTAGATGGTGCTGTTCGTTATCGTCAATAGATACGAAAATCACGCCGTTATCGGCCAGTAATTCCCGCAGTAATCGCAGACGGGGCCACATCATTGCACACCACTTGTCGTGGCGCAGACCGTCCTCAATCCCTACCGGGTTCGAATCGAGCCACTCCTTGATCATCGGAGAATTTACGTTGTCGTTATAGCACCAGCTTTCGTTACCGGTGTTGTAAGGCGGATCGATGTAGATGCAGTCCACCTTGCCCGCGTAGAGCGGCAGAAGTGCCTTGAGGGCGTGTAGGTTGTCGCCGTGAATGATCAGGTTGCCGTCAAGCGCGACCGGGCCAATGCCCTTGGTCTCGTCCGGGACGAGTGGACGGAAGGGTACGGCGAGGTGATGGTTGTAGACAAATTCCTTGCCTTTGAAATTCAGATCGGTCATCTCGTCTCCTCGCCTTGTTCTTTGTTTGCCCGAGCGTCATTTCGCCCTTTGCTGGCATCTATTTCAAAGTCGCGATTATCATCGGCGGGAACCGACGGTGCGCTATTCCTAGCATATACGCAGGCTGCCAAACCTCGTCAAGTAAGCCGAGGTCAATGGATTTTTTGTCGATTTCCTGCTCGTCGCGGACGGTCGGTGGCATTAGAGGTCGCTCAATTCCTCGGTGAGGTGCTGGCGGCGGTACATGTCGGCGTACAGGCCATCGTGCGCGAGTAATTCGGCGTGGGTGCCCTCTTCGACAATGCGCCCTTCGTCGAGCGCGATGATGTGGTCCGCGTCCATGACGGTGGAGATGCGATGGGCAATGAGAATGGTGGTGCGCTCGGCCATGATGTTGCGCAGGCGCTTGAGGATTTGCTCTTCGGTGCGGGTGTCGACGCTGGCCAAGGCGTCGTCGAGGATGAGGATTTTCGGTTGTCGCACAACCGAGCGGGCGAGGGCTGTGCGCTGCTTTTGCCCGCCCGACAGGGTGACGCCGCGCTCGCCGACGATGGTGCCCAGCCCTTGGGGAAAGGTCTCGAGGTCCGCGGCTAGTTGGGCCACCTCAAGGGCGCGTTCAACGTCGTCCGCGGTGGCCGAGTCGAGGGCGATGTTGTCGCGGATGCTCTCGGAGAACAGGAAGGTGTCTTGCGGCACGTAGCCGATGGCGTCGCGAAAGGTGCGCAGCGACATTTGTTCAATGGGTTTGCCGTCAATGAGCACTTGGCCCTCGCCGGCTTGGATGAGGCGGGGGATGAGCCGGGCGAGGGTACTCTTGCCCGACCCGACCCGACCGACGATGGCTAGGGTGCTGCCAGCCGGAATGTGGACCTCTATATCGCGTAGCACGGCTTGGCCGTTATAGGCAAAAGAGGCGCGGCGAAATTCGATTTCGCCTTGGATCGCCAAGCCGTCGCTTGGGTGCTGGTCGGGCTGGGACTTTTCTTTGAGCACGGACTCAATGCGCAGCATGGAAGCCATGGCGCGTTGGTATTCATCGACGATGCGGCCCATCATCATCATCGGGCGGCTCATGCGGATCAAGTAGGCGTTGAAGGCGACAAAGGCGCCCAAGGTGAGCGTCCCTTCGACGACGCGGATGCCGCCCAGCCACAAAATGAACACCATGGACAGGCCGCTGATGAGGAAGGTAAAGGGGAAAAACGTGCTGTAGAGGTAGATTAGGCTGCGGTTGCGCTCGACGTATTCGTCGTTGAGCTGGGTGAAGCGGTCGATCTCGCCGCGTCGGCGGGCAAATGCCTTGACCACGCGCACGCCCGCGAGGTTTTCCTGTAAGCAGGTGCTAATGGCGGCAAATTGCTCTTGTACCAACTGATAGCGTCGGCGTACTTTGCCGCCTACCAAGCGCAAGATCGCGGTCATAATGGGCATGGGCAACAGCGCGTACAGGGTCAGTTGCCAGTCGTACAGGCACATGGCTGCCATGCTGAAGCTGAAGCCGAGCAGAGCGCTGAGGAACATGCGGAAGCCATGGCTGAGGTAGCGCTGGACGGCTTCGACGTCGTTGGTCGCTCGGGCCATTAAATCGCCGGTTCGGGCTTGTTGGAAGTAGCCCAAGGGCAAGGTGAGCAGGTGGGCGAAATAGCGCTGGCGGATGTCGCGCTCGACTCGGTACGAGGTGGCGGCTAAGTGCCAGCGCATACCAAAGGCCATGCTCCACTGTACCAGCCCCAAGCCGACGATGAGTGCCGCGTAATACGGCAGAAAAGTCAGGTCCGGCACCGTTTGATCTAGGCTGGCTCGGGCTTGGTTGATGACGCGTTCGAGGACGAGGGGGATGGAGACGGAAGCGAGCTGTTCGCCGAGCAAAAAGGCTAAGCCGACGACTAAGGCCCAGCGATAGGGGCGAAGGTGCGCGGCAAACGGTTTGAAGGGATTGAGGCTCATGCGTTGTTTGGTGGAACGCTAATAACCCACTTAGACTAATACATTTATAACCCGTGTCAAAGCACAAAGGCGATCCACTCGATGAATGCTTTCAGCGTGATTCTCGACGGAATCAAGCGTTGGGAGGGCGATGGGTGTTTTGTACGCGAAGCGGTCTTTTCGCACGAGGAAAACGATCTTCTGTTCATAGATCACAGAATAGTGGTCAACGGTAGCGCGGGATTTGTTTGAAGGATACGAAATGGTCCGGGAGCGACCGGCCAGCCAACGCGAAAGAGAGAGGAACCATGGGAAACTTGACTAAACGCACCCTAGGCCGCACGGGGATTGAGGTCACCCAACTCGGCTTTGGAGCAGCCGAGCGCGGCCTGCCAGATGAAGCCGAGTACGACGCCCGCGCCGGCAGCGTATTAAATGCGGCGCTCGATGCCGGGATCAACCTCGTTGATACGGCCCCGGATTACGGCGCGAGCGAGGAGCGGATCGGCCAGTATCTTAGCCATCGCCGCGCCGAGTTTTTTTTAGCTACCAAGTGCGGTTGCAACATTGACGAGGATGGCAACAGACTGGCCCCAAGCCACTTGTGGACGGCCGAGCGCTTGCGCACCAACATCGACCAGAGCCTGCGCCGCCTAAAGACCGACTGCGTAGATCTGCTCCAGATGCACAATCCCACCGTGGAAGATGTAGCGCTGGGCGGGCTGATCGAAGTGCTCGAAGATATTCGACAGAAGGGCAAGACCCGTTTTATTGGCGTGTCTTCCACGCTGCCGCATTTGGCCTCATTCGTGGAGTCGGGTGCGTTTGATGTGTTTCAGATTCCCTACTCCGCGCTGGAGCGCCAGCACGAGCGGATTATTCAGCAAGCAGCCGACGCTGGGGCGGGCATTCTCATTCGCGGCGGCATCAGCTTGGGGCACCGAGCCAATGAGGAGCGCCAGTCGAAATGGGAGCGGTCTGGTCTCGACCGACTCACCGGCGAGATGAGTCGCCACGAGTTTATCTTGCGCTTCACCCTGGCGCATCCAGCGTGTCACACGACGATTGTCGGCACGACGAATCCCGAACACATGAAGGCTAATGTCGCTGCGGCCTTGGCGGGGCCATTGCCCGCGGATCGCTATGCAGAGGCGAAGGCCAAGCTGGCGAGTATTGGCGAGGAGCCGGACACACGCGATTAGGGCTTCACGCTGGTGCTGGTTTCAAGCGGTCCAGTGCTGCTTGGATAGCGGCGGTCAGGGCCTCGGGCTCGTCCGTGCCAATGCGGCAGGTCTTACCGCTCTTCATTTTTAGCTCCACGGCCTCCAGTCCCGAAACATTGTAGAGCCAGCCGTGGGGCGTCAGGCGAATGCCCCAGCCGTAGATCCAAGCGTTTTTCACCGGCCGGCAGGTGTCGATCTGAGCGAGCGGGAAGCGCTTGCGGATCAGGCCGATGCCAAAGCGGATGCGGAGATGCTCGGCGTTGATCTCGACCGTCAGGCTGGCAAACAGCGCTAGGGCTGCGGCTTGGACTGCTACTATGCCGCCTAGCAGCGGGATGGTGGCTATGTTGCCTCCCCACAGTATGACGGCCGAGGCGATGACGATTACGATGCCTACCTTGCCGAACTGGGAGTGGCGATAGGTGTTCACTGCATCTATTCCTGCGAGGGTTTGATCCACAGGCCCGACAGCTTGCCGTCGTGCTCGAGGACGAGGTGATGCGGTACTGTACCGGCCTTTGCAGCGGTGGATAAGTAGGTGCGGAATACACACCGCTAAATCGTAATAAAAGGAGAATCACTTGACGAATATACCTCCTTCCTCGCCAGAGGAAGCCTTGGTCGAAGGGGAAGTGCAGGAGCGGAGGGCCGCGCTCCGGTACACGGTTCAAGAAGCCTTTGCGGCCGAGGATGTAAGCACCCTGCGTCTCATCCTCAACGACTATCATCCTGCGGACTTAGCCGATTTGTTCCGCTATCTAAACGACGAGGAGCAGCCCGTCGCATTGCAGGCGTTGGCTGAGCCGCTGGCCGCAGCGGTCTTGGCCGAGATGGACGCGGATGTCCTGCGCGAGGTGGCCGAGGATATACCGGCTGACGATTTGTCGGGATTGGTTGACGAGATGGCTCCCGACGATGCGGCCGATGTCTTGGGCGGCCTGTCTGAGGAGCAAAGTGCCGAAGTCCTCAATTTGCTCGTCGGCGAGGAAGCCGGTCAGGTGCGCGCGTTGTTGGCTCACCCCGAGGATACGGCCGGCGGGCTGATGACCTCGCGCTTTATCGCGGTGTCCGAGGATATGAGTGCCGGTCAAGCCATAGAGCAGGTGCGGGCTTGGGCCGAGGACGAAGACGAGGTGTTCTATCTCTACTTGATCGACCAAGAGGGGCTGTTGAGTGGCTTGGTGCCGCTCAAGCGGTTGTTGTTGGCCGCGGCCGATGTTTTGGTTGGCTCCTTGGCCAAGCGCAATCCAATTGCCGTGCGCAGCGATATGGACCAAGAGGAGATCGCCTATATCTTCGCCGAGTACGATCTGTTGGTATTGCCGGTGGTGGATGATGTGGGGCGCTTGGTGGGCGTGGTTACTGTGGACGACATTTTCGACGTCCTCGAAGAGGAGACCACCGAGGACCTGTACGAGATGGCGGCCATTTCCTCGGAGGAGCGCACGGATCGTCCGGCTGTAGGCGTACTGCGGCTGCGGTTGCCATGGCTGTTGGTTTGCTTGGCGGGCACGTTGCTCGCGGGCGCGGTGATCAAGCACTTTGACGATACGCTTGCCCAGGTTCTTGCGCTGTCTTTTTTCGTGCCAGCGGTCATGGCCATGGGCGGCAATACGGGCATCCAGACCGCTACGGTGACCGTGCGGAGCTTGGCCATTGGTCAAGGGCAATGGGGTTTGGTGGGACGCGAACTGCGGGTGGCTTTAGGCTTGGGGAGTATGCTCGGGGTTTTGTCTTGGGGTGTGGCTAGCGGATGGACCGGCGACATGCGCTTGGGGGGATGCGTGGGGTTGGCGATGGGAGCGGCGGTGGTGCTGGCGGCGGTGATGGGTGCGGTGGTGCCGTTGGTTTTCCGTCGCATTGGGGTTGATCCGGCTGTGGCCTCGGGGCCGCTGATCACCACGCTCAACGACGGGTTGTCGCTGCTGTTGTATTTTGGCATCGCGGCGTTTTTCTTATAGCCAGCTATGAACGCGACTATCAAAGCAATGCCGGGCCGCGGGATGGAGCGCAAGTGAAACTAATCGTTACCAACGACGACGGCGTCGAAGCAGAGGGGCTGCAAACCCTAGTCCGTCTGGCGTCGCGGTGGGGCGAGGTCGTCGTCGTCGCGCCGGCCGAGCCTCAGTCCGGCGTTGGACATCAGTTGACGACCGATAGGCCCATTCGCGTTGACAAACTGACAGAAGCACGCTACCGGATATGGGGAACGCCCGCCGACTGTTCTCGTCTGGCCCTCAACTGCCTAGCGTCCGACGGCGACTGGGTGCTTTCTGGGATCAATCACGGCGGCAATCTGGGGGTGGATGTGTACGAATCCGGCACGGTAGCCGCCGCCAGAGAGGCGGCCATTCACGGTTGTAAGGCTGTCGCCTTGTCCCACTATACCGTAAAAGGTCGGTCGGTCGATTGGCCGTTGGCCGCCGAGCGGCTCCGGCCGGTTTTGGACGACTTGCTGAACGGGCCGCTGGAGTCTGGATATGTTCTGAACGTGAATCTGCCCCATCCCGAACACGACCGGACGTGCCTTGAAACGAAACACGCCCCGGTGGACCCAAGCCCCCACCGAACCACATTCTCGCAAACCGATGCTGGCTTTTTATATACGGGAATCTATCAGGAGCGCTGGAGACAACTCGGCAGCGATGTGGATCTCTGTTTCAAGGGGCATATCTCGCTGTCGAAAATCGCCGTTTGAATGCGTCTCATGCTTTGGCAGCCAAGCAACAGAGCGTATGATAGCTATCGAAGCGCGTGCGTCCGCGCACCGGCGCAAAGGAGATGAGAATAATGCCACGGCGAATTGCCATTGTGGGTGGAGGCATTTCAGGGCTGGGTGCCGTATGGGCACTGCACCAGCCCCCGGACCGTTTTGATTTCCGACTGTTCGAGGCTAACGAACATATCGGCGGAAACGCCATTACCGCCGATATGCCGCCAAACAGCGGCGGCTCAATCTCCTTCGACATCTCGGTGACCGCCTGCATCCCTAAGAAGCCTTTTTAAAATTCTCGTCGGACTCCTTCAACGGGCGTCGAGAGGTTCCTAAGTCGGGCGTTTTCCGAGCGGCTTTAAACAAGTAAAAAGGCTTCTAACAAACCTTAGCGGTTGCCTGAACACGCTAAAAAGCCACCTGAATTTAGGTTGATCGACAAAACACGGCGGAGCAAAGCGATGAAAATAGCCGATGTCAAAGCGTTCCCATTGCGGATTAGTAAACAGGCCGATGAGCAATCGGCGGGGCTCTCGCGGCCACCGACGATCGAGGTCGGCGATTACTTTGTGGATCGCACGGCGTTCACGACGATCTACTCGCCCCATCACGAGACCACCGTTATCCGGGTTGAAACGGACCATGGGCTCGTCGGGTGGGGTGAAGCGCAGTCGCCGGTGTCGCCGAATACGACTGCGACAATAGTGCGCGAATTGGTGCGACCCTTGGTGGTGGGACGCGATCCGTTCGACATTGAGGCGATTTGGACGCGCAACTATGGGGCGATGCGAGAGCGCGGACATCCGACGGGTTTCTACATTGACGCGCTCGGCGGGACGGACATCGCGTTGTGGGACATCGTGGGCAAGGCCGTCGGAAAGCCGGTACACAAAATTGCGGGTGGGCGCTATCGAGATGCGATCTTGCTCTACGCGGGGATTGGCGGCACGGATCCAATGAAGGTTGCAGACGCGGCTGAGGAGCATGTGGGCTATGGGTACAAGGCGCTGAAGTTGCATTTGTTGTTGGATGTGGAGGGCGTCGTGGAGATTTGCCGTGCCGTGCGGCAGCGCGTGGGGCCGGGCATCATGCTGATGGTCGATACGCACATGCGGCAGACGGTCGCTAGCTCGATACGGCTGGGCCGCGAGTTGGAGAAGCTAAACTTCACTTGGCTGGAGGCACCGATCGTACCGGACGATATACCGGGTCAGGCGGAGATAACTCGAGCGTTGGACATGGCGGTGGCGATAGGGGAATGGACGCGCACTCGCTATGAGATGCGAGAGCAGTTTGAGCGTCGAGCGTACGACATTTTGATGCACGACATCGCGCGGACGGGGATTACCGAGGGGCACCGGATTGCGACGCTGGCCGACACCTACAACATTCCGGTCGCGCCGCATGTCGGAGGGGGTGGGATCCTGTCGGTGGCGGCAACGGTCGAATGGTCGGCATCGTGTCCAAATTTCGCGATCATGGAGCACAGCCACCACGCCAACGCGGTCAAGAGTCAAATACTCAAGGAGCCGTACGAACCCGAAAACGGCTACTACAAGGTTGCGGATCGGCCGGGTTTGGGGGTTGAGGTGGATGAGGCGGCGTTGGCGACGTACGCGTTTCCGGGGAGTTGAGCTTGGCCCGCTGACTGGTGCTTCGCGAAAAAAATGGTACGACTCCAAAGCCGAAGCCCCTGGTCGGCAGCCTTGCGAGGCCGTGCCCGCAACGAATTAAAAAAGGAGAAGTATGGAGGATTTAAAGGCTCTAATGATCGTTTTTGCCGGCTGCGTTATGCACGCCGTCCCCGGGCTGGCGCGGTCGGCTGATGATGAGAGCGAGGGATACGTCGGCACTATGGTGGCTGTCATTTTGGGTCAGGACCTGCACCATAAAACGGCTTTTATCACCCCTGATAGTACAGAGTTGACGGTTTCGAGCCATCTCGTTATTGATTACGGAATTGGGTTTGCGGCCGTTGCGGGAAAAGGCATTTCCGATTACACGGCACTTGAATTTACCGGCTCTTGGGCGAGGCTGCCATCCCATCTCGACGTTCCCCTTCCCTTGCCGCCCCTGTTTGCCGAAGGGCTCTCCCAAAATGGTTTTGAGCTACCTAGCGGTTTCAACTATGACGGGAAAACAGTGATACTACAGTCGAAGGTTGATCTTTTGCTTTTCCCGATAAAGATGGCCACGAGTCCCAGCGATGGCGCGAA
The DNA here is from genome assembly GCA_965203355.1 of Candidatus Latescibacterota bacterium. Classification (GTDB taxonomy): domain Bacteria; phylum Latescibacterota; class UBA2968; order UBA8231; family UBA8231. The sequence goes on from OZ241889.1 coordinate 1,166,088, forward strand.
GCCTTACTTGGGGGGAGGCTTGGGAATCGTGCGATCGCACCTAGATTTGGATATTGAAAAGGAGGGGTCGCAGGCCGTTATCGAGGCTTTAGGGGAGTTTGCCGAATTGATTGCCGAAAATCTCGCCAGACACATTCCCGAAAATCTCGCGGAACTTATTCCCGAAAAGATAGACGAAAAAGAAATCGATTTTCAATTGACCCTGCGCGCAGGTGTAAACATGCCTTTCAACAACATGGACTTAGATTTGGGATGGCAGTTTTATAGAACGTACGTTAATGGAGAAGACAACAACTCCCATGTGGCGAGCGGCATCCTGAAGTACGTTTTTTAAGCGGCTGCGATCTCTGCGCCTTGAAATGATTGAAGTGATGGACGCGCATTGCTCCGAGTGAGAGCTCGGCCTATATTGGTAACAGTAGCGAGTATATAACTTCCGTTGGGGGTGGTCCGATGGCGGGCCTGAGATTGAGACCCTTCGAACCTAAACTGGATCGTGCCAGCCTAGGGAAACGGATGCCGGACGCACCGCTGGCCCATCTGGGGCGAGCGGTTTTTTATGCGCCTGCGACGGAGTCATTCCGCAAGGCACCTTTTCTTGCAAACTGGGGCGATAAGTGTGTATCATCCGAGCCTTCGTCGCTCCTACCGACGAAGAGGTTGCTTTATATGCCTTAATTAGTGATAGGATTCAGATGATGATAAAAAAGCAAGCTACCATTAAAGATGTTGCACGGGAGTTGCAGATTTCGCATTCAACCGTCTCACGGGCACTATCTGCGGATCGGAAGGTGTCGGCACTAGTGAAGGAGGAGACTCGAAAACGGGTGCAGCAAGTAGCCGCCGAGCTTGACTATATTCCCAATTTTATAGCGCAGGGGTTTGTAACGGGGAAGACGGGTACCTTGGGTCTGCTGACCTATCAGATTTCCCTAGAGATGTTTGGCCGTCAGACTAATCAGATTTTGCAGGAGGCTGATAAGCAGAAGTATCGCATTCTGATGGGCATGGCCCCTAACCGGTTTCAGGAGTTGCCACTAGAGGATCAAACTTTGCAGATAAAGCAGTTGCTTTCCCGGGGCATAGACGGACTCTTGATTCACACCCGGGGCGACCGAGGAGAGGCCGAGCGCATTTTAAGCACCGTGCAGGGACGAATGCCGGTGGTGACTTTTACCGATCCGATTCAAAGTTTGAGTGGAGTCGTGTTGGAAGAGATAACGAGTTTTTGCGAGGCCACCGAGTATTTGATCCGTCTGGGGCACGAGCGGATCGGGTTTATCGGGACGGACTGGAGTAAGAACCTCGTGGGTTCAGCCAAGGGCAAGGGGTATATGCTAGCGATGCAAAAGCACGGCTTGACTCCCAAACGCATACCTAGCAAAACCTTTCCCAAAAAACCGACACATCGCTTAGGGGAAAGGCTGGGCGACCGATTTACAGCTCTTGTGTGCCGAAACGATTACGAGGCCATAATCGCTTGTCACGGACTAAGGGCAGCGGGCTTTCGCGTCCCCGAGGATGTAGCTGTGGTGGGAAACGGCGATCTGGATTTGGCAGCGTATGTGACACCGGCACTGACGACTTTGGCAATTCCCTACGCGGCGATTGCCCAGGCGGCGATGGAGTTAATGCTGGAACAGCTTGCAGGGAAGCAGGACGAGCCTCGGCAAGTAGTCTTGAAATCGTCGCTGGTCGTGCGGGAATCTTGTGGGGCGAACAACAAGAAATAAGCGGAACACTAACTTGACACGGTAGAGTGAAAGGATAGATTTATCGCTCTAAATGCAAACGTGTGAATATAAGAATATCATTCGATTGCTGAGTTGAATATTGATATTGACATGGTGTTACCCTCCGGGGACTTTTTTTAGTACTGAAAGCCGATGAAGCCAGTCAATATGCTTGCAGTAAATGGTCGGATCCATAAAGGAGTTTTTAGCCAGTTGATAACGCAAGGGATTGTAACAGAGAGGACGGGTACTTTAGGTCTGCTGGCCTGCGAGGTTTTCGGATCTGTGTTAGGCCGGCAGATCGATCACATTTTGCAGGCAGCGTACAAGCGGAACTATCAGGTCGTGATGGGCCCGATGCATCTGACCCGATTGGACGACCAGGCCATACAGGTCGAGGAATTGCTTTCCCAAGGCATAGACGGATTCTTGATTCGGACGCGGGGTGCCAAAGGAGAATTCGCGCACATTTTGCAGACCATAAAGAGGCGTGTGCCGGTGGTGACGTTTCACAATCCAACGCAAGTGAGTGGAGTCGTGCTGGACGATACAACGAGTTTTTGCGAGGCCACCGAGCATTTGATCCGGTTGGGGCACGAGCGGGTTGGGTTTATCGGTGCCGATTGGGACCAGAGCCGCACGGGGTCAGCCAAGGGTAAGGGGTATCTGCTGGCAATGCAAAAGCACGGATTGATTCCCAAACGCATACCCAGCGAAATCAGCACAGAATCGGGGTATCGCTTGGGCAAAAGACTGGGCGATGGTCTTTTTACGGCCCTTGTGTGCCGGAACGACTATACGGCGATAGGCGTTTGTCGCGGGCTACAGGAAGCAGGGATTCGCGTACCCGAGGATGTGGCTGTGGTGGGGAGTGGTGCTATCGACATGGGGGAATATGTGACACCAGCGCTGACGACCTTGGCGACTCCTTATGAGGCGATTGCCGAGGCGGCAATGGAGTTGATGCTGGAACAGCTTGCGGGGAGGCTGGATGATCCGCGGCAAATAACCTTGAAATCGCCGCTGGTCGTCCGGGAATCCTGCGGGGCACACCAAAAAAATAATCGCAAGGACGCGCATTGCCCCGAGTGAGGGCGTGTTCTATATTGTAGAGACATTGAATATAGCTTCCGTTGGGGGTGGTCCGATAGCGGGCCTGAGATTGAGACCCTTCGAACCTGAACTGGATCGTGCCAGCGTAGGGAAACGGATGCCGTACGCACCGCGTACGCACCGCTGGCCCTTCTGGGGCGAGCGGTTTTTTTGTGCCCTTCGACGGAGTCATTCCGCAGATGAAAAACGAGGGAGCCTATCCATGAAAATTTCACTATCATCGGTCCGCTTGCTGGCCGGTTTATTGACGCTGTCGGCGTTGTCGCTGGCGCAGGCCGAGGAAGTGCCCGGCCGAGTGTTGGACGCGGCCACCGGGCATCCTTTGGCCGGGGCCAATGTGCAGGCCGGGAGCGCGGCTACTACTACGGATGCTCAGGGCCGCTTCAAGGTGGAGGCGGCCTTGGGCGATTCTATTACCATTTCCTACATCGGCTACCAGCGCGTGCGAGTGGCGGTCGTCTCGCCCTTGGTCGTGGCCTTGGAGCGCGAAATTTTGCCAGCGCCTGAGGTGGTAGTCGAAGGCGGTTTGGTGCGCCAGCGACTCGACCGCTTAGCCGCGAGCGTCACGGTGGTAGAGGGGGACCGCTCGCGGACTAGCGGGGCCGGTCACTTGCAAGACGCAACCCATGCCGTGCCCAATTTGAATTGGGCTGGCGGCTCATCGCGGCCGCGCTATTTCCAGATCCGGGGCATTGGCGAGCGCAGCCATTACGCGGGCGAAGGGCCGCCCAGTTTTTCAGTGGGATTCGTCATGGACGACGTCGATTTGAGCGGCATGGGCACGGCCGGGTTGCTCTTTGACGTCGATCAGGTCGAAGTTTTCAAAGGCCCTCAGTCGACCATTTTTGGCCCCAACGCCTTGGCCGGACTGATTAACTTGCGCTCGGCCGACCCCCAGCCGGAGTTTGCCGGAGCGGGCAGTGCCGAGATGGGCAGCGATGGTTTAGGGCGTTTTTCCGGGGCGGTCAACCTGCCAGTAGGCGCCGATTTGGCGCTGCGCGTGGGGTACGAGAACGGCCGGGCCAACGGCTTTCGCTCCAACGCTTTTCTCGATGCCGACGATACCAATGCCCGGCGCGAGCAGTTGCTGCGCGCCAAGGTCGGCTGGACCCCAGCGGTTGGTCCCGAGGTGTTAGGTACCTTCTTTTGGGCTGATATGGATAACGGATACGACGCTTGGGCACCCGACAACAACGAGGATTTGACCACTTACGCTGACAGGCCGGGCAAGGATCGCCAGCAGACGACAGGGGCCTCGCTCAAGAGTGCTTGGGAGCTAGGGGCGACCGGGGCTGAGTTCGTCGCGATTACCGCATTTTCGCGCAGCAAGTTGGAGCACAGTTTCGACGGCGATTGGGGCAACGACGAGTACTGGCTGCGTGCGCCGTACGAATTCGACCCAGCAGTCGAGGGGTGGAGTTACGACTTTTTCGACCGCAATGGGCGCGACCGCACGGTGGTGAGCCAAGAGGCCCGGCTCTTGGTCGAGGAACTGGTGGTAGGGGCCTATTGGAAGCGGCTCGAAGAGGAAGACCAGGCCGAGGGCTATTTGTTCGGCGGCGACGCCACCGAGCTGAACGGACGCTACGAAATCGACAACCTCGCTTTTTACGGTCAGTACGGGTTGGCCTTGGGCGAAAAGTTGCGGCTGGAAGTCAATGCGCGGCTCGACCGCAACGACACGGCCTATGAAGGAACGACCGCGAATGACGGCGCCGATAGCACCAGCACTGCGTTCGCCGTTGATCAATGGTTGGGCGGCGGCAAAGCGGCCCTCAGTTACACTTGGCGTTTGGGCCATACTTTATACGCTTCGGCCTCGCGTGGCTACCGCTCGGGCGGGGTCAACCAGCATCCGTACTTGGCGGCGGCGAACCGCCCCTACGACCCCGAGCACATCGTCAATCTCGAACTCGGCTGGCGGCTCAGCGGGCCGCGCTCTTCCATCGGACTGACTCTGTTCCACGCGCTGCGCTCGGACCAGCAGGTCGAGCTGTCGAGCCAGCAGGATCCGGGCGACCCCAACAGCTTCTTTTACTTTACGGCCAATGCCGGCAAAGGCCGCAACAGCGGCTTGGAATGGGAGCATACTGTCCGCCTCTTGCCCCAAGTCGAACTCTTCGGCTCAGTGGGCTTGCTCACTACGCACGTTGATACGTACACCTTCCCCACGGAAGATGGGGCAGTAACGCTGGGGGACCGGGCCGCCGCCCACGCGCCCAACTACACCTTCAGCGTGGGCGGTGCCTATCGCCATCAGTCGGGTTTGGGGGCGCGCTTGGTCCTGACCGGCATGGACCAATTCTTCTACTCCGATAGCCACGACCAAGTCTCGGAGCCGTACCAATTGGTCAACGCCCATATTGCCTACGAGCGGGAAGCGTGGTCTGTGCAGCTATGGGGCCGCAACGTGCTCGACAAGCGCTATGGGGTGCGGGGTTTCTACTTTGGCTTGGAACCGCCGGATTATGCTGACAAGCTGTACGAAACCCATGGCGATCCGCGCCAAGTCGGCGTGCGGCTGACGACGCAATTTTCTTCTTTGGGGAACTAAACCGTGGGCGGTCGGTCTGCGCTGGTCGTCGGCAATGGCGAGCCACCTTCCCGAGCATTATTCGCTGCCTGCGCGCAAGAAGCCGAGCTGATCTTGTGCGCCGATGGCGGAGCCAATACCGCCTCGGCGTACGGATACGCGCCCGATTACGTCGTCGGCGACCTCGACTCGGTTAGCCGCCAAAGCAAGGCTGCCCTCGCCGCCGACCGCTTCATCCTCGTTGACCCCGAGGGCCATGTAGGCACAGATGGCCAAAAAGTCCTCAACCACGCCGTCGCCTTGGGCGTTACTGAAGCCGTGCTCGTCGGTTTTACGGGGCGGCGCACCGATCACTTGTTGGGCAACTTGAGCCTGCTCAAGACATTTGCCGACCGCCTCGCCCTGCGCCTAGTGGACTCCTACTGCGACATCCGCCTCATTGACCGCCGCATTCGCTTCCGCGCCGTTATGGGTCAGAAAATTTCCCTATGCCCACTTAACGGGGCGGTGGAAGGTATTGAGACGTTTGGCTTAAAATGGCCCTTGCGGTCTGAGAGCCTCATTCCGGGTGTGCGCGACGGCATCTCCAATGAAGTGGTAGCCAACCCCGTCGAAATTCGCGTCGAGCGCGGCGATCTGCTGTTGTGTGTGCAGCGGGAGGGAAGTGCTGGCGAGATTGTGGTGGAGTGAGTAGGTTGTCTTTTGCATCGAAAGGAGAACCACCATGAAGAAGCATACAGTAGCGATCATCGGCCTCGGACGCATGGGCAGTACCATTGACGACGAAGGGCACGGAGACTTGCCCTATTCGGTTGCGGCCGCGACGAGGGCGAGCGAGCGGCTGGAACTCGTGGCTGGGGCCGATCTCTTGGCGGATAAGCGCGATGCCTTTCAAAGCCGTTGGGGAACAGCCGTGTACGAGGATTTCCGCGACATGATCCGCCGCGAAAAGCCAGACATTGCGGCCATCTGCACGGCGGCCTGTTTGCCCAAGCCCGCCCGAGAAGCTCCAGACGCGAATTTTCGCGGCGACTCGCACGCCGACTTAGCGGTAGCGGTGGCCGACATGGGTGTGCCGATGATCTATCTCGAAAAGGCCATGGCGAGCTCAATGGAGCGTGCCGACGAAATCCGCGATGCGGTAAAGCGCAACAACGCGCTCTTTAACACGGGCGTCCTGCGCCGCTTTGACAATCGCTACGAGGTGGTCAAGGACGCGGTCGCCGCCGGTCAAGTCGGCGCGGTGCGGGCCGTGATTCACTACGCGAGTTCCAGCCTGATGCACGGGCACATCCATTCGATCGACACGGTGTCCTATCTCATCGGCGACCCGGCGATTAAAGCTGTGCGCGGCGAGCTTTTGCCCGGCGGCTTGCAAGTCGAGGGCAATCACATTCCGTCCGATCCCTTGGCGACCTATCAACTGCGCTTTGCCAACGGCATTGAGGCGTGGTCCATTCCAGCGGCCCCGTGGGAATTTGAGGTCATCGGCTCGGAGGGCGCGATTCGCTCGTGCAACAATGGAGCCAGCGTTTTGCTGCGCCAGCCCGGCCCGGTGCAAGGGCGGAACGCCTTGTGGGAGGAGGTACCGATCGAGCCGGTGACGCCGCGCAGCACGACCCAGTGCTGCCTGGAGGATTTGGTCGCAGCGCGCGAATCCGGCCAACGCACGCGCGGCCACATCGACGTGACGCACCACATAACAGAAGCCACCATCGCCGTTGCCGAGAGCCATCGTCGGGGCGGTGCTTGGGTGGAGTTGCCGCTGCCGGCGCGCGACTTGTACATTTTTCACGTCTAGCGACAAAACACCTACGGGTACCCACGAGGGGTGCCCTACCACTTACAACTAAAAGGATACACGTGTTAAAGGCAGGCATATTTCTCGATATGGAGAATCTCAACCGCTGCGGCGGCCACACCATCCAGTTTCGCCAGATCAAGGCCCTGGTGGAGGCGCAGCAGGCGGTGGTGGTGCGGGCCAATGCCTACATGGCCGTTGACCGCGCACGCGAAAGCGCAGACGCAGAGTACCGCCAAAAGAGGGAAACGTATCGCAATCGAGCACGGCGGGAGGGCTATCACCTAATTCTCAAAGAAGTGCGGCGCTATCTGACTTCGGAAGGCGAGACCATCGTCAAGGCCGACGCGGATTTAGAGATGGCGATCGATGCGCTGTTGCAGTCGGAGAATTTGGATTACGCGCTGTTGGGCACGGGCGATGGCGATTTTGTGCGCTTGGTGCGCGCCTTGCAAAACCGGGGCAAGCGGGTTGATCTGCTGTCTTTTATGAACACCAGTACCGCGCTGCGCCAAGAGGTAGATTACCATTTTTACGGGTACTTGGTGCCCGGCATTCTGTTCCCGCCAACCGAGCGTCTGCGCGGCATTCTCCACGCGGTCAACGAAGAGAAGGGCTACGGGTTCTTGACCGCGCAGACCGACTTGGGGCTAGACACCGTACGCGAGGACATTTTTCTGCACATTACCGACCTGCGTACGGCCAGAGGCAGGCCGGTGTCTAACGCGGAATTTGCCCAGTTCAGGACGAGCGGCGCGATCATCGAGTTTGAGGTGGAAGACGATGGCGAACGGCAAAAGGCCGTCAACGCCGTGGAGTTTCTGCCGGAACTGCTGTGAGGTGCGTTATTCGCAGTACACTCGGACCTTGTCGGCCCCGTCTTGGACGTGGACCTCGATCTCGCTTAGGGCATCAATGAGCTGCTCTAGATCCTCGGGGCGCAAATTGTCAATATCAACGTTAATGCCGTTGTCCTGTAGAGCCGTGTTGATTCCCGTCGTGGCTTGTGCCGGGAGCAGGGTGTGCAGCTTGACTCCGGCCTTGATCAGCGCTAGTGGCACCCGGACATCGACGTGCTCATTCCCGTCTCCGGCGACGGTAACTCTCAGATAGCGACGGGCCGATTCCGCGTGTGAAGGTGCTAGCGGCGCCGCTGGCTCCTCGTCGACGAGGGAGAGCAGGCGCTCGGCCTCATCGACCGAGACCTTGCCTTCGGCTAGCATCTCTAGTACGCGTCTGCTGTTTTCGTTCATGGCGGTCCTCCTATTGAATTGTGATGGAGCCGTTTGCGGTTTTGGCGATCAATTCGGCTTCGCCTGCGCCCACTGTTCCCTTGAGCTTGTGGCGCTTCTCGACCGACGCGACGAAGCCCGGCACTTCGCAGCGGACGCGCCCATTGACCGTTGCAGCTTTTAGCTTGAGGCTCGGGTCGGTGCCCATAGCTACTTTGATGTTGCCGTTCGTGGTGGATAGTCTATTGATTTTTTTAGGCTCGATACGGCCCTGAAATTTTATCGACCCATTGGTCGTCTGCACATCAAAGTGGCCGTATGCGTCCTCAATGGATACGCGGCCGTTCGAAGAAGAAAGCTCTGCCGAGCCAGCGAGCGTCTTGACCGTGATCGGGGCGTTCTTGGTGGCTGCGTTCAGGTCGCCCTTGAAATTTTCAACCCGTATAGGCCCGTTCTTGGTCTGCATCGCCCCACGGCCTTCGGTTCCTTGGAGTTCTACCGGTCCGTTGCTAGTCGCCAAGTCAACGCTAGTCGCGACGGGTACCGTCACTTCTATGTTTGCGCCGACGTGCTGGCGGGAGAATCCAGGCGGGAATCCCTCGGGCTGGTGCTCCGGCTTGACTTCGACCGCGATGAGGTCGCCTTCCTGTGTGGCGTTGTACTTGATCTCGTGCGGTTTTTTTAGCCTCGCCCGCACGTGAATTGATCCGGGTTCGCCCGCCTGGACCCGGATGGGACCATTAAAGCCGCGCACCACGAGGCGCGGATGGTCGCCCACGGCGAACGTGTCGTCGCGCCTGGCGGTTTTGTCGTTTTTGTCGCGGGCCCCGGACCGGGATTCTTCGAGTCCTGCGAGGGGGCCTTGCAGCACCTCCAAAAGACGCTCGGCCTCTGCTACCGTTACCTTCCCGGCCGAAAGCATGTCGAGAATTCTGCGTCGCTCTTCAGTCATCACAGCCTCCTAATCGATTGAAATGAATACGCGATCCTCGCCGGCCGCGACGTTGCAGCGCAGGCCGCGCAGCGAGGCAAGCACGTATAGAAGCAGGGGGCCGGCCAGCAGGACGGAACGGCTTCGAGCGCGGTGCCCCGAGCGCGCCGCTATCAGTATGGCAACAGGCGTCCCCAGCAGCACCGCGACAAAAATGACCGGCCATAGCACTATGAGCGGGATCCACAGCCGAATGCGCCGCTTGTCGTCTTGAACCCGCAATCGCAGGAGCATCGGGGGCCGCATCAGGAGAGCCTCCGCAGCGCTTCCTCGACGTCGATTTCGCCGCGTTCCAAGCTGTCGAGTACTGCGGCCGATTGGGGATTTGAGCGCGGGGTGCTAGCGGCTCCCTTTTGCACGGTCTCGACCAACGGTAGCTGCTCGGCAATGGCATCCAGTCGGTTTTTGACCGTTGGATAGCTGATGCCAAAGATGCGCTCCATTTCCTTGATCGAGCCGTGGACTTGGACGAAGGCCATTACGAATACTTGGTCCTCGGCGGCAAGACGCGCGAGAACGGGCGGCTCGAATTGCCCTTCGATCGCGAGGGTGCTGTCCGGCAGAGAAACCCGCTCGACCACGATACGCGCCCCTTTCGTCAGATTGGTTAGCTCTTTCCAGTCTTTGATGGCTAAACCTCCAAATAATTAAATTTAGATGTAATTATAGCTATATAAATTGAAAAAGTCAATCGTAAAATTGAAAAATTTAATTTTGAATTAAATAAAACTCAGCGGAGATTTGGACGCTATTCTTCCACGGCGGCCGACACCGCGTTGGATATCCGCCGCAACAAGCTCCCGTTGGCGACCATTTGGTTGGTCAGCACCACGCAGCTTAGCTGGTGTGCTGCGTCCGCCCACGCCACAGTGCCAGTCGCCCCGGTGTGGCCGAAGGTGCGCGGCGATACCAGATCGCCCCAAAAGGCCCACACCCGCGCCCCACACACGCCCCAGCCAAGGCCCCACGGCGCGTTGAGTGTGCCGTTCTGATCGCTCGTCATCGCGGCGACCGCGGCGCGGCTGAAGATGCGCTGGTCTCCGTACGCGCCGCCGTTGAGCATGGTTTGCAAGAGGATCGCCAGATCGCGTCCGGTACTGTGCATGCCGCCCCACGGCGCCCCAAAATCGCGCCAGTACGGGGAATTCCACCCCCAACTTCGCAATTCTTCGTCTTCTTCGGGGTCCGTCCCGCACCACACGGTATCCCCAATGGCCCAATCGCCCATGCCCAATGCGCTGCGCTCCATGCCCAGCGGCGCGAAAATTTCCTCGCGTTCAAAGTCGCGTAGCCGCTGGCCGCTGACGCGCTCGACAATCGCGGCTGCCAGCAGGATGCCCTTGCTCTGGTAGCGGAAATCGGTCGCTGGTTTGTAGAGCAGAGGCGTCTTGAGCGACCGCTCGACAAAGGCTTCTACCGGCTCGTGCGCCCGCCGCAGATTGGTGTTTTCGGGGAGCATGTCGGGCATGCCCGATATGTGCGACAGCAGGTGGCGGACCTTGATGGCGGGCCGGTCGCCGCCGGTGAACTCAGGCAGGTATTCGACGGCTGGGTCTTCGAGCGAGATCAGCCCGCGATCCACGAGGATCATCAGCGCACAAGCGGTGATCGGCTTGGTGATCGACGCGAGGAGAAAGATCGAATCGGCATCGACCGGCGGGCCGCTGCCGGGTTTTCGTTGGCCAACTCCACGGGCAAAGACCTCTTTGCCGCGTCGTGCCACGGTCAGCGAGGCCGCGCTGATTTGGCCCGCTTCAACCGCCGCCGCGAGCAGGCCGAAGGCTCTTTCGAGCTGGGTGGCCGACAGGCCGACAGCCGCTGGATCGCCCATTTGCAAAACCGTTCCGTCCGTTGTCATCGCGTTTCCTTTCTTTAGTCAACTAACTCGACCACTTCCCTTAACTCCGACACCACTCGTACGCCGTCTGCCAGCCAGCCAGCCGCGTCGAGCGACCGGCTAATCAACACCGGCCGCAGCCCCGCCGCCTTTGCTCCCGCTACGTCGTCTTGGGGTGAATCGCCGACGAAGAGCACTTCGTCCGCTTCCAACCCGGTCTGGGCCAAGGCCGGGGCAAAGATCGCCGGGTCGGGCTTGTTGACGCCGACATCGCCGGAGATGATCACGGCGTCGAAAAAGGGCCGCAACGCCAGATCGTCTAGCAACCGATGGACGTGCGGCGGATGATCGAAGTTGGAGATCAACGCCAGCTTGCAGCGGCCTTGTAACTCGCCGAGTACGCTTTTGGCCTTTGGGTCGAGCCGTGTATGGGCGTGCCACGCTGCGATGCTTGCCGCGCTGATCCGGCGCAACTCCTCCAACGCCAACGCCAAACCCAACTCCCGGACTAACGCGCGGAGGCGACGCTCGTACACGGTCAGTCCGTCGTGCTGTGCCGGCGGCTCGGGTTGGCGCAGGAATTCCTCGCATAGCCGGATCAATGTTGCTTCGTCAAACGCATGGTTGCCAGCCAGCAACGCGCGGCGGATGGCGCGGTGCCAGCTTTCTCCTGCGGCCTCCATGTCGCCGTAGCACAGCAAGGTGCCGTATAGGTCGAAGAATACGCCTCGTATTTCAGTCATGTTAATTCGGCTTAGGCCCGCCGCTCAATCACAACCTTTTACCCACCCACAGGGCACCTCGGCGCACCACTTCTTGGAAGGAGGGATTTTCCAGCACCGCGTTGTCGTGGCCCAAGGCAAAGAAGAATACCCGGCCCTGACCATAGGTATGGTGATAGGCCATGACGTGGGTTTCGTCGCGGCCGGGGTCGTAGGCGTGCATGAGGGGATGCGAGCGGCTGGGATCGCGTTTGAGATAGTGCAACTCGTCGGTCACGGCAAAGTCTTTGAGGCCCGCCGCAATGGGGTGGTCGGCGTCGGAGATGGCAACGGTAAAATCCATGTACGGGCTGTGGCCGTCAAAAAAGCCGTTGAGCATGTGGTGATAGCCGGCGTTGTCGCGGAAGGAGGCGTCTGCGGTGTGCAGGCCGAAGAAGCCGCCGCCGCGTTCGATAAAGTGCAAAAGCCCCTGTTCCTGCGCTTGGGTGAAGTGGCCGACATCCGTGAAGAAGAGGGTGGCGTCGTACGCGGCGAGGCCGTTGACCATCACTTCGTAGTCGCGCGCGAAATCGGCCTCGATCTGGTCATTTTGGTTGAGCAGGTCGGTCAGAAATCGGCCCTGGCCTGCGTGGTCGTGGTAGATGCCTTCGGTGCCGACGAATACCAAAAGTTTAAGGGGAGCCATGGCGGGATTCTCCTGTTGTCATTGGGTTTGTTGGGCATGGCGGCAGCGTCCACTCCTGATGATCGCGCTCGGTCCGGGCCGAACTGCATCAAGATAAATAAGGAGCCTCGCACCGCAGTCAAGCTAGCTTCCCGTAGAGCGGTAGTGCCGCACGCCCACTTGCCAGACGCGCAGACAGATCGCGAAAAAAAGCAAGCCTACGATGGGGGCCAGCCATTGGAATAACGCCCCTGAACCCAAAGGATCGGGACGCTCCAAAATCCCCAGTGCTGGGTAGTAGCTGACGCAGGCGAGGGGGATGACGTAGGTGAAAAAGCGGCGGAACCACTCGCGGTAGATAGCCAATGGATACTGGGCTGTCTCCACGCCGCCGTAGGTTACGGCATTGACGATTTCCAAGGTCTCGATAGTCCAAAAAGCCAGCGTTGCCTGCAAGACCAGGAGGCCGTAAAACAGGCAAGCACCCCCGAGGATGGTGAGCGCGGCGAGGAGCAGTTTGTCAGGGGTCCAAGCGAGGTCCAGGGCATGTGAGGCCCATAGCAGGACGACCAAGCCTTGGGTGAGGCGGCCGATGCGTTTGAGGGTGAGTTCTTGTCCGGCCAGTTGCAAGGCTGTGCTGCGGGGGCGCAGCAGCAGGCGGTCGAAGTCGCCGCTTTTGACCGTGGCGGCGAATAAGTCAAAGCCGCGCGAGAAGGCGTCGCACAGGGCGAAGGCGATATTGATTAGGCCGTAAAAGAAGGCTACTTCGGGCAGACTCCACGTATCGAGCGCGGCAAAGCGGTCGAAGAGCACCCAGATGCCCAAGAATTCCAAGCCGGTCATCGCGCCGTGGCCCAAAGACAGCATGATGAAAGAGGCCCGGTACTGCATTTGGCTGCGGAAGGAAATGCCGATATAGCGGCCGTACAGGCGCAGTCCATCGAGCACAGCTTCAGCCTCCTTGGACGACCAAGCGGCGGGTGCCTTGGTAGAGCAGGAAGCGGCCTAGTCCCACCAGCGCTAGCGTCCACGCGAGTTGATGCCCCACCACCGACCAGACTTGCGCCGCGGGAATGTGCCCCATGTACAGGCGAAAAGGGGTGTCGGCTAAGCCGCGGAAAGGCAGGAAGTTGAGTATGGGTTGGAGCGCGTCGGGAAACAGCGGCAAGGGGACCACCATGCCCGAAAACACGTAGATGCACACCGCCAGTATTTGCGTGGAACCCTCTCCGGCGATGGTCCACAGCAAGGAGATGTTGACCAAGTTGGCCAAGGCGCCCCCGAGCAGGATAGCGCCCACCGTGGCCAAGGCCCAAGCCGCCGCGGCCGCCGGAGACGCGGGCGCTTGTAGGCCGAAGAAGAGGAAGGCTAGGCAAAACAACGGCACCGAGCGCAGCAGGGTGGGGGCGATGCGATTGGCGAGGGCGCGGCTGTACCAGAAGCCATACAAATCGACGGGCCGCACTAATTCGTAGGCTACGGTGCCCGTGCGCACCAGGGTGCGCACGTCGTTGTCGGGTTGCCAAGGCAAGAGGGCGAACAGGGCCTGACCAAGCCAGACATAGTTGACCACCTCGGCGTAGGTCATGGGGTGCGCTTGGGTCGCCGTGCGGTAGAACGCTTCGAAGATCATCACCCGAATGAGTCCCCAAAATAGCTGGGTGCTCATGCCGGCTAGGGCTGCCGCTCGGTACTGCAGCAACATGCGGATGCGCGCGCTGAGGACGGACAGGTAGGGCCGCATCAAGGGCGATCTCGGTAGAGCTGGGCGATGACTTCCTCAATGGGCGGGTTTTCCACAAAAAGGTCGCGCACCTCGTGGCGAGTGGTGATGCGGCTGATGAGGGCCGGGGCTGAAATGCGTTCGGGCGCAAAACTGAGATGTACGCGGTGGCCATCGCGCTGCACGACGCGCGCGGCTTCGTCTTCGATAATCGCCTCGGCATCGACTAAATCGACGATGAGGCGGCGCTCGGACGAGACGCGGGTGCGCAGGTCCGCGAGGCTGCCGTCGGAGAGGATGGAGCCGTCGCCGATGACCAGGACCCGGTTGCACAGGGCTTCGATATCGTCCATGTCGTGGGTGGTCAGGATGACGGTGGCGCCTTCTCGGCGATTGAGTTCTTTGATAAAATCGCGCATCGCCAGTTTGGAGACCGCGTCGAGACCAATGGTCGGCTCGTCCAAAAAGAGCAGGCCCGGGCCGTGGAGCAGGGCCGCCACCAGATCGCAGCGCATGCGCTGGCCCAAGCTGAGCTGGCGCACGGGCACGTCGAGAAAGGAAGAGAGTTCCAACATGGCGATGAGGGCGTCGCGGCGACGGCGATAGGCCGCGTGGGGGACTTTGTATATGTCGCGCAGCAGATCAAAGGATTCAATGGCCGGCAGGTCCCACCACAACTGGGTGCGCTGGCCGAAGACCACGCCAATGCGGCTGACGTGGCCAATGCGGTCCGCCCAAGGGACGCGGCCTTGGACCTCGCAGCGGCCCGAATCCGGGACGACGATGCCGGAGAGAATTTTGACCGTAGTGGATTTGCCCGCTCCGTTTGGCCCGATGTAGCCGACGAGTTCGCCGGCTTCCAGCGAGAAAGAGATGCCGTCCAACGCCCTGATTGTGCGGTGCGAGCGCTGCACAATGCCCCGGAAGGCGCCCCAAAGACCGGGCCGGCGCTCGGCAATGCGATAGGTTTTGACGAGATTTTCAACGACGATTTGGGGCATAGACCCTAATAACGAATACTAGTTTAACGAGGGCCATTCCTAGGCGGGAGCCGGCGCGGATTTTTCTCAAACATAGGACCTTGCCAGCGCCCTTGGATACTCCCGATAATTAACCTATCGACAACACACCAACACCGGCAGAAGGCCAACGCCAGCCGCGGAGACCACCTCTCTACACTCTCAGGAGACAAGACAATGGCCAACAACAAGCATACTCATCGCGACCGCCAAGGACCACGGCAATACACCATCGCCCAGATCACTGAGATGTTGCGTTCACAGGGAGCCGATCTCAACGCCAAAGACCAAAACGGCATGACTCCGTTGCACTGGGCATTGGCCAAGAATTACCCCTCCGAGATCGCTGAGAGGTTGCTTGCCCAGGGAGCCGATGCCAACGCCAAAGACCAAAACGGCATGACCCCGTTGCACCGGGCATTGGCCAAGAATTACCCCAAGATCGCTGAGAGGTTGCTTGCGCAGGGAGTCGAGGTCAACGCCAAAGACAACAATGGCATGACTCCGTTGCACCGGGCATTGGCCAAGAATTACCCCAAGATCGCTGAGGTCTTGCTTGCGCAGGGGGCCGAGGTCAACGCCAAAGACCACAATGGCAGAACCCCGTTGCACGAGGCCGCCGCCAAGAATTACGCCGAGATCGCTGAGGTCTTGCTTGCGCAGGGGGCCGAGGTCAACGCCAAAGACCACAATGGCAGAACCCCGTTGCACGAAGCGGCCAAGAATTACGACGACGCCAAGATCGCTGAGGTCTTGCTTGCGCAGGGGGCCGAGGTCAACGCTAAAGACCACAACGGCAGAACCCGGTTGCACGAGGCCGCCGCCAAGAATTACGCCAAGATCGCTGAGGTCTTGCTTGCGCAGGGAGTCGAGGTCAACGCTAAAGACAAAGACGGCAGAACCCCGTTGCACGAAGCGGCCAAGAATTACGCCTCCGAGATCGCTAAGATGTTGCTTGCGCAGGGAGCCGAGGTCAACGCCAAAGACCACAACGGCATGACCCCGTTGCACGAAGCCGCCAAAAATTACGACGCCTCCAAGATCGCTGAGGTCTTGCTTGCGCAGGGAGCCGATGCCAACGCCAAAGACAAAGGCGGCAGAACCCCGTTGCACTGGGCAGTGGCCGAGAATTACGCCAAGATCGCTGAGGTCTTGCTTGCGCAGGGAGCCGAGGTCAACGCTAAAGACAAAGGCGGCAGAACCCCGTTGCACGAAGCGGCCAAGAATTACGCCTCCGAGATCGCTAAGATGTTGCTTGCGCAGGGAGCCGAGGTCAACGCCAAAGACAAAGGCGGCAGAACTCCGTTGCACGAAGCGGCCAAGAATTACGCCTCCGAGATCGCTAAGATGTTGCTTGCGCAGGGAGCCGAGGTCAACGCCAAAGACGACAACGGCAGAACCCCGTTGCACGAAGCGGCCAAGAATTACGCCTCCGAGATCGCTGAGGTCTTGCTTGCGCAGGGAGCCGAGGTCAACGCCAAAGACAAAGGCGGCAGAACCCCGTTGCACGAAGCGGCCAAGAATGCCGCCAAGATCGCTGATATGTTGCTTGCGCAGGGAGCCGAGGTCAACGCCAAAGACAAAGGCGGCAGAACCCCGTTGCACGAAGCGGCCAAGAATGCCGCCAAGATCGCTGATATGTTGCTTGCGCAGGGAGCCGAGGTCAACGCCAAAGACAAAGGCGGTAGAACCCCGTTGCACGAAGCGGCCGAGAATTACGCCTCCGAGATCGCTGAGGTCTTGCTTGCGCAGGGAGCCGAGGTCAACGCTAAAGACGACAACGGCAGAACCCCGTTGCACGAGGCCGCCGCCGAGAATTACGCCTCCGAGATCGCTGAGGTCTTGCTTTCACGGGGAGCCGAGGTCAACGCTAAAGACAAAGATGGCAGAACCCCGTTGCACGAGGCCGCCGCCAAGGATTACGCCTCCGAGATCGCTAAGATGTTGCTTGTGCAGGGAGCCGATGCCAACGCTAAAGACGACAACGGCAGAACTCCGTTGCACGAAGCCGCGGATAGTACCGCCTCCGAGATCGCTAAGATGTTGCTTGTGCAGGGAGCCGAGGTCAATGCCAAAGACAAAGATGGCAAAACCCCGTTGCACGAAGCCGCCGCCAAGGATTACGACGCCGAGATCGCTGAGAGATTGCTTGCGCAGGGAGCCGATGCCAACGCTAAAGACGACAACGGCAGAACTCCGTTGCACGAAGCGGCCAAGAATTACGATGAGATGTCTATTTTTTCCCTCCCAATCATCGTTGAGTTCCCATTCCTAATCCCAAATCGTCGCCTTCATGCCTCCGAGATCGTTGAGATGTTGCTTGCGCAGGGAGCCGAGGTCAATGCCAAAGACAAAGATGGCAAAACACCGTTGCACTACGCAGCACAAGCAAAGAAGGCCGCCTCCGAGATCGCTAAGGTCTTGCTTGCGCAGGGAGCCGAGGTCAATGCCAAAGACAAAGATGGCAGAACCCCGTTGCACGAGGCCGCCGCCAAGAATCACGCCATTCTCGCTGAGATGTTGCTTAAATATGGAGCCGACCCAAACGCCAAAGACAACGAAGGCAAGACGCCGGCGTACTACCGATCTTTATTAGATTAGCGATAATGTAAAGTATGATTGCGGCGGCCTGACCGGGACATTCAGACCGCTTCCTAACGCCCTTCCTTTAAGGAGGCAAGAGACGGCTATGATGCGGGGAATGCTCGTTGCAGCTTTGATCTTTGGGCGCCTAGCAGCCAATGCCAGTGAAGGCTATACACCGCTGCACGATGCGGCGTGGAAAAATGCGGCGGAGGCCGCTGAGGTTTTGCTCAAAAATGGGGCCGCTGTCAACGCTAAAACCAATAAGGGCTATACGCCGTTGCACGAAGCGGCGTGGAAGAATGCGGCGGCGACCGCTGCGGTCTTGCTTCAGCATGGGGCCGCTGTCAACGCCCAAACCAATGAGGGCAGAACGCCGCTGCACGATGCGGCGTGGAAGAATTTTTCTGCGACCGTTGCGGTTTTGCTCCAGCACGGGGCCGATGTCAACGCCAAAAATCACAATGGCCTCACGCCGCTACACGAGGCGGCTTTGAAGAATGCTTCTGCGGCCGTTGCGGTTTTGCTTGAGCATGATGCCGCCGTCAACGCCAAAGACCATAATGGCCTCACGCCGCTGCACGGGGCGGCGGAAAGTAATGCTTCTGAGGCCGCGGAGGTTTTGCTCAAAAATGGGGCCGCTGCCAACGCTAAAACCAATAAGGGCTACACGCCGTTGCACGAAGCAGCGGGCAGTAATTCTTCTGTGACCGCCGAGGTTTTGCTTGAGCATGATGCCGCTGTCAACGCCCAAACCAATGATGGCCTTACGCCGTTGCACGAGGCGGCGGAAAGTAATGCTTCTGCGGCCGTTGCGGTTTTGCTTGAGCATGGGGCCGCCGTCAACGCCCAAACCAATAAGGGCAGAACGCCGCTGGCCGTTGCGGTAGAGGCCAATGCGGCGGCGGCGGCGGAAGTTTTGCTTGAGCATGGAGCCGCTGCCAACGCCCAAACCAATGAGAGCGGCACGCCGCTGCACGGGGCGGCGCGGAAGAATGCTTCAGCGGCGGCGGAAGTTTTGCTCAAGAACGGAGCCGCCGCCAACGCCCAAACCACCCATGGCGGCTTTACGCCGCTGCACCTTGCGGCAGTGATTAATGCGGCGGCTACTGCGGCGGTTCTGCTTGAGCATGGGGCCGCTGCCAACGCCAAAAACCACAATGGCCTCACGCCACTGCACCTTGCAGCGAATGCTTTTGAGACCGCTGATGTTTTGCTCCGGCATGGGGCCGCTGCCAACGCCAGCGACCATGATGGCGGTACGCCGCTACACCTTGCGGCAGTGATCAATGCGGCGACGGTGGCCGAGGTTTTGCTTGATCATGGGGCCGCTGTCAACGCCAAAAACCACAATGGCCTCACGCCGTTGGACGTTGCGGTAGAGGCCGATGCGGCGGCGGTTGCGGCGGTTTTGCTCGAGCATGGGGCCGCTGCCAACGCCAAAAACCATGATGACGGCACACTGCTGCACTTTGCGGCGGTGATTAACGCGGCGGCGGTCGCCGCGGTTTTGCTCAAAAACGGAGCCGCTGCCAACGCCCAAACCACCCATGGCGGCTTTACGCCGCTGCACTTTGCGGCGGTGATGAATGCGGCGGCGGTCGCTGAGGTTTTGCTCAAAAATGGAGCCGCTGCCAACGCCAACGACCATAATGGTGCTACGCCGCTGCACTTTGCGGTAGAGGCGAATGCTTCGGCGGCGGCGGCGGTTTTGGGTCGTTACGGTGCCCGGTAGTGTAACCTATTAGCGAAGGCCCTGCATCCGATCTTGGCTTGAGATGCTAAGAGGTTTTTTAAAAAATATTCTTATTGTTTTTTAATCCCCCCAAAAGCCTAGTAGTAATGGAGTCTCGCCCGCGGAAAACGCCCGATCGAGGAACCGCTCGACGGCCCGTTGAAGTAGTCCGACGAGAGGTTTAAAAACGCTTCTAAGGAGTTCCCCGCACAGCAACCGGAACGGCGGTAGATTTTGCCGAGGTTTTCAACGACGATTTGGGGCGTGAACGCTAACATTGGCGGCACGTGGATGGGATGCAGCCGCCCGTTAATGCAGGCTGGCGATAAAGGCATTGAGAAACGGCAAGAGTACCCCCACCAATGCTCCCAGTACCGCCCCCAGCAAATTGATATAGCGCAATTGATCGCTGATGATACCCTTGATCAGACGCTCCACCCGCAACAGATCGAACTTCATAATTTTGGCGTACACCATGTTTTGAACATCGAACCTTTCAATCAGTAACGGTACTTGTGTCGCTAACACTTTTGTCGCTTTGTCCTGTGCCCACTGAACCAGCGCTTTCTCTTCGTCCAGTCGCAGGCCAGTCCACTTCCGCAACGGTGTGCGACTGTGCTGTAAGTGCTGTCGCAAAAAAGTGCTCAACCGTACGCTCCAGGGTTCAATTTTGTCCTTGGGCACTTGCAACGCCTTCGACAAATGCTGCCGCATGGTGCGTCGCGCCTTTTCTGGCACCATCTCGTCGAGTCGGTGCTTGCGGTACTTGTGGTAATGGTGGCGCAGAAAGCTCCCCAGCGCCTCCTGCGCCTCTCGGCTCGAAATCCAAGTCGCGGCCACCGATCCGACGCGCTGGGCCAAAACATGGCGATGCTCTCCCACCACCTCGACCACGGGCTTGCCCAATAAGTCATTGACGCCATTGATGAGCTGTTTAGCGAGTTTCTCGCGCACTTCTTGGCTGTGCAAAAACTCTTGGGCCAGTTGGGGAATGCGCTGGCGCAATGCTTGGGTGATGTTTTCCCGAAAAAAGTGCAAGCCCAAATTGACGATCAGGCTCTTGAGCCAAGCCCCTTGTTCGGCGGACGCTGTAAGTGCTTTCAAGATTCGCTCGACCAGAGCCTCCATATTCTCAGGATCCTTCAGCCAGCGGGCTATACGCACCATCATTTCCGGGATTTCGCGCTGCAATCGGTCGTGTAAAACATCGCGCAATTCCGCCGGGACGATGTTTTCTAGCGGCGTATCCGATCCGAGGTAATCTTCCAATCGCTCCTGTAGGGTATGGGCCAAGTAATCTCGCGTTTCTCGCTGGGTCAGTACTCCGCCGGCCATGTCGATGAATTCATCGAGTTGTTCTGCCGACAGCACCTGTTCGACTTGCAGCGCACCCAAGTGCGTTTCCAGCGTGTCCAAAAGCCGCCGTTTTAACTCCAGTCCCGACTTGCTTTCGCTCCACTCAGCCATCCATTCGAGCCACCGTCGCGTTGCTTTATCCAAGCCCTCCTGTTGCCATTCCAGCGGTAATTGAGCAAAACCAGAAGCCAAGCTAGCACTTAATACCGAGTCCATTTGAGTGGCGACAAAGCGATGCAAACTCTTCTGCAAAGTCGCGTTCTGCAACTGCTCGAACAAATAGTCTCGGGCCAACAAATCGGTCCCTACAACATTGGAGATATTGCTGGCTAGTTTCTCTTTATTGCGCGGAATGATTCCCTGCCAACCGAGGCTATACCAGCGCGGCCGCAGCGGACGGAACAGCGACTTGATGGCCAACCAATTGGTGCCAAAACCGATTAGTGCTCCCAGTGCGGCACTGGCGATGATTTGGCTTACAGTGATCAAAGTCATTCTCGTTTATCGCACAATTTCACGTGTATCCTCCTCGTGCCTTACCCTTGCACTGGCTGCAAATTGAGCAGCACCAACAGCCACACTCGGTGCCAATAGGCACTGTTGATGTACGGGCTGTACTCGGACGGCCAGTTGCGCCAGTAGGTTTGGTTGTGCGGAATGCGGTGATACCACTGCAAGAGCGGGATCGACGGCAGTTCGGCGAGCCATATTTCCATGGCTTGGCGGTACAATTGCCCTAGCTGTGGATCGCGCGGGGCGATTGCTGCCATTTGATCGACGATTCGGTCGAATTCTTGGTTTTGCCAGCGCCAGAAGTACTCGGCGGGCGTGCCAGTCGGCTGCACGAAGCGGCTGTGGTAGAGCCGCAGCGTAAAGTACGGATCGCGCACGCTGCCGCCGTGCCCGTTGATAAAGGAACGTGCCGTGCCGTGCGACATGCGGGTATAGGTGTCCGGGGTGTTGCGGAAGTCCGCGTCAAAACCCGCGTGCTCTAGTTGCGCGACCAAGACCGGCGTGATGTCTTGGAAAATCGAGGAGATGTCGATGACCATCTTAAACGGCTCGCCGTCCTTAGTCCAATAGCCGCCTTCGGGCCGCTGCCAGCCCATGCCCTCCATTAGCGCCGCGCTCTTGGCGAGGTCAAAGACCCCGATCTCGTATCGCGCTAGCAAATCTTCGACCTCGCTGAAGTACGGGCGGAGCGCCGGATACGCGGGGAAGGGCAGGAGCGTCGAGGTGCCCGCTCCTTGCCAGCCGATTTCTACGAGTTGTTCGCGGTTGATGGCGTAGTTGATCGCCCGGCGCACATTCACGTCTGAGAAGGGGGCCTCTAAGTTGTTAAAGCCCAGCGAAATAGGCCAAAAATCCACGTAGCCATACGGCGGGGCCCGCCCGGTCCACGTCGTCACGCGGGGATTGCGGTCGAGTACGGTCTGGATGTTGGGTGGCCGGAGGTCTAGACAGGTATCTATGTGATTGGTGATTAGGTTCTGGACGCGCTTGGATTCTTCCATGTAAGGCAGGTAGATGATGCGCTCGACTTTGGGCAGGGATTGGAAGCCGGTGGCCGCGGCCCACCAATCCGACCGCAAGTCCCAGATGCGCTGCTGCGGCGTGGATAGCACCAGCTTGTACGGCCCGGAAAACACCGGCCAGCCCTTTTGCGGATCGAAGTGGGTAAAGGTGTCTGGCGCCTGCCCTTCCCACACGTGCTTAGGCACGATCGGCACCCCATTGCCGAAGTTGTGGGTGAAATACGAAAAGACAAAGCGCGGGTTGGGGGCTGTCAGCGCGATGCGCGCCGTCAGGCTATCGACGGCTACGGCCTCTTGGACCCAGTTTTCCATGTCGGTCGAATAGGACAACAGGGGCGCGTGACGGCGGAGCATGTTGATCGTAAAGACCAAATCGTGCGCCGTCCACGGCTGTCCGTCGCTCCATTTGACCCCCGGGCGAATGGCGATTACCACTTCGGTATAGGCGTCGTTGAAGCGGTGGTCGGTGGCAATCCAAGGAATCAGTTTGCCCTCGAAGGCATTGTAAAAGTACAGCGGCTCAAAAACGAAGTTGTACCCCGTGCGCGAAGTGGTTTCTGGCAGATAGGGATTGAACGAATTGTAGTCTTGAATCTGTCCGGCGCAGGTGCCGCTTTCGGCGCAGTCCACGATCAAGGTGCGGTTCCGCGGGACTTGGACCAGCGCCGTTTCCTCGGCGTTCTCGCGCGGGTCGGCCGCTTGGTCGGAGGGGGTGTCGCCGCAGCCGCTGAGCAGCCACAAGCTGAGCAATGTGCAGGGGATGCGTTTCATAATTGGGCCTCGTCTCGTTTAACCTCGCGTTGAACCTTTTGGCAGCTACTGGTCACTGGCTACTGACCACTGATCACTGTATCCGTCTCGTTTAACCTCGCGTAGTGGTCGCCAAAAGTATCAACGCGCGTTGGGAGGGTCAACCGACTTGAGTGCCGCGGCCGCCCCGCCTATACTACCTTCATCCGAGCTCAATGCGGTCATACTGCACTCTATATAACCCCAAGGAAAAAGCCATGTACGACCTGCTAATCCGCAACGCTCAACTCCTCGACGGCAGCGGCCAGCCCGCTTTTCGCGGCGACATCGCCATTGAGCAGGGCCGCATCGTGGCCATTGGCGACCTTGCGGCCGCCGAAGCGAGTCGCACTATCGCGGCCGAGGGCTGCATCGCCTGCCCCGGCTTCATCGACATCCACACGCATTCGGACCTGACCCTGGCCCTCGATGGTCGCGCCCTCAGTTCCCTGATGCAGGGCATTACGACTCAAGTCATGGGCAACTGCGGCGTCTCGGCCGCACCGACCCGCGACTACGAGCCGTACTACGGCCCGCTCGACCCGGCCATGACCCGTGGCTTGGAGTGCGATTGGACTCATTTCGGCGATTATTTTCAGCGGCTCGAAGCCAATGGGCTGGGCACGAATACCGCGACCTTGGTCGGCCACGGCAACGTGCGCGTCGCCGCTATGGGCTACGACGACCGCCCGCCGACTGCGGCGGAAATGGAGCAGATGAAGACGCTCGTTGCCCGCGCCATGGAAGATGGCGCGCTGGGCTTGTCGTCGGGCTTGGCGTACGCGCCCGGCCCGTATGCGGCGCTGGCAGAACTCGTTGAGTTGGGCAAGGTCGTGTCTGAGTACGGCGGCATCTACACCTCGCACATCCGCAACCAGACCGAGTCGATTGCCCAAGCGGTCGGCGAGGTCATCGCCGTGGGCGAGCAAGCCGCGGTTGCCGCTCATGTCTCGCACATGCAGCCGGGTGCGCCGATGATCGGTGCGACCCGCGAGCTGCTCGCCGCAATGGACCAGAAGCGCCGCGAGGGCTGCGACATTAGCTGCGACGCCATTCCCTATACGGTCGGCAGCACCACCCTCAAGTCGCTGTTGCCCCCTTGGGCTTTGGCCGGCGGCGACGAGGAACTGCTGAGGAGGCTGCAAGACCCAGCGGCCCGCGCCAAAATCGAACAGGACACCAAGCAGTACGGGGCTGAGAGCGGCGGTAGCCGCAAGCGCAACTTGGCGCGGGATGGGCAATGGGACCAGATCTGGCTGGGCAGTGCCGAGCAAAACGCCGCCTTAGTCGGGCTGAGCTTTGCCGAGATTGGTCGGCGGCGCGGTCAAACCCCTCACGACGCGGTTTGCGACATCCTCGTCGAAGAGCGTGCGCGGCCGTGGATGCTGGCCGAGGACGTGTCTGAAGAGGACTTCCTCAACATCGCCCGCCACTCCATGGGCGGCGTCATCTCCGATGGCTTCTCGCTGGCGCCTGAAGGCACCTTGGCCGAAGGCAAGCACCACCCTCGCTCTTATGGGGCTTTCCCCTACTTCTTGCGCCGCTTCGTCCGCGAGCAAGGCTCGC
Organism: Candidatus Latescibacterota bacterium; assembly: GCA_965203355.1. Taxonomy (GTDB): domain Bacteria; phylum Latescibacterota; class UBA2968; order UBA8231; family UBA8231. The sequence goes on from OZ241889.1 coordinate 1,191,020, forward strand.
TGCGCTGGGAAGAGGCCATCCACAAACTCACGGGCCACCCGGCCGCCCGCTTCCGCTTGCATGCGCGCGGCCTGTTGCGCGAAGGCTACTGGGCCGACCTCGTGGTCTTCGATCCCGCCGCCATCGGCGAGTGCGCCGATTTTGCCGACCCCTACCGCTATCCGCAAGGCATTGACTGCGTAATTGTCAATGGGCGGATCGCGGTGGAACGAGGAGCAGTAGCCGACAGCCGCGCCGGACAGATCGTCCGGGCCTGAGCCGGGCGGCTCCTTTTCTTGACCTGACGGAAGCCGTCAACGACATTGCAAAGGCCATTGTGGATTCAGGGCGGCTGCCGCCGGGATCAGCACGTGACTAATTCAGTATAGATATTCTGTTGACTTAGCCTTGTCGACACATTGCCAATGCGACAATTGTGAAGGAACTCCGCATTTTCTAGGGGCTTACCATGCTAAAGCGAATTCACATTGATAACTACAAGTGCCTTACCAATTTCGATCTGCGTTTTGGGGAACTAACGTTGCTGCTTGGAGCAAATGGATGTGGTAAGTCAGCCGTATTTGAGGTTGTGGGGAAATTGCGCGACTTTGTACGCGGCGATGCACGGGTCAATGACTTGTTTCCCGCTGCTGACATCACGCGCTGGAGTACAAAACTCGAGCAACACTTTGAATTGGAAGTGGCCATCCCCGGTGCAGTATGCCTTTACCGGCTTGTAATTGAACACAACTTGGAAAGACGATTCGCACGAGTAATACGCGAAGAGCTCCTGTCCGATGACAAGCCACTCTTTGTCTTTTTTAACGGCGACGTACAACTCTACCGCGATGATCATAGTGAGGGGCCAAAATACTCTTTCGATTGGACACAATCGGGTCTTGCTCCCGTGGCCGAACGGCACGACAATACCCGGTTGTGTGCATTCCGAGATCAAGTCCGCCGTTTTGTGACGCTTTTCTTAGAGACTAAACGCATGAGGAGCGGTTCGGACTCCGACACTGACCGGATCAGCGACAGCGGCGAGAATTTTGCTTCGTGGTATCAGGGGTGCTTACAAGAGAATCCGAACCCGATCTTTGAGGCGATGAATCACCTAGGCGACGTCCTGCCCGGTTTCACTGGCCTGAGGCTTGTACAAAAAGGTAGTGATTACAGGGAACTGTACGCCGATTTTTCTCCAAAAGATGGAAAAGCAGGTAGCAGCTATCGGTTTGATCAACTCTCAGACGGTCAGCGTGCATTGATCACACTGCATTTGCTGCTCTTTGCCGGTGATACTGAGCGCACTTTGTTTTTGGATGAGCCGGACAACTATATAACCCTCCCGGAATTGCAGCCTTGGCTCGCCGAGTTAGAGGATGGCTGTGGCGACACGCTGCCACAGACGATATTGATTTCGCATCACCCCGAAGCGATTGATTTTCTCAGCCGTCAGGCGGTTTGGTTGGGGCGCGAACCGGAGAGTCATACGCGCATCTTGGATGTCAAAAACGATACGATGTTAAAAGCATCCGAACTCTACGCCCAAGGGCTTGTACCGTGAATCACCCTAAAATAACCGTCCTCTGCGAAGACAAACAGCACGAAACTTTTATCCGAAGATTTCTTAGAAAACGCAATCGCAAGATATACGCTGTGCCGAGAACCGGCGCAGGCGCGGGTGATCAATTCGTGCGGGATAACTATCCTGCACAACTGGACGCTGTCCGCAAACGCGGTGGTATTCTTGTGGTGATGATTGATGGAGATGAAAACGGCATCAAGCAACGGCAGAAACAAATAGATGAGGCCTGCAAGCAAAGGGGTATTTCGCCGCGTAAACCAAGAGACAAGGTCGCCATCTTTGTTCCCATGCGTAATATCGAAACTTGGCTTGCCTATCTAGATGGCGAGGATGTGAACGAGACGGACACATACCCTCGACTTGAGCGAGAGCGGCAATGTCGAAGACACGTTGACATTCTTTATCAGATGTGCATTGAGGAGCAGTTGCGAGCTCCTGCGCCAGCATCGTTAGAAGCGGCCTGTCGTGAATATGACAACGTCTTTTGATCGTATTGAAGTCCCATACCTACAGCACCACCTTGCTGAATTTCGTGAGGATCGGTCGCGTTGAGTTACTCGGTCAGCTTGGCGCATCGGTCGTGCTGCTCGACCAAGTTCTCGCTGAAGTGAGGCGTCCAGTAGTTGACAATGCTGTGGCGGCTGGCACATTTGCTCTACAGATCGTTCGCAATCCAGTGGAAGTTACTCTGTTTGCAGAACTTAGTGCGGGTGGGCGGCTTGGTGCTGGCGAAGGAAAGAATGGGCCTCACCACAAAGGTAAGAACACCAAATACCGATAGTAATCCATGCTCATCCTGCACTGGCTAACGCGAAATACCGACCGCCACGCTGCCGCCCGCGTCAACCGAGCGTCCGGGGTGCGGCAGCAGTTGGCGGATATGCTGTAGATGAGCTACGCCCAGCTCATCCGCTTCATGTTGCCCTTGGTGGTGACGGCGCTGGTGCAAGAGCTCAGCGGCCAGTTTCTCAACGGCGGCATGGCGCGGATGCCGCGGGCGGTCGAAACGCTGGCCGCCTTTGGCTTGGCCTTTGGTTTGGCTTTGTTCCTCTCCGGCACCCTGTCTCAGGTGCGGCAGCTCGGCTTGGTTCTCGTCGAACACACCCAAAGCTACCGCGTCTGTTGCCGCTTTGTGCTCGCCGCTGGACTGCTATTGGCCGGTATCTTGGCCAGCTTGGCGCTGACCCCGCTGGGGTCTTGGATCATCAACGATCTGCACGGGGTCGATCCCGCGCTCGGCGACGCCGCGCGCTTGGCTCTGCTGTGGCTCGTTCCCTTCCCCGTGCTGCACGGGATGGCGCGCTTTTACAGCGGCGAACTCATCCGCGTCCGCCGCACCGACATCCCCGCCTACGCCACCACCATTGGGATCGCCTGCAGCATCTTAGCCGTGTTTGCGCTGCTGCCGCTTGGTTTTGTCCGCCAGACTCCCATCTTACTGCCGGTTCTCGCCACGTACATGGGGGCTATCGCCGAGCTTGGCGTAGTTGCGTGGGGACGCTGGCGCTTGGTGCATTGGCCTGAGCCAGCCAACAGGCCGCTTCTGACTTACTTCTACGTCCTGCGCTTCTTTTGGCCCTTAGCGCTGATCATGGCGGTGCAGGCCGGCACCCGGCCGCTGATCAACGCGTTCGTCGCCCGCAGTGCCAACGGCACCGAAGCACTGGCCGCGTTGACCATTGTCTATGCGATCGGCCACATCCCCTATGGCTGGCTCAACGAACTGCGCAACCTGCCGACGGCTTTCCGCCAAGAAGGGGATTTAGCCAAAATCCGCCGCTTTTGCTTGGGCTGTTGTCTGTTTTCCTGTGCGTGGATGGTGGGGCTGTTTTGGACGCCGGCCGTTGACTATATCCTCGGCACTTGGATCGGCATTGGCCCCGAGTTGATCGCCGACTGCAAGGTGCCGCTGCTGATTTTTACGGGCTTTCCCTTTGTCGTCAGTCTGCGTAGTTACTTTCACGGCATTGGCCTGCTCCAACACCGCACCCAAGCGATGGCCCCGAGTGCCCCGTCGCGGGTCGCGACCGTCTTGCTGATGCTAGCCCTGCTGGCCAATTTTGAGATCCACGGGGTGACGCAAGCCGTAGGTGCCTTGATCAGCGGCCACACCGTGGAGGCTTTGGTCGTCTGGTGGACCATCGGGCGCGGGCGGCGCACCTATTGACGCAGCTAGGTCTGTGGCCAAAGTTCTACGCAAGCCGCGCGTGGACCGCCCCTCGCGGCGGCCCGGACCCAACCACAAAACACCGGAAAAGGACGCCATGCCCATGAACGGCAACCAAGCCATTGCCCACATCCTCAAGGCCGAAGGCGTCGAGTGGCTGTCGGCTTTCCCCGCTCAGTCGCTGATCGACGAGGCCGCACGCGCTGGGATCCGGCCCGTTATCTGTCGCCAAGAGCGGACGGGCGTCAACATGGCCGACGGCTTCAGCCGCACGACCAATGGCCGCCCCTTTGGCGTTTTCACCATGCAGACCGGGCCGGGTGCTGAAAACGCGCTCGGCGGCGCGGCCCAAGCCTACGCCGATGCCGTCCCCTTGCTGCTCTTGCCCGGCGGCGTGGCCACGGCCCGCACCCAAGTGCCGCCCAACTTCGACGCGGTGGCCAATTACCGCGGCATCACCAAATGGGCCGCCAACATCAACCGCGTCGAGCGCATTCCCGAACTGATGCGCCGCGCCTTTAGCCAACTCGCCCACGGCCGGCCCGGGCCGGTGTTGGTGGAAATTCCCAGCGATTTAGGTGCGGCCGGGTTGCCCGGCGATCTCGCCTACCAACCGATCAAGGCCTGCAAATCCGCCGCCGACTCAGACGCGGTGCGCGACTTGGTTGCCGCGCTGATCAAAGCCGAATGCCCGATCATCAACGCCGGGCACGGCGCGTTGTGGGCCGAAGCCACCGACCAACTCGTGGCCCTTGCCGAGCTGCTCAATGTGCCCGTTATGACGACCTTGGCCGGCAAGAGCGCGTTTCCGGAAAATCACGCGCTCGCGCTGGGCACTGGCGGCCACACTGGCACGCTGATGGTTGATCGCTTCTTGCAAAAGACCGACTTCGTCTTGGGCGTGGGCACTAGCTTCACCGTCTCGGTCTTCAATGCTCCCATGCCCGACCGCGCCGTCTTGGCGCAGGTGACCAACTGTGCGGAAGATCTCAACAAGGACTACCGAATTGACTTGGGGGCTGTCGGCGATGCGCGGCTCGTGCTGGAGCAGATCATCGAGGAAGTCCGTCGGCAGCTTGGGGCCGACGGGCGCGCAGACGGCGGAGTGGCGGCCGAGATCGCAGCTAGCCGCGCCGAGTTCAATGCCGCATGGGCGCCGCGGTTCCGTTCGGACGAAGTGCCGATAAACCCCTACCGGGTCTTTGCCGAACTCGCCCGCGCCGTGGATGTGGCCAACACCATTATCACCCACGACTCGGGCTATCCCCGCGATCAACTCGTGCCGTTCTGGCGGCCCCAAGTCCCCAGAGGGTACATCGGTTGGGGCAAATCGACCCAGCTCGGTTACGGCTTAGGCTTGGCATTGGGGGCCAAGTTAGCCGCGCCCGACAAGCAGGTCATCAACATCATGGGCGACGCGGCTTTTGGCATGGCCGGCCTCGACATTGAGACCGCCGTGCGCGCGGAAATTCCCATTTTGACGGTGGTGCTCAACAACGGCGTGATGACCCATTACGACCATCACATGCCCTACGCGACCGAGCACTGGCAGAGCAATCGGCTCGGCGGGCATTACGCGCAAGTAGCCGAGGCCCTTGGCGCCCACGCCGAGCGCGTCGAAGCGATCGCGGATTTGGCCGCGGCCATTCAGCGTGCCCTTGCGGCCAACAGCGAGGGACGCGCCGCCCTGTTGGAGGTAATGACCAAGGCGGAAGAAAACGTCGCCAAGTTTTGGTAGAGGAGGAGCAAATGCAGCCATACAAAGCCGTCCTCATCGGCTGTAGTCGCATGGGGGCTTTCATCGACAACGAAGTTCCGGCCGATATGCGTCCATATTCCCACGCCGCTGGGTACGAGGCTTGCGCGCGCACAGACCTCGTCGCCTGCTCGGACCTGCGCGTTGATGTGATGGAAAGGGTCGGCGTACGCTACGGTATTCCGGCGGACAAGCAGTACACTGACTATCGGGAGATGCTCGCCTGCGAAAAGCCGGACCTCGTCAGCGTCGCCACCCAACCCGAGCACCGCGCCGCTATCGTGCTGGCAGCGACCGAAGCGGGTGCCCGCGCCATCTACGCGGAAAAGGCGTTCTCGGCCTCGCTGGCCGAAGCCGACCGCATGGTCGAAGCCTGCCAGCGTCACAACGTCGCGCTCAACATGGGCACCAATCGCCGCTTTCACCCGGGCTACGACCAGATGAAAGCCGTCATTGACTCCGGGGAAATCGGCGCGTTGCAAACCCTCATCATTCACCAGACCAGTGCGCTCTTCAACGGCGCTAGCCACAGCTTTGACTTGCTCCAGCGTCTCAACTCGGACGCCCCGGCCGCTTGGGTGCAAGCGCATTTGCCCAATGGCGACGAGATCATCGATGGCGATATCCTGCGCGAAGACCCGGTTGGGCATGGCATCATCCAGTTTGCCAACGGAGTCACCGCGTACGCGCTCAACTCGGGTCGGGGGCTGGAAGTGGAGGCTGTCTGCGAAAAAGGCGTGGTGACGGCACTGGGCCATGATAAGGAGTGGCAGCTACGGGCGCCGGTGGCACAGGATCACCGAGGCCGCGATATGTTGGGATGGGTGGAATTCCCTGATTTCGAGCAACGAGCTTCGACGCTCTGCTTGATCGAGGATCTGGTACACTCACTCGATACGGGCGTGCCTCCGCGTGGCGGCGCAGCGCTGGCGCGGGCTAATACCGAACTGATCTTCGCGTTTGTCGAGTCGCATCAGCGCGGCGGTGCTCGCGTAGAGCTGCCGCTTGACGGGAGCAAGTATCGGCTGGATCGAGATCGCGCGCCGCGGCAGCCCAAGTACGAGCCGGACGCTTGAGCCTGTCTGATATAGATATAGTATCCATATTGCCGCTCAATTTACCTGTCAGTTGGGCGCGTGCTGTGCGGCTTGTTCGATCAAGAGCCGATCCTGCTGGCTTTGCCGCACCTGTGCCTCTATCGCGACCGGATCCCACTCGGCCAACAGCCGTTCTTGGAGATCGGCTAAGGTCGCCGCGTGGGCGGGATGGTTCGCTAGGTCGTCGAACTCGTTGGGGTCGGCCTCTACGTCGTATAGCTGAGGCGGATCGCCCAAACTGTAGTGGAGCTTGTACCGGCCGCGCCGCAACATGGCCGTTGGCCGCTGCACACCATGGGCTAGATATTCGGAAAATGCTTCATCTTTCCAGTTTGCGTCTTGCCCTTGCAGCAATCCCAACAGGCTATCGCCGTCCAACGACCCGGCGCTGGGTGCGTCGGCGACTTCGACGATGGTTGCGACCAGATCGACCAGCGACACTACTTCGTTGAGGTGCTGACCGGGCGGGATTTGCCCGGGATAGACCATTTGCAGCGGCACTTTGGCGGACGCCTCGTACAGGCTCGACTTCCGCCACATGCCGTGCTCGCCGTTCATTTCCCCGTGATCGCTGAAGTGCGCGATGAGCGTGTTGTCGCGCTGGCCGGTTTCTGCTAGGACGGCGAGCAGACGGCCGATTTTCTCGTCTAAATAGGTAATGAGTCCATAGTACCCGGCGCGGGCGCGGCGCACCTGCGCTGCGGGGAAATCGACCGCCCCAAACATGGCCCGCATCCGCTGGTGGACGGGGTGCTGGCTTTCGAGGTGGCCGGGGGGAATCTCCGGCATGTCGATTTGGTCGAGAGGATAGAGGTTGAAAAACCGCTCGGGCACTACGAGCGGAAAATGCGGCGCAATAAACGAGACATTCAGGGCCCAAGGCCGCTCCTTGCGGGCCGGGTCGCGCAGGTAGGCCAGCGCTTGTTCTTCTGCCAGATCATCGACTTCGATCTCCAAGGTTGTCCCCGGCCCGGCCGCGGCGACCCCGCCCCAGGGCTTGTCGGCCGGCGGCGTGCCTTTGCGCCAGTCGGGCGTGCCGCGCAGGACGCCTTCTTTGGTCCACAACTCGGCGTGCAAGTCGCGCGCTAGCTGGGCGCGGAAGCCGTGCAGTTGGTCGGGGCCGCAAAAGTGCTGTTTGCCCGAGAGCACCACGTCGTAGCCCACGGCGCGCAGCCGATGGGCCCAAGTAACCGCATCCGACGGCAGGGGGCTGGCATTGTCAAAGGCCCTGATCTGGTTGATGTAGCGGCCGGTCATAAACGACATCCGCGATGGGAGGCAGAGCGGAGAATTGCAATAGGCGTTGGCAAAGGTCGCGCCTTCGGCCGCCAGTTGATCCATAAAGGGCGTCTGTACGAGTGGATGCCCGTAGGGGCCGCTGTACATGGGCGCGTGTTCGTCCGTCATAATGAACAGTATGTTGGGGCGATTCACGGGTTGCTCCTAGTTTGTCGGATGGAAAGTTGCGGCCAACGCTCAGCCATCGGCCCGGACGCCCAAGCCGTGGACATAGACCAATTTGCTGCCGCAGTAGCCCGTCCACAAGACCAAGCCGCCGATCAGGACGCCCAGGGCGATCCACGCATAGAGCGGCCATCCGGTAAGCCGCCCCTTGAGGTGCAATGGCAAGCGCCCGAGAACGGCTCCCAATCCCAACAGCAAGGTCCAAGTGGCGAGGGAGTCGTGGGTGGCTAACGGCGCGGCCGCCGACCCATCCCAAGCCTCGGTCGCGGCCGCATTACCGCTGAGCACGGCCGCGGTCGCCGCTAGCACACCCAACACCAGCAAGCCGTACGCTAGGTGATGCCCAGCGCGGCGACCGAGGCACAGCGCCCCTATATCGCACAGCGGGCTAAGCGACAAGAAGGCGATCGGATAGTGGACGATGAAGGGATGCCAGTCCATTTTTTAGTGGTCAGTGGTCAGTGGTCAGTGGTCAGTGGTCAGTGGTCAGTTTCCCCGCTCTATCAGGGACGGGTCGGGACGGGACAGGTCACTGGCCACCGGCCACTATCAGGGGACGGGTCGGGACGGGTCACCGGCCACCGGTCACCGGCCACTGGCCACCGACCACTGTTGTTTCCTAAGCGTCTGAATGCGTCATTTGTGGAGAAGGACCATTCTCGATTCCCATAACCGGAGCAATGCCATGGCCACGGATTTGTGCCAACACATTGAAGAGACGCTGCTAATTGACACGCACGAACACCTGCGCCAGGAGCGCGACTGGGTCGAGAACGGCCCGGACATTTTGCAAGACCTTTTTGGCAACTACGTGCCGGCCGATCTGATCGCCGCTGGTGCTACCCCCGCGGACCTGCACAAGCTCAACGACGCCTCCGACCCAGACTTGGAAGCGCGTTTTGACCGCATCCGCTCGGCCTTTGCGGCCATTCGCTTCACCGGCTACGGCGAGGCCGTGCGCATTCTCGCGCAGGGGGTCTATGGCATGGCCGACTTCAGCGCGGACGAGCTGCACAAGGCGCAAGAAAAGCTCGCGGCTTGGCGGCGGCCCGGCGGTCGGCACGAGTTGCTCAGCCAACTGGGTCGGCTCGACCACGTGCAGACCGACGACTTTTCTTGGCCCTGCCCGCCCGACGAGTCTGGCGTGGACTTTTTTCTCTACGACTTGTCTTGGGCCGCCTTTTGCAACGGCCAGATCGACGCGGACGCCATTGAGCGCGAGACCGGCGTGGCCGTCGCCGATTTGGCCAGCCTCAAGCAGGGCATGGAAGCCATTTTCGCCCAGCACGGCCCCCATGCCATCGCGGTTAAAGCCCAACACGCATACAACCGCACGTTGCGCTGGGAAGAGCGCACCGACGCCGACGCCGAGCGCGTACTCCAACGCTTGCTTCAGGGTGCGGAGCTCGACGAGCCGAGCCGGTTGCTGTTGGGCGACTGGTGCTGGGCGCGGGGTACTGAGCTGGCGATTGAATACGAGCTGCCGTTCAAGATCCACACTGGCTACTATGCTGGCAACGACCGCATGCCGGTTGACCGCATCAAAAGCGGCAACCTCTGCCCCTTGCTGGCCCGCTACCTCGATTGCCGCTTTGTGCTGATGCACATTGCCTATCCCTATTCCAACGAATTGGTCGCGCTGACCAAGCACTACCGCAACGTGTACGCCGATCTCTGCTGGGCGTGGTCCATTGACCCGTACAGCGCGTGCGACTTTGTGCGCCGCTTTATCCACGCTGCTCCCGCGTCCAAGCTCTTTGCCTTTGGCGGCGACACGGGCTGGCCGACCAGTTCGGTGGCCTACGCGATTCAGGCGCGTCGCTGGCTGAATCGCGCGCTACAAGGCGAGATAGACGACGGCCTGCTGACCGAGGCTGAAGCCATAGGGCTGGCGACCCGCTTTATGCGCGGCAACCAAGCGGCCTGTTTTGACTTGGCCGGGACGCGGCAGGCTTTGCGGGCTTCAGCGGCTGGCTAAGTTGCGCCAAGGCCGGAACGCCAGCAAACGCTCGCGGTGTGCCCGCACCGTTCTGTCTTCGTACACCACAAGTTTTAGGCCGATCAGGGCCTCGAAATGCTGCCCAAAAACATCCCCATCAAATGCTAGATCTATTGTATGCAGTGCTACCGGATGCGGCGTCGACTTGGCCTTTCGGCATTGGAGATATATTTGTGTTGATAAGCAAAGCGGAGCCTGCGCTGAAAACCAACGAAGAATTTCTCGAATTGAAGCGGCGATGGGATTCCCGTTAGTTCAACGCTTCTTCCGCCTTCCCCGCTCCTTCTTCCTCGCCGTCAGCGGTACTTGCGTTTGCTCGTAGCGTGCGAAGAGATGCTCCACGCGCTCGCGCTCGGAAGTGAAACGGGCGCGGCGATAGAGGCCATCGACAGCGCGGTCGAGGGCTTGGTGTGCTTTGCGGAGGTCGGCGGGCATGAGGTCGGGATCGTAGAGGTCGGCGAGCGTGGCGTTGGGATGGACGGCGCGTGCGGCGAGGACCGCGTCGGCGTGGGGTACGAGGCGTTCTAGGTTTTTTTCGGAGACAGGTGGGAGCGGAAAGGTGTTGTACACGAGGCCGATAGAATAGCGATAACGGCTCTCCAGCCGCCCGCCAATGGAGCGCAACCAACTTACGTGCATGGCCGAGGTGAGCAGGGCGAATAGGGGTTTGCTGGCGTTTTCGATGATGCGGACGAGATTGCTCGGAATCACTGGTGGCTCAAGCCATCCAATCGGGATGTAATCTCGCCGTTCAGAACTGACCTCGGGCACGACTAAAAACGGCGCGGTGGGAATGACTTCCACTTCGTACTTTGTCGGAAAATCTGCCAATATGCGGGTCGCCTGTTTTTTGCTAACAGCTCGCATTTGCCGGACAGCCACCATGCGTTCCCGAACGAGCGGTAGCTTCCTCAGTTCGGTCGGGTCGGCATCCCCCAAGTGAAGAATCCAACGCGATTTTCCTTGGAGAAATTCCGCTGCTCCAATGAACGGGCGAAAAAACTTCGCCGCGCTTGGCTCTTGCTGGAGAAATTTCATCTTGTCCGCATCGCTAAAAAGATAATGAGCACCGACTACCGGCTTGGTTCCCATTCGCGCTGCGGGAAGGCCGTTCAGCGGTGAGGTAGTCTCCTGTACCACAATACGAGGATTGACCAATCCGCCAGCGTCGAACAAGTAGGGCGAGAGGGCCGCGTGTTGGCTCTCTCGTGGATCGCCTTTGGGGGTGTCGTAGGAAAATAGTCGCTTCTCATGCGGCACATCGTCCTGCTTGGCTAGTCCGATAATGACCACATGAACGCGAGCCTTGCCGCGGGCGTCCGATCCCCAAGCAAAGGTGCGGTGCGCGAAGGCGACCTCCAGTTTGCAGCGATTAAATAGGAGTGGCCAAAGTTGCGCCACTTGCTCGCCCTGGGTGATGGAATTGGTGGCGACAAAGCCAATTCGTGTTGTACTTTTTTGTGCGTATTCGCCCGCTTTGATGAACCATGCACATACATAGTCGAGCGAACCTGCTCGGCCAGCGGGCGAACTGATAACAGTGGCCATTTGCCGACGTTGGGTTGGCGATTGATAACTCTGTCCCACAAACGGCGGATTCCCCAACACGTACGAACATTGCTCCGGCGGCAGCAGTTCGCTCCAGTCCGTTTCCAGCGCGTCGCCGTGCTGGATGTGCGGCGATTTTTCCAGCGGGATACGCGCATACGTCCGGCCGAACTCCAAGCTCAGCCGATTGTTCATAATGTGATCCATCATCCACAGCGCGGTGGCCGCGATACGCGCCGGAAACTCGCCAATCTCAATGCCGTAGAACTGATCGACGTCGACCACGGAAAGCAGTTCGGCAAAGGCAGAAAGCTGGCCGGACGGATGCAACTCGCGCAACACCTCGATTTCAAGCTGCCGCAGCTCCCGGTAGGCGATGATGAGAAAGTTGCCGCAGCCGCAGGCCGGGTCGAGAAACGTCAACTGGCCTAGCTTTTGTTGGAAGGCGTACAAGTCGGGAATGCGGCGGTTGTCGCGGCGGACCTTCAGGCGGGCAAACTCCGCCCGAAGGTCGTCTAAAAACAGCGGCTCAATCACCTTGCGAATGTTCTGTTCGGTGGTGTAGTGCGCCCCCTGCGTCCGCCGTTTGGCCGGTTCCATCACGATTGGAACAGCGATCCGAAGATGGCCGGAGAAATCGCGGTCCAGTCGAACAAGCAGGCGTTGATTAAGCTCTGGCGCATGGCTGCATCAAAATCCGGGATGCGTAGCGGCTGGGCGAATAGCTCGCCGTTGATGTAAGGAAAGCGCCCCAAGTCTTCATCGAGCTTGGTCTGTCGCCACTCGGCTGGCGTGTTCAACACTTGAAACAGCCGCGCCAGATAGGGGCCGAGATCGCTGCCGTCGGGCGCGGTGCGCTCCTCAATGAACTGCAAGAAAATGTCGCGTGGCTCGAAAATGCCCGTGTCGTCGGCGAACAAGCAAAAGACGATGCGGACGAGGAATTGCTCTAAGTCGTGGCCGTCGTAGCCGGACTCGGTTAGGGCGTCGTGCAGGCGCGCAATGCGCTCAGCCGCCTCGATGTTGACCGGATCTTGGTCGCGGAACGTGCGCCGCTGCACCCCGATGATGAAGCCGAACTTTTCGACGTGCTGCGGTAGATCGGCCAGAGCAAAGCGCGTCTCCTCGCGCTCGTCGCGGTCGAGCAGTGCAAAGGTCTGAAAGTCGCAGATCAGTTGGTAGCGGGGGCGGTCGCGCTCGGACAGCGCGTCAAAATAGGTACCGGCTTGTTCGTGGGCGGCGGTAAGGTCGCGGCCGGCACTCTTTTGCTCGACTAGCAACACGCCCGGCCAGAACAGGTCGATAAAGCCGTGCGAGTTGTCCAAGCGGCGGACATGCTCCTCATACCGCGCAACCGCACGCCGCTGCACCCCGAAGATGTTAAAAAAATCGTTGTAGAAGCTCTGGGTCTCGCCGCGCTCGTAGGTCGCGTTGTCCCACGCTGCGGCGAATTGGGCGGCGCGGGCGCGGATTTCGTTCCAAGATAGGCGCATGGCAATGGGTTCTACGCGGGGTTGCCTGCTGGAAACCAATCGGTCAGGACCGTTTTGAGTTCCAAAAACGCCGGATCATGGCAGCCGCGCAGGGAAACCTTTTCTGCAAGCTGCCGATACAACGAGGCACTGCGAGGTTTCCGCACTGTGTATAAAGCCGCTTCCAACGCCTCCTTGGGCCGCTGGGGTTTGGTTGCCCCGGCTTGCTCCAACGCCTCCTTGGGCCGCTGGGGTTTGGTTGCCCCGGCTTGCAAATAGCCCTGACGGATCAGCCAGCGACGCAGCGAAGGTCGTCGATTCTTCCAACCTGCTGCGTTGTCAACATGAGGCGAATCGCTCCAGACCCACGCCTCCAGTTCTGGATCGAGCACGATGGCCCTCGCTCGTTTGCCCCACGCCGAATCTTCGAACTCGCGGTTGAGTTCTTGCTGTATTTCTCGAGGCTGCTTCTGCTCTCTGCCACTGCCTTCGCGATCGAACATGAGCAACCCGTGGCGATACTGCTGCGAGAAATTGGCAAGGAATGCAACGCCGCGTGTAACGCAGCCGGGATCATGTTGCGGATGAATGGAAATGTTCGCGTCAATTGAGCGAATGCCCAATGCCTCTGGTCGCGTAAACAATCCAATCAGCGCCTGTTCTATATTGTGGTCGGCTACAAGTACAAAGAGGTCTCTCTCGTTCATCCCAAAACCCCAGAGGCGAGTAGGGTGCCAAGGTCGGCTTGACCTTGCCATTGCCGCAGCGCGGGGTGTTCGGTGCCCAGAACAATGTCGGTTGCGCCGTCGTCGTTCTTGGCAAAGCACAATACGTCATCCATGCTGGCCGTGCTCAGCACTACTGGCGAATGCGTCGCCAACAAGACCTGAGACTCATACATGGAAGCAAGCGAGTCATACGCGGTGGCGACTGCGCGCGGATGGATCCCGTTTTCGGGTTCCTCTATTAGGTAGATACCTTGCAGATCGGCTAGATATGCGGGCAGCGTGAGTGCCGTCAGTCGCAAGGTGCCGTCAGAAACCATCCACGAAGGCACTGCGAGACCGCCTTCGTACTCGTAGATCATGTAGCAATGTCGATCCTCTGGACGCTCGAAGGTCTCGATGGCGACCAAATCCGGCAGTGCCGTGCGCATATGGACGATCCAGTCTTGGTAGCGTTGGGGAGTTTTAGCGCGCAAATCAGCTATCGCCCACGGCAGGTTTGAACCGTCCGGCAAGAAACCCGATCCCCGCATCGGCGGACTCGGTCGCTTAATGGCATGGCTATTTAGTACAAACTTTTGGACGCCGCTGGTCAGATACGCTAAAAACCACGCGGCAACGGGAAAGCGCTCTATATCAGCCGGCAGATTGCCGAAAGCCGAAGTCTGCGGCCCTAGCTTAAAAGACGGCGACCAACCTTTGTCTGTTTCGCTATAGAAGCTATCGTTGCCGCCCGCTGTCTTGTTGACGACAGCCTTACTGTCTTTCTGCCTTATGCGTTCCAACAGCGAAGCGGGGGCGTCAATTGGCCGCGGAAATAAAGCGAGTTGTGGCACGGCGATGTGCTCGGACTTTTTGAGCAAGACCGTCTCGGATTTGAATGCGAATCGCCCCTGTGTTTCGTCAAAGCCAATCGCCACCTGATACCGTGCGGTGTCCAGCTCTGGTTTTACGGTCCGAGAACACAGGCTGCTGGGAATGCACGCCTCTACTGCTAGCTCCAGCCTATCGCCCTGACGCCGAAAAAGAAGATCTTGGGGGTCCTGAGTGCGTTCTGCAATGGCCGCATCCAACCCCTCAGACAACACATCGCGCAGAAAGCCGATGACGTCCAAAAAAGTTGTTTTGCCAGACGCATTCGGCCCCACGAGAACGTGAAAAGGGCGCAGTGGCCTATGCACATATCGCAAACAGCGATAATTCAAGGCTTCAATGAGGGTTATCATTCGGCGAGACTTCTACTGAAACACCTGCACCGTCGGCTTAATCACCAACAAGGGCACACAGGCGCGGGGTGGAAGAGAGGCCACAAAAAGCGCGGCTTGGGCCAGCTCTTCGGGTTGCAGCATGGCGGCTCGACGTTGGGCGCTGACGGGTTCGGGCCGCTGGGCCAAAATCGGCGTCTCGACCTCGCCGGGGCAGATGGCGCAGGCGCGAATGCCGGACGCGACTTCTTCCTCGTTGATCGAGTTCGTCAGGGCCACTGCTCCGTGCTTGGAGGCCGAGTACGCCGCGCCGGCCAGCTTGCTGGCCCGCAGGCCAGCGATGGACGAAACGGTGATGATGAGGCCGTCGTTTTGTTGCCGCATCCCCGGCAACAGTGCCCGCACCATGTTGTACACCCCGGTGAGATTGATGGCAAGGGTCTGGTCCCAGTCCTCCGGGGCCACTTCGCCGACCGAGCGCGGATTGGTGTTGATGCCCGCGTTGTTGACGAGCACATCGACAGAACCCCACGTCGCTTCAACGGCCGATACAAGATCGCCGACTGCATCGCGGTCGGACACGTCGCAGGAGTGAAGCAGGATGCGGTCGGGAGCGAGGCCGACGGCCGCGGCCGCGAGCGGCTCAGGGCGTCGCCCGACAAACGCCACCCGCGCCCCGGCGTGGGCAAAGCCGCGGGCGATGGCCGCGCCGATACCAGTGCCCGCGCCGGTTGTTACCACCACTTTATCGGTGAATTGCCGCATTATTCCGCTTCCTTTTTGATGGCCTTTAAGCGCTGCGCTTCTTCGCGCTCCTTGTAAAATGAGTCGAGGGGAAAGCAGCCGGAAATCATGCCGTTGCGCGGCGCAGTCGTGCAATCGGAGAACGTGCGGCAGATGACGCGCCGTTGCAGTTGGCCGGTTTGCAGCACGTCGCTGGGCAGGTCGGGATAGGACAGCACCATCCGCCCCAAGCCGATAAAATCCACCATGCCCGCCCGGACGAGGGCCTGCCCCACGTGCGGTAGATACTCCTGCAAGTAGGAATAACCCGACCCAACGAACAGGCTGCGCGAAAAACGCGCCTTGAGCCGGGCGACCATCGCCACTTGCCGCGCCACCCCGCACAGCGGGTCTTCCGGCGGCAGGTACCCGTCGGAAGGGGGAAAGAGCGCGGGCCGCTGGATGTGCGGATTGTAGTAGGGGCTGCCGCAGGACAAGTTGATCAGGCCCACGCCCAAGCTCTCCAACAAGGCGATGAACTGCTCGGCCTCGCCTAAGTCCATTTGCCGCGGGTCGGACGGATCGACCCCAAAGCCGTACTCGTAGGGCAGGCAGTTTTGGTGCGGCTCGGGCACGCCAGGCCCCCGGTCCTCATTTGGATCGGCTCGGAAGGGCACGAAGTCGAAAGCACTCAGCCGCACGCCAATGCCGAGACCAGGTGCCCGATGGCGAATTCCCGCGATGATGGAGCGGACAAAGCGCGTGCGATTGGCAAAGGAGCCGCCAAAGGGGCCAGGCCGGGTAAACGCGCTGAGGAATTCGTGCCCTAGGTAGCCGTGGCAATGCTTGATGTCCACGAAGTGGTAGCCTAGCTCATGGGCGATTTGTGCGCTGACGACATAGCGGTCGATCAACGCCTCAATAGCGGCGTCCGTCAGGAGCGGATAGCCCGCGTCAAGGCCGAATTTGCGGTCCAAAATCGGGTGGTGATAGAGGATGGCTGGCGCGGCTTGGCCTTGGCGATAGGGCCGGCAAAACCGCCCCGAATGCGTCAGTTGCAGGCCGAGGAGCAGGTCGTCGGTGGAGCCGAATCGCGCGTCGTGTGCCGACAGGAGGATGTCGCGCAGCTCGGCCATGCCGGCGCGGTTTTCTTCGCGCGCCATGAGCTGGTTGGGATTGGCGCGGCCCTCGGGCACCACGGCAAACGCCTCCCCGCCCCAGATGAGCTTGGCCCCACTGCGCCCGAAATTCCGCCAGCGTCGGCGCGTCAGATCGCTTGGCTGGCCGTCTTCAGTCCCATCCCATCCTTCCATCGGCTGAATGGCAAAGCGATTGCCAATGCGGTTGCCGCCGCTATGGGCTGGTTGGGCTAGCGGAGAAGTGGGCGCGGTTTCGACTTGGTCGTCGCAGGGCATGGCCGCGCCCAAATGGGCTAAGTGGGCGCGGAAATCCGCTGCCTGCTTAAAGCTGGAGATGCGCGGATAGCGCGTCTTGGCCATCAGGCGGCCTCTGGCCGGCGTTGCAGATGCAACATGAGCCCCAAGCCGAAGACAATCATGACGAGGCTGAGAAGCTGGGCTTGGCTCAGGCCCCACAGGGCAGGCGGATTGATCCGAATGAACTCCACCGCGAACCGCGCCAGCCCGGCGAGGATGAGATAGAAGCTGAACGATAGGCCCGGAGGCGCGAAGCGGGTGCGCCTCTTCCACAAGAAAGCTGCGATCCCCAAGTGGGCGAGGGTTTCGTACACGGGCGCGGGATGGACTTTTTCAAAGGTTGGCACCACGCCGTTGGGATAGGCCATGCCCCAAGGGAGATCGGTCGGCACCCCGTAGTCGCCATCGCCGGCGAGTTGGCAGCCGATGCGCCCGACCCCGTAGCCCACGGCCAGGGCGATGCCCACCGCGTCGGCGACCGGGCCCAGCGGTGCATTGTAGCGGCGAATTTGCCACAGCACGCCAACGGCAGCGACGACGAATCCCCCGTACCAAGTCAAGCCATAGCCGGAAAACAGCAGGTCGAACACGTCGCCCCAAGTCTCGGGCGACGTTTCAAAGAGCACAAAGTAGAGCTTGGCTCCGACTAGCCCGCCGATCATGCCGGTGGTGACAATCGTCGATCCCAGTTCGTCGTGCAGACCTTGGCGTTTGAACTCGCTATTGAGTACGCGCAGGGCGGCCAAGAAACCGAGGGCGACCATGAGGCCAAACGTGCCAATGCTAATGGGGCCGATTTCGAATAGGTAGGGATACATAATCAGATGTTTTTGCGGCCTAGCGCTGCGACCTGTCGCTTGAGCGCGGCGGCGATCTCGTAGTAGATCTCGTAGGGAGTTCCCTTGAAGGGGGCCGCTGTCAAGGGCGGGCCAAAGAGCAGGCGCAAAGGGTGGCGCGATGGGGTGCGCGTCCCCTCGGGCAGGGCCTCGCGGGTCCCGGCAATGTGCAGGGGGACTACGGGTGCATCCAGTTCGTAGGCCAAAAGCCCCACGCTGGCCTTAAACGGCTGTAGCTGGCCGTTGACCGAGCGCGTGCCTTCGGGAAAGACCAACAGGGGGCGACGCACGCCCACCAATTGCCGCGCCCGCACCAAGCCGGCCGCGAAGTTGTCGTGGCCATCAAAGGGGATGGCATTGACAAAGGTAGATAAAAACCAGCGCAGCTCGGCGTCGGTAAGGTCGTGCTCGCTGGTTGCGATATTGAGGTGATCGACCTGGGAATGCACGGCTGCGTACACGCAGGCACCGTCGAGGTGGCTGGCGTGATTGGCGGCAATCAGGTAGGGCCGATCTTGGGGCAAGTGTTCTAGGCCGCCGGCGCGGAAATCGAAAAAGCGGCGGAACAAAGGACCGCCGGTCTCCCACAGGATTTCTTGCAGCCTGTTTTTGCCGACTGCGCTCTCTGGCTCGGCCTTCGGCTCGGCGTGCAAGATGCTCGACCAGTACGCGGGAGACTGCTCCACGCCCCAATCCACCCCATCTTGCAAGTGAGCCTCCAGCCGTGCCAAGACGCTGCGAAGCGTGTCCTGCGGCTGCAAGAGTCCTTCGACTGGAGCTCCCAATCGCTGGCCGAGCCACGCGGCAAACTCCACGGCCATCAGCGAATCCAACAAGGTGTCGAGCGGCGCATCCAGATGAGCGGCTATCTCCCCGGTGCTCAGCCCCGCAAGTCGGCCGATTTGGCGCTGGATCGCCCGCTCCCATTCCGGCAGGGCCGCGCCCGGGCAGCCTTCGCGCTCGATGGCGGACAAGAGGGCTTGGCGGTCCACGGTGCCGTCGTCTAGCCGCGGCAGGGGGCGGGCCCAAAAGTGCCAGTGCTGGATCCGGTGATGACTGGGCAAGGTGCGCGCAATCTCGTATGAGCGCGCTTGGATGGCCTCGCGCAAGCCCTCGGTTTCTTCGGCGTCGCGGTCGAGCACAGCCACGCCGTGTACTGCTTCGCCCCCGGTGTGCGCCGAAGGCACGCCGACTACGCTTAGCTCGGCTACGTGCGGCAAGCCGCGGTAGAGCGATTCGACTTCGCGGGGATAGACGTTGTGGCCGGCTCCGTTGACGATCAAGTCTTTGCTCCGCCCCTCGACGAAGAGATAGCCGTCGTCGTCGAGACGGCCGAGATCGCCCGTGTGTAGCCACTCATCCTGCAACGCGGCTTGGGTCAATTCCTCTTGGGCGAAGTACCCCTCCATGACGTTGGCACCGCGCACTAAGATCTCGCCGATGCGGTGCTCGTCCGGCTCGGCGATTTGCACTTGCTGCCCGGGCAGCACCTGCCCCACGGACCGGGCCTTGCCCTGATGGGGCGGGTTGACCGCCACGACCGAGGCCGCTTCGCTGAGGCCGTAGCCTTGGCAGATCGCAACGCCGAGCCGCTCATACGTGCCGACGAGGTCGTCGGGCAGAGCCGAGCCGACGCTGACGACTCGCCTCAAAGTGGCCAGCCCGGTTGTGGCTTCGGCTCCGAGGCGTTCGACGCGCTCGGCCAAGACGCGCAACAGGCGCGGCGCGGTCAACAGCACGGTCGGGCCCGTATCGCGCAGGGTGCGGAGCATTGCGCGGCTGTTGACGGCCTCTAAATACGTGATGGTGGCCCCGCCGAGCAGTGGCAGCAGCAAGCCGCCGGTGAATTCGAGGGCTTGATCGAGGGGCAGGGTCGAGAGCATGCGGTCGGATTCGTAGAGGCGCAGCACCTCGCCTTGGGCGAGGACGTTGGAGATGAGGTTGCGATGGCTCAACACCACGCCGCGCGGCTCGACAAGCGAGGTGAAGATAATGGACGCCGTGGCACTGGGCTCGACCCTCGGTGGCTTCCAACGGCCTTCTTTGGTGGCCGCGCTTGGCCCGGAGTTTTGCCCGAATGGCCGGCCGTCGCGATCGGCGTTGAAAAAGGCCAGTTCTTTGTGGGAGGCTACGCCCTCGGGCGAGAGTTGGGAAAAGCGCTTTTCTGCGGCAATCAACGCCCGCGCTCCGACCAAGTCGCACAGCCTCCAGATGTTTTTCTCGCGCGTCTGCGGGCTGATGGGCACGACCGCTAGCCCAAGCAGGCTGGCCGCCATGTAGGCGACGACCCACTCTGGCCCGTTGGCTCCGCACAGCAGGACCCGCGCCCCGGCCGACAGGCCCTGGGTGCGCCAACGGCGTGCCATGTGCTCGGCGCGAGTGAGCAACTCGTCGTAACTGATGCGCGTCCAGCCGGATTGGCGCTCGATTTGCAAGGCCGTTCTGGCGGCGTAGCGGCCGCAGGCCCAGCGCAACAGGTCCGGGATGGTGCGGATGCTTTCCTCGACGCGCCAGCGCTGTTCTTCGCCCCCCACTTCGCTCGGTGCCGCGCTCAACGGCTCTTGGTCGTCGTCGGCCCCGCCCAACTCGTGGCGGCGGAGGCCCGGCAGATGGGTCTTTTGATAGTATTGGTACCAGTCGATCCGCCGCACGTCCATGTTGAAAATCCGCTGCTCTTCGGGCGGCAGCGACTCGTAGAGAGCCAACATGCGCTTGGCGGCATAGCGGCAGTCGAGGGTCGTGTACGGGCTGAATAGGTCGGTGAAGTACTGGACGCGCTTGAGGCGCGTCTTGAGCGCGGCCAAGCGGCGCTTTTTCTGGGCCGGTGCCCAGCGCTCGGGCAGGCACTCGTAGAGCTTTTGCTTTGCTTCGAGAGGATAGAGGTACTTCCAGTTGAAGGTGCGCTGGAAGCGAGCCACCGTCGGGAAGGTCCAATCCACGAGCTCGGGCCGCGAGCCGTCCTTGTTGAGGAGGGGGTACTGCTCAAAGTAGGCCTTGATGTACTTGAGCATCCGGGTGTTGGGCAGCGGATTTTCTTCGCTAGTCGCCGCGTGGAAAACCTCCACGGCGGCGGCCGTGGCTTGGGTCGCGGCGGCCAACACGGTATTGACGACAATGTCCACAGGCACCAAGTCCATGGGTGCGCCGACCGCGGCCGGGAAGTCCGGGACGATCCCCCGCCCGTAGGCTACCACCAGCGGATCGGTCACTTTAAGCCCATGGATCCAGCCTGGATGCGGGTCTTCGAGTGCGCCTTCGGTGACGCTGGGCCGCACGATGGCCAGCGGCACTTGGCCGCGGTGCTTGACGAGCAACTGTTCGCCCATGGCCTTGGTAAAAGTGTACACGTCGTTCCAGCCGTGCTGCCGCGCTCGGCGCATCCCCTCCTCGACTAGCGCGCGCTCAATCCAGCGGCGACAGCGGTCGTCAATCAGCTTTTGCAAGCGGCTGTCCGAAAGCTGGCGGCGGTGGCTTTGCTCGACGATCTCGCGGCGGAATGCCCGCTGTTGTTCGGTGCTTTGCGCTTGGGCGCGGATCGCCCGGCAGCGGGCTTGCGCTTGGGCGATTTCTTCTTCGGGGACAAAGGGTTGTGCGGGGGTGGCGTTGTCGATTAGGTGCTGAATCGTGCGGTCGATCGGCAGGGTTTGCTCGGGGACTGCGCCGGTGAGGCGCCCATTGACGTACGCGGTTGACACGTGGACCAAGACGGGCTTTTTGCGACCTTCGCGGGCCAGTCGCAACAGTTCTTGCGGGGCCAAGGTGTTGAATTGGAGTGCCGAGTCGAGCGGTTCGTCAAAGGTGACGCTGGCCGCGTTGCCGATGATGAGGTCCACTTCCGCGAGCAACTCGTCGCGCGATGCTTCGTCTAGCCCGAGGCCTGGTTGCTGCATGTCGCAGGCCAGGGCGCGCACCTTCTGGCGCGCTGCGGCAAAAGCGGCAGGTTCTTCGCGGCGAAAGCGGTCGAAGACGACTAGCTTAAAAAGATCGTCCAGCCGCTCCTCTACCGGCAGCGAGGTCCCGCCCGGACCCCGCCCGGGCCGCAACACGAGGTACAAGCGCCGCACACCGGGCAAATAGCGCAGGATCTTGGCCGTCAGCCCCTGCCCGTAAAACCCGGTGCCGCCGGTCAGCAACACGGTGCGGTCCTGATAGAATTCTCTGATCATAGCGGAAACGGACCAAAGCCCCATCCCGTGCAGCGCGTGGCCCGTCAGGACAGAGCGCAAAATGTTACAATATAGAAGGCTGGATGCCCTGCCACAAGGAGGGTTGATAGTGGTACGTTTTGAAGTTTAGCTTTACTCCCGTTGCACGGGTTGCTCTCGCTCGGCCTGAACCCGGCGACCCAAGCCCGACCTCAACCGTACCGCGACAATTGGAGATTTCAAAACGCATCACGACCGGAGGGTTACTGCTTTGGACGCCTAGGCTTGCAGCCCTTGCTGTCGCGCTGATTCCGGTCTAGCCCCTGCTTGGTGATATAGGGGTGTTCGACCTGTTTTTCCAGCGCGCGGCGCTGGTCGGTCCACTCGATGTTTCGTTTTCGCTTGGCCATGTTTTGATGTTATTTTTTGAGTATGGTGAATCTACGCACAGGGCCGCTTATGGGACAACCCAAGCTATGTCCAAACACTGGGTCTTGATAGCCAATCCAACGGCGGGCAACGCCCGCGCCCGCTGCGTTGCCGAACGAGCCGCCTTGGCTATACAAGCGGCCGGGCAAGGGGTTGAATTGCGCTACACGCGGGCCAAGGGCCACGCAACCGAGTTGGCACAGCAGGCCGTGGCCGAGGGGGCCGAGCGGCTGGTGGTCTGCGGCGGCGACGGCACCATCCGCGAGACGCTCGCGCCCCTCGCTGGATCGTCCGCGGCCTTGGGGTTGCTGCCCGGCGGCACGTGCAACGATTTGGCCCGCGCCCTCGCCGTGCCGCTGCGAGTGGAAGCGGCCATCGACAACTTGCTGAGCGGGGAGGTCCGCGCCATAGACTTGGGACGGGTCGGCGACCGGTTCTTCGCCACAGTCGCGGCCTTTGGCTTTGACGCCGAGGTCAACCGCCGCGCGGAAAGTGCCCGAGGGCCGCTGTCTGGGCGGATCCGCTATGTATTGGCGGCATTGCGGCACCTGGCACGCTACCAGCCGGTCCGGGTCCGGCTCGGCGGCGATTTCGGGGAGATTGAGCAAGAGGTGCTGCAAGTATCCACCGCCAATGCGCGGAACTACGGCGGCAATCTATGCGTTGCCCCAGATGCCGACCTCGGCGATGGCCTTTTTGACGTCGTCGTCGTCGATGCGGTGCCGTGGCCGGCGATTCTGTCGTTGATGACGCGCCTCTTTTGGCGAGCACACGTCCGCCATCCAGCCGTGCGCGTCGAACGCACGGCTCGCCTCGTGCTGCACACCGACGCGCCGCACCGCGTATATGCAGACGGCGACTATCTAGACCAGACGCCGCTCGCGCTGGAGATTAGCCCGGCTGCCTTGCGGGTGGTGGTGCCGAGTGCTTGCTCGCAGGGGGTGCGTTGTTGATATTGCCCTAAGAGGCGGTTCTCAATCGCGACTTATTCCACAGCGTCTTTATGGCTACCAGAGCACAGCAAATACGCCTCGGCATCTTCTTCTTGGTTTCGCTCGCCGTCCTCGCGCTCTTCTTTATCGTCGTTGCCGGCAGTCATCTACTGCATCAGCGCGATATCTACTACATTGCGTCCAACTCGCCCGTCAGCGGCCTCAACAAAGGCGCGGACGTCAAGTACTTGGGCTTTAGTATTGGCCGCGTCGAGGACATCGCGATCGCGCAGGACGATCTCGCCACGGTAGTAATCGAGATTTCGGTCGAGCGGCGGCTGGCCGAAAATGCCATCCGCACCGACACGCAGGCGCGAGTGGCCTCGCTGGGGATTACCGGCCTAAAGTACATTGAGCTTTTCGGCGGCAGCGACGCCGCCTCGGTCGCCCCGCCAGGGGCCACCATTGTCGCGGGCGAGACCTTTTTTGGCAGTATGCAGGAACGCGCCGAGGTGCTCAGTGCCAAGGTTGAACAAACCATCGACAACCTAAACGCGCTACTCGGCAGCGACAATCAGCGCACCTTCAATGAGTTGCTAAGCAACGCGGGCCATCTGCTGGCTACGGCCAACGCGCTGATCGCAGACAACCGCGCCGCATTCGACGAGACCACGGCCAATATGGTGGTCGCCAGTCGCTCGCTCGCTCAAGCCAGCGCGACGGTGGCGACGACGACCGATTCCCTGCGCGTCTTGCTCCTGGGTGCGCGGCTGCAACAGACGGTTGAAGACCTGCAAGTGACGATGCACAAATTGCGTCAGCAAATGGACGGTCCGGTTCCCCTGCTCGTGGCGCGGATGGACACCGTGATAAGCCATATCGACCGGACTTTTGTGGGCATTGACCAGACCGTGGGGGCGAGTCGGCAGAATCTCCTGCGCGCCATGCGGGAGCTGGAGGAAACGTTGCAGAATATCCGCGAAACCACCGAGCTAGTCCGCGAGAATCCCGCGGTACTGATCCGAGGTCACAGTGGTGGGAGCCAATAGCCGGGCGCGCCGCTGCGCTCAGGCCCTCGCGTTAGCCGCGCTGCTGTCCGGCTGCGCTCAGTTGCTAGGCGGGGACCCCAAGTTGCCGCAACGGCGCTATTTTAAGTTGCCTATCGAACCTTTGCGCGGTGGCGTGGAAGATTCCGAGCGCCCGTATCCTTTTCGCTTGCAGGTCAAAGGCTTTGAGGTGCCGCGGGCGTACGACCGCACCCACATCATCCGCCGCCGCGATCAGTACGAATTGCAGCGCGACAATCTCCACCACTGGATGGAACGCCCCGGCGACATGATCACCGATGCGGTCAAGCAGTACCTGCGCCAAGCCGATCTCTTTACCTATGTCGGCGGGGACCGCGATTTTTTTGAGCACCGCCCCGATTACGTACTCAGCGGCTCGGTCAAAGCCATTGAGTGCTTCGACAGCGGCGATTTGTGGGCAGCCCATCTCGTTATGACGATGGAGTTGGTAAGGCAGGAGGATGGCAAAGTGATATGGCAGGACGATTTCGACGATGAGAAACAAGTGTTCTCTCCGGCCATGATCCACACGGTGGCCGCGTTGAGCGGCATCTTGGGCCAGCGGATGCAAAAGGCGATTGAGGAGATCGACTTCAAGTTCGGCAACAAGCAGCGGCCCGCATCCATCGCGCCCAACCGGGCAACCACACCCGCGGCTCGAGATACGGTACTGCAAACAGAATCCGATTACTACGAACTCATACCGGGAAAGCTGGCCCCATAGGACTTGGTATGTACAAGCTGCTCTGCCTCTCGATCGCCCTGCCGTTGCTCGCTGGCCCAGCCGTGGGCGACAGCTACACTTGGCTCGCCCCGCCCGGGCGCGGTCAGCTCGAACAGGATCCAACGCTGATTCCCAAGGGCAAGGGCTTTCTGTTCGTGCCGACGATGACCGGCTCCCTCAACGAGCCGAGCTTTCTCGTCTTACAAGGCGACAAACCCGTCCGCGAAGCCTCGCCCGGCACGGGCGTGTTGCTCTCGCCCGGTAGCTACAGATTGCTGGTCGGTTCGGGCACGGACCTCCAGATGATGAGCCGCACCGTGCCGATCCGAGCGGGCATGACGACCTTGGTAAAGCCCTTCTGGGCCGGACTCGTCATCAACGTCATGTCCGAGAACCGCGCGTCGATCAACGAATCGTACGAACTATACCGGGAGTCCTCACAGGAAAACTACGGCCTCGGTTTCGGCCTCGAGGAGGAGCGCGGCGAGGCGGTCAAAACTTGGCTCCTGCCGCCGGGTGTTTACTCGGTAGTGCAAGTCGGCGACAACATATCAACCACCCGCAAATTCAGCGTTCGCTTAGAGCCGGGTGAGTTGATCCAGCGCAATCTAGTCGTGAACACTAGCGACAATACCTTCATCGGCTTCTACCCCCCGGCTCAGCATGGTCTTTTCGCCCAAATAGCCGATTCGCGCTGGAAGACCTCTTTCCAGCTCAGCGGCTCCCCCCGGCTTTCTACCTCGCAGAACACCACGGGTGCCGATCGCTCGGTCCTCTCGCTTTCCGCCGAGATCGTCGGCAGCAGCGTCTATAACGCGAACCGCCACTACGTCAACCTGCGGCTGGACTTTGAAGAGGGTTTTACCCGCGAGGGGGGCAACGACTTTCGCAAGTCCATCGACGAGTTTGAGATCCGCGCTACGTATATCTACCGGCTTTCCCAGCGGATCGGCCCCTATTTGCGCGGGGTGTTCAACACCAAGCTATTCGCCACGAAAGGCCATTTCGAGCGGCCGCGCAACCTCATGGTCTATGATGGCGACCAAGGCGATCTCCAGACGGGCATTAGCGAGTTCACGCTCTCGCCGCCCTTCAGCCCCCTCGAGTTGCGCGAGGGCATCGGCATCAACGCTCAGCTCATCCGCAGCTTTCCCTTAAACCTCGACATGCGCGTTGGTTTTGGGGCGCGGCAACACTACGTCACCGATACCTATGATCTAGACGTTTTCCGCACCACCGCCCACAAGTTGTACGACACGACGACCAGCGGTTTGGAGGCCGTGTTGATCCTGCGGTCGCGTTTTTCGCGCTTGCCGAGCTTGGACTCGGAGTTTGACATCATCATCCCCGAGACGGACACCACAACTTGGGAATTTACTTGGGAAAACCGCTTGCGCTTCCCGCTTAGTCGCTCGGCCAACATGGTCGTCGTCTTCGACTTCGAGCGCAGGTTGCCGGTCCAACGGCTGCAATCTAGGCAACAGGTTTTGCTGCGCCTCAACTATTTGCTATGACTTGGGTGCAGCGCGACGACTTGGGGATCGCGCTGGGGGGTGTGCTTTCGGTGCATACCATCGGCGCACTCGCCCCCCAAGTGCGCCATTGCATCGCCGAACACCCGCGCTCCGCGCTCCGCGCCGACTTGCGCCAGGTCGAACACCTCGACACGGCCGGGGCCGTTTTCCTGCGCGGCTTGCCCGATCTCGCCCGTTCCTTGGACAAGAAACTCCGCCTCGATGGGCTGCCCGCTCGCTTGCAGCCCTTTTTCGACTTGGCCACGCCTGCGCCGCCTGCACCGCCTGCGCCGCGTCGCGCCGCGCTCGAGCGCCTTGGCGCTTGGGTCCGCGCCTGGGGCGTCAGTGCCGCTGGTTTTTTCTACCTGATGGCCGACCTGAGCATTTTTTCGGTTAGTGCCTTGTTTGGCCGCGAGCAGATTCGCCGGGGCAGCTTTGGCGAACAAGCGTACGCGATTGGGGCGCAAGCGTTGCCGATCGTCGGGCTGATTCTCTTTCTCGTCGGCGCGGTTTCGGCCCTTCAGTCCGCGGCCCAGCTCCGCCAGTTCGGGGCCGACATTTTCGTCGCCAATCTGCTGGGCATTGGCCTGACGCGCGAGTTGGGGCCGCTGATGACCGCGATCATGGTGTCTGGCCGCTCCGGGTCGGCTATTGCCGCCGAGATCGCCACCATGAAGTTCACCGAAGAATTGGACGCCTTGCAGACTATGGGGATTGACCCGCTGCGCTTTGTGGCGGTGCCCAAGCTGTGGGCTATGGTCGTCTGCATGCCACTTTTGACAATCATGGCCAATTTCGTTGGCATTCTCGGCGGCACTTTCGTCGGCTTGGTGTCGCTGGACATCCCGGTTGCGGTGTTTCTCAACCAAGTATTTTCGTCGCTCTTCCTCAAAGATCTGATCACCGGGCTGGTCAAAAGCGCGTCCTTTGCGTGGCTTATTGCGATCATCTCGGTGCATCACGGCCTCAATTTCAGCGGTGGAGCCGAGGGCGTTGGCCGAGCGACGACGGCCGCGGTCGTGTCGTCGCTGTTTGGCATCATTGTCCTCGACGCCTTTTGGGGCATTGTCTTCTATCTCAAATGGTGACGCGCGTTATCGACATCCAAAATCTCTGCGTGTCCTATGGCGAGACGGTCGTGCTGCGCGGGATTGACGCGCACGTGGAGGAAGGGGAAATCGCCGTCGTGCTCGGCGGCAGCGGTTGCGGCAAGAGCACGTTGCTCAAGGCGATCATCGGCTTGGTGCAGCCCACCTTGGGCCGCGTCGAAATCCTCGGCCAAGACGCGACCGCGCTCGGGGAGGCGGAGCTGGCGGCTCTACGCAAGCGGCTGGGCGTGATGTTCCAATACGGTGCGCTGCTCAACTCGTTGACGGTTGAGCAAAACGTCGCTCTGCCCTTGGCAATGCACACGGACCTAGAGCCGCCTCTGATTGGGGAAATCGCACGCACTCGCCTCGCCTCGGTGGGCTTAGGGCTGGCCGGCGATCGCTTTCCCAGCGAGCTGTCGGGCGGGATGCGCAAGCGCGCTGCTTTGGCGCGGGCCATGGTCATGGACCCGGAGATTCTCTTCTGCGACGAGCCGGGCGCGGGCCTCGATCCGGTCACCGCGGCCGAAATAGACGCGCTGCTCCTCACGCTCAATCGCGAGTTGGGCATCACCTTGGCCATTGTGACCCACGAGTTACTCAGCATTGAGCGGCTCAACGGTCGCCTCATCATGCTGGACCAAGGCCAAGTGGCATTTACCGGCACGGTCGCCGAGGCCAAGCGTGCGGAGCATCCGGTCGTCCGCTCTTTCTTTTACCCATCCGAGTCGTCCGCATGAAAACCATTATCATCGCCGCCTTGGGCAAAAACAGGGTCATTGGCCGCGACAATGCCATCCCGTGGCACTACCCGGCCGACATGCGGCACTTCCGCCGCGTCACGCGGGGCCATGCGGTCGCGGCGGGGCGCAAGACCTACGAGACTTTTCAAACGCGCCCCTTGCCTCAGCGCTTGAACTTTGTCCTCACGCGCAATCCGGCCTACGCGGTGGCCGCGGGCGTGGTGATCTGCGCGAGTTTGGCCGAGGTTTTACAGCGCGCCCGCGCCGCCGGCAGCGAAAAACTCTTCGTGCTCGGGGGTGCTCAAGTCTATGCACAGGCCCTGCCTTTGGCCGACGAAATGATGCTGACGCACTTGCCGATCGCAGTCGAGGGCGACGCGTACTTTCCGGCGTGGGACGAAGGCGCGTGGGAGCGGGTGGAACGGCGCCGCGAAGGCGCGCTGATCTTTGCGACCTATCGCCGCCGTTGAGCATGGATCGCTGGCGGGAAAAGGACATGAGACCATGAGCACTATCCCTAATCAAGACGACTTGCGCGGCCTTGAAGGCGGAGAAACTGGCCAGAGATTGGTTGATGGAATCTCCCCCCTGACACTTCGGCGTTTATTGATACAGGAACAGACTAGTGACTTTGTTTGATGGTTGTTTGATTGAAAGGGCATCCTGCGGTAAGAAAGGATCGAGATGAATCAAAACGCGATTGAAGCGCGTCTGTGGGACGCGGCCGATGAGTTACGGGCGAACTCAAAGCTCAAGTCGGCGGAGTACTCCGTTCCGGTATTGGGTCTGGTGTTTTTGCGGTATGCGGATCACAAGTTTCAAGCGGCGGCCAAAAAGCTGGAGGGGACGGGCAGTACGCGGCGCAGAGTTGGGCCGGTGGATTATCAGGCGTTAGGGGTACTGTATCTGCCGGAGGAGGCGCGATTTTCGGCCTTGATTGCGTTGCCTGAGGGGGACCATATCGGCGCGGCTATTAACGCTGCAATGAATGCTATTGAGGACGAGAATCCCGATCTCAAGGGCGTCTTGCCCAAGACCTACAACCGCTTTGAGAATGCCTTGCTCAAGGAATTGCTCAAGACGATGAACTCGGTTCCCATCGACATTGAGGGCGATGCGTTTGGCAAAATTTACGAGTATTTTCTCGGCCATTTTGCCATGAGCGAGGGGCAAAGGGGCGGCGAGTTTTTCACGCCGACGGCTATCGTCCAACTCATCGTCAGCATCATCGAGCCGTTTCACGGGCGCATTTTTGACCCGGCTTGTGGGTCGGTCGGCATGTTCGTACAAAGCGCCCGTTTCGTGGAGGAGCACCAGGGAAAGCCGAGTGCTGATTTGAGCATATTCGGCCAAGAACGGGTGGCTGAGACGGTTCGGTTGGGGAAGATGAATCTCGCCGTGCATGGGCTGGCCGGCGACATCCGACAGGGCAATACGTATTACGAGGATTTGCACGGTTCCGTTGGTCGGTTCGATTTTGTGATGGCTAATCCGCCGTTTAATGTGGACCGCGTGGACAAAGAGCGGATCAAGGACGATCCGCGTTTTCCCTTTGGCATGCCGCGCACGGACAATGCCAATTATTTGTGGATACAGCTTTTTTATAGTGCGCTGGCCGACAATGGGCGGGCGGGGTTTGTGATGGCGAATTCGGCGGCGGATGCGCGCGCTTCGGAATTGGGGATTCGCCAGCGGCTGATTGAAGCGCGAGTGGTGGATGTGATGGTGGCTGTGGGTTCTAATTTTTTCTACACCGTAACGTTGCCTTGTACGCTGTGGTTTTTTGACAAGGGCAAGCGACACAACGACCGCGCCGATCAGATTCTCTTCATTGATGCCCGGCACATCTATCGGCAAATCGACCGCGCTCATCGCGATTGGACGCCAGCGCACATTGAGTTTTTGGCGAATATCGCTCGGCTTTACCGGGGCGAGGCTGCGGAGAATTTGCACGGCAGTGCTCCTTTGCTGAGCGAGCACTTTGGCGATGAGTGCAAATACGCGGATGTGGCGGGGCTGTGTAGGGTGGCGACGCTCGACGAAATTGCGGCGCAGGGGTGGAGTCTCAATCCGGGGCGTTACGTGGGGGTGGCTGAGCGGGCGGAAGAGGATTTTGATTTTAGGGAGCGGTTGCAGGAGCAAAATGAGGAGCTGGAAAGGCTTAATGCGGAGGCGCGGGACTTGGAGAAGCGGATTGCGGTGAATGTGGGTTTGTTGTTGGAGAAGGTGTGATGAGATTAGGTAATGTTATATTTGTCAACCCCGAGTCTATTCATAAAAACTATCATTTTTGTGATATTGAATATATAGATATTTCTTCTGTGGGTACTGGAACATTGAAGGGTACTAAGAGAATTCAACTCGTTGATGCTCCTAGTCGAGCGAAACGCATAGTCAGAAGTGGCGATACTTTGCTTGCTACAGTTCGCCCTAATCTCCGATCGTTTTGGTTTGCCCGAAATCTGAAAGAAAATACAATTGCATCAACCGGGTTTGCTGTATTGCGTGCAGGAAAAGGTATTGATGAACGTTTTTTATATTTTACTGTTACCAATCAGCTATTCACAGATTATCTCACTGCAAATGCCAAAGGCTCAGCCTATCCAGCAGTAGATACCGACATAATAGAGAGAGCGGAGGTATTACTCCCTTCTCTCCCCACACAGCGCAAAATCGCCGCGATCCTCTCGGCCTACGACGAGCTGATCGAAAATAATCTTCGGCGCATCAAAATTCTCGAGGAAATGGCGCAGAATTTTTACCGCGAATGGTTCGTCAAGTTTCGCTTTCCGGGGCATGAGAAAGTGCGGTTTGTGGATTCGCCGCTTGGGAGGGTGCCAGAGGGGTGGGAGGTCGACACATTAGGAGAACACTTAGTTGCATTAGAAAGTGGCAAACGTCCAAAAGGTGGAATAAAAGACCTGAAGTCTGGTGTTCCTAGTGTAGGCGCGGAGAATATTTCGGGTATTGGAAGACATAATTACCAAAGCGAAAAATATGTACCGAGGGAGTTTTTCGAGAGAATGGGAAAAGGTATTGTGAAAGATGGTGATGTTGCTATTTATAAGGACGGTGCTTACATCGGCAGGTCGGCATATTTTCGTGATGATTTTCCCCATTCTCAGTTCTGCGTCAATGAACATGTTTTTCTCGTACGCGCAACAGGAAAAAGATTGACGCAAAATATGCTTTACCTTTGGCTTCAGGAGCCGATCACTATTTCAATTATACGAGCAACTAATGCAAATGCAGCGCAACCGGGCATAAACCAAAAGAGTGTAAAAGGGCTACCAGTTGTTGTCCCATCGCCGAAAATTACCGGCCAATTTGATCAGCTAGTTGAACCATACCTGACGCTAATAGTAAGATTAGCTAAAAAAAATGAAGTTCTTCGTCGCACCCGCGATCTCCTCCTCCCCAAGCTCATCTCCGGCGAGATGGATGTCTCCAATCTAGCTATTCAGACCGATTGGCTACACAAAGATAAAGACGATATGAGCCGCTATGACTTTTTTCAGCGTATATGTCGCTTGCCTTTTGTCGATAAAATTGTGCTCTTCGGCTCTCGGGCACGTGGCAATCACTACGACCGATCCGACATTGATCTCGCCGTTTTCTGCGACCAAGCAAGCGACGCAGAGTGGCAACAAGTTCTCGATTGTCTGTGCGAGGATCGGATTGACACCCTCCTTAAAGTAGATTGTGTTCGCTTTGAGCATAGCAGTGCCGCCTTGAAGGAACACATTATGACCGAGGGAAAAGTGCTGTATGAGAAAAGCGGACGGCAAAAAATTGAGCGACCCCAAAAGAAAAAGAGGCCAAAGAGAATGAGCGAAACAAAACTAGCCAACCACTTATCCAATAGTCAGCGTTGTTTGCAACGTCTTGACGATGCAGTAAGGCAACCCCTTGATGACGACATGTTCATGTTGGATGCGGTGGTACATCGCTTCAATATAGCTTTTGAACTGCTCATGGACACGCTGCTCGTTTACTGCGTGGAAACAGATTTTCTCCCCAAGGAGAAGATCAAAGAGTACGAGTTTAACACTAGAAAATTGATCGAATTGGCGTTTGACAGTAAATTGATTGACGACGATCAAACATGGATCGCAATTAAAAATGCTCGCAATGCCACCGCCCATGAATACGACGAGCAGCAAGCTATTGACCACTACAACAAGGTGAGATCGTATCTGCCGCACTTACAGGCATTGTTTGAAAAAATGAATACAATTCATACCACTACTCCCGCAGACGATGTTGCTAAAGACGCATCGCCCCCAGCTAAGTTTTGACGAGCAGCCGATTCCGGACATCAACCCGGACAAGCTGGATGTCCAGGTTGTGTCCGGGTTGTTTGCCGGGTTGCGCAAATGGAACGAGCGCACGGCGGAAAACCTGAGCTTGCTCGTCCGCCATCAAGGGCGCGTTGTTCCGACTCGCCTCATTAAGGCAGGTGAAGTCGTCATGATCGGCAAGAGTACCTACGACCCCAACAAGCGGTATCTGTCGGTTAAAAAGGAAAACGCATGAGCGGCTACAGCGAAGACGCGCTCGTCGAACAGCCGGCCATTAAACTGCTGGCCGAACTAGGCTGGGAGACGGCCCGGGGTCGAGACCTCAAGCGCGAAACGTCATCCGACGCTATGCTCACCGCTCGCTTGCGCCCAGCCCTCAAGCGGCTCAACCCGCATCTGCCGCCCGAAGCCATCGAACAAGCTGTCGCCGAAATTACCCGCGACCGGGCGCAAATGAGCATGGTGGAAGCGAATCGCGCGATCTATTACCTACTCAAAAACGGCGTCCGTACAAACGTTTCGGCCCCGGCGGACGACGGCGAAACAGTGGAAACCGTGCGCGTGATCGACTGGAACGAACCGGCCAACAACGACTTCCTCCTCTGTACACAATTCCGCATCGTCGGTGAAATGCACGCACGCCGCGCCGATTTGGTCGGCTTTGTCAATGGCCTGCCGCTGGTATTGATCGAGCTCAAGGCCGTGCATCGCCGCTTGGAAACAGCCTATACCGACAATTTGCGCGACTACAAAGACACGGTTCCCCAGCTCTTTTGGGCTAACGCGCTAATCATCCTCTCCAATGGCAGCGAAAGCCGCGTAGGCAGCATAACCGCCGAATGGGAACATTTCGCGGAATGGAAAAAGGTCGCCAGCGAAAGCGAAGAAGGGCGCGTCTCATTGGAAACCATGCTGCGCGGGGTCTGCGAACCGGCGCGGCTTTTGGACTTGGTGGAAAACTTTACGCTTTTCCAAGACGTGGCCGGCGGGACGATCAAGCTCACGGCCAAAAACCATCAGTATTTGGGCGTCAACAAGGCGCTCGCCGCGCTGCAGGGTGGCCGCAAATTGGGCGTATTTTGGCATACGCAGGGCAGCGGCAAGAGCGTGTCCATGATGTTTTTCACGCAAAAGGTGCTCCGCAAAGTGCCGGGGAATTGGACCTTTGTGCTCGTCACTGATCGCCGAGAATTAGACGGGCAAATCTACAAGCACTTTGTCGCATCTGGCGTGGTCACCGAAGGCCGTGCTCAAGCTAACAGCAGCCAACATCTGCGGCAGTTGCTCACAGAAGATCACCGCTATGTCTTCACCTTGATTCACAAGTTCCGCACGGAAGCAGGCGAGGCGCACTCCGTCCTCTCAGAGCGCAGCGACATCATCGTCATCACCGACGAGGCCCATCGCAGTCAATACGACACGCTCGCGTTGAACATGCGCACGGCCTTGCCCAACGCGGCGTTTATGGCCTTTACCGGGACGCCGCTGATCGCGGGCGAGGAAAAGACGCGGCAAGTGTTTGGCGATTACGTTAGCGTGTACAATTTTCAGCAATCCGTAGCCGATGGCGCGACCGTACCGCTCTACTACGAAAACCGCATTCCCAACTTGCAACTGACCAACGACGATCTCAACGACGACCTAGCGCGGCTACTGGAAGAAGCGACGTTGGACGACGCGCAAGAGAAAAAGCTGGAGCACGAGTTCGCCCGTCAATATCACCTGATCACCCGCGACGAGCGGCTGGAGGCCATCGCCGAGGATGTGGTTGAGCACTTTGTCGGGCGCGGCTTTCGCGGCAAGGCGATGATGATCTGCATTGACAAGGCTACGGCCGTGCGCATGTACGATAAGGTTCAGAAGCACTGGAAAGAGCGGTCAGCCGTAGAGCGCATTGCTTGGATGGAAGAAACGGACATGGCGGTCGTGGTGTCGCCGGGGCAGAACGAGATGGCCGACTTAGCCGCTAAGGGGCTGGATATTCGCCCGCATCGCCAGCGCATGATGGCCGAAGATTTGGAGACGAAGTTCAAGGACCCAGGCGATCCTTTGCGTCTCGTATTGGTCTGCGCCATGTGGATAACTGGGTTTGACGTGCCGAGTTGCTCGACGCTTTACCTCGACAAGCCCATGCGCAACCACACTCTGATGCAAACCATCGCCCGCGCCAATCGCGTCTATCCCGGCAAGACCCATGGCCTGATCGTGGATTACGTCGGCGTGTTTCGCCACTTGGAACGCGCCTTGGCCATCTACGGCGCGGGTAACGCACGCGACGAGCCCGTGCGAGACAAGGCCGCGTTGGCCGCGGCGTTGCAGCAAGTGTTGACCGAGACGAGCGATTTGTGTCGGCAGCAAGGCGTGGACTTGACCGCCATCCAAAGAGCCGCGGAATTTGCCCGCATCCGGTTGCTCGACCAGGCCGTGGAAGCGATGGTCGCCCCCCAAGCTATCAAGCGGCGTTATCTCGACTTGGCCAACAGGGTTGGTCGGCTTTACAAGGCCGTTTTGCCAGACCCGGGCGCGGGCGAATTGGCCGCGCAGGTGAAGCCCGTGCAGATCATCGCCGACAAAATACGCGCGCTCGTGCCGTCAGCTAACATTGGGCTGGTGATGCAGCCGGTGGAAGACATACTCGACGATTCGATTGTAGCGGCGGGCTACAGCATTTCTAAAGAAAGCAAGCCCTATTCGACGGACCTGAGCCAATTAGACGTTGAAAAACTGTCAGAAGTATTTGCGAGCCTTCGCATACAGACCATCAACGAGCGATTCCGGTGGAACGTAGAGCGAAAGTTGCTACGACTCGTGAGGCTCAATCCCACGCGCACGGATTTCAAGGAAAAATTTCAGGCCCTAATTGACGCTTATAACGCGGGTAGCCTCGATGCCGAGGAGTTTTTACGGCAATTGGTGAACTTTGCTCAAGCCTTGAGCAATGAAGAACAGCGCGGTGTTAGCGAGCGACTGGATGAAGAAGAACTGGCCGTTTTTGACCTGTTGACCAAGCCGCAGATCGACCTGAGCGATGCCGAGCGGAAAAAGGTTAAGGCAACGGCGCAGACGTTGTTGGCGACCTTGAAGGCGGAGAAACTGGCCTTAGATTGGCGCAAACGGCAGCAGTCCCGGGCCGAGGTGCGCGTTGCGATCGAGCGGTTTTTAGACGAGGGCTTGCCAACAGTTTATACACGAGAACTATTCGCGCAAAAGACAACGGCTGTGTTTGAGCACATATACGACGCGTACTATGGCGCGGGGCGGAGTGTGTACGCAGCGTAGGCAGTGGCCAGTGGCCCGTGCCCCGTGACCCGTAGGATCGGAGAACTGACCACCGACCACTGACCACTGACCACTGACCACTAAGAAAGGAATGCTATGTTTCAGCAGTTAGAAATGGCGCCGGCCGACCCTATCATGGGGTTGAGCGCGGCGTTTAAGAGCGACGCGAATCCAAACAAGATCAACCTGAGTGTTGGCGTCTATCAGGATGCGCGCGGCCAGACGCCGGTTTTGGCGGCGGTGCAAACGGCGCAAGAGCGCGTGTTGGCCGCGGAAAAAACCAAGAGCTATTTGAGCATTGAGGGCAGCGCAGAGTACGGCGCGGCCGTGCGGGCGCTCATGTTGGGCGTCGGACACGAGGCCGCCCAACGCGCCGTCACCGTGCAAAGCCCCGGCGGCACTGGAGCCTTGCGTCTAGCCGGTGATTTTCTCGCCCAGAACTTGGGCGGCCGGCCCGTGTGGATCAGCGAGCCGACTTGGGCCAATCATCCCAAAATTTTTGCCGCGGCCGGCCTACCGGTCGAGACCTACCCCTATTTCGATGGCGGTGCCAACAGCGTGGACGCGGATGCCTTGCTCGCCGCACTCGGGCAAATCCCTTCCGGCCACGTGGTGCTGCTGCACGGCTGTTGCCACAATCCCACCGGCTGCGACCCCACCCCGGACACTTGGCGGCAGATTGCTAAGGTCGTTGCCGAGCGCGGCCTGCTGCCCTTAGTCGATTTTGCCTATCAGGGGCTCGGCGATGGGTTGCAAGAGGATGCAACGGGTCTGCGGGCGATCTGCGACGCGGGCTGCGAGCTGCTCGTGGCCAGTTCCTTTTCCAAGAATTTCGGCCTGTACAACGAGCGCGTCGGCGCCCTGACTTTGATCGCCGCGGACGCCCATGCCGCGGAAAGGGCCTTGAGCCAACTCAAAGTCGCCGCCCGGACTAGTTACTCCAATCCCCCGGCCCACGGGGCGGCCATAGTCTGTGAAATCCTCGGCGATGCGGTGCTGCGCCGCCAATGGGAGGGCGAATTGGCGCAGATGCGCGAGCGGATCAATCGCGTGCGCCAACGGCTCGTCGCGCGGCTCAGCGAGCAAGGCGTGGAGCGCGACTTTTCGTTTGTCGAGCGGCAGCGGGGGATGTTCTCTTTTTCGGGCTTGAATGCCGAGCAGGTCGAGGTGCTGCGGGAGCGGTACGCGATCTACATCGTAGCCGGAGGGCGCATCAACGTCGCTGGCCTGACCGAGGACAACCTCGATTACTTCTGCGCCTCGGTGGCCGCGGTTTTGTAGGAGCTACGGGATGGAAAAACTGAGGGCGCGTACCAGCACCGGGGTGCCGGTGAGGATTGCCGCTTGGCTCGACAGGGTGTTGCCGTCTTCGTACACGATGGTCTCTGGCCGGCCTAGGGCCAGGTCCTCGTCGCCGCGCAAAACTTCGATGGGGTCGGGGTGCTGGAGAAATTCGATCAGGGCCTTGTCGAGCTGTTCTAGCCCGGCGAAGCGGTTGAGCTGGCCATCGCGGACTAGCGCGGCGAATTGCTCGTAGAACGGCTCGGCATTCTCGGCCAGTAGCCGCGGCCCGGTGAGAAAGTACAAGGTATAGACTTGATCGAGCTCGTTGAAGGTGATCCACTCGTTCTCGCCGGGGGCGTATTGGACGATGCCCGAATAGACGAATTGTTCGTCAAACAAGGTCTCGCGCGCGCCGGTAGAACTACACAGAAAGGCGTGGACTTCGGCGTCGCGGCTTAGCTTGAAGCGCAGCTGTAGCTGGTCGCCTTGCTGCAACTGTGCGCCCTCGGTTAGCTCGACAGCTTGGGCGACGCCTCCTTCTTCGCGCTTGGCAATCAGGTGTAGTTCCACTTCGATTGGCCCATCGCTCGCACGGGTTCCAAGCTGGTGCGCGGTCAGTTCTTGGCGCACGTCTCGCGCCCAGATGCGGGTGGTGCGAGTTGCCACGAGCTGGCCGCTGGCTCGCTCGACTAAAAACATCCGCACGTACATCCACGGGGCGTCTGCCTGGAGCCGCCCACCCAACGCGAGCGCGGCATGCCCCCCTGGCTTTAGGTCCACGAATTTCTCGCCGCGCCAGCGTCGCCCGGTCGTATCGATCAGCCCCACCGCGACCTCGGCTCTCATCAGCGCGGACAGCACGTAGTTGTCGAGCACCTTGGTTTCCTCGGTCTGCACGCCAGCGGGGTCGCGCAAGCCCAGCCAGTCGATCTCGCCTTCCCGGACCGCGACGATTTCCACGAGGTCTTGGACCGCACGCGCTAGTTGAAGGCTTTGGTCCGGCGCGCCGATAAAAGGCATGCAGCCGCCAAGCGAGAGGGCGAGGGCGATCACCAGCCCCTGCTCCAGCCGCCGCAAAACGGGCAACAGCCTATCCTCGGCCACGCGCTCCCAACTCATCTTTTGGGCTGCGGCGTAGCCTTCGGCCCGCCGTTTTTTGCGGCCGGTCGCGCCGGCGGACAACTCGCTGGCCAAGGTGCTGGCTACCGCCTGACTTTGCCATGCTTCGGCCTGTGTGCGTTCGCGCCCTCCAATCGGTTGGTCGGCGCGGTCGGCCGCGTCGAGTTGGGTATAGGCCCCTTCGATAAAGCCGTCCAATCCGGCCTCGCCGGCTGCTTGGCGGACAAAGCCGCGGCAGCCGCATACATCGCTGACCACGCTGATGGTGCCAGCGCTCAAGCACTCGACTTGAGCAATGCCGAAAGGCTCGTAGATCGACTGCCCGAACTCGGCGTCGCTACCGCGGCGCAAGTCGGCGAACTCGGCGTTGGCCGGCAGGAACGCGCAGCTTTGCTGATCCCAGCCGAATTGATTGACGAAAAGGGCTTTGACGGCGCGCGTACGCGCGTTAAAGGCGCGGACTAAAAGGTCGAATTTTAGCTCGCCGCTGCTGAGATCGCTTCCCCCCTCGCGGTGGACCAGCGGCCAACCGTACGCGGCCATGCGCTGGACGTCCTCGGGATCGCGGCGACCGGTTTCGGTAGCCAACGCGATAAGCAAGGCCCGTTGGCCGCGTTCCCAGAGGAAGGGGTCGAGGTGTTCGAGCACCAGCAAATCGCGCCACAAGCCCTTGCTCTCGACTAGGCGGGCGACGTGCGTGAAGATCAGGTCCGGGGTCCAACCCAAGAGCGCGGCTCCGCTGGCTTGGACCTTTTTGCGCGCTTCCTCGCGCTCGGCTGTGGACAACTCGGCGGCTGGCACTCCGTTGTACACGAGGTCGATGGGACAAGCGGCGAATTCCGGCCCGAGAAAGCGCAACTCCTCCACGACCCAATCGCCGACCGCGAGGACCGCGTCGAGACGCCAGGCTTGGCTGACGAGCGCGTGTTTGAAATAGCCGTCTTGCGGGCCGAATAGATCGGCTAGGTACTGGTCGTTTGCCCGCGCTTGGCGCAGCGCATTGTAAAAGGCAATGTCGCGTCCGGGGTGTTCCTCCACTAAGGGCCGCACGGTGGCCACTTCGTGCGCGTAGAATAGGGTCTTGCACGCCGCATCGCTCAGCATGGCTCTGAAGGCGGTTCCCAACCCCATGAATTCATGCGCCAACAGCAGGAAGGGCGCGTCTCCAACTAGGGAACGCACCGCCGCGAAACCCGGCTCGGCTAGGCGCAGGTATTGCTCGTATTCCCAGTGGTGTTCGTAGCGGTGTGATTCGAGGCCAAACTGGAGGAATAGGTCGCGTTTGAATTGGTTTAGCCGCTCGGGCGGGTGGCTCACGTCCACTAGCAGAACCTCGGGTGCCGCTTGGCGTCCGCCTTGGGTCAGCAAGCGCCGCCCATAGACCAGCCGTACGCCAAACTCCCGCTCGACCGCGCTGAGCCGGTCGGCGACATCGGCGGCGCGGATGCTGCGGCTCGCATCGTAGAGTATCTCGCCATCTGGGCCGAGCGGTTGGGCACTGGCGGGGTCGGTTAAGGGGCCGAGTAGGATGGTGCGCTGACAATGGCGTTGGTAGCTGCGGGCGGTGATTAGGCCGCGCAGAACCGCGCCGATGCCACCGGCTTGCTGCACGGCTTCGTGCGTGACGTGGACGAGCGTGGCCATGCAAAAAAACATAGATCGCCGGGCATTTTCTGTCTAATGTCAGCGGCGTGATTGGACTTTGCGTACATTTGTCGTGCAGCGTAAATCAGCAACTTTTTTGGGAGAAAAATGGCTACAGATCACGCCGCTCCACCGCCCGCCGCCTATGACCCGCTCATTGACCTAGCCCTGCGGGAAGATCTCGGTACTGTAGATGTAGAAGCCGACCGGACCGCTGCCTGGACTGTGGCGCGCGATGCCCAGGCACGCGCACGCATCATCGCGCGCCAAGCCGGCGTCGTCGCTGGCATGGCGGTCGCCCGTGCGGTTTTCGCGCGTCTCGACCGGAGCATTGCCGTGTGCGCTGAAGTGGCCGACGGGGATGGGGTCGCCGAGGGACAGACTCTCGTCCGCTTACAGGGCCGTGCGCGCGCACTCTTGGCCGGGGAGCGCACCGCGCTCAATTTCCTGCAACAGCTTTCGGGCGTGGCCACGCTGACTCATCGCTATGTGGAGGCTCTAAGCGGCACGGCCACGCGCATCACCGACACGCGCAAAACCACGCCGGGCTGGCGGCACTTGCAGAAGTGGGCTGTGCGCTTGGGCGGCGGCGTCAATCACCGCATGGGGCTGTACGACGCCGTGCTGATCAAGGAAAACCACGCTGCGGCCGCGGGTGGCGTTGGCGCGGCCATCCGCGCGGCGCGGGCCCAAGCAGCGCCGATTTACGTGGAAGCCGAAAATCTCGCGGAGGTCGCCGAGGCCCTAACGGGCGGCCCGGACCGCATCCTACTCGACAACATGGACGCGCCGACTCTGCACCGGGCCGTAGCACTCATTCGCGCTGACAATCCCGCCGTTGAGATTGAGGCCACGGGCGGTTATACCTTGGCGACCGTGCGGGCGGTCGCGGCCGCGGGTGTGGACTTTGTTTCGATTGGCGCTCTGACGCATTCGGCACCGGCGTTGGACTTGAGTATGCTTTTTGAGGGGTAGGGGATAGTGGTCAGTGGCCGGTGGCCGGTGGCCTGTCCCGTCCCTTGATAGTGGCCGGTGGTCAGTCCCCTGACAGGGCGAGGAAACTGCTTCCTGCTTCCTGCTTCCTGACTACTGACCACTGACTACTGCTTCCTGATCACTGACCACTGACAATAGGGATTGCGCACGAGATTGGCGTTGTAATAGCGCGGATCGCCCGATACTTCGACGCCCGCCCAGGGCGGCTTCGCCACAACCTCGTCCCGGCTGCTCAGTTCGACTTCGGCGAGTACCAATCCTTCGTTTTCGCCAGAAAACACGTCGATGGTCCAGACCTTGCCCGCCCAAGTCAGAGTGTAGCGCGTCTTTTCGATGAGGGGCCGTTGGCACAGGGTTGCTAGGATGCCCTCGGCGTCTTGGCGCGGGATTTCGCATTCGTACTCGCGGCGGGCGATGCCGCTGGTCGCCCCTTTGAGCGTGAGCACCGCCCGCTCGCCCTCGATCCGCACTCGCACCACTCCGCCGTCTTGGGTGGGAATGTAGCCCTGCCGCAAGGCGACGCCCACTCGCTGGTCGAGGCAAGAGCGGTCGGCGACGAGGTACTTGCGCTCGATTTCCCAAGACATCGGTCAGGCGACCGCGGTGCGGTTGAAATTCGTCCGACAAACTACCGATAGGATCATGGCGTTTGCTCCTCTAGGTGCTCAGCCAATCCACGAGCCAAATCGCCGCGCAAAACGCCAATCACGTGGGCGTCCGTGCGGCCAAAGCCCTGCGTCAACAGTTCCATGGTCTGTACTTGAAAGACGCGCGTACCGCCGCGCTCCAAGCGCGCGAGCTCGCGCAATGTCCGCTGTGCGAGCGCGCTGCTGGCAAAGACAAAGGCCAGCCCCTTGGCGCGGCGCACGGCAGACAGGCCGACGACCGTGGTGCCGGAGCGGCAACCGATTCCCAAGAGCGCGGACAGTGGCGCCGAGGGGCGGAGACGAGGCAGTGCTCGCTCAGACAAAGGCTGGCGCGATGGGCACTGATCCGCGTGTGGCCGAAATGTTGGCGGCTTCGAGGACGCCGATGACCCGGCCCGCGGATTCAGGGGTGATGACGAGGTCGGCGCGGCCCCGCAAGTGCGCGAAAATGTTTTCGTAGTACGCGTCCCAGTTGGACTCGGCGAAGGGCACCTCAGTGCTCATCTGGCGGCCGTTGAACAGGGTTTTGACGAGAAACTTGCCGTCCACGTCCTCGATCGCGCCCTGTGTGCCCAGCACCCGCCAGCGCGGCCGCGGACTCATCGACAGGTTGGACATGGTCAGGGTGACGGTG
The DNA here is from genome assembly GCA_965203355.1 of Candidatus Latescibacterota bacterium. Lineage (GTDB taxonomy): Bacteria > Latescibacterota > UBA2968 > UBA8231 > UBA8231. The sequence goes on from OZ241889.1 coordinate 1,233,558, forward strand.
CAGCCGCTGTGGAAGCGCAGCGTGTACTCGGAGTGATCTTCGTTGTCGTATTTTTTCCACGCGGGATTTTTGACTTGATAGCCGCTGACCGAGATGATTTTTTCCGGGACGATATTCAAAATCCAATCCGTAAAGTGCGCGCCCCAGTCGTAGATGGCCCCACCGGAGATTTTGCGATTGGAGCGCCACCAAGTTCCCTGCTGGCCGTAGCCGTAAAATCCGGTTTCGATGCGGAAGACGCGGCCGATGATTTGCTCTTTGAGAATTAGGTCGCGCAGCACCACAAAATCGCCGTCCCAGCGCCGGTTGTGAAACGTCGAGATCAGGACCTTGTTCTTTTTGGCGGCCGCCTGCATGCGCTTGACTTCGGCGCTGGTGATGGCAAGGGGTTTCTCGCAGACTACGTGGACTCCCGCGTCGAGGCACTGCACTGCGAGCTTGGCGTGCGTGTTGTGCGGGGTGATGATCGTCACCAAGTCCAAGTTCGCGTTGCGCAGCATGGCGCCGACGCGGCCATAGGTTTTGATGCCGGGGAAGTCCTCTTGGGCTACTTGACGCCGCTCGGCATCCAGTTCGCAAACAGCGGCGACTGCTACGCCTTCGTTTTGGGCCATGGAAGTCAAGTGCAACCGACCCATGTTGAACGCGCCGCCGTATCCTATGACACCGACGCGAAAGTGTTCTTGTTTTTTTGCTGGCACTGCGTGCTCCTCTGTTAGTGGTTAGTGGTCAGTGGTCAGTGGTCAGTGGTCAGTGGTCAGTGGTCAGTGGTCAGTGGTCAGTGGTCAGTGGTCAGTGGTCAGTTTTCCCGCTCTATCAGGGGCCGGGTCGGGACAGGTCACTGGTCACCGTCCACTGACTACTATCAGGGACGGGTCGGGACGGGTCACCGGTCACCGGCCACCGGCCACTAACCACTAACAAATGCCGCTGGGCGCGTCAATGCGGGGGTTTGTCTGCGTCATAGGCTATTACTATGTTGAACGGAACGAAGTCGTCCCCGCCACAGTTAAAACCCTGCCTACGACAGATGGAAACAAGACTCACGAGAAAAGACCTCGCCTTCATCGGCGGCTGTGTGCTCATTGCCGCCGTTAGTTTGGCCGTTGGAGTTCACTACTTCTACCGGGCCTTTCCCGAAGCCTCCATTGACTTCCGCGTCACCCGCGACGAGGCCAAGGGGCAAGCGGCCGATTTTATCGCGGCCCGCGGCTTTGATCTGGCCGACTACCGCCACAGTGCCATTTTCCACTTCGATAAGCAGACCAAGACCTTCCTCGAGCGCGAGTTGGGTCTCGAGGGGGCGACGCAGGTCATTGGCGATCCCGTGCAGTTGTGGCGCTGGAGCAACCGCTGGGTGCGGGAGCTGAAAAAGGAGGAGTTCCAAGCCACGGTTACGACGGCTGGCGCGCTGGTCAGTTTTAGCCATCTCATCGAGGAAGAAGCGCCCGGCGCGCGCTTGGCCGAAGCCGAAGCCCGCCGCTTGGCCGAGACCTTTCTCACGGTTGAGCTGGGCCGCTCGCTCGCCGCGCTCGAATTCGCCGAGGCGCAGACTCAGGAGCGACCCAACCGCATCGACCATACCTTTAGCTGGAAACTGCGCGGCTTTGCCGTTGGCGATGCTTACTATCGCTTCTACGTGCGGCTGCAAGGCGACCAGATCGGCGGCTTTGGCGAGTATCTCAAAATTCCCGAGGCGTGGGAGCGCGACTACGCCGAGTTGCGGTCGCACAACGAGACCACGGGTTTGGTGGCCGGGACCTTACTTTTCCTAACCATACTGGCGATGCTGGTTTCGTTCTTTAGCGGGGTCCGCGCCCGAGACATCCGCTGGAAAACCGCGGCGATTTTCGGAGCCATTGCCGCGGTGCTGACGCTGCTGGCCGAACTCAACAACCTACCGCTGACCGCGTTTAACTACGACACGACCGATACCTACGGGTCTTTTTTGACGCGCCAGTTGCTCAACAGTCTGTTCGCCGCGGCCGCCCAAGGCATTCTCATCTTCTTTCTCACGGCGGCGGCTGAGCCTTTGTACCGACGATACTGCGCGGACCAAATTCAGATCGGGAGTCAGTTTACGCCAGCGGGCCTGCGCACCAAGCGCTTTCTCCTCGGCACTATTCTCGGCTTGGCCATGACCCCCGCTTTCTTGGCCTATCAAGTTCTCTTTTACATCACAGCCGAGCAATTCGGCGCATGGAGTCCGGCGGACATTCCCTACCGCGAGATGGTCAACACCTATATCCCGTGGATCATGGTGCTGTTGATCGGCTTTATGCCCGCGGTCTCCGAGGAGTTCATCTCGCGGGCCTTTTCGATTCCCTTCCTGCACAAATACCTCAAGTTCCGCTGGGTTGCGGTCGTCATCGCGGGTCTTATATGGGGATTTGCTCACGCCAACTACCCGCAACAGCCCTTTTACATTCGCGGCGTTGAGGTGGGCATCGCCGGTATTGTCGTCGGCTATGTTTTTCTTCGCTTTGGGATCCTGGCCCCCCTCGTATGGCACTACACGATTGACGCCCTGTACACGTCGCTGATTCTCTTTCGCTCTTCCAACAGCTACTTCGTGGTTTCAGCGGCCCTGTCGGCGGGCCTGCTGCTACTGCCCTTAGCGGTGGCTCTCGTGCTTTACCTGCGGCAGCGCCGCTTTGCCGACCCAACGCCCTTGCTCAACAAAAGCGCGGCACCCCCGGCCGCGGAAGCCGTCGCGGCCGAGCCTACCGCGCAACAGCCCACCGCCCCGGCCCCCACGTTTGCCTATACCCCGCTGTCCAAGCGGCGGGTGGGTTGGGCTGCTGCGGTGGTCGGGGTCTCGCTGGGTTTTTTCGCCCTCGACTACGAGAAGCCGCTCGATTTTGTCGATGTCCGGCTGACGCGGGCCGAGGCCGAGGCCAAGGCCATTGAGCATCTAAAGGCGACCGGCGCGGACGCCTCGGCATACGAGGTGGTCACCTATTATCAAAACCAACCAGACCGAATGGCGATTCGCTACATCTTGGAGCGAGACTCCGTGGCCGTGGTCAATCGCCTGTACCAAGCCGATCTGTTGGCCAGCTTGTGGGTGACGCGCTTTTTCCGCTACGGAGAAAAGGAGGAGTACCAGGTCGCCATCCATCCCGAAGACGGCTCTCTCTACAGCATCAATCACCTGCTGGCCGAAGAGGCCGAGGGCGCGGATCTCGAAGAGGCCCAAGCCCAAGCCATAGCGGTCGAGCACCTGCGGACCTACGGCTTTGCGGTCGAGCAGTTGGCGCTCAAGGAATCCTCGTCGGAAAAGCTGCCCAACCGCCGCGATCACCGCTTCGTCTTTGAAGCGGTTGAAGGCGACGCGCGCAACGTCGATGAACTGCGCTACCGAGTGCGGGTCAACATTGCGGGCGACGAGCCGGTTGCCATCTACCGCTTTCTCAAAGTGCCCGAGGATTGGCGGCGCGTACGCCAAGAGAGCACCACGCTCAAAACCGCGCTTTCCGGCTTGCTCATCGTCTTGATTGCCGCCGTGGTGCTGCACGGCCTGTGGCTGCTCGTGCGCCGGGTGCGGACCGCGGGCCTAGTTTGGTCCCCGCTGATCAAAATTGCCGCGGTCGCCTCGGCCTTCTTCTTACTCGAATTTCTCAATGGCCTGTCGGTTGTCGAACGGGCCTACGACACCCGCCTCACGCTGCCGATCTTTACCATTACCCAGCTACTCAGCATGGCCTTGGGCGGCTTGGGTCTCGGCTTGGTGATGCTCGCGGCCCTCGGCTTGGCCACCAGCCTCTATCCAGACTGGTCGGCGTGCCTGCGGTCTGCGCGGCGCGTACCCGAATTCCGCGACGCGGTGATCGCGGTCTCGCTGATTCTCGTCGCCAGCGAGGCGTGGCAACACTTGCGCGGCTACGTAGAGAGCCGATTCATCGCCGCCGATCCGAGTATCGGCTTTGGGTTGCCCACTGGATTGGACCAGTATTGGCCCTTTTGGCATACCCTGTACAACGGCGTAACAAACGCCATCTTCCTCCCGATCATCGTTGGCTTGGTGCTTTACTATGGTCGCGTGGTCATAAAAAAGAAGCTCTACGCAGTCGTGGTGGGCTTGGGGGTGGGCTTGATTGTGTCTGGCGGCAATGCCGTTCACTTTGACGAGTTCCTCTTTGAGTTGGCGACGTTTGTCGCCAGCATTGGCTTTGTGGTAGCCGCTGTCGTCTTGCTCTTGCGGAACAACCTCCTCGCCTACGTATTGCTGGGATTTGTCTCAGTGCTCTCGCAAGTCAAGAGCCTCGGGGCGCTGTCGGCACCGGCCTATCAGTTGCAAGCCGGCATTCTGTTGCTGCTAACTCTTTTGGTGATCGTCTGCTTGTGGTGGCGTTTGGGCGCTGAGCGCGGATCCCGCGTTTCCTGAACTCAGTGGAAAACCGAGCTTAAAGAAAGGAACGTGCTATGCGCGTACTCGTAACCGGCGCAGCCGGTCGCGTCGGCTCTACTGTAGCCCGCGGCATGCAAGTGCGCCACCAAGTGCGCGGCCACGACCGCGTGCCCATGCCCGACCTCGCCGATACGGTCGTCTCCGATCTCGCGGACTTCGACGCTGTGTTAAAAGCTACGTGCGGCATGGACGCGATTGCCCACATTGGGGGTCTGCCTGGCGGCAACGAGTGGGAGACCATGCTACCGGGCAACTTCATCGGCACGTACAACGTCTTTGAGGCCGCTCGGCAAAACGGCGTCAAGCGCGTCGCCTACGCCAGCCGCGCCGGCGTCTTGAGTCTCTATCCGCGCACGATCCACCGCACCGTTGATATGACGACCACGCCGGTGGGTATCTACACGGTCAGCAAAATTTTCGGCGAGGCACTCGCCCACTCTTTTGCCCATCAGCACGACATGGAATTCGTCTGTGTGCGCATCGGCAATTTCAACCTCGAGCGCGACCAGCCCCAACATCCGCACCACCTCAGCCACGGCGATTGCGTCCGGGTTTTTGAGCAGGCACTGATTCATCCGGGCGTGCAGTTCGAAATCGTCTTTGGGGTGTCGGGTAGCAATTGGCCGCTCTACGACATTGAACACGGCAAGAGGGCGATTGGCTACGAGCCGCAGGATTATTCGGAGGTGCCGGAAGAGGAGTGGGGGAGGTAGGGGCGTTGGATGTTTGGGTTTTTCTTGCACTTTAGATTGACAGCCCCCGAGCCCCTGTTACATTTCATAACGTCAGTAAAAATCGACGTTAGGTGGGTATTTCTACAACGGAGATACCCGCCTAAAAATGTGGGTATTTGTATGTAGTTAGGAGAAGCGATATGACAGATTCGGAACTTCAGCAAGGCCAAGAGATTCTCAAAAATCTGACGGTTGAAGACTTGCAGATCCCAGAAGGCCAAGAAAGATTTAATCAAGCGGCGGGAAAGTACATTCGCAGTAAAATTAAAAGTACGTCGCTCTTTTACAAGGTGATACCTCCTCGATCTGTAACCGAAGACGAATTGGTACCCCTTGGCGACGCGACGGACGGGCAGCCTGATCTAAGATATCGTATGCCTGGGGTCTCGATGCTGGATCCATCAAAGTCGGTCAAGGCAATGTTGATGGACATGCGTGGCAAGCCCGTCCCCAATTATACAGACGGTAGGCAGCAACTTTTCATTCCAATGGGCGTAGTCAAGACCAAACGGTTTGAAAAGACGCCAGTAGAGCTTTTGGCCGCTGGTAGCCTCCTGAAGCTGGTTGAGGAGATGGCGTCTTGGGAGGTCAAGGAGCGCGATAGAAAGTTTCTGAAGTACTGCGAGTTGGCGGTCAAGAAATCGGGACAAGTGCTCAGGAAGAGCGGACCTTTGCAGAGGGATCACTTCCGCGAAATTCAGCATCCAGCAATACAAAATGAGATCGAGTCTAAAGTCGTCCTGCTGGCCAAAACGGCCGTTATGGATCTGGACTTAGAAAAATCTGCGGCAAGAATCAGTGGCATGGAATGTATCTATTCGCAGGACGACGATGTGCTTGCTCCGACAGTGGTATGGTCTTTCCCAACACCAGATCTTCTGGGGTATAATTTGTGTTGTGGAGACTACAAGTTCTATAGTAAACAAGAGAAAGTAGAGCTGTGGAGCTTCCAAGGCTGGGAGACGATAGGGGCCGGTATTGGCAATATCAATGGTGTTACCAAGCTCATCTTGGGCTTCATGGCTGGAGAGAGCAAGATCCCCGATAACTTCGACAGGATGGGCGGTCCTAAGAAGCCAATGATTCCAGCTGAGTATCGCGCTGATGTGGTTCGGGCGGTGGATATCTGCAAGGAAGAGGGATGCCGAGATGTGTTTGTACTTGGCTCGAACGCAGTTAGAAGACATGGGTCGCAGGCCGGTCTGGATATAGGCATCCGTGGCTGTCCAGCCAACCACTTCTATCGTCTGCTGGGTCGGTTAATGGAAGAACTCGCTTATCCTGTAGGTTTGATAGATTTGGACCGCGAAACTCGGATTGCAGAATTGCTCGAGCGAGAAGGCCAACTCGTACATGTGGGATGAGGCTCTCGACCAACACATCGTCGCCGAACTCGAACAAATCAATGCCCTACTCGACAAGTCCTCTGCATTAATACAAATTCCAACTGATGTGGCCCCATCCTTTGAGCGTCTGGTGGCCCTATCTGCAATTCTCAGTTCTTTCTATACCGGCCTTGAGCGAATTTTCGAGCGCATCGCCGACGCAACCCAAAGATGAACGCTGGCATGCCGAATTGCTAAGTCAGGTTGCTCGCCAAACGGAGAGGCGACCGGCTGTAATATCAGAGGACGCACGACGGCGTTTGAGCGAGTACCTCGCTTTCCGGCATCTTTCCCGGCATGTGTATGTGCATGAGCTCGTCTGGGATCGCATGGCCCATTTGGTTGCAACTATTTCACAGACATGGGATACGGTCCGGGTAGAGATTTTGCAATTCGCGGATGAATAGGCTGCTGTCGCAATTTGGCGGGACCGGTGATGAGATTCCTATGTTCGCAAAATGTCGTGCGAGATTGGCTACTAACTCACAAGAGAGGCTCTCCATGAACCCAAGCTGCTTGCAGCACTGCATGACCGATGCACAGCGCGATCATTTTGAGCAGCAGGGATATTTGGTCGTCGAGGATGCGCTCGACGACGACATGCTGGGCCGGCTTTTGGCGGCTGGCGACCGCGTCGATGCCGAGGAAAGGGCGGCGCGTGGCTTGGCCCCCCAAGCCCTGATGGCGAAGTTCAGGACTATCGTCGAGGATGATGTTTTTCTCGAACTGCTCGATTGGCCCAAGACGTTCCCGCTGATATGGGACATTCTCGGCTGGAATGTCCAGCACTATATCTCGCATTTGATCTACTACCCACCCGAAGCCAAAAACAGCATCAATCTGAAACCCGGAGGATGGCACCAGGACGGCGGCCGACCCGTCCCCGAAATGGAGCGTCCCCACCCGAGATTGTCGCTGAAGGTCGGATTTTGGCTGACCGACATCAGCGAGCCGGATCGGGGGGGCATCAGGATCGTCCCCACAAGCCACAAGCGCGATCAGCCGCCCGATTTTGCCGAGGCCATGCAGGTGCAGGTGCCGGCGGGCACGGCCGTGCTGTTCGACCGCCGGATGTGGCACGCGCGCGGAATCAATACCTCGGAGACGACCCGGAAAGTGTTGTTTTTAGGGTATAGCTATCGCTGGCTGCGCGGCCTCGACTACAACTTGATGCCCGCTGAGATTCTCGCCAAGTGTAGTCCCATACGCCGACAATTGCTCGGCGATGGGGTGGATGTCAAAGGGTGGTGGCAGCCGACCGATGCGGACGTGCCCCTCAAGGGCTGGCTGACCGAGCACAAGGGAGAGGAATACGTCGAGCGGATTGGGCAAAAGCAGTGGGAACGGGAAAAGTGGGAAGGGCCGGCCAGCTAACCATTGACGCGCCCGGCGTCTCGACGAAAATCAGCGCGTGCTCCACAACGACTTTGAGGCGATGTGGAGTCCTAGTTTTGCGCCGGCAGAGGATGATCGCGCGGCCGCTCTTCGTTTAATTCCACCCTGAGCTAAGGGCGCAGTGCTCGCTCAAGGTCGAGGCGACCGGCCGCCAAGGCGGTGCGGAATACTTCGACCGTGTCTCGGACTCCTTGGACCAGCGATCGATACTGAAGCGGTCCGAGGGCTTGATTCAGGGCGCTGTCATCGGCGCTCGAAGGATGGGGCAGCGGCGTCGGGTCGAAGCCAATTTTGCCCGCCGACTCGGGGATAACCTCCTCGATTGCAGCGACGATCTCGGCCATGGAGACCGTGCTGCCCCCTAGATTGTACACTGGGGCGCCTTTTAGCTTGGCCTTGGCCGCAGCGATAAAGGCGGCAGCAACATCATCGGCGTGGTGATAGACGAGGGTGCCGCCATAGGTGATCTCGTACTCGCGACCGAGCGCGGCGGCCAGCATGGCCTTGGTCGGAGTGGAGGTCCAGCCTTGGTCGCGACCCGGGCCATACACTACGCATGGGCGCAGACCGAGGCTGTGTACCGCCTGCTCCCGCCAATAGACCTGCGCCGTGCCTTCGTTGCACTGCTTGAACACCCCGTAGAGCGTCGGAGGCAGCAACGGAGCGTCGTGGGCAAGCGGCCCCGGCGGGTACGCTGCCGGGTCGCCGTACACCCCAAACGAGCTGGCAAAGACGAGATTCTGGACCTGGTCGCGATGCCGTGCGGCCGTTTCAAAAACGACGGTGGAGCCCACGACGTTTACCATGGCCCCGCGCACTGGATCGGCCCGCACTAGGGGCACCTGCATGGCTGCTAGGTGCAGGATGTGCGTAATACCGCCGTCGATCACGACTCGCTCGAACTCGTCTAGCGCCGCGATGTCGCCCTCGACTTGTCGCACCTGAGCCAGTTCTTCGTCCGTCATGATCGTTCTCAGTCGGTAGGGATCGCCGCCGAGGTCGTAGGTCCACACCGGCACTCCCTCGCGGACCAGTCGACGAACCGCCCAGGCCCCCACACAACCGAGTGCTCCTGTCACCAAATACCGTTCATTCATATGTCGCCTCTATAAAAAAGATAAATCCGATTTCTTGTCGTCTTGTAGATAACATCGAGCGACGAGCGCCCTACCGGCTCAGTCGATCGAGGACGTTGCGGGTGATCTGGGCGACCGTCGCGTCGCCTTTTAGACCGTGCGACCAGTCGGTTGTCCCGGCTGTGAACACGGTGCCGCCGCGCGTGTAAAGGCCCATGACCGCCGCGCCCTCGCGGCCCTTTTCCCAGCGTTCGTACCATGCGCTGTCGTCGGGATGCCATCGCGCTGGGGCGGTGCATAAGATGGTGAAGTCCGCCGGGGTGCCATAGGTTCCGGTGGGTACTGGTAGTCCTTCTACCAACGCGTACTCGCAGCCGTCGCACTCATAGCCGACAATGGTGTGCTCGCCGCCGAAGCTGTCGTCGCGCTGCAAGCCCGTCTCGGCAAAAACCCAGTGCTCCGGGCGATGGACTGTAAATGCTCCCGACCCGTCCATGTATTGCCCGTGGCTTAGGTGATACCCCCCGTAGAGAAAGCCGACGCCGGTCAACTCGTTTTCTGGCCGGCCCACGAGGTGGTGGCTCCACAAAGTCGAAAGGTCCGCGTAATCTCCGGCCGCGTAGGCCGGGTCCATGTTGAACTGTTGCTTCCAGCACACTAACGCGCGGCCCGCGTCCTCGCTGCGGACCCGCCAGCACACGGAGTTGCCGCTGAAAAACGCGACGTTGCCCCCGGCGGCAATGTAGGCTTCGAGGTGGTCGCGCATGGGAGCCGACCAGTATTCATCGTGCCCCACGCTCAGCACGAGCCGGTAGTTGGCCAACAGTTCGGGATGCCATTCGAGGTCGGAGTTGGCGCAGTAGTCGAGCGCGTATCCAGCGGCCTCGGCCCACTCGACAAAGTCGCGCTCCCAGCGGTCGAACAGCCCGGCCAGCGGACGGTCGAAGGAGACGCGATGCCCTTGCAAGCCGCCGCGGCCGTGATAGCCGTACAAGCTGTAACCGCCCCAGTTGTTGTAGGCGCTGTAGGTGTTGGTGGCTAACTGGAGGAGGATGCGCGCGTCCGTAGGGCCAGCCGGGCGCACGATGAAAAAGCCTCGGCTCTCGGCTGTGCGTCGCCCCCGCCGCGCGAACTTGCCGCCGTGGTCCTCAATGCGCAACGCGAACTCGTAGTATCCGCTGCGCCAGTCGTCCGGCACTTTGAGGCCGTGGGCAACCGGCCAGCCGCAGCCGTTGGCAGAAGCGTCTTCGGGCACTGGAGGAGCTACTCCGGGCAACCGATCCTGCCGCCATACTACTTCGCGCTCGGCACCTATCCGCGCTACTTCCAGCGCGTACTCATCCGCACTGGTGGATACGTGAAAGCACACCTGTTGGCCGGCTTGGTAGCTGAGTTGGTCGGTGTAGCCTTCGACGAACATTATCCTGAGTACTCCACGGCTACCACGCGCTCGTCTAACTCGCGTTGCAACTTTTCCACTTGTTCCGCTATGTAATCTGCCGCCTGCTCAGCCGGTGTTTCGCGCCGCTCTTTCTCGCGCCGCAGCACGACCTCGACAATCCCCCGCTGTAACCCGCGATCCCCCACCGTCACCCGCACTGGAATCCCAATCAGATCGGCGTCGTTGAACTTGACCCCGGGATTTTCGCGGCGGTCGTCGAGCAGCACTTCAAGGCCGCGCTGCGCCAAGTCGGCGTAGAGTTGTTCGCCCGCGTCTTGCGCTGCGCCTTGGCCCTTGGCGAGGAGGACGATGTGGACTTGGTAGGGTGCGACGGCAATGGGCCACACCAAGCCGTCTTCGTCGTGATGCTCCTCGGCGATACAGGCCAGCAGCCGCCCCACGCCGATCCCGTAAGACCCCATGACGACGGGCCGCGCTTTGCCCTCGGCGTCGAGGAAATCACCGCCGAGGGCCTCGGTGAATTTGGTGCCGAGTTGGAAGATGTTGCCGACTTCCACCCCGCGCGATTCGCGCAGGGCCGCGCCGCAGTTAGGGCAGCCGTCGCCCTGCCCGGCGGCGGCGATGTCGGCGACCACGTTGGCTGTGTAGTCGCGGCCGTAGTTTACATGGGCGAGGTGATAGCCCGGCTCGTTGGCACCGGCTACCAAGTTGGGCGAGGACGCCACTGAGTCATCGACGACGACTAGGGCCCCTTCGACGCCGACGGGCGATCCATAGCCCGGCTCCGCCCCCACGGCGCGTATTTCCTCTTCTCGCGCCGGCCACATTTCGAGGGCACCGACCGCGTTGGCCAGCTTGGTCTCGTTGACTTCGAGGTCGCCGCGGATGACTGCGAGGACCAACGCATCCTTTTTGTCTTGCCCGTCGCCAACGGTAGCCATCCTAAAGAGTGCCTTGGCCGTCTTGTACGCCGGGATGCCGAGCAGCGCGGTCAGCGCCTCAATGGTCGTGGTGTTGGGCGTGGCGATTTGCTCGAGCGCGGCCGGTGCTTCGGCCGGGTTGGGCTGTTTGGCGAAGGTGGCGATTTGGCGGTTGGCCGCGTATCCGCAGCCATCGCACAAGAGCAGCGTGTCTTCGCCGATCGGGGTCAGGTACATGTATTCGTGGGCCAGTTCGCCGCCCATCATTCCGGTGTCCGAGCGCACCGCCAGGACCTCGAGGCCGCAGCGATGGAAGATGTTGAAATAGCGCTGATAATGGGCGCGGTATTGCTTTTCGAGGCCCGGCCAGTCGGCATCGAGGCTGTAGGAGTCCTTCATGGTGAACTCGCGCACCCGGATGAGGCCCGAGCGGGGGCGGGGATCGTCGCGCCACTTGGTCTGGATGTGATAGACTAACTGGGGCAGTTGCTTGTAGGATTTGATCTCGCGGCTGACTAAGTCGGCTACGACTTCCTCGTGGGTCATGGCCAGCACCATGTCGCGGTCGTTTTTGTCGCGGAAGCGACCCATCTCCGCGCCGACGGCGTACCAACGCCCGGTCCGCTGCCAGAGTTCGGCCGGATGCACCACCGGCATGGTGATCTCCTGGCCGCCGATGGCGTCCATTTCGCGGCGGATAATGTCTTCGATCTTGCGCATGGACCGCTGCGCCAGCGGCAAATAGCTGAAGATGCCGCTGGCCAGCGGGCGGATAAAGCCGGCGCGGAGCAAGAGCCGATGGCTGGCGACTTCTACGTCGGCGGTGACTTCGCGCAAGGTCTGGCTGAAAAGCCGACTCATTCGCATGTTGGGTTTCCTTTCTTCGTTGATTGCAAGGCCGAGCCGCGGCGCGTTTTTTGCCGGGCCACCGCGCGCATCGCTCGGTACATACACGACAGCGACACCAACACCCAAATTAAGGCAATCAGATACGCCAGATAGGGCATCTGTAGTGGATCTATGCCCCAATAGTCCGATAATATCCCGGCGTCCGTCCGTTCTGGATGGTACCACAAGTCGGTGCGGAAGTCGTAGAGACTGTACAGGCACAGCATCACCCCCATCCACACCGCGCCGATGCTCGCCAGCCGCCGCGACTTGCCGGCCATGATGCACAAAGCCAACCCGCCGCCGATCCCCAACGCGAAATCAACGCCTCCGGCCGCCAGCGGCGTATAGATCAGGGTCATCCCCGCGCAGGTCGCGCCAACGCACAGCAACACCAATCGCTGCGCCTGCGGATAAAGCGAGGTGTACATCAGCAAGGCTCCCCACAGCGCGGACCCTACGTAGCCGGCCGCGCTAATCAGCGGGAAGAAGCCCCCCTTAGTCAAGGTGTGCCCGGACTCGTTCCAATGGGTGCGGATTTCGAGGACTTCGCCGCCGGTGAGCAGGGCCGCTGCCGCGTGATTGACCTCGTGGACCAGCACCACAAAGAAGCGGAACGGCTTGATCAGCGCCGTGTCCCAAAAGGCGAGTGCCAGCGCCGTGCAGAGGAGATAGTAGCGAAATTGCCAGAAGATTTCGGCGATGTAGCGGATGCGGTGGAACATGGCGCACCGCTAGCTGCGAATCTCAGCCCGGATCAGCGCGACGGCTTCGGCTAGCGGGAGCGGGTCGAGTTGTGCGCCGGATCGCTGCCGGATCGCCACCTTGCCCTGTTCAACTTCGCGGTCTCCGGCAATAAGCATATAGGGCACCTTCTGCGTCTGGGCTTGGCGGATGCGCTTGTTGAGGGTTTCGCTGGCCGCGTCGAGTTCGGCTCGGATCCCGGCGGCGAGAAGCTGCTGGTGGAGCTGGCCTCCGTACTCGGCGTGGCGCTCGGCAATGGGCAACACGACCGCTTGCACCGGGGCCAGCCACACCGGGAAGGCCCCGGCGTAGTGTTCGATCAAGAAGCCGATGAAGCGCTCGTGCGTACCCAGCGGTGCGCGGTGGATGCAGATGGGCGTCTCCTCTTGGCCGGCTGCGTTGGTGTACGTCAAGCCGAAGCGGCCGGGCACGGCAAAATCAACTTGGTTGGTGGCTATGGTAAACTGCCGCCCGATGGTGCTCCAAACTTCAACATCGATCTTCGGCCCGTAAAAGGCGGCTTCGTCGGGCACCTCCTCGTAGTTGATCCCGCCCCGCGCCATGGCCCCGCGCACCATGTCCTCGGTGCGGAGCCACCACTCGGGATTATCGACGTACTTGGCCCCTAGCCCCGCGGGCGCATGGGTGCTCAAGCGCATCAGGTAATTCTCCAAGCCGAACCGCTCGAAATAGCGCAGATACATCTGGCAGACGGCGAGAAATTCCTCCTCAAATTGGTCGAGAGTGCAGTAGATGTGCGCGTCGTTCATCTGCAACGAGCGCACGCGCATCAAGCCGAATAACTCGCCCGACTGCTCGTAGCGATAGCACGTGCCGTATTCGGCCAAGCGCAGGGGCAAGTCGCGGTACGAGCGCGGGGCCGCGGCGAAAATTTTGTGGTGGTGGGGGCAGTTCATGGGCTTGAGATAGTACTGGACCCCTTCCAACTCCATTGGCGGGAACATGGACTCGGCATAATACGGCAAGTGGCCGCTGCGCCGATACATGGACTCTTTGCAGATGTGCGGTGTGCGCACGCGCTGATAGCCGGCTGCGCGTTCGGTTTTGCGGGCCAAGTCCTCCAGCTCGTCGATGAGCACCGCTCCCTTCGGCAGCCACAGGGGCAAGCCCGGCCCCACTTCGTCGTCAAAGGTGAACAACTCCAGTTGCTTGCCCAGGGTGCGGTGGTCGCGCTTTTTGGCTTCCTCCAGCATTGCCAGATGGTGGTCGAGGGCCTCGCGCGTGGCAAAGGCCGTGCCGTAGATGCGCTGCAGCATCTTGCGGCGCTCGTCGCCGCGCCAATAGGCTCCAGCCACGCTCAGGAGCTTGAAGTGCTTGATTTGTCCAGTGCCGAGCATGTGCGGCCCCCGGCACAAGTCGATGAACTCGCCATCTTTGTAAAAGGACAAGGGCTGGTCTGCTGCCAAGTCGGCGAGGATCTCCTGTTTGTACGGGGCGTTGGCGACCCGCTCTTCCGCTTCTTGGCGCTGCACATCGATCCGCTCGAACTTGTGGTTTTGCTTGACGACCCGCTTCATCTCGCGCTCGATCTTCTGCAAGTCTTCGGGCGTGAACGGCTCGGCCACGTCGAAGTCGTAGTAGAAGCCGTCGTCAATGGCCGGGCCGATGGCCAGTTGCGCGTCTGGGAAGAGGCGCAGCACGGCCTGCGCCAACACGTGCGACATGCTGTGGCGGTAGATCCAGGCGGCCTCATCGGCATGCCAGGGGATGAGCTCGACTTCTGCGTCGCGGCTGAGCGGGGTGTGGAAGTCGATGCGCTCGTCGCCGGCGCGGGCGGCAATGTATTGCTTTAAGAGTTCCTTGTTCTCTTGGGCGAGGATCTCCTTGAGCGCACCCTCGCCAGCGTATTCAATGACCGGTCCTTGGGGAACCTTGATCAGCATGACGTGCTCCTTGGCATAAAAAACCCCCGCTGTCATTGGAGCCGACAGCGGGGAGCGGTTGCAAAATAAACTTTAGTCCGTCGCTATCCGGCGCACAGGATCGTCGTAGTGGTGGTGGTGGTAGCGGAAGCCGTCGGCCCCGATGCAGAAGCGACTGTAAGCATGGCCAAAAAATACCGGTAGCGGTCTGATTGTGCAAGAGCCGTTACGTCAGTTCGTAGTGGGAGCGATCGGGCCGGGGCACGGGGTGGCCGTCCTCGGTGTTGATGCTCCAGTCGGCTAGCCGTAGGCGCATGGCGGCCAGGGCGTCGCGGTGTTGCTCTTCGTCGATCACATTGACCCATTCGTTTGGGTCGGCGCCGAGGTCGTAGAGTTCGTCGCGGTCTCCCATGGGGTCGTGGACGTATTTCCATTCGCGGGTGCGGACCATTTTGCACCGGCCGGCGGCCTCGCGCCACTGCAAGGTATCAATCAAGGTTTTGCGGCCCCAAGGTTGAGGCAACTTTGCCAAATCGGCCAGGGTAAAGAGCGGCCCCCCACAGCCATATTCGGAAAAGGTCGCGTCTCGGGGGGCCGCGTCGGTTGCGGTGGGCAGCGGCGTTCCGTGCATTGAGCGCGGTTGTGCCATCCCCTGCAAGTGCAACAGCGTCGGCACCACGTCAATTAGGTTGGCCATGCTTTGGTCGCGCACACCAGCGGCGACCTGTCCGGGCCAAGAGACGATCAGCGGCACCCGCGTCAAGCTGTCGTAGAAGACCCCGCCCTTGCACTGCATGGCGTGTTCGCCCATAAAGTCGCCGTGATCCGAACAAAAGACCACAATCGTCTGCTCCCGCAGCCCCAGTTCGTCGAGCTTGTCGAGGATTTGGCCGAGCGCGTCGTCGATAAAGCGCACCATGCCAAAGTACGAGGCCATGACGCCGTAGAGGTCTTCGCTGGGGTCGCGGCGCACTCCCAGCATTTGATAGAGCGCTCGGTTGCGCTCGGGCGCGCGCGCGTCGTCGAATTCGCCATCGCGCCACCGGGGCAGGTCAATGGCCGAAGGCGGGAACAAGGATGCGTACTCGGCCGGGCACAGCCACGGCTCGTGCGGGTCGGGAAAGGAGACCCACAGGGCAAAGGGCTGGTCTTGGTGCTTCTCGATAAAGCGCGTCGTCTGCCCGGCGATCAGGCCGGTAGAGTGGTCTTCCAACGGCAGGTCGGAGGTACCGTAGCTGAAGCGGGGGTTCTGGTGGGCGAGCTGGCGATGCTCGGCGGCGACCTTGCGGCGGCCTGCTGCGGGCCGGAACCAGTCCATGCCGCGCGTCTGCGGCCCCTCGTCGCGCCCACCGTGAGTAAAGGCATTCCACACGTCGAAGAGCGCCAAATCTTCTTCCCGCTCAAAGCAGTGGTTTTTGCCGATCAGGCCCGTGGCGTAGCCGGCCCTTTTCCATAGCTGCCAAGCGTGCGTGGCACCGGCGGGCATCAAGGTTTGATTGCGTCGGCCGCCGTGCGAGTGGGGAAACTGCGAGGTCCAAAACGAGATGCGCGCTGGCACGCAGAGCGGGTGCGGGGTGATTGCGTTTTCAAAGAGTACGCCGTCGGCGGCGAGGCGTTCCATGGACGGGGTTCGGCAGAAGGTGTTGCCGTAGAGATGGCTGGCCGTGGCGCGTTGTTGATCGGTCATTATGACGAGGATGTTGGGGCGGTCGGTCATGGTGGGTTCCTTGTGGTGAGCTCAGAATAGGTGCTGCTGAGGGTCAGCCGGGATTGGGAACACCCCGACAATGACCCATGGATTAGGGGCGACTTGGTGAAATCGCTGTGTCGTTCCGAGAAAAAAGTGAAGGTCGGTCTTCAGGAATGTGTCGAAGTACTTTCGGATAGGTCTTAACAGCGACGAGGATGCGTTGTTTTTCCGTAATTGTCATAAATGTATCACGGTGTAACTCTGCTCTACAGTATGGTATCGTGCGGCTTGAGCAAACAGATCTTTCTGGTCAAGTATCCGGCAGAGCGCGTCGGCGACACCGTGCCGATGGCATTGGTCGGCCTCATGTTCGTAACAGGTGAGCGCGACAGATTCGCCCAATCTCAGCCAAGCGCAGATTTTTGCCAAAGCATCGCCCTGTTTCGGAAGGCTTTTGCGCTCGTATGTCCTGAAAAGAGCGTCGAAATCTGCTTGGGATTCTAAGCCCCGGCGTTGCCGTGATTCAATTCCGAGTTCGGGCAGGTGTTCGTAGCGAATGCCGACTCCATCGCCTGCCTTGGCAAGTGTTTTTTTAGAAAAGCCGTATTTGCGGCTGATGGCGTTCTGTCGAACATCGCAAAGGACGGTCACGCTTGCTTGGAGTAACGCATTGAGATAGCGCTCTAAAGTTCTTCCCTCGTACCCGATAGTCAAAAGCCGAGATGGGGTTCCTGCCGGGTGAGCGGACTTGATGCGATTGAGCGCGGCTTCATCGCTTTTGAGCACCTGCTTGGCAATGGTACTGTGGATCGCGTAATAAGGATGCTTGCGATAGGTTTCTGCGATGAGTGCCTCGCCTCGTAGCCTGTGGTAGCGCCGCGCAAATACGCGCATCGAATCGTCTTGGTTTTCGCGGGCGATGCGCTTGCCCTTCTCAGTGAGTATCCAATGCTGGTGATCGTCGATCAGCAGACCGCAATTGACGAGGCGGCGGCGGTCTGCATAGCACGTGAACGAGCAAGCTCCATATTGGTAGGGCACGAATTCGTAGGGACTTGTTTGGTCGGAGGGGAACAACTCCTTGCAGTAGAGGAATAAGAGTTTCTGGAAGTCTCGGTTGCCCGTGTTGCCCCCAAGCACGTCAAGCAGTGCGAGGAGCAGCCGCTGGCGCGAGTACAGTCGGAATGTCCCTTTTTTATTAACTGCTTGAACTGGAGTTTTCATAGTCAAGTGGCTATTGATTAGTCGACCTTGTTTAGTTACGCCTAGCGATTTTTCCCTGTCAACAGCCTCTTTGCCTATCCTCTACCGTTCCCACAATTCGCTCAGCGGCACGGCGAGTATGCGCTCACCGGCTAGCGGGAGCAGGTCGCGGCCGGTGTAGAGCAGTACCCCAAACTCGAAATGCTCACCGCAGCGATGGGCCAGCCGAACAAGCCCTTGCCCGTCTTTGGAAGTGAGGGCGCTGGTGGCCTTGACCTCAATGCCCCAAGTCTTCTGGCCCCGCGTAAGGACTACATCGACCTCCACCTGATCCTTGTCGCGATAGTGCCAAAAACGCAGGTCCGGCTCTGTCCAGGTGGCTTGGGCTATGAGTTGCTGCACCACAAAGGACTCCAATAGATGCCCCATGCGGTCCCGATGGTTGAGCCAATCGGCCGCAGTCAGGTCTGCGAGGGTCGCCGCTAGCCCGCTGTCGAGCAGATGGATCTTTGGCGTTTTGACGAGCCGTTTGGCCGGG
The DNA here is from genome assembly GCA_965203355.1 of Candidatus Latescibacterota bacterium. GTDB lineage: Bacteria > Latescibacterota > UBA2968 > UBA8231 > UBA8231. The sequence goes on from OZ241889.1 coordinate 1,251,827, forward strand.
TTGCGGTGCCATGCGGGCAGGCGTCGAACCAGAAAGAGCCGTTCAAGCACGGCGATATAGTGGTCCCGCCAGAGATTCGGTAACGGTCGGCACCAGCAATAGATTGGCCGAGCCGGTCAGCAGAAAACGCCCGGGGCGGCGGTCTTGGTCTACGGCGCGTTTGATGGCCGAGAGCAGTGCTGGCACTCGTTGTACCTCGTCCAAGGTCACCGCCTCTGGCAGGTTGGCGACCAAACCGTCTGGGTCGGCCCCAGCGGTCTGATAGTAGTTGTGCTCGTCTAAGCTGATGAACGCCCGGTCCGGCGCGAGTTGCCGCACAAGCGTAGTTTTCCCACTCTGCCGTGGCCCAAGCAGACAGACCACTGAGGTATCTGCCAGAGCCTCTCGGAGAACGGGTGTCAGAGAGCGGGGAAACAGGGAATGGTCGGCGTCCATTTGTCGATTGAAAGAGCGTCCAATTGTCGGTTGAAAGAGCGTCCAATTGTCTAATGACAATCTGGGGAAAGAGGACGCGGCGAGCAAGATGGATAATTGAACTATAAACTCCGTTGCGATTTTTCTATGCGATTCGACCCGCATCCTCCAGTTTGCGCTCGTCGGCCAGCGGGAGCCGCTACGCCGGACAGACCAACTCCTTTTCGAGGAGGTCTTGATTGACCGCGTAGTTCACGGGCACCTCGATTAAATGGACGCCCGGCGCGGCGAGGCACTCGCGCATGGTCGGCAGTAGATCGTCGGCCGCGCCGACGCGGTGCCCGTAGGCTCCATAACTGGCGGCATATTGAATGAAATCCGGGTTGCCGTAGTCGAGGCCCCAATCGGCAAAGCCCATGTCGGCCTGCTTCCACTTGATCATGCCGTAGCCGTCGTCGCGCAGAATGAGGACTACGAGGTTCAGGCCGAGGCGCACCGCGGTCTCCAACTCTTGGGAGTTCATCATAAAGCCGCCGTCGCCGCAGATGGCCATGACCTGTTTGTCTGGCTCGACCAACCGCGCCGCCATGGCCGAAGGCAACCCGGCCCCCATCGTTGCCAAGGCGTTGTCCAGCAGCACGGTGTTGGGCTGGTGGGCGCGGTAGTTGAGGGCGAACCAAATTTTATAGACGCCGTTGTCGAGGCATATAATACCGTCGTCGGGCATGACGCGGCGCACGTCGGCGACTATGCGCTGGGGCGCGATGGGGAAGCCGGGGTCGTCGTGGCCGACCGCGCGGATTTCGTCGATCCACTTTTTGACCTTGGCGAAATAGCTGAAGTCCCAGGTCTTTTGCCGATTGATTCGCAACAGCAACTGCCAAATGCTGTTGCCGATGTCGCCGATGACTTCTAGCTGGGGGAAATAAACCGGATCGACCGAGGCCGAAGAAAAGTTCACGTGAATGACTTGTAAGCCGTTAGGCTCCATAAAGAACGGCGGCTTCTCGACCACGTCGTGGCCGACGTTGATGATGAGGTCGGCGCGGTCAATGGCGCAGTGCAGCGGGTCGTGGGCCGACAGCGCGGCGTTGCCCAAAAAGAGCGGATCGCGCTCGTCCACGACGCCCTTGCCCATCTGAGTGGTGAAGAACGGGATGCCGGTGTCGCGGACGAGGTTGAACAGCATCTTGGAGGTGCGCTTGCGATTGGCCCCGGCCCCGATCAGCAAGAGCGGGCTTCGCGCCTCTTCGATTAGGGCGGCGGCTTGGGCGATGGCCTTTTCTTCTGGGATGGGTCGCCGCACGTGATCTTTGGGAAAGAGCGGCGTGGCGGTGTGTTCGCGGGCGATGTCTTCGGGCAGCTCTAAGTGTACGGCTCCGGGCCGCTCTTCCTCGGCTAAGCGGAATGCCTCGCGGACGCGAGAGGGTACGCTGTCGCCGCTGACGATCTGATGGGTGTACTTGGTTAGAGGCCGCATCATCTCGACGATATCGACGATTTGGAACTGCCCTTGCTTGCTCGACTTGATGGGCTTTTGGCCGGTGATCATCAGCATGGGCATGGCGCCGAGTTGGGCGTAGGCCGCCGAGGTGACGAAGTTGGTCGCTCCCGGTCCCAAGGTAGCTAGGCAAACGCCGGTCTTGCCGGTGAGGCGGCCGTACGCAGCGGCCATGAAGCCCGCCGCTTGCTCGTGGCGGTTGAGAATCAATTGGATCCGCTCGGACCCGCGCAGCGATTCGAGTAGGTCGAGGTTTTCCTCGCCCGGGATGCCGAAGAGAAATTCCACGCCCTCGTGCTCCAAGGCGCGGACGAAGAGATCGGATGCTTTCATAAATGGCGCTCCTTGTGCTAAACGCTTGGGAGGATGGCTCCGACCCGCTGAGCGCAATCGAGGATTTGTCGCCAAGTTGCTTCCTCGATGGCTACGCCAGCTTGGCGTCGCTGTCGCTCGCGCTTTTCCAATTCTCCGGGCAGCAGGATGGCATCGACGCCGTCGGCCTTGGGCGAAGCCCGCAAATAGTCCGCAAAAGCGCGCACTTGGGCCGAGTACTCGGCGAATGGCTGGAAGCACGCAATGTCGATGACCAGCAGGAAGCAGCCGTTGCCGATCCGCGCCTTTCGGCTCCGCGCACAGCCCGCCCCGCTCAGCGCCCCGCCCAACAGCTCAACCACCACCCCGAGTCCGTAGCCCTTGTGGCCCATGAGGCCGCCAAAGGGCAAGAGGCTGCCGCGCGGTTCGTCGTAAAAATCCGCCGGATCGGTCGATGGCCGGCCAGCCGCGTCGATGATCCATCCTGCGGGAACGGGTTCGCCGCGGTTGCGCTTGACCCGCACCTTGCCCTCGGCTACTAGGCTGGTCGTGATATCCAGCACGAGGGCGTCGCCCGCTCCGTCGGGCCAGCCGCCCGCCAGCGGGTTGGTGCCCAAGCGACCGGCGATGCCACCCCAAGGAGCCACGCTGGCGCCGCCGCCGTGCGAGTTGGCGCAGAGTAGGCCGATCATGTTGGCGGCGGCGACGCGCTCCACATAGCTGCCGAGGCGACCGATGTGGTTGGCGTTTTTGACGGTTATGGCCGCGACCCCGCTGTTGCCGGCGCGCTCTAAGCCCATTTCCACGGCTTGATTCATCGCGACTTGCCCAAATCCCCAGTGCCCGTCGAGCACGGCCGCAGCCGGGGTCTGGCGCACGACTTCGACCTCGGCGTGGGGAACGATCTCGCCCTTTTCGATGGTGCTTATGTATTGGGGAATGCGGATGACGCCGTGCGAGTCGTGCCCCACGGCATTGGCGTCGGCCAGCAGCTTGGCGACGACCTCGGCGGCCGGGGGTGGCGCACCGGCCGCCGCGAAAATGGCGGTGCTGACTTGGCGCAAGTGGTCGATGGAAAATACGGGCATAGTTATTGGGCGATTGACGATGCTAGCACGGCTAGCAGGTCTTGCGCCTGCTGCGCCGAGAGTTTGGCGCGCTGTCGGCCGGACTCAGCCAGATGGTATGCCCCAAGGGCTGCTCGGGGCCGCGCAGGAAAATTTTTAAGTGATCGTAGTAAAACATCGCGTCCCGGCGCGCGCCGGATGGGCCGCGCCATTCGCTTTGGTCCGGGGGAATCTGCTGGGCATCTAGGGTATCGTCGACGACTGCGGCCGCCACGTACACGCAGTCGGCGTCCCACATCAGGTAGAGGTCGGCTTCGTGATCGGCCGGGCCGGTAAAAGCCCCGCGGACGCCCACGCGATCGCCTCCGGGGACTAGGCCGATGCGCTCGGGTGCCCCCCACTCGACCAGTATGCCATCGAGCGTTGGCTTGGGATTGATCGGCTCGGCGCCGACTCCCGCGGCCATCAGGTATGCCCACGCGCCCCAGGCAGTGCGCGGCATCACTCGTCTTGGCGCAAGGAAGAGACAGCCCAAGCCGCGTCTGGATCGTCCATGGCCACGGCGCGCACGCCGCCCGGCACAAACGACAACAGGTCCTCGTAGCTAGCCTGCCGCCGAGCGTCGGGATAGAGCCAATCGTGTAGGTAATACACCGCGTGTATCTTGGCTTGGAGGATTTCTTTGGCACAGCCAAAACAAGGCCGCATCGTCGAATACAGCCGCGCTCCTTCGGTGGCGATCCCAAAGCGGGCCGCCGACAACAGTGCGTTCTGCTCGGCGTGGACGCAGATGCACAAATCGTAGTCCTTGCCCGAAGCGTACTGGTCGCGGTGGGCGCAGCGATCGCACCCGCCGTCGAGACAGTTGACCATGTTGTGCGGGGTGCCGTTGTACCCGGTTGAAATGATCCGGTCGTTTTGCACCAAAATGGCCCCGATGCGGTTGCCCGTGCAGTTGGCACGCGTCCGGACGGCCATGGCGATGCGCATGTAGTACTCGTCCCAATCGGGCCGCTCGGATAGGGCGATTTCCTTCCGCGACATAATGGCTCAATCACCTGCTAGCTATTTCGTGCGGATCGTGCGGAATGCGGGTTGGTGGGGGAATAGTACGCCCGCTGCTGCAACAGGTCAACCGCCGCGCGCGGTCTGCCGGAGCAGTGGCCAGGTCAACCGCCGCATGCGGTCTGCCGAGGGCCGCGCGAATTGAAACCCGGCGCGGTCCGCCGGACGGCAAGGTGCTCGACGCGGATGCGACGATCGGTCAACCGCCGTGTGTGCGGTCCGCCGCCTTCTGCCCGTTTGACATTCAGCGGCTCGCTGGTATAATTGGCCTCCCGCATCGCTTTGCTCGGGTCCGCTGCCATGGCCCAAGGCGGTCGCGCCAGAAGACGCGCAGCTTGGCCCTCGGCGAGGTTGCAAATCAACGACCCACTCGGCGGCCAGCCATGCTGCCCGTCCTAACCCTGATAAGGAACTTGGCTATGCACGAAGTGCCGAAAGGGAAAATTACTTGTATTGAAAAATGCGTGTTGCGCGGGACCCGGCCGCGCTACATCGGCTTCAACGCCCGCATTCCCGCGCACGGCGCGCAGATCGCGGACCCGGTCGTCCGAATTTGCACGGATGGCGGGGCTTGGGGCTTGGGTTGGTCTCGCATTGGCGAGGACGAGGCGCGTGCGCTGCTCGGCCAGGAGATCGGCGATCTCTTCCAACTCCCGGACGGTTGCCGACCCGCCGGCCGCAACCTCGATCTGCCGCTGTGGGATTTGGTGGCGCGGATGATGGGTTTGCCGCTGTATCGCTTGCTCGGTGCCCGCGGCAAACGCGCGGTCGAAGTGTACGACGGCTCGATCTATATCGACGATTTGGACGCCACCGACGAGGAACAGGTCAAAGACATTTTCCGCGGCGAAGTCGCCACCGGCCACGAGCACGGTTATTTGCACTTCAAGATCAAGGTCGGTCGCGGCGCACGCTGGATGCCCACGGACGCGGGCCTCAAGCGCGACGAGCTGGTCATTCGCACGGTGCGCGAAGCCGCTGGTCCGCAGGCCAAGGTGCTCATTGACGCGAACATGGGCAATACGCTCAACACGGCGATAGCCCTGTTGGACGCCTGCGCGGATGTGGGCATCTACTGGTTTGAGGAGCCTTTTGCCGAAGATGCTCCGCTCAACCAAGCGCTCAAGGAACACATCGTCGCCCATGACTGGGACACGCTGGTGGCCGACGGGGAATTTTCGCCGCCGCCGTATTTTTTTGACTTGGTGGAGAAGGGGTTTATCGACGTGGTGCAGCACGATTTTCGCGCTATGGGGTTGACGTGGTGGCGGAGCACGTCGGCGCGGCTGGAGCAGTGGAACGCGCTCTGTGCTCCCCACTGCTGGGGGTCGTACATTGAGCGCTTTCACCACGCCCATTTCGCCGCTTCCATCCCCAACTTCTGCCTGCTCGAAGCCGCACCGGCTACCATGCCTGGGCTGATCACCGATGGCTGGCAACTCGCCGACTCCATTCTGCGCGTACCCGACACACCCGGCGCGGGTCTCGACATTGAGCCGCACGTCTTCGCCCGGGGAATGGCGGATCGAGAGGGGTTTAGGGTGGTGCTTTGAGCATTAAAATAAAGTGTGGTTAAAGCCCCGGTCGAGCGCGATCCAAAGACCCTTTGCCGATTTCGTTCTACGAGAATGAGCCGGATTTCAACCGCTTCCACCAAAGTCGCCAGGCCCGAGGACTCAATCCAGACCTGCGCGGCGTCGAGAGCGAGCTATGGCTCATTCAGCGGAAGCAACGGCCTTTGCCGTTTGTTTCGCGGTCACCTTCAAGCTCTGTCCAGCTATTCCGCCTTTGGCTTGTCGATTTACTCGGCTGGCATACTGTCGCTACATTCCATTTATCGGTAGTCCGCCGGCGTCTTGCCGTCGTTGTCTTTGGCGTTTAGGTCTGCTCCATGCTCAAGCAAGAGTTTCGCCGTCTCGCTGTTGTCCAGTATTGCTGTGTAGTGTAACGGCGTCTTGCCGTCGTTGTCTTTAGCGTTTAGGTCTGCTCCATGCTCAAGCAAGAGTTTCGCCGTCTCGCTGTTGTCCAGTATTGCTGTGTAGTGTAACGGCGTCTTGCCGTCGTTGTCTTTAGCGTTTAGGTCTGCTCCATGCTCAAGCAAGAGTTTCGCCGTCTCGCTGGCGTTGTTCCGTGCTGTCCAGTGTAACGGCGTCTGTTCGTATTTGCCTTTAGCGTTTGGTTCTGCTCCATGCTCAAGCAAGGCTTCGGTGGTCTTGACGGCGTCTTTGTATGCTGTCCAGTGTAACGGCGTCTCGCCGTCTTTGTCTTTGGCGTTTGGGTCTGCTCTATGCTCAAGCAAGAGTTTCGCCGTCTCGCTGTTGTCCAGTATTGCTGTCCAGTGTAACGGCGTCTTGCCGTTGTTGTTTTTAGCGTTTGGGTCTGCTCTATGCTCAAGCAAGAGTTTCGCCGTCTCGCTGGCGTTGTTCCGTGCTGTCCAGTGTAACGGCGTCCAGCCGTCGTTGTCTTTAGCGTTTGGTTCTGCTCCATGCTCAAGCAAGAGCTTCGCCGTCTCGCTGGCGAAATAGACTGCTGCGGCTGCCCAGTGTAACGGCGTCTCGCCGTCTTTGTCTTTGGCGTTTGGTTCTGCTCCATGCTCAAGCAAGAGCTTCGCCGTCTCGCTGGCGTTGTTCCGTGCTGCTTCGTGTAGCGGCGTCTCGAGCGGTGTCTTGCCCCATAAGTCTTTAGCGTTTGGTTCTGCTCCATGCTCAAGCAAGACCTTCGCGGCTTCGCTGGCGTTATAAACTGCTGCGTAGTGTAACGGTGTCTTGTCATAGTTGTTTTTAGCGTTTGGGTCTGCTCCAAGTGCTAGCAAGACCGTTGCTCTCTTGGCGTTGTTCTCTATTGCTGCTTCGTGTAATGTTCTTATGTGATCATCGGCTTGGGCGTTTGGGTCTGCTCCGCTATCAAGAAAGTCTATCGCCTTCTTGATAGTGTTCTTTTTCAATGTTCCCACGTGTAACGGCCCCTTGTGGTCACACCCTAGGCTTCCAAGTATCAATGTTGTGATTAGTAGGCGTCTGCTCATGGCTTTGTCTCCTTCCCTTCGTCCAGCTACTCGGCTGGTGCTGGTAGCTCTCCGCTTGCGGTCGCGGTCGCTGTGGTGGATTAACGTTAATTTCGGTTATCAGTAGTATTTCGGCCTATTCGATGGCTCCATACTGACGCAATAGCTCGGCGGTTTCGCTGGCGTCGGTGGCTGTTGCCCATTGTAACGGCGTCTTGCCTTCGTTGTCTTTGGCGTTTACGTATGCGCCATGCTCAAGCAAGGCTTCGGTGGTCTTGATGGCGTTCTCACGTGCTGCGAAGTGTAACGGCGTATTGCCGTCTTTGTCTTGGGCGTGGATGTTCTCTTCATACTCAAGCAAGAGCCTTGCGGCTTTGTTGGCGTTCTCGCGTGTTGCCCAGTATAACGGCGTCTTATCGTCGGTGTGGTTTGTAGGCGTCTTGTCGTCGGTACATCCTAGGCTTCCAAGTATCAACGTTGCGATCAGTATGCTTGTGGTCATTGTCTTGTCTCCTGAGCGTGTGAGAGGTGGTATATGTGCCACGGCCGACTTGTCTCCAGCCAAAATCAATCGTCGTCTTCGCGCTCACTGAGCAATTCGCCGCGCTGGAGCCGCTCGGCGTTTTCCGTGGCCCAGAGGATGTTCTTCATCACCTTTTGCGCGGTGATGTAGCGGGTCGCCGCCAACAGGTGGACGCGCTTTTCCTCGAGGTCGTCGCTCAACTCGTAGTGCCGGAACGCGGCTTCGAGCACTTGGAACATGTGCAGCTCGGCGTCTTCGCGGAGCATGATGTGGGCCAAGGTGTGGCGGAGCGTGGCGATGTCGCGCCCTTCTTCGAGATATTGGCTGACGAGGACTTCGGACTCGAATACCTTCTGAAAGTCGGCCAATTCCCCGAGGTGCTGGAGCATGGCTTCGCTGGAGGCGAAGGGCTCGTCGAGCTTTTGTCCGCGCCGTGGGACGCGGGCGGAAGGCATGTTGAGCCAGCGCAGGTAGGTGAGAAAGACCGCGCCGTGGAAAATGGCGCGCAACAGCTCTTTGCTGGCAGCGTAGTGGAAGGTGCAGTAGAGCGCGTGGGCGTAGGAATAAATGTTGGCTACGTCGTGCCAGTCGCCCTCGTTCTTGAGGTGGAAGCGCAAGGTGCGCTGTGCGCTGGCATAGGCCATGGCGCGGCAGAGTTGGGTCGGCGGAACGCCAGCGCGCAGGGCCGCTTCGACGCGGGCGAGGATGGGTTCAAAGTCGTCGCCGAGCATGACTTGGGCGAACTCGGAGATGTCGATGGTCGCTTCGTTGCGCTGATTGTCCGCCCAGATCTCGTCTAGGCGGGCGAAGATGTTTTCTAAGTGCGGCAAGCTGTCGGCCCAGCGCGAGGTCTCTTCGTGGCGGGTGCGAGTCACCAGATCGACGACAATCGGGCGGAGAATCTCGTGCGCACCGACCCATTCCACGTAGTCGAGGGCCTCAAACATTTTGTTGGCAAAGTCGAGGGCGTGTCCGTCGCCCGTGAAGTAGAAGTCCGTGGCCGCGGCGAAGACAAAATCCGCGAGGGTTTCCTTGCCGCAGCCGCGGTCGTGCAGGGTGAGCAAGATGCGCTCGGCCGCGCCGTGGTGCCGCTGATCGACAAAGGTGCGAAACCAGCGCTTGAGCGTGGCCAAGTCTTGGTCGGCATGGCTGCGGGGAAAGGGGAAACGCTGACGACGCGACGAGCCCGAGGTGCGTAGCGAGATTTGGTTCAAGCCGTGGACGAGAAAGAGATTTTGGTCGGCTTCGGCGATGTCGTCCCACAGGTTCGCGGCGAGAGTTATGATGGCGACGCCCGACGACCAGCCCTCGCTGGTTTTGTGTGCGCCGTAATAAAGCCCCTGTTGGATGATTTCCTGCGGGGTGGCACCGGTCTGGCGAAGCGCGGCGACCGCTTTGGCAATGAGGAAGGAACTGCGGTCTTTAAGCCCCTGTTCGAGCGTGCGCTTGCCCCGGGCCACGAGCCGCAGGCGGGCCTCCTCCTTCTCGCCGGGCGGTACGCCAACCCAAGCATAGCCATCGTCGCGCACTTCTACGGGAAAGGCTTTCAGGTCGTCTCCCGACGTCAGCAGGCAGCCGCCGGTCTTTAGGTCGAATTCCCAGTGGTGCCAGTGGCAGATTAGCACGCCGTCGCGGATGCTGCCTTTGGACATGGGGTAGCCCATGTGCGGACAGCGATTGTCAACGGCGTGGAAGGACCCTTCGTAGAGAAAAACGGCGAGGTGAATGCCGTCAACGGTAAAGGGCCGACCCTCGCCTGCGGCAAATTCGCGAGCCGGTGCGAGCCGGTGATAGACGCAAGTTGCTGGATCGACATCAATCTGCGGTTGCATTTTGCTGAGCGGGGTGGACATGCGCGTTGCCTCCTGTGGAATGGACTGCCAAGAATATGCGCGATTTGGCGGTGTGGGGCGAGGGGTTTGTGTTGACTTGCCGTGCCAAACGCGATCATGTTCTTAAAGTATCGTTGGGGCTATGCGCTAGGCATGGGTCGCTCGATTCTGCGGCGCCTTTGGCGAAGCAGCGCCGTACCATCCGCACCAAGGAAAGGAGATTTTCCATGACTTTGCGAATTTTGCTGGCAGGTGTGCTCTTTTTGGGCGGCCTGGTCGCCGAAGAGGCGACCGCACGCGGCAAGCGCGTAAGCCAGATGCCCAATGGGGCTGCATTTAGCTGTAACGCCTGCCACACGGCTGGGGGCGGTTCGCCGCTCAACTCGTTTGGCCTGGCAGTCAAAACCGACTTCCTCACCGCCGCCGGTGCCGCTGGTGACGTGATTTGGGGCCCAGCGCTGGCGGCCTTGGACTCGGATGGCGATGGCGCGTCTAATGGCGTGGAACTGGGCGACCCCGACGGCACTTGGGTCGCGGGCGATGCCAGTCCAGCAGTTGAAACGTTTCATCCCGGCGACCCCGAGAGTACCCCGCCGCTGCCACCGCCAGACACGGCGGTTGCGGAAACGACGTGGGGGCAAATCAAGAAGCTGATCGGCCCGCTCGACTGAGTGGAGCGAATGGCTCGGCAATTTTTAATCTCGCGATGGCATTGAAAACCACCGCCCGGCGTGGGTTTGCAACATGACGGCAAACAGTAGAGAGCAACACTTTGCCATTGAGGGCATGCACTGCGCTAGCTGTGTGCGGCAGGTCGAGCAGCAGGTGTCCGGCTTGGTCGGCGTTGAAGTGGCTGACGTCAATTTGGCCACCGAGCAGATGGCCGTGCGCTTTGACCCGGCAGCCGTAGATGAGGAAATCATTGCCGCGGCCGTGGCAAAAGCGGGGTTCCGGGCGCGGCTGCAAGTGCCCGAAGCGGCCAGCGCGGCTAGGCGACAGACGCGCAAGCGCGCCGAACTCACCGAGCAAGCAGGGGCCTTTGGCTGGGCGGCTGCGTTTTGGCTGCCGCTCTTTGCCGGGGAGATGGCCGAGCAGATGGGCGCACCCGTTGCCCAAACGCTGTCCTTGGCTCAGCATCCGCTGCGGGTGGGCGTTCTACATCTGTTGTGGGTGTTGCCGGTGATGTGGATTGGCCGCCCGATCTACGCCGAGGGCGGGCAGGCTCTGTGGCGGGGCCGACCCAACATGTTTTCGCTCATCGCCATTGGCACGGCGGCGGCGTGGAGCTACAGTGCTTGGGGCTTGGCGGCTGTTGCTTTGGGCGCGGCGGCGGCGTTTGACTCCTATTTCCCGACGGTTGCGACGATCATCACGCTGATGCTGATGGGCCGCTATCTCGAAGCGCGCTCGCGGTTGCGGGCCGAGGAGGCCATAGGTGGCCTGTTGCAGCTCAAACCCGACAAGGCTGCGCTGGTGACGGACGATGGGGAGCGGGAAATCGCGGCTGATGCCATCGAAGTCGGCGATTGTCTGCGCGTGCGCCCGGGCGAGCGCATTCCAGCCGACGGTGAAGTCGTCGAAGGAAATTCTACGGTGGATGAGTCGCTGCTGACCGGCGAGTCGCTGCCCGTGGCCAAGGCGCCGGGTGCTGCCGTGACGGGCGGCAGTCTCAATGGCGAGGGTGCGCTCATGGTCCGCGCAACGTGCGTGGCTGGGGAGGCGCGGCTGATGCAAATGGTGCGCTTAGTCGAGGCCGCGCAGGCGGGCAAAGCGCCCATTGCCCGTTTGGCCGATGTCGTCGCCGGGTATTTCGTGCCGGCCGTGCTGGTCGTCGGCGCGGTGGCGGCGGTGGGTTGGCTGTGGGCCGGGGAGAGTTTGAGCTTTGCGTTGCAGGTTTTTGTGACCGTATTGATCATCGCCTGTCCGTGTAGTTTGGGCTTGGCCACGCCGGCCGCCATCATGGTCGGCACGGGCCGCGGTGCGCGTTTAGGCATTCTGTTTAAAAGCCCAGCGGTGCTGGAAACGGCGCACAAGGTAGATGCGGTAGTGCTGGACAAAACCGGCACGATCACCGAAGGGCGACCGCAGGTCGTGGCGGTGGAGCCGTTAAATGGCCGTCGCGCCGACGAAGTGCTGAGCTTGGCCGCGGCCGTAGAGCGCGGCTCGGAGCATCCGCTGGCCGCCGCGATTGTGGCCGCAGCCGCCGAGCGGGGGCTTGCCGTGCCAGCGGCTAGTGCCGTTGTGGCGAGTCCGGGCAAAGGGGCGCAGGCTGTGGTGGAGGGCGCGGCCGTAGTGGTGGGCAATCGCGCCATGATGGCCGCGGCCGGAGTCCGCATAGCCGAAGACAGCGGATCAGCGGACGGTGCCACGGTCGCGTGGGTCGCGGTGGGGGGCGCATTGGTTGGCCGCGTGTCGTTGGCCGACCGCCCTCGTCCGCAGAGCAAGGACGAGGTGGCGCGGCTGCGCCAATGCGGTTTGGCGGTGGTGATGCTCACGGGCGATAGCCGTCCGGCCGCGGAAACTGTGGCGCGTCAGGTGGGCATTGAGACCGTGTGCGCCGAGGTCTTGCCCGCAGACAAGGCCGCGGTCGTGCGGGCTTTGCAAGCCGAGGGCCGCTGCGTGGCCATGGTCGGCGACGGGATCAACGACGCGCCCGCGTTAGCTGCCGCCGATGTGGGCATGGCCTTTGCCACCGGAACGGACGTGGCGGCCGCGTCGGCCCCGGTGGTACTCATGCACAGCCGGTTGGCGGATGTGGCGCGGGCTATTGAACTGAGCCGAGCGGTTGTGCGGACCATAAAGCAGAATTTGTTCTGGGCGTTTTTTTACAATGCCGCGGGCATTCCAGTGGCCGCCGGTGCGCTGTACCTGTTCGGCGGCCCGCTGCTCGATCCAATGCTGGCAAGTCTGGCGATGGCCTTTTCGTCGGTGTCGGTGGTGATGAACGCGCTCCGGTTGCGGCACTTTGGCTGAATCGCTGTCTTTGAGTAGGAGAAAATTCGCTGCGCTCAGCACGACATTGCGGAGGACGTTATGGCTACCATTATGATGGTTGGGGCGTTTGACACCAAGGGCGTGGAATACGCCTTCTTGCGTACGCAGATTTTGGCCCGTGGCCACGAGGTTGTCGCCGTGAACACGGGCGTTATGGGCGAGTGCGAAGCCTTTGCCGCGGATGTGGATGCCAGCGCGGTGGCGACGGCGGCTGGCACGTCGCTGGAGTCGCTGCGGGCGGCGGGCGATCGCGGGGCCGCCATGAAGGCTATGGGTGCGGGCGCGGCTAAAGTGGCGGCGCAAGGGTATGCCGAGGGGCGGTTTGACGGCATCGTCGGCATGGGCGGGTCCGGCGGCAGCAGCGTAGTGACCGCGGCCATGCGCGCCCTGCCGGTGGGCGTACCCAAGGTGTGCGTTTCGACGGTGGCGGCGGGCGACACCACCGCGTACGTGGGCAGCAAGGACGTGGTGCTCATTCCGTCTGTTGTCGATGTGGCCGGAGTCAATCGGATTTCGCGGGTGATTTTCACGCGAGCCGCTGGCGCGATCTGCGGCATGGTCGAAGCCGAGCCAGCACCGGCTGCCGATGACAAGCCAATCGTCGTCGCCTCGATGTTTGGCAACACCACGGAATGCGTAAATGCGTGTAGCGAGGCGCTGGCGGCGCGCGGGTACGAGGTCTTGGTCTTTCACGCCACGGGCACGGGCGGCCGCGCCATGGAGTCGCTCATCGACGAAGGCTTGGTGGATGCCGTGCTGGACATCACCACCACCGAGTGGGCCGACGAAGTGTGCGGCGGCGTCTTCAGCGCGGGGCCAGCGCGCTTGAGCGCGGCGGGCCGGGCGGGTTTGCCCCAGCTCGTGGTTCCCGGCTGCGTAGATATGGCCAATTTTGGCGGCATGGATACGGTGCCGCAGCGATACAAGGACGGCATGCGTCTCTTTTACGAGTGGAACCCAGCCGTGACCTTGATGCGCACCAATGCCGAGGAAAATGTGCAGATGGGCCGGATATTCGCCGAAAAGCTCAACGCCGCCACCGGTCCGGTCGCCGTGCTCATTCCGCTTAGAGGCGTGTCGATCCTCGACGGCGATGGCGCGTTGTTTTGCGACCGCGAAGCCGACCGCGCCTTTGGCGACGCCCTCAAAGCCCGCTTGGACGAGGGCATCCTCGTCCGCGAAGTCGATTACAACATCAACGATCCAGCGTTTGCAGCCGCGGCGACCGCGCTGCTACTGGAGCTAATTGCCGAGAAAGCAGGAGCGCGATGAGCGAGAAAAAGACATTCGTACAATGTGCAGACGTGGAGACCCAGGTCTTTGACTGGGGCCGCCTGAACTGGCTTTCCGAGCCGCTGGTGACCGCGGCCGAGCACTTTAGCTGCGGCGTGGTGGAACTGGCCCCGGGCAAGGGCCACGAGCGCCACAATCACCCGTATAGCGAGGAAATTCTCTACGTGATAGAGGGCACTGGGGTTCAGACGGTGGAGTTGGCGGCGGGCCTGTTGGAAAAGGAGATCGGTCCAGGGGAGTTGGTCCACATTCCGACGGCCGTGTATCACTCGACGGTCAACAATGGGGACGGCCCGATGAAGTTGATCGCCATCTACGCGCCGTTTGGGCCGGAGGCCGAGCTGCGGCAGATGGCGGGGGTGCGGATAGAAAAGGCGTTAAACGGATAGGCGGCTATGGCTTTTACGAGAGAAGAGGTGCTCGCGAGATTGCGGCAGAACATCGCGGCCGGGACGCCCATTATCGGCGCGGGCGCGGGCACCGGGATCAGTGCGAAGTTCGAAGAGGCTGGCGGGGTTGATTTGATTGTGATTTACAATTCCGGGCGATTTCGCATGGCGGGCCGCGGATCGCTGGCCGGGACTATGCCATATGGGGACGCCAATGCGATTGTGATGGATATGGCTGGGGAGGTGCTGACGGTGGTGGAGGATACGCCGGTGCTGGCCGGCGTGTGTGGAACCGATCCGTTCCGGCAGATGGACGTTTTCTTGCGCGAGGTGGCAGCCATCGGGTTTTCCGGCGTACAGAATTTTCCGACCGTGGGCCTGATCGACGGGTTGTATCGGCAGAACTTAGAGGAGACCGGGATGGGGTATGGGGCGGAGGTGGAGATGATCCGCACGGCGCACGAGATGGGGTTGTTGACAACGCCTTATGCGTTTAATCCCCAAGAGGCCGAGCAGATGGCGGCGGCCGGTGCAGACATTGTGGTGGCGCACGCTGGGCTTACCACCAAAGGCGCGATTGGCGCGGCGACCGCGCTGACTTTGGCGGAATCAGTCGGGTTTGTGCAGGCGATATGCGACGCGGCGCGGGGCGCGTCCGAAGCGGTGATTGTGCTGTGCCACGGAGGGCCGATTGCCGAGCCGGAGGACGCCGAGTACGTGTTGCAAAACACGCAGGGTGTCGATGGCTTCTACGGCGCGTCGAGCATGGAGCGGTTGCCGGTGGAAGTGGCGATTACCGAGCACGTGAAGAAGTACAAGGCCATCCGCTTTTGATCCGGCCCGATTGAAGCCAATGCGCCCTTTGCGCAAAGTTGAAGTGAAGCGGCTCTTTGCGGACGCGGCGAAGCGCTATCCGCCCAAGGTGGAGCTAGCCTTTTTACTACAGAGCGTGGAAGACCCGCTCAACGTCGGCTCGATGTTTCGCATTGCCGATGCGTGTGGGGCGCGGGAGTTGGTTTTTACCGGTGTGACGCCCGCGCCGCCGCACGAGGATATTGAGCGCACGGCGCGGGGGCACGAGCGGCGCGTGGCATGGCGGCGGATTGGGCGCGTGGACGAAGCGGCGGATGCACTGCGGGCCGAAGGGTATCACTTGGTGGCGTTGGAAATGGTGCAGGGGGCGGTGTGCTATTTGGAATACGATTTCCCCGACAAAGTATGTTTGGTGCTCGGCAACGAGTCCAAAGGCGTCTATCGACAGACCTTGGCCCTGTGCGACGGCGCGGTCTATATCCCCATGTACGGCAAGGGGCCGTCGATGAATGTCCACGTAGCCGGTGCGCTGGTGGCCTATCGGGCATTGCTTGGGAAAGGGAACAGTGGGCAGTGACCCGTGGTCAGTGGCCAGTGGCCAGTCCCAACCCACCCCCGGAAGCGATCTGACCACAGATTATCGATCATCGATCACCGATCACCGGCTGCTGACCACTGATCACTGCCCACTTATCACTGCCCACTGATCCCCGGCTACTGACGACTGGCTACTGACGACTGGCTACTGACGACTGGCTACTGACCACCTAAGTATGCGCTTGTTCTAGAGCGGCATACGGGCCGATGAGTTCGTCGTACGCGGCTACGGCTTTTGGCTCCGGTTCGATGGTTGACCCGGCGACCGGCTGCGCGAATGGTTCGACGACTTCGGCCCATGAAGGCGCGTGATCGGCTGCGGATTGGTGGGCGTGAGCGGCGCGGAGGGCCGCGCCTAGGGCCGCTGAATGGGTGGTCTTGAAGCGGTGGACCGGACAGTTGTGGACGTTGGCGAAGACGCGCAGGATTTCGGCGTTGGCCGATGCGCCGCCGGTGACGTAGAGCGAGGAAACTTCTACGCCCATCCAACGTGCGTGGATGCGCGAGGAAAGGGCTTGCGCTTCGATGACGGCGCGGACATTGGCTGGCGCGTCGGTGGGGTCGAGG
The DNA here is from genome assembly GCA_965203355.1 of Candidatus Latescibacterota bacterium. Classification (GTDB taxonomy): domain Bacteria; phylum Latescibacterota; class UBA2968; order UBA8231; family UBA8231. The sequence continues at coordinate 1,268,198 of OZ241889.1, forward strand.
TTTTGGCGGACGACGTTGGGTCGGGGGACTTTGGGGACGATTTCTGGCGCGAAGTACGGGAGCATGAGTGCGCCGTTGTTGCCCGGCGGCGTGGCACGCAGAGCGCGGGCGAATTGATCCCAATTCACGCCGTATTGGTCGCGCACGGCCTCGCGGGCCAAGCTGCCGTTGAGATAGCAAGTCAGGGCCATGTAGTGCGTGCCGTCGGGCGAGGCAAAAAGTGCCCCCTCGCCTTCTTTAGAAGTGCGCGGTTGGTCCATGCAGGCAAACAGGGTATCCGAAGTGCCCAAGCTCAGGGCGACTTGCCCCGGGGCGACGAGGCCGAGGCCGATGAGGCTGCATGGATTGTCGCCCGAAAATGGCAACACGAGGCAGCTATCTGCGAAGCCGTAGCGGCCCACGTAGTAAGGGCTGATGGGGCCGACGGGCTGGCCGGAGGGAGCGATCGGTAGGAGTTTGGCGGCTAGGTCGGGCGCGGTAGCGGCGAGCGCGTACGCACTCCATTGGCGGGCGGCAATGTCCATCATGTTGGTGCCGCTGCCGTCGCCCGGGTCAACGCCGACGAGCCGACCCGCGAATAGGCTGGCGACATAGGAACTGACCAAACCGATGTACGCGGTGTCGGCGTAAGCGTCAGGTTCGGTCTGGTAAAACTTGCGGATTTGCGGGCCGCTGAAGCGCTCAAAGGTCGGGTTGCCGGTGAGCGCGAGGAGTGCGTCGCGCCCGCCTACGGCTGCTTCGATCTCGGCGCACTGAACGGTCGTGGAAGTGTCCATCCAGATGGGCGCGGTGGCGCGGGAGAAGATGGCGGCGAGTTGATCTTTGAGTGGCTGGGTCGGTGAAAGGTTTGCCAAGGCGCTAGCGGCACTGGCGTTGAGATAGACGGTGCCGTGCTGCTGGCCGCTGCCAGCGACAGCCCGCACAACCCCGAGGTCGTGGCCTTGGTCGGCGAGCGTTTGCAGGAGCAGGTCCAGTGCTTCAGCCCACATCAGGGGCGCGCTGTGGACCACGCCGCCGCCGAAGTCGAGGACGCCGTTGACGACCCCATACGTGGTTTTGCAGTGCTCGTCGAAGTTGATGGACGCTTGGGCGACGATGGCGCGTTGCTCGGTGTCGATGATTAGACCGGTGATGGATTGGGTGCTAGCGTCGATGCCCAGATACTTGCTCATAGAAATGCCCCGTCGTAATTTTTGCAGGCTATTCACACCCAAATTAACAAACGCGCTGAGGAGAACAAAACCAATGGAGGCAGGGGTGGTGCAGCCCGAAATCGCCGGGACGCTGGCGGCAGTGGACCCAGAGGTCGAGGCTATCATTCGCACTGAAAACAGGCGTCAGCACAACAAAATTCGCCTGATCCCATCTGAAAATTACGCCAGTCAAGCCGTGCTCGAAGCCAGCGGCTCGATCCTGACGAACAAGTACTCCGAGGGGTACGCCGGGGCGCGCTACTACGAGGGCCAACGGGAAATCGACAAGATCGAGCGGCTGTGCATTGAGCGCGCCAAGGAGATTTTTGGTGCCGAGCACGTCAATGTCCAGCCCTATTCGGGCTCGCCGGCCAATCAGGCCGTGTACGTCGGCCTCTGCACACCGGGCGATACGGTCATGGGCTTGGCGCTGGCGCATGGAGGCCACCTGACGCACGGAGATCGGGTCAGCATCTCGGGGATGCACTACAAGTCCGTGCAATACGGGGTGTGCCGAGACTCGGGCGAAATTGACTTCGACCAAGTCGAAGCGCTGGCCAAAGAGAACCGGCCCAAGCTGCTTTTCTGCGGAGGCACGGCCTATCCGCGCATCGTCGATTTTGCACGCTTTGCCGAAATCGGTCATTCGGTGGGGGCCATCGTGGTCGCCGACATCGCGCATATTGCCGGGCTGGTGGCCGCCGGGGTGCATCCCAGCCCGGTGCCGCACGTAGATGTGGTAACTACGACTACGCACAAGTCGCTGCGGGGGCCACGCGGCGGGATGATCTTATGCCGGGCGCAGTACGCCGAGGCCCTCGATAAGGCGGTGTTCCCAGGCTTGCAGGGCGGGCCGCACAACAACACCACAGCGGCGATTGCCGTGGCGCTCAAGGAGGCGATGAGCGCGGAGTTTAAGCGGTATGCTCAGCAGATCGCGGCCAATGCTCAGACCTTGGCCGCCGCTCTGACGGCGCGGGGTTTTGCCCTCAGCTCGGGCGGCACCGACAACCACCTGATCCTCATAGACATGGCCCATAAGGGCGTTACTGGTTATGCGATGGCCAAGGCGCTCGACGCATCGGGCATGGTCTGCAACTTCAATCGCGTGCCCTTTGATCCGCGGCCAGCGCGCAAGCCCAGCGGCATCCGCGTTGGTACGCCGGCGATTACCAGCCGGGGTTTTGGTGCCGAGGAGATGCAGCGGTTGGCCGAGTGGATGGACCGAGTGGCTCAGGTCCGGGCCGATAAAACGCTAGAACTCGACGACCGGAAAGTGGAGTACGCCGAGATCGCGGCGGCGGTGCGGTCATGCTGCGCCCGCTTCCCGGCCCCGGGCTTGCTCTACGATGGCGCGGGAAAGCCGCTTTAAGTCATGAGTGTGGATATATATCGAGAACTAGGCGTCGAGCCGATCATCAACGCCGTGGGCCCGGCAACGCGATTGAGCGGGTCGATCATGCACCCGGAAGTGGCCGAGGCCATGCGGCAGGCTTCGGAACGCTGCGTGGATATAGCGCAGATGCAGGCGCGGGCCGGGGAAGTGATCGCCGAGATTACTGGTGCGGAGGCCGGGTACGTGACGAGTGGGGCGGCCGCGGGCTTGTTGCTGGGGACGGCCGCTTGTGTGACTGGATTGGATCCGGGCAAGATGAACCGCTTGCCGGATACGTCCGGGATGAAAAACGAAGTGATCATGGCGCGCAGCCACCGGAACTTCTACGACCACGCCGTGCGCTCGGTGGGGATCGAGTTGGTGGAGGTGGGGATCGCCGACCGCTTTTCCGGGGCGGGAATACGCGATGCGGAAGGGTGGGAGATCGAAGCGGCGATTACCGAGCGGACCGCGGCGATCGCGTACGTGGCGTACGCGCACACGCAGCCGTCGCTGGAAGAGGTAGTGGCCGCAGCGCGCCAGGGCGGTGTGCCGGTGATTGTAGATGCGGCCGGTCAGCTTCCGCCGGCGAGCAACTTGCAGCACTTCATTGCCGCTGGCGCGGATTTGGTCGCCTTTAGCGGCGGCAAGGCCATTGGTGGGCCGCAGGCTTCGGGGATTTTGTGCGGGCGGCGGGATCTAATCGCCGCGGCCGCGCTGCAACACCAAGACCTCGACGTGATGCCCGAGTTGTGGGAGCCGCCCGTGCGTTTAATCGACAAGTCGCAGCTACCTGGGGCTCCGCAGCACGGCATTGGGCGTCCCTGCAAGGTCGGCAAGGAAGAGATCGCGGGTTTAGTGAAAGCGCTGCGTCTTTTTGTGGCCGACGATCCGGTGGAGCGGCGGCAGCGCTGGTATGCGCTGATGGAGGAACTGGTCGGCGCGTGTGGAGTGCTGCGGCACGCCGAGATTGCGGTGGTGGCCGACCGCAAGCGCGCCGAGATCCCGACCGCGCGGTTGGTGCTCGACGAGGAAGCCGCGAGTATGACGGCGCTGGAACTGGTTAGAGCACTTCAGCAAGGTCAGCCGCCGATCGCCGCCAACCCGACCGATGTGTACGAGGGTGCGGTGATTTTTGGGCCGATGTGTCTCCGGGAGGGCGAGCCTGAACAGATCGCCCGACGGCTCCGGGAGTTGCTCGGCTAAACCTGCGTCCCCCAATAGGCGGCACCGAGCAGCGCGGTCTTGTCGTTGAGCACGACGTGGACGGGAATGGCCGCGAGCGGCTCGCCCATGCGGCCTTTGTCCATAAACCCCTCCATAAAGCGGCCGGCGCGCAGCTTGGCGAGTATTTTGGGCGCAATGCCGCCGCCGACGAAAAACCCTCCCGAAGACATCAGCTTGAGCGCCAAGTTGCCCGCCTCGCGGCCATAGAGGAGCGCGAAGAGGTCGAGGGCTGTTGCGGCCAGCGTAGAGTGGCTTTCGAGGCCGTCGCGTGCGATGGCGTCGGCGCGGTCGGGTTGTGCGGCCTCGGGGGCCAGCGCGGCGTCGGCGCGGTCGGGATGCCGTTCGCACAGAAAATCGTAGATCGCGGCCAAGCCCTGGCCTGAGACCACTCGTTCCCAGCTAACGTGACCGTAGCGCTCGTTGAGGAAATGCCAAAGCTCGGCTTCGAATGTGGAACTTGGCCCAAAGGTCGCGTGGCCGCCCTCAGAGGCGATGGCTGCATAGCGGCCCTCGGCCCAGCACAAGCCTCCTTCACCCAGCCCGGTGCCAGCGGCGATGACGGCGATGTTGCCCTTGGGGTCGCGCTGCCCTTCGTTGAGCGGACACAGATCGTCCGGCCCCAACACCAAGGTGCCGTAGGAAGTTGCTTGCAGGTCGTTGAGCAGGTGGACGTTCGTGCCGTTGAGCACCTCCGAAATCTCGCGGGGATCGATGAGCCAAGGCAGGTTGACGGCGCGGACGGGAAACTGATGGACCGGGCCGGGGACGCCTAAGACCGTGCGGCTGGGGTTGATTTGCGTCTCGTCGGCAAAGGCCCTAAGCAGTGCACCGGCGCTGGGGTAGGACGTGGTTTGGTAGCGCCGCTCGACGAGCGGGTCAAAGCCGCGGGCGGCTGGGTCGAAAGCGGCGAGGTACGTTTTGGTGCCGCCGACATCACCGGCGAAGATCACAGGGGCGCCCACTTTCTCCAAGCCTCGGCGAGCAGGTCGTTGGCTTCCTGAGGACCGGCGGCACCGACCGGATAGGAGGGGACCTCGCCCGATGAAGGGGCTTGCCAAGCGTCGAGGATGGGCGTTAGAAGCTGCCAAGATTTTTCGATCCAATCGCTGTCTGAATAGAGCGTCCCATCGCCGAGCAGGCAGTCGAGGATCAGGGTCTCGTAGGCTTCGGGCGTGCGGCCACCGAACGAATCGGCGTAGCTAAAGTCCATGTTGACGGTGCCTAAGTGGACGTCGGGGCCGGGGATTTTGCCATTGAAGGAAAGCGAGATGCCCTCTTCGGGCTGGATGCGGATGGTGAGTGTGCTAGGGGATAGGGCGTCGGCTTGGGCGAAAATTAGGTGGGGGGGCTGGTGGAATTGCAGGGTGACCGCGCTGGTGCGCTTGGCCATGCGCTTGCCCGTGCGCACGTAGAACGGCACCCCTTGCCAGCGCCAGTTATCCACGGTGAATTCGAGGGCGGCAAAGGTCTCGGTGCGCGAGTTTGGGGGCACGTTTTTTTCTTGTAGATAGCCTAGCTCGTTGTCGCCGGGTCCGTATTGGCCGCGCACTGCGTAGCGGTCCACTTGGCCAATGCGGATGGGGCGGATCGCCTTGAGCACCTTGCGCTTTTCGAGGCGCACGCTCTCGGCGTCAAACGAGGAAGGCGGCTCCATGGCAATGACGCAGAGAACCTGCAAGAGGTGATTTTGGATCATGTCGCGCAAGGCCCCGGATTGGTCGTAGTAGCCCGCGCGGTGTTCCACGCCGACGCGCTCGGCCGCGGTGATCTGCACGTGATCGACGTAGCGCCTGTTCCACAGCGGCTCAAAAATTGAATTGCCGAGGCGAAAGACGAGGATGTTCTGCACGGTCTCCTTGCCGAGGTAGTGGTCGATGCGGTAGATCTGCTCTTCGGTAAAAACCGAGTGCAGGGCTTGGTTGAGTTCGCGGGCCGAGTCGTAGTCGTGGCCGAAGGGCTTTTCGACGATGATCCGACACCAGCCGTGCCCGTCTCGGTGCTGGTCGCTGAGACCGCCGCGCCCTAGCTGCTCGACGATGTCGCGGTAGATCGGCGGCGGCACCGAGCAGTAAAAGCAGCGATTGCCCTCGGTGCCGCATTCGCGGTCGAGCGTTTCGAGCTGTGCGGTGAGCGCGGCATAGGTCGTCGGGTCGCCGGGGTTGCCGCGCACGTAGTGGAACTTGGCGAGGAAGTCATCCCGCGCACTGCCGTTGAGCGGGCCGACGAATTTGGCCAAGGACTCGCGCATCTTTTGGCGAAACAGGTCATCGTCCCAGTCGCGGCGGGCCACGCCCACTAGGTGAAAGGCTTGGGGCAGGCGACCTTGGTGATGTAAGTGCCAGATAGCCGGCACCAATTTGCGCCGAGTTAGGTCGCCCGAGGCGCCAAAAATGACGAAGGCACAGGGATCAGGGGTGCGTTGTTGGATCATAATTGTAGAAAAAATAAAAAGGCCACAGCGTCCGCTATGGCCTCCCACACCGCCTCGTGTGAGTTGTGCAAATATACAAGGGTGGGCGAAAATCAACAAGTCAATTGTGCCGCTCAAGGCGTTGTGTGCAGCTATCTTGCTGTTGATATTAGCGCGGCCAACTTTGATGCGAGGAAATATGAGTCGGTATTTGGTCACGGGTGGCGCGGGATTTATTGGTTCCCACCTTTGTCAGCGCTTGTGTGCAGAGGGGCACGCCGTGCGGGTTCTAGACAACTTGAGCACGGGACGGCGCGCAAACTTGGCCGAAATCCCAAGCGAGATAGAGTTCGTCGAGGGCGATGTTTGCGACGCGACCTTGCTCGCCGAGGTGGCGCAGCAGGTCGATTGTGTCCTGCACCACGCCGCCATCAGTTCAGTGCCAGCCTCGGTTGAGCAGCCCCTCGTCGAGCAGCAAGTCAACGCCGTGGGAACACTGCGGCTGTTGGAAGCGGCGCGGCAAGCCGGGGTCCGCCGCGTAGTTTTTGCCAGCTCGGCCTCGGTGTATGGCAACAATCCGCAAATGCCCAAGCGCGAGGATATGCCGCCCGAACCCGAGTCGCCCTACGCGGTTTCCAAGGTTGTGGGCGAGCACTACGCCCGCGTGTACAGCCAGATCTACGGCTTGGAGGTCGTTGGCTTGCGCTACTTCAATGTCTTTGGCCCTCGGCAGGTGCCGTCTTCCCCGTACTCGGGCGTCATCTCGATTTTTGTCGCGCAGATGTGTGCCGGCGCGTCGCCGACCGTTTGCGGCGACGGCCACCAGTCGCGCGATTTTGTCTATGTCGGCGATGTGGTGGAGGCCAATATGAGGGCCAGTACTACGCCGGGCATCGCCGGGCGAATCTACAATATCGGCTGCGGGCGCAGCGCGTCGCTGCTGGAATTGATCGCCGCGCTCAACCAGATTTTGGGGACCGAGTTGGCGCCGATGTTCGCCCCGCCTCGGGCCGGTGATATCCGCTTTTCGTCAGCCGATATATCGCGGGCCCGGGCCGAATTGGGCTACGAGCCGAAGGTTGGGTTGGCCGAGGGATTGGAGCGGACGATCGCGGCGGTGGAGGCTTCCCATGCCGATCGGCAATAAAAGAGCGCGCTTATTGTGGCAACCATAGTCGATGGCAAAAAGCGCATCCCCTTCATGCGCGGGATGCTGGTACACTACCTAATTGAGCGCGGCTTCAACTACGAGGACGCCCGGGCCGTGGCCAATCAGGTGCGCGTGTCTTTGGGGAAAGTAGAACTTGTGCGGAAAAAGGACATGGTGCAGCTCGTACATAGAGCCATTCGCAAGCAATTCGGCCAGTACGAGGCCGGCGACCTAATTTTCTGGGAGCCACAGCCCACCACCATCACCGTCGAGCGCAAGAGTGGGGCGCGGCCTTTCTCGAAGGAACTGTTGGCGGATTCCATTCGGGCGTCTGGGTTGCCCCCGGACCAGAGCTACGAGATTGCACAGACGATTGAAGCTCGCTTGATAGACCAGCGTCGCCAGCGCATCTCGCATTCGGAGTTGGAAGAACTGGTCGCCGAGTTGATCGAAAAGTCCTTTGACAAGTCTTTTGCCGAGCGCTACTACCTGTGGCGCGCTTGGGGCGATGTAGACAAACCTCTGATCATCCTCATCGGCGGGGCCAGCGGAGTTGGCAAGACCACCTTGGCGATTGCGCTGGCCAGTTTGCTCGACATCCCTCGGGTGGTAGCTACCGATGATTTGCGCCAAGTTATGCGCCTGACGCTTGCCGAGGACCTGATGCCGGCCCTACACACCTCTTCGTATTCGGCTTGGCAGGTCGTTCCGGCGGCTGGTCATCTCGACGCGGTCATCGCGGGTTTTCGCGAGCAGGCGCGGAGTGTCTGCGTTGGGGTCAAGGCCATTATTAGCCGCTGCATTGAGGAAAACACCAGCGTCATCATCGACGGCGTACACCTAATCAGCGACATGCTGGACTTAGACCGGTACGCTGGAGACGCCTTTATCACCCCCATCTGTTTGGAACTGCCGGGCCGCGATGCCTTTGAGGATCGCTTTGCCCGGCGCGCCAGCGAGGCTCCGTCGCGCTCGGCCCATCGCTATATGGAGCACTTGGCGGCCATCCTCAAAATTCAGGACTATCTCATCGAAACAAGTGCCGCCCACGGCATTCCGGTGATTACCGCGACCTCAGTCGAGAGCCTGATCAGCGAGGCCGCCATGGAAGTTAGTGCGCTATTACAGGATCGGACGGAGATCCGCAAGGCCCTAGCCTGCCGTAAAAAGCGCTCGGCCCATTGACAAAATGCGCTGCTCGTTGGTTCGCCCAACGTTGGATTGTGTTGTATATTTACAGCCATGCGGCTAAGGGGCCGCGCCAACGCGCAACCTAGGGACAAAAAGAAATGCTGAGTAACAAAAAGAAAGGGGTCTCCACTTCTAGTAGTGGACAAGCACTCAATACGATCATCGGTCGCGGTAGCCACTTTGAAGGGAAGCTGAAGGTAGATAACAGCGTCAGAATAGACGGCGTATTCAAAGGTGAACTGATTTGCTCAGGCGATTTGACGATTAGCCAATCGGGCGAGGCCGATGCTACGTTGATGCAGTGCAAAGAAGCGTACATCGACGGCGTTGTGAATGGCACTGTGCGCGCCGATAAGGTGCGGCTGGATACGCAGACGCGCTTTACCGGTGAAGTGTACACCGACTCGTTCACGGTCGCCGAGGGCGCGATATTCCACGGCTCGTGTTCAATGGAAAACCACCAAAAGAGCCAGGCTCCTCCAGAGGGCGCAGCGGCAAAGCCCCTCACGGCTGGGCCTGGGCCGATCAAAAAGAAATAGCACTTTCCCACCTCGTTTTTGCGCGAAAAATCCATCTGCACCGTGCGGCCGATGGATTTTTTCTTCTCGTCGATGAGCCAACGCGATCATCCTGTGTCTAAGCGCCGCCGTCACCGCCGCTCGGTTCCAATAGAGGAGATCGCGGTGCCGGCCGATGCTCGGCCATGCCCGGCAAAAGAGGGGTCGCCGACCTGCGGCTGGCGGCGTTGGCGGCGCGGTGCTCTAGCCAGCTTGGGCGTGTCGCCGGTTTTTCGCGCGTACCTCTTCCTCGGCAGCATTGCCGCTATTTTGGCTTTCCTGCTCTACAACGAATCGATCATCGCCGAACTGCGCGAATACGAAAAGAATCGCGTCGATCTCTACGCGCATTTGATCTCGTTCACGCCGCAGGCCTCAGAAGGCCAAATTTCCACCCTCTTTACCGAGGTGATCACCAAGGTCGATTTCCCGCGGATTATCACCAATCACCGCGGCGAGATCATCCAGGCCGAGGACATTGACACGTCGAGTTGGTTGGATAACTGGGCCTTTTGGCGCAGCCAAGCGGCGGACGCGCCCGTGGCTTCGACGGCTCAGCTACAAGAGCTAATTGAGGAAATGGACATCCAGAATCCGCCCATTCGCTTTTATTGGTCGCCAGAGACCTTGGGGCAGCTCTACTGCGAGGGAGGGCGCGTCATCATCGCGGATACGCAAGAAGCCATTGCGGCGTGGCAGGGGACGGGTCTGCCAGCGAGCAGCGACACTTCGGCTGCGGCCCTCGCCGAGGTGCAGCGAGCGTGGGAGGAGATGGAAGCTGGAGAACCGCTGCTCTTCAGCGCGCCGGCCGCTAGCTTTAGTTATCTGCATTGGGATGAGACCCGCGCAATCATCACCGACGCTGAGGGCCAGTTTAGGGCTTGGGTGGGGCCAGGGCTTCCGCGGGCCAGCGACGATCCCACCCAAGCGGTGCAAGATCAGCTTCGGGCCTTTGTCGATAGCTTGGCCAACCAGCGCCCACCACTAGCGTTCAGGATCCCGGCCGAGCACTACATTCACTACGGCGACACGAACTTGGTTGGTCGCATTTCCCTCGCCCCTTTTGTGCAAATGGGCGTGTTGGTTCTCTTTCTGCTCGTCGGCTATATTGGCTACCGCAACATTAAGCGCAGCCAACAGCGCTCGCTCTGGGTGGGTATGGCTAAGGAGACAGCCCACCAACTCGGCACCCCACTCTCTTCGCTAGCCGGGTGGCTAGAACTGCTGCGCGACGAGGCTGCCGCCGCTCCGAAGCCAGAGCGCGACGAGCGTTGGCAGCGCGTCAGTCAGATGATCGGGGAGATGCAGCAGGACATGCGCCGCCTCGACCAAATAGCCTCGCGCTTCAGCCAGATCGGCTCGGTACCCGAACTAAAAGAAAAGGACCTAGTAGCGGTGCTGGAGGAGACGATAGAGTACTTCCAGCGGCGCGTTCCCCAGTTTGGGCGGCAGGCAATCAAACTGGAATGCCCAGACGAGTTGCCACCGGTGCCCATCAACAACGAATTGATGAGCTGGGCGTTTGAGAATCTGTGCAAGAACGCCATGGACGCCATGGACGGTCAGGCGGGCCGCTTGTACATCCGCATGGAGCTTTTGCCCGCAAGCCGCGCCGTACGGATCGCGTTTGCGGACGACGGGCGGGGCATTGAACCCGAGCACGTCAAGCGCATCTTCGAGCCGGGGTTTAGCACCAAAAAGCGCGGCTGGGGGTTGGGGCTGGTGTTTGTCAAGCGCATCGTCGAAGAATATCACAAGGGCAAGATCAGCTTGGTGCATAGCGCGCCGGGCGAGGGCACGACCTTTGAGGTGGTTTTGCCCTTGAGTTGAGGAACAGCGGTGGGCACAAAGCGTTAATTTTAAGGGGGAATAACAAGTAAAGGCGACGCATGGAAGGCGACAAGCGAAAGATACTCTGGGCCGACGACGAGATTGACCTGTTGCGTGCTCACCGGCGTTTTCTCGACGAAAGGGGCTACGCGGTCACGCCGGTGAGCAACGGCAAGGACGCCATCGCTCTGATTGCTCAAGTGCCCTTTGACATCGTACTGCTCGACGAGATGATGCCGGGGTTGGACGGGCTTTCGACCTTGGAGCAGATCAAGGTGGCCGATCCCAACGTGCCGGTGATTATGATCACCAAGAACGAAGAAGAACACCTGATGGACGAGGCCATTGGTCGCCGCATCGACAATTATCTGACCAAGCCGGTCAATCCCAGCCAGATTTTCATGGCTTGTAAACAGTTGCTCGACGCGCGGCAGATTCGCCAAAGCCAAGCCGGGCAGCACTACGTCTCGCGGGCTGGCCAGATCCGCGAGCAGATTGCGGGCGCGACTTGGCAGACGTGGATTGATGTACATCGGCAGCTTTGCGAGTGGGACATTGAAGGGACGCGCTTGGGCGACGCCGGGCTCGGCCAGATGATTGGGGATCAGCGGCGCGAGTGCAACCGCGAGTTTGGGCGCTTTGTCGAGCAGCATTACACGGGCTGGGTAGCAGACGAGGAGGATTCGCCGCCCTTGTCGGTGGATGTGGTGCCCGAGTTCGTGATGCCCTATCTCGAACAGGGCCGACAGGTATTCTTTATCGTGGTTGATTGCCTGCGCTTGGATCACTGGATGGTGATGGAGCCGCAGCTAGCCGAGTACTTCAACATCAAGCGATCCTACCACTATTCGATTTTGCCGACGGCCACGCCTTTTGCCCGCAACGCGATCTTCAGCGGGCTTTTTCCCAAAGAGATCGCCGACAAGTACCGCACCTTATGGCACGAGGTCCAAGACAACGAATACAGCCTCAATCGGCACGAGCACCAATTCATCGACGATTTGGTCCGCGACATGGGCGTCGCGCTCAAACCGGGTTCGCACTACGTCAAAGTGCTAGACACCAGCGAGGCCCGGAAACTGACCCGCAAGATACCGTCGCTGGGCAGGTGGCCGCTTGTGTCGGTGGTGTACAATTTTCTCGACATGTTGGTACACAGCCAAGCGCAGTCGGACCTGCTCAAGGAGATGGCACCTAACGAGGTGGCCTTTCGCGCCTTGGTGCAGACGTGGTTTGGCAATGCGTCGCTTTTTGAAACCCTCAAGGCCATCGCCCGCACCAATGCGGTGGTAGTGCTGACGACCGACCACGGCTCCATGCGCGGTACGCGCGCTTCGGTGGTGTACGGAGACCGCAGCACGTCTTCGAGCCTGCGCTACAAGTATGGTCATAACCTCCGCTGCGAGGAAAAAGACGCGCTGCGGATCGCCGATCTTCGGGCCTATGGACTGCCTTCGACCGGACTCGGGCATACCTTCGTCATTGCCCGCGAGGACTTCTACTTCGTTTATCCGACCGAGTTCAACAAGTACCAACGCCGCTACAAGGGCAGCTTCCAGCACGGCGGTATATCCTTGGAAGAAATGATTTTGCCCGTGGCGATTATGGAACCCAAGTGGGCAAAATGAAGAGAGTTTTTACCACGCACTCGGCGGCTCAGACGCGCGCACTCGGTGCTGCGCTGGGGCGGCGCTTGGCACCGGGCGATGTGGTCGCTTTTCGCGGCGACTTGGGCAGCGGCAAGACCTGCATGATTCAAGGGGTGTGCGAGGCGTTGCAAGTAGCCGATTGCGTCACGAGTCCGACCTTTATCCTGATCAACGAGTATGCCGGGCAATGTAAGGGGCGCGAGCTGCCCGTCTATCACTTTGATCTCTATAGGCTGGGGGGAGTTGAAGAACTTGAGAATCTAGGGGCCGAAGAGTACTTTTACGGCCGCGGTGTCTGCTTGATCGAGTGGGCCGAGCGTGCCGATGGCTCGCTGCCCGATAGATGCTGTCATGTGTGGCTAGAGCACGGGGAGGCTTGCGAGCGACGAATCACCTTGCAAGGGGATGGGGTAAGAGAAATAGATTTCTGAGCAACTGGCCACAGCCACAGGGAGGGAATTTTGCAGCGGCTGATACTGTGCCTTTGCATTGCCGCTGGACCGGCCGCGGCCGCTAAGGCCGAGTTGACGAGCTTGGTCGATAGCCCGACGGCCGGGCTGGTCAACAAGGGGCATTATGCGGTGAATGTTCGCCTGTTTGCCGATGGGGGAGCTGCCGGCCGCTTGCACGTCGGCGTGCTCAAGCGGCTGAGCGTGGGGGTATCTTTTGGCGGCGAGCAACTCATTGGCACGGGTGCGGTCCATTGGTATCCGCGCGTGGCAGTGGCCGCTCGGTGCCGGCTTCTCGAAGAGGGGTACACGTGGCCGGCGTTGCTCTTGGGCTTTGATTCCCAGGGCATCGGGCCGTATAGCGATCAGCGCTACCAAGTCAAGTCCAAAGGCTTCTATTTGGCACTGAGCAAGAATTACACCTCAATGCTAGGAGAACTCGGCGTCCACGCCGGCCTCAATCTGTCACGCGAAGATGCCGACGAGGGCGACTGGTCTGCGTGGTTGGGTCTCGACAAGAGTTTGCGATTTATGGCCTTATTCGCCGAATACGACTTGGGCCGCAACAACGGTCTGCAAGATCAGGGCTTGGTAGAAGGCTATTTGAACATCGGTGGGGCTTGGACCGTAGCGCCGCAGCTACGGGTCGCGTATTATTTTAAAAACGCGCTGAAAAGCGATCACTTCGGCTCCCAATCCATTCGGGAGTTGTCCGTCACGTACAGGAGCAAATTCCGATGAAGATACTGGTTATTGCCTTGCTTTGCGTGTGGGTCCGCGGCGCGGTGGCCCAAGAGGAACGGGCCATCGACAACTTTGCTGGAGTTGGGGTGCGGGCCATGGGTATGGGTGGTGCCTTTGTTGGGGTGGCCGACGATTTCACGGCCATGTACTGGAATCCGGCGGGCTTAGCCCAGATGCAGCAGCGCGAGATACAGGTTTCTTTGCTGCGCAATAGCCGCGCCAACGACTCGATTTTCAACGGCACTCCGGGGCGAAGCGAACTGACCAATACGCGCTTTGGCTCGCTGGGCTTTGTCTTTCCCTATCCGGTTTATCGCGGCAGCTTGGTTTTGGCGGCTGGTTTTAGCCGCATCAAGGACTTCGACTGGAATTTGAGTCAAAAAGAAGAAGCGCAGGGCCTGAACGAAGGTCGCCGTTACTTGGAGCTCAGCGATGAATTCTTCCAGCACGAGGGCGAATTGGGATTGTGGGGAGTGTCCGCCGCGGTTGACGTGTCCCCGGCCGTGTCGTTGGGCGCGACGCTGGGCTTGATTAGCGGCGAGGACGAGACTACAAACGAGTTTAATAGGACCTTTACCTATCCAGAGGACAAATCTGTTGAACAGGAAGACAAAACGTGGCCCATTTTTGGTCAGAGCCGCGAAGCCTATATAGACGAGTATGAGAGGAACCTGTATGCCGTTTTCGGTGCCATGATACGGGCACCACGCGACAAGCCGCGTTACCGACTAGGTGCGACCTTCGCCACTGGGGCTGTACATAAAGTTCGCTATGACTTTCGCGGTCTTTTAGGGGATACGGAATACAGCTTGGTCGAGTACGACGACGGGACGGAGGAGAAATTTGACGATGATACCCTTCGTGGCACCTATGAGCTTGCGCTACCTTTTGAGTTCGGCGTGGGCACTTCAGCTGAGGCATTGCCGGGCCTGACGCTGGCGGGTAGCCTGCATTTGGCCGAGTGGTCGCAGAGCGAGTACAAGGGGGCCGATGAAAATGGCCTGCGCGCCGAGACTTCGTTTGAGGTTCAGTACAGAGACGTCTGGCGCTATCACTTCGGCGTCGAGTACCAAGTCCCGGTCGTCGCGCTGGATCTGCGGGCAGGCTACTTCGTGGACCCGATTCCCTTTGTCGGCCCGCGCGACCTCGGCTCCGCCGATCCGCCGATCCGCATTGATGAGGACCGGCGCTTTATCACCCTCGGGGCCGGGATATTGATCGACGAGGCTGTCCAAGTAGATCTGGCTTGGGTGCGGGGTACGTTTAATCAAGTGGAAGAATACTCGGGCAACATCCTTAGCGAAAAGCATACCGTCAATCGCCTCGTCGTCGGAGTAGGCTACAACTTTTAGATCGTTTTTTTGGTTTCAGTCGATGGTTTGTGTATATTCAAGGCAAGCAATGAGTTTAACGCTCCTTAAAGGAGGTTAGGTTATGAAAGCGAAGCCTTTGATCTTGTGCTCGGTCCTGTCGCTGACCGCGCTGATGGCCAGTGGCTGCTACACGGTGCTTAGCAGCCCGTACAGGGTGGCCGACCTACACGACGAGGAGCCTACCCGCGATGTCGAGGCTCCCACGGTTGGCCAGTTTGACGACCGCGACTACATGGACGATCTCTACCGCTATCCGGGTGTGCGCGGTGGTTATGGTCGCTATGGCGGCTACTACGGTGGCTATGGCGGTTATGGTGGCTACCATCCCCACTACTACGGCGACTACCCCTACTACTATGGCGGCTATGGCCCCTATAGTTACGGCTACGATCCGTACTATCGGAGTTCGCGCGGTTACTACGTGTCGCCCGGGTATAGACTGATCAGTACGCGCGAACTCGACGATTTGCGTGCGGCGAGTCGATTGAATGTGACGCCGGCCGTTGTCGATCCGGCAGCGGCTGCCGAAATACAGCGCCGCGAAGAAAATGTGTGGCAGCGGCGGGTAGAGCCTCGAGTGCGCAGTGCTTCGCCACCGCCACCGCGTACCACCTCTTCGGTCAGCACTGGTACGTCTTCGCCGCAAACTAGAGCGTCAAAGGCATCTTCTGCGCCAGCGTCAAAAACTAAAACTACGACTCGGAAAGAAAAAGTGGCTATACCCAAAAAGCCAAAGCGTCGCCGCTGATTTTTTGCCAAAGATGCACAAAGAAGCGGAGGTCTTTTCGTGGCCTCCGCTTCTTTTGTGTTTAAGCGATTGAAATTGTTGCGGGATAATTCGATTCTGTGGCATCCGACAGTACCAATAACGCCGCCTTTTGCAACGAGCTGCGGCGAAAAAAGAAAATGGGACCTCAAACCGAAGATTGAGGTCCCATTTCCGTGCCTTGCGGTGTCGTGTGTGCTACTTGAGCAGCAGCATCTTCTGGACGGCGAGGAACGCTTCACCCGCCTGCAAGCGGTCCGTAGGCTGTCGCTCTGACGTTCATACGAAAATGGGACCTCAAACCGAAGACTAAGGTCCCATTTCCGTGCCTTGCGATGTCGTGTGTGCTACTTGAGCAGTAGCATCTTCTGGATGGCGAGGAAATCACCGCCCGCTTGCAAGCGGTAGAAGTACATCCCGGACGATACGCTCTGGCCGCGGTCGTTGGTCGCGTCCCACTCCACCGCGTAACGACCGGCACTCTGATGCTCGGCGACCAGCGTCCGAATCGGCTGACCCAACACGTTATACACGATCAATCCCACGTCCGCCGCCTGCGGCAACGCATACTGAATCGTCGTCTGCGGGTTGAACGGGTTCGGATAGTTGGCTGCCAGCGAGAACACGGCCGGCCGCGTCTGTAACGACACCGGCTTGCCGGATCCGCTGTTGAACACATCGAACAACGTGCTCAGGTCGCCCAAGTCCAGCATCGGGTTGACCGTGATTGTGAACGTCAGCGAGACGCTTTCGGCGCCCGCCGTCGCCGTGTAGGTGACCTCAACGGCCCCATCGGTCGCTGCGTCCGGCGTCCCGGAAATCGTCCGGGTGGTCGCGTTAAACGACAGCCCGGCTGGCAAATCCGACACGCTATACGTGATGGCTCCCTCGCCGCTCCGCGCCGCCGGCAGGACCAACGGCGTAATCGCCGTGCCCGCCGTATAGGTGTGTGCGGCAATCGAAGCGCCCTCGACGAAAGCTAAGGAGAGCGTCATATCCTCATCGCTGTCGATCATGCCGCTATCCACGTCGGTCAGCACCAGCGTCGCCGAACCCGCTGTCAAGCCCGGTCCCCTCGCGTGGAGGACGATCGTCTCGTCCCCTTCGGCCAAACCATCGGCGACCGGGTCAATCCAAAAGCGCGTCGAACCCATAAGCGAACCGGCCGCAATGGTAACGTCTGGATCGAACCGGGCCGAGTAGTCCGTACCGCGCGTGGCACTCGAAGCCGCGTCAATCGAGATGGCGACCGTCGCATCCGTGGCCAACGGCTGGCCGTCCAACGCAGCCATGACCATTACCTCGGTCCATTCTGCGGACTCGCTAATCGCGCTCGGCATCACCGACACGACCAGCGCCGTGCTGGCCGTCTCGTCGTCGGAAATCCGCAGGTCCACTTGTCCCCAGCCGCCCGAAGCCGCCGCCCGGATCCCCAAATACTTATGACCGTCCGTTGCCGAATTGTCGATGGGCGACAGGAAAAGCGTCGTCGAACCCACCGTCTCGCCGGCCGCGATGGTGATCGTCCCCGCCCATGTCGCGGTGTAATCCACGTTGCGGGTGGCCATCGTCCCGCTGGCTGGCGGCACCAGCGTGAAGCGAATCGTCTCCGCCGTCGGGGCCGCCCCCACCAACGTCGCCGTAACGCGGATTTCGATCGGCGCGCCGTTTTCGCGCACGACCGCTGGCGAAGCCATCACCCGGGCGACCCCGACGACCGGCTGGGCTTCCCGGACCGTGAGGGTGAAGGTTCGGGCGGCGCGGTCGCCGTCGCTATCGAGCACCGTATAGACGAGCGTGGCCAGGCCCACGGCGGTCGGCGTCCCGGCAATCGTCCGGGTGGCCGGGTCAAACGCCAGCCCGGCCGGCAGCCCGGTCGAGATGCTATAAGTCAGCGTCCCTTCGCCCATGGCGGCGGGCAACACCGCGCTAAATGCCCGCCCCACCGTTGCTTCAAAGGCTAAGGCTAACGGGCCCGCGGCGAAGCGAGGCCGGCCGAGGTCGGCGGGCGCATCCGAATCCGTCGGCGTCGCGCCATCGATCAGCGTGATCGTTGCGGTATGGACCGCGAAGGTCGCGCCGGCTTGGTTTTTGAGGTCGTCGGTCAACAGCGTTAGCGTGATCGTCTCGTGGGTGTCGGCTTGTCCGTCGGGGAGCGGGGTGATCGCAATCGTCGCGGTTCCGGACACCGAACCGCGCGGAATCGTCAGCGTCGTCAGCCGCGCCAGATAGTCCACATCGCGCGTCGCCGCTAGGTCGGAGGCGTGGTCCAAGACCAACGTGAGGGTCGCATCTGCGTCGAGCCCTTGGCCGTCTAAGGTCCCTGTCACCGTAACCGTCGTCTCGCCCGCGTCCTCTTCGATCTCACTCGGACGCACCGACAGAGTGATGTTCTCGCTCAGCGTTTCATCGTAAGTGATTGGCTCATCGTAAGAGATCGGCGCATCATTGGTAGGCGGCGCATCGTTGGTCGGCGGCGGATCGTTGGTGGGCGTGGAATTCGTATCGTCGCTTCTGACAGCTTGCATAATCGGCAGCACGAGTTTGCCGTATCCGCTGTCGTTGTCCTTGCCCGGCGGTCCGATGTCAACCGTTGCCGCGATCAGGGCATCCCACAATTGAGTACGCGAGTACGATGGATTCGCCGACTTGATCAGCGCGGCCGCGCCAGCCACGTGGGGAGCCGCCGCGGAAGTCCCCCAAAAGCCACCGGCACCATAAGTAACGGTCGATACTCCAATAGGTGCGACGAGGTCGGGCTTGATGCGACCATCGGTCGTAGGCCCTCGGGAACTCTCATCTTGAACCCGACCTAGGTCGTAATCGTTATAATGGATCGCGCCGACGGTCATAGCCCCTCTGGCGTCTCCAGGAGGCTGGATACTGCTCTTGGCAACCGCATACTCTGCCAAATCGACATCAGAAAATATCTTTAGCTTCATAGGCTGGGCACTCACATTATCGTCCAAATAAACCCCTATGCCATAGTCCCCCGACTTTGGTGCCTTTATTTCGATACGTTCATAAGGCGTGCCACCGGAACCGTGTTGAGTAGTGGTACTGTAGGTGACTCGTTCTAAAGTGCCGTCGGCTTTTTCAAAATAGAGATACAGGTCGTAGTCTTGGTAGGAGGTGGGCCAATCATCCCAAGTCAAGTAAACAGATATATCATCCCCGGCCTCGGCTTTAAACGACAGTGTCTCGTCTTCTTGGCTACTAAAGTTGTGCCAACGATCCCCATCGGGATCAGACCATACCCCTTCGTAATGTTTCTCGGCCTCATTGCCCGCCGCATTGACCCAGAGAATGCCGTTGTCGGCCGCGTCATTTACAATGTCGCAGACCGGCCCACGGCCGTCGCCAAAGCCATTAGGCCAAGTTATGGAATGATTGATTATGTCAATTCCCTCTCGTATGCAAAAGTCTTTGGCATTCTCAAGGTCAACTAAATCGCCTGTCTTCAGCAGCGTGAGTTCGGCTTCAGGAGCCATATCGTGGACGACCTCGGCACAAGCGGTGCCGTGGGCAAAAAAGCGTTCAGGACCGTCGTAGGCGTCCATCCCGTCCCCGGTAAAGTCGAAATTCTTCACATCCGTCGGCAGGTCTGAGCCTAATTGATCCGCCCCCTTAAATGCGACATCAATAATCGCCACCTTGACCCCTTGGCCGCTCACACCATTGCGGTGATTATCATGCGCTTTGGTGACTTGCACCCCTTCGCTGACAGTCTGTTGCGGATGCGGCCGACGCGGCCGGCGAACAAAGCGAACCCCCGGTAGCTCGGAAACCGCCCGCAACGCCGCCGCCGGAACCGAAACCCGCATCAGACTCTTGGACTG
The DNA here is from genome assembly GCA_965203355.1 of Candidatus Latescibacterota bacterium. Lineage (GTDB taxonomy): Bacteria > Latescibacterota > UBA2968 > UBA8231 > UBA8231. The sequence continues at coordinate 1,287,951 of OZ241889.1, forward strand.
GGCGCGCACCGTCCCGCCCCGTGCCGCCAGTGCCGACGTATCAATCGAAGCCGACCCTTGACCAAGATGTGGAACCAAGATGACGACGACCGTATCCTGCAAATCGCTAACCGGCTTGCCGGCTCGGGGTGCGGCCAAGGCCCACAACGCACTTTCTAGCTTGGCCGGGCCGGCGGGTTTGTCAGGTGGGGAAAAGTCTATGTTCTGTCCCCAAAGGGATGTATAGCTCAGGACGCCCAAGAAAAGGGCGATTGTCCTGCTTTTTGATTGCATCGGAGCCCTCCCATGCTTCTTCAAAAACTTCAAAACGGTGATTAGTTAAATAAGAGCGAGAAATTTCCACAATGGTTGAAGCGCCCGCATCCCCGCGTGTTCGGGACAGTAGCTCCAGCTTGACAATTCAATAGAGGGGAAATTCTGTTCGGGGCGGTAAAACCGTTTTTTGTGCCTAGTCGCCGCTTAGATCAAAATGGCGGGTCTGTGGTTTGGGTGGCGGGGCGATGCGGAAAAGGAAGCGTTGTAGTGGCCGGGCAAGAGCCATGAGTAATTGGCGCTCGCCTTGTTTGTTGCCGCCGAAAAGCTGTAGTTGCACCGGTTGGTAATTGCGCTGTGTGCCCCCTTGTTGCCAGACTTGATTGGTGTTGAGATTGATCAAGCTGACTTTGAGATCTATGGTCAGGTCAATGCCGGGGTTGGGCGACATGCCATAGGGCGTGGGCGACATGGGCATCATCCGCGCCTGTAAGTGCTTCAGCTCGACGAACACTAAGGCGTCGAGCACGAGTTCTTCCTTGAGAACGGTCCGCACCGAGTCTTGGTGGACGCTCGTCGAGTCGAGGCGAATCCCCTTGAGCTTGTAGGTGATTTCGTCTTGGTTCATCACTTCGGTCTTGGGCATGTTGCCGAGGCTGCGGACCACGGCATTGGACAGCCGCGCCATGACCTTTTCGATGTCCAACTCGCGAAAGGGTTCGATGTTGGTCGCGCAAACGACGCCGATGTGATCGACTTCCGCGAGGTAGGGGCGCAAGACCGGATCGGGTTGCGACGGGGCGCGAAACTCGACGTGGGTAAAAGCACTGCGGCCACCGCAGCCCACCAGGCCAATGAGCAATATGAGAACAGCAATCAAAAGCTCTGGCCAAAGCTGAAGTGAAACTTGAAGTCCGAGAAGTTGCCTTGTAGGTCCATCTGCCTAGCGAATTCAAAGTTCATCGGCAGTAAGAAGTATATTAAGAGGCCAAAGCCGACGCTGGCGTGAACCTGCCGCGGGGAAGCCGTGATCGCGGCGTGTGGATTGTGGAAGGGCCACAGGTCGATTTCGTCGTCCTCGTTCCAAGCCATGCCCATATCCATAAACAGGCTGCCATCAACCGCCGGAATCAGGAAGGTGCCGGGCCAGCCAAAGAGGATGCCGCGCACAAAGGGGACGCGCAACTCGACGTTGGTCAGCAGGACCCTACTGCCGGTGAAGGCCGAGAACTGGTAGCCGCGTAGCGGGCCAGTATTGAGGTTGAAACCTGTATAGAAGGGCAGGAACCAAGTCGGCCCTCCTAGGTTGTATTCGAGGGCGTCGCGGCCCAAAGACCCCACGCTATAGGCTCGCAGGCCCAGCACCGACCAACGCCCTAGCCGCAAGTAGTGGCGATAGTCGAACTCGAGGTGCGAGAAAGAGCGTGCGGTTGCGCCCAGGCTGAGCGTGCGCCCCAGTGCGAGAAAGTAGCGCTTGCCAGCGGTGGCACCCAAAAGACCGTAGGTAATGGAGTCGTGGACGTATGCGGTCTTGAACAGATGAGTACTGGTAGCAGTAGAATCTGATTCGTAAAAGGGACTGACCTGTTCTTCTTGCTCGCCGACATAGGTATAGCTCAAGTCGAGGCGGCGATATAGGTCGAGTGGATAGCTGGCGTTGGCCAGGGCGCCGCGCTGCTGGAGACGGCTAATGCCCCGAGCCGGGGCGCGGCCTTGGACGAGGAAGTTGCGGTTGTTGATGAAGTACTGGTTCCAATTAAAAATGGATACGTGGTATGTGGGCCGCTTGCCGTAGTATTTGTAGCTAGCGGCAAAGTTGAAGTCATTGCTGATGTCCTGCGCGGCTACGTAATCCGTGGCCAAAACCAGCGAGTGATTGCCCAAAAGATCGCTCATGCTTAGCTGGGCAATCGACGATAAGAACCCATCGAAATAGCCCATCTGCACGGAGATGCCGTCGAATTCGAGCTTGGGGGTGTAGCGGCGCCGGCGCAGTTCCAATTCGTCGCTGTCGTCGGCGATAAGCTGGACCGCGGCCTCTTGGGATTCAGAGGGCGGCAACGGGCCGCTAGCACCGGCTAGCAGCACGGCGTCGTCCGAGATGCCCTTCTCCTTCAGGGCCGCGACGGGGATGCCGCCTTGATCGGAGAGCGCGGCAGTGCCCGGTACTAGGGACCGAACCTGAGGGATCTCTGGGGCCGGTGATGTTGCTTGGGCTGGCGGTGCCGCCGCGATCGGCGGTGTGTCTTCGGCCACGCGGGCCAGTAGCTGGGCATCTTTGCGCTTGACTTCGGGCCATTCGGGCATGGCCATCCGGTAGAGGTGGCTGCGGCCCTTGAAATAGGTGTTGAAGACGATCTGCCGTCCGTCGGGCGAGAGGGCCGGGTTCATGATACCGCTGAGGCTGCGGGTCAGGCGAAATTCACGGCCTTCGTCTAGGTGATAGATGAAGAGGTCGTTGATTTTGTCGCGGGTGGAGACGAAGAGCAATTTGTTGCCTTCGGGTAGCCACTGAGGCCACAGGTCGTCGGTGGAACTGGAGATGGCCGTGTGCGCGGTGCCCTCCGCTAGATCGTAAATTTTGATGTCGAACTGGTTGCGGTACTTGCTGCTAAAGGCGATGCGTTGGCCGTCGGGCGACCAGTTCGGATAATCTTCGCGCTCGGGCGTGCCCGTGAGCTGACGCCGCTCGTTGAGTTGCACATCGATGATGTAGAGATCGCTCTGGCCCTGTCCGGTGCCTATAAAGGCGAGGTGGCGGCTGTCGGGCGACCAGGTTAGGCCCTCGACTAGATCCAAATCGGGCATAGTCAGGGTCTGCACGAGCTTCTTGTCGTAGAGGTTCCACAGCATGATGCGGTCGCGGGGACCTTCTTTGGCCACGAAGGCGATAGTCTGGCCGTCTTGCGCCCAAGCCACGGTGCCACTGCCGATGCTGAGGTGATCGTAGTCGGCGGCGCGCATGCTGCCGGTGATGCGCTCGACGAGCGAGGCATCGCGCAGGCGGATAATGTCCACGTGCTGCTCGATGCCATCGGAGGAATGGACGGCGAGCATGTCGCCGCTGAGCGACCAGCAGGCGCTGGAGAAGCTGTGGATATTCTCGTGGTCCCCTATTTTTTCGGCGAATTCAGAGGTGTAGTCGCGCGTCTGCAAGAGAGGCCAGTAGGCTTTGCGCATCTGGGCCGACCAGCGCTCGTCGAGGGTTTTTAAGTCCATGCCGATCAGGCGATCCATGAGCTTGTCGGTGTCGTGCTGGCTGTCCCACAGGCGGAGGATGCGGCTGATTTTTTCGGGGCCGTACTCTTGGGCAATGTATTCCATGAGTGCGTGGCTTTGCTTGTATGCGAGGAATACGTTGCCTTGGCCCCAAGCCTGATTCATGGTTTCAATGGGGATGAGACCGTCGGTCAGTACGGCGTCGCGGAGGACCATTTCATCGATGGTATTGCGGCCCGGAGTAGTGTATTCGGCCATGCCCTCCATCAGCCAAGTGGGCGGCTGAGCGATTGGGCTGGTAATGCGGCGAATGGGTCCTTTGTGAACGATGTCGTACTGGAAAATGTGGGTCAGCTCGTGGACGAGGACGTTGCGGAACTCGTCGAGGTCGCCGGCAAAGGGAACTACCATGCGGAAGCGCAGCGGCTCGGCAAAGCCAGCGACACCGGGCGGCAGAAAGTCGGGGAAGATATTGGTCTGCTGAAACTGGTAGTGCGACTGGTAGATGACGACCGGCGGCCGGTGCGAAAGCTCGTGGTGCAGGATTTGGCTGATGTGATCGTAGCCTTCTTCAAGGTACTCGATCGCCTGCACGGCCAGATTCTGAAATTCAGGCTCAAAGTGAAGCTCTATGTGCTCGCTTTCGAGTATTTCCCACTGGAAGTCTCGATAGCGGACCTTGTTTTTTCCGAACCCTTGCTGCAATTGCAAGGTGAGAATGTCTTGGGCGCAAAGATCTGCGGTGCCCCAAACGAGCAGGGCGGCGCAGGCGAGGCTGCGGAATTTCGTTATAGCCTGCACTTTCACTCTCCCGTGGATGTGAGTGAATGGTCCGGGCGTCTGGTCCGCGGCCGAGAACCATCGTCCGGCCTGAATATATCAAGTGTGTCTGTAGAGTCGAGACCGGCCTGTTGATATTGTTGCAAGTAGCGCAGATTGGCGGCATAGACCGCTTGGGAGGGGTTGAGGGCACGCGCCCGCTCGTAGAATTGAGCGGCTTTGTCGGTCATGCCTAGCCGCTCGTAAACGACCCCTAAGTTGTTGTGCAAACTAGCCGACAAACTGTCTTGCGCTAGGGCGCGTTCCAGGTGCGATTGGGCCTCGTTCCACATGGCGTTTTCAATGCACCAGAGCGCGTATTTGTTGACCTGCTCGATGTCTTGCAACTGCTGGCGCGAGCGCTCGGGGCGATCGACGACCACTAGCACCGGCGCGGGTTGGACGGTAGCTGCGCTCGTGGCTGTGGTGTCGGCGGCTGGGGCGTACTCGTAGCCGATGGGTCCGCTCGCCGCTGGCCGGCGCACCAGTTCCAGACAGCCATACAGACACAGCACACCCAAGCCAAAGGCCACGAGGCATACGGTATTTTTTGTAGAGTAATTCACGCGCGATTTCTGCCTAGGCGCACGGCCATAAACGCCTTGCACCCTTGTCGTAAGCTAGTAATATAACAAACAGAAGCACTTTGAACTATTTTTCGCACTTCTGCCTTCGCGGTCCAGCTGTTCCCTGCCGACGAGCTCGTTCAATGTCCTATAGATCGGCAAAAAGGCGTGTTATGGCAGAACTTGATAAATAGACACCAAAAAGGGAAGATTCATTCCTGCTACCGCATATGGTAATAGATGTCGCAAGAGAGCGACTTGTTCCTTTTGCCGCTGTCCACTGGCGGTCCACGACAAGCTGCGCGGATCAACTACTTAATGCGGGCGATGCGGACGGCGGCATCGCCCGTAAAACCACTTTAGTGAGGGTCGGTCTATGCTGAATCGGGTCCTTAAAATTGCGGCGATCTTGGCGTTCGCGTGGGCGTGTCCGAGCGGTGCCGAGCAGGTTCACGAGATAATTGGCTGGCGTCCTACTGGGCTGCCGCTGCTGAATTTCAGCTCGGACGACGGCACTGGATACGGGCTGCGGGCCAACCTCTTCGAATACGACGGTCAGAGCATACCCTATCGCCGCAAATACAGCGCCCAAGTATTTATCTCAACCAAAGGCAAGTGGGTACACCACGTACTCGTCGATACGCCCGAATTCCGGCCCGGCCAGCGGCTCGAGGTCGAACTGGTCTATGAGAAGGAGGATTTCGCCAATTACTACGGCGGCCTCAGCGACGAGGATATCGCCGGCTATTCGCAGGAGCAGAGGACGTTCCGGCAAGCCTTCCCGGAGTTCAAGGTCAAGTGGATCCGCACGCTGCGCTTCCCTTGGCGCCTGCGCGTCGGGGGGCGTTTGAGCCACAACGATATTGAGCCGAACGCCGCCGAGAGTATCCTCGCGGCCCTCGACCCCCTCGGCGCGGACGGGGGTGCCTTCGCCCAGTTTGCTGGCTCGCTGCGCTACGATACGCGCGACAACTACAACAACGCGACCTCGGGCGTGCTAGAGGAATTGTTGGTGGACTTTGGGGTTGGCGGCGGCGGCGATTACCGGGGGGCGACGCTCAGTTTTGATCACCGGCACTTCCACACCTTGAGGCGCGGACTGGTGGCCGCCAATCGCCTGCGCGTCAACTGGACCATTGGAGAGTTACCTTTCTACGAGGAACTGAACCTGGGAGGCAGCGACACGGTGCGAGGCTTGGCTCGTGCTAGGGACCGGGGCGAGGCGCGGATAGTGCTCAACGGCGAGTTGCGCTGGCACGGAGTGCCGGTATGGCGTCGCCAACACCTGTATCTGGGGCTAGTGGCCTTCGGCGACCTCGGGCAAATATTCGCCCGCGACGCGTTGCCGACGAGCGACGGATGGCGTCGCGGCAGCGGCATGGGGCTGCGTTGCCACTGGCAGAGCACGATCGTGCGGGCCGACTACGGCACCTCGGTTGGCCGCCGGGCACTCTACATCACCTTTTCACAGGTTTTCTGAGAATTCTCGGGGCCGCATGGAACTGTTTTCGCCGCGCCACCTGTTCTGGATCGGGACGGCTGCGCTCTTTGCGGCAGGCTGCGCCAAGATGAGGCGGTGGCCGCCGAACAGCCGGGTTCATTCGGTCTTCCGCTGTGCGCTCTTCGCCGGGGTGCTGTTGAACGAACTCGGCTGGTTTGCCTATCGACACTTCGCGGTTGGCATTCCCCTCGCCGACAACCTGCCCCTGCACCTGTGCGACTTATCAGTATTCGTCCTGTTCGCCGGGCTGGCAACAGGTGGGAGGTTGTGGTCCGAGTTGGCGTATTACGCCGGGGTGGTCGGTGCGCTGCTGGCGGTGTGTTTCCCGGCAATCTCGGAGACCGGGGCGATCCGCCCCCTCGCCGAGATTCGCTATTTCCTGACCCATGTTGCCTTGGTCGGCGCGGGGTTCTACTTCACCTTTGGGTGCCGCTACCGCCCGCCGGCCCGGGCGATCCTGCACAGCTATATCGCCGTCCACCTCTACGCTTTGGCCATTACCCCGCTAAACCTCTATCTCGGCACTAATTATTTTTTTACGCTCTCGGCCCCGAAACAGCTCGCCTTTATCCACGCCTATCCGCACTGGCTCTTCTTAGTGGCTGTCTCGGCCATCTTTCTCGCTGTTTTCGCTCTAATGCACCTGCCGTTTGCATGGCCGCGGCGCTTGAGATACCTGTAATAGGTCGTGGTGCTGAGGACCAAGCAAAAAGGCGCGTATTGTGCCCAAAGAACCCACGGCTTTTCGCGCCACACGCCTTCGCTGCCGTAGCCGATTTGCACCTCGTAAGCCAAGAAAATCAAGCCGCTGAGGAGTATCCAAGCAGGGCTGGGGAAAAAGACGAGGAAGGGGAGAACCCAAAGCAAATACCAAGGATGCACGGTCGGCGAGAGCAAGACGTAAGCGCCGAGGGTTGCAAAGGCGGCTCGGTAGGGGTCGGGGTAGCGCAGCTGGACGCCGAGGGCCACGAGTGCGAAAAGGATGGTGCAGATCCAGCGTGCGTGGGCGGCGGCGTGGGCGTCCCACGGCTGTAAGACAAAGCGAAAGAGCGAGTAGGCCGCCGCGTTGAAGTGCCAGTGCTGTACGTAAGTCGCAAGGCCCGTCGCGAGCTTTTCCCCGGCGTCGGCAAAGGGCCAAAAGGCCAAAAGGCCCAGTGTTAGAAACAGAAGCAGCGCACTCCGCTTGCGGAAGTTGAACCAATCGGCGTGCGGGCGACGCCAGAAAGCAGGTAACAGCGCGAGCGGCACTAGTTTGACCAGAAAGGCTCCGGCCAGGCCGCAGACGGCTGCGGCCCAGCGCTGGCTGTGCAGTGCGTACAGAGCCGCAAAGAGGAGCAAAACGCCCAGCGCGTCGAGGTGGCCGCTACCGGCGATTTCTATTAACGGCAGGGGATTCCAAGCATAGAGTACGAGGCGGCGCGGGTCTTGGCCGCGGCGGACGAGGCTGTGTGCCAACAGCAGACAAAGGCCCCAATCGCAGAGCAGCAGGGCCAATTTAAATGCGGCCGGCGTCGCGCTTAGCAGGCAAATGGCGCGAAAGAAAAGCTGCGCCAGCGGCGGGTAGATCGTGGGAATGTCAGCGTGGTTGACGCCGTGATAGAGCGCGTCGCGCAGGTGCGCCACCTGCGGTGCCGAGGGCGCGTACAGATACGGATTGATGCCAGCTAGCTGGACGCGGCCATCCCAGACGTAGCGAAAGATGTCGTCCGAAAGCGTTGCCGGGCTCCACCACAGCGTCAGGCGAAATACGAGAGCGGCCCCGAGAATCAGGTGCGGCCATCTGGGGGCTCCACCGCTCCGCAGGACGAGATACACGGCGAGTGCGTAGCAGAGAAAAGCGGGAAAGACACCGGCCCACATCTGGGGTATTTGGCGCTGGAGATCGCCGACGAAGACCCAGTAGCAGCAACAGGCTTCAATGGCTCCGGCGAGCAGCAGCAGGCGGATGGACACGTCAGCGTTGGACGCGGCGCGCGCCGGCGTAGCGGCGATGGAAATAGGGATGATCGAGCGAGGTGATGGTGGCACCGGTGCTCATACCCACGTGGGCGAAGCTCCCTTTGCTGAGGTAAACCCCGACGTGGGAGATGCCCGGGCCTGAGGAGGTATTCCTAAAGAAAACCAGATCGCCGGGTTTGAGGTCTTTCCGGCGGCTGACGGGGTGCCCGACGCGGTATATCTCCTTGGAGGTGCGGGGCAATTCGATGCCATACGTCTTGCGAAAAATGGCGCGCACAAAGGCCGAGCAGTCCATGCCAGCGCGGGTGGTACCGCCCCACTTGTAGGGGACGCCGAGAAAGCCTTCGACGACGTGCGCGAGGCGGCTAGGGCTGGCGCGGCGTCGTTCTTTGAGTTCGCGCACCACGCTGTCCGAATCCGCAGAGTCCGCCGTATAGCGCGGGGCCGAGCGGATTGAACAGCTACAGGTGGCCAGTAGGCACAAGAGGATCAGCAAGCGCAGCATCGGCGACTCGTTAGCGCGGATAGGAGAAAAATCCCCGCCCCGTCTTGCGACCCAAGGTGCCCTGCGCGACCATCTGGCGCAGCAGGGGACAGGGGCGGTATTTGGCACTGTCTAGACGCTGGGCAAACGATTCGAGGATGTCCAAGGTTACGTCGAGTCCGACGTAGTCGGCCAAAGCTAGCGGCCCGATAGGATGGCTCGCTCCCAGCACCATCACCCGGTCGATGTCTTCGGCACTGGCCACGCCTTCGGCGAGGGCGTAGATGGCCTCATTGATCATGGGAAAGAGGATGCGGTTGACTGCAAAACCGGGACGATTGGCGACCGCGATGGGCGTCTTACCTAGATCTTGGGCCAAGGCCATGACCGCGGCAAAGGTCTCGTCCGAAGTCGCGGTTGTGCGCACTACTTCAACTAGCGGCATGGTCGGGGGTGGGTTGAAGAAGTGCATGCCGATTACCTTGTCCGACCGCCCGGAAGCGGCGGCGAGCGCGTTGATGTCTAGGCCCGAAGTATTGCTGGCGAGGATGGCCTCTGGCCCGGCGAATTGTCCGAGTTGGGCGAAGACCGCCCGCTTGAGGTCTAGACGTTCTGGCACCACTTCGACGACCAGGTCGGCGGTGCCTATGTCGGCGAGTTGGTCCATGCCCCGCAGCGCGGCGATGGCCGCTTCGCTGGCGTCAGGTGCTAAGCGACCTTTGGCCGCTTGTTGACGCAGACGTGCGGCGATGGAGGCTAGCCCCTGTTCGCGGGCGCAAGCGTCTGCGTCGTAGAGCAGGACTTCCCGGCTGGCTTGGGCCAAAATTTGGGCGATACCGCGCCCCATAGTGCCCGCTCCGATGACGGCAATGCGGCTGAGATTCATATCGTCTTTCAGGGGTGGGTGTTCTACCCCATAATCACAAGCGGTTATTAACTCGCGGCTTACTATTACTAATTAAATATAGTATTGCGGCGGCGAGGTGATTACCTAGATTGATTGCTCCGCCGCTAAAAAATAAAAGCAGAGGAGGATTCATGGCAGCCGATCGTGGGAAGTTGAGGAGCTCCGACTGGTTTGGGCGCGAGGACAAAGGCGGTTTTATTCATCGCAGTTGGATGAAACGCGGCCTGCCCGAGCACGAATTCGACGGGCGCCCGGTCATAGGCATCTGCAACACGTGGTCCGAGCTAACGCCGTGCAATATCCACTTCCGCGACTTGGCCGAAGCCGTCAAACGCGGCGTGTACGAAGCCGGAGGGTTGCCCGTGGAATTTCCGGTCACCTCGCTGGGCGAACCCATCATGCGCCCTACGACCATGCTCTTCCGCAACTTGGCGAGCATGGATGTGGAGGAGTGCATTCGCGCCAATCCGGTGGACGGCGTGGTGCTTCTGACTGGGTGCGACAAAACCACGCCAGCGTGCTTGATGGGCGCGGCTAGCGTCGATCTGCCGACGATTGTCGTGCCCGGTGGCCCCATGCTCAACGGCAAGTACCGCGGCAGCGATATTGGTTCGGGAACGGACGTGTGGAAGTTCAGCGAAGACTTGCGCGCTGGGAAGATGACGCGCGAGGAATTCGGGTTGGCCGAGGACGGTATGACGCGCTCGGATGGGCACTGCATGACGATGGGCACAGCATCGACGATGGCGTGTATGGTCGAGGCGCTTGGCATGACTCTGCCCGGCGGCGCGGCCATCCCGGCCCCGGACTCGCGGCGCAAGGTGCTGGCACATCTGGCGGGGTCGCGCATCGTCGAGATGGTGCGCGAAGATCTCAAGATGTCTCACATCCTCGGGCGCGCGGCCTTTGAAAATGCCATTAAGATCAACGCGGCCGTCGGCGGTTCGACCAACTGCGTCGTCCACTTGCTGGCCCTCGCCGGGCGCGTCGGCGTTGAGTTGTCTGTGGACGATTTCGACCGCCTCGGCAGCGCGCTGCCGCTATTGGTCAATTTGATGCCGGCCGGCAAGTATCTGATGGAGGACTTTTACTATGCCGGTGGCTTGCCGGTGGTGATCCAAGAGTTGAAGGACGAATTGCATCTGGATGTTTTGACGGCGACGGGCAAGTCGCTCGGCGAGAATGTCGCTGGAGCAGTCTGCTACAATCGCGCCGTGATCGCGCCGCTGATCGCGCCGCTGATTGAGGCGGCGGGCTTGGCTGTGCTCCGGGGCAATCTCTGCGCGGATGGGGCCATCATCAAGCCGTCGGCCGCTTCGCCCGAGTTGATGCAGCACCGGGGTCGAGCGGTGGTTTTCGAGACGATTGAGGACTATCACGAACGAATCGACAGCCCCGATTTGGACGTGGATGAGTCGAGCGTATTGGTGCTGCAAAACGTCGGGCCGGTTGGCTATCCAGGTATGGCCGAGGTCGGCAATATGGGTTTGCCTAAGAAACTGCTGGAAAAGGGCGTCCGGGACATGGTGCGCATTTCCGATGGCCGCATGAGCGGCACGGCCTACGGCACCGTCGTCTTGCATGTGTCCCCCGAAGCGGCCATTGGTGGGGTGCTGGCGTTGGTGCGCGATGGCGACGTGATCGAGCTTGATGTGGCGGCCCGGCGGCTGCATCTAGAGGTGTCGGACGAGGAACTGGCGCGTCGCCGGGCCGGTTGGCAGCCGCCCGCGCCCCACGATACCCGGGGGTACGTCAGCCTCTATATCGACCATGTAATGCAGGCCGACAAAGGAGTTGACTTCGACTTCTTGGTCGGCAAGTCGAGTTCTGTTGTAACGCGCGAAGCCCATTGACGAAAGGACGCGACGATGAAGATCGCCAAGATTGAACAATTTTTCCCTCGCCCGCGCATGCGCTTGGTCAAAATGACTACGGACAACGGAATAGTTGGCTGGGGCGAGACGACTCTCGAGGGCAAGCCCAAGAGTACTTGGGCAGCGGTCGAAGAGTTGGCCGAGTATTTCGTCGGCAAGGATCCGCTCCGCATTGAGCACCACTGGCAGCACGTCTATCGCTCGGCCTTTTTCCGCGGCGGCAATGTACTGATGAGCGCACTGGCGGGTATTGACCAGGCACTGTGGGACATCGCCGGCAAGTACTACAACGTCCCCGCCTATATGCTTTTGGGCGGGGCGGTGCGCGACCGAATTCGCGTGTACGCTCACTGGGGAATTCGCGGCCAAAGCGACGACGCACTGGCCGCGGCGCGCAATCGGCTCGACATGCTGTTGGCCCAAGGCTATACGGCCTTTAAGGCCGGGCCGGGGGGCACGTGGCGCGCTCACGAGCCTCCGGCGCGGATCGATGCCTTTGTCAAAGACGCCTATACCATGCGCGAATGGGTCGGCGACGAGGTAGAGTTGTGCTTTGACTTCCACGGCAAGATGACGCCGGGGCTAGCCATTGAGGTGTGTGGCCAGCTTGCGGGGATGCGGCCGATGTTCGTCGAAGAGCCGATTCCACAGGAGAATGTCGATGCGCTGAAGGAGGTTTCCGACCACGTGCCGTTTCCCATTGCCACGGGCGAGCGCTTGCTCTCGCGCTGGGAGTTCCGCGAGATTTTTGAAAAGCAGGCCGCGTCCTACATCCAGCCCGATGGCTCGCACGCGGGCGGGATCACCGAACTGAAAAAGATCGCCAATATGGCCGAGGTTTATTACATCCACATCATGCCGCACTGTGCTATCGGCCCGGTGGCCTTTTCCGCCTGTATGCAGGTTGATGCGGCAGTGCCCAATTTCTTGGTGCAGGAACAGATTGACGCCGGGCTGGGCGAGGGGCTACTCGTCGAGCCGTGGCAGGTAATTGACGGCCACGTCGAATTGCCGACCAAGCCGGGGCTGGGATTTGACCTGATCGCATCCGAGGTCGAAAAGACGATCGAATACTCAGAGGAACTGGGCGGCGAACTTTACTATGAAAACGACGGCAGCGTCGCGGATTGGTAGTTATGCGTATCGTGAAACGTTGATAGGGCATGGCCGACTTTGATATTGTTTCCAAGTATTTGGTGCATCACTACCCCGACGATTTCGCTCGCTTTGTCCTCGGGCGCGACCACGTGGAGGTCGTCGAAGTGATTGACCCCGAGCAACTCACCGTTGAGGCGAGGCAGACCGATAGTGTGCTGCGGGTGCGATTGGGTGGCGACGAGGTCCTCGTCCACACCGAGTTTCAAGCCACCGATAGTACGCAGCCGCCGATGGCGAGGCGGATGGTCGGCTACATCGGTCGAGCCGTTGAGCAACACGGCCTGCCGGTGGTCTCCAGCGTCATCTACCTGCGGCCGGGGGCCGGTCGGCGCGATCCAGGCCGTTATCTACAGGATCGTCCCGGCCATCGCATTTTGATAGAGTACCAGGTGATCCGGCTGAGCCAGCTAGACGGCCATCGCATCCTCAAGTCGGGGCCTGTGGGATTGCTGCCGTTTGTACCGTTGATGCGGCCGACAGCGCAGCCAGCGGATTGGCTGCAGACCTGCGTCCGCGAGGTGCAGGTGCGGCCGCTGGATCGAGCGACGAAAGCCGATTGTCTCGCCGGCATGTCGCTGCTGAGCGGATTAGTGTATGCACGAGAAACCGTTTCTGCCATTTTTTTTAAGGAGGGCCTAATGGATATTATCCGCGAATCACCCGTTGCCCAATACCTGACCCAGCAAGGCATTGAGCAAGGTATTGAGCAAGGCATTGAGCAAGGCATTGAGCAAGGGGGCCGAGAACGCGCCATTGAAGATCTGCTCGACGTGTTGGAGGTTCGCTTTGCACTCAGCGCGGCGGATCCGTTGGCCGCTCGCATACGGGGTATTGAGGATTTGCAGCGTCTCAAGCAGTTGCATCGGGCGGCGATCCAAGTAGAAAGTCTGGGGGCATTCCAGCCCCTCCTAGACGCCGACGAATAGGGCCATCGCGTAATATCAGTGGAAGCCGCGGATTGATAACATGCGCCGCCGTGCGTTTGAAGAGTTGGTGGAAAAGGCACTTCTGCGCTTGCCTGAGGAGTGCCGCCGAGTGTTGGGCAACCTAGCCATCGTCGTCGAGGATTGGCCCGATCCCGAGTTGGTCGCAGAGATTACCGGTGATCCAGAAGAAGTGCTCTACGGGCTTTTCACGGGTACGCCTTTGCCCGAGCGCCGCCTCGAAGACAGCGGCGATCTGCCGCCGGTAATTGCGCTCTATCAGGGGCCTTTGGAGGAGGACTTCCCCGATTTAGGCGAATTGGCGCGAGAGGTGGAGACCACCTTGGTACACGAGCTAGCGCACTTTATGGGCTTTGACGAGGACGCAGTTAAAAAATACGGTTATGAATAGCATGGGCTTGCAAAAGGCCCTCGACGGGCGCGAGTTAGACGCCTTGGCAACTCTGCTGCGCCAGCACCCTCATCTGGTACACCACCGAGTCGAATGCGCGCACGGGCAGAGCTGTACCCCCTTGCAGTACGCCGACCGCATCGCCGCTGGCTTGGACGTCATGCGCCTGTTGGTCGAATGCGGTGCCGATAGGAGCGAATTGAACGGAGCACTCTTTGGGTGTTGTGAAAACCACAATCTAGACCACATGCAGCGCCTATTGAAGCTGGGCGTCCACCCCGACGACGCGTACAACGAAGGCTGGGACTGCCGCGTCCTCTACGGGTTTTTGCAGACGTATCACCGCTCGCCTCCTGCCCATCTGCATGTCTGCATCGAAGCACTCATCGCAGCGGGGGCGACCTTTGAGGACGGGCCGACGATGGACATTCACCGAGGGCGCCTCGACCAACTGGAGCAGCGCCTCGATAGCTGCCCAGACCTAGTTGAGGCGCGCTTCTGGCTCGACTATGGCGACCATCTCACGCTGCGGGGCGTCACCCTCCTGCACGTGGCGGTCGAATATCGCGAACTGGATGCGGTGAACCTGCTGCTGAGGCGCGGTGCCGACTTGAATGCCCGCGCCGCGGTCGGCCGCAACGGCGTGGGCGGTCAGACGCCCCTCTTCCACGCCATTGGTGCCAATCAAGGAACGGGTTGGGAGACCTTCGAGTGCCTGTTGGACCAAGGAGCGGATTTGACGGTTAGAGCACGCATCCAGCGCAACCCGGCGGCTGACGACAAGGTGATGGACTGCATCCACAAGGGGCGGGACCACTTTTTCCCCGAAGTTGAAGAACTAACGCCACTCGGCTATGCCCTGCGCCACGAATCTGGCCCAGCTTGGCGCGCCACCCCGTGCGAAGTGGCCCGGCTGCGAGCACTACAGGCCCCGGTGTAACTTCGCCGCGCCTAGGCGGTTGCCTCTATCGGGGATATGGTTTAATTTTTTTAAACTTCGCAACACACATTTATCCAAGTAGCTTTTCCCGTGAATGCACCTAACCACGACATACTGATCGTAGGCGGTGGTGGTGCGGGTCTGCGGGCGGCAATTGCTGCTGTCGAGCTCGATCCGAACCTCAGCGTTGGCTTAGTATCCAAAGTGTACCCGATGCGCAGCCACACGGTGTCAGCCGAGGGCGGCTCCGCAGCGGTGATACGCGACGAAGACGACAGCTTCGACTCCCATGCCTTCGACACCATCAAGGGCAGCGACTTTCTCGCCGACCAAGACGTAGTCGAGGTCTTCGTCAAGGAAGCCCGCGACGAGTTGATTCAATTGGAGCATTGGGGCTGTCCTTGGAGCCGCGACGACGATGGGCGGATTAGCGTGCGTGCTTTCGGTGGCATGTCGGTCAAGCGCACCCTGTACGCGGCCGACAAGACCGGCTTCCACATGTTGCACGCTCTTTTCCAGACCTCGCTCAAATACGATCGCATCCATCGCTACGACGAGTGGTTTGGGACGCGGCTGCTGATCGACGACAACGGCGCGGCCTGCGGCGTGGCAGCGATCAACATGCGCTCCGGTGCCATGCAGGCCATTCCCGCCAAGGCCGTGATCATCTGCACGGGCGGCGGCGGGCGCATTTTTCCCTTTACGACCAATGCCGCCATCAAGACTGGCGACGGCATGTCCATGGCCTACCGAGCGGGCTGTCCTCTCAAAGACATGGAATTTGTCCAGTACCATCCCACCGGGTTGCCGGGCACGGGCATCCTGATGACTGAGGCATCGCGCGGCGAAGGGGGGCACCTGATCAACAACAAAGGCGACCGCTACCTCAGCGAATACCTGCCCGACAAGATGGAGTTAGGCCCGCGCGACATGGTTTCACGGGCATTCGTCCACGAGGAGCGCGCCGGGCGGGTCTTTTCCGGCCCGTATGGCACCTACGTCCATCTTGATTTGCGGCACTTGGGCGAAAAGAAAATCGACGAGCGCATCCCCTTCGTGCGCGAGCTGACCAAAAACTACGTGGGCCTTGACCCGGTGTACGAGCCAGTGCCCGTGCGTCCGGTGGTCCACTACATGATGGGCGGCATTCACACCGACATTACTACGGCGACGCCAATCCCGGGCTTGTACGCGGCCGGGGAGACGGCCTGTGTCACCATCAACGGAGCCAATCGCCTCGGATCCAACTCGCTGTCCGAGCTTTTGGTCTTCGGTGCGCGGGCTGGTCGCTACGCCGCGGAGTACGCCGCGGAGGTCAATTCACCATCGTACGACAGCTTGGAGAAGATGGCTGCCGACGAGTGGCAGCGGATTAAACAGGCGTTTTTCAAAAAAGAGGGCAGCGAGCGCATCGCCGACATTCGCTCGGATCTGCAGAAGACGATGGAGCAAGGGGCGGGCATCTACCGCGAACAGGAGAGCCTAGAGGCGACCCGCGCCGAACTGCCCAAGCTCAAGGAACGCTACGCGCGCGTCCAAGTTGACGATAGCTCGTCGGTCTTCAACACCGAACTGACGGCCGCGTTGGAGTTAGGCTCGCTGCTCGACGTGGCCGAGACCGTGGCCCATTCGGCGCTGCTGCGCCGAGAGTCGCGCGGTTCGCATTCGCGCCTAGACTACGAAGCGCGCGACGACGAAAACTTTCTCTGCCACTCCTTGGCCTATCGCACCGATGGCGAGCCGCGCATTGAATACCAAGATGTCGTCATCACTCGCTGGCAGCCCCAAGAGCGCACCTACTGATTGAGAGGAGCTATGAGCGATAAGACCATTGGCATCCGGGTGACCCGCTTTCGGCCCGAGCAGGAGGACGCACCCACCGAGCAAGTGTACGAGGTTCCCTATCAGGAGGACTGGGTTGTCCTCGACGCGCTCAACTACATCAAAGACCACATTGACGGCACCCTTTCGTACCGCTGGTCTTGTCGCATGGGCGTGTGCGGCTCTTGCGGTATGATGGTCAACGGCGAGCCTAAGTTGACTTGCGCGGCTTTTCTCAAGGACTACTACCCGAATGAACTGGTGGTCCAGCCACTCGCCCACTTTCCCATCATCCGCGACTTGGTCGTCGATATAGACGATTTCATGGACAAGCTCAAGGCGGTCCAGCCGTGGATCATTCGCACGGAAGAAAAGCCGGTCGCCGAAGGCGAATACTTACAATCTCCTGCGGAGCTAAAGGAGTTCAAGCAGTTTAGTCAGTGTATCAACTGCCTGTTGTGCTACGCGGCTTGTCCCGTCTATGGTTTAGAAGACGTCTTCGTCGGCCCCGCGGCCCTCGCACTGTCCTACCGCTACAACCTTGATTCGCGCGACGAAGGCTATGCCCAACGCACGGTCGTCGCCGCTAGCAGCGAGGGCATCTGGGAATGCACCTTTATCGGTGAATGCTCGGTCGTATGTCCCAAGGACGTGGATCCAGCCGCCGCCATCCAGCGCACCAAAGTCGAGACCACGACTAACTGGTTCAAATCCTTTCTCATGCCTTGGGGGAACAAATGAGCCAGTCATACGAAACCTACAAGCCAAAGCTATCGCCGACTTGGTGGCTGAAAAATCGCAACTACTTCCTATTTATGATGCGCGAATTGAGCAGCGTCTTCATAGCGGCCTTCGTCCTCCTTTTTCTTTACCAGCTCTTTGCGCTGGCCAGTGGGGAGAATGCGTATGCAGCTTGCCGCGCCAAACTGACGACGCCGGCGTTTGTGGCTTTTTACGCGGTGGCATTCGTCTTTGCGCTCTACCACACGATCACTTGGCTGGGGGTAATGGGTCGAGTCCAAGTCGTGCGGATGGGCGCGTTTACCGTGCCGCCCAAGTTGGTAACGGCTGGTGCCTTCGTCGGGTTTTTCGTCGTGTCAGCGGCCGTCGGCTGCATTTTCCTGTATGTGCTATCGCCATGATGAGCTACAAACAAGACAAAACCGAACCTTTCTGGTGGGGCCTGTTTTCCGCTGGTGGCGTGGTAGCCGCCATGCTGATCCCCGTGCTGATCTACTTCGTCGGACTGGCCGAGCCGCTGGGCTTGATCGGCGCGGAAGTGAGTCAATACGAGGCCATGCGCGAGTTGCTCAGCCACCCGCTGGCTAGGGTGTTATTTTTCGTCGTGGCCGTCCTACCGCTCTACCACGCAGCACACCGCATCCGCTTCATGCTCCACGAATTTGGGCTGCGGAAGTTGATCCTTCCCATTCACTACTTATGCTACGGCGGTGCCATAGTCGGCACTGGACTGGCGGCTTACCTCCTCTTTTATCGGCTCTAATCGTCGGCCCCGATGGGTGCAATGAAACCGACGCTGCAATCGCGCATCCGCGGCTCGGTGCTCGCCGCGGCTTGGGGAGACGCCTTGGGTGCGCCGTTTGAGTTCGCGCCGCCAGACGCCGTTGAAAAGCGCACGGGTAAGAAGTGGCTGGCACGGCTTCATCCATGCACCGGGAAAAAGGGGCCGCATGGGATGTGGGTGGACGAAGCTCCAGTGGGTACGGGCACTGACGATGTGCGCTACAATTATCTCTTTATGGAACTGGCTGTCGAATTAGGGAGGATGCCAAGGGATCGGGAAGTGGCGCGGCGCTTGTTGGACGTGTATGAGCGGCCCGAAGTTTTTTTCCCCAGCAATGCCGAACTGGCGCGCGAGCAGTTTGATCTGTGGGAAGGGGTTAGCCGCGGCTGTCTGGGGGAGAAGTCGCCGCGTTACCCGGGAGTGCCACCGGCGGTGCTCGCCACGCGGAGCATCGGACTCAACTATCCCACGCTGGCTGGGCTGTTAGTGTTGCCAGCGGCCGGCCTGCTCTTTCCCGGCGATCCCGCCGAAGCCTATCGCGCTGCTTATGAGGCGGATTTTTTTGCGATTGGCTACGCCCGTGAGGCCACCGCGCTATTGGCGGCGGCGCAAGGTGCGGCATTGGCCGATATGTCGCCGCCGACATTGGTCGACGTCGTATTGGCGCTGGACCCGCTATACTTGGGAGGATATTTCGGGGACGCTTTCATCCGGCAGAAACTGCCGCCGCTACTGGCGAGAGCCGCCGGTAAAAGAGCCGAGCAATTGGCCGAGTTCCTTGCGTGGGAACTGCGCCATTTCAGCGTCTTCGATCCCTTCCGGGCGTTGGCCATTGCCTTTGCCGCGCTCTTGTCCCATTCCGATGACCCGTCCCTCGCGTTGCAAGTGGCGGCCAACCAAGGTGATCTCGACGAGGAAGGGCACTGGAGCCGCTACGCGGATATCGACTGCTATGCCGGGATTACCGGGGCACTAGTAGGGGCTTGTTGCGGCGACAATGCGCTGCCAGCAGACGTGGTCGGACAGGTCGTCGCGGGAAACAAGGCCGTGTACGGATTTGACTTGGAGGCGACGATTGCGCGTTTCGCGCGCTTAGTGGTCGCAAAGCAAGAAAAGGAAGAACGCCAATGCCCATAGGAGACAAAAACGCCATAATCGCCGGCTGCGGAATGCATCACGTGGCCGTGCAGACGCGCGATTGGGAAACGTCGCTGAGCTTTTATCGAGATGTGCTGGGGATGGAGGTGGTCGCCGAATTTGGCTCTCCTGAGCGCAAGATCGCGCTCTTGGATGCAGGCGACGGAAGCCACCTTGAGCTCTTCGCCCCCACGGCTGAGTCGCCCGCACCTGGAGCCGAAAGCCCTAACGATCCGGTGACGCATTTTGCCTTGGCGGTTACAGATGCGTACGCCGCCACTGAGCGGGTGCGAGCGGCCGGATGCGAGATCACGGTTGAACCCAAGGAACTGACGCTGGACAGGCTGAACGTGACGATTGCCTTTTTCAAAGGCCCCAATGGCGAAGTCGTGGAGTTTTTCCAGACTCGCTAGGCTGGGTTGGCATAAAAAAGCGCAGGCCCCCGGGGGCCTGCGCTTTTCGCGTTTGTCTGGTAGGGATTATTGCGGAGTTTCGGTTTGGGGGGCTGCTCCGATGATGACTACGTCTCGGGCTTGCAGGCCCTTGGGGCTAGCGACCGTTTCAAATTCCACCTGCTGACCTTCTTCTAGAGAGCGGAAACCATCGCCGCGAATCGCGCTGTAGTGGACGAAGACGTCGTCTTGTCCTTCGCGCTGAATAAAACCAAACCCCTTGGAACTATCGAACCATTTGACGGATCCACTTTGACGTTCGGACATGATGAAGGTTACCTCCCTTCGATTGCTAATGGCGTTGAACTGAGCGTTCCAAACTGGGCTTAAGGCAGAGTTGCTTGTAAAAAGACCTAGCGCGAACTACGCCGGCCAGGCCGGCCCGTGCTGCGTGCGCCGAAGGCAAAGCCGGCCTCGGCCATGCGAATGGCCTTTTGCTGTCGGCGGATGCTCTTTTGGCGGTTGATCTTTTTTTGGACCGAGGGTTTAGTATAGAAACGCCGCTTTTTTAAGTCGCGCAACAAGCCGGTTTTGCGGGTTTTGGACGTAAAGCGCCGTAGTGCTTTTTCAAAGGGTTCGTCCGCTCGGACCTCGACGCTGAAATTGCTCATATGCTGCTCCTAACTCTTGGCCTTTAAGTGCCTGCCTAAGAAAAACATATTTTACGCTATGGGTGGCTCTTAGTCAAGAGCGGTCTTGCCAGCCGCGCTGAGCCAAGGCGATTACAAAATAGTTGCGATTTTGGCCAGATAGCCTTTTTTTGTAATTCGTAAAAAGACTCCCCTACTTTAGAGAGAAGTCGCGCTTCGTCGTTCGACTTCCATACTCCATACTTCCTCTATCTCGCACGTAAGGAGATGCCATGGCTTTTTCGCATACGAATTCCAAGGGGGTCGCGTACATTCTGCATTCCCGGACCACGACCCTCAAAAACGGGAACTCGCAGACGATTTACTTTTTTTCTAAAACTGAAAAGGAAGGGGCGCTCGACGCCGTGCCGGACGGCTATGCGGTGTCTGAGAGCAAAAACGGCCTACCCGTGCTGAAGCGCAGTAAGTAAGTCGCCTCGGCGGTACCTCGTTCAGACCGGTTCTTTTTCTTAGTATTCCCCAAAAAGAAAAGGGACCGGTCTTTTTTATGCCCAAAAGGGGCTGCGGTCGCGCTTTTGTCGAGCGTAGCGTTGTCCTATACTATGGGCATGATGCCAAAAACAGTAAGCGAACAGGCTGCGGTCAACTTGCAGCAACGGCTGGCCGAAAACCCCTACGTAGGCCGCGGCATTGTCATTGGGCGGGCTGTGGAGGGGACTTGGATGCAGGTTTACTGGATCGCAGGGCGAAGTGCCAACAGCCGCAACCGCATCTTCGTCGTCGAAGGCGACGTATTGCGAACTGAAGCAGCCGATCCCGCGAAGTTGAGCGACCCCACGCTCATTATTTACAACGCTATGCGAGTTTGCGCTCGGCGCAGTATTGTCTCCAACGGGGTCCATACCGACGCCATATACGCGGGTTTTAACGCTGGCCGCAATTTTGCCGAGAGCTTGGCTGGCTGGCTACACGAGCCGGACCCGCCTAACTACACACCACGCATAGCGGGTTATGTCGATGTGGAGGCCGATGAGGCTTGGCTCGCCATCCTCAAGGCTAGCCCTTTTAACCCCGAGCGCAGCGAACGCCACTTCTTCCGCTTTGACTGCGTCGAGCCGGGCTACGGTTACGCCATCACTACGTACGACTCAGACGGCGAGCCGCTGCCCTCATTTTCTGGAGTTCCCTACCTATTGCCCCTCACCGCCGCGCCTACTCGTCTCTGGGAAGCCTTAAGCCCCGATCACCGGATCGCACTTGCAGTGCGCCGCATCGCAGCCGATGGCGCAGTCGAAACCAAGATCATCAACCGCTATGAGGCGGTATAGCCTCTGTACGCGCGGTGGCAAAGAAAAAGCACGGCAACAAACAGAGCCACGGCTACTGCCTGATGCAGCGAGGCCAAGGCCAAGGGTACGTGCGCGACGACCGTGCCGATTCCCAAGCCGATCTGCACCGCTACCAAGCAGAGGATTAGGCTGGCTCCAGTTTTCAGTGCTGTGTGGCGGGCGACCGCCCAGAGTACTAGTGCTAGCCCGAGGACTGCAAAGGCAAAGAAGCGGTGTTGGAAGTGGACGGTGATGGGGTTGTCGAGCAGGTTTACGAGGAGCGGCTGCATAGACCACAAGCCGGCCGGAAGCCAAACCCCGAACATTTTGGGGAAGGTGTCCGATAGGTAGCCGGCCTTGAGTCCGGCGACGAGGCCACCAGCGGCGATCTGGAGGGAGACGCCGGCAAATAGCCAAATGCAAAGACGGCGCACGGTGCGGGGCACCGACTGAGCCGCTGCCGCAGGCGATAGATAGCCTAGGGCTTGCCAGAGGCAAGCGGCCAAAAGGGCGAGGGCGCAACAAAGGTGCAAGGTCAAGCGCAGGTGACTTACTTGGGGCCGGTCGTCTAAGCCGCTTTTGACCATTAGCCAGCCCACCAAGCCTTGGAGGGCGAAGAGCAGGCCAATGCCTAGATAGGCAGGTATGTGGGCGCGGGGAACGGCTCGGCACCAGAGGAAATAGATCAGGGGCATTACAAAGAGCAACCCGGCCAGTCGGCCGAGCAAGCGGTGGCCGAACTCCATGTAGTAGATAAATTTGAATGCGCCCAACTCCATGCCATAGTTGACGAGTTGGTATTCGGGCGTCTGCTGGTACTTGGTGAATTCGCTTTCCCAGGCCGCAGCACTGAGCGGCGGAACGACGCCGGTGACCACGTTCCACTCGACGATAGACAGGCCCGAGCGGGTCAGGCGCACCCACCCCCCGTACAATATGAGGACGACGATGAGAGCTGAGACAGCGAAGAGCCAGATGGCGAGTTGGCGATGGGTGGTCATGTGGCGGGGTTTGAACAAATCACTCATAGAAAATACGCTGTGGCGATATATTGGCAACTTTTGTCACGTCGCCGTACGCGATAGAAGGAGGTACGTGTGAAGCTAGCAAACAAAGAAGCGTTGGTAACGGGTGGGTCCACTGGCATTGGCCGGGCGGCTGCCGAGTTGTTCGCGCAGGAAGGTGCCCGCGTCCACATCGTGGACTACAACGAATCGGAGGGCCGAGCGGCTGTGGAGCAGATCGAGGCCGCAGGGGGCCAAGCGCATTTCTACGCCACGGACGTGCGCCTCGAAGAGAGCATGGCCGCGTCGGTCGCGCAGATCAGAGAGCGCACCGCTCGCCTCGATGTGGCGGTTTTTGCGGCCGGAGTCTTGAAGGGGGCGTACAAAACCATTGAGGAGCTGTCGGAGGAGGATTGGGATGCGACGCTCGACACGAATCTGAAGGGCACCTTTCTCTCGGCCAAATACGCGACGCCGCTTTTGGCGGCCGCCGGCCAATCCGTGCTGCTGATCATTGCCTCGGGAGCGGGTGTACGGGGCGGTTCCTCGTCCTATGCTTATGCTGCGAGCAAGGCTGGTCAACACGGATTGCACTACAAGCTCGAAGGTGAGTTGGGGCCGCAGGGGGTGCGCTTGCACGTGATTTGCCCTGGCGGTATTGCAACGCCGCTGAAGCTAAAGAATATAGCGCAGGGGGCCGAAGCCGCAGGCCGCGATCCAGAGGAAGCAAAGCGGAACGCCGTGCTGGGAGACCCGATGGGCGTGGCGCGGGTGCTGGCGTTTTTGGCTTCTGAGGAGGGGTCTTACGTGCGGGGGACGGTGTTCACTCGGTAGCGTCAGGCGCGTTCCCAACGGCTGGAGCCTCGGAAGCCATGTTGCTGCCGTGGTTTTCGCCGCTGTCTGCGTTCGACCGACTTAAGACGGAAGGAGATTATTCAAAATCATGCCTATGCCAGCTTACAAACAACTGCGCCGACCGATCCTTGAAATAGTAGCTGCGGCAAAAGAAGATGTAGTCTCTAAGCACTATGTCAGGGAATCGCTTTGCCAACTCTTCTCGCTGACTGATGATGATCTGCTAGAAAAAACACTCTCTGGACGACCAATGAAGTTTGAAGATCGCCTGAGTGACGGGATTTATTACTTAAAAAAAGCTGGCCTGCTACAATCCCCTACACGTGCCTGCTTCCAAGTTACCACGCGAGGGAGGGAATTTCTAAAGGGCACGGGCGACCTCAACGACAAGGAATTGAGGCTCCTGATTGCAGAGAATGAGGGACGGCCGGTGGTCGGAGACGATGTTGACGCATTGGGGACGGTTGATGAGGATAGCCCCTATGAGCAGATCGCGGTGCTTTATCAGGAGTTGTATGGCAGACTTGCCGAAGATCTGTTGGAAAGGGTGAAAAGGGTATCGCCCGCTAATTTTGAACGACTGGTAGTCAATTTGCTTGAGAAAATGGGCTATGGCCAAGGTCAGGCCATTGGAGGTAGCGGCGATGGTGGCATAGACGGCATCATCAATCAGGATGCCTTGGGGCTTGAGAAGGTGTACATCCAAGCGAAACGCTGGCAAAACCAAGTCGGCACACCTGAAATCCGCACCTTTTCTGGCAGCCTTGAAGCAAAAGGGGCAAGTAAGGGCGTGTTTATCACGTCTTCGTCCTTCGGTCCAAATGCGCGTGAAACGGCGCGTTATATCTCGGCGGGCAACAAGTTTATCCGGTTAATAGACGGCGAGGAACTTGCTCGTCTGATGATAGATCACGGCGTTGGTGTGATCTCCGAAATCACATACGACGTGAAAAAACTGGACGAAAACTACTTTGCCGAAGATGTGTAGCAGCATGTAGCTTGATCCACATAGTAGAGCTTCACAGAAATTACAGCCTTCATGCAGACCACCGCTAAGCTGATATGCGGCCCGGCCCAGTCCATGGCCGGGATCGCGGATGGGTCAATCGATTTGATCGTCACTTCGCCGCCCTATCCAATGGTGGAAATGTGGGATGAGATTTTCGCGTTGCAAGACGAGCGCGTCGGGGAGCAACTGGCGGGTGGCAATGGGCGGGCTGCTTTCGCGCTGATGCACGAATTGCTCGATGCGGTGTGGCGGGAGTGCGCGCGCGTCATGAAGCCGGGGGCTATTGCCTGCGTCAACATCGGCGACGCCACTCGCACCTTGGATGGCGACTTCCAGCTCTACTCCAATCACGCCCGCATCCTCAGCCGTTTCCTCGACCAAGGTTTTGCCGCTTTGCCCGATATACTCTGGCGCAAACAGACCAACGCCCCCAACAAATTTATGGGCTCGGGAATGCTGCCCGTAGGGGCGTATGTGACCTATGAACACGAGTACGTCCTCGTGCTTAGAAAAGGACGGCGGCGGACATTCTCAACGGCCGCAGAGAAAGCCAAGCGCCGCGAGAGTGCCTTCTTTTGGGAGGAGCGCAACGTCTGGTTTTCGGACGTGTGGCTCGATGTAAAGGGGACTTCGCAAGGGCTGGTTGATGCGCCGACCCGCGAACGCAGCGCGGCCTTTCCATTTGAGTTGGCCTACCGGCTCGTCTGCATGTTTTCTGTCAAAGAAGATGTGGTGCTCGATCCGTTTGCCGGGACTGGAACGACGCTGGCGGCTGCCTTAACAGCGGGAAGAAACTCGGTCGGCGTGGAAATCGACGAGACGTTGGTGCCGGTTGTGCAAAATCTGCTGCGCTCCGCACGGCCTGCGGCCAATGAGTACAACCGCGACCGATTAGCTCGACACGCGGAGTGGGCTGCTACGCGCACGGCGGATCGCGGCCCATTGAAATACGCGAACCGCCACTACGGATTTCCAGTAATGACGGCTCAGGAACAGGACTTGTTGTTAAACGAAGTTACGGAAATTGCCGGCGATGCTGACGGCACGACGCTGGTGGCCCGCTACAGCGAGGAAGCGAAAGCGCACCCGCGCAAAAGCAAAACCGCTGCGCAGACGCTGCTGCCGCTAGGCTGTTAGTCGGCGTTGCGATCTTCCGCGTGCAACGTGCTCTGAAGTGCTTCATAGGCCGCCTCGCAATCGGCGAGCGCAGCACTTTGTTCCTTGATCTGTTGGTTCAGCGATTGTACTTGATCATCGATCACGGGGTCGTCGCCGGCTTCGAGAAGTTGGTGGACCCGTGCTCCCAGATCCGCTTGGGTGCGGTGGAGCTGGTTTTTGGCAGCGGCGATATCGAGCCGGGCACGCGCTAGACGGGTCAGATCGCCGGCTTTGTCAGCGGCGGCGGCCGCGCCTTCTTGCAGCCCTTTGACGAGATTGTTCCACAAGTTGTCCACTGAGACCTCGTATGGTTTAAGTGTGTGGTGCCGAGGCGCGGCGCAGCTCGCCGAGGAGCGTTTCTTTGTTGGCCCGCGAAACTTGGCGGCCCTTGATCTGAGCGTTGGGTAGCTGGCGCACGAGTTGGCGCAGGCGGGCGACTGGCAAGCCCTTTAGCTCGTCGGGAGGTGGCTGCGCTGCTTGGGGTTGGTGCAGGAGCAGGTTTTCTATGTCGAGATGAGGGGCGGGAATGACGCGATGGCTAATCACTTGGCTGACCTTGAGCGCGGCTTCGACACCGGCTTGTACCGCCACTTGGACGGCGGCAACCTCACCGCTAAAGTGCGTTGAAACTAGCCCGCCGCCGATGGACTTGATGCCGAGGAGCTCGACCGGAGCGGATTTTACGGCTGCGTCGGCTGCTTGGATGACGCCGACGAGACCGCGGGTCTCAATCAGCCCTATGGCAGCCATTGGATGCGCTTGGCTCGGTCAACGAGTGTCGTCGAGGGTGTGGGGGACGAGTGCTAAAAAGCGGGCGCGCTTGATGGCGCGAACGACGTGCGCCTGCTGCTTGCGCGTGGCACCGGTGCGCCGAGCCGATTCGATCTTGCCAGTCGGCGTGATAAACTTGACTAAGACATCGAGGCGCTTGTAGTCGATGTCTTCGGGCTTGAGCTTGGCGACGGCCTCTCGGCGTGTGCTGCGAAACTTGGCGATGACGACGCTCCTTTTTAAGGCACCCGCCCGAGCGGGCGCAGAAATTAAAAGAACAAAAAGTACAGGAGGGGCCGGGTAATGTCAACATATTGCCCCGGCCCCTCCTGTGTTAGCGCGGGTTCATTTCGTCGTGGAGCTGGCGCATGATTTGATGGTGCCCCATGCCTTCGTCCGAGAGCTTCTTGTATTTGGCCTCGTCAATGCCGTCGCGCTTGAGAAAGCCGCGAATGTCGTAGCGGCCCCCGATTTCCACGGGTAGGTGGCCTTCCTCGACCATGAGTTGAAGGGGATAGCCTTTTTCTTGTAACGGCAGGTGGATCACGCGGTTGCGACGCGCCGATTCGTAGAGGGCCATCATAATTTCCACGGTGTCGCGGGCCGTGGTGCCGGCGTTGCGGTGTTCGGCCTTGCGGCCTTCGAGACAGGCGATGAGTTCGCGGACTTGGGCTGCGTTGGTGTTGCCGCCAATGGCTTTGGTGCCTTCGGTGAGCGCGAGATCAACTTCACGCCAGCCGCCCGAGGAGGCGTTCATAAGCTGGAGTCGGGTCTCGCTCACGGACAGGAGCCCTTCGCTACCGCGGATTTCAAAGCAGCCGGCACCAGCGCCCTCACGCATGAGGTCGGACTGAATGAAGAGTTGGAGATTGCCAGCGAAGTGGACCAAGCCCATGCAGGCGTCTTCGATCATGGTGTCGCGCTCGTAGCGGTCGGTGCGGCGCTCGACTGCGCCCATGACCCATTGGGCGCGAGGATCGCCGAGCACGAAGCGCGAGCCGTCAATGGAATGCGTACCCCAGTTAGTCAGCCCGTCGGCTACCTTGTTGGTGACAAAGATCGGCTCGCCAATCGCGCCCTCTTCGACTAGTGCCTTGGCCTTTTCCCAGCCCGGGGTGAAGCGGCGCTGATGGCTGATGACCAGTTGGGTGCCGTGCGCCTCGCAGGCATTGACCATGGAGTCGGCCGCGGCCATGCCGATGGCCATGGGTTTTTCGCAGATGACGGCGCGGGCACCGCCAGCGGCGGCGGCAATGGTGGGTGCCGGATGCAAAAGGTGCCAAGTGCAGACGCTGACGATGTCGGGCCGGGCCTTTTCCATCATCTCTTCGACTGTGGCAAATTCCTGTGGGATGCCGTAGGCATCCACGTAGGTTTTGCGGGCCATGGGGATCGGATCGGCCACGGCGACGACCTCGACCTCGTCCACGAGATTGTAGCCTTCCATATGGGCATTGCCGATGGATCCACAGCCGACGATGGCCGCAGTATAGCGTTTCATAGCGGATACCTCCTTGGCGAAAACGCGATAGCGGGTGTACTGTTGAGACATAATAAAGAATAGGCATTAGGTTATCTTCAAGTCCACAGGCCGTACCAACCGAGCCTGTAGGCTGGGAAGCGACCACTAATTATGGAAACCTTGTACGTTTCGCCTACTCTTTCCATCCCGCTTTCCGAACTGCGCTTCAAGTTTCGCCGTAGTTCGGGGCCAGGGGGACAAAACGTCAACAAGCTCAATACCTCGGTTGAGCTACAGTTTGACTTTGTCCACAGTGCGGTGCTCAGCACCGAGCAGTGCCAGCGGATTGCCGAGAAACTCGCCACGCGGCTGAATAGCACGGGTGTGCTGTCGGTCCAGTCGGAGCGATTTCGCACACAGGGACGCAATCGCGCCGACTGCCTAGACAAGCTGGCCACTCTGCTCGCCGAGGTGCTCAAAACACAGCCCAAACGCAAAAAAACCAAGCCCAGCCGCGCCGCCCAAGCGCGTCGCCTCGACAGCAAGCGGCGTCATTCCGCCAAAAAAAAGAACCGCCAAACGCTTTTGGATTGAACGTTTGTCCCTATTGGTGCGTCAAAAGTAAAGATAGCATTTGCGCGTGTTCACGTAGTGTTTTAAACTTTAACGTGAACGTAAAATTTTTCTCTGAAATGTTGTGAGGACTAAAATGAAAGCACAAAACAGAGATACAATGTACTCGGCGACCGATCTCTACTGGCGCGACATAAAAGACGCCGAGCCGCTCAGCCGCGAGGAGGAAACGGCTTTCTTCAAGCGCGCCAAAGCAGGGGACGAAGAGGCGCGGCAGGCACTGGTGCGGGCCAATTTGCGCTTCGTGGTTCGCGTCGCCCGCGAGTACCACGATTGCGGTCTTTCGCTGATTGAACTCATTTCCGAGGGCAACCTCGGGCTGCTCGAAGCGGTCCAACGCTTCGACGAGACGCGCGGTTTTAAGTTCATCACCTATGCGGTGTGGTGGATTCGCCAAGCCATTCTCCGCGCCCTAGCCGAACACGGCAAAATCGCGCGCCCGCCGCTGAGCCGGGTCAGCGACCGGCAGAAGGTCGAAAAGGAAGCCGATGTTCTCGCCCAACAGCTAGGACGCGCCCCGACTGTTGAGGAAATTTCCGCTTCGGTCGATTTTTCGGCGGAGCGCATTCGCAACGCCTTTGAGATAGGGCAACCGGATCTGCCCTTGGATGCCCCGGCCTTTGCCGACAGCGAGGTGACGTTTGCGCAGATCTTTGTCTCGGCCGAGCCTAGCTCGCACGACCGCTTCGTCGAGGGCGAAATGCGCACGGCGGTGACCGATTGTCTGAAGGTACTCGACGCCCGCGAATCCCACATTGTCCGCGCTTATTTTGGCCTCGACGATAGCACACCCAAGACCTTGGAGGAAATCGGCGAGTCCATGGGCGTCACTCGGGAGCGCGTGCGGCAGTTGCGGAACAGGGCGTTGGAAAAGATGAAAAACGAGTGCGGCGGGCAGTTGGTCGAGTTTTCGAACAACTGAGCGAAGATCGGACGACTGGCCCATTGCTGTGGGCTGTGCTGCGTCCTATAATTGAATGGCTTTAATGAAAGGATGCGATGGCCCCGCTCCGGCAGAAATTATTGGTGCTCTACGCCCATTCTCCCGATTTACACAGCCAAACTGTGGCTTGGTCGCTGTACGACGGCACGGGCGAGGACCGACCGAGCAGCGGCGATAGCGAGAAACCGCCCTATCCTTCGGTAGTGGCGGCCATGCGAGACGGGTGGCGGGTGGTGCAGTTTCCCCAACAGTATCCGGCCTATCCGGGCATGGAATACAACACGTCCTATCTGAAATACGAGTACATCCTCGAAAAGATGGAGGCAGTCGATGCTCGATAAGCAATATCTCTTGAATACCAAGCAAATGGCGCAGTTTGTCGCCGACGGTTTTTTGCGCTTTGACGAGTTGGTGCCCGACGCGATCAATCGCGCCGCGTGCGCGGAGATGGAAACCGGAATTCCTCGAGGCCGCGCGGGTGCGCCGCTCGCTGAACTGTGGACCGATGCGGCGGTCGGTCAAGTGGTGCGTTTGCCTCAGGTTCAGGGGATCATTCACAGTTTAGTCGGCCCCGAACCTCTCTACGATCACCACGCCGTACATACGGTTGATGCCCACCACGAGCACGGGCAGATCTGGCACGCTGATGCGATTATCGACACCCGACTGCATTTTGACATCCAGCTCTTTTATTTTGCTCACGACACGCCGCGCGAGATGGGTGGCACCATGTTCCTACCCGGCAGTCACTACCGCCGCATCAGCGAGTCGGACATCGCCCGCTATCAAAACTTCCTCGGGCAGATGCCCATGGTCTGCAAGGCTGGTACCGTGGCCGTGGCTCACCATGGCATCTGGCACTGCGCCCAGCCCAACCTAACTGGCCGCAAGCGCTACATGTTTAAGCTGCGGCTCAATCCCACGGTGCGGCAGAAAAAGCTGTGGAACACCGACGATATTGACGATGCCGAGATCCCCGCGCTACTCAATGCCAACCATCGCTGGTACGGCAACGAGGTGCGCTTAGAGGTGGTCAACCGCATCAAGCTGTGGCGCTTTTTGACCGGCGACGAGAATTACGACGTGTCCTACTGGCTGTCGCGGCTGGAGAACGCACCCGAAAATGAGTTGCGGGCCGCGTGAATTGAACGCGCCCCATACAAAAGCAAAAGCCGACCCAATAGCTGGGTCGGCTTTTTTGTGTCGCCTGTATCGGCCTAGCACTGCCGTGGCCTATTGTCCTAAAAGGCAAGAGCAATCCAGCGGATCTGGACTCGTGAAAACCGAGCGTGCCAATTGGTCTAAGACCGCTACATCGGTGTGCTGACGCTCGCCGCGACCGTCGGAGAGCAAGATCGATCCGTGGCGCTGCCAATTAGTCCAAGGGTTGGTAAAGCGCGGCTCGGTGTCGCCGGCGTCCGGGTAGAACGCCCATTGGGTCACTAACCGCGATTCTCGATCGATCCAGACTGCGTATTTGTTCTGCGGGGTGACACCGACATCTTGGAACGTGAGTTCCAGTGCTTCGGCTGGCCGGCCGTCCTTGGTGGCTTCTAGGCCCCGATAGTGCAGGGTGACGCCGGTGTCCTTGAGCTTGTAGGGCATGACCAGCCAGTACGAGTCGTTGATCCAAGCGCGATAGCCGTGGTCGAGTTTGGCCGCGAGCGTGTCGGGATTGCTGATTTCCTCTCCAGCGACAAAGGCGCGGCCCTCTTTGCTGTGGATGTTCATCAGCACCGTCAGGTCGCCTTGCTCAAAGCGAATGTCCCCCGTCCACTTGTCCCACACGTGTAAGCGGGACCCAAAAAAGCGCCAAGTGATGTAGCGCACGGCGTCCCAGTTGGCGCGACCGCCCATCGCGGCCATGACTTCGTCGGCTAGGGCAATGGCCTTGGGGTCGGAGTCGGCGGCGTTGAAGCCGGGGGCTGCGGGATTATCAGCGGCGTGGGCTAAGCCGATGCAGCAGCAGAATCCTAGGAGGAAGCGCAACATGGGAATCCTTGCGGTTGTGGGTGGCTGGAGTTTCTCACGAATGCTCAGGCAGAACCTCGGGTAGCAATTTCTCTAACTCGGCCAACGGGGCCTCCAAAGTCTGGATGGCCTCGGTCCAGAACCGAGTGTCTTCGAGGTCTCGGCCCAAGGCCCGGCGCGCCACGCCTTCGGCGGTGTCGCTGCCAGTGAGGCGGAGAAATTCCTCGTAGCGGGGGAGAAAGTCGCTACCCTCTTGTTTAAATATTGAATACAGGCCGCGGCTGAGTAGGAAGCCGAAGGTATAAGGGAAGTTGTAGAAGGTCACGCCGGTGATGTAGAAGTGGAGTTTCGAGGCCCAGAAGTAGGGGTCTTCGCCTCCCTCGGCGAGTGCGTTGCCAAAGACTTCGCGCTGGGTTTCGACCATTAGCTCTTTGAGGCGGCTGACCGTGAGTTCGCCGGCTCCGCGTTCCTCGTAGAGCTTTTTCTCGAACTGGTAGCGCACGGGGATGTCGAGCAGAAAAATTGCGCCGTGGCCGATTTCTTGGTCGAGGGCGCTGGCCTTTTGGGCCGGGCTGAAGGAAGGGTCGGCGAGGATGCCTTCGGTGAGGATCATTTCGCCGAAGGTAGAGGCCGATTCGGCCAGCGTCATCGGGTAGAAGTGGGCGTAGGTGCGCACGTCGCGCATGATGTAGCTGTGAAAAGCGTGGCCGACCTCGTGAGCGAGCGTGAGTACATCGCCTAGGGTGTCGTTGTAGGTCATATAGACGCGGGACTCGCGGGTCAACAGCGAACCCGTGCAAAAGGCACCGGGCCGTTTGCCGGGGCGGGGCGCGTGTTCGATCCACTGGCGTTGGCAGGCTTGGCTGAGGAACTCGCCTAGGCGTGGGTAGGCCGCTGCAAAGGAGCGGGCGACGAGGGCCGTGCCCTGTTCCCAAGAAAGCGGCCCTTGGTCTGACAGCGGCAGCGGTGCGCTCAGGTCGTACCAAGCAACGCCCTCGGTGCCCATGAGTTGGGCCTTGACGGCGAGAATGCGGCGCGGCAGTTCGATTTGCTCGGCGATGGCTGCGAACATCGCGTCGAGGGTCTTGGGCGAAATCGACGCTTGGAAGCGAGCGACATCGAGAAAGTGATCCACGCCGCGATGGTGGTTTAGGGTCAGCCGCGTCCCCGAGATGGCATTAAGCGCGGCCGCGGCGACGTCTTCCATACTTTCCCAGGCTCGGTTGCCGCCAGCGAAGGCGGCTTGGCGGATTCGGCGGTCGGGGTCTTCCATCAGGGCGCGGCGCTGCGACATGGGGCGGCGCTCGGTGCGCCCGTCGGGAAACGCCATGTCGAATTCGAGTTTGCTGGAGACCGAGTCGTAGAGGCGGCCCCAAGCGTGGAGACCGTCGACGCCGAGGTCGGCCGAGAGCACCTCCTTCTCCGGGCTCATGGTGCGCTGTGCTTCTTGGCGCTGGCGGCGGAGGAAGTGGCCGCAGTCGGCCAAGGCGGGCCGTTGGGTAAACTGAGCAAAAATTTCGTCGGAGGCGTCCTTGAGCGCACGCAGGAGTTCGACATCGAGCTTTGCGCTCTCGGCCGCTAGCAGGGCAAAGGATGCCTCCTCGCGGGCGTAGTTTTCATTGCGGGCGTCTGCCGCGGTGAGGCAGCCGAGGTAGGAGCCTAGATGGGAGAGGCGGTCAGTCAGGCCCTCCGTCAGGAGAAAGATAGCTTCCCAAGCGTCGGCATTGTCCTCGGCAAGCGGTGCGAGGGCGGTAGCTTGCTGTCGCACCGCCGCCAGATCCCGTTGCAGTTCCTCTTTGAACTGCCGCATGGCCGAGCCGTCAAATTCAGCGAAATAGCTCGTCAGATCCCAGTCCATGATTGCTGGAGTAGTGGTCATAGGGCGTTTTCCTTGCTGTGATGTAAGTGTCGATTAAAAGTAACAGCACCCGCTGGTACAAAGGCAAATTGTAGTCCCGCAGGTATCTGCTAGGAGCCGCCGAGCTAGGGACGAGCGCGATCTGCGCGGCTTGGCGACTTTGGTGGAGGCGGATGGTGGAATTCGCCGCCACACTGTGCCGCAGGTCGCGCAAGCGGTTCGATTCTTGCTGATGTTCAAAATAGTATGTATCCAGACGCGACGTACGCGTGATTGGCCGGGCTTGGGTAGCCATCAGGTAGGACGCGGACGATTGTCTAACCAAAGGAGAGTTCCATTTGTCGATCATCGGGCGAATCAGTCATTCCCTTGTCGCCGACCGCGCTACACACCTCGCCCCAGTCGATGAAGTATTCGTCAAAGTAGCGGATTGGATATCTGCTAAATTTAATGACGTCTTCTCGGGCAGGTCGGCGCCCCAGTCTGATAGCAATTTCTTTGACTTCGATCTGTAGTGTTTTTTTAGGTACTTCGTACTTCCTTTTTTGCAGTCGTGAAACCCTACTGTTTTTTGACTTTGGAGTGGCATTGTTTTTGGCAAATGGGTCTCTACCTCGCTTTAGATCCAAGTGTCTTTGCTCAGCAATAGCGTGATATTTAGCCGATAGTTCAATGCCAATAAATTTTCTACCGAGCATCTCGGCGATTAAGGTCGTCGTTCCTGCGCCGTTAAAAGGATCTAAGACAAGCTCGCTCTCTTTGGTAAAAGTGTGGATGAGTCGTTTCATCAAAGATGGTGGTAGTTGACACGGATGATCCACTCTTTTTGAATTGTGCTTTAGCCTGTGTATATCCCACCACAAATTCCCAATAGGCTGTCGATCTGTAATTTGGGCTGCATTTCTCTTTTTAATACAAGAGGCTCTAACACAGTACCATTGTTTGAGGCTCATAAAATCTTGCGAATTTTCCCAATAGGCGTCTTTCTCGTAATTGGCAATTTCAACTGGACGACCTTTACTGAGGCAAATTATTCCGTAGTGTGCCGGCATGATTTTTCGGACAGGTAAGCTCAATCCTTCCCAAGCGATCCAATCTTGGTAGTCTAAAATACTTTTCGCGAACGAAAAATGCCTGACGATCCAGAGAGGAATATTTATAATTGCAAGAGTCCGACCGGGTTTCAAGACTCTAGCTGATTCAGATATCCACTGATCGCACCAAGAAAAATAGTCGCTGATATTTTGATCGTCATTCCAATTATCATATTTTTTTTTAATGTTATACGGCGGATCAGCAAAGATAAAATCTACGGAATTTTCGGGAATGGTTCTTAGGACATCTAAGCAATCTCCGTTGAGTAGACGACTCTCACCCGGGCTGGTAATCGTTCCATTTGAAGTTCGGATTTTTCTCTTATTAGAAAATACAAGGAAGTTCCTGACATCATAGTAAATAAGCTGGCGATAAGGTTCGTACCCAAAGAGATCCGTTAGTCTTTTCAGAATAGTTCTCGGTTCTAAGTCATTATCATAATAAATGTCGCGCCAAATATCAGACATAAGCGTCCCATAGGGACTATAAATATGTTTTTTGCCTCCGTAATCTTTTGTTGTCTTGTTGCAAGCAGGGCAGTACGTATATGCTATTTGGGTCTTATTATGTTTCAAAGAAGCCTTATAACGGGTAAAGACTAAGAGGGCAATATGACTATCTGGCAATGTCCCAGATCGAAATATTTCTTGTTGGCGTTTAATAGCAATCCAAAGTTTAAAATGAATGCGGTTCTGAAGTTCTTCTATTACATAGCAAGCTGTGTGAGGGTTTGTTAAAAAACAAATTGTACTCTCTTCAGGCAACTTTTTAATGAAATCGTCAAAATCTTGATTGAAGAATTCCATAGAGACATTATCGTCGAAATCAATTTCTGTAGCTAAATGAAAAAGCCATACATCTGGCCGTGATGATTTTGACGATAATTTTTGAAAACCTTCAAATGCTCTTATTGATATATCTAAGGATTTACAGTTTTCACTCCGGTGAGTCATTTTCATTGTCTCCTTCCATAGTTCCTGCGAGACGTCTGATGTCATTGTCGCTAAAATTGATAATACAATCGCTGTAGTCGATTAAGTCCTTCACAAAAGATCGACGTTCAAAATTACCTGCACCATCAACTACATATGCAATTTTATACCCTTTTTCGTGAAGAAGCCGTTGTCTATCAGGAGCAAGTTTGGCTTTTCTCTCTACTACACTATTTGTCGTAAACTGGAAGCTCACTTCAATACCCCAATAGTTACCACTAGGACTTTTGCTGACGATGTCAAATGTTATATCTGTTCTACCCTCATTTTGGCTGATACCTGGAATCGTAGTCTGTGAAAAATCCCAACTTGGAAGATACTGAGCCAAACGCTCCTTGATATAGTTTTGAGCTAGGTGCCCCATCCTATTAGATGTTGCTCCTCCAGTAATTCTACTAACCCATATATACCTTTCTTTAATGTATTTTTCTAGCTTTGGCTTATCGCCAAGCATTGAACCAATCATACATTTATTTTCGATTTCCTCTGGCAAGAAGTCGTTTGTTGACAAACTGCCAAATAAAATCAAGGTACTTACGTCCATAATGGCGTCTGTAAGATCAAAACACTGCTGCAGTCCCTCGCCGTCAAGCCCCAAGCTGAGATTGCTCCATTTCTTGCCAGAAAAAAGAGATTTCATCCTATGCTCGTAATTTCTACCACGGAAGATAAATCTGAAATCCTCACACTTAAATTTATTCGGAAGATCCGAGGCAAAGCGTTTTAAGTTTTCTCCACCAATATCAGATAAAATGCAAAGATGTTTTAAGAAAAGATTTGGATAGAGATCTTCAACAAAATCTAAAATTCTGGTCCAACCATAAGGATCTTTAGATGCAAGATGCAGTACGCTTATAAAACTGTCCTGCGTTTTGATAAGCAACGGAATAATACTAGAACTTTTCTCTTGCTTGGCGATTTCAGCGGGCCAATAAATTGCAGCTTTCTCCTGCAGTTCCTCTACTGTTTTAGGATTAGACATCGCTCAGTCATCCATTTTTAAGTAAAAGTACGGTCTATTGATAATAAAATAAAAAATATCCGTCCAACAGTCTGAGCCCGCTTCACAACAACTGGCAACCTTCCAATTCTTTGGTACTCAGGCGGATGCCTCCGGCGCGGAGCCCGCGCACGGGATATTCGCTGATAGGGAAAACCTCGTTGAGCTTGCGGAGGCGCGGCTTGGGCTTGTAGTCGAGGGCGACCTTTTTGTCAGAGTCGGTGGTCAGCTTGAGCACCTTGCACTCGGCGGGCACGAGATCATAGCTGCGTCCTAAGATGAACTTGTCGATGGTGCAGCGCTTGATGTAGGACGCTCCGGCTTTGTCCTTGTAGACGACGGTGAAAACTAGGTCCTTGTCGATCAAGCCGCAGTGAAGTAAGCCCTTGCCGACGAAGAGTTTGTCCGGCACTTGGATGACCGAGTAGGTGCCGTCCTTGCGGATGGCGAGCACCGAGTCGTAGAGCGATACGTCGCAGACAGCAGTGCCGCTGATTTGGTGGCCGAGATAGCCGGTCTTTCTGTCGTAGCGGAGCTTGAGGTCGCGGTTGGCAGCCGAGCGCGCATCAACTCTTTCGATTCCCACGATTTCGGTGCGACGCGGGAATTGGCTGCGGTATTTGTCGATGAGGTCTTGGATAAAGGCGATGGTGTAGGGAATGATGCCATCCAAATGCTTTTTGATCTGGCGCAGTTGAACGCGGATTTCCTTCATCTCTGCTTGGGCGCGACTGATGTCGTAGCGCGAGATGCGACGGATCGGAATTTTGAGCAGGGTCTCGATGTCGTCGTCGGTGATGTCGCGTTTGAACTGCGGGGCAAAAGGCCAAAGCCCGGTGCGTACGGCCAAGGCGACTTCGTCTGTGGTGGTCTGCTCTTCAATGGCCTTATAGATGCGGTTTTCGATGAATATATGCTCGAGGGTCTTGGCGTGGAGCTTGTCGTTGAGTTGCTCGGTTGTGAGCTGGAGCTCGGCCTTGAGGATGGCGACGAGGCGATCGACGTTGTGTTGCAGAACTTCAGTGGTGCTCATGACTTGTGGGCGATTGTGCTCGTTGATCAACATCAGGTTGGCTGAAATCGATAGCTCGCAATCGGTGAAGGCGTAGAGCGCATCCACGACCTCTTCGGTGTACGTGCCGCGCGGCAGCTTGATTTCGATCTCGACGTTTTCGGCCGTGTAGTCGGAGATGGTGCCGATCTTGATTTTGTTTTTGCGTGCGGCGTCTTCTATGGAGGCGATGAGTTGTTCGGTAGTGGTGCCGAAGGGCAGTTCGCGGATGACGATGCGCTTGGGGTCGGAGGTGTCGAGCCGGGCGCGGACTAAGGCTTTGCCGTTGCCGTCGTTGTAGGCGGAAAAATCGGCTAGGCCGCCGGTGGGGAAATCGGGACGGATTTGGAAGGGGCGGTCTTGCAAATAGGCGATTTGGGCTTCTAACAGTTCGATGAGATTGTGCGGCAATATCTTGGTCGCCATGCCGACGGCGATACCTTCGGCTCCTTGGGCTAACAGCACCGGGATTTTGGCGGGGAAAACCACTGGCTCCTGATTGCGACCGTCGTAGGAGTCGATGTAGTCGGTCAGTGCCTTGTTGAAGAGCACCTGTTTGGCCAGTGGCGTGAGCTGGCACTCGATATAGCGGGCGGCCGCGGCTTCATCGCCGGTGTAGATGTTGCCGAAGTTGCCCTGTTTTTCGATGAAGAGATCCTTGTTGGCCAACACTATGAGCGCACCGTAGATCGATTGGTCGCCGTGCGGGTGGTACTGCATGGTCTGGCCTACGACATTGGCGACCTTGTGGAATTTGCCGTCGTCGATCTTGTGCAGCGCGTGCAGGATGCGGCGTTGGACGGGTTTGAGCCCGTCGTCAATGTGCGGAATCGCACGGTCCTTGATGTAGTAGGAAGCGTATTCGAGGAAGTAGTTATCGTAGAGGCTGTCGATGTAGGCCATTAGACTAGATGCTCCATAATGTAGTCGCGGCGGTCAGGGGTGTTTTTGCCCATGTAGAACGAGAGGGTTTCGGGGACAGTGGCCAGCGAGCGGACCCCGACTTTGACCAGTCGCATATCGCCGTTGATAAACTGGCCAAACTCCTTGGGGGAAATCTCGCCAAGCCCCTTGAAGCGGGTGATTTCCGCGCTGCCTTTGAGCTTCTTTACAGCGTGTTGGCGCTCGTGTTCATCGTAGCAGTAGAGGGTCTTTTGTTTGTTGCGCACCCGGAAGAGCGGCGTCTCGAGGATATAGACGTGGCCGGAGGTGACCAGTTCTTCGAAATAGGTGAGGAAGAAGGTCATCAGGATATTGCGGATGTGAAAACCGTCCACATCCGCGTCGGTAGCGATGACGACTTGGTTGTAGCGCAGGTTGTCGATGTCTTCTTCGATCCCGAGGGCCATCATCATATTGTAGAGTTCTTCGTTTTTGTAGATCGAGGCGCGGGTCTTGCCGAAGAGGTTTTGGGGCTTGCCTTTAAGGGTGTAGATGGCTTGGGTCTCGGGGTCGCGCGAGGAGACGATCGAGCCAGCGGCTGACTGCCCCTCGGCGATGAAGATCGTCGATTCTTCGCCGCGCTTCTTGTCGCCTTTGTGGTACTTACAGTCCTTGAGCTGGGGGATTTTGATCTCGATGCGCCGCGCCGCCTCCTTGGCTTCTTTTTTAACCGCGTTTAGTTCCTTGCGCAGCTTTTCGTTGTGGACGATACGCGCTTCGAGCTTTTGCGCGGTCTCGCGATTTTTGTGGAGGAAATCGACGATGGCTTCGCGGGTCTCGTTGACGATCCAGCCGCGGATGTCGGTATTGCCCAGTTTGTTTTTGGTCTGCGACTCAAAAACCGGCTCCTTGACCTTGACGGCGACAACGCCAAAGGCCCCGTCGCGCACATCAACGCCATTGAAGGTTTTCTTGTAAAACTCGTTGACGCCTTTGAGCACGCCCTCGCGGAACGCGCTCTGATGCGTGCCGCCGTCGGCCGTGTACTGGCCGTTGACAAAGGAGCGGTAGGATTCGCCGTAGCTATCGACGTGCGTGAAGGCAAATTCGAGGTACTGGCCCTTGTGATAAGCGGGCGGATAGAGGTCCGAATTGCCGGCCTCGCTTTTGAGGAGGTCGAGCAAGCCCTGTTTGGACTCGAATTTTTGTCGGTTGAAGTACAGGCGCAGACCTCGGTTGAGGCAGGCGTAGTTCCACAGCCGGCGCTCGACGAACTCGTGGTTGAAGGCGTATTCGCCAAAGATGTCTGCATCGGGCAAAAACTCGACGTACGTGCCGTCGGGTTCGTTGGGTGCTCGGCTCTTGGTTTGCTTTTTTAGCTCGCCGCGCTCAAAGAACACTTTGGCGCACTGGCCGTCGCGGTAGGAGCGGACAGTGAAGCGGGCGGAAAGCGCGTTGACAGCCTTGGTGCCGACGCCGTTGAGCCCGACGCTGAACTGGAAGACATCGTCGTTGTATTTGGCACCCGTGTTGATGACCGAGACGCACTCTGCTACTTTGCCGAGGGGAATGCCGCGGCCGTAGTCGCGGACTTGGACTCTCCCTTGGTCGATCTCGATGTCGACCTGCCTGCCACAGCCCATGATGAACTCATCGACGGCATTGTCGATGACCTCCTTGAGCAATATGTAGATTCCGTCGTCGGGATCGGCACCCGAGCCGAGTCGCCCGATGTACATGCCGGTCCGCAAGCGGATGTGCTCAAGTGAAGAGAGGGTTTTGATCTTGCTTTCGTCGTATGTGGCCTTGCCGTTGGCGCGGCCGTTGGTCGGATTCTTGGCCATTGCTTCCATAAGAGATTTATAGTAGAACGAGCCGCGATTCCTAGGGAGGGACGCGCGACCGGCGGACAATGGGAGATTTAAGATGCAGGAGAGAGCAGGGAGGGGAGATGCTCTCCTTGGTGCGACTGCTAATTTAAGCAATTCTCCGCCTGTTTAATATAGTGAACATATATGCAGTTGTCAATCAAATGCGGGTGCGGGTGGCCGCATCAGTCTTAAAAGCAAGTTTTTTGAAATCGCAATAAGCGCAGGGGTTTTTACCTACTAAACAAGTGGTCAGGTTTATGGATGCTTTTATTTTCATGCACACGTTTTATAATTTTAATTTTTTCGGGTAAGCTCAAACTGACACACTAACCGGGTATGGGTAGCCGCGATGCCGTAGCTACTTTTTGTATCCCTTCGAGGACAATGGTGTTGCGGAGGTGATACACTTGGGCGTATCGCCTAGTTGGATCGGAGACTATTGTCAAAAGCAGTATCATTATCTAACTCAATTATTTACAATTACTTAAAATAAAAATAGAGGCGATTTAGTTGTCTGGCGTACTTTTTGGCACGTTTTTCGCTTTTATTCCCGCTGAAGCCTCAGCCGTGCTTCACAATATCAGCAGTATTAAAACATGGAAGCAAACAGAAGGTCGGCTGTTGCTCCATTGCTGCTGTGTCGCATTTCAACCGACTACCAAACTAATGGCTGGTCCAGCCAAGGAGGAAAGCAAGATGAAGCTCAGAATCGTATCTAAGCCTTTTGAAGGCTATATGTCGCCGGCAAGGCCCAAGAGTGCCTGCTGCTCCTGTCACTGTAACTGTTGTAGTGTCTGCTATTAGTTACTATGTGAGATCTGCGATTGCACATTATATCACTATGAAATATATTTTACGGCTGAGGATATTTTAATTATAAACGGTATTATCCTGCCCGTAGTATTCTACGTTGATTACTACGGGCAGGGCTTATACTTAGCCTGAGACAAACGTCCTATTACTGCTGTGTATTGCATCAGCAGTTCGCGGCCAACTATGGTCAGCTAAATCACGCTAACCAGAAGAGAGAATGGCGATGGAAATCAAGACCGAAGTTATCTCCAAGTGTCACTTCACACTCAATTCCTCACTCAAATTCATCTTTTGCGGTGAAGACGAGATATTAGTTCTACACGGCATGAGATCCAAATTCAACCAGACGATCAGAGATGAGGGCAGAACCCATCTTCTGGGTCGGATACTCCGTCGTTTGGAGTCGCCGGTTTCCCTGCAAGACCTCCATGAGCAAAAAGTGATTGGGGAAGAAGAGCTCGAAGATGCGAAAGAGCTCCTCACGACTCTGGCCGACCAAGGGATTCTCTCCCCAGCCAGTGAGAACCCTATCGCAAGTTATTTGAATGCTATCATAGGCGACAACCAAGATCTCGATGGCATCTGCATTGGCATCATAGGTGCCGGTTATCTCGGTAGCCGCGTGGCGGAGGAATTAGCAAGAATTGGAGTCGGCCAGATACAAATTCTGGATGACCGAAGGATAGAAAATGTCGCGATTGATCAGGCCTTGTTTAACCTCTCCCCAACTTATATAGAAAAGGAGAGACCTTATGTAGAATGCTTGAAATCGCACCTGTCAGATCTCGGTTACGATCACCTCAAGGCGATCAAAGAACCTTATCATAATCAAGACGCCTTAGAAAACCTATTTGGTGCTGCAAATTTCGTCGTCGCCACCTCCGAAGTGTTCTCTTCCCATCTCTTTCATACCATAGATATCGCAGCACTCTCTGTTGAGAAGCCGTGGATGTCCGCATTTATGGACGGAAGTGAATTCTGTATCGGCCCTATCTATGTGCCTGAAGAAACATGCTGCTACAATGAATTTGAAATCCAATCGGAAGCTACCTTGTCTATGCAGCCCAGCGAGTATTATACCTATAAAGAGGAAATGAGTAAGAACGGCATTTACAGCCATCAATTCGTCTTCCCTCCCTATGCTAGCATAGCCGCCGGCTTTGTAGCTAGCACCGTCTCGTCTTTTTTATTGTCTGAGAAATCTTCTCTAATAGGTCGATGCTTTCGCGTCAATCTTGAAAAGCCCTATGTCGATTACGAAGAAATCCTTAAACTCCCTAGATCTCCTACATCTGTTGACATGCGTAATGGGTATAGACACATGTTTCTCTAAACATCTTGTGAAAGCGTTTATTGACTAGCAAAAGCGCATATCGCCAATCTGACATAATATAACCAACGGAGTACAAAATGACCGTCGAATCTTTTCGTATCGCTCCAGAAGCTCTCTTAGGGCACATACAGATATCTCTGGAATCGCCGATTGTACCTTCTCCTCACAGCATTGATCTAAGCCATTCGGCTGCTTCGGATTACCTTTATCGGCAAGTTAGACCAAAGCCGCATGTAGCCGAATTGTACCATGAAAACTCGAAACTGAGTCCCCACTCGACCCTGCAGATTCCCTCTGATACCTCAATTCTTGAACAAGTTCGCCGCTGGTTCTTTGAAACCGCCTATCGCGTTGATGAAGAAACCCTGGTTGCCAACGGCCCTGGACTAAGAAGCCCCCATGACCAACTCCCTGAGTGGCTTCAAGCCCCACTAAGTTTTTTTGCCAAACCGGGATTCCTAGCCAATCTGCTTTATGCCATTGATCTGCTCGTGCTACACGATGGAATGCTTTTCCGCGTAGTTCCAGAGTCGGACTATCTCTGGATTGAGCGCGAAGCAAAAAACGAAGCCACGCGTTTACCCGGTCTGTTCTGGAGATCGCCACCTGTAAGCATTGAAGAATGTTCGACCATGTTGATTGTCGTCGCCTGTCCTTGGCGATACATGCTTATCTACGGCCCTCGAGGTTACCGCCACACCTTACTTGATATTGGGCGATTGCTGGGATACTTTCAGTATCAGTACGAACCCGGCGGATACCCAGTCACCGTCCACCAAGATTTTCTCGACACAAAAGCAGATGAATTCGTACAAGCCGATGGCGTAGAACGATCTGTTTACGCTCTACTTACCTTCTCACCTCTTAACGCGAATGGATAGAAAATGGCAATCAGTGAAAGAGAGTCCACTGTGGTAGAAAAACCGAACTCGTCTCCTCATTCAGAGCAAGCGACTCCCCTAGAGCCAATGTTAATTCAAGAGCTAGAAGAGTTGGTTCCTCAGGAACAGCAAGTCTTATGCGAACTCCTAAAGCGGACCAAGCGAGACAGGTCGGTTAATGGACCTATAGACGAGTTAGCTGTTGTAGTAAACGGATTAAAGGACTATCCAAAAGAAGATGAATGGCTAGATTTTCTAAAAATAAAAGAAAAAATCGCACCAGATTTACACAAAGAATTCGCCGGCACACAAAAAATTCAACTGGCGGCGGAGTTTCCACCCATCACCAAATCTATATCGGAGGTAATCAGCGGTCGGACTTCGATCCGGGATTTTAAGCGATCAGCTTTATCGCTCGAAAAACTAAGTACAATATTGGGTCAGGCCTGTGGTGTACGGGCTCATATGTCTGCGTATAATCGTCGCAATGTTACGCTACGCAATTTCCCGACTGCTGGCGGACTACAATGCACTGAATTTTATCTCGTGGTAAACGAAGTCGAAGGCTTTACTCAAGGGCTGTACCATTACAATTCTGAGCAAAACTGCCTAGAATTGCTTGAGAGGGGAAATTTTCGCTGGCGCGTGGTCGATTGTTGTCCTTCTCACGAATGGTTGGCTGAAGCAAGTATAGTTATTTTTATTGCCTCTGATATATCACGGCTTACATGGAAATATGGTGCCTATAAATCATATAGATTAGCTCATCTTGAAACTGGTGTCGTAAGCCAGAATCTACATCTTGTCGCCACGGCATTTGAGTTAGGATCATGTTTGGTATTTGGATTCGATGATGAACGTACAGACTCCTTTTTGGGGCTAGACGGACGTCGGGAATTTACAACCATAGTAGTTGCAATTGGAAATAAAGTAGATAAAGAATCACTCCTCAGAAAACTCTCTGATAAAAACAGTTGAGGGATTATATAAAATGGCCTTTTCAAATAGAACTATCTGGATTCGTAGTTTCGTCGCGCTCTGGATCGTCGAGTGCAAGTTGTTCCTGCGTCAGCCCACTGCCGCCTTCTTTACATTTGTATTGCCTGTTTTTTTCTTTTTGCTATTCGGATCTATCTTTGGAGAGGTTCCGCTGTGGGACCGTCCTGAAGTGCGTTATATTGATTTCTACGCTCCAGCACTTATGGCTGCATATGTTGGCCAAGCGGGCTTAACTAACCTCACGAATTTTTTAGTTGAGTACCGTCTAATCGGTATTCTCAAGCGCTACGTCATCAGTCCACTCTCGCTTGGATTTTACCTTTGTGTCCACGTCGCAATGCAAGCGATTGTTTTTATTATTTCTTCCTTGATCCTAATTGCGGTCGGCGAGGTCGTTTTTGATCTCCATTTCCGAGGACACTGGGAGGTTGTCATATTTGTGGGATTGATCTGTATGACTTGCTTTTTTGCCTTGGGTTTTCTGATAAATAGTCTTTCTAAATCTCCAAGAAGTACCCAA
Organism: Candidatus Latescibacterota bacterium; assembly: GCA_965203355.1. Lineage (GTDB taxonomy): Bacteria > Latescibacterota > UBA2968 > UBA8231 > UBA8231. The sequence continues at coordinate 1,332,919 of OZ241889.1, forward strand.
GCTCTAAGCCAATTTTTATTTTTGATTATGTTTTTTATATCGGGAGCCACCTTTTCTCGACAAATGTTTCCAGACTGGCTACAGACTTTAAGTTTGGGCTCCCCTTTGACTCATGTCGTTACGATCTTTTCTGGTGTATGGCTCGGAGATCCTATATCTCAGCATGTGGATTCATTGACATTTCTTATAGTCATAGCCGTATTGTCGTACTCAATCGCCACTCGAACATTCAAATGGGAGGTGTAAGTATTCATCATGACGTCCTTACAATTGCATTCTACTTATATCAACCCTCATCAAGAAAACTTGCCCAATGTGATGAGCGAGAAAGAAGGTAGGGCAATCAGAGAAATGCTCTCGTGGTATTTCCCCAATGGCCCGATCAGGTATTCGACTGTTTATAGCGGTGGGGCCGGAATTTCCCAAACCACCGCCATCAATAGCAGCCACTGGAATGTCGATCAAGTCATGCGCCAAATCGTCGGCCTGCCTTCTCTCGATCTTGGATTGGATTCTTCTGTGATTGCGGGAGGCAAGGGTTTTGATCTTTCGGCTTCCTTTCTATCCGACTTAGGTGAAAGCGTTGAAAGGATATCTGGCGCATTCGCCTTCTTGAAAGAGGAATTGGAGATATACGCCGGATCGTATAGTTCTCTGCAAAAAATCGGTCAAAATGCTATTGCGCCGGAAGCACTTCCTCTGTTTGCAGATGAGCAATACGCCTCTCCCGACTTCTTCTTTCAACCCTTTACTCGCGACTCTGAATTTAACTGGGTCAAGGGGCGCCGACTCATAAGCCAAGAAGACATTTGGATTCCTCTGCAGCTCGTGCTCTTCTTCTATATCCCATCTATCGAGGAATCCCGAATCGGCTATTCCTCATCTCCTGGTATGGCTTCTCATATAGACGAAGCCCTAGCCATCATTGCTGGAGTATTAGAGCTTGTCGAGCGCGATGCCTTGATGCTGTCTTGGTATGCAAATATTCCGCTGCGCCGAGTAGAAGTTGACAAGCCGCTCTCTGCCAAAAAGGCTAATAGAGTTTTGGAACATATCAGATCTCTACCTGGAGATGTGAATTTCCGGCTACACGACGTTGGTTTTCCTAAGATGCTCTGCATCTCGGGGACTCAGCTAGTTCCCTATTATAAAAAATTTGCCTATCAGGCTGGAGCTGCCGCCGCATTGGATGGAGAAGAAGCTTTTGTCCAAGCCTTACTAGAATATGGGCAGTCTGAAATGCAATTGAAATCTGCGATGTTGACACCTCAACGACAATTAATAAAAGGTGTCCAAGCCATATTCGACGCTCCACCTGACAAACCACTGGCCGAAATACGTACATTTTTGGAAACTGTTGGGTACTATGGGTATGCTGAGAATGCTGATCGGATAGAGACATTTTTCAGTAGTGATGATACCGTGGCTCTTACGGAACTACCAAAGGTAAAATTCAAGCATTCAGAAGAACAGTTAGGCTATCTTAAAGGGATACTTCAAGAATACAACATAGATCCTATTGTCATTGACTGTACTCATAAGCAGATGTCTCAGGTAAAGGTAGTCAAAGTATTCATTCCTGAATTACTACAGCCTCACATAAGCGCATACCCTTATTTAGGACATCCGCGGATCTATGAACTGCCTATGAAAATGGGATTAAGAGATAAACCACTTACATTCGAAGAGATCAAGCCAGGGCCTGTTCCTTTTCCTTAATCTCAGTCTTGACCGATGTTTTGTTTTGTTTTGATATTGGCTTACCCTGGCCTCTTTTATTTAGTACATACGGGATTATACCTTATAGGTAGCTGGGTACTGTCCGAAAGAGCGATAGGTGCAGCATTGGAACACTCCGGCTTAGCCTCTCTTACAGGTGCTCTGATTCTGATTCTACTATCGTGTGATCCAGCCATATACATTCTGACGTCGGCATTTGAAGAGCCTGTATGGTTCGATCTCCCAATGCCTCTATCGCTTGGCATTACGATATTTGTCAGCCTAGGTATAGGCGTAGCTTTTTATTATTTAGAAATCATTGCAGCACGGGCATTGTTGAAGCTACGGAAAAAAAATAAGCCAATAGCAAAAAGTTGGCTGTTCGGAGAGACTAAACGCATCGTCAGGGGAGGACAAAAATTACCCATAAGCCTTCTGTTGGCATGCATCCTTGGCGAATCCCTGCTGGAGGAGGTATTGTGGAGAGGCTACTTGATCTCTTATGCAATGGATGTCTTAAATGTACCTGGGCAATACGCGGTCGTTATCGCATCTTTATCATTTGGCATGAATCATCTGGCTTATGGCCTGGCAAATGTGATTTCTAAAACCCTGTTTGGTGTAATTCTGAGTATCATGTACCTCGCCTCCGGTAGTCTTTTGCCACCTATACTATGCCATCAGGTCTTTAACCTTATGGTGTTTAAGGTACGGATTGAATATAAATCATGACTTCAACTGCGAATTTCTCATCTCCAGCTAGTAGCTGTCGAGCGCAAACTCCTATCTTGCAGATAAATGCCTTGCGCAAAACCTATGGCAAGCTCGTCGCTGTCCAGGAAGCTAGTTTTGCCGTATATCCACAACAGGTCTTTTGTCTGGTAGGACCCAATGGAACGGGTAAAACGTCTATCATAGATTGCATTGTGGGCTTGAAAAAGCCTGACTCTGGAGACATTTACTTGTTTGGTGAAAGTATCCCCGACTTGCGTCGGCGCAAGGACATACGCAGTAGAATCGGCATCCAATTTCAAGAAGATTCTCTCTACAATGATATTCGGGTCAGAGAGGCACTACGCCTTTATGCGAAAATGTATCAGAACCCGGTTGATCCTGACGAGTTGATAGACATATTTGAACTGCGACGCCAGCAGAAAACAGCTTACAAAGACCTGTCAGGAGGAGAAAAGCGCCGGCTGCTCATTGCCATTGCCTTAGTGGGCAAACCAGCACTACTGATCCTCGATGAGCCATCGAGTAACTTGGATCCACATTTGCGTCGGCAGCTCTGGGATACCCTGAATCACTATCGCAGCGAGGGCCTTACCATTGTCATGACCACCCACAACATGCAAGAAGCTCAGCAGTACAGCGATGTGGTCTGCGTGATGAACAAGGGCCAAATCATTGCCGTTGGTTCGGTGCCGCAACTGCTCGAACAGTTCCAGTTAAACCTCAAAGTAGAGGTAGAAACCGAAGTCGAGCCCGAAGCCTTGGCAGACTGTCCTGGAATAACCCACGTCGACGTCAGTTCTCAAGGCGTATCCATTTATGGCAATGATGAGGTGTTTAGGAATGCAGTTATAGACCGTCTTAATAGCTTGAACATACATCAATTTTCCGTAAAAACCGCCGATCTTGAAGATGTGTACCTATTCGCCACGGGAAGCCGATACATGCGCTATAGTCAAAAAAACGCAAAAAATGATCAGGGCATCGAATCTGAAACTCTTTTTGTCGAGGGCAAAGAGCTTCTTCAGCAGGCAATCGATTCCGCCAACCCCGATCAACTATATGAAGCACAGAAACTGTTCGACCGCGCTCGCCAAAACGGCCATCACGAGGAATTTGCACTGTATTATCTGGCTTTGTGCGAATACCGTCTCGCCACGATCTTTGTGGCTACTCCCGATGAGCAGACCCAGTGCATCAACCGAACCATAGAGCATCTCAAAAGGGCCGTTGAATTGGAAGACAACTTTAGCGACGCCCATGCCCTCTTAGCTAGTGCCTACGGTCAAAAGCTCGGCCTGAAGCCTCAGTTGGGCATGGCACTGGGTCCTGAGAGCAAAAGAGTTCTTGAAAAGTCGAAGCGGCTTGATGGCAACAATCCCCGCGTTGTCTTAATAGATGGCATGAGAGATTATTATACTCCTGCTATGTTCGGCGGCGATAAGCAGCGGGCCATCTCCAAGCTGGAGCATGCCCTTGAGCTGTTTGCCAAGGAAGAAGTTAGCGACTCCTTGCAACCCTCTTGGGGCTACGACGAAGCCTGTGTGCAGTTGGGTATCATGCGTCAAGAGGCCGGAGACATCGAAGGGGCGAGGGAAGCCTTTGTCAAAGCTCTTGAAGTAAACCCCAACAACGGCTGGGTGAAATCCCAGTTGCTACCGGGATTGGATGGTTAGTCGCAATGGATGAGATCTCGCTATTAGCCGAGCCGTATCGCCGATAGAATAGCACAGCGGTAGGCTCCCGAATTACTATAGAGCACAAAATAGAGCACAAAAGCACCCTATCGCTGGAGACCATTATGCGTTGGCTAGGGCTGGTTTCACTTTTTAACATCTGTTTTTCTTTGCCTGCCTTTGCCCAAGTTAGGGCTTTCGTCCAAGGCCAGGTCGTCGACGAAACCGACCGACCGATGGCCTTCGTCAACGTACAAATCGTCGACACCACCGACGGCGCAGTAACAGCCCGCGACGGTCGCTTTGCCTTTTCCACTCAGCACCTCGGTCCACGCGACCTGAGTGCCTCCTTCATCGGCTTTGAACCCGCCCGGCAGACTCTGCATTTGACGGCGGGCGATACCACCACGGTGCGCTTGATGCTGCGGAGTATCCTCATTGAACTCGGCGAAACCGTCGTCACTGTTAGCACCTATACCACTGGAGAGGATGAGACCGTTACTTTGGCCCCCCTAGATGTGGTTACAACGCCTGGGGCTTCTGCCGATATTTTTCGTGCGTTCAAAACCTTTCCCGGCGTTGCCACCGTAGATGACGGTGCCGGGCTTTTTGTCCGGGGGGGCGATGTGAGCGAGACCGTTATCTTGCTCGATCAAGCCACGGTAGTGCATCCCTACAGATACGAATCGCCCACTGGTGGAGTATTCGGCACGATTCCTCCCTTTATGGTGAAAGGTACGGCCTTTTCCACCGGCGGATTCTCCGCCCGCTACGGCAATGCGCTTTCTGCGGTGCTGACAATGGAGAGCCTAGACATGCCCGTGCAACGAAGCTATACGCTCGGTCTGGGCCTTGCTGCTGGCTCTGTGGGCTTCGACTTGCCTCTTGTTGAGGACAAGCTCGGCCTTCGTTTTACGGGCAACCGCAGCTTTACCGGTCTCCTCTTCCACGTCAATGGTCACCGCGACAAATTCGCCACCACGCCACGCGGGTACGACGGTAATCTCAACTTGGTTTACCAATATTCGCCTACCGGACATCTCAAGTTTTTCGGTTTTAACGCGAGCGACGAGGTCGGCGTACAGGTTGCAGAGCCTTCGTTTGACGGCCTTTATCGCAACAGCACGGATAGGGCCTTGCACAATCTCCAGTGGACGGATGTTTGGGCCGATTGGGCCATACAGACCAGTGCCTCGCTCAACCAGTACAAAACCCGGCGACAATTGGGCAATCTAGATTGGACCCCTCGCGACCTGACCGGCAAAATTCGCACAGACTGGGAACGCGTCCTCGATGCCTTCGGGATCTTGCGCCTCGGTGCTGAAATAGAGTACGCTGACAACCGCTTTGTAGGCAGCATTCCTCAAGGAGACATTTTCGACCCCGAGGCCGAGATTTTTGCACTCGACAACTCCTACGGTGAACGGCGCACGGGTGCCTACTTTGAGGTTGATTTCAAACCCGTGCGCCGCATTGTCGCCAATGTCGGGATGCGCACCGATCACCACAATTTATCCAGCGATTTTGTCGTCGACCCGCGTCTATCTGCCCGATACCAGTTCTCAGAAGACACCAATGCCCGACTCGCTTGGGGCATCTATCACCAATTTCCCGCCCCACTTGAATACAATCCCATCAGCGGCAATCCCAATTTAGACCCCCAACGCGCCCAACACTGGATAGGTGGCCTGCACCACGAGCGCGGGGAACTCCTAGTACGGCTGGAGGCTTACTACAAACCCTACCGCAATCTGGTGCTAGATGACGCCGAGCGGAACCTTGCAAGTGAAGGTAACGGCCAAGCCGCTGGAGTTGACTTCTTTTGCAAATACGGTGCTTTTCTCAATACGCGCTTGAGCGGATGGATGTCCTACAGTCTGCTGAGATCGCGCCGGTTGCAGGTGCGCCATCTAGGGTTTGAGATGCTCCGCGAAGAAGCACCTTCGCCGTTTGATATCACGCACAATCTGACCTTAGTCACAAAAATGCAGATCGTTCGCACCCTTAGCGGCGGTCTGACTCTGAAGTACGCCACTGGTCGTCCCATCACGCCAATCGTCGGTGCCGTTCCCGCAACAGACAAAAGCTACTACTTGCCGGTGGAAGGACCCGTCGGATCAGAACGGCTACCGTCCTTTCAACAGATAAATGGGCAGTTGAGCTATGTGCATTTTTTTAACGCCGGGCACCAAGCGGTCTTCTATTTGGCGGTCAACAACCTGCTCAACCGCGCCAACGTGCTCGACTATGATTACAGCATTGACTATACCCAGCGTCAGCCACGCACCACGCTCTTTCGCCGGTCCATTTACTTTGGCACCAGTGTTTCCTTGAACTATTGATCTTCACTAAAAGAGGCTATTTATGCTACACTTTCTGCTCTCACTCGTTTGCATTGTCGCAGTCGCCGATCCCACCCTAGCCCGATCGGCCGACAGTCTTATCATCCGTGGAAGACAGATGCTGCAAGCCGGTGAAAGTGCGAATGACCTAGACACTATGTATGCCGCTAGATCAACGTTTGAGCGCACCCTCGCCGACACGGGCCTAGCGGCGTGGGGCCACTACTACGTCGCTTTAGCCGATAACAGCATTGCTGGTCTATTAGGGGAAGCAAGCAAAGACCGGGCTTCTGAACATCTCAAAGCCGCGGTTGATCACTTGAAAAAGGCTACCGAGATTGACCCGCAAGCAGCCGAAGCCTATGCCTTGCTGTCGATCGTGTACGGGCAGCAAATCGGCCTGAGTCCTATGAAAAGCATGTTCATAGGCCCCAAAATTGGAAAGGCCAGCCAGAAAGCCAAGCAACTCGCTCCCGATAATCCGCGCGTGGTACTGAGTGCGGCCATCAGCGATTTTAATACCCCCGAAATGTTTGGCGGAAGCAAAGAAAAGGGTCGGCAAGGGTTTCAGCGAACTACCGAACTCTTTGCCCAAGAAGAGCCGACCGATCCCATCCAGCCAGTATGGGGGCACCGGGAAGCCTACGCTTGGCTCGGCATCGCTTACCAAGACCGAGGTGAGCTGGAGTCGGCACGAGCGGCCTTTGCAAAGGCGCTTGAAATCGATCCAGATTTTGGTTGGGTCAAGTACTGGTTGCTGCCCGAGTTGGAAAAAGCCAATGCACCGGATGCGCCGTGAGCAAACGACCACTCGCTAGCGGCTCTGAGTTGCGAAGAACGCTAACTGGTTTTGGCGGAGGATCGGTTGCCCCGGCCCCGCCTACGACGTCCTCGGCGATTGCGTTTGGATCGGATGTCGTCCAAGTTGGGAGCCGTGCCTTCCCAATGTGCGTGGATGCGGTTGGCGTTGAGCAGGTGCTTGAGGCCGTGAAGGTCGCGGTCGCCGACCAAGGTCAGGGCCTTGCCCGCCCGGCCCATGCGCCCGGCCCGGCCCGTGCGGTGGGTATAGACTTCGGCGTTAAAGGGAAAGTCGTAGTTGATGACGTGGGTGACGTGCGAAAAATCCAAGCCGCGTCCGGCCACGTCCGTAGCAACCATAAAGCGGGTCTTCTGTTGGCGGAAGCGGCGGAAGATGGAGGTGCGACGCTCTTGGTCTAGTCCACCATGGATGATATCGACCGAGCGGACGCGCCTTTGTAGGTCGCGGAACAAGTCGGATGCTTTGTCGCGCGAGTTGCAGAAGATAATGCCCTGTTGGATCTCTTGACCCTCGATGTAATTGACGAGTGCGTCACAGCGACGGCGGGAGATGTGGAGGAAGTGATGGGCGAGTGATTGGGGTGCCCGCTGGTGGCGGTTGAGATGGATGCGCTCGGGCGACTTGAGGTATTGTTGGGTCAGCCGCTCGATTTCCGGGGGCATGGTAGCGGAAAAAAGCAGGGTTTGGTGCTCCTGCATAATGCAGGACAAGACAAAGTCCACATCTTCGATAAACCCCATCTTGAGCATCTCATCGGCCTCGTCGAGGACCACGGTTCTTACGTGAGTCAGGTCGAGGCTGTGATTCCATATAAAGTCGATGAGGCGGCCGGGCGTGGCCACGAGCACGTGAACGCCGTGGTTGATTTTGGCCTTTTGGATGCCCATGTCAAAGCCGCCGTAGATGGCAAACGGCACCACGCCTGAGTGCTGGGCGATTTCGTCCACCTCTTGGACGTACTGGAGTGCCAACTCGCGGGTGGGAACCAAGATGAGGGTTTGGATGGCGTTGAGGGACGCATCTGTGGCTTGGATTAGGGGAATGGCACAAGCGCCGGTCTTGCCAGAGCCGGTTTCGGCTAGGCCCATGACGTCTTTGCCGGCGAGAATGTGGGGAATAGTTTGTTCTTGGATGGGCGTCATGTCCTCGTAGCCCATCTCATGGAGTGCTCTGAGGAGGTAGGGTGCTAGGTCGAGCTCGGTAAACTGCATAAATCCCATCTATTGCGTTGAAAGGGTAGGAAATGCGTATGGTGGGACGCCAGTGGATGCGCGTTACTCATTATAAGTTATAAACTTAGGGGAAAAAGCTAAATGTGCAATAGGCCGCGTTGCGCGGAGGCGGCTGGGGCTTAATTTGTAACTCATAAGACAAGGAAATAAAAGATGACAGACGTGCGGGTGCGCATTGCCCCTTCGCCGACCGGCCCCATGCACGTAGGGACCGCGTATCAGGCGCTATTCGACTGGGTGTGGGCGCGGAAAAACGACGGGCGGTTTGTGCTGCGCATTGAGGATACCGATCAAGCGCGGTCGCAAAAAAAGTACGAAGATGAGCTCATGCGGTCGCTACGTTGGTTGGGGTTAGCGTGGGACGAAGGCCCGGATGTGGGTGGCCCCTACGGTCCGTATCGGCAGAGCGAGCGCTTGTCTATCTACGCGGAGTACGCGGCGAAGTTGGTCGCCAGCGGACACGCCTATCCTTGCTTTTGTACGAGTGAGCGGTTGGCCGCACGGCGCAAGGAGCAGCAGGAGCGCAAGGAGCATATCGGCTACGATGGACACTGCCGAGGGCTAGCGGCCCAAGAGGTCGAAGCGAAGATGCGGGCGGGATGTGTACACGTGATTCGGCTGAAGATGCCGAAAGAGGGAGCATGTATAGTCAACGACGTGCTCCGAGAGCCGATTTCCCTAGCGTGGGGGAATATGGACGACCCAGTGCTGATGAAGTCCGACGGCTTTCCGACGTACCACTTGGCCGTGGTAGTGGACGATCACTTGATGCGGATTAGCCACGTGATTCGAGGAGAAGAGTGGATCACCTCCACGCCCAAACACCTCATGCTCTACGAGGCTTTTGGCTGGACACCGCCGACGTACATGCACCTACCGTTGCTGCTGAATCCCGACGGCTCCAAGATGTCGAAGCGGCGCAATCCGACCTCGGTGGAGTATTATCGTCGCGCCGGCTATGTGCCGCAGGCCCTGCTCAATTACCTATCGCTCATGGCCCACCCGCCGGTCGGAGACGAAAAATTCACCTTGGAGCAACTAGCAGAGCATTTCGACCCGACGAAGATCAATTTGGGCGGATCCATTTTTGACATAGACAAGCTGGGCTGGCTCAACGGACGCTATCTGCGCGAAGAGCGGACGCCGGAAGCCCTGTTGGCGGACCTAAAGAACTGGCTGCTCAACGACGAATACGTCGGCCAGATGCTGCCATTTATGCAGCAGCGGCTAGAGACGCTGGGGGATTTTGTGCCGCACGTGGCGTTTTTCTTTGCCCGGCAAGTGGAGCCAAAGGCCGAGGATTTGACCCCGAAAAAACGGGAGCCCGCCGAAGTGGTGCGGATGCTGCAAACAGCCGTGTGGGCTTTGGACGAGGTGGCGGAGTGGGACAAAGACGGCGTGGCCGAAGCCGTGCGGCGGGTGGCTGTGCATTGGGAGTGGCCGGTCCGCGACGTGACCGTACCGCTCATTGTCGCGCTGACTGGCGAGCGGGTAGGGCCGCCGCTGTTTGAATCGGCTGCGCTCTTGGGGCCAGAATTGACTAGGATGCGGCTGTTGGACGCCATGCAGGCGTTGGGTGGGCTGTCTAAGAAACAGGCGAGCCGGTTGGAGAAGGATTGGTGGCGGTAGCGACTCAGATGCGGCTAGTTCAGAGCGGACGGCCATGCGCTTAGTACTAGGAGCTTAGGTCTGTGGCGCAAGACAGCGCGACAAAAGCAAGGCCAGCATGGCCCGCATGTTACGGCTCACCGCGCAGCCGGTTGAAATGCGCCAGTGCCTGCGCGGCTCGCAGTGAGTCGCCGAGTGCCCGGTAGGCCAAAGCCAAGCCGTAATGGGCGTGGGCATAGCTTGGGGCCGCCGCTAGGACCGTGCGAAAGTGGCCTACGGCTTCCTCGGCCGATCCTGTGTGCAATGCCACCCCCCCGAGGCCGTGGTAGGCGTCCACGTACCCTTCTTGGTGATCGAGTGCCGCAGTGAATGCCTTGCGGGCTTGCGCCAATTCTCCCCTGGCAAAATGGGCATTGCCGAGGTTGTACCAAGCCAGGGCATACCCCTCGTCCAGTGCCAGTGCTTGGCGGAAGGCCGCTATGGCATCGTCCAAGTGCTCGAGGCGGGCGTAGGCATTGCCCAGATTGTGCCAGGCCGGCGCATAGGTGGGGTTGATCGTCAACGCGCGCTGGAAAGCTGCCGCCGCTTCGCTTGCCACGCCCAATCTCGCATAGATCCGGCCTAGTTCAAACAGTGCCATAGCATCGTGCGGATTGCCGTCCAGTATAGTTTTCCACCGGAGCAGGTCTCCCGAGTACGCGTCAATGCGGTTGAAGGCGCGCAGGGCCTCCTCGCTCGCCTTGGCCTTGCCCTGTTTCTGGTAAGTCTGGGACAGGTTGTAATAGGCTTGCGGGTTGAGCATATCGAGGCGAATGGAGCGGCGCAGGGCTTGGGCTGCCGGCTCGTATTGCCCCAGCTTTGTGCGGGCTACCCCCAGCCAATTAAACGCTGCCGCAGCCATCGAGTCCACGGCAATGGTGGCCTCAAAGCTCGCCGCGGCCTCCTCGTACCGCCCTAAGCGGAGGTGTGCCCGCCCCAAGCCAATCCGAGGGGCGACTGCTGTCGGTTGCAAAGTCACGGCCCGTGCGAGGAGTGTGGCGGCCTTTTCGCACTGCCCCAACTTGAGGCAATACACATCGCCCAGCGCGGTGTACGCCAAGATGTATTTAGAGTCGCTGGCAATGGCCTGTTCCATAGCTGCTGCCGCTTCTTGATACGCCCCTTCTTGGCCGAAGGCCGCACCGATATTGTAGTGCGACGGGGCGTGGTCCGGCTCGCTTAAAAGGGCCTGTTGGTAGGCTTGGCGAGCTTGGGCAAAACGCTGCTGCCGTAGATAGACGGCTCCCAGCCCCCGGTGCGCGTCTGCACAATCGTCGCATCCCTGCGCGGCTCGTTGGTATACTTGTACGGCTCGCTCTAATTCGCCCATCCTAAACAGGATGTTGCCGATCCTCACTTGCGCTCTGGTGTGGGAGGAATCAAGTGCTTCGGCTTGGCGAAGAGACTGTAGGGCCTCGGGGTAGCGCGCTTGTTCGCAGTACACTTCGCCGAGCGCGTAATGAGCCTCGGCGTCCGCTGGGTCTTCTGCGATCTGACGCTGCCAGCGGACCTCCCGTGCGCCTAAGCTTTCTTCGGCGGGTGTACACCCGTAGAGCAGGGCTAGCAGGACGGCACACGCTCCGCCCCTCTTCCATTGGTTGCTCATTCTTCCACTTGGTGGATCTGGTTGATGGGCATTTGTCCGAGCGTCTGTACGATGCCGCTGGGCCAGTAAATCTCGACGCGATCCACCCGTTCCCGCTGGCCCAAGCCCAAGTACACCCGCAGATCGTTTTGCGAAAGATAGCTGCTGCCGCTGCGGACTTCCTCGACCTGCGCCAAATCTCCGCTTACCACCCGGATCACCGCCCCGATCCCATCTCGGTTGCTGACTCGGCCTACGGTCTTAAATGCGATCCAATTGTTGCGCTGGCCGTGGTCGTTGCGCAGCAAAAATGCTCGCTGGTTGTTGTTGGCGACAAAGGCATCTAGGTCTCCGTCGTTGTCGATGTCGGCAAACGCCGCGCCGCGCCCCACGCCGCGCAGGGTCGTAGTCGGCACCAGCGCAAACCGCCCGGTCCCGTCGTTGGCAAAGAGTTGGTCCGACTGTGGATAAGACGCGGCTTGGTCGAACGACTGTACTTGTGGATGGACGTGGCCGTTGGCCAGATAGAGGTCTAGGTCTCCGTCGTTGTCGTAGTCGAGAAAATCCGTGCCAAAAGTCAAGGTCGCAAGCGTAGGCTCGCCCAACCCCGACGGGAAGCTCAGGTCGGCAAATGCGCCGTCGCCCTCGTTGCGATAGAGGCGGCAGCTTTCCCACTGGAAGTTGCATACCACGAGATCCAAGTCGCCGTCCCGGTCGCAGTCGCCAAAGTCCGTACCCATGCCGGCCTCGGGGCGCGCACTCTCGCTGAGTGCCACCCCCGCGCTCAATCCCACTTCGGCGAACCGCGCTGCGCCGTCGTTGCGGAAGAGAAAGTTGGCCTTCATGTCGTTGGCCACATACAGATCCGCGTCCCCGTCCCCATCGTAGTCGCCAAAGACCACGCCTAATTGGCGACCAGCTTCGCTATACACGCCGGCTGGCCGGGTAATATCGGCGAACTTCCCGCCCCGATCGTTGCGAAATAGAGTGCCGGATTCTCCTTTGTATTGGGTGGGGGCACAATAGACTGGGATCGCCCCTTGGCGACATCCTTTGTCGTGCGCTAGGTCAACGGAGACATTGTTGGCCACATAGAGGTCCAGATCGCCATCGTTGTCAATGTCGGCAAACGCCGCGCTAGTGCTCAGGCGAGGGTCGTCGACTCCGGCGTCGGCTGTCTGATCGGCAAAGGTGCCGTCGCCCTGATTGCGATACAGGATGTTGGGACCGAAGTTCGTCACGTATAAGTCCACGTGTCCGTCGTTGTCGATATCCCCGACGCAACTGCCCATGCCATAGCCCGGATGGCCTGTCCGCGTTTGCACCGTCGCATCGGCGAAGGAGCCGTCGCCCTGGTTGCGATAGAACGCGTTGGTCGGGACGGCTTCGGCGACAAAACCCGGCAGCGGCGCGCTATTGACCGCATAGAGGTCTTGGTCGCCGTCGTTGTCGTAGTCGAGGAAGGCCGCGCCCGATCCATAGGTTTCCACATAGTAGTAGCGTCCGCTCGCCCCATTCTGGTGGTGGAAGTCAATGCCCGCCTCCTGCGCCACTTCTACAAACGCCGGTTCGACTTCCGGGTCTGCTGGTCCGCATCCCGCGCTGCCCTCGACGAGCAGCACCCACAAAGACAAAAACGCGGCCACGGACCTGTAGGAAGCTGGGGAATTGGGGCGCGCGTGGGATGGCATGGACTAGTGGGGGCTGGCGTCTAGTTTGCTCAACTGCTCCTCAAATACCACGACTCTATCGGCATATTGATCTCTAAGACGAGTGAATAAGGAGTCGAAGAGGGTCTTTTCTTGCTGCTTCTGCACCCACCACCGCGCTCGCGAAGCCGCCTGGGCAAAAGGCGTGGGACGGGGGGGAATGCGTTCCCGCACCTCAAAGATCGAATAGCCCTCGTCGAGAGCCACCGGGCCGGTGAGCACTCCCACCGGCGCGGCGACCACCGAATCGTAGAGAGCACCGAAAACCCGCCGCTCGGACGGGTGATTGTGGATGTGGTATTGCCCGGCCTCGGCATCCGTGCGGAGCGTGTAACGGTCGGCCAGCGTTTCTAGGCGTTCGCCAGCGCGGATCCGCTGCAAGAGTTGTTCCGCCTCAGCACGGGTCGCCACTAGCACCTCGGCCACCCGAATCTCTTCTAGTTCCATGAACATTTGCGGATGGTCGTCGTAGTACTGGCGGGCCTTGATGCTATCAACTTCGGTTCGCTGCACGACCGCTTCTCTGCGGAGGGCTTCGAGCAGCAGCGATTTTTTTTTGTTCTGCAACCAAGCAGCTATGGTCGAATCTTGGTCTAAGCCTTCTTGCAACGCCGCTTGATAGACCAAGACCCGCGGCAAGAGGTCCCGGTGGACGAATTCGGCAATCCCGCTGCTGTCGAAGGAGACCGAACGGATGAACCAGTAGGCGTTATAGGTTTCGGCGAAATCTCGCAGCGTTACCTGTCCGCCTTTGAAGCGGCAGAGGATTACTTCCTGCTCTTCGGGATCCAACAGCATCCCTCGGCCGGCGGATTCGGCCATCCTATTGACTAACAACCGGATCGCCTCCCCGTCCAGTCGTGCATTCAGTCGGTCTTTGAGCTGGGCGGTCAGCTCCTTCCAGCGGGTGCGGAACTCCTTCCAGTACTGCTCGCGCAAGAAGGCCGCTCGGTAGTGTGTAGGGGCCGGGCCTTGGGACAGCACCTTGAAAATCTCGTAGTGTTCCCCCACGATTAAAGGCTGGCTCAAGTCCCCGACCTGTAGGTTGAATACCTGCTCCCCCACTTCTATGGGCAGGCCCATCTCCTCCAAGTTGCCGCGTCCGTACCAAGCATCGAGCACCCCGCCGTGGGCGGCTGTCGGCGAGAGAGAACGCCTGCGGGCTACCTCGGCAAAGTCCTGCCCTTGCTCCAAGTCGCGCATGGCCTTTTGGGCTTCGGCCTCGCTCGCGGTGCGGATATGGGCCAAGCGCAGCATCCGATTCCACTTGCTCGTCGCAAAATCCTGACGCATGCCTTCTACTGCAATATCTACATCCGCGAGGATGGTCCGCACGGCGTACTCATCGACCAATTTCTTGCGCCGTTCCCGCTCCCATTGGCGCACAAACTCCACTGTTTGATCTAGCTGCCGCTCGTGCGCGTTGATGAGCATCAGCTTCATGTCGATCATCGTCTGCAAGTAGAAGTGCCACGCCGGCCCATCTTCGGGGTTGCGGTAGTTGGCGGTCGATTCTTCGCGAAACTGGCGCAGGTCTGCGAGTTCGATTTTTTCGTCGCCTACTAGCGCGACCACATCGCCATTCGCTCGTGGCCCGCAGCCACTCCACCACAGGGCTGCGAGTACGACGCCCACAACGGCCCGCACGAGCATCTTTAGAGTTCCCCAGCGCGGCGGTGCTTGGCCAAGTACACTTCGCGCGTAAATGGATAGGCAATGTCTATGGTCTCCACCGGCTGATCTCGGTAGTCGAAGCGCAGCACCATCTCCGCGATCCGCACTTCAAACGCTTCGACATCGTTAGCCAGTGGGGCGAAGGCGATAAAACCTTCGCGCTCTTGGCCGCTGAAGATCATCTCGTCTTCGGGGTACAAGGTACGGAGCAGCAGGTCTCGACGCTCGCGGAAGGGGAGGAAGGTGTTGCCCGCATAGCCTATGGCATAAGGGGCGAAATACTCGTCTAGTGCCAGCCGAGTGAAGGCTTGATAATGCCGACCATTGGCGCTGGCGATCTCTGTGGCGTAAGGATTGAGCCACACCTTGGGGTACGCGTAGTTTTTGACCTTGAGCAGAAAGACCGTAAAGCGGGTCGGATGCTCCTCTGCCCAGCCCGGCTTCCAGTCGCCATAGGTGTAGGGATTGACCGGCGCGAGATAGGGGTTGGGATCGTGAAAGCCCTCTGGCCGCTGCGAGTGGCTGCTTAGCTGTCGGTTGAGCATGGCCACAGTCAGCGGCAACAGGCTTACCTCCAAGCGGTTTTTGACGAAGGTGATGCTGTGGTCGTCGCGGACGACGAAATCCGCAGACGACAAATCTGCGGCCGGCAATATGGGGCCGGCAAAGTGGCGATAGCCCAATTTGTGCCCACAGCCTGCGGCGAGCAGCGCGGCGCACAGCAAGGTGGATACGCGGTGAGACGATATAGACATGGTTGGCTTTCTTGGTGAGATGCTACGCTGTCGCATGTTGATCAACTAAACCACACGCCTTTGTCTGGGCATCAATTGCCCTTGAAATGCTCTGCCGGCTACGCCTATCAAGGACTTCAATCTTTGCTTGCGGCGACAAACTTGTAAGAAGCGTTTTTAAGATTCCTCTTATTGCCCTTTAAGTCAAAAAAGAACCTAGTAGCAATGGAGTCTCGCCCTCGGAAAACGCCCGATCTGGGAGCCTCTCGATTGCCTTTGCAGCGGTCGACGAGAGTTTTAAAAACGCTGCTTAGCCACCCCTGCGTCTAGTACACCACAGCCACCGGCTGTAAGCGCACCTCGAGCCCTTTGTCCGTTTCCACTTCCACGCGCACCAGATACACGCCTGGGCGAACCAGTTGCCCGGCCGCGTCCCGGCCATCCCAGCAAACCGTATGGCGTCCTGCACCCTGCACATTGGGCGGTGCTTGCCACGCGGATCGCCCGTCGAGTCCATACACGCCGACTTGCACTTGGGACGCTTCCCGCACCCGGAAGAGGGTGTATTGTATAGCCAACAGATCGTTTACGCCGTCGCCTTGGGGAGTAAACGCGCCGCTGCCCGCTTCGACGTCTCCCAGCACCCCACCCGCGGAAGCGACAGATGCCACGACGAGCAACTGGTTGGAGCCTAGTTCCGCGCTGACGTCGCCCCCTTCGATGCGCTGCAACAAGCTCGGCTCGCGGCGGTTGAAGACCTCACCGCCAAATTCGTCGGCCTCGCCGTACAACACGGCATTGAGGCCGATGCGCAACCGCTGGTCGCCGCTTGGGTGCAAAGGGCGCGGCAAGAATACCACAAAGCCGCTTTCTTCGCGCAGCAGGCTATCCGGCTCTACGGTGCTGAGTGGGTCGCCCATTTCCAGATAGCGAAATGTGGCTTCCGCTGGGGCCGAGATGCGCACGGCATCGCAGCCGATGCGGTCCGCGCTGGCAAACTCCGCGCCTAGGTCGTACGTGAATGGGATTTTCTCGCCCGCTGGTACGCGCACTTGCCCGCCTTCGGGGTGGGGTTCCTTCGCGACGACGATCTCGCCGATGACCCGGTCGGCTAGCAGAGGCGCGATCTCGATTTGCAGGGAATCAAGGCGGGCAAATTCCCACAGCGCGTCCGTTTCTAACCGGACGCGCACTTGGAAAAAGCGGCCCCACGGCAGGCGCGGATGCTGCCCTGAGCCCTCCAACGGCAGCGACCAGAAGCTCCAGTTTTGCAGGTCTGCGGCCACCGGACCGCGAAAGCCGACCGCTATGGTCGCGCCGCGTGACTCTAAGGGTATCAGCCGGTCCCACTGCTTCTTGGTCACCTCTACGTGGGCACCCAGATCGTCAAAGCCAAAATAAGCCGTTGGGCTATCGTCGCGCCCCGTGCGGATTTCCACTTGGGCGCGCCCCGGCCCGTCGGACGGCAGGAGTCGCTCCCCGTCCTTGCGCCATTTGCTTACCGCCAAGCGCACCTGCCCGAAATTGACCTCCCGCCCCAAGTCTATGATCTGCGACTCATAGGTTGCCTGCGGAGCGAAACCCCGGCCGTAGATCTCCATCTCGGCAAAGGCCGAGCGCGTGACGATGGGGTCGCCGTACAGAGTAAACCCATCGGGCATGGCGATTAGGCGGAAGAAGCGGAGGTATTGGGTGGGAAACGCGATTTCGGTCACTGCGTCGGTATTGCGCTCCTCATAGGCAAGGGGGATGGCTAGCGGACAGCACGGCCCGTCGCCTCGCCAGACGAATCCGCGCTCTATTTCCTCTTGCATGATGCCGGTCTCGGCTTTGGCGGCCGTCAGGCTGTAGGACTTGAGGATGTAATTGGGCCTGAAAGGCTCGTCGCTTTCGGGACTGATGCCTGCGGGAGGGAAAAAGACGAAGCGATCTACCGGCACTTGGGTGCCCAAGTCTATGGTATAGAAAATCTGCTGTTCGTCGCGTCGCTCCACGTACGTGGTCGAGTCTCCATCGACGAAGAGAAAAATTTCCGTGGCCTTATGTAAGGTATTGTGGTTGATGTCCGTCCAGAAGCGCGGATGTCCGGAGCGGAATTGCGGGTCGGTGGGAAAGCGCCAACGCTGCCAAGGGCCGAGCTGCGGCAAGATGTTTTCGCTCGGCTTGAGCTCAAAAGGCTGGAGTGCTTGGGCGGCGATAGCAGCGTCTATCATCAGGCTGAAATCCGCCACATCCGCTGGCGAGACACCGCCCTGCCCGCCGAGTTGCCACCACTCTTGCGCCGCCCCCGGGCTGCTTATCAGCGCGGCACATGCCAACATCGCCCATTGCATTCGACTTCTTCTCCGACGCGGGAAGGGGGAGCAGAAGCGGTTTCCTCCTTCCACGTCGGTTGGGGTTTTATCGCGTTTTTTGACTTCGGCCATTTTCGGCGGTTTCTCGATATTTTTAAGAGCCACTAGATCTCACATTCCCCACACCTCGATCACCATCCCACTATCCGACGCCCGGTGACAGTGGAATACCTTGTCGTCCCACCGCCGACCTGCGCGCTGGTCGAATATCACCAGATGCCCCGCTTCTGCTTCGTAGTGATAAAAAAACGCATTGTGGTTCCCTAGGGAATTAATTAGCAACGGATGTTACGCCCAAGGCCCATATAGAATGAGCCTGTCATTCTGAGCGCAGCGGAGTCGAAGAATCTTCTATCCTCCATCCCTTGTGGGGTAAAAGATGCTTCGTCAGTGTGCCAAAAACACAAGGTAGGCGTAACATCATTAGTACAAATAAAAAAAAGGGAGAAGGGCCTTTGGCCCCCTCCCTCGAAGGTTGTGCCGTGCGTTGCTACTTGAGGCGTTGGGACATGCTGTTTTTGATGTGGCCCCAAGTGTCATTTTCCACGTTAGTCTCCGTCGCCGCCAGTGCCCAGAAGTCGGGCATCTGCGAAGCGTCGACGTCCTGCGACTGGCTGCCGTCGTTGATGTACATGGAGTGCTTGCGTCCTCCGCCGGGGCGGTCGGCATCGAGCGGGCGATAGCCGAGGTGGATCACGTCGTCCTCGGCGAACATGTGCCGTGTGCTCTCGGCCTCACTCAGGCCCCAGATGTCCCACAGGGCACCCCGCCACTCATAAGTGTACGTAACCGGGCCAACCGTCAGGTTCTCGGCACCTGCTGGCAGGACGGTCCACGCGGCCTCGAAAAATTCCGGCTCCACCCCCCACAGCAACTCTTGGGAGTCAATGAATTCTAGCTGACTGTAGAAAAAGCAGGATTGGTTGGGCAACAGAGACTCGCCGGCTGGCGGGAAGATGCGCACGTGCCAGCGCTGGCCATTGGCGATCTGTTCGAGGTCGGAACCGAGAATATTACCACCGAGGTGATCGGCGTCCACGGTTATCTGCAAGCAGTCGTCTTTCCACCACTCCTTGACGGGCGAGTCGTACTTGAGGGTATCATCGACAAAGCGCGCAAAGCCGTACCACTTGTTATCCGGCGGCGCGGACCAACCGTTGAGGATGGTGAAATCGTAGTCCGTCAACTCGACGAAATCGCTGGCTCGGTCGAAGAAATCGGGCTGATTGAGGGCGAGAGCGGGGTCGTACCAACCCCAGTCGTCGTCGTTGCCGTCAATGGTGATGGCCGCCGGGTCGGGCACTTGGGGATAGAACACGGTCACGCCTACGTGGGCAAAAGTGGCCGTACTCAACAGATACGCCAGTCCAAAAGACAAGGCGAAAAAGCCGAATTTTCTCATTTGCTACTCTCCTTGATTGGAAGAGAAAAAACAAAAAAAGATGTGGAAATTGTCGTTCAACAAGAAGCTGTGCAACCTCCTTTCAAATTAAGTGATAATGCTGAAGTGATTTTACATTATAAATAAAAAAACACAGACAGGCGAAACAAATTTACAGCAAGGAAGGGCCATTCTTGCCGGCGCGACAGTGCGGTTCTGACTTGGTAGGCCGTGGGTACGGGGCGTATATTGTCAGCCGATGACACTCGCGGCCTAGGCGAGTTTTCGCTTAGTGGCCAGTGGTTAGTCTCCCCTCCGCCCTTGGCGCGGTGCGGGGACTGGTGACCGACCACTAACCACTGGCCACTGATATATAGGAGATGGATCATGAGGCTGACAACCCTTTGTAGCAGATGGCCAATTTTACTGTTGTGGTGTGCGTTTGTACTCTCGGAGTCTAAGGTTTTCGCCCAGCTATCTACGGGCTTTCGGCCGGTTGAGGAGCCGGGAATTCGCGGGGTGCGCATCCATCCCGGAGCCTTGGCACCCAATCGGCGTAAGTGGTACTTGCCACAGAACCTGTACTACGAATACCAGTGGCGCGGCTGGGAGTACAGCAACTACGCACGCGATCACTACACGCGCTACGTGAACATCCTGCTCGAAGGCACCCGCAATTACAACCTCTTCGGCCAGTACATCAACCGCGGTTGGGTCATCTACGACTGGACCGAAACCAGCCCTCTGCGCCAAGGCAGTGCCCTCTTGAAAGGCACCCGATTTGGCCGCTGGTTCGATAGCCTCGTCATCTCGTCGGCCAGCCACGGCCAGTTCCACACCTCCCTGACAGTGGGCGATGCCATTCGCACGACGCTCACTCCCCTGACCTTCTCCAAGCCCACGTTTAATGGGTTGCAGTGGGATTTTCTCGCCGACAAGTACGCGCTGACCTTGCTCGGCTCGCGGCTCAATGCGCCGGGGTTTACCGCGCTCAACGAAGCGGGCGGGGCTTCGGTGCTCGAAAACACGACCCGCCTGCTCGGGGCGCGCGGCGTAGCCCAAGTGGGCGATTTCGCCAAGCTGGGCCTGACGTGGGTCAATGTGTCCAATACCAGCAGCGAACTGAGCCTCGGCGACAACTCGCTCAAGGGCCTGCTGACCGGCCCCCAGAACACGGGCAATGTCGAGCGGGTTATCATCCGCATTGCAGACGACTCGCCCGAATCCGAGCAAACCGGTGCTTCGTTTTTCGTCGATCAGGTGATCATAGATGGGGAGCTGCACCCAGAAATCGCGCCCTTGGTGCGCGGCGGCGTACGGCGCGAGGGCATTTTGGAGGTGAGCGGATCGGACGTAATTGAGCTTATCTACGACATTCGCAACGATTTTAGCCCCACCGAAAAAGTGGGCACCTTCCGCGAGGCCAAGAAGCTCGAATTCGAGCTGGTAGTGTCCAACGACTACCGCATAGAGATCGCCTCCAACCTCCAGACCAATGTGCGGGGCGAGCAGGTCTTCTTGCCGGTGGCCCAAGCCCGCGACGAAATAACCGATGGATCCAATCAGACCTTTGTGCGCTTTGCCTATGGCCTGCCGACCGGGCACGAAGTGATCGGCATGGATCTGGAACTAATTAACCTCGCCCACTTCGACCTGCGGGCCGAATGGGCCCTCAACCGCCGCTTTCGCCGCTTCCCCAACCAGAACTTCCGCAAGTTGCCCGCCTACAAGGAAACGGCCGAAGCTGGGTACATCACGGCTTCGTACCAGCGCTACCCCTTCTTTGCGTACGGCGAGGTGTTCTCCATAGATCCCGATTACAGCACCACGGCCTTTATCGCCGACCCGGGCGGGGTCATTGACTACGCCAGCGAGACCCAAAACCTCTTTGAGTTTGTCGATGACAACGACGATCAAGACCGCTTCACCGACTGGCAACGCTATCGCCAGAGCCAAGGGTTTGGCGGCGAGGGCGGCTCGCTGGGCCGCGACACTGAGATTTTTCCCGGGCTGGACGAGAACAACGATTTTATCTCCGACTTCAACCAAAACCAGAACAGTCGCCCGGATTACGTCGAGCCTTTCCTCCGCTATCAGGTCGATCCGCCGGAGTTTCTCTTTGGCATGGACATGAACAACAACACGATCATCGACCGCTTTGAGGACGACCGCCTCCCCGACTACCCCTACGAACGCGACCATCGCGGCTACAACGCGTACGGAGGATTGAAAATCACCGAGAGCAGTCGGCTGACCGTCGGTCGGCTCGCCGAGCACCAACTGAGCAGCGACCGCGAGAGCCGCTCCTTCTACGGGCTGTTGACCTTGGAAAAATCCTATCCTGGGCTGGATATCGCCCTTTTTGAACACGCCAAATTAGTGGCCGACAATTTGCCCGAAGACCGCGTTGTCTGGCGCGATCCCATCGGCCTGACGGATTTTGAAGACCCCCTCGACAACCAAGATACCTTTGTCAACGCGCTGTACTTGCAGGCCCGCTACTTCCGCGTCCGCAATCTGAACATCGAGGGTAAGCTGAAGTACGAGCGCTTCAACCAGCTCGGCGCACAGGCCAGCGAAAAACGCGACCGCTCGTTTTTGGGCCTGATCAACAAGGCCGACTACGCCATTCGTCCCAGCGCTCGGCTCTCTCTTTATCCCAAGTGGAAGAGCATGTACCAGCGAGAAACGCCCACCGCGCTGGCCGGTTTGCAGGCCAACGAACTGACCGAGAGCTTTTTCTTTTTAGGGCAATACGCGCTCCTGCCGCAGACGCACTTGGACTTCGGCGTTGAATTCAGTCTTTTCGAGAACCTTATTGCGCGTCCAGCCGAGGCGTCTCCGAGCTATGTCGAGGACTTCCGCAGCCTGGTGTTTTCGGTGCTGCTGACCAATGTGTCGTCCTATCAAGGGTACGAGTTGACCATGAACGCTGGCTTCCTGCTAGAGCGCCAGTTTTTCGCCGAACAGACCCAGAAGCAATCGATCGTCTTCGTCCGCCTCTTCGCTGCCACCGGCGGGGTATAGTCCTTGCACCCCCCAGCGGCTGGAGCCTTCACGCCCAAGGCGCTGATCCTCGGCTGCCTGTTCACGTTTTTCGTGGCTGCGGGCGACTCGTATGGGGTTTTCTATCTGCGCGGCTCGTATATGACGCTGGGGACCAGCACGGTCGGTGCCCTGTTCTTGCTGTTATTCCTCGCTGGTTTGATCAACCCGCTGCTGAAGCTGGTCCATCCGCGAGCCGGGCTGAACCGCGGCGAACTCCTGCTCATTTATATAATGATGGTCATGGCCTCGCCCCTGCCGGTGTTTTTTGCTGGCCGGTTCATCGGCACGATTCTCACGCCCTTTTACTTTGCCACGCCGGAAAACGACTGGCACACGCTCATCCAACCCCACCTAGCCGACTGGTTGGAGCCGCGCGACCTAAGCGTCATGGGGCCTTTTTACGAGGGTTTGGAGCAGGGGCAGGCCATCCCGTGGGCTGGCTGGCTACCGATTTTTTTGCGCTGGGCACCTTTTGTCTGGGCTTTATTCTTGGCGATGATTGCCGCGATGGCGATTCTGCGCAAGCAGTGGAACGACTACGAGCGGCTGACCTATCCGCTCGTCCAAGTGCCAATGGCCCTCACCGAGCAGGACGCCGGGGGGAAGCGCATGGCCCCATTCTTCAAAAACCCGGTGATGTGGACAGGCTTTGCCGTGCCGGCCGTCTGGGGCACCCTGCACGGGCTACACAACTACTTCCCGGCGACCGTACCCATCGCCACTAATGTAGATCCCATCCACTTCATCTTGCCCATCTTCGACAATCTGTCCGAACTGCAATTCAAATTCCGCTTCAACATTTTGGGATTTTTTTATTTCCTCAAGACCGAAATCGCCTTCAGCCTGTGGTTTTTCAACCTCTTCGCCAATGCCTTGCGCACCACATTCGCCGTTTTAGGCGTCACCAGTTCGGAGATGCTGGGGGATGGACACTCGATCATCGATCCGATTCTCGTCCACCAGTCGATGGGCGGCATGCTGGTGCTGTTTCTATTTGGCTTGTTCGCAGCCCGCAAGCACCTGCGGGTGGTCTGCCGCAAGGCCCTTTGGGGAGACCCGACGGTAGATGACTCCGGCGAAATCCTCTCCTACCGGACAGCCGTGCTCATCTTGCTGGGCAGCAGCGCGGTGATGGTCGCATGGCTCTCGCTGGCGGGCCTGCCCGTCTGGGTTGCCCTAGCTTTTCTCTTTACGGTGGCCGCGCTCTTTGTGGGGTTTACGCGCCTAATCGCCGAAGGGGGACTTTCGGACGGTTCGGTCCCGGTCGGCCCGGCCGCTATCGTCGTCTCCGCGGTTGGCTCGTCAGCCATCGGTGCTCAGGGTTTGGTTGTGCTGGCGACGACTTATTTTTGGACGATTGGGCGCAGTTTCGCCATGACGTCAGCCGCTAACAGTCTCAAATTGAGCGAGGGCTTTGGCGGTTCAAAACGCCCGCTATTCTGGGCGATGCTCTTGGCCATGGCCGTCGGACTGGTCTCGTCGATGTGGGTGGTCGTGGAACTGGGCTATTCCTACGGGGCGCTCAACCTGAAAATTCCCGGGGGAAAGCACGGGTTTTACGACTATGCCGCTGGTTTGATTCGCACGCCGAGCGAGCCGCATCTGTGGGGTTGGATCAACACCGGGATTGGGGCCACCGCGATGCTGCTGTTGATGCTGGCGCGCTGGTACTATGTCTGGTGGCCCCTGCATCCCCTCGGCTATCCCATCGGCCCGACCGTAATTATGGATCACCTCTGGTTCGACATGTTCTTGGCTTGGCTGATCAAGGTATCGGTGCTGCGCTACGGTGGCGTGGCACTCTACCGCCGGACGCGCCCCTTTTTCATGGGCATGATCGCCGGGCACATTGTGCCGGGGGGCCTTTTTCTTTTCGTCGATCACTTTACCGGCATGGTTGGCAACGTGATTTTCTGGGGTTGAGGTTCTGTGTGAGAACGGGCTATATTTCGCTAATCAATACGTGAGGAAATGGCTTGTGTCCGCTTTCAAATCGCTATCTGCCTCTAAAGCACTGATTGTAGTCGCGTGGTTGGCCGCAGCCGCAGCGGGCGAGGTGCGGCAGTGGGAATTAGGCGGCGCGGGTCGCTCTTGGAAGGGCGACGAGCTAAATTCTACGGCCATCAGCTTCGATGTAGCCGGGGCCATTCAGCTGGTAGGTTTTAATCCCGACGATAACATCGTCCGGCAGCTAAAATGGACCGAGGGCTTTCCCTTGGACTTCGTCGGTGAAGTGGCCGAGGCACGGGTGTGGGACAACGTGCCCTTTAAGCAGACCAATGCCCCGCTCGTCGATGGCGACATGCAGACCTCCAGCGAAAATCGCTTCAAGGAATTTGGGGTGCTGCAAGCGGGCCGGGCCTTTTTCTTTGATCTAAGTACGCGCTTCCCCATCAACCGCATTTCGTTTTTCCCGCGCCTACAAGGGGCCGATAGCCGCGGGCGGCCCTTTGCCGATGACTTTATTCGCGGCTATAAAATTCAGGTCAGCGACGGCGTGAGCTTCACGCCGGAAGATCTGCCGGTGTACAACCTGCTGACTCAAGTGGATTTCACTACGGAAAGCGTGGCGCAAATTCCCTTCCCATTGCAATTTGTCCGCTACATCCAGCTCAACGTGACCTCGACCAATCCCTTTGAGATAGCCGAGTTTGAGGTGTACGGGGCGGGCTTTCCGCCAGAGGGGCGCTATCGGTCCAAGATCATCGACTTGGGCGCAGTGGCCAACTTCAGCCGCCTGCTGTGGACGGCTGAGACCTTGCGCCAGCAAGACGCTCGCATCGTCGTCGAGCCGACAGCCAACGCGGATGTCTCCGTTCGCATGCGCACCGGCCGCGACGATACCCCGCAGGTGTTCTACGAGATAGTCAATGTTTTCACCGGCGACGTGCAGGAAGTTTCGGAGGGAGACTACGGTCGGTTGGGTCTGAACGTGCGCGGCTCGGTCGAAGACGACCGAGTCAACTGGAGCGAGTGGTCGCCGCCCTTTGCCGAGTCCGGCCAGCGGATTGAGCTGCCGAGTCCGCGTCGTTTTTTCCAGCTCGAAATCGCACTCACCAGTCACTCCATCCTCGACGGCATACGGGTCAACTCGCTGGTGGTTGAGCACTCCATCCCACCGTTGGCCCAGCAGCTTATAGGGGAGATCTCCGCGCTGGAAACCCCCCGCCCCTTGGGCAACAAACCCCGAGTGCCAGCCGGGGCACTGTCGACCTTTGCCTACGACATCCGCGCCGACATAAGCGAGACGGATGTGGGCTTTGACGCCTTGGAGATATTCACGCCCGCTAGGCCGCAGTTCAAGGAAATGTTCACGGGCGATCCGCCCGTCGCCACCACGCCCGACAGCGTCGTCGAGGGCGAGAGGAGCCTGAAGCTATTCTTTCCCAGTCAACGGCTGACGCACCAATCGCCGCGTGTGCTGCGCGTCGTGTTCGACGCCGAAGTCTTCGTCCAATCCACGTTCTTTCGCGCCCGAGTCTTCGACACTCAAAGTGCCGAGTCCCCGCAGCAGGTCCTGCCCGGGGACGCCAACCCCACGGTCTTGACCAACGACCTGCGCGTACTGACCACAGCCGCTTCAGCACGCAACCTGCTCCCGCTTTTTGCGGCGCGACCGGCCGCGATAACGCCCAATGGCGATGGGGTCAACGAGCGCGTGACCATTTCCTGTACTTTGGTCCAGCTCCAGCAGCCCGTCCAGTTGGCCGTGCAGATTTTTTCGCTTGAAGGCCAGCGGGTGCGCACCTTGTTTACGGGCGTACGCAGCAGCGGATCTTTTGCTTGGGAATGGGACGGCCGCGACGACAGCGACAACTTGGTTCCCGTGGGGATTTACCTCGCCAAGGTGACGGCCGACGCCGAGCGCGAGCGCTTCACGCGCCTCGGCGTGGTGGGCGTTGTCTATTAAAAAAGGAGAGGCCATGCAGCGCATTGGCTCGCACCGAACGTTCCTACTCTTCGCGGGCTTGGCGGCTCTCGCGCTGGCGGCGAACGCCCAGACTCGGCGCACCAATCTGGAGGTGTACCGGGTGGATCGCCAAGCCGAGTGGCAGCAGTGGGCCTTCCCGTCCGGTACGCTCTCGTTTTCCCCAGATGGCTCGGTGACTCCCGTCGAATTCAAGGGCGAGCACAATGCTGCGGCCAACGCTGGAGAATTCACCCACGAGCTAGTGAGCGGCCAACAGATGCGCGGCGGCGCGTGGAAGGCCGGCACCAACCTCGCAACGGCCGGCCGGGCCATAGACGGCCGCGCCCACACCTTCTGGCAACCCGACCCGGATGCCCCCTTAGAGGACTGGTGGATCGAGATAAACTTAGGAAGGGCCGTACTCGTGTCGGAGATTCGCCTCATTTTTCCCGATCAAGAGGGCGCGCGACCTTTCCGCGAGTTTCGCGTCTTCGGCTCCGAGGGCCGGCGCGTGACGCGCCAAGACATATTCTCTTTTTACCTGATAGGCGGCACCACCAAGCCCATTGACGAGACTGAGGTGATTTACGATGTGAAGCCGCTAGTGCGGGAGGTGAAACGGGTGCGGGGAGCACGCGAGGAGGGCACTGCGGACGCTACCTATGATTTGCTGCAATTCATAAGGATTTTGGTGGATGCCAAGACGCCGGACGCCGCCCTTGCCGAGGTGGAAGTGTACACGCTCGGGGAAAATATCGCTTTGCAGACCCTAGCGCGCGGTGGCGCGATTCAGGAGCGCGTAGGGCGGGGATTTGCCTTCAACATGGCCGATGGCAACGCCAATACCGATTGGGGAGCACGGCGGGAGCGCGGCCAAGATCCCATCGCTTGGGACTGGGACTTGGGCGCATTGTTCTGGGTGGATCGGATCGTGATGCGCACTTCGGATTTTCTCCTCCGCACCCTGACGTACGGATCCAATTTGCCCCAAATTCGCACTCACAGCTTGAGCGTTTCCAACGGTCGCCGCACCCTGACGGGCGAAGTCGATTTCGATCCGCTCTTCGTCGGCGATACAGATGCCTTGCTCGCGTCCTCGACTGAGTTCCCCGGCCAATTGACGTATCTTTTTGAGCCGCGCCCTGTGCGCTTTATCGCGGCCGAATGGGTCGGTGGTGGCTCGCAGTCCAGCTTCCAGTTCCAGAGCGGCTTTTTGATAGAGACGCTCGTGTTTGCAGTGGGCCACGTGGCCCAAGTGGAGATGAGTTCGGACTTCATCGACTTGGGGAAGATCTCTGGCGACAATCGGGCGAAGGTGATCAAATCCCTGCGCTGGGAAGCCGATCTGCCCCCGGGAGCACGCATTCAGGTGCGCACCCGCTCGGGCAACGAGTTGCAAGAAAATTTTCGCTATTTTCGCAAGGATGGCACCGAAGTAACGGCCGAGCAATACGACCAGATGGCAAAGGCACTGCGGGGCGAGATCCAAAGCACTATCGGCATTGGCGAGGATTGGAGCGAGTGGAGCAACTTTTACCAGCGTTCCGGCGAGCAGTTTCTGTCGCCCAGCCCGCGCCGCTTCGTCCAAGTCCAGCTCATCCTCAGCTCAGACCGCCCGACCACCGCGCCGACCGTGCGCGCCTTGGAGATCGAATTTACCGACGCCTTCCTCGGCGGTGTCACCGGCGAGATGCTTCCACGCACAGCCGAGGCGGGTGTGTCCCAACTTTTCTCGTTTCACATCACGCCGGAATTCGAGTCGCGCAATCCCGGTTTTGATCGCATTCTCCTGCAGACCCCCTCGCCCGCCGACCCTGCCGCGCTCGTCCTCACCATAGACGGTGCCGAAGCCGACCCGACCGCCGTGCGCGTCGCCGGCGATTCGCTGCTCGTGGAGTTGTCGCGTACCGTGCGGCGCGAGGAGGTCGCGCTGTCGTTCAGCACGGTCGTAGAGCGCAACGCCACGCTCTTCCGGGCCTTCATCGGCCGCGCGGGGCAGCCCGCGGTATGGCAGCCGGTCGATCCAGTGCGCCGCGCTGCTACGACCGTGTATTTGCCCAGTGTCCCGGGTGCTGATCGGTTGATCGCCAATCTCGCGGTGCAATCGTTCATCAGTCCCAACGGAGACGGAATCGGCGACGCCGCGGAAATCCGCTTCCACGTCCTGAAGACGGACGCGCCCGCTGAAGTGCGGATCTACACCCTTGATGGTCGGCTCGTCCGCGTTCTTGAGGGGCAGCGCCAGCCCGACTGGTCCTACCTCTACACTTGGACCGGCCAAGACCAAGACGAGCGCGTAGTCCGGCCGGGTTCGTACCTATGCCGGGTGGGGGTAGAAGCCCAAGCCGGGGCCGTGAGCCGACACCGCATCATCAGTGTGGCTTACTAATACTTTATAGAAAAAAATTGGCGTATGCCTGTGGCGCAGGACGCGGTGTGGTAAGTGACCGGCGCGGCATACTTAAAAAAGGAGCGATTCGGCGATGATCATTGATACGCACACGCATTTCTACGATCCGTTCCGCCCCCAAGGTGTGCCTTGGCCGGAAAAAGACGACGAGATTCTCTATCGGTGTACGCTGCCCGAAGACTACAAGGCCCTAGCCGTGCCCGAAGGCGTGACGAGCACGATCATGGTTGAGTGCAGCCCGTGGGTTGAGGACAATCAGTGGGTGCTTGACTTGGCTGCCGAGGATCCTTTCATCGTGGGATTGGTCGGCCACCTCGAACCTGACGACCCGGAGTTTGCCACTCATTTGGAACGCTTTGCCGTCGCTCCGGCTTTCGTCGGCATCCGCGCCCGCGTAGATGCCGCGGCAAGTCACGGCTTGGCCGCTGCTGAGATGCTAGTAGCCCATGATCTGGAACTAGATACAGGTTTACACGAAGGGGTGCCTGTGCTGGCGGAACGTTTTCCCGAATTGCGCATCGTCGTAAACCACATCGGCGGCATTCCCATTGATGGTGGCCCGCCCGATTCAGCGCGGCTGGAATTGATGCGTCAGGCCGCGGCCCATTCGCAGGTTTATTGTAAGGTGTCGGGGCTGATGGATTTGTGTAGCCAAGTCAAGCCAGCACCAACGGATATAGACTTTTACGCCCCGGTGCTCGACGCACTATGGGGTATGTTCGGAGAGGACCGGCTGATTTACGGCAGCGATTGGCCGGTATCCGACCGCAGTGGCCGCGACTACGCAGACATACAGCGCTTGGTGATGACGTATTTTACCGCTCGCGGCGCAGAGGCGACGGAGAAATATTTTTGGCGCAATGCCAAAGATGCCTATAAGTGGATTGACCGCGCCGACGCATAGCGATTAGAGAGACTAGCAAGGAGTCATTTATGGCCAACATCGAAATCCCCATTCGCTACTACAAGGATTATCCCGGCGGGTACGACTATGGATACGAGACCTTGACCCTGAATTTTGCCGAGTGCGCCTTTCTGTTGGTAGATGTCGATGGCCGCTCGCCCAATCCGACGACTAAGAACTTCATTGCGCCGGCTTTGCAAGCCGCCCGCGACCGCGGAATGCTGGTGAACTACGTCCACAACGATCTGCGTTTGGTGGCCGACCCTGGCAACATCGTGGGCGAGATTTGGGGCAAGACCAAGGGCGGCGGCAACGGCATTGCGAGCTGGGCGCGGCAAGAGTACAAACCAGCATACCTCGACTGCGTGGCACCTCGCGAGGGCGAGCGCAATTTTCCCAAGTGGATCTGGAGCGGCTTCCACGACACTTTCTTGGACCAGCACTTGCGCAGCTATGGCATTAAGACGCTGTTCGTGGTTGGCTACAGTCGGCGGGCCTGCTTGCACTACACCTGCGCCGAAGCCGTGGGGCGGAATTACCGCGTCATTCTCTTGCGCGATTGTTCCAATGCCCCCGGTACGATTGAGATGCCAGACACGCTAGACGACAGCCTGCCGGAAGGTGGTTGGATCAACCGGATCACGCTGCGCAACTTTGAACATCTGATCGGTTATACTACTACGGCCGAGGAATTCATCGCGGCGTGCCAGCGGGTAGAGCAAGAAACTCGTCGCTAGCACTGCTGATTTGAACCGCGATCGAGGTGAACGGAATTAAAAGATTCGCTGTGGTGGTCTCGCAATCAGCGTCGAGAACTGGGATCCCGTGGACCGCTTTCTAACGATTCCATTCTCGACGATTTTTATCAAGAAGCCGCTCGCACTGTGGCGCAAGAAGTGTCGTTGTTGTTTGACTAAAAACGCTCGAGTACAAAAAGAGATTGATATGCAGCGTTCCACAACCGACACCAAGAGAGTGGCTGTCTGCCTGTTTCTCTCGGCGCTCCTGCATTTGGCTGTGGTCCTGTTGACTCCTTTCACACCCGAACCGCAACCGGCCTTTGAGGTAGTTTTTCGTCCGCCGCCGAGGTGAAGCGGTCCGTTGGCATTTCATAGAGCGGAGCTGACAACAGCCGAGCCCGTCCGCTGATACTCACCGGGCAAAAGGAAGGTTAGGGTGATGAAAATACGCGATATTGATACCATTTTAATCGACTCGCCGGGCCGCAAATGGACGATTGTGCGGGTCTTTACGGACGAGGGTCTGGTGGGTTTGGGCGAGGCCACGTATTCCCAAAAGGAGCCGGTGGTCGTCGCGGCCGTCGAGCATCTCAAACAGGAGCTGATCGGCGAAGACCCGGCGCGCATCGAGTACTTGTGGCACAAGCTCTATCTGCGCTCTTCGCCGAGCGGCATCTGGCGCATGGCAGGTCCGGTGTGGATGAGCGCCATGAGCGGCATTGACCAAGCGCTGTGGGACATCAAGGGCAAGGTGGCCAACCTGCCGGTGGTCGAACTGTTGGGCGGCAAGTTCCGCGACCGGGTCGAAGTCTATACGCACTTTGGCGGTGCCACGCCCGAGGATTCGGCGAACATGGCGCGTGAAAAGGTCGCAGAGGGGTACACCGCGCTCAAGGGCGGGGCGCGGGCGCGGAGTGGAGCCGAATTTGGCCAATACGCGGACGACGGCCATCCGACCGAGACGGCCGCGCACTTTGCCGCCGTGCGGGAAGCAGTGGGGCCGGATGTCAAGCTGTTGATCGATTGCCACGGTCGCTTCACAGTGGCCCGGTGCATCCGCTTGGCCCGCGCCATAGAGCCGTACGATCTCTACGTATTTGAAGATCCGGTGCCGCCGGAAGACCTGAACGCCTATCCCAAAGTGCGGCGGGAAATCGCCATTCCGGTCATGGGCAGCGAGCGGCTCAACACCAAGAGCCACTACCGCCAATTGTTGGAACTAGACGGCATTGACGTGGCGCAACCGGACCTGATGTACGCTGGCGGGATCACTGAAGTCCGCAAAATCGCGGCCATTGCCGACACCTTTCACGTCCCCATCTCGCCACACAACACCAAAGGCCCGGTCGGCATCATCGCGGCCGCGCATCTGATGGCCTCCATACCGAATGTGGCCCCCATGGAATTCGTCACTGGCATTGCGTGGCGGGACGAGATCATCACCGAGCCGCTGCGAGTGGAGGATAGTTGCATCGCGTTGCCAGAAGGCCCGGGTTTTGGAATTGAACTGGACATGGATGGGGTGGAAAAGCACCGCTGGCGGGCGCGGGTCGGCTGACTGTATGTGTGTAGATGCCGAGGGCGAGCAAATGACGAGTACCAAACTCGTCGTCGGCGCGGACTAGCGACCCGTTCCATGCCGACGAGGAAATCCGCGTCGTTCCCTTTCCGTGCGCCCATAGTATTTTTCGTCGATGCCCGAATCGCCCATCTTGGCGACCTGTTTTTCAACGGCCTTTTCCCTTTTGTCGATCTAGAGTACGGTGGCGATGTCGAAACCCTGATGCAACACATCGCCACGCTCGACGGTATCATCGCACGCATGTTGGTGGAAACTACGGCTAGCGTACGCACGCGCTGGAGCGCGGCCCGATCTGAACCGAGGGACTCGACTCGCAATGGGCGTCGTGGGCGTGGTCTTTCATGCCAGCGTAGTGCTGGATCGAAACGGTCTATTGGAGCTTGGGGCGAATGCTGGGGAGTGCTCGGGTCGGGCACGATTGGCTGAGAGTATTTGACACGGTCCGTTGCTATTCATAGACTAATTTTTGCAAAACCTATAGAAAGATCAAAGCATTTTTTTAGACAAAGGAAGAAAAAAGAAAGGATAGAGCACTATATTATGACAACACTCGTTGCTTTCTCGACTAAAGATGCCGTTGTGATGGGATGCGACAGCCTTGGCACTGTCAGTCGTACTATGGTTGATCCTTATGAGTTACTCCAATATTTTAATCTTGATAAGGAAGGCGAACTCAAAACAGACGAAAATGGAAAACCGCTGCTATCGAATTTTTGGAAACATATTTATTCGCATTCTAAAAATATACCTTACAGTCACATGACGCATGTAGACAAGCTATTTAAGCTACATAAAAATATCGGTATTATGACTTCTGGCATTATATCTATTGGTGATGCAACCCTGAAGAGTATTATTCAAAACTTAGCTCTAAAACTTACTGTTGATGATTCCTATACAATTCGTTGTATTGCTCAACAGTTGGTCGATGAAGTTCAGATATACTATAAAGGAGAATATCCAGACGACGTATCCCAACCAGAAATTGAGTTTCTCATTGGAGGTTGGGAACCCAAGGACAGGCACCCTAAAATCTACCGTGTGAATTTTCCTTCTGGTGGTATCGACCTTGCATTGAATGGTAGTTATGGCATAGCATTTGGTGGACAATTTATAGAAATTGCCCGTCTTGTTCATGGAACTGATCCCTTCAATATACGTTTGATAGAAGAAAGGTACAAGTTTCTTCTGGGTCGGTTTGTGAACGAAGTGCAGAAGGCAAACCAAGATATAATTTTGCCAGATTTAGATAATTTTTTCGAGAAGTTCCATATATTCGGCTTAGAAAACCCCGATGATCCTAGCAATGAACAATCTTGGAGACTCGAAGGATTTAATGCTGATGTCGGAGATTTTTCCGCGCAAAACGCTATAAATTGCGTATATTGGCTTGTCGAACTCATGGTCAGAGTTCAAGAATTTGGCGACTCAATGCCTACGGTTGGTGGCGATATACATGTGGCAATCATTGACCGAAAGGATGGATTTAAATTTCTTTCTGAAGAAGCCTATAAGCTCCAAGGCCACATTACCCCCAGATGACCAAGGAGGAATTTATGAGACAGAATATTTATCCTAAAGTCTCCGAAATGGATAAGCTGAAAACTTTTCTAGAACGCTCGTCCATTGATTTAGGTTCGCGGTCCTATTCCAAGAGAACCCGAAACCCCGAACCAACAGAAGAGGAAAAGAGGCTGTTTATCAAGCAATACGAACAATACGAACAATACGAAGCGAAACGTAGTCGCCAGCGCACCTAGTACGTCCCTCGCCGAGGGTTTCCTCCAGAAAAATCCAGCTATCCGGCCTCTTTAGCCGACCTCTTTTGCCGCTCTTGACAGCGGGAATGGAGCAGTCCATAATTAGGCGCGAACTCAGCGATCCTACTTACAAGCGAGGAGGTTTTTCCTTGAAAGATTTTGCATATTGCGCTCCCAACACGTTGCGCGAGGCCGTGGCCCTCAAGGCCGAGAAAGGCGCGGCCGCCCGCGTCCTTGCGGGCGGCACCGATTTGATCGTTCAGTTGCGCGGGAAGCGATTTACGCCCGACTGCATCATCGACATCAAGAACGTCCCCGAGGCCAACGAGCTTTCCTATGGCCCTCGCCGGGGGTTGGTCATTGGCGCGGCCGTGTCCTGCTGGCGCATCTACAACGTCCCCGAAATCGTCGAGCGATACCCTGGGCTCGTGGATTCGGCTGCCATTATCGGCGGCATCCAAATACAGGGCCGCGCTACTTTTGGCGGCAATTTGTGCAATGCCTCTCCCAGCGCGGACACCATCCCCAGCTTAATTACCCATTCGGCCGTGTGCCACATCGCCGGGCCGGCCGGCAAGCGCCAAGTCGCGGTCGCGGATTTTTGCACCGCTCCGGGCCGCAGTGTGCTCGCGCCCGGCGAGCTCTTGGTTGCTCTCCAGATCCCGATTGCCAAAAAGAACACGGGTTCGCACTACCAGCGTTTCATTCCGCGCAACGAAATGGACATCGCCGTCGTCGGGGTGTCTTCCCATGTCACCTTGGCCAATCGCGGCCGGGAGTTTAAGGCTGTACGCATTGCGCTCGGCGCCGTTGGGCCGACGCCGATTTTCGCCCGCGACGCCGGCGACAGCCTCGCCGGCCAAGCCGTTTCAGACGAGGCCATTGCTGCGGCCGCGGCCGCAGCCCAGCGCGTGGCCAGTCCGATTTCCGATATGCGCGGCCCGGCCGAGTTCCGCACCCACCTCGTCGAGGTGCTGGTCAAGCGCACGCTCGCGGGTGCTGTGGACCGGGCACGCGGCCGGTTCGTCGCCAACGCCGTGCAAGAAGCGGCTGGCTAAATCGTACGAAGGGAACCGGCCAGGCGGTCGGCGATAGAAGATTCTCACTCGCCGCGACAAGCGGCCCAAATTCGGAGTTAAGGTACATGAGCAAAACACACGTCCAAACCACGATCAATGGGGAGCCGACCGAGTTTCTCTGCGAGGCGCGCCAAAGCCTGCTCGAAGTATTGCGCGAGACGCTCGGCTTCACCGGCACCAAGGAAGGCTGCAACGACGGCAACTGTGGCGCGTGCTCGGTCGTCGTCGACGGCGTCCTCGTTGATTCTTGTCTGATGCTGGCGGTCGAGGCCGAGAGCAAGGAGATCGGCACGGTCGAGGGCCTGGCCAGCCCGGAGAGCCTGCATCCGGTGCAGCAGAAGTTCCTCGAACACGCCGCGCTGCAATGCGGCATTTGCACCCCAGGCTTTTTGGTCGCGGCCAAAGCCCTGATCGACCACAACCCCAACCCTTCCGAGCACGACGTGCGGCACTGGCTGGCCGGCAACTTGTGCCGCTGCACGGGCTACGACAAGATCGTCCGCGCCGTCCTCGACGCGGCTGAGGAAGTGCGCCAAAGTGCCTGAACTGGACGAGTGCTATGGAATGGATGATAGCATGTACCGTCGGAGTCGGCTTCCTCCTGTATTTCCTGCCAACTCTTCTCGTGATGAGAGACCCAGAAAAAAGCCGCGCCTCGATCTTTGTAGTGAACCTATTCCTCGGCTGGACGCTCGTAGGATGGGTTGTGGCCTTGGCGTGGGCCGTCAAGCGGGAGCCGCCCAACAACCTCAAACAGGTGTAACCAACGAGGAGGAACGCGATGTCTGCCACAAACGGCGGCTACAAAGTCATCGGCACTCGTCCCATCCGCCACGACGGCGTTGACAAGGTCACGGGGCGCGCCATTTACGGTGCCGACACCCGATTGGCCGGCTTGCTTTACGGACAGGTTCTGCGCTCGCCTCACGCCCATGCGTGCATCAAATCCATAGACACGTCTAAAGCCGCGGCCCTGTCTGGGGTCAAGGCCGTTCTCACGGGCCCTGATCTGCCCGATGCCGGCGACCAAATGGTCGATCTCGGCGAAGGACCCGCCCGGCTCAAATATCTGCGCGACAACGTGCTGGCCACGGATAAGGCTCTGTACAGCGGGCATCCGGTCGCGGCGGTCGCCGCTACCAGCGTTCACATTGCCGAAGAGGCGCTCGACCTGATCGAGGTCGAGTACGAAGTCCTAGAGGCCGTGCTCGATGTGCGCGAAGCCATGCAGGAGGGTGCGCCCCAACTCCACGACGACATGACCACTCAAGAGTTTGGGGAAGACACCGGTCGCAAGAGCAACCTCGCCACCCACTTTGAGCACCGGCTCGGCGACCCGGAAAGGGCCTTTGCCGAGGCCGACGTGGTCGTGGAGCGCGAGTTTCAGACCGCCACCGTGCATCAAGGGTACATCGAACCACACAACGCCACCGCGAGTTGGAACGCCGATGGCCAGCTGACGATCTGGACCAGCACTCAAGGTTCGTTCACGGCGCGCGCCCAAGTCGGCGCGGTCTTGGACCTGCCCATTTCCAAGATCAAGGTCGTGCCGCAGGAGATTGGCGGCGGCTTTGGCGGCAAAATTCCGATTTACTTGGAGCCGGTTGCCGCCCTGCTCTCCAAGGCGAGCGGCCAACCTGTCAAGATGGTAATGCCCCGGCCAGCCGTCTTTGAGAGCACCGGCCCGACGCCTGGGTCGTATATCAAGATCAAGATGGGTGCTGACAACAGCGGCAAGATCGTGGCCGCCGCCGCCTATATCGCCTTTGAGTCCGGGGCGTATCCCGGCGGTTTGGTCGGCGCAGCCGCCATGTGCGTGTTCTCGTGCTACGACATACCCAATGGCCGGATTGACTGCTATGACGTTGTGGTCAACAAGCCGCGCAGTTTTGCGTATCGCGCCCCAGGTTCGACGCAGGTGGCCTTTGCCACCGAGCACGTGGTCGATCTGCTCGCGGCCGAGTTGGGCATAGAGCCGCTAGCGATCCGGATCAAAAACGCCGCGACGACCGGCACCCGCCGCATCGACGGGGTGGTGTACCCGAAGATGGGTTGCAAGGAGGTGTTGGAAGCGATCCGCGACTCAGAGCACTATCAGAGTCCAGCACCCGCTGGTCCCAATGGCGGGCGCGGTATCTCGGTTGGTTATTGGTTCAACGTCGGGCTCAAGTCCTCCTGCACGGCCAGTGTCAACTCGGACGGCACGGTTAGCTTAGTCGAGGGGTCGACCGACATCGGTGGTACGCGCACATCGGTCGCCATGCAGTTTGCCGAGACCTTGGGCCTGCGGGCCGAAGACGTCAAGCCGCAGGTAGCCGACACCGACTCGATTGGCCACACGGACGTAACCGGCGGTAGCCGCGTGACGTACGCCACTGGCTGGGCCGCGTACAAAGCCGCCCTCGACGTGCGAGACCAACTCTGCGAGCGCGCCGCCCAACTGTGGGAAGTCGAAGTAAGCCAAGTCGAGTTTGACGATGGCGTCTTCCGTTCTGGCGATAACGCCCTGGGCTTTAAGGAACTAGCTGGCCGACTCGAAGAGACCGGCGGCCCGGTTATTGGCCGCGCCACTGTGAACCCAGACTCGGGTGTCGGCGGCTCCTTTGCAGCCAATATCGCCGATGTCGAGGTCGATCCCGAGACCGGCAAGGTGGATGTTTTGCGCTTTACGGTCGTCCAAGACGCTGGCCGGGCGATTCACCCGGCGTACGTCGAGGGCCAGATGCAGGGCGGCTCGGTGCAGGGCATTGGTTGGGCACTCAACGAAGAGTACTTCTACAGTGGAGACGGCCACCTCAATAACGCCAGTTTTCTCGACTACCGGATTCCGACCAGCCTCGATCTGCCGATGATTGAGACCATCATCGTCGAGGTCCCCAACCCGGGCCATCCTTACGGTGTGCGCGGCGTTGGCGAGGCCAACATCGCCCCGCCGCCCGCCGCCATGGCCGCGGCCATTGAGGATGCCGTTGGCGTGCGGCCGCAGGAATTGCCCATGAAGCCCGACCGCATTGTCGCCGCGTTGGCCGGGAGTCGCTAAAAGCCGTGCCCGTAGCTTGGATTCCCTCGCTGATGCAGAAGCTGACTGCTGGCCAGCAGCAAGTAGAAGTAGAGGGCGCGACCGTGCGCGAGGTCGTTGCCGCACTCGACGCCCGCTACCCTGGCTTCAAGGAACGGGTTCTCGACGGCGACCGCATCAAGACCGAGATCGCCGTCGCGGTAGATGGCGAAGTGGTCGCCGCCGGGCTTAGGGCTAAGGTGGGGCCGCAAAGCGAGGTCCACTTTCTGCCCGCCATATCGGGGGGTGCGGGTTAGTCAGCCGTCCGAATGCAGCGCAAAGGGGCTGGTATTCCTCTTTTTCTACCCACTTTTGGACAGTTTTAGATAGTGATACGTTTTGAAATTTAGCTTTACTCCCGTTGCACGGGTTGCTCTCGCTCGGCCTGAACCCCGGCGACCCAAGCCCGACCGAAAACGCATCACGACCGAATGATTTGGTCTAATCCCGCTTTGGCGGTGCAGGGTAGTTGCCGACCTTGACATCCCAGAACATCAGAGTCCCATTTCCGTAACTTGCGGTGCCGTGGGTGCTACTTGAGCGACAGCATCTTCTGGACGGCGAGGAAGTCGCCGCCCGCCTGCAAGCGGTCCGTAGGCTGTCGATCGGACGTTCATAAGGAAAAGAAAATGGGACCCCAGAACATCGGGGTCCCATTTTCGTGCTTCGCGGTGTCGTATGTGCTACTTGAGCAGCAGCATCTTCTTGATGTCGAGGAAGTCGCCGCCGGCCTGCAAGCGGTAGAAGTACATCCCCGACGATACGCTCTGGCCGCTATCGTTGGTCGCGTCCCACTCCACCGCGTAATGACCGGCACTCTGATGCTCGGCAACCAGCGTCCGCACCGGCTGACCCAACACGTTATACACGGTCAGCCCCACGTCCGCCGCCTGCGGCAACGCATACTGAATCGTCGTCTGCGGGTTGAACGGGTTCGGATAGTTGGCTGCCAGCGAGAACACGGCCGGGCGCGTCTGCACCGAAATCGGCGCGGGCAGTGCCAGCCGGTTGAAGCCCAACGCCTGGTCCCAGGTCCGGTTGTCGGTGATTTCGAGGGTCGTGTGTGCAATCTCGGTCGCCGGCCGGAAGACCAAGCGCAGTATCACCTCGCCGTCGGCAACGACATCGCCGTGCGCGGCTACCGTCAACACGCCCGCTTCGGCCAGCACCTGCGGCGTAGCGAATGCGCTCCCGCCCAGCGGCTGATCGGTCTGCGCCTCGACGAAAGTTAGCTGATCGGCGTCATACGCTATCTGCAAGCCGTAGCCCTTGACCGCTACGAAGTCGGCCAGTCGCACATTAACGCCGAACTCTTCTCCCACGCTCGGCAGGGCTGTCGGCGCATCCAGATACAGCCGCGCCGCCTCATTCAGCCCGGCCCGCAGCGGTACGCGCTTGCCCGCTCCGCTGTTGAACCGATCGAACAACGCGCTCAAGTCGCCAAAGTCCAGCATCGCGTTGATGGTAATCGCGAACGTCAGCGAGACGCTTTCGTCGCCAGCCATGGCCGTGTACGTGACCTCAACGGCCCCATCGGTCGCCGCTTCCGGCGTCCCGGAAATCGTCCGGGTCGCCGCGTCAAACGACAGTCCCGTCGGCAGACCCGACACGCTATACGTGATGGTGCCTTCGCCGCCCATCGCCATCGGCAGTTCCAACGAGTGAATCGCCGTGCCCGCCGTATAGTTCTGGTTGGGAATCGAAGCACCATCGACAAACGCCAAGACGATCATCATATCCTCATCGCCGTCCATATTGTCGTCCATCATGCCGCGGTCCATGTCGGTCAGCACCAGCGTCGCCGAACTCTCAGCAAAGCCGGGCAGCATCGCGTTGAGCACGATCGTCTCGTCGCCTTCAGCCATGCCGTCGGCCGTCGGATCAACCAACAGGCGTGTCGAACCCATAATCGAACCGGCGGCAATGGTAATCGTCGGATTGAACAGCGCCGAGTAGTCCGTGTCGCGCGTGGCACTACTCGCAGCCGCGTCAATCGAGACGGAGACCGTCGCAGCCTCGGCTAGCGGCTTGCCATCCAGCGCGGCCATGACCATCACTTCCGTCAACTCGGCGGACTCGCTGATCGCACTCGGCGTCACCGACAGCACCAAAGACGTGCTCGGCGTCTCGTCGTCGGAAATGCGGATGTCCACCTGCGCCCAACCGCCTGAAGCCGCCGCTCGCACCCCCAAGTGCTTATGACCGGCCGCCGAAGCGTTGTCAATCGGCGACAGGAACAGCGTCGTCCAACCCATCGTCTCGCCGGCTGGAATGGTGATCGTCCCGGCTAATGTCGCGGTGTAATCCACGTCGCGGGTCGCCATCGCGCCGCTGGCCGGCGGCACAATCGTGAAGCGGACCGTCTCAGCCGCCGGAGCCGCGCCCGACAAGGTCGCCGTAACTCGGATTTCCGCCGTCTCGCCGTTCTCGCGCACGGCCGATTGCGAAGCCATCACGCTGGCGACGCCAATCGTCACCGGCGCAGCCTCCGAGACCGTGATGGTGAAAGTCCGCACCCCGCCATCGCCGTCGGCATCGATCGCCGTATAGACGACCGAGGCCATGCCTGCCAGCGTCGGTGTGCCCGAAAGCGTCCGCGTACCCGCGTCAAACGACAGCCCCATCGGCAGGTTCGACGAAACGCTGTACATCAGCGTTCCTTGGCCGCCCGTGGCCGCGGGCAACACCGCGCTAAACGCTTGGCCAACCGTCGCTTCAAAGGCTAACGCGGCAGTGCCGAAACTCGGCCGTCCCGTATCCGCGGGCGTATCCGTATCCGAAGAACCAGAATCATCCATCATCGCCGCGTCTTTCAGCTTGATCGCCACGGTGCCGACCGTGATCTTGTCGTCGTCTTGGTTCTTGAGGTCGTCCTTGAGTGGCTTCAGCGTGATCGTCTCGTCGTTATCGGCTTTGCCGTCGTTGACCGGCGTGACCGTGATCGTCGTTGAGCCGGTGATCTCGCCGCGCGGAATCGTCAGCGCGCGAAGCACCGCCGTGTAATCCACATCCCGCGTCGCGGCACCGGACGCATCCTCATCCAAGACCAACGAGATCGTCGCATCCGCGTCGAGCGCCTTGCCGTCTAACGTGCCGGTCACCGTGACCGTCGTCTCACCCGCGTCTTCTTTGATTTCACCCGGGCTGACCGACAGCGTGATGTTCTCACTCAGCGTCTCATCATCGGTGATCGTGAACTCCACCTCTTTCATCTGAGACGTTTCGTCGCCGACCTTCGCTGTCACCGTGAACGTCCGCGCATTATGCGGAGTGCTGTTGTCCACCGGCGTGACGCGCAGTGTCGCCGTGCCCTTGGTATCGCCGGCCGGGATCGTCAAACCCTCAATCACTTCCACCTCGTAATCCACATCGCGCGTCCCCTCACCCGACGTAATCTGAAAGTCCACCGCCTTAGCGCCGGTTAAAGCCGTCTCCAATTCAACCGTCATCGTAACGTCCGTCACCCCGGCGGCCTCGCGGATCGTCTTCGGACTCAGCGTAAAATTCTTGATCGTCGCCACCGCAACGTCCTCAACCGTGATGGTACCCGGATTGACCACAATAGGAATGACAAAAGAATCCAAATGCTTGATCGTTCCGGTAGCGTTAGCCGTCCCCTCGATCTTCCCATCGCCGTTAAGGTCAACACCGATGTTGATCTTAACGGCGGCGCCGTTTTTGGAGTGTCTGGGGTTAGCGTTAGGGTTGACTAAATGGGGACCCACTTCCGTTAGCACTTTTCCGGCGGGCACCACATAGGTATCCAACAAATCGCCATCATTGAAAAAGTCGAGCCCCAAGTCTCGTTCTACTAAGACGGTGCCCGCCGTGAGGGTGTCGGAGTTGCTAATGTCCCATCCAGTACTACCGTTCCCTGTCCCAACCCCTAAGAAATCATTACCATCGTTCCCTTCATCTGATTCGGGTCCTAATGCAATAGTCCCATCGCCATCCAAGTCTATGGCGATGAGGTGATTGAGGTTCACTTCCCTAATAGTAGGGTCGCCTGAGGTATGTACATGACCATCTTTTTCGAAGCTACCATCAAAGTTGTAGTCGATCCGGACCTGCTTACCCGCGCTATTGATCCGTTTCTTGAACTCCACCAGCAGCGTATCCTTGGCCCCCAGCACGATCTTGCCCGCCTTATTAGCCGGATCGACGGTGATCGTCGTCGTCGCGTCGATCCGCCGCTTTGGAATGGTC
This sequence comes from Candidatus Latescibacterota bacterium, assembly GCA_965203355.1. Lineage (GTDB taxonomy): Bacteria > Latescibacterota > UBA2968 > UBA8231 > UBA8231. The sequence continues at coordinate 1,375,221 of OZ241889.1, forward strand.
AACTTCCCCAGCCCCCGAATTGAGTAATCCACGTCGCGCGTCAACGTACTAGTAGAAGCAACAACCAGTTGAGTTTCAAGATCGCGCTCCGTCCACGAGCCGCCATCCAACATCGCCGTTACTTCAATCGAAGTCGCATCCGCCTGCTTGCTGAGCTTGGACGGCGAAAGAGAAAGGTTGATCGTGGGGACGAACACATCGTCGTCAATCACGTCAATATAGAAGACGCCAGTAACACCAGTCTCTTTCTCAGTATAGGACGCGGCGGTTTTGCCTTTCTCGAAGATGGTTCCAGTGGAACCCCCTACATCAATCACGATAGGAATATTAACCCGACTTTTAACCTTAGCCGTATCGACGGTACCCGTTATGGTCAAGGTATCAACATCTGCTGAAGCGTTGGTCGGGTTAGTTCCGATCCGATCATTGTTTATCGGGGTTACGGTAATAGTCCCGGTCGCCTTACGCGCGCCCTTCTTAATCACCAAAGAGGGTAAAGATATTCTGAAGTACTCGTTGAGATAGCGGGCCGTGACACCGACGAGACTCAGCGGAAGATGAAGATCGACCTTCGCCTTCGCGTCAGCGTCGCGTAATTCGGCTGTTATCGTAATATCCTGCGCCCCTCCATCCTCGCGGACGGAACGCCGGTCAACGGATATGTCGATATTCTCGGTCTGAGCCACAGCCTCGCCGGCCCAGCCCAACACCAAACTGGCAACCAGCAAAAAAGGAAAGGTAAAAAGCCGCGTGTGCGTACTCATGATCTCACTCCTTTAGAAAAGGGAAAAGTGACAGAAGAAAATGAACTTAGCCTTATCACTAAGCCGTTACGTTCTTGCGTTTTTGCTACCGTTGAGTAAGACGAATCCCGCGCGGCGAGAGCGAGGCTACGACGTCGCCGGCCGATAACCGTGCGGCTATCGAGAAGGGGTTTCGTTTGTGATGTGGATGGGTGGTCAGTGGCCGGTGGCCAGTGGTCGGTGGAGCTTACCGACGCGGCCGGGCAGAGCAATGCCTCTTCCCGCTTCCGTAGAGGAAGGGGAGCGAGGCGAATAGGTTGGTGAGTGAAGCTAGGGCTTAATGCCCAAGAAAATTCGGGGGGGGGGGTAAGTCATTGTTTTTTAACGACTTATGACGATTAAGTCTCGGCGTTATCGCAAGCGTAGAACAAGGCACCGCTCCCGTCGATAGTGTTCTTTGTGCTATTGACGTTGTGCCCATGTCCTGTTAATCCGACTAAGAATGCCGCAAGCAGCGGGGGTTCTATACCCAAACGCGCCGCGCCGCTGTGAATTGCAAGTCCTAATTTTATGAATTTCAGCAAAGGCTTGTCAAGTTCCTGAACCCCGGCACCCCAAGCTCGACTTCAACCGTACCGCGACAATTGGAGATTGCAAAATGTACCACGACCCAGTTTTAGCCCGCTCCCGTCGAGCCAAAGCCGCCGCTGCCGCGCTCGGTTTTCGCGAGCGTCTCGACCTCGCTCCACTCGCCGCGCGTCACCGGCGCGAAAATGAGCTGGGCAATGCGGTCACCCGGTCCAATGCGCTGCTCTTCGGACGAAAAATTGACCATGATGACGCCGACTTCGCCCCGGTAGTCGGCGTCTATTGTGCCTGGGGCGTTGAGCAGCGTTAGGCCGCGCTTGAGGGCCAAGCCACTGCGCGGCCTAACCTGTGCCTCGTAGCCCGGCGGGATTTCGAGGAATAGGCCAGTGGGAATGAGGCCGCGCTCGCCGGGAGCTAACACCACTTCTTCTGCTAGCGCGGCGCGCAAGTCGAGGCCCGCACTGTGCGCCGTCTCATAGGTGGGCAGTGGTTGGCCGCCCTTGTTGATCACTTTCACTTGAATAGTCATAAAACCTCTAGCGTCGTCTGGTGCCGGTCGCGCCAGCGCTGTCGAAGGTCTCGCATGTACACCGCCCCCAACACATAGGCCGTTGAGGCGATGAGGCTGAGGAGGCCGGCGATAAATACGATCAGTACGCGCTGGGGCTTGGCCTTGATTTCGGGGGGCGTGGCTGGGTCGAGTATCTGTACGGTCGAAGTGGCGTCCTTGGCTTCGATCAAGGCTTGCGCTTCCTGTTGCAGCAGGACCAGCAAAAGGGAGGTCTGCACGAGGACATCCTTTTCGAGGGTCGCGTACTTTTGGGCCACGCCTGGGATCTGCTTTAGCGGCAGGAAGAGGTTTTCATCTAGCCCTAGTTGCAGCGGTTTGTTTTGCAATAGGGTGTTGTCAGCGGGCTTGAGGCCGTCGCGCAAGAAAGCCATGGTCGCCTGGCGCAGCAGGATTTCGCGCTCGAGCTTTTTGACCTTGTCGTGGTTGGGATCTAGCCCCGATTGAATGAGCCGTTGGCGCTCAATTTCGAGTTCCATCGCCGCGGTCAGCATCGAGGTGGCCGTTAGAATCACAGCGCGGGCTTGGTCGGCGATCGAGATGGCATTGTGATCGGACTGGAACTGCTCCAGCCGCTTCATTTTGTCCTCTAGCTTTTTATCCTCTTCTTGCAAGATCCCGCGAATAAAATTCAAGCGCTCGGAGGCGGTCTTGTGCGAGAACCGCTTGTTGGTGCTATCGAGTAGGACGATGTAGTAATTGGCCATGTCGGCGGCCATTTGCGGATCTTTGTCTAACACGGATACCGAAAGCATACCCTCTTCGGTCATGTCGGCCGTGGTATTGTCGGCGAGGGTCTCAAGCGCGTTGGTCAGCATGCGCGCCTCGTAGTGCTGCATCAAGCCAAACTTCTCAACCATCCGCCGCCGGGCCGTAAGGCTCCTGATGGTGGCGAGAGAAATGTCAGATGGCGTGCCTCTTTCCCCGAGGCGCAAGGTGGGTATGGGCAAGGAAGAGAGCAGGCTGGAAAAACCGAAACTCTGCTTCTCTTCGCGCGGAGGCAGGATTTGCACAGTGGCCTCGTATTCCTTGGGCAAGAGAAAACTGAGGCCACCGGCTAAAACGCAGATGGCCAAGGTGCCGCCGATGATCAGCCAGCGGCCCGAGTGCAGTGCCGTTAGCAGATCGATGATGTCGATTTCTTTTTTTGCGGAATTCATTAAGTAGTGCTCCTTGAGATCCTTTGTCTAAATAGACCGCACCGATAGGACGGGTCGATTATCACCTCGCCGCCGCCTGCACCGCCAGGACGAGGGCGAGGACGCTGGCGGCGGTGCGAATAGTCTCCTGAGTGAGTGCCCAGTAGCTGATGCGTTCTTTCTGGGGCACCCATATTTCGTCGCCGACCTCGACTAACAGGTTGTGCTTGAGTTTCTCGCGGACGCCCGTGCGCGCCCGGATTAGGCGGGCATTGCGTTTGTCGGCGTCGTACAAATATCCGCCGGCCTTGGCTATGTAGTAGCGCACGTTGCGGCCTATCTCGTAGTCGATCAACCCCGCCCGTTGCACTTGGCCACTGACGCTGATGGTGTGCCGCTGCATGGGGAAAAAGATCATATCGCCGCTGGCCAGCAGGATGTTTTGCCCCTCGTCACCATCCACAAACAGCCGCTCGAAATCGACCGCGAGCCGCCCCTTTTCCTCGCGAGTTTTGGTTTTGAGATAAGCCCGATCCTCAATGTTCATATAGGTGAGGCCCGCCACCTCGCTCTGTCTTTTTAGCTGCTCTAGCTGCGGATCTCTCTCGGCCCGTACCTTGGTGCGGATCACGCGGGCACCGATGAGCGACGCTTCGTCGGTGAGGCCACCGGCCGCGGCCACCACGTCCTTGATGCGGGTAACTCCGGGCTCGATGCGGTAGCGGCCTTGGAACGCGACCTCGCCGGAGATCACCACCGAATGCGTGGACTGCCACAGCGATCGCGCGCGGATGAAGACGGCGTCGTTAGGGCGCAACTCAACATGGCGGATGGTCTCGAAATCCAACGCCTCCATGGCTTCTTTATCGCCGCTCAGCTCCATGATTTCGGCCTGCTCGGTGCCCTCCTGAAAGCGCCAGAGTTCGGCGCTGATCAGCGGCTTGGAGCGATTCAAGCCCTTGGCCAGTGTCACTAGGTCGCCGAGGGTGTCCCCGGGTAGGAACTCGTATTCGCCCGCTTCGTTGACCGCGCCGAAGATGGACACCGAATGCTTGCGAAACGAGACATGGACGACGTCGCCCATGCGCACGTAGGGATTGTGCGCGAGGTCGCCGGTGGCGAGGAACATATCGAGATCCACGCGCTCGCTGGTGCCGTCGCGGTGGAGCAGTTGGATGGAGCGCCGCCCGGTGTTGCGGTTGGCCTGCTGATCTTGCAACGCAATCCTTTGCAAGCGGTCCCTAAAGCCGCCGGCCTGATTGATTATGTCGGCAACCCGCGTGGTCGGATGGATGGTGAAGCTGCCCTCGTCGATCACCGCGCCAGTGACGTACGCGGTGAAGAAGCGCATACTCACGAGAGAGATGCTGATGTCCACGCCAGGGTACTTTTTTTGCGTTGCGGCAGCGAGCAGCGCTTTGGCTGCGGTCAGCGACAGGCCCGAAATGTGAAACGAGCCGACGGTGGGGATGAGGACATTGCCCTCTGGATCGACCTGCAAGGTGTAGAGCTGATCGAATTCGCCCCAGATGTAGAGTTGCAATACGTCGTTGGGACCGACGATGTACGCGTCTGGGTCTATATCCCGGTCCTGACCAATGCGCGTCTTGTCCTCGCCTAAACTGCCGGGTAGGCGCGCCTTACCGGAGACCTGCTCCAGATCTAGATCCGGGAGGTCGGCCGCGGAAAAAGCCTGTAGTCCGGTTCCACCACCCCCCAGATTGATCAGATTTTCCAAGTTTCCTAAGCCTTGTTGGGCGCTGGCTGGCCCTGCTAGCCCGCAAAAGACCAAGGCGCAAGCAAGGGCAAAAATGCTCGTTGGCATGGTTCCTCCTGTTTACCTAATTGCGCTGATAGTATTTCTCATACGGCAGTTTCCAAGTAGCGTGCCCAATTGGCCGCGGCCTCCTCGGCCGTGAACCCGATGAGTTCAGCTAGTTTGGCGGCGACGGCTACCACCCTCGCCGGATGGCCGGCGACCCCGCCGATGGGCACGGGGGCGTCCGTCTCCAACAGCAGCAACTCGCGTTCAATCTCGGCGACCACGGCTTGGGTCTGCGGATCGCACAGGACGGATGGACCGACGGAGACGTAGATCCGCTCCGCACGGCAGATCCGCACGAGTTTTTTGGATTGGGTGAACCAGTGAAGCTGGGCGTTGAGTTGGGTGCGGCGGCGAAATGCTACGGCCTGCTCCAAGGTCTGCCGCTGAGCGCGGCGCGAGTGCAGGTTGATCGGCTTGCCGCACTGTGCCGCCAGATCGAGTTGCTGGGCGAGGACATCCTGCTGCCGGGCCTGCTGCTCCGGGCTGACCGCCCATTTGTAGTCGAGGCCGACTTCGCCGAGGACATCGGCCTCGGGCAGATGCGCCGCCAGATAGGCGAGCCCTTCGGCGAGTTCGGTGTCCGCAGCTTGGGTGACCCATGCTGGATGTAAGCCCAGCCCGGCCAGCACTTGGCCCGGGTGCCGCTGCTTGAGCGCGAGTACCGCACGCATGGAACTGGCACTTTCGCTGACGGCGACGACCTGCTCCACCCCGGCTTGAGCGGCGGCCGCGAGTACGGCATCGGCATCGGCATCGGCAAACTGGTCGAGATGACAGTGGCTGTCGACGAGCATCTAGACCAGGCCTGCGGTCTCGTCGCAGCCGAGCATCAAGTTGAGGCACTGCACGGCATTGCCCGACGCTCCTTTGCCGAGATTGTCGAGCCGCCCGACCAGCACCAATCCCTGCTTTGGATCGCCCCAGACCGATAGCTCGACGAAATTGGTATGGCTCAATCCGGTTAGGTCGAGGAATTTGTCGTCGCGCAGCACCGCGTCTTGAGGCGCGACCACCTGTACAAAGGGACAGTCCGCGTAGTATGCACGCCAGACTTCGCACACGGCTGCGCGATCGACGTGGGGACGGGCGAAAAATTCCGCGGGCAGTGGCGTGCTGACGACCATGCCGCAGAACGAATGATCGACGGACGGCACAAAGAGCGGCTGCTTTTCGCACCCGCTGAATTGCCAGATCTCGGGCAAGTGCTTGTGTGCGCTGTCGAGGCCGTACAGGCAGAAAGGCTTGTGATCGCCCTCGCCTTCGTATTCGGCGATCATGGACCGCCCGCCGCCGGAATAGCCGGACACCGCGTTGATGGTCAGCGGCGCGGTGGGCCGGAGCAGCCCCTGCGCGATGAGGGGCCGCACGGCGAGGATGAAACCAACGGGATAACAACCGCAGTTGGCGACTTGCTGGGCGCGGCGAATTTGCTCTTTGTGCGCAGGTGAAATCTCGGGCAGTCCATAGACCCATTTGGCGTGGACCCGACGCGCCGTGCTTGTGTCGATGACCTTGGTCCGCGGATTTTCGAGCAAGGCGAGGGCATCGGCGGCTGCGTCGTCGGGCAGGCAGAGGACGCACAAGTCCGCGCGATTGAGGAACTCGGCGCGTACGCCCGGGTCTCGGCGATGCTCCGGTGGAATGAGCAACACCTCCACATCCTCGCGCCCGGCTAGCATCTGGCGAATGCGCAGCCCGGTCGTCCCTTCTTGGCCGTCTATGTAAATCGCCGGCTTTTTCATGGGAACTTATTTTGGCCCCTTGGCGATGGTGCCGGTGAGCAACCGCGGAAACCCGGCCAACAGCGGAATCGCCGCTGCAATAAGCGACTGCACGGGTAGCATTGCTTGGTCGATAAAAAAGAAGAAGTAGAGAAAGGTCAAAACGCCGCATAGGGCGAATAGCTTGACGATGCCGGGCCCTTGGCGCGGGATGTCGCGGATTACAGCGGGCAGGGTCTGCTCTTCGTCAAAGCAGGGAATCTGCACGATTAGCTTCATTCACCCCCAGCTTTCCTGCCGGATTTGCTTTTTGTCCAGCCCGTGCTCCTGCAAGAGCGCGACCATGTTTTCGACGAAGCGCGGCTCGGGGGTCTCGCCTTTGGCCCTAGCGGCCTTGCGCTCGTGCGGCGTGATGCCCGGACCGCAGCTATAGGCCAGTACGCTGGAGGGATCCGGGGCGATCTCGCGCAAAAGTTCCCCAGCGATGCGTCCTTGGCGGGCACCGCGAATGCCAGCGGGGTCTTCGCGGGTGATGCAGTGAATCACGTCGAGTCGATCGGGATACTGCGCCCGCAGCACCTCGAGTTCCTCAAAGTAAATGATGTCGCCGCGCGTCTTGTTGCTAAACAGCAAGGTGTGCCTAAGCGAATCGCCGCGGTGCAGACTTTCCTTGATCAGGCTTCGGTTGGGCACGATGCCGCTGCCAGCGCACACGTGGAGGATGTGGTCGGTGCGCTCGCAGACATCGGCGGGAAAGGTGTACGCCCCGGTAAAACCGCTGATGACTAGCCGTCGGCCCTCGTGGATGTAGTACGTCAACAGCGGCGACAAAAGCGGTGGGTACGGGGTCTGGCCGCTCTCGTAGCGTTCTTCTTTGATCGTAATGGCGAGGTGCTCTTCGTGCGGCGCAGAGGCCATGGAATAGGCCCGCGGCTTTTCCCGCTGCCCCTTTTGATCTTCTAGATAGGCGGTGAAATGCGCTAGCTCGCCGAACTGATGGGGATCAATGGTGCAGAAGTGCCCGGCCTCGTATTCGATTGGATCGTCGCCAGCGGACATAAAGAGCGTGGTGGTGTCTGGGGTGTCGCGGCGCACGTGGACGACCTCCACCTCCAGCGCCCGGACCCGACGCCTTGGCGTGCGCGTTGTTTGCTCTGAGGTGTTCATACTAGCGCTTCCTAGCCAAATGCGCTTTCATCTTTTCGATCAGGGCCTCGTCGTCTGCCGACGAGGCCACCATCTCCGCGAATGCTGCGGCTGTCAACTCCACTTCCTCCAGGAAGTGCTGGTCGGCCGGTCAGGGAAATACGTAGTCGCCGATGCGTTGCTGTTGGTAGGCCCGCGCTTTGTCGGCGATTCGCGCCAGCCAGGGAATGTCGCCGATGATCATTCCTCGGGCCCGGGGCTTGAAGTCGAGCGTGTTCCACTCGCTCATAAGGTACCTCCGCGTGGTGATAGACAAAATTGCAACCGGCTTCTGAACTCGGCTGCACTTGGGTCTGTGCTCAAGCCCTGAGCCAACATGGCCGCGCATTGCCGCAGCCGCGCATAGGGCCTTTTCCAGCGTTGGCGCAAGGCCAGCGCGTGCGGCCCGCCATTGAGCGCTGCACACAACAGGGCCGCGCTGTTTAAGAGAAAAAAGATGCGGTGATAATCGAGCGCCCGCGCACCGTCGCCGCGCCCGGATACTTCGGCGTATAAACGCGCTGCGGGCGCGTCCAGCAGCGAGCCCATGCGCCCATCCTGCCGCCCGCTGCCCATGCTAGTAGTATACTGCGTCAAACGCCTTTCCGTCCAGTCCCAACCCATTTTGGCAAATTCGAGAAAGTAAACGCGCGTGCCCTCCGGCCCGACGATTGCATTGCGCGCATTGTAATCTAGGCTGCCCAGCGAAACGGGGCGCGTCGCCAGCCAATCGTGCATGGATTCGAGCAGCGGTGGCAGCCCAACGTCTAGCGGGCGGCACAACTGTTCGATGCCAGCGTGCGCCCGGACTCCCGCTTCGTCCCAGGCGGCGTCCAGCGCGGCGCGGTTGGCACTGGGCACTATCCTCGGTTCTAGCTGGGCGGCGCGTTGGGCGCACGCGCGCTCAATGGCGCACAAACCGCGTATGGCTTGTAGCGTCGCCGTGCGGTCTCCATCCTGAATAGCGTCGTCAAGGGTGCGATCACCGACCCATTGCAAGAAGATGCAGTGGGCATCTGAGTCTATGCCGAGGACCGTGGGCACTAGACATCCGTCTGCGCGCAAGAAGCCGAGCACGTCCCGCTCGACTTCCAACAGGTCGTAAGCCGTGCCCTGCGTCAGCCTGCCGAAGAGCTGATGCTTAACCACGACCTTGCGGCCGTCCGCGTCTTCGACGCGCCAGACCCCTCGGGCGAGCGGAGTGATAGCGCGGACGGGCGGATACCCCGTACGCACATAGGCCGCGGCGGCCTGATCCCCGTTCACCGGCCACGGATCCTCCGCGTGGTCGGCGCGGCTCATGGTTGGCTGAAGACGATGATTTGCGCGACGACTTTGCCGGCTTGGTTGTTGAAGGCTGGATTTTCGTTCATGGCCAAGAAGAGCACCCCGGCGCGGTCGGCAATAAAGTCGTAGCGGCTGCCCACGGCAAAGGTCGGCCCGTCGTCGCCGATGCGGGCGATGAGCGCACCAACGTTAGCCGCTGGCAGGAGGTACCCCTCGTCAGCCGGTAAGTTGTACAAGCCATCGGCTCCACACCAAGCGATTTGGTTGCGCAGGTCCGGCGACCAAGTTTCCTCGGCGTCGATGACGACCCGCTGGCCGCTCTCCAGCCGGATCAAGCTGTCTTGCCATTGCGGACTAGGCCGCACCGTACGCATAATTGTTACAGCCACAGCACCTTCTCGCTATCTATTTAGTTAAAGCGCGTATTGCGATTTCAATGGCGCTAAAAAAATCCTCTGGCCCCAAAGAGTCAAGCGCGGCTCTGCACCAGCGGCGCATTGCCCTCCTCGGCCTCGGCGTGGAAAACCGCGCATTGGCTCGTTTTTTTTGGGCGCACCAGATTCCCTTTGCCGTGTGCGACGTGCGCGATCCGGCCACTCCGGTGGAGGGCGTGCAACAGTGGCGTATTGGCGAACGCTATCTCGACGATCTGACCGACTTCGACCTGCTGTTCCGCACGCCGGGCCTGCCGACGCTGGACCCGCGTCTGGGTGCGGCGCGGCGTTGCGGCGTTGAAGTATCGAGCCAGACGCGCCTCTTTCTGCAACGGTGTCCGGCCCCCGTGCTCGGCATTACCGGCACCAAGGGCAAGGGGACCACGACCGCGCTGCTACACGCCTTGCTGGCAACCGATCCGTCGGCGCGGGTGTTTAGCGGCGGCAACCTGGGCCGACCGCCGCTCGAATTCATCGACGAGCTGGAGCCGACTGACCGAGTGGTCCTAGAGCTGTCCAGCTTTCAATTGCAGGACCTCGACCAAAGTCCCCACATCGCCGTGGTGCTCTCCATCACCGAGGATCACCTCGACTATCACGCCGACCGCGCCGAGTACGTCGATGCTAAAAAAGCCATCTGCCGATACCAAACGCCCGGCGATATGCTCATTGTCAATCGGGACTGTCCTACGGCTCGGACCTTTGTCGAGGAGAGTACCGCCACCCTTTGGTCCTTTAGCACAACGGCTCCGAGCATTCCGGGCGCGTGGATCGCCGATGGCCAGTTGTGGGCTTGCTGCCCGGAGGAACAGCCCCTCGCCGTTTGTCCGGTGGACGACATTCCTTTGCGGGGACAACACAATTGGAGCAACGTCGCTGCCGCGGTGGCTGGTGCCTTGGCATTTGGTGCGCCAGCGTCCGGTTTCGCCGCGGCCATTCGCTCCTTTGCCGGCCTTCCCCACCGCCTCGAATACGTTGCTGAGTGCGAGGGCGTTACCTATTACAATGACTCACTGGCCACGACGGTCGATGCTGCTTGTGCCGCCATCCGCGCCTTCGACGCACCTCTACTGTTGATTGCGGGCGGTGCTTCAAAGGGGGCCGACTTTAGCGCCTTAGGTACTGCTGTTGCCGCGGCCAAGGTCCGCGCCGTGCTGCTCATTGGCCAAGAGGCCCCGCGCATTGCCGCGGCCGCCCGGCAAGCGGGCGCGATCGTCCAGTGCTGCCGCGACCTGGCGCAAGCCTTGGACCGGGCCCGCGCCCTAGCGCAAGCGGGCGACGTGGTGCTGCTTTCGCCGGCCTGCGCCAGCTTCGATCAGTTTGCCAGTTACGCCGAGCGCGGCGACCTATTTAAGCGGCTGGTCCGCCCCCCGAGCGTTGTATGAGCCGCTCGGTCTTTTTTACTTTGTCCCTGGCTGCGCCCGACCGACTACATCTACGCCTTACTGGCGCGCTGTGCGCTGATTCGCGGGGGCTTGCCCAGCGGCGGCCCCCAGTATTGGCTGACCAAAGACGCCGATGACGTGCCGAGCTGAAGCGCGGGCGAGTGCGAAAACGTCCTAACAAATGGAGTAGCATCATGCCCGACCGACCCAACCTACTGTTCATCATGCCCGACCAGATGCGCCACGACTTTCTTAGTTGTTACGGTGCTCCCCACATTTCCACGCCCAACATCGACCGCATTGCCGCTGAAGGCGTCCGCTACGACCAAGCCTATAGCTTGCATCCGGTCTGCGTACCGGCGCGATGTTCGCTGCTGACTGGCCTCAATGCTTGGCGCAATCACGTGCTGACCAATGGCAACCACCTACGCCCAGACCACGCGGCGTGTGGCATCCGCACTTGGGCGGAGATGTTGACCGAGCGCGGCTACCTCACCTCGGCCATCGGCAAGATGCACTTCTACCCGTGGGACGCCTCTTTTGGCTTCCAACATCGCATTGCCTGCGAGGACAAGGTGTGGGTCAACATTCGCGACGATTACTGGCACTATTTGCAACAGCGCGGCCACCGCAAGTACATGGGCAAGGAGCACGAAGGATACGACGAAAATCGCGGGGCCTGCGTGTCGCTGTTGCCTTGGGATTGCTACTGGGATTACTTCGTCGGCGAAGCGGCGGCGCGCTTCATCCGCGAGTACGACGACGAGCGGCCCTTCGCCTGCATGGTGGGCTTCCCCGGCCCGCACGACCCCTACGATCCCACGCCGGAGTTTCTGGCTAAGGTAGATGTTGATAAAATTCCCGATCCCGCGCCCGGCGACCCGATCCACCGCGACGTCCGCGAGGGCGTCCACCCCCGGCCTCGGCCGGGTGTGCCGATCTGGACTCCAGAAACCGAAGGCCCCTATACCGAGGAGCAGAAGCGCAAGGTGCGCGCCCACTATTCGGCGCTCATCTTGCAGATAGACCACGAGGTCGGCCAAATCCTCGCGGCCTTAGAAGCAAGCGGTCGTCTCGACAACACGCTCGTCATTTTTGCTTCCGATCACGGCGATTTGGTCGGGGATCACGGCGTAAACGCCAAGGGCAACTTCTACGAGGGGAGCTGCCACGTGCCCATGCTGGTGCGCCAGCCGGGCGGTGCTACCGGTGTGGTGCGCGACGATCTGGTTTGCCTCACGGACGTCACCGCGACCCTGTTAGCCGCGTCTGGTCACGGTGTGCCAGATTACATGGATGCTAGGCCGCTGCCCGGCTTGGGCTTGGCTGGCGATGCGCCGCGCGACCTGCTCATCGGTGGCTTGCAGTCCGGCTGGATGGCCTACGACGGGCGGCACAAGTTGGTGAAGTACGGCAACGGCGCGGCCGGACTGTTCGATTTGCAGGCGGATCCCCAAGAACAGCACAACCTCGCCGAATCCGCCGCACACGCGGCTCAATACCGCCACTTGGACGCCGCGCTCTGGCGCGAAGTCATGCGCTCGGTGCAGGCTTCACACTCCTACAACGCGGTTTACTCGTCCGAAAGCGTTTCCCTGTGGGCCGACAAGGCGTTTGGTGCGGCCGGGTGGGAGCGGGTCTATCCGCACAGTTCGATTCAAGGGGAATAGGCACAGGCGTAGAAGGCTGTCGCTGATAGGCTCGGCGACGCATCTACCCCAACGCCGTCGGCAGCAACGCCTGGTTGTAGCCGACGATCAGGCAGGTTCCGCTGCGGAATGCGGGTGCCCGGAGCTTGCCAGAACGCCCCAACAGAAGCGGCAGCAATTCCTCGTCCGCTGGCCGTTGCGCCACCAAGTCGAAGCGGAGGACGCGCTGCCCTTGGGCGACGAACAACTCGGTCGCATCCGCTAGCAGAGCGAGGGCGGCCGTGCCCGCGACCGGTTCTTTGGTCGCGCTCTGCACGATGCCATCGGCGATGTTGTTTTGCACAAGAAACTCTTGTGCGCGCTTGCAGCTCGTTCAGCCGGGGCGGTGGTAGCGCCATTCCAAGGCTCGGACCATGGCTCAGATTCCTTCAGATGTTGTAGTGTAGTCCGCACTCTTTGTGGTCATCTGCGCTGTCGGCTTGTTCGTTAAACCAACGCCAGCGACCGTTGCGCTTGGGTTCGTCGGGCCGGACCGGGGTGGAGCAGATGATGCAGCCAAAGCTAGGGTAGCCTTGGCCGTAGAGCGGATGTACCGGCAAGTCGTTTGCCCGCGTAAATTCCATTAGCTCCGCTTCGCTCCAATCGACCAATGGATTGAGCTTAAGTATTTTGCGCCGGGTGCCGTACTCGTCGATTAAGGCCGCCTTCTTGGCCGTCTGTCGGCGATGCGCGGACTGGTCCCAGCGCTGCCCCGAAATCCAGCAATCGGCGGTCTGCAACAGTGCGTTGTTGGGCCATTCTTTCCGCACTTGGCAGCAGTGCTGCTGTTTTTCTGGAGAATCGAAAAACAAGTACTCGCCGTGGCGTGCGACCATCCGCTCGACATCGCCGCGCTTGGGTTGGACGACCTCGAAGTGGCAGCGGTAGCGTGCGCTGACTTCCTCCATGAAGGCGTAGGTTTCGGGGTGGAGCCGGAAGGTGTCGATGGTGGCAAAGCGCAGGTTCAGCCCCATGGACATCGCCATGTGGATCATCGCAACGCCGGTGTACTGGAAGCTGGTGTTGAGCACGGCCCGGCCGGGAAAGGTCTCGCTGGCCCAGCGCAAGAGATCTTCGGCGGGCATCTGCTCCACGGCTAGGTCGCGGAGGTAGCGCGCTAACGGCTGGTCGCGCTCGGCTGAGGACGAGGGCCCCAGCGTCTTTTGGTCTGCGGTCGTAGCGGTCATAAATCTTATAATGTAAGGATAAGAGCGGATTGGCAAAGCTCAGGAGTTTTCCCTTGCCATTGTCCAAACGCTAAGAGTAGCTTTTTCAAGGTCGAGTCAACCTGTCTTACGGGGCTTTTTCTCAAGGCATGAGCGTGCAAAAACTCCTAGAATCAGCCGACGCAACCGCGACTGCGCGGATTGCCACTGTCCTGCCCGCTGAGGAGGAAGTGCTCATCCGCGCCTCGACGGATTTGGCCGCCGACGGGTGTTTTGGTCGTCAGTGGCTGATCGCAACCGAGCAGCGCGTCCTCGTCGTACCCGCTCAGGGCGAGATCGTCGATATACCACTCGCCGCGCTGGCCGAGGTGCGGACCGACGCGCTCGTTGGCGGCGGTCAGTTGGCGATCGAGCGCGTAGATGCGCCGACCTTGTCGCTGAGCTACACCAGCTCGGAGGCCGAAAAAATGTCCGAGGTGGCGCGGGGTTTGGAGCAGTTGCGCCAGGGGCAGCCGTTTGTCGTCAATGGGCACTTGGACCGGACCCGCTGCGAGCACTGCCAGCGGCTCTTGCCGGAGAAAAACGGCATCTGTCCGGCGTGCATCAAAAAACTGGCGACCCTCAAGCGCATTGCCAGCTATATCAGCCCGTACAAGCTCAAGGCCGGCGTCTTGGCCTTTGCTTCCATTGCCACTACGGTCGCGGAGCTGGCTCCACCGCTGATTACCAAGCGCATAGTCGATGAGGTGTTGATCCCGGTGGAGGGGAGTCCTACGGGATTTGACGAGCGCGTCCAGCTCTTGGGCTTGTTCGTCGCGGCTTTAATCGGCGTCCGTTTTGCGTCGTGGGTCGCCGAATGGGCCCACGGCTGGATTGCGACTTGGCTCGGCGCACAGCTCACGGCGGATATTCGCTCGCTCCTCTACCGCCGCTTGGAAATGCTGTCCTTGCAGTTTTACGACAAGCGCAAGGTCGGCTCCCTCATCTCGCGGGCCACTCGCGATGCTGGCATGTTGCAGGACTTTCTCGTCGATGGCTTGCCCTACATCGTCATCAACGGTCTGATGATCTTTGGCATCCTCGGATTTTTGTTTTGGATGAGTTGGTCGTTGAGCCTGTACGTGCTGGTGCCCGTGCCGCTTATCATGCTGTGGGGCGTGGTTTTTTGGCGGCGGCTGCGCGGTTTTTTCGTCAAGTGGGGCGAGGTCTGGTCTGGCCTGACCGAGCGCACGGTAGAGACGCTTTCTGGCATCCGCGTAGTCAAGGCGTTTGCCCAAGAAGACCGAGAAGTAGCGGCCTTTGCCAAGCCCAACGGCAGGCTGCGCGAAGTGGCCGAAAAGACCGCGATAAATCGCGGCGTGTTCTTCGCTACCATCACGTTTTTGACGGGGTTGGGCGTCTTGGTCGTCTGGTTGTTCGGCGGGCTGCAAGTCCTCGCTGGCAAGATGACCTTGGGTACACTGTTGGCTTTTTACGCGTACATGTGGCTGTTTTACGGCCCCTTGGAGTGGTTCGGCCAAGTCAATGCGTGGATGTCGCGGGCCTTTGCTGGGGCCGAGCGCATCTTCGAGGTCATCGACACCCCGCCCGAGGCATACGAGGACCCAGCCGCAAAGCGGGTGCCGCGGATGAAAGGGAGTATTCGCTTTGAGGGCGTCACCTTTGGCTACGACAAGAGCAAGCCCGTGCTGAAGGACTTTGACTTAGACATCCAGCCGGGCGAGATGATCGGCTTAGTGGGCAAGTCCGGGGTCGGCAAGACCACGACCGTCAATCTCATCGCCCGCTTCTACGACGTCGACTACGGGTCCATTGAGATCGATGGAATCGACATCCGCAAAATCCACCTGCGCGACTTGCGCTCGCAGATCGGCATCGTGCTACAGGAGCCGGTGCTTTTTTCCGGGACCATTGCCGACAACATCGGCTACGGTCGGCCCGGGTCCTCTTTTGCGGACATCATGGCGGCCGCTCGCGCCGCCAACGCCCACAACTTCATTGTGGCCAAGCCCGACGGCTATGAGACCCAAGTCGGGGAGAAGGGGGCTGGGCTTTCGGGGGGGGAGCGCCAGCGCGTCTCCATTGCCCGCGCCATTCTCCACAACCCGCGCATCCTGATCCTCGACGAAGCCACGGCCTCGGTTGATGTGGAGACCGAGTTGCACATCCAAGAGGCGATTCAGCGGCTCGTCAAAGGGCGCACTACCGTGGCCATTGCCCACCGGCTTTCGACGTTGCGCAACGCCGACCGGCTGATGGTTATCGACGACGGTCGCATCGTCGAGTCGGGGACGCATGCGGAGCTCATGGCAAAGCAGGGGGCCTTTTACGAGTTGGTCAATTTGCAAAGAGCAGTGGCCGAGATCATCGCCATTCACGACTAGCCATGTCCACCTTTTTTGAAAATCTGCCGCGCACCATCGAGGCCAAAGTCGAATCGCGCAAGGGCCGAGAGGAAGAAGTTCTGATCCAGGTCGCCACGGATATGGCCGGCCAGGACCGCTTTGAGCGGCGCTGGCTGGTCGTAACGTCGAAGCGTCTGATGGTCCTCGATCCCAACGGCGCACACGGCGACGTGGAGCTTTTGCTGCAAGTGGTCAAGTCCGCCCGCGTTGAGGCGCTGGTCGGCGGCGGACGCTTGGAACTGGAGCGCGAAGAGGGGCCCCCAACGCATCTGTATTACTCCAATTCACTAGCGCCCAAATTCGCCGAGGTGGCCGAGGGCATTGCCCATCTCAAAGAGGGCCAGGATCTCAACCTACCTCACGAATTGGACCACACGCACTGCGAGCAATGCCAGCGCCGCTTGCCCGAAGTCGGCGGGATGTGCCCGGTCTGCATCGACAAATTCGATACTTTTAAGCGTCTAATCAGCTACATGCTGCCCTATCGGTTTCAGCTCGTCTTATTGCTGGGCCTGACGGTGGTATCCTCGCTGCTGGAGCTGGTGCCGCCCTATATCGTCAAGCATCTCATTGACGATGTGCTCGTTCCCGGCGAGGCTGGCACCAGGCTCTACTGGCTGGTCGGTGGTCTCTTGGCGGTCGGCGTCGTCAAGTGGGGCATGGACGTGGTGCGCCGCTGGCTCAACACCCGAGTCGGCTTCCGCGCCATTGAGCACTTGCGCACGGATTTGTTTAGAGCACTCCAGTATTTGCCGCTGCGCTTTTACGACAAGCGCAAGGTCGGCGCGTTGATCTCGCGCATGAACAACGACTCGGAGATGGTCGAAGACTTCCTGCTCTTTGACATGCCTTATATCGTCTCCAATGCCGCGATGATCGTCGGCATCCTAGGGCTGCTGTTCTACATGAACTGGGCGCTGACTCTGTACGTGCTGGCCCCGGTGCCGCCGATTATCATTGGCTCAAGCCTCATCTGGAATCGCCTCCAGCGCTTTTGGGGCCGTTGGTCGGCGCGCTGGTCGCGGCTGACGACGCATCTCAACGAGTCGATCGCCGGCATCCGCGTGGTCAAGGCTTTCGCGCAAGAACACCGCGAGTCCGAGCGTTTTGATCAGCGCAATCACGCCTTGCGCCAAATCAGCGTCAGTGCCGAACGCTCGTGGTTGGTTTTCTTTTTGGTAACCAACTTCTTCATGAGCTTTGGCGGGTTTTTCGTGTGGTATTTCGGCGGTAAGCAGATCGTTGGCGGCGACCTGTCGCTGGGGGAGTTGATGGCCTTTATCGCCTATCTGTGGATGCTCTACCACCCGCTCAAGTGGTTCGGCGATTTCTACAGCTTCATGGTGCGGGCCTTCGCCGGTGCCGAGCGCATCTTTGAAATTGTCGATGCGCCCTCCGAGCCTTTCGACCATCCCGGTGCCGAGCGCATTCCCGCGCTTAAGGGCCAAGTCGCCTTTGAAGGCGCGGCCTTTGGCTACGACCCGGGCAAGATCGTCCTGCGCGACCTCGACTTGGTGGTGCAGCCGGGCGAGATGATCGGCTTGGTGGGCAAGTCCGGGGCGGGCAAGAGTACGCTGATCAACCTAATCACGCGCTTTTACGATGTCTCGCATGGTCGCCTCGCCATCGACGGGGTCGATATCCGCCGCATCGCCCTGCGCGACCTGCGCTCGCAAATAGGCATGGTGGCCCAGCAGTCGTTTTTGTTCAACGGCACGATTGCCGAAAACATCGCCTACGGCAAGCCCGGCGCCACATTCGACGAGATTTTGCGCGCGGCCCGCGCCGCCAATGCCCACGAGTTTATCGTCAAAAAGCCAGACGGCTATGACATGGTCGTCGGGGAGCAGGGCGACAAGCTCGCCGGCGGCGAAAAGCAGCGCATTTCCATTGCGCGGGCCATTCTCCACGACCCGCGGATCTTGATCTTGGACGAGGCCACTTCGTCGCTCGACACGCCGACCGAGAAAAAGATCCAAGAGGCGATTCAGCGGCTGGTCAAAGGCCGCACGACTTTCGCCATTGCCCATCGGCTTTCGACCTTGCGCAGCGCGGATCGCCTCGTGGTGATCGACGCGGGCAAAATAGCCGAAGTTGGCACACACGAAGAATTGATCGCGCGCGAGGGCATTTTCTACAATCTGGTAAAGACCCAACGCGAGACATCCGCGGTCATGGCCACCAGCGGCTAGCGAGGAACGATGCAATGACAGATAGCGGCAAACCAGCGATCACCCCGATTTCCGTGACGCACCCCGAGCACGTCGAAATTGACAAGCTGCGCCTCTTCCGCGCGCCGGCTTGGCTCTTGCGCTTGACCATCGACGGCGACCGCTCGTACCTGAAGGTGAAGGTCGTCCGCGCCGCGCCGCTGTCCCACCCGACGCGCTACATCAGCCTCCTCGACGCCAAGGACGAGGAGATATGTATGATCGACGATCTCGCCCAGCTCGACTTAGCGGCGCGCGGCTTGATTGAGGAGGAGTTGGACCACCGCTATTTGACGGCGACGATTCAGCAGGTCCATGCGGTGCGCAACGAATACGGCACCTCTTATTGGGACGTGCAAACCGATCGCGGGCCGCGCGAGTTTGTCGTCCAGAACGTCTCGGAAAATGCCCAGTGGCTCGGCGACCACCGACTGCTGATTATCGACGTTGATGGCAACCGCTTTGAAATTCCGCGCCTCGACAAACTGGATAAGAAAAGTTTGGCTGCGGTTGAACAAGTCGTCTGATTAGTCTGCGCTGTTGCAGCCATGCCGGCCAGCCTCGCCAGCGGTTGTTTTCACGATCAGTGCCAATAACGCCGCCTTGTGCAACGAGCCGCGGCGAAAAAAGAAAATGGGACCTCAAACCGAAAGTTGAGGTCCCATTTCCGTGCCTTGCGGTGTCGCGTGTGCTACTTGATCAGCAGCATCTTCTGGACGGCGAGGAACGCTTCACCCGCTTGCAAGCGGTAGAAGTACATCCCCGACGATACGCTGTGGCCGCGGTCGTTGGTCGCGTCCCACTCCACCGCGTAATGACCGGCACTCTGATGCTCGGCGACCAGCGTCCGAATCGGCTGACCCAACACGTTATACACCGTCAGCCCCACGTCCGCCGCCTGCGGCAACGCATACTGAATCGTCGTCTGCGGATTGAACGGGTTGGGATAGTTAGCTGCCAGCGAGAACACGGCTGGCCGCGTCTGCACTGCTACTGGCGCGGGCAATGCCAGCCGGTTGAAGCCCAACGCCCGGTCCCAGGTCCGGTTGTCGGTGATTTCGAGTGTTGTGTGTGCAATCTCGGTCGTCGGCCGGAACACCAAGCGCAGCATTAGCTCGCCGTCGGAAACGACATCGCCGTGAGCGGCCAGTGTCAACACGCCCGCTTCGGCCAGCACCTGCGGCGTAGCGAATGCGCTATCGCCCAGCGGCTGATCGGTCCGCGCCTCGACGAAAGTTAGCTGGTCGGCGTCATAGGCTACCTGCAAGCCGTAGCCCTTGACCGCTACGAAGTCGGTCAACCGCACATTAACGACGAACTCCTCACCTACGCTCGGCAGGGCTGTCGGCGCATCCAGATACAGCCGCGCCTCCGCATTCAGCCCGGCCTGCACCGGCACTGGCTTGCCGGCTCCGCTGTTGAACACATCGAACAACGTGCTCAAGTCCAGCATCGGGTTGACCGTGATTGTGAACCTCAGCGAGACGCTTTCGGCGCCAGCCGTCGCCGTGTAGGTGACCTCAACGGCCCCATCGGTCGCTGCGTCCGGCGTCCCGGAAATCGTCCGGGTGGTCGCGTCAAACGACAGCCCGGCTGGCAAACCCGACACGCTATACGTGATGGTCCCCTCGCCGCCCCGCGCCGCCGGCAGGACCAACGGCGTAATCGCCGTGCCCGCGGTGTAGGTGTGTGCAGCGACCGAAGCCCCCTCGACGAAAGCCAAGGAGAGCGTCTTCTCCTCATCGCCGTCCATCATGCCGCTGTCCACGTCGGTCAGCACCAGCGTCGCCGAACCCGCCGTCAAGCCCGGCCCTCTCGCGTGGAGGACGATCGTCTCGTCCCCTTCGGCCAAGCCATCGGCGACCGGATCAATCAAAAAGCGCGTCGAACCCATAAGCGAACCGGCCGCAATGGTAACGGCTGGATCGAACCGGGCCGAGTAGTCCGTACCGCGTGTGGCACTCGAAGCCGCGTCAATCGAGATGGCGACCGTCGCATCCGTGGCCAACGGCTGGCCGTCCAACGCAGCCATGACCATTACCTCGGTCCATTCTGCGGACTCGCTAATCGCGCTCGGCAGCACCGACACGACCAGCGCCGTGCTGGCGGTCTCGTCGTCGGAAATCCGCAGGTCCACTTGTCCCCAGCCGCCCGAAGCCGCCGCCCGAATACCCAAGTGCTTATGACCGTCCGCCAAAGCGTTGTCAATCGGCGACAGGAAAAGCGTCGTCGAACCCATCGTCTCGCCGGCCGCGATGGTGATCGTCCCCGCCCATGTCGCGGTGTAATCCACGTTGCGGGTGGCCATCGTCCCGCTGGCTGGCGGCACAAGCGTGAAGCGAATCGTCTCCGCCGTCGGGGCCGCCCCCACCAACGTCGCCGTAACGCGGATTTCGGTCGGCGCGCCGTTTTCGCGCACGACCGAGGGCGAAGCCTGCACACTCGCGACCCCCACGACCGGCTGGGCTTCCCGAACCGTGAGGGTGACGGTTCGGGCGGCGCGGTCGCCGTCGCTATCGAGCACCGTATAGACGAGCGTGGCCAGGCCCACGGCGGTCGGCGTCCCGGCAATCGTCCGCGTGGCCGGGTCAAACGCCAGCCCGGCCGGCAGCCCGGTCGAGATGCTATAAGTCAGCGTCCCTTCGCCCATGGCGGCGGGCAACACCGCGCTAAACGCCCGCCCCCTCGTCGCTTCAAAGGCTAAGGCTAATGGGCCCGCGGCGAAGCGAGGCTGGCCGAGGTCGGCGGGCGCATCCGCATCCGCATCCGTCATAGTCGCGCCATCGATCAGCGTGATCGTCGCGGTATGGACCGCGAAGGTCGCGCCGGCTTGGTTTTTGAGGTCGTCGGTCAACAGCGTTAGGGTGATCGTCTCGTGGGTGTCGGCTTGCCCGTCGGGGAGCGGGGTGATCGCGATCGTCGCGGTCCCGGACACCGAACCGCGCGGAATCGTCAGCGTCGTCAGCCGCGCCAAGTAGTCCACATCGCGCGTCGCCGCCAGGTCCGAGGCGTGATCCAAGACCAACGTGAGGGTCGCATCCGCGTCGAGCCCTTGGCCGTCTAACGTCCCTGTCACCGTAACCGTTGTCTCGCCCGCGTCCTCTTTGATCTCACTCGGACGCACCGACAGGGTGATGTTCTCGCTCAGCGTTTCATCGTAAGAGATTGGCTCATCGTAGGTGATCGGCTCATCGTAAGAGATCGGCGCATCGTAAGAGATCGGCGCATCGTTGGTGGGCGGCGCATCATTGGTAGGCGGCGCATTGTTGGTCGGCGCGGACCCCGTATCGTCGCTTCTGGTAGCTTGCATAATCGGCAGCACGAGTTTGCCGTATCCGCTGTCGTTGTCCTGCCCCGAGGTTCCTATGTCAACCGTTACCGCGATCAGGGCATCCCACAATTGAGTACGCGAGTACGATGGATTCGCCGACTTGATCAGCGCGGCCGCGCCAGCCACGTGGGGAGCCGCCGCGGAAGTCCCCCAAAAGCCGGGAGGATTAGAAACTGACGATACTCCATCCGGTGCGACGAGTTCGGGCTTGATGCGACCATCGGTCGTAGGCCCTCGGGAACTGTAATCTGCAATCAGACCTAGGTCGTAATCGTCATAATTGATCGCGCCGACGGTCATAGCCCCTCTGGCGTTTCCAGGATTCCGGATACTGCTCTTGGCAACCGCATACTCTGCGAAATCGGGACCGGGAAAAAATGAAAATATCTTAAAGCTCATAGGCTGGGTACTTGTACTTACATTATCGTACAAGTAAACCCCTATGCCATAGTCCCCCGATTTTGGTGCCGTTATGCCGAATGATTCATGGGGCGTGCCACCGGAAGCGTGTTGAGTAGTGGTACTTGAGGTGACTCGTTCTAAAGTGCCATCGGCTTTTTCAAAATAGAGATACAGGTCGTAGTCTTGGTAGGAGATGGGCCAATCATTCCAAGTCAAGTAAATATGTATATAATCCCCGGCCTCGGCTTTAAACGACAGTGTCTCGTCTTCTTGGCTACTAAAGTTGTGAAAACGATCCCCATCGGGATCAGACCATACCCCTTCGTAATGTTTCTCGGCGTAATTGCCCGCTGCATTGACCCAGAGAATGCCGTTGTCGGCCGCGTCATTTACAATGTCGCAGGCCAGCCCACGGCCATCGCCAAAGCCATCAGGCCAAGTTATGGAATGATTGATTATGTCAATTCCCTCTCGTATGCAAAAGTCTTTGGCATTCTCAAGGTCAACTAAATCGGTTGCCTTCAGGAACGTGAGTTCGGCTTCAGGAGCCATATCGTAGATGATCTCGGCACAATGGGTGCCGTGATCGTCGCCTGTGTATATACCGTCCCCGGTAAAGTCGAAAGACTTCACATCCGTCGGCAGTTCTGAGCCTAAATTGTCCGCCCCTGCAAATCCGTAATCAATAATCGCCACCTTGACCCCTTGGCCACTCACACCATTGCGGTGATTATCATGCGCTTTGGTGACTTGCACCCCTTCGCTGACAGTCTGGTTCGGATGCGGCCGACGCGGCCGACGAACAAAGCGAACCCCCGGTAGCTCGGAAACCGCCCGCAGCGACGCCGCCGGAACCGAAACCCGCATCAGACTCTTGGACCGGGCGCGCACCGTCCCGCCCCGTGCCGCCAGCGATGACGTATCAATCGAAGCCGACCCTTGGCCAAGATGTGGAACCAAGATGACGACGACCGTATCCTGCAAATCGCTAACCGGCTTGCCGGCTCGGGGTGCGGCCAAGGCCCACAACGCACTTTCTAGCTTGGCCGGGCCGACGGGTTTGTCAGGTGGGGAAAAGTCTATGTTCTGTCCCCAAAGGGATGTATAGCTCAGGACGCCCAAGAAAAGGGCGATTGTCATACTTTTTGATTGCATCGGAGTCCTCCCATGCTTTTTCAAAAACTTCAAAACGCTGATTAGTTAAAGAAGCTCGAGAAATTTCCACAATGGTTGAAGCGCCCGCATCCCCGCGTGTTGGTTGAGCTTGTAGGTAATTTCGTCTTGGTTCATCACTTCGGTCTTGGGCATGTTGCCGAGGCTGCGGACCACAGCATTGGACAGCCGCGCCATGACCTTTTCGATGTCCAACTCGCGAAAGGGTTCGATGTTGGTCGCGCAAACGACGCCGATGTGATCGACTTCCGCGAGGTAGGGGCGCAAGACCGGATCGGGTTGCGACGGGGCGCGAAACTCGACGTGGGTAAAAGCACTGCGGTCGCCGCAGCCCACCAGACCAATGAGCAATATGAGAGCAGCAATCAAAAGCTCTGGCCAAAGCTGAAGTGAAACTTGAAGTCCGAGAAGCTGCTTTATTTTAAGTGATGCCGAATTCGCCGACCCCGCACAAGCCCGCGTCGGTTTCGACTTTGACGAAGAAATAATTACGCGAGCCATAGAAGACGGGGAAGGGTTTGACATCGGTAATATTTTTTCATCGAGCAAAAAGTAAGTTGGCCTTGTCGCCAGCGGCTCTCTCCCCCTATCTTCAGAGTGTTCAGCATTCCTTGCAGATCCCGTCTTAGTCGGGTCATCTGCTGAATACAATAGCCGATACCCGGCGAAGGGTCGCTCCCTTCTGCCTTGGCGAATAGGTAGAGACATCGCTGCACTCTGCAGGGAATGTTGAACATGGCCCGGCCCCCGAGGGGGCCGCCTGTTCCCCTTCTCCGAAGGAGCGGGGCGATATTAACGCCTGAAGGCGCGGTGAAAGCCAAGGCGACTTGCTCATTATCATCCCATCCGTTGTATAGAGCAGAAGTTCTTTTTAGACCACGCTGTATGTGGGCCTTGCCCTGACTTTGGTTACACACCTTATAACTGGTTGAGGATACCGTGAAAAAGGTCCGCCGCCCTGTCGATCTGTATCGAGTCGGGGGGCATCCCATGTTGTTCGCCTCTGCGGAGACTATTATGGCCGCGCTCCAATACTACAGCCCCCAACTCGCCGACGAGCGAGCGTACTACGGGGCTTTGATGGGCTGGTCGTTCTTTTTCGACGCCGAGGAGAGAATGCCGGTCGGCCTGCCCGCCGACGAATTGATTCACCGCAACTTGTACTATCTCTACGGAATTGAACGCCGCGAGATGCGCTGCGACAATTTTGCCGACCTATGGCAGGCGATTGAAGAGTCGATTGCCGCCGATCGGGTGCTGCTCGCTTGGGTGGATGCCTGTGAGGTGAACGATGCGGCCTTTCGCCACAATCGCGTACCCGGCGCGAGCGAAGCCATGCTCATCTATGGGTACGACGATCAAGGAGCGGATGGGCTGATGGTTTTGGTCAATCCGCAGGGCTTCGTGGGGCCGGTGCCGCTGGCGCGTTTGCCCGAGATGTTGCCCGAATGGGTCGTGTACGACTACGCAGTGCCCGAAGGGCTCGATCCCTATCCAATCAAAAAAATGAAACAGGTGCTCTTGGGTGATGTGCGGGAGATGCTCGCGGGCAACAGGGTCGGCCGGGTCGAGACGGGCCTGCCGGCCGCGCAGCGCTTTGTCGAGGAGATGGAGCGTCAGATTGAACTGGACGAAGACAGTATGCGCGCTTGGATGCGGGAGGCGTTCTGTCGCATAGCGCTACTCGGCCCGCAGCGTCAGCGATTGGACGACAATTTGCGGCGGCTAGCGGCGGCAACCGGCTCGGATGCCCTGTCGGCAGCGGCGGATGCCTTTGGGGATATAGGCCGGCGTTGGGAGACGACGCGCAAACTATTCGCCAAAGGGGGGTGCCACGACCCGGCGTTGATGCTGAAGCGCGTCCGCGAGTACGTCGAGATCCTGTTGAATCTAGAGGAGGCGCAGGCTCGTTTTCTGTTGCAGCGGCTATAGCGGTTTATAGCATTTGGAACTGCGATAGGCAATCGTTAGTTTGCTTCTATGAACGGAGTGTTCGCCGCTAGCGGCGAAAAACCTTCACCCCACCAAGGAACCGCCATGGAAGCACCCCAAGCAGAAATCAGCGTCGTCGATCGCCTATTGCGCGTCTTCTACGCTCCATCCGAGACTTTTGAAGCCGTAGCCGAGCAGCGCAGTGCCGCCGATTGGCTGGTGCCGACCCTGCTCGTGGCCGCGGTGATTTTCGTCTCCACGTATCTAACTTCGCCGATCTACGTGGCTGAGGCGCTGAAGCAGATACCGGCAGAACAGCGCGGTGAAATGGGCGGTGCTGGAGAAGCCATGCGGATCAGCGGGCTGATTGCCGCGCCGGTTATGACGTTTGTCATGCTCTTTATTGGTGCCGCGATTTACCTTTTGGTCGGCAAATTGCTCGGTGGCCTACTCGGCTATGGCCACTGCTTGGCTATCGTGGCGTACACGTCGCTAATTACCATTCTCCAGCACCTTGTCAAGACGCCGCTGGTCTTGGCCACGGAGACGATGGACGTGCAGATAGGGCTGGGCATGTTCCTCGCCGAGGAGGCCCGCAAGGGTTTCGCGGGTGCTTTATTGAGTTCGGTCGAGCCTTTTGTCGTCTGGATGGTCGTCATCGCCGGCCTTGGGTTATCTATCGTCGGGCAGATAGAGCGCAGCCGCGCCTATGCGGGCGTTGCGGCCATCACGTTGCTCTTCCTCGCCATTGGCGCGTTTTTCAGCACCCTCAGACCGGGTGGTTGACGTGGCGACCAAGAAACGCCGCCTGTTGAAGCTGCTCGTTTTCTTGCTGTTGGCTGGCGCGGTTGGCGCGGCGATCTACTTCAACTTGCGGCAAGAAAAGGCCGCAGAGACCTTTGCCACCGCGCTCGTCGAGCGGGGCGAGATCGTCGATAAGCTCGCTGAAACAGGCCGCATTGAACTGGTGCGGACTGTGGAGGTCAAATCGACGATTGCCGGCGAAATCCGCGCATTGCCCATCGAGGCGGGGGCGTGGGTGCAGACCGGCGCGTTGATGGCCGTCATCGAGCCAGACCCCAATCAGTCGCTGCAATTGTATCAGAAGCGGTCGAGCGTGGAGCAGGGCAAAATTGACTTGGCCGAAGAGGAGCGCAACTTCGACCGCCAAAAGACCCTGTTCGACCGCCAGATGATACCGGCCAAGCAGTTTGAAGAAGCCGAGCTGCGCCTGACGCGGGCGCGCACCGGCCTGCGCTTGGCCCAGCTCGAACTCGACATGCTCGAAGCCAAGGCCAATCTGCAGCGCGTTCAGCTTGCCGAAGATCAAGTCGCGCTCGACGAGGTGCGCGTTCTCGCTCCGATTGACGGCATTGTCATCCGCCGCAACGTGGAGGAAGGCGAGGTGGTGGCGTCCGGGCTATCGTCGTATTCGGGCGGCACGGTGCTGTTTGAAATCGGCGATCCCAGCCAGCTGATCGTGCGCGGCAACATCGCCGAAATCGACATTGGCCGGGTGGCGGTCGGCCAAGCGGTGGACATTGTCGTGGATGCCTATCCCGACACCACCTATGGCGGCCGGGTGCGCTGGATTGCGCCGGTGGGTCAGCAGCCGCAGGGCAGCACCATCGTCACCTTTGACACCGAGATTGAGCTGACCGGTCACGCGCCGCGCTTGCGCCAAGGCATGTCCTGCGACATTGACATTCTGTTTGCGCGGCGCGACAGCGCAGTGTATTTGCCGGTTGAGCGGGTGCTGGAGGTGTTGGACGACGAGGACGACGACGAGCGCCGCCGCTTTGTCGCGTATAGGGCCGCGCCGCCGGATTCGCTAGCGGCTGCGCCAGACAGCGCGTTGCACTTGCCGCTGGATGCTTTCGCCGAAGTGGAATTAGCCATCGGCCTTGAGACCTCGACCCGCGTTGAAATCCTCGACGGCCTCGGTAGCGGCGACCGCGTCGCCGAAGAGCCGAGTGTCATTCGCAGCCAACTGGAGCGGGAGGACGAAGAGAAGGATGAGGAACGCTGATGAGCGCTCTATTAAACCCGCTCCTCTAGCGCTAGACGCAACAGAGCTTGGGGCAGGAACTCGACGGGAATGTCGCCTATGTCCGCCGCCGCACTCTGGCGCGCGAGAATGCGGCTGTTGGCGTACTTGCCTATCTGTTTGAGCGTTTTGGGCCGCAACTGGCCCGTCCACTTGATCTCTACGGGCCAAAAACGACCGTCTTTTACATAGGCGATATCCACTTCGCCCTCGCCTTTGATGTAGTACGTGGGATAGCGACGGCTATAATGGGCAACGGCGCAGGCTTCTACTAGGGGGGCGGTGCGCTCGGGGTCGGCGAGGAGGGGGCGCACTTGGGCGGCGAAAGGGTCTTGCGCCGCGTGTAGCCAGCTTTGCACGGCGTGGAAAATGAAGGGATCGCAAAAACTGATTTTGCGCGCCTTTTTCGGCGCAGCGGTCAGCTTGTCCTCGCGCAAGGCCGGCTGGACGCAGAGTACATCCATAGAGGTGAGCAGGGCGATATAATCGCTCACGGTAGCGGGATGGTCGATGCTGAGGGTGCGGGCCAAGGCGTTATACGTGATCTGGGTGCCGCTGCAGCGGACAATGGCGGCTAACACTTCGCCCAAATAGTGTTCCTGCTTACCGCGTTTGAGCATATCGCCGCGTATCCAGTCGCTGTACGTGGCGAATGTGGCCGGGAGGATGCGGTCGTGGCGGGCCATATCGTTAATGGCGGTGAGAAAGCCGCCGTGGACCAGATAGGCGAGCAATTCCTCGCGCAGGACTTGCTCGGTTGCGGCAGGTAGCGGCGATCTAGGCTGTGCTAATTGCAGCAACGCTGGGTTACTCAGCGCGCGCTTTAGACCCACAGCCGCGGCAAAACTGAGAGGATGGAGGTGAAAGTCAACCACCGAGGCTCGTCCTCGGCGGCCGGGAAAACGCATGCGGGCCTCTTGGATGACCGCCATATCCGAGCCGGTCGCCATCAGGACGACGCCTTCGAGCAAGCCGGCGTCGGCGAGATACTTGATTCCCTTGTCCCAACCGGCGATATAGGTCACTTCGTCGAGCAGGATATAGCGCGGGCCCTCGGCGGGCATTTCCCGCAGCAGAGCCGATACCAAGCGCACTAGCGCGTGGTGATCGTCGATGAGTTCGCCGGTGAAGAAGCGCAGACGGGTTGGGTCAAGGCCCGTTGCAAGCAGGTCGGCCATCCACTGTTTGAGTAGCGTCGTTTTGCCGATTTGACGGCCGCCGCCCACCGTGTAAATGCCCGGCTGGTTGCGCGGCAGACGGTCGAGGAGGGGAAAGCGGTAGATTAGGGGCTGAGTTCGCAGGCGTCTGAGGTGCGGGTCGAGGTCGGAAAAGGAACCATCGAGATGACTATTGTGGATCTGAAATTCTGCTAAGTTCATAGAATAGCAATAGTTGCGTTTATTTCAGAAATTTAGTCAATGAACTCTGAATAAATTTAGTCAATGCGAGTCGGCGGCGCAATTTTGTCTCTTTCAAGTAGGGACTGGCCGTCTTCAGCCCAATTGGCCAAAGAATTCTCAGTGCCGTTTTGGGGTTGTGCTGTACCGGGCTTATTTTTAACGCTTGCTCAATCGCTGCATCTTCGCTCCGAAGGACAAAAAACGCCAATGACCGTTCTCGAACCCCTCCTTGCCGGCTTGGGTCAGCTTCGGGCGCACAAGCTGCGCTCGCTGTTGACGCTGTTGGGCATTGTCATTGGCGTGGCGGCCATTATTGCGGTGGTGTCGCTGGGCGAGGGATTGCGCCGCGAGGTGATCGCGCAATTCGTCTTCAGCGGCGGCGCGGGCATGATCGAGGTGGAGCCGCCGCGCCAATGGGTGCGCAAGGATGGCCGCTGGGTGCGCCGCCCGTGGCAAGAATACCTGACCGAGGCCGACATGGCGGCCATGCAGCGGGAAATCGACGAACTCTACGCCCTCGTGCCCCAGCTTCAAGGCAACGCCGAGCTCCAGCGCGGCAAAACCACCGTACAGACGAGCTATACGGGCACGTCGGCTGCGTTCAACGAGGGCTTCAACTGGCCGGTGACCAGCGGCCGGCCGCTGAGCGCGGACGATCTGCGCCTCGCCCGCCAAGTTTGCCTGATCGGCGATGATGTACATAAAGACCTTTTTCAGGAGGCCGAGCCGCTCGGCGCGGAGATTCTGCTCAACGGCGACCGCTACGTGGTCGTTGGCGTGCTCGACGAGCGCGTTCGCTTTGGCCAGAGCGAGGGTCATGTCGCGTTGGTCCCGTACACTACGGCCCAAAAGCGGCTGCAAGGCGTGGATCACTTCTCGGAATTCACGCTTTTCGTCGAGGATTTGGATGCCGTCGAGCAGGTCGTCGCTGCGGTGCGCCGCGTTCTCCGGCGACACCACGAGCACGGCGACGAGTTTGAGGTCGGAACCAGCCAAGGGCAGATAGACAATGCCAATGAGTTCTTCCGCGTCCTCCAGCAAGTGGGCGGGGGGATCGCCGGGATTTCGCTGTTGGTCGGCGGGATTGGCATTATGAACATTCTGTTGGTGTCGGTGGCCGAGCGCACCCGCGAAATCGGCATCCGCAAGGCCCTCGGGGCCAAGCCGCGCCACATCCTCGGCCAGTTCCTCGCCGAGTCCGTCGTCTTGAGCATGGTCGGCGGCCTGTTGGGCATCCTCAGTGGCTTGGGCTTGGGCTTGGGGGCGGCCTTCGTCATTCAGCAACTCGCGCCCGGTTCGCCTTTTACCAGCATTGTCTCGGGCGAATCCGTGCTGTGGGCGGTCGGCTTTTCATCGGCGGTCGGCATCTTCTTTGGCGTCTATCCGGCCTGGCGTGCGGCGCGGCTCAACCCGGTAGACGCGCTGCGCCGCACGTGATCTTCCTCGAATCCATCCGCATTGCCCTCGGGCAAATTTGGGTCAACAGGCTGCGCACGGCCCTGACTCTGCTGGGCATGACGATCGGGGTCGGCGCGGTAGTAGGCATTGTGTCCATTGGCGAGGGGATGCGGCAGTTTGTCGTCGACGAGTTCGGCAAGTTGGGCGGGGCGGAGTTTGTGATGGTCGCGCCGCAATACATGCAGCTCAAGGACGGCCGCTGGGTGCCCAATCCGCACGCCAAGCCTTTGACCTTGGACGACCTGGCGATTATTGAGCAAGCCTCCGACCGCATAGCCGCGGTCTTGCCTTCGATGAACAATGGAGCCAATCTGCGCTATCGCAAGGCCAGCTACCAGAGCCGAGCGGCCGGGACCTTGCCCGAATTTGCCGCGGTGTACAACTGGCCGGTCGCCGAGGGCCGCTTCCTCATCCACGCCGACTTGGACAAGCTGCGCCGGGTCTGCGTGATTGGGCAAAAGGTGCGCGAGGAGGTGTTTGGCTTGGCCGCCTTTTTGGGCCGCGAGCTCAAGATCAACGGCCAGCGCTTTACGGTTGTAGGTCTCATGGAGGATCGCCAGATCTTTGGCGAAAACTGGGGCGATCAAGTGCTGGTGCCAGTGACGACAGCCCAGCGCCGCCTCGCCGGCAACAAGTATATCCAAGGCTTAGTAGCCCACGCCGAGGAGGCCGACGATGTGCCCGGCATTGCCACGGCCATTGAAGCGGCACTCAAAAAGCACCACGGCCCGGACGCGAGCTATCAGATTATCAGCGGCCGCAGCATCTTAGAGCAGGTTGAGCAAATCATTTTGCTGTTGAAATTGGTCGTGGGTGGGATTGCGGGGATTTCGCTGTTGGTCGGCGGGATTGGCATTATGAACATTTTGTTGGTGTCGGTGGCTGAGCGCACCCGCGAGCTTGGCCTCCGCAAGGCCCTCGGTGCCAAGCCGGTGACGCTGCTGTGGCAATTTGTGATCGAGGCGATGGCCCTGAGCTTGACCGGGGGTGCGCTCGGGGTGGCTGCGGGCTATGGGCTGGGCGAGGGCATTGCGCGCGTCATTACCCATTACAGCGAATTGAGCTTTCCCAGCATTGTCTCGCTGGAGGCTACGCTGCTGGTGCTGGCCTTGTCCATTGCGGTTGGTTTGTTCTTTGGCATCTATCCAGCGGCCCGCGCTTCGCGGCTCGACCCGGTGGATGCGTTGCGCTCGGAGTGATCTCATGCTGATCGAACTGAATGGCATTAGCAAGGTATATGTGCGCGGCACGGAAGAAGTACACGCCTTGCGGTCGGTAGATTTGGCGATTGAGGACAACGAATACGTCGCGCTGATGGGGCCTTCTGGCTCGGGCAAATCCACGCTGATGAACATTCTCGGCTGCTTGGATTCGCCGACCGAGGGGGCGTACCGCTTGGCGGGTACAGATGTGTCGCGCATGAATGCCAATGAACTGGCCGAAGTGCGCAATAGCCGCATTGGCTTCATCTTCCAGACCTTCAACTTGCTGCCGCGCGCGTCGGCTTTGCAAAACGTCGAGCTGCCGCTGATTTACAATGGCCAGCGTCGCAAGGTGCGCCGCGCCCGGGCGATTGAGGTGCTGGAGCGGGTTGGCTTGGCCGACCGCATGACGCACCGTCCGACCGAGCTGTCTGGCGGCCAATGTCAGCGGGTGGCCATTGCCCGCGCCTTGGCCAACGGGCCTTCGCTGCTGTTGGCCGACGAGCCGACCGGCAACCTCGACTCCCGCACCGGCGAGGAGATCATGGTCCTCTTCGCCGCCCTGCAAGAAGAGGGCAACACCGTGCTTTTGGTGACCCACGATCCGGTTGTTGCCCAACAGGCCAAGCGGCTGATTCGCATCCACGACGGCCGCATTGCTTCTGACGAGCAACGGGCGTAGGGAAGCTCTGACCCTTGTCGGCGATCGCCGCTTTATTGACGCGATTGTTCCACTATTCTTGTGTTACAGAGACCGTCTTTGGTTCACCAATACTCTACAGATTTTAGAGGTATAGCATGAAGAATATCACCATCACCCTACCAGAGGATGTTGCTCGGTGGCTGCGGATCAAGGCCGCCGAAAACGAGCTCAGCGTCTCCAAATGGCTGGCCGCGGCCCGCCCGTTGCCCAATCCAACAGTTCGACGGTGTGGACGACCGGGACCGCGGCGCAGGCGGCGATTTGCTCTATGCAGCCGATGTTGCCCGCCGCCACGACCTGCGGCGCAACGCTGGCGATGTGCGCTACTTTGCGCGCTTGTAGCTTTTGCGCCAAGTCGGGGCGCAGCATGTTGTACGTGCCGGCGCTGCCGCAGCAGATATGGCCCTCGGGTATCTCGACGACCTCAAAGCCCGCCGCCTTCAGCAGGTGCCGCGGTGGGGCGGTGACGTGCAGACCGTGTTGGAGCGAACAGGCGTCGTGATACGCTACCTTCAGGGCCGGTGCGCGACCCGCTTGGCCCAATCCGAGTTGCGCCACCACCTCAGACACATCCCGCACTCGCTCCACTACCGCCTTGGCCTTGTCGGCCCACTGGGGATCGCGGCGAAAGATGTGATGGTATTCTTTGATGGCTGTGCCGCATCCCGACGTGTTGAGCACAATCGCGTCCAAACCCTCGTTTAGCGCGCGATGCCAAACCTCAATGGCGCGCTGCATTAGCTTGAGGCTGCGCTTGCGCTCGCCGAGGTGGAAAGTCAGCGCGCCGCAACAGCCCAGGTCCGGCGGAATGACCACCTCGGCCCCGAGTCGGGTCAACAGCCGCACGGTCGCATCGTTGATGTGCGGCCCCAGCACTTGTTGGACGCATCCGGTGAGCAGGGCCACGCGCAACTGACGGCTGTTTTCGGCAGGCACGACCCCGGGCCGGGCTACCGCGGATCGTCGCGGCAAGCGCTTGGGTGCCATGGCTAACAGGGGTCGCACGACGCCGGGCATCAGGAAGGAGAGTGCGCGGCCCACCCCAGCCATTCTGAGCGCCAAGCGCGTGCGGCCAGGGTAGGGCAGCATCCGCGTCAGCATGGCGCGTAGCAGGCGATCCATCAAGGGCCGCTTGACCAGCTGATCCAGCCGCGGCCGGACCGTTTCCAAGAGGAGCGAATAATCCACGCCGCTCGGGCAGGTGGTCTCGCACGCCAGGCAGCCGAGGCAGTTGTCGATGTGCTCGACTGTTTGGCGGCTCGGGGCGATGCCTTCTTCGAGGATGTTTTTGATGAGGTAAATGCGGCCGCGCGGGCCTTCGAGTTCGTTGCCGGTGAGTAGGTAAGTGGGGCAGGTGGCATTGCAAAAGCCGCAGTGGACGCAGGCGCGCAAGGCTTTTTCGGCGTCCTTAACCGCTGGGTCTTGAAGCTGATTGGGGGGAATGGTCGTGCGCACGGATCAGCTCGGTTCGTCCCGCAGCCAGTGCGCGAGGGCCTTGTCGGGCGCGCTAATCTCGGCGAGCGATGTGTAGTAGTAGGCTTCCCAGCCGTCTTCTGGCAGCCCGGTGAACAGCATCAGGTTTAGGGGGTAGTTTTCTGAATCCGTGCAGCGGCGGAAGTCGTCGCGGAAGAGAAAGGTCGGCTTGCCGAGGGCAATGGCCGCCCCCAACTCGACCATGACTCCTTCGTCTGGCGGCGTGCCGTTGACAATGGCGAAGATTGCGTCGGCTTCGACCACGTCGCGCAGGTCCGCTCGACCGACTTGATAGGCCCAGCCCGACGCGGAAAGATCGACTTGGTTGTTGCGGGCAAAAGGCTCCCAGACCTCAGCGCCCAAGGCCTCTAAGGCCGAGATGAACTGGGGCAGGAGCCGCTCCTTCCAATGGGGCGAGAAGCCATACGGGCTGGCAAGGTAGAGGGTCTTTTTCATCGCGTGCTCCGGTGTTGTGCGTGATACGCCTATATTCTGCCTATATTCAGTACAACGCAAATGCTCATACATGCAAAACGAGGCGTCGCTCCATGGAAAAGCCGTCCTGCATCCTCCGCGAGAACATCCCGCTCGCTCCCTTCACCACTATGGGCCTCGGCGGCCCGGCGCGCTATTTGGCCGAGTGTTCCTCTTTAGACGAGATGCGCGCCTGCTTGACGTGGGCGGCGGCCGCGGGCCTGCCCGTGCAAGTGCTCGGCGGCGGCAGCAACGTGCTGTTTGCCGACGCGGGGTACCGCGGCTTGGTGCTCAAAGTGGGACTCAGCGGCGTAGTGTTTAATGGCGCGACCGCCGAGGTAGCGGCTGGCGAGGATTGGGATGGTTTTGTCCAGTGTTGCGTGGAGCGCGGCTTGGCTGGCGTGGAATGTCTGTCGGGTATCCCCGGGTCGGTGGGGGCAACGCCCATCCAAAACGTGGGCGCATACGGCCAAGAAGTAAAAGACACCATCGCGGCAGTACGGGCGCTCGACCGGCAGACCTTGGCGGAAATCGCCTTGGCCCCGGCCGAATGCGGTTTTGCCTATCGTCAGAGCCGCTTTAAGGGGGCCGACCGCGACCGCTTTATCGTGACCTCGGTGACGTATCGCTTGGACGCCAGCGGCCAGCCGCACATCCGCTACCCCGAGCTGCGTCGGCACGTGGATAGCGATCAGCCGACCTTAGCCACGGTGCGCCACGCCGTGCTGGCACTCCGCCGCCGTAAGTCCATGGTCATTGACCCGCAAGATCCCAACGCCCGTTCGGTCGGTTCTTTCTTCTTGAATCCAGTCGTGGACGCGGAAGCGTTTGCTGCGTTGAAGGGCCGCTATCCCAAGGTCCCGAGCTTTCCCGATGCGGCTGGCGTCAAGGTGCCGGCCGCTTGGCTCGTCGAGCAAGCGGGATTTCACAAGGGGCTACAAAGGGGCGGTGCTGGCATCTCGGAGCGACACGCCTTGGCCTTAGTCAATCGCGGCGGCACGACCCGCGAAGTGCTCGCCTTGGCCGGTGAGATTCGGGCGGGGGTGGAGCAGACCTTTGGGATTCGCTTGGAGCGGGAGCCGGTGTTGGTGGAGGAGGGTGGGGGATGAGCGAGGCGGCGGCTCGGCGCAAAATCGACCAGTTGCTCGCAAACGCTGGTTGGCGATTCTTCGCCGACGATACTGGATCGGCCAATATCCGCTTGGAGGCGCACGTCGCGCTCAAACGCGACGATCTCGATAGCTTAGGCGATAATTTTGAGCGTTCCAGTCGCGGATTTGTCGATTTCCTGATCCTCGACGACCGGGGATTCCCGCTGGTCGTGTTGGAGGCCAAGTCCGAAGATAAGAATCCACTGGTCGGCAAGGAGCAGGCCCGGCGCTACGCCCGCTCGCTGAACTGCCGCTTCGTCATCCTATCCAACGGCAATCTACACTACTTCTGGGACTTAGAGCGCGGCAATCCGCATATCATCACGGCCTTCCCGGCGCCGGATTCGGTGGAGAGGTACAAACAGGTCGCGCCCAATCCGCAGCGCCTGATAGATGAACGGGTTGGCGACGACTACATCGTCCTCACGCAGCGGCCCAACTACGCGGCCGAGGCCGGGTGGCGCGACGCGGCCGAGCGTTCCAGATACATTCAGACGCATGGCTTGCGCTTTTTGCGCGACTACCAGCTAGGAGCGATTCGCAGCTTGCAGCGGGCCGTCCGAGCCGGACGCGACCGATTCTTGTTTGAGATGGCTACGGGCACCGGCAAGACGCTGGTGGCGGCCGCTGTCATCAAGCTGTTTCTCCGCACGGGCAACGCCCGCCGCGTTCTCTTCTTGGTCGATCGGCTGGAGTTGGAAGACCAAGCGGCGAACAAGTCGTTTGTCCCGTACTTGGCGCACGACTTTGACGCGGTCATCTACAAGGAGAAACGCGACGACTGGCGTCGGGCGCACATTGTGGTCGCGACGGTTCAGTCGCTGCTGTTCAACAACAAGTATCAGTCGCTGTTTTCGCCCACGGACTTTGACTTGGTGATTTCGGATGAGGCGCATCGGTCTATCAGCGGCAACGCCCGCGCCGTATTCGATTACTTCGTTGGGTACAAGCTGGGGCTGACTGCGACGCCGCGAGACTACCTCAAAGGCATTCATGCGAGCGGCGATCCGCGCGCGGTGGAACGCCGATTGCTGCTCGACACGTACCGCACCTTCGGCTGCGCGCGTGGCGAGCCGACGTTTCGCTATTCGTTGCTCGACGGGGTGCGCGATGGGCATTTGATCAACCCTCGGGTCGTGGACGTACGCACCGAGGTGACCACCGAGCTGCTCGCTGACGGGGGCTTTGTGGTGTCTTTTGCCGATGATGAAGGCGAGCCGCAGGAGGAAGCGTTCAAAAAGCGCGACTTTGAGCGGGAGTTTTTCTCGGAAGCTACCAACGCGGTCTTCTGCCGGACCTTTTTGGAGCATGCGCTGCGCGATCCGATCAGCGGGGAGATCGGCAAGTCCATCGTCTTTGCGGTGAGCCAGCCGCACGCGGCCAAGCTAACGCAGTTCTTCAATGAGATCGCCGACCGCATGTTTCCGGGTCAGTACCAGTCGGACTTTGCGGTGCAAGTTACGTCGCAGGTGATGGATGCCCAGCGATTCGCGGTCAACTTTGCCAACAACAACCTCGGCGGATCCGGCAATTTTAGGCGCGAGTACCGCACGAGTAAGGCGCGGATATGCGTAACCGTCGGCATGATGACTACTGGCTACGACTGCACCGACATTCTCAATTTGGGCCTGTTCAGGCCGATATTTTCGCCGACGGATTTCGTCCAGATCAAGGGGCGCGGCACTCGGAAGCACAACTTCCTCGACCAACTGATAGGGCCTCGCGCCACAGACGTTGGCGCGGCTCCGGCGAAGACCACTTTCAAGCTGTTCGACTTTTTCGGCAACTGCCAATACTTCGAGCATGAGTTCAACTACGACGAGGTGTTGGAACTGCCGCGACCGCGCGGTCCAAGTGCTGGGGAAAAGGACGATTCAAGGCCGGTTGTATATGCCGGCGCGTACGAGCACTTGGGAAGCGACTTTCTTGCGACGATTGAGCAAGAGCAGATCGGCTCTGAGGGGATGAGAATTGACCGGATGTTTTTCGACCGCTTTGCCGATGAGGTGCGCGAAAATGACTTTATTGCCCAAGCTATTGAGGCTGGCCAATGGGACCGCGCTATTGACTATGTGAATCGGGAGGTTTTCGACCAGCCCGAGGAATACTACACCTTGGCTAAGTTGCGCCAAGCCGCGGCCGTGGATCGGCGCGTAACCTTGCGCGAGATACTGGAGAAGGTTTTTGATCTCATTCCGCGTTTTAAGTCGAGGGACGAGTTGCTCGAAGAGGAATTCGCCAAATTCGTCGCCGATTACAAGCCCGACGAGGCCGAGTCCATTGCGGCGATTAGGGCGTACTTCAAGGCGTACCTGACCAGTGGGCAGACCCGAGACCTTGTTGAGAATCGGCGTTTCGCGGCCTTGGCGACCAATTCGGCTTTTTCGTACCGCGATTTTCGCGCGGTGCCGGAGCCGTACCGCCGGCTTGTGCCCGAGTATGTCAAGGATTACGTGTCGTTGAATCAGTTCGTCTCGTAGGAAGCCTTGCGATTCACGTGTTTATCCGAAAAAACCGTGAATGACGCTCATTTTTGCCGGTTCATTCACGGATATTTGCCGATATAGCGTGAATGCGATACCATAATGACATGGCGATTACCCAGCCGATAAAAAGCCGCATCCAAGAATTGAAACGAGCGTACGATAGCTTGCGCCGAGGCAAGGAATCGCTGCTGTCGATGATCGATGAAGTGGAGATAGCCGAGAGCGTGTACAACTCGAACGCGATTGAGAATTCAACCCTCACGCTCGAGGAGACCGAGCGAATTCTGCTGGAGCAGATGTTGTCGCGCCAGGTGTCTGTGCGGGAAGTCTTTGAGGCCAAAAACCTAGCTCGCGTCACGGAATACAAACGCAGCAAAGCTAGGGACAGCGAGCTGAGCAAAGACCTAATACTACTCTTGCATCAGATGCTCATCGGCGGCATTAATGATGCCATTGCTGGCCGCTTTCGCGCGCCGGGGGAATACGTGCGGGTGGGCACTCATATTGCGCCGGCACCTGAGCATGTCGAGCGCATGATGGATGCGGTCCTCGTCGAGTATTCCAGCGATCTCGGCTCCTACTTCCTCGATAAAATCGCCCGATTTCACTTAGATTTTGAAACCATCCATCCTTTTTGCGACGGCAATGGCCGCTTGGGGCGGGTGCTCATCAACTTTCAGCTTATCCAGCTTGGCTTGCCGCGTCTTATTATTCGCAACTCGGAAAAGGAGCGATACTATCAGGCGTTTAGGGATTATGAGGACCGCCGCACGACTAGGACGATGGAAGATATGCTGGCGTTGGCACTCGTAGAGTCGCTGCACAAGAGGCTGAGTTATTTGCAGGGGGAGGCTATTATGCGGCTGTCGGATTATATCAAGCAGCATGGCCTCTCGGCGCCGGCAATCACCAACGCCGCTCGTCGCCAGACCATTCCCGCTTTTCGCGAGAAGGGGGTTTGGAAGATCGGGGCGGAATTCGCTTATCGGACTTAACATGCTCGATACCGCTACCAAACGCCGCATTGACACGGCCCGCGATATTCTCGTCGGCAAGGTGCCCGATCCGAAGAGCCAAGTGGAGCAGATTACGATCGCGCTGATCTACAAGTTTATGGACGATATTGACGCCGAGAGTGAGGAATTGGGAGGGGAGCGTGCGTTTTTTGCTGGCGATTTTGCGCGTTATGGTTGGCCGCAACTGGTGCGCGCTGGTTTGGGCGGTCACGAGACGTTGAATTTGTACGCCGAGGCGATCGCTCGGATGCCGGAAAATCCGGGCATTCCGCCGCTGTTCCGCGACATTTTCAACAACGCTTATTTGCCCTACCGCGATCCGGAAACTTTGCGCGCTTTTCTCAAGGTTATTGACGAGTTTGCGTACGATCACAGCGAGCGGCTGGGCGATGCTTTTGAGTATTTGCTGTCGGTTCTTGGTTCGCAGGGCGATGCCGGGCAGTTCCGGACGCCGCGTCATATTATTGATTTTATCGTCGCCATTATCGATCCGAAAAAAGACGAAACGGTGCTCGATCCGGCTTGTGGTACGGCCGGGTTTCTGATTTCGTCGTACAAGCACATTCTCAAGGCCAATACGGACGGCGAGGGTAACAGTACGCTGACGCCGGACGAGAAGGGGGCACTCGCGGCGAACTTCAAGGGTTATGACATTTCGCCTGATATGGTGCGGTTGTCGCTGGTGAATTTGTATTTGCATGGTTTTGTCGATCCGCATATTGCCGAATACGACACTTTGACGAGCGAGGAGCGCTGGAGCGAATATGCCGATGTGATTTTGGCTAATCCGCCGTTTATGTCGCCGAAGGGTGGCATTCGTCCGCATCGCCGCTTTTCGGTGGAGTCCAAACGCAGCGAGGTGCTGTTCGTCGATTACATTGCCGAGCATCTGACGCCGGTGGGGCGGGCTGGGGTTATCGTGCCAGAGGGGATCATTTTTCAGAGCCAGAATGCACACAAGCAGCTTCGCAAGATGCTGGTGGAGAATTATTTGGTGGCGGTCATTTCGCTGCCGGCGGGCGTGTTTCAGCCGTATTCGGGGGTTAAGACTTCTATTCTGCTGCTGGACAAGGCACTGGCGCAAAAGACGGATCGCGTGGCTTTTTTCAAGGTGGAGAATGATGGGTTTGATTTGGGGGCGCAGCGGCGAGCAATTGACGCGAATGATTTGCCGAAGGTGAGGGCGGAGTTGGGGGAGTATTTGGAGCGGCTGCGGGTGGGGACTCATGGTGTGGCGGAACCAACTGGGCTTGGGTTGATTGCTGAGAAGGAGAAGATTGCGGAGGGGGGGGAGTGGAATTTGAGTGGGGAGAGGTATCGGGAAGGTAGTGCTCGTATGTCGCATTTTCCTATCGTGGCATTAGGTAAAGTAGCGGAAGTCGTCGCTGGCCAATCACCACCGGGAAAATCCTACAACGAAAATGGTGTTGGAGTGCCGTTCTATCAGGGGAAAACCGAATTCGGTCGAATGTTCATTGGCGAGCCTACAAAATGGACTACTGACCCGCAAAGGTTCGCCGAGGACGGTGATATTCTAATGTCGGTTCGTGCTCCTGTTGGACCTGTCAACCTTACCACTCAGAAGATTTGTATAGGCCGGGGGCTAGCTGCAATTAGGCCGATGGAAGGTCATGTAATCACAACCTATATCTTTTACGTTCTGCATAGCATAGAATCAGAAATAACTGGTAGTACCGGAGCTGCGTTTGCATCAATAAACAAAGGCGACATTGAGAGCATCCAAATTCCCTTGCCACCGCTAGAAATACAGCGGGAGATTGTGGCGGAGATTGAGGGGTATCAGCGGGTGATGGATGGGGCGCGGGCGGTGATTGATAACTATCGGCCGCAGATTGTGGTTGATCCTGAGTGGCCGATGGTTTCTTTAGGTGACTTAGAGCTTTTTTGCATTGAAAGCGGTGGTACGCCGAAGTCCAGTGTAAAAGAATATTGGGATGGAGGTATACCGTGGGCAACATTAGTCGATTTATCACCAACTGAACTTGTCGCTGAGATTAGAACTACACAACGCACAATTAGCGAAATCGGCCTTTCTAAGTCGTCGGCGAAACTGATTCCCGAAAACTCCGTCGTTGTTTCAACTCGTGCTACAATAGGTCGAATTGGCATTAATCGAATACCGTTGGCGACCAATCAGGGATTTAAGAAGCCTTTTTAAAATTCACTTTTAGTTGATTTTCCCTTGAAAGGACGTACCCATGAACCGACCTTTAGGTTTCATCACAAAGCCTGAAAGGGGGGTTATATATGGGTACGCCCGGTGTAGAATATGCGACGGATTTGACCGATGCACAATGGCTGTTACTTGCTCGTCTGCTGCCTCGGGGCCGTTGGCGTCAAGGGGGTCCGGGTCGGCCACCTCGGGCGGTGCGTTTGGTGATGAATGGTCTACTGTATCGGGCTAAAACCGGGTGTCCTTGGCCGATGCTGCCGCGGTGTTTTGGGCCTTGGCAAACGGTGTATGGCTACTTCAATCGCTGGCGTCAACAAGGGGTTTGGCCACAGATACTCGACGCCCTAACCAGGCAGGATCGCATCCAGCACGGCCGGGCACCGACCCCGTCGGCGGGGATCGTGGACGCGCAGAGCGTTACCACGGCCACCCAAGGTAAAAGTGTTGGATACGATGCCGGCAAGAAGGTTAAAGGACGCAAACGCCATCTGTTGGTCGACACCGAGGGTCGTCTGATTGAGTGTGTGGTGACCGCTGCTTCGACCTCGGATGCCGACGGCTTGAAGACCTTGTTGAAAACCTACTTTTCACCCACGGTACAAAGGTTACGCAAGCTGTGGGTGGATGGAGCCTATAAAGGCGCGCCGCTTAGGCAATGGGTGGCTCAAAAAAAAAACGCACAAAATAGACCTTGAAGTCGTATCCAGACAAGGCTCCGGCTTTGAGGTGCTCCCTCGTCGTTGGGTCGTCGAACGAACGTTTGCTTGGCTACTCAACTATCGAGTCCATGCCAAAGACTACGAGCACCTAACTTGCAATAGTGAAGCCTTTATCCAAATCGCGATGATCCATTTGATACTCAAGCGAATCGCTAAAAAAAATGAATTTTAAAAACGCTTCTTAGAACATTATTGTCAAAAACCCATTGCGGGCGATACCCGAATATATCGCTTTTGCTATAACGAAACTTGTGCCTACTATGAACGCTTGGGCTAGCGGCGGTACGTTCAAAGAAATTTCCAAATCAAAGTTTTGTGATCTGCAAATCCCCCTCCCCTCACTCGAAACCCAACGCGCCATTGTCGCCGAAATCGAAGCCGAGCAGTCGCTTGTCGCCGCTAATCGAGAGTTAGTGGAGCGGATGGCGGGGAAGATTCGGGCGGC
Organism: Candidatus Latescibacterota bacterium; assembly: GCA_965203355.1. Lineage (GTDB taxonomy): Bacteria > Latescibacterota > UBA2968 > UBA8231 > UBA8231. Next base: position 1,417,171 of record OZ241889.1, read on the forward strand.
GATTGGGCGGGTGTGGGGAGACGAGCAGGGTGAAGCGAGGAACTCAGAAGAAGGAAGCCCGTGATGACCAGACAGTGGACAGCAATTATCGAGCGCGAAGGCGATGGCTACGTCGCCCTCTGTCCTGAGTTGGATATCGCTAGTCAGGGCGCAACCGTGGCCGCGGCGCGGGAAAACTTGAAAGAAGCGTTGGAGTTGTTTTTCGAGACGGCTTCAGCCGCTGAAATTGAGCATCGGCTGCACGAGGAAGTGTATGTAACGCAGGTGGAGGTCGCGTTTGGCTAGACTGCGCGTGTTATCGGGCCGGAAAGTATGCGAAATACTCGCGCATCATGGATTTACTGAGGTCCGGCGCAAAGGTAGCCATGACCTTTCTCCTGCGAAAGAGGAAGATTTGTCGCCGCTTGAGGCCGTATGATACCTTATGATCCGCAGAACGATAAAAATGAGACGATCCGAACCTCAAACTGTTCAGTCATTCAGAATTGCTACATAAGCGAGGAGTGAAAGCCATGTTGAAACGCTTGCAGATACAAAATTTTCGCGGCTTCAACGCGCTCAAAATTAACCAATTGAGCCAGATTAATCTCATTGCCGGTAAGAATAATTCCGGCAAGACCAGCTTACTTGAGGCAATGTTTCTGCTATCCAGTGCCGGAAACGCACAAATGGCCGTAAATCCCAATGTTATTCGGGGCATAGAACTAGGTGCTCCGCTGCGAGATCCCTTCTGGAAACAGTTCTTCTACAACTTGGACATGGGACTTCATATTGGGATTAAAGGATATTATAAATCGCGTGAATTGACTTTGAAGATCACCGCGGAGCGACAGCCCACCACCAAAATACCCCTTGAGCGGACGGATGGAATTTCGACGACGAACCTTTTCGACGAACGTTCGCTCACATTCCAATATAGCGATTCTAAAAATAAAAAAATCAAAAGCCATATATGGATTGAGGGACAGGAGTTTAAAGTCGAGCAACCCAATATAAATATCCTTTTGCCTGTGGCGATTCTCTTGTCTCGGAGTAGGAATATCTATGAAGATGCCATGAGGCTGGGACAATTAAGAAAGAAGAAACAGGGCGATTTGCTCTTAAAAGCACTACAGGTCATCGAACCGAATCTACAGAGCATTGAGGAAAATTCCTCCAGCGGCACACCCATGATCTGGGGGGATATTGGATTGTCCGAACTGGTGCCGCTGTCGGCAATGGGTGACGGCATGACTCAGATCGCCCGGATTGTTTTGGCGATAGCTTTCATGCCGAACGGCGTCGTTTTGATAGATGAGGTTGAAAACGGTATTCACCACTCGGTGCTGCCCGATGTCTGGCGAGCTATTGACGAAGCGGCCAAGCAGTTCCGTACGCAGATATTTGCGACCACGCATAGTTTTGAATGTATAGAAGCAGCGCATCAAGCTCTTGGCTCTGATGGCTTTCTCCTACACCGGCTTGAAGCTGGAGACGCGGAAAATCGTTGTGTTACCTACGAACCGGATTCAATCGCTGCCGCGATTCAACACGGCCTTGAGGTGCGCTGAGCATGGCAAAAGCAATACAGATTGAATCGGCGATCCAGCTTCTCGTCGAAGGCAATGATCCGCGTAACTTCTTTGAAGCGTTTATCAAGCATCAATCGACTGCAAATATCCAGCTTCAGAATTTCGGCGGTGTGAGTGAGCTGAGTGGTTTTCTTCGTGCATTTGTGAACTCGCCGGATTTTCAGACTGTTCAGAGTCTCGGCATTGTGCGGGATGCGGAAACATCCGCTGACGGAGCATTCCGCAGCGTTCAGTCGGCCCTGCGGAATGTTACAAATGTTACACTACCTGTGCCGGACAGCCCTGCAGAGCGCACTGGCATCAGTCCGGCAGTGACGGTGCTGATACTACCCGGGGATAATCGCCAAGGGATGCTTGAGACGCTACTTTGCGAGACCTTTGCGGACGATCCGGTGAATCGCTGCATTGATGATTTTTTTAAGTGCGTCGAACCTTTGCCAGACACGTCCCAAAAGAACCCAGACAAAGCTCGCGCCCATGCCTATCTGACGACAAAGTGCCAGCCCCATGTTTCCGTAGGTGTGGCCGCACAGAAGGGCTATTGGAATTTGAACCACAGCGTCTTCAGCACTGTCGGCGACTTTCTGCAAACGATAGCTACAACCGATCCATGAGCGACTACAGGAAAGATAGAATCAGCCGGAAGTTCCGCTAAACGATCAAGGGACCAGCCGCTCATTGGTTCGTGTTTATTCCAACAGCCACGCAGATATTATAGTGCATTAGCGCAAGCCGAAGCCGAGCAGTCGCTTGTCGCCGCTAATCGAGAGTTAGTGGAGCGGATGGCGGGGAAGATTCGGGCGGCGATTGGGCGGGTGTGTGGAGACGAGTAACCTGATGCGGTGCGTTACGCCGTGCCCCTATTGAGCTTTGTCTAGCAGGGACCTAAAGGCTTCGAGGCTGGTCACCTGTAGGGCCGCTCGGTGCAACTGTTTGAGTCGCGGCACCTCGTCGATGGCCCCTAAGCGGGCGACCACGCCGCGCACGGCCTCGGGCTGAAAGCGCAGTTCCAACACTGCTTGGATGCTTTCGCGAATGCCTTGTTCGATGCCTTGTTCGATGCCTTGTTCAAGTGCCTTTTCCGTGAAATACTGCACTACCGACGATTCGTACATGGTCGCCTCCGAAATGATGGTCATAATCGTTTCTAAGTTATACACCAACCCGCTCAAAATCGCAAGATCAGCCAAGTAATTGGCTTTGACCGGCTCGTCGAGAGGGGCCTGTTGCGCCCGGTGGATACACTGACGCAACCACGCCTCGGCCTCCACCCCCGTCGGCGGTTGCATCAACGGCGCAAACGGCAGCAAGCCCATCAGACCGCGGTCGAGTATGCGTTGGCCGTCCAGTTGGCTCAGCCGAATCACCTTGTATTGCACCAGTACGCGGTAGCCATGCTGCGCTTGGAGATAGTGTCCCGGGTCGCGCTGGCCGGCGTTGGGGCGCAGGTAGATGACGTTGGAATAGAGGGGTAGGCCGTGCTGCTCGATGCCGCGGCCGATGTAACCGGCCATGCGCTGCGGCATGGGGGGGTTGCTGTCGGTGGTTTGAAATTCGTGATGGATGAGGGCCTCCTCGTCGTGGATGCGCACGCGGATGAGGCTGTCGGTGCGGTGGGTCTCGACGGTGGGTTGTTCGGTGTCGAGAATGTCGAGGACTTCGAGGTCGTCTTGTTGGAGGGCGAAGCGGGCGAAGTCGCGGGGATAGGTGTGGATGAGGTGTTTGGCGATGGTATCGAATTCGGCCATGGTGCTCCAGTAGGCATTAGCGGGTTCAGCGCGGTGAGGGCAATGCCTACGCTGCAATAATCATGCCAAGGCTGCGGCTCAGGGGGCAGGAGGGGCTATGAGGGGCTGGAGTGTAGCGAAAAGGATACAGCGATGGGTGGTTAGGGACCAAAACGACGTCCGGTCTGATGGCTGCAACCGAATCGCGGCGGCGGGTCGCTCCTTTCACGACGTCGACAAAACCACTGTCAACGAATTTGTGGAATAAATGGCAGGACCTGCTTAAAACAGTTCCCTACCAATAGCTCAGCGCGTCTGCAAACATCCCCGCGAGTTGCTCGGCGTCCGCCGCTCGCGGCGAGAGCTTGGTCACGCGATGCTGCGGCAGCGTGCCCTCGACGAGCGCTGGGATGTGCTGGCTAGCGTAGCCGAGGGCGCTGAGGCCGTTGGGTGCGCCGAGTTGGCGCATCAGCAAGATGATGCGGTCGGCCAAGATCGCGCCCGCGTCCTCGGCTCTTGCTCCGCTACAATCGGCTCCCAAGACGCTGGCCGCACGCAGATGTCGCTCGGGGCAAGCCGGCGCGGTAAAGCGAAAGACCGCCGGCGAGTTGACGATCACGGCAAATCCGTGTGGCACCAGCGGATGATCGATAGCGTATCCCTCGGGCGCATAGCTTTCCACCATGCCAGCCACCGGATAGGACATGCCGTGCGGCAAGTGGACGCCGGCGTTGCCAAAGCCAATGCCAGCGAGGGCCGCGGCCAAGCACATGGCGCTGCGGGCGTCGTCGTCGCTGGGGTCGGCCACGGCGCGGGGCAAAAATCGCTCCACCAACCGCAAAGCCTCCAACGCCCACAAGTCGCTGATTGGATTCGAGCCTTGGTAGGCGGGCCGCAGTTGGGGACGGTCGGGTTGGGGCCGCTGATTAAACGGCAGGGCCGTGTACGACTCCAAGGCGTGCGAGAGCACGTCGAGGCCGGTTGCGGCGGCCACCGGCGGCGGCATGGAGCGCGTGTTGTCGGGATCGACGATGCCCAAGGTCGGGCGCATGTAGCGGTGGGCTATGCCGGTCTTGGCTTTCATCTCGACGAAATCGAAGATCGCCACGCCCGTGGTCTCGCTGCCGGTGCCAGCGGTGGTGGGAACGGCGATCAGCGGCTTGAGCGGACCGGGCACGGGCGCACCCCGGCCAATGGGCGCGTTGACGTAGGTGAGGAAATCGGCCGGGTACGTGGTGTACACGTTGGCCGCTTTAGCCGTGTCCATCACCGACCCGCCGCCGATGGCGACGAACCCGTCAAACCCTTGTTCGGCAAATGTAATGGCCGCCTTGAACGAGGCGTCGGTCGGCTCGACGCGCACTTGGTCGAACAGCGCGTACTCGACGCCCGCTTCGGCCATGGCCGCCAAGGCCGTCTGCACGGGCGCTTGCTCGCGCAAGTTTGGGTCCGTCAAAACCATGACCCGCTTCAGCCCTTGGTCCTTGAGATCCATGCCGATCTCCTTGGTGATGCCCGGACCGAAGCGAATGTTGGATGTGGCGATTTCGTAGGCCGTGTCGAGTAGCATAGGGTTGCCTTTCGGTGGTCAGTGGCCGGTGGCCGGTGGCCGGTGGCCAGCGACCAAGAGGACCACGCATCAGAACCGATCACTGACCACTGATTACTGATCACTGACCACTGACCACTGATCACTGACCACTGACCACTGACCACTGCCGAATATAGGCTTGACTTGGAACGGGCGGCAAGGTCTAGTTAAAGAGGCTTTGAAAATGGGAGAGCGCCGTGGTTGAACAAGCGAATAGGAGGCCCGAGGAAGTGGAGGAAGGGCCGCAGTTGACCTTGGATTTTGGCAAGGTACAGCGGGCTGCGGCCTGTGGCGAGGGCTTGGTGCCGGTGGCGGTACAGGACGCGGACAGCGGTGAAGTGCTGATCGTGGCGTACGTCAATGAAGAGGCGTTGAACTATGCGCGGCGCGAGGGCGTGGCCGCATTTTGGAGCACGTCGCGCAACGAGTTGTGGGTCAAGGGCGCGACCTCGGGCAATGGGCTCGAACTGGTCGAAATCCGCGTCAACTGCGAGCAAAATTCGCTGCTGTATCGCGTCCGACTCAAAGGAGAGGGAGCGTGTCACACGTTGGGCGCAGATGGGCGGGCGCGGTTGGGGTGTTACTATCGGCGGCTCGTGGGGGAGCAGCTCGAACCGATTTGAATTGCGCTGGGCGGATTGCATTTTTGCAGATAGGAGGACTAGGCGATGGCTAATGCCGTGATTGTCGTGGACATGCAGAACGGCTTTATGCGTCCAGACGGGACGCTCTACTGCGGTGACCACGCCCGGGCGATCATCCCGCGCATCGCCGCGCGGGTCGAGCGCGAAAAGGCCGCTGGGGCCGCGCTGTTTTTTACCCAAGACAGCCACACCGCCAACGACCGCGAGTTTGAGATGTTTTCTCCGCACTGTATTGCAGGCAGCGAGGAGGAGCGCATCATTGATGAGCTGGCGTCGCTGGCCCAAGACGCGCAAATCGTCAAAAAGCGACGCTACAGTGCCTTTTTTGGGACCGAGCTGGCTGCGATGTTGAACGAGTTAGCGCCGGACAAGGTCGTGGTGATGGGCGATTGCACGGACATTTGCGTCCTGCACACTGTGGCCGGGCTGCGCAACCGCGACTATCGAGTCGAGGTCCCGGCCGATTGCGTGGCCAGCTTTGATCCCCAACAACACGAGTGGGCCTTGGGGCATATAGAAAAAATCCTCGGCGCACAGGTTACTAACCGCTAACATAAGGAGTCCAACTCCAACCTCATGGACGTGATGGCCTTCTGACGTTCCCTAACCCAACCTATTCCTAACGAAGGAGACAAACCATGAAGATCGTCTTTTCGTTGGCCATCTTGGCCTTCACCCTCACCGCCTGCGAAGGCCCGTCCAAGACAATGGGACCCCAGCAGGAAGTGGTGCCACTTGAAAAACAGACTGTTTCACTGGAAGATGGAACCATCATTGCACTGGAGTTATCCTATGCCCTCTATGATGATACCAACACCATCTTCATAGAAGATGATCGGATAACGCCCACAACCTTCCAAGCCCTTTACTTCAAGATGACGAGTCCTGGGACGGCGGAGGCAGCCTACGTGCCCGTAGACTACATGATGCTGTTCATGTTGTCGACCCTGTACGAGTGGAACGAGATGCAAGTGCCCTTCCTGCTCATTGGCGAAGGGTATCTTGCAATTTCCGACACAGAAAGGACGCTCTTGGGGTATGGCACCACCATGGAGTTGGGATCATACGATGTTGACTTAGCGATCCTAGTGTCGCAGTAACCCTTAACCTCAGAAAACCACCTAACCAAGGAGCAAAAACCATGAAGCGCATCCTACCCTTGTTGTTTGTGATAGGCACCATCGCCTGCTCAGAGAGCAACAGTACCCCCCCCCCCACGGCGCCATCTAGCAAGAGGCAGTCGGACGATTGCTCTCTATGTGACATGATGGATAAGTTCCGGGAGATGAAGCCCGATCCCGAACCGGCAGCACCCGACACAACAGCCGAAGCCGATACGACACAAGCAGTAGCACCCGTAGAGGAGCCTACCCCCGTAGAACCTGCTTTTCCTGAAGGAGGTGACCTCAATGGGGATGGGGTGATGGACGATGAGGAAAGCCGAGAGATCGAGGCGTTCCAGCAAGCCTGCCGAGAGATCGCCACGGGCATAGTCTATGCTATGCCGTCCCTAGTAGCCGGGGAGGGCCTCAATGTTGAGGGCCTGTCTATTCCATGGGACAGATGGTCTAGTCGCCAATCCAGAGCAGTAATAGAGTTTAATGGTTATGGGACCGCTGGCCTCGTAGGCCGCATCAATGTCTCAAGCAACCCGGCCCAAGCATGGTTTTACACCTCGCCCAGCGATCGAAGCACCCCCCGCTTTCTAATCGGAACATCCTTGCTAATCAGTGTGCAGGGACGTAGCGTGTCTATCGCCGGATCGTTTGCTGATGTGGGCAAGCCGGCCATGACGAAGATAGCTAGGCCGATCTTGCTGGTATTCAGCTACGCCCTGGAGACCGCTTTTGGTTCATGGAACGAGACGATACAGGGTGAGCACCGGGGGAGCATCAGTATCAGTGGAACTAAGAGTAGCACTTGGTTCTTTGATGATTATGCTATGTCACCTCAAGGCGTAACAATACGTGGAAACATATCCACTGGGGATGTTAGCACCAGAAGGTATCCTGTCGATGTGTGGGGTTCCCTTGAGGTTTTCCTGCCTGAGCATGTAGCACGAGGGAAGGTGGCTGTTGTCAGGACACCCCCCCCACCGGCTGAGCCCGTAATAGACTGGGCCAGTCTGCTGAGCACAGAGACCGTGCCGTCAACGATACAACCTATCACGTATGCTTCGGTCTATATCAATGCTAACCTCTACAAGGGAGGACGCGCCGAGGGGACCATGCAGCTTAATAACGAAATAGAAATGAATGATGGTAGGTGGTATCAAGATCGGATCGAGTATGACATAGCCGACCTGGTAGCAATTCCAGAGCATCGGGCCGCCTTCTACTCGCTACCGATCACCACCCGAGAGCAACTCCTTAGCTCCCAATAGGATGCAACCCAAGCAATCACGGCGGCTCCGACAGTGTAGTCGGGGCCGCATTTTCATCACTCCCTAACGAAGGAGACCTTATGAACTGGCAAGACAAGTCGCTGTTCATCGGCGACAACCTGCACGTGCTGCGCGGCATCAACAGCGAGAGCGTAGCCCTGGTGTACTTAGATCCCAACCGCTGATGGCAAAGCGCGACCTATACGCACCCTCGACGGCGACGCTGTTGGGCGACAACGCGGATATTTACTTCCTCCGCAGTTGCGACATTCTAGCGGCCGAGCAGCTTAATCCGGTCGTGGCGATGGAGGTGTTTACTCGGCGGCGTGCGCTGCTTTGTGGCGTGCGCGAGGTGCAGGCCCTCTTGCGCGAGGTGCTCGGCGAGGAGGCGGAGGTGTGGAGTTTGGACGAAGGGGATTGGATCGAGCCGCGCGAAGTCGTATTGCGGATCCGCGCGCCCTACCGGCAGTTCGGCTTGTACGAGACAGCGCTGTTGGGGATGCTCAGCAGCGAGACCGGGTGGGCCACGGCCGCGGCCGAGTGCGTGGCCGCAGCCGATGGGGTACCGATTGTCAGCTTCGGCGCTCGGCACATCCACCCGGAGGTCAGTGCCCGAATGGAATACGCAGCCATCGTCGGCGGATGCGTTGGATGCGCCACTCCGCATGGAGCCGCGCTCGCCGGGATTGAGGCAACTGGAACCATGCCCCACGCCCTGATCCTGTGCCTCGGCGACACGCTCAAGGCGGCAGAGGCATTCGACCGCCACGTCGCCCCCAGGGTCGAGCGGATCGCCTTGGTTGACACCTTTAGAGACGAAGCCGAAGAAAGCCTGCGGCTGGCAGAAGCGCTAGGAGAGAAGCTGTGGGGTGTGCGGCTGGACACGCCCGGCGAGCGCGGCCGCGTCACCGCCGAACTGGTCGCGGAGGTGCGGGCGCGGCTCGACCAAGCCGGGCATCGTCATGTAAAGATCGCGGTCTCCGGCGGCTTAGACGCCGAGCGCATCCGCTATTTCCGGGCGGCAAGAGCACCGGTAGATGCCTTTGGCGTCGGCAGCGCGATCAGCTCGGCCGCGGCGATAGATTTTACCGCGGACATCAAGGAGGTAGATGGCCGCCCCCTCGCCAAGCGGGGACGAATCCCGGGGCTTACTGAAAACCCCCGCCTCAAACGATTGGAACGCTAAAAGGAGCATCTTATGAGCAAATACGATTTTGGCAGTGGACGCACCGATCCCGGCTCGTTTCCCACGGAGGCGTTGGCGGCGGCGGCGAGTATGGCCGTGCGCGAGTTGGGCGCGGAGCTGGTGCGCTATCCCGGCGATCTGGGCCATCAGGGCTTGCGCGAGGTCATGGCCATGCGCGAATCCAAGCGGGAGGGCCTAGACGTGTCCGCGGACCACATTGCGCTGATGAACGGCTCCATGCAGGCGGTTACGCTGGTAGCCGAGGCGCTGATGGAAGGGCCAGGGGATGTGATCGTCACCGAGGAACTGACGTATGCTGGGACGATTGGCGCGTACAAGCGGTTGGGGGCTGAGTTGGTCGGGGTGCCGCTCGACGAGCAGGGTATGCGCGTTGATGTGCTGGCCGACGTTTTGGCCGATTTGCGCCGCAAGGGGGTCCGGCCGCGTTTTATTTATACCTTGGCGACCTACCAGAATCCCACCGGTTCGGTCATGCCGAGACAGCGCCGCCTCGAACTGCTCGAAGTAGCGCGCTACTATGATACCATTGTGGTGGAAGACAACTGCTACGGCGACGTGCATTTTGAAGGGCTGGAAGAGCCGGCCCTCTACGCGCTCGACGACAGCCCCAATGTCCTGTATATCGGCTCGCTGTCCAAAATTTTGGGTCCCGGCGTGCGGTTGGGCTATCTGTTGGCCCGGCCGCCCATGCTGGGGCGAGTCCTCGACCGCCGCTACGACGGGGGCAATAGCTTGCTGGTGGCCGCTAGCTGCGCGGCCCTGTTCCGCGACCGGCTGTGGCAGCACGTGGCCGCAACCAACGCCATCCTCAAGGAAAAGCGCGATGCCGTTTTCGCCGGCCTTGAAGAGCATGCGGGCGATCTGTGTACGTGGTCGCGGCCCGTGGGCGGCATGTTTACCTGGATCGAGTTCCCCGAAGAGGTGGATCGCAGTCGCCTGATGGCCTTGTGTGCCGAGCGCGGCATTGTGGTGGCGCGGGGGCAGGGCTTCCACATCCGGCGCGAGGACGTGCCAGCCATCCGCCTCGCCTTTGGCTTTGCCTCGCTGGAAGCCATCCGCGAAGGCGTGCCCCTGTTGGCCGAGTGCATCCATCAGGCGCGGACCCCCGTGATGGTCTGATGGGCCTGCCCGCAATCGCCTTGGTGCAGATGGAGGTCAAGCCCGGGCGACCCGACCTGAATGCGGAGCGGATGCTGGCTTTTATCGCGCAGGCGCGAGAGGCCGGTGCTGAGATCGTGGTGTTTTCCGAGTTGTGCATCAGCGGCTATATCCTCGGCGACTTGTGGGAACTGGACGCTTACGTCGAGGATTTTGCCGCGTACAGCGACGATATTTGCCGGGCCAGTGCCGGGTTGACCGTAGTTTTTGGCAATGTGGCCGTGGATCCCGTTCACAAGGGAGAGGATGGGCGGCGGCGCAAGTACAATGCCGTCTATGTGTGTGCCAACGGCGAATACATGGTGCGTGCCGCCGCACCGGCCGGGCTGCCCTGCGGCGTCCACCCCAAGACCCTGCATCCCAATTACCGATTTTTTGACGACGACCGGCACTTCTTCTCGCTGCGCCATCTGGCCGCGGCCGAGGGCCGGCCGCTGGAGGACTGGCTACATCCGTATCAGGTGCGGCTCAAGGACGGTCGGCCCTTTAGCTTTGGCGTGCAACTGTGCGAGGACATGTGGTGCGAAGACTATTGCCACCGCGGCCAGCCACTCGACACGCTCGCGCTATATCGCGGCCGTGGTGCTGAGGCCGTGTTCAACCTCTCGTCCTCGCCCTTTACTTGGCAGAAAAGCGACAAGCGCAACCGCGTGGTGCGCCAGATATTGGCGCGCTCGCCCCTGCCGTTCTTCTATGTCAACCAAGTCGGGGCGCAAAACAACGGCAAAAACATCATTGTGTTCGATGGCGACAGCACCGCGTACGTGGCCAGTGGGACCATTGCGTGCCGTGCGCGTCCGTGGCGGGAACAGCTCGTGCTCACGGGCCGCGGCGAGGTTGCACCGCTCCAAAGCGAGGTTGAAGCTCAGTACGCGGGTATCCTCACCGGGCTGCGGCACTTGGACGATGTGCGCGGCGCGGCGAGCAAGTTCCTGATTGCAACGAGCGGCGGCGTGGACTCCAGCGTGGTTTGCTGTCTGCTGGAACGCGCCTTTGGCCCGGAGCGCGTGTTTGCGGTCAACATGCCGACGCGCTTCAACGCCGCCGTTACCCAAGACAATGCTCGCTCGCTGTGCGCCGCGCTAGGGGTCGATTACCTCTGCTGCCCAATTGAATCGCTGTACGAGGCTGTCGCCGCGCTCGTACAGGGGGCGGAATTTTCCGTGGGCCCGGGCGAGTACACTCGGTTGGTGGATGAGAACGTACAGGCGCGCATCCGCTTTGCCGATGTGCTCTCTGGCTTAGCGGCCAAGTATGGACTCGTGTTTACGTGCAATGGCAACAAGACCGAGGTCGCCTTGGGCTATGCCACGCTCTACGGGGATGTCAGCGGCGCGGTGGCCCCGATTGCCGACCTGTACAAGGTGCAAGTCTTTGCGTTGGCGCGCTTTCTCAACGAGGAAGTCTATGGTCGCGCCGTGGTGCCAGAGAACTTGCTCGATGGCTCGGTGGTGCCCAGCGCCGAGCTGTCTGAGGCCCAAGACGTGACGCAGGGCTTGGGCGACCCGATCAAATACGGATACCACGACGCCGTACTGCGGCAGTTTATCGAATACCGGCGGCACAGCAGCGATTTGTTGCAGTGGTTTATCGAGGGCGTGTTGCTCAGGCGGTTGGCATGGGACGACGCGGAGTGCTTTCGCGCGTACTTCCCAGATGCGCGCAGTTGGGTCGAAGATCTCGAATGGGTGGAGCGTCAGGTGCGGATCAATTACTTCAAGCGGATTCAAGCGCCGCCGATTATCGTTTTGAGCAAGCGCGCCTTTGGCTTTGATTTGCGCGAGACCCAGCAGCCCCGGTACGCGCCGCGCCGCTATGCCGAGTTAAAGGCCGCGGCCCTGAAGGTGCAAATAAATAAAATAGTGGCGCGCGGCTAGTTCCCGGCCTTGGGGCTGGCCACCAACCACTATCCACCCTTTTTCTCGTAGCCTTCATCGCCGCGTCTTTAGGCGAAAGCGCAACGGCAGTTTTCAAAGGAGACTTTTTCTATGGCCGATCCGGTCCTGCTCACCGACGAGCAAATGCGCGAGTTTATCGTCAATGGTTATCTGGCCTTTGAGCCGACCGTGCCCGCGGGGACGCACGAAGCGTGCTATGAGCGGCTCAACCAAATCATCGACTCCGAGCCAAACCCGGGCAACAACATCCTGCCGCGCGTACCGGCCATGCGCCACGTGCTCAACTCGCCCGAGGTGCGCGGCGCACTCATCAGCGTCTTAGGCCCGAACTATTTGGAGCATCCGCACCGCTACTGCCACCCCCTCAAGCCGGTGGAGGAATCCGTGCCGGCGGCCGAGGCCGAAGCAAGGCTGCGTCGCAACTGCCATCAGGATGGGTACACGCCGATGGGCCATCCGCGCCAGCACTATCTGCGCTATGCGCGGATCATGTACTATCCGCAGGATTCGCCGGTTGAGTTGGGGCCGACGCACGTGATTCCGGGCACGCAGTTCAATCGCGGATTGACCGACGAAGACCGGGTGCGCGCCATGCCATTGGCCGGTCGGGCCGGTACGGTGTCGCTGACGCATTTCGACGTGGGCCACGCCGCCGGCGTCAGCTTGCTGCCGCGGCATCGGCACATGATCAAGTTCATCTACATGCGGGCCTCCGAGCCGACGGCACCGACTTGGGGCTGCAAAAGCAGACACTGGCAGAAGCCCCAACGCATTGAGGTGCCCTACGATCTGGAACTGGCTTGGGCGCACACGTGGGACTGGCTGTGCGGCGAGCGGAATCGCTACGCTAGCTGGCCACAGGCCACAGGGGATGTGCCAGCGCTTATCGCTCAGCTCGATCCAGCGGAGGGCTTGGCGCAGCGGTTGGCGGCAGCCCAGCAGTTGGCTGGATTTGGCGTTGATGCGGCGGCCGCTGTGCCAATACTCGTCAAGTGCTTGGGTGCGGATCACCAAGCCATGCGGACGGCCGCGACCTATGCGCTGGGTGCAATCGGCGAGCCAGCGGTCGCGCCACTGGCCCAAGCGTTGTGCGCCGCTGGTCGCGAGGCCGACCAACACGAGGTCCCGCCCGCTTGGAACGAGGGAGCGACTCATATGGAGGACGCGGCGCAGGCACTGGCGGCGGTTGGCGAACCTGCGGTCGAGGCGCTTTGTGCGCTGTTGGCGGACGAAAGCGAGTGGACTCGAGTCAACGCCGCCTTTGCGCTCGGCGAAATGGATTCGCACGCGGCGGCCGCCGTCCCAGCGCTGACGCGGAGCCTCGAAGATGGTTCGCATCGCTTGGTGCGCACGGCTCTCGTCGCGCTGGGCTATATCGCGCAAGGCGTACCAGTGCAAGCCTTGGGGCGCATGCTCTCGGCCGATCACCCAGACTGGCAGGCGGAAGCCGTCCGCCGCTGGGTGCCGCGCGATCAGGTGCGGACCAACGCCGCGATAGCGTGCGCCCAGCTCGGCCAAGCCGCCGCTCCGTTAGAACCCCAACTCTTAAGGGCCCTCGATGATTCCTGCGGGCACGTAGGCGCGTTCGCGCTTCGTGCCCTGCAACAGATTGGCTCGCCTACCGCTAGGCAGGCTGTGCTGGATTACCTGTACTCACAGCGTTGGGATGCCGCTATTGACGGGGAGCGGCAGTTTTGAGGGGATTGTGGAACGACGCGGAGGCTATTGGGCTCGCCACCGCAATGAGGTCGAAAAGCCTTGACGTGGCTAGCGGGACTTCTACCTTGAAATAATAGGCCAATACCTAAACGACCTCGGACTCAATGCAGATGAAAAGTGAAGGTTCCAGCCCAGCTCGTCCCTATCTGCTCCATTTTGTTACAGTCGAAATTTTTGCGAACTATCACAACCCTTTGGCCTTTACCCCGGACTTTCTCGCCGCCAAGCAAATTGTCCCTGCTGACTGGATTATCAAGAGTGCAAGGACTTCTTTGGCAGAGTCGGTTTTGCAATATGGGAATGGCGTTCAATGGAGAATGGAGCCTGAAAGGCTCCAGATAGGTCAATACATCGGCGGTCCCTTTCAAGAGGACTATCCGATCTATAAGCCGGCTGAAGCCTATTTGTCGAACGTCTCTGTCCCATATCGAACGCTAAGACTTTGCTACAGTGCTTCCATTAAGCAGAAAAATCCGACTTTGTGGATTGCCCAACGATTCTTGCCTTCTTGGCTGGGAGATGAATCCGAACCTAAAGTATTCGCTGCGATTCCAACGTTGTTCTTCGAGGCCGTTGATGCGCTGTGCCAAACAGAGATTCGAGTTGGAGAATACAGAGACCCAACTGGAGAATCTAAACCTGAAGAGTTGGTTGTCGTCAACGGCACCTTTGAATATGGTGAGCCGATGGATGCCTCGACTCTTCGAGAAGCCGTCAACCATTGGCCAGAAAAGCAGATGTTCTTCATTTCCTTACTAGAGAGGCTTTTGAAATGACTGAGAACGTCAAAAAAATTCCAACTTCGATCTTTCCTCCCCAGCAGGAGGGGCCGTCCAACTTTGATACAGATTGCTCTATACGGGAACCGTTCGGCCTGCCCTTAGAGAGTGCCAATCGCCCGTCGGGCCTAAGTGTTCCTGTCTTTGTCGTAAAATTTATAAGACTCACTAACAGGCAAGCCATTGACAAAATTGTAGATGAAGCTGAAGAAAGGATATTAGCTCTTGAAGAGGATTGGGATGGGCAGGGGTCGCCGGCTTTTGAACAACAAATACTCGATGCTATTCGCAATTTCCTCTTCGAGCTGATCGACGAGTCTGAATTGAGCGTGGTAAAGCAGGTATGGATAGTTCCATTTAGCGGCGGCAGCATAGATTTACAGTGGCAGACAGAGCGTTTCGACCTTTTAATCAACTTCTGTGATGATGGTAATGTAACTTACTACGGAAAGGACCTGTACGGGCATTCCATCCGTGGAGATAGTCGTCCTAAACCGGGGTATATCTCTTGCTGGATGAGCCATGCAAACCGGTAACTACGGTATAGAAGAAATCCCCGATACAGCTCGGTTATACTATCGCGTCCATAAAAATATATACCTAGCCACAGTGAAGGCCGCAGGGATTCCCCAAGGCAAGTTGCCCGGCGGCGTGTTCAGGTTCCAAGGTGGTGACCTGTCTGTTGATTGGTCAAAGTATGCCAAACCAGAGGAAACTAAGAATCGAGCTAAGGTGCCCGGGGATAATGGTATAGTTGATTTTACGGCGTCTCCCATACGAGCTGATGGCCACAAAATAGAACATACTCCTGAGCCTGATAATCGCGCCCATAGTTCTGTATCCGGTGACGAAACCGCAATTCGGCTCATCTTAAGTAAGGAAGCTAAATGGGTCCCCGAACTGGGGCCAGAGACCTTTGAGGGCTAGTATTTTGGAATGGGCATTGGTGCCCCATGTTGGTTGCTATGCCCTATCGTAAGAAGCCCGTCTTGCCCGAGGCCAAACTATCCTTGGCGCATAGACAACGCGTACGTCGCTCAGGGCGTCTTGCGCACGCCTTGGAGGAAGATGTGCATGATGGTATCGACCATCGCATCGACGCTCAGGCCCTTCGCGTGGATCATCACGGAGCGCACCATGTCGCGGAGGATAGCGGTTGCGACCTTTGGATGCTCAATGGAGAAGACGCCCTGTTCAGTGCCGTTTTGCAGGACCGTTTCGATTGCTGCGAGCTGGATTCGTCGTTCCTCGCGCCAGCGCGTGCGGTTTTTGCCCCTGCCGCGCTCACTGCCGTCTTCGTGCGACATCAAGCGAAAGAAGAAGCGGTTCTGGTTGAAGAAGGAGACGATGGCGTGGACCATCCGACGGAGTTCTTCTTCGGGGTCCTGCTGGCGATTCGCCTTGCGCTGGAGTTGCTCGTTGAGCCGGCGGATCCCTTCAAAGACTACCGCAAAGTACAGCTCTTCCTTGTCGGCAAAGTACGTGTAAATCGTCCCTTTGCCGACGCTGGCCTGCTGGGCAATGTCGTCCATGAGCACTTCGTCAAAGCGCTTGGCCGAGAAGAGGCGGGCGGCCTCCTCGAGAATGAGCTTTCTGCGATCTATTTTGGCCATGGTTGTGAAATTTTACGCTGCATCCACGGCGGCGTACCCCTTGCCTCTTTTGGTCGGCCAAGCCACATCCCGCAGGAGTTAAATCGTTGCGGATCCACAGCGCGGCTCACTGGAATCCAGCCCTAGCGCTTATTCTGCAAGAAATACATAGCGTTCTAGCTGGGCTAATTCTTTTTTGTCGACGTATTTTGCGATTTGTTTTCTCCATTGTTCGATGCTTTTGTAGGGTCTGTATTCTGCAAACTCGTGGGCCATGCGCTGGCCGACGCCGGGGATCGTAAGAAAATCTGCTTCGCTAGCCGTGTTCAGTTCGAGCGGCACGAAAACGTACTGTTCTAGCTGGGCCAGTTCTTTTTTGTCGACGTATTTTGCGATTTGTTTTCTCCATTGTTCGATGCTTTTGTAGGGTCTGTATTCTGCAAACTCGCGGGCCATGCGCTGGCCGACGCCCGGCACCAGTTTCATCTCGGCGTCGCTGGCGGTATTGAGGTTGATCGGCAGGAAGAGATCGACATACAATTCGGCTTGGACGGAGTCCACTAGGGTCGAGTCCAAATAGACGTCGAACGCTTCCATACCGATAAAAGGGCGCCGCTCCATGATCCCCGCGACCAACGCCGAATCGAGTTGTGTTAGGGCCAATAACTGTTCGGCGTCCGCTCGGTTGGGATTGAGGACCGCTTCGTTTTTGCCGACCTGCCCGTGGGCGTTGCTGCCGTAGAGACAGATGGTCAAAACCGCTACTGCAATGACGCGCTGCATACTTAATTCTCCTTTGTTCGCTTTGGGGTCAGGGACGGGTGTTGGTAAGTATAAAGAAGTCCGATCAGGCCTAGCTGGACTAGCGCTCCAGGTGCCAATACTGGCATGGCTCCACCCAGCGATTTGAAAAGAAGTTCCAACCCGCTTAGCGTCGGATACATTTCCAATTCAAATTCCATGTTGGCACTAAGATGAAACCAGAGGCCGACCATGCCGCCTAAGACGAAAGCCAGCATGGTCAAGCGGAATAGGCGCAGCACGATCGCGCCCCGGTAGCGCATCCGCATTGCCAACAAAACCAACCCGAGTGCCAACAAGGCTAGGGGCACCTGTTGACGCCACTCTGCAAAATGACCGAGCAGCCATAGTTCGGTGCCGAGTCCTACAGTGCCTAAGACAAAAATCAGCAGGATGCCTCGCCGCAGCGATTGGCTAGCGGACATCAATTTTTCCGCTTGCAACGTTTCGTTGCACAAACTGGGACCTTGGGCATATCTCGCGCATGGTTGTTCGGTGATGCGGATTTTAAGTAGTGGTACATTTTGAATGAACGCTAGCACCCCAAGATCGACCGAAAACGGACCGCGACAACTTGAGATTTCAAAACGCATCGCTACCGGATTTTACCACTGCGACTGGCTCTAAATTAGCGAATCTATTTCGATGTCGTCGATAGCCTTTTACACCATTTCCTCGACCAAGGCTCGGCCCGCTGGATCCAGACGCCGGTAGTCGGGAATCTCGTAGCGGTTGCCGTCGGCGTCTTGCACTAGGACCCGCCCGCCACCCAACAGGCGCACATCGCTATGCCGGTGGCTGGAATAGATTTCAAAGGCGCGGGGTCCGCGGTCGGTCTCTACCTCCCAGCGCGGCACTCGGTTGGTCACTGTAACCTTGGCGATGTGCTGGATGCGCGGAGTGAAATAGGCCCGCTCTAATTCGTTTTCCACGGCTTGGCGACTGGCCCGGTCGAGCGCGCCGAGCCGCGCTAGCGAGCCAATCTCCTGGCCTTGGCGGTCTTGGACGATGATAAAGCAATCGTCGCAACTCAGGGGAAAAGCGCGTTTGACCCGGACCCTCGAATAGGTCTGATCCCCGGCCAATTCCAAGTTCAAATCCTCGAAAGCATCGACGAAAAACCGCACTTTGTCTGGGTCGAGATAGGCGACTTCAGCGGCTAACGTATGGCACGGCTGCATGGTGCTACCAAGCCTTCAGTTTGGACATTTCGGTTTGCATGCGGCACAAGTTTGCGTAGATGCCGTCCTGCGCGATCAGTTCGTCGTGGGTGCCAATCTCGGCGAGTTTGCCCTTGTCGAGGATGAGCAGGCGATGGGCGTTTTTAAGGGTCGATAAGCGATGGGCAATGGCAATGGTGGTGCGCCCTCGAACGAGCCGCCCCAAGGCCTCCTGAATCTGCGCTTCGGTCTGAGTATCGACGTTGGAGGTGGCTTCGTCGAGGATGAGAATGCGCGGGTCGCGCAAAATGGCCCGGGCAATGGACAGCCGCTGCCGCTCGCCCCCGGATACGCGGACGCCGCGCTCGCCGACCACGGTGTCGTACCCGTCGGGCATGTTCATGATGAAGTCGTGTGCATTGGCGGCTTTGGCTGCGGCCAAGATCGATTCGAGGGAAGATTCAGGATGGCCGTAGGCGATGTTCTCGGCCACCGTACCGTTGAAGAGGAATGGATCCTGCAAGACCACGCCGATCTGTTCGCGCAGCGATTGAAGGTTCACTTGGCGGGCGTCGTGGCCGTCGATGAGGATGGCTCCCGCCTGCGGCTCGTAGAACCGGCAAATGAGGTTGATTAGGGTGCTCTTGCCCGCGCCGCTGTGCCCGGCTAGGCCGATCATTTCGCCCGGCTCGACGGCGAAGTTCAAATCCTCGATGACGGGCTTGTCTTGTTCATAGCCGAAGTGGACGCCGCGAAATTCGACCCGGCCCTCGATGGGCGGCATCGTCATAGCGCCGGGCTGGTCGATCACCTCTGGGTGCGTATCGAGCACGTCAAAGACGCGCTCGGCCGAGGTGGCGGCGCGCTGGAAACGGTGGTTGAGGCGACACAAGCTTTCCACCGGCCCGTAGAAGCGATACATGTAACTGGTAAAGGCGACAAAGGCTCCCAGCGTCAGCTCGCCGGCCAGAATATCGCGACCACCGACCCACCAGATGACGATGGTGCCGACCGAGGTTATAAAGGCCATGACCGGGCCGAACAGGCTGCGCATCCACGCCACCCGCAGTTCGCCTTGCAGCAGGTCTAGGCTGCGGCCCTTGAATTTGCCCACTTCTCGTTTTTCTTGGGCAAATGCCTTGACCACGCGCACCCCCGGGATCGTGTCGGCGAGCAGGGCGCTCAGGCTGGCCCAGCGCCGCCACAATGGCCGGTAGATGGTGTGCAGCTTGCGGCCAAAGCGCATCGTCGCCCACACCAAAAGCGGCGTTGGCAACAACACGAGGGCCGCCAGCCCGGGATTGAGCACAAAGAGGATGACGCAGATGATGACCAAGGTCAGTACATCGCGGATGGCTTCTTGCAGACCATCGCTGATAAAATCCTGCAAGCGGCCCACGTCTTGGGTGACGCTGGCCATGATGCGCCCGGTCTCGTTTTTGTTGTAATAACTAAGCGACAGCGCGTGGAGGTGCGCGTACACCTCGTTGCGCAGGCCGTAGGTGACGCGCTGGCCAATGCGAGCCATGATATAGCTGCGCAGGCCCGACAAGCCGCTGACGGTTATGTTCATCGCGATCAGCAAGCCCACCAGCCAAGCCAACGCCGCGACGGGATCGTCCGCGGACACCGGCAAAAGCGCGAGCAGATCAAAGCTCGTCCCAACGCTCATAGACGCCGCGGCACCGGCATTCAAGACGTCGTCGATGAGAATGCCCATCAGCAGCGGCTGGCCCAAGCCAATGGTCGTGGCCGCCACCATGAGCAGCAGGCTAAAGGCAATGAGCTGCCAATGCGGCTTGGCATAGCCCAACAGCCGGCACAGCAACTTGCTCTTTTCTAGGCAGGTCGGGCAGGTGCCGTAGTAGCGCGGAATGACTTGGCCGCAGCGGTCGCAGCGCTTGCGCCCGCTGTGTGCTCCGGCCAACCGCCCGTGGAGCATTTGGCCGTCGGGTTCGGTCGGTTGGGCTTGCTTGACCAAGCGCTCGATCTGATGGGGCAGCTCGGACAGCGCGGGCACCAAGCTCTTGGAGAATACGGCCATGGTCGCGCCCCGCTCGTCGGTGCGGACCTTGAGTGCCGCCGTGCTCCAATCCTCGCGCACTTCCACGCCCTTTATTTCGCGTAGAAGTAGGCAGACCACATCGGGCGGGCCGCCGCTGTCGGGGCTGAAGGCGACTAGATGCTTGGCCGTGGCCATGAGCCATGCCTCGCCGTACTGGCCGTCGAGCTTAATGTCCGTGGTTACCGCCAAGTGCAGCGCTGCGTCGGGGCCTACTATTTCGGCCAGTTCGCGCCGCACCTGCGGCGGCACGGCGTTTTCTGCTATACTGCGTTCAGTTTCGGTCATTTCAGGCGTCGACCGTGCGGTGCGATGCGCGCACTACGCGCTTGCACCACAGCGCGAGATCGTCCAACAGCGAATAGAGCGTCGGGGCCAGCATCAGGGTCAGCACCGTCGAGGTGGCCAAGCCGCTGGCGACGACCAAGCCCACCGGCCCCCAGCGGCGGGCAAAGCCCTCAGACGTGCCATAGACCATCGGCAGCACGATCGGCATCAGGTTGAGGATGGTGGTAAAGGCGGTCATCAGGATGGGCCGGAGTCGGTGCTGGCCGCCGAGGCAGATGGCCTCGCGCCGCGACAGCCCGCTCGCCCGCAGGTGGTTGATATGGGAAATCAACACGATGCCGTTGTTGACGACGATGCCGAAGAGGATCAAAAGCCCCAAGGCTCCGTTGTTGTCGAAGGGCACGTCGAGAACATATAGCCCCAAGGCCACGCCGATTAGCGAGAAAGGAATGGCGAAGATGATGGTGAAGGGATGGATCAGGGACTCAAAAAGCGAGGCCATGATGAGGTAGATCAGCAGGATGGCAAAAATCGTGGCGAAGTGATTGTCGCGGGTCTCCTCCCGCTGCCAGCGTGCCGCCCGGCCCAGATCCCAGCTGTAGCCGGGGGGTAGTTGCATCCCTTCCATCATCTCGGTGATCGGCCCCATGAGCATGCTGGCCGCGTTGCGGTTTTCGGTGTTGGCGAAAATGGTGACGTTGAGCATCCGATTCTCGCGCCTGAGATCGCGGGGGCCGCGGCCCAGCTCGAAGTCGGCCAACGACGCGAGCTGAACCGAGCTGCCGTCGCGGGTTTCGTAGCGGCTGTTCTTGAGTTGTTCGAGGGTGGCGCGGTCGCCCTCGTTGAGCTGCATGACGATGTCGATTTCGCGGTCGTCGCTTTTGAAGCCGCTGGTGCGGCGGGTGCCCAAGGCCGCGGAGATGCCTTGGGCGACCTCGCGCGGCGACAGCCCATAGCCGAGTGCCTGAGCGCGGTTGATCTCGACGCGGACTTCATCTTCGCCGTCTTCGAGGCTGCTATCGACGTCTTGGACCCCAGGTAGTTGTTCGAGACCGGCTCTGACGTCTTCCATTAGCACCGCTAGGACTTCTGGGTCGCGGCCGTGAAGCTGGACTTCGACGCCGAGTTGGTTGCCGGCCCAACTGCGCGAGCGGCCCATTTTGTACGTGTATCCCACCTTTTCTGGCAGTAACTGCTTGATCGCGCTGCCCGCTTCCATCGTCGAGAGTCGGCCCGCGTCGGCATCGACGAGATAGGCGCGAATGCTGCCTCGACGCTGGCCGAAGCTCGTGGAGAGCGATTGAAGGTCGAGCGCGTCTTTTTGTGCCAAAATGAGGTCTTCGAGCTGGTCGAAGTGTGCGCGGATCGCATCGAGACTGTAGCTGCGATCGATGGTCACCGACACATCCACCCGGCGCTCCGGGGTCCAAGGGGTGCCGCGTTGCTCGATCTTGCTGTAGAGGTGATAGCCGGTGCCGGTCAGCGCCACGGTGGCGAACAGGGCGACCCAGCGGTGGTCGAGCGTCCAGTTGAGCAAGCGACCGTACGAGTAGCGCAGGCCGCGACGGGAGCAATACCAGCCGAGCGCGGCTCCGGCCAGCGCAGCGAGCGCACAGCCGAGGATGGTTTGCCATTGCATCCCACCGATTGAGGCAGCGATCAGCCCAGACCAGCGGTCCCACCAAGCCTGCAAGCCGCTCCAGCCCAAGTCGCTGATTTGCCAGTAGGCGATGCCTACCGCGACTGCGACGACCAGCAACTTGAGCCAGCGGTCGAAGCGCTCAACCCCAGCGCGAAGCAGCCGCGAGGACACCAGCGGGATCAGCGATAATGAGACGATCATCGACACCATCACGGCGAGGCATATCGCGATCCCGGCGTCCTTCATCCACATGGCCGAGCGGCCATCGGAGAGAAAGAAGAAAGGCACGAAGACGCAGATCGTCGTCAGCGCCGAGGCTAGCACGGCCATGCCGACTTCGCGGCTGCCGACGCGGGCCGCTTCAGCGGCGTCGAGGCCGTCCTCTTGGCGGCGGCGAAAGATGCTCTCCAGCACCACCACCGCTGGATCGACCAACATCCCCACCGCCAGCATCAGCCCCATCATCGAGACCATGTTGAGGGTGATGGTCGATTCAAAGACCTCGCGTGCGACGTACATGCCGATAAAGACGCACAGGGCCGAGGTGGGGATGGCGAGGGCGATGACGATGGTCGAGCGGATGTTGCGCAGAAAGGCGAAGATGATGAGCATCGCCAAAAACGCGCCGAGCAGCGCTGAGTTGAAGAGCGTGCCGGCTTCTTTGAGCACGGCCTCGGCGCGATTGCGGTCGATGAAAACTCCGAGCTGGCCGTCGTATTCGTCCTCAATCGCCTGCAACTCAGCGACGACAGCCTCGCCGACGTCGATGACATTGGCGGTGGAGGCTTTGAAAATTTCTAGCTCTAACGCCTCGACGCCGTTGAGCCGCTCGTAGCGGCGCTTTTCCGGGTAGCCGTAGTTGATTTCGCCGATGTCGCTAAGGCGGAACGGACCGCCGATAAGCGGCATGTTGGCGATGTCCTCGGCGCGGGTGAACTCGCCAACGGCGCGGGCCATATAGCGCTGGCCGCCGTCCATGACGCGGCCCAGCGAGAGGTTGGTGTTGTTCTCGTTGAGCTGCCAGCCGAGCGAGGGCAGCGAGAGGTTGTGGGCTTGCAAGCGCTCTTGATCGAGTTCGACGATGAGCTGTTTCTCTTCAAAGTCGTCGATGGCCACATTGACGACGCCGTTGAGCCGCAACAGCCGTGGCTCAATGACCTTTTGGATTACGTCGAGTAGGCGGTCGCCGTCGCCGCGCCACGCCAGATTGGCGTCCACAATGGGGCGCTGGTCCGACTGCCAGCGGCGCAGGCTGACGCGATCGACATCCGGGGGCAGGAGGGCGCGGGCTTGGTCGAGTTTTTCGCGCATCTCCATGTTGGCCAAATCCATGTCGGTGCCGGCCTTGAAGTCAACGCGCACCTCGCCCCGATTGCGCCCGGAACTCGAACTAATGCGGTCGATGTTGTTGAGTGTGCCCAGCGTCTGCTCCAGCGGCAAGATCACCAAGCGCTCGATTTCTTCGGGGGAGTTGTTGTTGTACTGGACGCTGGCCGTGATCCCCGAAGAGGAAATGCTCGGCAACTGCTCCATGGGCAAGCGATCTAAGGCGACCACGCCCACCACCAAGGCGCAAATGGTGAGCATCAGGGTGGTCACGGGCCGTTTGAGCGAAAGTTCCGACAGGGTCATAACCAATCTCCTAAGCGCTGCGATCCATCAGGGTATAGACCACGGGAATGAGCACCAAGGTCAGCAGGGTGGATACCAACAGTCCGCCGATGACGGTAATGGCCATGGGCGTGCGGATCTCGGCCCCCTCGCCCAGCCCCAAGGCCATGGGCAACAGCCCGAGAACGGTAGTTGAGGTCGTCATGAGAATGGGCCGGAAGCGCACCGTGCCGGCGCGCAGCACCGCGGCGAATTTTTCCAGGCCCTCGTCGCGGCGCAGACGGTTGATATAATCGACGAGCACGATGGCGTTGTTGACGACAATGCCAGCGAGCATGATCAGGCCAATGAGCACGACCACGCTGATGGTGGTGCCGGTCGCGAGCAGGCCGAGGGCGCTGCCGACCAGCCCGAGGGGAATGGTGAACATGATGACCAGCGGGTGCAAAAGCGATTCAAATTGCGAGGCCATCACCAAATAGACCAAGAACACGGCCAACAGCAGGGCGAATTGCATGCTGGCAAAGGAGCGGACCATTTCCTCGTTCTGGCCGCCGATCGATACGGTGAAGCCCTCGGGCAAAGGCAAGTCGGCGAGGGTGGTTTCGATCGCGGCTACCACGCCGCCCAGATCGCGTCCGTCGAGGTTGGCCGAGATGACCGCGACGCGCTCTTGATCGAGGCGGCGGATCTCGGCGGGGCCATCCACGGCCCGCACGTCGGCGACCGATGCGAGCGCGACCGGCACGGGGTAGGAGGCCGGGCTGACGATCATTTGCTTGAGGTCCGCGACGGTCTGGCGTTCCTCGTCGAGTGCGCGGACCCGGATATCGACCTTGCGGTCGCGGCGCGCCAACTCGGTGGCGACGTCGCCTTGCAGCTTGTTGCGCAACAGCTCGCCGATATTCTGCACGGTGGTGCCCAATTCGGCGACCCGCCGGCGGTCGAAGAAAATCTGGACTTCGGGTTGGCCGCCGGCCGTGCTCGAACGGATGTCGGTCAGCCCAGCAATGGTGTGCATGCGCTCGACCGCTTCGCTGGCCAACAGGTCGAGGGTGTTCAGACTGTAGCCGCGGATTTCCACCTCTACCGGGGTTCGGAACGAAAAATAAGCGGGCCGCGAGAATTTGAACTTCAGCTCGGGAATGTCCCGGAGCAGGCCGCGCACGGCTTCGATGGCCGCCTCTTCGCCGACTGCGGGTGCGAGCCGCACGTGGAGATGGGCGGTGTGCTCCTTTTTGTCTGCGGCCGTGCCGCCCGCTTGGGCGCTGCTGCCGACGAGCGCAAAGACCGAGGCGATGCCGTTGAGACGGCGCACCCGCTGGTCAATGGCGGCGACTTGGGCGGCGGTCTGCTCGAGGGGCGTACCGGCGCGCCAGGCTAAATCGACGAGGAATTCGCCTTGGCTCATCTCCGGGATTAGCTCCAGCCCTAGGCCGCGCGACCGCTCGAGGACCAAAGCCCCGATCGCGATAAAGAGGACGAGGACGATCAGCCGCCGCCGCAGTGCCCAGCTCAAAAGGCGTGGATACGCTTTGTTGAGCGCGTTGAAGGCGAGGTCAAAGAGCCAGTACAGCGGGAAGAGCAGGATGGAGCAGACGCGGCCAGCACCGCGGGCTGTGGCGCGGATTAGGCGAATGAGTAGGGCGGGGCCTTGGAGGCCGCGCTTGGGGCCGATCGCTTCCTTTTCGGCAATCATGCTTTCGAGGCTCAGCGACGAGAGCATGGGAATCAGCATTAAGGCGACCACTAGCGAGGCGACCAGCGAATAGGTGACGGTCAGGGCTTGATCGCGGAAGAGCTGGCCCGCGACGCCCTCGACGAAGACGATGGGCAAAAACACGCAGATAGTGGTGGCGGTGGCGGCGATGACGGCGCGACCGACCTCGCTGGCACCGCGCACGGCGGCCGCTAAGACGTTGAGTCCTTGGTCGCGGTAGCGCTGTACGCTTTCTAAGACCACAATGGAGTTGTCGACCAGCATCCCGACGCCCAACGCCAGCCCGCCCAGCGACATGATGTTGAGGCTTACGTCCGAGCCGAACATTAGGAAAAAGGTCGCTATCACCGAGAGGGGAATCGAGAGGCTGATGATGGCTGTGCTCTTGAGGTCGCGGAGGAAGAGAAAGAGCACGATGACGGCGAGTATGCCGCCGATGATGGCGGTGTTGAGCACCTCGTCGACGGCCTGCTGGATAAAGGTCGCTTGGTTGAAGACCACTTCCATGCCGCTGCCTTGGAGCAGCGTGACATGCTCGGCGAGAAACTCGTCTAGGCGCGCTTGGACGGCCGCGCTGACTTGGACGGTGTTGGCGTCGCCTTCCTTGAAGACCGAGACTTCGACGCCCTCTCGGCCATTGATGCGGGTTACGAGGTCGCGCTCGCGGTGGCCGCGGAAGACGCGGCCTACATCCTTGAGTTTGATCGGTGCGCGTTCGATCTGACCGATGACGATCTCGCCGATCTCGTCGATGCCTTGGAACTCGTTGAGGGTGCGGACGAGGAACTCGGCCTCGCCGTCCTTGAGCACTCCGCCGGTCAGGTTGACGTTTTCTGCGGCGAGGCGACTGGTAACTTGATTGATGGAGATGCCGAGGTGGGCGAGGCGTTGGGCTTCGACCTCGACCTGAATTTCTTCTTCGAGGCCGCCGTTGATTCGGACGGCGGCTACGCCTTCGAGGCTTTCGAGGTCGGGACGCAGCCGCTCTTCGGCGACGCGCCGCATCTCCATCAGGCTCAAGTTGCCGTAAAACGCCAAGCGCATTATGGGGTCGAGCGAGGGATCAAAGCGCAAGAGTATGGGCTTGCTGGCGTCGCGTGGCAGGTTGGACAGATCGAGCTTTTCGCGGATGTCGAGCGAGGCAAAGTCCATGTTGGTGCCCCAGCCGAATTCGACGACCACATCGGAGATGCCCGGCCGCGAAATCGACGAGACGCGGACGACGTTGCTGACCACGCCGACCAACCCTTCGACCGGCTCGGAAATAAGGCGCTCAATTTCGAGGGGAGCCACGCCTTCGTATTCGGTGCGGACGGTGATGGTGGGATACGTGATGTCCGGGAGGAGGTTGACGGCTAGGCGCGAAAAACCCACGCCGCCGAAGGCGATGATCGCCACCATCAACATCGCCACGGTGACGCGGCGGCGCGTGGAAAATTCGACTAGTTTCACTGGCCCCTACCTTGCCAGCGCCCGCCGCCCTGCTCGCGCATTGCGCGCAGCACTTGGCGCAAGCTGTCGGGCAAAGGCTTGCCTTGGCGGCGGTACTCGGCGATGACTTGGCGCAAGCTGTCGGACAGGCTGGGCGTACCGGGTGAGGGGGCCTGTTCTTCCGCGGTCGGCAGGCCCTCGCCAGCCAGCCGCACGGCTGCGCCGTCCTTGAGGCCCTCGTGACCGACGGTTACTACTTGGTCGCCTTCTTTGAGGCCGGAGACGACCTCGACTTGATCGCCCTCGACAAAGCCCAATTCGACCGCGACCCGCCGCACTGTGCTGTCCTCGATGAGAAAGACGTCGTCCTCGTCGGTTTCGAGGATTAGGGCCTTTTTGGGGACGATTAGGGTCTGGGGCCTCCGCTCGGTAATAATGCGGACCGTGGCGAACATCCCCGGTTTGAGGACGCCCGCGCTGGCGACTTCGAGGGTGACCTTGACGGTGCCGCTGGCCGGATCGACCTCTGGACTCATCATGCGGATGCGGCCGCGAAAACTCGTGTCGGGCAGGGCTTCGACTGCGATAGTGGCCTCTTGGCCGGGGTGCAACTGGTACATGCGCTGCTCAGGCGCGAAGATGCGCACCAACAGCGGGTCGCGATCGGCGACGACGAAAACTTCTTGATTGCCGCGCACTAGGTCGCCCACTTCGACCAATCGCTGGGTGACGACACCAGCAATGGGCGCAGTAACATCGGCGTACGCGAGATTGAGCTGGGCTTCTTCGAGGGCGATCTGGGCGTTGTCCCAGCGAAGTTGGGCTGCGTCGTGTTCGGATTGGCTGACCATGTTGCGCTCGTATAGCGCCTTGATGCGCGCGCGATTGGTGCTGGCGTCGTCAAAAGCCTGTTGGGCTTGGCGCGAGTTCAGGCTCAGTTCATCCTTGTTGAGGCGCACCATTACTTGGCCTTGGCGCACTAGGTCGCCCTCTTCGGCGGCCAGCTTCTCGACTAGGCCGGTCGTGCGTGCCAAGACGCTGACTCGGCGCTCGGCTTCGAGGCGGGAGTACGTTTCAATGTAGGCGTTCATGTCGCCGCGCGTGACCGGCTCGCCTTTGACCGGAATGGCGGCTGCTTCGCGCCCGCCCCAACCGCCACCGCCGCGTCGGGCCTCCGGTGCTGCTTCCTCCTCGCCGCAGCCTAGTGCGGAGAGCAAGACGCTGCCGATGTACAGGGCAAATTGGCGGGTTGTCATCTGGAACAGCCCCTAGTTGTGTGTGCGTTGTTCACGGGATTCCTTTCTTTGGCGTGTGTCGCCGAAGTATAGATGAGGCTGAGATGTTTGTCAACAAAACTGACTGGTCAGTTCTGTCGAGCTATGCCATTACATTAGACCAGCCATTCATTCCATTCATTCCCATGCGTTTTAATTTTTTGCTGCGGCCGCGTGATGACCGGGTGCGCGACTCAGGCTCTAATCGGGAATTCGCTTAGCGGAGCGCACTCTATCGGTTGGTGCTGGTTTGGTGCGTCCAAGGCCGCCAACCGCTCGGCCAGGTCCGTAGGGGCCGCGAATATCATGGGCCGGCCCTTTTTGACCATTTCAAGGACGCCGCGCTCTGAGAGGTCCAAAAAATCGGTTCGCGCTGTCTGATAGGCGACGGCATGGCTGCGTTGGTGGCCGGCGATGGTATAACGTTGCCTTGGATTGCTCAGGGCGTGGCGGATGAGTGCGATCTGCCGGTGATTGAACAGCGCGAGTGCTTGAATGTCCTGCTCTGCTTGGCGCAGTTGGGTCGCTTTTCGCTCGATATAGCGGTGTAACTCGCCGATGGCCTGAGAGATTACCTCAGTCTGAGCAACCAAAAAGTAGGTCAGGTCGTTGTCGTCTGTCTCGGTGTACAAAAATGAACGGCCATATTGCACCGGTGCCTTTCGCAAAATGGTCGAAATCGAAATAAAATCGAAAATCCAATAGCCGCTCCGCAGCATGGACCAGTAGAAAAGTGCCCTTGCGGTCCGCCCATTGCCATCGACAAATGGATGATCGTAAGACAACCAGAAGTGCAAAATTATGGCGCGCACAACCGGATGAATGAAGTGGGTTGGCGTTTCGCCATTGGCAAAAGCACACATGGCGTTCATCCGGTCGGCTAGTTCACTAGCGTGTGGCGGGTCGTGAAAGACTTGGCCGAAATCATCGCTGACGACGCAGTGCTCATCGAGCCTGCGGAAGCGACCTGTCGCGGTTGGATCCGCTAGGGTATCGGCGGTGATTAGACGGTGGATATCCAAGACTAGTTCCGGCGAGAGGGCCGAGGATTTTTCCCGGATGCGCTGCATGGTCAGATAGTTGTTCAAGATCATCTGCTCGTTTGTATCGCACGGGCGGCGGCCGGTGCGGAGCATATTTTTAGCGGCCTCACGCGTAGTTGCTGCGCCTTCGAGTTGACTAGAGGTAATGGCTTCCTCCATCAGCGAGCGCACCAAATAGCGGTCGCGGGTTTGAGGATTGACAATGGGTTCCGGTACGCTCACTAGCCCGCCCGTACCCAAATCAATCTTGTGTAACCCCTGCAAGACCCTCTCTGGCACGGCAAACTGGAACGGCTTTCCTTCTTTGTCTTTGAGGTCAATCGGTTGTAGTGCGTTGGTACGGGCGAATTTCAATGTCAGCCACCATTCGCGGTGGGAAAGGCCCTCGGGTGGTGGGCGATGCCGGATTTCATCCCAATGCAGGTAGTGTTCCGCGCCAGTTCGCATATGGCTGGCAAGCTGCATTAGCCGACCCGGCGCGACTTCGGCTATCAGGTCTGCGAACTTGGGAGGGGACTGAGGGAGATTCATAGAAATTAAGATAATGTCAATGAATTACTAACTAATACTAAATTAGTAATTGACAGAAACTAATGTCAATGAATTACTAATTAATACTAAATTAGTAATTGAAGGCCCCAACCTACTTTTGCAGGTCGCTGCCACAGCCCCTATAATTGGGCCGTGTGCAAAAAAACAAAACACCGCTAAACAGGATCAATGTGATGCAAAAGCTCCTCGTGGCCTTGGCGGCCCTTGCGCTGGTAGCCTGTGGCCGAGAGCCCCCTGCTGCGGACCTCATTCCCGCCCGCATTGTCGATGTGCGCGACTTTGGTGCCGATGGGGTGGCTGTCGTGCTCAAAGGCGACGAAGTGCCGCCGTTGCCCATCGTCATCGGCCACTGCGAGGCGCGGGCGTTAGTCAGGGCCATGCAGGACGAGGACTTCCCGCGCCCACTGGCGTACGATTTGTTGGAAGCGATGCTGGAGAAGCTGCAAGGCGAGGTGCGGCATCTCGTCGTCCACAGCATTGAGGACGACACCTTTCACGCCAATTTGCACATTGAAACCGAGGCTGGCGAGTGGGTGCTCGATTGTCGGCCCAGCGACGGCATGGTGCTGGCGACGCGCCTCGGGGTGCCCATCTACCTGCGGCCGCAGCTTTTTGAACCCAAAGACCTAAGCCCACAGATATAACCATCGCAAGGAGCGTGCCGTGGCCTATCGCGTTGGCCTCGTGGGGACGGGTGGTATCGCCCGCGCTCACGGCACGGCCTGCCAGCAGATTGCCGAAGCCGAACTCGTCGCCATTTGCGACGTTTCTGCTGAGCAGCTAGCGCGCTGCGGCGAGGAATTTGGCGTTGCAGCGCGCTATACCGAACTCGACGTCATGCTCCGCGAGGCCGAGCTGGACATTGCCATCATCTGCACTTGGGGTGCTTTTCACGCGGAGACCGGGATTAAGATCTGCGATTCCGGGCGGGTAAAAGCCGTGCTCTGCGAAAAGCCCTTCACCCAAAATGCGGATGAAGCAGCGGCCTTTGTCGCGGCTGGCAGGAAGAGCCGCGTCCTCGTGGCCGAGGCGTTTAAGTTTCGCCATCATCCCATGCACTTGCGGGCCAAGGCCATGCTCGACGCCGGCGCAATCGGCGACTTGGTCGGCGTGCGGAGCGCGTTTTGCACCAGTTCGGGAGGCGTGCTCCGCGAGCGTACACCTGAGTCGAATTGGCGCTTCAACAAGGCCAAAGGCGGCGGTAGCCTCTACGACTTGGCCTGTTACAACATTCACCATGCGCGGTTTGTGTTTGGCGGGGAGCCGGAGCGGGTGTTTGCCGCACAGCAGTTGGGCTTGGAGACCG
Source organism: Candidatus Latescibacterota bacterium (assembly GCA_965203355.1). Classification (GTDB taxonomy): domain Bacteria; phylum Latescibacterota; class UBA2968; order UBA8231; family UBA8231. The sequence goes on from OZ241889.1 coordinate 1,448,330, forward strand.
ACGATGCCGCGTCGATTGTGCTGGTCTTTGCCGGGGGCCGCACCGCGCAGATTTCCGTGGGTTTTAATACGTTCAGCGCGCAGTACGCCGAGATTGCCGGGCATCGCGGGATGCTGCGGCTAGATCCGGTGTGGAACAACGAGAATAGGGCCGCGACCATCGAGCATCGCATGCCGAGCGGAGTGGAGGTCGTCGAATTTCCGCCGTGCTTTCAGTTTGCATTGCAGTTGCAGCACTTGTGCGAATGCTTGGCCGAGGGGCGGGAGCACCGGATCTCGCCGGAGCACAGCGTCGCGCAGATGCGGGTGCTGGACGCGGTGAAGGAGTCTATGGAGACCGGGCGGGCGGTGGAATTGTCCAATGGCTAGCGAGTGGCGGGTACGCGGACCGAAGTAAAAGGGGCTTGGCCGATTGGATTTGTGGGGAGGGCCGCGCCCGGCAAATCCGCTCGACGACTGGAAATAGCCGGCCTCAATCCCCGTTACGTGCGTACCAGTGGCGCTGCATTTCGAGGTAGGTGAAGGACGCCGACCACGCAATCAGCCCCAGCCCGAGCAGCGATTCAATACCCGCCAACAGCCGCGCCGGTCCCAACGGCGCGATGTCGCCGTACCCCAGCGAGGTGTACGTGACCAGCGAGAAATACAAGATGTCGAGCGGCCCGGATACCGCGCCAGAGAGGGCGGCCATGTCGGTGGCCAGTAGGTAGTACCAGCCGACGGCAAACAGCACGACCTCGACGAAGTGGGCGCAGAGAGAGAGGAACACGGCGAACAACACTCGAATGCGCGGGGAAACCGGCAGCTTTCCCAGCCAGCGCGAGCCAAAGGCAAGGGCCTCGTAGTGGACGCCGATGGTGATCAGAATGAGTGCGATTGAAACAGGTAGGATGGTCGCCATCGCAACTAGGGTTTGCCCTCGACCAACCACTCTACCGCCGCTACCTGACCTTGGCGGGCGTAGTCGGCCGCTTCGCCGAGAATGCGGGCGGCCTCCTGCGGAGCGTGAAAGCCCATGGAATTTTCTGCGGCCACGAAATCGAGCCGCCACTGCGCCTTGCGCTGCAAGGACCGGGCCGCTGCTAGGTCGTCGTCTTTGGCGCCGGCCGCGCGCGCGGCCGCTATGGCGTCGAGTTGGTCCATGAGCGCGGCACCGGCTCGTTGCAGGAGGTCGAAGTTGCGCTGCTGAATCGCGCTGGCCCGGGCGGCGAGTTCGGCCTCGGAAAAAGAGTGGCAGACCTGACAGGCGCGGTTGATGTTCAGCAGTGGGCTGCGCACCCAGTGATCGGAGATTTTGGCGGCTCCGTCGCGCATATAGGGCATGTGGCAGTCGGCGCAGGAGACGCCGCTGCGCGCGTGGATGCCTTGGCTCCAGAGTTCAAATTCCGGGTGTTGCGCCTTGAGGACTTTCGCGCCGGTTTCTTGGTGGACGTAGTCGTAAAACGCGCGGCCGTCGTCTAAGGTCATGGCGTCCCAAAACGCTTCCATTTCCTCGGCTTTAAGCCCGTTGCCCCAAGGAAAAGTCAGTTTTGCTCCGCTGCCGCAGTAGTATTCGACGTGGCATTGGCCGCAAGTGAATGAGCGCATCTCGTTGCGGCTCGCGCTCTCGTTAGGGTCGTAGGGGCGGTCGCGGCTTCCCTGCCGCCAGCGTTCTAGCGATGGCAGGTGCGGTACTGGGGCGTCGGACGCGGCCAACATTTGGATGCCTTGGATAAATCCGGGCCGGGTGACGCGCAACTGCATGGTCGCTGGGTCGTGGCAATCGACGCACGATACCGGATGGGCGTGTCCGGCGTCGTGCAACATCTGGTTTAGCTCGCGATAGGAATAGGCGTAAGATTGCTCAAAGCCCGCGGTGGCGTCGCCATCGCCAAGCTGCCGGTAGAGCGGCATGATGGAGGCGTGGCAGTGCAGGCAGGAGCCGGACTGAGGCTTGGATTGCCGCTTGGTTTGCTCTTGGTCGTAGAGCATGTAGGCGTGGCCGCGCCGATCTCGGTAGTCGAGCGAGAACGCGTACCCGAGAAACATCCGCCGCAGCCAAGGGTCGCGTTCGATCCGCTGCTCGGGCAGGGCCTCACTGCCGCCGTGTCCGCCGAAGCGCGTGCGAGTCGCCTCGGCCGTGCGCTTATAGCTGTCGTATTGTCGCGGCCAATTAATGCCCCAGTGAGCGGGGTCCGTGTCGTCCTCCCCCACTTCTACTAGGAGCACTGGGCCGCGCCGCCCTTCGGACTTGCGTTCGTATATGTTGACCAACAGCCCGGTGATGAGTGCGCTGGCGAGGGCCACTAAGGTCAAAAGGCCGATGACTTTATAAGGCGTATGGCGAGACATAAGCTACTCCTCATGCGCGGTCGCTGGGCCTCCCAAGCCCACCCATTCCCCGTGCCCAACCGTGCGGTGGCAATGGACGCAGCGCACGGCTTCGGTATCGACGATTTGGTGGACGAAGGCCCGGTGGCAAGCGAGACAGTTTTGCTGTAGGATGCGGCTGTTTTTCTCTTTGATAAAGATCGGCTCGGGAAAGTTTTGGAAGGTAAAGGCCGTGGAGTGATTCCAGCCGTTTTCGGCCTTGGCCAGATACTTGCTAAAGAAGCTACGCGGCAGATGGCAATCGACGCAAGTGGCCGCGGCATGGTGACTGGATTTGCGATAGGAGTCTAGCTGGGGCTGCATGATGTGGCAGTTGGCACACGCTGCCGGGTTCGCGCTGAAATAGGACAATCCCTCTCCGTAGTGGAAGGTAAAAGCTCCCACCCCGATTAGGGTGGCTAGGCACAACAGGCCGAGCCACAGGTAAGGGCTTGTTGAGCGCATGGATGCCTTTTCTGTTGCCTAGTAGGTCGCTTGCCGAGTCGGTATCGTATCCAAAGAGGCATGGCCGCGACTCGGATTCCGTCTGAGTACACGACGACAACCTAAGCTGCGGTACAGCCCTGATTTAGGTTTATTTTGAATCGCTAAAATGGCATCTAAAACCTAAACAATAGGGCTGTACCACATTTATTCATACATACGCTAAAGAAAGCCCTTATGCAAGGGCCTCTATCTCGGCCCGCAACCAACGCATCCTGCGGCTCGCCAATCGAACCGACTTCCAACAGGTACTGGTGCTCTATGGCCAGCCTAAACGCGCCCGACCATACCAACCCATCTCAAAGCCGAGGATGGGTTCCAGACTATCGGTCCCGTAAACGTCCCGGTGGTACTGCTTGCTGGGCCTTGTCCCGCTGCGTTTACGGCTCGTACCTCAAAGGTGTATTTCTTCGATGGCGTGGCTTGATTGGGGAATCGGCGGTCCTCGGTCAATGAAATCGTCGTCCTTGTGTCTGCCACCGCCGTCCATCCGCTGCCGCCCGGACGATACTGATACTCGTAGCGAGTGAGCGGCCATCCTGATGACGAGGGGGCATCCCAAGTCAGTATCACTTGGAAGTAGATTTTCCGTAGGTCGGGGCGCGGGTACAAGCGTGGCCGAAAGATTGTCTACCGCGCCTACAAGCCTTTCTTCGCCGGGCTGATCGCCGGGCAGCTTTTAGGGGCGGCACTGTGGATGGTGATTGACTTTTGCTTGGGCGAGGTGGGAAATGTGGTGTACGTGGGGGTGCGATGAACGGCCGCGACTCAGAGGATTTGGATGCCCCATTCAGCACACCGCGCTTTCACACGCGCCGCCGGTTCTAAACTGATGAGGGCCCCTTCGACCGCTTTGTCGGGCTGCTCTCGCCGCACCAGTTCCACCTTGTCGGCGAATCGATCCACCTCCTCGACCTTGCAGGCGGCCGACTTCACCTCAAAGACCAGCAGCGAACCGTTATCGATCAGAATATCGACTTCGTAGGTTCGTCCGGCCGGCCCGACTACCCCCTCCTCATCCGCTAGCTTCTGCCGCAGCCGTATGTTGTCGGCGGATAGGTCTTGCCGCTTCAGCCCAAAGCGCAAGGCCCCGGCCACCACGTCCTCCAACTTTCGGCCGGCCCGCCGCTGGAATCCCCCGACCGTCAGATCGAGTTTATCGGTTCTATCTTTTATTTCGGCCGTCTGCTGTTTCATCTGCTCAAGCTGCTCATCGACTTTTTCAAACCGCTCATCGACTTTTTCAAATCGCTCGTTGACCTCCGAGCGGAATTGACCCAATTCGCCGCGGAGGGCATGCAACTCCGCGAGCACGGCGGCTACTTCCTTTTTGGTGGCAAACGCTTCAATGAACGCCGTATAAGCGCGCTGCTCCAACGCCGGGTGCCGTTTGAGCAGGCCCGGCAATTGCTTTTCGAGCGTCTCCAATAATTCTTCATCCGTTAAAAGAGCCATGTTCTTCCTCCTCATAACAGTATTTACGAATAGCATATAACCCGTGCAAGAGTTTGACGCCCATTATGTATCCACGATTGACGCATCCCGCGGATAGTTTCCATATATCTCAATATCCCACAGCAAAACCAATGCAAAGGAATACAACGCTTGTGAGTTGGGGACGCGCGACGCGGCGTGGATGACCGCGCACGTCGCGCGCGAAGGGTGTGCGCTAAAAATCGAAGATGTGCGCGAGGCGACCGAGCCGGTGGGACCGGTCGCCGGCGATTGCATCAACAGCTATTTCGCCTTTCGAGGCCATAACGGTGGTGGCCGAGGCACCGCGGGTCGAGTGCTCGCTGACGACGAGCCGGGCGACCAGCGGCCGCTGGCTTATCAAAACTTATGGACCAATGCGCTGGATTAGGTATTGGATGGCGGGTTAGACGGCGGCCAGTTCTTTCATGGCTGCGACGAACGCATCCAGTTCACAAAGCGTCGTGTATAGGTTCGGACAAATGCGAACCGCTCCGGGATAACCCGGCGGCACGGTGAAGATCTTGTATTTGTCGTACAGGGCGTTGGTAACGTCCGCGGGATCTTGCCCCTTGATGCCAACGGTGGAAATGGCACACGAGCGGTGGGCTTCGCGGGGCGTGTGGACGACGATGTTGGGCACGTCGATCAGGCGATCGACCCAGTAGTTTTTGATGTAGCGCAAGCGTGCTTCTTTGCGCTCCAAGCCGATGGTTTGGTTAAAGCGAATGGCCTCGGCCAAGGCCAGTTGCAAGTAGGCTGGATACGTGCCGATGTGAGCGAACTTGTGGATAGAGTCCGAGGCGTACCCAGCGTCGCCGAACAGCGGCCACACCTTTTCGATGTTTTCTTTTTGGATGTACAGGAGGCCCGTGCCTAGCGGAGCCAACATCCACTTGTGCAAGCTGGCTCCATAGTAATCGCAGTGTAGGTCGGGGATTTTGTCGGCCAGATGAGCAAAGGAGTGCGCGCCATCGACGATGACTTCTACCCCCTGCGCGTGCGCCATGTCGCAGATGGCGCGCACGGGCAGCACTTGGCCGGTTAAATAGACGATATGGGAGACGAGGATTACTTTGGTGCGCGGCGTAATGGCCTTTTGGTAGGCCGCGACGATCTCGTCGTTGTCCATAGAAGTGATGGGCAGGTCGAGGACCTTGTTGACGATGCCTTCGCGGGCGGCGCGCTGCTCAAACGCGACCTTCATGCTGCCGTATTCGTAGGTTCCCCACAAAGCCTCATCTCCGGGTTGCAGCTTCAGCCCCATAATGACGATGTTGAGCGATTCGGTCGTGTTGCGCGTCAGGAGGATTTCTTCGTCCGAGCAACCGGCAAAGTGCGCTAGCAGTTGATGCATCTCGCGGGTGTCGTCTGCTAGTTTGCGCCGCATGTAAAACGAGGGAGCCTCGTTGATGGTGCGGGCGTTTTTGCACACCTCATCGATCCCGGCTTCCGGCTGCGGACTGAAATATCCGTTCTCGAAGTTGATAAAATGGGGCGACAAATTAAACGCCCCGCGCACGCTGTACCAGAATTGTTCGTCCAATGCACTGGCCTCGGGCGCGGCGTGGCCGAGGCGTTCAGTGGCCGCGTGGACCTTTTGCAGGCTGTCGGATGCCCAGATAGACGCAGCCGCTGCGCCGAGCGTGAGGTTGCCGGCCTTTCTAAAAAAATCCCTTCTCGAATCTACCATTTCCGTTCTCTGCGTGTTGTGGTTGGTGGTTGGTGCTAGCCGGCCAAAAGTCGCGTGGCCGCATCTTCAGGGCTGAGGTGGGGGATGGAGCGGTTGAGGAAGGTGTGGAAGCCGCCAGCGGTGCAGCAAGCGCACGTGATAGACGATCTGGAACCGCTGAAAGCGCTCCTTGATGGCCGGCAGCATGGCCAGCATGGCTAGCTGCTCCTCGTCGCTGAGATGATAGGCGTCGGGCATGGTAAAATGGTCGTCGAGATGGTGGCTGATTCCGCGACTCAGCCCCCATTGATGCACCTGATCGATGAGGGTGCTGACGCCTGAGTATTCGCAGCCGACGGCCATGACGCGCATGAATTATGTCCTTTGAAATGTCGCGAAGCGAGTGGAAACACTATACTGGCCTTACAATCCCCTGTCAAATTTATCGACGGAGAACGGGCATAGCAGGACGCAGCACCGTATATTGACGATTATTTTTTGGACTTTTTGGAAGGGAAATCCCATGGCAGATTTGCAAGTAGCGGTCATTGGCTGCGGCGGCCACGCCCAGTCGCACTTCCGCATGATTGCCGCCGAGCCGCGCCTGCGCTTGGTGGGCATTGCCGAGCTAGACGAGGAGCGACGGCGCAAAAATCAGGCCGAATGGGGGCCGCAACGCGCTTTTGCCGACTATCGGGAGATGCTCGATGTCTGTCGGCCAGACGTAGTGCATGTGGTCACCATGCCCGGCCACTTGCTGCCCATTGTGATCGATTGCTTGGAGCGCGGGCTGCACACCTCGGTGGAGAAAGCGCCGGGCATGACCGCGGCCGAGACCGCGCAAATGGCGCAGGCGGCCCAGCAGAGCCAAGGCAAGGCGCTGGTGTCTTTCAACCGACGTTACTTTCCCCAAGTGCTGGCCGTGCGGCAGCGCATCCAGGCGGCGGGCGGCGCGGTACATTGCGCTGCCACGTACAATAAGCCGGTGACGCTGTTGGGGCCGGCGGCTCCTGATCCGGTGATATGCGACGCCATCCACCACGTCGATCTGCTGCGCTGGCTGGCTGGCCGGAGTGCCGAGGAAGCGGCTATTCCAGTGGAAGTGCAGGGGATGGTGCAAGATGGCGCGCGGCCCGGGTGCCATCGCCACAACGCTGTGGTGCGCTTTGATACGGGCACCTTTGGTGCCATGATGAGCCACTACGGCGTCGGCTACCGCATTCAGCGGGCCGAAGTACACGGCGAGGATTTGTCGGTCTATTTCGATATGACCCGAGGGCCGCAGGTGGAGGGCTATGACAAGGGCCGGGCCTTTACCGTCGAGGCCGATGCGGGCGGGGCCGGCTTCAACGAGGTCGTCCACTTTGTCGATTGCATTCTGGCCGATCGCACCCCTTGGTCGAACTTGGACGACGCCGTGCATACCATGCGCTTGTGCGAGGCCATTCGCCGGGGGCATCGGGGGGCGTTATAGGGCCTGACAATCGGGTGCCGAAGTGGACACGGCGATGGCTAAAAGGCATACTTAAACGCTATTGAGACCTTAGAAGCCTTTTTAAAATTCTCGTCGGACTCCTTCAACAGGCCGTCGAGCGGTTCCTGGAACGGGCGTTTTCCGCGGGCGAGACTCCATTGCTACTAGGTTCTTTTTTAACGCAAAGGGCCATAAGAGGAATTTTAAAAACGCTTCTTAACATTATGTCCCCAATCTGCTGCTTATTGATCGTAGCCCTAGTCGCCTGTCAGGAACCTCCCAACGACCGCCAACCGCGCCCGCCCGCTGCGGTGCTGCACCAAGGGCCCTACGCCGCTGCCATAGAAGCTGCCAAACGCGCCGTAGAGCGCGAGCCGAACTCTGCGGTGGCCCACCGCAACCTCGCTGACGCCTATGTACGCGACAACAAGATGACCGAGGCCCTCGCAGCCTACGAACAGGCCATCGCGCTGCAACCTGATTACGCTAAGGCGCAAACCGAACAGGCCATTGTGCTGACTCGCCTCAATCGCCACGCCGAGGCCCTCACCCTGTTAGAGGAGGTCACGCGTGCGACCCCGGATTACGCTTGGGCGCAGATGGCGCTCGGGCTGCTGTACTTTCGCCAAGCCCAGTACGAGCAGGCCGTTGCCGCGCATGGCCGCGCCGTCGCCCGGCAAGACGACTACGCCGAGGCATGGTACAACCTCGGCGAGGCCCATCTCAAGCTCAACGACTACGCTGCGGCCGAAGTGGCGTATGCCCGCGCTCTGGCCGCCGATTCGACCGTGGCTAAGTACCATCACGGCCTCGGCACGGCCTTGTACAAGCGCGGCGACTGCGCCGCGGCTATCGTTGAATTGCAGCGCGCCGTGGTGCTTGATTCGCTCTTTGCGCGGGCCCGCTTTAGCCTCGGCAATGCCCTGTTGCGCTGTAGCCAGCAGGAAGAGGGCCGCCGCCAGTTGGCCCTGTACAAAGAACTAGAAAAGCAGGAAAAACTCCTCGCGGGTCTGCGCACTACCCTGATCCGCACGCCGGACAAGGCCGAGCTGTACCACAAGGTGGGTGCGCTATACGGCCAGCGCGGCCAGTACGAAGAAGCGCGCCGGTACTATTTACAGGCCCTAGATCGCAATCCCAATTTCGCGCCCTCGTACCACAACTTGGGCAACCTGTATTTGCGCCGCCGCCAAGTGGCCGAAGCCATGTCCCTGTTCCGCCAAGCCCTGCGCGCCGATTCCACGTATGTGCTCGCGCATCTCGCGCTCGGCCATGCGCTGATGATGCAAGAAGCATTTGCCCAGGCACGGGCGAGCTACGAGCGGGGGTTGCGCTTTGAGCCCGACAATGCTCGCTTACAGCGCGGCGCGGCTATGGCCCGCAAGTTCGGCGCGGCAAGCCCAACGCAGGACTAGCTGTGGTCTTGCTACTCCTCGCATTGGTGGCAGCCAGCGTCGGTGCCCAGCCCACCCCCCACTTCGTTGAGGTGACCCGCGCCGCTGGCCTTGACTTTCGCTATGTAAACGGTGCGAGCGGCCGGAAGTACGTACCCGAAGCCATCGGCTCGGGTGCGGCGTTCTTCGACGCCGATGGCGACGGTTTCCTCGACCTGTACATCGTCAACGGCACGGCTCTACCAGGTTATGACGGTCCGCCCGGCACCAATGCCCACTACCGCAACGATGGCGACGGCACCTTCGCGGATGTCACGGAGGCGGTGCGCACGGGCGACTCAGGGTACGGCATGGGCGCTGCGGTCGGCGACGTAGACAACGACGGCCATCCCGATCTATACGTGACCAACTACGGACCCAACGTCTTCTACCACAACGAAGGGCACGGCGGTACCTTTGCCGACGTGACGGATCGGACCCGCCTCGGCGACCCGGGTTGGGGCACTCATGCGGCCTTTGCCGACTACGACCGCGATGGCGATTTGGATCTGTACGTGGCCAATTACATGGAGTTCGATTTGGATGCGAACAAGGAGTGCTTCACGGGCACGGCGCACTCCATCTGTGGCCCCCTCGCGTACCCCGGCCAGTCTGGAGTGCTCTACCGCAACGACGGCGACCTCGCGTTCGCCAATGCGACGGACGCGGCCGGCTTGTTCAACAACGAGGGCCGGCAACTGGCCGCGGTGTTTGGCGACTGCGATGACGATGGCGACCCGGATCTATTTGTTGCCAACGACCGGCAGCCCAATTTCCTCTTCCTCAACAACGGCGACGGTACTTTCGCCGAGCACGGCATCGTCGCCGGGGTCGCGTATAACGAAGAGGGGTACGCGGAGTCGGCGATGGGCGCGGATTTTGGCGACTACGACAACGACGGTCGGCTCGACATCATCCTCGCCACTTTTCAGTGGCTACCCAACACGCTCTACCACAACGATGGCGGCGGCTTTTTCAGCGATCGGACGTTTGCCGCTCATCTCGGTGCGCCGAGCGTGCCTTACTTGGGCATGGCCGCGGCCTTTTTCGACAGCGACAACGACGGTTTTCTCGACGTCTTGGTCACCAACGGCCATCTCGATGAAAACGTGCGCGAGTTCGACCCAGACACGACTTATCCGCAGCAGAACCAGTTATTCCACAATCAGGGCGATGGAACCTTTGCCGACGTGAGCAACCATAGCGGTCCTGGGATGCTCGTCGAGCGCGTCAGCCACGGTGCCGCTTTGGGCGATTACGACAACGACGGCGACGTCGACATCTTCATCTCGGATTCGGCCGCGCCTCATTGTACGCTGTTGCGCAACGACCACAGCGGCCACAATTATCTGACGGTTGAAGCCGTAGGCACTCGGAGCAATCGCGACGCGCTCGGTGCCAAAATTCGCGCTGTGGCGGGCGATCTCGTGCAAAAGCGCGAAGTTCGCCGCAGCTACGGATACATGAGCAGCAGCGACGTGCGCCTGACGCTGGGCTTGGGCCGCCATACCCAAGTTGATTCACTGCAAGTTTTTTGGCCCAGCGGCGCTGTACAGACCCTCTTAAACGTGGCGGCGAATCAACACATGGTCCTTGAGGAAACTAGTAAAAGATAACGGAGAGATTTGTCGTATGAAGTTGAGAATAATTGCTCTATTCGCGCTCGCGGCTTGTGGAACAGAACTTGAGCCTACCTACGTTGCCCGCATCGGCGAAACCATCCTATCAAAGGAAGACTTTAGCGCGCGAGCACAAAAGCTAATGCAAACGGGCTACAAGCACCTCGCGGCGATGAATGCGGATGCCAAACTGGAGCTGCTCAACGGCGTGATCGCGGGCGAACTGTTGGTGCGCGAGGGGCTGGGCCGCGGCCTCGACCGCGAGCCGAGCATTGCCCGCGAAGTTGAGCGCACTGAGCAAAGGGCCGTGATGAACAAACTATACGAGGAAGAGGCCCTGCACGGCGATTACACGTCCACCGAAGAAGAGTTGCGGGCTTTCGCCAAAGAGCGCGAGTACGATGTGGAGGTATTGAGCCAGCAGATAGTCTGCGCCAGCGAAGAAGAGGCGTTGGAAGTACTGACGGCGCTACAAGAGGGTACGCCGTTTGAGTCGCTGGTGCCCATCTATTCAACCGACACCATCCAGCGGCGCTTTGGCCCGGCCGGCCAGTTGGGGTGGTTCAAGATGGGCCATATGCTGCCCGAGTTGATGGAGCCGCTGCGGACCCTGGACGAGGGCGAACTCTATCCGCATCCGGTGAAGACCCAAATAGGCTATCACGTCTTCCGGATCGACAAAAGGCGGCCAGTGGATTTTGCGTCCCAGCGCGCGTGGTTGCAAGAAAAAGCGCGCGTACAAAAGCGGGCCGACGACATGGAACAATACGTCCACCGCCTGCGCCGTATATACGAGTTAGCGGCCCACGACGAGGGCTTAAACGCCTTGAGCGCGCCCGATGGTGCCGAGCAAGTGCTCTTTAGCTGGCGCGGCGGCCAACTGACTACGGCCGCGTACTGGGCCAACCTAGCAGCGAACCACAGCCGGCTCGACAGTGCCGCGCGCTACAAGGCGGCTGAGAACTTGGCCGGGATGCAGATTATGATGGCGGAAGGCCGCAAGCTGCAATACGACCGCGACCCGGCGGTGCGCGCGCAAGTGGAGCACAAGCGCGACGCGCTCATCGTCGAGTGGCTCTATCGCACCGAGGGCCGGGAGGTGGCGCGCCAACAACCCATCACCGAAGAGGACATTCGCGCCTACTACGATGCCAACGTCGAGATGTTTACCCGCAGTGACGGGAAAGTTGCGGATCTATCTTTGGTCTATAACAGCATCAAAACCTTGCTGAGGCAGCAGGCGGCGACTAGGGCTATGGACGCCTTCATCGCGCGGCTGCGCGAGCAATACAGCGCGGATATTGAGATCAATACGGAAGCACTTGCCGAGGTTAGTTTGCCATTCGACAGGCCGTAAAGCCTCTACCCCTGTCGATTCAAAGTTCTTCTCTCTCCTTTTTGCGGAATGGAATGCCTAATTTCCGCAGGCGGCTGCGCAACGTATTGGGGTGGCTGCGTGTGGGCCGTAAATGACTCCGCTGGTATTGGCGCAGGTGATCATCCTATTAGCAACGAGACTGGCCTACCGCGTTTTGAAGTGCATAGTAGCGGGTATTGGGGTGTGTTGGTTTTCGTCCGTTGAGCACAGCAAGTGTATCGCTAGCGGATAGTGATCGGGAGGAGAGTTCGGCTTCGAGCGACGAAATGGCCGAGCGCGTGTTAATGCTCGATCTTCATCCCTTGAGCAGTGCGTCGCGAGAGAATCACAGGTCCTTGCCCAGCCCGGCGAAGACGCTGATGAAGGTGAATAGCTTGGCCGACGAAGGGGCTGAGTCGAGGTCTTCGCGGGTCCAGCGCAGCCCGACGTTGGTCGTCAGCGCATACCCCTGATAGGCCGATTGGTTGGCGATTTGGCCGGCCAACACCAGCGTAGTGCCGTCGGCTAAAAATCCCTCGGGCTGCTCGCCCAAATTGTTGGCAATCTCGTATTCGACACCTGCGGTAAAGCGCATGTTGCGGTTGATCTCGCGGTCGGCCAGCAGCGAGAAAATCTCCGTTAGATCGGACGTTTGCAACGCGCCCCGGTCCGCCGGTACTCGATTGCTGTATAGCTGTTTCCAATTCAGGGTCAAATCCCAAGAGCGCAGGTGGAGCGGGTACTGGGCCTTGTTGATCACGCCGAGGAAGCGCAGGTTATTCAGTTCTTCACTTGCCGTCCCCAACTGCGCGTATTGTTCGTACTTGACCTTGGTGGTAAACGAGATGTAGCGATCGTAGCGCACGTCTAAATACGTGGTGTTGACGAACGCATTGCGTGCCACGAGTTGGTCGCGGATAAAGCGCGCTTCACCGAATGTGCCGGGCGTATCAACCCACAAAAAGACGTCCTCGGGAATGTCGTCTGAAACCTTGCGCGGATTGACGATCAGCCGCAGCTGTAGATTGTAGCGGGGGAATTTTTCGCTCGCCGTCAAGAGCAGATACGTGGTCGCGTTTTCGCGGGCGGTTTTCAGCAGGCGCTCATCGAGCCGACCGGCCATGAGGCTTATGTCCGGCGCGATTTCAACGCCGACATAAGCGTTGTATCCTCGGTGTCCGCGCTTGTAGGGATAGTCCGCTTCGGCGTCGTCTTCAAAGCGGTCGATGATCCCGTTGTTGTTCATGTCCATGCCAAAGAGAAAGTCGGGCGGATCAATCGCAAAGCGCAGGAAAGGCTCGGCGTAGTCGGGTAGGCGGTTGAAGTTGCGGTTGAAGTCCGAGAGATCGTCGTTGTTTTCGTCGATGCCGGGAAAGACCGCGCTGTCGGTTAGTAACCCCGCTCCTTGGCGCGTGTTGACGCGCGGGCCGTGATAGCGCCGGGTCCAGTCGGGCAATTCGTCTTGGTCGTCGTTGTCATCGACAAACTCGTACGCGCTTTGTTGCTCGTTGCCGTAGTACACTTCGCCCTCTGAGTTCGGGATAAAGGCTTGGGTCGAGTATTCCGCGTCCATGCTAAAGGCTTCGGCGAAAACCGTCCACGGGTAATGTCGCTTCTGGGCTGTCAGGTAAAAGGCCTCAGCCGTGTTGGTGGCGAGGGCTTGCTCGCGGATGAAGTTTTCGTTGGGGAAGCGGCGGTACTGGAAGTTCCGCACGTATTCTCCCCGCAGATCGAAACCGGCCACGTCGTTGACCGACAGGTCAAAGCCGAGCAGCCGATTGCCGGTCGGCAGGCCGTAGCGAAAGGTGTGAAAGGCTTGGTTGGCACCGTCCTTGACGTTGCCCGGTGCGCGCAGCACAGTCAGGAACACCGGTGCGCCGAGTTGGTTGGTCTGTTTGTTAGAAGAGACCTCCACCTTGTAGTCGTTGGCCAGTACTAGGCCGATCTCCACGTGCTCAATTTCGCGGAAGTCGTCGATTTTGTCGTCGACGGTGGGCGCGAAGTCCTCGATGTTGAACGTGAGGGTTATTACGTCGGTGCCGCTCGCTTCGATCACACCGCGGCGGCGGAAGCCACCTTCTACCACGGGCGCGATGTCGTCGGTGTGCTCGACGCCATTGGCGAAGACGCGCCAGCGCGACAGCAGGGCCCCACCGTGGCCGTCTTCGGGCGAGTCGTCGGAAATCCGCACGATGATCGAGCGGACAAAGTCGGTGTTCATGGGCCCACTGAGCTGGCCTTTGAGCGAATTGTCGCCAAAGGGAATGTTGGAGTTCATATGGGCGGCGTTGACAAATGTTAGGCCGATGTTGGAAAAGTCGCCGATGCTAACTTGGCCTTTGGCAGCCCACATATTAGTGAATGTGCTGAACTTTACGCCGGCCTCGCCCGCGACGCCCGCGACTACGCCGGTGTTGTTGATGCGCGAAGTGAGCAGGGTCAGGGCGTATTTGTCCGACATCATGTCCCACTGTACGCCGTCGAAGCGCGGCTTGGAAAAGGTGAGCGGCGTCAGGGTCGTGCGGATGCCGTCGCCCACCATCAGCGCGGAGTGAAACTGGCCGGAGTGGCTGGAGGAGATGAGGACATTGCTGAACCACGAGCTAAAGCGCGGGCTTTTGAAGATGCTGCTGCCGCTGGCCGTGGGATAGTCCTCAGTCCAGTTGTACACCCGCCAACCTTGGCTGATATAAGCGCCGTAGATGTCGTAAAAAGGCGACCCCTCCAAGAATACGTCGTTGTAGCGTTGATAGGGGTTGCGCGCGTAGTTGGAGTACTGGTCTTGCCGCCAGTCGTAGAGTTCGTACAGGCGCTGCGGCTGGTACCACTTGCGGACCGAAGGGACGAGGGTTGCCGGCGCGACTTCAGTGGCTGAAGTGTAATAGGGATTGTCAAATCCAGTGGCACGCTGGGCCGCGGATGGCTGTGGCGTTCCGAGGAACAAACCACAATACAGAAGTGCTATCGTTAGACGTCTCACGTCTTTCCCTCCCACAGGTTGGTGACGTGTTGGTGGTTACGCGGTCTCGTTTGGTCGACGTTCAAATGTGAACTCTAAGATGTTGGCGCTCGTCTTGGCGTGATCGATTTTCATGGAGACCAACCTGCCTTGCTGGTCGAGGTCGATGTGGATGTTTTCGCACAACTCGCGGGTCTCGGCGACGCATTCAGAAGAGAAGTTGATAAATGCGGTGTCCGTGTCTTCAAGGTATTTGATCTTCATGTTCTTCCAATTCGTTTGTCAATATACGACGTGAACGCACTGCTGGACGACTTCGTCCTTGGGATCCGTTTGCAACTCGATATGCAGTATGTAGAGGCCCGGCGGCACGAGTTCGCCGTTGCGCTGGCCGTCCCAAGCGTACGTGGCCCGCGCACCGCGCGGAGAGGCGTTTTTCAATTCGGCGATTCGGCGACCGTCGAGGGAAAAGACACTCACCTGGGGCTGCTTGTCCGTCTTGACGACGGTAAAACTCAGCTCGTATAGGTCGTTGACCGCGTCGCCATTGGGCGTGAACAACTCGGAGTGGCGCAAGTTGCGGATTAGCGATGCGCCCTGCACCACTTCGGGCACAAACACCTGATCGGCGCCCAATTCCGCTGGCACGACTCCTTGGCCGTTGTCCTCTTGGCCGGAGTTAAAGACCAAGGTTTCAAAAACTGTCGGGCTGGCAAAAACCCGCGTTGCAAACGCTATGTTGACGGAGTCGCGCTTTACCACTGGCGGCGGCAACTGCACCCACAACGAGTCGCCGCGCAACGCACTGCTCGCCTCCACCGGCTGGCCTCCCACCCACGCCGCGCGCAATGCGGCATCCGCACTGCCGGCCGGCAAGGCGATCGACACTTGGTCGAACCCGGGGTCGCGGCTGTTGAACGCCTGCGGCTTAATGGTGTAGCGAAACTCGGTCAGCGAATCAAGGGCCGCTTCACGCGGCCACACCGAGCCGCTCAGTCCAGCAAAAATGACCGGATCGTTGGCTGCAACCCGCAGCGAGCGCAGCACGGGCGACACGTCTAGGGCATCGCTATACAGACGAATGCGCGTGCGCAAGTAGCGTCGCGGCGAAGGCGACTGAAAGCTCTGCCCGGAAAAGCGGTGCGGCTGGCTCCACGCGCTCCAAGTTGCGTCGCGCACTCTTTCTTGCACAATGTCGCCGCGATAGCGCTTGCGCGACGCTTCATAGGCTTCCTTGGTGACTTCATTGCCATTGGCGAGAAAGTAGCGCGTAACTTCGGTAAAGCCGTTGCCCGTCTGAGTTTGCACTTCTAGTCGCGTCCCCGGCGGCAGGTCGGCATCCCACTCAATGCGCCGAATGCTGCGCGCGGCCCCCAAGTCGAGGTCGTTGGACTCCAGCTCGACGCGCTTGGGATAGCCCTCGCGGTGAAAGGCAAAAAGCTGCAAGGCATTGGCGTCGCGCCCGTAGAAGCCGATCACGCGCCAGAGGATGAGGCGCGTGTCGCGGGTGGGAAATTGGAAATCGTTGAAGGGATAGGTGGTTCGCACTTCGGACAGCAACTCGTATTCAAAGGGTCCTTCGGCCTGCGGGTCGGCCGTGTTGCTCGGACTGCCATCGGAGGTGAGGATGTCGAACATGGGCCAACTGCCCACCGCGCCCTGCTGGTAGCCGTAGAGCCACGGGCTGCGGCCGCCGATGAGCGGCACGAAGATGATCCGGTCGATGCGGAACACATTGCCAAAGTCGATCACCGACCAGACGCCATCGTCGCGCCAATCGCGATCGCCAGAAGAGGCTTGGATGCTCCACAGCCGGCGGCCCAAGTCCGCATCCACGAGGAATTCCGCGCCGCTGGCCTTACCGCAGCCATCGCACTCGCGGGCCCTTGAGGTCCACGTCCTGCCACCCCAGATAGGCTCGCCTTTTTCCGCCCGCTCTTCGGTGAATACCCGAGTCGAGAGGTTAAAGCCAATGCCATCTACCTCGATTTCGGCGAGGGCGGCCCCAGCGGTTTGACCGGCCGCTTCAAAGCGCACAAAGCGGAGGATAGAAAAATCCAAGCTATCGCTTTTTACCAAGAACTCCCCGCTGGGCGTTCCGCTGGGCGGCGGCTTATTGGCGGTTTTGAGCGCGAACTCCACCACCTGCTTGGTGTTGTTGTTGACCGGGCGACCGACGCGCTCAAACGCAATGTGCTTGCCCGTTGTGCCTACGACCTGAATGCCCGGGCTGATGTGTAGTGAAAAGAACTCAAAGGGACGGGCGTCCTCGGTTTGGGGAAAAATCACGCGAATTTTGCGGGCGATGACCGCGCGTTGCAAATCGACTTCGATCCACCACTGCTGGAGCGGATCGGCGGAATCGGGCTGCCAATAGGTGTTGTGATCTTGGTCCGCCACTAGGCTGGCTTGGCTCTGATTAGAAGGGGTACGCAATGGTAAGCGGCCGTAGTTGCCAATGGTAACGGAGGAAAATTCGCTGGCATTGGCGACCGCGTTAAACGTCGTGCCAAAGCGCTTAACGGTGATTCCGGTGGAGCCGATTTGGACCAGCCCGGTCGGATGATTCCACGCGGCAAAGTCGGTCCCCTCAAAGACAATGTCTTGGGCGTCTAGGGCGGAGTAAAAGGCGAGCAAGAGCAGTAAGGGCAGGTTTTTAGCCGTGATTTTGCTCGATTGCTGCCGCGCAGAAGCGATTGCGAGGCTGATGTGAATGAGACCGCGTCTAAGCATCGGTTGTTCTCCGCAAGGGGCGCATTCAATAGGCGACGGTGATCGCGTGTGCGCGGGTGCGCGTGCCCAAGTCGATCTCGACCGCTAGCTGCACCAAGTAGAGGCCGGGCGGTACCAACTGCCCACCCGCGTCCCGGCCGTCCCAAGCCTGCGCGTGGGAGCCGGCTTGGGACGGGGTGCTGAGTAGGGTGGCGACGCGGCGGCCGGCGAGATCGCGCACGGCCAGGGTGGTCGGTGCGCCGTTGACGCCAAACAGATCAAAGGCTGCGACGACGATGTCGTTGGCTCCGTCGCCGTTAGGCGTTAAGACGGGCGAAGACAACCGCAGCGCACCCAAGACGCTCAGCGCTTCCTCGGTGGCCACCACTTGGATGCTGTTGCTGGCGACATCTGCGCGCGCATCGCCCGATTCAATCGACTGGGGCAGGAGGACGGCCTGTGGATCGCGGTTGATCAACTGCCCCTCTAAAAAGAGCGACGCTTGGTAGATCGCGCTGCGGTAGCGCACTCGAAACGACGCGTCCTCGGCGAAGGTGCGCGGAAACGCGAAGCTGAATTTGTTGGGCGTGGCGACAAAGGAAAAATCCACGCCTTCTTGCGCGGGCACTTGGTCGATTTCCAAGTCGAGAAAGCGCGCGCCCGGCGGCACGGTTAATTCGATCGCGTCAAACCCCACGCGGTCGCTGGTGGCAAAAACGGTGCGAATATCATAGACAAAGGTAGTATCCACGCCCAGCGGTACCTTGGGGGCGGCGTGCGGCCCGGCGAGCGAGATCTCGGCCAGTACGCTGTCGGCCAACAGAGGGGAGACCTCAAAGGCCACGCTGTCTAGCACGCCAAAGGCAAAGGGATGCTCGGTCGCGATTTCAAAGCGAAACTGGAAGAACGCCCCGCCATCGGCCGAGCGCACCTCGTCGCCCGATTCCACGTAGGCAATGGACCAAGGCGTCCAATGCTCGGTGTCTTCTCCTCGGCGCGCTTGGAACCCCGGGGCGTGCTCGTTGCTGGCGTGTACCACGCGCGGCGCGTCTTGGTAGGTTGGGCGATCCACTTTGAGAAGGCGGCTGAGTTCGTCGTAAATAAAGTGGTCTGTTGGATCGCTGTCCGTACCGGAGCGCGTCTGGATGACGAGTTGCACTGGGGCGGTCGGGTCTTCGACGATGCGGCCGGAACGGGTCTGCCGGTAGCGAGTGAAGTGCCAAGTAATCCGGCCGAGGCTCACTGGTTCGCCAAAGGACTTGACTTGCGACAAGTAGCGTGCCACTTGGGGATAGCCGCGGCCAAAGGCCTGTAGCTCGGCGAGGATGCCCAGCGATGTGACGCCGCCGAACTTGAAGCGCAAAAAGCGCGTGAAGCGCAGGGGCGGTCGCAGCGACACAATGCTTTGGTTGTTGGAAAAGGTGCTGCCGACGAGCTCGTCGAGCGGGTGGTAGCCGGGCGACCCGAGCGCGATGGCCTCATCCGCGAAAATGAGCCAGTCGGCGGGCGTGTTGGTGCGCGTCACTTCGTAGCCCACGGGGAAGACGTTGCGCTGGCGTCTGTTGTCATCGGTGAAGCCGCTTTGGGGCGGAAAGAAGACGAGGCTATCGAGGGCGATGGGCACGCCTAAGTCGAGCGTGAAGAAGATCTCGGCATTGGGCCGTCCGTCGATGTTCGGTGGATGGACGAAAGAAGCGGTCAACTCGTCGCCATCTATGAGGCCGCGCATCACCGATCCATTGCCGCCCCACATGCGTGGATGCCAGCCTACATATTGGTTTTCGGTCGCTAGCCGAGCGGGGTCTTTGGTAAAGGCCCACGGATAGTCAAAGATGTTGACCTGAGCGGCCACACCCGTTGCGCGCACCAAGCCGCGCAGCACGTTGCGCCCCGGCGGCACGGCCCGAGGCTGGACGGCTCCGAGGCGCACGGAATCGTCGAGGGCGATCCAGCGCTCGGCTCCTGCGGCCCAAGGTTCGCCACTTGAGCCGACAACCCATGCCGACGCTTGTCCCCAAGCCGCCCCAGCCCACAATAGCAGCGACATCAGCGAGAAAGCGGTCAATACGCCACTCCTATAAGTTGCGTCGCGGTGGTCGAGGCGATATCCGAGCGTACCCCAATCCGACATAGGTATAGACCGGGCGCGACCCTTGTGCCGGTTCCATCCCGACCGTCCCACGTTTCGCGATAGGCTCCCGCGGCCTGGGGCGCGGCAATCAGCGCCCGCACCCGGTGGCCGGAAAGGTCAAAAATTTCGATGACCAGCGGCACCTCGCCGGCAAATTGCGCCAGCACCGCAGCGATTTCGACTGCGTCGTTGACTCCATCGCCGTTGGGCGTGAGTACCGAGGTTGAGAGATGGGCTGCAACCGAGGGCGTGGTGCTGGCGGCGAAAATGTGGATGGTCCCCGTACCCACCGCGGCACTGGCATTGCCGGCCGCGATCGGATGCGGCGGCCCGTCGTCGTCGCCGAGCAAAAAGGCGTTTAGCGGTGTATGGTACTCCAGCACCCGCAGCCTAAAGGTCAGTCGCATAGGCTGGTTGTTTTGGCGCGTCACTGGCGGAAAAAAGACGTGGAAGCCCTCGGCGACAGGCTCGACCTCGACGGCAGCTACCTCGACGAGCGGATCGCCCATTTGCAGCCGCTCAAAGACGGGTGGCGGAAAGGCAGTGAGCTTGAGCCCGCGAAAGCCCGCTAGATCGTCTTCGGCGAAGTGGGTGAGGATGTCGCAGACAAAGGAAGTATCGACCCCGCTCGGAACGGCCAAGACGCCGCTGGCGGGACTGAGATCAGTGGCCAGCGCGACTTCGCCGACGGCCGTGCTGACCAGTTCGGGAGAAAACTCCACCACCAAGCTATCGAGGCGCATGGTGCTCGCGGCATGTCCGTTAAAAAAGACGCGGAACTGCAAGAATTCGTGCGGGCTTGGCAGTTCCAACGGCATGACGACCGTAGCCGACGAATCGAGTTGCAGCGGTGGAGTCCAAGCACTCCAATTCTCCACGTCTGCGCGGATGTCGGCCTGCACAAAATCGCGCGCTGGCCCGACCTCGGCCAACGGTAGCGAGAGATATTCGGTCCGCGTCACTTCTCCTAGCACCGCGCCCGTGATTGGATCGCGGCGGTACAGGGCGCGTCTGGGGAGATTGTTGTACTCGGACAGAGACACTTCTTCGCGGACCCCCGTGTCGCGGTCGCGGCGAAAGTAGGCGATGGGCGTGTCGTCCATGCCGCTGCGTAGCTGCAAGCGCATTTTCGCGGTGGCACCTGCTGCGCCACGGCCCAACCGCTCAGCCCGCACCACGAGCCGCCCGAAGTTCACGGGCCGTCCAAAGGAGTGGAGCTGCGAGACATAGCTGGACACCGGCACGAATCCCTCGCCGTACACCGCAAATTCCGCGAGGTTGAAGGGATTGCGCGAGAGCACCTTGAGCCGGAGAAAGCGGCCCTGTACTCCGTTGAAGGAAAGCTCGACCACTGGGTCTTTGTTGTCCTCGACGCGGCTCAGCAGGCGATAGACTGGCCGCTTGACCTCGTCGAACTGCTCGCCGTCGCTCACCCGCAGTTCAAATGCCTTGATGAACCAATCGCGGTCGCCGGGTGCTGGCGCAAAGCGCACGCGTTCTATGGGAAAAGGAGCGCCGAGATCCCAGAAAAACGTGGCCCCCGCTTGGTTGCGCGCCGTTCTGAATGCGGCTTCGGACGAGCTCGCAGGGTCGCCGTCAACGAGCCGCAAGGGGCCGTTGACTTGGTTGAAGGGGCCGTCGTTAGACCACGTGCGCGGTTGGCCCGGCTTGGTGAAGTCGCTGGGGCTGCCATTGAGCCAAGTCTGACCTGCGGCCCGCAGCAACTCCATTAGGTTTTGGCCGCGGCGCAGTTCGAGCGGTTGTAGCTCACCCGCTACCCCAACGGTTCCGTTCTGGATGTCCGCTTGAGAAGCCCACGATAAGCCGCCGCGGCCGATGTGGTATGTTTCCACCTCGGCTAGCCCGGGCCGCACCCCCAGCCCTAATAACATGCAGACAGCGGCGAATCGGCCAAGCGGAAGGCAGCAGGGGGACCGCATGATTATCAGTTCAATGGAACCGCGCTATGGGGCGCGTTTCCCTTGAGTACCTCGCGCTCGAAAGAGACGCTGAGGTCAATGGTCTCCACGGGTTCGTTGTCGAAATTGAAGCGGATGGCAATATCGGCGATTTCCACTTGGATGCGCTGTATTTCATCGTCCAAGCGAGGAAAGACGATGTACCCTTCCTCGGCGCGGCCGCTGAAGATGAAGGCATTGGTGAACATGGTTTGCTTGAGAATGTCGGTGCGCGTTCTGAATTCGATGCGGCCTTGGCCGGAGTTGGCCTGCCAATACGCTTGGTAGTATTCGTACAGCTCGGCGTAGCTCAAGGCGCGGTAGATTTGATTGTTGGCCGCTTTGATCGTGGCCTTGAGCGGGTCGATGACGACTTTGGGGAACTGGTAGTTGGCAACGCCGAGCTTCATCACCATAAAGCGGGAAGGCGTCCAGTCGTCGCCGGGTGGGACCCAATCGCCAAAGGTATAGGGATTGACCGCGGCTGCGCCGCCGGTTGAGGCTTGGGGAAATTGCCGGTTGAGTTCGGCGTCGGTCATGGGCTTGAGCGTGATGGCCAGCCGCTCGAGTTCGTAGGTGACGGAGCCATCGTCGTTGACGGCCAGGCCCTCGGCCTGTTGGAGCGCGGGCCGCAGGGGTTGGGGGAAATAGCGTCCACAGCCGCTGACGAGAAAGATGAGCACCGCGACCCATAAGCATCCGCGCATAGTACGTTCTCTCTCCCTAAGACAGTTTAGATCGCTTGGCGTCGTCGGCAAAGATGCAAAAGTGGGCGGGTGCCTGATACGCGCACCCGCCCGGAAGAGCATGCTCGAGGTGAGGTGGGAGCGGCTCCACGACGGCGTTTTGCCGCGAAGCCGCTCCGAGGGGTTTAGCGGTGGAAGGAGTCTTTGATCTGCGCCCAAGTGGACTCTTCCACGGCCGTTACGTCGGCGGCGGCGTACTCGCCGATGCGCAGCAACAGGGCGTGAGCATAGTACTGCCGCGCTGAGGCTTCGGGGCCGCGCGTGGTCATGTCGTTGACCACCGAAGAGACGCGGTCGCCGTCGTCGCCTGTTGGCTCGCTGTCCTCAGCCCACAGGTTGAAGCCGATGCCCGCGCCGTCTTCCCCGGCGACAGAATCCAACTGGAAGGTCTCGCTGACCGACGGCCCGCCGTCTTCCATGAACCGCTTGACCTCGTAGTTCCACTCGTAATACGTGGTTCCACCAGCGTCCCAAACGTCAGCGGCCCAGGCTTCGGGTGGATCAACGCGGACGGCAAACTCAATGACCTCGTTGTTTTCCTGCCAGGCTGGGGGCTTATCGTCTTGAGTCCAGCGATAGCGCACGTTCTGCGGCGGGACCATGTCGCCCGGGCGGGCGATGTATTCCATGACCCAACCGGTGCCAAATTCGCGGCCGTGATCCGTTGGATCGAGGGCAAACTCGATCATGTCGGCGTTCCACTGCTCGACGTTGGTGCCCCAATGGCAGAGGATGTCATCGACAATTTCCATGTGTACGTACCAGCGGTTGACATCGCCGCCTTTCCAGCCCATGAGGGTGGTGACGTTGTAATCGTCGCGTTCGGGCAGGGGACGATCGGCTTCGTCGCGCCACTCATCCATGGTGAGGGTGTACTCGGGATCGAACCAGCCCCAGTCGCTGGCGTCGGCATCGGCCATCATGGCGCTGGGATCCGGGACTTCGAGCATGTAAAACTCAAAGCCGAGCCGGCCATTGCGATTCTCGAGGGCCGGCGGATCGTCGAATTGAGCGTTTGCGGCTCCGATTAAGGCTAGGCCAAAACCGCAGGCGATCAATAACCTCATGATTGCTCTCCTTTCGTGGTTTGAGCAAACTTGCAGCCTTTGCAAGCTGTGATATGCGGAATAGCGATCAAATCGCGGCGGGTAATAATACAACTGCAAAAAATAAAGCGCAATGTAAAATTGTCTCGATTTGGGCCCGAAAATGGACGTGGCGGCGGCCAAGAGGCATACTTAAACAGCCGTCAGAATCGGACGGATAGGACCGGGAATAGGCTTCGGATGTTTATGTTTTTGAAGATCGTACGTTGGCTTATCGCGCTGGTGCTCGGCGTCTTTAGTGGGGCTCCGCAAGCCCTGGCGGCGGCTTTGACCGTCTTGGTCTTTACCAAAACCGCTGGTTTTCGCCACGATTCCATTCCCGACGGTATTGCCGCTATCCAGACCTTGGGGCGGCAAAATGGTTTTGCCGTTGAGGTCGCGGAAGACGCCGGGCATTTTACCGACGAGGGCTTGGCCCGGTATCGGGCGGTGATTTTTCTCAATACGACCGGCGATGTACTGGCCGCGGACCAAGAGCGGGCCTTTGAGCACTAATATCCTCGGTGGCATCGAGTACGCCGCTGGCGTGACAGCGGCTGATTGCGGGGCCACGTTGGATGCCAATTTTGCAAGGGGCGTCCTCGATGACGAGGCTGAAAATCCCATTGACTTGGCCGTGGCTCCCGACGGGCGCGTGTTCTTCATCATCGAGCGCAAGGGGGAACTGAAGGTATATCGACCGGGACGCCGGGCGGGGTTTTGGTGCAGCGGATGGTGTTGTTGCGCTAATGCTCAGATTGGGCGCGGAGAAGCCGTTTAAGTGCCGCTCACTGGAACACAATCCCGCCTAGATAATTGTTTTGCATGCCGATTATAGAGTCGATGAGTACCCAAGTCCCAGCCACTACGGCTTCACCTAAGATCAATCCCAAGAAGAAGGGCTTGAGGCGGTTCAACAGCGTCAGCCCGCCGTATTTGAGTATGGTGCTCTTGAGCAGCCAAGCGACAAACACGCTGAACCACATCGAGCCAAAGACGCAGCTAATCGGGAAGCCGAGCGCGTGGAAAGGCCACCACAGGAATCGATGCTGGGCGGCCATCAGCCCGCTCATAATCGCCGCGCCAACGCCGATGTGCATCCAGGTGCTGGGCCGCGGCGCGAATGGATTGAGGATGCTTTTCTCCATAAAGCGATAGGGATATTGCGCGACATTATCAAAGTAAAACCGCGACAGATTGATGGCTCCGTACTCGTAGCCCAGATAGAGGGTCAAGACCACGACGCTGCTCAGAGTCAGGACGATTACCGCGACCGTGGCCCCGAACAGGCGACGGCGCTGGGGCAGGCTGACTTCGGTGACTAGCTTCAGGCCATTGGCGCACGCGCTCATCAGCAAGATCAAGGTGTCCACGCTCCAGGCATAGCTCAGGGCCATGCCGGCCATGCCCTTAGTGCCCAATACGGTGCCTCCGACATTGGCGACGACGAAGTCCGGCCCATTCGTCGGCGGAAACATGGACGCGACGCCACCTTGCGCGACGACGCGGGCAATGGTCATAAATCCGACAAATGCGCCGAATAGTAGCAGGGGAACAAAGGGCAGCGGAATGCCGGATTGCCACAGCCAGACACCCATCGCTAGGAAGCTGGCTACGGCGCCCCACACGGCCATGCCGTAGGAGGTAATTTCATCGGCGTCTTCGACCGCTGGCGCACGGCCTATGGCTTTGCGCAGCACGTTTCCTAGGTGGTGCCGACCCACCCACAAGGACCCGGCGACCAAGACGATCATGCCTCCCATGGCTTGGTGAATGATGATCGGGTCGGTGTACTGGCTGTACGCGCCCATGGTCTCGTCCTTACTGCCCCAAGCCAGCATCCCCAACAACCCGCGCTGCACTACATTTACGATGTAAAAAAAGACCAAGCCCAAGGCGATGTTCTGCGGGATGAAATAGGAGAAGCCAACCATCGACAGGTTTAGGTTCAAGCCCAGCGACACCGCACCGCGAAACATCGACAAGCCGCCGAGCGAGGTGCTGACCGTCGGGACGATCTCGAAGTAGTTGTGCAAGGCGTTGATCGAGGCTAGCACAAAGGGGATGGCAAATCCCATCCACATCAACCCACTGCGCACGAGCCGCTGGCGGCCATGGTCGGCGATCATGGCTAAGGGCAGCTGGACCATGGGATAGGCCAAACGCTCGTGCTCTACCCATTGCCTCCGCACGATCACCATTAGGCACACCATGGCGAGAAAGAGGGCTAAGCCGAACACGGCCCAGTACAACAGAGGAGCCGCCCAAATTGCCCACGGCACGGCCCCGGTTGGGTCGCCCTCGTAAAAGCCCCAAATGGCGTCGCGGCTTTGGGGCACCGGCCAATCGGGCATATAGGGCTGGACGATCTCGGCCCAACCGTTTTCTGGCGTGGCGTAATAATAGGCCCCAGTGATTACCGGCAGGAGTTGGGCGGGCAGGCCGCGGCCCGACAAGGTGTTGGCCAACAGAATCAGGAAGAAGACCACGGCCAACTCGCCGCGCTGCAAGGGCAGGCGTGGATGCAGCCGCTTTAAGAGCGGGTTCAAGAGGACGACCAGCACAAAGAAGAGAAAGATCGCGGCCGGGGTCAGGTTCCACACGGCCAGCCCGGAGCCTTTGACGATCATATCGTTGTAGGTCGAGCCGATGCCGATGCAAAGGGCACCGAGCAGCCCGACGATCAGCGCCTTGGGCGTGCATCCCTTTACCGTTGGTGGCGAACTTTTTAGCAAAGTGTTCCTCTCGCGTTTTGCCTTCCCTTGACAAGGCCCGCCGCCGCGTCCGACCTTCCGCAGATACAACAGGAGCGTCTCTCATGGAAAAAGTACCGATTTGCGTCGTCGGTTGCGGCGGCATGGGCCATCGCCACATCCTAGCTTACAAGGTGCTGGAAGAAAGCGGCATTGGCAATGTCGAACTGGTGGCTGTCTGCGACGTGCGCCGGGAGCATGCCGAGTTCGCCGCCCGCGAGGTGCAGCGCTTGTTCGGGCGCACGCCGCTGATTTTCACGGATATGGACTCGATGCTCAAGCGCGATGATATCTTGGCTGTCGATGTGGTCACCGACGGTTCAACGCACCACCAAGTGGCTGTGCCGGCTCTGTTGGCCGGCAAGCACGCGCTGGTGGAAAAGCCCCTCGGCATTACCGTGCGTGCCTGCCAAGCCATGATCGACGCCGCCCGCACCGGCAATGTTGTGCTGGCCACAGCCGAAAACTACCGCCGCGACCCGCCCAACCGCTTGGCGCGTGCCATCGTCGAGGCCGGCCTACTCGGGGATCCTTTTTTAATGATCCAGACATCGGCCGGCGGCAGCGACCGCATAACCATCACGCCTTGGCGCCATCTCAAGGAGAAGGGGGCCATTGGCTTGGACATGGGCGTCCACTACGGCGACATCATTCAATATTATATGGGGGATTTCGCGCACGTCTTCGGCGGTGGCTTCATCGTCGAGCCGGTGCGGCGCAGGCCAGAAGGCTACGACGATCACCCCCTTGAATCCTACCGCGAGCGGGCCAAGACCTATCCCGAGCGGGTAGAGGCCACCGGCGAGGACTCGGTCGTCGCGCTGTATAGGATGCGGTCTGGAGCGCTGGCGCAGCTCGTGTTGGTGGCGGGCCGGGGCGGGCGGGGCTGGGAGCGCAGCGTTCACGGCCGCTGGGGGGCACTTTACGCGCCCGGCGACCGCAATGGCCGGCCGGCGGTGCTGCGCTTGGAGGGCAAGGAGCTAAAGGGCCGCGCAATCCTCTCGCTCCTGCCGGATTTTCAGCTCGACGAGATCACCGAGCGCCTCTTTGGTGCCGACGGCGTAGAGTACGATCCGTCCGCAACGTCTTTCTACGAAATCGACGCCCGGCACTTGGCCATCGAGTACCACGACTTTGCCCAAGCTATCCTCACTGGCGGCCAACCTGAAGTGGATGGATCCGGCGGGATGCAGGCTGTCGCGGCGATTGTGGGGGCCTATGAGTCGGCGCTCGCCGGGCGTTCGCTGTCCATGGAGGAGATTACGAGCGGGGCCGTGCGGGACTATCAGCGGGACATTGACGAAGCCCTCGGGCTAGCTTAAAGGGTCGCCACCATGACCCAAAACGGCTGCTTGCCCACTGCGCAATCCGCGATGGGCTGTAATGCGCCGTTGGTCGCATCCACCCGATAACAGGTCATGCGGTCGGCCGCTTCTCCGGCGCAGTACAGGTACGCGCCGCTCGGATCGATGTTGAACGAGCGCGGGCTGGCTGGCACTGGGTAGTGCCCAAACGGGCTGAGTGCGCCCGCGGGGTCGATGTTATAGCCGACGATGCTGTCGTGGCCGCGATTGGATGCGTAGCACCACTGGCCGTTGGGATGGACTTCGACGTGGGCGGTGTACCCGCCGTCGGCATAGCCCGCCGGCAGGGTCGAAATGTCTTGGAAAATAGCGAGTGTGCCGCGCTCGGGGTCGAAGCGATGAGCGGTGACTGTGTTGCCCTGTTCGTTGACAATGTACGCGACGTCGCCGCGCGGGCGGAAGCAGATGTGCCGAGGGCCGGAATCGCTGGCCGGCGGGGTTAGGACGGGCGGATCGTTGGGCGAGAGTTGGCCGGTGTTGGCGTCGAAGCGGAACTGGCTGGTCTTGTTGTTGGGGCAGACGTGCGGCACCAAGACAAAGCGTTCGTCCGCGGTCAGCAGGACGGCGTGGGCTTTGGGGCCCGTGTCGATGCGTTGGACGAGATCGCCGATGGCTCCGTCGTCGTCTAAGCGGTGGACTGTGACGCCGCCCCCGGTATAATAAGCGGTGAGGAGAAAGCGCCCGGCGCGGTCGGTAATCAGGTGGGCGGGGGTGTCGAGGTCGGTATCTATCTTGTTGATCAGCGTCAACTCCCCGGATGCGGTGTCGAGGTGGAAGCTGGCGAGAGTCGAGGACTCGACGTGGGCGTCGTAGAGCACCGGACGCGACGGATGCAAAAAGAGCGCGCCCGACGGACCGTGCGCTGGGCTTGTGGTGCGCAACGCCAGGGCGCCCGATTGGGGGTCGAGGTCGTAGAGCTTGATGGCTTGGTCGCCGGTGAGCGAGACGAAGACGACGGGTTGGTCTTGTGCGGTCATTGCGATTGGCTCCTTGGATAAGTTGCGATGGGATCGAGTAGAGTTTTGCCGGTCTATCAGACTGCTTGGATGGGTCTGGAATAAGAGGCTACTTTGTCATCCGTGGTAAGCAGCGTAACGTTTTCGACTTGTGCTTGCGCGATGAGTATGCGGTCAAAAGGGTCCTTGTGAAGCGGTGGCAAGCGACCGACAGCGAGCGCGTGTTCGGATCGAACCACAAGTTCGCTGTAGCCGTTTTGTATCAGACCGTCCCGCAACAGTCGCTTCTGCCGAGTGCGCTTTTGATGACGATCTCCCAAATGCTTGCGGTGCTGAACATCAGTTCCGTGGCGGGGTCGCCGAGAAGGTCTTGGGATTCTGATGACAATCGTCCGGGATTGCCCGCCGCCCACAGCAATAAAGTCATGCGTTTCCCTCGAACATCTTTTCGATCGCCGGCCCGCCCATGCTGTCGAAGTCGTCGGGAACTTCGGTCTGTCCGGCCATAAAACCCAACCGACGAGACGCCGCTGTTTTGTCAGCTCGCTCGCTGGCGAGGGTTTTGAGGTAGCCCCGGATGAGTGCCGACACGGATGTGCCCAACTCCGCCGCCCGAACGCGAGCAAGCCGATGGGTTTCTTCATCTACAGATACGGTAATGTTTTTCACGTTCATCTCCTTGCAGATGCTGTGCTTTACAATGTATGGAATGGCGATTGGTGTGCAACGTCCCGACACCTGCCCAGCGGCCGTATCACATCGGCGATCTTTACTAGTAAGAACGTCGGGTGCATCGGGTGCTAATAGACGACTTAGCCAAGCGCGACAAGAAGCCGACGATCATCTTGCTCTTTCTTTAGTGACGGGGGCCTGCGGCCAAACGGTGCCGTCGTCTTCGCGCTTGCGGAGTGCCGTACCAGCCGAGAAAGGACGTGGGTTGGGCGGCATGGCGATTCAACCTTGAATGGCTGCACCCATCCGATCGCTGAGGCGGATCAACTCGCCGCCGCTTTCGGCCGAGGCATTGGCTGCCAAAACGGCGGCGAGGCTGTTGAGGGACGGGACGTACGGGCTGCGCGGCATGGCTGGATCGCCGGCTTGGACGGCGGCGATAAAGGCGCGAGCTTGGGCGAAGAAAGCCCCGCGCGGTTGCGGCTCTTGTTGCGCTTCCCACACCACCTCGCCGTTTTCCATCACTTTTCGTGGGGTCCATTCGATGATTGAGTCGTCGCTGACGACGAGGATTTCGCGCTTGGAGTACGAGACGTTGCTCAGGACCCGCGAGACGCTGGCGTTGGCGGTTACGCGCCCTTTGAAACGGTAGTTGACGTTGTACACGTGGGGCAGGTTCATCGGCTCAATGCGTTCGCCGGGCAGCGATTCGACGTAAAAGGCCGAGACGGCCTCAATGTCGCCGAGGAAGTAGCGCAACAGATCGACGCTGTGAATGGTGTTTTCGACGAAGGAGCCGCCGCAGAGTTCGTAGCGGCTGGTCCAGTAGCGGATTGGTTGGCCGCTGTAGAAGTTTTGGATTTGGGCGTGGCGCGGTGTGCGCTGCTGCAATAGCGCCAAGGTCGGCGCAGAAGAAGGCTCGTAGCGATAGACAAAGCCGACTTGGGATACGATGCCGGCCTTTTCGACGGCGGCGTTGAACTCGGCGACCTGGGCCAGATCGAGGGTCTGCGGTTTTTCGACGAACAGGGCGACGCCTTGGTCGGCGGCGATGAGCACCTCGTCGGTGTGGGCGGTCGGCGGAATGCACAAGTAAACCGCGTCGAGTTCCTGCTCGGCGAACATCTGGTGGTGATCCGCATAGGTCGCGCGAGGCTTGTAGATGGCCGCTTGTTGTTGGAGGGTTTCGTCGCTTTTGTCGCAGAAGGCCTGGAAAACGACTTGGCCTTCCTCGGCGAGGGCCGCTAACGCCGGGAGGTGCGCCTTTTGGGTGATCCAGCCGAGGCCGATGCAGCCGACGCGGACCGGTTTCATGGGCCATTCCTTTCCTTTTTAAGCGGTGAGTGCTTCAATGCGGGCGATGAGTTCGGGCGACAAGTAGCGGCCGTCGGAAACAGCCGCCGAGACTTCGAGTTCGTCCAGCGTTGCCGCGCCCGTGAGCAGCACGGCGACTTGGGGGTCTGACAGCAGGTAGCGCAGCCCGTGGTCGGGCATGTCGCCGGGTTCGTCGGCGAGCAGGGCTTCGACTTTTTCGAGTTTGGGATACAGTTCGGCAAAGCGGCCAGCCTCCGGCCAGACGTCGCGCTTGGAGCCGAGCAGGCCGGCGTGTAGCGGCGAGGCGAGGATGATGGCGATGTCGCGGGCGGCCGCTGTAGGCAGGAGGATCTCCTTGGCCGTTTGCACCAGCAGGTCGTATTTGAGAAAGGTGATCACCGAGACGAAATCGTCGCACTCGGCGAGCACATCGCGCATCAGTACGAGGTCTGAGCCGGTGAGGCCGATGTGTTGTGCGAGTCCCTGCGCGCGGATTTCGAGCAAGGTCTCGAGGGCGCGTTCTCGGCCGAAGATGCCCTCCCAGCCCGCCTGCTCGGCCTCGTGGAGTTGCAACAGATCGACCGAATCGCGCTGCAAGCGCCGGAGGCTGGCCGCAAATCCCCGCCAGATGGTATCGCGGGTGTAGTCGAAGGGCGCGGGATAGTAGCCTATCTTGGTCGCCAGATAATAGGGCGCATCCACGCCTTTGAGGGCGTGGCCGAGGACCTTTTCGCTGCGGCCTTGGCCGTAGAGCGGGGCCGTGTCAAAGTAGTTGATGCCCAATTCGAGGGCGCGCTCGACCATGGCGACCCCGTGTGCTACGGGCCGGAGGCCGTATTCCGGGCGTCCGTAAAACCAAGACCCGCCCAGGGCGATTTCGCTGACTTGCCAGTTCGTTTTGCCGAATCGTCGGTATCGCACCCCTACACTCCGTTGTTGGGGCTAATAAGGAATGGAGTAACTTAGACATAGTGGCGGCTGATTTCAATCTTGCGCGAAGCCGCGCTGGCAGTGGTCGGTGACCGGTGACCAGTGACCACTGACCACTAATTTGACAAAGGAGAGATAGATGATGGGCCAACGTAGCGCACTTTCGCGGTTTATCGGCATTCCGTTGCACTGGCAGATCGCCATTGCCCTCGTTCTCGCCGCATTAGTAGGGTGGCTGGGCGACGAGCACACGACGCTTTTTGGCGCGTCGTTGCTGGAAATTCTCGATTTCTTTGGCGGTTTGTTCCTCAACGCGCTGAAGATGATCGTGGTGCCGCTGATTCTGTCGTCGATCATCGTCGGCGTCCGCAACATGGCGAGCCAGAACGCCTTTGGACGCATTGGCGGGAAGACGGTGGCGTTTTACGTGGCGACGGGATGGCTGTCGGTTTGCACGGGGCTCGTTTGCGTGAATCTCATAGCACCCGGCGAGACGGCGGCGGCGCGGGCGCTGGGTGCTGCGCTGCCAGACCCGTCGCAAGTCATGGCCAAGGTCGAGGGGCGCGGCATCCAAGATCTGATTCAGGTTCTCAAGCGCGCCATACCGTCCAACATCTTCGCGGCCGCGCTAGAGGTGCAACTGCTGGCGTTGGTGTTTGTCGGAGTTGTGTTTGGGTATTTCATGTCGCGGCTGAACGGGCCGTCCGGCGATGTTCTACAGCAGTTCTGGGCCGGCCTGCACGACCTCATGATCCTGATCACGATGTGGATCATGCGGTTTGCTCCCATCGGCGCGTTTGCGCTGGTGGGCAAGACGTTGCTCGTCTCGGGTTTTGCCGCGCTTGAAGCGTTGGGCCTGTTTTTCCTGACCGTATTGCTGGCCCTGGCCGTGCATTTTGCCGTCTGGTTGCCGCTGCTGCTGCGCTTGGTTGCCGGCATCAGCCCGTATGCCTACTACGCCAAAATCGCGCCAGCGCAATTGACCGCGTTTTCTACGGCGTCGTCTTCGGCTACCTTGCCGGTGACCATCAACAGCGCCGAACGGGCGGGCATCTCCAACCGCGTGACCAGCTTTGTCCTGCCGTTGGGCGCGACGGTGAACATGGACGGCACGGCGCTCTACGAGTGCGTGGTGGTGGTGTTCATCGCCCAAGTGTACGCGTTTACGTCTGGCATAGATTTTGGCGTGGCCGAGCAGATGATCGTCGTATTGCTCGCCTTGCTCACGTCGATCGGCGTGGCGGGCATCCCGGCGGCCAGCTTGGTCGCCATCGCGCTGATCTTACCGGCGGTTGGCCTGCCGGTGGAAGCTATCGCCATCGTCTTGGCCGTTGATCGCCTGCTCGATATGTGCCGAACAGCCGTCAACGTGACCAGCGATTTGGCGATCACAGCGCTGGTAGCGCGCACCGAAGGCGAAGATTTGCCGGATGTCGCGGCTTGATGGGCTACAAGATACCCACGCGGGTGCTGCTGGCGTCTTCTAACAGGCCATCGGCTGCCACGAGATTGAGCTGGCCTACTTCCGCGGGCGTCAGGTTTGGCAATCGGTCCACTAGCCGCAGAAAACGCTCGTTCTCGGCCGGGGCTACGAGTCCCTCGGTCAACACGGCTAGCTTGTCGACGTAGTCTGGCCGCGCAAAGGGCCGTGCGCCGAGGTAGTGGGCGTTGGGGTTGTCGAGGTGCTCGGCGAGTTGGGTGCCGTCGGCGAGGCGGACCACGACTTGGGCACCAAACTTTTTGTGGTCGGGATCGGGATGGTGATAGGCTTGAGTCCACTCGGCGACTTCTTCGGTGCGGATCTTGTGCCACAGCGCGACGGTCGAAGGGCGGTGGGCGCGTTCCGAGGTATAGGAATGCACGTGGTGCCAAGCGCCGTCCTCCCAAGCGACGGCGAGGATGTACATGGCGCTGTGGTCCAGGGTCTCGCGCGAGGCGTCTGGGTCCATTTTCTGCGGATCGTTGGCCCCGGTGCCGATCACGTAGTGCGTGTGGTGGCTGGTGCGGATTGCGACGTCTGCCACTTGGTCGAGATCTATATTGCGGGCGTGGAGCCTGAAGCCGAGGTCGATCAGCGCTTGGGCTTGGTATTCGGCGGAGTGTTCCTTGGTGTAGGAGCGCAGGATAGCGCGCATCCGTTCACCGGGGTCGGGCAGGGGGACGCGGTATGTGGCGTCCGGCCCGGACAGCATGTAGGCGATGACGGCGTCGCGGCCCTCGTAGATGGGCGATGGTGCCCGCTCGCCCAGCCGCGCCCGGCCCACGGCTTCAATGGCGATCTTGTTGGCTTGGGCCGGGGCATAGGCCTTCCACGAGGTGATGTCTCCTTTGCGCGACTGGCGGGTGGCGCAGGCTAGGTGCAGGCTCTGATTGATCGCTTGGTAAATTTGCGCGGTCGGCATCTGGAGCATAGTCCCCAACCCGGCCGCTACGGCTGGGGCGAGGTGGGCGACGTGATCGATCTTGTGCTCGTGCAAGCAAATGCCCGTCACCAGTGCCATCTGTATCTCATAGGCCGTGAGAATGCCCAGGGTCAGTGCGCGGCCATCGGCACCTGTTTGCTGGGCGGCGGCGAGCAAGCCGGGGATGGTGTCGCCGGGGTGAGAGTAGTCGGCCGCGAGGTAGGTGTCGTGCATGTCGAGTTCGCGCACGGCCACGCCGTTGGCGAGGGCCGCCCACTCGCAGTGGAAACGGCGGTTGTTGACCACGCCGAAGAGGCGGGCGCCGCTGTTGTGGGGGTAGCCCAAGGCGAGGAGGCGGGCGTTGCGCACGGGCGTGCGGTTGATCGCGGCGAGGGCGACTGCGGCATTGTCGATGACGCGATTGCCGATCATCTCGACGACATCCACGTCGGCTGCTTGGTTGTGGGCGGCGAGTTGGGCCAGTTTCCAGGCCAACTGCTCTTCGCGTGGGAGGACGGTACCGTCTGGGTGGGTTTTGACGATGTGGTTTTGCATGGCCTGTTTCCGCGATTGGTGGAGTTATAAAGAAAGAAATAATAGGGCCTGTTGTCTGTAATTGACAGATCATGGCCCCGCAATAGCTTTCACTTTTGATCGGCCTTGGCGGCGGCAGCGCAATCGGTGCGTAAAGTAAGCCTTTGGAAAAATGGAGAGTATGAACATGGCGAGCATCGCTGACCTCGCATCTGCGCTAGCCGCCAGATTTTTCCTGAGCGACCCGCAACCGTGGGTGGACGACGAACCAGAAAGAGAAGACCACATATGAACATTCAGGCGCACGAAGTGCTTAAAGCCAAGATCTGGGAAATCGCCAATCGGCTCCGGGGGCCGTACCGCCCCCCTCAATATCGGCTGGTCATGCTTCCCATGGTCGTCTTGCGTCGGCTCGATTGTGTCTTGGAGCCGACTAAAGATGCCGTTCTCAAGAAGTGCGAAGAGCTTGAGGCGCAGCAGATGCCCGAAACGGCCATGGAGCGCGTGCTCGGCAAGGCCGCCGACCCGAACCGCAAACACCCCCTCTACAACACCAGCCCCTACACCTTTCCCCGGCTGCTCGGCGATGCCGAGAACATCGCGCCGAACTTCGCGTCGTACATCAACGGCTTTTCTCCGACGGCGCGGCGCATCTTCGAGCTTTTCAAGTTCGACGACCAGATCGAGAAGCTCGACGCCAGCAACCGTCTCTTCACCATCGTCAAGGCGATGGCCGATGTCGATCTTCACCCGGCTCGGATCGACAACCTTCAGATGGGCTATCTGTTCGAGCATCTGGTGATGCGCTTCAACGAGCAGGCCAACGAGGAAGCTGGGGATTACTTCACGCCGCGCGAGGTCATTCGCCTCATGGCGAACCTCATCTATACCGGCGAGCAGGAGGTCTATAAGCCTGGCATCTACCGCACGATTTACGATCCGGCGTGTGGAACGGGCGGTATGCTCGCCGAATCTGCGAAACTGATCCTCGCGCAAAACAAGCGGGCGCAGCTCGCGCTCTATGGCCAAGATTACAACGATGAGTCTTGGGCGATCTGTTGCTCGGATATGCTGATCAAGGACGCGGAAACGGCCAACATCGTCCTCGGCGACACCCTCGGCGATGGCAAGACCGGCGACGGCTCCGAAGGCCAACGATTCCACTACCTCATGGCCAACCCGCCTTTTGGCGTCGAATGGAAAGATCAGAAAAACAAGGTCGAACACGAGCACAGGACCATGGGGTTTTCGGGGCGGTTCGGTGCTGGGCTTCCGGCCATTAGTGACGGCTCGCTGCTGTTCCTCCAGCACATGATTTCCAAGATGTATCCATTTAAGGAAGGGGACGAGGATCAGCCCGGCTCGAAGATCGCCATTGTCTTCAACGGCTCGCCGCTGTTCTCGGGCGACGCTGGATCGGGGCCATCGAACATTCGCCGCTGGGTTATCGAGAATGACTGGCTCGACGCCATTGTGGCACTGCCGGACCAGCTTTTCTACAACACGGGCATCTTCACGTATGTTTGGCTGGTGACGAACCGCAAGCCGCTGGAACGGCGCGGCAAGGTGCAGCTCATTGACGGCACCCGCTTCTTCGAGAAGATGAAGAAAAGCCTCAACAACAAGCGCAACGAGATCACCGAAGACCAAATCCGCGACTTGACCCGCGTCTATGGCAACTTCCGGGATGGCGAGACCGCAGCAGTGCCGACCAACGGCGATACCGAGACGTGCGTCATTTCTCGCATATTCGAGAATCGGGAGTTCGGTTTTCTCAAGGTGACGGTCGAGCGCCCGCTGCGGATGAATTTCGAGGTGACGGCGGAGCGGATTGCGAAGCTCGACGGGCAGACCGCCTTTGCGAATCTGGCGAAATCGAAGAAGCGGAAGGATGCGGCCGCGGTTGAGCGCGAGGTCGCGGAGGGGCGGAAGCAGCAGGAGGCTATTCGCGTCGCGCTCGCAACGCTTGAAGGCAATGGGCGTTACATGGACCGGGAGGCGTTTGAAGCGGATGTGATGAACGCTGCTAAACGGGCCGGTCTCAAGATTTCCGCTCCGATCAAGAAGGCGATTTTCGCGGCACTCGGCGAGCGCGATGCGGATGCCGAGATTTGTCGCGATGGCAAGGGACGGCCGGAGCCTGATGGCGAGTTGCGGGACACCGAGAACATTCCCTTGCCACCCGGAACGGAATTGCCGCTGCCGATGGATTTTGGGCCGGACAAACCCAACGACCGTTTGGTTGAAGCGTTTCGGGGCGAAATTGACGCTTACATTGCGCGCGAGGTTTTGCCTCATGTGCCCGATGCTTGGGTGGACTACGACAAGACCAAGGTCGGCTACGAGATTCCGATCAACCGATATTTCTACGTCTATAAGCCGCCGCGGCCGCTTGATGAGATCGAGGTGGATATTGTCGAGATTGAAAGGGATATTGCCGGGCTGTTGAAGGGGTTGGCGGTATGAGCTACTTCGCACGGAGTGATGAACTGCCTGAATGGGCGGCACAGGTCCCGGAAGGTTGGGATAGCAACTGGCTGAAGTGGTCGGTTGATCTATCCACGAAGCGCCCAACTGAAGAGGAGCAAGAGATGCTTCCATATATCGCTAACGAGCATATTGCGTCATGGACAGGAAAACTCTTGATCGAGGAGCCGAAGTCGGCTGAGGCAGACAGTCGGACATTTCAGAGAAACGATGTACTTTTCAACAAACTCCGTCCGTACCTTGCCAAGGTCTACCACGCGACATTCAACGGCGTTAGTTCAGGAGAATTGCTTTGCTTGCGGCCAACACATGTCGTCGAGCCGCGTTTCCTCTTTTACGTACTCATGTCTAAAGGCTTCATCGACACAGTTAATGCGGAAACGTTCGGGGCTAAGATGCCTCGTGCGGATTGGGAAATTGTCGGCCATCAACCGCTACCCCTTCCCCCCCTCGACACACAGCGTCAAATCGCGCGGTTTCTGGACGAGCAGACGGCGCGGATCGACACACTGATCGAGAAGAAGCGGGTGCTTCTGGACCGGCTGGCCGAGAAACGCCAAGCCCTTATTACTCGCGCCGTAACGAAGGGACTCGATCTGGACGCTGCGATGAAACCCTCCGGGATCGAATGGCTCGGCGACATTCCCGCGCATTGGGAAGTGCTGCCCCTGCGTCGGGTCACACTCCGTGTAGCCACAGGTAGAACCCCGCCATCTAACGACGTGGACTACTTTACTGGCGGTCTTGTAAATTGGTTCACACCTGGTGATTTCTCGACGATCATTGAGCTTCGCGAATCCGCCCGAAAGGTGACCCCAGAAGCTATCGAGGACGGTGTCTGCACTCTCTTTCCTGCGGGAACCGTGTTCCTCGTCGGTATCGGTGCCACTTTGGGTAAGGTTGCCGTGAGCGCGACGAGAGGATCGGCGAACCAGCAAGTCAATGCCATTCTGCCTGACAAGAACAACGATCCATACTTTATGGCGTATTTCCTTCATGCTTTCAGGACAGAGGTGCGTGTCACATCCAATGGCAATACACTTGGAATACTCAACCAAGAAGGAACCAAGTCTCTTTTGATGCCCGTTCCTCCGCTCTCTGAGCAGAAAGCAATAGCATCCAAAGTGAGGAGTCACGATTCACGTGAAGCCGAGGTTATTCGGCGGATTGAGGAGAGTATTGGAGTACTCTCGGAATACCGATCCGCACTCATCACAGCCGCTGTCACGGGACAACTGGAGGAACTGCAATGACCCTTGCTGCGCCGACATATTTCCAGCATCTCAGGGCCTATGTGAACAACCGCTATGTGATGCACGATGGTGCCGGGGGCGAAGTGATTCTCCGAGAAAAGTACTTCCCGGCGACAGGCACACGGGCCAAGACCCGTAAGATACGTCTGTTATTGCCGGGGCCGGGGCTCGCTTTCAAGCTTGACCATGATCAGATCGAACTGCTACGGAAGAAGAGCAAGCCGCCGCTCTTCCATTTCCTTGACGACATCGCGAAGCCGTGGTCGAAGCGGTGCGATTTCGTGATCTTCTACGTCAATGGTCGCGCCTTCCACGCAGATTGCATCGAGTTCAAGTCGAAGAGCCTGAATACTGACAAAATCGTGCCCCAACTCAAGGCAGGGGTATGCTGGGTGAACACGCTGAAGCGGACCATAGAGCACTACACCGGCGATAAGCGTAGGGTTCGCATCCGCAAATTCGTTTTCGCAGAGAACGAGAATCCCGATCCGTATATTGACGGGAATCGGCAACTGAATGCCGATCCATCCATTCGCTACTATCACTTTGACGAGGTACAGGGGCAGCCCTTGGTTGATCTTCAGAACACTTCAGTACAGGAAGCGTGAACCATGCCCGCCGCACCGAATGCTCTTTCGGAACCGCTGTTCCAATTGTGCAGCCTTCTCGCGAATTCACACAGAAGTCCATATGGTGACAATATCCGTGATGAGTGACACATGAGAATTACCCGAGTAGCAGTCAGTCCAGAAGTCCTTTGCTGGGCACGGGAACGCGCCGGGTTCGAGTTGGCCGACCTGCAAGGCAGGTTCCCAAGGTTGGCGGAATGGGAAAGCGCGTCCAGCCAGCCCACGCTGAAACAGTTGCAAGACTTCGCCAAAGCGACGCGGGTGCCGTACGGATTTCTTTTTTTGCCAGAACCGCCAGCGATGCCGTTGCCGTTTACAGACTTCCGTGCGGTCGAAAGTCGACGACCCCAAGGCATCAGCCCAGAACTGATGGACACCGTCTACCTCATGCGGCGGCGGCAGGCTTGGCTGCGGGAAGAGCGGATGGAAGCGGAAGCGGGGCCGGTGGGCTTCGTCGGCCGCGCGTCGCTTGCGGACAACCCGGCGGAGATCGGCCAGAAAATGCGGCGAGTGCTCGGGCTGGTTGATGGCTGGGCGACGCGGGTGCCGACTTGGACGGCTGCCGTGGGCGAACTGCGCCAAGCCATTGAAGCACTCGGCGTCATGGCGGTGGTCAACGGCATCGTCGGTAACAATACCCGTCGCAAGCTGGATGTGAACGAGTTCCGCGGATTTGCCCTGAGCGATCCCCATGCCCCGCTGATCTTCGTCAACGGATCGGACGCCAAGTCCGCCCAGATGTTCACCCTCGCGCACGAATTGGCGCATTTGTGGCTGGGCGATGTGGGCGAGGGCTTGTCCGGCTTCAAGGAACTGCAACCGGGCGACGGAGAGGTGGAGCGATTTTGCGACCGGGCGGCGGCCGAATTCCTCGTGCCTGCCGCCGAGATTCGGGTCGCTTGGCATTCGGTTGCCGAGGGCGGAGCACCCTTGGAGAGTTTGGCTCGGCACTTCAAGGTCAGCCCGGTGGTGATCGGGCGTCGGGCAATGGACCTGGATTTGATGGAATGCGACGAGTTTTTCGCTTTCTACCGCGATTACACTCAAAGAGAATACCAAAAAAAGCAGAAAGGACTGGGCGGTGGGGACTTCTACAGCAATCAGAACTACCGCGTTGGCCGGCTGTTTGCTTCCCATGTGATCCGGGCGGCCAAGGAAGGGCGCATCGGCTTCAAGGAAGCCTATGACCTGACCGGACTGAAGGGTGGCACGTTCCAGCGGTATGCCAGCAAACTCGAAGTCGCGCCACCATGAATTCAACACCCGGCTATCTCATTGATTCCGACGTGCTGATCACGGCAAAGAATCGATACTATGCGTTTGCGATATGTCCGGGATTTTGGGACAGCATGTTGCACGGTCATTCGCTTGGGCGCGTCCACAGCATCGATCAAGTCAGACAGGAATTGCTCCTTGGCCGCGATGACGATGACTTGGTGCAGTGGGTTGGTGGGTCCGTACCCGCAGACTTTTTCCTCGACAGTGACGCTGAAGAAGTTGTCGATGCCTTCACTCGGGTCATGCGCTGGGTGACGCGCCGTGCGCAGTATCACGACGAGGCTAAGGCCAAGTTCGCCACCGGCGCGGATGGCTGGCTGGTCGCTCATGGCGTGGTGAGCGGAAAGACCGTCGTTACCAACGAGCAGCCGCGCCCGGAGTCGCGCAACCAAATCAAACTGCCCGATGTCTGTAATGCCTTCTCCGTTGATTTCGAAGATACCTTCGCCATGCTGCATAAGCTCGGCGTCCAATATCGCTTTCAACCAAACTTGTGACCGATGGCCGCGCACACCGAACGCGATTTCGAGGAGGCGATTGAAGCCGGGCTGACCGGCTCCGGCGGCTACGAGACGCGAAGCTCGAAAGCCTACGACGAAACGCTCGCCCTATTTCCCGGCGATGTTGCCGATTTCTTGAAGGAAAGCCAGCCCGCCAAATGGCAGGTGCTGGAAACGCTTCTTGGGCCGAAAACCGCGGCGACGGTGCTGGCCAGCCTGTCGAAGGAATTGGAGATCAAAGGTACGCTCCACGTTCTGCGCCACGGCTTCAAATGCTACGGCAAAACCTTCCGCATGGCCTATTTCCGGCCCAACACCAACATGAACCCCGAGGCCGCGGCGAACTACGCCAAAAATCGGCTGACCATCACGCGCCAAGTGGCTTTCACCTCGGCTATGAAGAAGGCCGACGGCAAAAACCGCCGCTGCATCATTGACGTGACGCTTGCGGTCAACGGCATTCCGGTCGTTACCGCCGAACTCAAGAACCCGCTGACCGGACAATGCGCCGCTCATGCGATTCGCCAGTATGAGGACGAGCGGGACGAGCGCGATCTCCTCTTCGCTTTCAAGAAACGCGCACTGGTCCACTTTGCCGTGGACCCAGACGAGGCGTGGATGACGACGCGGCTCAGGGGCAAGGAAACTCGCTTCCTGCCTTTTAATCGAGGCAACGACCACGGGGCGGGCAATCCGCCGGTCGCCGGCAACTGGAAGGCCCATTACCTGTGGGACGAGGTGCTACAAGCCGACAGTCTGCTGGAAATCTTGCAACGCTTCATGCACCTCGAAGCAAAGGAGACGCGGGTCAAGACCAACAAGGGTGTGCGCACCGTGCGGCAAGAGACGATGATCTTTCCGCGCTATCACCAACTTGATTCGGTCCGAAAACTCGTCGCCCACGCCAAAGCTAATGGCGCGGGCCGGAACTACCTGATCCAGCATTCGGCCGGTTCCGGCAAGTCGAACTCGATTGCGTGGCTCGCGCACCGGCTGGCCAGCCTGCACGACGAACGCGACGACAAGGTGTTTCATTCCGTCGTGGTCGTGACCGATCGGCGCGTACTCGATCGGCAGTTGCAGGAGACGATCTATCAGTTCGAGCACAAGACTGGCGTAGTCGAGAAAATCGACGAGGACACCCAGCAACTGGCAAAAGCGCTGTCGCAGGGTACGCCCATCGTCATCACGACGATCCAGAAATTCCCCTTCATCTCGCAGGCACTCGCGACGCTTGAGCAGAAGGGTTCCGGTGTGCAGATCGACACGGCGGGAAAGCACTTCGCCGTCATTGTCGATGAAGCGCATTCGTCCCAGAGCGGCGCGACCGCGACCGCTCTCAAGGGCATGCTGAACAAGGAAGGAATCGAAGCGGCCATTGCCGCGCAGCTTTCCGAAGAAGAGGACGACGATCTGTCGGACGAGGCGAAAGCGGCCGTGTTGCGCGATGCGCTGCGACGCACCAAGCAGCCGAACCTCAGTTTCTTCGCCTTTACGGCCACGCCGAAATTCAAGACGAAGGCCCTGTTCGACGAGCCCGGCTCGTCCGGCGCGTCACCCTTCCACGAGTACACCATGCGGCAAGCCATTGAGGAAGGCTTCATCATGGATGTGCTCGAGAACTACACGACCTACAAGCGTTTCTTCGGCTTGGTCAAACAGGTCGAGGACGATCCCGACGTGCCGCGCAGGAAAGCCGCGAAGGCCCTGACGCGCTATCTGGAGCTTCATCCCGTCAATATTGAGCAAGTCGTTTCCGTCATCGTCGAACATTTCCGACTTCATGTGATGCACGAGCTCGGCGGACGCGCAAAGGCGATGGTTGTCACGGGATCTCGCCTTGCCGCCGTGAGATACAAGCTCGCCTTTGACCGCTACATTGAAGAGCAAGGCTACACTGGCATCCGTTCGCTGGTGGCCTTCTCGGGTACAGTTGACGACCCGGATGACCCGGGATCGTCGTACACTGAAGTGGCGATGAACGACGGACTTGCTGAAAGCGAACTCCCGGAAGCCTTCGGACGCGACGATTACCGGGTGCTGCTGGTCGCGGAGAAGTATCAGACCGGCTTCGATCAGCCGTTGTTACAGACGATGTATGTGGTGAAGCGGCTGGCTGGCGTTCAGGCGGTTCAGACCCTCTCTAGGCTCAACCGCATCGCGCCCGGTAAATCGCGGACCTTCGTGCTCGATTTCGCCAACGAGGAAGATGAGATCTACCAAGCGTTCAAACCCTATTACGAAACCACGCCTGTTGGCGAGAACGCCGATCCGCAGCGCCTGTCGGAACTGCAACACCGCCTACTGGAATGGAAGATATTTACGCCGGCCGATGTAACCGATTTCGCCCGAGTCTGGTATCGCCGCAAACGCGACCTGTCCGCAAATGATCACCGCATTATGAACGCCGTTCTTGATCTCGTTGTGCGGTGCTTTGAGGATCGCCGGGAGGAAGAACGAGAGGAGTTTCGCGGCCAGTTGAAAGCCTATCGAAACCTCTACGCCTTTTTGTCGCAGATCATTCCGTATCAGGACAGCGATCTTGAACGGCTCTACGCTTTCGCAAGGAATCTCTTGGCGAAACTCCCGCCGCCGGGTGATGGCCAAGCCTTCGTTCTCGACGATGAGGTGGCACTCCAGTTCTTTCGGCTTCAGCAGATGACCGAAGGCTCTATTGACCTCTCGGAAGGCTACACTCGTCCCCTGAAGGGGCCGACCGATGTCGGCACCGCGGGCGTCAAAGACAAAGCGGTGACGCTTTCGAGCTTGATCGACCGCCTCAACGAGCGGTTCGGCACCGATTTCACCGAGGCGGATCAGTTGTTCTTCGACCAGATACGTGCTTCGGCAGAGAACGACGAGAGCGTTTCGGAGGCCGTACGCGCCAATAATTTCGCAAACTTCGCCGCTTATCTGGATCGCCTGCTGGACGAACTGTTCATCGCGCGCATGGAAGGCAACGAAGAAATCTTCAAGAGGGTGATGACGGATACTGAGTTCCGTTCAGCCGCACATGAGCACTTGGCCCGCGAGATTTTCCAACGGGTGCGCGAAGCATAGAGAACCAACGAGAGCAAGTACGAACAGAATTTCTATGCCGTAAAAAATGACTAACGTCACCGAGCGAAATGTTGCGGGCCAACTGTGTTTCGGCTTGTCCTTATGCTGCCCTGGATTCATGGCAAAGTCGGTCTCGTCCTGCTGGCGG
The DNA here is from genome assembly GCA_965203355.1 of Candidatus Latescibacterota bacterium. Taxonomy (GTDB): domain Bacteria; phylum Latescibacterota; class UBA2968; order UBA8231; family UBA8231. The sequence continues at coordinate 1,492,081 of OZ241889.1, forward strand.
ACGCGGTCGTACTCGGCGCGAAACAATCGCTCCTGCCACAAGAAGTACGCATCCAGCACCCAGAATCCGAAAACGGGCACGAGAAGCGTCAGTGCTAATTGAGGCTGGTCTGGCTGAAGTCGCACGATCAACAAGGCTCCGGCGATGAGGACGGTCATGCTCCAACCCTTGAGCAGAAAAGCGTTGCTACCCAAGCGATTTACGATGCCCTGAATAAACTCCAAGTGTTTTACAACACGTTCACCGTTGTTCATTGGATGCTACCTCCGTATCGTCTTTTCGGCTCAGTTGCTGTTCCATTCTCTTGGTCAGCGGCAGTAAATCAGAAATAGAGCAGAATGAGAAGACCCAACGATAGGGTCTTGACGATTATTAAGGCGATGACCCACTTAAACATACGGGACATCTTGGCTTCGATCTGGTCGAGTCCTTCTGACACATTTTTTTCAAATTCGTCAAAAGACTGCTTCACTTGACCAAGGGCTTGCTCTATATCCTCAAACTGCTCCAACAACTCATCCAGATCGGAGCTCTCTTGTCCCGTCAGCAAGCGATAGGCATGAGCACCCTTCTTAAACGCCTCTTCGGCAACCGGGTTGTCCGGGTTGCGGTCCGGGTGGTGCTTGAGGGCGTAGCGGCGAAACGCCGCCTTTATCGTCTCTGTGGTGGCGTCCTCATCTACACCCAAAATGAGGTGGGCTTCTCGTCGTCTCATGCACTTATCCTCATCTCTCTTGTTTTATCTGCCTCATCTGCGGATTTTCCAATTGCTCTATCTCAAGCTGCACCGCGTCAGATTGCGGTCGCTGGTTTTGCCGAGATTGGCCTCGCTGCGGAAAACCTCTTCCATTTCTCTTTGTTCTTCGTTTCCATCGCCTCCAGCGAGTTGGCCAACATTGGCTTCCGAGTGCCGTTCATAGAGGTCGTTTTGGGCCGGACAAAACGCTCGTCTTTCAAGCGGCAGAGCAGACGATCGCTTGGTCAATAAAAAAACACAGTAACAGCGTTATTTCAAAATAAAAAGGTACTGGCCCGAACCGCAGCGGCAATCCGTGCCGGTTGTCGCCACCGGGCCTTTTGAACTTATTAACAGGCTACAACCCGAACGAGGAGATACCTTATGAAAAGCTGTATCCGCGCCGCGCTCGCGTGTGCGCTCGCCGTCGCGTCGGTCTTTGCCCAAGAGGCCGTGCCGCTCAAGACCCTGCCCTTTAGCCCGGCCCGCCAAGTCGGCGACTTTCTCTTCATCAGTGGCCAGATCGCCCGCACGGCCGATGGGGCCGACGTCAAGGAATCGGTCGCGGCCGAGACGCATCAAATCATGGAAAACATTGGGCGCATACTCGAAGAGCACGGGTATGCGTATGACGACCTCGTCAGCGCGACCGTCTGGCTCTCGGACATTGAAGATTACCACGAGATGAACAAGGCATACGCTTCGTACTTTGAGGAGCAGTTTCCAGCGCGGGCCTGCACGGGCGGAGCGCAGATTGTCTTTGACTTTCGCGTCGAGATCGCCGCCATCGCCTATAAGGGCACGGATGATGAGGCCGACCCCGACCGGGCCGACGAGGAATAGGCTATGCCGTTGAGCCGTCGTCGCTTCATGCGCGAGGCCGCGTTAGCCGCTGGCGGTCTCGCCCTCGCCAGAACAGCACGCGCAGAAAAGGACATCCCCATGAGTGCCGATCGCCCGCTCTTTGTCTCCACTTGGCCCTTTGGCAAAGCCGCCAACGAACAATCGCTGCGGATCGCCCAACAAGGCGGCTCGGTTCTCGACGCGGTCGAGCGCGGCATCCACGTGGCCGAGGCTGACGCCTCTAACGCATCCGTGGGATTGGGGGGCATACCCAACGCCGAGGGCGTGGTGCAGCTCGACGCCTGCATCATGGATGGCGAGGGGCAACGCGCTGGCAGCGTCGCCGCTATCGAGGGAATCCTGCATCCGATCTCGGTGGCGCGCCGAGTGATGGACGAGACCAAGCACGTCATGCTCGTCGGCGAAGGGGCGCGGCAGTTTGCGCTGGAGCAGGGTTTTGCCCGCGTTGATTTGCTCACCGAAGAGAGGCGCGAGGCGTGGGAGGCGTGGCGGGAAAAGCAGGGCGCGGCTGACAATCACGACACCATCGCTCTGCTTGGAATCGACGGTGCAGGGCGGATCGCGGGCGGCTGCTCGACTAGCGGCTGGGGGTACAAGCTGCCGGGCCGCGTTGGGGATTCGCCGATTATTGGCAGCGGCTTGTACGTCGATGGGGGCGTGGGCGCGGCTGGTGCGACGGGCTTGGGCGAGAATGTCATGCGCTACTGCGCCACCTTCCTCGCGGTCGAGTACATGCGTCAGGGGCTGCACCCGGAGGAAGCCTGCGTCGAGACCATCCGCCGCATCGTCGCGCTCGACCCGCGTCCGGTCGAGGAATTGCACCTCAACTTCGTCGCGCTCGACAAGCAGGGCCGCTTTGGCGCGGCCGGCACCAACGAGGGCTTCCAATACGCCGTTACCTATCCCGGGTACAGCGAGGTGCTCACGGGCGTTGGGGTGGGCACGGGCGAGATCGGCCCCGAGGGGGGCAATCGGCGCTGAGTGGCGCAGATGCGATTGGCTTCCCATTGCACGCCCCTTGTGGGCATCCTTGGGCACCTACAGGCTATTGTCTTTATTTTCGCGCACTAGCAAATAGACGACCAAGGCGATTACATTGCCCAAGAAACCGAACAGGCCCCAAATTGTGGCTCTTTCTCGTTTCTTTTGGGCGTCTAGGGTCATCCACGCCGGGATGGAGAGCCAGAAGAGGATTAGGCCGATTAAGGTCACGAGCGTGAATATGTTCATCCACAGTCTGAGCCTTTCCTTTTTCTCCCAATACTGCCCTAGCGACTGAGTTCCAGGCATCAATCGGGGGGGTGCCACGGCGATGGCGACTAAGCCGTCTTTGACGCGGGTCATTGCCACGGGCCTAGGGGATGTGACTAGGTGCTTTGGGATTAGGTCTCGGTCTTGGCTGGAAAGGTCTCTACCACCAATTACCGCAGGCAATAGGATAGCGGTCCGCTGTATGGGCTGAAGCAGACCTTCGGGCACGGTCTCCAATAGTTCAATTTTCGCCGTCTCTTCTTGCGAGTAATCGTGCAGGACGCGGACGACGACGACAGCGCGCAAGTGGGGTGGTAGGGCTGCGAGCAGTTGGTGGGCGGCGGCTTCGTCGTCGCGCTTGAGCAAGTGGTCGTGGGGGCTGCGAGTTGGCGGCTCGGCCATTTGCTCGGCTGGAATGCTCGTGCTTTGGCGGCGCAACTCGTCCATGCACAGGTTGTGGGCTATGGTATAGAGCCAAGTTGAAAATTTGCCCCGCGGCTTGAAGCGGTCGGCGTTTTCCAATACGCGCATGTACGTCTCCTGAAACACGTCTTCTGCCAAGGCCGCGTCCTGCACGATCCGCAAGATAAAATTGAAAAGGGCCTGGCGATGGCGCGTGTAAAGCGGGTCAAACGCCTGCATATCTCCTTGGCGGAGATTGCCCATCAATGCTTCGTCGCTCCATCCCATAGGAGAATCCAGACGAGTCGAGGCTTAAACATCACGTACTTAACTGACGTTGCGCGTCGATATCCGTTTTTGGTAAAAATGATGCCATCCTCAACGACGATCGCCTACCGAATGTAGGGGCGTAACGTTTGTTGTTTATACGGATGGGGCCGCTGTTTCGTTCACGGTGGCGGTGCGTTTGTGGGCTTGCGATCGCTCAAGGGACGAATCTAACGGCTCTGTTCTGCTTGGCTAGCGGGCTATCGCTAGCTGCAACGCCTCAACGGCGCGGTCAATGTCGGTCTCGTCGTTGAAGATGTGCGTGGAGATGCGGATGGCGTTGTAGTTTTCCTTGGGTACGCCCGCGTCTTCCACAAAGGCGTACGTGCCTTGGGCTGGTTTGAGGAAGATGTCGCGCTTTTTCACGGCCGCGACGACTTCGCTGTGGTTGCCGCTGGTGAGCGAGAAGCTGACGATGCCAGCGGACAACGCGCGCTGGGGTGGGGTGATCGGGGTGAGTTGGGGGATTTCCGCGAGGTGCTGGCGGGCGTAGGCGCAGAGTTGGCGGCAGCGTGCTTCAATGCGCGGGCGGCCGATGGTGTTGTGAAAATCCATCGCCACCCCGTGCGCGACAATCTGCGGTACATTGCGGGTGCCAGACGAGGCCGAATAGGTGCTGTAACCGGAATACGTGAACACGGGCCGGACGCGATCTTGCACTTCCCGGCGGATGTAGAGCAGGCCCGTGCCCTTGGGTGCGAGCATCCACTTGTGGCTGCTGGAGGCATAGGTATCCACGCCGAGTGCTTTGACGTCGACGTCGATCATGCCCGGGGCTTGCGCTCCGTCGCAGACCAGCAGGATGTCGCGGGGGCGGGTGAGGGCGGCGATGGCGGCGAGTGGCATTTGCAGCCCGGTGATGGTGTCGATGTGGCTGAAGCTGCACACGCGGGTGCGCGGCGTTAGGTGATCCTCCACTAGTTGCAGGATCTGGGCGGCATCGCGCACGGGATTGGGCATTTTGATGTAGCGAACCACGACGCCGCGGGTGTGCGCCAAGTGCTGCCAGCAGACCATGCCGCCGCCGTGCTCGTGATTGGTCGTCAGCACCTCGTCGCCCGGCTGGAGATCGAGGCCGCTGGCTACGTGATTCATGCCTTCGGTCGTGTTGCGCGTCAGCGCGACTTCTTCCAGTGCGGCCCCAATGAACTCGGCCCCTTTAGCGCGCACCACTTCCATCTCATGGCCGAGGCCCCCCCAGGTGTTGGCCAGCGGATTGCCCTCCAACTCGGCGAGATACGCTGTCAGGGCGTCCGTCACCACGCGGGGCGTCGCGCCAATGCTGCCGCAGTTGAGATGCACGAGCCCCGGGTGCAGGCGAAACTCTCGCCGGACGCGCTGCCACAGGGCGCGTGCGCTGCTGGCGCCCGCCACGTCTCGATTGAGGGAGCCGAGCCGCTCGGCCAGCCCGGCCGCGGCGTTGGGAAGGAATGGGGTTGCGGCCGCGGCCGCGGCGATTCCTTTGAAGAATGCTCTGCGTTCCATGAATTATCCTGTGCGTTTGTGGGTAGTACTAGCTCAGTCTATACTTTTTGTATGTCTTGGTGCAAATCCTCTCTGCTCTTGTTGGCAATTGTCGGCTGGGCGGAAGCAACCGAATCAGCGCACGAAGCGCAGGGCGACCGCTCGATGCGCGCTGGCCATTACGGCCAAGCCGCCAGCCACTACCAGCGCGCCGTTGATCAGGGCGCGAGATCGGCGGTGCTCTACCGCAAGTTGGCCGCGGCCGCGGCGAAAAACGAAGCCCTGCCCGCGGCCGTCCGCGCGTACGAGCAGGCCATGGCCCTAGCGCCGAGCCATGCCAAGACGCGGACCGAATTGGCTATTCTGTTTACGCGCCTCGACCGCTACGACGATGCTTGGGCCTTGCTCAAACAGACCGTACGGGAGCAGCCCGACCACGCCCGAGCGCACCTGGTGCTGGGCTTGCTACACGCTCGCGAGGGGCGCTATCCAGCCGCGATGGCCGCCTATCAGCGTGCGATTGCGGCCGTGCCTAGCTACGGAGAGGCGTGGTTCAATCTCGGCGAAGCCTATCTCAAGCAAAACGACTATGCGGCCGCTGAGCAAGCCTTTAGGCGGGCCGTAGCGGCGGACGCGACCTCGGCCCAATTTCGCAATGGTTTGGGGCGCAGCTATTATCTCCGGCGCGACTATGCGGTGGCCGCGGCCGAATTTAGCCGCGCCGTGCGGCTGGATTCGCTGTTTGCCCAAGCCCGCTTCAACCTCGGCAATGCGTTGCTGCGCGCTGGGCAGAAGGAAGCAGGGCGACGCCAGCTCGCGCTGTACAAGCGGCTCGACGACGAAGAAGAGCGAATCGCCATGCTAAAAAACACCTTGGCGACGCATCCAGACGACGCGGGCGCGTACCACGACTTGGCTGTGGTGTACGGGCAGCGCGGCCAATACCAAGAAGCGCGCATCCGCTACCTCCAGGCTCTCGACCGCGACCCGACGTTCGCGCCCGCGCACCACAACCTCGGCAACATCCACTTCCGCCGCGGGGAAATGGCGGCGGCCGAGCAGCGATTTCGCCAAGCATTGCAAGCCGATTCCACGTATGCCCTCGCGCACTTGGGTTTGGGCAATGTCCAGATGTTGCGCAAGCAGTACGAGCGCGCCATGGCCTCCTTCCGCTGCGGCCTGAGCTACCTGCCCGACCACCCCAAGCTCCGCCGCAATCTCGCGGTCGCCGAGCAAATCGCCGCGCAGGTGGGCCCATGATGCCGCGCATTATGGTGTGGGCCAGCGTTGTGTGCGCCGCGCTCGCGGCCGCCGATCCAACCCCGCAATTTGTCGAGATCACCGAGGAGGCGGGCCTAGATTTTCGCTATGTCAACGGGGCCAGCGGCCACAAGTACATGGTGGAAGCCGTCGGCTCGGGCGCGGCTTTTTTCGACAGCGATGGCGATGGGTGGCTCGACCTGTACATTGTCAATGGTGCGCCCATGCCCGGTTATCGCGGCCCGACTAGTCCCAACGCGCACTATCGCAACCAACGAGATGGGACCTTTGCCAATGTCACAGCCGCGGCTGGCACGGGCGACGCGGGCTTTGGCATGGGCGCGGCGGTCGGCGACTACGACAACGATGGCGATGCGGATTTATACTTGACCAACTACGGGCCGAATGTGTTGTACCGAAATGAAGGGGTCGGGGTTTTCGCGGACGTCACAACGGCCGCGGCGGTCGGGGATGCAGGGTGGGGTACGCACGCGGCTTTTGTCGATTACGATCGCGATGGCGATTTGGATTTATACGCGGCCAATTACATGGAGTTCGACCCGGCTCAAAACGAGGAATGCTTTGCTGGCACGGTGAGGATTTACTGCGGCCCCAATACATACCCCGGGCAAGCGGGCGTGTTCTACCGCAACGACGAGGGGAGCCGCTTTGCCGATGTGACGGCACAAGTCGGCCTCGCCGACGATTCGGGCCGCCAGCTCGCGGCGGTATTTGGCGATTGCGACAACGACGGAGACGCCGATCTGTTCGTCGCCAACGACAAGCGGCCCAACTTTCTCTTCTACAACAACGGCGATGGAACGTTTAGCGAAAAAGGCGCTGAGGCCGGCGTGGCGTACAACGAGGAAGGGTTGGCCGAGTCGGCGATGGGGGCCGATTGGGGCGACTACGACAACGACGGCTTGCTCGACATTATTGTGGCGACCTTCCAGTGGCTACCCAACACGCTCTACCACAACGATGGCGATGGGTTCTTCACGGATGTCACGTTTGCGGCCAACTTAGGCGTGTCCAGCGTGCCGTATCTCGGCATGACGTCCGCCTTTTTCGACTACGACAACGACGGGTTCCTCGATGTGTTCGTCAGCAACGGGCACCTCGACGAGAACGTGGAAGAATACGACCCGGCTACCACGTATCCACAGCGCAACCAGCTCTTCCGCAACCAAGGCGACGGTTCGTTTGCCGAGGTGACCGAGCACAGCGGGCCGGGGATGTTGGTCGAGCGCGTCAGCCACGGCGCGGTGTTCGGCGACTGCGACAACGACGGAGACGTGGATATATTCGTCTCGGACTCGGCTGCTCCTCACTGCACCCTGCTGCGCAATGATGGCGGCAATGCCAATCGCTATCTGACGGTTGAGGTCGTTGGCACCGCGAGCAATCGGGATGGCATCGGCGCGCGCGTCCGCGCCGTGGCCGGCGATTTGGTGCAAATGCGAGAGATCCGCCGCAGCTATGGCTATATGGGTTCTAACGACGTGCGTCTGACAATCGGCTTGGGCGACCGAACGCAAGTCGATACATTGCAAGTCCATTGGCCTAGCGGCGCGATGCAGACGCTGGTGGGGGTGGAGGCTGATCAGCGTATTGTGATTCGGGAGGATCGCTGAGGCGGTTTGACGATAGGGAGGTCTTGGGCGATAATTTGAATTGTGGTTGGTCGGCGGTTCAGTTTATCCACTCGACGCTGATGTGTGCTATGACTAAAAAAGGAAAAAGGCCATGCACTTTATAGTATCGTGGGATATTAATGCCGAAGGCGAGGAGTGGGATGCGCTCAACGCTCAGTTAAAAGAGTGCATAGAAGACTATTCTTGGGTGCGCCCACTGAGCACTTTTTACGTCGTTAGGGTATCCGCTCCGCAAGAATGGCAAGAAATCAAGAAAAGCCTCATAGAAGTAGCTGAGGATTCTTCAATTAGGATACATCTCGTCATTGGTCCTTTAATGTCTGGGGGGCAATACGAAGGCTATCTTCCCCAGGATTTTTGGCCAGAATTGGAAAAGAGAATAGCCTAATGAGAGAGTCTGGCCAAGACACGGAATCTGCAAAGCACTTCGAGACTGACTTCGACTCGCCTACGCCACTTGCTAGAACAACCGTGGTAGTCTCCGTGCCGCAGAACCTTAAATGGGTGGACAAGCATATTGAAAGTTCGAAAGCACTTTTTGGCTCTAAAGAAGATGCGCTGAATAGGCTTTATGACCTACGGATGGAGTGCGCCGAACCTGACTGGGATGGCTATGGTGCCGAGGCCATTAGCCCAATCGCGTTTGAGCGCAGCGAACAGTTCATCCGTCGGTTGCCGGAGGGCTTGCCGTTACCGGAAATATCCGTGGAGCCGGATGGCGAAATTGCTCTCGACTGGTCTCCGACTCCGACGCAGACATTTTCTGTAAGTATAGGTACTGGGGCTCGAATGGCTTGTGCTTGGGTTAATGGGACAGAGCACGGACACGTAGTGGTGTCCAGCAATAATGGTGAGATTCCTCTGCGCATCCTTCAAGAGATTCAATACATAACCAATAATGATTCTGTCTTCAGGACTACCTGAAGAAGTTGCCGATGGCGAGCCGCTTGCTCGTTTTCTCACTTCTTCTGGGCAATTCAATAGGTCGGCGGTTAAACAAGCTGCTTTTTTGCCAAAGAAACAGCCATATTGCTCGCGCAAAAGGCTGAACTCGTCCTATTTCCGGCGACCTAAAAAAATCCTATTACCACGTGCAATACCCACTAGCTAGCATCTTCGCGCTCCTCGTCTTGAGCAGCGCAGCGCTAGGCGCGGAGGAAACAGTCCTGCGCATCGGCGATAAGAGCATATCCGTAGAGGAGTTCGCGCAAACAGCGCAAAAGCTCCGAGAGACCGGCTACAGCCACGTTGAGGCGTTAGATCGGCCGGGCAAGCAGGAATTGCTCGATGGCGTCATCGCGCGGGAATTGCTCATTGCCGAAAGCCTCCGGCGCGGATACGACCGCGATTCGGCTATCGCCCAAGCCGTGGCTAAGAGCGAGCGCCAAGCACTGATGAACAAGCTCTACGAGCAGGAAGCCGTGCAGGCGTCGTATTCGTTTACCGAGGAAGAGTTGCGGGCGTTTTTTGCCGGGCGGCAATACGACATTGAAGTGTTCAGTCAGCACATTGTCTGCGCCACCGAAGAAGAGGCCCGGCTCGTCCTTGAACTGCTCGAGGAAGGGACGCCTTTTGAATCGCTGATCAGACCCTATTCGCTGCCGAACATCCAGCAGCGCTTTGGTCCCGGCGGTTGGGTCGGCTGGTTCAAGGTTGGGGAAGTGTTCGACGAGCTGAAAGAGCCGCTGGGGACGATGCGCCCCGGCAGCACGTACCCCGAACCCGTGCGGACGTCCATCGGCTACCACGTCTTTCGGCTCAAGGAACGGCGTCCGGTTGACTTCGCGGCCGTGCGCGAGTGGGTCGAGGGACAAGCGCGGCTCCAAAGCCGCGCCGACGACATGGAGCGCTACGTCGTTGCGCTGCGCGAGCGGTATGAGTTGGCGCTGGACGCGGAGGTTTTTGCCGAGTTGCTCGCCCTTCCGCCGCAAGCGACGCAGTGGAAGGGAGGGGAGGCGCCGCTGCTCACTTGGCGCGGAGGCCAGCTCATAGCGCAGGAGTACCTCGCCTTAGTCGAGCGGGGCCGTGCGCCGCACCCGGCCGAACTCGACAGTGCGCGTCTGTACAAGGCCGTGGACAATCTCGCCGGCAAGCAGATCATGGTGGCGGAAGCCCGCAAGCTGGGGATCGCCGATGATGCGGATATCCGCGCCAGCGTCGAGCGGGAACGAGACGCCCTGTTGGTCAAGCGGCTCTACCAAGCCGAGGCCGAGCGGGCCGGGGAAATCGGCGACGAAGCCGTGCGGGCCTTTTACGATCAGCACCTCGATCAGTTTACGCGCCCGGATGGTCAAGTAGTGGATTTTGCTTTTGTGCGCGAGAGCATTCGCGCGGCTCTGCGAATGCAGGCCGAGACCGAGGTCATGGACGCGCTATTGGCCGAGTTGCGCGAGGCGTATGCCGGCCAAATACAGGTGTTCCCAGCGGCGTTGGAAAAAGCGTTTGAATGATCTAGCGATCCGTGCCCAAGCCCGCGTACACCGTGATGAAGGAGAGCAGTTCGGACGAAGCCGGCGATCCGTCAAAGCTGTTGCGGATCCAGCGGGCGCCGACGTTGGTCGTCAAGGCGTAGCCCAAGTACGCGGAGTTGTTGGCGACTTGGGCGGCGAGCACCCACGTGGTGCCGTCGAGCAGGTAGCCCGAGGGCAGGGGATTTGGGGCGGGGCGGAGATTGTTGAACAGCTCGCACTCGGCTCCGGCGATGAAGCTCATGTTGCGGTTGATGCTGCGCACGGCTTGCAGCGAGAAAATTTCCGTTAGCTCGCGGATTTTGAGTGCGTTGGGCTGGGCTGGCACTCGGCTGTTGTAAAGCTGTTTCCACTTGGGCACCAGAGTCCATCCGCGAATGTGGGTAGAGTACTCGCCTTTGACCACAATGCCCAAGAAGTGCTGGTCGCGCAACTTGTTTTCCCAATCCCCTAATTGCCGATAGAATTCGTGTTTGACCTTGACCGTCAAAGGCAGGTAGCGGTCGTAGTGTACTTCGAGATATGTGGTGTTGATGAAGGCGTTGCGCGCCAGCAAGAGGTCGCGGGTAAAGACCGAGCGGCCGCGCGTGCCGGGCAGGTCGCGCCACAGCAGCACATCGTCGGGAATGTCGTCTTTGACCCGGCGCGGATTGGCGATCAGCCACGCGCTGAAATCCTTTGCCGGGAGCTCCTTTTTTGCGGTCAGCAGCAGGTAGGCGGCTTGGTTTTCCCGGGCCGTTTCCAGCAAGCTCTGGTCGAGATAGCCGACCATGAGGTTCATGCGCGGCAAAATCTCGATGGCGGCATAGGTGTTGAATCCTCGGCGGCCCAGTTTGTAGGGATAATCGGCTTCTCCGTCGTCCTCAAAGCGGTCGATGACGCCATTGCTGTTCATGTCCATGCCGAACAAAAACTCCGGCGGATCCACGTCAAAGCGCAGAAACGGCTCCTCGTAGTCGGGCTGGGTGTTGAAGTTGCGGTTGAAATCCGAGATGTCGTCGTTGTCTTCGTCAATGCCCGGAAAGACCGCGGCGTCGGTCAGCAACTGCTGCCCCTGTCGCGTGTTGACGCGGCTGCCGAACGTGCGCCGCGTCCAATCCGGTAACTCGTCTTGATCGTCGTTGTCATCGACGAATTCGTACAGGTGCCGTTGCTCGTTGTCGTAAAACACCTCTCCCTCGGCGTTGGGGATGAAGGCGCGGGTGGAGTAATCGGCGTCGATGCTGAAAACCTCGGCGAAAAAGGTGTAGGGATAGCTGCGCTTCTGCGCGGTCGCGTACATGGCTTGGGCCGCATGGGTCGCCAGCGTCTGGTTTGTGGCCATGTTCTCGTTGGGAAAGCGGCGGTACTGAAAGTTGCGGACAAACTCGCCCCGGAAGTCAAAGCCTTGCAGGTCGGCAATGGCGAGGTCAAAGCCCAACATGCGGGTCCCGGTCGGCAGGCCGTAGCTGAACCGGTGGAATGCCTGATTTGAGCCGTCCTTGACGTTGCCGGCCGCGCGCAATACCGGCAGAAATACGGGTGTGCCGAGGTTGTTGGTCTGTTTGTTGGAGGTTACTTCGACCTTGTAGTCGTTGGCCAGCACGAGGCCGATTTCAATGCGCTCGATCTCGCGGAAATCGTCAATGGCGTCTTCTGTGCTCGGGGCGAAGTCTTCGATGTTGTAGGTCAGCGTGATGACGTCCGTGCCGCTGGCCACAATCGCGCCGCCGCGGCGAATGCCGCCCTCGACCACCGGAACGATGTCGCTGGTGTGCTCGACGCCATGGACGAAGATGCGCCAGCGCGACAGCAGGGCACCGCCCTCGCCGTCTTCGGGCGAATCGTCGGAAATGCGCACGACGATGGAGCGCACAAAGTCTGCGTTCATTGGGCCGCTGAGCAGGCCGCTGAGCGAATTGTCGCCAAACGGCAGGTTGGAGTTGCGATGCGCGGCATTGACAAAGGTCGCGCCGAGGGCGGCAAAATCCCCGACCTGCACCCGCCCTCTGGCCGCCATCAGGGTGGTGAAGGTATTGGCATAGACGCCACCGCCGACTTCACTGGAGGCAATTTCTCCGGTGTTGCTGACCCGCGACGACAACATGGTCAGGGCGTACTTGTCGGTCGTAAGGTCCCACTGAATGCCGTCGAAGCGCGGCTTGGAAAAGGTCAGGGGGGTCAAGGTTGTGCGGATGCCGTCGCCCACCATGAGGGCCGAGTAGAACTGCCCGGAATGGCTCGACGATACGAGCAGGTTGTTGAACCACGAGCGAAAGCGCGGATTTTTGGTGATGATGCTACCGTTGTCCTCTGGGTAGTCTTCGGTCCAGTCGTACACCAGCCAGCCTTGGGTGATGTAATCGCCGTACACGTCGTAAAACGGCGAGCCTTCTAAGAAAACCTCGGTGTAGCGCTCGTAGTGGTTGCGGGCGTAGTTGGAGTATTGCTCTTGCCGCCAGTCGTACAGCGAGTACAGCCGCTGTGGCAGGTACCATTTGCGCACCGAGGGCACGAGGGTCGCCGGAGAAACTTCAGTCCCCGTGGTGTAATAGGGGTTGTCGTATGCGGTGGCGCGTTGGGCGCTGGCTGCTGGCGGCGTCCAAGCGAATAGGCAGATTAATAGGGTGAAGATTCGCTGTCTCACGGTGTACTCCCTCTTAATAAACGACATGTACAAGCCGGTAAACGCGGTCGGCGCGGGCGTCTGCTTCTATGGCAATGCGCAGGACATAGACGCCGGGCGGCACGGTGTGGCCTGCACTCCGTCCGTCCCAGACGTAGCGGACGCGCCGCCCTGGCGCGCCTTGGCCAGTCAGCTCGACGACGGGTCGGCCATCTAAGGTAAATATTTGTACGCGCGGTACTTGCTCGGTCTTGACGACGGTGAACTTCAGTTCGCATAGGTCGTTAGTGCCATCGCCGTTGGGGGTTATCGAGCGGGTGTACGCAACATGGCGGATCAACGCGCCGCCCGCGACGGCCTCGGGCACGAAGACCAAGTCGGCACCGAACTCGGCGGGCACGACGCCTTGAAGGTTGTCTGCGGCGGCCGAGTTGGCGACGAACGCGTTAAATACCGTGGGGCTGTGGGACAGGCGCGTGGAAAAGGCGATGGCGACCGAATCGCGCCGGACCAACGGCGGCGGCAGTTCCACCCAGAGCGAATCTCCCCGCAGCAAGCCCGTGGCCGCGACCTCGGTGCCGCCCACGGATGCGCTGATGAATGCGGCGTCGCGGCCCCCACCGGGCGGGAGCAGGATGAGCGCGCGATCGAACCCGGTGTCTCGGCTATTGAAGGCCACCGGCGCGATGGTGTAGCGGAACATCTGCAAGGTGTCCATGACGGCTTCGCGGGGAAAGACGCGGCCGGTCAGCCCGGCGGTGATGACCGGCGCGTTGGCCACGAAAGTGAGCGCGCGCAGGGTGGGAAAAACCGCGGGATCGTCGCTGATGAGCCGCACCCGCGCCCGCAGCCACTGTCGCGGCGATGGCGAGAGGAACGCCTGCCCGGAGAAACGGTGGGGTTGGCTATACGCGCTCCAAGTGTCGTCGCGCACCTGTTCCTCGACGATGTCGCCGCGATTGCGTGATTTGGCCGACTCGTATGCTTGTTTGGTCACTTCTTTGCCATTGGACAGGAAGTAGCGCGTGATGGTCTGGAAGCCATTGCCGGTCTGAGTTTCTACTTCGATGCGCGTTCCGGGCGGCAGGTCGGCGTCCCATTCGACGAAGCGCATGCTGCGCGCGCCGCCGAGGAAAATGTCTGCGGACTCCAGCTCGATCTGCACGGGGTAGCCCTCGCTGTGGAAGACGAAGAGTTGGACGGCGCGGTGGAACTGCTGCGGCCGCGTCACCCGCCACAACAGCAGCCGCAGTGCGCGTGGCTCGAACTGAAAGTCGAACAAGTAGCGGCCGGTGTTGTCAACGGACGACAGCAAGTCGTAGTGGAAAGGGCCTTCGACCACTGGATCGGCGCTGTTGCTGGGCGTGCCGTCGGAGGCGAAGAAATCAAAACTGGGCCAACTGCCCTGCTTGTCGCGCTGAAAGCCGTAGAGGAACGGGCCGCGGCCAGAGACGATCGGCAGCCAAATGACGCGATCGACGCGAAATACGTTGCCAAAATCGACGACGGACCAGACGCCCGAATCGCGCCAGTTGCCCTTGTCTGAGGCTTCGATGTCCCACCCGCGAAATCCCACGTTTTGGTCGATGAGGGCCTCGGCCCCGCTGCCCTTGCCGCAGCCCGGGCAGTCGCGGTGCTTAGAGGTCCACGTCCGTCCGCCCCAGTGCTCGGGGCGGTCCTCGGTCTGCACCATGGAGGCGAGATTGAAGCCAATGCCGTCCACTTCTATTTCGGCGAGCGCGGCTTCGGGCGTGGTGCCGGCTGCTTCAAAGCGCACGAAGCGGACGATGTCGAAATCGACGAGCTCGTCGGCGCTCAGGTGCTCGCCCGTGGCCGCGGCGAGGCCGGTTGTCTTGAGGTCGAACTCGACCAGGGCCGCGGTGTTGTTGTTGATCGGCCGCCCCAGTCGGCGATAGACAATGCGCTTGGCCCGGCCGCCAAAGACCGGAATGCCCGGGCTGACGTACACCGAGAAAAAGTTAAAGGGCTTGGCCCCGTCGCGGTCGGGAAAGCGGACGCGCACCTTGTCGGCCACCACAGAGCGCCCCAGGTCCAGTTCCAACCACCACGACTGCACCGGGGTGTCCGGGTCGGGTTTCCACCAAGTGTTTGGGTCTTGGTCGCCGACTAGGGCGGCCTGCTGCTGGTTGGACGGTGTGCGCGCAAAGCGCTGGCCGTATTCGCCGATGGACTGGGCGGAAAACTCGCGGGCGTTGGCCACCGCGTTGAACCGCTGACCAAAGCGCTTTACTTCAATGCCCTGCGGCAAGACCTTGACCAGCCCCGGCGGATGGGCCCAAGAAGCAAAATCGGACCCGGCAAAGTGCAGGTTCTGGCCGCTCGCCGCGGCCGCGAGCAGGAGGGAAGCAATCGCTAGTGGTGGCGTTCTCATGGCACCCCCATTAGTACGCGACCCCGACCGCTGCCACGCGGGCGAACGTGCCGCGGTCAACCTCGACTGCGACGCGGATTAGGTATAGCCCTGGGGGCACGAGTTGCCCCCGCTCGTCTCGCGCATCCCACGGCATCGCGTACGGCCCGGCCGCGGCCTGCGCGTCTAAGATCGCGGCGCAACGACGGCCACTTAGGTCTCGCACCTCCACGCGCAACGCCCCCCCAGCGACGCCGAATAAATCGAATCCTATGGCGACCTGTTCGTTGACCCCATCGCCGTTGGGCGTAACCACGGGCGCAGATAGCCCAACCGCCCCGAGCATGCCGAGGGTTTCATCGCTGGAGACGACTTGGATGCTGTTGCTGGGCACGTCGGCGTGGGCGTCTCCCGCTTCAATGGACTGCGGCAAGCTAGCGGCCGAGGTGTTAAAAAGGCGGCTGGCCAAAAAGACCGATGGCTGGAATACCGCGCCGTGGAAGCGCACGCGAAACGCCTTGTCTTCTTGGAACGCCGTGGGAAAGGTGAAGCGCAACGTATCATCGCTGGCGGCGAGGGAAAAATCCTCGCCCTCGGTCGCTGGCTGATCGTCGATGGTCAGGTCGATGAAGCGGGAGGCCGGCAGAGCCTCCAACTCGATGCCGTCGAATCCCACGCGATTGCCGGCCTCCGTGCGAATGTGATAGGCAAAACGCTGGACGGCCCCGAGCGGCACCTCGACAGCCCCGTCCGCGCCGGTCTGCGCGTCGAGGGCGATTTCCGCCAGTGCGCGGTCGGCCAACAGCGGCGAGACCTCAAAAGCCAAGCTGTCGAGTACGCCAAAGGCCAGCGGGTCTTCGGTCGTGATGGCAAAGCGAAACTGGAGAAACTCGGCTCCGTCTGAAGAGCGGATTTCGTCGCCCGACGCTTGGTAATTGACGGACCAGCTATTCCAGTTTTCGATGTCGTCGTCGCGCTTGGCGCGGAAGCCGGCGATTCCCTCGGAAAACCGCTCTACTATGCGCGGTGAGTCAAAATAGGCGTCCTCGTCTACTTCCAGCAGACGGCCGAGGTCGTCGAAGATGAAGTACGCCTTGGGATTGTCGTCTAAACCGGCGCGGGTCTGCAAGTTTAGCTGCACTGGTGCGGTGGGGTCGGCGGTGATTGCGCCGGAAGGCAACAGGCGATAGCGAGTGAATTGCCACGTGACTCGCCCCAAGCTCACGGCTTGGCCAAAAGAATGGGGCGCGGAGACGTAGCGGGCCTCTTGGGGATAGCCCCGACCAAAGACTTCGATTTCGGCCAGCAAGGTGGTGGTGGATACCTCGCCGAATTTGAAGCGGAGGAAGCGGGTAAAGCGCAGGTCGGTTGCGAGGGAAACAACGCTGGTGTTGTTGGCAAAGGTGCTAGCGATGATTTCGTCGAGGGGGTGGTACCCTGACGATCCGGTTGACGTGGCTTCGTCCTCAAAGATCAGCCATTCGACCGGCACGTTGGTCCGGCTGACTTCGTAGGCGCGGGCGAATAGCTCGCGCTGCCGCTGATGGTCGCTGGTCAGCCCGGTCTGCGGCGGAAAGAACACGATGCTGTCAACGGGTACGGGCACGCCCAAGTCGAGCGTGATGAACTGTGTGCTGTTGGGGCGGCCATCGGCCCGCGCCTTGTGGGTAAAGCTCGCGGTTAGCTCGTCGCCATCGACCAGTCCGCGCATGACCTCCGGGGCGAGGGCGTTGGCACCGCCGCCCTGCCACAGGCGCGGGTGCCATCCCACCTCTAAGGTGTCGGCCTCGATCTGGCGCGGCCCTTTGTGCAAGCTCCAGCGATAGCCAAAGAGGTTGCGCTGAGTCGTGGCAATGCCCGTGCGCACGAGTTGGCGAGTAACGGTGTGGCCTAGGGGAATCGCCCGCGGCTGAATCGCTCCGGCGCGCACAGAGTCGTCGAGGGCGATCCAGCGCTCCACGGCCGCTGCCCACGGCGCGCCGCTCGCACCCCCGACGACCCAAGCCGAGGGCGTCTGCGCGGCCACCGGACTGCTGCTGACGAGCAGCAGCACCAGCCACCGCATGTTGCTTAGAGCGGTCAATAGGCCACCCCTATCGGCTCTACGGCGGCAAACGCGGCGAAATCGGCCTCCACGCGGCCGCGGCAGAGGTACAGGCCTGGCGGAACTAGCGCGCCGCGATCGTCGCGACCGTCCCAAGTTTCGGAGTAAAAACCAGCGGGCCGCGGCTGGGAAGCTAGCTGGCGCACCCGGCGTCCGCTGAGATTGAAAATCTCGACCGCCACGGCTGTATCCGCGGCGAACTGGGACAACACGAGGTCAATGGCGACGGCATCGTTGCGGCCATCCCCGTTGGGCGAGATGATGGCCGTTGAAAGCGCTAGTTGTAACTCGGGCTGTGCCTGCGTTACAAAGGCGTTGGTCGCGTTTGTGCCCACTAATGCGCTGGCATTGCCCGGGGCGATGGGATGCGGCGGAACGCTCCCCGCGCCGAGGAGATAGGCGTTGATTGGGGTGTTGTGTACCAGCAGCCGCAGGCGGAAGGTGATCCGCAAGGGCTGGTTGTTGTCGGCGGCGACCGGGGCAAAGAAAAGGTCAAAACCGCGTTCGGTTGCCGCCCATTCAAAGTCTTCCACCGCTGTGAGGGGATCGCCCATTTGCAGGCGCTCGAATACCGGCGGTGGAAATGCCTCAACGCGGACGCCGCGATATCCGGGCACCTCGGCGGCGAACTCGGTGCGGATGTCGTAGGTAAAAGTCGTGTCAATGCCCCCGGCGACTTCGAGCAGGCCGCTGGCGGGAAAGGGATCGGTGGCAAGAGCGACCTCGCCGATGGCCTCGCTGACTAGCCCGGGCGAAAACTCCACCTGAAAGGTGTCGATGCGCACGGCGTTTTCAGCGTCGCCGTCGAAGAAGATGCGGAACTGCGTGAATTCCCTTGGGCTGGGTAACGCTATGGGTGCTTCGATTGCGCCGGTGCTGGTGATGGGTGTGCTCGGCGACCACGCGCTCCAGTTATTCACGTCGTCGCGGATGTCGCCTTTGACGAAATCGCGCACCGGCCCTTGCTCCTCGATCGGCAGATCGAGGTATTCAGCCCGGTCCAGTTCCTCTAACAGTTCGCCGGTGGCTGGGTCTTGGCGGAACAGGGCGCGGCGCGGTAGGTCTGTGTTGTATTCGGCGGCCGAGACCTCTTGCTGACGCCCGGTGTCGCGGTCGCGGCGAAAGTACGCCAGCGGGCTATCATCGGCTCCGGTCCGCATCTGGATGGCCGCAGTCGCGTCGCCGGTCGCGCCGAGTTTGGTCGCGTGTACGCGCAAGCGGCCGTAGTTGACCGGGCCGCCAAAGGAGTGTAGTGCCGATTCGTAGCTGGCGACCGGCACAAAGCCCTGTCCGTAGATTTCGAACTCGGCGATGTTGAACGCTGTTTTCGACAGCACGAGTAGCTGGAGGAAGCGGCCCTGCAACGGGGCAAATTCGATATCGACGGTGGATTCGCGGTTGACTTCTACCCGCCGCAAAAGCTCGTATTCCGGTCGGTTGATGTCGTTGAAGTTTTCGCCGTCGTTGACCCGCAGCTCAAAGGCTTTGACAAAGGCGTCGTCGTTGGGAGCGGGAAAGAAGCGGATGCGGTTGACCGGGAAGGGCGCGCCCAAATCCCAAAAGAACGTCGCGCCAGCTTGGCTCTGGGCGGTCTTGAATACGCCCGACGAGGAAGTTGCGGGATCGCCGTCGATCAGGTCGAGGGGGCCGGAGAGCTGGTTGAAGAAGCCGTCGTTGGACCACGTTTGCGGCTGGCCGCCGAGGGTGAAGTCGCGGGGTTGGCCGTTGAGAAAGCGCTGGCCCGAAGCGCGGAGCAGCTCGATGAGGTTTTCGCCCGCTTGGAGCTTTAGGGGCTGTAGGCCGCCATCGACGTCTAGTGCGCCGATCTGCGTCTCGGCCTGCGAGACCCACGTCAGCCCCCCTTTGCCGATGTGCCACACCTCGACTTGTGCGTTGCTTGGTGTTAGCCCGCCAAGCAACGCTAGGACGATGCCGGCGAGGGATTTGGGCGCGTGAGCGGTCATTCGTTGATCCGCACCGCGGCCGAGGGGTCGTACCCTTGCAGGGTGTCGCGCTGGAAAGAGAAGCTCAGGTCAATCGCCTCTATGGGGTCGTCGGCGTAGTTGAAGCGCAAGACGATGTTCTCGAGGTGTACTTGGATTGCTCGCACATCGTCGGCGAGGACGGGAAAGACCAAATATCCCTGTTCTTCGTTGCCGCTGAATACTGTGGCATCGCTGTACAGCGTCCGCTTGAGCGCGTCTGTGCGGGCTTGAAAGGTCTTGCGCCCTTGGCCGGTGCGGCCCAGCCAAAACGAGCGAAAATACTGGTATAGCTGGGCGTAGCTCAGCGCCGCGTATTCCCGAGTGTTGGCGGCGGTAATACGCGCATTGAGTGGGTCGATTTTGACTTTGGGAAATTGATAGTTGTTGACCTTGAGGCGAAAGACGGTAAAGCGCGGCGGCGTCCACTCGTCGCCCGGGGCCGTCCATTCGCCAAAGGTATAGGGATTGTTAGCTTGGTCTGGCCCGGGGGCGAGGCGGTTTAATTCCGCGTCTGTCATGGGCTTGAGCTCAATCGACAGGCGGTCGAGGGCGTAGGTGATGGAGCCGTCGTCGTTGACGGTCATGCCCTCAGCTTGGCGGCTGGCGGGCTGGAGCGGCGTGTGAAAGTAGCGGCCGCAAGCCCCGGCCAGCAGGAGCAGCAGCAAAGGCCAAGCCCATAGCCGTTTGTCCACGATGCAATCCCCCTTTAAGACAGTGGCCAGTGGTCAGTGTTCAGCCCCCGCAACCCCTCTATGGGGCGGGGCTGATCGGCGACTGGTCACTGACCACTGACCACTGGCCACTAAGTATTGCGACAGTGGCCAGTGATTAGTGGTTAGCGGTCAGCCCCCGCAACACCCTCTATGGGGCGGGCTGACCAACCACTGACCACCGGCCACTGACCACTTAAGTACTGCGATGCCTGTTGTCTAGAACGAGTTTTTGATCTTACCCCAAGTCGAGGACTCGACTGCCGTGGGGCTGTGGTACTCGCTCATGCGCAGCAGCTTGGCAATGGAGTAGTACTGCCGCGACGAGGCTTCGGGGCCGCGGGTGGTCCAGTCGTTGCGACCGCCCGGGGTGCCGTCTTCGCTGGGCGAGAAGCTAGAATCCGGGCCTTCGCCGTCTTCGTACCACATGGCGAAAGGCAGGCCCGCGCCGTCTTCACCGGCCACTGTGTCTAGCTGCCACACCTCGCTCGCCGACGGACCAGCGTCTTCTTGGAAGGCGAGGACCTTGATGCTCCACTCGTAGTACGTGGTGCCACCCTCAGTCCACAGGTCGGCGGCCCAGGCTTCGGGCGGATCGACGCGCACGGCCATTTCGACCCACGGCGATTCCCCGTACTCGGCCCACGCCTCTTGCTCGGTGTAGCGGAAAGCGACGTTGGTCGGCGGGCTGAGGTCGCCCGGGGCCATCAGCCACTCCATGGTGTAGCCCGAAGCCGGGCTGCGCTCGCGCCCGTGATCTTGTGGATCGAGGCCGACCTGTAGCATGTCGCCGTCCCAGCGGGCGACATCCGTGCCGGCGTGCGCCAACACGTCGTCAACCGCTTCCAAGAAGCAGTACCAACGGTTGTCGTCGCCGCCTTTCCAACCCATGAAGGTGGTGATGAACAGGTCGTCGCGGTCTGGAGCCGGTCGGTCGCCTTCGTCGCGCCACTCGTCCATGGTCAGGGTGTACTCCGGGTCAAACCAACCCCAGTCCTCGCCATGGGCGTCGATGGTGATGGCGCCGGGATCGGGCACTTCGAGCATGTAAAACCAAAATCCCTGACTGCCGTTGCGGTCCTCTAAGGCCGGGGGATCGAAAAACTGGGCATTCGCCACCCCGACGAGGGCGAGGCTGAAAATGCCTGCGATAGTGAATCGCCGCATAGGTATAACTCCTTGCGTTTGAAGTGGACGCCTAGGGAGAAGCCCCCGGCGCGTTGGGCGATGTTCAATTATAAACAAACAAAGATGATAAAATCAACACGTCTGTCTCAGGGGGCTAGCGGGGCGGATAGATTGTGGATTGATTGTACGGAATAATTATCGGCTCAACGGCGCCGAGCGCCGCCGCCCAGGCTCGGGGATCGTAGTTGCGGGCGACAAAGCAGGCGTAGTGGGCTGGCACGGCGGCCTTTAGGCCGAGCGCCGAGGCCATTTTGGCCGAGCCGGCAAAGAAGGGGAATTCTCCTTCGCTGGGGTGATTGGTCAGCAGCCCAATGTCGGGTTTGAGCTGGCGGATGGGTGCGAGTAATGCTTCGTGCTCGGCAAACGTGTTGACCGGATCGCCCGAGATGTACACGCGCACCCCGCCCGCCTCCACCACGTAGCCGAGATGGGTTACATCGGGCGGAGCGATGCCGTCGCTGGGCAAGCCCTCCGGGGATTTGGCGTACACCGCGTGGGCCGTCATGGTGCCCAGTTTGGCTGTGTCGCCAGCGGCAACCGTTGTTGCGGCCGCAATGCCCGCCTCGCGGACGCGCTGGATGCTCTCGGCTGGGCCGACGATCTGCACGGCTGGATAGGCCGCGGCAATGCGCGCAATGGACTCGGTGCAGGTGTGGTCGCCATGGTCGTGGGTCAGGAGCACGAAATCCGTGTGTAGCGATGCTTCGTGCAGCGGCGGGCGGGCGTGGATAAAGCGGTCGGCCGGCCGTTGGTGGGGGTAATAGGGATCGACTTGGACGATGGTGCCCGGCGCGTCCTTGAGGCCAAACGCGCTCTGGCCAAACCAGTGGATGCCAACCGCGCCTTCGCGTACTACCAGCGATTCAAATGGGTGCATGATTTTTCCCCGCAAGCGTGAAGCCGAGTTGCAACCCGGCGTGCGTTCTATAAGTTTCGATACAAGTTACAAGGTGGCAGAATGGGGAGCAACCGATGAACAATTCCACGCTTTTTGACACTTCGTATCAACGCCGCAAGTGGGCGTTGTTAGAGCAACTGCTGGAGCGGCTGGTGCCGATCTACACCGCGGAGGAGGTCGCGGCACTGCGCATTGACGCGGTTGACCGGGACATTCTCTCGCAGCGCTCCGGGCGCGGGTTTGTCAATCGCGATTTGCTGGAAACGGTTTTGGGCAATTTGCTCGAATGCGTGGCCCCGGGTTCGCACAATGCCTTGGGGCTGGGGCACCAAAAGCCGTCGCTCGACGAGGCCATCGGCGAGATTGCCGACCAACTCTACGCGATGATCGCCCAGTCTTTTTTGGCGGCTGGCGAGAGCGAGGGCGCCGAAGAGAAGGCCCTGATGAACACCATCTGCTTGCTATGGGAATTGCCGGCCTACAAGGTGCGCGCTCACTGGAACCGCTTTGCTTCGCTTAGGGATCCGGCCGTTTGGGACGCCTATTTGCTCGACAACTGCGGGCTGACGCAGGAACAGCTACTCAAGATCGACTTCCGGGATGCTTTGGAAGAGACGATTCGCCGCCGCGACTTCGACTACTATCGCCGCTTCCTCAGGGCGTTGGAGTGCGACTCCATTTTCGATTATCAGATGCAGCTCGTGATGAGCACCTATCCGGGCTGGCGGGTGCTTTTTTACCACGACATTGCCCACGCCCTGACGCGCTCCGGCTCGGTGGCCGGCAAATCCGGGCTGATGCGGCGGCCGGTGCCCTTGCTGCCCCGGGCCATTTCCGAGTTGGCGGGCCGCTACTATCAGGCGGATCTCCATCCCGAAACGCAGATCGGCGATGCTAACTTTCTCGATCATCCCCATCGCGGAATCACCACCGGGCAGACGGGTATTGTCGGCAGTGGGTGCCACCTGTACCCGTGTACTTTGGGCGGCCTCAGCGGCAAGGTGCAGCAGCGTCATCCCATCATTGGCGACTACGTGTTTATCGGTACGGACGCCGGGATTTTCGGCCCCGTGCAAGTGGGCGACCGCACGGCGATTGGCGCCAACACCGAAATTAACGGCATCGTCGCGATTGGTGCGGATTGCCGGATCGGCGTGTCGGTATCTATTGGCACGGTCACTGCGAGGACGGCACGGCCTGGCGCGATTAAATTGGGGGCCGGGGTGCGGGTGGGGGCTGGCACTGTCATTGAAAATGACTCGCCGCTCGAATTAGTCATCCCCGACCAATCGGTGATTCCAGTGCGTAGCCATGTAGTCAACGATGGCTGTGGCGGGCCGAAGTTCGTGTAATCTGTCAAATTTGTCTCGACGGTTCTTTTTGGCGGATACTTTTGTCGCCTAAGAAGCAACTAATAATTGCTCATCTCCCCTTCCACTGCGGTTTGCGTTTTTCGGCGAATGCCCGCGGCCCCTCGGCGTAGTCCTCCGACCGCCGCAGGCGGCGCACGGCCGTCAGGTCCTCCAGTTGGCTCTGCGCTTGAGCGATGGGGGACTCGATGGTGTGTAGCACTACCTGCTTGGCGGCTTGGACGGCGAGGGGGCCGCACGATAGGATTTCGGTGGCCCAGCGCTCGGCCGTGGCCATCACAGGTTCGTCGTCGGCGACTTCATTGACCAAGCCCATGGCTAGGGCTTCCCGCGCCGAGAATAGCTTGCCGGTCAGGAGCATGCCCATAGCTAAGTGGTAGGGGATGCGACGCGGCAGTTTGAGCGCGCCACCGGCATCGGCTAGCAGACCGCGCCGGGCCTCGGGAAAACCAAAGCGGGCCTTTGCGGTTGCCACGATCAGGTCGCAGTGCAGGGCCAGTTCTAGGCCGCCGCCGATGGCATAACCGTTGACGGCGGCGATGATCGGCTTGTAGCAGCGGTCGAGGATGTGGACCGGGGAATGGACCGGGTTGCGGAGCGGCTCGTCGTCTGTTTGTTCGACGCGGTATTTCAAGTCCAAGCCAGCCGAGAACGCGCGCTCGCCAGCACCGGTGAGAATCGCGACCCAAACTTGGTCGTCGGCAATAAAGTCGTCCCAAGCCCTATTCAGTTCGGCGTGGGCCGGGGGATGCAGGGCGTTCATCACCTGCGGCCGATTCACCGTCACGTAGGCGATGCGGCCTTTTTTCTCGTAGAGGATGTGCTCGAATGGTGGGGTCATGTGTTCTCCTTATTGGATGTTCTGTTGCGGTCTCCCAAGCGAAAATCTCAGGCGGCGATGGTGTTGACTTTGCATAGTCCAATCACTAAAAACACCAAGAAGATTCCGAGCCTTGCACGGACATCAATGAAAAGACATAGGCTAAAGAATGGAGCAAAAAGTGAAAAACCACCGCGTCAGAATGATACGCACACCTGAAAAAACTCCGCAACTCCCGATCCCCAAAGGTGTGCCATGCGGAATTACCGGCCGGATGAAGGAGCTAGCTGGACGCGGATTCAGCGCGCGGCCGAACCGTGTTTCGGCGTTGACGACCCGCTTTTTGCGCGAAGAGAATAGCCAACAGGCTTGGGCGGAAGTCGCGTCCGTTTTGCAACATCCGGTCTTAGAAGCCTTTTTAAAATGCTCGTCGGACTACTTCAACAGGCCGTCGAGCGGTTCCTGGATCGGGCGTTTTCCGCGGGCGAGACTCCAGTACTACTAGGCTTTTTTCGGTTCAAAAAACAAGTGGTTTTTAGCTATGGATCGACTCATCCTCTTGCTGCTCTGGACCGCGCTGGCGGGTGCTTGCATCCCCATCGGGGCGCTGTTGGCCCACATGGGACGCATCCGTCCGCAGTGGCTCGAAGAAGAACTGCGCCACTTCACAATCGCGTTTGGCGGCGGCATTCTAGTCGGCGCGGTAGCTCTGGTTCTGGTTCCGAAGGGCATTGAGCGACTGCCGCATCCGCTCGCCGCGCTCGCCGCGTTGATCGCTGGTGGCCTTGCATTCATGGCGTTTGATCGGTATCAGGCAAAACGACAGCGGTCGGCGCCGCAGTTTAGTGCCATGGCGGCCGACTTTATTCCAGAATCGCTTGCACTCGGGGGCATGTTTGCTGGCGACGAGGAAGGCACTGTTTTGTTGGCCGTGCTCATCGGTTTGCAGAATCTGCCCGAGGGGTTCAACGCTTGGCGCGAAGTGGCGGGCCACGGCCGCCACAGACGGGCGCTGGTCTGGATGCTGCTGCTCGGACTGGTCGGCCCGGTCTGCGGACTCATTGGCTGGTTCTGGCTCGCCGATTACCACGCGATACTTGGTGCTATCATGCTGTTCGCCGCTGGCGGCATCCTCTACCTCACATTCGAAGACATCGCACCCCAAGCACGCCTTGAACGCCACTGGGCACCGCCCATTGGTGCCGTATGCGGCTTTGCGCTGGCCTTGCTGGGCGACATGCTGCTTTGAAGTGCTGGAAACCGCGCTAGCCCCGCGACGGCTCGGGCATCTCGGCCCGCGCCTTTGCCGCTAGGTCTTTGAGATGGCCGTCGTTGGCCAGGCGCTGCTCGAGATGTACCATACGGCGTTTGCTCGCCGTGGCGATCATGGTCTCGCCGTACGCGTGCTCCGCCCAGAAGCGGGCCAGCCCAGCGATGTCTTGTTTGACGAGATCGATCTGATCCTCGGGTACGCGCACCATGCAGTTGATGGTGAACATGCGGCGGCGGCCACCACCGCCGAAGGCTGCGTGTTTGAGGTTGTGCTGAAAGACGACGACGTCTCCGGGGACGACCTCCAAAGCGACAGCCGGGACTTGGTCGCCGGAGAGGCCCCACTGGGCCTGCGAGCACCGTGCGTTCGCTTCGAGCGTCTCGGCGTACTGATCGCCTCGGCGGTGGCTGCCCGGGATCACGCGCAGGCAGCCGGTGTCGCGGGTCAGGCGGTCGAGGTAGAAGGCGATTTTGACATGGCGCACTTCCTTCTGATAACCGTCAGAGTGCCACTCGGTATCACCGGCGTAGTAGTTGCCGTCGGAACCGCTGTAGTTGAAGTCGTCGCCGAGCAGACTGGCCAGCAAGCCCTCGATGCGCGGGTCGTCGAGCAGCGCGCATAGGCGCTCGTGTTGATCGATGAAAGGCACGATGCAGGAGCGCCGTTGGCCGTCGTGCGGTTGGCCGTGGTGGCCGCCGCCGCGCTCGGCCCAGACCTGCTCAAAGGCGTCGATGATTTCGTCGATGCAGTCGGCCATCAGCCCCGGCAGCGCGAGGTAGCCGAAGGCGTCGAAAAAGTTGAGTTGCTGTTGGTTGAGGCGAATCATGGCGGTCTCCCTGAGTGCTTGACGGAGGGTGGGGAAGGCGATACATTGGCGGCGTTTTAGACGCCGTGGCGAATCTAATGAAGTGCCTATCTTCATTCAATGTTTGATACCGACAGCCGTAGAAGGCCGCGATGAAAATTGTCGATGTGGGTGCCGTGCTGCTGCAACCCATGCCGTGGGTGCTGGTGAAGGTGCGCACGGATGAGGGTATTACCGGCCTGGGCGAAGCCTATCACGGGGCCGGCGTCCACCACATCGCCGTTGATGAACGCCTCACCCAACGCGCCCTCATCGGTCAAGACCCGCGCAACGTCGATAAGCTCTTCCGCGACATGAAAAGTTCGATGTCGGCGTCGGGGTACTATCAAGGGGCGGTGATGAGCGCGATCAGCGGCCTTGAGATGGCGCTGTGGAACAGCCTCGCGGTGGAGCGCGACCTGATCGTCAACGGGCGGATCGCCTTGCCGCAGGCTCCCGGGCTCGGCGTTGCACTTGACGAGGAGGTCGCGCGTAGCGCGGTGCGCGAAGACCTCGGCTTCTCCGCGGCGGAGTAGAGCCGACTTGTCGCTTAACTACGCATTTCGCCGCTTGGGCGTGTTCCTGCTGATCGTGTGGGCCGGGGCTACCATTAACTTCTTGATGCCTCGGCTGGCTCCGGTAAACCCCATCCGCGAGCGTCTGTTGCAGGCGGTTTCCTTTGGCGGTGCCGGCAAGACCGACATGGAGGCCGTGGTGGCCACGTACGAGGCTCGCTTCGGGCTTGACCAGCCCCTGTGGAAGCAGTACCTGCGCTATCTCGGGGACGTGGTGCGCCTCGACTTTGGGGTTTCCATCGCCAATTTTCCGAGCCGCGCTTCCGACATTATCATGCGTGCGCTGCCGTGGACGCTTGGGCTGCTGACGACGGCGACGCTGATTGCCTTTGCTCTTGGCACGGTGCTCGGTGCGCTGCTGGCTTGGCCGCGAACGCCCGGTGCCCTGCACTACTTTGCCGCGCCTTTCTTGGCGCTGTCGGCGATTCCTTATTACTTGCTTGGACTGGTGCTCGTCTTTCTCCTAGGTTTCACCTTGCGTGCCTTTCCCCTCGGCGGCGGCTTTACCTTGGGAACGCTGCCTGGGCCGACCTGGGCCTTTGCCCTGGACGTAATTTATCACTCCATCGTCCCCGCCCTGTCGATCGTGTTGTCGTCGGTGGGGTTTTGGGCTTTGTCGATGCGCGGTATGATGGTCACTGTCCAAGGCGAGGACTACGTCAACTACGCCGAAGCCCGGGGATTGAAGAGCCGCGACATCTTCTTCCGCTACGCCTTGCGCAACGCCCTATTGCCGCAGACTACGGCCTTGGCGCTGGCCATGGGGTACGTGGTGTCTGGGGCTGTGCTGGTGGAGGTGGTATTTGCGTATCCGGGCGTGGGCACGGTGCTGTACCGAGCCGTGCAGACTTTTGATTACTTCGTCATCTACGGCGTCGTGATCATGGTCATTTTGGCTATCGCCGTAGTGACCTTGATCCTCGATTTGGTTTACCCGCTCCTCGATCCGCGCATTGCCTACCGCCGATGACGCTCTTGCTCCGATATTGCCGGTAATACTATTTGCCAATTGTGTCTTGAACTGGTAATCTTTTTGTCCGGTTTAATGTAGAGTCGGGAACAAAACTGACTGACATTGCATTATGACGGCTGCGCTCAAGGAAATCATTCTAGACTTTCAGGAAGAGTCGCTGGAGACCGGTGTCCCGCGGCGGGTCTCGGTGAGTGCGGTGCCGGGAAAGGCCATGGTCTGCATCGGCCCGCGACGAAGTGGAAAATCCACTTTTCTGTTTCAACTCATCCGCAAGCTACTTGACGCTGGAATACCTCGCGACAACATCCTGTACCTGAACTTCTTCGACGACCGCCTGCGTTATCTGCAACGCGATGGGCTGTCCGCCGTGATGGAGGCATACTATTCGCTTTATCCCAAAAAAAAGAACACCCAGACGGTCCATTGCTTCTTCGACGAGATTCAGGTCGTGCCCGGTTGGGAGTCTTTTGTGGACCGGATCATGCGCACCGAGCAGTGCGAGGTGTACATGACCGGCTCGTCGGCGCAGATGTTGTCTCAGGAGATCGCGACACAGATGCGCGGACGGCCCCTTTCTTGGGAATTGTTTCCCTTCTCGTTTCGCGAGTTTCTCGACTTCAAGGGGATCGACAGTAGCGGCCCCTTGTCCGCCCGGCGACGCCTGCTGATCCAGAGCGCATTCGATCAGTACTGGGAGAGCGGCGGATTTCCCGAGGTCGCGGGTTTTGACCGCCGGCTGCGGATCAAAACTCACCAAGAGTACTGGGGCGCGATGCTGTTCCGCGACCTTGTTGAACGACACGACATCTCCCACCCCCGAGCAGTCTCTGATCTGGCTCACTGGCTGGTGGACAACATTGCTTCCCTGTACTCTGTCAACCGGCTCACTGGATACTTGAAGGCACTCGGCTATCGCGCCCCCAAGTCGGCGGTCTCCGCCTACCTGAACTGGTTTGAGGATGCCTTCTTCTTGTTCACGGTGCGCATCTGCGACGCATCCTTGGCGCGGGCCAACGCGAACCCCAAGAAGATCTACTGCGTCGATCACGCACTGGTCGAATCGGTCTCCTCCGGCATCCTCGTGAACACCGGCCATTTACTCGAAAATCTCGTGTTCACGGCGCTCCGTCGAGTTACGCCTGAGCTTTTCTACTACAAGTCGAAGGCCGGTCGCGAAGTGGATTTCGTCGCTTACATGGGCGACGGTGTGCGCCTATTGGTCCAAGTCTGCGAGTCCCTTGCAGACCCGCAGACCAAGCAACGGGAAGTGGCCGCACTTCGCGATGCCATGGGCGAACTAAATTTGGGAACGAGTGTGCTCGTAACTCGTGGTGGAGCGGGCGGTCCCAGCGACGGGGAACACATTGTCGTTGACACCGGCGAGATCGAAGTCACCGCTGCTTGGCGTTTTCTGCTCGATGTGGATTCCGCCTACGGCGATCCGCGCATTGCCTACCGCCGATGACGCTCGCTCCGCTCGTCTCGGCAACACGCCGCCATCCCCAGCTTACGGCCGGCTTAATCGTCGTCTTTGTCGTGCTTGCTTTTGGTCCGGTAGGGGCCCTGTTCGTCGATGCGGATTTGGCCCGCGTTGGTGCGGCTGAGCCGAATCGGTCGCCGTCGCTGGAGCATTTGCTCGGTACTGACGCGGCCGGCCGGGATTTGCTCGCGGTGATGGTGGCGGGTACGCCGCTCACGCTCAGAGTTGGCTTCCTCGCTGGTGCCGTTGGTCTCGGCATCGGCATCATCCTCGGCTTTCTCGCTGGGTACTTCGGCGGCTTGGTGGACACCTTGATTCGGGGAGCTGCCGATGTGCTGCTGACTGTGCCCGGCCTGCTGTTCCTCGTGGTGCTGGCCACTTCGCTGCGCACGGCTGTTACCGTTGATATGATGGCTCTCGTGGTGGCCTCGCTGGCGTGGATGCTGCCGACGCGCACGATCCGCTCGCAGGTGCTGTCGCTGCGCGAGCGCGCCTATGTGCAGGTGGCCCGGCTCTCCGGCATGAAGGACCTCGAAATCATCGCCCGCGAGCTGCTGCCGAATCTGCTACCCTACCTAGCGGCTAGTTTTGTCAGTGCCGTGGGGGCTGCGGTGCTGGCTTCGATCGGTTTAGAGGCGCTGGGCTTGGGGCCGCAGAACGAGCCTACGCTTGGGATGACCATTTACTGGGCTTTGTACTACACTTCGCTGCTGCGGGGAATGTGGTGGTGGTGGGCACCGCCGATTGTGATGATCGTGCTGATTTTTCTCGGCTTGTTCCTCATCTCCATGGGATTGGACCGCATCGCCAATCCGCGTATATGGAAGGTCTCGTCGTGAACGCCGAGCGCAAAGGCCGCGTGGTGCTGCGGGTGCAGGATCTGCGCGTTCACTACCACACTCCGAGGGGACCGGTGCGTGCCGTAGAGGGCGTTGGCTTTGCGTTGCGGGCCGGGGAGCGGCTGGGCTTGGTGGGCGAGTCGGGCTCGGGCAAATCGACGACGGCCCTGGCCCTGATCCGGCTGATCCGGCCACCTGGGCGGATCGAAGGGGGACAGGTCGAGCTCGACGAGTTGGAGTTGTTGTCGCTGTCTGAGGAGGAGATGCGGCGCGTGCGTTTTTCGCGCATCTCGCTGATTCCCCAAGGCGTGATGAACTCGCTCAATCCGGTGATGCGGGTGGGGGCGCAGATCGCCGATACGATTGAGGCGCACGAGGAGCGGCTCGACCGCGAGACCCTGCAGGAGCGCGTAAAAAGCCTGTTGGCGCTGGTCGAGCTGGACCCGGCGACCGCGCGCATGTACCCCCACGAACTCAGCGGCGGCATGAAACAGCGCGTGGGCATGGCCATGGCCGTGGCCTTGCGGCCTCAGGTGATCATCGCCGACGAGCCAACTAGTGCCCTAGACGTGGTCGTGCAGAAGCGGGTGATGGACACCTTGTTCCGCGTGCAGCAGGAACTCGCCGCTGCGGTGGTTTTGGTGGGCCACGACATGGGGCTGATGGCGCAGTGTGTGGATCGCATCGGCGTGATGTACGCTGGCCGATTGGCCGAACTGGGGCCGGTGCAGAGTCTGCTTGAAGAGCCGCTGCATCCGTACACGCGCCTGCTGGTAGAAAGCCTGCCGTCGCTGGAGCGCAAGGGCGTGTTTCGCGGCATCCCCGGGCTGCCGCCTTCATTGCTTGAGCCGCCGCTAGGATGTCCCTTCCACCCGCGCTGTCCGCAGGTGATGGACCGCTGCTTGGAGCGCGCACCGGAACTGGAGGAAGTGGTTGCCGAGCGCCGGGCGGCTTGTCACCTGCACGCCGAGGTCTCGTGAGTACTCCACTGTTAGAAGCGCGGGGCGCGCGCCGAGCCTTTGGCGGCGGCGTGTTCGATCGGCAGCGGGTCGTCGCGGTCGCCAACGCCTCGCTGGTGATCCCGGCGGACGATCCGGTGGTGGTGGCCATCGCCGGCGAGAGCGGCAGCGGCAAGACCACCTTGGCGCGCTTGCTGCTGGGGATTCTACCCCCGACTGGCGGATCCGTGCGCTACCGGGGCGCGGAATTGCGCGATCTCGACGCCAAGACGCGCCAGACCTTTCGCCGGCAGGTACAGGCCGTGTTTCAGGATCCCTTTGAGGTGTTCAACCCGTTCTACCGAGTGGACCATTCCCTGACGGTGCCGATTGCCAAGTTTTTCCCGCAACTGTCGCGCACCGAGCGGCGGCGGCGGATCGAGGAGGGGCTGCAAGCGGTCGGCCTGCGCCCAGAGGAGACGCTTGGGCGTTATCCCCATCAGTTAAGCGGCGGTCAGCGCCAGCGCATCATGGTGGCGCGGGCCTTATTGCTCAACCCGCGCGTGATCGTGGCCGACGAGCCGGTGTCGATGGTAGATGCCTCGTTGCGCGCTACCATCTTGGAGACCTTGTCTCGCATTCATCGGGAGCGCGGCATTAGTCTGGTGTATATTACGCACGACCTGACTACGGCGTACCAACTGAGTCACACCATTCTCGTCATGTACCAAGGGGCGGTGGTCGAGGTGGGCGGTGTGGAGCAGGTCATCAAGGCACCCAATCACCCTTACACGCAGCTACTGGTGAGTTCCATCCCGCTGCCGGATGCAAAGCGCCGCTGGGGCGAAGGCTCGGTTGATGTCGCCCCTAGCAGGGTGGAAGAGTCGCCGATGGCCGAAGAAGGCGCAGAGATTCCGCGCCCTACTGGCGGTTGCGCCTTTGCTGAACGCTGCTCCCACGTCATGCCGCGCTGTCTCCAGCAGCGTCCACCGTTGGTGCAGACCGATGCTGGCCGTGCTGCGGCCTGTTATCTCTACGAGGACGCGGCCGTGCTGTCGGAAGAGCAGGTCGCTGGTTTGTCCTACGGAGGAGGGTGAACGCGGGGGATGGACAGGGGATGAACCCAATTTTGTGCCGGGTGGGTCTATGGAAGAGTTTGTGGCAAACGGTACGCTCGATGCGGAATATGCACAGATCTTTCGCATCGAGAACCCAACCGCTGGTGTTGCCCTTTTCGCGCACCTATACCCGCTAGACCGCGCTGAGCGCATCCTTCCCGGCCCTCAAACGCAACGAGATGCAGGAGTTCAACGCTACGTCCTCTGCGCCCGGCCGGTCGCCCCTACTCTATCCATCTCTGTACCCTTTCCGTTACACGCTCCGTCCCTCACAGCCCGCGGCCCCTCTGAGCCGCTGTCTTGGCACGATTTTTGCCTCTTGCCGGTGCCACCGCACCCGCAACCCAAGGCATCGCTCATGGCCGAATTCGATACCATCGCCAAACACCTCATCCACACCTATCCCCGAGACTTCGCCCGCTTCGCCCTCCAACAAGACGACCTCGAAGTCCTCGACATCCTCGACACCGAACAACCCACCGTTGAAGCCCACCGCACCGACAGCCTCATCCGCGTGCGCGTCCACGACGAGGAGGCCCTCATCCATCACGAATTTCAAACCACCGACAGCAACCCCCCCATGCCGCAGCGCATGGCCGGTTACATCGGCCGCAGCATCGAACAGCACGGCCTGCCCATCTATGCCAACGTCATCTATCTGCGGCCCGACGCCGGCCGGCGCGACCCGGGGTATTATCTCCAAGAGCGGCGCGGCTTCCGCGTGTTGGTGCAATACCAAGTGATTCGGCTGAGTGAGCTAGACGGCCAACAGACGCTCGATGCGGGGGATGCGGGTTTGCTTCCGTTTGCGCCGTTGATGCAGCGGCCGACGGGTGTGGATGCGGCAGCATGGCTGCGCCGGTGTGTGAATCGGGCGCAACAGATGCCCATGGCCGCGCTCGCCAAGGCCGATTATCTGGTCCATCTTGCGATTTTGAGCGGATTGGTGTATAAATCAGAAACGATTATGACCATCATCTCGGAGGCGACCATGTACGAATCGTCGGTAGTGCAGTATTTCACGGAAAAGGCGCTTGAGCAAGGCATCGAGCAAGGCGTTGAGCAAGGCATTGAGCAAGGCATTGAGCAAGGCATTGAGCAAGGTGGCCGAGAACGCGCGATTGAATACCTGCTCGACGTGCTGGCGCTTCGCTTTGGGCTGGCCGCGTCGGCTCCATTGGCCGTCCGCTTAGGGGCTATTGACGATGTGCAGCACCTCAAGCAGTTGCATCGAGCGGCCATACAGGTGCCCAGTCTCGAAGCCTTTAGGCACTTGCTAGACGGCCTCGAGTAAAGGTGCTGCACAACGTCCAGACGACCGGCCGGTCGCCACTATATGCCATTTTCGCGGCGTGGGCCGTTTTGGTTAGCTGCGGGCCGACCGTGGTGCTGGACGATGTTCCGCGGGACCGCACCCTGATCTTGATGAACGGCGGGCCGAACCAGTATTCTCTGTTCGACAATCAGAACCCCTACATTCCCGGCTCCGATCAAGGGTTCCACATGGGTACGCTGCCGGCGGTGTTCGAGCCGCTGATTATGTACAATGTGCTCACCGGGGAATACGAAAATTGGCTGGCGGAGAGTTGGGCGTACGACGACAGCTTTACCGTGCTCACCGTGAAAATTCGCGCGGGCATTGAATGGGCAGACGGCATCCCCTTCACGACACGCGATGTGGCCTTCACATTCGACCTGCTGCGCGATCACGCCGAGTCCATGGTGCATCTGGCCGACCTGCCCGAGTTTTTTGACTCCACCGAGGTCGTTGATGACCACACCGTGCGGCTGGTGCTAAAAAAGGCGGGGCCGGTGTTTTGGGCGACTACGCTGAGCAGCAATCACGGCATCTTCGTCTTGCCCGAGCATATCTGGAAAGATCGGGATCCACTAGCGTTCACTTTCCACGACATGGACGGTGGCTTGCCCTTGGGCACCGGTCCCTACCGCCTCGTGTACGCTTCGCCGCACCAGAAAATCTACGATTTGCGCGAGGACTGGTGGGCGGCTAAGGCGGGCTTCAAGCGCCTGCCGCGAATCGAGCGAATCATCTACGTGCCGCAGCAGGAGGAGAGTCAGGCCGCGCAGTTGCTGCTGACGGATCAGCTCGACATGGCACCCATCATGCAGGTGCTCACCCTCGAAAGCGTGTTAGAGCGCAATGCGCGGGTGGTGACTTTTGCTGATCGGCAGCCACCCTACGGCTATTTGGACTGGTGTCCGATTGACCTCAACGTGAACTGCTCGGAGCCGCCTTTTGACGATCCGCAGATTCGCCGGGCGATTAGCATGGCCATCGACCGGGAAAAGCTCGTCCAGTTGGCTGAGTCGGGTGCGGGCGTGGTCGCGCTGCATCCTTTTACGCCCTACGAATGGTTCGCGCCTTTTGACGAGGCTCTGCAAGAGATTCTCGCCCGGCACGGGTACGACGCCAAGCCGCACTTGGAAGAAGTCAATCGGATCATGGAGGGGAAAGGCTATGGCAAGGACGAGGAGGGTTTGTGGGTCAACGCGGAGGGCGCGCGCGTCGAGATCGCCCTGTACGTGCCGCAGTGGCTACGGGCTTACGGTCCACCGCTGACGCAACAGCTACGCGACGCTGGTTTTGATGCGAACTTCGACACCTCGCCCGGCCTGACTTCTCTCGTGCAGACGGGAGAGCAAAAGGCTTCTCTCGGCTGCAAGGGCCCCAGCGGCGTACGCGGCATGGACCCCTATCTGATGCTGTCTTACTACACCTCGCAGTACTTCCGCCCCACCGGGCAGCCGGCCCCGCTGTGGTCGACCATCTCGCGCTGGCGCAACGAGGAGTTCGACCGCCTTGTCGAGCGCATCGCGCCTCTACGGGTCGGCGACGAGGAACTATTGAAGTTGTTTAGCGCGGCCATGGAAATATGGGTGGGAGAGCTGCCCGACATCTTCTTGGCCCAGCTCATCATTCGCTATCCTTGCAACACCACGCACTGGACCGGCTGGCCGAGTCAGCAAGACCCTTACGGCTTTCCGCATTCTTGGCAGTGGGAGTTGTTGAAGACCTTCATCCGACTGGAGCCTGTCGCGCCCTTGTCGATCAGCCCGCGAGGAGAGTAAAATGTCAGACCAGCGGCCCAATATCCTGCTCATTATGACCGACCAGCAGCGCGGCGACTGCATGGGCCTCGACCCCCACAGTCCCTCGTGTCTGCAAACGCCCAACTTGGACTGGCTTGCCCGAACCGGCACGCACTTTCACCACGGCTATTCCGAATGCCCCAGTTGCATTCCCGCGCGCCGCAGCTTGATGACCGGCACAGCGCCCGCGGCCAATGGAGCCGTTGGCTTCAAAAGTGCTCGGTGGCAGCCGCCGCACACCTTGGCTGGCGAGCTGTCCAAGGCCGGTTATCAGACGGAGATGATCGGCAAACTCCACTTAACCCCCCAGCGCAAGCGCTACGGTTTTGACCACATGCAGCTAGCGGATGCTACGCGGGGTGCTGACAACGACTATGTCGAATGGCTGCGGCAGTATCACGGCCGCAATGAGGTCGATCCCGGCATGGCCCACGGCATTTCCGCCAACGGCTGGATCGGTCGCCCGCACCATTTGCCGGAAGAACAAATGCATACCTTTTGGTGCGTTGATCGGGCGATGGATTTTCTGCGTAAACGCGACCCGTCGGCTCCATTTTTTCTCAACGTTTCCCTGATTGATCCCCACCCTCCGCTCACGCCACCGGCTCCTTATTACGACCGCTATATCGACCGCAGCCTGCCCGATCCATGGGTCGGCGATTGGGCACCCGCATTCGATGGTGCCGAAAAAGGTCTCAATCCCAATGCGTGGGAAATTTGCCTCAACGAATGCGATATGCGCTGTTGTCGCGCCGCTTATTACGGCATGATCAACTTCATAGACGACCAGATTGGCCGCCTCATTCAGTTTACCGGGGGGCTCGACAACTGCTTAGTCATCTTCACTTCCGATCACGGCGAAATGCTGGGCGACCACAACCTCTTCCGCAAAACGTGGCCCTATGAAGCGTCGGCGCGCGTTCCGTTTTTCATGCGTGCGCCAAGAAACTGGGACTATCCCGAAGAGGTCGTGTGCCAAAGTCCCGTCGGCATCCAAGACATCATGCCCACCATTCTCGCGGCGGCTGGCATCGACATTCCCGCTAGTTGCACGGGCAAAAGCCTCCTACCTGTCATGCAGGGCGAGGCCGACGGCGTGCGGGAATTGCTCCATGGCGAACACGCTGGGTGTTACGCGCGCGACCACGGCAATCACTATCTCACCGATGGGCACGGCAAATACATCTGGTATTCGCAGACGGGCCAAGAGCATCTTTTCGACTTAGACCAAGATCCCCAGGAAATGCGCGATCTGTCGCGTGGGTCCGACGCTGAAGTTAAGATGCAGCCGTGGCGCGAGCATCTCAGCGAAATCCTCAAAGATCGACCGGAAGGTTTTGTCGATGGGACGCGCTTAATTCCCGGCCAACCCCATGACGCGCTGCTGCCAGACTACGATCCAGCAGCGACGTATCCGTATCTATGAGCTCAGTACGCAGCACTTGTTGTTGGGCGGAACCGCACCGCGTCTAGTGCCGCCAGCACGCCATTGCACATCGGGATAGGCGAGGACAAAGGGCTGCGAAAAGCGCACTGCGTCTTTGCATTTTTTAAGTAATCGTCAGGGGCGTTCCCAGCGATAGCGCAAGGCTACATTGGGAATGGGGCGGATGGCAAAGCCGTCGTCGGACGCGAGGAAGATGGCGATTGGGATGTCCATGGAAACGGCGATGTTTTTAGCGTGCATCTCCAGGCCCACGCCCGGCCCCACTACCACATCCAGCTTCTCGTCGCTGTTTTTGTCGCGGATGTGGTCGTGTTCTTCGAAAGAATCCCGGTATTCGCTCCACCGGTAAAACGCGGCCACGCCCCCAGAGAAAAACGCCCGCGCCCACTCGCCTTGGTGCAAGGTCTTGAACGAGGTCAACCCCCCAAAGAGATAGCGTTCCTCTTGGGACCAATACGGAACCCCCGCGATCTGCCAGCCGTTGCCGGTAGTGGGATTTTGGCGACCGTAACTGATGCCTAGCCCATAGGTTGGCCCGGCCACGAACCCAATGCTGTGGCCCACACCGTCTGCGGCCAGTGTGGCCGGCGCTAGCAAAGCCGCCAGCGCGATGCTGCGTACCGTGATCATAATATCTCCTTGTGGTGTAGCGGTTGTAAGGGTCGATGCTCGTGAAAATCGGTCGCGGTACGGTTGAGGTCGGGCTTGGGGTGCCGGAGTTCAGGCGGGGCGGGGCGACCCGTTCAACGGGAGTAAAGCTAAATTGCAAAACGTACCACGACCTGAAAATCAGGCTGACGAGGATTGTTATTTTCTGATCCCTGCTCAGCCTCATTGTATCGGACGCTCGTCGGCTGGTTGAGTTTCTTTCTTGGCGTTTCCTACATGTCGCGCAATAGCACTATAAACAACTCGACGTCATCTTGTTCTTCGCCCTGCAAGTCCACGCTGACTCCTGCGTTTAGCACCGTGCCATCGCCGAGGCCGATGTCGAGGTTCGGCGCTAAGCGGACGCTGAGGTCGTCTGCCAAGTCGGCGGTGTTGGACGTAAGAAGCAGGTCGAGGTACGCGCTTAGTTTTTCGCTGAATACTTGGGCTGGTTCGAGCAAGAGATCGACGACGATCCCCTCTTCGGCGTAGCCTTTGAGTGCGGCGACCTGCAATCGAGTGTTGAAGCGGAAGGTGGGCCCCATGCGGATGGTCTGCATGAGACCAACGGCTAGCCCTGGTTCGGAAATGTCGCCGGCCGGTAGGGCGAGGCCGACGGTCGCCGCGCGGTTGGGGCCGAGTTGGTACTTGCTGCCGACCACGATCGACGAAAGGTTGGAACGCCCGTCCTTGAAGAAGCCAAAGGTGAGCTGTGTGCCCACTTCAAAGCGCGCGTGGGGATTGAATTTGGCCATGGCCACGATGTCGCTCGCGTCCTTGAGTTCTTTGAACGTGGAGGAAGTGGTGCGGACGCCAATATCGACGCTAGTGTAGCCTAGGCCGCCCGGCAGGACGTAGTAGGGGTCGTAGCTGAGGGGAGCGTGGACGACCGGGGCTTCGGTCTCAGACGCGACCGCTTCTTCTGCGGGTTGAGCATGGATGGCGGTGCCCACGAATGCGACCACGCCGATCAGGGCGCAAAACAGGTGCATAAGGTCTCCTAAAATTGTGAGGGAATGTTCAAAAGCCGCAGCGCTTACAGGCGCGGAAGAAAGGCTCGGCCATGGCGTAGGCCCCGCGAAAAACCATGTCGCTGGTGAGGGGATGGACGCAGATCAGGCGGGCGCCGTTGTCGATGGCTTCGACCATATTGTCTTCGATGTCTTGGGGATCTTCCATGGCGCCGTGCCCGACGACGCGGCCCGTGTGGATGCCGCGCTCGGCCGCGGCGCGGAAGAGCGCGTTGACCGCGTCGTTGACGGCCGGGAGATCGCCCTCGCGCAGCATGGCGTCAAACGGGCCGACAAAGCCACAGGCCTTGTTGCGCCCTTGGGTGGCCATCAGGTCGAGGACGCGGTCGCGGGTTTCAATGTCGATGATGTATTCCTTGGTCTCGAACTGGATCCAGCCTTGGGTCTCGGTCTCGGTGCGGCGCAATGCGTCGGGCGTGAACATCATGGCCCGCTCGCCGTCGCGCACTGGATAGCCGCCGCGATCGTCTGGGGTGGCTTGGCCGGGAATGGGGAAACTGATGGCGCGGAAGTAGCGCTCGGCCTCCTCGTACGTGGTGCCATAGGGGCGCATTGTCGCGCGCGCTCCGAGCTGAAAGGCGTCGCCGTGTTCGGAGCGGGCCTCGCGGGCCAGGCGCTGAACCGGCAAGATGCCGTGGCGGGAGAGGACGGCGTTTTGCTCGCGGCCGTACCAGCCTTCCCATTGGCTGTGCTCGGCGTCGTTGACGATCCACGACCAGCCGGCCTTGGCCCAAGCGTGGACTTCGGCGTCGCGCAGTTTGTGCCACGGCACGTCGTTGAAGCCGCCCAACAGGGGCGGCGTTGTGGCCACGGATTCGCACTGGTCGAGGGTTTCCTTGAGCGGGTTGCGGACGGGATTGCGGGCGTAATTGTAAGCGCGGCGGGCGAATTCCTCGGCGTTGAGGGGCCGGTTGCCGCCGATGGCTGCGATGGCGTCCACTTAGGTGTCTCCTTGTTTTTGTTTCGCGTTTATAACGAGTCGCCCGATCAAAGAGCGGCTAGCCGGGCGGGAGCATACTGGACAACAGCGTCGCTAGGCCCAAAAACGAAAGGAAGCCCACGATGTCGGTCGCGGTCGTGAGAATGATCGAGGACGCTGTCGCCGGGTCGTGGCCGAGCTTGGCCAGCACGACCGGGATGGCTGCGCCCGCTATGGATGCGAGCACCATGGACACTAACATGGCGCACAACATGACGAGAGCCAGCCCCATGCTCTGGCTCCAGATGAAGACGCCGATCGCGGTCACCGCGGCAATGGCCAGCCCGTTGCAAAAGCCGATTGCCAGCTCTTTGCCGAGGACGCGGCCCGCGTGTGAAGTGCGGATTTCGCGCAGCGCGAGTCCTCGCATGGTCACGGCGAGGGCCTGTGCGCCCGTGTTGCCCGACTGACCCGCGACTACGGGCAACAGGACCGCGAGCGCGGTAAACTTGGCAATGGTGTCCTCGAAGAGGCCGACGACCGCGGCCGCGAGAAAGGCGGTTGCGAGGTTGATGTTGAGCCAGGGCAGCCGGCTGCGAATGCCCACCCACGGCTTGGACAGGGCGCGCTCTTCCGCGGATACACCGACCATTTCTTGGACATCGCTCGCCAAGTCTTGCTGTGCCGCGCTCACGAGACCGTCGTGGCGAATGACGCCTACTACTTGTCCGGCAAAATCGACCACTGGCAAGCTGGTGAGGTGATAGGTGTTGAGGAGTTTGACGACTTCCTCTCGCGGCGTCATGGGCTGCACTTGCACGACGGTGCCGTCGCCGAGATCGCCGAGCCGCCGCTCGGGATCAGCGGCGACTAGGTCCGGCAGCCGCACCAAGCCCGCGTAGCGATCGTTTTCGTCGCGCAGCACGAGTGCCATGGCGCGGCGATTGCCGAGCTGGCGGATTCGCGCTAGCGCGGTGGCTACCGTGCAATCCACGGCGAAAGTGCTGACTTGGGCGTCCATGAGTGCGCCGGCCGTGCCCGGGGGATAGGCGAGGATCGCTTGGATTTCCCGCCCGCGCTCGGCGCCCGCTGATGCGACGATCCGCGCCTGCGCTGATTCGTCGAGATGCGCCACGAGCCTGGCGGTCATGGCCGGGTCGAGTTGGGTGAGAAGGCGACTCAAGTGAGCGTCGTCCAAGTGCGTTAAAACGCGTGCGCCGCGCTCCAGCTCCATCCGCTGCAAAACGGTTGCCGCGACCGCGTCGTCCACGCCCTGCAACACGCCGACGGCTTCTGCCGCCTCGGCGTCGTCTAACTGACGCGCCACTTGCTCGGGATGGAGTTCGACGAATCGCTGGATGAGCACTTGGTGCGGAGTGGGCTGTTCCATCACGACTCTCGCTTGCCCGAGCTAGAGGCCGACCCTTGGAATACGCTGCGCAAGCCGAGGCCAAATAGTTCGCCGAGGGCCGCGGCCGTTTGCAAGCCGCTATCTGTCTGTGCCGCGCTGGCTTGCCGTCGCTCCAAAGCCCGCGCGGTTTCGTAGCGGAGGACTCCGACGAACTGGCCCGCTGTGTCCACCACGGGCAGCGCGAAGAAGCTGCGCCACGCTGGGTGTTCCACCGCAGTTTGCCAAGTGGCACTGGCGGCAATGGATTCGACGTGGCGCGTGCAGACCGACGCGAGCGAGGCATCGGGTCGGGCGCCCATTAGTTCCCGCATATTGACCACGCCGACGAGTCGCTGATCGTCGGCCACCACGTAGAGATAGTAGAGCGTGTACGCCGGATTGCGCTGGAGCCGGGCGAGCACTTGGCGCACTGGTTCCTGCTCGAATGCGGTGATCACCTGCGGATCCATGAGTGCGCCGGCCGTATCCTCGGCGTAGATGAGCAGGTTCGCAATCGCGGCTTGCCGACGCGAGGGAAAGCAAGCGAGGATGGCGGCTTGGCGCTGGCTCGGCGTCGCCCGCAAGATGGCTGCAGCTAGGTCCGGGCGCACGGTGCTTAGTATGGCGGCCGCCGCTTCCGTAGATAGCTGCTCTAGGGCGAGGGCGGCAGAAAGCGACGGCAGGTAGTGCAAAAGGCCGGCGGCAACGGCTGGCGCGAGGTCGCCGAGCACCAGTGCCGCTTCTTGGTGCGACATGCCCGCGAGGACGCCTGTGACTTCCGCCGGATGATCGGTGGCAAATTGCGCGAGGAGTTGTTGGTCAAGATTCACTGGGTACCTCCTTGCCTAGGCGGAGGCAGCGCTTTTCAAAGAACTGCTGGCCGGGGATGCCCAACTCGCCCTCGTCGTGCTCGACGAAAACGGTGGTGGCGGTCGTCCGCACGATGCGTCCGTTGTCGCTGCCGAGGCGAATGCGCTGCCCCACGCCGTAGGATTTGTTGACGTAGTGCATGGCGAGGATGTTGGCGATAATGCTGCGAGCCCCTAGCCCAAACGCAAAGGCCGCACCGGCGAGGAATGCGGCGAGCGCGATCGAGAAGATGTTCGTCAGCAGCGATACATCTACGCCGAGTTGCCTGATCGCCACGAGAATGGCCGTGCCGACGATGCCGCCCCGCACGAGGCGGGCCAGTTGCCGCCCCTGACGCGGCAGCAAGCGAAAGGCTGTAGCCGTGGCCGCATCGCTGATGAGGCGCCCGCCGACGAGGCCAGCAA
The DNA here is from genome assembly GCA_965203355.1 of Candidatus Latescibacterota bacterium. Taxonomy (GTDB): domain Bacteria; phylum Latescibacterota; class UBA2968; order UBA8231; family UBA8231. Next base: position 1,534,419 of record OZ241889.1, read on the forward strand.
ACAGGACCGCGAGTGCTGCGATGACTTTGGGCAAGTATTGTGCTAAAGCGGCCAGATACGTGGTCAAAATCGGGAGCCCGACCGCCTCACTGGCGACCATGACCGCGATCAACAAGACGAGCCAATAGACACTGCTTGAGAAAACGCGCCCAGCCTCTTGGTCGGCGAGGGCTTGTTGCCAAGCAACTGGGGCTAGCCGCTTGGAAAAACGCGCTACTAGGCGGCGCACGAGCGCACGGAGCGACCACGCCACGAGCCATCCGACGAACAGCACGACTAGGGCGACGACCAATTTGGGCAGCAGGTGGATGAAGCTCTCTTTTATGGAACCAAGGACGGCGATTACCTCAGCAGATGGGCTAGGCTCCATGAGACCCTCCGGTTACTTTTTGGTCTAATTACATTAAAGGCGATGGCCAGCCAATGAGAGGCTCTGTACGATGGCGAGATAATAGACGATCCCCATGATATGGTCAAACACCGCGCCCCCGGTGAAAACCATCAAATAGATGTCGCTGCCGCTGCGGAGATAGTGTGCAATTTAAGCGGCGGGACGCGCACGATGCTGACCAAGCGATCCATCAGGCCGAGGCTAGGCCGTAAGGCTTGGTGGAGTTGAGGGAAGGGCGGGCCAACAGGCGGCGGTTGAATAGGGCTTCGGGTAGCCCCATGACCGCGGGTTTGCTGGCCTTGAAGTCCGCAGCTATTCCTAAATAGGACCTAACTCTTTGGCCCAAGCAGTCGTCCATCCGCAGCCGTCCGGCCTGTACTGATACTGGTAGCCGGTAATCGGCGCACCTCCATCGGACGCGGGTTTTTGCCAAGTAAGCGTCACCTGCCCGTCGCCGGAGGTGGCCGCGAGATTAGAAACCCTGCCCGGCGTACCCACCGGCGTGGTCGCCGCCGTGTTTGCTGGGCCTGGTCCCACCCTGTTGACGGCGCGGACCTTAAAGGTGTATTCCGTGCCGTTGGTCAAGCCGGCAATCGTTGCTCTCGCGTGTGCCACGTCCGTCCAGCCGCTGCTGTCCGGCCGATACTGATACTCGTAGCCGGTGAGCGCCGATCCGCCATTATCCGAGGGTCAAGAGCATTGTACGCTTTAGGTCGAAGAAGCCTGCTGCAAGCCCACCTTGCGGCGTAGTGCATCCGCGTAGCAAGCAGATGGCGATTCTGCTCCGTGTGAATGGGTTGGGTTTCCGGCGCATTGGTGGTCAGTCATGGTAGCGTCGGCACACGGCGGCGTTCCAAATCCTCCGTCCGGCAGCGGGCGAACTGACGGTAGGGCTAGCGTGCGACAATGGGATGTGGCGCGGTTGCCGCTGTTGGGGCCAGCGGCTATTTTCCGGCTATGCAAACGGAGCGAATTGGCTTGGAGGTGACTCGGCGGGCACTCGTATTGGGCGCGGGTGCAGCGCTATTCTTGAATCTGGCTTGTCCCTACTCAGTGCTCGTCCTGCAAAACGCGGGCCTGACCTCGGATTACATTGCGGCTGGCGCGATGATGGTCTTTTTGGTGCTCGTCGGGCTGGTCAACCCCCTGCTGAAAGCCACAGTCAAGTCTTGGGCACTGCGCACGAGCGAACTGGTGGTCGTGTACGCGATGATGGTCGTGGCGTCGGCGATTCCCACGTGGGGATTGGTGACGAACCTGTGCCACATCCTCACCCGCCCGTTCTACTACGCCACGCCAGAAAATCGCTGGACCGAGCTGATTCAACCGCTGATTCCCGCTTGGCTCGCGCCGGACGAACCTGAAGCCGCGCGTTTCTTCTACGAAGGACTGCCCGCGGGGATGGGCATTCCGTGGGGGGCTTGGCTGGTGCCGCTTATGGCGTGGGGCAGCGCGATGCTGGCGGTCTATCTGCTGATGATCGCCACGATGGTCGTCTTCCGGCGGCCTTGGGTCGAACAGGAGCGGCTGGTCTTTCCGCTGGCGCAGGTGCCCTTGGAAATGCTGCGCGGCAACGACGAGGGCATTTTCCCACAGTTGTTTCGCAATCCGCTGATGTGGGTCGGGTTTGCGCTGCCCTTTGCCATCCAAATGTTGGACGGGCTGAACCACTACTTCTTTTACGTGCCCGAGGTGCGGCTGGTGTTCGATCCGCTGATGCTGTTCCGCGATAGCGTACGGCTGCACATCTTCGTCAACTTCGCCATTATTGGCGTGGCGTACTTCCTCAACCTCAACGTGGCCTTCTCGGTGTGGTTTTTCCACTTGTTGAGCCGCTGCCAGACCGGGGTTTTCAACGTCATCGGCTTTGAGGTCAAAGGGCACAATGAGGCACTGACGGGTTCTTCGGTGGCCCTGTCGCACCAAGGGATGGGGGCGATGCTGGTGCTAGTGGGGGCGATTTTGTGGACGGCGCGAGGTCACTTGCGCCAAGTGTTCAGCGCGGCGTTTAAGCGCGGGGTCCAAGCCGACGATGGCGACGAGATTCTCTCGTACCGGGTGGCCGTGTGGCTGTGGATTGTCTGCGCGGCTTACTTCCTCGGTTGGCTGATGCTGAGCGGGGTGCCGGTGGTGGCTGCGGTGGTATTTTTCGGCGGGGCGTTTGTCATTTTCTTGGCCATTGCGCGGGTCATTGCCCAAGGTGGCGTGGGCTTCACCTCTTCGACGATGCTGCCGCAGCCCTTTGCGGTCTATACCTTGGGCACGGATGTCATCGGCTGGAAGGGGCTGGCGTCGATTAGCCTGAGTTATTCGTGGGCCGCTGAAATGCGTACCACGGTCATGGCTTCCACGGCCAACGCGCTCAAGCTGGCGCACGGGCATGGGGCCAATCACCGCCGCCTGTTCTGGGGGCTGGTTATTGCGGTCGTCATCGGCATGATGGGGGCTTTCTGGATCACGCTCTATTTGAACTACACGCACGGCGGGATCAATCTGCGCCAGTTCGGGGTGCCGACGCTGGCCTATCGCTTTTTGGAGGACAAGATTCACAATCCCGTCGGCTGGGATCACGTCCGTCCTCGGCTGCTGTTTACGGGTGTGGGCGCGGCCTTAATGGGCGGGCTGATTTACATGCAGCATCACTTTCCGTGGTGGCCGTTGCACTACATCGGGCTGCCGGTGAGCGACAGTTGGGTCATGGGGGTGGCGTGGTTTTCGGTGTTTTTGGGCTGGTTGGGCAAGGCCGTGGTCTTCAAGTTCACAGGTACGCGCGGCTACCGCGCCTACAAGCCTTTCTTCGCCGGGCTGATCGCCGGGCAGCTTTTAGGGGCGGCACTGTGGATGGTGATCGACTTTTGCCTGGGCGAGGTGGGGAATGTGGTGTACGTGGGGGTGCGATGAACGGCCGCGGCTCAGAGAAGTTAGATGCCCGCGTTACAGGGCAACCACCCAGAGGGCGATGAACGACCGCGACTCAGAGGATTTGGATGCCCCATTCAGCACACCGCGCTTTCACACGCGCAGCCGGTTCTAAGCTGATGAGGGCCCCTTCGACCGCTTTGTCGGGCTGCTGCCGCCGCACCAGTTCGACCTTGTCGGCAAATCGATCCACCTCTTCGACCTTGCAGGCGGCCGACTTCACCTCAAAGACCAGCAGCGAACCGTTATCGATCAGAATATCGACTTCGTAGGTTCGTCCGGCCGGCCCGACTACCCCCTCCTCATCCGCTAGCTTCTGCCGCAGCCGTATGTTGTCGGCGGATAGGTCTTGCCGCTTCAGCCCAAAGCGCAACGCCCCGGCCACCACGTCCTCCAACTTCCTACCGGCCCGCCGTTGGAATCCCCCGACCGTCAGATCGAGTTTATCGGTTCTATCTTTTATTTCGGCCGTCTGCTGTTTCATCTGCTCAAGCTGCTCATCGACTTTTTCAAATCGCTCATCAACTTTTTCAAATCGCTCATCGACTTTTTCAAACCGCTCATCGACTTTATCAAACCGCTCGTTGACCTCCGAGCGGAATTGACCCAATTCGCCGCGGAGGGCATGTAACTCAGCGAGCACGGTGGCCACTTCCTTTTTGGTGGCAAACGCTTCAATGAACGCCGTATAGGCGCGCTGCTCCAACGCCGGGTGCCGTTTGAGCAGGGCCGGCAATTGCTTTTCGAGCGTCTCCAATAATTCTTCATCCGTTAAAAGAGCCATATTCTTCCTCCTCAATCTCAATATAGTATTTACGAATAGCATATAACCCGTGCAAGGGGTTGACGCCCATTGTGTATCCACGATTGACGCATCCCGCGGATAGTTTCTATATATCTCAACATCCCACAGCAAAACCAATGCAAAGGAGTACAATTCTTATGAGCGACAAAATGTACCGAGCAGCGGCCATCGGCCGGACCGGACGAGGCGACTGGGGACACGGGTTGCACTTAGGTTTGAAGAACCATCCGCGCATTGAGGTGGTGGCGGTCGCCGATGAGGACGCGCAAGAAAGGCAGGCTAAACAGGAGGAATTGGCCTCTCCCCGCGCTTATGCCGACTGGCGCGAGATGCTAGCGGTTGAGCAGCCGGAGGTGGTGACGGTTGGCCCGCGCTGGACCGACTGTCACTTAGAGATGGTACTGGCCTGTTTGGAGGTGGGAGCGCACGTATACTGCGAAAAACCCATGACGTGGAACCTGGCCGATGGCGACCAAATTGTGGCTAAGGCCGAGGCGACCAAGCGCAAGGTAGCGGTGGCGCATCAGGGAGCGTATCTACCGCGCATCCGGCACGTCAAGGAGGTACTGACGCAGGGGCGGATCGGCGCGGTGCAGGCCATTCGCGCCCACGGCAAACAAGATTGGCGCGGCGGTGGCGAGGACATGATCGTGTTGGGGACGCACCTGTTCAATATGATGCGCTTGTTTGTCGGCGACGTGGCGTGGATGACGGCGCACGTCGCGCACGAAGGGCGTGCGCTAAAAATCGAAGATGTGCGCGAGGCGACCGAGCCGGTGGGACCGGTCGCCGGCGATTGCATCAACAGCTATTTCGCCTTTGAGAGCGGCGTGGCCGGCTTTTTTGATTCGCGGAAATACGCCGAGGATGGGGGGGCGCGGATGGGCCTGGCGATCGAGGGTAGCGAAGGCGTGATCGCGCTGCGCGGCGGCGGCAATGGTCCGGCCATGCTCTATCCGCATCCGGTGTTTGACCCGACCGATGCGCGTCAGCAGTGGGTCTCCTTAGACGCGGGGGCGGACGAATCCCTGAGCACGGGCAACGACTTGGCGGTCGCCGATTTGCTCGACGCGGCCGAAACAGACCGCGAGCCGTTGTCCAGTGCGCGCGACGCGGTGGCGGCTTTGGAGATGATCTTGGGGGCCTACGAGGCGGAGATTACCGGGGGGCGGGTGGCCTTCCCCATGCAGCGGCGAGAGCATCCGTTGATCGCTTGGCGGGCTTAGGTCGTCGTCTTCGTCAAATTAGTGCGTTGCTTCGCTGATTTCAACGAGTGCCTCCTGTATTATCTTTAATGCGGCTGAGAGGGTCGTTAAAAGGATCATTTTCAAATGCGCGTTTGAACTATTGCCACAGGTAAGCCAAATCACTTTTGGCGGCGGACCAAAACGCTCTAGCAAATCAATAAAATCCCGATCCTTGGTCATCACAATTGCGTTCGCCTCTCGCGCTCGATGAAAAACATCAGGATCCTTCGTCTTCCCAAGTTCCATATCGCGCAGATGGAGTACCTCAATGCCAAATGTATCTTGAATCCAAGGGGAGAGTTTAGGGGAGATATGAACATCCAGCCAAAGTATCACGCAGCAAGAACCGGATGGTTGAGCCGTTGACTGGCAAACCGCAGACAGGCGCGAATGTCTTCCAGTTCAAGGTCGGGATGCTCGTCCAAGATCTGTTCGCTACTTAGGCCATGGGCGAGCAAGTCCAGCACATCGGTGACGCGAATGCGCATCCCTCGAATACAGGGCCGTCCCCCGCATTGCTCGGGATCTACCGTGATGCGATCTTGCAGAATGGTCACAGCGCACCTCCTTGGGCAAATTACGCGAGGATGATGTCGAGAATTTGCGTTACATCAACGATCCCGACAAGGACCACAACGGTTGGGGACGCCCGTGGGTCCCTACCGGTCGCCGATTTGCGCGACGCGGTAGCGGCCTTGGGGGCCTACGAGGCGGAGATTACCGGGGGGCGGGTGGCCTTCCCCATGCAGCGGCGAGAGCATCCGTTGATCGCTTGGCGGGCGGGGTGCTAGGCCGGAACCGACCCGAGTAGTTGATTTTTGTGCCTTGACGGGCTGGCCTGAATTTACTCTATTAACCATTTCTATGGCACACTTGTGCAAAACTTGCGGCAAGTGCGCTAGATTTTACTTCACCTCTAGCACGTTACAGGAGGCACTCATGCACACTGAGAGGAGGGAGTGGCCGGTGGCCCTAGGCGCGGTGCTTTTTTGCGCCCTGCTGGCCTTGCCGGCGTTTGCTGGCAACGGCAAAATTGCTGGCGTAGTACAAGACGATTCCGGGCAAGCCTTGCCCGGAGCCAATGTGGTCGCCGAAGTGGGCGGCGAGCGAGTCGGCACCACCGCCGATGAGATGGGGCGTTATTTCCTGCTCAACATTCCACCCGGCGCGTACTCGGTCGAAGCTAGTTACATAGGGCACCAAACGGTGCGCCAGACCTTGATCGAGGTCCGCTTGGACCTGACGACGACGGTCGATTTTGAGCTGAAGCCCGAGGCGATTGAAGGCGAGGCCATAACGGTGGTGGCCGAGGCACCGCTGGTCGAGCGCTCGCTGACGACGAGCCGGGCGACGATCGGCCGCGCCGAGCTCAACAACACCATGCCAGTGGCCGACTTGCAGGACTTGATCAACACGACGCCGAGCGTGTTTCGCGGCTATATCCGCGGCGGGCGCAAGGCCGAGGCCAAGGTGCTCGTCGATGGGATTGACGTGTCGGATACGTATTTCCGCGCCGGCGAAGGCTTGGTGACTTGGAATCCCTATGTCGATGTCAATCGCACCTCGGATGGCGAGTTCACCGCGGTCGGCGTCAACGCCAGCAACGTGCAGTCGCTGGATATTATCGCCGGGACCTTCAACGCCGAGTACGACGCGGCCAGCGCGGGCATCGTCAACGTGGTAACGCGCGAAGGCGGCGATGAGTTAGAGGGGCGGCTGTTTGTCCGCCGCGGCGTGGGCGGCTACAAAAATGCCGGGCCGGATGTCTATGAGGCGCAGGTCAAGCACCCAGATGGGTCTCTTTCCGATACGACCTATTTCGACCGCTACCTACAGTCGCGCGAAGCCTTGCTGGCCTCCGAGGACGAGGCCGACAAGGCCAAGGCCGAGAATTACTACATTTTCGACCCCAAGCAAATCACCTATGGCGACAATCCCTCTACCGAGATGGAGTTTTCGCTGGGCGGCAAACTGTTGCCGCGCACCAATTTCTACTTGACCACGCGCTATCTCAACGACGAGGGACTCTTCCCCAACATGCTCAACCGCTCGCAGCGCTATTCGCTCAAGCTGACGCATCGGCTCAGCCAAAATGTCAAGCTGACCGGCAAAGCGATGATCGACGATGGCGGTGAGTTGGGAGGTTGGGTCAATCGCAACTTCAGCGGCCGCTACGCCTATTTCCCCGAGGGAGCCTTGGGCAACAAGAAGTTGGGGACGATGGCCTATGTGGGGATGAACCACTCGCTTTCCAACAACACCTTCTACGAGATCAAGCTCTCGCAAGTCTCGCGCATGAGCACATTCGGCTACTCGGACGACAACGGCGACGGCATCGTCGAGCCCGACGAGAATGGCGATTTCATCTTCATCGATAGCGCCGAAGAGTCGGAAAAGTACCTAGGCGTTGACGGCTCTGGGGCCGACGCCGACGGCAACTTTACCTTTTTTACCACCAACCCCGGCAATTCGCGCAACTTCGACCTGCCCTTTGGCGACAATCAGTACCGCTTGGCGCAGGCCGGCTTCTACTTTGAAGAGCTCAAGCGCGACGTGATGCAGCTCAAGGCCGACATCACCCATCAGTACAACTATCACCACCAGATCAAGGCCGGTCTGCTGTTCCGCAGCCACGCGGTCTCGAAGCTCATGCAGCGGACGCAGATTACGGTGGGCTATTCCAACCTGCCGTACGAGATTTCCGACTACGAGCGCAATCCGAGCGAACTGGCCTTTTACGTGCAGGACAAAATTGAGTACGAAGGCATCATCATCAATGCCGGCTTGCGGCTCGACAGCTTCGACGCGGACGCCGAGCAACTCGCCGACTTTTTCCGTCCGTCCGAAGAAGCCGAATACACCTATGAAAGCGGCGAGAACCACACTTACCGCCGCCCGATTCGCAGTGGGGCGGTTGAAACGCGCTGGTACTTACAGCCGCGGCTGGGGATCTCGCATCCGATCAGCGAGCAGGCTGCCATGCACTATTCGTGGGGCAAGTTCTACTCGCCGCCGTCGTTTTCGTATCTCTATGAAGACTACGACAGTTTCACCAACCCAGCGTGGCCGAATGTGCCCGATGTCGAGGCCGATCCGACGACGGCCACGGCGTACGAGATGGGCTTGCAGTACAGCTTCGCGCCCGAATACTTGTTCGACGTTACGGCCTATTACCGCGACATCGAGAACTACGGGCGGCTCGGCTTTACCATCAGCCCGGCCGACGCTGGTTTTGCCAACTACAGTCTCAACACCAGCGGCGGATATGCCGACAGCCGCGGCATTGAGTTTGGGATAGAGCGCCGGTCGCAGAGCAGGATCAACGGGCGCGTCAACTACGCATACAGCTATATCAAGGCATCGCGCAACGGCAACAACTCGACGCCTTTCCCAGACAAGAATTCGTTTTCGGTCCAAGCCGCAACCGATGTCCAAGCCTTGGATACGGCACTGGACAACAAGGAGCGGTTCAATACCTACGAGGCCAATGTCAACGGCGGCGGCAATCCGCTGGTCACCGGCTACGACCGAGCCCACCGCATCGCCTTCACCCTGCTGGCCGAATTGCCAGCAGAGATCGGTTTGACCTTGATCTCGACGGCGGAGAGCGGCTTCAACTACAATGTAACGGCCACCACGGACGATCCGCGCGAGCGCGAGACCTCGCAGGCTCCGTGGAACATGCGCACGGACCTGCGCCTCCATCGCAGCCTTGCGTTGGGTGGCTGGTCGCTAGGGGCTTTCTTTGAGGTGCGCAATGTTTTCGACCGCGAGAATATCCTGACGTGGGACAATCGCAACATCCGTTCCACTTCCCAGTGGGAGGAACAGGGAGACCCGACGGGCGATCTCAATCGGGCCTTTACCAGCCAGAGTCAGGCGATTTACGATACCCCGCGCATGGCCAATTTCGGCGTCACCGTGGATTTCTAGGAGGAATAGCAAGATGATTAAACGCATGAAAATTGCGTCCCGGCTGGCGACCGTGTTGGTGGTCGCCACGGCCGGGACGATCACCGCGCAAGAGGGCGGCGTGTTCACGGCTGGCGATCTGTGGGATTCCTTCTTTCCCAGCAACGCCGGTTCTTGGTATCGCGAAACCGATGACGATCCGACCGCCCGCTTTAATCTCTTCCGCGTCGGCAATTGGGATCGCCAGTGGACGACGCCGACCCAGACCTATCCGGGCGGCGAGAATCTGCACCTGCCTTGGGGCCAGGATTTGCAGATGGCGGAATACAGCCCCGAAGAGATCAATATCACCACCGACAGCAATGCGCCCCGGGCCAAGCACTATTTGCACGGCTTCTACACCAGTAACTTGGATGGTGCTGGCGATGCGGCGCGCAACTTTACCAGCCCGGGTGCCGAATGGGTTGATGCCGACCGCAACGAAATGCGCTACGAGGGCGCGATGCCGACCAACCTCGGCGTTGATGTGCGCTGGCGGATGCGGCAATTTGCCGCCAATCACGGCAACCTCAACGACTTCATCGTCATTGAGTTGGAGCTTACCAACACCGGCGTACTCGACGCCGATGGCGATGGTACGCCCGAAAAGACCGACAACCGCATCCACGCGCTCACCCTGCATCTGCAAAACGAGCCGATCAATTCTATGACGAACCGCAATAATGGCCGTCGCGGTGCTTCGGGGTGGTTTACCGGCCCGACCTCTGGGTACGATGCCACGCCCGACGCCAGCGGGGCGCCGTGGGATGTGCCGGTGGTGTTTACCGGCCCGTCGCCGAGTACGCTCGGCGAGCCGCATCCGGTCTTTGGTTCGTCGACCGGCTGGTCGGCCGATGGTGCGCGCCTGTTGGGCGTTACCATGCGCAGTCGGGGATATTACTACGACATCTACAATGGAATGCAGTGGATCGCCGCCAAACAGGGCGCGTTGCCAGCAAGCGGCAGCAGCGCCAGCGCAGCCGACAAGCACACCATCTACGACAGCCACCCCGTCGGCGTAGGTGCCGAGCGCGGTTGGTTCACTTCCGTGCTCAAGGACGACGGCGGCTACCGCAATCCACGCGAGAATCACATCTACGCGATGGCCGCGTTTTTCGACGGCGAACAGATCGGCAGCCGCGCTTGGGACAAGGGGGCCGCTATCCAGAACGAGAGCAGCTTGGTGCCCGACCCCAACTGGTTCGATCCCGATCATCCAGACATCGTCCCCGGCGACCCGCTGTCGTTCGTCAACGCCGTGCGGCCCGCTGGCGAGCGCGGCCAGCCCTTGGGCGACATGAAGTACAACAACACCTTCATCCAAAACTGGGAGGTCGATCCGAGCCGTTCGCTGGACGACCAACCCGATTGGGCGTGGACGCAGGGCTACGCGATTGACCACAACTTCGACGGTATGTTGCAGGTGGGCATCGGCCCATTCTCCTTGGAGGTGGGCGAGACCATCAACTTGGTGCTCGTGGAGTACGCGGGGTTCCGGTTGCAAGGGGCCCGCGCCGCCCGCAGCACGGCGCAGTGGGCGTATGAAAACAATTTCGACGCTCCCGCGCCCCCGCCGACGCCCCACATCGAAGTAGCGCCCAACACGGACGTCAAAGTCGATGTCAAGTGGGACGACCGGGCCGAAGCGGCCCCTGACTTTGCTGGCTACAAGGTCTATCGCTCGACCCTGTTCCCGCGCGTCAATTCGCTCGATGTCGGCCTGCGCATCATCGACCGCTACCACGAACAGACCGAGGAAAATCCCACGGACGCACAACTGGCCGCCTTTGGTGCTGACAACAACCCCAACATCAGTTCTGGATCCTACAAGCCGCAGGAGCCAGCGGCGTGGGGGCCTTATCGGCTCATTGCCCACGTGCCTAGCAGCGAGTTGGGCAACTACCTCAACGACGGGCCGGACAGCGACGAGTTCAAATACAAGTTTGCCGATACCAGCGACTTGGTGACCTTTGGGTTCACCTATTATTACTATGTCGCGGCGTACGATAACGAGTCGGGCGAGATCAATGGCCAGCCCTTTAGTTCGCTGGAGACGCATCGGCACAACTTTAATGGCCGCGATGGATTGTGGAAGGACACGTACCACTACGCGACCGCCAGTTCGTTTTTCCCCGGTACCTTGGCGGGGCAAAAGGCCATTGGCGCGCCCTTTATTCTCAAAGCACCGCTGGCCGATGCCGGCGCACTCGTAAGCGGCGAGCTCGCCGTCCGCGTGGTGCCCAATCCCTACAAGAAGGGTGCGCTACACGATACCGGCACCGAGCACAAGATGCTCTTCATCAACCTGCCGACCGGCACCAAGATCACCATCTTTGACGTGGCTGGGCAGGTCATCGACGTGCTCCACTTCGACAGTACCAACCCGTTCGACGGCACGCTGTTTTGGGACATGTTTTCCAAGGACGGCATTGAGGTAGCCAGCGGACTGTACATCTACGTGGCCGAGTACCCGGGCGGAACGCAGACCGGGCACTTCGCCATTCTGCGCTGAACCGAACAGGGGAGACTTGAAAATGAAAGTGTTAAAACTCATTGCAGTGCTGGGGTTGGCCCTCTCGTTGGCGCAACCCGTTGGCGCCGATGTGCGCAAGTCTGGCCTGACTGGTGCCGCGTTTCTCAAGGTTGGCGTGGGTGCCAGACCGGTCGCGCTCGGTTCGGCCTATACGACCGTGGCTGGCGACGTCCACCAGCTATTTTGGAACCCAGCCGGTGCGTCTTTGAGCGGCGGCGAAAGCCAAGTACTGCTGTCGCACAACTCGTGGATCGCGGATTTGTCGCACGACGCCTTTGGGTTCGCACGCGACATGGGCGACATGGGCACCTTGGGCATTGGCGTGGTGACGCTCGGGTTGAGCGACATTGACGCCGACCGCGACGTGGTGCCGCAGTTCGTCCTCGACGCGGGAACGTTCGATCCCAACGACACCGAGACCGCGGACACCTACAGCTACCGAGATTTGGCTGTGGGCGCGACGTGGGCGCGCAGCATCACCGACCGACTCAGCCTAGGGGCGACCGGCAAAATCGTGAGCCAGACCATCGACGGTGTCAACGCCACCGCGTATGCGGCTGATTTCGGTGCGCTCTACCGCGTCAATTCCACGTACACCATCGGTGCGCGGATCAACAATCTGGGCAGCGATCTGAAGTTCTACGACATCGGTGCGCCGCTGCCGCTGATATTCAGCATTGGCGCGGCCGCCGCCGTCTTTGACGACCCAGACAGCGGTATGAAGGTGACCCTGCTCGCCGATGCCACTAAGCCGCAAGACGCCGAGCAACTCGTGTACGCGGCGGCTGAGGTGGAGCTTTTCGACATGCTCAGCCTTCGCTCCGGCTACAAGTACAACTATCAGGGCGTAGAGGATGAGAAAGTCGATGAGGTCAGCGGCGCGGTCGTCCCGGCTGGCCGCAGTGAGGAGGGGCTGACGGCTGGGCTAGGTCTCGAGTTGAGCATGGCCACAGTCGATTACGCCTTTACCTCGTTTGGCATCCTCGACAGCGTGCATCAGTTTTCCTTGCAGTTCCGCTTCTGAGGCTGCGCTGCGATTTGCTGAGAAAATAAGCCTCCGGGGCCTTTGGGCTTTGGAGGCTTTTTTCTTGCTATGGCCGCATGACAACTAAGCCCGTGCCGCTTCTCAAGGGGCAGCTTATACCTATGCAATTGCTGGAGAAGTATTCGGTGCATCTTGGCACTGAATGGAATGCCAAGCATGAGTCCGTTGGGCAGCGTCCCGGGTATCTGGGGATTTGCTGAAATGACGGTGTGGGACAAGGCGCGGAACGAGTTGCTGGCGGACCTTACCGAGATCGTCCGTTTTGAGGCAGAACGCACCCAATCCATTCAACAGCCAAACCGTCATCTCGTACTTCCCGTTACAAACCGGGTGCAGCGCGCCTAGCGGTGTTCGCGTTGACCGGGCAGCGAGTGGCGGTCTTGAACGAGGGGCCGCAGCCGGCTGGCCACTATAGCCTCGGCTGGGATGGTCGCGACCGCGAAGGGCGTCCGTTGGCCAGCGGCGTTGGTGACCGCCGAGAGTGTTCTGACGCGCAAGCTCATTCTGCTGCGATGAGCGGACTGTCTAGTTAGGTTTATAGAGGAAATCCGCGCACGAAAACCGGCCCTGCCGGGTTGAGGTTTTGGCTGCTGGTCGAGCGTTCTCGGCAGTTGGCGATTGATGCCGATGAATCGAAGCCCCCAATCTCAGGTACATGGCGAAAATTTTTAGAATGACAAAGGCAATACGGGAAAAATGGCAGATGGCGTAGGCAAATGTGGGCGCGTAGGCGATTTGTAAAATCATTGGCGAGCGCGATGCGACCTTGCGAAGCGATCCGTCAGAAGGCGATGGTTGCCCTCCGCGTAAGTACGGGGGTTCTAGCCTTGCTGCTCACGAGCTCGGCCCTCGCCGCCGAAACAGAAGCGCGGCTGCGGCGCACAGTGGAGACGCTCTCGGCCCCGGCCTCGCGGATGACGGGCTATCCGGGGGCTGCGGTAGCCCGCGAGTGGCTGGTCGCCGAGCTAGAGGGTTTGGGAGTAGCCGAATTCTACCGACACGAGTTCCCGGTGTTGGTGCCGATCGACGAGGGATTCTGGCTCGAATGCGCCGGGGAGCGGATCGAATTGTTTGGTGTCTGGCCCAACTTGGTGCGGACGCCGACTCTGCCAGCCGAAGGACTTGAGGGGTCGTTGGTGTACGGCGGGGATGGCAGCCTGCTCGAGCGGCAGCAGGTGGCTGGGCGGATCATCCTCCTCGACTATGGCTCGGGCGCAGCTTGGGTGGATGCTTTTCACTTGGGGGCTGAGGCCGTGGTGTTTTTGGAATCGGCTGGGGCACATCGCAAGGAAGCCGAGCAAAAGTTTCTCGACGTGCCGGCCGACTTGCCGCGTCTCTATGCGCGCAAAGACGCGGCCGAGCGGTTGCGGGTGTTGGCCATGTCGCGGCCGCAGGTGCGATTGCGGGGGCGGATGGCGTGGCAGGAGGTGATCGCGCAGAATTTGGTCGCCGTGATTCCCGGGCAAGATGCGGCACTGAAGGAGGAGGTCGTCTTTCTCGCCGCGCATTACGACGCAGTGTCGCCGGTGCCGGCGTTAGCACCGGGAGCCGAGCAAGCGGCGAGTGCGGCCGCGCTGTTGGAATTGGCCCGGGGATTTGCCGAGCGGCCGCCCCAGCGCACGGTCGCGTTGCTGTGGCTGGCTGGCCACTTTCAGAACATGGCGGGGATGCGCCATTTCGCGCCGTTGTTGCTGGCGGCCGCTCGGCAGCGAGAGGGCGGGGTGGAAGAGACGGCGCTTTTGCGGCGACTCAGCGGGCTAGAAACGCGCTTTTTGGTGGGTTTGGATCTGTCGTCGCACAGCCCGCGGCTCGGGGCGTTCAGGCCGCGCGATCCGTATCGCGTCTCCTTGCTCGCGCCGCCGATCACCGAGCGGTTGCTAAAGCTGGTAACGGCGTACGAAGACGCTGCGTTGGGCGGCAAGCAGGTGCTGGTCAATGGCCTGAAGCAGGACTTTGCCCGCCAGGGGCTTGGGGGGATGGCGCTGACGGTGCCGTTGGATGCGGCGGTAGCGGCCCTCACCGGATGCCCGGCGTTGGCCTTTTGCACGGTCAACGACAGCCGCGCCCGTTTTGACTCGCCCGTTGATGATTCTGGAGCGGTGCGCTTTGACTGGTTGGCTGGTCAAGTCGCGCTGCTACAGGGTGTGCTGCCCGCGCTTATTGACGACCCGGAGTTAGAGCCGTGGGCTTGGGGCAACGATGCGTTTGGCACCATTCGCGGGGAAGTGGTCCACTACGGGCCGCGCAGCTATCTGCCGGATCAGCCTACGGCTGGGGCCTTGGTGCGGGTGCGGCTGCGCCATCCGACGTTGGCTGGGGTGCGGCCGGATTTTTGGGCGGCAGCGGATGATTCGGGGCGGTTTGCCATCCCCGGCGTTGAATCGGGCATCATCTACACGAAGCCGGTGCGGTTGGAGGCGTATCGACTTGATGCGGAGACCGGGCGGGTGACGGACGCGCCGGACTGGGGGATCAATGGGGAACGCAAGTTGCCGGGACGTGCGTTGACGGTGACGATGGATAGTCCCGAGGACGAGGTGCAGATCGTCACCGCGCCGCTGCGGGGAACGGCGCTATTTGGGATTTTTGATCCGCGCAATTTATCAACCCTAGAACGGATCCAAGCCATTGACGCGACGCTGGAAGCCGAGCCGGTGATGTACGGGGCCTGCCTGCCGCTGACCGCTCCAGAAATGGAGCTATTCAGCTATGTGAATCGGGTGGGGTCGTGGACGGAGCCGGTCGGCGTGATTTTTACGCAGCCTAATGAGCGGTTTAAGGCCGTGATGGCGACGGGCCGCTATGGGTTGGGACGACGGCTGCTGTTGCTCAATGGGACGGAGGACGTTCCGAGTGGGGTGGGCTATGCGGTTGATGGGAAGGGGCGCATCGTGGAGACGGTGTATCGGGTGGCTGCCGACCTACACGTGCTCAATGGCGAGCGGATTGATCGGCTGGAGCGACACGGTGTGCGCAATGGGCGGCTGGCGGCCTTTAACGAGCGGTCGGCCGGGTTGCTCGCAGAAGCAGAAGTAGCACGCGCTGAGCACCGGCACCGGGACTTTTTCGATCGGGCGCGGCGCGCTTGGGCACTGGCGGCGGCGGCCTATCGGGACGTGGAGCGGACGCAAGCCGGGGTGGTGCAGGGCGCGCTTTTTTTGTTGGCCGTGCTGATTCCGTTTGCCCACTTTGCCGAGCGGTTGGCGTTTGGGTTTGCCGATTTGCGGCGGCAGGTATTTGCCTATTTCGCGCTCTTTCTCGTGGGCTTTGTCGCCCTGCGCTATGTGCATCCGGCCTTTGAATTGTCGATCTCGCCGGCGATTATCTTGCTCGGCTTCGTCATATTGGCGTTGGGGATCTTGGTCACGTTTCTGGGGATGTCGCGGTTGAACCGGGAGTTGCAGGAATTGGGCAGTCGGCGCGGACAGATCGCGGTGCAGCGGTCGGGTGCGGTGCTGACGTCGGTCGCCGTGGGGTTGGCGCATTTGCGGCGGCGACCGTGGCGCACGGGGCTGACCTGCGCGACGCTGGTGCTGTTGACCTTTTCGGTGCTGTCCTTTACCTCGGTCCGCGCTGCGCTGCACACCAATTGGATTGCGATCGGCGAGGACGCGGCGTACGAAGGCGCGTTGGTGCGGATGCCGGGCTGGCAGGCCATGGAACTGGCAGGCTACGACCTATTGCGCGATTGGTTTGGCGACGAGCAGGTCGCGCCGCGGGCGTGGCTGTCGGTGGGATCGCTGGCGTCTTCCTATCGAGTTGAGCGGGATGACGCAGCGGAACGCGCGGTCGGGGTTTGGGGGTTTGTCGGGCTGGCGGCGCAGGAAGCGAGGGTCCTCGGCCCAGCGCTGGTGGCCGGGCGGTGGCTGCGGCCCGGGGAAGAGGACGCCTGTCTGTTGCCGGTGGGCTTGGCGGATTCTTTGGGGGTCCGCGCCGAGGGCTTGGAACGGGTGCGGATTTTTGGCGAGGTGTTTCGGGTGGTTGGGTTGCTCGCCGATGACGCGCTGGATCGGCTCGATCTGAATGGCGAGCCCCTGACCCCGTTGGATCCAGAAGCGCAACAGCCATCGGAAGCGGAAGTGGGACGCGGGCAGGGCGGAAAGTTGCGGCCGTTTGCCCATTTGCCCGCGTCGGCGACACCGGTCTTGCCGTTTGCCGCGCTGATGCGGTGGGAAGGGGTGCGGCTGGCGTCGGTGGGAATCCGGCTGGATGGGAACGCGGAGGCAACGCGGAGTGCGCTGGTAGAGCTGGCCGAGACCTTGGATTTGAACCTGTTCGCTGGCTTTGGCGGGCAGTGCTTGCTGGTCAATTCGGTTGGGGTGGCGTCGGTGTCGGGATGGGGGTCGCTGATCGTGCCGCTGCTGATCGCCGGATTGATCGTGTTTAACACCATGCTCGGGGCTGTGTACGAGCGGACGCAGGAAATCGGCACCTTTAACG
This sequence comes from Candidatus Latescibacterota bacterium, assembly GCA_965203355.1. Taxonomy (GTDB): domain Bacteria; phylum Latescibacterota; class UBA2968; order UBA8231; family UBA8231. Next base: position 1,551,750 of record OZ241889.1, read on the forward strand.
CCGTTGGCTTAGCCCCCGGGCACGTCAGCGGGCTGTTCATAGCGGAAGCCGTGGCGTTGGGCGTGGTCGGCACGGTCGCGGGATACCTGTTAGGGCAAGGCGCGGCGCAGCTTTTGGCCCAAGGGGGTTTTTTGCCCGGCTTGGAGCTGAATTACTCGTCGCTAGGGGCCGTGCTCACCGTTGGCGCGATCGCGCTGTTGGTGGTGGCGTCGGCGCTCTATCCGGCGCGCATGGCCGGGCGGATCTGCACGCCGGGCATTGAACGGCGTTGGCGGTTGCCGGTCGTCGAGGGCGAGCATTTGCGCGTGCAACTGCCTTTCTCGTTGGCGCGGCGCGAAGCGCTCGGCATGGCGGCGTTTCAAGCGGAAGCGTGGTCGGCCAATCAAGAGCAGTCGATCGGGGCGGGATTTTACGTCGAAGCCTTGCAGGTGGAGCAGGTGGGGGAAAAGGTGCAGGTGGCGGCGCGGGTGTGGTTGGCGCCGTTTGACCAAGGCGTGGTGCAAGATACCGCGATGGAGATAGAGCCGGGGCCGGACCCGAATTATTGCGACATTCACGTTGACTTGGCGTTGGCGGCTGGCGATCTGGCGACGTGGCAGCGCGTGGTGCGCACCTTTTTGGACGATGTGCGCAAGCAATTTTTGATCTGGCGCACCTTGGACGCGGATAGTCGCCGCTACTACGCCGAGCAGTTGCCGCAGTGGGAGCGGGGCTGAATGTTGCGCGGGAGCTGGAAAATTAGGACAACGCAAGGAATGGTCGAAAGATTGACAAAATGGCCGCGCTGCGCTTAGCCGCCCTCATCATCGGCATCACGGTCGCAAGCGGGTGGTTGCTCCAGCGCGTCGAGTTGCTGTACAACGGTCCGCATTTGGCCGGGGCCGGGAGTGCGCCCGGGGCCCAGGTTTTTCTCGCCGTGCCCATAGGGGTTTTGGCCGCCGTTGCGCTAATGCGTCGCTTGCTCGGGCCGGGGGATCGGGCGGTGCTTTACGCCGCACTGGTCATCGGGGTGTCGGCGACCGCTTCCGGCCTGATGCACCGGTTTTTGCCGGGCTTGGTGACGGGTTTTTACGGAGGTTTTGCCCAGCCAACGGCCCCCTATTATCGCTTTTTGCAAGTCGTCCCGGCTTGGCTGGTGCCCGGCGGTCCGAATGAAGCGCCGGCCATCGGAGCATTTGAAGGCGGCGCGGCCGTGCCGTGGGGGGCCTGGCTGTGGCCGTTGGCGATGTGGAGTGTGTTTTTCGGTGCGTTTTTTCTGACCTGCTTCTGCTTGGTGTGGCTATTGCGGCAACGCTGGTTGGAGACCGAGCGGCTGGGATTTCCGCTGCTGGAGGTTCCTCGCGCCCTCATTGCCGGAGACCTGTTTGGCCAGCGGCTGTTTTGGTGGGGCGCGTTGGTGCCGGGGGTGTTGTTGGGGATCAATGGCTGGCACCACTACGCGCCGTCCGTGCCCGCGATTCCCACAATTTTGTACATGGAGCATTTTCTGCTCGACGATCCGTGGAAAGCCATGGCTCCTTTTGAGTCGCCGTTCCACTTTGAGTTTGTCCCCCTGTTGGTGGGGGCGGCGTTTCTCGCTCCCGTGGAGGTGTCGTTCAGCACGTGGTTTTTTTATTTGCTCACCCGCGTGCAGTTGCTGGTGGCCCATTTCCTCGGACGCTCGGAATATCGCGGCGATTTCATTCCCGGGCACGGATCGCCGTGGCTAGATTGGCCGAGTCACTTTCCCTTTTTTATGACGCAGGCGCGTGGCGGCTTGCTGTTTTTGGGGCTGTTCAGTCTGTGGTCGGCGCGGCGGGCCCTGGCCGCGGCCATCTCTTGGCGCAGTCCGGCGACGTGGGGGCTGGTGATTGGGCTGCTGGTGCTGTGGGCGTGGACTACGGCTTTGGGGGTGCCGCCGCTGATGGGCATTGCGGCCCTGGTGCTGGTGTTGCTGTTGGCGTTGACGTTTGCGCGGCTGCGGATCGACGGAGGCTTGCCCATTGTGGGGATGCCGCAGATCGTGGGCTATCTGTTCTTCGTGGTCTTGGGAACCGGCGCTGGGCATTTTGCCGACGAGACCTACATGGGATTTGGCTTCTTGGCGGTGTTTGGCTTTACGATGATTGGCCTCTGGCCCGCCTTGCAATTTGAGGGGCTGAAATTGGCCGAGATTCACGGCGTGTCGCCGCGCCGCTTGATTTGGGGGATGGCTTTGGGATTGGCCGTTGGGTTGGGGGCCGGCTATGTGTTTTCGCTGGAAGCGATCTATGAGCACGGGCTGTTCGCCTTGCAGGAACAGGGCGGGGCGCGGGCCGAAGCACGCATTGGCCGCTACTACAACTATTTGTTCAAAGACGCGGGCACCGTGGATGGGGGCACGGACTGGGTGCGCTTGGGATTTCACGCGGGCGGGGCGGGCTTTACCTATTTTTTGGCGTTGATGCGCCAACACTTTCTCCGCTGGCCCTTGCATCCAATGGGCTTTGTGTTTGGCACGGGTTTTGGCTGGCTGGTGTGGGGGTCGGTGTTGTGCGGCTGGCTGTGTAAGTGGTTGGCGGTGCGCTACGGCGGAGCGCAAACCTACCGGCGGGTCATGCCGTTTTTCTTGGGGATGATTTGCGGCGAGGTCGCCATGCGGCTGGTGTGGGCTGCGGTCGCGCTGTTGCAAGGCGAAATGGGAGGCGGATACCGACCGTGACGGCTAGCGAACTGACCAGTTACCGCGACCTGATGAAGCCCCCGACGCGCTTCCGCGAGGGCTTTACCATCCGCACTGTGGCCGGGGCGTTCTTCGTCGGCTTTATCATGATGCCCGGTGCTATTTACATGGGCCTGATTGCGGGTGCATCGCTCGGCGCGGCTGCCGAGTGGGTGACCATCATCCTGTTTTCCGAACTGGCGCGGCGTTCCTTTTCCGCGCTGACGCGCCAAGAAATTTACCTGATCTACTACATTGCCGGCGGCTTGGCCGGCGTCATTGGCGGCACCATGCTGGCCGGGGGGCCGTTTGGACAACTCGTGTGGAACCAGTACCTCGTGCAGTCGCAGGCCGCGGCTGGTTTTGGCATTGCCGAGCACATCCCGGAGTGGGTCGCGCCGCCGATAGATTCCGATGCGCTGATGGGGCGCAGCTTTTTGCACCGGGCGTGGATCCCGCCCATGGTCGTGCTCGTTGCGTCGCAGTTTTTGTCGCGGGTCGAGTGGTTCACGCTCGGCTACATCCTCTTTCGCATCACGTCCGATGTGGAGCGTTTGCCCTTTCCGTTGGCGCCCGTCGCCGCGCAAGGGGCGACCGCGCTGGCCGAGAGCGATGAGGAGCGGGATAGTTGGCGCTGGCGGGTTTTCTCGGTGGGCATGGGAATCGGGTTGCTGTTCGGCGCGGTATACGTGGGTTTGCCGGCACTGACCGGATTGATCGCCAGCGATCCCATCGTCCTGCTGCCCATCCCGTGGATCGACCTGACGCGCACGACAGAGACCATTCTGCCGGCTGCGCCCTTGGGTATTGGCACGGACTTGGGCCTAGTGTTGTTGGGCATGGTGCTGCCGTTTTGGATCGTCGTTGGCACGTTTGCCGCGGCCATGGTCCACGCCTTGGGCAGTCCGATTCTCTACCACGCTGGCATGTTGACGCACTGGCGGCCGGGCATGGACGCGATCCTGACGAACTTCGCCAACGACATTGACGTGTGGATGAGCGTGTACATTGGCGCGGGTGCGGCTGTGGGCGCGATTGGCTTGGTCCACGCCGTGCTGTCGGTGCGGGCCTCGCGCCGTCAGGGCGGACATCGCCCGTTGCAGGATACGCCGGTCGGCCGGGGCGACTTCCCGCTGTGGATGGCGATTGGCGGATACGTTCTATCGACGCTGGCGATGATCTGGCTCTGCGTGTTGTTGCTCGAAGACGACGAGTTTCCGCTGATCTTTTTGCTGCTTTTTGGCTTTGTGGTGACGCCGGTGATTTCGTATGTCAATGCGCGCATGGCCGGGTTGACCGGACAGTTGGTCAGTTTTCCGTTGCTGCGCGAAGGTGCTTTTATTTTGAGCGGGTACAAAGGCATTGATATATGGTTCGCGCCCATTCCGTACTCCGATCACGGCCGGCGCGCCCAGCTCTTCCGCGAAGTGGAGCTGACCGGGACGCGCTTCTCGTCGATTCTCAAGGCCGAGCTGTTGCTGTTGCCGCTGAGCTTGGTCTGCGGTTTTGTGTTTTGGTCGCTGGTCTGGCAGATGGAACCCATTCCCTCGCCGACCTTCCAATACGCGCAGACGTATTGGCACCTGATCGCGCTGCGCCAGTGCTTGTGGTACTCGGCGACGTTGGGCGGGGAAACGCTGTTTGATCAGGCGATTAAGGGCTGGTGGATCTTGGGGAGTTTTGTGATGGCCGGGGGGCTGTTTGGGGTTATGTCGTGGTTGGGGTGGCCGATTTCGCTGGTGTACGGGTTTGTGCGCGGCCTTGGGGGCTTGCCGCATTTGCTGATCCCGGAGATGGCCGGGGCCCTGTTGGCCCGCTATTGGCTGGAGCCGCGCTTTGGCGTGCAGCAATGGCGGCAATACGCACCGGTGTTGTTGGCTGGATACGCTTGCGGCATGGGCTTGATCGGCATGTCGGCGGTGGCCATTGCGTTGATATCTAAATCGGTGACGCAGTTGCATTATTGAGGGCGGTCAGCCGCGCCAGGCTCGGCCGAGATCAAATGCGCGTTTGACCCCGCGACTTTTGTGGCCGACGACCGCGTAGTACGGCACGAGATCGCAGCCAAAGCCGCGCTTGAAAAAGGCGATGCTCGGCCTGTTAGTGCCGACGGAACCAGCCTACAAAACGTTACCCAAAGGCACCATCCCTGTATCCTCCAACCCCCGGCGACCTTCCTTTTGCTGTCGATGTAAAAAGGCCGAACTCCCTGCGGGGCAAGCCAAAATACAATCCATACGCGGCCTTGGCACAGGCTTTGCCTACGCAACGTAAGCCGATGACACCCCAACCCGCCGAGGTGCCATGCCCCCCATCGACGCTCTCACCAAACACTTCGTCCAGACCTACCCCCACCACTTCCTCCAATTCACCTTTCAACGCGACGACATCCAACTCGTCAAAATCCTCCCCACCGAACAAACCACCGTCGAAACCCGCCACCTTGACACCCTTCTCAAAGTCCAAATTGATGGCCAACCCTCCCTCGTTCACTACGAATTCCAAACCACCGACAGCACCCCCTCCATGCCCCGCCGCATGGCCAGCTACATCGGACGCCTCATCGGCCAATCCGGCCTTCCGGTCTATGCCCACGTCATCTATCTCCGTCCCGACGCTGGTAAAAATGATCCGGGCAGTTACATCCAAGAGCATCCCTTGTATCCCATACGCATTCACTACGCCGTTCTCCGCCTCGCCGACCTCCCCGGCGAAATCGTCCGCGATGGCCGCTTATTCGGCCTGCTGCCCGTAGCCACGCTGATGCAGCCGCCGCTGGGCACGCACCGCGACCAATGGCTGACCGAGTGCATGGCCATGACGCGCGCGCTTCCGCTAGACTCGTCAGCCAAGGCCAACATGGCGTTGGGATTGGCTTTTTACAGCAGCTTAACGTATGATAAGCAGCACCTTTTCACCCTTTTGGCTAAGGAGCGTCTCATGGACATTCTCAAAGAATCCGAGTTTGCGCGCGACTTTTTAGATATGCTGCGGGAGGAGTTCGGGGACGAACTTAGGAGACAAGCTGAGGACGAAATCAGAGGACAAGGCATTGAGCAGGGCCGAGAGCAAGGCATTGAGCAAGGCATTGAGCAGGGCCGAGAGCAAGGCATCCGCCACAGCATCCAAGCCGTGCTGGAGCTGCGTTTCGGTGCCGGTGCTGCCCAAGCCTTCGCCGCCCGCTTGGCGTCCATTGACGACGTACAGCGTCTCGAGCACTTGCATCGCGTTGCCGTGCAGGCGTCGAAACCCGAAGAAGTAAGCCGCCTGCTAGACGACTAGTCCAATCGCTGCCCACCTCACGACAGCCCAGTCCCACCGCAGAGCTGGGGCCTTCGTCTCTCCTCGTCAGCCGCGCAAGGCTCGGCGGAGATCAAATGCGCGCTTGACCCAGCGACTTTTGTGGCCGACGACCGCGTAGTACGGCACGAGGTCGCAGCCAAAGCCGCGCTTGAAAAAGGCGATGCTCGGCATGTTAGCGCCGACAAAATCGAAGTGCTGGTGGACGGCTGTGTTGCAGTACTGCCAGTACAACAGCGAGATCGCTCCCGTGTGGTTGTAAGCGGGGTCGGCTCCGGCGGCCCAGGCATAGGTGGTGTCGAATCCCCGGACAAAGGCGACGATCGCGGCTGGCCCATCTGAGGAGGCGATTTCGTACGCTTGGGCTAAACCAGCCGCTAAAGCGGCGGCGACAAAGCGCTCAGCCAAGGCCGCGGCGATAGGGGGGCTGTCGGCTTGGTTGGCGTAGATGGCTTCGTACTGCCGCCGAAACAGCGCGACATCGCTGGTGGGCCGCAGTTGATAGCCAAGTTTTTCAGCCTTGCGAATGGCGGTGCGCGTGCGGCGCTCAATGCGCTCCCAGCGTGCGTTGTCGTCGCCGAGCGGCAGCCGATAGGTATAGCGCAGGTGGGCGTCCCAGCCCTGCCAAGTGAAAGGGCGCACATCGGCGATAGCCGGCGCGTGGACTAGGAAGACGCGGTCGTAGTGCTTGGCGAGATGGGCGAGCAGATGCGAGCAAGCGCGGTGTTGGGCTGCTTCGGCTTTGGCCGGTCCTTTGCTAGCGACCGGGGCGAGGAGTAGGCCGGTGTAGGGCGTCAGCGCTGGGGTTTCGAGGCGGTAGAGACCGAGGCGACGGCGAACCAAGCCGCTGATACCGGCGACGAGGCGGCCGTTGCGGTAGCAGCCGAGGCGGTGGACTTGACCGCCGGTGGCGGCCGCCGCACAGCGCAGCCACGCGCTGGTGGAAAATACCGTACCGCCGATGGCTTGGCGGACGAAGCCGTCCCAAGCGGTGTCGTCGGCGACGAGGCGGATTTCAAAGGTGTCGGCCACAGGAGATTTCGCGGTTGGGATTCAACGTGCAAGGTAAATTGGGGCAGGATGGGCGATTGCGCCACATAGCTTGACATTCCCTCTGGTACGCCATATATTGAGCCCTTTATCGCATTAGAAGCTAACTTCTTGGATTACCTACGTTTAATGCCAATGAGCGCGCCGTTCCAGTCTCTGCGTATTTTCCGCCCGACGCCAGTGTGGGCGCGCCTCCGACTGCTCCTCCTCGACCTACTTATTATTGGCCGACCGGTCAAGTAGGCTTCGCTCCTCGTTCCACGTTTAACAGCCCAATTAACGGACGAAGCCGCTGAACGCGCAGGCTGTCAGCTAACTATGTCTATAAAACAATCTCAACGCCCTCAGTGAAGGAGAATTTTTATGCAGATGTACTACGACAACGACGCCAATCTCGACCTGCTCTCGGACAAGACCGTGGCCGTTATTGGCTACGGCAGTCAAGGCCACGCCCATTCGCTCAACTTGGCAGAGAGCGGCGTCAAGGTGGTGGTGGGCCTGCGCGCGGGTAGCCAGCGGCGTGCTGAAGCCGAGGCCGCCGGGCTAGAAGTAGCCGACGTTGCCGAGGCCAGCAAGCGGGGGGACATCGCGGTGGTTCTGATCAACGACGAGGTCCAGAAGGCCGTGTACGAAGCCGACATCCGCCCCAATCTCGAAGCGGGCAATGCGCTCGCTTTTGCCCATGGGTTTAACATCCACTTTGGGCAGGTGGTACCGCCGCCAGATGTGGATGTGTTCATGGTCGCGCCCAAAGGGCCGGGGCACTTGGTGCGCCGCGTGTACCAGCAGGGAGGGGGTGTGCCGGGCCTGTTGGCCGTGTACCAAGACGCCACTGGCCGCACGCACGAAGTCGGCTTGGCCTATGCCAAGGGGATTGGCTGCGGCCGGGCTGGAGTTATTGAGACGACCTTCCGCGAGGAGACCGAGACCGACTTGTTCGGCGAGCAGGTGGTGCTGTGCGGTGGGTTGACCGAGTTGATCCGCGCGGGGTTCGACACGCTCGTCGAGGCCGGCTACCAGCCCGAGGTCGCTTATTTCGAGTGTCTGCACGAGGTCAAGCTGATCGTCGATCTGATCTACGAGGGCGGCATTGCCAACATGCGCTCGTCGATTTCGGATACGGCGGAGTTTGGCGACTTGACGCGCGGCCGCCGGGTGATAACCGAGCAGACGCGCGCGGCGATGAAGCAGATTCTCGCCGATGTGCAAAACGGCCACTTTGCGCGGGAATGGCTGGCGGAAAACCAAGTGGGTCGCCCGGTGTACAATGCGATCAAGCGCCGCGATTCCGAGCACCTGATCGAGACGGTCGGCACTCGGCTGCGTGCGATGATGAGTTGGCTAGACGATAAGTAGTAGTGGCCGGTGGCCAGTGACCAGTGACCAGTCCCAACCTCCGCCGCTCCAGCGAGGCGGGGACTGGTCACTGACCACTAACCACTGACCACTGACCACTGACCACCGAAAGGAGATGAACGCGATGGAACCCCTGCTTAGCGAGTTGAGTTCCGACCCCGACCTTTGGTCGGTAGGCGGTCTCTACACGGCTGGAGGGGACCGTCTGCCGCTTGTACCACTTCATCCGGCTAGCTTAGGAAAAACACATCATGGCTGATGCAAATCGCGTATATATTTTCGACACCACGCTGCGGGATGCCGAGCAGACGCCCGGTGCCTCGCTGACGGCTAGAGAGAAGCTGGAAATCGCCCACCAGTTGGCGCGGCTGAAGGTCGATATTATCGAGGCCGGCTTTCCGGTGTCCTCCAACGAGGACTTTGAGGCCGTGCGCCGCATTGGGCAGGAAGTTGCCGGGCCGGTAATCTGTGGGCTGGCTCGCGCCGTGCCCAAGGACGTTGAGCGAGCGGGTGCGGCCCTCCAGGGCGCATCCCGGCCGCGGATCCACACCTTTATCGGCACATCGGATATTCAACTTGCGGGTCAGTTGCGCAAGGGCCGGGAAGAGGTGCTGAAAATGGCGGTGGAGTCGGTAGAGCAGGCCAAGTCGTACTGTGACGATGTCGAGTTTTCGCCCTTGGACGCCACGCGCACGGAGCCTAGCTACCTCAACGAGATTATCGCGGCGACCATCGCGGCCGGGGCGACGACTATCAATATCCCGGACACAGTCGGCTATGCTGTACCCGAAGAATTTGGGGCGATGATCGCGCGGATTATCGCCGAGGTGCCCAACAGTGGAGACGCCATCATCAGCGTCCACTGCCACGACGATCTGGGCATGGCGGTACCCAATACCCTCTCGGCGATCAAAAAAGGCGCGCGCCAAGCCGAATGCACGATCAACGGCTTGGGCGAGCGGGCCGGCAATACCTCGCTGGAGGAAATCGTCATGGCGCTGAAGACGCGCCAGGACTACTTCGGCTTTGATACTGAAGTGGTCACCAAGGAGATCGTATCCACCAGTCGGCTGGTCAGCCGCTTGATGGGCATTGCGGTTCAGCCCAACAAGGCGATTGTCGGGGCCAATGCTTTTGCCCACAGCTCGGGCATCCACCAGGATGGGGTGCTCAAGCAGCGCGACACCTTTGAGATCATGGATCCGAAAGATGTAGGGCTGGAGGCTACCGAACTCGTGCTGACGGCGCGCTCGGGCCGTGCGGCACTGCGGCACCGGCTGGAGGTCTTGGGCTACGAGTTGGATCAGGCGAAGCTGGACAAAGTCTACGAGAAGTTCTTGGAACTGGCCGACAAGAAGAAGGAGATCTTCGACGAGGATCTGATCGAGATTTTCCTCGGCGACCCCGGCGAGGGGATAGACCGTTACGAGTTGAAGTATCTGCGCACGATTAGCTGCACCGGAACCGTGCCCTCGGCGACGGTGCGTTTGATCATCGCTGGTGGCGAGCCAGTGGAGGGATCGGCTCAGGGCGACGGCCCGGTGGACGCTATTTATGAAGCGATTAACCGAGCGCTCGCTCGCCATCCGCTAGAAGACAACGACATCCAACTGGACAATTACGCCATTCGAGCGATCACTTCCGGTAGCCAAGCGCTGGGCGAGGTGACGGTGCACCTGTCGAGAAGTGGAGAACAGGCGCGGGGCCGGGGTGTTTCGACCGACGTTATCGAAGCCAGTGCCAAAGCCTATATCGACGCGCTGAATCGCTTGCAACAGAAGGCCGTTGTGAACCAGTACGGTTTTCGACCGAACTTGACCGATGATGTCGACGAGTTGAACCGTCAGGCCCAAAAGAAACCCAAAGAATGACCGCGTAGAGGAGATTGGAGATGGGTAAGACCCTGTTGCACAAGGTTTGGGACGCGCACACCGTGCGCGCGTTGCCCTCGGGACAGACTCAGTTGTTCGTTGGCCTGCATTTGGTCCACGAAGTGACTAGCCCTCAGGCCTTTGAGATGCTGCGGGAGCGCGGCCTTGCGGTCCGCTTCCCCGAGCGCACGTTTGCCACCGTGGATCACATCGTGCCCACGGACTTGGTGCAGCGGCCTTTTGTCGATGACTTGGCCGAGGAGATGATGGACGCGCTCGAGCAGAATACGGCCGAGTTCGAGATTCCGCTTTTTAACATCGACGACCAGCGTCAGGGAGTGGTCCACGTCATCGGCCCGGAGCTAGGGCTGACCCAGCCGGGCATGACCATTGCCTGCGGCGACAGTCACACTTCGACGCACGGAGCCTTTGGCGCGGTGGCCTTTGGCATTGGCACCAGCCAAGTCCGCGACGTGCTCGCCACGCAGTGCTTGGCCATGGACCCGCTCAAGGTGCGGCGGATCGAGGTTCGCGGGGCGCTGAGCGAGGGGGTGTACGCCAAGGACGTCATCTTGCACATCATCGGCCAACTCGGAGTCAAGGGCGGGGTTGGGTACGGCTATGAGTACGGCGGCTCAGTCATCGAGGCCATGTCCATTGAAGAGCGGATGACGGTGTGCAACATGTCGATTGAGGGCGGCGCTCGGGTCGGGTACGTCAATCCCGACCAGACGACGTACGACTATCTCAATGGGCGTCCTTATGCGCCGCGCAACTTTGAGACGGCGGTCGAGTGGTGGGAGTCCATGGCCTCAGACGCCGACGCCGAGTACGACGACCTAGTCCACATTGACGGACGCGCGATCGGCCCGACCGTGACGTGGGGCATTACGCCGGGCCAATCGGTTGGCATCGACCAAGCCCTGCCCGCACTAGACACCTTTGCCGCGGCCGACCGCTCCACCGTCCAAGAGGCCCTCGGTTACATGGATTTTGAGCCGGGGCAGAAGGTCGCCGGCACCAAGATAGATGTGGCGTTTATCGGCTCTTGCACCAATGGGCGGCTCTCGGATCTGCGCGAGGCCGCTCGGGTCGCTCGCGGGCGCAAGGTGGCCCCCGGCGTCCGCGCCCTCGTGGTGCCGGGGTCGCAACAGGTGCGGGCCGCGGCCGAGGCCGAGGGCCTGCACGAGATTTTCGCGGAAGCCGGGTTCCAGTGGCGGGGGGCGGGTTGCTCCATGTGCTTGGCGATGAATCCCGACAAACTGCAAGGCCGCGAACTGTGTGCCTCGTCGTCCAACCGCAACTTCAAAGGCCGGCAAGGCAGTCCCACTGGCCGCACCTTGCTGATGAGTCCGGCCATGGTCGCGGCGGCCGCGGTGGCCGGTGAGGTCGCGGATGTGCGGGAGTTGGTGAGATAGACAAGGAGACATCGTGGAAAATTCGAGTGTGATTAAGACGATAACTGGCCGCGGCATAGTGGTGCGCGGGGCTGACATTGATACCGACCGCATCATTCCGGCTCGTTTTTTGCGGACGGTGACCTTTGAGCATCTGGGGGGCCATGCTTTTGCAGATGAGCGCGCCGGTGGCGACCATCCCTTTGACCAAGCTCGCTTTCAAGGCGCGTCAATCCTGCTGGCCAACGCCAATTTCGGCTGCGGGTCCTCGCGCGAACACGCGCCGCAGGCTCTGATGCGCTGGGGGATCAAGGGCTTTGTCGCCGAGTCTTTTGCCGAGATTTTCTTTGGCAACTGCATCGCCATGGGGCTGCCCTGTGTGCGGGTGAAGGCCGAGGACATGCAGACTTTGATGGACGCGGTCGAGCGCGATCCAGCGCAGGCGGTGGCCCTTGATCTCGAAGCGCGGCAAGTGCGCTGGGCCGGCGGTGAAATGGCCGCCGATATGGCCGATGGCCCGCGCGAGCAATTTCTCAAGGGGAGCTGGGATTCGCTGGGCCAGCTTTTGGCCGCTGGCGATCAGATCGGCCAGACCGCCGCTCGCTTGCCCTACACGCGTGCCTTTGCCGCTGATTAGACGATGTACAACCGACAAACCTCAACATAGGAGACACATAATTGCACAAGATCGCCGTAATACCCGGAGACGGAACAGGGCCTGAAGTGGTGGTTGAGGGGCTGAAAGCGCTCGACGCTGTAGCGGCTAAGCAGGGATTCAAATACGAGACGGTGGAGTTCGATTTTGGCGGCGACCGCTACTTGCGCACCGGCGAGGTTTTGCCCGATTCGGCGGCCGACGACTTCAGGCAGTTTGACGCCATTTACCTAGGGGCCATCGGCCACCCCGACGTGAAGCCGGGTATTCTCGAAAAGGGCATTCTGCTGAGGCTGCGCTTTGAACTGGACCAGTACATCAATCTGCGCCCGGTCAAGCTCTACCCCAACGTGCCGACGCCGATTAAGGACAAGGGGCCGGAGGATATTGACTTCGCGGTGGTGCGCGAAAATACCGAAGGGCTGTACGCGGGTTCCGGCGGCTTCCTCAAAAAGGGTACGCCCGACGAGATCGCGGTGCAGGAATCCATCAACACGCGCAAAGGCGTCGAGCGCTGTCTGCGCTATGCCTTTGAGTACGCGCAGCGGCGCAACAAGGACAACACCTTGACCTTGTGCGGCAAGACCAACGTGCTGACGTATGCCTTCGACCTGTGGGAGCGGGCGTTTGAGGAAATCGGCGCGGCCGACTATCCGGCCATTAAGCGCGACTACGCCCACGTCGATGCCATCTGCATGTGGATGGTCAAAAATCCCGAATGGTTCGACGTGATAGTTACCGACAACATGTTTGGCGACATCATCACGGATTTGGGCGCGATGATCCAAGGCGGAATGGGCATTGCCGCCGGTGGCAATATAAACCCCGAAGGCGTGTCGATGTTTGAGCCGATCGGCGGCTCGGCACCCAAGTACACCGGCCAGAATATCATCAATCCGCTGGCCGCCATCGGCGCTTGTCAGCTCATGCTTGACACGCTCGGAGAGTACGAGGGTGCCAACGTGTTGGAAGGTGCTATCGTCTCGACGCTGGGCAAGCTCGACGATATGGGCGCGGGAAGAATGGGGTATTCCACTGCTGAAGTAGGCGATCTAGTAGCCCAAGCTGTGGCCGACGCCTAGCGCAACCGAGGGAAGCGACATCATGCGCATCGAAGTCTATGACTCCACGCTGCGAGACGGTGCCCAAGCCGAGGGCATTTCCTATTCGCTAGAGGACAAGCTGCTGATCGCGCAGCGGCTCGACGCGCTGGGGGTCGATTACATCGAAGGGGGCTGGCCCAATCCGACCAATCCCAAGGATCTGGCTTTTTTTCAAGAAGTGAAGCAGCTAGGGCTGAAGGCGCAGGTGACGGCCTTTGGCAGTACGCGCCGGGCTGGTGTGGCTCCGGCCCAAGACGCGACCTTGAACACGCTGCTGCGAGCCGAGACCGACAGCGTTTGCATCTTTGGCAAGAGCTGGACCTTGCACGTCGTCGAGGCGCTCAAGACGACGCTAGCAGAAAATCTACAGCTAATCGGGGACTCGGTCGCCTATCTGGTCGCGCATGGCCGCGAGGTGATTTACGACGCCGAGCATTTTTTCGATGGCTATAAGGCCGATGCCGATTACGCGGTCGAGACGCTGTTGGCTGCCGAGCGCGGTGGAGCGCGGATTTTGGTACTCTGCGACACGAATGGCGGCACCCTGACCAGCGAGATGGGCCAGATCGTCGAGGCGATCAAAGCGCAGATTGGCATTCCTTTTGGCATCCACGCGCACAACGATGCTGGCGTCGGCGTGGCCAATGCGCTCGTTGCCGTAGAACGGGGCGCGGTGCAAGTGCAAGGGACCTTCAACGGCTATGGCGAGCGCTGCGGCAACGCCAACTTGTGCGCGATCTTGCCCAACTTGGAACTGAAGATGGGCTACCAGACGGTGGGCCGCGACAATCTCGCGGGCCTGATGGGCTTTTCGCGCTTCCTCAGCGAGATCGCCAACGTCTATCACGATCACCGGCAGCCGTATGTCGGCGAAAGCGCATTCGCTCACAAGGGCGGCGTCCACATCGACGCCATGACCAAGAACCCGCGCTGCTACGAACACATCGATCCCATAGCCACCGGCAACGAGCGGCGGTTCTTGGTCTCCGACCAAGCGGGTGGCGCGACGATTGTCAGTAAGCTGCGGCGATTTTTGCCCGACATAGAGAAGCGGGATCCGCTGGTGGGGCGGGTTTTGGAGCGGGTCAAGCAGTTGGAGCACGAGGGCTATCAGTTCGAGGCAGCCGAGGGGTCGTTTGAGCTGCTGGCGCGGCGAGTCCAAGGTACGTACGAGGATGTATTCACGCTGATTAACTTCCGCACGATCAATCGCCGGATCCGGGAACACGCCGAAGAAGCCGAGGCCATTGTCAAGGTCGCTGTTGGCGCGGCCGAGTACCATACGGTTGCGGCCGGCGATGGCCCGGTCAACGCGCTCGACCAAGCACTGCGCAAGGCCCTGGAACAGGAGTTTCCCGCGCTCGAGCAGGTGCATCTGGCGGATTACAAGGTGCGGGTGTTGTCGAGCGGCGACGGGACCGCCGCCAAGGTGCGGGTGTTGATCGAGTCGTCGGACGGCAAAGACGTGTGGGGTACGGTGGGGGTTTCGGAGAACGTGATCGAGGCGAGTTGGATCGCACTGGCCGATAGCTTGCACTACAAATTGATGAAAGACGCGCTGGCTGCGCGGGCGGTCGGCGCGACCGGAACGGATTGAGTGCTCAAAGCAAGGAGCAAGACGTAGAATGTAAGATCGGCGACCTCACGGTGTGTCTCACAGGTGATTACGATACTAAAGTTGCCGACTAATTCCATCGAATAGCATTTAGCCGAGATAGAAGCCGTTTCTCGCTTCGTCTGTGCTTCGGACGTCTAGACATATTGTCCTTGCGAGTCTGTTCAAGAGGTCGGATACTCTATCATCGTCCGTTGTAGCCGATCTTACAGCCACGGGCAACCAGCGAGTGGGATGATGGTGCTCAGCAAGCTGTGGCGATTTTTGCAAAATGATGGTAGGAAAGAGCTAAAAAAGAAGTAAACAGGAGCATCAAACTTATGGCATCTCTTACTCTCAGAAAGGCCGTCGAGGCCGCCTTGGGGCACTTTGCAGCCAACGCCGATTTATTGGGGGCAACCGATCCTCAAGATGTTACATTTGAAGAAGCCGAATTATCGGAAGACGAGGCGTATTGGTATATAACTTTGGGCTATCCTACCAAAAAGAGAGTGCAAGGCTTTGTGGAACCTTTCCTCTATGAGCAAAAATACACTATTTTTGTAATTGACGGCGAGGCGGGAACTCTGCGGTCCTTAAAGATGAGATCAGATGTCGAATCCACTCTGCTCTGAACTAGCACATCGCTACCGCACAGCAGGAGTCCTTGTAGATACGAATATTCTTCTTCTTCTTTTTGTCGGCTCGGTTCAGCGTCGCTTGATAGAACGATTCAAGAGGACTAGTGCTAGAGGTTTTGCGGCGAGAGACTACGATCTTTTGACGAGCTTTTTGAAACTTTTTGACAATCGAGTCGTCACTACGCCTCATATTCTCACTGAAGTAAGCAATCTCGCCGGACAACTGGGTTCCCAAAAACAGCGATTCTTTTCGTATTTTGCCAAAGGTATTTCCCAGTTAATAGAACATTGTGAGTCTAGCGAAAACTTGGCACAAATAGAATCTTTTGTAAAATTCGGCTTGACAGATGCCGCTATCATCAACTTGGTGAAGGGCCAATATCTAGTACTCACGGATGACTTTCGTCTATCCAATTACTTGGGCAAGCAGGGCGTTGACGTAATCAATTTCAATCACCTTAGATTTGCCAGTTGGCGTTGATACTATATCTCGAAAAAGGAATGTGGCAATGAACATACTAAACGACGGCAACATTTGCTCGGCGAAAAGGTTGCAAGCCACCGTGCGGGCGGTCGGCGCGACCGGAACGGATTGAGTGCTATGAGAGTCATCGAGGGCGGCGGGGTCACTGCGCCGAGTGGGTACCGGGCGGCTGGGATCCAGACGGGTGTCAAGGAGTCGGGTGCGAAGGATTTGGCCCTGGTGTATTCGACGCGCCCGGCCAATGCGGCGGCGGTGTACACCACCAACAAAGTGCAAGGTGCGCCCATTGCCATTGACCGCGAGCACCTCGCCGACGGCAAGGCGCGGGCCGTCATTCTCAACAGCGGCAACGCCAATGTCTGCAACGGCGACAGCGGTTTAGAACACGCCCGGCGAATGTGCGCCCTGACGGCAAGCGAGTTGGGGCTGCAAACGGACGAAGTGCTGGTCTGTTCCACCGGCTTGATCGGCGTGCCCCTGCCGATTGCCAAGATCGAAGCGGGCATCCCGCGCATTGTCGCGGCATTGTCCGCGGAAGGCGGGGCGCTGGCCGCCGAAGCGATTATGACCACGGACACCGTGCCGAAAAGCGGCGCCGTCGAGGTCGAGTTGGAAGCGGGCCGCGCCGTGGTTGGGGCGATGGCCAAAGGGGCGGCGATGATCGCCCCCAATATGGCGACGATGCTGTCGGTGGTGACCACGGACGCGGCCGTGCCGAGCGGGCAACTACGGGAACTGCTGTCGCAGGCCATTCAGCGCACGTTCAACTGCATCACGGTTGACGGCGACATGAGCACGAGCGACACGGTGATTCTGATGGCCAATGGCGATGGTTCGGCGCTAGGCGCGCGCGATTGTGAGCATCTCTACGAAGGCATTGAGTATGTGTGCCGACAGATGGCTCAGGCGATCGCGCGCGACGCCGAGGGGTCGTCCAAGCTGATCGCCATCGCGGTGCGCGGAGCGGCTACGGAAGCTGAAGCGAGGCAGATCGGCCTAGCGGTGGCCAATTCGAGTTTGGTGAAGACCGCAGCGTTTGGCAATGACCCCAACTGGGGACGCATTCTGTGCGCGATGGGATACGCCGGCGTCGAGTTCGACCCCGAGACCGCGCGCGTGTCGCTGTGCGGCACCGACATCTACGGCCATGGTGCCGGTATTGATTTCGACGAGGAGAAGCTGAGCGCGGCCATGCAGGCCGAGGAAATGACCATTGGCATTGACTTGGCGATGGGCGCGGCCGCGGCTGAAATTTTCACCTGCGATCTGACCTACGAGTACGTGCGTCTGAACGCCGAATACACCACCTGAGGAGCTATGCCACTTTCGCACCATGTCCAGCGCGTCCAGCCATCGGTTACCATGCAGATTTCGGCTCGGGCCGCGGCCATGCAGCGCGCCGGTATCGACGTGGTTTCGCTGTCGGCGGGTGAGCCGGATTTCGATACGCCGCAAAACGTCAAAGACGCTGGCATCCGCGCCATTGCCGAAGGCTTTACCAAGTACACCACCCCGGGGTCGGGGATCATCGAGCTCAAGGAGGCGATCTGCCGCAAGTTCGAGCGCGACAACGGCTTGGTTTATACAACCGACGAAGTGATCGTCAACAACGGGGCCAAGCACTCGCTCTTTTTGGCCGTGGCGGCTCTGGTCAATCCCGGCGACGAGGTCATCATCCCCGCGCCCTACTGGGTGACGTATCGGGAGCAGCCGCGGCTGGTGGGCGGCGAGCCGGTGATCGTCGAGACCCAAGCGGCCAACGGACTCAAGCTGACCGCAGACGAGTTCCGCGCTGCCATTACGCCCCGCACGCGGATGCTTTTCTTGTGCTCGCCGTCCAACCCCAGCGGCGCGGTGTACACCCGTGATGAATTGGCGAGCTTGGCGGCGGTGGCTGTTGAGCACGGGGTCTATGTGCTCAGCGACGAAATCTACGAGAAACTGATCTACGACGAAGCCGAGCACCACTCCATTGCAGCTTGTAGCCCGGCGGCCAAGGAATTCAGCATTGTAGTCAATGGGGTGTCCAAGGCCTATTCGATGACCGGCTGGCGCATCGGCTACACCGGGGCCAGCGAGGCGATCATCGCCGGCATGAACAAGGTGCAAAGTCAGGAAGTGTCGCATCCTTCGTCGATGGCGCAGAAAGCGGCTGTCGAGGCGCTCAATGGCCCGCAGGAATCGGTCGAGGAAATGCGCCGAGCCTTTGATGCGCGGCGGCGCTATATGGTCGAGCGTCTAAACGCCATCGAAGGCGTGGAATGCACGTTGCCGTCGGGGGCTTTTTACGCCTATCCCAATGTCGCCGCGTACTACGGCAGCTCGGTCCGCGATTCCGTGGCCCTGTGCGAGTATTTGCTCGAAGAGGTCAAGGTGGCCTGTGTGCCCGGCGCAGGGTTTGGCACCTACGAGCACATCCGCCTCTCCTATGCTACGTCGCTAGATCTGATTGAAAAGGCGCTGGACCGAGTTGAGGCGGCACTAGGTGGGTTGGCGTGAATTGGGAATTTGCAATGGCTAATCTCAGGAGGTTTTCCCGTGAATAACAGTGGATTTTGCCTCGATTTTGAACGCGAGCTGGTCGAGCTGCAAAAGAAAATCGACGAGCTAAAAAGCCAAGCCGAAGCGGATGGCTTGAATTTGGATGAGGGCGTGCGCAAGCTCGAAGCGCAGGCCGAGAAGAAGCGCAGAGCAATCTACGCCAATCTCAGCCCTTGGCAGCGGGTGCAGATCGCGCGCCACCCGAACCGCCCGTACGCGCTCGATTACATTGAGCGGATGCTCGCGGATTTTACCGAGTTACACGGCGACCGCCTTTTTGCCGACGACCCCTCGGTCGTTGGCGGGCCGGCCCGACTAAACGACGAATCGATCATGGTCGTCGGCATCCAGAGCGGACGCAACCTCGAAGAGCGCCAAAAGCGCAACTTCGGCATGCCGCATCCAGAAGGGTACCGCAAGGCCCGCCGCCTGATGCAGATGGCGGCCAAGTTCAAATTGCCAATTTTGACCTTGGTCGATACCTCGGGGGCGTATCCCGGGATCGAGGCCGAGGAGCGAGGCCAAGCCGAGGCCATCGCCCGCAACCTCTACGAGATGTCGCATTTGCCCGTGCCCATTGTCGTGGCCATCGTCGGCCAGGCCTTTAGCGGGGGTGCCATTGGCATCACGGTTGGCGACCGAATTCTGATGCTGGAGCACGCTTGTTATTCGGTGATTGTGCCGGAGAGTTGCTCGACGATCCTGTTCAAGGTGCGCGAGCGCCGAGAGGAAGCGGCCGAAGCCCTCAAGCTCACGGCTACCGATCTAAAGGAGCAGGGGATCATCGACCGCATCGTGTCCGAGCCGTTGGGGGGCGCACATCACGACTGGGATGCGACGGCCGCCATGCTCAAACGCCACGTGCAAGATGCCTTAGCTGAGCTTCGGCCACTCGCGCCAGAAGCGCTAGTGGCCCAGCGGCTGGACAAGTTCGCGGCGATGGCCCGCTTTGGCGAATAGGGCGCGTTTTGTCGCGGACGAGCCAATCGTAGGTTTTGGCTCAGGTGCGCCGCAGGCGGTCGAACAGCCGCTCTAAGCGGTCGAAGGCGAGGCGGATCATGTCTTCGTCCCAGTCGCCGTCGATTTTGATCTGCACCATGGACTGGAGGGTTTCTAGATAGGCTCGCTGCGTCTCGGTTAGGGGGCGTTCTTGGCGCTCTTGTCGCTCGGAACTAGTGCGCTTAGTGGGTCCGTCGCGCCCGGAGCGTTCCCTCGGAGCGGGCGCGCGGGTGCTGTGCGTGGGTTCGGGAGTTTCGGCTTGGGGGGCGGGTTCAGCGACCGCCACTTCCGCTTGCGCTTCCGAGGGGGTACCAAAGTCGGCTTCGGCGACGAGATACTTGAAAAACATCTTCATCTTGTTGGCCGAGTCGCGTCCCATACCGGTGCGATTGCGGAAGTAATCGATGATCGCTTCGTCCTTCATGCTGCCGTTGCTCTTTTCCCACTCCGGCAGCAGATCTTTGTACAGGCTGCGGGCCACATCGGCAAACGCGAATTTGCGCGTCTCCTTGGGGACGATTCGCAGCAGCAGGTCCGTGGGCTTTTGGTCGCGGCCGGTCAGGTTCATGGATTCGATGCCGCGCAAAAAGCGGTGAATCATCGACGGGGTGCGAATAATAGGCCGCACGTAGTCGCGGTCGATTTGGTCGGGAATCTTGGTCTCCAGCCGCGAGAGAAAGCGCTCGAACTGCACCTTAGTGATGTAGGGGAACCAAGCCCGATCCTGCCGGCTGCTCTCTTCGGCCGCGCCCTCGTCTCCTGTCGTCTCAGCCGCGTCTTGGCGTACTTCTTCCATTTGTAAGTCTCCATTCGGTAGATTGATATGTCACCGGGCTTAGGGCTGGGCAAATTCGGCGGTCACAACGGCGGAAATGCCCCCGCGCACATTGAACTCGCCCACCACAGTCATGCGTCGCGGCGCACAGACGGCCACCAAATCGTTGAGAATGGTGTTGGTGACCGCTTCGTAGTAAGCGCCTTCTTGGCGAAAGGACCACAGGTAGAGCTTGAGCGATTTGAGCTCAATGCACTGTTGGTCGGGTGCGTAGCGGATGTGGATGGTGCCGAAATCGGGTTGCCCAGTTACGGGACATATCGAAGTGAATTCCGGACACGAAAGCTCTATTGTGTAGTCGCGGTCCGGATGGGGGTTGGCAAAAACAGCTAGGTTTTTGCTCGGCTCGGTAGCCATAACGTTTTGTCTCCTAACAGCCTTAAAGACTTAATAATAAGGATAAACGGGTGCTTTGGCTATGCCGCGACAAAGCGCTCGATGACGTTGGCGGTGATGCGCGAGACGGTCTCATCTACGAGGACGGACGGAAAAAACCGCGCGGCCGCTCACGGCGCACTCGCCTGCTCGCAGGCCAGCTCGAACACCCTGTCGGTCATCCAGCGCTTGAAATCCTCGTTGTCCATGAATTGCTTGAAGAGCTCGGTGTCGTCCTTCATTACATTCGTCATGACTTGCAGCAGTGCTTTGTCGTGCTCGATGCGGGCGTTGGCGTCGTCCGAGTTCTGCCGCGCATTCCTGAAGGCCGCGTCTGCGGCCACCCGGGACGGGATGGTCTGGGTGATGAGCGTCCCTACGCGGTCGGCATCCGCCCAAGCGATGTCGCCGAACAGATCGTTGAAGATTTTGAGGATGTTTGAGAGCCGGTCCAACGCTGGCTCGGTGCGGTGTCCGCCGCCGGCGGTCGGCACCGGATCGACCTCGGCGTCCTCGTCCGGCAGCAAGATCTGCTGCATCGCTTGCTTCTCGACTCGGTAGCTGTCTAGGTCGATGGCGTCGAGGATGCCCTTCGACAGGTCCTCTTCTTCCGGGGCGGGCAGCTTGGGAATCAGGAAGTTCAGGAAGATCGAGCGTTTCTCCCAGCCGACGTCGTTGTAGGGAAGCACGGCCGAGAGAAAGGCGTAGGTGCGCACGAATCCCTTGGCGTTGCCCTTGAACTGCGCTTGGCCGTCCTCGTTTAGATCGGTTTTGTAGGCCGCTACGCAGGCGTCGAGGATCGGGTCCAGTTGATCGCGCTGGGCCCCGCCGAGGTAGTGCTCGACGAAATCATCGACCTGTTCGGCGGCATAGACTTGGGCGCGGTCTAGGTCTGTCTGGAGGTCGTGCAGTTTGTTGGGGTCGGTCTCGTCGGCTAGGGTCGTCGTGCGGTAGTAGGGGGCGAAGGCGTCGCGGATGGTGTCGGCGTCGTTGAGGAAGTCGAGCACGAACACGTCGTGCTTCTTGGGATGCGCTCGGTTGAGGCGGGACAGGGTTTGCACCGCTTTGATGCTGGACAGCGTCTTATCGACGTACATGGTGTGCAGCCATGGTTCGTCGTATCCGGTCTGGAATTTGTCGGCGCAGACCAGGAAGCGATAGGGGTCTTCTTGGAACTGCCCGGCGATCTGGGCCGAGGGAAAGCCATTCAGCGAGGCTTCGGTGACCTGCTCGCCGCCGAACTCGTGCTCGCCGGAGAAGGCGACGAGTGCCCGGTAGCGGCTTTTGCGCTCCCGCAGGTAATCGCGGATCGCGTGGTAGTACTGGATGGCCCGCTCAATGCCGTTGGTGACCACCATCGCCCGCGCTTGGCCTCCGACCTTGTTTTGCGCCAGCACTTGGTCGTGGAAGTGATCGACCATGATCTGGGCTTTGAGTCCAATCGCGTGATCGCTGCTCTCGACGAAGCGGCGCAGTTTCTTCTGGGCCTTCTTGACGTCGAACTCTGGGTCTTGCTCCACCGTTTTGGCAAGCTTGTAGTAGCTCTGCACTGGCATGTAGTAGGCGAGCACGTCGAGGATGAATCCCTCTTGGATCGCCTGCTTCATGGTGTAGCTGTGGAAGGCGTGGTGCCGGACGGTGCCGTCGGGCTGAGGGGCTGGGGCACCGAAAATTTCCAGCGTCTTGTTCTTGGGCGTAGCCGTGAAGGCGAAGTAACTGGCGTTGGGTAGCAGTCGGCGCGATTCCATCAGGCGGTTGATCCGGTCCTCAAAGGTTTCTTCCTCTTCGGCACGGACCGCGGAGAGTGCTTGGGCCATGGCAGCACTGGTGCGACCGCCTTGGCTGGAGTGGGCTTCGTCGATGATGATGGCAAAGTGCCGCCCGTGCGGCTCGTGGCCGATTTCGTCGAGGATGAAGGGGAACTTCTGAATCGTCGAGATGATGATCTTCTTGCCGCTCCCGATAAATCGGCGGAGATCGCCCGAGCGGTCGGCGTGTCCCACGGTCGCCGATACTTGGGCATACTGCTTGATGGTGTCGCGGATCTGTCGGTCGAGGATGAGGCGGTCGGTGACGACGATGATCGAGTCAAAGACGGGAGTGCTGCCTTTTGCTAGGCCGATTAGTTGGTGGGCCAGATAGGCGATGGAGTTGCTCTTGCCGCTGCCGGCCGAGTGTTGGATCAGGTAGCGGCGGCCCACGCCGTGAGAACGCGCATCGTCCAGCAGGCGGCGCACCACGTCGAGTTGGTGGTAGCGCGGCCAGATCTGGGTCCGCTTCTTTTTGCCCGTTTTCTCGTCCTTTGACTCCACCACTTGAGCGTAGTTTTCCAAGATGTTGGTCAGGCTCTCGCGGGGGAGCACTTCCCGCCACAGGTAGTCGATCGCCAGTCCGTTGGGATTGGGTGGGTTGCCAGCCCCGTCGTTCCAGCCGCGGTTGAAGGGGAGGAACCAAGCGGTTTTGCCGCTGAGGTGGGTGCAGAAGCGGACTTCGCTTTCGTCCAGCGCGAAGTGGGCGACGCAGCGGCCGAACTCGAACAGCTTCTCGCGTGGGTTGCGGTCGCGCTGATACTGCTGGACAGCGTCGGCCACGGTCTGCTTGGTGAGGCTGTTTTTCAGCTCGAAGGTGAAGACCGGCAGGCCGTTGATGAACAGGCCGATGTCGAGGGCCCGCTGGGTTTCGTCGCGGCTGTAGCGAAGCTGGCGGGTAACGGTGAAGCGGTTCTGTTTGAAGCGTTCCTGTGCGGCGGGATTGTCGGCTGAAGGCGTGCCGTAGAATAGGTCTAAGGTGTGCGCTCCGTGCTTGATGCCGTGGCGCAGCACGTCGAGGGTGCCGCGTTTGCCGATTTCGCCTTGGAGCCGGGCTAGGAACCGGCGGCGCGTGGGGCTGTCTGCGGACAAATCGAGGGCTGCTGAGGCTTCGGGCTGGGTGGTGCGTAGGAAGGCGGAAAGCTGAGCCCGGTCAATGCAGTATTCGCGGTCGTAGTCGTGGAAATTGCCGCCGGCCCAACCGACTCCGCCGTAGTGGGCAGGGGGTTCGCCCACGGTAGGGCCTGAAGGCGGGTCGCAGGGATGGCCGGCTAAAGCGGTGCAGATGAGGCGTTCGAGGCCGCGTTCGGAGGTGTCGGTGGGCACGGTAAAGACTACGGGTCTGTGAACGGATTGATCGCAACGCCGTTGTAATGTAGATGTTCACTGGCCGATGGGCAATGCCTACGGCGCACGAGACGCGATGCCCCGCTAAACGATTCTAAGCCCCGCGAGGAGAGGACTAACGGGGCGGTCTACGCCGCCGAGTAGGGATAAGCGGTCCCGTTGCGTCCATTCGGGCGGAAGTTATCTTATCGGGACAAGCGAGTGTAGCAACTCACCGACGACATACCGCACCAACCCGCGCCACGATCGGGCCCATCTTTTGCGCTGCTACGCTCTGGCGACCGCCGCGCCGGGTTGGTGCGCTGAAAGGATTCAGCCATGAGCGAACCCATCACCCAAGCCCAAGATCACGACCGCCGCATTGGTCGGCTGGAAGGCATCGCCGAGCAGATAACGGAACAAAACCGCCAGACCAACGCCCGCCTTGACCGCATTGAGCAAACCATCGCCGAAGTACGCCACGAGATCGCCGCGGTACGGCAGGAGCATCGCCGAGATTTTCGCTGGCTTATCGGTATCCAGTTGACCACCCTGCTAGCCCTCGGTACGCTGATCTTGTCGCGGTTGCCCAGCTAAAGTGACCGCAGGCAATGGCGTAAGACACAACGCCGCCGGGACCTCGCCGACGGCGTACAGCAGTGCCAGACACCTGTGGTCAAACCGCAACTGTGTAATGGTTGACCACGACTGAATCCGCTGTCAGATCCTCATCCTGCTCAAGCTCGTCGAGATACAACCTGATCGCGTCGGCGACCAGAGTACGCACCGCATCCTCGGTTTCCCCCGCCACGCCGATGCCCGGAAGTTCCGGTACATACGCCCCATACGCTTGGGGGCCGTATTGCTCTACAATGATCAGATACTCAGTTTGTGCCATCTTCATACGCCTTGTTGGGGCGTCTAGCCGGGCAAGCGCGTTAAAATCAGCGTACCGAGGGCTAGTAGGCTGGCTACTTGCATCCCCACTAGCCAGCGGATCAGCGTGTCAATGCGTCTGTTGGTCTCGTCAATACGCGCGTTGGTCGTGTCAATGCGTCCGTTGGTCTCGTCAATACGGGCGTCGGTAGTGTCAATGCGGGCGTCGGTCTGGCGGCCTTGCTCAGCGATGGCCTGCCGAATTTCGCGGCCTTGCTCGGCAATGGCTTGTTCAATGCGGTCAAGGCGGGCGTTGGTCTGGCGGCCCTGTTCGACCAACTGCTCAACGATGCCTTCCAGCCGTCCAATACGGCGGTCGTGGTCTTGGGCTTGGGTTACAGGTTCGTTCATAGGGTGTCCTCCTTTGCTTTGCGTTGGCGTAGCGCGTCCTTAAAGCGAGCATCCATAAAGAGCCTATCCGTGTCAAGTGATGTGATACTAACCTTCAGGATCGAATGCGGGTGGGGCGTCTGTCTCGCCTGTGGCTGCCGGCCGTTCAGCCGCTGCCTCGCGCACGTCGATCTTGCCGGTGACGACGTCGGCGATCAGGCGGGTGCGGTATTCGCGGAGGAGGTCGATTTCGCGATGGGGCGTCTAGCCGGGCAAGCGCGTTAAAATCAGCGTACCGAGGGCTAGTAGGCTGGCTACTTGCATCCCCACTAGCCAGCGGATCAGCGTGTCAATGCGGGCGTTGGTCGCGTCAAAGCGTTCGTTGGTCTGGCGGCCTTGCTCGGCGATGGCTTGCCGCAGTTCGCGGCCTTGCTCTTGGATGGCTTTTTCAAGACGGTCAAAGCGTTCGTTGGTCTGGCGGCCCTGTTCGGCCAACTGCTCAACGATGCCTTCCAGCCGTCCAATACGGCGGTCGTGATCTTGGGCTTGGGTTACAGGTTCGTTCATAGGGTGTCCTCCTTTGCGTTAGCGTCGCGCGTCCTTAGACACGCGGCCATCCCACAAAGCGAGCATCCATAAAGAGCCTATCCGTGTCAAGTGATGTGATACTAACCTTCAGGATCGAATGCGGGTGGGGCGTCTGTCTCGCCTGTGGCTGCCTCGCGCACGTCGATCTTGCCGGTGACGACGTCGGCGATCAGGCGGGTGCGGTATTCGCGGAGGAGGTCGATTTCGCGCTTGGTCCGCTCGGTGGCGCGCTGGATGCGGGTGTCTTCATCGTCGAGGAAGCGGGCGATGGCGGTTTGTTCGGGGAGGGGGGGGACGAAAACAAGCCGTCGATAGGCTTCCTCTCGGGCAAGACCTGGTACCGCAGAGTCGTTGTTCACTTCATCAAGATGTAGCCAACCAAGCATGTAATACAACCAGCGAATGTGCATGGACGAAGATCGTTTATCGACAAAAAACGTCGTATCGATCGCGAATACTCGTGTAGAAGAATAGTGGACTTTGCCAGACGACCCTTTTCGACCAACAATTACGCATGGGGCCTCGGTGTTTGCTACTTCATGTGAACCTACACAACCATTTGAGCCGAAGACTGGAACGCTTCCAATACGACGTACCTCACTGGTAAGAGAATCTCCATACTTCATTCGGCAAATCTGTTTCAACCGTCGAACCGCCCAATGCGTCGGCACCCTCCCCAGCCACTCCACGCCCGAATCCTTGTAGGTCGGGTACGGCTTGCCGGTGCGCACGTCGATCTGCCCTGTAACGGCCGCATGGACGACGACCTGTTTCTGCTCCTTTAGCAGCGCGATGAGTTTTTCCTTGGCGCGGATGTAGCGGGTGATCCGGCGGTCTAGGTGGTCGAGGAAGCGGGCGATGGCGGTTTGTTCGGGGAGGGGGGGGAGTGGAAAAGGGCAATTAGCGTACTTTTCACCGTTCACGTTTTCAATCGTGGACACGATAGCAATACTTTTGAGAAAATCGGCGAACGCAGGTGTTTTCGTGTAAAGAAATAGAAATTTGGGAAAGGTCTTCGGGCCGGGGATAAAGCGCACGAGATATCCTGCATACGCACATCGACCATGCGCCTTATGATTATAAAGAAAAGAACGCCCGACTGTACCGCTGCGGGATACGAGCAAGTCCCCATCAGAGAGTAGGAAATCTCGCACTAACACTTCCGGCAAAAAAACACCACCGCCCGCAAGATTACCTGCCTCGGTAATGTCTGTTGTGCGAAGGAAACGAACACCCGTGGGCGTGTATGAGTTCGCGGATATATTTGCTCCGTAAACCGCAGATTGCGAGCAGAGTGTCTTTAGCCGCTTTACCTCCCAATGCGCCGGCACGTCCTCCAGCCATTCGACGCCGGAGGGCTTGTAGGCAGGATAGGGCGTGCGGGGCAACTTCATACCGCAATGGCCTCCTCCCGAACGAGATGTAATCGGATCACGTGCGGCACCACGTCATCATCGAAGTGGCACAGCACGGCGTCTCTCGCCATCTCCTTCAGATCGGCCCAGTTCTCGCCCTGCGTGTAGATGCTGTATCCGAGTGCTCTGGCGTCGTACCCGCCTTCCACGGCTTCCGTGACCTCGAAGATGATCTCCGCTGGCCGCACCGGCGACTTCGCCAATGGATTGTCAGTCATTGTCCGCTCCTGTTGTGTTCATCTTTTTCAGCTAAGCGGCTTTGTCCTGAAAGTGGATCTCTGGGAAGCAACTGAAAGATTTTTTTAATATCACTGCGAATCTCTTTAAGGGCTTCGCCTATGGTATTTTTGGGATCATCAACGGTCAATTCAAGAGCGTTCATCTCACCTTTCCATTCTCCGATTTTGAAAATCAGCGTGATGAAGCTCCCAATGGCTACTAGAATGGCCAATAGGACCCCATAAGTTACAGGGTTATCCCAATCCATTGTATCCCCCCGTCATAAGTGTGTAAAAAGAAAATGTGACAGAAATGACATTGCTTCAACTACTTTCCATGGCAGCCATATCCAAGCGCACTTGCCGTATAACCTCCATCTACTTCTTCCTCGCTGCCTTCAAAGATGATATCGGTGCTGGACATCGCTCATTTTTGCTCTATATGGCCGTTGGCTGTTTGGTCCCGCCATCCGAATCCCCGCTCCTTTCGGCGGCTCGCAAAGTGCTGCAGAACAGGGTCCGAGTAACGGTGTGCATTGAACCAGTCAGCGAGTTCCTCATGTGTTTTTCCAGTGATCTCTGCGCTGATGCGGTCCCGAATCTCCCGCATGTTCCTTACGCAATCGAAATCCTTCTTATTCGTCTTGTTCGTCATCGTAAATCTCCCTCGGGGTTCGGCGGTTGGGCTCCGACGATTTCCCCGAGTAACCCTTCCGTTTCTTGCTCCATCGCCAAAATATCGGCGCGAATCTCCGCCAGCGTCCGCATCGGCTGGGGCTTGTAAAAATATCGGGTAAAGCTGATCTCGTAGCCGATCCGCACGCTGTCTGGTTGGTACCAAGCGTCCGGCGCGTAGGGCAGAACCTCTCGCCGCAAGAACGCTTCGATGCCGCCATCCTCTTGCAGTGGAATTTGCTCGGTGTCGCGCAGGTCGGGGTCCGGCTCGTACTCCACTACGGCGGGCTGGCCGTTGACGGTGGCCGCGAACAAGCCGCGCAATGGGTCGGCCTCTGTACCTTTCTTGTGGAGCTTCTTGATGATGGGGGGGGCTGTCTCGCTGCGCTCGGAGCGTTCCCGCAGCTTCTTGATCTCGGCGACCTTGTACGCGCGGTTGGGGTCGGCTCCGGCGATCCGCAGGGGCCGCTCGACCGTTACTTTATAGTAGCCGAAGGCGGCGTTGTCGAAGATCTTGCTCTGTTCGCTCTGCTCAAAGGTGAGAAAGGTGTCGCAGATGCGCTGGATGTCGTCCTCGCCGAGCTCGCAGTTCTTCTTGCCGAGGTTCTTGCGCAGCGGCCGGTGCCATTCGGTGGCGTCGATCAACTGTACCTTGCCTTGGCGATGCGCGGGCTTGCGGTTGGTGAGCACCCAGATGTAGGTGGCGATGCCGGTGTTGTAGAACAGGTTGAGCGGCAGGGCGACGATGGCCTCCAGCCAGTCGTTCTCGAGGATCCAGCGGCGGATGTTGCTCTCGCCCTGCCCGGCGTCGCCGGTGAACAGGGCACTGCCGTTGTGGACCTCGGCGATGCGGCTGCCCAGCGGCGTGTCTTGCTTCATCTTCGAGAGCTTGTTGGCGAGGAAGAGCATCTGGCCGTCGCTGGAACGGGTGACCAGCGAGAATTCTGGATCGCCGGCGTGCTCAATGACGAAGCGCGGATCGCGCATTTCCTTCTTGCCGCCCATGCGCTCTAAGTCGGTCTTCCAACTCTTGCCGTAGGGCGGATTAGAGAGCATGAAGTCGAACTCGTGCGACGGGAAGGCGTCGTTGGCGAGCGTGGAGTGCTCCGGGCCACCGACGATGTGATCGGCCGCCTCGCCCTCGCCCTTCAGCAGCAGGTCGGCCTTGCAGATGGCGTAGGTCTCGGCGTTGATCTCTTGGCCGAACAGGTGCGTTGAGACCTGCTTGCCGCGCTCGGCGGCTAGCTGCTGGAGGGTCTCCTCGGCCACGGTCAGCATGCCGCCGGTGCCGCAGGCGCCGTCGTAGAGCAGGTACGTGCCGGATTGGATCGTTTCGGCGACCGGCAGGAACACGAGCTTCGCCATCAAGCGCACTGCGTCGCGCGGCGTCCAGTGTTCGCCCGCTTCCTCGTTGTTCTCTTCGTTGAAGCGCCGAACCAGCTCCTCGAACATCATGCCCATGCCGTGGTTGTCGAGGCCAAGATGGCGGACGGACCCGTCGGCGTGCAACACGGGATGCGGACTGAGATTGACCTCCGGCGAGGTCAGCTTCTCGATCAGCGTGCCCAAGGCGTCGGCCTTCGAAAGGCGCGGAATCTGGTTGCGGAACTCAAAGCTGTCGAGAATCTCCTGCACGTTGGGCGAGAACCCGTCGAGATAGGCCCGGAAATCGGCGGCTAACGGCTGGCGGCTGGCGCGGGTCCGCAGGTCGCACAGGGTGAACCGCGAGGTGTTGTAGAAGCCTTGTCCCGCCGCCTGCCGCAGGGGCGCATCCTGCTCGATAATGCCGGCGGCGTCAAGAGTGGCCTTCATGTCGAGGACCGCCTGCTTGTTGGCCGCTAACACCGCGTCGAGACGGCGCAGCACGGTCATCGGCAAGATCACGTCGCGGTACTTACCGCGCACGTACAGGTCGCGCAGCACGTCGTCGGCGATGCTCCAGATGTAGTTCGCAATCCAGTGTAGGTCGGTGTTGGTCGTCGTCATCTTGCGTCCAATGCAGAGTGGGGTAAGGCGTTGCAAAATAAAGCCAAACGGGTGCTTTGGCTATGCCGCGACAAAGCGCTCGATGACGTTGGCGGTGATGCGCGAGACGGTCTCATCTACGAGGATTGAGGCCGGATAGGTGATGGAGCCGACGGAAAAAACCGCGCCGCCGCTGGCCGTTTCGTAGTGGACGATTTCTGCGCCGCCTTGGTCGGGGTTGAGGCCGCGCGCGACGATTTCGGTGCCGGGGGGCGAAAAGGGCGAGGTCTTATCGGTCTCGTGGCCGGAGGCCCCGCCGGGGATCCGCTCGTGTAGGCTGGCCTCGCCAAAGGTGTCGCCGTTTTTGACGCCCGTGTTGGCGAAAATCCAGTGGTCGGCGGCGAGGACTTGGTACGGTGCGGCCGTCATAATGCCCGGATGGGTAAAGACCACGCCAAGCAGGTTGGCCTCAGACTCGTTGTACTGGTGAAAGCGGCTCTCGTGGCCCTCGGCTCGCTGGACGCGCCCGTCGCCGTTTTTGACCTTCATCGTCTGCTCGTCGATTAGCTCCACCTCGCAGTTGAGGCCGTTGCCGCCCAAATACATGAATTGGCCGCCGCGCTCGCGCACCCACGCCTTGATGTCGTAGTACATCTTGCGCGACCAGTACTCGGGATGGGTGGTGGTGATGAGGATTTTGTACTGGTCGAGGTCGAGTTGGTCAAAGTGTAGTTGGGTCTCGGCGTACAGGTCGTAGGCGTACCCCTCGCGCTCTAGCCAGCCGAGGAAGCGCCACTCGGCCGGGGCGACATGGCAGGCCGCGCGCCCGGCAATGGGGTCGGTGATCGCGACGTGCTCGGGAATGTGGTTGATCGGCTCCGGGCGGTCGAAGGAGAGCGGAGCGTAGTCCTCGGCGTCGTAGTTGATGTGCTCGGGGTCGGTGTAGCGCTTGAGTTCCAAGCGGGCATTGATCGTCGGCGTGGGCGGGAAGCCGTCGGGATGGATGTAGTTGGATCGTCCGCCGAAGCTGTTGTACGCATTCCAGTTGATGTTGGCAGCGAGGACGGCGATGTCTGCGCTGGGGGTGGCTGGAGCGACGATCCAAGGAAAGGAAAAGAACGCGCCAGACTCGCCTTTGGCATGGAAGTAGTAGAGGCCAGACCGCTCGGGCGCGGCGACGAACTGCTTGTGGGAGGGGCTGGTGTAGCCAAACTTGTTCCACATGACCCCGGTCTGCGTGTAGTCGCCGTCCGGCGTGATCTGCATGGTGGCACGCGGCCCGTGCTCGTCGAACCAGCCCAGCGGGCGGATGTGCTCTTTTTGCCAGCCGTAGCGCCACAAATCAAGGCGGTAGGCTTCGAGCGAGTGGACGCGGAACTCGGCTCGCTCGCCCGCTTGAACCCACTTGGGCCAGGCGTAGCCGAGCAATTGATGTGCGAGCAAGCGGAAGTGATGCGGCCGCTCGGGGTGGATGTTGACCTGCCCGCGCTTGGGGCCGAAACCGTCTTTTTGCAAGGTCACGGTGTAGGGGCCGGGCGGGATGTCGGCGAAGACCTCGCCGGTGGCTCGCGAGCGAGTTTCGACGTGCAGGTTTTCGCTGGCGATTTCGAACTGCACGTCGTGCAGAGCGATGTAGCGTTCGTCGCTGACGTAGCCGATTAGCATGGGTTAGCTCCTTGGTTAGTGGTCAGTGGTCAGTGGTTAGGGGCCGGTGCGTGGACTGGTCACTGGTCACCGGCCACTGACCACCGGCATAAGGCACGGGGTCGTTGGCACCTGCCCGGCGAAAGCCCGCCAAGCGCAGGCGGCAGCTTGTGCAGCGGCCACAGGCGAGATCGGCGCGCTGATAGCAGGACCAGGTTAGGTGCAAGGGGGCGGCAAGCGCGAGGCCGCAGCGGACGATGGCGGCTTTGTCCCAGTCTATGAGCGGGATCTGGATGCGAACTTGGGTTTGTGGGCCGGTACCAGCGGCGACCATGCGCTCGTAAGCGGCGAAAAATTCTCGCCGACAGTCCGGGTAGTGGCTCTCGGCTTCGTGGGCACCGATGTAGATGTCGGTGGCGGCGATGACCTCGGCCCAAGCCACGGCCACGCCGAGCAGGTTGGCGTTGCGGAAGGGAACATAGGTCGTTGGCAAGTCGGTGGCGGCGTCTTCGGGGATGGGCTGAGTCGCATCGACCAAGCTGGAGCCGCCGATCTGGCGCATGTAATCGACGTCCACCACGAGGCGGTTATCCACCTGAAAGTGATCCGCGAGGGCGGAAAACGCCGTAAATTCGCGCTCCTCGGTGCGTTGGCGATAGCGCAAATGGAGAAAGGCCAATGGGCCGCGGCGGGCGGCAATGGCGGCGGCGACGCAGGAGTCGAGCCCACCACTGATGAGGGCGATTGCGAGGCTCAAAGCAAGACGACTTGGTTTTGGATGGGGGTTGTAACTTCGGGGCCAGTCTCTGGATCAACGTACGCGTTGACCTCGAGGCGCACGCCGAATTCCGGCAGGTACGCCCCTGGCTCAACGGAAAAACCCGTGCCCGGCAAAATGGACCGCGCATCGTGGGATTCCAAGTCGTCGAGGTTTGCGCCCAGCGCGTGGATGCTCGGCCCGGGGCCGAGGCTGTGTCCGGTGCGGTGGACGAACTGCTCGCCCAAGCCGTGCTTTGTCAGAATTTGGCGCGCCACTTGGTCGAGTTGCCAGCCCTGCAGCACCTCGCCAGTGCGCCATGCGGAGTCGAGCCGCGCCAGCACTTGATCGCGTGCCTCGCGCACGGCGGCAAAGACCTCGGCGTGCGCCGCTGGTACGCGCGGCCCGACAAAGGCGACCCAAGTTATATCGCTAAACACGTGTTGCTCGCCGGGATGGCGTGCCCACAGGTCTATGAGGATCCAAGCACCCGGCTCAATGGGAGCGGCCGCGTCTGCGTGCGGATCGTAGTGCGGATTGCCGCTGTTGGCATTGACGCCGACGATCGGCGGATGCCCGCTGTCGAGGCCGCGCTGGGCCAGTGCGGCGACGATGAACGCCTGGACATCGAATTCGGTGAGGCCGGTGTGGAGGCGGTCGCGGATGTACTCAAAGGCCGCGTCTTTGACCTCGGCCACTTGGCGGCAGGCATCGCGGTGTGCAGCGAGCGCGTCTGCGCTCCAAGTGGCTAAGGCGACTTGGCACAAATCGGCCGAAGACACCACCTCGGGGCCGAGGGAGCGCACCAGATCTAAGGTGCCACCATCGACCCAAGACACCGCGGGCAGCATTCCGCCGGGCCAGTACTCCATAGCCACCGCCGACAACGCTCCCACCGCCGCGTGCAGCAGGGCATGTAGCTGTTGCCAGCTCGCGTAGTGAACGATCGCCACGCCTAGCCCGGCGAGGGCCTCCGGCTCGACCGCCGCGCCGAACAGACGCGGTGCGCCCGCGGCCGGCACGATGAGAAAGACGCGCCGGGTCGTTTGCCGCCGCTGGCCCAAAAGCTGCCACAAGACCGGATTGCCGCCGCGAAAATCGCACACCAGCCAAGCGCCAATACCCTCTTGCTGCATATAGGCTTGTATTTTTGCTACGTCCAATGAAAGCCCCCTCGGTTGGTTCAGTGCTGTGCGGCGAACAGCTTCTGCAAGTATGCGCCCGTGTGGGAGCCGGACGCGCTGGCCACTTCCTCGGCGCGACCGCAAGCGGTGATTGCTCCGCCTGCTTCGCCGCCTTCTGGCCCCAAGTCGATGATCCAGTCGGCGACTGCGATGAATTCGATGTGGTGTTCAACGACCACTACGGTATTGCCTTCGTCAACTAAGCGCTGCAAGAGGGTCAGCAGCAAGCGCACATCCTCCAAGTGCAGGCCGGCGGTTGGCTCGTCGAGGATGTAGAGCGCGTGGTCTTGGCGCGAGCGCCCTAGTTCAGCGGCCAGCTTGACTCGCTGGGCCTCGCCGCCGGAAAAACTGGTTGCTGGCTGGCCGAGGTGCAAATACCCCAAGCCCACTTCCGCGAGGGTGTCTAGCCGCTGCGCGACTTGGGGCACGGCCGCAAAAAGTTCGCGCGCTGCGGCCACGCTCAGGTCCAGTACTTCGGCGATATGGTGCTCGTGGAAGCGCACGTCCAAGACCTCGGCGCGGTAGCGCCGTCCACTGCAAGCAGGACAGACGATTTCGAGATCGTCAAAAGCACCCCGGCGCGTACTGTGTACACCGCGGCCCTTGCACAAGTCGCAGGCTCCCTCTGGAGCGTTGAAGCTAAAGTGTCCGGGTCGGTAGCCCCGCAGGCGCGCTTCGGACAGGTCGGCAAACAGGCGGCGAATCGGCGCTAGTAGCCCGGTGTAGGTCGCCGCGTTCGAGCGCGGACTGCGGCCGATGGGCCGCTGATCAACGGCGACGACGTGCGCTATTTGCTCGATGCCAGTGCAAGAGTCATAGGGCAGGGGGCGTCCTTGGGCACCGTGTAGTTTGGCCGCTAGGAGCGGATGCAGGGTGTGGCTGACCAGCGAACTTTTGCCCGATCCGGAAACCCCGGTCACGCAGATCAGGGTTCCCAACGGCCACTTCACGTCGAGTTGGCGCAAGTTGTGGCCGCAGGCACCGGATAGCACCAACCATCCCTGCGGCTGGCGCGCTCGGGTGCGCGGCAATTGCAACGCCCCGCGCAGATAGCGTCCGGTCAAGGACTCGGCGGCGGCTACCTCGCTCGGCGTGCCCTCAGCCACGATCTGTCCGCCGCTGGCTCCCGCGCCCGGCCCCATATCGACCAGCCAGTCGGCCCCGCGCAAGAGCGCCGCGTCGTGTTCTATTAGGAACACGGAGTTCCCAGCGTCGCGCAGTGCCCTGAGTGCCGCTAGGAGCTGGACGGCGTCGCGGGCGTGCAAACCGGCGCTGGGTTCGTCGAGCACGTAGAGCATCTGCGTGGTGCCCGACGACAGAGCGGCTCCGAGCCGCAGCCGTTGAAATTCCCCGCTCGACAGGGTGTCGGCGCGGCGGTTCAGTTGCAGGTACTCCAGCCCTAGTGCTTGCAACAGGCTTAGTCTGCGGCGGATTTGGGCGCGAATGGCCTCGCCAGCGGGTGCTGTGGCTGGGGGAAAATCGAGGTTGTTGAGCCACGCGGTCGCCGCGACAACGGCCCATTCACCGACCTTGGCAATGGACGCTCCGCCCAATGCTACCGCGAGGGACTCGGGCCGCAAGCGCGCGCCGCCGCAGCTAAGACACGGCGCGTCGTCGAGGCGTTCTTCCAGCCAAGCCAATTCCTCGCCTTCGGCTTTGGCACTGACGCGCTTCAGCCAGCGCTCCAGCCCGATGAATCGGCGTCCCTCGCCGTGCCACAGTCGGGCGGCCGCTTGGTCCGGCCAGTCGCCCAGCGGCTGTTCGAGATCGGCTTGGTGCCGCCGGCAGAAGGCTTGCAGGCGGTCGCGCAAATTGCCGTGCCCAAAGTCGTGCCATAGGGGGCCTAGTGCTCCTTCGAGCGTGGCCCGTCCACTGGCGAAGACTTGTTCGCTGCTCAAGCCGCTCTGCACCCCGAGGCCCCGGCACGCTGGGCAGGCCCCGACTGCGCTGTTAAAGGAAAACAGCGCGGGTTCTAAAGGCGGAAAAGGCG
This sequence comes from Candidatus Latescibacterota bacterium, assembly GCA_965203355.1. GTDB lineage: Bacteria > Latescibacterota > UBA2968 > UBA8231 > UBA8231. The sequence continues at coordinate 1,587,467 of OZ241889.1, forward strand.
CGCCACAGGCCGAGCACGCCGGCCGTACGGCAAAAACCACATCGCGTCCGGCGTCCGGGGTAGAAAGCACCACTTGGCCGTCGCCCGCCTCCAAGGCGGCTTGCAGCGACCCTTGCAAGCGGCGCGCAATGCCCTTTTTGACGATGAGGCGATCGACGACTATGGCGAGGTGTTGGGCATGGGCGAGGTGTTCGGGGGCGACCTCTTCGAGCAGCCGGTCGCGTCCGTCGAGGCGCACATGGCGGTAGCCGGCGCGGTCAATCGCGGTGAGAACTTGCTGGGGCGTCTCGTCTTGGCGCTGCGGGCGCGGCGCGAGAATCATCAGGCGAGTACCCGCTGGCAGGCTTGCGGCCGCTTCGTTTGCTTCCTCAAAGCGATGCGTCTGCACCCGTCCGCCGCAGTGGAGACAGCCGGGCTGGCCGATGCGGGCGAAGAGCAAGCGCAGCAGGTCGTACAAACCGGCCAGGGTCGCCACCGTGGCCCGCGGACTCTGGCGGCAGGTTCCTCCGGCTAGCGCGAGGGCCGGGGCTAGGCCGTCGATGCGGCGGACCTTGGGGACGCGCAAGGTCCGCCAGTCACCGCCTTGGTCCAATGCCGCGAGAAAACGCCGACGTGCCTCGGCGTAAATCGTGTCTAAGAGGAGCGAAGTCTTGCCCGACCCGGACGGACCGCTGACCGCCACGAGGGCTTCGTGAGGCAGGTCTAAAGAGACGGCGCGCAGGTTGTGTTCGCAGGCTTGCCGGACGATTAGAGTCGGCTGCATTGTGCCCGTCTATTCGCGCATTTTAAGCAAAACATAGGTGCATAAAACATAGGGTTTGGGTGTTGCACAATCCAAGAAGCAGACCGGCTGGAGCATTGACGCTAAATGGCGCAGCCTGTATATTAACTTAACTATTTTTAACAAGTTATAAAAATAATGACCGACCCGCGTTACCACGGCGAATTCCGCTGCGGCCACCGCTGAGATTTCCCCCCACTATGCAAGTTTACGTCCCCTTATGGCTAGGGGTTTGGGGCCTTGCCATGTGCTTGCCCGCGCTACCGGCTCGCGCCCAAATGTCCGCCAAGCACTGGACGCTGGCTGAGCTTATCGACCGCGCTTGGGAGCACGATGGCGCCGTTGCGAGCGGCCGCTGGAAGGTCGAGTCGGCCGCGGCCCGTCGCCGCCAAGCGGCCGCGGCCAAAATTCTTCCTCGCCTCCGCATCGACAGCGAAAGCGGTATCGTCCCAGACGCTATGGGCAGCGTGTTCGACCCACCCGCTGATACCACGGGCATCCCATCCTTGGGGCCTTTTGTACGCGCCGAATTGCAATTTGTTCAGCCGCTCTATCCCATTAGCCTCGGTCGCCACTTAAACGAGGCGGCCCTCCGCGGGGTTGATGTGGAGCAGTCCGCTGTGGAGCAGACTCGGTTGGACGTGGCCTTTGCCGTCAAGGAGCTGTACTACGGACTGCTGTTGGCCCAAGACCTGCGCGCCTTGGCGCAGCGCGTAAGCGATGAGTTGGCTAGTCGGGCCGAAGAGTTGGACGCCGATCCCGCGCTCTCGTCGTCCGACCGCTACAAGCTGCGGCTGGCCCAGCTCGACTTGGCCGTGCAGCAGCGCGAGGTCGGCGATCAATGGGCCTTGGCGCGGGCGGCGCTGGCTTGGCGCACGGGCTTGCCCCGCGATGCGCCGCTGCTGCTGCGGGCCGAGCGGCTCGCGCCGGTGGCCGCTTTAGTCCCGCCCTTGGACGAATTGGTCGGACGCGCCCTCGGCCTGCGACCAGAATGGCGAAAGCTGCAAGCGGGCCTCGCCGCCAAACAGGCCCTCGCGCAAGCCGCCCGTGCGGCGTACCAGCCCCAAGTGTTCATTGGCGGTGGCCTGCGCTATGCCGTAGCGCCTGGACGCACCGACCAGCGGAATCCATTCGTCAAAGATGAATACAACTTTTTTAACGGCGGCGTCTTCATCGGGGTGCGGCAATCGTTGGAATGGCACTTGTTGGCAGCGGATGTAGATAGGGCCCGCGCTGAGTACCGCGCCCTTGAAGTGCGCCTAGTCGGTGCGCAGGAAGGGATTCGCTTGGATGTCCACCGCGCCTATTTGGACTATCGCCGCGCCGACCGCGATTTGCAAGACGCGCGTCAGAGCCGGCAATTGGCCCGGCAGTGGCTGCGGGAAGCCCGCGATGATTTTGAGTTTGACCCGCAGACCATCGGCGATTTGATCGCCGCCTTTGAGGCTTGGGCCCGCCGCGAACAAGGCTATGGCGAAGCCCTGTACGACTTCAACCTCAGCGTCGCCCGCCTCGAAAAGGCCACGGGCGGCCTTGAACTGATCCGCCGCGATGACACTCCTTAGCGCGGCGCTGCTGTTGGCTTTGGCCAGCCCGGGCGAGGGCTGGGCCGACGCGGCTTGGGCGACCGAGGCCGTGGCGCGGCTGAACGCGCTGTTGGAGGCTCCCAACCGCGCGCGCGCCGCCGAGGCCGACCGCTTCGTGAGCGAGCACTTGGCCTTGGCAGAATTCACGGCGGCTACCTTTGGCGGCTACCTCGAAAGATCGCTGGACACCTACCAAGAGCTACTAGCCGCTCCGCGCTTTACACACCTCGTCGAGCACTACCGCAACCGGCTAGCTCGGGCCTATCAGCGCCGCCTAAGCACCGACTTGGCCGCCCAGCTTGCGGCCGCGGACTTGCGCGGCTTGCGCTTGGATAGCCTCGAAGTGAATGGTCGACGGGGCCACGCTCAGCTTAGCGCGTTATGGGCCACGCGCTCGCTCGGCGTGGAGGCCGACTTGATTATCGCCGACGGAACTTGGAAAATCGCCGCGCTGAAAATCGCCGATCAGCCGCTCTCCAGCCACTATCGGCGACGCTACCAGTCGCTGACCGATCGCGGGTATTCGCCGGCGGTGCTGGAGGCTCAACTCGCCGACCGCGAGCACGTGGTCCTCGAGGACTTTGCCGCTACGTGGGATGGAGCGCAGCCCTTGGAGTGGGGGCCGTGGAAGAAAAAGGATCGGCACAAGTCCGTGCTCTACCGCGTAGAGGGGCGTACGCGGCGCTACATGGCGGCGCGCGATTCGAGCTATTCGGTCATCATGGGGAAATTCATCCGCTGGAATCCGCGCCAGTACCCGATTATGACTTGGTGCTGGCGTGCCGCGGTTTTGCCGGAGGGGGGCAACGAGTTTCTCGACGACGCCAACGACAGCGCGGCTGGTTTGTACGTTATATTTTCCAAGAATTGGATGGGGGTTCCCAAACAGCTCAAGTACGTGTGGAGTACGAGCTTGCCCGAAGGTACGGTGGGCCGGCGCGACAAGATATTCCGGCCGTGGTTTTTCGTGGTCGAAAGCGGCGCGACTAATTTGAACAGATGGACCTTTGAGGTCGTGGACTTGGAAAAGCACCATCGGGAAAAGCTCGGCGGCCAGCCAGCTAAGCGCACCATCGGCTTGGGCCTGCTCACGGACGCCAACTCAACTCGTTCGTACGCGGAGGCGTACTACGCGGATTTGCGCGTGTGGACGCGCGCGGCTTTTGACGGCGGGCGCGTTGCCAACTACTGCGGCGGACTGCCCGCTCCCAACGGCGCGTACGCCGAGGAGAATGTACAATGAAAATGGTATGGTGTGGCGTGTGGGTCGCCCTCGGCATCACCGCGGTCTGCGCGGTCGGCGCGGATGACGACCCGATTGCCTTCCTCAAAAGCCACGACGCCGAGGTGCAGGCCATCCTCGCCGAGGCCCCGGCCGACTCGCTGCCTCCGGCCGTGCGGGCAGACCTCAAAAAGCACATCAACGCGGCCTTTGACTTCCGGGAATTGAGCCGCCTCGCCTTGGGCGATTACTGGCAAGGCCGCTCCCCGGCCGAGCGCGACCACTTTGCCGAGACCTTCGGCAGCATCATCCGCGAGCAGAATTTCGACAGCTTCTCCCGCTATTACCGCGAGGGCGAGATCCGCTACGAGTCGGCTGAGGTGCAAGGAGACGCGGCTGTCGTCCAAGCGCTGGCACCCGTGCGGGACGAGGATATAGCGATCGAGTACAAGCTCCATCGGGTGGAGGGCGTGTGGCGGATATACGACTTGGTCATCGACGGCGTCAGCACGGCCGAGGGCAACCGACGGCGCTATGCCCGCTACATGGAGAAAAATGGCTATGAGCAGCTGATCGTCCAACTCGACAAGCAGTTGGCCCGGCTGCGCGAAACGGTTGTCTCGCCGCCGGGCGATGCCACCCGGGATTAGCCTTCCGCCATGCCCATAAGCCACCAGCGCTTAGTCCGCTACATCTATCACCACTACATCGGCATAATTGCGCTGGCTGCGATACTGTCGGTATTTGCCGGATTTTTTGCCGCTAAACTGGCCCAAAACATCAAGACCGATTTCGCGGACCTGCTGTCCGACGATTACGTCAGCGTCCGAGAACTCAACCGCATCAAGGCCCGCATCGGCGGCATTGGCCCGCTGATGGTCGTCATTACCAGCGACGACTTGGACGCGGCCGCCTCCTTCATGCTGGTCTTGGCCGATTCGCTTGAACGCAGCCCGCTGATCAGTTCGGTCAGCCGCTTCGACAGCAAAAAGGATCTTCTCAAAAAAAACCAACTCCTCTACATGGAATTAGCGGACCTGCAAGCGATCAATCGCCGTCTCGACGAGCACATAGAGCGGCAAAAGCTCAAGCAGTCGCCGCTCTACTTTGCCTTTGACGACGAGGAGGAGCCGGTACTCGATTTTTCGGATATCGAGGCCAAGTACCAGCAGGATGGCGCGGCCGCTGTCGTAGAGCAATACCGCCAGTACGTCCTCACGCAAGAGGGCAACGGCTTTATCCTCCAGCTTTATCCGGCCGGACTGACCACGGATGTCGCCTTTTCGCAGGCTCTCATCGATCATCTCGACCAGACCATTGCCGCCATTGGCCCGGAGCGCTTTCATCCCAGCATTGAATGCGTGTACAAGGGCAGTTTTCAAAATAGCGCTAGCCAATTCACGATTATTATACGAGACCTCAAGGCAACGGCCTTGTACAGCATCGTCGGCGTACTCCTGCTTATCACCCTGTTCTTCCGCCAAGTAATCGGCTCGCTCTTCATCACCTTGCCGCTGCTGATGAGCCTGACTTGGACTTTTGGCGTCACCTACTTGGCCATTGGCAGCCTCAACATGATCACCGTAGGGCTTTTCGCCATCCTGTTTGGGCTGGGCATCGACTTTGGCATTCACATCTTCGCCCGCTACCGCGAGGCCCGCCGCCGAGGCATGGACATTGAACAGGCCCTGACCGTTACCGTCCGGCACACGGGCAAGGCGCTGACGACGACGGCGGTCACTACTTCGATTGCCTTCTATTCGCTGCTGTTGACGGATTTTAAGGGCTTCTCGGAGTTCGGCTTTATCGTCGGCACTGGTATCCTCTTTTCACTGGTGGCCATGGTCGCGATATGCCCGGCCTTCATCGTCCTCGCCGAGCGTCTGCGCTTGGTCATCCCAATCCGCAAGCGCAGCGTCCTATGGCGCACCGGTCGCTACCCAAAGCCTTGGGCCACGTTGCTGATCGGCGCGGCCATCACCGGGTACTCGCTGTACCACATCGGCGATTTGGAATTTGAGTACGACTTCAGCAAGCTCAAACCCGCGCCGCCGCCCAACACCAACAAGGGCAGCCTGCCCCAGAGCCTGAAGGAGGGCCGCTCGCCCGCCATCGTCCTGACCGAAAGCTACGACGAGGCCATGGAGGTGGTTCGCACGGTTGAGGGCATCAAGGCCGCCCGCGGTGATTCTACCACGGTCCTCAGCGTCAAGAGCGTGTACTCGGCGCTGCCGCAAGACCAAGAAGCCAAGCTGGTGCTCATCGCCGACATCCGCGCTTTGTTGGATCGGGAAGAGGGCCTGTTCAGCGCGAGCGAGCGGGCTAAGCTGGACTCGCTGCGGCCGTATCTCGACGTGGAAAAGCTAACGCTCTACGACCTGCCCGCGGACTTGACCAATGCGTTCAAGGACAAGGAGGGCAACATCCTCAACTTCGTGGCGATCAATGCCGCGGTCGAGCTCCGGGACGGAAAAGACGCCATTCGCTTTGCCGAAGAAATCAGCCGGATTGAAACGCCGGCGGGCAAGACCTACATATCCTCTAGCTCGCATATCATTGTCGCCGAGATGCTCAAGGTCATGCTCGCGGACAGCTCCCTCGCCGTGATCCTCACGCTCGCGGTCGTGGCGGTGGTGCTGCTCATCGACCTGCGGAGTTTCGTCGATACTCTGCTGGTACTCACGCCGCTTTTGAACGCTTTGGTGTGGGTCGTGGGCTTCATGTATGCGTTTGACATCAAGCTAAATCTCTACAACATGGTCGCCTTTCCGACGATCATTGGCATGGGCATTGACAACAGCGTCCACATCTTCCACCGCTACCAAGAAGTCGGCCGCGGCTCGCTGCGCTTGGTGTTGCGCACGACCGGGGTCGCGCTGTTGGCTACGTCGATGACGACGATGGTCGGCTTTTCGGGATTGGTGCCGGCCATTCATCCGGCGCTCACGTCGATTGGCGTGCTCTCACTGGTGGGCTTGGGGTCCTGTTTTATCACGTCCGTTACGCTGCTGCCGGCCTTGCTGCAAATCCGCGAGCGGCGCGCTGAGAAGCTCTAACTTTGGCAGCCATGCGCGTCGGCATGTAGGGGCGGGAACTTCGGCGATTTGTTCCGCCTTGATTAGCACTTTGGCGACTCGACGGATCCTGCTGGAAATTGCGCGTAGACTCCCCGAAATTCGCCCCGGCGATCTTTTCTCGATGGGGGTTTTAGCTATATTGAAATGGAGATTTAGGCAAAAAAATGGAGCGAGAGACGGGACTCGAACCCGCGACAACCACGTTGGCAACGTGGAGCTCTACCAACTGAGCTACTCTCGCTCGAAAATTGTGCGAAATAAATCGCTATGAAAGGAAAAAATATAACTATGTCCCGAATAAGCGTCAAGGTGCGCCAAGCTCTGTTACCGCTCGTCGCAGCGCTCTTGGGAGCGGCCTGTGAACAGGGGCCGCCGGCTTGGCCGCCCAAGGCGCGCTGGCACAACAATCAGGGCGTGGTCTACATGGATCAACACAACTACACGCGCGGTCGCGAGGAATTTGCCCGCGCCCTCGGCTTGGCCCCGGACTACGCGAGTGCGCGGGCCAATCTCGGCATTGCCTACTATGCGCTCGGCAAGTACGACAGCGCGGCCACGGCCTTGCAAACCGCCCTCGCCCTTGATCCCCAGCTCCTCCACGCCAATTACGCGTTGGGCTTGATCTACAATGCTCAAGGCCGGGACCACGACAAGGCGCTCGCGGCCCTGCAAAAGGTCGCGGCTGCCGACCGCGACGACCCCCACGTGCGCTACTACATGGGGCAGATGCGGGCCAAGCTAAACGAGAGCGCGGCCGCCATCGCCGATTTCAAGGAGGCCATCCGCCTCGATCCTTACAACGTGTCGGCGTACTATGGGCTGGCCAATCTCTACCGGCGGCTCGGGCGCGAGGAGGAATGGAAAAGCACCTTGGAGCAGTTCAACCAGCTTAGCCAAGCGGGGCACCAAGGCGTTTCTTCGTCCTATCAGGGGCAGGGAAAATACGCCGAGGCCGTGGCCGACGCCGGGGGCGGCGATCCGAGTCAGGACGATGTGGCCGGGCCTTTTGCCTTTGCCGCGACTGGCTCGGCGACTGGCCCGGTGCGCTTTGCCGCTTTGGGCGACTTTGACGCGGATGGCCAGCCGGATGTCTTGGCCGGCGGCGCGGGCTTGCACCTGTACGCCGGTGGCACCGCGAAAATGCTTACGGCTCCGACGCTTCCCAACGACTTTGGGGCGACTGGCGCGATCGCTGGCGATCTCGACAACGATGGGGCCGCCGACTTGCTCTTCAGCGGCGCGGGCGGAACCTTGCTCTATCGAGCGGCTCATGGCGGATGGAACGGCGGATATCTGCCCGCGGCTTCGACCAGCGTCGCGTTGGGCGATGCCGACCACGATGGCGACTTGGACCTGCTCTTATTGGGGCCAAGTGTCTCGCTGCTGGTCAACGACGGGGAGGCCCGCTTTGCCGCCACGGGCCAACCCACCGGTTCGGTCGCGGCGGCCCGCGCTGCATTCTCCGATCTCGACAACGACCGGGACGTGGATGTGGTGCTCCTTTCGGCCGAGGGCCTGCAAGTGCAAACCAACAATCGCGATGGCACGTTCTCGGAAATCGCTGACGCCTTGGGTTTGGGTGCCGTGCAAGGCGCGGGCTTGGCCGTTGAGGACTTCAACCAAGACGGCTATATGGACTTGGCTATCGCCGCTAGCGGGGCCGTGGAAACGCATCTGAACCAAGCCGGTCGCACCTTCGTTCAGGCCGCGGCGGCCGCGGCCGGTGGGAAGGCACTGCTTCCCGCGGATTTCGACAACGACGGCGACCTCGACCTGCTCGCCGTCGGAGAGGAGCGGCTGCAACCGCTCGCGTACAGCGGTGGTCAATTCCAGCCGCAATCCCCGCTCGACGAGCCGGGTGGGGCGGTGCTCGTGGCGGATTTCAACGGCGATGGCCGCGTGGACATTTGGGCGGGTGGCCGGGTGCTGCACAACCAAAGCGAGGGCGGGCACTGGATCGAAATCGCCGCCCAAGGACTCAACAGCAACCGCGACGGCGTTGGGGCCAAGGTGGAGGTAAAAACCACCCACCGCCTCCAGAAGCGCGAGATTCGCAGCGAGGGATACGCGGGCGTCCTCCACTTCGGCTTAGCGCAGAGCGATTCGGTCGAATTCATCCGCATCCTCTGGCCCGGCGGCGTGCGCCAGACCGAGTTGGCGACTGGAGCCGGACAGCGGCTGGAGTTGACCGAACTCGACCGCAAGGGCACCTCGTGCCCCATTCTCTACGCCTGGGATGGCACGCGCTATCGCTTTGTCACCGACATTCTCGGGGGAGCCATTATTGGCTATTTAACTGCCCCGGGCCAGTACTACCAGCCCGACACCGACGAGTACGTCCGCTTGGGGCCGCTGGCTCCCAAAGACGGCCACTATGTCTTGCAACTGGCCAACCAGCTCGAGGAAATCATTTACGTCGATGCCCTTGAACTCATCGCCGTCGATCATCCGCCCGAGGTCGATGTGTATCCCAACGAGCGCTTGCTTTCCCAGCCTCCGTACCCGGAGTTCAAACTCTATCCTCTACGCAATCTGCGTCCGCCCGTGGCGGCCAAAGATCACCGGGGGCTGGACGTGTTGGCTGCGCTGCAAGAGATCGACGACGAGTGGTACGATGGGTTTGGCCGACTCGACATACACGGCTATGCCGAAGACTATGCGCTAGAGCTGAACTTGGGCGATTTGTCCGAGTTCGCCCATCCGGTCTTGCTCGGTTATGGGTGGGTTGATTACGCGCATTCGACCTCCAATTGGAGCGCGGCCCAGCGCGGCTTGTCGCTGTATCCGCCGCGTCTGTCTGTAGCCGATGGCGAGGGGGGATGGGTCGAAGTCAGCGCGGATATGGGATGCCCGGCGGGCCTGCCCAAGCACGCGCTCTTCGACTTGGCCGGTCTGTTCCCGTCCGACGACTACCGGCTGCGGATCGAGACCAACACCGCGCTCTACTGGGATCAATTGCTGGTGGGCGATGCGGCGGACGTTCCCCTTACAGTCCATCGCCGGCAACCGGCGCGGAGCGACCTCCACTGGCGCGGCTACCCAGCGCATACGTCCGTCAAGGGTACCTTTGCCTTTCGCTACCACTACGATCAATTGGCGTTAGAAGCACCTTGGGGTGCCCACGCTGGGGCTTTCACCCGCTTCGGTCCGGTGGAGGCGTTGGTCGCAGACATTGACGACCGCTTTGTCATCATGTTCCACGGCGATGAGTTGACCGTTGAGTTTGCCACCTTGCCGCCGCCGGCGGCCGGTCTGGTGCGCTCGTTTCTGCTGTACGCCGACGGCTTTGGCAAGGACATGGATCTGCACTCGGCGCACTCACTAACGGTCGAGCCGCTGCCCTTTCACGACATGTCTGGCTACCCGTACCCAGCGCACGAGCACTACCCGCAAACCGGCGCACATCTAGAGTATTTGCAGGAATACAACACGCGCTGGGTCAAGGGCTACTATGATTAGGGCGATCGAAGGAGCGAAACGCGCGATTCGCTTCTTGCTGCTCCATGTGAACAGAGCGCGGCTGGGCCAGGTGATAGAAAGAGTAAAAGGGGCGATTACGCCCTCATTGCTCAAGCGGCTGCTGCTCTACATCGCTTGCTTCCTCGTCTTGTACGCCGCTGTCGGCGTGAGTGGTTATCTGATCTTCAACGACAATTTGCCCGACATCGACGCTTGGAGCTTCCGGCCCAAGCGGGTCACCAACGTGTATTCGGCCGATGGCCGCCACTTGCAGGACTTCCTCGAGGAAAACCGCGAAATCGTCACCCATGAAGAAATCCCCGCGTCTATACAGGCCGCCCTCTTGGCGACCGAGGACCGGCGCTTCTTCTCGCATTGGGGCATGGATCTGTACCGCATCCCGGGCGCCCTGCTGGCCAACCTCAAGGACCGGAGCCTCGTCGGCCAAGGGGCCAGTACGCTCACTCAGCAACTGGCCCGCAATATCTTCGCCGAAGTCGGCACTCAGCGCAGTAGTGATTCCTTGGCCGATGCGGCGGCCACGTACGCCCGCAAGATCCGCGAACAGATCACCGCTGTTTTAATTGAGCGCTTGTACACCAAGCCCGAGATCCTGACTATGTACCTCAACACAGTCTATTTCGGCCACGGTGCCTACGGGATTAAGGCGGCGGCGCGTCTGTACTTTGACCGCGAAGTCGAGCAACTCGCGCTTGAAGAGAGTGCCTTGCTCGTCGGGTTGCTCCCCAGTCCTAATAGTCGGACCCCGCTGCGCCACCCCGAGCGCGCCCGCCAGTACCGCAATCAGGTGCTGGCCAGCATGGCCGACCATGGCGCGATCACGCCTGCCGAGCGCGATGCGCTGTCTAGCAAACCCATCGCCGCCCGCAGAGGTCGCCGCGAGGAGACGTATGGCACGGCTCCGTACTTTGTCGAGCACGTCCGCCAGCAGATGCAGCGCGAGTTTGGCATGGCAATCTATCGCGAGGGCTTTGTGGTCCACACTACGCTCGACTCGCGCTTGCAGCAGATCGCCGAAAAGCACTTTGATACTGAAATAAGCAAGGTGCAGAAAAAGGTGGATCAGTACTTAAAAGACACCGGCGCGGCCCGGAGCAGGCGCGACTCGGCCGTAGTCCAAGCCGCCTTCGTGGCCATGGATCCGGCCACCGGCCACATCTTGGCCATGATTGGGGGCCGCGACTTCAGCCGCAGCAAATTCAACCGCGCCACCCAAGCCAAGCGGCAGCCTGGGTCTGCGTTTAAGCCCTTCGTGTACACGGCGGCCATCGACAACAATCGCTTTGCGGTGGATGTGCTCAACGACAACGCCTTTACGCTGTGGGACCACAAGCGCGAACAGTTTTGGGATCCCGAGAACTACGACCAGAAGTTCAAGGGGCCCATGACGCTGCGCGAAGGGCTGAAACAGTCGCGCAACCTCATAGCCATTAAGTTAGCCGACGAGCTCGGCCCGCCGCTGATTCGGAGCTATGCCCGCAACATGGGCATATCCACGCCGATCCAAGCGATCCCTTCCATCGGCGTCGGCACCAGTGAGGTGCTACTCCTCGATTTGGTGGCGGCCTACGCGGTCTTCCCCAATAAGGGGATCTACGTCGCGCCGATGGCTATCAGCCGTTTGGAGCGCAAGGATGGCGATGTCTTTTTTGCGCGGGCAAGCGGCCATAAGCAGGAGGTGTTGCGGCCGGCCGTGGCCGTGGTTGTCACGGATATGATGCGCTCGGTCGTCGATGAAGTCGGCGGTACCGGACGCAGTATCCGCTCGAGGTACGATTTCCGCTCCCAAGCGGCCGGTAAAACCGGCACGACCAACGACTACACGGATGCGTGGTTCATCGGCTTTACGCCCCATATTGTAGCCGGGGTCTGGGTTGGGATAGACGACCCTAGCCTGCGCCTCTGGCCGAGGCAGACCGGCTCGGCGGCGGCTCTGCCTTTGTGGGCGAAGTTCATGAAGGAGGTGTATGCGAATGTGGAGCCTTATCGCGGCCTGAGAAACCACGGGTTTGAGTACCCGGAAAACCTCGTCGTGCGCCGCGCAGTCTGCAAAGATACGCACAAAATCGCCACTCGCTTTTGTCCCGATCCGCGCGTGGAGCTCTTCATCGCTGGCGAGGTCCTGCCGCGCACATGCCCTCTACATGGGCGGTCCCCAGAGCAGCCCCCAAGGCGCATCCAGCGGTTTTGAAGATTACAAAACGAAAAAGATGTAGAACAGCCCGCCGAGAATGCTGGCTGATAGGCCGTGTGCGATCGCCTTATTTTCTCGCTTGAGTACCGTTTGTTCGACCATGGTGCTCCCGCCTAAAACCCCGCTCAACCCCTTAGACACCCGGTCCGAGCTATAGGCTTGGACGCGGCGATCCCAGCGCACAATGCGATCGGCGGCTGTTTCTATTCTGAGAAAGAGGTCGCCATACGCCTCGCGCTGTTGTTCCTTGCCCCCGAAATATAACCGCCAAGGTGCTGGCGAGTACAACACGCGCGCCCTGACCAGCCGATAGTATATCACGTCGGCTGGCGCGTCTTCCGGCTGGCGCACCAGCACTTGATAGCCTCGCTGCCGCAAGGTCTCGATTAGGGCGTCCTCGACGACCCAATTAGCCTCGTTCTTGTCGTCTTCGGCCTGGAGGAAAAGCCGCGCCCCTAGCGGTAGGGGTAGGGCGTCCATTTGGTGGTCTAAGGCGCGGACAAAGGCCTGATTGATCAACTGCAAGTCCGTAGGCGTTTGCCGGGCGCTGCCTCTGGTTTGGGCTGTTCCGCGCCACACCACGCGCACCGTGTTCGCGCCGCGCAGGGGAATGAAGTGATCCCGCCCTGCGGGCTTACAGGCACTTTGCCAAGTAAAAGGCCCTGGACGCTGCGGCACCGCCTCGAGCGTTACTTGGATCGCCGCGCCCGCGCTCAAGCTATCCAAGCCGCTCACCAGTAGGCTCGGTGCGGCTTCCTCGTCGCTGTGGACGAGGGCCGCGCCCGGCGGCCCTTCCACCAAGGATACATCCGAGAATGCCGGCGCAACTTGCAGGCGCAGGGCGGCCAAGGCGATGGGGTCGGTGCTTTCGTTGCGCCAGGTACAAGTGATTGGCCCGCGCTTGCCCACCTCCATAAACCCAGCTTCCACCGCCATCACAGGCAGTGGGTCCACCTGCAAGTGCTGGGTCGCCAAATCCACTGGGGTCTGGCCGGATACTTGGGCCGCGACCGCCAAGGGTAGGGGGCCGAGGTGGGTCGGAGCCACGCGCACCGGCCAAGATAGGGTGTCGGCCTGCCCGGGGGCTAAGCGGCCCGCCCAGCGCTGCGGCGCGTCGCCCGCTGGCCAGCTCAGTTCCGCTGGCCAAGCCCAGGTCAACTCTTCTAAGCGGCCCCCGGCCGCAGCGTCGAAGCGCACAATCGCCCGTAAGTCAAAGAGCTCGCCCTGATAGACGCGCGGCGGCTCAATGGACCACGAAATGGCTGGCGGAGGACGCACCGCTAAGTCGAATTCGATCTGGTGGGCCGGGGTGCCTTGGGGGTCGAGCGAGGAGTGAATTGCCGCGGACCAGCCGATGGTGCCCAACTCAGCGGCCACTAGGTCGATATAGAGGGTGTCGATGTGTTCTCCGGCCAAGGGCCGCGCGGCATAGTCTATGGCTATGGACGCGGCCTCTAGCTGAGCCTTGCCCAGGGCCGAGCGGACGCTTTGCAACTGGGCGTTGCCGAGGCACCGTAGGGCCGCGCTGACTATGGCTTCGCCATCGCCGGGGAAATAGTGCAAATAGAGGATAGGCTGCTGAGCCAACGCCGGCCCGGCCATCGCCGGTTGGTCTAGGCGCGCACTGAGCGTCGAGCGGGCACTCGCCGGCACCGCGGCCGCCCACAACGCGAGGATTACCCCGAGCCCGCGCCCATAACGGCCCACGCCCTTTCCGCCTGGAAGGGGATGCCTTCCTACTGCATTTTGGGTTGCCATTCGGTTCGCCCTTCGTCGCTATTGCCGCGTATTGGCCCCTTGAACAAAAAAAGCCTAACTCACTTTTTAACTGTAACTTACGTCTAATTCAAGCCTAACGTACTACCGGGGGGCTGTCAAGGCAGTTTAGCCCCTAGCTGCATCCTTAGAAAGGCTTGACTGAACCTGTGTGCGCCGCTAGGTTGTACAACCCAGCACGCGGCATGTTAGACGCGCTGGGTTTGGCTGGAAATTCGTCTGTTTCGCGTTGGGTGTGTCCACTTTTTTCAAGGCTATACGGCCCTTTGTTCGCTGTCGTGCATCGTACCAGACGAGCAGGTTGGCATGCGGTGCGGCATAAAAAGCCGCGCTCCTCTTCATGCTAGACTGGCTATTACCCGCATTGGGCGCGTTGGGTGTGCTCGGCCTCGGTGCATTGTGCGCCCCTATGACTTTTGCCTTGCGCTGTCGGCGCGAGGTGCGGCCGGACTTTTGGGAATGGGGAGTGCGGCTGTCTTTTTTCTGGGGGGGGCTTGGGCTTGGGCTGCGCTGGGGCCCCAAGGGGCCGCGCATTGCACCCGTGCTCTTGGGCCAATGGCTCCCCTACCTGCCGTTGCGAACCCCGGCAAAGCACAGGCTAAGAGCACGGCGCCGAGCCAAGCGAGCGGCTGAGCCTAAAGCCAGTGAGCGGAATCTGCGTCGGCTTGTGCGGCTGTTGCTCGAGCCGAGCCTTAGGCTATTGGCGAGCCTACCGCGCACTGTTCGGCTCAAAAAGCTGCGGATCCAAGGTCGTTTAGGATTTGCCGATCCGGCGCAAACCGGGCGGGTCTATGGCTATGTACAGGCGGTTGCCGCGCACAAGGGAAAGGTACAGATAAACGTCAGCCCGGATTTTGTGCGGGCGGGGGCCTTTGGCCGCTTGGACTTGGTCGCTCATTTGCATTTGGGCTTGTTGATTTTGCTCTTAGGGCGCTTTGGCTCACAGGTGGCATACCGCTTGTTGGCCGTGCGCTAGTGGTTAGTGGTCAGCCCACTCGACCCGGCCCATAAGGTGCGGGGTAAAATGGGAACGGGTCACCGGCCACCGGCCACCGGCCACTAATTAAGTCGAGGAGTCTTTCATGGCATCGTCCGTAGAATCCCTAGTCGAGCGCGTCTTGGGCGAGTTGCACCGCATCGTGCAAACCGAAACCGTCATCGGGCAGCCGTTTCAGTCCGGCGACTTGACTATTATTCCGGTATCGAAAATATCGTTTGGCTTTGGAGCCGGTGGGGGGCTGGAGGGCAAGGGACAGAGCGGGACGGGCGGTGGCGCGAACATCGAACCCATTGCCTTCCTCATCATCGATGCCGACGGCCGGGTACAGGTGGTGTCCATCGGCGATCAGGAGGCCGGTTGGAGTCAGATCCTCGCGCTAGTACCCGAAGCCATCGGCAAAATCAAGAGGTTCGTCAGCAAGAACAAAGAAAAAGACGCCGAGGCCGAGGCCGACTGAGGTGAGCGGCCAACGATCAGTCTCCAGTCCCAATCCCCTCGTCTCTATGTGCAGAGATTGACCATACCCTATGGTGATCCACGATCGCCGTATAAATCCTCGGCTCTATGTGCAAGGACTGACCCTTGGCCAATCAGTGGCCGGTGGCCAGTCTCCGCACCACAACACCCTACGAGCGGATGGGACTGGCCACTGACCACTGACCACCAACCTTCTCAGTGGTGATCTTGGCTGGTGGGGAACACCTTGAAGCGCCCGTCTAGCAACAGGTGGGTGTACCAGCCGACAATGCCGGCCACAAAGAACACCACGTGCCCTTCGAGCAGGGCGTGTACGTTGTCCCAGCTAAATTCTCCGAGAAAAGCCTGCCGCGCCCGCCAGTATTCGTAGCTAGTGCCCAACACCCCTACAGTGAGGAACGGGCTGATCTTCCAGTGCGTCCAGCCCCGGTGGTGATCCAAAAGCGGTAGGACGCACAAGAGGCCCACGACCGTCGCTAATTCGTATTGCTCGGTCCAGCCCAGATAGAGCAAGACGCAGAAGACGCCGCGGAAAAACCACCGCTGCGCCACCGAAGCTGTGTCTAGATCGGGAAAGAGAGAAAAAAATAGCGCAGTGCCGACGATAGCGGCTTGGGTCGCTAGGTCGTCGGGCGCGACAGAGCCGAAGGAAACCGCGCCTATCGCTACTCCGGTCCCGGCGACGACCCCGCCCAAGACATGGCCTTTGAAGTTCACGATCGCCCGCTCATTTTTTGGGCTGGTAGTAGAGTTGGCCGCAGGCCGCGTCAATGTCCCGCCCGCGGCTGTGGCGGACGGTGAACTCGACGCCGCAGCCGCTGAGCACTTGGTAGAACTGCGCTAGGCGCTGCCGGGTTGGCCGGCGGAAGCGACGGTCTGTTGTCTCGTTGTAGGGTATGAGGTTGATCTTGCAGGGAATGTCGCGGGTCAGTTCGGCCAGCCGCTGTGCGTCGGCGTCCGCATCGGTCAACCCGGCCATGAGCACGTACTCAAAGGTGACGCCATAGCCGCGCCCGGCAAAAAATTCGCGGGCGACCGCCAAGAGGTCGTCGATCTTGTACTTGCGGTTGATGGGCATGAGCTGTTCGCGCATTGCGTCGGTCGTGGCGTTGAGCGAAATGGCCAACCCCACGTTGAGATCTTCGGCCATGAGCCGGCGGATACCCGGAATGTAACCCGCCGTAGATACCGTGATTTTCCGCCCCCCCAACCCAAGACCTTCCTTTAAGCGCATCAGCTTTAGCGCGCGCGCCACCGCCGAGTAGTTGAGCAGCGGCTCGCCCATGCCCATCATCACCACATTGGTCACCCGCTCGCCCCGCTCGCGGGCGAACTGGTTGACCTGCAAGAGCTGATCGACGATCTGCCCGGCTTCGAGGTTGGCGATCAGCCCCATCTGTCCGGTGGCGCAGAATTTGCAGTCGAGCGGACAGCCCACTTGCGACGACAGACAGGCCGTGCGCCGAGTGCCATCGGCGATCAGCACGGACTCGATCCGCTGCCCAGAAGGCAGCTCAAAGAGAAATTTGACCGCTTCGCCCGTGGTTGATTCTCGACGCTGGACGAGGTGCAGACAAGTAATGCGCGTGCGCTCGGCGAGCTTTTGCCGCAAAATTTTGGAGAGATTGGTCATCTCCCGGACATCGCGCACCCCCTGGGCGTAGAGCCAAGCAAAAATTTGACGGGTGCGGTACGCGGGTTCGTCGAGCTCGGCGACGAGCTGATCGAGCTCGACGGGCAGCATGGCTTTTAGGTCGTAGCGCGGACTAACCACCTTAAAAGTCCTTGACGATTAAATGGCAAAGTATATATGTTAAAAGTTTGTCGGTATTGGTCAACGGTTCCCCAACCGTTGTCAGCCCCTAGTTTCTACCCACATACAAATTTTAGCATATGCGATTCGGATCTGCCATCAGGCTCTGGGGCATCCTATTGAGTATTTTTGCGCTTATGGCACTGCGCTTGGGGATGCACTCTCAGTCCTCGGCTGCCACAGCCACCCACCCCGAGGAGGAAACGCCCTTTGTGGCCTTTGTTTCGGCCGCGGCGGCAACCCCCTTTGTCGGCCCCCCAATTCCGCCCCCGCCCGACGGTCCCACGCGAAAAATTGCCGCCGAACTGCGTCCCGGGGATTCCATTGACCGCTTGCTCAAGCAGCACGCGGTCCCGAGCAGCCAGTTGGAACGGCTGTACAAAGCACTGTACGCGGTTTTCGATCCCGCACACGTCAAGGCGGGCGACTACTGCGAGGTCGCACTGGACACCAGCAACGCCATTCGCCGCTTCTGCTACACGCCTCACCGCACCCCAGATCGCCCGGTTGAGGTGAGATTGCACGACGGTCGGTTTGTCGCTCGCCAGTTGCAGCTACCGCTGGAGCGACGGGTCGAGCGGCTCGAGGTGCGGATTGAGAACAACCTCTCCAACGCCATCAGGGCCGCCGGGGAGGGCAGCGCGCTCAGCGACGTGATCGCCGACGACATATTTGGTGCCGTCATCGACTTCCAGCGGGACCCGCGGCGCGGCGATCGGCTAGGGGTGGTCTTTGAAAAGCTCTACATCGACGAGGACTTCGTCCGCTACGGCGATGTACTGTTGGCGCGCTACGAAGGCGAACGAGTGACCGAGTTGGCGGTCCGCTATGCTGCCACCGAGGGGGAGGACGCCTATTACAACGCCAGCGGTCGCTCCCTTGGCCGGATGTTCGTACTCAAGCCCCTCGGCGTCAATCGCATCACCTCTCGCTTCAACCGCCAACGCTTTCATCCCATTCTCAAAAAGCAGCGTCCCCACCTAGGTACGGACTACGGTGCGCCGACCGGCACTTGGGTGTGGACGACCGCCGTCGGACAGGTCGCGTTCGCTGGCTGGAAAGGCGGTTACGGCAAATTGGTCGAAATCGTCCATGCCAATGGCTATCGCACCCGCTACGCGCACCTGAGCAAGATATTGGTTCGCGAGGGGCAGCACGTAGAGCAAAAAGAGATCATCGGCAAGGTCGGTTCCACCGGACTCTCGACCGCCTCCCACCTGCACTACGAAATCATCAAGAACGGCCACCACATCAATCCCGAACTCATCAACAGAGACCACGCCGCCCCAATCCTAGCGGACGATTTGTTGCCCGACTTTGTCCGCCAGCGCGACGCGCTCTTGCACGTCCTCGATCTTGGCCCGCGCCCTTGGCGTTATGCCTCGACCCCGACATCCGCGCCCTAGTTTTATTGGCCTTATCGACCTTTTTCGATGGAAACAAAAACGCTGCAAGAAATCGAAAATCTGGCCGAGCGCGACGGGCGCTATAAGAGCGAGGCGTACTTTTTTGTGTACGATGCGCTAGGATACACAGTGCAAGAGCTCGGCAAGAACACGGGGACCTTGAGCGAAGAGAAGCGACACATCTCCGGGCGGGATCTGCTCTTTGGCATCAGCGAGTACAGCGTCGATCAATTTGGGCCGCTCACGCGCTCGGTCTTTGCCCACTGGGGCATTGAGCAAACGCGCGATTTTGGCGAGATTGTCTTCAACTTGGTCCATGCGAATTTGCTGAGCAAGACAGCCGAGGATCGGATTGAAGATTTCATCGATGTGTACGATTTTGCCGAGGAGTTCGACTGGAAGAAGCGCAAGGCCGATCTCAAGCGCCTGCCTTGAGCGCGGGACGCGAAGATGAAGATCGCCTACTTCGACTGCTTCTCTGGTATCAGCGGCGACATGATCTTGGGTGCCTTGCTCGACGCGGGTCTCTCGCTAGCGGACCTCAACCGAGAAATTGCCAAACTGGGCGTCGAGGGCGTCGCCATTGAACGCGAATCCACCGCCCGACACGCCATTGCCGCCACCCGCGCCAAGGTCTGCGCGGCGGGTGCGCCGTTGGCCGACGCTGAACACCATCTCGACCTGTCTGGCGCGCCCGCGCCCGCGCACCCCCACGCCCACCTCAAAGACATCACCAGCCGCATTGCCGCTAGCCGCTTAGACGCCGTCGTCAAGGAGCGCTCCATCCGCATCTTTGAGCGCCTGTGCGCCGCCGAAGCCGAGGTACACAATGCCACGTCCGCCGAAGTCGCTCTGCACGAAGTGGGGGCCCTCGACGCCCTGATAGACGTAGTGGGGGCCGTGGCCGGTCTCCAACTCTTGGAGGTCGACGAGGTTTGCGCTTCGCCGCTGCGCTTTGGCACGGGCTTTGTGCGCTGTGTACACGGGTGCTATCCAGTGCCGGTGCCCGGCGTTTTGGCGCTCTGCCGCGACGTGCCGACCGAACAGACCGATATCCGCGCCGAGCTCGTCACCCCGACCGGGGCCGCGATCATCACCACCTTAGCTCGTTCTTTTGGGCCGCAGCCGCCCTTTTGCCAACAGGCCGTCGGCTATGGTGCGGGTCGCCGCGATTTAGAGGCCATCCCCAATCTCTTGCGCCTGCGCTTGGGCGAGCGCGCACCGGCCAGCGAGCGCGCCCTGCTGATCGAAGCTAACATCGACGATATGAATCCAGAAGTGTACGGCTACCTCTTCGATCGGCTGCTAGCGCAGGGCGCGTACGACGTGTACGCCACGCCGGTCCTGATGAAAAAGGGCCGCCCCGGCAACGTGCTCAGCGTCCTCGCTCCGGCGGGCCGCCTGGACGAGCTCGCCGCGCTCGTCCTGCGAGAAACAACGACCATCGGCCTGCGCTACTACGGAGTGGAACGCCGCGTCTTGGAACGCCAGATCCGCGCTGTTGCCACGCCGTACGGGGAGGTCAACGTCAAGTTTAGCTATCTGGACGGCCGCGGCCGGGTCGCTCCTGAATACGAGGATTGTGCGCGGCTAGCCCAACAGCACCAAGTGCCCTTGCTCTCCGTATATGAGGCCGCTCGGGCGGCCGCTATCAAGGAGTGATGACCTTATGTTGCGATTGATTTTATGCGCGTTATGGCTGGTCCCGCTGTCGAGCCAAGCGGCGGAATGGCCCGCTTATAACGGCGACCTAGACGAATTCGACAGTATCCAGCACTTGCCGCCGGGCGAAGGCCCAGACCGCCTCGTGCTCGGCGACAACGATGGCCGGCTTCACGTCTATGAAGAGCGCGACGGCACCTATGTCGAAGTATGGGACAGCGACTATCTCGAAGGGGCTGTGGCCGGCGTGTTCGTCCTCGACATCAACGACGATCAGCTCGACGAGATCGTCGCATATACCGACCACGGTCGCGTGTATTACTTCGACTCGCAGGACTACGCGCTGCTGTGGAGTAGCTCGCCCAATGAATACGCCCGCATTACCAGCCTGACCATCGGCGATATTGACGATGACCCCCAGCCCGAGCTCGTGTTCTGCGCCGATGGCCGCTTGGTCGTGTACGATGGCCGCGACCAGTACGAGCAGTGGCGCAGCGACCAAACCGACTTGACGGCCCATCAGATACTCATCGGCGACGTAGATGGCGACGACGAAGACGAGATCGTGCTCAACGACGGCTACGTGTTCGACGCCCGCTTTTTCGACTTGGAGTGGAAGGCACCTTGGCCTTTTGGCGAGCGCATGGGCCTGCTCGATCTCGACGAAGACCAGATTCCAGAAGTCATCGGCGAATTTCAGGGCCGCTATCTGCGCATCTTTGACATTGATCTCCGGCGGGAAAAGTCGCTCAGCCGCTAGCGGCCCGGCCTTGACACCTAAGCAACGGCCAGCGTATATACTCCCTTTCATCCCAACACCAACAAGGAGCGATTGCAATGCGACCTGTCACCCTCTTTACTGGCCAGTGGGCCGACCTGCCTATTGAGACTCTCTGCCAACAGGCCGTCGAGTTTGGCTACGATGGCTTGGAACTGGCCTGCTGGGGAGACCACTTTGAGGTTGACCGAGCCACAGATGCCTATTGCCAGGCCAAGCGCGAACTGCTCGCAAAATGCGATCTAGCGCTGTTTTCCATTTCCAATCACCTCGTCGGCCAAGCCGTGTGCGACCCCATCGACAGCCGCCACCAAGCCATCCTGCCCCCGCGCATCTTCGGCGATGGCGATCCAGAGGGGGTGCGCCAGCGCGCCGCCCAAGAAATGATCGCCACGGGACAAGCGGCCGCCCGGCTCGGGGTTGACGTGGTCAACGGCTTTACTGGCTCGTCGATTTGGCACCTGCTCTATTCATTCCCGCCGGTATCTCCCAGCATGATCGAGGCTGGGTACGCGGATTTTGCCGCGCGCTGGAAACCTATACTCGACCAATACCAAGCCCTCGGCGTCAAGTTTGCGCTGGAGGTCCACCCCACGGAAATCGCCTTTGACATGGCCTCGGCCGAACGCGCCATTCAAGCACTCGACGGCCATCCGGCCTTTGGCTTCAACTACGATCCCAGCCACCTCGGCTATCAGGGCGTGGACTACGTCGAGTTCATTTACCGATTCAGCGACCGCATTTTTCACGTCCACATGAAGGACGTAGGCTGGTCTGCGACGCCGACCGAGGCCGGGGTTTTTGGCGGGCACACCGAGTTCGGCGACCGTCGGCGCTATTGGGACTTCCGCTCGTTGGGCCGCGGCAACATTGACTTTGAGGAAATCATCCGCGCGCTCAATCGCATCAACTACCAAGGCCCGCTGTCGGTCGAATGGGAAGACAGCGGCATGGATCGCGTCCACGGCGCGACCGAAGCGGCCGCCTTCGTCAAGCAGGTCGATTTTCCGCCTTCGGACATGGCCTTTGACGCGGCGTTTGAGGACTAGCGTTGCCGGGTTTTGTCGTCCTCCTAGTTGCTGCCGTCCTCGTCGCTTGCGGCCCAGAGGAACACCCGCAGCAGACCTTGGTTTTTGGTCGCGGCTCGGATTCGATCGGGTTAGATCCGGCGATTGAAAACGACGGCGAATCGTTCAAGGTCTGCGACAACATCTACGAGACTTTGGTGACCTACGACAGGGAGAGCACGGCCGTGGTGCCGCAGCTTGCGCGTTCTTGGGACATTGCGGACGATCAGCTCACCTGGACCTTCCACTTGCGCTCGGGGATCCGCTTCCACGACGGCACCCCCTTCAACGCCGAGGCCATGCTGTTTTCGCTCGGGCGGCAGTTTGACAAAGAGCATCCCTTCCACGAGGTCACCGGCTCGTACAAATACTGGCAGGCCATGGGCATGGACGACATTGTCGCCGCGCTAGCAGCCCCGGACGACTCGACTTTTGTCATTCGCCTCAGAGAGCCTCACGCCCCCTTCTTGGCGAACTTGGCGATGAACTTCTGTTCGGCCGTGAGTCCCACGGCGGTGGCCCGTTACGGCCGCGATTACTTCAAAAACCCGGTCGGCACCGGCCCCTTTCGCTTTGTCGAATGGCGCAAAGACGAGCGCATCGTCTTGGAGCGCAATCCCGATTACTGGGGCCCCGAGCCGCCGCTTGACCGCCTAATTTTCAAGCCCATTCAGGAAGGCTCGATGCGCTTCTTGGAGCTTTCGCAGGGCACTATTCAAGGCTTCGACAACCTCAGCCCCGAGTACATTGAGCCGATCCGCGCCGATCCCAACCTCCACCTTTTGACCCAGGCGGGCATGAATATCGGCTACTTGGCCATGAACATGGACAAGAAGCCCTTCGACGATGTGCGAGTGCGCCGCGCCGTCAACCACGCTGTGGATAAGCAAGCATTGGTGGATAATTTTTACGAGGGCTTGGCCATGCCAGCCAAAAATCCCATCCCGCCGACCTTGTGGAGTTACAACGACGCGATTGTGGGCTATGGCTATGATCCGGCCCAAGCGCGGGCCTTGCTGGCCGAAGCCGGTTATGCCGATGGCTTTGAAACCGAGTTGTGGGCCATGCCGGTGCCGCGCCCCTATATGCCACAGCCTAGCAAGATCGCCGAGGCGATTCAGGCCGACTTGGAAAAGGTGGGCATTCGCGCACGCATTGTGTCTTGGGAATGGGGGACGTACTTGGACAAGGTGTTCGATGGCCAGCACCAGATGGCCTTGTTGGGCTGGACCGGCGACAACGGCGACCCAGACAACTTCCTCTACGTGCTCCTCGATTCCACCGCGGCCGTCAAGCCAGCCCAGAACATCGCCTTCTACCGCAGTGCCGAGCTACACACTGTGCTCGTTGAGGCCCGGCGCTCGACCGATCGCCGCGTGCGCACGCGACTCTATGCCCAAGCGCAGGAGATCGTCCACCGGGACGCGCCTTGGGTGCCGCTAGTACACGCGACGCAAACCGTGGTTTTTCAGCGCCGCGTCACCGGTTTCAAGCTGCATCCCACAGGCAGCAAGTGGTTTCATAGTACCGCGCTGGCCCCTTGAGCCATGTACCGCTTTGTCCTCCGGCGGCTCATCGCGTTCTTGCCGACGCTGGCGGGGATTTCGCTTTTGGTTTTTCTGATGCTCCACTTGGTGCCGGGCGACCCGGCCCAGGTCATGCTCGGGGAGCGCGCCAATGCCGAGAGCTTGGCGGAGTTGCGTGCGACCCTGGGCCTCGACCAGCCCTTTCACGTGCAGTTCTACCGCTTCTTCACTGGCCTGTTGAGCGGCGATCTCGGCCGCTCGATTCGCACTCACGAGAAGATTACCACTGAACTCGTCCAGCGCTTCCCGGCCACGTGCGAGCTAACCTTGGCCAGTATGCTGCTGGCTATGACGATCGGCATCTCGGCTGGCTTGTGGGCTGCGGTGCGGCGGGGCAAGATCGCCGATCTGCTCAGCATGATCTTGGCCACGGCCGGCATTTCCATTCCCGTGTTTTGGCTGGCTCTGATGCTGGTGCTGCTGTTGGCCTTTTACGTGCCGATCTTTCCGGTGTCCGGCCGCTTGAGTACGCATATCTACTTTGAGCCGATTACCTATTTCTACGTGATCGACACCCTCGTACAGGGCGATTTTGCGGCCTGCGGCGACGCGCTGTGGCACCTCTTCCTGCCAGCTCTGACTTTGGGGACCATTCCCATGGCTGTGATTGCGCGCATGACCCGCGCTAGCCTGCTCGACGTCCTCGGCGAGGACTACATCCGCACGGCGTGGGCCAAGGGCTTGCGGCGGCGGGTGGTGATTGTGCGCCACGCCCTGAAGAACGCCTTCATCCCCACGCTTACGATCATTGCCCTCCAATTCGGCTACCTGCTCGGGGGCGCGGTTATCACCGAGACTATTTTCGCTTGGCCGGGGGTGGGACGCTGGCTCTTTTTGGCGGTGCAGGCACGCGACTTCCGCGCTGTGCAGGGCGGGGTTTTGCTGTTGGCCACGGTCTTTGTGTTGGCCAACCTCATCGCCGACCTGCTCTACGCTTGGCTGGATCCGCGGATACGCTACGACGAGGAATAAAAATACCTGCGCCGGAACCGATCCCGGCTTTTTGCGATCGGCTCAAAATCCTTGGAGATTAACCACCCATTCATAGCGCGAATCCCCTTCCTCAAAGCGGTAGGCGTAGCGCATGCCCATATCGAGTGGGATCGACTGTGAAAAAGGATGGAAATTAGCCGTCAGTTCGGCCCCGGCCGTTTGGTAGATTTTGGGAGGTTGCGCCTGGTCCTCACCCCGAGCGTAATCGCAAAAGAGGTTGACCTTGACGCGCTGGAGGTACACTAGCGCCCCCAAGTTCCAGTCTGGGTACGACAGCGGCAGCGCATAGTTGGCCGCCCCTTGGTAGAAGCGCTGGTGAAACTCGTAGTCGTAGCCGCGGATAAAGGGCTGTTCGCTTGCAAAGCGGTAGGGAAGGGCATCGGCCCCGGCTGGGTCCTGCCACTCGTAACCACCCGCTAGCTGTAGGCTGTGGTGGGCCGTCAGTCCGGGAAAGAGCAACCCCAATCGCCCCGACAGCAAGGTGCCGTCGTAGTCGCCGGCAAAGGGCGTGTGGCGGTAGATTAGCTGTAGGCTCTGACCCCAAGCCGGGGCCAGATCGCGGTGGGCTGGGTGGCGCGCCCGCCCGAAAGTTAGTTGGTACGTCAGCGGCGCAAAGCGTCCGTTGTGGTTTTCTGTCAACACGCCTTGTATTGCTTGGTTGACACTGCTTGAGTCGGGCCAAAAGAGGTCATCTTCGGGCCGGTTGAGGGCATCCCTACTGTCGATGTCGGCCCATTCTGCCTTTGCACTCAAATAGACGAAAGACTGCCACGGGCCGCGAGAAAAATTCAAGGGCAATTCAACGCCAGCACTTAGGCTCTTTTCAGTCCACTTGTCCGTTTTGACCTTGAGGCTGTCGCCTTCTGTTGATCTCGTTTTGATCTTGTAGTCTCCGACCCGCTCGCCCCAGCGCCCGCCGACGCTGAAGATGGGATACCACGCCGCGAGGCTAAAATCGCCCACGGCGCTGAAGGCACGCTCGTTGTGGTTGTATTCGACTCCGCCCTGTACGCTGCTGAGATTGAGCAAATCGCTGGACGTGAGACTGAGGGCATAGCGCGGCGGCAAGGGACTGTAAGACCAGCTGTGAACCCTGAGCAGATGGCCCAGCGGCCGATAGCCGCTCACCGGATAGATCCGCTGTGGGATGTCGGCTAACACCGGGCCGCCCTGCTCTTGGGCGATCAGCGGTTCGTAATAGCGCACTTGGCGGTCTGCGACCTGCTCAATCGGCGTCCAAGTCGCCGGGTCTAAGGGCATGACCGCGATGCGGTAGCCATCAACGGTGTACTCTTGAAACAGAAGCGAATCGCCGGACACGGCCGCGTGGATTGCGGCCAGCGGTCGCGAGGTCACTTGGTAGCGCGCCCCGCTCGTCAGATGGACCGCGTGGATGTTGTCAATCCCCCCATAGGGCGAGTCGAACAGCAGGTAGGAATCCCAGAAAACCGGCCCGCCTATATCGTCGTGCGTGTGCGGCAGCACGATCTGCCCTTGGCCCTTGGTCGCGTCAATGCGCTCGATGGCATTGCCGAGTGTATCCTGCCGCACCACGGCGATATAGCGCCCGTCCGCCGACCACGCTGGGGTGCGCCACAAGACCCCGTCGGGTGCTGAGAAACGGGCTTGCTCGGCACCACTGGCGGTCTCCAACAGCACCAAGTGACAGCGCCGGTCCGGGCCGAATTCAACGGCGGCGATGCGCGTGCCATCAGCAGAAGGAGTCGGGGCGAACAGCTTGGCCTTGTGGGTGAGTTGGCGCGTCTGGCCGCTGTTGATGTCGAGCACCATCACATCGGAATAGTCGCGAAAGCCCCAGCGCCGGTCCGGGGTAGAGCGGTTCCAAGCTACTTTATCGCCGCCCACGCGGATGCTGCCAAGCGATTGGTAAAAGCGCGTGCGTTCCTCGCGGCCGGTGGGGTATAGTCGCACCAGCGTTGCCGGGTCGGCCAAGCCGCTTTTGCTCGCCAGTACGCTGCCGTCAGCGAGCGGTTGTGGGTGTTGGTAGTTGGTCCAGATGCCCGACCGGCTCTGCCCGGCGAGCACCCGGGCCCGCGTCGTGGGCAGGTCTTTTTGCTGGGTCTGCCACAGCTCGGTCAGCTCGTCCATCGTCTGCTCGTAGGTCTGGGCGGTGCTGGCTCCAGTGTACTTCTTGAGTGCCCGGCTAAAGGCAAAGGGGTGGAACCCCCACCTCGCGGTGCGGCCTAGCACCTTGTCCCAGATCTCCGGCCCATAGCGGCGCTTGACGTAGGTCGTCATAAAATACCCCAGCGAGTAGTGATCCGGGGACCAATCGCGGTACGAGCGGTGGTAGGCCTTGTAATAGGAATAGCGCCGTCCCGCCAAAAGCAGTGCCCGGATGTCCAGAGCAAACCGGGGTACGCGCCCCCGTCCGGTTTCGCTCAGCGCCGTCTCGACCCCCACGGCATCCCCCTCCCAAAACCACGATGGCACCAATAGGGCACTCGCCGCGGCTTGGCCCTGTTCGCCGGACAGGAGCCACGCTAGGCGGACGAGGCCCCGGCGCATGCGGTCGAATTGCACCACGTGCCGCATCTCGTGGACTGCCAGCAACTGGTACCACTCGCCGCTGAGTAGCCCCGCGTTTTGGGGCGGGGTGCTGAACCACACGCTGCGGCGCGGTGCCAAGGCGACAAAGCCGTTGGGCTGAGTCAGTTGGTTGACCAACACCACATCGAGCGGCTTGTGCGGCCCCTGCAGTGTTTTGGCGACCGGGCCGTAAATGTGTTCGAGCGTATTGGCTACCCGTTGGGCATCGGCGGTGATTGCCGCGGGGAAAACGACTTTGAATTGCTCGGTTTGGATCTGTCGCCAGTCCAAGCCGGGGGGGTTTTGCTGCGCGATCAACGGACCGGCGATCCCCGCCGCCAGTGCGACGGCTTTTAGCATTTTGGGCATCACATTCGCTCTCCTCGATGACAGTTGGTGAAACATGCTTAGAAGCGTTTTTAAAATTATTCTTATTGTTTTTTGAGCCCCAAAAAGTGCCTAGTAGTAATGGAGTCTCGCCCGCGGAAAACGCCCGATCCAGGAACCTCTCGACTGCCCGTTGAAAAAGTCCGACGAGAATTTTAAAAAGGCTTCTTAGGTAGGGCGGGCATTTGCGACTGAAGAGGTAGGATACAGCACGTGCTCCACGCTTGACTCGACCCCACATTCGTCACACACGTACGCTCCCGAAAAATAAAAAAGTGGAGGCAACGAACAAAGCCGTTACCTCCACTTTTCGCGTTTAACAGTGCCTATGTCGCTGGCACTGCGTTATCTCAGCCACCCAAGCCTTCGGCGGTGATGGTGATGTGTACGATGTCAGTCACGGCCGGATAGGTGAACCCATCGTCGACTAAGCGCACCGTGCCGCCTTCGTCCGCGCCAGTGTTGGCCGCGGCCTGACGCGGTGCTTGGTGCTCGCCCACGCCCGGCTCCTCATTGACTTCCGTACCGGCATCCCACAGCCTGATATGATCGGTGATGTCGCCACTGATAGGCAGGCCATCGTCGGCGAACAGGGCAATGCCAGTGTCGCCGGGTGCCAAGAACAGGTCGTTGGATTGCACGTACATGGTGGCGAAAGACAGCCGGTCGCCGGGACGCGCGACAAAGGTGAACTCATAGGCGTGGTCTGGCGTCAGCGGTCCGGGGCCGTCGGCTCCTACGGGCGTGTTGAAAACCCCGCTGTTTCCCGGTAGGTGCGCGGCTAGCTCGGCGGGATTGCCGTCTTCGGCGAGTGCTTCGAGTCCGGCGCCGCGATCAGGATAACCACGGATGAACAGGGGCGTTCCACCGCGTTGGGCAACCCACGCGCCGGGCGCGAGGAGAGTGCCGAGGTTTTCGATCCGCACGGTGAATTGTGCTGGAGGGCGCGGTTCCTCCAAGCCAGCCGCCTCATCGGAAGATAAGGTCCGCTCGGAAGTGACGAGCCCGTCAGAAGTGTCGTCGCTGTCCATGTCTCCGTCGCCGTCCATATCGCCGTCGCCGTCCATGTCGCCGTCGCTGTCCATATCGCCGTCGCCGTCCATATCGCCGTCGCCGTCCATGTCTCCGTCGCCGTCCATATCGCCGTCGCCGTCCATATCGCCGTCGCCGTCCATATCGCCGTCGCCGTCCATGTCTCCGTCGCCGTCCATGTCTCCGTCGCCGTCCATATCGCCGTCGCCGTCCATATCGCCGTCGCCGTCCATGTCTCCGTCGCCGTCCATGTCTCCGTCGCCGTCCATGTCTCCGTCGCCGTCCATATCGCCATCGCCGTCCATATCGCCGTCGCCGTCCATATCGCCGTCGCCGTCCATATCGCCGTCGCCGTCCATGTCTCCGTCGCCGTCCATGTCTCCGTCGCCGTCCATGTCGCCGTCCATGTCGCTGTCGCCGCACACACCGCCTATGGAGGTGACGGTGACGCTTACGATGTCGGTCACGGCCGGATAGGTGAACCCATCGTTGACTAAGCGCACCGTGCCGCCTTCGTCCGCGCCGGTGTTGGCCGCGGCCTGACGCGGTGCTTGGTGCTCGCCCACGCCCGGCTCCTCATTGACTTCCGTACCGGCATCCCACAGCCTGATATGATCGGTAACGTCGCAACTGATGGGCTGGCCGTCGGCGGTGAACAGGGCAAGGCCAGTGTCGCCGGGTGCTAAGAACAGGTCGTTGGATTGCACGTACATGGTGGCGAAAGACAGCCGGTCGCCGGGACGAGCGACAAAGGTGAACTCATAGGCGTGGTCTGGCGTCAGCGGTCCGGGGCCGTCGGCTCCTACGGGCGTGTTGAAAACCCCGCTGTTTCCCGGTAGGTGCGCGGCTAGCTCGGCGGGATTGCCGTCTTCGGCGAGTGCTTCGAGTCCGGCGCCGCGATCAGGATAACCACGGATGAACAGGGGCGTTCCACCGCGTTGGGCAACCCACGCGCCGGGCGCGAGGAGAGTGCCGAGGTTTTCGATCCGCACGGTGAATTCTACTCGAGGGCGCGGTTCCTCCAAGCCAGCCGCCTCATCGGAAGATAAGGTCCGCTCGGAAGTGTCGAGCCCATCAGAAGTGTCGTCTCCGTCGGTGTCTCCATCGCCGTCGGTGTCTCCATCGCCGTCGGTGTCTCCGTCTCCGTCCATGTCGCCGTCTCCGTCGGTATCTCCGTCTCCGTCGGTGTCTCCATCGCCGTCGGTGTCTCCATCGCCGTCGGTGTCTCCATCGCCATCCATGCCGGCTGTTTTCGGATAAACGCCCGACCCGATGGCTAAATCCCGCCCCAATACACTGAGCGGAGCGGCATAGCTTACCTTCGGCGAACTGCGGTCTTCGTCGCCTTCTACGCTCGGATCATCCCATAGGTACTCGACAAAGCCGCCGCCATTGGCCACCTGCGCGAGGAGCTCTTGGGTGATCTTGACCCCATTGAGGTCTTCAAGGTCGATCAGGTTTTGGCCTTCGAGACTTGGATCTTCTCCGTGAAAAATCATGTTGCCTTGCAAATCGGAGACGAATAAATAAATCGAACCGCTTTTCCACTGGCCTTCCGTGCGGAAGGTTTCAAAAGCCGCTAAAACCTCTTCGTCCGTGAGTGCTTCCAACATCGCTTTGGCCCGCAAGACAAATGCCGCTAACGTCTCCCGATCGACGGCGGTGGCGGCTGTTATGGTGCGGTCCATGTCGCTGTCGCTTTTATCTATGAACGCACC
Source organism: Candidatus Latescibacterota bacterium (assembly GCA_965203355.1). Lineage (GTDB taxonomy): Bacteria > Latescibacterota > UBA2968 > UBA8231 > UBA8231. The sequence goes on from OZ241889.1 coordinate 1,618,052, forward strand.
GCCTATGGAAGTGACGGTGACGCTTACGATGTCGGTCACGGCCGGATAGGTGAACTCATCGTCGACTAAGCGCACCGTGCCGCCTTCGTCCGCGCCGGTGTTGGCCGCGGCCTGACGCGGTGCTTGGTGCTCGCCTACGCCCGGCTCCTCATTGACTTCCGTACCGGCATCCCACAGCCCGATCTGATCGGTAATGTCGCCACTTATCGGCAGGCCATTGTCGGCGAACAGGGCAATGCCAGTGTCGCCGGGTGCCAAGAACAGGTCGTTGGATTGTACGTACATGGTGGCGAAAGACAGTCGGTCGCCGGGCCGCGCGACAAAGGTGAACTCATAGGCGTGGTCTGGCGTCAGCGGCCCGGGGCCGTCGGCTCCCACGGGCGTGTTGAAAATCCCGCTGTTGGGATAGAGGTGTGCGGCTAGCTCGGCGGGATTGCCGTCTTCGGCGAGGGCTTCGAGTCCGGCGCCGCGATCGCGCCGACCATTGATGAACAGAGGCGTTCCACCGCGTTGGGCAACCCACGCGCCGGGCGCGAGGAGGGTGCCGAGGTTTTCGATCCGCACGGTGAATTGCGCGGCCACTCGCGGCTCAGGCAGGCCAGAGGCCGCATCGGAAGAGGTCGTCACCTTGCCCGCTGGGCTAGCCGAGGATAGGGGATCTCGGTCTGCACAGGCGGCGAACAAAACGGCCCCAATGCAGACAGCGTAAAGCAGTTTCATGGAAAATTCTCCTGAAAAGGGTTTGTGGAACTCTACCTACTTAGAATTTAATAAAGTTTCAAAGATCGTCGCACTAAACCTGCGTCCACGCGCCCTGGTTGTTGGACGATTGTACGGCGGCGGCGACGAATTTCATACCGGCTACCCCCTCCTGTACGCTCGGATGCGGAAAGGCCGCGGGCACGTCCTGCTCGCCACGACGTGCGCGGATGCGCCGCTCCATGGTGGTGTGGAGGTTGGCGAGGGCCGGAAAGAAATCCTCGTGGTGTCCAGAGGGCACCCGCAAGTACGAGGCGACCGACGCGGGCAAATCGAATTCAGCGCCAATCCAGTAGGTAATGTCGCGGCCATCACCGTGGCGCACCAACAGGCATTCGGCGCGCTCTTGATGCCATTCGATAGAGCCGGTGGTGCCGAAAACGCGGAAGCCGTTGTCGTTGCGGTAGCCAACCGCGATCTGCGTGGCTGTGATCAGCGCGGTGCCGCCGTTTTCCAGCTCGCCGATCACGTTGAAGTCGTCGTCGAGTACGCGGCCTTCGACAAAGGTGTTGAGCCGCGCCGAGACCCGCTCGATGGCCAGTCCGGTCACCCAAGTCGCGGCGATAAAGGCGTGGGTGCCAATGTCGCCGCCGCAGTTGGAAATGCCCGTGCGCGCTGGATCGGTGCGCCAAGACGCCTGCTGTTGGCCGGTCTGTTCGAGGGCTTTGGCCAGCCAGCCCTGATTGTACCAAGAAACGACCTTGCGGACTGGGCCGATTTCGCCGCTTTGAATCATTTCCTTGGCCAGCATCATCATGGGATGGCCCGTATAAGTATGGGCCAGCACAAAGGGCACCTGCTCGCGCTCGACGATTTGTGCCAAATCCTCGGCTTGGGCAACCGTCGTGGTGATGGGTTTTTCGCAGAGCACTGGGATGCCGGCCTGCAAAAAGGCTTTGGCTGGCTCGTAGTGAGCGAAGTTAGGGGTGACGATGGTGATGTAATCGAGGGCTTGCTCGCCGCTTTGCACCGACTCTAATAGCGCCTGATAGGTGGGATAACCCGCGATGCCGTAGTCGTCGGCCGCGCGCAGGGCCGCCGCTGGGTTGGAGCGCAGCGCACCCGCGACTAATTCGCGGCTGGCATCGAGCGCGATGGCGCGGTTGTGGACCATGCCGAAAAAGGAATCAGGGCCGCCGCCGCCGATCATGCCTACTTTGAGTTTGTTCATGGAATTTTTTGCCCAGAATGTATGATTGAAATACCCGCTTTTAACTTACGCACGAGGGCCTAAAACTGTCAAACGATTCGGTGCTAAAAATACATACCTGTCGCCGCTAGGTTGCCCCGGTCGTCTTGGCCGAACTAATACTGGCACTGTTAAAATTCTCGTCGGACTGCTTCAATGGGCCGTCGAGCGGTTCCTCGATCGGGCGTTTTCCGCGGGCGAGACTCCAGTACTACTAGGCTTTTGGGGGATCAAAAAAACAATAAGAATAATTTTAAAAACGCTTCTAAGGCATACCGCGTCGCAACTGTTCGGCATTCAAGCCGCGGTTGAAAGCGTAGTTTTTGTAGGACAAAGTCAGCCGGACATCGCGCTGACGTATTTCCACTCGGTGCGGCAGATAGAGCGCTTGCTCGCGCCGGTATTCTTTGAGTTCGCGGAGCAGGACTTCGCCTTCGGGTAGGAGGATGCTCTCGCGCAACACCAAGCCGCGGCGCATATCCAGCCACGCCTGACGCCCGCCCGCGAGTGCGACCTTCGCCTGGTCGGCCTGCGGATACTCGACCGGCTCGACGATGGAACCGGGTTCGACGAAGCCCAGCAAGGCGTAGCGCAGGTCGCAGGAGCCCCAATCTAGCCCGGTCAGCGCGGTTAGCAGTCGGCCATGCAGGGGACCTTTTAAGGGCTGGTCCATGCCCCGGCCGTACACAGTCAGGCTGTCGCCTTCGAGGAGAGCGGTAAAGATGTGCGTAAAGAAAGGGCCGCGCACCTCGACGCGGAATAGATCTGGATTGACGAGCTGCAAGAGGGCTGTGCCCCGAGCGCGGACCTCGCCGCGTCGCAGCTCTAGGGCCGCTTCCGCCGTCAAATCCGCGAACTGTTCCAGGGTTGCCGAGGCCGCGAGCAGGGCCGCCGGTCCTTGGGTCGCATCCCAGCCTTCCCGGACCACCAGCGGCGGTGCGCAGGCTAGCGCAAGGCCGCAGAGCGCGAACCACTTTGCCCCGACGTGTATCATGGCCGTAGCTTGCGCCGGACCTCTTCGTTGTCCGGCTCGAGTTCCAGCACCTTTTGCCAATGGGTGTGCGCCTCGTCCATTTTGCCGAGGGCGCTGGCAATGTCGCCGGCGTGGTCGAAGATCACGGCCTGCTCTTCGGGATCGCCCTCGTCCATATGTTCTAAGGCTTGTTGCAGGTAGTGTTCGGCTTGCGCTAACTCGCCGAGGCGGAAATAGGCCCAGCCGATGCTGTCGAGAAACGCGCTGTTGTCGGGTTGGAGGGCGAGCGCCTTTTCCAAGAGTGCAACCGCTTCTGTCAGCCGCACACCTTTGTCCGCGTACATGTAGCCGAGATAGTTGAGCGCGTACGCATCGTTTGGCTCGACCTCCAACAGGCTTTGAAAGGTCTCTACGGCGCGGTCAAAGTACTCGGCGCGGCCCAGCTTGCGCGAAGCCTGTTCGTAGCAGGCTCCGAGGTAAAAGAGTGCGCGGCTTTTGTCGTTGGCGAGGGCAACGGCCTGATTCAGCTTTTCAAGGGCTGCTTCCCAGTGCTCCAGTTCCTCTAGCGCGATGCCCCAGTGCAGAAAGGTTGGGCTGTACTCGGAATCGAGCGCGGCCGCTGTTTCGTATTGGGCCAGCGCGTTTTCCCACTGTCCCTGCCGCCCGAGGCTGATGCCCCACCGCACGTGTAGTGCAGCGTGGCCTGGAGAAGCGGCAAGGGCTTGGCTGTAGACGGCTATTGCTTCGGCCCAAGCGTCTTGTTGCTCTAGTGCCAGCCCCCAGTACAGGTACAGATCGACCGCGTCGGGCAGATGCTCAAGGCCGCGCTGGTACACGGCGATGGCCTCGTCGTAGCGCTCGATGCTTTCGAGGGCCGTCCCCCAGTACAGGTAGATCGCGCTGCTGTCGGGCATGACCTCGGCCGCTTGGCTGAGGACCGCCGTGGCCGAGTCGTAGTCCTCCAGGTAGATGTAGTAGCGCGCTAGATCGGTCCACTGCCCGACCGTTTGGGGCTGCATCTCGACGATGCGCTTAAAGACCAACGTGGCTTGGTCGTACTGACCGGCCTCGGACAAGGCTACGCCCAAGTGGTAGAGCACCTCGGCCCCTTCTTCGGCGAGGATGTCCTTTAGGTCGTGCTCGGTGACCATCAGGCGCGCTAAGTAGTAGGGGATGCTGCTGTCGGGTAGGTGGCCGGCGGCTTCGCGGTAGATGGCAATGGCCTCGTGGCGATGTCCCTGGGCCAGCTTGATCTCGGCCAAACCCAGCCAAGCGTCCTCGACCATAGGGTCGGCCGCGAGGACTCGGCGATAGATGCGCTCGGCTTCTTTTTGCTGGTCAATGCGCGCAAAAATGCTGGCGATATCCACCTTGACCTCCGGTGGTACGCGCTCTTGGACGAGCACCTTCTTGAGGAGCGGAGCAACGCGCTCGGTTTGGCCCGTTTCAAAGTAGAGATAGGCCAAGTGGCGGTAGAGCGGCCAGTTGTCTGGCTCGTAGCGCAGTAACTCTTCAATGTGAGCGATGGCCCCTTCGCGGTCGCCATCGCTCTCCAAGATGCGAATCAGCAACCGGCGCAACCGCACTTGGCTACCGTCCAATGCCAAGCCCTTGAGGGCAAAATGGACGGCCATGTGGGGGTCGTCAATGCGCTGGTAATTGTAAGCGAGGCGGGCGTAGATGGTGGGCGAGGTCGGGTCGAGGTCGGCCGCGTTGCGCAGGGCGACTATGGCGCCGAGATAGTTGTGTTGCGCTTCAAAGACCTTGGCCTTGACGAAGTACTGCATGGCTTGGTCGGCGGCCGTCGGCTCGGCCGAAGTAGGCGCATTAGGCCCCCGCAGGGCCGCGCAGCCGCCCACGGACAGCGCTAGGACGCAGACTAGGGGGAGGGCATTTTTCATCTTTCAACGCCCCATCAGGTAATTTTCGGATCCAAGGCGTCTCTCAGCCCGTCGCCAAAGAGGTTGATTGCTAAGACGACTGCGAAGATGGCCAGGCCGGGAAAGGCCATGACCCAAGGTGCTTGCAAGAGCAATTCGCGTCCACCGGACAGCATAGCTCCCCACTCAGGGGTCGGCGGCTGGGCGCCCAAGCCCAAAAAGCTCAACCCGGCCGCGTCGAGGATGGCCGTGCCCAAGCTGAGCGTGGCTTGCACGATGAGCGGGACCGTGCAGTTGGGCAAGATGCTGTAGAACAGCAGCCGCGACTCGCGTGCCCCCAACGCGCGTGCGGCTTCGACGTAGGTGGCCTCGCGCACGGTCAGCACGGACGAGCGCATAAGGCGGGCAAATTGCGGTACTAACACGATGCTGACGGCGAGAATGGCATGGTCGATGCTCGGCCCGAGGACCGCGACGATGGCAATGGCCAAGAGGATGCTGGGAAACGCCAGCATCAGGTCCATCAGCCGCATGATGAGCATGTCGGCGATCCCGCCGCGATACCCGGCCACGAGGCCGAGCAAGGTGCCAGCGGAAGCGGCCAGCGCGATGGCGACTAGCCCGATTCGCAACGAGATGCGTGCGCCGTACACGATGCGGCTGAAGATGTCGCGGCCAAAGTCGTCCGTGCCCAGCCAGTGGCTAGCCGACGGGGGCTGCAAGCGCGCGTAGAGGTCTTGCGCCAGCGGATCGTACGGGGCCAATAGCGGGGCTAGCAGCGCGACTACAACCGCGCCGACCAAGACGCCGCCGCCGACCAGCGCAAGCCGCTGTTTGCCGAGCCGCCGCAGTTCGCTGGTGACGGGTGAAAGTATCTCGAGCATGGCAAGTTAACTAGGCTCTAGCACTAATACGCCCAGCGGCGGCAGGTGCAACCGCGCCGAATGCGGCTGGCCGTGGCAGGCGGCTTGTTCGGTATGCACCCAGCCACCGTGCCCCACGCCGCTGCCGCCGTAGATTTCAGCGTCGCTGTTGAGCACCTCGCGATACGGCCCGGCGACCGGCAACCCGAGCCGGTAGTTTGCGCGGGGGACCGGGGTGAAATTGCACGCGAAGATCAGGGGTTTTTCGCCTTTGGCGCGGCGCGTAAAAGCCGCGACGCTCTGCGCGGCGTCCGAGCAGTCGATCCATTCAAAACCATCGGGATACGCATCGGTGCGGTGCAAGGCGGCGCAGCGGCGATAGAGTTGGTTGAGGTCGCAGAGCCAGCGATAGACGCCGCGATGGCGCTCGTCGTCGAGTAAGTGCCAGTGTAGTTCGCTTTGGTGATCCCATTCTGCCCACTGGGCCAGTTCGGCCCCCATAAACAGCAGTTTTTTGCCTGGGTGCCCGTACATAAAACCGTAGAGCAAGCGCAAGTTGGCCCGTTGCTGCCAAGCGTCGCCGGGCATTTTGCTTAGGAGCGAGCGCTTGCCGTGTACCACCTCGTCGTGCGACAGCGGCAACACGAAGTTTTCGCAATAGGCGTAGAGCATGCCAAAGGTCAGGTCGGATTGGTGGTGGCGGCGGTGGATCGGGTCGCGCTGCATGTAGCGCAACACATCGTTCATCCAGCCCATGTTCCACTTGAAGCCAAAGCCGAGGCCGCCGCTGTGAACGGGTCGGGAGACCTGCGGCCAAGCCGTTGACTCCTCGGCGATCATCAAGGCCCCGGGGCAATGCTCGCCGATGGCTGTGTTGAGCTGGCGGAGGAAGGCGATGGCTTCGAGGTTTTCGCGCCCACCATAGGCGTTGGGCACCCATTCCCCTTCCAAGCGCGAGTAGTCGAGGTAGAGCATGGAGGCCACGGCATCGACCCGCAGGCCGTCGAGGTGAAAGCGTTCGAGCCAAAACAGGGCGTTGGAAATGAGAAAGGAGCGGACTTCGGCGCGGCCATAGTTGAATATGCAGGTCTGCCAATCGGGATGTCGCCCTTGGCGCGGGTCGCGGTGTTCGTAGAGGTTGGTGCCGTCGAAGTGGGCCAAGCCGTGGGCGTCGCTGGGAAAGTGCGCGGGCACCCAATCGAGAATCACGCCGATTTCGTGGCGATGGCAGCAGTCGATGAAATAAGCGAAATCTTCGGGGCGGCCAAAGCGCGCACTCGGAGCGAAATACCCGGTTCCTTGATAGCCCCACGAGCCGTCGAAGGGATGCTCGGCCACCGGCATCAGTTCGATGTGGGTAAAGCCCAGTGCGGCCACGTGGGCGACCAACTGGTGAGCCAGCGTGCGATAGTCGAGATAGGCACTGCCGTTGCGACGCCAAGAGCCGAGATGCACTTCGTAGATGGCGACGGGTGCTTCCGCCCAGTTGCGCTCTGGTCGCACGGCCATCCATGCGTCGTCGTGCCAGGCAAACGCATTGCTTTGGCCGACGGCGGAAGCGGTGCGCGGCGGTTGCTCGGTGGCAAAGGCAACGGGATCGCTTTTGAGCAGCACGGTGCCAGCGCGACTGAGGATTTCGTACTTGTAGAGTGCGCCCGCGCCCACCGCCGGGACGAACAGTTCCCAGACCCCGGACGCGCCTAGCGAGCGCATGCAGTGCCGCCGACCGTCCCAGCCGTTGAAATCGCCGACCACGCTGACCCGGCGGGCACTCGGTGCCCACACCGCGAAGTACGTGCCCTCGGCTCCGTCGATGCAGCGCGGATGCGCCCCCAGCACTTCATAGACGCGGTAGTGCGTTCCTTCGTTGAAGAGGTGTTGGTCGTGGGGCGCGAGTTGCGGCCAGAACGAGTACGGATCGCGGCAGCAGCGCACCGCGCCCTGCGCGTCGGTTATCTTTAAATGGTACGCGAAGGGCGTACTGCGGCCGACAATCCGCGCCTCGAACAGCCCTTCGGCGTGAGTCTTGGTCGCTGGAAAACTCGCGCCTAGTCCCCCTCGCTCCACGACCTGTACGCTCGCGGCCTCGGGCAAGAACGTGCGCACGACCCATCCGTCGTCTAACGGGTGCATACCCAAAGCCGAGAACACATCGGCGCATTCGCCGCGGACAAGAGGCTCTATGATTTGCGGCGCAAGGGTTGTCTGCATGGTCGCATTCGCTCAGCGTTGGACATGCAAGAGAAGATAGGTCAATATGGGAGAAAGGTATAGGGCGGGCTGTGCTAGATGGCACTTAGCCCTGCTTTTTGGCAGATAGGTTATATTTTCTTACGCACCGGGGCTTTAGGTGTGAGATGATTCGACTGGCAGCACCGGAACCTCCCGACCCACTTCGACTATTGGACGAGAAAATCGCTACTTCCGGCTGGGGGCTATACCCGCTCGTCGCCGCCTCGGTTCAGCGGGCGCGCTATCTAAGCGACCTCGGTCGCGCGGCCGCGACTCGGATTTTGCCCCAGGGCAATTGCCGCTCCTACGGCGACGCCTGCCTGTACGAGCGCGTCGTCTCCACGCTGCACCTCAAGCACCTGCTCGACTTTGATCCGCAGCGCGGGCTGTTGCGCGCCCAAGCCGGCATTACCTTTGCGGAGATCATCCGCTTTGCCCTGCCCCAAGGCTTTTTTCCACCCGTTACGCCGGGGACCAAGTTCCCCACGCTCGGCGGCTGCATTGCCGCCGATGTACACGGCAAAAACCACCACGCCGAGGGATCTATTGCTTCCTTTGTCGAAACGCTGGACATGGTGTTGGCCGATGGCTCGCTTGTGCGCTGCTCGCGCACCGAGTGCGCCGACCTGTTTTGGGCCACGCTCGGCGGCATGGGCTTGACGGGATTTATCTATGCGGCGACGCTGCGGCTAAAAAAGGTGCCGTCGGCGTATCTTCGGCAGCGTGCCATTAAGACCGCGAATTGGGCCGAGACGTGCCGCGTCTGTACGGAGACGCAGCATCAGTACACCTATTCGGTCGCGTGGGTCGATGGCTTGCAAACGGGCCGGAAGTTAGGGCGCGGTCGCGTACTGCTCGGGGAACACGCCGAGGCGCGCCAACTCAAGGGCAAGCAGCCCTTTGCCCTCGGCGGCGAGGGACGCTGGGCCGTGCCGTTTTTCTTGCCCGGCGGCGTGCTCAATGCCAAGTCCCTGAAGGCATTTAACGCGCTCTATTATCACCGCCAAGTGCGCCGGGCGACCGATGCGCTGGTTCACTACGACCCGTATTTCTATCCGCTCGACGCCATCGGCAACTGGAACCGCCTGTACGGCCGCCGGGGCTTTTTGCAGTACCAAGTCGCCGTGCCCTATGCTGATGGCGCGGAAGTGATCGCCGACCTGCTCGGGCGCATCGCCCGCGCCGGGGTGGCTTCGTCGTTGGCCGTGCTCAAGACCTTTGGGCCACCGAGCGCGGGCTTGCTTTCTTTTCCCATTGCGGGTTATACCCTCGCGCTGGACATCCCCTTGCGCGATGGCGGGACGATTCCCTTCTTGCGTGCATTGAACAAAATCATCGTCGAAGCCAAAGGCCGCGTCTATCTGGCCAAGGACGCCATTTTGGAAAGGGAGGATTTCGCTGTCATGTATCCGCAACTGGAACAATTCAAAGCGGTCAAACGCAAATACGACCCGGAATGCCGCTTCCGCTCTTGTTTGTCCGACCGCTTGGGGATTACGTGAGGGCCTTGGTTTTGGGGGCGAAGTCGGCGATTGCCCAAGCTATCGTCGAGCGCCTCGACGGCTGGGACTTTGCGCTGGCTGCCCGCGGGTCCCGCGCGCTGGAGCCTTTTGCGGCGGACTTGCGACTCAGACGCGCCTGCCGAGTGGAACTGTTCGAGTTCGACGCCTTGGACTTTGCGGCGTTGGCGCGCTTGCCGCAGCAGGTTCACGCGCGCGGCGGCCCCTTCGACTTGGTCGTCCTCGCCTTCGGCTATCTCGGCGACGAGCGCACCGCGCAGCGCGATGCCGAGGAGCTAGCGCACATCCTCAACGCCAATTTCACCGGCGCGGCCATTGCGCTGGCGCATTTGGCTAATTATCTGGAGGAAAGGGGTGCGCCGACTGGCATCATCGCCATTTCGTCTGTGGCTGGCGACCGAGGCCGTCAGGGCAATTACGCGTATGGTTCGGCTAAGGGAGGGCTGTCGATTTTCTTGCAAGGATTGCGCCATCGGCTGGCCGCGACGTCCGTACACGTGCTGACAGTCAAGCCTGGGTTCGTCGATACACCTATGACGGAAGGGCTAGAGGGGTTGTTTTTGGTCGCTTCGCCGGAGCGAGTAGCTGCCGACATCGTGCGCGCTTATCGGCAAAAGAAAGACGTGCTCTACACGCCGTTTTTTTGGCGCTGGATCATGCTCGGGATCAAGAGCATCCCCGAGCGCATTTTTAAGAGGCTGAAGTTGTGACGCGATGATACAGTGGTCACTGACCACTAACCTAGCACTATGGAATATCGCCTGAGACAGGATGAGCGCGTGCCCGCCGGGGTTCGGCGGATGGCCGCAGGACAGCTCGATAAGGCCCTCGAGCATCTCGGCTGTCAGGACGGCAAACTAGACGAGCACATTCACGAGGCGCGCAAGGCCATCAAGCGCCTGCGGGCCTTGGTGCGCTTGGTCCGCGGCGACCTCGGAGACGAGGGATACGCCCTAGAAAACCAGTGCTATCGGGCCGCTGGTCAGCGGCTTTCGGGGCTGCGCGATGCCGCGGTGCTGGTCGAGACCTTGGACCGCTTGGTTGAAGGCTTGGGCCAAGCGGTCCCGAAGAGCCGGTTTGCGCGGGTGCGGGTGTGGTTGGTGGAGCGCCGCGATCGGGCCTATGGTCAAGCGGCTAGCCGCGATCGGGCCGTTCAGGAGGCGACCGCCGAGCTCGCGCAGGCCCGCGACCGCTTGGAACATTGGAACGTACAGAGCCCGGGTTGGGGAGGGATTCGGGGGGGGTTGCAGCGGATATATGCGCGGGGTCGGCGCGATTTTGCCGCGGCCTACGCGCTGCCCAGCGACGAGGCGTTCCACGACTGGCGCAAGCAGGTGAAATACCTGTGGTACCACAGCCAAATACTAGAGCCTATCTGGCCGCCGGTTATGCAGGCCCTGGCCGACGAACTGGACCGGCTAGGGAATTTGCTGGGCGAGGATCGCGATTTGGCCGTATTGCACGCGGTTCTGGCCGAGTTTCCGCGGGCTGGAGCCACGGCCACACGGCAGGCGCTGGAAAGGCGGATTGGCGCCGAGCGTTCCCGGATGCAGCGCGCGGCGCGTCTGCTAGGCGACCGCATCTACTCGGAACGGCCCCGAGCGTTCACTCGGCGTCTGCGGGGGTATTGGCGCGTGTGGCAGGCCGAGGCGCACCGGTTGCGCTAGCCATTCGACGAAAAAGGAGCTATAACCATGATTCATACGACTATGTGGACCTATCCTTGGGATGTGATCGACGAGGGGGTGGACCGCGTCATCGGTTTCCTCAAGGAAGAGGTAGGGCTGGATGCGATTAGCCTGGCCACGGTCTATCACACGTACGATCAACTGCGCACTCATATACCCGGCAAAAAGCTCTTTTCTGGGTGCGAGGACGCCATCTACTTCCAGCCTCAGCGCGCGTTGTACCAGGGCACCAAGATCAAGCCGCACGTGCATCCCCTGGCCGACGACTCAGATCCAGTACGGGTCATTGCCGCGGCCTGCCGTGCGCGTGGTCTGGACCTGATCTCGTGGACCGTGCCCCTGCACAACCACTACATGGCCAAGCAGCATCCAGACTGCGCCTTGCTCGGCGCGTTTGGGGATCGCTATCCGGGTTGCCTGTGCCCGGCCAATCCCGAAGTGAGGGAATACGTTCTAGGCTTGAGCTTGGACTTGGCCTCCAACCGCGATGTGCAGATGATCGAGTACGAATCCCTCCACTACATGGGCTTTGGCATGTTCCGCAACCACGCCAAGGTGGGAGTCGAGCTCGGGGCGGTCGGCTCGCTGTTGATGTCGCTGTGCTTTTGCGCTGAGTGTGCGCAGCGGGCTGAGGCTCGGGGCGTGGATGCGGAGGAGTTGAAGAGCCAAGTGAAAAAATGGCTCTTGGACCTTTTCGAGGCGGGGCCGTCGGAGCGCAGCGTGCAAGAATTTGTCGCGGCCGAGCCTTTGGTGAACGAGTACCTAAAGATGCGCGCAGACGTGGTGACGTCGCTGGCGGCGGCGGTGAAAGAGGCCGTAAAAATGCCCGTTTCTTTTTTGTACATGGGCAATTATTACAACAACGGCATCGACCGCAAACCCATTGAACAGATCGTCGATCGAGTCAATGTCCTGTGCTACAGCGGCTCGCCCGAAGAAGCCAGCCACAGAGCGCAGGAGACCCTAGCCGGTATGGACGATCCGTCCATGTTGATCTGCGGCCTGAACGGTCACCAGCCCATAGACAGCGCCGAACAGATGCGCGCTATCATCGCGGCGGTTTACAAAGCCGGGGCGCGCCGGTTTTCGTATTACAATTACGGTATGATTTCTCGGCGCAATTTTAGGTGGATTGCCGAGGCCATTGCCGCCGTGCACGCCCTTGACGCGCGGGACCCGGTGAAGCAGTAAAGCACTGGTGGATGAAAGTCGAATCACTACCTTCCAGTGGCCAGTGGCCTGTCCCGACCCAACCCCAGAAGCGATCGGGGACTGACCACTGATCACTGACCACTGACCACTGACCTCCAAGGAGACGAAAACATGAAACAAGCCTATGAACGCCCGTTTCGGCCCACTGAAATAACGGATTCCACCGCCGTATCCTTTCCCTTGGTGCGTATGGCCAGTCAGCTTATGACCGAGGATGTGTTTGAAAATACGGGACGAAATTCTCTGTCCTTAGCGCGTGGAAGCGATTTAACGGTCGTTCTGCTCGTACTCAAGGACCAAGCCGTGCTCCACGAACACATCGCGCCCGGTCCGATCAATGTCACAGTGTTGTCTGGGGATATTGAGTTCTCGACGACCCCTGAGTCTGAGCCGTTGAGGCTGCGCCCCGGAGAGGCGGCCGTGTGTGCCGCCCACTTACCGCATACGGTCAAAGCCCTAGCGGACAGTGCCTTCTTGCTCGTCATTGGCGGCCGGGCCGAATGACGAGCCGCCCGAATCGGTCCCCCAGTTCAGGGCCAAAAGGTAAATCCGCCCCTCGGCTTCACTCCGGTAGCGCCAGCGCCAAAAGCTGTGGCACCCAGTCGTCATTGTTGATTGGAAAGACGATATACTGCCGTCCGTCGGCCATATAGCTAATGGGACTGCCGTTGGGGTTGCCGGGAAACTCCATCTGGGCCAGTACCGCGCCTGTATCTAAATCAAAGGCGCGCAGATAAGGCCCTTTCTCGACAAAGGCGTCACCGCTGAGATCCCCCCACCATTCGGGGTTTTGCGAAACCACCACTAGCACCGTCTCGGTCGCGAGTATGAAGTTGTAGTGGAACCAACCCATCGCCGGCAAGTCGAGGTCGCGCAGGGCCTTGTGGTTGATCGGGCCTTGGCCCACCGGGTTCATCCAGACGTGCTCGCCCGTGTCTAAGTCGATGGCCGTGATCCGGCCGTAGGGGGGCTTGGTCAGCGGCAGGCCATCGACGTATTCGGAGCGGTCGTTGAAGAAGGCGTAATCCGAAAAGGCACGCAGGCCCTCCACCTTTTCCAGCCGCACGATGTCCGGGGCGGTGCGCGAAGGGACGTAGAGCACGTTCTTTTGGGGAACCAGTGCTGCGCCGCTCCAATCCGAGCCGCCCAAGCCCCCGGGCAACACCAGCGTACCCTTTTCGCTGGGTGGGGTAAACAGCGGGCCGTGCTCGTACTTTTGCAGGATCGCCAGGGCCTTGGCTCGCAACTCGGGCGTAAAGTCGATCAGGTCGTCTGCTTGCAGCCCTTGGCGGTCGTAGGGCGCGGGCTTGCTGGGGAAGGGCTGGGTCGGCCAGCTTTGCTCGCCCGGGGTGTTCGACTTAGGGACCGCGCGCTCTTTGATCGGCCACAGCGGTTCGCCGGTCGTGCGGTCGAACACATAGCAAAAGGCCTGTTTGCTCACTAAGGCCAGGGCCTTGACCGCTTTGCCTGCCACTTCTATATCGGCTAGGACTGGCGGGGCGGGCGGGTCGTAGTTCCACAGGCCGTGGTGGATGAGTTGATAGTGCCAGACGCGCTCGCCGGTTGCCGCCTTGAGGCAGACCAGCGTTTGGCTGAAGAGATTGGCGCCCGGGCGGTCGCCGCCGTAGTGGTTGTGGGTGGTGCTGCTGACCGGAAGATAAACGTAGCCTAGCTCGTCATCGGCGCTCATCGCGGACCACACATTGGCTTGGCCAAAGGTCTGCCACGCGTCGTTTTCCCAAGTGTCGTTGCCGTACTCGCCTTCCTGCGGCACGGTCTGAAAAACCCACACTTGCTCGCCGGTGTGGGCGTCAAAGCCGCGCACGTCGCCCGGGGTGGAGTATTTGGCGGGAGGCCGGTCGTGCCAGTCGGTGATGCCAGCGCCCACCACCACTACGTTGCGGCAGACAACCGGCGGTGAGGTGACGCAGTAGCGGCTGCGGTCGATGCGGCGGCGCAGCCCTTTGCTTAGATCGACGGAGCCTCCCTCGCCGAATGCTGGGTCGGGTTGGCCGGTCTCGACGTCGATCGAATAGAGGCGATCGGAAGCCGTGCCGTAGAAGATGCGCTTCTTGCCGCCGCTTTCCCAGTAGGCGATGCCGCGCGAAAAGCCCCAGAAATCGCCCCGGTCCTTCCACGCCTGCGGGTCAAAGGTCCACAGCGTCTCGCCGCTTGTCGGGTTGATGGCGCAGAGGACGTTGAACGGCGATCCGTAATAGAGCACCCCGTTGACGACCAGCGGTGTGCCCTTGTTCGCTCGGGTCCAGATACCCTCGGCCGCGGCGATTGCGCTGTCTGGGACCGTGTAACGCCAAACTTCCCGCAGCCGGGCGAAGTTGGCGCCGTCAATCTGCGACAGGGGAGCGTATTTGCTGCTCTTGGCGTCGGCTGCGTAATAGGGCCATTCTTCGCTCTGAACGGAGTCGGCGATGAGAATCAGCAACGCGCCGATTAACCACTTTGTTTTGTGCATGAGGTGGGGCTTTCTCGCTATAATGGTCATTCGGCCAAGCCTTGGTAGAGGGCGCTGATTTCCGCGGTGGTCAGGACGCGCCCGTAGAGCCGGGCGTCGTCTAAGGCCCCGGTGAAGAAAAAGCCCGTTTCGTCGAGGTTTTTCGCGCCGATGTAGATGGGCTGGTCGGGCGAGGTTGCGACCGCACTCTGCTTCTGCTCCTGCAACGCACCATTGACGAAGAGCCGGTGGTAATCGCCGTCGAAGACTGCGGCGAAATGGTACCAGCGCTCTGGGTGCAAAAGGAGCTTGGAGTGGAGATCGTCGCGGTCGCCTCGCATCCGGTGCCAGGTGACGCGCCGTCCTAAGGTGCTGAGCTGGAAGACGCGCACTCCGCCGCCGTTGTCCTGCGCCCAGATGCAGTTGTTCCACCAGTTCGGGCGCGTTTCGACCTCGTTGTATTTGGCCCAGATGGAGACGCTGAACGGGCCATCCAGCAAAAAGCCTTCGATATCGACGACCGCCTCGCCATCAAAATAACCAGCGCTATCTTTGCCACCGGCGCGGTCCTCGGTAAACACTACGTCGATGTTTTTAAGCGGGCGCTGATGCGGGCTGGTGTCGCGGACCTCGCCGTCGAATAGGATTTCAATGAGCAGGTCCGCGCGGCCGGGCGGGCTGGGCTCGGGTAGCCCGGCGCCCGGGTCGGCGGCTTCGTCGCCCCAGCGCACCTCCACGTCGTACCAGTCGGCGCCGCTATCTTGGTCGGCAAAGACGATGCTGAGGGTGTCGCCGGGTGCGCGAGGCTCCCTTTCCAACTGCGCGACGTCGCGCGCTTCGTGTTTGACTAGGCGATAGTGCGCGTTGGCCGGCCAGGCGACCGCGGTGGCAAAATGCACCTTGCGGGTCCGGTCGCCCTGCCAGACGGGTTGCCAGCGCACCCCATTGACCTCGACAGGTGAGAAGCCGTCGCCGTCCTCGTGCCGCCCGGGCAGGGTGCCGTAGCGGTGCTCAATCCACAGGCCCTCGTCATCGGCGAATACTTCTTCGCCGCCGTCGACGAAGATGCGGACGCGCAGTCGCTCGCCGTGCGGCTCGACCTCGACCGTCTTGTATTCCTCGGCGGGCACTTGCTGGAGGACGCCGGCGATCTTCCAAGCATCTTCTACCCGATTGAGTAGGTAGGCGTTGTATTGCTCATCGCCCACCGGGCCGGACGCGCCCACTAAGTGTTCCTGCGTTATGGCCATCGCCCGGTCGCCCCACAGGAGGACATCGAAAAACTGGGCCTTCTTGACGTACTGGTGGATCGCTTGGTCGTAGTCCCAGCCGTCGCCGCCGGTCCACTCGCCAATGATGCCGTTGAGGAACTCCTCGCGGGACTGCACCTTGCGCAAAATCCAGGTCTGCGGCTCTTGGCGACGGCGCATGTCGAGCTCGATGACGCTCTCGCCGATCAGGTCTTCGACCGCGACAAAGTCCTGCTGGTTCCACGCCTCGTAAAAGTGCTGTACTACATCCTGTATCTGCTGAAGATCAGGACGCTCGTCGCCAAAGACCAAGACAGGATACAAGAGGCCCAGAGCCAGTAAAACATTTGCTACAGCGTTCATATTCCCCCGCAAAGGCTGCGCGATTGTGCGCTACAGCATCAAAGCACGAGGGGCCATTGAACAGTGTCAATCGCTTGGCCGCTTGGATGGGGAGAGGCGGTTGAACTGCGCTATTGAAAGGGGCCTATCATTCGCCGCCGGGCGATTTAGAGCAGGATCCCGGCCACGCAGGCGGTCATAAAGCAGGCGAGGGAGCCGCCCAGCATGGCGCGAAAACCCAGCCGCGCCAAGTCGCGCCGCCGCTCGGGAGCAATGCCGCCGATGCCGCCGAGTTGGATGCCAATGCTACTGAAGTTGGCAAAACCACACAGGGCATAGGTCAGGATAACCACCGAGCGCTGGCTTAGCTCTACGCCCGATCCGGGCTGAATCCACTGGCTCAGTTGGACGTACGAGACGAATTCGTTGGCCACCATTTTCTTGCCCAACAACTCGCCGGCCAGCAAACAATCTTTGGCTTCAATGCCCATCAACCAAGCAAAGGGCGCGAATAGATAACCCAACGCCGCGGACAAAGACCACGCTAGATCTTCCATACCGAGCATGTAGCCTACGCCTTGGCCCAACAGACCCAGCGCTCCATCTACTAAGGCGATCAACCCCAGTGCCGCAATGAGCATGGCGGCCACGTTCAGGGCCAGCCGCAGGCCGTCCAAGGTGCCGTTGGCCGCGGCTTCCACCACATTGGTGGCCGTGCGCTCTACCTCAAGCGACACCCGCCCCAGCGTTTTGGACGCTTCCACTTCGGGCTGCATCACTTTGGCCACCAATAGTGCCGCCGGAGCCGAGATCACCGAGGCGGCTACCAAGTGCCCAGCGTCCATGCCCAGGCCCACGAAGGCCGCTAATACGCCTCCGGCAATGGTGGCAAAGCCGCCGACCATCAAGGCCATCAATTCCGACCGGGTCATGCTGGCCACGTACGGGCGCACCACCAGCGGAGCCTCGGTCTGGCCGACGAAGATGTTGGCCGCCGCGGCTAGGCTTTCCGCGCCCGAGGTGCGCAGGGTACGCTGCATGACCCAAGCGAAAGCCGCTATCACATACTGCACTAGCCCCAAGTGGTAGAGCACACCCATTAGGGCGGCAAAGAAGATAATGGTCGGCAGGACCTTGAAAGCGAAGAAATGCTCGCCGAATGCGTCGCCAAAGACAAAACTAGAGCCGGCATCGACGTAGTTGAGCAAGGCGGTGAAAAAAGCACCGATGTAACCGAAAAATGCCTGCCCAGGTCCGGTCTTGAGGACGAGTAGGGCGAGGAGAAATTGCAGCCCCACGCCAGCCGCTACCAAGCGGAGATTTACGTTGCGGCGATCGGTGCTCATGGCGAAGACGAGGGCGATCATCACCAAAAGTCCGAATAGACTGATCAACCGTTCCATCGGCATCTGCTTTTTTCGGCGATAGTTAAAAAAAGAAACCCGCAGCGCATCTGCTCAATGTGGTAGGCGGCTGAGCGATGCCAAGAGAATTTATCGACGCCAAGCTGCTTTTAGGTGGCCCCAAGTGGTTGCGGCGATAGCACTGGATGTGCCAACGGGATGGAATTCCCAGGTCGCGACGCCAGTCTCCCGCGAGGTCGTGAGAAGCAGGGTATCCCCTTCAATGGCATACGAGCTAATTCCCAACTCATTGAGTACGGCGAGGAATTGCACCTGAGCGAGTTCAGCGAAAAATGCGTCGATAAATTCCCGTTCAAAGGCCGGGTAGTTTTCAGCGGGGATTTCGTGCGAGTCGGCTACATAGCGGGCAAAGTCGCGGGCTACTTGGGTGAAGAATTCGACGAAGCCTTTGCCGTCCACTGAAATGTCTAATGCGTCTATACCCAGCACGAGATTGTTGCCAAAGATGCTATACGTGCCGGTGCCGTGGGCGACAATCGTCTCTATGGTGGGGGGTTGCGGGACTTGGACGGCGGCGAGGAAATCGTCTTTTACCTGAATGACTTGGTCGATCGCAAAGGCTCCATCTGCCTCAAAGGTCAGGCGAATGGCAATCTCGCCGATTTGTGCATCGCTGATGGTGCTCTCCCAAGTGCCGTGCAGAGCCTCTTGCTGAGCATGGCTCGACGCCGCGAGCAGGCAGAGTAAGAGGACAGACGACGGGAACTGGCGCATAAGGGATCTCCTGTGCAGGGTCATTCGTACAAATGGGCGACGTACTCGGCGTAGCCGTTGTAGGGGAGGGTCTCGCGTCGTTCGGGCGCGTGGGGATCGGTGGTGATGAAGCCTTCGCTGGCTTGCGACCAGCGAGGATGGGGAACGTCCGGCTCGACATTGGAGAAAAAGCCGTACTCGTGTGGCGCTAGGGTGTTCCAAAAAGTCGCTGGCTGTCCGCTGGTGAATTCGATTTTAGTGATCGACTTGAGGCCCTTGTAGCCGTATTTCCAGGGCGTTACCAAGCGCAGAGGGGCCCCGTGTTGCTTGGGTAGCTCATGGCCGTAGATGCCCGTCGCCAGCAAAGTCAACTCATGGGTCGCTTCCGCCATGGTTAGGCCCTCGGTGTAGGGCCAAGGCCAATCGGAGCGATCCCATTGTACTGGGGCGACCTCGGGGTTGAAAAAGGAGACCAAGCGCACGTAGCGGGCCGACGATAGCGGCTGGACAAGTTTGATGAGATCCCGCATGGGGAAGCCCGTCCACGGGATGGCCATGGACCAAGCCTCGACGCAGCGGTGGCGATAGAGGCGCTCTTCTAGGTCCATGATGCCGATTAGGTAGTCGATATCGTAGGTCTTGGGCTGCTCCACTAAGCCGCTTATTTCCACGGTCCAAGGGGCCGGCGCAAAATTGTCTATGAAACGCCAGACATCTTTGGCGGTGGAGAATTCATAGAAGTTGTTGTACCGGGCCGCTACGGCCTCGTCGGTGAGCGGCCGGTCGAGCGTGGACCAAGCCTCGTTAGTTGGAGCCGGGTACCACTCTGATGGCGGGGTTGGCTCGATGGGCGCGGGACTGAGGTGTTTTGTTGGATCGACGAGCGTGGCTGGATTGAGGAGTTTTTCGGGGATGCATCCGGCCAACAGGCCGATGGTGCCCAAGCCCGCTCGGCGGATGAACTTGCGCCGGTTGAGATAGACAGCTTCGTCGGTGGCTTGGTGCTCGGGAAGGGCCCATTTGTTGCGCGGCATCACAGCCTCCTTGCAATAGTTATGAGAGGACAATATAACCGATTGGCGCTGCCGCCGCGATTTTTTAACGCTTGAAAGCCAGCCCGGCCGCGTAGGTCGTGCCCGCCGCGGTATTGCAGCCGGCCGCAATGTGGAATAGGTCAACGCCGATTTCGAGGTGCTTACTGAGCGACCAGCTCAAGCCTGGGGCCAGCTTGAGGATGTTTTGGTCGCCGACCAGACCGCCTTGTCCCATCGCGCCGCAATCACCCAGGGTGCGCGTCCCCTCGACCGCGCCTTTGACTAGCAGGCGTTTATAGGTGACGCCGGCTTCAACGCCGTAGAAGAATTCGTCGCTAAAGGCTCCGCCTCGCTTGCGATAGCCGACCGCGCTCGTCCAATAGCCGGGGAGTGGATACAGCGACTTGCCCACCAACAGGCGCATGTCGATGTCGCGCTCGCCCGTGCCCAAGAGGACCTTGTCGTCGGCATCGGCGCCGCCATCTACTGGACTCGGCCCCAAGCCAAGCCCGCCCGCGCCGAGGGAGCCAATGCGCTCTTGCTCCACGTCGTAGCCCAAGGGGAATTTGCCCCCTAGCGCGAGCGAGACTACCGCTGGATTGCGCAGCAAGCGCCAGCGCAGGCGCAGTTCCAAATCGGCCAGCCCCGAGTTGATTTCGTCGGGATGGATGCGGGTTATGGTGGTATCGAGCAGGTCGCTTTTGAATGCCTTCACCTCGGTATTCTTGTACACTAAGCGCTTATAGGGTAGGGTGGCCACCAAGGTCAAGTGCTCTCGCAAACCGCATTCTAGGTAAGCCGATATACTCTCGTCGCTCAATGCTTCCACGCTGGGTTTTGCCGCGCGTGCCCGCCGCTCGCCGGCGATGTCCAGATAGTCTTGCGAGTGAAAGGAAAGTCCGGCGATTTTGAAGTACATGCCGCCTGGAGCCAGCGTCCAAGCACCAGCGTGTAGTTGGGCGGGGGCGATTGCTAGCAGGATAGCCGCCAGCGGGATCCAGGGTCGCCGTGGGCGGAGCGAATTGGGTCGAGTGTTGGAGTGCATAAAATTTCTCGCGGAATGGGTTAGTGGTCAGTGGTTAGTGGTCCGTGGTCCGTCCCCTCCGCTCGTAGGGTGTGGTGCGGCGACTGGTCACTGGCCACCGGTCACCGGCCACTGATTGGTCCGTGGTCCGTCCCCTCTGCTCGTAGGGTGTGGTGCGGCGACTGGTCACTGGCCACTGACCACCGACCACTGATTGGCCAGTCGCACGTCATAGGCGCAAACTTCGCTCTGCTTGCGCGGGTCATCGGTATTTGTAATCTATAACGTATTATTTGACAACGATACTACCGAGAATAAGCTAGTGGGCATCTTTCGCGTTTCCGCCAAAATGAGAAACTGGCAGAATCGGTTCCTGCCGCCAGAGCAACAGGGCCGCGAGGTCGCCTGTGACATGCTGGTGGGTTCCGGGGGTGCCGAACTCGTAGCCCCGCTCAAGCTCGAAAAATTGGGGGCCATGCACGTAGCTACCGCGGATGGCACCCAGCACCCATGTCGCGTTTTCGGCATGGGCGCGCTCGAGGTTCAGGGGCGGATATGTCAAGTCAGAGCCATTGAGCTGCCTCGCGGCACCCAACCGCTGCTGGGAGCCGTTCCGCTCGAAGAAATGGACCTTGTAAAGCAAAAACTGGGTAGTGGTACATTTTGAGATTTAGCTTTACTCCCGTTAAACGGGTCGCCCCGCTCCGCCTGAACCCCGGCCCCCAAGCCCGACCTCAACCGTACCGCGACAATTGGAGATTGCCAAATGTACCATGACCAGCCACTGATCCCCAATCCCCTTTCCCCTGACCAGCCACTGCGGCACTTATAGTAATGGCCGGTGTGTGGACTGACCCCCGAGGCGAGAAAGAACAACCATGCCCGCCCTGATTGCCTTTGACGCCGACGATACTTTGTGGGAAAACGAGATCTACTTTGAGACGGCCAAAGGCCACTTTAAGCATCTGTTGGCCGCCGATTGCGATCCAGCGTGGACCGAGCAGGAGCTATACGAGACCGAAATGCGCAACTTGTCCCATTTTGGCTACGGCATCAAAGGCTTCACCTTGTCGATGATCGAGACGGCCCTCGACCTGACGCGGGGCAAGGTAACGGGGCCGCAAATCCGCCAGATTTTGGACTATGGCAAAACGCTGTTGCAAATGCCCATCAAGCCGCTATCTCACGTCGAGGAAGTGCTCGCGCACCTGTCCCAAACGCAGCCCCTGATGCTGCTGACCAAGGGCGACTTGTTCGATCAAGAAGCCAAGATCGCGCGCTCCGGTTTGGCCGACCACTTTACGCACATCGAAATTGTCAGCGAAAAAAACGAGCAGACCTATGCGGCTCTGCTCCAGCGCCACGGCGTCGAGCCCGCGGATTTTTGCATGGTCGGCAATTCGCTCAAATCGGATATCCTGCCGGTCGTCGCCTTGGGCGGGCACGCCGTCTATGTGCCGTACAACACCACTTGGCGCCACGAACGCGCCGAGCCTTCAGAAGCCGAGCGCCAGCAATACCACCAAATAGCCCACTTAGGCGAACTGCCCGGCCTGCTCGCCGAGCGGTTCGCAAACTAAAGCCCGGCGTTCCCACCATTATGGCGCAAAAGAAAACGATCAGACAACGGACGATGGCCGGGCCGCAGGCCGTGCGGACCATTACGGCCGGCCTCTACAAGCTCATGCTGTCCGAGGTGACACCTCGGCAATCCGAGGGAAATCACCATGCTGAATTTGGCCCCCAAGATCATCGCCATGGCCTTCGGCGCGTTGCCGCGTGGGGCCGGACGATTGCATGGTTCAAACGAGAATTGGAGCAATAGCTATGTGTGCTTTTGAGTTGCGAGAGAACGCCCTCGGCGTTGAAATCCACGCGGGCGATCGACTGCTCGCCCTGTACCGCGCCACCGAGGAACTGCCCCGCGGCGAATCCCCCAAGCCCTGCTTCGCGCCCCTATACACGCTTGCAGGTCAACTCGTGACCGAATATCGCCCGCCTGACCATGCTTGGCACACCGGGCTGTACTTCGGTTGGGTCCACGTCAACGACGCGAATTTGTGGGGCGGGCGTTGGTACTTGCCGGAAACAAAGAAATACGAACACGTCGCCGACAGCCATGGCGTGCAGCGGCACGATTGCTTCACGGCTTTGGCCGCCGATCAGGTGACCGAGTCGCTTTCTTGGCTCGATGGCGGCGATCGGCTCATGGCGCGCGAGACGCGCTCTTTTGGTTTTAGCCGCACTGAGGGGGGCTACTGCTTGTGGATCTCCACGCGCATTGAGCCCGTGGGCGATCGGTTGGTGATGGGGGCCTCGCGGGCGGCGCGCTACTCGGGATTGGTGCTGCGGATGGGGCCTTCTTTTGCCGAGGCCGACCACTATTGCAGCGAAGGTCGCCAAGGCCACGCAAACATCATGCACCAACGCGCCCGTTGGGTGGGGGCACGCGGAAAAAACGGCGGCTTTGTCGCGCTCATGGATCACCCGCGCAATCCGCGCCACCCGGTCCCTTGGTTCACTCGCGCCAACTTGCTGGGCACGGGCCTGCTGATAGAAGGCGACTTAGCGCTGACTGCCGGCGAGTGCTTGGAACTACACCACGCCTTGTTCATCTTAGACCAAGACCCCGGTCCCACGCAAATAGAATCCCTGTACGCGGACTTTGCTGCTTCCGCTGGAGAATTGCCATGAGGTTGTGGTGCCTCCCGGGATTGTTGCTGCTCGCCTGTGCTTCAACGCCCAAAGTGGAATACCCGGTCCTCGACTTGGCCCCGCCGGACCAATGGATGGCTGGAGCCTCAGAGGGCATCATCACCGACCCCTGGTGGCGTGCTATGGGGGCCGTGCGTCTCGACAGCTTGGTGGCGTTGGCCTGGGCGCACAATTACAATCTCAAGATCGCTGGTGCGCGTCTGGCCCAAGCCCAAGCGCAAGCCCGGGCGGCCGGGGCGCCGCTCTGGCCCCAACTCAGCGCCCAAGCCAACGGCTCCCAGCGCAAACAAAATTTCGTCGGCTTGCCCATTCCTATGAGCGATCCGGATCAGGTCTTGTCCTCCGAGAGCGCATCCTTTGGCGTCGATCTGACTGGGAGTTGGGAAGCCGACCTGTGGGGGCGCTTGCGCGCGGGTGCCCAAGCCGCGCTCGCCGATGCCGCGGCCGCGGCCGCTGATTTTCGCGCGGCGCGTCTCTCGCTGGCCGCGCAGACCGCGCGGGCTTATTTCGCGGCGGTCGAAGCCGGGCACCAAGTCGAGCTAGCGCGCGCGGCCGTTGCAAACTACCGGCTCTCCACCGAACAGATAGAAGATCGCTATCGCCGCGGCGTGCGCTCGTCGCTCGACGTGCGCTTGGGCCGGTCGAGTTTGGCCGCGGCCGCGGCAACGCTCGCTCAACGCCGCCAACAGCGGGATGCGGCCCTGCGCCAGCTTGAATTGCTTTTGGGGCGCTACCCCAGTGCCCGGATTGAAGTCGGAGCCGAACTGCCGGCGGTCGGCGGCCCGGTTCCAGCCGGCCTACCGGCCCAGCTCGTGGGCCGTCGGCCCGACCTCGCGGCGGCTGAGCGCCGCCTCGCCGCGGCCGACCGCCGGCTGGCCCAAGCTCGACGCGCCCTGTTGCCCCGCATCAGTCTCACGGCCTCCACGGGCCGCTCGTCGAGCGCGTTGAGCGATTTGCTCGATGGCGATTTTTCGGTCTGGAATCTCGTGGGCAATATCGCGCAGCCCCTGTTGCAAGGGGGGCGTCTGCGCGCTGGGGTTGAGCAGGCTGCTTCCGCGGCTGAGCAAGCCCTCTTTGCCTATGCCCAGAGTGCCCTTAGAGCCTACGGCGAGGTGGAAGCTGCACTGCATGCCGAAGGCTTACTCGCCGACCAAGAACGAGCACTCGCCACGGCCGCGGAAGAAGCCGTGGCCGCACGCGCTTTAGCCGAAGATCGCTACGCCCGCGGGCTCGCGGATCTGATCGCCCTGCTGGAGTCGCAGCGCCGGGCCTTTGACGCTGAAAGCCGCTTGCTCGCCGTGCGTCGCCAGCGCCTCGATACGCGCATTGATTTGCATCTAGCGCTTGGCGGCGGCTTTACCCTTGCCCCTCAGCCCGCGGAGATTCAGTAATGATGCGCGTTTTCAAAATAATTTTGCCGATCCTCATTCTCGCTCTTGGCGTTGGGGCCTTCCAACTGCTGGCCTCTATGCGCGAGCCGCCCCAGCGCGTCTCCCGCTCCTATGCCGGCCCGCTCGTCGAAGCCGTAGCCGCCCCGCTGCAACAGGTCCAGGTCGTCGTTGAGGGGCAGGGTACGGTGCGCCCCGATGCCCAAATCGACCTAGTGCCGCAGGTGTCGGGCCTGGTGGTGTGGAAGGACGCCGACTTCAAGCCCGGCGGCACCTTTGTCAAGGGTGCGCTGCTGTTTCGGATGGACCCACGCGACTACGAACTCGCCGTTCAACAGGCCGAGGTCCAAGTGGCGCAGGCGCGCTATCAGCTCGATTTGGCCCGCGAGGAAGCCTCCATCGCCGCGGAGGAGTGGCAGCGGTTGTACGCGCAAGAAGCGCCCACCGACTTGGTGCTGCGCAAACCCCAGCTGCGCGCCGCCGAGGCCGGTCTCCAAGGAGCGGAAGCGCGCCTCGCCGAAGCGCAGTTGCGCTTAGATCGCACCCGGGTGTACGCCCCCTTTGCTGGCCGGGTGCGCACGGTGCGCGTCGATGTCGGCCAGCACCTCAACGCCGGCCAATCCATCGCCCAGCTATACAGCATCGAAAAGGCCGAGATCGTCGTTCCCGTCCCGGACGAAGATCTCGGCTGGTTTACGCTGCCGCTGCCCATCGCCATGGCCGATAACGCCGGGGCTATTTCCGATCTCAACGTCGAGGGGGGTGTCTTTAGCCGCGAGGGCGCTAGCGCAGTGGTCAGCGGTGCCTTTGCTGGCCGCCGCCACGAGTGGAGCGGCCGCGTGGTGCGGACCGAAGGCGAACTCGATCCGCAAAGCCGCATGGTGCGCTTAGTAGTAGAGGTCGCAGCACCCTACGGTGGCCTGGCCGACGGGGTTCCGCCGCTGACGGTGGGGATGTTCGTCGAGGTGGCCATTGCCGGTCGTGCGGTCGATGGCGTCCGCGTCTTGCCGCGCGCTGCTTTGCGTCAGGGGGACCGCGTGTGGACGGTGGGCCGCGACGGCGTCCTCAGCATTCGCCGAATGCGCGTGGTGCGCGCACTTGAAGATGAGGTACTGGCCTATATCGACATGCCCCCTGAAGAGCGGGTCATCGTCTCGCAACTCAGCGGCGTCACCGACGGGATGCAGGTGCGCCTTGCCGACGGCAACTTAGGAGGTCAACCGTGAAAGCACCTGTGTCTTGGATGGCGAAAAACCACGTCGCCGCCAATTTGCTGATGGGTTTCATCCTGTTGAGCGGTCTGTTTGCCATGATGCAGACCAAGAAAGAGACCTTCCCCGAAATGTCGCTCGATCAGGTGCAAATCCAAGTGCCCTATCTGGGCGCGACCCCGGCCGAGGTCGAAGACGCTGTCTGCAAGCGCATTGAGGAGCGGGTGCGCGGCTTAGAGGGGGTGCGTCGCGTGCGCTCCACCGCCGCTGAAGGCATGGGCTCGGTCAGCGTTGAGCTAGAGCGCGGGGCCGACATGGACAAACTCCTCGACGACATCAAAAGCGAAATCGACCGCATCGACACCTTTCCCGCCGAGACCGAAGAGCCGGTCATCAAGGAACTGACTCGCCGCAATCAAGCCATCGACGTGGTGCTCTACGGCGATGTCGAGGAAAAGGCGCTCAAAGTCGCGGCCGAACGAGTGCGCGACGACCTGCGCAGCAGCGGCGTTATTTCGCAGGTCGAGCTCCATGGCGTGCGCGTTGATGAAATTGCCATTGAAGTCTCCGAAGCGGCGCTGCGCCGCTACGGCTTGACCTTCGCGCAGGTCGCCGACGCGGTCCGCCGCACGAGCATTGACCTGCCCGCCGGTAGCGTCGAGAGCGAG
Organism: Candidatus Latescibacterota bacterium; assembly: GCA_965203355.1. Classification (GTDB taxonomy): domain Bacteria; phylum Latescibacterota; class UBA2968; order UBA8231; family UBA8231. Next base: position 1,644,569 of record OZ241889.1, read on the forward strand.
GATGGCGCGATCTTGCTCCGCACCGAGGGGCTGATGCGCTCGGGGCGCGAATACGAAGAAGTGGTCGTGCTCACCCGCCCCGACGGCACCGCCCTCAAGCTCAAAGACGTGGCCACGGTCGTCGATGGCTTTGAGGATACCGATCTCGTCTCGCGCTTCAACGGCCAGCCAGCGGCCGTGGTGCAGGTCTTTCGCATTGGCGACCAGAACGCCCTCGACATCTCCACCTATGTCCACCAGTACATCGAGGACAAACGCTCCACCCTGCCAGCGGGGATCCACATCGGCTACGCCCGCGACGACGCGCGCATCCTGCGCAGTCGCATTGATTTGTTGATCCGCAACGCCCGCCTTGGGCTGGTGCTGGTCTTCATCTGTCTGAGCTTCTTCCTCGACCTGCGCTTGGCCTTTTGGGTGATGATGGGCATTCCCATCAGCTTTTTGGGAGCCTTTGTGCTGATGGAGCCTTTTGACGCCTCGATCAATATGCTGTCGCTGTTCGCCTTTATCGTGGCCTTGGGCATTGTCGTCGATGACGCGATCATCGTCGGCGAAAACATTTTTTCTCACCGCAAAAAGGGAAAGTCCTTTGGCCGCGCCGCCATTGACGGCGCACTCGAAGTGGGTACGCCGGTCGCGTTCTCAATTATGACCTCGATTGCGGCCTTTATGCCGCTGTTTTTCGTCGAGGGCATGATGGGTAAGTTCATGTCGATCATCCCGGTGATCGTCATCTCGGTGCTCCTGCTGTCGCTGGTCGAGAGTCTGCTCATTCTGCCGGCGCACTTATCTTCTGAGGGGGACGGGCCGCTCAGTCGCCTCTTTCGCCGGGTTTTCCGCCACCCACTCGATTGGCACGCCCGGGTCGTCATCCTCTTTGACCGCGGCCTCCAGTACGTCATCCGCCATATCTATCAGCCCACGCTGCGCTTGGCGCTGGCCCATCCGATTTCCAGTGCCGCCTTGGCCTTATCGCTGATGCTGTGTACCGCCGGGCTGGTTCATGGCGGTCATATCAAGTTCGCGTTTATGCCTGAGATCGGGTCCGATTGGGTGACGATAGCGGTCAACATGCCGCAGGGCACTACGGCGACTCAGACCGCCAACGTCGTGCGACACATCGAAGAAAAGGCCATCGTCCTGCGCGATCAGATCGATGCCGAGCGCGCGGGCGGGGCTTCAATCTACCGCAATGTCTTTACCTACATCGGCGACCAACCTACGGCCCGGCGTTCTTCCTTTTCCAGTGTCCGCGGGGCGGGCGGCCAAGGACATCTGGCCGAAATTACCATCGAACTGTTGCCTTCCGAAGAACGCGATCTCGACAGCGCGGAGATCGAGGCGCGTCTGCGCCAATCGGTTGGCGAGGTGCCCGGCCCGGAATCCATTGTTTTTTCTTCGTCGCTGTTTTCCGTTGGCAATCCCATTGAGGTCGAGCTCGCCTCGGACCATTTCGATCAGCTCTTGTTGGCGGTCGAGCGCTTCAGGGGCAAAATCGCCGAGTACGCCGGCACCGGCGATATCCAAGACAGCTTTGAAGAGGGCAAGCTGGAGATGAAACTCCAACTCAAGCCCCAAGCCCGCACCCTCGGCCTCACGCTTTCCGATCTCGCGCGCCAAGTGCGCCAGGGTTTCTACGGCGACCAAGCCCTGCGCTTCCAGCGCGGCTCGGATGACGTGCGGGTGATGGTGCGCTATCCCAAAGAGGAGCGCCGGAACGCCGGCGATGTGCGCTCGATGCGCATCCGCACGCCTTCGGGTGCTGAGGTGCCCTTTGCCGAGGTGGCCACCGTGGCCGTCGGCCACGCCTATGCCTCCATCCAGCGCACCGATGGCCAGCGCGTTGTGCGGGTAAGTGCCTCGGTAGATGACCAAATCGCCAACGCCGACGAAATCAATCGCGATCTCGAAGCGTTTTTCCTGCCCGCCTTGGTGCAGGACTATCCCGGCCTGCGCTACCGCTTCGGTGGCGAGCAGCAGGAGCAGCAGGACTCGCTACAGAGCTTGTTGTTCAACTTCGTCATCGCGCTGGCCGCCATCTACGTGCTGCTGGCCGTGCCATTCAAATCGTACACCCAGCCCCTCGTCGTCATGAGCGCGATTCCCTTTGGCATCATTGGCGCGGTTTGGGGGCATCTGCTGATGGGCTTGGATTTGGCCCTTTTGAGCTTGTTTGGGATCGTCGCGCTCTCGGGCGTGGTGGTCAACGATTCGCTGGTGCTGCTGACCTTCTACAACCAGATGCGGCGCGAAGGTACGCCGCACGAAGAAGCACTGGTCGCAGCCGGAGCCGCGCGTTTCCGTCCGATCCTACTTACCTCGCTGACGACCTTCTTTGGGCTCCTGCCGATGATCCTCGAAAAAAGCCTTCAAGCGCAGTTCCTGATCCCCATGGCGGTCAGCTTGGGTTTTGGCATCCTCTTTGCCACCTTCATCATTTTGTTGGGCGTCCCAGTGGGCATGCGCCTGCTGGTGGGTTTCTTGGAGTTTTGGGGGCGGTTGAGCGAGAGCAAGGGTGCCGAGGTCGCGCCGGTTACCGGCTCTTGAAGGGTTGTGGTGTGCTGCTGCTGTGGATGGCGGCCTGCGCGCCTACGGACGACCGGCCCTTCGTCGACAAGGCTAGTGAGTGGGGCATAGAGCGGCCCCACGTCGGCGGCGGCGCGGAAAAGCGCTATATCGTCGAAGCCAAAGGCGGTGGGGCCGCGCTGCTCGACGCGGATGGCGATGGCGATTTGGATATCTATTGGGTCAATGGGGAGGGCGGCGACAATGCGCTCTACCGCAACGACCGCGGCCGGGGCTTTGTCGATCGAGCGGCCGCGGCCCGGGTCTTGGGGCGCGGCTGGGGCATGGGTGCGCTGAGCGCGGATTACGATGCCGACGGCGATGCCGACCTGTACATCACCTGCCTGCGGGAAAACATCCTCTATCGCAACGACGGATTAGAGCAATTCGCCGATGCCACGGCCCGCGCTGGGTTGGCGCTGCCGGTGTGGAGTACGGGCGCGGCCATGGGCGATGCGGACTTGGACGGCGACTTGGATTTGTACGTGGCCAATTACGCGGATTTTGACTCGACGGTGGTGCGGCCCTTGGGGACGCAGTGGAAGGGCCGCGACGTATTCATCGGCCCGCTGGGCTTGCCCGCGCTCCCAGACGCGCTCTACCGCAACGATGGGGCTGGCCTCTTTGCCGAGGTGACGGCGGCTAGCGGCCTCGAGCCGCGCGATCCGGGCTATGGGTTTGCCGTATTGTTCATCGACAGCGACGACGACGGGGATTTGGACCTGTACGTCGCCAACGACTCAACGCCCAATTTCCTCTACCGCAACGATGGCGCGGGTATCTTTGCCGAAGTGGGGCTACAGGCCCATGCCGCGCTGGGGGAAACGGGCTTGGCGCAGGCTGGCATGGGCGCGGCTTGGGGCGATTTTGACAACGATGGCGACGGCGATTTGCTGGTCACCAATTTTGAAGACGACTACAACACGCTCTACCGCAACACCGGCGGCGCGTTTGCGGATGTGAGTTTTGCCGCGGGCTTGGGCCGCCTCAGCTTGCCCCACGTGGGTTTTGGCGCGGTCTTTTTCGACTTTGACAACGACGCCGACCAAGACTTGTTCGTGGCTAACGGGCATGTGTACCCGCAGATCGAACGCCCGGGCAGCGGCGCGACCTACGCGCAAGCCAATCACTTGTTCGCCAATGACGCTGGACGTTTCCGCCTCGTCGAGTTGGGTGAGGACCGGGCGGTCAGTCGCGGCGCGGTGGCCGGGGATTTTGACGACGATGGCCGCGTGGATCTGTTCGTCACCAATCTCAACGGCCAGCCCTCCTTGCTGCACAACCAGATGGCCGCTGCTCATCACTGGCTCGGTGTGCGTCTCGTGGGCGCGGGGAAAAACCGCGAGGCCGTTGGCGCGAAGGTCGTATTGTGGAGCGGCGGCCAAAGACAGCGGCGGGACGTGCTCTGCGGCGAGAGCTTCTTGAGCAGCGGCGACCGGCGCGTTCACTTTGGCTTGGGTGCGGCGGGCCGGGCGGATTCGCTGCACATTTACTGGCCGAGCGGTGTGCTGCAACGGCTGGCTAACTTGCCGATTGACACGTATGTGAACGTTGTGGAAGGGGGGAGGGGTTGGGGCGTGGCAAATAGGACGGTTCGAGGGGATTCAAGAGCAGATTAACGAGCGGCTAAACAATTGGTACGTGCGTTATGCAAATGGAATAGGAAGCTGAGCGGGTATATCTGGAGTAGAAATCCGCAGAGGCGAATCTCCCAATTGGCCGTTCAATCGCAAAAGGTCATCGTCAAAAGTATACAACACGTCAACGCCTTCGGTCATTGAGGCTGTTGCCACGTGGATAGAGTCCTTAGGATTAAGGTGAGGATAGCGCCATATTAAGATCGCGAGCCCATTCGGCTGTTCGTCGATCTACGTTGACAATACTTACGAACTCTTGTTCAAAAAATTCCTTGATGGTCTCTTCTTTACTTTGAGACAATGGTTGCTGGCCTTTGATCTTGATAACCTCCGTCAATGTTAATGCCGAAGTGATTATTTTCACTTCTCCCTTCTCAGAGGAAATAACTAATCCACGACAGGCTTCTACTTTGTCCCGCTCTCGGTTGAACCATCCGATAAATACGTCGGCATCGCAATACACTTTCCGCATATGGGATCACTCAGCGAGAATACCCAGCACATCGTTCCAAGATGGCAGTTCGTTTTTGGGGCGAAGTTTTCTAAATTCCTCAACATTGATATTGATCGGCGTACCATTGCGCCGATATTGAATAAGCCCTGAAACCGATACGCGCCGATCCATCTTAGGATCAAAAGACCGCAGCACATCGTCCCACAATTCGCTAGGGAAATAGCAGTTGATATTGCGGCCCGATATATCATCATCAATAGAAAAGCGCGTCTTGCCTCGCCTGCTGAGCACTTGAATCCGTCCTTCAACCGTACCGTGGACAGCGTATTTTCCTTGTAATAACTGGTCGACCGACGCAACAGATCGAGACGACATTTTAGTAGCCTGTCCTTTGTATCGGACCTGTACTGTACTCAGATCGCCTTCGGACTGGGAGAGCACTTCGCCCATGGTCTTGGCAGCCTCCAATGCTTTTTCCAAAAAATGCTCAGGCCAGACATCATCCCCCACTTCAAGGGCCGCAAGCCCAGTTTGAATCGCATCAATGGCCACAGGGATCTTTTCGGGGCGCAGCCTATTTGCTTCTGGAGTGATGTGTACGCGTACGCTGCCCGGCTCAACCGAAAGAAGCCAATCTAAAGCGTGCGACTTCCCGGCTACGCTATTGGCTACCTCATCGGCCATTTGCAAGAACGCATTAAAGCCTTTTCTAAAATGCTGGGCCGTAATCCGCGGACCGTCAATCTCAAACACAAGCGAATTTGGCGAGGATTTGGTCATGGGTAGAAGGTTCAAGTTCCAGTTTATAAAGGAGTTGGCAAAGTAATGTTCCTGTATCACAGAATCAAGCTAAATTTTGGATGCCGTGTAAATCTAGTGCTCAAAAAACGCGGGGCAATCAGGATGCCGCCGCGATCGCTTGCATTCCTAGTGGCTCAATGCCCAGACCGCGATGTTGGCCCCCATTTTGAGGGCGTCGAGTCGCTTGCTCTCCGGGTCGCTGTGGACGTCGGGGTCCTCCCAGCCATCGCCTAGGTCCGCCTCATACGTGTACAGCACGGCTAGACGCTCGCCCGTGAAAAGCGCGAGTGCTTGCGGCCTTTTGCCGTCGTGCTCGTGGACTTTGGGCAGGCCGGCTGGCAACTCGAAGTGGCAGTGGAACAGGGGGTGATCGGGCGGCAATTCCACCCACTCGGCACTGGGGAAGACTTGGCGCATGGCGCGGCGGAAGCTCTCGTCCATGCCGTAGTTGTCGTCGGCGTGGAGAAAACCGCCGCTTTCCAAATAGTGCCGAAGCCGCGCGGCCTCCTCGGCGGAAAAAGCCACATTGCCGTGCCCGGTCATGTAGAGGTACGGATAAGAAAACAGCTCCTCGTCCATGATTTGTACGCGCGCCTCGGTTTCGGCTGCGTCGATTTGGGTATGCTCTCTTAAGAAGCGGAGCAGGTTGGGCAGGGAAGAGGGGTCGCTGTACCAGTCGCCGCCGCCGCCGTATTGCAGCCGCGCAATGGTAAATAGGGGCTGAGCCGGGCCATTTACTGCGAGGCATGCCATGGCGAGCGCGGCGTAGAGGGCCAAGCCGCGCATGTCAGCGGTCGTTGATCACGGCGAATTTGCCGCGCACTGGATCGCCGGTTTCGGCTTGCGCGACAAAGTAGTAAACACCCGATCCCACCAGAAAGCCGGCCGCGCTTTGGCCATTCCAAGTGGCTGCGCTGTCGAGTTGGCGCACGAGCTCCCCCGCGGCCGTGAAAATGCGCACGCTGGCTCCCAGCGGCAGGTCGGCAAAGGTCAGGGCGGCACCGCGCACGCCGATGTGGAAGGGGTTGGGATAGGCGTAGGCCCGAGGACCCGCGGCGGTCCCCGAGGTGCCGAGGTGCAGGCGGCTCATCCCGCCGAGTGTGCCAATCCACAACGCGCCGCTGTTCCGGTCGAAGTAGAGCGAGTTGACGCGGTTGTTGACGAGGCCGTCGCTCGCGTCGAGCGCAAACTCGACTTGGCCCTCGGTGTTGATGCGGGCCAAGCCGCCTTCGGTGCCGACCCACATGCGCCCCCAGTCGTCTTCAGCCAGTGCCGCGGTCGCGGCCGATGGCAGGCCGTTGTTGGCGTTGTACACTTTCCAACTTGTGATCGCAAAATCCGCGTTGGCGCGCGAATACTCGCCGCGCACGGCATTGAGGCCGTTGTTGGTGGCGATCCACACTTGCCCCGAGCGGTCGACGTGGATGTCGGCGACGGCATTGCTGGTCAGGTCTGGATAAGCAACGGTGTCGAAGATTAAGCCGGTCTCGTCGCCGAGCGCAAAAGGGGTACCGCCATCGTCGAAGAGGCAGAAGCCGTCGAGTGCCGTCCCAATCCACTTTAGGCCGTCGGGGCCAATGGCGATTTTGGTCATGTCGCGGCCGGCCGACATGCCGAAGTTCAACTGGCTGTTGAGTGCGGCTTGCTGGGGAGGCCACCCATCCATGACGACGAGCCCATTGCGGACGTTGGCGATCCACAGCAAGCCGTTGGCGTCGCGGTCGATGTCGCTGATGGCGACAAAGGGACCGCCGTTGATGCCTTCGAGCGCCGAGTTGTTGGCCGTGAGATGCTGCCACTGGCCGTTGGCGTCTCGGACGTTAAGGCCGACCCCCCAATGGCCGACCCACAGCAGGCCCTCGCTGTCGGTCTCCAAAGCCGAGACGGTATTGGACGATAGATCGGTACTGGTGGTATAGGTAGTCCAGCCCTCGCCGTCGAACTCGTATAGACCCAATGCGGGCCGATCATCCTTGGGCACGGAGGCGACCCAAAGATGGCCGTTGGGAGTCTGCGCTATGTCGAAGAAAACGTTGCCTACAGGCTCGCGCGGGGGCGGCGGTTGGTCGGTGCCGAGGACGCGCAGGCCGCTCGCGCTGGCGACCCACAGGGGGCCGCCGGTATCGGACAGATCCGCGGTGCTGCGGATGTGCGGTGCCCGGAGCGGTTGCCAACGGTCGCCTTGGCGCTGGGATAAGGTGCCGTCAGCCGCCCCACTGACGATGCGCGCCTCAAAGAGGCCGAGGGCCACGCTGCCGGTCGTGGAGTGGTCGAGCTCCGGGGGGGCGAGCGCGGGATGGACGCGCCAGATGCCGCTCGCGGCGGCGACGAAAAGCGTGTCTTGATAGACTAGCATGTCGCGCACCTCGCCCTCTATGGGCTCAGCCACCCAACTGTTGGGGTCTTGGAGATTGGGCTGGGCCAAATCCGCCCACACTAGGCCATTGACGGTCCCGGCCCACAGACGACCGGCAAACACTTCAATGCTGGTCACCTCGGTGTCTTTAGGCAGCTTTCCCAAGCGTCGATAGGTCTCCTTGACCTCTTCCTTGCTGACGACAAACGCGCTGACGCCGCGCTCGCTGCCGACGTAGAGGAGGTCCCGGTGCGGCGCAAGGGCATTGATGCGCAGGTTTTGGAAGTCGAGAAAGGGCGGGTCAAAGCGGTTTTGCGCGGGCCGATAGCGGCTCAAACCCTGAGAGTGGGTGCCAAACCACAGGTGGCCGTTGGCATCTGCGGCGAGGCTCAAGATGCGATGGCCCGGCAGGCCATCGCGGCGCGTGAAGCGCGTATAGGTTTGGGTCTGCTGGTCGTAGCGCAGGACGCCGCCGCTGGTGCCGGCCCAGACCGCGTCTTGGTGGACGAGGACCCGGTTGATTTGGCGCATACTGGTATAGGCTTCCCATTGGGTGCCGGATAACTGGGCGCGCCCGGGCAAGGCCAAAAGCAGCAGGAGCAAGAGGCGGAGTAAGAGCATGGAAACGGCCTACATCATCGTTAGAGGGTCGATGTTAATGGAAAAGTGGAGGGCGCGTTCTTTGGCGGCCTCGCGCATGGCTGGCAAGGCGCTGAGGGCCGTTGTGTGCAAATGGTGCGCCGAGGAGCCGCGCAAGAGGGCTTGCCAGCGGTAGTGACCGCGCAGCTGGGCCAGCGGGGCCGGGGCGGGCCCGAGCACGAGTGCCTCTGGGTCGAGGCCCTGCCGCAGGGCGTTCACGCCCTGTTGCGCTCCGGTTTCAACGGCTTGCTCGTTGGGGCCGCGCCAGCGGAAGACGATGAGGCGGCCAAACGGGGGGAATCCGGCCTGCCGCCGCTGGGCCAACTCGTCGTGGGCAAAAGCAGCGTAATTTTGGTTGGCGGCCGCACGCAAGGCTGCGTCGTCGGGCAGGAGCGTTTGGATGACGACTTCCCCGGCGGTGGGACCGCGCCCCGAGCGGCCAGCGACTTGCGTTAGGAGTTGGAAGCTCCGCTCGGCCGCGCGGAAGTCGGGCAGGTGCATACCGGTGTCTGCGGAAATCACGCCGACTAGCGTGACTTCGGGCAGGTCGAGGCCCTTGGCGACCATTTGGGTGCCGAGCAACACGTCGGCCTCGCCGTTGCGGAAGCGCTCCACGAGCGCGTCGTGCGCGCCTTTCCGAGTGGTGGTATCCACGTCCATGCGGATGACGCGGATGCCGGGAAATTGGGCCAACAGGGCGCTTTCAACCCGTTGAGTGCCCACGCCGGCGAAGCGCAGCTCCGAACTGCCACAGGACGGGCAGGTCGGCGGGGGCGGGGCTGCAAAATCGCAGTAATGGCAGCGGGTCTCGGCGGCCGCGGGGCGCTGGTGATAGGTCAGCGAGACGCGGCAACTGGGGCACTCGATCGGCTTGCCACAGGCGGTGCAGCTAATGAAGGGCGCAAAGCCGCGGCGATTTTGCAACAAGATGATCTTCTCGCCGCGCGCGAGGCGGTCTTGCATCTTGCGCCGCAAGTCGTGCGAGAAGATGGTGCGCTGCTTTCTTTGGAACGGCTCCTGTTTCATATCGACGACCGTCACTTGCGGCAAAGGGCGGTCGTCGATGCGGCGGGGCAAGGTGTGGAGGTGGTACTTGCCCGTGGCGGCGTTCCAGTGCGACTCTAAGCTGGGCGTGGCTGATCCGAGGACGACGGCGGCGTTGCCGCGCTGCCCGCGCACTAAGGCGAGGTCGCGGGCGTTGTAGGTGAGGGGGTGGTTGCCGTTGAGGTCTTCCTGCTTGTACGAGGTGTCGTGTTCTTCGTCCACGACAATCAGCCCCAAATTTTCTACGGGTGCGAGAATGGCCGAGCGCGCGCCGATGAGTACGCGCTGCTCGCGGCGGCGCAAGCGACGCCAAGTGTCGTAGCGCTCTCCAGCCGAAAGCTGGCTGTGAAAAACGGCGACGGCCTCGCCGAAGTGTTCCTTGAAGCGCCGCACCATCTGCCAAGCGAGGGCGATTTCTGGAACCAAGACGATCGCGCCGCGCCCGGCCGCCAACGCTTGCGCCACAAGTTGGATGTACACCAGGGTTTTGCCCGAGCCGGTGACACCGTGCAGCAAGGCCGGATAGAATGTCCGGGCGTCGAGCGCGGCCGACAGATGGTCGAGGACGTGTCGCTGGTCGCTGGTCGGGACGAGGGCCGGGGGGGGGCCGCTGGCGATGTGGGCGAGGGGGTCGCGGATGACTTCCTCGGCCGTTGGAGAAATCAAGCCGCGGCCTTCGAGTGCCTTGAGTACCGGCGAGGAAAAGCCAGCCTCGTTCAGTTCGCGGCGTGCGGCCATGGGGTGGTCGAGCAAGTAGCGCAGACAGGCCGCTTGGCGCGGCGCGCGTTTTTCGATGGCGGCGATGGCTGTATGCGCGGCTGGTTCGTCGTTGAGGGAAAAGCAGTGCTGGCTCAGGGCGCGGGGTCGGCGGTCTTCGAGCACGGGCGCGATTTCGATGTGTCGGCTGCGGCTCAGGGCGCGCAGGCCCTCTTCCAAGCCTTGGCTGCCGAGTCGGCGTTTGAGCGTGCTAACTTTGAGGGAGCCGCTGCGCTGGAGTTCGCCGATGATTCGCGCCTCTATACCGGCGTGGTGGCCAGTGGGCGCATCGCGCAGTTGGACGAGGCGGTTGGAACTGAGTTTGACGCCTGGGGGTAGAGCGGCCATCAGCGCACTGCCGAGGGGGGCCATGTAGTAGGAAGCCATCCAGCGGCAGAGTGCGACGACCTCTGGACTGAGGAGCGAGGAGTCGAGGATTTGTTCGATAGGACGAATCTTGCTTGGGGGCAGGTCGCCGAGTGTAACGGGCCCTAAGACGACGCCGGTGAGTCGGTGCTGTACCACCGGCACCAAAGCCAAGGCCCCAGGCTGTGCTTCTGCGGCGAATTCAGCGGGTACGCCATAGGTCAACTCGCGCGCTACGGGGGGCGGCAGAGAGACCTCTACGTAGCCTTGGATCATGGTTGGGCGGCGGGGGCCTCTCCTGCGGAAGGCTGTGAGTCCAATTTTAGAAACTCGATGCCGTTGGCCGCAGCGCGGAAGTGCAGCACTTGGCTGGGGTCGCCGAACTGGCCGTTGCCAAGCAGTTGGCCATCCAACCAATAAATTAGGCCGTGAGGACGAGTTGAGAGCACGATAAAATGGTCGCGGGCTTCAAAGCGGTGGCGCTCGCCGGGCGGGACGATGGCCTCAAAGTTTTCTGCTGCGTCATCCCAGCGGATCTGCACCCAGGTAGAGTCGCGGGCCTCCAGTTCGAGGACCACGGGGGCGGGTTCGGTGGTTTGGGTAGCCGCCTCTGGCTCGGTGGACGCTTGGACGGACGAATCGCTTGGAGTAGCTGTCGGCTGAGATTGGGCCACGGCCGCAGGCGTTTGGATTGGGGTGCTAGGTGTTTGGGTTGGTGCGCTAGACGTTTGGGTTGGTGCGCTAGACGTTTGGGCTGGGGGCTGTTTATCGCCGAGAAAGTAAAATAGGGCCAAAGCGAGGACGCAGCAGGCACCTATTACCAAGCTGGTGATGATCAGCGGCTTGCGCGAGCGGCGCGGAGTAGGCTGCTCTAGGATGACCAGAGGTTGGGAGCGAGATTGCATGACCCGTCCGTACCGTTGGTCGAAGCGGGTCAGGAGTGGCTCCGGGTCGAGGTCGAGGAAATCGGCATACGCCTTCAGGGCTAAGCGGACGAACACCGGCTCAACGGCATCGAGCTTGTCGGCTTCTATATTCTCTAAAATGAATAGACTGATGCCGCTTTGTCGCTGGACTTCTTCGAGGTCGAGGCCGCGTTCTTGGCGTGCGGCCGATAATTCTTCGCCGATGGCTTGTTGTTTTTCTTCGCTCATTTTGTGGCCCGATCGTTTAGGTCGCACCCCACCGCGCTCAAAAGGACGCAAAGACGAGCTAAGGGCAGACCGACTACATTATAATAACAACCTGCGATGCGTTCAATAAAACGCGCTCCTAGCCCCTGTATGCCATAGCCTCCGGCCTTGTCGAGCGGTTCGCCACTGGCGACGTAAGCGGCGATGTCGGCGGCGGTCAAGGTCCGCATCTCCACTTGGGTGCAAACAGCTTCCTGCAGAAGCTGCTCGCCGCTTTGGATGGCTAATCCAGTATAGACCTGATGGACCTGGCCCGAGAGGCGACCGAGCATGGCGGCCGCGTCGGTTGCGTCTGCGGGCTTGCCCAATATCGCGCCGTTGCTATAGACGATGGTGTCCGCGGCGATGATGATGGCGTCCGCCGCGACTACGCTGGCCACGGCGCCGGCTTTGGCCAGGGCCGATTCGAGTGCGTAGTTGGCCGGGATGGACGTTGCGGGCACCGGCTCTTGTAGCGGACTGGGGACGACGGTGAAGGGCAGGGCGAGCTGGCGCAACAGCGCGGTGCGCCGGGGCGAGGCCGAGCCGAGGATGAGGGGCTTCACGCGGGCGACTCCACCATTAAGGTGACCGGACCGTCGTTGTGGATTTCGACCTGCATGTACGCGCCGAAGATGCCGCGCTGGGGCGGCAAACCCTGTTCGGCGAGCAGGGCGAGAAAGCGCTCGTAGAGACGCTCGGCGACCGGGGGTGGAGCGGCTTGCACGAAGCTGGGGCGGCGGCCCTTGCGGCAGTCGCCGTACAAGGTAAACTGGGAGATGGCGAGTACGCCGCCGCCGATGTCGAGCACCGAGCGGTTCATCTTGCCTTGGTCGTCGGCAAAGATGCGCAGGTGGGCGCATTTTGTCGCGCAGAAGCGCAGGGATTGCTCGTCGTCGTCGGGACTGAAGCCGACGAGCAGGACTAGACCTGGGCCGATTTGACCGCGGAGTTGGCCGTCGATGTGGACGCTAGCGTGGCTGACGCGCTGGACTAGGGCTTTCATGGGAGGTGATTATCGCGATTACCGGGATGCGAGTTTTCAAAACCCAAGTCTTCGAGGCTTGGGAATCGTCGCATGAATTTCAAATGTACCCCGCGCCGTACCCTTGTCAACTACCATAGGATTTTCGCTGGCCGCGCTCGAGTTTGAGTTGCGGAATGTCCTTCAACTGCACCTTAAAAAAGAACGCCCGATTTTTGTGAAAGGTGCTCGGTTCCACGTTGAGGGTTGCGGACCAGTCGTGGAATTCCTTTTGCACGGACAACAGCTCGGAAGTGATGCGCTCGGCCGCTACCAGCCGCGTCCCCGGAGCATGCAGGTTGTAGTTGAGCGAATAATTGCAATGCCAGCGCGCCAAGCCAAAGCCGACTGCGGCCCGCATCCACGAGCGGATGGCGCTAGCGGCGGCAGGGGTGGTGCGGCGGTGCGAGATGTAATGGCTGAGTTGGAAGCGAGTGCCGCGTCGGCGGTTGTCGATGTCGCGTACGAGGCCGCTTTCAAAGCCGAAGGATTCCCGGCCGTAGGGCTTGGCGGTGCCTCGGCTGGACGAGTCAACATCATCAGACCGATCGGTTGCCATGGGCGACGCGGCCGCCCGCCGCGACCAGCTAACCGAGGTCCGCACTTCGAGTTGCTCGCGGCGCGGTGTCAGTAGGTGCCGGCGGTTTTGCTCGTCGTAGAATTCGTGGCGCAAGGTCAGCCGCGAGTTTAGGTGGCGTCCCGCCTCAACGCTTAGGGTCGTGCGCAGGTCGTCTAGCGGGCGCTCCTTTTTTTCAAAGTCATAGGTCGTAGAGAAATTGAGTTGGACTAGGCGCACTTTGTGCTCTTCCTCGCCGCGCAACATTTTGGCCCAGAAGGTGTTGCCGAGGCTCAAGTTCAGGGTCCGTCGGTGCTGGAGCGGGCTGCTGTCGCCGCCAAAGCCCAAGACGCCGCCGGTATCGGCCCGAGCGGCTTGGTAGTTGAACGAGACGCTGGGCTTGAGCACGTGGCGCAGGGCTTGGAGTGGGCCGATGGATGGGTTGAAAAGCCCGTAGAAGGTCTGGCTCAGGGCTGCACGGGTGGAGAAGCGGTCGCTGCGCCGGCCGCGGATGGCGCCTTCGCGCAGATCTTGGTCGCTCCAGCCTTGGTTGAGCGCCGGACTGAGATTGAGCCAAGAGAAGGGGCGGTACTGCGCACTGACGCGCCAGCTCACTTGAGCGCGGGTTTGGCGGGTCGTGTCCGTGCGGCTGCCGCGCTGGGTGTTGTGCAAGCTGGCGTTGCCGTCGTAGTAGATGCGGCTGTACCAGGGGCGGTTTTGGTGGCTTGGGTCGGCTTGGCCCCAAATCGGTTTGCGGCTCTTGCGCAGGCTGAGCTCGGGCAGGACCGTGGAGAATCGCTCGGTGTCGAGGTTTTTGGTCTGGCTCGCTTTCAGGCTCAAGCTGTTGCCCGAGCCGCGCCAACGCCGCGTGTAGCTGAGATTGGAACGCAGGGTGCGGTTGAGGCGGTCTTGGAGGCTGGTACTGTTGTCTTGGGCAAAGCTGTTGTTGCTCTGAAAGGTGCCGTTGGCCCGCAAGCTGGCGTCGCGCCCTAGCGTTTGGCTGTGCCTGAATTCCAGTCGCCAGTTGCGCGAGGCCGTGCGGCCCTCTTGGCGGTTTTCAAACTGGGTGCTCACCTGCCCGCTAAAGCGGTAGCGTGCAGCATAGTTGAGGCGGGCGCGCCCCAGCCAGCCCGAGCGCTGCCGTAGGTCGGCCGCGAGGGATAGGTCCCAATAGTCGTTGGGCGCGAGGTAGTAGCCCAAGTTGCGCAATTCCCACTCGCTTTGCCGCGCCCCAAATCTAGGGGTGCGTTGCCCAAAACTCGGCGTCAACATCCCAGACTGACGATCTTCGCGCAGTGAGAATACGTAAAAGGGAATCCACAATAGCCGCCGCTCCTTGATGCGGAAATACACCGGGCGTGCCACGGCCATATCGCCGGCTAAGACCTTGATGCGCGGGCTGTAGAAATCGAAGTGCGGATGGTCGGCGTCGCAGGTGGTGTACGAGCCTTGGTGGACGTGGAACTCGGTGCTGCTGCGGGTCTGGATCAAGCGTCCGGCGTAAAATCCCTTGTCGCGGTGGATTTTGCCGGCGAGGATGGTTCCTTGTTCGGTCGCGAGGTCGTAGAGGATGCGCTCGCCGCGCAGCGTTTGGTTGCCTTGGCGCAACACCGGGCGACCGACGACCTGCCCAAGCGAATCAAGGGCTGCGCGCGCTTCGACTTGGTCGCGGCTCCGGCGGAAGACGATCTCGGCGGCCTCTAGCTCCGCGCCTTTGTGCGAGACGCGGGCCTGCCCCTGCAACAGGAGCGAGTCGCCGATCTCGTAGTAGCGCATATAGGTGGCTTGGTAGGCAAAGCCTTGGTTTTTGTCTTGGCCCTTGGCTTGAGTCAACAAGGCGCGGACCGCTTGCAGTTGGCTCTCGGACGCCTCGCTGACACGCGAGGCCAAGGCCAGGCAGAGGACGAGCAGGCCGATCACGGCTCGCGCTGGCGCAGCACTTCGTACAGGGCGATGCCAGCGGCCACCGCGGCGTTGAGCGAGCCGCTGGCTTCGCGCTGCATGGGGATGTGCAAGAGGGCGTCGCAGCGCTTTTGCACCATGCGCCGCAGCCCCTTGCCCTCGCTGCCGACGACCAGGGCGCAGGGCTGGGTAAAGTCTGCGGTCGTCAAGGGCTGTTCGCCGTGGGCATCGAGTCCGGCGATGAAGAGTCCACTGGCCGCGGCTTTTTGCAGGGCCTTTTGCAGGTTGTCCACTCGGCATACGGGTAGGTGCTGGGCCGCTCCGGCCGAGACCTTGAGCGCGGCTGGCGAGAGGCCGGCGGCTCCTCGGGCGGGCACGACTGCGCCTTGTGCGCCGAGGGCGTGGGCGCTGCGGATGATGGCACCGAGGTTGTGGGGATCCTGCACTTGGTCGAGAAAGATGAGCAGAGCCGGGGCTGGAAGGTGAGCGAGTACGCGGTCGAAATCCGCGTATGTTGCGGCGGCCGCGTAGGCGACGACGCTTTGGTGGCTGGGGCCGGCGAGGCGGTCGAGTTGGGCCTTGTCGCGTAGATCGTAGGGGATGTGGGCCTGCCGCGCGTGTGCGAAAATCTCGTCGATGACCGGCCCGTGTGCGCCCTTGGCGATGAGCAGGCGGCGCAGAGGACGCTCGGCGCGGAGGGCTTCGAGTACGGGGTGGCGGCCCCGGATTAGGTCGTCGGGTGTTTGTTTATCGGGCATGAAGGGATACTGAGAGCGCAGGTCAGGCCCATTCCTCGTTGTCCATTTGCTCTTTCCACTCATTCAGCTTGAGCAATGCCTGAAGCGGCGTAAGCTGGCTGAGGTCCAGGTGCCGCAGCTCCGCCACCCACGGCGCGTCCGCAGGGGCGGGGAAGAGATTGAGCTGGGATTGAGGGGCTGGTGGGGGCACGGCTGGGCGGTGGATGTCCTTGGTGTCGATCTGGTCTTTTTCGAGGCGGGCGAGGATTTCTTGGGCGCGGGCGACGACCGGGGCCGGCATCCCGGCCATCTGCGCGACGTTGATGCCGTAGCTTTGGTCGGCAGACCCCGGGGCTAGGCGGTGGAGGAACACCACGCGGTCGCCTTCTTCGCGCACCTGCACGTTGAAGTTGACGACGCGCTCTAAGTGGCTTTCGAGTTCGGTCATCTCGTGATAGTGCGTGGCAAAAAGGGTGCGCGGGTGAATTTCGCGATGCTGATGCAAGTATTCGACAATGGCCCAGGCAATGCTCAGGCCGTCGAAGGTGCTCGTGCCGCGGCCCAGTTCGTCGATGAGGAGCAAGCTGCGACTGGTGGCGTTGTTGAGGATGTTGGCGGCCTCGTGCATCTCCACCATAAAGGTGCTCTCGCCACCGGCGAGGTTGTCGGACGCGCCCACGCGGGTAAAAATGCGATCGACGACGCCGATGGTAGCTTGGCGTGCGGGGACGAAGCTGCCCATCTGTGCCATGAGCGCAATGAGACCCACTTGGCGGATGATGGTGCTCTTGCCGGCCATGTTCGGGCCGGTGATGAGCATGATCTGCGCCCCATGGGTATCGAGGCGCACATCGTTGGGAACGAAACGGCCCGTGCGGAGTTGGCGCTCGACGACCGGATGGCGGCCGTCGCGGATTGCGATTAGCTGGCCGTCGTCCACTTGGGGCCGGGTGTAGGACTCGCTCTCGGCGACTTCGGCGAGGGAATACAGCACGTCGATACGCGCGATGGCGCGGGCCACTTGCTGGACTTGGGGCGTCCAGCGGGCGGCGCGGTCGCGCAGGGCCAAGAAGAGTTCGTTCTCCAGCTCTTTGAGGCGGTCCTCGGCCCCGAGGACTTTTTCCTCGTACTCCTTTAGCTCGGGCGTGATGAATCGCTCGGCGTTGGTCAAGGTTTGTTTGCGATGGTACTCAGCCGGGGCTTTGTCGAGGTTGGCCTTGCTGATCTCGATGTAGTAACCAAAAACTTGGTTGTAGCCAATTTTGAGCGAGGCAATGCCGGTGCGCTTGCGCTCGGTGGCCTGCAAGCGGGCGATGTAGTCCTTGCCGCCGCGGGCGATCCGCCGCAGTTGATCGATGTCCGGGTGATGGCCGTCGCGGATTAGGCCGCCTTCGGTCAGGGTCGCCGGGGGGGTGTCCACTAGGGCACCGCAGATCTCGGCGACTAACTCGCTGACGTCCGGTAGCCCCTTGGCGCGGAGCTCTTGCAGGAGTGCGCTCTGGGCCGAGGATAGCGCGGTGCCGATGGCGGGCGCGATGTCGAGCGAGCGAGCGAGGGCCACCAGGTCGCGGGCGTTGGCGCGCAGGCAGCAAATCCGCGCGATCAGCCGCTCTAGGTCGCCGACCTGCTCTAGGCATTGGCCGAGGGTGCGGCGGCTCGCGCGCTGGTGTAGCAACTCGTCAATGGCCGCTAGGCGGGCGTTGATTAGGGGCGGGGCCTTGAGCGGCTGAGCTACCCATTGGCGCAACAGACGTGCGCCCATCGGGGTGCGGGTGCGGTCGAGTATTTCGAGCAAGGTGTTGGCGCGCCCCCCGTCTTGGCGATTGGCGATGAGTTCTAGGTTGCGCTGGGCTGTGGCGTCGATGAGGGCAAAGTGCTCGCGGTGCTTGCGCTGAAGGCGATTGATGTGCTCGACCGCGCCGCGCTGGTTTTCGCGCAAATAGGCCACCGTGGCCCCGCCAGCGCGGATGGCGGCCTTCATGTCCTCGCAGCCAAAGCCCTTCAACGTCTGGACGCGGAGCTGGCTGGTGAGGGTTTCGTACGCGGTATCGGCGGCAAAGTGCCAATCGGCAAGGCGGCTGAGCGCCACCTGTGGTAGGGCGTTTTGTAGGGTGGCGACCCACTGGTTGTCGGCTCCTTCGGAGATGAGCAGTTCGGCTGGTCCTAAGCTCTCTAACTCGTCGGCGAGATCCGGGGTGGGGAGCTCGTCGAGCGCGAAGTCCCCGGTTGACAAATCGACGCTGGCGAGGCCGACGCAGTCGGCATGGGCGCAGAGGCCGACGAGGAAGTTGTTGCGCTGCTGGTCGAGCATGGCGTCGGCGAGCGCCGTGCCCGGGGAGACGACCTCTACTACGTCGCGCTTGACCACGCCCTTGGCCTTTTTGGGATCTTCGATTTGCTCGCAGATGGCGACTTTGCGTCCGAGCTGGATGAGTTTGGCGAGGTAGCCTTCCATGGCGTGATAGGGTACGCCAGCTAAGGGCACATCGCCGGCCGCCTTGCCGTGGTTGCGCGCCGTCAACGTAAGGCCCAGCAGGCGGGCGGCCTCCTTGGCGTCGTCGAAGAACATCTCGTAGAAGTCGCCCATGCGGAAGAAGAGAATCGCGTCCGGGTGCTGACGCTTAAAGTGCATGTACTGCTCCATCGCCGGCGTGAGTTTGGTTTTTGGGGACATGGTTTGAATGGATTGGCAGGTTAGGGTTGGCAACAATAAAAACGCGGTGGAACGATTGTTCGTCCCACCGCGCTTGATTGCTGTTGTGGAACTTACGACTCGTCGTGCTCGTCGTCGTGCTCGTCGTCGTCGTCGTCGTGGGCCTCTCCCCAGCTTTCCATCTCGTCGTCCTTGTCGGCAGCGTCGTCGTCCTTGTCGGCAACCTCTTGGAGGGGATGCTCGGCTAAGTAGGCTTCGTACTCAGCTTGATCCCGGTCCTTGAAGTACTCGCGCACGCTGAGGACGATTTTCTTCTGGTTCTTGTCGAGCTCGATGACCTCTAGCGGGAGTTCCTGCCCCTCGGCAAAACTCTGGCGCGGGGTCTGCAACCCCTCGATGGCCAAATGCGACAGCGGTACGAACCCATCGACTTCGTCGCCGAGTGAGACGACCACGCCGCGCTCGAGCAGCCGTGAGATGGGCCCCCGCACCTCGACGCCTACGGCGTATTGCTCGGCAAAGAGAGGCCAGGGATTTTCAAAGGCATCCTTGTGGCTGAGCGAAATGCGACGGCGCTTGATGTCGATTTCGGTGACGACCACCGGGATCACGTCGCCCTTTTTGAACATTTCGCTGGCTTGGCGAATGCGCTTGGTCCAAGACATATCCGAAATGTGGACCAGCCCGTCGATGTTTTCCTCGAGTTCGACGAAAGCGCCGAAGTTGGTCAGGCTGCATACCGTGCCTTCGATCTTGGTGCCAAGCGGATACTTGGTGTCGAGGGTATCCCACGGGTCGTCCTCGGTCTGCTTCATGCCGAGCGAGATCTTCTGGCTTTCGCTGTCGATCTTGAGCACCTTCACCTCGACGATGTCGCCGATGTCGACCAGTTTGGAAGGGTGGCGCACGTGCTGGGTCCAGGACATCTCAGAGATGTGGACTAGGCCCTCAATGCCTTCCTCCAACTCGACGAAGGCACCGTAGTCGGTGATGGAGACCACCTTGCCGCGCACTTGGCTCTCGAGCGGGTACTTATTCTCGATGTTCTCCCACGGATGGGCGGTCAGTTGCTTCAGCCCCAAGGAGATGCGCTCGCGATTGCGGTCGTAGCTGAGCACTTTGACCTTGATGCGGTCGCCGATGTTGACCAACTCCGAGGGGTGGGTGACGCGCCCCCACGACATGTCGGTGATGTGGAGCAGGCCATCGACGCCGCCTAAGTCGATGAAAGCGCCGAAGTCGGTGATGTTCTTGACGACGCCCTCGCGGACTTGGTCTTCTTCCAGCACCTTGACGATTTCCTCGCGCATCCGCGCGCGCTCTTCTTCTAGCACGGCGCGGCGCGAGACGACGATGTTGCGGCGCGCCTTGTTGAGCTTGATGATCTTAAAGGGAAACTGGTGGCCTATGAACTGGTCGAAGTTTTTGACTTGGCGGATGTCGATCTGCGAGCCGGGCAAGAAAGCCTCGACGCCAAAGAGACTGACGACGATGCCGCCCTTGATGCGCCGCATCAATCGGCCCTCGACGGTGTTGCCCGTGTCGTGGGCATCCTTGATCAAATCCCAGACCCGCATGAAGTCGGCCTTTTGCTTGGAGAGCACGACTTGGCCCTCTTGGTCTTCGATGTCCTCCAAGAAGACTTCGATCTCTTGGCCTTCCTCAATGGAGTCGTCGGAAAACTCCCTGATCGACACCGCGCCTTCGGACTTGAAGCCGATGTCGACTATCACTTCACTGGGGCCGATGGAGACGATCGTGCCCTTGACGATCTGACCCTCTTTGATGCCGGAGATGCTCTCCTCATAGAGGGCCATAAGTTCGTCGTGTTGGGCCTGATCGTATTCGGGCTTTTCCAACTCTTCGACGCTGACGTTGCCGTACACAGGAGTTTCCTGCGGCTCGGCTGTCACTGTGGTTTCTTCGGTCATGTTGCGCAGATCCTCAAAAAGGTTAAGGCGAAGCGTGCGCTTCGCGTAGTGTGATACTGGCGCGGGCTTTCCGCACCAGCGTTGGCTAGGCTCCGCGTTGGCGGGCTAATGCGACGACGCAATCGACTTGGTCTGCCAAAGCCATGCGAGTCGTGTCGATTTCGACGATCTCGTCTGCCGCGCTCGTCCCGCCGTAGTCGCGCTCGGCGTCTTGCCGGTCGCGAGTTTGGATGTCGGAGCGGACTTGTTCCAATGTCATACACACTCCTTTGGCGGTCAACTCCCGATGCCGCCGCCGAGTGCGCTCATCGAGGTCGGCGACCAAGGCGATTTTTAGCTCGGCGCGGGGAAAGACCACCGCGGCGATGTCGCGCCCTTCGGCGACTATCCCGCCTTCCCGACCCAACTGCCGCTGCTGGGCGACTAGGGCGTGTCGCACCAAGGGCACGTTTGCATAGGCCCCGGCTCGGCGGGTGATGTCGGGCTGGCGAATGGCCTCGCTTATGTCCTGTCCGTCGAGCAGGATGCGCCCTCGGCCAGAGTCCAAGTCTAGGGTCGCGGTCGCCAATAGGGCCTCCAGCGCGTCCTCGTCCTCGGGTGCCACCCCGCGACGGGTCGCCGCTAAGGTCACGGCTCGGTACATGGCTCCAGTGTCGAGGTGGCGATAGCCCAACCGCTCGGCCACCCGTCGCGCCGTAGTGGTCTTGCCGGTGCCGACCGGGCCGTCGATGGCGATGACTAGCCCGCGCCGCTTCACAAGCCGACCTCGGCTTTGAGCTGGCGGACCTCCTCGGGACTGAGCCGACGGTGTTGGCCGGCCGCGAGCGGGCCGAGCGTCAGCCCGGCGAATTCGACCCGCGTCAATTGCCGCACCGGATAGCCAACGGCGCGGAGCATGCGGCGCACTTGGCGTTTGCGCCCCTCGTGAATGCACAGGCTCAGCCGCGCCTGCTTGGTCCAACCGCTACGCCAGCGCGCCTCGACTTGCACCTGAGCCGGTGCTGTGGGGCCGTCGCCGAGCGCGATGCCGGTGCGCAGCCGGTCGAGTTGGTCCTCGTGCGGGTCGCCGCTGACGATGGCCTCGTAGCGCTTGGCGACGACAAAGCGCGGGTGCAGCAGCCGATGGCCGAGGGCCCCGTCATCGGTCAGCAGCAAAAGCCCGGTGGTGTCGAGGTCGAGACGACCGACGGGCACGGTGCCTGGGTGGAGGCCGGGCAAAAGGTCGAAGACCGTGGGCCGGTCGCCCGGGTCGCTGCGCGTGACTAGATAGCCGGTCGGCTTGTGCAAAATCACGTATTCGTACTGGCCGGGCAGGGCGAGAACCCGGCCACCGCACTCGACCTGATCGACGCCCACGGCGACGACTCGGCCCGGCTCGGCGACTATTTCGCCGTTGACGCACACGGCTCCGCTTTGGATCAGCGCGTCGCTGTGGCGGCGCGAGGCCACCCCGCAGCGAGCCAAGAAGCGATTGAGGCGCATTTGCGGCTCAGGAGCGTTCAATTTCGCCCCCTTCCTCGGCCTGCTTTTGCAACTCGTCCAGTTCGGAGGCGAGTTGGCGGGCCGTCGTTGGCTGCCGCCCGTCGGCGAGGAGCTCGGCCAATTCCTTGGGCTTGGGCAACTCGCCCAGCCCGCGCAGCCCAAAGTGAACTAAAAATTCTCGAGTCGTGCCAAAGAGCATGGGCTTGCCAATGCCCTCGGAGCGGCCCGTGAGGCGGACCATGTTGAGTTCCATTAGCGTTTGCAACACGCTGGCCGAGCTAACGCCGCGGATGTTGTCGATCTCGACGCGCGTTACCGGCTGCTTAAAGGCGACGATGGCGAGGACTTCGAGGCCGGCCGCCGTAAGGCGCACTTGGCGCGAGGTCTTGTGGTATTTGCGCAGCCAGGGCCCGTGTTCTTGGCGCGAGGCGAGTTGATAACCGCCGGCCAATTCGACGACTTCGATTCCGTGCCCGGCCGCTTCGTACTGGGCGTTGAGCGCGTCGATGGCCTCGCGGATATCGCGGCCGTTGTACCCGGCGAGCAGCTCGACGAGGCGGCCCGGGGTTGTCGGCTCGGTTGCCGTCAGCAGAATGGCCTCGATGATCGCCCGCGCCCGCTCGGGGTTGACGTCGCGCGAGGCCGCTGTGGGTTCATGGCTCACGGGGCTGAATAGGTGGGTTGGGGTGGCGATTGCTCGATCCAGATCTCGTCGAAGGGCCGCGCCTGCTGTACGCGGACGCGCTGCGTCTTGAGCAGTTCTAGGATCCCCACGAAAGTGGCGATTAGGGCTTGGCGATCGCGGCCTTGGAGCAAGTCCATAAAGTTGATGCGCGCGTTGCGCTCGAGCACGGCCAACAGGTAGTTGACGCACTCGGCGACCGAGACTTCTTCTTCGACGATTTGGTGGACCAAGTTTTCGGGCACCGTGTCGAGTACGTGCTTGTACACGACCAATAAGTCGAAGAGCGATACGGGCTGGAGTTGGGCCGACTCCTCGACGCTGTCGCCCGGCCCTTGGCGGCGCAGGTACACGTCGCGCCGCTCGTCTTTGCGCAGGCCCAGCCAGTCGGCAATGTCCTTAAACTGCTGGTACTCTAGCAGGCGGCGGATCAACTCGGCCTGTGGGTCTTCTTCGCCGTCGCCGTCGAGGCCGAGTTCCTCGCGGGGCAGCATCATCTGCGACTTAATCCGCAGCAGCGTGGCGGCCATGAGGATGAAGTCGCTGGCCTGTTCGAGGTCGAGTTGGTGGATGTGTTGCAAGAAGCCCAAGTACTGGGTGGTGATGTGGGCGATGGGAATGTCGTAAATGTCCAACTCGTCTTTGCGGATCAGATAGAGCAAAAGGTCCATCGGACCTTCGAAGACGTCGAGCTTGACTTCGTAGAGAGCGGTTTCTTCCCGTTCAGTTGCGTCGCGTTCCATGAGAGCGCCTGCTTTAGTCGATAAAAAGGTACGGTTTCCAGCGCTGATCGTTGATGCCGACGAAATTGCGGATGAAGCTCGCGTTGTTGGGGCGCTTGGGTTTGCTGCGCAGCGCGAGGCCGACCTGCTCGGGCCGGTGTTCGCCTTTTTTGTTGTTGCACAGGGCGCAGGCGCAGACGAGGTTTTCCCAAGTCCCTTGGCCTCCTTTGGTGCGCGGCACAATGTGATCGACCGTTAGCTTGCCTTCTTTGCTGCCGCAGTACTGGCACTGGTGATTGTCGCGTTTGAGGATGTTGCGCTTGGAAAGCACGACCCGCCGGCGCGGCGCCCGGATGTAGCGCCCGAGGCGGACGACGCTGGGCACCGGATACTCTTGGGAGACCGAATGAATCACCTCGTTCATTTTTTCGACCGCTTCGGCCTTGCCGCGCAAAATAAGCAGCAAGGCCCGGCGGACGCTGCACACGCTTAGCGGCTCGTAGTTTTGATTGAGGACCAGTACGGTTCTTTCCAGCAAGAGTCTATCCACGATGTAGAGCTGATTAAATCTAAGCTACTTTTGGCATGTTCCAACCCTTGGGATTGGATTGATTATCCAGTTTCCCATGATACAATGCACATCGCTTATAAAAAAGCGCATTTAGAATGAACAAATGCAAGTTCAGTGGTTGGCGATCAGGTCGGCGTATTCTTGGGCACTGAGTAAGTCCTGCAAGTCCTCAGAGTCGTCGATGCGGATCTTGAGCAGCCAACCGCCGCCGTAAGGGTCTCCGTTGATTTGTTCGGCCTCTTCCGCGAGGCTGTCGTTGACTTCTAGCACCTCGCCGGAAGCCGGAGCGATCAGGTCGGCGACGGTCTTAACCGCCTCAAGGGTGCCAAAGGTATCGCCTCGTTTGAGGTGATCGCCCACTTCGGGCAACTCGGCGAATACGATGTCGCCCAACTCGGTTTGCGCGAAATCCGTGATGCCGATGGTGGCGATGTTGCTTTCTAGCTGAAGCCATTCGTGGCTTTCCGAGTAGATCAAGTGGTTGGGGATCTGAGTCTGGCTCATAATTGCCTCTCGTGCTTGCTTAAGACGATCACTTCGAGTTGGCTACGTAGTTGGTGTCGAACTGCCCGGCGATAAAGTCGGGTTCGGTGAGTAGGGTTCGGTGAAAGGGCAAGGTGGTAGCCACGCCTTCTATTGTGCATTCGCTTAAGACGCGACGCATCCGCGCTATGGCATCTTGGCGGTCGGAGCCGTAGGCGATGATTTTGGCCAGCAGGGAATCGTAGTACGGAGGAATCTCGTAGCCTTGGTAGATGTGGCTGTCGATGCGGACGCCGGGGCCACCCGGCAGGTGGAGGACTTCGATGATGCCCGAAGAAGGGATGAAGTTGCGTGCGGGATCTTCGGCGTTGATCCGGCATTCAATGGCGTGCCCGGTGAGTTGGATGTCGGCTTGGCTAAAGCGGAGAGACCCGCCGGCCGCGATGCGAATCTGTTCCCGGACTAAGTCGCTGTTGGTGACCATCTCGGTAACCGGGTGTTCGACTTGGATGCGGGTATTCATTTCCATGAAGTAGAAGTTGTGGTCTGAATCGACGAGGAGTTCAATGGTGCCCGCGCTGTAGTAGCCGACCGCGGCCGCACCGGCCAGAGCGGCCGAACCGAGCCGCTGCCGCAAGTCGGGGTCGACTATGGGTGAGGGGCTTTCTTCGAGGAGCTTTTGGTGCCGCCGCTGAATGGAACACTCGCGCTCGCCGAGGTGGACGAGGTTGCCGTGCTGATCGCCGAGAACTTGGATTTCGATGTGGCGCGCCGCTTCGATGGAGCGCTCCATGTACACGGCGTCGCTGGTAAAGGCGGTGCGCGCTTCGCGGCGCGCCATCTGCCAGGCTTCTTCCAATTCATCCATGGCACGCACGACCCGCATCCCGCGCCCACCGCCGCCAGCCGCGGCCTTGAGGCGCAACGGGAAGCCGACCTTTTCCGCCCATTGACGGGCGTCGTCTAGCGAGTCGAGTGCGCCCTCGCTGCCCGGCACGACGGGTACGCCGGCCTCCTGCATGGTGTGGCGGGCGACGGCCTTGTCGCCCATTTTGCGGATGGCCGCCGTGGGCGGGCCGATGAACTGGATGCCGCAATCGGCGCAGATTTCGGCGAAGTCGGCGTTTTCAGCCAAAGGGCCATAGCCGGGGTGGATCGCGTCGGCATTGGTCAGTTGGGCGGCGCTGATGATATTGACGATGTTGCGGTAGCTGTCCTTGCCAGCCGCTGGCCCGATGCAGACGTCCTCGTCGGCAAAAGATATGTGCAAGGAGCGGGTGTCGGCTTGGGAGTGGACGGCCACCGTCGCGATGCCCATTTCCTTGCAGGCGCGGATGACGCGCAGCGCGATTTCGCCGCGGTCGGCAATGAGGATTTTCTCGAACACAGCCTCTTAGTCAGGTCGAATTTTGAACAGCACTTGGTTGTATTCAACGGGTTGGGCGTCGCCGACGCGGATTTCGACTATTTCGCCTTGGACATCCGCGGGAATCTCATTCATGATCTTCATGGCCTCGATGATGCAGAGGGTCTGGCCGCTTTCGATGCGATCGCCCTCGCGCACAAAGGGATCGGCCTCGGGCGCGGCCGCCCGGTAAAACGTGCCGACCATGGGCGATAGCACCTCGTGGAGGCCGTCGTCGGTCTTTTCGGCGGGTGCTGGGGCCGCAGGCTCAGGGGGCGCGGTGGACATGGGCGCAACGGGCATGGAGGGGGCCACCGGGGAGGGCGCACGACTGCGAGTTAAGCGAATGCGCGTACCGTGCCAGAAGCTGTGTTGAACCTCTATTTCTTCTAGATCGCTATCGCGAAAAAGCACTAGCAATTTGCGGAGCTTGTCTTCGTTCACAGGAGGTGTCGTCCTTTCTCAAACGCGCTCTACGTATTCGCCCGTGCGGGTATCGACCTTGAGCCGGTCGCCCTTGTTGATAAAGAGCGGCACTTGCACCACGTAGCCGGTTTCTAAGGTGGCTGGCTTGACCGCGCCCGTGGCGGTGTCGCCCTTGACGCCTGGTTCGGTGTGGGTGACGACAAGGGAGACGAAGTTGGGTAGTTCGACGGAGACGACCTCTTCGCCTGCTATGAGGAGAAAGGCGTTCTCGCTTTCTTTGAGGAGCGTGCTGGCTGTGCCGACGAGTGCCGCGGTCACCGGGAGTTGATCGTAGGTGTCCAAGTCCATGAAGTAGTACAGCCCTTGGTCGGAATATAGGTATTGCATCTGGCGCTTTTCGAGCCGGACTTGCTCGACCTTGTCGCCCGAGCGGAAGGTGCGGTCGAGCACGGCACCGGTCTTGGTGTTTTTGAGCTTGGTGCGCACGAAAGCACTGCCCTTGCCCGGTTTGACATGCTGAAATTCGACGATGGAGAAGAGCTCGCCATCGAGGGACATGGTAAAGCCGTTTCTGAAATCCGTGGTGTCTGCCATAGCGCTCCCGTTAGTGTGGATTACTGCTTTGTTCTAGCGAAACTAGTTTGCTGCGGACGATGGTGTTGTTCGGCTCCTGCTCGAGCAGGTCGCGATACGTTTCGATCGCCTTCTGGGTCAAACCCTGCGTGGTATAGATCTCGGCCAGCGTCATGGTGGCAATGCGCTTGCTTTTTGGTGTGGTTGGCTTGCTGTCGGCCGGGGGGGGTGGCTCTTCTGGTGCGGTCGCAGGTTCGTCGGTTTCCTCCTCTTCGATTTCCTGCAAGAGGCGGAGCAGTTGGCGGTCGTCGGTGTCGTCGGGCGACTGCGTAGATTCGACCGGGGCTGCGCTATCGACGGCTGCGCCCTCTTCGGTTTTGGTGGTTTTGGGTGC
Source organism: Candidatus Latescibacterota bacterium (assembly GCA_965203355.1). Taxonomy (GTDB): domain Bacteria; phylum Latescibacterota; class UBA2968; order UBA8231; family UBA8231. The sequence continues at coordinate 1,671,900 of OZ241889.1, forward strand.
AGGTTTGGTCGCGTTTTCGGTCGTAGGTTCGTCGGCTTCCTCCTCTTCGATTTCCTGCAAGAGGTGTAGCAGTTCGCGGTCGTCAGTGTCGTCGGGCGTCTGCGTAGATTCGACCGGGGCTGCGCTATCGGCGGCTGCGCCCTCTTCGGGTTCGGTGGTTTTGGGTGCGTTTTCGGTCGCAGGTTCGTCGGTTTCCTCCTCTTCGATTTCCTGCAAGAGGCGGAGCAGTTCGCGGTCGTCGGTGTCGTCGGGCGCCTGCGTGGATTCGACCGGGGCTGCGCTATCGGCGGCTGCGCCCTCTTCGGGTTCGGTGGTTTTGGGTGCAGGTTCGGTCGCAGGTTCGTCGGTTTCCTCTTCTTCGATTTCCTGCAATAGGTGGAGCAGTTGGCGGTCGTCGGTGTCGTCGGGCGCCTGCGTAGATTCGACCGGGATCGCGCTCTCGACGGCTGCACCCTCTTCGGTTTTGGTGGTGGTTTTGGATGCAGGTTTGGTCTCGGTTTCAGGTGCGATTTTGGGTGCGTTTTCGGTCGTAGGTTCGTCGGTTTCCTCCTCTTCGATTTCCTGCAATAGGTGGAGCAGTTGGCGGTCGTCGGTGTCGTCGGGCGCCTGCGTAGATTTGACCGGGATCGCGCTCTCGACGGCTGCGTCCTCTTCGGGTTCGGTGATGGTTTTGGGTGCGGTTTTGGTCGTAGGTTTGGTCGCAGGTTCGGGTGCAGTTTTGGTCGTGGGTGCGTTTTGGTGGGTTTGGCTGGCGAAGCGGTCGATCCGCTCGACTAGAGAGGGGTCGAAAGGGTCAAAATACGCGGCTTGGCGCAGGTTTTGCAAGACCAGCGGCGCGTCGTTGAGTTGCTCAAAAAGATGGGCGAGGCGCTTGTACCCGCTGGGGTTTTCTGGGTCGATTCGCAGTGCTCGTCCCATGGCCTCGCGCGCTCCTTCTAAGTCCCCTCGTTTCTCATAGCACTTGCTAAGGACGATAAAGCCAGTGGCGTAGTCGGGAAAACTCGCACAGCCCTTTTGGCACAGCTCGATGGCGTGCTCAATGCGTCCGCGCTTGAGATAGAGATCGGCGAGGCGAGCAAAGCGCGGGGAAGCCGGGTCGCGGCGGAATGCTTTTTCTAGTTTGGCTATGGAATCGGCCATGACAATTAGGGATGGAAGGTGCTAAGGCGGCTGAAACGAGAGGCTATTTTATGCCTTGAAATGCAAAATGTCAAGGATGGGGCCGGGCGATAGGAAGGCGCGAATTGACCGCCAAAGGGAGTGCGGATACAGCGTCCGCAAACCCCTTTGGCAAAGATGGTGCGCCCGCAGGGGCTCGAACCCTGGACCCGCTGATTAAGAGTCAGCTGCTCTGCCAACTGAGCTACGGGCGCAGAGAAAATATCTGTACGCGCGGGCTTATCGTCAATGCCGCGCCAATGCCGGGAAGAGTTCGTGGTGGACGAAGTGGGCGGGATGGTGGCTGCCGGGGCGTATGTGCAAACAGGCCGTGTCTATGCCGCCGGTCAGCCAAGCGGTTCGACGGGAGCGGTCTCCATGGTGCGTAGGTACTCGCACAGGGCGCGACCGTCCAACGGCAGGTCGAGCACGTCGGAAAAGGGCCACATGTCCCCTGTGAGGAAGTCGATAGCCGTTTGCCGCTCTTGATTGCAATCTGCGGTCTGCATGTCTTTAACGGCTTGGATGATGACGGCGGCAGCGAGCCGCCGGTGGCCGTCAAACCGGGCGCGATAGGTCGTCTTTTTTGTCTTCATTTGCTTTCTGCTTTTCATAAATATAGAACGCCCAAAGTGCCACTGAGTTTCATAGGTAGTGATAGAGCACGTGCGAAAGCGAGGCCACAAGGTTCGAGGGCGACTACCGGCCCGTGCTGGCCACCGCTAAATAGCAGCGACTCATTGGCGGTAGGCGCGGTTTTTTTGCGCCGGGTCGTCAAGTCGCTGGCCAGGCCAAAGACCAACGAGCGGCTGGTTGCAACAAGATAGCGGCCAGCAGGAGTTGGAGCACCGTGGCTACGCCAACGGTTTTCCAAGGAATGGAGCAAGTGCGGTGGCCGCTGAGATAGGCTATGACGAGAAGAACGCAGTAGTCTAAGGCACTGTGGACGCTTAACATAATATCTTAATAAACAAAAGGTAAAACCGAAAAAAGTCAACCGCCCGCGCACCTTTAGCCGAGGGCGTTGAGGGCGCGTTGGACTACCGAGCGCAGCGGTCCTGCGGATGGCCCGGAAGGTTGCCGAGGGGCTGGGCGCGCGTCGGCGCGGGAGCCGCGACTGGCCATGCGGGCGCGCTAGCTGTTCGCGTCTAGTTCGGGGCCAAAGCCACCGACGAGGACTTGGCGCGCGGCGCGGGCATCGGCGTATTCGAGAGGACGGAGCTTTTGCCAGTAGTGCGGGGGCGTCGGGTGCGGACTCTGCGCCGTCACGGCGAGGGCGCGCCGCGGTCTTGGGGTTCCCAGCCGACGAGTTCTTTGGCGTTGGCGAGGTCCCACTTTTTGTCCGCGCCCAGTGAGACTCCGTAGAAGATGCCGAATTGGGGCCGGGGGGCCTCGATGCAGCAGGCGGTCAACTCAGAGACATCGCGGGCGCTGAGCCAGCGGTTTTCGCCGGGCGGATAGGTGCTGTTGACTTCCTCGGTGTCCGGGTAGTTGGCGATGCGGAGGCAATAGGTGGAAATGCCGTACTCGTCGTAGTAAAAGCGGCCGAGGGCCTCGCCAAACGCCTTGCTGACGCCGTACATGCTGTCGGGACGGATCGGCATTTCAGGGGTGGTGTAGATGCCTTCTTTCTCGTAGAAACCCGTTACGTGATTGGTGCTGGCAAAGACGACGACCGGGACTTTGTTGATGCGGGCGGCTTCAAAGATGTTGTAGGTGCCTTGGATATTGGTTTCCAAGATCATCTGGTTGTAGCGCGTGCGCGGATAGCCCGGCTGGGTGATGGCGATGCCGAGGTGGACGATGGTGTCGATGCCTGCGCAGGCCTCGACCATGTTCTCGAAGTTGGCGAGGTCGGAGACCGCGATTTCGTCATTTGGTTCGACTTGGGGGATGCTGCGGTGGAAGAGCAGGCGGAAGTCGTAGCGGTCTTTGAGGTGACGGCGCAGGCCCGACCCGACTTTGCCGGCGGCACCGGTGATGAAAAGTTTCTTCTTCATGTCTCTTTCCTGTGTTTGGCGGCGTCTGTTGGGCGCGGTCTATACTATTTGCTTGGGCTACGGGGCGCAAGGCATTCGAGAACTATTGGGTCGGATGCTGGGCCGTCAGGGACGCGAGGCTGCCCAAATTTCTCAGCGAGGGAAAAAGGCCCGTCCAAGCGGCGACGACCAGCAGCGTACCGATGCCACCGCTGACGACGGAGAAGACCGGGTTGAAAAGCTGGGCCACCAGCCCGGATTCAAAGCCGCCGATCTCATTAGACGCACCGACGAAGATGGCAGAGACAGCCTGGACCCGGCCTCGCATCTCGTTGGGTGTGCCCATCTGCGAGATGACGCGGCGGATGACCATGCTGACGTTGTCGAAAGCCCCGGTCAGTGCCAACATCAGCAGCGAGAACCAAAAGTTTTGCGAGAGACCAAAGAGAATGGTCGCCGCGCCAAAGCCCGCTACGCACCAGAGCAGAGTCCGGCCAGCTCGGCGAATTGGCGGTAGATGAGCGATGGCCAAGGCGGTGATGGTAGCACCGATGGCCGGGGCCGCAACCAGCCAGCCGAGCGCGGCTTCGGGTGCGAGACCGACGGAACTGAGGTCGATGATCTCGCGGGCGAAGATGGGTAGGAGGTACACTGCGCCGCCGAGGAGGACGGCGAACAGATCGAGCGAGATCGCGCCGAGGAGGAGCGGTTGGTCGCGGACGAAGCGCAGCCCAACCGCGATCTGAGCGAACATCTTGCCGCCTTGGATGCGCGGAGCAGGCGGCAAGATCATGGTGCCGAGGAAGAGGATGAAGGCCGCCGAGGAAACCGCGCTGAGGAGATAAGCGGTTTGGAGATTGAAGGCGATGACAAAACCGCCGATGGCCGGTCCGGCGATGCCGATGATCTGCTGCAAGCTGGTTGCCCACTTGGCGGCGTTTTCAAAGAGCGCGTCCGGTACCAGCAAGGGCGCGATGGCCCGTTGTGCAGGCCACCCTAAGCGGAGGAAGGACGAGTCCAAAAAGAGCAACGCGTACATCCAGTAAGTTGACATCTGGTACCAGCTAAAGACGGCCAAGCCCAGCGAAGTGAGTGTCGCACCGGCTAGACTGAGCATCATCAGTTTGCGGCGGTCAAAGACATCGGCTAGATACCCGGCCGGCAGGGTCAGCAGCAGCATGGGAATGGCTTGGACGAGGCCGACCATGCCGAGGGAGAGGGCTTGGCCCGTGCGGTCGTACACTTCCCAACCGATGGCCAAACCTTGAGCGGCGGTACCCATCCGCACCAGCGAGGAGGCGATGAGGTAGCGCCGGAAGAGCGGGACGCGCAGGCTGGAGTAGGGGTCGTGTCTTTTGTGCAAATCAGCAGGGGTGTTAGTTATAGGCGTAGGTGCGGACGAGTTTGCTAAATTACCGGTGTGTATCTGGCCAGCGCCAGTGGCTCACCGTTGAGAAAGGAAGTTTGTCATGCTGGCAATAGACGGAGGACCCAAGGTCCGCACGACGCCATTTCCCAAGCGGTATCTCTTTGGGGATGAGGAACGCGAGGCCGCGCTGCGGCTGTTTGCTGAAGCGCAGGAGCGCGGCAATGCAATCGGCTACAGCGGGCCAGAGGAATTGGCCTATGAGCGGGAGTTCGCCGCGTTTATGGGGGGTGGCTACGCCGATTTGGTCAACTCGGGGACCGCGGCACTCTACGCGGCACTGGGCGCACTCAAGCTAGCAACGGCTGGCGAGGTGGTGATTCCACCGATTACGGATCCGGGTGGGGCGATGCCGGCGGCGCTGTTGTGCCAAGTGCCGGTGGTCGCCGATGCCGCACCGGGATCGTTCAACGCCGGGGCCGAGCAGATTGAGGCCGTGATAACGCCCTACACCCGCGCTATTGTCGTGGCCCACATTGCCGGTGAACCAGCGGATATGACGCCGATTTTAGCACTAGCCGAGGAACGCGGCCTACCGGTCATTGAGGATTGCGCCCAGGCCCATGGAGCGCGCTACAAGGGGCAGCTAGTGGGATCGCTGGGCACGGTGGCGGCCTTTTCGACCATGAGCGGCAAGCACCACGCGACCGGTCCGCAGGGCGGGGTGGTCTTTACCTGCGACGAGGAACTCGGCTGGGAGGCCAAGCGTTTTGCCGACCGGGGCAAGCCTTTTAATACAGATGCGACATCTAACTTGCGTGCCGGACTCAATCTCAACGGCAATGACCTGTCGGCCGCCATTGGCCGGGTGCAACTGAAAAAGCTCGATGCGATGATCGCCAAGCGGCGTCAAGTAGCAGCGCAAATCGAAGAGGCCATTGCCGATTGCAAGGCCGTGCGGTTGGGATGGAAGGTCGCCGAGTCGGAGGGAGTGTACTGGTTTATGTGCTTTCACGTGGATGCCGCCAAACTCCGGGTGGATAAAGACGGCTTTGCCCAGGCCGTGGCCGCCGAGGGCATTCCGGTGACAGCCACGTATCGCCACATTCCCTCCGAGGCGATCTGGTTTAAGGAGCGGCAGGTCTTTCCCGGCAGCGATTATCCGTGGGGATTGTCGGCGTATAAGGGAGACCGCCAGGCTCAGTTCCCCTGTCCCAATGCCGTTGCCTCGGTTGAAAGCCACTTCATCCTGTCGATTCACGAGAATTTCGCCGAACAGGAGGTCGCAGATATTGCCGAGGCGTTTGCGAAAGTGGAGCAGGCGTATTGGCGGTAGGATACTATGGGCGCGGTGATGGGTGTAGAAGCGGAAGAAGGTCTTGGTCGTTCCCGGAGCCGATTTAGCTAGGCAAATACGAGCGGTTGGTAAAAGTCGGGTTGGTGAAAGCTCGGATTGGGCGTATCTACGGGTGCCCAGCTGCCCCAGTGAGGGTGGGAGGTGCGGTCGCCGCACTTGTAGAAGTTGCCCTTCCACTGCGTACCGGGTACTGGCTTCTCGGCATTGAAGTACTGGGCGAAAAGGGCGAAGGGAATGCGATACTCGACCGCCCAAGTCGTGGGGGTGGTGATCTCGGGTTCGACGATCCTGGGGAGCGTTGTGGCGATGCGGATGGCGGCTCCGTCGGCCTCGCTGACGTTTTCGGTTGTTCGGCCTTGGGTGCGCTCGGCGGCTGAAGGGCAGCGGTGTAGGAGCATGGTGCCGCCGCAGTTGACCTCGAAATTGAAGTAGGCCAGCGAATCGGGCCGGGGCGCGACGAAGAACTCGACGCAGGAGTCGGTGCAGACCGAATCTTGGAAGTGCTCGGCCACGGCGCGGACGTAGCGATCCTGGACGCGGAAGATAATGGATAGGGCGCGCTCGTCGTAGAGCAGGCGCGCCTGAGTGCGGGGGCGGTGGCCGGAATCTTCCCAAGGAAAGTGGGTGATCGCTAGGGTCTCGGCCGCCTGCCATTGGGGACGCTCCCAGTCGGCGTCGGGCCGGTCGAGGGCGTCGGTGCGATGAATAGTGTAGTACATCATGGAGGTAAAATACTCAACCGCGCAGCTCGGTGAAAGTGGTCTCGTGCTGTTTGACGGGGGGCACGACCTCCAGTATTTTCCTAACAAAGTGGAGCGACCGGCAATTGGCTGCGGGTCGCCTTTTTGCGAAAGGGATACACGTTGCGCCGAGCGACTTTTTTTGCTATTGCCGCGCTGTTCCTCGCCGGAGCAGCCCAAGCCCAAATAAAAACCATCGTCACCGATCACTTCCGAGTCCATTATACGAGTGGGGCCGAGGGCACGGCACGCCGGGTAGCCGAAACCTGCGAGGAGGTTTTTCCCACCCTCGCGGCGGCCTACGATTATTACGACGACTTTCGCACCATCCACGTCATCGTGCTCGACAACTCCGACGTGCTAGGCAACGGTTGGGCCAACTACTACAGCAATACCATGGCCATTTGGGCCACTAGCCTCGACTTTGAGCTGCGCGGCAGTCACGATTGGATCAAAAACGTGGTCGCGCACGAGTTGACGCACATCATTACGCTCAACAAGGCGCGCAAAAAATGGCCCTTCCAGTTCGCGCTGCTGACGGTCTCGCGCTTCGACTCTAATCCAGACATTACATTTCAGTTCCCGCTATACCATCTCAATGCCCCGCGCGGTTGGACCGAGGGCATCGCCCAGTACGGGGCGCAAAAATTCGGCTACGACTCTTGGGATTCACACCGCGACATGTTGCTGCGAATGGCGGTGCTCGAAGACGATCTGCTGTCGTGGGAGGAGATGGGCACGGTCTGGGATCGCATGGGCAAGTTCTACGGCGAGTTCGTGTACAATCAGGGCTACGCGATGATGGTGTACATCCACCAGCAGTACGGGGCCGAAAAGGTCGATGAACTAACGCATCAGATCGGCTCGATGAGCTTCGAGCCAGCCATTCGCCGGGTGTTGGGCGTTTCTGCGGATCAGTTTTACGCGGATTGGGTTGCCTTCTTGGCCGAGAATTACGGTCGCCTCGAGTCCGAGATCCGCACGCAGGGCTTCTTTCAAGGCGAGTCGTTGGATGAGGTCAACGAGGGCGTGCTCGAATACCATCCCGCGCTGTCGCCGGACGGCAAAAAACTGGCGTATCTCACCAGCGAGAAACAGGATTACGCGCTCACGGTGCTCAAGATCTACGACTTTGATACGCGAAAAACGACCGAGCTCAAGGGCCGAATCGATACGCGGATTGGCTGGTCTCCCGACGGGAAGGAGATCGTTTTTGTCCGCAATAAGGGCGGTTTTAACGACCTATATATCTACAATTTGGCCGAGGACAAGGAACGCCGCATCAGCGCCAATCTGCGCGCCAAAGACCCCTCGTTTTCTCCCGATGGTCAGCGCATCGCCTTTGTCCACAACAAGGACGGGACCAACAACCTCGGCCTCATTGATCGCGACGGCACGGACGCGGTCTATTTGACCAACAACAACGACGCCACCCAATACATGGCACCGCGCTTTTCGCCCGATGGCGAATGGTTGCTCTTCAGCTTGTTCCGCGGCCAGGACCGCGACATTGCGATGATCCGCGTCGATAGTCCGCCGCGGCCCAAGGTCCAGAAGAAAAAGAAGAGCGAAGCCGAAGAAGAAGAGGGCGAGGAGGAGGAAACCATAGAAGTCTTCCCCGACACGGTTGCCTTCGCCCATCCCGACTCGTCCGGGTTCTGGGCGGTCGTGGCCTCGCCAGCGGACGAGCGCGATCCGCACTGGTTGCCCGATGGCTCGGGTTTTGTGTTTTCGTCGGACCAGAGCGGCATTTTCAACATCTACCGCTATCGCTTGGAAAACGGCGAATTCGAGCAGCTAACCAACGTCGTCGGCGGGGCTTTTGTGCCAACTGTAGCCACCGACGAGCGCGTGATATACAGCGGCTATCACTCCAACGACTATAGCCTCTATAGCTTTGAGATGGGCGAATTCGAGCGCGATGCACACTTCGAGCCGGTGGCGATGCGCGACTATCGCTCCATCTTCGACGGCCCTGAGATCGCCGATCAGTTCGAGGTCGCAACGTACCGCGGTCGCAACGTCTTGACCTACATCCCGATTCTACAAGTCGGCCCCACGTATGTCGGCAACGCTTTTGGCCTCAATCAGGTCAGCGGCGGCTTGCAGTTTTCCACCGGCGACATGTTCGGTGGGCAGGGGTTGACGGCTTGGGGCATTGTCGGCAAGAACATGCGCAATGCCACCGATCTCAATACGGATGTCGGCTTCTTCTACGAGCGTCGGCTCCGGCCACAAGTGGGCAACAACCGGACTTTCAACCCCTCATTCTACATAGCGGGCCGACGGCGCGAAATAGACAACCTGCTCAAGAGCAATCAGAGCACGGTCGATACGCTCGAGGTGAGCACGGTCTATACGGTGCCCGCTGATTCGGCCACCAGCTTCTTGGCCATCCCAGACGCCCGTCGATACGTCTATACGGGCACGAGCCGCGAAGACTTGTTTAAGACATCCTTGGGGCAACTGGCTGTGGGCATTGATGTGCCGCTGACTCGGCGAACCGAGTTGAACGCTCTCTACCTATGGCGCGACTACGCCGAGGGTTGGACCTTGCGCCACGCCCGCAGTTGGAACCGCATCTATCTGGAACAAGACAGCGTCGACATATCAGCCTCCTTAGATCCGTCGCTTTTGGCGCAAGATACCCTGTTGGTCGACAGCGAAGATCCGCGGGTCTACTACAGAGACCTCAGCTTTTTTCGGACGCATATGTTGAGCGCGTCTTGGCGCTACCAGAAGATCAACCCCACGGCCGACCGCTTGATCAATCCATCGGGCCGCTCCATGGCCTTGGTCTATCGCTATTTGATGCCGACGGTGGCCGATTCGCTGACCGAGCAAACCCCTTCCGATGGAGTCCCCCGCGACCAGTTCGTCGGCGTTGAACGCCGCATGCGAGTCAACGAATACGTAGCCACGTACAATGAACGAATCCAATTGCCGTTCGACAATTCGCTCAACATTGAGCTACTAGGCGCGTACAAAAACGTCCGCCTCAAGCCCGGCTTTATCGAAGATGGCGGGCTGCTCGAGGGCCGCTACTACTGGCCGTTGCGCTACTATATCGGCGGGCGCAACTTCCTCAGCGGCTATCCCTATTTCACCGACTGGGGGACCAAATTGCTCTACGCCCGCGTCGGCTACGGGTTTCCGATTCTCAAGCGCATTAGCAGTCGCTTTATCAATTTCAACTTTTCCAAGCTCTACGCCGAGCTGTTTGCCGAAGCTGGCGTGGTGGGCAATTTTTCGCGCTTTGGGGACATTGACTTCTGGTCGGGTAAGCGCTGGCGATCTTGGCCCAACACCGACAAATTCCTGACCGGCGTGGGCGGTGAGTTGCGGCTACAGCTTTTTACTTTCTACCGCATCCCGATGTTTGCCTATTTTCAAGTGGCGCATCCGCTCAATCGCGAGCGGATTTCCAGAGACGCGGACGACCCCCTAATCGACAAATGGCGCTACTACTTTGGGTTCGGGCTGTGAAACGCGCCGAGCGTCCGGTGGGCAACATCGATCTGCACAAGCGGGCCTTGCGGCTCAAGGTGATAGAAATGCTCGGCCTATACGCCCATCGCCGCCGCCTCGACGAGGCCCATGTGCGCTGGTATCGCTTGATCCAGCCCAACTGATCTTCAAGTTCGGTCTCGTTGCAAGAGCCTGAGCGCGCGTCGGGCGTAGCTCAAGCTGGAGACGACGACCAAGGCCGCCGCCGCTAGGCCCAACCCGGTGCGCAAACTGGCCGGGGTCTCCTCGACGACGTAGCTGAGGGCCGTAAGCGCCATGCAGACGGTTGTGTATTTGCCCCAGCGGTTGGCGGCAATGACCAGCCCCTGTGAACGCAAGAGCAATCCCCCCACCAATACGATTGCCACATCGCGGGCAAAGAGCATCCCCAAAAGCCACAGCGGCAAATCGCGCCAGAACACGAGCCCGCCGAGCAGACAAGCGAGGAAAATTTTATCGGCCAGCGGGTCGAGTATCTGGCCGAGGCGGGAGACTTGGTTGTAGCGCCGCGCCACCCAGCCGTCGCCGATGTCTGTGGCACCAGCGAGCAGCAGCAGCAGCACGGTTTGGAGTTGGGCCTTTTGGGCGATGAAGAAGAGCAGGAAGGGGATGAGCAGAACCCGCAGGACGCTGAGGAGATTGGCCAACATCGTCGGGTTATTGCAGCATTTCGCGGGCGTGTTGGCGTGCTGTGTCCGAAATGGTCTCGCCGGCCAACAGATAGGCAATTTCTTCGGCGCGAGCCGTTGCGTCGAGTAGCACGACCTCGGTGATGGTCTGCTGTTGCCCCTGCCGCTTGCGCACGGAAAAGTGCTGATCGGCGAGGCTGGCAATCTGCGGCAGATGGGTGATGACAATGGTTTGGTGCGCCGCCGCCAGGGTCTGTAGCTTGCGGCCAACGGCGGCGGCGATGCGCCCCGAGATACCAGCGTCGATTTCGTCAAACACCAAGGTCGAAACGAAGTCGCGCCCAGCGACCGCTTCCTTGAGAGCCAGCATCACGCGCGAAATTTCCCCGCCCGAAGCCATGTGTGCTAGGGGTCGCGGTGGCTGGCCGGCATTGGCGGAAATGTGGAAGGCGACGTGCTCCATGCCGTGCTCGCCTGCTGCGTAGTGCCGCCCATCGCGTTGAACTATCCCCTCCGGATCTTCGGCGGTTGTCAACTCGATGTAAAACTGGGCCTTGGCTATGCCCAACTGTCCGAGGGCGGCGACTAGCACCCGCGACAAGGTGGCGCTCGCCTGCTGGCGCGCCGCAGAAAGGGAGAGGCAACAGGCGGCAAACTCGGAGCGTGCTTGATCGCGGCGTTCAGCCGCTTGGGCCACCTCGTCGCGGAGGCGGTCAACGCGGTCTTCGCACACTGCAAGCTCGCGGGCGCGTTCTAACACGGCGTCGAGAGTGCCGCCGTATTTCTTTTTTAAGGTGCGCAGGCCATCGCGGCGGTCTCGCAGTTCGTCGGCCCGTCGCGGGCGCACCTCAATGCTGCGGGCGTAGTCGCGGAGTTGGTCGGCTAGATCTTCGACTTCGTAGATCAATTCCTCCAAGGCTGCGACTTGGGGCCCGAGTGCCGGGTCGATTTCGCAGAGTTGGCCTAGCTGACGACGCACTTGGCCGAGGGTTTCGTACACTGCGCCTTCGCGCTGATAGAGTCGGTCGTAGAGCTGAAGGCCGCCTTGGGATAAGGTCTCGGCGTTTTCGAGAACCTGCAACTCGCGCTCTAGCTCGGGTTCTTCACCCGGTCGAGGTGCGAGGAGGCGGATCTCTTCCAGTTGGAGAACGCGCCATTTGTTTTCGGCCGCGAGTGCGTCGCGCTCCGTGTGCAGTCGGTTGAGGAGGGCCGCGCTGTAGCGATAAGTGCGCCAGTGCTGCCCCACGAGGCGGCGCTGGTCATTGAGGCCGGCAAACGCGTCGAGAAAGCGGGCGTGGAGCTTGGGGTTGAGCAGCGATTGGTGTTCGTGTTGGCCGTGCAAATCGACCAAGATCGCGCCGATTTGTTTTAGCTGTTTGATTGGCCGACCCTGGCCATTGACAAAAGCGCGGGAGCGACCTTGGCCGCGAATCTCGCGGCGGAGGATGATTTGGCCGTCCTCCAAGAGAGCGCCCAAATCGGTTAGGCGTGCGACTTGACCTGGGTCGTCGAGTTCAAAAAAGCCCTCCACCGCGCACGAACTCGCTCCTTTGCGCACGAACTCGGCGTTGACGGGCCCGCCGAGGATGGAGTTGAGGGCCCCGATGAGAATGGACTTACCAGCCCCGGTCTCGCCAGTGATGACGTTGAGGCCGGGGCCGAATTCGATCACCGCTTCTTCGATAAGGGCAAAGTCCTTGATGTAGAGGCGAGTCAGCATCGGGCCAAGGCCGAGAAGTGCTATTGGTCGTCTTGGTCGTCCAGAAAGGAGAGGCGAAACTGGCCCTCGCCGTCGGCGGTGAGAACTTGGACGCGCTCGCGGGTCTGCTCGAGCCATTGGCCGCAGGTGCGCGAGGCGGCGACGCCTTTTTCAAATACTTCGAGGGCCTCTTCGAGCTTGAGGTCGCCTGCTTCGAGGCGTTGAACGCTCTCTTCGAGCACGGCTAGGGCTTCTTCAAAAGATTCAATCATCGAGTTTATCCTCCACACGGCAGATAGCGCCGCCGCGGTGAAAGCGCAGTTGCAGTTTATCGCCTCGCTGAAGCTCGTTGCCGTCGCGGACGAGGCGTTTGCTGGCGACGCGTTCCACTAGGGCAAAACCGCGCGCTAGGCTCGTAAGCGGGCTGAGGTCGTCGAGGCGGGTGGTGGCGGTGGCTAGGGCCTCCAACTGGGTGCGCAAAAACCAATCGAAAGCGGTCGAAAGGGCTTGGCAACGCTCGTCGAGATATAGGCTTTGCTGCTGCAAGCGATCGTCGAGGCGGGCGCGCAGGCGGTCCGGGTTGCAGTGGCGCGACCGCTCCTCTAAAGAACTGAGATAGTGCTCCATTTCCGTTAGCAAGCGGCCTTGCTGCTCGGCCACGCGCTCGCGCAGGGTGCTGCGTTCGCGGGCGACCATTTCGGCCGCGGCCGAGGGAGTTGGAGCGCGACAGTCGGCCACGTAGTCGGCGATGGTGTAATCGATCTCGTGGCCGACCGCAGAGATGACGGGTTGAGGCGACTGGTAGATGGCCCAAGCGACGGATTCGTCGTTGAAAGGCCAGAGGTCCTCGGGCGCACCACCGCCGCGGCCGACGATCAATACATCGATGTCGCCTAGCTGATTCAAACTGGCGATGGCGGCGGCGATCTCAGCGGCGGCTTCCTCGCCTTGAACCCGAGCCGGGCAGAGGACGATCTCGACATCTGGTGCGCGTCGGTTGAGGATTTGGATGATGTCGTGGATGGCCGCGCCGGTCCGCGAGGTTACTACGCCGATCTTGCGGGGATACGGGGGCAGGGGGCGCTTGCGGTCTTCGGCGAAAAGTCCTGCGGCCTCTAGGCGGTTTTTGAGCTGCTCGAAGGCGATAGCCAGCTCGCCGACGCCAGCGGGTTTGATTTGCTCAGCATAGAGTTGGTACTTTCCGGCGCGCTCGAAGACGGAGATAGATCCGTACACCTGCACCTGCATACCCTGTTGGGGGCTGAAAGAGAGCGAGCTAGCCTGCCATTTAAACATCACCGCGCTTAGCTGGCTCGCGTTGTCTTTGAGCGTGAAATAGCGGTGGCCGGAGCTGTGGTGGGTGTACTGAGATACTTCGCCCTCGACCCAGCACTTGGGCAGGCTCTCTTCGAGCAGCCCCTTGACTTGGCTGGTGATTTCGGAGACCGAGTAAGGCCGGTGGCCGGCGTCTTCGGCATCGGTCCAGAAGAGCGGCTCTTGAAAGGACATAGGGGCTCCGGGTAATCAATTGAGAATTAGCGCACTCGTCGCGCCTAATTCCTAATTCCTAATGTACGCTAGGTCAAGGCTCGGCTAGCTGCAACCGCTCGATTCGAGTGGCCCGGCCGCTTGCCTCGTCGGCCTCGACCAGTGCGCCGCAGAGCACGGCCTTGCCGTTGGCGGGCTTGAAACGGGTGGGTACTTGGGTGAGGAAGCGTTGGATAGCTATTTCGGGACGGACGCCAATCACGGATTCGCGGATGCCGGTCATGCCAGCGTCGGTTAAGTACGCCGTGCCTTTGGGCAAGATGCACTCGTCCGCGGTTTGCACGTGGGTGTGGGTGCCGATGACTGCGGTGGCTAAGCCGTCGAGGTGGAAGCCGAGAGCCATTTTCTCGGCCGTGGCTTCGGCGTGAAAATCTACAAAGACTAAAGGGGTCTCTGCGCGTAGGCGCTCGACCTCGGCGCGGCCCGTGCGGAAGGGGCAATCAATGGCGGGCATCCCGATGCGCCCTTGGAGGCAGAGCACGGCCACGGGGAGACCGCCGCGTGCGGCGACGATGGTCGCACCCATGCCGGGAGCGTCTTTGGGGTAGTTGAAGGGGCGCAGGATGCGGTCGGATTGGTCTAGGTACGGGATGAACTCGCGGCGGTCCCAGACGTGGTTGCCGCTGGTGATGACGTCGGTGCCATAGCTGTGCAGCTTGTGCGCGATGCGGTCGGTGAGGCCAAACCCTCCGGCGGCATTTTCGCCGTTGGCGATTACCAGAGAGACTTCGCGCTGTTTCACTAACTCGGGAATTACGGCTGCCGCGACCCGGCGACCCGGCTGGGCAAAGATATCGGCGACGAAGAGAATGTTCACCGCGCGTGCGACTCGGTGCGCATCTCGCGGATGATGCAGACGCGCAACTGCCCAGGGTATTCGAGTTGTCGCTCGAGCTTGGTGGTGATGTCGTCGGCGAGTTGCTCGGCGTACGTGTCGTCCACCACTTCGCTGTCGACCAAGACCCGAACCTCCTTGCCGTTTTGCAGGGCAAAAGCCTGTCTCACGCCCACATAGTCGGATGCGATTTGCTCAATATGGTGCAAGCGGCGGATGTAGTCCTCGACTTTTTCTTTGTGGGCACCCGGGCGGTGGGTGGAGATTTCGTTGGCGGCTTCGACTAGGATGGCGATAGCTGGACGCGATGGCGTGTGCTTGCTATGGGTTTCGATAATCTGCACAACTTCAGGGCTTTCGCCGCCCTTGCGGGCCAGTACGGCACCGCTTTGCGCTGGGTCGTTGCCCAACTCAAAGTCCTGTGCCTTGCCGATGTCGTGCAAGAGACCAGCGCGGCGCGCCAACGCTATGTCAAGGTTGAGCATCTCGGCCATCATGCCGGCTAAAAGCCCGACTTCCTTGCTGTGGACCAACAAGTTTTGTCCGTAGCTGGTGCGGAAGCGGAGCTTGCCCAGCGTCTCTAATAGCGACTCGGATAAATCGTGAATGCCGAGGTCAAAGGCGGCTTTGGAACCGGCCTCGCGGATCATCTCCCCGACGGTGCTGCGGGTCTTGTCATACACTTCCTCAATGCGCCCGGGGTGGATGCGTCCGTCGCGGATGAGCGTTTCGAGCGTGCGTTTGGCCACTTCGCGGCGCAGTGGATCAAAGCCCGAGAGCATGACCATACCCGGGGTGTCATCGACGATGATCTCGACGCCGGTGATCATTTCAAAGGAGCGGATATTGCGCCCGTCGCGGCCGATGATGCGCCCCTTCATGTCGTCAAAGGGGATGGGCACGGCCGAAAGCGTACTCTCGACGGTCAGTTCTCCGGCGAAGCGCTGGATGGAGCGGGTGATGATTTCTTTGGCCTCTAGGTTAGCCGTGGCAACGGCGGTGTCTTTGATCTCGCGGACCTTGCGGGCGGCAACTCGGCGTGCGCCTCCCTCTAGCTGATCAAAGAGTATGCGCCGGGCTTCTTGCTGGCTGATGCCAGCCAACTCTTCCAGCCGCCGACTCTGCTCGCGGTTGAGGTCTTGGGCTTGGACCTCGGCCGCAACTATGGCCGCCTCTCGGCGATTGAGGTCTTCTTCGTTTTTGACCTGTTCGCGCTCCTTGCTCGTGAGCAGGTCTATTTTGCGCTCTAGTTGCTGTTCGTGCTCTAGCAGCTTGGCTGCCTGTGCGCGCAACGAGTGCCTCTGTGTCTCTTGCTCCTTTTCCAGCGGAGCCCGCTCGCGGTGCCATTCGTCCCTTGCTTCGATCAAGGCATTTTTTTTTAAGACCTCGGCTTCTTGGTGGGCGCGGGCGACGATCTGATCGGCGGTGGCTTGGGTGCTGTGTAGTTTGCTGTTGCGCAGCCGCTCACTCCCTAGCCAGCCGAGGAGACAGCCGCCGGCGAAAAAGGCGATGGCAAAGCAGATTAAGACTATGTAGTCAAACCCATTAAACAAGGGTATCTCTTTCTTATCCTTATCGGTCTCGACGCCTGCGGGCATCGGGCCAGAGCACGGGATACTTCAGCTATCGGAACGGGGAGCTTCTACTTCGGCGAAAAGGCGCCCAAGCGAGGTAGCGAGTTGAGAAGTCCGCTGGGCTATGTCGGCTTCAGCGGAAGCGTAGTCCTCCCGCAGAGACAGGAGTTCCTCGACTAAGCTCAGACTGGCCAAGATGGCCACTTGGAGTGGGGAGCCGGGGGAGCCGCCTTTGATCTCGCGTTTGACTTCGTGCATGCGCTCGTCCACCATATCGGCGAGCCTTTGCACATGTTCGGCAGAGTGCTCTTCATCGACTCCTAGGGTATAGTGCTTGTCGAATATTTTGACCACGACTTGGGACGACATATTAGGCCCCTTTCTCAGGTATTTTTGTTTTATTCGGCCTCTGTGTGGGCTGCTTCGACCTTGCTGCTGAAGGCAGCATCCAAACGGCTGAGGAGCTGTTCGATGCGTTCCCTTACCGCTTCTTTGTCCTTTTTGATCTGTTCGTTTTCGCTGCTGACGACGCTGATTTTTGCTTCGAGGCTCTGGATGTCTGTCTGCAGGGTGTCATTTTTTTCTCTGAGGCTCTGGAGCTGCCCATTCAGTTCGTCGTTTTCCTGGCGCAGCGTTTCGAGAGTCTCGGTCAGGCGGTTGATGTAGCGCTCGAGGCGTTCAAAATTTTCGTTTACATCCATTGGGGTGACTACACTCCTGATTGAGGTTGAGATTAGCGCAAACGAGCACCGAACCGCGCTTGGAGACGCTTGAGCATGGCAGAGATCGCCGCGTCGGCCTGAGCGTCCTGCAACGTCTGTTCGCGGTCGCGCAGACGAATGGCGAACGCGACGCTCTTGTGGCCTGCTTCTATTTGATCCCCTTGATAGAGGTCAAAAACCTCGATGGATTCGACGAGGCGGGGCGCACCATCTCGCATGGTGGCGATAAGTTCGGCGGTTGCAGTGTCTGCGCGGACGACTATGGCCAAGTCGCGCTCGATCGGCGGAAACTTGGGAGGCGCGGTAAATGAGTGCTCCCGACCGTGCCAATGGCGTACCATCGCGGCAAGCGATGTTTCAAAAATATGTACTTGGCGCTCTAAATCAAATGCCGCGCATAAGTCGGCCGAAGCTTGGCCCAGCCAGCCGAGAGGCTGGCCACCAAGAGAAACATAGGCCGCGTGTCCCGAGCGGCATTCAGAGCGGTCAGCGGGCGTAAAGCGCAAATCCCCCTCGCCCACCAGTGCTTCGAGTAAGCCCTTGAGGTCGAAAAAGTCGGCCTCGCGGGCATCGGCCTGATAGGGAGAGGCTGAAACTCGGCCGGACCACAGAGCGGCGAGATGCCAGCTTTCCTCGGGCCTTGCGCCCTTTTCGGACGCGGCGACAAAGCACTTGCCCAGCTCGAAAATGGCCACTCCTGCGGCCCGCTGGTTGAAGTTGCGACGCACGACGTCTAATAGGCTCGGCACCAAGGTGGTGCGCAAGGCGTCTTGGGTTTCGGTCGGCGGGTTGGCCAAGCGGACGGCCCGGCCGGCAGCACCGACTAATTCGAGCCAGCGGGATTCGACGATCGTATTGCTGACAACTTCGTCTAAACCCAAGCCCAAGAGCCGGTGCCGTGCGACCTGCCTAAAGGTGAATTCGGGGTTGCGCTGGGTGATCCAAGGGCCAGATGCCTCTTGGCGGCCCTCGATGCGGTCGAAGCCGTAGATGCGGCCAATTTCCTCGATGAGGTCGGCGGGCCGCGTTAGGTCGGGGCGGAAGCTCGGAGCCGTTACCACGAGGGGCTGGCCCGACTCGACTCGACAGCCGAGGCGTTCGAGAATCTGAGTGATGGCAGCGGAGTCTAACTCCGTAGCCAAGAGCCGGTTGGTGCGCTCGACATCGAGTGGGATTTGGCGGCGTTGGCCGGGGCGAGGATACACGTCTAAAGGTGTTGGGGCGACCGCGCCGCCGGTCAGTTTGGCGATTAGGTGAGCGGCGCGGTCAATCGCCTGCACCGGAGCGTCCCAATCGGCACCGCGCTCAAAGCGCGTGGCTGCCTCAGTGAAAAGCCCTAGTCGAGACCGGGCCAGCCGCACTCGCGATGGTGCGAAATACGCGCTTTCGAGCAGGATATCCGTAGTATGCGCCGATACTTGGGAATGGGCCCCACCCATGATCCCGGCCAGTGCTTGGGGCCGCGTTCCATCGGCGATGACCAGCATCTCTTCGTCGAGTTGGCACAGGGAGTCGTCGAGCATCTCCAAGGTTTCGCCGGCGCGCGCCCGTCGGACGACGATGCGCCGCTGGTCCAGTGCATGCAGGTCGAAGGCGTGCAGGGGATGCCCCAATTCCAGGAGCACGTAGTTAGTTATATCGACGATGTTGTTGATCGGGCGTTGCCCCACGGCTTGAAGTCGGCGCTGAAGCCACTCGGGCGCGGGCCCAACCTCGACGCCGCGCACGACGCGGCCGACGTAGCGCAGACAATCATCTGGTGCCTCGATGTCGATCCGCACGTCTTCTGCGGTGGCCGGTCCGCTTTCGGGTACCTGTGCGTTGGGAAAACGGAGTGGGTTGCCGGTGAGTGCGTGGACCTCGCGGGCAATGCCCAAGAGGCTCAGGCAGTCCGGGCGATTGGGCGTAACTTCGAAGTCGATGACCACGTCGCCGAGCCCGGTGGCCGCGGCAAAAGGGGTGCCAACCGAGAGGTCTCCGTTGAGCACCACAATGCCGTCGTGGTTGTCGCCGAGCCCGAGTTCGTCTTCGGCACAGAGCATACCTTCGGATGCGACGCCGCGGATTTTGGCTTTTTTGATTTGCATACCGCCGGGCAGCGTGGTGCCGGGCAGGGCGACGGCGACGGTTTGCCCGGCCGCAACATTGGGTGCCCCGCAGACGATGGTGTTGACCCCAGTCCCCACATCGACTCGGCAGACGGTCAAGCTATCGGCATTTTCGTGTGGGCAACAGGAATTGACGCGACCGATGACGACGCCTTCGTAGCGCGCCCCGAGATCCTCGGCGCCCTCAAACTCCAAGCCTGCCATGGTCAGGTGCTCGACTAGCTCGGGCCAATCCCAAGCGAAGTTCACGTATTCCTTGAGCCAGTTATAAGTAATTTTCATAGGATGTTGCCGGAAACCTTAGAACTGGCGGATAAACCGCAAGTCGTTTTCGAGAAAGCGCCGCACATCGTCAATGCCGTGGCGGATCATAGCGATCCGCTCCAACCCCATGCCGAAGGCGAACCCCGTATATTCGTCTGAGTCGTAGCCCACTGCGGCAAAGACGGCCGGATCGACCATGCCAGCACCGGCGATTTCGATCCAACCCGTTCCCTTGCAAATAGAGCAGTCGGCGCGTTGTCCCTTGCAGGTGCAAGTAAAATCGTATTCCACACTGGGCTCGGTGAAGGGAAAGAAGTGAGGTCGAAAGCGCACTTGAGTCTCCGCGCCCATAAGCTGGCGTCCCATAGCCTCGACAGTACCCTTCAAATCGGCGAAAGAGACCCCGCGATCGACGTATAGGCCCTCGATCTGGTGGAAGGCGAAGTGGTGAGTTGCATCAACCGTTTCCTTGCGGTAGCAGCGACCGAGGGAAATGATCCGCACCGGGGGCGGTGTTTGCTCCATGACGCGAATCTGCACCGTGGAAGTGTGAGTGCGCATGAGGCCACCGCCCTCTAGATAGAAGGTGTCGTGCAGGTCGCGTGCGGGGTGGTCCGCCGGCGTGTTAAGGGCGTCGAAGTTGTGGTACTCGTCTTCGGCTTCTGGCCCGTCGGCCACGTCAAACCCCATGCCTTGGAAGATGCTGATTAGTTCGTCGGTTAGTTGAGACAGGGGGTGGGCACAGCCCAACAAAGGCCGTCGGCCCGGGAGTGTTACGTCGAGAGCAGAAGTCGCTTCAGCCAACTGCCGAAGGGCTAGGGCCTTGTCGTCCAACGCCCGCTGAATAGCTTGTTGAGCGCGACCGGTGGCCTCTCCCAGCGCGGGTCTTTCGGCCGCGGGCAGGTGGCCGATCTGCCGTGCGATCTGGCGCAAGCGGCTCTTGCGCCCGAGATGGTGAACTCGCAGTGCTTCCAGTGCCTTATCGTCTTGGGCCGCTTTGATTTCCGCTGCGGCCACCGACGCCAATTGTCGCACTTCTTCTAACATATAGACCTAACAGAACAAAAAGGGCCCAGCGCAAATCGCCGGCCCCTTTTTGTCGGATGGATGTAAGTTTTAGACGTGGGGCCGAACTTGGTCGACTACCGCGGTAAAGGCGGCCGGATCGCGCACGGCTAGATCGGCCAACACCTTGCGGTTGATTGCAACGCCGGCTTGGTCCAGCCCGTGGACGAGTTGGCTATAAGACATGCCGTTGCGGCGGGCGGCGGCATTGATGCGGACAATCCAGAGGCGGCGGAAGTCCCGTTTGCGCTGACGCCGGTCGCGATAGGCATAGGCTTGAGCGCGGTCAACGGCTTCTCTAGCGGTGCGGAAGAGGCGGCTGCGCGCGCCCCAATAGCCCTTGGATTGTTTGAGTACCTTCTTTTTGCGCTTTTTAGTGGCTACGGCGTGATTTACCCGTGGCATGGATTACTCTCCGTTAAACTCACTTACTTGAGGTTCAGGGCGCGGCGCACATTAGCTAAGTCTGCGGACGAGACCGAACTGTTTTTGCGGAAAGCCCGTTTGCGCTTGGCCGAGCGACCACCCAAAAGGTGCGTGGCATAGGCGTTGCGCCGCTTTAGGTTGCCGGAACCGCGCTGCTTAATGCGCTTGAACGAGGATTTATGCGTCTTGATTTTGGGCATGATGCCCCCTTTTGGTCTTAACTTAGGCAAAAAGAACAAAAGTAGACCATCATACAGTGGCTGTCAAGCAATAGCAGGCGGCGAATTTTGGCGGGGAAATCTAAATGCTGGAGCGCGGTCCGTAGCAGTGTAGGCGATTAGGCGGCCTGCGATCTGCATTTTTCGATTTGTTCTCGTACTTGGGGACGGATAAAGATTGTATCGAGAGACAGCCTCGCAAGAGCACGGCATAACACCTGCACCCGGGCGTCGGTATCGAGTTCGCGATTGACGATCAAGTAGGATCTACCGCCATAGCGGCAAAGCCCACCTTGACCTTCAAAGTCATCGTAGCGCACCTCAATGTCCAGTGCTGCGGCCAGGGTTTCAAGCTCCTGTAGGAGAGTGGTAGCATCCATAAAAAAATAATAGAACCACAGGTCGCGGCTAAGCAAGGAAATTATTGGGAGTCGAATGGTGGATTGTTTATTATATGTCCCCAACTCAGAGTGCGTCCACAGCAAAGGAAAAACCAACTGTGCCTGCAAAATCCCAAGTATTGGTGACAAACGACGACGGTGCTGATTCTCCTCTTTTGGTGCCTTTGCTGCGGGAACTGTCCAAGTTGACCGAGCTATGCGTGGTCGTGCCGGCGGCGGAATGCAGTTGGACCAGCAAGAGCATGAGCCGCTTTGAGCCATTGGTGCTGGCCGAGATTGAGTGCGGTGGCTTTCCCGTCCAGACGCTGACCGGCAAGCCAGCCGACTGCGCCCATATCGGCATCCACAACCTCTGCCCCCAAAAACCGACGCTAGTTATTGCTGGCATCAATATGGGCGTCAATTCTGGTCTCGCTTTCACGCTGAGTTCCGGCACCATAGGGGCGGCTGTAGAGGGCTTTCTCGCCGGGGTGCCATCCGCCGCCTTTTCGCTGGAATTGCCCGAACCTGCTTTTGCGCTCTGGCGGCGATGTCGGCAGCTCGATCCCGCGCTCAATGCGCTGGCGGCGGCGGCGGCGGCCGTCACGGCGGACATTGCCGCCGAGATCCTGCGCGGGGGGTTGCCGGCTGGTGCCGACATGATCGCGGTGAACATGCCCGCTAGTACCAAGCGAGAATCCCCGAGGTGCTTGACGGGTTTGGCCAAGACGAGCTATGGGCCGCTATTCGCGCGGCGTGAAGACGAGCCGCACTTCGCATACCATAGCTGTCAGTTGCAGTTGGTTGGCGATGGAGCTAACAGCGATGTGGAAGCCTTGGCGCGCGGCGCAGTCGCGATTACGCCACTCCGCTATGCGCTTGATGCCCCGATAAACTCGCTTGATCGCCAGCGCTTTGAGTGCGGCATTTTCATACCTGAAAGCACTGGGAAGCAAGGTGGTCGTGGTTAAGCGACTTCTCGCAAACGGCAGTTGTGTCGGCATCCTATTGTTCGCCGTGCGCACGTGGGGTGAGGGCGAGGTCCGCGTCGATTCCACCCACAGCGAGTCCTCGGCTCCGCTGCTGGAGTCGGCGACCCAGCAGACCGTGGAAGCCGTGCGCTGGCTGGCAAAGCGACGTCAGTTTACCCTGCGGGGCATTCCCTACGGCGTCACCGGCCTGCCGTTTGCTTATCTCAGCCCCAACACGGGTTGGAATTGGGGAGCGCACATCCACTGGGCCGACTACCGACGGCAGCCCTATCTCTACAAGCTGACGCTGCACGTCCAGCAGTCTTCTGAGGGTAAGGTAAAAAATCGCGTCCGGCTGAGAGTGCCCCGGATTTCGGGGACGGGTTTCGGCCTGGGACTGGAGTTGTTCCGCGAGCGCAATATACGGACGCGTTACTATGGGTTGGGCAACAATAGCGCATTCAATCGAGACTTCATCAAGCCTAATAGTGCTGATTTCAAGGATGAGAACTACTACTATTACATTCTAGAAAGAAACCCGCGGATCTTGGTGAGCCTTTTTCGCCAGCTATACGGTCCGTTATCCATGTCGGTCGGTTTTGGGCTAGAGCGCGTCGATGTGGACCAGCGGGGGACCCAGGCATTCTATCTAGAGCGCGGCACCCCAGATGGAGTGATAGATGGGTTTTCGGGGTTTATCAGTGCGACTCTCCAGTGGGATACGCGCGACGACGAAGTGGTGCCGCGGCGCGGTTTCTTTCAAGAGTGGTCGTACGAGTCGGCTCGCAACTCACTGTTGGCACTGTTTTTCGAGCCTATTGATTTCAGCCGCGTAACCCTGACCAATGCCTACTACGTCCCGCTATCGCCTCGGTTGAATTTCTCGCACCGCCTCGTGCTAGAGGTGCTCAGTGGCGAAGTGCCTCTCTACGCTTATGGCGAAATAGGAGGCAGCCGCCGGGTCAAAGGGTTGGGTGGCAGCGGTTCGCTGCGCGGTTTCGACACCCAGCGGTTTACAGACGATGTGCGCTTTTTATCCAATATTGAATTGCGCTGCCAACTGTACGACATCTGGTTTTACGGACAGTACATAGAGTGGCAGGGGGTAACTTTTTTCGATGCGGGCCGAGTCTGGGCTGATTTGGATAAAATCGGGTGGTCGGGCATGCACATCAGCGGCGGCGCCGGGGCGCGCATGGTCTGGGACGCCGATCTGGTGATCCGCATCGGTACGGGCATCGCCGACGAGCAAATGGATGTCTGGCTGAGCCTAGGACACAACTTCTAGCCGGGATCGGCAGTCTGCGGGGCCAACAAAGAGATCAAGCGCGCTAGTTCCGCCGCCATGCGGTCGCGCGGGACAATGCGGTCGATAAAGCCGTGTTCGAGGACGGTCTCGGCTAGTTGGAAGCCTTCGGGCAGGGGAGCGTCCGTGCCGAGGAACTGCTGGATGACGGTTTGGCCCGCAAAGCCTATGCGCGCTTCGGGTTCGGCCAAAGCGATATCGCCGAGCATGGCAAAGCTGGCGGTGACGCCGCCATACGTTGGATCGGTGAGAATCGCAATATAAAGCAAGCCGTTTTGTGAAAGCTGGTTGAGCTTGGCGCTTATCCGCGCCATCTGCATCAGCGAATAGGCACTTTCCTGCATCCTAGCACCACCCGACTGGCAGACGATAACTAGCGTGCGTTGTTCGGCCATGGCGCGGTCGATGAGACGGCAGAGCTTTTCGCCGGTCGCGCCGCCTAAAGTGCCCGTGAGATAACGCGAGTCCATGATCGCCAAGGCGACAGAGTGACCGCCGATTTGGCCGATGCCTGTACGCACCGACTCTTTTAGGCCGCTCTGGCGGCGACTGGTCTTGATTTTGTCTCGATAGCCCTTGAACTTGAGCGGATCGACAGGGGCTACGTTGGCGTTAGTTTCGGTGAATGTACCGTCGTCGATGAGCAGGTCAATGTACTGCTGATGGCCAATGGGATAATGGCAAGCGCACTCCGGGCAGATCCAGTGCCGGCGTCGCAGGGCTATCTCGTAATTGGAATGGCCGCACTTTTTACACTTGATCCAGATGCCTTGGGGGATTTCGCGTTTTATTAGCGACTTGATCCCAGATTTCATTTTTTCAAACCAGTTCAAGGCTGTTCCTCTCAGATTAGCCCTGCCGTTTGAGCCCGGCAGAAGTGAACGTGGTGCTAGTTCGGATAGATGCACTATTCGTCATATATAGACAGCGAATAAAGTGCATAGAGAACAAATACTTGTCAATCAGCAGACGCGAGACGAGCCGCGAAAATGTAACGCAGTTGCTACAAAGATGTAATGGCGGGAGTCGCTATATCTCGATATTGATACAGTCTTTGAAGTTGCATCTCAAAGGGTAAGTCTATATCTTAACGACTATCTTTGTGAAGGTTGTGTTAAGCGATAAACCGCGAGTTGACTGTAGCCATATTGAGGGTTCCCACCGTGAAATGTAATCTGATGCGCACCTTAGGACTAGCGATCTGTACCTTAATTTTGGGGGCCGAGATCCGGGCCGAGGAAGTTGCAACGGCCGATTCAATCCGCAAGTACAAATACTATGCCAAAACAGCACGCCAAAACAAAGAGTACGACAAGGCCATAAGCTATTACACGACTGTTCTGCAATACAGTCCCCAAGATCTACAGGCCGCCTACTTCTTAGGGAAGGTGCATTACGAAAAAAAGGATTTTGTCGGTGTGCGCACTGCGCTGCGTCAGGCAATCAGTATCGACTCGCTGCATCTGAATACCAACCTGCTTCTCTACTCGGTCTATCAAGCTGACTTTCCCGATTCGGCGGCGCGGAGCTTGGAGCGCGTATTGCTCAAAAAACCGGACGCGGCTGAGCGTCGTCGCGAATTAGCGGATCTCTATCGCCGCGAAGGCCACAACGAGCGAGCTATCGCCCACTATGAGAAATTGGTTGAGGATGGGGCAAAGGATACCGATCTATTTGAAATAATTGCGGTGTTGCATCGGGATCTGGGACAGGTAGAGCAAGCACTTGAGTGGCGTAAACGCCAGATCGAGGGCGGGACGGGCGGAGCCGACCAATTGGAGCGCATCGTCGAACTGAGGCTAGAGGTCGGCGATGTCGAAGGGGCTTACGACACGCTATTGAAATTGGCGAAGGTGGATTCTCTGAACGCCTATTCCTACTACAACCGCATCGCATCCATTGCCTCTACAGAGAGCGACGATACTTGGCGTTTCAAGGGGCTCAAGGGCATGGTAAAGGCCGACCCCAAGGATTTGCAGAGCATAGCTGAACTGGTGGAGTGGCACCAAGGCCGCAGCGAGTTCTCCTTGGCAAAAGCGCGGCTGAGGCAGGGGCTGAAAGTAAATCCAAAGGATGCACACCTACTGCTACTCAAAGGCGACAATCTGGTGCAGGAGGGCGACGAAGAAGGGGCCATCGCCGCCTTTGAGAAAGCCAAAGCCGATCCGGCTTGGGAAAAGGTGGCTCAGCAGCGCATCTGGCAGCTCCGGCCACCCGAGACCGAGGAAGAAAAACTCAAGCGGCAGTTCTTCGGTGGTGAAGAGGCACAAGAGGAGCAAAACTAAAAATCGTTCCGGTCTGTTGAACCGAGGCTAACATTACAATCGCGAGGAGAAAAAATGCTAGAGCTTTTTCAAGATGGTGGATGGGCCATGTATCCCTTGATCGTTCTGCTCATCGTTGGCGTTGGAGTGGCGATTGAACGCCTGTACAATTTGTCGCGGTCGTCGATTGATGCTGAGAATTTTTTCGCGGGTCTCGAAGAGGCACTCGCAAGCGGAGGACCCGAGGCCGCGGCCGAGCTCTGCTCAAATACGCGCGGTCCGGTTGCCTCCGTTATCCATGCTGGGCTTCTGCGCTTGGAGCGCGGCATTGGCCACGTCGAGAAAGCCGTTGACAATTCTGGTGCGGTGGAGATGGCCTTTCTCGAGCGCGGCATGGTCTGGCTCTCGACCGTAGCTAACTTGGCACCGATGATCGGCTTTTTGGGCACGGTCAGCGGTATGATCAACGCCTTTCAGGCGATTAAGGAAGCTGGCGATGTCGAGCCTTCCATGGTTGCAGGTGGAATTTCCGAAGCCCTAATCACTACGGCTGCGGGGCTGATCGTGGGCATTCTGATTCAATTTTGCTACAACTTCTGCGCCAATCGCATCGATAAGATCATCGCGGACATGACCGAGCAGACGGCCAACTTTATCGACCTATTGGCCGCGCGCGAGCACCAAGGAGCCTAGCGTGATTGGAAGGCGGCAGAGCCGGGTCTCCCCGGAAATCCCCACCGCTTCAATGGCAGATATCGCTTTTTTGCTGATCGTGTTCTTCCTCGTCACGACCACGATGAACCAAGACAAGGGTCTCTCGTTGCACTTGCCGCCGGTGGGCGAGACCAAGGAAGTACAAGAGAAGAATATTCTCAACGTGTGGATCAACGCCCGCGATCAAGTCGCCTTTTTTGAGAATGAGCAGTTGACGCCCGTGCCGTTTGCCGAACTCAAGGCGCGAATTGAAGGGCGTCTGCGGGAAAACGAGAATCTGATCGTCTCGCTTAAGACGGAGCGCGGAGCCACCTATCGGACCTTCGTCAATGTGCTAGACGAACTCAAACTAGCCGGGGCCACCAAGATCTCGATTGCCAACCCGGAAGAATAACCGATGAAATTCGCACGCAAAGCCAAAGTAGTTAGCGTCATTCCCACGGCCTCTATGGCCGATATATCTTTCTTGCTCCTCGTGTTTTTCATGGTCTCGACGGTTTTCGTGCGCTATAGGGGTGTGCCAGTGGAGTTGCCACAGGCCGAAAAAATCGAGAAGCTCGAAAGCCGCCGCAACGTATTGCAGGTTTGGGTCAGCAGCAAGGGAGCTGTCTATATCGAGGACCGGAACATCCCGCTTTCCGAAGTGGGCAAGCTGGTGCATAAGTACCTGACGGCCAATCCTCGGTTGATCATCTCGTTGCGGGGCGATAAGGATTCCGAGTTCGGGGTGATTTCCGATGTCATGGAGGAATTGCGCAAGGTCGAAGCCTTGCGGGTCAATTTTTCCACCAAGCGGGAGTTGGACGAATGATTCGCAGCAAGCAGCCCGAAGCCAACCTGCGGCTGACGTATCGAAAGACGTTATGGGCTTGTACAGGTCTTTCTACTCTCTTACACGTGGCCCTCTTTGTCCTTTTCCCCAGCTTTGAGCCGGAAGCCTACGCCAAATCCGAAGAGCCGATTGTCATTCAACTCGAAGAAATTCCCGAAACCAAACAGGAACGCCGACCTCCACCGCCCGCCCGCCCGGTCGTGCCCGTGCCTACCGACAACCCGGATGTCCCGGATGACGTGACCATTGAGGACACCGACCTCGACCTCGACCTCGACGATCTGGCACCGCCGCCGCCATTGGAGGAGGAGATTGAAGAAGTCGAGTTGGAAGAGGAAGAGGAGATCGTCGAGTTGTGGCGGGTCGAGAAAAAGCCTGTGATTGTCAAAAAAGTAACGCCGGAGTATCCGGCTACCGCCCAGAAGGCCAATATCACGGGCAAGGTGTTTGTCACCGCGCTCGTCGGCAAAGACGGCAAGGTTGAGCAGATCGGCAAGATCACGGGTCCCAAGGTATTCCACGAGGTCGCCCAAGCTGCCGCTCTCCAGTCGGAGTTTACGCCGGCGATGCAAAACGACAGGCCCGTCAAGGTTTGGGTTAGCTTGCCCTTTACCTTTAGGCTCAGGTGACGGTTGCCATATCTTCCTACCTTTTCTTATATTTAGGCACTCTCCTGACAGCAATTCCTTACTTCTTTCTTCTCCGCACAAGTGTCGTCCACCGTATTTTGGGCAGATCCGTGGAGGATTAGTCTATGAAGTGTCCCTATTGCCATTGTGAAGAAGATCGGGTGGTGGATTCGCGGTCGTGCCGCGAAGGTATGGCGATTCGCCGTCGCCGCGAATGCACAGGTTGTTCCACGCGCTTCACAACCTATGAATACATCGAAAACGTGTCCCTGTCCGTCATTAAGGCCGACGGTCGCCGCGAGCCTTTTGACCGCAGCAAACTGCTCGACAAGATACAGGTAGCCTGTTACAAGACTACCATTTCAGCCGAGGAAATTGAGCAACTCGTCGATCAGGTCGAGGCCGATGTGAGCAGTCTCAAGGCGAAGGAAATTCCCTCCAAGCAGATCGGCGAGCGCGTTATGGAGCATCTGCGCCAGCTCAACGACGTGGCGTATGTGCGTTTTGCCTCGGTCTATCGCCAGTTCAAGGACAAGCGCGATTTCATGCGCGAATTGGAGCAATTGGCTACTAATAATTAAAGGACAGAACTGTTTTTTCAGCGCAGCGCAACCGGATTGAAAAGAAATTTCTCTAGATTTGTTTTTAACTTGACAAATACGCACACTGTTTCTACTTTTGGCCTCAGCACACTACATATAGTGCCAAATGAGTGTAATGCCCTGAGATAATGTGTCTCGGGGCTGCACTTTTGCTCTCTCCCCTAATCCTAACAGCCGTTAACCTACCTTCTTAAGAGTTTGGGCGATGTTTTCCACTTCGCCCATGGACTTTTTTGTTTTAACGGGAGGGCATGATGGAGTCCGAACGCGCAGTCGCACACCGCTTTGAAGATATGCTGGCACAACTCGAAGGCCACGGGTTCAAGCGCAACGGCCACGATGCTCTGTTGGCTCGCGCCGCTGATGCCGAGACCTATTACGGGGACAACGAGTTGGCCATTGACGTTTTGCGGAACAAGTACTTGGCACCCGGCGAAACCGGCCCGTTGCACATCTGGGATCGCATCGCCCGGGCAATGGCCTCGGTGGAGGAGGATCCCCAATACTGGTACGACCGCTTCTTTTCGCTATTGATGGACTTCAAGTTCATCCCCGGAGGGCGCGTCATGCACGGCGCGGGCCGGGACGAGGCTAGGCGTAAGCCGACGCTGTCCAACTGCTATGTCATTCCCATTGAAGAAGATAGCTTAGAAGGCATCTATCGCTGTCTGAGCGAGTCGGCGATGGTGTACCGCACGGGCGGTGGGGTCGGCACGGATTTGTCGATTCTCAGGCCGCATGGGGCTCCAGTCAACGCCACGGTGGATGCCTCGCCGGGTTGCACCGCCTTTATGAACCTGCTCTCCGAGAGCACCAATGCCGTCTCTCAGGCTGGTCGCCGCGGTGCCCTGATGCTGACCTTGCGGGTTGATCATCCCGATATCGAAGACTTCATCACCATCAAAAACGACTCCAACCGCACCAAAGTGCAGTACGCCAACATCAGTGTGCTGATTACCCACGAGTTTATGCAGGCTGTGTTGGCCGACTCGGACTTTGACTTGTGCTGGGGTGGCCAGGTGTTCCGCACGGTCAAGGCGCGCCAACTGTGGGACAAAATCATTGCCAATGCCCATGCCAGTGCCGAGCCGGGGATTATTTTTTGGGACACGATGCGCGAGTATCACAATGTCGAGTATGCCAATCCACTCACTAGCACTAATCCCTGCGGCGAACAGCCACTGGCCTCGTACACAGCCTGCAACCTAGGCAATCTCAATTTGGTGAACTTCGTCCGTGCCGATGGCGAACTCGACTACGAGGAGTTGGGGCAGGCCGCCCGTGTGGCGACCCGCTTTTTGGACAACGTCATTGATTACAACGTGGACAACCATGCCCTACCTAAAATTCGCGAAGCCGTAGCCTCCGACCGGCGGGTCGGTTTGGGCATCACCGGCATGGCTGACGCGCTGATCTTGATGCAGAGTAAGTACGATTCGGACGAGGCGCTGGCGATCATTGACCGCATTATGGCCACTATCTGCCACAACGCCTACGAAATGTCCGTCGAATTGGCGCAGGAGAAGGGGGGCTTTCCGCTTTTCGACTGGGAGGGCGTCAAGCAGAGCAAATTCATCCAAAGCCTGCCCCAGACGCTACAAGAGAAAATCGCCGAGCACGGTCTGCGCAATTGCACCTTGATTACCATGCCGCCGGTGGGAACGGGGTCGATTGTGGCGCAGACGAGTTCGGGGATTGAGCCGATTTTTTGCACTAGCTACACCCGCCGGGTAAAGCAAGACGATGGCGAGAGTTTCCGCGAATACAAGGTCTATCATCCGCTCATCCAGCAGGTCTTCGGCGGCGATGAGGATCTGCCTGACTACGTCGTGACGGCTCACGAAATCGACCCCTACTTCCGGGTCAAGATGCAGGGCGTGATCCAGCAGTACACCGATAGCAGCATTTCCTCGACGATCAACCTGCCCGAAGACATTGAGCTAGAGACGGTCGCCGACATCTACATCACCGCGTACAAAGAGGGTCTCAAGGGTGTGACGGTGTACCGCGAGGGGAGCCGCGAGGGCATCCTGCAGACCGAAGGCCAAGCCGACCAGAAGGAAGTTGAAACTCCGGCTGTGGAGATGCCCGATTCCTTGGGGCCGGATGGCTTTCGGCACCGCCGCCGTCGCCCGGCTGTCACTAGGGGCATTACCGAGCGGATCAACACAGGTGAGGGCAAGATCTACGTAACGATCAACGAGGACGAATACGGGATCTGCGAGGTCTTTAGCACCATCGGCAAAGCGGGCGGCAATGCGGCTGCCCAGTCTGAGGCCATCAGTCGGCTGATTTCGCTTGCGTTGCGCTCGGGGGTGGATCCCCAGGAAGTCATCAGCGAGTTGAAGGGCATTTCCGGGCCGAGTCCAGTGTGGGAAGATGGCGAGCTCGTGCTATCGACGCCGGATGCTATTGGCAAGGCGATAGAGCGCTATTTGCAGCGGAAAGCGGGCAAGCAGCATAAAGCGATTGTCTCTGAGGGCGAGCCGCCCTGTTCCGTTGCAAGCAGCGAGCCAAAGGTGCTAACGACCTGTCCAGAATGCGGCTCGACGGTAGCTTATGAGAGTAGCTGTCTAATGTGCAAGCACTGCGGCTGGTCTAAATGTTGAACTAAAGCCGGACTGTGTTTTTCGTTTGAGGCGAGGATGTCGTCGGGAGACCGGCGGCATCCTCGTTTTTTAATTACAACTCCAACACCAATCCGTCGTAGGCTAGTTGCACACTCGGGGGCAGTTCGGCGTTGGTCTGATGGTGGTCGAGGTCGTGGGCTATATGCGTTAAGTACGTGCGAGCGGGCTGGAGTTTGGCGATAATGGCCAACGCCTGCTCGACGTTGAAATGGGTGGGATGCTCTTTGTAGCGCAGTGCGTCTAGGACCAGAACCTCTAGACCATGCAGTCGCGCCATGGCCGCCTCTGGGATGTAATTGGTGTCCGTGGCGTAGGCGAAGTTGCCGATGCGGAAGGCTAAGACTGGTGAGCGGCCGTGATAGATGGTGAGCGGCTCGATGGCGAGTCCACAAACTGTGAACGGTCCGGTAATCGGACGCAGGGCTAGCTGCGGCGTCGCGCTTGGAGCGTCTTTGTCAAAGGCGTAGTCGAAGACTCGTTCGATGCGTGCAATGGTGTGCGGATCCGCATAGCAGGGCAGCGGCTGATCGCGGTCAAAGCAATAGGAGCGCACGTCGTCGAGGCCGTGCAGATGATCGGCGTGGCCGTGAGTCAACAACACGCAATCGACGCGGTCAATCTGATAGCGCAAGGCTTGAGTTCTGAGGTCCGGGCCGGCATCGACGAGGATTGACCGGCCTTGATATGCTACGTGTAGGGCACAGCGCAAGCGCTTGTTTTTCGGGTCGTCCGAGACGCAAACCGGGCAGTAGCAGCCGATACGTGGCACCCCGATAGAGGTGCCAGTGCCAAGAAAGGTGACCTTCATGCTGGCACAGCGGGTAGGGTCAGAATCCGCGGCCCGTCCTCAGTAATGGCGACGGTATGTTCGGCGTGGGCAGCAAGCGAGCGGTCGGAAGTGAGCGTGGTCCAGTCGTCGAGATGATCGACTTGAGGGTTCCCTAGGCAGAGAATCGGTTCGATACAGAATACGTGCCCAGGCTTGAGCAGTGGACCTTTGCCGGGCGAACCATAGTTTTCGATGTAGGGCGACTCGTGTAGTTCGCGGCCAATGCCGTGGCCTCCGTACTCGCGCACTACGGCTAGCCCTTGGCTTTCGGCGTGGTGCTGGATGGCATGCGAAATGTCGGAGAGTCGCCTGCCGGGCCGCGCTTGGTCAATGCCCCGTGCGAGGCAGTCGAGGGTGCCATTGATGAGGTGCTGTGCCTGTGCGCTGATCGCGCCCACCGCGACGGTAAAGGCCCCGTCGCCATAGTAACCATCGAGACAGGCACCCACGTCAATACTGACGATGTCTCCCTCTTGCAATGGAGTTTCGTCGGGGAACCCATGCACGATTGCGGCGTTTACTGAAGCGCAAATTGAGTAGGGAAAGTCGTGGTATCCCTTGAAGGCGGGCACCGCTCCTAAGGCGCGGATTTCGGCCTCGGCGACTTGATCCAGTTCGAGGGTGCTGACGCCGGGCGCGATGAGTACTTCGAGCTTTTGCTGGACGGCGAAGACGATCTCGCAGCTCGCGGCAATGTGCTCTATTTCGCTTGATTTTTTGCGGTGAATCAAGGTGCAAACCCCAGAGAATGTAGCGCGCAATTGCTGAAAGCGTTACAAAAAGACGGTAGCTCTGGTTTGTCAAGAGCGCGTCTTGCGATTGTTGTGGGGCGTCTATATATTCAGAAAATTACGTAACTTACGTCTTAAAAGCTATCAACTGAGGGAGCAGATGGGCAAGTCATTGGTGGTTGTCGAGTCGCCAGCCAAGGCCAAGACGATCAACAAAATTTTGGGCAAAGATTTTGTGGTCAAACCCTGTATGGGGCACGTGCGGGATCTGCCGCCGAAAGAGCTCGGCATCGACGTTAAAGACGGCTTCAAGCCGCGCTACGTGACCATTCGCGGCAAGGGCAAGGTCCTCAGCGATCTCCGCAAAGCAGCCCAAGCCGCCGACGCCACCTACTTGGCTACCGACCCCGATCGCGAAGGCGAAGCCATTGCCTGGCACGTGGCGCAAGCCATCTCCCACAAGAACGACAACGTCAAGCGAATTCTCTTCAACGAGATTACGCCCAAAGCGGTACACGAGTCGCTAGAGCGCTCGGGTGTGCTGGACCTCCACAAGGTCGATGCCCAACAAGCGCGGCGCGTACTCGACCGCTTAGTCGGCTACGAGATCAGTCCGCTCTTGTGGAAGGTCATACACGCTGGGCTCTCAGCCGGCCGAGTGCAGTCCGTAGCCGTGCGGTTAATCTGCGAGCGAGACCGCGAGATCAAGGCATTTGAGCCGCAGGAGTACTGGTCCATTGAGGCCCTTTTGGAGCGCGCGAGCCAGGGTTCGTTCTGGGCGCGTCTGTTGGCCAAAGACGGCGATAAGATCAATATCGGCAATCAGGACGAGGCCGATCGCATTGCCGCCGAGCTAGCCACGCAAGATATAGCGGTCAAAGAGGTCAAGGAACGGGACCAAGTGCGCCGACCGGCCCCGCCCTTCACGACCAGCACCTTGCAGCAGGAATGTGCTCGGCGGATGCGCTTTTCGGTCAAGCGCACCATGGCTGTAGCTCAGCAGCTATACGAAGGCATTGAGGTCGAGGGTGAAACCCGTGGCTTGATTACCTATATGCGCACGGATTCGGTGCGCGTTGCTGCCGACGCCATCGCCGAAGTGCGCGAGCAGATCGACGCCCTCTACGGCCGCGATTACGTGCCCGAGACGCCCAATCACTACCGGACCAAAAACAGCGCCCAAGACGCCCACGAGGCCATACGCCCTACCTCCGTAGCCCTGCATCCAGACAAAGTCGAGCACTTGCTCACGCCACATCAGGCGCGGGTGTACTCCCTAATCTGGAAGCGATTCGTGACCTCGCAGATGAAGCCGCAGGTTCTCAGCATCACGACAGCTAATATCGAGGCCGGACCCTACTTGCTTCGCGCTACCGGGAGCGTCGTCAAGTTTCCGGGCTTTACTCTGCTCTACAGCGAGAGCAAGGAAGAAGAGGATAAGCTGGAGGCCGCGTCCAATGGCAGGGCCGATAGGAAAGCAGAGGACGCGGCGCAGGCCATGCCCGCTGACATGGCCGCGGGCGAGGTGCTAAGGTTAGAGCAGATTGCTCCTGAACAGCACTTTACTAAGCCACCGCCGCGCTTTACGGAGGCGTCGCTCGTCAAGCAACTGGAATCCGAGGGCATTGGTCGTCCCTCGACCTACGCGCAAATCATTACAACCATCCTCGACCGCAAGTACGTCGAAAAGGTCGATAACCGCTACTTCGTGGCCACTGAGCGCGGCCAGACCGTCAACAAACTGCTCGTCGATACCTTTCCGCACCTCTTCAACGTAGCTTTCACAGCCAACATGGAGGATAAGCTCGATCAGATCGAAGATGGGGGCACCAACTGGGTGGAGATCGTGCAGCAGTTCTACGACTCGTGGAAGGGCGACTTAGACGCGGCCAATAGCCAGCGGAAAGAGCTGAAACGCGCGCTGCAAGAGGTGTCGGACGAGGATTGCGAGGAATGCGGGGCCGACATGGTCGTCAAGTGGGGTCGCAACGGTCGCTTCCTCGCGTGTTCTGGGTACCCCAAATGCAAAAACACCAAACCCCTCGAAGAGCAAAGTGAGGAGAAGACCGACGAGGTCTGCGATCAATGCAGTGCGCCTATGCTTGTCAAGATGGGTCGCTATGGCCGCTTCTTGGCTTGTAGCGGCTATCCAGATTGCAAAAACGTCAAGCCCTATGTGCTCGGAATCCAGTGCCCAGAGGACGGTTGCGAGGGGCAGATTGTGGAGAAACGGTCGCGCAAAGGCAAGGTCTTCTTTGGTTGCATCAATTATCCCCAGTGCAAGTTTGCTAGCTGGGACCGCCCCATAGACCGCAAGTGCGTGCATTGCGACGCCGCCTTGCTCTACGAAAAGGGGAACCGCTCGGGTACTCCTGCCATATACTGCCGGATTTGCGGCACTGAGTACGAAAGCGAAGAGGGCGAAAAAGACAAAAGCGCCCAAGCTGCCTGAGTATCCTTTCCTCCTTGGCTCGCGACGCCATGGCCGATGCCCCGCAGAGCACCCTGCACCCCAGATCTAGCCTTGAAGAGGGCATTGCCCGCTTCTTGGAATACTTGCACAAAGAGCGCAACTGCGCCGAGTACACCCTCAGTTCATATCGCTGTGACTTGCAGCAATTCGCGCGCTTTCTCTATCCGCGAATCGATAATTTGCAACTGCCGTTGCGAATGGTGCAGCGCGAGCAGGTGCAGGCCTTTGTCGCCGATCTAGAGGAAAAGGGTCTTAAGGCCAGCACTGTTGCCCGCAAATTGGCGGCTCTGCGCTCGCTCTTCCGCTATCTGTGTCGCGAAGGTGCGCTCGCCGCCAACCCGGCGGGTGCGGTGGCATCGCCCTTGGTCGAGCGCGCATTGCCGCGGCACCTGCCCGTAGAACAAGTCGCCGAGGCCATGGAGGCGCCGGCGACCGAGCGGTTTAGCGGGGTGCGGGATCGGGCCATTTTAGAGATGTTCTATGGAGGGGGTATTCGCCTCGGGGAGTTGGTGGCACTCAATCTTTCGTCGCTGGATCGGGCCGAAGGCACGATCAAAGTGATGGGCAAGGGCCGCAAAGAGCGCATCGCTCCCATTGGCTCGAAGGCACAAGAGGCGCTCAAAGTATACCTGCAACGCCGCGCCGAGATCTTGCTCGAATGCGACATGTCCGAAGTGGAAGCCGGGGCCCTCTTCCTCAACGGGCGTGGCAAGCGCTTGAGTCGCCGCACCGTGCAGCGCATCGTCGAGCGCCATTTGCGCACCGTGTCGGCAGATGATTCGCTCAGCCCGCATCGTCTGCGCCACTCCTTTGCCGCCCATCTGCTCGACGCGGGTGCCGATTTAGTGGCTGTCAAAGAACTCCTCGGTCACGCGACCTTGGCCGCGACTCAGAGCTATACTGAAGTGAGCTTGGAGCACCTGCAAGCCATCTACGCCGAGGCCCATCCGCACGGTGCTGATTAGCATCTTGGTCGCCCTGTTGTTGGGCTGTGCCAAAGTCGGCCCCCCCGCCGGAGGGCCGGTGGACAAAGAGCCGCCCCGCATTCTGTCTCACTACCCGGAGAGCGACGCCTTGGAAGTGGCGCGGGATACCGAGGTAGAAATCGTCTTCAGCGAACCCATGAACCGCGAGCAGACCGAGGCCGCTCTTTTCACCGCGCCGGTCGGGTCGCTGCAACTATCGTGGCACGGTCCACGCCTGCGCCTGGCGATGCCCTTGGCCGAAGAGCGGACTTATGTGTTGACTGTGGGTACCGGGGCGCGGGATTTGCGGGGCAATGCGTTGACAAAATCCTTTACCTTAGCTTTTGCCACCGGCTCGCAGCTCGACCAAGGTTTAGTGCGGGGCCGGGTGTACCAAGAGCATCAACCCGTGGCTGGTGCCCATGTTTGGGCCTATGATTTGGGAACCTTTAGCGGGGCGGTAGGATTGGACGAACCATCCTATCAGACGCAGAGCGGTACCGACGGGGGATACGAGTTTATCCGCCTTGCGCCGGGTCCCTATCGGGTGCTGGCCTTTAAGGATGCAAATCGCAACGCCCGGCCAGACGCCGACGAGTGGTTGGCCCTGCCGTCGGCCTCGGTGGAAGTGGGAGAGGAAACAGTGCGAGCGGGTGATTTAGCACTCGCCCGTCAGCCGATGCCGATGCCCGTGCTCAAGCGGGTCCAGGCCATACACGCCGAACGGCTGATGTTGCTTTTTGCCGAGGCTGTGGATCTACGAGAATTAGAATTGGAAGTCCTCGGGCTGGCGGTGGAATCGCGGTATGCGGCCCCAAGTGCTGAGGAGAAAATTTACGTCGAGACGGCAACGCAAGATCCAGGTCGGCCCTATGCTGTACAGCTTGCGTTCGCTGGTGCGCCCGTGCCGGGGGACGCGGCGGTGCGCGGCAGTGCACGCCCGGACCGCAAGCCGCCCTCTTTCGTCGGGCTGGCGCGGAATCGACTGGCCCCAAGAGACGCGCTGGATTTGCTTTTTTCCGAAGCCATGCAGCCGGCCGCGTTGGCCGGGGTTTGGATGGCGAGCGATTCGACGCAAGTATTAGGCGGGGATTGGCTGTGGCCAGCACCCAACCGCGCCCGCTTTGCACCCGCCGAACCGCTGGCACCGGGTGCGTATCGGCTCGCAGGGTCGGCTGTGCAGTTCGTGGACCGGGCCGGCAATGGCCTTGCCGACAGCCTGTTGACGCTTTCTTTTACCGTTGGCGCGGAGACGGCGGCGATTCGCGGGCAAGTGCAGGCGAGGGAAGAAGGTCGCGTCCAAATAGCGGCCATCAACGAGGATGAGCGAACGTACACCGAGTGGGCGGACGAAGAGGGGCGATTTGAGCTAAATGGTCTGCTGGCCGGTACCTATTGGCTGTGGTCGTTTGTAGATCGCGATGGCGATGGCGAGTACAGCAGCGGCTCACTCAGCCCCTTTCGCTATTCCGAGCCTTATGGACGCTACGGCGAGCCGATTGACCTAGATGAGGACCAAATCGTCGAAGAGGTAGATATCCC
The DNA here is from genome assembly GCA_965203355.1 of Candidatus Latescibacterota bacterium. Taxonomy (GTDB): domain Bacteria; phylum Latescibacterota; class UBA2968; order UBA8231; family UBA8231. Next base: position 1,709,963 of record OZ241889.1, read on the forward strand.
ATGCCACTGAGACTGATCGAGTTGACGTTTTTGGTGCTGGTGCTCATAGGTTTAGGGGTTGTGCATTTTTCTCGCTTGACCCCACATGAGCGCGCCCTGATCCAAATGGAGGTGTGCTTGGAGCAGCTATACCTGTTCGAAAAGGCCTATTTTGCCAAGCATGGTCGCTACTTCGACCCGAATGACAAGAGAATTCGGCGCGCTTGGTGGCAGATAGAGGGCTATACTTGGGAGTTCTGGCCTATGAGCACAGGATTCTGGTTAGTAGTACGGGCCGATTTGGATGGGGACGGTCAGCTTGGGGCTTGGACTGTAGATGCTGTACGTTCACAAGTGAAGATCCTGAACCAAGACTGAGCACACAGACTTGTCAGACGGCGATCTCCATGGGGATGGAGGGGTGCGGGTGGTAGTTGAGCAGTTTGAAGTCGTCGTAACGGAAGTCGGAAATCGACTGGCCGCGGTTTTTAATGGTCATAACCGGCAGTGGCCGGGGGGTGCGGGCGAGTTGTTGTCGCAGTGCGGCGACGTGGTTCTGATAGATGTGGACATCGCCGCCGGTCCAGACGAATTCCCCGGGCTGCAAGCCGCAGACTTGGGCCACCATCATGGTCAGCAGGCTGTAGCTGGCGATGTTGAACGGCACGCCAAGCCCCACGTCGCAAGAGCGTTGATAGAGCTGGCAGGAAAGCCGACCGCGTGCGACGAAAAACTGGAACAGGCAGTGGCAGGGCATGAGGGCCATTTGTTCCAGCTCGCCGACGTTCCACGCGCTGACGAGGATGCGGCGCGAATCGGGATTGGTCTTAAGCAGGTCAATGGCGCGTTGGATTTGGTCGATGGGGCCTTCTGGGGTTGCCCACGTGCGCCACTGCTTGCCGTAGATGGGGCCGAGGTCGCCGTTTTCGTCGGCCCACTCGTCCCAGATGCCGACCTTTTTCTGTTGCAAATAGGCTGTGTTGGTGTCGCCTTTGAGAAACCACAAGAGTTCGTGGATGATGGAGCGCAAATGCAGTTTCTTAGTGGTCAAGCAGGGGAACCCGTCCGCGAGATCAAAGCGTGTCTGATAGCCAAAGACGGCGAGGGTGCCGACGCCCGTGCGGTCGTCTTTGGCCTCGCCGTGGTCGAGGCAATGGCTTACTAGGTCGAGGTATTGTCGCATTGTGAAATGCTCGCGAGCGTAGCTGAACGCAAAGCTGGCGTGATGCTCTTTTATTTTCATAAGTTTTTTGCCTCGTGTCAAAGGCATTTGCGTGGTCGGCGGTGCTCGTACCGTAGGCGAGGAGTGGGCACAATGCTAACTCGTTTTTGGCGGCGCAATCAGGCGACGGGTAGGTTGACAGAAACATGCCCGCCGCGTACTTTCAAATCCCTATTTGAGGCGACGTGGCCAAGTGGTAAGGCAGGGGCCTGCAAAGCTCTTATCCCCGGTTCGATTCCGGGCGTCGCCTCCATTTTTTTGTCTATGCGCCGGGGTGGCGGAATTGGTAGACGCGGTGGACTTAAAATCCACTGTCCGCTTAGGACGTGCCGGTTCGAGTCCGGCCCTCGGCACCACGAACTAGCCCCCTGATCCAGCAATTCCCGTGCGAATGTACCCACGAGGGGCGGTCGGCGTGATGACCCCGGCGCACCCGCAGCGCCGCTTGTTGACCGCGCTAAAAGCGGCATTGACCAAGAGGTCGCGCTGCGCTGGGAAAGGTCGCAGCCGGTCTCAGAACTGATATAAGGAAGGTACCCATGCCCACCAACAGCTCCTACGCATTGCGCGCCGTTCCCGGCTTGTACGCCAGCAAGCCGGGCATCCAAGTCGCCGTCCAGACCTCGCACAAAGCCAGCGACGAGGACCTGCAATTCTTCCAACAACTCGGCGTCGAATGGGTCATGCTTGGGATTGACGACCCGGCGTTGCACAGCGTCGAACACTACAAGCAGTTCGCGGCGCGCTTTGCCGCCTATGGCTTACAGATATATCGCATCGCCAATCACGCGGTCCACAACGTCCCGGAGATTACGCTCAATCTGCCCGGTCGCGACGAAAAAGTCGAAGAACTGATTCGGTTCATCCGCGACCTGGGTGCCGCTGGCATCCGCTACCACACGTACGCCCACATGGGCAACGGCATCTGGAGTACCGGCCGCACCACGCGCCGCGGCGGCATGAGCGCACGAACCCTCGACATCAAAAACGCCACAGGTCGCTGGGGTAGCGAAACCTTTGCCGGCGACTTGACGCACGATCGCGCCTATACAGAAGACGAGTTGTGGGCAAACTACGAGTACATGATCCGCAAGGTGGCTCCCGTCGCCGAGGAAGCTGGGGTCTATATCGGCATCCATCCTGACGACCCGCCGGTCTATGCGCTAGGCGGAATACCGCGCTGCATCTTCGGCAACTTCGCTGGATACAAGCGGGCGCTGGACCTCGCCGACAGCCCCAATATCGGCGTCTGTCTGTGCGTCGGCTGCTGGTTGGAGGGTGGCAAGCAGGGCATGGGGGCGTCGGTCGAAGAGGCGATATACTACTTTGGTGCGCGCAAAAAGCTCTTCAAAATTCACTTCCGCAATGTCTCCAATCCCATGCCCGATCCGTGGACCGAAACCCTAATGGACGACGGCTATCAGGACATGCACCGCGTGATGCAGGCTCTACGCGCTGTCGAGTTCGATGGAGCCATCATCCCCGACCACATTCCCGATATGCTCGGCGGAAGTCGCGTGGGCACCGCGTACTCCATCGCCTACATGCGGGCGTTGGTGCAAGCGGTCAACAACGAAAGCGGCGGTCCGGCCTAGCCGTGCGGCGCGTTGACTTTGCGCGCAATTGCCCCTAATATCTTTGAGTGCCTCGCAGCCTCTTTGGTTTGGCGATGTGCCCATAGCTCAGTTGGATAGAGCATCTGCCTTCTAAGCAGACGGTCGTAGGTTCGAGTCCTACTGGGCACACCATGCAGTCCTCAAGACCTAGTGGTGGGTGTAGCTCAGTTGGTTAGAGCGCCAGGTTGTGGCCCTGGAGGGCGCGGGTTCAACTCCCGTCATCCACCCCATCTTTCGCCATGTAGTCGCCCTTGGCCGATCCCGCCAAAATCATTACCCGCGACCAGTTGCTCGCCATCCGTAGTCAATTAAAAGAAGCGCGGCAGACCTTCGTCTTCACCAATGGATGTTTCGACTTGCTGCATCGCGGGCACGTCGAATACTTGCGCATGGCACGCGCCTTGGGCGATTGTCTCGCGGTGGGATTAAACGATGACGATGGAGTCCGCGCCCTCAAGGGGCGGGGTCGCCCCTTGTGCCCGCAAGACGATCGCGCCGCCGTGTTGGCGGCCTTAGCCTGCGTTTCGCACGTGTGCATCTTTTCGGGTGAGAGCGTCGAGAGTCTGGTGGCTGTGCTTGCGCCCGATGTCTTGGTCAAGGGTGGCGATTATGTCCCGGCCGCCATTGTCGGCCGCGAACACGTCGAAACGCACGGCGGCCAGGTTTGCGCCCTGCCGCGGTGGCCAGGCCTTTCCACCACCCAATTAATTGAGCGTATCAAGGTGCTACCCAGCGCGTGACGCCCCTTGCTCCCATTTGGTTTGGGAGGGGGATTATGCTATATTTCGTCAACGATGATTCACTTGTGTTTCCGATTAAAAGGGCGATGAAAAGCGCGAAAAGCGCACTGGCGTTGGTCTTGGGGCTTGGGGCTTGTGCTGCGCCGCCTGTGCCGCTGCCTGCCAAACAATCCCTCGTCCAGCGGGCCGAGGTCCAGCCAGAGGAAAGCGACGCATTTCAGTCTCTCGAACGCGCTGTTGCGGCTGCGTACGAGCGCGAACAAGCCATGGCCGAGCGCGTACGCCAGCTAGAGGCATCCAACAATCAGTTGCGGCAAGCCCTCAGAACCCTCCAAAGCGAGAGCCGCGTCCTAAGTGCGCGACTGGATTCTTTGCCGCGCCCCGCCGCCAGCACTAGCCGCGGCGTTCCGCAGGTTGGGGCGACAGCCGACAGCCGCAAAAACGATGCGTTCAACATGTACCAAGGTGCGCTCTACTACTATCGCCAAAAACAATACGACCGCGCCTTGGCCGAGTTTGACCGCTTGTTGCAGGAAACACCCATGAGCGAATGGTCTGATAACGCCCAATATTGGAAAGGCGAGTGCTACTACGGGCTGAACCAATACCAGCAGTCGCTGATCGAATTCACCAAGGTGTTTGCCTTCAGCAACACGGACAAAGCCGACGACTCCCAGCTAAAAATTGCCCGCTGTCACCTCGCTTTGGGCGCGCGCGACCGGGCGCTTGCGGCCTTGCGCAAGCTGGTCGATGAGTATCCAGACAGCGAATACGTGCCCGCGGCCCTCGAACAGATAAAACACCTCGGCGATCAATGAAAACGATCTCGCTGCGAATTTGTTATCGCCTTTGGGCCGCGCTGACGATCGGTGCCACCGCGTTGGCTGCCGTTCCTTTTCCCACCAATATGGACTTGTTGGTCGAGACCGTGGCGAGTGCGGTTGACGAGAGTTTGCGGCGCGTTGAAATGCCAGACGACGCTGCGTCGGCGCCCTTGTTGGTCGTGGCGCAGAGCAAGCACGACGCCAACTGGATGGTCGAACACCTATTGGCCAATCGGCTGTTGACGCGCGGCTTTAGCGTGACCTTGGATTCGACCGCGGTCCAACCGACGAGTATGCGCCTGTCCTACCGAGTGCTCGACTTGGGCATCTCCGCGTACTCGGGCCTGCGCGGTAGCGAGGTCAGTCGCCAAGGCCAGGTAACGCTCGCCCTTCGCTTGAGCGACGAGCGCGACGACGTGGTCCGCTGGCAGGACGAAATCACTCGTACGCAGCGCGACCGGATCCCCAAAAAGCAGCTAGACCTACTCCAGCACGATCAATTCAAATTCGCCAAGACCGAGCTAGAGGAACAAACGTGGAGCAAGTTCGTCGAACCTGTGATTGTCTCCACCGTGCTCGGTGGGCTTATCTATTTGTTCTTTTCTAATCGCTAGCTATGAAATATCTCGCTTTCCCGCTCGCCCTGTGCATCGCCGCCTGCGCCAGTACGCCGCCCGAGAAACTCCAAGGCGCGGATTACTACTTTGAAAAAGGCCAAGAGGCCATGGAGAAAAATCGCTGCCTGGAGGCCTCCGAGCACTTCAAGCGTCTAGTCAGCAACTTTCCCGGCTCGCGCCGGGTGGCCGAAGCGCAGTTCCGCCTCGCCGAAGCGTACTTTTGCAGTCGCGATTGGGTCAACGCCGCCTTTGAGTACCAGCGCATCGTCGATATTTACCCGTCTAGCGAGTGGGCGGTTGAGGCGCAATTCAAGATAGGCGAGTCGTACTTCAAGCAATTGCGCCGCCCCGAGCTGGACCAAAGGGAAACCTTTGAGGCGCTGACGGCTTTCCGCAATTTTGTAGATGAACACCCGGACTCGCCCTTGGCGGGACAGGCGCGGCAGCGCATTGTCGAGTGCCGGAGCCGCCTAGCGCAAAAGCAATACCTAAGTGGCCGCCTGTACCACAAACAAGGGCATCTCGACGCGGCCAAAATGACCTACGAAGAGGTTTTGCGCGAGTACCCGGATGTCGGCGAGTGGTATTACACCACGCTTTTCCGCATGGGCGAAATCGCCCGCGAGCAAGGCGATGTGGATTTAGCGGTGCGCTATTGGAAGGAAATACTGCAAGACAGCGGCGATCCAGAATTGGTGGAGGGTGTGCAAAAGCACCTGTCCGGGCTGGGCCAATCGCCGGGCTAAAAATGCGGCGCATCGGCGTCATCGGCGGCAGCTTTGATCCCATCCACCACGGCCACCTGCTCTTGGCCCGCTTCGCCTTAGAGCAAATCCCCCTCGACGAAGTGCTCTTCATGCCAGCAGCCGATCAGCCGCTCAAGCAGGGTGCGCACGCGTCGGCCGAGGAGCGTTGGACCATGGTCGAACTAGCCGTGGCTGACTGCGCTGATTTTGCAGCCTCGCGCTTGGAGCTAGATCGCCCGGGCAAGTCCTATACCGTCGAAACCTTGCGCCTACTACACCAGCTTCATCCCCAGGCCGCGCTGTTTTTCATCATCGGCGCGGACAACATCGCCCAGCTCGACGCTTGGCACGATCTCGAGGGCATTTTGGCCCAGTGTACAGTGGTGGTGGGTGCGCGTCCGGGCGAGCTGGCGGGGAGCGACCCCAAGCTGCTGGCCCGTCTGCGCTTCATCGACACCCCACTCATCGAGCTGTCATCGACCGAGATTAGGACGCGCCGGGTTGCGGGTCTGTCCATCCGCTACATGGTGCCCGCAGCGGTCGAGGCCCACATACTTGCGAAAGGATTGTACGCCGCCCCGTGTTCATGACGCATCTAGAATGTTCCCGGACGGGTGTGCACTACGACGCCGACGTGTTGCAGAACCTGTCGGAGGTCGGTGCGCCCCTCCTCGCCCGCTACGACTTGGACCGGGCCGGCCGGGCGTTGACCCGCGCCGCACTCAGCACCCGCCCACCGACGATGTGGCGCTACCGAGAAGTCATGCCCATCCGCACGCCGCCGGAAATCGTCTCGCTCGGCGAGGGCTGGACCCCGCTGCACTGCGCCGACCGCTTGGGCCGCTGGGCGGGCTTTGCCCAGCTCTACGTCAAGGACGAATCGCCCAATCCCACTGGCTCCTTTAAGGCGCGCGGTCTCTCGGCTGCCGTCACTTGTGCCCGGGTGCGCGGCGCGAAAAAGCTGGCCATCCCCACCGCGGGCAATGCCGGTGGTGCGCTGGCGGCTTACGCGGCTGCTTGTGGCCTACCGGCGATTGTCTTCATGCCCCGCGACACGCCGCTGGCCTTTGTCGCCGAGTGCCGGTCTTGCGGGGCTGAGATCGAACTGGTTGACGGGCTAATTAGCGATTGCGGTCGCCTCGTCGGCGCGCGCAAGGAAGCCGAGGGGTGGTTTGAGGTCTCGACTCTGAAGGAGCCGTACCGCATTGAGGGCAAGAAAACGCTGGGCTACGAGCTGGCCGAGCAGATGGAATGGTCCTGCCCGACGTGGTGATTTACCCCACGGGCGGGGGGACGGGGCTGATCGGGATGTGGAAGGCATTTGCCGAGATGGAGCAACTCGGCTGGATTGGCCCGCACCGGCCGCGGATGATCTCGGTGCAGGCCGAGGGCTGTGCGCCGATTGTGCGGGCTTTTGCCCGCGGCGATGAATCCGCCCAAGCGTGGGAAGACGCGCACACCGTGGCCTCGGGCCTGCGCGTCCCCAGTGCGGTCGGCGACTTTCTCATGTTGGAGGTGCTGCGGGAAAGCGGCGGCACGGCTGTGGCCGTCAGCGACGAGGAGTTGATCGCGCACTCGCACGGCATGGCGGCCCACGCGGGCATTTTCCCCGCACCCGAGGGCGGGGCCACGTTAGCGGCCCTAATCAAGCTCAAGGAGGAAGGACTCGTGGCCGCGGACGAGCGCGTGGTGCTGTTCAATACCGGGTCGGGCTACAAGTACTTGGAGGCTCTGGCCGAGGGGTTCGCACCTTGACGAGGGCGCGGGAGGCGTCTATTTTATAACGCTTTATTGCGGTCCCACCGGACCGCTTGCTGATGCACCCATAGCTCAATTGGATAGAGCACCTGACTACGGATCAGAAGGTTCGGGGTTCGAGTCCCTGTGGGTGCGCCATTTCCAAAAGCCCCCGTGCCAAATTTTCCGGCACGGGGGCTTTTCTTGGCAAGCGACTGCGCCGCCCCAATCGCGGCATTTCCACCGGCGATACTTTACCATAACCGTCAGACAATCTCCACGCCCCAGAAGCCCAACATGGGCAAGAATCGCTCCATGTCCGCTGGCACGGTCGCTGGATTTTTGCCGTAGCCGCCGTGGACCCTCGCCGCCCCTTGCAAGGGGCGCTCCAAGACCAGTTCGACGCGGTGATCTTGGGGATAGATCACCGCTGTGACTGGCACCTCGCCAGCCGCATCCTCGACCCGGAAGCTATTGGCCGCTAGGTCGATGCTGTCCATGCGGCTCTCGACGGCAGCAAACGCCAGCTCGACGCGGCCCTCTCGCCGCCGGGCCGCCGCTAAATCCGGTGCCTGCCAAGCTACGGCCCGCCCATAGACCAGCCCCAAAGCCGCCTGCGCCAACCGCTCGCCCAAGAGCATGTTGCCAGCGGGACTGGTGTGGATCAGATCCGCAAGCGGCAAGTCGAGTGCGGGCACCACGCCTACGCCCGGCACTTGTCGCGCCACTTGCCGCTGGGCCTCGCGCACCTGGCTCCAGCGCCGATCGGCATCCGGATCGGCGGGTTGGTACACGCGATTTAGCTGCACGGTGAGTACCGGTAACTCCGCGTCGGCAAGGGCCTCCCGCCAAGCGGCGACTGCTTGCTGGAAACGCTGCGCGTAACGGGTCGCGTCCGCGTCGGTCCCGGCATCGCTTTCCCCTTGGTACCACACAATTCCCCGCACCTTTCCCCCGACCTTGTCCACGCACTGCACCATATTGTCGAACAGGTCCGCCGCGCCAGCCTCGCCGGGATTCCAGCGAGTGAGCGGAGAGCCGCCCAACGCCGTCTGGACCAAACCCACCGGGTGCGCGAGCATCCTTTTGAGCGTGCGGCCAAATTGCAGGTAGGGCGAGTGCCCGAGGTTGGCGGCCTCGCGGTTCACTGGGTGTTGGGTATGGGTCGATTCGTTCATCGGATGCGCCGCCAGTGCCCAGTGCTCGCTGTTCCTGAACAGGTGGACTCCCAATTCTACTGGATCCTCGTACGGCCCGCGTCCGTAGCCGGCCGAATTGCTCTGCCCGGCAATCACCCACAAATCGCCTATTCCCAAAAAGTGCCGCATATCCCCGCGCGGCGACCATTCTCCAGCCGGATTGTCCGTCGTCCGCAACCGCGTCTCCAGCCGGTAAAGCCCGCCTGCGGGTATGTGTTCCAAAGCACCTTTCCAAGTACCATCCTCGGCTGTTTGCACCGCCTGCCAGTCCAAATGGGCCGCAACCGCTACCCCGGTATCCTCCCACACCAAGCGCACCTCCACTTGTCCAGAAGTTTCGAACTTCCACCGGCCTGCTAGCTCAATCTTTCCTTCCCCACGCTCGTCCTGCTGGGCGATCTGCCAGTCCGCTGGCCCTTGTTCAATGATTGCACCGATTTGCTCTGCCATTCGACCTCTTTTCGCTGAGAAACGCGCCTTCGCCAGCCCCTAATTTGCCCAATGATCCGCTGCCCGTGCAAGTTTCCCCCAATTCGCTTGGCTCCTCGTGGATTGCCGACGATTGCGGTCCTATCCTCACTCCTCGGGTCGCCTGATGCGGGCTACTAGCTTCATCAGGGCGAGTCGCTCAAAATCGCGCGGGTCGTCGGTGCGAATTAGAAAATCCCCCTCCACGCGGCGCGTTTCCCCGGCCTGGAGGACGACCGGCTGTCCAAGCGGTATAAACGCGTCGATTAGAAATTCATCTTGATCGAAAAACCGCAAGTCGTAGCGCACCCACACCGTGGTTTCGCCGATATTGCGAAATACGGCCGCAAAGGCTCCCTCGAATTCCGCTATGGTCCCGAATCCCGGCTCGGGCAAAAACGGCCACCAAGTCAAGCTGTCGATCGACACGCTGCCCGCCAATCCCGCATCCTCGACAAACGCTACCTCGCTGCGCCGGGCTTGTACTGCGCCGCTTGGTCCGTCCGCTGTAGCAAAGCATCCGCCTAGCAAAAGTACTAGGGCGATTCCCATGCTCATGGCTTGATCCTAATGCTCGGTTTGCGTCTGTGTTTCTTCGTGGTGTTCTTTAATAATGCTATGAAAAAAAACAAGTTAATCCAGTGCCTAAAGCTAATCCTGATCGCCGCAACGGCGCACGCCGACGATTCCACACCCCGCTACGAAATGCCCCCCATCGACATCACGGCGACGCGTGCCCCCCGCGCGGGATTTGACCTGCCGCTCGCCGCGGCCGTGGTCGCGGATGTCGGGCGCGCCCGGCCCGGGCTCTCGCTGGCCGAGTCGCTGCGTCCGGTGCCCGGGCTGTTTATCGCCAACCGCCACAACCTTTCCCAAGGCGACCGGCTCAGTGTGCGCGGGTTAGGGGCGCGGGCGGCTTTTGGCGTCCGCGGGGTCAAGGTCTTGCTCGACGGCATCCCTCTGACCATGCCCGACGGTCAGAGCCAGCTCAACAACCTCGACTTGGGGTCGGCCGGCCGCATCGAGATTCTGCGCGGCCCTAGCGCTTCGCTATACGGCAATGCGGGCGGCGGCGTACTCGCGGCCCATACCCAAGCGTCGGCAGCGGTTGCTTGGCGCGTGGAGCCGCGCTTGATCGTCGGTAGCAACGGTCTGTTCCGCGCACAGACGAGCCTTGCGGGGCGCGCGGAGAACACCCATGCGTTCGCCAGCTTGTACGACTTGCACAGCGAGGGCTACCGCGACCACGCCGACGCCCGCGCCCGCGGTCTCAACGCACGAGTCGGCCACGCCCTCACCCCCCATACTGAGTTGACGCTCCTGCTGCATTGGTACGATGCCCCGTACTTGTTCAATCCGAGTTCACTGAATGCGGACGTGGCCCGAGATGCGCCGCGCAGTGCGCGTGGGTTTGTGGTCGGGCAGGGGGCATCCAAGCAGGTGCGTCAAGGTCAAGGCGGCATTCGTCTTGAATATCGCCCGCCACACGCGCCATACCACCGGGCGTCGAGCCTCGTGTTGTACGGCGTTGACCGCGCGCTCAAAAATCCCATTCCGGGCCGCATTGTCGAGCTGGACCGCCGCGCTGGTGGCCTGCGTACTGAGCACCAGTTTGCTTGGGCGCGTACGCGCTTGGTGACCGGCCTCGACTTGGACTTCCAGCGCGACGACCGCCGCGAGTTCATCAACGAGGGCTTGCCCGAGGGCGAGCGGGTGGACGACGAGCGCGTCTTCGAGCGGGTGCAATACGGCGCGGAGCAGGTGGATCAGGAGGAACAGGTACAGAGCTTCGGCCCCTTTGTCTCCTTGGAGCAGGACTTGGGTGATGCGCTGACGGCGACCGTCGGCGGCCGCTACGACCGCTATCGCTTTGCTGTGGACGACCAGTCGCGCGCCATGGATCAGTTCAGTCCGATGGTGGGCGTGGTGTACCGCCTCGATCCCTTTTCGCGCTGGTACGCCCATGTTGCCACGGCTTTTCAGACGCCTACCACCTCTGAGTTGGGTAATCGGCCCAGCGGCGAGGGGGGCTTCAACCCGGAGCTAGGCCCTGAGCGGGTCCTCGGATTGGAGACGGGCTTGCGCCGCCACGTGCGCCGGGCGCACTTGGACTTGGAGGTGGCCCTGTACCAACTCCAGATTGCCGACGCGCTGATTCCCTTTCAAATCGAGAGCGAAGACAGCGAGGAGATTTACTTCCGCAACGCGGGCCAAGCGCGCAATCGGGGGTTGGAATTTTCGCTGTCGGCGGTGCCGCATCCTCGGCTGCGAGCCACCTTCGCCTATACTTTTGGCGACTATGTTTTCGCGGACTACGAGGTTGAGGCCGGGGACGAACTTGTTCAGCTTGCCGGCAACGAGGTGCCGGGTGTACCGCGCCATCGGCTCTTCGCCGCGCTGAGCTACGAGAGTCCACAGGGCCTGTTTACCGAGGTTGAGTTAGAGCGGGTTGGCCGCTACTGGGCCAACGATTTCAACGGCCCGCCGCCCGGCCGTGAGGCCCCGCCCACCGAGTTTTTCAACCGTGCGTATCTACGGGTTGATCTGCGTTTGGGGATTGGCTATCGCGCCGTGCGGTCCTTTGTCGCGGTCGAGAACCTGTTTGCCGCCCAATACAACGGCTCGGTGGTTCCCAATGCCTTTGGCGGGCGCTTCTTTGAACCGGCTGCGGGCCGCACTTGGTGCTTGGGGATTAGTGCTGAGGTTGGTCCCTAACCGTACTCGCGGTCTTCCGCAAGCGGCACGCGAAAAACCCCTCCATTCCCCCCAGCGGCAAAATTCGCTTGGCCCGCTGCACCTGTGCGTCAAACGCCTTCCCTCGCCACTCGCTCAAGCCCGACGTCACATTGGCAAAAGGCAGGGCGATGTCCTCAATGGTTAGGGCACCGGCGAACTGCCGCAGCACTCGGTTGATGATGGCCTCGTTTTCTTCGGGCGCGAAGGTGCAGGTCGCATAGACCAACACCCCGCCCGGCTTGAGGCATTGTATGGCTGCGTAGCAAAGCCGCCGCTGTTTACGGCTGGACTCGGCGATCTTCTTGGTGCTCCAATAGGCATAGGTTTTGGGCGCGTCGGCGCGGAATCGCCCTTCGGAGGAGCACGGCGCGTCGAGGAGCACGCGGTCGAAGTGCTCTGGATGGCGACGCCAGAAGCGGGTTCCGTCGGCGAGATGGGTTTGCACGTTTTCGGCTCCGTGCCGCGCCAGATTGTCCCGCAGGCGAAAGAAGCGGCCGCGCACGGACTCCACGGCCCAGATGTGCCCTTGGTTGCCCATCTGCTCGGCGAGTTGCAAGGTCTTGCTGCCCGGAGCGGCCCCGAGGTCGAGAATGCACTCCTCGCGTTGCGGTGCCAAGAGAAGCGGGGGCACCATGCTGGAGGGGTTTTGGATGTAGAGCCGGCCTTCGCGATAGGCCGCGCATTCGGTGAGGGCGCGGCGCTGAGCGGCCGGGACGACAAAGGCGTTGGCCTTCCAAACGAGCGGCGTCAGGGCAAAGTCCGCGGCCGCTAGCTCGGTAGCGAGTGCATCCGGCGTGCCCTTGAGTGCGTTGGCGCGGAAGGCCGTGGGCTGCTCAGCGGCCAAGCTCTGCCAACAGGCGGCAAAGTGCTCGGCTGGCAGAATGGCCTGCAAACGGGCGCGAAAGGCTTCCGGTAGCGGCACGGCAGCTAGGCCTTTGGGGGCACCTTGTCGCCGGTCGGCACGGGGTGGCTGAGCCAGTAGCCGCTCGGGTCGGTACCGCGGCAAATATAGCCGTGGGCGCGTTCTGCGCGGGTGCGCACCTCGGGCGGCATGTAGCGCAGGGTCAGGCCGCAGCGGCGGCGCGTGGAGCGGTTGGGGGCCGAGCCGTGTAACAGCAGGTCCGTGTGTAGGGACATCTGACCGGCGCGCAGGGTAAAAGCCACTGGCTCGCCGCCCCATTGAAGCGGATCGCGGACGCTCTGTCCCAAGACGTTTTGCTCCTCGGCTGTGCTGTGCTCAAAAGGAATCTGCCCGTGCAAATGCGAGCCGGGGACGACGGTCATTGGCCCGTTTTCTTCGTCCACATCGTCGATGGCCAGCCAAGCGGTCACCACCTTGCTTGGGGTCAGCGGCCAGTACGAGGCGTCTTGGTGCCAGACTACCTGTTTTTGGTCGCCCGGCTCCTTGCAAAAGTAGTGGGTCATAACGCTGACGAGATTGGGGCCGAGGAGGTCTTCGACGCAATCGAGAATGCGCGGCTCGTGTAGCAGGTCGTAGATGCCCCGGCAGTGGCGATGCCAGCCGTTGATCGAGTAGCTGTTGTGTCCGTTGGCCTTGGCTTCGGCCATGAGCGCGTCGAAATAGCGACGATTGGCCGCTGCTTCCTCGGGCGTGAACACGTCCAAGGGGCAGAGGTAGCCTTGTTCGTTGAACTGGCGGATCTGAGCGCGGGTGAGCTTTTGCGGGTGGTCGGTGGTCGCGCTAAAAAATTTGAGCACGCGCTCCATGTCGGGCAGGGCGTCGGCGATGGGCATGGCGTTCTCCTGTTGAGTTGAGGGCCCCGGGGGGAAAGCTCTATTTTACGACGCGCAAATTTTACGCAAACCAACAAGGAGCACAAAATGACTCAGTACAAAGCCGGTGTGATCGGCTGCGGCAAGCGCGGCCGCGCCCACGCCGAAGGCTACCAAGCCGCCACCCAAGCGGCCATCGCAGCCTGTGCCGATCCGGTGGGAGCGGCCCGCGCGTCCTTTGCCGAGGACTTTGCCGCCGGATCTTCATACGAAGATTACCGCGCCATGCTAGCAAGCGAAGCCCTTGATGTGGTGAGCATCTGCACGTGGACCGGCCTGCACCGCGAGATGGTCGAAGCCGCCGCGGCCGCTGGCGTCCAAGCCATCCACTGTGAAAAGCCCATGGCCAGTACGTGGGGCGATGCCAAGGCACTGGCTCGGGCCTGCGCCGACCGCGGCGTACTGCTGACCTTCTGCCACCAGCGCCGCTTTGGCGCGGCGTTTGTCAAGGCCAAAGAGTTGCTCGACGCAGGAGCCATAGGCACCCTCCAGCGGCTCGAAGGTGCCTGCTCCAACCTATTTGACTGGGGCACGCATTGGTTTGACATGTTCTTCTTTTACAACGACGAGATACCGGTCGAATGGGTCATGGGCCAGATTGCCGTCGAATCCGAGCACTCGGTGTTTGGCGTGCCCTTAGACACCAGCGGCCTGTCGTGGATCCGCTGGCAAAACGGCGTCGAGGGCCTGCTCGGCACCGGAGCGGCACACGTGCAAGGTCCGCGCAACCGCCTCATCGGCAGCGAGGGCATCATTGAAGTCGGCGGCGCCGAGCGCGCACCACTGCGGCTGTTGCGCTCCGGGGCGGCGTGGCAGGACTTTGCCGAGGCCGAGATCGCCGATGTCGTCCCACCGGGCGGCGACACCGTGCTGTCGGTGCTCGACCTGATCGCCTGTCTCGAAAGCGGTGCGGAGCCGCGCTTGTCGGCGCGCAAGGCCCTGCAAGCGACCGAACTGATTTTTGCCACCTACGAGTCGAGCCGTCGGCGCGGACGGGTGTTGCTTCCGCTCGATGCCGAGGACTCGGCCCTGATTACCATGCTACAAGAGGGGCAGGTCGGGCCGGGTTAGTCGGTGCCGTGCCGGATGGCTGAGGCCGCAAAGCGGATCTGAAAGCGATAGACGCGCTTGTGCTGGCAGATAATTTCGTGCGTTTGGGGATCGATGCGGTGGGGCACTTCGACGCGGTTGACATCGGCGAGGGCCTGATAGCCGCGCTCGGAAAAGATGTCGATCAGCATGGCCAAGGCCAAAGGATCGTCAAAGAGCACATCCTCGGAGTTGACGAGCGTCATGCCGGTGATGGCATAGCGAGTGACAATGGGCATGAACTTGAAGTTGACTTTGTCGATGACCCGCTGAAACAGCTCGGGATGATCCTCGTTGTAGTTCTCCAGCCGCTTGACCAGCTCTTGGCGTGCGTAGAGCACGAGGCGGCTGGCTGGCGTGATGGTGCGGACGAGGTCGAAGGTCTTGTGCGAAAGCTCTAGCGAACTCTGGTAGGAAAACTCCTCCTCAATCTCCTGTTGTACCTTGGCGAGTGGCTGGCTGGCGTCGATGAAGCGAAAGTGGAAAATGGCGCGCAGCGAGCGCAACGCCTCAAAGGTCGTCTCCTTGAAAACTTGGTAGCGCTTACGCGCGGCGGCTGGGTCGAGGTCGGTGGCGCGAATTTCGGCGAGTTGGCCGACGCCTGACTCGGTGGCCTTGCGGTTGCGCTCTTGGGCCTCCCGACCGCGGTGGAGCTGGCGCTCGACGCTGACCTCTTCATCGACGAAGAGCAACACGGTGCGGAAGAGGGGGCGCGGGAAGTTGTTGTTGCGGAATTCCTCGCGCAATTCGGTCATCTTGTCGTAGAACAGCTTGAGGCATTCGACCTGCACTTGGGTGCGCGGGTAGCCATCGACGATCACGCCGCGCTCGTAGATTGGGTCGAGTAGCTTGTGCAAGAGCAGGTAAGTGACCTCCTCGTCGCCGACTAAGCCGCCAGCGTCCTTGATTTGTTGGGCGCGGGGGCTGTCGAGCAAGTCGCTGATCACGATGGCTGCGGCCGTAATGCCCCGCGCTTCGAGGATGAAGGGGGTATTGGTGCCTTTGCCGGCACCGGGTGCGCCGCCGAGCCAGATGATTTCTCCGGGAAAGCAGAGCTTGGTGCGACCGAATTCTTGCTTTAGGTCGCTCCAGACGCGGTCGAAGATCAGGCTGGCGTCCTTGATCTCGAGATCGATGTGTTTGGATTTGGATTTCGCCATGCGCTTGGGCGGCTGCTATAGGCTGCGGAACGGTTCCCTATGGACCAGTTCTTCTACGACTTGCCCGCCGATCAAGTGCTCTTGGATGATGCGTTCCAGCTTTTCGACGGTCATGGAGTGGTACCAGACGCCTTCGGGATACACCACTACCGTCGGCCCGACCTCGCAGACGCGCAGGCAGTCGGCCTTGGTGCGGTGGATGCCGCCTTGGCCCGGATGGCCATAGCCCAGTTCGGACAAACGCTTCTTCAGGTATTCCCAGCACTCGGCCCCGGTACCGTCGCTGTGGCACTTGGGCTTGGTGGGCGTGGCGCAGAGAAAGATGTGGTGCTCAACCGGAGTGTAAGTCGGATCCGTGGCGTGTTCGCTCATGTTAGGTCGGCCAGTGCTGGTTGAGGGGGCGATGGGTGAAGGGACGTGGGGCTGCGCCATTGTAGCCGTCGTAGCTATCGACGATGTGCCCGTCCCCTTCGAGGATGTACTTGTAAATGACCAATCCCTCCAGCCCCACCGGGCCGCGGCTGTGCAGGCGGCTGGTGCTGATGCCGACCTCGGCACCTAGCCCGTAGCGGAAGCCATCGGCAAAGCGCGTCGAAGCGTTGTGCATCACCGAGGCCGAATCTACTCCACGCAAAAAGGCCCTGACCGCGGCTAGGTCCTCGGCGACGATTGCGTCCGTGTGGTTGCTGCCGTATTCGTTGATGTGGGCAATCGCCTCGTCGGTGCTATCGACGATCTTAATCGACAGGATGTGGTCGAGATATTCGGTTGACCAGTCGACTTGGGTGGCCGGCGTCACCGCCCCGATGGAATCGGCCAGGGCCACGGTACGCGCATCGCCGCGGATCAAAACACCTTTAGCGGTGAGTTGCTCAACCGCCCGCCCCATGAACTGCTCGGCAATAGCGGCGTGTACCAGCAGGGTCTCCGCTGCATTGCAGGCGGCGACGTACCCGATCTTTGAATCGATGGCTATAGGCACTGCCTTGTCGATGTCGGCACTCTCATCGATGTACACGTGGCAGACGCCGTCGGCATGGCCCATCACCGGGATTTTGGTGTGGTTCATGATGTACTGTACGAACTCGTTGCTACCGCGTGGAATGATCAAGTCAACCAGCCCCTCTTGATCGAGCAGGGCGCGGACTTCTTCGCGGCCTGCCAATAGCACCATCCATCCCTCTGGCAGGATGTCATTAGTGGCTTGGCACATTACCTCGGCGAGGATCTGATTGGTCATCGTGGCCTCGCGTCCTCCCTTGAGTAGGACGGCATTACCCGATTTGAGACACAACGCAGCTATTTGCACCAAGGCGTCGGGCCGGGATTCAAAGACCACGCCGATGACGCCGATGGGCACGGTTACCCGATAGAGGTAAAGTTGGGCTTGCAACTCGGTCGCCTTCTGCGTCTGGTTCAATGGGTCGGGCTGGGCAGTGACGCTACGCACCATCTCCACTGTGCTGGCGAATTTGTTCCCGCTTAGGTCGAGCCGCTTGAGCAGGGGAGAGGCGAGCCCACCTTGCTCGCCGGATTTTAGGTCTTGGGCGTTAGCGGCTAAGATGCGCTCGCGCTGGGCTTCGAGGGCCGCGGCAATGGCTTCGAGCGCTTGGTTGCGCACCGCCTCAGACGTTGCGGCAAGCACGCGCGATGCAGCGCGGGCCGCTAGGGCTTGTTGGCGCACTGGAGCGGACATGTCTAGTTCGCCTCGGCGGCGTGCGCGGTGGCCGCTCCCATGATGGACTGCAAGCTCTGACCCAGCCGCTGTGGGTTTTCGACTGTGCCCTCGCCTAGCAATACGAAGTCAACTAGAAAATGCGCCCAATTTTCCAGTTGCGCGGAGCCGCGGTCGCGCTTGAGCACGGCGGCCATGTTGCGGATGATTTCGTGCTTGGGGTTGATCTCCAGCCGCCGCCGATGGCCCTTGAACTCGCGGTCGGCCAGCTTCATCAGCCGCTCCATGTTCTGGCTCAGGCCGCCCGGCGGAGCGACCAAGACGCAAGGGCTATCGGTCAGGCGCTTGGACTCGACCACGTCTGCGACCCGGCCTTCGAGTTGCTTTTTTAGGAAGCTGATCAACTCGATGGTCTCGGCTTTCTGCTCCTCATCGACGCCTGCGAGCTGGACCTCCTCGGCGTCAGCACCCAAGTCGAGGTCTGCCGCGTCAACGGCCTGAAACTCCTTGTCGGCGAATTTTTGTAGGCCGTGAACCACCCACTCATCGACCGGCTCGTCCATGTAGAGCACTTCCAAGCTGCGCTTGCGAAAGGTCTCCAACAGCGGACTCTGAGCGATGGATTCCTTGCTCTCGCCGGCTAGGTAGTAAATTTTTTCTTGCTCGCTCTGCATTCGGTCGATATAGGTCTGCAGGGAGACGTAGGTGTCGACGTCGTCTTCCAGCGAGGAGTGAAAGCGCAAGAGCTTGGCCAGCGCCCCCTTGTGCTCGCCATCCATGGCTACCCCTTCCTTGAGCAAGGCGCCGTAAGCGCGCCAGAACGTCAGGTACTGGTCGTCGTCCCGTTTGGCCATGCCCTCGATCATGCCGACGATCCGCCGCACCAAGGTGGCGCGAATTTTGGCGATGATCGGGTTTTGTTGCAGGGTCTCGCGCGAAACATTGAGCGGCAGGTCGTCGCAGTCGACCACCCCGCGCACAAAGCGCAGCCACAGCGGCAGCAGGTCCTTGCAGTCGTCTTGGATGAAGACCCGCTTGACGTGTAGATTGAGCGAGACTTTCGGCTCTGAATTGACTTGCCACGGCATCGGCGAGTGCTGGGGAATGTAGAGTACGGCGTAAAACTGAATCGGCACATCGACGATTACGTGCTCGTGCGCCAACGGCTCATCCGGGTCGCCGGTTAGATGCGTGTAGAATTCGCGGTACTGCGCGTCGGTGATTTCGTTGCGCGGCCGGGTCCACAGCGCGGCGGTGTCGTTGACCTGCTTGCTGGCGACCTTGATCGGATAGGACACAAAGTCGGAGTGCTTGCGGATAATCGCTTCTAATCGGTGGGCGTCGAGGAATTCCTCGCAGTCCGAGCGGATGTAGAGCTTGATTTCCGTGCCCCGGTCCGCTTTGTCGGCATGGGCCAACGCGTACGTGCCATCGCCGGTGGATTCCCACAGCACGGCCTCGGCATCTGGGTCGGCCGAGCGCGTGGTAAGCACCACTCGGTTGGCGACCATGAAGACCGAGTAAAAGCCCACCCCGAATTGGCCGATTAGCTTGAGCTTTTCTTGCTCGTCATCGGCATCGGCTAGTTGTTTGGCAAATTCGGCCGAGCCGGAGCGGGCGATGGTGCCGATGTTGTTTTCGACCTCGGCGCGCGTCATGCCGATCCCCCGGTCGCGGATCGTCAGGGTCTTGTTGCTGCTCGACACCTCGATCTCCAGGTCCAATTCGGCGTCTGGGTCGCGGATGTTGCGGTCGGTCAGCGAGCGATGGTGGATTTTGTCCAGCGCGTCCGAGGCGTTGGAAATCAGCTCGCGCAAGAAAATTTCTTTTTGGGTGTACAGCGAGTGAACCAACAGGTGGAGGAGCTGTTGGACCTCGGTTTGGAAGGCCCGTTTTTCAACGTGCGGGCCTTCGGTTTGGGCGTCTGCGGACATCGCGTTGCGGCTCCTTTGGCATGGCATTGACAAAGCTAAATAAGGTAAGGAAGATCACTTGCAAAGCAAATTCGCCCGCGCCCTTGTAGCGCGGACCGGACGGGCTATTTTCTGGCCACATGCAAACGTACGATCTCATCATCGTCGGTGGGGGGCCGGCTGGTGCCACAGCCGCGTTGTATGCAGAGCGCCACGGGCTGGCGGCTCTGTTGCTGGACAAGCAGTGCTTCCCCCGCGACAAGGTCTGCGGCGACGCCCTCTCCGGCAAGACGGTGGCCATCCTCCACGAGTTGGGGCTGTTTGAGGAAGTGGGCGCTCTGCCTGGGGCGGCCATTGCCCGCATTGTCTTCGGCAGCCCAGACGCAACCGCTGCTTCCATCGACCTGAGTCGCTACGACCTGCACAATGCCCTGACGGGTCGGGTGCTGCCGATGGAGGGTTTTGTCATCCGCCGCGCGGTTTTCGACGACTTTCTCTTTGCAAAAGCGCAGGCCGCGGCCGCCCACACCTTAGCGGGTTTTGCCGTGCGCGAGCTGCTGAGAGACGGCGAGCAGGTCTGCGGGGTGCGGGGGCGTAGCGCGGACGGCACGCACTTAGAGTTTTGTGCGCCCTTGGTGTTGGGGTGCGATGGCTTCAACTCGGTCGTCGCCCGCCAGAGCGGGTTGTACCGCCACGAAGGCCGCGATTGGATGGTCGCTTTGCGGCAATACTTCGAGGGCGTAGCGGGCCTGAGCGATCAGATCGAATTGCACTTTATAGACGAAGTGCGGCCCGGATATTTTTGGATATTTCCGCTAGAGGGCAACCGCGCCAATGTGGGCATCGGCATGGACCATCGAGACATCAAAGCACGCGGCATCGATCTCAAGGACGCGCTGGCCGCCGCGGTGGCCAGCGCGACCTTTGGTGCCCGCTTCCGCGACGCCCGCCCCCTCGAAGCTCCAGTCGGCTGGAATTTGCCGGTTGGATCGCGGCGGCGACCAGCGCACGGCAATGGCTTTCTGCTTTTGGGCGACGCAGCCGGGCTGATCGATCCGTTCACGGGCGAGGGCATTGGCAATGCCCTGTACTCGGCCCGCTTTGCCGCGGAGACGGCGGCTCAAGCCCGGGCGGCGGGCGATTATTCGGCTGGCTTTTTGCGCCGCTATGAAGATCGGCTGTGGGACGCGCTGGGCAGCGAGCTAAAGCTGAGCACCAAGCTGCACCATTTGGGCCGCTGGCCCTACCTGATGAACTTGGTCCTTCGCAAGGCCGCCAACAAGGCCGAGGTCAGCGACCTGATCTGCGGCATGATGGCCGACGCCGTGCCGCGCAAGATGCTGACGAATCCGCTGTTTTACCTCCGGCTGCTGTGGAAATAGGCGTTAGATCGTCGTGGGAAGATTCCCGCCAGCGACCTCGCTGTGGCGCGATCTAGACTAACGATACTCCGGGAGGCACGATGAAAAAACATGTCGGTAGCGATTTTGATGAGTTCCTCGCAGGTGAGGAACTGCTCAGTGAAGCAGAGGCAACGGCTGTGAAGCGCGTTATTGCCTATCAGTTGAGTCAGTTCATGGAGGAAAACAAGCTGTCCAAATCGGCGATGGCCAAGCGCATGCAAACCAGTCGATCGGCGCTGGATCGCCTGCTTGATGAGTCCAATCCCTCTGTAACGTTACAGACCATGGACCGCGCAGCGCGGGCACTGGGCAAAAAGCTCCGCATCGAGCTAAGCTGATTGCGCTTGGCGATCAGCCACTGACCACTGACCACTGACCACTGACCACTGTATCCGCATCGAGCTGAGCTGATTGCGCTTGGCTGCTGTGGCAGTAGGCGTTAGATCGTCGTCGCCAAAAATCCCCCGTCGACGCGGATATCCGAGCCGGTGACGAAACCGCTGGCCGCGCTCGAGGCGAGGAACACCGCTGCGCCGACCAGTTCCTCCGGGCGGCCAAAGCGGTTCATGGGGGTGTGGGAGAGGATTTGTTGGCCGCGCTCGGTCGGGGTACCGTCGTTTTCAAAGAGCAAGCGGCGGTTTTGCTCGGCCGGGAAAAAGCCCGGAGTGATGGAGTTGACCCGCACGCCTTTGTCGGCCCACTCCCGCGCGAGGAATTGCGTTAGATTCAAAACGGCTGCTTTGGCCGCGGAGTACGCCACCACCCGCGAAACCGGCAGGTGGGCGGCGACCGAGGCGATGTTGATGATGCTGCCCCGGCCCCGGGCGACCATGGCCGCGCCGAATTCTTGGCAGGGCAACAGCGCACCAGCCCCCAAGTTCAAGTCGAAACAACGCTGCCAATCGTCGGTTGCTATCGCGGCAAACTCTAGATCGTCGTTTAGGGTTACTTGTGGCTGATTACCGCCCGCGGCGTTGAGTAGCACGCCGACGGGACCCAATGCCACGCCGACCGCTTCGTGGGCGGCGTTGAGCGACGCCTTGTCCGTGGCGTCGCAGGCCGCAAAAACGCCCGTGCCGCCTGCGGCCTCTATCGCCGCTACGCGCTGGTGCCCCCGGTCGCGGTCGCGTCCCAATACCGCTACCGAGGCGCCGGCCGCGGCCAATCCCTCGGCCATCGCTCCGCCCAATACGCCGGTGCCACCGATGACTACGGCTACCTCGCCGTGCAAAATCCCTTGACTCATTTCAATACCCCAGTGCTTTAGATAATAGTCCAATAGTGCCGCCGAACACATTGCCCCAGACGATTAGCCAGCCGAGGTGTGCGCGGATTACTTCCTCCATCATCTCCTTGACGCGGTTGGGCGTCAACTCCGCTAGCTTGGCCTCTAGCAGCCCGTCAATCTGCGCCCGCATTGCTCCGACTTCCGTACCCGCTCCGCGCGCCAAAAGCGGCCCGAGCTCGCTCCCGAACCCGAGCGCGAACTGCTTGACCAACGGCTTGACCGCCTGCGTCCCCACCAACTGGAGCATCATGCCTTGCGGCGATTCCGCCAACTCTTCGAGCTTGCGGTCGATGATTGCGTCAACCTCGGCGGAGGCTAGCGCCTTTTGCACCTTTGCTTCCACGTCGTCTCCGGCCATCCGCTCGGCGAAGAATCGCTCGAGGTACTCCTCGTCGAAGAAGTAGCGCATGATGGCGTCTTTGACCGCTTCGCGGATCGCGCGAAATCGCGCCGGGATCACCCCGGACCCGTATAGCAGGGGGACGCGGTCGAAGAGCATCTTTACGGCCAACCAGTTGGTCGCGCCGCCGGCAAAGCCAAACAACCCAACCGCTAGCACCCATTCGCTGCCATTGATTCCCGCCACGCGCCCCCAGAGGCCGGCCGCCAACAGGGCGAACGAAATCAAGTTGCTGACGTGGCCCTTTTCCCAACGCGATTTTGTCATTGAACTTACCGCGCTGTTTTCGTCTTCTGATTGTCCGCGTGCCGCTCGAGTGCCAACTGGACCAATCGGTCGATCAACGCGCCGTAGCTCACGCCGCTCGCCTCCCACAGTTTGGGATACATGCTGATGGGCGTAAACCCCGGCATGGTGTTGATCTCGTTGACGAAAATCGCCTCGTCGCTTTCGCGCACGAAGAAGTCCACCCGCGCCAATCCCCAGGCTTCCACGGCCTGAAAGGCCCGGAGGCCCAACGCGCGCACGGCCTCTTGGGTAGCGGGCGAGATGCGAGCTGGAATGATCAGCGCGGAATTATCGTCGATGTATTTGGCGTTGTAGTCGTAAAAGTCGTTGCCCGGCACGATCTCGCCGGCGATGGACGCGGCGGGCGACTCGTTGCCCAAAATCGCCACCTCGACCTCGCGGCAGCCGCTCGCTTCGGCCTCGACCGCGATCTTGTAGTCGTATTGCGCTGCTTCGTCGATGGCCTGCTCCAACTCGGCGCGATCGCGGGCTCTGCTC
The DNA here is from genome assembly GCA_965203355.1 of Candidatus Latescibacterota bacterium. Taxonomy (GTDB): domain Bacteria; phylum Latescibacterota; class UBA2968; order UBA8231; family UBA8231. The sequence continues at coordinate 1,733,355 of OZ241889.1, forward strand.
ACGCCGACGCTCGAACCGAGATTCGCCGGCTTGACGAAGACGGGATAGTCCAGCGCGGCTTCGATTTCGGCGCGCACCCCGGCGCGGTCTTTTTCCCAACGGCTGCGCCGCACCACTTGGTAGGCCACCTGCGGTAGGCCTTCGGCTTTGAAAACCCGCTTCATCATCTCCTTGTCCATGCCTACGGCCGAGCCGACGACGCCGGCCCCCACATAGGCAATGTTGGCCAGTTCCATCAGGCCCTGCACGGTGCCGTCCTCGCCGTAAGGGCCGTGAAGGAGCGGGAAGATCACGTCGAGCGGTTGGTCCGGCCCGTCGCCTTGCCGCGCCACGAGCGAGCGCGTCCCCAGATAGTCGAGTGCCACGGGCGTTAGCCCGTCTTCGCGGACCTGACTGGACGCCAGAAGTTGCTGCGTGTCCGCGGCCGACAGCCAGCGTCCTTCCTTGGAGATGCCGATCATCACCAGTTCGTACTGGTCCTCGTCGATGGCTTCCAACATTGAGCGCGCCGAAATCACCGAGACCTCGTGTTCGGCCGAGCGCCCGCCGCAGAGCACACCGAGGCGTATCTTGCGACCCATGTATTGCTGTTCCTTCGGTTAAGTTGCGCGTATAATGCCTCTGCCAAAATATAGAAGGGCGGCTGAAGACTGTCGAGCAACAGCAACTTGCCCCGGCAGCGCACATTGTGTATTTCTTCCGGCGTTCTCGTGCGCTGAGCCTACTTCAAAGGAGCGAATTGCCGTGAAATACCGCTACGCTGAAATGATTTGGAACGAGACCCGGGACGCCGCGGCCGCGGGTCGCGTCGCCGTGTTGCCCGTTGCCACCCACGAAGACCACGGCCCGCATCTGCCGGTGGATACGGACGTAGTGCTGTGCCACGGCATTTGCGAGCGCGCCGTGGCCCGCATCCCAGCGGAGGCCGTACTCGCTCCGCCCGTCACCCACGGCTACAGCCCGCACCACATGGATTTCCACGGCACCCTGACCATTGCGTGGGACACCTTTATCCGCTACGTCAAGGACGTGTGTTGCAGCTTGGCCCACCACGGCTTTGAGCGCATCCTCATCGTCAATGGGCACGGCTCCAACACCTCGCCGCTCGACCTAGCAGCCCGCCTCACCGTCCTCGAATACGAAGGCCAGATCCTTTGTGCTTCGGTCAATCACTGGGACATACGCCGCGTCAAGACCGTGGGTAGCCAACTGCGAGACTCGGACTACGGCGGCACCTCGCACGCTGGCGAATACGAGACCTCGCTTTACTTGGCGCTCAAGCCGGAACTCGTCGAAATGGACAAGGCCGTCGCCGAGCGCTCGCCCTTGTCGCCGAGCTTCCGCACCGATTTGTTGGCCGGTACGCATCCCGAGGGATCGGGTGCGCGGCTGATACCGTACTGGAGCCAGCAGACGGCCAGCGGCGTACTGGGCGACGCGACGAAGGCCACCCGGGAAAAGGGCGAGAAATTTTTAGCAGCGGCGACTGAGGGGCTTGTAGAGCTAATCCGCGAACTGAAGAATCAGCCGATCCTGCCGCGCCGCGATCAGCATGGCCGCGAAGCGCGTGTTTGAATGAGGAGCTTCTAATGACCCCTCGAGAAATCCTCGCCGAGCTGAAAAACTTCGACACGCCTTCCATTACCAATGTCGTCGCCACCTATCCGGGCGATCCTTTGTGCTTGGGGCTGTACAATCCCTGGAGCGAAAACTGGTACACCGATCAGTCGCTGCGCTGCATGTATCCCGAGCTCGGCCCTACGGTCGGCTACGCGGTCACTTGTACCTACGGTCTGCCCGACCCCAATTACAGCGGCGTTAGCTTCATGGACGTTCTCGATGCCCTCGACGCCTCGCCCAAGCCGACGATATTGGTCTTCGAGCAGAAGTTTCCGCCCGAAATCCGGGACAAGGTCGGCCTGGCCGGCGGCAACATGACCACGGCCATGCAGGCCATTGGCTGCGTTGGCGCGATTTCCAACGGTCCCTCGCGCGACATCGACGAGATTCGCCCGATGAAGTTCCAGTACTTGCTCAGCGGCGTCACCGCTGGTCACGGTGCCCAAGCCGTCCACGCGGTCAACGTGCCCGTCTCGGTCGCTGGCATGGATGTGGCCCCCGGCGAGATCGTCCACATGGATGAAAACGGCGCCGTGAAATTCCCCGCCGACAAACTCAGCGCGGTGTTGGAAAACGTCTGCGCCCTGCAAAAACACGAGACCGAGCGCATGGCCCAGATGCGCCAAGCCACCTCCGCGGCCGAACTGCGGGCCATCTTCGGCGGCCACTCGTACGGCGACGATGGCGAGGAATCGTGAGTCGAGGTAGGGGTGGGTGAAGCTCTCCACAAAATCGGGTCGTGGTACGTTCTGAAACGTAGCTTTACTCCCGTTGAACGGATCGCCCCGGCTCGGCCTGAACCCCGGCGACCCAAGCCCGCCCTCAACCGTACCGCGACAATTGGAGATTTCAAGACGTACCACGACCTACATTTGACAAACTTTTAACTGTTGTATAATCATTAGATATGAAATTCACAGCGCACAACGGCGCGTTTGGGTATAAAACCTCCGCCGCTTGCGGCATTCTTAATCGGATTAACAGGACATGGGCACAACGTCAATAGCACAAAGAACGCCCTCGCCGGGAGCGGTGCTTGATGCGATAGCGGTGCCTTGTTCTACGCTTGCGATAACGCCGAGTTCTAATCGTCATAAATCGTTAAAAAACAATGATTTATCCCCCCCCCCCCCCCCCCGAATTTTCTTGGGCATTAAGCCCTAGCTTCACTCACCAACCTATTTGCCTCGCTCCCCTTCCTCTACGGAAGCGGGAAACGGCCTTATTCTGCCCGGCCGCGTCGGTAAGCCCCGCTGACCAGTGGTCAGTGGTCAGTGGTCAGTGGTCAGTGGCCACCCATCCACATCACAAACGAAATCCCTTCTCGGTAGCCTCGCGGTTATCGGCCGGCGACGGCGTAGCCCTTCTCGCCGCGCGGGATTCGTCTTGCTCAACGGTAGCAAAAATGCAAGAACACAACGGCTTAGTGATAACCAACGAAGCCTTGAAAATGTCTAACAGATCATCAGTTTCGGTAGCAAAGACGCAAGAACGCAGCGGCTTAGTGATAAGGCTAAGTCCGTTTTCTTCTATCCCTTCCCTTTCGCCCTTGGGCGATGCTTTCCTTACGGAGGTTGAATAATGATACATGCGAAGTTGTTCGTGCCGATGCCGCGCTTGGCGTTTGTGCCTTGTTTGCTGGCGGCCATTTTGGTGTTGGGCTGGGCCGGAGAGGCCGTGGCTCAGATCAATATGAAATTCACCCTTGACCCGCGTTTCGTCCGCGAGGATGGGGGGGCGCAAGATATTACGGCTACGGTAGAATTAAAAGACGCGAACGCTAAGGCGGGAGCAGATATTCAGGTTCATCTGACTCTCGTAGGTCCGACCAGAGGCTATCTCAATGATTACTTCACAATATCCTTGCCCTCTTTGGTGATTAAGAAGGGCGAGCGAAAGGGGACCGGGACCATAACCATAACCCCGGTAGACAATGATCAGATCGGAGCGACCTCGGCCACAGCGGGGATGGATGTTGATCCACTGATCATAAATTTTGCAAGTGTGGGTATAACTAGTGGGGGTGGGAGAGTTACTGCCGCAGCGGCTCTAAGGCGCCCTAATATTCCGGTCATTATACGGGCGATCTCAGGTGGTGGTCGAGGAACTAATTTCTCGTCAGACGGCGAACCCAATATCTATAACGATGGTGATGTAGGTGGCCTGTATGTCGAGATCATTGACGACGATCAGTTGCCGAGTGGGATTGACCTTTCTTTTTCGCCGTCCAAGCTCAGCAAGCAGGCGGATGCGACTCCGATTGAAGTGACGGCGACGGTGAAGGGCGGCGCGTTGAAGGCCCACGACCTTAAATCCCAGTTGGTTATTTCTGGCGGCGACTTGACGCGCGATGTGGATTACTCGCTTACAGGGTTGGGTACTCTGACCATTCCACGGCGGCGGATCGACGCGACGACGACGATCACCGTTGATCCGAAAAATAAGGCGGGCACGATCACGCTGGGGGGCAGTGATACGCTGCTGGTGGAGTTCAAGAAACGGCTCAATAGCGCGGGTAAGCAGGTCCGGATCGACTTCAACCTGGATGGTAGCTTTGAAGGAGATGGTTATGTAAAACCCTCATCAGTAACTAGTAATCTTAAGGAAAGGAGCAACGCCATCCTCGCAATAGACTTGGATGGCGATGGAACTATTGGATTAACCGACGAATCAAGTGAAGGGAATGATGGGAATACTTTCATAGGGCTTGGGACATGGGGTGGGTCTCAGGTTGGATACGCCCTTGGCAACTCCGACACCCTTACGGCGGGCACCGTCTTAGTAGAACGAGACTTGGGGCTCGACTTGTTCAATGATGGCGACTTGTTGGATACCTTTGTGGTGCCCGCCGATAGCGTATTAACAGAAGCAGGTCCCTATGTAGTCGATAGAAATAAAGTGCGTCAAGCCTCCAACGGAAGGCTGATCCGCGTCGGTCTTGACGTTGGCGGCGATGGGGTGATCGAGGGGACGGCTAACATCGTCGGAGCTTTCAAGCGTATGGACTCTTTTGTCGTTGCGGTCCCGGTCAATCCGGGCACCATCACGATCGAGGACGTTGCGGTTGCGACGATCAAGAATTTTACGCTGAGTCCGGCGACGATCCGCGAGGCCGCCGGCGCGACCGACGTTACGATGACGGTTGAATTGGCGAAAGCCTTGACCGGCGCGAAGGCGGTGGACTTTCAGATTACGGCGGGTCAGGGGACGCGCGATGTGCATTACGAGGTGGAAGTCACTGAAGGCTTGACGATCCCGACCGGCGACACGAAAGGCACGGCAACGCTGCGCGTCACGCCGGTGGACAACAGCGGGGTGAATAATCCGTGGACGTTCGATGTGATAGCGAAGGTCGGCACCGAAGCGTCTCAGAAGGATACGGTGGAGTTCAAAATCACGGACGATGAGACGCTGAGCGAAAACATTACGCTGTCGGTCAATCCGAGCGAAATCAAAGAGGACGCCGGGGCGACGACGGTCACAGTAACCGGTACGTTAGACGGCAAGGTGCTGGACGCGGCGGCGACGATCACGCTGGTCGTGGATAATACGCCGGACAAGTCGGCGACGCGGGACGTGGATTACACGGCGGTGCTTAGCTCGCTGACGATTCCGCGCGGCGAGATCACCGGCTCGACGACGATCACGGTCACGCCCGTCAACGACGGGAAAGACGACAACGACGAAACGATCACGCTGAAGCAACTCACGGACAATCTCAAGAACCAAGACGACGACAAGATCAAGGTCGGCACCACGAAGATCACGCTGAAAGACGCGGCGAAGATGGATGATTCTTCGGATACGCCGGCGGACACGGGCCGACCGAGTTTCGGCACTGGTGCGTTAGCCTTTGAAGCGACGGTGGGGCAGGCGTTCAGCGAGGTGTTGCCCGCGGCGACGGGCGGCCAAGGAACGCTGCGGTACCGGGTCTCGTCGGACCTGCCGATGGGTCTGTCGTTTGACGCGGCCACCCGGACGCTTTCCGGGACGCCGACGCTGGCGGGTATGTCGGAAGTCTTCTATACGGCGATCGATGCCGACGGCGATGGCGGGGTACGGACTTTCACCATCACGGTTGCTGAGGCTCCGCCGGTCACCGTGGGCGTCGCCAGCGTGATGGCTTCGCAATCGGCGGTGCGCGAAAACGGCGACACGGCTGAAATTCGGGTTACGGCGACTCTGTCGGAGGCGGCCCCGGCGGCTGAGAGCGTCCGCTTCACGATTGTGCCGCCGGCCAGCGGCGCGATGGCCACCCGCGACGTGGATTACACCGCGACATTGGTGGGGACGATCACCATTGCGGCCGGCGAGACGATGGGTTCGACGACACTTTTCCTGTCGCCGATTGACAACGCTTCGGCGGACGGTCATAAGTTCTTGGGCGTTCGGGCGGCGGCTTCAGGCGGCTGGGGGCAAGTGGACTTGCGGATTTCCGACGACGAGACGCCAAGCACGTCTTTGGTCGTGTCGGTGATGCCGAGCGCGCTCAGCGAGTCGGCGGAATTGACGGAAGTAATGGTCATGGCCGCGTTGGATGGCAAGCCGCTGGCCGAGAATGCCACGGCGATCGTCTCGATTGACGAGGTGGCTTCGAGTGCCACCCGCGACACGGACTACTCGGCCCTATTCAATCCGACGATTACCATTGCCGCCGGTTCGATCATAGGTTCGACGCGCCTGTTGATCGATCCGGTCTCGGACGGTATGGCTGAAGGCGACGAGACGGTTGTGCTCAACGCGATGCTGCCGGGCTTGACGGCGGGTTCGGCGACGCTGGTGCTGACGGAAGCGGCCGGCGGCATGATGGACGATAAGGAGATGATGATCCCCTTGTCTTTCGTCGAGGGCACTTCGATTGCCGCACATGCCTATACGGCGGGCACGGCGATTACGCCGTTGGTGCTGCCGATGGCGATGGGCGGCGAAGGCACCATCACGTATAGCGTGTCGGGGCTACCGGCGGGACTGTTGTTTGACCCGGCCACCCGGACGATTTCGGGCACACCGGAAGCGGCGACCGATGGGGCCGTTGAAGTCACCTACACGGCGATGGCTGGCGACGAAAGCGTCTCGCTGATGTTCACGATCACAATCAACGCGATGCTAGACTGGGGCGACCTGAGTTCGTTGTTCGGTCTCAACAGCGGTGCTGGCAAAGCCAATCCAGCCGACTCGCACGACAACAGTATGATTCAATTCACCGTCGGTGTGCCAGCAAATCTGACGCTGCCGGCCGTCTCCGGGGGCACTCCACCGCTGACGTATAGCGTGTCGGGGCTGCCAGCCGGGCTGTCGTTTGACCCGGCCACCCGGACGATTTCCGGGACGCCGACGACGATGGGCGAGACGGTCGCGACCTACACGGTCATGGATGCCAGCGGCGCGAGTCAGTCGCTGCCGTTGAGCATGGCGGTGGTGGAGCCGCCGCTGTCGGCGCCGACCAACCTGGTCGCCGAGGACTACAAAGGTGCGGACGGCCAAGGCGACCAAGGCGGTTTCGTAATGCTGTCTTGGGAGCTATCGGCGGATCATAAGTCGCTGGACGGCTATCGCATCTTCCGTGCGTTGCCGGTGCTAGGCAATGAGATGGTGCCGTGGGCGCGGGTGGATGCCGTGCCTGGGGTGGCGATGGGCCGCGCTATCGTGGCGACGCTGGACAATGTCTCGACACGTTGGGGTATTGCCGCCGAAAAAGATGGCCGCACCACGCACCATGCGGCCAAAGCCGTGTTCGTCGAGGCCGACGATGTGACGCAGCCTTACGCGCAGATGGCGAAGACGCTGCAAGCGAGCCGGGATGCCGCGCAGGCGGGTCCGGTGCTGGCATCGTTGTTGCCGGAAGCATTGGCCTACGCTCGCGGCGTGGCACCGAAACTAAATGTCGTCGGTAACGTGCTGAGTTCGTCGATTACTTGGACGGCCGAGGCCGTGCGGGCGACCGACGACATCGCGCCATTGGCCGTGTCGGCGTTGCAGGTGTTGGATGCGCCGGACGATCAGGGCGGTCGCATCGCGCTGACGTGGACGCTGTCGCCGTCGGATCAGGTGCTGCAAGGGGTCGTGGCTGGTGCTTTGGGCCCGGCGCCGGTCGAGCCGGTCGTCGGCGTCCATGGCTACCGCATCTATCGCCGCGCTGTGGGAGACGAAACGTTTTCCGTGGTCGCCGAGGTGGCGTCCGGGGTGGCGTCCTTCGTTGATGAGACGGCGCAGCATGGGGTGCATTACACCTATCAGGTGCGGCCTTTCGACTTAGACAACGAGACCGGTTCGGTTGAGCATACCGCGCTGGCCGTGCGCAACCGGGTGGCCGATAGCCAAGGGCAGGCCCTGTTGGGTCTGTTCGGGGCCGACGCGCGCATTGGGTTCGACGATTTCTTCGTGTTGGCCGACCGCTTCGGCTTGACGGCGGGCGACGCCGGGTTTGATCCGGCGTTTGACCTGGCGCCGAATGGGACGATTGATTTCGACGATTTCTTCGTGTTGGCCGACCATTTCGGTCGCAGCGTGGCGGTTTCGGGCAAGCCGGTGGCGTTGCAGGCCGGGCTGAATGCGGACGCGCGGCTGTATCTGGACGCGCCGACAGCCCTGCCGAGCGTAGGAGAAGAGTTCGTCGTTAATGTGCGACTGGCCGATTTCGTGGCGGTCAAGGGCTACGGCTTGCAGGTAGCCTATGACGCCGACCAGCTAACCTTCGTCGAGGCGCGGACCGATCAGCCGCTCGGCGGGAGCGCGTTCGCTACGCCGCAGGTGTTGGCCGACCAAGCGGGCGTGTTGACGGTAGCCGCCCACGGCGACGTCGTTGCCGATGGCGAGCTAATGCTGCGCTTGGTCTTCCGTCCGACGACCGAGATCGCGCACACGACCCTCGAAATCACCGACAGCCAGACGTATGACCGGGCGTTGGGCTTCAACCGGCTGGCACTGCCCGCGCCGATTTCGGTGCAGACGCGCCCGGCCGTGTTCTCGCTGGCAGCCAACTATCCGAACCCGTTCAATCCGCAGACGACGATTCAGTATGCGTTGCCGCAGGCGGCGGACGTGGGGCTGACGGTGTATAACGTGTTGGGTCAGCCGATTCGGACGCTGGTCGCCGAGCATCAGGCGGCGGGTCGCTACGCGGTGGAATGGGACGCGACCAACGATAGCGGCCAGAGCGTGTCGTCGGGGATGTACTTCTATCGCTTGCAGGCCGGCGGCGACTTCCTCGATGTCAAGAAGATGCTGCTGCTCAAGTAGCATCCACGACACCGCAAGTTACGGAAATGGGACCCCGATGTTCTGGGGTCCCATTTTCTTATGAACGTCAGGTCGCCCGCCTACGGACCGCTTGCAGGCGGGCGGCGATTTCCTCGACATCAAGAAGATGTTGCTGCTCAAGTAACATCCACGATACAGCGAGTTACGGAAATGGGATCCCGATGTTCTGGGATGTCCATATCGGAATTAGACAGCGCACTGGTTTGTCCCGCCGTCCCCTCCGCCGCTGCCGGGTCCCATTTCTATTGTCCATGTCGGGAACTAGACTGCACTGCTAAAGCGGGATTAGACCAAATCATTCGGTCGTGATACCGTTCTCCCCGTCGGCTGTCTGGGGTTCTCCATCCGCGCCGCTTCTAAGACAGCCTGAAAGTCCGCCGGCAGCGGCGCGACAAACTCCATCATCTCTCCAGTGGTCGGATGCGCGAAACGCAGTTTTTTGGCGTGTAGGGCTTGGCGTTTGATCAGGCTTAGCATCCAGTTGGCTTGGCGGCGGTACTCGGGGCGAATTCCTCTGGCTTGGTCGCGGCCTCTATACACGGGGTCGCCGAAGACAGGATGGCCGATATGGGCCAGATGTACGCGGATCTGGTGGGTGCGTCCCGTCTCTAGCTGGCACTCGACCAAGGTTGTAAAAGGACAGCACTCGACGACACTGAAACGGGTTGCCGCCGTTCGCCCGTCTTCGACCACGGCCATCTTCTTGCGGTTTTTGGGATGGCGACCAATCCGGGCTTCGATCCGCCCATTTTCCGCCCGCAAGACGCCCCACACTAAGGCGGCGTAACGGCGTTCGATCTGGTGCGCTTGGAGGCTTGCGGCCAGTATCCGGTGGGCGGCGTCGCGCTTGGCCACTAGCAGCAAGCCGCTGGTTTCCTTGTCGAGTCGGTGGACGATTCCCGGCCGGAGTGCGCCGTTAATGCCCGACAGATCGCGACCGTGATGTAACAGCGCGTTGACGAGGGTGCGCGTGGTCGCGCCTGGGGCTGGATGTACGGTCATGCCGGCCGCTTTGTTGACGACCAGCAAGTCGTCGTCTTCGTACGGGATGGATAGGGGCAGTGCCTCGGGTTGCGCGGCTAGCGGCGCGGGCTCAGGCCGTTCGATGGCGATCGCGTCTCCGGGCCGGACCAGATACGATGGGCGCGTCTTTTGGCCATTGATGCGGATCGCTCCGGCCTTGATGAGTGCTTGGATGCTGCTGCGCGAATGGTGCGGACAGTGCGTGCGGAGAAAAAGATCGAGCCGCTCGGCCGCGGAGCCGATGGGAACGACGAGGTCCATGGAAATTTACTCCCGGACGATTTCCCCTTCGGACGCCGGGGAGGACGGCTGCTCGGACTGGTCGGGTGTCTTTTCGCGGCGCGAGTAGCCCAAGGCCAAGAGCAAGACGCCGACGGTGACAAAGGAATCGGCAAAGTTGAAGATTGGCCAGCGCAAGTCCCCGAGGCCGAAGTCGAAAAAATCTACCACTTCCCCCAAGTACAGGCGGTCGATGATGTTGCCCACAGCGCCGCCTAACACTAGGCAGAGGGCTAGGCGCAAAAGCCGCTCGTTGGCGGCGAGCGAGCGATAGAGGTAAATGAGGATGCCGAGGGCGAGTAACGAGAAGGCCGTGTGCAGCAACGGGCTCCCTATGTTTAGCCCGAAGGCCGCGCCAGGGTTGTGGATGTAGGTCAGGCGGAAAAAGTTGCCCAACACCGGATCGGACTGGTACAGCGCCATGGAGCCGCGGACGATGAACTTGCTAACTTGATCGATGACCACGGCTAGCGGTATGATCCACAGAAACGTCACGCTAAGTCCGATTCCTCTTCGCGCTTGGACTTACAGCTAATGCACTGGGTGGCGGTGGGCACGGCCTCTAGGCGGCCGCGGCCGATGGGCCGCTGGCAGGTGCGGCAGATGCCAAAGGTGCCGTCCTTGATGCGTTGCAGGGCCTTGTTTAGGTGATCGATGTAATCGCCACCGCGCTGGGCGAAGAGTTGGGATTTTTCTCGCTCCATGGTGGCGGTCCCGTGGTCGGCCATATGCAGCGAATACGTCGAGCGGTCCTCAGAGGCGGTTTCCCGGGCGTCGTGGCGCAAGGTATTTTCAATGGCTTCGACATCGTCTGAGGTTTGGGCGATTTTTGTGAGGAGCAATTTTTTGAAAAAATCGAGGTCTTTTTGGTCTAGCGGCTTGGATTGGTCGTTCATCTTACTTCCTCTCTCTTTATCTTTCTTTTCTACTTAGGCCCTAACGATGGCAATGGTGCTATCGTGGCCGTTGACTTGCCGATCCTGTTGCAAGAGTGCCTGTTGGGGCAGTTCTCCAGTGTGGAGGGCGTGCGCTAGGATCTCGGCGGCGATGTACGGGCCGTGCCGCTGAACCGCTTCTTCCAAGGCGGCCGTGCCTCGCACCCAGACGCGAATGCGGTCGGCGACATCCAGCCCGGCCTCTTTGCGCATGTTCTGCACGCGGTTGACGAATTCGCGCGCCGTGCATTCGGCGATTAGCTCGTCGTCGAGTTGGAGGTCCAACCCCACCCCGAGGTTGTGGTCGAGGGCCGCCACCACGCCTTCTTTCTCGCGGCGCTGCACGACGATGTCGGCCAGCCCGATCTCGCCGCCGGCCACCGAGAGCCGGCCACCACTTTCGAGGTGGTGTATATCCTCAGCCGTTAAGGCTTGGATGCGGTCGGCGACGGCTGGCATCTGTTTGCCAAAGCGCGGCCCTAAAGCGCGGAAGTCGGGCCGGTAGGAGACCGCGCTGAATTCGGTCTCATCCTCCACTAGCACCACCTCTTTGACGTTGAGTTCGTCGGCGAGCAGGTCGATCATCTGCTCCAGCCCGTGGTGGCTGGGTCCGTTGGGAGGTAGGAGCCAGAGATGTCGCAGTGGTTGGCGCACTTTGAGCTCGTGCTTGCTGCGCAGCGAGCGGCCCAAGACTACGGCCCGAGTCACCAGTTCCATTTGCTGCTCTAAGGCGGCGTCGCGCAGGTGCTCGTCGGCCTGCGGCATGTCGCATAGGTGAATGCTTTCGGGAGCGTCGGGATCCACGCGGCGCACCAAGTTCTGGTAGATGCTCTCGGTGATAAAGGGCAAGACCGGCGCGAGGGCTTTGATGAAGGTCACCATCACTCGATAGAGGGTGTCGTACGCGGCCTGCTTGTCTTGGTCGTCCTCGGACTTCCAGAAGCGGCGGCGGCTGCGGCGGATGTACCAGTTGGTCAGCTTCTCGATGAAGGCGACCATCGCCGGTACTGTGCGATAGAGCCGGTAGGCTTCCATTTCGGCGTTGAGGTCGTGGAGCAGGGTCTGCAACTCCGAGAGAATCCAGCGGTCGAGGCGATGGTCGAGCGTCTGCGCCCGGCTTGCCGCTGGCGTCCAATCGTCAAGGGTCGCGTAGGTGACGAAGAAGCTATAGGCATTCCACAAGGGGATGATGACATCGCGCAGGCTCTGCTTGATGCCCGCTTCGGTGAGGCGCATCTCCTCGGCCTTCATGGCCGGCGAGTTGAGCAGATAGAGGCGCAGGGCGTCGGCGCCGTAGGTCTCGAGCATCTCAGCCGGATCGGGATAGTTCTTCAAGCGCTTGCTCAGTTTGCGTCCGTCGGCCGCTAGCAGCATGCCGCCGACGATGCAGTTGTGAAAAGCTGGTTTGTCGAACAGCGCCGCCGCGAGGATCGTCAAGGTGTGGAACCAGCCTCGGGTCTGATCGAGGTTCTCGGAGATGAAGTCGGCCGGGAAGGAGGCTTCAAAGTCTTCGCGCCGGCCAAAAGGGTAGTGGTTTTGCGCGTACGGCATAGACCCAGACTCGAACCAGCAGTCGAGGACTTCGGGTACGCGCCGCAGCGATCCGTTCCCGGATGGGGCCGGAATTTCGAGGTCGTCGATAAAGTGCTTGTGCAGGTCGTTCACCTCGCGTCCGGTGAGCTCGCACAACTCTTGGCGGCTGCCAACGCACACGGCTTCGCCCGTTTCCTCGTTGCGCCAGATCGGCAGGGGGGTGCCCCAGTAGCGGTTGCGGCTGACGGCCCAGTCCGGGGCCGACTCGATGCCCTTGCCAAAGCGCCCATCGCGGATGTGCTCGGGAATCCACCAGATCTGCTGATTGGCGGCGAGCATCTTTTCCTTTACCTCCCCTTCGATCTGGACGAACCAAGTGGAGATCGTGCGGTAGATGAGGGGCGAGTCGCAGCGCCAGCAGAATGGGTACGCATGCTCGATGGAACCCTCGGAGAATAGCTGGCCCGAGGCGCGCAAGCGGCGGATTATCGGCGTATCGGCGTCCTTTACGAAAGTGCCCGCAAAGTCTGGGAGCTCGTCGGTGAAGCAACAGTCGGCGTCGATGGGGCAGACCACGGGCAAGCCCTCGGCGAGGCCGAGTTGATAGTCGTCTTCGCCAAACCCCGGGGCAATGTGGACGATGCCGGTGCCGTCGTCAGTAGATACAAAGTCGGCTGTTACCACGCGGAAAGCGCCTTCTTCAGCGCGGTCGGCGAAGGAGTCGAACAGGGGCTCGTAGCGCAACCCGACGAGGTCTTCGGTGGCGATCGGCGTTATCTCGGCGATTTCGCTGTCGTGCCGGCGGAAGAGGCCTTCGACGAGGGAAGCCGCGAGAATCAGTTGCTCTCCGTCTGCGGTGGTGACGCATACGTAGTCAATGTCGCGACCGATGGCCAAGCCCATGTTAGAGGGCAGCGTCCACGGGGTCGTCGTCCAAGCGAGTAGGGACAGGCCCTGCTTGCCAGCGACGCGGAAGCGCACTGTGATCGACGGGTCCTGCGTGGCTTGATAACCTTGATTGACCTCGAAGTTCGACAGCGGAGTGGAGCAGCGGGGACAATAGGCGAGGGATTTGTAGCCTTCATAGACAAGCCCCTGGTCCCACAGCGACTTGAACACCCACCACACGGATTCCATGAAATCGGGGTCCATCGTCCGATACTGGTGGTCCCAGTCAACCCAGCGTCCCAGCCGCTCGATCAGCTTCTGCCACTCGGCCGTGTAGCGCAGCACCAAGTCGCGGCAGGCTTCGTTGAACTGAGACACGCCGTAGGCGAGAATGTCGCGGCGCGATTGGAGCCCTAGCTGCTGCTCGGTTTCGTTTTCGACGGGCAGGCCGTGGCAATCCCAGCCCCAGCGGCGCTCAACCCGGTAGCCGCGCATCGTCCAGTAGCGGGGCACCACGTCCTTGGTGATGGACGCTAGTAGGTGTCCGTAGTGCGGCCGGCCGGTCGCAAAGGGCGGCCCGTCGTAGAACCGAAAGGGGCGCTCGACCGAGCGGGCATCAACGGATTTTCGATACAGATCGCCATGGCGCCAGAACTCGAGGATCGTGCGCTCCTGAGCGGAAAAGTCCACTTGGGACGGAACTGGGGCAAAAGGGGTTTGGGGTGCCATGCTCATTCCGCTCCGATATTGTTGAGGAAAACCACGAAGAGCTTGAGCAGAAAAAACAGGACTATCGGCGTAAAGTCTATGCCAGTTGACCAGAAAAACCTCGGCAAGAAAGAGCGCACTGTATCGAGGGCCGGATCGGTGACGCCGCGCAGGAATTGGACGAGCGGATTGTGGGGACTGGGATTAAACCACGAGATCAGCACCCGGATGAGGACCACATAGCTATAGATCGTGATGAGACCAATGATGAGGCCCTTGACGTCTGCAAAAAAACCGCCGAAATCGAACACGATTGTCTCCTGTGTATCAGGTCGGCCGCGGGCCGAAAATGGCCGTGCCGAGGCGCAACAGATTGGCCCCTTCGGCGATGGCGAGTTCAAAGTCGCCGCTCATGCCCATGGATAGATAGTCCATAGACGCGCCCGCAAATTCGCACTCGGCGACTTTTTCGCCCAGCTCGCGCAAGGTCCGAAAGCAGCCCCGCACGGCGGCTTCGTCCGCGCAGTGGGCGGCAATGGTCATCAGGCCGCGAATCCGCAAGTGCGGCAGCGGCGCGAGGGCTGCGACTAGATCGACGAGCTGGGCGGGAGCCACTCCGCCTTGGCGCAAGCGGCCGGCCGTGTTGACCTGCAAGAGCACCTCAAGAGTGCGCCCGGCCTGCTCGGCCCGGCGGCTTAGCACCTGCGCTAACCGGGCGGAATCAACCGACTGCACGAGGTCGAAAAGCTCGACAGCCCGCCCGGCTTTATTCGTCTGCAAGTGGCCGACAAAGTGCCAAGCGAGGGGCACGGCGACCTGCGGGCGCTTAGCCGCTGCTTCTTGGATGCGGTTTTCGCCTACGAGGCGCAAGCCGCAGGCGTAAGCCGCCTCAATTTCGCGGACGCTGCGCGTTTTGCTGACGGCGACGACCTCAATTGCGCTTGCTGTGCGCCCGCTGCGCTCGGAAGCGCGCTCAATGCGGGTGCGCAGCGATTCCCAGTTGTCGCGGATGTAATCCATACAAAATGTCTAAACCGCTAAAGATACGAATCAGCCTAGCTGGACACAAACCAAGAGCGGCTCGGCTCAGGCCGCCGCGCCTTCTGCTGAGGGGCGGGCCTTTTCCGCGGGGACCAGGCTCGCATCTACGATCAATGACAAGGAGGAAAAAAGCAGGGTTGAAACGAGAATGTCCAAGAGCACGGCCTGCGCCAATAGCCCCTCGGCCCCTACGTAGGGGGCCAGCCCGTGCGGGCCGCAGAACAACTCGAACAGCAACGCGCCGCGCGGCAGGAGCCGCCAGCCAATGTGCCGCCCTAAATGAGGGTACGCCATGGGAGCCAGTCCCCGCAAAAGCAGCGGCACGGCCACTAAGACGAGCGCGGCCTCGTACAGCCCGTCCGCCGGTGGCCACAGGGCGCCGGGATCGAGCGCGGTCCCCAAGAGCGCGAAAAAGAGCATAAAGGCCACGGGCGCACCCCGGTGTAGTAGCAACCGCACACGGCGGCTTTGCTGCTTGTCCTGTACGAGTCCTGCCACTAACCCGCAGGGCAAGGCCATCAGCCCGAGGGTGTCTAGCGCGAGTGCTGTAAGGAAAAAAGCCCCGCCTAGGCTGGATACTAGGGTCGCGCTTGGCGTGGTGAGCCGCCTTAAAAGGCGCAGTGCCAGCCCCAGTCCGCCGCCCGCTACAAGCGAAAGGCCGACGCGCCCGACCCATCCCGAGGCGCCAATTTCCAGCAGAACCAATGCTCCACCCAACGCCCCGAGGGCGCAGCCCGTCCCTAGCACGGCCAGTACTAGCGCCCCTCGCCGACCAAATTCGGGCACCCCGGTGAAAGGCCCCCACAAGCCGGCCAGTGCGCCGAGGAGTACGGCTTGCTCCCAAGGCAGTCCGAGCAAGCCAGTGGCCGCGGTCACCGCGGCAAAGACCAGCGCGGTCACCACCGCTACCAACCCAAGCGTGCGCCAAGTGTGCGTTGGCCATATTACGTGTAGCCCTACTTGGAACCCGACCCCGAGGCCTGCCGTGAGCAAGAGCAATTGGTGTAGGGAGAATGCGTCTAGATCGACGAGTTGCAAGCCGCCGGTGCCCAGCAACATCCCGGCCCCAATCCATCCCACCAGTGCTGGTAGGCGGATCGCCTGCGCCAGTTGGCCGCCAGCCGCAGCCAAGAGGGCCAGCGCACCCAGCATCCACGCGGCGTCAAAGGGGCTGGAGCGATCCTGCGGCGGTCCGTAGTAGATCAACAGCAGGACAAAGGCAGCTACTACTATCGTTTTCATGGCGAGAGGCGGTCCCGCCCGCAATCGGCTGGCTTTAGTCGGATCCTTTGGCGGCGGCCCGTTGTTGGCCTAGATAGAGCACCGGGCTGGCGACGAATATAGACGAATAGGTGCCGACCACGACGCCGATCATCAAAGTGATGGTAAAGTCGCGGTTGACCTCGCCGCCAAAGATCATCAGCACCAGCACGGCCAAGAGCGTTGTCGCCGAGGTGATCAGCGTGCGGCTCAGACACTCGTTGATGCTCTGGTTGACCGTGCCGTCAAAGCCCTGTCGGCGGGCTGTGTGCAGGTTTTCGCGGATGCGGTCGAAGACCACGATCGTGTCGTTGAGCGAGTAGCCGACAATGGCCAGCAGCGCGGCGACCACCGCGAGGGTAATCTCAATGTTGAAAAGCGAGAGCAGCCCGAGGGTGATGAGCACGTCGTGGAAGAGCGCGGCGACCGCGGCGATGCCGTAGAGGAAGCGGTGGAAGCGCCAAGCCATGTAGATCAAGATCAGGGCCAGGGCCACCAACACCGCCCGCACGGCTGCGCTGCTTAGTTCGCTGCCGATTTTGGGGCCGACCTTTTCTTGGCGGCGAATCCACTCCATTTCTTGGATATTGTCGACGAAGCCGGCCTTGAGCACCCCCATGATGCCATCGGCCACCTCAGTGCCTGCCCCGCTCTCGCTGACGCGGATGAGGATGTCGTGTTCCGAGCCGAACTGCTTGATCTCGCTCTTGCTCAGGTCGATTTCGGCATCGCCCACGGGGACGCGACCGAGCTGGCTGCGGATGTCCTCGACTTGGACGGCTGGATCGAAGTGCAACTCCAGCAAGGTGCCGCCGGCAAAGTCAATGCCCTTGCGAATGCCATTGACGCCCAAGATGGAGACGATGCCGATGAGCAGCACGGCCGCCGAGGCACCAAAGCCAATGTTGCGCAGCGAAAGGAAGCGGATGTTCAGCTTGGCGAAGAGCGCGACCGGCCCAATGCTCAAGCTCGATTGGTCCGCCCTCCGGGTGATTAGTTCGAAGATCGTGCGGGTAACAAAGAAGGCCGTAAAGAGGCTGGAGATGATGCCGATGCACAAGGTCAAAGCAAAGCCGCGGATCGGCCCGGTGCCGAACTGATAGAGCACGATGCCCACTAGGAACGTGGTTACGTTGGCGTCGATGATGGCCGAGAGCGCGTGGCCATAGCCGGAATTAATGGCCGCACGCACGGTTTTGCCCGTGCGTAGCTCTTCGCGGATGCGCTCAAAGATCAGCACATTGGCGTCGACGGCCATGCCGATGGTCAGGATGATGCCGGCGATGCCGGGCAAGGTCAGGGTGGCGTGAAAACCGGCCAGCACCGCCATGATGAAAAGCATGTTGAGCAGCAGAGCGCAGTCGGCGATCAGCCCGGCCGCTCGGTAGTAGAGGACCATGAAGATCGCGATTAGCACCATGCTGTAGATGGCTGCGGCCTTGCCTTGCTCGATGGAGTCGCGGCCCAGCGAGGGGCCGACCGTGCGATCTTCGATGATCTCGACCTCGGCTGGTAGCGCGCCCGCCCGCAGCACGATAGCGAGGTCTTTGGCCTCTTCTTGGGTGCCGCTGCCGGTGATGCGGCCGCGTCCTTCGCTGATTTTGTTTTGGATGACCGGGGCCGAGTACGCGGATTCGTCGAGGACGATGGCCATGCGCTCGCCGATGTGCGACCCGGTGATGCGGCTGAAGAGTCGCACGCCTTCGTCGGTGGTCGAGAAATTGACGATGGGCTGGCCCATGTACTCCACTACTTGGCCGATAGAGACGAAGGCGTCCTGAATCATGTGTCCGGTCATCTCTGGCTTCTTGCGCACCAAATAGAGGAAGTAGAACGCATTGCCCTCGGCCCCAGTGGGCTTACTCGAAAAGATGAATTCCACGTCTGCTGGGATGAGTTCTTGAGCGGCTGGGGTGTTGAGCAAGTTCTTGACGCGCTGCAAATCGCGGACCGAGACCGCGAGGTCTTCGCCAGCGGGGCTGAGCATGGCGGAGAGCGGGGCGCTTTCTGGTGGGGAGGAAAAGAGGAGATCTTCTTCTTCGTCTGTTTCCTCTTCTTTCGGAGCCAGCACTTGGTCGATGCGCTGGATTAGGCGAGTGCGTTCTTCGGCGGGTTCGAGGAGTTGGAATTCGAGCAGCGCGGTTTGGCCTACTAGATCCTTGGCGCGCTGCACGTCTTGGACGCCGGGCAACTCGATGATGATGCGGTTGTCTCCTTGGCGCTGGATAGTCGGCTCGGCCACGCCAAACTGATCGATGCGATTGCGAATGACTTCTTGGGCCTGAGCGACCGCGTCTTGGGCTTCTTGCTGCTCCATTCCCTCGGTCTTGACCTCTAGGACGAGGTGAATGCCGCCCTGTAAATCCAGTCCCAAATTGAGTGTGCGCTTTTTCAGATCGACGAGTTGCCCGGGCGATTTTAGCTCCATAGCCTCTCGCTCTTCGTCCGCCATGCTGTAAAATTTCACGCTTGGCCACAAGTAGTACGCGGCCGCGGCGATCAGTGCCAAGATCAGCACGAGTTTCCGATTGCGTTTCATAAATTGGTCTTTACTCCGCTAGTGCCGAGCACAGCCCGGCGAAGGTTTGTTGCTATTGCAAAAGCGAAAGCGGTCGCGCAGCCCGGTTGACGCCCGGTGCATGAGCTGCCCGTCTCGCGCAAAGAAAATAAGGCCCTCGACATCCGTTAGACCCTCGACGAGTGCCAGCCCTCGCTCAGGCCCTAAGACGAAGACCGCGGTCGACAGAATATCGGCGTCGAGGGCGGTCGCGGTCCACACGGTGGCACTGATGCTCGCCCGCGCAGGATAGCCGGTCTTGGGGTCGAGCAGATGGTGATAGCGCGTGCCCTCCCAGTCAAAGTACTGCTCGTAGTCGCCGGAGGTCGCGATCGCCGCGAGCCCGAGATCGGCTACTGCTAGGTATTGCGCTGGGTCGCGTGGGTGCTGCACGCCAAAGAGCCACGCCCGCCCGTCCGGCTTTTCGCCCCAATAGCGAATGTCGCCCCCGGCCTCAATCACCCCAGCTTCCACTTGCAACTCCTGCATCGCCGCCACGGCTTGATCGACCGCGTAGCCTTTGGCGGCTGCTCCCAGATCCAACCGAAGCCCCGGCTTGTTGATCCGCAACGAATGGGCCGCCACTTCTAACCCTTCGTAGCCCACCAGCGTCAGGGCCGAATCAATCTGCGCTGGCGCGGGCGGTGCTACCGCAGCGGGGAAGTTCCACAGACTCGTCAAGGCTCCCACCGTGCAGTCAAAAGCTCCATCGGTCAAGGCGGCGAAGTGCTGGCTGCGCGTCAAGACCGCAAGCAGCCCGGCCGGGCCGGGTGTTGGGGCGCGTCGCGCTTGCTGTTCTAGCCGCCGCAAGGCTCCATCCTCGCGGTAGTGACTCATCGCCGAATCGACGCGGGCGATCTCGGCGTACGCCGCCTCTAGGTGTGGGCGAACCACGGCTTCGTCGCCGTAGAGTTTGACCGTGACGAGTGTGCCCAACAAGAGGCGGTCGGTGCGCACCGGCGCGGCGGGCCGGGGCGACGGCAGAAAGTACAGGACCACGGCCAAACCGCCGATGGCCAGCAGGCTGCGCTTGAGCATGAGCTAGTCGCGTCAATTGCTGCGTTCGACGACGAGTTGGACGGCTTGTTCTAGCGCGACTCGGGCCGGGGAAGGGGCCAGAACTTTTAGACATTGCTGAGCTTGGGCGGCGTATTCGCGTGCGGTCTCGGTGGCGGCGGCGACTCCTCGGTGTTCTTCGACAAAGGCTACGATCTGCGCCCATTCGGCTTCGTCTTTGTCGGGCCGGGCCAAAAGGGCTTCCATCTCGGACCGAGCCGCTAAAGGGGCTTGCTGTAAGGCGCGTATCAATGGCAAGGTGATCTTGCCTTCGCGCAGGTCGTGCCCGACGGGCTTGCCCATGGTCGCCTGATCGCTGGTGAGGTCGAGGATGTCGTCGGCGACTTGGAAGGCGCGGCCCAGCGATTCTCCGTAGCGGCCCATGGATTGCGCGATCTCGTCTGATGCGCCGGCGAGAATCGCGCCAATCCGCGTGGCGGCCGAGATCAGGGAAGCCGTTTTGTCGCTGACCATGGCAAAGTACGACTCTTCACACGTATCGCGCTGAGTGCCGATCTGGATTTCAAAAATTTCGCCGATGCTCAGCCGCTCGGTGGCGTACGCGACGGCGCTCAGGACCGGCAAATTGCCAATCTCGATCAGCAGACGCAGGGCGCGTGCGAGCAGAAAGTCGCCCATGAGCACGGCGATCTGCCCGGTCCAGCGCTCGTTGACCGTCTCGCGGCCCCGGCGCACGGTGGCTGAATCCACTACGTCGTCGTGGACCATGGTGGCGGCGTGAATCATTTCGACGGCTACAGCCGTGTCGATTAGCTGTTCGTTCCAGCGGCCAGACGCTTTAGCCACGAGCAGGATGAGGGCCGGCCGGAGGCGTTTGCCCTTGAGGGTGGCCATGTAGCGGGCAATGACGTGGACCAGCTCGACGTCGGCGTTGAGTTCGGCGTTGAGCCGCTTTTCAAACCGGGCCAGTTCTTGATCGATAAGACCTATGCAGGGATCCATAAGAAAGGCATCTGCCGAGATTAAATCACCAGATAAATAGAAAATTTAGAAGCTAAGTATTGAAAATATGCCTGTCAATCTATGCACGGCGTGCTGGCTGAGTTATACTTGTCGCTTCATTGCAACACGGGGAGACCGCTATGAAAATTACGCAGATCAAGACCTATTTGATGCAGTGTGCACCGCCGCAGTCGAGTGGTTGGTCGGCGCGCAACTGGCTCTTCGTCAAGGTCGAAACCAATGCTGGCGTCTACGGCGTGGGCGAGGCTTCGGGCTGGCCGCGCGTGGTCGAAACGGCCATACGCGATCTAACGCCTTTGATGATCGGCGAAGATCCGTTTCACATCGAGCGGCTGTGGGGCAAAATGCAGGTGGCGATGATGGGGCACGGCATGACCGGCATCGTCGGCTCCGGCGCCATGACCGGCATTGAGATGGCCTTGTGGGACATCAAGGGCAAGGCCCTTGGGCAGCCGGTGTGGAATCTCTTGGGCGGCAAAATGCGCGACCGGGTGCGGGTCTATGCCCACGCGCATGAAACAGAGCGGGCACGCGCCTTGGTCGATCAAGGCTACACGGCGATCAAGACTGGGGGAATCAACAACTGCGTCGAAACGGTCGCCGCCCTCCGCAAAGAAGTCGGTGCCGAGGTCGATCTCATGGTCGATGTCCACGGCCCGCCTTGGCTGACGACGCGCGACGCCATTGCCTTGGGGCGCGCGCTTGAAGACTACGACTTGCTGTTTTACGAAGATCCGGTAGCCCCTGAAAACATCGACGCCCTCGCTCGGGTGGCCGACGCCGTGGATATTCCCATTGCCGCGGGCGAACGCCACGCCACCATTTGGGGAGTAAAGGAACTGATCGAGCGCGAAATCATCGACGTGGTACAGCCCGATACGGGCCGCGCTGGCGGGCTATCGCAGATGAAGAAAATGGCTGCTATGGCCGAGGCGCACTACTGCACGATGGCTCCACACGATGGCTCGTTGGGGCCGGTGGCCGAAATGGCGGCTGTCCACCTCATGGCCACGCTGCCCAATTTCTTGATCTTGGAACACCTAGCCGACGATGTGCCGCAGCGCTACGAGGTGATGACTGGTCAGCCCGAAGTGATCGACAGCCATATCGCCGTGCCGGATGCGCCCGGGCTGGGCGTGGACCTGGTCGAGGAGGCGATTGCCCGATATCCGTCGCAGGGCAACATCGCCGCTCCAGATACGAGCTACGACTATCAGTACGTCCAAACGCGCGTTGGGCGGGCGCTGTGGCTCAGCGAACGAGCAATGCCGCCGCCGGACTATCGGCCCGGCGAAATCTACTAGGCGTATAGCTTACCGGGATTGAAGATGCCTTGTGGGTCGAGGGCGTGCTTGAGCATCTGATTCATGCGCGCTGCGCCGGTGCTGAGCGGGGTAAAGGCGTCTTCGTTGTGTTCGTCGGCTGCAAAGCGCCAGCCGATGGCTTGGTGGCGTGCGGCGGTGCGATGCAAACGCACGGCTTGGGCGGCCACGGGTAACAATGCCCACAGCAAGCCGCCGGCCCAGTCCAGCCCCCAGCGGCTCAGCCCTTCGGCCTCTAGTGCTTTCATTAATTGCGCCATTTTGGTCGGCGGCCCAGCAAAGCGCCAGCGCTGTTGGTGCGCGGCTGGTACCAGCCATTCAAGCTCGCGCCAGCGCCGCCAGAAGGTGCGCGATTCGGCCTCTTCTATTATCTCCGACTCGGCTGATGCTTCTACGCGCAACGTTGCTAGCTGGGCCCGCACTGCTGGCTCCGGGCCTTCAACGCGGGCGGCTAGCCGGTCGGCATCGCAGACTAGGCCGGTGATTTGGAGGGGCCGCGCCGCCCAAGCGAGCATGTGCGCCAACGCCGCAGTGGGCGTCAGTCCGCGAATGAACAGCGTTGCTTGAGTTTCAGGGCGCGGCCAGACCTTGAGGCAGACTTCGGTAAGCACGCCCAGCGTTCCGAAGGAGCCGGCCAACACTTTGGACAGATCGTAACCTGTGACGTTTTTGACGACTTTGCCGCCGGTGCGAATGCGCGCGCCGCGGCCGTCGATCAGCTCGGCTCCGAGCAAGTGGTCGCGCAGTGCGCCCATCTTAAAACGCCGCGGCCCTGAGAGGTTGCAGGCCACGGTGCCGCCGATGGTTGCGGCCGCACCCCAAGCGGGCGGCTCAAAAGCGAGGTACTGGTTTTCGCCGCGGCACAGGGCTTCTATTTTGCTCAGCGTGGTGCCGGGGCGCGCGACTAGGACTAACTCGTTTGGCTCGTAGCTGATGATGCCGGTCAGAGCGGAGAGGTCGAGAGGGGTTCCTGCGGGGGGGCGTCCGAGAAAGGATTTGGTGCGGCCGGCAAAAATGTTTAAGGCCGCGTTTTCGGCTAGGGCGCGGCGGACTCGCGCTTGGATGGCGTCGGCTGCGTCGTCGCCTTGGTGCATGGGCGCGGAGACTCGCTCAGACCTTAATCCCGTTTTCTTTCAGGAACTGATGGACGCCTTTTTTGTTTAAGGTGCGTAGGGCACGGGCGGTCAGGCGGAGGGTGACGGTGCGGTTTTGCTCGGGAATGAAGATGCGCTTTTTGATGAGATTGGGCTGTTGGACGCGCTTGGTTTTGCGCTGCGAGTGACTGACGTTGTTGCCAACTAGGCCCTTAACTTGGGTCAGGCTGCATTGTCTGGCCATGAGTGCCTCCCTGTAAGAAACTACAAAACATAGCGGTACTGAGCCGATAAGTCAATGATGAGAGGCTCTTGACAAAAAGAGGGCCTCGAATGACCTTAAAAATGCCAATCAACGCGATCCAATGACCAATCCCTCCTATACCACTTTATGAAATTTAAATGCTGTTTCTCGGTGCTCGCGCTTTTTTGCGGGAGTGCGGCCTTGGCGGAATTGCGCGTAAGCGAACAGACGCCACAACGCCTGCGGTTGGTTTGGCTCCCCGAAGGCCGAGAATTGGAGCAGGGGCGCAGTGCCTTGGTCGGCGTCCCAACCGACGGACAGGTTCGCGTAGAACGGGTCGAAGCCCGGGTGGCGCGGACGGATCGCGCCGCTGAAGACGACGCGCCCACGCCCGGGCCGGTCTTTCTCGGCGAAAGCGGATTTGTGCGTCGCCAGCGCGTTGTTCCGGTGGCGTTTGCCCCGCATGTCGAAGCGGACGGGACGCGAACTCTATACGATCGCATCGTCGTTGATCTACACGTGACCGGCAGCCGCGGCGCGCGCGTTGCCGACCCTTGGGGCGAGGCGTTTTACCGAGGGCTGCTCGTCAATCCCGAGCAAGCCAAGAACTGGCGCTTGCCACCCAAACGGCGGTCGGCGCGCAAAGCCGCGTTGCAGGAAGGGACTTGGCTGCGGATTTTCGTCGCAGAAGAGGGGATCTACCGGATATCGGGAGCCGACTTAGCGGCCGCTGGGGTGTCGCTCGCCGACGTCGATCCCGCGAGTTTGCGCCTGTTCTACGGCGGCGGCAATGTCCTGCCGATCGACGAGATAAACCCGCCCCAAGCGCTGCGGGAAGAGGGCTTGGTCGTAGAAGACGGGGGCGATGGCCGCTTGGACGCGGACGACTTCTTCTTGTTTTGGGCCGAGCCGGTCAGCCGCTGGGAATACTCGCAAGATAGCCGCTCGTTTCAGTATCGGCACAATCTCTACACGCGCGAAAACGCGTACTGGCTGGGTTTCGGCGGTGGAGGCGAGGGGCAGCGGGCCGAGCACCGGAGCGGTGCTCGGGTAGCGTCCGATCCGCTGCAGCCCACGAGTTATCGGGTGCGAATCCACGAGGAAGCCGAGCAGTTCATTCTCATCCAGCTTTATGGCATCAAGTCCGGCTACACTTGGTACTGGGAGGATTTTCGCGGCAATGCGCGCAATTTCCCGATAGTGGCGCGGCAGGTCGCGCCCGAGCCGGTGGCGGTGCGTTTGGGCTTTATCGGGGTGCCTGGGACGCAGCCGCGTTTTTCAGTGCGCTGGAACGAAGAGACCATTGGAACAGCGGCTTTTGCGATCCCAGCGGAAGCGGGCCAGATGCCGGTTACATCGGATACGCTGTGGACGACGCGCGGCGCGCAGGAAGGGCTGAATCACCTGGGGATCTTTCACTCCGGCAATCCGGCGCGCTTCGACTGGTATGAGGTCGAATACAGCCGCAACTTTGTCGCCGAGCGCGGCGAATTGCGCTTCACCTATCCGCTGACGAGCACCACCCAATTTCGCCTCGCTGGTTTTGCCGCCGCCCGGCCGCGCGTCTTTGAGGTGTCGGCGGGGTTGGCCGAGATCGTGGACTTCGAGTACGACGCGCAGGCCGGAACGGTACTTTTTCAGGATCGGCCCGGGGAGGTGCCGCGTCATTATGCCGTGGGTGGCCCGGAGGCTTGGAAGCGGCCGGTCCGCCTTGAACTCGACCGGCCCGGCCGCTTGACGACTCGGAGCCGGGGCGCTGATTGGGTGGCGATTTACCACCGCGATTTTCGCGCGGCGGCCGAGCGCTTGGCACAATGGCGGGCTGAAGACGACCGCTTCGGGCCGCCCCTACGGACCATGGCCATCGACGTCCAAGACATCTACGACGAATTTTCCGGGGGCCTTTTAGACCCGGCGGCGATCCGCAATTTTCTCGCCTACGCGGCCGAGCACTGGGATCCCGCGCCGCTTTTTGTGGCTTTAATCGGCGATGGATCATACGATTACAAAAACAATTCATCTCTCAGTCAGGGCAATTGGATTCCGCCCTTCCAAGACGGCGACAGCACCTACGACGAGTGGTACACGCGCGTGGTGGGCGGTGATTTGTACCCCGACATGGCCGTTGGGCGGCTGCCCGTGCAGACCGCGGCCGAGGCCGATGGGGTCGTCGATAAAATCATCGCCTACGACCGCGCCCCTGAAGCAGGGCCTTGGCAGAGCCGACAGGTACTAGTTTCGGACGACTTGCTCAATCGAGACAAGCCGGGCGCGGTCGAGTCGTTCTTCATCAACGATAGCGAAAACATGGCCCGCAACGTCCTGCCCAATTCGTTGGATTTGATCAAGCTCTACATCGCCCAATTCCCCTTAGAGGGACGGGAGAAACCGCGGGCGCGCGACGAGTTTATTCGGCTTTTCAACGAGAGTGCGCTCACTGTGACTTATTTGGGGCACGGCAGCTTTAACGTGCTGGCCCACGAGAGCATGTTCCTGCTCGACCGCGACTTAGACAAGCTCAAAAACGGCGGTCGCCTGCCCTTGTTCTACACGGCTGCGAGTCAAGTTGGGGTGTTCGACGATCCAGTGCGCATCTCCATGCCCGAAGCACTCCTAAAGAAGGAAGACGGGGGCGTGATCGGCATGATTTGCGCGACCCGGGTCGGGTGGCACGGCACCAACGTCCAGTTGGCCAACCAGTTCTACTGGCAGATGTACCACACCGGACGGGAACACGTGCCGATTGGGCTCGCCCTGTTCGAAGCTAAGCTAGTGCTGCTGCCGAACTATAGCCCCAACGCCGCCAATGCCTACAGTACATTCCGCAATATTCAGCGCTACTCGCTCTTCGGCGACCCGGCGACGCGCTTGGCCATGCCGCGCTTTCAGGTGCAGATCGACGCGGCCGACTCGCTCCGCGCCCTCGGCGAGGTAGCCATCGCCGGCCAAGTGCTCGACGCGGCGGGTGCGCTGGCTACGGCCTATGCGGGCCAAGTGTGGTTGCAGGCCTTTGATTCGAGTGAAGAGAGCGCCCTAGAGGGCTATACGTACCAGCAGACCGGTGCTCCCATGTTTCGCGGTCGCTTTCCTGTAGCCGAGGGCCGCTTCCGCGCCGCGTTTCGAGTCCCCAAAGACATTACGTACGGCGGGCAAAACGGCCGCATCAGTGCCTACGTCTGGAGCGATGATCAGCCGGCGGCTGTTGGCGCGGTGAGTGAACTGGTGCTGGCGGGCACGGCTGAAGGAGTGGAAGCGGATGTGGAAGGTCCCGAAATTTCCCTGCGCTTCACGGGAGCCAAAGGCAACGCGATTCCGCGGCAGACGGTGTTGTTGGCCTCGATTGCGGATCCCAGCGGCATCAACATCACCGGAGAAACCGGGCACGAAATTGAGCTGGCCATCGACGGCGAGCTATTCACTTTGACGGATCTGTACAGCGTGCAGGGCGGGGATTATCGGCAGGGGGTCATCGAATTTCCCTTGCCCGAATTGGCCATCGGCCAACGCGAAATCCGCTTGAAGGCTTGGGACAACTTCAACAATTCGTCGCGTGCGACCGTGGTCGTCACGGTCGGAGACGACGAAGGCGAGGCCGGCCTTACCAACGTCCTATTTTATCCGAATCCCATGCGCGATAGCGGCCACTTCACGTATGAGTTAGCAGACGAGATGCAGGCGGTGCAGATAGCGGTCTTTTCGCTGGCTGGGCGGCTGATAGAGCGGCTAGCGGGGCCGACACGCGCTGGCTACAACCAAGTGCCCTGGACGCCGCCGCCGGGTTTGGCCAACGGCGCGTATATTTATCGAATAGAAGCCGAGGGGGCACGCGGTGCGGCGGTCGCACGGCGCGCTGTCTTGCAGGTCGCCAAGTGAGCATGGCGAGAGGAATGCCTTTGCAGCAATGAGATCGCCTTAGTACGTAGGAGGCATCATTTTTCTATTTTATTCCGAGCTGAGGAGGACTCCGCTATGAGGAAACTGACGACCCTGCTGTTGGCTGGCCTTTGCGTCAGCGCATGGCCCGATGGGGTCCGGGCCACGCCCGAGAGCCGCAGTGCTCCGCTGCTGTTGTTGATCGAGCCGGGTTCCCGCGCCATTGCCATGGGCGAATCGTACGTGGCGGTGGCCGATGACGCCACTGCGAGCTACTTCAACCCAGCCGCGCTTGTCGGGCAAAACAAGAAAAAGCTCCACCTTTCACACACCAAGTGGCTGCCGAAGCTGGCCGATGACTTGTCCTACGAGTTTTTGGCCTATTCCCAGCCCGTAGAAGGATGGGGCAGCTTTGGCTTCAATGTCGCACTGCTCAATCTAGGCGAGCAGATCCGCACGGACGAGCGCGGCAACCAACAAGGCACTTTCCGCAGCTATGACGTGGCGGTGTCTGCGGCCTACGGGGCGCATATCGGCGACCATTCGGCCGCTGGTATCGGCTTGAAGTTCATCCGCAGCAATTTGGCCGACGCCGGGGCCGGCATTGAGCGAGGGCGAGGTGTGGGCAACAGCTTTGCCGCGGATTTGGGTTTTTTGTGGAAGCCCGTTCCCAGCCTCAGTTTTGGCGCGGCCCTGCGCAATCTAGGCCCTAAAATTGCCTATATCGACGCCGATCAGGCCGATCCGCTGCCCCAGCACATCGTCGTCGGAGTGGCCTACGACGTGATGGATACCCAATACAACGACCTGATGCTCTCCTTTGATCTGTACAAGCCGCTGATTGCCGATGGGTCTTTTGTCGGCAACTTGGCCAAGGCCTGGGCCGACGAGGGCCTGAGCAACGAGTTCAAGGAGATGGACCTGCACGTGGGCGGCGAATACAAATACGGGCTTTCCGCGCGCGAAGGGGAGGCGTTTATCGCGTTGCGGGCGGGCCTTTCTCAGGATTTCGATGGCGAGGTGAGCACCAAGACCTTTGGCGTTGGGCTAAAATACAATCGCTTCCAGTTTGACGTGGCGTATATAATCGGCAGCGAAGAGACGGTGGTGGGAGACAATACGCCCATTTCCATGAACATCATTTTCTGAGGGTGTTTCCATCGGACGCTGGTTTTGTTGCCGCGGCGCGCGGCGACGCTGCGATTTGGCTCCCTTGCTCCTCTTAGGCTTCTGCCTCACACTGCTGTGGTCAGCGGCCACCGACGCGGCTGCCGAGTGGCGAATTTTGGCTTTGCGCGTGGATTTTCCGCGCGAAGAGCCCGATGAGCTGACGACCACTGGAATCGGCGCGTTTGATCTGCGGTCGGCCGCGGAAGCGGCTGAGAGTTACGCGCTTCCCTACGACCTGCCGCCGCACGACCGCGCTTATTTCGAGCGGCATTTGACCGCGTTGGCGCGTTACTACGAGGTCGTATCCGCCGGTCGGGTGGCGATTTCCGCCGAGGTATTTCCCCGCGCCGCACAGCAGGCGTACACCCTTCCCCAACCCATGCTTCACTACGGCAACGGGCGCACGACCGAGGAAATCGGCGCGAAGTGGATCGAGTTGGTCCGCGATGCCCTGTACGCTGCGCTAGCCGATCCCGATGGCCCGCGCTTGGACGAATTCAACAGCTTCCTCGTGTTGCACGCTGGAGTTGGCTACGAGACGGGCGCACTGAACGATATTCGCTCGGTATTCCTAGCCGAGAGCGATTTTGCGGGTTTTAACGGGGGGCCGCTGACCGTGGGGGGGGTGGAGATTGAGCAGGCGTGGATCCTGCCAGAATCGCCCAGCCTCAACGGTCGGGCTGGCCTCAATGGCTTGCTGGCCAAGTTCTTTGGCCACCAGTTGGGTCTGCCCGGGTTGTCCAATTTCGCCGAAGGTACCCCGGCGCTGGGCGGTTGGAGCCTGATGGATATAGGAGCCAATGTTTCGGGCTACGTGCGGACCGACAGCCTCGCGTGGGTGGTTGGTTTCGCTCCGCCGCATCCCATGGCGTGGAGCAAGATGCAGCTGGGGTGGATCGAGCCGGTGGTGGTGCGGCGCGACACGGTACTATCGCTGCTGGCGACCGACCGCAACGGCGATCTGCCCAAGGCCGTGCGCATCCCCATTGACGCGCACGAATACTTTTTGCTGGAGAACAGGCAGCAGCGCGGCCAGCGCGGGATTGAAGATAAGGTGTGGATCGACCTCGATCAGGTCTCCCTAGCAGAGGGCGTGTGGACGGCGATGGACGAATACGACGCCTTTGTCCCGGGGTCGGGGGTGCTGATATGGCACGTAGATGAAGGCGTGATGGCTCGCGCCGGGGATCCCAGTGCCGCGAATAATCAGGCCCATTGGCAGGCGATTGCCTTGGAAGAAGCCGATGGATACCGCGACATTGGCCATCCGGTCTTTGAGCGGCAAGGGCAGATCGAGGGGTCACCAGACGATCCGTTGTTTGTCGGCGGACAAACGCTGTTTGGCGCGGCGACCCAACCCGATTCGCGCAGCAATCGGGAGTGGGAGACCGGCATTGAAATCGAAGTGCTTTCCACACCCGGTGATACCATGCAGGTGGCTATACGCTTTGCGCGTGTGCGCTTAGGCTGGCCGCGGGATTTGCCGGGCGACGGTCGGCTGCAAACCGCCGATCTGGACGGCGACGGAATACAAGAGTTGCTCTTTGAAGCCGGGGGGGGCGTCGGCTATGCGACCGGCGACAGCGTGGCGGCGTGGCAAGTACCAAGGGCGCGGTTGCTGGCGGCTGGCGACGGCGACGGCGATGGCCGGCCCGAGGTTTTTTTGCGGCGCGACGCCGAGGTGAGCGCGTGGGACGTTGGGGCGGACCAACCGCTATGGCAACTGGCGCTAGATGAAGTGCTGTCGGACGCGCGTTTCAGCGCGGCCGCCGCGGCCGAGTTGCTACTTGTCGGAGCGGAACAAACCTATGTGGTAGATGCCATAAGCGGCGCGCTAAAGCAACAAAGGCCGCCGATGATGCCCTCGGCTGTAGGCGATTTGGACGGCGACGGCCAAATCGAGCGGATCTTTGCCGCGGCTGACGGACAGGTCGAGATCGGAGGGCGGGTCGTCGAGTTGGGCGATTCGCTCGCCGCGCCGCCGGTCTTGGGCGATTTGGATGGCGATGGCTTGTTGGAGGTGGTTTTGCTGGCGCGCGGTGGAGCGATACACGCCTTGCGCTCCGACGGATTGGGCCAAGCCGACTTTCCCACGGCCTTGCCGCGCTTTGCCGCAGCCGGCGACCCGGTCTTCGAGCCGGTGCTTTGCGACGTGGATGCCGACGGCAAACAGGAGATATTCGTCGCCGGCCCCAGCGGGATTTTTGGCGTAGACGAGGATGGGCGGCTCTTGTCGGGCTTTCCCCTGCTGATGGCCGCGCCCCCGACCGCGTCGCCGGTGGTAGTGGACTTAGACGGCGATGGCCGGTTGGCGTTAGCGGCCTTGGCGAGCACGGCTGTGTATGCGTGGGATTTGCCGGCGGTGGCGGCGCAGTACACCGGAGGACCGGCCCATTGGTCGCAGGCCGGTGCCGATGCGGCGGGGTCGCGGACGGTGCTGGTGGCTGGGCGGCCCGTTGTGCGGCCTGGGAAGCCCTTGCTAGATCGGGTCTATTGCTATCCGAATCCGGTCGGCCCGAATGAAGCAGCGCGGTTGCGCTTTGCGCTGAGTGCGGCCGGGCGCGTTGAATTGGAGGTATTCGATGCGTTGGGCGGGCGCGTTGGCCAGTTCGGCCGCGACGGCTTGGCCGCTGGTGAGCGCGAAATCACGTGGCCGGTGGCAGCCTATGCGAGCGGCCTGTATCTGTGCCGATTGATCGCGCACAGCGACGACGGACGGCGCGCCGAAGCCGTGGTCAGAATGGCGGTGAGTCAATGATAAGGTTCGCGTTTTGTCTGCTGCTCAGTTGGGCGGGTGCGTCCTGGGCCCAAAACCACCCGCAATTAGCTTGGCAGGTGGTGGAGACCGAGCACTTTCGCATTTTCTATCACCAGGGGTTGGAAGGGGCGGCGGCGCGGGCGGCGCGCATTGCCGAAGCCGCGTACGCGCCCCTTACCGAGCTGTATGGGTACGAGCCGGACGGGCGCGTGCGGATCGTGCTCAAGGACCACGACGATTACGCCAATGGCGCTGCTTTTTTCTATCAAGACGCCATTGAGATCTGGGCCACATCGCTGGACCACGACTTTGACTTGCGCGGCAGCTCGGACTGGCTGCGCAACGTAATTACCCACGAGTTTGCCCACATCATTTCGCTGGGTGCCGCGCGCAAGGGCGTCCAGCGCGTCCCGGCGCTCTATTTGCAGTACTTTGGCTACCAGCGGGAGAAAGATCGGCCTGACATTCTCACCGGCTACCCAGATGTCATCGCCTCTTATCCAGTGATGGGCACGGTGGTGCCGATGTGGCTGGCCGAGGGCGCGGCCCAGTATGGCACTGCGACTACGGCTCACGACCGCTGGGACGCCAACCGCGACATGGTGCTGCGTTCTTTGGTGCTGGCCGACGAGCAGCTATCCTTCGAGCAGATGGGCGTCTTTGGCAAGCAGGGCTTTGGCAACGAATACGTGTACGATCACGGCTTTGGCTTGGTGCGCTACATTGCCGAGACATACGGGGAAGAAAAAGTCGCCGAACTCTATCGGGCCGCATCGCAGTGGCACACACTCGCCATTGACGGGGCGTGCAAAAAGGTCTTGGGCAAGAGCGCGGACGAGTTATACGGCGAGTGGATCGAGTCGATGCGGCAGGGCTATCAGGCGCAGGTGGCGGCGTTGGGGCCGCTGCGCGAAGGCGAGCGAATTGCGGATGTCGGCTTTTCCAATCTGCGGCCGCGACTGGCCCCCAATGGCACGCGATTGGCGTATCTGTCAACGCGCAAGCGGCACCACTACCCACACGGCTTAATCGTGCGCGACCTCGCTACCGGCGAGGAGGAAATCGCCGCGTTTCCGGTGGCCGCTTCGACTGTGGATTGGTCGCCAGACGGGCGCAAACTGCTCTTTTCGCGCATTGACCGAGCCGACAAATACGGTTCGCGGCAGGCGGATATTTACGAGTGGGATTCCGCGGCCGCGGGTCCTAGTTTTTGGCGCAGTATGCTGTGGTTTGTGCCGGCTCTGGTCAGCGGCACGGCGCCAGAGACGCCGCGCATCAAGCGGTTGACGCGGGGGCTGCGCGCACTGTATCCGACCTACGCGCCCGATGGTGAGTGGATCGTCTTTGTGCAAAACAAGGACGCCAGCAACAATTTGGCGATGGTGCGGGCCGACGGCACAGACCTGCGCTATCTGACCCATTTCGCCGACGGCACCCAGCTCTACACGCCGCGCTTTTCGCCCGATGGCCGCAAGCTGGCGTTTGCCATCGCGCGCGAGGGCCAGCGCGACATCGCCGTAGTGGAGTTGGACGCCGGGGGCGGTTTACTCGCCGAAGGAGCATTCGACCTCGCCATTGCCACGCCGGGTACGGACCGCGATCCAGCGTGGAGTGCCGATGGCGCGGAGCTCGTGTTTGCGTCGGATTTTAGCGGCATTTTCAACATTTATGCTCTGAACTTAGAGACGCATGCGCTGCGGCAGATAACCAATACTGTCGGCGGTGCGTTTAGCCCATCGGTCGGCTCGGACCGCGAGGTCGTCTTTACGGCTTATACGGCGGCTGGCTTTGAGATTCGCCAGTTGCCGGGCGAGGGGACGGCGGTGGCGGCTGACGAGGCGTGGTTTTCCCAATATGTGCCGCTGGAGTGGGACGGTGCGCCAGCACGCGCGTTGCCGAGTGCGCCGCAAGCCTATGGCATTGACTTTCTCAAGACCGGGGTTCTGCCGAGGCTGTTTGTCGACGAGGGGCGTTTCAAGGCGGGCGCGTATATCTCTTCTAGCGACGTGCTCAATCGCCAGAGCATATTGGCCGGAGGGGCGATCGCGCCAGACAATGCCGACCGCGACTTGTTCGCCATATACGAGTTTAAGGGATTTCGCCCTACCTTCTTTTTAGAGGCATTCAATCAGCGTCGGCGCTCGGCCCGCGGCGATAGCTCGAAGGCGCGGGCGGGCATTGTCAACGCCGTCAATTACAACTTGAGCCAGTTCAACGCTGGGGTGCGCGGCAAGTTGGGTCGCTACGGGGAGCTGACGGCTTCGGCCATGTACGAACGCTACGACGCCAGCGTCCAATGGGAGGCTTTTGTGCCGCGCCGCGACGGTGGCCTCGGTTTTGAACGCCAGCGGCAAAGGCCCTTTGGCTATACCTATCTCAATGGTTTTGGCTTAGGGCTGACCTATCGGTTGGCGCTGATTGCGCGGCGGCGGGATCGCGAGATAAGCCCGGTGGGCCGTCAGCTCTACGCGCGCTACGACCGGATGTTCAACTATTTCATCGACGGCTTTAACGAGCAGGCCTCTTTTATCGACGAGAATTATATCAAGCTCTTTTACAATCAGTTTACCGTTGATTGGCGAGAGCACATGCGCATGCCCGGCAATACTCGCTTGGGCCTGCGGCTGTACGGCGGCTGGATCGACAATGACGCGGTGAGCGACACGTCGCGGGTCGGCGATTTCTTCGACTATCGCCTCGGCGGTCTCAACTTTATGAAGGGCTATACGTTTTACAGTATTGAGGGGCGCAAGGCCCTGATGGGCACGGCGACGCTGCGCTTTCCCTTGCTGCCGAATGTGGGCAAGCGCATGGCGCAGCTGTATTTCGACAAAGTGTATGGTGCGGTGTACGCTAGCATGGGCAAGGCTTGGGACCGGAATATCGGCGAGTGGAACGAACGATATGGACGCGACGGCCCGCTGCGGGATGTGGGGGGGCAGTTGCGCTTTGACTTGATTTCTTACTACAGTGTGCCGACGCGGGTGCAGGTGGATGTGGCTTACGGGATTGACGAGGTGCCGGATAAGGGACGGTGGAAGTCCTATTTTACTGTGTTGTTTGGGTATTTGTAGGGCGCACATTTCGAGGTAGAGATGCTACGGCACGTGACAATTCCGCATCCATTTCCCTATCAGGGTAGTAAGCGCGGCATTGCACGGCATATCCTCGCGCATTTTCCGCGCGATGTCGATTGCCTCATCGAGCCTTTTTGCGGGTCCGGTGCCATTGCTCTTGCCGCTGCCGCGCACGGGATCGCAAAGCGATTTTGGCTCAATGATTTGAACGAACCTTTGATCGGGCTGTGGGAAGAAATTTTGCAGCGGCCCAATGAGCTGAGTAAAAACTATGAACGGCTATGGATGGAACAACACCCGGACAAAAGGGCTTTCTTTCTCGACATTCGCGACAAATTCAATGCAGCCCATCGGCCTCATCACCTGCTCTATCTGCTGGCGCGCATAGTAAAAGGCTCGGTGCGGTACAGTGCCGAGGGCTCGTTCAACCAAAGCGCGGACAACCGACGGTCGGGCATGCGTCCCATACTTATGCAGCGTCAGATACGCGGCGTTCACACCCTGCTTGCTAGGAAAACCACGCTTTCCGCAGTCGATTTCCGCGCGGTGATCGCAGAGGCCGATAAAGAGGATCTCATTTACATGGACCCGCCCTATCAGGGTACATCTTTTACGAGGGATCATAGGTATTGTAGCGGCCTGAACTATGCCGAGTTCGCAGACGCGCTGCAAGCTATGAACGATCGGGGGCTTTCTTACATAGCGAGCTACGACGGGAAAACCGGCGAAAAAAGCCACGGCAAGCCACTGCCTCGCTCGCTTTCCCTTGCTCACTTGCACATTCGCGCTGGTCGCTCAAGCCAGGCGACACTCTTGGGCGACAAGCACGAGACGGTCGAATCCCTGTATCTTTCGCCTGCTTTAGTGGAGCGTTTGAACGATGGTCAGTTAGCCATTGTCGGTCGTGCTATTGGGCGTTTCCAGAATCCTATAATCATGTAGCGATGCGCGCGATGCGCAGGCTGGATGTTCTATGGACCGGTGCGGAAGTAACCGAGTACGACCGATTGCAAGAGACCGCCGAGAAAGTTGGCGAAGAAACTCGAATGTGCAGGTGATTAGAGTATAAAACTAGGTCGCGCTTTGATAATGGTACATTTTGCAATCTCCAATTGTCGCGCGGGCTTGGGGGGTCGGGGTTCAGGCGGAGCCGGGGCGACCCGTTTAACGGGAGTAAAGCTAAATCGCAAAATGTACCACTACCCGCGTTTTGGGTGTTGCAATGGAAAGGAGCGAGCATGACGAGGACAGGAATCGCGCTGGTGGTTGCGCTGCTAACGGCTAGCGGCCTCCAAGCCGAGGGATTGCCGAGTATTTTGAGCGCGGAGGGACAGGCGTTTTTGGCGGGATTGCGGGCGGTAGAAGGCGATGCGAACCCTGAGCCAACGCCTCGCGTTGCGCCGCGCAAGGACAAGTCGTCGAAGCGGGCGTTTTTGCTGTCCGCGCTGGTGCCGGGGTTAGGCGAGTGGTATGCGGGGTCGAAGAAGCGAGGACTGGCGTTTTTGGGCGCCGAAGCCGCGCTATGGGGCCTGTGGGCGGTCTGGCGGGGCCAGGGCAATGACCTGGAGGAAAAGTTCCGAGCCGTAGCCGACGAGCACTGGGATCCGCTCAACTACTTGGCTTGGCGCGGCTCGACGATGTCAAACAATTCTTCGATCACGCACGCGCTGCCTTGTAGTAGCGAGGTCGTCCGCGTGTACATTCCAGCGCGCAACGAGTGGATGCAGCAGCAGCGAACAGGTGGGTTGGGGAGTGCGGCCTTCGGCGGATGCGCGCCGCGTGAGGTTCAGCAGTACTACGAACTGCTTGGCAAATACGATCAATATGTCGCTGGTTGGGACGATCTAGTGAGCCGCAGGACCGGCAATGCGGCTGCGCCGGCCGATGTCGATTCCGTCGAAAATTTCCATTCCGAGCGTCGGCTCCGCTACGAAGACCAGCGCGATGAGAGCAATCGCTTTCTCAAGCGAGCTTCCACCATAAGCGGGGTCATCCTGATCAACCACGTTATCAGCGCCATAGACGCGGCGCGGGTGGCGCGGGCGCGGGCTGCGGGGGCGGACGAAGCGGCCCTGCGGCGGCGGACGCGCTTGGCGTTGGTCGTGCCGCCGTGGGGGCGCGTGCCCATGCTCGTGGCGTACAAGCCGTTGGATTGAGCTTATGTGGTGCTGGATCGCGTTTATCTTATTGTTGCCCGGCGTGGCTGAAGCCGGGAAGGCCCAAGGGGCGTTTTGGCGCTCCTTGCTGGTGCCCGGGTGGGGGCAGCAGTACGCACGCGGCGGCGGCGGTGGCTTCTTGGCTGCTGAGTTGGCACTTTGGGGCGGCTATTGGGGTTTTGAGTGGCTGGGTCAGATGCGCCGCGATCGCTACCAAGCGTATGCGGCCGAGCGCGCGGGTGCGCGGCCCGAGGGCAAGGGGCGCGACTATTTCGACGACTTGGGGTTTTATGCGAGCCGGTTGGAGCACAACCAGTTCGCCCGCTACGAGGACGGCCCAGACGCCGAGCTCTATCCAGTAGAAGCGGATTTTTTCTGGGAATGGGATCGCGACGAGTCGCGCCAGCACTACCGCGCGTTGCGCAATGCGAGCCAGCACGCGCAGCGGCAGGCACTCTACGTAACGGGGTTGGTGGTCGTCAATCACCTCGTGGCCGCCATCCATGCGGCGCGGATGGCTAGCGCGGAGCAAGCTCAAACGGGCTTCGCGCCCCAGGTGGCGGTGGGGCCTGGGGGAGCGGCGTTCTTCCTCGTGCGGCATTTCTACTGATGGCCGGCTTTTTTCCGCGAGTGGCTTGGGCCGCGTGGATGCTCTTGCTGCCGCTGGAGGTCGCAGCCCAAGAGCGGATATGCGGGACGCGCTGGCTTGAGCAGCACCGCGCGTCTTTCCCCGCGTCGGCCGCCAAGGCCGCAGGCGCAAGTCAAGAAGCAGGCCCGATTGAAGTGGGAACCCAGCGCGCCTTTTACGTGCCGACTGAATTCGCGCTCAAGTTGGCCACTTGCCGCTACAAGGGGACGCACTGCTATATCTTCGTCGAAGAAAGTCAGTGGGACGTCATCGCGGCCCAGCCGGATGTAGATAAGCTGGGTGCGCTTTTCGACGCGGCGACTCCGGCGGATCCCGCGCGCGGCGTATTTGAAATAGCGGTCGATGCCTTTGGCGAGCCTGCTGACAAAGACGGCGACCCTCGCCTCTTCATGCTGATTTTGGACCTTCCGGGGAATATAGTCGGCTATTTCGACCCCGCGCTGTACGAGCGGGCTCAGCCCGAATTGCAGCGCGATACGATTTACCTCGACGCGAACACGCTGGCCTTCCGTGCCTATCTCGCCCACGCCACCTTAGCGCACGAATTTCAGCACCTCATCCATTGGAGCCGCGATGCCGACGAGGAGGCATGGATCGACGAAGGACTTGCTGGGTACGCCGAGGATCTGGTGGGTTTCCCCGAAGCGGATCCGAGCATGGTGCCGAGTTTTCTCGCCGATCCCAGTATCAATCTGACGCACTGGACGTCTAGTTCCGCTAGCTACGGCAAGACGTATCTGTTCGCCTCGTTTTTGGCCGACCGCTATGGTGCGGGGCTGATTCGCCAAATCGTCGCTGAGCCGCGCAACGGCATTTTGGGCATTGACGACGCGTTCAAGAACCAAAACTGGGTCGAGGATTACGCGGGTGCTTGGCGGTTGTGGATTGCGGCTAACTATGCGGGTGGGTACGAGGCCCTGCGCGGTCGCCGGGCCGCTGCGATGGCCGCGCCCGAGGTGCCTTTCGCAAAACTGGCCGGCGCGGTTGGCAACCAATGGGGCGCGGCCAATGTGGTCATTCGCCCAGCGGGCGATGTAGCCGTTGATTTCGCGGGCGCGGCCGAGGGGGACTATGCCGTGTGGGTGTACGCCCAGCGCGCCCAGCGCGGCGAACTGATGGCGATGGAACTTAGCGCGGATAATGCTGGGCAGGTACAGGTTGCGGATGTGGACAGCGCAGCGGTCATCGTCGGCCGGGCTTCGCCGACGGGTGGAGCGTTTGCTCTCGCGGCTCGGTATTTTACGCCCACGGTCGTAGCCATGCGGGTTGAGGAGCGGGCCGGAGCCAGCGGCTTGGCACCGGTTTATCCGAACCCGGCCAACAGCGCGGTGAGTCTGTCCTTTCGCTTGGCAAGGGAAGCGGACGTCGAGCTGGCGATATACAATGTCTTAGGCCAGCGCACGGCCCTTTTGGTGGCCGAGCGGCTCGGGGCTGGTCAGCACTGGGCGCGCTGGCGCGGCGACCGGGCGGCGAGCGGGGCGTATTGGGCTGTGTTGAAGGTCGGCGGGGAAACGCGAATGCGTCGGTTGATGTTGGTCCGGTGAAAGTGGGAATTAGACACTCGAAGGCTCCTTCTAGAGCAGCCTAGGCCTGGGGAAGCCCCGCGCCGTTCTAAGCCGCTTGACGGCCCGTTGAAGTAGTCCGACGAGAATCTTAAAAAGGCTTCTGAGGCACTCAGGTATATAATTCCCTAAAATTTTGTCTTGGGCTGTTTGATGGGGGATGCGCTGCGGCGCGTCCCTTTTTATTTGGGCACCGCTTTGATATTGTCAATCAGCCGGACGTTGGCCAGGCGCACGGCGAGGGCGATGACGACCGGGCCGGCGATGTGGGCTGTTTCTTCGAGCGTGTCCGGGTGGGCGATGGAAATGTAGTCAATGGACGCATCGAGTGTGTGCTCGATGTGCGCCCGCAGCGCGGCGATGACTTGGCTGGCGTCGCGTTCGCCCTGTTCGATTTGTTCGCGGCCCATGGTGAGTGCTTCGTAGAGGGCCGATGCGCGCTGCCGCTCTATTGCGCTGAGCAGGACGTTGCGCGAGCTCATGGCCAGGCCGTTTGCTTCGCGCACGGTGGGGGCAACCTCGATGTGCAAGCCCAAGTTCAAATCGCGCACTAGGCGACGAATGA
Organism: Candidatus Latescibacterota bacterium; assembly: GCA_965203355.1. Classification (GTDB taxonomy): domain Bacteria; phylum Latescibacterota; class UBA2968; order UBA8231; family UBA8231. The sequence continues at coordinate 1,772,969 of OZ241889.1, forward strand.
TGGTCGCCTGCTGGTAGTCTTTTTGGCCGAAGACGGCTAGGTGCGGTTTGACGGCGGTAAATAGCTTGGTCACTACGGTGGTGACGCCGCGAAAGTGACCGGGGCGGAAAGGGCCGCACAGCCCCTTGGCTAGCGCTTCGACCTCGACGAAGGTCGAGAAGTCTGAGGGATAGAATTCCGCTGTTTGGGGATGGAATACTGCATCGACGCCTCGGCGGGACAACAGGTCGAGGTCGCGCTCCATGTTGCGCGGATAGATCGCGAAGTCTTCTTGCGGCCCGAATTGCAGCGGGTTGACGAAGATGCTGACGACCGTGCGGTTTGCCGCTTTGAGGCTGTGATCGACCAAGCTGAGATGCCCCTCGTGCAAAAACCCCATCGTCGGCACCAGCCCGACGCACAGGCCCGCGCCGCGCCAAGCGTCGGATTGCCGCTGCATTTCCGCAATGGAATCAATGCGTTGCAAGACGCACCTTTTCAGGTCGGGCGAGGGGGCCGATGGCCTGGGCTGCGCGACCGTTGAGTGCGGCGCGGTACGCCGCAAATGGCTGGCCGGTGATCGGATGGCTAAGGCGCGGGGCGATTTCGCAGAGGGGCACCAGCACAAAGCTGCGCTCGTGCATGTGCGGATGCGGCAGGGTCAGATCCGCGCTTGCGACGACGCGCTCGCCATAGAGCAACAGGTCGAGGTCGAGGGTGCGCGGCCCCCAGCGAATGCGGCGTTGTCGCTGGTGTTTTTTTTCTGCGGCGAGCAGGGCGACGAGCAGCGGCTCGGGCGCGAGCGCAGTTTCTATGGCAAAAACGGCGTTGAGGAAATCCGGTTGCGCGACCGGCCCCACTGGCGGGGTTTCGTAGGCTTGGGAGACCTCGGCCAAGCGCGTGTTGGGGAGTGCGGCGACTTCTCTGAGTCCGGCTTCAAGGTACGCCTGGCGGTCGCCGAGGTTGCTGCCGATGGCGATGTAAGCACGCTCAAGCATAGGAGCGGTGTATTTCGATTTCGACGCCGTCGAAGTGCGCGGCTACTGGGGGGTTGGGTTTGCGTACGCGGACGACGAGTTCGACCGGGGCGCAGTAGGTGCCCACCTTCTCGGCGACGCGCTCGGCGAGGGCTTCGATCAATTTGCAGGGTTCACCCGTGACTACATCGGCCACCAGCGCGTACACCGCTGGATAGTTGATCGCCGCGGCCATATCGTCGCTGCACCCTGCCTGGCGAAAGTCGCCGTAGAGTTCGACATCGACCTCGTAGTGCTGGCCGAGCGCGGTCTCTTCGGGGAAAAGCCCGTGATAGGCAAAAAAGCGCATGTTGCACAGACGGAGTGCGTCGTTGGGCATGGCAAAAGCTCAGCTGCGCCCCAAGGCCCGGTAGGCGATGTCGCGGCGGCAATAGGCGTTGTCAAAGGCGATCTGATCGACCGCTGAGTAGGCTTTGGCGACGGCCGCTTGGATGTCGGCGTCCGTGGCCGTCACGCAAAGCACCCGGCCGCCATCCGTAATGAAACGACCGTTGCGCTGGGCCGTTCCAGCGTGAAAGACGAGAAGGTCGCTGCGGTCGGCAAAAGCCTCCAAGCCGCGGATCTCAAAGCCCTTCTCGTAAAATTGCGGATAGCCGTCCGAGGCCATGACCACGCAGACGGCCGCCCCGGTCGCGCATTCGACTTGCACCTGATCCAAACGGCCATCGGCGGCGGCGATGAGCACATCGACGAGGTCGGTTTTGAGCAGGGGCATGAGTATCTGGCATTCGGGGTCGCCGAAGCGGGCGTTGAACTCTACGACTTTGACGCCCACGTCGGTACACATCAATCCGCAGTAAAGCACGCCTTGGTACGGGGTGCCGAGCCGCCGCATTTCGGCGAGCACGGGCCGGATGATGCGCTCCTCGGCCTCGCGCACTCGGGCGGGCGTCATCACCGGGGCCGGGGCGTAGGCTCCCATGCCGCCGGTGTTGGGACCTTTGTCGCCGTCGTAGATGGGTTTGTGATCTTGGGCGGGCGGCAGCGTGATAAAATGCTCGCCATCGCAGATTGCAAAGAGCGAGGCTTCCTCGCCGGTCATGTATTCCTCGACGACGATGTGGTGGCCGGCCCGGCCTAAGGTGCCTTGGTCGAGCATATCGCGTGTGGCTGCGAGGGCTTTTTCTACGCTCTGACAGACGACCGCGCCCTTGCCGGCGGCCAGGCCGCTGGCCTTGACCACGATCGGGGCTCCTTGCTGGCGGATATAGGCACTGGCGGCTTGGCTATCGGTGAAACTTTGGTGCCGAGCGGTGGGGACGCCGACGCGCTGCATCAGCTCTTTGGCGAAGACTTTGCTGCTTTCGATGCGTGCCGCCGCTTCCGTGGGGCCGAAGATCGCCAAGCCACTGGCGCGGAAGCGATCGACAATGCCGCCGGCCAGGGCGTCGTCTGGGCCGACGACGGTCAGCCCGATTTGCCGCTCGTGGGCAAAGGCGATCAGACGCTCGATTTCGCTGGTGAGTTTGTCGCGCTCGGCCACCGGGGTATCGACGCGGATATCGACGCATTCAGCGAGGGAGGCCATGCCGGGATTGCCGGGGGCCGCGTAGAGTTTGTCGATGCGCTGGCTCTGCGCCAGCTTCCACACGAGGGCGTGTTCGCGCCCGCCTTTGCCGACGACTAAGACGTTCATTGGTGCTCCTTTCTCAGGATCAGAGATAGCCAAATTCTCGCAAGTCGCGCTCTTTGTCGCGCCAGTCTGGACGGACTTTTACCCACAGCTCTACATAGACGGGCGCGTCGAGCAGTTCCTCTAAGGCCGCACGCGCTTTGCGTCCGATTGACCGCAGGCGCGTGCCCTTCTTGCCGATGACGATGCCCTTCTGACTCTCGCGCCCGACGTAGATAATGGCGCGAATGTAGGTTTTGTGGCCGGGGCGTTGGCGGAATTCCTCGATGTGGATGTTGATGGCGTACGGTAGCTCGTCTTCGAGGTGCTCAAAAGCTACCTCGCGGATGCGCTCGGCGGCAAAAAACCGCTCGGGCTGTTCGGCCACCATATCGTCCGGGTAGAGCTTGGGGCCGCAAGGTAGTTGGGCCTCTAAGCGCGCCAGCAATTTGCCGAGTCCGTCGCCGCGCCGGGCCGAGATCGGAATCGGACTGGCGATGGCGAACTCGGCCGCGATGCTTTTTTGCAGGCCGTCTAGCTGGGTGGGTTTTAGCAGGTCAATTTTGTTGAGCGCGGCCAAGACGGGTGCCCGTGTGCGCGTTAAGAAGTGCTTTACTAGCGCCCGGCGGTCTTGGGGGCGGGAGGCGTCGAACAGCAGCAGGACGAGGTCGGCTTGACGGGCGGCTTGGTCGATCTGATGGGCCATGGTCTCGTGCAACTTGTAGGAGGACTCCAGCAGGCCCGGCGTGTCCAAGAAAATCATCTGGCTCTGTGGGCGGGTGAGGATGCCGAGGATGCGGCTGCGAGTCGTTTGCGGCTTGGCGGTGACAATGGAGAGCCGTTGGCCCAAGAAGGCGTTGAAGAGGGTGGACTTCCCGGCGTTGGGGCGACCGGCTAGGGCTACGTAGCCGACGCGGGGTTGCTCAGAAGCGGAAACTGGCGGACAACTGATACGTTGCTTCGAGTGCATCGTGCTGCAAATAGGCGAGGTCGAGGTCGAGGGTGCGGTGCGGGGTGAACCCTAGCCCAAAGGCTTGGCGGCCTTCTTCCAATCCAGCCCGTAGGGCGATGTAATGATGGCGGTATTCTACGCCGGCGTTGAGCGGGACGTCGGTAGAGGCCGTGTCGCCGCCGGAACGGGTGGCTAGGAGGGCGGTGGTCTGGCCCCCGGCAATAGGTATGGCATACGCCACGCCCAAGAGCAGGGCGGGCTGGATGCGGTCGGTGCTGTCCGTATTCCAGATCATGGGCGTGGTGGTGATGTCGCGCACGTTGGCCGCTAACGCGATCTGGGGACTCAATTGGTAGCGTGCGCCTAGGTCGAGGCCGAAGCCATAGGCATTAAAGGCGGCGACGTGGCGGTAAATGGCCTTGGCACTTAGCCCTAGGGATAGGCGCGCACCGAGTCGGCGACTGCCCGACAGATACAGGGCATAATCCGCGCTTTGCTCGGTCGAGGCGATGCGCGGACGATTGTCGGTGCTGGGAGCCTGGAGGGGATCTGGCAGCTCGGTAAAGTGGATGTCGTCAAGGCCTAGGCGCACCACGCTCAGGGCCATGCCGTGCAAAAGGTGCCCTGGCCGGGCGATGGCGATAAAATCGCGCTGAACGAGGCCGGAGAAATGCTCGGAATGCGTCAGGTGAACTTGGCGACTGCTGAGGGCCGCGAGGCCAGCCGCATTCCAATAGCCTGCGGTGGCGTCGTCGGCAAGGGCCACATAGGCGCTGCCCAAGGCCGCCGAGCGGGCACCCGCGCCCAAGCCGAGAAACGCACCGGCGTAGCGCGAGGCAGCGTGTGTAGCTCCGGTCAATAACAGAGCTAGTGCAAGCGGAAGAAGACTCTTGGGCATGGGCTTAAAAAGCTAGCGGAAGGGGGGACGAGTGTCAAATCGGCTCCCGGCATCCTTTCTTGCCAATGTGGCCGATTTTCAGGCTATAAGGACGATTTGCAGATCCATGACGTTGGTACCAGTAGGCCCGGTGATGACGAGGTCGCCCAACGCCGCAAAGAAGGAATAGGAGTCGTGGCGGTCGAGAAAGGCGCGGGCGTCGAGACCTTGGGCGCGGGCGCGGATCAAGGTCTGGCCGTCGGCAAGGGCGCCGGCCGCATCGGTGGGACCGTCGGTGCCGTCCGTGCCGCCCGAGAGCAGCGTGATGGCGGGCCAACCGTCGAGCTGGAGAGAGGCGGCTAAAGCCAATTCTTGGTTGCGACCGCCCTTGCCATCGCCGCACAGCGTGACGGTCGTCTCGCCGCCGACGAGGAGACAAGCGGGTCGGGCGATGGGACGGTCCGCTTCCGCGATTTCTTGGGCAATGGAGACTAATGCGGTCGCGGCATGGCACGCCTCGCCCTGCAAGCGGCTGGTGAGGACGCATACCTCGTAGCCGAGTTCGCTGGCTTTGTGCGCGGCTGCGTCCATGGCCAAGCGGCTGTTGCCAATGACAAAGCTCTCGGCGCGGGCAAAGCAAGGATCCCCGGGCTTGGGGGTTTCCGGTCGCTCGCCGCGGGCACCGGCTTCGAGGTGCCGACGGACTGGACTGGGGAGTTGGTGGCCCAGGTCGTAGCGATTGACTATTGCTAGGCAATCGTCAAAAGTCGTGGCGTCTGGGTGGGTCGGGCCGGAGGCGATGGTCTCGAGGGAGTCGCCGATGACATCCGAGAGCATGAGGGCGATCACGCGGGCTGGTGCAGCTACCCGAGCGAGCAAGCCACCCTTGATGGCCGAAAGGTGTTTGCGCAGGGCGTTGATTTCGTCGATAGTCGCGCCGCAGGCGAGCAGGAGGCGGGTGGTTTCTTGCTTTTCCGCGAGGGTTAGGCCCTCGGCCGGAGCGGGCAGCAAGGCCGAGCCGCCGCCGGAGAACAGGCCGAGGACCAGCGCGTCGGGAGCCAAGTTTGCTAGCAATTCGAGTTGGCGCTGCGCACCGGCTACGCCCGCTTCGTCTGGGACTGGATGCCCGGCTTCAAAGGTCTCGACCCGCGCCAATGGCTGCGCGTGGCCGTACTTGGTGTTGATAGCCCCGCAGTCAATGCGGTCGCCGAGCATGGCCTCGGCGGCTGCGGCCATGGCCGCGGTGGCTTTGCCCGCGCCGACTAAGCGCAAGCTGGAAATGGAATCAAGGGGAAAGCAGAGCGGGCCACAGCACAACGCACCGCCCGTGACCTTGAGGGTTTGGTGAATGCAACGGCCGGGGTCGGCGGCCGCGACTCCGGCCGCAAAAATGGTGTGCGCGTGCGCACGCCGCAAAGCAGCATCCACCTAAGCGCACCTTAGAAGCGGCGCATGAGGCCCACAACTTTGCCGGCGATGCTGAACCCGTCGGCGTCGGGGGGGACGACGATGGGGTCGCACGCATCGTTTTCAGGCAGGAGCCGGATGCCGTCGGGGTCGGGAGCATAGCGCTTGACCGTGGCCTCGTCGCCGAGCAGTGCGACGACGATATCGCCGCGCTCGGCGCGATCTTGCTGGCGGGCGATGACGATGTCGCCGTCGAGAATCCCGGCGTTGTACATGCTCTCGCCGTGGATGCGCAGCGCGAAGACATCGCCCGAAGCGGGAACGAGCGATGCATCGACATTGAGCGTGTTTTCGATGTTTTGAGTAGCGAGGATAGGGGTGCCGGCCGCGACTCGGCCAACGAGGGGCACTTCGCGCAGGTCCGTGGAAAGGGAGGCGGGCCTGACGTAATCGACCAGTTCAATGCCCCGGGAGCGGCGCGCCCGCCGGCGAATGTAGCCTTTTTTTTCCAAGGTCTCCAAGGTAGTGCGTACGCCATTGGTGGAGTTGATGCCAAAGACGTCCATGATCTCGCGGATAGTGGGCGGGCCTCCAGAGCGAATTGCATGGGCGATGAAGTCGTAAATGGACTGCTGGCGCTTGGTTAGGGGTTTGGGCATGAGTGTAGCTCCATGTGGGAGAAGAGGTAAAAACAAAACATAAAATATATACTGCACATTAGTTCATTTGTCAATGGGCACCTCTTCGTCTAATTTGCCCTTTCACTAACTGCTCGGGGTTTTTGCGCGACCGGGACGACGGATATGGAAGCCATAGTCGCCAGTGTGCGACAAGTGTTGCAGGAAGAGGGCTTGGAAGTCGGTGCTAGCGTAGTCGTCGCAGCGTCGGGCGGCGTTGATTCGACGGTGTTGCTCGATGTCTTGGATGGCCTAGAGTACCGGTTGCACGTGGCGCACTTAGACCACGCGCTGCGGCCGGGTTCGGTGGCCGACAGCCGCTTTGTCGCCGACGAGGCGCAGCGACGCGGGTTGCCTTGCTCGGTAGAACGGCGCGACGTAGGGGCTTACGCCCGAAGCGAGGGGCTGTCGCTAGAGGAAGCGGGTCGTCGGCAGCGCTACGCCTTGCTCGACCAAGTCGCCGCTCGGGTCGGGGCCGAGTTCATCGCCTTGGGGCACCACGCCGACGACCAAGCCGAGACCGTGATCTTGCGCCTGTTGCGCGGCAGCGGTGCCACCGGCTTAGGGGGGATGGAGATTGTGCGCGAGGGCCGCTATGTGAGGCCGCTGCTGCGCGTGCGGCGCGCTGAAATCGAAAAATACGCACGCCAGCGGGGCTTGCGCTACCGAGAGGACCCCTCCAACCGCGACCGGCGATTTTTGCGCAATCGAGTACGCGCGGAACTAATGCCCTTGCTCAAGAGCTATAATTCCAACATCGCCGAGGTTCTAAATCGCACCGCTGCGCTGCTCAAGGCCGAGGATGACCTACTCGCCGCGCTAGCCCAAGAGGCTTTAGATACAGTGATTTGTGAGCGTTGTAGCGACAAGGTGGCTCTTGATAGTAATAGGCTTCTCTCTTATCATATAGCCATACAAAGGCGCGTGTTGCGCGCCGTGCTTCAGGGCCTTGCCGCCGCAGAAGGCCCTTTTGATTTTGCCCGCGTCGAGCAAGTGCGGCGCTGGATTGGCGGCGGCGACAAACGCCTGCGGATGTTGGGTGCTGGGCTGAGGGCGCAGGGTTGTGGTACACGCTATATCTTGCGTCGCGGTCAGCGGTCGCCGATCGCGTGCTGTTTCGAGATACCCGGTGTACTCGTGCTAAGAGAGCACGGCGTGAGAATCCGCGTTCAAATCGTCTCCCCAGAGCACTTCGACAAGGCCCAGCTAGGAGGCGCGCAGGTGGCTTTGGACGCGGACCGACTCGGCACGCAGGTGCGAGTGCGTAGCCTGCGGCCGGGCGATCGCTTTCAGCCGCTGGGCATGGAAGGACACAAAAAACTGAGCGACTTTCTCATCGACGCTAAGTGGCCAAAAATCTCGCGCGACGAAGTGCTGGTGCTGGCCCAAGGAGAGGAAATAGCTTGGGTTGCACCCCTGCGTTCTAGTCATGCCTTTAGAATAGAATCCACTACGCGCCGCATCGCCTTGTGTACGCTGAGGCACTGGGACGGCGATTGACCTAGAGCATCTGTCATGGAGGGACTAAAAAAGCAGGACCAAGAAGATCGCCCTACGCGCCTTAGAGCCGAGGATCGCCAGCAGGCCGACGGCGACGACAAGCCGCGCCGCTGGCGTCGCCCCTCGCGAAACCAAGCGTTTTGGCTGTTCTTCGTGTTGGTGGTGATCTTCACCGTCAAGTTCTTTGGCAGCAAACCCTCCGATCCCCAACTTGTCTCCTACAAGCAATACCGCCAGTACTTGGAAGAGGGCCGCATCGCCGAAGCCGTCATCGTCGTCGAGCGCGAGTTCGAGGGCGTCTTGCACGACGGGACCCGCTTTGTGGTCAACTTGGGTCCAATAGACGCGGAGACCAAGCGCGAGTGGGAGGAACGAGGTATTGATTTTCGCTTTGAGGAAGAACCTTTCCGCTGGTACAATTTCCTGCTCAGCTTTTTTCCGTGGCTGCTGTTTATCGCCTTCTGGATATTCATGCTGCGGCAGATGCAGGGCGGGGCGCGCGGGCTGTTTTCCTTTGGCAAAAGTCGGGCCAAGCTCCTGCTGGAAGACAAGCACAAGGCGACCTTTGCCGATGTGGCCGGAGCCGACGAGGCCAAGAAGGAGTTGGAGGAGATCATTGAGTTTCTCAAGGATCCCCATCGGTTTCAGCGCCTCGGCGGGCGGATTCCCAAGGGCGTCTTGATGGTCGGGCCGCCGGGTACGGGTAAGACGCACTTGGCGCGCGCAGTGGCCGGCGAAGCGGGCGTGCCTTTCTTTTCGATTAGCGGCTCGGATTTCGTCGAGATGTTCGTCGGCGTCGGCGCTTCGCGCGTCCGCGACCTTTTTGAGCAGGGCAAGGCCAATGCCCCGTGCTTGGTCTTCATCGATGAGATCGATGCGGTGGGCCGCCACCGCGGCGCGGGCATTGGCGGTGGCCACGACGAGCGCGAACAAACCCTCAATCAGCTTCTAGTGGAAATGGACGGCTTTGAGTCCAACGACGGCGTCATTCTCATCGCCGCGACCAACCGCCCCGATGTGCTCGACCCGGCGCTGCTGCGGCCCGGCCGCTTCGACCGCCGGGTGGTGGTTGACCTGCCCGACGTTAGGGGGCGGGAAGGCGTACTCAAAGTCCACGTGCGCAAGGTGCCGCTGGATCCAGATGTCGATTTGCAAAAGGTCGCGCAAGGTACGCCCGGGCTTTCTGGAGCCGACTTGGAGAACTTGGTCAACGAAGCGGCCCTGCTGGCTTCGCGGCGCGATCGCAAGGCCGTTGACATGGGCGACTTTGAAGCGGCCAAAGACAAGGTGATGCTCGGGGCCGAGCGCCGCAGCATGGTCCTAACCGAGGAAGATCAGCGCCTTTCAGCCTACCACGAGGCCGGCCACGCCTTGGTCGCCAAGAGTCTCAAAGGCGGTCCGGCCATTGGCAAGGCCACCATTATCCCGCGTGGGCAAGCCATGGGCATGGTTTCCTTTTTGGCCGACGAGCGGCGCTCGCTGACCGAGACGCGGCTCAAAGCGCACTTGGCCACCGCGCTAGGCGGTTGCGTCGCCGAGAAACTGATCTTTGCCGAGCGCTCGACCGGAGCCCAAGGCGACTACCAGCAAGTGACGCGCTTGGCTCGTTCGATGGTCTGCGAGTGGGGCATGAACGAAGCGCTTGGCCCCCTCTCGTTGGGCGGTAGCGATGACGAGGTTTTTCTCGGCAAGGAATTTGTCCGCAGCCGCCCCATGAGCGAAGAGACCGCTCAAGCCGTTGATCGCGAGATCCGCAAGCTGGTGGTGGAGGCCGAGGAGACCGCGTTGCGCGTCCTTGGGGAAAACGAGGACAAGCTGCACTCCTTGGCTCGCGCCCTCCTCGCGTACGAAGTGCTCGACGACGCCGAGATCGACCAAGTTTTGGCCGGCGAGCCTCTCGTCCGCAAACCAGTGCGCACCTTGAGCGACGAGGATGAGGCGTGATCTGGGAGTTGGGAAGTCGCACTCTCCACTTTGGCGACCTCGTACAGATCATGGGCGTCCTCAATGCGACGCCCGATTCGTTTTACGACGGGGGGTGCTACAGCGAACCGAGTGCTGCGGTGGAGCGCGGCTTGGCGATGGTGGAGGAAGGGGCGGCAATCGTCGATATTGGGGGGGAATCGTCGCGCCCGCCGATGTACGGGGCCGCCGCAGAGGTCTCAGTTGCCGAGGAGTGCGCTCGGGTTCTTCCGGTCGTCCGGGGCCTTCGCCGCCAGAGTGCCGTGCCCATCTCGGTTGACACGGTCAAGGCCGAAGTGGCGCGCCGGGCCCTTGAAGTGGGGGCCGACATCATCAACGACATTAGCGCCCTGCGGCACGATCCGGCCATGGCCGAGGTCGCCGCACAGGCTAACGCCCCCGTGGTACTGATGCACCGCCGGGGCACGGCGGCTACCATGCAGCAAAATACCCACTACGATGACCTGCCCGGGGCGGTGTACTCCTTCCTACAAGAGCGCGTATGCGCGGCCCGCGCCCAAGGCGTCGAGCGCGTGGCCGTGGATCCGGGCTTGGGGTTTGGCAAGTCGCCGGAGGGCAATCTCGCTTTGTTGGGGATGTTAGAGCACTTCTTGGGATTGGAGTGCCCGCTGGTGGTAGGTGCTTCGCGCAAATCCTTTATCTGGAAGACGCTTGGGCTCTCGGCCGCCGAGAGCTTGGAGGGCAGCTTGGCGGCGGCAACGCTAGCGGCTAGGGCCGGCGTCCACGTGCTGCGAGTCCACGACGTGTCTGCGACGCTGCGGGCCGTCCGCTTGGTCGAGGCCGTGCGGAGCCAAATGCCGTGCTAAAAGACCCGGTCCTGTTCCATCTGTTTGGCTTTCTGCCGGTCTCGTTGGCCTCTGTGGTGGATATCCTACTGGTGAGTTTCATCTTTTTTCGCTTGTTCTCCCTGATTAAGGAAACCCGCGCCGCGCACATGGTCGCCGGGCTGCTCTTGATGGTGTTCGTGGCCTTGGCCGCACCTTGGCTCAAGATGAACGCCCTGTCTTGGCTTTTGGAGCAGGTGCGCTCCATCTTGCTGATCCTGCTGGTCATTCTCTTTCAGCCCGAGCTGCGTCGGCTCCTGCAAGTCTTGGGGCAGACCCCGGCGTTCCGTTGGTTTTACAAGGCCGAGCCGTCGCGGATCATCGACGAGGTCGTCAGCGGAGTCGGGCGTTTGGCCGATCTGGGGTACGGCGCGTTGATCGTGCTGGTGCGCCAAGTCCAGATCAGACCGGTCATTGAGACTGGGGTGCCCCTGAATTCGGAAGTGTCGGACGATTTGCTAACCACGATTTTCAGTCCACGCGCTCCGCTGCACGACCGCGCCGTCGTCATCCAAGGCGAGCGCTTGGTGGCGGCCCGCTGCACCTTGCCGCTGGCCGAAGAGGTCGAAGACCAGCGGCTGGGAACCCGCCATCGGGCGGCATTGGGGCTATCGCAGGAATCGGACGCGGTAGTTATCGTCGTCTCCGAGGAGAACAGTGCTATTTCGCTGGCGGTGGGTGGGGTGTTTTGGCGGGGGTTAGACCGCCGGCAACTCAAGCTCCGCCTACAAGAGCAGATGGCCTCGGGCCGAGCGTAGCGCGGCGGCGTTTTGCTTGACACGGTCTCGGCGGTACTCTACTTTAAATCGAATTTTTATTTTAATTAAAGAATAAAAATTATGAAAAATAAACAGATGCGGCAGACTCGCATGCGGGAGCTGCTCTACAGAAGGTCCATTGACACGCACGAAAAATTGGCCGAAGTCCTCCAGCAACAAGGCATTGAAGTCAGCCAGTCGACCTTGTCGAAAGACTTGCGTGAAATAGGCGTGGTGCGAGTGCCGCAGGCCGGTGGGGGATTTCGCTATACGCTGCCCGAAGCCGGGGCTACGCTGCGCGACCTACACATTCTAGAGCGAGAGCTGCAGGACTTCTTGGTCCAGACCGAACAGATAATCAACATGGTGCTGGTGCGGACCGTGTCCGGGCATGCCCAAAGCGTTTGCGAGGCCATTGATCGCATGAGTTGGGCCGAGGTCGCGGGTACGCTGGCCGGCGAAAACACCATCTTTATCGTCACTCGTTGCGAGCGAGATGCGGCGAAGTTAGTCGATAAGATCGACGCAGTATGCGGCGCGGAGGATTGATGAACGCCGAGGTTTTGCAGGACTTTCAGATCCAGATCAGCAAAGCCGAGACCCTGATAGAGGCCCTGCCGTACCTACAGGAATTTCGCGGCAAAGTGATGGTCGTCAAATACGGCGGCAGCACCATGGGCAGCGGGGACACCGTATATAAGGACATCGTTTTCATGCAGGCGGTCGGCATTTGTCCGGTCGTGGTCCACGGTGGTGGCCCGGCCATCACCCGGCGTCTGCAAGAGTTGGGCATTGAAAGCCAGCGCATAGATGGGTTGCGGGTGACGGACGCCGTCGCGATGAAGGTGGTTGAAGATGTGCTTTTTGGCGAGGTCAACGCGCGGATCGTCCGCGAGATTGGGGCACTAAACGGGCGGGCCGTGGGCCTCTCGGCCAAGGACGCCGGGATCATGCAGGTGCGCAAGCATTGGGCCCAAACCGATGGTGCGCCCTTGGACATCGGCTATGTCGGCGATGTCCAGCACGTGGATACCGAGCCTTTGTTGGACTTGATAGCCAAGGGCATGATCCCGGTGGTCGCGCCGATTGGCCGCGGTCCAGCCGGGGAAAGCTTCAACGTCAATGCCGATACGGCGGCCGGGGAAATCGCCGCGGCCCTGCACGCTGAAAAGTTGGTCTTTTTGACGGACGTGCAGGGCGTTATGCGCAATCTCACAGACGATGCGTCCCTGCTGTCAACGGTGCGCGTGTCTGATGTGGGCCAGCTCATTGACCAAGGCGTGATCCGGGGCGGGATGATTCCCAAAGTCGAAGCCTGTATCAAGTCCGTCAAAGCGGGTGTGCGCAAAACCCACGTCATCGACGGGCGCGTGTCGCATGCGATGTTGCTCGAGTTTTACACTCGGCAGGGTATTGGCACCCAAATTGTCCAGTAGGACGACGGAGGAACCATGAAAACCGAAGACATTATCAAGGGCGAGGCGCGATACATTTTGCAGACCTACGGTCGGCCCGAGTTCGTATTAGAGCGGGGCAATGGGGTCTATCTCTTCGATACGGACGGCAATCGCTACCTCGATTTCGTCAGTGGCTTAGCGGTCAATGCCTTGGGCTATGGCGACTACGAGGTTGTCAAGGCGATTGAGGCGCAAGCGGCCAAATTGATGCATGTGTCCAACCTCTACCACACCATCCCGTCGGTCCAAGTAGCGCAGCGGCTAGTCGAGCATTCGTTTGCCGATCGGGTGTTCTTCTGCAACAGCGGCACCGAGGCGTGGGAGGCGTCGCTCAAATTTTGCCGCAAGTGGGGCAACACCACCCACGACTCGCCCAAAAATCGCCTCATCGCCTTTGAAAATTCCTTTCACGGGCGGACCTATGGCTCCATCTCGACGACCGGCCAGCCCAAGTATCACAAGGGGTTTGAGCCGCTGCTGCCGGGCATTGACTTCGCCCGCTTCAACGACTTGGCCTCTGTGGAGGCACTGGTTTCGGATCAGACCTGTGCGATTTTGGTCGAGCCGTTGCAGGCCGAGGGGGGGATCCACGCCGCAACGGCGGAATTTCTCACCGGGCTAAGACGCTTGTGCGATGAGCGGGAGATGCTGCTGGTCTTCGACGAGATCCAAGTGGGGTGCGGGCGTTTAGGCTCGCTGTGGGCCCATCAGCAATACGAGGTTGAACCGGATATTATGACCTTGGCCAAGGCCCTCGGCGGCGGTTTGCCGATCGGCGTCGCGCTCTTGCGGCAGAAGGTGGCCGACGCCATTGAGGCCGGCGATCACGCCGCGACGTTCGGCGCCAATCCCGTGGCTTGCGCCGCGGCAAACGCGGTCTTAGACAAGTTGCTGGAGCCAGATTTTATGGACGGAGTGCGCGAAAAAGGCGCGCACTTGATCGGCCGCCTGCAAAAGCTGCAACAGCGCTGGCCTGAGCACATCGCCGAAATCCGCGGCAAAGGGCTGATCGCCGGCGCGGTCACCAGCCAGCCAGCCGCGGGCTATCTGGCCGCCTTCCGTCAGCGCGACATCTTGATCGCCACGGCTGGGGCCGATGTGGTGCGCTTCCTGCCGCCGCTGATCGTCGAGCGGGATCGCATTGACGAAGTAGTAGATGTATTCGACGAGATATTGCGCCAAGGCGTCTGATGGCCGTGGTACAAACGCCTTGGGGCGGGCGGTTTCAGTCGGCACCGGCCGAGCTGATGGAGCGCTTCAACGCCTCGATTGGCTTCGACCGCAAGCTGTTGGCCGCCGACATTGCCGGCAGCGTGGCCTACGCCCGCGCCCTACAGCGGGCCGGCGTCCTCAGCGCCGGGGAACTGGGGCAGATTGAAGCGGGGCTAAAGCAGGTACAGGAAGATTTTTCGGCTCCTGACTGCGTACTCCCCGACGCGCTTGAAGACATCCACATGGCGGTGGAGCAGCGGCTGACCGAGTTGATTGGGCCGGTCGGCGGCAAGCTGCACACCGGGCGCAGCCGCAACGACCAAGTCAACTTAGACGAGCGGCTCTACCTGCGGAGCGCGATTGCATCGCTTCAGGCGCAGATTCGCCACCTGCAAGGGGTGCTGCTGGCCTCAGGTGAGCAACACAGCCGCGTGGTGCTGCCCGGCTACACGCACCTACAACAGGCCCAACCGATTCTTTTCCCCCACTATGCGCTGTCGTTGTTCTGGATGCTGGAGCGCGACCGCGGGCGGTTGGGAGACGCTTGGCAGCGAGCCGACTTTCTGCCGTTGGGTTCTGGGGCGTTGGCCGGGAGTGCGTTTCCGCTCGACCGAGCCTTCCTCGCCCGCGAACTCGGATTCTCGCAGGTGACCCCCAACAGCCTCGACGCGGTTAGCGACCGCGATTTTCTGCTCGAGACCCTGTCCGCGCTGGCGATTCTAATGATGCACTTGAGCCGTTTCTGCGAGGATTTGATCCTCTGGTCGTCGTCGGAGTTTGGCTTTGTCGAACTCGACGATCACTTTGCCACTGGCTCGAGCATGATGCCGCAAAAGAAAAACCCGGACGCGCTGGAATTGGTGCGCGGCAAAACGGGCCGGGTGTACGGCAGCCTGATGGCGTTGCTGACGACGATGAAGGCCGTGCCGTTGACGTACGCTAAGGATTTGCAAGAAGACAAGGAGCCGCTCTTTGATGCGCTGGAAACGGTGGCCCTTTGTCTAGCGGTTTTTGCCGGTGCTTGGGAGAGCATGGAAGTGCGTGCTGAACGGATGGCGGCCGCGGTGGATTCCACGGCCTTGGCAACGGATTTGGCCGACTATTTGGTGGGCCAAGGCGTGCCTTTCCGCGAGGCCCATCGCGTCGTTGGCCGCTTGGTGCGGGCCGCGCTAGAGCAAGGCCGCGCCCTCACCGACCTTAGCTTGGAACAGCTGCGCTCCCATAGCGCGGATTTCGGCGAGGACGCACTCGGCCTGCTCGATGTGCGCCACAGCTTGGCGCGCCGCAATATAGAGGGTGGTACCGGCCCGCAGGCCGTGGCCGAGCAGATGGAAAAGGCGCGGCGCGCATGGGCCGCGAAGTGAACCCATGTTAGTGGCGATTAAAGATATCGAGTTTTACGTGCGCGAGATGCGGATGCGGATGCCGTTTAAGTTCGGCAACGCGATTGCCGATAGTCTGACTGCGCTACACGTGGCCATGGATCTAGAACTGAGCAATGGTCGTCGGGCGCGGGGTTGGGCTGCGGACATGCTTTCGCCTCGGTGGTTCGACAAAAACCCAAACAAGCCGATGGCCGAGGGGAGCCGCAACTTGGTGGATGGCGCGCGTGCGGCTGCCACCGCTTATCGGGAGTCGGGTCGAACTGGCGCGGCCCCATTCGCCATATGGGAGGCGGGATACGAGGCCAGCCGGGCGTGGGGTCGGGCGCGGGGCGTCAACGATCTGCTGGCGTCCAATGGCGCGGCCCTAATGGAACGGGCACTCATCGATGGCTTGGGGGTCGCGCTGGACCAGCCCTATTTTGCGCTGTTGCAGGGCAATGTGCTCGGGTTGGCGTTGGGGAACATGCACCCGGAGCTAGCCGGGCTGGAGCTTGCGGCGGTGCTGCCGGCGGCACCGGTGCGCTCGCTGTACATCCGCCACACGGTCGGCTTGGTCGATCCCATTCGCACGGCCGCGATTGCACCCGCCGAGCGATTGAACGACGGGTTGCCGCAGTCCTTGGAGGAGTGCATTCAGAGCCAGGGCTTGCGCTATTTCAAGATCAAGATCGGCGGCGACCCCGAGGCTGATTTCGAGCGCTTAGCGGAGATTGCTGCGCTGTTGGACGAGCGCAGCGCCGAGTACCACATCACGCTCGATGGCAACGAACAATACGGCGATGCGGCCGATTTGCTGGCCTTATTGGAGCGGATTGAAAATCAATTGGGCGCGTTTTACCACCGCATCCTCTACGTCGAGCAGCCCATGGACCGCGCCCTTTCCCTCGATCCCGCGCTAAAGAGCGACCTCGAAGTGCTGGCGGCGAAACGCCCGTTGTTGATCGACGAGTCGGATGAATCCTTGGATTCCTTTCACCGGGCGCTGGATTTGGGGTACAGCGGCGTCTCGTCCAAGTCCTGCAAAGGGTTGATCAAGGCGCTGGCCAACCGCGTACTCGCTTGCCAGCGCACGGCCGCGGGCCAGCCGCGTTTTGTCTCAGCCGAGGATTTAACCGCGGTGCCAGTGGTATCGCTACACCAGGATTTGGCGCATGTGGCGGCACTGGGTATCGGCCACGTCGAGCGCAATGGGCACCACTACGTGCGGGGGCTGGACCACTTGTCGGTTGCTGAGCGGGCGTGGTGCCTTGAGCGGCACGGCGATCTGTATCGCGCCGAAGGCCCGAGCGGCTTGCTCGACATCCGCGACGGCCAGATCGCGGTCGGTTCCCTGCAACGGCCGGGTCTCGGAGTTGATGGCGCGGTCGATAGCGCCGCCATGCAGCCACTAGCAGAGGCGCAACGCTCGTGAGTGCCGCAGAAATAAGGCTTGACGACGTGCGGTTTTACATGCGGAATGTGCATACCCGCATGCCCTTCAAATACGGTGCTGCCGTGCTGACCGCCGTGCCGATTCTCCACGTGGTGGCTCAGGGTGCGCTAAAAAACGGCACTCCGGTACAAGGGGTTGCCGCCGACATTCTGCCGCCGAAGTGGTTTGACAAAGACCCGGCCAAAAGCTACGAAGACAATGTCGCCGACTTGCTATGGGCGGCGCAGGCGGCGCGGTTGGCGTATTTGGATGCGGCGCGTACGCCCAAATCGTTCTTTGCCATATGGCAGGACGGTTATGCGCAGACGGTGTCTGCTGGCGACGCGCACGGCCTGAATAGGTTGACGGCTGTCCACGGCAGTACGCTGATGGAGCGCGCCCTAATTGACGCGGTAGGCTGCGGTGTGGACGCGAGTTACTTCGCATTGCTCAAGACCAATGTCCTCGGCTTGGATTTGGGGGCGATGCACACTGAACTGCAAGGGGTGGAACCCGGCCAAGTGATCGGGGCTGCGCCGCTGGCGCAGTTGCACGTGCGGCATACGGTCGGATTGGCCGATCCGATTGTCCCAAGCGACATGGCACCCGAGGAGCGCTTAGACGATGGGTTGCCGCAGTCGCTGGCCGATTGCGTCGAGCGTCAGGGGCTGACGTACTTCAAGGTCAAGGTGAACGGCGACTTGGAAGCCGACTTGGCGCGGTTGACCGCGATTGCCGAGCTGTTGGACGGGCGCGACGCCGAGTACAAGGTCACGCTCGATGGCAACGAGCAATACCGGGAAATGGACTCGCTCATTGGCTTGCTCGATACCCTTGCAGTCGCCCAGCCGCGTTTGTACGAGCGGATCCTCTACGTTGAGCAGCCCTTAGAGCGGAGCGTGGCGTTGGATGCTGCCCTGGAATCGGGCATCCGCGCCGCGGCTGGGCGTCGTCCCTTGCTCATTGACGAGTCGGACGATGCGCCGGACACCTTCCGCCAAGCCTTGGCCCTGGGGTACAAGGGCGTTTCGTCCAAAGCCTGCAAAGGGCTGGTCAAGGCCCTGGCCAATCTGGCGTTGGCGCGGCGCCGGGCGGGCTGTTTTCTCTCGGGCGAAGACCTAATGAACCTACCCGTGGTGCCCCTGCACCAAGATTTGGTGCAGGTAGCGGCGTTGGGGATTGGGCACGTCGAGCGCAATGGACACCACTACGTGCGGGGGTTAGATCACTTGACCGCGGACGAGCGCGCCGCCTGCTTGGCCACGCACGGGAAGCTCTATCGGGCGGCGGGCGACGGGTTGGTGGCTTTGGATGTGCGGGAAGGGAAAATCGAGATCGGATCGCTGCAAGTGGCGGGTTTGGGCGTGGGTGTGCCGGTGGCCGTGGATGAGATGGTGGAATTAGAGGAATGGAGATTTGCGTCGTTGGCCTGACCTAGGAGAAGGCTATGTTGGACGATTTTTCTCTAGAAGCACTCATCGCCTATGCGGAGGCACACCCGCTCATCGCCCTCTTGTTGCTATTGGTGGCGGTGGTATTGCTCGGCAGCTTGCTACGCAAAATTTTCAAGGTCGCGGTGGTGTGCGCGATTGTTTTGCTCGTCGGCCTGTACTTTACCCAAGGCGACGACTCAGACTGGTGGAAACGGGTCGAAGCGATCGGCAGCGAGGTTGTGAGGCGGGGCGAGGCGTTGCTGGAAAAGGCCGATGAGATTTTTGAGAAAGGGAAGCAGCAACTAGAAGGAAATTAGGCCACCCCGGCTTCTTTTAGTTGCGCGATAAAGGCCGTTTCGTTGAGCACTGCGACGCCGAGGGCCTGCGCTTTTGCCAGTTTGGCTCCCGCTTTTTCGCCTGCTATGAGCAGGTCGGTGTTCTTGCTGACGCTAGCGGTGGTCTTGCCGCCCAAGCGCTCGATCAGTGCGGCCGCTTCGTCGCGGCTATGGCTCGACAGCGTGCCGGTGATGACTACGGTCTTGCCGCTAAAATGCGACGGTGCCGCAACGTCTTCTTCCGCTTCCATTGCAAACTGCAACTGGGCCTTATGCTCTAGCTTGTAGAGCACGCGATCGAGTGCGGGGAGCGCGGGGAGGCTGGCGTAGAGGCTGCGGGCGATGGTCGGGCCGATCTCGTGGGTGGCTTCTAGCGCTTCGACGCTAGCTCGGCACAGCGCGTCGAGGCTGCCAAAGGTCCGCGCCAAGGTGCGGGCCACGGTCGCGCCCACGTGGCGGATGCCGAGGGCAAAGAGCACCCGGTCGAAAGGCTGCTCCTTGCTGCGGTCGAGGCTGTCGAGGAGGTTTTGCGCGGACTTTTCGCCCATTCGCTCTAGGGCGCCAAGGGATTTTACGTCGAGTTCGTAGAGGTCGCTCAAGTCCTTTACCAACCCCTGCTCTACCAATTGTTCGACCACGGCCGGCCCCAATCCCTCGATGTCCATGGCGTTGCGCGAGGCAAAGTGTTCGAGGCGGCGGCGCAGTTGGGCGGGGCAGGTGGGGTTGTCGCAGCGCGTGACGGCTTCATCGGCGTCGCGGGTGAGAGGACTTTTGCACGAGGGGCATTGGTTGGGGAAGGCATATTCTACCGAGTCGGCGGGCCGCTCGCGGAGATCTACCCCTGCGACTTTGGGGATGACGTCGCCCCCCTTTTCGATGAGCACGGTGTCGCCGATGCGAATATCCTTGTTGCGGATTTCGTCCGCGTTGTGCAGGGTGGCCCGAGCGATGATCGAGCCCGCCAAAGGCACAGGTTCTAAAACGGCCACCGGCGTTATGGCCCCTGTGCGCCCAACTTGTAGGCGGATATCGCACAGGCGGGTGCGGGCTTGATAGGCCGGAAACTTGTAGGCCATAGCCGAGCGCGGGCTTTTGGCGGTATAGCCCAACCGCTCCTGCTGGCTGAGGCTATCGACCTTGATGACCACCCCGTCGATTTCGTAGGGGAGCGCGGCGCGCGTGGCGGCGTAGTCATCGTAGAGGGCGAACACATCCTCCAGCGAGGCACAGCACTGGTGTTCGGGGACCATGAGGCCCCAAGCGCGGAGCGTTTCAAGGCATTCGCTGTGGTGCGTCTGGCTGCCCCCTTCGGCGTGTATCCAGTAGGCGAAAAAGCGCAGGTTGCGCTTGGCCACTAGGCTGGGGTTTTGCAGCTTGAGCGCGCCGGCCGTGGAGTTGCGCGGATTGGCAAAGAGCGGCTCGTCGTTGGCCGCGCGCTGGGCGTTGAGTTGGGCGAAGTCGCTGCTTTCCATATAGACCTCGCCGCGGATTTCGCAATGGACCCCGGGCTGCCGCAGCCGGAGGGGAATGGTGGGGATGGTGCGGGCGTTGGCGGTGATTTCGTCGCCTTGGACGCCGTCGCCGCGCGTGACGGCACGCACGAGGAGGCTGTCTTGGTAGATGAGGCTGAGGGCCACGCCGTCGATTTTTAGCTCAAAGACGTATTTGATTGCTTCGTCGGGCAGGCTCTGGCGCACTCGCCGGTCGAAGTCGAGCACGTCTTGGCGCGAGTAGCTGTTGTCGAGGCTGAGCATGGGCCGGGCGTGGCGCACGGTGGGGAAGGCGCTGGTGGGTGCGCCGCCGACGCGCTGGGTGGGGGAATCGGGCCGCACGAGCGCGGGGTGGGCCGATTCGAGCGCTTGCAGTTCTGCGAGGAGGCGGTCGAACTCTTGGTCGGAGATGGTGGGGGCGTCGAGGACGTGATAGCGGTAGAGGTGTTCTTCGAGCTGGCCCGCGAGCGCGGCCATGCGTTGGGCAATGTCTTGAGTCATGGTACAAAGTACCATAGGCGGGGCATTGCACCGCGTCAACCCGCCGCGCTCTTATTGTCCGTCGCCGGGTCCAGCCTTATATTTTTGTCGCGGAACGAGATAGGACATGACTGGTACTTGGTGCGACTACTGGGAACTGACTAAACCGAGAATTGCCTTTTTGGTGCTGGTTACGGCCGCCTTGGGTTTTTTTTGGGGCGGGCAAGGCATCCACGCGCCGCTGCTTTTTTGCTGTCTGCTCCTCGGCACGGGCCTGACTACGTGCGGCTCGTCGGTGCTCAACCAGTATCTGGAGCGCGATGTCGATGGGTTGATGAAGCGCACGCGCAACCGTCCCTTGCCAGCCGGCCGCGTCAAGCCGGGTACGGCGTTGTCAATGGGGTTTGCGCTGGTATTGGGCGGCGTGTTCTTCCTGCTTTTTACCGCTGGGTTGTCGACGGCGTTTTTGGCGCTTCTCTCGGCGTTTCTCTACGTGGTAGTGTACACCCCGATGAAGCGGCAAAATTGGCTCAATACCTCGCTGGGGGCCGTGCCGGGTGCCCTGCCGCCCGTAGGGGGCTGGACGGCGGCGACCGGCGCGATTGACCCGGGTGCTGTGGTCCTGTTTCTCATTCTCTTTGCTTGGCAGCACCCGCATTTCTACGCCATTGCTTGGATCTTCCGCGACGACTACCGACGCGGCGGTTTCAAGATGTTGCCGGTCGTCGAGCCGGATGGGAACAGCACCTGCTGGCAGGTCGTGGGCTACTTGGTGCTGCTGCTGATTTTTTCGGTATTGCCTTCGTTTATGGGGCTTACCGGCCCGTTCTATCTCGCCGGCGCGGTGGTGTTGGGTGCGCTGTTTTTGGCCTCCGGTCTCGCGCTTAGCTTCTCGCGCTCGGCGACCAGTGCGCGGTGGCTGCTCAAGGCTTCGGTTCTCTATCTGCCGCTATTGTTGGTGCTGAGCGTGGTGGATGCTGGATTTTAGGAGTGCGGCTTGCGCCCGCTCGTACTCTGCGGGCGCGTTGAGATTGGCAAAAAGCAGGCCGCGCTCGTCGTAGGGCCGCCAGTCCCTTTCCCTTACTACATCCAAACTCAGATCGCGCAAGAGGTCGCGCATGCCGAGCTGACCGGCTTGTACGGCCGCTTGTACGGCCGCTAAGCAGGACGGATCGTAGAGGGCGCAGAGTGGTTGCAGCCCGGTGGCTGCGTAGGGCACGACCGCTTGATGCGACCCGCGTCGGCCGACGAGGTGGCGGAGAAAAGCTGGAGTGAGAAAGGGCAAATCGCAGGCGAGGAGGAGCACGGGTGTGGAGATTGTGCTGAGCGCGGTGTACAGGCCGCCCAGCGGCCCAAGCCCGGGGGAGTGGTCAGGATGGACGGACAGACCGAGGTGGGCATAGGTGGCGGGATGGCCGATGATGACGCGGGGATAGCCGAGCGGGTGCGCCGCGGCGAGGACTCGTTCAATCAGGGTCTGCCCGCCCAGTTGCAGGAGGGCCTTGTCGCGGCCCATGCGTCGGCTCTGGCCGCCGGCTAGCACGGCGACGTGGATCATTCGGGGTACGGGCTGGGGCGGCGGTTGATCTGGGCGGCGGCGTACCCAGCACCAAAGCCGTTGTCGATGTTGACAACAACTACGCCGGCCGCACAGGAGTTGAGCATGGTCAAGAGAGCGGCGAGGCCGTGGAAACTCGCGCCGTAGCCCACGCTAGTTGGCACGGCCACGACCGGAACATCCACCAGCCCGCCGACGACGCTGGCGAGTGCGCCCTCCATGCCGGCGACGACGACGATGGCCCGCGCCTGCTGCAAAAGTTCGCGGTACGCTAAGAGCCGGTGCAGGCCCGCGACGCCGATGTCGCAAACCTCCTCGACCTGTGCGCCCATGGCGCGGGCCGTGACGACCGCTTCGCGGGCCACGGGCAAGTCCGAGGTGCCGGCGGCGGCGACGACGACGAGGCCGTCGGCTGTGGGCTGTTCGGCGCTTGGTACTAGGACCGTGCGGGCGAGCGAATCGTGCTCGGCGTGGTCAAAGCGCTTGACGAGTGCTTGGGCTGTGGCCGCTTCGACGCGGGTCGCCAAGACCTGTGCGCCCTGCGCGATTATGCGCTCGGCGATAGTCAGCACCTGCTCGCAGGTTTTGCCTTGGGCGAAAATGACTTCCGGGAACCCAGTGCGCAGGGCGCGGTGATGATCGACGTGGGCAAACCCCAGGTTTTCGAACGGCAGGTTCCTAAGCCGCTCTAAGGCTTGGCCCGGCGCGAGGTCTCCGGTGGCGACTCGTTCTAACAGGTGGCGGAGTTGTTCTTGGTCCATGGCATTGGGAACGCGAGGTCAACGGCAGCAGCGGAAGCCGAGGAGGGGCTGCTCGTAGGTTTGCAAGGGCGAGTCGGCCGCGATTTCCGCTAAGACTTCTATATCATAAGAGTCTTGGCCTTCGGTGGATAGGGTGCTCACGAGAATGGCGCCGTCGCAAGCACCGCTCGCAGATACGCTGCTGGCGGCCACATACACCGCGAGGTCGCCGGCCGCATCGAGCGCGGCGGTCCACTCGTCTATGTTGCCTGTCAAATCAAAGACGCCACTCGCGCTGCCGCAGTTGGGAAACGAGCCGGAAGGCGCGAGTTGTGCGGTTGGGTCGCTGCTGAAGTGGGAAAAGGCCGAACCCGGCACGTTGCAGAAGCGTACGCCAAAGTGGTCGCGGCCGTCGTACTCGGCTAAATCATCGATCGAAGAAAAGCGCCGCGTTTGGCCTGCTTGACAAGCGGTGCGCCACTCGTCTGGGCTGCACAGACGCTTGCCCTCGGCCGCGCACTGGCGCGCCGCTTGGAAAAACGAAGCCGACTGCGGCCGCGCGCCTCTGGCATTGGGATACTCGAACGCATCGATCTCGTATTCTCGACCTGTTGGCAGGGCTAGACGCACCATGCCGCCCGTCGGTAGAGGCGTCTCAATGGAGACGTGGAGGGCGATTTCGCGCTCGATGTTTGCGGCGCCGTCACTGGCGGAAACGCGCAGTTTGTGGCTGCCGGCAAAAAAGGCGACGATGGTAGCACGCGAGCCGATTTGCCGACCGGTTTCCTCGTCTCGGATGGCCTCCTCCGCCCAGATGCTAAGGCTGTCCTTGGCCATCGGTTCCCAGTGGTATTCGAGCGGGTCGCCGTCCGGATCGCTGCCAAAAGCGTCAATGACTATCTGCGGCGCACTAAACGCGCTGGTCACATCGGCGGGTGCTTCGAGCCGGGGTTCGCGCTGTACGACCTCCACGAGGAAGTTTTCGACCAGCACCCGCGCGTCGGCGGCGCAGCGCTGGCGGTCGGCTAAATCGGGTACGACATCGCAGTCGCGGTCGAGTACGAGAACCTGCACGACAAATTGCTCGCTGGAGCCAGCGATGGCTTGGGGGGCGAACCAAGCGTTGGTCTCTTGGGCCTGCGCCGCGCGAAAACGGCCGCTTGGCGCGCGCCACTCGTAGAACACCGGGTCGTCGTCGGCATCGGCTGCGCGGACTTCAAAGCGGACCTCGCCGCCGCGTTGGACTCGGCAAACGGCATCCGCGCTATTGAGCAAGGTGTCTAGGGAGGTTGTGCCGGGCGACTGACAGATCATCCGCGCCAAGTGTACGGTCGGGGGATCGTTGGGGAGGTCGTCGTGGAGCAAGCTACAGGCCCCGAGGGCGAGAAACAGGGCTGCGAGGCACCAACCGAGGTTCATTCGCCTTCGATCATCAGGTCGAGTAGCCGCTCTAGATCCCCATCGTTGTAGAATTCGATCTGGATGGCCCCTTTGTTCGCTGCGGTGCGACGGATGTTGACCGCGGTGCCAAAGCGATGCTGCAACCGCTCCTCGTAGTCGCGGATGTGGGGGTCGTTGGAAACTTCTTTGGGCGCCTTCTTTTTTTTGCGGCCCACGCGCTGATTGGCAACGGCCTTTTCGACCTCGCGGACCGCCATTTTTTCCTCGACGGCGCGGCGGGCCAGCCCGAGCCGGTCTTCGTCTTCTTCGAGCCCGAGCAGCGCGCGGGCATGCCCCATCTGTAGCTGACCGTGGCGCAAGAAGTCTTGGACTTCGTGCGGCAATTGCAACAGCCTGAGAAGATTGGTCACGGTCGAGCGATTTTTCCCCACCTTGCGGGCGACTTCCTCTTGTGTGAGGAAGCACTTGTCGGTCAGCGAACGGTAGCCTTCGGCCTCTTCGATGGGGGTCAGGTTTTCGCGCTGAATGTTCTCGATCAGCGACAGTTCCATCAAGTCTTGCTGCGACTCGATTTCGTGGACGATCGCCGGTATTTCTTGGAGCCCGGCCTTCTTGGTAGCCCGCCAACGGCGCTCGCCAGCGATAATCTGGTAGCTCTGGCCGATGCGGTTGACGGTGATGGGCTGGATGACGCCTTTCTCTTGGATCGAGTGCATCAGTTCGTTGATGCTCTCTTCGTCAAACTCAGTGCGAGCTTGATAGGGATTGGGCTCTATATCATCGACGTTGATATAGAAGATTTGGCGCGAGGCGTCGCCTTGGCCGCTAGGTTCGGCGTACTCGGGGATGAGGGCGGTGAGACCCTTGCCGAGGACCGGCTTCTTACCCATGGTCAATCACTTCTCCTGCGAGGCTCATGTAATCCTGCGATCCCTGCGACAAGATGTCGTAGAGTACGATGGGTTGGCCGTGGCTAGGGGCCTCGGCCAAGCGCACGTTGCGGCTGATGGAGGTCCTGTAAACCTTGTTGCCGAAATAGGACTTGACCTCTGAAGATACCTGGCGCGATAGGTTCAGGCGTCCGTCGAACATGGTGAGTAGGACGCCAGCGATCTGGAGCTTGGGATTGAGATGGCGTTGGATCTGGCGCACGGTGTTGAGCAGCCGACCCAAGCCCTCTAGCGCGTAGTACTCGCACTGAATGGGTATCATCACCGAGTCGGCTGCCGTCAGGGCGTTGATAGTCAGCAGCCCCAAAGAGGGTGGACAATCGAGAATGATATAAGCGTATTGGTCGCGGACTTGGTTGAGCAGCCCGTCCAACTTTTGCTCGCGCGCGATCATGTTGACCATCTCGACCTCGGCACCCGTCAGGTTGATGTGCGAGGGAATCAAGGACAAGAAGGATATCTTGGTCTCGTAGGTAACGTCAGCGGTCTCTCTTTGCCCGATCAGCGCGTGGTAAATATTGGCCGTTTCGATTTCCTCGCTGTTTTGAAAGCCGCAGCCGGAGGTGGCATTGGCCTGTGGATCCATGTCGATGAGCAAGGTCTTTTGCTCGGCCACAGCCAAACTAGCCGCCAAGTTGACGGCCGTGGTGGTTTTGCCGACCCCTCCTTTTTGATTGGATATGGCGATAACCCGGCCCATGACAGCATCTCATTCAGCCAGGGCGGCTTGGGCGGCCGCCAAGCGGGCAATGGGGACTCGGTAGGGGGAACAGGAGACGTAGTCGAGCCCCACCTCGTGGCAAAAGCCCACCGAACTGGGGTCGCCGCCGTGCTCGCCGCAGATGCCCACTTTGAGCTGGGGACGAGTGCGGCGGCCTCGCTCGGTGCCGAGGCGCACGAGCTGGCCGGTGCCCTCTTGGTCGAGGGTTTGGAATGGATCGTCAGCGAGAATGCCTTGGGCTACGTATTCGGGCAGGAACTTGCCCGCGTCGTCGCGGCTGTAGCCAAAGGTGAGTTGCGTTAGGTCGTTGGTCCCGAAGCTAAAGAACTCGGCTTGCTCGGCTATTTGGTCGGCGAGGAGGGCGGCGCGGGGAATTTCGATCATGGTGCCTACTAGATACTCGATAGAACCCTCGATGGCAACGGCGATGCGGTCGACCATGGCTTTTAGGTCGCTAAACTCGCGCTCGGTTCCCACGAGGGGAATCATGATTTCGGGCCGGGGATTGACGCCCTTGGCGCGCACGTTGACCGCGGCCGCGAAAATGGCCTCAACCTGCATCTCGTAGATTTCCGGGTAGGTGATTCCCAAGCGACAGCCGCGATGCCCCAACATGGGGTTGAACTCGTGCAGCGAGGCGATTTTGGCCTCGATTTGGCTCAGCGGGACGCCGATTTCCTCGGCCATCTGTTGTTGTTGGGCTGGCTCGTGGGGCAAGAACTCGTGCAGCGGTGGGTCTAGCAAGCGTATGGTTACGGGCAGGCCGTCCATGGCGGTGAAGATGCCCTCAAAATCGCGCTGCTGTATGGGCTTGAGCTTGGCTAGCGCTTGTCGTCGCCCGGCCTCGTCGGAGGCGAGGATCATCTCGCGCACGGCCACGATGCGGTCGCCCTCGAAGAACATGTGCTCAGTGCGGCACAGGCCGATGCCCTCGGCGCCGAACTTGCGGGCCACTTCTGAGTCGTGTGGCGTATCGGCGTTGGTGCGCACGGCCAGGCGGCGCTTGCCATCGGCCCAACCCATCAGGGTTCCAAACGCCGCCGAGAAACTCGGCTCCACAGTGGGCACTTGGCCTAGCATGACTTGGCCGGACGAGCCATCAATGGATATCCAGTCGCCCTTTTGGACGGTCTTGCCATTGGCGGTAAACAATTCTTGGTGATAGTTGATGGCTATGGACTCGCAGCCGGCGACGCAGCATTTGCCCATGCCGCGTGCGACTAGGGCGGCATGAGAGGACGCGCCCCCGCGTGCGGTGAGAATGCCTTGGGCTGCGTCCATGCCGCCGATGTCTTCGGGCGAAGTCTCTTGGCGCACTAGGATGACCCGCTGACCTTCAGCCGCTTGTGCTTCGGCCTCTCCGGCGCTGAAGATCACTTGGCCGGTTGCCGCCCCAGGGGAAGCGGGCAGCCCCTCGGCAATGACGTCCTTGGGACTCGCTTCGTCGAATGTTGGGTGCAGGAGTTGGTCGAGTTGATCGGGCGTGACGCGCTGGAGGGCTTCCTCTTGTGCGATCAGCCCTTCGGCGACCATGTCCACGGCAATTTGGACCGCCGCCGCCCCAGTGCGCTTGCCGTTGCGCGTTTGCAGCATCCACAGTTTGCCCTTCTGGACCGTGAACTCCACATCCTGCATGTCTCGGTAGTGCGGCTCTAGCTGGTCGCAGATCGCTTGGAACTGCTCGTACACCTGCGGCATGTGGCTGCTGAGCTCGGACAGGGGTTGGGGGGTGCGGGTGCCAGCGACTACATCTTCGCCTTGTGCATTGATGAGGAACTCACCGTAGAGGTGCTTCTCTCCGGTGGAGGGGTTGCGCGTGAAGGCCACGCCCGTGGCGCAATCGTCGCCCATGTTGCCGTACACCATGGACTGGACGTTGACGGCCGTGCCCCAGTCGTGGGGGATGCCTTCGATTTCGCGGTAGCGGATGGCGCGTTGGCCCTGCCAAGAGCCGAAGACGGCGCCGATGGCATTCCACAACTGCTCGTGGGGGTCTTCCGGGAACTCGCGGTTGAGTCGCTTGGCGATCTCGGCCTTAAACTCGGCGACCAATTCGCGCAGGTCTTCGGCACTCAGTTCGCTGTCGAGCGCGCCCCCGCGTGCATGCTTTTTCGCGTTGAGCAGGGCCTCGAAAGGGTCTGTTTCTTTTTCGTCTTCGGGCCGCAAACCCATGACCACGTCTCCGTACATTTGCACGAAGCGGCGGTACACGTCGTAGCAAAAGCGCGGGTCGCCCGATTGTCCGATAAGCCCTTGGACGATTTCGTCGTTGAGGCCGAGGTTGAGCACGGTCTCCATCATGCCGGGCATGGACACTCTGGCTCCAGAGCGCACGGAAAGCAAAAGCGGGTTGGCCGCATCGCCAAAGCGCATGTCCATGGTCTTTTCGACCGCGGCAATGGCGCGTTCCACTTGGTCTTTGAGTTCGCTGGGATACGTTTGGTGGTGGTGGTAGTAATAGGTGCAAACTTCGGTGGTGATGGTAAAACCGGCTGGGACGGGCAGGCCAAGCTGGGCCATTTCGGCGAGGTTGGCACCTTTGCCGCCTAGCAAGTTGCGCATTTCCTTGTCGCCTTCGGATTGAGCGGTGCCGAATAGATATACGTACTTTTCCGTCATTGCTTTCCTATTCTATATAATACGTTGTGAGTTGAGAGGGCATCTTGGCCTTGACAGCCTTTGCCGCTGAGCTTGAAAAAGGGGCGAATTTGGGTGCTGGGAAGAGTCCAAGGGTCGAACATGATCGGTGCTTCAAGGAACGGCCTGAATATATCCCAAAGGAGCGGTTCGTGCAAGCATTACGCCCACACCTGTTCCCAGCGCTGGCTAGCGGCCGAGCGATAGAGCGCCAAGGCGGTGCGCAACTCGCCGAGCGCGTGCTCGGCCGGCGCGTCCGGGGCCTTGCCGTCGAGGACGGCGGCGGCAAAATCGGCTAGCTCGGGGCCAAAGGATTCGGCGTACCCTCGACTGGCAAAAAGCCGCTTGCCGTCGGGATGGTCTGCATCCCACAGCAAGAGTTCGGCGCCGTCGAGAGCGGCGTTGATGGTCAGCTCGCCCTTGGTGCCGGTAATGCGCCACCAAGGATCGGGGGCGAGAACCGCGTCGATCATCATGGCGTCGAAGATGGCGGTCTTGCCCGAGTCAAAGCGGAAGAGCGCCCGGGCGAGGGATTCGCCCTCCATTTGCGCGAGCGGGTGCCCCAACACGCCGACCACTTCTTTGATTTCGCCCATCCACATGCGCAAGGGCCGGATCCAGTGCGAGCCGCCGTCGATGGCGATACCGCCGCCGGTGCGTCCCCTTTCGTAGCGCCAGGGCCGTTCCTCTTTGAACCAGTAGGAGTCAAAAGGATAGACAAAGGCCGCACGAGCGGTGATGATCTCGCCGATGGCTCCGGCGGCAAGGTGTTTTTGGGCCTCGACAATTTCGGGCCAGTACTGGCTGTTTTCCGCGACCATGAAGATGCCTGGGGCCGCGCGGGCGGCCGAGAGAATGCGGTCGCAGGCGTCGAGGGTGGGGGCCATGGGCTTTTCCAAGAGCACGTGCTTGCCGGCGGCAAAGCACTGGAGGGCGATGGGTTCGTGTAGGTCGTGGGGCAACATGATGTCGACGGCGTCGAAGTCGCCTTTTGCGAGGGCCTCGTCGAGCGAGGTGAAGGCCTGCCCGCCGGTTTCAGCGGCGTAGGCTTGGGCTTTGGATTCGTCGAGATCGACTAACGCGGTGACGTCGATGCGGGGGGCTTGGGCCTTGATGCCGTCGAGGTGAAAGCGGGCGATGGCACCGCAGCCAATAAAGGCGAGCTTGAGTTGGTCCGGCATGGAATAAGTCTCCGATAGCATAGGGGAATTAGGGTTGGGAAAATACGCAATGGAGGCGCGGGAAATCAATAGGGCGAGACTTGGAACGGAGCAAGGTTGGGAAGAGGAGATAGATAGATTTGCCTTTGCCCGGTCGTGCGTTGCGATATTACTTTTGGGTGGCGAGGGTAGCGGGGTCGGATGCTCGGGGGTAGATTTGGAATCCCAAACAAGGAGTCAGTGTATGAAGTGCCAATTGCTTTTATATACTCTGGTGCTGTGGGCGAGCGTCGCCTTCGGCGCAGAAGGAACGCTTTCCGGTGTCGTGATGGGGCCGGCGGGCGAAGCCATCCCTGGGGCTAACGTCGTTCTGGTCAGCGACCTGCTGGCCGATGGCAAGACCGGCACCGCTACCGACGAAGCGGGTCGCTTCCGCTTGGAGGCACTGCCGGTCGGCGAGTACCAGCTCCGCGTCACGCATATTGGCTATCGGGCCCTAATGCGAGAAGGGGTGGACATCGTCGCCGGTGAACAGGTGCTGAGGCTGGCGTTGGCAACGGGGATCATCTTCCTCGACCAGAGCGTAGTTTCGGCTTCGCGGCGGCAGGAAAAAGCCCTCGAAGCCCCGGCCTCGGTGGCGCTAGTTGAAGCCGAAGAGATCCGCAATCGGCCGGCGCTCAGCGTTGCCGAGCACATCCGCGATCTGCCGGCGGTAGATTTTTCTCAGACCGGCTTGGCGCAGAGCAATGTGGTGGTGCGGGGCTTCAACAATGTCTTTTCGGGTGCGCTGCTGACGCTGACCGACAATCGCATTGCGCGCGTTCCCTCGCTGCGGTTAAATGCCTACAACTTCATTCCGGTGACCAACGACGACATCGAGCGCATTGAGGTGGTGTTGGGGCCGGGGTCGGCGCTTTACGGCCCGAATAGCGCCAACGGCGTGATGCACATTATCACCCGCTCGCCCTTTACTTCGGCGGGGACCAATGTCAACTTGGGCGTTGGCGAGCGGAGTGTGCGCAAGGTCGGTATGCGCCACGCCGGGGTGGCTGGCGACCGCCTCGGCTACAAGGTCTCGGCCCAATACTATACGGGAATGGACTGGGAATACGAAGACCCCGTAGAGGTGCAGGCTAGAGCCGCCAATCCAGACATTCCATCGCGCAATTTTGACGTCGAACGCCAGAGTGCCGAAGCGCGCTTGGATTACGAGGTATCGGACGACTTGACGGCCATTTTGGCCGCCGGATACAACAAGGCTAATCAGATTGAGTTGACCGGCTTGGGTGCTGGCCAAGTTCGAGACTGGACGTACAACTACGTCCAGCTGCGCCTGCTCTACAAGAATTGGTTCGCTCAGGTATTCCAGAATGCGAGCAATGCGGGCGACACTTTTATCCTGCGCGATGGCAATTCGATTGTCGATAACTCCAAGCTGACCGCGCTCCAGGTCCAGCACTCGGCGGCCCTGGGGACTCGGCAGCACTTTACGTACGGGGTCGATGTGCTGTTGACGCGGCCCGATACCGAGGGAACCATCAACGGTGGCAACGAGGACTACGATCATATCGACGAGTTCGGAGCCTACGTACAGAGCGAGACGGCCCTAAGCGAGATGCTCGACTTGGTGGTGGCCTTGCGCTACGACGACCACAACCGCATTCCCGAAGGCGAAATCTCGCCGCGCGCCGGGCTCGTCTTCAAGCCTAGAGAGACTCAGATCCTGCGGCTGACGTACAACCGCGCCTTTGCGACCCCGTCGAGTAACAACCTCTATTTGGACATCCGCTCGTCCCCCGATCCTTTCGGCCTTGGTGCGGCCTTTGCTCCGACGCTAGGTTTTGCGCCGGCGATAGATATCCGGGCGCAGGGAACTTATCGCGAGGGGTTTGCTAGCGGCTGGACTTTTGCTCGTTCGGGCAATGGCCGGCCACAGTTTCGCTCGTCTTTTGCGCCGGTGGCCGGGATGGATCCGTCCGACTACATCGACTTGGGGGATCCGACGTTTACCAATGTGATGTGGGGGTTAGGGCGCGGCGGCGTGTTGAGCAGGCTCAATACACCGCTTTTTCTGGGGCTGGCGACGGCTCAAATAGGCGTGCTGCAAGATCTGGACCCAGCCGCGGCCGAGGCGGCTGCCCAGCAGTTGTTGGGAGGGTTAGCTGAGCTGGTGCCCGAGCAACTGACGGGCTTGGACAACGCCCTGCTCATGCTCAACCTCGAGAAGGTGGCGGCTGGCGATTCGGCTCCCTTTGATCGGGTAGCCGATGTGTTCGACGTGCCGCTGACCCGCTCTACTACGACCGAGACCTTTGAATTGGGCTACAAGGGGATAGTCGGCGAGAGGCTGGTAGTAGCGGCCGATCTATACAACACGCGGATAAAGGATTTTGTCTCGCCGATTCAGGTGCAGACGCCCAATGTTTTCCTCGATCCGGCTAGCCTCGGAGCGGCACTGGGAACCAGCGTTGGAGCGGTGCTGGCCGAAAATGCAGAGTTGGCCGAGGCGGTTGCCCCCCTCGACAAGATGCAGGTCCCGGGCACCTTGTCTGGCAACGGCAACGGCTCGCCCGTGGATGAAGTTGTCTCTTTGTTTGCCGGTGGGGCCGCGAGCATCCCGTTTGGCACGGTTACGCCGGAGCAAGCCTACGATCCCACGGCGGTGATATTGACCTACCGCAACTTTGGCGTGATCGACCTGAACGGCTTGGACGTGTACTTGGCTTATTTCCCGAGCGACCAATGGTCGCTAACGGGCAGCTACTCTTATGTCGATAAGACTTTATTTAAGAACGTCGATGGCATCGCCGACATAGTGCTCAACGCGCCGGGCAACAAGTTCAAGGTGGGAACGTCCTACACCTTTGACCAGCCGCAACTAACCCTAGGGGCGCAGTGGCGCTATGTGGGGGCGTTTCGCCAAGAGTCCGGGGTGTTCGTCGGGGATGTGGACGCGTACTCGCTGCTCGATTTGAACGCGAGTTATTTGCTGCCGTTTGGCAACAACTTGCGGCTCGGGGTGGATGTTTCCAACGCACTCGACAACAGGCACCGGACTTTTGTTGGCGCGCCGGAGATTGGTCGCTTGGTCTTTGCCCAATTAGGCCTGGCGTTTTAAGGGAGAATACAGAAGAGAAAAGGGGGACGGGCGCGGTCCGTTCCCCTTTTTTATGTCGGCTCGTTGCCCCGAGCCATGACCACCTTGCCAGTACGCACCATCTCCTTGAGGTCGAATTTGCTCAAGAGCGATTCGAGTGCGTCCATTTTCTCGGTAGTGCCCGTGGCCTCAATGGTGATGGTGGCTTCCGATATATCGACCGCCTTACCGCGAAAGACCTCGGTAATCTGCAAAACTTCGGTGCGCTCTTCGACCGAGCAGCCGACCTTAAAGAGCGCCAATTCGCGGGTAATGGCGTTGCCGCCCGAATGGTTTTTGGCGTGGATGACATCGACTAGCTTGTTGAGCTGCAGGATGATTTGGTGTAGTTCGGCAGCGGGGCCAATGGTGGTAATGGTCATGCGCGAACACTGGGGGATGTGAGCCGGCGAAACGACCAGATTCTCAATGTTGTAGGCCCGGCGGGCAAAACACTGGGCGATCCGCACTAGGACGCCGGGACGGTCGTTGACCAACAAGCCGATGGTAGTTTTCTGCTGGGGTTCGGTCGGCCTGAGTTGTGGCGCGTCCACCGCCTCTTGGCGGGCATTGAGATCGGCGGCGGCAAAGTCAATGGCAGTTGTCGGCATTAGGTGCTTCCTTTGGGTTGAGCCAGTTTCTGCTTGGGAGCCTCGATCAGCATATCGGTGAGCGCAGCCCCGGCGGGAATCATCGGGAAGACGTTGTCTTCTTTTTCGCACTCAGCGTGAATGACGCAGGGGCCTTCGTCGTGGTCGAGCGCTTGCTTGAGCACTTTGTCAATGTCGGCGGTGCGCCGGATGCGGAAGCCCTTGGCCCCGTAGGCTTCGGCCAGTTTGACGAAGTCCGGGTTGCCTTCCAGATCGACGCCAGAGAGGCGATTGTCAAAGAACAGATTCTGCCACTGGCGGACCATCCCTAGGTACTTGTTGTCGAGGACTACGATCTTGATCGGCAGCCGATGGACGACGGCGGTGGCTAGTTCGCACAGGGTCATCTGGAAACCGCCGTCGCCGCAGATGGCGACCACGGTCTCTTCGGGGCGACCAAACTGAGCGCCGACGGCCGCGGGAAAACCAAAGCCCATGGTGCCAGCACCACCGGAGGAAAGCCACTGGCGGTGGTGCGCTGTCTTGTAAAACTGGGCCGCCCACATCTGGTGCTGGCCGACGTCCGTGGTCACCACAGCGCGACCCGCGGTCAGCTCGTAGAGGCGGTCGATGACGGCCTGCATCTTGAGGCCACCGCGCTTGCCGTATTTGAGCGGGTATTTGTCCTTCCACTCGTCGATTTGGGCCAGCCAAGCGGCCGTGTCTAGCGGCTCGACATAGTTGACTAGCTCTTCGAGTACTTGGCGCGCATCGCCTTCGATAAAAACGTCGGGTATGACCACTTTGCCGTATTCGGCGGGGTCGATGTCGATGTGGATCTTTTTTGCGTCTGGGCAGAATTCCGCCAGCTTGCCCGTGATCCGGTCGTCCCAACGCCCGCCCACCGACATGATCAGGTCGCAGCCGACGACGGCCTTGTTGGCGTAGGCCGTGCCGTGCATGCCGAGCATTCCCACCGAAAGCGCGTGCTGCTCGGGGAACGCCCCCTTGCCGAGTAGGGTGTTGGTCACCGGCATCCGCGTCTTTTCGGCAAAGGCCCTGGCGGCCTCGTGACCGCCCGAGGCGATGCAGCCCCCGCCCAAGTAAAGCAGGGGACGCTTGCTGCGGCGCAGGAGGGCGGCGGCGGCTTTGAGCAACTCGGGCGCGGGCTTGGTCTGCCAAGTGTAACCAGGCAGGTACACCTTTGCTGGGAAGTCAGTAGTGCATTCGGGGAAAGGAGCCCCTTGGGTGACGTCCTTGGGCAGATCCACGAGCACCGGCCCTTGGCGACCCGTGGTGGCGATGTGAAAGGCCTCGGTCATCACGCGAGGGATGTCGTTGGGATCTCGGACCAGATAGGAGTGCTTGACGACGGGCATGGAGATGCCGAATACATCGGCCTCCTGAAAGGCGTCTTTGCCGAGCATAGGGGTGACGGTTTGGCCGGTGAGGGCGATGATGGGCGAGGAGTCCATCAGCGCGGTTAGCAGGCCGGTGATGGTGTTGGTGGCACCTGGGCCAGAGGTTACGAGGGCCACGCCGGGCTTGCCGGTTGCCCGGGCGTAGCCGTCGGCCATGTGGGTCGCGCCTTGCTCGTGCCGAGTGAGGACGAAGCGGATTTGCTTGGAGTTGAGCAGCGCGTCGAAAATGGGCATGGCAGCGCCGCCCGGATGGCCAAAGACGTACTCGACGCCGAAGCGGTCGAGTGCTTCGATAACTTTGTCGGCTCCTCTCGCCATGTCGATTTCTCCATCAGAAAAATGGTTTGAGAGTTATTATGTAATTAATTTGAGCAAAGTATAGGGATAAATGGCGTTAATGACAAGAAGGAAAGAAAAATTTGGACGACTTGTAACGAAAGAGGAGCGAATTAGAGGCTATGGCAGATCAAGAGCGGCTCCACACGTCTTTGAAGAGCCGAATCCAGTTGCCGGCGAAAATGCCAGCGATGTTGGCGGGCGAGTAGCCCCGGCGCGCGAGAATGGGCTGGAGTTTTTGCAAATCGGCGATCGTGTTGAGGTCGCGCGGGGCTTGTTCGGTGCCGAAGCCGCCGTCGAGATCGGTGCCAATGCCGCAATGGCGCGAAGTGCCCAAAAGCTGACAGATGTGGTCGATGTGGTCGGCGACGGTTTCCAAGGTGGCGTTGGTAAGCTGTTCAAAAGCGGGGACTTTGCGCTGCCAGCCCGGATCGAGCATCCACGCATCAAAGGCCGTGCCGATGACTCCGTCGCGCTCGGCGATGGAGCGGATCATTTCGTCGGTGAGCTGGCGCTGGCCGGGGACGAGGGCGCGGCAGTTGTGGTGCGAGGCGCAGACCGGGCCGTCGTACCCGGCCAAAAGTTCCCAGTGGGCTTGGTCGGTTAAGTGGGTCAAGTCGATGATGATGCCGGCCGCTTTGAGTGCGTCGAGCAGAGGTTTGGCTGGTGGCAACAGCCCCCCTTCGGTGCCGGTGCCGTGCGAATAGGTGCTGGTGCCGTAATGCGATATCGACACTAGGCGCAAGCCAAGTTCGCGCCATTCGGGCACTTGGTCCGGGCCTAAAATGGGATCGGCGCTCTCCATGGCGAGGATTAGGCCGAAGGGAGTGGTTGGGTCGGGATTTTGCCAAGCGGCGATGGTTTCATCTAGATCCGCGATGCTTTTGACGAACCGGAGCAAACCCGCCCGTTCGAGTGCTTGATAGT
Organism: Candidatus Latescibacterota bacterium; assembly: GCA_965203355.1. Lineage (GTDB taxonomy): Bacteria > Latescibacterota > UBA2968 > UBA8231 > UBA8231. The sequence continues at coordinate 1,809,355 of OZ241889.1, forward strand.
ACGCCAAATGCCCGCGGCCAACGCCGTGGCATTGGGCTTGGCAGTACATGCCAGTGCGGGTCCAGCGGTCGCCTAGGTCTAAGCGCGACATCACCGTGCCGCAGAAGAGGCCGACCTTGCCACGGCGCAGTTCGGGGAAGGTCGCCGTGCAGGAGCCAAAGCCTTCCATAGTCGCCACCGAGTCGTGGACGCGCACGGTAGCCGCCTTTTGCGTCAGGTCGCGGTTGATTTGCAGAGCGGAAAAAGCTAGATCGAGGTGGCTGTCGAGAATGAGCATGGTGTTAGCTCCAGGCTTGGCGGAAGAAGCGTGCGAGGTTGCCGTGGGCGATGGCCGCAATGTCGTGGGTCGAGTAGCCTCGCCGGTCGAGGATGTCGAGGAAGCGCTGTAGGTCGGCAATGGTGTCGTAGTCAATGGGGGCCATTTCGCGCCCGAAGCCGCCGTCGAGGTCGGAGCCGATGGCGACGTGCTCGCAGGTGCCGACGAGCTGGCAGATGTGGTCGATGTGATCGACGACGGCCGACATGGAGCGGCGGGCTGTTTGCGGATAGGTCGCTGGGTCGTCGAAGTTGATCGAGGGATTGAGCATGAACTCGGCGAAGACCACGCCGATGACGCCGCCGCGCTCGGCGATGGCTTGGATCATCTCGTCGCTGAGGTGGCGCTGGCCGGGGACGAGGGCGCGGCAGTTGCAGTGGCTGGCGTGGACGGGACCTTGCCAGTAGTTCAAAAGCTGCCAGAAGACCAAGTCCGAAGCGTGGGTCAGGTCCAGGGCGATGTTTGTTGCGGCGAGTGCGTCGAGCAGGGGATAAGCATCGGCGTATAGCCCGCCGTGCGTGCCGGTGCCATGCCCCCAAGTATTGGCGCCAAAATGCGTCAGCCCCACCGAGCGCAGACCCTGTTCCCACCACCAGCTTACTTGCTCGGGATCCAAGATGGGGTCGGCACTTTCCATGCTCAAAATCAGGCCGATCGGCGTTGTTGAGTCGGGGTTTTGCCAAGCGGCGATAGCCGCGTCGAGTTCCGTTGCGTCGCGGATGAAGCGCAGCTGGCCCTCGTGCGCTAGTGCTTTGTAATAGTGAAGATGCGACTGGCCGATGGCGTGGGCTGCTTCTTGGGTTCTCATGCCGTCGTCGAGGGGGCCGGTGGGTATCTGCACTCGGCTCATGATGGTCGAGAGCGCGATTCCAACGCAGCCTTGGCGCATCTGCGGCAGCGATACGGTGGCGGTGCCGTGCGAGGTGCTTTCGGGGCGCTTTCTGTCGCGCAGCGAGTCAGGGTGCGAAGGGCCTGGCGGTTTGGGGTCTTCGCGCTCGCGCAAGACGCGGATGTCTTGGGTGAGGTCGCGGCGGTGGTGCAGGGCGTTGAAGGCCAAGTCGAGGTGGCCATCTATAATGAGTATGGATTGCTCGGGCATGATGGGAAACCTTTGGGTTAATGTACTAGGTACTTTTCCACGATCGCTTCGTCGATCGTCACGCCCAACCCGGGGCCCTCCGGCACGTGAACGCACCCATCGACAACGGCGAACTTTTCGTGCGTTAGGTCGTGGCGCAAGGGCGATTCGGCCATGCAGTATTCAAAGATCTCGCCGTGGGGGACTGCCGCCAGTCCGTGCAGGGCGGCGGCGATGGTGATGCCGCTTTTGAACGAGTGGTTGACGACCTTGCGGTGCAGGCGGTGAGCGAGGCGGCCGACTTCGACCATGGTCGAAAGCCCGCAGCGGCCCGGATCCGGCTGCACCCAGTCGATGCGGCCCTTGACGAGCAGTCGTTCAAAATCTCGATAGCGCGATTCGGCCTCGCCCGTGGCGATGGGCACTGGACTGCGCTCGCAGAGCTGAGCATAGCCCGCGACATCTTCGGGGTGCAGAGGTTCTTCGAGCCAGAATATGCCATACTCGGCGAACTGCTCGGCGCGCTTGAGGCCGGTTTTCCAGTCCCATACCTGCCCGGCGTCCACCAAGATGTCCACATCCGGCCCGGCCCCTTTCCGCGCTGCACGCACTAAGGCGATGTCATTGGCCTCGCTCTGCCCCATCGGCCCCCAGCCAAACTTGATGGCCGTGAACCCTTGGTCGGCAAAGCGGCGTGCCTGTTCGCCCGTCTCTTGCGGCGTGGCGCCGAAGAGGATGGAGCAATAGGCGCGGAACTTGGTTTGATAGGGACCCCCGAGCAACTTGTAGGCCGGGCAGCCGTGCGCTTTGCCGGCAATGTCCCACAGCGCGAGGTTGACGCCAGCCATAGCGTGCGTACCCACGCCGACGCGGCCGTAGTAGTTGGCTGCCTCGATCATGCGATCGCCGCATACGTCGATGGCCAGTGGGTCTAGGCCCTCCAGCGCGTTGGCCAGGCCGTTGCTAATCTGGTGAGAAAGCGGGGCCTCAACGACGGCCTTGGCCACGGTGGGGGCCGAATCAACCTCGCCCCAGCCGGTGATGCCGGCGTCGGTTTCTACTTGGATCAGACAGGTGTCCTGCGTGCCGTCGCAGCGGGCGGTGACATCAGGCAGGCGCAGGTAATGGGCGGATACGCGCGTGATTTTCACCTTAAAAGTCGAATACGGTTTCGAGGGTCATGACTTTGTGGCGCTGCAAGCGCCTACTGGCCGTGCGCTCAAAGAGGAAGCGAGTATCCCAGCGCACCGAGGTGCCTTCTTTCATGTTCAGTTCGATGTCAAAGCCGTAGAAGGTGTCCTTGGTCGGCTCGAAGAAATCATCTCGACCGGTGCCGTCTTCGTTGGGGTTCCGGCCGATGTTGTTCTTGTGAAAGTAAGCGTACGCACGCTTGAGACGAGGGACATACTTGAGCAGTTTGCGCGACAGGGATGCGCTGGCGATGAGCTGCTGTTTTGGGATGTCGGTGCCGGTCAGGTACTGATAGGAAACCGAGGCGTACGCGTATGAGCCGAGTTCCGTGCCCAAGTGCCCGAAGAAGCCGGAGAGCTCGTTGCTATGGCCGAGCTGCGCGTCCTTGGATTGGGCCTGTCCGGTGGCGAGGTCGAGATATGCGCGATCGAGTTCGTACAGCTCGTCGAAGTAGCGCGAGTCGAAATCGCGGCGGAAGTGGCGGAAGTCCAGTTGGCCCTTGAGCGGACCTAAAGACAGCCACAGGCCTGGGGCGGCGAGTCCGAACCCGGTCGCTTGGCGGTTGCCCGGGGAGACGCCCTGCTGTCGCGCCTCAAAGCTGGAGAGGGCGTCGTCATCGTCGATCAGCAGGGCGAATTGGCCGTAGAGTTTGAGTGCTAAGCCTAGGTTGCGGATGAGCGGGTAGGCTAGGTCTAAGCCCAAGATAGAAAAGAAGTCTTGGTCAACGTGGTTTTTGTTGAAGGGTTTCTGGCGGTCCACGTCTTGGTCCACTGGAAAGGCGTTGCCGTAATTGGCGTTGAGCCCCAACAAGGTGGAGGCGATGTCGGCGGAGAGGCCGCTGCCGGCGTCGGCGTCGATGATGCCGTCGTTGTCATCGTCGCTGTCGATGTGGTCGGGTACGCCGTCGGCGTCGTTGTCGAGGGCGAATTGGCCGTCTTCCGGGAAGGCGTCGATGGGGTCGGGTACGCCGTCGGAATCGCTGTCGCGCAGGCCGCTATACTGGTCGAGATCGGCCACAAAGGTTACGCCCACTTCGAGGGCGGCGGCGTAGCCAAAGGTCCGCAGCCCGATGAGGGCACCGCCTTCTTGGAAGTCTTGGAGGTTGTTGATTACTCCTTCGAGTCCGATATTAGTGCCGGCTAAATTGGCGATGCGAAACTGGAGTCCGGTTTTCTTGATGCCGGGATAGTGCAGGGTGTTGCGGTAGTTGTCCATGATGAGGCCGTACCCCAACGTCACATCGCTGAGTGCGCCCATTTTGACGTACACCGCGTCATTGGGACGGCCATAGCGCACGTAGTAAATTTTGCGCAGAATCGAGTCGAAGGTCTGGGTTGACGAACCGGCCTTCCAGCCGCGCGACCCGAGGTCGCCGTTGCGCTCGACAAACAGCTCTAAGTCGAGGCCAATGCCCAAGCGGCCTAGGGGGAAGTCGGGCCGGAGACTGAGGCGATATAGCTGCTCTTGGTCGACAGTTACGCTGCCCATGCTGAGCGAGTAGCCGAACATGGCCACCGAGGGCTGAGCCGAAGAGACGACCGGATAGAGCGAGAGCAGCAAGACAAAGGCGCAGTTGCCGCGAAAATTCATACAAGGGAAGATGCGGTCGCCGGGCCGCTGGTGCAATGGCTGCGGCCGCAAACGACAACGACACAACTCACCAGAAAGAGGTTTGCGATGGGACAAACGCTAAAGGAACTGCTCGATCATAGCTTCGCAACCCATGCCGAACAGACGGCCATTCGAGAGCTCAAGCCCGTAGAAGGTAGCCGCACCTTGAGCTATCAGCCCGCGACCTATGCCGAGCTCAAAAATCGCCGCGACCGGCTGGCGGCGGGTCTTGCGGCCGAGGGCTTGGCCAAAGGTCAGCGCGTGGGCATTCTCACCGATGGCGGCAGCGAACCGCTCTTGATCTTTCTGGCGACCGACTGCATTGGGGTCAGTGCGGTGCCGCTGTGCATCCAGTCGCCCGACGAGGTGCTCGCCCACAGCATCGCGCACTCTGCGGTCGAACTGCTGGTCGTGGACCGCAAGGGCTACGAGCGGTTTGGTGCCGTCCGCGATCGGCTGGACAAGACGCCGCGGATTGCGTTGACCGAGGGCCAAGCTGAAGACGCGATCCCTTGGCAAGGGCTAGCGGAGAGCCGCGCGGCCGTGCCCGAGGTTGAGGTGCTGCCAGAAGATGAATCGAAAATTCTCTATACCTCGGGTTCATCTGGCTTGCCCAAGGGCGTGATCCAGACCCACGCCAATATCGTCGCCAACGTCGAAGAAGTTTGGGACGTAATTAGCAAGCGCCAGCCGCTGCGCCTGTTCAAGTCGGCGCCCGACTATCACTCCATGGGCATTCTCAACATCTACTATCCCTTGGCCAAAGGGTGGATTTTGGACTTGGCGCGCTCGCCCGACCGCGTCCTCAGCGATATTCGCCTCTCAGAGCCGGAAGGCTTTCTCACTGTGCCGCTGATACTCGACAAAGTGTACGGCAATGTGCGCAAGGAAATCGATGCTGGCGGCCTCAAGGGGCGCTTGATCCAGCGCTCGGTTGCGGCTAAGGAGCGGGCGGTGCGCGGCGAGGCCGGGCTGGTCGACACGCTCTTTTGGGCGGCCATAGGCCGTTCAATAGTCGGCAAAATTCGCGCCCAACTCGCCACGCGGGTCGGGCCTCACCTCGAACTTTTGATCGTCGGCTCAGCCAAGGCCGATCCCAAGGCGTTGGACTTCTTTCACGAAGTGCTCGATATCACCACGTACGAGGGCTACGGCACAACCGAGTGTGCGCCGCTGATTGCCGCCAACCATCTCGACGGCCGCAAAAGCGGCACGGTGGGAAGGCCGTTGCAGGCGGTAAAAATCGTGGCTGAAGATGGGGCGGAAATCGGGTACAGCGATCCAGCACAGGACGAGTGCAGGCCCAGCGGCGAGCAGATCGGGGAGTTGTGGACCAGCGGCCCCAACGTCATGCGCGGGTATTTGCACGACCCGGAGCAGACCGAGCAGGTGTTAGTGGAAGAAGGTGGCCAGGTCTGGTATCGGACCGGCGATTTGTTCAGCATGGACGACGAAGGTTTCCTCTCGTTCCACGGGCGAGTTGGCCGACAGTTCAAGCTGCGCAACGGCGAGTTCGTCAATCCCGAAGCCTTGGAGCGCATTTTCGCCCGGGTATCCCTAGTCGAACATGTCGTCGTGTACGGCGACCAACAGCGCGACTATCCGCTGCCGTTGGTGACCGTGGATGTGGAGGAAGCAAAAAAGAGCGGCCTTGACGGATTGCCGCTGGAGGACGAGGCCGCGCTGCGCACGCATCCGATCTTGGGCGAGCGGATCCGCGCAGGATTTCTCGCCGAGGCCACGGCCGCTGGCCTGCCGGGCTACCAGCGGCCGCAGCGCGTCGCGCTCTTGCCCGAGCCGCTGAGCGAGGATGCCGGCACCCTGACCAAGGGCCTGAAGAAGATCGTGCCCAAGGCGATCGTCGAGCGCTATCGCACGCTCGTCGAACAGACCTACGCATCCTAGAGGCTGTCGGAAAACGCTGAGGGCTGTCGTTTGTATGTAGGCAGGCTCCCCCGCTGATTCCCGCGCAAGTGGGAATGCCCACTTGATAGCGATCTCGGCAACAATATGGACCGCTGGATTCCTGCGCATGTCGTGGCACGGGGCGACTTCTTATGCGGGAATGCCCCACCCAATGCGCCCTAGGGGTTTCATACAGTTTCTAAGACGGTTTCTTTGGTTTTTGCAGGCCATGTACGCGCATGCGGGAACGCAGGCGCTCTGGCTTCATGCCCAACAAGTATGCTGCGCCTTGCATTCCATAGATCACCCAATTCGTGGTTTCGAGTGCTTCTATAAGCATTTTCTTTTCGATCTCGGCGATCTGGTCCACCTTCTCGGCGATCTGGTCCACCTTGGCTACAACTCCCTGTTCAAGCATCGTAGGTGCCTTGGCTAAGTCTTCAGTTGAGATCTGCACATCCTCCAATCGTATGGAATCACTTTGGCATATAATCACCGCCCGCTGAATCAGGTGCTCTAACTCGCGCACATTCCCCGGCCAATTATAATCCGGTCTCTGCAAATGCATTAGTACCTCTTTGCTCAGGCGCGGCGCGGGTCGCTGTAGCTCTTGGGCAAACAGGCGCGCAAAGTGTTCTGCCAAGACCGGTATATCCTCGCGGCGTTCCCGCAAGGGCGGAATCATTACCGGGAACACGTCCAAGCGGTAGAATAGATCTTTTCGGAATGTCCCCGCTTCAGCTGCTTGTCGTAGATCTCGGTTGGTCGCGGCAATTATGCGGACATCCACTTTGATAGATGCTTCTCCGCCGACTCGAAGCAGGCGGTGGTCTTCGAGAACGTGGAGTAGCGTCGTTTGTGCCTCTAAGGGCAAGTCGCCGATTTCATCGAAAAATAGGGTACCCTTATGCGCCTGCTCAAACCGGCCGATCCGCCGCCCTACGGCACTGGTAAAGGCCCCTTTTTCATGGCCAAACAGTTCGTCTTCGACTAGTCCGGTCGGTATAGCTCCGCAATTGACCATGACAAAGGGGTTTGCTTGACGCAGGCTAAGGGTGTGGACACGCTGGGCCAACATACCCTTGCCTACTCCAGTCTCGCCTAGTATTAGGACTGTCGTAGAAGTCTGTGCTACTAGTTGGAGTTGCTCCAAGACTTTGGTCATGGCTGGGCTTTGGCTGATTATATTCTGAGAGATCATCTTAAAACTCGTTTAGGGCTAGGGCATGACTCGCTTGAGTAGAATAGGAATCATAGCGAGATGGATAAATGCTTCGGAATCGTATAAATAGTTCAAAAGAAGTGTTATGTCAATATCGTATTTCAATACGATTATACCTTGTTTCAATACGATTATACCTTGTTTTAATACGACTCCGATATCCATATTAAAGTAGAAAAAAATGGAAATTATCGAAGTAAAGTCATTATAAACAACAGGTTATTAACAGAACTAATCCTAATATGACATATAGGCACACTTTTTGCCTTAGTGTTAAGTAAAGTGGGAACTGATAGGCGCAGTCCTAATTCCATTTATCCAATCCGTAACACAGGAGGATTTATTATGGAAAAGCTGCACAAACCCCAGCCCGCCTATGAGCCTAACAAGGTTCAGGCATACAATAATGAAAGGGGCCGTTGGACGGATACTGGAGACGATATCCTCGATCTTCCCAATGGCTGCCGGAAATACATTCCGATGGAAATGTGTACGATCGTTTGGAACCCTAACAAAAACTGTGCTTCTATCGGAACGAAACGAGCGGATCCCGGAAGGGCCACTCGCACGGAATGCTAGTACTGCCGAGGACGCGACTCTTTCGTTGCTAAGAGGTTTTGACCTCTTGAGTTGGCGAAAGCCCTATTTTGTTCCCACGTTTGACCCAATGAGTAGCAATTCGGCGTATACCGAATTGCTACTCATTAGCGTTCTGACCATTTTGCATTGCTTGTGAAATTGGGGTCATACATGCAGCGATTTTTTAGTTTTCCTCTGAGTGGGCTAATAGCCGGTCTCGTGCTCATCGGCGAGGCCGGAAGTCAAGAGAACGTTTTATTTTGGCCAGCCAATCTGAAACACATTCCCAAACGATCCGTAGTCCAAGATGACCGTCGCCTGCACCTAAGGCTCGAAAAGGTTATCCGCTTAAAGTTGGATGAACATACACCTGTCCTAGATAGTGTACTCAAAGGACAGTGGGCTCTAGGGGATAGTACCTTCTTTTTTATTTCCGGTGCGCTCTATGAATTCGACCAGACTGGTACCTATGTCCGTACCATCGGGCGGCGAGGTAAGGGACCTGGCGAATACCAAAATCCCACTCATGTCTCCGTAGATGCCGAGGGCCGTATTTACGTGGTAGCAGACCCCTTTCTCCTCCATGTATATGATAGAACAGGTCGTCATCTACATACTTATAAGGATCAGGCGGTCCGTCGTCTTTTCTTTGATACACAGGGAAACTTGGTGCAGTTGATAGAAGATTGGTTTGAAGCGCCGTCCGCTTGGAAAGATCGGTTCGCTCGGTTTATACCCGGGGTGAGGCATTCGCCTATATTTGTGGGGTTGACCAAGAGGAATCGGCAGGGGAAGCCTTTGTATCGGCTGGCTATCTCTACAGATGAGACCGTGGATGTCTTGTCCTATATGTTATCAAGGATTAGTCTCTGTTACAGTGAAACCAAGGATCGACTCTACTACGTGGAGCCGTGGGACTATAAAATCAAGGTGATTGATGCCCATCGTGGACAGATCGTCGAACAATTTGGCCCCGAGCCGGAGTACTATCACAGCATGAGACGGGAAGTTGACTTTCCCATTTACGAGCCCCGTGATTCCGACGAACTCTATGAGGCTAAGTTTAATGCATCGTTTACAGAGGAATTGCACCTGCTGGACGAGAAATATGTTCTGTATGTGTATCGCCCAGGCAAATCTGCCCTTGAGGGAGTTTTCGGGACGAAAAGGAAAGAGGTACGTGGGGGGGTTTGTCTGGCCTATGATATTAGCTCTGGAGACACCATCCGAGTTTTCCAGATGATGAAGGAATCTCTTGACGACTGGCGATTGTATCATCCTGATTCCGAAGAAAGAGGGGGAATAAATACGGGTGGAACCAGAAGAGGAAGCTCTCCTACGAATGTGATTGCTAGAGGGGAGTACTTGTACATTTATAAACCACCTCCAGAAAACATAATGGAGACTTCGAATGGCCGCGTCGAGGTTTTTACTGTCTCTGTTGAATGAGAAATATTCATACGAGTATAGTATGTTCACGAGAAGGGGCGAAGCACACAGCTTTCAAGTCGTGTAGGATTGCTATATAACTAAACTGTAACGATAGAGTAACAAGATGAAAGATTTTATAAAGATAAGTTCCCTAGTCGCCAATCTTTTGCTAGTGATCTTGCTGGGAATTTCTTTTGCTTGGATATATAAAGCAGAATATAGATTGTCCCACAGTTCGGGTCAATTGGCGACAGAACGCACTAGATTATATGAAGAATTTATAATTGCAACCATGATGGCAGACCGTCTTTTGGGATTGCCATTCCCTCGACTTGCTCTGGTCGATGTCTATAACAAGAATATATCAACTGATTTCTCACAAAAAGAGGGTGCCTTAATTCTCGTATTCGATCCTCAAACCTGTCAACCTTGCTTAATAGCTCAACTCAAGTTGTTGAATCATGTTTACAAACAACTTAAAAATCCAGATACATTTCCAGTCATTGCAATTGCCCCTCGCTATCACTCTCAGTTGATAAAACGATATGCTTTGAAATACGAATTGCAATATACAATAATAGCTGATAAAAAAGATCAAATCTTCAATGATAACAATGAAGTACTTTACAAAGCAACTCCTGCCGTATATTTAGTTAATCAGAACAACACTATAATACGAAGCCATATTCCCGTATTTAGGAAACCTTATATTTCTGTTCTATTTTTTTATGAGGTACAAAATCTAATACCTCTTTCGGAGCCTATTTTTTCCTATATAGAACCTTTATTACTTATTGATGTTGTGAAAGGTGATTTTGATCTTGAACCTATCGAGTACTTCCTCTATTGATTTAGAGTCTCTAATGATCTATATAAACAAAAAAACAGCGAGTCGTTTTTTAGCTTTTATCAGACCTTATTGGTTTCTACAAAGTGTAGCCTTTATTCTTGCTATATTAAGTACGGCTAGTTTATTAGTCTCTCCTTATATAACAAAGATCATAATAGATGAAGTACTTCCCAATAGAGACTTATTTTTTCTCAATATAATGCTGGTCATCCTTGTGGGCAGTATTCTCTTTCAATTGGTCATCTCATTTTTTGGCGAATATATTTATGCTTGGATTAGTAATAATATCACTTTGGACATGCAGCAGACTCTTTTTCGTCATATGCTGAATTTCTCTTTAACCTTTTATAATCAAAATAAGAAAGGAGATATTATATATAGGATCGAAGAAGATATAGAAAATATTCAAGATTTTCTTATTACGGGTATAGTCAGGTTTATACATGATGTATTGAAAATAACATTTATCATAATCATGCTTTGCTGGCTAAGTTTTGAGTTTTTTTTATGTTCAATCAGTATTATTCCTTTATACATCATTAGTTTGATTTATTTTAGACCGAAAATAAAAAATATTACAGAGCGTGTCCGTGAAAAACAATCTGATATATTTTCCTTTTTAGTAGAGAGATTCCACAATATTCAACTAATTCAGACGTATAACACATACACATACGAGAGTAAAAAATTACGCAAAAATCAGACTGAATTGGTAAACCTGAGTATGAAAAGCACTGTCTATTCCGCTGCAGCGAGTACCGTTGTGAATAGCATTGTGGGTTTAACGCCAGTGTTTTTCTTAGGCTGGGGCGGTTATCAAATCATAGAAGGAAATCTAACCCTGGGAACTCTAATCGCCTTCATGCAATACCTGTCGTTTCTATTTTCTCCAATTAATGACCTAAACAGTCTTTATTTTCAAGCTGTACGAGCATCGGTGTCCATGAATCACTTGATGGAATTTCTGGAACTGCCTACTCAGCTCAATCTAAATGGTATTGGTGCCGGCTCTGCTTCTTTCTCTTTTGAACGGAAAATAGTGTTTAACGGTATCCATTTTTCCTACGATGGAGAATCAGTTTTACAAGACTTGAATATGGAACTTATAAAAGGAAAAAAATATGCTATAGTAGGTGCTAGTGGTTGTGGCAAGACTACTCTGGTCTATCTTTTATGTAGGTTCTATCAGCCTAGTAGGGGAGCTATCTTTATAGATGACACGAACCTTGAAAATATAAATCTTTTTGATATGAGAAAACACGTTGGATTGGTGACACAAAATAATCAAGTCTTCAACGATACAGTATGGGACAATATACAATATGGAAACATAGAAAGCACTCTCAGCGAAGTTGAGATAGCAGCTAAGACACTGGATTTGGATAATTATACAGATCGAGATAATCCTGTATTCACCAGATATATTGGTGAGCAAGGAGCACAATTATCTGGTGGTCAAAGACAGCGAGTTGCTATTGCTCGAGCTGTACTAAAGGATATAGAAATTATGATCCTGGATGAAGCAACTTCGGCATTAGATTCCAAAGGTGAGCAGATAATTTTTGCCAAACTAAAAAAGCTGTATAAAGATAAAACCATAATCCTAATTAGCCACCGACTAGCCACGGTCCAAAATGCGGATGAAATCATTTGCTTAGAAAAAGGAAGAATTGTAGAACAGGGAAACCATGGCGATCTTCTGCGAAAAAAGAGATATTATTGGCAACTCTTTAAAGATCAACTGGAGGAACGTTGAGGGCGAATATTCTGCACACCCGACCAAGGCCAAGGTCGCCCCTCATTGATGGCGTACCGCTTGCGGATATTCAACTGCGTGAAGTGAGAGCGCCCATCGGCTTGGTCTCTCAGCAAGTGCATCTGTTCGGGCCCTGGAGTTGACCGTATGAAGCAACGGCTGTTTATCACCGGCCTTGTGCTCTGGGCCGGGGTGCTGGCGGGAAGCGTGTACGCCCTCTGGTCTTATGCAGATCGCTTGCTGTCCGGTGTGCCGCTGGGCGGCTTTGAAGATGCGGCTGTTCACCGACTCAATCCGCTGGAGGCTAAGCGGAGTTTCGACCGTGGCGCGGCCGTTTTTGTCGATGTGCGATCGGCTTTTGCTTACGAGGCCGGGCACATCCTCGGTGCCTTGCACCTACCTTCCCATGTTTCTACGGCTCACTTACGCGAAGTGCTGGCGTCTTATCCGGCGGATATCCGAGTTATCACCTACTGTTCGGGCGGCGGTTGCCAGAGCAGTCGTACGCTGGCGAAGCGACTCGTCGAAGAGTCCGTCCGCGATGAAGTCTATGTCCTGACCGGCGGCTGGCCCGCTTGGCAAGCGGCCGGGGTGGGCGAGGAGGCTGGCTCGTGAGCTTTCCTTTTGCGGACCAGACCGGCCGTGGCGTCAAGGTCGCAGTAGTCGATAGCGGCATCGTCCCCGATCACCCCAAGGTAGGGCCCGTGGCTGGCGGGGTTGGGCTTGCTATGGGGCCAGACGGCACCATCCGCTATAGCGACGACCACGTTGATGGCGCCGGGCATGGCACGGCCTGCGCTGGCATCATTCGCCGCAAAGCACCGGAGGCCGAGCTATACAGTGTGCGCATCTTCGACGAGTCGCTCCAAGCCGATAGCCGCTTGCTGATTGCGGCCATTGAATGGGCCTTGGCTCAAGGCATGGACCTTATCAACCTGAGCTTGGGCACGACGGAGGTGACATACCGCGACGCTTTGGAACGGATGTGTCGGCAGGCTGCTGACCAAGGCGTCCTGTTGATAGCTGCCGAGCATGAAGAAGGCCGGGAGAGCTATCCAGCCCATTTGCCCCCAGTCATTGGCGTGGGCGCGGGCAAAGTGCGAGGTCTCTATGCGTATCACTATCGCCGAGGGGAGACCATTGAGTGTATTGCTCGGGGTGACTCCCAACGCCTATGCTGGCTGGAGCCGCCTGAGATTATGACGGCTGGCACCAGCTTTGCCGCGCCTCACCTGACCGGCTTAGTCGCTCTAATCCGCGAGGCGCATCCCAAGGCCGACTTGGAATCAGTGCGTCAACTCCTGCACCTTCACGCCCCTCCTACTGCTCGCTCCGTGCCCAAATCCATTGTCCCATCCGAGGCCGAGGAGTCATTCGCTTGGATCCAGAAAGCCGCGCTCTATCCCTACAACAAGGAAATGCACGCCCTAATGCGCGGGCGCGATCTGCTCGGCTTTGAGATCGTTGGCATCGGTGATCCCATCGGCAAGGGCCTGACCGGCCAAGACGCCGGTCAGGCCCTTGGCCTACCCCCGGTGGGCTTTCAAGTTGCGCCGCGATTGGCTGTGGCCCTGCAAGGGGCTGATACCCTCATTTTGGGATATGTAGATGAACTGGGTCGCATCCGCAAAAAGGACGTTTTGCGCGAAGCCGTGCAACTGGCACTGGATCAAGGCGTTCACGTCTTCAGCCTGCTGGCCCTGCCCCGCGAGGGCTACGCCGATTTGTACGAACAGGCCGCGGCCAAGGGCCTGCGCCTGTACTATCCGGCGTTGTCGGCCAAAGACGCGCAGCAGACCCTCGCCTCGGCCGGGGAGTATCCCCAAGTGGATGTGCCAGTTGTGGCGGTCTTGGGTACCAGTTCACAGCAGGGCAAGTTCACGCTGCAACTGGCCTTGCGTCGCCGCCTGCTGGAACGGGGCTACCGAGTCGGACAACTCGGCACCGAGCACCACGCCGCGCTGTTCGGCATGGACTGCGCTTTCCCGATGGGCTACGCCGCATCCATCGAGATGCCCCTGGATTATTACGCTCCCTACTTAGACGCCAAGATGCGCCAAATCAATCAACGCAAGTGCCCGCATATAATCTTGGTCGGCAGCCAATCGGGCACCGTGCCGTACAACGTAAGCGAACCCACAACCCACACTCTGTCCACCGTCGCCTTCCTAATGGGGGTCAAGCCAGACGCCTGCCTACTGGTGGTCAACAGTATAGATACCGACGACTACATTCAGGACACCATAGACGGCATCCGAGCGATGTGCCACGCACCGACCCTGCTGTTGGCCATGAGCGATAAGGAAAAGCACGTGCGGGAGGCGTATGGGCGCACCGCTATAAAACCCCGACCCATGCGCACAGAAGACCGCCGCCGCAAGTTGCGCCACTTGGAACAGACGTTTAAGCGGCCGGCCCTATCCATCGCCTCCCAAGCCGATGTCCACAAGGCTGTCGAGGTGGTGATTGACTATTTCGCCGAGAACGAGAATAAGGTACTTGGTAACGAAGGGGTCTCAGGTGTGAAACACCCTCGCGCCAGGGCGGTGGCTGGATAGGGCTTCTGGGCTATTTATCTGGGGAACGGATGATGCCCATTTGGGGTAGGGCACTGGGCGGGATTCCTGCTTTCGCGGAAATGACGACAGAGAGCGGTAGAAAGTCGCCGAGGAAAACGACTGCTTATCACCAGTGAGGAAAACAGAATGCACGATCCAATAACCCGCCGAGTGAAACAGGCTCTCGTCCAAGCCCTTGGGCTCGACGTCAATCCAGACGAAATAGACGACAACGAGCCGCTGTTCGGAGAGGGCTTGGGGGCCGATTCCATCGCCTCGTTGGAAATCGTCTTTGCCCTGGAAGAAGAGTTTGGCTTTGAGGTGGAGGACGAAGATTTGCAGGTAGAACTGTTCGATTCAGTGCGGACGCTGAGCCAGTATGTCGCTGGAAAGACAGTGGTTCGTGGTTAGCTTCCTCACCTTTGGTCCCTGAAGCCTGTCGAAGGGGGCAATATCCGCTGGAGCAACTATGCCACCGAAGCATTCAGTCATCGTCGGTCTCGCGCCCCATTGCAACAACGCTGGCATCGCCTCTTGTTGCGACCCGACGGCCTATGGACTCGATGGGATGGGCACAATCTTTTGCGCTGACCATCTTCCGGCCTTGGGAACAACGGTCGTTTGTAATGGAACGCGGTTTGTCTTGCCCGATAAAAGCGACGGGACGCCCGACAATATCGCCTGCGAGGGGCAAGACATGCCGCTGCCGGTAGGGCGTTATCGCGCCCTGCACGTTCTTGGGATGTGCGACTGGCGCGCCTTTGAAGAGCCACTGCGGCTGATGGCAACTGATGGCACCGGCACGGAAACGAGCCTCGGACTCAGCGACGCCTCGCACTACCAAGGGCTACACTACGGTGAACGCGAGGCCCTAACGTGCCCGTTGGTCACCCCTGATAGCCTCATTCCCCACGTATTCCTCTTTGGCATCACCCCACCGGGCGCGGACGCAGACTATGAGATGACACAGACGCAGATTGAGGCTGGGATTTGGCATCAGGTGATTTCCGTGGAACCATCCCGACCGCTTGCGGGACTCGTACTGCCAGACAATCCGTCCATGCACCTATTCGCCTTGACCTTGGAAGTACTCGCGGAACGCAGTGCTCTTGCCCGCGAAAGCCACTCCACTTGAAGGCGCAACGCTCTCGTTCTCAGAGGCTTGCTATGAAAAAACACATTGAAGGCGTTCCCTTTTGCACCTATCGACACTACAACTGCGTCTATGTGGTGTTGGATAGCCTGTTGCGCTTCTACGAATGCGAACCCTCGGTGCCCTGTTTTGCCCAGTGGGATTTTATCTATTGCCGAGAGCAAGGCGAGCGGTTCACTATGCAGGGACGGATCGTGCCCCTGCCCGAGACGCTCAAAGCCTTTGGCATTGCGCTGTTCAATCGCAGCGCGCATGATGGGCAAAGCGCGTGGGATAAAGTGAAAAAGCGAATAGATGCAGATATTCCGGTGGCCATCAGCTTAGACGTATTTCCGCTGGCTCAAGCCGGTTTCTTTCCGCGTCTGCGCCATGCAGACCATCAGTATATCGCCGCCGGGTACGACGACGGGGCCGCTACTGTCCACGTAGTCGATCCTTCGCCGTGGCAGCCTTCGGCGCGGAGTATCCCGCTCGAATTATTCCTCGCCAGTTGGGATATGAGCGCGATTGTTGGGGAGGACGAGGACCGATACAACTGGTTTTGGCTAGAGGTGCCGAGGCGAGGGCTGGTCCTGCGAGCGGAAGCCGCGCGCACCCTCCTGCAGCGCAACCTGCGCAGCATGTCCGCGTCCAGCGACCAAGCGAATCTCGCCGTGGGATTGAAGGGCGTCGAGCAACTCGCCGAGGATAGCGGGGCTTGGGCCGAGTACGAAGAGCCGTTTCTCAAAGAACGCCTAAGACGGTGCGCCGAGTTGCTCTTGGAAGTTGCCTTGCTCCGCGAAGGACATGGGCGCTTTCTTCGCCATGTCGCTGAGGTTTGCCAACAGCCGCGTCTCAAGGAGCTCAGCCGAGAACTTGAGTCCATTTCTCAAGGCTGGTTTGTGGTGAAGAATTTGTGCTTCAAAGGAACAGTCAGGGACGCGAAAAATGTGCTGCCGCGCATCCAGTCTCGGCTTTGTGCCCTCGCAAAACAGGAACGGAATGCCTTGGCAACCTTGGCGGAAATCGTCGGTTGACGGCCTTCGCCTCTGCAGACGTTTACTGATCTAAAACGCTTATCAAGTGGGTTAGAAAGTCTACGAGATACTGAAAGCCCTAGCTATGTGGTCAATCGCCAGATTTCTACTCCCGATTCTTATACTCTTGCTCGTCGCAGGGGTATTTGTACTATCACAGGACGTTTTTCATTTTGTCTCAGAAGGCGTCAGTGAGGATATGGGGAGAGCCGACGTCCAAGAAACAGTAGCCTTCAGGCCACTTGAAACCCCCGTAGAGGTGATACGATTAAAAAAACAATCGCTAGTGGAGAGCATTTCGACCAATGGTCGGACTAAAGCCTTACTCAAAACAAAAATCACATCTCAAGTGTCAGGAAGCGTTACCGAATTGAGGGTGGGAGAAGGCGAATTTGTTAAAAAAGATTCGGTGCTCTTAGAAATCGAAGACGAATCCTTCAGAATTGCTTATCTGCAAGCAAAAGACAGGTTGAATAACCTCCTCAATGAATACGCTCTCATGATATTGCTGAACAGGCAAACAGTATCAGACCGAATCGATATAAGCACCAGTACTAACATAGATACATCAAATATAAACGATAGAGAATCAGCGGCTCTGCTGTCGGTACATTCTCGTAAAGAGCGGATTGCCAGCATGATAGGGTTGACGAAAGCTAGGCTGGATCTGAGAAAGGCAGAGTTGGATCTTGAAAATACCATGGTTCGTGCCCCCTTTGACGGCTTTGTCTCCGGCGTAGCAACATCACAGGGCAGTATAGTTCACCAGACAGATCAACTGATGTGGTTGGTTTCTCTAGATAGTTTGGTCGTTGAGGTAGGCATCTTGGAAACCGAGCTACGGTTGATTCGCAAAGGTACCGAAGCCGAGATAGAATTAGCCGCTTTTCCGGGCGAACAGATCAAGGGGACAGTCAGGGCGATAAGTCCAATTATAGAAGAAAAGAGTGGTACTTGTAATATCCAGGTAGAGATTGCCAACCCAACCCGGGAAATCCGCCCCGGTATGTTTGCTCGTGTAACTGTTAGCCACGGAGAATTTCGTAGTCGCCTTCTGATTCCCCGAGACGCTCTTTTACTTCGAGATGATAGAAAGGTCGCATTCGTATATGAACAGGGAGTAGCACGTTGGCGCTATATCAAGACTGGTCTAGAGAACGATCTCTTTATCGAAGTCACTGAGGGCTTGAGCGAAGGAGAAGATTTGATCGTGTCTGGGCACTTCAATCTTGCTCACGAAGCCAAAGTCTTGTTGGTGGAGAAATGAAGACGGAAAGTCTTTTTCCGCTTTATTGAATGAACGAATAAGCGGGATGCATATAACTGAAGTTGCAGTTCAGCGGCCCGTAGCCACTACGGTGTTCTTTATAGCAATGGTCATGCTGGGAGTGTATTCTTTCCATCGGCTGAGCGTCGATTTCTTGCCCAGTATCAGCGTACCCAACCTACTAGTCAGAACCGAATGTCCTGGACTAAACGCACAAGATATAGAGAAAAATGTCACCGAATGGATCGAGTCTGCGTTGAGTACAGTACAGGATGTGAATCGCATAGAATCGGTTTCGCGTGATGGCCTCTCGCTCATCCACGTCGATTTTGGCTGGGGCAGTAATATGAACATAGCGTTTATCAATGTGCGAAACAGACTGGATAGAATACAGGAGAACTTACCTGAATTCGTCGAGCGCTCAGTCATATTGAGCTTTGATCCATCCTCAACACCTATTATGACTTTGGTGGTTACGGGTGATCGCGTAGAAAATCCCACAACGGCCAAAAGCTACGAGAATGCCTTAGCAGAGCTAAAAGAGGTTTCTGAAACAGTCATTAAACGCCGTCTGGAACAATTGGATGGAGTGGCTTATGCTCTGGTATCGGGGGGGTTAGAGCGAGAAATTCAGGTGATTTTAGATTCGGAGAAAATGCTAACTTACCAGATCGGTTTCGCTGAGGTGGAGCAGGCCTTGAAACAGTTCAATGTGCAGTCGCTAGGCGGTACCATCCGCGACAGGCACTACCAATTCCCTCTCCGCATTGAAGCCTCATATAATAAGGTGGACGAGATCTACAAGACGCCTATCCGGTCCACGCTACGGGAACAGACTATTCGCTTGCAAGACATTGCCCGTATAGAGGATTCCTACAAAAAACGGACTGGTTATGTTCGCTTGAACGGCAAAGAAGTGATAACTTTGTTTCTATTTAAGGAAGCTGGTGCTAATACGGTTAAAACCTCAAAAAAAATATATGAAGATCTTTATAGATTGGCCGAAGAGTACCCCGAATTTCAGGTCACAGTGGCTTTTGATCAGGCGGAGTTCATCCAAGAATCCATAGTTAACGTATTACATGCTTTATACTTGGGGAGTATAGTCACATTTTTTGTGCTTTTCTTTTTTCTACAAGACTTGCGGAGTCTTGTCATTGTGGGGCTTGCTATCCCGATCTCCATTGTGACCACCTTGGTTTTCATGTACTTCTTGTCCATCAATCTCAATATAATCTCTTTGGGTGGCTTGGCATTGGGCATCGGTATATTAGTAGACAATTCCATCGTAGTGCTAGAGAATATCTATCGCTACAGAGAAATAGGGTATCCTACTCGTCGAGCTGCGGTTGAAGGAGCCAAAGAGGTAAGTATGGCGATTACGGCCTCGACCCTTACCACCTTATCTGTCTTTATACCGTTAGTCTATGTTAAGGGTTTAGCAGGAGAACTTTTTTATAATCAATCTATTGTAATTGCGATCTCTCTAGCCGTTTCGCTCCTCGTATCTCTTACTTTTCTACCTGTGCTAGTCATACAGATCTCCCGTTCATCTGCCAATCCTTTTACCTATTGGTCTATGCGATCTTATCTTCCCTTGCCCCTTCGTTTGCAAGGAAGGAGCTTGCCAAGTAAAGTCGGTACACTAATAGGATGGGTGCTAGAAAATGCGGTTTATACTGCAATCTATGGACTGTACAAGGGTGCTCTGATCTACTTTTTTCGTTTGGTAGAGGTACTTATCGCGTCCTTTCAACGGCTTTTTGCCGCCTTTTTCAGAACCTATGAACTCATCCTGTCGACTGTCTTACAGTACAAGGCGGTTTCGATTTTCACCGTCCTATTGGTGTTCTATGCTAGCCTGGAGATCATGCAACAATTAGATAAAGAATTGATGCCGCTGGTAGATAGAAAGAAACTAGTTGTGAGTGCGGAATTACCCATGGGAACAAATCTGCACAACACATCTCTGAAAGTTGCACATCTGGAGAGCAAACTGCTACAACAGCAAAAAATAAAGGCGGTTCTATCTTCGGTGGGGATTACCAGCGATGTTTTAGATCGCCGGTACCATCCAAGTTTGAACAAAGCGATCTTGGATATAGAAATAGTACAAGAGGCTAATATCTTTGAAGTTTCCCATTCCCTGAAGGAGATATTCGCGGATTTCACCGATATAAAGTTGGAGATCAAGAGGCGGGAATCTGTTTTTGAACAACTATTCCAACAGCGACCGGACGTATTTGACATTGAATTGGTTGGGCCGGAATTGGAAGTTCTTGATTCTTTAAGTCGGCAAATCGTAGATTTTATGAGACAATCAGATGGTTTTGAAAATGCGGTTTCTAATTTAAAAATAGCTGAACGAGAATACCGGCTAGAGATAAAACGGAGCGTCTTGATCCGCTATGGCATAGAGATCTCGGAACTGGTCGCATTCCTCAAGCAGCGAATTAAGGGCAGTATACCTACCCAATTCATTGACTTCTCCGATAAGATCGACATACGACTTTTGGCCGACGACCGCACGGAGATAGAGCTATATGACTTGCTAAAGCTACAGTTTCCTGTTCAAAAAATCGACGAGACCTCCTATGTGCCCCTAACCGATCTGGTGACTCTGGAGCCCCAAGCTGGATTTGAGGCGATCCACCGCAGAGATCAAAATCGAACCGTCCTCATTACAGCTATCCTTAATGGACTCGACTTCTCTGAGGCGACAGCCCACCTTGAAAACTATTTGCGTACTATGCAGATACCCAGCGGATATTGGTTTGAGATCGGTACATTCAGAGGAAATACAAGAGCCGAATTTGAAAATCTACTGCTCATCCTAGTGATTTCAATAGCTCTTATCTATTTCATTCTTTCAGCTCAGTTTGAGTCTATCAGAGTGCCTTTAATCATACTCATGGCGATCCCGTTGTCGCTCGTTGGAGTTGTGTTCACTTTGTGGGTGAGCGGCAATACCCTGAATGTCATGTCGCTATTGGGTGGAATCGTGCTGGTGGGTATTGTGGTAAACGATGCGATTGTAAAAGTGGACTTTATACATCGCCACTACGTGGAGAGCGGTGATGTGAAGGCCGCTATTGTAGAGGCTGGACGCAAACGATTTCGGCCTATCTGGATGACTACAGCAACCACGGTGTGTGGGTTGCTACCCATGGCTTTGGCCATGGGTAGCGGAGACGAACTGAGACGTCCCCTTGCTTGGACCATCATAGGAGGACTGTCCGCAGCAACTTTTTTGACCTTGATCGTAATCCCCACTATTTATGCGGGCATGATAGGACCGGGGCGTCAACAGAGCAAAGTGAACAGTAACTAAAGATGCTGAAGTATGATAAACCAGCTATTGGTACGCCGGGTAGCAGTCGGAACTTTTTTTGGTGCTTTCTTAGTTTTGGGCTTGGTCTGTTTCTCGCTGATCCCGGTCGAACTATCCCCCCGCATTGAGCTACCGCAACTCACGGTCTCTGTATCCTGGCCTCGAACTTCGGCCCTCACTATAGAAGCCCAGATTACTGCTCCTTTAGAAGCTGAGTTACAAGGCTTGCAAGGAGTAGTTGATATCTATTCAACGACAGGCGAGGGATGGTGCTGGCTGACCGCAGAGTTAGCCGAAGATGCGGATACGCAATTGGCCGAGTTGAGATTCAGAGAAAAGATCTATCACTTGCGTAAACAATGGCCCAAGGAAGTCTCTTGGCCCACTATTCAGCGTACTGTCCCCCAAGAGCTGCGCCAGCTAGAAGACTTTATGAGTTTTGTGCTAGTTGGAGATCGTTCTGTGGCTGAGTTGCGAAAATTTGCCGAAGACGAGCTGTATGCCTCTCTCTCATCGGTCCGTGGTGTAAAGACAGTAGAAATACGGGGCGGGGAAGAACAATTTGTCGAAATCGAAATAGATCCGCAGGCCGTTGCGAGTTTGGCAATATCGAGGTCTATCCTCGGAAGTCCAAAATGGAGTAGCTATCAGCGACACTTGCTAGGTGGCGTATGGGAACACGGTGTCTTGCGACGTCTGCGGCTGGATGCAGGTTTCAGTGAATTTGCAGAGATACGAAAAATCCCCATTACCCAAACCTTGAATGGCCGTATTGTTCGGCTGGAAGATATAGCAACCGTCAATCTCCGCGCTAGGGAGCCTCAGCGTATTGTACGCGTGAACGGGAGAAACGTGGTTGCGCTATCTCTGTCTAAAGAGTATGGAGTAGATTTACTCGAAACGGCTCAGCAGGTAGATAGGATGGTGGCACTACTCAAAAAAGGTATGCCCAAGGAAATAGAGATTGTCAAGGATCACGATAGTAGTCGGGATCTTCAAGAGCAAGTTCAGCATATAACCAAACGTATGTTATTTGCCATTTTATTTATTGTCTTGGTTTTGATGGTGGTTTTCAAAAGTATCCAAGCTGTCTTTATCATTCTGAGCTCTATTGCCTTCTCGATTCTAGGAGCAACAACCTTATTTTATCTCTTAGGCTATTCGCTGAATATACTTATCTTGGCCGGTTTTACGGTGGGCTTTGGGATTTTGGTGGATAATGCCGTGGTGGTGTACGATCATATCCATCGCCGCATAACGCAGCTTGACTTAGAGAATGTAAATTGTCCTGTGGTTTTAAAAGAGGCTACCATAGGCGCAGTACGAGAGATGGTACAACCACTTATAGCATCTAACCTAACCACCTTGGGAGCCTTTTTGCCAGTCTTCTTTCTCTCTTCAGAGCTACAACTGTACTTCAAATCTTTTGTCGTCTCGCTAGGTTCAACCCTATGCGTTTCTCTATTCATTTCTTTTACACTCATTCCCACTTTTTCGTATCGTGTACGGGCTTACCGAGGCAGAGAATTCATCTGGAAATTTTCAAGGCCTCACGAGCAGAAGGATAGCGGGCAAGGATGTCGAGAGACTTCGTATGGCTTTAGCCATCTATTAAAGCGAATATATGGTGGTTTGCTTTCATTCTGTACGAATCATAAAAAATGGGTCTTCGCTGCACTGTTATGGATGATAGGAGTACCTCTCTGGTTGTTACCCACAGATATAAGTATTCAGACGGAACCTATAATCCGAAAAGAAAAAAACCTTATAAAAACTCGTGCAGCCTACAATGCCTTTATCGAAAAAAATCAGCATAAAGTAGAATCAGATACATTACCCTGGGTTACAGAAATAATAGAAAAAGCAACCTTTCTTTTATCTGCTGGATTACCGTTTTTGCAGGATCCATACAATGCCATATGGAATAATAGATTCTTTGTCTTTGCCAAGCCTTGGCTGATTAAGTTGATGGGTGGATCCACATATCTCTTTTTCAATAAAGTGCATGTTGGCGACTGGGAAGGTTACGATTACCCATTCACTGAAGAAACTTCAATTATTATTGACATAGAGATGCCCAATAGCATATACATTAAAAGAATAGATCAAATATGTCTAGATTTTGAAAGAAAAATCCTACCATATGAAGAGTTTATAGAAAAAATAAGTACCCAGATGGACAAGGAGAGAGCACATATTCGAATTGATTTTAAGGAAAAATACAAGAATGATCCTGTTTCTATCCAACTGTACAGATACTTAGTTTCATACGGGAGAAACATTGGAGGAGTTACTCTTAAGATAATGGGGAAAGGGCTACCATTTAAGGATATTTTAGAAGGTAATTATACGAACTCATCTATTAAAGTGAAGGGATTTAACTTTGACAGAGTTCACGCCATTGCCAAGGAGATAGCACAAAGGCTTGCAGGTTATAAAAGAGTGAAGAATATAGATAGTGACCGCGCCACTCGATGGGAGACTAACCAGTACGAGGTAGTCGCTCAGGTGGAACGCGATCCACTGGTGGCTTATAGAATAAGCCATGGGCGAGTCGTGCGAGAAATACAGGCTAGGATTGGCAACACATCCTCTAGTACAGTTCAAGTTGATGGAAGGTTTATACCTGCCTTCGTGATATTTTCGGGTGCTGATCGCATGACTGTCAGGGAGCTGAATCGAGTATTGATGCAGAGTGAGGAGCAAGCGCAGACAACTCGGATTGGATATCTCACCCGCATTGACAAGCAAAGAGTTTTACCCAAAATAAGACGAGAAAATCAGAGTTATGTCCGGTTGGTCAATTACTCCTTCTTAGGCCCTATTTCCTATGGAGATAATTTGCAAAAAAAGATCATAGAAGAAACGGTTCTTCCTTACGGGTATAGTCTAATACCAGATAAGCCTTG
This sequence comes from Candidatus Latescibacterota bacterium, assembly GCA_965203355.1. GTDB lineage: Bacteria > Latescibacterota > UBA2968 > UBA8231 > UBA8231. The sequence goes on from OZ241889.1 coordinate 1,833,528, forward strand.
GTACAGCGATCTCTACAAGAGCGAAAAGAAAGAGTTAATGTGGGCTATTTTGTTAGGAGTGGTACTGGTTTGGATGATTACAGCCGCTCTATTCGAGTCGTGGACCAAGCCATTTTTAGTACTGCTGGCTCTACCTTTGGCTATGATAGGGGCGTCTTGTGGCTTTTATCTTTTTGATGCCTATTTCAATAAAGGTGGATATGCTGCGATTCTCTTTTTAATAGGTATTGGAGTGAATAATTCGATTCTATTAGTAGATCATATTAGTAACTCCTTGAAATCGCAGACGGGAAGTAGGAAGGAAATTATTGTCAATGCTGCTTTTCGGAGAATTCGTCCCATTTTCATCACTACTGCTACTACTTTTGTTGGCCTGTTCCCTCTGTTATTATACGAGGATCGCTTAAGCCTTTGGTATTCTCTGTCTATAGGTGCTTGTGGTGGCTTGATATCTTCCTTTTTATTGACTCTGATAATTGTACCGTTTTGTTTTCTTCTCGGAGAAAAAGCCTCTGCACCCTAAAGGGGTTCTGGTACGGATTGACGGCATAGCTACCGTGCCGCCAGCCGAGCACGGCCTCCGCATCCCTGGCTCATACAAACAACTCTTTGGAGTAGGGGTTTGTCTATGATCACGCAAGCGATGGCTAGCTCGCGTAAAACCGCGGTTATCGCTCCTGCCAGCGGCCCTGCAACTGATGCAAGCGGCGGCTTAGCTCGGCTGGCGAGGCCGTGCCCGTGGTGCCAGTCTGCTGCGTGGTAATGGAAGCGGCCAAGCAGGCTACCGCGGCCGCTTCGGTCAATTCGGCACCGCCAGCCAAGGCCGCGCAGATAGCGGCCGCGCACGTGTCTCCGGCACCGACTGGGTCGACGGGGTCGGTAAGGCGCACGGCCGGTACGTGCTCGACCGCGTGGCCATCGGCCACGAGTATTCCCTTATTGCCAAGCGTTAGAAACACCGGGCAACCAGTCTGGTCGCTGAGTAAGTGGGCGTGGTGGTGCGCTGCCTTGAGCGACAGGCTCCCGTGGCCGCCGAGCGCGGCCCAAGCCTCGCGCTGGTTGGGTTTGAGGATGGTGCGCTTGAAGAGACCAATGTGCGTACGCGAATCGGCGATGGCCACGAGTTCAGGCTGGGAGCCGAGCGCAGTGACAATGGCGCGGCGCACGTGCGCGGTGAGAACGCCGCAATTGGCCTCGGCGACTTGGTCGATGAGCACGAGTCCGTCCCAGTGGCGCTGGCGCTGGCGGACGTGGTCGATGAGTGTGCGCTGTAGGCTGGTGGGGGTCGGACGGTGGTTTTTTACATCGAGCCGCTCTAGTTCTTCAAGGACGGGCCGCCCGCGCTGGCCAGCATTGACGTAGCAGGGCTTGCTATAGGTCGGAGTCAAGCGGCCCGGAGCGGTTAGAAAGCCCGTCAAGTCTAGGCCGAGTTGGCGCATGGCCCGCCGCAGTTCGTAGCCTTCGCCGTCGTCGCCGCAATACCCCACGGCCTCGACTACACCCACGCCGAGGGCGCACAAGTTGGCCGCGACATTGCCAGCGGCCCCAGGTTGGCGGCGATAGCCGATCACCTGATAGCAGGTTTTGCCGGTCTCCAGCGACTTTTCGTCGAGAGCCGGGTCGCATTCGAGGTAGGAATCGAGAAAAAAGTCGCCGACCACGCCGATGCGCAGCGCGGGAAACGCTTCCACGAGGGTGTGCAGGCGAGTTGAGGACAAGTTAAACATGGGATTGGCAGCGCAAAAGATAGGTAAGTCGGACTTGATTTAGCCCCTATGGCTTCCTATTTTCACTGGGTGCTATTTTTAGTTATGTCCTTGATTCTCTTAAACTTAAAATAAAAAACCCGTGCCGATTCGCAAAGCCGTATTCCCCGTAGCCGGTTTGGGCACTCGCCTGCTGCCGGCAACTAAATCTCAGCCTAAAGAGATGCTGCCTGTTGGTTGCAAGCCCGTTGTGCAATACGTGGTTGAGGAGATGATCGAGCAGGGGCTAGACAAGTTCCTCTTTGTAACGAGCCGCAAAAAGCGCTCGATTGAGGATCACTTTGACGACGATCCAGCGCTTGCGGCGCGTTTGGGCGATAGCGCGATCGGCGAGGTTGACTACGAGGCCGAGGGCGTTGAGTTCTACTATGTGCGGCAGCGGCGGCCGGCTGGCAATGCCGATGCCGTGCGCCAGGCGAGGGAATTCGTCGGCGATGAGTCGTTTGTGGTGGGGTTTGGCGACACAATCGTCACCTCGCCGCAGGTGCCAGGCGTGGTCGGCCGGATGATGCAGTCGCATGTCCAGCGGGGTGCGGCCGCCACTATTGCCGTATGGGAAGTGCCGCGCGAGGATACCTACAAGTACGGAGTCGTCACACCGCAAGGCAGGGTCGCCGCCGACTTTGCCATCGCCGACATTGTTGAAAAGCCATCGGTGGAAGCCGCGCCGAGTTGTCTGGCGGTTGCGGCCCGTTATATTTTTTCGCCAGAGATTTTCGCTGCCATTGACGAGATTGAGCCTAGGGCTGGCGGCGAGTTGTGGTTGACCGATGCCATCCGCGTCTTAATCCAGCGCGGGGCCGAGGTTCGCGGCATACGCCTTGCGAGCGACGAGACGCGCTACGACATAGGAACGCCGCTGACGTACTATCGAGCCTTCGCGGATTTCGCCTTGGCCGACCGGGAGTTCGGCGCGGCGTTTCGCTCGTATCTCGAGGACAAATTGGCCTAGGCAGATGCCATGAAAGTAAAGCTCGACTATGGCCGCGACGGCCTCGAAATCGAAGTGCCCGACTCGGCCGAGGTATTGCAAATGGCGCCAAGTGAGGGACTTGACCGGATTGAGGAGCGGATTGAGCATGCGCTGAATCATCCGATAGGGACTCCGTCTTTGCGGCGGCTGGCGCGCGGGCGCAAAAACGCCTGCGTAGTAATTGCCGATATTACTCGCCCGGTCCCCAACGCCGTCATTTTGCCGCCCATGCTGCGGATTCTCGAAGAGGAAGGCATGGCCCGCGAGGATATTACCCTGTTGGTCGGCACCGGCCTACACCGGCCCAACGAAGGCGAGGAATTGGTCCAGCTCGTCGGAGCCGATATCGCGCACAACTATCGCATTGTCAACCACACCGCCCGCCACCGCGAAACTCTGACGTATTTGGGGGAAACCTCGGGCGGTGCGCCCATATGGATCGCCGCGCTCTACGTGGAGGCCGACCTAAAAATCGCTACCTCGCTAATTGAGCCACACTTAATGGCCGGGTACTCGGGGGGCCGCAAGGCCATCTGCCCGGGATTGATGGGCATTGAGACGATGCGCGTCCTGCACGGCCCTGAGTTGTTGAGCCATCCCCGGGCTTGCGAAGGTTCCATTGAGGGAAATCCTTTCCATCGCCAAGCCCTTGAAGTCGCGCAGCGCGCTGGGGTTGATTTTACATTTAATGTAGCTATGAACGACCAACGACAAATCACCGGCCTGTTCTGCGGCGACCTAGAGAAAGCCCATGCCGAAGGGGCGCGCTTTGTCGAGCGGCAGAATGGCGTCTTGGTTGACGAGCCGGTTGACATTGCGATTACTAGCAGTGCTGGTTGGCCACTCGACCTGACTTTTTACCAAGCTGTCAAGGGCCTTACGGCGGTATTGCCCATCGTCAAAGAGGGCGGGACGATCCTCATGGCTGCGCGCTGCGCCGAGGGGTTGGGTAGTTCTGAATTTGCGGAGATGCTGCTCGGCGCATCCGATGCCGCTGAATTCGCGGGTCGCCTTGCGGACCCCGACTTCTTCGCCATCGATCAATGGCAGTTGCAGGAGTTGTGCAAGGTGCTCGATAAGGCCGAGGTCATGTTCTACTCGGAAGGTATTGAACCTCAGTACCGCGACAAAGTGTGGGTCGAGGTCATTCCCTCTGTGGAGTATGGGCTAGCCGGGGCCCTAGCGCGGCACGGTGCCGGGGTGTGCATAGCGGTCGTGCCCCAAGGCCCTTACGTACTCACGCAAACCAAAGGAGGGCCCTGATGTCCGCTAGACACAGGTGGTTTTTGCGTGGAGGACTTGCTTTGTTGGCCGCGCTGTACTGGGGGACAAACGAGGGAGCGGCTGTGGTGCCGATTATGGGGTTGGGCGAGCAAGAAGAAGCGGAGGAAGCATCCGAGGATTCGGTGGGCCGCGACAGCGCGATCTCAGAGGATCTGAAGCAGCGGCTGCTCTTCATGCCCTTTCGCGACAAGTCGAAATACAAAGGCGAGTGGGACATATACTCAGCTATCCCCCGCGGCTTGGCCGATTCGCTGCGCGGCAGTGCCTTTTTCAGCACCGTGTCTATTGATTCAGCGCTCGTGCGGCTCAAAAAGAAAGAGCTGCAAGGCAAGCTCGATGTCGAACGCGCCTTGGCCGTTGGCCGCGCGGTGAATGCCGACTACGTCGTCTTAGGGCAGATCGACGAGATGAGCATGAAGCGCTTCCGCGCCACCGTGCCCATCGGCGGTTATCGCAGCTATCAGGGCCTGACCACGGTGCGACTGTATCCCTATAAGGTCATCGATGGGGAGCCAGCCGGTGAGGTGATACGGGAAGTAGCTGAGGATAGCAAGCGCTATGGGATTACCAATCCGGCGGCGTTCGTGCCACTAGAAAAGGAGTACTTCCTGCTAGGCCAGATAGAGTGGGGTAGCGAGGAATTCCACAACACCTTGCTGGGCAAGTCGGTGAGCCGATGTCTGGACCACTTGGCCGCCGGGCTAGACAGCCTCATCCAACCCCCGGCCGCGCTCAAGGTTTCCGAGCCGAAAATCATCGAGGTGGTGGCTGATACCGTGCGGGCTGATACCAATGTGCTAGTGCGGTTGAGTGCTTATATTAACGTAGGATTAGCCGATTCAGTGCAGAAAGGCAACAAGTACGGCGTGTGGGACAAGGGGCGGGAACTGAAAGACCCGGATACCGGCGAGGTATTGGGAACGTCCCTGCCGCGCCGGGTCGGCGTCGTGCAAGTCGAACAGGTGCTCAGCCAACACCTGTCGCTGGTGAGGATTCTGCAAGGGGAAGACGCCGTGCAAAAGGACTACGGAATTCGCGCCGAATAAGGTCGCTATGAACCCACTACAAACGACATGGACCACGCGCTTGATCCTGCTGCTAGTCGCCGCTAGTGAAGTTGGCAGTAGTCAGATTCAGGATCTGCTGGAGGACAGCCGCGTTTTCTACGTCTTCTCGCCCGATAGGGCCCCGCAGCACCAGCGGGTCTTGCAGCTATGGCAGCAGTTGGGTGCTCAAGAGGCCGAGCAGCGGTTTGTCGCCATTGCCCGCGAAGGACAAGTGCCGATGGTCAAAGGGCTGACTCTGTGGTCCGCCGCGCTGGCCGGGCAGTCCCCGGAAGTACCCGCGTACCTCAAAGCGCGGCTGGCCGCCGACGGGGATTATTTTGCAGCCGTAGATAGCACGGGTACTATGCGCTTGGCCGGGCCGGGCCAAGACCTACTGATGCTGCAATCCATATCCACGGAAGTGGACGAAAGCACTTGGGGCAAGGTAAAGGACCTGTTCAAATAGGCCTATGTCTGCCGCGGCTGAGCATAGAGACTTTTCCATCAAGCGCATCAATGCTTTCGCCTGCGGTGCTCGCTTGCTCGCGGCAGGTGCTATGCGCTATCACCGCTTGGCAGTCGAGGGTGGCCGCAATCTGCCGTGTGCGGGGCCGGCCCTGATTTTGCCCAAGCATTGCGCGTACCGCGACATTCTACTCGAAGGCGTCTTGTTGTACAGGCTCACTCGGCGCTATGCCAACTACATTATGAAGGTTGGGCTGTGGGGGGTACTGGAGTGGATGGGGGGGGTCAAGGTGGTGAGGCCCAAAGACATCAGGCGGATCGCCGACCGAGAGCAACGCCGCGCCGAGATCCGGCGGGCCCGAGCAGCCAACCAACAGATGCAAGTTTATTTAGATGGGCTGTACCAGTGCGGGGAATTGGTCGTCTCGCACCCGGAAGGCATGCGTTATCAAGGCAAGTTGGGGCCCCTGCAAAAGGAAGTCGTCGAGCACTTGGTACAGGCCGAAGATCGGTTGGGGATGCGCGTACCGTTGATTCCCATCGGACTGAATTACGATAGCTACACTCGGCCTGGGGCGCGGGTGTACTTTCGGGTTGACGAACCGCTCTACGCGGATTCCTTTGCCAATATCAACGAGTTGATGAGTCATCTCAGCAATCGCCTGCGGGTGCTCAGCGGCTTGGCCTGATGGGCTGGGACAATAACTCAGCAAGGAGACTACATGTTCAAACTTGTATTGGTTTTAGCCGTCGCGGTCGCAGGATGCGGCTCGAATCAAGTTAAAATCGAGATCAAGGGCGGAGACGGCCAATTCGTGCGCTTAGACGCCAATGACGTCCAATACAAATTCAACCGCTTGGTCAAAGCCGGAACCTACATCCTGCCCGAGCCGGATAGCAAAATCGAATTGGACGGAGGTGCGTACGCCGTCAAGGTCTCCGCCGGGGATTATCTGGGGAACAAGGTCTTGCAAGTGGAATCGCCGCCACTATGGGGCGTGCGGACCTACGAGGCAATATTTGACATTCCCGCTGGTAGCAATACCGCTTTTAAGCGCGAGGGCACGATCCTCTACGCTTCGACCAAGAAAGACGTCCGCGACTGGGACTTGTTTACCATCAAGGCCGATGGCAGCGCCCGTCGGCAACTAACCCACACTCCTGAACCCGAGCAGCACCCGTCTTGGTCGCCCGACGGTGAGAAGATCCTCTTCACCCGCGGCGACGTAATGAGTAACATCGACCTCTACGTCATGGATGCCGACAACTCTAATGTCGTGCGCCTGACCGAACATCCCGAACGCGACCAGCGCGGCGTTTTTTCGCCCGATGGCGCGACCATTGCCTTCGTCAGTGAGCGCGATGGCTATGTGGCCGTCTGGCTCATGGACGCCGACGGGTCCAACCCGCGCAAGTTGGTTCAAGGCGACCAGCCTTCGTTTTCGCCCGATGGTCGCCGCATTGCCTTTACTTCTTCAGCTTTCGACGATAACGACGAGATTTACCTCATTGATCTCGACGGGTCGAATCGGACTCGCCTCACCGAGAATCGGCGCAAGATCGACTGGTTTGCATCGTTTTCGCCCAAAGGCGATCGCTTGGCTTACAACTCGGAGGAATTTGGCGGCGAAGAACTGATGCTGATGCGGGCCGACGGGCAAGGGAAGACCCGCATCTCCATTGCCGAGAAGACCTATGAGCAAGAGCCGGTTTGGTCGCCCGATGGCAAGGGACTAGCGTATGCGGGCAAGATGGGCGACGACGAATACGACATTTACTTGGTCGGAACGGCTGGATTTGACTTGGACGAGATGGACGCGCCGCCACTGATGCCCATCAATCTGACCGACAATGACGACCGCAACGATATGTCGCCGAGCTGGCGTCCCCACTGATCCAACATGCAAACGAAGGGGGCTAAGGGCGCTTTTTATCTCTATATCGTCCTCGCCTTAGGGCTAGCCCTACGGTTTGTAAACCTGCAAGATCCCCTGACTGACAAGCAGGCTTGGCGCCAGACGGACACGGCCGCTATAGCCCGCAATTTTTACGAGGAAGGGTATTCTCTCTTCTATCCGCGCGTTGATTGGCGCGGTACCACTGCTGGGTATGTGGAGACGAATTTTCCGCTATACCCCTTTGTCGTTGCCCTACTTTACGCCGCTGCCGACGGTTCCTATGAGTGGATCGGGCGGCTCGTGGCCGCGCTGTGCTCGACAGCGGCGGCGGTACCGCTCTATTGGCTGGGACTGCGATTGGGCTTGGGGTGGCTGGGTGCGCTACTAGCGGCACTGCTCTATTTGCTTTTTCCCATGAGCATCTACTACGGGCGCACCTTTATGCCCGAAGCGCTGATGATTCTTTTAAGCGTGGGGTCGCTTTGGGCTTTCGCACGGTGGATTGACAGCGGTCGCCGATGGGACTTCGCGCTGGCTGTCCTGCTGGCCGCTCTGTGTTTTCTCGTCAAAATACCTACTCTCTATCTCGGCTTTCCGTTGATCACCTTAGCTTGGCTGCGCTGGGGGTGGCGCTTCGCCTTCAAGCCCGTGCTTTGGCTCTATCTCGTGTTAGCCTTGGCACCTGCCGCGCTTTGGTATTGGCACGCTAGTCTGCTCTTTGAGGAGACCGGCCTGACGTTTGGTATCTGGAATCGCTACGGCTATGATAAATGGGATCGCAGCGTACTTTTTACGGTTGATTTTTATTTGACGCTGTCAGAGCGCTTTTGGCACAGCGTCTATACGCCTGTGGGGGTGGCCCTAGTTTTGGCTGGGCTCGCCCTCGCGCCTAGCCAACGGCGCGAATGGACGCTCTGGGTGTGGATGGGAGGGCTGGTGCTCTACGTCTTTGTGGTCCCTGAAGGCAATCGCAGGCTACACTACTACCAACTACCCTTTGCTCCGGTTGGGGCCCTTATTGCTGGGCGGGTGCTCGAAGCCATTATTAGGGCAGATGCTACAGCGGTGAGATGGTGTCGGTTCGCACGGAACTGGAAATACCACTGGCGTATCGTGTTAGTATGTACCTTGATCGTTGGGGTCGCCGCCTGTAGTAATTGGGCGGTGAGGCCGTATTACGCGCAGCCCAACAATTGGCACAACTACTACCAAAGCTGCCATTTGGTGGGGCGGATACTCGACGCCAAGTTGCCGCAGGATGCGCTGTTGGTCATCGGCGACGAGGACGAAAACACCGGGGTACCGCACCGGTCGCAAAGCCCGACTTTGCTCTACTACTGCCATCGCAAGGGCTGGCAAATAACCCCAGACGACTTTGCGCCCGCCCGGCTCGACAGCCTCGCAGCCGAGGGCGCGGACTATTTCCTTGTAGCGGCTGGTTTTGTTGTGGGAAACGAGTTTTTTTGGCAAGATCTCTTGCGCCGAGGCGTGACGATCCCTTCGGCATACCCGCGCCAGTGGCACGACGAAGCAGAGTTTATGCACTTCGTCAGCCGGCAACCAAGACAAGATCGGCACTTCATCCTCGTATCTCTCGCGAGTCGCGGCGAGTAGTTGACAGCAGCCAAGTGCCTATATTAGTATAATGTTTATATCCTTGGCTCTTAGGTAGTTATCCGTTCGTCCCGAGGAGGGAAAGATGGCGTCGAAAGTCGAATACACACAGGTGCGAAAGTGGTTTCTGGTCGGTATAGCAGCCGTTGTGGCTGGCTGTGCCACGACCGGAGGCAGCGGAGGCGGTTATAGTCTGCGTCTGCCGCCCATTCCCGAGGGCAAGGGTCGGCTCATGTTGGAGACGGGTAGGATCAACGAGGTCAATTACTATGTCCTCGACGGAGAGACTGGCGAGGAAATTTACTCGGAATCGCCGCGCATGGCTGCGAGTTCTCCCATAGGGTACGAGACCGGCTATCGCTCTCTACCGCAATTTGTCGATCTGGACCCTGGCAGATACACCGTTGTGGTCAATACGGATATCGACGACAGCGTTGAGAAAGAAGTCGAAGTCCTAATGGGACAGGAAATGTACGCGACTATACCCATCGGCCGGTTTCAGGTCATTTTTTCTGATGCGCAGGGCCGCAGTCAGGTGCCGTTCTTAATTTTTGATTACAATTTGCGGACTATGCTAGGTCGGGGTATGACCTCAACAGAGGTGCGCTATTTTATTATGCCCGTGGGCGAATACAAGGTGAGGATTGAAAATTCTCCCACTGGTTCGGACGAAATCAGGCCCGTACAGATCAGCATGGGACAGACCCAAAACATTATCATCGGACCGCTGCCCTCGCCGGCACAACCGGGCGAAACCGGGAGCGAAGGGGCCGAATAGCCTTAGGCTTATCGCGGAGTAATACCATGCAGCGCAAAGAACTATGGGGTGGAATTGCACTCTTGGCCGCGCTATGGGTATCGGTCAGTGGCGTGGCCGCGTCCTCTCTCAAGGCGACCGTTATCGATCGCTACGGCAATCAACACCAAGTAGATAAGTTCACCTTTCAGGGGCGTCAGGATTTGGAAATTTACGTCCAAGGGCAACGTCGGTTGGTGGAACTAGTCAGGGTGGATCGGGTGCGCTTTGAAGGGGAACGCAGCGACGAAGAACAGCGCGTCGTGCTTGTGTTCCGCAACGGTGTTCAAGAAGCGGGCTTGATGGTGACGGGTGGCTCTACTTCGCCTCACCAAGATGCGGTTGGTGGAGGGAGTAGTGGGCGTCGCTTCTCTGGGGTGACCAAACTGGGGCCGTTTTTCATTCTCGCCAGCGATGTGCAAGAGATTGTCTTGCGCCACCCCGTCGGCGAGGAGCCACCCGATGAAAAAATTCTCAAGGCCACGATCATCACGATGAATGGCCGGCGCTTTGATGTGGAAAATTTGCGCTTTCATGGCAAGCAGCGCCTTGATTTTCTTAAGGGCCGCAACAAGCGCTTTATTCCCCTAGACAAGGTGGCGCGAATTGACTTTGAAGACGGCGGAACGGGTGATGAGTTCAGGCCGATAACGGCGACCTATTGGTCGGGAAAAACCGTTATGGGCACGGTCGAGGCGAGCCTAGTGCGCCTTTCGGGCGAGACCGACAAGAGCTATTTCGAGCGCGTCAACCGGGCTTTTACAGGTGTCGTGGGTTCGAGTCCATTTGCGATTGGTATGCGCGATGTGAAGCATATTCGCTTTCGGCAAGATAAGGACGAGGATGCTGAAGGTGGTGCTGACGACGCTGATAACGCCGGAAACGTTGCTAATGACACCGCCGGAGATTCTCAATAAGTTCCTTGCGTAATTCCCGATAATGCCCCTTATCGGGAGTATGCCATGCCAGCGGACCAATCACTATAACAAACTACTTGCAGTCATGAGGATGATTTCCTATATTCCAAGATAGTGAAAGTCCTCTACAGACAACGGCATCAATTTGGTCAGGAAAATCGGATGTTGATTGTTAGAGGGCTTAATTTTCTACGAGGGGAAGACCGATCTATAGAGGCAGGAAGTGTTAGCCTGATGCTATGACGCAAATGCCAAAGAGGTCGCTACCCCAAAACCATCACACTCCCGATAAGGGGCATTGGAAGGAGTTGCATCTTATGAAACGTCTTTACGGCCTTATTGCTATGGGCTTGATACTGGGACTGACGAGCGGTGCCAGTGCACATATTGGAGACCAAGTTTACCTGCTCTTTGAGGTCTCTGAAGCCGATCTGGCTGATATTGACCTACGCGACGTCAGCATAGCCGACTGGGAAGATGTGGTTGGTGATGCTTCGCTGGTCACCACTGACTTCTTTCAGGATCCCACCGTGGGCGACGGTGCCCAGTACGATCCGGCGGATCTAGACTACCGCATCTGGCTGGGCTGGAACGGTAATCTGGGTACGATTTGGATGGGTATGGAGCGCATCGACAATGTGTATATCAACGAGTACGCGGGCGGAGACCTAGGCAGCCTGTGGCAGCAAGACGCTATTGAGTTCATGGTTGATGGCGACCACACCGGTGGCGATTATACTGGTTCGGCTGACGAGACCTGGACCGACGAAGAGAAGGACCTGAATAACAACCGCACGGCTCAGCAGTATGTGGCTATCGCCGATGCCCCTGATGGTCGCCATGTAGGCTATCTGGGCAAAGGCACCGAGTGGGTCAACTCGCTGCCCTACGCTGATGGTGGTGGCGGTTCGGTTGGCGACGGCCCGACCACTAACATCATTGAGTTTTTCATCACGCCTTTCGACGACCTAATCTGGAATAGTCCGGATGACAGCGTAGCTTCGTCGCTGGAGGACGGCAAGATCATTGGTTTCCAGATTTCGGCACAGGACTTCGACACGGCTCCGCAAGAATATCGAGCTTTTCACACTTTGTCTGGTCAGGCCGCGACTTGGCGCTATGCCGAGCGTTTTGTTGATGGTCGTTTGGTCGGTACCAGTGAAACAACGGCAGTCGAAGAAGACTCTTGGGGCCGCATCAAGGCCGCTTTTGAGTAAGAGCACCATCCTGCTGTTTTCCTAAATCTTTAAGGAGAGGGGGAAGTATTCCTCCTCTCCTTAAAGTTGTTTTGTAGCTATCTCATAATAACTTGGGTAGCTACCTTCCTCGCGTCATAGTACCTCGTTCCTAGTTTACTCATGCTAAGACTTAAGCAGCGCAAATTCTACCGGGGAAAATCGGAATGAGAATTGGGATTTGTGTCGCCGTGCTGGTTTTGGCAAGTTGGGTAGTGAATGCTGCTGCAGAGTTGCGTCTGTTCGCCATCCCGGGCAACACCACTTGGGCCGACGCCAAGCAAGGGCCGCTTTCAGAGAGCCGCTTCATTGAAGTGATAGACTTTGAAAGCTATGAGGATGGCATTGGGCCCATCACGCCAGTGCGCGTAGTGCCCGTTCCTGAAGTTCCTCTTACATTAATCGCCAACGAAGTGGATGCGGCAACCGATTCCAGCCTCTTTGTTTTTTCCCTTAATGTAACTATAGAAGATGTAGTAGCACTGACTGATGCCGAACTCGAAGATGGAACCGTAAAGGCGGGTACGGTCTTGGTGCCCCGCTGGAGTCCCTTTCCGCGTAGCCTAGAGGCTGTCCAGCTATTGCGTCGGGCTGGCATTACCGAGATTAAAGCCATGATCAATGTGGCCGAATCTTTTCCCCGCCCTCCCGGCGGAGACAAGTACAACAAAGGGCTCAACCTCACAACGCTCGGTATCTTTGAAAGGGCTTTGACTGACCAGCGACTCCAAGAAGGTCTAGGGCGCGTTTTCGATGGCGATCCACTGACCCATTTCGAGCGAATTGACCGAGTTGGGCAGGACGTCAAACAAGAATGGAGCCTCTATATCGACTTGGGACGCTACTTTCCAATCCGCTTGTTCCGCCTCTATCCTAGTCTTGCAGAGCCCTCGCGCGTTTCCGCTTACACCTTCTACAGAGGGATTCCTGGGACTGAGAAGACAATCGCCGGTCTTAGTCTCGACGATCCGACTGTTGGCCAGTTGGCATTCCCTGAGTTCACTAAAATAGCCTCGACTTTTCCGACCTTCGTTCTCGAGGCAAGCGCACCAGTTAATGTGGAAGACACTATTGCCGTGGCTTTTGATCCGCGGGTTTACCTGCGCTATGCACGCTTTGATTTTCAGACTCCACTAGATTACGACTTGGCTGAAATGGAGCTTTTTGCCGACGGTTTTGTTCCTGAAGCGGTCTATACTTCTAATGCGCTGCCACTACCCCCGGCGACCTTGGGGAGGATCTTCTGGGACGAGCAGAAAATTGGCGATCCTACAAGGTCGCATGCTATCGTGCGCGTACAGACAGGCGTCAATCCCGAGCCGGACGTGCTTTTTCGCGTCAATGATTATGAGCGTACAGTGGAGTGGAAAGAGGAAGGGGCGATCGTCACTGATCAAAGGCTTGGCTCTAAGACCTTCGGCCAAGAAGTGGACCTAAACGATGAGGAATTCAACCTAGAAGCCCGCGAACTCTTCAGTGCTGCCCTACCGGAAGATCGCCAACGCGTACGGCTTACTCGCGCCGAGTACAAAACCCTACCAGGTAATAAGCGGCGTCACGTCGAACCCGATCTCGTGTTCTGGAGCGGCGTCCAGTTGGCCAACAATGGTCAGTTGATCAACGCACCGGGTGGTCGGCCATTCATTCAGATTGAGGTTGAGTTTCTGAGTCAAGATCCTGAAGCGGCCACGATTATTAGCAACTTGCGCTTTGAATACTCCGCTCCGCAGATCACAGAGCAGGTCTTCGGCGAGATTGCTCCGGCTGTGGATGTGATTGCTGGCCGCGATACCTCCTTTGTGCTGATCCTCAACGCTGGTTTAGGGACTGAGAACGACGGGTTTAACCGCTTGCAGGTTTTTACGCCAGCGCGGGCAGAAGCCATTGAGGGGATAGAAGTGGATCTAGGAGACGGAAAGTTCCTGAACTTGGAACAAGTGGGTGGTGAAAGCGAAATAGGCGAGGGGCAATTTCGGGAATTGTACGTTGCCGACGATCAGTTCGTCGTTGGTTTTCCAACCATAGGCCCAGCCGAGGAAGGCCAAGTCCGCAACGCACTGGTAAAGGTCCGCTTTAAGGGCCGGGTTATTGACTTTCGCACCAACTTCGCTGCCAATGTTTTTTTAGACACTTTAGGTTCAGAAGTAGATCGACGCTTTACCAGTAGCGGCATTTTGGCTCTCGGGGGTAGTGAGAGTGCGCTTGATACGCTGGCCACTTTCTTGCCGCAACGAGTGGAGGACAATGACGTGGTGGATTTCGTGGCGACGGATCGGCTCTCAGATCGCAATTCTCTAGCGGTGATCGCCGATATTTCGGCGCAGAGCGAGAATCTAGTGACCAATTTCAAGGTCGAGCCCAATCCTTTTACGCCTAATGGCGACGATGTCAACGACGAATTAGTCGTGAATTTTGACATCCAACGGCTACTAACACCAAGGCCTGTGCATTTGGAGATATTCGATCTGAATGGTCGGCGTCTGCGCTTCATTGAGCGCGATCTGTCGTCGGGAGGGCATTCTCAACAGTGGGATGGTCGCGACGATGCTGGACAGTTAGTGCCGCCGGGATTATACCTATTGCGCATTTCAGCCGAAGCCGATCATGTAGGCGAGGCCCAGATGCGCGTCGTTTCCGTAGCCTATTAGCCTTCGCAAAAGCGCGGAAAGAAAGGAACTGTTATGAAACGGTTGCTGACGTGGCAAATGGCTCTCTTCGCTGTCCTATATCTGCCTAGTTTCTGTATAGCCCAAACGGATGCCTATCGGATTTTCGGCAGTTCAATCCGCGTAGATCGGGCTTCGCAATGGGAAAACTGGATTTATCAGAACGACTTGGTCTCCCAATTGAACGTGCCAATCCGCGATGCGGATATCTTCCAAGTTGATACCGATGGGCTGCGACCGACTTTCTTTCGCCGCAATATCAATGTGGCCCCGACGGCGGTCGATTTCACCTATCCCGATTTGGTCCGCGCTGGCGGCGAGCTAGTCTCTGGAGGTGCGGTGGCCAAATCCAACGATGCTTTGGCCAATAATGTCATTGATGGCGACTTGAGTACTTTTTGGGAGCCGGATACACCGGTCAGTTACGCAAGTCATTTGAGGAATCCGGGAGATTTCCACATCGATGGTCTGCGCAACTGGGAAATTGAAATCGATCTGGGACGGTTGGTTTTTGCCGACAGTCTGACGATCATTTTTCCTGCTGGTCAGTTCGAGGACGAGTTCCTCGGTGAGCCGGTCAAGTCTTTCGTGCTTTTTGCTTCGATGGGCGAGCGTTTCCCCTTTCCCTTGGGCAACAACCTCAAGTTCTCCGTTATCGGGCAAGTCTCTACTGGCTTCGTCGCCGGTAAGTTAGCCCAGTGCGTCCGCGATGAAAGCTCGGGCTATGCTGGCGAAACCCGCTGTGAAGGTGGTGGAGGAGGTGATAGCGGTGAAGTGACGCTGGTGCCGATGCCTGGGACTGAAGGTCGCTACGTGCAGATGACCTTCCCACTCTGGCCTCTGGATCGAGCGGACTGGGATCTGGATGGCCAGCCCGATATTAGCGGAGCCTTCATCCATTACGTCCGCATAAAGATTACGGATTCAGATCTCTGGCGCGACGCCTTTTTGGGCACGGGCGAAGAGGCGCGTCTCGCCTATGAAGCTTTGCCCCAAGATCAGCGCGGTGCACTTATTTATCAGCGCCAGACCGCCGGTGGATTGCTCGTCGAAATTGAGGACGACGATAATCAGACGGCCGCAGAAAAATATCAAAGCCTGCCCGAAGAAAAACGCGGCCCGATTCTCTACTATAGCAAAGAGGTACCCCGAATCGCCGAGGTTCAGGTCTGGGCTAAGGGCGACAACTACGCGCTGCAACCCGAAAAGCGCGGAGGGGCCTCGTTTGAAAACGGCGGCTTGGGTGCGCCCCATTTGGCTACGGATGGGCTATACGACTCGGAGTGGCAGGCCAATACGTGGTCGCCGATTTACCTCAAGGGTACTGCTTGGTACGACTTAGGAGCCGTGTTCTGGGTCGATAATGTCTCAGTAGTCAACAAACACATCAACCAGAGTCACCAAGGTGCCTTCTTGGGACCGAACATCTTAGCTTCCGACGGTACGCTGCTCAAGCCCGTGAGCATGGACGACCGCGAAGACTTTCCCCAACTCGAAGAATCGCTCAAGTGGGACAACATCATCAGCGAAGAGCACGTTGATAACCACGATCCAGTAGTGCGCATTTTCCGTGAGACTTTTTCTTGGCGTAAAATCCGCTTTTTGCAGATTCGCGATATTGACGTTACCGGGCAACAATCTGGTCGCTATGGCTCGTTGGCGACCTTGGGTGAGATTCAGCTTTACGGAGAGGGGTATCCGGTAAGCGTGTGGGCGTACTCGCCGCCGATTATGTTGACGGATTCGCGTGGCAACTTCATCCGCAAAACTCTGCCGCGTATCGCTTGGGAAGGCGATGTCATCATCCGCGAGACGGATCCGCTCACCGGCCGAGCGCGCGAGCGGATTGAGCCGCTAGACCTCCACCCTGATGTCCGCCTACAGATACAGACCCGGACCTCCGATCAGACCGACACCAACTTTACATACTATCAGGTCGTGGCTGTCGCTGGCAATGAAGAGCGCGAGGAAGTTACGAAAGAGGTTTACGACGAGATTGCCTTGCAATGGACGGCTTGGGATATCTGGCAGACCCTGCCCGCCAGCCGGAAACACGCCTCGCGCACCGACGACGATGGCGACGGGCTCACCGACGAAGATCCGATTGACCTGATTGACAACGACGGGGATGGCAAGATCGACGAGGACGGTAAGAAACTGCGCCGGGCACCGCGCTCTGGCTTTGCCAAAGATGGCGAACTGGCCTTCGTCGGTTGGAGCGAGTGGAGCGGGAGCTATTTGCCCACCAATGGCGTCAATGAGGCGACCATCACCTCACCCAACCCACGCAAGTTTGTTCAGGTACGAGTCAATATCTCCTCAGAAAATCCCTTTAAGACGGCCCGCATCCGAAGTTTGCATCTTGAATTGGCACCGCCGCTGGCACTGGAACTAGCTGGCGAGTTGGCACTCCTCACCGACGAGGGAGCATCGCGCGTCCCGACTGACTTAGGTGTCTTGGTTTCGGACTACACTCCGCCGCGCAATATTGATCCGCTCGCGCCGCAGCAGTTTTCTTATTTTATTCGCGCTGCCGCACCCGACCCGACCGATCCGGCAGTGCGCGATGGTTTTAACGAGGTATTGGTCGTCGCGCCACGCGATGCACACTTAACTGGGGTGCGCTTAGGACAAGTCGTCATCGCCTATACGCCTTCACTCCTCAATCCGGAGGAAGTACTGACCTCGGCGACGACCACGAAATTTGACCGTGCCTTTGTTCCAGACGACGACGGGGTCTTACGCGATACAGACGGCGCAGTGGCGGAACGCATGGCGACCGGCGCGGATTCGATCTGGGTGCGTTTTCCCTTTTCGCTCAATGCCGATCTGCCGGCTGGCCAGCACGCCCTCATTGAAGTACAGTTTGAGTCGCAGAGTTTCCGCGAGGGGATTGAATTCGCCTCGTTTGTGCGGTCTTCGGATTCGGAGGAGGGCGTATTCCAACGGGTGGATACCGGCGATAAGGATGCGACCGAGTTGGTGGATTCTTCGACAGCGCAAGTCAGCCTAAAGGATCTACCAGGAGCTCTGATCCAAGATGTGGAGATGATATCGGTTTTTACGCCCAATGGCGATGGAATCAACGACGAGCTTTTGGTGCATTTTGTTTTATTAAAGATGCAAGAGGAGCGGCCGTTGGAAGTGTCCCTGTATGATTTGGGTGGGCGCTTGGTCGGCCAAAGCCAAAGTTCGGCGGTTAGCAGCAAAGTGGGGACACAGACGTTTGTGTGGGATGGACGGGATTTGAGTGGGCAGATCGTGCCGCCGGGGATTTATCTTTGTCAGATCAAGATAGAGGCTGACGACCGAGACAACGAGTTGACTCGTCTCGTACACGTAGCCTATTGATAGGGAAGCAGTTTAGATCGGAATTAGATAACAAGGGAGGGTATTTGTGAGCATAGTTAGGAGTTTTCGCACCGGTTCGGTAGCGATTCTGATGTTGGGAACACTAGTAGAAAATCTCCCCGCACAGGAGGATTTTGGTGCTCGCTTAGGTGTGCGACGGGGTGGAGAAGTTTTTTACGAGCCTACCGGGCCAGGGATACTTTTCGATGCCCTAGATCCGGCGGTAAAGAAGTGGTATATACCTCAAGAACTCTTCAACGAGTACCAATGGCGGCAACAGGATTACACCAATTACGCTCGCCGCCACTACCAACGCTACGTGCCCACTTCTCTCGAAGGCGAATACTTCTACGACCTCTATGGAAATTATATCACTCGCGGCCAAATCATTTACGACTGGAGCATTGCAGCACCGCAGACCTCGGGCAGCAGCCTGTTCAAAGGCCCTCAGTTTCAGGGTTGGTTCAACAGCGTGGTCATCGCCTCAGATCAGAAGGGGCAGTACTCGTATGCCTTGACTATCGCCGATCGCATCCGCACGACGCTGACGCCGATGACCTTTTCCAAGCCGACTTTTGCCGGCATTCAGTTTGATCTAGTCACAGACAAGTACGAGGCGACTTTTCTCGCATCGCGTCCCAGTGCGCCCGGTCGAGTCGAAACGGCGCAGACGACTAGCACCGGTCGTTTCCGGTCGAATGACACCAACTTAATCGGTGGCCGCGGTACTGTGCAGGTTGGTGACTTTGTCAAGTTTGGTGCGACCTACGTCAATGCGTTCAACGCCTCAACCAAGGGGCAGGCATTTCAGGGCAATCCCTTCAAGGGTACGCTTACCGAGGGCCAGAATAACGCCGACGTTTCGCGTATTGAAGTGCGCTTGAGCGACGATTCGCCCGAGGATGGTAGGGCGGGTGCCGCCTTCTTTCAGGAAGAGATGATCATCACTACCATTGACGGCGAGCGCATCAGCAATCGCCGCCGCATCGGCAATAACAACATCCTCGCCTTCGCTCCAGCAGTGCAGGGTGGCTTCCGCCGCGAAGGGTTTCTCGCGGCCGATGGGAACGAGGTCATCGTGCTAGTGTACGATCTCGAAGGCCCGCAGTACCGCAACTCTTTCGGCCCCCAGCCCGAGCAGATCAAAAGTATTGAGTTTCTGTTGCTTTTGGCCAACGATTACCGGATTGACGTTACATCCAATCGCCAACTCAACGCCAATGGTCAGCCGGTCTTGCTATCCGAGGGCATTCCCGAACGCACGGTACGTGCCGACGGTAACGTGCAGGATGGCTCGAATCAGGGCTTTGTGCGCGTCAAATACGGATTACCGGTGGCCAATGAGATCTTCGGCGTTACGCTCGATATTACGGATGTCAGCGGGTTTTACTTATCAGGGGAATATGATCGCAATCGCCAGCACTTTCGCTATCCGCGGCGGTCGGAAATCGACGTGACCCAGCACGAAGCACATAGCACCTCGGGCGACGCTTGGTTTGTCAACGTGTATAAACGTGCGTATCCCTACTACGGATTCGGTGAAGTCTATAGTGTTGATCACGACTATAGCACCAGTTCCTTTCTAGCCGGTACCCAAAACGATGCGGCGGATATTAACTACGACGACGACCTCCGTTTTGTGTACGAATTTGTTGACGACAACGACGACCAAGACCGCAACCCTGACTGGCAGCGGGCCAATTTCTCGCAGGATAGAGAGGTATTCCCGGGATTTGACGAAAACAACGACTTCATCAACGATTTCAACCAAAACGACACCGAGCGGCGCGAGAATACGGAGCCGGATTACGAGGAGCCTTTTCTGCGCTACGCCTCCGATCGGCCCGAGTTCCTCTTTGGCATTGATATGAATAACAATGGCATTATCGATCGCTTTGAAAACGACAATCTGCCCGATTACCTGTACAAACGGGATCGGCGTGGATACAACATATACGTGGGTTCCCATTTGGGGCCAGAGGCGCGGCTAACCGTTGGTCGCCTCGACGAGCGTCAGCTAGCCGACTCTCGCGAAAATACCACCAATTACGCCTTACTGGCCTTTGACAAAGACTACGCTAGCAAAGGGCGCGTACAGGTGTACAACAACTTTCGGCAGGTCCGAGACAATATCCGCGACAATGTGATCGAATGGGTTGTGCGCCAAGGATCGCGCGGCGACCTAGTGCCCTATACCGACCCTTTGCCTCTGCGCGATGGTTGGGCTAACACCTTGTACCTCGGCTATCAGTACCAGAGTGATCACATCCAGTTCAAGAACCGCTTTAAGTGGGAGGTTTTCAAACAGGCCAATTTCGACGAGCGGCCGATTGAAGAGCAGGACATCCGCGAAACGGCTTCCTTCTTTGGGATTCTCAACAAGATTGATTATACGTTCAATCTCGGGGTCCTCAAATTTCAGCCGCGCTGGAAGAGCGAATTCCAGCGCCAGCGGCCCTCGCTCCGCCAAGATACTCAGGTGCGGGTGGCTACTACTGAGTTGCGCGAGCTGTGGTCGTTGGTTTTGAAGGTGCCGATTCTGTCGCGCACCGAATTGCAGACCGGCCTAGAGTACCTGCTCGTCGAGCAGTTCCGCGAGGAGTTGGAATCCCATTTGCTGCGCTCGGACCGCAACGAACTGGTCTATGCCTTACAGTTTACCAACAACGCCGAGTATCTAGGTTACAACCTGTGGACTCAAACAGGGTTTCGCGTGTCGCGGATTGATCGCGCCTCGGCCGAAAAGGTGCGCACTGAAACGGCCATATTTGTCACTGTGTTTGCCGGTCTTGAGTAGGAGGTTTTCCATGCTGAAGTGTTTCACGCCGCTGCTTTTGGTCGGACTGCTTTTGCCGGGCTGCTCCTATCGCTACT
Source organism: Candidatus Latescibacterota bacterium (assembly GCA_965203355.1). Classification (GTDB taxonomy): domain Bacteria; phylum Latescibacterota; class UBA2968; order UBA8231; family UBA8231. The sequence goes on from OZ241889.1 coordinate 1,854,413, forward strand.
ATGCCGAAGACCTCAGACCAATGAGCGAGACCGAACAAGGGGCCAACAAGACGGTGGCCGACGATGGCACTGTGTCCTATACACAAGCACGCCTTGAAATCAGCCTGCGACCAATGACCGACGCGGAGTTAAATCGCCAGTTTGACGCGTACTCCAACGAGGGGGCCGACTCGCGCAATCCCTACACTTTTGGCAACTCGACGTACTTTCGCACTGGGGACATTCCGCAGCGCTTCACTGTTTTTCGCATGTACGTTTCTAACTACGAATACCCCAAGGTCTACCTTGATCCTAAAAAGGTCTACATAACCACTTCTAACGGACGAAAGTACTACGCGCTGAGGCGTGAACAACTCTCAATATACTATCGGCGCTACGTCGGAAGCGGTACTGGCGGCAACGAGCCTGGTATGCCCGGCAATGCCTTGGAGGTCTGGAAAGAGCGCGAGAGTATCTTGCGGCGCACGATGTTTCCCGATGAACAGGTGTTTAGTGCTCAAGAGAACGAAGGGTATCTCGTCTTCAAGCCGCTGGCACCGGACGTTGAGGAGTTGACCGTTCACATTCCCGATGTGGTTGTGCGCTTCGATTACAAGGGGGATCCAATTGAGGAAGTGGATGTCGAGATGCACTTTGAGCGTGAGATTGGCCGCATCTATCCCGATGGACGCAAGGTAGTGACCGGTCAATAGTGCAGCGCAAGGTTCACAAGCCAATTTCAACTAACTGCGCGGTGCCGCTGGGCAAGCGGTACCGCGCAGTTTTGTACATAGGTGAGAAGGTTATGTTTCGACGACTTTTTGTCTGTGGCTTGCTCTTAGCGGTTGCAGGTTGCGGGCCGGAAAGCGAACCGGTTACTTCGGAGATCGTCTTAGCCACGGTAGGCGGGGAAACGATCACGGCTTTGGACCTCCACCGCTACGAGCGAGCACTACCTGACTACCTGCGCTCAAAAAAAGAAGGAGTAGCCGCCCGCGGCGAAAATCTACAGACCCTAGTCGACAAGGAGCTCATGCTGCGCGAGGCCTATAAGCGAGGGCTGGACCAGTTGCCCGGGCTTACCCATACGCTGGACGACATGGTCAATAAGCGCTTGGCCGAGGAACTATCGCACGAGTGGATCGATGCCCGGCTTAAAGTGACCGAGGAGGAACTACGCGCTGCGTACGAGGAACATTTGCTCGGCTGGGAAATCTGGCCAGCGCACATTCTCTCAGATACTGAAGAAGACGCCCGGGCCATCCTCCGCCAATTAGAAGCTGGGGCCAGTTTTTCCGAATTGGCGCACCAGCATTCTCTCGCCGCGGACGCCGACAGAGGTGGCAATCTCGGTGCCTTCTTCGACCAAGCTGGTGCTGTGCCCAGCCTGCGCGATGGCACCTTTCACTTAGAGGAAGGCCAAGTCAGCGAGCCGATCCGCACGATTGACGGATACGAGGTCATCAAGGTTCTCAAAAAGCGGCGCATCCCCTTTGAGAAGTTGCGTACTGACATCGCCGAACAGGTTGGTCAACGCAAGTGGGCGCAGCGGCAACGGGTGGTAATTGACTCGCTCAAAGAAGTGCGTGGCTTGCGCTATCACCGCGACCGCATCCACGCTGTGCTTGCTACCTTGCATGGTCGTGCGCTGGACCAACCTCACGCGCTGCTGATTGAATATGAAGGAGGGGGCATTGGTATCGGCACTGCCGTGCGGGGGCTCCGATCGCTTAAGAAGGGTGCGCTGCCGCCCGACAGTTCGGCCGCGGTTTTGGCTATTGAACGGTGGATTTTACCGGATTCCCTGCTGGCGCTCGAAGCCCGTATGCAGGGGCGACACCAATGGCCTGCTATAGTTGCTTGGGCCGAGGGCCAGAAGCAGTCATTACTCGTGTCGCAATTGCGGTTAGACGCGGTAGCGGGGCAGGTCTCAGTGACGGAAGCAGAGGTTCGGGATTACTACGAGCAGAACTTGGAGAACTACCGCTCTCTGCCCGGCGTCATCGAGATGACCGAGGTGCTGGTCAATACGCGTACCGAGGCCGAAGAGATTCTCACGTGGGCACGCACAGGGGAACAACTACTAGAGGAATTGGCCATTCGCCACTCTGTGCGGCCCAGCATGAAGCCGGTGGGCGGCCACACTTTCGCCGACAGCGGTCGGGTTACTATCGAGTCGCTTTATCAGTCGCCGTACCGCACCTTCTTTGGCGACAGCAATTCCAAAGACGTCGGGGTCCTACAAGGTCCGATGGAAGTCCAAGAGAAATACAGCGTGTTCCGCCTCGATCAGCCCTATGAGATGGCATTGCTGCCCTTTAAGCAGGTGCAGCGGCCCATTCGCGTTAATATCCGCAAGCGTCGCGAGGGGGTAATCTTCGACGCATTTCTCGACTCGCTGCGCCAAGCGTATTCGGGTGAGGTACACATCAGCCAAGACGCCCTCGTCCGCTACACTACTGCCTTCTAAAAATGCGTGGTCGGCTCGCGGCACTGCTGCTCGGCTTGGTTTTGGTCGCGCTCATTGAAGGGGGGTTGCGGCTGATTCCGGTGCTGGACCCGCCGCCATTTGCCATCCAACTAGCGGATGTCGAAGGCCGGGCACTCCATGCGGTCAACCCGGACTATGCCCGCCGCTTCTTCGCCGACATGGCCGAGCCTATCCGGCGCGGCATCCGCATGACCCCACGCCCCTATCTCGAACCCGCGCCCGAAGGTGCATTGCGCGTACTTTTTGCCGGGGGGTCGACCGTACAGGGCTACCCCCATCCCAAGCGTTTGTCGGCCCCGTCTTATCTCCAAGCAATGCTCGGCGACCTCTTTCCAGAACGCCAGATCGAAGTCTTTAACGCTGGGATCACCGCTGCTTCAAGTTTTGCCGTGGCCCGCGCCGTAGAAGATGGTATCGCCGCACTCGGGGCGGACTTGGTCGTAGTTTATACAGGACACAATGAGTTATACGGGGTTTATGGAGCGGCCTCATTGGCCCAAGGAGGTCAAGCAGTGTGGATGAAGCGGGTCCATTACGCGCTAGTGCAGTGGCGGTTGAGGTCCTTGGTCGGCAAGCTGATAGGGCCGTTGGGGAAAGAGTGGGCAGATGGGCCATTAATCGAGGTGATGTCTAAGGCTGGCACGATCCCAGCGTCCGACCCGCGACGGGCGCAGGCAGCGGCCAATTTGGAGACCAATCTCCGCGACGTGACGGCCTTTTGCCGAGCGCAGCGCATTCCCTTGGTTCTTTGTACGGTGACTAGTAATGAACGCGGTTTCGCGCCAGCGCGCGTTGAGCCGCCTTTGCTGGATGGGGAACGTACGCGCTATGTGGATTTTTTGGCGCAGGGCCATAGGGATCAAGCCTCGCCGGCAGCACTAATGGCCTTGGCGCAGGCCGAAGCACTCTATGCGGACGATGCCTATTTGCACTTCTTACGCGGTTATCACTTAGAGCAGTTAGGTCGTGGAACTGAGGCGCGAGCGGCTTATGTGCAGGCGCGCGAGTTAGATCCCCGACCTTGGCGGGCGACGGTATCTCTAAACGAGGTCGTGCGCCGAGTTGCGGCGGAAGAAGGAGTGTTGTTAGCCGATGTGGAGGCGCACTTCCGCGCCCACAGTCCGGCGACCGGCGTGGGTTGGGAACTTATGGTCGATCACTTGCATCCGGCGGCGGCTGGCCAAGTGTTTTTGGCCCGAGCTATTGTTGCGGCACTGGAAGGAGCACCAGTCCCTTGGCAGGTCGCGTCCGGTGCTGCGGATCAGTTGGCGACAGCCGACGAATATCGCCGTAGGCTCGGCGACTTGCCCGTCGAGCGGTTAGCCGCGTTGCGCGCCATAGCCGTGCTCTTGGCCGCGCCTCCCTTGGATGCGGGAAACGAGAGGCGAGTACAGACCTTGCGGCAGCAGGCGGCGGCCCTGTGGGACGAACTGAGTGCTGGAGAGCAGCGTGGCGTCGAGCGCTGGCGAACGGGAACAGGGCCGGATCTATTGGTGCTGAACGTGGCTGACGCTTGTTACGCCGCTCGGGAATACGAGTACGCACGGGCTTATTATAGCGCGGCCCGTTTGGAGGAGCCTTATACGATATGGGGCGATTTGTGGAGCACACTGCGCTATGTTCGTTGCGGACAACTCGTGGGGGATGCTATTGGGGCGACCGAGCGCGTCGAGCTTTCTGCCTTGCTATATCGCTTGCGCTTCTTGAGCGAAGCCCCGGACTTTTCCTCGGGGTTACAGGACTTTATTCGCGGCTATGCCCACCATTTGCTCGGAGAGCATGACAAGGCGTTGACAGCACTAGAGCAGGCTGCGCAAGACGCGCATATCCGCAAGACGTTTACAACGGACTTGCTAGCGTTGCTCGTCGCCGAGTTGATGACGGCGGGACGCTTGGCTGATGCCGAGCGGTACGCCGTGCAGATAGCTGCTGAGCAACAGCAAGAGGCGTTAGGTCGCGCCCTCGTCGAACAGATTAGGGTGAGCCAGAAGCCACGCTGACACCCTCGCCTTCGACGAGCGCGATGGCTTGGTTGGCGGCAAAGGGGCCGAATCGCTCCACGCGACCCGAAGGCCAGCGTATTTCTAATGCGTCAAGTTGCGGCCGTTTGCCTAGTCCCAAACAGATGCGAAGTTGGCTCTGCGATAGGTACGAGCGGCTGCCGCGCAGTTCTCTAGTCTGGCTCAAGTCTCCGCTGGTGGCCGTCAGCCGAGCACCGATGCCATGCGGGTTGCCGCTGGCTCCCGATAGCCGAATGGTGATCCAGTGGTTGGTGCTGCCGTGGTCGTTGCGCAGCAAGCTGATCGGTTGTCCCGAATTAAAAACTAGTAGATCGGGATCGCCGTCGCTGTCGTAGTCGCCGGTGGCACTGCCGCGGCTGACGCGCTCTAAGGCGAAGCCGGGGCCGGCTGTGGCGGAAATCTCGGCGAAGCGGGCGCCGTCGTTGCGGAAGAGCAAGTTGCGCTGTCCATAGCTGGTGGATTGGTCCATGCTGCGGACGTTGTCGAGGACGTGGCCATTGACGGCAAACAGATCGAGATCGCCATCGAGGTCGGGATCGAAAAACTGGGTGCCAAATCCGAGCAAGGGCAGCGACGGCAAGCCCACCCCGGCGGCAAAGGTCGCCACCGAGAAGAAGCCACCTTCTCCCCGATAGAGCGCATTAGGCTCGGCTTGGAAGTTGGTGACCGTCAGATCGAGTACGCCGTCGCCGTTGTAGTCGCCCCAATCCACTCCCATACCTGCTTCCATCTGCCCGTCTTGGCCATAAGCCACTCCCATCAGTCCCGCTCGTTCGGCAAAGGTCCCGTCGTGGCTGTTGTGGTAGAGGAAATTGCGCACGGCGTCGTTGGCCACATAGATGTCGGGCCAACCGTCGCTGTCGTAGTCGCCAAAAACTACCCCTAGCCCCTTGCCGCTCGCGTCGGCGATACCGGCCGCTGCCGAGACATCAACGAAGTGCCCTGCGCCGTCGTTGCGGTAGAGCAGATCGGCTTGGCCTTGGAAGTTGTCGGGATGCGGATAGCCTACAGTTGCTTGGCCGCTATAGCTTTCGTAGCCGGCCATATAGGGCACTTGGTCGGCGCGTACCGCGGCCGGATCGTAGGCCACGTAGTTGGCGACATAGAGGTCGAGGTCGCCATCGCGGTCGTAATCGGCAAAAGCGCAACTGGTGCCCCAGCGCACATCGGCAACACCGGCCGGCCGGCCAATTTCGGCAAAGTGCCTGTCGTCGTTGCGAAAGAGTGCGTTGGGGCCAAAATTGGTCAGATAGAGGTCGAGGTCGCCATCGCTGTCATAGTCAGCTGTGGCAACCCCCATGCCGACGCCTAGATGGGCGACGCCGGCCGCGGCCGCGACAAAGTGCTGGCCCTCGTTGCGAAAGAGCTGGTTGACTGGGGCTGTATCCTGAGAATCGGCGGCGATAAAAGCACCATTTACAGCGTAAACATCCAGATCGCCATCGCCATCGTAGTCGAAGAATGCCCCCCCCCCGCCCATGGTTTCGGGGAAGTGGCGCTGGGGACTGCGGCCGTTTTCGTGCTGCCAGGTCAGACCGACGGCAGACGCTACTTCGACGAAGTGGAGAGACGAGGCTGTAGGCGCGGCGTACTGCAACGGTGCCGGTGGTGTGGTCTCTTCGGTGGCACTACAGGCCAGGCAGAGCGAGCAGATGAGAAAAACTAGTATGGGCATATCAGGGGCTGGGCAGTTGGGCGAGCCGCTCGCGGGCTTGGCGCAAGAAGTCTGGGTCACCTTGCCACTTATTGATAAAGGCTTGGTAACAACGATGCGCTTCTGCGATCGCGCCTTGGGCTTGGTACACGGTTGCCAGCGCGTAGTAAGTCCGCGCAAAGGTCGAATCGGCGACAATGGCCGCCCGATAGGCGCGTCGCGCCCGGTCTAGTTGTCCCTTTTGCAAGAAGAGACTGCCGAGATTGTAGTGAGCATCGGCCAGCGTTGAGTCGGCGGCAATGGCCGATTCCAGCGCCCGTTGCGCCGCCGCTTCCTCGCCTAAACTTAGCTGGACATGGCCGAGGTTGTTCCAAGCTGTGGCCGAGGAAGAGTCCAACGCTAGGGCGTGCTCGAAGGCTGTGCGGGCCTCTTGATACTGGTTGCGCTGCATATAGACATAGCCACGGGCGAAGTGGAGCTTGCTGGTGCGGACATCCTCTGGGTGCTGGGAGATGCCTCGGCGGCATAGTTCAAGCACTTCTTGGTCTGCTCCTCGAGCCGACAAAAGCCCGCTTAGCGAAATGAGTGCCTCTAAGTCGTTCGGGTCGGCCAATAGTACAGCCCGACAGTGGGCCAGGGCGTCGTCGTCCCGACCGAGTCGCCGATAGTGATGGGCTAGCTGCAAACGAGTCTCGCGATCGTCGGGGTTGGCGTCGAGCTGACGGCGCAAATGTGCGACTTGGGCTGCATCAGCGGCGAGCGTCTCAAAGCGCACCAGTGCTGCCTGCGCTTGGGTTGGCTGCTCCAGTGCCAAAAGTGCTGAAGAAAGGTTGTAGTGTGCCTCGATCAGGTGCGGGTCGAGCCCGAGCGCATGACGAAAGGCCGCCAAGGCCGCCGGGTAACGCCGCTCGGCTAGGTGTAGCAAGCCCAACAGACGGTGGCTTTCGGCGTGGGTCGCGTCTTGGGTGAGGGCTAGGTCGAGCGCGGCTCGGGCCTCGTCATAACGGCCTTGACGTAGGTAGAGCCGACCGAGTTGTTGCCGCACGTCAAGATCTTCCCCGCCCACTGCTAGGGCCGTGTGCAGTCTTTTTTCGGCTAGGTCATAGTGCCCCTGTTTGGCGTAGAAGAGAGGTAGGGTGCGGAGGGCCGGGACGTAGGTCGGAATGTGTTCGAGTAACTCGATAGCCAGCGGCAGATGCCCCCGGTCGGCCTCAATTACCGCTAGGTTGTGCCGGGCGCGATGATAGGTGGAGTCGGCTACGAGTGCCGCTTGGTAGGCCCGGATGGCCCGCTCTACGTGTCCGAGCCGGGCGTCGAGATCGCCCAACGCACAGTGCGCTGCGGCATTGAGTGAATCTAGGGTTAGTGCTTTTTCAAAGACGCGCCTCGCCTCGGCGTAGCGGTGTTCTTCGGCAAAGGCGAGTCCGGCCTGCACCCAGTGCTCGCCTTCTTCTGGCGGGCCAGAATTTACTTCGCAACCACTCAAAATCGCCCATAGTGCGGCGAGCGGGACTACCAGGCTCATCGCGGTGTGTGCCCTTGCGCGGATAGCTGCTGTCGGGCCTCGTCGATTTTGGTCTGTAAGGTTTCACTGGCCGCCCCACCAGACGGAACGTTCTCCCAGAGCGCAATGGCCCGGGCAAATTCGCCGCGGCGGGCGTGAACATCGCCGAGCAGTATGTGAGCACTATAGAGCTTTGCATTTAGTTCGATGGCCTGTTCGATAGCGGCCTGCGCTTGGTCGAGTTGATCCATTTCGAGGTAGGCGTTGCCGATATTGGAGTAGTAAAAACCCGTGGAGGGAGCAAGTCGCACGGCCCGCTCGTATTGTTTGAGAGCCTTTTCTAGTTCCCCCCGCTTGTGAAAGATCAAGCCCAGATTGTTGTGGCTTTCAGCCAAGGTCGAGTCGTGGCTCAGGGCTTCGAGGTAGTAGCGCGCGGCCAAATCGTCTTTGCCCCGACGCTGGAGCAGGGTTCCCAATCCTTGGTATCCGAGGCCATAGGTCGAGTCGATGAGGATGGAATGCCGGTAGTGTTCGATGGCCAGTTTGAGACGCCCAAAGCGGCTGTAGAGGGCGGCGAGGTTGGAGTGGGCTTGAGGTCGGTCGGGGTACTGGCGGACTGCGTCTTGGTGGGTTTTGAGTTGGGCGTTTTGTTCGTCCAAGACGCACGCGCGCTCAAGGGCACGCTGTCCCTCTGCGGCACGACCCATGCGCAACAGAGCTTGCCCGATTCCGAGAAACGCGGCCGGCTCGTGCGGGCTGAGGTGCGCGACTTGGCGCAGTTGACGCTCGGCCTCTTGGTGGTTGCCTAACTTCAGCTCCACTAGGCCTAGTTGCAGCCGAGCTTGGAGGTGTGTGGAGTCGTCTGCGGCGATGGCGGCGAAAATTTCGCGGGCCTCTTGTAGCTGGCCTTCGCGCTGGTGAATCGCGCCTAGCACGTAACGCGCTTCAACAGCGTTGGGGGCGAGTTCCAATGCCTCGGTGAGAAGCTGGCGAGCTTCCTCTACTTTGCCGTGTACATCATAGAACATTTTGCCCAAGGCGATGCGCGGGCCGGCGTAGTCGGGTTTTAGTTCAAGTGCTTGCTCAAACTGAGTCTGCGCCTCGGCAAAACGACTCTGGGCGTGCAATACAACGCCGAGATAGTAGTGGTATTGGGGGTTGTCCGGGGTTTGTTGCTGCGCTTGGCGGTAGGCTTGCTCTGCTTGGTCGAAGAGGCCGCGGGCTTGGTGGGCGCGTCCAGCGGCAAAGGTCTGAGCCGCTGAGTCAGTGGGTGGATCGGGCGCTTGAGGTGGATCGGTTGTTTCGCGGGCACAGGCGGTACACAAGACTAAAAAAAGCAGGACAAAACGCATGGTTCTACTCCGGTGTGAGGCGATTAACACCCCGGTGAATAGTGTAGTGATGGTCGGCGGATACAGCGCGGAAGACTTGGCGTTCGCCGCTCGGCCACGCGACTTCGATATCGGCCTTAGAAACGGTCCCCAAGCCGAAGTGCAAGCGCGTATCGCTCTGGGCTTGAAAGCTAGAGCCGGTCAGCACTTCGCGCATCTGGTGTAGGCCACCAGCACGGACCCACACACGTGCGCCGATGGCCTCGGTGGCTTCTTGGCGCAGCGTCAATAGCAGATAGTGGCCTTTGTCTGCGACATCGTTGCGCAAGAGGGAGGGAGAGGCGTCGAGATTGGCGACGAGGATGTCGAGGTCGCCGTCGTCATCGTAATCGCCGCAGGCTGCGCCGCGGCTGACCTGCTCGGTTGCGAGAGCCGGTTCGTTGGCGATTTCCCGAAAGCGCCCATCGCCCAAGTTGCGGTAGAGTTGGTTGCGCTGGCGGTAGCGGAGACCTCCGCCCCCCCTTTCAATGGCCGGCATGAGGTGGCCGTTGGCGACGAAGAGGTCTTGCCAGCCGTCGTGGTCGTAGTCGAAGAAGAAGGTGCCCCAGCCCATAAAAGGGCGGCTGCTGCTGGCTAGGCCGGCGCGTCCGCTGATGTCGGCGAAAAACCCATCCCCTTCGTTGCGGTAGAGGGTGTTGTGGTCTTGGGAGAAGTTGGTCGCGAGAATGTCCACCTGTAGGTCATTGTCATAGTCAGCCAAGGCCACCCCCATGCCGGCTTGAGCGCGCCCATTGCCGCTATAGGCCGTGCCGGTCGCCAGCGAGACATTGACGAAGTGACCTCCATCATTGCGAAAGAAGCTATTGGGATGCCCATCGTTGGCGACATAGAGGTCGGAGTCGCCGTCGCCATCTAAGTCGGACCAAGCTACTCCCATGCCGTAGTAATTCGGGCCGCGAATTCCCGCTGATAAGCTGGCATCGGTAAAGGTGCCATCGCCTTCGTTGCGGTAGAGCAGGTCTGGTTGAGCTTGGGCACCGCTTGGGCCGCAGGCTGCGGGCACTCCGTTGTGCTGACACCAACGGTCGTAAAAGGGCGGGCCATCGAGTGCAAACGCTATGTAGTTGGCGACATAGAGGTCGAGGTCGCCGTCGCGGTCGTAGTCGGCAAAAGCCGCGCCGATTCCCCAGCCTGCCGAACCGAGGCCGGCCAGGGCCGTGGCGTCTCTGAAGGGGCCGTCGCTTTCGTTGGCCAAAAGCACATCTCGGCCCCAACGGGTGAGGTAGAGGTCGGGATCGCCGTCGCCGTCGTAGTCAGCAAAGGCCACGCCCATATTCCAGCCGCCTATCCCCGTGCCAGAGTTTGCTGTTTCGTCGCTAAATGCGCCATGGCCTATCCCACGGTAAAGCGCGGTGCCCGCTGTCGAGTCGGGGCGGACGCCGCTGGTGAGAAAGAGATCGAGTTGGCCGTCGCTGTCGTAGTCCCAAAAGCCGCCGCCGGCCGATTGGGTCTCGATGATGTACTTCTTGTCGGCTCCGCCGGACTGGTTGATGAAGGCAATGCCGGCTGCTTGGGTCACGTCGGTAAAAAGCGGCCCAGTACCGAAGACCGGTGCCGCGCAAGCAAGCAGCAAAAGAGCTTGGAGGTAGCTAGACAAAAAACCTTCCTATGGTGCTTTGAGCCGGCGATAGGCTTCGTCGAGCAGGTGCTGCGCGTGGGGGAAGGGGCCGCTCGCCAGCACTTGCCTCAGTCGGTCAATAGCCGCGGTATGATTTCCATTTTCCAGTTCGATGAGCGCGAGGTTGACGTGGACGTCCGGGTTGTCTGCATCCAGTTCTAGGGCTTGAAGAAAGTGCGTTCGCGCCGCTTGGGTTCGCCCGGCGAGCAGGTGCAGGGCGCCGATAGCGTTTAGGACTTCGGGCCGTCTTGCGAGAGACAGGGCTTGGTGGTATTGGCCCAGTGCGGCATCGGCTTGCCCGGCCCGCTGGAAGGCTCTTCCCAGTTCGTAGTGTAGCCAGAAGTTCTGAGGCTGCCAAGAAAGTGCCTGTTGCAAATGGGTTGCAGCCTCGGCATGGTGCCCTTGGCGGTAGAGTAGGCGACCGTAGTAGTAGTGAACCATGCCGGACTCTGGATCGCGTTCTAGAACGTGGCGCAAATGTGCTGCGGCTTGCTGTGGTTTATTGGTCGCTAGGTAAATTCGGCCTAGAAGAACGCGCGTGTCGGTGCGCCGGGGATTTTCCGCCAGGGTCTGAAGGGCCTCGCGTTCGCTTGCCCCATAGTGCTCTTGGTGGAAATACGCCACGGCTAGATTGTGCCGGGCGTAATTATACTCTGGGTCCAATTCCAGGGCCCGGCGCGAGTAACGCGCAGACAGGGCGTAGTCTTGTTTGCGCAGGTGGACCTCGCCGAGGTCGAAGTAGAGCTGAGCGTCTTCTTCAGTCGGCGCGGCCTCGGCGAGGTTACACAGGACTAATAGGCCCCCGAGAGGAAGGGCAAGTACTGTAGTGCGGATATAGGCCCGGCGGCGCACACCTAAGTAGAGTTGAAAGGCGGCAAAAGCAGCAAAAGCGATCAACACTGGCACGACTGGCATGCGGTAGCGGGCTGCCGGAAAAAAGAGTACGATTGAAGCCGTGTACACGAGAGCGTAGAGCCGCAGCAAGGCAATCGGCGGCGTCCACTTTCCCCTCATGCTCAGCCCTAAGCCGAGCAAGCTCAGCGGGCCGATCAGGCCGAAGGGGAGCGACACGTGCCAGTCCCAGAGCAAGAGACTCAAAATTCGCGAGTGTTGGCGGGCGTAGTATATGTCTTGATTGCGCTTGGTCTCTGGGCCGCTCCAAAAGTGGAATACCTTTTTGCCGAGCAGGCCGAGATAATCGAGGGGCTGCGTGGTCATATAATCGAGAGATTTGCCCAAGAAAAAGGCCGATTGGGCGGCTGCGGTCTTATGTCCAGAGTTTTCCGCCTCGGCGATCATGGTTTCCCACTGCATACCCGGACGCAGCGAGACCGTGCGCTCGTAGTCTGCGTTGTTACCGATGTAGAAATTGACGCCGGCATTGGAAGAGATAAAGACGAGGTCCGATTCAATAGTCCAGTTGCGATAGGTAACGGGCAGAATAACCAAGGCTATGGGGATGATAAAAGAGAACAGGGAACGATAGGCCGATGTGCGCCGGTGCCATAGTTTCCAAGCGCAAAAGGCCGCGATAAAGAGCAAGATGTTGGGGCGAGTGAGAGCCGCAAGACCCGCGATGAGGCCGGTTAGTACCCAATAGCGTGCATGATCGCGTCTCCAGGCGATCAACAGGCCGTATAGGAGCAGGAGATTGAGGAAGACCTCTACCGGCACGGCCAAAAGCTCACCCTCAAAGTAAAGTAGGGAACCGCATAAGGCTGTCATGACGCCGGCGATGCGGCCGACCTGCTCGCCAAAGGCGTGCCGGGCCAATGCGTACACCAATAAGCAGGAAAGAACGCCGAGGCCCACGTGTACGAGCCGGATGCCGACGAAGTAAGAAGCTGGCAGGAGCCAGCAAACGAGTGTCAGCAGGTAGATGTAGAGGGGGGATTGCCAATACGGTTCGTCCCCGCCCCAAAATGCACCGCCAGCAAGAAGGGCCTGTGCTTGTTTGAGAAAAGTCTGGGCGTCAACTATGGGCGCGTCGAAGAAGGGGCTGGCGCGATGTTCCCACAAATAGCCCAGCCGCAGTGCGAGGGCGACTAGTAGGAGCGCGATAAAAAAAAACTGGGGGCTGCGCGCCATAGCGTTAGGATGATGAGGGAAAATTACGCAAGCGTTTTACGACGCGCCTTTGTCCGACTCTGAAGGAATGGGCAAAGGCGCGTCGTTTTGGTCAATAGGCCAGCGATAAGGTTCCCGAACGCTCAGTCGAGACGTTGTCCAAGTCGATGGCGAGCCGATAGAGATAGATGCCCGGAGGGGCGACTTGACCTTGGTCATCGCGGCCATCCCACTCGACTTGGAAACTGCCCGCGGTTGAGCCGCCGGTCTGGACTTGGGCGATGAGGCGACCAGACAGGTCGTAGATTTCGAGTTGGACATCAACCTGATTGAGAACGAGAAAAAGGTCGAAGGAAAACGTGACTTTGTCGTTAATGCCATCGCCATTGGGGGTAAAGGGATTTGGGGCGATGTGGGGAGCCCTGACGATTTGGTTGATCTCGTCGGCGACTACGAGGAGAGCATTGGTGGCTATGTCGGGCGTGGCATCCCCATCCTCGGTCGGTTGCGGAATGAATTCGACATCGAAGCCGCCTTGGTCATTCCACACCGAGCTGGTGAATTCTTCTGAGCCGCGAAAGAGCTTGGAACGGAAGACGATCTCGATGTTCTGGTCGAATCGGAAGTGCTCGGCACCCATCAGGGGCAGCTTAATATGCAGTTTGGACGACCCCGTGAGCGGATTTGTAACTATGCTCTGGGCAAATTGTCCTAAACTGTCAGTGCGGCCCTCTGCTGGGGCGAGACGGGTGGGATGAATATCGCTCAGAGGATCGGTCCCCGTACCAGCGGCGATTTCGGCCCAGTCTTGGCCATCGAAACGCAAGGTATCGATGCGCGTATCTGCGCTGGGAACGGCAATCTCGATCCGGTTGAAGGAGGTAGTCTCGCCGTTTTTGAAGAATGGCCGGACAAAGTAGCGGAAGGTCGTCTCCTCGCCCAAGGAGACTCGCGGGGGAAAGATTTCGGCGACAATTCCCCCTGAGACCAGTGGCGCGTCATAGTCGAATTCGATGAAGTCCAATAGGGCCGCGCTATGCTGGGAGGAGTCAAAAAAGATGCGGAACTGGATGTAGCGAGTTCCCCCGGGCAAGGGCAGTTGGACGCCGGTGTTTTGCCATTCGGATTCGGGCAAGCTCTCGTCGATGAGGGCGTCTTCGAGCTTGAAAGGCGCCGACCAGAAGCTCCAGCCTAGGCGACCGTCGTCACCTAGGTCGACACCTAGCTCATTGTATTGAAGTTCGCGCTCGGGGACTCGGCCTTCGGGAAGCTTGATCCAGGAAAACAGATCGAGAAGATTGCCATTCTCGTCTTGGGTATCCGAAAGTCCCGGCCCCAAACGGCGGGCGTATATGTGGGTATCGAGGGTGTTGCCAACGCGGAACTGGATACGGACATCGCCATCGCGGCCGTTGCGTTTCCCACGCCAGCGCACCTTGCCCCAGTTGACTTGGTCCCCGACAACATCGAGGGGAAACTGGTTTTCATAAGCCGTGCGCTCCGAGCCAGCGAACTGCTCTATCTCTCGGTCGTAGCGCCGAATGCGCGGAGTGGGTGTGCCCACGTCGATGATGGCCGAGGTGTATCGCCCGTCGATGGCATAGCCGTCCCCGAAATAGCCAGCTTCGGCGGTCTCGACGTAGGTGCCTCTGGGATCGACCGAGACTACGTCGAGCCGGCCGGCGACAAAGGGCTGATCGAATTGGATATCCTTGATCACTGGGTTGAATTGACCTCGGACGGTCTGGACAAGCGTCCGGTCCGCTTGGATGGTCTCGGATCGGCTATTGATGGTGGTGTGGTCGCCGTAGCTGATGCGGTAGTTGGCGATGGTGCTGGCGGGCAAGGTCGGCCGCGGGCGAAAGACGATGCGGTTGAGATAGTAGTAGCCCATTAAGTTGATGCCGACGCCACCTCGGTTGTCGATGGCGGAGCCGTATGCCGTCTGTAGATTGCCGTCGACAGATTTTTCTGCATCAACGCGGCCGACTACCTGTGCGGTCGCCCAGTGGTCGGCCGAAATCGGGTCGGCGATCTCACGACGAAAGCCGTATTCACTCGGCACCACCATAAATGGACGCTGGGGATCTTTGCCGGGAATGATACCACCGAACTCACCGGCCTTGAAGCGCTGGTTGAGTAGATAGGCGAGGTTTCGCAGACTGTCGAGACGCACCGGCCGTAGCCAAGTGGTGACATCTTGACCGTGCTCGGGTAATGGCGGGTCTTCGTCGATGAGTCCATCGCCATCGTCATCGCTTCCGTTGACAGGATCCTCGTTGAGTCGTCCGTCCCAATCGTCGTCAAAGGGAGTGTACAATCCGTCCTCATTGAGTTGACCGTCGCCGTCATTGTCGAATTGAGAATCTGGCCCGTCCTCGTCAATAAGTCCGTCGAGATCGTTATCGAAAAATTCCGGCGGGTCTTCGTCGATGAGTCCATCGCCATCGTCATCGCTTCCGTTGACAGGATCCTCATTGAGCTGACCATCTTCGTCGTTATCAACTTGCTCGTCAATGGGGTCCTCGTTGATCAGCGCATCGCCGTCATTGTCGACCAACTCGACGGGGTCTTCGTCGATGAGTCCGTCACCATCGTCATCGGCGATAAGTTCGACCGCCCAACTGCGACCAAGGTCGAGGCGACCGGTGACCGGCCGTAGAGTCCAAGGATGTACATCGTCGCCGATTCGCCACCGCTTGACTTCGGCATAGCCGTTGCAGAGTGCAAACGCGACACCGAGTACCGCTACTAATAACCTGATCATTGAATACCTCCGCGCAAGAATGTAAGCCCTTGGCTACCTACGACGAGTAGAACAAGAGTGCCGAGGGTAGTTATGCACACCAATCCAGTCCCATCGGCCGGTCTAATTACGCATTTTGGACGTTCTACTATTCTATTATATAGTATAGTATTAAACATCTCAAGATAGTCTAATCGGGCCGACGAGTGCTGAAAAAGAGGGGATTTTGTCGTCAATCGCTCAGATAATCACTGCGGTTGAGGTACAGATGAAGTAATTTGCAACGATTTACACGGGGTCTAAATAACCCTAACTCACTGTTATTTATTGGACTTATCTGTCATGGATTCATTGTCTTACGGCTACCTCTAATATATCTTGACACGTCTTAGGCCATTGATTATCATACAGCCTTATATATTGAAAGTCATCCAAAAACGAATAAAAGGTTGTTGGTTGAGGTGTTGGGGTCGCGTTTATTTTTTTTGACAATAGTGCTACAGATAACAGTAGGCTCGGCCAAACCGGTTTTGGGGCATTATCCCGAAGGAGTGGGCTACAGAGCCTTTCAATTTCCCGATCATTTGGTTCCCGTCATTGACGGCGATTTGAAGGATTGGGAAGTTGTAGGCGACTCCTACGCCATATTAACGGGTCAATTTCACGACCTGATTAATCCAGAAGTTGAGGCGAGCGATTCGGATGATTTTGCTGCTCGTCTTATGGTAGGGTGGAATAAAGCGGAAAACAAGCTCTACATTGCCGCTCAGGTTCGCGATGATATCCACCAGATTGATCGTCTCGCCGGTAGTACTACGATGCTTTTCCAAGACGACGCGATGGAATTGTTTATTGACGCGGACCACTCCGGTGGACAATTCGCTAATTTCACTGAGTTGAGCCAAGAAGAGCAACGGCGGCGCAATGGAGTTGAAGCCAACCACTTCGCTGTGGCTGGCCCGCCGCCTGACGAGGATTTTTTCGTCAATTTTTCTGCCGCTGCTTGGTACGCGCTATCCGATGGTCCTTATACCGAGGCGGCGGTCGAGTTTATAGGTGTCTTGGGAGGAGAAGGAGTGACAAACTATGAAATCATGCTCATACCCTTTGACCGGGTCAATATTAATGCAGCCTTTCAAAGCGAAGAGCATGTCTTGCGGGAAAATGAAATCCTTGGTTTTAACATAGAGTTCAACGATTTTGACGTACATTCAGAGCTTTTTGATGCTAAGTGGTCGCTTTCGGGCCAACACAATTCGTATCGCTTTTCCGATCGCTTTGCTGACTTGATCTTGATGCCGCTAGAGGGTACATTTACGGCCGTTGAGTCGATATCTTGGGGGCGCTTAAAAGCCTCTTTGCACACCGACCGGTACTACCGAGGAGTGTCAGAATGATGGGTTTTACGCGAGTATTATTCTTGGCCTTGATTATCGGCTCGGGTGTGTTGGGCTGTGGATATAGCTATTACACGGGGCAGTTACAGCCCGGCCAAGATCAGGCCTCGTCTATCAGTGTGGCAGATGATGGGACGCTGACCTTTGTCCAGGATCGCTTTGAAGTGCGGCTCAAGCCTATGACTGACGAGGAGTTGAACCGCCAGTTTTTCAATAATTCCCAAGCGGGTCCTAAGTCCACAAACCCCTATACCTTTGGCAATACGGTATTTTGGGGGACCGACGAAGAAAAACAGCGCTTCACTGTCTTCCGCCTCGGCGTTAAGAATTACGCTTATCCTAAAGTCAAGATTGATCCGAGCAAAATCGTTGTCAAAGCGAGCAATAAGCGCGAGTATTGGAGCCTTAACTTTGCGCAACTCGACACGTATTATCGCGCCTATGCCATAGGCTATAGAGGCAACGAATATGCTCGCTATCAGGAGCGTCGCGACTTGCTGCGGCGGACGATGCTCAAAGACGAGGAAATCTTCAGCGGCCAAGAGTCGGAAGGCTTTGTTATTTTTCCCGTGCTCCACCCCGACGTGAGTGATATCGAAGTCCAAGTGCTCGATGTAGTCCTGAGATTTGACTTTCGCAATGAGCCGGTGGAGACCACCAATATTTCCTATAAATTCATCCGAGATATAGGTAAGATCTACAAGGACGGTACAGTCGTTCCTAAAGTCGCTAAGGCAAACTAGCCTTTAAGCGAGACTACCAAGGAGGAGTTGCATTATGAAATCTCTGAAAATGCTTAGTGTTTTAGTCGGCGTGCTGTTCGTCGCCCAATCAAGCGAGGGGGTTGTCAACATTCAGAATATAGGCTCTGGTGCCCGTGCTCAGGGGTTGGGCAACAGCTTTGTGGCGGTGGCCGACAACGCCGATGCGGTGTTCGCCAATCCGGCGGGGTTGGGTCAAGTTTCCCAGCGTCAGGTGGCCTACACCAATGTGTCGCTTTTGTATGCTGGCATTGAAGGGGACGATCTGGGTCAGCACGTGGTGTCCTATGCTCAGCCGTTGGGTGATCGGTTGGGCTTGGGCTTGGGCTATGAGCGGATTGGCTCGTCGCTGATGAGCGAGAATGGGGCGTTTGTCTCGCTGTCGTATCAGGTGGCGCGTCGGCTGCAGGTAGGTTTTTCGGCCAAGTATCTGTTTTGGAGTGTAGGGTCGATTCCCGACGATCCGGTGAATGGACCGGATCCGGTGTCGAACAAGGTGGCGGGCAACGTTGGGGTTGATTTGGGCTTGCTGTGGCAGAGTCCGGTGTCGGGGGCGCAGGTGGGGGTGTTGTTGAAGAATATCAATCAGCCGAATGTGGCCTATGGGGAGGTGGCTGGCGATGCGGATGCGGGTGGGTTGCCGATGGATGTGCATGTGGGTGTGGGGTATCGTCTGAGCGGTGAGTCGTTGGTTTCGGTTGAGTATGTTCGTCGCGATTTGACGGGTGCTGGTTCGTCGGATGGGTTGGTGGTTGGTGGGGAGACGGAGTTGGTAGAGGGCTTGTTGTTGCGCGGCGGGGGTCGTCGTATGTTGTCGGAGGACGCTGGGGCAGGGTTGAATGCGGGGTTGGGGTATCAGTGGAACCAGTTGGTGTTTGATTATGCCTATGACATTGGTTTGGATTTGACGGAGACCAATGGCGCCCATCGCTTCTCATTCGCATACGAATTCTAAAAAACTTGATAAACTCCAAACGAGAAACCTAGGGTAACAAGGAGATACACAAATGACGGTCTGGGCTGGACTTATCGCGCTGGGATTGGGGCTAGGAGCTAGCCTTTTCCTACCGGTGCCGCAAAATCTGAAGACCAGTTTTGACGCCGGACAATCTCTCTACGCCCTTGGCGAGTTTGAAGGGGCGATCATTGAGTATTCAAAGATCGTCAAGTTTGACAGTAAGGCCGTGCGTACCGACAGTGTGCGGGTAGTGTTTGGCAACGGCTTGGAATTGCCCGTAGTTGCGGCAGCTTGGTATCAGCTAGGCAACGCCTACAAAAAGAGCGGGCAACACGAAGAAGCGGTAGGATCCTATCGCCAAGTTCTCGACGTAGGCAGCGTCGCCGAGGATTTCAAGTCCTTGGTGCAGTTCCAAGTTGCTGAGACTCGCTTCCTCGCCAAAGAGTATGGCGAGGCCGCAAAGGAATACAAGCGATATGTCGAGTTGTTCCCCGATACGCCGGAAGCTGGCAAGGCGTATTTTTACGCGGGCTGGAGCGAGTTTAATACAAAAGAATACGACCAATCCATCGAAACGCTCAACGGCATGTTGGCGGCTTATCCGCAAGATCGTTATGCGTCGGATTCGCAGTTCCGTATCGCCAGTTCCTTTTACGAGAAGGGCGAGTATGCCAAAGCCGTTGAGATGGCCCAGATAATCCTCGATAAGTATCCCAATAGTCCGGTTATTGCCCAGGCCCTTTATCTAGAGGCTAACGCCTACGACCAGATGGGGCGCGACGAGGAGGCAATTAAAGCCTACCGCGATGTGCGCAATCTCTACGACCGGATGTTTGAACTCTTGCGCGGTTCGTTTCGCGAGGGTAAAAATGTCGATTTTGAAAACTATCGACAGCTTTTTGAGACTTCCTCGTTGCGCGTTGCTGAGATCTTCCGCAAAACAGACCAATTTGAGGAAGCCTACCAAGAGTTGATCGCCGCCCAAGAAACCGCTGAGGAACGCTTTTATAAAGCCAAGGTGCAGATGAGAATCGGCGACAACTACATGGAGTGGGA
The DNA here is from genome assembly GCA_965203355.1 of Candidatus Latescibacterota bacterium. GTDB lineage: Bacteria > Latescibacterota > UBA2968 > UBA8231 > UBA8231. The sequence continues at coordinate 1,874,056 of OZ241889.1, forward strand.
GAAATTCGACGAGGCTTGGACTGCTTACAACCAAGTGATTGAACTCTACGGGGATACGCCTTATCCGCCGAACGCTCAGTATCAGAAAGGCGAAGCCAAGTACTTCGCCGGAGACTACGCTGCTGCCCGTGAAGACTACCTACAACTGCTGGAGGACTACCCGGATAGCGATACGGGTTTGCGCTCCGCAGCACTCTATAGCGCAGGTTGGTCTGCCGAGAAACTCGGCGTGGTGGAGCTGGCTATCGCAAGCTACACGCGGGCAGTGGACAACTTTCCCCGCTCCGACCAGGCACCATTGTGCTTATTGCGCATCGCTCGTCTAAACTACGAGCAGCAGAAAGTTGAGGAGGCCATTGAAGCCTATAAGGCTATAACGGAAAGCTATCAGGATACGCGGCACATAGCTGATGCTTACTATGGCCTTGGTATTCTCTACCGAGACGAAGATCGGAAAGACGAAGCCATCGTTGCTTTTTCCAAGGTTGACCGCGATGCCCGCGAGACGTACATCGCTGCGCTGATTGAGGCGGCTAATCTCTACATTTCTCAAGATCGCATCGCCGAGGGGCGTAAGCTGCTCAATCAACTGCTAGAAGGTGTGACCGGCGACCGCGATTTGGAGGCTAGAGCCCATTTCCAGATGGCCCAACTCGATCTCAATAATAAAAATTACGTTGATGCAGTCGAGCGCTATACTATGGTACTTGAAGAGTACCCAGAAAGCGATGTCATTCGCGACACCCGCTACGGACGTGCATTGGCCTATCACTATTCGGGCCGTTATGACCGTGCGTTGCTTGATTACAAATGGCTATTGGACACTAAAGTTCCCCCAGCTATGCAGCTAAAGGTCTCCTTCTCGATGGCACTGTCGTACTCGGCGGAAGGCAATGACGACGAAGCGGAGAAACTGCTGAACGAGGTCGTTGCTTCAGGAGACGAGAGCTTGGTGCGTTCGGCGCGGCTGCAGCTAATCTCAATGGCCGAGAAGAAGGGCAATCCAGAGGAAGCGGTGCGCATCTATGAAGAGATGTTGGCTACTACTACCTCGAGTGAAGACCGGGAGCGTTTACTAATTCGCTTGGCCAATGCCTACTTCAAACTGGATAAGTTCCAACAGAGTATTGAAGCAGCCCAGGCACTCATTGACTTGGCCATCAATGCTGAGAGTATTGCCAATGCGCTCTTTGTCCAAGGCAACTGTTTCTACCGATCCGAGCAGTTCGTCCAAGCGATTGCCACGTATAACACCATCATCGAAAATTACCCGCAGATTGCTTGGGCCAGAAATGCCCAATTCCAAATAGGCGTAGCTTATAACAAACTATCGGCTAACGGCAATGTTGACGTGCTACCAGCAATGTCCCAAGCGTTTAATACTTACTACACCCAATATCCTGACGACGAGCGCGCTGTGCATGCCTACTACTACGATGCTTGGGCGCATTATCGGATGGGTAAATGGCGCGATGCCAGCGATATTTTTGCTAACCTAGCAGATAAATATCCGCAGTCTCGCTATGCGTCTGAGGCGCTTTTTCGTGCTGGCGATGCTCTGTTCAACATGACCAATAGAAGCGGCGTGGAGAACAAAAACCAGCACTACCTAGATGCCATGGGCTACTACGACCGAATCATTGGGCGCTATTCTCAGTCGGCCCATGTGGACGATGCTCTCTACAACAAGGCTTGGTGTCTGATCAACCTTGACCGCAAGGAAGAAGCGGTGCCAATCTTCGAGAGAATAGTTGCTGAACATCCCAACGGTACGTATGGGCCCCGTAGCCAGTTTACGCTCGGAGATTACTATTACGGCCTCAAGGATTACGAAAAGGCCACCGAAAGCTACCAGACTTTCTTGGATCGCTTTCCCGCTGACAAGTTGATTGCCCAAGACCGGGCACTGCCGAACAAGGCAAGGACTCTGCTCGGACATTTGGCTGAGATCGATGCCTACAATCTTTATGCAACAGGCGAACAGCTTTTGGCCGAGAAAAATTACGACGAGGCCGTGGCGATCTTCAAGGAAGTGCAGCAGAAGTATCCCACGAGCGATCAGGCTGTCAATTCACTAGTCAACATCGGTGCCGCCTATATGGCCCAGGAGGAATTCCGTTTGGCTGGTGCCGTCTTTCAGGAAGTCGTCGACAAATATGGCGACAACTCCAAATACGTACCGCAGGTGGACTATGCCAGAGAACAGCTACAGGTAATGCAAGAAGCTCGCGTCCTTTAACTTTTGCTTTTTTTGCGTCTTAACTCTTAAGGAGGGAAAAGAAATGATTGAACTTTTTCGCGAAGGCGGACCTTTTATGTGGCCTTTGGCACTCTGGTCTATGCTTTCTATTGCGTTCTTTCTCGAGCGTATTTATACGTATGCACGGCTGCGCTCCGAGGACCAATTGGCCGAAATCACCAATGATATCAACGCGCGTATAGATTCGGGTGCATCCATTGACCAACTCAAGGAATACTGCACCGAAGTTAGCAAACTAGAAGGCGAGGTGTACGGCGAGGGACTTGAGCGCTTTGAACACTTGTCGCGCGAGCAGCGCACGATGGAGGAGATGCGCGAGGAAATGAACGGTACGGTTGAACGGGCCGCTTTGGGGTATCTCGAACGGTATTTAGCCGTTATCGACTTCGTTTCCAAGTCCGTGGTGTTGCTTGGTCTGCTGGGCACGGTCAACGGTATGATCAACGCGTTTGAAGGTATTGCGGAAAAGGGGCTTGGTGAACCGACGATCGTAGCCGCAGGTATTTCCGAAGCACTAATCACTACAGTTACCGGTCTGGTGATCGCCGTGCCTTCAATCGCTATCTTCACGTATTTTAGCAACCGTGCCACGGGCAAGTCTGTTCAGTTTGAAGCATATGGCCACGGTTTTGTGGACGCTCTGCTACGTCGTTGGCAAGGTACGCAAGCTGCCTAAGGCAGCTCTTCTTAGGAGGCATGAGATAGATGGCTGAGAGAGTAGAAAAAAAAGAACTGACCATGCCCGATCTGACTCCGATGATTGACGTGGTCTTTCAGCTACTCATCTTCTTTATGGTAACCGCTGTGTTCGCCATTACTCCGGGTTTGGATATTAAATTGCCCGAGGCCGAAGAGGCCCAGGCCCCGGAGAAGGAGAACCTCTTTATCGTCGTGGATCAGGACGGCAACATGAAGTTGAACCACAAGTCGGTGACCTTTGCAACTCTCAAAGAGGAATTGCAAGCGAAGAGACAGCTGTTGGACAACACCACGATGATTATCATCCAAGGAGACGAGCGCTCCACGCATGGGCAAATCGTCCAGATCATGGACATTGCCCGCCAAGTGGGCGTCGTTGATCAGGTCATCGCCACGGAACCGCAACGCAACTGAATGAGGTTTCTAGGCCCTGTTAGTAATAGGGAGAAGAACTGTGGTAGACGAGTATAAAAAATCAGTACAAGCCCGGCGCCAAAAAACGGTCTATATGGCTGTCGGTGCGGCTCTTCTCATTCACGTACTCTTCATCCTGTCCAAATGGGTGGTAATCGCCGCCGGTTTGGCAGGTGCTGGAGTACTGTTGTACGCCTTATATACGGCTACCACCGGCCGTCGGATGAGCATGGGAGTGGCCTTTTTTCTCTCGGTAGCCATCCACGCTGGCGTCTTCGTTTACGACTATCTCTTTGGCATTGGCGAAGAACAGGAAAAGGAGCAGCTGATTATTTTTCGTGCTCCTCCGCCCATTCTCGAAAAGAATTTCGACTTAGCCAAGCGACCTGAGATATCCGAAGTGCAGATGGAGATGATACAGTCGATGGCACCTCCGGATTTGCCGCAGGATATATCGGCGATAGCCGATGTTAGCGCGGTAGGTAGCGACCTGCTGAGCTCGGTCTTACCCGGTTCGCAGGTCTTGGGTGCCTTTTCGGGGGCCAAGGCCGAAGAGTTGGCCTTCGACGAGGTCGCGATGATCGAACTGGCGGAAACGTCGGCACCAGTGCAAGAGGCGATGAGCCTGAGGCACGAATTGCTCAATGTCGGCGACTTAGACATCGGTCGCTATCAAGCGATCTTGATTCATGATCCCGACAATAAACGCAATATCCGTGGCTTCTTTAACATGACAGTCATTGACTATGATATCGCAGACAAGAATAGCGATCGGTTCCCAACTGCGGTAGAGGAGTTGATGCGCTATATGCGCGATCATACCCAAATTAATGCCCGAATCGAGGGCACGACTTTGGAATTTTCGGATCCGCGCATCATGGAAGCTCCCATGATTTATGTGACGGGCAACGACGCTGTCTTGCAAATCAGCGATACAGAGAAAACCAACCTAGGCGACTATCTCAAAAACGGTGGTTTTCTCTATGCCGAGGAAATTCGCCAAAGCGACGCTGAGAACGGACTTGAAGGCAAAGAAGCCGGAGTTTCGGGTACGCCGTTTGACCGCCAGTTCAAAGCCCTAATGAAAGATCCGCTAGTGTTGGGTAGCGACGGCTCCAAGTGGCAGAAAATGCCCAAGAGCCACGATCTCTACTACAGCTTCTGGGATTTTCCCGATGGTCCGCCTATGGGCGGCGCACCGGCTGGCAATGTGTTCGACTTGGAGATGCTGGAACTGCGCGGTAGGGTTGCGGTGGTCTTCAGCGACTTAAATATTAGCTGGTACTGGGGAGACCCGCTAGCCGATGCACGCGAGCGCGGGTTACAGTTCGGGGTCAACCTAATCGTCTATGCGTTGACTCAGCCGGGTGGCATCGCCAACGTGACCCAGTTCACTCAATAAGCACCCTTAGAATAGCAAGAAGTTCGGATGCCCTACTGGTAAATCGACCGGTAGGGCATCTTTATTTTGACCATTCCCTTCCACTCACACCGATCCCCTTATCTGATCCCAGACATCGAAGTATGTCGGAAAAGTTTTGCCGACGCATCCTGGATCATTGATGTGGATTCCGGGCACTCGCAATCCGACTAGAGCAAAACTCATAGCTACTCGGTGATCCTTATAGGTGTCGATGCTGCTGCTTTTGGGGGTAGAAGGCGCGATAGTAGCACCATCCTGGTGTTCTTCTACTTCTACGCCGAGCCGGCGCAGTTGGGCGACCATAGCGGCAATCCGGTCCGTTTCCTGCCAGCGCGTATGCTCGATGTTGCGGATACGCACTGGATCCTTGGCAAAAGGAGCGATCGCGGCCAGCGTCAATGAGGTGTCTGATAGGGCCTTCATATCGACGTCTATGCCTCTGAGTTGATCCGGCCCGATCACCTCAACGCCGCGGGCGTAACGGTTGACCGTGCAGCCCATCTTCTCGAGCACATCAACGAAGTGGATATCGCCTTGGGCTGAGTCGGCGGCAATATCGGCTACGCGTACCCGACCACCGGTGAGCGCAGCGGCGGCAAAGAAGTACGAGGCGTTGGAAGCATCTGGCTCAATGGCGTAGGCACGGGGCGTATAGCATTGGCCGCCAGCGACGCGAAAGCGCTGGTATTCGTCGTGCTCGACCTCGACCCCAAATGCCTGCATTACCGCCATAGTGATGTCGATATATTCTGTCTTGAACTCGCTGACTATTTCGATTTCTAAGCCGTTGTCGGCGTAGGGAGCGACGAGCAGCAGCGAAGTGAGGAACTGGCTGCTCTTGCTGGCGTCGAGCCGGGTTTTTCCACCTCTGAACCCCTTGGCTTGCACCTCTATGGGTAGGCAGTCATTGGCGAAGCGCGAACGAGCGTCGACACCGAGTTGGCCGAGTGCATCGAGCAGATCCGCCATCGGGCGGTGCTGGCGCATGGGCGCGTCGCCGTCGATGACGAAGGTCCCATTGCCAAGCGCAACATAGCTTGTGATCGACCGCGAAGTGGTGCCCGAATTGCCGATATACAGTTCGGCACCATCAACGGGAATCCGTCCTCCATTGCCTGTAACCACGAAGCTGGCCGCCTGTGGATCGGCCTGTATGGAGACACCGAGCTTGCGCAGTGCTTGGGCCATGTAGTCGGTATCGTCGCTAAAGAGTGCGCCCGTAAGGTGCGATTCTCCGTTGGCTAGTGCTGCGACTAGCAGTGCCCGGTTGGTATAGCTTTTGGATCCGGGAACGGAGACTTCGGCGTCGAGCGGTTTTTGCAGGGGTTGTATTTCGAGTGAATCAGCGTTCATGTTTAGTTAAACGTGAGATGGCATGATGCAAGTGGATCGAGACCAGGCATAATTTGGTATCTCGCGGTGTTCTAGGCAATGCCTGCTTGGGAGGTCTTGGGCTGGAGGACGCTGGTGTTTTCCTCTACATTTATTCGCGAAAGGAATGCGTCAATGCCATCAGTCAAGCAGCCGGACGAGATTAAAAATTTACTCGAAGGTCCGGTCAACTCCATCCCCACCACATTTTTGCCCAACGGCCAACTAGATTGGGAGGGCATCGGCCGCATAATCGACATCGGCATCGCTAGCGGCAGTAAGGTCAGCTTGCTGACCTACGGGGATAGCCAGTTCGAATTCCTCAGCGATGAAGAAGTCGCCCAACTCACCCGCTTTTTGGTTGACCGGGTCGCCGGACGAGTGCTGACGGTGGCGGCCACTCGGCGCTGGCCAGACGATCGGGCGGTCCAATTCGCCGAGTATTGCCGCAGTTGGGGAGCCGACGTGCTGATGGTGTTGCCGCCGGAACAAGCCCAGCCGCAGGGCAAGATCGTTCAATACCGCAAAGTCGCCCAAGTCATGCCCTTGATGTTGGTGGGGTGTCCGCCCTATGAAATTCTCGATGCGCTCCTCGACGCGCCCAACATTTGCGCCTTCAAAGAAGACGGCACACTCGAATACGCGAAGACGACTATGCGCCGCTATGGAGATCGATGGAAGTTCATGACCGGCGGCGGTCTATGGCGCAATTTCGCACAATGGCCCTGCGGCATTCGCGCCTTCTTTTGTTATCCATCTTCGTTTGCGCCCCACGTAACACAAAGCTACTGGCGGGCCTTCCAAGCCGGCGACGCCAAAACGGCCCAGACCATCATCACCCAAATCGAAGAACCCTTCTGGGGAGTGGCCACCGATGTGGTAGGCGGCGGTCAGGCTGTGTGGCGCACCGCGCTTGAACTCAACGGCATTGCCTCGCGCTGGTTGCGTCCGCCCATGGTCACGGCCGCGGACGAGGAGGTGGAGAAAATCGCTGCCGTTTTGGATGCTATCGGGCTGATAAATCCCCTCTGAGACGAGCGATTCTTCTAAGAATCGAGAATAGCTATTCTATGTGGCACCGTGCCGGAGATGCTGAAGGCTAATTGATGCGGAGGAAATCATGGCCAGTCATCTTGAGGATGTCGAATACAAAGACGGTAAAAAACACGGCCCTTGGGTGCTGTACTACGCCGACGGTGGCAAGCGGCGCGAAGGTACCTTTGACATGGGCAAGAAGACGGGCAAATGGATCGAGTACCACAGAAATGGCAAACCCGCCAGCATCAATCACTACCAAGAAAATCAGCTCACCGGCGACCACGTAGCTTACTATGAAAACGGCAACCGGAAACAGACCGGGCAATTCAACGAATACCGCGGCAAAAGCACAGACGGGCGCAAGAAGGGCATTTGGACTTTTTACGCCGCGGATGGCGAGACGGTCTGGCGGCGTATTACCTATAAAGACGGCCGCCGCTGCCGCGAGGACGATCATCCCCTCGGCTTGTGCCCGGATTGCGACAAGCCGGTAGAATCGCCCGCGTGGGAACACTGCCCCCGCTGCGACGCTGAGTTGATCTAAAGGTTCATTTGCAAACCGACCCGCAATTATAGGAGAACGCCGCCCGTTCCCATGACCGCAGGGCAGAAGTTTTTCTTGCCTTCTGTGCTGTCTGAGGCGGAAATCGCAAGGGTACGATGGTGTTAAAAAGGGCTACCTCAACCACGAAAGCCGCCCACGTGCCGCTTGCCGCTTCGCGGCACGTGGCAAATAGGTGGCGATAATCGTTCCGTTTGACGCGCCGTGATTTTGCTTTTGCGGGTCCTGCTCTTGCTGCCGAGCCAAATTGGAGAACTGTGAACCTACTGCGAAAATGCGCGGCTGAATTCATCGGCGCGTTTGCCATTGTCTTTGCCGGCTGCGGGGCCGTGGCCATTGACCAGATTTCCGGCGGGGCCGTGAGCCATGTGGGGGTTGCCGCCACGTTTGGGCTGGTCATTATGGCGATGATCTACGCTACCGGCCACATTTCCGGGGCGCATTTCAATCCGGCCGTGACCCTTGCGTTCGCCTTGACGCGGCATTTCCCTAAAAGGGAGATCGCGCCCTATGTCGTGGCCCAGTGCGCCGGGGCTGTGGTGGCCAGCTATGTGCATGTGACGAGTTTGTCGTCGGTTTTGGTCGCCACGCAATCTGGACGGGTGCTGAACTTGGGGGCCACTCTGCCGGTGGACGGTCGGTTCACCACGGCCTTCGTGTGGGAGTTCATGCTGACCTTTTTGTTGATGCTGGTCATTATGAGCATGGCGACCGATTTTCGCGCTGTGGGGCCAGCGGCCGGTCTAGCTATTGGCGGCACTGTGGGGCTGGAGGCCATGTTCGCCGGACCGTTGTGCGGGGCCTCAATGAATCCTGCCCGCAGCTTAGGTCCAGCCCTGATGGCCGGCGAATGGACGGCTTTTGCTGCATACGTCGTCGGTCCGGTGCTCGGGGCTGCGGCTGGTGCGCTGTTCTACGAATTCATTCGCTGTCAGGCGTCTTCCGACCAAGAGGTGAAGGGCTGTTGCTGAATCCGCAGAAAGCCCAAGCGTCCGTCTCGTTGATCGGACCCGGACCAAGCCGTATGTCCCTGCAAAGCCAACGAGCATCCGAATCGAACTTGCCAGTGTCGATCAACTCGCCGAGTTCAAGGGACGCCCCGGGGTTGATAAACCGGGCCGCTTGCTGTTGAAAGCCGCGCAGCAGACTGGATGGCTGCGTGGAATCAATGCTGGCCCTACGCTTAAATGCGTGGATTCGGAAAACCGCTCCTCGTCGGTTGGCTCCGGGGCCTTACCGAGGTAACGGCAGCGCGATTTTTGCGTTGTTCTGCTGCTGCGATTGCAGGCAGGCGATCATCATTTCCACAACAGTCAGACCGTCTCGGCCGGTACACGACAGCTCGCTTTGGCCGTCGAGTGCCCGCACGAGTTCGCGTACGCCCGCTTCGATTCCTTCGACCTCCCACGGACGCGGTTTAACCAACTCCCGCTCTCCGTCCCGCTCAATGTAGGCATCGCCTTCCCGCTCGATGAAAATGCTCCCCGCGGTGCCCGACACGGTGAAGTCGAGTCGGTTGGGGGTCTGTTTTTCACCGAGGTAAATTCCACGTACGCCGTTGGCAAAGTGGATGTAGGCGTTGGCACTCGGCTCGGTGGCCGGGTCGTGTCCGCCGTCGCCGCGATACTCGCTGTAATCTGCGTAGCCATCCTCCAACTCGGCGACGAGCCACGCTGGGGTGCTGCCGGCGAACCACATGATGGCGTCGAGCAGGTGGGTGCCGTTGCGAAACAGCATCGACCGCGTACCGTAGTGTTCGCACAAGACTGCTCTCACGGCGCCAATCTCGCCTGCGGCCACCAGTTCTTGGCAGCGATGCCAGACGGGAAACCAGTGCCGGGTGTGGTCAACTGATAACAAGGCGTTGTGGTTTTCTGCGGCCGCGACCATGCGGTCGGCGTCCTCCACGCTGGTGGCGAGCGGCTTTTCGCAGAAAATCCCCTTGGCGCCGGCTTCGGCCGCAGCTACGACTAAATCGGCGTGCCGATTGTCGCCGGTGGCCACTGTGACGATGTCGAGCCGAGCCTTTTCCAGCATCTCTCGATAGTCGTCGTACATCGCTAGTCCGGGATTGGTCGCCTTGAACTGCGCGGCAAATTCATCGCGTTGCTCCAGCACGAGGTCGCAACCGGCCACGATCTCGGCGTTTTCTAGGCCCTCGGCCCCTTGGGCATGCCGATGGCCAATACCTCTACAGCCGATGACTCCTACTCTGTACATGATGCCTCCTTTGAGCAATTTAAGAATTACCCCTTCGCATTGGCGTGGGGATAAGGCCGTTTGGGCGGCGGATAAAATAGCCCTATATTGGACCGACTTCAAGCAAGAGCAACGGCTCCCATGACCTTAAAAATCACCGATGATGTATTCTTAGATCCGGCGGGTCACCCGCGCCGGATCCGCGGCGTCACTATCAACAGTGCCTCGCCCCTGCTCGTCTCGCTGGCGGCGCAAGTCGGTTTTGAAGCGGTGTGGATCGAAAGCGAACACGGCCCGGTCGGCTTTGAACGGGCCGAGACCTTGTGCTTGGCGGCGGAGGCTGGCGGGATTTTCCCGCTCATCCGCTTGCCCGATGGCGAGCGACACCACGTGCTGCGAGCACTCGAGATCGGTGCGCGGATCATTCTCGTCCCCATGGTAGATGATGCGGCTTACGCCCGTCGCATTGTCGAGGTGGGCAAGTACCCGCCGTTGGGTCGGCGCGGCTTCAACGTGCGTACGCGCGGCATGGGCTTTGGCTTGGAAGACCTACACGACGCTCTAGCCCGGGCCAATGCGCGCACCCACCTCTTTGTCCAGATCGAAACCGCGGCGGCCGTGGCGAATGTCGATGAAATAATCGCCGTGGAAGGTCTCTCTGGGATCTTCATGGGGCCGGGGGATCTGGCGGTCGATATGGGTTGCACCGGACAGATGGGCGATCCCGGTCTGCGCGAGGCCGTGCTCTCGTGTTTAGCCAAAGCAAAGAGCGCCGGCAAGTTGAGTGGCATCTTCACCTTGCCCGGGCCCCTGCTTACCGCCGCGATGGACGCGGGCTGCGACTTGGTTATCTGCGGCGGGGACGTGATGAACTTGGGCACGGCTTGGAGCGAGTTGCTGCGCCAGATACCGGCCTAGCGCGGGCGAAAGCGCAGTCAATCGGAGCGCACCGGCAAGCCCGCCAACAAGCCGCTCTGGTGCATGTCGATCCACTCGTCCACAAAGGTCTTGTTCCACTGCGTGGTCAGCGGGTGATCCATCATGTCGCGGTACACCGTCCACATGGTGACTAATTCGTCGGCCCCGTCGCGGAAGGCGGCGTACGCGGTTTCCACCGAGCGGATGAGGGCGGCCATGATGAAGGGACGCTGACCCCAGCCGCCGAACATCTGGGCGCACTCGCGGATCAGCTTGGTCGGGTCGCCGCCCACTTCCTTGATCGGCTCGCAGAACGGCAGGATGTGGTCCACCCCGGCTTGGGCGACGGCCACAGCTTGCGTCAGCGAAAACACCGTGGTGCAGAAGGTCTCGACGCCTCGGTCTTTGAGGATGCTAAACGCCTTGAGTCCGTTTATGTTGCAGGGGATCTTGAGGATGATCTGCTCCGACATGTTGGTAAAAACTTGCCCGACTTCTAGCAATTCTTCAACGCAGTGCCCGTCGATTTCCATCACCACGGGCTTGTCGGTGATCTTGAGATATTGCTCTATCAGGCGGATGACCGAGCCGTATGGTTTGGCGTACTGGTTGAGCACCACCGTGTTGGTGACGATCCCGGCGATCCCGAGGGGCATCCACTCCTTTAGCTCATCGGGCGAGCCAGCCAGCCAGATGGTGGGGCCGCGGCCTTGGGCGCGGGCGGTGGGAACAGGTCCACTTGCTGCCATAACAGGTCTCCTGTGGTCTTGCAATGGGCGTTGGCAAGTGGGCGAATATAGAAAAAACGCACTGCGAAAGCGAACAGGTAGAAGAGAGGATAATCCGTGCAATTCGACTCCAATCAGACCAAGGCCGCTCTGCTCGGGGGCGCGACGGTAGAAGTAGTAGAAATCAACCGGATCTTCGACCCGGTTGTAGTCGAGCTGGCGGCGCAAGCAGGCTTTGGCTGCGTCTGGATCGACATGGAGCATTCCCATCTTGGGCTAGCCGGGCTGTCGCATTTGATTTTGGCGGCGCGGGCTACGGGGGTCGATACGGTGGTCCGCATTCCCAAGGGGCCGTACAATCAGGTGATTAAGCCGCTGGAATTAGGGGCTGGGGGCTTGGTTTGGCCCCATTGCAAGAGTGCCGACGAAGCGAGGGCCTTCGTGCAAATGGCCAAGTTCCGGCCGCTGGGTTTACGCGGCTTGGGCTGTGGCCGGGATTCGGCCTATGGGGCGCTGAACTTCGCCGAGTACATGGGCCGGGCCGATGCCGAGACCATACTGGGCGTGATGATCGAAGACGCCGAGGGCGTGGAAGAAGTAGAGGCGATTGCCGCGATCGAAGGCATTGACTTGCTCTTTGTGGGACCAAGCGATTTGGCGCATAGCTACGGCGTCGAGCGCGAGGGCGTCCCACCCCTAGACCACGACCGCGTACTAGCGGCCTTTGACCGCGTGGGGATGGCTTGTGCTGCCAGCGGCAAGGCTATGGGCACGGCTGTCGGCCCGGGCGAGTCCATGCGCCGCGTGGTCGCCAAAGGCGTGCGCTGGCTCAACTGCTGCCACGACATATCAGCCCTCACCAGCGGCTTGCGCCGCGCCCGACAAGCAACCCTTGGGGCGAAGCAACGCACGATTACCCAGCAGTTGTTGGCATTGTATCACACGGGAGCGTTGGATCTCGACGATGTATCCGGCACTGCAAAGCGGTACAACTTTAGCCGGAGCATGGTCAAACACTTGGCCAACTTTGTCATTCAAAAGGCAAAGTGCGTCGAAGCCTTGCCCGAAATGGCTCGGTTCGTCGAGCGCATGGAGCAAGCCTTGGTGGATGGCCGGCGCGGCTTGGCCTTGACCGACGCCTATTACGTCTGCTTGGCGGTGCAAAGCCTGCCCAAAGAGCGTTGGCAAGCCGCACTGCAAGCGGCGTTTGATCGTTGGGAACACGCCGCTTCGGGTTCCTTTAAGACGTTCTTTGACGAGGTTAAAGCTGAATAGGCATGGCACCGGTCCCGAGCCGGATCGCGATCCCCAAGAAAGCGGTGCTGATGGCCGCGCTCAGCGGTTAGGGCTTGCTGTGCGCGGCGCGGATTTCGTCGATGGCCTTGCAGTGCCGTAATCCCACGGATTTGGCTGGCGTTTGATAGCCCTTCCAAGCGTAGGGGTCGATACCGGCCACGGGCACGATGGCCCGCTGGTCGGCGCGGGCGGGTGACTCGCCTTCTTCAATGCGCCAAGGCAACAGGCTCCAGGCGTTGCAGTAGTGATTGACCAAGACGCGGCGATAGGTGTCGCTGCGGTTTTTGTACGAGCGGTGGAGGAGATAGCCGTTGAAGAACACGAGGCCCCCGGCTTCCACTGCAACCGGGATTTCAACGCGCTCGTCAAAGCCGTAGCTTTCCGGCGCGAAGTCGAACTCGTCCGGGTTTTCGTGGGGCCGCTGCGGGTAGAGGTACCCGGGCTGATGCGACTTGGGAATGATGTACAGGCAGCCGTTTTCCACCGTAGCATCGTCCACGGCGATCCACGCGCCGATCAGCGAGCGATCCCGCGTGGGGATGTAGATCTCGTCTTGGTGCCAAGCCTGCCCTTGGAAGTTGGGCGGCTTGACGAAGTACATAGACTGCATGCACTTGACGCTGCCGTCCCAAAAGGGCAGGTGCGCGGCGGTGAGCTGGCTCAGAGCACCGCAGATCTTGGGGTGGCGCACGTACTTTTCGATGACCGGACTGACGTAGTGCGGCTGGTGGATGCAGAGGATGCGCTCCAGTACCGCTTGATCGCTCATGGCCGGATCGACCGGCTCGATGTTATCGCACTCGTAGCGGCCGCGCGCCACCGCTATGAGGTCGCGTTTGAGTTCGTCGAGCTCGGCTGCTTCCATCAGGCCCGGCACGACGAGATAGCCGTCGCTGATAAAGGATTGCACTTGGGCGGCGGTGAGCGGCTTGGGAACCTCAATCGCCGAGCTAGGTTCCATTTTGATTGCTTCCATAATTCTCACTTGCTTTGTTTAGTTGGTTGGCATGTAGCCGATATTTTGATACCCTTACCCCGCTTTGTCAAATAAACATAGCAAAGGAGCGCACAGCGTGGATCTGACGTATATCGCATTTACCAAACACTTAGCGGGCCTCAATGTCCCGCAACTCATCGACGCCTTGCAGGCTATGGGCGTGCAGGGCGCCGACTTGTGTGTGCGCGACGGCTACCCGGTCAATCCCGACAATGTAGCCACAGCACTGCCAGCGGCCGCGCGCCGCTTTGCCGACGCCGGCCTTTGCATTCCCTTGGTCACCGCTCCGGGGGACTTCAACCGCCCGGACATCGACTATGCGGAAAGGTATTACGCGGCTTTGAGCGAGGCTGGCGTGGCCCATGTCAAGCTCGGCTACTGGCATTGGCTGCCGGACGAGCCGTACTGGACGCGGTTAGACGAGGTGCGTGGCTTTATGGAGGGGTTCCAAGCGCTGTCGGAAAGATACGGCGTCAAAACCGTCATTCACAATCACTCGGGCGCGTCTATGGGCCTCAATGCCTGCGCCGCGATGAACATCGTCAGGGCCTGCGACCCGCAATACGTAGGTGTTTTCGCTGACCCCGGGCATTTGTCACTGTGCGGGGAGCCGATTGCCATGGCTCTCGACATCGTGCGCTCGCATTTGTGTCTGCTCGCTCTTAAGGATCTGGTTCACCAACGGCCCTTGAGCATGGCCCGGCAGGGCGCGCCGACCACCAGCGTCGTGCGGATGGGGCAGGGCTTTGTCGATTGGCCGGCGGTGATTGCGACTTTGAAGCGGCTGAACTTTGCTGGTCCGGTCAGCTTTCACAGTGAGTACAGCGGCGAGCCGGTGGAAAGCGTCATTGACTTGGCGCGCCTTGATGTGCGCTTTTTTACGGCTTTGTGTGAAAAGGAGGACGATCGTGCTTAAAGCGGGATTTATCGGCGCCGGGGGCCGCAGCCAGAGTGCCCACTACCCAGCGGTCCATCGCCTCGCCGACCGCGTGGAAATGGCGGCGGTTTGCGAGTTGGACGAGGCGCGCCTCAATCAAGTGGTCGCAAAGTATGGTTTTACGCGCGTGTACCAAGACCACCGCGCCATGCTCGACGAGATCGACCCGGACCTTGTCTATTGCGTGATGAATGAGAAATGGCTCCTACAGCCGGCCCTCGACTGCATCGCCGCGGGCAAGCACCTGTTTATCGAAAAGCCGCCCGGGGCCAACAGCGACGAGACGCGGGCGATTTTGGCGGCGGCCGAGCGCCAAGGCGTCTGGGTGATGGTCGGTCTCCAGCGCCGCTACACCGCGGTCACCCGCGAGGCCACGCGCCTAGTGAAGGCCAAAGGCCCGGTGTCGCTGGCGACGACGACCTTCAACAAACAGCTCCCGCAACGCGCCGACGCATTCACTACCACCTTGTGGAACGACTTGGTCCACATCGTCGATCTGTTGCGCTACATGGCTGGCGGCGAGCCGGTGGAAGTCACCGCCTATCAGGATAAATTCGGCGGCGAGGGCTTCGACCACTACGCGGCACTGGTGCGCTTTGACAACCGCGCGACCGGCGTAATGCTCGGCAATCGCGCCTCTGGCGGGCGGGTACTGCGCTCGGAGCTACACGGCGTGGGCATTGGTTGCTACATGAAAATTCCCAGCGAGATCGAAATCCACGAGGACGATCAAGTGCGCACGCTGGGCGGCTGGGAAATCGACGGCGTACCCCAAGACGACGTGCCCCGCTACGAGGGGCTGCTGACCATGCACGAGCACTTCCTCGATTGCGTGGTTGCAAACCGACAGCCGATCTCCGACATCCGCGACGTGATTCACTCGATCGCGCTAGTGGATCAGATTGAGGCGGCTGAGATTATGGCGGCGAGAGCGTAAGTCTTGGGTGAAAGGAATGAGCGAAACGTATTGTCTGGATGTCTTGTGACTGAAACAGGCTTTTTTCCTTTAAAACACCCGCGCCTTAAAACTCTACATATGGTTCAGACTCAATCGGCGTGAACGATTTCGGCGGGTGTTGTTCCATAACATCCTCGCGCAACGCTACGCCCCAACCCGGCCCTGCTGGTGGCACACAGTATCCGTCGATTACTTCGATGGGTTGCGTAAGCACCTTGTTGTATAGATCAATAGACGACACGAAAATTTCCTGCATCAAACTGTTGTGAATGCACAGATCCAAGTGCAGGCTGGCGATTGTTGAAATCGGCCCATTGGAATTGTGTGGGGCGACTGTCGCGTAATACGTCTCAGCCATGGCCGCAATTTTCTTTAATTCAGTGATGCCGCCCGCATGACAAATATCCGGCTGAATAATTCCGACCGCATTCAGCTCCAACAACGCACGAAAATCCCAGCGAGTGTACAATTGCTCTCCGGTCGCAATGGGCACATTTACTTCGCGAGCAAATTGCGCTAACGCCTCTGGATTATCCCACAAAATTGGCTCTTCCATCCACGCAATGTTATAGGGTTCTAATTCCTGCGCCACTCTTCTTGCGCTCCATATGTTTAGTCGTGCGCGAATGTCGATTCCTATTTCGATTTGCGACCCGGCCGCTTTTCGCACCGCCTCCACGAGTGCAACGCCTTGCTGAATCCGCTCTATTTTTGCTACTTGTGCGCCGCGAAAAGGGTAGAACTTCAACGCCTCATAGCCCTGGTCCACCACTCGTTTTACGCCCTCGGCGATTCCTTCGGGTGTGTTGTTCTTGCGCGGCCAGCCATTGGCGTACATGCGAATTTTGTCGTGTGACTTTCCACCCAACAATTCATACACCGGGACGCCCAGGGCTTTGCCTTTAATGTCCCACAACGCCAAGTCGATTGCACTGATCGCACTCGTCGTCACCGGTCCGCCCGACCACGTCACGCGCCGATACAGCGAGGTCCAAATCCGCTCGATTTCAAACGGATCCTTGCCTATCAGAAAACGCTTGAACGCAGCAAATTCGCCCATTAATCCGTCGTCTTTGAACTGCAAGCTCGCCTCGCCCCAGCCGTGAATACCGGCGTCGGTCTCGATTTTGACAAACATCCAATTGTTGCTACCTTCTGATCCCATCCGCATGACGTGAAGGTCGGTGATTTTTAATGAGGTCATTGGCTGGCGCACTTTCTCGCTATTCTCTGTTAAATGAGGTGTGAACCATTCAATGTTTTTTAGTTTTTTCAATGTATCGGAGTTCACGGCAGCTTCTCGAAGTTGGGACATTAGATTCTCGAGTTTTTCCTCGTAAGGTTCCTGAAGTTTATTTTCTAGAGAATCTGGATTATTTCTATTTTTAAATAGAGCAGTAATCTCACCTTTACCACTTGCTATATATCCGATGTATCTTTGGTTTGCATCGCTCAGGTTCAAGAATGGGAGTGATTGGTTTTTTATAGAATCAAATTTCTTGAGATGAGAATGAGATACGCCAATTCTTTCAGCTAATATCTCATTATCTCTACAAGAACAGTCAAACTTCAAGTAGTGATATAAACCTATTTTTTGGAATAGGTCGGGCACCTTCTTTTGTATTTTTACTACCTGCGGCACAATCTCATCGTCCCAAATGATGGAGATGATGTCCTCGCAATTTTTGGAGTAATGAGACTTAGCGATAATGTCGAGAATCTGACCTAGCTTCATAACAACGAATCCTTTCGCGAGCAGATAGGTTTGGGAATGTCGAACTGTAATAATCCGCTCGTGTTATTACGGTTCAAATGACGCGCCACCACGGCGCGGCGAGCACATGATCGGTGAGCCAAAATGTTTCTTCGCCATCGTAGAGAACGATCCCACGCTGCGCCATGTCGGAATACTCATTGAGGAACGTATGCAGATGTCGCACATCGCTGGGACGAACCCTCGCGGTGGTCTTCACTTCTATGGGCAGCAGACGCCGACCTGTTTCAATGACAAAATCGACCTCGGCCCCCTTGGTCGTCCGCCAAAAGAGAATCTCCGTTTTTTCGAGGCGAGTAGCGGCCCAAGCGAGCAGGTCGCAGAGCACCATGTTCTCTAGGTGTGCGCCGCGGGGATGTGCTTCGCCCGCTAAGTGCAAAGCCAACCCGGTATCGCCCCAGTAGAGTTTGGATGACTTGACCAGCCGTTTAGTCCTGTTGACAGAATAAGATGGCAGTCGCACCAGTTGGAACGACACCGCTAGCAAGTTGAGATATCGCTGCACTGTGGAGGGGGCAAGATGTACGTCCCGGGCTAGGTCTGCTTGATTTAATAGCCCGCCAACGCGCAGACAGGCTGCCGTCATCAGCCGCCGCAGATCGGTGATGCCCGCAATGGCGGATAGACGTGGGATGTCCCGTTCCAAGTAGGTAGCCGCGTACCCTTCGAACCATAGCCGTCGGTCGTCATCGTCGATCAGCTCATGGGCCGGGCCGGGATAACCGCCGCGTCGAACAAGGTCCGTCCACGGCTCGGCTGCGGCTGGCTCCGCGAGCAGTACGTCCCGCCATGCAGCCGGAGGCGCGTCTAAAAGCTCCGTCCATAGACCAGGCCGAGCCAACCCGAGTTGCTCGCGACGGGTCATGGGCCAGAGCGTCAAGTAGCTAGCGCGGCCAGCCAACGTTTCGCCCACTTCCTTCATCAGCAACAGATTTGCCGACCCGGTCAAGAGGAAACGGCCAGCAACCCGATTTTCGTCGACGAGTCGCTTGATGGCGAGTAGCATATGCGGCACCCGTTGCACTTCATCAAGCGTGATCGGCGCGGCCCGAGCAGCAAGAGCATCCGGTTCACGTTGGGCCTGCTCGAGGACGCCGTAATCGTCTAGGGTGAAGTAAGCTCGATCTATCCCGATGGGATGCATGCGGGCGAGGGTGCTCTTGCCGGTCTGTCGCGCCCCAGTGAGAATGGTCACGGGCATGACCCTCAAGGCCCGCTTCACGCGCGCGGAAGCAAATCGAGGTAAGAGTTGATTCGCGTTCATATTCCCACGATATGGGTGAAAATCACCCACGTCAAGGGTGATATTCACCTATACGCCAGCGGCCCAGCCATTGCCCCCGGCACGCACCTTGCCCTCGCTTTTAAGCACCTCAGCACCGTGCGCACCGGCGGCCACCTCTGCTCGTACCAGCATCCGATGGCCCATTTCCCGCAGGGTTTGCACAATGGCTGGGTCAATGCCGCGCTTTAGTTCGAGGGGTTCTTGCGCTTCGGCGTTGAGGCGGTGGCGTTGAAGTCGATAATGCGCTGGCCGAGTTGGGCACCGACGCTGATGATACGGCGGCCGCCGGGTAGGCCGATCGACCTGCTTGGGGAATTGTCGCAGAGTTTCGACGCGACTGGCCGCGTAGTCCTTACCGAGCACAGCGCTCCACCGGCCCATCGACGAAAGCTGGCTGCTGAGCGGACACAGCGCCGCTGTCGGCTCGTACTTGGTGTCCCTCGATCATGGTTGCCGTGCGAAGCGCATGCCCGTCGGGATAATCCCCACGTTCTCCCCGCGCTGCATGGCCTCAGCCGCGTTGAGGATGCTCGCCAGGTCGTGCTTGGGTTCAAAACCCAACTTTTGCTTGATGTTCGTCAAATCCAACTCGAAGTAATTCCAATCCGGTCGCCGCGCATCGACGTAGCCCAGACCAAAGCGCTCGGCGAGATAGGGCACGGCCTCGCTCCAATCGAACAGCGCGGCCCCGCCCAGATTGAATACCTCGCCCACGGCCTCGTTCCGCTCCAGTGCCAACACCAGCCCTTGGACGATGTCGCGCACATCGGCAAACGCCTGCCGATAGGGCCGTCCGTCTGGATTCCGCGCGAGCAAGAACTGCTCCTCGCCCGTCCACAGCGTCTTGATTTGCTCGGCAAAGGCCCCGGCTTGGTCTTTGCACCGCTCGTACACCGGCCCGAGCAAAAACAGATGCGGTAAGCCGTTTGCGTCGAGGAATTCTCCCGGCTCAATAATCGAGGCAAAGCGCGTGGTCACGGACGGCAGCCCGAACTGCAAGTGATAGCTCATCACTAGTTCCTCGCCGATCCACTTGGTCAGGAAATAGGGCATCGTTTGGTAGCGGGCGACCTGATCTTCGCGGATTGGCTCTTCAAAGCAGCGGCCCTTGTAGGGATTCTCCCAGTAAATGGCCTCGGTGGAAGCATAGACCAAGCGGTGCAGATTGGGCGTCAGCGCGCGAATTGACTCTAGCACGTTGATGGTGCCCATGCCGTTGATTTCGAGGTATTCGCGGTTGTCAAAGGGGCCGGCAAAGGCGGCGGCCAGGTGGTACACCGCATCGACTCCTTCGACGGCTCGGCGCACATCGGCGAGCTGGCGCAAATCGCCTTCGATGGTTTCGACGCGGTCAAAGCCGTCGAGTTTGTGGGCGCGGCTTTGGTCGCCGGGATAGACAAACGAGCGGATGTCGTGCCCTTTGTCGAGCAGGGCTTTTGCCAGGTTGGCGCCGACGCGGCCGGTGCCGCCAGTGATTAGGATTTTCACGTTGCACCTCTTTGCTAGGGATGAATGGTTTAGTTGGCGTTGGGCAGGGCGCTGGCCAAGAGTTTTTCCGGCGTGGCCTCGGCCCGCGTGTACTCGGCGGCGATCCGTCCGGTGCGCATCACGTACACTCGGTCGCACAGCCCGAGAATTTCGGGCATTTCCGAGGAGAGGACCACTAGGGCCAACCCTTGACGCGCCAGTCCGTCCAGCAATTGATAAATCTCGGCCTTAGCGCCGATGTCGATTCCTCGGGTCGGCTCATCGACGAGCAGCACCCGCAGGTTTTCCTTGAGCAGCCAGCGGGCCAGCAGTGCCTTTTGCTGATTGCCGCCGCTGAGCCGCGCAATGGTCTGCTCTTGGTCCGGGGGACGCAGGCGCAGGCGGGCGACGAGTGCGCCGACTTGCTGCCGCTCTATGCCTACCTGTACGCGACCGGCGCGACAGAACTGCTCTAAGGCCGCGACGCTCGCGTTGGCGCGGACGCTTTGTTGGGCGAAAAGGCCGTCGGCTCGGCGATCTTCTGGTACTAATCCTAACCCGAGCGTGCGCGCTCGGGGCGGCGAATTCGCTGGTACGGCTGCTCCGCCGATGGTAATGATGCCAGCGCGGCGGTGATCGGCGCCCATTACGGCGCGCGCTAGTGCAGTTCGCCCCGCGCCCATTAGGCCGGAGAAGCCGACGATTTCCCCAGCGCACACCCGGAAGGAAATGTCCCGCACCCGGTCCGTGGTCAGCCCCTCCACCTCCAGCGCGCACGGCCCCGGCGGGCGATCGGCCGCGGGAAAACCTGGCCCCAACGCCCGCCCGACCATCAGGGCGATAAGTTGCTCTTCGTCGAGGTCGGCCGCCTGTTCGCAGGCGACGCGCTCGCCATCGCGCAAGACCGTCACTCGGTCGGCCAGTGCCATGACCTCGGCGAGCTTGTGCGATACATAGACCACGCCGACGCCCCGGGCCTTGAGCCGGGCAATGAGCGCGAAGAGCTTGTCGGTCTCGCGCGTACTCAGGGCCGAGGTCGGCTCATCCATGATGATAACTCGGGCGTCGCTCGCCAGTGCCCTCGCGATCTCGATCAATTGCTGGGCGGCAACGCCGAGGTGGCCGACCTTGGTCTGCGGATCGACCGCCAGCCCGACCTCGGCCAATAGCGTTGTCGAAGCGTCGTGGAGCGCGTTCCACCGGACGCGCCCACCGCGCCCGTGCGGCAGCCGACCGAAGAACAGATTCTCGGCAACGGACAGCGAGGGGACTAACTCCAACTCTTGGTAAACGACCGCTAGGCCGTGATCGATGGCTTGGCGCGGATGGCGTATATCTACGGGCTGGCCGGCGATCTGGTAGCGGCCCCGGTCGCGGCTATACACGCCGGCCGCAATTTTGATCAAGGTGCTCTTGCCCGCGCCGTTTTCGCCGACTAGGCCGTGGACTTCGCCCGCCTGCACGGCAAAGTCAACGCCCTTGAGCGCATAGACGCCGGGGAAGTGCTTGTGGATGTCTTCTAGGGATAAAAGCGGCGTCATGTCGGCGGGGCGAGGAGGCGCCGTAGGAGGCTTTGTTTGCGCCGGGTGTCTAGGTACACGGCGAGGATAATTACCGCCCCGCGCGCCATGTCGTGGTAGAAGGACGACACGTTTAATAGCACCAAGCCGTTGGAGAGCACCGTCAGAATCAGGACGCCGATAAACGCACCGCCGAGCGTGCCCACGCCGCCCGTCAAACTGATGCCGCCCAAGATCACGGCGGCGATCACCTGCAACTCAAACCCCAAGCCGGCATTCGGTTGCCCGGAGTTGAGGCGCGAGGCCAAGATAAAAGCGCTCAGCGCCGCTAGTATGCCGCCGAGGACAAAGACCAAGACGCGCGTACGGTCGACGGCCAAGCCCGCGAGCCGCGCCGCTTGGATGTTGCCGCCGATAGCGTAGATGTAGCGGCCGAGGATGGTGTGGTGGAGGACGTAGTAAAACAGCCCCAAGAGGACAAAGGTCACTAGCACTGGAATCGGGAACGGCCCCCAATGTCCGGTTCCCACTTCGATGAAGCCTGCTACTTTTCCTTGGATCGATACCGCTTGGGTGCTGACCATGGCCGCGCCGCGCAAGATCGCCATCATGCCCAAGGTTGCGATCAGAGAATTGATGCCGGCCTTGGTGACCAACAGTCCGTTGCACAAGCCGACGAGGGCCCCAGCGGCGAGTGCGGCGACGAGGGCCAGCGTCGTGCTTTCAAACTGGTTGAGCACGGCCACGGCGATGATACCGGCCACCGCTTGGGTCGAGCCGAC
Source organism: Candidatus Latescibacterota bacterium (assembly GCA_965203355.1). GTDB lineage: Bacteria > Latescibacterota > UBA2968 > UBA8231 > UBA8231. Next base: position 1,896,684 of record OZ241889.1, read on the forward strand.
GCTGAGGTCGATCTCGCCGAGCAGGATGATCATCACCATGCCGATGCCGGCGATGGCCACTAGCGAGGCGTCGCGCAGCACGTTCTTGATGTTGACCGCCGTAAAGAAAACCGGCGTCAGCAGAGCAATCCCCACGCAGAGCAAGACCAGTGCCAGCAACAGCCCGGCCTGCTCGCTGTGGAACACCCGCGAGAGCAAGCGGCTCATTGCGGCATCAAGGCCCGCACCGCATCCACCTTGAGCGGGAAGGGCGGCTCGGTGCTCGTGTCGTAGAAGCGGCTGAGGTTGTCGCGGGTGACGACAATGGTTGGGGTCTCATAGTGGGCGGGGAGTGGCTCGCCCCGCGCTAGTTGTACCGCCGCATCGATGAGCGCACTCCCGACGAAATTCGGAAACATCGCTAGGGCCGCCGCGTAGGGCGTGTCGCCGGTAAGGGCCGTCTGTCCTACGGTGCCTTCAAAGCCGAAGCCGATTGCCGTCAGGGCTGCTTCGTCTAATCCGGCCGCCTTGTAGGCTGCCATGCCGCCGGTCGTCGAGTCGTCGTTGATGCCGTAGATCGCGTTGATCTGGGGGTTGGCCGTCAGCGCGTCCTGTGCCACCTTGAATGCTTTTTCCTTGAGGCCCTGTCCATCGACCTCTTGGACGATTTGGTAGGTCAGCCCTGAAGCCGCGAGCGCGTCTTTGAAGCCATCGACTCGCTGGCGGCAGTCCTCGAAGTTGGGGAAGCCGATGATGAGGATTTTGGGGTCGAGGCCCTTGGCGGCGGCGTGACTGGCAAACCACGCACCGGCCTTGCCTCCGCCCGCGTAGTTGTCGATCCCCACGTAACTGGCGGCCTCGGGCACGGGATTGGATTCGGTAATTACCTTGGCCCCGGCGGCCTTGGCTTGCCGCACTATCGGCCCCATGGCCTTGGCATCAACGGGCGACAGCATCAGCACCTCGACGCCTTGGGCGAGCAGGTTTTCGGCTTTGGAGATTTGCGCGGCCACGTCGAGGTTGGCATCGGCGACGATCAGCTCGACATCCAACTCGGCCGCGCGCGCTATCGCTGATTTGCTGATGTTTTGATACCACTCGTGCGACATGAAGTTGATGACGTAGCCGATCTTGAGTTTGTCGGGCGCGTCGTCCGGCGGCCCACAGGCGACCCAGAGGACGCACAGCAGCCAGGTTTTAATTTTGCTCATTGGTTCTCCTATCCCTTTACGGCCCCAGCCGTCAATCCTTGGACAAAATACCGCTGCAATCCGACAAAGAGCGCGATGGGCGGTAGGCTAAAGATCAAGGATGCGGCGAATAGCTGGTCGTATTTGTTGACGTATTGGCCTAAAAACGCAGCACGCAACCCCACCGGAATGGTCAGGGCCTGCGATTTGGTGAATACAAAAGCGAACAAGAATTCATTCCACGAAAGCAAAAAGGCAAAGGTCCCCACCGCCACGATCGCGGGTGCGGCCAGCGGCAGGACGATTCGGTAGAGTAGCTGGAGGCGGTTGCAGCCGTCGATGAGCGCGGCCTGCTCCAGATCGGTGGGGATGGCGCGGAAATAGCCGTTGAGCAGCCAAGTGCAAAACGGGATGGCAAAGCCGGTGTAGATCAGCACCATGCCCACGTGCGTGTCGAGCAAGCCGAGCGAGCGAATCACCTGAAAGAGCGGGATGAGGATCGAAGAGCCAGGTAGCATTTGCGACATCACCACTACCATCAGCAACAAGGTGTTGCCGCGAAAGCGAAAGCGGGCAAACGCATACGCCGCGCAGACGCTAAACCCGAGGGCGATCAGAGCGGTGGAAAGGGAAATCGCCATGCTGTTGGCAAAGTACTTTACAAACGGCCCGGTGTCCCACATTTCGACGTACGCGCGGAAGGTGAGAGAGCGAGGGAAAACCAGCGGTGGGGTGCGGGTCATCTCGGACAGGGGGCGCATGGACGTGGTCACCACCCAAATCAGCGGCATCACCAGCGTGCATACGAAAACCGAGCCTAAGCCGTAGGCGAGATAGGCGCGGACCTTTTCTTGGGTTTTAATTCGCATGGCTTTGCATGGGGGCATTGAGAAGGGGTTGGTCGCTCAATGGCATCTCTGATAGTTTGTTCACCCTCGTTGAGGAAGGACATTGAAAGATTGTTCCCGTCCAGAGCATAGCACGGCTCATCGGGGTCGTCAATCGCGTTGTTCGGAGAGTATGCACGGGCCACGCCGTGATCTCCGAAAAAGACTTGGCCATTTGGGCGATACTGGTCGGACTTTTGACATGTTCGGCGACCGCATGGCCAGGATTGCACGATCGGAACTAGGGCTGGCCGCATCATGGCTAGAGCGGCGGTTTGACCGGGAATGGTTGATACGATACGTTGAGTACGATGGCCTTCTTGGATGAGGCGGCAATGATAGATGGGGACACGTGAATGGATATCCGGGACATCATTCGAGCTATAGATTCGCAAAACTATCGCATCACTAGTCATGGAGATGAAGAAGCAGAGAATGATCAACTGGGTTTTGAAGAGATATTCTATTCCGTACGCAATGGCGAAATTATCGAAAATTATCCATCAGATCAGCGGCCATTTCCAAGCTGCTTGATATATGGGACAAATGTATATGGAGAGCCAATCCACAGTGTTTGGGCTTACGATGCAGAGAATCAACGGGCATTTCTCATTACCGTCTATCGCCCCGATCCAACCCGTTGGATCAACTGGCGTGAAAGGAGGAAAAAGTGATGCTTGACAAATGTCCAGTATGTGGAGGCGGGATTGTCAAAAAGCAAGTCAATAAGGTTTTGCGTGAAGGCAATCTCACGGAGAAGGTAAAAATTCAAGCAGACGTTTGCCTCTGTTGTGGCGAACGCTTTTACGAGCCAGAGGTCATAAAACGCTGCGAAAAGGTTAGAGCAAAACTAGAAAAAATGGTTGATTCCCAGACTACATCACGGGAAGGGCTTTTGTGCAAGTTGAGCTATGAGCGCTGGATCCTCAATTTTCTAGAGGAACGCTATGATAGTCCCGACAGGAACGTAATCAAGATCACGAGCGGCCAGCCGCCTACTACTATCTCAGATGGTGACACAGAATACGTTTTTACGGACCCAACTTCCTTGGACAAGATAATGCCTCTCACTGTCATCGTTTCCTTTAAAGTACTGGATATGATTTTTGAGTGGATGCTCGAAGAGAATAACAAAAGCGTTCCTCGAGGTTTTGGTGAAAAACTAAAAGAACTGGGAGAACTGGAGAAGGAATCCGACCGCCAACTTCCGCCTCTCTTCGCAATTCAACCATACCTTTACAACTACTCAAAGGCACTTTTTTGTAAACTGCTGCCATATCGCAACGAGATCGTGCGTAAGAATGATTTTTCAGTCTTTGAGAACACATTAATTCTATCGAGCTCTAGGTACGGTACCAGTCTAACCTTGAGCAGCAAACAAGTGGCTTGTCTTGTGCGTTTTGTGAATGCGCTCATTCGTGCGCTGTCGGGAGAAATGGTCGTCAGTGGTTACAAGAACAAGATGCTTCAGCATTATCTCGACATCCTCGCCTCGGTGCATGAGCAACCGACTTTCAGCCAACAAGAGCCGTGTTTCGTACAGGTCAAATTCGAGGCACCTAAGTGTGGGGCAGGCTTTCCAGTCGATCTGAAACAAGTACGGGATAGGCTTGAGTCCAAATTCCCGCAACAAGAAGTGATTTTCGACCTTAAAGTGCGAGCAGTAGAGGACGAGAATCCCATCGCAGAATGGTACTTCGCACCCGAGGAAGTGCCAGATTTGGACTTGATGATCTTGTACGAAGAGTCGCACAAGAAGAACCGAGTGTCCTTAGTTTGATTATGTCGCTGGTGAAGGTATTGGCGAACATCCTTCAAAGCCAAGCTGTCTTCTGAAGACCTACATCAGCATCGTCGAGGGACGTCCAGCGAGCTCTGAAGGCAAGACTCCCTCCTTTCGAGATTTTTCATTCGCTCAATTGACAGCCCCCAGAATTTTCCCGCTTCTCAATTCGCATCCCCGCTCCTCCTCTCGGCGCGGAAGAGTACGCGAATGAAGACCATACTCAGCGTCAGCAAAAAGAGCAGCAGAATGAGTGCTGCGGCCGCGCCCTTGCCGAGCCGCAGGTGTTCAAAGGCGATGCGATAGACCGTGATCGGCACCACTTGCGTGGCCTTGGCCGGGCCGCCCTCGGTCATTATGAAGATCAGCGCGAAGTCGTTGACCATCCAGATGGTGGCGAAGAGAAAGACCACCCCGATCACGTGTTTGAGCTGCGGCAGCGTCACGTGGAAGAAGCGCTCGAACACGTTGGCCCCATCAACGTGCGCGGCTTCGTACAGCTCGGCGGACACGCCCTGCAAACCGGCGAGCAGCATGATGGTGATATAGGGCATGAAGCGCCAGACGTTGGCCACCACCACCGCGCCCATAGCCGCGTCGGGTTGCGCCAGCCACGGGACATTGGCGTCGATGAAGCCGAGGCTCCTGAGCGCGTGATTGACGAGGCCGAAGCTGTCGTGGAAAAGCCAGCGCCACATGTAGCCGGTTACGACCGGAGCGATGGCCCAGGGGATGAGCAGAAAGCCGGTAAAGACGGGCCGATACTTCTTGATCTCGTTGAAGATCAGCACCATTCCCAAGCCTAGAACGAAGGCCACCGGCAGGGAGTACAGCGTAAAGCGCATCGAGCTCCAGATGCTGTTGACGAAGGTGCGGCTGCCGAAGAGCTTGGCGTAGTGGGTCAGGCCGATGAACTCGTCGCCAGCACCGCGGAAGAGCTTCACCTTGTACAAGCTCACGATCAGGTTGCTGAACACCGGGTAGAGAATGACGACCGCCAAGACCAGCATGGCCGGCAGCAAGAAATAGTACGGCGTCAGGTTTTTGCGCCATGCACCGCTAGTAATCACGCAGCACCTCGTTTACTTCTTCGGCGGCAAAATCTAGGGCCTCCTTATGGCTTAGCGAGCCGGTCAGCGCCATATTGACCGCGTCGGCCAGGTGCCGCTGGACTTGGGTAATCGCCGGATGCCCCGGCCAGCCCAGCCCATTGGCCCCGGCCGTGGCGAGCTGGTCTAGGTCGATGTAATCGGACTGAACGCCTTCGGCATAGGCCGCCTTTAGCGTGGGAATGCCGCCCATGGTTGGGTTGGGGTTGCGCCAGACCGGATGGTCCAAGTTGAGCGCTTTGACCACTTCCCAGGCTTCGTTGGGCACTTGGGTGTAGCCGGTGATGGCGATCATAATTACGTCGAGCAACGTCCGCGATGGATGGGGTTCCAGCGGCTCGGCCGGGCCGGGCACTTGCGCCAGCGCCAGATTGTTTAGATCGAAGTCGTAGTTGCCGTGGACGATATCCTGCCACCACGGCCCTTCAATCGACAGCGCGGCCTTGCCGGTCGACCAGTGCGCGGCATTCTCGTCGAAGCGATAGGCCGCGCTGCCAGCCGGTAAATAGCCCTTGTTTTTCATCTCCACTAAAAACTCCAGCGCGGCCTGCCCGGCCGGGCCGTTAAAGGCCGCAGCCGACCAGTCCTCGTTCAAGACGCGCCCGCCCGCTTTGTACAGCAGCGGCAAGAAGCGGTAGGCCGTGTCCAGATTGACGCCTCCAGGGATGGTAAAAGGCTCGATCCCGGCCCCCGCGAATCTTGGCCCGAGTGCCAGCATTTCGTCCCAAGTCGTGGGCACTTCGAGGCCCAGCCGCTCCATAATTTCGGTGTTGACCGCCAGGACGAAAGGCAGCATGGTCACGGGCAGGCCGTAGTGTTGGCCGTCGTATTGGACCAGCTCCCAGACGTTGTCGAGGACGCGCTCTTTGACTTGGGGAAAGTCAGGGAAATTCTCCAGCGCGTACAAGCCGCCCAACTCGCCGAACTCCACCGAGTACTTGTGATGTACGCGCACGATATCCGGCCCAGCGCCGACGATGGTGGTGCTGATCAAGCTCTCGCGCTGGGTCGCCCAGTCGCGAAATTCCAACTCGATTTGGATGTTGCGGCGCGTGGCGTTGAAGTCGGCCACGGCCTGCTGCACCCATTCGCGCAGACCCGGCACCCCGCCGAACTCCCACAACACCACCGTGGTTGGCTCGCCGGGACGCGGGCGGTCGTCGCCGCCGCAGGCGATCAGGCCCACGAGGAGGGGAACTAGTATTCTTTTGTACATACGAACAGCATATGCAATATGCAGGTCAATAATCCGCCGAAATTTTGGCCACTTGGTCGGCCGCCAGTTTATAGTAGCCAAAGCACGAATGGCCCACAATACGGGCCGCGCCGGCTGGACATGGCTGGCCGTATTCATTACTAATGAAAGCCAACCCTCATCCAATAAGGCTTATGCAAAATATCCTCGTCACCGGGGCTACGGGTCTGATCGGCACGGCCGCTGTCGCCAGCCTACGCACTCGTTATACCGTACGCGCCCTCAACCGTCGCCCGCTTCGGCACATCGACTGCCACCAAGCCGACATCGCCGATATCGACGCCATCCGCCCGGCCTTTGCCGGGATCGACGCGGTCGTCCATCTCGCCGCTCAGATCGACAACGATATGGCGGCGATTTTCCGCGCCAACTTGCAGGGGACCAGCAATGTCTTTGCCGCGGCCTGCGAGGCTGGGGTGCGCCGTGTGCTCTTCGCCAGCAGCGGGTCGGTCATGGGCGGCTATGCCGCGCGCTCCCCCTACCAGGAACTGCTGGCTGGCGAGTACGACCAAGTGCCCGCCGAGTGGCCGCTGCTGACCGCGCAGTCGCCCCTGCGGCCAACGGGCCTGTACGCGGCCAGCAAGGTCTGGGGCGAGGAGTTGGGCCGCGAGTACGCTTTGGCCCATGGCCTGTCCGTCCTCTGTCTGCGCTTTGGCCGCGTCAACCCGGAAAACCGCCCGACCCATTCCCGCGAGTACTGCGTCTGGTGTAGCCAGCGCGACGCCGTGCAGATGATCGAAAAGTGCCTTGCCGCTCCCCTCGACTTATCCTTTGATACTTTCTTCGTCAACTCGGACAACAAATGGGGCTACCGCGACTTAGAACACGCGCGCCAAACGGTGGGCTTTGTGCCCGCGGACCGAGCCGAAGACTACCGCTGAGGAGAAAATTCATGCTGCTTTTTGCTCTGGGCGCGATTTGGTTTGCGGCCTCTGCCGCCTACGCGGACATGCCCATCAACGCCCCCTTGCTGGAGACGGCCCCGACCATTGACGGCGATCTCGCCGAGTGGAAGGACCGCGCCCACAACGACGGCGTCTGGGACATGCGCCGCATCAGCGAGGCTAGCTTCTACCGCCTCGATCGCGGTGCGCGCAACCGCCTCACCGATCACGGGGGTGAGCCGCACCTCGAAGACGACTTGCGCGCCCGCTATTACATTGCTTGGGACGCGCAAAATTTCTACTTCGGGGCCGAGGTCTGGGACAATGTCAACGACCTCGACGACCCCGAGCCGGCGGACAAACGCTGGTATTTCAAGGATGCGATTTGCTGGTTTATGGAAGGCCCGCGCGACCGAGCCAATGAGCGTTTTGGCCAAGGCGACAACGCCTTCTGCTTTGTGGCCGACCCGCAGCGCACGCCGCAGAACGCTTGGTGGCGGCACGGTGCGCCCGGCCGGAGCTACATTGAAGAGCCGATCCCCGAGGCCGCTTGCGACTACGTCGTGCGCCTGGATCCTTGGGGACGGAGCGCGGCTGATTTCATTTTGGAGGCCCGCGTGGATATGCACGCGACTTTTGCTCAGAGTGACCCCCGCTGGCAGCCGCCGCAAGTGGGCGACGAATACAGCATGGAAATCGTCCACACCGACCCAGACGGCGGCGCGTACGGCGGGCACTTCATGATTTACGGCAACGGCGACGACGACAACACGTGGGGCCGGATGATTTTGGTCGGTCCGCGAATGCCGATTGGGCGGCGCGCCGAGTAGGCGAGATTTTGGCCGCAGGTCGATGCTGATTTTTTGCACCTCTTGATTAAGGAAAAGGAGTTTCCGCCATGAAAATGAAGCATATCGCCTCGTTGCCGCTGGCTGTCGTCTTTGCCGGGTTGCTCGTTCCAGACGCATCCCTTGCCTGTAGCTGTGAAACGCTGGAATCCGCGCTGGAAGCGTTGGCGTATCACGATGCTGTATTCACCGGGAGGGTCGTGGAGGTCGCAGAAGCCCCGGAAGATGATTTGTATGTTTTGTTCAAACTATCCGCCGTGTGGAAGGGAGAGCTTCGAGAGGATGTTGCCATCCGAACCTACCGAGACGAAGCCGGCTGCGGCTACTACTTTGAGGTGGGTGGCGAGTACCTCGTGTACTCTTCCCTCCACAAGGGCACGCTCTACACGTCAATCTGTACTCGCACGAATCGTCTCGCCGCGGCAACCGACGACGTAGAGCAACTTGGGGAGCCCATGTTCCGCAGGGTTGCGACCTCGGTTGACCGCATGAGTTGGGGAGGCGTAAAACGGGGTCTCCTCTTGGCAACCCTGAAGGTCTTAAAGTAGATTTCGAATTGTTTTGAGTCGGCCAGCAGGATGCCCTAATCACAAGGAGCATGGGCAAGCCTAAGCCAAGAAAATTGCGGCGAGACTAACTTGGTGCGCCCGTGCTGCAAAGGAACGCGCCCGCAGGTGAAGTTCGTCGCGCTAAGGCAGGGCAATAGAAGACGATATTGATGCGGACGAGACGATTCACTGTGCGCGCTAGTGTGAGTGTTGGACAGCTTTTGCGATTATAGTCGGACAGCGTGCGTCAAAGTGCTGGGCCAGCGCCCATTTATCTTTGAGGACAAAGCACTCTTGGCTAACACGTCTGCACAACTACCAGCACGAGAAAGGGCGAAAAGGCCGGTGCTTCTAACGCTTGGTTGTTTGCCATGCGACCGATGCCGAAAGAGTCGCGTTCTACGCGCGCTCGCGTTTCAAAGGCTTATTCGTTGGTGTGGGTGTTCATGGAAGAGGCACTCTTTTCTTTTTCGGCTCGTGAGCAACACCGAGCAAGCCGTCAATAGACAGGTCTTCGTCGAGCAGAGGCCAGTGAATACCGTAGCCCGAAGGAGAGATTTCAAAGCGGTTTTTTTCTTTTTTTGCCGCGTTTTGCAGGACGGGGGATATTTCACTCACTCGAAAGGTTTTTTCTCGGCCATTGATAGTCAGAATCATGCAATCTCCGTCGAAGTGCAGTCCGGTCACTTGATAATGTTTTTTCATTACTGACGCCTCCGCTGAAATTCTTCCCATTGCTGTTCAAAAATTACCTTCTTGATTTCTCGTCTATCCCGTGGAGACACATTATAAGCGTAGGCTTCTTCGAGATCAAAATTTTCCCGATCAAGCCAGTACTTACATTCCCTCTCCCCCTTTTGACAGTGAATATGAATGGGTTCATTCACAAATTCTTTCGTCGCTAGGCTGGCTCGACAGACCGCCTTGGGAGGGCGATATTGAGCGCGCCCCCTCTTTTTTTAAGGAGTAACAGTATGAGTAAGGTAGAAAAGATCGGCTGGCACGCCGAGAGCAAAACCGGCGTCATCGCCGCTGGCGGTGCCGGTGCCGTGGCCGCTGGCCTTGAAATCCTCGGCGCGGGCGGCAATGCGGCCGATGCGGCCGCCGCCGCGATTTTCGCGCTCAACGTCACCGATCACGGAGCCTGTTCTATCGGCGGGGAAGTGCCGGTGCTCGTCTGGGACGGCAAGGCCGTTAAGTCGCTGTCCGGCCAAGGGCGTGCGCCGCTGTCGCCGGAGGCCATTGCTTGGTACATGGAACGCGGCATCCCGGACCACGACATCAAGATGGCTCCGGTGCCCTCGGTCGTGGATTTGTGCATGACCCTTTTGCAGCAATACGGTACGCAGAGCTTTGCCGCGATTGTCGCGCCGACCTTGGCCTTGCTCGACAAAGGCGAGGAGGCGTGGCATCCAGACCTGGCGCGGACGCTGCGGCGCATGGTGGCGGAGGAACACCGCGCCACCGGCAATCGCCAAGAGAAGCTGCAAGCGGCTTGCGATCACTTCTATGGTCGCCGCGCCGAGCAGGGCGATATAGCCGAGGACTTAGAGGCATTTTACCTAGAGCAGGGCGGGTTCTTGCGCCGCGCGGATCTGGCTGCCCATAGGACTTTGATCGAGGAGCCGGTGGTCGTTGATTACCGGGGCTACCAAGTGTACAAGTGCGGCCCGTGGACCCAAGGCCCTTATCTGTGCCAAGCCTTGCGCCTGCTCGAAGGGTTTGATCTCAAAAGCATGGGGCATGGCTCGGCCGACTACATCCACGCGGTCACCGAAGCGATGAAACTGGCCATGGCCGACCGCGACGCGCACTACGGCGACCCCTTGTTCGTGGATGTGCCGATGAACGCTTTGCTGTCCGATCAATATACCCAACTCCGGCGGCCCCTGATCGACATGGAGCAAGCCGCGCTAGACGCCCGCCCCGGCGACCCGCACGGCATGAAGGTGGTGCAGGAAGGGGGGGCGTTTCGGCCCGGCGTCGGCGGCACCACCACGTGCGTGGTGGCCGACCGCTGGGGCATGGTCGTATCGGCCACGCCGAGCGCGAATGTCTATCACGCTGGCGGCACCGGCCGTACGGGCGTCTCGTATGGCAACCGGTTGCGCAGCCTCAACACGACGCCCGGACACCCCAATTGTATCGCGCCGGGCAAGCGACCCCGCATCACCCTGACCCCTACGCTGGTGCTCGAGGATGGCGCGCCCGTGTTGGCCATCAGCGTGGCGGGCGGCGACTTGCAAGATCAGGCGACTTTGAACCTGTTGCTCGACTTTGTGGAGTTTGGGATGCGGCCAGCCGAAGCGGTCGTTGCGCCGCGCTTTGCCACGGACCACTACGAGGACTCGTTTGATCCCAATCCAGTGCGCGCGCAGACGTTTGTACAGGCATGCTCGCTGGCCATCAGCTCGGCTGTCGATGCAGAGGTCCGCGACGAACTGGCGCGGCGCGGCCATCAGGTCGAGGCCCGCAACGGCCCCATTGCCGCTCCGGTCATGCTGTGGGCCGACGCGGGCGCGTACTACGCGGCGGGCGATCCAGCGGCGGGTCGCCACGCGGCCGGGTTGGATGGGGACTAGCGCGCCGGCATTGCGGATGCGCTGGGCTGGGGCCATATTGTCCGCGTTTGCATCCCGCTAGCATCGCTTCTGAAGTTGGTTTTTGATGACGTCCCCGACATATCGAGAAGAGCCTGTTTGCCCAGGCGTGGCCAGCGGCCTCACGCTCCGCTCCTTGGTGCTCGGCGTCGTCCAAGTCCTCGTGGTGTGTTTGGGCGCGCCCTACGCCATTTGGGTCTTGGGGTCATCCGAGATCACCTGGTCGTTCTTTCCGATTGCCGTCGGCTTTTCGTTCTGCTGCCTCATTCTGCTCAACATCCTACTTAAGACGATCAACCCGGGCTGGGCTTTGCGGCCGGCCGAGATGATCACGGTAGTAGTCATGGGCTTGGTGACCACCGGCATCCCCATCTTCATGATGGGCTATGTGCTGTCGATCCCCACCACGCCCTATTACTTTGCCTCGGCTGAAAACCAGTGGGGCACGTATGTGTTGCCCTATCTGCCGACGTGGCTGGTGCCGAGCAACGATGGTTTGGCCATGACGTGGTTTTTCGAGGGGTTGCCACTCGGCGAGCCCATGCCTTGGGGCACTCTGCTCGATGCGTGGGCCATGCCGCTGTTTTGGTGGCTGAGCTTTGTCTGGACTTTGTACGCGGTTTGTTTTTGCCTCGTCGTCATTTTGCGCAAGCAGTGGGTCGAGCGCGAGCGGTTGGCCTATCCGCTGATGGAGGTGCCGCAAGCCCTCGTCGCAGATGCCGATGGCCCGGCGCGCGTACCGGCTGTCTTGCGGAATAAGGTCTTTTGGCTGGGCGCGGCGATCCCCCTGTGCATTGTCTTGTGGAACATCGTCGGCTTTTTCTTTCACTTCTTTCCCAAGATCGAATGGCACCATCCCATCCAAATCGCGCACGGCTTTCCCACCATCAACATCCGCTTCTACTTCCCGGTGGTGGGCTTCATGTATTTCGCCAATCTCAATGTGACCTTTAGCATCTGGTTTTTCTATTTGTTGCTGCTGGTCGAAGAGGGCCTGTTCAACCGCTTTGGCGTTGGCGTGACCGAAGCCGACAACTTCGTGTGGGGCTTGCCTTCGACGTCTTGGCAGTGCTGGGGGGCGTTTGTGGTGCTGGTGTTGTGGGGCTTGTGGATGGCGCGGGATCACCTGAAAGACGTGGCGCGCAAAGCGTGGAATCCCGCGCATCCGGTTGACGACAGCCGCGAGCTGATGTCCTATCGCAGCGCGGTCGTCGGCCTGTTGGTCGGGGTCGTCTATATGCTGGCGTGGCTGAACAAGGCCGGCATGGAAATAGCGGTGGCGGCGTTTTTCTTGGGCGGTGTGCTCATCGCCTATTTGGGTATCACCCGCTTGGTGGTGCAGGCCGGCGTCTTTTACCTGACCACGCCGGTGGTCAGCCAAGCTATGACCATGATGACCTTTGGCACGAGTGCGATTTCGCCGACGGGCTTGGTGGCCTTGGGGCTGAGCTATGGGTTCTTCAGCGACGTGCAGTCGATTTTTATGCCGTCGGCGGCCCATGCCACCCGGCTACACGACGCGATGCGCATGAGCCGTCGCGGCCTGTGCTTGGCTATTGCACTGGCCCTGTTGGTCGGATTTGTCGCCGCTATTGTGTACGTCATTACCATGGCCTACGAGCAGGGAGCCTCCAACTTCAACTCTTGGTTTTTCCGCGTCTCCTCAGGCGCGGGCGTGCGCTCCTTTGAAGACGCGATGAGCAAGATAAAAACGCCGGCCGATTTTCACGCGCAGAAGTTGGGCTTCTTCGGCCTGGGCGCGGCGGCGATGTCCGTTTTGACGTTTATGCAGTATCGCTTTCCGTGGTGGCCCCTGCACCCGGTGGGTTTGGCCATTTCCGCGATCTGGATGGTGCGCAATCAAGCACCGGCGATTTTTGTGTCTTGGGCGGCCAAGAGCCTGATCATGCGCTTTGGCGGCATTGAGCTATACCGCAAGGCCGCGCCGTTTTTCATCGGCCTGATTCTCGGGCACTTCTTCGGGGTGGGAATCTCGTTTATCGTCGATATGATTTTCTTCCCCGGCAACGGCCATCCCATCCTGCACGGCTGACGCGGCGTTGTCAGTCAGCAACCTCCGAATTGGGCTATATATGGGCTGTATAACCAAATAACTCAGGGTGTTCGCATCTTGCATTCTTAGGGCATGGAGGCAAGCGAAGAAGATTGGGAACCGCAGCGGGACGTTAAACGTTTTGCCTTGTAGCTGATGCCCAGCTATCTAAGGAAAGGAAGAAGATGCGATGAAAAGTCAATGGTTTTTGCTCAGCGCCGCAGGTCCCGTACTTGCGGCATTTTTCTGGATCGTCGGCCCGGCGTTTGGCCAAGCATCCGATGCCCGCGACCCCTACTTTGCCCGCGACCGCGTGCTCGATGTGGCCATTGAGATGGCGGCTGAGGATTGGGATCGCCTGCGCGCCCAGACGCGGACCTACACGGGCATATTCGGTGGAGCCGACTGCCTCGACAGCCCCCCCAAGGACGTGTTCTCTTGGTTTGAGGCGACGGTAACGGTGGATGGCGCAAGCCACACCCAAGTTGGCGTCCGCAAGAAAGGGTTCTACGGGTCGCTGAGCAAAGTCAAGCCCTCGCTCAAGGTCCGCTTCGACAAGTTCGTCGATGGCCAGCTCCTCGGCGGCGTGATGAAGCGCCTGACCCTGAACAATGCCGTGCAAGACCTGTCCATGATCAATACCTGCATGGCCTACCACGTCTTTGCCGCGGCCGGCCTGCCGACGCCGCGCTGCAACTTTGCTACTGTGGCGGTGAACGGCGAAAACCTGGGCTTATACGTGCATGTGGAGAGCATGAAAACCGCGTTTTTAGAACGCAATTTCTCCGATTCAAGCGGCAATTTCTACGAAGGCACCTTCAGCGATTTCCGGCCCGAGTGGCGCGGTTCTTTAGAAAAGAAAAACAACGAGGCGGCCGCAGACTGGTCGGATATCGACGCGGTCGTCGCCGCGCTGCAAGACTCTTCCCCGGCCGGGCTTGAAGCCCTCGCCGAGATCGTCGACCTCGACCGCTTCCTCACCTTCTGGGCAACCGAAGTGCTCATCGGGCATTGGGATGGGTATGCCGGCCACCTCAATAACTTCTACATCTACCGCGAGCCGGGCGAGCCGTTTGTGTTCATGCCTTGGGGTGCCGATTCAGGGTTTGCGTCGTTAGATACCCCCGAAGACGACTTTGAGTCGCCGGTCTCGGTGCTGGCCAACGGGGCCATCGCGCATCGCCTGTACCACGACGACGCCATGCGCGCCGCCTATGTAGGCCGCCTCAAGCACCTGCTCGACGCGGTCTGGAACGAAGCAGTGCTATTGCAACGAGTCGACGAAATGGCCGCTCTGGTCCAAGAACATGCGCTGGCCGAAAGTCGCGCCGATGCCGCCAGAGACGCAGACCGGGTGCGCCGCTTCATCCGCGAGCAGCGGGCCGAGATCCTCGCTGAACTCGACCCAGAGCCGCCGGAGTGGCCTTGGTCGCCGCAGTCTAAGGCCGACATGTGTATGCCGGAAAGAGGCTCTTTTGATCTGGTCTTTGAGACGACTTGGGGGTCGAGTGACAGCGAGGATCCACTCGCGAAAGGGACCGTCGCGTTTACCCATTATCGGTTGGACGGCAAAGAGCAGCGCTTTGAGCACTCGGGGGCCACGGCCGGAATCGACAGAAATAGGGCAGCAAGCTGGGATGAAGGGTTGGGTGCGCTCGACGCGGCCGGCGATGGCCTCGTCGACCAAGAAGACTACGATGCAGCCCTGGCCCGAGGCATTGAAGACCTGCCGCGGTGGGAGGACCTGCTCACCTTAGATACCAACGGCGACGATGCCATAGATCGGGAAGAGTTTGAAGCGGTCGTGGGCGTGGGAAGCGCGGAAGCGGGAGAAGAAGGCCAGGCGTCCATAACCATCTCCAGCGCCAGCGATGGGCCGGACTCTTCCACTTACGTACTGAATGCGACGATGCCAATACATGCAATAGTCAGCGACACCACCTTGGCTTTCGAGTTGGATGCGCTCAATGGCTATTACTTTGCCACGGCCACGGACCAGTTTGGTCTAATCGGCCAAGGAGGGATTGAGTTCGACGCGGCCAGCACCGAACCGGGGGGGAAAATCTCGGGCCGGCTCTATGGCACTATATTCGGCCATGGCGGAGGCGTGGCTCCAGCCGCTGAAGACGACAAAGAGTCGGCAAAAACCGAACTGGTTATCAACGAGGTCGCCGCGCAAGGCGATCCTCTCGACTGGTTTGAACTCTACAATGCCTCGGCTAGCCCGATAGATCTGGCCGACTTTGTGCTGGCCGACGATCTGACGGACGCCGACAAGCGCGTTCCTTTTCCGGCCGGCACGGTCATCGCAGCGGGTGCATTTTTGCAGATTCAGCTCGACAAAGAAGAGTGGCCCGGCTTTGCCCTGGGCCGCGACGAAGAGCTGGGCATTTGGACGGCCGATGGCCGGTTGATGGCCCAGATCGACTGGGACAAGGGACAGGCCGACGAGGGAACGAGCTGGGCGCGCATACCGGACATCACGGGCGATTTTCAGACCGTAAGCCCGCCTACGCCGGGTGCGCGCAACCAGATCGAGACAGCGGTCGCCGAGCAGGCCGCCGGCGCGCCCGAGGCGTTTCGGCTGCGCGGCAACTGGCCCAACCCATTCAACGCCAACACGATCATTGCCTTTGACTTGCCGCAGACCGCCCCGGTGTATCTGGTGGTGTACGACGTGCTCGGCCGCCGCGTTTGCGCCCTGCACCGCGGGAATGCGCTGTCGGCCGGCCACCATCGCACCGCTTGGAATGGCCGCGACGATGAGGGCCGCCCCGTTGCCAGCGGTGTGTATCTGTACCAACTCGCGGTTGGGGGCGGCTTTACCGCGGTGGGACGGATGGCCTTGATACGGTAAGATCGCCGCTCCTCGTCGATGCGGTAACAAATAGCCTGGGCGCTGGTGTTCAAATTGGTAACTCAATAGCTTCTAAAGCTATGTTGAACCAGGCGAAAACGTACATTTTGGTGGCGGCTGCGATGGCCGCCACCAATAGTGCTCCTTCCGCCCAGTCTCCATCCACCGGCACTGTTAGCGGATTCATCCGCGACAAAAGCGATGGCGAGCACTTGCCCACTGCCGCGGTCTCCATCGCCGTGGCAGACCGCACAATGGGTGCGCTGAGCAATATGGAAGGCTATTATGCCATCCCGGACATCCCGGCCGGGGCCTGGGTCGTCACCGCGTCCTACATTGGCTACGCAACCTACCGCGACACGCTGGTGTTGGCCGCTGGTCAGGTCCTGCGCTGGGACATCGAACTCGCTCGACAAGCCCTAGAAATGGGGGAAGTGGTCGTGGAGGCCGAGGCGGCCGCAGTGGAGAGCGAAGTGAACCAGCGGCCGAGCGTTGTCGCCTTACCAGCAAAAGACTTACAACAGATGGCGGCCATGGTCGAGCCGGATTTGCTGCGCAGCTTGCAACTTTTGCCGGGGGTGCAAGCCGCATCGGATCTTAGCAGTGGACTCTATGTGCGCGGGGGCGGCCCCGACCAGACGGGTATCCTGCTCGATCAAATGCGGCTCTACAACCCGTCGCACGCCTTCGGCTTCTTCTCCACCTTCAACCCAGACGCCATCAAGGATGTCGCCTTCTACAAGGGGGTCTATCCGGCCCAATACGGCGGTAGCCTAAGCGCCATCCTCGACGTGCAAAACCGCGATGGCAACCGCCGGAACGCTAGCACCAAAGGGGGCGTTAGCTTGATCTCCAGCCGGTTGATGAGCGAAGGGCCGCTCGGCCAAGGCTCTTGGATGGTGGCCGGCCGGCGCACGTACCTCGATCCCATGTTCCGAGCAATCCGGCGGTACACCGACGAACTCGAGGGCCTCGGCTACTGGTTTTACGATGTCAACGCCAAGGTGAATACCCAACTTACTCCCAACGACCACTTGGCGATCAGCGCATACGGAGGCGACGATCATCTCGACATCAGCGTCCGCGGTAACAGCACCTCCAGCGACAGCGCCAACGTCCTTTCCTTTGGCAATAACTGGGGCAACAAGGCACTGACCGGGCGCTGGACGCACGTGTTTTCGCCGGCGCTTTTCGGGCGCATGATGGCCCTGTACTCTAAATACCAAAGCGACATCAGCCTCGATTTGTTCGGTACGTCCATTGCCGTGCACAATCGCGTACAGGAGGTCTCTTTCAAAAGCGGCCTCGATTACTTTGCCACGGCCAACCACACCCTGCGCACCGGAGTTGATCTTGCGTTCTTCCGCTTTGATTACGGGGTGCGCTTTGATCAGTATGAGAACGACCAAGTCGTCAAGCCCTATCTCTTGTCGGCCTATCTCCAAGACGACTGGCAAGTAACGCCGCTAACCCAAGCCCGGCTGGGCCTGCGCGGGACGTATTACGAAGAGGGCGGGCACCTGTCGCTCAATCCGCGCTTTTCGCTTAGTCGCGTACTGCAAGAAGGCTGGCGCGTCAAACTGGCCGGGGGCAGCTACCGGCAATACTTGCAGTTGGTTTCGTCCGAAGGCTTCAGTGGCGGCGACCTGTGGTTGCCTCTCGACAAAACGGTCGAGCCGGGGCACTCCTATCAGGCGGTGTCGGGCTTGGAGTGGGAGCCTTCTACCAGCTATCGGTTCAGCCTCGAGACCTACTATACGGACTTAATTAACCTCGTCGTCCTCGACGAGGAGCGGGGAGAAAACGTCGAGCAGGAAACCTCGGAGGATGTGTTCAAAACCGGCGGTAGCGGCTATGCGACCGGTGTGGAGTTGTTTGCCGAGAAGCGCCGCGGGCGTCTCAGCGGTTGGCTGGGCTACACCCTCGGCTGGACGCGGCGGACGTTTCCAGATATTGATGCTGGCCGCACTTTTGCGCCCAAATACGACCGCCGCCACGACGTGTCGTTGACCGCGACGTACCGCTTAGACCGCTGGACTTGGACCGCCAATTTCGCGTACGGAACCGGCCAAGCCTACACGCCAGCCGCCGCCCGCTACACCCTGCGCGACCCGGCCTCCGGCCTCCGCGTCAACCGGCTGCTGGCGGCCCGGCGCAACACCGCTCGGCTGTTGCCCTATCACCGCTTGGATGTTGGGCTGCGGAGTGCGTTTGGGCTTTTGGGTGCGGATGCCGAGTTCTACTTGCAAGTTTTCAATGCGTACAATCGCCGCAACGAATGGTTTATCGAGTACGAGCCCGACGATTTCACCGAGCAACCGATTGTGGTGCGGATGCTGCCCATCGTGCCGACCTTCGGCGTTGACTTCAAGTTTTAAGCCATGTATCGCTATCTCCTGCTGCTACCGCTGCTGCTCGCGTGCCAGGCGCCCGGGCCGCTAGCGGCCAACCGCGACCCGGCCGAGTTGTTCGGCCCCAGCGAGGCCGGCCTCATCGTCGTTGATGCCGTTCTCATCGTCGATGCGCCGCTGGCCCCGGTCGTCTTGCGGCGCACGGTGGCCCCCGGTACTCCCTATTCGGAGCGTGGTGCGGCCTTAGCGGGCGCGCGCGTTGCCATACACAGCGGCGACGCCGCGTTCAACTATCGCCCCGATCCGGCCGCGAAGGGGCACTACTTACCGCCGGACGACGCGCCGCTAGTCGAACCCAATCGCCTATACGAGTTGCGCGTCAACATTGAGGGCGGTTTGGCGGTACGCGCTCAGACCCAGACGCCAGCGCGGGTGTGCATTGATTCGCTGCTGCTTTTGGCCGATGACGCAGAGACCGCGCTGCGGCCGCTCAAGCTGTTTGCGGAGCTTGGCGACGCGGTCTATCAGGCCGCGGAAAACCAGTTGCGGTACGGCAAAGGGGTGCTCTGGGCCCAGTTTCAGGAGAATCGTCCGGCCGCTTCCTACCAGATACGCATAGAAAATCTAGAGGATTCCAGTGCGCTGCTGATCGACTGGATTGAGGAGGACTTTGAAGATCTTGATTTTGATTTCGAGCGCGTGGAAACGTCCACGCTGCTGAATCTGCAAAGCGGCGAACTCTACCTACCTTGGGACGGTATTTACTATGCCGGGCGCTACAAGATCAAACTCTTCGCGGTCGATCAGAATTGGTTTGACTTGGTCCGCACCGACAATGTAGATGCCGACCGGAGCAGCGGCGAGGCTGGCCAGAGTTTTCAACGGCCGCTTTTCCACGTCGAAAACGGGATCGGTCTCTTCGCTTCGGCGGCCGTGGATTCCTTCGGCTTCTCCGTCCGACCATAGGCACATGTGGATTTTAGCGAACGACACCTTCCGGCGTGCGCTTGCTTTGTTGCGGTCTCCCGTACTCGTTTTTGCCGCCAGCCTATTGGGCGGATCGAGGCTGCTCGGCGAAGCGGTCGAGCCGAGCGCGAAACTCACTTTCGAGCCATACGAGATCGCCATCGGCTCGGCGAAACGCCAGACCGTTTTGACGGGATTCCTGCTCGGCGGCGCGGTCGCAGATCTGGCTGTGGTGAGCCGCGACCGCTTGCGCGTCTACGGGTTCGGCGACAGCACTTGGGCACCGCTACTCGACGCAACGTTGCGTCCCGAGGTATTGTTCGTCGATGTGGCCCATATCGGCGGACGCGACCGCTTGATTGCGTACGAACCCGGTCGCCTGAACTGGTTCGATCCTGAGACGGCGACGGAACGCGCACTGGTGGCGGTGACGGCTCATTTCAATCCGCCTCGCCGCGGCGAAATCCCCCATGTAGATGTTACGCGAGACGTGAACGGCGATGCGCGCGACGACCTAGTCGTGCCGGGCGTCGATGGCTTTTTGGTGTTCGTCCAGATGAGCGATGGCGCGTTTGCCGAGCCGGTGGCGATCGGCCCTCCCATTGATATGAGTAGGATCTACGGAGCGGATGGATATCGATACGATCCTTGGTCGCAAAGCCGCGTCCACGAGATAGACTACAACCGAGACGGTCGCCGCGACTTAGTGTTCTGGAACGAGGACCACTTTGCGGTACATCGCCAAAACGAGCGCGGGTTGTTTGCGTCGGTGGCCGAGACTTTCGCGACCGATGTAGCATTCGACTCGGATCATTTTTCCGCGCTCGCCACCGGCGCCATGACCGGGAAGGTGCTGCACTCGTTAAGCGACCTGAACGGCGACGGCGTTGCCGATTTGGTCGTATTCTCGCTACAGGGCCGACGCACTTCCAGCAAGCGTTCCACTTATGAGGTGCATCTTGGCGCACCAACAGCCGATAGCAGCATCGCGTTCGCACCGGACGTCGATATGGCCTTTAAGTCGGACGGCAGAATCCAACTCGGAATGGAGCGGCGCGACTTGGATCGCGACGGTCGCGCCGACTTGATGTTCACAACCATTGCGGTCCAGTACCTCGAAAGCAGCCTTTGGAAAAAATTCAAGGGGTTCATGGGCGATGACATCTGGCTGCATCTTGAGTTCTACCGCATGGAAGCCGGCCTCTATCGCGACAAACCCAACGCCATCGGCAGAATCCAGTTGGACGGCGTGCCCAGCTATCAGGAGCCGGGATGGGTGCCGTTGGACGTCGCGCTTCGAGGGGCAACGCACGTAAGCCGCAAGTCGCAAAAACGCTACTTGCGCGCGTTCAACAGGACCTTGCTCATTGGGGATGTGACCGGCGACGGTCGCGCCGATCTGCTCGTCGAGGGGATCCATAAGGAACTGCGCGTTTTTGTCGGCGTACCGGGGCCAGACCTGTTTGCCCAGCGGCCGCAGAAGGTGGCGGTCGCCTTACCCCACGACGCGGAATACACCTCGCTCGCAGACCTCAACGGAGACGGCAAACAGGACATCCTCATGCACGATCCGTTCCCGCTGCGCGATGTCCACGGTGGGCCGAAACGCCCGCCCGGGACTGAGGCGCAGCGGGTGACGATACTGATCGCTCGCTAAGGCCGCACCACGCTGCCGTCGGCGCGGCGATCCTCGGCCGCGTAAAAGGCGCGCACCTGATCGCCGACCAACAGATTTTTCGCCTGCTCTTCGTCGATGTCGATTCCCAGCCCCGGCTGGTCGTTGGGATACATGTATCCCCCTTCCATCGTGGCATGCCCGGGAAACGCCTCCAGTTCTTCTGGCCGAAAACCGTTCTCCTCTTGGATCCCGAAACTGTAGCTCGCCATATCGAGGTGCATGGCGGCCGCTTGGTTGACCGGATCGTTGTCCCCGCCTTCCTGCCAAGCCGTCTGCACGCCGTAAAACTCGCAGAGCGCGGCGATTTTGCGGCAGGGGGTGATGCCGCCGCCTTTGGCCACCCGGATGCGGATGTAGTCAATGAGGCGCTCGCTGATCAGCGGCAAGTATTCGTTGACGTGGACGAATAGCTCGCCCATGGCCTGCGGCGTGGTGCATTGCTGGCGCATGAGCCGGTACCAGCCGATTTGCTCCGGTGCCAGCGCGTCTTCGAGGAAAAACAGCCGGTAGGGTTCTAGCCGCTTGGCCAGTGCCACGGCGATTTGCGGTTTGAGGTGTTCGTGGACGTCGTGGGTGAGCTTGGGGCCAAACCCCAGCTTGTTGCGCAGGTACTCGAACATCGCGGGAATAGCCTCCAGATAGGCTTCGTCGTCAAAGGCCGGTGCCGCCGACCAAGCATTGCGCGGCTTGAGGGCGTTTTCCACGAAACCGCCGCCGCCATAGCCGCCGAGTTGGCAGCGGATTACCGGCCAGCCCTCGTCGATGTAGCGCTGGACGTCATCGGCGAGGGCTGCGTGATCTCGGCCGCCGGCGTGGGCGTAGCAGGGCACGGCCGCCCGGCAGGCCCCGCCCAGCAGTTCGTACACCGGCAGGCCGGCTTCCTTGCCTTTGATGTCCCATAGAGCCATGTCGATGCCGCCTAACGCGGCGTTGAGGATGGAGCCGCTGCGCCAGTAGCCGCTGTTGTACACGCATTGCCAGATGTCCTCGATGCGGCTGGCCTCGCGGCCAATAAGCAGCGGTCCCAAGCTCTCTTGGAGGGCCGTGGCGACGGTGGCGGCGTGGTTGTGCTCGCTGGCCGAGCCGATGCCGTAGAGGCCGGGTTGGTCGGTGATGATTTTGACGATGACCCAAGTGCCGTTTTGGCGAGTGCGGATGCAGCGGACTTCTTTGATCTTGGCCATGCGTGTCTCCTTGTATAGGTTTGCCATGCAAAATAAGCTCTATGCGCTGAATGAAAAACCGCTTTTTACCGCGAGGATACCTATGCGCGCCTTTCAACCCTACGCCTCTTTGGAACGCTACATGGGCCGCCGCCTCTTGGCGCTACTGGCCGCGCTGGCCCTAACCGACGTCGTCATTGTGCTGAGCGCGGCGCTGAGTACCGCTTTGGTGGGCACGGCGTCCGGAGGCGAGGTGGTCCGCGCCCGCGTCCTTGAAATCCTCAACGACGCGGGGCAACCCGTGCTCGTAGCTACGGCTGACGAGCGCCAGAACGGTGCTTTGTGGGTCGGGGCTGGTAATGGCTTGGGCGGGGTTCGCCTCAGCACCGACGCGCTGGGCCACGGCTTGTTGGTGGTCCAGACGGCGACTGGTGCGCCGCTGATTTCGATTGTGAGCAGCGATCAAGAGGGCGGTGCGTTGCAAGTGGACAGCGCGGCGGGTGTGCCGTTGGCGTACTTCGGCGCGAGCGAGGTCGGCAGCGGCCACTTGGCCCTGCGGAGCGCGGCCGGTGGTTTGCTAGTCGCGGCCGGCGAAGACCAGGGCAGTGGCTTGCTGATGGCCAACAATGGCGAGGGCGTCAACATTTTCCTCGCCGGTGCGGATTCGTCGCAAAACGGCGGCCTGTTGCTCAATAGCCGCACCGGCGACAACCTGATCTACGCGGGTGCCGGTGCCGCTGGCAACGGCGGCTTGCACGTCAACGCCGCCAATGGAACGCACCTCGTCTTCTTGGGGGCCGATGGGCAGCGCAACGGTGCGGTGGGGATTTGGGACCGCCATGGCGCGGGCCGGGTCTTGCCGAAGTAGCGTTTGAATCTACTCCGTGCCAGAGCAAGGCAAATCATGGACTCGAGCGACCGATGCTTTAGACGATTCGTCTCGTGCTTGTGTGGGGTTGTCTGCGCCTTTTTTGCTGAGCCTGCGGGCAGTGCCGACGAAATGCGCTTTGCCACCCGCCGCGACTGGCAGGCTTGGCCGCTGCCCGGCACGGTTGAGCTGACGCCGCAAGGTTCCCTTAAGCCCGTCGCGGTTCGGCGCGACATTAATGCGTCCCTCAATGCCGCAGCTTTTGGCGGCGGCATCCGCCGTGCGGGTTCCAATCGACGCGATGCGCCGCTGGTCGTGGATGGCGATCGCTCCACTGGTTGGTACCCCCATCTGGACGACCCCCCTGAAAGCTGGACCATTGAGATCGATTTGGGGCGGGGCGTCTCCGCTCGTCGCGTCAAGTTGATCTTCGACCCCGCAGGCCCGGCCCCGCCGCTTTTTGACCTGTTGCTTTCCACGGGCGAACACGCGGTTGACGCGGTCGATACCCCCATCGCCGAAAGCGTCATCTACCGTCTGCGCGAGCGTTTCAAGGCGAACACGCGCCACGAGATCACCTATGAACTCGACCAGTCCTTCCACACGCCGATCCAGTACGTGCGCTTGGATCTGCTCGCCCTCGAAGCGAACACCCGCCTGCTCGAAGTCGAGGTCGAAGCGCTGGGCGACAACATGGCTTTGGGGATGCTCAAACGCGGCGGCAATCTCGAAGTCGTTCTCGATGCGTTCGTCGCGCAAGACCTCATTCCGCTGGGCAACGCCCAAGTGCTCATCGACGGCGACCTCTCCACCCGTTGGTTTGTCCGGCGCACCATCCAGGCCGAGCGCGATGTATTTTCGCACGTCATCCTCGATTTGGGTGCCACCTACTTTGTCGATACGTTCAAAATCGTCGGCGGCGTAGTCGCTCGGCCCGGCGGCGGCATCACGGCTGGTAGTGGTCAGGTCATCGACTTCTTCATCTCCCGACGCTCCTTTGGGTTCAATTTCTACGAAGTGCTCGGTTCCGACGGATCCACGGCGCCCGATGGCACCCTGATCTGGCAGAAGCACTATTCCGGCACGGCGAGCGAATACGTCAGACAAGTAACCGGCGCGGCCACCCACGAGTTCGGGCTGGTGCCCACTCGCTTTATCCGGGTGCTGTGGAAGAGCTGGGACGCGAGCAATCGCTGGGCCTTCCGGGGCTTTGCCGAGGAGCTTCAGGTGTTCGGCGAGGGCTTCCCGCAGAGCTTGGAATTTCGCTCGCATCTGCTTGACTTCCAAGGATCCAAAAGCCTCAACACCCTATCTTGGCAAGCCGACATCCCGCCGGGAACCCGGCTGGAAATACGCAGCCGCTCGGGCAACGAGATCAAAAACCGCTTCACCTACTACGACAAAAACGGCAAGGAAGTCACCGAGAAGCGCTACGGCAAGCTGATTCCGAGCTTCAAGGGGCCTATTGACACGGCCCGGGTCATTGGCGGCGACTGGAGCGCGTGGAGTAAGCTATACGCCTTCTCTGGCCAAGCGTTTCAATCCCCTTCGCCGCGCCGCTACGCCCAAATTCAGCTGCGGATGGTCGCGGAAGATCCAGCGCTGGCACTCCAGCTTGACGCGCTCAGCATTGCCTTCAGCGACCCGTTATCCCTCGGTGCGGTCAGCGAAATTTTCCCGACTCAGGTTGCACCGGGCCAGGAAACCGAGTTTCGCTTTTTCTTGCGCCCGCGTGCGACCCAGGCATCCGGGTTTGACCGCCTCGTCTTGGAGACGCCGACGCCCGCCCGCTTTGTTCGCGCCTTGGTCAACGACGCGCCCGTAGCGGTTGAGCACCAGCCGGTCAAAGCGGGCTTTGCGGTGACGTTCCCTCAGCCGCTGCGCGACGACGACCTCGTCGAATTGCGCTTTGCCGCCCCAGTATTTCAGCAGTCCACTCCCTTCGTCCTCTTCATTCAAGACGCGCAGGCTGAGGACGCCGGCCGCCAGCGCGTCGAGCCCGGGGACGCCACCGACCAAGTCGCCAGCAGCACCAACGTCGTCGGGCTGCCCGTTGCCCGCGACCTCTTGCTCAACGTCGTCTTCGATACCGCCGTGCTGACGCCCAACGGCGACGGCATAAACGATGTGCTCGCCGTCCACGCCGACGTGATCAACATTCTCGAACCGCGCCCTTGGCACCTGCGGCTCTACGACTTGGCCGGCCGCGCACTCGTCGAGCGCGGGCAAGCTGTTACCGCAGGTGCTCAGGGCTTCACTTGGAATGGCCGCGACCAAGCCGGCCAACGGGTCCCGCCCGGTCTCTACGTGCTCGAACTCCACCTCGATGGAGACGCTCAGCAGCAGCGCGTCCGGCGCGTGATTGCCGTGGTGTATTGAAGCGGCCCATTCACCTTTGGAGCCAAGATGATAAAAGAGTACCGTCCGCCGCCATTTTCCGCGGCCCACAGAAGCGGTCCTGCACGCTGCGCGGCCGCGGCGACACCGGCGACGCAGCGAAGATGGCGGGTAGCCGGTTGCTCTCTTTGCGATCGTGCGGGAGGGGTGGTTCCCGTGCTGATGGCTTGCAATTTCGGCGGCGATCACGAGTCGTTGCGGATCAACAGAAATAGAATAAGACCATCCCGCATCCTTCAGGCTTAGGATGCGGGCAGGCACTTCAGCAACCCTTGGACGGAGACGGCCCGGACGCCTGGACAGAGCGCAGACAGGTTTTGCATATCGGGCGATGGCTGATACACGACTAGACGCTCGACTTCATATTCGTCAATGGCCTTATCTAGGCGCAACAGGGACCGGGCCGATATAGGGGCCACGGTACGTCCGGCCTTGGCTTCGACCAGCAACAGACGGGCGGGGCCAGAGGGTACGAGAAAATCGACCTCTAGTCCCTGCTGATCGCGGAAGTAATACAATTCCCGGCGGTGGGCGGTATTGAGTTGATGCTTGGCGATTTCCGCGGCGATGAAGCTTTCAAAGAGCGCACCATAAAAAGGAGAAGTACGCAGGTCGGCGGCGGTCTCAATACCGAGGAGGTGGCAAGCCAAGCCCGAGTCGGCTAGGTATATTTTGGGCGATTTGATGAGCCGCTTGCCAAAGTTGCGGTAAAAGGGCGGCACCAAAATGATCTGGGCGGTGATTTCGAGGATGTTCAGCCAAGCGGAAATCGTCGGCACAGATAGCCCGAGCGGCGCGGCTAAGTCGGTCTTGTTGAGGATTTGGCCGCAGCGGCTGGCCACCAGCGCAATGAAGCGGCGGAAGGTGGCTAAGTCGCCAATGGCACTGACGGCCCGCACATCTCGCTCCAGATAGGTCTGGACGTACGAGGCGAACCAAGTGCGGGCCGCCGCGGGCCGGGCCAACACTTCGGGGAAGCCGCCTCTGAGCAGGGAGGTCGCGGGGGTTTCCTGCACGGACATGGGCATGAGCTGGAAGACCGCCACCCGCCCGGCCATGGATTCGGTCACGCCACGCATGAGAGGTGCTTCTTGCGAGCCAGTGAGAATCCACTGGCCCATCTGGTCGGCGTGCGCGTCAATGCGGGTGCGAATATAGCCGAGTAGTTCGGGGACGTTCTGGATTTCGTCCAAGATAACGGGCGGGCGAATCGCGTCGAGAAAGGCCCGGGGGTCCGAGCGCAAGCGGGCGATGATATCGGGATCTTCGACTAGGTAGTACTCAGCCCGGGGAAACAGATGGCGCAATAGGGTGGTCTTGCCGGCGCGGCGCGGGCCGGTCAGGAGCACCGCGGGAAAGTGCCGAAAGGCTTGGCGGAGTTCGGGTTCAAGGAGGCGCGAGATGTATTTCATGTTTGAGAAATATGAAGTAATACCTTAGAAAACTCAATCTAAAATTTGACAACTACCTTTCTCTCATTCACCTTTGGAGCCAAGATGATAAAAGACCCGCCGCTACTTACCGTCCGCCGCCATTTTCCGCGGCCCACAGAAGCGGTCCTGCGCGCGCTGCGCCATGTTCCCACTGGCTTTATCGTCGATTGCATGCGCGGCCGCGGCGCGCTCGACTACCGCATCAAGCCGCTCGATTCCAATACCTGCCAGTTCGTCGCACCCATCGTCACCTGTCATCCGGGGCCGGGCGACAACCTCGCGGTCTTTGCCGCGCTCGAGATCGCGCAGCGAGGGGACGCGATCTTCATCGCCACGGATACCTTCACCAAGACAGCGGTGGCCGGGGACAACATGATGGCCATGGGGCGCAACCGCGGCATCACCGGCTTTGTCACCGACGGCCTGATGCGCGACATAGATGGGATCTTGCCGGTTGGTTTGCCCGCCTTTTGCCGGGGCATTACGCCCAACTCCTGTACCCGCAATGGCCCGGGCACGGCCGGGATGCCGGTGGTCATGGGCGGGATCTGCGTGGATGCGGGCGAGATCGCGGTTGCCGACCGCGACGGGGTCGTGGTCATTCCCCACGACCAGTTCGATCACGTCTGTGCAACGCTGCCCCAAGTACGCGAGGCCGAGGAAAATCTCGCTCGCCAGGTCCGCTTAGGTTTGGACAATATGGCGGAGATGCGCGCGTTGCTCGACTCGGACCGCACCGAGCACGTCGACTAATTTTCGCTGATCACCAAGCTCGGCTGGTCGAGTGCTACCGCAGGCAACCGCTCGGCCTGTAGCTCTTCTGCGGTCCCGTCGGCTAGGCGGTAAAGCCGCGCCGGTCCCGCCAGCTCAGTAGCAGGAGCCACCGCTCCGGCGTCCGCTGGTAATAGCAGGGCCAACGTGCGGGTCGGTCCGCGGAGCAGCCGCGCTGTTGCGCGGTCGCCCGCTGCGCTAGCCGCCTCGGGAAAGGACACGCGGAAGCGTTGCAGCAGGGCGTTGAGGCACCGCAAGACGCCAAAGACGGGGCGGGGATTGCACCGGGGATCCAAAAGCCCCCGGCCGACCTCCATGGTGCGATCCAGATCGATAAAAGGCTCGACAAAAAGCCGCGCCCTCGGCAGCAACGCCGTGGCAAAAAGCGCCTCGGCGGCCCGGACGGCATCGTCTTGGTCGCTTTGCCCCGGCAACTCAAAGAGCAAATCCAGCCGCCCCATCGTGGCCAAGGCACGTACCTCGCGCCAAGCCAAGGCATCTTCCCAAGGGGCCGTTGCGTCCAGTCGGCACAGGGCTGCTTCTATCCATGTATCCGCGTCCTGCAATCGCCGGTCGAGTTGGACTATTTCGTCGGGTCGGTAGCCGATTCGGGTGCGGGGGTGCTGCTTGCCGGCTAGCTGTTGGCCGGGGAGCACCGGGGCCAAAGACAGCCGCAAGTTGCGGTGGTAGCTCTTGAACAAATACAGACACGCCGACGAGGGCCAAGGTGCCCCCGGCGTCTGGATTTCCCAAGTATCCACTTGGTCGCGGCGACTTTCCAAGATGGACTCGTACGGCGTGGCTTCGTCGTCGAGAATGGTCGCCTGCACTTGGACGCCTTGGCGGCGCAAAAAGCGCAGGCGGTCGCCGGACGAAGCCAAATCGGTCCAAGGGCAGCGCAGGGCTTGTGCGCCCAACTCCAGACAAGCCAACAGGGGATAGTCGTTGCGCACGGGCTGACGCACTACCGAGGGAAAGGTTATGGGGACTTCCGTTTCCCAGCCTAGTGGGTGGGTTGCGGTCAGCCCTAATGGAGCCCCGCCCAAATCGGCGGTCGCTGGGGTGAGCAATCGCCGCGGACCCGATGGCCCGTTTTGTGCCCCGGCCGTGCGGATTAGGTGGATGTCGAGTCGGTTGTGGCGCAGACGACAGAGGAAAAAACCCAACTTGGGCTGGTCGTCGCGGCCCTGCTCGGGCGGTGGTGCGCTGCTGAACAAATGGCTAAAACCGGGCCGCGTAAAAGAAGTGGAAGGGACGGTGCGATAGTGCAAGGCGCTGGCCGGTTCGCAAAAGGCAAAATGCACGTGGGCCGCAAAGAGCCAAGCTACCCGGTGGGCGGCCAGCAATTGTAGCAGCCACGTGCGGGCTGGTTCGCCGATGTTGTCGTAGTGGCCTACATGCGGCTCGGTGGGGGTGTGCAAGTAGGGCGGCAAGTGCAAAAATACCGCGATGCGCGTCTGGGCGTGTGCGGCTAAGTCGGCTTCCAACCAAGCCCTTTGCTCTTCCTCGGCTGGCAGGCTGGTGTTCAGGATCTGGCTGTTGAGCACCACCACGTGCAGGTCGTGATAGTCAAAGCTGTACCAAGACGGACCAAAGCGCCGGTGGTAGGCGTCCAAGCCTTCGGGCGCGACCGGATGCGTGGGCATGGTGGGATCGGGTTTGTCGCCCACGTCGTGATTGCCAGCGACCCAGCGCGGCTGCACACCGCAGGCGGCTATCTGCGCGAGGGCTTGGTCTAAGGCCGGGCCAAAGCCCGCGCTTTGCGGGTACTCCTGCACCACGTCGCCCATGTGGACGACAAAATCCGGCTCCAAGGCGGCTACCAAGCGCAAAGCCGCGTCCGCCCGTCGGCTCTGTTGGGCGCGGGAGCGGAATTCGTCCATTCCGACGCCCCCGGCTAGCGCATAGTGGGTATCGGCGATGACGACAAATTCGCCTAGGGCCTCGGGCAACAGCGTGCGGTCGAATAGGATGGACATAGCGTTATCTAACGGGGCGCAAATTGAGCAATACCAACAGCCAAGACCGCGCCCAATACGAAGTGTTCATGTAGGGGTTCTCGGCCGAAGGCCAGCCCGTCCAGTACGTCTCGTTGACTGGAATCCGGTGCGGCCACTGCACGAGCGGAATCGCCGGTAGCTCGGCCAGCCAAATGGCCATGGCCTGCCGGTAAATCGCCATCATCTCGGGCGCGTCGTTGGGCGTCTGCGCCATGCGATCGACTAGCGCGTCGAAATCGGCGTTTTGCCAGCGCCAGTAGTGCTCGGCCGGCTCGCCGGTCGGTCTGGCGAAGCGGCTGTGGTAGTGGCTCAGCACTTGGTAGGGATCGCGCATGGAGCTTAGGTTGCCAAACATAAAAGCGCGTGCCTCGCCTTGGGCCACCCGCGAAGTGTAATCCGCCGTCATGCGGAATGAGGCGTCGAAACCCGCCGCTTGGAGCTGGGCGACCAAAACCGGCGTCAGGTCTTGGAAGTGCGCGAAGATGTCGATGACGAGCGACAACGCCGCGCCGTCCTTCGTCCAGAAGCCATCCGCCCCCCGCATCCATCCCTTGCGCGACAGAATCGCCGCGGTGCGCGCGGTGTCGTGGACGCCGATCTCGTAGCGGTCGATTAGATCCGCGGCCGCGGCAAAGTAGGGCTGCATTTGCGGCACGTCTGGCAGCGGCAACAGCGCGTAGTCGCCCGAGTTCTGCCAGCCGATTTCGACTAGCTGTTGGCGGTTGATGGCGAAGTGGATCGCCCGGCGGATTTCGGGATCGTCGAAAGGGGCCTCCATATTGTTAAACCCGAGCGCAACGGCCCACGGCGTCATGTAGCTATAGGGCGGCTCGCGCCCGGTCCAGGTGCTCATTTTGTCGTGTTGTTCGAGCAGGGTAATGATGTTGGACGGGCGGAGTTCCAAACAGGTGTCGAGCTTGTTGGCCAGCAGGCTCTGCACTCGCTGGTGTTCTTCCATATAGGGCAGAAAGATCAACCGCTCGACTTGTGGCAGCGCGTGGAAGCCGACCTGGGCCGCCCACCAGTCTGGCCGCCGATCCCAGATCCGCTGCGCTGGCTCCGACAGTGCAATGCGATACGGCCCGGTGACCACCGGCTCGTAATTGGCAAAGCGCAAGGGATCTTGTCCCTCCCAGATATGTTTGGGGACGATAGGCACTCCGTTGCCGTGGTTGTGGGTGAAATAACTGAACAGAAAGCGCGGGTTCGGCGACTTGAGGACGATCTTGGCCGTCAAGCTGTCGAGCGCCACGGCCTTTTGGACCGCGGTCTCCATGTCCGTTGAGAACACCAGATTCGGCGCGTGTTCTTTGAGCATATTGACCGTAAAGACAAAGTCGTGCGCGGTCCACGGCTGCCCGTCGCTCCACGCCACGCCCGGACGTATATTGACCACGACTTCGGTGTAGTCGGCGTTAAATCGGTGTCCGGTGGCGATCCACGGCAGCGGTTCGGCGTCGGCCTGGTAGCCGTTGAAGAAGTAGAGTGGCTCGTAGAGAAACTGATAGCCGATCCGCGAGATTCCGCCCGGCACGAAGGGGTTGAAGGTGTTGTAGTCTTGGATCTGGCCGCCGCAGGTGTTGCTCTCGGCGCAATCGACGATCAGGGTGCGGTGGCGCGGCACTTGCCGCAAACCGTCCGGCGTTTGTTCGTTGCCACAGGCTACCAAAACGAGGCCGCAGCCGAGGGCCCAATGCCTAGCGCGTTTTCTCATATTCGCCTTTTTGTGCGAGACTTTAGTTGTACTGCGTTTAGGTAACATAACGCGCCGCGTTGTCGGCTGTCCATATCTGCTTTTGCGCCGTCCCTTGAGCGCGTGGACCGCGTGCTTTAATATGGAGTCCGCCTTTCTTTTGCCATCGAGTTATAGTAGATAAAAGGGAGTTAAATCCATGAGTAAGCTACCGCGTCGCAAGATGGGGCGCACGGGCATGCAGCCCCGAGCACTCGGCATGGGCGCCGCTTTTGTCGGTGCATCTGGCGAGGCCGAGACCATCGCCACGATCGAACGTGCGCTCGATTTGGGTATCGACTATTTCGACAGCTATGCTGGCCGCAACGAGGAGCACTGGGGGAAGGCGTTAGCTGGCGTTGAGCGGTCGAGCTATTACATGCAGGCCAAGGTCGGCCCGCACCCGGAGCGTCCCAAGGATTTTTCCGCCGAGGCCACGCGCTGGAGCGTCGAACAAAGCCTGCAATCGCTTCGCGTCAATTACCTCGACGCCGTGCTCGTCCACGACCCACCCGATGTGGCCGATCCGTTAGGCCCCGGTCGCGCCTTTGATGAGCTGCAGAAGATGAAGGAAGAGGGTTTGGTGCGCCACATTGGTTTGGGGGTCCGCGACCACGACTTCCACCGCGCCGCCATTGAGGCTGGCCACGCCGAGATTGTCCTCGCGTTTCTCGACTACACGCTGCTCGACCAGTCCGTCGCCCGCACCACCATGCGCTTGGCCAAAAAGCACGGCACGGGTCTGATCTTGGCCAGCGTCTTCGGCATGGGTCGCTTGACCGGCATTGAGCCGGACCGGGCGGCTGAGCCGCGTGCGCACGCGATGTGGGCGTGGTGCCAAGCGCAGGATGTGGACATCAAGCACTTGGCCATGCAGTTCTGTCTTGACGCGCCCATCAACGGCATCGTCATGAGCGGCCCAGCCGACCGCTATCAGCTTCAGGACGCGTACGACGCAGCGACGCAGGAAGTGCCCACCGAAATTTGGGAGGCGTTTGAGGAACGGTTTGGTTTTGGGATTTAGTGGTCAGTGACCAGTGATCGGTGACCAGTGACCAGTGACCACTGATCAGTCCTTACACTGACCACTGACCACTGACCACTGACCACTAACCGGAGGTTTTGAGTATGTGGCGTGAATTGACATTTCCGACCAACGCCTTAAAGGACGCGGTACTTGTTATTGAAGATGATCGTGCGAGCGTACTCGCTGATCCGCTTCGTTGGCGCATCCTCGAAATCCTTGGAGACGGGAAGTCGGTGGCGGACATTGCGGAGACATTGGACGTTACCAATGCGCGGGTGTTGTACCACTTGCAACGGCTAGCGCAAACAGGGGTCGTACATTTGGCGGAAGATGGAGCCGCTCCCCAAGAATGGCGTTGTTTGCCAGCGGTAGGCAAAATTCGCGTTCGGGAGATTCTTTCGGCGGAGGCCATGCCAGCGGATGTAGTCGGCCAGTTCAATCAAGCGTTGCGCGAAGCGGCCGAAGGCTTATACGGCTCGACATTCCAGTTGTCAATCAACCACAACCGCGCCCGGCTCTCTGAAGAACAGGCCGCCGAATTTGGTCGCCGATTATTGGCGCTTGTAGAAGAGTACTTTCCGCCGGGAAAAGGGGATCGACAGGGCCTTAAATACGGGTTTTATGGAATTCTCACGCCGATTGATCTGCATCCGCTCGAGGATTCGGAGACTGAGGAGCCTTTTTAAGATTGTTCTTAGTAATACGACCAGTGCGTGCCATTTCGCGTTTGGTTTAGGCGGTGCGGTTCGCTGCCTAATCAATTCCCAACGCCTGATCGATCTCGGCTTGGTAGCCCTCCAGGTCGCCGCGCTCGATCTCGGCCAAGCTAACCGGCCGATTAAACCAATCCGATTCAAAAATCGCCATGCAGATCGCCTGTGAGCGATAGCCGTCCAAGCCATCGACTTCGGGTGTGCCTTGCCCGCGCACGGCGTCGGCGAAATCCTTCAGTTCGGTTGCGATGGGATTTTCCACTCCACCGGGGAAGAGCCGTTTGCGTTCGTCCTCGGTGAGGCTGTTCTGATACGCTTCGATCAAGACCTCGTTAGACGTGTTTTCGCCGGTGCGCGTCCAAAGCCCGCTCGCCCAGTCAATGCAGCCCTCGCTGCCGTATAGGACGCGCTTGCTGAAGTCTTGGCCGGGCGCAGAGCCTTGCCAAGTCCACTGCACCACTGCGCCGCCGTCGAAATCGATCAGTGCCATGGCGCAGTCTTCCACATCCACCGGCCAGGCCCCCTCGCGCTCGGCCGGCTCGTCGTAGCGATAGGGTTCAAAGTGGTTCACCCGCGCCATTACCTGCCGCGCCTCCGTGCCCAAGTGATAGCGGAACAGGTCGGCAAAATGCACACCCCCGTCGAGGATCCAGCCGGCGCCGGCGTCGCGCTTGAAGTTGCGCCAGCCCCACTTACTCAACCGCAGGCCCGCTTCCTGCCAGTAGAAAGTGCGCGGTTGGCCGATTCGCCCGCTGGCCACGGCCCAAGATCGGGCCCGCTCCGGCGGTGAGCGGCGGTAGTTTTCCGCTACGGCGAGCTGACAGCGGTTATCTACGGCCGCGTTGAGTATTTGGCGGCCAGCGCGCAGCGTGATCGCCAGCGGCTTTTCGATGATTACGTGCTTGCCAGCCGCTAGGCAGGCGACGGCGAGGATGTGGTGCTGCGAGTGCAGGGCGCAGATGTCCACGGCGTCTAGGGCCTCTACGTGCGCGAGCATCCGCTCCGCGTCGGTATAGATCGCCGGCGTGTGCGCTTGGAACTCGGCGATCTCATCGGCACGCTGTCGCGCCTGTTCCTCCACCAAATCGCAACAAGCCACCACCTGTATATCGTCGAGCTTGGCTTGTGCCAATTCGCGCAAGCCGCGCACATGTGCTCCGGCCATGCCTCCACAGCCCAAGAGGGCCAACTGCAATGGTTCCATTTGCGTTTCTCCTAAGTTTGGAATAATTGGCCATACCCCGTGCGACGCTTGCGCCGCGTTGTGATTTATCGCCTTGATCCGAATTCTAAGTAATTGGCCAGGTCCTCAAAAAGGGCCAGTTGTCCAGCGGGGCCTTGGGTGTATAGAACCTCTCCTTGGACTTTGCTCACGTCAGCTACGTAGTCGTCAATATGTTTTTCAATATCGGCCAGGAATGTCTCTTCCTTGTCGAGGTTGCACAGGCGGTGAGCTTCGCATAGGAAGCGTCCCATGAGAATCACCTTCGCATCGCCGAGTGAGACGGATATGTTAGCCGATTTGAGGGCGCGAATTTGGTCCTCTGCACTGCGGAGAACACGAGTAAAATCGACGTTAGTGACGTGGTGAACAGCCCCGTTATCTTCCTTACCACAGACGAATATCAAGTCCAAATGTATCGGGGTCTTGGCCTGTTTCAGCGGCGTGGAAACGGACATTTCAGCCTTAATCGGATAAGCCTGTTTGCACGCGAATCCGGCATGTCGAATAGCTCTGTGGACACACGTCCATCCTTCGTGTCGAGCATGGTGATAGGAAAACACGAGAAGCCCGGTATGCTTGAGAACGCGATGGCATTCGGCGAACACGGATGTCAGTTTGTCGGTGAAGAGAACAGAACTCGTATCTTGGACTTCGTCTTTCCGCCGCGTCGTTTCGGTTTTGGAATAATCCAAAAGCTGATTCAGCCAATAAAAGAAAAAATCGGCGAGTTGGGAGTAGTGAACATTGTCGAAGAATGGAGGATCGGTTACAACGATGTCCACACTGCGGTCTGGAATACTGGTGCGACTGGAGTCGCCTTGAGTGAGGTAAACCGCGTCGTTCCCATTCTTGAATAAGGCAAACTCGTTAGACACCGGAATGGCGAGCGGATGATTGATGCCGCCAACTTTAGTACTCTTACCCGATGTCATATAGAGCTCGGTTGGATCAGCCTTGTAGGCAAGCGCATTTAGGATGCGAGAGCGAAACAAGGTGGAAAACGATCCAGACGACTTACTCGTACCCCAGACATTTGCTTCAATTGGCATCACTTCGGGTTTGAGGACATGGTGTGAAAACATATGTCGCACGGCCCCTGTTCCTTCTCCCTTGAAAGATGCAAATAGGTTATTGAACTCAAGCACACCAGAGAATAGGCAGGCAAAGAGGAGTCTGTGATTCGCGTGGTCGATCTGACGAATCGCTTCCCGCAGATGGTGGATGCAAAGGAGCTGCCTAGCGGAAAATAGCTCGTGCCAGAAGCGGTAGTTGTGCTTCAAGATCTGGTTTGTATTGTAACCCGGTGTGATTGCAATCTGCGGAAAGGAAGAGGTGATGGAAGTAAGCTCTCGTGCGATGTCTGCTAAAAGGGCGTCGTCGAAAGCATTCATAGAAGCGTATTGTTTTTGCCCATCTGTGGTGAGAATCATCTTGGCGTACCGGCGATAACCAAGAGGGCCATGTATTGATTTCATCTGCTCAACAAGGCGGAATGTATAGCTGCATTTATCACATTCGACTTTCGCCCCTTTGATGTTGCCTTGTTGTGGGTTGTACGTCGTACCACAATCCAGGCACTTCACGCAATCGGCGTTGTAGAGTGTCGCGTTAATAGCACCACAACTAGGGCAGAGTGCGCGGGCACTAGCATCTTTGTGCGGGACGGCGTTCTTTGAGAAAATGCGCGCCTTGAAGAGATCGATCTGTTCATCGCATTGTGGACATGGCACA
This sequence comes from Candidatus Latescibacterota bacterium, assembly GCA_965203355.1. Classification (GTDB taxonomy): domain Bacteria; phylum Latescibacterota; class UBA2968; order UBA8231; family UBA8231. The sequence continues at coordinate 1,932,732 of OZ241889.1, forward strand.
ACCTTGACGAGAAAGTAGTACAGTACGGTTGCTCTACTGCCTGCTTCTGTGCGCGTCTCAAAGTAGCTCAGTAGTTTGGGACCGACCGTGCGCTCGAGGAGTTGATATGTAGCGACGACTTCAGCCGGATCGTACTTAGTGAAGGCAGCGCGACAGGCGAGATATGCGACTGGATTAATGTCTTGACCCAAAGCGGTACAACCAAGCTTAACTGCTTCTCCTATGGTAACTCCGCTCCCCATGAAAGGGTCAAAAATTACGGTTTTAGCAAAATCGTTCTTCCCGTAAAAGGACTTCCAGAAGTCCGCTCCTTCGTCGAGACATGCGCCTAACAAAATACCCCGAAAAACAGATCCCAATCTACGCGCCCACCACTTGTGGATGTAATAGACCGGACGGTGGACTTCTTTTCTCCACGATTCGGCCTCGGCGATCGCGGAAAGACGAGCATACGGAAAATCGTTCTCTATGAGTCGGGGCATCCTCTACTCCGGGAGCTGAGGCATGGAGGCGGTGCGATCCTTTGGCTTACGTGCTTTATACGCTTTGAAAATGTCTTGGTGTACGGGGAGCTTTTCTATTTCTAGTGGAAAAGAGAGTGCCCTGCCGCTCACACCGTCTATACAGCTAAGGAACATAAATACACCACTTCACCGGCTATTACTCCATCGGCACCAGCCGCAAGATCCGCCCTGGATTTTCCACCGCGAGATAGACGGCCCCGTCCGGTCCGGTCTGCACGTCGCGCATTCGCGATTCGCCTTGATAGGCGATCTCGTCGTGTACCACGGCTGCGCCCGACAAGCGCAGGCGGTGCAGGCGGTTGAAGCGCAGCGAGGTCACCAGTAGGTCGTTTTGCCAGTTGCTGAAGCGCGTGCCGGTGTAAAAGTCAATGCCGCAGACCGCTATGGACGGCACCCAATAGGTCTGCGGTTGCTCCATGCCGTCGGCGTGGGTTTGGTCGGTAATGGGGGTGCCATCGTAGTTGATGCCATAGGTGATGGCTGGCCAGCCGTAGTTTAGGCCGCGCTGTACGAGGTTGAGCTCGTCGCCGCCTTTGGGGCCGTGCTCGGCGGCCCACAGTTGGTCGGTCTCTGGGTGCATGGCCATTCCTTGGGGGTTGCGATGCCCGTAGGACCAGATTGACGCAATGGCTCCGTCGCGCCCGACAAAAGGGTTGTCGCCGGGAACGCGGCCGTTGTCGTGCAAGCGGTGGATCTTGCCATTGGGCAGCTTCACGTTCTGGGCGAGGGGGCGCTGGCCGCGGTCGCCGATCGCAAGGTACAGATAACCTTCGCGGTCAAAAACGATGCGCGAGCCGTAGTGGTGAGCGTGCCGAGTGTAAAACTGATCCGGGACGCGATGTATCAATTCCACATCGGTCAACTGTCTCTCTTGCAGCCGCCCGCGGCTGATGGCCGTATAGCTCAACATGCCCCCCAACGGCCCGGGCAGCGGATCCGAGTAACTGAGGTAAATCCAGCCGGTCTCCGCGTACTGGGGGTGCAAGGCCACGTCCATCAGGCCGCCCTGTCCCTTGGCGAGCACCTTGGGTACGCCGTCGATGGGAGGCGAGACCGCGCCGTCGGTGCTGACGATGCGTAGCTGTCCTTCGCGCTCGGTGACCAACAAGCGTCCATCGGGCAGAAAAGCAAGGCCCCACGGGATGCCCAAGCCGGTGGCGAAGGGCTCGACGCGAAAAGTGTGTTCCTCGGATTGGACGACCTGTTGGGCCGCAGCGTTTGCTGCAAAAGCGAGCGTGCAAATTAGATAGATGCTGTATCGCATATTTTTTAAGCCTTTAGTTGGATAGTTATCCCCACCAGTGACAAGGCGTAGAGGCGTTGGCAGTCGGCGGGTTAATGGGATGGTGTGCGCTCGGCTTCCCGCATCAGGCGAACCAACGCATTGATTTGGTTTGCGTCCAGTACCGCGCCAAACCGAGGCATGCCGTCCTCGGGAATCCCCAGGGCAATGCTTGCGAAGATCGCCGCGTCGCTTGCGCCGTAATCCCAGCGACCGTCGATTAAGCTGCTAGCCATACCCCCGTTCATGGCGGGGCCGTGGCAGTCGGCGCAGTAGTAGGCATAGTGCGCTGTCGCCGTAGCCGCGGTTGGCGGTTCCGCTGGCCGGGGCTTTCGGCCCGAACTGCCGCAGCAAACCACGCTCAGCGACAAGCTCCACAGGAGTAGGCACCGCCATGCGCTAACGGTCATGCACCCGTACCTTGGGCGATTTGTTTCTGTAGGGCCGCGACGATGTTGTTGTTAGCAAAGTCGATCAGGCGATGGCCGTCGATGTCGTAGAGAGAAGCTCCTGCTCCGTGGTCGGCGTATCGGGGAAGAGGGGCCATGTGGACGCCCGGCAGCGATGGCTTGGCCCGCGCAAACATGGCTTGCAAACGAGGATTTTGCGTGGCGTACGCCGCGATTTCTTCGTCGAGCAAAGCCTTGATTTCGAGTGCCATGATTCCTTGCCGCGCAGGAGTGCGAATTTCGCTGTGTGTAGGGAAGGGGCTGGTGGGAAAGGGGTGGTCGGGGTGGTCGGATTTGAACCGACGACATCCTGCTCCCAAAGCAGGTGCGCTGACCGGACTGCGCCACACCCCGCCTCGTTGCAAAAAATAGAGATAGCTAGGCGCGATGGCAATAATGGGTGTTGAATTTTTGGGGGACGTTTTGTCTTTTTATTAAAGGTAAAGGGCTAGAATTACGTGCCCACTGCCGGTAATTTTGAACCCGTCAGCCCCACTGACTGGCGGAATAAGGGTCGCCTGATTGCATTGACCTACTCACCGACGCTGGGGGCGTTTGACCAGTGGTCGGTGGCCGGTGCGTGGACTGCCCGCTGCCCACCGCATCGGCGGACGAATAGCCCTCGGCATCTGTCGCTTCTCGCGACGAGCCGCGGCCAAAAAAGAAAATGGGACCTCAAACCGAAAATTGAGGTCCCATTTCCGTAACTCGCTGTATGCGGTGCCGCGTATGCTACTTGAGCAGCAGCATCTGGACGGCGAGGAAATCACCGCCGGCCTGCAAGCGGTCCGTAGGCGGGCGATCTGACGTTCATAAAGAAAATGGGACCTCAAACCGAAAATTGAGGTCCCATTTCCGTAACTCTCGCGGTATCGCGTATGCTACTTGAGCAGCAGCATCTTCTTGATGTCGAGGAAGTCACCGCCCGCTTGCAAGCGGTAGAAGTACATCCCCGACGACACGCTCTGGCCGCTATCGTTGGTCGCGTCCCATTCCACCGCGTAGCGACCCGCCGCCTGATGCTCGGCGACCAGCGTCCGAATCGGCTGACCCAACACGTTATACACCGTCAGCCCCACGTCCGCCGCCTGCGGCAACGCATACTGAATCGTCGTCTGCGGATTGAACGGGTTCGGATAGTTGGCTGCCAGCGAGAACACGGCCGGGCGCGTCTGTAACGCCACTGGCGCGGGCAAGGCCAGCCGGTTGAAGCCCAACGCCCGGTCATACGTCTGGCTGTCGGTGATTTCGAGGGTCGTGTGCGCGATCTCGGTCGTCGGACGGAACACCAAGCGCAGCATCAGTTCACCGTCCGAAACGACATCGCCGTGGGCGGCTACCGTCAACACGCCCGCTTGGTCGGCCAGCACCTGCGGCGTAGCGAATGCGCTGCCGCCCAGCGGCTGATCGGTCCGAGCCTCAACGAAGGTTAGCTGGTCAGCGTCATACGCTATCTGCAAGCCGTAACCCTTGACCGCCACGAAGTCGGCCAATCGCACATTGACGACGAACTCTTCTCCCACGCTCGGCAGGGCTGTCGGCGCATCCAGATACAGCCGCGCATCCGCATTCAGCCCGGTCCGCAGCGGCACTGGCTTGCCCGCCGCGGCCACGCTGCGACCGAAATGGTCGGCCAACACGAAGAAATCGTCGAAGTCAATCGTCCCATTCGGCGCCAGGTCAAACGCCGGATCAAACCCGGCGTCGCCCGCCGTCAAACCGAAGCGGTCCGCCAACACGAAGAAATCGTCGAACCCAATGCGCGCGTCCGCACCGAACAGCCCCAACAGAGCCTGCCCTTGGCTATCGGCCACCCGGTTGCGGACGGCCAATGCGGTCTGCTCGACCGAACCGGTCTCGTTGTCCCAATCAAAGGGCCGCACCTGATAGTTGTAATGCACCCCATGCTGCGCCGTCTCATCAACGAAGGACGCCACCCCGGCCTCCACCTCGGCGACCACGGAAAACGCTTCGTCTCCCACGGCGCGGCGATAGATGCGGTAGCCATGTACGCCCACGATCGGCTCGACCGGCGCCGGGCCTAGCGCACCGGCCACGACCCCTTGCAGCACCTGATCCGACGGCGACAGCGTCCACGTCAGCGCGATGCGACCGCCTTGATCGTCGGGCGCATCCAACACCTGTAGTGCCGACACGGCCAATGGCGCAATGTCGTCGGTCGCCCGCACGGCTTCAGCCGTCCAAGTAATCGACGAACTCAGTACGCTACCGACGACATTCAACTTCGGTGCCACGCCGCGAGCGTAGGCTAATTCTTCCGGCAGCAACGACGCCAGCACCGGACCGCCCTGCGCGGCATTCCGGCTGGCTTGCAACGTCGCCGCCATCTGCGTGTAAGGCTGCGTCACATCGTCGGCCTCGACGAACACGGCTTTGGCCGCATGATGCGTGGTGCGCCCCCCGCGCTCGGCGGCAATGCCCCAGCGCGTCGAGACATTGTCCAGCGTCGCCACGATAGCGCGGCCCATCGCCACCCCGGGCACGGCATCCACCCGCGCCCACGGCACCATCTCATTTTCCAGCACCGGCAAGGCGCGGAAGATGCGATAGCCGTCCAGCGACTTATGATCCGCCGATAGCTCCCAAGACAGCATCACGAAACCGCCTTGGTCGCCCTGGCCGTCCGCGCCTTTGTAGTCCTCGGCAATCAGATTGGTCGGCGCCGACAGCGGCGGCTCCACCACCGCCATGCCCACCGGCAGCGACTGACTCGCGCCACTGGCATCTACGACCGTGTAGGTCGCTACGGTCTCGCCCATCGTCGTCGGCGTCCCGGAAATCGTCCGGGTGGCCGGGTCAAACGACAGCCCGGCTGGCAAACCCGACACGCTATACGTCAGCGGCGGGGTGCCCCCGGAGACCGCCGGCAGCGTCAAGTTTGCTGGCACACCGACGGTGAATTGAATCCTGTTGTCGGTATGCGAGTCGGCCGGATTGGCTTTGCCAGCACCGCTGTTGAGACCGAACAACGAACTCAGGTCGCCCCAGTCCAGCATCGCGTTGACTGTAATTGTGAACATCAACGAGACGCTTTCGTCGCCAGCCATCGCCGTGTAGGTGACTTCAACGGCCCCATCGGTCGCCGCTTCCGGTGTCCCGGAAATCGTCCGGGTGGTCGCGTCAAACGACAGTCCGGCTGGTAGATCCGACACGCTATACGTGATGGAGCCTTCGCCGCCCAGCGCCATCGGCAATTCCAACGAGTGAATCGCCGTGCCCGCCGTATAGTTCTGGTTGGGAATCGAAGCACCCTCGACGAAAGCCAAGGCGATCATCATCTCCCTATCGCCGTCATTATCGTCCATCATCCCGCTGTCTGTGTCGGTCAGCACCAGCGTCGCCGAACCCGCCGTCAAGCCCGGCAGCATCGCATTGAGCACCACCGTCTCGTCGCCTTCAGCCATACCATCGGAAACCGGATCAATCAACAGGCGCGTCGAACCCATAATCGAACCGGCGGCAATGGTAATCGTCGGATTGAATAGGGCCGAGTAGTCCGTGTCGCGGGTGGCACTACTCGAAGCCGCGTCAATCGAAACGGAGACCGTCGCGTTCTCGGCCAGCGGCTTGCCGTCCAGCGCGGCCATGACCATCACCTCGGTCAATTCCGCCGACTCGCTGAGTGCGCTCGGCGTCACCGACAGCACCAAAGACGTGCTCGGCGTCTCGTCGTCGGAAATGCGGATGTCCACCTGCGCCCAACCGCCCGAAGCCGCCGCCCGAACCCCCAAGTGCTTATGACCGGCCGCCGAAGCGTTGTCAATCGGCGACAGGAACAGCGTCGTCCAACCCGCCTTTTCCCCGGCCGCGATGGTGACGGTCCCCGCTAAAGTCGCGGTATAATCCACGTCGCGGGTGGCCATCGCGCCGCTGGCCGGCGGCACAATCGTGAAGTGGACCGTCTCAGCCGCCGGAGCCGCGCCCGACAGAGTCGCCGTAACTCGGATTTCAGCCGTCTCGCCGTTTTCGCGCACGGCCGATTGCGAAGCCATCACGCTGGCAACGCCAATCGTAACCGGCGCGGCGTCCGCGACCGTGATGGTGAAAGTCCGCACCCCGCCATCGCCGTCGGCATCAATCGCCGTATAGACGACCGAGGCCATGCCCGCCAGCGTCGGCGTCCCGGAAAGCGTCCGCGTGGCCGCGTCAAACGACAGCCCCAGCGGCAGGTTCGACGAAACGCTGTACGAGAGCGTGCCTTGGCCGCCCGTGGCCGCGGGCAACACCGCGCTAAACGTTTGGCCAACCGTCGCTTCAAAGGCTAACGCGGCCGTGCCGAAACTCGGCCATCCCGTGTCCGCGGGCGTCTCGGAAGAATCATCCATCATCGCCGCGTCTTTCAGCTTGATCGCCACGGGGTCGACCGTGATCTTGTCGTCGTCTTGGTTCTTGAGGTCGTCCTTGAGTGGCTTCAGCGTGATCGTCTCGTCGTTGTCGGCGGCTCCGTCGTTGACCGGCGTGATCGTGATCGTCGTTGAGCCGGTGATCTCGCCCGCCGGAATCGTCAGCGAGCGAAGCACCGCCGTGTAATCCACATCCCGCGTCGCGGCACCGGACGCATCCTCATCCAAGACCAACGAGATCGTCGCATCCGCGTCGAGCACCTTGCCGTCTAACGTGCCGGTCACCGTGACCGTCGTCTCACCCGCGTCCTCTTTGATTTCACTCGGATTGACCGACAGCGTGATGTTCTCGCTCAGCGTCTCATCGTCCGTGATCTTGAACTCCACCGTATCCTTCTGAGACGCTTCGGTGCCGACCTTCGCTATCACCTCGAACGTCCGCGCATTATGCGAAGTGCTGTTGTCCACCGGTGTGACGCGCAGCGTCGCCGTGCCTTTCTTATCGCCCGCCGGGATCGTCAAGCCCTCAATGACTTCCACCTCGTAATGCACATCGCGCGTCCCCTCCCCCGCCGTAATCTGAAAGTCCACCGCCTTCGCACCGGTTAAAGCCGTCTCCAACTCAACGGTCATCGTAACGTCCGTCACCCCAGCGGCCTCGCGGATGGTCGCCGGACTTAGCGTAAAATTCTTGAGCCGCGCCACCGCAACGTCTTCGACCGTGATGGTGCCGGGGTTGACCACAATAGGAATGACAAAAGAGTCCACATGCTTTAAGACATTATTTGGACCAGTATTGGGGATAGCATCAGGAGAGATTGACCCATCGCCGTTAAGGTCTATACCAATCGAGAGTTGCCTCACGTTGGTGCCAGCACCAAAATAAATAGGGGTCTGGCCCTGTCGGAACAGGGAGATACCTACTTCCGTTAATGCGCTATCGGCGGGCACCACATAGGTATCCAAATAATCGCCATCATTGAAAAAATCGATCCCCAAGTCTTTTTCTACTAAGACGGTGCCCGCAGGGATGGTGTCGGAGTCCCTCAGATTCCAAATATTATTATCCGTATCTAACCCAACATTTACATCACCCGCCGTATCACCTTCTCTGGTTCCAACATCCCCATCGCCGTTGAAATCTATGCCGATGACTATAAGTTGGTTTCTATTAACTAATTCACGGATTGTACCGCTGGTTTTGACATCACCATCTGACTCGAAGGTCCCATCAACTTGCCTGTCGATCCGGACCTGCTTACCAGCACTATTCATCCGTTTCTTGAACGTCACATCCAGCGTCGCATCCTTGGTCCCCAGCACGATCTTACCCGCCTTATTATTCGGATCGACGGTGATCGTCGTCGTCGCGTCGATCCGCCGCTTTGGAATGGTCAACTTCCCCAGCCCCCGAATCGAGTAATCCACATCCCGCGTCAACGTACTAGTAGAAGAAACAACCAATTGAGTTTCAAGGTCGCGCTCCGTCCACGAGCCGCCCTTCAACAGCGCCGTCACTTCAACCGAGGTCGCATCCGCCTGCTTGCTGAGCTTGGCCGGCGAAACAGAGAGGTCGATATTGGGGACGAACACATCGTCGTCAATCAGCTCGATATAGAAGACGCCCGTAACACCAGTAAGATTCTCCATATAGGACGCGGCGGTTTTGCCTTTCTCGAAAATGGTTCCAGTAGAACCCCCTACGTCAATCACGATAGGAAGATTAACCCGCATTTTAACCTTACCCGTATCGACCGCCGTACCCGCCGTTATGGTCAGGGTATCGACATCCGCCGAAGCGTTGGCCGCGTTAATTCCAATCCGATTATTGTTGATCGGAGTTATGGTGATCGTCCCGGTCGCCTTGCGCTCGCCCTTCTTAATCACCAAAGAGGGGAAAGAGATTCTGAACAAATCGTTGAGATAGCGGGACGTGACACCGACAAGACGCAGCGGAAGCTGAAGATCGGCCTTCGCCTTCGCGTCAGCCGTTCGCAATTCGGCTGTTATCGTAATATCCTGCGCCCCTCCATCCTCGCGGACGGAACGCCGGTCAACGGATATGTCGATGTTCTCGGTCTGCGCCGCAGCCTCCCCGGCCCAGCCCAACACCAAACTGGCCACCAGCAAACAAAAAACGCTGTAAGTCGTTGTTTTTGAAAGACTTAACCCCCCCCCCCCCGACTTTCTGAGGACTGCACGAGCAACTTGAAGAGTTTCATTATTTAGCCTCCTCTGGGCTTAGGTAAGTGATAAAGGGAATTGTGCTTGACGCAAAAATTAAAGAAAGCCACGCTTTTGAGCAACAAGATATGTCGAAGGGATAAAAAGCCGTCAGTCCCTCGGAGATTTTTATGGAGCGTTTAGCCGGGCAAACGCGACAAAATCAGTGTGCCTAGGGCTAGTAGGGTGGTCAATTGGATACCGATAAGCCAGCGAAAATCGCGGCGTTGCTCCTGCCGTAATGCGGTCAACTCCTGCCGCATCTCCTGCCGTAGTGCGTCAACGGATCGCTCTATGTTGTCAAAGCGGGCGTTGATCTGGCGACCTTGCTCGGTCAACTGCTCGGCGATGCCTTCCAGCCGTCCAAGGCGGCGGTCGTGGTCTTGGTCTTGGGTAATCGGTTCGTTCATGGCTCCAGCCTTTCAGCGCATCAACCCGGCGCGGCGGTCGCTAGAGCGTAGAGGCGCGAGAAAGGCGGTGAGCGTTAATGGCGTCGCGCAGGGTTAGGGTCGCCTGCCGGGCCGCCGCCGCGAAATCGCTGCCTTGGGAGGCGTAGAGGATGCTGCGCGAGGAATTGATGAGGATGCCCGCGCCGCGCGAGTCGCCGCCGTTTTTGACGGCCAGCGCTATAGAGCCGCCTTGCGCGCCAACCCCGGGTATCAGCAAGGGCATGTCTGGCGCTAGGCCGCGGAGGCGCGCCAAGGGCTCGGGTTGGGTTGCGCCGACGACTAGGCCGATGTTGTTGGCGGCGTTCCACTCGTGGGCTTTGGCGACGACCTGCTCGTATAAGGGCCGATCGCCCAGCGGATTCTTCTGAAAATCGTCGGCTCCGGGGTTGGACGTCAGGCAGACGAGAAAGGTGGTGCGGTCTCGGTACGCGGTGAAGGGCGAGACGCAGTCGTGGCCCAAATAGGGCGTTACTGTCAGCGCGTCACAGCCGAGGACTTCGTAGAAGGCGCGGGCGTATTGCTCGGCGGTGTTGCGCATGTCGCCGACCTTGGCATCGATGAGCACCGGGATGTCGGCGGGAATGTGGTCGAGCGTGCGTTTGAGCGTGGCAAAGCCGCCCGCGCCGAGGGCGTTGTAGAAAGCGAAGTTGGGCTTGTAGCAGCAGACGAGATCGCAGGTGGCGTCGATGATTTGCTGGTTGAAGTAGAGGACGGGATCGGCTTGGGTGCGGACGCTGGCGGGCAATTGCGCCGGATCGGTATCCAGCCCGACGCAGACTAGCGAGTTATTCTTGGCGATCGCTCTCTTCCATTTCTCCGTAAAGCTCAAACTCATTTTTCATTCCTTCTAAGATGAAAGGATCCGTATAGATAGAATCAAAGGCGGCTGGCGCGGGGCCGAGGAGGAAGGTCACCCGGCCTTGGCGCAAGAAGTCGCCGACCTCGTCGGCTTGCAGCACTTGAGCGGCATCGAAGTTGTCGAGGACGGCGTCGCCCGAGTAGCGGCCAGCCGTGCCGATGGCCCTGACGACAAAGGGATTGGCGTTTTCTCCGCCCAGCCGTTCGCTGGTGTAGGCCCGGGCCATGTCGTCGTCGTAGCCGACCACTCCGTAGTCTGTGGCGAGGCGGCGGTCCACGGTGGCCGCGCCGTGAATCACGGACCCATCCGCGCTGAGTACGCTCGGTGCGATGCTCGGTTGCAGCCCGAGCCCGCGGACGTCGACGAGTAAGCCCGTGTAGGGTGCTTCGGGCACGAAAAACACGAGTTCGTCGGGCGGTAGCGAGTCGGCGGCAGACGCGGCGAGTGAGTCCGTCATAGCCGATAGCGTTAGGGAATCAGGGGGCGCAGACGCGGCGAATGAGTCGGCGGGAGCGGGCCTCAGCGAATCGGCGGTCGTTGGGGATGCAGGGGCGTTCAAGCCGTATGATCTGGGGTCGATAGGCTCGACTTGAGGCAGCACCGCCGCCGCGAAATCGCCCAACAGCCGCAGCCGCACGGCAATGCGATAGTGCCCTTGGTCCTGGCTTTGCGAGCCCAGGGCCACGCGGACGAGGTCTTGAAAATCGCGAGAGCGGCCGGCGTCTTGTAGTTGGATGTCGGCGTTGAGGCGCACTTGGCCGATTAGTTGGCGCATGTTGCGGAAGGCCGCGTCCCGGGCCTGGCGCAACCCGTGGAGCCGCTGCTGGATGGGGTCGGTGATTGCCGCGGGCGCGGTGCCGTTGCCATAGGCCAAGAGCGCGTGTTGCGTCCAGTCGATGTAGCCTTTGGCTAGCGGCTCGATTGCGTAGCGTTCGGGTTGTTGGGCGGGTAGCCGTGCGGCCATCAACACCAGCGCGGCGATCACAGGGAACATAATAGCGCTCCAGCAATAGAAAAATCACCCGGAGCCGCCAAGCCCCGGGTGTGGGAGAAGTAAGTCTATAAGCCGAGTTCTGTCCACGCACCGGAAGTGCGCTGTGCGGGCATTCATCTGGGGCGGCGGTTGCCCGACCGCCTCGGTGCAGCTTACCCGGGAATCTAGCGAGGCGGACCGCCTCTTTTCCCCTATTTAGCCTTGCTCCGGATGAGGTTTACCCTGCCACCGGCGTCGCCGCCGATGCGGTGAGCTCTTACCTCGCCTTTTCAACCTTACCCAGCAAGCTGGGCGGTGTGTTTTCTGTGGCACTGTCTGTGGGGTCGCCCCCCCTGGGCGTTACCCAGCATCCTGTCCTGTGGAGCTCGGACTTTCCTCACTAGCGGCCACTGAGGGCTGCTAGCGTGCCCGCCCGACTTACTTCTCCCAAAATCAAACCAACTACTCGGCCCAGACCATAATGGCACCGCAATTCTCGCAGTAGATGACGCGGTCGCCAACGCGCACTTCGTTGAATATTTGGGCGGGCATTTGGTGGTAACAAACACCGCAAGCCTCCCGGTGTACGGCGGCGATGCGAATGCCGCGTCGCCCCGTCTTTTGATTGTAGAGCTGCAGCAGTTGAGGATCGATGTGCTCGGCGACTCCGGCCCGACTCTTTTTAACTGCGTCGATTTGCTCCTGCATGGTGCCGAGCAAGCCTTCGAGCTCGTCAATGCGCTCTTGCTCGACCTCGCGGACGGCCTCAAACGCCTCGTGCTCGTCGTCGATTTTCGCTTGAATCTTCTCTTGCGCCTCGAGGACTTTGAGCAATTTTGCCTCGTGCTCGGCCATGGTCTTTTTGCAAATCTCGACTTCGAGCTGGAGCGCGTCGTATTCTTTGTTGGTGGTTACTACGGAAAAACGCTCCTCGCGCTCGCGCAGGGCGGCTTTGCCGCTTTCGATCTCGCGCTCGCAGTGCCGCTGATCTTTGGCGTACTGCTCGTTCTCGGCTTCTAGCTCGGACAAAGTGGACCGCGCTTTTGCTATCCTGCTGCGCCGTAGGTCGATTTCAGCGGGATATTCTTCTTTGGCCTCTTCGAGCGAGAAGAGTTTTTTATCCACTTCTTGGAGCTTCAATAGTTGCAACAAACCCTCTTTCATGCGGCCTCTCGTCTCCTAAATTACGCGAAACAAAGAAAAAGAGCGCATCAAAGATGCACTCTAATGAATCGCATGAGTTGCTGCTGGTGAGCAAACATTGGGTGGCGGTAAATCTAGGATGTCGCGTCATCAGCAGCTTGTAGTTCTCGGTTGGGATAAATGAACCTTTTTAATTACGGGTACTTGAATACGGCGGTCAAGAGAGCAGCGACCGCGCCGCCTGCGCGACGTGTCCGGGGGTCAAGCCGTATTTTTGCAGCAGGTCTTCGTTGGGGGCGGATTCGCCGAATACGTCGCGGATGCCAACGCGCCGCATGGGCGTGGGACGCCGCTCGCCTAGCACTTCAGCGACCGCGCCGCCCAAGCCGCCGACGATGGTGTGGTCTTCGGCCGTTACTACGCAGCCCGTTTGCGCGGCCGCGGCGACAATGGCGTCTGCGTCGAGTGGCTTGAGGGTCGGTACATGGAGGACGAGCGCCGAGATCCCTTCGCGTGCCAACTCGTCGGTCGCGGCGAGGCAGCGCGGGGTTTGGGCGCCCGTGGATATGAGAGTGATGTCCGTGCCTTCGCGCAGGACCAGGGCGCGGCCCAACTCAAACTCGTAGTCGGCTGGGAAGACGACAGGTTCCGGGTCGCGCGTCATGCGCACGTACACCGGGCCGGGCAAGTCGTTGGCCGCCAGCATACAGGCGCGGACTTCTACGGCGTCGGCCGGGGCCAAAACGGTCATATTCGGCATGGCGCGCAGGACGGAGATGTCGGCGATCTCTTGATGGGTTTTGCCGGTTTTGCCAGTCAACAAGCCCGAGTAGGCACCGCAGAGCTTGACCGGTAGATTGGGCTGGGCGACGACGACGCGGAGCTGGTCGAGATCGCGGTTGACGATGAAGCAGGCGAAGCTGCTCAGCCACGGCACGAGGCCGCAGGTGGCCATGCCAGCGGCGACGCCCATCATGTTTTGCTCGGCAATGCCCATTTCGAGGAAGCGGTCGGGCCGTGCGCGGGCGACTTTGTCGGCCTTGGTCGAGTTGGCCAAGTCGCCGTCGAGCACGTACACGCGCGGGTCGCGGTCCATCAGTTCGATGAGTGTGTCGCCAAAAGCGTCGCGCTGGGCCAGCATCTCGCCGGTGGTGGAGAGGTTCACAGAGCGGCCTCCTGTGTGGCGAGTTCGTCTTGCGCTTGTTTGAGATCTTGGTCGGTCACGGGTTTGGAATGCCAGTTGAAGTCGTTTTCCATGTAGGAGATTCCTCGGCCCTTGATCGTGCGGGCGACGATAATGGTGGGTTGGCCGCGGTGTGATTTGGCTGCGGCAAAGGCCGCGAGAATGGCGGGGAAGTCGTGGCCGTCGGTCTCGATGGCGTTCCAGCCAAAGGCGCGCCAGCGGTTGAGCGGATTTTCCTGCGCGGCCAAGCGGTCGAGCACGCCGTAGCCCTTTTCGGTAGCCCAGCCGTATTGCTGGAGGCCGTTCCAGTCGAGGATGGCGGTGAGATTGTCGAGGCCGTAGCGCGCCGCGACAAAGGCCGCCTCCCATATTTGCCCCTCCTGTGAGTCGCCGTCGCCGATCATCACCCAAGTGCGGAAGCCTCGCCCTTGCAGACGGGCGGCGAGGGCCATGCCGAGGCCGGGCGACAGGCCCTGGCCCAGCGAGCCGGTGGACATGTCGAGGCCGGGGAGGACGCTCATGTCTGGATGCCCTTGTAGGCGGGAGTCCACGGCGTCAAAGGTGGCGAGTTCCTCAATGGGCAGGTAGCCGCGCAGGGCCAAGGCCGCGTACAGACCGATCGAGGAGTGTCCCTTGGATAGGATAAAGCGATCGCGGTCTGGGTCGTGCGGTCGGTCTGGGTCGATGTTCAACTCGGCGAAGTACAGGGCGATGAGCAACTCGGCCGCGGACATGGGGCCACCTAAGTGGCCGGCCCCGGCGCGGTGTACCGACTCGACGACGAGGCGGCGCAACTGGATGGCATGGCGCTTTAGTTCGGCGTGGCGCGCGTGCGTCAGGCTCATAGAAGTTCTCCTTTTTGCGGCTCGTTAAGGTAGAAATCGACGCGGCGTTAGTCCAGCCACGGCGGTGCAACGCCAAAGGCCCGGCCACATTCGTCTAAGCGCTCGATGTCTTCTAAGCCGATGGGAATACCGTCGCGTGCGTACGCTTCCTCGTTGCGGTGTTCGGGCGTGCCGGGCAGCGTGACTTCGTCGTACCCACGCAGCGGAATTAGCTGCTCGCTCGCTAGACGCACCAACTCATCAACGCCGTGGCGCACTTGTGGAGCAGGCGCGAAGAGGCCCAAGTCGAGGACGAGGATTAAGCTGCCCATGCGCGCGGCGGGCCATTGCGCGGCGATCGCGCGGGCGCGGTCGCTGCCTTGGCCGACAAAAGCTCCGCCGAGTAAGGTGGCAATGGCGGTGTAGCCCATGGATTTGAAGAAGGCCGCCGGGATCAGTTCTTCTATGGCTTCGATCGGCTCGCCGCGCTGGTAGTCGGCGAGGATGCAGGTGGCCACGTCGAGCACCGCTGGTGGCCCTTCTTGTCCGGGCAGGCCAAAGCACAAGGGCGGATTGCCGTAGTGGGCGGCGCGCTTGCCGTCGTTGCTGGGGTAGTACTGGGGATGGGCCGCTTGTACCGAGAAGCCCACGCAGTTTTCCGCCATGGCGCGGCGCACGTAGTGTCCGGCTGACCCGTAGTGTCCTATGTGGCAGGCCGCGCCGATGGCGAGCCCTTTTTCCTTGGCCTTGGCGATGGCGCGTTCGGTGGCGAGCATGGTCGGCGCGTACCCGAGGCTGCCATCGCCATCGACAAAGACGTGGGTGTCGCTTTCGCGCAGGACGCGGATGGCTGGAGCGGGGTTGGCCTTTTTGTCGCGGAGGGTGCAGCAATACCCGTACAGGGCGCGGGTGCCGTGCGAGCGCACACCGCGCAAATCCGAATTGGTCAGCAGGTCGGCCAACTGCGCGGCGTGTGCGGCGGACAGGCCCGCGATGCGGAGGCAGGCCGTGCCAAAGGTTCTGAGGTCGGCCGCGGCAATGCGTTTGAATTCTGTGGGGGGGCGGTTCATGGGAGAAGCTCCTGTGGGCGTTAAGGATGATTGGCTTGGCGGGCCAGTAGGTCGGCGAGTGCCGCGCCGACTTGGTCGGGGTCGCTGGCGGGCGCTGCGGCTAGCGCGCGTCGGTAGAAGTGCTCGGCCTGCCGATAGCGATCCTGCGCGTCGTACAGACGGCCTAGGTAATAACAGGTGCGAGCCAGGTCGGGATGGTCGCCCGTTTGCCGGGCTAATGCGCTGTGGTACAGGGGGGCGGCCCGTTGGTAGTGGCCTTGGAGGAACAGGGCATGGGCGCGGGCGCGGAGGTTGAGGGCATGGGCGCGCTGGGCGAGAGAATCGCTCGCGGCGCGGTCGCCCTCGGCGCGGTAGAGGTCGGCTAACTTCTGCATAGTCGCGGCCACTTCTTCGTCGCCTTGGTGCGTCTGTTGGAAGGCGAGGACGCGGTCGTAGAGTGGGGTGGCCTCGGCTAGCCGCCGCTGTAGCCGATAGGTGTCGCCCAACTTGTCGAGCGTCAGCATCTTGTCGGGATGGTCGTCTGGGAGCGGGGTTTGCCGCGCGCGCAAGTGCTGGTAGAGGCTTTCGGCTCGGGCGAGTTCGCCGCGCACCACGTGGAGTTGAGCCAGTTGGTGGGCGGTGCGGCCGTAGCGGGGGTCGTCGGGAGCGAAGGTCTCGGCTAGGACCAGGGCGTGGGCTAGGGATTGTTCGGCCTCGTCAAAGCGGCTCTGGCCGAGTGCTGAGCGTCCGGCTTGATAGTGTTGGGACCAATCCTCGGCGTTGGGGTCTGGCTGGCTACAGGCAAGGGCGAGGGAGGAAAAGAAGATACGCAGCGTGGTCTGCGGTCTGTGGGCAGTGGGCCGTCGTTTAAGCAAATAGCTTTTCATGGTATTTCCGCGGGTGGCTGTTGCAGGGCGTCGAGCAGTTGCTGGGTCTTAGTGTGCAGCCTCGCATCGTCCGCACTCAGCGCTAGACTGCGTCGCAACGCCTGTTCGGCCGCCGTGCGTTCTCCCTTGCTGAACAAGCCCAAGCCGAGGAGGTGCCAGCCTTCGGCGTCGTCTGGGTGTGCTGCAACGGCTCGGCGGCCGTAGGCAACGGCCTCGCGGTAGCGTCCGAGTTGGCCGGCCATGTGGCCGGCGTTGAGCAAGGCGGGGAAATACGCTGGGTCTTGGTCGAGGGCGACCTGTACGTAGCGCAACGCGGCTTCGGGTTGTTGCAGCTTTAGGAGGTCGCCGGCGAGGCGGTTGAGCAGATCGAGATCGCCCGGGCGCAGGGCGATGGCCCGGTCAAATTTGTTCTCGGCTTGGGCAAAGTACCCGTGCCGGACAAAGAACAGGCCGAGGTTGTAGTGATGGGCGGCTTCTTCGGGCGCGTTGAGGATGGCCGCGCGCAGTCGCTTGACCTCTTGGCCGCTGAGGGCTTGTAAGTGGGTAAAACTCGCTAGGGCCTGCTGCGCCAAGGTGTCGCGGCCGGCCTGGCGGGCGAGGGTCGCGAGGCGATAGAAGGCGTCAGCAAAGCCGATGTCGAGCAAGGTGGCGCGCTGAAAGGCCGCCAAGGCATCGTCCTGCTGGCTCTCGGCTGCGAGGCTTTGGCCGAGGTAGTAGTAGAGCGTGGCGTCGTTGGGAAAAAGGCGCAGGGCTTCGCGCAGTTCGCGGGTGGCTTCGGCGTAGCGGCCCGTGGCCAAGTACAACTCGCCCAAGCGTCGGCGCACCGGCGAGTTGTCGGGATTGAGCAAAACGGCGCGCTGGAGATAGGTGTCGGCGCGGTCGTACTGGCCCAGCTTGGTGTAGATTCCGCCGAGATTGACAAAACCCTTGGCGAAGTCGGGTTGGAGGCGGAGGGTTGTTTCGAGGGATTCGATGGCCAGTGCGTAGCGGCCCTGCGCTGCATGGGACGAAGCCAGCACATTGTGGAGATCGGCGTTGGTCGAGTCGAGGGCTAGCCCCGCGCGGGCGGTGGCCGCTGCTTCGGCAAAACGGGTCGCCGCAAAGTGAGCGCGGGCGCGGGCGAGGTGGTCGCTTGGGTCCGGTGCTGGCACTGGCTCAGAAGCGCAAGAGGCGAGCGCGAAGGCCGCGCCGAGCAGTCGCCACGGCATCTCAGGGCTGCTCATCAAAGCGGTGGAAGCGGTCGATTTCCAGCTCGGCGTACCCTTGCCGTGCGCCGCTGGGCCAGCGGATTTCGAGGGTATCGACGCGGGTGCGCGCCCCCAAGCCGAGGGCCGGGGACAAGCTGTTGGACGACCCAAAGCCCGGACCGCTGCTGATTTCCACGACCCCGAGCAGGTCTTGGGCGCGCCAACGCACTTGAGCGCCGATGGCGCCAGGCCCTAAGTCCACGCCGAGAAAGTGATTGGGGTGGCCTTCGTTGCGGTACAGGCTGTTGGCCCACAGGTCGCCTGGGTAGTGGCCGCCGACCGCGGTATAGAGGTCGAGATCGCCGTCGAGGTCGTAGTCGGCAAAACCCACGCCGTGCCCCTTGCCCGGGTTGCCGACGCCGGCCGCGGCCGTGATGTCGGCGAAGCGGTCGCCGCGATTGTGAAACAGGGTGTTGGGTTCAAAGCGCGCCATTATCGGTCCGCCGTTGGCCAGATAGAGGTCGATTAGGCCGTCGTAGTCAATGTCGCCATAGCCCGCGCCCATCGAGCCAAAGGAGCGGGCCAATCCCTGCTGAGGGGCGATGTCGCGGAAGGTCGTTCCGTCGTTGCGATACAGGTAAGCACGGGTCGGGCGCAAGGCCAACCCGGTGACTTGCGACTGCACGATGTCTTCGTAGAAGTTCATGGCTGATACGAAGAGGTCGAGATCGCCGTCGCCGTCGCCATCAATGAAAAACCCCACATAGCTGCCCTCGCCCGGTTTGGCCACGCCCGCCTCGGCGGTGACGTCGCTGAAGTGCGGCCCGTCGTTGCGGTAGAGGTGGTTGGCGGCGGCTACGTCCATGGCGTAGAGGTCGCTGTCGCCGTCGCCATCGTAATCGCCGCAGGCCACGCCGAGGGTTTTGCCGCCATAGGCCACGCCGGCTGGTGCGCCGCGGTCGGCAAAAGTGCCGTCCCCTTGGTTGTGGTACAGGCGGTTGGGTCGCCCGCTGCCGGTGATGCCCGAGGCCACGTACAGATCGGGTAGGCCGTCGTTGTCGTAGTCGGTCCAGACGGCCACGAAGCTGTCGTCGGCACCGGCGACTCCAGCTTGAGGCGCGACATCGCGAAAGGTTCCATCGCCTTGATTGCGGTAGAGCGAGTTGGGCGCGCGCCCTTCCCAAGCGTCGCGGGTGGCAAAGAGGTCTGGGTGGCCGTCGCCATCGTAGTCCGCGGCAATGGCTGCCCAGCCGCCGCGCGGGTCGGCGAGGTCGGCGGCGGTAGATACGTCGGCAAAACGGCCGTCGCCGTCGTTGCGGTAGAGCGCGTGTGGGGCTTGGATACCGGCGGCGAAGAGATCCGGGTCGCCGTCGGTGTCGTAGTCGAGCCACGCCACGCCACGTCCCCGATCGAGCTTGCCGACGCCGGCGGCTGCGGCCACATCGGCGAAGCGCACGGGCGACGCCTCGGCCAGCGGTGCTAGGCCGATCTGATGGGCCGGTTCGAGGTCGCCCGGGTACGTGCCGTATGCTTCGATATAGGCCAGCCGCAGGTTCCACTGGCGCACAGTGCGCTGAGGCGATGCTGGAGGCAGCGCGTCAATGGCGCGCTTGTACGCGGCGACGGCCTCGGGATATTGGCGCAAGTGATGGTAGGCCGCGCCCAACAGGAAGGATAGGTACACGTCGTCCGGCCGCTCGGCCAGCAAGCTAGCGAAGCGGGCGGCCGCCTCGGCAAAATCGCCCAAGCGCAAAAGCGAGGCGGCTTGGCCCGAACGCGCTCGGTAGTGCTTGGGATCGACCGCGAGGATGGCTTCGTACTGGGCCAGGGCCCCAGCGGCGTCGGGTTGGTCTTGCGTCATTAGGAGATCGGCGTATGCCATGCAGGCGACCGCGTTGCCGGGAAAGGCCGTCACTATGGAGTCAAAAAGGGCGCGGGCCTCGGCTTGGCGTCCGAGTTTGCTCAGCGTTTGGGCCAACTGCAATCGGGGTTCGATGCGGTCGGGCGCGCGCCGCTGCGCGAGGCCGAGCGGCGATAAGGCTTGTTGGTAGCGCTTTTGCCGCAAGTAGATTTGCCCGAGCGCGAGCGCGGCCTCGGGGTGCAGGGTGTCGCGCCGGACGAGTGCTTCGAGCACGTGGGCGGCCGAGTCCAAACGGCCGGCCGCTAGGTGTTGGCGGGCCTGTTCGTAGCGCTGGGCGCTCTGTGCGGGTAGGGGCGGCTCGGAGGCGCAGCCCAACAAGGCGGCAAACGCGATCCCTAGGCGCATTGGCGTCTTTGGCAGTTCGTACATTTTGCGCTGCATAGTGTACGAACTGAGGGGCAAATTGGCGAATGGCATCGGCGCAAAGCGGTTGATTCGCGGTGCGTTGTGCCCTATACTTTTGCCGAATGAAAACTCTGTGGAGGTAGTCGCAATGAAACAATGGACATGGTTGGCCCTCGCGGGTCTGTTGACCACCCTGAGTTGCGGTTCTGAAGAAGCCGTTCAACCGACGCCCGATTACGCCGATGATTGGGTCGGCGAATACGAGGGCAGCGGGAATTTTGCTCTATCCAATGGCGTCAGCGGAGAAGACCGCCCCGTTACCATGAGTATTGTGCGGGTTTCTCCTAAGCAAGTTACCGTGTCTGCCACGTTGGTTTATGGCGAGGGCCGCAACGATTTCATTCAGGCGATCGACATCCTGCAACCCGACGATCCCGAGCGGCTCACCTTGGAAGTGCGCTACCTCAGTGCTAGGACGGTTTATGCCTTTGCACAAAAAGAAGGCACGATCACCGGATCCATCGCGACGAGTTCGCTGCGGCTTGGAGGAACTTGGGGCCAGGATCAGATTATGACCGAGATAGAGGTCGTCCGGCAGTAGGATTTTGCTGTATGAAATGGCCCGTACTAAAAGGAACCGCGAGCGAGTGCCGCGCCGTCGCTTCTTTTATCTAGGAGCCGCCGCGCTGACGATTGCCCTCGGCGTGGTCGGCTCGTATTGGTATTTGCAGGACCGCGCAATCACCGCGCAAAAAGCCGTCGAGCGCGGCGACCGCTTGCTCGGCAAGGGCCAAATGGACGAAGCGATCCGCTATTACCAGCAGGCCATTGAACTGGATCCAGACCTCGCCCAAGCCCATAGCAACTTAGGCGCGACGCACGCGGCACTGGAGCACTTTGCCGAGGCGATCCCCCACTTCAAACAGGCACTAACGCTAGCCCCCGATCACTTTGAGGCGCGGATTGGCCTCGCTGTTTCGCTCGATGGATTGGGCCGTTTTTTAGCCGCCGAGGATAGCTATAAGAAGGCGCTGGCCCTCCGGCCCGACTTTGGGGCGGTGTACTACAATCTCGGCTATCTCTACCAGCAACAGGGCCTGTACGCCGAGGCCGCCACCCAGTACGAGGAAGCCGTGCGCTTGCTGCCGGGCTTTCTACAAGCTCGGGCCAACTTGGGGAGGGTCTATCACTTGCAGCACCGCTTGGGCGAAGCTATTGCCGAATACCAGCGCACCCTCGCAGACCACCCGGAGGAAGGGCGGGTACACGCCCTTCTAGGCGAGAGTTACATGGCCTTGAGCCAATATGAAGAAGCTAGGGGGGCCTATCGGCGGGCTATGGAACTCGGCGTCGAGACCGCGAGTGCGTTTTACGACCTCGGCGTTATCAGTGAGCAGGAAGGCAAGCTCGAAGCGGCGCGGAGTTACTTTCACCAGGCCCTGCTCAACAATGCGGCCCACGCCGCCGCCTATCACCGCTTGGGCGCGGTGACGGCTAAGTTGGGGCACGAGGAACAGGCGGCTACATACTATTTGGAAGCCATTAAGCGCGACCCCGGCCACGCGGGTGCTCACTACAGCTTGGCCCAGCTTTACCTCAAGCAGGGGCGCGGCGACGAGGGGCGCGAGCTAATGCAGGTCTTTGCCAAGCTCAAGGAATACGAGGGCCGGCTGGCCAGCCTCAAGCGGGCTGCGAGCCGGTCGCCACGCTCACCGGAGGCCAGCTACAACGTGGGGCTGCTCCACCTAGAGTTCGGGTATGTCAGCAAGGCCGCCGCGGCCTTTGAGCAACTCCTCAAACTCCATCCCGAATTTTCCGCCGCGCAGGATCGGCTCGCCGAAATTGAGCGAGTGCGGGCCGCGCACAGCGCGGGTTGAGCTCCATAACTAAAAAGGATTCGCGCCGAGTTCGAGCAGGGTGTGTCCCTGCCCTTGGCGGACGACTAAGAGCTTGTTGGCGGGCACGTTGTCGACCGCGTAGGTGCTGCTGTTGGGATAGGTGATTTCGACGCGGGCGACCGTTTGCGCCGCGCCCAAGCCGAAGTAGGAGCGCAAGTCGCTGTGCGAAAGATAGCTGGCCGCGCCATGGACCGTGCGCCACTGGTGCTGGCCGGCTGCTCGTAGGCTGATGCGCGTACCGACCCCATCGCGATTGTCCTCGCGGCCAAAGACCTGTACCACGAGATAGTTCCCGGCGTTTCCGCCTTCGTTGCGCAGTAAAGTTGGCGCGTCGTTGAGCTCAACGACGAAGAGGTCGATATCGCCGTCGTCGTCGTAGTCGCCAAAGCTGGTGCCGCGGCTGACTTTGGCCGGTGCCAGCCCAAGGCCGGCTGACACCGGGGCGAAGCGGCCACCGCCCTCGTTGCGGAAGAGTTGGTTGGGCTGGCGGTACGTGGTGCCGGTGGCGGCTTGGTCGACTTGCGGATATACGTGGCCGTTGGCGACGAAAAGGTCGAGACGCCCATCGTTGTCGTAGTCGAAAAAGCGCGTTCCCCAACCGAGCAACTCTACCGTGGCCGCCGCGAGACCCGCGGTGGTCGTGACGTCGGTGAAGCGGCCGCCGCCCTCGTTGCGGTAGAGCGTATTGGTCTCGGTAAAAAAGTGCGTCACGTACAGGTCTGGGTCGCCGTCTTGATCGTAGTCGCCAAAGTCCGCGCCCATACCGGCTTCGACGTCGCCGTCGCCGTTGTACGCCACCCCGGCGATGAGAGCGATGTCTTGAAAGGTGCCGTCGCCTTGGTTTTGGAAGAGCACGTTGGGGGTTTCGTCGTTGGCGACAAAGAGGTCGCTATCGCCATCGGAATCGAAATCGGTCGGTACCACGCCCAAGCCGTAGTAGCGGTTGGCGGTGGCCACGCCGGACGCTTGGGTGACGTCGGTAAACGCGCCGTCGCCGTCGTTGCGATAGAGCACATCCGGTGCGCCGACTAGGCCCTTGGGACCGCAATAGACGCGGAGGCCGCTAAAAAAGGTGCAGAGCGGCGGCTCAGCCGGCCGGTGCTCGGCATCAAAGACGACGTAGTTGACCACGTACAAGTCGAGGTCGCCGTCGTGGTCGTAGTCGAAGAAGGCGGCGCTAGCACTGTATTGATCGCCGCCAATGCCTGCTTCTTGAGTCGCATCGACAAAGCGGTCGCTGCCGCGATTGCGGTAGAGCACGTTGGCCCCGTAGTTGGTCGCGTAGAGGTCGGGGCGGCCATCGTTGTCCATGTCGCCCACGGCCACGCCACCGCCCCAACCGGCGTCGCCGACCCCGGCTTTTCGCGTGATTTCCACAAAAGTGCCGTCGCCGCGATTGCGGTAGAGCGCGTTGCCCGGCCCCGAGCGGTCGCGGTAGGTGGCAAAGGTAGCCCCGTTGACTATGTAGAGGTCGAGGTCGCCATCGGAGTCGTGGTCGAAGAAGGCCGCGCCGCTGCCGTGGGACTCTAGAATGTAGTGCTTTTCTGGGCCGCCAAATACATTGCGGTACGCGATGCCAGCCGCCGCGGTTTGGTCGCTAAATTGGGGCTGGGCGTGCAGGGGGAGGGCGCCCAGCAGTGCCGCGCAAAACAGCGGAAAGACGCGCAAGTTAAGGGGCGACCGCGTAGTTTAGGCCCGTGAGCAGGTGCAATGCTTCTTTTGCGGCCTCGTGGTCGGGACCGGTGCGCTCGGCGAACATGCGCTCTAACGGCCCCACAGCCGTGGTGTCGCCGATGCGGCCGAGGGTGCGGGCACTCTCCACGCGGACCCAGAGGTTGTCGTCGGTCAAGGCGAGGCACAGCGCGTCGAGGGCGCGGTGCGTCCGGTGGTGTCCCAATAGCTGCGCGGCGACATAGCGCACGTTGGCGTCGCGGTCGCGCAGCGCGGCGAGGGCGGCGGCGGCGGCGTCTGAAGTCCACAGAAACTGAAGCGCGGCCAGGGCCTGCCGACGCACCGCCGGGATGGTATCGGCCAAGGCGCGCACCAGTGCGGGCACGGCGGTGGTGTCGCGGAGATTGCCCAAGCTCCAAGCGGCCGCGCCGCGCACCTCGGGGGCCGAGTCGCGGGAGAGGACGCTGGCCAAGGTGGCGTGGAGGCGGGAATCGTCGAGCTGGCCGAGGGCGCGGACGGCCTGTTCGCGGACATGGCGATTGTCGTTGCCGAGGAGCGATTTGAGGAAGGGGATGGCGCGTCGGTCGCCGATTTGGCCGAGG
Organism: Candidatus Latescibacterota bacterium; assembly: GCA_965203355.1. Lineage (GTDB taxonomy): Bacteria > Latescibacterota > UBA2968 > UBA8231 > UBA8231. Next base: position 1,956,565 of record OZ241889.1, read on the forward strand.
ATTTGCGCGGCAATGTAGCGCAAGCTATCGCTGCCAGCGGCCGCGCGGTTCAGCAAAGGATCGACCGCCGCGCCGCCTATCTGCACCAAAGCGTGGCTGGCGTCGAGGCGAACTTGACGCCGGGCATCGGCGAGTTGGTCAATGTGGTATTCGGCTCGTTGGGCGGCGCAACTCAAAAGGCTGGCACAGAGGGTTGCTAGGGCGAGCTTGGGCATGGCGGCGGTTTAAGTGAAAGCAGGGGTCAAGCGTTAGACCGGACCCCTGCCTTGGCGTTGGCTGTGCAACAAAAAGCCTAGTTGACCATCTGCATGAGGCGTTGGGTAATCGACCCTTCTTGGGTCAGGGCGTAGATGATGATGTTGACCGCTAGTTGGAGCTGACGGGTCGAGTCGCCGCCGCGTTGGTCGTTTTCCCAGCCCCAGCCCCCGGTGTCGCCGGGCGTGACGCTCGCCAGCCTACCTTTGATGTAATGGCCGCGCAGATAGTTCCAGGTCCTAACGCCTGATTTGCCCTGCCCTAGCGAGGGAGGATAGCCAAAAGGTACGCCGCCACTTAGATCGAAGAAGGAGGTGTAAACGGGGTGATTTTCCGGCAGGCGCTCGGACCAGAAGTCCTTGCCGCGGACTAGGCCACCGTATTTTTCGAGGGCTTCCTCGTAGATCCCGTTGAACGTAAAACCGCCCGCCATTAAGTACTCGGCCAAGTTGGCCATTTCGGTGTCGTTGGGGGTGCCTTGGGGCTCGACGAGGACGGGTACTTCGAGCAGGCGCGGATCGTCAAACGTGATAAAGCCGAGGAATTCGGCCTTGAGGCCGGTGTACTCGTTGAGTACGTCGCGTAGCCGGTCGATGGTTTTGACGCGGAGCGTGACCGTGCCGTAGCCAGAGGTACCACCGGCCAGCGCGCGCGAGGACATGACTTGGGCCAGTTTGACAAACCCCTTGATGGCCTGCTTGTCGGTGGCGTCTTGGACGATAATGGCGCGGTAGCGACCGGTGTCCATGTTGTCGACGTCGAGCATCTCCAAGCCCATGTCGATCTTGTGCTCGGAGGTGCGGGTGCTGGTCACGGCCGCGGCTGTCAACTTCGGCTCGATCGTCATACCGCTCGTCGCGCTGAAGGCGGATTGCCCGGACAGGCGGATCCCGGATCCGCTGACGCCGGCGATTAGGCTGCGGGTGTTGAACGAGGCGGTGGCCTGCACTTGGTCCATGCGTGCTTGCGCTAGCTGGACTTCGCGGCGTGCGAGCTGGCGTTTGGGCTGGGGGATTTTGCGCAGCTCCAGTGGCTTGGTCAGCCGCGGCTCGCGCTTGATGAACTTGGTCGTCAGCGGTCGCGGCGTCTTTTTCTCGCCCTCTTGAAAGGGGTTGATCGCCACGACGATGAGCAGGAGGGCTGCCGCCGAGGCTAGGGCGATAACAAAGCCTCGGCGCAGGCGGCGAACTAGACTGTCGAGCTCAAAATCTTGCGTGGGCGAAGCAAAGCGCGTGGAGCCCCATTTCTCATTCATCGCGGATTTCTCCTCGGTGGTAATGCCCTACTCGTGCGACGAGCGACTGGTAGGGCGCGGGGATTCGAGGCGGCGGAGCAAGGGCGACCATTTTCTGCCGAATAGCCGCTCGTGGAAACTCGGTCACAATGACTTCCTCGAAGGACGTTTGAGGGAAATAACTCGGTCTTGGATCTGTAGGCCCTCTCGGCGTTTTTTGAGCTTCTTATCGAGTTGGCGCAGCCGGGCGATGGCCGTGGTAGAATCCACGTCAACCACCTCTATTTGCCCGACTTTTTGCTGCGATGGCCTAGGGCGCCACACATCGAACCGCATGCGCTTTGTCAGCCCGTGCCAGGCCCCGATGTTTAGCTGGACGTGGGGTTTGCCTTTCCGTTTGGGTAAGACGGCTGCTATGCGGCCCTCTAGCGGCAAATTCGCGTCTAGGTCGGGTGCGAGATCGTCGGCCAACCCCTTTAACACGCCGCGGATAACGGTGAGATCGCTACTGGGATTCGAGATGAACCAACGCTCGGCGACGTTGAGTGCGCGTTCTGTGGCGGGATCGGCCATTTGCAAGCGGAGAAGATCGGCTAAAAAAACGCGCGTCAAACCAGGATGCGACGCGCCCGGATACTTCCAAGTATTATAAATGAATAGGTGTTGGTCATAAGGTATCACGGCTGATGAGTCGCGCAAGTCCGACCAGAAGATTTTGTCTCGGTGCCGATCCTCCAGCTTGACTTCAAGTTGACAGACGATGGAAGGCAGGGAAATCACTTCATAGGAACGGTCTGCGCTCGGCCCGCTGTCGTCGAATAGGCCCGGATCCGCATGGTAGTGAATGACTTGGTTGTGGTATGTTTTGTGGGCTTTGTTGAACGCGAAGTGAGCGATGTAGTCAATGGATTCTTGCCCCGTGCGGATGCTCGGCAAGCGCACGACGCGAAAGCGGCCTAAGTCGGCAAAAGCGTCTCCGATCGCGCGCTCGATTTCCAACATCAGGCGGGGATGCTGCTCGGCGAGGTGGACGGGCAGGATCGCTGGATCGACGAGATTGGTAAAGACCAAGCCGATGGTGTAGATGTGCGGTTGGGCGTTGGTCGGCTGGCCGCCGAGTGCGAGGGCCACTCCAATGAGAAAGAGAGACTTCACGGGATTAAGTCATGTGCGATTGTTGCGAGAAATCGGTGTATTGTGTCTGCTTAATGATATAACTGGGGCGATCTCGCCGAGCAACTTTTTTCTTGACAGCCCTTTGACAGGGGTTTTATTATCAGCCGTTCAGAGCAAATTGCTCGTCCACTTCTCAAGCTAAGGAGATGCAGTAATGAAGAAGCTGACCCTTTTGGCTGCGATCGCAGCCTTTTGCGTTACGACGCTGGCCCACGCCCAGCCCCCCGTGCGCTACTTCGACCTGCCCAAGTTCACCCAAGCCCCCACGCTCGATGGCGACCGCATGACAGTCCCGGATGAGTGGGCTGGTGCGCTGGAATTTAACTGCTCGCCGAGCCAGATTCAGCAAGACGGCCAAGAGTTTGGCTGGCGCAATATCGAGCAGCAATCTAGCGAGGTAAGCACCAACCAGCTCAACGAAAACGGCGAGACCGAAGTCGCGGGTGAAGGCCGCACGGATGCCGATGTTTCTTCGATGATCTGGCAGGCATGGGACGATGACGCGCTGTACTACATCACCGAGGTTAGCGATAACGTCCGCGACACCGAGGGAGGTGGTGAGGCACATGCTTGGTGGGAGCGCGATAGCATGTCCCTGTATCTCGATATGAACAACGAGGATCACCCGGGTGGCGACCCCACCGGCGAGTACGTCAATCTGAATGTGGTCAACTTCATGGCCGTGCCTTTTGGTGCAAACGATCTGTCCGTCTGCTACATCACCACCGTGCAGAATCAGCGCGTGAATGTCCACGATCCCGAAGCAATTGAGGGTTTTGAGTACGGTTTCCGCGATGCCGGCGACGAGTTTGGCGACGAAGGGGATGCCGACTACGTGATCGAGGGGCGGATGGAGTGGGACACCTTCTTGCGCAATGGCAATCTCTTTGAAGCCCCCACGGCTGGTTCTGAGATGGGCTTTACTTGGCTGTTGGTTGACCCGGATGGCGAAGACGCCTATGGCGGTCAGATCCAGTGCGTGGCTTGGGCCGGCGGCAATCAGTCCGAATTTGCCAACTATGTCTTTGTGGACACACCGGCTGGTCCATCAGGCACCGCGGTCGAAGAAGATTCTTGGGGCCGCGTAAAGGCGACCTTCGTTCAGTAGTCAATAACTTCTGGCTAGACTTGAATAGAAAGCGGGAAGTGGGCTTGACGCCTGCTTCCCGTTTTTTTTTCTTGACGCGCGCGTTCTGGCAAATATATGTTTTCGCCCGTCAATTTTTAGGTCGCTCAATCAACATGACCCGCAAGGGGTTGTCATGCTGTGTGTTATAAAGTGCCGTGTTGTCAAGCACTGGGTGGTCTTGTCCGCGCTGATTGGCGCTGGCTTGTTCGCGCCGACGGAGGCGCAGCGTCACCCCGAATCGGCCGGCCCGCTGCCCTATTACGACCCTTCGCCCGGTACGCCAAAGGATCCCCCGTGGAAAAAGCGTCCTCCCTTCCTGCGCGGTCCACAAGATCGCTACGACCGAGGGTTGGGGAGGGCGTTCCTCAACACCGCAGTTAGCGTCCCTTATCTCAACTACGCCGACGAAAAGTACATTGCGTACTACCGCGAGACCGTTGCTTGGGCTACCCCGTCGGGTCGTCCTCTGAAAACCCGCAATGTGGGTTGGGACCGGATGGGCAACTACATGGGTGGCGGCTATCAGCGTCTGCTGACGATAGAAGAGTCGCGCAGCGGCAACGACTTTAGTGGATATAGCTACATTGACCACAAGAATCGGTCGTTTCGGATCGGCCACTACACGCACAAGGATTTGCACTGGACCGCCACGCTGGGCAACGTAGGCACCCAAGGCGGTGCGACGGATATCCGCACCATCTTCACACCGCTCACGCTAGTCAACAGCAAGATGAGTGCGTTGCGCATGGACATCAACTACAAGGAGCGCGACCGCGCGACGCTGCTCTACTCGCGGGGCGGCGATCACTCCGGTGCCCAGCTATTCTCCAAATGGGCAATTGGCCAAGAAGGCGACGACGCTTGGGACAACGCGCCAGTGTTGCTTTTTGGCGGCCACTATCAGCGCGAAGTCGGCCGTTTTGCCAGCGTTGGTGGAACGCTAGTCAACCAAATTATGGCTTCGCCGGATCTGTCGCGCTCCAGTGCTTGGCGCGGCGATTTGCCCTATCAGATGCTCGCTCCTAAGACCATCCGCGTCTTTGTGGCCGATGACTCGCCCGACGACGCGCGGGCCAATGCCATTGTCTATGGGGTGGACATCGTCCTCGAGGGCACACGCGGTACAGAGCCGATGCGCCTGACCAGCCTCGACGACGATCCAGACTACGACCCAATGCTAGAAGCCGGGCCGCCGGAGGGCGGGGCTGTCCACGCGGGCGGCGGGCGCGAAGCCGAGGGCAAGGTGCCGGTGGTGTACACTTTCGTCCTTCCGGCCGACGTGACGGTGCGCTCGGCGCGCTTTGTCGCAGATGTAGCGGGCGATTATCGGGTCGGCGTCAGCCAGGTCCACGACTTCTTCAATGTTGATCGCCGAGGCAACGCGGCTATCACCGAGGTGGCTTGGCCCGCTCCCATCGCCAGCGCAGGTGAGCGGGCCATACGGCGTCCGTTCAAATGGTACACAGCCGAAGATGAGCAACTCTACTACACCATCATCCGCGCCGATGGTAGCGATGGCAGCGGTGCAAACCGGCGGATGGTCTCCTTTGACTACGGCATTCCCACCGGGCAGAGCTTGGCCTCCATCAACTATCAGGTCGAGTTAGTGGGGCTGGAAGTCAGTGGCGAGGTGGCGCATAACCTGCAAAACTTCATGTTCCCAATCGGCAACAACGAGGGCGTGCGCAGCCGTGAACGCGCCTTGGCGTGGTGGATCAAGGGCGTCAAGGATCTAGCCGGTGGCCTAGCGCTGGGCGGCGAACTGTACCGCATGGAGCCGAACTACGGCGGCGGCTACGATAGCTATCGCGGCGGCATGGCCTTCCACTACGATGGGCAGCCGGCCCCCGGCGGCAGAATCTCTACGGTCACCGAGGAGTATCCCCTCCACGAGGACAACGACGATCACGATCGCTTCCCCGACGAACACGTTAGCGATACGGCTATTGCCGAGCCGCGGACGCTGTATCCGGGTTTCCCCAACGCCCAGGTGTACCCCGGTCTCGACGAGAACGTCGATAACACCCCCGACGTGGACCGCAACGAAAACTTCATCGTCGATTGGGAAGAAGCGTTTCTAACCTACGATTCAGAGCCACCCGAATTTGTCTATGGCATTGACTTCAACAACAACAATGTGCCCGACTTCCGCGAAAACGACGACAAGCCAGACTACCCCTATCCGCGCGACCAAAAGGGCCAGCACATCTTCCTCCGCTACGACCGCTTGGGACGCTGGGGTGAGTTCGTCAGCATAGGCCGCTACGACAACCGCCAGATCGCTGGCCCGGGCAAGTCCGAGGGAATTTACTTCCGCTACGCCTATGAGGTGGAAAAGCGCGGAGTTGGTGCGCTGCAAATCAACTTTGACGCCAAGCAGGTCAAAGACGACATCCCGGATCACACCTATGTGTACCGAGTGCCCATTGACGATGTTGAGGCCATAAACTGGTTTAACGAGCCGGACGGCCCGCCCGAGCGTGCAGGTTTTTGGCGACCGGCAACGCCAGACGAGTTGTCAATGCGCGACAGCTTTGTGCATCTCCTCTTTTTCGACAGCACCTATCAAGGCTTTCGCGGCTTCAACCTTGAAAACGGCTTCCTGTGGCAGCGCAACAGCCAAGCCGAAATTGAGTTCAAAGACGGCAGCGGACTGTTGCAGCCCCAAGACGTGCGCTCGCGTTTTTCCATGGTCAATAAGATCGACTACACCCATAGCTGGGGTGCCTTCAGCGTTACGCCTAAGTTGAAGCATCGGACGATCGTTGAGCAGGTCGATAGCGAGGATGCGCCGCGGCAATCGTACAGCGATTTTATCCCCATCGTAATGGGAGAGTACAAGCTCACGCCCAAGACCAGTTTTCAACTAGGCATACAAGGGCTGCCCTTGCTGCCGTTTAAGCACTGGGATCGCGCCTTTGAGGACGAGACGTACAGCCAGACCGATTATATGGTTATGCTGAGCATCACCGCAGACTACTTTGGCATCCGCGACAATTCGCTATTTTTCGGCTACCAGCGTACGCGGCGGGATTTTAGCCATGCCGGGCGGTCCGACGCCAAGCAAGGCATCCTCTTCGTAGAGCTGATATCACCCTTCTAAACTACACATGCGACTTATAGCAAAACACATTCGCGTCTTCCTGTGCTTCGCCTTGGCCGTCGGGGGGTGCGCTACCCTTAGGTCGCTCGAATCCCAGGCAAAGCGGGAGTACTTCATTGACCTGGAGTCGGTCCTGCCCGATGGCGATACCTATTACATCGATCCGATCGACAGTTCGGTCGTGTGGAGCGAGCAAGGGGTGCAAGTCAAGGTCAAGTTCTACGACGATGCCATGCTCGACGCCGAATACGGCACTCAATTCACGCCCTATACGCTCACGGGCGTCGAGATTCCCGGCTTAGACTATACGCCGCCGCTGTGGACCGTTTTTGAAGTAACCGTGATCAACCGCACTCGCGAGCGGGTGGAGCTAGATCCCACGCAGACTATTCTGCGCTTGGACGACGGTAGCCGTCTGCTCTGTCGCCAAGGAGTGGGAGGGTGGTACGACAAGGACGAATTCTTCGACTATTCCTATTTAAAGTGGGGAGGACGAGAAGGTAATGTGCGCTATCACGCCAGCTTGGACCGCGATCCTATTTGGGAGAAGAGCGAGTACCACCGGGAAAAGCCCGTGCGCAAAGGGTCCAGATACGTTGGCAAGTTGACCTTTCCACCGCTGCCGGCCGAGACGAAGTCGTTCACCCTTGAAGTACACGACTTCATTCTGGCCTTTGATCGGTTTGAAGTGGGGTACGGCAATCCGGTGGAATTTACCGACCTGAACTTCCACTTCAACGTCGATCACGGAGTGCGTTGGGTGGAGAACAAATAGAATGAAAAAGATGGTAAAATATCTCGGCGTGGTGCTGCTTGTCGGCGCGGCGGCCTGCACGTTGAAATACGAGGCCCTCAAGGATACTAGTTTGCCCAACCCGCCGTCGCTGCCGGTCAAAATATACATCAAGGAATTTCCGGTCGACAGCAAGGCCAACGTGGTCGATCCGCGGAGCGCCACTTCGGTCGTTGCTCAAGGAAACCAGTACAGTACTAACGCCCTCGCCAGTGAGGGAAATAAACTGGTGCAAATTACTCGGCCTTCGCGCATTGAAGATTTGTCTGGGGCCTTGTTGCGCGAACTGCGCCAGGATAAGGTGCGGATCTTCACCCAGACGGATCGGGTCGAGGTGTTAGACGAAAACAGCGTACGACAAGTACATAATCCCTTCGCGCTCGTCTCCGAGGACTCGGACGAAGCCGACTTAGAAGTGAGCGGCACGGCGCTGATTACCAGTCAGCGGGTTCGCAAAGTGTTCTCTTCGCAAACGCACCGAGTGCAGATTGAGGTTTCCGTCAAGGATCTCAAAACCGGCAAAGAAAGCAAGAAAAGCCCGGTGGATGCCGGCATTGTCATGACCTTCAACTCCAAGGAGTTGGAGGAGGCCCTCGCCATTGCCGTGGTGACCAGTCTGACGCAGAGACTGCTATTCTGAAGTGCTGAGGCTGGGCGCACTTTTGCTGTTATTTGGCTTCAGTCCGTGTCGCGCTGAATTAAAGACTTGGGTGGTAGATGCGGTCGAAACATTTGCTTTGGGAACGACCCAAGGCGTTGAGATACATCCAGATAGTCTCGTCATTCTGGCGCAGTTGGAAGAGGATGTAAACGTGGCCTTAGGACGATTGGTGCTAGACGATTTTGACAAGCCTGTGCCCCTAACGGATGGCGCGATTGACCTCGTGCGGAGCGAGTGGATTTCGGGCACCAATCGCGTGTTCGACAAGCGGTTTACCGTCGATCTCGGGCTGGATCGGGCGATCAAGCGGGTGCGAGTGCTGGCTGGCGAGACAGCGCTGAATCAGCCCGAATATTTCATGCGCGGCTACCGGCTCGAAACCGCCGCCCAAGCGGCACCGCAAGTCTGGCATCTGTTAGCCGAGCAGCCGGACAATTTCGTCCTCAATGTGGATACGAGCGCGGATTCTACTTGGGCTGCGACTGACGAGCGCGGTGCGGTGATCCCGCGCCAGGGTCGCTTCGTGCGGCTGACCCTGATCCGCCAAGACCGCAGCAACTGGGTCGCCCTTGGAGAAATTGAGGTGTTCGGCGTGGGCTACGTTAGCGAAGGCTTCATAGAGGGTCGCTTCGCTCCGCCTGCTCCAGTCAACGTAGGGCGGATCCGCTGGCAAGCCGAGCGTCCAGAGCGCACGGGCATTGAATTGCAAGTGCGCGGAGTGGCCGTAGGGGGTGTAGCCGAGCCTTGGGGAAGCGTGGCCGCGTACGCGGACGAGGAATTTTTCTACAGTGGAGCCGAGCCGGTCGCGCGGTTGGCGTACCGGGCCAATTTGACGAACTCGGCCCCCTTTGTCAGCCCGGTGCTCAAGCGCATTGCCATTGACTACGATCCGGTCTTGGTCGCCCGGCAACTTGAGGCCGAGATCGCGGTATCCGATTCGCTGCGCAAGGGCGAAGAGGCGACGCTGATCTACCGGGTGGAGATCGCGGCTGGCGTTGGTGATTACGGGGTCGATCTCTTGCGCGTCCAAGGCCCTTTGCTTCGCGTAACCGCCGTGCGCGTCGATGGTCGAGAACTCGTACCGACACAAGGCCACACTTGGGGCCCGACGCCCGATCGCGAGGGCATGTTAGTAGAGCTGGCACCTAGCGAGCGGATTAGCGCGATGGCGACCGTTGAAATTGAGGGGCCAGCGCTCTTTGTGCGCGACAAGACTGCCATGCGCTTTGAGGCTGGCAACAAGGCCCAAGGCGACAGGGACGGCTACGTGAACTGGCAGCAGGGACGAGCAAAGCCGGGGGCCACTTGGACGGTACTGGCTGCGGGGGTGCCGCTGCCGCTTTTGGGCGAAGTAAAGGTGCAGCCGCGCCCGTTCTCTCCGTTTGCCGACGAATATGCGTGCTTTGCCTTTGTGGTCGGCAATATCGAAGCCGGCCGGGAAGTCGTGCTAAAAATTTACAACCTGACGGGTCGGCCAATTCGCCAGTTGGCGCAGATCGGAAGCGCCCGAACCTATCAGTTCGAGTGGGACGGTCGCGATGCGAGCGGGCGCGTTGTCGAGCCGGGGCTCTATCTGTACGAAGCAGGGATAGCAGGAAGCGATAAGGCGCGCCGAGGTACTTTTGTGGTGGCGTACTAGCGTCCTGTTGCTGGCTTTCGTCCCCCCGGTCGGCGCTGCTTTTGAATTTTCGGGACGGGGTGCCCAGAGCGCGGCACTCGGTGGCGCTTTCGCCGCGCGCATTCAGACGGCTGAGGCCGTTTGGTACAATCCGGCTGGCAACGCCCAGCAACAAAAGTGGCAGGCTGGCACGACACACGCGTTGCTTTACCCCGGGTTGGCGCAAAGCCCGGCCCTAAACGGCCTGTCGGTCGCCGGTCCTTTACGGGGTGGGGGCTTTCAACTCGGCCTTTCGTTTCTCGGGGCCGATGGCTGGGGCGAAGAAGTGATTGCCTTGGGCTACGGACGGCCATTGCACGAGCGATTCGCCTTGGGCGGCGGCTTGCGTACCAGTACTTGGAAAGCGGGCGATTTATCGCAGCGGGCTTGGCACCTCGATGTGGGAGCGACTTGGGAAGTAGGTTTCATTCATCCGCGGGCGTATTTGCGCTTGGCGTTGGTCGCCAAAGGCTTAAACAGGGCCAACATCGCCGCGGGTGGCCAAGCCGCAGGTGAAGGAAAGCCGGCTGTGGTTGCCGGGGCCTTGCTCAACTGGGCCGGGCGAGAGGTCCTGCTCGACATTGAACACCGCGATGGGCGGACCGAGTTCAGCGTGGGGTACGAGACGCGGACGGTAAGCCTCAATGGCGCTCGGTTCCGCATGGGTGGGGCCGCAGTGGGTGCGAGTTTTGACGAAAGAGAGCTCAACGTGGGTCTCGGACACAACTTAAAGCAATGGCATTTTGATTATGCGTATTCCTACCCCTTGCACCTCTCCGGCTATGGAGGCGTACATCGGTTCAGCGTTGGTTATCGCCAGCCCTGAGTTGGAAGGCAACTGAAGACCGAATCTCTACACTGCATGAGGATAGCTGCCATGAGTAGTACTGCGAGAAAAAGCCTGGTGAGGACCGCGCTACTAGCGCTTGTGGGATTGGGAATGCTGGGCACCGAAGCCGAAGCGCAGACCTTTCTGCGCAACCGGGATTTCCTCAACCTCGGCCATCCCGAACCGTATTTGAACTACGGGCGCAAGGAGTACGATCCCTATCCCTCGGTGATCAACGCACGCAATCGCTACGACCGCTTAGGCAATTACCTGTCGCGCGGTTTCAATGTCTTCACGTGGGAGTTTTCCCGCCCCGGGGAAAGCAATATCAACACCCGTACCGCCCAGTACTTAGGATGGTTCGCCAATCTAGTGATGCTCAACGACTCGTACAAGGGCTGGAATTACCGAGTGACCTTAGGCGAGGACATCCGCGCCAAGTTTTCCGATCTGACTTTTAGCGATCCGCGCTTCTTTGGCATCCTACTCGACGGTGCTTCCTCAGATAACAGGTTCACCCTGATGCTGAGCCAAGGCGGCGACCTGTTGAACTACGCCAAGTTTTCGACCTTCAAAGCGACGCGGGAGACCTCGCCCGTGTTGATTTTTGGCGGTCATTGGGAGACCAAGCTGGGCAATGTGCTGCGCCTGGGGGCCACGTACTTCAACCAGCATATGGCCAATACCGCCGATGAGAACGGCTCTTTTCTCAAGGGCGATACCCCCTACAGCATGCTGCCACCCTCTTTCATCGAAGTCATCATCGAGGACGATTCGCCCGACGATATAGGTCGGGTGGCCACCGTCTATGACGTAGATGTGGTGGTCATCGGCGAGTCGCAGGGGCAGCGGGTGCGTCTGACCAGCATTGAAGGCGATCCCGAATACGACTCGAGTTTGAAGATGATCGATCCGGTCGGTGGAATCGATGGGGGGTTGTCGGTCGCGGGCGGCGAGCAAGCGATCTTCCGCTTCCAGATGCCGCAATTCAACTTGCCGGATGCCGAGGTGTACTCGGCCGATCCCGACGGATTTGCTCCGGGGCTGACGATGAAGGCCGTGCGCTTCTTGGCCGATGTCGAGGGCGATTATCGCATTTTGGTGCGCCAACAGCACTTGTTCTTCGACCAGAGTGCCCACCAGAAAAACGTGGACAAAGTGGCCGAAGGGGACGACAGATACGCTCCGGGCGGCAGGAGTTACGTCAATCCCTTTACTGGGCTGAAAGGCGATGACGCGATCAAGCCGATCGAAGATGTGCTAGTAGAAAATCCCGACGCCTTCAAGCAGTGGCCGGTGGCACCGGACCCGAGCACGACTCAGGCTTCGCCGTTTTTGCAATACAAGTGGGATTTGCTCGATCCGACCCGGGTGGGCTATACGGTGCTGCGCTCCGACGGCAGCGACTCAGGCCGCAAGGTGGTCGAGTTCGACTACGGCATCCCCACCGGCCAGGCACTCTACGGATTGGACTGGGACTTAAATTTCAAAGGGCTAAAAGTAAAGGGCGAGTTGGTCGCCAATCCCCAGTATTTCCTCTTCCCAGTGGGCAGCAATGCCGGCCAGCGTTTTGACAAGCAAGCCCTCGGCTATTTTCTCACGGCCCAAAAGGAAATAGGCCCAATCGAGATCGGGGGCGAAGTTTTCAACCTAGACCCGGACTACAGCGGCAACTACGACAGCGACCGCGGCGGGGTAGCCTTCTTCAGCGACGATTGCTTCGTGTGTCCGCAGATGCAGGAAATGTCCGTCATGACCGATAATGACGACAACGACCAGTGGCCAGACGAGATGCTCAACGAGTTGCCTAGCGCCGAGAAAACGGATTCGGGCATTTTTCCAGGGCTAGACGAAAACAACGACCTAATCCCGGACAGCGACCAGAATTTCAACGGGATCCCGGACTGGACGGAGCCCATCCTCTTTTACGACGCCGATCCGCCGGATTTCATCTACGGCATTGACTTCAACAACAACGGCGTGGTTGATTACCGCGAAAACGACGCTTTGCCCGACTATCCCTACCCCCGCGACCGCCGAGGCGCCCACTTAGTGGCCACCAAGAAAGGCTTGGGGCGTTGGGGCCAATGGGCCTCAGTCGGCTATTACACCATGGAGGAACCGGCTGGCGGCGGTAAGGCCAAAGCCATGTACGCCCGCTATGAGCACAACTTCACCTCGCCCTATCTGGGTAAAATCCGCATTAACGAGGACATCAAGCAGGTCCAAGACGACATTCGCGACGATGTGTACATCTGGGAAGATGTGGGTTTTACCCAGCGGATACCCAGCCCTTTTCCGCACTTGAAAGGTCCGATGATTGAGGCGCGGGATCTCAATTCGCAGATTTTTCCGCCGGATGTCGATCCGCTGAACATGCGCAATAGCTTGGTCAATACCTTGTTCATCAGTTCGACGTTTAGGCAGCTTTCCAATCTCAACGTCGTCAACAGCGTCCAATGGATTCGCAACAGCCAAGCCGAAGACGAGTTCGACGACAACACCCGACAGGATGCCGGGGTGCTCTCGACCTTTGCGATGGTCAACCGGCTCGACTATACGATCAACGCCGGCAACATTAACATCCGCCCGATGTTCAAGCACCTGTTGTTGCGCGAGCATTCGAGCATACTCGAAGACGCCACGGGCGACGGCAGTGTTCGTTCGTTCTCGATTTACGCACCCATCGTCAGGACCCGCTTTGACCTAACGGCCAAGTCCAATCTGCAACTCGGATTTCAGGGTTTTCCCTTCTGGCGGCACACGAGCTTGGACCGGGTGGACGAGCGCAACGATTTTAAGGAGTGGACGCTGGTGCTGATGATGAGCAACCGCTCGGATCACTACGGCTACAATCTCGCTTCTCAATTCGGCTTTATCCGAACCAGCCGGGAGTACGACGATGCCACACGCGCTTCCGATAGCTTCGACAACTCGCGCCTGTTCTTTGATATTGTGGCCGGGTTCTAGGCTAGGAGGTTGACGCCATGATTCTGGTAAATCTGCTGCTAATCGCAGCCGTTGGCGCGGTCGCCAGCCTGAGTACGCGCTTTTTCTCGCCAGTGGAATTGCAAGACCGTTTCGAGGAGGGACAGAAGCTCTATGCGCTCGGGGACTACGACAAAGCCATTGAGCGCTATGAGGTCATTCTCTCCACCGAAAGCAATGCCATGATCAACGTGGAGGATGTAACCGTAGCGGTGGACGAGTTCATTCTGCCGGTGCGCGTGGGGGCCACCTACCAGCTAGGCAATACCTATAACAAGCTGGGTCTCGAAAAGTTGCAGCGCTCGCAGTTTTTGCGCTCAGAGCAAAAGGAAGCCGAGGCCGATGCTCGCTACGAGGAGGCCCTACAAGATCTCAACAAAAGCCGAGACCTCTTCCGCAGCCTAGCCGCGGACGAGCGCGTTGATGATCGCACTCGGGTGATGGCGCAGTACCAGATGATTCAGACCAGTTATCAACTTAAGGAGTACGAGCAGGTCATCGAGGAAGGGAACCAACTGCTGCACAACTTCTCCCACAGCCTGTACGAGGCATCGGTTCACTACGACCGAGCGTGGTCCTATTTTGAGTTGGAGCGCTATGACGAGGCCATCGCCAGTTTCAAGCAGGTGTTGATCTTGGCTCCCAGAGGCTCTAACGCCGACCGCTCGCTCTTCCAGATCGCCGAGAGCTACGACAAGCTAGGGCAATATGAAGATGCGCTGGAGTACCTCGACCGCCTCATCGCCCGCTACGATTTCGCGCAGATGACCGAGGAAGAAATCATCGAAATGACCACCCTCAAGCTCAAGGGGTTGGTCAAGGAGACCGCGCGCGAGCTAGTCGCCAAAGCTCACCTGAAAAAGGGCGATATTTACGCGCGCAACAGCGAGGTCGCCAAGGCGCTCGCCGCCTATGCCGTAATCCCGGCCGAATACGCGGTTGAGCCGATCTTGGTGCAAAATAGCTATATCCGCACCGCCGAATTGGTGCAGAAGGAACGGGGCACGACAGCGGCCATCGCCGCGTACAAGGATGCCATCGAAAAGGTCGAAGACAAGCTGTTTCAGGCGCGTACGCAGCTAACGGTCGCCCTGATGCTTTTCGACCAACAGCAGTACCGCAAGTCGGCCCAAGAGTACGAGATATACCTCAATGCCTACGGCGATGTGGCCCAGCGCATCGGCTTCGACCGCTACAAGGTTCTCTTTCGCATCGCCCAGTGCCACCAAGAATACGGGCGGCAGATTCGCGGCGCAGATCCGGCTAGCGCAGACGAGGAGATCGCCAAGGCACTCGAAGGCTACGACCAGCTTTTGAGCCAGCGCGAGGACCATGTCCTGATACCGGACGTGCTTTTTAACGCGGGCTTTGCCAACCAAATCCTCGAGAAAAACGAAGTAGCGCGGCCGCTGTACCAGCGGTTAGTCGATGAATATGCAGACCATCCGGCGGCGCCCAACGGCCTTTTGCAGTTGGCCCGCATCGCCTATGCTGCCTCCGATCTCAAGCGGGCCGAGGATCTCTATAAATCCTTCCTCAACCGCTTCCCGGATTCGCAACTGCGCCATACGACGCGGATGGAGTTGGGGCTCACCTACAAGCGCCTTGAGGACTCAGATAACGCCATCGCCGCCTATGAGACGGTGGAAGAGGGTTGGGACAAGTGGCCCACCGTGCAGGTCGAGTTGGCCGAGCTATACCTGGGCAAACGAGAATACGAAAAGGCGCGCCAGGCCCTAGTGCGCGCCTTGGATCGAGCCGGTGACGACACCCTAAAGAGCCAGATGTACTACACCTTGGCCCGAGTGCATTTTGCCGAGGATAATTTCGCCGGTGCGATCCGCGCTTGGGGACAGGCCATTGCGCTGAATCCGCCTGAGCACCTCTTGCAAAATTCGCTGCTGGCCCGCGGCGGTGCGTACTACGAGGTCGCCAAACAGCAAGACGCGGTCGGCGACACGGCCCAAGCGCGCGTAAGTTATGAGGCATCGCTGGCGGACATGAAGGCCCTGCTCGAAAGCGCGCCCGCACCCCAGATAAAGGACAGCGCCTTCCGCACCCTCGGCGCGGGCATGATCCGCTTGGGGCGGCAAGAAGAGGCGGCTAGCTACTATCGAGAACTCATTGCCGCGTCGGGCGACCCGCAAGAGCAGGCGACCTTTAGCATGCTCCTGACGGAGCTGTACTACGATCAGCAGGACTTTGTCCAAGCCGAAAAGTTCGCTCGTCAGCTCCTCGACATGCCGTTTGAAGACGACAATCAGGCGGGTTACTACCGCAAAGAACGCGCCTATTCCATCATCGGCAATGCGCTGCTACAGCAAAAGGAGTACGAGGAAGCGGCCCGCGTCTTTGCCCAAGGGCTCAAGCGCTATCCGAATTCGGGCGAGAGCGGCAACTTGGCCTTCTCCAAGGGTTTTGCCGAAATCAGCTACGGCAACTACGATACAGCAGCCAAGAGCTTCAAATCCTTTGTCGACACCTATCCGCGCAACGCCAACCGCATTCACGGCCAGTACTATCTGGCCCACAGCCTCCAAGCCCTGACGCGGTTTAAGGAGGCCGCGGCCGCTTTTAGCGAACTGGTCGAGCGCGATCGCCAGTCCCAATACGAAGAAGAAGCGCTTTTTCTCATCGGCGAAAACCACTACAACGATCAAGCCTTTGCCGCGGCCGCGACCGCATACCAAGCACTCTTGGCCAAATATCCCCAAGGGCCATACGGCGGGTCGGCGCAGTACGCGTTGGCTTGGTCTTTTGTCGAACAAGAGGAGATGGAGCAAGCAGTAGGCGCGATGCAAGGCCTAGTTGCCAATTACCCCGAGAGCGAATTTGCCCCCAAAGCGCAGTTTACCATTGGCGACTACTACTACAATATCCAGTCTTATGACGAGGCCATGACGGCCTACGAGAAAGTACTCAAGCTATATCCCAACTCCGAAGAGGCGTCGCGGGCCACGGCGTTGGTAGCAGAGCTACGCGAGATCCAAGCCAGCTTTAGCTACAACGAGGCCATGAAGCTCTTTGAAGCCAAAGACTACGAGCGGGCCGTGCCCGCGCTACAGAAAATCATCCGCGATTATCCCGGCACCCATACCGAATTGGCGGCCTACTGCAACTTGGGGCTGGTCTATGAAATCACGCGCCAGTGGTCGCAGGCCGTGGAAAAGTATCAGGTCGTGGAAGAAAAGGGTGGGGACGATCCGGAAAACGCCGACGTGGTCGGTTTTGCCAAGCTACACCGAGAATGGATTGTGGAAAATCGGCTCTAGTGAGGTTTTAACGCAACGCACAGTAGGACACAATACCGGGAGGTTGTAATGGAGCAGAATTTTTTAGTCGACCAGTTTTTCAAGGGCGGGCCTATCATGTGGCCCCTGTTGCTCTGCTTGCTGATCGCCCTAGCCATCATCATCGAACGGCTGTGGCGGCTGCTGACGGTCCCGGGCGAAGAGGAAGCCGAACAGCAGCTCAACCAGGCCGAGGACGTGCTCAGAAGCCAAGGCGAAGGCGGGGCCGTTGAGCTGTTTCGCGACGGCCGTGGCGTGCTCAACTTCATCTTTGCCGCGTTGGTGAAGCGCTACGATACCTTGGTGCTCGAAAATCGCACGGATCTAGAGGACATGCGCCAAGAGTTGATTTTGGCCACTGAGGAAGCCGGCGAGATGTATCTCGGCCGGCTGCTCAACGCGCTCGGAACCATTGGCGTCCTTTCTCCGCTGATGGGGTTGTTGGGCACGATCATGGGTATGATTAATGCCTTTGACGCGATTGCCCGCGCTGGGGCTGGCGATCCGGCGGCGGTGGCCAGTGGTATTTCCGAAGCCCTGATCACGACGGCCAGCGGCCTCATCGTCGCCATTCCGACCATCGTCTTCCACCGCTACCTCTCCGGCCGGGCGGAAAAGGTTTTCAAGAGCGTGGAGCTGTACTGCCACGCCTTCGCCAATACCCTGCTGGTGCGCTTCCAAGCTAGTCAGCGGGAGGCCAGTTAGGCAGAAAGAGACGCGGCCATGCGGCAGAGACGAAAGAGCGGATTTGGCAAAAGGGCCTTTAAGACCTCGGAAAACCCGGATCTGACTCCGCTGATCAACTGCATGTTCTTGCTGTTGGTTTTCTTTATGGTGGCGACCACCTTCGTCAATCCCAAGGGGTTGAGCGTAGATCTGCCAGGGGGCGAAGGCGAGTCGAGAGCGACCAAGGACATGAACATCGTGATCGACCCGGATCAGACGATCCAAGTCAACGGCGAGGTCACGGATAAGGCGCGGTTGGCGGAAAAGATCCGGCAAGTCATTGAGACGGACAACACCAAGAACGTGATTTTGGAGTCCGCGCGCTCAATACCGCACGCCTACGTGGTGCAGGTGATGGACATCGCCCGCGGCGAGGGCATTGAGGCCATTGCTTTCGCCAAGAGCGGAGAAGGATAGCGCCATGGCTAAACGGAGACAATCGCTGGCCGAAAAAGCGGGCGAGTTTGAGCTGAACCTGACGCCGATGATCGACGCCGTGTTCCTGCTGCTGATCTTCTTTATGACCACCACGGTCTTTGTCAAGGCCACCCAGCTCAAGATCGAGCTGCCCGACTCGGTTCACTACGACCAACTCAAAGCCGAAAAGAAGCTGAATCTGCGCATCTCAAGCGAGGGCCAGCTTGAGATCAACGGCCAGTTCGTGGCGATGGGGCAGCTCGCGCGCTGGTTAGAGCGAGAAAAGGTCCGCACCGGTTCAGCGACGCTGATTATCACCGCGGACGCGGACGCGGCGCACGGCCATATCATCGACGCCATGGAAATGGCCACCATGGCGGGCGTAGAAAAAATCGACATTGAAACCGAGGAACCAACCAATTGACGACTGGTAGCAAAACGGGAGTTGCAATTTTATGAGAGCAAAGTACATGGGGCTCGTCGGCTTAGTGGCGCTCGGGTTGGTCTGGAGCTGCGGGGGGCTGGTGCCGCCCGAAATGGTGTACGATCTGCATGTGATGCCCGTCCCGCCCGCAGGCCGCGGCGACTACACCATCGATCCAGACGACAGCTCGATGGTCTTTAGCAAAGAGGGGCTTTTAATCCGGGTGCGACACCTGAGCGACGCCGAGCTCAACGGGCGCTTCCCGCCCCTGTACGACGGTCGCCACGTCAACCCCTACACCCGCGACGACCTTGATCCCGAAAAGGGCTACATCCCTCCGAGATTCACCGTTTTTGAAGTCGAGGTCATAAACAAGACCTATGCCAAGATCGAGTTCGATCCGGCCAAGGCGATCATGGAATCGGGCGGCGAGACCTATCGCTACTACGATCCCGGGCGCGAAGGGGCTGTCGTGGAGGGAGGCAACAGCTTCACCAAGTACTACAAAATGGAGCTGGGCACTTCGGGCAATGAGCGCGAAATCAACTTGGAGCGCATGGGCATTATCTACAAGACGGTCTTTCATCGCGATCGACCGATCTTCCGCGATAGCCGCCAAAAAGGCATGTTGGTCTTTGATCCATTGCTGCCGGAAAACGACGAGTTGCTGCTCACATTCCGCGAATTCGTGCTTTCGTTTGACGCCAGTGGCAATCCCGAAGAGACCATTGACGTCGAGTTCCGTTTTGCCGTGGACCAAGGAACGAGGGAAAAGGCTGGCGCGAGCGGAGCGGGTTGAATATCACTATGGCAGGACATCTCATTGCGAGGGGCTGGACCTTCCGTCTAGCTCCTCTTTTTATGCACAAAACGCGGTTGGTCGGCCTGCTAGTCGGGGCCTGCATTAGCTGTGGCCAAGAGCGGCCGGACAACGCCCATCTGTTGGCCAAAGTCGGCGCGGTCGAGATTACCGCGTCCGATCTCCACGCCTTTGAAGCCAACCTCAAAACAGCCGCCTTGCGCGCCGAGCACCGGAACAATTTGCAGACGCTCATTGACCGCGAGGTGTTGCTCTTGGCGGCCAATGCACGCGCGTTGCAGCGCGACCAAGCGGTCTTAGCCGAACTTGCCAAGCGCGAGACCAAAGCCCTCGCCGATGCGATGTTGCAGCGCAATGTCGAGGCTAAGATCGCGGTGACTAAAGACGACATCGAAAAAGCCTATGCGCGGCCGGGATGGTCAGAAAAGGTCACCACTATGGAGATTTTTGTGCCCGACCGAAAACAGGCGCGGCAGGTAACAAGTGCTTTGGCACAGGGCGAGGATTTTGCGGAAGTGGGCCGTCAATTCGCCGCGGATCCCTATTATGGCGTGCATACTGGTGAAGTCCGGCAGGTGGCCTATTCACCTTTTGATAGTCCCCGCGCCCTAGCCCAAGCCGTCTTTGCCCTACCCGTGGGCGGCGCGACCGAGCCGATACCTTTTCACGGTGGATTCGTCATCGCCAAAGTGGCGGAGCGTCGTCGCGCCGAATTGATCGAGGTCGAGGACGGCATCCGCGAGGCGCTCGGCGACGAGCAGCAAAAGCAACGGCGCGAATCGTACCTGCGGCATCTCAAGTGGGACTTGGAGACGGTTTTTGACGCCGAAGGCATGGATATTGTAGTAAGCGTCTTACAGGGCGCGGCTAAACTGGTGGACTTGGGCGAGGCCGAGCGCCAGCACCCGGTCTATGCTTTCGAGGGCTTGCAGATGGATGTGGCCGAGGTCTTAGAAGCCGTGCGGCCATCGGGCCGATTGTGGCCGGAAGCCACGGCCGACGCCGTCAACGAGAAACTATCCGCGGACCACTTTCCCAACCGCCTTATGGCCCACGACGCCCGGCGCAAGGGCCTTGATAAAACCGAGGCTTTTGCGCGTGCGCACGAACTAGCGTTGGGCAATCTGATGCTGATAGCGCTGCGCGAGCAGATCTTGGCCGAGGCTCCCGCGCCGACCGAGGACGAGCTACGGGCCTTCTACGAGGAGCACAAGCACCGCTTTCGCACGCCCGCGCACGCCCGTTTAGAGGAAATCTTGCTCGAAACCCCGAGCGAGGCGCGTCAGATTGCAGCGCAGATTGCGGCCGGTGCCGAGTGGGCGGAATTGGCCCGCGTCCACAGCGTGCGCCGCAACGCCGAAGACGGCCTCCTGTACGTGTCCGAATCACAGGCTCCCTTTTTGGGGGAGGCTTGGATGAATGCGGTGATGAACGCCGAACTGAATCAACTCCAAGGGCCGATCCAAACGAGGGGAGGCTATTCGATCTTTCGGGTTATCGAACGCTCCCCAGCGGTTTATCACGACCTAGCGCTAGCGCGGGTGCGGAATTCGGTGGAGCGGGACGTGCGAGAGCGCGTGGAGCGGGCGTTCTTCAATAGCTATCTGCGCGATTTGCGCCAAAAATACGCCGAGCAGATTGACGTGTACGAAGAACACCTGCGGCATTTAGACGACGAGTCGGTGCAGAACTGAGCAAACGAGGGGAGTGATTTTGTCGTCGGCCAACGTCCAAGAGCGCTTCGCGATCATGCCCGCCGATGCCTCTTTTGAACCGGGCTTTAATGCAAAGACCCTGTGGGCGGCGCTCTTCGTCGGCTTTGTCATGCTGCCCGGCGCGATTTACCTCGGGTTGGTGACCGGGATGAGCATGGCCGGAGGGGCCGAATGGGTGACGCTCATTCTCTTCATCGAAATGGCCAAGCGCACCTTCGTATCCCTGCGGACTCAGGAGATCATCATCCTCTACTGGGTGGCCGGCGGCTTGGTAATGATGGGCGGCAAGCTGGGCACCGGGGCCGATCTCTTCGGCGGCCCATTCGGCGTGTTGATCTGGGATCAGTATTTGATCCAATCGCCGCAAGCCGACGGACTGGCCGAGCACATTCCAACTTGGGTCGTGCCTCCGCGTGGCTCGGCCGCTCTCTTAGAGCGCAGCTTCCTAGACAGCGCGTGGCTCAAGCCCATCGTCATCCTCCTCTGCGCCGTTGCCTTGCAGCGCGTCAACGCCCTGTCGCTGGGCTACGTGCTCTTCCGCATCACCCACGACATTGAGCGCCTGCCCTTTCCCATGGCCTATGTGCAGGCCGGAGGGGCGACCGCCCTCGCTGAAACCTCAGCCAAGCAGGAGGGGTGGCGCTGGCACGTGTTCAGCACCGGGGCTTTTATCGGGGCTGTGTGGGGCGTATTCTACGTGGTGGTGCCGACGCTGTCGTCGGTTTTTTTGACCGAAACCGTGTCGATCTTGCCGATTCCCTTCATCGACTTCACCGTGCTGCTAAAGGCCGTTTTACCCGCTGCCGTCATCGGCTTGGCTACGGATTTGATCCACGTGCTATTCGGCCTCGTACTGCCGTTCTGGGTGGTCGTAGGGGTGTTTGCCTCGTCGATCTTGGTCAACTTGGTCGCCAATCCCATCCTCTATGCCTACGGCATCTTGCACACTTGGGAGCCGGGCATGTCGTCGATCCCCACCCAGATTGCCAATACCTTTGACTTCTGGCTGAGCTTTTCGCTAGGGGGGGCCATCGTGGTCGCGGCTATGGGTTTCTATACCGCAGGTAAAGTCTTGCTCGCCGCTGGCAAGGTTCGGGAAACGGTTCGAGAGCCTGGCCCCGAGCGCGGCGACATCCGCATGGTCGTGGCCTTGGGAATCTGGGCGGTGAGCACGCTGTGCTTCGTGCTGATGGTGTACTATTTGGTGCCCGATTTCCCTTGGTGGATCACCGCGCTCTTTGGCTTTGTGTGGACGCCGATTTACTCGTACATCGGCACGCGGATGATCGGCCTGACCGGGTCGCCGCAGGGGGTAACTTTTCCCTATCTGCGCGAGGCCAGCTTCTATTTGTCCGGCTACCAAGGGGCCGGGATCTGGTTCGCGCCGGTGCCGATCTTCCAGTGGGGCTACGAGGCGCAAGTGTTCAAGCAGCTGGAGCTGACGCGCACTCGCTTTGGCAGCATCGTCAAGATGACGGCCCTGACTTTGGCTGTCATGTTCGCGTGTAGCTTTCTGTTCTGGTCGCTGATATGGAAGCTGGGGCCGATTCCTTCCTCGGCGTACCCATTCGTGCAAAAGATGTGGCCTTTCCACGCCACCATGCAGGCGTTCTGGGCCAAGTCAACTCTGCCGGGCGCGGGCCAGAGCTTGGTAACGCAAATTATTCGCTGGGATTACATCGGGATTGGGCTGGTCTTTAGCGGCGCGTTGTACGCACTGCTGAGCGCACTCAGCGCACCGCTGGGGATTTTCTATGGTTTTGTCGCGGGCCTCGGCGGCTGGCCGCACTTTGCCATCCTCAACTTCCTTGGTGCTCTGCTGGGCCGCTTCTACTTGCAAAAGCGCTTTGGCCCGGAGCGGTGGTACGCGTACGCGCCCATCGTGCTGGCCGGGTACTCGTGCGGTGTGGGGCTGATCGGCATGACGGCCATTGCCATTGCGCTGATTTCCAAGGCCGTATCGCAGGTCGTGTTCTGAGGGTTCGCCCGGTGAGTCGCGCACTAATGTGCATGGCCTTGTTGGCGCTGGGTTGCGGTCAACAGGCCTCAGGGCCGCCGAGCGCGCGCGGCGAGCGCGTTGTTGCGCCCACTGCGCCCGGCGAGGCTCCTACGCCCGTCGCTGAAACCGACCAAGCCGATCACGCCATGGTCCTCGTACCCGAAGGGCTCTTCGTGATGGGTTGGGACGCGGGCGACCCGGACGAGCGGCCGCCGCACCCGGTCTTTCTCTCCGCGTACTACATCGATCAGTTCGAGGTCACCATAGGCCGATACCGGCAGTGCGTGGAGGCCGGGGCCTGCGAAGAGCCAGCCTACGCGCCTAACTGCAACTGGGACAAAGAGATAGAAGACACGCATCCCATCAACTGCACGAACCGTCAACACGCGATCGACTATTGCGCGTGGGCGGGTCTGCGACTGCCGACCGAGGCCGAGTGGGAGAAGGCCGCGCGCGGAACCGATGGGCGCGTGTATCCTTGGGGATACGAGTTGGCAGGAGACGAGGCCAACTTTCGCTTTATCGCCGGAGCGACCGAGCCGGTGGGCAGCCGTCCGGCTGGTGCGTCGCCATACGGGGCACACGACATGGCGGGCAACGTGTGGGAGTGGGTGTCCGATTGGTACGGAGACCTGTACTATGCCGAGAGTCCACGCGATAATCCGCCGGGGCCGCTGCGCGGGGAGTTTGGAGTGCTGCGGGGCGGGTCGTGGTGGTTTGAAAAGGAGTCCCTGCCAGCGGCGAATCGGGAAGCCTATCATCCCCTGTTGACTGATATAGATATTGGGATCCGGTGTGCGCGGGATTTTTGAGCGCGCGATCTTGCCGTTGCTGGTCGCGCTGGCAGGCTGTGGCAAGGCCCCGGTCGCGCCGGTCGTCTTGGCCGAGGGCGTTGTCATTGCGTCGTCAGCCGACATTGCGGCCCTGCGCGAAAAAGGCGGTGCTGCGTACATCATCGACGGCGACCTACAGATCGTCGGGAGCAGCTTAGTCGCGCTGACCGGTTTGGAAGGGCTGAGGCGCGTTGAGGGCAGCGTCGAAATTTGGTTTAACGACCGCTTGGCAAGCCTCGCGGGATTGGAGGGGCTTGAAAGCGTGGGCGCAGGGTTAGGCCCGGCAGACGCATCGCCGCCCTTACCCACGCCGGTGGCTGGCAAAGCCGCGCACGTGGTGGAAGGGCTGTTGATCTTTGAAAATAGAGCACTGCGCTCGCTCAAAGGGCTGGAGAATTTGGCCTCTGTCAACGGGGGATTGGCACTCGTCCGCAATGAGTCGCTTACGTCCCTGACGGACATGCCGCATCTCGTGGCGATCGAAGGCAGCGTGGACATCTGGTTCAACGACGCGCTGCAAAGCCTAGCGGGCCTGCACTTGGCGCGGGTGCGGGACTTTTTGGAAGTCAGCGGCAACAGCGCACTGCAAAGCCTAGACGGGCTGGGCGGTGTCCGCCACGTGGGGGCGGATTTGATCATCAGCAACAACGCGCTACTGCCTCAATCCGAGGTGTGGGCCTTTGCCGAGCGAATGGTAGATGAGGGATTTGCCGGGGCGGTGGTGGTCGAGGGCAATCGGGGGGATTAATGGCCACTGGCTACTATGCGGATGCGGTGGTTGCGGGTGTCGGCGATGTAGAGATTGTCGTCCGCGTCCAATTCAATTCCATACGGGCGGTTCAGCCGCGCAGCCTGCGGGGGGCCGCCGTCGCCGCTGTCGCCGGATTGGCCGCATTGGCCCGCTACGGTGTGCATGGTACCGTCGAGGTCAATGCGGCGGATGCAGTGGTTGAAGGTGTCGGCGACAAAGACGCGCCCTTCCGAGTCAATGGCCACGTCGCAGGGCCAGTACAGAGAAACCGCGCGCGCGTCAGTCCCCCCTTCAGCATTCTCGGGTGCGGGGGAGAAGGTGGTGTAGTCGGCAATAGTGATGGGGTCGTTGCGCTGGCGGCATCTGGCGGCGGGATTCAAATCGTTACCGGCAATGGTCGTGATAATGCCCGTGGTCGCTTCCACCTTGCGGATGCGGTTGTTGCAGGTGTCGGCAAGGTAGAGGTTGCCGAATTCGTCGGTGGCGATGCGGCTCGTAGGCGGGGCGGCTTGGCTTACAGGTGCCCAGATTTGGGCTTGGTCCGCGGCCCCCCCATCGCCGGAAAAACCCGGTTCGCCCGTGCCGACGACCGTGCGTATGGTGCCGTCGAGGTCGACCATGCGGATGCGTTGGTTTTCCTGGTCGGAGATGTACATGCGTCCGAGCGGGTCGAAGGCGGTAGCGCTTGGCAGATTGATGGTCGCCTGTGCGGCGGGACCGTCGTCGCCGCTATAGGTCCGCTCGCCCGTGCCGCAGATCGGCTCGACATAGTCGGTGGCAAAGTCGTAGCGCAGGATCATGGAATTGTGCCAAGCCGAGAGTATCAGGCGTCCGAGTGGGTCAAAAGAGATGTGAGTGGGATGGTTGAGGCCGATCGCCCGCGCCCGGCCGGCCGGGGCATCGCCGAGTTCGCCGGTGCCGATCAGGGTGCTGATGCGGCCGTCGGCGACCACGCGGACGCGGTGGTTGTTCCAGTCGAGGATGTAGAGCCGCCCGTCGGGGCCGTAGGTCAGGTCTTGCGGCAGGTAGAAGAGCGCTTGACGCAACTCCGCTTCTTCCGGGCCTTTGCCGGCTTCGCCGGTGCCGGCAAAGGTTTCGATGCGTCCGTAGGGACCGCTAGGGCCAGTAGGCGGTTCTCCGCAGGCGGATAGGATGAGTAAGAGGGCTAGGTAGATCATGGCAAGACGACGCGGCGGATGCGGTGGTTGTACGCGTCGGCAATGTAAAGCCGCCCCTGCGGGTCAAAGTCGAGTCCGGTCGGTCGGTTGAGGGCGGCGCGGCGGGCCGGGCCGCCATCGCCGGAAAACCCCGCCTCGCCGCTGCCGACAACGGTCTCAATAATGCCGGTCGCGAGGTCGAGGGCGCGGATGCGGTGGTTGAGTTCGTCGGCAATGTAAAGCCGCCCGTCGGGGCCAAAAACCAAGTCGCGCGGGTTGTTGAGGGCGGCGCGGCGGGCCGGCCCCCCGTCGCCGCTGCCATCGGGTGCGCCCGTCCCGGCCACGGTTTCGATCCGGTCCCGGTCGAAGTCAACGCGGCGGATGCGGTGGTTGAGGGCGTCGGCAATGTAGAGCCGCCCCTGCGGCCCAAAGACTAAGCTGCCCGCTGGCGGCGGATTGGCACCGGCTGGCAGATTCAGTTGCGCGTCGCGCGGCCGGCCGCCATCGCCAGCAAATCCGGCTTCACCGGTGCCGACGACCGTAGTGATAATGCCGTCCGGGGCTATTTTGCGCACCCGTTGGTTGCGCTGGTCGAGGATGTACAGCCCGCCGTCGGGGCCTAAGACCGTTTGCGGTGGCTGGCTCAGGAGCGCGTCGCGGGCGGGTCCGCCGTCGCCGGCAAACCCCGGACCGGCGCCGCAGATGACTTGGACAAGCCCGGTCTGCGGGTCGTAGAGGCGCAGCTTGTGATTGTGCCAAGCCGTCAGGAGCAGGGTGCCGTCGGCCAGCGGTAGGATGTGGGTCGGGTGGTTGAGGTGGACTTCAGTGCCGGGCGCGCCGGGCGGCCCTTGATCGGATTCGTCGTACGGACCATCGCCGACGAAGTCCGTGCCGATGACGGTGACGAGCGTGCCTGCTGGGGTTGCGCGGCGCACGCGGTGGTTGTTCCAGTCGAGGAGGTAGGCGCCCGAGGG
The DNA here is from genome assembly GCA_965203355.1 of Candidatus Latescibacterota bacterium. Taxonomy (GTDB): domain Bacteria; phylum Latescibacterota; class UBA2968; order UBA8231; family UBA8231. The sequence goes on from OZ241889.1 coordinate 1,983,496, forward strand.
AGTGAAGGTGAGATCGACCGGCCAGTACAGCGACGAGGCCAGCAGCGGTTGGCCGTCGCCATTGAAGCCAGCTTCGCCCGTACCGGCCCAAGTGCAGATGGTGCCGGGTGCTTCTGTGCAGCGGGCTTGCGGGCTGCCATTCGGCCCGGTGCTGTTGGAACAAGCCGTCAGCAGCAGGGCGAGGAGAAAGGGTATGAAGCGGTCTATTGACATACTAAGCAGTAAATATACAAAAAAATGAACGCTGTAAATCATCGCTTGGACAGCGGCGGTACAACATGACGCTGCGCTCGGCCTTGTTGGGCCTGGGGGTCGTAGTGGCCATTGTCGTGGGAGCGCCCTATTCGATTTGGATGGTGCGCTCTTCGGAGATTACGTGGTCGTATTTTCCAACGAGCGCTGGCTTTTGCTTTGTGGTAATTCTGCTGGCGAATGCGCTGGTGCGGTGGCTGCGGCCGGCCTGGGCGTTGCGGCCGGCCGAGTTGGCTATCATTGCGATCATGGGCTTGGCGGCGACCGGGATTCCGACCTTTATCGTCGGCACCTTGCTGGCGATTATTTCATCGCCGTATTACGGAGCGACCGCGGAAAACGACTGGGCGGGCAACATCCATCCCTACCTGCCCGATTGGGTCATTCCCCGCGCTGACGGCGATGCCATGCGTTGGTTCTACGAGGGGCTGCCCAAGGGCCAAGCCCTGCCGTTCGAGGTCTGGATCGGGCCGCTGTTTTGGCTGTTGAGTCTGATCCTGACTGTGTACTTCGCCTGCTTTTGCTTGGTCGTGATCTTCCGCCGCCAGTGGGTCGAGCACGAGCGGCTGGTTTTCCCGCTGATGGAAATGCCGAGGTTGCTAATCGACGACGACGGGCGGGCGATTGTGCGCTCCAAAGGGTTTTGGATTGGCGCGGCGATTCCATTGGCGATGATCCTGTTCAACATCATTGGCTCGTTCTACATCGGCTTTCCCAAGATCAACTTCAACCACGCCGTTAATCTGCAACTGAGCCGGGAATTTCCCACCATCAGTCTGATGCTTTACTTCCCGGTGATCGGCTTTATGTACTTGGTCAGCACCAGCGTTTCGTTCAGCATCGTGTTCTTTTATTTGGTGGCTGTGGTGCAAGAGGGCATTACCAACCGCATCGGTTACGACGTGACGCGGCCCGACGCTTTCGTCTGGGGAATGCAGTCGCTTTCTTGGCAGGCGTGGGGCGGCTTTACGGCGATGGTGTTGTTGAGCTTGTGGATGGCGCGGGGGCATGTACTCGCTGTCGTGCGCCAAGCCTTGGGGGGACGCCGGACGATAGATGACCGCGAGGAAATGGTTTCCTATCGCACGGCGGTTTGCGGATTCACGGCCGCGTTGGGGTACATGCTCGGCTGGCTGTGGCGGTCTGGGATGGATCTCCACCTGGCCGCGCTTTTTGTCTTTGGCGTGTTGGTCGCCTACTACGGCATCACGCGCTTGGTGGTGCAGGCCGGGGTCTATTTTTTGACGCCGCCGGTGGGTGCTCAGGCTTTTGCTCTGGCGATAACCGGCACCGGGATCGGGGGGCACGGTTTAGTGGCGTTGGGGGTTTCCTATACTTGGTTCGGCGATGTGCAATCGCTTTTCATGCCCGCGGCCGCGCACGGCGCCCGGCTCGGTGAACTGTACCGGGTGCGCCGGTCCATGGCCTTGGCGCTGGGCCTTGCTGCGGTCGTCGGCTTCACTACTTGCCTCTATTTCGTCCTTTCGCTGTGCTACAAATACGGCGCGGGCAATTTTGGTTCTTGGTATTTTATCGCTGGTGGCGGTGCCGGCGGCATGGCGTACAACGGAGTGATCCGCCACTTTAACGATCCTTGGCCGACCGACTGGAACAAGCTGTCTTACTTTGGGATCGGCATGGTGGCGTACTCGATTTTGGCCTTCCTCCAGTATCGCTTTCACTGGTGGCCGCTACACCCGGTGGGCATTGCGGTAGCCCCGCTGTGGATGACTCGACTCATTGCGTTTTCAGTCTTGCTGGCGTGGGTGGCTAAGAGCGCGATTATGCGCTATGGCGGGATCGCGGCCTACCGTCAGGCGCGGCCGTTTTTCATGGGGTTGATCGCCGGGTATTTCTTGGGCGTTGGCATGTCGTATTTGGTGGATATTTTTTGGTTTATGGGCGAAGGGCATGCGTACTTTCACGGGTGAGGGGGTACTTGCGAGTTGCTAAATGGTTCCTTACGCTTTCGCTCAGTACGCGAAAAGCGCACGTGGGAAGCAATATCCTGAAATCGACGAAAAGGAGCGGAACATGAGCAGACTTCAAGTTTATTTATCTTTCTTAGTAACGGCTTTTGTTTTTGTAAGCTACGCAGAGTCAGAGGATGCGGCGTCCGCGCCCGCGCAGACCGAGTGGGGATACGGTGCCGAGAACGGACCAGCCGTTTGGGGGCGGCTCAGCCCAGAGTATGTCCTTTGTGCGGAGGGAACAGCGCAATCGCCGATCGACCTAGTAAATCCTACGTCGGCAGAGCTTCCTGCCATCGCCTTCAACTACCAGTCCACAGATCTGCACATCCACCACAATGGACACGCAATTGAAGTGGCATCCTCGGGTGTAAACTGGATTGAAGTGGATAGTACGCGGTATGAACTCCGGCAATTCCATTTCCACGCCCCGAGCGAGCACACCTTAGCAGGCCAATCGTCTGCCATGGAGATGCACCTCGTCCACCAAAGTGAGGACGGCGCGTTGGCGGTCCTTGGGGTGCTCATTGAGCGCGGTAGTGAACAGGCCGCGTTCAAACCGCTGCTGTCGCATTTGCCAAGTGCTCCAAGCGAAATGCAACGTGTTGAGCAGGTGAATGCAGGCGATTTGTTACCGGCTGCGAGGTCCTCCTATCGCTACAATGGCTCGTTGACTACGCCGCCTTGTTCGCAAGGCGTCCAATGGTTGGTGCTGACGACGCCCATTGAATTGTCTGAAGCGCAAATCGCCGCGTTTGTCGCTGTCGTCAATGGCAACAATCGGCCGGTACAGCCGCTGAATGGGCGCGAACTTTTTACGGATGGTTCTGCCAGTCAGTAGAATTGCCCATTGATCGATGGACGGATAGCGGCCCTGGCAAAAAGCCCGCCGGTCTTATTGGGCTTTTACCCTATCTTGACAGCCGCTCGTCCCATTCCACAGACAAAGCGAATCTCATGGCCAAACCCAAACTACTCAATGCGCTTTTCTTGCTGTTTGCCGCTGCCATGATTGCGGTCGTCGGCTTCGGCGATCCGGGCGCGGTCAATCGCGCGGTCAACGATTTCTTCGGCTGGGCACCCAACCCGCCCGTAGAGGCGCGGATGGTAGAACCCGCGCAAGCGGCCGCGCTGCGCGCCTTGGTCGCCGACATAGACGAAGCGGAGATTGCGGCTGAGATTGCGCGCTTTGCTGCTTTTGGCTCGCGCGTACCGGGGTATGCCGGGGAACGGCAGGCCCGCGACTACGTGCGCCAGCGGTTTGAGGCGCTGGGGCTGGAGGACGTGCAGAGCGAGGCATTTAAGGTGGCCGTGCCCATTGATCGCGGCGGCGAGTTAGTGGTGCAAGGCGGCGACAGCAAGCGGCTCTACAGCCTGTGGCCCAACAGCGTACGCACGCCCTCGCTGGGGCCGGACGGCGTGCGCGGCCCCCTGATCTACGGCGGCCAAGGTGCGCTCGAAGCATTGGACGGCCAGCGCGTGGAGGGCAGCGTGGTGCTGTTGGATTTTGCCAGCGGCCAAAACTACCTCCATGCCGCATCGCTGGGCGCCAAGGCCATCGTCTTTTTCGACAACGGCGGCGTCAACCGCGAGCAGGCCGCGGACAAGTTCCTCAAGGTGCCGGTCGACATCCCGCGATTTTGGCTTGAGCGACAAGATGCGCTCGACTTGCTGGCGCGCTGGCGAGATGGGCCGGTTGCCGTCCACTTGAATGCTCGGATGGATTGGGAAGGGGTGGAGGCGCACAACGTGTATGGGTACCTGCCCGGATCGCCCGAGATGCTGCCGGCCAAGAGCCGCGAAAAGCCACAGGCGTGGCGCGATCAAACCATCGTCGTCCAAGCCTATTACGACGCGATCTCGGTGGTGCCGGCCCTCGCGCCCGGCGCGGAAAACGCGGCCGGGATCGTGGCCTTGCTCCAGCTAGTGGAACTGCTCAAAGCATATCGCCCGCACTACTCGGTGCTTTTTTTGGCGACCTCCGGGCACTTTGAGGGCCTGTCTGGGATCAACGATTTCCTCTACCGCCACAGCCGCCGCAGCGACTATTTCCGCGAACGCATGAGCGAAGCCGAGCGCATCGACTTCGACCTGATGTTATCGCTGGATCTGTCGAGCCACGCCGCCGGTACGGTCAGCTTTGGCATGGGCACTTTTTACAATCCCAAGTGGCGCACCGACAACTACATCAAATACATGTTGACGCCCTATTCCAAGCGGCTGAGCCTGGCGGTCGAAGAAACGTTTGGCGACACCACGCGCCACTACGAGGGCCTGGCCCCGCCCAAGCGCACGTGGAAAAACTTCATGCCCATTCCGCTCGCTTTTGCCAGCGAGGCCGCGGCTTTCGTCGGCCAGAAAGCCCTCGCCCTGGCCACGGCCAACGACGCGCGCGAGCGGATCGACACGCCGCTCGATTTGCCAGAAGCCGTGGACGCGCAAAACCTCACTCGGCAGATCCAGACGCTGGGGGCCATGGTGGCGTGGGCTGGCCGAGACGCCGCGCTGCTCAAGCCGACCAAACTGGAGCTGGAGGACTACGGCCACAGTTTGGCAGGTGCGATCTATTGGTTTGACCGCGACGTCAATTTTGCCGTGCCCAAAAAGCCCGTGCCGCAAGCCCTCGTGACCTATCAACAGCTCGGCCCGAACTCGGTCGGCGGGGTGCGCACCTTGATCGCCCAAGAGGCCGACGACGCGGGTCGCTTTCGCTTTGACATCATGCGCAACCGATTGAGCAACGCCATCCGCGCGTACGAACTCAGTCCCCACGGTGAAATCATCTCGGCACCGGACCTGGGCCAAGAGGGCGACGAGACGTACCCGACTGTGCATCCGTGGGGCTGGTGGGAAAACGAGATGCTGCAAGTGCTCTTCAAATGCCGGGCACTGAGTTTGTTTGAGACGGTTGACTCGCGCTACCTGTCGGTTTTGGATCACGTGACCGTGCTCGACGAGCGCGACGGCGTGCCGCAGTCGTGGGGAGCCGACTTTGTCGAAAGGCAGAGCCATGAGGAGAGCAAGGTAACGCTCGCGGCGGTGGTGTACGCCCAGCCCGGCACTCAGGTCAAAGCGCTGATGAGTACGAGCCTCTTCGGCGTGCGCTACCTGCTGAGCGGTGCGCCCGCCGCCTGGGTGGCTGATCCGGTGCGCCCAGCCGACGTGGATGCGGCGACGATGAAGCAAGCGCTCGGGCGCGGCTATCCCGTGGATCGAGGGGTGGTGCTGCGTCCTGGGTATGCGGCCGCGCGCGACATGTGGGTCCTCGACGACGTGCGGATCAAGCAGTTGGCGCGCTACGGGGTGCGCAACGACAAGTTCATGCGTCTGCACGAAGAGGCGCGCTTGGCCCTGTTGGAGGCCGAAGAGCACTTGCAGGCGCGGCGCTACAGCGAGTTCAAGCGGGCCACGCGCAAGGCGTGGGGCCTTGAAGGGCGGGGCTACCCAGACATCAAATCGACGGCGGACGACACGGTCTATGGGGTCATTTTCTACTTCGCGCTGCTACTGCCGTTTTCGTTTTGCTGCGAGCGGTTGTTTTTCGGCTTTGCCGACATTCGCCGTCAGGTGGCCGGCGCGGCGTTTTTCTTTTTGGCGATTTTCCTCATCATGCGCGTCATCCATCCGGCCTTTAAGCTGAGTTCGTCGCCGTACATCATCTTTTTGGCCTTTGTCATCTTTGCGATTGGCGGCACGGCCTTGCTGATGATCTTAGGTCGCTTTACCCGCGCTGTCGGCCAGCGCAAGCGGGCGGCGGCGGGCGTCCACGAAGCGGACATCGGTCGTCTCAGCGCCACGGCCGCGGCCGCGTCGTTGGGCATTTCCAATCTCCGCAAGCGCAAGCTGCGCACCGCGCTGACGGTCGTCACGCTGACGCTGTTGACCTTTACGGCTCAAGCCTTCACCTCGGTGCAGAGCTATCTCAAGTTCTATCAGATCCCCCGCCCGAATGCGCCCAGCTACGAGGGGGCTCTGCTGCGCGACCGGGGCTGGAAGGGCTTGCAGCTATCGGTGCTCGACTACGCGAAAAGCGCGTTTGGCAACCAAGCGCAGGTGCTGCCGAGGTCGTGGATTACTTCCAAGGTCATTGGCGAGCGGGCCTATATCGACATTGAACGCGAGCCAACGCAGAAGAAGAGTTTTGCCTCGGCGCTGCTCGGGGTGACGCCGGGCGAGGGGGCGCTGATGGGGCTGGAAGGGCTGTTGGTGGGGCCGGCGAGCCGCTGGTTTGCGGCAGATGAGCGCGACGTGTGTATCCTGCCGGTGGCTATGGCGGCGATCTTGGGCATTGGCCCGGCCGATGTGGGCACGGCCCAGATTGGGCTGATGGGACGGTCTTATCGAGTCATTGGCTTAATCGACGGCGAAGTCATCGACGGCCTGCGCGACTTGGACAACGAAAGCCCGATGCCGGTGGATACGGTCGCCGAGGCCAAGAAGATGGAGCAAATGGCCGACTTAGATCCGCGCCTGATGGACACGGCTGCGATTGAGACCTTTACCCATCTGCTGGCCAACAACGTGGCGTTTTTGCCCTACCAGCAGGTCGTCGATTTGGGCGGTACGCTGCGCTCCATTGCCATCGCGGGCTTTGCCGATCGGGAGACCTTGCTCGCCGCGGTGGAGGAGTTTGTGTCGCGGGTGGCGGTGCCGCTTTTTGTCGGGGCCGACGACCGCGTGCGGGTGTACACGTCTATGGGATCGGCGTCCTTAGCCGGGATTGGCAATCTCTTTGTGCCCTTGTTGATTGCCTCGCTGATCGTGCTCAACACCATGCTCGGAGCCGTGTACGAGCGCGCTGGCGAGATCGGCGTGTACTCGTCGGTGGGGCTGGCCCCGAGCCACATTGCCGCGCTCTTCATCGCCGAGGCCCTCGTGTTTGCCATTGTCGGCGCGGTGTTGGGCTATTTGGTCGGGCAGACGACGACGCTGCTGCTGGCGCACTACGCGCTCTTGGGCGGGATGTTTCTCAATTACTCGTCGTTGTCGGCGATTTTCTCGACCTTGGTGGTGATGGTGGTAGTGGTGCTCTCGACCTTGTATCCAGCGCGCAAGGCCGCCAACATGGCCGTGCCCGACGTGACGCGGCGCTGGGAGTTCCCGCCGCCCGATGGCGACGACTGGTGCTTTGATTTTCCCTTTACGCTGGGTAAGGGCGATGCCTTAGGCTCGTGCGCGTACCTGCATCGAGTTTTCTCGTCGTATGGCGAGGGATCGGTGGGCGACTTTATGACCGAGGGCGTGGATTTTCACTTGGAGCAGGGCGGCGCGCAGCCGGTCTATCGGCTGGAACTGATGGTGTGGCTGGCGCCCTACGATTTGGGCGTGAGTCAGCGGGTGTGCTTGCGCACCTTGCCGACCGACGACATGCCGGGCATTTACCGCATTGAGATGCACTTGCAGCGCGTCAGCGGCGATGTGGTGAGCTGGCAGCGGCTCAATACCAGCTTCCTCAATGTGCTGCGCAAGCGCTTCTTGGTCTGGCGGACGATTGCGCCCGAGGTGCGGGAGGAATACTTGGCGGCGGGTGAGAAGTTGGCGGCGGGGATGGGGGTGGCGGTTTAGCTGACCGAGCGAGACGCTACTTTTCTGTTGTCATTCCTCTTTTACAGTGCCCAATTGTACCGCTGGGTTCTCGGTTTTTTCTTTTGCGGCGGCGGTAGCGAGTTTTTGGTCGAAGGTCGCCAGCTTGGCCTTGCGGCGGATGGCTGTTTCTAAGTAGCTAGCATCGTATATAGTTAGGTCATGGCGTTGTGCAAGCTCCAAAACCGCCGTTTCGTCGTGTTCGTCGTCCACAGTGAACGAGAAATCTTGGGTAAGTTGAAGCAAGCAATCATTCAGGTCGCTTTGTTTGATTCGCCCCCTTTTCATCGCCATCAGTAGGACGTTGCGTACCTCATACCAGAAAATAGCTGGCGTCATACAGTCTCCGGCAGGTAAATTTTTCACTATTTCTTTGGCCGATTGATTGTGCTCTTCGTCTTTCAACAGAGCGGCAATCATCACTGATGCGTCGAGCACGGTAAGCATCAGCGTCTCCCCTCGTCTCTCCAAGCCCGTATCTCATCCTGTGTTACGGGATCCATTCTTCTGAGTCGCTCATTGGCAACCTTGAACGCTTGCGCCATGACTAGTTCTTGCAGCGTCGGGTGATGGTCCGAAAATTCTGACTGATTGATGCGCGTGTATTTCCAAGGCTTTCCAGTGATTTCGCTTACGCGTTTGCACCAGTCCCGTGCGGCGGCGTCCTTTTCGACAGTGCCTTCCCATACTCGGCCTTTGGTTTCGAGGATCCAATGCACTAGACCGTCCCGCGCCTTCTGCACAGCGATCCAGTCAGGATAGTAGAAGCCGATGGCCCCACTGGGCTTTAGGTAATCGATGCGGAACACGGTTCCAGATGCGCCCTGTTCTGTCGTTCCAAGCGCGGCAAAGCTAAGGATGTCTTGGGCTTTGTCGAGGAATTCGGCAAAGCTGCGCTCAAAGGCGTTGTACGTGGCCACGAAGTTGAAGATGGTCTTTTTTGCTTCCAATGGCGGCAAGTTGCGCCGCCAGCTAAAGGCTTTTGTCAGGGATAGAAGAGCATTCTCATGCTCAAGTTCGACAGTACGCCGCTCAATGGTAAGCGTAGCGACCTCGCGGGCGATGTATTTGGCAATGCCCTCCTGCAATTCTAGTCGGGCCAGATGAGAGCGGACGGTTTCATCGGTCAGTTCGATTTTTCGCCCAAAACAACGGTTCACGACGTAGTCTTGCACAATCGGATACATCTCCGCAAAGCGGTTGGTCAGCTTAGCACGGTCAGCGGCTTTGTTGGCGATGCTCGCCAGAAGTTCTTGGGCGGGACGTGGCTCAACAGCAATGTCGGTTTGATGGACCTCGGTCTCCGTGGTAGTAAATTCCATCTTCAGACTGATTCGGAATGGTTCGGCTAGTTCTTCTTGATTGAAAATCGCTTCAAGCGAACACACATCCAAGGTGGACAGCTTGCGGAAATTATGCTTTAGGTTCGGCTTGGTTATAGGCAGGGCAATGTCGTATTGAAGCCGTTCTTGCATGGGTTTGACGACGACTGGACGCGGCGGATTTTCCTTCGTGTCCATCACGCCAACGCCCTCGGCTTCGAGTTGTTCGCGCAGGACTTTGAGCAGGTTGCGCGTACCAAGTACCTCAAGCGTCTGCGTTTGGTCTGGGCTTACCTGTGCCATCAGGCGCAGGCCACGCCCGATCACCTGCTCCGGGAGTATTTCGGCTTTCGCGGTGAAAGGTCGCAGCCCAAGCACAACCGTCACGTTGCGGACGTCCCAGCCTTCGCGCAGCATCATTACACTGACAATCGCCTTGATCTTGCTCGTGGCCTTGTCGATGTCTCGCGCTGCTTGTCGGGCTTTGTCAAGGTCTCCTTGCCGAACTTCTCCGGTATTGTCCGTGTGGATAACGAGTACCTCGGATTCCTTGAAGCCGAATGCCGGTGTTGTCCACAGGTATTTTCCCAAGGCGTCCGCATAGACATTTTTCTCGGCCATGATAAAGAGCACCGGCCTCGTGTTGAGCTGTTTGTAAACTGTCCAGTGTTCCTGCCAGCGTTGCACGGCAGCCTGCAACCAGTAGCTATACTTCTCTGCCACGTTTTCTTTTGTAATCCCGGCCGGATCTTCGTTTGGCTGATTCGGGTCGTCCGCCTTGGTTACGATGAGTGGTGCTTTGACGATTTTATCTTCTACGGCTTGGGCTAACGGGTAGTCCACGACCGTCCATGGGAAGTACATGCCGTTCTGGTCTTTTGGCGTGGCCGAAAAGTCGAGCCAAGCGCAGAGACCTTGCGGCAGCGTTTTGTGAATGGCTAATAATGATTTATTCCAAGCCAAGTCGTCTTGGTGGACGTGATGCGCTTCGTCATTTAGCACGACGAGATCCTGCAAAGACTTCACACGCTCTAGCATGGAACGCTGGCTGGATGATGCGAGGTCTTTTTCGGGCTTCCGGCCTAAAAGGGCATCAACGGCGTTTGCCAGTATCCTCTCCTCGTCGCGAGATTCGTAGAGTTGGTGGATGTTGGAGAGGAACAAGTTCCCGGAGGGGGCCGGTTCGGGCGTCTCGCCGCGCAAGATCACCTTTTGCGCGAAGTGGCCTTTCCACTCAGGTGGAATCAGGGGCAACTCGTGGAATATGCGATTGTTGGCAAAGTCCTTTTCTAGCCGCTGATAGACGATCACGTTGGGGGCTACGATGAGAAAATTGGTGGAGAGTTCCGAGCCGGGGACGCGCTGCTTGTGGAAGCGGGACCAGACGATGGCCATGGCCATCACCCAAGTTTTACCCGAACCAGTGGCCATTTTGAAGGCGAAGCGGCGCAGGTTTTCGGGTGGAAGGTCCTGTTCGCCATCTCGGTTTAGTTCCGGCACATAACGGCGAATTTGCCGCTGACCGTTCATCGTGGTCTGAAATTCGATATTACTTGAGAATAAGTCTTTCTGAGTGATTTTTCCGTATGTCTCGATGAGGGCCTTGACATCTCGCTGATTGGCGATCTCTACCAGCCACACCAGCGTCTCAATCGCTTCGCGTTGGCAAAAGTAATAGCGGAACGGCGCGTTAAATCCGCTGATTTCGTGGTCCTCGTCAAACCAATACTCAAACAAGCGGCGAGTGACTTCGGATGCACCTGTATAGTCACTGTCGCGCCAAGCATCTACTTTGTCGCGGATTTTCGGCACCAATAGGATATTGCTCGGGCGTCGGCCGGATGTATCCTCGCGCCAGCCGGAAGGTACGGCAGCATCTTTGACCAAGTGGGACGTGGGTCTTTCCCACGGACAGCGATCGCGGATTTCCGGCAGGTCCTGGTCGTAATTAATGACGGCTTGTGCCATGCTATTTCACCTCCACGTCAAGAGCTTGCGAGGTATCGTTGCCGAAGATGTCGATTACCTTGACTAGCACTCGGTATTTGCCAGGTTGCCCGTATGTGTGGGGATCGGAAGCGAGCAGGAGGGTGCGGTTTTTGCGGGTGCGGTAGGAGACCCAGCCCTGCATGAAGGTGTCGTTTTGAAAGTCCCAGTCAACGGCCCAGTAGTCGATGTAGTCGGACCACTTCGCAACTTTGTCGCGCACTTCGTCGGGGATGAGTTCCGAGTTGGGGATGACGAAGTTTTGCAGTTTCACTTGCGCGGTGAGTTTCTGCGGTTTTTTGACCGTTGCCTTTAGATAAGCCAGCTCGAAGAAGCGGACATCGCCTTTAGCGGTCGCCTGTTCTTCCATGACTTCGCGGGGGATTTGCAACAGCGAAAGGTTGACGCCTTTGTTTTTTGCTGCTGGCACCACGAGGTTTTGTAAGCCCATTTCCCATTCCCAGCCGAGGATATGCAGGTCTTTTTGCTTGAGCTTGGTGCATTCTTCCACGGCGTTGTCGATTTCGTCTAAGGTCACAGGCGCGTCTACTGCGCCGATGTGGATTAAGGCGCGGCCTTTTTTGCCGTGTAGATGCGCTAGGCCCGAAAGCGGCTGTGCGCCGTAGAGTTTGAGGATGAAGGCGAGGTATTCGTAGAGTGCTTGCTCGGATGGCGGCTGATTTGCGTTACCAAACGTCACACCTTGCCAGTACTGGCGCTCGTATTTGCCGAGATTGAGAATCTCGAAGGGCTTGCAGTTTTCAATGCCGAGCAGACGCTTGCGGGTGACGTGGATGCCCCAGCGACCCAAGTCGCAGCCGATCCAGCGGCGGCCTAGTTTTTCGGCGACGGCGAGCGTGGTGCCAGAGCCGCAGAAGAAGTCGGCGACGATATCATTCGGGTTAGAGCATGTTTCGATGATTCTGCGAAGTAGAGCCTCTGGTTTCTGCGTTGGATAACCCGTTCTTTCGTTTCCAACGCCCGCGATGATGGAGATGTCCCATACGTCTCGAAGGGGTAGTCCTTTAGTAGGTTCATCAATTGTGATTTTTCTTGTTCTTGTTTCTGGATCAAGAATCTGCGTTTTCCCCCCGAATCTCTTTTCGTAGCTCTCCGATACATCTTCATATTGCTTATGGAATCGGTGCTCCTGATGTTTAGAGGTTTTGCGATAAAACAGTATATCGTCGTGCATTTTCTGAAATACTGATTGAGTACCTGGCCATCTCTTATAGCTCCATATTATATGGTTGCAGAATTGGCTTGAGCCCATGATCTCGTCCATTATTTGACGAACCGTGGCCGATGTCGTTGAGTCCAAGTGAACAAACATTGAGCCATGTGGTGCAAGTAGTTCTCTCATTATCATAACGCGAGAAGAAATCATGCTGAAAAATGAAGAAAGTCCTTTTCCCCACGTATCCCTGTACGCCTTTTCTTCAATTATAGATTGTTCCTTTGGAATTTTTTCATTTGACTCTCCAATCTGAGCCATAAACGAAAAATCCGCTCCTGTCGCAAAAGGCGGGTCTATGTAGATCAGGTCAATTTTCCCAGCGAATTTTTCTAGCAACGAACTCATCACCAGCAGGTTGTCGCCCCAAACGAGCTTGTTCTTCCAGCCATCTTCAAAGGTGTCGCCTTCATTACCTTCGTACATGTCGAATAGTGACAATCCTTTAGTTTTTTGTACCTCGCGCGTGGCGCGGCTTTCATTGACCGTCTCAATCACTTGAAAAGGCAGATTAACTCGCGGAACCTCCCTGAGTGTACCATCCTCGTCGTACTTGCCGGGCCATACTAGTTCCGTCTTGGTGATGTCGATTTTTGCCATTGTATTGCTCCTTAAATTTCTCAGAGCCTCGTTCGGCTGCTGATTCCCTATTCGCAGTTTTAGGAACGTTTCTCAGATGAGGATGTCAAAACCAACGAGTGCAAGGCTCATAATAGCCCGGCCTTGCTAAAACTGAAAGTCTGCGACTCCGACACGATCAGGTGGTCGGCAACCCGCAAGCCAATGGTTTCGGCGGCGAGCACGATAGCACGCGTGACCAGTTTGTCTTGCTCGCTCGGCTCGACGTTGCCGTTTGGATGGTTATGCGCGAGTACAAGGGCCGCCGCTTGGCGTTTGAGCGCGGCTTCTACGACGCGGCGTGGATACACCGCTGCGCGATCAATTGTACCTTCCTGAAGCATTTCGACGCCATTGTGAAGTAGCCGATATGCCGAGTCGAGGTACGCCACGGCAAATACTTCGTGCTTGAGGTGGCCGATCTGCATACGCCAGAAGTTACTGATCCGCTCCGGGTCACTCAGCACTTCCGCTTCTTCTGATACTTCCTGCAAGTAGCGCGTCGCCGCTCCGCGGATGACCTTTAGGGAGATCGCGGTGACCTCGCCGATACCCTTGACTGACCGCAATTCGGCTAGGGGCGCGTCCAAAATCCCTCGCAGACTGCCGAAGCGATTGAGCAGGGCCTTGGCTTGTTGCTTCACGTCCGAGCGAGGGATGGCCAAGGTCAATAGCAATTCAACGACCTCGTGTTCGGCGAATCCGTCAAAGCCGCTCTTGAGGAAGCGATCGCGGAGCCGCTTGCGGTGCCCGTGGTAGTGCGGTTCAATCTTCGCCATTATCCTGCTCTTTAGATTTGTTCAAACATTCGCGCCCGGCTGTCGTCAGGCGATAGCGTTGCTTGCTGCTGCGCGGCTTGTCGGGAATCGTCATTTCGATTAGACCGGCTTGCAGGGCGGGGAGCAGGTAGGTTGCTCGGAAATGATCCTCGTGCTTCAAGTTGAGAGCGTCTTGGATTTGTCGTCTGCTCATTTCGCCTGACATTACATCTAGCAGACGCACTTCCCCGGTAACTTCCCCGGTAACTTCCCCGGTAACTTTCCCGGTAACTTGATCTTCTAGTTCCCGCACTTCGGGATCCGGCCGAAAAATAACGACGAAAAATGCTCCCCGGACCTTGAATTCCGGTTCTGGGCAACCTTGTTCCCGCGCTTCGTCCCGAATACGGCGGATGCCAGTGCCTTGCTGGATGAGCATATCAAGATCCGCAGATTTCATAGATTCTGAGGCCGCCGGTGTCGCTTGGTTGTGGAATGGACCTGCGTTGCGCGATGAGACTGCTCAATTGATAGGGTTTGCACGCTTGATGTCAAGCTGTGGGGGTGTTCTGCTATTGTCTCGGCCCGGCCGTCCCATACTTTAAGGCAGGCAAAAAATGGAAAACCGCGCAGATTACACGTTGTTGCACCTCGACCAGCCCGAAGCGTTGGCCGAGTACGCGCGCGCTCGGGGATGGCTTTTGCCGACGGAATCAGTGCGCGAGTTGGGCCGCGCTGGCGAGGGCAATATGAACCTCACCCTGCGCGTGCAGACCGCCGAGCGTTCCTTCATACTCAAGCAAGCGCGGCCTTGGGTCGAGAAGTACCCGGCCATTCCGGCGCCCAAGGAACGGGTGCTGGTGGAGGCCGCTTTTTACCAAGCTGTGGCCGATTGCCCGCTGGTGGCCGAGCGCATGCCCGGCTTCTTGGGTTGGGACGAAGAGCATTTTGTCGCCGCGTTTGCCGACTTGGGGGAGACCGCGGATTGTACGGATTTGTACCAGGATGGCCGGGCCGCGTTTGCGCCTTTGCCGGGCCTGTGCCACTGGTTGGCGGCCCTGCACCAAGCGCCCTTTGACGAGCCGACCCGAGCGCGCTTGGAAAACCGCGCCATGCGTCAGCTCAACCACGAGCATTTGTACTGCTTCCCGCTGCGCCCGGACAACGGCCTCGACCTCGACGCGATCACGCCCGGGCTGGCGCGGGCCGCTCGGGCCTTGCAAGAGGACGCGGCGTATGGTCGCGCCCTGGCCGAGTTGGGTGCGCTCTACTTGGAAAATGGCCCCTGCCTGTTGCACGGGGATTTCTATCCAGGCAGTTGGGTGCGCGCTGGCGGGCAGGTGTGGATCATCGATCCGGAGTTTTGCTTTTTTGGCCCGCCGGAATTCGATGTGGGTATTCTCATCGGCCACTTGTTGCTCGCCGGTCGTCCCTTGGAACTGGCGCAGTCGGCGTTTGCCCACTACGGCACCGAGCCCCCGCTTTCCCATAGCTTGACGCTACAATTTGCCGGCATGGAGATCATGCGGCGACTCATCGGCGTAGCCCAGTTGCCGCTAACGGCTGACCTGCGGCGCAAGGAGGGGCTATTGGCGATCTCGCGGGAGTTGGTGTTGGGACGTTAGGGATGGCTGCATTGCCCGATGTCATTCCGTTGACGCCCTATTACCGGGCGATGGTGTGGGGCGGACGCCGCTTAGCCACGCTCTACGGCAAAGCCCTGCCAGACGATGCGCTCATTGGCGAGTCCTTTGAGTTGTCGGCGTACCAAGGGCGCGAGAGCCGGGCGGTGGACGGTCGGTCGCTGCGCGAGTTGGTGGAAACGCATCGCGCCGACTTGGTCGGTGCGGCGGTGTGGGCGCGCTACCGGGGGCGTTTCCCTTTGCTTGTTAAACTGCTCGACGCGCAGCAAAACTTGTCGATCCAAGTGCATCCCAACGACGAGTACGCCCAGCGCCATGGATTGGGCGATAGCGGCAAGATGGAGGCGTGGTACGTGCTGCAATCAGACGGCGGTCGCGTGGTTTGCGGGCTGGCCGAGGGCGTGGGGCGTGCCGAGTTCGTCGCCGCCCACGCGGCCAACCGCGTCGCTGAGGTCGTCCGCTTTTATCCGGTGGCGCGAGGCGATGTGCTCTTTTTGCCGCCGGGCACGGTACACGCCCTGTGCCGGGGGGTCGTCCTGTACGAGGTGCAGCAAACGAGCGACCTGACCTTCCGCATTTACGACTACGGCCGGCCGCGGGTGCTGCACTGGGAGCAGGCCCTGGCGGTCATCGACTTTGCCCAAGGCCAGCCCAAGCCGGTGTCTCATCCGGTGCTGCGCGGCCAAGTGCTGGTAGAGTCCGAGCATTTTGTGCTGCGCGGTTGTGGCCTAGCGGGCGGCCAAGCCGAGCATGGGGCTGAGGGCGCGTTTCTGTCGCTGACGGTCGTCCGCGGGCGGGCGCGGGTGGGCGCGTGGGCCTTGGCCGCGGGCGAGACCGCGCTGGTGCCGGCCGGGCGGGCTTGTGCTGTCGCGCCGTTAGGTGGCGAAAGATTGGAGTATTTGATCGCTTCAGTACCCAGCTAAAAAGCCTTGCTGGAACGCCCGTCCCGATTATCATTAACCAACGCAACCAACAACAACAAAGGAGTGCATTGTGAATCTATTTTCGCTCGCGGGAAAAGTCGCCCTAGTCACCGGCGCGAGTCGCGGCATTGGCCGCGGCGTAGCCCTGGGCATGGCGGAGGCCGGTGCTACGGTTATCTGTGCCGCCCGCACCCGCAGCCAACTCGACGAAGCCGTCGCGGCCATTGAGGCCGCCGGGGGCGCGGCGTGTGCGGTTGAGTTGGATATGGCCGACCTAGCGGGCATGGACGCGGCCTTGGAGCCATGCGGCCCCATAGACATCTTGTTCAACAACGCTGGCATGAACATCCGCCAGCCCATCGTCGAGGTCTCAGAGGAAAACTACGACCAGATCATGGCCGTCAACCTCAAGGGCCTGTACTTCCTCAGCCAGAAGGTCGGTCGCCAGATGATCGAGCGCGGCCAAGGCGGCAAGATCATCAACATTGGCTCGCTGACCACCGGCTACGCCTTGGCCAACGTGTCGGTGTACACCGCGACCAAAGGGGCTGTCGGCCAGCTTACCAAGGGCCAAGCCATTGAGTTCGGGCCGCACAACATCCAAGTCAATGCGATCTGCCCGGGCTTTGTGCTCACCTCGCTCACCGAGAAGATGTGGGCCGATTCGACCATGCGCGCTTGGGGCGAGGGGCGGGTCGCGCTCAATCGCTTGGGGACGCCCGCCGATTTGGTTGGCACGGCCATTTTTCTCGCCGCGCCCGCCTCGGATTACGTCACCGGTCAGTGCCTCTACGTCGATGGCGGCTTTATGGCTGGCGACGAGTGGCCCTTGCCGCCGGCGGCTGGTGCGAATGCCGCGAGGAAAGCGGTATAACCGCAGATTTTCCACCCCAATAAGGAGTTAGCTTGCATGTCTGAAGTCTATGAGCCCAAGGCCGATGTACGCGCCCGCGCTCACGTCAAAAGCATGGACCAGTATCGGGAAGAGTACGCGCACTCCATCGCCGACCCAGCGGCTTTTTGGGCCGCCAAGGCCGAGGCGTTCCACTGGTTCAAAAAGTGGGATACCGTGCGGTCGTACAACTACGACATGGACGCCGGGCCGATTGCGATTGAGTGGTTTGTCGGCGGCCAGACCAACATCGCGTACAATTGCCTCGACCGGCACCTCGCGGCCAAAGGCGATCAGGTCGCCATCATCTGGGAGGGCAACGAGCCGGGGGAAGAGGCCACGCTGACCTATAAAGAGCTACACGAACAGGTCTGCAAGTTCGCCAACGTGCTCAAGGCGCGTGGCGTGGCCAAGGGCGATCGCGTCTCCATCTACCTGCCGATGGTACCCGAACTGGCCATTGCCATGCTGGCCTGCGCTCGCATTGGCGCGATTCACTCGATCGTGTTCGGCGGCTTTTCCGCGGACGCGCTGGCCGACCGCATTGTCGATTCCACCTGTACCACGGTCATCACCTGCAACGGTACGCATCGCGGCGACAAGCCCATTCTGATGAAACCCGTGGCGGACCAAGCCATGGCCGACGCGGCCGCGCGCATGGACGCCGAGGTAGCTACCTGCATCGTGGTTGACCGTGCGGACTTTGCCGTGGAGATGCAGGACGGCCGCGACTGCTGGTGGCACGAGCTGATGGCTGATGCAGACGCCGACTGCGCTTGCGCGGTCATGGACGCCGAGGACCCGCTCTTCATCCTCTATACCTCGGGCTCCACCGGCAAACCCAAGGGAGTCCAGCACACAGTCGGCGGGTACATGGTCTATACCGGCACTACGCACAAGTACGTCTTCGACTACCACGACGGCGACATCTACTTCTGCGCGGCCGACATCGGCTGGGTCACCGGCCACTCGTACATCATATACGGTCCGCTGGCCAACGGCGCGACCACCGTGATGTTTGAAGCCATTCCCACCTATCCCAACCCGGACCGCTATTGGCAGACTATTGAGAAGTGGAACGTCAATCAGTTCTACACGGCCCCGACCGCCATCCGCGCAATTGCCGCGGCGGGCGAGGAATGGCCGGCCGGCTACGAGATGCCTTCCCTGCGCCTGCTGGGCACGGTCGGCGAGCCGATCAACCCCGAAGCTTGGCGCTGGTATCACAAAAACGCCGGCAAGGAGCGCTGCCCCATCGTCGATACGTGGTGGCAGACCGAGACCGGCGGTATCCTCATCACGCCGCTGCCCGGCGCGACCCCCACCAAGCCCGGTTCGGCCACTTTTCCCTTCTTCGGCATTGAGCCGGTCGTGCTCGACCCGGAGAGCGGCACCGAGATCGAAGGCAACGGCGTCGCGGGTGTCTTGGCCCTGCGCGCCCCTTGGCCGGGGCAAATGCGCACGGTGTACGGCGATCACGAGCGCTTTGAGCAGACCTATTTCCAGCAGTACAAAGGCTACTACTTTACCGGCGATGGCTGTCGGCGCGACGAGGATGGCTACTATTGGATCACCGGCCGCGTCGACGACGTAATCAATGTCTCGGGCCACCGCATGGGCACGGCCGAGGTCGAGAGCGCGTTGGTGCTACACGCCAAGGTAGCCGAGGCCGCGGTCGTTGGTTTTCCGCACGCCATCAAGGGCGAGGGTATTTACGCCTACGTGACGCTCAATGCCGGCGAGGAATACACCGACGCGCTCAAAGGCGAACTCAAGCAACAGGTGCGCACGGCCATCGGCCCAATCGCCACCCCGGATGTCATTCACTGGGCGCCGGGTTTGCCCAAGACGCGCTCGGGCAAAATCATGCGCCGCATCCTGCGCAAAATTGCCACCGGCGAGACCGACTCCATCGGCGACACGTCAACGCTAGCCGAACCAGCGGTTGTAGAATCGCTTATGGCCAATAAGTAGTGAGGGCAGCAATACCCGAAAGCAACGCGGACCCCTTCTCGCACGAGTGGCTGGAGACCAACGGCTTGGGTGGCTGGGCTTCCTCCACAGTGAGCGGGGCGCACACGCGGCGCTACCACGGCCTACTGGTTGTGGCGACCTGTCCGCCGGTTGGCCGGGCGGTGTTGCTGTCGCGGCTCGACGAGACCTTGGTCTTGCCCACCGGCCGGGTCGAGCTAAGTTGCCGCATTTTCCCCGGGGCCATTCATCCCCGGGGCGACCAATGGCTGACTGACTTCGCACTGGAACCGGTGCCGACGTGGACGTACGCGGGCGATGGGTGGGTATTGCGCAAGCGGCTGGCTTTGCTCGCGGGCGAGCACGCCTTGGTCGTCGCGTACGAGCTAGTGGAAGCGTCTGAGCCGCTTTGTTTGGCGTTGCGTCCCTTTTTCGCGGGCCGGGACTATCACCACTTGATGCAGGCCAACGATCGAGTGGCAACAACAGCCGATTGGGCTGAGGACGTGTTGATCTATCGCCCCTATCGGGCGTGGCCGGCCACGCACCTCCGCGCGTCAGGGGCGGCCTGGGAAGCCGATCCAGACTGGTACTACAACTTCCAATATCCGCGCGAGGAAGAACGCGGCCTCGATCACCGCGAAGACCTGTTTACGCCCGGCTACCTGCGTTTGCCGCTCGTCCCCAGCGCGACCGTTGGCGTACTGGCGGCTACTCAACCGCCCGCCTGCCGCGACCCCCTCGCACTCCTGGCCGCCGAAATCGACCGCCGTCAGCGGGTGGCGGGGTGCGCTCCTTGGGCGGCCGATCCGTTGCTGCGGTCGCTGGCGCGGGCGGCCGATCAGTTTGTGGTGCGGCGCGGCGATGGCCTACACACCATTGTCGCAGGCTATCACTGGTTCACGGATTGGGGCCGCGACACCATGATCGCGCTGCCCGGCCTCTGCTTGGTCACCGGGCGCTTTGCCGAGGCGCGGGGCATCTTCGCGGCGTTTGCCGAGCACGTCAGCGAAGGCATGATCCCCAACCGCTTTCCCGACGCGGGCGCGGCGCCAGAATACCACGCTGTGGA
Source organism: Candidatus Latescibacterota bacterium (assembly GCA_965203355.1). Classification (GTDB taxonomy): domain Bacteria; phylum Latescibacterota; class UBA2968; order UBA8231; family UBA8231. The sequence goes on from OZ241889.1 coordinate 2,003,720, forward strand.
TGCGACCTTGTGGTTTTTTGTCGCACTCTACAAGTATTTGCAGTACACCGGGGATTACGAGTTTGCCCGTGTGCTATGGCCGACGCTAGCGGACATAGTCGCTTGGCACGAGCGCGGTACGCGCTATCAGATACGAGTTGATGCCGACGGCCTGCTCGCGGCTGGGGAGCCGGGGGTGCAATTGACGTGGATGGATGCCAAGATCGGCGATTGGGTGGTCACGCCGCGCACGGGCAAGCCGGTGGAGGTCAATGCGCTCTGGTACAATGCGCTCAAAATTTTACAACACTTGGCCGAGACCTTGGGTCAACGCGCCGATTACGGCCCGCGCGCCGCTGAGGTGTTGGCGTCCTTTGAGCACCTGTTCTGGTGCGAAGAACGCGGCTACCTCTGCGATGTGGTCGCGCCCGAGGGGCCAGATTGGGCCATCCGCCCCAATCAAGTTTTCGCGCTCTCGTTGCCTTTTCCACTCGTCGAGGGAACGCGGGCGCGGCGGATTTTATCGGTAATTGACCAACACTTGCTGACCCCGCGCGGTCTGCGCAGCCTAGCGCCGAGCGATCCGGCGTACTGCGCTCAGTATGCGGGCGGCCCTTGGGAACGCGACAGCGCGTATCACCAAGGCACGGTTTGGGGGTGGCTCCTCGGCCCGTACATCACCGCTCTCTGCCGCTGCCACGGTCGCGCGGGTCGCCAGCGCGGACGCGCCCTGCTCGACGGCTTTGCCGCGCACCTGAACGAGGCGGGCTTGGGCATGGTCTCAGAGATATTTGACGCCGAGCCGCCTTTCGCGCCGCGCGGCTGCATTGCCCAGGCATGGAGCGTGGCCGAGTTGTTGCGGGCTGGGGTCGAGGATGTGGGGGCCTTGGTTGCATACCGAAAACGTCCCGAGACCACTTGAGATTTCAACACGCACCACTACCCGATTTCCATTTGACAGGTCTTGACTGAATACTTATAAAATAAGCTATAATTCACAGCGGCGGGTATACAACCTCCGCCGTTTGCGGCACTCTTAGTCGGATTAACAGGACATGGGCACAGCGTCAATATCACAAAGCATATCATCGTTGGGATCGGTGCTTGATGCGATGACAGTGCCTTGTTTTGCGCTTGAAATAACGCCGAGTCTTAAATCTCATAGGTCGTTAAAAAACAATGACTTACCCCCCCCCCCCCCCCTCAATTTTCTCGGGCATTAAGCTCTAAATTCATTCATCAGCCTCTTCCCTCAGTTTCCCTTCCTCAGCGGAAGCGGGAAGAGGTATTGCTCTGCCGCATCGGCCTGTCCCACCGGCCACCTAATAAACGAAAACCATCCTCGGTATTCCTAGCGGTTGTCGGCCGGGAGGTCGTAGCACTGGGCGGTCCAAGACATACCGAAAACGTCCCGAGACCGCTTGAGATTTCAAAGCGTACCACTACCAAACATGATAAGCCCGTAACTACTTACTCCAAAAAGTAATGCAAGATTGGAATTGGGATAAGAACGCTTGGACTTGTTCCAAGGATAACCGCGAACATCATGCGCTCGCTAATTTTTGTGCGGTTTGCGGCGTTGCTGTCGAGAGCAAACCTGTCGATTGCATGGCCGACGTACCTCCTGGAAATAGCAAAGACAGTGCCGTCGAGAAGCTGCCGGTCATTATGGACCAAGTCGACGACCTCTTTAACGTATTCGGCCAGCCTCTATTAGTGAGTAAATCTAGTGGAAAAATGAGTACCTACATAGAGAGCGAATCACGCGCCCTGCCTCAACTCAATGGGGCTTCTTTGCGTCAGGTGGATTTTGACCGCTGGTGGATTTACGCGCTCACTGAGGAGGGAACGCTTCAAGTATTTCCGACCCCTGCATTATTGAACGACGATATGCTTCAAGCCGCTCGGTGGAAGCAGATTGCCGTGGAACATGAGCGCATCAAGAACATTGCCTTTGGCCGGGATCGGCTTTTCCTACTCGACCAAGAGGCATTGACTATTCATGTATATAGTGTAGATAAAGCAAGTTGCCATCGATACTGGAAGAAAGAGACAGACATCTTCGACCAATTGAAAGAGCCATACGAGAATTCGTCGCCTATCGAAGAAATGATTCCAATTCGGGGAAGCGAATCCTATCTGGGCTTAATAGAAGAGCAAAACAGGGTTGCTTTCTTGGATTTAGAACAAGGAGAGAAAATTCCGTATATGGACCCACTCGGCGACACATTAGAAGCCTGGGCGGGAGTGATGTACGGCGAAGAGCCGAAAAAGCCGTCAATATGGCTATTGACTAAAGAGGGTGACCTAGCGGCCCTAAATTTAGTCGGCCAACAGGTGAGAAAAGATATACTTAGCCAAGGCGAGGTGTGGGCCCTACAGGTATTGCGGATCGAATCCGACTATTGGTATGTGGCGATGGAGCACAATCGAATGCTGTTGTTCGATCCATTGGATCGGCAAATTAAGTCCGAATTGGAGTGTAGTCCCGGATATTACTTGGAGCAAATCCATAAGACTAAAGGCATGGGCGGCTTGATCACCAACTTCCAAAAAGGGGGAGTGGGAGCTAATACGTCATTCCATCTTTCCCGTCTTGATGAACGGGGAGGGATGCCCTTGCGCAGCTATCCTTTCGGAGAAGAGCCGGTTGCGCCGCCAGCGGGTTTCGGCAAGTACGTGTACGTGCTGACTAAGGATCATCTATATCGCTATGATCTATTGGCCATTTGAAAACCAGCGACTCTGGTACGTTGCTCTGCTGTGTTGCCTAGCGTTTAGCGGCCCTCGTGCCGCCGCGGAGACCAATGTCAGCATCTTGGTTGATGGCTCTGGTTCAATGGAGGGCTTCCAACAAACAGGTGAGCTACAGAAACTGCTGGTCTCGCTAGAAAAAGCTTGCCAAGACCATCAACTGGAGGCGCGCACTTTATTTTTTGTATCCCAACACCCGGACTCGCTAGTGTGGAACAAGGCGGAGTCGTACCAGACTCAAGGCGCACAATGGGGCAGCTATACCAATTTGCTCAGGGCTTTTGAAGAAGGGCTTGGATGGGCACCTATTACCTTTTTTCTTACCGACAATGTCCAAGCGACCACCAATGACGAGGATGTTCGGGGGCTTTATACACGTTTTGCCGAGGATGTGGTACAAGTACTGTGGGCGGTGCCGCTGAATCTGTCCTTCGACGGGAGGTTGTTCAATCACCCGGACAAGGCTTACCATCAAGGCCGGCGTGGGGCGGTCCTTTATGCCTATCTCACAGAAGAAAGTCAACGTGCTAGATTCGGCAAACTCATCTCCCAACTCAGCGCTGGCGGCTTGGAACCGATGCTGATGAAACCGCTAGACCACCGCATTGTTCTACATCGCAAACGCAGTACCCCTTCGGACCAGCCGATCGACATCGGCATGGACGAATACGAGGCGATAAATTTTTCCTTTACGCTAGAGTCGCAATTGAGCTATCTGAATATTGATCCAACGGATGAGCATGGTAATCAAGTCCGGTTGAAGACGAGCCAGCCTAGGATCGATCCCATGAAGGCTGAGGATCGGCGGTATTGGATTCGAGCTAGCGGGAAAGGACGAGTTACTCCACCCCGCCTTGAAGAGAAACTGGAGCATAAAACCCAGAACAAATATCGCTATTCGTGCCGGGTCCGCCTAGGCCCGTTCTTGCCCAGCGAAGTTGGCTTCTTCGACCAGCTTGACATGGCGCGTACAAGCCCGATTCCAGTGCAATATATGTTCAAGGTCGTCTTGGAGATACCGCCTGGCTCGTTTCGCATGACTCCGGTTTATAAGGAGAAATACTTTACCGACAACCCCCAAGAAGTCGAGCGTATCTATACGCCAGACGATCTGATACACTTCCTGCACCGAGACCGAGAAGGCTTGGAAGTGGTACCCAAGGGAGGAGCCATAAGAGGCAGGTTACAAGTCCGTTCCCCGCTCTATCTGTGGCGGGCTTGGGTCGCGGTGATCTTGCTACCCTTCGCTGTGATAGCTGCCGGGGGAATGGTTTATTTTAGGAGGCTGGTTTATCGGCTAGCAGACGTCAAATACAAGCACTGGATGCGCCCCGGCACTCAAAAGGAATTGGAGTACACAAACCAAAGCGGAAAGGATATTGTTTTGGGATATTTGCGGCGAGACAGCCTGTTCAAATGCAAATACCGCTTACTGCCGGTCGAAGAGGGCGACGAAAGGGCTGAACTAAGAAATCGGATGGACGATCCGGTCGGAAAGGAGGGGGTGGCTTTTGAAAGGGATGAAAAATGGGTTTTCAACCACAAGGGCAATGAATTTAAACTGGAACGCCTCAAATAACACTAGGGAGTCGAGATGAAACGGCACATTGCGCTCGGATTCATACTGGCTATCGGCTGGATGGGGTGTGGCGGATCGGGACAAAGCGGCTCCACGTTTACCCAGCAGATTGCCAAGGAAGAGAAGGGAAGCGTGGTATTCCTCAAGGTCTCTACCAATGAGGGAGAAGGCCTGGGGAGCGGAATCATTGTTAAGTCAACGGGCCAAATTCTCACGGCGCACCATGTGATCAAGGGGATCAAAGAAGGATGGGCCAAGCCCTTCAAAGGGGCTTGGATGCCGATTACGGGTGTTGTCGCCCAAGACGAACTCAAGGATCTGGCGGTGATAAACGTCGATCCGGGCAACCAATTCCTACAGCAGTCTAGGCTTGGATCGGGAGAGTATATAAGTTCGGGCGATCCCGTAGTGGCAATAGGCAACCCGTTGGGGCTAGAGTACTCGGTTACCGAAGGAATTATCTCCGAGGTTCGCACTACCCCGGAGGGGCTCAGGCTGATTCAGACGGATGCTGCCGTATCGCCGGGCAATAGCGGCGGCCCCTTATTCGACCAGAACGGGGAGGTCATTGGTGTGGTAAGTTTTAATCTAAGCTCTAGCCGCGACGAGGGGCAGAATCTCAATTTTGCGGTCTCAATTGATGAAGCTAGACCCCTGTTGGGGCTCCCCTCGGACCAATTTGAACCTGTTCGGGTAGGAGTCCCGCCACCGGAGACTAGGTCGCAGGCCTCCTTTCGTTACGTGGGGATTGTACGCATCGTCTGTATTTTGGTATTTTCTGTAACCTTATATCTCTTTTCGGCCTACATAGTCTTTAGCGGGCTCATCAAGAACCGAGACAAGCACCCGGCCACGGCTTTTGGCATATCCGCCCTCTTATCGTGGGGGGGCTTTGCGTTGATTGCCGCCTTTGTGTTGAGTGGCCTTTTTGATTTTTTAATGGGCTGGGTGTCAGATTCGCAAATTGAATGGAGAATCTTCATCGCCGGACTGGTGTTCGCACTTTTCATCGTGGTGATAGTAAGACTTGTTTCCCGGCCATCGACCGTTAAAGATTCAGAATGAGAGACGACCGCCGGAGACTTCGACCTGAGCGCGGCCGAAGATTTTCAGGCCACATCTAATACCCGTTGGAGCAAAATTGAAGGAGAACGCTATGCCTGAAGTCAGTACTCTATTTCAAGCAAAAGAAGACAAGAAAAAGATCAATATCCGTCCCACGCTTTTGATTGGTTTGGGCGGCACGGGAAAGGAAGTACTGCGGCGACTGCGGCGGATGTTCTACGAGAAGTACAGAGTCGTGGGTTTACCCGTCATGGAGTACCTATGGTTCGATACTGATATCCGCAATGAGTCTCTGAGTGGGGAGGCTCCAGACGAGTTAGACAAACGCATTGACCTTGCTACTTCACAGAAGATTGATGGGCGGATTCAGCCTGAGGAGTTGGCTGGATACCGACGTAACAAGAATGCCTATCCGCATATATGGGAATGGTTGCCCAGCCAACTAGACGCGCTACCCGACAATGCCATCACACAAGGGGCCGGGCAGATCCGTTCCTTCGGACGGTTGGCTTTCTTCCACCATTATGCAAAAATTCGCAACGCCATCAGCACATTGGGGGAAAATGTCCGTGCCGGAGAGGCCGTCGAGGCCATGAACCGCCATTACCCTGATTATGAGGTGGATACTACCACCTTGGAGATCATTACTGTGTCTTCCCTCGGTGGTGGAACGGGGTCTGGTTGCTTTATCGACATCGGATTTCTATGTCGTTCTTTGTTCTCGGCTTCTACGCGCACGACTTTTCTTGCCATGCCCACGGTTTTCGACGGGGTGGTGGGTCCCACAGGGGTAGAGGCCGTCCATGCCAACGGCTTCGCCGCGCTCAAGGAACTCGAGTACTTCATGCAGCCCCGGTTCAACACAGACGAGGAGACAAGTGAGTACTCTACTCACCGATTTAATTGGGATGGAACTACACAGGACGTGCCAGCTCCGCCTTTTTCTACGGTCTATATGCTCGACAAGAAGAATAGGGCTGGAGAACACATTGATGAATTCACCGATACATTCCAGATGATTGCTGAGTTTCTGCTGCTGGATTTCGACAAGACCGGATTCGCTACTCAAAAGCGCAGCGTACGTTCCAATATGGAGCAGTACCTACAGAACGTGACCACCTTCCGCAGCGGAGAATATGTCCAGTATTTTCCATGCCGATACGCATCTTTTGGACTCTCCCAGATTGAATTGAATCAGCCTCGTCTGGCCAATGCGGCTGCCAACCGTTGTGCTCAGTATCTGGTAGAACTCATCATAGCCAAGGACAACAGAATCCCCCAAGGTTATGATGATGCCGATGTCAAGCCCCGCATGGAGCAAATGGGCCTGACTAAGGAACTCTTTTTGCAACGCTGCCTGGTCAAGCCAGGAAAGGATTTCACCTTGATTGACGAGGTCGTCAACGAGTTGATCGAACCGGAGTTTAATAAGTTGCGGGACGAGCTGTACGCGGCACCGGTAGTAGAGGACCAAAAGGTTTTGGAGCACCAAGTGGAACAAACGCGGCAGCAGGTGGATGAATTGGTCCGCCAAGTACGGGAACGAGTAGGGGAAAGACTGTTGCAGCAAGGGACCAGAAAGGGTGATGGTGTGACGCAGATTTTGGAAAATATCGGCGAGAACCGTCCTATGCTCGAAAAGCGAGTAGAGGATGAATGCCTGAGATTGCTGTGCGACCCCTTGGAGTTTGGCCCCAAATTCATGGTTGAGTGGCTGAAGATCGCCGTCCCTGCACTGGAGCGAGTCAAAGAGGAATTGCAGGCCATGGAGAATCGGCACATAGAAGCTCCAGAGGCTCCGCCGATCAAAATCGAATTTTCCGACGAGTACAATAAGTACGAGGCTCTCCTACGAGCGGCTCGGCAGGAGATGCCCTTTGCCTTCTTAACGAAACGCATTGCTATCAACCATTACCAAGAACGCAAACGGAAGTCTTTTAATCAGAATGCCCAACTCATCACCCGTAATCTGGTGGAGCAGGTAGAGGCCGTCAGGGACCAACTCAAGCAATGGGTCACCGATCGCTATGAGCAGGAGGCAGCCCGCCGGCTGCTCAATCCCAATTCCGGGAGACATAAGCAGGAAAAGGGCCTGCTTGACAATATAATCGGTTTTGTTGGCCAACAGACCGAAGTCCGGGGTGCCGATGGCGAGCTTCAGGTGGAACTCAGTGGTTTGCTAGCCAAGGTGGAGAAGTTTCAAGAGCATCTTCAAGAGATGGCTAACCGCTTTAAGGGCTTCCATCGTTCTTATAGCAAACGGGAGTCTCGTGTTCGCAATCTTAATCTCATGCCTAAACTTAACTACCGCGAGGAAATAGAGACGTACCTGCGCGAGAAAAAAGGACGGACAGGTGCCGGTTTCAATGAAGTTTTGCAAGGTGTTTTGGGGATGTATTTCCTCTCGGAAGAGGCCCAGTCGCTGTTTGCTGAATACGCTACTCGCGAAGGGAACGAGATCGATGCCATACGCGATTGTACCCGCATTATCTTCGATCGCTCTGCTAATAGGGATAATATATCTCGTGCTTGGGAAGAGGTAGAGGATTCATTGAGTAAGTTCGCGTTTGGCCTATTTAAGGAGTTCTATGCTGATAGAAACGCCGTTCAAGAGGTGCAAAACCAGAACTATAATGAGAAAGATGAGATCCAAAAAAGATCAAGGCTGGCCGAACCCCGGATGTCCGAGTCAACACCACGTTTCTTGGGTATGGATCCTCATATTCAGATAACAATAGGACATCCTCCAGGTGAAGACAGATGGGAAACGCTAATCAAACAAAACGTGCAAGACCCTCAACCGGAGAACCACGCTCCCGATTCGGTTATATTTGTTAGCCAATGGATGGCCTTTCCTTTATTCGCTATCGACAATTTGCGGCAACTACACGAAGCATATGAAAAAAACCTTATGACGCCACAAAATGTATACCGTCGGTATACGACCAAGGACTATATCAAATACCCGGAGATTCTACCGCCTAAAGACGACTACGAAGCGCGAAAGCTAGTGGATGCCTTACAGCCACTCATTGATGGTATCCTACTCGGGATAGTGATTTATGACGACGACCGAGGATTCTACCGAACCTACCGCGCACAGGGCCGAAGGCACGAAGACCATTACGGACTAGATCTCGAGGGGGCACGCCGGACTTTGGCCCGAGACCAGAATATACGAGATCGGCTGCGCCAAGAGGTACAAAACATTAAGGATAACTGGCAATTGAATGGCAATAACCTCGCTTTTAAGCAGTACTTGGCCCTCCGAAGCCATATAATGGATAAGGTGTATCCCTCTAACAAAGTTATGATGCGCGGCGAGCGTGCGAAGGCGGATGGCTTATTCCACGACCTGCTCGGGAAGGCTTTCGAAGAGGCTTTCAAGGATGTGCGAGAGTGCTTGGGCATCAGTACCCGCGAGTTGGACGATCTTGTAGAGCAATACCTGAATGACAAAGATAATTTTGCCAAACGCCTGGACTATCGCGATCCGCACTGCAAAGACGCCATATATGTGATGACGGCTACCGATGTTTAGGGAAGTGAGTCAAGAGTGGGCCGACAAGGTGATGGGTGCTTGTCCTGTTTGTCAGTGGCCTTATGGCAGTCGAATCATCTTTTGCAGCAGTTGCGGGATTCAACTTGCCCGTCTAAAGGTATCTCCCAAGCCCGGTGAGTCGTTGACGCTTTTCGCAGGCTTTCCAGTCATCATGCGGTTCGAGAATACCGGGAAAATACCGGTGAAACTGGAACGTCTCGACGGAGTGGAATGGGGAGAATGGGTTTCGGAAACGGATTGGCCAGTCTCCTTGGGGCCAGAGGAAAAAATAGAAATACGCCGGCAGCATACCGGGCGTCTCGGTCAACGGGGACGGTTGACCCTGCACTCCACGGTGCCACCGATCTTATTTTCTTACCGAGTCCAAAAAGCTCCCCGAATCTGGCTGACTGACGAGCAGGGGCGGGAGTTTGCCCAAGGTACTGATGGTGCCCAGTTGTGGCCGGTAAATCGGGAAGCCCAAAGGCACGATTTAGTCCTTCACACCACAAGCGAAGTGGTTTTGGAAAAGCCTCCCCGTCTGGCCAAGGGAAATCAGGTGGTGAGTATAATGCCGGTGGAAGAGGTAAGCTATCCTTTCCGCTTAGGGCCAGATAATTCCCTTTCGATAAGGCTTACCCAAGATCAGCCGCTGTCTGAAGAAGATCATTCAGTACATCTCGTTTTCCCAATCCAGAACATAGGTGATGTCGATTTTCATCTCAATCTAAAGCACAGTCTTCGGCCAGTGATCAAGGTGGAGTTCAATCCGCTGAGTTTCACCGGTGATAATGCACTTATCAGTGGAAGCCGAAAACAGAAGAATGTGAGTACTACCATTACGCACTTACGGGGCGCACCACTACGCATAAATATCGTGACTAGCGATACGTCTTGGTTGCAGGTCGTCGACACGAAAGAGACCCCGATTACCCTGAACTCTCAGAATTCAACGGCGGGAACCGATGAGAAAAGTATGCTGGATCTCCAGTTGCAAATAAAGACTATCGACATCCCCCGGGTAACAGAATCAAAGCATTTTAGACCCGAGATCATTGTCAAGGGGGAGGCTATAAGCGAGGAAGATTCGGCGTTCGAAGATAGGTATTCTCTCTCTGTCGAAGTAAGACCGCCCAAAAAGTTAGACTATCCTATTGGCATAGATTTTGGGACGACCAATTCCTGCTTGGCCTATTATGATGAAGATGAAGAAATAATCTTGGCAAAACTCGAGCTGAGTGAATCTCGTGACGAAGTGCCGACTGTTTTTCAGTTTCTGGCAATAAATGATAAAACGGAACGGTTGGAATTTTCCAAACCTCTGGCTCCTAATGAGCATCACTTGATGGCGACCGAGAACAAAGAAGCCATCATGCGCTTTGGGCGTCAGCCATTTCAGCAGATTAACGATCATTCTATGAGCAGTATCTGTTGGAATTTCAAATATGCTCTCAGTCAACCCAACGATCGGAATATCTATATTTCTACCGGGATGTCGGAAGGTATCTTGATCAACGGACATCCCCCCATCAATAGGCGGGACATTAGTCTGACTCCGGTGGACCAAGTAGCTATTTATCTTCGATTTATGGTAGAACACTTCATTGGAGAATCCAGGTATTTGCCTAGCGAGTGTGTGCTGACTTATCCGGCGGTATTCAATCGCCAAAAACAGGCTCTGCAAGACGCCGCCGAAAAGGCCTTGCAGGATCGCGATATTAAGTTTCACTTGGCCATTAGTGAACCTGAAGCTGTTGCGGTGTATTATGCGTGGAAGCAGCTTGAAGAAGAAGATGGTGATATAGGTGAGATCATTGGGGTATTCGACTGTGGTGGGGGAACGACCGATATGTCCATCGTCCGTTATACTGATGATGGCAATGGAGCGCAGATGGAGATTCTCGGTTCCGATGGCGACAACCAGCTGGGAGGAAACCTGCTGACATTTCACTTGGCTAAATACTTCTACGAGCAACTCGTCCCTGAGCAGCACCGCAGTCGCTATCCCTTTGCAAAAGATCTACGTGATGGCTTACGGACACAAGATTCCATTGTGAAAAAGAACTTTCTGTATCTTTATGATTTAGCTGAGGAGATCAAGAAAAACAGCAAGACCTATGAGAGATTCGATGAATGTTTTTCCCAAGCTCGCTACAAGGAACTGAACCAGACAAAAGATAAGGGGGTGCTGGACCTGCTAGACAGTGACAAAAAACTGAATTGGCCCAGGATTGAGTTGGTAGGCCGGGAAGAGGGCGATGAGTTTCTCGCGGGAGGATTAAAGCGCAGCATAAACGGCGAGAGCTTGCCAGAGGAACTTAGCTCTATGGATTATCAAGCTATTCGCTCTGTGCTCAGCGAACAATTGAAACAGGGTTTCGAAAAACTAGCTATGATGCAGAAGGAGCTTTACGACCGAAAGATTATATCGGAGCGCAGGCTGGACCAGCTGATCTTGGCTGGTAATTCGTCTAAACTGCCGATTGTGAAAGAGGTCGCCCGGGAGATGATAGAAGCTAAAAAGTTCTCGGACTCTGCTCTTTCTTCAGAGGCGGGCTCCAATGATGGCTTGAAGGCGAGCGTGGCTTCGGGAGCGACTATTTACAGCAGGTCTCAACGTGATCCAGAGTCCAGACTCCGAGTCCTTGGGATAAACAAGCTAAATTATCCGATAGGTTCCCACAGTCCAATGCGAGGTTTCAGCCCCATTTTCGACCGTTGGATTTCCCTAAGTGAGGGGGAGGTACATTCCTATGCGAGCAAGGTTTTCTCCAAGGATCGACTTTCTCATATATTACTGTACGAATTTTTCGATTGGAACTATAAAAATCGGAAAGTAAAGCCACGTAAAGTAGCGGATATTCCCATGCCGGTAAAGGACGGAGCTTTTAACCAGGTCTCTTATTGGCAGTACAAGCTTGAGCTTCGAGGCGACAAAGACAATATCGGTCGGCTCTATTATAATTTCGCGGCAGGACAGGAAGAGGATGGGAGTGATTTTGAAGAAGTCTATGATGAATACCTGGAGTGTGAGGATTTTAGTTATAGTTGAATGCTTTGTCGTAATGTATCTGAGTGAGTAATACATAGAAAGATAAAGACCTAAAAAAACGAAACCGAGTGAGATAGCTATGGCAGAATTCCAAGAAAAAGTTGACGCCCTAGGCAACGAAACTGCCCACTGGGAAAAAGAGCTCCAAGCTCTGCAGGAAATAGTATCCAAGACAAAACAGATCCGTGAAGAACTACACAAAAGAGATCTCAGCGATCTTGGCTTCGCGCAGACCCTTGATATAGCCAAGTGCTTCGATGGAGTGGAAGAGACCGTTGTGAAGAGGATAGGCGGGTTCTTATATCATATGAGTGAGTTCAGAGACAAGCTGGAAAAGTTCCGCGGCGATATGGAGGCGTCCTTCGATGACTACGAAAAGATCTGCGAATCTATCCCTGTCAATACGAGATTTCAAGAGTTACAAAAACTAGAAGCCGATCTACAGAAGAGCCTAAAATCGTTCCAACAAGAAGTACAGGATACCTCTGAAAAATGGAGTAAAAAATACTCAGATATTACAGGTACCCGAGAGCGTTTTCGAGAAATATTCGACGAACTGTCCCTAGAAGCTAAAGAAAATATGCCATCGACACAGGATGCTGAGAACATTAACCAGGACATCGAAAAGCTCAAAGAAGCAGTGAATAGATTGGAGTTGTCTTCTCCCGTGCAGGAGGAATCGGGCCTCAGAGGTCAACTGACGACGATTCAAAACAAGATGGACAATCTCAGTAGTCCGTGGGATTCTGAACTAATCGATTTAGTCAAACGGTTAGGTGAAAAAGAAAAATCACTAGAACAAAAACTGGCGAAATTGGAAAAATTTGTCCAAGAACGCGATCTCGAGTTGGTTTGGCCACAACGGGGAGACGAATATTCGCAAGAATATCACAAAATTTTAGATGAGCGAGAAGATGCTCAGATAGGCCGTGGTCAAGTAATTCAGCTAGTCGCTCCTGGATTACGCCGGGGGACTGACGTATTAATCAAGGCCGGGATTTGGCTGGCGAAATGAGAAAAAGGGTAACTGAAACTTGCAACTACAGCAGAGAAATCCCCTCCCATGAATTTAGACTTCTTAGCCCAGAACAGCGATCAGATTCGGGACTTTTTTGTCGTTTTCATTGTCTTGGTAGGTCTAGTCGCGCTTGTCCTATTTGTCCAAGGATACAGAAGAACGCAGACATATCGTCTCGGATTGGGTGCTGTGGAGATGTGGGAGAGGTGCAATCCAGATTTTAATATAGAAGAAAAGACCGACCAATCCCCTGAAGATATTATTAAGGAAGCCAAACATCCCTTGGCTGTCTCTTGGCTCGAACGTTTTAGAGCCTTATACCGGCAAAATAGGGCTCCAGATGTAGATAGTCTTGTCGGCTCTATCGAATACGAGCTTGCCCGGTACGACGAAGTATTCCGTTCGCTTACCAGCAGCCTCATTCTATTGGGCCTACTAGGCACATTTGTTGGATTGATAATCGTGGTCATACCTATCCCGGGTATTATCCAAGGGGCGCAAATCTCACCAACATTGAATCAAGAGGTAAAAATAGAGGATGTATTTAGTACCATTCTAGAAGGACTGGGGCAGTCAGTAGAAGGAATGCCACTGGCGTTCATTACCAGCATAATAGGGCTTTTCGCTACCTTAATCCTAAATGGCTTATACAGTCTTCTATTACTCCGCACTAGGAACATATTGTTGGCAGACATAGAAGAGTGTTTCAACGTGAAAATCGCCCATAGGTTTGCTGTAATTCCACCACAGCTACGTTTGAGTCACACCTTTACTCGAACAGTAAACGACCTATACGATAAGTACTTCACTGCTCTTTCCGAATACTTAGACAAAAGACTCAAGGAAATTGCCGAAAATAACGCCCGCTTGGTTGCACTTATAGAAGAGAGCGGCACGAAGCTCAAGGAGAGTAGCGAGGCCAGTCTGAAGAGCGCGGAGATTATTGATCAGCACAAGGATACGGTAGCTGCGGGGTCGGAAAAAATAATGAGAGCGGCTATAGAGTTTTCTCGACACATCGAGAACTTTGAGCGGCTAAGCTCGCCTCTGAATGCGCTCAAGATCAGCGTCGATACTATGCTCAGGGAGAGCGAGAGACTGATGGTCCGACAATTTCAAGCCTTTGATGAGCGGATGGACAAACAATCTAAGTCATTCGAGGCGCGAATGGAGACCCTAGGAGATGGCCTAGCCGAGACTCTGGATACGATAAGAGGATTGAACGACACAGATTATCGTCCCAATTTCGTGAACATCCAGAACCTGCTCATAGCGGTCCGGCAGAGCCAAGATGCCTTCCTCGAATTTCAGAGGAAGACGCTCAACGAGCAAGGCGAAGTGTTTGAAGGAGTCAAGAAAACCCTACAAGATGAGTTGGAAAGGTTTCGCCAAGATCTGAATGGCTCGAACAAGGAGATAAAGTCGTTGCAGAACCAGCTAGGCCAAGTGGTAGGAGCCATCAATCAAGGATTCGAAAAAACTGGGGAGGAACTCCAAGTACTGAAAGCTATCGATTTGATGGTCCAGCAGCTCGAAGACATGAATACGACGGCGCAAGCTATAGAAACTCAGTTTGATGGTATAGCGAAATCGCCGCAAGGTATTACCGTAATATCTCGAAGAAAATGGGGTTGGAGTGGTATCCGCCGATTATTCAAGAAAAATAGCAAGAAATAGCTAGAGCCATCGGCTGGATGCTTGGGAAAGCAGCCCCGGATGAAAAGGAATCGCAGTAGCCATAGTGGACTCAATTTTTGGCCTTCTTTCACGGACGCAATCACGGCTATCTTCATTTGCGTCACTTTTTTTCTTGTTGTGATGGTGATCAAAAATTATGTGGATCTGAGCCGGCTGCGGACGCTGGAAGAATTGGTAGGTAAGATAGAGAAAGATCTCGATGAGTTAGAGGGATTTATGGTAGAGGAAGACGTCGTCGTGGAAGAAGGTACCATTGTGATGCACAGTGACATCTTGTTCTCTTTTGATAAGTCCGATCTAGGTGATATTCCCATCGAAGGGCAAGATCGGCTCAGGCGAATAGGGCGAAAATTAAAACAGTTTATTGAAGAAAAAGATAGTAAATTGTTCAGTATTGTGGTAGAGGGACATACCGACAGTTACGGCGAGAGGGAATACAACCGCAATCTATCCCTGAAACGATCGCAAACTGTAGTGGACTATTGGGAGCAGGTCGGTTTCACTTGGGAAGATTTCGATATAGTCCCGGTTGGCTTAGGCGAGCGTGATCTGGTTGTCCTAACCGGAACAAAGGAGGAACAGTCCCCTAATCGACGTATCGTGATCCGGTTGGTGCCTAAATTTAGCCAACTAATCCAGAGCCTACAGGAGCAGAACATCCTACTGAGGGATTAGCAGCACTCTGTCATTCAACCTCTTTATTGTGGCGTCGGGCGGTAAGGATTGTTCGGCGCGATCGCGAAAGAATTGGAGAGCCTCCAGACGCCCACTTCCGCGACGATTTTCACCCTGACATAGCTGTTGCAAGATCGAGAAGTAGCGGGCGATATGGGCTGGGCGCCCTTGACAGATTTCAACGCAGCCCTTTAAACTTGAGTAAACAACGGCGCAGGTGCCCGCTGCTGCATGGCAGTGGGAGAATAGGGAAGGCAGTGCAAATCTGCCGCGGTCCCGCCACTGTGACCGGTTGACGGCTTAGGGGTCGTCGCGTCCCCGACATCAGCCACTGATCCGCATGCGGATCGGGAAGGAGTCGGGCGGCATATAACCGGAAGTCAGGAGACCTGCCTGCGACCGAGGTGAACGACACCCTTCGGCAGAAAGGTTGGTCCGCCGGTGCCTAGCACAAGCTTTCCGACCCGCACTCATTCGAGGGCGGGCTTTTTTATTGTTTTCATCGTACTGGCCCTGCATCCCGAGGCCCTCTTGGCCGGGTCGCTACAGGGCCGATTGCTCGACCCAGACGCGGAACGCCCCGTGCCCGGTGCCGTATTGACGCTGCTAAGTGCTCCATCCGGCGCAATCCATTCCGTCCGCAGCGATACCACCGGCTCCTTCCGTCTCGAAAATCTGTCGCCAGGCACTTGGGATTTGCGGGTGGAGCGGCTGGGCTACCGGCCTCTGCACAGCCAGATCCAGATCGGCGTGGCGCCCACCTCAGTCGAGTTGCATCTGCAATCCCGGCCCATGCTCATGGACGAGTTGGTGGTCCGCGCCCGGCGCGACCCCGAGGGCAAGCACGTTGCCTCTTTTGTCGAAACCATTGTCTTAGGTGCCCGGCGCACGCCCGGCGCGGACTTGGCTCAGACGCTCGACCGCGCTACCGGCGTCAACATCCGCCGCTACGGCGGGTTGGGCAGTTTTAGCACCTTTTCCATTCGCGGGTCCACGGCCGAACAGGTGCAAGTTTTTCTCGATGGGATGCCGCTCAACTCGGCTGTTGGTGGCGGCGTGGATCTAGGCGGCTTGCCCATCGGCGGCGTTGAAAGCGTCGATATATACCGGGGTGCGGTGCCCGCACGCTTTGGCGGCAACAGTCTCGGGGGGGTGGTTCACATTCGCACGCAACCGCTCGGTGGCAAAGTCCGCCGGGGCTTGCACACGGCGTCTGGTTCGCACGGTACCCGCCAACTGGGTGCTTCGCTCAGCGGCCCGTATAAGGGGTGGGAATACTTGGGCTTGGTCAACTACCGAGCCAGCCGCAACGACTTTCGCTTTTGGGACGACAACGGCACCGAGTACAACGCTCGAGACGACGGCTGGGCGCGCCGGCTCAACAGCGATTTTCGCGGCTTGCGCGGCTTGGCCAAAATCGGGCGCGGCTGGGGCGCGAGTCGCTTGCAGATTCACAACACTTTTGACCTGAGCTACAAAGGCATCCCCGGCCTTGGCAACAACCAGTCCCTACACACGCGCTACGACACGTGGCGGCACAGTGCCGAAGCGGTGCTCTTCGGCCCACTGGGCGATGGCCGCGCTGGATACCGAATCAAAGCCCATCACTCGCGCCAAAAAGACGAGTACCAAGATCGGCGCGGCGAAGTGGGCTTGGGCCGCCAGCACGACCGCAACATCACCCAGCGTTTGGGGCTGCGCGGCGCGGTGAATGCGCTCCTGCCCGGTGAGCCTCTGCTGACCGCTTTTGTCGCGGCGCGGCGCGAGACCTTTGCACCCGACGATCGGCTTCGCCCTGAAAGTCGGCTCTTGCGCAGTCGCCGCCGGGCGCTGGCGGTCGGCACCGAGGTGGAGGTGCCGTTGGGACCGCGCTTGACGCTCCAGGCTGGCACGCAGGCCGAAGGGCTTGACGACCGCTTTTTCGAGCGGAAGAACTTCGCGCCGAGCGCGGTGTTGCCGCGCCGCAACAACGGCGTAATCCTGTGGGGCTATCGCCTGGGGGGGGCCTTGGATTTAGGGGCTGGTTTGGTGCTCAAAGCCCACAATGGCCGCTATCAGCGTGCGCCCAATTTCTTTGAACTGTTCGGCGACCGCGGCGCGGTAATCGGCAATACCAACCTCGTCAGCGAAGAAGGGCACCACTGGGATGTGGGTTTGGTTTTTCGCGGTTCCGCCGCTGGCGTGGGACTGGGGCTGGCCGAGGTCGCGTACTACCACAATCGCGTCGAAGACCTCATTCGCTTCATGCAAAACTCACAGCGGGTGTCGAGGCCCTACAATATGGGGGGGGCCTTGCTGCGCGGCGTGGAAACGCGGGTTGAGGCGCGGCTGTTGCCCAGGCTCGCGCTCCGCGGCAACTACGCGTACCAACGCGCCGAAAACCGCACTCCGCTCTCTTTTGAACGGGGCCATGACCTGCCCGGGGCGCCGCGCCATCGGCTCAATACGCGCCTCTCCCTCGGCTTGGGCCGCGCTGACATCTACGGCGAATTCAGCCGCGAAAGCCAGCATTTTCTCGACCGGGCCAATCTGCGCCCCGTGCCCGTGCGCGCCTGGTACAATCTCGGCGGCACTACGCCGCTGGGCGCGGGCATCGCTTTGTCTTGGGAGCTGCGCAATCTGACCGACAATCAAATAGCCGATCTGTGGGGCTATCCGCTGCCGGGCCGCTCGTATGGGGTTTCCGTGCATTATAACCGCTAACTGAGGAGGATTTTTGTGTCTCGCATTTCCATTTTAGCCGTATCTGTCTTGCTGCTGGCCCACTCGTCTTCGGCGCAGCGCGATCTCTTCGTCATCACCACGGACTTTGCTACCGGCAGCACGGCCTTTTTGGCCGCGAATGCGGCGGCGGCCGAGGTGAATTTGTTGGGCATTCACTCGGATGCCATGGGGCACTACCACGATGGCCGCGTCTATATCGTCAACCGCCTAGGACAGGACAATGTCTTGGTGCTGGACGCGCTGGATTTGCATGCGCCGCTGACGCAGTTTTCGGTCGGCAATGGCACCAACCCGCACGACATTGAAATCGTCGCACCCGACAAGGCGTATGTAACGCGCTACGAGACGGCGTCTTTGCTGATCGTCAATCCCCAAAACGGCGCGGAATGGGGTCAAATCGATCTGAGCGCGTTTGCCGATGCCGATGGCCTGCCCGAAGTGGCGCAAATCGTCCGCGTGGGCGATCGGCTCTACTTGAGCTGTCAGCGGCTCGACCGCGACGGTGGGTGGGGACCGGCTGACGTCAGCTACCTGATCGTCGTCGATCTCACCCGCGACGCGCTGGTGGATGTGGACCCGGATGTCGAGGGCGTACAGGGCATTGCGCTGCGTGCGGCCAACCCCAACAGCATGGCCGTGATCGGCGAACAGATTGCCGTGGGGGTAGCAGTCGGTTTTGGCGATCGGGCCGGCGGCGTGGAAATCGTCGATACGGCGACCAACCGCAGCCTGGGGCTGGCCGTCAGTGAAGAGGACTTGGGTGGCGATATTACATCCATGATACTCGTCGATCACAACCGAGGCTATGCTGTGGTGGCGGACGAAAATTTCGCCAACAGCGTCCGGCCCTTTGAATTGTCCAGCGGTGCGGTGGGCGTTCCCTTGGAAAATGTCAGCGGCGGCTACATCCCCAGCTTGGCGGTAGATGGCGACCGCTTGATCGTCGCCGATCGCGGCAGTTTCGCCGACCCAGCCAGCGCCGGGCTCAAGTTCTACGACGCGGCCACGGGCGCGTTCCTGAGCGGCCCCATCGACACCGGCCTACCGCCGCAGGACATCGTGGTCTTGGGCGATGCGGCCGTTCCCACGGCCGTGGCCGAGACAGCCGACCGCTTGCCGCCGGCATTCGCCTTGGCAGCGGCCTATCCCAACCCCTTCAACGCTTCGGTGCAGATTCCCTTTGCGGTCTGGCAGGTCCACGCCCCGGTCGAGTTGACTGTCCACGACGTTTTGGGCCGCCCCGTCCGCACGCTGGCTTCTGGTGCGGTCGCGGCTGGACGACATGTTTTCCACTGGGATGGTCGCAATGCCGCCGGTGAGCCGGTCGGCAACGGCGCGTATCTGGTGCAGTTGCGCGCTGGCAGTCAACGGGCGGTGGCCAAGGTGATGTTGATTAAATGAGCGGGCAAATAAACAAGAAAGGCAACAGGCATGGTTACGCTATCTAAGCTCTACACTAAGACGGGCGACGGCGGCACGACGCGGCTCGGCGATATGTCGCAAGTGCCCAAGACCAGTGCTCGCATCGCCGCTTATGGATGCGTGGATGAACTGAACTCGGTGATTGGGCTGGCGCGGGCCAGCGGTGCTGTGCGCGACGACGTGCTCGCCCGGGTGCAAAACGATCTCTTCGATTTGGGGGCCGATTTGTGCGTTCCGCTGGCCGATGGGGCCGAAGAACGCCTGCGCGTACAGCCGCAGCAGGTCCTTTTCCTAGAGCGGCAAATTGACGATCTCACGTGCGATTTGGCGCCATTGCGGAGCTTTATCTTGCCCGGGGGACGGCTTCCCGCGGCTTGGCTTCACTTGGCGCGGACGGTGTGTCGCCGCGCCGAGCGGGCCGTTTGGCAACTCGCCGAGCAAGAGCCGGTCGGCCCGCCGGTTTTGCAGTACCTCAACCGGCTCTCCGACTTGCTGTTCGCGCTGGCGCGGGCTGCCAACGATGGTGGGGCGGCGGATGTGTTGTGGGAGCCGGGGGCGGGGAGTGGTCAGTAGCCAGTAGCCAGTAGCCAGTGGCCAGTCCCCTATCTCCCCGTCCCTTTTGAGGTAAGGCCGGGTCGAAACTGACCACTGACCACAGATCACTGACCACTGACCACTAAGGAGACATTCGATGGACAAAGTGTATTTTTGGCTCGGGCTGGCTTTTGGCGCGGCCGCGGCGAGCGGGGCCGATTGCGGCGATACCTACGATCCGGCGCAGGATTATTTTCCCCACAAGGTCGAGTTGCAATACGCCGAGAGCTTTGCGATTGAGTATTTCAACCATTACAAAGTGATCACCGTGCGTACTCCGTGGCCCGGTGCCGAAGAAGCGGTCCAGTACTTATTGGTCCAATGCGGTACGCCCGCACCCGACGGGTACGATGGCGTTCAGCGCATCACCGTGCCCATTCGCCGTCTCGCGGCCTTATCGACCACGCAACTGCCGCACCTCGAATTGCTCAATGCGCTCGAAAGCCTAGTCGCCGTCAGCGACATTGAGATGGTAAATTCGCCCGGCGTCAACCAGCGTTTTGCGGCGGGCAAAATCGCCGAAATTGGCCACGGTGCCGAGGTTAATCTCGAGGTAGTGCTGGCATTGGCGCCCGACGTGGTGATGACCGTGGCTTCGGCTCAATCCCGGTACAACGCCCATCCGGTCTTGCAGCAAGCCGGCGTGGCCGCGGTCGTCAACGCCGAATACACCGAGCCTTCGCTTTTGGGCCGCACGGAATGGCTCAAGTTCACGGCGGCCTTTTTCAACGCCGAGGCTTTGGCGGCAACGCGCTTTGCGGATATTGTGGCTCAGTACCAGCAATACGCGGCTTTGGTGCAGGATGTGCCCAGGGGCCAACGCCCTACGGTGTTCGGCGGCTCGCTCTGGCGCGACACTTGGCACGTTGCCGGCGGCAAAAGCTATGCGGCGCAGTTGATCGCGGCGGCCGGCGGCGCGTACCTGTGGGCCGACGACGATTCCAAAGGGAGCTTGCCCTTGGACTTTGAGGCCGTGTACGAAAAGGCCCACCTGGCCGATGTGTGGCTGACCATGCGCAACGAATGGCATTCGCTGGCCGAGGTGCAGGCGGCGGACGAGCGCTATGGCGCGTTTGCCGCGTTTGCCAACGGCCGAGTGTACAATGCCAATGCGCGGCTCAACGCGCATGGCGGCAACGACTACTGGGAAAGCGGCTTGGTCGAACCCCATGTTGTGCTGGCTGATTTCATACAAATCCTGCATCCCGACCGCCTGCCGGAACACGCGCTCAAGTTCCATAAAAAGCTAGACTGAGAAGCTGTGGCGACTGCTTCCACGACTGATACACCGCGCCGGGGACTCTTGCTGGCAATGGCCGGAGCCTTGCTCGGCTTTTTTGCCCTCAGCTTGGGCGTGGGGTCGGTGTCCATTCCCCTCGATGCGGTGGTCGCCATCCTGTGGGGCGAAACCGACCAAAAGCCGAGTTGGAGCCATATTATCTATGCGATCCGCCTGCCGCGTGCGCTCACCGCGCTATTGGCTGGCGCGGCCCTGAGCGTCAGCGGTTTGCAAATGCAGACCCTGTTCCGCAATCCCCTCGCCGATCCCTTCATCCTCGGCATCAGCGCTGGAGCCAGTTTGGGCGTGGCGTTGGTCGTCTTGGGCACGGGCGTCACCGGAGCCGGGTTGCTGGTTGGTTTGGGGCTTTTGGGGCAGGTCGGCGTGGTGGCCGCGGCCGTGGTTGGCGCGGCCTTGGTGTTGGGCTTGGTGCTTTTCGTGGGGCGGCGCGTGCAGCACACCATGACCTTGCTTATCCTCGGCCTCATGTTCGGCTATCTGACCAGTGCCGCGGTCAGCGTGTTGCTCTACTTCAGCATACCCGAGCAGGTGCAGACTTACGTTCTGTGGACCTTTGGCAGCTTTGGCGCGGTCACTTGGGGCCAGCTTACTTTTTTGGCCCCGGTGGTGTTGGCGGGTTTGGCAATTGCCGGACTGCTGGTTAAACCGCTCAATGCCCTGCTGCTCGGCGAAACGTATGCGCGCAGCATGGGGCTGGGGGCGCGGCGGGCGCGATGGTGGATTATTGCGAGTGCCGCGCTGCTGGCTGGCGCGGTCACGGCCTATTGCGGCCCGATTGGCTTTTTGGGCGTGGCGGTGCCGCATTTGTGCCGCGCTCTTTTCAATACTTCTGACCACCGAGTACTGCTGCCGGCCAGCGCACTCTTGGGCGGCATTTTAGCGCTGACTGCGGATCTAGTGGCCCGTTTGCCCGGCAGCGATGCCACCCTGCCGCTCAACGCGGTTACCGCTCTGATCGGCGCGCCCGTGGTCACTTGGATTATCCTGCGCCGCCGGACGCTGCGGCCGGCTTTTGCCGCCTGAGTGCCGTGGCTGTGGCGATGCTACAAACGCGCGCCCTGTGCATTGGCTACGCGCCCAAACGCCGCCCGCGCCTGGCGGTGGCCGCCGACATTAACGTGGAATTGCCCAAGGGGGAATTGGTGTGTCTGTTAGGCCCCAATGGGGCGGGCAAGTCCACGCTCATGCGCACGTTGGCTGGCCTGCAAAAGCCGCTGGCGGGCGAGGTGCTCCTCGAAGGCCGCGACCTGCACGGGCTGACCGAGCGCGAGCGGGCGCGGCTTTTGGGCTTAGTTCTGACCGAGCGGATCGATGTGGGCAACCTATCGGCCTATGCACTCGTGGCGTTGGGCCGCTACCCGTACACCGGCTGGGACGGTCGCCTGGCGGCCGCGGACGAAGCGGTGGTGCGCTGGGCTATGGACGCGGTGGGGGCCAGGGAACTGGCCGCGCGGAGTGTTGGCGAGTTGAGCGATGGCGAGCGGCAAAAGGTGATGATTGCCCGCGCCTTGGCGCAGGAACCAGCGGTGCTGCTGCTAGATGAACCCACGGCCTTTTTGGACTTGCCGCGGCGCGTCGAAATCGTGCAGTTGTTGCGCCGCTTAGCTGGCGATCGCGATCGCGCGGTCTTGCTCTCCACGCACGATTTGGACTTGGCCCTGCGCTGCGCCGACTGCCTCTGGCTGCTGCCGCCAGGCGGCCCTTTGCACACCGGGGCACCGGAGGACTTGGTGTTGAGCGGGGCTTTTCAGCGCACGTTTGCGGACGTGGCATTCGACCCGGCCCTTGGTTCTTTCCAACTGGTGCAAGAGCCGGAAGGCGCAGTCGGTTTAGTGGGAGAAGGGCTTCATGCCCGGTGGACGGTGCGCGCGTTGGAACGGGCTGGTTTCTGCGTGGCGGAAGACGCGCCGACGCGCGTCGAGATCATCCACGACAAGGGCGACCCGGCTTGGCGGCTTCACACGGCGGCCGGCGTGCGCGTCTGCGCTACGCTATACGAGGTGGTCAAGTGTTTGAAAGCCCCAAGCCCTTGAGGTTGCTCGGGCCGCTGGCATTTTCAAAGGATGAGGATGCAGGAGCGCACGGGCATATCGCCAGTAAAAAACAAAACTTATGAACCGCATCGTTTCTCTATTGCCTAGCAGCACTGAAATCGTCTGCGCCCTTGGTTGGCCGTTCGCACGAGTGCGATTATCCGCCCGGTGTCGGCGAGTTGCCGGCCTGTACGGCCCCTAAGCGACACGCACGAGCACCGGGGCTGGGATCGGTGGGAAGCCTGAAGAGGGGTGCCCTACCGCGTCGAAAACTTGTGTATGGTGACCGTCCGGTAGGTTTCCCCCGGACGCAACACCACCGACGGAAAGCCCGGCTGGTTGATCGCGTCGGGATAGTGCTGGGTCTCTAGGCACAGGCCGTGGTACTGATTGTAGATTGTCCCGCCCTTGCCCCGCACGCCGTCGAGGTGGATGGCCGAGTAAAACTGCACGCCCGGCTCGGTAGTGTACAGTTCCATCACTCGTCCGCTCTCGGGTTCGTACACCTCGGCGGCCAACCCCGGCTCAGCCCGCCCCCCATGGTCGAGCACGTAGTTGTGATCGTAGCCGCCGACCGGTGCAAGCTGCCCGATCCGCCCGCCAATGGCGGATGGTTTGCCAAAGTCGAGGGGCGTACCCGCCACCGGCAAAATGCGCCCGGTGGGGATTTGAGTGGCGTCCGGCTCGGTGTAGTAGCGGGCGTGGAGCGTGAGGATGTGCCCGAGCACGGGACCGCTGCCAGCCAAGTTGAAATAGGAATGGTTGGTCAGATTGATGGGCGTCGGCTTGTCGGTGGTCGCCTCGTAGGCGATGACTAGTTCGTCGCGGTGGGTCAAGGTGTACGAGACACGCACCGGCACGGTGCCCGGATAGCCCTCCTCGCCGTCTTGGCTCACGTAATGTAGGCGCACCGTTGGTCCGCGGTTGTCGTCCGCGACTTCGGCGTCCCATACTACTTTGTCGAAGCCCACTATCCCGCCGTGCAGGTGATTGGGGCCGTTGTTGACGGCCAGTGGGTACTCTTGGCCGTCTAGGGAGAATTTGCCACCGGCGATGCGGTTGGCGACCCGCCCGGTGATACAGCCGAAGTACGGATTCTCCCGCTCGTACTGCGCCAAACGGTCAAAGCCCAATACGACATCGCCGAGCGTTCCGGCGCGATCGCGCACGAGGAGTTCGGTGATGATCCCACCATAGGTGATGACGCGGGCTATGGTGCCGCGGTCGTTTGTGAGAGTGTAGCGCTCGACGGGCTGTCCCGCTGCGGTCGTTCCAAAGCTGTCTTTGCTCACCTCGGCTTCTCCGGCGGTGGCGGCCAAGGCGACCGCCAGTAGCATGGTGCTGGGCTTTTGCATGGCCCTTCCTCCATTCGCGGTGCTTGCGCTTCCTTTTTGCCAGACGTAACATAGGCATTTCGCATTCGCCGGGGCAACCACGAGGGTTGCCCTGTTCGCGTCGAGGGCGTCGTCCCTTAAACTTCACTAAGCGAGATAAATCTATGAAAACGCCTCTTTTGCTCCTCGTCTTGATTTTCGGCGCCTGTGGTGGTAGCGATGCGCCGCAACCGGCGGCTAAGCCCCAAGTCGCTTTCGTCACCAATGGCGTTGGGCCTTTTTGGACTATTGCCGCCAAAGGAGTTGAGGCGGCCGCCGCCGAGTTTGCCGCCGCCGCTGAGGTGCAGATGCCCGGCGAAGGGGTTGCCGATCAGAAGCGCATCGTCCAAGCCCTGCTGGCCCGCGGCATTGACGGCATGGCCATAAGCCCCATTGACCCGGACAATCAGACCGACCTGCTCAACGAAGCCGCCGCCCACACCCACCTGATCACCCACGATTCAGACGCGCCCAAGAGCAACCGCCTTTGCTTTATTGGCATTGACAACTACTCAGCCGGTCGCGCCTGCGGAGCCTTGGTCAAAGAAGCACTGCCCAGCGGCGGCAACATCATGATCTTCGTTGGTCGCCTCGAACAGCTCAACGCCCGCCAGCGCCGCCAGGGCCTCATTGACGAACTGCTCGGTCGCTCTTTTGACCCGACGCGCCACGACCCCAACAGCGGCCCGATTGTCGGCGACTCATACACCATTCTCGACACGCGCACCGACCAGTTCGACTACGCGAAAGCCAAAGCCCAAGTCGAGGACGCTATGGCCAAATACCCAGACCTCCACGGCGTCGTCGGCCTATTTGCCTACAATCCGCCGATGTGCCTTGAAGCGATCAAGGAAGCGGGCAAGACCGGCCAGATCCAAATCATCGCCTTTGACGAAGAAGCCCCCACTCTCCAAGGCATCATCGACGGCCACATCTACGGCACGGTGGTGCAAAACCCGTACCGCTACGGGTACGAGTCCGTGCGGATCCTCGCGGCCCTCGCCCGCGGCGACCGCTCGGTTTTGCCCGAGGGTGGGGTCCTCGACGTGCCAGCGCGGTCCATCCGCCGCGATAATGTCGAAGCCTTTTGGGACGAACTGAAAACCCTGACCGGCACTCACTAATGGCCCTGTTGGTTGCGCGCGGCATTAGCAAGCGCTTTCCCGGCGTGTTGGCCCTCGACACGGTAGATATGGCGGTGGAGGCCGGGGAAGTCCTCGCCGTCATCGGCGAAAACGGGGCTGGCAAATCCACCCTGATGAAAATTCTCGCGGGCATTGAGACCCCGGACAGCGGCCAGATTGTGCGCGATGGGGAGGCGGTAATCATGGACTCGCCGCGCCGCGCCACTGCGCTCGGCATCGCCTTGATCCACCAAGAACTCAACTTTTGCGCCAACCTTTCGGTCGCCGCCAACCTCTACCTCGGCCGCGAGCCCCAGCAGTGGGGCCTGATCGACCGCTCCACCATCCGCGCGGGGGCGGTCCAAGCGCTCGCGCAACTCGGGCTCGAGGTGTCGCCGGACACCCTGATGGGCGACTTGCCCATTGGCCACCAGCAACTCGTCGAAATTGCCAAGGCGCTTTTGACCGAGGCGCGGATTCTGATTATGGACGAGCCCACCTCCAGCCTCACCAGCCAAGAAGCCGAGGTGCTTTTTGCGGCCATTGGCGAACTGCGTGAGCGCGGGGTGGCTATCATCTATATATCCCACCGCCTCGGAGAGGTCGAAGCCTTAGCCGATCGCGTCTTGGTTCTCTGCGATGGGCAAAACGCCGGCGAACTGGCGCGCGCCGAGATCAGCCACGATGCTATGGTGGCCAAAATGGTCGGCCGCGATGTCGCGCAGTACTACGCGCACCAACCTCATCCGGCCGGCGACATCGCCCTCCAAGCCGAGGATTTGGTTATTCCGGCGTGGCCCGAGCACCGGCTCAATTTTGCGGTGCGACGCGGTCAGCTCGTCGGCATCGCCGGGCTCGTGGGCGCGGGGCGCACCGAACTGTTGCAGGTGCTCTTCGGCATCGTTCCCGCGCTGGCCGGCCAAGTGCTCGTCGACGGCGCACAGCACGCCATCCGCTCGCCGGTTGATGCCATCCGCGCTGGCTTGGCCCTGGTGCCCGAAGATCGCAAGCAACAGGGGCTGATCCTCGAAATGGCTCTGCGCGACAACATCGGCCTGCCCGGCTTGGGGCGCTACCAGTGCTTGGCCGGTTGGGCCAATTTTGCCCGCCAAGCCGCGGACGCCGACCAGATGATCGAGCGCCTCGCCATCCGCACGCCCGGCCCAGCCCAAATCGTCCAGTACCTATCCGGCGGCAACCAGCAAAAGGTGGTGCTGGGCAAGTGGCTGGCGCTCGAGCCGCGCGTGTTGCTGCTCGACGAACCAACCCGCGGCATCGACGTGGGGGCCAAACAAGCGATTTACCATCTGATGGAAGAGTTGGCCGCCAGCGGCGTGGCGGTGCTGTTTGCGTCGAGTGAGTTAGAGGAGATTTTGGGGATGGCCGATGCGGTGTTGGTCATGCACGAGGGCCGCATTACCGGCCAACTCCAGCGCGACGCGCTCAGCGAGGAGGCGATTATGAGCTTAGCGACCGGGAAGGCGGCTTAGAAGATGAAGAAAATACTGGGGATACTCGGCTTGTTGCTGGCGATTTTTGGGGTCACTTGGATCGCCGAGCCTAAGTTTGTCAGTGCCTATAACCTGCAAAATATCATCCGCTGGACTTCGCTATTTGGCATCATTTCCATTGGCGTGGCCTTTGTCATTATCACCGGCGGGATCGACTTGTCAATTGGCTCGTTGATCGGCTTGGTGGGCTGTCTGCTGCCCATGCTGTTGGCCGCTGGGTACTCGCCGGTGCTGGCGCTGTTGGCCGTGGTGGTTTTGTCGTTGGCTATTGGGTTGATGCACGGCTTGCTGATCACGCGCTTGGGGCTACAGCCGTTTGTTGTGACGCTGTGCGGTCTGCTGTTTTATCGCGGCTTTGCCCGCTGGCTGACCCACGACCAAGTCCAGGGTTTTGGCTCGTCTTACGAGGGGCTGCGCCAACTGGCGATTGGCAAGGTCCCGCTGGGGGGCGGTTTTGCGCTGCCGATTCCGTTTTTCCTCTTGGTGCTGGCCGGGGTACTCGCCGCGCTCTTCCTCAACCGCACGATATGGGGCCGCTACCTGTTGGCCCTGGGCCGCAATGAGACAGCGGCGCGGTACAGCGGCATCCAAATCGAGCGGATGAAAGTGTTGGCGTACGTGTTGTGCTCAGGCACGGCTGGCGTGGGCGGCATCCTGTTTGCCCTCGACGTCAATTCGGTGCAACCGGCCGCGCACGGCAATTTTTACGAATTGTATGCGATTGCCGCCGCCGTGTTAGGGGGCTGTTCCCTGCGCGGTGGCGAGGGGGCGATTTTGGGGGTCGTCATTGGCGCGGCCGTCATGCGACTGCTCTACAATGCGATCAATGTCTCGGGCATTCCCACCCAACTCGAGTTTGCCATTATCGGCGCGGTGATTTTGGCGGGCGTGATCGCCGATGAGTTGATCCGCCGCGTGGCGGCCCGGCGCCGAGCGGGCCGAGGGAATTGATTTGGCATGGAACGAAATTTTCCAAAGGAGAACGCCTATGCGTCGCTTTACCCGCACCCCCCATTACAGCGGGCCGGACGACCCGGAGATCGGCCACGTGCGCGGCACCTTGTCGCTCGGAGAAACCGTCGTCATCGAGACCATTGGCGGAGCGGACAACGACTTTGAAGCGGCCGGGGAGACGCGCGCCGGCATGATCACTTCCGGGGAGAGCCACCGCCGCTACGCCCGTCCCGGCGGCCCCTTTCTCATCGAGGGCATTGAGCCGGACGATTGGCTGGCCATTGAGATCATCGCTATTGAAGTCGGCCCCTACGGCTTCTACCGCAATGGCGGTCCCAATTGGGGCAATTGGCGCTGCGTGGCGCCGGTGCGCGATGGGTTGATTCACTTTCCGCCGGATTTTGTCGTGCCGGTGCGGCCCATGATCGGCGTCGTCCAGCTCGAATCGTGGGCACCCAACGCCATCGACCACGGCGGCAACATGGATTTCAACGCCATCCAGCCCGGTAGCACCGTCCACATCCGCGCGCAAAAGCCCGGCGGCCTGCTCTCGCTAGGCGATGTCCATGCGCGCATGGGCGATGGCGAGTTGACCGGGGCTGGAGTAGAGATTGACTCGGCCATCACGCTCAAGGTGGATCGCTCGCCCGGATTTCCCAATAGCAGTCCCGTGGTTGAGACCACTAGGGTTGTGGAAGACGCCGAGGAATATCTCACCAGCGCACGTGCAGAAGCGTGGGGGGACGCACTCAAGGCCGCATGGCTCGAAATGGTGGCCCTGATTTGCGACCGCTACGACACTACGTACGAATACGCCAACATGATCGTCGGCACCATTGGGGACGCCCGCCCGGGCTTTGCCACTGGCTACATGGGCGGGTACGCAACCTGTCAGATCGCAGTGACCAAGAAGCTGCGGCGCACGGGCGCGCCGTACCGGCCCTAGGGGTAGAAGCCGCTGGCGTCAGTCGGCGCGGTGCAGGGGCCGGGCTCCGAGCAGAGCATATCGCACTAAGGCCGCCTTGCTCGGGGATTTTGGCGGCGATATATTGAGCGGCCATTCGCTATTTATAGAAAGGAAGCTGCGATGAGCGAGCCATTTGTGCCGTTGGATTTGAGCGCGGTCTATAACGCCGGTACTGGCAATGTTGAGTCCGAAGGCGGCAAACTCTGGCCGGCACCTGCCGACGCGCCCGACCATACCCCGCTCGTGGGGCTGCCTTGGGGCGAGCAGCCGTTTTGGGGGGTGCCCTTTAGTTTGGCCGCCGTAGGTGCTGAGCAGGCCGTGGTGTTGGTGGCGCGAAGCGCTGGCGGCGGGGTGAGCACGGCGGCGGATATCCCGGTACATGCCAAAGCGCGGCGCGTTCTCTATGCCCACACTTGTGCGCCGGTGTCCGGGGAGTGGGCCACGGTCGAGGGCACGGGCGAGGAGATTGGGACCTATCGCGTCCTCTATGCCGACGGTAGCTCGGTCGAACAGCCGCTGCGCCGCCGCTTTGAAATCCACGACGTGCGGGTGCCTTGGGGGCACCATCCCTTTCTCTGTCGCAACTGCCGCCACTACTACTCGGTGCCACTGGACAGCCGCGAATACGGCTATGGCATGGTGCAGACCGGGGCTTTTACGCGCGAGGGCGGCGACCTCCAAGGTTGGTGGCTCTACGACTGGGAAAATCCCGCGCCCGACCAGGAGATTGCAGCGATCGCAGTGTCGGCGGCTGGTCCTACGGCGCTTGCTTTGGCCGGCATTACGCTCTGCCATGAAGCGCGCGATCCCTTTGCTTGGCCGGCGCGGCGCGAGGTGGCGCTGCGGGTCGATGCCGAAGGAGTGCCCGAAGTGGCGATGGAGCGCGGCGAAATCGTGCGGCAGGATCAGCTTTGGGTGCCGAGCGCGGATTTCCTCACCTCCGAGGAAGCGGGCTGGGGACGCGGCGGCCAAGAGACGATCGCCGGTGGCTATCTGGAAATCCACGGCTCAACCGAAGGGCAACTCGCCGTTAAGGCGGGCGACGACGTCGAAGAGCGCATTGGCTGGGGCGACGTGCTCAAAGAAAAGAAAATCGCCCAAGGGAAAGTGCATATTGAGGTCGTCGCGCCGGCGGGCAAGCAGTGGGTCCACGTGCGGGTCGAGGATGCGGATACCGGCCAGCCGGTGGGTACCCGCGTCCACTTTCGCACTGAGAACGGAGCCTATCTGGCACCGCACGGTCACCAAGCCGACGTCAATGTGGCGTGGTTCGAGGACCTGGGCGGCGACTGCAAGACCGGGGGCGTACCCTACGCCTACATCGACGGCACCTGCCAGATCGACTTGCCCATCGGCCCGGTGTACGCCGAGGTCGTGCGCGGCTTTGAGTACCAGCCGCTGCGCCAGCAAGTTGAGATCAAGCCCGGACAGAACGCGCTGACCCTCAAGATCAAACGCACCTTTGACATGAAGCAGCGCGGCTACTATTCCGGGGATACCCACGTGCATTTCCTGTCCTCCCAGTCGGCGCACCTAGAGGCCGCAGGCGAGGATCTCAACGTCGTGCATTTGTTGGCGAGCCAGTGGGGTCGGCTGTTTACCTCGTGGGAGGAGTTCACCGGCGGTTTAGCACCAACCAGCAGCGACAATCACTTGGTTTGGGTCAGCCAAGAAAACCGACAACACGTGCTCGGCCACATCAGCTTACTCGGCCTGAAGGAACTGGTCGCGCCCATGTGTACCGGCGGGGCCAATGAGGATTGGGTGGGCGGCTCGGTGGATGCGCTGATGGCCGATTGGGCCGAGGAGTGCAAAAAACAGGGCGGGCTGGTCATTATGCCGCACCTGCCGCTGCCCGATTTTGAGAACGCGGCCAACATCGTCTTGGGCCACGCAGACGCCGGCGAGATGTGCTGGATTTGGGAGGGCGAACAGATTAGCTCAGCCGAGCGAGGTTACTACCGCTGGCTCAATGTAGGCCAGAAGCTGCCGATTGTCGGCGGCACCGACAAGATGTCCAATGGCCGCATTTTGGGCGGGTCGCGCACGTATGTCAAGCTGCGCGATGGCGAGGAGTTTACCTTTGACAATTGGTGCCAAGCCGTGCGGCGCGGCCAGACGTTTGCCAGCACGGGCGCGATGATCAATCTACAGGTCGAGGGGCGGGAGATGGGCGAGGAAATCCACCTGCCCGGCAACGGCGGCACCGTTGAGGTGGCGGCAAACGCGGAAAGCGTCTGGCCGCTCACTGGGCTGGAGTTGATTTGCAATGGCGAGTCCATTACGCGCGAGGTCGCCGCGCCCGGTGCCGAGCAGATCGAACTGAAGTTCAAGCTCAAAGCCGAGCGTTCCTGCTGGGTGGCGGCGCGCTGCTGGGGGCCGCACCACACGGACGCCGGGCCGGTGATGGCTCATTCCTCGCCGGTCTATATCGACGTAGGTCGGCGCTGCGTGTTTGCACCGGCCGAGGGCAATTATCTGCTGACGCATATGGAAGGCGGCATTGCTTGGGCCGAGCGGATCGGCGTCTTCCGCGACGAGGCGATCCGCCAGCGGCTGATCGGCCTGTTCAACGAGGCCCGGGGCGAGTTACTCCGGCGCATGTGATAGTGGCCGGTGGCCCGTCCCGACCCGTCCCGGATAGTGGCCAGTGGCCAGTGGCCTGTCCCAACCCATCCCCAGAAGCGATCGGGGGACTGACGACTGATCACTGACGACTGATCACTGACGACTGACGACTGACGACTGACCACCGACCACTGACCACTAACCAAGGCAAATCCCATGCTGACGCAAACACAGATTGATGAGTTCCGCCGCAACGGCTTTCTCAACGGCGGGCGCGTGCTCTCCGACGAGGAGCTTGGCGAATTGAGCGACGCGCTCGACGAGATTTTGACCAAAGGCCCGGATGGCTTTGCCCCGGGCGAGGCGCAGCCGGTATCCTTCCGCGATCTGGCCGGCGGGGGCGGCGTCAGCGAGCACCCAGTGTGGCAGATCGTCAATATCTGGGAGGCTGCGCCCGCTTGGGAACGGCTGATTTATCATCCGGCGGTCGTGCGAGGGATTAGCCAACTCACCGGCCATGCCGACCTCCAAGTCTGGCACGACCAGATTCAGTACAAACCCGCGCGCTACGGCGGCTCGACGCACTGGCACCAAGACGCGCCCTTGTGGCCGATTATCAAGCCGATGACGCCGGTCTCGGCGTGGATCCCTTTAGACGACGCGACCGAGGAAAACGGCTGCATGTGGATGGTGCCCGGCAGCCACGAGTGGGGCAATCAGATCGAGTTTTTGCGGACACAGGGGGGTTTGTCGCTGCTGGAAAACTTCAAGGACTTACAGGGCTTTACCCCGCCCGCCGACGCCGAGATCGGTGTGGTGGAGGCGCGGCCTTGGCCGGTGATGCGCGGGGAGGTTTCCTTCCACCACTCGCTGACTTGGCACGGCTCGCCCTTCAATCGGTCGCCGCGGCCCCGACGCGCCATTGCCATTCACTACATGACGGGCGCGGCGCGCTTCGACCAAAGCGGCGAGCACCTGATGAAGCAGTTCGTCGATTTGCCCGACAAGGCCCCGATGGCCGAGGCTGGCCCGCACTTTCCGGTGGTGTGTCGCGACGAGGAGCCGGTGGGGATGCCCGAGCGGCTGCGGGTGCCGGGCTAGGCTACTCGGACTTTGGCGGCTGGGCAAACAAGTTTGACCAATCCATCCGGCCGGTTAGCTGCATGGTGGCAAAGAGCGTGGCAACGCACAAGATGGTAATGGCCAAGCCGGTATAGCCGACAAAGAAGAAAGTGTAGGAGAAAAGCACCAAGTAGATGAATTGGGCCAATCCGACCTCCACCAAGGCCAGCCGCAGGCCGACCACGAGCCGCATGTAGGAGATGACCAAGAAAACGGATACGGCCGCCGCCAGCAAAAAGGCGTAGTGAATGAGCAAGTGGTCGGCCAAATAAGCCAAAAGCAAGTGGAAGCTGAAAAAGGCCGCACCGACGAAGAAGTAATTCATCGGATGGATGTCGATGCCTTTGACCGCGGCAAAGACGAAGAGCGCGAAGAAAAAGAGGAAGAGGGATATGGGCGCGGCCAGGGTCACGTCTTGGACCCAAGGGCCTGGATTGAGGCGTGCGGGCATGACCATGCCGAGGGAGGCTCCCGTGAGCAAGCGATCGTATTGCCAAGTGAGACGCCAGCCCTCGGCCGTGCGCTCCTTTTGGGTGGGCGACAGGCTTTGGCGCGGGAAATCAATGGCGTCGAAATCAGTGTGCATGACCAGCTCGAAATCGGAGACCTGCTCGACGTGGTCGCCGAAGCGGTACCACCACTCGTCTAAACCTTGCGATTGATAGGAAAGACGGATCGGGCGGCTCTGGCCCGGTGCTAAGTGCAAGGGCTGTCGCAAGTGCCCTTCCGCCAGCGGCAGTGGGGCGATGGGTTGGCTGTCGACGGATAGGGCAAAATTGTCGTACACAGCTTGGGAAGTAGGTAGGGCCAGGTCGAAGGTCAGGTCGAGGGGGCGGTCGGTCGAGTTGGTCGCGATGTAAGTGGCGTCTAGTGCCACTTGGTAGGTAGCGTACCACAGCAGGCCCTTGCGGCGGTGTTCGAGGTTTAGCCCGACTTGTAGGCGGCTGGCTGCTAGGGGCAGGAGATGCCGCCGCTCCTTGATGTGCTCGGTCTCTTGGCCGTCGGCGGTCTGTGTGACGACGGTTTCCTCGGTGGTCCAGTACAGAAGTGGAGCGCGTTGGTGCTGGGAAGCACCCCACAACTGGCCGACCTCGGCTTTGAGTTTGGTGTCTTGGCTGTGGGTGCGGTGCGAGACGACCTGTGACAAGACGATCCAAGCGACACTCGTGCAGGCAAAAATGAAGCCGATAGCGGCGATGCGGTATAGCATAAAGCCCTCCTTCAATTGCGTTTAGAACATCTTGCCGACAGCGAAGGTTCCTCTTAGAAAGATAATCGCCTCAAAAGCTAGTGGCGACAGGAGTCGCTGCTTATACGGCCCCGTCGTCAGGAACCGTCAATGCAATAGCGTCAGTTTATGCGTCTCGACCGTTCCATCAACCGCAAGCACCAACAGATAGGTGCCCGACGCTTGGGACTGCCCGGCTTGGTCGCGTCCGTCCCAGACGAATTGGTAACGGCCCGCCGGCCGCATCCCCTCGGCCGCCAACACCCGCACCTGTATAGATACGCACCCCAACCGACGCCGACTGCGTCAACTCGAAGGCGAGGGTGACCGCTGGGTTGAAGGGATTGGGATACAGGCGCAGGGCGGCCACCGCTTCTTCGGCAGGGTTCGCCGCCTGCTCCTCGACAACGGTGCCGACTGGCGATCCCATCCACTCGCTGACCCGACAGATCCGACGCAAATGGGAAAACGATCCGCCCTCCCACGTATAGCCCCCAGACAACATCGCGACTAAGAGATCCCCCTGTTGAGTAAAGAGTATGGACCAAGGTTGCCAGATAGTAGCCTGCAATGCCGGACCGTCATCGCCGATATGGTCTTGACAGCGATGCTCCGATAAACGCTTTCCAGCCGCTACGCGCTTTCCGGCTGAACAGCCTCGTAAATAACGGAAATCGAATCCGTTGCCGGCGACGGTTTCGATAATGCCGTCTGGCCGAACTCGATGAATGCGGTTGAAATAGTAATTGGCGATATACAAGCTACCCTGTGGGTCGATAGCGAGGCCTGCGGGGAAGTCTAAAAGGGCTTCGGTCGCCGGCTGGCCTTCGGCACCAAAGTACTGACGCCATTTGCCCTCAACTTCCTCGCCGACAATCTGATCGGGATCTTCCCCCAACCCGGTGATAGGTTCAGACTCGCCATCGGCAGAAAGGCGAAAGACCTGATGGCCCAGCGAAAAATACAGTACCCCTTGGCCATCCATGATAAGTTCCCGTACTGAGTCTGCTTCCAGCAGCGTGGAGACGATCCCTTGGCCATCAATACGCCGGATGCCTCCCCGGCCGGCGACTAGCAGATTGCCTTCCCGATCGAAAACCAGCGCGTTGATGATGTCAAATTGCGCCTCGCTGGCCGGTCCACCATCGCCGCTGGACCCGACTTCGCCGGTGCCAGCAAAGGTGACTACCAACCCATCCGCCTCTAAACGTGCTATGCGGACTTTACTCGGCTCGCCGCCGGACCACACCGAATTGACATAATCGACGAAGTAGAGCCGACCCTGCCGGTCAAAGGTCATCGCGCCTGGCGCGATGCGGGCGTCCAGAGCCGCGACGGTATCCTCCAAGACATTGAAACGCCGGAACACAGGGGGCATAGCAGTAGTTGTTTCATCGTATCCGAGGGGATGCCGGTCGTAATCATAGTCGCCCTGGCGGTACGAGATGTGATACTGAGGAACGCCGACGATACGGGTGGCAGTGCCGTCGGCTTCGAGCCGGTAGATGATGGTTTGGTCGGCTATGTAGATGCGTCCTTGAGGGCCTACGGCCAACGTCTGCGGATAGTAGCTGTGGTACTCCGGCGCGGCGACGAGGTCGATCAGACCCCTTGTACTTTCGTGCTTTATTGGCGGGTAGATCGTGTAATCGCTGAAGGCGGCGAGGTAATCGCCGTCGGGAGCGGTTACGGTAGTGATGGTGCCCGGCGCACCACACGGTGACAGCCCCCACAGCGTTGCGCTCGGCGACAGCAAGCCCAATAAGGCGAGGAGAACCGGAGTCCGCATAGCATAGCTCCCGTCAATGCAATAGCGTCAACTTGTGCGTCTCGACCGTTCCATCAACCGCAAGCACCAACAGATAGGTGCCCGACGCTTGGGACTGCCCGGCTTGGTCGCGTCCGTCCCAGACGAATTGGTAGCTACCCGCCGGCCGCATCCCCTCGGCCGCGAGCACCCGCACTTGCTGCCCTAATTCATTATAGATACGCACCCCAACCGACGCCGAATGCGTCAAGTCGAAGGCGAGGGTGACTGCTGGGTTGAACGGATTGGGATACAGGCGCAGGGCGGCCACCGCTTCTTCGGCAGGGTTCGCCGCCTGCTCCTCGACGGCCGTGTCGGCTGGCGATCCCATCCACTCGCTGACCCGACAGATCCGACGCAAGTGGGAAAACGCTCCGCCCTCCCACATATAGCCCCCAGACGACATCGCGACTAAGAGATCGTCTTCGGGCGTTAGCAGCAACCGGGAGGGCCACCAGATCGGAGCATCTAACGCCGAACCGCCATCGCCGATATGATCTTGGCAGTTAGGCCGCGAAAACTCTTCGCCATCCGCCACCCGTTTATCAGCGGCCATACAGCCTGGGGAAAAACCGTAATCCAAGCCGTTGCCAGCGATGGTTTCGAGGATGCCGTCGGGTCGGACGCGATGGATGCGGTGGAAATTAGCATTGGTAATATACAGCGTCCCTTGAGCGTCGAGTACCATGTCCGCTAGGTAGTCGAAAGGGGCCTCGGTCGCCGGTCGGCCGTTGGCGACAAAGTATCCACCTAACCGTTCTTCCGATTGCCATTCCCCTTCTAACGCGGCCTTTGCCATGGCTGAGTGCTCGTCCTGATTATGCGGATCGCCCCAATTCGATCCGGCCACGTGTTCGATCTCGCCATCGGCATGGCGGCGGAAGACCTGAGTCCGCGTCCCAAAATACAACATCCCTTGGCCAGCCACTCGCAACGATCCGGCCCAAGGCACCTCCACTAGCGTGGTGATTTTCCTTTGCGCGTCCATGCGCCGAATGCCCTTATTGCCCGAAAACAGCAGACGATCCTCCTGATCGAATACGAGCGAATAGATGATGGTCTCCTCAAATGGGCCGACAAAGGTGACCACCTGTCCATTGGCGTCCAACCGGGCGATGCGCACCAGGGTCGGCAATAGTGCTTCGGTCCAACTTCGGTCGACATAATCGACGAAGTAGAGCCGACCGTGCCGGTCGAAGGTCATCGCGCCTGGCGCGATGCGGGCATCCAGTGCCGCGACGGTATCTTCCAAGACATTGAAACGCTGCAACCAAGGGGGCATAGCAGTTCTTGTTTCATCGTATCCGAGGGGATGTTGGTCGTCGTCATAGTCGCCCTGGCGGTACGTGATATAATACTGGGGAACGCCGACGATGCGGGTGGCGGTGCCGTCGGCTTCGAGCCGGTAGATGATGGTTTGGTCGGCTATGTAGATGCGCCCTTGGGGGCCTACGGCCAACGTCTGCGGATAGTAGCTGCGGTACTCCGGTGCGGCCACCACGTCGATCAGGCCCCGTACGGTTTCGCGCTTTATTGGCGGATAGATCGTGTAATCGCTGAAGGCGGCGAGGTAATCGCCATCGGGAGCGGTTACGGTGGTGATGGTGCCCGGCGCACCACAGGGCGGCAACCCCCACAGTGAGGTCGCCAAGAATAGCAGCCCCACCAAAACGGAGAGAACGCCATACCGATGCCTAAGCATAATCTTCTCCCGTCAATGCAATAGCGTCAACTTGTGCGTCTCGACCGTTCCATCAACCGCAAGCACCAACAGATAGGTGCCCGACGCTTGGGATTGCCCGGCTTGGTCGCGTCCGTCCCAGACGAATTGGTAGCTACCCGCCGGCCGCATCCCCTCGGCGGCTAGCACCCGCACCTGTTGACCCAACTCGTTGTAGATACGCACCCCAACCGACGCCGAATGCGTCAAGTCGAAGGCGAGGGTGACTTCTGGGTTGAACGGATTGGGGAAAACGCTTGCCTGCGTAACGCTACTCTCCTTTGGGACGCGGCCGACTGCGATCTTTGAACTCTGGCCATCGCCGCCAAACAGAGAACGAATGCTGTTAGCACCTACGTAAATGTACGCATGGCCAGACGAGTCATTGGACGTGACCGTCCGCTGACCTAAGTTTTCGTAAGCGGACCTATTGTTAGCGCACCATTTAGTACTAGAGGTCATGGCGTTTCGACCCGTAGCATGACCCAAGCCGAGGGCGTGCCCCAATTCGTGAGTCACAACGCTCTGCACATCCTTGGAACCCGTCCCACAGCGAGACGTGGTAGTCGTCCAATTTCTGCGATCGTTGAGGACGATATCGACATCGGAAAACTCGCCGATGTCAACTCCGCTGGTCGGTGCCGTGAGCAGAGTATATCCATTAACGTGACTGATGGTGCTGTGGTTGGACCAGAAAATGGTATTGACTCCGTCGTTGGGATTGTTGGTTCGATGTATATCCATTCCGTTATAGGTGATGCTGAGAGCAGTCGAATCAACGTTATGCCAAGAGGCGATGGCACTCTGAATGGCACTAACCGACGACCGCTCCCATCATGCGGTAATACATAGCACACCTCCTTGTTGTTGGACCATCGTTTGCCGCAGCGTGGTCGGTCCCAATCCGCTTGCGAATCGGCGGTGCGGACGCTAGTCGCGCTTATCAAAAAAACGCATCAAGCGATCCATACGTTCCATTGCCAGCATGGAAAGCCACCGGCATTGAGGGTCGTCAGGCGGTCTTGGGGAATGTGCTATCGCGGTTGGGTGTTTACTGGCATCGGTGGCCGGGGACCCCACCGGTTTTACTGGTGGCCGTTGCACCTGCTGAGGTTTATCGTCAGCGGCCTAATATTGGCTATATTTGTAGGTGGAATTTATTTTTTGTGGTGAACAGCTACACCGATTATCCATCTATTTTGTACCTGCCTTTAATTTTCTTTCTACTGTGCTGCGGTTGTGGTGCGTCCGAACACCCAGCCTTTTTCGTCGAGGTGGCTGCCGAGGCCGGGCTGGATTTCCGCCACACTAGTGGGGCCAGCGGCGATTACTTCCTAATTGAGACGATGGGAGCTGGTGCGGCCTTTTTCGATTGCGACAACGATGGCTGGCTGGACGTTTATTTGGTGGATGGTTTCGACCTGTCGCCGTGGCGCGAGCGCTTAGTGCCGGTCAATCTCGTGGCCGGGGATTCAGCGGGGACCTGGGTCGTCGAAGAATTCCGACCGCCCCTGCGCTACGATGGCCGAGTGGATACTTCGGTATTGGCGTTGCGTCAGGCTCCTGACGTAGGCCAGACGCAAAATCGCCTCTATCAGAATATGGACGGGGCCTTCCGCGAGGTCACTGAGCAAATGGGGACAGGCGACTTGGGCTATGGTATGGGGGTTGCTGTCGGCGATTACGACAACGATGGTCGCTCGGATCTATATGTGACCAACTATGGCCGCAATGCCTTCTATCGCAATCGGGAGAACAGCACCTTTGCCGACCGGGCGCAGGTGGCCGGCGTGGCCGATCCCCACTGGAGCACGAGTGCGGCCTTTTTTGACTACGACAACGATGGTGATCTCGATCTATATGTGGTGAATTACCTCGACTTGACGCCGGACACCAACCGCTTGTGCGGCGGTGCGGTCGCTAGTACCGGGGCCTCCTTGCGCGTTCCGGCTGGCCAGCGGACTTATTGCAGCCCGAGGCGGTACAACGGTGCGCCAGACGCGCTCTTTCGCAACGAGGGAAACGGGCGGTTTTCTGATGTGACACAAGCCAGCGGGGTATTTAGTCCCTTTGGCAAAGGGCTCGGGGTAGCGGCCGCTGATTTTGACTCCGATGGGTACCTCGATGTGTACGTGGCCAACGACGGCACACGCAATTTTTTCTATCGCAACCGCGGCGATGGCGCGTTTGTCGAGTCTGGGTTAGCAGCCGGAGCGGCGTACAATGGCGACGGCCAAGCCGAGGCTGGCATGGGGGTCGCGGTCGGCGATGGGGATGCCGATGGGGATGTCGATCTGTTGGTGACCAACTTTTCCCGCGAGAGCAACACGCTCTACCGCAACGATGGCGATGGCCGCTTTGCCGATGCGACGGAGGTCGCCGGCCTGAGCGGCCCGACCTTGCTACCACTGGGGTTTGGCGCGTTTTTTGCCGACGTTGACAACGATGTCGACGTGGATTTGTTCGTGGCCAACGGCCACGTCCTCGACCGCATCGCCTTACAGGACTCAGCATTGACCCACGCCCAGCCCAACCAGCTTTTTATTAACGATGGCCACGGTGTCTTTGCCGACGCGTCGCCCCGCAGCGGCCCGGCTTTTGGGCTGTCCGCGGTGTCGCGCGGGGCCGCTTATGGCGATGTCGATAACGACGGGGACTTGGATGTGCTGGTGACCAATGTCGATGGTGCGGCGCGGCTGTACCGCAACGAGCTGCGGTCGGAACATCACTGGCTGTCCTTGCGGTTGGTGGGGACGCGGGCGAACCGCGATGCCGTTGGTGCGCGGGTGCGGGTGTTCTGCGGCGATGTGGTACAAACGCGCCAGCAGATTGGCGGGGGGACCTATCTGTCGGCGAGCGATAGTCGGTTGCACTTTGGCTTAGGCGACTGCGCACTAGTGGAGCGGATCGAAATCACTTGGCCCGATGGCAGTGTGCAAGAGCGGCGCAGCGAGCCGGTTGATCATTTTTTGGTTGTGGAGCAGGAGTAGTGGGCGCGTTGATATGGTACGCGGTCGGGTTGCTCGTCGGGGCCGCTAGCGGGTGGAGCGAGCCGCTCGCTGTGCAATTCGTAGATCGGGCACCGGCCGCTGGCCTGACGCAGCGCAATGTCTCGGGCATCGACCAAAGCTACATAGTCGAGGGGATGATGGGCGGTGCCGCCTTTTTCGATTACGACCGCGATGGCGACGTGGATTTATACGTGACCAACGGCTCTTCCTTTGCGGGCTTTGCCGCGGGCGAGCATCCGGCTAACCAACTCTACCGCAACGATGGTGGCCACTTTGCCGATGTGACGCTCGCCGCTGATGTCGGGGATACGAGCTGGTCAATGGGATGCGCGGTGGCCGATTACGACAACGATGGCCACTCGGATCTCTACGTTACCAACTTTGGCCGCAACACCTTGTATCGCAACGCGGGTGCCGGTCGTTTTGCCGATGTGACGGGAGAGACTGGCGTCGGCGATATAGGGTGGGGCACCGGTGTCAGTTTTGGCGATTACGACCGCGATGGCGACGTGGATTTGTACGTGGCCAATTACGTGGATTTTTCCCTCGACTACGAGTCCCCAATCCCTTGCCTGTGGAAGAACGTGAAAGTGTATTGCGGGCCGGTAGGTCTGCTCCCGGCGGCGGATGTGTTCTACCGCAACAACGGCGATGGGACGTTCTCGGAGTGGACGCAACAGGCCGGGCTGAAAGGCGAAAAGTTCTACGGCATGAGTGCCCTGTTCGGAGACTACGACGCCGACGGATGGCCTGACCTGTTCGTGGCCAACGATTCCACGCCCAACCTGCTTTTTCGCAATCGCCAGGATGGCCGCTTCACCGAGGAGGCACTCATGGCCGGGGTGGCGTATAGCGGGGAGGGCGTGACGCAGGGGTGCATGGGGGCCACGTGGGGCGATTACGACAACGACGGTCTGTTCGATCTCTTTGTCTCCAATTTTGCCGACGAGTACAACGCGCTGTACAAGAACGAGGGGGGCGGCTTTTTTGCGGATGTGTCTTTTGCCGCGGGGATCGGGGCGGCACCGGCTGAATTGGTTTCGTGGGGTACGGGCTTTTTCGACTACGACAACGACGGCGATCGCGATCTCTTCGTGGCCAACGGCCACACCTACCCGCAGGCCGACTTGCCGCGGGTCAACTCCAGCTATGAGCAAGCTAACTCGCTGTTTGAAAATAGGGGCGGGCGGCTACGGGAGGTGTCAGCCACAGCTGGCCCGGGCTTTGTCTTGCGCCGCGTCAGCCGCGGGACCAGTTTGGCCGACTACGACAACGATGGCGACATCGACTTATTCGTTCTCAATCTCAACAGCAGGCCAACCCTGTTGCGCAACGACGGCGACCTTGGCAACCACTATCTGCTGGTGCGGACGGAGGGCACAGTGAGCAATCGCGACGGGATTGGTGCACACGTTATTATCCATGCCGGTGGGCAGACCCAGTACGCCGAGGTGCAAAGCGGGGGAAGCTATTTGTCGCACAACGATCTGCGGCTACACTTTGGCTTGGGTCGGGCCGAGCGCGTGGAGCGGCTCGAAGTACGCTGGCCTAGCGGGACAGTTCAGGTTCTGAATGACATTGCTGCCGATCAGGTAGTGACCGTTGTCGAGCCGTGTCAATAGACGATAGAGACGAGGCACTGACGTTTCTGTTGGCCGCGGTCGGTCTCTGCGGTGAAGCGAATGAGGTAAGATCCCGGCGGCACGAGGTGGTCGCTGAGAGTGCGGCCGTCCCACTCGACGGCAAAGCGGCCACTGGTGGCAGGTCCGGCGTAGATGTCTCTCACCTTGCGGCCGGCTAGATCGAAGGCCGCGAGTTCTACTTGAATAGCATCCACTATATACAGAAGGTCGTATTCGATCCGCACGGTATCGTTGCGGCCGTCGCCGTTGGGGGTAAAAACCGCCGGGTGCAGAGCGAGGCGACCGATGAGCGGCTGGTCTAAGCTAAGTAAGGCCACTTGCAGACTGCTGGTCGCCTTTGGGGTCACGGGCTGGGCGACTTCAAACGGGCGGCTGCTATCGCGAATTCGCCCCGCAAAGCGAGTGTTGTACGCGAATACCTCAGCGCGGAAATCGACCTCAATCTGCTCGGCGGTCCGCTGCTGGTCCATGCGGGGCAGCGCGACTTCAAACCCCTCAGCGGTATGCTGCGCGATGGTATAGGCGACATCCACCCCGCCGACCCGCACGGCCTCTACGGCCTGTACCTGTGCGGTAGTGGCGATAGCTAGGTGATCGAATCCGAGGTCGCCGGCTGCGATGTGCGGCTCTAGATAGAAGGTGAATGAGGTCGGGGTCAGGGCTTGGGCTTGCAGCGGTTGGATTTGCCCGAGGGCTTGGGAAGCGGGCGGCGGGATGGACGCGCTGAATTGCAAGTAAGCGAGGTGCCCCGTCGCTTCGACAGTCGAATGGAATTCGGCCCTAAACTGAGCGTAACGGCGCAACCGATTGACCGGCATTGGCCCGCGACCTGGCGCAAAGGCAAAGGGCGCGTTCCAGAAGTTCCAGTCCTCGATGTCTGGGGTGGAGCCGGCCTGCTCGCCCTTTTGTAAGCGGTTGTAGGTTTGTAGGGTGATCGGTTGGCCAGCGGCGTCGAAGCGGGTAAGCTCATTGCCGCGGAACGTGCGCCGCCAATAGGTGTTGGGGTCGTCGTCGTCGCCTGTGCGTACACTCAACTCAATGCGGGCCTCAGCGTCGATATGGCCGTCCCAAGTCAATGCGCCCAAAGCGGCCGGTTGGCCCAAGTCGATGATATTGGAGGTATAGCGGGAGAAGGCGGCCGGTCCGGCCCCGTAAATCTCAAATTCGGCGATCTCCCAGATGCCACGACTGTTTTCGGGTAACTCGATGAACACCTGTTGAATGGGTTCTTCGGGCAGAGCCAACTCCATGACGGCTTGGGTGTTCTCACTCACGCGGTGGACGATGTCAAAGTCGAGCGTGCTGTTGCGCCAGCTAACCGCGTACTCGCGGGTACCGTCGACGAGGGGGTCGCCGTCACTGGTACCTAGGATGAAGCTCTCAACAAAGCGGGTCGCCGCAAAGCGCGGGCGTGGGTAAAAGCGCACGCGATCGACGAAGAAACGCCCGCCAAAGTCAAAGACCCAATACTTGCGCTGGGGACCGTAACCGACGACGCGAAGATAACGCCCGTCCCCTAGATAAGCGGTTTCCGGGTCGCCGTCAAAGATCAGGATGTCGTCTTCGTACCACTCTCGCCAGCCGTTCCACTCTAGGATGAGGATGCGGCCACC
Organism: Candidatus Latescibacterota bacterium; assembly: GCA_965203355.1. Lineage (GTDB taxonomy): Bacteria > Latescibacterota > UBA2968 > UBA8231 > UBA8231. The sequence continues at coordinate 2,047,795 of OZ241889.1, forward strand.
GAGGGACTCTACGAGCGGTGCCAAGTTGACCGAGGTAGTTAGCGATAACGGACCGATGCGTTCTGGCTGCAAGTCGATCCATTGGGCCAGTCCGTGCTGGTTGGGATCCACGGCTTCCCACGATAGTTGCACGAACTCGTACTCGGCTTCCAACTCTGGTTTGGGCAGGTCGCTCCCGCCGATGCGATAGATGGTAAGCGCGTGAGATGGGAGGGCTATCGCAAGATAGCAGGTTGCCCAGTAGAGGATGCGTTGGTAAGACATGAGACTACGGAACTTCGCGCGCTAGTTGCTGGGCTTTTTCGCGGTGCACTTGGCTTTTTTGCAGGTGCCCCAATTGCTGGTATGCGTCGCTGAGGTAGAGATGGGCGCGGTCGTTGGCGGGATCCAGCTCGATGGCGCGGGCATACGCATGGGCGGCTTCGTCGAATTGGGCCAATTTCGCGTGTGCCACTCCGAGGTTTAGCTGTGCGACGGCACTGGTTGGGTTGAGTCGGGCGGCTTCAGCAAAGTGGGCGACAGCCCCAGTCAAATCGCCCGTGCGGGCTGCGGCTAAGCCAAGTCCGTAGGCGACCTCGTGCAAGCTAGAGTCGAGTGCAGCGGCGCGCAGAAGGCTGGTCCGAGCGTCCGCATAGCGTTGCTGCTTGAGGAGGATCATCCCTAACCGAGTATGACTTAGTGGATCTTCTTCGTCGAGGGCAAGAGCTTGGCGGAAGCTCTCGGCTGCCGCGGCCAAATCGCCCTGATAGGTGAAGAGGACGCCGCGGCTACTGTAGGCGTCTTTTAGCTTGGGGTTGATGGCGAGAGCGTTTTGATATTCGAGGATAGCTTGGTCGTATTGGCCTTGCAGAGCGAGGTTTAAGGCGAGATTGTAGCGGGCCGTGGCCGAGCCGACGGTCACCGCAGGCCCCGCAGGCTGGGATTGCTCCGAGCCGATGCCCCGGTGGTGCTGGCGGAGGATTTCCGAGCGAGCGAGGGCCTTTTCGCCTTGTTCGCGCTGCCCGGTGCGCAGGTAGAGTTGCGACAGATTGAAGTGAACTTGGGGCGAGTAAGGGTTGAGCTTGGCGGCCCGCTCTAGGGCTTCGACAGCTTGGTCATAGTGCCCCTGAGCGCGGTGCAGCAAGCCGCAGTGGAAATGTGCTTCGGCGTCTTCGGGCGCGTACTGAACGGCGCGTTGTAGATGCCTGAGGGCTTGGTCTAAGTCCCCTTGCCGTCGGTAATACAGGCCCAGCTTCTTGTGGGCTGGCGCGAGCGTGGAATCCACCTGTAGGGCGGCCAGATAGGCCCCTTCGGCGAGGTGTGCGCTGTCGCGGTAGCTATACACGAGGCCGAGGTTGTAGTGGGTAGTGGCGCGCTGCGAGTCGAGTTCGATGGCCTGTTGGAAGGCCCGCAGAGCGGCATCGGTATCGCTGTAGCGAGCCTCGGCGAAAGCGCGGGTCATCTCGATGGCGCCGAGTAGATCGTAGAGATCGGGATCATTAGGGGCTAGAGCTAGGCCGGTACGCGCTGCTTCCCGCGCTTGCTGGTACTGGCCGACTTGGAGGTAGCAACGTCCTAAGTAGCGATAGGCGACTTGCGATGGGGACGGGCGTTGCACCGCTCGCTGCAAGACCTCAATCGCGGCTTGGTAGTCTCGGTTGTGGAAACGTTGCTGGCCCTCGACTAACAGCGGATCATCGCGGGCGCAGCCCCAAGCGAGTAAAAAGAGCAGGAGCACGGTCTAACTCAACTTCAATTGGGTACGCCGAGAGTGCCTTTTATCGCGTCTGCAAACTCCTCAACCGGGTATTGATCCCGCAGACCGCGCACGTAGCGCACGTAGCGGTGCTTGGACTTGTCGATCTTGACGTAAGCTGTGGCGCGGCGACGGGATGTGGCGTCGTAGGGATGTTTTTTTTGATGACGATCGAGGATTTTGAAGACCGAGTATCCACCCTGCACCTGCACGGGGCCGCCGACTTGGCCGACGGGCAGAGAATGTGCCAAGTCGTAGATGCCTTGGTAGTAAGCCTTGGTATAGGGAGTGAGGCTCAAGTGCCCGTCGTGGTGGTCAGCACCGGGGCGGAGGGTGTGGACGCGGGCCAAGGGCGCAGGGTCGGCACCTGCGAGTATCTCGCGCTTGAGCCGCTGGGCCAACGAGTCGGAAGATGCGAGAATTTCTACTACTTCGGTCGTCAGCGGCGCGGTGAATTTTTCCGGATGGCTATCGTAGAAGGCGCGGGCCTCCTCTGGGGTGGCTGTGACGTGCTGATCGACGTAACGCTGCCGCAGGGCGTTGAGCAGCAGGTCATCTCGCTTGTCGCGAATGCGTTGTTGCAGGTTGGGATCTTCTGCTAGGCCGTGGGCGCGAGCCTCGGTGGCGAAGAGAAAAGCCGGGATGATCGCGGTTTCGAGCAGGAAGACGACGCGCGCGGAATCGGCTAGCTCCGGCCGGCCGGCACGCATTTCCCGCGCCATTTGTGCAAACTCTTGGCAACTGATTTGACCGCCGCGAAAGGAGACGAGAGGCTTGTCGATCAACGCAGCCGGCAGGGCATATAGATCGCTCTCGGCCTGCTGGCTATGCTGGTTGAGATGGCGAATCTGCTCAGGGTACAACTCGGGGCCGTATGCACTTTTGAGCGAGTCGAGGAGGGCTTGGTAGCGGGCAGTTCGCTTGCGACCGAAAATTTCCTCCCGCACTTTGTGCTCGGAAGCAGCGAGCGGCAGGGGCATCTCGTCGGTAACTTGAAAGATCGCGTAGTGGGTCTTGCCAGCAAACTGGAAGCGGATGGGTTCGGATACCTCGCCCACGGCGAGAGAGAAAATCGCTTCGGCAATGGACGGAAGGACCTTATCCTTGAGCTTGTAGCCCCCTACATCGCCCCCTTGCTCGCCGCTATCGCGGTGCAGAGAGTGCCCCTTGGCTAAATCCATGAACTGCGCCCCGTTGGCTACGGCCTGTAAAATTTCCTCGGCTTCTTCGCGGGTCTCTAGCATGATGCCGCTAAAGCGCAAGGCGCGATCGCGGTGAGTGGCTCGATAGTGAGCTTCCATCTCTTCATCCGTAACGACGATCTTTTGAGAGATTTCGCGATGCGTGTACAAATCGAGCAAGAGGTTTTTGGAGAAAAAGGCCAACTCGGCTTGGAGCGCGGGATCGTCGGATAGCTGAAGGGCCTCGGCCTCGGTGAGCAAGAGCCGCTTGTCGATCAAGCTATTGAGGATTTGGCGGTTCTTGTCGAGCAAGGTATCGCCCTTTTTCATACCCTCTGGAATGAGTGCGCTGAACTCGGTGAAAGCGGAGAGGGTAATGGGGACACCGGCTACGGTCGCTAGGACGATATCCTGCTCTCTAGGCTGTTCGGGTTGGCCACTGCAGGATACAAAAAAAAGGGCCGAGAGACTTAGGAACAGGAGGATGCGTTTGTACTGAAAGGGCGAAGTCGAGGTCATGGGAAATTTCTTGCTCTAGGGAGGAGTATTCGCTTATTTAGCAGACAGTTAATTTAGGATGTGATGCATTTTTGGCAACAATACAGGAGAACATTCGGTATTGTGGAATGCCCCCTAACCCGTCCTTCTCACCAAATTATTTATTAATAGATACATAGATAGAGTTTCGATTTATGCGAATAACTTTTCGATCTACTTTCCTCGTCGGTGGTTTCCTGCTCGCCGCTTTCGCGACGGGAAAGTCAGCGGTTGCGGAAGTCGTGGTCATCGGCGGTGCAGAGGGCCTGAGTTGGGAGAGTGGGGGTGGAGATCTTCCGGCCGTGGTCATCCGCAGCGAGAGTGCGATCGAAAAAACCAACGCTCCTGGGGGTGTCATCGACTTTGAACCCGAGGGCAGGCCCTATTTCATTGCACCCCAGCTCGCCGATACCACCCGCAACATAGCGATCGGCATTAACTCGCCATTGCGCGGCGGTAGTATTGAGTCGCCGAATAATCGATCCATTAGCGCGACCTTGGCCAATTTGATCGACAACGACGGCGACACGGCCTTGGACATGCGCGCTTCTGTGGGCACTCAAAGTGCCCGGGTCCTTGGGCTAATCATCGACTTGGATCTCGGGGCTCGTTTTGGCCTCAACCGCTTCAAGTTTTTTCCGCGCAACGGCGCCCCGGATTTTCCCTCAGTGGAATTCCCCTTCCAAAACGAATTCTTGCGGGGGTATGAGATTTTTATCAATGATGGTACGCCGGAAAACTCCTTTGAAGGCGTGCCCATTTTGCAAACCGTCGCGGTCGAGACTCAAAACGACCAATCCGTGGTGGATGTGCGGATCCCTCCGCAATACGTGCGCTTCGTGCGGCTGAAGGTGCTGACCGCGGCGGGCTTCGATATGGCCGAGTTCCAGATTTTCGGCACGGGTTTTGTGCCCGAAGCGAGTTATGTGTCCAATGTTTTCGACTTTGGCGACTTAGCCTTGTTCGGCAATTTGCGCTGGATCCAAGATGCGGAAGGCGACGCAAACCTGTCTAGCCTGCAGGTTCGCACGCGTACAGGCGTGGATCCAGCCCCGGTCGAATTCAACAAAGTCCGCCCGGGCGAGCGCATATTCCGCGTGGGCGGCGGTGCTCAAGCTGGCAATCGTTCGGGCACCTCGACGGCCAATGTGGAGGTGCCGTGGAAGAGGGCCGAAGATGTCGACGATGCCGAATTAAAAGCCTTGGTCGGAGGTGTGCTAGACAACGACGAGGTGGATGTGCGCGAGGCACTTGGGGTATTCAAGGATCTGCCGCTGGACCAGCAGGCCCTCGTCACTCTCAACGAGGCTGATTACAACGCACTGCGGGGCGAGGACAAAGGGGGCATTCGCGACGATGTCAACAACTGGAGTGGCTGGTCGCCTCCCTATCCGGCGTCCGGTATCGTCAGCCAAGATCAGATCTCAATAGACGGTGCCGGTGTCCCAATCTCCTCGCCCGGCCCGCGACGCTACTTCCAGTTTTCCATTGACTTTTTTAGCGACGATTTCGAGTCTGCGGCCTTAGTTGGTGGCTTGGCTTTTGATGTGATTTCGCCGCCCTTTGCCCAAGAGCTAATCGCCGAGATTTCGCCGCGCTCAGCGGCTGTGGGGAAGAATACCCGATTTTTGTACGCGGTACTCAACAAATCCTCTGGTCAGCAGCGCGGCTTTGACGCCCTTGAGATCGAGACTCCCTTGCGCGTTGAGGCCATCGGGCGCGTGCGGATTCAGCGGCCTAGCGGCGAGGTGCAAGCGGCGGATTTTTCCGACGCGTCCTTGGCGAACTTGCCCCAGGACAGCAATGGCCTCTCTATCGACGAAGTGCATGATGACCGCTTTGCGATCTCTTTCCCGCTCATACAAGAAGACGGGACAGTTTTGGAAGTAGAATTTGACAACGGGGTGCTGCGCTTTGGCACGACTTTTGTTGGCCGCGCCTTTAACCGCTCGGTCGAAACGACCATCGGACAGGGCGTTGTGGCCGGCAATGCCGCCGATTTGAGCCAGTCTGGATTTGCCGATTCCGATCTCCAGCCAGTGGGTACGCCGATAGAGGAAAATCTCTCGGTGGCCGTACCCATCAGCAAAGAACTCTTGGCCAATGTGGCCGTGAATTCATCGGTGTTTACGCCTAACGGCGACGGGGCCAATGATCGCGTCTTCATCCGGTACGACATCACCAATATCGCACGGCCCTCGCCGATAAAAGTCTCGATTTTCGATCTGTCCGGCCGTTTGGTTCGGGCCTTAGTTGACAGTGAGGCTATTAGCGGTCGTTTTGCCCAGCCTTGGGATGGCCGGGACGACGCCGGGATATACGTGCCGCCGGGGCACTATGCGTTTAGCGTCTTGCTGCAAGCTGGCACGGGCCAAGTGAGGAAAATCGGGGTCGTCGGAGTGGCTTACTAGACTGCTCAACAAATTTAGGGAGAGATGATTTGCAAGCGTTTAGGATATGGGGGCTGATTGGTTCGGCCGCGCTGATGCTAGCGGCTGGAACGGCTGAGGCCCAAGAGTACGGCAACCGCTTGGGCCGCCAGAGCGGCGGAGCGGTTAGCTTTGAGCCGCGCGGCCCTGGGGTCCTATTTGGCGCGCTCGATCCAGCAATCAAAAAATGGTACATTCCCCAAGAGCTTTTCAACGAATACGGATGGCGACAGTGGGAGTACTCCAATTACGCTAAGGATGAGTTTCGGCGCTACGTCAACATCCATCGCGAAGGCGATTACTTCTACGACTTTTACGGCAACTTCATCGGCCGAGGCTGGCTGATCTATGACTGGAGCCAAAACCAGCCCGGGCAACTTGGCAGCAGCATCTTCCAAAACGCCCGCTTCGATTCTTGGTTCAACGGGGTCACTATTGGCGGCGACTCACAGAGCCAATACTACTATTCCATTACGGTAGGCAATCTACTCCGCACGACCCTCACGCCAATGACCTTTTCTAGGCCTCGTTACAATGGCGTCCAGATTGACTTCATGGCCGACAAATACGCCGGCACTATCCTCGCCTCGCGGATCAGCGACCCGATTTTAGGTGCGACCCAAGAGCCAGAGACCCGCACCAATACCACTACCATGTTCGGCGGGCGCGGCACGGTCCAGGTCGGCGACTTCATCGAGGTCGGCGCGACTGTAGTCGATGCTCGCAATACGAATACTACGCTCGACCTGTTCAGCGGCGACTTGATCGCAGGCAGCCTCACGTCCGGCCAGAGTAGCACTCCGCTTACGGCCATTGCCATCATTCTCAGCGACGATACGCCTGAAGATGGCGAGGGAGGCGCGGCTTTGTTCCGCGACAAGGTGCGCATCATCAGCCGCGACTTTGAGACGAATAAAGAGCAGGTTTTTGAGGCGGCGGAGGTTGTTCGCGCTGGCGCGGAGTGGCCGATTAAATTCGGCGGATTTGAACGCCAGGGGTACACGGCCGCCGACGGTCACGAGCGCATCGTGCTTAACTACGACTTCAACGACCCGGCCTACATCGGCCCAAACCCCACCTCGATCGTGGCCGTGGAATTTGAATATGTATTGGGAAATGACTTCAAGGTGGAGATGTGGTCCGACCGGCAGACTGGTCGCCGCGCCATGCCTTCTGCGCCCCTGAGTGCGGAAACCATAGACGCCACCGAGCCAGCTCTGATTACCCTGCGGCGAGCCGAAGGCAACGTGAAGGACATTTCTAATCTCCAGCTCGTAAAATTTGATTACGGTTTGCCGACGGGTAACCTAGTCGGCGGATTTACAGTGGAGGGCAAGGGGCTGTGGGGGGTTGACTTCTACGGAGAGTGGAACCGCAACAAGCGCTACTATCAGTATCCCAACGCCGCGCTATTTACGGCTGGCAAGAACCACAAAATTTCTACCGAGCAGTCCGATGCTTGGTTTTTCAACCTCTCTCGTCAGTTCTATCCGTGGTTCTTCTTCGGCGAGGTCTATGCGATGGATGACGCGTATTCGACCACGGCTTTTTTGGTAGATACCAATGGCGATATCCAATACGATAATTCCCAGCGTAACTTCTACGAATTTGTCGAAGATAACGACGACCAAGACCAATATCCCGACTGGATCCGCGCGGGCTCGGCCAACGACCGGCTCATCTTTCCCGGGTGGGACGAGAACAACGATTTTATCTCGGATTTCAACCAAAACGACAATGGCACGGTCAACAATCTCATTCCCGATTACGAAGAGCCTTTTTTGCGCTATGCGGTTGATCGGCCCGAATACCTCTTTGGCATCGACCTGAACAACAACGATTGGATCGACCGCTTTGAGGATGACGACTTGCCGGATTACCCCTATAAGACCGATCGGCAGGGCTATAATGTGTTCGCCGGTGCCGAACTCGTGCCAGGAGCACGGCTGACTTTGGGACAGGCGGATGAGCAGATGATTTCAACTAATCGCTCAAGCCGGGTTCAGTACGCACTCTTTACCTTTGACCGCGATGTGCCGGGCGTGGGGCGCTTGCAGGTTTTTGAAGCGCTGAAAAAGGTCGCCGACACCATTCCAGACGATCGGCGTGCTCCCACGCCTTATGTCGATGCCCCACCGATCCAGCCCCTCGTCCCCGATATTCTGCCGGCCCAAGACACTTGGGTCAATTCGCTGTGGCTCGGGTTCGACTACGCGGGCATTGATCGGCTCAACATCATCAACAAGGTCAAGTACGAATTCTATCGCCAAAACCAAGACAATCCACGTGATATAGATGGCCGTCGCCTGCGGACCAACACCAGCTTCTTCGGCTTGATCAACAAATTCGACTACACCTACGATATAGGCCGCTTCAGTCTCCAGCCCAAGTTCAAGAGCGAATACTTGCGGCGTACGCCGTTTTTGGTCCAAGAGGATGAGCGCAAGGAGTGGACCGGCAGCTTTGTGCTGCTAGCCCGACTGCCGGTGCTGAAGCACACCGTGTTGATGGGGGGAGTAGAGCAACTGCTGCTGAGAGATTTGATGCACGACGAGGACGCTATGGTCGCCAGCGGCATCACCACGGAAACGGGCGACTTGAGCAGCGTAAACGTGGCGGTGCAGCTGTCCAATTCCTCGGACTACATGGGGTATCGCCTGACGACCCAGATCGGCCTGCGCTACGGTCGCACCCAGACTGAACTGGTGATAGAAAACGACAGCGGTTTTGCCAAGGGCAGCGAAAGCAGCAATTCGACGACTAGCTTCATCACCGTGTACGCCGGAATTCAGTAATGGGCGTACTGCGAGCTAAATGCGCGTTGCTCTTGGGCGCAGTGGTCCTATGTACCCTTGAGGTCGGTGCTCAGATAGACTACGGCAATCGCCTCGGTCGCCGGGCTGACGAGCGTCGTGTGTTCTCGGCCGCGGGTCGGTCGATGCTGATTGACGCGCTGGATCCTACTATTCAGCGCTGGTACTTGCCGCAGGAGTTGTTCACCGAGTACGGCCGCCGCCAGTGGCAGTACACTAACTATGCGCGGGAATCTTTTCTCCGCTACGTGTCGCGCAGCCAAGAGGGATTTTATTTTTACGATCCTTACGGCGATTTGATCACCCGCGGCTGGCTCATCTACGATTGGCGGCAAACCCAGCCGCTGATCAGTGCCAGCAATCAGATCACCAAGCGCGGCGAGTACCTAAGCTGGTTCAATCGCCTCATCATCTCCTCGGATACCAGTGGCGATTACAGCTATTCGATTGTAGTCGGGGACGAGCTTTTTACGACACTGACGCCCCTGACTTTCCGCAAGACTGGCTTCAATGGTGTGGTGACTAGTTTGGCTACCCAGCGATTGCGGGCGACCGGGCTATTTTCGCGCATCTCGTCTCCGATCATCGACATCAGCGCAGATTTTCCGACTCGGCAGCTAGAAAACGCGACGAACCTATCCGCACTCCGCTTTGAGGCCGATGTCAGCGATCACCTGACTGTGGGTATGACCTTCGTCAATTCCCACAGTAACAACGGGGCCTTGGAGAGCTTTCAGGAAAGCCCCTTTACGGGTTTGCTAACCTCAGGCCAGTTAGACCGGCGACTTGAATTACTAGTGGTGAGGTTGTCCGACGATTCGCCCGAAGATGGCGAAGGGGGGGCCGTGCTTTTCAGCGACGATGTGGAGATTACGACTACCTTAATGCGCGAAGTGGCCGCGGGGGATAGCGCGACCTTAGTCCCCCGGGATACGGTCATCACCGGCAGCAGCATTGGCTACCGACCATTGCGCGAAGGGGGCAAAGTGCGCGATGGCTTCCTCACGGCTGATGGATCCGAACGCATCACGCTTAAATATCCGCTGGTAGCCGAAACTGGGGAAGACGAAACTGGGACCTTGCGCCTGCTATTGCAGCAGAGCTTGGGGTTGAGTTTGGCCGAGGCCGAGGATGCGGTGACCGCGATCAAGAAGGTGCGCTTTCGGCTCATTCTGGCCAACGATTACCGAGTGGAGGTCGCGTCTGATCGACAGACCAATCCAGTGGATCAGCCGCAATTTCTCCAGGTCGCACGAGCAGCGGGCAACATCAAAAACCGTCTCAACCAACAAGAAGTGGCCTTTGACTACGGGTTGCCCACTGCGAGTCAGATATACGGCGTTACTGCCGAGATGCGCGATTGGTACGGGTTTGACTTCTACGGAGAGTTCAACGTCAACACCCGCTATCGCAAGTACCCGACGACGACCATGAAGAAGCACGAAGCTATTGCTGGCATTGTCGGAGACCAGCACGACGTGGCCTATATGATCAACTTGGCGCGGAACATCGGCCCTTGGCGCTTTTTTCTTGAAGGCTTCGGTATGGACGACGGATACAGCACCAACGTGCGGCCAGTGGATGGCCGAGGCTTGGTCGACTACTCGCCCGAAGCCATCATTCAGTCCTATGATTTTGTCGATGATAATGACGATAACGACCGTCATCCAGATCAGCTGCGCCGCTATCAGGGCAGTTTGATTCCCATTCCAGGGCAGTATTTCCTAGTCCGGCCCAACGGCGTGGCCGATCCAGCGGTTTTCCCTGGCTATGACGAAAACGGAGACTTCCTTTCCGACTTTAACCAAAACAGCAACGGCGAGCGGCAAAACTTCTTTCCGGACTACGATGAGCCTTTTCTACGCTACGAGGTTGATAGGCCTGAATTTCTCTTTGGCATTGATTTGAACAACAACGGTTGGGTCGATCGCTTTGAAAACGACGACCAGCCGGACTATCCCTACAAGAAGGACCACTGGGGCTACAATTTTTATACTAGCGTCCAAGTCAATCCCGAAATCCGACTCACGGCCGGCCGCCTACGCCAAGCCATGCACCAAGCCGCACGTGATAACGATACCTTCTATGGGATCTTTACCTTTACTAAGAGCTTCCCCACGCTGGGTCGTTGGCGGCTCTTCGACATGGTGCGGCGGGCCGAAGACAACATCGAAGATCACCTCGTGCAGTGGATCGTGCCCAGAGCGGAGTTCGGCCAATTTAGCGAGACAACGGGCAGCAATGTGCCCGTGCCTGACCCGCTGGCCGCCGAGAATACGTGGATCAACACGCTTTACTCGGACTGGGAGTACGACAGTCCTAGGGGTTGGACCACCCGCCACCGATTCAAGATGGATGTATGGAAACAGCGGGAAGCCGAGGTGATATTGGCCCGGGACGAAGAGGGCCATGTGCTCTTGGACGAGGAGGGCGCACCGATGGTGGTCTTTGATCCCTTGGGAACCGAGGCGCGCAATGGCCGCGAGTCGTCTAGTTTTGTCGGGTTGATAGACAAGATTTCCTATGCATTCTCATGGAAGTCGATCGCCATTTCCCCGCGCATCAAAAGTGAATTTATGCGCCGAGTGCCCTTTAGCCGTAGTGCGCCGCCGGAACGCAGTTACGATGTGCTCTACATGGTACTGGCAAATTTCCCGATTCTCCACCGCTCTTATGTACAGCTAGGGGTTGAAGGGCGCTTTTTCTACGATCTCAAAGGCGACGAGGGACAACTAGCGACTGGAGAGCGAACCGGCGACTTTCGCGGCACAGTCTTGGCCTGTCAACTGACGAGCACTCGGGCCTATTCTGGATACGAGTTGACCACTCAGATGGGCGTGCGCTTTGATCGTCGCTCGTTGGAGATCAAAGATGGGGATGGGGAACGGAAGACCTCGGGCCTAGTGTTCCTTTCGGTATTTGCTGGATTGTAAGGGCGGATAGCGATGACGACTACCGCCCCACAGGGCTGGATTATCAGCCGCCAATGGGATTTCTTCTTTTTTATCGGGACCCCGTTGCTCTCACTAGCGACGCTGCTGTTCGCCGCCAACTACTTCACCTCTGCTGATATTGCCCTCTTTGTGCTGGCCTTTTTCGCGGTGGGGCACCACCTGCCTGGGCTAATGCGTGCCTATGGCGAGCGGGAGCTGTTTAGTCGCTATAAGGCCCGCTTCATCGTCGCTCCGCTGGTGGTCGCCTCCTTTGTCAGTTGGAGTGTGTTTAACGGCCACCTTGGATTTTTCATTTTTTTGGCCCTGTGGGACATGTGGCACTTCTTCATGCAGCACTACGGCTTCATGCGGATATACGAGTTCAAGCAACATCGGCCCTCGCAGTTGAGTGCACGGCTGGATTGGTGGCTGACGGCAGTCTGGTTCGGATACGTAATAGCAGCTAGCCCCCACTATTTGATCAATTTTTTAGAACGCTGCCACCGCTATGGCTTTGGGCTATACACTTGGATCAAGCCCGAACACATCTTTTCACTACGGGACGCCATGTTGTATTTGGCACTGGCCTTGTCAGTGGTCTACGTCGGTAACATGGTCGTCGAAAGGCGTCGTGGTGCGCCCATCGTCTGGCCCAAGTTGGCGATTTCGGCCACTACGTTCGCCACAGTCTATTACGCTTACATCATCCTCGAAGACGTGATCTTGGGCTACGCGATCACCGCGTTGGCACACGACATTCAATACTTTGCCATCGTGTGGATCTACAATCACGGGGTGCTCAGGCGCTCGTGCGACTTGGGGCGGTCTTTCTTCCGCTTCCTATTCGCCGATGGGCGCCTGCGGATCGTTCTGTTCTACCTGTTGCTGATATTGGCTTACGGCGGCATAGAGGCCCTCGCACGAGCGACACAGAATTTCCTGATTTACGATATAGTCAAGGTGCTCATCGCCACCTCGGCCTTCATGCACTATTACTACGATGGGTTCATGTGGAAGGTCGGCAAGAAGGAGATCCGGCAGAACTTGATAGACGAGGCGTCCGCAGAGGATCCGAGTGAAGAAGCTCTGCCGCGCCGTGGCTGGAACGCGCTGGTGACACGGTGGCAGAATGCGCGAGCGCAATGGACGGCTCTCTCCTATGGGTTTGAGACCGGCAAGCAGGTGCTGTACTTCGGGGTGCCCATCCTCTTCTTGGCTTGGACTGACGCTCAGTATTCGCTGTCGGACGTAAACGCCAAAGAGTACTTGGCCCGGCTGGCACCGAGCGTGGCCAAAGCCCACGACGACTTGGGGGTGGCCTATAGTCGGCAGGGGGATTTTGATCGCGGCATCACCGCCCACCAAGAGGCCATTGCTGCGGATTCTACCTATGCCCAAGCCTATACGCACTTGGGGATCGCTCATTCGCTGAAAGGCGATCTAAAGGCTGCCATTGGCTTGCACCAACAGGCCATCGCGTTGGATCCCGAGTTGGCGCAAGCCTATTTCAATCTAGGGGTGGAATACGCGAAAATGGAACGACTCGGGGAGGCTCTAGGCGCGTTTGAGCGCGCTGTGGCCTTAGACGCTGACTACGACCGCGCTCACTTGGCCCTCGCACAAACGTATAAAAAAATGGGCAACCAGCCTCTCGCAAAAAGGCACTGGAACCGAGCGCGCGACTTGCAGGCCGCCGAGCAGCGGAAGGACTTGAGCCTTAGTGCCATGCCTTGGGCCACCGGGACGCCGCTCAAAGGCGACACATGAATGATATTAATAGAGAAAATGCTTGACAAAAGAGATGATTCACTGTTCTTTAGGCACTTTCTTTCACGTTATGCTCTTGTAAGTAGGGCGTTTTTTTTATCCACTCAACCAACATAGGGGGTTGTAGCATGAGCAAAAAAATTGCGATGTTGGCTGCTGTTATGGGCTTGGTGAGTTCGTCCGCCTTCGCCCATATTCCCGAAGGGGCTGTATACGGTGCCTTCCAGTGGCCGACTGACAAACTGCCCGTCCTCGATGGCGATATCTCCGAGTGGGATATCTTGCCGGCTGAGGTGTGGATTGACAGCGATAGTCCCGACATCATCGTCGGCGAAGGTGACGTCGGGCGCGAAAAGGATCGCTCCAATTTGTTCTTCCGTTTTGCCATGGGCTGGAACGACGAGTTGGATCGCATCTACTACGTTTTCGACCGCTTCGATGACGTTTGGGATCGCGATGCCGGCGGCATTGGCTGCTGTGGCCAAGACGACTCCATTGAGATCGGTCTGGACTCTGATCACTCCGGTGGCTGGTTCCATGCTGGCGGTGCTGGTATTTCTGGCGACTTGAGCGAAGAAGAGGTAAAGCTCTATAACGGCGGTCAGACCCAGACCTCGCATTACCGTTGGCCACCCATTACGTCTGGTAGTGATCCCAACGGTTGGAGTTGGTTTTGGATGTCCAGTTCGACTTGGCACGGCGATGAGCCTTACCAGTGCTGCTCAGACTCCTTCAAACTCGATGGCGTACACGGTGCTGAGGCCAATTTCCAAGCCGAGTGGTACACCATTGGCTGGGATGATTTCAACTGGCAGGGTCCCGAGCTGAGTACCCAGCACGACTTCGTCGAGTTGGAAATTGTCGGTGCTGGCTTGCAGATCGTCGATAACGACAACGGACCAGAAGATGCCGAAGACACAAATCCGTGGACAGCCAAATGGACGTTAGGTGGCCAGTCCGACATCTTTGGCAACGCTGGTTCGTTTTCCGACTTTGTGTTGCTTCCTCTCGACGAAGCAGCTCTCGCTAATCTCCCGACCGCGGTCGAGAACGATAGTTGGGGCCATATCAAGGCTTCTGTCGCTAGGTAACTCACCCGCCTAAAGCAGCAAAATATCCGTAGTGGGACGGGTAGGTCTTCATTGATCTATCCGTCCTTTTTTGTCATATTTTTTGCCTTTCCTCAGTCAGTTACAAGGCCGTTATGACACAGCGCATCGGGATTCTTCTCGCATTTGGATGGTGTTTTTGGGGCGAGCCGACTTCTATTGCAGCCCTGACCATAATCCGTCTCGGAGGGGAGGAACTGCCTCCGCCCGATTTAGAGGTCCCCTACGAGTTCGTGCAATTGTCATGGGCCGAAGTAGATCCAGCGCGGCATGGATTGGCCGAATTAGTGAAAGTAGATCCCGGCTTTGTCGAGCCCTTGCACTTGGATCCCACTGTCAACTTGGTGCCGATGCTCGAAGAGCGCGGCGGGCAGGTACTGTCCCTGAATTGGATCGGCTGGGGGGCGGCTAGCGGTAACGACTTGGCCATGTTCGATGGCGACCCCACGACGGCGTTTTTGGGCGATGGCGATTGGGGAGGGGATTACGGTGTCATTCGCCAGAAGTCGCTGATTTTCGACCTGGGGGGCCGTTTTTTTCTTGAACGCATTCGCTTTTTTCCTCGCGAGCGATTTCTGGCCGATCGGTTTGTGCAACGTTTCATCATCGGCATCAGCGATGGCGATCCGCTCAAGAAAGGCACGAGGGAATTCACGCAGGGCATCCGGGGTAGCTTCTTTGACTTCGACCTTCCGTATAATGTCTTCGAGAACGTCGAGTCCGTCATTGATATGCCTTTGCCAACCGTGCCGGTGCAACAGTTGCTATTTGAAGCGCCCGAGAACACGACGGGTATTTGGGAGATCGCCGAGTTTGAGATTTACGGTCATGGTTTTGCTCCATTTGCTCGCTATGTGTCCAACGTGATCGACTTAGGGGGTCCGGCCAGTCTGGGTAGCCTGCGGTGGTCTGGCGACCAAGACGCTGGGGCCACGCTGTCGTTGAGTACGCGCAGCGGTCTGGATGCTGATCCCAATGTGTACTGGCGCTATACGTTTCGCGGTGGGGAGCGCACCCGCTTTGATGCCGAGGGTCGTCCGCTGACGTTGGCCTCGTATGGCCAGTTGGCACTTGGGGCGCAGGCAGGCTTGAGCCATGACACGGCGGGCTGGACGTTTTGGAGTGGTGCGCCGGACTTTGCCACCGGGGCGGGGGTCGTTGCTGGGGCTGGGGCCCGTCAGTTTGTGCAGGTGCGGGCTGACTTCACCTCGGGTCAGCAGACCCGGGGTCGGCTTGATTGGGTGGAGTTGGCGGTGTCGCTTCCGCCGGTGGCGCAACAGGCCATCGCCGAGATCATGCCGTCGGTGGTGTCGCCGGGTACGGTTAGCGCGTTCACCTACAAGGTCAAGGCTTCGGTGGGGCGGGCCGATCTGGGTTTTGATCGGTTAGCCATTGACACGCCGGCTCGGGTGTCGCACGTGGTCGGGGTGCGGCTGTCGGGTCAGCCGGTGGCCTTCGACGTGGTTGCGCGCACCGACACGGGGTTTGTGTTGGCGGTGCCTTTGGTGGATGCACAGCGCACCGAGGAGGTGTTAGAGGTGGACTTCCATGCGTCGGTGTTTCAGTTTGGCACGGTATTTAGTGGTCGTCTTTTCAACAGCGCGCATCCGGCGGAGGTGCCGCAGGCGTTGGCTTGGGGGGATGCGGATGGAGTGCCTTCCAGTGAGCGTTTGCAGGTTGACTTGACGGGTTTGGGTGGTGGCTCTTTGGGGGTGTTGTCGGTGGAGCCTGGGGTGTTTAGTCCGAATGGGGATGGGGTCAACGATGTGGTCTCTATTGGCTGTGATGTGTTGAATGTGTCGGGTGGGTCGTTGGTGGGGTGTTGGGTGTATGATCTGTCGGGTCGTCGTTTGGTTTTGGTGGATGCTTCTTGGTTGGGTAGTGGTCGGTATGGTGGGGTGTGGGATGGTCGGGATGGTCGTGGTTTTTTAGTGCCGCCGGGGTTGTATGTCGTGGGGTTGCAGGTGGAGACCGATCAGGGCATGACCCACCGGCAAGCACTCGTCGCTATCGCATACTAAAGGTAAACAGTATGGCTGGGCGTTTAACGGTGTGTGCATGGGCGGTGCTGTGGATCGGCGCGCTCGATCCGGCGAGTGGGCTGACGGTCTATCGGATCGGTGGCGAGAGCCTGCCGCCGCCGGTGTTGAACTCTCCGTACGAATTCGTGCAAATCAGTTGGATCGATATTGACGCGGCGCAGCACGGCAGCGAGGAGTTACTGGTGTTCGATCCAGATTTCGTGCGCCCCCAACGGTTCGATTCGTCTGTCAATCTCGTGCCAATCATCGAAGAGCAAGGCGGCAAGATTCTGAATTTGGTGTGGATTGGTTGGGGGCCGCCTCAGGCAGACGATCTTTTTATGTTCGACCAAGATCCGAACACCATATACCTGGGGGACGGTCACTTTGCCTCGCACGGGCCACCGCATAAGTACCTGACCTTCGATTTTGGCGCACCTTTGCTGCTAGAGAGGATTCGCTTTTTCCCTCGCACCAAACACCTGACGGATCGCTTTGTAGAGACCTTCAGGGTCGGCATCAACGACGGCGATCCGCTCAAGGATGGTTCACGAGAGTTCCTCCTTGGCCGCTGGGGAGACGAGCTAGACTTCGATATTATCTACGATATAACTGAAAATACCGAAGCCGTCATTGACTTGCCCCTGCCGGCGGAGCCCGTGCGACGGGTGCTCTTCTCAGCGGCGGAAAATACGCGCGGCATCTGGGAGATCGCCGAGTTGGAAATCTACGGCAACGGCTTTGCGCCTTTTGCAAACTACGTGTCCAATGTGATTGACCTAGGGGCCTTGGCGAGTTTGGGGGAGCTAACATGGGCTGGGCGCGAGGACGAAGGGGCCAGCGTGGCCCTGAGTATGCGCAGTGGGTTGGACGCGGACCCGAATATCTATTGGCGGACCACCTTTCGGGGCGGAGAGCGCACTCGCTTCGACGCCAAGGGCCGTCCCCTGACGCTAGCGTCGTACAATAAACTGGCACTCGGCGAGAAGGCTGGTACTACCCACGACACTGAGAATTGGGCGTTCTGGGGGGGCTACGGCTTCACAGCCGGGCAGGGGGTGATGGTCGGAGATGGCCCCCAGCGTTACGTGCAATTACGGGCGGACTTCTCATCGAGCCGAGAGACCAGCGGGCAGTTGGATTGGGTGCAGTTTGCCGTGTCGATCCCACCGGTAGCGCAACAAGCCGTCGCCGAGATCACGCCTGCGGCCGTGCCTCCGGGGGAAGTTACGGCCTTCACCTACAAGTTGCGGGCGGTCTTGGCCAGCGACGATTTGGGATTCGATCGGCTGGACATTGACACGCCGGTCCGGGCACAGAGCGTGGATGAGGTGAGGATTTCGGGTGCGCCGGTGGCCTTTGAAGTAGTGCGGCTGGACGAGACCGGTTTTGCGGTGCAGTTACCCAAGATTGACGCGCAGCGCACCGAGGAATTGATCGAGGTGGATTTCCAGACCGCGATTTTTAAGTTCGGCACGGTGTTTTCCGGGCGGCTCTCCAATAGCGAGCAGCCTCAAGAGGTGCCGCAAAATCTAGCGTCTGGGGACGCGGACGCCCGCTCCGAGAGCAATAAGTTGAGTGTGGGGTTGACTCGCTTAGAGGATCAGACCATCGGTGCCTTGGTGTTGATGCCGTCGGTGTTTAGTCCCAATGGCGACGGAATTAACGACGCGGTGCGGATTGAGTGCAATGTGCTGAATTTGGTGGGGCCGGTGCAGGTAGAGTCGTCGGTATATGATTTGTCGGGTCGTCTGTTGGGCGTGATAGGTTCGGATTGGGCCTCTAGCGGCCGGTACGTAGGGGCATGGGACGGGCGGAATGAGCGCGGTGAGCAGGTGCCGCCGGGGCTGTATATTCTGCGCGTGAGCGTCGAAACTGACAAGGGGCCGGCCTTTCGGCAAACTGTCGTCTCGCTCGCATACTAAGCGCGACACTAGGAGCCATCCATGTCGTTTTGTTCGACGGAACATTGGGCCGGCTCAATCTTTTTTGCTGTTCTCTTACTACACGCATCGGTCGCGAGCGGGTTGACGATCTATCGGATCGGAGGGGAGAGTTTTCCGCCTCCAGACTTGGACACTCCCTATGAATTCGTGCAAATCGGTTGGAGCGAGATTGATGCGGCCCAACACGGGCGCGAAAACCTGATCCAGTTCGAGCCAGACTCGATTCGTCCGCAATTTCTCAGTCCAGACATCAACTTGACCCCTTTGCTTCGAGAACGCGGAGGCGAAGTGCTCACTTTCGTCTGGAATGGCTGGCGGTCGCATACGGAGAGCGATGAGTTGATGTTTGATGGCGACTTGACGACCGCTTTTTTGGGCGACGGTCGCTTTGCTGTGCATTGGCCGTATGTCAAGGCCATGACGTTTGACTTAGGTGCTCCCCTCTTTCTCGACCGCATTCGCTTTTTTCCTCGCGACAAACATTTGACCGATCGCTTCGTGCAGCAGTTCAGAATCGGCATCAACGACGGAGACCCGCTCAAGGATGGGACGCGGGAAGTAAACTTGGGGGCAGTCGGGTTTTATTTTGATTTTGATATTGTGTATGACGAGACGGAAAATACCCAGTCCGTCATTGACCTGAAGTTCCCAGATAAGCCTATCCGCTACGTCTTGTTTTACTCTAAGGAGAACACGACGGGTATTTGGGAGATCGCCGAGTTTGAGATTTACGGTCATGGTTTTGCTCCATTTGCTCGCTATGTGTCCAACGTGATCGACTTAGGGGGTCCGGCCAGTCTGGGTAGCCTGCGGTGGTCTGGCGACCAAGACGCTGGGGCCACGCTGTCGTTGAGTACGCGCAGCGGTCTGGATGCTGATCCCAATGTGTACTGGCGCTATACGTTTCGCGGTGGGGAGCGCACCCGCTTTGATGCCGAGGGTCGTCCGCTGACGTTGGCCTCGTATGGCCAGTTGGCACTTGGGGCGCAGGCAGGCTTGAGCCATGACACGGCGGGCTGGACGTTTTGGAGTGGTGCGCCGGACTTTGCCACCGGGGCGGGGGTCGTTGCTGGGGCTGGGGCCCGTCAGTTTGTGCAGGTGCGGGCTGACTTCACCTCGGGTCAGCAGACCCGGGGTCGGCTTGATTGGGTGGAGTTGGCGGTGTCGCTTCCGCCGGTGGCGCAACAGGCCATCGCCGAGATCGTGCCCTCGGTGGTGTCGCCGGGCATGGTTAGCGCGTTCACCTACAAGGTCAAGGCTTCGGTGGGGCGGGCCGATCTGGGTTTTGATCGGTTAGCCATTGACACGCCGGCCCGGGTGTCGCACGTGGTCGGGGTGCGGCTGTCGGGTCAGCCGGTGGCCTTCGACGTGGTTGCGCGTACCGACACGGGGTTTGTGTTGGCGGTGCCTTTGGTGGATGCACAGCGCACCGAGGAAGTGTTAGAGGTGGACTTCCATGCGTCGGTGTTTCAGTTTGGCACGGTATTTAGCGGTCGTCTTTTCAACAGCGCGCATCCGGCGGAGGTGCCGCAGGCGTTGGCTTGGGGGGATGCGGATGGAGAGCCTTCTAGTGAGCGTTTGCAGGTTGACTTGACGGGTTTGGGCGGTGGCTCTTTGGGGATGTTGTCGGTGGAGCCTGGGGTGTTTAGTCCGAATGGGGATGGGGTCAACGATGTGGTCTCTATTGGCTGTGATGTGTTGAATGTGTCGGGTGGGTCGTTGGTGGGGTGTTGGGTGTATGATCTGTCGGGTCGTCGTTTGGTTTTGGTGGATGCTTCTTGGTTGGGTAGTGGTCGGTATGGTGGGGTGTGGGATGGTCGGGATGGTCGTGGTTTTTTAGTGCCGCCGGGGTTGTATGTCGTGGGGTTGCAGGTGGAGACCGATCAGGGCATGACCCACCGGCAAGCCCTCGTCGCTATCGCATACTAAAGAGGCCGAGCATGGCGGACGATATGCAATTTTCTTACCCTAAACGAGTTAAAATTCCTCTTATTGCCCTTTGCGTTAAAAAAGAACCTAGTAGCAATGGAGTCTCGCCCGCGGAAAATGCCCGATCTGGGAGCCGCTCGACCGCCTTTGCAGCGGTCGACGAGAGTTTTAAAAACGCTTCTTAGAACACAACGGGGAATGCTATGACTATCTTCGGACGCGTCCTTTTTATGGGACTAGTGCTTGCACTGGCCGGGGCTGCCGTGTACGCCCAGCAGGCCGGCCACCAGGTCCGTGCCAATCAGGTCGTGATCAATAGCCGCAACCATTGGCAGAATTGGGAATTTGCTCCAGGGACCTTGACGATTTCTCCGGCCGGAGAAGTGCGTGCTCGGCGCGTTAAAAAAAATACCAATGCAGTATTCGACATTGTCGATTATCTGCGCTTTAATCCTCCGGCATCCCTCGGCGGCAAAGAGCCCGCCGAGATCGTCCTCGCCGATGCCATCAAGGGCGGCTCTAATGTCGCTGATGTGACCAACCTGCTCGATGGCGACATCACCACCTACTGGCAGCCCGATCCGCCTTCGGCCGACAGAGACTTAGCCTCACAGTGGTGGTTTGTGATCGATTTGGGCCGCGTGGTTTTTGCCAAAGAACTCGTAATGCGCTTTGTCGAGGAGGGCGTGGGCGATCCCTTTCTCCTCTTCGAAGTGCTCATTTCCGACGGCCTGAAGCCGGCGCGTTTACAAAGCAGCGAAAATCCAGCCTTTAAGACCGTGTTGCGGACTTTGAGCAAAAACAAGCGCCAGCGGGTCTTTACGGTTGATCTGACAAACGAAGAGCCTACCGTGCAGGCCGCGGCCGTGCGCTTTGTGCAAGTTTTAGTCACCGATACCGACGGAATGCTCGGTGCGGAAGTCTCGGCCGATGAATACGAAGTGCTCAGCGAAGGGACACGCGGTGCCATCCAGTACTTCAAGCGCCAGCCCGATGGCCGAGAAGTGCCCGTTGACCAAGACCTATACGATATATTGGATGAGGAACGCCGGGGTAGCATCCGCTACTTTCGCCGGGAGTTGCCCCGCTTGGCCGAGTTAGAAATATGGAACGAAGGTGACGAGCTAACCGCCGGCATTCTCGCTCGAGGCGGTGTCATCTCTACCAATGCGAAGCAGCCGTTGGCCCTGACCAAGTTCGTCGATGGTGACTTGGCAACCTTCAATCGCATCTTTTACGGCGTCTCCACGGCGGTGGCCGATCCCGAGTTGGAGTTGGTCTTCGACTTGGGATCGTTCTATTGGATCGACGCCTTCCGCATGATTTACAACAACAGCTTGTTCCCGAATTATCGGATGGACTTTTCGGACGGCTCCTTGGCCCCAGACGGAAGCATCCAATGGACGACTAGGGCGGAGCTCAGCCCGCGCCCCATCGTCCGCGTCGAAGGTGCCGACTTTGAGCCAATCAAGGCGCGGTATGGCCGCTTTCAGTGGACCTTGAATGCCATTGGTGCCCGCACGGCGGACATATCCGAGTTGCAGTTCTACGGCGAAGGTTTCCAGCCGGAAGTCTCGCTGCGGTCGGATCTTATTCGCTTGGGTAGCCGCCGCAACCTGCTGTCGATTGAGTGGGATGCCGACACGCCTCCGGGC
This sequence comes from Candidatus Latescibacterota bacterium, assembly GCA_965203355.1. Lineage (GTDB taxonomy): Bacteria > Latescibacterota > UBA2968 > UBA8231 > UBA8231. Next base: position 2,069,850 of record OZ241889.1, read on the forward strand.
ACCCAAGTGCTGATTCAGACTCGCACGGGTAATGAATTGGGCGAGATACTACACTATTTCAAAAAAGATGGCACGGAAGTGACCGAAAGTGAGTACAACAAGCTGCTGTCGTTGTTCAGAGGTGACACTGTTGCCGAGCAGGTACCCGGTAGCGATTGGAGCAATTGGAGCGCACCCTATGAGTCGCCGACGGGCAGTCCGATTACCTCGCCCTCACCGAGGGAATTCCTGACAGTGCAAGCGACCTTGCTGTCGGAAGACCCGGAGCTAAGCCCAACGCTGCGCTCGGTCCGTCTCAACTTTGCCAATCCCGTGGCGCAGCGTCTGTTGGGAGAGATCGGCCCGTTCGCGGTGGATGAACTCGGGGTTCAACGGCCGTTCTCTCTTTACTTGCGGCCAGAGTTTGACCGCCGCGATCCGGGTTTTGACGAGTTGCTGTTGCTTGCGCCATCGAACATGGAGTTAAGTTTGGTCGGCCTGTACGGCGGCGAGGTGGCCGATTTCGACGGGGAAGCGAGCCTAAGCGAATTGACCCAGGTCGAGATCATCCCTACGGGCCGAGACTCGCTGCACGTGCGCTTTGGTGCGATACAGCCCAATGGATCTACGGAAGTGCTGAGGCTGGATTTTGAGACGGCACTTTTTGTTACCGGCGCAGTGTTACAGGCGGCCCTGCGCAATAGCAACGCGGACGGCGGAGGCACTTGGCAGCGGGTCGATCCGGGTGAGGCTCTAACACAGGTCGTCGGTAATACCACGACAATTATCGCTACTGTAGAGCACAGTGCTCTGCTGACGGATGTGGCCGTGTTACCGGAGGCTTTTTCGCCCAACGGCGATGGGATCAACGACCGCACGGTTTTTGCCTTCAACGTCGTGCGCGTTGGCGATGATAGTCCGGTGGCTGTCGAGATCTACGATTTGGGAGGCCGCCAAATACGGCGTCTTGTGCAAAGGCGTCCATTTAGCACCGGTACCTATGAGATCGAGTGGGATGGCCGGGACGACGGTGGGCGCATGGTGCCGCCGGGTCTGTATTTGGTGCAGTTGAGCGTGGATACTGATATAGAGGGAACGCAGGTCAAGGACGCGCAGGTACTCAGGACGGTCTCTGTGGCGTACTGAGTACGGGCGGCGTGGATGGGTTAAAGTGCTGCCATAGATTTCGCGTTGAAACCAACGCTGCCGCCTTCATTGGTCTCCGCCAAACGAGCCTTCCTTGACCAGCATTGGTTCGAAGTCGCCAATAAATTCTCCGCTACAGATTTTGGGAAAGGAGAAGCCCACATGCGTCTGCTACTAATTGGGGCGGTCGCGCTTGTTGCCGCTGGCTGCGGTGGCGAATCAGGCGACGCGCCCGCCGAGAAAAAAATCGTCTGGTACGCTTTGATGGTCCACCCCTATGTCGAGGAGGTGCAAAAAGGGGTGATCGGCTACGAGCGCGACACCGGGATCAAGATCAAGCGCCAGATCGGCCAAAACTGGACCCAAGATAACGAAAACGCCAACGTCGAGCCGCTGGCCGCTCAGGGTTACAAAGGCTTCTCGCTCTACCCAGCCGACGCCAGCGCGGCCAACGGACTCTACGAAGAATTGGTGCAAAACGGGGCCTATGTCGTCAGCTATGGAGCACCGACGATGCGGCCGACGCCCGCGTCGTTTTGCGTGGCGACCGATGTCAAACAGGCCGCGATGGAGGCGACCGAGGCCCTGATCGGCTTTATGGGCGGCAAAGGCCACATCCTAAACGTGCTCGAACTGGTCGAAGACCCCAACACCATCCTGCGCAAAGAAGGGGTCGAGGCCGCGGTGGCCAAGTATCCAGCGGTCCAGATCGTCCAGGAAATCGCCGGCATGGAGTCGATTGAGACCAGCACCGCCAAAATCCAAGACGCGCTCTCGGCGCGGATCGAGGAGATTGACGGGGTGATTTGCACGGGGTACACGCCGACCGTGGCCGCGGCGACCATCCTGTCGGAGTGGAACCAAACCCCGGGCCACAAGCGCATCCACTTCGTCGGCATTGACACGGACTCGGTGGTGCTCGACGCGATCCGCCGGGGGGCCATTGACGCGACCCTCTCGCAGAATCCCTACGGCCATGGCTACATCACGTGTGCGCTGTTGAGCTATTTGCTCGACGGATGGCAGGCTAATCCCGACCACTACTTCATCAACTCGGGCACGGTGCTGGTGACCAAAGACAACGTCGATACCTTTGACGCCGAGGTCAGGGCTATCACCGCGCAGATTATGGGCGAGTTAGAGACCAAATACCTCAGCCCGCCCCGCTGATTCGTGCTCGAATTGCAATCCATCAGCAAGGGCTTCCCAGGCGTCCGCGCATTGGCCGACGTTTCGCTATCCTTCGAGCCGGGCCCGATCCACGCCCTAGTCGGCGAAAACGGCGCAGGCAAGAGCACCCTGCTCAAAATCGTCACCGGCATATACCAGCCCGACGCCGGGCAGATGCTCTTTAACGGCGCACCGCTGCGCGTGCGTTCCTGCCGCGACGCCCTTGATTGTGGTATTGGCTTGGTCCATCAGGAGATCCAGGTAGTGGCCGAGGCCAGCGTCGCCGAAAACATCATGCTCGACAAGTTGACCGCCTTTAGCCGCTGGGGGCACCTCGACTGGCCGCGCCTCTACGACCAAGCGCGGGCCGCGATGATGCGCGTTGGGCTGGACGTGGACCCACAGGCACCCATTGGCGATTTGAGCGCGGCGCACAAACAGCTCGTGCAGATCGCTCGGGTGCTGTCGGCTGAGGCGCGCGTCCTGCTGTTAGACGAGCCGACGTCGTCTCTTACCGAGCACGAAGCGGCCCGCCTCTTTGACATTCTGCGCCAGTTGCAGGAGACCGGCGTGGCCATCGTCTTTGTCTCGCACAAGTTCGACGAGGTCTATCAGATCGCGGACCAAGTAACCGTACTGCGGGACGGGCTACACGTGGGCACGAGGGAACTGGCCGAGCTGCCGCGCACCGAGTTAATCGAGATGATGATCGGCCGGCGGGCAGAGATCGTTTCATTTGGTATGCCAGCGGTGGATCGGGCGCGGGAAGTGCTCAGGGTTGAGGGGCTATACGCGCCGGGCCGGGCGCACGGAGTGAGCTTTGCGCTTTACGCTGGCGAGATTTTGGGTTTGTACGGCTTGGTGGGAGCCGGGCGTACCGAACTGGCGCGGCTGCTAGTCGGAGCCGAGCAGGCCGAGCGAGGGGCCGTCTATATCCGCGGGACCAAAGCGCGGATCGGCTCGGTGGCCGACAGCCTGTACAAATACAGCATGGGCTACGTAACCGAAAACCGCAAAGAAGAGGGCCTGCTGCTGGATGCAGCCGTGCGCACCAATCTTGGCATTACCATCTGGGAGCGGATCGTCGGCAAGTTCACGCGCCGGATTGACGACCGGGCGGAGACCCAAGCCGCGCAGGCGCTGATCGCGGCGCTGGACATTCGCACGACGGGATTGGAGCAGGAGGTAGCTGACCTCAGCGGTGGCAATCAGCAGAAAGTCAGCTTGGGCAAGTGGCTGGCCGCCGGTTGCGACATCCTGATCGTTGATGAGCCGACCGTTGGGGTGGATATCCAAGCCAAAGCACAGATCCACCGCTTGCTGTGGGACTTGGCGGCGCAAGAGGGCAAGGCGATCATTTTGATCTCGTCGGACATGCCGGAGATCATCGGCCTGGCCGGGCGGATTCTCGTCTTTAAGGACAAGCAGATCGTCCACGAGATCGCCGAGATCCACGAGCGGGGCTTGAGCTACGACGCGGTAAGCCGCCGCATTGGCCTGCATCTGAATTGACTATGGAACGCTTGCACAGACTCATGCGGCACAATGACGCCGGGATCGCCTTGTCGGCGGGGCTGCTGTTTGTGGGGTGTGCGCTCAGCTCGGAGAGCTTTCTGTCGGCGTACAACCTCTTCAATATTTCCCGGATCGTGGCGTTCTCGGCGTTGGTGGCGCTGGCCCAGGCGGTGGTGTTGGTGGCCGGGGGGATGAACCTGTCCGTGGGAGCTATTGGCGGCGTGGCGACGATTGCCACTGGATACTGCATTGAGGTGTTGGGTTGGCCCGGGTGGTTAGCGGCGTTGGTGGCGCTGGGGATTGGCGGCGCGGCTGGGGGGGTCAACGGAGTCATTATCACGCGGTTGCAGATCAATTCCTTCATTGCCACGCTGGCCACGCTTTTTGTCTTTACCGGGCTAGTGCATGGGTTTTCCGAAGGCTACGCCTATACGGACATCCCACGAGAATTTACGTTCTTGGGGCGGCAAAAGTTTTTGGGGCTGTCGAATTTGTTCTGGACGATGGGGTTGGTACTGCTGGCGACGCACTACGCCTTCCGGCACACGGTTTTCGGGCGGCGGCTGTTGGCGACCGGGGGAAATCAGGAGGCGGCCCGGCTGGCCGGGATCAATACCGACCGAATGATTTTGCTGTCGCATGTGTTTTCGGGTGGTGTGGGGGCGCTGGCCGCGGTGTTGTGGGTCTCGCGGATGGGCTCGGCACAGCCGGCGACGGGCAAAGATTGGCTGATTACCAGCTTTGCGGTGGCCATTGTCGGCGGGACTGGGTTGACCGGCGGGCGCATCTCGGCACTGGGCCTGCTGCTGGGCGCGGTCATCATCGTCCTCATCAAGAACGGCTTGGTGATGCTGGAGGCCAACGTCTATTACGAACAGGCGTTTTTGGGATCGATCATCCTGTTGGCCGTGGTGGTGAGCCGGGTGCGGGATTTGTACGGGGGGCGGAGTCGAGGTTAGCGGGCGAACTGTTGACAGGACTCGCTTTTGTAGCTACACTAGAGCTACATATTAGGAGGGCATACAGATGAGAACTGACACGGTCGTACGCGCTCGGATTGATAGCGAGACCAAAGAACGAGCGGCGGAAGCACTACAAGCAATGGGCTTGTCGGTGTCGGACGCCATTCGCCTGTTGTTGCTGCGCGTGGCGGATGAGAAGCGGCTGCCTTTTGCCGTTCAAGCACCGAATGCTACCACTGTTAAGGCGATAAAAGAATTAGACGAGGGCAAGGGCAAACGCTTCGGTAACGCCGAGGAACTGTTCCAAGACCTCGGGATCTGACGTGCTGATCCCGGTTCGCTCCGCGCAGTTTAAGCGCGACGTGAAAAGAGCCGAGAAGCGCGGCAAGTCCCTGACCAAGCTGCGGGTGTTGTTGGCGTTGTTGATCCAGCAGGATCCGTTAGCTGCCCGCCATTTTGATCACCCGCTACGGGGCATTTGGAAAGGCTACCGGGAAGCTCACATTGAGCCGGACTGGCTCTTGATTTATCGCGTCCAAGGCGTCGAGTTGCACCTAGTTCGCACCGGTTCCCATGCTGATCTGTTTAAAACATAAGTCAGAATCCCAATATCATTATAGAGTACGTGTAGTCGCCGCCGACCCAGCCAAAACGACTTAGGCCGACGGCGGCCTAAGGGGCCAAGCCCTACTCTTCCTCTGGATAGAGCACCACCCGCACGTAGCGGTCCATGTTGAAATACTGCTGTGCTGCCTGCTGCACGGCATCCCCAGTTAGCGAATCGACCAACGCTGGATACTGAATCAATAGCCGCGGGTCAACCCCGTTGAAATCGAGGTACTCCAGCGACCCGACCCAGAAGCTGTTCTCCTTGAGGTCTAGCTCGCGCTGGCGCTTGTGCATTTCCTTTACCTTATCGACGTAGAGATCGGTGGTGCCGACGGTTTTTAGGCTGTCGATTTGCTCAAAGATCACTTGCGTCAGTTCCTCGACGCGCTCGGGATCGCTGCCAAAGGAAATGGAGATGCGGTACTCCTCGTCCGGGTAGTGCGAGCTGTTGCTGCTGACCCAGACTCCATAGGTGCCGCCTAAGTCCTCGCGCAACACCTCGCGCAGCTTGATTTGCAGCACGTCCGTCATGGCCCTGAGTTCGAGGTTGTTTTTCCAGCCGTCGTATGCAAAGGGGCCGGTGAAAATCATCTGCGACTGGCTCTTGGGTTCTATGCCGCGATAGACCGCTTTGTCGATCACGCCCGCCGGGGCCTCAAGGCCGACATCGCGCCAAGTCTCCTCCCGCCCGGTGGTCGGCAAGCCGCCCAAATAAGTGCGCACCAGCGGCTCCATGGCTTCGAGGGTGAAGTTGCCGACCAAGAAAAAGGAGAAGTCACTGGCGTCGGCAAAGCGATCTTGGTACGCCGCCATGGACGCGGCCAAGTCCATCTCGTCGAGCAGCTCCAGCGACCAAGGACGCGCCCGGTGGTGATATTGGGCCATGGTGACGGCTATGGTGTCGCCGAAAGCGGTCTCCGGGCGGGCACTGCGATTCTCGATGGAGCCTTTCATGCGCGTCCGATAGGCTTGGAAGGCCGTGCTGTCTGGTCGCGGCGCGGTGAAGAAAGCGTAGATCAGCTCGAACATGGTATGGACGTCTGCGGGCGAGGCCGAGCCGGAGATGCCCTCGCGCAAACTGCTGATCCACGGCGAGACCCGCACCACTTTGCCGGCCAGTTTCTTCTCCAGCTCGATCTTGTTAAACGGCCCCACGCCGCCCTCGCTCACCACCGCGGTCGCCGTCGAGGCCGCCACGTAGTCGGCGTCGGGGACCAGCGAGTGCCCGCCGGGGCTGTAGGCCCGGAAGAGGATTTCGTCGTTTTTGAAGTCGGTCGGCTTCAGGCATACGCGGATGCCGTTGGCGAGCGTCCACCAAGTCGCGCCGATCTCGGGGATTTCGCTGCGTTCGACGATTTCAGCCGGGGCGGGTACGTGCGCCACGAGCGGCTCGTCGGACACCTCGTCCGCGTACGGCGCGATCTCCTGCTGCGCCACCTCGGTGAAAATCGCCAGTAGATCCTGTTGGCTGGGCACGGCGATGCCCTCTTGCTCGGGCGCCTGCACGGCGATCACGCGATTTTTTTCGCTCGTCCACTCACTGGCCAGCGCATTGACCTCGGCCAGCGCAATGCCGGGTACCAGTTTTTGGTAGAGTTCGTACTGCTTGGCAATGCCGGGGATGGCCTCGTCGGTCAGCAGGTGGCTCACGTACTTAGCGGCGAGACCGCCGGACTGCTGCTTGTCGCGCTCGCGGTAGGTCTGCTCCATGCCGCGCAGCATTTCCTTTTTTTCGCGTGCTAGCTCGGAAGCGGTGAAGCCGTGTTTCCGCACTCTGGCGGCTTCGATCAACAGGGCCTCAAGGCCAGCGTCAAAACCGTTGTTTTGCACCCCGGCCCCGAGGATGAAAAACTCCTTGGAACGCAACCAGCGCCCCTGCCCGGAATAGGCACCTAAAAAGGGCGGCTCGGGCCGTTTGGTCAGTTCGTGCAGCCGTTGGTTGAACATCTGATGGTAGAGGGCTTCAATCAGCGCGCGGCGGTAGGTGCTCATCGTCCCTTGGGGCCGCACCGCCGTTTTGTAGTAGATACTGACGCTGTTGAAGGTGGCTTCTTGGTCGGTGGCAATGGCAAACAGCGTCTCCTCGTGGTCGGGCACCGGGAACACCGTGCGCTCGCGGGGGCTTGCCGTGGCCGGGATGCGCGCAAAATACTCCTGCACCAACGTCTCTATCTCCGCGGGTTCCATGTCGCCGACGGCCACAAAACCCATCAGGTCGGGCCGGTACCAAGTGCGGTAAAAGCGGCGCAGGGTCTCGTGTTGAAAGGTGTCTAGCACGGCCTTCTGGCCGATGGGCAGACGCACGGCATAGCGCGAATCCTTCAGGATGATGGGCAATTGCTCGTCCAACATGCGCTGCTGCGCGCCGCGCCTCAGTCGCCACTCTTCGATGACTACGCCCCGTTCCTTGTCTATTTCTTCGGGGTCAAAGCTGATTTGGTGCGCCCAGTCTTCGAGGATTTGGAAGGCCGTTTCCACCACCTCGGTGCTGTCGGTCGGCACGGTCAGCATGTACACGGTCTCGTCGAAACTGGTGTAGGCATTCAGATCCGGCCCAAAGCGCATGCCGATGCGCTCTAAGTAATCCACCAACTCCTGCTTGGCGAAGTTTTTGGTGCCATTGAAGGCCATGTGCTCGGCAAAGTGCGCCAGCCCTCGCTGGTTTTCGTCCTCCAGCACCGAGCCTACATTGACTACCAGTCGCAACTCGACCCGGTTTTCGGGCTTCTGGTTTTTGCGAATAACGTAGCGCAGGCCGTTGTCTAGCTGGCCGACGGTCACCAGCGGGTCAATGGGCAGATGCGGATCGGCTGGATTTTCGGCCGTCGCCTCCAGCGCGGCTTGTTGTGACGTGCTGGCGCAGGCGTACAACAGTACTGGAAGCACGACGAACAGCGTTAAAACTCGTCTCATCGAAAAACTCCTGTTTTGATTGGTTAATGGCCGGTTGAGCCGCTTCAACCAGCGGTTTGTCCTAAATGGAAATCTCGCTCTGGAGTTGGTCTCGTTGACGGGCCACAGCGGCGCACAGCGCGGGTGCGTCGACATGGAGCTAACTCAGGCGCGACCAGTCGAAGCCCACAAAGCCCCTCGTACATTGGCTGGCAGTCTGCCGGGGACCCGAGGGCCGCTGGCGATGCTGGCGGTGGTTGGCGTCGAGGTCGCTGACGATGCGTTGGTGGATTATCACGGCGGCTCATGCTCCTTGGGGAAAGATAAAGGGCCTTTAGGGAACTGAGTCAAGCGGCCAAGCGCGTAGGCCACCGGGGAACCCGCCGCCGGAATCGGCGTATAATATCAAAGCGGCCTTGACGACCTCCACAAAAGGAATGTAGCCATGATTTTTGCATTGAGCCTCATCGTCCTATGCGCTTTAGCTGGACAGACGCAGGAAAGGGAATCGAGTTCCGTTTCGGCGGATGGCGTTGTCGGCGACGAAACGAGACGGTGGGGAAGAGTGGTCACCGACCCGGATGAAACTGCCGCGTTGGGCGCGGATGAATACGAGTTAAAGGCCGCAGCCATAACAGGTGATACGCTCGCCGTGGTGGTGTCTTACGTCGGCGGCTGTGAAGATCACCTATTCACATTGGACGCATCCGGGGCCTTCATGGAGTCCGACCCGGTGCAACTCAGCGTTGCGCTTGCGCACCATGTCAACGGCGGTCCCGCCAGCGAAGTTTGTACTGCGTATATAACTGAACGCTATTTCTTCCAACTTGCCCCGCTCAAAACGCAGTATCGAGAACAGTACCAGCAGGATGCCGGCGCGATTGTGCTTCTATTCGAAGGGGCTCCGATTTCGCTCATCTACGAATTTGCCCATGCCGACGGCACGACCGCAGTGGAGGATGTCACTTGGGCGCGGATCAAGAGTTACAGCCGCGACGAGTAGCGTTGCCCAAAGGGATTTGCTGGCCCACCGCAAGGCCCGTCCTCGGCGGCCGGATTATGGGTTGACCCAGCATAGGCGAGGGCGTAAAATGTACTCGCTAGCACCTGCCGAGAGCCTCCCCATTCCCCTAAAACACTGTTCAGGCGCTGGTTAATCGGCCAAAATAAAAAGGAGAAAGGAGGCGCGTTGTGTTGTTTCGCACTCGACCGCTTCTCCTCGCCGGACTGATAGCCCTTGCTGCTTTTGTGCAATGCAGCCCATCGGCGACCCCGCCACCACCGCCCAAGTACACCGGCGATCTTCCGGTGTTGCAATCCCGCGGCGCGTTGCGCGTCATCGTTCCTTCCGAGCCAATTGGCCATCTACCCAAATCCGCCGAACCCGTCGCGCTCGACCCGGACATCGCCCGCGGCTTGGCCGCCGCACTCGAGCTGGAAATGCAGCTAGTACGGGCCGACAGTTATGCCCAAATGGTGCAGAAACTGTTGGAAGGCGAGGGCGATATCATCGCGGCTAGCCTGACGATTACGCCGGCACGGCAAAAGCAGGGGGCGTTTTCGGTGCCGTATCGCTACGTGAAGGAGTACCTGATTACCGGGGCTGGCGACAGCCTGCCGACGACGCTGGCCGACTTAGCCGGTATGAAAATCGGCGTCCGGCCCTCCAGCTCGCACTACCAGACCCTATTGGAGATTCAGCAACAGGTCCCTTCGCTGCACATTCACGCGGCCGCGGAAAAGCCCGGCCTCGAACCCCTCGTCGAAGGCATTGTCCGCGGCGAATACCAAGCGACCGTAGCCGACGAGCATTTGTGGCGGTCGGTGGCCAGTTACTACGACGATATGGCTACGCCGCTGGTGCTGGCCGAAAACCGTCCCATCGCCTTGATGATGCGGCCGGCCGATGCCGAGTTAAAGATAAGGGTTGACGAATACTTACTCGCACGGCGGCTTACGCGCCACCGCCAGCAGACCTTTACCGACGACCTGCCCGGCTTAAAGGAGCGCGGCCGCTTGCGCATGATCACGCGCAACAACGCCATGACCTATTTCATCCATCGCGGCTTGCAGGTGGGCTTTGAGTACGAGCTGATGAAAAAATTCGCTGATCAGCACGGCCTGCGCCTCGAAATCGTCATTCCAGACAACCACGCCGAGCTGCTGACCTATCTGAACGAGGGCAAAGGCGATGTGGTGGCGGCGGCCATGACCATTACGCCAGAGCGGGAAAAGCAGGCGGCCTTTGCCCAGCCCTATAACGAAGTCGATGAGCTAGTGGTGGTGCGGGCCGACGACTATTCACTCAATCGCCTAGCGGATTTGGCCGGGCGCACGATCCACGTGCGCGCCAGCTCGTCGTTTTACACCACCCTGAAGGCCCTAAAGGATTCCATTGCGGGCTTGCAGGTCGCGCTGCTGCCCGAAGATCTCGAGACCGAAGACATCTTGGCTGGCGTTGAGGAGGGCCGCTATGACCTTACTCTGTGCGATTCCAATTTGCTCGACGTGGAACGCGCCTACGGGCATCAGCTCAAGGCCGCTTTCAGCATCAAGCCGACGGTCTTGGGCTGGGCCGTGCGAAAGGACAATCCGGCCTTGCTGGCCGCGCTCAACCAGTATGTACAAGAGGAAAAAGGCGGCTTGTTTTTCAACATGATGAAGAGGCGCTACTTCAAGAACAAGCGCACCATCGCCAAGGCCAAGGATTCACTGAGGGTTGATCGGAGCGGTCGCCTGTCGCCCTATGACGATATGGTAAAAAAGTACGCCCGGCAGTACGGCCAGGACTGGCGGTTGATTACCGCGCAGATGTACCAAGAATCCAAGTTCCATCCCCAAGCCACTAGCTGGGTTGGCGCGCGCGGGCTGATGCAGATCATGCCGGTCACCGGGCGCGAGTTGGGATTTACCGACCTGTACGACCCAGAAGAGAGTATCCACGCTGGCGTAAAGTACCTGTCCCAACTGATCCGCCGCCTCGATCCGAAAATCCCCATGGAGGAGCGGACGCGCTTTGCGTTGGCCGCCTACAATGTCGGGTATGGGCACGTGCTTGATGCGCGCCGCTTGGCCCGCGAAAAGGGGTGGAATCCCAACAAGTGGTTTGGCCACGTGGAACAGGCGATGAAGCTACTCGCCAATCCGGCGTACTACAAGCGGATGCGTTACGGCTTTTGTCGCGGCGGCCAGCCCGTGCATTACGTAGGCAACATCCAGACCATGTACGACGCCTATGTCGGGATGTTGAGTATGGTGAGGACCGCGGGCCAAGAGGACCTCTAAGCCCGTTTTACCCGCGCCCAAACACGTGTGCCGGCAGATACGTAGCCAATTCCGGCACAAACCACAGCCCCACTAACAGCAGCACTTGAATCGCGATAAAGGGCACGACTCCCCGGTAGATTTGCGGCGTGCTAATCTCGGAGGGGGCGACGCCGCGCAGGTAAAAGAGCGAGAAGCCAAACGGGGGCGTGAGAAAAGACGTCTGCAGGTTCAGGGCGATCATCACGCCCAACCACACCGGATCTAAGCCCATCGTCAAGAGGATCGGGCCGACGATGGGGACGACGACGAAGATGATCTCAAAGAAATCGAGAAAGAAACCGAGCAAAAACATCACGGCCATCACCAGGGCAAAAGAGCCGAGCGCGCCGCCGGTTGCCTCGTGGGTTAGAAAGGCTTCGACTGCTTCGTCGCCCCCGTAGCCGCGAAAGACCAGCGAAAATGCGCTTGCGCCGATGAGTATGATAAAGACCATGGCGTTGATTTTGGTGGTGGTGTGCATGACTTCTTTGAGGGTGGCGCGGTTGAAATGCCCTTTGGCAAGCGACAAGAGCATGGCACCCACCGCGCCGACCGAAGCCGCTTCGGTGGGCGTGGCCACGCCGAAGAGGATGGAGCCGAGCACCCCGCCGATGAGGACTAGCGGGGGCACGAGGGCTGCGCCGAGGCGGCGGAAAAAGGCCGCGCTGAGCATGGGTACGCGCTCTGCGGCTGGCACGGCTGGCACGGCAGCCGGCTTGAGGCGGCCGAGAGCGATTATATAGAGGATATAGAGGACCATCAGCGCGAAGCCGGGCACGAGTGCGCCCATAAAGAGGTCGCCGACCGAGACCGAGACCGGGGCGAAGTTGCCCATTTTGAGCTGGGCCTGCTGGTGCGCTGAGGAGATCACGTCGCCGAGGATGACGAGCACAATGCTGGGCGGGATGATCTGGCCGAGCGTCCCGGAGGCGCAGATGATGCCAGTGGCAACCGCTGGGGAGTACGCGCGTTTGAGCATGGCCGGCAGCGAAATAAGCCCCATGGTGACGACGGTCGCGCCGACGATGCCAGTCGAGGCCGCCAACAGGCCCCCGACGAGGCAGACCGAAATCCCCAGTCCGCCGCACAAACCGCCGCAGAGCTGGGCCATGGTTTCGAGCAGGTCCTCGGCGATTTTCGAGCGTTCCAGCACGACCCCCATAAAGACAAATAGCGGCACCGCCATCAGCGTCTCGTTAGACATGATGCCGTAAATGCGGGCGGGCAAAGCCGAGAGAAAGGCCCCGTCGAAGTGGCCGGTGAGCATGCCGAGTCCGGCAAAGCCGAAGGCCGTACCCGCGAGGCAAAAAGCCACGGGGAAGCCGGATAGTAGCACCGCGAAGGTGCAGAGGAACATGGCGAGGGGCGCGAGTTCGCTCATTGGGTGCGGAGGGTTTGTACGCTGTGGTGAATGATGGCTAGGGCTTGCAAAAACAGCAGCACGAAGCACACCGGGATGGCGGTTTTGAGCAGATAGACCGCCTCTAAGCCGCCGCCGTCTTGAGAGCCTTCGAGCACGGCCCAAGAGTCGGCGACAAAGGGCAGCGACTGGTAGATCAGGACCGTGCAGCACGGGATCAGGAGCAGGGCGCTGCCCAAGAGGTTGACGAGGGCTTTGCGCCGGACGTTCAAGGGCCGGTAGAGAATATCAACGCGGACGTGCTCGTCGTGCGAGAGGGTGTAGCCGGCTGCCAAAAGGAAGGTGAACGCATGCATGTACAGGGCTGTTTCCTGCATCCAGACCCAGCCGCGCCCAAAGAGGTAGCGCAAGATCACGACGGCAAAAGTAACCAAGACCATGCCCAGCGTCAGCCAAGGCACGGTGTGGGCGATGCAGCGGTTGAGGCGTTCCATGGGCGCGTCAGCCAAAGGTCAGGGCGCGGGCCTGAGTGTAGGCTTGCTCGGAGACGCGCGTGTACGCGATGGAGTTTTTGCGGAAGGCGTCAAACGAGCTATAGACCCGGCGGGAAAAAGGGTCTTGGCCGGCGATCTCGGCGACGACTTCGGCCGCCACTTTGCCGATTTGCGTCAACAGCTCGTCGGAAAAGCGCCGGAGCTGGACCCCGTGTTTTTCCACCAACGTCTTGAGGGCGTGGCTGTTGCGTGCGGTGAACTCGCTGAGCATGTCGTCGTTGGCCGCTTGGCAGGCGTATGCGACGATGGCTTGGAGATCTGCGGGGAGGGCCGCCAAGGCTTTTTTGTTGACCATGCACTCTAGCGCGGTCCCGGGCTCGTGCCAGCCCGGCCAGTAGTAGTATGTAGCGGCTTGGTGTAGCCCAAAGGCGAGATCGTTGTACGGGCCGACCCATTCGGTGGCGTCAATGGCGCCGGTCTTGAGGGCTTGGAAAATCTCGCCGCCGGGCAGGGCTTTGACGGTGGCCTCGAGGCGGCGCAAGACCTCGCCGCCTAGGCCTGGCATCCGCATGACCAAACCGGAAAAGTCGGCTAGGGTGTTGATTTCTCGGTTGAACCAACCGCCCATCTGCACGCCCGTATTGCCGACGGGAAAGGCCCGGAGGTTGAAGGAGGCGTAGAGTTCGTCCCACAGGGCTTGGCCGCCGCCGTAGCGCAGCCAGCCGTTGATCTCGGCCGCGTTTAGCCCAAAGGGGACCGCCGAGAAAAACTGGGTTGCCTCGTGCTTGCCCTTCCAGTAGTAAGCCGCTCCGTGGCCCATCTCGGCGGTGCCGCCAGAGACCGCGTCGAATACGCCCGAGGCCGGTACCAACTCACCCGCGCCGTACACCTTGACGTGTAGGCGTCCAGCGGACAGGGCCTCAATGCTGCGGGCGAGGTTGTTGGCCCCGGTGCCCAAGGCCGGAAAGTCCTTGGGCCACGTGGTGACCAGTTTCCATTTGAAGCGCTGTTGGGATTGGACCGCCGGGGCTACCTGCTGTTCGGCTTGGCCACAGGCGACCCAGCCGCCGGCCGCAACGAGCGGGGCGCTTTGGAGAAAGGAGCGGCGCGAGCGTGGTGCGGAATCGTGCATGGAACCTCAGCTTTTGTCGAGGAGATGGCAGGAACCGTCGTCTTGGCCGACGATCACGAGATGGGTCATGCCGAGGAAAAGTCCGTTTTCCACGACCCCGGGCAAGGCGTTGAGCCAGCGCTCGGTGGCGCGGGCATCGTCGATCCCAGCGGGAAAGCGCGCGTCGATGACAAAGTTGCCGTTGTCGGTGACACACGGGATGTCTGGGGCGCGCAAGCGCAAGGCTGGTTCCGCGCCCTGTTCTTTGAGGTGCCGTGCGACGAGCGGATGGGACCAAGGGACGACCTCGACCGGCAGCGGGGCTTTGCTGCCGAGCCGGTCGACTAGCTTGGATGGATCGGCGACGATGATTTGGAAAGCGGCGATGGAGGCGACGATTTTCTCGCGCAGGAGCGCGCCGCCGAGGCCCTTGATCAAGTCGAGGTTGGGATCGACCTCGTCGGCTCCGTCGATGGTCAAATCAACGCTGGACACCTCGGCGAGCGTCGTCAGTTTAATGTTGAGGGAGCGGGCCAAGGTTGCCGTGGTTTCCGACGTGGGGATGGCCCTGACTGCTAGCCCGGCCGCGACGCGTTCTCCGAGGGCCCGGATGGCCCATTCGGCGGTCGAACCCGTGCCCAGCCCTACGGTCATCCCTGCTTTAATGTACTCGGCCGCCCGGCGGCCGGCCGCTTCTTTTGGCGTCATGTCTCCACCCACTTTAGAGGCGCACACAGTAGTGAATCTGGCGGGCGACTTCTGCAAAGCCGAGGCTGGGATATAAGTGGGCGCCGATGGGGTTTCGCGCCAGCGTCTCGATCTTGGCGCACTCCATGCCAGCCGCGCGCAGGTGCGCTAAGCCGTGCTCTATGAGCTGGCGGCCCATGCCTTGGCCTTGGCAGTGCGGCAGGACGGCGAGGTTGGGAATCCCGCCGATTTTGCTCTCGCGGTCGATGCGAGTAGTGATGTAGCCGACGACCTCGCCGGCTTCTTCCCACACAAAGACGCCACTGGCCCGCTCGCCCGCTACATCGTCGTCCATGTGGCGCAGCTTGCGAAACTGCCAGTCGCGCCCGCCAATGAGTCCGAAGTGCTGCTCGATGCTGTGGTCGATGGATACGCCGGGGAAGCAGATGGCCGTGATGTGCTTGAGCGCGGGCAAGTCGGCTGGGCGATAGGGGCGAATCACGAGATCAGGTTCCAGAGGATGCGGAAATCTGCAACAGCGCCGGGTCCGGGGCGGTCTGGCGGCCGGCTAGCAGCTCGGCGGCCCGCTCTTTGGCGGCCGCCATTTTGGGCTGGCGGACGCCGCGGTAGCCGCGCACCGCTTCGGGCAGCGACAGAACTTGTAGCCAGGTGTGGTACTCGTCTGCGGACTGCGGAGCAAAGTCGGCGATCAGCCCCTCGTACCACGCGGCGAAATCGCGCTCTTCGCGGTGCCACCATGCCGAGCAAAGTCGGCGGAGGAACTTCATGCGGGCGACCCATTTTAGCGACCTGTCGCCTAGCTTGAGATCCGGGCGAAAATCCCGGCCAAAAAGACGCAGATGCGGCCGGTTCAGGTGGCGGTAGCGGATGCGGTCGCCGCGGCTGGGGTCAATGTTGTAGCGGATGCGGTCGCGCCGGTACTTTTCCTCGCAGGTGAGCAGATGAGCCACGTAGATTTCGTCCTTGATGGCGAGGACCTTGGCGAGCTGATAGATGACCGCGCGGGTGGCTGCGAACTCGAACTCGGGTCCGTCTTGGGCCTGTACGGCGAGCACTTGGTGGATATAGCGGTCGGCGTAATCGAGGTTTTCGTATTGGATCAGGTCGTACACCCGCAGCGCGAAATGGTGCCGCGCCGTGGCGATGGGTGTATCGCGGATGCGGTCGCGGTAGGCTGCGGCGACGCGCTTGCCCCGCGTCCGGGCCAGCAGCGCGGTTTTGTCGGCGACGAGTTCGGCATAGCTAAGCGGTTGTTCTTCGAGCGGAAAATGGTTCGGATCGAGCGCTAGGTATCGGCCCATGTTAAAGGCTTTTAGGTTGGTCTCCAGGTCGCGGCGCACGGCTTTGCCTATGGCCCAAAGCAAGGTGTCGAGCGCTAGGGAGAGCAAGCCGCGCTGGAAGGCCACGCCGAGCATCATGATGTTGGCGTAGAGTTTGTTGCCCAAGTAGTGCTCGCAGATGCGGAAGAGATCCGCGCCGAAGTAGTCGTCTGGACGAGTGTGCTGGCGGATGAGGTCGGCTTGGGCTGTGGCCGAGAAGTCCTCTTGGCCGATGAGCGTGTCGATGGTGGGGGTTTTGGCGGTGTTGACAATGGCGGCGGTGCGCGCTGAGTGGGCGATGCGATAGCGGCCTGCGGGGTCGAGGCCACGCGCTGCTTCGAGCACGTCGAGCCCGAGGAGCAAGTCGGCCTTGCCGCAGGGGATCAGCGGGGAGACCGGAGTGCCCTTGGGGGCGTAGCTCAAATGCGAATAGACCGAGCCGTTGCGGATGGCCAGCCCCTTTTTGTTGGTCAGCCGCACCTCGTAGCCCTGCCGCACCCCCGCTTGCGCCAACACCGAGGCCACCACGTTGACGCCCATGCCGCCGACTCCGGCTATGTAGGTGTACCAGATGTCGGTGAGGGGGCGTTGTACGGGCGCGGGCAACTGGCTGGCGTCGATGGGAGGGGTTGAGACGGTGGCCGGGGCTTGGCGACGGACGGTAATCTCCTCAAAGGAGGGACAGGTTTTGTCGTCGCCGACTTCAACCCGGGTGCAAGCCCCATCGGCAACGCAGGCGGACGGGTCAATGGCGATCTTGGGGCCGTACTCGGTGTCGGCCGCGACCGTCAGGCCGCTGCAGCCGGTGGCTTGGGTGCATTCGAGGCAGTACTCGCAAACTTCTTCGCTGATGTTGATGTGCTTTTCGACTGGCAGAAAGCCCTGTTCTTTGGCGAGTACCCGCTGGTGCGCCCGCTCGCGGCGGTGGTAGGTAATGCCGCATTCCTTGTCGGCGATGATGATTTTGACCCCGTCGCGGAGCAAGGTTTTGCGGACGAGGGCGTCGTAGTCCTGGCGCTGGGAAGGGTCCATGCGGGCGATAAAGGTCGGCGAATCGCCGGCTAAGCCCGCGACGGCTTTTTCGATGTCTTGGGCAAAGGTCGGCTTACCCAACACATCGACGTCCACGCCTGGGGTGGGCTGATGCCCGGTCATGGCCGTGGTCTTGTTGTCGAGGATGATGTAGGTGATGTCTTGGCCATTTTTGATGGAGTCCGAGATGGCGATCATGCCGGTGTGGAAAAAAGTCGAATCCCCCATGAAGACGACTTGTTTGTTGTCGATGAAGGGATCGATACCCGCGCCGGTGCCGCCGCCCAAGCCCATACCGGAAAGATTGTGCATCAACTCGGAAAACGGCGCGTATTTGAGCATGGAATAGCAGCCAATGTCGCCGTGAAAAACCAAATCTACCGGGGCTTCACCTGCCGAGGGCGCGGCCCAGTCGGCGGCGGCCTTCTTGAGTACGCTGGCCGAGTCGCGGTGCGGGCATCCCGGGCAGAAGGAGGGCGTACGCGGTGGAACGACCGTGGTGGAGGGCACGGGTGCTAAGGTGTCGAGTTCGGCCTGTAGTTTTTCGTGGTCAATGGGCAACTCGGCGTCCAGCGCAGCAAAAAGGCGGGATAGGGTTTGGACGATGAGCGAGGGGTGCAAGCCTTGCACATCGGGAAAGCCCGGCGTGTTGCCCGGAAAGCACTTGCCCCACAGCGCGTTGCCGCGCCCTTTTTGCCGCGCCAACTCAGCGGCGATCTGCGGCTCGATAAAGGCCCGTTTTTCCTCGACCACGCAGAAAGCTTGGGCGCAGTCGGCAAAGCGCGCGATCAGGTGGGGATCGACCGGATACGTGATGCCCAGCTTGAGGATGGGAAAGTGCCCGGTCAGCCCGAGGATGTGCAAGGCGTGTTCGAGATAGCTATATGCCAAGCCAGAGGTGATAAAGCCCAGCGGCTTGGGGCCGTCGCTCGGCGGATAGAGGATTTGGTTGATGCACATCTCCTGCGCTAGCTGCCACAGGAGGGGATAGCGCTGATAGACGACCTCGCGCTCTTTGTGCGCCGTGGCCGGTGGGATGATGACGCGGTCGTCAGAGCAAATGGCCTTGGTGTCCAGTGTGCTGCGCTGCTTGCGGTTGAGGGTGGCAAAGCGATTGGGATAGACCGCGACGCTGCCGCCGCCGTCGGCTTGGTTGGAGGTGACCAGATAGGTCAAATAGAGACGCGTACGCCGCGACAGTTCAAAGCCCTGCCCGACCCAGTCCTTGATCTCCTGAAAGGTCGCGGGTTCGAGTACCGGCATGTAGAGATGCTGGGACAGGAAGCGCGAGTCAGCCGGTACTTGGGTCCCTTCCGACCAAGTGTCGTCGCCCACAGCGACTAGGACCCCGCCGCTGGGCGCGGCACCGACCATGTTGCCGAGGGCCAACCCGTCGGCCGCCACGTGCAGGCCAACGCTCTTCATCACGGCCAAGGCGCGGATGCCCTCCATCTGCGAGCCGTTGAGGCGGGCGGCGGCGAGGGCTTCGTTGTTGGCGATCTGGGCGACGATGCCGTGTTCGTTAAAGAGGTCCTTGTTGTTTTCGAGGGTCTCGAAAAGCTCGGCCAAGGGCGAGCCGGGGTACCCGGTAATGACGCCGACTTGGCTTTCTAAGGCACCCTTGACGATCAGTTCGTTGCCGGTGTAAATGCCCGTGCCTTGTTCGAGTGAGAAGCGGGGATCCATGGTCCTAGCTGAGGCGATTGGGGAGCAAACGAAAACATAGTACGAGGTCTGAAGCGATTGTCAAGTCGGCTCGGTGGCCTCACGCTTCGGCGTCGAGCCAATAGCGTTGGTATTCTTCTAAGAAAGCAAGGGTCTGTAGATCGGCCATGCGGTCCGGGAAGAGCACGCCGTCGAGATGGTCGATTTCGTGCTGGAGGACGCGCGCGAAAAGCCCGGTTGCCTTTAGCTCCACTGCGCGCCCTTCGCGGTCGTAGCCCCGGACCTCGACGGTTGCCGCGCGGGGGACCACGCCGCGCAGTTGGGGGATGCTCAAGCAGCCTTCCCAGCCGTCTATGCACTCGGGCGACCGAGCGATAAACTGCGGATTGAAGAGCACGGTCAGCGGGATGGAGGTCTCGTCTTGGGGATCGGCCGCCGGGTCGCCGAGCACGATCAGCCGCCGGGATTCAAACACTTGCGGCGCAGCCAAGCCAATGCCCTCGTAGTCGATCATGGTTTCGATCATGTCGTCGATTAAGTGCTGCGTCTGGGGGGTTTGCATTTGAGCGGGAGGGATTTCTGCGGCGCGTTGGCGCAGCACCGGATGCCCCATCCGCGACACCTTGCGAATGGCCATAGCGCGTTACGGCGTTTGGGGTGGAGGCGTCGAGAGACAACAGCGGAAGCCCACTAAATCGAGATGGTAGGCCGAGTCGAGGAACCGCCCGTAGCGGGTGTCGGCGCGAGCTAGGTTGACGTTGTGGAAGAAGGAGCCGCCGCGCACGACCCGCCAGCGATCGGCGTACGAGTACCAAGACGCGGTCCACTCCCAAGCATTGCCGATCATGTCGTAGATTCCGTAGGCGTTGGAGCAGCGTTCATACGCGCCGCTGGGCACTAGGCCCGGCCCGCGTTGCCAGACTCCATCGACAGCAAAGCGCGTATTGCAGCGCCCGGACTCGAATTCCGCCCCATAGGAATACGCGAAGTTCTGCGGCCCGGTGCAGGCTTGCTGCCATTCCTGTTCGGTACACAGCCGCTTGCCCTGCGCCGCACAGAGCGATTCCGCTTCGCCCCAAGTGACATTGACTTGGGGCAGGGTGCCGCGCTGGTTGGGATACTCGTAGATGTCGATATAGAAGGCATTGTCGATCAGCACCATGCTTTCTACGTCGGCTGTGGCTAGGGCTGGGAGGGTGAGCAAAAGACAGAGAGCTAAGAGCTTATTCATGGTCGCTCATTCGGCAAATTGCACCGCGCCAAAGCGGGCGGGGTGGTGAAAGCCGCGCTGGTAGGTCTCGCGCCAAGCCGTGTATTCGGTCTGCTCGTGATAGTGCTGATGGAGCGGGTCTGAGGCGGGGAGATCGTTTAGGCGGCTTTTTAGATTGCGCCCGCCCTTGCGTTCGATGCGGTAGAGGTTGAGCCGCCAGACATCGCCGGTGGTGGGGCGTCCCCCGCCGGTGATGCTATCGGCCATAGCGGCCCAAGGAATGGCGATTTCTGCGGTCCAGCCTTGGTCGAGCGAGAGCGAGTCGTTGGCGGTGCCGTGGGCTTGCACCGCTGTTTTAAGCCCGACGATGTCCCAGTCTTTGGACGAGTGCCACTCGGGCGACACCGAGTAGATCAGCAAATCGACGACCACATTGAGCGGGTTGACCTCCAATTCTAGGTAGCGTTTGCCATCGCCGTCCGGGTCGATAAATACCTCCACGACTTCCTCCTCCCACAGTGGATCGTCTTCCTCTTTGTAAATGGCCCACATATCCGCATCTTGACAGACGAAGGCAAAGTAAAAGTAAGAACTATCCCACAACATCTTAGCCCGCGTGGGAAAGAGCACCTCGTCGTAATCGTTGAGGATGCGCTCAAAGCGATTGATTTGATGCGCCCGTTCCCACGAGAATTCGTCCAATGTGCCATCGACGACGATGGGTTCCAAGGCACGTTGAACTGTGTAGTGCGCCTCCAGACTTATTTCGGCCTGCGCGGTAAGTGGGATGGCGAGCATGAGCATCGTCGAAAAGTGCATACCTGCTCCTTGTTTAGCGCGCTGAATATACGAAAATCGCCCGGGCGTACCAAAAGCGCAAAGGGGCGATGCCAAGCTGGCACCGCCCCGGTATCGGTTGTATTTTTGGTTTTTTTAGACGTCGTAGTATAGGGCGAACTCATAGGGGTGGGGCCGCAATTGGATGGCCTTGACCTCCTCGGTGCGCTTGTAGTTGATCCAGGCGTCGATCAGGTCCTCGGAGAACACCTCGCCCTGCAAGAGAAAGTCCCGGTCTTGCGCCAAGTGGTCCAACGACGCTTCCAACGACTCGGGCGTCTGCGGCACGCCGGCGCGCTCCTCGGCCGACAAGTCATACAGGTTCTTGTCCAACGGCTCGCCCGGGTCCAACTGCCGCTCGATGCCATCCAACCCAGCCATCAACATCGCCGCCAGTGCCAAGTAAATGTTGCACGACGCATCCGGGCAGCGGAACTCCACCCGCTTGCTTTTGGGACTGGGCGAATACATCGGGATGCGCACCGACGCGCTGCGGTTGCGCTGCGAATAGGCCAAGTTGACCGGCGCTTCGTAGCCGGGCACCAGCCGCTTGTAGGAGTTGGTCGTCGGATTGGTAAACGCCAACAGCGCTGGCGCATGGTGCAGCAGGCCGCCGATGTAGTGCAAGGCCATCGGACTCAGCCCGGCATAGCCGCTGCCGGCAAACAGCGGCTTATTGCCCTGCCACAGGCTCTGGTGGGTGTGCATGCCCGTGCCATTGTCCTCAAACAGCGGCTTGGGCATGAACGTGGCGGTCTGGCCGTGCTGCCGCGCCACATTCTTGACGATATACTTATACATCATCATCCGGTCGCCGCACTGCAACAGCGGACAAAAGCGAATGTCGATCTCGCCTTGGCCGGCGGTGCCAACCTCGTGATGGTGAATCTCCACGTCGATGCCGCAGGCGATCATGGTCTGCACCATCTCGGTGCGGAGGTCGTGCAGCGAATCGGTGGGGGGCACCGGGAAGTAGCCGCCCTTGTAATCGGGCTTGTAGCCGAGGTTGGCTCCGTCGGCACCGCTGTTCCAGCGGCCTTCCTGCGAGTCGATTTCGTAGAAGCCTTTATGAGGTTGCTGGTCGAAGCGGATGGCGTCGAAGATGAAAAACTCGGCTTCGGGGCCGAAATAGGCGGTGTCGGCCAGTCGGGTGCGCTGTAGGTAGGCTTGGGCGCGCTGGGCGACGCCGCGGGGGTCGCGGGCATAGGGCTGTCGGGTGATGGGGTCTTCAATGGAGCAAACAAGCGACAGAGTGGGCACCTCGGTGAACGGGTCCATGACGGCGGTGGTCGGGTCGGGCAGGACGAGCATGTCCGACTCGTTGATGGCCTGCCAGCCGCGAATGGACGAACCGTCGAATCCGAGGCCGTCTTCAAACAGGTCGGGGGTCAAGCCGGTGCTGGGCATGGTAAAGTGCTGCCAGGTGCCCGGCAGATCGACGAACTTGAAATCGACCATCTGCGCTTGGTGCTGCCGGGCTAACGCCAAGGCCGCGTCAATAGCACTGGCTTGGGACGACTTCGGCTTGGCTTTGGTTTTAGCTTTGGCTTTGGTTTTAGCTTTGGTTGCTGCCTTGGCTTTGGCCATGACAATTCCTTTCTCAAAGTAGTGGTTGATATGGGATCAGGGGGCGCGTTCCCCACAGCACGCGCCCCCTGCTTCTGGTCCGGGTTCCCAAGTTGGAAGGCCGACCAGGCTTTAGAAACTCCTGCCAAAAACGAGGAAGGTCGATTCTTTTTCGGGATTGAGAATGTACGAGGCAAAGTAGTCGCCCTTGCCCATGTTGAGGCCGACGCTGACTAAGGCCAGATCGGTCGTCGTAGTGTAAGCCCCATTGCCGAGGCCGACGGTGACGCTGACGGCGGTTTCTTCCAGCTCGCCCAAATCGTAGGTCGCTTCCGCCCAGAGCGAATCTTCGGAGTCGCCGGATACATTGTAAGCGACTAGGGCACTCAGCGGTACGCCATCGGGGGCGAGGGACGCGCTGACTTCGAGGATGTGTACCCCGTCCTCGTCGCTGTAGCTAAAGAAATCGTCGTCAGCGGTCAGGCCCGGGAAGTAGTAGTCGGTCAGGGTGATGCCGATGGGACCGGACGAGAAACTGGCGTACAGGTCGTTCTCGTTGGCGCCGCCGCTGGAGATCGCCCACGAGGACCAAGCTCCGATTTCGATGTTGCCGTGACTGATGGACATGCCCGGCTGGACGCTGACGGCATTGCCAAAGTCCGTGCCGCGCCACACGTAGCGGTTGACTACGTCGGCGCCAAAGCCAACCCCGGCATCCGCCGGAACGGCCGCCAAGGTCAGCGCAAAGAGAAGGGGTGCGGCAAAAAGCAAACGGTTCATCGAATTCTCCTTAAAGTGGTTTGAGGTAAAAGGTGGGGTCGGCTGCACCGACCCCTTGTTGTTATTAAAGGGCACTTTCGCCCGTCTCGCCAGTGCGGATGCGCACGGCTTCTTGGATCGGCGAGGCAAATACCTTGCCATCGCCGACTTTGCCGGATTTGGCCGCCTCGACGATGGTGTTGATCGCCTGCTCGTGATCGGCGTCTTTGACGACGACCTCGATCTTGATTTTGGGGACGAAATCAATGCGGTACTCGGCGCCGCGATAGACCTCGCGGTGGCCGCGCTGGCGGCCAAAGCCCCGCACTTCGGTTACGGACATGCCGGCGATGCCCCGGGCGCCTAGGGCCTTTTGCACGGCCTCGAGGGCCGATGGCCGGAGGAATGCTTCAATTTTATACATTGTTGGTTCCCTCCCTCGTTTAGTTGTTGATGTGCTGGAAATCCGCGTACGCGGGCTGGCCGTGCTCGCTTAGGTCGAGGCCCTCGTCCTCTTCCTCCTCCTCGACGCGGAACCCGAGCGTCGCCTTGACAACGTGTGCCAGGGCAAAGGAGAAGGCAAAGGCAAAGATGGCGTACGACAGCGTACCCAATAGCTGGATGCCCACGCTGTGGTCGGCGTTGGTGCTGAACAGCCCGACCGCGACCGTGCCCCAGATGCCGCAGATGCCGTGGACGGAGATGGCACCGACCGGATCGTCGATCTTGATGCGGTCGATAAAGACAATGGCAAAAA
Source organism: Candidatus Latescibacterota bacterium (assembly GCA_965203355.1). GTDB lineage: Bacteria > Latescibacterota > UBA2968 > UBA8231 > UBA8231. The sequence continues at coordinate 2,094,247 of OZ241889.1, forward strand.
CTACGATGATTCCGGCGATCAGCCCAATCCAGATCGCTCCAGCCCAGGTGACCACGTCGGCCCCCGCCGTGATGCCAACGAGGCCGGCGAGAATGCCGTTGAGTGCCATGGTGATGTCGGGCTTTTTGAGATAGACATACGAGGTAAAAATCGAGGCCATGCAGCCGGCTGCCGCCGCGAGGGTCGTGGTGACGAAAACCAGCGACACAGCCGCGGGGTCGGCGCTGAGCACCGAGCCGCCGTTGAAGCCGAACCAGCCGAGCCACAGCAGGAAGACGCCGATCGTCGATAGCGGCATGCTGTGCCCGAGGATGGGCCTGATTTCTCCGTTGTGGTATTTGCCTTTGCGCGCCCCCAGCACCAGCACCGCGGCGAGAGCCGAGAAGCCGCCAAAGGCGTGGACGACCGACGATCCAGCGAAGTCGTAGAAACCGAGGTCGTCGAGCCAGCCGGCCCCCCACTTCCAAGAGCCGGCGATGGTGTAGCCAAAAGCCACCAAAATCGCGGCGTAGAGCATGAAGCCCGACAGCTTGACGCGCTCGGCAACGGCACCGGAGACGATGGTAGCGGCGGTGGCGGCGAACATGGCCTGGAAGATAAAGTCCGACCAGTAGGTATAATCGGCGTACTGATTGGTTAGGTTGGCCACATCGTCGTCAAAGCCGATCCAGCCCTTGAGGGCCAACACATCGGCGATGAGCCAGTCATCGCCCGGATACATGATATTGAAGCCGCACAAAGCGTAGGTGAGGATACCGGCCGAGATGATAAAGAGGTTCTTGAAGAGGATGTTGACCGTATTCTTCTGCCGGGTCAGGCCGGATTCGAGCGTGGCAAAACCCAAGTGCATGATGAAAACCAAGGCGGCGGCGATGAGAATCCACAGGTTATCTATCATGAATTTGGGATAGACCAAGGGCATGGCTTGGAAATCTCCCGCCGAAGCCTGAGTAGTCGCCCCAAGGACCACGGCACAGATCCAGAAGAGCGCAGGACGGTTGCGAAAAACAGACATGGGCAATCCCTTCCCTTGTTAAGGTATGATGAGGCATCTCATTGACGCCTCTTGATGGAACGTCGGAATTGCTTGCAAGAACCGTGCCAAGCGGATTGGGCGCAGGTACTTCGGAGTTGTTAGCCTATTGTAAATTCAGAAGTTAGAAAAAAAAATAATAAAGGGAAAAACGAGGCGGGCATAACGACAAAATTGAAATAGCATTAATAAAATAACAATTTTGTCGTTTTAATGGTTCATTTTTTGTAATTTTTCGGGTAGATGGCTAGTTTTTGCAGCCGATAAGAGAAAATGCGGGTCGTAGTACCGAGCGTGCGGGCGGCCTTGGCCATGTTGCCACGGGCGTTCTTGAGGGCCTCGATGATGATTTCTCGTTCATAAGCCTGCATCATCGCATTAAAGGAGCCGGCGACCGGCGTTCCAGTGGCGTCGGCCGTTTGCAGGGAGGGGGGCAGGTGGTGGCCGTGGATGACGCCGTCGTTGCTGAGGATGATGGCCCGTTCAATGCAGTTTTCCAACTCGCGCACATTGCCCGGCCAGTGGTAGCTCATCATCATGTCAATGGCGGGTGTAGAAATGCGGTGCATCTCCACGCCGAGCTGACGAGAGTGCTTTTCGAGGAAGTGATCGGCGAGTTGCAGGATGTCGGATTTGCGCTCGCGCAAGGGCGGAATGAAGATGGGAAAGACATTGATCCGATAGAAGAGATCCTCGCGGAAAGTCCCCTCGACGATGGCTTTTTCCAAGTCTATGTGGGTCGCCGCGACGACGCGGACATCAATCGGCACCGGCCCGCGACCGCCGAGGCGCTCGACTTCGCGGTTTTGCAGTACGCGGAGCAGTTTGACCTGTGCGCCTAGGCTGAGTTCGCCGATTTCGTCGAGGAAAACCGTCCCGCCGTGCGCTCGTTCAAATCGGCCGGCTTTGCTCGTTGAAGCCCCGGTGTAAGCACCGCGCTCGTGGCCGAATAATTCGGATTCGACCAAGGTCTCTGGTAGGGCGGCGACGTGTACTTTAACAAAGGGTTTGTCGGCGCGTAAGCTGTTGTAATGTATGGCATCTGCGGCTAGTTCCTTCCCGGTGCCGCTGGCGCCGCGCAACAGGACCGTGGCATCGTTGGGAGCTACTTGGCCGATGAGCTGACAAACCTCCTGCATGGGACTGGAGTTGCCGATGAGGTTGGCCGGGTGGAAGCGCTCGCGGAGTTCGTTTTGCAGGCGCAAGTTTTCGTTGAGAAGCTGGGTTTGCTCGGCGCGGGCGCGTTGGCGGGCGGCGACCGATTGGCCGATCATGACGGATATGATGGACAGCAGCCGCACGGTATCTTGCAGGCTTTCGTTGTCCTTATAGGGAATGTCGACGCTAATGGTCCCTACTACCTGCTGCTGCTGGAGGATGGGCACGCAAATGAACGAGGTCTGGTTCTTGGCCACGCTGCCGCGTGCGCCAGTGCGGTTGAGGAAGAGCGGCTCGCTGCTGATGCGCGGCACGATCACGGGCTTGCCCGATTCCACGACCTTGCCGGTGATGCCTTCCCCGACGTCGTAGCGGCCGCGCTTGATTTCCGATTTCGAGAGGCCATAGGCCACGTCGATGGAGACTTCGGTGGCCTCGCGGCTCAAGAGGCTGACCGTGCCCAAACTCATGTCGAGTTGGTCGCACATGAGCTTGAGGATGGCGTTGAGTGCCTCCTCAAACTTGGTGGTCGATCCTAGTATTTGCCCAATTTTGTGTAGGATGGAGATTTGTTGTTGGGCACTGGTGGTCGGCGAGGTAGACATGTGATCCATTCTATTTTACGACATTTTTGTCATTAGTATGTATGAAAACGACATTTTTGTAAATATCAAACAGCCCATATTCGCGGTCAAAACGGAAAATCGGCCAAAAATACAGTGGCATACCCGCAAGCGGGCCTCATTAAAGCTAAGTGCCGAAAATGCGCGGCCTATTGTGTTAGCACAAGCTATGCCATCGCCCGGCGACCGAGGGAAGGTCATTGCCGCCATGCCGCAACTCGGTTATAATGATGTTGCGATGCGAATTTCTGTTATGCCAGTACACAGCGGTTGTGCGAGGTTGGCATGAGTCGAGATATGACCGACCTATTAAATGAATGGTCCTTCGACCCAGAGGCGAATGTGCGGAAAATATCGGGAAAGGACGGGGTTGCGAAGATCCAGATCCGGATCGACCAAGGGGCCTTTCAGGGCATTTTGCAACTCAATCTCGATGGCCGGCCCGACGGCCGACGGCCGCACGGGCGGGACTTTGCCCTCGATTACTACCGGGGCGAATTGGAAAAATACCGCTGCGAACACGAGGCCAGCGACGAGGGCTTCGCGCTCGATGAAGCGGCTTGCCGTGAGCTTTTTGACGAAGGGAGCCGCTTGTACAAGCGCTACGCCTTTCTGGTCCAACTACACGACTACCGGCGAGTCGTGCGCGATACCGAGCGCAATATGGCACTTTTTCGCTTTGTCAACCGCTATGCCGAGCGCGAAGAGGACCGCGACAACTTGGAGAGATGGTGGCCTTATATCTTGCGCATCAACGGCGTGGCTCGGGCCATGATCTCCATCGGCGACCAGGACTACGACGGCGCGTTGGCGATCGTGCAGCGCACTCGGGCGCGGATTGGCACGTGGCCCGAGGTGGAGGCCGAGGAGTTCTACATCGAGCGCGAGCGTTCAGAAGCTGCGCTCGATGAGCTAGAAGAGGAAATTTTGCAAAAGAAGCCGCTGAGCCGACAAGAGCAGTTGGCGCGCTGGCTACAAGAAGCGGTCGATAGCGAAGACTTTGAAAAAGCCGCGCTGTTGCGCGACGAACTCAAGAAACTGCGGGCAGGCCAAGGCTGACCGAGGCTGATGCCGCCCACTCCTACCGAATTGGCGGTCCGCTGCCCATGCCTAGGGCAGCGGACTCGCTGGCAATCCTAGTAAAAGTCCGTCTCATCCACCAGCGCGAGGAGCGACTGATAGCGATTCGGGTGGCGGAGCTTGCCCAAGGCGCGCTCCTTAAGCTGGCGCACGCGCTCCCGCGTCAGGCCCATCAACCCGCCGATCTGCTCCAAAGTCAGCGCTTGGCTGCCGTCGAGACCGAAGTAGAGGCGAATGATGCGCAACTCGCGGTCTTCGAGGCTGGCGAGGGCCTCCTGTAGATGGGCGCGTGCCGAGTTTTGCAAGACATCGCTGTCGGGCGTCGCTTGATTGTCGTCGGAGAGGAGGGTGTGCAAGCTGCGGTCGTCGTCGTCCTCAAAGGACTCGTCGAGCGAACGCACCGAGCGGGCGCTGAGCATCGTGTCGCGGACCTCCTCGGTTGGCAGGCCCAACTCCGCGGCGATTTCCTCGACATCTGGCTCATTCTCGCGGCCTTGGCCCAGCTTGCGCACGGCCCGCGAAATGTCCTTGAGCAGGCTGAGCTTGTTCAGCGGCAGGCGCACGGTGCGGGCGTGATCGGCGATGGTCTGCAAGATGGACTGCTTGATCCACCACACGGCGTACGAGATGAACTTGTATCCCTTGGTGCCGTCGAAGCGGTCAGCAGCGGTCAGCAAACCCACGTTGCCGGCGCTGATCAGGTCCTCTAGCGAGAGACCGCGATTCTGGTAGTTTTTGGCCACGTCGATGACGAAGCGCAGGTTGGCTTGCACCAACTCGTCGCGTGCGCCCATGTCGCCGTCTTGAATCCGAGCCGACAACTCGACTTCCCGCTCGCGGCTCAGCGGTCTAGAATCGGCGATGTCGTCGAAGTAGAGGCGCAGGGTGTTGTCCTCGTCATTGAGGATTTCTTGGATCGTGTAAGCCATATGTGAAAACTCCTATTAATAATGGGATTAGCAGGTGCAAATTTTTGCACTTAGTTCAACGAGATCGGAGCTTGTCCAAGGTGTGTTCCTTAAACTGGCGCACACGCCCCGCGTCAGACCCATCGAGACCGCGGTAGCGGTACAGGACGCGCTACTCGCGGTCTTCCTGGGTTGGCGGGTCCAGATTCGCGGCGATTTCCTCGATCGCGCGGCTTTAGCCCAGCTTGCGGGTGTGCGCGGCGACGGTCTGGAAGATGAACTGCTTGATCCACAACTCGGCGTACAAGATGAACTTGCATTCCTTGGTGCCGTCGAAGCGGTCAGCAGCGGTCAGCAAACCCACGTTGCCGGCGCTGATCAGGTCCTCTAGCGAGAGACCGCGATTCTGGTAGTTTTTGGCCACGTCGATGACGAAGCGCAGGTTGGCTTGCACCAACTCGTCGCGTGCGCCCATGTCGCCGTCTTGAATCCGAGCCGACAACTCGACTTCCCGCTCGCGGCTCAGCGGTCTAGAATCGGCGATGTCGTCGAAGTAGAGGCGCAGGGTGTTGTCCTCGTCATTGAGGATTTCTTGGATCGTGTAAGCCATGTGTGAAAACTCCTATTAATAATGGGATTAGCAGGTGCAAATTTTTGCACTTAGTTGCAACAATTTTGGCTAGCTTAAATTGAGCTAGTTAGAAGCGTCAGACGCTAGGTGCTCAAAGTGCAAAAATTGCATCCTCATTGTTTTGGTTCAAGGTTGCAAAGCGTCTCCGCTTTGCCCAAGGTTCGAGCCAACAACATTGCTTGCTCTGTATTAACAGACAGTTACGGTCGATGCAGGCTGTGAAACTCTTCTGATTGTGCAGAAGGCAACCGGCCCTTCTATCGACTCACCTATAAGCAAGCAAATTCAGTGCCACACTTTAAATTATTACGGTTAAATTATTGTGAATATGGTACTTATGAGAAAGGCACTGTCGGGCGGGAAGCAGGTTGAGGGACCGCATAGGCCCAAAAATGCAAAAATTGCAGGAGTCGCCTAAAGTTTGCCGACGGCCGATGGCGTGTTACTTGGTCGTGATGTTGTACCGCTTGATCTTGTACTGCAAGGAGCGGACGCTAATGCCCAAAATGGCGGCCGCTTCGCGGCGGTTGCCCGTGAGGCGTTGGAGGGTTTGGCGGATGAGTTCGGCTTCGACTTCTTTGAGGGTGGAGCCGAGGGCCATTGAGAACTGCCCAGGGCCTTCGGCTAGCGCGCCGAACGGGCCGGGCAGGTGTTCGGGGAGGATGACCGCCGCCGAGGTGGTGACCACGAGCCGCTGCAGTATGTTGCGCAACTCGCGCACATTGCCCGGCCAATCATAGGTGATGAGGCTCTCCATAGCTTCCGGGCTGATCTTCTTGGCGGGTTTTTTTGCCGCACGGCAGGTTTCGTCGAGGCACATTTCGACTAAGACAGGGATGTCTTCTCGGCGTTGGCGCAAGGGGGGAATGTCGATGGGGACCACGTTGAGGCGGTAGTACAGATCTTCGCGGAAGCGCCCTGTTGCGACTGCGTCTTCGAGGTCGCGGTTCGTCGCGGCGATGATGCGCACATCGGCGCGGTGGACCTTTGGGTCGCCGAGTGGTTGGAATTCGTGGGATTCTAGGACGCGCAGCAGCTCGACCTGATTTTTGTGCGGGACTTCGCCGATCTCGTCGAGGAAGAGCGTCCCGCCCTCGGCGAGGGTGAAACGGCCGGGCCGGTCGGCGTTGGCACTGGTAAAGGCCCCGCGCTTGTGGCCGAACAATTCACTGGTAAAGAGTTCTTCGGTGAAGCCGCCGCAGTTGACGGCCACAAAGGGGGCTTTGCGGCGTCTGCTGCGGTCGTGGATGGCGCGTGCGACCAGATCCTTGCCAACGCCGGTTTCGCCGCGCAAGAGCACTGGCACGTCCGTTTCGGCCACTTGTTTGATCGTGACCGCGGCCGCCTGCATGGCCGGGCTGCGGCGCACGAGGCGGCGAAAGGGGGCTTCTTTTTCGAGGCGATGGTGGAGCTTGCGGTTTTCGACGACGAGCTCGAAGCGGTCGAGGGCGCGTGCGACTACGAGACGCAACTGGTCTAGATCGACGGGTTTGGTCACTACGTCGTACGCGCCTTTGCGCATGGCTTCGACCGCGGTGTGGGTGTTGTTGTGGTCCGTGAGTATGATGCACAGGGTGTCGGGGTATTGCTGGCCGATCTTCTGCAAAAGTTTCATCCCAGTGGAGCCGGGCATCTGCAAGTCGAGAATAGCCAAGTGGAAGTTGCCGACTTTCAGCATCCGGCGCACTTGGTCGCCGTCCGCGGCGGTTTCAATGGCATAGCCGGGTTTTTGCAATGCCTCTTGCAACCCTTCGCGGATAAAGAGCGATGAGTCGGCGATGAGGATGTTGGCTTGGAGTTGGGGCATGCGCTCTTGTTGACAGTGCTGGCGAGGAGACTAGCTTCTCCTGCATGGAGAATAAACAAAACGCCACCGAACACAAGAGGCGCAATCGAGACATGTTCAACGCCATTGCGCGGCGCTACGACTTGCTCAACCACCTGCTCAGCGGTGGGGTGGATGTGTACTGGCGGTGGCGCGCCCTCCACGCCGCCCGGCACAAGCATCCGCAGCGCGTGTTGGATTTGGCTACGGGCACCGGCGATTTTGCCCTGGCGGCGGCCCGCTTGAGGCCCCAGCAGGTCGTCGGTATTGACATGGCGATTGAGATGCTGCGGCTGGGGGCGACCAAGGTGGCGGCCAAGTCGCCGTCCGCACGTGTGGAGTTGTTAGTCGGCGATGCCGAGCAACTGCCGTTTCAGGACAATACCTTCGATATGGTGACCGGGGCCTTTGGGGTGCGAAACTTTAGCCACATTCCCAGTGGCTTGGCCGAGGCGCGTCGGGTGCTCAAACCTGGTGGCCAGCTTTTGGTGCTCGACTTCTGCGAGCCAGCGGCACCGCTGTTTCGGCCCTTGTACTTGTTTTACTTCCACAAAGTGCTGCCCTGGATCGGTGGCCTCGTCTCTGGCCAGCGCCAGGCCTACGCCTATTTGCCGCGCTCGGTGGGGACCTTTCCCCAGGGGCCGGCCTTTGTCGAATTGCTCGTCGCGGCTGGGTTCAGCCAAGCGCGATATGCGCCGCTAACGCTGGGCATTGCCGCGGTGTACCAAGGCGTCAAAGGGCCGGTTGACGAATGAGATACCCATAGGTATTATGTACTAAACGCAGGAGAAATAAGTGATTTACGACGATCTTATTGGCCGCGCTGGGCTCGCGGATATCCACGACAAAGTGCTGGCTGGGCAGCGTTTGAGCTTGGACGACGGTCGGCGCTTGTACGCCTGCGATGAGCTGCCCATCTTGGGCTATTTGGCCAATATCGTCCGCGAGCGCAAAAGCGGCGATACCGCGTACTACGTGCGCAACCAGCACATCAACTACACCAACATCTGCAACAAGCTCTGCAAGTTTTGTTCCTTCTACGTCAAGCCCAAAGACGAGCGCGGCTACGCGTTGACCCCCGAGCAAGTCGCCGCGCGCGTTGCCGAGTACGACCAAGCCCCGATCACCGAGATCCACATGGTCGGCGGCGTCAATCCCAAGCTGCCCTACCAATACTATCTCGATGTCTTGCGGGCGATGAAGCAAGCCCGCCCCGCCGCGCATCTGAAGGCTTTCACCATGATCGAGATCGCCCAGATTCAGCGCATCGCCAAAAAGCCGCTGGAGGCGATTTTTGCCGATATGAAGGCGGCCGGGCTGGAGTCGCTGCCCGGCGGCGGGGCCGAGGTTTTCAGCGACCGGGTCCAAGGCGATCTCTTCTGGACCAAGGCGGATTCCGAGGAGTGGTTGGCGATCGCGCGGGCGGCGCATCAGGCCGGTCTGCCCTCCAATGCCACCATGCTCTACGGGCACATCGAAAATACCGAGGAGAAAGTTTATCACCTCGCGCGGCTGCGCGAAGTGCAGGACGAGACCGGCGGCTTTCTTTGCTACATCCCGCTTTCCTTTCACCCCGAGCGCACCGAGTTGGCGGACTTGCCCGGGCCGACGGGTTGCCTCGATCTCAAGGAAATCGCCGTGGGGCGGCTGATGCTCGACAACTTCCCCCACGTCAAGACCTTCTGGATTATGAACACCATTGAGATTTCGCAGACCGCGCTCTGGTACGGGGCCGACGACATCGACGGCACGGTCATGGACTACGAAATCACCCGCAAGAGTTTCACCGAGACGCAGCAGCGGCTGACGCAGGCCGAGCTCGTGCAGCGCATTGTCGAGGCCGGGCGCCGGCCCTTAGAGCGCGACTCCCTCTACCATATCGTCGCCGATACTCCGGCTCTGTTGGCAGCGGCTGGATAGTGCCCGTGATCGCCGATATTGCCGACAAGGTCTATGCTGGAGAGCGCCTCGCGCTCGATGAGGCCCGCCGCTTGTACGCGCATCACAACCTCGCCGAGTTGGGGATGCTGGCGCATTGGGCGCGCCAGCAGAAACACCCGGAGCAGGTGGTCACCTACAACATTGGCCGCAACATCAACTACACCAATGTCTGCTGGGTCAAGTGCGACTTTTGCGCCTTTTACCGGCCGCCGGGTTCGAGCGAGGGCTACGTCCTGACCAATGAGCAGATTTTCGCCAAGATCGACGAGTTGGTGGCCTTTGGCGGCGATGAGCCTAAGTCCTGCGAAATCCTGATGCAGGGCGGCCTCAACCCCAAGCTGCGCCTCGATTACTACGAACAATTGCTCTCGGCGATCCGGGACCGCTATCCGCAGGTACAGCTACACTGTCTTTCGGCTACGGAAATCATCTACATCGCGCACTTATCGCGCCTGCCGCTGGACGAGACCATTGGCCGCCTGCGTGCGGCCGGGCTGGATTCGATTCCGGGTGCTGGCGCTGAGATACTCAACGACGCAGTGCGCGATATTATCGGCTTTCGCAAGGATCGCACCGAGGAGTGGCTAACAGTGCATCGCGTGGCGCACGAGTTGGGGATGCCGACTACGGCGACGATGATGTACGGCCATGTAGAGACCGTCGAGCATCGCCTAGAGCACCTCGACCGCCTGCGGCAGGTACAGGACGAGCGCGGCGGCTTCACCGCCTTTATTGCGTGGAACTTCCAGCCCGATCAAACGGACTTGGGGGCGGACTCGGCCCGCTGGAACGGGGTCAAAGCAACCGGGTACGACCATCTGCGCACGGTTGCCGTAGCGCGGCTCTTCCTCGACAACATCCCCAACCTACAGGCTTCGTGGGTGACGCAAGGGCCTAAAATCGCCCAAGTCAGCTTGCGCTACGGCATCAACGACTTCGGCAGCACCATGCTCGAAGAAAACGTCGTCAGTGCCGCCGGCACCAGCCACACCAACGCGATGGGTTTGGACGCTATGGAACGGCTCATCCGCGACGCTGGCTTTGCGCCGCGACGGCGCAACACTTGCTATGAGCCGGTGGCTTCTCCCGGTCGAATCGACGCTTTGCAAGCGATCGTTCATTTATGAAGCCGCGCTTGGGCGCGGTCTCATACCTCAACACGCGGCCCCTCGTCGTTGCCCTCGAATGCGAGCCCGCGCCTTTCGCCCTGAGTTATTCGGTGCCCTCGCGCTGTGCGCGGGCGCTGGCCGAGGGCACCATCGACGCCGGGATCATTCCCGCGATCGAATACGCCCGTAGTTCGCGCTCCTATTGGATCGTCCCTGATATCGCCATTGGTTCGCAGGGGGCGGTGTTGACGGTGCGCCTTTTTTGCCGCCGCCCGTTGCCGCAGGTTGAACGTATCGCCTTGGATACCAGTTCTCGCACTTCAGTGGCTTTGTTGTCCATTCTCCTGCGCGAAAAATTCGCTCTAACGCCGCAGTTGATCGAAGCTCCGCCCGATCTGGCGTCCATGTTTGAGTGCGCTGACGCGGCCCTGCTCATCGGCGATACGGTTTTCTCGCACTTGGACCGGGGCGTGGAGAGCTTGGACTTGGGTCGGGAATGGACGGCGATGACCGATCTGCCTTTTGTTTTTGCCTTTTGGGCTGGCCATCCGCAGGCACTCACGCCCGCCCAAGTCCAACAATTGCAGCGGGCCAAAGAACAGGGGGTGCGTCAAGTGCCGTCCATTGCCGCCGCGTACAGCCGAGAATGCGGGGGCTCGCGCGCATTCTACGAGCACTACCTGACGCACCACATCCGCTTTGATTTGGACGAGGCGGCCCAAGCTGGTTTGCGGCTGTTCTATCAACTGGCCCACCGCCACGGCCTGATCGACGCGGTCCCGCGGCTGCGCTTTTATCCTGCGGCCTAAAGGAAGGTCGGGATGGCTCCCTGGCAGGCCATGGCGGTGTACGGCCGCATGATCAAATTTTCCCACAGCGTCTTTGCCCTGCCCTTTGCCTTTAGCGGTGCCTTGCTGGCCGCGATGTACGCGGGCATTACGCCCGCCCAGATTGGCTGGATTGCGCTGGCGATGGTGGGGGCACGCAGCGCGGCGATGGGTTTTAATCGCCTCGTCGACCGCCACCTCGACGCGGCCAATCCCCGCACCCAAAACCGCGAACTGCCGCGCGGCGTGGTCTCGCTGCAAGCTGTGGGGTTGTTCGTGGTGCTGTCCGCTTTGGTCTTGGTCTGGGCCGCTTATCAGCTCAGCCCTTTGTGCTTTTATCTGTCGCCGCTGGTTTTGGCCGTGCTCTTGTTCTACTCGTTGACCAAGCGTTTTACTTGGGCCTCTCACTTGGTTTTGGGGCTGAGTTTGGGCGGTGCGCCGCTGGGTGCTTGGCTTGCGGTAGCCGGTGGTTTTGACCTCATACCGCTGCTGCTCGGCCTAGGGGTGTTGGTTTGGGTGGCTGGCTTTGACATCATCTACGCCTGCCCAGACCGCGCCTTTGACATTCGGGCTGGACTCCACTCCATCCCGGTTCGCTTTGGCCTGGCCCGCGCCCTGCACCTGGCCCGCGCCTTGCACTCATTGTTCGTGGTGCTGCTGATTATCGTGGGCCGCCTGGCCGGCTTGAGCTTTTTGTACTGGTTGGGTGTCTTAGTGGTAGCTGGCTTGCTGGTGTACGAGCACCGGCTGGTGCGGGCCGACGATCTGTCCTGCATGAACACGGCCTTTATGACGGTCAACAGCGCGATCAGTCTGATTTACTTTGCCGCGATCTGGGCCGATCTGCTCGTCTTTGGCGAGGGAGAATTGCTGCGTTTTTGACGGGGAGCTTGGTTGCGGGCGGCATGGGAATTAATTGACATGGCAGAATGCGAACACATCCTAGACAATCGCCAGCGGCGCGTCGTCGATTATTTGCGGCAGCACCTGTCCGCCGCCGAGATGTTTCGCCTCGTTTCGGCGTATTTCACCATTTACGGCTACGAGGCCCTGCAACGCTCATTGAGCGGCGTTGCGGATGTGCGCTTTCTCTTTGGGGATCCAGCCTCGGTCGGCGCGTTGGACCCCGGCGAGAGAGCACTAAAAGCCTTCGACCTGACCGAAGACGGGCTCGCGCCTCAACGCGCCTTGCAACAGAAATACCTCGCCCGACAATGCGAAGCATGGGTCCGCCGCCAAGGCGTCAAAATTCGCTCCATTGGCCAATCCAACTTCTTGCACGGCAAGATGTATCTCACTGAATCCGCTCACGGCGGCACAGCGGTGGTTGGTAGCTCTAACTTCACGCGCGGTGGCTTGGGCTGCGGGACGAGTGCCAACGTGGAAATCAACTTGGCAACCCAAGACGCAGCTATTTGTAGCGAATTGCAGCAGTGGTTTGACGAGTTGTGGGCGGACAAGACGCTGACCAAGGATGTCAAAAAGGACGTGCTGGACGCGCTGGCGCGGCTCGGCCGGGAGTACGCGCCGGAGTTGATCTACTACAAAACGCTCTACGACTTGTTCCAAGCGGACATCGAAGCGAGGAAGGCCGGCGAAAGCCAGCTAAAAGATACGCACCTATACGATACGGCCATTTGGAACGCGCTGTACGAATTCCAAAAAGACGGAGCTAAAAGTGCCATTGCCCGCCTGCTGCGACACAACGGTTGTATTTTGGCCGACGCTGTTGGTTTGGGAAAGACCTATACGGCCCTGGCGGTGATCAAGTTCTTTGAATTGCGCAATGAGCGAGTGCTGGTGTTATGCCCCAAAAAGCTGCGCGAAAACTGGGCGTTGTATCCTGTGCACAACGCCCAAACTGGCAATCCCTTCCTCGAAGACCGCTTTGGTTACACCTTGCTATCGCACACCGACTTGTCGCGCCGCTGGGGGCAAGCCGGTGCTATTGATCTGGCGCATTTCAACTGGCGCAATTTCGACTTGGTGGTCATTGACGAATCGCACAATTTCCGCAATGACTCCAAGTCCCGCTCCGAAGAAGGCGGTGCGATTCGCCACAGTCGCTACTCGCGGTTGTTGGAAGAAGTTATCCAAGCCGGGACCCAAACCAAGGTGCTGATGCTTTCGGCGACACCGGTCAATACTTCGCTTATAGACCTTCGCAACCAGATTTATCTGATGACCGAAAAGCGCGAGGATGTGTTGCGAGAGAGCCTGGGCATTGACCACATCGGTACGCTGTTAAGGCAGGCGCAAAAGGAATTTAAGGCCTGGGAGACCACAGCCGAGAAAAGCGGCAAAAAAGACAAGACAACGTTACTGGAGAGATTGGGTGCTGATTTTTTTAGGCTGTTGGGCGGCGTTTCCATTGCGCGCTCGCGGCAACAGATCAAGCATTTCTACGCCGCAGAAATGGAGAGAATCGGCCAATTCCCCACGCGGCAACAGCCACAGAATCACTATCCGCTGACGGATCTGGAGGACGAACTTTCATACAAAAATTTATCCGCACAAATCGAGCGGTTCGCTTTGTCCATCTACCGGCCGTCGAGCTACGTTACCAGTGCAGAGGCCAAGAAACGGTTGGCAGACGAGAAGAAGCAACTGCGGTTTAATCAGGCCGATCGCGAGCGTTTCCTCATTGGCATGATACGAGTCAATTTTCTGAAACGTTTGGAGAGTTCGGCCCACTCGCTGATGGAAACGCTCGGACGCACTATCGGCAAAATTGAAGCCTTGTTACAAAAGATAGATCGCTATGAGCAAAATCGGCTGCTGGACGAACGAGCGGACACCCTGCCAGACGACGATGACGACGACGACGAATTTCTGATCAATCGGGCGCGCACTCCTTACCATCTGCGCGAGTTGGATTTGCCCCATTGGCAAGAGGACTTGCTAAAGGATAAGGAGACCTTGGAGGCGGTCTATGAACGGGTCCGCGTTATCACACCGGAGCGGGATGGCAAGCTGCGCAAGATCAAGGCGCACATTCGAGACAGAGCACAACATCCGACGGTCGACCGGGATGGCCGGATCAACCGCAAGCTGTTGATATTTTCCACCTTCAAGGACACGGTCGAGTACCTGTACGAAAACTTGGCGACCTTGGCGCGCGAGTTGGGGTTGAACATGGCGATGGTCTCCGGGGATGTAACGCGCGTTGCTTCCGGCCCTAACAACTTTAACGCTATTCTGACCAACTTCGCGCCGCGGGCCCACGGACAGGCCAATAGCATGGACGAGATTGACCTGCTGATTGCTACGGATTGTATCTCAGAGGGGCAGAACCTGCAAGATTGCGATACCGTACTCAACTACGACATCCACTGGAATCCAGTGCGCATCATCCAGCGCTTCGGCCGCATTGATCGCATCGGCAGCCGCAACCAGTCGGTGCGGATGATTAACTATTGGCCGACCAAGGACATGGAGGTCTATTTGCGCCTGCAAAGCCGCGTACAAGCGCGCATGGCCTTGGCGGACGCCACCGCCAGCGGCGCCGACGACCCATTGAACGAAGATCCGTCTGAGCCGCTTCAGATGGAGCTGAACTTCCGCGACGAGCAACTAAAGAAAATGCGCGAAGAGGTGCTGGACTTAGACGAGCTATCCGAAGGCGTTGTTATGAGCGACTTTACGCTCGATTACTTTTTTGCCCAATTGCTGCGGTATTTGGAGCAAAACAAGGCCGAACTGGAAGCCATGCCCTACGGGGCCTACGCCTTAGCCGATGGGGCGAGCGACGTCGCACAGCCGGGCGTGATATTTTTTCTGCGTCAGCGCAACGCCAGCACTGACACAAGAGAGCAAAGGGCCAGTCCAGTTCATCCGTACTATGCGGTATATGTCCGCGATGATGGCCATATCCGCTACGGTTGTAGCCATGCCCGGCAGGTGCTGGAATTGTTTGAATCGGTAGCCCTCGGCAAGACCGAGCCGCTGCAAAGGTTATGTGATCAGTTCGACCGCGAAACCCAAAATGGCCAAGACATGGTTCGTTACGATAAATTGTTGAACGCCGTGATAGCTCATATCGGTGGGGCGGACAAAGCCGCGCAGATACGGCAACTGGGCATTCGCGGTCAGCGCAGTTTCAGGCTACCTGGGCAATCTGCCCCGCCGAGTAATGCGGATTTTGCGCTGACAACTTGGCTGATTATTGCAAAGGCATGATAGAGGACGGATGCCATTCGCAAGGAAAAGATATATGAATATCAATGCCAGTATTATCGACCAGAGGGTATCGAGTATCCTTGAAGATCATTCCGAATGGCTGCCGGAAGGGAACGATATTAACAAAAAGAAGTCGGCGGCATTTGTGCTCCTGTGCATGTCAACGTGCCTTGAAATAACGCTTGCAGACAGTGCCGAATTGCTTACCGAGGGAGGGAACGATGCCGGCGTTGATGGACTTCACGTTGGCGAGGTTGAAGACGGTGATTTTCTCGTCGCGATTTTCCAAGGCAAGTACAAAGTCAAGGATCTGAGCGGAAAAGCAAATTTCCCGGAGAACGATGTGCAAAAAGCTATAGGTACTGTACGGGTGCTGTTCGATCCCAATAGGAACGTCGCGCTAAACGAAAAAATAGCCCCTAAGATTGAAGAGATTCGCTCGTTGATACGCGATGCATATATTCCCAATGTTCGGGTGATCCTTTGCAATAACGGAGATCGGTGGACACCGCAAGCAGATAATTGGATAACTGGTGCAGAAGAGGATTACGGCGACAAAGTAAAATTTCTCCACTTCAACCACGATTCCATAGTCCGCATCTTGCAGCGCAGCAAACAGGTAGATACCATCCTGACACTGAGAGGGCAAGCTATCGTGGAAGATATGAACTATATGCGCGTTTTGGTCGGGCGCGTTTCCGTTCAGGAGATCCAACGACTGTTTAACGAACACGGAGACAGCCTACTCGAGCGCAATATCCGCCGCTACCTTGGCCTGCACACCAATCGCGTCAACACCGCAATTCACGAAACGCTTTGTGCGCCAAACAAATCTGACAAGTTTTATTTCTACAACAATGGCATTACCGCAGTCTGCGATCGATTTGATTACAACGCTTTTCAACAATCAGACTACCAGGTGCAACTCAAGAATATGCAGGTGATTAATGGGGGACAGACCTGTAAGACGATTCAAGAAACACTAAATGAAAGTTTGCCCAATATATTCGGCAAATCGGCTTATCTGTTGATTCGCATTTACCAGTTGGCCGATACCCATAAAGAGTTTGTCCAAGACATCACTTATGCTACTAACAGTCAGAATCCAGTGGATCTCAGGGATTTGCGGTCTAACGATGAGATGCAGAAGCAGTTGGAGTTGGGCATGTCTGAGCTGGGCTATACGTATAAACGCAAGCGGGAGGAAGGTGGCAGTGATTCATCGATCATCACTAGTTCAACTGCGGCAGAGGCCGTATTGGCAATCTGGCGAGAAAGGCCGCACCAAGCCAAATTTCGCCGCAAAGAGCATTTTGGAAAACTGTACGAGGATATTTTTAAGCCGCTCAACGCGGCTCAGGCACTACTCGCAGTCTTGATTTTCAGGGTTGTGGAGAACGAAAGAAAACGTCCGACAGCGGCAACGTCACCGGACTTTCTGCCCTATTCGTCCCACTACATCGCCATGTTGATCGGTCGCAAGTTGCTAAAATATAATGAACTCACCCTCGACCGAATTTCCCATCGAAACATTCAGGGACTCTTACAGGTACTTAAGGAAAAGCAAGACCACTATTATGCGGATGCCATCCGATCGCTGGAAAATGCGTTAAAGGCTTGCTACGGCGATAGGGCTGTTTCACTCCAACAGTTGTCGGCGACTTTCAGGCGCGGCGACTTATTGGAGATGCTTGACGACCTCGATAAAATGGAGAAGGCATGAAAGAGGACATACAAGCTTCCTTGATGAGGATGCCAAGCAACGACTTTAAGGCAGCAGCGCAAGATTTGTTAGCGGTCCTCGGCTATCGCAGCGCGCGTACGCTGGGCGGGCAGACGGGCGATGTGGCCGATTTCATCGCGCAGTTTCCCGCCCCAAAACCAAATACCAAGACTGAACTGGCATTCCGTGAGCACGTCCAATCGGTGCGGCTCGTCTTTCAGGTGACAAGCGACGAAATCACCGCTGTCCCCAAAATCCCGGCTGAAGAGTCCATAGATGAAATCGCCGCTGCGCTTGAAGTTCCGGTCAAAGTTATCCTAGAGACTATTTGCAGCGACCGCACGGTTAAACGCCGTGATTGCTCGTATCACTGGGCAGACAAAGCCACGCAGATACGGCCACTAGACATTCGCGGTTAGGCTGTTGGTCAAACCCGCAAAACCGAGTAATGCGGCTTTTGCGCTGATCCAGCGCGCGAGCGGAGCAATCGCAATGCCAGATTTTACAGAAGAAGAACTGCTGCAAATCATCGCAGCCGGCGAAGCAGACCGCGTCGAATTCAAAGAGTCTTTGGCTGGCAACGCTGCTACTAGCATCAGGGAAGCGATCTGCGCTTTTGCCAATGATTTGGCTGGGCGCGAAAGCCCCGGCTTAGTCTTCATTGGTGTGAAGGACGATGGAACGATAGGCAACATAGCGGTCACCGATCCGTTGCTCCAGCAGTTGGCCGATATGAAAACCGACGGCAATATCGTACCGCCGCCCTCGTTGACAGTGGAGAAGCACCGACTGCAAGGCAGGGAAGTTGCGGTTATCACCGTGCAACCTTCGAACTCGCCGCCCGTGCGCTTCAAGGGAGCCATCCACATTCGCATTGGCCCGCGCCGTGGCATTGCCTCCGCTCAGGACGAGAGGATTCTCAATGAGAAGCGGCGATACGGAGACCGCCCTTTCGACCTACAGCCGATTCCGACCGCGAGCTTGTCCGATCTCGATCTGACCCAGTTTGAAAACGAATACTTAACCGCCGCGTTTTCGGATGAAGTACTAGCGGCCAATGACCGCAGCTTATACGAGCAACTCGCGGCGACAAAAATGATCGTCGCCGCCGACCAGCCCACCGCAACTGTACTGGGCTTACTCGCAATCGGCAAGAACCCGCAGGATTTCTTGCATGGTGCCTATGTACAATTCCTCAGAATTGATGGCAACGAATACACAGACAAAATAATCGATGCCCAAAAGATAGGCGGTTCCATCCCGCAACTCCTGCGCCAGCTCGAAGAAAAACTGACGGCCCACAATCGCATCGCGGTAGATATTACAACGAGCTACATTGAACAACGAACAGAACTGTATCCCGTGGCTGCCTTGCACCAGATTATCCGCAATGCCGTGATGCACAGGACGTACGAGGCAACTAACGCGCCCGTTCATGTCTATTGGTTCAACGACCGCCTTGAGGTGTTGAGCCCCGGTGGCGCATTTGGGGCGGTGACAGCCGAGCGGTTTGGGGAACCGGGATTGGTTGATTATCGCAATCCAAATGTTGCAGACGCGATGAGAACTCTCGGATTTGTTCAGCGTTATGGTGTTGGAATACCCATCGCTAAAAACCAGTTGGCGGCATCGGGACATCCAGAACTTGAGTTTGATGTTTCCAACACTTTTGTGCGGGTAACAGTAAAGTCGAGGAGAGGCAAACAATGACCGTTCCAGTGTTGACATTCTTCAACAACAAGAGCGGCGTGGGCAAAACCTCGCTTGTCTATCATCTGGCGTGGATGCTGTCTGACATGGGGTATCGGGTGTTGGCTTGCGATCTCGATCCGCAGGCGAACCTCACAGCGGCATTGCTGGATGAAGATCCGTTGGAAAAGCTGTGGGATGAAGATAACGAGGTCGCCGCCCATACCATCCTACAATGCGTCTGGCCGCTGACAAAAGAGGGCGATATCAAAGCCCCGGTGCTAACGAAAATTACATCTGCGTTGTGCCTGATTCCGGGCGACTTGGCACTGGCCAGATTTGAAGATACGCTGTCATCAGCATGGCCTAACGCATTGGATTCTGGCGGGCTGTATCGTCCCTTCCGCATGCTGACGGCCTTCTCGACCGTCATGCAGTCCGGGGCTGCACAGATGGACGCCGCGGTCGTCTTGGTTGACGTCGGTCCCAGTTTAGGGGCCGTCAATCGCTCCGCGCTGATTGCTACCGATTACATCGTCGTCCCACTGGGCACCAACTTGTTTTCGCTCCAGAGCCTGTGCCATCTCGGTCCGACGCTGAATCAGTGGCGGCAGGGCTGGCAGCGGCGGAGGGCCCACTGGACGCCACCGGATTTTCCGCTGCCAAATGGGGCTATGCAGCCCGTTGGCTATGTAGTGCAACAGCACGGCGTCCGGCTGAGTCGTCCCATCAGGGCTTATGACAAATGGGTCAACCAAATGCCGGCAGAATACGCCCGCAGCCTGTGCGGGGACGCCGAAGGACCGTACCCCGCAACGCCAGCGCAAGACGAACAAAACAACCTCGCCACCGTCAAACAATACCAGAGCTTAGTGACAATGGCGGAGGAAGCACGCAAGCCCATTTTTCACCTCACCACCGCCGATGGTGCCATGGGTAGCCATGCGGCCGCGGCAAACGACGCACGTCGGGATTTTCGGGATTTGGCGCAGAAGATCGTCCAGCGAATCAATATTGGGCACACGTAAACTGTGTCCCCAAGGATTAACACAAGGAAAGCGACAATATGGACCGTATAAAAGAGGCGATACGCGCCACCCTTGCGAAAATTCCGCTGGGCGATTTTGCCGCGATAGCGCAAGATTTGTTAGCGGTCCTCGGCTATCGCAGCGCGCGTACGCTGGGCGGGCAGACGGGCGATGTGGCCGATTTCATCGCGCAGTTTCCCATCCCGAAACCAAATACCAAGACTGAACTGGCATTCCGTGAGCAGGTCCAATCGGTGCGGCTCGTCTTTCAGGTGACAAGCGACGAAATTACCGCTGGGTTTGAAGCCCATTCCTTCGACAAAGGACAACAGCAGAGCTTCCTCTTTTTCGCCGTTGAACTCAAGGAAGCAACCTATCCTCGCGGCGAGTACGCGCAGTTCACCCGCGAAATCAACAAGCGCCTGAGTCAACCCTGCGTCGTTTTGTTCAGCACGGCCAATCATCGGCTCTCGCTGTCCTTTGTCCATCGCCGCGAGCACAAGCGCGATCAACAGCGCGATGTGCTGGGTCGCGTGTCGCTGATACGGGAGGTGGACCCGACCCATCCCCACCGCGCCCATTTGGACATTTTGGCCGCCCTATCGCTGGCCAAGTGCGCGGATTGGCTAGGCCGCCATAACAAGCCGCACAATTTTGACGGGCTACTGGCCGCTTGGCTGGACAAACTGGACACCGAGGAACTCAATCGTCAGTTCTATGACGAGCTGTTCGCTTGGTTCAAGAAAGCAGTCGCGGAAGCGAAGTTCCCGGCGACCGCATCGGCCGAGCAGCAGGTCATTCGGCTGATCACTCGCATCCTGTTCGTCTGGTTCATCAAGGAAAAGGACTTAGTCCGCGAGGAGTGGTTCGCACCCGCCGAAATGGAAAAGCTGCTGTGCAACTTTGGCGGGTCCGACTACTACCGCGCTGTCTTGCAGAATCTTTTCTTCGCAACGCTCAACACCGAGATAGACGCGCGTGGTTTCAGCACCCAGACCGAGCCTAGCCACCGGGTTTTTTCGCGTTTCCGCTACCAATCGCTCATCCGCGATACAGCGCGATTCGAAGAGCTGATGCAGCAGACGCCATTCATCAACGGCGGCTTGTTCGACTGTTTGGACGACGAGGAATCGACAAGCGCCGGGGGCAGACGCATGGATATGTTCAGCGATCCCGATCCAAATGACGGTCCGCGCGCTGCCCAAGCGCGCCGCGAGGCGTGGCGAGAACTGAACGTTCCTGATGCCCTGTTCTTCGACCAGAGCGATGGGCTGTTTCCCCTGCTCAACCGCTACAAGTTCACGGTGGAGGAAAACACGCCCGTAGAGCAGGAAGTCGCTCTGGACCCGGAATTGCTCGGCAAGGTCTTTGAGAACTTACTGGCGGCCTACAACCCGGAAACGCGCGAGACAGCGCGCAAGCAGACTGGCTCTTACTACACGCCGCGCGTCGTGGTGGATTACATGGTGGAGGAAGCCTTAGTCGCCGTGTTGACGGAAAAAGTGCCGCCCGACGATGGCGAAGTGGCGTATTGGCAAGAGCGATTGCGCTATTTGCTGGATTACGAAGACGCATTCGCCGACGCCAATGATCTTTTTGAAGAGGCCGAAGCCGAGGGCGTTGTGCGAGCGATTGCCGAGATCAAGGTGTTGGATCCGGCGGTCGGCTCTGGGGCGTTTCCAATGGGCATATTGCACAAGCTGACCTTGGCGTTGCAGCGGCTTGATCCTGACAATCAGCGTTGGCAAGCACTGCAAAAGAAACGGGCCAGACAACGGGCGGACGCGACGTTTGAAACTCACGATCGGCAGAAACGCGATGCCGAGTTGCTGGAGATTAGTAAAACGTTCGAGCGGTATTCGGGCGATTTCGGGCGCAAGCTCTACTTGGTTCAAAACAGCATCTTTGGCGTAGATATTCAGCCGGTGGCCTGCCAAATCGCCAAGTTGCGCTTTTTCATTTCGCTGGCGATTGAGCAAGAAGCCGGGCGAGAAAGTGCCGACAACTTTGGCATCAAGCCGCTGCCCAATCTGGAGACGCGCTTTGTGGCGGCGAATACGCTGTTGAGCCTTGACAAGCCAGGCCAACTTAGTCTCGAAAGGGATGTGGTGAACCAGCTAAAACGGAAATTGAATGAAAACCGCGAGCAGCATTTTCACGCTACTACGCGCCAACAAAAATTGGACTGTCGGGAGAAGGATGCGGAACTACGCGCAGCCTTGGCGGTGGAGTTGAAAGGAGTCGTCTTTTCGCCCGATACGGCGGAAAAAATTGCACGCTGGAATCCCTACGATCAGAACGCTGTTGCCGATTGGTTTGACGCTGAGTACATGTTCGGCGAGCGTGGGGGATTTGATGTGGTGATTGGGAATCCGCCGTACATTCAGTTGCAGAAAAATGGCGGTGAATTAGGTAATCTCTACAAGAATGCCGGCTACGAAACTTTCGCCCGCACCGGCGATATATACCAACTTTTCTACGAGCGCGGTTGCCGGTTGTTCAGGCAGGATCAGGGCCTATTGGTCTATATCACCTCTAATAGCTGGCTCAAGGCCGAATACGGCAAAGCTCTGCGGCGCTATCTATCTGAGCGGCACACGCCGCTACGCCTGCTGGAAATGGGCAAGGATGTTTTTGAGAACGCCATTGTTGATACCAACGTCTTGATCGCACGTGGGGGCCACCATAAGACAACTGGCAAGGCTATAGATATGGATCGTTTGTCCGATAAATCTTTCCCGCCTGCCGAGTCTCTTTGGGGCGAACTGCGCCCGCAAGGTGAAAAGCCGTGGAGTGCGCTGTCGGCCATTGAACAGTCGATTATGGACAAGATGGAAGCTGTTGGAACGCCGCTGAAAGAGTGGGATATTGCGATTAACTACGGAATTAAGACCGGCTATAATGCTGCCTTTATCATTGATGAAAAGACTAAAGAATCGCTGATCGCCGAAGATCCGCGCTCGGCCGACATTATCAAGCCCGTGCTGCGAGGGCGGGACATAAAACGTTACCGAGCAGAGTGGGCGGGGTTGTGGATGATTGACGCGCATAACGGATACGATAGTATTCCTGCTGTTGATATTGACGAATACCCAGCCATCAAAAATCATTTGGACAAGTTTTATCCCCAACTGAAAAAGCGACAAGATAAAGGCAGGACACCGTACAATCTCCGTAATTGCGCTTACTACGAAGTATTTGAAAAAGAAAAGCTATTTTGGATGCACATGGCACCGAGAGGTAGATTCGCATATTCCGACTCGGAGACTATTTTCTGTAACCAAAAGGCATTTGTTGTGATCGGACATTCTCTCAAGTACCTCTGTGCGGTCTTGAATAGTCGTCTCATAACTTGGCAGGTCAAGAATATCGCAGTAACGACCGGTATGGGACTTACTCAATGGGATAAATTCGTGGTAGAACGCCTACCCATTCCCCAAATATCCACCACAGATCAGCAGACCTTCATCTCCCTAGTTGACGAAATCCTGAAGGCCAAAACCGTCAACCCAAAAGCCAATACCAGTGATCAGGAAGCAGAAATTGATCGGCTAGTCTATACCCTTTACGGCCTGACCGAAAAAGAAATCGCTGCAATAGTACTAGCGGAAAATTGTGAGTGAATCAGGATCTAACTGACTGCGAGGCAACTCTTTATGCGTCACCTTGCTAGCTGGAAGGTCTAAGGTAAAGGCCGTTCTTCCACTGCGGAAATCTCCATCGCCGTCAGCCCATACAATTCGTAAACCTGTAGATCAATCTCGGCTTCAGTGTCGGATATATCGGCGTTCAAATCAGTCTCTTTAGCCGTCAAGATGTGGTCAACTAAGCGGATAAATGGACGCTGCACAGCAGCGGGGATTTCAGGGATGGGTATGGTTGTAACGGAAGCATTGATCCATCGCGTCACACCCATTCCAGAATTCAGAGCCGTTTTGCTCATAAACCAAGTTATCAGCTTTGAGTTGAGCAAAGCGCATAGATACTTGATCGATTGACCAGACATCACAAATCCTGTGTTCAAACAGAACATTCCATCTACATCGTAGGCAAATCTTCCTTGCTCTGTGAGGTCCATCCAAATCAACTTTTCTTTGGCAAAGTTCTCGTGAGTACCCGAACTGTAATAATCTACTTGTAGTTGCCACCATTCGTAAGGCACCTTTCCCGTCCTAGGGTTAGCTCCACCCCTTCGTTTCAAAAGTTGCTTCTTGTATGGCAGTAGATGCCTATGTACCGCGGGATATTCATTTTCGGCAATTTTAGAATGACTATAAATTAGCCATAGCCCCGCCCACTCTGCTCGGTAACGTTTTATGTCTCGCCCTCGCAGCACGGGCTTGATAATGTCGGCCGAGCGCGGCTCTTCGGCGATCAGCGATTCTTTAGTCTTTTCATCAATGATAAAGGCAGCGTTATATCCAGTGAGCACCCCTCGATAAATCGCAAAATATCACATTGCTCAAATAGTCATATTTTGCAATCGCCTAAGACACTAAAACCCTAACAAGGAGCTACCGTTGAGTTCTTTAGCCATGATTGAACAAGATTTCCATACCGAAGTCCTTTCCTCCGTATTGGCGACCAATACTCGTATTGCCTATGAGAAAGGATGGTCTCGGTTTTGCGACTACTGCACAAAAGAGCATATAGACGACCCATTATTGGCTTCCCCGGAACTGGTGGCACGTTTTCTCGTGCATAGCGCGACAAGGCCAAGCGAGCAAAGCGGTACCGTGCTATCTATGGGTACCGTGACGCTTTATAAGAGTGCCATCAACAAGAAATATACCGACGCCGGAAAGTCCTCCCCGACCAATCACCCCGTGGTCCGTGCCAGCCTCAAAGGGTTGGCCCGGCTCAAAGGGACCGCACGTCGTCGAGTAGAGGCCCTGAGAGAATACCATATTCAAGCCATGCTTTCCCAATGTGCTGATACGACCATCGGTCGGCGCGACGCCGCCATAATGGCCCTTGGTTTCGCCGGTGCGCTACGACGCTCAGAAATATGCGGCCTAACTGTAGAGGATTTTGACTTCTTGGACCCCAACGAGGAAGCCAATCAGCGCATGTTTCTTACCATCCGCCGCTCCAAAACGGATCAAGAGGGGAAAGGACAAACGATCGCGATCTTGGACGGCCGGGTGATCCGGCCCGTTCATCGGCTGAAAGTGTGGCTTAATGCGTCGGGGATCACACACGGCCCCTTGTTTCAGACGATGAAACGGGGCGGCCATGTGCAGGGTAAGCCGCTGCACCATTCCGATATTCCACGCCTAGTCAAGCACTATGCGGCACGGATTGGACTGGACCCCAAAGAAGTAGCCGGGCATTCCCTGCGGGCCGGTTTTGTCACCAGTGCCGCCGTGCATCGCGCCCGACTCGACAAAATCATGGCCGTCACCCGCCATACGAATCCGGCCACAGTCATGCAATACATTCGCGACGCCGATTCATTTACCGACCATGCCGGTGAAAATTTTTTATAAGTTTGTTTCGGGCACTTTCGCTACCTTTGGGGCGTTAGTCCAACGGCATTGTCCATGTTCACGGCGTAAATCCCGGGAGTCCTACTACGAATGCCTCCGGCTTAGCTCACAGCACTGGCACGACGGCAAACACGAACTAACGCCTTGGTTTAACTTCCTCTTCGCGATAGTCCGCCGCGCTTACGTCGAGTTGGAGGAACGCGCCGATCAGATCAAGGCTCCGCGGGGTACTAAGTCCGACCGGGTACTCGCCGCCATCCGCGCCCAACCGGGCGCATTCCGCCTGAGTGATATAGAGCGCGATTGTCCCGGGGTGGGCCGCGAGTGGATTCGCACCCTCTTTGCGGAACTAAAGAAATCCGGCGACCTGGTTTGTAGCGGTCGCGGCCCGGGTGCGCGCTGGCGTTTTCGCGGGAATAAGGGTAGTAATACTTGAGTAAGGGGAGTAATAAGGGTAGTAACTGAAGTGGCGAGCAGCAATATCCGCGCTAAAATCTGCGCCGAGTTGTCTGTTTTTCCGTATATTATCATAGCAACAGGTAGAGGTTTAATATGAAAATAAGCGTGAAAAACCTAGGCGTTCTGAAACAGGCGGAATTTGAGCTGGGCGAGTTGACTCTTATTTGCGGCTGCAATAATACGGGCAAAACCTACGTGACGTATGCCTTGTTTGGCTTTTTATGGCACTGGGAGCGTTTGTTAGAAGCCAAGATTCCCAATAGGACCATCGAGGCTTTACTAAAGAACGGTGTAACGCGGGTTGATATTGAGCCCTATGCCATGAAAGCAGACGACATCCTTAAACGAGGTTGCCTAGAATATACCCGGAATCTACCGAGAGTCTTTGCCTCGAAACAGAGCCGCTTCAAAGGTGCCAAATTCCAAGTGGCTCTTAAGCCAGCAAAGATGTCATCGATAAAGAACCGTGATTTTGAACGTAAAGTACAATCTGCTGAAGACGATATTCTCTTGCTGTCCAAGGCTAAAGGAGAAAAGGACTTAGTGGTCTCACTGCTGATGGAGAAGGGGAAAAGAGCATTGCCTTCTGAAATGATTGAGGCAGTAATCTCAAGAGGAATTATTGAATTACTCTTTGGCAAGTTTCTCCCTCAGCCTTTTATTGCCAGTGCAGAACGCACTGGAGCGGCAATTTTTCGTAAGGAATTAAATTTTGCCCGGAACCGTTTGTTGAAAGAAATGATTCGGTCGGATAAGAACATCGACCCGATGGAATTATTGTTTAAGTCCTATCAAGACTATCCCTTGCCGGTCGAAGTAAATGTAGACTTTATCCGGAAACTTGAAGATATTGCTAAAGAAGATAGTTTTCTTGTCGAAAAGCATCCACAAGTCCTGGATGACTTCGCTGCTATCGTCGGCGGAGAATACGTCGCTGGAAGTAATGACACGATTTACTTCAAGCCCACACAAAAACAACTAAAACTGACAATGGACGAAAGTTCCAGCGCGGTACGTTCCTTGCTGGACATTGGCTTTTATTTACAGCACGTCGCAAAACCTGGCGATCTGCTGATGGTAGATGAGCCTGAATTAAACTTGCACCCGGAAAACCAGCGTCGCATGGCTCGGCTCTTCGTGCAGTTGGTTAATCTGGGTATCCGCGTCTTCGTGACCACACACAGCGATTATATTGTTAAAGAACTAAATACCTTGATCATGCTTAATCAGGGCAAGCCCTATCTGAAGAAAATCGCCGAACAAGAAGGTTACCAAGCCGAAGAGCTTGTAGCCGCTGAAAAGATCCGGGTCTATATCGCAGAAGAAGCATTGATGGAACAAAGGGAAGAGAGTAGGAGAAGTCAGTATCAAACACTTGTTTCGGCCAATATAGACCCAGAGCTGGGGATTGAAGTACGCAGTTTCGACCAGACGATCAATAAAATGAATGAGATTCAGGAAGCCATTGTGTGGGGCGGAGATGAATGATGTCGGACTTTGACATATTACGGGATTTGATCCGGGATGAGGCATTGGCCTCGGTTGAGGATGAATACGGCAAGGAGACTATTGTCCTGGAGGAACCTGGCAATCAACAACAATCAGCATATTCTCTGAAGATACGCAACGTGCCGGACGACTTTATCGCGTTCAAAATAGATGCTTTTCCGGCTCCAAGAAAAATCTTTAAAAACGATAAAGGAGAATGTAAACGGGCTGATTTTGTTATTATTGCCAGTGATGATAAGATAAACTGGATTATTCACATTGAAATGAAAGGTGGCAACACAGGTTCGGGAAAAGAGATCAAGCAACAATTACGCGGGGCACGATGTCTCGTTGCCTACTGCCGCGCCATTGGTCGAGAATTCTGGCAAGAACCGAATTTCCTCAAAGAAAAAAATTACCAACAGCGTTTTATTAGTATTAAAAATATTCGGATACCAAAACGGCCAACACGGCCAGATTCAAAATCCGGTCAACACGACATGCCGGAAAACATGCTGAGAATCGACGGGTTGGCTAAAGGGAAATTACAATTTAACGAACTGGTCGGAAAAGCCTTAAAGAGACAAGGCCCATGACCACCCTATTCGTCACCGGCGGCGCCGGCTTCATCGGCTCCAATTTTATTCGCTACTGGCTATCGACCTATCCCGACGACCGCATCGTCAACTACGACTTGCTCACCTACGCCGGCAACTTGGCCAGCCTGCAAGACGTGGAAGAAAGCTACGGCGACCGCTACACCTTGGTCCGCGGCGATATTCAAAATGTCGATCTGACCCGCCATCTCTTTGCGATCCACCGCCCCGACTACGTGGTCAACTTTGCCGCTGAATCGCACAACAGCTTGGCCATTGTCAATCCCTCGGCCTTTTTCCAGACCAATGTCGTGGGGACGCAAAAGCTGTTGCAGGCCGCGGCCGACGCCCAAGTGCCGCGCTTCCACCACATCTCCACCTGCGAGGTGTACGGCGATTTAGCCCTGGACGCGGACGAGTCCTTCAGCGAGGAATCGCCCTATCGGCCGCGCACCCCGTACAACGCAGCCAAAGCCGCGGCCGACCTGGCTGTGCGCGCTTATGGCAACACCTTTGGCTTGCCGGTGACGCTGTCGAACTGCGCCAACAACTTCGGCCCCTATCAATTCCCGGAGAAAGTCATTCCCTTCTTCGTCGTGCGTCTGCTCACCGGCCAGAAGATGCCGCTGTACAAATCGAGTCAGAATCGCCGCGAGTGGCTCCACGTTGATGACCACTGTCGGGCCATTGACCTCGTGCTAAAAAAAGGCGAAATCGGCCAGACGTACAACGTTGGCAGCGGCATTGAAAAAGACGTTGAAACCATTGCCGACCTCATCCTCGACGCTTTGGGGATGGATGCCGGGCACAAAACCTACGTCGAAGACCGGCCCGGCCACGATCGGCGCTACCTACTCGATTCGCGCAAGATTCGCGCCGAGCTAGGTTGGCAACCGCAAGTCGATTTTGCCGCTGGCTTCCGCGATACGGTCCACTGGTACCGCGACAACGCAGCTTGGTGGCGTCCCCTGCTCAAGAAAATCCAAGTCCGCGAAGAGAGCTGGTGAAGACCATGAGTACTGATTCCTTTGCCGCAATCGTCGGCGAGACCGATGAGAAAATCTATCAAGTCCGCACGCGCGCACCCGGCCCCAGCGGCAAGCTGCCGTTGACCATTGAGCAGGTCGTCGAAGCGCCGAGCGGCCACATCTTTGGCTACAGCCAAAACGCGGGTATGGGCTGGGACCCCGACGAGTTGGGGCGAGGCGAGTTCCTCATCGTCAGCACGCAGGGCGGCATCCGCGCCCCAGATGGCCGGCCGATCGCGCTGGGCTACCACACGGGCCACTGGGAAATTGGCCTGCTGATGGAGGCCGCAGCCGAGGAAATCCACCGCGGCGGCGGCATTCCCTTTGCCGCTTATTGCTCAGACCCATGCGATGGCCGCTCGCAGGGCACAACGGGCATGTTCGATAGCCTGCCGTATCGCAATGACGCGGCCATGATCCTGCGCCGCTTGATCCGCTCGTTGCCAACGCGGCGCGGCGTGATGGGCGTGGGCACCTGCGACAAGGGCTTACCGGCGGTCCTCATCGCCCTCGCGGGTACGCCGGACCTGCCGGTCATTGTCGTGCCCGGCGGCGTGACCCTGCCGCCAGAAGAAGGCGAGGACGCGGGCAAGATCCAATCGGCGGGTTCGCGGTTGGCGCGGGGCGAGTTGGATATCGACGACTTTCAGGTGCTCGGCTGCCGAGCCTGTGCCACGCCCGGGGGCGGTTGCCAGTTTTTGGGGACTGCGGCCACGACTCAAGTTGTGGGCGAGGCGCTGGGGCTGTCGCTGCCGCATTCGGCGCTGGCGCCTTCGGGAGAAGCGGTCTGGCGCGATATGGCCGTGCGCTCGGCGCGGGCCCTGATGGCGCTGGAGGCGGCCGGCATTCGCTCGCAGGAGTTGATCACCGATCCGGCGCTGCACAACGCCATGGTCGTCCACGCGGCCTTTGGCGGCTCGACGAACTTGATCCTGCACGTGCCCGCCATTGCCCATGCGGCCGGTCGCAAGCGGCCAGCAGTGGGGGATTGGGATCGGATCAATCGCGCGGTGCCGCGCTTGGTCGATGTGCTGCCCAACGGCCCGGAGTTCCACGTTACGGTGCGCGCCTTTTTGGCCGGTGGGGTGCCGGAGGTCATGTTGCACTTGCGCCGCTTGGGGCTGTTGGAAGAGGACGCGATGACGGTTACGGGCCGGACGCTGGGCGAAAATCTCGACTGGTGGGAGCAGGCGCCGCGCCGGCACCGCTTCCGCGAGGAACTGCGAAAGCTAGACGGGGTGGAGCCAGCCGACGTGATCATGGACGCCGATCGCGCCCGCGCCAAGGGCCTGACCAGCACCATCTGTTTCCCGGTCGGCAACCTCTCACCCGAGGGCTCGGTCGTCAAAAGCACGGCCATCGACGCGGCGCTGCTCGACGCGCAAGGGGTCTATCGGCACACCGGGCCGGCGAAGGTTTTTACCACCGAACGCGATACTATCGCCGCGATTAAGAACGGCCAGATCGAGCCGGGCGATGTCTTGGTGATGATTAGTTGCGGGCCGATGGGCACGGGGATGGAGGAAGTGGCGCAGGTTACGATCGCGCTCAAATACACGGACGTTGGCCAGCGCGTGGCCCTGCTCACAGACGCGCGGTTTTCCGGGTTTTCCTCGGGTCCTTGCATTGGGCACATCGGCCCGGAGGCTTTGGCTGGCGGGCCGATCGGCAAGCTGCAAGACGGCGACTTGATCGCCATTGAAATCGACTGCCAGAGCCTGCGCGGACGCATCGATTTGGTCGGCTGCGATGGCGCGGAGTTCGGCGCGGAGGAAGGCCAGCGGGTGCTGGCCGAGCGCCCCTTGCGCCCCGACTTGGCGCCCGAAGCAGCACTGCCCGACGACACTAAGCTGTGGGCGGCACTGCAAAACGTCAGTGGCGGCACTTGGGGCGGTTGCGTCTATGATGTAGAGGCGATTGTCGCCGCGCTCGAAGCGGGCCGCAAAGCCCTAAAGGAGGCGTTGTGAGCGGCAAGCAAATCGTCGTCGGCGTTACCGGAGCGAGTGGGGCGCTCTACGCGGGCCGCCTCCTGCGTGCTCTGCTGATCGGCGGGCACCACGTGCATCTGGTCCTATCCAAATACGGGCGCTATCTGCTCGTCGAAGAGTTGGGTTTCCGTCCCGATAAGGAGAGCTTGCGCTCGTTTATAACGCGGTGCTACGGGGAGGAGACCCAAGCAGGTGAATTGTGCGAGTACAACGCCAGCGACCTAGCGGCTCCCATCGCCAGTGGTTCGGTGGCCGTCGACGGTATGGTGGTGGTGCCTTGTTCGGTCAAGACGCTGTCGAGCATTGCGCGCGGGGCCGCTGCGAGCCTGATTGAGCGCGCGGCCGATGTCAGCCTCAAGGAGCAGCGGCCCTTGGTGCTGGTGGTGCGCGAGACGCCGCTCAACCTGATTCAGTTGCGCAATATGACGGCCGCCGCCGAGGCCGGGGCCATCATGCTGCCGGCCATGCCAGCCTTCTACCAAAAGCCGCAGACCTTTAGCGATTTGGGCGATTTTATCGCGGGCCGCGTCTGCAACGCGCTGCGGATCGAACACCAACTCTTCCCGCCTTGGCCGGGGCCAACCGGAAAAAAGCAACCCTAAATCAGCGACGTTAGCTGGGTGCGAAACAACGCGCGCGGCAGCATGGCTTCGATCAGGCGACCTTCCTCTTTGGCAATGGCGCGACAGACGGTCCACGGTCCAAAGCGACAGAAAATTTCGCCTTTGAGGCTGGTGGGCGGATCGCAGTAGAGTGGACGCCCGGCGAACAAGTCTTGTAGTTGAGGCCAGTTCAGCTCGACGCTGGGGCCCTGCATGAGATGTCCCCACAGGGCAACGGTTTGCTGGGACAGGTAGTGGTACCCTTTGTGGGGGCGGGCCACCTTCATGCCGCCGCGAACAAAGTGGGGCAGATGCGCTTGGATGGCCGGCCCGAGCGCCGGTTGTCGGCATAGGTGGCGGTTGCTGAGGGTAAAGATCTGATCCGAAGGGCAGGGCAAGGTGCCACTCCACCGCGCTTCGATGGCGCGTCTGGACTCGGCGGCCGCGGGATCGGTCGTTGCGAGCTCCCAATCAGGGGCGTCTTCGAGGCTTGGCGTTGGCGTGCGTTTGGCAAGGCGCGCGACGAAAGCCCCTTCGGTGTCGTGGTGGTGGGGCCAAATGCGGACACAGCGGGCGAACTCGGCCGGGAATTGGCGGGCCAGCGCATCCGGTAGCGGCGGTCCGGCGGGCGCGGCGATGGGGAGGATCGCGACCTCTTCCTTGTAGCGGCGCAACAGCCCGAGCAGCACTTCTTCGTTTTCCTCCAGCGAGAGCGAGCACGTCGAATACACCAAGGTGCCGCCGGGGCGGAGCATCCGATAGGCGGCGTATAATAACCCCTTTTGTTGCTGGGCGAGGTTTTGGGCGTCTTGCGGCGACCAGTAGGCGAGCATGTTTTGGTCTTTGCGCACGATGCCGTCGCCCGAGCAAGGCGCATCGACGAGGACGCGGTCGAAAAAGTTGGGAAAGTAGCGCGCCAGCATGGTCCCTGGGGCTTGAGTCAAGACGCAATTGGCCACCCCGCAGCGCTCCAAATTGCCCACGAGAGCAGGCATGCGCTTGCGCTGGAGTTCGTTGGCTAGTAGCAAGCCGCTGTTCTGCATGTGCGCGGCAATCTGAGTGGCCTTGCCGCCTGGGGCGGCGCACAGGTCGAGGACGCGCTCGCCGGGCTGGGGGGCCAAGACCTCGACCGCTAGCATGGGGGCCTTGGCTTGGACGTAATACGCGCCCATAGCGTGTTCGAGGGTCTGGCCGAGGCTGGCGTCGCTTGCCGGCCAAGCGAAGCCCTCGCTGCACCAAGGTACGCTTTGGCCGCGTTGGCGGACGTAGGGTTGCACGTGTTGCGCTTGGGCTTGAAGCGGGTTCAAGCGCAGCGAAATGGGGGGCGGCGTACGCGCGCATTGATAAAAGGCCGTGCGCTCTGGGTCGTTGGGCAGCAGGCGACCGAGGTACTGGAGTAGTGCCTGTAACTTATCCGGGTCGTACGCTTTGCGCCTAGGTGGGGTTGTCTGTTTATTCATCGGGCGGTTATTCAATAATATAATAAGGCATACAGCAAGGAGCATGGGCGTCACACGCTGCTTCGTCGTCAGCGATTTGCATCTCGGATCGGCTTACTTTTACCATCGCCACTTTTTGTCTTGGTTGGATGCTTTGCCTAAAGGGGTGCCGCTCGTGCTCAACGGCGATGTCATAGATGATCCGGGCCAAGCCCTGCCCGCCGCCCATCGGGCCGTGCTGGAGCGTCTCGTGCGCGAGTCGCAAGCCCGGCCCGTGGTTTGGGTGTGCGGCAATCGCGATGCTGAGTTTAAGCTGGCTGATTCCGGGCAGATTTGCTGGGTTGATAGCTGGCGACTCGACCAGCGATTGCTCGTAGTCCACGGCCATCGGCTCGACCGGCTGATGCCTAGGCATTCGGCGTTCAAGTGGGCCTTCCGCCGCTTGCACCGTTGCCGCATTTGGTTGGGCGGGCGCGATGCCCACGTAGCCGAGTACGCCAAGAAATGGCCTCTGTTCTACCGGGTGCTCAACGAGCACGTAGCGCGCAATGCCCTGCGCATGGCGCAACAGGTGGGGGTTGAAGCCGTAGCCTGCGGGCACACCCACGCGGCCATGGCGATTGAGCGACAGGGCCGCTACTATTTCAACACCGGCGCTTGGACCGAAAAACCCTTTCACTTTCTCGAAGTGGCCGCGGACCGCATGACCCTACATACATACGAGGACGATTGTGATTAAATGGACACTCTTATGGACGGCGGCTTTGGGGCTGCCAGCCAACGCGGCAGAAGGGGAGTTCACTTGGCCGCTGCGCCTTGCGCCCGCCCTGTCTTCCACCTTCGGCGAGTCGCGTTCCCGCGCTTTCCACGCCGGCATAGACCTCAAGACTTGGGGCGAAACCGGCCATCCCGTCCAAGCCCTGGCCGATGGCTATGTCTGGCGAGTGAGCACCTCACCTTGGGGCTATGGCCGGGCCTTGTACCAGAAATTGGCCGATGGTCGCATTGTGGTCTATGCCCATCTAGCGGGCTTTGCCGCGCCGGTGGCCGAGCGCGTGCAGCAAGCTCAGCAGCAGAGCGGACGCTACAGCGTGGAGTTTTATTTGGAGGAAGGAGAAATCCCAGTGCGCGGCGGCGCGGTCGTCGCTTGGAGTGGCGAGAGCGGCGCCGGTCCGCCTCATTTGCACCTAGAACTGCGCGACGCCCATAACGCAGCGATCAATCCTCTGTTGCATGGGTTCGCCGTGGCCGATGCGATTGCGCCGACTTTGCAACGAGTCGCGATCACGCCGCATGGCCGCAAGGCCCAAGTCGAAGGAGGGCACGACCCCTATGTGCTGAATTTGCGCTGGCAGCCGAGTCCGGGGGAGTTTGTCGGCGGGCGGCCCGTGCAGGTGCTCGGCCCGGTGAGCATCAGTGCGCTGATGTACGATCGCGCCGATGCGGCGCCCAACAAGTTAGCGCCCTATCGCGCGGAATTGCACATCAACGGCGAGTTGGTTTTCGCGGCGCGCTACGAGCGGGTGGGCTACGGCGATATGCACCAGATGTATTTGGACCGGCCGCTGGCTGCTTTTAAGGGCGGGGTGGGCCGCTTTTACAACTTGTGCCGCCTGCCGGGCAATCGCCTCGAATTCTACGAGGGGCCTAGCGATGGCATACTAAACTTGGCCAAGGGGCGGCACGAGGCCGTCGTCGTCGCCGCGGATGTCAACGGCAACGAGAGCCGAGCGCGCTTTGGGTTGGTGGTTGATGAACCGCCGGTCCTTGCCGGGGCGCGGATTGCGGCAACCGCGAATGGAACCTTTATCGAAGCGCGGCTGAGCGATGCGGACGACCCGCTCATAGAAGTAGAATTGGCCAGCTCGCGCAATGGCGAGGACTGGCGGCGCGTCGATCGGCGGCAGAGCCGCTCGGGGCCGCTCAAGTGGCAGATCCACCGCAACGCTTCCTATTGGCGGATCCAAGCGCGGGATCCAGCCGGTGCCACGGCTTTTGCCGTTTGTCGCCTGCCCGAGACCGCGGTGCCGACCTTTGCGCTGGAACGCCGTCCCCACGCGGATTTCGTGGAGCTTGTGATGCGCTATGAACGAGTACCCAGCGCCGCGCCCTTAGTCCGCACGGATACCGTTAATATCAGCCCCCGCCAGACCGGCTTGCGCGAGTTCCGCGTCGCCGTGCCGCTCGATTCGAGCGATCGAACGGCGGGATCGGTTTTGCTGCGGACGCCAGGGGCGGCCGTGCAAAGGGTCGTCCTCGATAGGCAATTCGTGCGGCCGGGGGTCCCGGCCAACCTGACCTATGCCAACGGCGCGGTCGAATTGGGCTTTGCCGCGACGAGCGCGTACGCGCCGTTTTTCCCGCAAGTCGAGCGATTTGAGCCGCAAGTGCCTGCTGCGCTCGTCGCAGCTGGGCCGGCTTTTGCCTTGGGGCCGGATGTTAGCTTTGACAGCCGGGTCGAGTTGCGGTTGCGCTACGACCAGCGGGAAACGCTGTCGCCGGAGAAACTGGGCATCTACCGAGAAGTCGCCGCTGAAAAGTGGGCACTGGTGAGCAATGAGTGGGATGCTGGGGGGCGGCAGGTGGTGGCGCGGGTGCGGCGCTTGGGCCGCTATGCGCTGTTGGCCGACTTGGAACCCCCTGAGATCAGCCGTTTGCAGCCCGCTGAAGGAGCCGTCGTTGGCGTGCGTCCAGCAATTCGCGGCACCGTGCGCGATCCGGGTGCGGGCATTGGGCAGGAGACCGACATTGAATTCGCGCTCGACGGACGCCGGCTGATCGCCGAATACGATCCAGAAGCCGGGCGCGTGCATGGACATTTGCTGGAAGATTTGTTGCCGGGCGTGCATCGCCTCGTGCTGAGGGTGCGGGATATGAGCGGCAACCAAGCCGAGAGCCAGGCTGAATTTACCGTGCGTTAGCGCAGCGGTACCGGGGCACCGGCTTGGCGCAGCGACGCCTGTGCGGCCTCTAAGACGCGCACGACGCGCAGGCCGTCGCGGCCATCGCTGCGGGGTGTTTGGCCGGTGCGTACGCACTCGACGAAATGCTGGCACTCCAGCTTGAGCGGCTCGGCCATTTGCAGCCGCGGAATGACGACATCGCCAAAGCGCAGCGCAATGGAGTCGCCATAGGAATCGCATTGCGGCCGCTCGGCCGATTTGTCGTAGATGCGCACCTTTTCCGTGCTTTCTCCATCGTCAAAGACCGCCATCTTGCGGCTGCCGACCACGGTCAGGCGGCGGATGCGGTGCGGGTCGAGCCAAGAGAGTTGCATCTGCGCCATCTTGCCATCGGCAAAGTGCAAATTGGCAAAGACCACGTCTTCGATGGCGGGTTGTAGATAGCACTCGCCGCGGGCACTGACCGCATCCGGCTCTTGGCCGAGCAGGTACAGGATGACCGATATGTCGTGTGGTGCCAAGCTCCACAAGGCATTTTCGTCTCGGCGGACAATGCCCAAGTTGACGCGCTGGGAATACAGGTAATACAAGTCCCCGAGCGCCCCTTCTTTTACTAAATCGCGCAACATTTGCACGGCGGGATGGTACTTCAGCAGGTGCCCGACCATCAGCACCCGATCCCGCTCGGCGGCTAATTCGACCAAGTGGGCCGACGTGGCCGCGTCGAGGGTCATGGGCTTTTCGACGTACACATGCTTGCCCCGCTCGAGGGCGCGTCGAGCTAATTCGTAGTGCTGGGCCGCCGGGACGGCCAACACGACGGCGTCGAGTGCGTCGTCGCCGAGCACTTCGTCGCAATGGGCGGTGGTGGGAATCGCTGGGTGCTGGCGCTGCATGGCGCGGCGGATTTCCGGGCTGGCGTCGCACACTTGGCGCAGATGCACGTCGGGCAAGTCGCGGAAGACGCGGACTAGGTTTTTGCCCCAATACCCCGCGCCGATGCAGGCGATTTGGACGCGGTTCACGGGTGCTGGAAATAAGCGCCGATGTCGGCGGCTAAGTGCGCGAGGGCTTGGCTGCCTTCGGCCTGGGGGTGCGCTTTGGCGATCGGCTCGCCCGCGTCGGCTTGGCTGCGGACGAGGGGGTCGAGCGGAATTTCGCCCAGATAGGGAATGTCCAAGCGGCTAGCGGTGGCGCGGCCGCCGCCGGCTCCGAAGATGGGGTCGGCATGGCCGCAGTGGCCGCAGCGGAAATAGCTCATGTTCTCGACTAAACCGACGATGGGTACCTCGGTCTGGCGGAACATCTCGACGCCGCGCCGCACGTCTTCGAGGGCAATGGCCGAAGGCGTAGTGATGATTAAGGCCGCAGTCAAGGGGGCCACTTGGGTCAGCGTGATTTGTACATCCCCGGTCCCAGGAGGTAGATCTATGAGCAAGAGGTCGAGTTCGCCCCAAGTGACGTTGAAGAGGAATTGGTGCATCATCTTGGCCAGCATGGGGCCGCGCCACACGACGGGGGTGCCCGGGTCGATTAGCAGCCCCATGGAAATGGCTTGGAGGCCGTGTGCGGACAAGGGGTGGATGCGGCCATCGGTTGCAGTCGGCCGGCCGGCTAGGCCGAGCAAGCCCGGGATGTTGGGGCCATAGATGTCGGCGTCGAGCAAGCCGACGCGCAGCCCTTGGTCGGCCAAGATCACGGCCAAGTTGGCGCAGAGCGTGGACTTGCCGACGCCGCCCTTGCCGCTGGATATGGCTAGTGTATCTTTAATGCCGGGAATGGGTTGGCGGTTGTGGGTCTGTGGGGCGTTCACTGAGGTTCCTGCTGCGTAGTGGAAAAGCTGAAGTATAGAAGAAAGACTTCCTCGCGGCAAGGGGATAGACAAAGGAGCTAGCCATGTATGGAGTCGCGCTTTTGGCGGTCGTTTTGATCCCCTTGGGTTGCACGAATGTCAACCAGATGCACCAGCTCTATCGGGCGGGCGACCACTCGCAGTTAGAGCGCATTATGGAGATCGTCTCCCGCCAAGACTATCCCTATGCCACGCGACGCAAGGCCGCGCGCATTCTCGGCGAGATCGGCGATCCGCGCGCCGTGCCCGTGCTGAAAATGGCGCTTCAAGACTACGATCAGCGCACGACGCTCAAGCAGGACGCGCTCCGCGCCTTGGGCACCATCGGCGAGCAGAGCGCGGCCTTGGATATAGGAAGGCTGCTCAACTACTCGCTCAACACGGCCGACTCCGAGTTGCGGATGGCCGCCATTGAAGCGCTCGGGCAGATGGGGGGGGCCAAGGCGGCTGAAATTTTGGTCAATGCCCTCGACTACTACGACATGCTTACCCTGCGCTCTGAGCAGCGAACCCGCCGGGGGGTGTTCACCGGCGAGGAGCTATCTCCCTATCCCTACGGACTGATGCAGCCGGACTCCACGGACGGCCCACGACGCTATCCAAATGTGGGATTGGATCCCTTTGGGGCGGGCGGGCAGCCGCGGGTGAGCATGTTCGGTACGCCCATTGAGCCGACGCAGATGGAATACGACCCCACGCCCGAAGAGCACACCCTGACCCATCAGGCGCTTACAGCGGTGGGGGCAGCCGCCATTCCAGTGATTGAAAATCACCTAGATGGCCTGCGCGTGAGCCGCCCGACCTTGCGCAAGGAGTTACTGACCATAATAAGCGAAATCACCGGGGTGCCGCCGGTGGTAGAAGCCGATTCCAC
This sequence comes from Candidatus Latescibacterota bacterium, assembly GCA_965203355.1. Classification (GTDB taxonomy): domain Bacteria; phylum Latescibacterota; class UBA2968; order UBA8231; family UBA8231. The sequence continues at coordinate 2,132,719 of OZ241889.1, forward strand.
AGCCGCCGATCTGTAGTTTGACAAGGGTACGCCGAGCGCATATACTAGGGCGTTTCTATCCGAAAATCACCGAGACATGCGCTAGGCCCGCCTTGTTGAAGCGGAATGTGCAGACGCTTGGTTCGCCTGTTTACCCCCGGCCGGAAGGCCAAGTATAATTCGAGGTTTTCACCCATTATGGAACGCGATATCGGCCCGATCCTCAGCGACTGGAAATACGCCCCAGGCGAGTTGAGCGTGCGCAAGATACGAGGCGGCAATGGCAGCACCAAGCTCCAAATCCGCATGGATATGGGCTTGATGCAGTTAGAGTGGCGGGGCCGTCCCGACGCACTCCGGCCGCACGGCTATGGGTCGCTGTTGGATTACTACTGCCAAAAGCGGCGCGAGTGGGAAAAAGCACACGGCCCGGGCACCTTTCGCCTCTCGCACGAGGATTGTTCCGATCTGGCCCAAGAGGCCATGAAATACTACTGGCGGCGGATTGGTTTTTTTGAACTAAAAGAATACCAGCGCGCCGAAGAGGACGCCAAGCACAACCTCGCCATTCTCGACTTGTGCTACGAATACGCCGAGGAGGACGAGGATCGTCAGTTAGCCGAACAATACCGCGTCTTTGTCACAGCGCATCGGGTGCAGGCGCGGGCCCTGGCCTATCTAGAGGCCGAAAACCACGCTGAGGCCCTAGCCGAGATCCGCCGAGGCGTCGTCGAAATTGAGGAATTTCTCGCCAAAATTGGTCGATTGGATCAGCTCGACGCATGCCCTGAGCTGCTCTTTTTGCGCGAGTGGGAGAGCGAGGTCGAAAGTACTCGACCGCGCACGTTGCGCGAGCGACTGACGGCCGATCTACAGGCCGCAGTAGAAGCAGAGCGATTTGAACTGGCCGCTTCGCTCAGGGATCGCTTGCGCTCGCTCGAGGCCGAGCAAGCTGGCAGGCTGTCTTGAAGGAGTGCTCATGGTCGAGGCGTGGGCTGAGGGGCACTGTCTCCCAGCCCTTTTACTTTGCCCTGTTGGCCTTGTTAAGTGCTTGCGGGCAAATGGCTCCCAAGACGACGCCCGATGTGCCGACGGTCCAGATTACCCAAGAACAGCTACCCATAGTAGGAGACAACCTGCTCGACTTGCAGTTGTTCAGGCCAGGTACAGGTTCGCGCCACCTGCTAGCTCGGCTGACGTGGGAAACCCCTTCGGGCGCGCAGCGCAAGGTCGAGCACCGGCTACAGGTACCGCAGGGGCGTCTAGTGCGTTATGCGCTGCCGTATCGGTTGGCCGAGGCCGGCATACACCGCGCGGCCCTGCGGCTGTACGATCCTGAGCGCGACACGACTATCCATGTAGTTGAAGCGTTGCGCCTGTTTGCCCGGCCGGCTTGGGAGCTTTCGGGCGATCGCTCGTATTATACCGTAGAGGACGAGATCCGCTTCCGGTTGCGGCGCAATCGCCGCGCTGATACGACGGTCCCGGTGACGGTCGAGTTGCGGCGCGGCGGCGCGGTCTTGGATCGCTTGGCGGCAAACGTGGTTGGGCAGGAGGTCACTGGGGCCTTTGCCGCCGATACCTTGCCCGCCGGGCGCTATGAGTTAGTGGCGCGGTGGCTGGATCCGGTCGGCGGCGCGGACTCGCTGATCGCGGTCTGCGAGAAGTTTGCACCAGCCGCCCGAGAGGTGAAAATCGACCTGTTCAGCCAGTCCTTGCTCGTCAATGGCGAGCCGTTTTTTCCCATTGGGCTGTACTGGCTGCGGGAGGAGGTCCTCGCTCCAATGCGTCAGCTGCATTTCAATGCTGGGGATTACTACTACAAGCTGCGTGGCGAAGAGGTCGCCGCGCTGATGGACGCAGCCGCCGTAGAGGGGATGCAGATACTCCTAGAAATGACCGAGTACGCCCGGCGCAAGCCCGAGCCGGATTATCGGGCCATTGCCGCCCTCGTCAAACGCTATCGCCAGCATCCGGCACTCTTGGCGTGGTATCTGGTTGACGAGCCAGACGAGACCAAAATGGATCCTGCGTCGGCTTTGGCGATATACGAGTTAATTCGGGAACTCGATCCCTATCACCCCGTCTATTTGGTCAACAACCGACCGCACACATACGCCGCCTATTCGGACGCCAGCGATATATTGGCTATAGATGTCTATCCGATTCCGAATTATCCCATCAGTCAGGTGGGCGACTATATGGAACGGGCGCGCTGGACTTCGCTGGAGCGCAAGCCAGTCTGGTTGATCGCCCAGGCCTTTGGCGGCGTAGAGCATTGGCCGCGCGCGCCGACGGCACGCGAGTTGCGGAACATGGTCTATCAAGGCTTGGTTGGCGGGGCCAAGGGCGTGTTGTTTTACCGCTATTGCGAGGAGAACGAACGACACATTCAGCCCCTCGCCTTGTGGCGAGAAGCACAGCACCTCGCGGCCGAGCTGGCCGAATTAGGCCCGGTGTTCTTGCAGGGGGAGCACCGCTTGGCGGCACAACCGACCAGTGGTGAAATTGCCGTGGCGATCAAAGAATACAAAGGCGCCTTTTACGTATTTGCCGTCAATGTCGCCGAAGATTCGCGGCGACTCGATTTGCGTCTGGAGGGCTTACCGCCGATGGGACGGGCCGAAGTGCTCGGTGGGCAGGCGGTGCCGACGCTGGCCAATGGGCGACTTGCTGCGGAGTTAGGGCCGCTCGGCACGGCGGTTTTTCGCTTGCAGACAGCGGGCATTTGAACAGGTAATCCACTGGCGTTGGAGCCAGTTAAAGGGAGAAAACGATGGCTAAAAAGATGGCGCTCAATAAGCGAGAGCGAGAGCGGATGAAGAAGATTCTCTTAGTGCGCCGCGCTGAATTGCTCAGCGATTTGGACGGCACCGAGCACGAGATCGACGAGTTGCAAGATCCCAAGGCCGACGATCTCGACCGCGCAGTCGAGGCCGGAACCATGGAGCTTTTGGTGACGCTAGGGGATACTGAGCGCCGCGAGTTGGAGGAGGTCACGCTGGCGCTCGAGAAGCTAGAAAGCACGACGTATGGCAAGTGTGAAGCCTGTCTCGAACAGCCCTTAAACCTGTGTTCGACCTGCCCGTTTATTCCCAAGCCGCGCTTGGAGGCCCTGCCCACGGCGCGGCTGTGCGTGTCCTGTCAGGAGGCCGAGGAGCAGAACCAGATTCCGTCTTATACTCGGCTGCGCCCCCGGCGGATGTTTGGCGAGGAAATAGAAGAATTCTCGCATCCGCTGATGGATTCAGAAGACGACAAATAGGCGCGTGATCCGCGCCGATAGCAAGGCGGCGCAGCTTGGGCCGCCTTGGCGTGAGGATTGGGAGACTAAGGAGCCAGCTCTTTTAGCTCGGCCATAGTGGCTAGCCGCACGTTTTTGAGCTGGCGCTGGTAGCCTATGACTGCGGCTAAGGCGTTGATCTGGGCTTGCGTCAAGTTGCCTTGGGCCTGGAGCAATTGCTGGCTGTCGGCCAAGCCGAGTTCAAAACGGCTCTGCTCGACGTCGTAGGTGCGCTGGGCAAATTCGAGGGCGGCTTGGCGCAGGTCGATCTGGCGCTCGGCCTCGTGGACGCGGCGCGTGGCGTCGCGAACTTGCTGGATGATTAGACGGCGTTGGTGCTCGCGGCCGAGGCGGCTTTGCTCCAAGGCGATGCGCGCTTGGCTGACGTTGGCCCGCCGTTGGCCGCTGTCGATCAGCGGCAGCCTTATCTGCAGATCGACGCCCCAGCGATTGCGCTCGAAATTGTCGCTGACCGCGCTGATTTCGCTGCCGCGTCCCTGCATGCTGACATTGGCACCCAAGGTCGCGTTAATGCCGTTGCGGCGGCGGGCCTCCACGAGATTCAACTCGTTAATTTCCTCGGAAATTTCCGCTCGTTTCATGTCGGTGCGACGCGCCAAGCCTATTTCAAGGGCGCGTTGGTCGTCGATGGGGTGAATCTCGTATTGGACCTCAGCGTCGATTTCGAGCGGTTCCCACACGTCGAGTCCGAGGGTTTGGCGGAGCAGGTCGCGGCGCGATTCGATGTCGGTCTGCGCTTGGTCGTACGTGGCTTCGGCCTGCAGCATCTCCACCTGTAAGCGCAGGGCTTCCACTTCGGCGATGAGGCCGACCTCAAATTTTCGTTGAGCCAGTTCCAAGTTGGCGCGCGACTGGGCTAGGCGCTGTTCCTCTATTGCGAGTTCTTGGACGCTCTGTACCAAAGCGTAGTAATCGTCGATGACTTGGCCTTCTAATTGGAGCCGCTGGCGGTCGAAGTTGAGGCGGGCGCTTTGCAGGCGGTACTCGGCGCGCTTGAGCGCGATTTCTTCGCTGGGCCGAGCGAGTAGCTCGCGCTCGTAAGCCAGGCGCGTCGAGCCCGAATAGTCGAGGAAGCCCTCGCGGCGATTGGACGAAAAGTCGCGGCGTAGAGCCACAGAGGTCAGCGTGAGTTGGCCGAGGTGGCGCAGGCGCTGGGTCATGCGCAGGTTGCCCGAGTAGGAGACATCGGTATTCTCTTCGCGGACTCGAGTTTGGAGGGCGACGTTTTCTTGGATGTCGCGCAGTGCGGTGAAACTAGGGGCGGTGAAAGAGGCGTCCATGTTGAAGGTAAAAGGCGCTTGGGCCGCCGTTAGTTGGACGCGACTGTTGTCTAGGGTTTGTTGGTCCATTTGGTGTTGTAGGTTGTTTTGCATGGCCAAGTCGATGCACTCTTGCAGCGAGAGCACCTCGGCCGTCGAACAGGTGGCGGCGATTAGCAAACTGACGAGTGCCCATTGGTGTTTCATCGCGGGAGCTCCTTCTCATGGATGGCGAGCGAAAGGCAGCGGTTGTCTGTAATTATACAATACGGGTTTTACCACGCCAACCGCGCCGCCATTTTTCGCCAGCGAGTTTAATGGTTAATTTTAATTAATAGACTTAAGCCTGTCGCGAATCCAAAGGAGCCATGCCATGACGACCCTCACTTCGCAAGTGCTGGCGTACGAAAAAACCGCCGCCGACCTTGCCGTTAAAATCTTTGCCGACGGAGCCGACCGCGCCAGTATGCTGGCGAGTTATGCCAACCCGCTAGTCGCTGGATTTACGACCAATCCCACCTTGATGCGCCAAGCCGACGTTGCCGATTACCGGGCCTTTGCCCACGACATCGTCGCGGCCATTCCCGACCGCCATATTTCCTTTGAGGTCTTTTCAGACGAGTTTGACGACATGGAGCGCCAAGCCCGCGAGATCGCCACTTGGGGTGAAAACGTGTACGCCAAAATCCCGGTCAGCAACACCAAGGCCGCGGTCAGCTACGACTTGGTCCATCGGCTGTCTCACGCTGGGGTCAAGGTCAATGTCACGGCGATATTTCTGCTCGACCAAGTGAGAGAAGTGGCGGCCGCGGTCGAGGGCGGAGCACCGTGCTGCGTGTCGGTTTTTGCCGGCCGCATTGCCGACGCCGGGCTGGACTACATGCCGGTCATGGCCGAGTCGGTCGAGCTGCTCGCGTCCAACCCCCGAGCCGAGCTCATCTGGGCCAGCCCCCGCGAGGTGTACAATGTCGTCCAAGCCGATAGCATCGGCTGCCACATCATCACCTGCACCAGCGACATCATCAAAAAGCTGCCGACCTTGGGCAAGGAATTGGGGCAGTTCTCGCTAGAGACGGTGCAGATCTTTTACGCGGATGCGGCGGCGGCTGGGTACAGCCTGTGAATGCGGCGGATGAGTTACACCCAACAATACTTGGCCGCGGCGGCGCAAGTCATTGAGCAGCTAGATCGCAAGGCGATTGAGGCGATAGTCCAACTCGTCGTCGAGACCCGTCAGGGCGACGGGCGGCTCTTTATTCTCGGCGTGGGGGGGAGCGCGGGCAATGCGAGCCACGCGGTCAATGACTTTCGCAAGATCGCGGGCATTGAGTCCTACGCCCCCACGGACAACGTCTCGGAACTGACGGCGCGGATCAACGACGAGGGCTGGGAGACGGCCTTTGCCAAATGGCTGGAGGGCAGTCGGTTAAACGAAAAGGATCTGATCTTGGTCTTGTCCGTCGGCGGCGGCCATCGCCCACTGAATACCAGCGTCAACTTGGTTGCAGCACTGGAATACGCCAAAGAGGTCGGAGCCAAAATCTGCGGCATCGTGGGGCGAGATGGCGGCTTTACGGCCCAAGCCGCCGATGCCTGCGCGATTGTGCCGACGGTCGCGCCGGATGCGGTCACGCCGCTGACGGAATCCTTCCAAGCCGTTATATGGCATTTAATTGTTTCGCATCCCGAAGTACAAGTGGAGCGCACCAGATGGTAGATGCGCGCGCCTCTTCAACGAAAGGTTGAACATGTCTGCGGTCCCCCGAGGCCTGCGCCAGTTTTTGCACCGCTATATTCCAGACTTAGAAAAAGAAATGTTCTCGTTCCTCGCCGTGCGCGAACCCGAGGGCTTCCTGTACCGGCTGATGCGCGACTACCCTGAGCGCGGCGGCAAGCGATTCCGCCCGGCGCTGGTGCTCTTGGCGTGTCAAGCCTGCGGCGGCGACGTGGAGAAAGCCATGCGGACGGCGGTGGCCTTTGAGATGTTCCAGTCGTTTGCCGTAGTGCACGACGATATTGAAGACGATTCGGAGATGCGGCGCGGCAAGCCCTGTTTGCACAAGTCGCACGGGGTCCCATTGGCTATCAACGTCGGCGATGCCCTGTACGCCAAGGTCTTTGAAATCCTCAGCGCAAATCGCGCCGCTTTGGGGGCGGATGTCGCGCTCGATTTGATGGAGGAGATGATCCGCGGCTCGTGCGAGACGTTTGAGGGACAGGCATACGACGTGGGCTGGATTCGCCAGCACTACATTCCCAGCGAGGGCGAGTTTATGACCATGCTGCGCAAAAAGACCGGGTGGTACACGGGCCGGGGGCCGTGTACGGCCGGGGCGATTATCGCGGGTGCCAGCGTGGGCTTGCGAACTCGTATCGGCGATTTCGGCGAGTCCATGGCCATCGCGTTCCAGCTCCGCGACGACCTGCTGAACTTGAGTTCTTCCGCCCAGGACGCTGGCTCCGCTCCTGGCGTCACTTCCGGGGCCTACGGCAAGGAGCGGGGTGGAGATATTGCGGAAGGAAAGCGGACCTTGATTATCATCGACCTCTTAGGCAAATGCACGGCTGAGGAACGCAAAGAAGTGCTGGCGATCTTGCACCAAGATCGCCAACGCAACACAACCGCCGATATCGAGCGGGTCATCGCCTTGGTTGAGCACTACGAATGCGACCGCTACGTCGAGCGCGTGTGCCAGCAGAAGGTCGCCGAGAGCTTGGGGCATCTGGGGAAACTTCCGGCCAATCCCTCGCGCGATATGCTGGGAGAAATGCTGGACTTTTTGGTCCAGCGTGCCTTTTAGTCCACTACTGGATTTTCCAAATAAGCGAGCAGTAACTGCGCGGTGTTGACGATGCCGTCCCACGCGCAGATTTCGTACCCGTGCGTGTTGTCGCCTGGGTAGCCAATCAACGCCGCGCGGGCAATGGCCCCGGACGTTTTGGCAATTGACGAGTCGCTGGAGTACGAAGTGAGGACGGCCGTTTGCGTACCGAACCCGCAAGCGGTGGCCAGGGCGTCAAAGCGGTCGATGATGCGCGCGTCGTACAGACCGCGACTGTCGCGGACGCCGATGATGGGATTGCCGCTATTGGCCGTGCCGTATTCGGTTGCCGCGGGTGCGATGTCAACGGCAACGGCCGCGTCAACCGGCAGCCGCCCGAGCGCGTAGATCGCGCCGTGACCGCCGATTTCTTCGCTGGAGCTGGCCACGAGATATACGTCTTGAGCGGGTCGGCTCTCCCGCAAGTGCCAGCCCACTTCGAGCATGGCCGCCAAGCCGGCGCGGCAATCGAGATTGTAGCCGCAGATGCAATCGCCTAGCCGCCAGAGCGTCTTGTGTTTGCCAGCGATGACGACCCGAGTGCCGGCGCGGATCCCGCGCTGAGCCAGTTCCTCGGCCGCGAGCCTCGTTTCAATCCACATCTGTTCCCACTTGATGGGTTGACCGTCTTTGAGTTGCCCGGCTGGACTTTCTGTGGAGACGTGTTTGGCACCGATGGAGAGCACGCCCGGGCAAAGGCCGTCCCGCGCTAGAATTTCTACTGGACTCTCGCCTAGTGCCCAAGGGTGCAAGCCGCCCAATGGCTGTATCCTAATTTTGCCGTCGGATTCAATGCGCTTGACGATTAGAGCGATCTCGTCCTTGTGGGCGACAGCGGCCACGGGCTGGTCGCGGCTTTGGCCCTTGATGTGGATGATGATGTTGTCGGCTGCGTCCTGCCAGACAGCGTCGCCGATGGGGGCGGCGAGCTCGGTGACGAGGGCGTCCATTGCGGATTCCGCGCCCGAGGGCGCGTGTGCGGCGAGCAGTTGCTCGACCAAGCCGTAGAGGCGTTGGGCATCAATGGTCATAGAGTGCTCCTAATGGAAAATGGACCAAGATAATTAGGAGCAACCTGCTGTGCAATGAAAACGCCGCTACGGGAAACTGGCCAAGCGATCAGGCGGCCGCAGCGAGCGATCCGATTACTTCTTCGGCCAGCCCGCGCAAGGTCTTTTGCAGCCGCAGGCGGCCCCGGTTGACGCGCGATTTGACCGTGCCTACCGGGCAGTTGATGATCTTGGCAATTTCCTCGTATGAGAGTCCTTTCAAATCGCGGAGGAGCACGGCGGCGCGAAATTCTGAGGGCAGGTTCTCAATGGCGGCGACGACGAGGGACTTGACGCGGTTGCCGTCGGTTTGTTCTCCGGGGAGTGGGTCTTTGGCCACCGGTTCGTAAAAGGCGGTTGTCTGTTCGTCGTCGCTGGGACTGATCGGAATCCAATTCCAGCGCTTGCGGCGGCGCAACTCGGTTTTGGCTAAGTTGCCGGCAATGGTGTAGAGCCAAGTGGAAACTTGTTCGATGGCTGGGTACTGGTGGCTGTGGCGCAGGCAGCGGAGAAAAGTCTCTTGCACGATATCCTCGGCTGTTTCTTTGTCGCCGACAAAGCGATAGACAAAGTTGTACAAGGGGATGCGGTAGCGTTTGACCAGTACGTTGAGGTGGCCTTGGTTTTCGGCCGCCCGCAGCAAGATTTCCCGATCCGTGAGTTCATTCATAGCTATCATGGTTGTGCTCCTTTCTGGTGCGATTCAAGCGCCTATCGTCCTGATGGCTCTGTGTACATATGCAATAATCGTGCCATTCATGTATTAAGGTGAAAATATGCGCCTTATTGCTCGTTTTTAGGGGTAATTGGCGACAAAAAGCTGGATATAGCACTCAAAAATCTGAGAATTCTCAGATTTTTGAGGCGCGTCTTTTGACAGGTACCGGGGCAAGCGGTAGATTTCGCCCCGGTAAATTCACCCGCGTACTTGCTGAAAATGGAGTGCTTTCGTGCAAGAGTTGGCCACGCGCTTGGAGGCCTTGTGCCAAGCCAAGGGGGCGGAAAAATTCTCGGCTGAAGAAATAGTCGAGTTGTTGACAGATGGCGAAGAGGTAGGTTGGATCGTCGATCAAATACTACCAGCGGCCACTGAGGCCGATCGCAGCGAAATGGGCCAAGTGCTGGCCGAGATTGCCGCGGCGGCGGCGTCTGCTGATGTCGCAGATACCGACGATGAAGAACCGGCCGCCGTGGCGGATTTGGACTTGGCCCAATTCCAGCAAGCCCTGCCGCCCGGAGTTGACGTGCAGCAAGTCGAGCAAATGCTGCGCTCGCCCCGGGGAGCTATGCTGGCCGATTTTAGTGCCTTTTGCCAAGAGCGCGGGTTCGATGGCGAGTTGGGTCAAGCAGAGATGAGCGAGGCCATGCGGGCATTGCACGAGGAGTGGTTGCAGACGCCGCGCCCGGCGTTAAAAGGGAAAAAACCGGCCGACGCACTGGAGGGCGGTCGGCTCTTTCCCGGCAAGGTAGAGACCTTCCGCCGCGAAACCCCCAAGGTCGGACGCAACGATCCGTGTACCTGCGGCAGCGGCAAGAAGTTCAAAAGATGCTGCGGCAAGGCCGCTTGAGATGGCCCAGATCGGCCCCTCCACGGCCATTGAAGGCGTCTATATCGCCGAGTTACAGTCGCACGGCGACGAGCGGGGCCGCTTTACCGAAGTGTACCGCAAAGAGTGGTTTCCCCAGCGCGGCTGGGATGCCTTGCAGTGGAGCCGCTCGGAGTCGCAGCAGGGGGTGCTGCGCGGCTTGCACTATCACCACCACCAAGTTGACTACTGGCACTGTGGCATGGGCAGGTTGCGCGTCGGGCTGCTCGATCTGCGCTGTAGTTCGCCGACGTGTCGGCAGGGGCAAGTCATCGAATTAGACCAAGAGGCATTGCGGGGCGTCTTTATTCCGGCGGGGGTAGCGCATGGCTTTTACGCCGTCACCGACGCCATGCTTTTCTACTTAGTCGATGCCTACTACGACGGCACGGACGAGTGGGGCGTGGCTTGGGACGATCCCGATGCGGGGTTGGACTGGGGTATTGAAGGGGGGCCGATTCTCTCGCCGCGAGACCAAAACAACCCGAGGTTGCGGGATATTCCACTAGAGGAGTTGCCGAATTAAATTACTGTAGCAAACAAAAAAAGGATATATCACCCAAATGGAAGTCACCATCTCATCGTTCACAACACTGTGCATCGGCTTCGTACTTGGCGGGCTCGTTATAGGCTTAATTGTGAAACTCCGCACCCGCAGCAGCGATGCTCTCCGCGCCGAAATCAACACAGCTCAAAGCCGCATTCAAGATATTCTAGGCACCGCCGAGCAGCACAAAAAAGAAGCCGCACAATACCGGATTCAAGCTGCCGAAAGCGAGAAAGAGCAGGTGCGTCTTCAAACCCGCTTTGAACTCACTCAAACCGACTTAAAAAAACTCCAGTCCGAAAACTCAGATCTAAAAAAACGAATCGAGGATAATCAAAAAGAAGCGACAGCGATTGCCACCACTAACGCCGACCTCAAAGCCAAACTTGATGCGACCAACAAACAACTCGTGGAAAGAACTGACATCGAAAATACCCTTCTTGCCCAATTCAAAAACATCGCCACTGATGCTATTACCAATAACAACGAACAATTCCTCAAAAACGCTGACGACAAAATCGGAGCACTCGTCAAGCAAGCCAGCTCCGACTTTTCTCTCAGTAAAGACGCAGTACAAGAGATCATCAAGCCTTTGTCCGACGAACTCAAGCGCATCGAAGAAGCTCGCAACCAAGCTCAAGGGAGTCTCAAAGAGCAGATTTCAACTCTTGTCGAAAACAATAGTGCTCTGACGCGAGAAACCCGCAATCTCACTAACGCCCTCAAACGTCCAGAAGTCCGCGGAGCATGGGGCGAAGTTCAACTTCGCCGCGTAGTGGAACTAGCTGGGATGGTCAAGTACTGCGACTACGAAGAACAGATCAGCATTGAATTAGACGATGGCAACCGCGAGCGTCCCGACATGGTCGTCCGTATGCCCAACCAACGCACTATCATCATTGACGCCAAAGCTCCCATGAACGCATATCTCGAAGCCATAGAATCCGACAATGACACAGATCGTGCAGAAGCCATGAAAGAGCATGCCCGTCAAGTCCAAGATCGTGCCCGTGCTCTGGGCCAAAAATCCTACCAAGAAAAATTCAACTCTCCCGACTTCGTAGTTATGTTTATACCTGGCGAAGCCTTCCTACAACCCGCCCTTGAAATAGATCGCGGACTCATTGACAAAGCCATGCAACGAAAGGTGGTAATTGCCACGCCTAGTACGCTCATGGCGCTCCTCAAAGCCGTCGCTATGGGCTGGCGCGAAGCGCAGGTTGCCGAGGAAGCCGCCAGAATAGCCGCCCTTGGACAAGAACTTCATGACCGGATCAATACATTCGCAAATCATATAAACGACATGAGAACCTCTCTCACTAGAACCGTCGAATTTTTCAACAAAAGCGTTGGTTCCCTCGAATCAAGAGTCCTCATCTCTGCCCGCCGCTTCAAGGAACTAGGCATCGCCTCCAGCCAAGACATACCCGAACTCCAAGAAGTCGAAGTCCAAATACGCGAACCCCGTTCCTTTCCTGCCGGTGAGGAAAATTGAGGAGCAAAAATGCCCTTTGACCTTCTAACCGCGCTTTTAGACACGCAAGCGTTGCGCCTTGCCCCACCGGGCGAGGTGTTTTGGTACACCTCGGGTACCGTCGGCCCCTATTACATCAATACCGAATATCTCTATGGCGGGCCAGAGCAAGCGCAGCTACTGCTCGCCTTCATTGACGAGCGCAAAGAGGACGCGGATTTTCCGCAGCGTTTGCAGGAACGGGTGGAAAAGCAATACGCGGAAAATGCCGTGTATCGCCAAGTCGTCGATGGGTTGGTCGCGCTGGCGCGAGAAAACGGGGCGGATTTTAACGGCGTATCCGGCGGCGAGCGGCGCGATTGGTTTTTTTCTCTCGCCGTAGCCGAGCGGTTGGGAAAGCCGGCGCTGTTGATTTACAAGGACGGGCGCACGGTGGTGCTGGATGGCCAAACGCTGCGACCCGGGTGCGCCAACGACATGGACGTGCTGCATGTGGCCGACTTGGTGACCGAGGCGTCGAGTTACGTGCGCGATTGGCTCCCGGCCGTGGCCGCAGGTGGGGGGCGGATAGCGTATGCGGCCAATGTGATCGACCGGGGCCAAGGTGGCCTTGAGACGCTCGCCAAGCAGGGCGTTGCGGCCGGAGCGCTCATGCGGATCGACGACGCCCTGTTTGACCGCTTATGCGCGATGGGGCAGATTGACGCGAGGCGCCATGCCTTGCTCATCCACTACCGCCGCGACCCACACGCGGCCATGCGGGCCTTTCTCCAAGATCATCCCCAGATTGTGCGAATGGCTCTCCAGGGAGACGATGCTAAGGCCGCTGCGCGCGCGCGCTTATTGGTGGCTGAAAATCCCTACGCGCTCGACGAGTCGCGCTGGCGGGATTGAGCTATCCCGCTGCTGCAGTTTCTAATTCTTCGCCCTCGACCCGCACCGAAACAAGCTGAGAAACCCCTTCCTCGGGCATGGTGACGCCGTGCAGAGCGTCGGCGGCCGCCATGGTGATCTTGTTGTGCGTCACGACGACGAACTGGGTCTCGCCGGCAAATTCCTTGAGCACGCGCACGAAGCGATTGATGTTGGCGTCGTCGAGCGGGGCATCGACTTCATCGAGGATGCAGAACGGGCTGGGTTTGACTTGGTAGATGGCAAAGAGCAGCGCGATGGCCGTCAGTGCCCGCTCGCCGCCCGACAGCAGGGCAATGTTTTGCAGGCGTTTGCCGCGTGGACGGGCGATGATGTCGATGTGAGCCTCTAGCGCATCGACGTTTTCTTCGAGATAGAGATCGGCTTCGCCGCCGGGGAAGAAGCGGACAAAGGTCTCTTTGAACGTCGCGCGGATCTGCTCGAAAGACTTGAGGAACATTCGCCGCGCCGTGCGGTCAATGAGGCCGAGGGTTTTCTTTAAATCTTCGGCGGCGATGACTAGATCATCGCGCTGTTGGCGGAGAAAGTCGTAGCGCTCCTTTTGTTCTCGATGTTCTTCCAAGACGCCTAAGTGTACCGAGCCTAAGCGATGTAGGGACTGCCGCAACTGGTCAATGCGCTGTTGCGCCGCTTCCTCGTCGATGGCTTCGTCGAGAGGCCCTAGGGCCGAGACATCGCAGTGATACTCCTCCTGCAAGCGCGTGCGAAGGTGCCGAGCCTGTAGCTGCAACTCGGAGATGCGCACTTCGAGGCTCGTGCGGCGCTCGCGCTGCTCGTTGAGTTGCCGCTGCAAGTGGCTGATGTTTTCCTGCAACTCGCGGTTTTGTGCATTGGCTGCGGCCCAGTGCTGGCGACGCTGGTCTTGCTCGGTAGCCAAGGTCTCGCGGCCTTGATGCAGCCCCTTGAGTTCGTCGGCCAAGGCCGTGCGACGCGCACTGCACTCGGCCTGTTGACGCTCGGCCTCGGCCCCTTCAGCCGCTAGCCGCTCGATGTTATTGTGCAGATTCTCGTCGATGTTTTGCAGGCGGGTGGCGTCGCGCTCTAGCCCTTGGACTATTTCGGCGGTGCGGGCGTGTTCCACCTGAAGGGTGCCGAGTGCCTCGCGCTGCGTGCGGCGGCGGGTTTCGCTCTTTTTGAGCTCTTCTTCCAAGGAACTGCTTTCCTCGCTGAGACGGGTGCTCTCGGCCTCGTTGTGGCGTAGGTGCTCGGCTTGTTCGGCGATGCTTTGGTCTAGTGCTTGGCCGCGCTTGGCTAAGCTGGTGCTTTCACGGTGGAGTTGCTCGAGGCGTACGGCGAGCCGCTCGGCGTCGGTGCTGGCGCGCTGGTGCTGGTGGACCTGCTCGCGCTCCTTGGCGCGCCCAGTTTCGCTTTCAGCGGCTAGGCTCTCTAGGCATTGCGTGAGCGCGGCGAGTTGCGCGGCGAGTGTGTCTAGCCGGGGGCCGAGGGCTGCGTAGCGGGCTTTTTGGTGGGCGACGAGCGAGCGCAGGGTGCGGATTTCCCGCCCGCGGCCGAGGACGCCTGAATCCTCGGCTTGACTCTGGCCGCCCGATGCGAGGCCAAAGAGATCGACGGCATCGCCGTCGGGCGTGACGCAGCGCACGTAGGCATCCGGGTAGCGGCGCGTCAGAGCCAATGCGGTTTGCAGGTCATCTACTAGAAAGGTGTTGTGCAAGAGGCCGGCGATTAGGGAGGTGATGGAGGCTTCGGGTTGCACGTAGTTCAGCAGCGGGCCGCGCAGCCCGGGCATGGGCTCTGGGGTTAAAGCCGGGCCGAGGGTGCGCGGGGGAGCCGCTAGCGAGAGAATGCCGACGCGCCCGCAACGCTCTCGGAGATGGGCAATGCCTTTGAGCAGGCCCCGGTCCGAGTCGGCGATCAGGGCTTGTAGGGCCTCGCCGAGGGCGACCTCGACCGCGCGGGCGCATGCTGTTTCGACCTCGACTAGATCGCCTAATACGCCGCGGAAGAGAGCGGCGTGGGGCGATTCGAGCATCAAGGTGCGAACCCCGCTTTGATAGCCTTCGTAGCTAGCGCGGACTTTTTCGAGGACTTGGAGCCGCGCTTGGTTGGCCTCAGCGGCGCGCCGGGCCGCATCGCGTTGTGCGCCGAGGTCGCCGAGGTCCGCCTCGGTTTGGTCGCGGGCGGCGAGGGCCGTGGTGCGCTGTTGTTGGCCGGTGGATAACTGCTGGCGAGTTTCGGCGAGAGCGGCTTCGGCCGCTTCGGCCGCTTGCAGTGCTTGGTCGCGCTCGGCTGTGGCAGCGTCCTCTTCGGTGCGGATGGCAACGGCGCGCTCGTCGAGGGCGTCGCGCTCGGCCTGTTGGCGCTCGAGCGCTCGGCTTATTTCGCTTCCTTGGCGCAGGTGATCCATGCGCCCGCGCTGGCGTTGGTCTAGCGCGGCTCGGCCGCGGTCGTATTCCGCTTCGGCTTGGGCGGTGCGCTGCTGGTGGGTCTGCAATTTTTGCTCTATTTGCACCAAGGTCGCGCGCGCTTCATCGCGGTGCGCGATATTGTCGCGGTGCTGTTGCTGCACGGCTTCGAGCTGGCGGCTGTAATCGGCGTGCTCGCGGGCCGTGCGTTTGCGGATTTGTTCGGCGGCCTCGCGCCGCTCGCGCACGGCTACAAGACGCTGTTCGCGCTCGTGGATGGCTTCGATGCGGCGATTGAGCTCAAGGCCCGCTTCCTGCATGGCCTTCTCGGCTTCCGTCAGCACGAGGCGGGCCTTTTCGAGCTCGGCCTCACGGCCGGTGAAACGGGTATAGCCTTCTTCGGCCGCTTGGCTGAGTGCGGCGAATTCGTCTTGCAGTGGGTTGATTTGAGTGTTGAGGGCGAAGAAGCGCTGGCGCCCTAAGCGCACGTCGATCTGGTCCAATTCCCCTTTGAGTTCGCGGTAGCGGCGCGCGCGGCCTACTTGGCGACCGAGATAGTCAACTTGGCGTTTGACCTCGGCGATGATGTCTTCAATCCGCTGTAGGTCGGCTTGGGTGGCTTCTAGGCGGTTCCGCGTGGAGCGCCGGCGCACTTTGTACTTGGTGATGCCGGCGGCCTCTTCGAGGATGCGGCGGCGGTTCTCGGTCTTGTCGCTGATGATTTCATCGACCATGCCCTGCTCCATTACCGCATAAGCACCTTGGCCCAAGCCGGTATCCATGAGCAGGTTGGTAATGTCTAGGAGGCGGCAGGGAATCTTGTTGAGCAGATAATCGCTTTCGCCGGAGCGGAAAAGACGCCGGGTTAGCACGACCTCGGCGAATTCGACGGGCAGCGCGTTGTCGCGGTTTTCAATCGCCAGCGCGACTTCGGCCATGCCGAGGGCCTTGCGCTGGCGCGTGCCGGCGAAAATCACGTCTTCCATGCGCTGGCTGCGGAACGTGCCGGTGCGCTGTTCGCCTAAGACCCAGCGGATGGCTTCCACCACATTGGACTTGCCACAGCCATTGGGGCCGACGATGGCGGTGATGCCCGGTTCAAAGGGAATGACGATCTTTTGGGCGAAGGACTTAAAACCGAAGATCTCAAGTTGATTGAGGCGCACGGTCGAGCTCCTGCCGGGCGCTGGGGAAGGGCGCTCCGCTGGGGGAGAGGGTGAGATGTGGGCGATGCTAGGGGAGTTGGTTAGTACTCAAAACAAAACGAGAAACGCTGTCAAGGCCATGGCCGCGCTCAGAAGTCCAAAGCCGAATCATCGACCGTGGTTGGATCGTCTTCCTTGCCCATGGCGATGATGTGCTCGGCCGCGATTTCTTGGCGCCCGGCGTACCCGGCGTTCAGTTCGTGCCAATAGGCGACTTGGGGTTCGCCGCGCTGCCAGCACAGCAGCACCCAACGGCCTTGGTAGGTGGTGGGGAAGTCGAGGAGGCCGCGATCGAGACCGCCGACCGGGAAGCGGATGCCTTCGGCTATGATTTCCTCGGTGACGATGCGCTTGATGTCGATGATTAGGTCGTTGACGCGGCAACGGTGCTGGTCGAAGGCAGCGCGGTCGGGGTTGGTGCTGCGGGTGACCGCTTGGCCCCAGAGCGCGTCGAGAATTTGCAATTGTTGGTCGTGATAGCGGACGGCTCCCTTCTTGACCTCTATGCGCTGGAGCGCGTCTTCTAGCTGAGGCAGTTTGGCGTTGGCCTCTTCAATGGTAAATGCCTTGCGCGTCATGGGGTTTTGTCGGCTTTGTCGGATGGGCGCCGTTTGCTTGTCATGCGGCAAAGTATAGGCATTGAGATGCCGCGCTACAAGCCCTTGCGCTGCTTTTGGCGATGCGTGATATTTAGCCCTGTTTTGCAACGTGGAAGGGGCCGGCGCAGCCAGTCCCGTCTTTTTATTTCAGGTTGAAGTTCACCTATGGCGGTTACTATAGAAGAGGTCCGCGAGGTCGCCGAGTTAGCGCGGTTGCGCTTTTCGCCGGCCGAGGAAGAAAGGCTCGTCGGAGCCCTGAACCGCATCTTGCGCTACATGGACACGCTCAACGAGCTAGACACCACCGGCGTAGAGCCAACGTCCCACGTGCTGCCTCTCGCCAACGCGTTTCGCCGCGACGAGGCCGCGTCCTTTCCCGCCGCGGCCGAAATCGTCGCCGCAGCCCCGCAGCGCCAAGAGGATTACTTCAAAGTTCCGAGCATCATCGATTGACTATTGAGCCGCGGAGGCAGGGCCCTGTCTCCGCGGCTGTTTTTGGGCGGCTCGAAGGAGCGCACAACGTGGCCACAGAATACAAAGGCCCCAAATACGTCGTCGTGACCGGCGGCGTGATAAGCGGCGTGGGCAAGGGCTTGACCACTGCTTCCATCGGCAAGATCCTGCAGCAATACGGCTACAGCACCACGGCCGTCAAGATCGATCCGTATATCAACTACGACGCCGGCACCATGCGGCCCACCGAGCACGGCGAAGTGTGGGTGACGGACGATGGCGGCGAAATCGATCAGGATTTGGGCAATTATGAGCGCTTCTTGGGGTTGGACCTGCCGCGCTCCAACAACCTGACCACCGGGCAGATTTACCTCACGGTCATCGAGCGCGAGCGCCGCGGCGAATACCTCGGCGAGACCGTGCAGCCGATCCCGCACATTACGGACGAAATCACCCGCCGCTTGCAGGAGGCGGGGGCGAGCTACGACATCGTGTTGGTCGAGATTGGCGGCATTGTCGGCGACTACGAAAACGAGCCGTTTCTCTTCGCGGTGAAGACCTTGGAACGCGACTTGGGCGAGGAGCACTTTGCCCACCTGCTAATCACCTATCTGCCGATACCGCCACACGTCGGCGAAATGAAGACCAAGCCCACGCAGCAGGCCATTCGCATGCTCAGCGAGCACGGCATTTTTCCCGACTTCATCGTCTGTCGCGCCGAGACCGCCACCGACGAAGCGCGCAAGAAAAAGATCCAGATCGGGGCCAACGTGCCCTACGACCACATTATTTCGGCCCCGGACTCGGAGACGATCTACAACATCCCGCTGGTTTTGGAAGAGGAGCGGCTCGGCGAGAAGATCCTCAGTCGGCTCGGCTGCACCCCCAAGAAGACGCCAGACTGGCGGCCTTGGCTGGAATTGGTCAAGCGCAGTCGGCAGCCGCGCCAGTGCGTCCGCGTGGCCATGGTGGGCAAATACGTGGTCACGGGCGACTTTCAACTTACGGACTCGTACATCTCGGTCAACCAATCGCTGATACACGCTGGCGTGGCGTCGGACGCGCGGGTCGAGATCACTTGGATTGACGGCCATCAGTTTGAGCGCGGCGAAATGGAGCTCGCTGCGCTCGCCGCATTCGATGGCATTATCGTCCCCGGGGCCTTTGGCGCTGGGGGGGCGGAAGGCGTGATTGCAGCCATTCGCTACGCCCGCGAGCACAACATCCCCTATTTGGGCTTGTGCTACGGCTTGCAACTGGCCGTGATCGAATACGCCCGCCATGTCGCCGGGATCGCCGAGGCTACTTCCGAAGAGTTCGACGCGGATTCCGAGTGGCAGGTCATCTGCGTCCAAGACGCCGAGCAAAAGAGCGCGCTAAAAGAAAATCGCTACGGTGGCAGCATGCGCTTGGGCGCGTACGCGGCCGTGTTCAAAAGCGACAGCCGCGTCCACCAGATTTACGAAGCGTCGGGTCGCCTCGATGAAGACGCCCGCCGCATCGAACAACTGCTGGCCAATCCCGACCAAGCGTTCCGCGTTGGCTTGGTCATGCTGGAGCGCGACAAAGTCGCCCTGGAGCGCCACCGCCATCGCTACGAGGTCTCGCCCCGCTTCGTCGAATTGCTCGAAGAGGAGGGGTTGGTCTTTTCGGGGTATCACCGCCGCGGAGACGGCACGCGCTTGATGGAGTTTCTCGAATTGTCGGACCACCGCTTCTTTATCGCGACCCAAGCCCATCCCGAGTTCAAGTCGCGGATGGACAATCCTTCGCCCCTGTTTGCCGGGTTTGTCGAGGCCGCGCTGGCCTACCAACAGGAGGTCGCAAACCATGGGGAGGGGCAGGCGGCGGCCTCCTAACTGGGTGGGTAATACCATCGTCTCAATGGGCCGCGCTTTCCCCAGGGGAGCGCGGCTTTTTCGCGCCGGGTGTTGCGGGGCGGTGCTTTGGGCCTGTGGCGCGGGAGACGGGTCCGAAGAGCCGTTGCAAATTCCCGAAGTTGATGGGGAAGCATGGGACGCGCACATCGAGATGGGCCGCCCCGGCTACCGCATCCAGATCCGCGCCGCTTATTTGCGCGAATTTTCCAAGTCAGAGCAGGTCGTCGCCACGGGCGGCGTAGAGGTTGCGTTCCGCGGCGACGAGGCCGTTTCAACGCTGAGGGCCGAGCGCTTGGTGCTAGAGCACAAGCGGGATCGCTTTGGCGTAGCGGGCGGCGTGGTTTTGCACGCTGGGGACAGCCTAGAGGTGCAGGCCGATACCCTGTTGTGGGAAAGTGCGCACGAGCAGTTGCGCATTCCGGGTGCGCTGCGCGTGGAGGTGAGCCAAGGACGGGAGTGGGGCCGCAATCTCACGAGCAATTTCGCCGTGGATGCGTGGTCTTTGGAAGCGGTCGAAGGGCTTTGGCGCGGCCGGGATGGGATGATGGTGGAGGTGCGCGCCCAACGCGAGGAAAGCCGCCGCGTCGCCGGGGTGCAAGAGATCGCCTACGACAGCGTCGAGGTGCGCTACGATGGCGTGCGATTGACCGGGCCACGCGCCGCGTTTTTTCCCGAGGCTCGTCGCTTTGACATCAGCGGTGGAGTCGAGGGCGTCGATTCGCTGGCGCAGTTTGCCGCCGCCGAAGTGGTGGTGGATGCAGCAAAGCAGCGGCTAGTGGCGCAGGGCGCGGTCCGCTACCGAGAAGAGGGCGTTGAACTGCGGGCTACAAAAGTAGAGGAAGATCGCAACGCCGCGTTATTGCAAGCCCTCGGGGAGCCAGCGATCTTTGTGCAGGGGGAGCGGCGGGTCGAGGCGCGCCAGTTGGCGTATTCGCGTTCCGAGCGGGAACTGACGGCGCAGGACGGGGTCGTCTTGCGCGATGGCGCCCGCGTGCTGACGGCCCAAACCCTCGGCTATACGCGCGATGGCCAAGTCCACGCCGAAGGCGCGGTCGCGCTAAAGGCACCCGAGCTGGATGGCTCGCTCGCTGGCGATTCGCTCTTTTTTGACTTGGAGCAGGAGGCTGGCTGGTTGCGGGGTGCTCCTTCGCTGCGCCAGCGTGCGCTCGTGCTCGCGGCGCCTGTACTGCGGTTTGATCTCGTGCGGAGCCGGTTGGCCGGGACGGGCGGTTTTGCCCTGCGCGCCGAAGGGGTAGAGGTTGCGGCCGCACGCGGTGCGTACGAAGCGGATTCGGCACGGGTGCGGGTCGCCGAGGGCGTGGTGTTGGAAGAACGGGACCCCGAGCGCGACTATCACAGCCGCCTGATGGCCGATTCGATGATCGTCGCCTTGGCGGACAGCCAAGTCGAGTGGATCGCCATACCCGGCCAAGTGAGCGGCCAAATTGAAGTGGGCGACCGCCATAGTTGGATCGAGGGGCAGGGCGGGCAAGTCTTTATGGCCGATGGCGACTTGGAGCGGGTTGAAGTGCGTGCCGCAGCCGACGTGACGCACCGCCGAGCCGAAAATGAAGAGATCAATCGCTTTCGCGGGCAGCAGATGACCCTGTACTTTGACCCGGCGGGGTTGCACCGTGCCTTGGTAAAGGGCGCGGCCGAATTGGTCACGCGCCTGCAAGAGGGCGACGAGGTTTCCGTCAACGAGGTCAGCGGCGAAGCGTTGGATATCCGCTTTGTCGAAGGATCGCTGGCTGAGGTGCGAGTTGGCCCGGAGATTGAGGGCCGTTATTATCCGCCCGCAGAGGAGCCGTAAGGTGGCATTGGAAACGCACGTATTGAGCAAGCACTACGGGGGGCGCGCCGTCGTCGACAAAGTCAGCATCCGCGTCGAGCCGGGGGAGGTCGTCGGCCTGTTGGGCCCCAATGGCGCGGGCAAGACCACGACCTTTCACAGCATAGTCGGCTTTGCCGCGCCGGACCGGGGCCGCATTTTGCTCAACGATGCGGATATCACCGGGCTGCCAATGTATCGCCGGGCGCAGATGGGCATTGGCTATCTGCCGCAGGAGACCTCCATTTTTCGCAAGTTGAGCGTGGCCGACAACATTCGCGCCGTATTGGAAGCGCGCGGGCTCGACAAAGCGCACATTGCCGCACGCCAACGGCAACTGCTAACCGAACTGGACTTGCTAGAACGCGCCAATCAGCGCGCCGACACGCTTTCGGGCGGCGAAACGCGCCGGGTTGAGATCGCGCGGGCCTTGGCCGGCGAGCCGCACTACATGCTCCTCGACGAGCCTTTTGCCGGTATTGATCCGCGCACGGTCGAAGACATCCAAAACATCATCGCCGCACTGAGAAACCGGGGTCTCGGCGTACTGATTACCGACCACAACGTGCGCGAGACCTTGGAGATCGCCGCGCGCGCCTATATCCTGGTGGATGGTAAAATTTTAACCGCGGGCACGGCCGAGGAGCTAATTGCCAACGAGCAGGTGCGGCGGATCTACCTCGGCGAGCGCTTTAGTTGGCGGGTCGATCGGTAGGCGCGTTTGCACCTTGACTTTTCGCGCTGTACGGGCTTGTTTTTATAGCTGCAGTCAAGACAGGATTTTTCATTAAATGATTAATTTACAATAATTTATAATGATTCGTTCCGGGCAAAGTGCCAGCTTACGCCTCCAGCACAGGATGGCGCCGCACCTCATCAAGTCTCTGCGGCTTTTGCAGATGTCCACCTTGGATTTGGCGCTGGAGGTCCAGCAACAACTCGAAGAAAACCCCTTGCTTGAAGAGGTCGTTGAACTGGGCGAAGAGGAGGTGCGCGAGCGCGAGGAGGGGATCAAGGAAGAGGAGGAACTGCCCGCGGACTTGGAGGAGGTCGATTGGGACGCGCTGTTGGACGACCAGTTCGACGCGGGCGCGTACAATAGCGAGCGCACGGAATACGATTCCAACTGGGAGGCCAACCGCGAGCCACAGGAAAACCGCATCACCGCCATGCCGCCCCTCTTAGAGCACCTGTACCGTCAGCTAGGTGAGATTGGCGATTTGGGACCGGAAGATCGCAAAATCGCCGAGTACATCATCGGCAGTATTGACGAGCGCGGTTACGTTGGCTGTTTGCTTGCCGAAATCGCCGATGATCTACAAGTGGAAGTGGCTGCGGTCGAAAGAGTACTGCGCGTCATTCAGTCTTTTGACCCGCCTGGAGTCGGCGCACGCGACTTGCGCGAGTGTCTGATGATCCAGTTGAGCCAGCGCGACGATTTGCTCAGTGCGCTGGCCTTTCAGGTGGTGCGCGACCATTTAGAGAATCTGACGCAGCGGCGGCGGCGGCCCATCACCCGCGCCTTGGCCATCTCCGACGAGAAGCTCAAAGAGGTTTTGCAGGTTATTGAGCACTTACAGCCGCATCCGGGCCTATTGGCCAGCAGTGCCTACGACAATCTTTTGACGCTGGACAGCGAAGTCGAGTACATCACGCCGGACTTGATCGTCGAAAAAATTAGCGAGGAGTGGCAGGTGTGGCTGGCCGATGGGTCCATGCCGTCCTTACAAGTCAATTCTGAATACCAGCATCTGCTCGACAATGCCCGTGGCGACGGGGTGGTCAAGGACTACGTGGCCAAGCATCTCAACGACGCCCGCTGGTTCATCCAGGCCATCCATCAGCGCCGCACGACCATACTCAAGGTGGGTAACTACTTGTTGCAGGCGCAGTTGCCCTTTTTCGAGCAAGGGCCATCGCGGTTGCGGCCCTTGGTCTTGCAGGACGTGGCTGACGCCGTGGGAATGCACGTATCGACGATTAGCCGCGTCAGCAACGGCAAGTACATCCAGACGCCGCACGGGGTTTTTGAACTGAAGTACTTCTTCGACAACAAGCTCAGCACGGACGAGGGCGAAGATGTGTCCGTGCGCTCGGTGAAGGAGAAAGTTGCCCAGCTCGTCGCCGAGGAGGACAAGGTCCGGCCGCTTTCGGACCAACAGATCGTCGAGGAGTTGAGCAAGAATGGCTTGAAAATTGCACGCCGCACGGTGGCCAAATATCGCGGTCAGCTAAAAATTCCGGCGCAGCGTTACCGGCGGGAGTTGTAGAGAGGCGGGCGGGCTGAGGTGGTTACAACGCGCATCTTCTATTAATCCCCATCTCGTATTTTTCGACTTAGCGCAATCGCCCCGCGCTGTCAAAAGCCATATCGGCCAGTGCGCCGATTTGCTCTAGGTCGGGGTGCGCGCCGAACTCTCGCAGCAAACTTGCGGATAGGTGGATGTGGCCGATGTCGAGGGTGTTTTTGATGCGGACGACGCGCGCCTGTTCGGGGTTGGGCAGGTTTTGCACCGAAAGCGCGGCTTCAATGGCCTCGCGGTCGGTTGCCATGACGACGGGGATGTACGCGCGATTGAGGAAAGTGGTGGTGAAGACGTTGGCGTACGTGGCCGCGAAGTCGATGCGCTCGTACAGGCGGCGGGTGATGATGTCGGCGAGGCCGACGCCGTTGGCATTGCCGTGGGTTTCGTCGGTCAGATCGAGTACCGCGATGCGGGCCGCGCTTGGGGATTCTGGTTCTTTGACGCCGGGCAGGAGCATGCGGCCGACGACGTTGGTGTCCATGCCCGTGCCCGAGATATTCTTGCCGATTTGTTCGATGATCAGCAGGTCGATGCCTTGGACTAAGATGCGGGGCATGGCGCGCCGTGCTGCGGCCAAAAGCTGCGGCTCGCGGCTTGGGAACTGCCGAGGTTGTAGTGCTTCGACGCAGAGCGTCTCTTCATAGGCGTTTTCGACGATGGCTAAGCCCATGAGAATCGGCGCTTGCTCGAGGATGCAGCGGCCCCAAGCCGGGATCAGGCGGGCGAGGCCCTCGGCGCCGCCGGCGTGGGCCATAGTCGCGCCTTTGTGGCTACCTAGGCCAATGGTCATCATCTTCATCAGGCCGCTTTCAAAGGTCCCGCGGAAGGAGGTGTGCGGCTTGACGCGATTGATGAGCACCACGCCATCGGCTTCGGTGGCGAGCCGGTTGAGCAGCACCGGGGTGCCGTCGTCGAGTTGGGCGACCTCGACGACATCCATAGTGGCCTCAACCGGGCAGCCCACGCGCTCAGCGTCGAGACCGTAGCTAGCCAGCACCTGCTTTTGGCCCTCGGCAGTGGCGCCGCCGTGGCTGCCCATAGCGGGCAGCAGGAAGGGCGCGCCGCCAGCCTCTTTGATGCAGTCGATAACAGTGCGGGTGATGAGCTGGATGTTGGCGATGCCGCGGCTGCCGCCCGTAACGGCGATTCGCGCACCGGGGGCGATAGCGTCGGCCAGACCGGCTTGCGCTAGCTGGCCGCGGACCTCGCCCGCCACGTCGTCGAGCGAGTCGCTGGCAAAGTGCTGCTTGACCGGAGCCATTTGCGGTAGTTGCATGGCCGGCATCGCTAGCTCTCAACTAGGGCGGTGCGCAGGCGCTGGGCGCGCTCGAGGATCGGCCGGGCCGGTTTGGGCACCGGCTCGGTAGCCGGGGCGATTTTCCAGATAAAGACGACCGGGCCTTCTTCGGCAAAATGCTGGTCGAGCTTGGCGTCGAAGTCCTCGTCGGTGTCGATGGTATAGACGCGCTGAAGGCCGGCCCCACGGCAAATTTGCTCGTAGTTGATAAAGGCAGCACCGGGCACCGGCTGACTGCCGGTTACTTCGTACGTGCCGTTTTCAGTGATGACGAGGGTCAGATTAGGAGCCGGGCGCTGGGCCAAGGTGACGAGGACGCCCAGCGACATGAGGGTGCTGCCGTCGCCGTTGATGCACAAGACCCGGCGCTCGGGCTGGGCAATGGCCAAGCCCAACGCAAAGTCGGCGGCGTGGCCCATGGCGCTTTCGACGTGGGCAAAGTCCAGCGGGCCGTCGGAGTGCGCGGCCCAAGGCATGGCCACGCTCATGGTGGTGACCACGACTTCGTCCGTGCGCTGGGCGGCTAGTTTTGCGAGACAGGTGTATTTGTCGAGCATCTTATGCGGTCTCCGCGACCAGTAGCACAGCCGTTGGCTGCGAAGTCTCTTGGGCCTTGGCGAACGCGGCGTCGATTTGGCCGCAGTCGCCATCGGTGTGCATGGCACTGTAGGGGATGTTCCAAGCCTTGAGCGTTGGCTCGAAGAAGGTGGCGGCCGTATCGACCCGGGGGGCATCTGGGGCCAAGGTCGCGTAGCCTCGGTAGCCGACGAGCATGACGAGCGGAATGCCCATGTTGTAGGCCGTGCCGCGAAAGGCGTCGCCGGCCTCCAAAAAGCCGGTGTTCTGGATAAGCACCAGCGGATGGGCACCACCCAAATACAGGCCGGAGGCCAAGCCATACGCCTCGCCTTCGCGGCTGGTGAGGATCACTTCGATGGTGTCGTGTTCCCACAGGCGCTCGTACAGGACGCACGAGCCGTTGTCTGGGACTCCTAATACATGCGTAATGCCGTGCCGTTCGAGGGCAGCGATGATCTGGGCGGCGCTGATCACGGGACTACTCGGCGAAGATCGCACGGGTGGCGATGCCGCTCTGATGGCCTTGCTGCTGGATGCCGCCGATGAACTGGGCGGTGCGACCCGCAGGTGCGGTGCCGGCGTAGTACGCGCTGAAGGACTCGTTGAAGGCGACCAAGCCAGCGCGATTTTGCGCGGAGTCGGCCCCGGCGACGATGTAGGCGTTGTTGAAGACGCCGTCCGCTTTGAGGCCCGCGCCGCCGGCTTCCTTGATCCGGGCGTCGAGTGCGCCGAGCTGTTGGCCGGCGTCGTTGCCGCCGACGGCTGAGACGTGGACTTCGCGCACGCCGTGGTGGCGCAGGGCCGCCCAGGTCGAGAAGCCGTCCTCGATCTGCCCCGAGCGGACGATCTCGACTTCGCCGGAGACCACGCGCGGCTGCGGCTCGATGATGCCGTCGAGATTAGGGATGCGCGACACCGGGTAGATCAGGCCAGCGGGCCGGTCGTCGCCGTAGTAATCCGCAAAGACTTGGCGGGTGGTCTCGATGCGCTCCCAAGTTTTGGCTGGCGCGTCGTCCACGGCCACGAGGATTTCCATGAATACGGTCTGCTTTTTGAAGTCAACGCCTTGCTCGGCAAAGGGCTTGGCGTATTGCTCGTCGAGTATAAAGCGCATTTCCTCGGCCAAGTCGGAGCCGAGTGTGGTGATCATTTTGCCATTGCGCTGGTGCATGACGGACGCGCCCGAGGGCTGGTGGTCGACCCAAGTACCGTAGTCGATTTTGCCGCTGCTGATGGCGACGGTCTCGCCGACACAGGCTTTGATCTGAGTTTCGAAGAGGGCCGCTGGATCCGGGAAACCTTCCGGGTGGGTGAAGCGGGCCATGCGGTTGGAGCGCAAGGGGCCGCCGGTGATCGCGGCGATCATAGGTCCGTAGCAGGCGTTGAAGTCGTTTTTGCGCTGGTCGCACTCGTCGCGGTCGGCAGAGGGGGTGGTCCACAGGACGTCGGTTTTGTACACATCCGACCAATGGACGCCGCAAATTTCGAGGCCCTTGTTGAGATTTTCGATGGTGCCGAACCACTCCGAGCCGACATCGTTGGCATATTGGGTGCCGACGTTGCCCGAAGGCTCGACGAGGCGCACGACGTGGCCGTTGTCGTCGGTGATAATTACTTCAGTGGGGTTGGAAAAGATGGCGATGGGGTTGTGGCGCACGATATTGACTTGGGCCATGAGCTCCTCGATTGATTTTGTGAAAGGTTGCCGCGAATTATATTGCAAAAAATAGGCGGTCTGCCGACGATAGACAAGGGAGGGGTGGATGTCCACCTGCGCCGTGCTCTTTGCCAAAAAACCAACGCCTGGAGCGGTCAAGACCCGGCTCCAGAGCCATTTGAGTGCCCGCGATGCCGCGCGTCTGTACGAGGCCCTACTGCTCGATTGCGCCACGGCACTACGCGCCACACAGGCCGCTGCCCGGGTCGTGGCCTTTACTCCGGCCCATGCCGAAGACGCCCTCCGCAGTCTGCTGGCCCCGATTGGCGTCTTCGAGTACGTCCCGCAGCCCGAAGGCGATCTAGGGCAGCGGATGGAGGGCCTGATGCAGTGGGCCTTTGCGCGCGAGGCCGAGCGGGTGGTCCTCGTCGGCTCGGATAGCCCTTCGCTGCCCGCTAGCTACATCGACGAAGGGCTGGCCTTGTTGGGCGCGAAAGAAGTGGTCTTAGGCCCCAGTACGGACGGAGGCTACTACTTGGTGGGTCGGCGAAAAGGGAAAAGCCGGATATTCCAAGACGTGGCTTGGAGCACTGAGATGGTACTAGAGCAAACCTTAGCGCGCTTGGGAACGCAGACCCTCGGCCTGCTGCCGCCTTGGTACGATGTGGATACGCCGACTGAAGCTGGGTTCTTAAAAGTGCATCTCGAAGCCTTGGCTCGGGCGGGCAGTACTCAAGGGCAGCACAGCTTGGCCGTGCTGCGCGACCTGGCCCTACCGCGGCCTTAGCGATCGGTTTTCTTGCGGAACAGGGCTTCCCAGTAGTCGATTTCGCTGGGGTTGAGTGGTGGGTGAGGTTCGGTGCCATCGCGGGCGGGCGCCGGCGTACTCGGAGCCTCGTCGGCTTTCTCGCGGAACAAGGCTTCCCAGTGATCGAGGTCGTCTGGGTCGAAAGGTGGGTGAGGTTCAGTGCCGTCGCGGGCGGGTGCTGGCGATGGCTCGGGTGGGGCTTGGACCGGTCCGGTGAGTTCGTCGAGAAAATCCTCAGAACAGGTCGAGCGGATCTTATGGCGCGTTGCGCTGCGCTGGACGGCGCGGTCCGAACTGATGACCCGCAGCCATTTGGCGCCGTGTTTTTTTTTGACTGCTTGCGCGATCAGATCGTCGGCCTGCTGAGGGTAGCGCGAGAATTCTATGGTGACGCGTGGGCCACTTGCGCTGACTGCGCTCGGCTCGGCGCTGTTGCCGTCGTAGTACAGCGTAACGTGCTTGCCGGTGCGACCGGCATAGGTGGCGAGTGCCTTTTGCAAGCGGTTGCGCGCCTGTTCCAGTGAGTCGCCTCGGCCTTGGAAAAGCGGACTCACTTTGATGAGGTTGTAGCCGTCTATGAGCAAGTGCTCGCTCTTGGTAGTCACGCGAGATGGATGCCTTGGGCGTTGAACTGATAGGCGACCACGCGGCTTTTGGCAAAGGCCGCGCGTTGGCGCAACTTGTCGAGCCTAGCGCACAACGCGGCTGTTCGCCCTTCAGCGGCGATGAGCAGGGCAAATCCGCCGCCGCCAGCTCCCGTGAGAAGCCCGCCCTCGGTTAGGTCGGTGATCTGGGGATTTTCGAAAAGGTGTTGCAAAGCGTCGTTGGTGGCTTGGGGGTCGAGGATGCAGCGCAACTGCCAGTAGCGGTCGGCCAGCCGACCGAGGTCGGCGTATGCGCCCGCCCGCAGTGCCGCCACCATTTCATCGTGAATGGCCAGCGATTCGCCGATGGCGGCATAGCGCAGGTGGTCGCGCGACAGATAAGCATCGAGGACGGCGTTGA
This sequence comes from Candidatus Latescibacterota bacterium, assembly GCA_965203355.1. Classification (GTDB taxonomy): domain Bacteria; phylum Latescibacterota; class UBA2968; order UBA8231; family UBA8231. Next base: position 2,161,655 of record OZ241889.1, read on the forward strand.
GGCCGCGGGTGGCCGAGCGCGCGATCCCGGTGTCGAAGAGCACGACTCGCTCGGTGAACAAGTGCTCATCTATCTCGGTGAGGAATGTGCGCTCGGGCGCGGGCAGACCCTGGGTCGGAGGTGCGTAGAAGTTCTTGATGGCCGAGGGGCCGCCGCTGGCACCACGCGCATCTTGCCAACCGCTGTTGAGGCCGAGGCTTTGTTCGAGCATGAGGCTCTCGTCGTAGAGGCCGGGGTACTCGTGTGCGGGCGCGGCGTAGGGGTGGCCGGAGAGGTGGTAGAGTATTTTGAGAATGGCGGCGGACAAGATGCCGCTGGTCCCCAAGCCGGACCCTTGGAGCACTTTGCTACTGGTGGTGATTTCCAGGCCGCCGCCGCCGGTAAAGGCGGCGATGTCTTGGATGACGTCTGTGGAGTTTGGCCGGACGATGCCCGCGTGGACTAGCCCTTGCTTGACCAACCGCAGGGCTTCGTCGCCACTGCGGCGATAGGCAAAAAACAGCTCGCTGACGGTTGCAGCCGAGCTGTGTTTGTTCACCTCAAAGTCGGCCTTGAAGCCCCGCGAGCGCGAGCGGAGGATGAGTTGGGGTTCGGGTAGCCTTCTCGCGGTGACTTTGAGCGGCGGTTGGGCGTGCTTTTCTCGGTCCTGTTGCAGATCGACGGCGATGTTGAGGGTTTTGCCGCCCTGTTCCTTGCTGCGCAAGTGATTGTCCGAGGCATTGGCGCTGGAGAGGCCCAAGCGCAGGGGCGACTGAATACAAAAGGCCTGCTCGTAAGCCGCTTCGCTCATGCGCGGCGCAGCCATGCGACCCTGGTCGAGGGCGGCCAAGCTGTGCCGCAAGTCAAGGCTCTGTAGCTGGTTGATCCGCGTCTCGTAGGCGGCGGCCAGCTCGTCAATTTTCTTGGCTTCTTTGAGCTGGACGATGGCTTGGCCGTCGATGCAGCAGGGTGGCAGTACGCGTCGCCAGCCCCGCGATTCCTCGGCAAGCGTCCGGTAGATGTCGGCCATGATGCGGGCGACGCGCATCCCGCGCAGATAGCGGTCTGAGCCAGCGCATTCTTCTAGATAGGCATTGAGGTGTTTGAGCACCTGCAAGAGCACCTTGGAGGATTTGGGGGGCAAAAGCCGCAGCAGTTGGCGGTGGTCGAGATCGACCAAGCCGTCGACTAGATCGACGGTTAGCTGCGGCAACTCTTGGGCAACCGCCGCGCCGAAGCGTGCTTCCCACTCGCCGGGCGCGGTTGACGCGAGGAGCGCGTCGATAGCCGCCGGAGTTTCCGAGCGGGACAGCAGGGCCTGATTGAAGAGCAGGTCGCGGAGGAAGCGGCGTTTTTGCTCGGATTTGCCGGTCCGCGCTGCGCCGAGGATGTGATCGACGAGCGATTGGACTTCGCGTAAATCAGCGGCTTGTTCGAGCCGTTCGAGGAATGCTTTCATGCGCGTCAGTGGGGGCGAGAGTACGCTAGAAATTATAGGCAAAAAACGCCCATCGCGCATCAGGGCGGGACGGCATCGCGCATTAGTTCGCCGGCTTCCACGGCGAAATCGAGGTGGTTTTGTCGCGGGGGCAGCGGGCAAATATAGGCGGGATTGTACGCACAGTATGGGTTGTACGCATTATTGAAATCAATGACGTACATGCCATCGTCCTCCCGCCCTAGGCGTGCGTAACGCCCACCCCCATACGTGGTGTGGCCGTTGGTCAAATCCTTGAAGAAGATTTCCGTTTCGCCGGTTTGCGGGCTGCGGTACACCTCCAGCCAAAAGTTTTTTTCGCCAAAGGCCGCAACAAAGCGCCCAAATCGCTCCAACTCGGTGGTGGTGCCATCGGTATTGGGGATTTCGACGATGCGCTGGCGGCCGTAGACATGCAACTCGCCCCGCAGGCGATAGCGGAGGTCAATGGGATAGTACGCAAGCTGCTCAAAGTGGGCGCGCTGGGCTGGCAGCAGCGGCGAATCCTCGCTTTTGAGCAGGCTATCCTTGGCGGCGCGGAGTGCCTCGATCTGGGCGCGGATGGCGTCGTCGGCTGCGGCCGATCCAAAGGCTAGGCATAGATAGCAGGCGATGGCGCAAGCGCTTATCTGGCTGGTTCCTTTGACAAGGGGATTTTTCATTTTTTGCCTGTATGCTCGGTTGACGACGCGGCTGTTTTCTGGCCGGGGCGATCTAATGATGAAAAAGCCGCGTTCCCGAATTAATCATCAACATTCCGTATTCGTCGGCCGCCTCAATTACCCGATTATCCCGCGTTGACCCGCCCGCTTGGACTACGTACTCCACGCCTGAACGCCGCGCTCGGTCGATGTTGTCGCGGAAGGGGAAAAAGGCGTCTGAACTCAGGGCCACGCCCTTGAGCTGGTCTAGCCATGCCCGCTTCTCCTCGGGGCTGATCCGCTCTGGGACCGCGCGGAAGTTGGCTTCCCAAGCCCGGAGTTCGGCTGGGGTGACGTCGTCTTGCAGATAGAGGTCGATGGCGTTGATTTTTTCCGGGCGTTTGAGGCCCTTGGCGAATTTCATGCCCAACACTTTGGGGTGTAGGCGCAGATACCAGTTGTCGGCCTTGGCGCAGGCCAAGCGCACACAGTGGATGCGCGACTGCTGGCCAGCCCCCGTGCCGATGACTTGGCCGTCGCAGGCTAGGCACACCGAGTTAGATTGGGTGTACTTGAGGGCGATGGTTGCCACCGTGAGGTCGCGGCGGGCACTGGCCGACAAGTCCTGGCGGGCCGTGACGATGTTGTGGAAAAAGGCGTCGTCCGGGATGAAGTCGTTGCGTTGCTGCGCGAGTTGGACGCCGAATATCTGGCGTTGCTCGGTCGCCGCTGGCGCGTAGTTCGGGTCGATTTGTAGGATGCGGTACTGACCGCCCTTTTTCTTTTTTAAGATCGCTAAAGCCTCCGGCTCATAGCCGGGGGCGATGATCCCGTCGGAGACTTCGACGCGGATGAGGTCGGCCGTAGGGAAATCCACCACGTCGCTCAGGGCGATCCAGTCGCCGAAGGAAGCGAGGCGGTCGGCACCGCGGGCGCGGGCGTAAGCCGTGGCCAGCGGACTGAGGTCGCGGTCGGCCACAAAGTAGGACGCGCTCAAAGTTTCGTTGAGCGGTGCGGCGATGGCAGCACCGGCTGGAGAGACGTGTTTGAACGAGGTGGCGGCTGGCCGGCCGAGGGCCTGCTTGAGGTCTCGGACGAGCTGCCAAGCGTTGAGCGCGTCCATGAGGTTGATGTAGCTAGGGGCGTCGTTGAGCGGCTCGATGGGCAAGTCGCGGCCATCGGCCATTGAGCAGCGGGCGCCGGTTTGGTGGGGGTTGCAGCCGTAGCGCATGTCGATTGTCGCGGGCATGGTTCCTCCTCGATGAGACTATTTGACAAGAGTTGGGGCAGCGTATTATGTTCGGCAATCGCGGTACAAAGACAATCGCCAATCCACCCGTTTTTGACAAGCTAAGGCGAGGTAAAAAGACCATGTTCAAAGGTTGCAGCACGGCCCTAGTGACGCCCATGAACGCAGACGGTAGCATTGACTACGGCGGCTTAGAGCAACTCGTAGAATTCCAAATTGCCAACAATATCCAAGCGGTACTCGCGGTTGGCACGACCGGCGAAAGCCCGACCCTGTTGTGGGAGGAGCACAACGAAGTCATCGAGCGCACGGTCGCGCTGGCTAAGGGACGCACCTTATCGATTGCCGGCACAGGTAGCAACTCCACCAAGGAGACCATGGTGGGCAGCGAGCACGCCGCCCACCTTGGCGCAGACGCCGTGCTGCTGGTCGATCCCTACTACAATGGGCCTAGCTCCTTGGAGATCCGCCGCGAATACGTCGAGCCGGTGGCGCGGGCCTTTCCCGAAGTGCAGATCATTCCCTACATCATTCCCGGGCGCACCGGCTGCATGATGCAGGTGGAGGATTTGGCCATCCTCGCCCACCAGTATCCCAACGTGGCCCAAGTCAAAGAGGCCACCGGCGACTTGGACAATATGGCCAAGACGCGCCGGCTCTGCGGCGATGATTTTACCATCCTCTCAGGCGATGACGACAAGACCGTGGCCATGATGAAGAGCGCGGAGATCCGGGCCGCTGGCGCGATCTCGGTGATGTCCAACGTCATTCCGGGTCCCATCCAGCGGCTCACCGAGCTGCTCAACGCCGGTCAGGCAGACGAAGCGGACGGTTTGGCCGCGAAGCTAGCGCCGCTTTTTGGCATCGTCGGCGTTGCGACCACTGAGCAGAGTGCTTATGGTCCGGTCGAGTGCAAAGTCCGCAACCCGGTGCCGATTAAGACGCTGATGAATATTCTCGGTATGCCGGCCGGCCCCGTGCGGCCGCCGCTGGGTAAGATGACGCGCGCGGGCGCGCAAGTGGTGCTGGCCGCCGCGCGCCAAGTGCTCGCCAATGACCCCACGGCGTTTGCGCCGATCGCCGAATTTTTCGGAGTGGATGTGGAAGCGCGTCTATACGACGACTCGCTTTTTGAGCGCGCAGTGTATCCATCGTATTAAGCGAGGCTAGCGCGATGACCAAAATCGCAATCTGCGGGGTGGCCGGGCGCATGGGCCAACGGCTGGCCCATTTGACTTTGGCGGCGGCTGACTTGGAGCTGTGCGGCGGCAAGGAACACCCGGCTCACGAGGCCGTGGGACGCGACATCGGCGAAGTCGTCGGCGCGCGGCCCCTCAACCTAACCGTCAGCGACACGTTGGCGGGCCTCATCGAACCCGACCAAGTAGTAGTCTGTTTTACGACCCCGGAGGCCACGCTTGAGGACGCGGCCCTCTGCGCGGTGCGCGGGGTGCCTATGGTGGTGGGAACCACGGGTTTTACCCCGGAGCAACTAGCGGAGTTTAAGCAGACCGTAGCGGGCATTACCTGCGTGTTCGCGTCGAATTTTAGCACAGCCATGAACGTGTTGTTCAAATTGGTCGAAGAGGCGGCGCGGATCTTGGGCGATGACTACGACGTGGAAATCATTGAAGCGCATCATCGGCACAAGGTCGACGCGCCCTCTGGGTCGGCGCTGACGCTGGCCGAGCGGGTCGCCGCGGGCTTGGGCCGCAATTTGCGCGAGGTTGCCGTACACGGGCGCTCGGGCGCGGTCGGCCCGCGCCCGAGCCAAGAGATTGGTATGCACGCGATCCGCGCCGGCGATTTGGCTGGCGATCACACGGTGCTCTACGCGGCTTTAGGCGAGTGCCTCGAACTCCAGCATCGCGCTACGAGCCGCGATTCGTTTGCTTTGGGTGCGTTGCGTGCCGCGCGTTTTGCCGCGCAAGCTGCGCCGGGGATGTACTCGATGGGAGACGTGTTGGGGCTGGGCTGACCGCTCAGCGCTTGGGGCGGAGGAGGTGCTGTGGCGTCGGCCACAGGGTCTGAATCTGGTCGCGCAGCCGCGCGGCTTCCTCAAAATTTTCCGCCTCCACAGCCACCTGTAGGTCGCGCTCTAATTGTTCGCGCTGGGACAGCGGGCGCTCCTGCTCTAATTCCTCGTACCATTCGCGCAAAAAGGAAATCTCGGGCAAATCCTCGTCTAGCTCGGATTCCCATTCCTCGACAAAGCTCTCGATGTGGGCAATGCCTTCTTGCACGGCGTGCATGGCCGCTGGATAGTCGTCGTTTTGCAGCGCGAGCATGGCGTACGCCCGGGTCTGCATCATAATCGCGTGTGGATAGTACTGCTCAAAGTACCAGCGGATTTCGTCGTTGGGCGCGCACTGATCGACCAATTCAAAAATCTGTAGGGTGTGCTCGGTATCGGCGACGACCCCTTCGTAGTCCTCTAAGTTGAACAGACTTAAATAGCGGTGGTAATACTGCCACGCCTCTTGGAAGAGTTCTTCGCACTCGTCCTCGTTTAGCGCGAAGCCTGCTGGCGTGTCGTGCGACTTGATGAGGTCTTGGTAGTAGTTGAGCAGCGAGGGGCAACCGTGCGGTTGTTGGCCGTCGGGACGGCCATGCAACTCGAGCTGAAGGAGCCCCATGTCGATGCGGATCTGAAGTTTTTCCTCGCCCTTGCTGGTGCGGATGCGCCGAGCGAGGAACTCGTCGGGCTTGAAGTCCCAACTGTTGAGCAAGTCGCCGATATCGCAATTCATGGGCGCGCTCTCTGCAAAAAAATAGAGTGAAGAAACTCAAGCCCAAGGAGGCTGAGGGAACACAAGGGACAATATAGGGCAGAACCTAGTACTGCGCTACTAATGGACGCATTTCTCGTCAAGTAGTTGGCCCAGGCAAAAAGCGCCAAGTTACAAGCCCCGCGCTTATCGTGTTATGTACATTATTAAAAATACGAAAAAAGAGATAACATGTCAAAAAATATCATTTAAGTGTATTATAAATAATGAGTTAGAAAAAATTTCATCTTGACCCAAACCACGGCCTAACCTACCTTAAGATCGCCCCCAATTTCAACACTCCACAGAGGAGGACCTATGTCCCAGCACGAGAACGATGCGCTGCAAGTGCAAGGCGACCGGGTGGTGCTAGGGGAGTGGTCGGGCGATCTGGAAGAATTGATTGCCAAGAATGTGACTTTGCGCCAGATGTTGCGCGAAGGGTGCGCCGAAGCGGCCGGTGCGCTGCTCAAGGCGCAGGCCGTGGAGGAACAAGCCGCGCTGGTGGCCATAGACGAAAACCCCGAGGAGGTGCTCTCGCTGACCGGCATGGATGCCCAAGGTCGCCCGGGCTACTTGCCCGCTGTGGTCGATAAGCTGCCGTCGGAGATCATCGCCGAGTTAGTCGCCCCGGGCGAGGACAAACTGGCGAGATTCAACACGGTGCTGTTGCAAACCATGTCGGCCGAGTCGTTTGCCCGCGCCGTGGAGGACACGCTCGATCCGGTTTACTACCTCGGCAACCGCACTAAGGTGTCGTGGGAATGGCTCGAAGCGGTCGCGGCGCTAGACGATCCCAACAAGTGCGCCGCGCTCTTGTCCAAGGTGGATCAGGGCCTGTTAGAGGACGCCTTCCTCGATAAGGTTGATAGCATCGACATGCACGCCCAAGTCAGTGCGCTAGAGGATGTGGGTGCGGTGTCGGCCTTCAGCCTGCTGTCGGAATCGGGTCAGGCGGTGATGCTGCCACCGATTGACGATCCAGCGGTCCGCGAGGTCGTCTACGTCTTGCACCAAGCCGCGCCCGAACTGCTGGCAAGGGTGCTGCGCGGTGCTTGGGAACGGGCGACGGGAGGGGCTTTGTGAACCGGCTAGTGCGCGTCGATCTCAACCAAGTTCCGCTGGACCGCCATAGTTTTATTGGCCAAGTGGTCGCTGCGGGCCTCGAATACGAGCAGTTGCCGCCGCGCTTTATGGATTCGCTGCGGGCCTATCTGCAAATCCGCGGGCTGGGCTTTGCTCAGGGCAACCGCACGGGCATCGCTCTTGGCCGCGATCTGTTGCGCCGAGGCATGGAGCAGGGCTTGGCGTGTATGGACTTGGCACTAGAGGAGGCAAGCGGTGGCGATCTCAACGCCGCTGTCGCCCAGCTAGCCAGCGACTCGTTTGACGCGCTCTACAAGCAGGGTTGGGAGTGTGCTGCCCAGCGCTTGGCCGAGATGCGCGCGCAGGCCCGCGCCTTGGTCGGCTGTCCCGAGCTGGACTTTTGGCCTGATCGGCAGCCCAGAGTCGCCGCCTTGGCAAAGCTCGTGCCCGAGACGTGGACCGGCCCCAGTGCCATCGACCTGCGCACCGACGGCCAAATGCTGCAAGATCTAACCGGCAAGGTGGCCTTTGTGCGCTCGTTGCCACCGCCGTCGATGGCCGATTTGCTCAAGCAGGTCAAGGAGGATTTCGCTGGCGTGATGGATTTCGCCGGCGTGCTGCACCGCGTCATTTTGGCGTTGGCACTCGGGCGCGTCGAACTCGTTGCCAAAAAGGAACACGTGTCGCGCTTTGGTGCCGAGTGCTTTGACGCGCGTGGGCTGCGCCCTCACGTGCGGCGGCAGGTGTTAGACCAGTTCGGCGGGCACTTAAAAGATACCGTGGGGGATGCGGATGTTCGGGCGCGGATGGCCGACGAGTTAGGCGCGGAAATTGAGGTGCTAGAACAGGCCGCGAAGCGGGACGACCTAGTGGCGTTTTTTTTACCGTCTCCGCCGCCGGGGTCGCTTTTTTCGCCGGAGGAATTTGAGTAGCTTTGCCAATCCCCCGGTACTCCACACCTTCTGCGAGGTCTTATGGCTCATCTCGAATTCACCCCCACCCACTACCACAATACCATCGGCTGGCACGAGCCCGTGCTGGCCATTGCTCCCGGCGATACGGTCTCTACCACGACCGTTGACGCCCGCGGCCAAGACCAGCACGGCGCGCGCGTTGCCGAGCGCGGGAACCCGATGACGGGTCCTTTCTACGTAGAAGGGGCCGAGCCGGGCGACACCTTGGTCGTTCGCTTCGACAAGCTCTACCCCAACCGCGACTGGGGCTGGACCGCTAGAGCAATCGCGCCCAATGTGCTCGACCCGGGTTTTGCGACCGGGATTGAGCGCGACGATCGGCCGCTCCGGTGGCCGATTGACCTAGCGGCCGGTACGGCAACGCAGCCGGATGTGTTGCCGGGCTTGGTGCTGCCCCTCAATCCGATGGTCGGCTGTTTTGGGGTGGCCCCGCCGCGCGGTCAGGCCATTTCCACGGCGACCTCTGCGACCCACGGCGGCAACATGGACTACCGGGGTTTTGTCGCCGGTGTGACCGTCTATTTGCCGGTCGCGGCCCCGGGCGCGCTCTTTTACTTAGGCGACGGCCACGCCGTCCAGGGCGATGGCGAGATCGTCGGTACGGGCGTGGAAACTTCCTTTGACGCGACATTTAGCCTAGATGTGATCAAAGGCCAGCCGATCGGTTGGCCTCGCGCTGAAAACGACACGCACCTTCTCGCGGTCGGCAATGCGCGTCCCTTAGACCAATGCGTACAACACGCGACCAGCGAGTTGGTGAATTGGCTCGTTGCGGACTACGGTCTCAGCGAGTTGAGTGCCCACGCGCTTTTGGGACAGTGCGTGGAATACGATATGGGGAATGTGTACGACCCGGCCTATACGATGGTTGGCAAAGTCGCCAAATCGTTGCTCGAGGCTATGGGGGCCGAGTGCTCATAGATCGGCGATGGAATCCAAGCCTTCGGGCGGCGGTAGGACGTAGCGGACGGGTTGGATGGTGCCGTCGCGGCGGTGCGCCTGTTCGACTCGTTTGCACTTGATGACCGAGTGCTCGATGAGCAGGTCGTCGTCGATTTGGCAGCCGTAGAGGTAGCTGGTGCCCTTGATGGTTACGCGCGCGCCCACGCGCATGGGATGTTCGTCGCTGCCTGTCAGGAGCACGCCCGACTCGATGCGGCTGTGCGCGCCAATCCGCAGGTTCCCCTTGATGATATTGCGGCTGAGTACTTGGACCTCCTCGTCGAGCGCGAGGGTTTGATTTGGATGCGTACTCAGCTCGACGCCCACGCCAATTTGTACTCCCTCACCGAGCACTATGTGGCCGCTCAGATGGCTGCGGTCCCCGATGGTGACGCGGCGGTTGAGTTGGACTTGGGGGCCGATGTACGTGCCCTTGCCGATGACAATGTCCAAGGGGCCGCGCTCCGCGTCGAGGTTGAGTATCTGCTCGACGACCTCGTCGGCGATGAAGAAGTCCTCCTCGTCGGCGATGGTGATGGTGTCCTTGAGCTTATCGTAGGCCCAGCGGCGGGCGATGGCCTGCATCTGACGCCAGACGCTTTTGACGTTGAAGGCGAGGAGTTCCTCTTCGCTGTCGGCCGGGGCGGCCCGCACCACGAGTTGGTGCTGATTGAAAATTTGCACCAAGTCAGTAAGCAGCAATTCGCCTTGGGCATTGTCGGTGTCGAGATGCTCGATGTACGTCCGCAGCGCGTGTTCTCTAAAGGCGACGACGCCGGTGTTGATCTCGCGCGTTGCCAGCAGCTCTTGGCGCGTGAAGGCATAGGTGCGGCCATTGTACGCGGCCTCGTAGGGCGTGTCCGCGTCGAGACTGAGGATGTCCTTGTGCTCTCTGATTTCAATGACCTTGTCGCGGTCCGGTCCCGCCGCATCGGTGGCTGGTACGCGCAGGATGCGGCCATAGGAGTTGGTCTCGGCCGGGCCATTGTACAGGGCCGTGAGCACCATCATGTCGCAGTCGGTGCTTTCAAAACTGGCGCGAAATTGGGCGACGACCTGCTCGGTCAACAGCCCCATGTCGCCTAAAAAGACGTACACGTCGCGGTCGGCCGCCGTGGCGGGCAAGGCTTGGAGGCCAACGCGCACGGCGTCGCCGGTTCCGGCCGGCCGGCCGAGGACCGGGTTTTCTTGGTAGGCGAAAAGACGCCCTAGTTGGGGGCCGGCCGCGCGGGCGACGTCTAGGCCCTTGATGCCCACGACGATGACCTGATTGGGGCTGTCGAGCCCTTCTTGCACGGCGCGGGCCACGCGCACGGCCGTTGGCTGGCCCCAAATTTCGTGCAGCATCTTGGAGGTCTCCGAGCGGATGCGCTTGCCGTGGCCAGCCGCCAAAACGAGGCCGATGCGGTGGATGTCGGCTAAAATGGGCGAGTTGATTTCTGCGAGTAGGTCGTGCATTGGGTCTCTTTCTTCGTGCATTGGGTTCCGGTGCGCTAGCACTCGACGTCAAGGTCTTCACCGAGGGCTAGGCGCATGAGCAGATTCTGCATGCTGTCGCCCGGGGCGTCGCCTTCGGGCTGGCGGCGGATGTACGCGCCGTCTGGGCGCATTTGCCGAGATTTGGCGCGATCGGCGAGCGCGAAGACGAGGAGCTCGCGATAGACGCGCTGCTTCAGGCCGGGATCCAAGATGGGGAAAACGACTTCGACCCGGGTACGCAGGTTGCGATTCATCCAGTCTGCGCTGCCGAGCCAGATTTCTTCGTCGCCGCCGTTGGCAAAGTAAAAGACGCGGCTGTGCTCTAGGAATCGGCCAATGATGCTGTACACGCGAATGTTCTCGCTGATGCCGTCGAGGCCGGCGCGCAAGCAGCAAATGCCGCGCACAATCAGATCGATTTCGACGCCGGCTTGCGAGGCCGCGTACAGGGCCTTGATGATCGCCGGGTCCATGAGGCCATTCATCTTGGCGATGATGGCGGCTGGCCGACCGGCGCGGGCGTGTTCGCTTTCGCGCTCGATGCGGTCGAGCATGCCTTGCATCAGCCCGGAGGGCGCGACTAGCAGTTTTTCAAATTGACTGATGCGGCTGTGGGCGGTGAGCATGTTGAAAACCTCGGCCACCTCGGCGGTGATCGTTGGCTCGGCCGTAATCAGCCCCAGATCTGTGTAGAGCCGCGCCGTGGTGTGGTTGTAATTGCCGGTGCCCAAGTGGGCGTAGCGACGCAGGCGATCTTGATCGCGGCGCACCAGCATCGACAGCTTGCAATGGGTCTTCAGGCCCATGATGCCATAGATCACGTGGATGCCGCTGTTTTCGAGGCGCTTGGCCCATTCGATGTTGGCCGCTTCGTCGCCGCGGGCTTTTAGTTCGACGAGCACGGTCACTTCCTTGCCGCGCTCGGCCGCGTCGATGAGTGCCTGCCCCACCTCTGAGTCGTCGCCCGTGCGGTAGATGGTCTGTTTGATGGCCAGCACTTTGGGGTCATTGGCCGCCATGCGGATGAAATCGATCACCGTAGAAAACGACTCGTAGGGATGGTGGAGGAGAATGTCGCCCGCGCGGATGGAGTCGAAGAAGGCGTCGGAGTCCGCGGGTACATCGCGCTCCACGGGTGTGAAGGGCGGATCCTTGAGGGCCGGCCGCGAGACCAGGCCGTAAAGAGCCATGACCCGATGGAGGTTGACCGGCCCGTTGACCCGAAAGACTAGGCTGTCGTCGAGATCGAATTGCTGTTGCAAGAGCGATACGAGTGGGTCGGGTGCGCCCAGCGCGATCTCTAGCCGCACGGCGTCGGCTTGGCGCTGTTTGGTGACCTGTTCCTCGATTTCTTCCAGCAAATTGTCGGCGTCTTCTTCGTTGACATATAACTCGCTGTTGCGGGTGATGCGGAACGGAGCCGAGCCGATGACCTCGTAGCCGAAGAACAGTTCTTCGACCTGTATATCCATGATCCCGGCCAAGGTCACAAAGTGGAGGCCGTCGCTTTGGTCGGGCAGGCGCAAGATGCGCGGTAGCACGCGCGGCACGGTTGCCACGCCCATCATCGTCTGTCCCTGTTCTTCGAGCAAGGCCCCGATGCACAGGGCCTTGTTGAGCACGTGGGGGAAGGGATGGGCCGGATCGACGACGATGGGCGTGAGGATCGGTTCGAGTTCTTCTTCCCAGTACTGACGCACAAAGTCGAGATGTTCGTCTTTGAGTCGGCGCGCCTCCCATAGGTAGATGCCTTCGGCGGCTAAGGCCGGGATGAGGTCCTCGTTCCAGCAGCGATACTGTTCGGCGACTTGCTCGTGGGCTTGTTGGGTGATGCGCTCGAGTTGCTCGGCCGGAGTTAAGCCATCGGGGCGGCTGGGATTGGCCCCGGATTCGTGCAATTGCAGCAGACCGGCTACGCGGATTTCGTAGAACTCGTCGAGATTGCTGGCGACGATGGCCATGAACTTGACGCGCTCTAACAGGGGATTGCGCGGATCTTGGGCTTCTTCGAGCACGCGGGCGTTGAAGTTGAGCCACGAGAGTTCGCGGTTGATGTAGAGTTCGGGACGATCGTAGGTGGGCGGGGGGGCCATTTCGCTCATGTCATTCGAGTTGAGAAATGGTTTCGCGCACGAATTGCACCGACTGTTTGAGTGCGTCGCGGTGCGCGCCTGCGATGCCGCATTCGTAGGCCAGATAGCCGCTAAAGCCGATGTCCTTGAGGGCCTGTAAGCCCGCGCGCCAGTCAATGTCGCCGGTGCCCGGCTGTAGGCGCGTGTTGTCGGCCAGGTGGACGTGGGCGACGTGGTGGCCCGCTTGGCGGAACGCGGCCGGGGTGTCGGTCTCTTCGATGTGCATGTGGAAGAAGTCGCTGAGCAGGGCCACGCCTTGGGGGCTACCGGCGCGCTCGATGATTTCGACGCCGTCGGCTTGGCGGCGCAAGAGGTGTTGTTCGTAGCGGTTGAGGGGTTCGAGCAGGAGTAGGGTGCCTTGGCCCGCGGCATGGGCGGCGAGCTCTTTGACCAACTCGACGAGCAGGGCCTTTTCTAAGGAAATGGCGTCTTGGAGCGGCGAAAGGTCGGGTATGCGCGGCGGCCCAAAGATGGGGGGGACGATCTGACCGACGGCTTGAAAGTGCCCGCAGGCTTCGAGTTGGCGGCGGGTCTCGGCGAGGCTGTTGGCGCGCTTGTGCGGGTCGGGGTCGAGCCAGTCAAAGGTTTCTTGGCCGCAGATGGAAGCGATCTGGATGGAGCGACCGGCGAGGGCCTGTTCGTATTTTTCAACGCGATCGTACAGGCGTGTGCGGCCGCTGACTTCTAGCCCTTCGACGTTCAGCGATTCGGCGAAGTCGAGCTTTTCCGCGAGGCTTTCTCCGGGCAGCAGCCCTTCCTGTAAGGCAATTTTCATGGCGTCCTTTCTTGACGTTGGGTGCGTTTTTTGGGTTTATAGCGGGCCAGAATATACACTGACAAGGAAGGATATGCCATGCCAGAACGCGTACAGATCGTAGTACCCGGCGACAATCCAAGCCAGATTGCCGGTTCGCCGCATTTGCAGCGGCTCGCGCCCTACGGGGATGTCGCGCTTTTTGAGGATACGCCGCAAAGCGCGGATGAGAAAGTCGCGCGTGCCGAGGGCGCACACGTTATTATCAACACGCGCGGAGTCGTCACGTGGCGCGAGGAAATGCGCCGTTTGCCCGCGCTCAAGATGATTGCCACCTGCTCCATCGGCACGGATATGATCGACCTAGAGCTGGCCAAGCAGCTCGGAATTGTGGTGTCGAACCAGCCCGGTCGCACCGCGCCCGTGGTGGCCGAGCACATGTTCGGGCTGATGTTCGCGCTGGCCAAGCGCGCCTATTTCCAGACCGCCGAGCTGAAGGCTGGCCGCTGGACGCGCAAGATGAACACCATGTTGCAGGGCAAGGTGTTGGGCGTGGTGGGCACCGGGCCGATTGGCGCGGAGATGGCGCGGTTGGGACGGGCCATCGGCATGGAGGTCATTGCGTGGACTTTCCGTCCGTCGCCGGAACGCGCTGCTGCCTACGGAGTGCGCTTTGTCGAGATCGACGAGTTGTTACAGGCCGCGGATGTGGTCAGTCTACACGTGAAGTTGACCGAGGATACTCGGCATTTGCTCGGGGTGCGCGAGTTTGGCCTGATGAAGGAGGGGGCGCTGGTGTTGAACGGTGCGCGCGGCGATGTGCTGGACATCAACGCCTTGCGCGCGGCCCTGTTGTCTGGGCATTTGGGCGGAGCCGGGCTGGACGTGTTTCCGCAAGAGCCGCTGCCGCACGACGATCCCATCCTCGATTGCGAGCAGGTGGTGCTAACGCCTCATGCCGCGGATCAGACGCCCGAGGGCGTGGATTTGCTGAACGAGGGCGCGGTGGATAATGTGATTGCATTTTTAGCGGGACGGCCGCGGCATAATGTGGCGGTGTGACCAAGGTGGATAAGGAGCGTTTGAGAAAAGGCTATGGACAGCGCAAAACAGCTTGAAAAAGAAAAAGAGAAGTTTGTCGCGGCGATAGGGCACGAGCCGTCTTTGGCAACGGTGGATGATAAGGGGCAGACGGACCTACACCACGCAGCGGCCCTGTACTTGCCCGGCTTGGCTGGCTCCTTACTGGACCGCGGGGCCGATGTCAACGCCGGGGATAAAGAAAAAATGACGCCGCTGCATAGTGCAGCCATGCGGAACGAGACTGAGGTGTCGCGGCTTTTGCTAGAGCACGGCGCGGATGTCAACGCCAAAGATAAAGACGGCCTGATCCCGCTGCATATTGCGGTGGCGCGGGATAAGGTGGCGGCGGCGGAGTTTTTGCTCGACAACGGCGCGGATATCAACGCCAAGAACTACTACCACGGCCTGACGCCGCTGCATATTGCGACGATGCGGAACAAGGTGGCGGCGGCGGAGTTTTTGCTCGACAACGGCGCGGATATCAACGCCAAGAACTACCACGACAGCCTGACGCCGCTGCATATTGCGACGATGCGAAATATTTTTCGCGTCGCCGAGCTTTTGTTGGATCGCGGCGCGGATGTCAACGCCAAGACGCGCGATGGCTGGACGCCGTTGTTTCTTGCCATACACAAAAAAGACATGGTCAGTACGTTGCTCCGTTTCTTTGGGTTCGAGACGAAGATGGTGCGTTTGTTGCGCCATTATGGGGGGCGGACGTGAAGGTTGGCGGGTTCGGAGATAGGACGATGCGTTTTTTTAATACGGCGGGGCCGATCAAGCCGGCAAGACACTACTGCATTCCACCGTTGGATCGGATCAACCTCGCCGAGGTGCGTGCGCTCATTCGCGACGAGAAGTATTTCGTTTTGCACGCGCCGCGGCAGACTGGCAAGACCTCGACGTTGCTGGCCCTGCGCGACCTGCTCAATCGAGAGGGGGTCTATCGTTGCGTGTACGTCAACATTGAAGCGGCCCAAGCCCTGCGCGAAGATGTAGAACGGGCGATGCCCATCGTGCTGGGTGGGTTGGCGTCTCGGGCGCGTTTGATGGGCGACGAGTTTTTGGATGCGATCTGGCCCGATCTTTTGGCGAAATACGGTTCGGGTGCGCTGGGCGAGGCGTTGACGCGCTGGGCGGCCGCCGATCCCATGCCGCTGGTGCTGCTGATCGACGAGATCGACTCGCTGGTCGGCGACACTCTCGTATCCGTGCTGCGGCAGTTGCGGGCGGGCTACGATTTGCGGCCGGCGGGATTTCCGCAGAGCGTGGTATTGTGCGGGGTGCGCGATGTGCGCGACTATCGAATTCAGTCGACGGCAGAAAACGCCATCATCACCGGCGGCAGCGCATTCAACATCAAGGCTGAATCGCTGCGACTCGGCACGTTCAGCTTAGCGGAAGTGCAAACGCTGTTGGCGCAGCACACCGAAGAGACCGGGCAGGTGTTCACCGACGACGCGCAGTACGCGCTCTGGGAATTGACCCAAGGGCAGCCGTGGCTGGTCAACGCCTTGGCGTATGAAGCCTGCTTTAAGAGTGCGGCCGGGCGAGACCGCAGTCGTCCCATTAGCGCGGCGGCGATTGGCGCGGCGTGCGAGCAACTCATCGCACGGCGCGAGACGCACTTGGATCAGTTGACTGATAAGCTCAAGGAGGAGCGGGTGCGGCGGGTGGTTGAGCCGCTGCTGAGTGGGGGACCACAACGCTACTTTGCCGACCGCGACTTGGAGTATGTGCGCGATCTGGGGCTGGTGGCTCAGGATCGTCCGCTGCGTATGGCCAATCCGATCTACGCCGAGGTGGTACCACGCGAACTGACGTGGGTGGTGCAAGAGGAGTTTGAGCAAGAGACCGCGTGGTATGTGGATGCCGATGGCGGCTTAGACGTGGGCCAATTGCTGTCGGCGTTTCAAGCGTTCTTCCGCGAGCATTCGGAGCACTGGGTGGAGCGGTTCCAGTACAAGGAAGCCGGGCCGCAACTGCTGCTTCAGGCGTTTTTGCAGCGGATCGTCAACAGCGGCGGTCGGATCGAGCGCGAATACGGCTTGGGTCGGATGCGGACGGATTTGCTGCTGGTGTGGCCGCAGGGGGGGCAGACGCGCAAGGTGGTGATCGAGTGTAAGGTGTTGCACAAGAGTTTGGAGCAGACGATGGCTGAGGGATTGGAGCAGACCGCGGCCTACATGGATCGCTGTGCGGCCGAGTCCGGGCATCTGGTGATTTTCGACCGGCGAGCCGGGCGGCGGTGGGACGATAAAGTGTTTCGCTGCCGTCGGGCGGCGGCTAGTGGGGTGGCGATTGAGGTGTGGGGGATGTGATACTGTGAATGAGTTGATTTTGAACCAACCGGAGATATTATGAGCGCAGCGCAACAACCTCTCAACGCCTTGCCGCAAGGCCATCGGTTGCAAGAATACGAACTGGTTCGCGTTTTGGGCTTTGGTGGCTTTGGTATGACCTATCTGGGCTTTGACCACAACTTGGACAAAGCCGTCGCCATCAAGGAGTACCTACCTTCCGACATCGCCACCCGCATCGCGGACCACAGCGTCGCTCCGCAAGCCAGCGAATTTCGCGGCGACTTCCAGTGGGGGTTAGAGCGGTTCTTGGACGAGGCGCGTACTTTGGCCCGCTTTGATCATCGCCACATCATTAAGGTGTATCGTTTCTTTGAGGCGCATGGCACGGCGTATATCGTGATGGAATATGCCGAAGGCGAGACCTTGTCGGCGCATCTGACGCGCAAAGGGACGCTGACGGAAGACGAACTCAAAGGGATTCTGTATCCGCTTTTGGACGGTTTGGCGGTCGTGCATGGCGCGGATTTTCTGCATCGGGACATCAAGCCGGGCAACATTATCCTGCGGGATGCGGATGGCTCGCCGGTGCTGTTGGATTTTGGCGCGGCGCGTCAGGCGATCGGGGCCAAGAGTCGTTCGGTTACGTCTATCGTGACGCCGGGGTATGCGCCGCTTGAGCAGTATTCGAGTCGGGGTCGTCAGGGTGCTTGGACGGACATTTATGCGTTGGGTGGGGTGTGCTATCGGGCGTTGACCGGGGATGTGCCGGCGGATGCGACGGATCGGGTGCGTCGTGATCCGCTGGTTCCGGTTTCGCAGCGGTGTGCGGGGCAAGCTAGCCAAGCGTTTCTTTCGGCGATTGATGAGGCGTTGTCGGTGGATGAGGAGGATCGTCCGCAGAATGTTGCGGCGTGGCGGACAGCGTTGGAGGCTTCGGTTCCCGTGCAAGAGGAGCGTCGTAGGGAGCAAACGGCTCCGTTAGTAGATACTGAGGCGGTAGCCGCGCAGGATACGGCAGAGAGTGCGCCTATCGTGAGGGATAGCAAGGAAAGTGCGCCGGACTCAAAGTCGCCGGATCGGTCGCCGTACAAACGGCTTGTCATAGCCTTGAGTGTGGTGGCGGTCGGTTTTATTGGGTTCATAGTTGACGAACAGTACGAGCAGCAGATAGTTGTCGAACAGTACGAGCAGCAGGCGGCGTTAGAAAAGCAGCGCCGGGAGCAAGCGGCAGAGAAGCAGCGTCGGGAGCAGGCGGCACTAGAGAAACAGCGTCGGGAGCAAGCGGCGTTGGACAAGCAGCGTCGGGAGCAGGCGGCACTAGAGAAACAGCGTCGGGAGCAAGCGGCGTTGGACAAGCAGCGTCGGGAGCAGGCGGCAGAGAAGCAGCGTCGGGAGCAGGCGGCACTGGATAAGCAGCGTCGAGAGCAGGCGGCGTTGGATAAGCAGCGTCGAGAGCAGGCGGCACTGGATAAGCAGCGTCGCGAACAAGCGGCACTGGAAAAGCAGCGACGAGAGCAGGGAGCGTCGGTCAACGCGAAGGACAACGATGGCAGAACGCCGCTGCACCGTGCGGTGTTGAAATCAGCGGCGGTAGCGGTTTTGCTGAATCAGGGAGCGTCAGTCAACGCGAAGGACAACGATGGCAGAACGCCGTTGCACTGGGCGTCGAGTGAGAATGCTTCAGAGTCGGTGGCGGTTTTGCTGAATCAGGGAGCGTCAGTCGACGCGAAGGACAACTATGGCCGGACGCCGCTGCACTGGGCGGCGTTGGAGAATGCTTCAGCGGCGGTAGCGGTTTTGCTGAATCAGGGAGCGTCAGTCAACGCGAAGGACAAAGGTGGCGAAACGCCGCTGCACTGGGCGTCAAGTGAGAATGCTTTGAGGGCGGTAGCGGTTTTGCTGAATCAGGGAGCGTCAGTCAACGCGAAGGACAATGATGGCTTGACGCCGCTGCACTGTGCGTCGGAGATGAATGCTTCAGAGACGATAGTGTTGTTGCTGAATCAGGGAGCGTCGGTCAACGAGAAGAGCAACTATGGCCGGACGCCTCTATACGTTGCGTTGAGGGCGAATGCTTCAGATGCGGCGGCGGTGTTGCGCCGTTATGGTGGTACAAAATAAACCAATCCTTGAAATGACCGAAGAGACCATGAACGACGAACAGCATCGCTTGGCGTTGCCGCAAGGGACGCGCATACGGGATTTTGAGTTTCATCGGGTCCTTGGCCACGGCGGTTTTGGCATCACCTATCTGGGCTGGAACGTCACGTTGGATATCCCGGTGGCGATCAAGGAGTATCTGCCGGCCGACTTGGCGACCCGGGAACAAGACCTGTCGGTTGTGCCTCAGACCTCGCAGGCGGCGGCGGACTTTCAATGGGGTTTGGATCGGTTCTTGGACGAGGCGCGTACTTTGGCGCGCTTTCAGCATCCTAGTATCGTCCGGGTGCATCACTTTTTTGCCGCGCATAGCACGGCTTACATTGTAATGGACTATGTGGAGGGGGAGGACTTGTCGGCGTATCTGACGCGCAAGGGGACGCTGAGCGAAGCCGAACTCAAGGCGATTCTGTATCCCCTGTTGAGTGCTTTAGAAGTGGTGCATGGCGCGGATTTTCTGCATCGTGACATCAAGCCGGGCAACATCGTCCTGCGGGATGGGGATGGCTCGCCGGTGTTGCTGGATTTTGGCGCGGCGCGTCAGGCGATCGGGGCGAAGAGTCGTTCGGTTACGTCTATCGTGACGCCGGGGTATGCGCCGCTTGAGCAGTATTCGAGCCGGGGGCATCAAGGGCCTTGGACGGACATTTATGCGTTGGGCGGGGTGTGTTATCGGGCGTTGACCGGAGACGTGCCGGACGATCCGATGGATAGGATACGCGACGATCCGCTGGTTCCGGTCTCTCAGCGGTGTGCGGGTCGTGCGAGTGCTGGGTTTTTGTCGGCGATTGATGAAGCGTTGTCGGTGGATGAGAGAGATCGTCCGCAGAGTGTTGCGGCGTGGCGGACAGCGTTGGAGGCTTCGGTTCCAGTGCAAGAGGATCGTCGTAGGGAGCAAACTGCTCCGTTAGTAGATACTGAGGCGGTAGCGCCGCAGAATACGGCAGAGAGTGCGCCTATCGTGAGGGGCATTCTCGATGCACTGGTTACGCAGGTGGACGGCGACCCGCAGAATACGGCAGAGAGTGCGCCTATCGTGAGAGATAGCAAGCAGAGTACGCCGGACCAAAATCAGAGCACTAGACCGCACAAAATTACTTCCGCAATCAAACTGCTCTATATCGCACTTGGGATTAGACTTTTTGAGGCCATTATCATTATGTCCAAATCAGTGGGGAGTAATGTTCCCGTCGGTGAAAGTATACTCCTAGCATTCCCAGCATTCATAGGATCAATAGTATGGGGTCCGTTTCAAGGACTAAGAATGGGGCCGTTTCAGTATGTACCCGGCGTATTAATAGGAGTAATAGGAGGGGGGCTGTTGCAGAGGCTCTTCATCCTCAAGATCGGAGAAGGCCGCAATTGGGCACGTATCACTTTTTTGGTATTGTCCATCATACGCATACCTATCTTTTTATTGATTCTAATATCACGTGATGTTGATATAAATGCTATGTCGGAATTGCTTGGCATCGTACAAAGCATCATAGAGATAGTTGCTATAGTCTTTCTCTGTCAGAAACCATCTTCTGACTGGTTCAGGGAAATGAAAGCGAACTAGTAACTCGTCGCCAAGAAATGGGGTTTGGGTTCCTATTTTTGTTTTTTCTTCTGATTTTTAGCTGCTGACAACGGAGAGGTTATGAACAAACAATACCTATCTTTCATCGTGCATTTCGCAATAGCTTGGTTCCTTTGCATAAGCCCCGTCTCGGCGCAAATAAGTGTCGATGTTGTTTCTGAAAGCATCGTGCGGGTTCGCGCTTATGACGATCACAAAATCGCGGTTGAAGGGAGCGGGTTTGTCGTCAACGAAGCGGGCTACGTGCTGACGAATGCCCATCTTATAGCCAAGGCCGAGGGATTGACCGTGTTCTCTCTGAATACCGGGGCCGAACTCGTGGCGCAGCGGGTGTTCACTAGCCGCGACATGAACTTGGCCCTGCTGCGCGTACAGGGCTTGAATTTGCCGTCCCTCAGTTTATCTGAGCAAGGGGCCGATGTAGGCCGGGTCGTGCAGACGCTGCGGTTTGAAGGTCCGAAGGATGTGCGGCTTACTCGCGGAACGATTGGCACATACCAAGCTGTCTTTGGCAAGAAAGCTAGCCGTCCTGTGGCACGTTTGCTCCAACACAATGCCTTGATAACGGCCCAAGACTTTGGCATGCCCTTGTTCAATGAGTGTGGGGATGTCGTCGCCATCAATCTGCCAGATGCGAATAGCGGCTCGTGGCCGTTTCGGAAAGCTAAGCCCAAAGGTACCATTTTTGCGCTGCGGAGCGGTGACATAATAACTGTGCTCAAAGAGCGAGAGATCGCACATACAGTGGTTGAAGCAGAATGCCTGAGTGCTGTTGAACGTGCTGAACGCGATAGAAAAGCCGCCGCCGATAGCCTCAAGGTGGTTCAGGCTAAAGCCGACTCGGCAAGTAAAGCCGCAGAACAGGCTCAGGCTAAAGCCGACTCGGTAAGCAAAGCCGCAGAAAAGGCGCAGGCCAAAGAGAAGATCAATCGGCGCGCCGCAGAACAGGCGAGAGCGCGGTCTGATTCGGCCAGTAAGGCAGTCGCCGACAGTCTCAAGATGGCACAAGCCAAAGCCGACAGTCTCAAGGTGGCGAAAGCGCAGGCCGATTCCGCAAAGAAAGCAGTGGCCGACAGCCTCAAGATGGCACAAGCCAAGGCCGACAGTCTGAAGATGGCGAAAGCGCAGGCCGATTCGGCCAGTAAGGCGGTCGCCGACAGCCTCAAAACTATGGAAGAGAAGGCCGCGCAACGGTTGAAGTGGGGCCTTCTCGCCGGGGCGGGACTAGTTTTGCTCGCACTCCTCGGTTGGTGGCTTTCCTCGCGGCGCAAAAAGGAGCAATTACAGAGTGCCGAATCCCGCGTGAGCGAAGCCGAACAAACGGCCGAAGTAGCGCGTCAAGCCGCGGCGAACGCACCACAACCCGCGCCTTTTAGATGTCTATTGGAAGGTCGAGACAGCACCGACCGGCCCTTCGCATTGACCGTATCGGCATTGGCATTGGGTGATCGGGCTGGTGTGACGCTCGGAAGAAGCCCGGCCAATGCCGAATTTATCATTGACCACGAAGAAGTCTCCCGTGAACACGTCCGGCTTACGTGCGTTGACGGCGAACTCTACGCAGAGGATTTGGATGCTCTAAATGGCACCAAGGTTAATGGTCGTCTGCTCAATCCCCGCGAACAGGTGCTATTGCAAAACAATGATCGGCTGGAGATCGGGCCGGTTGTTTTTGTCGTGCGTTTAGTTCAGGAGTGAACATTGCATCGCTCCAGACGCTGGCGTCTCGTCTTTTTTTTGTGCGTACTTCTGCTGCCGTGTCGCGCTGTTGCCGCACCAGACTTTGCCGCGCTTGAAAAGAGTGTGGTACGCATTATAAGGCAGACCGACCAAGGGCTTGGTGCTGGTACTGGATTTGCCATAAATGATCAAGGCTATATTGCGACCAATATCCACGTCATAGCCGACGCCAACTCGATCAAAGTCATTCCAACAAACTCCAACGAGCTATACGATGTGGAAGTAGTCGCCATGTCCGAGGAGCTCGACCTCGCAATCGTCTATATCCCAGATATAACCTTGCCGCCGATCACGCTTTCACTCGCACCAGCCACAAAAGGGCAGAAGGTGTGGTCCATAGGCTATCCCGGTGGTGCGGACCGGAACAGACCGGCTTACGATCCGACCGTGCAAGACGGCGTCATTGGGAGGATTTTTGCCGGAGCATGGCATACGCAAGAGCTCGCGATTATTCAGCACAATGCGCCGACTAACCCGGGCAACAGCGGCGGTCCTTTACTAGATGATTGTAACCGGGCAATCGGCGTTAATACGCAGGCGTCTCTCGTCGTCATTACCAGTCCAGCTAGCGGGGTGACGCGGGTGCCCCACGCAGCGGGCATTTACTGGTCTTCGCATATAAAGGAATTGGCGAACCTATTAGACGACTACGGCATTGCTTTTCAATCGGAGAGCGACGATTGTGT
Source organism: Candidatus Latescibacterota bacterium (assembly GCA_965203355.1). Classification (GTDB taxonomy): domain Bacteria; phylum Latescibacterota; class UBA2968; order UBA8231; family UBA8231. Next base: position 2,184,690 of record OZ241889.1, read on the forward strand.
GGCGGCGAGCGGTACGGGGAGTTCTGGCGGGGCAAAAAAGGCCCAGCGCGAAGCGGAGAAAGCACGACGCGAGGCCGAACAAGCGCGAGTGCAAGCAGAAGAAGCAAGCGATCGATTTTTCTTCTGGCTTCTGTTGTTGGGCAGTGTGGCCTTGGCGGCCTTGGTTGTTGCCTTAAAGAAGCCGCGCCAGTTCGCTCAGCAGACCTTGGAAAAGCCACGCCAGCTCGTCCAACAGATGAGTCGGCGCGTAACCCAAAAAGAAGAGATAGAAGCCATTGCAAAAGGCCCAAGTCGCGGCCTCGTGCTGGCCGGTTTTGACGGTGGCGGCAATCGCGTCTGCATTGAGTTGTCGCCCGCCCGGTTTGTCGGTCAGCGATTAGGGCTTTCGCTCGGCAGGCATCCCGATTTGGTGGATGAAATCGTCGCGGATAAAAATGTATCCCGCCGGCATCTGCGGATTGCAGCCGATGGGGATCAATTTTACGTCGAAGATTTGAATTCCAGCAATGGGACGTTGCTGAATGAGCAGCGTTTGTCGCCCTTTAAGCCAATGAGGTTGGACTATGGGGCCAAAGTCGCGCTGGGCGATTTGGTGCTCGTGGCGTCCAAACTTTAGCTAGGGTATTGAGCATGAAAAAACGCAGCCGAGAGGTCAGCATCTTTAGTATGTCTGCGCTTGATCTGTTCGCATCGGCTCTTGGTGCTTTTATACTCATTACCATAGTACTACTGCCCTTTTTCCCGAATCTGAACATAGCGGAACGAGAGAAAGCTGAGTTGGAGCAGGCAAAGGCTCAGTTGGCGCAAGCGGAGGCCAAATTGGAGCGGGCCGAGGCCAAACTAGAACGGGAAAAGGCCAAATTGGAGCGGGAAAAAGCCAAGCTGGAGCAGGCAAAGGCCAAAGCGCCTAAAACAAAAAGTCAGCTTGTAAAACGGGTGGAGGCTTTGCAACGGGAGATAGACGACACCACTGTTTTGTTGGGCATTAAGACGAAGGCGAAGAAGTTCGCGTTCGTCATAGATATGTCGGGCAGTATTTATCAGCGTGGACAGCAAGATTATCGCCAGTTCATAACGTTGTCCATACAAGACATGCTCGCTGCTTTTAAGTCGGAAATAGCAGTCTGTCTCATTGGTTTTCAAGGCTCAAATCAGTTGCACTATTGGCCTCAAAGTAGAGGCTACTTTCAAGTGAAGAAGAATACGCGCGATCGCGTTATGGGACAGGTGAGCGACTGGATGAAATCGGTGGGTGGCGGTACGCCCACACTCGCAGCCTTGCTGGCGGCGATTGCATTGCGCCCCGAAGAAATCATCCTATTGAGTGATGGTGCGCCCTCAGAACCCTCAGAAGATTGGCGCATGGTCGTGCGGGCTGTAACGAATAAAAATAGGCAAAAAATACCCATACACGCCGTAGCCGTTGGCAATTACGTGTCAGACCGAAAATTCATTGATTTTCTAGTGGAGCTAACAGAACGGAACAATGGGTATGTCGTGGGAGCCAAGCCGGGTTGACATGAACAAGTCGAGATTTTTGGTATATCGAATTGGTCGTGGCTCAGGCGTGGACATCCAGATTGACCATGCTTCGGTCTCTCGTATTCACGCCGAACTCATTGCGATGCAAAGCGGCTCTTACTACCTGACCGATTGCGCCAGCAGCCGAGGTAGTTATGTTGCGCGGAACGGCGAGTGGAGACGTATCCGGCAAGAATCTATAAGCGCGACAGACGCGATTTTACTCGGTCATTATCAGACGACCGCACCCGCACTTATCGCCATGGCCGCGCCGAGGGAATGCCGTTCAGAAGAGGGTGCATCCCGGCCCCAGGGACCAGTGCGGCGCAACGCAGATACGGGTGAGATCATTGGCGAGGAGGATTGACATGGCAAAAGGGCAAGGGGTAGAGCTGGAACAACGCCTAAAAGCGAGCGGCATTAGTCTGTTAGGAGGCATCATATCCATAGCGATTATGAGTCTAATTTTCGCGGATCCCGATTCCGCGGCCGGTGCTTTCTTGCTAGATCGTCACACGGAAAATTTTCCCTATCCGTTTACGATCCAAAACGTCATGTGGCTCATGTTTTGGGTCGGCTGCGGTGAACTCTGGGTGCGGTTTAACCAAGCCAAGCTGGAAATGGAGCAGGTGTCAAAACGCTATCTGCCGGAGGACGATGAGGTCATGTTGCGGGCGCGGGATTTGGGTTCCTTTTATCAAAAGGTGCGGCCTATGGCCGAGAAGCCAACCTTTTATTTGCAGCGTCTGATCATGCGCTGTATTCTACAATTTCAGGGCAGCCATTCCGTGGACCAAGCCAATTCGCTGTTGAACTCGTCCCTCGAATTATTTCAGCACGAGCTCGAACTCAAATACGCGATGTTGCGCTATCTCGTATGGCTGATACCCACGTTGGGTTTTATCGGCACTGTGGTGGGCATCGCGTTTGCCTTGGATTATGCCGCCAACATTGAAGACCCACGGGATCCGACCTTGCTGGCCGGGATCACAGGTCGGCTGGGCGTAGCATTTTACACGACCTTGCTGGCGTTGGTCCAATCGGCCCTGCTGGTGTTTGCGCTGCACATTGCACAGAGCCGGGAAGAGATGGCGCTAAACCAATCCGGCCAGTACTGTTTGGACAACTTAATCAATCGGCTTTACGAGAAGTAGCTGTGGGTGAGACGCCTGTACAGCCGGTATAACCCAAAGATAGGAGGGCACCATGCCTGTTTATCGCGGCCCCGACGGAAAAATCATTGAGGAGAAGACCGCTAAGCGGAAAGAGGAGACCAAACGAACAGACCTAGCCAACAGGCCGTTGCCGCCGGCACCACAAGGCAGCGAGCAACCGGCTGGTGCCGGGCGTTTAGATGCGCCCACGCAGCGGATGGGTGAAAACCGCGCTCCGGCCAGTGTCGGCGCGGAGGAGCGGACGCGCTTGGTGGGTGGACGGCGGCGGCAAGAAGATGAGGAGCGGCGGCAAGAGCGCGCCGAAGAAGATCGCGGCATGGATGATCCGGTTGTAGGATGGTTGGTGATCGTTGAGGGGCCGGGAAAAGGGCGGGCCGTGCAGTTGGGTTATGGTTCCAATCCGCTCGGCCGCGGTGCAACCGATCGCATCAAGCTGGATTTTGGCGACGATCAGATTTCGCGCAGTGGTCATGCCGTTATTACGTACGATCCACGCGGCCGAAAGTTTTACGTGCAGCACGGCGGTGGCACCAACCTGACGTATCTCGGCGACCAGCCCGTGCTCACGCCGACTGAGTTGCCGGCGCTGAGTCACATCAACGTCGGTAATACGGTTCTTCGTTTCGTACCGCTGTGCGGTGCCGAGTTTGATTGGCAAGAGCCAGAAGGTAGTGAAGCGCGATGAACGAACTAGACGGACGCTTTGCCGCGCGGCAAATTCCCGGCAAACGGGAGTATCAAGAGGATGATTACGGCCTGCTGGACGGGCGCGACCTCGGCCTGGATGGCAGCGAGCACACCATGTTGTTGGTGGCCGATGGCATGGGCGGTCACGTGGGCGGCGCGACGGCTAGCGGCCTTTTGAGTAAGACCTTTGTCGAGGCGTATCCGCTGGCATCCGGGCCCATTGTCGATCGGCTCAGGGATTGTCTCGAAGGGGCGAATAAAGCCATCGCCGATGCTATTACCAAAAATCCCGAACTCGACAGCATGGGTTCGACCTTGGTCGCGGCGGTTGTTTCAAGCGAAGGGCTGAACTGGATCAGCGTGGGCGACTCGCCGTTGTGGTTGTTCCGCGAGGGGCAATTGGAGCGTTTGAATGCAGACCACTCTATGGCTCCGGTTCTGGCGGATCTCGTGGCAACCGGGCGTATGACCGCAGAGGAAGCGGCTCTGGATCCGCGGCGGCATTCGCTGCGGTCGGCGGTCATGGGCGATGACATACATTTGGTTGACGTGTCGTCGCAGCCGGTAGCTGTAAAGCAGGATGACCGGCTGCTATTGGCGAGTGATGGTTTGATGACCCTCAGCGAGCAAGAGATTGCCGCTATTCTAAAGGAAACGCAAGACGCGTCGTTGGAGGATAGTGCTGCGGCCCTCATCCAAGCAGTGGAAACTGCCGAACAGCCCCACCAAGACAATACGACTGTCTTGTTGTACGCGCCGGCCGTGGGGACGAAATCGGCGGCGGCTGTTGACGAGAGAGAAGCTGCTCAGGACAAGCCGCGATCAGGCCGAAAACGCTGGGGCAGACTGTTAGGGATGTTACTATGCGTTGTTGTCTTATGGGGGGTGCTTTATTGGCTTAGGCAGGGCGAAGATGTGGCTGAAGATGTGGCTGTTGAGCCGCCAGCGGCAACGTCTGATGTTCAACGATCAATAGGAGCCGACGCCAAAGAGAATGCCCCGGCTTCTCAGGAGGAGGTGACAAGAGACAGCATGCGTGTGGGCGAGAAAGTCGAACTTAACGAGCCACAAGAAGGAACAAGCTATGAGTGAGGAACAGCATCGCTTGGCGTTGCCCCAAGGGACGCGCATACGGGATTTTGAGTTTCATCGGGTCCTTGGCCACGGCGGTTTTGGCATCACCTATCTGGGGTGGAACGTCACGTTGGATATTCCCGTGGCGATCAAGGAGTATCTGCCGGCCGACTTGGCGACCCGGGAACAAGACCTGTCGGTTGTGCCCCAGACGTCGCAGGCGGCGGCGGATTTTCAATGGGGTTTGGATCGGTTCTTGGACGAGGCGCGGACGCTGGCGTGCTTTCAGCATCCCAGTATCGTCCGTGTGCATCACTTTTTTGCGGCGCATAGCACGGCTTACATTGTGATGGACTATGTGGAAGGGGAGGACTTGTCGGCGTATCTGACGCGCAAAGGGACGCTGACCGAAGCCGAACTCAAGGCAATTCTATATCCGCTTTTGGACGGTTTGGCGGTCGTGCATGGCGCGGATTTTCTGCATCGTGACATCAAGCCGGGCAACATCGTCCTGCGGGATTCGGATGGCTCGCCGGTGCTGTTGGATTTTGGCGCGGCGCGTCAGGCGATCGGGGCTAAGAGTCGTTCGGTTACGTCTATCGTAACGCCGGGGTATGCGCCGATAGAGCAGTATTCGAGTCGGGGTCGTCAGGGTGCTTGGACGGACATTTATGCGTTGGGTGGGGTGTGCTATCGGGCGTTGACGGGAGATGTGCCGGCGGATGCGACGGATCGGGTTCGTCATGATCCGCTGGTTGCGGTCTCGCAGCGGTGTGCGGGGCGTGCGAGTGCTGGGTTTCTTTCGGCGGTTGATGAGGCGTTGTCGGTGGATGAGGGGGATCGTCCGCAGAGTATTGTGGCGTGGCGGACAGCGTTGGGGGCGGAAGGGGTGGCAGGAAAGAGGCGGGAGACAGGAGGTGCCTCAGACGTGCAGCGTAAGGAGTCACGGCCGCGTCCTAGTGAGCCGGTTGTGAGAGCTGAACGGTCTGGCAATAAAGAAGAGGAAAGGGGTTGTATTGATAAAGGTCTTAGGATGTGTGGGATGCTATTTTTGTTTTTGATCGGCCTTATTATTTTGGTCAATAGTTGCTGACAACCTCCCCGAACTTTTACAGAGAGGTTATGGACAAACAACACCTATCTTTAATCGTGCATTTCACAGTGGCTTGATTCCTTTGCACAAGTCCCGTCTCGGTGTAAGAAGTCGACCTTGTTTGATGAAATGGAATCACGCGCCAGCCATTACTCGCAAAAAGGAGAAGCTATGTTTCGCTCGCTGTCGCCGGGGGCTATCGGCGTCAATGTAGAAAACCTCGCAGACGGGCTTGACTTGGCCGCGCGACACGGGTTTGCCGGCTATCACTTTAGCATCGGTGAAGTCGCGGTCCTGGGCGCCGAAGAAGCCCTCGCGTTAGCCGAGCGCCGAGGGGTGCGGCTGTCGGCGTGGGGATTCCCCGTTGATTTTCGCGGGGAGGAGGCCGCCTATCAACGGAGCTTGGCGCAGTTGCCCGCGTTGGCCAAGCTCGCAGCGGCGTTGGGGGTGCGGCGGACCGCGACTTGGATTATGCCGACCTCGGACGAACTGACGTACCAAGAAAACTTTGCCTTTCACGTCGAGCGGTTGCGGCCGGCCGCGGCCATACTCGCCGACGAAGGGGTGCGGCTGGGTTTGGAATATGTCGCGCCGAAAACGCTATGGACGAGCAAAAAGTACGAGTTTGTCCACGCGATGGCGCAAATGGAGGAACTGTGCCAAGCCGTGGGCGAAAACGCGGGCTTGCTGCTCGATAGCTGGCATTGGTACACGGCCCGCGAGGCGGCTGAGGATGTGCGCCGCTTGCATCCCCAGCAAGTGGTGGATGTCCACGTCAACGACGCACCGGCCAACGTAGAAATTGACGATCAGCTCGACCAAGTGCGCGAATTGCCCGGGGCGACTGGCGTAATCGACATCGCGGCGTTCCTCGGTGCGTTGCAGCACATTGGCTACGACGGCCCGGTCATGGTCGAGCCGTTCAGCGAACAGGTGCGCGCCATGAATCGAGAAGAGGCGGTGGCGACTACGGCCGCCGCGCTGGGCCGCGTGTGGGCGCAAGCCGGACTTGTGTGACGTGGAAACTCGCACCATTGAATGCGACATCTTGGTTTTGGGCGGCGGTTTGGGCGGCGTGGCGGCGGCCGTGCGCGCCGCGCGCTTGGGCTACCGGGTCTGCCTGACCGAAGAAAACCCGTGGATTGGTGGCCAAGCCACCAGCCAAGGCGTCGCCGCCCTAGACGAGCATCCGCACATAGAGCACTTTGGCGGCACCGCCCTGTACGGCGAGTTCCGCGCTGGCATCCGCGCGTTCTATCGCCGCAAGTACAAACTGAAAAACCCCGACGACCCGCACTTCAACCCCGGGGCTGGCTGGGTCTCTGCCCTGTGCTTTGAGCCGCGCGCCGGTCTAACGGCCCTGCTGTCGTTGATCGCACCGCAGGTTGAAGCCGGTCGCCTGATGCTGTTTTACCGCGCCCGTGTGGCTGCCGTTCACGTCCAAGGCCAGTCCATCCACGCCCTAGAGGTCATCCAAGATGGCGGCCCGCACGTCTTGCGCTTTGCCCCGGCGTATGTGCTCGACGCCACCGAATTGGGCGACCTGCTACCCTTGTTGCCGGTCCCCTACGTTTCTGGTGCTGAAAGCCGCGCCCAGACCGGTGAGCCGCACGCCCGCGCTGAAGGCCCGGCCCCGCAGCTAACCCAGTCTTTTACCTGCCCGTTTGCAGTTGATTTCTGCCCTGGTCAAGATCACACCATCCCCCGCCCGCCCAACTACGAGCACCACCGCGACCAGCAGCCCTACACCTTGACCTTGCAGTACGCCCGCGGCCAGCGCACCTACCGATTTTTTGAGACCGCTGGCGATTTGCCCGGCTCCTTTTGGGCCTACCGCCGCTTGTTGTGCGCCGATCAATTCGCCGCCGGTCAGGTGCCTGGGGACGTGGCGTTGATCAACTGGCAGGGCAATGACTACACCGGCGGCACCCTCATTGACGTGCCGCCCGCTGAGCAAGCGCAACAGATAGCAGCGGCCAAGGAATTGAGCTTGGGCTTGTTGTACTGGCTGCAAACTGAGGTGCCGCGTGACGGCGGCGGGCGCGGTTATCCCGAGCTGAGGCTGCGCCCCGACATCATGGGGACTGCCGACGGCTTCTCCCAGTATCCCTACATCCGCGAGTCCCGGCGCATTGAAGCGCGCAAGACCATTGTCGAGCAAGAAGTCGCTGCTCCGCACCAACCCCATGCGCGTGCCGCTCCTTTTAGCGACAGCGTCGGCGTGGGCTGGTACGCCATCGATATCCACGGCCAAGCCACCGACGTGGTGTACACCGCGCCTACCAAGCCCTTCCAGATCCCGTTGGGTGCGCTCGTGTCGCGGCACTTGGACAACCTGTTGGCGGCCGGCAAAAACATCGGCACCACGCACATCACCAATGGCTGCTACCGCTTGCATCCCGTGGAATGGAATATCGGCGAGGCCGCTGGTGCGTTGGCTGCGTTTTGCTTGGGACAGCAACGGACTCCAGCGGAGGTGTGCAGCAGCGCGGCTTGGTGCCGTCAGTACCAGCAGACCTTGCTGACGGCTGGCGTGCCGCTGTATTGGTATGAAGATGTGCCGCTTGGGCATCCGGCCTTTGCAGCCGTACAGATGCTGGCCGTGGCGGGGATATGGCCGGGCTGCGCCGATCATTTGCGCTTCGATCCAGACGCCTTGGCCGACGCGCCCGTCGAGCGTCTGCGGGCGGCCGGGCTGTCGCCGGACCTGGCGGGCCGCGAGCCTATAACGCGCGAGGACTTGGCGCGCCGGATGGCCCAGCATTTGTAACGGATAATCCGATGGCGTAAATTTAAACGAGAGCCGCCTTAGCTCAGTTGGTAGAGCATCTGATTTGTAATCAGACGGTCCTCGGTTCGAGTCCGGGAGGCGGCTCCAACCTTTTTCTTCAGTGTGCCTTACTTCGCCAATCCCCGCTCGGCCTTCTGCTCAAAATCTCGCATCTCGTCCGCCCCGTCCAACACGCCGATTTCCATGTTGAACTATGGTCGAGGTGAGGATGGAGTGGTTGCCGTGAGCTAGGGTGCAGCCGGGGAGACAGGATGGGGCGTAAAATGCGGGTCGTCGCTGGTAGCCAACTGAATCCACGATTCCGAATTCATCAAAGCGTCCGATCAGCCCGTTCCATAAGTTCTGGGCACAGAAATGACACTTTGATGCCGTGTCGATCCAAGACATTGCGATAGTTCCACCAGTCCGTGTCCGAGGCGTTGAGTATCGGAGGGTTGGTTTTGCTCGATAGTGCCACAGCGACAAACTTTCTGTCATCTCGGTCGAAGTTGGCAAGAGCAGAATCATCTGGGAACTCTGCAAAGCCGTGGTCTGTGTGCGGTGTTACTGCTACTTTGCGGCAGTGTTCAGGATTAGCCTGATTAAAAAAAAGCCACTTAAAAAAGGAGTCACCCATCCCGGGATGTCCGCTGAAACTCAGTGTCTTCTGATATTCGTCAAGTATCAATCCATCCGAGTCAAGCACTACTACACATCCATTAACTACGCGCTCCAGTTCAGCAATGCATCGTTCAACACATTCATCACTTGCTTGTTGAGCAAAACCATTGGCAACTACTGCGACATTCGTATCCACTATGACCTCCGACATCACGAGGTCCTATCGCGCTTGCGTTGTAGTGCAGCTTTACTCATGGCAGCGATTTCGCCAAACTGGTCACCAAAAAAATTTTGCGGCCAGTTAACGATATGGCCGAATAGGTCGAGTTTGAGTTCCGTGATATTCGAGCGCGTCCTATTTGTCTCGCAGAAATACAGTCCGATTGCTTCCTCTTTGACCTTGCCCTCAGCAAGCCGCCGCTGCAAACGATTCAACAGGTGTTCGCTGTGACTCTCTAGAATGACTTGCACCCGTCGTTTGTCCCATGTGTCAATCAATATGTCCGCGAGACCCGCTTGGACTGCGGGATGTAGGTGGATTTCAGGTTGTTCTAGAATGATGGTAGAGTGCTCTGGCACATAGAAACACAGCACCAGTACGGGAAGGATTTGCGAGACACCGAAGCCGACATCGGTGATGAGGACCTCGGCTGCCTCCGAAGTACGGCGAACCTTGACCGCAAAAACTGGGCTTCCTTCGGCAAGAGGTTCGACGCGGAAGTCGTGGATGAGTCCGAGCTTTTTGAGCCATTCCGCAACGTACTCCTCAAGGGTAAGGCGTCTATAGCCTCGACCGCGACTGATCTTATCACCTCGTTCCCGTGAGGCAAGGATCGCATCCACAACGAATTCCCCTGCCTGACCCACATCGATTGGTTGTGCTCCAGTCCAGGTATATCGACGCTCGGGGTAGGCACGTAGCGGACCAAGATAGTACACATCCTTCAGACGTTCTTCGAGTGCTAGTTCGAGATCGGCTACAAAGCCGGCATTTTGAAAGTAGGCTCGTGCTTGGTCTGGAAAGCCGTAACATTTGGTGGGCGCAGGCAATGGCCATTTCCGTCCCATAGCATGGACAAAGCTGAAATCTGTCCCGTGCGAAAAGAGTTCATACTGGGGTTTGTTCCCTGAGCTCCGGCGCATACCGAAAGTGGCGTCGCCGACGCGATACGCCATTTCACGTACAATCTGTTCAGCCTGAGTCCGGAAGCCAAGCTGCTCGCTGTCGGCGACGACCTGATTGGCGTTCTTTGAGTTGACCACTTTGAAGGGGCGGGCGACTTTCCAGTCGATCTCCATGTCCAAGAAACCATTCGCATCGTGCCCATGAACGGTGCTTTGGAAGTCGCCCAAGTCTGCCGGCGTCTTTCTGTCGCCAAAATTGAAGACCAGTGAACGGTCTGGCGAATCGGCTGTCTGCTTTAGGAGGAGAAGAGCTTGGATCAGGCTCGTCTTGCCGGAACTATTCGTTCCGAAGATTCCCGTGATTGGGCGCAGGTTGATATCGCCGGTATCGGGCCAGGACTTGAAGCCCTTTAGACGTAGATGAGTTAGCATTAGAACGTCTCCTTCACGAGATGTCGGTCATTGACGTACATTTCTCTTTGATTCCGCTAACGCCCAGCGTGGCCTTACTTCGCCAATCCCCGCTCGGCCTTCTGCTCAAAGTCTCGCATCTCGTCCGCCCCGTCCAACACGCCGATTTCCATGTTGAACTCGCGCACCTCGCCCGGCTCGATGTACTGCAAGGTCCCGTGCTTGCGGTTCCAGGCGCGGCCGAGCACTGAGCAGTTGCCCGGCTCAATGCCGGTGACGTAAGTGCCCTTGTGGAAGTGCTGCCAGTGGTTGACGATGGGGAGCTCGCTGTGCTTGAACCGCCAATACAACCCCAAGCCGAGCGGCTCGTTGAGCAGGCCGATGTGGACGCGCCCTTGGCGGTCGGTTCGGGGGCGATGCACGTACACATCGTCGTGGGCGTGTGGTTGCGGCCCTTTGGCCACGGCGTAGTCTGCGGGGCCAACCGGGTGGTCCTCGGTCCATTCGGTGCTCTCGTGGCTGTGGAGGACAAGACGCGTTCCGGCGTCGAGCAGGGGGAAGCCGGGGTTGCAGTGATACACGAACATGAGCGGCGAGCGGTCGGCCGCCAGGTTTTCGATGCGGTCGCGGATGTGGATGCTCCGCTCGCCGAGCACGGTCGAGATCTCGCGCGACAGCTCCAGATTCTCGGCAAAGACTTCGGCTTGGCGCATTTGGCCGCGGATGCGGACGACGTAATCCGAACCCTCCCAGCCCGCCTCAATACCGACGTTTTTGGCCGGGATGTACGAGAGGCGGCCGTGCAGCGGCATCTCGGCGTTTTCTTCCTGGGGATCGACTTCTGGGTGGCCGACAAAGTCGAGGCCGCAAGAGGTGACTAGCCCGCCGAACCAGCCGCGTCCCCATTTGAAGCCCTGTGACTCGTAGAAGGCCGGCCCGACGTCGCCGGGGCCAGAGCGGAAGCACAGCGACTGGCCCTTGTAGTGGGCCGAGGCAATGTCGAGGGCGCGGCCGGGCAAAACGGAAAATGCCAAGCCCGAAGCGTTGAACACGTCGATGAGGTCCGCGCCGCGCTCGAATCCTTCGCGACGCTCGGCGCGGCGGGCGTACATGAGTTGGCTGATGTCGCCGACGCGGTTGAGCAGTTGGCGGCGGGTGAAGTTGCGACCGAAGAGTTTGGGCATGAGGGATCTCCTGTGTACAGGCGAAGCCTTGTAGATGTTTGGGTTTTTCAATATAAGATTATAGAGCAAACGGGCGAATGGCTCTTCCCGGTCCCTGTAAACGCATTGAGAGCGATCAGAAAGCATGGCTTTTACAACGGCGGTACAGCTCGAAGACGTGTGGAAGCACTTTGGCTCGGTCGAGGCCGTACGCGGGGTGTCGCTGCGCGTACCCGCGGGGTGTATCTACGGGCTGTTGGGCCCCAATGGCGCGGGTAAGACGACCCTGATCCGCATGATTATGAGCATCTTCTTCGCCGACTCCGGGCGCATCGGCCTGCTGGATGGGCAACAGGCCCTCGCGGTCAAAGACCAGCTCGGCTACCTGCCCGAGGAAAAGGGCCTGTACAAGAAGATGAAGGTCGCCGAGGTCATGATCTATTTCGCGCAGCTCAAGGGGATTGCGGCCGATGCGGCCCAGCAGCGGGCGGCCGAGTTGTTGCAGCGCTATGGCCTCGGGGGCTATCAGGATCGGCGTTGCGAGGTGCTGTCCAAGGGCATGGAGCAAAAGGTGCAATTGCTCGCGGCGCTGATCCACGAGCCCGAGCTAGTCATTCTCGACGAGCCTTTTTCCGGGCTCGATCCGGTCAACCGCGATCTGATGCGGGATGTCATCTTGCAGATGCGCCGCGACGGCAAAACGGTGATTTTCTCGACCCATCTAATGGATCAGGCCGAGCAGCTATGCGACTTTGTCGCGCTGATCCACAAAGGGCAAAAGGTAGTTGATGGCCCGTTGGGCCAAGTGCTCGCCAGTGGGGGGCGCGCCGCAGTGCTCGACTACGATGGCGACGGGCGGGTGCTGCGCGGGCTGCCGGGCGTTGTTCGGGTCAATGACTCGGGCAAGCGGGCCGAGCTTTTTCTGGCCGAGGGCGCGGACTCGCAAGCGCTGTTGGCCGCGCTCGTTCCCAAGGTGCAGATACGGGGCTTTGCCCTGCGCACGGCCTCTTTGCACGAGATCTTCATCCGCGCCATAGGGGAGGCCGACGATGCGTAAAATTGCTTTAGTTGCCCGGCGCGAATACGCCGAGCACGTCCGCACGAAGGGGTTTTGGCTCGGCGTCTTGGCCTTCCCGCTCATCCTCGCGTTGAGCGTTGTGGTGCCCCTTCTATTGAGTGAAACCAAACAGGCGCGGACCTATGCGGTAATCGACCATTCGGGTTTTGCGTTAGGGGAAGTGGAAAAGGGCATTCTGGCCGAAGATCTGGGTATAGTGCTGCGGGATGCTGCCGAGCGCTATCGCGATGGTGGGCAGGATTGGGAGCGTTTGCCAGATGCGATTCGGGCGGCCGCGAAGGGCTATGTGAGCTTGGACGAAGCGGAGCGGCCAGCACTGGTTCAGGGCTTCACGGCGGGCGAAGATGAGGTTGCGGCGGGCCTCGTCGAGTGGTGGCAGCAGGTGTCGGCCGAGGAGTTAGAGGCCCTCGATTTGGAACTCTCGCGCAGCCGCTACGTCCGGGTGGAAGTGCCCAAGGGCGACGATCCGCCAGCCGCACTCAACCGCATGGTGAACGACGGCGCGCTCTTTGCCTACTTCGTCATCGCTCCGGATCCCGTCGCTAGCGACGAGGGGTGCAAATATATCTCTTTGAATCGGACCGATCAGGACTTGCGCCATTGGTTTGCAGACCGGGTGTTCCAAGCGGTGCGGGCGCGGCGCATTGAACAGGCGGGCCTCGACGCAGCAACGAGCAACTGGCTGCATACTCCAGTGCATTTTGCCGAGCACAAGGTCGATAAGCGCGGCGACGAGGCCGAGGTTTCCACGGTCGATAGGGTCCAGCAATGGGCCGTCGTACCGTTCGTTTATCTCTTGTGGATGGCGATATTTGTCAACGCGCAGACGCTTATGACCAACACGGTAGAAGAGAAGTCGTCGCGCCTCATCGAAGTGCTGCTGTCCGCGCTCTCACCCTTTGAGTTAATGGCTGGAAAAATCGCGGGCACGGCCGCGGTTGGGCTGACCTTGGTTTTTACTTGGGTCGCGTGCGTTGTGATAGGGGTGGTAATCGCACCCGCCGCGTTGGGGGACGATGCGGCCTCTATCGTCCGTATTGCTAGTACGCCGCTGTACTTGTGGTCCTTTGTTTTTTACTTTTTGGCTGGCTTCCTGCTGTACGCCTGCTTGTTGGTAGGGGCCGGCTCGCTGTGCAATAGCTTAAAAGACGCGCAGAGCTTGATGTGGCCGCTCCTCGTACCGCTGATCGTGCCGTTGCTCACCATGATACCCGTCACTCAAGACCCCAACGGCACCTTGGCGCGCGTGATGTCCTACATCCCGCTCTTCACCCCTTTTGTCATGATGAATCGGGCCGCTGGCTCGCCGCCGCTGTGGGAGTATCTGGCGACCACCGTGCTGCTTTTGCTGTCCATCTACCTGGCGGTGCAGGGAGCGGGCAAGGTCTTTCGCATCGGCATCTTGATGACGGGCAAGCCGCCGCGGTTGGGCGAGGTCATGCGCTGGTTGACGGCCAAAGAAAACATCGGCCCGGCGGCACACGAAGCGGACGAGGTCAGTTGAGCGGGATCAAGCGATTGGCAAGAACGCGGATGTTGTGCTCGATGGTGGAGGCGTCCGCGGCGTCGCCGGCCCAGCGAAGGTACTCGTTAAAGGCTTCAATGGCCTTGAGGTACTCGCGGGTGTGGTGGTAGAGGAAGCCGAGGTCGCGGTGGTTTTCGGCTTCGGCCGGCTGTAGATAGGCGATTTTCTCGGCCCAGCCGATGGCGGTGGAAAACTCCCGAGCTTGGAGGTGTAGGCGTTTGAGGTTGCGGAGCATGCGCGCCAAGACATGCAGCGACGAGGCTGGCTCGATGAATTCAGGGGCCAATTTGAGTCGGCGGCCCTCAATGATCGGCAGCCGCTCGCCTAGGGACTCGCCATCGACAAAAGCACCGTCGGCAAAGGGATCGACGAAGAGCGGCTCGTCGCCTTGGGTGCTGCGCACGAGGAAGTGATGCGGAAAATTGACCCCGGCTAGGGGAATGGACAGCCGCTTGCCCAGCGCCAGATAGACGACCGCGAGGGTGATGGGAATGCCGAGGCGGCGGTCGAGGACCTCGTTGAGATAGCTGTTGCGGGGATCGTCGTAGTGGGTGCGGTTGCCGCGGAAGCCGAGGTCGCCGAACACGTATTGGCTCAAGTTAATAAGCGAGGCTGGCAGGGAATCGGCTGGGGCATAGCGGGCGCGAAACTCCTCGCTCAGCGCGTCGAGCTGCCGCAGGTAGTGTTTGATATCGAGGTCGGGATAGGCCGACAAGGCGATGAGCAAGGCCCCGTGGGCGAGGTCGATCTCGCCGGAGGAGTGCCGCGCCTGCTGGACGAGTTCAAAAAAAGGGTCGGAAGGCCGTGGACGCATACGCTGCGGCCCCGGTTAGACGCAGCGGTTGTGGATCCAACTAAACTGCAACGGTGCGGTGTGTTTCAGCCGTCGCTCGCTGCGCTCGGCTAGCTTGGCGTAGCGCGGCCCGAGCGAGCACAAGTAGTCTTGGGCGGCGGCCGCTTCGCCAGTGAGGCCGCTGAGCGAGTCGAGGTTCCACTGGCGGACGAGGTGCTGGATGATTTCGGAGTAGTGCTTGGCCGTGTACACCCCGAGTCGCTGGGCTACTATTGAGAAGTGTTCAAAGAGGTTGGGGTCTTGTCCGTCGGTCATCAGGTGAGCGGGCATGACGATTTGGTGTTTCATCAGATCGTGGAAGGCCAATATCGCGCCTTTGGGATCTAGCTCGAAAATTTTCTTGATAAAGTTCGTGTACGCTTTTTCGTGGCGGGCTTCGTCGCCGGCCACGACGCCGCAGATGGTCTTGAGGTGCGCATCGCCGGCTTTTTGCGCTAGGCGGGCCACGTTGCTGTGCGAGATGCGGGTCGCCCGCTCTTGGAAAGATGTATAGACGAAGCCTTTGTAGGGGTCTTGGGCGGCCTGCGGGTTGAAGCCATTGCGCAGCAGGTATTGGATGGTCGTCTCGATGGCACGCATATCGACTCGGCCCGTGAGAAAAAGGTATTTGTTAAGCAGGTCGCCGTGGCGATTTTCCTCGGCGGTCCAACCGCGCGACCACTGGGCCCACGGACTGGGGTCCGTGCCAGTGGTGTCCGACACGCCTTCAAAGCTGTTGAGCAAGGTCTGGTAGGTGGGCAGGGCTTCCTCGGTGATCATGTCGCCGACGAGGACGACGAGGACATCGTCGGGAAGCGCCTGAGCGCGGGCGCGGAACTCGCGTATGGAGTGTTCCCAGTTTTCCGCGCCCACATCCGGGAGAAAATCGTCGGGTTGCCAACTATCCTCTACGGACTTGAGCAATTTGAGTTGGCCCCTGACAAAATCCTCCATGCTCGCGATGACTTCTCTCTTGTGCGGATTCAACGGAGTTTCTCCATCATTGAGTGTTTGAAAGGTACCGCAGGCGGCATGAATTTATATATATAGATACGGATATAAGACAAAATGGACAAATTGAGCTATGGATTCAAGCCGCGCTTCCTCGGTGAGCCTGTGTTGACGTACCGCTGGCGACTCGCGCCAAAAGTGGCGCACACCGCCATAAATGCGGGCGGTTTTCACCCGGCTATTAATGTCCTATCTATTTGTTTGTAAATAAGTTGCAAATCATGTAAATCAGCGGTACGCTCTTTGCTAGTAAACGGGGTGAATCCCTTACCCCAACAAGGAGGATACCTTGGTGAACAAAGGATTTAGCAGAGAGCAGATCGAGCGCGTCGCTCGGATGTACAAATGCAATCAGGACGCCAGCCGGGCGCTGGGGATTACGAACCGCAGCTTTAGCCGGCTCTGCCGCAAATACGACATTGAATCGCCTTTTGCGCGGCGGCAGCGGCAGCGCTCTCGGGTGGCCCAAAGCACTAACCCCGTATAGGAGGCCTATCATGGGAACAATGGAGCGGCTCGCCGCCATCTGGAAGGCGAACCTCAACGAAGTGCTGGACCGGATCGAGAATCCAGCGAAGATGGTAGATCAAATCGTCCGCGACGCCGAGTGCGCTGTCGACCAAGCCGTAGATGCTTTGGTTAAGGCTCGGGCCACCAAGTGGCGTCTAGAGCGCGACCTCCGGCGCCACGCCGAGCAGATACAGATGTGGCAAGACAAAGCCGCCGCCGCGGTAGCGGCCGGAAACGACGAGGGTGCGCGGCTCGCCTTGATACAGAAAACCGAGCTGGATCAGGCGCGTGGACCGCTAGAACCGGCCCTCGCGGAGAGCTGTGACACCGTGGCCGAGCTAGAGGAGCAGGTCGAGATCCTGCGCCAAAAGCTGCGCGATATCCGCGCACGGAGGGGCCAGTTGATCGCCCGCTGTTGCGCCGAGCGCGAGCGCGGTGTAGTACTCGGCGAAGACGCGCCCGTGCTGCGCTTTGACGCGATCGCGCATCAGGTACAGCAAAGCGAGCGCGAACTGGCGCGCTTTGAGCAACAGGTGGATCAGGCCGTCGCTGAAGCCGAAGTGCTGCGCGAATTAGCCGCCAAGCGCCGCGTCGAGCGCGACCACAAAGTCGCGGAGGAACTGGCCGCGCTGAAAGCAGAAAAAACATCGTAAAGGAGGTCGGTCATGTTAGCCAGAATACTAGGTGTGCTATTGCTACTTGGGAGCGTTGCTTGGGGAGTCAAGCTGATTTTGCCCTTGTTCGGCAGTCTCTTTGGTTTGCTCGGCGCGGTCGCGATCGGTCTCTTGGCTGCCGCTGCGCTCTACATGGGTCTGCGTTGGCTGCGCGGCGAGAGCATCTTGGGCCGGGTCGTCGGCGCCTTGGTCTTGCTCGTCGGGATCTGGCTGGCGTTTACAGCGGCGTTGAGCTTGGTGTCGGGTGTCTTTGGTGCCGCGTTTTTGCTGTTGCGGGTCGCTTTGGTGCTGGGGATCTGCTACGTGGGCTGGCGGTGGCTGGACAACGGCGAGTTTAGCCTGCGGCACTGGAGAGTTTGAGGACGAAAAAAGTGGTTAAATTACTTGACAACTGCACTTATGTTCAGTATATTGATGACTGAACATAAGTGCAGTAAAGCGATTTTCCCACGTCCTCTCTGGCGCATCCCCAAGCGCCAGTACTCCCTTAGGAGGTTGCCAATGCACAGGCCCCGCGCATCATTCCCCACAGCCCCATCTATAGCCCGTCTGGGCGGCGAGCTCAGTGCAGTCATCAATCGGGTGCGAAGTGCTTTCGGCCCCATTCCCATGCGCGGCTCGGCTACCCGTCCCCGAGTTCAACGGGCCGAGCAAGTCGTCGATCAAACCGCTCGTCAGCTCTTGCGCGGCGAAGCAGACCTGAGCGCGTGGTACCGGGTGCTGCGTCAATACGAAGATGCTTGGATGCTAGAGTTGGAAAAGGTGCGCGGGGCGCGGGCCGAGCGCTGTGCGGCTTAGCGGAGATGGATCTCGTCCACTTTGCCGACGATAGCTGCATCCGTAGGCAGTGGAGGGGCGAAGGCATTGCAGGCTTCGCGTGCGACCTCGACGATCACCGCGTCGCCCTCGCGCAAGGCTACCCAAGTCGCGCAGACCTCGGCTTCGCCCACAAGCGCTAGGCGCTCGTCAATGTCTTGGGTCAGGTGCAATATCTGGCCGCGGAACGGCTCAATGCACTGGGAAAGCACTACGGTGCCCACCACCTTGGCTAGTTTCACGCGGCCGCTCCTTCGTCGATAATACCCACGATCACGCTCCTGCACGGGGGCCGCTCGGCTCCGGTCACCGCGGCCCCGGCAGCCCCGGACTGCACGACTAGCACTTTGACGCCGATCCCCGCCTGGACCCCATCCACCGCTACTTGCAAAGCACCGCTCTCTTCGGCTTCGGAGCGGACCACCATGATCTTCTGCCCGGCGAGCAAGGGATGCTTGCTGCTGGCGACTACGTGGCCAATGACGCGGCAGACCCTCATGCTACTTGCTTTTCTAGGGCGCGTCCAAACGCCTGTAGCGAATCCACGATGCCGATGATCAGCGCATCTACGGGCATCTTATCCATGCCCGGGGCCTGCCGTGCCGAGCTGCCCTGCACGACGACGACGAGTTCGTCTTCGCCCGCTTGTACGCCATCGATGCAGACGAGGTGCTTCTGGGTGCGCTGCAAGCCCTCGGGCGTGGTGGCCAGGATCTCGACTATTAAGAGTTTTTCGCCTTCGAGCGCATCTACCTTGGCGCTGGAGACCACGTGCCCCTTGACGAGACCGAGTATCACGGGCTTTCCTCAAAGAGTTGCAAGCGGGTGGCGTTGATTTCTTGCGCGTCGTATCCGTACAAACCAGCGACCTTCTCCAACACTTGGTTTATGAGGATATCCGGGCAGGACGCGCCCGAGGTAATGATTAGCCGCACAGGCAGGGGCCGCGGTAGCCAATCCTCGCTCTCGATTATCTTTTTAGTGAAGATGTCAAAATGTCGGATGCGCTGAGCCGATAGGATTTCGTCGCTGTTGGCGATGAGGAAGCTGGGCATGGATTGCAAGCACAACTCGACTAAATGCGAGGTGTTCGAGCTGTTGTAGCCACCGACGACCAGGGCCAAATCGGCACCCGAGCTTAACAGCGAGCGCATGGCGCTCTGGTTCTGGTGAGTGGCGTAGCACAGGGTGTCATTGGTGTCGGCGCAGTGGTAGTCGAGGTTCTCCGATCCATAGCGCTGGCGCATGGCGCGGCGCAAAATGGCGGCCATTTCCTGCGTTTCTTCGGCGAGCATGGTCGTCTGGTTGACCACGGCCACCCGCTCTAGGTCCTTTTGTGGGTCGAAGCCCGGTGAGCTTTTGCCGGCAAAGGTGCGCTCGAAGTCGGCGATCGGTAGTGTACCAGTGATGTACGCGGCCACCTGCTCGGCCTCGGCGACGTCGAACACCACTAGGGTTTTGGTGTGTGCCTCGGTGTGCGAATGAGTCGCTTGGGTCTCCTCGTGGTTGTACTTGCCGTGGATGATGATGGTATAGCCTTGGCGGCCGAGCTCCTCGCCGCGCTTCCACACCTTGGACACAAAGGGGCAGGTGGTATCGTAGTTTGCCCGGTATTCTTCGGATTCGATGTCGATGCCGCTGCGGCGGAGCGATTCCTCGATCTGTATGGTAGTGCCAAAGGCCGGGATGAGCGCGATATCGTCGCTGTTTAGCTCGGCCTCTGAGACCTGGCGGTCTCCCTCGGAATTGTAGATGAAGCGGACGCCTTGCTTTTTGAGGTCATTGTTGATCAAGGGATTGTGGATGATTTCGCTAACGAGGTACGCGTTGCGATCTGGGTTTTCCTTGACGGCTGAAAAGGCCATGTGAATGGCCCGCTCAACCCCAAAACAAAAGCCAAAGTGCCGGGGGATTAAGACCTGTAACTGACCGATTTGTAGGAGGGTTGGGCACAGCGAACGCTTGCCGTTTTTCAGGCGGTAATCCTTGACGCGCTGGATGATGGGGCCGGCGTAGTGATTGGGGACTTGGTTGAATTGCGGATACGCCATGTGAAGATCCTTGTGGTATTTATGTTTAGCAGTACATAACAGCATCAGGTTAAGCTGTCAATAGCACCCTACTTGAGGCCGGGCGATTGGTTTGTTGCCCGGTGCGGAGTTCACCTGTACGGGAGTGTCAACTAATGAAATTCGTCATTCGCGCCGGCGGGGTGGGTACGCGGCTGTGGCCCTATAGCCGTGTGCACAAGCCCAAGCAGTTCCACTGCATGGCCGGCGAGCAGACCATGCTACAAGACGCGGTCGCCCGCATTGGCGCGATTGCCGCGCCGACCGATGTGTACGTATCGACCGGAGATCCGTTGCGGTCCTTGGTGCGCGAGCAGGTGCCGACGCTGACGCCCGAGCGGCTCATCGTCGAGCCGGCCCGGCGCAATACTGGCCCGGCCATCGGCTTGGAGTGTGCGCTGCTAGAGGTGCGCCATCCGGGCTGTACGGTCGCTAGCTTGGGATCGGATCACTACATAGGTCGGCCCGAGGAGTTCTGTCGCTTGTTGCAAGTCGCCGACCAAGCCCTAACCGATCGGCCCGGCTATTTGTTTACGCTCGGAGTCAAGCCGACGCGCGCTGAAACTGGCTATGGCTACATCCGCCGAGGCTCCATGCTAGCGCAGGTGTGCGGGACATCGGTGTACGAAGTCGCCGAATTTACCGAAAAGCCTGCGGCGCAGCAGGCGGCTGAGTACGTGGCTAGCGGCCATTATTTGTGGAACAGCAACATGTTCGTCTGGAAGGCGGCGACCGTGCTGGAGCTTTTGGCCCGCTTTGAGCCGGAAATGTACGCTGGGTTGCAGCGCATCCAAGCGGCCGTTGGCACACCGCAAGAGGAAGCGATCATCGCCCGCGAGTATCCAAAGCTCAAGCCGATTTCCATCGATCACGCCTTGGTCGAGCGCGCTCCCAAGGTAGCCACACTAGAAGCGGATATCGACTGGGGCGACATCGGCTCTTGGTCGGCACTGACGGACGTGTTGCCGACGGATGCGGCCGGCAATTTGTTGGCCGGCGAGGTGATGGCGTTGGATACGGCCCGTTCAACGGTGTATGGGCCGGCCGACAAGATCGTGCTGCTGCTGGGGGTGGAGGACTTGGTCGTGGTGGATACTGAAGACGCACTGCTGGTGTGCGCGAAGGGGGCGGCGCAAAAGGTGAAAGACGCGGTGGATCTGCTGAAAGAGCAATATCGCTAGGCTTAGGATTCTCGTTGCCTACCAGCGACATGCCCCGCACGATGGCGCAAGTGGAGCGCTGCTGACGACTCATCGCCTCTTATCAGCGGGAATGCTTTGTTAGGGCCGCTGGGGATTGCTACCTACAATGGGCTATTGAGACGCGATAAAAATAATGATGAGAACCATAACAAGTGCTACCACTAACCCGAAGCAGCCGAAGCCAGAGAAGGAGTGTTCGATCTCTCTGCCCCAACGTTCAGAAAACGTCCCGTCTTTCTTGTCACCTCCCATCGCCTTTATTGCCGAGAGTATAGCTAGGCCTAAGAAAATAATCGCTATCGGTGGTAGTGGTATTGTTACGAAGGCTAATATGAGTAAAACGACAGCAACAAGGCATCCCATTGATTTGTCTCCGATATAGCACTAAAACGCTTCACTCACCATCAGCTTGTAGAAACGCGACTCCACGGCCTGCAAGCGCTGCTGATAGAGCTTTTTGTCCGTTGGGCCGGTTGAATCAAAGACCCGCACGAAAAATCGACACTTTCTCGACTTGGACCACCCGAATAAGTCAGACGTTGAAGAAAGAAAAAGTTGTTCTGAAATGTCCTGATTCAAGACGATTTCTTGCACGGGTAGTGCCTGCCGTTCACTCGCTCGCTGCGGCAAGTCGGTCTCCCGCACGACTAAGCCGATGGGCGTCAGGTTCACGTCGTATATGTATTCAATGGTTCCGTCGTCATGCGTCCAACAGGATGGGACTTCAGTACCTTTGCCTACCGATTCCCGCACCAACTCCAACAGATGTTCTACATTCCTTTTTCCATCTGGTAGCAACTCCCGAATGGCTGAGTATTCACGTCCCAATTCTAGCGTGTTTATTATGGTTTCCGGTTCGGACAAAAAACCAGCTTCTTCTGTGGTATTCTGAAGCCTTTCAAGTTGTTGCTTTGTATCTCGGAGCAGTACCAGTTCACGCTGTAATTCCTCGATATTTTTACCGCTACTCGGCAACACTTCTTGAACAATGGAAAGCTGGGCTTCGAGTTGGTTGATTGTTTCTTGGCGTTCTTCCGCTACGCGCTTGGCTTCTTTCTGCTTGTCTTGTTGGTGTACCAATAAGGCGGCAAAGGCGAGCAGCAGAACGAAGATGATGAGAATGGCGATCTCAGCCATTGTGAGACCGAGGATAAGACCTTGCCGATAGGACGCGCTCCGCTTTTCAAAGTTTGCCATCTGCGGGCCGTTGTTCGTCGGCTGTTCGTTTTGTCGATGTTTCAGACTGTTGGAGAAGAGTTGCGATGAAGTCTTCGGATGTTTGTATATTATTGATCCTCCCAACAAGGTCACTCACGCTGGCAGACACTGCCTCCGAATTGGATTTTATCGCGCTATCTAAATTCGATACTTGTGCATTAAAATCGGATACGGTCTGACCGAAACTGTCGAGGTTGACTTGAAACTGCTGAATCGGGGATTGCAGAAGTCGTTCGAGTAGGTCTTTGGGCACGTCCATTTTGTTGATCTTTTCAACAAGGTCTCTAACACTGGCAGATAACGCATCCGAACTGGCATTTACTTGTTCGGCTCCGGTTTCAATGCTCTGTACGGAGGGACGTAGGAGTTGTTCGAGTAGGTCTTTGGGTACGTCCATTCTGTTGATCTTTTCAACGAGATCTTCCAAACTGGCAGCCACCGCGTCCGAACTAGAATTGACTACACTATTGAGATTTGACACTCGCTCGTTGAGGCCGGATACGGTATTGACGAAACTATCGAGATTGACTTGAAACTGATCACGGCCCTCTTCAACAGTCTTAGTGAAACGAGTCACTGATGATTTGAATTGAGTAATAGCTTTCTTTTGTCTCTCGCCTGCCTCTCTGAGGATTTGCTGTAGCTCTATTCTAAAAGAGGAAAACTTTCTCAGTTCATAGTCGAGGTCGGACACGCCCTTGCTGAGCTTGCGTACCGTGTCGCTGAAATCGGATACCGTGTCTTCCGGGTCTTTTTGCATTAAGTCAAAAAAGACCCGGAAAGCGATGCCAAATATCGTTGAAAAGATAGCGATACCAAAGTTCGTGATGATCGGGGCAATCGTTTCGACAGCTTCGTCACTTGAGGAGAACTCAAAAAGCGACATCGCCAAGCTGACGAGAGTATATAAAAATCCAAGGTAATATAAGTTATCTCCAACTTTACTGAGCTGAGATTGATGCTTTATATAATGATAGCACGCATAGACCAACATGATCGAGATCGGACAGGCAGTCACGAAAAACTGGCTCATGTCCAGTAGCTTGAGAATTATGATCCCTGCTGCTCCTATCAGGGCAGCAATCATGAAAATGTTTGGATTCAATTTCGTCATTCATTCATCCCGGAAGTTCTAAGTACGCGCACTACTTGGCCTCCATGCTGAGAGAACCAAGACTGGAAGAATTTCAACAGAGGGCCACCGTCTCCCTGCTGCCGTTGCCGCCTTTGAATGAGCCATAGTTCTATATCGACGCCCCGAAGATCGGGGTTTAAGCCGCGAGATTCATGGGTTTGCCGGAAGCGGCTGAAGTCTGGCGACCCTCGATAGAACGAACATACGTCACTATTTTGCATAAGATCTGAAATAACGATGAGACGCCGCGGAACGCTGCGCCGTTCGGTATCTTGGAAGTGCGTTAGAGAAACCGACTGAATAGACTCCATAATTGGCGACGATGGTGCTTCTTTTTCATCAAGCAGACTTTGCAGAACTTCTTCCATGGGCTGCCGGAATTTACGCTGCCAGTTTCGACTAACTATTGCTTGGGATTGGATTAGCGGATCGACATCTTCTGGATCGCCGGGATTGCAAACCTTAATGATCGGCTCAAGGCTCTTTTCATGGGTGGATTCCACCGTAAAAAGGCTGATTTCGTGATTTTCTTTGACCGTATCTAACAGGTTCTTGATCTGAACCTTCAGATCGTCCTTAGTCTGAGTACTAAAGGAATCGGTGCGATCAAGTAAAAGGGCTGTAATTGAATACGGCCCCTCGGATCTGCAAAGAGTTGCGGGGTCCCGGACGATGGGCTCGGGTTTCAACAATACGAGAGCAACCACACCTCCGAGAACTAGGGCGATCATCGCCCCGCCTGCGATGTAGTTTACGTTTATGTATTTTGATGACATGACGGCTCTTTCCAATAGTTTGCAACTGGGCTTATTCGGTTGATGCTGATAGGCGATGCCCTGCCAATTTTCGCAAATCCCTACAGACAGCATCGTATTCTTTTAACAGTTCCTTCTCGCCGTTATCAACTCTTGCTCTCGTACCAGAAATGACCTCTTTAATTTCTTCGAGTTTCGGCAAATCCTCTGGCAAGGCCCTGTCTATTGGCGATAATTCTTTGATTTTCCATGGGTCATTGAAGCGGTCAGGTGCTTCTCCACCTCGTGTCTCACGGTTGATCGATCGGTAGCGTTTGAGCAAGCGATTTCCTATCTGCTCCAAGTCGTTTAGGTAATCCTCATATAATTTGATAACGTGCCTATGGCCGTCTAAGATCGAAGCGCGTTCCACTTCTAATCCCATGAGTCTTTGTATGATGCTGTTCAGTTTTGCGACAACTTCATTAAATATCCTTTCTAGTTCTTTTAAATGATTGTCATAAGCATCTTTGTAGTTTTTATACTCACCCTCATAGCGAAAAAACACCTTTCCATAACCGGGATAGGAGTCGCCGTCCCATTTTATGCCATCAATAAAGCTAATAATTGCAAAAAGGAACCCCATACAGAACAGCATCCATGACTGGAACTCCCTTAGCCCCAATGGATTCTCGAGAAAAGCGGACATGGCGAGTTGTCCGCCTTCGTCGAGTATGGTTCCCGTTATTTCTCGATAGTGTGCAACCATTAGGTTAAAGAAGAATGCAAAGACTACAAATGCAATTGCGGCGAGGATGCCCGCTGATTTTCTACTCCACTTAATATGATGACAGTTGGCAATAAGCCGCCCGAGTAAGAAAGCGACGCCGAGGTTGGCAAACGAAATAACAATGGCCTCAGTATAGGCACCGAATAGCCCCAGTTCGTTGCCCTTTGCCAGAAAGGAGGCGTTACCCAAGGTTTCAATGAGAAAGAGCACGGCGATAATACCTGAAGCAAATAACCCGTATCCCTCACGGTGCTTACTCGCCTCACGATCTATGTTATTCTTCTTCTGAAAATCCTTCAAGCGATATTCTGCTTTTTTTAGCAGAGGTCGTCTTGCTCGCAAATCCGTAATAGCCTTTTCAGCCGCCTTCTTGAGTTTTTCTCTACCAATGCGAATTTCGCTATCAATAGAGTCATCGCGGAATGATGGGATGATCTTGATAAGACGCTTTCGGTCTGAAGTTAGTTGTATGTCACTTGTGTCCTTTGCTTTTGATTGATATTCTTCGATTTTCTCGACAATCTTCACTTCGGTTTTATCGAAGTCTGTACTGTCTAGCAAAGGCAGTCCCTGTTTCCCCGCTTCTATAGCTTCTTCCTCTATATGTAAATCGGCTGCTATCTTATTTGCGGAGATTTTCTCAAACAGATCAGTTGGCATCTCGTAGTTCTCCTTTATGGGTTCGCTCACTACCCAATGGCTTTTGATTTACCAGCGGGCATAAGGATGCAAAGACCCAGCCGCGGGCCGGGCCATGTGTGCATCTCACAGGTTTTTTGGAGAAGTTCTGCCTATTCGCCGGGCTTCAGGGAGCTACCCTGTGCCGAATCAGGCTGTTTTATTTAACAGATAACCCGACGGTCGCGGGTACCTGCTTGATGCACACAGAGAACAATATATAAACCAAAAACCTTCTTTGTCAAAAAATTATTTGTTCTCGGATGCGGTCGGTGAGGTGATGGCGTTGGATGCGGCCCGTTCAACGTATATGGGTCGGCCGACAAGATCGTGCTGCTGGGGGTGGAGGACTTGGTCGTGGTGGATACTGAAGACGCGCTGCTGGTGTGCGCGAAAGGGGGCGGCGCAAAAGGTGAAAGACGCGGTGGACTATCTCCGAGAGCAGCGGCGCGAGAAGTACCTCTAGGTTCACTCCACGTCGAGTATATAACGCGCTAGCGGCGAGAGCCGTTGGGCCGTTTGTGGCCGCAGGTATTCGCGCTGGTTGGTCTGCTGGGGGTGCTCGCGGGCGATAAAGGCGCAGTGCAAGGTGCGGCGGGGCCTGCTGCTGTCGTTGCGATAGGCGCTGTGCCACAGGCTGCCGTTGAATACGGCGACCGAGCCAGCGCGGCCCGTTAGCTGCACTTGCTCGGGGTGATCGGCCAAGCGATCGGCTATGTAGTCGGTGATTCTGCCGGGTTTGCGGTGGCTGCCGGGGACGCAGCGGGTCGCGCCATTGGCCGCGGTGAAATCGTCGAGCATCCACACCGAGTTGACGACGTGATACAGCCCGCCGGGCCCGGTGGGTTGCCCCCAATCGGCGTGCAGGATCTGCAAGCCGCTGCCGGGCAGTGGATCGTGTCCGTTGAGCGAGTGTAGCTTAAACGGACGCTGCAAGACGTGAAAGACCGCTGTCAGCAGGGCGGGCTGTAGATACACCGCGTCGAAAACCGTTCCCTTGTTGACCAAATCGGCGAGGCGGCGGACGCCCTCCATCTGGGCCACCTCAGTGCCGGCTTGGTTGCCCTCGCGGGCAAAGATCGCGTCAAAAGCATGGCGCAACTCGGCCAGCCACTCGGGGGCTATGACCTCTTCCAAGATGGTGAAACCGCTGGTGTCTAGCGCGCTGTATTGCGCGGGCGTCAGGGGTTGGGGGACGAACCCCCGTTGCAACAGTTCGCGGTCCAAAGAGAATGCTCCCTCGTTTAGCTGTCAGCTTGTTGTTGCGCGAATTCGCAGATGGCGGTCACGCCGCGGCAGATGTGCTCTTCGGAAGCGGCGATGGAGATGCGCACGTGGTCGCGGCACATCTGGCCGAAGGTGCTGCCTGGAGCCACGGCCACGCGCTTTTCTTTGAGCAGCCGGACGGCGAATTCGCTGGAGTTCATGCCGGCCGCGGCAATGTCGATCATCAGGTAGATTGCCCCGCCTGGCGTGTAGCGGTACAAGCCGTATTCCCGCAGGACATCGAGGGCTGTGTCGCGGCGGCGGGCATAAGCGCGGCACATGGTGTCCACGTCGTCTTGCGGGCCGTCGAGCGCGTCGGCTGACGCGAGCTGGGAAAAGCCCGTGCCGCACGAGACAAAAGGCTCTTGTAGCTTGGCGGCCAATTCGATGTACTTGGGATTGGCGCGGGTAAAGCCCACTCGGTAGCCGGTCATGGCGTAGCTTTTGGACATGCCAGAGACGACGATGGCGCGTCCGTCGGCGTCGTGCGGCAGCGCGCTCTGGTGCGGTTGGTCGAAGACGATCTGACCGTAGATCTCGTCGGAAAGCACCCACAAGTCGTGGCGCTGGGCCAAGTCCATGAGCCGGCGCATCAGGGCCTCGTCGTACACTTGGCCGGTAGGGTTGGAGGGCGTGCAGAGGAGGAGGAGTTTGGTGCGCGGACTGACTCGACGCTCGATCTCGTCAAGGTCGGGCAAGAAGTGGTTTTCCGCCCGCAAATTGTAAAAGACGGGCTGGCCGTGGACGATGGAGACGGCCATCTCGTAGTTGGGCCAACCGGGGTCGGGCAACAGAACCTCGTCGCCCGGTTCGAGCAGGGCGAGGAATGCGGTCGCTACGCTCATGACCGCCCCGGGCGTGACGAGGATGTTTTCGCTGGTGGTCGGCACGCCGGTGCGGCGCTCGAAGTAGCGCGCGGCGGCGGCGCGCAACGCATCGACGCCAGCGTTGGGGACGTACTTGGTGTGGCCGGTGTGCGCGTAGCGACAGGTGGCTTCGACAATGGACGCTGGCGTGGCAAAATCGGGTTGACCGACTTCGAGATGGATGACCTCGCCGGTCTTTTCGACGGCCCAGGCCAAGTCCATGATCGCGCGGATGCCCGAGCGGGGAAGGGCGGCGGGGATGCGGGCAAAAGGCTTCATCGGAGGTGGATGCCCGGGCCGGTCGCGCCGATCATCTGCACGGTGTTGTATATGGAGGCGGGCGTCGAGGCGCCAGTGACGCCGGTGATGCCTTCGGTGCGCGCGACCTTGAGGTCGAGGCCCGGGCCTTGGGCATGGATTTCGACGATGGCTTCGCTCCACTGCGGGCTTACCAACAACAGCGAATGGGTGCGGTCGAAGCCGAGGCCAGCATACGCGATGGCTGCGTGGGTGTTGACGTTGCGCGGGAAGAGCGGGCAGATGCCGCGCGTCGGGCCATCGTAGAGGACCGTTTCTTCTTTAATGTCGTCAGGGTCGAGGCCGGCGGCCGCGCAATCGACGTTGTGTGGCGGCTTTTTCATCACCACCTCCACCGACTCCCACACGTCGCGGTTTTCCAACAGCGCGTCCATGCCGACCACGCCTCCGTGCGGGACAAAGGCGCGGGTGCCAGCGCGGCGGGTCGTCTCCTCAATGGTGGCTTCGACGGCGCGGTCGGCGAGGGCGGTCACCGAGATGAACATGTAGTTGGTTTTTTCGAGAATCGTCTGGCCCCACTGGCGGGTGACGTCCGGGTGGGCCATCTCGACGACGAGGTCGGGTTGCCGCGATTCAAAGTCGCTCAAATCCGCTAGGCCGAGGTCGGCGGGGAAGTTTTGCAAGGCCGCGGCCATTTGATCGTGGACGAAGACGACCTCCATGCCGTTGTCTGCGTCGGCGTCTATCATCTTGTGGACCGCTTGGCCGATCTGGCCGTAGCCGATTAGGCCGATGCGAGTCAATTGTTGGCGCATAGTTTTGCTCCTCAAAACAAGGTGAAGGCGGAAGTAGCGAATATAGGCACTCGCCAAGGATATGGCGAACAAAGGGCGCGTCGAATCAAAGCTATGGTGTTTGCCTATTTGCGCTCGGCGATTTTGCAGACCCAGATGCTGATTTCGTAGAGCAGGAGCAGGGGCAGAGCCATGAGAAGTTGGGAGACCGGATCGGGCGGCGTGAAAATCGCGCCGAGGACGAAGATGCCGATGATGGCATAGCGGCGGATATGGCGCATCCGCGCGGCGGTCAGTACGCCGACCTTGGCCAAGAAGAGCGACAGCACCGGCATTTCAAAGACGATGCCAAAGCCGGCTATGAGCCGCAGCACAAAGCCTATGTACTCGTCGGCCGCCCATTGCGAGGTCATGTCGGGCGGCTCTAGTGCGAGGAAAAAGCGCAGCCCGAGCGGGAGGACGATGTAATAGGCGATCAGGGTGCCGACCGAAAAGCAGAGGACGCTCAGCGAGATAATGGGCAGCACGAGCCGTTTCTCGCGCTGCAAAAGCCCTGGGGCGACAAAGTGCCAAGCTTGGTAGAAGATGATCGGCAGGGCCAGCAGCAGCCCGCCGACAAAGGCGATTTGCAAGCTGATGAAGAAGTAGGTCATGGGCCGGAGGGCTTGCAGCCGACGCGCTGGGGGCAGGTCGGTGCTGGGCGCGTCCGGTTCGGGCGCACTATCGGGTGGTCCCAACCACTGACTCACCAGCTTCTTGATCGCCCGCACCGCGCCCGAGGATTGCTGGCTTTCCAAACTGAGGACGGCCTCTTCGTATGGCCGGGTCAAAAGTTGCACGATCGAGTCGGAGAAGGCAAAGCAGATCACCGCGCCCACGGCGAGCGCGGCTAGGGCCTTGAGAATGCGCCAGCGGAGTTCTTCGAGGTGGTCGAGAAAGGGCATGTTGGCCGCTCGGGGCGCGTCTGGTGCGGGTTCGTCTTGATCGGCCGTTGGCTCGCGGGTGGGGCGGGGCTCGCGGAAACGGGCGACAAAAGCGACTAGCGCGATCAGCAGGCAGCCCACGGCGAACAGGTCGCCGTGCCGCGTGTAGAAGGTCGCGGGTTGGCCGACCGGCACGGTGGCCACGGCGACCGCCGGGGTGAAAAGGTCGGTCGCCTCGTAGGTGCGGCCAAATGGGTCGATGAACAAGGAGATGCCGGTGGTGGCGGAGCGGGCGATGGCTGTGCGGTTTTCAATGGCGCGCATGGCGTTGATGAGCGCGTGTTGGTAGGGGCCGGCGCTGCGGCCAAACCATGAGTCATTCGTGATATTGACCAGTACGCGCGCCCCAGCCGCCACGTGCTGGCGCACCAGATCGGGAAAGATGGACTCAAAGCAGATGAGCACGGCAAAAGGGTGCCGAGGATGGGCAAAAACCGCATGCTCGGTGCCGCGTGCAAACTCGGCCGGGCCGAGATCGCCAGTCAGGCGGGTCCAGTCGATGTCGCGCAGCAGCGGGATCGCGTCGCGGTAAGGCGTCCGCTCGCCAAAGGGCACTAAGTGCATCTTAGCGTACGAAGGCAGCGATCCGGCTCCGGGTTGGACGAAGAAGGCTGCGTTGTAGTTGGCGTGCGGCGCGCCGGTCAGCAAGGGGATGTCCAACTCCTCGACGAGTGCTTGGACGCGGCTTCGGCAACCAGCCTGGCGCACGGGGTCGCACGGCACGGCCGTCTCGGGCCAGACTAGTAGCTCTGGATCGCGCTTGGCCGCTTGGCGCGAGAGCGTAGCGAGGGCTGAGAAAGTGCGCTCCAGCCCGTTAGGACCCCACTTGTCGGCGTATGTAGTGTTGGGTTGAATCAGGCCGATGCGCAAGCCCCCGTCCGAGACGGCTGTCGCTAGGGTGCTCTGGGCGTGGAGCCAAGGCAAGAGATAGCCCAAGGCAACGCCCACGAAAAAGACGCGCCGCTCGACGAGTGCTAGGTAGAGTAGCGCGTTGAGGCCGACGACCCAGCAGGAGACGCCAAAGACACCGGTCCAAGCGGCGTACTGGATGAAGTGCGGCAAGGCGGCTTGGCTGTGCCCCAATAGGAGCCAAGGAAAACCCAACTCCCCGAGCGAGAGCAGATATTCCTGCCCGGTCCATAATAAAGGTAGCAGCCCGAGTGCCTTCGCTCCCCACCGTGCGGCGAGCCCGTTGAACAGCCCAGTGCAAAGGCCGGTAAAAAGGCCCAAATAAGCGGCCATCAGTCCGGTGCCCCCGACGACGGCCAGCCCGCCGCCTTGGGTATAGGCCACCCAGTACAGGGACAGCAGGTTCCACGCGAACCCGCTGACCCAACCCGCGGCAAAGCCCGCTTTGAAGCCGCGATCCTTCAGCACCAGTAGCAAAGGCACCAACGCACAATGGGCCCAGAGTGGATGATAGAGAAAGGCGAGTGGGTGATCAGGATGGCTGGGAAAAGCCAGTGACAGCAAGGCCCCGCTCAAGGCGGCGAGCAGCAGGCGGGAAAGCGGGGTTAGAGGCAGGACAAGGCGCGGATTAAACATTGGCAGTGGGAAGTAAGGTGCAAAAATATAGGAGGCCCCCCAAGGCGGAGCAAGATGCTGGCATAGATTCTGCTTTTATACGTCGGTTGAGCCTAGTGCCTAGGGGATAGTGGGGGCTAGACGATACATTCGCGTGGTTTTTTGTTACAACTTTGCCCAAGGAGGAACGCGCTGTGCCAACGCAAATTCAGCCCATTGACCACGACTTTGTCGCCCGCACGGTGGGCGAGGGGCCGCCCATACACCGCCACGACCTGCCGCGGGAGCGGCTCTCGCGCTTGGGCCCCCAGGCACTCAAGGATCAAGAGTTGTTGGCCGTAGCTTTGGGAACGGGGTATCGCGGTCGGCACGTGGTAGATTTGGCTGAGGACATCCTCGCCGATTATCCCAAGGAATCGCTGGTCGATATGGACTTGGGGCAATTGAGCCGGATCAAGGGGTTGGGCAAGGCCAAGGCCGGGGTTTTGGTCGCGGCGTTTGAGCTGGCGCGCCGCGGGTTGCACAAGGGCTTGGGGGTGCGGCCGGTGATTAGCGCACCCGGCGACGCGCTGGCCATGCTGTCCGACATCAAGGATCAGCAGCGCGAGCACTTTCTCTGCTTGTATCTCAACGCCCGCAATCAGGTGATCCACAAGGAAGTCGTGTCGATCGGCAGTCTATCTTCGGCCATCGTGCATCCGCGCGAGGTCTTTCGCACGGCGGTAGCGCAGGCTGCGGCCAGTGTGATCTTGGCGCACAACCATCCCTCCGGCGATGTATCGCCCAGCCAAGACGACATCAACCTGACGCGGCGCTTGGTGCAGGCCGGAGAAATCATGGGCATTGACGTGTTGGACCATCTCATCATCGGCAGCGACGATTTTCTCAGTTTGAAGGAGCGCGGCTTGATCTAATAGTAAAATTGTATTTGCTCGGCAAAAGCCTATATTACTGACGAGGACAGCAATTTATACTAAGGGTACGCGAGCGATGAAAGACGAAGGAAGCCATTTAATTCCGGTGTACATTTTCGATATGTATCCCTATCCAGACGCGGAGCAGGGCTTGGGTATGCCACAGAAGTTCTTGGTTTTGCTCAAAAATAAAGAAAACAGCGTGGTGCCCATTACGATCGGCCATTTTGAGGGCGAAGCTCTCGTCATGGCGCTCCGCAAAATCGCCTTGCCGCGGCCCCTGCCGCACGACCTGTTGTGCAACCTGCTCAAGCGAATCGACGCCGTAGTCCACAAGCTGGTGGTCCACACGCTCAAAGAGGATGTTTTCCACGCGTACCTGCTGGTCCAAGCTCAGGGCCAGCCTTTCTATCTCGACTGTCGTCCCAGCGATGGCATGATCGTCGCCACGCTCTTGGGCATATCGCTCTTTGTGACCCCAGAAGTCATGGAAGCCGCCGGTCAGTTGCTGGAACACT
The DNA here is from genome assembly GCA_965203355.1 of Candidatus Latescibacterota bacterium. Classification (GTDB taxonomy): domain Bacteria; phylum Latescibacterota; class UBA2968; order UBA8231; family UBA8231. The sequence continues at coordinate 2,217,725 of OZ241889.1, forward strand.
CGGACGAGCCCACAGCAGCCGAGGACGAACAAGCCGCTGAATCCGCAGCGGACAAAGCGGCTGAGCGCGAGGAAGCCGCGAAGAAGTCGGAGGCGTTCGTGGATCCGGCGACGGGCGATCCGATAAGCCGATTGGAACAACTCAAGGCGCACTTGGACTGGCTCATCGCTCAAGAGGCTTACGAGCAGGCAGCCAAGGTCCGCGACCGCATCAGCGAGCTAGAGTCCGAAGACTAGAGAACACGCTGGCTGCGCTTCGCCCTAACGCTCTTGTACGGCTGTTGCCGTGCCGGGGCGTTTTTTATGCTAGCTAGCGGGTGGCTTGGGTGCGGGCGTGCAGGAAGACCATGAGCGAAGCAATATCCGCGGGCGAAACTCCAGAGATGCGCGAAGCCTGTCCCAAGGTCTGCGGGCGGACCGCCGCGAGCTTTTGGCGCGCCTCGGTTGAAATGTTCAGCCCGGGCGCGGCGAAGTCAAAATCGGTCGGTACGCGCAGGGATTCGAGGCGCTTGAGCTTTTGCGCTTGGGTCTCTTGGCGCTTGATGTACCCCGCGTATTTGATCTCGGCCTCGACGTGTTCGGCCGCGTCCGGCGAGAGGGGCTGTGGCGGTGGGGCGAATTCGCAGAGGTGGTCGTAGTTGAGTTGAGGACGGCGCAACAACTCGGCGAGCGAGGTCGATTCAGCGATGGGAGCGGTGCCCTGCCGAGCCAAGACCTCTCGCACCTTTTCGGTCGGTTTGACGCGCTCGTGCTGTAGGCGTTCGCGTTCGGTGGCGACTTGTCGCTGCTTGGTTTGAAACTGACGCCACAGGTCATCGCCGATCAGCCCTAGTGCCCGGCCCTTGGCCATCAGGCGGTCGTCGGCGTTGTCCTCGCGCAAGAGCAGTCGGTGCTCAGCGCGCGAGGTGAAGATGCGATACGGCTCTAGCGTCCCTTTGGTCACGAGGTCGTCGATGAGGACGCCGATGTACGCATCGGCCCGCGTAAGTACCAGCGGATCGTTTCCGCGTGCCTTGAGCACCGCGTTGATGCCTGCCATGATCCCTTGCGCTGCGGCTTCTTCATAGCCCGTGGTGCCGTTGATCTGACCCGCGAAGAAGAGATTGGCCACGCGCTTGGTCTCTAGATGTGGATAAAGCTGGGTCGGCGGGGCGTAATCGTATTCGACGGCGTACGCCGGGCGTAGGATCTCGGCCCGTTCGAGGCCGGGCAGAGAGCGCACGACCTGGGGTTGTAGGGTCTCCGGCAGGCTCATCGACAGACCGTTGAGATAAAACTCGAGCGTGCGCCGCCCTTCTGGCTCGACGAAAACTTGGTGTCGTTCCTTGTCGGCAAAGCGCGCGATTTTGTCCTCTATGGAGGGGCAGTAGCGCGGGCCGATGCCCTCAATGCGCCCGCTGTACATGGCTGAACGCGACAGGTTGTCTTGGACGATCGCGTGGGTGTGGGCGTTGGTGTAGGTGATCCAGCAGGGCATTTGCGGCTGGGTAATTTTTGGCACCGCATAGGAAAAGGGGCGCGGCGGGTCGTCGCCGGGCTGTTGCTCAAACGCAGCAAAGTCGAGGGTGCGGCCATTGACGCGCGGCGGAGTGCCGGTTTTGAGGCGCCCGGTTTCAAAGCCGAGTGCGACCAAGCCCTCGGCGGCCTTTTCGGCGGCCGTTTCGCCGGCCCGTCCTGCGCTATAGGAGAAATCGCCGACGTGAATCTTGCCGCGCAGAAAGGTGCCGGTCGTGAGGATGACGGTGCGGCTGCGGTAGGCGATACCGCCCTTGACGCCGATGCCTTGAACGGTTCCGTCCTCGATTAGCAAGGACTCCATCAGGCCCTGGCGGATGTCGAGATGCTCCTGCTGTTCGCAGGTGTACTTTAGCTCAAATTGGTAGTCCTTTTTGTCGGCTTGGGCGCGCGAGGCGCGGACGGCTGGCCCGCGCGAGGTGTTGAGGCGGCGGAACTGGATGCCGGTGCGGTCGATGTTGACGGCCATCTGGCCGCCGAGCGCGTCGATTTCTTTGACGATGTGTCCCTTGCCAATCCCGCCGATCGCCGGGTTGCACGATAGCTGGCCAATGGTGTCCAAGTTCATGGTCAGGAGCAGGGTCTCGGCTCCCATGCGCGCCGCAGCGAGCGCGGCCTCGGTGCCGGCGTGGCCACCGCCGACGACGATGACTTGGTACGCTTTGTCGTAGAAAATCACGGTCGTTTATGCGCGGTGAGGATGCGGTCGCCTTGCTCTGCGGCCTCGCGCAAGAGCGTTTGCAACACATCTTCCGGGGAGCCAGCGCGCTCTTGCTTTGCGGACCAGTGCCACTGGTCTAGATAGGCGTCGGTGCCCACTAGTCCCTCCTGCATGGCGATGCGGTCGATTGCAAGCTGGAAGCGGGCGGGCAGGGGGTGCGAACTCGGCCGACGGCCAGCAAAGAGTTTGATTTGCGCGGGAATGTCGCGCCAATAGAGGACTTGGTATTGAATCATGCGTCGAGTGCTCGGCGAAAGGCGCGGATGTGATCGGGTGTAGTGCCGCAGCAGCCGCCGATGATCTGGACGCCGGATGCCGCTAAGTCTGGGACGTACGCGGCCATTTCCTCGGGGTTCTGCGAGTAGATGGTGCGGAGGGCACTGTTGAGCCGGGGCATACCGGCGTTGGGATAGGTCATCAGTTTCTTGTTGAGGCCGCGTTCCTGCATGGCGGCCTTAAACTGCTCAACGCCGCCGAGGGCGTACGGCATGCCCGTGTGCTCGCTACGCCGGGTTTCAGCCCCGCAGTTGACCCCGACGAGGTGGACGTAGTCGAGGAGGTTATCGCCGCCGGCGTATTGGCCCGAAGCGAGTACGTCCAACAGGTCGGCGGCCGAGTGCCCCCAATCGGTGCGATAGACGACCTGCTTGCTTTTGCGGTCTTGCGTGTATTTGAGCGCGAGGTTGACGGCAATGGGCAGGCCGGTCTGACGGGCGATGTTGCAGACCATGGCCGCTTCGACGGCTGAGAACTGGGTTTCAACCGAAAAAAAATCGACTCCCCCTTCATACAGCGCGTCGATGATGCGCTGATGCGCGGCGCGGACCTCGTCGTTGGCAATGCCGAAATCCGTACTGCCGGCGTCGGCCTCAATAGCGCCAGGGGAGGGGCCGATGGAGCCAGCGATGAAAACATCCCGCGCGCCGAGTTCCCGGGCGCGTTGTGCCAGCTCGGCTCCGCGCCGGGCCAGCCCCCCGGCTTGGGCCGGGTCTTTCCCGGCCATCGCGAGATGCAGTTCCGAGGCGACAAAGGTGTTGGTGCCAATGCAGTCGGCACCAGCGGCGATGTAGTCGGTGTGGATATCGACGACCGCCTCTGGGTGGCTTTCGTTGGCGAGGGTGGAGTTGGTCAGTTCGACTTGGCGGGCGAAAAGCTGGGAGCCAAAACCACCGTCGTATAAGAGGGGGCGCGGGTCGGCGAGGCGCTGGAGGAAAGAGGACACAGATGGGTCTCCGTCTAGGATAGGGTGTCGGGGCGGGAGTCGCGGAACAGCCATTTGAGCAAGTGTTGGCCAAAGTCTGGCGCAAGTCGCGGTACGTGCGCGCCTTGCTCTATGGTCCACAACTCGATGGTGACGTCGTTGCGGCAGCCCGTGCGGTAGCGGGTGCGGACCGTCTCAGGGCCATCAATGCCTTGGTCGAGGTCGAGCGGGCGGAGCGTTTCTGGATCGGTGAGGTCGCAGCGGGCAAGTGCCGCCCAGCGCAAGGCGACTTCTTCTGCGCCGGCGTACTCGTGCTCGCCCGCGCTACCGTCGTAGGCCACGGTCTCGTCGGCTGTGCCGTGGATTTGCAGCACTGAGACCGGCGATGCGAAAGCGCAATGGGAGGGGTCACTGAAGGAGGTGCCAGCGAGACTGGCAATCGCCACCAAGCCCGGGAGGCCTTCGCAGGCGAGCCGGTAGGACATAAAGCCGCCGTTGGAGTGCCCGAGGGCGAAGATGCGCTCTACAGCGATATGCGTAGCGGCTTCTTCAAGTAGCCCGGAAAGGTACTGCACGTCGTCAACTTGGGTGTTGTGGAGGTCGCAGCAGAAGTCCGTGGCGTTCCAGAAGCGATGGCCATCGGGGTCGTGCGTACCGTTGGCCATGATGAGGGCGAAGCGGTCGGCGTTCACCCGCTTTGAGAGGCCGAAATAGCGGTCGTGCTGAGCCGAGTGGCTGGTGAAGCCGTGCAAGCTGAGCACGACCGGGATCGGCGTTGCGGGGTCGTGATGGGCTGGGAGGATCAAGGGGGCCGGGCGTTGGCCGCCCAAGGTGTGGACGATGTGATCTTCGCTCAAATGGGCAACCCATTCGGTATGGGATATTTCTTGGCTACAGGCGATGAGGGTCAACGACAGCAGAGCCGCAAGGATACAGATTTTGTCGTTCCGCATATGGCCCCTCCTTTCCGGTTGCAAGCTACAGAGCGACGGCAACAAAACCCGCTCGAGATTTTTTCGCGGCAATTGATTGCCGATAAGATGCCCTTATCGTTGACGCGGCAGCTCGCCACACACGGGGCAAGGCCCATGCCATTCACCAGCCCCGGCGGGGCGAAAGGCCCAGCGCGGTTAGCCGCTGAAACAGCCCGGTCTTTAGCCCGGCAAGCGCGCCAAAATCAGGGTGCCGAGGGCTAGCAGGGTGGCTATTTGCATGCCGACCAGCCAGCGCGTGAGCGAGTCAAAGCGGGCGTTGGTCTGGCGGCCTTGCTCGGCGATGGCTTGCCGCAGTTCGCGGCCTTGCTCTTCGATGGCTTTTTCAAGACGGTCAAAGCGGGCGTTGGTCTGGCGGCCCTGTTCGATTAGTTGCTCGGCGATGCCTTCCAGCCTTCCAATGCGTCGGTCGTGGTCTTGGGCTTGTGTAATCGGTTCGTTCATAGGGTGTTCTCCTTTACTTTGCGCTCGGCGGCCTTGACACGCGGCCAGCCCGAATCGACACCACGGCGGAGCACTTCGGCCAACGAAAGCCCGTATTGGTCGGCCAGCCCTTCCACGCGGGTTTTGGTCTCGGCGTCCAGCCGCTGAAACAGCCCGGTCTTTAGCCCGGCAAGCGCGACAAAATCAGGGTGCCGAGGGCTAACAGGGTGGCTATTTGCATGCCGACCAGCCAGCGCGTCAGCGAGTCAATGCGGCGACCTTGTTCTTGGATGGCTTGCCGCAGTTCGGCAATGCCTCGCTCAATGTTGTCCAAGCGGTGCGTGAGCTGCTCGGTGATACCTTCCAGCCGTCCAATACGGCGGTCGTGGTCTTGGGCTTGTGTAATCGGTTCGTTCATAGGGTGTTCTCCTTTGCCTTGTGTCGCACGGCCTTGACACGCGGCCAGCCCGAATCGATACCACAGCGGAGCACTTCGGCCAACGAAAGCCCGTATTGGTCGGCCAGCCCTTCCACGCGGGTTTTGGTCTCGGCGTCTAGCTTAACGCCCATCTGCCGGGCATAATGGACTTGTCGGTGCGCCTTGCGCTGGCCTAAAGCATCTCGTTCAAAGCTCATTAAAAAAACTCCCGGCGGCCTTGCATTCACAAAGAGAGTGTCGCGGCGGGCGACTACATTGTCAAGACGCGCTTCACGCCTCGCGTGATACTAACTGTATATTGGTAGTTGCTAGTTATCCTCTTCCGTCCAGCTTCGGAGTTGGTCAAGGGCTTTTTCGAAGTCTTCGATGGCTTTTTGTCGACCTCTGTTTGGGCTAGGCTCTGGTTTGCTGTTAGCAGGATAGCGAGTAGTGCTGTTACAGCCATTGTCTTGTCTCCTGAGCGTGTGAGAAGTGGTCTCCGGGTGGCTGGCCTCAAGCTCCGGCTGTGAATTGTTCCTGTGAACATTTCGCGCTCCCCGCACTCTCGCCGCTGGCTGCGCTAAGCAGGCCAATAATGACCAACGGACTAGGCCGCGAGTTCGCCCTTGCGATAGGCGCGCAGGAAGGCGGCGCAGTACTCGTCGCGGCCCAGCAGCATGTCCTCGGCGAGTTGGTAGGGACGGGCTTGGCGGTCCGCGGCAAAGAGGTCGGCCAGTGAGGTAGTCGTCGGGTCCATGATCGCGCTGTCGGCACCGGCTTCGACGGCTAGCAGCAGGAAAACATCGTTGATCAAGTGGCGACAGGGCAGGCCGAAGGAGACGTTGGAGAAGCCGCCGGTAATGTGGACCTCGGCGCCCAATTCGCCGCGCAGTTGGCGGATGGCGTCAAAAGCGTGGTGGCCGAATTGTGCGTCAACCGAGATGGGGAAGATCAGGGGATCAATGTATAAGTCGGTGAGCGACAGCCCCAAGGCGAGGGCCTTGTCAACCATTTGCCGGGCGTGATCGACCCGCTCTTGTGCATTTTGCGGCATGCCGGACTCGCCGGCCGCGGTGATGACGACTTGGGCGTTGTATCGTTTGGCCAGTGCCAGGGCTTCAGGCCGCTCTAAGGATGCGGAGTTGAGCAGTAGGCGTTGGGGGTGGTCGGCACCGGCTTCGAGGCCGACAGCGAGGGTGTCTAGCTGGGAGGAGTCAATGGCTAGGGGCGTGGTTGACAAGGCCGATACCGTCTGGACCAACCAACGCATGGCCTCTTGTTGCTCTATGGGCTTGATCGAGATCTCATCGACATTGAGGTCGAGAAAATCGGTGCCGGCCGCTTCTTGACGCTGCACTTGGCGGCCGAGGTAGCCGAGGGCAGTCGCGTTGCCAAGCATGGCTTGTTGCACGGCGATCTTGAGGTGTTTGATGCGGCCTTCCTCGTAGTCTTGGGTTGTTTTGACTGCGGCGGGAATTTGGAGGAAGCAGCGCTTGTTGTCGGCGTCGCGGAAGCGCACGGATTCGGCGCCTTGGGGGTCTGGGCCGATGAGCTTGCCCTTGCGCAAGACGACGCGGGTGGTGTGGATGTTTTCGCCGATGACGACAAAGGGACGGCCCGTACCGGGGATGTTCATAAGAGTTCCGTGTTTGTTTGTACGTGAAATGGGTGATTAAGACGGGCGTTGTTGCACGAAGCGGTGATCGCTTACAGTCTAAAAAAATAGGCGTTTGTACCCGTGCTTACAACCCCAACTAGCGCGTCGTAAGTCGGCTATTCCTGATACTGTCAGGGGCCAAGCAGAACGTCGCGTAGTATCTCTCGTCGTACTGCTTCGCTAGTCGCGTTTTACTGGGAATCTTTCTTGTTTCCCCGGTGATCTTTTTGCAAAAAGGCGTTGGTCCAAGCGCTGGTTCCTTGTAGGGCGGCGTCCTTGATAACGGCGCCGCCGCCGAGCATTTGCTCCTCTTCGCCATAGGCTTTGAGGCGGTCGTATGCCCGGGCCCAAATGCAGTCCTTGTCGCCGACTTCGCACTTGCCTTGGCGCGTACCACCGCAGGGGCCGTTGCGCTGGTTTTTGACGCACTGCGATTCCGGGCACAAATAGGCGATATCCGGCAGCGAGCAATCGCCGCAGTCGCGGCAGTCAAAAGCGGCGATTTTGAGCGCGTGCTCGGCCGCGTGGAAGAGCTGGGCGACTTTGGGCCGCTTGGTTAGAGCGCGGGCGAGTTGAGCACCGGCGCGAAAACCCGCGCTGTCGGGTGCAAAGACGCGGTCGTGGATGCGGCGATTTAGCTTGTAGCTCAGGGGTAGGCGAGTGCGTGCCTGGCGGCAGGCGGCTTGCTCCTTGGAGGCGCGGTAGGCGCGGTTGATGGTAGTAGAACTGAGCCCGGTGTCGCCTTGGGGTTCAAAAAAGTAGAATTCGTCGGCAAAGGAGAAGCAGAGTTCCTTGGCAAAATCGCGCCAATCGTCTTCCGAGTAGGTCGCTGCGAGCGCGAGGATTTTTTCGTAGTCGCCGTATTGTAGATGCCCGCCGAGATAAGCCCCCCGGTATCCGAGGCCCTTGGCGATGGCGTACTGCTTGGCGGCCAGTTCCAAGAAAAACGCCCGGCCCTTGTCGTTGGCTCGGGTCTGCCTTTCGACGACGGCCATCAGTTCGTCGGTGACTTCAACCCCGGGAATGTGGCCCTTGTGGAAGAAGCGCGCCGCCGACCGCGAAAGCACGTACACGTTGGCGATGACCGGGACCTCGAGACCGCACCAGGCCATGTATTTGAGCAACTCGTCCTGCTTGCGTGCGTCGTAGCCGATCTGGCTAATGACAAAAGCCGCGCCGACGTGGATTTTTTTGGCCAGCTTGAAGTATTGGGGCATGACTTCGCGCTCGTAGCGTTTGTGGTTGTTGACTACGGCCCCCAGATAAAAATCCGTAGCCTCCATGCGCTGGCTCTGCTTGCCTTTTTTTATTTTTAGGCCCGCGTTCATGGCGGCGAACATTTCGAGCAGGCCGACCGAGTCGAGGTCGAAGACCCCACCGGCCGTGCCTTGATAGCCGCTGATGGGGTAGTCGCCGGATAGGGCGAGGATGTTGTTGAAGCCTTCGCTGGCCAGTTGCCAAGCGCGGCCTTGCAACGCGTTGCGGTTCCAGTCCTTGCAGGAGAGGTGGATGATGACGTCTTGGCCGCGCGAGATCAGGTCTGTGCCGAGGGTGTCTGGGTTGATCATGGCGTTGCCCCCGGGGTTGTCGGTGATGCTCAGGGCGTGGAATTGCGGGTGCTCGGCGAGGCGGCGGGCGAGGGCGAGGACCTGGCGGCCGTCGCGCTCGGTGATCAAGCCGCGCGAGGTCACTAACTCGACGATGTGGACGAAGGTGTCGGTGGCTTCGAGCAAATAGCGCAGAGGTTTCTTCTGCCAGGCACCCGAGTAGCGGGGGGGTGGATGGGGCGCGGTCCGGGACATGGCTAAAGTGCGGCGGGCATGGGTTTGAATTGGCAGCCCTCGACGAAAAGTTCAAAAAAGTCCGGGGTCGTCTCCAGCTCGACGTGCTCGACGCGCTTGGCCAACGCTTCGATGTGGGCGCGTTTGCTGGCCGAAAGGAGTACTTCGCGGGCTCCTTGAACGGCGGCATTGCCTACCTTGGCGATGCGCGTTGTAGGCACCGGGGCCAAAAAGCCAATGTCGATGGCCGCTTGGACATCGACGTAGTTGGCAAAGCCACCGGCGAGGTAGAGCTGTTGCACGTCGCTTGGGTTTAGGCCCAAGGTCCGCAAGACGATGTACTGGCCGCAGAAATTGGCGGCTTTGGCTTGGGCGAGGTTGGACGCGTCGAGACGCGAGAAAGTGATGCCGCGCTCGGGGACTAGCTCAAACTGGCGTTTTTTGGCGGCGAATACGCCCTTGGGCGTCATCAAGTCGTGGCGGCGCAACTCGGCGAGGAGGTCGATCAGCCCGGAGCCACACAGTCCCACCGGCGCGGTGTCGCCGATGGTGGCCCACTGCCAGCGTGCGCCGTCCCAGCGGATGGATTCAATGGCTCCGTCGCAGCCGGGCATCCCGTAGGTGATACCGCCGCCCTCAAAGGCCGGGCCGGCCGGGCAAGAGGCCGCGACGAGGCGGCCTTGGTGCGCGACGACGACTTCGGTGTTGGTGCCTACATCGACTAGCATCGCGCACTCGCTGGCCAGGTCCATATCGACGGCGACTAAGTCGGCGGCTACGTCCGCGCCGACGTGGCTGGCGATCAGCGGCAGCGAGTACGCGCGCGCTTTGGGATTGGCCTTCAGGCCGAGGCGGCGGGTTTTTTCGACTAGGCTGGTCGCGGTGCGTTCGCCGTTTAGGTATGCGTGCTCAATGCGCGATTTGTAGGGCTTTTGGCCGATGCTCTGCACGTCGAGGCGGAAGAGGATATCGCGCATCGTCGAGTTGCCAGCGACCGCGATCTCGTAAATCGCCTGCCGCACAAAGCCGCCGCGCTGGCATAGGCCGGCGATCTCGTGGTTGAGTGCTTTGACTAGGGCTTGGCGCAGCTCGCCGGGGTGTTGCCCGTCGTAGGAAATGCGGTGCATGATGTCGCTGCCACCAAAGCGCTGTGGGTTTTCAAATGCGCTCAAATGCACGCTCTCGCCCGTCTCCAGATCGACTAAGTCGAGGACAATGGTGGTGGTGCCCAAGTCGATGGCTAAGCCGTAGAGGTGGCCGCGGTATTGGTCGATTTCCTCGTCGCCGTAGTAGATGGATTGCCCGCGCCGCTGGACTACGGGGTCGATAGCGGTGGGTCGATCCAAGGTCTGGGTCAGTATGCGAGGCGTGCGAAAAAGCGGTGCGAACTCGATATCGACATCCGCGTCCTCGACTTTAGCTTGGCAGGCGAGCCGGAACTCACCGCCGAGGAAGTCTTCGGCTGGCGTGGGTGCGCTGAGGGCTTGTGCGCCCCTTGTGACCTCGACGATGCACTCGTGGCAATGGCCCGTGCGTCCGCAGGAGGTGGGGACGCGGGCACCGAGTTGATCCGCGTAGTCAAAGAGGGTGCCGCCGACCGACAGCGGATAGGAGGTGCCGTCGCTGCGGATTTGCCCGCGGCCGGGGGTGGCCGGACGTGGGTCCGTCTCCCAGGCCGAGCGGTAGTCGAGCTGGTCGTCACTGCCACACTGGAACAGCCCGCCCGACTCTTTTGGCTTGCGCTGGTTGCGGCAACCGAAATGAGCGGTGCATTGGTCGAAGCGGTTCTTGTACGGGCAGCGAAAGGTCGCCTGCACGTCGGCATGGGTGGCGATGCCCGCGAGGATGCCCGACAGGCGGTCGAGACGCTTTTGGTACTCTTGGGGGTCGATTTGGGTCATTGGGCGGAGCGTCATTATCGTTCAATCGCCCCAGGATGCGTGGGCCGGATGGTGCGTTTTTGCTCATTCGCGATAGCCATTACAGCCTCTCTTTAATGATAATCTGTGATCGCCAAGTCGTAGGCGGCCCGTTGACAAAGCGAAAGCAGATACGCCACTGGTCGTTGATGGATATGGAGGGTTGGCCTTGGCGATTCCCCTTCAAGGAATGTAGACGATTGCCGAGCGGGACGAGCAAGTCGTTCAAGGTCTGAGCAAGATCAATGTACTCTAATCGCCGCATAGCTCTTTGAATTAGATCGGATTGTCCTTCTGTATAGACCCTGTGTTTATCCTAGTCGCTGGAGCGTTTCACGGCTCGCTCAGCAGGTCCTTGGCCAAGGCCACGCAGGCGAGAGCGTCCTTGCCGTAGCCATCGGCACCCATGTCGTCGGCAAATTCTTGGGTTACAGGTGCGCCGCCGACCATGATTCTGACGTCGTCGCGCAAGTCGGCGTCGATGAAGGCCTCGATGGTCTTGCCCATGTTGGGCATCGTGGTGGTCAACAGGGCCGACATGCCCAAAAGCGGAGCTTGGTGTTCTTCGACAGCGTCGATGAACTCGTCTGCGGAGGTATCGACGCCTAGGTCGTGGACGACGAAGCCAGCCCCGCGCAGCATCATGATGCACAAGTTTTTGCCGATGTCGTGTAGATCGCCCTTGACCGTGCCCATGATTACAACGCCGATGGGCTCGACGCCCGAGGCCGAGAGAATAGGCTCGATGTGGGCCATACCGGCCTTCATGGCGCGGGCACAGGCCAATACTTCGGGGACGAAGATGAAGTTTTCGCGGAATTTGATACCGACGATGGCCATGCCGGCGATCAGCCCGTCGTCCATGACTTCGAGGGCCTCCACGCCCGCGGCAATAGCTTGGCTGGTCTGCTCATCGACTGTTTGGTGGTCGCCGTCAATGAGGGCCGCGGCGATGTCCTGCATCGGTTCGCTGGCTTGGGCAAAGAGATTGGTGATGCGCTCGCGCTCTTCGTCGCGCTCGATAAACTCTTCGATCTCGTCGCGGATAAATTCATTGGCGATGTCGTTAATGTCTGCCATAGGGTCTCTTCTTTTCTTCTTTTAGTTGTGCGCTTGGTCGCGGTGCCACTCGGACACCGTGCGGGGAATGGCCTTGAGGTTTTCGATGGCAGTCTGCAAGGGGATGGCGCACTCTGGGCCGATGAGCTGGACGCCGGCTTCGAGATTGCGCACGACTTCTGCGCCGACGGCTTCCGGGCCTTTGGCAAAGAGGGTCTCCGGGTTGTTGATGTTGCCGACCAACGAGATGCGGTCGCGCACGATTTGGGTGGATTCTTCGGGCGTGTTCTTGGAATCGAAGTGGAACGCCGCCATGCCAGTTTGGGCGATGTACTCCATGCGGTCAACTGTGCGTCCGCAGATGTGGAGGATGATGGGCACGGATAGCCGCTCGGCAAACTCGATGTGCAAGTCGCGCAGGTAGCGCTTGTAGTACTCGCCGCTGACGAGGTCGCCCGTGGCGTGGTCGGGTAGGGTCAACGCGTCGGCACCGGCTTCGATCTGTGCCTGCCCAAACTCAATGGTGATCTCCTTCATGCGGTCGAGACAGAGCTTGGTCTTGCCGGGATCGTCGAGTGATAGCAGCAGAAAAGGCTCGACTCCAAAGCAATGGTAGCCCAGCGACCAAGGCCCCATGGTCTTGCCGACGATGGCGACTTCGTCGCCGTATTCCCGGCGCAGAATTTTGATCGCCTCGGTGACGCAGGCCGTGTCGGGGTGAGTGCAGAGGTCGGCGGGGACTTGGATGTCGTCTGGCTCGTGCCAGATCGGTTCGCTCATGCGGACCGTGGGCCAGTTGTCCTTTTGCTCCCACTGGATTTTGCACCCGAGGGCCGAGGACTCTTGAATGATGGTGAAGACCGGCATGATGGTGTCAAAGCCCAGTTCGGTGTAGCCGGTGGCGGCCAGCCGTGCCATGAGTTCAGGCTCGCGGTTGGCCGCGGGGAAGGGCGCATCGACGAGGTCCATTAATTCGACGGTGGCCACCGAGGTCGGGTTGCAGAGTGGGGTGCGGTCCACAGGCTCGCGGGCGAGAGCGGCGAGGACGCGCTCGCGACTGGTCATCGAAAAAGGCATGATAGACTCCTTTATTCTCGGGCGCTAGGGGCGGCGAGGACGCCGCGGCTGGCCATGGCTTCGGCTTCGCGCACGGCGATGCGCACGTTGGGGGCGCGGACGAGCAACAGGCCGATTAAGGCGTCGTGGGCATGGCCGCAGCCAAAGCGGACTTGGTTGGGTTGGTCGGCGACTTCCTCCATTTCGCCGAGGCGGATTAGGCCGCGGGCGATAGTGGTGACGCGGCGTTGTGCGCCGGGCACTTGTTCGGTGGCGCGGGCCTCGTACAAACCCTGCCCGAGACTGGCGACGGCGATGGAGGTGTTGGCCTTGTTGTCGAAAATGTGCAGCGGACGCGGCTGAGGGTCGAGCGCTGGATCGAGCTTGCAGACCTCGAGAAAAAGCCGCTTGACGGCGAACAGATGCGCGTGGCCGCAGGGGAAGCGGAGCAGGCCGTCGCTGGTTTGTTCCATGCCGCCGAGCACCTGCATGGCGGCCGCGACCCCGGCGACGCGCTCGGCGGCCCCGGGGAGATGGCTATAGGTGTGGACTTGGTAGGCGGGGGCGTGGTCCGGGCTAGGGCCATAGAGGGCGATGGAGATGTCGTAAAAGTGGGGATCCATGGAGACCAACTCTATGCGCGGGCCGAGGTCCAAAGTCTGTGTCATCTGCATTTCCTCTTGACAGCAAAACGTTAAGTTGAGTACTGTTTTGGACAAAATAGCTAATGGTCAGACCATCGGCAAATATTTTCCGCCATCCGCGATCGAGTACCTTGGCCCACTTTAACAAAAAAGCCGCCGCCACGGCCATGCGCCCGGTGCAGCGCACATCCGTCAGTGACGCGATTATCGCGCAGATAACGGACTTAATCGAGCGCAACATTCTCAAGCCCGGCGACAGGCTGCCGCCAGAGCGGGAGTTGTGCAAGCGCTTTCAGGTTGGGCGCTCCTCGCTGCGCGAAGCCCTGCGCTCGCTATCCATGATGGGCCTGCTCGACGGCCGCGTGGGCGAGGGCACATTTGTCTGTGACAAGGGCCAATACGTGGAGCGGGCGTTGCAGTGGGGTTTTTTACTCGATGGCAAGAAACTCCAAGACCTGAGCGAGACGCGGATGATGCTCGAGTCGCAAAACGCCTATTTGGCGGCTGAGCGGGCCACCCCCGAGGATTTGACGGCCATGGCCGACGCGCTGGCCGGCATGGCCGGAGGGCTGGCCGACGAGGGACGCTTTCTCGCTAGCGATTTGCAGTTCCACCTCCTGATTGCCCGGGCCACGCATAATTCCATCCTCTACAGCTTGCTCGAGACCACGCGCAACTATCTCCAAGCATGGATCGAGAAAAGCTTGGCCGAGCCGTCTCTGGCTGGCCCCCGGGCCGAACTGTCGCTGGCCGAGCACCAGCAGATCCTAACGGCATTAAAGCGGCGGGACGCGGAGGCTGCACGGCAGGCGATGGCAGCGCACATCCGCTCTAGTAGCGGAGATTTGCAGCGGACTAGCCGTCAATCAGGGTCCGATTGACGAATTCGGTGACCTCCTCGATTTGCTCCAACCCGGTTAAAATCAAGCTCTGGGCGATGCGCCGCGAGAGGCCGACGAGGCGCTCGTCTTCGAGCGCGACTGGCTGGCGGCCATCGGTCGCGCTCAATAGCAGGCAGCCGAGATCGCGCACGGCTTGGTGTTTGACTTCCTCGACTTTCTTGTAGTTCGCGCTCTGAAAATAGCTGTTCCAGAATACATTGACGGCCTCTAAATAGGCGGCTTTTTGGGCGGTATTCTGCATGGCCTTGATGCACATATCGGCCGTGTAGAAGGCGAGGTCAAAGGCGGGGTAGCCGTAGTGGGCGGTGGCAAAATCAACCCAATAGGGATGGCCGTTGGCGACCCATATATTGCGGGGCCGCAAGTCGCCTAAGACGAGGCAAAATCCCTCTTTGAGCAAGCGGTTGGTGTGGACGGCAATGGCCTTTTTGAGGTCGGGATAGGTGTTGGTGATGTAGTTGTAGTGCGGGTCGATGCGCAGTTGCTCAAATACCTTAGTGGATTCAAACTCGTCGGCGACCTCGGACGAGTCGGCGGTCTCGTTGTGGACCGTGGCTAGCAGTTCGCCGCACTGGACGGCGATTTGCAGGTCGATGCGGCCATTGACCAAGTCGCTCTCCCACGACAGGGCGTTGTGCGGCGGTGGGGTTGTCACGAGGATGAAGTTCGTGCGGTCTTCGAGCAGGACTTCCGGCAAGATCTCGGGATCGAGGAATTGCGCTAAGCGCTCAATGCAGCTTTTCTCGGCGAAGATGCGCCGCCGATCGATCCACCAGCGTCCCTTGATTTGGGCGCGCGAGTGCGCCTGCTTGACGATCCAAGATCGATTGGCAGCTTCTACGTAGTACACCCGGTTTTTTAGCCCGTCACTCAAGCTCTGGACGCGGACCGGCCCCTCGTCATCGAGCAGTTTTTTGCGTTTCAGATAATTGGATATAGCCTTTTTCTCTAGGTTCATGGGCTTCTCTCAGGAGGTAATGGGGGTGGTGCCCCGCACCTGTTCGACTTGGCTGGCGGCATGGTACGAGCTGCGCACCAACGGGCCAGACTCGACGTGGCGAAAGCCCAAGCCGAGGGCAAAACGCCGCCACTGGGCGAATTCGTCGGGGTGGACGAAGTGCTCTACGGGCACGTGGTGGGCGGACGGGCTTAGGTATTGGCCCAAGGTCAGAATGGCGCACCCGACATCCGCTAGATCTTGGATGCTCTGGGCTATTTCTTTTTTGGTCTCGCCGGCTCCTAGCATCATGCCGGACTTGGTAGGGGCTGGACTCATGTTGCGGGCTCGGTCGAGGAGCTCGAGGGAGCGGCCGTACTGGGCTTGCGGGCGCATGGTGGGGTAGAGGCGCGGCGGCGTCTCGATGTTGTGATTGAGGATGTCCGGGCCGGCTTCAAGGACGGTCGCTAGGGCCTGCCAGTCGCCCTTGAAGTCTGGGATCAGGACTTCGACGCTCGTCTCGGGGCAAAGGTGATGTACTGCCGCAATCGTCCGGGCGAAGATGCGTGCTCCGCCATCTGGCAGTTCGTCGCGATTGACCGAGGTAATCACCGCGTGATTTAGCCCGAGGCGGGCAATGGCTGTGGCAACGCGCTCCGGCTCTTCTTCGTCGAGGCGTTGGGGCCGCCCGGTCTTGATCGCGCAAAATCCGCAACGGCGGGTGCATACATCGCCCAAAATCATAAAGGTCGCCGTGCGTTGGCTCCAGCACTCGCCGATGTTGGGGCAGTGCGCACTCTCGCACACCGTGTTAAGCTGTAGGTCGGCGAGCAGGTTTTTTAGGGCGATGTAATTGGGGTGGCCTGGGGCTTTGGCCTTGAGCCAAGGTGGGAGTCGGCGCTTGGAGTTAGATGTCATAGGATAGAAAAAGAAAAACTAAAATAGATAGGATATAATACGACTCCAGTACGTTAATATCAAGACTTAGTGGGCACTGGTAATGGTACATTTTGCAATCTCCAATTGTTGCGGTACGGTTGAGGTCGGGCTTGGGGTGCCGGGGTTCAGGCGGAGCGGGAGTGAGGGCGTAAAGCTAAATACCACTACCGACGAATGGCCTTCGGCATCTGCCGCTTCTTGCGACGAGCCGCGGCCAAACCCAGAACATTGAGGTCCCATTTTCGTGATTCGCGGTGTCGTGTGTGCTACTTGAGCAGCAGCATCTTCTGGACGGCGAGGAACGTTTCATCCGCTTGCAAGCGGTCCGTAGGCTGTCGATCGGACGTTCATAAAGGAAAAGAAAATGGGACCCCAGAACATCGGGGTCCCATTTCCGTAACTTGCGGTGTCGTGTGTGCTACTTGAGCGACAGCATCTTCTGGACAGCGAGGAACGTTTCATCCGCTTGCAAGCGGTCCGTAGGCTGTCGATCGGACGTTCATAAGGAAAAGAAAATGGGACCCCAGAACATCGGGGTCCCATTTTCGTGCTTCGCGGTGCCGCGTGTGCTACTTGAGCAGCAACATCTTCTTGATGTCGAGGAAGTCGCCGCCCGCTTGCAAGCGGTAGAAGTACATCCCGGACGACACGCTCTGGCCGCTATCGTTGGTCGCGTCCCACTCCACCGCGTAGCGACCCGCCGCCTGATGCTCGGCGACCAGCGTCCGAATCGGCTGACCCAACACGTTATACACGGTCAGCCCCACGTCCGCCGCCTGCGGCAACGCATACTGAATCGTCGTCTGCGGATTGAACGGGTTGGGATAGTTGGCTGCCAGCGAGAACACGGCCGGGCGCGTCTGCACCGAAATCGGCGCGGGCAATGCCAGCCGGTTGAAGCCCAACGCCCGGTCCCACGTCCGGTTGTCGGTGATTTCGAGGGTCGTGTGCGCGATCTCAGTCATCGGCCGGAAGACCAAGCGCAGCATCAGCTCGCCGTCGGCAACGACGTTGCCGTGCGTGGCTACCGTCAACACGCCCGCTTCGGCCAGCACCTGCGGCGGCGCCCACGCACGGAGATCGGTCCGCGCCTCGACGAAAGTTAGCTGGTCGGCGTCATAAGCCACCTGCAAGCCGTAGCCCTTGACCGCTACGAAGTCGGCCAACCGCACATCGACGATGAACTCTTCTCCCACGCTCGGCAGTTCTGTCGGCGCATCCAGATACAGCCGCGCCGCCGCATTCAGCCCGGCCCGCAACGGCACCGGCTTGCCCGCTCCGCTGTTGAACCGATCGAACAACGCGCCCAAGTCGCCAAAGTCCAGCATCGCGTTGACCGTAATCGTGAACATCAGCGAGACGCTTTCTTCGCCAGCCGTCGCCGTGTAGGTGACTTCAACGGCCCCATCGGTCGCCGCTTCCGGGGTGCCGGAAATCGTCCGGGTCGCCGCGTCAAACGCCAGCCCGGCCGGCAGACCCGACACGCTATACGTGATGGCTCCCTCGCCGCCCAACGCCATCGGCAGTTCTAACGAGTGAATCGCCGTGCCCGCCGTATAGTTCTGGTTGGGAATTGAAGCACCATCAATAAACGCCAAGGCGATCATCATATCCTCATCGCCGTCCATATTGTCGTCCATCATGCCGCGGTCCATGTCGGTCAGCACCAGCGTCGCCGAACCCGCCATCAAGCCGGGCAGCATCGCGTTGAGGATGATCGTCTCGTCGCCTTCGGCCAGGCCGTCGGAGACTGGATCGATCAACAGGCGCGTCGAACCCATAATCGAACCGGCGGCAATGGTAATGGTCGGATTGAACAGCGCCGAGTAGTCCGTGTCGCGGGTGGCACTGCTCGCAGCCGCATCAATCGAAACGGAGACCGTCGCGTTCTCGGCCAACGGCTTGCCGTCTAGCGCGGCCATGACCATTACTTCCGTCAATTCGGCTGACTCGCTGATCGCGCTCGGCGTCACCGACAGCACCAAAGACGTGCTGGGCGTTTCGTCGTCGGAAATGCGGATGTCCACCTGCGCCCAGCCGCCCGAAGCCGCCGCTCGCACCCCCAAGTGCTTATGACCGGCCGCTGAAGCATTGTCAATCGGCGACAGGAAAAGCGTCGTCGAACCCATCGTCTCGCCAGCCGCAATCGTGATCGTCCCCGCTAATGTCGCGGTGTAATCCACGTCGCGGGTGGCCATCGCGCCGCTGGCCGGCGGCACAATCGTGAAACGGACCGTCTCAGCCGCCGGAGCCGCGCCCGACAAGGTCGCCGTAACTCGGATTTCAGCCGTCTCGCCGTTCTCGCGCACGGCCGATTGCGAAGCCATCACACTGGCGACGCCAATCGTAACCGGCGCGGCGTCAGCAACCGTGATGGTGAAAGTCCGTACTCCGCCATCGCCGTCGGCATCGATCGCCGTATAGACGACCGAGGCCATGCCCGCCAGCGTCGGCGTCCCGGAAAGCGTCCGCGTGGCCGCGTCAAACGACAGACCCAGCGGCAGGTTCGACGAAACGCTGTACGAGAGCGTTCCTTGGCCGCCCGTGGCCGCGGGCAACACCGCGCTAAACGTTTGGCCAACCGTCGCTTCAAAGGCTAACGCGGCCGTGCCGAAACTCGGCCATCCCGTGTCCGCGGGCGTCTCGGAAGAATCATCCATCATCGCCGCGTCTTTCAGCTTGATCGCCACGGGGTCGACCGCGATCTTGTCGTCGTCTTGGTTCTTGAGATTGTCCGTGAGCGGCTCGATCGTGATCGTCTCGTCGTTGTCGGCGGCTCCGTCGTTGACCGGCGTGATCGTGATCGTCGTTGAGCCGGTGATCTCGCCCGCCGGAATCGTCAGCGAGCGAAGCACCGCCGTGTAATCCACATCCCGCGTCGCGGCACCGGACGCATCCTCATCCAAGACCAACGAGATCGTCGCATCCGCGTCGAGCCCCTTGCCGTCTAACGTGCCGGTCACCGTAACCGTCGTCTCACCCGCGTCCTCTTTGATTTCACCCGGGCTGACCGACAGCGTGATGTTTTCGCTCAGCGTCTCATCGTCCGTGATCGTGAACGTCTGCTCGTTCATCTGAGACGTTTCGGAGCCGACTTTCGCTGTCACCGTGAACGTCCGCGCATTATGCGAAGTGCTGTTGTCCACCGGCGTGACGCGCAGCGTCGCCGTGCCTTTCGTATCGCCGGCCGGGATCGTCAGCCCCTCAATCACTTCCACCTCGTAATGCACATCGCGCGTCCCCTCACCCGCCGTAATCTGAAAGTCCACCGCCTTCGCGCCGGTTAAAGCCGTCTCCAACTCAACGGTCATCGTAACGTCCGTCACCCCGGCGGCCTCGCGGATCGTTTTCGGACTCAGCGTAAACGCCTTGATCCGTGCCACCGCAACGTCCTCAACCGTGATGGTGCCGGGGTTGACCACAATAGGAATGACAAAAGAGTCCACACGCTTTATCGTTGCCCCATTGGCGAAGGCACTGTTAGTGAATTGCCCATCGCCGTTAAAGTCAATACGGAGTTTGAGAACAGCGTTACCGTCGGCGGCAGTCGTGGCCCCTACATCAAGTAAGACGGCACTTGCTTCCGTTAGCACTTTTCCGGCGGGCACCACATAGGTATCCAACAAATCGTCATCCTCGAAAAAGTCGATCCCCAAGTCTGCTTCTACCAAGACGGTCCCCGCCGGGATTTTGTCGGAGGTGCTAAAGTCTTCATTCGCCCATACACTGGTGAATTTTCTCCCAAATATCTTAGTCCCCCCAAGAGTAGTAGCCTCTGTTCCAATATCCCCATCGCCGTTGAAGTCAATGCCGATGACACCATAGGTGTTATCAACGTATTCGTTAAGCTTGACTCCGTCGTTTGTCGAATGCACATAATTATCTCCATTTAAGGTCCCTTCATGCCTTAAGTCGAACCGGACCTGCTTACCCGCGCTATTGATCCGCTTCTTGAACTCCACCAGCAGCGTATCCTTGGCCCCCAGCACGATATTGCCGTCCTTATTATTCGGATCGACGGTGATCGTCGTCGTCGCGTCGATCTTCCGCTTTGGAATGGTCAACTTCCCCAGCCCTCGAATCGAGTAATCCACATCGCGCGTCAACGTACTGGTAGAAGCAACAACCAACTGGGTTTCAAGGTCGCGCTCCGTCCACGAGCCGCCATCCAACATCGCCGTTACTTCAATCGGAGTCGCATCCGCCTGCTTGCTGAGCTTGGACGGCGAAAAAGAGAGGTTGATCCTGGGGACGAACACATCGTCGTCAATAATATCAATATAGAAGACGCCAGTAACACCAGTCCCACTCTCCGTATAGGCCGGGGTGGTTTGGCCTTTTAAGGAGATGTCTCCAGTGGAACCCTCTACGTCAATCACGATAGGAATATTAACCCGCTTTAGAACCTTCATTGTATCAACAGTACCCGTTATGGTCAGGGTATCAACATTCGCTGAAGCATTGGTCGGGTTCGTTCCAATCCGATCATTGTTTATCGGGGTTATGGTGATCGTCCCGGTCGCCTTGCGCGCGCCCTTCTTAATCACCAAAGAGGGCAAGGATATTCTGAAGTACTCGTTGAGATAGCGGGCCGTGACACCGACAAGACTCATCGGAAGATGAAGATCGACCTTCGCCTTCGCGTCAGCCGTTCTTAGTTCGGCTGTCACCATAATATCCTGCGCCCCTCCATCCTCGCGGACGGAACGCCGGTCAACGGATATGTCGATGTCCTCGGTCTGCGCCACAGCCTCGCCGGCCCAGCCCAACACCAAACTGGCAACCAGCAAACAACAAACGCCGTAAGTCATTAAAAAACAACGACTTACCCCCCCCCCCCCCCCCGACTTTCCGAGGACTGCACGAGCAAGTTGAAATGGTTCATCATTTAGCCTCCTCTGGGCTTAGGTAAGTGAATAAATAATGAATAAAATGAATTGTGCTTGACGCAAAAGATAAAGAAAAGCCACGCTTTCGAGCAACAAAAACATGTTGAAGGGATAAAATCTTCAAATTGCCCACTACCTGGGCACCGCGGCTACGCACATGCGGTACAGCCCGCACCACAGATAGCCGACGGGAATGAGTTTAGTGCTGCGATAGGCGATGGAAGTGCCCGGCCCCCACGTGCGTTCAGGGTCAATCGGCCCATAGACCCCCGGCTCAAGGTCGAAGCAGACAAAGGGCGTCGGCAGAGCGATAAAAGCAAATATCCACAAGAACTTAGGATTGCCTGAGTGCGCGTACAAAGCCACGAGTACGGGCTGGAGAAAGACATAGTGATGTTCCCAAACGTCTTTGTACACTAAAAAAAACGTACATATCCACAGCGCGAGTAGCGGCAGGGCATCGCGGCCCCGATAGGTGGCCACCAGTGCCGCGACGAGGATGGCCGCCTGCGAGCAATAGATGACCGCGCGGCCCGCCAAAGGAAGATCGGCGAGGGTTGTCAGCTCGGCGAGCGGCTGCGCGGCTAGTTGGGCCACGACGCTGACTAGCCCGCCTTGCAGCCCGAGGTTGCCCGCATGGGTGAGGGCCCCTTGGACCGGGGCGCCGTAGATGTTGGCGGCGAAAAAGGCCGCCGAACTCTCGGGATGCGTCAGGAAGTAAGGCAGCGAAGTGAACAAGCCCGCTAGCAGGCCCAAAGCGAGGACGCGCCCGGCGCGAAGCCGCAAAAGCGCGGGCGCGAGGATCAAGGCGTTGGGCTTGATCAAGAGGGCCCCCGCCCAACAGAAACTGGGGCTCCATTTCCGGTCGCGGTGGACACCGACGAGGAGCCAAAAGAGCAGCGATGCCGCCCAAAAGCTGACCTGCCCCATGTAGAGTTCGAGAAAGTAAGGCGAGAACGCCAGCCACATAAACAAGGCCAAGCCCCGGCGCGGCTCTTCGACCCACCGCCAAGTCAGGTAGAGGTTGGCCGCGAGGAAAAGCTCAGTGCAGCAGAGATGCAGAAAGTATGCGGTGAGGGGCTGAAAGTGGGTGAAAAGGCGGGCGACCCAGGCAAAGGCCGGCAGATAGCGGAAGCCGAAGGCGCCCGACACGGAGTAGATGTCGCGGCCTTCGGCTAGGGCTTGGCCCGCCAAGTAGAAAACCCCGAAGTCAAAGCCGCGGCGGGTGTGGGAGGCGTCGTAGAAGAGGGGCCGGAGGAGGTCGGTGCCGAGAGCGGCGAGGAAAACGGCGTGGATTAAAAGGCCCGCTATAAGGTAGGGAACAGGCCCGCTAAAGCGCTTCATGCCGCCGCCAAAATACAGGCTCCTACTGGAGATCGCCGCGGCCGTCTTCTTGGGCGATGGAATCCTCGGCGGGCGGGCCTATTTCCCCCTTGTCGAACCACATCTGGTACTCGCTCGGATCGGCGATAATGCGGCGCGCCTCCAACACTTGGGGATCCACGGTTACGTTGTACGCTTCGGCCGCTGGCTCCCCGAATGCTTTTTCGAGGATGTCGAAGGTCAGCCGCCAAGCGATGAGCGCTGCGCTTTCCTGCCAGTGTTGTTCCTCGATTTTGTCGATTTCGTCGGTCAAGTGGCCAAGCGGCTTGGCGAGTTGGTTGTATTCTTCGCCTTCGGCGACCTCGTCCAATTCCTCGACTTGGGCTTCGAGTTCGCTGATGTAGTTGAACCCGCGGTTTTCTGCAAAGGTACGGAAGGCCGCTAGATCCGCTGGGCCGACGACGAAGTCTGGCGTCAAGTCTGGGTACTTGAGCCGGTGCTCGCGGGCGTAGTAGAAAAATTGGTTGTTGAGGCTGTAAAGGCCGATAAGTTGCCCGTAGAGGCGACTGCCACTGCGTCCAGATACTTCGATGTCGGGCGTGATGCCGCCGCCGCCGCGGACGATGCGCTCGAGCCGGAGGGTCTTGAACTCCTTGTCGTACCCGCGGACGAGGGTGGAATCCTTGCGCATGCGCTTGTCGATGGAGCGACCCGAAGGCGTATGCCAGGCGGCCATGGTCAGCTTGAGCTCGGCGCGGTCGTCAATGTGGACGATCTGCTGAACCGAACCCTTGCCCACAGTCGTAGTCCCCAGCACCAGCCCGCGGTCCCAATCTTGAATGGCACCGGCGACGATCTCGGACGCCGAAGCGGACAGGTGGTTGACCATGACGATGAGGGGGGTATCGCGGAGCAGGGCGTCCTCGCTGGTCTCGTAGCGGGCTGTGTCTTTGAAGGCGCGGCCCGCGGTAAAGACCACGAGGCGGTCGCGGGGCAGGAAGAGGTCGGCGATTTGCACCGCTTCTTCGAGGTACCCGCCGCCGTTGCCGCGCAGGTCGAAAATCAGCCGCTCCATGCCTTGTTCTTCTAACTCGATGATCGCGTTGAACACCTCCCGGCTCGATCCCTTTTGGAAGCTGTCGAGCTTGATATAGCCGGTGTAGCCGGGAAAAAGGGTGGCGAGGGAGACGCTGTGCATCTGCACTTCTCGGCGCTCAATCGTCAGCTCAAAGGGAGTGGGGCGGTCGGCGCGCTCCAAGGTCAACGTTACGGAGGTGCCCGGCGCGCCGCGCATGCTGTCGGCGGCCACGCCAGCCGACATGCCCTTGGTGGAAGTGTTGTTGATCGCGGTGATGAGGTCGCCCGACTGGACGCCGGCTAAGGCCGCTGGCGTCTGATCGTGTACGAGGCTCCACACGGCAATCGCGCTGTCGGGATAGACGACTTGGATGCGAAAGCCCAGCCCCCCGTATTTGCCTTGAGTTTGGATGTTGAAATTGTCGAGGTTGCGCTTTTCCAAAAACACCGAATAGGGGTCGAGAATTTCCATCATCCCGGCGATGCCAAAGCGGATTAGCGTATCCGCAGTAACCGGATAAAAGGCCTGCTCGTCGATGGCTTGAGCCATCTGCATGAGGGTGTAGAGGCGGTGGTTTAGCTGCTTTGTCGAGTCCTCGCTATCGAGCTGGGCGCGGGCGTTGAACGTGTATTCCGAGGATGGATCCAAGGAGTTGAATAGCCCGCGTGCGGCCGCCTGCGCTAGGGAATCGGGATGAATTTCTTCAACGTAGTACTGGTGAATGGCTTTGGCCGTTTTCCACAACAGGGCTTTGTATTCGTCTTCAACGGAGCGCTCAGCCCGCAAGTCAGAGGCGAATGCGACGAGGGCGAGCAGCAGCGAAATGGGCAAAGTGGACAAGCGACACTCCTTGGTCAGTAGGGCGCGTTGAGATGTTATTTAGCAGAAACATAACACATTACCAACGCGCCTGTACCGCGTCAAGCAGTGCGCCGCCTGTACGCGCGGGCTAAACGGACGTGAGCTGGGATTTCATCAAGCTGAGGACGTGCGCCGCCTGTACGCGCGGGCTAAACCGCGCAGTACGAGGGCTGGATCGCACGTGTGGACCGCGGCGATATGAGGGTGGAGCCGGGGGCCGTCGCCGCCGGTGAGGAAGACCGCGACGGCGCTGTCTAAGGCCGCGGCCATGCGCGTGCAAAGGCCCTCGACGAGCGCGGCCGATCCGTGCAGTGCCCCCGAGCGCAGGCCATCCGCGGTGTTTTTGCCCAGCAAGGGCGTTGTGGCCGCTAGCTCGACTTGGGGTAGGAAACTGGTGCCGGCACTGAGGGCATTTAATCCGAGGCGCAGGCCCGGTGCGATTACACCGCCGCGGAAGGTGCCCTCGGCGTCAATGGCATCGACCGTTAGCGCGGTGCCGGCATCGACGACCACGACGGCTTGGCCGGCCGGAGTGGCGCGATGGGCGGCTGAGGCCGCGGCCAGGCGGTCAACGCCAATCCGCGCGGGATCGTCGTAGTCGATTTGCAGGCCCCAATCCCACATGCTGTGCGCTTGGAGGACCGGGCCGGCGGAAAAGGCGCGACAGGCGGCTGCGTATGCCGTGCCCAATTCCGCGACGACCGACCCGACGACCGCGCCCGTCGGAGGGGTTGCAAACGCTGATAGCAGGCGTTGTAGGTCGGCCTCGGCCGGGGGGGCGGTGGGGAATTTGTGGTGACAAACGGTCTCATCGCCGGCCAAAAGACCGATGTCGATGCAGGTGTTGCCGATGTCGATGGCCAAGAGCATGGGGGCATTTGACGATTGACTTTTCGTCGTGATAGCTATAATTTGGCTAGCTCAAGTCAAGCAATATCCAATACATACAATCTAACGAATACCTCGAAATTTGCTATCAGCACCAGCAGACAGAGGAATTTTATGAAAATACTAGGTAAGCGTAAAACTTTTATCGTCATTTCGCCGCGCGACGGTCAGATCCGCGAGTACGGTTTTTTGCCGCGCGCCTTGGGGCTGATTCTGCTGGGCGTGTTGGGTTTGGTCGGAGGGCTTGGTTATTATGCCTACACACAGGGGGTTCATCAGCCGAGCGAGTACAAAGCACTGCTGGCCTTGGAACAAGAAAACAAAAGCCTCTTGCACAGCTTAGAGCAGACCCGAGCGGAAATACAGCAACTCGGGGAGGCCGTGGATCAGCTCAAGGCCACGGAAGATAGATTGCGCGCCCACCACGCGATGGAGCCACTCGCGGCCGATGGCGCGTTGGGCGGCGTCGGCGGCGTGGAAGATTTGTCCGAGGAGTTCGCGTCCTTGCCGCCGCAAAAGCACCTGATGATGCGCGAGATGGGCGTGCGCATCGACTACCTGAAGCGGATGGTCAACCTACAGGCCGAGAGCTTTGAGGAAATCGAGCGCAAAGTCGAAGAAACAAACGTCCAATACTTGCCCACGATTTTACCGGTCCCCGAGCGGAAGACGTGGCTGTCGTCGTCCTTTGGCTGGCGCATCGATCCTTTTACCGGGCGCCGGGCCTTTCACCGGGGCGTTGATTTCGCTGGCCGCAAAGGAACGCCCATCTACGCGACGGCGGATGGTTTTGTAAGCTATGCTGGGAAGGACAAATACCTCGGCAATACGATTATTGTGGCCCATCGAAAAAAGGAACGCGACGAACAGGGCCAGCCCTATGTGCGCGAGGGGGGCTACCAGACCGAATACGGCCACTTGGATAGAATTATGGTCAAGCAAGGGCAACAAATAAAGCGCGGGCAGCAGATCGGGACAATGGGTAGCACGGGCCGCTCGACCGGCCCGCACCTACATTACTCGGTGCGTTTGCGGGATCAAAAGTTGAGCAAACACCGAGGATACCAGAACCCAGAAAATTTTATCTTCGACAACAGTGGAGACTATATGTGGGCCGCAAGCGAATGATTCAAACTTCTACCAAGCATCTAGAGACCGGTCCAGCAAACGCGGGCCGGTCTTTTTTTGGGAGCACAACCGTATGAGCACGTCTATTGAAGGCAAGGTAGCCGCCATTATCGACGACACCACGCTGGTACTCAGCGTCGGTAGCGAGCAAGGCGTTGAGGAGGGCATGGCCTTTGCCATTTTCGCCTTGCACGGGGAGATCGCAGACCCAGACAGTGGGCAGTTGCTGGGCCGCTGGGAAGCGGTCAAGGCGCGGGTGGTCGCCACCCACGTGCAACCTCGCATGTGTACGGTGCGCGCTCCGGTCATAGGTGAAACACCAGTGGTGGGCGATACCCGGCCTTTGAGCGCGATGATGGTCGAGCACTCGGTGGCGCGTGCCCACGGCCGCGATCAATGGCAGCGGCTAGAGGTGCGAGGAACGGATGTGCGGGGACGGCCCCAGAACCAGCCCATTGCCGTGGGCGACGGAGCGCGGTCGCTGGCGGCGGCTGAGGATGCGAGCGAGTCAAGCGATTAGAGCGGCGCTGGCCGCGCTCTGCATTGGCGGATGCGCTTATTACTCGACCTCCGGCGGCCTGTTAGGCGGCATCCGCAGCATTGGCATCCCCGTGGCCGACAACCAAACCTCGGAGTTTGCCGTGGCCGAGCGTCTGACTGAACGCGCCATTGATGCCTACGCCGAGGATGGTCAGTTGCGGGTCGTGGACGAAGAAAGTGCCGATGCCCTCTTGCAGCTCAACGTAATTTCAATTGAAGACCGCCCCTTTACTTATACGACGGCCGAGCAGACCGAGCAGTACCGATTTGCGGTCTGGGTGACGGCCGAGTTAGTGCGGGTGGAAGATGGGGAAGTGTTGCTGACCTTATCCGAGCTAGAGGGATGGGGAACCTACGACGCGGCGCGGGCCGAGGAAGAGGGGCGGGATCCAGCGGTGGAGCGGGCGCTGGACATGGTGCTAGAGGAACTGATCGATCGGACGACGGCGGGGTGGTAGCTAGTCCTTGGCAAGTCAATCGGCGTCCGTTTTCCTTCCCACTGTAAAGATCACTACGACAATCAGGCACAGCCCTATAGCTAGGCCCGTGGTCGGCGACCACAGCAGGGTACTGCCCAAGTAGCCGCACAGCCCAGCCACCGTCATCGTCGTCAGGGCGTAGGGTAGCTGGGTGCGCACGTGGGCTAAGTGGTCGCAGGCCGCGGCAATGCTGGAGAGGACCGTGGTATCGCTGATGGGGGAGCAATGGTCGCCGAAGATCGCGCCGTCTAATACCGCGGCGGCCACGAGAACCGTCAGCGCCAGACCGCCCAAGTCGTAAGCTACCGGGATCAGGGTCGGCAGAAGGACGGCCATGGTCGTCCACGAGGTGCCGATGGAAAAGGCGACCACGGCGGCGAGCAGGAAGACGAGGAGGGGGAGGAAGCGCGGGTCTAGGAAGCCGGAGAGCGCCCCGACGATATAGGCCGAAGTCTCGACCGCCTCGCAGGTTTCCTTAATCGCCCAAGCCAAGATCAAGATCACCAGCGCATAGGAAAAGCCCGTAATGCCGCGTGCATAGGTCTTGCAGACCGCCACGAGGCCGAGCGGGCGTATAGTGCTCGCCGCCTCGCGGCGGGTTAGGGCCAAGACAGCGGCCAGTACGGAGCCAGCTAAGGCGGCGAGGAACATCACTTTGGGGCCGTCGGCGTGGGAGAAAACTTGGATCCAGTAGAGCCGGGCGAAAAAACCGTGTTCGGCGCGGGTCGCCACCACGGCCGGTGCTTGGCTGGCGTCTAGGTGCATTCCGCCCAGTACGCCAGCGACGACGAGCAGGACGGGACCAGCGGCCACCCCCCAATGGGCGCGGAGGCCCGGGTGTTCGGGAAGTTGGGATGCGTCGCCGGTCATCGGGCGGTGTCCCGGCGCGAGGACTTGGCCCATTCGGCGCGCGCGTTGTTCGGCTTTGAGCATGGGGCCAAAATCGCGGCCAGCGACCGTGGAGCACAGCACAAAGGCGAGGGTCAGCAGGCAGTAGAAGCGGGCCGGTAGGGCGCGAAAGAACAGTTCGTAACCGGAAACCTCCGCGCCGACTTGCTCCATTGCGCTGTCGAATAGCCCTACCTCAAATCCGATCCAAGTGCTGACGACGGCTATGCCAGCCACCGGGGCCGCGGTGGAATCGACGAGAAAGGCCAACTTTTCGCGCGAGATGCGGAAGCGGTCGGCGATAGGGCGCATGGTGGTGCCGACGACGAGGGTGTTGGCGTAATCGTCGAAGAAGACCACCATCCCCAACAGCGCGGTGGCCAGCCGGGCCGAGCGCCCGCCAGCAGCCCGGGCGACTAACAAGTCGGCCAGGCCACGAGTGCCCCCGGCCAGCGAGATGACGCGCACCATGCCGATGAGCGAGGCGGTGAAGCCGAGAATGAAGAGTTGAAAGGAGTCGCGCAGTGGGGTCCAGACAAAGTCTAGGAGGGTGCGTTCTAAGCCGCGAAACGGGATGGCGTACAAAGGAACGTCGGCTGGCAGGGAAATGAGCGCACCGCCGACTATGGCCAACCCTAGTCCCAAGATCAGGCGGCCAGTAGCCACGGCCACGAGGATGGCCGCGGCGGGTGGAAAGAGACTTAGGCCACTCGTGGTGCCTTGATCGGGCAGGAGCAGTGCGCCAAGCAGGGCTGCGCCCAGCGCTAGCAGCAGGCGGAGAAAGGGAAAGGCCGAGCGCACCTCAGTCGTCTTGCGGCGATTCGACTTCGCTGGCGGGGACGGTGGACATTTCGAGCTTAAAGGCCAACAAGTACATCATAAAACAGCCGATGATCCACCAGGCAATTTGCCAGACCCACAGCGTGGGGATCCCTAGGGGCCAATGGGTGGGATCGGTCTGATTGCCTAAGACGGCAAAGGGGCCGATGGCGCAGAGGAACCAAACTACCGTCAGAATCCAGATCGGCACTTTCCACTTCCTTTTGGCCTCGGGCAGGGCCGTGTGCTCTTTGAGGAAGTGGTGATAGCGATCGCGGTGGGCCAGATGGTTGGCTTCCTTGGGCTGGGTGAACAAACTGACGACAACGACAAGGCCCATATTAAAGAGGATACCCCAACCGGCACTGTGCAGTGTGAGCGGATAGCGGCCAATGCCGATGAGGCCGCCTAGCTCGGTTATATAGGTAAAGGTAACGGCGATGAGTCCGGCGATGAGTCCGGCGACAATGGCCTTGGGGGTGAAGAAGCGGATGTAGCAGATGCCTAAAAGCGCCGGCCACATCTGGAATCCGTAGGAAACGGCCAAGCCCCCCAGCAAGACGAGCAGGTCGCCGGAAGCAAGCCCAACTAACAAGGCTAGGCTGACGACGACCGCCACCGTCAAACGACCGACAAAGACTTGGGCCGAATGCGATGCCTCTTTGTTGAAGAAATGGCGGTATAGATCGCGGGTGATAATGCCGCTGGCCGTGGACATGTAGGCGGCCCCGGTCGATTGCATGGCGGCCAGCGCACACACGGCCAAAAGCCCTAAGAGGAAGGGAGAGCGGGCGGTTAAGGTGTCGATCAGGTAGGGAACCAAGTGGTCGGATGCGGGCGGGCCAAGCGGTTTAGTCCCCGGGATCAGTCCCATGTCGAGCAGCCGGCCGCCCAGCCCTTGAAAGGCCGTAAAAAAGAACAAGATGCCGCCGATGATCAGCGAAGAGGCGAAAACCTGTTGATAGGGAAAAGGCCGAGGATCGCGGTTGGCAAAAGCCCACATTGAAAAGGCCGGAGCCGACTGAATGCCCATCAAGGCAAACATATAGGTCAGGATCATCAGGCCGGTCCAAGGACCGCCTTGGGCGTCGAAAAACAGGGTGCCAACGCGCTCTAGCAAAGCGTCTGACTCCGGGCGGGTCGGAATGGCGACCATGTCGGGTTTTTGCTCGGCCAGACCGACCAGCCCCCCCTTGAAGGCCGCCCAGCCGCCGACCAAGTCGAGGGCAATAAAGCCGAGGATGACGATGCCGAGCGCCAAGAGGATGCACTGGACGCAGTCGACGTAGGCGACCGAACGCAAGCCGCCCGATGCTACGTAGATAAAGACGACGACCGAAAGCACAATGGCCCCCCCCTCGACCGAGCCGATGAAGCTGCCCGCTAGCGGCGTACCGGTCGTCAGGCGATTGAACAGTAAGCCCGATGCCTTGAGCTGGATGCCGAGATAGGGCACGCTGAAGACGAGCGCGACGATGACGGTGAGGAAGCGCATCGCATCCGTGCGGTAGTAGTCGCTGAACATCTCGCCCGGGGTGATATAGCCAAAGCGATGGCCCAAAAGCCACTGCCGCTTGAGGAACAACACCCCAGTGAAGGGGATCGTGATGGCGTAGAAGGAGGCAAAAGCATAGGGCAGGCCGACGTTGTAGATAGTGCCGGGATGCCCGACAAAGGTCCAGCCGCTAAAAGAGGTGGCGGTGGCGGCCAGCACGAAGACCCACAGGCCGATGCCGCGGCCCGCGATGAAGTAATCCGAAGCCGTCTTGGCCCGGCGCGCCCCTTTGACGCCCCAGAAGATGCAGTACGACCAGTAGCCGACGGTAAAGAGCAGGAGCCAGACCAGTTTTTCCATGGGTTAGTCGGAAAGTGTCAGCCCCAAGTTGAAGACCATGTTGGTGATCTTCCACGAGCCGGAGCGGCGGCTCAACGTCCAGAACACGTAGCGCTCCTTGTGGTGTTTGGCCGTTCCTTTGACGTGCTCGACGGCCACTGTTTCGCGCGTGACGGCCAGGGCTTCGTCACCGCTGGGGCCCAGGGCCGTGTGGAGCACTTTGCGGTCGAGGTCGTACTGCACGTAGGGCAGCCGCTTGTCGAGCCATTTTTCCAGTTCCTCGCGGCCGCTGAAGGCGATTTTGTAGGAGGCTGGCTTGAAAGTGCCTAGGGCCTCGTAGCCCGTGAAGTCGTCGTCGAAGAAGCCGAGAATGCCGCTGCCGGCTTCCCAAGCTTGGCTTTCGCGCTGCAACAACTCGGCGATCTCGCCGTTGGCGGGTGTGCCCGCCGCGGGCAAGAGCGTGTCGCCCAAGCCCTCGACCATGCCGGTGGCCAGCCAGTCGTCTTCTTCCTTGCGGAAGGTCCAGAAGCGGTGGACGACAACCGACGTGCCCTCGCTGGTCTGGCGATCGACGACGCGCCCGGAATCCACGCTGGTGGCAATGGCGTGGGTTGCGCGCACCGCGATAAAGGGAACCGTGCGCACAACCTCGTAGCGCTGATCGCGGAGATCCGCGGCTAGCTGGCTGGCGAACGCATCGCGGTTTTCGCGCAGGATCGTCCAGGCGCGTGGGTCGCCGTTGGCGTGGCCTGCATAGGCGACGAAGTGCGGGTGATACGCCTTGAGGACCAGCTCGGCATCGGCGCGGCGATACCCAGAGATGTCGTTGGCGAGGGCTTGACGGATGAGGAGGGTTTCGGGCGTTTCGCCGGCGCGGCTCGGCGCGGCAAATGGCGGCAGGGCCAAGAGAACGAACAACAAGCAGATTGCATTTTGCATAGGGTCAACTCGATCCGAGCTGACCTAAGGCCCACTCGGCGTAGTAGGAAACGGTGGCGTTGCGGTCGTGGCGCAATTTTTCGAGTTGGGCGCGGCCTTGGTCGCCGCCGATCTGGCCGAGGGCAAGGGCGGCATTGGCGCGCACGTCGGCGACTTCGTCCGCGGTGGCCGCCAGCAGGGGGCTGAGGGCCGATTGTACACGTGCTTGACCGAGGACTTGCGCCGCGCCGGCGCGGGCGAGCGGGTCCGCGGCGCCGAGCGCGGCTATAAGCTGCGCTTCAACGGCCCCGGATTGTTGCTGGACGTTGGTGAGAAACTTGACGGCATTGGCGCGGAGGATGGAGTCGGTATTGCGCAGGGCCTCGAAGAGAAACTCAATGCCTTGGCTGCGCCCCATGGAGGCTAAGGCCGCGGCCGTGCTAAAGCGCACCTGATTGCTGGGGTCGTCGAGCAGGTCGGCTAGCGCGGCCGCGGCGCCTTCGTCGCCGATGTAGCCGAGGGCTTGCGCGGCGTACTGGCGGTGG
The DNA here is from genome assembly GCA_965203355.1 of Candidatus Latescibacterota bacterium. Taxonomy (GTDB): domain Bacteria; phylum Latescibacterota; class UBA2968; order UBA8231; family UBA8231. The sequence continues at coordinate 2,250,078 of OZ241889.1, forward strand.
GCTGGCTCCTCGGCCTCTAGCTGAATGACGAGCTGGTCCTTGACCTTGGCTATCACCGAGCGCAGCGCGTCTTGGTGCGGACCGGCGCGGCCGCTCAATTCCACGAGTAGCGGGACGCCAAAGTAGCCGGATTCTTCTAGCCCGTGCAGGGCGGCTTGGGCCAACGCTGGGTCGCTGCTGGCTAGGGCCGCTTTGATGTGACTGGTGCCGAGTTGGTCGTCCATTTTGAGCAGGGCAATGGCCGCGTGGATGCGGATGATGGGGTCGTCGTCGTCGAGCTGGACTTTGGCTGCATCCACGCCCGCTTGGACGTAGCCCACTTCGCCTATGGCCCACAGACAGGCGATGCGCTCGCGGTCTGTGTACGCGGTGGTGATCCGGTCCTTGAGCGCGGCCGTGGCTCCGCGCGGCTTGATGTGGCCTAGCACTCGGGCACAGCCGATGCGGAGCTTTTCCTGTTCGTCGCGGAACTCGCGGTAGTTCTCGCCGAGGTACAAGTCGGGGTTGAGGCGGGCGATGAGCTGGCGGGTGGCCGGCCGGCCCATGGCGGCCAAGTCGTCGATGGCTTGCTGATAAGCCGGCGAGTCGACCGGATTGGCCGCAAGCTGTTCTAGGCGCTCGACGACCTGCTCTTCAGTGGTGCTACAGGCGCTGAGGCTCAATAAAAGCAGATACGTTAGGCACTTGGCGATCATGGTCTATGGCGGGTTAGAGGTGGCAGAATGCGGATAAGGTAAGCCGCGAGACGCCATAAATCAATTCTTGGCGGCAGGAGGCCCCTCGGCTGTGATAAACACTTGGGGCGTCGTCCAAGTCACCGCGTGATCGGCCAAACTCTGCTCGAAGAACTTGCGCACCTGACGCAATTCACCTTCGTCGAGATGTTGAGCCAGATGGTGGGCATACGTGTGCCGCTTCTCGCCGCCGGGATTGAACCAATGGGCGAGATGGCGCGGCTCAACGTGCCGCTGCGACTGGGCCGCTTCCACCCGCACCTGCACCGCGCTAAAGCCCGCGGCCGCGAACATTTGTTTGAGATCCGCGGCGTCCCAGTTGACGCGCGGGTTGTCGGGCGCCGCGTAAATGGCCTCTTCGGCCACGACGAGACGATCGCCGAGGGTGCCGAGTTGCTGTAAATCGAGCAACTGGTACAAGCGCTGCGACTGGCGCGAGAGGGTCTCGACCAAGCTGACGCGACCCTGCGGAGCGAGGTAGCGATGCAGCGCGGCGATGACTTCTGCCTTGTGTGCGAGCGCGCCGAGGGCATTGCGCCCGATGATGGCGTCAAAGAGGATGTCGGGATTGTGGCCGGCGAGCTGGTCGGCGAGGGTGGCAAGCGGACCTTGCAGCACTTGGGGACGCTCGACCTCGGCCAAGTGGGCCGCGATTTCGTGCAGTGCTACGGCCGCGATCTTGTCGCTGGTGTGCGCCCAGACGCCGCCTTCGGGTACGCGCCGCAGGGCTTCCCAAGTGAGTAATCCGGTGTCCGCTTCCAAGTCGAGGACGAGATGGTGGCGGGCGAGCGCAAGCGGCGCGAAAAGGCGTTGGCGCGTGCGCTCTAGCTGGGAGCCAATGTCGCCGCTGGCGCGCTTGAGCCACTGGTCGCGCACTGGGTCTGGTGGAGACAGAGACAGCACCTCGGCCGAAGCGGACTCGGCTTCGCGCATGGCGGCGAGCTGTAGTTCGCGGCGTTGGCGGACGCGGTCGCCGTGCTCTTTTTCGCGGCCTTGAGCCGAGGGCTGGTAGAAGACGCGGCCTTGCAGACCGGCGGGCAGGTACTGCTGGGCAACCCAGTGCTCGCGGTAGGCGTGGGGGTAGAGATAACCGGCGCCGTGGCCAAAGCCCTCGCTGTCGCGGCTGGCGTCTTTGAGGTGATTGGGCACCTCGCCTTCGCGCTCTTTTTCGACAACCGCTAGCGCGTCGAAGAAGGCCATAGTCGAGTTGCTCTTGGGCGCGGTGGCCAAGTACAAAGCGGCATGGGCCAGCGGAAAACGCCCTTCGGGCAGGCCGATGCGGTCGAAGGATTCAGCCGCGGCCATGACGACTTGTACGGCGTGCTCATCGGCGAGGCCGACGTCCTCGCTGGCGAAGATGAGCATGCGGCGGAAGAGAAAGCGCGGGTCTTCACCGGCGTACACCATCCGCGCCAGCCAGTAGAGCGTGGCGTCTGGGTCGGAGCCGCGCATGGATTTGATAAAGGCGCTGATGGCGTCGAAGTGGTAGTCGCCCTCCTTGTCGTAGAGCAGGGCGCGGCGCTGGATGGATTCCTCCGCTACCGCTAAGTCGATGGCGATTCGCCCTTGGGTATCTGGATCGGTGGTTTCGACCGCTAGCTCTAGGGCGTTGAGTAAGGCGCGGGCGTCGCCGTTGGCCACGTCGATGAGGTGGGCGAGGGCTTCGGGGTGCAGGGCGACGCGGAGATGGCCATAGCCGCGCGCGTCGGCGAGGGCCTGTTGGGCGATGTGGGCGAGGGCTTCGGGGCTGAGGCCCAGTAGTTGAAAAACCCGACTGCGCGAGAGCAGGGGGCGGTTGACCGAAAAGTAGGGATTCTCGGTGGTCGCGCCGATGAGGATGACGGTGCCGTTTTCAACCCAAGGCAGGAGCGCGTCTTGCTGGGCCTTGTTGAAGCGGTGGACTTCGTCGATGAAGAGGATGGTTTTGCGGTTGTGCAGCTTGCGCAACTGGCTGGCTTCATCGACCGCTTGGCGAATGTCGGCGACGCCGGCTAAGACCGCGTTGATGGAGATAAAATGGGCGCGGGTGGTTTGGGCGATGACGGCGGCGAGCGTGGTTTTGCCCGTGCCGGGCGGGCCGTAGAAAATCAGCGAGGAGAGTTGATCGGCCTCAATGGCGCGCCGCAGCAGGCGACCCGGCCCGAGAATGTGGTCTTGACCGACGTATTCGTCTAAATGGCGCGGCCGCAGGCGAGCGGCTAGGGGTTGGTCGGCTGCTTGGCGATCCCGCAGTCCAGCGTCGAAAAGATCCATGCTTTACCTCCGGGAAAGGAAGGCGTGAACCAAGAACATAACGACTTAGTTGAACCGCGTGAACCCTTCCGCGCATAGCGGCTAGGCCGTCTCTTCTTTATGTTTTCTGAGAAAGCAATTTTACGCTGGAGAGACTGGGTGAAAATTACTCATTTGGAACTACACTCGGTGGCGGCATCGCCCCGCGGCAACTGGCTCTTCGTCCAACTCCACACCGACGTCGGGCTGAGTGGGCTGGGCGAAGCGAGCCAGAGCGGCAACGACGGCTTGGTCGCGGCCGCGCTGGAGCAATTGGGGCCTCGGTTGGTGGGGGCGGACCCGACGCAAGTAGAAGTGTTGTGGGAGCGCTTGGCGCGGGGCTCGGCGATTTTTTCGGGTGACGCGGGGCGCGTTGGATCTACGGCGCACAGCGCGATTGACCAAGCCCTGTGGGATTTGGCTGGCAAAGCACTTGGAGTGCCGGCTTGGCGCTTGCTGGGCGGCAAGCGGCGCGATGCGGTGCGCTTGTACGCCAATCTCAATCGCGGCACCCGCGACCGCCGTCCATCGGGATTTGCCGATGCGGCGCGCCGAGCGGTTGACGCTGGCTTTGGCGCGGTCAAGAGCACGCCTTTTGACGAGGTGCATTGGCAGCGGATGGATCGCGGAGGGGTCGAGCGCGCCGCGGACCAAGGGATTGCGCGGCTTGTGGCGACGCGGGAGGCCATTGGCGACGAAATCGAACTGCTGGTGGATTGTCATCAGCGCTTTGACTTGGCCTTGGCTTTTAAGGTGGCCGAAAAGGTGCGGCCGCTCAATCTTTACTGGTTTGAGGAGCCCGTGCCGCGCGACCAAGTCGATGCGTTGCGCCAGTTGCGGCTGCACTCGGGCCAGACTATTGCCGGGGGCGAGGCCCTCGTCGGCCGCGCGGGTTTTTGGCCCTACATTGCCCAAGGAGCCGTGGATGTGCTAATGCCGGATGTCAAACACGCCGGTGGCATTACCGAATGTCGGCGCATTGCTGCGCTGGCCGAAATAGCGCAGATGCCGATTGCGCCCCACAGCCCGGCTGGTCCGGTATCGACGATGGCCGGGGTACACCTAGCGGCGACGGTTGCCAACTTCACGGTGCTCGAATACGCGTTTGGCGAGGTGGATTGGCGCGGCGGGTTGGTGCGTCCGGCAGAAACCATAATCGACGGTCACATCGCGGTGCCGGACGCGCCCGGTTTGGGCATTGAACTCGACGAAGCGGTGCTTAGAGCGCACCAGGTGCCATAAATGTTTTGTTCGCTAGCGGAAGCGATCGCGGATTTTCGCGCCGGGCAGTTTTTGGTCTTAGTCGATGCGCAAGAGCGCGAAGACGAAGGCGACCTGATCTTGGCCGCTGAGCGCGTTTCTGCGGCTAAGATCAATCGGATGCTGCAAGAAGCGCGCGGTCTGCTGCACTTGGCCACGACCGAGGCGCATCTAGCGCGGCTCGGCGTGGGGTTGATCGAGCCGCACAACGCCGATTGGACGACGCCGCGCTTCGGCCTCCCCTTTGACGCGCGCGCTGGGATTGAAACCGGCGTCTCGGCGGCCGATCGCACCACGTCCATTCAGCGCGCCTTGGATCCGGCTACCGGCCCGGAGGACATCGTCATTCCCGGACATGTATTTCCCTTGGCCGCGCGCCCGGAGGGCTTGCTCAGCCGCCAAGGACACACCGAAGGCGCAGTGGAGTTAGCTCGTCAAGCCGGGCTTTTTCCAGCGGCTGTCATGTCCGAAGTGATGACCGCGGATGGCGCGATGGCCAAAGGCCAGCAACTCGTGGATTTTGCCGCGCGCTTGGGTTGCCGCTTAATCGCCGTGGAGCAACTCCACCAAGCCGTGCTGGGTGAAATATAGGAATTGAGCAAAAGTTGGGTCCCTTCGCCCTGCTCCTCATCGCTCCTTTGAGAATCCCATGTACCATCTCGTCCTGCTCCTCACTTTAGTTCTCTGGGGTCGGCTCAATGCCGCCGATCATCCGGTACAGGCCAGACTTTTGGCCGATGTAGATGCCGTGGTGCCCGGCCAGTCCTTTCGGCTGGGGGTCGAGCTGAGGATGGAGGAGCAATGGCACACCTACTGGATGTTTAGCGGCGACGCTGGCTTGCCCATCGAAGTCGAGTGGCAGGTACCGGCCGGGGTCGCGACCGGGCCGTTGCAATGGCCCTTGCCCAACAAATTCGTCGAACCGGGGGAGTTGGTGGTCTATGGGTACACCGACGAAGTGCTGCTCATGGCCGAGGCTAGCGCGCCAACGGCGCTATCAGCGGGGGATACACTGCACCTGGCAGCCGAGGTTTCTTGGCTGGTGTGCCGCGAGTTGTGCATCCCCGGGGAGGCGTCATTGGCGTTGGCATTGCCGGTCGGGGCTGTCGGCAAGCCGAATGCCCAGCAGGCGCGATTTGACCGCTATGCAGCGCGGGTCCCGGGCGCGTTGGACAAGCGCGTTGCGGTAGAACTGGCCGTGCGGGGCGAGCGGGCTGTGGAGGTCGACGTGCGCCTGGCCCACGAGGATAAGGTTTTCGAGCCGGGCGAACAGGTGCCCGACTTTTATCCGCTGGCCGCCGACGATTTTGCGCTTTCCACTCGGCGGCTAGCCGCCGATCACCTCGTGCTGTCTGTCAGTCCCGAAGGCGCCGCCGCCGTTGATACGTTGCACGGCGTGCTTGTCTATGGGCTAGATGGCGCAGTGCAAGCCGGGACGCTGGCCTTGGATTTGCGCGCTGCGCCGCGCCAAGAGGCGGGCATCTTGGCGCGGGATTATCGCGCGGCCAGCGGGAAGGTCGCCCGGTCGCTGTGGGTTTATATCGCCTTTGCGGCATTGGGTGGGTTAATCCTCAACTTGATGCCCTGCGTGTTGCCGGTCATCTCGCTCAAGGTGCTCGGCTTTGTCAAGCAAGCGGGCGAGGAGACCAAGCGGGTGCGGCAGCTTGGGTGGGCGTTTTGTGCCGGGATTGTGACTACTTTTTTGCTGCTGGCACTCGCGGTGCTTTTAGTCAAAAGCAGCGGTGAGCAGATCGGCTGGGGCTTTCAGTTTCAGTACCCGGGTTTTGTGGTGGCGATGAGTGCCTTGGTTTTTGCATTGGCCTTGAGTCTGTTCGGCATCTATGAAATCCTGCTGCCGGGCACCAGTGGCTTGGGGGGGCTAGCGGGACGCGAGGGGTTGACGGGGTCTTTTCTCAACGGCGTGCTGGCGACGATTTTGGCCACGCCCTGCACGGCGCCCTTTTTGGGGACCGCGCTGGGGTTTGCCTTTGCCCAGTCGGCTGGCGTTGTCATCGCGGTCTTTTTGGCGATTGGCGCGGGTATGGCGTGTCCCTATGTGGTGCTGGTGCTCAAACCGGCGTGGATCGGGGGCTTGCCCAAGCCCGGGCCTTGGATGGTGCGTTTCAAGCAGTTAATGGGCTTTTTGCTGATGGCCACGGTGCTGTGGTTACTCTGGGTCTTAGGCAAGCAGGTCGGAGTCGAAGGTGTGGTGTGGACCGGGGCCTTTTTGCTGGGGCTGGGGCTGGCCTGTTGGGTCTGGGGTCAATGGGGTAGTTTTCTGCATCCCAACCCCGCAAAACTACGGGCCCGAGCGGCGGCACTGGGGCTGGTTGCGGGCAGCTATGCGATCTTTGTCCATCCGCTGCTGGCCGTCGAGCAGACTCTATCCGCGCAGGCCGATGCGTCAGCCTTGGACTGGCAGCCGTTTAGCGCCGAGCGCGTCGAGGCGTTGGTCGCTGGCGGGCAGATGGTCTTTATCGACTTTACGGCTGAATGGTGCTGGACGTGCAAGGTCAACGAGCGGGTAGTGCTGTCGCAGCAAGTGGTACGCGAGCGATTCGCCGCGCACAATGTGGCGTTAGTCAAAGCCGATTGGACCAATCGCAATCCCGAGATCACGCAGCTCTTGCGCGCCTTTGGGCGCTCAGGCGTACCCCTGTACGCGATTTTTCCCGCCGGTCTCATCGACCAGCCGCTGGTGTTGCCCGAGGTTATTACGGCAGAAATGGTCGTTGAAAAACTAGACGCGGCCGCCGCCCTTGCCAGCGGCAACTGAGGCGCGGTGTTCTCAGTCGTCATTCCCGTGTACAATCGCCGCGCGTTAGTCGGCCGGGCGATCCGTTCGGTACTGGCGCAGCGGGGAGCGAACTTCGAGGTGATCGTGGTGGACGACGCCTCCGACGACGGCACACCCGAGCAGGTGCGCGAGGAATTTGGCGACGCCGTCAAAATAGTGAGTATGGCAACAAACAGCGGGGTTTCCGCCGCGCGCAATCGCGGGATCGCGGTGGCCGCCGGTGAATGGATTGCCTTGCTCGACTCGGACGACGAGTGGTTGCCCAACAAACTCGCACGCCAAGCAGCGGCCCTGCGCGAAAGCGGATTGTCGATCTGCCACACCGACGAGATCTGGATCCGCCATGGCGTGCGAGTCAATCCCCACAAACACCACCAGAAATGCGGCGGCGACATTTTTTTTCGGGCGTTACCCTTGTGTGTTATGTCGCCTTCGTCGATTGCAATTCACCGCGAGGTCTTTGCGGACGTTGGTTTGTTTGACGAATGCCTGCCGGCCTGCGAAGACTACGAACTTTGGTTGCGGATTACTTGTCGCTATGAGGTAGTATATTTGGCGGAAAAACTCATCCGCAAATACGGTGGCCACGCCGATCAGCTATCGCAGGCGCACTACGCGATGGATCGCTTCCGCGTGTACGCGCTCGACAAGCTGCTGGGTGCGGAGCCGCAACTCGCCGCCGATCGCGCGGCCGCCGCCCGCGCCATGCTGTTGCGCAAGGCGCGGATTGTCGAGCGCGGAGCCGCGAAACGCGACAATGCGGAATTGCAGCAACAGATGGGCGACTACATAGCGCGTTGGCAGTGATAGGTCGCAACAAAAAGCCCCTAGTCCAAGTGGACGGACTAGGGGCTTTTGTAGATCGTGTGAAGCCTGTTATTCGCCGAGTTGTTTCTTGAGTTCCTTTAGGCTTATGGAACGGAGTTGTGCAAGGCCCGGCAGGTGCTTGCCACGCGGTTTGGATTTGCCCGCTTCCCAGCGCAGGACGGTGTTGGTGCTAACATTGAGAAACTTGCCGAGATCGGCTTGGGAGAGCTTGAGGCGCTTGCGATGCTTCTTGATAGTGGTCGGCGAGATGCGGCTCTGTTTTCTCTTGTCGACTGTGGATGCTTTGCTGGTTTTGGCGGCTGGTTTGGCGGCTGGTTTGGCAGCTAATTTCGCCGATTTAGCGGCTGGTTTGGCGGCTGGCTTAGCCGGTTTGGCCGCGGCGGTTGCCTTTGCTGAGCCGAGTTGCTTTTCTAAGCGGGCGAGTGCATTGCGCTGGGCGCGCACTGTTTTGTTGAGATCGCGCATTTGATCTTGCACTTCTTTGCGGACGATTTTGCCGATCTCTTCTTTCAAAAGGGCTGCGAGGGTAGGCATGAAAAATCCTTTCATCTTTAAGTAAGTGTATGTATAACATTTCCAAATGTAAAACAATTATAGTATTTAGCAAGTGTGTTGCAAAACGCATGGTGCGGCTAGCAGACAGAAAGTTGAATGGACGATAGTATCGCCGCAAAAAAGTTTGTGAGACAACGCACAACACCGCGACGACATGGGTGCTGACGCGCTCAGAAAAATCTTGCGAAATAGCACCTTGTGTAGCATGTCGTATAGCGCAAAACTCACCAAGGAAAAGGAGTGTAGTGCGGCGAGAATAGACCCTTTCTCGCCGCTGTTTTTTTGTGCGTCTGCGGGGCTGAGAAGAAAAAGACGCCTATTACATGCGACACATTGCGCGGGCACCCGATGGTTTTTTGCGGACTAGACGTTGTAAGCCGTTGATGCTGTCGCGCCCCCGCGCCCGGTCCAGTTGGTGTGAAAGAACATGCCGCGCGGCTTGTCGGTGCGCTCATAGGTGTGGGCACCGAAGTAGTCGCGCTGGGCTTGGAGCAGGTTGGCGGGCAGGCAGGCCGAGCGGTAGCCGTCGTAGTACGCGAGGGCGCTGGCAAAGGTCGGAACCGGGATGCCGAGGATCGCCGCCGTGGCCACGACTCGGCGCCAAGACGCTTGGGTTTGCGCGAGTGCTGCGCTGAAGTACGGCGCGAGCAGCAGATTGGCCAGCGTTGGATCCGCGTCAAAGGCTTCCTTGATGCGGCCCAAAAACTGAGCGCGAATAATGCAGCCGCCGCGCCAGAGCAGGGCGATGCCACCGTAGTTGAGGTCCCAGCCATACTCGCGGGCGGCGAGGGCGAGCAACTGATAGCCTTGGGCGTAGGAACAAATTTTGGCCGCGTACAGGGCTTGGCGGATGTCGGCGACAAAAGCGTCTTTGTCGCCATTAAACGAAGCGTCTGGGCCTTGGAGAATGCTGGCGGCCGCGACGCGCTCGTCTTTGAGGAAAGAGAGGGCGCGGCTGAAAACAGCCTCGGTAATGGCGGTTACTGGAGCGCCGAGCTGCAAGGCGTCAATGCCGGTCCATTTGCCGGTGCCCTTTTGGCCCGCTGCGTCGAGGATGACATCGACCATCGGCTGGCCAGTTTCGTCGTCGATCTTGGCGAGAATATCGCCGGTGATTTCGATGAGATAGCTGTCGAGTTCGCCCGCATTCCACTGCTTGAAAATTTCGCTCTGTGCCTGCGGCTCAATGCCGAGCCCCTCGCGCATCAGGGCGTAGGCCTCGGCAATCATCTGCATGTCGCCGTACTCAATGCCGTTGTGGACCATTTTGACGTAATGGCCTGCGCCGTCGCGTCCCACCCAATCGCAGCACGGGCTGCCGTCGGCGACTTTGGCGGCAATGGCTTGGAAGAGGTCCTTGATGTGGGGCCAAGCGGCTGGGTTGCCCCCGGGCATGATGCTCGGGCCTTTGAGCGCGCCCTCCTCGCCACCGGAGACGCCCGTGCCCACGTAGAGTAAGCCTTTGGCCGCTAACGCTTGGGTGCGGCGAGTCGTGTCTTGGTAGTTGGAGTTGCCGCCGTCAATGAGGATGTCGCCGCGGTCTAGCAAGGGCACGAGTTCGGCTATGACGCGGTCCACAGCTTGGCCGGCTTGCACCATTAGCATCACGCGGCGCGGCTTTTTAAGCTGGGCGAGCAGTTCGGCTGGCGAGTGCGTACCGATGATGGCTTGGCCGCGGGCGCGACCGGCCATAAAGGCCTTGACTTTGGTGGTTGTGCGGTTGTAAACGGCCACGGTAAAACCGCGGCTAGCCATGTTGAGGACGAGGTTTTCGCCCATTACGGCTAGGCCGATTAGGCCGATGTCTGCTCGGCTCATTGGACTCCTCCTGTGGGGTTGTTGTTCGGGTCTAGCGCGCGGCGCAACAGGGCAAGGCCCGCGGCGATGTCCGCGCCTAAATGGATGCGGAGCACGGCCCGCCCTCGATCGATGAGAGCTTGGCGGTCGCCGAGGGCTTGGGCCTGGGCGAGGACGCCGAAGGTGATGCTAGAATCCGCCGCCCCAGCTTGGTCGGGGATCGGCGCGTCTGCGGCTGGATCGGCTGTTAGCTGAATGAAAAGTCCGCGTCCGGCGTCGCCCTTGTGGAGTTGGCCGGTCGAGTGCAGGAAGCGCGGGCCAAAGCCAAGAGTCGTGGCTAAGCCGGTGTGCGCTAGTAGCTGGCCGCGCAGGTCTTGCAGGGCTGCACAGGTCGCCGGGGTGGGTGGGAGGTGCGCTTGCAAGGCCAGGTACGCGCGGCCCGGCGTGCCGCTTGCTAGAAAGTACGCTAGGGCTTGTGGCAGGGTGTTGCCTTGCACGGGGCCGTATAGCGCGAGGCCATCGACGAGGTCCGGGGCCGGGGCGGGCAGGGCGCCGCGTTGCCGATAGGTTACCACCATCTGGCGGGCCAGTTCCTTGGCCGCCTCGACATCGGGCTGGTCGAAGGGATGGATGCCGAGGAAGAATCCGGCGATGGCTGTGGCCATTTCCCAGTGGAAGAAGGCCGCGCCGAGATCATAGGCGTCCGCTAGCTGAAGGCACAAGACCGGATGCCCGGCCGCCGCAAGAGCTTGGACGCGGGCATCGGCGGCATCGTCCAAACGAAGATGGACGAAGATCCGGTCGGGTCCGTACGCGTGGGCGGCGCATTCAGGCTCTAAATCAACCGGCAACAGCCCCTTGCCGTCTTTGCCGGTGCTCTCGGCGATGAGTTGTTCGACCCAAGCCCCCATTGCGCGGATAGCTGGCCCAGCGATGAGGGTCATTTTGTCGCGGCCAGCGCGGGCACCTGCGCCGAGAAAGGCCCCGAGTTGGATGCCCGGTTGCGGGTCGGCGAGGGCTTGCTCGGCCCGGTTGAGGAGGTGGCCCAGATCCACGCCGATGGCACCGGCCGCAACCAAGCCATAGTACGACAGGGCCGAGTAGCGCCCGCCGATGTTGGGGTCGTTGCGGAAGATGTGGCGAAAGCCGAGGCGTTGCCCCAGGGCTTCGAGGCCGCTGCCCGGATCGGTGATGGCGGCAAAATGCCGTCCGGCTTCGGCTGGCCCGAGCGCGTCTGCGGTGCGGTTGTAGAAATACTTGAGCAAGGACAGCGTCTCTACGGTGCCGCCGGACTTGGTGGCCGGGAGCAATAGGGTGCGGGCTGGGTCGAGGGTGCGCGCCTTGGCCAAAACCGCGTCGGGCTGGGTGCTGTCGAGCACCGAGAGGTCGAGAAACCCAGCGGCCACGCCAAAAACCGCGCGAAATACTTCGGGCGCGAGGCTAGATCCGCCCATGCCCAGCAGCAGGGCGTGCGTGTAGCCATCGGCGCGGACCGCGTCGATACATTGGCGGATGGGGCCGATGGCGTCCCGCATGACGTGCGGGCTGTCGAGCCAGCCGAGCCGATTGGCAATTTCGGTTGGGGCGGGTCGCCAGACCGTGTGATCGCGCGCGAGAATGCGGGCATAGACGCGCTCGGCCGCTAGGTGGTCGGCGGCCTGTTGCACTTGGGCGCCGAAATCGGCCGAGGCTCGAAGGGCGGAAATCTGCATTACATGTCCTAGTGATTTGTCGGCTGCGTTGGGAGTGATTGTGCTAGTAAATCGACCGTGGTCTGGGTAGTTGTACCACTCTTTGCGGCGCAGAATCGCCTCGACTCACGTGCGAATTTACAATAGCCCTGTTCTATCGAATCGACAATCCTACCAGATTATTTCGACATAATCCACGAAATTAAGGTTGACCTTCAGCTATACCTATACTATATGCTATACTAAAATATAGTCCTACTTTACCAACACTGAAAACCTCGTAGAATCATCTAATTTTCCCGATTGTTCGCGTGCGTTTAACCCGGCAGCTTTTAGTCAGCAATGTGGACTAAAAAGTATTCTTAAACTCGCGTTGGGTGTTAGATAGCGGTGGTCAGTGGTCAGTGGTTAGTGTCTACGGGCCACAGGCCACAGGCCACTATCAGGGCCGGGGGATGTATCGCGAACCACGAAGCTAGCACCGGAACTTTGAGAATGCTGCTAAGGCTGCCCCACGCACCCAAGAATGGAAAGAATTAACCATGCGCTCCCTGTGTTTCGCTTTGAGCGTCGCTTGCTTCGCCATCTCCAGCGTAGCCGCGGCCCAGTACGGCGATTTTTCGCCCGATGCGGCCGGCCGGCAAGCCTATCGCGACTATCTCCACGGTTTGGCGATGATCAAGGTTGAGGCGGGTCCGAGTTGCAGCAAGCCGTTGAGGCCATCCCCGTCGAGTCAAGTGTGCCCATCCCGGTCGAACAAGAAGCCGATTTGCGCGACTGGCTATACGACTTCTTAGTCGCTTTTTCCGTCTCTGGCAGCGATAGCCTCGCCGCTGAATTTTATCTACGCGAAGGCGTCAGTTCGCCTGAAGCGATACAGCGAATGAAAAAGGATTTGGAAAAGGGGCCTAGCTTCAAAGATAAAGTCATGCTAAAAGCACTAAAGGCGACAGGGGTAAGTATCCCCTCCATCCCTAAGCCGGTCCCGGACGCGGGTGATACGCCCTTGGCGATCTTACAAACCCAGCACCGGCAAAACCTCGATATAAAAGGGTGCGATTATTTTTTTAGCAACCTCTCCTTTTTCGACAGTTCGTTTAGTGTGTTCCAACTACAAGATGAGTATGAGAGCTATGCGGCCTATGTCGAAACCCGCGGTTTGCTTCCCACAGGCTTTGTGGATTGGTCTCCTAAGTTAAAAAAAGAGATAAAGCAAAAACTAAAGGCGGGCGGGCAGGGTGTTTTCGCCCAGTTCCTATTCATCGTCGCAGAGCCTGAAGAGTCCGCCGACTTTGAAAAAGGGGCGATACGCTACCCATTTTTCGTGCGACTCGCGTGGAGCTCCGAGCAGAATATGTGGCGGCTCGTAGAAATTTTTTCAGCTAATGACGCGCCAGTTATATTTGTGTTCGCGGGCTTGTAATCCAGCCTCATAGCCAATGTGCGTTCTCTTGGCGATCTTCCGAAGAGAATGTAACTTACCTAAAAAGACGTACCCTCAAAATGAAGAAATCGCCTCGTCAATATTCATGCCGCAAAGCCGTTAGGTAACGTAAGATCGGGAGTCTGGCGATGCTAGGCATTGTGTTCAAAAAAGAAATGCTCAGCCACCTGATGAGTCAGCGCTTCGCCGCTTGCACCGTGCTCGCTGTCGTGCTGATCATCGCCAACGGCGTACTCGCGATCCAGACCTATGTCCACAAAAAGGCCAGCTATCTCACTCAGCGGACCATGGAGGAGACCAAACTACGCGAAATCCCCTATTACTCCGCTCTCGGGTGGGACACGTTGGTGTCGCCTAGCGGTTCCAAGCCCAAGGCGGCTCCTCGCGCATTGCGCGCGCCGCGTCCTTTAGCGGTGTTCGCCCAAGGCTCCGAACGCCAGTTGGGACAGGCCGTCAAAGTCCTGCTCTTTGAAGTGCCCTACCAAGCCGAGGAAGTCTCCCCGTTCCAAGCCAGCAATCCCTATCTGGCTATCTTTGCCTTCTTCGACATAGTGTACATCTTCCAACTCGTACTCGGCCTGCTGGCCATCCTCATCGCTAGTGAAACCATTTCCGGCGAGAAAGAAGCGGGGACGCTGCGGCTGATGCTGACGACCCATGTCAGCCGTGCCCAAGTCTTGGTTGGCAAAGTGCTCGCGGGCCTGACCACGCTGGCCATTCCAACGGCTTTGGGCTTTATCTTGCTGCTGATCTTACTGTTGGGCACCGAGCACATTGAAGTTGGAGTCGGTGAGTGGGTGCGCGTGGGGCTGCTTTGCGCGTTGTCGCTGCTGTATTTGCTCGTGTTCTACCTGCTTGGGTTGGCGATATCGTGCGCGACTCATCGCTCGGCGACCAGCTTGATCTACGCGCTGTTTACGTGGGCGTTGCTGGCGATTATGCTGCCCAACGGCATCGCAGCCTTGCTCAACGAACAGGCCAACATGGGCGCAAAGCACAACCAAGCCCATCATCGGGCGGTACAAGTGTGGCAGGAGTTCGATCGCGAGGTCTCCGATCTTGCGCGGGCGTCCGGCCAGACCATGTACTTTCCCGCAGATATGCTCGAGCGGCTCCCGCCGACAGGGGAACGCGGGACTGTAACCTACAATAGTGGAACTGGATCCTATTCTCTAAGAGACGGACAGACGCCCAAACTCTATCTATCTAATGTCGCCGCTTCACCGCCGCTTGCGAAATTCCAAGACATTGTCCGCACCGGCGAGCGGCTGCGGCTGAAATACGCCCAGCGCGCCTAGAACGAAAAGGCACCTCTACTCGAAGACTTCCCCCGCCGCATCCGACGAATCAACGACCAACTCCAACGCCTCCTGCCCGCCGGCGCATACACCCAAGCCGCCAGTATGCTCGCTGGCACCAGCCGCCGCGAATACTACGATTTTATCGGCCAAGTGCGGGCCTATCGCGGGCAGATCGTCGCCTTCCTTGAAGAGCGCGATGCGTTTGGCGCCCGCGAGTGGTTCAACGACGACGAGGGCTGGCGTGCCGACCTGCGCGACCTGCCGCGTTTTCACGAGCGCGGCTGGACCGTCGCGGAAAGCTTGCGCCACGCTTTGCCGGCTCTAACGGCCCTGTTGGTCTATGCGGCTGTGCTCTTTGGCCTCGCCAACCGGCTCTTCGCCCGCTACGATGTTGTCTGAGCTAAAAAAGGAGCTTTTCTCCTGTTATTTGCCATCGTAAAACGCGAACTGATCGACCACCTCCTCAGCCTGCGCTTTGGCTTAGCTCTCGTGCTAACAGTGGGATTCATGGTGCTCAACGCGCTCAGCTTTGTCGGCGGCTCCTACGAGTTTCGCCGCGACCACTATCTCCAGCAGGTCCAAGCCCAGCGAGAAGTGGGGCGCAGCCATGCCCAACGGGGCCTGTGGAAGTTGATTCTTCACGGGAGGCAGGACTATATCTACAAAAAACCCAGCCCCCTCATGTTCTGCGCCACCGGAGCCAACGACGTCCTGCCCGAACGGCTGTGGACCCAAGGCGAAGAAAATACCTACAATAACACCGCATTCTACGATCCCTTTGTCCTGATCTATTGGGACATCATCGACATCTGGGCCCCCAAGGCGAGCCAACTGCTGGAGACCCAAGCCATGGACTGGGTCTTTATCGTCGGCGGTCTCTTGAGCCTCATGGCCTTGTTGTTCACCTTTGACGCCTTCATCGGCGAAAAGGAGCGCGGCACCCTCAAATTGGTCATGGCCCAGAGCCTGCCGCGTCACACCTTGCTGTTGGGCAAGTTCCTCGGCGCGATGCTGGTGCTTGCCCTCGTGCTGAGTCTCGCCGTTGTGGTCAACCTGCTTCTCATCCTCGCCCTGTCGCAGGTGAACTTGGGCCTGGTCGAGGCCGGGCGCATCGTCGGCATGGTCGGCTTAGGGCTTTTATATTTGGCTTGCTTCGTCGGGTTGGGGCTGTGGGTGTCGATACGCAGCAGCACGACCAGTTCCAGTCTAGTGGGTGTGCTGTTGCTGTGGACTTGTGGGGTGTTGCTCTGGCCGGCGACCGGCGGCGCGTTAGCGGCCCGCGTGTTCGTCCGCGAATTTGAGGAGGAATTGGTGCTAGGGTTGGGCTTTGCAAACCATAACGCGCCAGTTCAGCAAAAACTCTTTGACCTTAAGAACCGTTTGCGGAACCGCGATTTGCGCAATCCCGACCAGGTGCGCCAGTTGGCCGACGCCCAGCGCGCCGTGCGCCAATTTCACCAAGATCGCGAAGATCGCTTTTTAGCCTACAGCCTCGGCGAGGTCGAAAACGCCCGCCACATCGTGCGCCTGTCGCCGACCGGCTGCTTCCAATACGGCATGGAGGCCCTCGCCGGCACTGGCCTAGCGCGCCACAAAAGTTTTGTCGAGCAGGTGCGTACTTACGTCCAGCAGTTTGAGCAGACCATGCTAAACCGCGACCGCGACGATCCTAAAAGCATGCACATCCCCCTCGTTGCTCAAGGGCTGTCGCGGCAAAAAATGGACTCGGACACCTTGCCCGTTTTCACCGAAGACCTGTCGGCGACGACCTTGCTGCGCCACGCGGTCGTGGATGTAGTCGGGCTAGGCTTCTTCGCCATGTTCACCTATATGCTGGCCTATCGGGCGTGGCTGCGGGCCAGTATCGTCTAGCTTGGTGGCTGGTGGCCGGTGGTCCGTAGCCAATCGCAGCGAGAGAAACGCTATGCAAGCGACACTTTACACAGACGACAGCGCGTATTTCATCCGCTTGGGCAATGGCTTGGTACTCGGCTGGTGGTGTGCGGAGGAGGGATGGAACAAGTGCCGGACCGAATTGCCGAGCGGGGCTACACAGATCGACTTCACGGCCCTGCCGAAGGCCCTGCGCGAAGAAGTGCTGGCGGTTTTGGCGCGTGCCGCCGCGCTGCCGGGGGGTATGGGCGGGGTGAACAACTGAATTGCGCGTCACTTGCGAGAGACCCGGACCGCCGCTAGCCGCTTCGCCTTGCCGCACCCGATAAGCTTGGTCCAGACCGATTTCCTGTTGCAGGATCGCGGCCGGATTTTGGTTGTGGGCGATTTGTCGCAGACGTGCGGCCATGCGCTGGGTATCGGCCGCGGACGGCCGCGCTTGTTCGGGAGCACAGGCGGCTAGGGACACGACGAAGGCGAGAGTCGAGTAAAACATTATAGCATTATAGCGTTCCTGTGATCGTCGAGCCGCTCGCGGCGGCTTTGGCCGCCATGAGTTGGGCGACGAGATCGTCGAGGCGGGTGCGCGCTGTCGTTAGATCGGCTGGTGTGAAACGCACGAGACGCGCTTCGTCTAAGTCGGCGAAGTACAGCATGGCGCGGTATTCGCCTTGGCTTGGGTGGAGGGCCTGCAAGCAGAGCGCGTACATTTCCAACTGGAGGCGGTAGTGCTGTACAGCCGCTGCTAAATTTGCGCGGTGGCCGGTCTTGTAATCGACCAATTCCCACAGTCCGTCCGGCCCGCGCCCCATGTAATCAACCACGCCATGGACTAACCCGCGCTCCAGCGAGAGCGCAAAGCGCACTTCGGTGCGGGCCTCTGTATGGGTGCGCCAGTGCGCTGCTAAGGGCGATTGGCGACAGCGGCGCAACAGAGCGGCCAACTCGCGCTCAAACGAGGCGCGATAGGATGCGATGGGCCGCGTGGTGGCGGCGACGAGATCGGCGACCAGGGCCGCGAGGTCGGCGTCTGGGTCGTTGCTTAGGGCTTCTATACCGGCGTGTGCTAACTGGCCAAAGAGCATGGCGCGGCGGCGTGGGGCGTCTGGTTGGCCGAGCGGCCACGGCGGCAGGCCCAGCCCGTACTGGCGATGGTGCGCGGCCGGATCGGCGGCAAATAGGACCAACTCGCTGGCGGCAAATTCGGGCCGGTCTTGGGGATCGTCGAGCGGCGACAACCGATCCAACGTTGGTTCGGCTGCTGGGGGTGCGGTGTCGAGGGCGCGAAAGGCAGGCTCGGCCCGGTGATCTGGGGTCGCGGGACTTGGGAAGGCACCGGGGTCGGTGTAGATGGGCAAGGGGGATGGCACATCGGCGACTACCTTGGTGCCGCGTGCTAGGTCGGCTTCTGTCAATGCTAAGCTGCCGCAAATCCAACCGAGACAGTCCGCGGCCGCGTCGAGGTCGGCGTCGAGGTGCTTGTCGGTCAGTGCGCCGCCGAGCAGCAAGTGATCGCGGGCGCGCGTACAAGCCACGTACAACAGGCGCTTCTCTTCGGCGCGCTGGCGGCGGCTGGCGTTGCGATTGATGAGGGTGCGGATAAAAGAAGCGGTCCTTTTGTAATCCTGTTCGGGGTCGAGGACGCGCAAGCCGAGGCCCTTTTCCGCGTCGATGAGCGCCGGGGCGCTGTTTTGCACGTTAAATCGCGCGGCCAAGTCGGGCACGACGACGATGGGAAACTCCAAGCCCTTGGCGGCATGGACGGTCAGGATGTGCAAGGCGTCTGCATCGAGGATGGCTTCGCCTTCTTGCTGTTCTTCATCGGTCAGCAAGCCGAGGCGGGCGACGAAATCGGCGAGTGGGCCGCGGAATTGACGGGCGAGGTCGAGGAGCTTACTCACGTTGGCCACCGTCTGATCGCCGCGCTCGCCATAGCAGAGAAAGCCCCAAGCCCCGGTGTCTTCGAGGATGGCGTGCAGCAGCTCGACGAGGGGTACGCGGTCGCGCAACGCGCCCCAGCGCTGGAGTCGGGCGACCGCGTCTGTGGCGGCCTCTTGGTCCGCTGGAGCGAGGCGGGGGTGCTGCCCGGCGTCCGCGAGATTTTTGGCGAGCCGACTGCCGTCGGGCGCGGTCAGCGCGTACAGGGCGTTATCCGAGAGACCAAAATACGGCGAACGCAACGCGCCCATCAGGGCGATGTCATCGCCGGGATTGCACAGGACGCGGAGGATATTGGCTAGGTCGTAGATTTCTTGGCGCTGGTAGAAGCCTTGTCCGCCGGCCACTTGGAACGGGATGCCGCAGGATCGCAGCGCGTCTTCGTACGCGAAGAGATAGCGGCGGCGGCGCAGGAGCAGGGCGATGTCCCCGGGGACGGGTGGGCGCAAGCCATCTTGGTCGGCAACTTGCAGGTCGTTGCCCGCTAGCAGGTGGCTCAGACGGCGGGCGACCAATTCGGCTTCGCGCAGCGCGGTCGCCGTGGCGTCGCGGCTGTCATCCGGCGGCAAGAGCAAAAGCTCGACCGAACCTGCACTGGCGCTCGTGGGGCGGCACCCGATGAGCGGGTCATAGCCGACTTGAAAAGGCTCGTCTGGGACCGCTTGCATAAACTGGGGAAAGAGTGCGTTGACAAAGGCAACGGGCTGGGCGAGGGTGCGGAAGTTTTCGCCCATGACGAGCGCACCGAGCCGCTCGGTGGCGGAAGCGTTGAGGAGCTCGCCGTTGTCGCAAAAGGGCCGGGCCGCACGCTCGTGCGCGGCGTTGGCCGCGGCCATGGCGTCGCGGACGCGGGCAAATACGGTGACGTCCGCCGCGCGGAACGAGTAAATCGACTGCTTGGGATCGCCGACGATGAAGAGTTTGTCGCCGGCCATGCGCCCGCCCGGCGACGCCAGTGCGCGGATGATTTCCCACTGCAAGGGGTCGGTGTCTTGGAATTCGTCGATCAGCGCGAAGCGATAGTGTTGGGCCAAGCGGTGGCCAATGTCTGCGTTAGTGGCGATGAGTTGGTGGCTTTTTTCTAAGAGGTCGTCCATGTCCAGCATGCGGCCGTTGCCTTTGCTGCTTTCACAGCGTGCATCGGCGCGGAGGAAAACACGCGACAGGGCGGGCAGGACGGCGGCGGCGCGCTCGTCGGCCGCGCTGAGTTCGAGGCTGAGGAGGTCGGTGTGCGGGGCTAAGCAGCGTCCCAAGGCGGGCACGAGCTGGCGGACGCGGGCGAGGGTGGCTTCCTCCCAGTTGGCCTGCTTGCCGAGGCGGCTGCCGCTCAGGGGTTTGCCATTAGTCAAAAGCCCCTCGGCTAGGCCGGGGAGGATGGCTAAAGCCTCGTCGGGCGGGGGCGTTTGGCTCAGCCGGCGCATGGCGTCGCGCAGCGGATTTAGTCGCTCAGCAGCCGAATCGCGCGCAGCGGTTAGGGGCGAGAGCGCGGCAAGTTCTGCGAGCATCGCGGTGAAGTGGGGGTCGTCGAGCAGGGCGCGGCACGCTGGAGCGCAGGCTGCTTGCTGCATCCTGCGCCAGTCGCTGAGGATTTGGTCGGGCGCTTGATCGGCATAGCGGCGACACCACGCGCGGGCGTGGTGCTTTTGGGCCAGCAGGTGTTCCAAAACCTGTTCGAGATAGCGGCGCGGCCATTCGGCCAAGGTGCGGCGCAGGGCCTCTTGGTCCGGGTCGGAGTCGCGGGCTAGGGCTTCGAGGGTTTGGCGCACGGCTTGGTAGCGGAGTTGCGCCGCATCGACTCCCTCTAAGACCGCGAAGGCCGGATCCACGTCTGCTTCAATGGGATACTCGCGCAGCAGGGCGGCACAAAAGGCGTGGATGGTGGAAATGCGCGCGGCGGGCAGATCTTGGCGGATCTGTCGCAGGCGCTGTCGCTCGGGCTCGGGCAGCTCTTGGTCGAGGGCGTCGGCCAACCGCCGGGCAATGCGCTCGCGCATTTCGGCCGCGGCCTTTTGGGTGAACGTGATGGCCAGCACTTGGCGCACGCTGATTGCGGGATGTTGGCGCAACAGTTCGATGTAGCGCTCGACTAGCGTTGCGGTCTTGCCGGCCCCGGCACTGGCGGTGACCGCGATGTTGCGCTGGCTGTCGAGGGCCATGCGCTGGACTGGCGTCAGGGGGACGGCGCGTTTCACGACAAGGTCCTCATGCGCTGGGGATCGAGGCGACAGCTTTGTCGATACGGGCAGTGCGGGCAGATTTTGGCTGGGTCGTGGGTCGTAACGCGGAAGACCCCGCGGCGCATGGCGCGCACGTACGATAGGACGAAGCCGCGCACGGCGTCGAGGCGCTGCCGATAGGCCTCGGGGTCGTAGATGCCAGCGCGACCGCTGGCGACATAGGCTGTATTGCGATGGGTGGCATCGGCGAACAGCCCGCTGCGGCCGCAGTCCTCTAAGTCGCGGAGCATCAGGTACGCGGCTCCAGCCCCGTGGCGCAGCTCAAGTTCCTCGAACAGGGATTCAGCCGCTAGCAAGTAGAGCGGAAGCTGGAGGTTAAGGCCGATGTCAATATCGGCTACCGCGGGCGCGCGGCCGGTCTTGTAGTCGAAGACGACGAAGCGGCCATCGGCCGTGCGGTCGATGCGGTCGATCTTGCCGGAGAGCCGCACCTCGTCTCCGCTTTCTGAATCGCTGATGGCATAGGGCGTGGTGGTCGATTGCGGGTCGCCTTCTCCCATGCCAGGGTAGCTGCCAAAGCTCAGCTCGAAATGGGTTGGCATGGCCGGATTCGCCGCGGCCGCTTGCTGGCCGAGGAAGCGGGGCAAAACGCCCTCGCGCCCCCCGTGGTCGTCGCCGAGCAGACGCTCTAACTCCCGCTCCCAGAAAAAGCCCGTAAGCCGCATTTCATCGGCGACTTGGCGGCCTTGGCGGCGCAGTTCCGCGATGTTTTCAGCTAAGTTTTCCGCGCGCTCGGCTGCTTGGCCGTGCGCCGCATAGAAACGATAGAGGATGCGGTGGACGAGGTTGCCGCGCTTGCGTGCTGAGCCGTCGTCGTCCGGGTCGCGGAGGGGCTGGAGGTTGAGCAGTTCTTGGGCAAAAAACCGGAAGGGACAGCGGCCGTACAACTCCAATTGGGTCGCGGAAAAAGAATGGCCCGCGCCGAGACGGGTGCGCAGCATGTCGATTAGCTGGGGATCGTCGAGTACGCCTTCGTGGCGGCCTAAACGCTCGGGCGTTGTGCGCCATGCAGCGAGGTGCAAGCCGCGCACGAGGTGCCGCAGCGCGGTGGCGCGCTCGTCGAGTTGGGCGGCTTGGCGGTAGCGTCCGAGGGCATCGCGCGCTGCGTTGGAGCCTTGCTCGGCGCACAGGCCGCGCCCCAAGGCGAGGTGCCACTCGGCCAGGGTCTCGGTAGCCGCTTGGCCCGGCGCAGGCGAGGGGGCGAGCAGATCGTCTAACTCAGCGACAAAAGGCGAAGGCGCGAGCAGCTCGCTGCCCGATTGCTTGGGGTAGAAAACGCCGAGACCGCGCCGCGCCGCGCACACTGCGCGATAGAACAGCAAGTGCTCGGACGCGGTGGTGGAATCCTCGTCCAAGTTCAAGGCGCGGCGCTGGGTTTCTTCGAGGAAAATGTCGGCTGGCGGCAAGCGGGGGAATTCGCCTTGCACCAACCCGCCGAGGAAGAGGTAATCGCAGGGTGCGCTGCCCGCGGCCGCGAGGTCGGTCACTTGAATGCCTGCGTGCGTTGCCGCGGGAACGTGCGCTTGGGCGATGGCGTCGCGCAGCAGGTCGGCGAATTGGTTCAGGGAGCGGGGCTGGAGGGCGGCGGCTGGGGCGCACAATTCGTCGAGCAGGTCCAAAAAGCGCGCCAAGGCCCGGCCGTCCTCTACCGTCCCATGCTCTACGCCCAAGGTGCCGAGGGCGTGGAGGACCTGTTGGCGGAAGGAGGGCAGGTCCTGTCGGCGTTCCAAAGGCTGGAGTAGGTCAAAGAGCGCGGCTAGGCCCGTGCGTAAGGGCTGGAGGGCGGCTAACTCGGCGATGAGGTCGGCGCGCCGCGTGGGGAACTCGTCGATTTCTTCAGCGGCTGGCGCGCCTTTTCGGCTTAGTTCGCCCGCTAAGTAAGCGGAGTTTTCGTCGATGGCGGTGAGCCAGCTTTGGCGCCCGGTCAATGGTGGCACGTTGCGGGTCCACGCCGCAAAATCTGCGGCGCAAAGCTCGTTGGTTTGGCCTTCAAATGGGTAGCGCAGCCGCACGAAGGGCAAACTGAGTAAGCGGAAGAGCGCGGCGCGGCTGTAGCGCTCTAACACCGCGTTGATGAGCGCGAAAACGGCGTTCATCGCGGGTGCTGTGGCCAGCGGCCGTCCGCGGGCGAGGTAAAAAGGCAGGCCGTGGCGCGGCAGTACTTCGGCCACGAGTTCGGCATAGAGGTCGAGGTTGCGGAAGCCAATGCGGACCTGCCCTAGCTCGATTCCTTGCTCTTGCTGCAACTGGCAGATGCGGCGGGCCATGGCCGTTACTTCGCCGACTCGGTCCGGGCAGGCGACCCGTTCTACGGGCGCGTCCAGACTCGCGCGACTGTGGGTGAAGAGGCGACCGGCAAACGCGGCGGCTGGATGGGCGGCGGCGGTGCTGCGCTCGGCGCGGATGGCGCGGGTGCGGAGGAAGGCGTACAGCGGACGAGTGCGGGCAAAGAAACCGGGCCCCTCGGGGTCGTAATCGAGCAGCGCGATGGATTCTGGCACGAGGGCTAGCAGCTTTGCTAGCACGGGCCAAAAAGGCGCGGGCATTTCCACAAAGCCGCAGAGCACGAGCAGGCCGAGGTCCGGGAAGCGCTGGGCGAGCGTCGCGCGATCGAGATGGGCTTCTACAGCGGCAAAACGCGCGCGGCTCCCGCTCCAGCCAGCCGCGAGCCGATCCAAGTAGGCCGCATACAGGACTTGCAACTCGGCGCTGCGCTGAGTGGCCCCGCCCAGATCGCTCGGCTGGGTGCCGGTTTCCTCCAATCGGCGGAACAACTGAGTTAGCCCCCGGCTCAGCCGCTCGGGTCGCTGGCTGTAATAGGGTGCGCTGGCCGCGCAGGCGGCCAGGGCGTCTTCGACTAACAGCCGCTGTGCGCTCAGGGGCAGGGCCGGTCGCCGCTCGGGACAGCGGCTGTAGAGAATGTCGGTGAAACCGTTTAGGTCGAGGGCCAAATGCCCGGTGAACAGGCCGGCCCTACTGGCGCGGATGAGTTGCCGCCGCATGAGCTGGGCTTGGAAGTGCGTGGGAAAGAGCCAGAGGAAGGACTCGCCCTCGCCCGCGTTGAGGTGCGTCAAGCAGCGCTCGTACGCGGGCGATATCTTGGCGGGATGGGCCGGGCCGTAGATGAGGGTTAGTTCGCCCATGATCAGTGTGTGGGCAACGTATCGCCGCAGAAAAACACTGTCAAGGTGCGCTGCGGCCGTGCGTTGACATGGCACTGGGCCGGCCGCTTTTTATGCCGCGTGGTAAGCCCGCGCTTTTGCTGAGTGGAATTCGCGATGAAAAAATGGATTGTTGCATTCTTTTTGTGGTGTAGTTGCGCCCCGCTGACCTCCCCAGCCGGAGGCCCAGATGAATGGCAGAACCCCGAGCCGCCGCCACCGCCAAGTGCGTTAGAACAATACTTAGAGATGCGCCAGCACTACGGCTCTGGTCCGCGGCCCGACTTTGTGGCCGTGGTGCCGTTTGTCGATGAGTCCGGGTTTCGCGAGGGCGTGTGGAACATCGAATACGAGCTGGCCAACCTGCTCAGCGCCGAGCTGGTGGCCGTGCGGAATTGGCAGATCGTCCCTTTTGACGCCGTGGCCGAGTTGGCGCTGGAGTGGGGGTTTGCCAGCCACGAGCAAGCCCTGGCGATCGGCCGCAAGCTGGGGGCGGATTTTGTAATCGCGGGCCGGTTGGAAGACTACGACATGCGCCGCCTGTCGGTGGGGGATCCTTTGTTGGGAGGCTACAAATCCTATTCGGCGGTGGCGCAGATGCGTGTCGAGATCGCGCGCGTTGACGACGGCCGGGCGATCGGTCAGGCCGAGGCCCAGCGCGATCTCACCGACCGCGACGTAGGGCTCGACCTGCTGGGCAAGCCGCGCGAGCAGGATTTGCAATTTGCCAACTTGAAAGAGTTAGAGTTCGGCTCGGAGGCGTTTGGTCAAACTTTGTTGGGGCAAGCGACGGTCGAGGCCGTAGGCGAGCTGGTCCACGAGGTGGCCGCTGCCTTTGAGCCGGAGGGCTTGGTGTTTGAAGGCGACGCGCCCGAGGTCATCGCCGTGTACAGCGAGGACATTTACGCCAATATCGGCAGCACCCACGGCGTGCGGCCGCGCTTGCGCTTTTTCGTCTATCCCGGCAACGAGCGGATTCAGGCCGAGGGGCTGGCTCCCGAAGAGTCGGTTGCCCTCGTCGAAGTCGCCGAAATCATCAGCACCCGGCTCGCCAGTTTGCGCGTGATCCGCACAACCGGGGTGATCAAGGCGGGCGACCGGCTCGAATTAGCCGAAGGAGAATAGCGATGCAGGGAGTGGTCAAATACCAGCGCGGCGACGGATTTGTCGAGTTGCGCGACCTAGCGGACGCGCCGCCCGGCCCCAAGCAGGTGAAGGTCGAGGTGCAGGCTGCCGGGATTTGCGGATCGGACCTACACGTGTACCGCGATACCATCAACTACGCCATCCAGACGCCGGTCGTCATGGGGCACGAGTTTAGCGGCGTGGTGGTGGAAAAGGGCGCGGAGGTCGGCGACCACGTCGAGGTGGGCGACCGCGTGACCGGCGAGCCGAGTATATACATCTGCGGCGACTGCGACTACTGCTTGAGAGAGCACTACAACCTCTGCCCCGAGCGAAAGGTCATGGGCTATTGGCACCACGGCTGCTTTGCGCCCTACTGCAATGCGACCTTCGTCCACAAGCTGCCCAAAGGCGTGGGGTTTGAAGCCGGTGCGCTGACTGAATTGTTGGCCTGCTGCGTACATTCGGTCATTGAGCAGGCCGGCGTGACGGCCGGCGATTTTGTCGCCATCACTGGGCCGGGGCCGGTGGGTTTGTTCTCGGCGCTGGTGGCGCTGGCCGCAGGGGGGACGGTGATCCTCTGCGGCACGGAGCGAGACGCCAAGCGGCTGCAACGGGCCGAGGAACTGGGCGTGCAACACACGGTCGATATTGCGGCCGGCGACCCGGTGGCGCGGGTGCGCGAGTTGACCGGCGGCTATGGGGCCGATGTGGTGGTCGAGTGCGCGGGGGTGGCACCGGCCATGCGGTTGGCCTTGGAACTGGTGCGCAAGCGGGGCCGCTTTTCCCAAATGGGGCTGCCGGGTGCGCCAGTGGAGATTGACTTTGAGAAGATCGCCTACAACGAGCTACAAGTCTCCGGCGGCATTGGTCAGCGGCGACCGGCTTGGCAGCGTGCGCTGCGGCTGATGGAGCAGGGCTTTATTCCCAGCGAAAAGCTGATCACCCACCACTTTGCCTTGAGCGAATGGCAGCGGGCCTTTGACCTGGCCGAAGAGCAGGCCGGGATCAAGCTGATGTTTATGCCGCAGGGGGGATGAGGCCGGCGATTGCGCTGTGGACGTTGAATGCGCGACCGTGGATTGGCTGAGGTTTGGAACAAGCGTTAGAACCGATTGACAGCCCCACCGGGGCTTTGTACCTTGCAAAATCCGTTCCCCTAACGAAAGAAGGCCATCCCATGAAAAGCCAACCAAGCCAACCGTAAGAGTATCCAGCTAGACGTACATCGCCGGGCTTCCGTTGTGGCCCGCACCCTGATGAAGATGCAGCCTAAGCCGGTCAAATGATTCGGAAGGTTTTGACGCTACTTGACACCATGTCAAGTGTCTTTAAGTCGCCCTAAATTCATGGAGATAACCCCGAAATGTCTATCTTCGTTGTCGTTCTAAACCAGGCTCCCTCCGAGCTCTTTACGAAGAGAATAAAGGAATTATATCCGCCTCCGCTTAGTTACAAATACGCAGACAATGTCTTTTTTCTTGAGGATAATAATATACCTGAGACTATAGCCAATCGTCTTGGTATAAAAGTAGAAGACGAAAGTCAGAGGACAGCTACTGGGGCCGTATTTGGTCTCGATGGTTCGTATTCGGGATATACTGCAAAGGCCCTTTGGGACTGGTTGCGGAGGGTAGAAAAATGAGTGGCCATCCACAGGAAGATCTTAGTAGTGATCCTCCTGAATCAGGATCAGGAGGGAACGGAGGTCGTAGAGGTGGATTAAACCCTGAGCTTATTGATCATAGATTAGATCAGTTGGAACAAACAGCTAAGGAAAATAGGAAAGATATTACTGATATTAAAACTACCGTCACCAGAATAGAATCTGGAATGATAACCAAAAGCCAACTCATTCTCGTGCTTATATCAGCACTAGTTATTACGGCTATAAATCTAATTGTCTGGATGGCGAAATAAACAGCCCCTAATAGCCCCAGCTACTCCTTCACCTATCAGAGATCTATTTCGCTAGATCGGCGTACATCAGCCGCTTCCCAACCATCCCGGCGACCAGATTCTACATTTGGTTGATGGTGTCTTTGTCGTGCGAACGTTATGCCGTCGTGCGAACTCGCTCACATAGCGATGTAGGTGCTTCACAGAGAAGTGATGGAAGGTTCCGTAGTATCTCCGCTTCAGCCTTGACCAAAAGCTCTCTATGCCGTTTGTGTGGGCTTGGTCAAGGCATCGGTTTACGGTTGGTTACAGCGTTGACCTTATCGCAGCCGCCACAGCGCGGGCAAGACAAACCCGATTCATCCCAACGCTGTTGAGCAAACCAACCCTCAGCCGTTTTTTTATCAGGGAAGATTGTTTTGACGGATCTATTCTTTGAACAGCCGGTCTTAAACTCGCCTTACGAGCGTCCGAGCCGTCATTGGGAACTGGACGAGACCGGGCAGCCGACCCAGCAGATCGTTGAACACCGCCGACCCGCCGAGTTCATCACGCCGATTCCGCAGCCGAAGAAGCGCCAAGGAGAAAAGCAGCAAGGGGCGCTAGTCTTTGACGAGGCCGCGCAAAAGCTCGAAACGGCCGATCAGCAATACGACCTGACGGCGGTCATCAACGGGGTTCGCGCGCAGGTTGACCGCTGGCGGGCGCTGCCAAACCCGCGCCAGTGGCAGGTGACCCCGGAGACCGCTCGCTTGCTCCAGCACTGGCGGCACCACCGCTTTAGTGGCATTCGGCCCTTCTTCTGCCAAGTCGAAGCGGCGGAGACCGCTATTTGGCTCACCGAGGTTGCGCCCAACACGCGATCGGGCCGGGCCTTTCTCGAGCATCTAAAGGACGCCAACCACAACGCCAACCCGGAACGGCCGCTGCCGCGGTTGGCCCTCAAGCTGGCGACCGGCACGGGCAAGACCACGGTCATGGCGATGTTGATTGCTTGGCAGACCGTCAATGCGGTGCGTCGGCCGCAAAGCCGCCGCTTCACGCGCGGTTTTTTGGTGGTCACGCCCGGCATCACCATCAAGGACCGCCTGCGCGTACTGCAGCCGAATGACCCGGATAGCTACTACCAGAGCCGCGAGTTGGTGCCCAGCGGCATGCTCCCGGAGCTGCAAAAGGCCAAGATCGTCATCGTCAACTATCACGCCTTCAAGCGGCGCGACCGCCTGGCGCTTTCCAAAGGCGGCCGTTTGTTGCTCGCGGGACGGGGCCAGACGCTGGCAACCTTGGAGACCGAGGGGCAAATGCTGCAACGGGTCATGCCCGAACTCATGGGCGCGAAGAACGTCTTGATCCTCAACGACGAGGCGCACCACTGCTACCGCGAAAAGCCGGGCGAGCCGGAAGAAGGGGCGCTCAAGGGCGATGACCGCAAGGAAGCCGAAAGGAATACGGCGGCGGCGCGGCTGTGGATGTCGGGGCTGGAAACCGTTGGCCGCAAGCTCGGCATCAACCGGGTGCTGGATCTTTCAGCGACGCCCTTTTTTTTGCGCGGGTCCGGGTATGCCGAAGGCGCGTTGTTCCCTTGGACGATGTGCGATTTCTCGCTCATGGACGCGATTGAATGCGGCATCGTCAAATTGCCCCGCGTGCCGGTGGCCGACAACATTCCCGGCGGCGACATGCCCAAGTTTCGCCGGCTCTGGGACCACATCCGCCCGGCCATGCCCAAGAAGGGGCGGGGCCAAGGCCAAGACCTCGATCCGCTCAGCCTGCCGGTGGAGTTGCAGACGGCGCTGGAAGCACTGTACGGACATTATCAGCAAACGTTTGAGTTGATGGAGCAGGCGGGCATGGACGTCCCGCCGTGTTTCATCGTGGTCTGCAATAACACCTCGACTTCCAAGCTGGTGTACGACTACATCGCTGGTTTCTGGCGCGAGAACGAGGATGGCTCGAAGAAGCTCGAGAACGGTCGCTTGGAACTGTTTCGCAACTTTGACGAACAGGGCAACCAATACCCGCGCCCCCGCACACTGTTGATCGACAGCGAGCAATTAGAGTCCGGCGACGCGCTCGACAGCAATTTCCGCAAGATGGCCGCCGACGAGATCGATCGCTTTCGGCGCGAGATCATCGAGCGCACTGGGGACCGTCGTCAGGCCGACCACATCAGCGAGCAAGCGTTGCTCCGCGAGGTGATGAACACGGTGGGCAAACCGGGGCGGCTGGGGGATTCGATTCGCTGCGTGGTGTCGGTGTCGATGCTTACGGAAGGCTGGGATGCCAATACCGTTAGCCACGTGCTGGGCGTGCGCGCCTTTGGGACGCAACTGCTGTGCGAGCAGGTCGTTGGCCGCGCCCTGCGCCGTCAGTCCTACGATCTCAACGAAAAGGGCTTGTTTGACGTGGAATACGCGGATGTCTTGGGCATCCCGTTCGATTTTACGGCCAAGCCCGTTGTCGCTCCAGTCAAGCCACCGCGCAAGACCGTTCAGGTGCGGGCCGTGCAGCCTGAACGCGATGCGCTGGAGATATGTTTCCCCCGCGTGGCCGGGTATCGAGTGGAATTGCCGTCCGAGCGGCTCAGTGCCGAGTTCAACGAGGACTCGGTGCTGGAGCTGACGCCGCATCTGGTTGGCCCGTCCAGTACGAGGAATCAGGGGATTATCGGCGAGAGCGTGGACCTCAACTTGGTTCACACCAACAATCTGCGGCGCTCGACCGTACTCTTTCACCTGACCTCGCGGTTGCTCTATACTAAGTACCGCGATCCGGGCGACGCCCCCCAGCTCTATCTCTTCGGCCAGCTCAAGCGCATCGCCAAGCAGTGGCTCGATGGCTACCTCATCTGCAAGGGCGGCACCTATCCTGCCCAGCTTATGTATCAGGCGCTGGCGGATAGGGCCTGCGAGCGCATCTCGGCGGCCATCACGCGAAAGGGAATCGGCCAGCGCCCGGTCAAAGCCGTACTCGATCCGTACAATCCCGTTGGTTCGACAGCCGAGGTGAATTTCAACACGACCCAGACCAGCCTGTGGCAGACCGATGCCCGGCGTTGTCATCTCAACCACATCGTCCTCGACAGCGACTGGGAAGCCGAATTTTGCCGTGTCGCCGAATCCCATCCGCACGTCCAAGCCTACGTCAAGAACCACAACCTCGGTTTGGAGGTGCCCTACCGTTGCGGGTCGGAAACGCGGATGTACCGGCCGGATTTTATCGCAGCTATTGACGATGGTTGTGGCCGCGACGATTGGCTGCATCTGATCGTCGAGATCAAGGGCTATCGGGGGGAAGACGCCAAGGACAAGAAAACGACCATGGACACGTATTGGGTGCCTGGGGTGAATAATTACCGGGCCTACGGGCGCTGGGCTTTTGCCGAGTTGATTGACGTGTTTGAGATGGAAGCTGCGTTCAATCGGTTGGTTGAGCAGTTTAGGGCCGCGGCGATAGCTCGACAAAAGGGGCGCGCTAATGCTTTGGGATAGCGCGCACTTGTTGCAGCGACTTGAACTCGGCGAAGATAGCCGCTTTGAGTTTAAGGAAGCGGTGTTCGTTGACAATCGGGTTCGCGCTCCGCGTCGGGACGCTCTCGCCGACGAGTTGGCCGCTTTGGGCAACACCGTCGGCGGCACCTTGATCTTCAGCGTGTCCGACGCGGGCGCGGTGCGGCCGATGAGCCGCGCTCAGATGGATGCGTTGGAAATGTTCGTCAGCGAGATTTGTGCGGACAGCATCCATCCCCGGTTGGCCTACGTCACGCAGCGACTGGTGTTGGACGGTTCGTTTGTGTTGATCGTCGAGGTCGAACAGAGTGCGCTGGTCCACAAGAGTCCCGGGGGGTACTTTTCCCGCCAGGGTAGCACCAAGCGCGTGCTGTCGTCGGAGGCCTTAAAGCGTCTGTTTCAGCAGCGGGGGCGTTCTGGCCTGCTCGGCCCGGATGAAGCGATTGTTGCCCGTACCGGACTCAAGACGCTCGACGCGACCTTAGTGGATCGCTTCCTGAGTTCGCGTGCCACCGAGCCGTTGAGGATTCAGCTCGAGAAGCTGGGGTTGGTGCGAGAGGATGACCGGGGCGTACTGGGTGCAACAGTCGCCGGGGTGCTGCTTTGCACTGAACACCCGGAGGCGTACCTAAGCGGCGCGATGATCGAAGCGGTTTGCTATCGCGGCACGGTGCGCGGCCGGGCGAGTCAGCACGACGCTGCCTCTATTACCGGCCCGCTGGATCAGCAGATCCGCGCTGCGGTCAACTTCGTCAGACGCAATACGTGGGTAGCGGCGCGCAAGGATCCCGGGCGAGTAGAGATTCCGCAATTTAGTCCGCGCGCCCTGTTTGAGGCCATCGTCAACGCGGTGGTACACCGCGACTACTCAATGGAGAACGCCAAGATCCGGCTCTTTGTTTTTGATGATCGCCTTGAGTTGTACTCACCGGGGGCCTTGCCTAACACGCTGACCATTGAGGCCATGCGGAATCGACAAGCCACCCGCAACGAAACGCTCGTGTCGGTC
Source organism: Candidatus Latescibacterota bacterium (assembly GCA_965203355.1). Taxonomy (GTDB): domain Bacteria; phylum Latescibacterota; class UBA2968; order UBA8231; family UBA8231. The sequence continues at coordinate 2,281,527 of OZ241889.1, forward strand.
CTCCGTCGGCTCGCGGTAGGGGATATGGCCGGTACTGGCGACCGGCAGTACTTCTTGGAAGAACGCGGCGAAGGGGTTTCGATTATCTACGAGCAGACCCAAGGGCTGACCGGACGCGACCCAGCATACGAACTGTTCGACGGTGCGGAACTGCGGCTGACCATTCCTGCTGCCCCCCCGCCGGTTCATGGCATTGAGGGGGAGGTGTTGGTGTCGGCCGCTGGTCGGCCGCTCGCCGGGGCAAAGGTCGTTGCGCTGTACCCCAACAAGACTTGGATGGAGGAGGAAACCGATGCGTTTGGGCGGGTCCATTTCGGGTTTCACTCGGAACTCCCCATCACCGTTTTCTGCGCGGCACCGGGCCATGCCGCCCACGTGGAGCGGGATTGGCTCCCGCCGAAACCCCTTGACGTGCCGCTCGCACGGTTGCCGCTGGGCGGCTCAACGGTATTCACGGACGGGAGCGGACACTTGCCCGATTTGACCGGGCGGCTGAATCCGATCCTCGACGATCGCGATCGCATGTACCTGTACGCGACAAATGTCGCCATTGATGAAGGCAAGCAGCAGCCGGTTCACTTCAAATTGAACCAGCCCTTGCGGCTTACGGATGTCAACGGGTTTGAGTGGATCGTGCGGTTCGTTGAGATGATCGGAACGTCGGTGCTGTTGGAATACGAAGCCGCGTCCGACAAAGCTCCGCGATGAGGATGCGAATGCGTTCAATCGGTTGGTTGGGGGATTTCGGGCAATGGAGTAGGGGAGTTGGAAAGCTATAATTGATTTAACTGACGAGGGAGGAAGCCATGAAACTGAAAGTTGTGATTCACAAAGCGGAAGAAGGTGGATATTGGGCAGAAGTACCCGCTATCCCCGGCTGCGCCACACAAGGGGAATCCTTCGAAGATCTGCTGACCAACCTCTACGAGGCTGTCGAAGGTTGTCTGTCCGTCGAGGTGCGCGACATTCCTATATCGGAGCAGGACAAGGTGATCGAAATCGCCGTATGAAGGTCGTTAGCGGCAAGCAGTTTTGTAAGCTGATCGAGTCGCGGGGGTGGCAGTTGAAGCGCATCAACGGAAGCCACTATTGCCGTGAAGGGCGGGTGTTGAGCATTGATCGGGTTCGTGCCGAAGTGCTGATTAACCAAGAGCAACTTTAGCGAAAAGCCCTGTTGAACAGGACCAACGAGGACTCCGTATAAATGGCGAAACGAAAATCGACTAAAACCGTTGAAACGTTGCGGCATCAAGACGCATCGCGGAAGAACATTCCCACGGCTGAGTATCAGGCGGTGATGGCCGACGACGACCGGAATCCGATTCAGGTTGCGTATGAGCGGCGCAATCGGGATCTCGATCCGCAGCTTGTTTGGCGCGGCAAGGACGAGCAGGACGGGTCGGATTTGGTGGTGCAAGCGCCGCCGCTGTTCATTCAGGAGAAGGTGCATCCGAAAGTGTTGATCGATGATTTGCGGCAGCGGAGCGGCGCGTCGAGCGCACAGACGGATTTGTTCGCGGATTTTAATGGGCTGCCGAGCGCGGACGCTCAGACCGAGTTTTACCAGCACGACGCGAACTGGTCGAATCGGATGATTCTCGGCGACAGCTTGCAGGTGATGGCGTCACTGGCCGAGCGCGAGGGTCTGCGCGGTAAGGTGCAGTGCATCTACATTGACCCGCCGTATGGGATCAAGTTCAACTCGAACTTTCAGTGGTCCACCACCAGCCGCGACGTGCGCGATGGCAAGGCCGAGCACATTACCCGCGAGCCAGAGCAGGTGAAGGCGTTTCGGGATACGTGGCGCGATGGGATTCATTCGTATTTGACGTATTTGCGGGATCGGCTGACGGTGGCGCGGGATTTGTTGGCGGAGAGTGGGTCGGTTTTTGTGCAAATTGGCGACGAGAATGTGCATCGGGTGCGGGCGGTGATGGATGAGGTTTTTGGGGAGGAGAATTTTGTCTCGATGATTTACTTCGCCACGACTAGTGGATTTTCTACATCGGAAATCAGCCGCGTTGGTGATTACTTGATTTGGTACGCAAAAAGCAAAAGTGAAACCAAATACCGAGAATTGTATGTTCCAAAAGGTAGTATCGGGAGCGGTGTTGAATCTTACAGGTTTTTGGCACTCTCTGACGGAACTCAGCGATCTATGACAAGAGAAGAGCGTGAAGGCCATACTGCTTTGCCTGAAGGCAGCAAGATTTTTCGACGCAGCGACTTACAGAGTAAAGGGACTGCATCTCAGGATACTCCTGTTCAGTATGAAGGTCGCATTTTCCGTCCTTTATCAAATAGTCACTGGAAAGCAAACTGGCCAGACGGAATGGAAAAACTCAAACTTTCTGGTCGCGTTACTATTGTCGGAAATCGACTTTGCTACATTCGTTACTCCAACGATTATCCAGTGCAGCAGCTTACCAACTCTTGGATGGATACAGGATTTGGTTATGCTGCAACGGATAAACAATATGTTGTCCAAACGCACGAGAAAGTCATCCAACGCTGCATCCTAATGACCACCGACCCCGGCGACCTCGTCCTCGACCCCACCTGCGGCTCCGGCACGACAGCCTATGTCGCCGAGCAGTGGGGCCGCCGCTGGATCACCATTGACACTTCCCGCGTGGCCCTCGCGCTGGCCCGCGCCCGCATCATGGGCGCCCGCTACCCTTGGTACATCCTCGCCGACAGCCGCGAAGGGCAGCGCAAAGAAGCCGCACTCGCCCGCCAAGTCCCCTCGGAAGCACCCACATACCACGACATTCGCCAAGGCTTCGTGTACGAGCGCGTCCCCCACATCACGCTCAAATCCATCGCCAACAACGCCGAAATCGACGTAATCTATGAAAAATTCCAAGCAACGCTGGAGCCGCTGCGGACGGAATTGAACGCCGCGCTCGGCACGTCCTACGAAGAATGGGAAATCCCCCGCGAGGCCAGCGACGCTTGGCCCGCAGCGGTCGGCAAAATGCACGCGGACTGGTGGGAACAGCGCATCGCCCGGCAAAAGGAAATCGACGCCTCCATCGCCGCCCAAGCCGACTGCGAATACCTCTACGACAAACCCTACGAAGACAACAAAAAAGTCCGCGTGGCCGGCCCGTTTACGGTGGAAAGCCTGTCGCCGCACCGCTTCTTGGGCGTTGATGAAAACGACGAACTCATCGACCATGTCGCCGAAAGCAAGTTGGGGTACGACGAAAAGCAGGACTTCGCTGCCATGATCCTCGACCACCTCAAAACCGCCGGCGTCCAACAGGCGCACAAAGAAGACCGCATCGCCTTCGCCGGGATCAGACCTTGGCCCGGAGCGCGCGTCTGCGCCGAGGGAACCTACGTTGAAGGCAACGCCGACTCGGGTGCTGAAAAACGCGCTGGCATCTTCATCGGCCCGGAGTTCGGCACGGTCTCGCGCCCAGACCTCGTAGAAGCGGTGCGCGAGGCTGCCGACGCCGACTTTGATGTGCTGGTCGCCTGCGCCTTCAACTTTGACGCCCACGCCTCGGAGTTCAATCGGCTGGGCCGCGTTCCAGTTCTCAAGGCCCGCATGAACGCGGATCTCCACATGGCCGACGACCTCAAAAACACCGGCCAAGGCAACCTTTTTGTCATCTTCGGCGAACCGGATATTACAGTGGTCAGTGGTCCGTGGCTAGTGACCAGTGGGGGAGAAAAATGGGCAAACTATGAACAGGTTAAAGAGCTATCAGGACTTGGAAGTTTGGCAGAAATCAATCGAGCGGGCAAAGATGGTCTATCCACTCTCGCGCCGAAACTCGCTGCGATCCAGAAGCTGACGCCCGCGGATTTCCCCCTAACACTGACCACGGACGACTGGTCACAGGTCACTGTCCACGGCGTAGACGTGTTCCATCCCAACACCGGTGAAATCCGCAGCAGCAGCACCGATGGCATTGCCTGCTGGTTTGTCGATACCGACTACAACGAAGAAAGTTTCTTCGTCCGCCACGCATACTTTCTCGGAGCCAGCGATCCGTACAAAGCACTGCGGACGACGCTCAAAGCCGAGATCAATCAAGGCGCTTGGGAAACCCTCCACAGCGACACCTCCCGTCCTTTTGCCCCGCCCACGTCCGGCCGCATCGCCGTGAAGGTGATCAATCACTTGGGGGACGAGGTGATGAAGGTGTTTCGGGTGTGAGGGCCTTATCACTCACTGATTACCGGGAATTCGAGCGTGAGTTTCAACACGGCTAATAGCACATTTCGCCAGTTGATGGCCAATGGGACGAGCTATCGCGTACCATTGTTCCAACGCGACTACTCTTGGGGGGCTGACGAGTGGGATGACCTGTGGCAGGATCTTGTTGCGCTGTTCGGCGAGGATCCGGAACCGGCTCACTACATGGGCTATCTCGTGCTGCAATCAGACGATAACAGATCGTTCGACATCATCGATGGACAGCAGCGCATGACCACGCTGAGTTTGTTGATGCTGGCGGCGGTGGCGCATCTGATGGACTTGGCCGTGCCGAATGATCCGAATGACCCGCAACATCGGCGCGCTGAGCAGTTGCGGAGCAATTACATCGGCTATTTGGATCCAGTCAGCCTAGTGCCGCGCTCCAAGCTGACGCTCAATCGGCACAATGATCGATTGTACCAGCATTACTTGGTTCCCTTGGAGCATTTGCCGCAAAAAGGATTGAACGCATCGGAACGTCTTTTGGGCCGGGCGTTTGTTTGGTTTAAGGAGTGCATTGAGCAACGCTGCGGTGATGATGGGGAGTCGGTGGCGCGCTTTGTCGATGGCGTGGTGGATAAGCTCTTTTTCACCATCATTACCGTGACCGACGAATTGAATGCGTTCAAGGTGTTTGAGACGCTCAATGCGCGCGGTGTGCGTTTGTCTGCTACTGATTTGCTGAAAAATTACTTGTTCTCGGTTGTCTCGCGTGGTAATGCGCACGAATCCGAGATCAACGCCTTGGAAGAGCGTTGGGAAAATATCGTCGGGCTGTTGGGCAGCGAGAGCTTCCCCGAGTTTTTGCGCGTCTTCTGGAACAGCCGCAACAAACTGGTGCGCAAGGCGGATTTGTTCAAAACCATGCGCAGTGCCATCAGCGATAGAGCGGGTGTGTTTCGGTTGGTCCGCCATATGGACCGACACGCACGGATATATGTGGCCCTGCGCGACCCGGAAGACGATTCTTGGACCGCAGCCGAGCGCGAAAGCCTGGCCCAGTTGCGGATTTTCAACGTGCGTCAGCCATTGGCGTTATTGCTGGCGGCATTTGAACAATTTGCGGAACGCGACCGCGCTGACTTTGAACGTTTTTTGCAGGCTATCGCGGTAGTATCGTTTCGCTACAACGTGATTTGTGGTCGCCAAAGCAACGAGCTGGAAGTCGTGTATAACCAGATCGCCCGCGCGTTATCGGCCGGTGAAATTGACAGCGCACAAGAAGCCGTTGCAAGGCTGCGGCCGGTCTATCCCGGAGACGCGGAATTTAGGGCGGCGTTTGCAGATAAGGCACTGCAAACAACGAGTGCCCGCAACAAGAAAGTCGTGTGCTTTATACTATTCCGGCTCGAAGCAAAGCTATCGGGACAGCGCTTTGAAGAAGCGAGCGCGAAATACAACATTGAGCACGTGTTGCCGGAGAATCCGCACGATGCTTGGCACGAGTTTGACGACCAGCAGCGCGAGGCATCTACCTACCTGCTAGGTAACATGACCCTTTTGACGACTGCGGACAATCGCGCGTTGGGCAATGCGAGATACGACGAAAAGCAATCGGTTTATCAGCAGAGCGACTTTGCTATCACCCGTGCGCTGGCAGAACATTACGACACTTGGACTATGGAGAAGATTCGCAGCCGTCAAGCTTGGATGGCAAGACAGGCTACCGACATTTGGCGGATTGGTTTCCACTCGCCAACGCTTTGACGCGACCGCGGCAGTCGCATTTAACCGCCGACGTACGAGCTCCCAACGCAGACAGAAATACAATAGGGGCACCCACAAGGGGTGCCCCTACGCTAGCGTCGCGTGTTTAACGCGCCCTACTTCTTGTCGTCGTCCACGACCTTGAAGTCCGCATCTACTGCGCCCGCATCCCCGCCCCCTGGCGGCTGATCGGCGGCCCCTTCTGGTGCTGGCTCGCCTTGGGCCTGTTGGGCTTGGGCGTCCTTGTACATTTGCTCGGCCAGCTTGTGCGACGCCTGTTGCAGCGCGGTCGTGGCCTGCGCGATGGCCGCGTCGTCCGTGCCTTCGAGTGCTTCCTTGAGCGCGGCGATGGCGTCCTCAACGCCTTTCTTGTCGGCGTCGGTCAGCTTATCGCCGTGTTCGGCGAGCGATTTTTCCGTCGAGTAGATTAGCTGGTCGGCCTCGTTGCGGCGATCGATGACCTCGCGTCGCTTTTTGTCTTCGTCGGCGTGGGTCTCGGCGTCCTTCTGCATGGAGTCGATTTCCTCTTGGCTCAAGCCCGAAGACGACTCAATGCGGATGGATTGCTCCTTGTTGGTGCCCTTGTCCTTGGCCGCGACATTGAGGATGCCGTTGGCGTCGATGTCGAAAGTGACCTCGATCTGGGGCATGCCGCGCGGGGCCGAGGGGATGTCGTTGAGGTGGAAGCGGCCGAGCGTGCGGTTGTCGTTGGCAAACTCGCGCTCGCCTTGCAGCACGTGGACTTCCACCGAGGGCTGGTTGTCCGCGGCCGTGGAAAAGATCTGGCTCTTTTTGGTGGGGATGGTGGTGTTGCGGTCGATGAGCCGGGTCATCACCCCGCCCATAGTTTCGATCCCCAGCGAGAGCGGCGTGACGTCGAGCAGCAAGATATCGTCGACGTCGCCAGCGAGCACGCCGGCTTGGATGGCCGCGCCCAAGGCTACCACCTCGTCCGGGTTGACGCCGCGATGCGGCTCCCGGCCGAAAAGCGCTTGGACCACGGCTTGGATTTTTGGGATGCGCGTCGAGCCACCGACCAGAATCACTTGGTCGATTTCGCTGGGCTGTAGATCGGCATCGGCGAGGGCCTGCTGACACGGAGTCTTGGTGCGCTCTATCAGGTCGTCTACCAAGCGCTCGAACTGAGAGCGGGACAGCGTGGCTTGCAAATGCTTAGGCCCGGTCTGATCGGCGGTGATAAACGGCAGGTTAATATCGGTCGAAGTGGAGGACGACAGCTCAATTTTGGCCTTTTCGGCGGCTTCCTTGAGCCGTTGCAAGGCCATTGGGTCTTGGCGCAGGTCAATGCCCTCTTGCTGTTTGAAATCCTCGGCGAGCCAGTCGATAATCTTCTGGTCAAAGTCGTCGCCGCCAAGGTGGGTGTCGCCGTTGGTGGATTTGACCTCGAAGACGCCTTCGCCCAGTTCGAGGATGGAAATGTCGAAGGTGCCGCCGCCGAGGTCGTACACGGCGATCTGCTCGTGGGTGCCGCCCTTGTCCAGGCCGTAGGCCAGCGCGGCCGCGGTCGGCTCGTTGACGATGCGCAAAACCTCCAAGCCGGCGATGGTGCCCGCGTCCTTGGTGGCTTGGCGCTGGGAGTCGTTGAAATAGGCCGGCACGGTGACGACCGCTTGTTTTACTTCTTCGCCCAGATAGTCTTCGGCTGTCTGCTTCATCTTTTGCAAGATCATGGCCGAGATTTCCGGCGGCGTGTATTCCTTGCCGTCGATTTTGGCCACAGCCATGTCGCGGCTACCGGCGGCCACTTCGTAGGGGACTTCGCTTATTTCGGTGGCGACCTCGTCGTAGCGGCGGCCCATGAAGCGCTTGATCGAATAGACTGTGTTTTGCGGGTTGGTGACGGCTTGGCGTTTGGCGGTCTGGCCGACAAGGCGCTCGCTGTCTTTGGTGAAGGCGACCATTGAGGGCGTGGTGCGGCCTCCTTCGGAATTGGCGATGACCTCTGCGTCTTGACCTTCGATGACGGCCACGCACGAGTTGGTGGTACCTAAGTCGATACCGATGACTTTAGCCATGTTTTTTCCTTTCGAGAATTGAGAGGTTGGTTGGTGAAGTTGCTAGGGACCTTCAGGCGAGAATCACTACGCAATCGCGCTTGCTTTGGCGGTGATCATGCACTTTCATGGTGAGTCCCGTTTATCTATTCCCTTCATAATGAGCAAAGGAGTGTGTTCCAACAAAGCCTCGTCAAACTAAAGGAGACCGGAAACTAAAGGAGACCGGCCTTTCCGCAACTCGTTCTGAACAAAATCGACATCGGAATCTATGCGAAAGACAAAGCAGCGTTGCTCCGGCATTAATGACTCTCCTTCTTATGATCGTTTGCTGGACGCCGTTGTTTGGTATCTCCAGCCTGTAGCGTCCAAGAGACCATTTTAGAGAAGCAAGTCTCGTGCCACACGTCGCTTTATTGTGTAAAAATATATAACTTCTTGTTTATAAAAGAATAAGCGAATCAGCAGAAAATCTTATAACACAACACCAAGCGACAGGATGGCAGTAATTCGTGCTATCGTGTCATTAAATGAACGCGGCACATTGACAGGGTGCTGCCATCCGGCTAGATTGGCCGCTAGCAAGGAGAAAGCATGGATCAGTTCAAATTGGTGTCCGAGTACGCGCCCGCTGGCGATCAGCCCCAAGCCATCGCCGAGCTAGCCGAGGGCGTCCGGCAGCAACACGCTCGCCAGACGCTGTTGGGCGTGACGGGTAGCGGCAAAACCTTCACCATGGCCAACGTCATTGAGGAGTTGCAGATGCCGGCCTTGGTCATCTCGCACAACAAGACGCTGGCCGCCCAGCTCTACGGCGAGCTCAAGGGGTATTTCCCCGACAATGCGGTCGAATATTTCGTCAGCTACTACGATTACTACCAGCCCGAAGCCTACCGGCCGAGCACGGACACGTATATCGAAAAAGAGGTCGAGCGCAACGAGGAGATCGACCGCTTGCGGCTCAAGGCCATCAGCTCGCTGTTGCAGCGCCGCGATGTGGTCGTCGTCGCCACGGTCTCGTGCATTTACGGCATTGGCTCGCCCCGCGACTACGACGAGCAAAAGGTCTCCCTGCGGCGGGGCGAGCACGTTGCGCGCGACGATATTTTGCGCGCCCTAATAGACATCTATTACAGCCGCAACGACTTTGAGTTGCAACGCGGCTGCTTTAGGGTGCGGGGCGATATCGTCGAGATCGTGCCGGGGTCGGAAGACCGCGCCGTGCGCATTGAGATGTTCGGCGACGAGATCGAGGGCATTTACCTGATCGACGCGCTCACTGGAGCCGTGCTAGAGCCGCGTGAACACGTCAGCCTCTTCCCGGCCAAAGCCTACGTGACCGACGAGGAGCGGACGGAGCAAGCCTGCGAGCAAATCCTCGTCGAACTGGAGCATCACCTCCTCGATCTGCGCACCGAAAATAGGCTGGTGGAAGCCCATCGGCTGGAGACGCGCACTAAGTACGACGTGGAGCTGATCCGCGAGGTCGGCTTCTGTCCGGGGATCGAAAACTACTCGCGCTACATGGACGGTCGCCAGCCGGGTTCTGCGCCGTATGTGTTGCTCGATTACTTTCCCGAAGATTACCTGCTTTTTATCGACGAGTCGCACGTGACCGTGCCGCAGATCCGCGGCATGTTTCGCGGGGATCGCTCGCGCAAAGAGAACTTGGTCGAGCACGGCTTCCGCTTGCCATCGGCCTACGACAATCGGCCGCTGGTGTTCAAGGAATTTGAGGAGCGGATGGGATGGACGGTGTTTGTGTCGGCCACGCCGGCCGAGTACGAACTAAAGCAGGCGGGTGGCGTGGTGGTCGAGCAGGTGATTCGGCCTACGGGATTGGTCGATCCCTCTATTGATGTGCGTCCCCAAGAGGGGCAGATTGACGACCTCGTCGAGGAGATAAGGCAGCGGGCCGAAAGGAACGAGCGGGTCTTGGTTACGACCATGACTAAGCGCATGGCCGAAAACCTCGCCGACTACTTTGAACAGCTCGACATCCGCGTGCGCTACCTGCATTCGGATATTGAGACGTTGGACCGCGTCGAGATTCTCCGCGATTTGCGCTTGGGGGAGTTTGACGTGCTGGTGGGGATTAACTTGCTGCGCGAAGGCTTGGATTTGCCCGAGGTCTCGCTGGTGGCCGTGCTCGACGCCAGCAAGGAGGGCTTTCTGCGCTCGGAGACCGCGCTGATCCAAACCATTGGTCGTGCGGCCCGCAACGCCGCTGGCCAGGTTATTTTCTACGCCGACCACGTCACCAATTCAATGCAGAGGGCCATCGATGAAACCTATCGCCGCCGCCACAAACAGGAGGCGTACAACGCCGAGTACGCCATTGTGCCGGAGACCATATACCGCAGCCGGGAAGAGATCATCCAGGCGACCTCAGTGCTCGAAAGCGTGCGCGGCGCGGCGCCCGAATTGGCGGCCGAGCCGACGGTGAGCTACCAAGAAATAGAAGACCAAGAGGAGCTACTCGCCGACTTGGAACAGCAGATGAAGGCCGCGGCAGCCAACTTGGAGTTTGAGAAAGCCGCGCACCTGCGCGATGAAATCACGCGCATCAAGGAGCAGCAGGTACAATGTTGACCTGCGGCGAGGTCCATTTTAGATTGATCCGGTCTTGCAGCAACATCAATATAGTAGGAGCCCATTATGTCAAATGGCCGTGATGTGATCGTCGACGTCCGGGACGTCAAGATGGTTTACAATGCCAAAAACCGCGATGAATCGACCCATGTCCACGCGCTACGCGGTTTGACCGTACAAGTGTACGAAAATGAGTTTTTTGCCATTATGGGGCCTTCTGGATCGGGGAAAAGCACGCTTTTCAACATGATCGGTGCCCTACAGACGCCCACCGGCGGCGAGGTGCTCATTGAGGGCGTCAATCTGGCTGCGCTCAACGTGCAACAGCTAGCGGCGGTGCGCTGCTTTGAGCTGGGGTACATTTTCCAGACCTACAATCTCTTGCCGGTGATGAGCGCGCTGATGAACGTGTCGCTGCCCACCGTGTTTGCCGGTATGACCACGGCTGAAGGCGAGAGGCGGGCCATGGAGTGTTTGAAGATCGTCGGCCTAGGCGATAGGGCGCATCACATCCCCGCCGAGCTGTCGGGTGGTCAACAGCAGCGCGTTGCCATTGCCCGCGCCTTTGTCAACAAGCCGCGCATCATCCTCGCCGACGAGCCGACCGGCAACCTCGACAGCAATACCGGTCAGGAGATCATCGACTACATGAAAAGCCTACAACAGGAGATGGGGACGACGATCATTACCGTGACCCACGACGACAAAATGCTCGCTGCCGCGGATCGCATGGCTTGGATCCGCGATGGGCGGCTAGAGCGGGTGGCCAACCGCGAAGACATCGACATCCACATGGGCAGTATCCGAGAGCATTAAGCGGCCCCCGTCCAAGACGGAATCGAAAAAGCGCCCGATGCTTCTGTCAGCATCGGGCGCTTTTTTGCGTTTACTTAGCGCAGACGAGGCCCATGCCGAGGGCGGGAAAGAGCTACTCGCTAGATTGCCGCTTCCGCAAGCCCTCTTGGAGAAAGACCTCGCGGTTGGGAAAGGTGCCGGGCAGGGTAAAGCCGCCGTCAACGGCGATGAGTTGGCCGGTCATATAGGGGATCTGGGTGAAGGCGTAGGCGGCGCAGGCGATGTCCTCGGGGCGTCCGATGCGGCGAATGGGTTGGGAACCCCCTGCGGCCATCAAACCATAGATCTCGGCTACGGTAAATTCGCGGCCCGATTGCGGATCTTCCACGCCCGAGGGGCGGCTCGTCAGCGGTGTATCGACGACGCCAGGACGCAAGGCGTTGACCGTGATATTGTGCGGCCCGCCGTCGAAGGCGGCACCCGCGACCACGTGATTGAGGCCCGCTTTGCTGACGCCGTAGGGAATGCGGGTGCTCTCGGGGGCCATGTCCGAGATGGAGGTAATCAAGAGGATGCTGCGGTGGAGGGGATTGGCTTCTTGCGCGGCTTGTTCCACCATGTGCTTGAGGGCGCGTTGGGCCAGCCGGTAGGCCCCCATGAGATTGAGGCTGAGGACGCGGTCCATCTCCTTATTAAGGTGTTCAACCGGGGTGTCGCTGAAGCGATAGCGGATGAGTTGGCCTTGTTCGTCGGCGACGTAGTTGGCCACGCCGCTGTTGCTGATCGCCACGTCGAGGCGACCAAAGTGCGCGAAGGTGCGATCCACTAGGTCGAAAGGAGCTTCTGGCTGTGCGAGATCGGCACCGAGGACTATGACTTCGGCACCGTGCTCGGTGCGAATGGCCTCGGCGATCTGGGCGGCGCGTTCCTCGCCGGCGTTGTAATGGACCACCACGTCGTAGCCGTGGGCGGCGAATTGGCGGACGATGGCCGCGCCAATCCCACTCGACGAGCCTGTGACGACGCAAACCGGGCGCGACAAAAGCCTAACCTCGCTGGGAGAGGACGGTCTCGACGATGCGCTCTTGGCTGGGGATGGTCGGCAGCTCGAGGGTGGGGCTGAAGGGAATGGGCACGTCGGCCGCGCCGATGCGCAAGACCGGTGCGTCGAGCCAATCGAATGCCTCGGCGTTGAGGATGGAAGCGAGCTCGGCCGTGGCTCCGTAGCGCTCGACGCCTTCGTCGATCACGACCGCGTAACCGGTTTTGCGCACCGAGGCAAGCAGGGTCTCTTTGTCTAGCGGCACGAGGGTCCGCGGATCCACGACCTCGGCTTCCAGACCTTGGGCGGCAAGCTCTGCGGCGGCCGCTAGGGCGACGCCGACCATGCTGGAGGTGGCGACGAGGGTCAGGTCGGTGCCGGCGCGCTTGATCTCGGCTTCGCCAAAGGGAATGAGGAAGTCGTCTTCTTCGGGCACGGAGCCGGAGTCGTTGTACATCATTTTGTCTTCGAAGAACAGCACGGGATTGTCGTCGCGGATCGCGGTCTTGAGCAGGCCCTTGGCGTCGCGCGGCGTCGCCGGGATGGCGACTTTGAGCCCGGGAATGTGAGCGAAAAGCGCGTGCAAGCTCTGCGAGTGCTGCGCAGCCGAAGACCGCCCGGCTCCCATCGACAGCCGGATCGTCAGCGGAACCTTGCACTGGCCGCCCGACATGTAGCGGATTTTAGCGGCCTGATTGACGATTTGGTCCATGGTCAACAGCGAAAAGTCGCCGAACATCAGCTCGCACAGCGGGCGCATGCCGGTCATGGCGGCCCCGACGCCCAGCCCGATGTAGCCCGCCTCGGCAATGGGGGTGTCGATGACGCGCTCCGCGCCGAATTCTTCGAAGAGGCCCTCGCAGCATTTGAAGATGCCGCCGGAGGATCCCACGTCCTCGCCCATGACAAAAACGGTCTCATCGCGGCGCATCTCCTCGGCCGTGGCTAGGCCGATTGCCTCTCTAAACAACATGTCCCGATCAGGCATATATATCCTCAAAAGCTTGTTCTGGCGGCGGAAAGTCGGTGTTTTTGCCGAATTCTATGGCGTCTAGGACCTCGCGCTCTACTTGCTCGTACAGCGCGTCGAGTTCGGCCTGTTTGGCGACCCGGTTGGCGACCATGTACTGGCCCAATAGGCGAATGGGGTCCTTGTTCTCAGACCACCAGCCGACTTCGTCGCGGGTGCGATAGGTCTGGGCATCGCCGACGTGGTGTCCGTGGTAGCGGTAGGTTTTGGCTTCGATTAGGCTCGGGCCGCCGCCTTGGCGTGCCTTGTTCACCGCTGTGGTCACCGTTTCGTACATCTCCAGCACATCGGCTCCATCGGCGATGATGCCTTCGAGGCCAAGGCCCTTGGCGCGGTCGGCGATGTCGGTGACGCCGGTGACGCTCTGGTAAGGGGTGTGCTCGCCGTACTGGTTGTTCTCGCAGATGTAGATGACCGGCAAGTCCCAGACCACGGCCATGTTGATGGTTTCGAGCATGATGCCTTGGTTGGCCGCGCCATCGCCGAAGAAGCAGACGCCTACTTGATCGGAGCCGCGCAGCTTGGCCGAGAGGCCAGCCCCAGTGCAGATGCCGAAGCCGCCGCCGACAATGCCGTTGGCCCCGAGGATGCCCAAGGACATATCGGCGATGTGCATAGACCCGCCCTTGCCGCGGCAGTAGCCGGCTTCCTTGCCCATGATCTCGGCCATCATGCGGTCGAGTTGGCCCCCTTTGGCCAGACAGTGCCCGTGGCCGCGGTGCGTGCTGGTGATGTAGTCGTCGTCGCGCAGGGCCGCGCAAGCACCGACGGCCACGCCTTCCTCGCCGATGTAGAGGTGCGCCAAGCCGGGCATTAGGCCGCGGGTATAGACGTCCCAGACGTGTTCTTCAAAGAGGCGTATCTCCGACATCTTGCGGTACATAAACCATAGTTTGTCGGGCGTGGCCCGGAGCTTGGTTCTCTTTGCTTTAGGTTTTTTGCGGGTAATTTTCTTTGCCATGTACTCGATCTCCGGCCGTGTTTCGTCGGGCAAAAAATAAGTGAGGTGGATCCGCCATCGTCAAGCGCGAAAAAGCCGGGAAACCCGTGTGGGGCGCCCCGGCTTTTTCGCGCAAAGGACCGGCGTCCTAGCTGGTTTTTTCGAATTCGGCTGCGTGTTCCTGCTTCCACTGTGCCCATTCTGCGGGGTCGTTGTGCAGTTCAAAGTACTTGGTGTTGATCTCGACAAAGCGGTCTTGATCATCGGGCATGTCCTCTTCGGCGAAGATTGCCTCAACCGGGCACTCCGGCTCGCAGGCGCCGCAATCAATGCACTCGTCCGGGTCGATGTAGAGCATGGGTTCGCCTTCGCCATCGATTGGATGAATGCAGTCCACAGGGCAGACCTCGACGCAGGCCTTGTCTTTGACGTCAATGCAGGTTTCGGTGATGTAGTAAGCCATGGGCTCCTCCCAATAAGGTGCTATTTATCGCAAAAATACGGGCCTGTTTGCCTCTGTCAAGCGGCGAGATTGCCCAATAGAGTTGCTGCGTCAGCGTCGGTTTGGCAGCGTATTCTCAGATTGAGGCGGGACCCGGGGGCGGGGTCGCGCTCGGCCGTGTACTCGGCACCGGCGAAAAGCTGGGTGAGCACCGGATCAAGAGCGGCCCGCAGGGCGTTTTCGCCGGCTCGGTCGTTGGTGGCGTTGAGGCGGTCGTTGGCCACTATGAGCATGTCGCCACTGCGAAACTTGACTTTGCCTGCTAGGCTGGGCTCTTCTTCAAGGCGTTGGCAGGCGGTCAGCGCCGCTTTGAAGATGCTGGCGAGCCGCTTAGTCAGGTCGCCAGCGGCGGGTTGTTTGCGCGAGTAGAGCAAGCCCATCTCGGCGCTGTGGTTGTCGAGGCTGTAGTTGGCTTCGTGGCCGACAAGTAGGGTCAGCGGTCCTTCGTCTAGATGGCTGTAGTCGGCCACGTCGATGAGGACTTCGTCTGGGGTTGTCGGAATCCAAGTGTTGAAAATGCGAAAAGCCTCTTGGGCCGAGAGGGACGCGGGATCTTCGAGGTAGAATTTGACGTTGACGCGCTGTAGGGCTTCCATAAAAACTCAAGCGGTAGTGCCAGCAGGTGTGGCGATTTTGTCGTAGCAGGTGTACGTGCCTTCGATGAAGAGTTGCGCTTCCTCGATAAAGCGATGGACTTGCATCTTGGTCAATTCGCCAGCAGGCGGGTTTTGCTGCGCGGCGAAGAGGTAGTTGGCGAATTTCGGCGAGAACAACTCGCTGTCGTAGAAGCGCGTGCGAAATTCGGCCACCACCACCTCGGGCGTTGCTGGCACGTCGTAGAATTGTTCTTTGACGAGGGCGCGGGCCGCGCGCAGCATGGCACTCAACGCGCCCTGCCAAGCGGTTGCTAGTTGGCCCTCGTCAAAGGCGACTTGCGCTTCGAATACCTCGCGCTCGGCCGCGGCAATTTCCATGGTCGTGATGGAAACAACCTCGCCGGCGCACTCCCCTTTGCCGAGGTCGTCCATGGTAAACTCGCGCGTGTCGCCCCAGTCTTGGTAGTACCAACTATTTTCCTCGTGGGACGGCACTTGGGTCAGATCTTCGAGCATGGACTTGACTTCGCGCTTGCCAATGCGAGTGATGAAGTCCTTGAAGGTCTCGTCCGCGGTGCGCTCGGCGACAAAGTGCTTGGCCAAGCGAGTGACGACTTCGGGGATGTTCTTGGAGGGCACAGCGCCGGTGGCCAAGCCGAAGGAGCCGGCGTTTTCCCGCCACTGGCCGCCCAAGACAACCTGAAAGTGCGGCACGGTGATGCCGTTGATCTTGCGGCTGTTGCCGTAGAAGCCGATGTCGGCCGCGTGGTGTTGGCCGCAGGAGTTGAAGCAGCCGCTTATTTTGATCCGCAGGGCTTCGATGGCCTCGTTGAGCTGGCCGTTGTCTTCGCCGAGCCGCTGGCGTAACTCGGCGGCCAGGCCGCGCGAGGAGGCGATACCGAGCTTGCAGGTGTCGGTGCCGGGGCAGGCCGTTACGTCGGCAATGGTCCCAGCGCCAGACTCGGCGAGGCCGAGGGACGCGAGCTCGTCGTAGAGATGGGGCAGGTCGGTTTCGCGGACCCAGCGCAGGACGAGGTTTTGCTCGACGGTGGTGCGGACGGTTTCGCGGACGTAGCGTCGGCTGATGTCCGCTAATGCGCGTAGCTGGCTAGAGGTGATGTCGCCCAGCGGCAGAGCCACGGTGGCGACCGCATGGCCTGCTTGGCGTTGCCGATAGACATTGGTGCGGTGCCATTCGGCGAAGCCTTTGCTCGCGCTCGCGCCGTTGAGGGCTTGGCCCGGTTTGAGTGGCTGCTCGTCGGTGGTGTGCAAGTCGTCGAGCAATGCGGTCCAGCGCGGATCTTCGGGCAGGATAGCGCGTTCCTCCAACACCAAGCGGCGGAATTCCTCAATGCCGAGCTTGGCCACCAAGAACTTAATGCGGGCGCGATTGCGGTTTCTCTTTTCGCCGAGGCGCGCAAAGACGCGGGCGATGGCTTGGGCGATGGGCAGCAATTCCTCGGCCGGCACGAACTCGTCGAAGAGCTGGGCTTGGTGTGGCACCGCGCCCAAACCGCCGCCAACATAGAGCTTAAAGCCGCGTTTTTCCTCGCCGTCGATGGTTTTGACCACGGCGATACCGCCTAGGTCGTGCATGTTGGTCAGGCCGCAGGCTTCGTGCTGGCAACCGGAAAAGGCGATTTTGAATTTGCGCCCGAAGTCTTGGCAGTCGGGATGCCCGAGTAGGAAGCGCATGAGGGCTTGGGCGTAGGGCGTTACGTCAAAGATTTCCGTGCGGCAGACGCCCGAGAGAGGACAGGCGGTGACGTTGCGCACTGAATTGCCGCAGGCTTCGCGGGTGGTAATACCCGCCGCGGCCAAACGGCGCATCAGATCGGGCGTGTCTTCGAGGTGGACGAAGTGGATTTGAAAGTCTTGGCGCGTGGTGACGTGCAGGATTTCCTCGGAGTACTCTTCGGCCACGTCGGCCAGCACTTCCATTTGTTTGGCCGTCAGCCCGCCGAATGGGATTTTGATCCGCATCATGCCCGGGGCATGCCAAGCCGTGTCCGGCCCCTTGGTCTGATGATCGGGGAAGCGCAACCGTTGCGTCTGAGTGCCGTCGTAGCGCTGGCCATTGTCGTAGCGCTGGCCGTACACCCCTCGGCGCAACCGCGTCTCGGCGAAGAGCTTCTCCTCCATCTTGCCCTGCTTGCGCAGGTGGATCTGGGTCTCGAAGGTGTCGATTTCGTCGGCTAGCTCAGCGGGCATTTGCCCGGCTAGTTTTTCTTTCCAACTGCTTGCTGCGCTCATGCCTAAAACCGCCTCTTAGGTGACTGTCCTATCCAAGTGAACCTTATAACATTAGGGATTTGCAAAAGACTGTCAAGATGAGTCGTCCGCTAGTTTTGCTACCGGTACAATGGCTTTGGCGATGTTCATTGGGACGGATCGCGCAAGAAATGTGGTTGTGCTCGGGGTGTTTGACAAGCCGTGGAGGTCGCGATATTATGGGCGATTCACCGGCAAAAGAGGAGATGGTTCCATGCGTGAAGAACGGCGTTATCCCGCGCTCAGCAAGGCCATGCAGGCGCGGTTGCTGTGGTGCTTTATCGGCGGCGGCTTGATGAAGTTCGTCCAAGTCTATACGGCGGCGCGCTACATGACCTTGACGGGGGAACATCCGCTCGAACGCTGGAAGTTTTTGCCCGGGGGTATGGCCGTGCTGACCGCGCTTTGCTTCCCGCTGTGGCTGTCGAGTTTGCCCAAGATGCTCGGCGGGTTAGTGCCCGCGTGCGAACTCTATACGCGCACCACCGTTTTCCTCACGGGCTGGGGCCTTCGCAGTGCCTTTGACTTCCTCGCGGGCTGAAGCGATTTGCGCGTCTCCGACGACATCTGGACGCAGGTCGAAGCCGTATTGCACAGCGGCTTCCGGCTGGCCTTGGCGACCACGGGCGGCGGCAGCCAACTCATTAGCTGGCTCTTGAATCACCCTGGGGCCTCGCGGGCGATCGTCGAAGCCCAAGTGCCCTATAGCGAGCCAGCGCTAGCGGCGTATTTGGCCGCGGCCGGGCCGCATCCGGCAGACGAGCAAACGGCGCGGGATATGGCCGGGCGAGCCTTTGTGCGGGCTACTTCCTTTGCTGAGCCGGGGCCGGGTTGCCTTGGCGTGGGCTGTAGTGCGGCTTTAGCGACGGATAGGCCGCGGCGTGGCGAGGACCGGGGTTGTATCGCGCTGCGTTTGCAGTGCGCCTATCGCTTTTACACGCTGCATTTTGAGAAGGGCGCCGCCGACCGCTTGGAGCAAGAGGCGGTCTTGAGCCGCTTGGCTTTGGAGGCCATAGTGGAGGCCTGCGGCGGCCCGGTCGCCGGTGTGTCGCTGCCCGACTACGCGCATCTCGTGCGGCGCGTGCTGTCGTTGGACGATCCGCTGGGCTTGCTGTTTGCGGGCGAGTTGGACGTCGTTGAAATGCGTTCGGATGGGGTGATTGTGCCCGAGGTCGAGCGCGGGCAGCGCCTGCTTTTGTCCGGGGCCTTCAATCCGCTGCACGAGGGACACGAGCGGCTTGCGGCGGCGGCCGGACAGCTCAGTGGCCGTCATCCGATCTTGGAATTATCGGTCGAAAATGTCGATAAACCGCCTCTGCAAAGGAGCGAGCTCGAGCGGCGTTTGGCGCAAATGCGCGGTCGCTACCCGGTGGTGGTAACGCGAGCACCCACTTTTTTGCAGAAGGCTCGGCTCTTTGGCGGTTGTCATTTCGCGCTGGGGTACGATACGGCCGTACGGCTTTTGCAGGGCCAATATTATGATGAAGGGGAGCGGGGCGTGGCCGCGGCCTTGGCGGAATTCGCCGCTGGGGACTGTCGCTTTTGGGTCGCTGGCCGGGTGGATGGCGATGCGTATCGCACCTTAGCGGCGATAGAGGTGCCCGCCGAGTACGCCGATCTTTTTGCGACGGTGCCCTTTAGAATGGATATCAGCTCTACGGAACTCCGCGCTCGGAAGGCCTAGGACGATGCCCGAAGAAGAATGGGAAGAGCCTGATGCAGTGGAAGTGCCCATCGACGGTACGCTGGACTTGCACACCTTCCAGCCGCGCGATCTCAAAGCACTATTGCCCGACTATTTGGCTGCCTGTCGCCAAGCGGGCATTTTGCAGGTGCGCGTCATTCACGGCAAGGGCACGGGCCAGTTGCGGCGCTCGGTCCACGCTATTTTGGCCCGCTTACCCGAAGTGGAGACATTTCGCTTGGCTGGAGAAGGGGGCGGCGGTTGGGGAGCCACCTTGGTCTGGTTGGCGCCGCTCGACGTTTGACTATTAAGAGTGTTTCCAGCCGATCTTGCCTTGGCGGATGAAGGCTACGTCTCGCAGCGTTTCGTCCAGGTGGTAGTGGTCTTGACTATCCAATACGCTATATTCATAATATGTAACAACCTGTAGTAAATGTTATAGTTTCAAAGCGATTACAGCCTCCAGTATACCATTCAGAATCTCGGCCGCTATCAAGGTGTCGGTCCTCCCCATGGCATATCGTCCTACCAGCCTCCTTTTTAACCTGCTACAGTCGTTGCAGATAGTCCCTTCTTTGCCAATCCTCCTCTTGCTGCTGTCCGTGTGCTCAACTAGCGCACAGGATGTTTTTACAGTCGGTGGCGACGAACGTCCTTGGCCCAATTCTGGCACAACACCTGGAGGTGTGATCGATTTTGTAGAGCAACTGGGAACTATCGAGGAAACCAACGGCGAAAAAGTGTTCGCTGATGACCTAGATTCCCGGCAAAATTGGATCATGCCGCTGCGCTTGCGCTCGGATTTCAACATTTCGCTCGGCGTTCTCGAGCGGGGAGGTACTATAGATATCCCGGGGCTGGATGCCAGCCAGAAAAATCCAGAACAATTGGCGGGCATGCTCAATGGCGACCACCGAGTGGCTTTTGACCGCAAGTTCGTGGCCGGCCGCATCGTGCGCAACAACGGCGTCACCATTCGCATTGACCTTGGGGCGCGCTTCGGAGTGGACCGAATCGCGTTCTATCCGAGAATGACGGCGTCGTTTCCCTTTGAGAACGAATTCATGCGCGGATATGAGTTGTTCCTCAACGATGGCTTGCCGCAAAATCTCTTTGCCAGTGGTCAGCCCATTTTCACCTCGCCAGTGCGGCGCGACCCAGACAACCGCGAGGCCAGAGTGGACGCACAGATCAATCCCCAGTTTGTCCGCTTTTTGCAACTCAAGTCGATTTCCACCCTCGGATTTGAAATTGACGAGATAGAGGTGTACGGCCGGGGGTTCGTCCCGGTGGCCAGCTATGTGTCCAATGTGCTAGATATGGGCGGGGAGGTGGTCTGGGGTCGAATTGCTTGGAGCGAAGTAGCCGCAGGCAATAGCGCGGATTCCAATATAGAAGTCCGCGTCCGCAGCGGGCAGGATACGACGCCCGATGTCTTTTTTCGCAATGCCAATGTAGGAGGCCGGCAACCCGAATATGTGCCGACCGACAGCGAGGGTAAGGAGCTGACGGAGGAGACCTTTGAAGAACTGGCGAAAAACCAGCGAGGGCCGATCAAATCCGACACTGACAACGGCTGGGTCCAGTGGCAAGTGGTAGATAATGGCACCCCGCTGACTGTGCCGGCACCCCGGCGCTACTTCCAGTTCCGCATTGATTTCACCAATCTGAGCTTGGATGCCAGCCGTGCTGTCGCCGACTTGGGTTTCCAGTTCGCACAGCCCCCGGTTGACCGCATCGTCGCCGAAGTGGGGCCACCGCTAGCCGAGGTCGGTAAACAGACGACTTTTACGTACTTTGCCCGCATCGCCAATACTACGGGTCGGCCGGGATTTACGCGCTTTGAAATTGAAACTCCGGCCCGCATCGCGGCTATCCATTCGATAGAAATCCAAGATAGAGCGGGCAATCGCCTAGATGGAGCCGAGTTCAGCGGCGATCTGGCCGGGGTGTCTTTACCCTTGCGCGTCGGGTCGTTCTCCATAGAGGCGGTGGAGAACGACCATTTTGCCCTGAATGTACCCCGGATCAACGCCGATGGCACCCTGTTGAAAATTGTCTTTGATGCGGCCGTGTTTCGCTATGGTACGCGTTTTCAGGGACGGGCCTTTGCCGATGCCAGCGTACAAGTGCCGTTACAGACCGAGGGCGGAGATGCTTCAGCCAAACAGGATACTGACGGGTTGCTGGTGCGGATTTCCGTGGGCTCGCAGGTGGCTGGTCCGCTGGCAATCCAGCCGCGGATTTTCACCCCCAACGGAGATGGGGCTAATGACCTGGCAGAAATAAGCTATGCGGTTCTGCACCTGCTCGAACCATCGCCGAGCGAAGTAAATGTCTATGACTTGGCTGGTGGCCGGGTGCGACAGCTCAACTCTGCCGAGGTACAAAACGGCCGCATTCAGCTACAGTGGGACGGTCGTGGCGATGACCATCGCCTAGTGCCGCCGGGTATCTACTTAGCGGTGGTGGAAATCCGCTCCGATCTAGAGACCGAGCGGCGTACAAACAGTGTGGCCGTGGTGTATTAAATTGCTAGCCAAGCAAGGATGGAGATTTTGAGCAAGTGCTATCTGCTTGCCGTCGGTGCTGTTGTGTACTCGCTAGGCTGGAGTGCGCCCGCGCCGGTTGGGGCCCAAGCGTACGGCTCGCGCATGGGTAGAGTGAAGCAGGGCGGAGAGGTGAATTTTTCTCCGCAGGGACCGGGGGTATTATTCGATGCACTGGACCCGGCGGTACGCAAATGGTACGTCCCCCAAGAACTGTATGAGGAATACCAGTGGAGACAGTGGGAGTACTCTAACTACGCCCGCGATTTCTATCAGCGCTATGTGGACACCGCGTTGGAGGGCGATTACTTCTACGATTTCTTCGGAAACCTAGTCACCCGGGGCTGGTTGATCTACGATTGGCAGCAAGATCGCCCCCAGCAATTCGGTAGCAGTATCCTCAAGACCAACAGGTTCAACCAATGGTTCAACCGAGTAGCCGTTTCTGCGGACCACAAGGGACAATACTATTATAGTA
Source organism: Candidatus Latescibacterota bacterium (assembly GCA_965203355.1). Classification (GTDB taxonomy): domain Bacteria; phylum Latescibacterota; class UBA2968; order UBA8231; family UBA8231. The sequence goes on from OZ241889.1 coordinate 2,303,941, forward strand.
TCACGATTGGCGATGAGATTCGCACTACCTTGACACCGATGACTTTTTCTAAACCCACATTCAACGGAATTCAGTGGGACTTTGCCGCCGATAAGTACCAGGCTACTCTCCTGCTGGCTCGGCCTAGTCGGCCGGCAGTGGCCACTTCTCTGGATATCCCGGATCAGAAGACTAGTGTCACCAACTTGCTCGGTGGACGGGGCCTAGTCCAAGTGGGAGACTTCGTCCAAGTGGGGGCGACCTACGTGACCGCCTTCCAAGGCCAGACGCTGTTCGACGATTTCACTGGCAACCCTTTCGCGGGCGGGGCGCTGACCACCGACCAGAATGCGCTGCCCATCTCCCGCATCATTATCCGCCTGTCGGACGACTCGCCCGCAGATGGGGTGGGTGGAGCGGCCCTGTTTGACGACGAAATCATCATCGAGGATGTGGACGGCAACGTTTTCAGAGGCAGTGCCATAGGATTCGAGCCCATACGCGAGGGGGGATTCCAACGGGTGGGGTTTTTAGCCGCGGATGGGGACGAGCGCATCACGCTCACCTACGACTTTACTGACCCTTTGTACATAGGCCCCGATCCTACGATTATTGAGAGAATATCTTTTGAATTGGTGATCTCCAACGACTACAAGGTAGAAATCACGTCAGACCGACAGACCAACCGGGACTCACAGCCGGTCTTTTTGCTGATCGAACGGGCCCAGAACAATATCCGCGACAACTCCAACCAACGCCTGTTGCAATTCGACTATGGTCTGCCTACGGCCAATACCATCCTCGGCTTTACCTTAGAGGCCAACAAGATCAGAGGTTTTGACCTGTACTGGGAGTACGATCTCAACAGTCAATACCGCCAGTATCCCAATCTCAACCTCAAGGATCATCGCAAGGCGGTTGACTACGCTCAAGCATGGATGTTCAATCTGTCCAAGGCGTCCTATCCTTGGTTCGCCTTTCTCGAAGGGTATAGCATGGACGCGGGCTATTCTACCCGCACCTTCCTCGCGGGTACTCGGGGACAGGACGAAATCGATTACGAAGACGAAATATCCTATATCTACGAGTTCGTCGAGGACAACGATGACCAAGACCGCCGACCGGACTGGAACCGCTTTGGTATGCTGTCGGACAATGCGGTCTTTCCGGGCTTTGACGAGAACAATGATTTCGTCTCGGATTTCAATCAGAACGATACGGAGGATCGCCAGAACTTCATTCCCGATTACGAAGAGCCCTTCCTGCGCTATCACTCGGATAGGCCCGAATATCTCTTCGGCGTTGACATGAACAACAATGGCTGGATCGACCGCTTCGAAAACGACGAAGAACCCGATTATCCCTATGGGCGGGATCACCGCGGCTACAATGTGTACGCGGGAACCCACATCGGGCCCGAGGCCCGGCTGACCGTCGGGCGTTTGCGCGAAGAATTGCTGGCGGGAGATCGCAAAAACGAATCCACGTACCTGCTCTTCACCTACGAAAGGGATTTTGCCCAGTTGGGCCGTTTGCGGGTATTCGACCACTTCAAGCTGGTCGAGGACGACATTCCCAACAATCTCTTTCAGTGGGTGCAGCCATCTGATTCCCGCGGCACCCAACAGCGCGTTTTCGACTTGCTGCCGGCGCGCGATACTTGGATCAACACGTCCTATGTACAGTTCGATTTCGCGTGCCTAGGGAATCTGAATGTAATCAACAAGTTCAAGACTGAAATCTACAACCAGCGCCGGGATCAGCGCGACTTGCGCGACACGGCCAGCTTTGTCGGTCTCATCAACAAAGTCGATTACACTTTCTCAGTGGGAAACATCGAGCTTGAGCCGCGCTTTAAGAGCGAATTTTTGCGCGAACACCCGGTGCGCAAACGCGACCCAGCGCGCCGCGAGTTGACCGAGACGTTTTTTCTTCTTGCCCGCATTCCCCTGCTCTCTCATACGCTCATCGAGTTAGGACTAGAATTGTCTCGATTTGAGCAGTTCCGCGACGACGAGGGGGTCCCGGTCCATCGCGACTTAGAGCCAGATTCCTTCAGTCGCATCGTCGCGATGCAATTTAATAACTCCTCGGATTACTTGGGCTACAGGCTCCATCTACAGACGGGATTTCGCCTACAGAAGCTGACGTTTGAAAATCTGCCCTCTAGCACGACCAGCAAGATATTCATGACGGCCTATGCCGGGCTGGAACGCTAGGCGGCTTGACCTTCGCAAGGCAGTGATACAACCCGGCGATCTGTTAGCTGAAAGGAGGAAAAAGAAACAGGCGTCGTTTCAGCCCCGATTGGGGTAGCAAGATACACCATGCTCCACTAACTATAAAGAGAGGCATTGCAATGAAGAGAATCAATGAAGTGGCAATCACGTTACTGGTCTCGGCCCTTATGGTCGGCGCGGCTTTTGGCCATCAGGGGGAGATGAAGTTCATGTTCCAGTTCCCGGATCACCTGACGCCCGTGCTCGATGGCGATATGTCGGACTGGGACATTGTCGGCGATGTGTACAAAACCAAAGCCGAAACCATGTTCAACCAGTTCGGTGCGCCCATGGATCTAAGCGATTTCAACGCTTGGCTCGCTTGGGGCTACAACGTCAACGACGGCAAGGCCTATTTTGCCGCTTGGGTTGCCGACGATTTCATCAACAACACCGAGAAGTGGTCGACGACCACAGATTGGGACCACTCCGGCGGCATCTTTCGCGGCTTTGACCAAGGGGATGATTTCGAGACCCGCTGGGCCAGTGCCCAAGCCCAACGCTACGATCTAGCCGGCCCAATTTTCAGCTCGTCCGGTTATTATACCCGGATTATTGATGGCTCCAAATCTTGGGCAGGCCAGTCCCCTTACGTGGAGTGGGCCGGTAAGTTCCTTCGCGGCGACGTCAACACCCAAGAGCCCGCTGAAATGTTCGGCGAGTACACCATTGTGCCCTTTGACGATATCCATCCCGACGGCCCCGACCAGAGTGTTAGGCACAATTGGGTGGAAGGCACAATTGTCGGTATAGAGGTCAACTGGGGGGACAAGGATGCCGATCCTGGCTCCTACGACGATGCCTATTGGTCCGGTTTCGGTGGCATAGGTGCTTCCAGAGACGCCGATCAGTTCGGAGACTATTTGTTGGCACCCATCGAAGAGGGGTTGCCCGAAGCCAGATCTACGGCAGTCGAGAACAACACTTGGGGGCAGATCAAGTCCACATTCAAATAAAGCCGATTCGACAGCCTGTTATAGACGTCGCAGGATGTTTTCAGGCGGGGTTTACAGGGGACTGTAAATCCCGCCGTTCTCTTGGTTGGCGACCAAGCAAAGGAGGCACTGGGTGCGACAGGTACTGATTATAGTCCTGACCGTGTTGGGGATGGGAGCGGGCTATTGGGCCGAGGCGCGCCAATTTTACCAACTGGGGGGCCGTGTTGGAAATCCTTGGCGTGAAAGCGGCACCCTGACTTTCACCGACGTGGCAAAAGTGCCGGGTGCCATCCGCCCGTTCAATGCCGAAAGCGGCGAGAATCTGATTGCCTCAATGGGTGAGCGAAATGGCGACATTACCAGTTTAGTAAGCATTTATACCCTGCCGGCGAATTGGCTAGACGACCGCGTACTGATAGTAGATGGCGATTCGAATACAGCGTTTGTGCATCCGCCGCGCATCAATTTCTTTCGCGGCCCCGGATTCTTCTATACCACGCCGCTGTTCTTCGATCTGGGGGCACCATTCCCCATTGAAGAGATCCGCTTTGCTCCCCGCGCCGATCACCCAGGGCATAAGATCCGCCAGTTTAGGCTTTATATCAACGATGGCCGGGAAAAGAGCAAAGACGAAAAAGGAAATCTCATCTGGACCTTGGTTCGCGACGAGCAAGACAACTTGAGCCCGGCGGTCGAACTGGATATCGAACCCCAGATAGCACGCCACGTCTATCTCCACCCCTTGGAGGTAGGTGAGACTTGGGAAGTGGCTGAGTTCGAAGTGTACGGTCAGGGGTTTGTCCCCCAAGCCTCATTTTTGTCCGACCCGATTGATCTGGGACGAGCATCCAGTCTGGGACGCATCTGGTGGAGTGGCCAACTCGATTTAGGAGCGAAAATAGTCGTTCAGAGCCGCAGCGGCAGTGATGATCAGCCCGAGGTTTACTGGCGCAAGACCGGAGTGGGTGGAGAGGAAGTGCCATTCGGGGTCAATGGTCGGCCCATGAGCCGCCAAGAGTATGAAGCCATGCCCCAGAACGTACAGGGGAGCATTACCGAGGATCTGGAAAACTGGAGCGTATGGCACACGTATGAGTATGCGGACGGGCTTGCCGGCACTCAGATTCTTTCTCCCAGCCCCCGGCAGTATATGCAGTTACACATCGCCTTTTTTTCCGCCATATTGGCGGGGGGACAGGTTGACTCACTGTTCTTTGAATTTTCCCAACCCCCGGTAGTCTCCGCGGTGATTGGCGAAATCTCCCCTCCTTTTGTAGAGGCGGCTGACCCGGTTCAGTTCACCTATGCGGTGCGAACCCGCTTGGAGGCAGAACAATCGGGTTTTAATGTTCTCGAGGTGCGCACGCGCGCTCGTCTAGAGGCCGTCCACGAGGTGCGCATCAACCGCGAAGTAGTCGATTTTACCCTGAGTTTCGATTCGGCCAATCCCCACCAGTTCGCCGTCCAATTTGATCGCATTGACCAAGACCAGACCCTGCTAGAAGTGGATTTTGACGCCCGAGTATTCAACTATGGAACGACCTTCAGCGGCGCGGTGTCGGATGCGGACAGCGACGCAGTACCCCAGAGCGTGATTCCCGGAGATGCTACGAGCGAGTTGCTGAGCGACGCCTTGAACGTCCGCACCCCGCTCAAGGGTAATCTGCTCAGCACCGTGCAGGTAACTCCCAATCCGTTTTCACCCAATGGAGATAGCGTCAACGATCAAGTGCAGTTTTCCTATACATTACTGCGCCTAACCGATGTCGTGCCCCTTAAGACGGAAATCTACACGCCAGCGGGAAACCGCGTTCGCACCTTGGGCCGCGAGGAGGGGCGTAGTGCGATCTATCAAACTGCTTGGGACGGGCGGGATGACCAAGGTGAGTTAGTAGCTCCAGGATTGTATATTTACCGCGTCGTGGTAGAAGCAGGCAGCGGTCAGGAGGAGCGGCTGGGACCTATCGCTTTGGTGTACTAAATAGAAGACATGAGCAACAGAAAACCATGGATTTGGCAAGAATGCAAGTGGGTACTCATGTGGAGTCTCGCGGCGTGTTCTCCAGGGGCAGAGGTCGTCCTCGAACCGGATGTGGTGGCGCGCATTGATTCCACGTCTATCTCGGTTGCCGAAATGCGCGATTTTGTCGTCCAGATGCCCCAGTCCTTGCGCCTGCCGGGACCGGGCGACCCCGTGCGCCAGCACTATCTGCGCAGCCTGCTGGGCAAGTACCTGCTCGTACTGGAGGCCAAAGAGCGGGGATTGGATACGGCCCAAGTGGTACAGACTAAAGTGATGCACTACTGGCGCCAGCACTTGGGCGACACCTATCGCCAGCTCGTACTGATACCCAACGTGCAGGTTTCCGAGGAGGAAATACGCGCCTTTTTCGCCCAAAGTGCCCTAGACCGCAAGCGCCAGCTAGCAGGCATTCTGGTGGAAGAAGACAGCACCGCCCAGCAAATCTATGCGCAACTCGCAGCGGGCCGGGATTTTGCCCAACTAGCCGCCGAATACACCATAGACGAACGGTCGGCTTCCCAAGGAGGCGTACTGGGATTTACCGATCTGGAGCAGGCCCGCAGGTTGCAGATTCCAGACGAGTTGTTTCGCAGCCTGCCGAACGGACAGCTATCCCCGATCCTGACCATGGGCTCGCGCTACCAGATCGTGCGTTTCCTCCAGGACCAGCCCGTTCCACTAGCAGAGAAACGACAGCAGATTCGCGATATACTCTACGAACGCAAGCGACTAGAGCAGGAAGTCGCGGAAATTGCGGTCCTCACCCGCAAGTTGGACGTGCAGCTAGTGCCAAAGGGCTTAGCGCTTCTACTGAATAAAGCGGCACTCCACACCCGGGTGCGGCGCGCCGATCTGACCGTCGAGGAGGTGGAGCAGCCCCTCTTTGTCTATAAGGGAGGGCATATCTCGCTGGGAGATTACCTCAATGCTCTGTGGAAGGATATGCGGGCCTTGTCCGGCTGGGGCCTACGGGACAGTGCCGAGGTGGTTGGTGCCGCGAGGGAACTGGTTTTGATACCGGCTTTGTTGGCAGAGGCGGCGCAGCGGGCTGGGTTGGCAGAGACGGCGGATGGACAACAGCGATTAGCGGAAATACGCATAGAATTCATGATCAAACAGTTACGCCAAGAAAGGGTCATTGATCGATCCGAGGCGAGCCGGGAGGAAGCGAGGGATTTTTACGAGAACAATGAGGAATTGTTCAAAGAACCGACCCAATACATTGTCGTTGAAGTGCTGGTCAAGACCAAATCAGAAGCTACTGGTTTGTTGCGCGCCCTCGAACAAGGGGCGACCCTCGGAGCGCTCGCGCAAAAGTACACCATCCGCCCAGGTATGCGGGAAGAAGACGGCTTGATGCATCTAGGCGAGTACGAGCGTTTGACCCAACCGCAGCTCTTCAAAGCAGTAAAGGTGGCCGAGCTCGACAAAATCACCGGCCCGGTGCCCGTTGAAGACGGGTACAGCATTTTCAAAGTTCTCAACCGTCAGGGGGGAGGTCTAGTCCCCTTTTTTCAAGCCGAGAAAAAGGCCCGGGCCTTGGTGCGCGGACAGAAGCGAGAGCAACTTTTTGAAGAGCTGATTGACGACCTACTGGACAAGCACAAAGAGCGGATCGCCGTATCTGACAGCGCGTTGGCGGCGGCTCTGCCCGATACGTTCCTGCAGTACCATACATGGGAAGCCCCAACCAAGGGCGATGATTAGTAAATGGATAGGACAATAAGGTATGGAACAGTATTCGATGATTTCGGAGCCGATCGCGAGGCGAGCGGGTCTTTTGTCCACGGTGCTTTATTTTGTAGCCCTTTTGCTCCTTGTGGCTCTAAACGGGGTATGGGCCCAGTCGAGGGGTTACAGTCTGGGTGCGGACCGGGTGACGGTGCGGACCCAGGCGCATTGGCAGGCTTGGGGTTTTCCGCGGGATATGGTGACGATAATGCCATCTGGCTCGGTGCAGTCCAGATTCATACAAGTACCGCACAACGCCATGTTGAATGCGGCCGACTTTAGCTATCCCATTGATGGCAGTTTGCGCGATCAATACGCCAATTCGTTTCAAGGCGCAAACAACGCGCTGCTGGCACACGGCGGTATCAAAAGGGCTGGTTCAAATCCGCCGCTAGCCGAGCGAGCCATTGACGCCGATCCGACTACCGCTTGGGAGCCGGATCCGGCCGATCCGCTGCGGGACTGGGTGTTGGAGATTGATCTTGGCCGCTTGGTGTCGGCTACCAAGGTCGTTGTACGCTTTGCCGAAGAAGGGGATCCGTTTCTGCAATTCAGGGTGCATTCGGCCGGGGGGCAAAATCCCTTCGGCACGGCCGACCGCAGCGGTGCCTTGGACTACACCCTAGTCGGCAGTACCACCCAGCCCAATCGCACCCAGCGAGTCTTTGAGTTCGACCTCGCACCACTGGGCACCTATACAGAAGAGTGGACCGGCCGCATTGTGCAGTACCTGCGCATCGCGGTCACGGCCACTAATGGCGCGCGGGCGCAACAGATCGCTGCCGAGGATTATCAGGCGTTGGCAGCAGAGAACCGAGGTGCTGTGGAATACGTCTGGAAAATCGCCGGCGAAGAGCGGCTAGTACTGGCCGAGCGTTACGACCAGTTGCCACTCGAGCAGCAGGGCGGGATGCGCTATTACCGCCGTGAACGGCCTCAACTCGCCGAGGTTGAGGTTTGGACTGTGGGCGAGAATATTGCCTTGGGGATCGTAGAGCGCGGCGGCAGTTTACGCGACGTCAATCCCAACTCTTCGCCCGAACTGGCCGTTGATGGCAACATGCGCACCGAGTGGCAGAGCATGGTTTACTTTCCCACCGGGGAGACCGCCGAGTGGGGTCTGTTGAACGTGGATTTGGGCTCCCACTTTATGGTCCATGCCGTGCGCATCATCACCCGCGTTGGAGGACGAAACCTGATTGGTTATCTATTGCGCGGTTCGGACGGCTCGCTGGCACCCGATGGCAGTTTAATTTGGGAGGAATTGAGTGGTGAGACGCGGCAGCTAAACCAGAATACGCGGTTGTTTGAGGATCGCTTTGCGCCGCGCCTTGTGCGTTTTCTCGAATTCCGCAACCTAGATATTGCCCGCCGCACTAGGGCCCATGAAGGGCATCGGATACTGAGCACGGTGCCTGAAATCCAAGTCTTCGCCAATGGGTACCTACCGATTCTCGAGATGACTTCCGACCTTATCGATCTGGGGAGTTCCAAGACGCTGACTACCATCGAATGGGAAGCTAACACCCCTTCGGGCACAGCAGTGGAAATCCGCACCCGGACGGGAAACGATCTGCGCGAAGTACAGCGCTATTTCAAAAAAGACGGTACGGAAGTAGCTAACAAAGAAGAATACGAGGCTCTGCCGTCCTTCTTCAGAGGCGAGATCCTGACCGAGTTCTTGCCGGGACCGGGTTGGAGCAACTGGAGTCAAGCCTACGTCAAATCGGGCGAAGTCATACGTTCCCCCAATCCCCGGCGTTATATGATGATCCAGACGAGACTACTCAGCGAAGACGCGGTCGCCGCCGCCAGCCTACAGTCGATCCAAGTCCATTTCACAGCACCGCTGGTAGAGTACATTGCCGGGGAAATAGAGCCCAAGCGGAATGTCCCCCTCGGCGAACTCACCGATTTTGACCTCTTCATCCGTCCCTCCTTCACGGCTCAGAGTCCGGGATTCGACCGCATCCGTCTCATAGTGCCTTCGCAAGCGAATATCGAACTGCGCCAAGTGAGTTTGGGAGACGAAAGCGAATTTGTCGCTGGCAACGAGGAAATATTTGCCGAAGTGGCAAAAGACCGTTTTGAGAATGGAGCGGGGGCGGCGTTGGAATGGACCAAGGTGGCAAGTGATACCCTGCAACTCGGCTTGCCAAGGGTGCTGCGGCAAGGCCATGCGGATATTGTGCGGATATCTTTTTCGTCGCGTGTTTTCCTGAGCGGCGCCACTTTTGCAGCCGAGGTTGGGCACTCAGCGCAAGCGGGTAACTGGCAGAGGGTGGATCCAGCGGACCCGGTAGGAGACGAATTGGCCGCGGGTGAGGGGTTGACAGTATTGACGACCGCCCGCCGCGGGCCGCTCGGAACCATTGAGGTAGAGCCCGGCACTTTTACCCCCAATGGCGATGGCGTCAACGACGCGGCTGTCTTTTCGTTTTCCGTGCTCAAAGTCAATGTAGCCCGGCAAGTAGCGGTGGATTTCTACGACTTGGCAGGCAGGCAGGTGAGGCGTCTTGCTGAGCAGCGCCATATAGCAAACGGGCGGTATCGTCTGGCTTGGGACGGACGAGATGAAGAGGGAACTTTAGTTTCCCCGGGCCTTTACCTCGCTCGTATTGAGGTGGCCGACGACGCGAGGGATGCCAACTTGGCTGTCCGCCTAGTGGGGGTGGCGTATTGACTTTTGCGATGCGTCGGTGGCCGCACAGCGACCGCGTTTGTTCCTCTTAATTGGACTGTGCTTATGACAGGGGGACCTGCTCGACTTTTAACCGGAGACAGCGATGTGAGCGAGCCGACTCCGATTGTCCAAGATGCCTTGATTCCGAGCCGCGTTATCAAGAGCGGCCCAGACACTGAGTAAACGCCGTGTCCAATTACTACGACTATGGGCCGTTGGTCTTGTTGCAGCGTCCGATTGCTCTCATTGGCTTCCTCGGCGTTGACCCACACGGCTTGGGCCGCGACTTGGCCGCCTTGAGCGGCTTACCGCTCATCGAAGTAGATCGCTGGATCGAACACGAGGCCGGGCAGTCTTTGGTGTCCCTCGTGCAGACGCAGGGCATAGAAGCGCTACGCCAATTAGAAGACCGCCTTCTCACCCGAGCACTGGCCACTCGTCCACTTGGGATCATCGTCTTGGGCGATGGAGTGCTGATCAACGAGGCCAACCTCCAGCAGGTACGAGCCAAAGCGACGTTGGTATATCTCAAATTGTCGCTGGCCAGCACCTATTGGCAGTTGCGCTGCCAAGCCCCAGGGACCCATCCGCTATTGCTGCAACCGCCCGAAAGTACGGCGGAACTCCGGCCGCTGTTGGCCGAGCGCCAAGGCGGCTTTGACCAAGCTCAGGTAACATTGGACCTGGACGAGATGACGCCGGCGGCGGCGCTGCGCCACTTGTTGGATAAGCTGCCCGAGTGGGGGCCGGGCCGCCCTTAATGTAGGATTGCCCTACCCGGTCTCTAGCGGTACTTTTTTAGCCGAACTCGCCTTTGTTTTTATCCTCTCAGGAGATTGCTCATGTTAGACCCTCAGTACCTGCTCGGCGACGAAGAGATGCAGCAGTTCATAGCCGAGGGGTATCTCACGCTCAAATCCTCGCTGCCGGCCTCCCTCCACCAAGACATCTACCAACGCACCGAAGAGGTCTTTGCCAAGGAGGGCAATCCCGGCAACAACATTCTGCCCCGCCTCCCGGCATTGCAGCAGGTCTTTGACGATCCGGTCGTGCGCGGTGCTCTCACTTCGGTGGTGGGGCCGGATTATATCATGCACGCCCACCGCCACTGCCACCTGAATCGAGCGGATAGCGAGGGCGGTGGCTGGCACAAGGACAGCTATTGGGGCTATAACAAGGTGCGCTATCACCGCAATCGCTGGGTGATGATTTTCTACTACCCGCAAGACGTCACCTTGGAAAACGGCCCCACCGCGGTCATGCCCGGTACGCACTACTACAACGGCCGCGCCGACAACGAGCAAGACGAGTGCCACCTGCCCGTTCTCGGCGCGGCGGGCACCTGCACCTTGGTGCATTTTGACCTGTGGCACCGGGCCATGCCCAACCGCTCGGCGACCAACCGCTATATGATGAAATTCCAGTTTACCCGCCTCCGCGAGCCGAGCCGGCCCAGTTGGAACATCCAAGCCCCGGGCTGGCCAGCCAACGGGTCCGCGCCCTCTACCAAGCATCGCGTCGTGTGGTCGCGCATATGGGATTGGCACGCGGGCGGCCAAAGTCGCGCCGAGGTCAGCGGGCAAATTGAGCAACTGATCGGATCCCTCAACGGAACATTGGAACAACGCTTGGCAGCGACCGATGCCCTCAGTGCGTTTGGGGAAAAGGCCGTTCCGGCGCTAGAGGCGTTACTCGGTGCGCTGGGCGACGAAGCCGAGCCGGTGCGTCTCAATGCGGCGTATGCACTGGGTGCGGTGGGGAAGGCTGCCGTAGGCCCGTTGATTGCAGCCCTCGGCGATGAGCGCGAGCCGGTGCGTCTCAATGCGGCGTATGCGCTGGGTGCGGTGGGGGAAGAAGCGGTGGACGCCTTGGTTGCGGCCCTGGGCGATGAGCGGGCCCACGTGCGGGGTTTTGCGGCGTATGCGCTGGGCGACATGGGGGCGCGGGCAGGTGCTGTGGCTGCGGCCGCCTTGGGCGCGTTGCTCGACGACCCGGCCGCCTGGGTGCGGCGCAACGTGGCCGAGGCCCTTGGGACTATTGCACTGAATCCGGCCGCCTCGGTGCCGGCGTTGGCTGTGCTGCTGGCGGACGCGGACGAGCAGGTGCGCTTTAACGCCGCGTACGCGTTGGCCCACTTTGGTCCGGCGGCCGCCGCGGCCATAGATGCGTTGGCCGCGGCCCTCAGCGACGAGAATCGCTACGTCCAAGGGCACTGCACGGCCGCCTTGCAACAGATTGGTACGCCCGAAGCCCAAGGCGTATTGCTGCACCACTTGACCACGGCGCGCTGGTGTCCCATAACGACCAAGGAAACTACGTTCTGAGCGAATTGCGTGTGAGGGCTGGCGTTCATCAATACATCGAAAAGCACCAAGAGGCATTGCTCGGCTGTGCGCAGGCGCTGGTCCGCGTGGATACGGTCAATCCGCCGGGGCGGAATTACCGCGCGATGACCGACGCACTCTTGGCGCACTGTCAGGGCTTGGACTTAGAGGCCAAGGTCCACGGCGTCCCAGACCAAGAAGTGCGCCGGGTGCTCGGCTCGGACGAGTTTCCGCGCTACAACCTGATTGCCCGGTGGGACGCTGGCCGACCGCAGACGGTGCATTTCAATGCCCACTACGACGTGGTGCCCGGCGCCGGGCCGTGGAAATTCGGCGACCCATTCGAGCCAGGGCTGTCTGGCGATGCACTCTACGGCCGCGGCTCCGGGGACATGAAAGGGGCCATCGCCGCGTTGCTCATGGCCGTGGAGGCACTCCGGGAAACCGGGGCTGAGCCGGCTTTTAACATCGAGTGTTCGTTCACCGCCGACGAGGAGACCGGCGGCCAATTGGGCGCCGGGTGGATCGTAAAAGAGGGGCTGGTGAACGCCGATTTTGCCGTGGTTTGCGAGGGGGCGGCCGGGACGCAAGTCGGCTGCGGCCACAACGGCGTACTCTGGTTGGATGTCGAACTGACGGGCAAGGCCGCCCACGCTGCTAGCCCTGAACAGGGGGTCAACGCCTTTGAAGCCATGGCGAGCGTAGTGCAGAAGTTGCAAACCTACAAACGGAAACTAAATGCGACCCAGCGCTGCTATGTGGATTTTGACGGTCGGTCGCGCCATCCCACGCTCAACATCGGCGGAACGTTCTCGGGCGGAGAAGGCGATAAGATCAACACCGTACCGGCCCGCGCCCGCTTTTCGCTGGACCGCCGCTTAGTGCCCGGCGAACAGCTCGCGGCTGTCGAGCGTGCGTTGCGACGCGCTATAGAGCAGGCCGCTGAGCCACCCTGCCGAGTGGTAGCACCTTTGCAAATCGAACCTTGCGTCGTCGAGGCCGGGCACGCGCTGCCCCAAGCCTTTGCCCAAGCCGTGCAGGCCGTGCGCCGCCGCACCGCTAGTTACCGACTCAGTTCTGGTTTTACAGACCTGCACTACTTTGCGGTGGACGGCGGCCTGCCTGGCATTGGCTATGGCGTAAAGGGCGAGCGCATTCACGGGGTGGATGAGCGGGTGCGGGTGCGCGACTTGGTGTTGACGGCGCGCACGTACGCCGAGTTCATGCTGCGCGGCTTGGAGGCCCATTGAGCGAAAACGTGCGACGCTTCTTGTGGATGGCGTACGACCGCTTGGGCGGTATGGTGGGCTACAATTTGCTGTGGAGCGCGTTGAGTCTGCCTTGGATAGCCGGGGCTTACATGCTGTTGCAAGTAGGGTTTGGGTTGGGTGGCCTGGGGCTGGTGGGCGCGGCCGTCTTAGCCAGTACCCTGCTGTGGAGCGCACCGGCCACGGCCCTGCTTTTCGCCGCTGGGGCGGCTTGGGCGCGGGGTGGGGACTTTGGGCTACGGGCGTTCTGGACGGCTGGCCGCACGCTTTTTTGGCGTGCGCTCGCGCTGGGGTTGCTGATGGTCGCTGCGGTCGCGCTGGTGCTGGCCAACGTGGTTTTTTATCAGCAGATCGGCGGCTGGCTGGGGGTGTTTTTGGGTGGGCTGATGGTCTGGTTTCTGCTGCTGCTGGGGCTGGTGGCGGTGTATGTTTTTCCAGTGCTAGTCACCCAAGAGGGGTCGGTGTGGTCCACGGTGCGCTACAGCTTTCTCTTGTCGGTCGATAATGTAAAACGCTCGCTGGTTTTTCTGCTGGCCTCAGGCTTGGCGCTGGGGATTGGCGTTGCTTCTGGATTGGGGTTGTTCTGCGGCGGTTTGGCGGCTTGGGCTTTGTGGATTAGCATTGGTTTTCGTGCGCTCTTGCCCAAGTACACGGGCCGGCCGCTGCCCCGCGAAGCCCCGCGCCGATTGCGCGAACTGATCCGTCCTTGGGAGGCTTGAGCATTGGATTTACCCAAACTGGTAACGGGCCGAGAAATGGCCGAGGTCGATCAGCGCACCATCGCTGAGGCGGGTATATCGAGCGTCGAACTCATTGAGCGGGCGGGTGCCGAAGTGGTTGCGGCTATTGCGGCGCGCTGGGACGGCTTGGCTGGTTTGCAGGCTGTAGTCCTGTGCGGCAAGGGCAACAACGGCGGCGACGGGTTTGCCGTGGCCCGGCTCTTGCGCGCTGGCGGTGGGTCGGTGCGCGTCTTTCTCGCGGCCGACCGCGCTGCCGTGCAGGGGGCGGCGGCCGAGCACTTGCGGCGTTGCGAACGGGCGGGCGGAGCCGTTGAAGTGCTCGGCGAGGACCTGGCCCCGCTCGCCGCCGCCCTGCACACCGCCGACTTGGCGATAGACGCGCTTTTGGGCACCGGGTTGCGCGGGGCACCTCGTCCGGCTATGGCGCGCGTTATCGAGTGCATGGCCCATTGCGAACGGCCGGTAGTGGCCGTGGATATTCCCTCGGGGGTCGAGGCCGACACTGGGCAGGTACACGGCGCGGCCGTGCAAGCGGTGCTGACCGTGACCTTCGGTTTGGTCAAAGTCGGACAGCTATTCTACCCCGGCCGGTCCCATTGCGGTGCGCTGCATCTGGCCAACATCGGCTTCCCCGAGTCCATTCTGCGCACGGCGACGGCCCAAGCTCTGTTGCTTTCCGCCGAGGGGTTGGAGCCGCTCGTACCGCGCCGCCGTGGCGATGAGCACAAGGGAAGTTGCGGGACGGTGGCCGTGGTTGCGGGTTCGGTGGGGATGACTGGGGCGGCCGCGCTGACGGCGGATGCCGCGCTCAGGAGCGGAGCCGGTCGCGTCCATTTAGGAGTGCCTGCGAGTCTCAACGACGTGCTCGAAGTCAAGCTCTCGGAGGTGATGACCCGTCCGTTGCCCGAAGTGCGCAAGCGACGCTGTTTGTCGCTGCGGGCCTTGGGCGAGGTGCGCGCTATGTTGACGCGGGCCGATGTCTTGGCTTTGGGGCCGGGTTTGGGGCGCTATCGAGAGACCGAGGAGTTGGTGCGGCGGCTGGTGTTGCAAACCGAGTTGCCCCTCGTTTTGGATGCGGACGGGCTTAGTGCATTCGCCGGTCGAGCCGAGATGCTAAAGGGCCGTGCGGCCCCACTGGTTCTCACGCCCCACGTGGGCGAGTTCGCCCGCTTGAGCGGATTGGACAAGCAGCGGATTGCCGCTGCGCCGCTGGCGGTGGCTGGCGACTTTGCTGGCGACTTTGGCGCGACGCTCGTGTTGAAGGGCGCGCCGACTGTCGTGGCGTTGCGCGATGGGCGGGTGGCGGTCAACTCCACGGGTAATGCGGGCATGGCCACGGCTGGGTCGGGCGACGTGCTGACCGGAATCATCGCCGGGCTGATGGCCCAAGGGCTAGCCCCGGAAGCGGCGGCTTGCCTTGGGGTCTATGTCCACGGTCGGGCTGGGGATCGGGCGGCTGAGCGGCTGGGGGAATGGGGGACGCGGGCAGGCGATATAGCCGACGAAATCGCCTTGGCCCTGGTGGATGCGGCGCGGTCTGCTTGACATGTTTGAAGCGATGCTTTAATCTGAAAATGGACGCGGTGCCGGTGTGGGTGCTGCTTGGTTTTTGCCCATTTTAATGTACAGAGTTTGCGCTATGGCCGACGTCAAAGACGCCATTGAAGAAATGATCGAAGAGTCCTACTTGCTGGGGCTTTCGGAAGAGGAAATTCTCGCCGATTTTAGTCGCTTTATCGACACCTGTTATACCGTTATTCAGGACAATGTGAAAAGCCGCGAAGCGCTCAGCCGCTTGGCCGAGAATTTGGCGCGTGAGAAGACCAGCACTCGCCTCGCCGACCAATCGGCTGAGCTGGGCAAGGTCGCGGCCAGGGATGCCCAGCGGGCCTGCGCTGAAAAAGCGGCACGCCGCAAGCGCATGGTCCTAAAGGCCATTGCCGACTACGATCCCAAGCTAGTCCGCCTCATCAACAAGCAGCGCTTTCAGGTAGATTTCCAAGAAGAAGTGGTGCGTTCCAGGTTCAAGGTCAGTCAGAGCCACGATTGGGAGCGCTACGGTCAACTCTTGTTCAAGGTTGGCTATACCACTGTGATCGCGCTCTTTTTGCTCCTCATATACTTAAGGCTTTAACCGCTTGCGTCTGGCCGACAGGGATGGGTTTTAGCCGACTGGTTTTGTACTGTGCAGGCCCAGTGTAAATCTGTAGCCTAAACTTGCCTTTATCGAGGTCCTTCAAATTCGCAATGACTACGGATTTACTGCCCGATTTCATCCGCGAGTACTACGAAATCCACGAGTGGAAACACGCCTGCGCGATACTGAACGAAGACTTCCCCGAAGAGTGGAACGACATCATTTCGGTCTTGCAGGAGTTTCGTCTAAGAAAAAGCTGGATAGTGAAACCCGGTGGCGGGAAATCTGCGATTTCGTCTTTTATTGATAATTACCTATATGAAAGAGACTGGGAAGAAAAGGAATTCTCGACGAGGGTCGTAGTGGACGAAGATATCCGCGACACACCAACGCACAAAATAGACTGTTTCCGCAATCGAGTTGCTCTCGAAATAGAATGGAATAACAAGGACCCATTCTACGACCGGGACTTGAACAACTTCAGACTGCTTTTTGATCTTCGGGCGATCAGCGTTGGCGTCATCATAACCCGGTGCGATGGACTTCAAGACCTCTTCAATGCCCTCAACAAAGGGCTGTCTTACGGGGCATCAACAACGCACATGAGCAAGTTACTTCCGCGAATCGAAGGAGGCGGAGGGGGTGGCTGTCCCATCTTGGCGTTTGGTATCTCGAAAAAGCTGTATGTAGAGGATGAGTAAATGACCGCAGCGACCGATTTGCTCGACGCGGTCGGCGGGCAGAGGTTTTCGACCATTCTCGCCGATCCGCCGTGGCAGTTCCACAATAGAACCGGCAAGATGGCACCGGAACACCGGCGTTTGTCTCGATATGCGACGATGGCCTTGCAGGACATTGAGAGCTTGCCTGTCGAATCAATTGCGACGGAAACCGCGCATCTATACTTGTGGATACCCAATGCGCTGTTGGCCCACGGACTGCAAGTGATGGATAGCTGGGGATTCAACTACAAGACGAACATCATCTGGTACAAGGTGAGAAAGGATGGCGGGCCGGACCGGCGTGGCGTGGGATTCTACTTTCGCAATGTGACGGAAATTATCCTATTCGGCATCCGAGGCCAGAACGCCAGAACGCTACAGCCCGGGCGTAGCCAAGAAAACATCATCGTCTCGCAAAAGCGAGAACACAGCAGGAAGCCAGACGAGCAGTACGAGTTGATCGAGGCATGCAGTCCGGGTCCCTTCATTGAGTTGTTTGCACGGGGGCCGCGAAAAGGCTGGTTCGGATGGGGTGATCAGGCCGACGAGTACGATCCGGGCTGGGCTACGTACTCGAACCACTCGCAGACCGCTGCCGCACCCACTGCGCAGCTTCCCCTGCTTTGATCCGACCACATTTCGCATTCGCTAAAACCCCATGCCTAAACGCACAGACCTTCAAAAAATAATGCTCATCGGCTCTGGCCCGATCGTCATTGGCCAGGCCTGCGAGTTTGATTATTCGGGTACGCAAGCCTGTAAGGCACTGGCCGAAGAAGGCTACGAAATCGTCTTGGTCAATAGCAATCCGGCCACGATTATGACCGATCCCGAAGTGGCCCACCGCACGTATATCGAGCCGATCACGCCGGAGATTTGCACGCGGATCATCGCCGAGGAAAAGCCACAGGCCCTTCTGCCAACGCTCGGCGGCCAAACCGCGCTCAACGCGGCCGTGGCGTTGGCCGAAAGCGGCGTCCTCGCCGAGCACAACGTCGAGATGATTGGCGCATCGCTCGACGCGATCAAGATGGCCGAAGACCGCGCGCTCTTCAAAGCGGCCATGGACCGGGCCGGGCTGGCCATGCCGCGCGGAGCTTTCGTCCACAGCCTCGAAGAAGCGCAAAAGCACCAAGCCGAGTTGGGCTACCCGACGATCATCCGCCCTGCTTTTACGCTGGGCGGCTCTGGCGGCGGCGTGGCGCACGACGCCGAGGAATTTGCGCGGATCGTGCGTCATGGCCTCGACCTAAGCCCGATCGACGAGGTGCTGATCGAGGAGTCAGTACTCGGTTGGAAAGAGTTTGAGCTGGAGGTCATGCGCGATCACCGCGACAACGTGGTCATCATTTGCTCGATAGAAAACTTCGACCCCATGGGCGTCCACACCGGCGACAGCATCACGGTCGCGCCGGCCCAGACCTTGTCCGACAAAGAATATCAGGACCTGCGCGACGCCGCCATCCGCATCATGCGCGAGATCGGCGTAGATACCGGCGGGTCCAATATCCAGTTTGCGGTCAATCCCACCGACGGCCGCATGGTCGTAATCGAGATGAACCCCCGGGTCTCGCGCTCCTCGGCACTGGCGTCCAAAGCCACGGGCTTTCCCATTGCCAAGATCGCCGCCAAACTGGCCGTGGGCTACAGTCTGGACGAAATCCCCAACGACATTACCCGCGAGACCCCGGCCTCCTTTGAGCCGACCATCGACTACGTGGTGACCAAGATTCCGCGCTTTACCTTTGAGAAATTTCCCAGTACGCCAGATGCGCTCGATACCCAGATGCGCTCGGTCGGCGAGACCATGGCCATTGGCCGGACCTTTAAGGAATCGCTGCAAAAGGGCCTGCGCTCGCTAGAAGTGGGCCGCGCGGGTTTTGGGGCCGACGGCAAGGATTTCAGCGCGGCCAAGGTGGCCGACGAGGAACTGCGCGAAAAATTGCTGCGTCCCAACTCTCAGCGCATGTTCTACCTCAAGCTGGCCATCGCCAAAGGCTATACCCACGATGAACTCTATGGTCTGACGGGCATTGACCCGTGGTTCCTCGATCAGCTCTACCAGCTTGCTGAACTCGAACAACAGCTCATGCGGGAAGATGTGCTCGCCGATGGTGCCTTGTTGCGCCGCGCCAAGGAATGGGGATTTAGCGACCGCCAGCTAGCGCATCTCAAGGGCTGCGACGAGATCGACGTCCGTCGGCGGCGCCGCGAGTTGGATATTCGCCCGGTGTACAAAACAGTTGATACCTGCGCCGCTGAGTTCGAGGCCCACACGCCGTACCACTACTCGACGTACGACCGCGAAGACGAAGTGCAGTGCTCGACGCGCAAGAAAATCGCCATCCTCGGTGGCGGGCCGAACCGCATCGGCCAAGGGATCGAGTTTGATTACTGCTGCGTCCACGCGTGCTTCGCGCTGCGCGAGATCGGCTATGAGACCATTATGGTCAACTCCAATCCCGAAACGGTCAGCACGGATTACGACACGGCTGACAAGCTCTACTTTGAGCCGCTGACGAGCGAAGACGTGTTACACATCGTCGAGCGCGAAGCACCAGACGGCGTCATCGTGCAATTCGGCGGGCAGACTCCGCTGAACTTGGCCGTCGAATTAGAACGCGAGGGCGTGCCCATCATTGGCACCTCGCCCCGCAGCATTGACCTGGCCGAGGATCGCCAGCGCTTCGGTCAGTTGTTGAAC
The DNA here is from genome assembly GCA_965203355.1 of Candidatus Latescibacterota bacterium. Classification (GTDB taxonomy): domain Bacteria; phylum Latescibacterota; class UBA2968; order UBA8231; family UBA8231. Next base: position 2,323,469 of record OZ241889.1, read on the forward strand.
GAACTGGGCATCCGCCAGCCGGCCAATGGCATGGCCGCTAGTTGTGCAGAGGCCTGCGCGATTGCCGCGCAGATTGGCTTTCCGGTTTTGGTGCGGCCCTCGTACGTGCTGGGCGGACGAGCCATGGTCATCGCCTACGATGTCGGGAGCCTCGAAACCTACATGAACGAAGCCATTGAGGTTTCGCCGGCGCGCCCTGTGCTCATCGATCGCTACCTGCAAGGCGCGGAGGAATTCGACGTGGATGCCGTGGCCGACGGGACGGACGTGGTCGTCGGCGGGATCATGCAGCACATTGAACACGCTGGCGTGCATTCGGGCGACAGTGCCTGCGCCTTGCCGCCCTACGACACGCCGGCCAAGCACATCGAAACCATGCGCGAACACACCCACGCGCTGGCGCGTGCCCTTGACGTGGTTGGCCTGATGAACGTGCAATACGCCGTCTATCAAGGCGAAGTCTATGCGATTGAGGTAAATCCCCGGGCGTCGCGCACCGTGCCGTTTGTCAGCAAGGCCATTGGCCGTCCGCTGGCCAAGATCGCCGCGCTGGCCATGGTGGGGGTGAGCTTGCGCGAGCAGGGTTTCACCGCCGAGGTCGCGCATCGGCACATAGCGGTCAAGGAGGCCGTGTTGCCCTTTATAAAATTCCCTGGGGCCGATAGCCTGCTGGGGCCGGAGATGAAGTCCACGGGCGAAGTTATGGGCATTGGCCGCGATTTTGGCACGGCCTTCCTCAAGGCGCAAATGGGGGCGGGGTCGCTGCTGCCGTCGTGCGGCCGGGTCTTTATCAGCGTGGCCGACTGCGATAAAGAGGATGTCTTGCCGATTGCGCGTCGGTTGTGTGCGGCCGGCTTTGAGCTGGTGGCTACGCAGGGCACGCGCGACTTCCTCGGCAAGCACGGCATCGCGGCGGAGCGGGTACGCAAAATCCACGAAGGCAGTCCACACATCGAAGATGCGATTCGCAGCCGCCAGATCGATCTGATCATCAATACTCCGCTCGACGAACCTTCTTACTACGACGATTTTGCGGTGCGTCGAGCCGCGGTCGTAACCGGCGTGCCCTATACGACGACGATGGCTGGGGCGCGGGCCGCGGCCGCGGGCATCGAAGCGCTGCAACGCGCCGAATTGGGCGTGCAAGCTCTACAGGATTACCATCGGAGCTAGGAGACAGCCCGTGCGGACCGCGCCCTTGGTGCTGTTGCTGGTTAGTTGTCTGGCGATTTCGGCCTGCGTCTATTTCAATACATTTTACAACGCCAAAAAATCCTTCCGCGCAGCCGAGAAAGAACGGCGCAAACACGAAGAGGCCTACGCCGACTGGGCCTTTGACCGGGCTGGCCCCGAATTGCAACGCCAGCGCTCGCCGCAGGCCGACCAACTCTACGACAAAGCGGTGCGCAAGGCGTCCAAAGTGCTCGACGAATACAAGGAGAGCGACTGGGTCGACGACGCCATGTTCCTGATTGGCCGAGCGTATTACTGGCGCGGCCAATACCTCAATGCCCAAGAGTCGTTCCGCGACTTGGAAACCTTTTTCCCGTCCAGTCCGTACTTCGATCAAGCCCGCTACTGGCGCGCCCGCTGCCTAGCGGAACAGCGGGTTGACGACCAAGCGCAGTCGCTCTACCGAGTGCTGTTTGACGAGGCCGAGGAAAAAATAGCCGTTCAAGCGGGCCTACACTTAGCCGAGATGGCGCACGACCGCGAGGACTACATCGCCGCCATGCGAGAATATCGGGCGACGTTAGCAGCCTTTCCCAAGAGCGCGGTGCGTGCCCAGTTGTGGTTGCGTTTGGGCGAGGCGCTGATGGCTTTGGGGGACCCGGCCCGCTTGGATGAAGCGCTAGCGGCTTTTGACGAAGTGCTAAAGGCCAATCCAAGCGACGAGCAAAAGTACCGCGCCCGGCTCAACAGCGGACGCGCCCTCTACGCCATGGGGGCGGAAGACGAGGCGCTGGATACATACGTCAGCCTGCTCGACGAGGGCGGCTTTCGCCGCTTTGAGGGGCGCACCCGGCTGCTAATCGGCGAGTGGTATCAGGGCCGCCGCTTGCTCGGCGAGGCCCTATCTGAGTACGAGCAGGTGCGCAACGACTTCCCCCAAACGCCCTCGGCGGCTATGGCCCTGTATCGCATTGGCCTGCTGCATCTACAGGAATACGGGGATACCGAGTTGGGGCGCGAGTACCTGGAGGAGAGTAGCCGAGAGAGTCCAGGAGCGCAGGGCGTGCTTTTGGCCCAAGAGATGATGGGACACATGCGCCGGCTGGAGCAGGTCCAGCGCCAGATCCATCGCGCCGATTCGCTCTACGCCGACTCGCTAGGCGCGGTGCAGGGGCCGCTGTTGTGGCTGGCCGCAGCGGAGCCGGCCGACACAGTGGTAGTGGCGCGGAGTTTGGCGGTGCTGAACGACCTATTCAGCGCGTGTGAACTCTATCGCGACGACATCGGCCAGGCCGATTCGGCGCGCGCGTACTACGAGGAAGTACTCCGCCGCTTCCCAGACAGCGACCAATTGCCCCGCGCCGTGTACAGCCTCGCTTGGATCGAGTTGCAAATGCGCGGCGACGAAGAGGCTGCTAGGCCCCATTTGCTGCGGCTGATTGAGGAGTTTCCCACCTCGGCGCATGCCAACGAAGCCCGCCGCTTGCTGGGGCAAAAACTCGAGGCCACAGCCGAAGAGCTAGCGGCCCGTGCGTTTGCGCGGATCGAGACACTGCGCCTAGCGCAACCCGAGGCGACCGAGGTGTACATCCCCCTGTTGGACAGTTTGAGCCATGCGTTCGCCGGTACGCCGAGTGGGGGGCAAGCGGCGTTCTTGGCGGCCCATACCTACGAGAATGTCGTTGGAGATACGGGCGCAGCCGAATTGCGCTATCAGTTGTTGCGCGAAGAGTTCGCCGAGACGCGGTTTGGCAAGCTGGCCCAGCAGCGGTGGGAAATGCGCGAGGAAAAGCTCATCGACAAGCTGGAGCGCGGCCTGAAGGCGGTCGGCGGCCAGCTCGGCCTAGGGGAGCGGATTGCATTGCTCGCTTTGGAACCAGACACGCTCGACACGGTGGCGTTGGCGCGTAAATACATCGGCTTTGCCGAGCGCGCCCAGCGGCGCGGGGATGTTGCGCTGGCCCGCGATTTTTACGAGCGCAGCATCAACCAGCAGGTCGCCAACCCGCGCGCCCTGTATCAACTGGGCAATGTTAGCTGGGCGGAAGGCTATTTCAACGACGCCATTGCGTTCTACCGCCAGGCCCTATCCTTTGACAAGAGTAATCTCAACCTCTACTACCGACTCTGGCGCGCCTTTACCGAACAGGGCGTAGAGGACTCGGCCAACTACTATCTGCGGGAGGTTGCACGACGCGACCGCAACAGCGCGCAGATTCGCTTTTTGCTGGATCAGTACCCGGATTTTCAGGGGGGCCAAGACCGCGAGGACTTGGACGTGGAAGCGATGATCGAGCTCGACTTGTCGATTCCGCCAGACGAGTTGGGGTGGAAGGAGGGCGACTGGGCGCTGAGCGATTGGCCGCTGGTTCGGCAGGTGGTGCGGCCGGTCTATCCGGCGGCGGCTGAGGATTCGGCTGAGGTATTGCTCGACGTGCTGATCGACCGCGAGGGACGGCCCGAGCAAGTGGAGGTCTTTCGCGGGGAACCTCCTTTTGTCGAGCGGGCGGTGGATGCGGCGTATGGCTATAGCTTCTATCCGGCGGTGGGCCGCAATGGCGAAGCGATCAAGTCGTGGGTCGAGTTGACTGTGCCGTTTGGCTTGCCACAAGGCGAAGGGAAAGAGCCGTGATCGACGAGCAAGCGCGTCTGTTGAGCAACCGCGAAGTGGCCGCGGACTTCTATTTGGCGCGTCTTAACGCGCCCTACATTGCCGCGCGGATTGAGCCGGGTCAGTTTGTCAACATTCAGGTCGGCGCGGGAATGGCTCCCTTGTTGCGCGTCCCTCTGAGCGTTAGCGGCGTCGACCGCGAGGCCGGTATCATCGAGGTATTGTACGAAAAGGTCGGACCGAAGACTCGAGCGCTGAGCCAGTTCGGGCCGGATGCGGTCTGGCCCACGCTCGGCCCGTTGGGCAAGGGGTTCGCGCCGCCGCCCAAGGGTGCGCGTGTCGTGCTGGTTGGGGGCGGCATTGGTGTGCCGCCGCTGTTGTACTGGGGGTTGAAACTGAGGCAGCGTGCGTACCAAACTGCGTTGTTGGTTGGAGCGCGGGCGGCGGACAAGCACTTGCCCAGCGAGTTGCTGACATCGGCGGCGGACCGAGTGCGCCGCGCCACCGACGACGGCAGCCTTGGACACGCGGGCTTGGTCACCGATCTGTTGCAAGACGCGCTCGCTGAAAAGGGGCCGTGCGCGGTTTATTGCTGTGGTCCGCACGGGATGATGCAGGCCGTGGCTGCTATATGTCTAGCGGCCCAAGTTCCGTGTCAGGTTTCGCTCGAAGAGTACATGGCTTGCGGCATCGGCATCTGCGTGGGCTGCGCCGTTGAGTTGGCGACGGCCCAAGGCGACGCGGATTACGGTCGCTACGCCCGCATCTGCGTGGATGGGCCGGCATTTGACGTGCGGCAGATAAAATGGAGCAGCGCATGGCCGACCTGAGCATAGACTTTGCTGGCGTGCCACTGCGCAACCCGGTGCTGCTCGCTTCGGGCACCTGCAACTACGGTCAGGAGCTTTTGCCGCTGACTGATTTTGCGCGCTTGGGTGGGCTGGTCACCAAGACCATTACGCCGCAGCCTCGGGGCGGCAATCCTCCCCAGCGCATCGTCGAGACGCCAGCCGGAATGCTCAATTCCATTGGCTTGCAAAACCCCGGGCTGGAGGCTTTCATCGCGCAGCAATGGCCTTTGCTGGCCGATTTGGACGCGCAGGTCGTGGTAAATATCGCCGGATTCGCGGTCGAGGAGTTCGGACAGATGGCGGCGAGTCTCGAAGCGTTGCCAGGCATTGCTGCGCTCGAAGTCAATATATCCTGCCCTAATGTCGAAGCCGGAGGCGACAATTTCGCCACGCGACCCCAAACCGCGGCCGCCGCCCTTGCCGCGGTCCGCGGCCGCACTCAGCGCCCGGTCATCGCCAAGCTGACGCCCAATGTCACAGATATTGCCGAAGTGGCCCGGGCCGTGGTGGATGCGGGAGCGGATGCGATCTCCCTGATCAATACGCTGGTTGGCATGGCCATTGACGTGGAGCGGCGGCGGCCGGTCTTGGGCGGTATCACAGGCGGTTTGTCCGGCCCGGCGATCAAGCCCGTAGCCCTCGCCATGGTGTGGAAGGTGGCCCAAGCCGTCTCCGTGCCTATCATGGGCATCGGCGGCATCACCACCGCGCGCGACGCGCTAGAATTCATGGTCGCTGGTGCTTCGGCCGTTCAAGTCGGCACGGCCAGTTTTGCCAATCCCAACGCCGGCGTCGCGATCGTCGAGGACCTCCACGCCTATTGCGACGAGCGCGGCATGGACCGCATTGCTTCGCTCGTGGGCAGCTTGCGCGATTAGCTATCCTTGTTTTTTTAAGGCATAATTTTAGATTTACAAGGTATGATTCCGCGCCGGACCCATAAAATCGTGGCTAACGCCTTGGACCGACAAGCGGCGGTCGCCCTAATTGGGCCGCGTCAGGCTGGCAAGACCACGCTCGCTTACGAGATCGCAAAGCAGACGGACGCGCTGTACCTCGATCTCGAATCAAGCGTTGATCGGGCGAAACTCGCCGATGCGCGGCTTTTTCTCGCCGAGTACGAAGACCGGTTGGTTGTTCTCGACGAGATCCATCGTGCGCCCGGGCTGTTCCCCGAACTTCGCGGCATGATCGACCAAGGCCGGAGACGCGGAAAGCGGACCGGCCGTTTTCTGCTCCTCGGATCGGCGTCCGTAGAACTGCTCAGACAGTCGGGGGAGAGTTTGGCCGGCCGGATTGAGTACGTGCCGCTCGCTCCGTTTGATGTGCTGGACGTGTCGCCGGAGATGGCGTCCGCGACCAAACTATGGGTGCGCGGCGGGTTTCCCGACAGTCTGCTGGCGGCGAGCGACGGCGCTAGCCTAATTTTCCGCCGCAACTTGATTCGCACCTACTTGGAACGGGACGTATCCGAGTTTAGCGGACGGCGCATACCGGCCGAGACGCTGGAGCGGCTGTGGACCATGCTCGCGCATAGCCAGGGTGCATTGCTGAACGCATCAAAGCTAGCCGCTAGCTTGATGATCAGTAGCCCAACGGTGGCCGGTTATATTGATTTGCTGGTCGATCTGTTGCTGGTGCGCCGCCTGCGACCATTCTACGCCAACACGAGTAAGCGCCTCGTTAAGTCTCCCAAAATTTACATCCGAGATAGTGGTCTGGTCCACGCGCTACTCGGCCTTGACAGCCACAACGCGCTCATTGGCCATCCGGTCGCTGGCGCTAGCTGGGAAGGGTTTGTCATCGAGAACTTGTTGGCCGCGGCCCCAGCCGGGACTGCTGCACACTTCTACCGCACTCAAGCCGGGGCCGAGATCGACTTGGTACTGGAGTTGCCGGGCGAAAGCGCACCTTGGGCTGTCGAAGTCAAACTGGGGTTGGTGCCCAGCATGGGCCGCGGGTTTTACAACGCCTGCGAGGATGTCGCACCGCAGCGAGCCTTTGTCGTGTACTCGGGCGATGAGCACTATCCATTGTCAACAGGTGTCGAAGCGATTGGCCTGCGGGCGATGGCCAAGCTACTCTACGAGCAAACGCGCGGTCTGGCTTAAATCCGCATCCCGCCCTTTGTGCCTACCGCATCGGCACGAAACGCACGGGTAGGAGTTGGCGCTGGCTGAGGCCGGCCGCGCTGCGCTCGACCAAGACTAAGTGCTGGCGTTGGGAGCCTAGCGGCAGAATGAAGCGGCCCTTAGACGCTAGTTGTTCGGTCAGAGCGGGTGGGATGGTCGCCGGGGCAGCCGAGCATACAATGGCGTCAAAAGGCGCGGCCTCGGGCCAGCCCATGCGGCCGTCGCCGACGCGGAGAGCGACATGGCCATAGCCTGTGTCGGTGAGCACGAGACGGGCTTGGGTGGCCAGTTCGGAAAAGAATTCAATACTATAGACTTGGTCGGCCAGTTCGGCGAGCAGGGCCGTTTGGTACCCAGAGCCGGTGCCAATCTCCAAGACCCGTTCTCGGCCCTGCAAGCCGAGTGCCGCGAGCATGTAGGCCACTACGTATGGCTGCGATATGGTTTGGTCTGCGCCGATGGCCAGCGGGTGGTCGGCATAGGCGTGGGGGCGCAGGGTCGCCGGGACGTAGCAATGCCTTGGGACGCGCGCGAATGCCGCGAGTACGCGCGAGTCGCCAATGCCGCGCTGGCTGAGTTGTTCGCGCACCATAGCGCGGCGTTGGTCGGCATAGGAAGCCATCACGTATGCTGGAGGAGGGCTAAGGCCGCATCTATGGCGGCCGCAGTGGGGATGGCAGCGATGTCAGCAACGGGTGCTTGCAGGACTTGGCTGCGCTTGCCGCACGGGGCCCACAGCCGGGGGTCCGTGGGGCCAAACAGCGTCAGGGTTGGGGTGCCGACGGCCGCGGCTATGTGCCCAGGGCCGGAGTCGTTGCCGATGAAGAGCGCGGCTTTGGCGAGCAGGCCGGCGAGGGAGCGCAGGTCTGGGGGGTGGAGCGTGGGGAGGTCGCCGATGGTGAGTTGTCGTTCGCGTTCGACCGGGCCGTACAGGAGCGCGGTATGCCAGCCTCTTTTTTGCAATGCACTGGCGAGGGCGTGGAAATTCGCCACGGGCCAGCACTTGGCTGGCGCGCCACTGCCTAAGTGGATGACGACTTCGGGCGCAGCGGCGAGCGCATCTACATAGCCGTAGTCGCCGGGCCGCAGCGCGATGTGTGGAACGCGGTCGCTGGCGGGCAGCCCCCAGGGCCGCAAGGGGCTTAGCAAGTGATCGACAATGTGCCCACGAAAATCGGCCGGGGGCCGCGGGTCCCACAGCAGCACGGGGCCGGCGACGGCTCGGCGCAGTTGCGGGCCGAAGTGTTGGGCATCCACCGCATAGGCTAGCACGCGCTGCGTAGCGGCGAAGAGCTGGTGGGTGGCCGGGGGAAGCGGCCCAGCGCGGTGCAGGGGAATCAAGCGCGGGTCTTCGCTGTCGAGGATGGAGGCCGTTGGGCCGAGTGCTAGGGTTGCCGGACGGCCGATAAAGCGCAAGTCAGCGGTGGGAAAGGCCCGGCGCACAGCATGGATGGCGGGTAGGGTGAGGACAAAGTCGCCGATGGCCCCGCCGCGAAATATGATTATCTCGCTCAATTTTGCCGCTCTGTTGTAGGCGTCTCTTGCCCGCTAGGAAATTTTTGCATAATTTTTACAATTCTGTTTACGCGACAACTATCTGAAGGAGTTGGCCTTATGGGGGCCTTGATTGGCAAGAAATTGGGCATGACGCAGGTGTACAACGACCGCGAGGAGCTCACGCCGGTGACGATCGTCGCGGCCGGGCCCTGCCCGGTGGTACAAGTGCGAACCAAAGAGAACAATGGGTACTCGGCGTTGCAGCTCGCATTCGACGAAGTGCCAGAGCGCAAGCTGACCAAGCCGCAGAAGGGCCATCTGGACAAGGCCGGCGTGAGCGGGCACCGCGTTCTGCGCGAATTTCGCGGCGAAGAGGGTGCGTTTGAGGTCGGCCAAGTCTTGGATGTGAGCCAGTTTGAGGTCGGCCACCGAGTCAAAGTGACGGGCAAATCCAAGGGCAAGGGGTTTGCTGGGGTGGTCAAGCGCCACGGTTTCCGCGGCAAGAACGCCAGCCACGGCACGCCCAATACCGTGCGCCACGGAGGCTCCATCGGCCAGGGCACGACGCCGGGTAAGGTGTGGAAGGGCAAGAAAATGCCCGGCCAGATGGGCAATAAGCGAGTCTCCACCAAGGGGTTGACCGTCGAACGGATCGACGCCGATCGCAACTTGCTGTTCCTCAAAGGAGCGGTGCCAGGCGGGGCCAACGGCTACGTCCTGATACAGACCATTTAAGCCCTCTGTCTTAAGAGCGTTTGCGAGGCGGTGCCCGGTGTGGCATCGCCTCTTTTTTATCCTGGGGGCCACTGCATAGGGCGGCCGCCGAGCAGGTGGACGTGGAGGTGAGCGACCGTTTGCCCGCCGTCGGCACCGGCATTGACGACCAAGCGGTAGCCGGTTGCGGCTAGGCCCTGCTCGGCGGCGATCTGACTGGCTTTGAGCAGCAGGTGACCGAGCAGGGGGCGGTGTTCGGATACGGCGTGTTGTACGCCGGCGACGACTTCCTTGGGGATGACGAGGATGTGCGTCGGGGCTTGGGGTTGGATGTCGCGGAAAGCCAGACAGGCATCGTCCTCATAGACGATGTCGGCGGGAATTTCGCGGCGGATGATCTTGCTAAAAATGGTTTCCGCACTCATCGGCCTTTCTCACATGGCTTAGGGACGTGGTTGGGGCGGATTATAGGCGCGGCGGCTGGAGGCGTCAAGGCGGGCGCTAACTATGGATCTGAGCATCGTCATACCCGCGTACAACGAAGAGAAGCGAATTCTCATCGCTCTGGAACAGACGCTCGCGTTGCTACAGCAGCGGCCGTGGTCCTGTGAATTGCTGGTCGTGGATGACGGCAGCACGGACCGCACGGTCGCCTGCATTGCCGAGTACGCCCGCCCGCATCCGCAAATCCGCTGTGTGCAAAACGACCGCAACCGAGGCAAGGGCTATTCCGTGCAGCACGGCGTGGCCGAGGCCCGGGGCCGGTACATCGGCTTTATGGACGGGGACTACAAGACCGACATCGCCGCGCTCGATCAGGTGATGCCCTTATTGGCAGCCGGGTGGGACGGCGTGATCGGCGACCGGACGCTGTGCGCGACCGAATTCGTCGTCGTGCGTCGGCGCTACCGGCAGTGGGGAAGCGAGGCGTTTGGCTGGCTCTTGCGCACGCTGATGGGCTTGGGCGAGTTCGACGACACTCAGTGCGGATTTAAGTTTTTTCAGGCCGCGGTAGTGCGCGACCTCTGCGCACGGCAGCAAATCGCCGGGTTTATGTTCGACGTGGAACTGCTACTACTGGCGCACCAATCGGGCTACCGCATTGCAAAGATCCCCGTGAAGTGGCGCTTTGACCCAGATAGCCGCTTTAATCCGGTGATCGGGACGCTGGCCAATCTCAAGGATTTGGCGCGGATCCACTGGGTGCATCGCCGCTGAGGGATTAGTGGTCAGTGGTCAGTGGTCAGTGGTCAGTGGTCAGTAACATCCTCTCGTAGGGTGTGGTGCGGAGACTGGCCACCGGCCACCGGCCACTGACCACTAATTTAGCTGTCGTCGATCTCGCGGATCAAAGCGGCTAAGCGCCCTAGGCATACGGTGAGAAAAATCTCTTGGGCAACGGGCGACTCTTGCCGCACCGGGCTGTTGATGAAGCGGCCAATGGCGATGAGGATTACGTACACCGAGAGCACATCGTATGCTTGGTCCCTAGTGGCAGAGAGTCCGTCGCGCACGGTGCGCACGACCTGCCGCATGGCCTCCACCAGTGCCTCGCCCTCTTCCTCTTCATAAGCGACGACCACCTCTTGGCACCGGGTCTTTAACTGCGTGCGAAACTCGGCGTTGACGCAGCGCGCTCGTCCCAAGGAGTCGGTTGCTCGGCGCAGCAGGCGGGTGATAGCGGCGACGCGGTCGGTATCCTCGCGCGAGAGCAAGCGGTAGAACTGGTCGCCAGCGCCTAATGCACGGCAGACCCCGTTGAGTAGCTGCAAGCGCACGGCTAGGGAGGGGAAGTCGGGCAGATGGCCTAGCGCAGGTCTGACGATGCGGCGATCTTGGCACTCGCCGAGGACATCGACCAGCGTCGGGAAGGTCAAGGGGTCAAAATCGCTGCCAAAGTGCCAGAAGAGCAACTCGTGGACTTCGTCCCCACGAATGCTGGCTAGGCCGCGGATAGCGCTGATGCGCACCCGAGGATCGGCGTCGCTTAGCGCCTCGACTAGCGGATCGATGCTCGTAGAGGATCCAAGGCGGCCTAGGGCCTCGGCGGCTTCGCTGCGGATGTCCGAAGCCCCGTCGAGTAACTCGCGCACCAAGGGTTCGGTCGCGTTTTCCGACCGGCTTTCGCCCAAGGCGCGGGCGGCCGCACGGCGCACCCGGGGGCTGGCGTCGGCTAGGGCTTGGACCAATTGCTCGATGGCGAGGGGGTTGCCCGAACGGCCTAGGGCCTCGGCGGCGCGGGCGCGGGTTTTCTCGGCCGTGGCTAGGCTGAAAATGGTGGTGTTGTAGGCGTAGCTGAGGACGTTGCCGCGCAGCATCCGCGAGAGCAGGCTACGCGATGTCGCACTCCGGGCGTCCTTGACGGTGCGGAGGATGAACAAGGGCACTAGCCGGATCGAGGCGCTGAGAGCAAAGATGACCTGCAAATCGCCCATGGGCACGCCAAACACGGTAAAGCGCAAGCCCTCTAATTGGGCGACGAGCAGGCCGCCCAACAAGGGGCCGAGCGCACCCATTAGATTGACCGTCACCGACCAAGTGGCCAAGTACATCGTGCGTTTTTCGCCTTGGGGCAACAGGCCGTAGAGCAGCGGGTTGATGCCTACGCCGATCCCGGAGAATAGAATTCCGCTGAGGACCAAGGCCACCGGTACTAAGCGGTAATCCCCTGGCTGATTAAAGGCCCAGATAAAAGGCAGGAACACGGCCGGTGTCATCAGGATTTGCAGGACGGGCCTGGCCCCGAAGCGGTCGATAAGCCCGGCCCAAGCCCGATAGCCGACGATGCTGGTCAGCATGAACAGGGCGTTGAAAATCGAGATCTCGGTGTAGGAGATCTGGAGGCGGTCGAGCATGAAAACGCTGTAGAGCGGCCCGGCCAGCCCAATGCCAAAGGTCCATAGGCCAAAAAAGAGCACGGCGCGGCGGAAGTTGGCGTCGTAGAAGGGCTGCACAAGGTCGCGCAAGCGCGTGCTTTGTTCGTCGCTGGCGGTCGTCTGTTGGGGAAAAGGGGCGCGGAGTAGGTTTAGATAGCCCAAGAATCCAAAGAGCGACCCGACGGCAAAGACCCAGACAAAGCCGCCGCTGTCGGGGAAAAAGTCGAGGAATTGGCCAATCGCGAAACCAGCAATCATGGCCACTATGGTGCTGACTATGGTCTGGCGGCTGGCAAAGCGCGCCCGGATATTTTCCGGCACCGCGTTGGCGATCCAAGTGCTGTAAAAGGGCGAGATCGCATAGCCGCTGAACAAACTGAGGCTGACCATCGCCACTAGGGCCGCGAGTCGGTATGGTTCCGGGACGAGGAGGGGGATGATCAGCGGCAGCCCGCGGAAGACGATTTCCACGTACCCACCGAAGACGACAAAGCGCTTCTTGTCGCGGACGTGTGCGCTCAGTAGGGGCGCGAGCAGTTGGGTCAGGGCTAAGAAATACGCGGCGGAAGTAAAGAGGGCGATAAAGGCCCCGTCGGCCCCTAAGTACAGCGCAAAGCCCGTAAAGGCCGCCGTCCCCAACCCACAAGCTTGCCCCCAAGCGCCCCACAAGCCGCTGGCAACGACGAAGGAGCGGAGGGCGCGATGCACTTGGCCGCGCGAGAGCGAAGGCGCATTTTCCATTAAAAAAATATCGTTGCGATGTCAGTAAAGGGCAACGAACTTTGTCCATAGGATTTTATTAAAACCACAACCAAGGAGGCGGATTATGGCACTCAAGATGGGATACGCGACCCTGCGCTGGCGGCAGCCGGATTTGGCAAAGGCCCTGCCCGAACTCAAAAAGGCCGGTTGGGACGGCTGGGAGGGGCGGTTGCCGCTTGATTGGTTGGGGCCGCCGAAGCGGCTGAAGCAGGTGTGCGAGGACGCGGACTTGCCGCTGTGCGTGTTTACCGCGAGTGGCTCGCCCGAAAATAGCGATTGGGAGCATACCGAGCGCAACAAGCGCCGGATGGATTTCGCCGCGGAGATGGGCGTGGATTGCTTCATGTTTATGAGTGGTCGCAAGCCAGCGGGGCGGCCGGTGGAACGCGCCGATATCGAGCGGGCGGCCGAGGGGGCCGAGCAGTGGGCCGAGTACGCGGCCCAGTACGGGCTGGAGCTAAGCTACCACATCCACACCAACCTGCTGGTGGATTCGGCCGAGGACTGGCGGCTGTACATGAGCTTGTTGGACAAGACGCGGCTGTGCATTGATGTCTCGCACGCCGAGTTGTGGGGCTGCGATCCGGTACAGTCGCTGACGGACTTTTGGCCCCAGCTCAACTACGTCCACCTACAGGACTATACGTCTTGTACCGTGCGTGCGCCGGGGGGCTACAATCCCGCCTGGGTTTCGGTCGGCGAAGGCGAGTGCCTCGACTTTGCCGGGGTCCTCAACACGCTCGCCGAGCGGGGCTTTGACCGCTGGGTGACTAGCTGCCCGGGCGAGCCAGCCTACGAGGGCGAGGATGCAATCAGCGAGGCGCGGCGGAGTGCCGGGATGCGCCAGTATTTGCACAGGTTGGGGTACTAGTGAGCGACGCCACGCTGGCCCAACTCACCGCCCAAATCCGCGGCTTTGTGGAAGAGCGCGACTGGGCGCAATTTCACACGCCCAAGGACTTGGCGATTGGTCTTTCGACTGAAGCGGCCGAAGTCTTGGAGCACTTTCGCTTCCGCTCCGACCAAGAGATCGCCAAGTGCTTAGAAGGCGAATCCTTCCGGCGGGCCGTCGGCCACGAATTGGCCGACGCGCTGTACTTTGTCCTGCTTATGTGCGACCGCTTCGGTTTGGACGCCGCGCAAATGCTGGAGGAGAAACTGGCCATTTCGGCCCGGCGTTATCCAGTGGAAAAGGCCCGGGGCAAAAACCTCAAATACACCGCCTACCAAGTTCCTACAACGCGCGACGACATCCCGTAAAGAAGCCGACGAAAAACCTACCGCTTTCGCCCGCTGCGGACGCTTACAACACCAACTCGTCCGGTGGCTGGTAGTCGCTTTTGCGCGGATCCCAACGGGTGCCGCATTTGTCGCTAATGACCACCCATTCACCGGCACTGAGATTGCCTTGGTGGTGGTAGTTGAAGCGCCGCAGCCCCGCGGCCTCGGCGGCGTCGAGCAGCATCTTGAGGTCGCGCGCCGACATTGGATCGCCGTCGTGGGGAAAGCGACCGGTGTCGAGCCAGGGTACGATGCGCTCGGGGTCGTCAACCGCCGCGAGTGCCCGTCGCGTCTCCTGCGTTACCACCTCGGCGAAAAACGCTGGATTGAGGGCACACTCGAAGTCGAGCGTGTCGTCGGTCACGCCCGGCAGGACGATGCCAAAGAGGGCCTGCACCACCTCGAGAGTATCGGCCACGCTGAGCCCCGGATTCCACTCCAGAAGCGTCTGCGAATAGCGGTAGACCGTGCCGAGGAAGCCGTCGAAGCCGCGGTGAAAGAAGTAGTGCTTAGGCAGCAGGAAATCCATGAACTGGGCCAGATCTACGAAATCGTACCCGCACAAAGGCGCAAAGGCGGCTGAGCGCGGGCCGCATCCCAATCGCACTGGGCGCGCTAGCTCAGCGGCGACGCCGGCGCGGATGCGGCGAAAATAGCGAGTCAGCGAGTCGGCCCGGAACGACAACCAAGCCATCAGATCGGGGTCGGCTCCGAGCATGCGGTAGGCGCCGACTAGGCCGCCGCGGGCGTGTCCGCGGACGCGCCCCGGGTCGATATTGTGGAACAGGGACAGCAGCCTGTCTTTTGCGGCCACCATGGCCTCGTAGTCGTACCCCAGATCGGCGGCCATCGGCGCTACAGATTGCGGCAGGTCGTGGAAGAGGTAGGAGCGGTGATTCATGTGATGGGGGGCAATTTCGTACCCCCATTCCGGCCCGTCCATCACGGCACCGTCGGCCATCGGGAAGTGCTCTAGCGTATCGACCATGCGCGCCACCCGCGATGCCAGCGTCTTGTCGTCGTGTAGGTGGTGGCCCGGCCCGCCTGGACCAGCCCCACCGTCCGCGTACATACAGTAAACCTGCATCCCGCGGTCCTTGGCGGCGTTCATCGTCCTTTCTAACAAGGCCCTTTTTTGGGGCAGTTTGTGTTCGGGTGGTTGCGGTG
This sequence comes from Candidatus Latescibacterota bacterium, assembly GCA_965203355.1. Taxonomy (GTDB): domain Bacteria; phylum Latescibacterota; class UBA2968; order UBA8231; family UBA8231. The sequence goes on from OZ241889.1 coordinate 2,338,533, forward strand.
GCTCGACCCCGAGTCGCTCGTACACAGCCGGGTTCGGATCGTACGCTTCCGCTACGAGGGCATCAGTGGGAGCGGATACGGCATCTTTCGCTAGTTTTGCCGTGCCGAAAACGAGTGGACCGAACACGACGCCGTCGACACCGCCCGCTGCCCAAGCATCGAATACGCGCTCGTGATCGTTCATTACGCGCTCGAGATCGCGCATTACATCCATCCAGAGCTTCATAGTCAACCTCCTCGTATCTTGTAGTGGGTAGGCGTAAAGCGGTGTGCCCTGTCGAAGGAGACGCGCAATCGGGGGGGCTTTCGGGGGGGCACGGATTGTAAGCGAGGGAAGAACGCGATGGCGCGGTTGTCCGCTTCAATGGCGATTTCCAGGGCCCTAGTACCCCTTCTTTTTGTCGATGATATTGAGCACGGGTTCACCCTTGAGGTAGCGCTCTAACTGGGCGCAAAAGAACTCGTAGATCTTGCGCGGGCGGTGCTGTGAGGCCCCGGCCCGATGCGGGGTGAGGATGATGTTGGGTGCGTCCCACAACGGGGATTCGGGGGGCAACGGCTCGATTTCAGTAACGTCGATACCGGCTCCGGCGATCTGCCCGTCGTGCAGGGCCGCGCAGAGAGCGTCCTCGTCGATGATGCCGCCCCGCGTTACGTTGATCAGGTAGGCACTCTTTTTCATCCGCGCCAGTTCCTCGCGCCCGATGAGGTGGTACGTCTCCTTGGTGCGCGGACAGGCCATCATCACTACGTCGGCGCGACAGAGAAGGCTATGTAGGTTTTCGCGGGTGTTGTCTCGGAGCTCGGAAACGCCCGGCGGTGGCTCGCGGCGCACCGGATCAATGGCGATGATTGGCATGTCGTAGCCAGCGGCCCGTTTGGCCATTTCAAGCCCAAAGCCTCCCAGCCCCACCAGGCCCAAGGTCTGCCCGGTCAGCTCGACGGTGGCTCCACCTGCCCACTGGCGCTGATCGTTGTGGCGAATCGACTGATCGATGCCCCGGGTCAGGGCGAGGAGCAAGGCCCAAGCGTGTTCGCCGCCTTGGGGGGCGTACAGCCCGGCCACGTTGGAAATGGCGACTTCGTCGCGGGCGATGATGGCGGGGAAGAGGAATTTATCCATGCCAGTGCTAAAAGACTGAATCCAGCGTAGGTTGGGCGCGGCAGCACAGACCGCGGGCGGGAAGTGGCCGACGATGACGTCGATTTCGCTGGCCACGGAGAGGGCTTCTTGTTCGTCGTTGGCCACAAAGACTTCGTGCCCGCCGTTTTCGCGGGCGATTTGGCGCAGGTGGTCGTGCTGTTCGTCGGTGAATGGGTAATGCACTAGGATCTTCACGCGGACCTCCAAACTAGGTTGAGAAATGGGATAGGATAGGATCGATGCGATCGGCGAGCGATTGTGCTAGGCGCGGCCCGAAGCGGGTTACGACCTGCGCGGCCGCATAGCAGCCGAGGCGCGCCGCGTCTAAAGGGCTGTACCCGTAGGATAGCCCATAGAGTGCGCCACCGGCAAAGAGATCGCCCGCACCGTTGGTATCGATAGCTTGCACTGGGACGCCCGGCACTTGGTGGTGGGTGCCGTCGGCATACACTAGGGCCCCATCGGCCCCGCACGTTACGTAGGCTGTGCCGACTTGGGCCGCGAGGGCTGCGCCGGCTACCTCGCGGTCGTCGGTCTCGGTACTGGTGAGGGCTTCCTCCTCATTGCAGAAGAGCAGATCTACGCCGTGTTGCAAGAGTGCGTCAAAGCGTGCCCGAAAGGCCCGGACGGCAGCGGGATCGCTCAGGGTCAAGGCAACGGTCGCGCCGTGGCGTTGGGCTATTTGTTGTGCTCGGCGTGCGGCGGCAAAGCCGTCGTCCGAGCTGAGGAGATAGCCTTCTATATAAACGAACTGGCTGTCGGCGATGACCTCCTCGTGGAGTTGGGCCGGGCCGATGGCGTTGCTGATGCCCAAGAAAGTGTTGAGGGTGCGGTCGGCGTCTGGAGTAACAAAAACCAAGCACTGGCCCGTCTTGCCCACGCCGCGGTTGGCCGGATGCGTAGCCACGCCGGCTGCTTCGAGGTCGCGCTGGTAAAAATCGCCCCAAGCGTCGCGGCCCGTCAGGCAAGCGTAATAGGTGCGGCCGCCATAGCAGGCGACGCCAATGAGGGTGTTGGCCGCCGAACCGCCCGAAGCCGAGGCGACTGGCTCGCCAGCAACCGCCGTTGTGAGGTGGTGCTGCCTCGCCTCATCGACGAGGGTCATAACCCCTTTTTTAATTTGGTGTTCGGCGAGGAATTCCGGGGGGACTTGATATTGGATGTCCACTAGGGCGTGGCCAATTCCATAGACATCGTACGTGCGGGGCATGGGCTTTCCTTTGAGTGGAAATAGACAAAATAACCCATTCGCTCGTGGCGGCCAAAAGGAAGGGCAAATCTTTGCTTGTTTTAATTCGCACTGAGAATATATTAAAAACTCTGCGGGAGACGCCCGCGCTTTCCACCCTTTAAGGAGGTTGATGCAATCGCAGCAAAGAAAAAGAGTTTTACGAGAGTAAACGGTGATATTCGCGTGCCCCAAATCCGGCTCATCGGGTCTGATGGGGGGCAGGTGGGGATCATCGAAACGGCCCGTGCCTTGGCCATGGCGGAGGAAGCCAATCTCGACTTAGTAGAAGTGGCCGCTGAAGCGCGCCCGCCGGTCTGCCGGATTATCGACTACGGCAAGTTCCGCTACGACCAAGAGAAAAAGGCCAAGGAAGCGCGCAAGAAGCAGCACAACGTGCAGATGAAGGGCATTCGCATCGCCCAACCTACCATTTCCGAACACGACCTCGAATACCGGACGAGCCACATCCGCACGTTTATCGAAAAGGGGAACCGGGTCAAAGTCAGCGTCCGCTTCCGCGGGCGGCAGATGGCCTATCAGGACCGAGGCCGCGAGTTACTGCAAAATCTGGCCGGCAAGCTCAAGGATGTAGCTATCGTCGATCAGGCTCCCAAGATGGAAGGCCGCGAAATGTCGCTCATTCTCAGACCTCTCTGAGGTTGGTCTGAACAGCGCAAGCAAAAAGGCCGATGTCCGCACTGTGGACGTCGGCCTTTTTGTTTGCGCGATGGACGCTTGGCACTAAGGGAGATAATCTCTTTCTTTAGGACGGTCGCTCAGGAGGCGACCAGCACGTGTTCGGTAGTGCCATTGAGGCCGGCGATGACTGGGAAGGTCTTCGACTGCGGGCCATTGGCACCGGGCACGTAGTGCACGTGCGGTGAGAAATAGGCGTAGAGTGCGGTGTTGCGCGAGCGGTTGGTCTGGTTGGGGCCGGAACCGTGGACCAGCAAGCTGTGGAACAGCACAGCGGATCCGGCCGCGAGCGGCACGTCAATTTGGCGCGAGCTATCGATGTCTTCGCGGTTAGTCAGCGGGCCTCCTTGTTGTTGGGCGATGTGTCCCCATTCCTGTAAGCCCCAATGGTGGCTGCCGGGAATGATTTTGATGCAGCCGTTGTCTGGAGTGGCGTCGTCGAGGGCGATGCTTACAGTTGCGAGCGCGGGCGGCTCTATTGGCCAATAAGCCGAGTCTTGGTGCAGGGCGTGGGCTGAGCCGTGGAAGGCGGGTTTGAGCATGAGGGTGCTGCGGAAGAGCAGTAGGTCGTCTCCGAGGAGCGATTGCACGATGGCGACTAAGTGGGGATGGGCCGCGAGTTGGGCAAAGCACGGCGACAGGGCGCGGGTGTTCTCGATTTTGCGCAGCACTGGCAGGCCGTTGCGGTTTTGGTCTTTAGAGAAAGGCTCGCGCTGAAAGTGGCGGCTGAGTGGGTCTTGGCTGGCCTCTAAGTCGGCGGCTAGTTGGTGCAGACGTTGGATATCGCGCTGGCATTCGGCGACTTCGCGGCTGTTGATCAGTTCGGGGACGATTAGGTAGCCCTGCTGCTCGAAAAAAGCGCGCTGCTCGTGGGGTTCCATGCGGCACTCCCGCTGTTGAGGTGATGACCCGCTAAGTGTACACGGGTCGCCGCCTGGATGTCAACTGATCCCTAGCGAACACATGAAGCGATTTTTTTCATTTATTCCTTGGCTGCCCGAACTCGGCCGGCCGGCCGTCTTGCGCGCCGATGTGCTCGCGGGCCTGACTGTGGCGACGATCCTCGTGCCCCAGGCCATGGCCTATGCCGAATTGGCGGGACTGCCGCCGGTCTATGGGTTGTACGCGGCCTTTCTGCCGCCGGCTGTGGCCGCGCTGTTTGGTTCGTCCCGGCACTTGTCCACCGGTCCGGTGGCCATCGCTTCGCTCATCAGCGCGACGACCGTGCAGGGGCTTGCTCCCGAAGGCGGCGAGCTGTATATCGCCTATTCGCTGGTTTTGGGTTTGTTCGTCGGTCTGATACGGATCGCTTTGGGCGCGTTGCGCTTGGGCTTGTTGATCGATCTGCTATCCAGCCCGGTGGTCGTCGGCTTTACCAATGCCGCAGCCTTTATCATCGCCATCTCCCAACTGCACAAGATATTCGGTGTGGAGCCTCAGCCGGGCGGACATTTGCTGGCGGCCGTCCGCGTTATTGACGTAGCACTGTCAGCGGTTCATTGGCCGACGTTGGGGATGGCGGTGCTGGCCGGAGGACTGCTGGTGGTTTTGCGCCGCGTACGCTGGGAACTGCCGAGTATGTTGACGACGCTGGTGGTCACCACGCTCATTGCTTGGCTGACCGGGTTCAGCGGGGAAGTGGTCGGCGAGGTTCCACGCGGTTTGCCGCAACTTTTGGTGCCGGACTTAGACGTGGCGATCTTGTCCCAACTCTTCGTGGGGGCCTTGACCTTGACCATGCTCGGCCTGATGGAGGCCATGGCCATTGCCAAGACCCTGGCTGCGCGGACGCGGCAATCGCTCGATATCAATCGGGAACTCATCGGTCAAGGCATGGCCAATGTGATCGGCGGGCTTTTCCAAAGCTATGCGACTTCAGGCTCGTTTTCGCGCTCGGCGGTCAACTACCAAAGTGGGGCGCGGACGGGTTTTGCCTCGGTCGTCGCGTCGCTGGCCATCGCCGCGACCCTGCTTTGGCTCACGCCGCTGTTGTATTATTTGCCGCAAGCGACCCTCGCCGTTGTCATCACCGTCGCGGTGTGCGGCTTGGTGCGCATCCAGCCCCTAGTGACAGCTTGGCGTATCAAGGCCCACGACGGGTTGATCGGGATTGCGACGTTTTTCGGTACGCTGGCCTTGGCACCGGACCTGCACTTGGGGGTTGCCCTCGGCGTGGGAGCCTCGCTGGTGATCAACTTCTACCGCACCATGCGGCCGCGCGTGGTTTTTCTCGCTCGGCATCCAGACGGCACGATGCGTGCAAGCGACGCGGGCTTGAGGCCAGACCAGCAACTCGCGATTATGCGCTTTGACGGCCAATTGTACTTTGGCTCGGGCCGTTATTTTGAGGACAAGGTGCTCGAAACGATCGCCTCAGTACCCGAACTGAGGTACTTAATTCTCGATGCGGACGGGATCAATCAGATCGACACATCTGGCGAACAGGCACTGCGCAACGCAGTCGAGTACCTGCGCGAAGTCGGGCTAGACCTATACTTTACGCGGGCCAAACGGCAGTTTACCGACGCGCTGGAGCGGTCGGGGCTGATGGAGCAGATTGGCCGCGATCACTTTTTTCGCTGGAACCAGCACGCGCTTGATTACCTGTGGGCACGGCTACATCCCGACTACAAGGCGCGGTGTCCGCTCAACATGCCTCGTGCCCAGACAGCTCAGAATATTGAGTATTATATATAAAAGGTTTAGAACCGCTTAGCGTCGGTGGGGGGGCTGTCTGTGGCGGAGGGCGCGTCGGAGAGCAAGCGATTGAAGGAGTCGAGGCGCGCATCGGTGCGATTGAGTAGCGCGTCCTTATGCTGACGGGCGCGGAGCACTTCCTCGGCGATATTGAGCGCAGCTAGGATGGCGATGTCGAGCGGCCCTCGGTGCTTGATCGTCGCGGCGATCTGCTGCATTTTCTCGTCGAGATAGGCTGCGGTGTGCCGAACGTGCTCGGGATCTTGCTCGTCGCTGTTGACGAGATGATAGAGCTGATTGTAGATGCGGACCGTGACTGACTGTGATTGTGCCATGAGATCTCGGAAGATAAAAAGTGGGGACTCCCGCGATCTCCCCTTGTCCCGGAAGTCCCCTCTTTTGCGCGCTAACCACGTGGTGATTAACCAATCTATTGGGGTAGAGAATAGTTGTCAACAATATGTTGGATATTTTTACAAAAAAATGGGCCACTCGTTTGCAAAAAACAAAGAAAGCGACAAGTGCGGAAATTTGACGGCCCGTAGTGTGCGTCCTTAGTTATTGAAGTGTCCCTGCCAAGTTGACCAAAGTGCGCGCTAGGCCCTCGGCCAAGTGAAGAAGGTGCGCGCTGCCGATCAATGCCTACATATGGATAGAAATACATTGGAAATGGCCTTGCAACAGGCCATTCAAGGCGAAGTGCGCTTTGACGCGGTTTCGCGGATGCTCTACCGCACTGACGCCAGCATCTACGAGATGGAGCCTTTGGGGCTGGTCTTGCCCAAAGACGAGGCCGATGTGGTCGCCGCCGCAAAAATCGCCGCTGATCAGGGGGCGGCGGTCTTGCCGCGAGGCGGCGGTACGAGTTTGGCGGGTCAGTCAGTGGGGGCGGCGGTCCATCTCGATTTTTCCAAATACATGAACCGGATCTTGGAATTCAACCCGGACGAGTGCTGGATCCGGGTCCAGCCGGGCTTAGTGCTGGATGAACTCAATGCCTACTTGCAGCCCTACGGCCTGATCTTCGCCCCCGATGTTTCCACGAGTAGTAGGGCTAATATCGGGGGCATGATCGGCAACAATTCCTGCGGCGCGCACTCCATGATATACGGCAAGACCATCGACCACGTTCTGGAACTAAAGGTGGTGCTGGCCGACGGCTCGCAAGCGGTATTCGGGCCGCTAGACGACCAAGAGTGCCAACGCCGCGCGAGCTTGGACCGCCTCGAAGGGCGCATTTACCGCGAAATTCGCCGCATCGTCCGTGCATACGAAGCGCAGATCCGCGTCGGCTTCCCCCAAGTGATGCGCCGCGTTTCGGGCTACAATCTCGACGAACTTATCGACGGGGCTCCCTTTGACCTGAGCAAGTTGGTCGTCGGCTCGGAGGGTACGCTCTGTGCGGTGGTCGAAGCGCGGTTGAATTTGGTCGAGCTACCCGCACATAAGAGCTTGGTGGCCGTCCACTTCCACGACTTGGTCGAGGCGATGGAGGCCAATCTGGCCGCGTTAGAGACCTCGCCCGTCGCCAGCGAACTGATCGACAAGATTCTGCTCGACCAGACTAGCGGATCGGTCGAGTACGCTCCGAGCCGACGTTTTCTCACAGGCGATCCAGCCGCCCTGCTCATAGTCGAGTACTACGCGGACTCCGAGGACGAACTGGGCCGCAAGATGGACGAATTGGAAGGGCGATTGCGGGAGCGCGGGATGGGTTACGCATTTACGCGGGCCGTGACCGCTGGGGATCAGAAGGCCATCTGGGATCTGCGCAAGGCCGGGTTGGGGCTTTTGATGGGCATGAAGGGCGATCCCAAGCCCCAGCCGGGCGTGGAGGATACCAGCGTCCCGGTCGCCAAGTTGCCCGACTACATTCGCCGGGTGGTCGCGCTGATGGAGGAATTGGGGATTGAGGCCGAATACTACGGGCACGCGAGCGTCGGCTTGTTGCACATCCGGCCCATTTTCAGCCTCAAAGACCCCGAGGGCATAAAGCTCCTGCGCCAGATAGAAGAGCGGATGAGCGATATGGTGCTCGAATACGGCGGAGCCATGTCGGGCGAGCACGGCGATGGCTTGGCCCGCAGCGAGTGGATTGCCAAGATGTTTAGCCCGGAGTTGGTCGCGGCTTTTGTCGAGGTTAAGGACGCCTTTGATCCACAGGGGATTATGAACCCCGGCAAGATCACCCGTCCCGCTCGGATGGACGAGAACCTGCGCTACCACGAGGATTATCAGACGCCCAAGGTGGAGACGTTTTTCAGCTTTAGCGCGGCCGGCGGCTTTCAAGAGGCCGTTGAAATGTGCTCCGGGGTGGGGCACTGCCGCAAAAAGCTGGTAGGCGCGATGTGTCCTTCGTACATGGCGACCTTGGACGAGGAACACACCACGCGCGGCCGGGCCAATGCCTTGCGTGCCGCACTCGCCGGTACGCTACCCGGTGGACTTCACAGCCATGAAGTCCACCGGGTGATGGACCTCTGCTTGGAGTGCAAAGCCTGCAAGGCCGAGTGCCCGTCGAGCGTGGATATGGCCAAGCTCAAGTACGAATTTCTCGCCCACTATCATCGCCATCACGGCTATTCGCTGCGCGCGCGGCTCTTTGCCGACATCGCCCGCATCAGCCGCTTGGGGTCGGCGTTGGCACCGCTGTCGAATTGGCTTGGTCGCAGCGGATTTAACCGCTGGCTGTTGGATGCGTTTTTAGGGATTGATCGGCGGCGGCGACTGCCGGCGTTTGCCCGCCAGCCGTTTTCGCGCTGGTTCGCTGGCCGCCGGCCGGTGCGCGGCGACAAGGGCCGCGTGGTGTTGTTCAACGACACCTTCGTCGAGTACAGCGAGCCGGCCATCGGCATGGCGGCGACGATCATCTTGGAACGCGCTGGGTACGAGGTCGTCTTGGTCGCCGACAAGGTCTGTTGCGGCCGACCGTTCATATCGAAGGGCTTTCTCGATCGCGCCCGCGCATTGGCGCAGCGCAATGTGGAGGTGCTCGCGCCGTGGGCCGAGCAAGGCGTGCCGATCATTGGGCTGGAGCCGAGTTGCACGTCGGCCCTCAGCGACGATTACCTAGACTTAGTCGACAGTCCACAAAGCCGGCGCGTGGCCGAGCAGGTCGTCCTGCTTGAGGACTTTCTCGTCCGCGAGGCTCCGCTCGATTTGGAGTTTGCCCAGACAGCCCGCCACATTTTGGTGCATGGCCACTGCCATCAAAAGGCCCTGACGGGCACGGCTTCAACCGTGGCCGTGCTCAACATGCCGCCCCGCTTTAGCGCCGAGGAAATCCCGTCGGGCTGCTGCGGCATGGCTGGCAGTTTCGGCTACGAGAAGGAACACTTTGAAATATCGCGCGCCGTGGGACAGGAACGGCTCTTTGCCGTGTTAGAGGCGGTGGCAGAGGATGTGGAGATTGCCGCCGTGGGCACTTCGTGTCGCCACCAGATTGCCGATTTTACCGGGCGGCGGGCGCGGCATTGGGCCGAAATTTTCGTCGAAGCACTTTAATCTAAGCGAAAGGGGTACTTATGGCATTTAACGTCAAGCAACGCGGCCGATTGACCTATTACTACGGCGGGGATCACCCCACATTATCGGCCTTAGTGACTGAGGCGCTGGACAACGGCGACTTGAAAATTTACTTCGCCGGCTTGACCGGCGGGCATTCGGCGCAGGGGCTCCTCGGCCGCGACGAGTTGGTGAGGATGACGCCTGCTGTCGAGGTCGAGTTGGTTTTCCGCTGTTGGGAAAAGTGGCTGCAAGAAGCCGAGATTTGCGACTCGATTGCCCAGATAGATTTTATCGAAGTCCACGCCTTTGGCGCCCAGCCCAAAGACGTCAACCCACTGACCGATCCGCAGCGCTTTCACGAGGAACAACAGCGCATTTACCAAGAGTACGCCCAAGCCTATAGCCGCTTTTTCCGCGACTGTATGCCCGATACCGGGGTGCCGGCCCGCTTTACGGTACACGTAGTTGATTTCCCGGACAAAGCGGCTTCTTATGAATTCTACAGCGTGGGCCTATATCAGCCCGCTCTGCACGGGGCTTGAGCCATGCCGATTTTTGAATACGCCTGCAAGGAGTGCGGCGCGCTCATACAAGGAGCGGCGACTGCCGCTTGCCCGTCTTGTGAGAGCCTGGCGTTGAAGAAGAAACTGTCGAGTTTTGCCGTGGCTGGTCGCGTTGTCAGCGTGCGCGAGCCAGTAGGGCCGACCTGCGGCGACCCGCGCGGTGCTGGTGCCTGCGCCCTCGACTAACGGCGGAGGGACCTATGGCTGCGACGCAAATCGAGCTGCCCTTTGGCGATTCCCACTTGCAGGTTGACGTGTCTAGCGAGTGCCTGCTAGGCGTCGTCCTGCCGAGAGCAGAACAAGGTGGCGACGGCGCGGAGCAGACGCTGGTGCGGGATGCGCTGGCCCGGCCCGTGGGGACGCCAGCATTGCGCAACTTGGTGCGGCCCGGCCAGCAGGTCGCCATTGTCGTCAGCGACATGACCCGGCCCTGCCCGACGGAGCGCCTGTTGCCGCCGGTGCTGGATGAACTCGCGGCCGCCGGGGTGCCGGATGCCGACGTGACGGTGGTCGTGGCGTTGGGGCTACATCGAGCGCAGACGACAGTCGAGTTGGCCGCTTTGGTGGGGCCGGCGGTTTGCGATCGGGTGCGGGTGGTGAACCACGACCCCCAAGATGTGGTGCGGTTGGGCGTCACTTCTCGCGGTACCCCCGTAGAATTTTTTCGGCCCATAGTGGAGGCCGATGTGCGGATCTGTTTGGGCAACTTGGAGTTCCACTACTTCGCCGGCTTTTCGGGTGGGGCCAAGGCTATCTTGCCCGGCTGCGCCTCTCCCAGCACCATAGCGGCCAATCACGGCCTGATGGCCCGACCCGGCGCGGCGACTGGGCGGCTTGCGGGCAATCCGGTGCGGGAAGACGTAGAAGAAGGGGCGGCCATGCTGGGGATTGACTTCATCCTCAATGTGATCGTCGATGATCGCCACTGCATCGTTGCCGCTTTTGCCGGGCACGTGCGAGAGGCCCACCGCAAAGGGTGCGAGCGGGTGGCTGAGCGCGGAGCCGTGCCCATTGCACAATGCGCTGATATCGTTCTCGTCAGCGCGGGGGGCTATCCGCTGGACGTCAATATGTACCAGGCGCAAAAAGCCCTCGACAACGCCGTACATGCCGTGCGCGAAGGGGGGGTCATCGTTTGGGTGGCTGAATGCCGAGAGGGGCTGGGCAGCGCGACCTTTGCCTCTTGGTTGCAGGCGGCGGATTCGGCCGATGGAGTTCTCGCACGCCTAGAGCGGGAATTCGTCTTGGGCGGGCACAAGGCGGCCGCCATTGCCGCGGTGCTGAAAAAGGCCCGCGTACATTTGGTTTCGTCGCTGCCGGCCGAGGCCATCGGCCGCGTCGGGTTAGTCCCTTTCGACGACCTGGGCCAAGCCTTGGCCGCCGCGTACGAGGCGGTCGGCTCCGAGGCTCGGATCTGGGTGCTGCCCTATGGAGATTCGGTATTGCCGCAGGCCGCGGCCTAGGGTTTTTCGCTGGCAAACAAATCGAGTTGCTCCAGATCTTCGTCGTCAAATCCCCCCAACCCAATGCCCAGCAGGCGCACGCCCAAGTCGCCGCTCTCTGTCTGCTCTAACAGTTCACGGGCGGCCGCGAATACGTCTTGGGCGCGATCGGTAAAGACCACCAAGCGCGATGGGTGCGTCGCCACGCGAGAATCCGGGTAGCGCACCGTTAGGGTTACGTTGCGTGCTTGTAGCCCTCGGCGCTGCAAGCGTCCGCAGAGCGCGGCGGCCAGCGCGCGCAAGGCATCGCACATTTCTTCACGAGTATAGATCGGGGCGGCAAAGGCGGTATCCTCGCGGATTTGGTCGAGTTGTTCGGCTGGGGCGACTGGGTCGTCGTCCCAACCTTGGGCGAGGTGCCACAAACTGCTGCCCCGCTGGCCAAAGCGGCGCACGAGTTCGTTCAGCGGCACTTGGGCCAGTGTAGCGACGCGTTCTATTTGCATGGCCGCGAGTTGCTGGCGCGTAACGGCTCCCACGCCGGGAAGCTGGTCAATGGGCACATCGGCGAGAAAATCCCCGGTCTGTTCGGGCCGCACGACTGTTAGGCCATTGGGCCGCTGGTGCTCCATAGCTAGCCGCGCCAAGAACTTGCTGGGGGCCAACCCCACGGAAACGCTCCAGCCTAGCTGTTGCTTGATATCGCTCTTGATCATCTTGGCGACGCGCATTCCAAAAGGGATGTCGAGCTTATTGTCGGTGACGTCGAGAATGGCATAGCCATCGCCCCATTCGATCCAATCGGTGTATTCGCGCAGGAGTGCGGCCAACTCGGTGCAAGCTCGGGTGTTGTGGCGCGGGCCGCTATCAATCCCAAGGTGGACTATCTTGCGACGTCTGCTGGTTCTAACGGGACTCATACGACAAAAAAGGCAGGGGGACTACAGTGGCCGGTGCTCCATCCGCGTCTAGCACAGTGCCCGCGGCGCAAGCGCTTCGCCGCACATAGGCGAGGGCAATCGGGCCGAGGCTGGGAGAGTGGACTGCCGAAGTGATGCGCCCTACTTCGCGCGTTCCATCGCGCAGTAGTTGCCCGGTTGGCGGCAACGCAGCGGCGGAAAGCCGCAGACCGGCTAGGTGCTGTTTGACTTTGTCGTAGGTATCTAAGCGGGCGATGACTTCTTGGCCAATATAGCAGCCTTTATCTAGATGAATAGCGCGACCAAGCCCTGCTTCCCAGGGGTTGTAATTTTGGCTCAGCTCTCGCCCGAGTAGGGGAGAGCCCTGTTCGACGCGCAAAATTTCCCACGTCGCCGCTCCTATTGGACGAGCTCCGGCGGTGGCGAGACGCTGCCAAAGGGCCTTCACAGTGGCCGGCGGGCCGAAGGCGCGCAGCCCCGGTCCGGGCGTGCGGGCCAGCCACAGACCGTCGGCGACCTGTGGGTCGAGTAACTGGTGATCCTGAAGTTGCGCCAGATCGGCTTCCAGTGTGCGGGCGACTAGCTCGGCGGTGTGCGGGCCGACGAGTTCAAACATGGCGGTCTCGTCTGTGCGGTCTGCCAATTCGAGGGCCTCGGCAAAGATAAAGCGGTCCAACCAAGTGGGGATTGTGGTGCGCGAATCTGGACTCAAGATCAAGGCGGTGGCGTCCGGGCCGCGATAGCAGGTGGCGAGATCGAGAATCCGGGCGCGCTGTTCGATAAAGACGGCTTCGAGACCACGCCCTATTTGCAGGTTGTGGAAGTCGTTGGAGGTCATGCGGTGCAGGAAGTCGAGATGGTCAACTCCGCACATGTACAAGCGAAACGAGGTCTGCCCGTCGCGTAGGGCCGCGCCAGTGCGGGCGGCTTGGTATTCGTCGTAGTGGGCCATAATGGCAGGAGGCTAGGCGTGCTGCGTCACGGAGAACCGCGAGCCTAGATCGGGATGTTTAGTGACCTCAATTTGCACTGGAAAGGCCGCCTTGAGTTGGTCGAGATGCGTGACGATCAACACCTTTTTGAAATCATCGCTGATTTTTTGGATGGCTTCGATGAGTTGCTCTAATCCCTGTTCGTCTTGCGTCCCGAAACCCTCGTCGATAAAGAGGGTGTGGAGGCGGGTGCCCGAGCGCATGGCCAGCACCTTGGAGAGCGCGATGCGCAAGGCAAAATTGGTGCGGAATGCCTCGCCCCCGGAATAAAGGTGATAGGAGCGCTCGCCAACCTCATCGGCGATCTTGACATCGAGGGTTTCGCGGGTGCCGCCTTTTTTGAGATCGCGCAGCGATTCAAAGGCGACTTGGATGCGGTTGTCGGTCAGGCGCGCGAGAATGGCGTTGGCTTCTTCGGCAATCTGCGGCACGGCGTTTTCGATAATCAGCGCTTGGATCCCATCCTTGCCGAATGCCTTGTCGAGTTGTTGGTAAATCCAGGTCTGGCGCTGGGTGCCTTGGAGCTTTTCGCGTAGTTGGCCCTGCTCCTGCGCCAACTCGGCGCAGCGTGCGCACAGGGCCTCTAGGTTACCCCGGTGCTGGAGGTGTTGGTCTCGCTCGGCTCGTAGCTTTTCCAGTTGGGCTTGGTTTTCGCCGAGTTTCCTATCGACGCCTTCTAACTCACGGGTCCGCTCGTGCAACGCTTCCTTTTCTTCTTTTACCGTCTGCAATTGCTTCGCTAGGGTGGAGGCTTCGGTTTCGTAGCGCGTCCGCGAGTCGCGGGACGATTCGCGGCGTTGGCGAGCGTGTTGCAGGCGCTCGAACTGCCGCGCACTGTCGCGCAGATCGTCGTGTTGCAGACGCAACCGCTGGTGCTCGGCCCCATCGTAGCCTAGGGCTACAAGCTGCTGCTCAACTTGGCCGAGTTGCTCCCGTTCCGCTTGGGCATAGCGGGACTCGGCGAGCTGTTGGGCGGCTCGGTCGAGTTGGGTCTGAGCTTCGGCCCGCTCGCTGTTGAGCCGGTCGGCTTGGCTTTTGGCATCCTGCAAGCGGGCGTACTCAGCTTCAACCGGACGCAAATCCGCGAGCTTTTGGCCCAGTGCCTCGTGTTTGGTGCTGCTGTAGCCCGACTGCTCAATTTCGCTGGAGAGCTTGTACAGGCGTTCGCGTTCGCGGGGCGCGTATGATTGGTCGCTGAGTTCGCGGTCGAGGGCCGCTAGTTGCTCCTCTAGTGCTTGGGCCTCAGCCGTTGATTCCCGTATTTGCGCGAGACGAGCCGCTCCGGTGGCTAGGTCTTGGTGGACCTGCTGGAGAGGCGCGATTTCCTCGTCAAGGACCTTGTAGCGCGTGCGCATCTTTTGCACTTGATCGCCGAGCGCGGCGAGTTCGCGGTCGAGCGCGGCGATGCGCTCTTGGCGGCGCTCTTCCCGCTGCGCTAGTTCGACTGCGACCCGCTGGCGGTGTTCGGCGTCGAGGTCGCTACCGCACAGTGGGCAATTGGCGTCGGCAGAATCGACCAAGGCCAGTGCCTGTTGATGCTCGGTGGCCAATTCTTCTTCAGCGCGGCGTTGCTGCTCCCGCTCGCTGATCTGGACCTTGAGGTCGCGGCCCTCATCCGCGAGGCGATCCCGTTTCTCGGCTTTGGTCTGCAATTGAGTCCGCTGCGCGCGCAACTGGTGGATTTGGGCTTCTAAGGCTTTCTCCTCAGCTTTAGCTCGTTCTAGCTGGGCCAATTGCTTGGCGAGTACTTGGCGCTGATTCTTGCGCTGATTCTCTGCAAGCGCTAGGGCGTGTTCGAGGCGACGGTGCTCGCTGAGGAGATCCTCGTAGCGAATCCGCTCCTGCGCTAGGGCTTGGACCTCCTCGCTGATGGTTTTGAATTGGGCATAGCGAATGGCGATGGTCGGCTCTCGATTGAGCAAGGCTTGATGCTCGTCGAGTTGGCGCTGGCGCTCGCCAAGGGTCGCTGCCCAGCGCTCTTGCTGCCGCTCCACTTCTTGGTGCGCTTGGGCGATGCGCTCTGCTAGCTGGCGGCGGTGGGTTTCTAACGCGCCGTGTTGCTGGGCTTTTTGTTCGAGCTGGCCGACTTGGGTGTGGAGCTGATTGTAGGTTGCAAAGTTTTGCTCAATGGATTTAGCGGCTGCTAGGATTTCGCTGTCTTGAAGCTGCTGCTCTCGCAGGTTTTCGAGTTCGGCGGCGACCTGCTGTTCCCGGCCGGTGATGCGCTTTTGCTCTCGCGTTAGCTCGGCGATGCGCTGGCCTATTTGCACTAGCGCGAGGCGCTGGGCCTCCAACTCGGTTTGCCCTGTTTCTCGGCTGCTGATTTCGCGCCCGAGCAGAGCGAGGTGGTTATCGACAGCGTGTAGTTCGGATTCGTAGCCTGCGCGCTTGGCCAATTCGGCATCGAGCGCGCCGAGGCGGGTTTGCAAAGCCTCGCTCTGGCGCTGGTGTTCTTGATAGCGGACTCGAGCCATGCCTTGGAGATGGTCGTAGCGCTCCAAGCCGAGGATCCGCCCGAGGACTTCTTTGCGCTGTCTGGCGTTTTTTTGGGTGAATTCGTCGGCGCGTCCTTGGACGATGAAGGCCGAGTTGACAAAGGTGTCGTAGTCCATGGCTAGGAGTTCGTTGATGCGCCGCTGGGTGGGATTGATGCCCTCGCCTTCGCTGAGAGTGCGGAAGGCACCGTCGCTTGCTACTTGCAGGTCTAAGGCCGGGACGCCCCGCTTGGTGCGACGCCAACTGCGGATGACGCGGAAGTGCTTTTCACCAAGGGCGAAGTCGAAGTCAACCCGCATTTCTCTGGCCCCGATCCGACACAATTCTTCGTCGCTGCGGCTTTTGCGCGCTTGGCCCCATAGGGCGTAGGTGATCCCGTCGAGCAAGGCAGATTTACCGTGCCCATTGCCGCCCGTGAGACAGGCGACGTGGAACTGGGAAAAGTCGAGTGGCGGCACTTCCTCGCCGTAGCTGAGAAAGTTGCGCAGTGAAAGGGAGAGGGGGATCATCCGGCGTCTTCATCGCGTTGGCCAGCTTCAAGTTCGCGCTCTAGATGGAGCGCGTAGCTTTTGAGCTCGGCGCGGTGTGTTTGTAGGTCTGGGCTGTTGTCAATGTAGCGGTCGAGAGCGTCGCCTAGCTCGGCTTCCTCGCTGATTTCGGCACGGCGTTGGATCACTTCCGGGGCAAAGCGCGGCTGAATAGAGGCGACGTGGAAGGCCGGTTCGAGTGCTTGCCGCACCTGTTGTAAGTCCACCGGTGTGGCGTAGCCTGTGGGCAGGTCGTAGAGAACGCGGACTACGGCGTCTGCCAGATCGGCCTTGGCACAGGCCGCGACGATGCATTCGGTCGCGTCTTGGCCATCGCGTACCTTTAGCTTGATGGTTGCAAATCGCCGCGCTGGGACGGGGATGAACTCAAAGGTGGTTGCCCGACCCCTCGACGCGGTTGCGTCCTCTGCGATGCGTACGAGGCAGAAACCCTTGTCTTCGCTTTCTTCGCCGAAGTCAATGCGCTCTAGGCTACCCGAATAGACCACGGGCGGATGTTGGCCGGGATTGAGGTTTTGGTATTTGTGGATGTGCCCCAAGGCGACGTAGTCGTAGGCGGGGTTGGCAAGAGCGCTCGTGAGCAAAACGGGGTCTTGGCCGATGATAGCGGTGCGTTCGCCTCCAGAATAAATGGCGTCGGCGGCCGTGAGGTGGGCAACGAGTACACCCGGCAGCGTTGGATCGAGCTGCCGGGCGTACTCGTCGATTTGGACCGCGTAGATCTTTTGTATTTGGACGCAGATTTCCTCTAGGGGCAGGTCGCGGTATTCGTCGTGGGTGAGTAGGGCATGGCGCGTCGGCCAGGGTAGGCCGGCCACTTGTACTGGGCCGTTGGCCGTTTCGATGTGCAGTATCTCAGGACGGTGGATGACGTGAGTGCCCGCTAGCTGTAGGGTGCTGAAAATGTCAACTGAAGTGGCCTTGCCGAAAGCACCTGGGGCGTCGTGATTGCCCACTACCAGCACGATGGGGATGCGGGCGGCTTGCAGGCGTTGGAGTTGGCGGGCCAAGACGCGCTGATGGGTCGGGGTCGGATCGCAATTTTTGTACATGTCGCCGGCGAAGAGAACCAAATCGACCGCCTTTTCAATGGCTAGGTCAAAGACCGTTTCTAGGCTATTGGCAAAATCTTGAACCCGCGAATGCAGGCCGGTGCTTGGGTCGAGACTGCCGTGGTTTTCGACGCCTAGATGCAGATCGGCAAAGTGCAGAATGGTCAAGGCCATGAGATGTTGTTTGGGAAGAGGTGGCTCGGTCTGTAAATTTATTAAAAGGAGGGTGGCGAACTTGGGCAAGTCCTTAGCCTGTTTGCACCTAGACACCGTTTTTGTTATATTAACCCTCTATAAAGGAAGGCGGAAGCGGTATTACGCTTCCGCTTTTTGTGTTGAATAACACATGTTGTTCTCTCCTTAAAGGCTTGGTAATGAGTGAAGTATATCTTTCGCGCGAAGGCTACGAGAAACTTCAGGGCGAGTTGAAGGGACTCAAGGAGACCGAACGCCCTGAAGTGCGCCAAGCACTACAACGGGCGCGGGAATTTGGCGACCTGTCCGAAAACGCCGAGTATTCGGCGGCTAAAGAAAGGTTGCTCTTCCTAGAGCAGCGCATCAGCAAGCTCGAAGAGACTCTCAGCCGGGCCCGCCTGCTAGAAAACGAGGCGATCCCAGAAGACAAGGTTTATATCGGGGCCACCGTGGAACTGGAAGACCTCGCGCAGGCGCGCCAGCTCACGTACACGCTCGTCGCTCCCGAGGAAGCGGATTTTGAAGCGGGGAAAATCTCCACGGTTTCGCCGATAGGCAAGGGATTACTCGGGCATCAAGAAGGCGAAGAAATCGAAATTGAAGTGCCCGTTGGCAAGCTGCATTACAGGATTGTCAAAATCACGCGCTGAGCGCAAGTATCCAGTTCACTTGGCGACTCCCGGAAAGGCCCGCGTCTCTCCGGGAGTTTCGCGTTTTGGACCTGCGCCCAGTATTCTTGACATATTGAGAGGTCTGTTATATATTTAGGCTTCTGTAAATTAAACGGGCATTAATCCGGCTCGAGCGGGAATAGCTCAGTTGGCTAGAGCGCGAGCCTTCCAAGCTCGGGGTCGCGGGTTCGAGTCCCGTTTCCCGCTCCAGACCACCAAAACGATTGCGGCCGATGTAGCTCAGTCGGTAGAGCGCATCCTTGGTAAGGATGAGGTCACCAGTTCAATCCTGGTCATCGGCTCCACTTTCCTAAAGTGCTTTCATCTAAACGCGACAAGTTCTGATGCCAAGAGATCAAATAACGCTGGAGTGCGAAGTGTGCAGCCAGCAAAATTACACGACGACCAAAAACAGGCGAAACCAGCCAAGCCGCGTGGAGTACAAAAAGTATTGCCGTTTTTGCCACAAGCACACGGCTCACAAGGAAGCCCGCTAGGCATAGGGCAGTAGCTCAATTGGTAGAGCACCGGTCTCCAAAACCGGCGGTTGCAGGTTCAAGTCCTGTCTGCCCTGCCAGGCTTCTGCATTAGGGAATGGGATGTGGAATAAACTTACTAATTTCATCAAAGATGTGCGGACCGAATTTTCCAAAGTGAGTTGGCCTACGCGCGAGGATTTGGTCAGTTCCACTGGGGTGGTATTAGTTTTTTCGGCGATTTTTGCGGTTTTTATTGGCATATTCGACCTTATTATTTCTTTTGTTTGGGGAATACTTCTAGGCCAGTAATGTTCGCTGGGGCGTATCTAAAGGGAAGCGGCGCGCAATGTGCATCGCTTCTTTTTGTTAATCTACGCTCGGCGAATGGGGGCTAACACCGGATTGAAGCCATGGCACAGTGCTGGTACGCTCTACATACGTATTCGGGGCACGAGAATAAGGTAAAGACCTACTTGGAGTCGCTCATTGAGTCGGGGGCTACCAACGGTGCGATTACCCAAGTCGTCGTGCCGACCGAGGAAGTGGTCGAACTCCGCGCCGGCAAGAAAACCAAGACTCGGAAGCGGTTTTTGCCTAGTTATGTGCTAGTGGAAATGGAAATGACCAAGGACGCTTGGTTCCAAGTGACCAACATTCCCGGGGTAACTAACTTTGTCGGCCCAGCACGCAAGCCGCAACCGCTGCGGCAGGAGGAGATTGACCGCATCTTGGGGCACGTTGATCGCCGCAAAGATCAAGAGGTCGAGGAGATTCCGTTTGCCGTTGACGATCAAGTTAAGGTCAATGATGGCGCGTTCAAAGATTTTATCGGCACCGTGCAGGAGATACTGCCGGAGAAGCGCAGGTTGAAAATCATGGTGAGTATTTTTGGACGCGGTACATCTGTGGAATTGGACGTGTTGCAAGTCGAGTCGGTTCAAGAGACGGTCGGCTGATTTTAAGAGAGATAAAAAAATGGCTAAAAAGGAAATAGCCCAAATCAAGTTGCAGGTTCCAGCCGGTCAGGCGAATCCAACGCCGCCCGTTGGGCCGGCACTGGGGCAACACGGCGTTAATATCATGGAATTCTGCAAGACGTTCAATGCCCAGACCCAAGACCAGCAAGGGTTGATCATTCCCGTAATCATTACAGTATACGCCGACCGCACGTTTTCATTTATTACTAAGACGCCGCCGGCTGCGGTGTTGTTGTTGCGGGCTGCGGGAAAAGCCAAGGGGTCGGGCGTACCCAACCGGGATCACATCGGCGTTGTATCTTCGGATCAGGTGCGCGAAATCGCCGAATTGAAAATGCCCGATTTGAACGCAGCCTCAATGGAAGCCGCGATGTCGATGATCGCGGGAACGGCCCGCAGTATGGGGCTCTTGGTCGAGTAGTTGCTTCGCATTGTAAACCCTCATAAGAGGTTTAAGGTATGGCCAGAGGAAAAAAATACAGAAACGCCTTGGCGTCTTTCGACCGCGACAGGGCCTATTCGTGGGAAGAGGGGATCCAGATCCTCAAGGGATTTCCGGTGTGCAATTACGACCCTACTGTCGAGCTTGCTTGCAACTTGGGAATTGATGGTCGCCAGGCCGACCAATCGCTGCGCGGCACAGTGATGTTGCCTCACGGTACCGGGAAGGAACTCCGGGTCTTAGTCATCACCCAAGGACCGCTAGTGCAGGAGGCCGAAGATGCTGGAGCCGATTTTGTCGGTGGGGCCGATATGGCCGAGAAGATCCAGGGCGGTTGGCTCGATTTCGACCTAGTCATTGCCTCTCCAGATATGATGGGGCAGGTAGGTAAGTTGGGAAGGATCCTGGGGCCGAGAGGCTTGATGCCCAACCCCAAGACCGGCACGGTAACGCGCGAGGTCGCCCAGGCCGTTCGCGAGGCCAAGGCCGGCCGCATTGAATACCGTGCCGATAGTAAGTCCGGCAACAACGCCCAAGGCCCCATCGGCAAGCTGTCTTTTACCGATCAGGCGCTGGTCGAAAACGCCCAAGCGTTTACCGATGCCATTTTGCGCGCCAAGCCGGCCGCGGCAAAAGGGCAGTACATCCGCAAGTTAGTCCTCTCGTCGGCAGTAGGGCCGGGCATCAAGATTGACCGCGCCCAGTTGGCTACCTAAAGAAAGCGATTATGGCGACGGCAGAGAAAGAAGCAAAAGTAGAAGAATTGAAGGCCATTATGGCCGAGGCCAAGGGCTTTTATTTGGCCGATTTTACGGGTATTGACGTAGCTGCCGTGACCGAGCTGCGCAACAAGCTACGCGATGGCGATGTTCAATACCAAGTGATCAAAAATCGCTTGGCCATTCGCGCGGCTGAGGAAGTGGGCATCGCCGGCCTCGAGAAGTATTTCTCCGGGCCTACGGCCTTGGCCTACTCAAAAGAAGATCCCATCGCACCGGCTAAAATTCTGCAAGACTTCGCTGCTGATGGCGGAAAAATTCAGGTCAAGACCGGCTTTATGGAGGGTGAAGTCCTCGCCGCTGACAAAGTTGAGGCGTTGGCTAAGCTGCCTTCTAGGGAAGAATTGCTAGGTAAGGTAGCTGCTGGCGTCCAGAGTCCGCTCTACGGGCTAAGCAGCGTCTTGAATGGGTTGATCCGAGGCTTAGTCTGCGCGTTGTCCGCCATCGAAAAGCAACGGGAAAAAGGCGGGGAAAACGCTTGATTCCCATTCGTCCCTTTTAACAAGCTCAAATACGGATATACAGGAGGCTGTATCCCATGACCGAAGAAACCACTGTCACCACTGCCAATAGTAAGGTAGGTGAAATCATTGAGACCATCGGCGGCCTAACGGTCCTAGAACTAGCCGAGTTGGTCAAGGCCCTTGAAGACAAGTTTGGCGTGTCGGCCGCAGCACCGATGATGATGGCTGGTGCGATGCCCAGCGTTGGTGCTGGCGAAGAGGTCGCCGAGGAAAAGGATTCTTTTGACGTAGTGCTCACTAACGCTGGCGAGAAGAAGATCCAAGTTATCAAGATCGTCCGAGAGATCACTAGCTTAGGGCTGAAAGAGTCCAAGGCACTCGTCGACGAGGCTCCCAAGCCGATCAAGGAAGGGGCGACCAAGGAAGAAGCCGAAGAAATCCAGACCCGATTGCAGGATGCCGGAGCCACGGTAGAACTCCAGTAAGGACGGCTGCTTACGTAGGAGCTTATTCGTTCATACCTGCTTTTCTGCAGCGCACATTCATGGAGCTATTGGCCAATAGCTCCATGAGTATTTGGCTTAAACCACAAATTGAGGAGTTGGACTTTGGCAAAGACGAACGGCAGTATTAAAAGGCACTCTTTTGGCAAAATCAAAGAAGCCGCAGAGATGCCAAACCTGCTTTCGGTTCAGCTTGACTCCTTCGAGGACTTCCTGCAGCTCTCCGTCTTGCCTCATCAGCGCCAGCGGCGCGGTTTGCACTTGGTCTTCCAGAGTATTTTTCCCGTTACCGATGCCAATGGGATATACTCCCTCGAATATGTCAGCTACTCCATTGGCAATCCCCGCTACAGCGAAGAGGAATGCCGCGAACGGGACATGACTTTTGCCGCCCCGCTGCGTGCGACTCTGCGCCTCGTAACCCGCGACAAGGAAAGCCGGGACCTTCCAGTCAAGGACGTGGTCGAACAGACCGTGTTCTTGGGCGAATTGCCTCTGATGACTAGCGAAGGGACGTTTATCATCAACGGAGCTGAACGCGCAGTCGTCAGCCAACTCCACCGCTCGCCAGGAGTGTTCTTCGACGAGAATTTGCATCCCAATGGCAAGCGGCTGTTCTCGGCGCGGGTCCTGCCCCACAAGGGGATGTGGCTAGAGTTCAGCATGGACATCAACGACATCATGTACGTGCATATCGACCGGAAGCGCAAGCTGCCGGTGACTTCGCTCCTGAAGGCGCTCGGCTTCTCCAAGAATGGCGAAATTCTCAGTCTATTTCGCGAGGAGGTTGAGGAAGCTATAGACGAAGAATTGATCGACCGCTATAACGGCGGCGAGGACATCGTCGATAAAGACAGCGGTGAAATTTTACTAGATGCCTACGAGCAGATAAGTGGCGAAAACCTAGCCAAGCTACAGGTGGCGAATATCGAGAAGTTAAAGGTGCTGGCCGCCCCACCGGACAAGGATCCCGGGGTCATAGAAAATACGCTCGTTAAGGACCCGAGTAAAGACGAGGAAGATGCCCTCACGCGTATCTACACCCTCCTGCGTCCCGGCGACCCGCCCAATATCGCGACCGTGCGCGAATTGCTGGATCGGCTCTTTTTTAACGCCAAGCGCTACAACCTAGGCGATGTGGGCCGCTATCGCATCAATCGCCGTTTGGACGTGGGCATCCCCTTCGAGAGCACGGTGCTGCATCTCGAGGATTTCATGGCGATAATCAACTATCTGTTGGGCTTGCGGGTGGGGCAGGGCAATACTGACGATATCGATCATCTGGGCAATCGCCGCGTGCGCTTGGTCGGCGAGTTGCTAGCCCAGCAATTCAGCATTGGCCTGACGCGCATGTCGAGGACGATTCGCGAGCGCATGAGCCTACGCGACGAAGACCAGATCACGCCGCACGATTTGGTCAATGCGCGAACGGTTTCCACCGTGGTCCAAACGTTTTTCGGTTCGAGCCAGCTCTCGCAATTTATACAGCAGACCAATCCGCTCGACGAGCTAACCCACAAGCGCCGCCTTAGTGCCCTCGGTCCGGGGGGGCTAACCCGCGACCGCGCTGGTTTTGAAGTGCGGGATGTGCATTATACGCACTATGGTCGGATATGTCCCATCGAGACGCCAGAAGGCCCCAATATCGGCCTGATCTCCTCGTTGAGTACGTATGCACGGGTCAATTCCTTCGGATTTCTGGAAACGCCGTACCGCAAGGTGATAAATGGTAAGGTGACAAATGAGATCGAGTTTCTGACCGCGGCAGAAGAAGACAAATACATCATCGCCCAAGCCAACGCACCCATTGACGACGCAGGCAAATTTCTCAATCCATTGGTCAAAGCGCGCAAGCGGGATGATTATCCGATGGTAACCCCTGACGAGGTTGACTACATGGACGTATCGCCCAATCAACTCGTCAGCGGGGCGGCGGCTCTCATCCCCTTCCTCGAACACGACGACGCCAACCGAGCGCTTATGGGCTCCAACATGCAGCGTCAAGCCGTGCCGTTGCTCTTTACCGAAGCACCGTATGTCGGCACTGGCATGGAGAGCAAAGTCGCGCGCGATTCGGGGGCGATCGTCGTAGCCCGCAATCCTGGCGTGGTCGTCAGCGTTGATGCCGAGCGCATTATTGTGCGCCGCGACAAGAAGTACAGTACGCGGTTGACTCCGTTGGACACAGCAGATGCCGACGAGTACAAGTTGACCAAGTTCGCCCGTTCCAACCAAGACTGCTGCATCAACCAGCGGCCTTTGGTCCAAGTTGGCGACAAGGTGCAGACCGGTCAGCCCTTGGCCGATGGTGCCGCTACGGACCGCGGGGACTTAGCCCTAGGCGTGAATGTCTTAGTTGCCTTTATGCCTTGGAACGGCTACAACTTTGAAGATGCCATCGTCGTCAGTGAGCGCCTCCTCAAAAAGGACATCTTCACTTCCGTCCACATTGAGGAATTTGAGCTGCAAGTGCGCGACACCAAACGCGGTCAAGAGGAGATCACGCGCGAGATTCCCAACGTCAGCGAAGGAGCAGTGCGCAACCTTGACGACGAGGGCATCATCCGAATTGGAGCCGAGGTCGGGCCCGGCGATATTCTAGTCGGCAAAGTGACACCCAAGGGGGAGAGTGAACTGTCGCCCGAAGAACGTCTCTTGCGGGCAATTTTCGGCGAGAAGGCTGGGGATGTCCGCGATGCATCGCTGAAAGCCCCTCCCGGTATGGAAGGCGTGGTCATTGACCGCAAGGTTTTTTCGCGCCGCGAGCGGAGCAGTTCGTCCCGGCGTCGGGAGAGCATCGCCGCTTGTGAGAAAGAGGCGGCCGAGCGCAAGGAGCACCTGATTGCCGAACTCAACACTAGGTTGCTGGAGGTGGTAGGGAATGTCAAGCTGGGCAACTTGTACTCTCAAGACGATGAGTTAAAGGTGCGCAAAGGCACTCAACTGAGCGAGCGATTACTCGAACGGTTAGGGGAAGATTTCTCTGCGCTGAAGCCTGAAGAGGACTGGACTGCAGACCCCGCAGTCAGTGTTGAAGTCGCCGAACTGTTGGGCTACGCCGAAGAGCAGCGAAAGTTGATCGACGAGCAAACGGAGCGCCGAATAGAGCGCATCACGCGCGGCGATGAGTTGCCGCCGGGCATCGCCCAGCTAGTCAAGGTCTATGTGGCCAAGAAGCGCAAGCTCTCGGTCGGCGACAAGATGGCTGGGCGCCACGGTAACAAGGGGGTAGTCGCGTATATCGCGCCGGAGGAGGATATGCCCTTCCTCGAGGACGGTACGCCCGTAGATATTGCCCTCAACCCCTTGGGTGTGCCCTCGCGGATGAACTTGGGCCAGATCTTTGAAACCCATCTAGGCATGGCTGCCCATGCCCTAGACGTGCATGTGGCGACCCCGGTTTTCGACGGGGCGTCTCTCGACGAGGTGCGAGCCATGCTCGACGAGGCCAAGATACCCAACGACGGCAAACAAGTGCTCTACGATGGGCGGACCGGTACCAAGCTAGATAAGCGAGTGACTGTAGGCTACATATATATGTTAAAGCTTTCGCACTTGGTCGCCGACAAAATTCACGCGCGCTCCATCGGGCCGTACTCGCTGGTCACTCAGCAGCCCTTGGGCGGCAAGGCGCAGTTCGGCGGCCAGCGTTTCGGCGAGATGGAAGTGTGGGCACTGGAGGCCTATGGCTCGGCCTACACGCTCCAAGAGATGTTGACGGTCAAATCCGACGACGTCGCTGGGCGTTCTAAGATCTACGAGGCCATCGTGAAAGGAGAGAATCCGCCGGAACCAGGCATTCCAGAATCGTTCAATGTGCTGGTCAAGGAATTACAGAGTTTGTGTCTGGATGTGATCCTCGAAGATAGCAGGATCGTCGAGGCACATTGAATTGCAGAGCATTCGCATAAAGCGCAAAGGGGGTGCCAGTGGTACAGACTACCAATGCAGCGCGTAAACCGACTGATTTCGATTCTATCCGCATTCAGCTTGCTTCTCCCGAGACCATTCGCGCTTGGTCGAAAGGGGAGGTCACCAAACCTGAGACGATCAACTACCGCTCCTTCAAGCCGGAGCGCGATGGGTTGTTCTGCGAGCGCATCTTCGGTCCAGTCAAGGACTGGAACTGCCACTGCGGCAAGTATAAGGGCATCCGCTATCGAGGCGTAGTATGTGACCGTTGCGGCGTCGAGGTCACGCAGGTCAAGGTCCGCCGCGAGCGCCTTGGGCACATTGAGTTGGCCGTACAGGTTTCCCACATCTGGTATTTCAAGTCGCTACCTTCGCGCATCGGTGCCCTGCTCGACATCTCGATGCGCAACCTTGAGCGCATCCTCTATTACGAGTCCTATGTCGTCATTGATCCGCAGGACGCACCTGTGGAGAAGTTGGCTCTTTTGACGGAGGAGGAGCTTTTCGAGATACGAGAAGAAGGCGGCGACCCCGAGGTCGAAATGGGAGCACCCGCAGTCAGGCGGCTCTTAGAGGAGATCGACATTGAAGAGCTCTCGGCTGAGTTGCGAACCTTGGTTCGAATGGAGAGTTCGATCCAACGCAAGCAAGAAGCCCTCAAGCGGCTCAAGGTCGTCGAAGCCTTCCGCCAGTCCGAAAACCGGCCCGAGTGGATGATTCTCGACAACATTCCGGTCATTCCGCCGGACCTGCGTCCCTTGGTGCCCTTAGAAGGTGGTCGCTTCGCCACTTCCGACCTCAACGACCTCTACCGCCGGGTCATCAATCGCAACAACCGCTTGAAGAAGCTGATCAACATCAAGGCTCCCGAAGTCATTCTGCGCAACGAGAAGAGGATGCTTCAAGAAGCCGTTGATGCCCTCTTCGACAACGGGCGTCGCTCGCGGGCCGTGCGCGGCGACAGCAGTCGCTCGCTCAAGTCGCTCAGCGATCTGCTCAAAGGCAAACAGGGCCGTTTTCGCCAAAACTTGCTAGGTAAACGCGTTGACTATTCGGGTCGTTCGGTCATCGTCGTCGGTCCAGAACTCAAACTGTACCAGTGCGGTCTGCCCCAAGGAATGGCCCTAGAGCTATTTAAGCCATTTGTAATCAAAAAGTTAGAAGAAAAAGGGCTGGTGCAAACCGTCAAAAGTGCCAAGAAGTTGGTCGAGCGCGAGCGCCCAGAGGTCTGGGATATTCTCGAGGAGATTATTCGCGACCACTGCGTATTGCTCAATCGGGCACCGACGTTGCACAAGTTGGGTATTCAGGCGTTTCAGCCCATTCTCGTCGAGGGGAAGGCCATTCGCCTGCACCCGCTGGTCTGCGCCGCCTTTAATGCTGACTTCGATGGCGACCAGATGGCCGTGCATGTCCCGCTCTCGTTTGAGTCTCAGATCGAGGCGCGCCTTCTGATGCTTTCTACCAACAACATCCTCAAGCCGGCCGATGGCGAGCCGGTTGTCATGGACAACCCTCAGGACATTGTGCTCGGCAGTTATTACCTGACCAAGGTGCGTTTTAGCGAAGCAGGCGGAGTCGAGCGCTCCTTTGCCAACAAGACCGAGGCGGTTGCGGCTTTTGAATCTGGTCGCATCACCTTGCACCAGCCGGTCGTGGTGCGCATTGATGGCGAGATGGTGGATACGACCGTCGGTCGCTTGCTTTTTAACGAGGTGCTCCCGGAGGAAATCGGCTTTATCAATCGCACGGTTGACAAGGGCGATATCAAGAGCATTACCGCCCAAGTGCATCGCTTGCTGGGCAACAGGCGCACAGCCGAGTTCGTCGATCAGCTCAAGAGCATGGGCTATCACTACGCGACGCTAGCCGGCGTATCCATCGCCGTTGACGACGTAGTCGTGCCCGATACTAAAACCAAGCTCATTGACGGAGCGCTCAAGGAAGTGGAGAAAGTCCGCGATCAGTATGCCAACGGCATCATCACTGATGGCGAGCGCTACAACAAGATCATAGATATCTGGACTCATACCACATCGGAGGTCTCGCGCGCGGTGCAACGTACGCTTGAGGAAGCCGAAGAGGGCTTTAACTCGGTTTACGTTATGAAGGATTCTGGTGCGCGCGGCAGCGAGGATCAGATCAAACAGCTAGGCGGCATGCGCGGTTTGATGAACAAGCCGCAGAAAAAGCTGACCGGTGCCGTCGGCGAAATCATCGAAACGCCGATTATCGCCTCTTTCAAAGAAGGGCTGTCGGTGCTCGAATACTTCATCTCGACCCACGGAGCGCGCAAGGGTTTGGCCGATACGGCTCTGAAGACGGCCGAAGCTGGATATCTGACGCGGCGGATGGTCGATGTGGCTCAAGATATGGTGATCAGCGAAGAAGACTGCATGACTAGCCAAGGGTTGGAGATCGGTGCTCTCAAAGATGGAGAGGAGGTAATTGAGCCGCTGGCCGACCGCATCATCGGGCGAGTATTGCAAAAAGACGCTGAAGATGCCGACAAAAATGTGGTGGCCCGCGCAGGCACCCTGTTGGAAGAGGAAGACGCCAATCGCATTGCTCAAGCCGGCATTGAAAAAGTGGTTATTCGCTCGGTGCTCACATGCGAGTCCGAGCGTGGCGTTTGCATCAAGTGCTACGGACGCAACATGGGTACCGGCCGCGAGGTCAATGTGGGCGAGGCCGTTGGGGTCGTAGCCGCACAGAGTATTGGTGAACCAGGTACTCAGCTCACGCTGCGAACTTTTCACATCGGCGGTACGGCGAGTCGCATCGCCGAACAGTCGCAGATCACCGCGCGCCGGGCTGGCCGCGTTCAATTTTCCAAAGTCGATACGGTGCAAAACCCTACAACCGGCGTCATGGTCGTCGGGCGCAATGGCGAAATTGGCTTGCTTGACGAACAGAATCGAGTGCGCTCGTCTGTCGCCACCCCTTATGGCGCAGTGCTCAAGGTCGAAAATGGGGACCAAGTCGAGATGGGGGATGTGCTGTACGAATGGGATCCATACAACAATGTGATTCTCACCGACCGCCCGGGCCGGACCCGGTTCATAGCTATCAATAAGGAAACTATGCGCGAGGAATTCGACGAAAGTACGGGCCTGAGCGTCCGCAGTATCGTCGAAGAGCGCGGCCGCTCGGTGAGTCCGGCAATTGAGATCGAGGGGGACGACTATGGAAGCCGTTCTTTTTTAATTCCGGTCGGTGCGCGTCTGCTAGTCGAAGATGGCGATCAAGTCGCACCGGGGCAGGTGTTGGCCAAAATCCCGCGCGAGCGTTCCAAGACGCGCGACATCACCGGCGGGTTGCCGCGGGTTGCCGAACTCTTTGAGGCGCGTCGGCCCAAGGAACCGGCGGTCATATCAGAAATTAACGGCACGGTGAGCTTTGGCGGTTTAATCCGCGGCAACCGCGAACTGTTCGTCACCCCGCCCTCGCGGGACGATGAGGATGGCGAAAAAAAGAAATACTTGATTCCCTACGGCAAGCACTTGCGCGTGCATGAAGGCGACCGAGTCGAAGCCGGCGAGCGCCTCTCCGAAGGGGCTGTCAACCCGCACGACATCTTGCGAGTCCAAGGCGTGAAGAAGGTGCAGGAGTACTTGGTCAACGAGATTCAGGATGTCTATCGCCTTCAGGCTGTGGAGATCAACGACAAGCACATTGAGGTCATTGTCAAGCAGATGCTGCAGAAGGTGCGCATCACTTATCCCGGCGACACGAATTTCCTCGAGGGGGAGGAAGTGGATAATATCCGCTTCAAAAGGGAGAATAAAAAAGTTGAGGACGAGGGTGGAGAGCCAGCCACTTGCCAGTCGATCCTTTTGGGCATTACCCGTGCTTCTTTACGCACGGATAGCTTTATCTCTGCTGCCTCTTTCCAAGAGACAACGCGCGTGTTGACCGAGGCTGCCGTGCAAGGCAAGATAGACCACCTGCGCGGCCTCAAGGAAAACGTCATCATCGGCCGCTTGATCCCAGCCGGTACCGGGCACTACCAAGATGGCACCTATGAGAGCTTGGATCCCGAAGGCAATGGCAAGGCCGAGTTGACCGAAATGGCGGCTGCGGAAACAGGTGTTTTGGGCGAGTAGTGTTGACAGTTATACCGTTTGTATGTAAATTATGAGCTTGCTATTTAACGGAATGACGAGGAGAAAGAGCGTTTGCCAACGGTTAGCCAGCTGGTCCGCAAAAGCCGGCAAAAATCACTGAAAAAGACGGATTCCCCAGCGCTGAGAGGTTGCCCCCAGCGCCGTGGCGTTTGTACGCGTGTTTACACCCAAACGCCCAAGAAGCCTAATTCGGCTCTGCGCAAGATGGCTCGTGTGCGTTTGACTACGGGGATTGAAGTTACGGCTTACGTGCCAGGCGAGGGCCACACCCTACAGGAACACTCCATCGTCTTAGTGCGCGGAGGTCGCATCAAGGACTGCCCCGGTGTGCGCTACCACATCGTGCGTGGTGTCCTCGATGCGACGGGCGTGGCTGATCGCCGTCAGGGTCGCTCCAAGTATGGCACCCGGCGGCCAACCTAAGGGTACGAGCAATGTCGCGGCGTAAAAAAGCAATCAAGCGCAAGCTACTGCCGGATCCGAAATTCCACAATGTATTGGCAGCGAGGTTCGTAAATTCACTGATGAAACAAGGCAAGAAGAGCGTGGCCGAGCGCATATTCTACGACTCGATTGACCTGGCTGCCGAACGCAGTGGCCGAGACGGGATTGATGTCTTCCAGAAGGCACTGGAAAATGCCAAGCCTATCGTCATGGTTAAATCGCGTCGAGTCGGTGGTCAAACGTATCAGGTGCCGGTCGAAATGCGGCCAGACGAGCGCACGGCGCGTTCGATTCGCTGGTTGATTCGCTTTGCCCGCGAGCGCTCAGAGCGCACTATGGCCGAACGGTTGGCCAACGAGTTTATCGCTGCATCAAGGGGGGAAGGTGGGGCTGTGCGAATGAAGGAAGATGTCCACCGCATGGCCGAGGCGAATAAGGCCTTCGCTCATTACAGATTTTAGGGAGTTCCCAAGCCAAATGGCACGAAAGTTCGCACAAAAAGACACGCGCAATATCGGAATTGCGGCTCATATCGACGCTGGCAAGACCACTACGACCGAGCGAATCCTCTACTATACTGGCCGAGTTCACCGCATGGGAGAGGTCCATGACGGTACAGCGACGATGGATTGGATGGAGCAAGAGCGCGAGCGCGGAATTACCATAACCTCTGCTGCTACTGCTTGCCAATGGAAAGATCACCGCATCAACATTATCGATACGCCCGGCCATGTGGATTTCACTGCCGAGGTCGAGCGTTCACTGCGCGTACTCGACGGTGCCATAGGCGTTTTCTGCGCGGTCGGCGGCGTTGAGCCACAATCCGAGACCGTCTGGCGTCAAGCCGACAAATACCGCGTTCCACGCATTGCTTTTGTCAACAAAATGGATCGCAACGGAGCTGATTTCTTTCAAGTACTCAGCATGCTCCAAGAGCGATTGAACAGCAATTTTGTGCCGGTCCAGTTGCCCATCGGCGTTGGTGAGACGTTCAACGGCTTGATAGACTTGGTCGAGATGAAGGCCATTACTTACGAAGAGGCCAGTCAAGGCGTCAAGTTTTTCGAGGATGAGATCCCCGCGGACTTGCTGGAGGAGGCCTTGCAATACCGCGAAAAGCTGTTAGAGGCGGTGGCTGAATTCGACGATGGGCTCCTCGAAAAATTTCTCGAAGGGGAGGAAATTCACCCCGACGAAATCCGAGCCGCGCTGCGCCAAGCCACCATCTCGCTGAAGGCCGTGCCCGTAACGTGCGGCAGTGCGTATAAGTATAAAGGCGTCCAGCGCTTGCTTGACGCGGTGCTACACTATCTGCCGTCTCCTGCCGACATCGGCGAAGTCAAGGGTATGCTGCCCCATTCCAGCGCGGAAGCGGTGCGTCCGGCCCTCGACGATGCGCCTTTTTCCGGGTTGGCCTTTAAGGTTATGACGGATCCCTTTGTCGGGCGTCTCACCTTTGTTCGCGTCTATTCGGGCATACTAAGCTCGGGCACTTATCTCTACAATGTGACGACTGAGCGTCGCGAGCGCACCGCGCGCTTGCTGGAGATGCATGCCAATGACCGCACCGAGTTATCTCGAGCCTATGCCGGTGACATAGTCGCGGTGGTCGGCCTCAAAAACACGACTACTGGCGATACGCTTTGCGATGAGCAACATCCCATTGTCTTGGAAAAGATCGAATTCGCCGAGCCGGTGGTCCACGTGGCAATTGAGCCAAAGACGCGGGCGGACCAGGAGCAGTTATACATTGCCTTGTCCAAGCTCAGCGAGGAAGATCCAACCTTTCAGATCAAGCTCGACGACGAGACGGGCCAGACGATCATGTCGGGCATGGGCGAATTGCATTTAGAGATCCTTATTGACCGCCTCTTCCGCGAATTCAAGGTCGAAGCCAATGTCGGCAAGCCCCAAGTGGCCTACAAAGAAGGGCTGCGCAAGGCTGTCGAGAGTACAGGTAGGTTCGTGCGACAGACCGGAGGCCGTGGCCAGTATGGACACGTCGAGTTGGAAATTGAGCCGGGTGAGCCGGGCAGCGGGCTGGTATTTGAGTCGAAAATTGTTGGCGGCAACATTCCCAAGGAATACATCAATCCAGTGCGCGAGGGTATCATTGAAGCGATGAGCACTGGCCCTGTTGCCGGTTACCCAATCGAAGATGTTAAAGTCGCGCTGGTAGATGGGTCGCATCACGAGGTTGACTCATCGGAAGTCGCCTTTAAGGTCGCCGGGTCCATGGCTTTCAAAGACGGTGCCGCGAAGGCATCTCCCTATCTCATGGAGCCGATTATGGAGTTGGAGGTCGTCGTCCCCGAGCAATATCTGGGCGACGTTATGGGCGATCTCAATTCGCACCGCGGCGAGATACAGGGCATCAATCCCCGTTCTGATGCCCAAGTCGTCAAGGCTTTCGTGCCGCTGAGCGAGACTTTTGGCTACGCCACGCGCCTGCGTTCGCTGACCCAAGGCCGGGCGCTTTTTACTATGCAGTTTTCCAAATACCAAGCCGTCCCAAGCAACATCACCGAACAGATTATCGACAGCCCTCGAGGTTAAGCGGTAACCGCTAGAACAGGAGAAGATTCAAGAAATGGCTAAGGAACAATTTCAGCGCAACAAACCGCATGTCAATATCGGCACTATTGGCCACGTTGATCACGGCAAGACCACCTTGACAGCGGCTATCACCTTGCACTTGGCCAACAAGGGTTTGGCCCAAGCTAAGAGCGTTGATGATATCGACAATGCGCCAGAAGAAAAGGCGCGCGGGGTGACGATCAATGTCTCGCACCAAGAGTACGAGACCGACAAGCGCCACTATGCGCACGTTGATTGTCCAGGCCATGCCGACTACATCAAGAACATGATTACTGGGGCCGCCCAAATGGACGGTTCGATTTTGGTCGTCAGTGCCGCTGATGGGCCGATGATCCAGACCCGTGAGCACATCCTATTGGCCCGCCAAGTCAACGTGCCCAGCATTGTCGTCTATCTCAACAAAGTCGATCAAGTAGATGACGAAGAACTTTTGGACTTGGTCGAGCTAGAAACGCGGGAACTGCTCTCAGAATATGGCTTTGATGGCGACGATACTCCGATGATTCGCGGTTCGGCCCTTGAGGCACTTGAAGGGGTGGACACGCCGACCGGCACCCAGTCGATCGACGAATTGATGAGTGCCATTGACGAGTTCATTCCCGACCCGGTGCGCGATATTGATCAGCCCTTTCTGATGCCGGTCGAAGACGTATTTACGATCCAAGGACGAGGCACGGTTGGTACGGGGCGCATTGAGCGGGGTCGGGTCAAGGTTGGGGAAGAGGTGGATATCGTCGGCATTAAGGAGACTCGCAAGACCACGGTCACTGGCGTCGAGATGTTTCGCAAGTTACTCAACGAGGGCGAGGCCGGAGACAATGTCGGCTTGCTGCTGCGCGGCGTCGAGAAGGCTGAGTTAATGCGCGGGATGGTCATCTGCAAGCCCGCTTCTGTTCAGCCGCACACCAAGTTTAAGGCCGAGGTCGTAGTGTTGACCCCCAAGGAGGGTGGCCGCGAAAAGCCCTTTTTCTCCGGTTACCGCCCCCAGTTTTTCTTTCGCACTACCGACGTCACCGGGAGTATTGCGCTGCCCGAGGGCACCGAAATGGTCATGCCTGGCGACAACGTCAACATGGAAGTGGAGCTAATCCAGCCGATCGCCATTGAGCCGCAGCTGCGTTTCGCCATTCGCGAGGGGGGTCGCACCATCGGCTCCGGCGTCGTCACCGATGTTTCCAATTAGGAAAAGCCGTATTAGGGAGATGCGCGCCCGTGGCAGTTGATAGAATACGCATTCGTCTCAAAGCCTACGACCACATGGCGTTGGACAAGTCCGTGGACGAAATCGTCCAGACGGTCAAGCGCAGCGGAGCCCGTATCGCCGGCCCGGTGCCACTGCCGACGGCTCGCACAGTGTACACCGTGCTGAGATCTCCACACGTGGACAAGAAATCGCGCGAACAGTTCGAGACGCGCATTCACAAGCGGCTCATCGACATTTACGATTCAACGCCGCAGACTGTGGACGCACTGATGAAGCTCGACCTGCCGGCGGGCATCGGCATCGACATAAAGGTTTGATCGGACCATGGACATGCAGATAGAAGTGCTAAACAGCGAGGGGCTAGCAAACGACTCAGTGGAATTGCCAGAGGATTTATTCGGCATTGAGGTTTCGGAGTACGCCCTCTACCGAGCGGTCATCGCCACCAAAGCGAACCAGCGGCAGGGGACGGCCTCGGTTAAGACCCGCTCTGAAATAGCCCGCACGAGCAAGAAGCACCACCGTCAGAAAGGCACGGGTCAGGCGCGTCGAGGTTCACTGCGCTCGCCTTTAGTACGCGGTGGTGGTGTGGCCTTTGGTCCTCGTCCCCGTTCTTATACTTCTAAGCTGCCCAAGTCTCTCAAGCGTCTGGCGTTCCACTCGGCACTTACGCTCAAACGCACAGGTGGACAGATCAAAATCGTCACCGAATTCGACTTTCCCGCTCCCAGTACCCGTTCTTTTCAAAAGATTATTGAAGCGTGCGGCCTCAAAGATCAGAAAGTTCTGTTCATCACTATGAAAAGTTCACCAGTATTGATCAAATCGAGCCGCAATCTGCCCAAGGTAAAAATGGCACATCTAGGGTCGCTATCTACGCATGACTTGCTGGCAGCGGACGTGGTTTTATTTACGCGCCAAGCCTTTGACCGGCTCGTAGAAAACCGGGGCCAAAGGGGCTGAGAAAATGAACCCGCGAGCGATTATTCAGAAGCCGGTGATTACCGAGAAAGCCTCCATGTTGCGTGCGAGCAACAAATACGCCTTTCGCGTCCACCCCAAGGCCAGCAAATTCCAGATCCGCCAAGCAATAGAATCCATTTTTGCAGTTAAGGTCGAATCTGTCCGCACCATTAAAGTCCCCAGCAAGCCCAAGCGGCAAGGGATGTACTTGGGGCGGCGTACTGGCTGGAAAAAGGCTTACGTGACTCTTAAGGCTGGCGACTCCATTGAATTCGCCGAAGATATCTAGCTAATTGGTCCCGAGATGGCAGTCAAGAAATTTCGCCCCACAACCCCGACGCTGCGTTACAAGACGGTCAACTCCTTTGCGGAGCTGACGCGCAGCAAGCCCGAGAAGTCGTTACTTGCTGCTGCCGTCGGCAAATCGGGTGGACGTAACAATCAGGGTCGCCTGACCATGCGTCGGCGTGGAGGGGGGCATAAGCGGCGCTATCGCGTTATCGACTTCAAGCGCACCAAACTTGGTGTGCCGGGTCGGGTCGCCGAGATCGAATACGATCCCAACCGCTCGGCGTTTATCGCTCTGATCGTATATGCCGATGGAGATAAGCGCTATATTCTAGCGCCTTTGGGTCTGAAGGTTGGGGCCGAGATCGCCGCTGGTCCCGATGCGCCAATCCGGGTTGGCAATGCCCTGCCGTTGGCCAACATTCCCTTGGGAGCAACGGTTCACAATGTCGAGCTCAATCCCGGTCGTGGCGGACAACTGGCGCGGAGTGCGGGTGCTGAAGTGCAGCTTCTCGGTCGCGATGGCGGGCGGGCGCAACTGCGTCTGCCTTCTGGAGAAAATCGCGAAGTACCCGTCCAGTGCATGGCTACCTTGGGGCAGGTAGGCAATATAGAGTACGCCAATATTGTCATTGGCAAAGCTGGTCGCTCCCGTTGGTTGGGGCGCAGACCCAAGGTGCGGGGCGTAGTGATGAATCCTGTTGACCATCCGCATGGGGGGGGAGAAGGCCGATCTTCAGGTGGACGGCACCCGGTCACTCCTTGGGGCAAGCCCACCAAGGGCTACAAGACGCGCAAGCGCAAGAACCAAAGCAATCAGTGGATTATACGTCGGCGCAACGCGAAGTAGAAGTAGCGAGAGATTATGCCAAGATCGATTAAAAAAGGCCCTTTTATTGACGGGCATTTAGCCGAAAAGGTCGAGTACCTTAA
The DNA here is from genome assembly GCA_965203355.1 of Candidatus Latescibacterota bacterium. Taxonomy (GTDB): domain Bacteria; phylum Latescibacterota; class UBA2968; order UBA8231; family UBA8231. The sequence goes on from OZ241889.1 coordinate 2,374,800, forward strand.
TCGCACGGGCGATAAGCAGGTCGTGCGGACTTGGTCGCGGCGCTCAACCATTACGCCCGACTTCGTCGGCCATACGCTAGCCGTTTACAACGGCAATAAGTTCATCCCAGTGTACATCACTGAGAACATGGTTGGGCACAAGCTCGGCGAGTTTGCTCCGACTCGCACTTTTCGCGGTCATGGAGGCCGGTTGACCGAGCGCGGTACGAGGTTGCAATAAGCATGGAAGCCAAAGCTGTCCTCAAACAAATTGGCGTACCAACTACTAAAGTGCGTCAGCTTATCGACCTGATTCGCGGCAAGCCAGTTGATGAGGCGCTTACCATTCTTCGGTTTTCGCCTCGCCCGGTGGCCAAGCTGATCGAGAAGACCCTGCGTTCAGCCATATCGAATGGGATCAATCAGGACGAGGAGAATCCGGTTGATGCCGATGATCTCTATGTAACGCACGTCTTCGCCGACGAAGGGCGCGATCTCAAGCGCATTCGTCCGAGGGCGCGCGGATCGGCCAATCGCATTCGCAAGCGCCACTGCAATCTAACGGTCGTCGTCAGCGACGAGGTCAATTAAGGGGGATACCTTGGGCCAGAAAACACATCCATACGGCTTCCGTCTGGGGGTCATCAAACCTTGGCGTTCAAATTGGTTCGCCGAAAAGGATTTTTCCGAGTTGCTCAAGGAAGACCTCGAATTGCGGCGCTACGTGCGCCAGCGCCTACAGCGGGCTGGTGTATCGCAGATCAATATCGAACGCCAGCCCAAGCGAGTTACCGTTGAAGTGTATACAGCGCGTCCTGGTATTGCCATTGGTCGTCGCGGGGCCGAAGTCGATAAAATTCGCGACGAGCTCAAACTGGTGACTAGCAAGGATGTTTCTCTCAATATCCAAGAGATCAAGAAGCCCGAACTAGATGCTCAGCTAGTGGCCGACAATCTGGCCCGCCAGCTAGAGCAACGCGTTTCCTTTCGCCGGGCCATGAAGAAATCTGTAGCCTCGTCGATGCGCATGGGAGCCGAAGGTATCCGCATCGTCTGTTCCGGGCGCATCGGTGGTTCGGAGATGGGCCGGCGCGAGCGTTCTGAGCCAGCCGGTCGGGTCCCGTTGCACACGCTGCGTGCTGATATCGACTACGCCACAGCGACGGCTTATACCGTATCGGGGACTGTAGGCGTAAAAGTTTGGATTTGTCACGGCGAAGTTGTGGCCGAAGGAGAAGGGGCCGCTCAGGCGGTCTGATTACAGCGAGGCTCTCTTATGTTGATGCCCAAGAAGTCCAAGTGGAGGAAACAGGCGCGAGGCCGTATGCGCGGCCAAACTAAAGGCGGGGACATGGTCTCCTTCGGCGAATACGGCCTTAAAGCGCTCGAGCCTTGTTGGATTACCAGCCGTCAGATCGAGGCCATGCGCGTGGCGATTAGTCGGGCGATGAGCCGTACGGGCAAGATGTGGATCCGCATTTTTCCCGACAAACCGATTACCAAGAAACCGGCCGAAACTCGCATGGGCAAAGGCAAGGGATCGCCCGAAGGATGGGTTGCGGTGGTCAAGCCCGGGCGGGTGATGTTTGAGCTTTCCGGTGTGCCCGAAGACATGGCTCGCGAGGCCTTTCGCCGCGCGGGACACAAACTCCCCATCAAGACCAAGGTCGTCAAACGAGTTGCATGAAGCTATGAAGGTGAGCGAATTGCGCGAAATGAGTTCAGAAGAAGTGCAAAACAGGTTGGAAGAATTACACGAGGAATTCTTCAATCTGCGTTTTCAGCACGTAGCCGGTCAGTTGACTAGTCCCATTCGGTTGCGGCAAGTTCGGCGCGATATTGCCAAGGCTCACACCGTGCTTAAAGAACACGCACTCGGCATTCGCTCCTTGGCCGCTGGGAGGGAGGTAGCCGATGGCTGAACGAAAAAAGGACCGACGGCAGGCCGAAGGCCGAGTGCTCAAGGCCAACAACGTCAAGACGCGGATCGTAGCGGTCGAACAGCGCATTCCGCATGCCCTGTATGGCCGGATCATCCGCCGCACCGCCAAGTTTGTCGCCCACGACGAGCGGGAAGAGTCGCAGGTTGGCGATTTCGTGCGCATTGAGGAATGCCGCCCGATGAGCAAAACCAAGCGTTGGCGGCTCGTTGATGTATTAGAGCGGCAGTAGATTAAAACTTAGGCTTGTAGGAATAAAATGATTCGGGAATACAGCGTAGTCAAAATGGCCGATAATGCCGGGGCCCGCACAGGCCGCTGCATTCGCGTGCTCGGGGGTTCTCGTAAGCGCTATGCCGGTATTGGCGACCTGATCGTAGTCGCTGTCCACGGCGTAGTACCGAACGGGCCTTTAGAAGAAGGGCAAGTGGTCAAGGCTGTAGTCGTGCGGACGAAGAAGGAATATCGCCGTCCCGATGGCTCTTATATTCGCTTTGACGACAACGCCGCTGTGTTGGTCAACGACGACAAGGAGCCAACAGGTACTCGCATATTCGGGCCTGTGGCCCGCGAATTGCGCGAGAGGCAGTACATGCGCATTGTATCGCTGGCACCCGAGGTAGTCTGAGGAAGAGCGCAATGGACATTCGCAAAGGCGATACAATACAGGTCATAAGCGGCAACGACAAAGGACGGCGTTCGACGGTACTTAGTGTGTTTAAGGATCGGGGGCGAATCATTGTCGAAGGCGTGAATATGCGCAAACACCACACCCGTCCCACCTCGCGCGATCCCCAAGGGGGTATCGTTGAACGCGAGGCCCCCATTCACGTTTCCAATGTCATGATCGTCTGCCCCAAAACCGACCTACCAACGCGCATCGGTCACAAGAAATTGGATAATGGCAAATGCGTGCGCGTCTCTATGCGCAGCGGCGAAATGATTGATCCAGAGTAAGCCATGTACGAAGCCAGACTCAAAAAGCAATACCGAGAAGAGGTGTTGTCCCAACTCAAGACCCGTTTCTCATTTAAAAACGACATGCAGGTGCCGCGTCTGCAGAAGATCATCGTCAATATGGGGGTTGGTGAGGCCGTGCAGGAGCCCAAGGTGCTCGAAGGTGCGGTAGCCGAATTGACGGCGATCACCGGTCAAAAGCCTACCATCCGCCATGCCAAGAAGGCGATTTCAAACTTCAAGTTGCGCGTCGGTATGCCGGTCGGTTGCATGGTCACTTTGCGGGGGAGTCGCATGTACGATTTTCTCGACCGCTTGATCAGTTTCGCCTTGCCGCAAGTGCGGGATTTTCGCGGGATTTCTCCCAAAAGTTTCGACGGACGCGGCAATTACAATCTAGGCATCAAGGAACAGATCATATTTCCCGAAATCAACTACGATATGATCAACCAAGTCCGGGGCATGAATATCACCATCGTCACCTCGGCCAAAAGCGACGAGGAAAGCCGAGCGTTGCTTCAGTTGCTGGGCATGCCCTTCAGTCGATAGAGTCGGAAAGAAACTGCTAATGCCAAAAAAATGTTTGATAACTAAAGCGCAGCGCAAACCCAAGTTTTCCTCGCGAGCCTATACCCGTTGCCATCGCTGTGGGCGTCCGCGTGCAGTGTATCGCAAGTTCGGACTGTGCCGCATCTGTTTTCGCGAGTTGGCTCTCAAGGGCGAGATTCCGGGCGTTAGCAAGGCGAGTTGGTAGGAGGTTGGAGGAATTAATATGAGTATGACAGATCCCCTAGCGGATATGTTGACCCGCATTCGCAACGCCTGTAGCGCCAACCATTCGAGAGTTGACGTCCCCGCCTCCAAGCTGAAGCGCGAAGTGGCTCGCGTATTAGCCGAGTCCCGTTTTATCGACAACTTCGCTTTTATCGAGGACGGTAAGCAGGGCATCTTGCGGCTCTATCTACGCTACGATCAGAATGAAAATAGCATCATTCGTGGGCTAAAGCGCGTCAGCAAGCCTGGGTTGCGTCAATATGCGAGTAAAACCGATGTCCCGCGTGTGCTCCGCGGCCTAGGCATCGCTATCGTCTCCACCTCTAAGGGAGTGATGACGGATAAACAAGCGAGGATGAACGGCGTAGGCGGCGAAATCCTCTGTAGCGTTTGGTAAATGAAGCCACTGGGAGAATGTTAATTGTCGCGCATAGGCAACAAATCCCTTCCCCTACCGCAGGGTGTTGAAGTCGCGTTGGCCCCTGCTAAGGTCTCTGTAAAAGGGCCAAAGGGCCAGTTACAAGTGCCGTTTGTCGCTGAGTACCTCGCTGTGGCTCAGCAAGACAGCGTGTTAATGGTGACGCGGAAAAGCGAAAGCAAACAGGCTCGCTCCCTACACGGATTGACCCGAACCTTGATCTCCAACGCGGTCGAAGGAGTCTCCGAGGGTTTTTTTAAGAACTTGGATCTATTCGGCGTGGGGTACCGGGCTGAGGTCCAAGGCAAGCAACTCGTGCTCCACATAGGTTATTCGCATCCAGTGATCTACGAGTTGCCCGAGGATATCCAAGTCGAAGTGTCCCCAGGCACGGGTGGGGCACAAGCCCGTATTGTCGTTAGGGGCATTGACAAGCAGCTCGTGGGGCAGGTGGCCGCCGATATTCGCTTCAAGCGCCGCCCAGAGCCCTACAAGGGCAAGGGGATCCGCTATGAAAACGAGACCATTCACTGGAAACAGGGCAAGGCGGCCGTAGGCTAATGAAAGACAAAAAACACTTGGTTGAGAATCGCCAGCGACGGCAGCGACGGCGACACCGGCTGCGCAAAATTGTCTCCGGTACGCCCACGCGTCCGCGCCTGGTGGTGCATCGTTCCTTGCGCCATATTGAGGTCCAGCTAGTCGACGACGTGGCGGGTCATTCCCTTTTAGGGCTTTCCACTCGGTCGCAGGAACTGAAGGAGCGGCAGTTTGACAGTCGCGTGGCGCAAGGGCACGAGGTTGGCAAAATGGTCGCTGCTAAGGCACGCGAAAAAGGCATTGAACAGGTCGTCTTTGACCGCGGTGGATTTCTCTATCACGGGGTAGTCAAAGCCGTGGCCGATGGGGCGCGGGAAGCGGGCTTGAATTTCTAAGGGAGAATGGTGTGGCGAAAACAGATACTAGCAAATCGAAATCCGACCCCAGCGGTGCAGAGCTGAACGAAGTTGTCGTCCAAAACAGCATCAAGCGAGTTTCGCATGTGCGCAAGGGCGGGCGGCGCTTCAGCTTTAGCGCGATGGTCGTAGTTGGCGACCGCAATGGCCGAGTGGGGTTTGGTGCTGGCAAAGCCGGCGAGATCGCCGAGGCCATCCGCAAAGGGGCCGAGGCGGCCAAAAAGAACGTTTTCGAGGTTCCGGTGACCGATGGGACCATACCGCATGAGGTCGTCGGAGCCTTCGGTGCAGCCAAAGTTCTTTTTAAGCCTGCTACTCCAGGAACCGGAATCATTGCCAGCGGTGGCACCCGCATCGTACTGGAGTTGGCTGGCGTCCACGATATTCTGACCAAATCTCTCGGCTCCAACAACGTGCAGAATTCAGTGAAGGCGACCGTCAAAGCACTGACACAACTGCGCAGTGCCGAGATGATAGCTCGGGAACGCGGGGTGCCAGTGGAATCGCTCCGCGCTTGGGATTGACAGCCAATGAAACTGGTCATTACGCAGCGGCGCAGTGCCATCGGTCGCGCCAAAAGTCAAAAGGCAACGATCTCGGCCTTGGGAATCAAGCGTCTATATCAACAGGTCGTCCACGACGACACGCCGCAGATCCGGGGCATGATCGCCAAAGTCAAACATCTGGTTTCAGTTGAGGAAATAGCAAATTAAGCGAGAGTGTGCCATGCGTCTAGAAAACATAAAATGCCCTCCGGGGTCTAAGCGGAATCGCAAGCGGTTGGGGCAAGGGCCGGGTTCGGGAACGGGCAAAACCGCAGGCAAAGGCCACAAAGGCCAGCGGGCTAGATCCGGTGCTAGGCGCGGCAACCGCATTGGGTTCACCGGCGGGACATTACCGCTGTATCGCCACATCCCCAAAGTGGGTTTTTCCAATCACAAATTCAAAACGACCTATCAGGTCGTCAATCTGCGGGACCTCGAAGAGCGGGGATTCAGCGGGCCAGTCGGGCCAGAGCAAATGGCTACTGCCGGATTGATCGCCAAGCCATCGGGGCTACTGAAGGTCCTAGGCGAAGGGGAACTGAGTCAGCCTCTGACGGTCAAGGCGCACAAATTCTCCGCTGCGGCAGCAGAGAAGATCGCCAGAGCGGGCGGCCAAGCCGAGGTGATTTGATGCGGTTGGTGCAGAGTTTCCAAAACTGCTTCAAAATTCCCGACTTGCGGCGGCGCATTCTCTTTACTGTAGGGCTTTTGGTCGTCTATCGCATCGGTGGTCAGATCACGGTCCCCGGCGTCGAGTTGGTCGTGCTCAAAGAGTACTTTGAAAGTGCCGGGAACACCCTCTTTGGGTTGTACGACATGTTTGTGGGCGGTGCTTTCACCCGTGGGACAATATTCGCGCTGGGCATCATGCCCTATATTAGTGCCTCAATCATTTTGCAGTTGCTAGGCGCGGTTATTCCCTACTTCCAGAAATTGCAGCGCGAAGGCGAAGAGGGGCGCAAAAAAATTACTCAGTACACGCGCTACGGTACGGTTTTTCTAGCGGCCGCTCAATCCTATGGCGTCAGTTTTTTTATTACCAACATCAAGGCCCCGTACTCGGGCCAGCCGGCTGTTGCCGACCCAGGTATTGGCTTTACGCTAGCGACTATGCTGACGATCACTACTGGCACGATCTTTATCATGTGGTTGGGCGAGCAGATCACAGAACGCGGTATTGGCAACGGCATTTCCCTGATCATCTTCATCGGCATCGTCGCCGAATTGCCTTACGCGATCGGTCAGGAATACAATCTCTTTATCATCAATCGCGGTTTCAGTAAGAATATCATTGAAGAGATCTTCCTCGTCGCGCTCATGTTTGCCGTAGTGGCCTTTGTGATCTTGCTGACTCAGGGGCTGCGCAAAATTCCCGTTCAGTACGCCAAGCGCGTCGTCGGGCGTCGGGTTTACGGTGGCCAGACCACGCACATTCCCTTGCGGATCAACACCGCGGGCGTGATTCCGATCATATTTGCCCAGTCGATTATGTTTCTACCCGGCACGATCACGCAGATGTTTCCAGGCCACGAGTTCATGCTGGCGATAGGTTCGTTTTTCTCGACCGAACACCTGTTTTATTGGTTCGTTTATGGGTTGATGATAATCTTCTTTGCGTATTTTTATACGGCCATCGTCATGGATCCCAACCAGCTTGCGGACAACATGAAAAAGCACGGGGGATTCATCCCGGGCGTCCGTCCCGGTCCCCGGACTGCCCAGCACATTGATGGCATTATGACGCGCATTACCCTGCCAGGCTCTATCGCCCTCGCTATGGTAGCCATTTTTCCTTTCTTCGTCACCAAGCAATTCAACGTGGCTCCTTCTTTTGCCCAGTTTTTTGGTGGGACAGGGCTTTTAATTGTCGTTGGCGTAGCTTTAGATACCTTGCAGCAGTTAGAGTCCCAGCTAATGACGCGCCACTACGAAGGATTTATGAAGCGCGGCAAGATTCAGGGACGCCGCGGCTAAACCTCACTTGGAGCGAGAACCGTGAAAGTTAGAGCATCTGTCAGCAAGCGCTGTAACGAGTGTAAAATCGTCCGTCGGCATGGGGTCGTGCGCGTTATATGCAAGCGCAATCCCCGCCACAAACAGAAACAAGGCTGAGGAACAACATAATGGCGCGCATAGCAGGTGTAGATTTACCCCGCGACAAGCGGGTCGCCATTGCATTGACTTATATCTTTGGCATTGGACACACAACGGCCAGTCGCATTGCCTCGCAGGCGAGGATTGAGCCCCAGACTCGCATCAGCGAGTTGAGCGAAGATCAGGTCAGCAGTTTGCGCTCGATCATTGAGGTCAGCCACAAGGTCGAAGGTAGTCTGCGCGGCGAAACTACTATGAATATCAAGCGGCTGATGGACATCGGCTGCTATCGGGGTTTGCGGCACCGTCGCGGACTGCCGGCCAATGGTCAGCGCACTAAGACCAACGCCCGTACGCGCAAAGGGCCGCGGCGAGCTATTGCTGGCAAGAAAAAGGCCCCCGTCAAATAGATCAACCCAAACGGAGAGGATTGACCTGTGCCGCCCGAAAGACGCAAGAAACGCAAGAAAGCAAAACAGGTAGAGGCTGTGGGCATGGCTCACATTCTAGCCACGTTCAACAATACGATTATCACGCTTACCGATACTAGGGGCAATGTGATTTCTTGGGCGACCCCAGGGAAAATGAGCATCAAGGGCAGTCGCAAATCTACGCCCTTTGCTGGCCAGCTCGCCGCTGAAAGAGCCGCTCAAGAAGCCATGAATATGGGATTGCGCCGCGTGGAGGTGTGGGTCAAGGGGCCGGGAGTAGGGCGCGAGTCCGCCATCCGCGCTTTGCAAAACGCCGGGCTCGAGATTTCCGCCATCCGCGACGTGACGCCCATGCCGCACAACGGCTGTCGGCCACCCAAGCGTCGCCGCGTTTAGAGGAGCTAACCACGTTATGAGCAGGCATACAGGTCCAAACTGTCGCTTCTGCCGCCGGGAAGGAGCCAAACTCTTCCTCAAAGGCGAGCGCTGCAATCTCGAGAAATGCTCCTTTGAGCGGCGTAGCTATGCCCCGGGCCAACACGGTCAGGGCTTGCGGCGCAAGCAGTCTGACTACAGTGTGCAGCTACGGGCCAAGCAAAAACTTTCTCGGCTCTACGGAATCCGCGAAAGCCAGTTCAGGGGCTATTACAAGGAGGCGTCGCGCGTGCCGGGTGTCAGTGGCGAAAACCTATTGCGTCTGTTAGAGCGTCGCCTCGACAACATTGTCTATCGGCTCGGTTTCGCGCCGTCGCGTAAGGCTGCACGCCAGTTGGTGCGCCACAACCATATCGTGGTAAACGGCAAACGGGTTAATATCCCTTCCTACCTGACCCGGATGGGCGATGTGGTACAGGTCGCCGAGCGAAGTCGCCCGCTAGAGGCTATTCACGAATCGCTGCGGCGCTCGCGGGAGATTGTGCCTTGGTTGGCCATAGATAAGGTCAACCTGACTGGGACTGTAGCGGAGATTCCCAGCCGCGAAGACATTCCCACAGTCGCCGAAGAACAACTGGTCATCGAATTTTATTCTCGCGTCTAAAGATTTACTCCGCCCAATCCATCAAGGGGTAAGAGGCTAACATATGAAATTAGAAGGTCTCCAGATGCCGAGGCTGGCCGAGGTTGAAAAAGAAAGCCTCAGCGAGACGTATGGCATGTTTGTCGTCCAACCGCTCGAGCGCGGTTTTGGCGTTTCTATAGGGCACGCACTGCGTCGCGTCTTGTTGTCTTTTATCCAAGGGGCGGCGATCAAGCAAGTCAATATCCAAGGCGTACATCACGAGTTTTCCACGATTGAAGGGGTGCGCGAGGATGTGCCGGAGATCGTGCGCAACTTCAAAGAAGTGGCACTTCGCTATAATGGCGAAGAGGACCGCGTCTTGCGCGTCGAGCGCACGACAGAAGGAGCCTTGGTGGCCAAGGACTTAGAAGTGGACCCCAGTGTCGAGGTTTTGAATCCCGACCTACATATTGCCACCTTGGATAAAGGGGCTTCTCTGAAAATGGAACTGACGGTTGGCTGTGGTCGTGGCTACCGGTTCGCTGAGGAAAACAAAATTCCCGAGCAGCCCATTGGTGCTATTCCTCTCGACGCGAACTTTTCGCCGGTTCTCAAGGTCCACTACGACATCGAGAACGCCCGTGTTGGGCGGCGCACCGACTACGACAAGTTGATTATGGAAGTCTGGACCGATGGCTCCGTGCTTCCCGAGGATGCCATGTCCCAAGCCGCCCAAATCCTGACTAAACACCTAAACCTTTTTGTCAATAATTTTACAGAAGGGCCCGAAGGCACTGAGGAAAAGGAAGTTGACGAAGAGGCCAAGAAGATCGCTCAACTTTTGCAAACACCCATCGAAGAGATTGAGTTGACGGTGCGGTCGGCCAACTGCCTCAAAGTCGCAGGGATTACCCACCTCAAGGATTTGGTGTCGCGCACGGAGGCCGAGATGTTGCAGTATCGCAACTTCGGCCGCAAATCGCTTGATGAGTTGCAGAAAATACTCGAGGAAAACAATCTTAGCTGGGGTATGGACCTGACTCCGTACGACGGCATTGAGATCGACCAAACAGCGGACAATCCGCTGGCGGAAGAATTCTAGCCATGAGACACGGAAAAAAAATAGCCAAACTGGGGCGCACGGCTCCGCATCGCAAAGCCATGTTGTCCAACATGATGGCCTCGCTTTTTATCAACGAACGCATCACCACCACTCAGACGCGTGCCAAGGAACTCAAGCGCACGGCCGAGCGGATGCTGACTTGCGCCAAGAAAGGCGACTTGCACGCCCGTCGCCAAGTGTTGCGCGTTATAGCCGATAAGCAGGTGGTCGCCAAGCTGTTTGACGAACTAGGCCCGCGCTACAAAAGCCGCAGCGGAGGCTATACGCGCCTGATCAAGTTGGGGCCGCGTCGCGGCGACGGGGCGTTTATGAGCATAGTCGAGCTCGTAGATCGCCCGGGGGCAGCCGCAGAAGAAACTCAGGAGGCCGAAGAATAAGGTGGGCGTCCAAAGCAGTAGCGACGGGGCAAGATGATAACCATCTTGTCCCGTTTGCATTTTAGATAGAGATCATGTGAAAAGAGGAGATCGCATCGAGGTCGAGATCGCTGCGCTCACCACCAAGGGCGACGGGATGGCTTATGTCGGGCACCGCGAGGTCGTCGTGCGTCAGTCTGTTCCTGGAGACCGGGTCTCCGCCCGGATCGTCAAGAAGCGCAAGGGACGTTTCGAGGCCGAGATAGAAGAGTTCCTTACAGAAGGCTACAAACGCGAGGCGCCTCGCTGCGCTCATTTTGGACATTGCGGTGGCTGTCGCTGGCAGGAATTGCCGTACGCGGCTCAGCTTGTCGTCAAGGAGCAGATGGTCGCTAGCGCATTGGCGACGAGCGGACTAATGCTGCCGGTCGCCGCACCGATTTTGCCCAGTCCGACTCCCTTTTTCTACCGCAACAAGATGGAATTTTCCTTTGGTACGGATCGCACGGGCTTGCTGCAACTGGGCTTGCACGTACGCGGGCGTTTCAATTGGATCTTCGACGTCGAAGAGTGCCATCTACAGTCTGACATTTCCAACCGCATCGTCGGAGCGGTCCGTCGCATCAGCCAAGCGTTGGGCCTGAGCGCGTACGACCTAAAACGGCACCAAGGACTGCTGCGCTTCTTGGTCGTCCGCGAGGGCAAGCGGAGCGGAGAAGTAATGGTCAACCTCGTCGTGTCCGCGTATCCCGACCGAGGCGTCCAACAACTCGCCGAGCAGTTATTGGATGCTGTATCTGAAATTGATGTTTTGCTCGTCACCTTACATACCGGCAAGGCCCAAGTCGCAGCCGGAGAGCGCGAATTTGTGCTCGAGGGAAGCGGGCGCATCACCGAAGTGTGCGCTGGTCTCGAATTCGACATTTCTCCCCAGTCCTTTTTTCAGACGAACACACTGCAAGCCGAGCGACTCTATGAGGTCATAGCCCGCGTGGCTGGGCCGCAAAAAGCGGTGTTGGACTTGTACTGCGGCACCGGCAGCATCAGCCTGCTGTTGGCGCGCCAGTCTCAGTTTGTGTTGGGCATTGAAGTGGTCGCTGAAGCAGTCGAGGACGCTGGGCGCAATGCCGTGCGCAATCAGATAGGACACTGCGAGTTCGCGGTCGGCGCAGCCGAGGACATACTGGGGGAATTGGCGGTACAAGGCCAGCATTTTGATCTGGCTGTCGTCGATCCCCCGCGCCCTGGAATCCACAAAAAGGCACTGGCTGGTCTATGCGCGTTGGCACCGCCGCGCATTATTTACGTCTCCTGTAACGTCCATGCGCTAGCCGGTGATTTGCGCACCTTGGGCCAAGCTGGCTATGGTGTTCGCAGCGTACAGCCCGTAGATATGTTTCCCCAAACGCCGCACTGCGAAGTGGTCGTCGAGTTGTGCAGGCAGGTCGCCCCGTGAGTGAGAAACGCCATACGCAGCCACGGCTCTTGGTCGTGTTGCCCGAATCCCAACAGGCCCGGGCCCTGATTTTCTATCTAGAACAACAGGCGTACGAAGTGCTCTGGGCGCACGAGGGGCAGAGCGCGTACGACATTCTCGACGCCGACGCGGTTGATGCGCTGATTTACGCCTTGCGCGAGAAGCGCATCAATGGGTTGCGGATTCAGCAACTAGCCCACAAGCGCAATCCGGCCATCTGCGCGATTGCCATCGCCGGTCCCGAAGACATTGAGTTGGGGGTTGAAGCGATGCGCCAAGGGGCCTACGACTTTCAACTCCAGCCGCTGAATTTTGCCAAGGTCGGCGCGGTGTTGGAAAAGGGCCTGCGCTACCAACAGCTAGTGGGGGAAGTCTCTGATCTACAACGCCGTTTGGACGAGCGCTACCGCTTTGACGACATCGCCCGCCGCTCGTCGCCGTGGCAGCGCATTTACCTCCAGATCGAACAGGTGGCTCAATCGCGGACGAGCGTTTTGATCGCTGGCGAGACCGGCACGGGCAAGGGCGAGGTGGCAAAGGCCATCCACCAATGGAGTCGGCGGCGGGAAAACGCCTTTGTCGAAATAAACTGCGGCGCCCTGCCGGAGAGCTTGGTCGAAAACGAGCTTTTTGGCCACGAGAAGGGAGCCTATACCGGAGCTGTAGCCGCGCGCAAGGGCCGCTTTGAACTGGCCGATCAAGGCACCTTGTTTCTCGACGAAGTCGGGGACATTTCCCCGCCGACGCAAGTAAAGCTCCTGAGAGTGATTCAGGACGGCTGCTTTGAGCGGATCGGCGGCACCCAGACCCGGCGGGTCGATGTGCGCCTGATCGCGGCGACACACCGCGATCTAGAAGCCATGGTGCAGGAAGGCACCTTCCGGGCCGATCTCTTCTATCGGCTCAACGTGATCAAGATCGAAGTGCCGCCCTTGCGCGAGTGCCGCGAGGACATACCCATTCTGGCCGACGCGTTTATCCGGCAGTTCGCCGCCGAGAACAGCAAGCGTATCGAGGGCATCCGGCCGCGTGCTTTAGACGTGTTGCGCGACTACGACTGGCCGGGCAATGTGCGGGAGTTAAAAAACTGCATCGAAGGCATGGTCGTCATGAGTGCCCATGAAGGCGTACTCGAAGTTGGGGACATCCCGCGCTACATAAACCGCCAAGAGCGCGTTTTCCCCGGATTGGATTTTCGCGTCGGCATGAGTATGGCCGAGATCGAACAGAGGGCCATTGCCGAGACGCTGAAGGCCGTTGGCCACGACCGGCGGCGGGCGGCCGAGATCCTGCAAATCGGCCTCAGTACGCTCTACCGCAAGGTAAAACAGTACGGTGGGATTTAGCGGCGTTGATTGTAGTAGTATTTGACGAGCGAGTTGAGTGCCTCTTGGGGAGCGGTAACCACGTCCGCGTCAATGCAGAACTGGTTCAACCCAGCCAGCTTGAGGCCATGCCCGTAGTCGCTGAACATTTCTTCGCACAATTCGCCGGGTGCCATGTTCCGCGTGCTGGCTAGGGCCTCAAGCTGCGCGGAGGCTTCTGGCGTGATCTCCAAGGCGATGTCGTGTTCGCGTTGAAAGCTGTCGAGAAAGCGGCTCAGCGAAGTATCTTGGAGCAAGCGTTCCAGACCAGCCGCCGGGTCGAGGACGGTATCGGCCCCAACGGCAAAGTGCTCGACGCCAACGGAAGGGAGCTTCTTTTCGTAATTGAGCAACACCTTTTCAATGGCGCTGACCAAGCCTCGGGCACCAATGTGCTCGGCGTGGGCACGCTCGGCTAACAGAGCGAGGGCCTCATCGGCAAATTCGACCTCAATGCCATAGGCGCGGAAGTCGCGCTTCTTGGACAGGACGACGCTGCTTTTTGGGTTGCGGAGAATTTCGAGGAGATCTTCCGGGCCGAGGTCGTGTAGCACGGCGATGACCGGTAAACGCCCAATGAACTCGGACTCGAATCCGTATTTGATCAGGTCCTCGGCCCGCACGTGGGACAGGAGCTGATCGTCATTGATCTGGGCTTGATCGGCTTGGGAGCGGAACCCTATGGCGCCTTTGTTGAGCCGACGGCCAATGATTTCGTCCAGCCCGGAAAAGGCCCCGCTGACGATAAAGAGGATGTTGCGCGTGTTGATCTTCTGGCGTTCGATTTTGCCCGTCTGCTGCATCTGGATGACGGATTCCATTTGCGAGGCAATGTCGTGCGGGGCCTTGAGGTCGACGTCGGTTTCCTCCATCAGCTTGAGCAGGTTGCGCTGGACGCCCGAGCGCGACACATCCGGGCCGTGTACTCCCTGCGCGGAGGCGATTTTGTCGATTTCGTCGATGTATATGATGCCGTACTGAGCGCGTTCGATGTCGCCGTTGGCCTCGCGGACTAGGTCGCGGACCAAGTCTTCGACATCGCCGCCGACATAGCCGGTTTCGCTGAATTTGGTGGCGTCGCCCTTGACGAAAGGGACGCCGATTTTGCGGGCGATGAGGCGGATTAAATAGGTTTTGCCCACACCGGTAGGGCCGACCATCAGCACGTTGTTCTTGATGTTGCCGACGAATCCCTCGTCTTCTTCCGGGGGCAGTTTTAGGCGGTTGAAGTGCGTGCAGATCTTGGTGGCGAGAATGGCCTTGGCTTCTTGCTGCTTGATGACGTACTGATCGAGATAGGCCTCTAATTCTTCCGGTTTGAGGTCGAAGTGGATGGCCTCAGACTCGGTGATCTGCGTACCTTCGCCTTGGGTGGAGGATGCTTCGGGCTGGGCTTGCTCTTGTTCTTTGATTTGTCTAGCTAGGAGACGACGCAGTTTTTCTGGATCGATCTCCACTTTTTCAGCACGCGGTTTCATATATTAACCTTATAGGAAAGGTTGGAAATGCCGTGGCGTAAAAAATATACTCGCCCTCTTAGATGTGGACAACCTAGGCCCGGTTGTCGGCAGCACCTTGCCCGCTGCGTATGCGCGGTCTTTGCGGCCGTGCTGATGCCGAACTTCACCGAAGGGCAGGCACACTCGTGGACGCATTCGGCCGACGCCGAAAAAATTTTTGGCAACGGGCTTGCAGCATATAAACAGGGGCGTTTCGACGAGACACTCAACCACCTACAGTCGCTAGCGGAGTTCCCGCTCAACCAGCGGTCCAGTGCCGGCCAATTCCTCTTGGGGAAAACCCTGTATCACTTAGGTCGCTTTGCCGAAGCCATTGACGCGGCCTTGGTCTTGCAACGTAGGTTTCCCGCCAGCCGCTACCTGCCCAATGCCCGGCTGTTGCTTGGCGACTCGTTTTTTGCCAGCAAGCACTACTCCGAAGCCGCATCCCAGTACGGCCGTTTGTTGGCCACGCAGGCCCCACTTGGCCTTCAAGCGCAAGCAGCCGAGCGGTTGGCGGCCATGGATTGGAACAAACAGATAAAAGAACAAGAGCGGGCGCGTCTGCGTCAGGCCGTAGGGGCCGAGCGTCTGCGCGAGGCCCTGTTCTTCGGCCAGGTGCGCTGGTATCATCGCCTCGGCTGGCAAGAAGAAGCCGACCAAGCGATACAGACTTATCGCGATAGCGTCGTCAATGGCATATTCGCTCCGATAGCCGCTGTCTGGGGGAGCGATCGGACCGCATATGGCCGGCGCGTCGGCTCGGAGTCGCCCCGGTTGGGCTTGTTGCTGCCGATGACCGGGCCGTACCATCGGATCGGCGAAGAACTCCGCGATGGGGTGCAACTGGCCAATCGGGAAGCCAGCAGTCCCTTTGAACTGGTCGTTGCCGACACTGGGATTGACTACGGGAATTTGCCCATCGCTGCCGATCTGGGCAGCGATATTAGCGAGAACCCGGCCAGCGGTTTGTTGCGCGTAGCGTATGGTGCCCAACAGTTGTTGGATCGAGGCGTCGTGGCCATTGTCGGTCCGCTCTTTAGCAGCTCTGGCGTCGTGGCGGCCGCGATTGCCGCACGCGCTGGTGTTCCCCTATTGGTGCCGCTGGCCCAACAGAGCGGCCTGGATGCGCTCGGCCACAGCATTTTCCAGTTGAGTACAGTCCCAACGACGCAGGCACGCCTGTTGGGCGAGTACGCGACCCTCGTCCTCGGCTTGGAACACTTAGCGATTATCGCGCCTCTCAGCGATTATGGCTGGGATTTCGCGCGCGAATTCACTCGCATTGCTGTGCGCAACGGCGGTCAGATCGCGCACAGCGATTGGTATGTCCCCAACGAGACAAAGGATTTTCGCCTCGTTTTCGAGGAGATTCGCAAGGCCGGTTTTGCGCTGAGGCCGCCGCCGGATACGCTTGCCGTGGGCGAGGAAGAGCTAGCAGCGGATATGTTTATCGACACTATCGACGGCGTGGTGGTGGTGGTCGAGAGTTTTGAGGACGCCCAGACCATCGCGCCGCAGGTTCACTTTCACCGTTTGCAGACCCAAATTCTCGGCAACGATGCTTGGTGGGATCCCGAAGCCATTCGGCAGATGCGCCCAAGAGAGCGCAAGAATTTCGACGGCGTCATTTTCGTTTCTGCCCGGCAAGCCGAGTCCGCGGCCGAGCAGTCGTTTGTCAGCAAATTTCGCAAGCAGTTCGGCCGCGACCCACGCTACGCAGCGGCTGGTTACGACGCTACCCGCTTGCTCCTCGAAGGGTGGGAGCAAAGGTCGCGCGATCCAGCCGCGCTGATTGAGTGGTTGACCACGGTCCGGTTCTACCAAGGTGCCTCGGGCACCATCTCCCTGTCGCCCGACGTGCGCTCCAATAACGCGCTGACCTTGCTCAAAATCGAGCGCGCCAAGGTGCGTTCCCTCAGCACGGGCGATCTCCCGCAAATGGAGGCCGCCGAGTAGTCCGCGGGAACCGCTAGGTATTGCGCCTCTAGTTGCCCGAATTTATATTATCAGATTTACATTTTTAGTTATAACGAGAGCCAAAAGCTATGCCCACATATGAATACGAATGCCAAGGCTGCGGCCACCGATTTGAAGAGTTCCAGAGCATCACGGCCGCACCGCGCCAAACTTGCCCGGAAGCAAATTGTGCAGGCCCAGTCAAGCGGCTCATCAGCGTGGGCGGTGGCCTGCTTTTTAAGGGGACGGGCTTTTACATAACCGACTACCGAAGCGATGGATACCAAAAGGCAGCTAAGGCCGACAAAGACAGCGGCAACACCAAGGCGAGCGATAAAAAGGGCGACGGCAAAGCGAAGGTCGCCAAAGCCGATTGAGGAACTTTCTCGTGCGATACGCGGTTAAATTACGGATGTGGTCGAGCATACTCCTCGGAATATTTATCGCCGGGTCTTGGTGGGCAGGTTGCAGTCAGCAAAGTGCTGAAGAGCTGTTTGCGGCCGGGGAAGCCGCCGCGGCCGACTCGGCTACTGCCGACCAAGCGGTCGCGCATTTTACGGCCTTTATCGAACGCTTTGGCCAATCTCCCAAGGCACCAGAGGTGCTGAGAAAACTCGCCAGCTTGGCCCAGCAGCAAGGGAAAATGCAGGAGGCCATCGGTTATTACGAGCGCGTGTTGGCCGAATATCCCGCTAGCGGGCACGGCGACGAAGCCCAGTTTATGATCGCCTTTATATACGAGGAGTACATCCGCGACCTAGAACAAGCGCGGCGGGCCTATCAGCGCGTAATTGACAACTACCCGGATTCCGAGCTGGCCACGAGTGCTCGGCATCTGTTGCCCAACGTCGGGCGTGCCCCGCGAGAATGGGTTCAATTTCAGGATGAGGGCGCCGCTCCTTGACCCGTTGGAAGTTGTTATAAAGGTCTGAGGCAGATGGGTCCAGCCGCTTGCGAATCCGCAGGGCGGTTTTTTATTGGCTAAACAGACCAACGTCGAGAGTACATCCGATGACGCAAACGACAATAGACATTCAAGCGATTAGCGAGCAGGTTCAGCGCGAGAGTTTGGTGGTAGAGCGCATTTTGCAGGAAATGGACCGGGTCATCGTCGGTCAACGCGCCATGGTGGAGCGCATCCTGATGGGGCTATTGTGCAACGGCCACATCCTCCTCGAAGGGGTGCCCGGGCTGGCTAAGACCCTGACGGTAGCGACGCTGGCAAGGATCGTAGCGGCCCAGTTCAAGCGGATCCAGTTTACTCCGGATCTTTTGCCCGCTGACCTGACCGGGACCACCATCTACAATCAGCAGCAAGGAGTCTTCATTCCTAAGAAAGGCCCGATTTTTGCCCATTTGATCTTGGCCGACGAGATCAACCGGGCACCGGCCAAAGTGCAGAGTGCGCTGTTGGAGTGCATGCAGGAGCGGCAGGTGACCATCGGCGAGGAAACCTATGCGCTCGACGACCCGTTCTTGGTCATGGCCACTCAGAACCCGATTGATCAAGAGGGAACCTACCCACTGCCCGAAGCCCAAGTCGATCGGTTCATGCTCAAAGTGAAAGTCGATTATCCGTCGCGCGCCGAGGAGCGGCTGATCTTGGACCGCATGGCCAACGACAGTCTGATCGAGGTGGAGCAAGCGGTGGGGATCGACGAAATACGCCGCCTGCGCGAGGTGGTGGCGATCGTCTATATTGACGACAAGATCAAGGATTACGTCGTCGATCTCGTTCAGGCCACCCGGCGACCAGCCGACTACGGGCTGGCCGACATGGCGCCGCTGATCGAGTACGGGGCCTCGCCACGAGCCGCTATTTTTCTCGTCCGCACGGCCCGCGCCCACGCCTTCATCCAGCGGCGCGGCTACGTCACCCCGGAAGATGTCAAGGCTGTGGGGGCCGATGTGCTCAGGCATCGGATCATCGCCTCGTACGAGGCCGAGGCCGAGGAAATCGACAGCGACCACATCGTACAACAGCTCTTCGACCACATCGAAGTTCCCTAAAGCCAAGGCGTGCCGTGATTCCCAAAGAGATACTCGACAAAGTTCGCCTGATCGAGATTCACACCCGCAGCATGGTGAACAACCTCTTTGCCGGCGAATACCACTCGGCGTTCAAGGGGCGGGGGATGGAGTTTGCCGAGGCGCGCGAATACCAGCCCGGCGACGATGTGCGCCACATTGACTGGAACGTAACGGCGCGGGTGGGGGTGCCTTTCATCAAGATATTCGACGAAGAGCGCGAGTTGACCGCGGTGTTGGTGGTAGATGCCAGCGCGTCTGGGGCTTTTGGCTCACAGCATCAGATGAAAGGGGAAATTGGGGTTGAGGTTTCGGCGTTGTTGGCCTTTAGCGCAATCAAGAACAACGACCGAGTGGGCTTGCTCATCTTCACGGACGAGGTCGAGGTCTTCGTGCCGCCCAAGAAAGGACGCAAGCACGTGCTGCGCGTACTGCGCGAGTTGCTGTACTTTCAGCCGCAGGGGCGCAAGACCTCCATTGCTGGAGCCTTGGAATACCTCAGCCGAGTCTTGCACCGCCGCAGTGTGATTTTTGTCATCTCCGATTTTCTCGACCAAGGCTACGAGCCAGCGCTGCGGCACTTGAGCCAGCGGCACGATTTGATCGCCGTGGTGGTGAGCGACCCACGCGAGTGGGAGTTGCCCGATGTTGGTTTTATCAACCTGCAAGACGCCGAGACCGGCCAACAAGTACTCGTCGATAGCGGCCACGAGGGCGTGCGCACATTTTTCGCCGCTGAACAGCGATCCCTCGCCGAGCGCCGCAGCAGTCTATTGCGCAAGGCGGGCGTTGACGAAATAGCGATTGACCTGTCGCGCCCCTATGTCGAACCTCTTATTCACTTTTTTCGCACGCGGATGCAGCGACACTAAGGAGGAAATACATTGATTGAAGTACGCGAACTGTCCAAACACTACGGGGATGTCGTCGCCGTGGAAAATGTGTCCTTCAGCGTTGACAAGGGCGTCATCCTCGGTTTTCTCGGGCCCAATGGCGCGGGCAAGACCACGACGATGCGCATGCTGACCTGTTATCTGCCGCCTTCGCAGGGCGAAGCCAAAGTCGCTGGTTTCGACATTGTTGAAGAGTCCTTGGAGGTACGCAAGCGCATCGGCTACCTGCCCGAGCAGCCGCCGCTTTACCACGATATGACAGTAAACGCCTATCTGCGCTTCGTGGCCAAAATCAAGGGCGTGCCCAGCGCGGCGCTCAACAGCCGAATTGATGACACTATGGAAAAAACCGGCATCGCCCATCAGTGCCACATGGTGATCGGCCACTTGTCCAAGGGCTACCGGCAGCGCGTCGGTTTGGCCCAAGCCCTCGTCCACGAGCCAGAGGTGCTCATCCTCGACGAGCCGACTGTGGGCCTCGATCCCAAGCAGATCATCGAGATCCGCGAGGTCATCAAGGGGCTGGGGGGCGACCACACGGTCATACTCAGCACGCACATCCTGCCGGAGGTGAGCATGACCTGTGGGCAACTGGCGATCATCAACAACGGCCGCATATCCGGTCAAGGTACGCCCGAAAGTCTCATGGCCCAGCTCAAGGAGGGCGAGGTGTTGCGCGCCCACATAGAGGGTCCCAGCGATCAGGTGCTGGGCATGCTCGGCCAGCTAGAAGGCGTGCTGGAAGTGGAAGTTAGTGGCGAGGAGGGCGCGTACGTGGTGACGAGTGCCCCGGGAGCCGATGTGCGCGACGACCTGACCCGCAAGGTCGTGGAAAGCGGCTTTAGCCTGCGCGAATTGCGGCCGCTCGACATGACCCTCGAAGACATTTTCCTGAGCCTGACTAGCGAGGAGGTAGCAGCTTAAAATGCGCAATTTTGCCGCCGTTTATATCAAGGAGATGCGCTCCTATTTTGTTTCGCCGGTCGCCTATGTGATCGCCGGCGTTTTCCTGTTTCTCTCGGGCTATTTGTTCCGCAATATCCTGATGCAGTTCAACCTCTGGTGCTTGCAGTTTGGCCAGCGCGCGCAAATGGGTATGGGGGGGATGCCGGCACTCAATCTCAACGAAATGGTCGTCACCCAATTCTTTGCGGTCATGGACTTCATCTGGCTCTTGGTCATCCCGATGCTGACCATGCGGCTCTTTGCCGAAGAAAAAAAATCCGGGACCATCGAATTGCTGATGACCTCGCCGCTGCGCACCATCGAGGTGATGTTGGGCAAGTTTTTTGCCTGCTTTTCGCTCTACGGTATCATCGTCAGCTTGACGTTGATCTATTTTGCGATCCTCGAAGTGTACGGCTCGCCCGACTGGGGGCCGATTTTTTCCGGCTATCTCGGCTACTTGTTCCTCGGCGCGACCTTTATCTCGGTGGGCATCTTGGCCTCGGCCCTGACGGAAAATCAGATCGTTGCCGTGTTGCTGACCTTTGGCATGTTGCTCCTGTTTTGGCTCATCGACTGGTCGGCTAGCTTTGCCGGTCCGACCGCCGCTAAAATTTTGCAGTACCTCTCCTTTATAGCCCACCTCGAAGATTTCCAGCGCGGCGTCATCGACACCAAGGATGTGGTGTTCTACCTGAGCTTTACCTTTTTCTGCTTATTTTTGACCACGCGCGTCATTGAATCGCGGAGATGGAGGCGCTGAGCATGAAGGCATATACTACGCCCTTGGGGTTGGTCGGCGCGGCGCTGATGGTCGCGGGTGGCTTGGCCTATCTGCTCAATGCCGAGAGCGGCTCAATCGGGCTTTTCAACTTGGCACTCGGCGCCCTGATGGTGGCCGCGGCCGGGCTTTTAAACCCGGCGCTCTTCCGCCAGTACGGCCGCTGGCTCAACGCCTTTTGGGGTGGCATCATGGTCTTTGGCATTGTGGCGATGGTCAACTTTTTGGGCAACCGCTATCCCGAGCGTTTCGATCTGACCGAGGGCCGGCTGCACAGCCTCGCCGATTTGACGGTGGAGACGCTCAAGGCGCTGGACCAGGACGTTCACGCCCTCGCCTTTATGGAGGGAGGAGAAAACCCCGAGCTCGAACTACTGCTGGCCGAGTTCGAGACGTACAACACGCGCTTCAGCTACGAATTCATCGACCCAGACCGCGATCCGCTGCGAACCGAGGACTACGGCATCCGCCGCTACGACACGCTGGTGTTGGAAAGCGGCGACAAACAACAGCAAATCACCGAACTCGAAGAGCGGGCGATCGTCAACTCGCTGCTCAAACTGACGCGCGAGCGCCAAGACCGAATCTATTTGACGGTGGGGCACGGCGAGCGTCAGCTCGCCAACCAGCCCGATGGACTAGAGCAGCTAAAGGTCCAATTGGCGGAGATCGACTATGCGGTCGAAGATTCGCTCTTCCTCGCCCGCGAGGGGGCCGTGCCCGAAGATTGCGCCGTGCTGGTCGTCGCCGGCCCGCGCACCCCCTTTTTCTCGGTGGAGGTCGAGGCCATCCGCTCCTACCTCGCTGAGGGCGGGGCTCTGCTGTTGCTCTTGGACCCGCTCGCCGACAGTGGCCTAGCCGAACTGTTGAGCGAGTGGGGCGTGGTGGTCGGCGACGATTTCGTCATCGACACCAGCGGAATTGGCTCGCTCTTTGGCCTCGATTTTACCACGCCGGTTGCGCTCTCCTACGGCGATCATCCGGTCACGCGCAAGCACCAAGGTCTGATGACCTTCTTCCAACTCGGGCGCTCGGTGCATTTTGACGAGAGTAGCGGCCGCGAAGGGGCCATCTTGGTGCAGACCTCAGAGGCTGGTTGGGCCGAGACCGACTTGAGTGTGCTCTCCAGCGCAAGCGACCAGACGGTCAAGCTCGACGAGGGGGTCGATCAGCCCGGGCCAGTGTCCTTGGCCGTGGCGGCCCGCGACCCCGACGCCGGGGGCCGCTTGGTGGTCTTTGGGGATTCGGACTTTGCCACTAACCAGTACTTCGGCGTTCAGGGCAACGGCGACTTGGTGCTCAACGCCTTGAGTTGGCTGGCCGAGGACGAGGCCCTGATCTCGATCCGCCCCCGCGAGCCGGGCCACAACCCCATCGCCCTGACCGAAAGCGATGGCGAGTGGATCTTCTGGATCAGCGTGGTGCTGTACCCAGGGCTGATCGCCTTGGTCGGCATTGTGGTCGTTTCGCGCAAGGGACGCTGGAGCCTAGCCGACTTGAGCGCGGCCGGATTGGGCATTGTGATTTCGCTCGGCATTGCTGCACTGGTCAACTTCCTTGGCGACCGCTACCACTTCCGCAAGGATATGACAGCCGACGCGCTGTTTACGCTGTCGGGCGACACCCATCGGCTCCTCGCGCCGCTTGAAGACAACGGCCAGTACGTCAGCGTCAAGACCTTCATGGGCGAGATGGAGAACATGCGCTTTGAGAATCTCCTACGGGAGTACAGCTATGCGTCGCCTAACTTCGACTACGAGTTGCTCGATCCGCAGAAAAATCAGCTGCGCGTCGAGCAGAACAACATCCGCGAGCGCGGGACTTCAATCGTCGAGGTGATCGACCACGGGCAGGTGCGCACCGAGCGCATTACCGCCCAGAGCGAAGAGGCGCTGAGCAATGCCATTCTCAAGGCACTCAAAGGCCGCGAGCTAAGGGCCTATTTTACCAGTGGCCACGGCGAGGCCGAACTCGACCAAGTTGACGAACAGGGCTATTCCACGCTCAAGAGCCGCCTCAAGGAACTAAATTTCGCAGTTGAAGGAGGGCTGACGCTCGCCGAGCCGGTGCCTGATGACGCTACATTGGTCGTGGTGTTAGCACCGAAAGCGCGCTTTGCTGCGGCTGAAGCCGAAGTGCTGCGGCAATACTTGGCTCGCGGGGGCAGCGCGCTGTTTTTGCTCGATCCGGGCCAGCCGACCGGACTCGAAGCATTGCTGAATGAGTACTCGATCGAGTTGGGGCAGGATTTCGTCGTCGATTTGAGCGGCTTGGGCCAGCTTTTTGGCGCCGATGTCTCAGTGCCGGTGGTCCTCAACTACGGCGATCACCCGATCACCGAAAAGCTATCCGCCGGTACGATGAGCTTCTTCCCGCTGGCGCGCTCGGTGCAGCTAACCGAACATCGGCTCAAGGAGCCGGATATCGCCGCCTTGGCGCACACCCACAAAAGCAGTTGGGGTGAAAAAGACCTGGCCCCCATAGTGGGTGCTGGCGGCGAGGTGGAGTTCGACCCGGAAGTGGATATTCGCGGCCCGGTGTCGCTGGCCGTGGCCGTTTCCGCAGACGTGGATACTAGCTTGGCACCCGAAGGCCGGACGCGACTGGTGGTCATTGGCGATGCGGATTTTGCCTCCAATCAGTACTTTGCTCAGCAGGCCAATGGCGAGCTATTCCTCGGCAGCGTTAGCTGGCTCACCGAAGACGAAGCTCGCCTGACTATCGCCGACAAGCAACCGGCCTTTAATCCCATCAACCTGATCGGCAATCAGGGCGCGGTCATTCTCTGGGTCTCGGTGTTTATTGTGCCGTTTGCGGTCGCGTTGTCGGGCATGGTCATGGTGCTCAGGCGCGGCTATCAGACCTATGCCGAGGGCTTTGTCTCGTGGCTGGTGTACACCTTCTGGGGCAATGCGATGTTTTTCTTCATCAGCGGCATCATTGCCACCAGCGAGGGGGCATTCTTTGAGGGCGAGGTCAAATTGATTGCGGCCTTGGCCTCGGCGGCTATTGGCTATGGCCTCTATCGGCACGCGGCGTGGGCTTGGCAAGCCGGCTTGGCGTTTGCGGTGTTGTGCGCTGGCGTGGTTGCCCTGACGATTTTCACCGGTGCCAGCCTTGGGTTCTCGCTGATTCCCAACGAGACAGTCCAACTGATCTACGCCGCGATTTTCGTGGTCAACACGGCCATTCTCGTGTGGATTAAAAAGGTCTTTGTACAAGAGGAGCAAGCATGAAATTCAAGACCAATGTCGCAATCGGCACAGTCTTCTTGGTGCTGTTGGCCTTTGTCTATTTTTACGAGATCAAAGGGGGTGAGGAACGCCGTCAAGAAGCCGAAAAATCCAAGCAGCTATTCGTCTTTCAAGACGACGATGCCCAGCGGCTTGAACTGTTGCGCGGCGCCGATGCCTTGGTGTTGGGCAAGGGAACGGGTGGCTGGAACCTGAGCGCGCCTATGACCGATGGCGCGGACCAAGAGGCCGTGGAGCGCTACTTGCGCAATTTGCGCGAGTGCGAGCGGGAAAAGGTGGTCGTCGATAGCGCGGCTGTGACCGCCGAGCAGGCCGCCCAGTACGGGCTTGATGCGCCGCAGCTCAAAGTGCGGTTGCAAACGGAAGATGGCACCGAGCAGGTGGTGGCTTTTGGGGCGGACAGTCCGACGGATCGCTTCACGTACGCCCAGCTACAAGGCGACAATCCCGAAATCTTCGTAGTGCGGGCTTGGCGCTTCGACAACCTCGACAAGCGCGCTTTTGACTTGCGCGACCGCCGGGTGCTGGCCTTTGCCAAAGACGAGGTGATGCAGGTGCAGCGCTGGGGGACGGGTGGCGGGGCCGCGTTGGCGCGGTCTGAGCCCGGCTGGCAAATGCGCGAGCCGGTAGCCGCTCGGGCCGATGCCGACGCGGTAGATGGCCTGCTCGACAAAATCGACCAAGCGGAGATCCAGGCTTTTGTCGCCGAGGAGCCAGATACCGCTGCCTTGGCCACTTATGGCTTGGGGGCGCGCGCGTCGCAGGTCGAGATCGCCTTGCTCGTCGGCGCAGACCGGGCCGAGAAGCGCTTGGCCATTGGCGGCGCAGACGAACAGGGCCGTTGGTACGCCCGCGACGCCAGCCGACCGCAAGTTTTCTTGGTCGATTCGACGCTGGTGCAAGAGCTTACCAAAGACATCGCGGACCTGCGCGACAAAAAGCCCTTGCGCTTTGAGCGCGATCAGGTCGAGCGCATCGTCCTAATGCGCGGGGCTGCGACCGCGTTTGCGGCCGACAAGGACACCAGTGGTGTGTGGCATTTATCCGATCCTATGGGGCGCGACGCCAAATCGTGGAAGCTCAACAGCCTCCTGAGCGACTTGGAGCAACTCGAAGTCGAGGATTTTGCCGAGCAGTTGCCCGCCGCGGCCGCGCTTGCTTTCAGCATCGAACTCCACGGCGCCGGGCAAGCCTTGCTGACCGCGCGCTTTAGCACCGCGGCCGGGACCTCGTACCTGCAGCAGGAAGGCGACGACGCGGTGTACGTCGTCCGTGGCGACGACTTCACCGAGTTGGATTTGGATATAGACGACGTGGCACAAGCGCCCCCAAAGCCGGCCGCACCCGCCGCCAGCCGTGAGGAACCCCCCAACGACGGCGGCGCTGACAGTCCATAATGTATATCGGCGGTCTGCTCGCCGCGCTGGTGGTGCTCGCCGAAGGGCTACACGCCCAAGTTCCTCGGGCCGAGGCGGTCTTGGACACCGCGACTGCTCGGGTTGGCGATCCCATTCGCTTAACGCTGACGCTCCACCACGACGCCACCGCGCGTCCCGAGGCTCCAAACCTGCTCCAGATTCTCCGGGATTTTTCCCCCCACTGCGCTGATTGGCAGGCGACTCGCTTTGCGCTCGCGCAAGAATGCGTGCTGCGTCTCTACGAGTTGGGGCAACACGTGGTGCCGGCCGTGCCGGTGCCCTTTATCACCGCTGCGGGCGATACGCTCATGCGGACGACCCCCTCCTTAGCCATAGAGGTCATCAGTGCCCGGAGCGAAGGGGAGGACCAACTGCGCGACATCAAACCGCCCGTACTCATCAGCGGCGGGGTGCCGTTGTGGGTGGTCGTCGCAACGGGGCTGCTGGCGTTGGTGCTTTGTGTGCTAGGCGGCGTTTGGCTCTGGCGTCGCCGCACCCGCACCCCAGAGCCTCCGCCCGCGCCCGCGCCGATAGACTACGCGGCTGAATTCGCCCGTATTGCTGCGAGCGGCCTGTTGGAACGCGGCGAGTTCAAAACATACTACTCGCTGCTGTCTGAAAATCTGCGCCGCTTCTTAGAGGAGAGCTTGGCGATTGAAGCGATGGAGCAGACCACGGCTGAGTTGGCCAACGCCTTGCAGGGGGTTGAAGTGGATGACTCGCTGCGGCAGCAGATCCTCGACTATTTGGCGGCGGCCGACTTGGTGAAATTTGCCCGCTTTTATCCGGCGCTGGACGCGGCCCGCCGCGCACCGGATGCCGGCTTGGCCCTATTGCGCACTATTGAGGAGGCGGTTGCCAGCCGCGCTGCCGAGGCCCATGCAGAACATCCGGTTTGAAAACCCCGAGTGGCTGTTGCTGCTGCTGCTGTTGCCCGTTTTGCTCTACAGCTACGTCCGGGCGCATCGGGGCCGCCGGAGCAGCGTACAGTTTTCCGACCTCGCCGTGTTGCGCCGCGCCACCGCGTCGCTGTGGACCAAACTCCGACACGGCCTCCTCGTCTTTAAGCTGCTTGGCCTGAGCTGTCTCATCGTAGCTATGGCCCGCCCACAAGCTGGGCGCGAGGTACGGGAAGTATCGGGCGAGGGCATTGACATTATGCTGACCTTGGACATTTCGTCGAGCATGGATTTGAACGATCTAGATGAGGGCCAGAAGAGCCGCTTACAGGTGGCCAAAGAAGTGGTCGCCGACTTTATCGCTGGCCGTTACAGCGATCGCATCGGCATGGTCGTCTTTGCCGGCGAGAGCTTTACCCAGTGTCCGCTGACCCTCGACTATCGAGTGCTGTTGGAGTTTCTCCAAGGCGTGGAGATCGCCAGCGAGGAATGGGATGGCACGGCTATTGGCATGGCGCTGATCAACGCCTGCAACCGCTTGCGCGACTCGGACGCCGAGAGCAAGGTGATCATCCTGCTGACCGATGGCGTGAACAACGCCGGCGAGGTCGAGCCGTTGACCGCGGCTGAGGTGGCGGCGGCCGTGGGCATCCGGGTTTATACGATTGGCGTGGGGAGCGACGGGGAGATTCGCCGGCCCGTGCGCGGGATGTTCGGCACCCGCTATCAGACGGTCCAAGTGGAGATCGACGAAGAGACCTTACAGGAGGTGGCTGCGCGCACCGGCGGCCAGTACTA
Organism: Candidatus Latescibacterota bacterium; assembly: GCA_965203355.1. Lineage (GTDB taxonomy): Bacteria > Latescibacterota > UBA2968 > UBA8231 > UBA8231. The sequence goes on from OZ241889.1 coordinate 2,402,688, forward strand.
TCGGGCGACTAGCGAGGAAAAGCTGGAGGCCATCTACCGCGAAATCGGCGAGTTGGAGGGGACTGAAATCAAGTCCGAGATCCACCTGAATTACTCGGAGCGCTTTGCCTATTTTCTCTATGCGGGTTTGGGCTTGCTGTTGGTGGAGATGCTGTTGGCCCATACCCGGTTCCGTTCGCTCCCCTAAATTGCTATGCGCTTTGCGAACATCGACAATTTTTGGTTGCTGTTGCTGCTGCCCTTTTTGGCGGCCTTTTTGGCGTGGGCCCTGTGGGCGCGTCGTCGCGCCTTGGCGCATTTTGCGCGCGGCCCGCTGGCCGAGAAACTGACCCGCAACCTGAGCCGGGGCCGCCAAGTGAGCAAGTGCGTCCTATTGGGGCTGGGGACCTGCTTTGCGATCCTCGCGCTGACCGGCCCGCAATTCGGAGCACAACTCGAAATGGCCGAGCGCAAGGGGGTAGATGTGATGCTGGTGCTCGACGTGTCGCGGAGCATGCAGGCTGAAGACGTCAAGCCGAGCCGCTTGGCGCGGGCCAAATACCAAATTCGCGGTCTGTTGGATTTGCTCCGAGGCGACCGGGTCGGGTTGGTGGTCTTTGCTGGCAAAGCCTTTGTCCAATGCCCGCTGACGACGGACTACGGCGCGGTGGAGATGTTTCTCGATGTGCTGGACGCCGGGGCCATACCCGTCCAAGGGACGGCCATTGGCGACGCGGTGCGGCTGGCCACGCGCTCGTTTGTGGAAGGGGAGGGCCAGCACAAGGCCATCGTGCTGTTCACCGATGGCGAGGATCACGTGGGGCAGCCGCTGGCGGCGGCGCAGGCGGCCGCTACACAGGGTGTGCGCATCTTTGCCTTGGGGTTGGGGACGCCTGATGGAGAATTGATTCCCACCGAAGAGCAAGGCGGCGTGGGTTTTCACAAGGACCAGCGCGGCCAATACGTCAAGACCCGGCTCGACGAGAGCACCTTACAGGACATGGCGTTGGAGACCGGGGGCGATTACTTTCGCACTACCTTGAGCGGTGCGGAATTGGACGCCTTGTACGGCCAGATCGCCGAGATGGATCAGCGCGAAATTGGCTCGACTCGACTCACTCGCTACCAGGAGCGTTTCCAATGGCCCTTATTATTGGCCCTTTGCTGTTTCTTCGCCGAGGCTTTCTTAGGCGATGCACGGGTGCAGACCCGCGAGTGGAAGGGGCGGTTCGCCTAATGGGTACACGGTGGGTCGTCTTGGGGATTTGGCTGGTCGTTTGCGGGGCGACCGTGGGCGATCCCGTAGCGAGCAAGAGTGCCGAGGCGTTGGAGCACTACCAGCGCGGCGAGTACGACCAGGCCCTGCAACTCTACCGCGACGCCCTGCTCGATCGGCCCGACGCGCCCGAGTTGCACTTCAACATCGGGGACGCGCTTTTCAAACGCGGCGAGTACGACCAAGCCCTGCGCGAATTCGAGCGGGTGCTCAGCAGCGAGGAGAAAAAGATCGCAGCACAGGCCCATTACAACATGGGCAATAGCTTCTTTCAGCAGCAGGCTTTTGAACAGGCTGTCGCCGCCTACAAGCAGGCACTGGCGCTGGACGCGCGCGACGAGGATGCCAAGGTGAATTTGGAATTGGCACTGGAAAAATTGCAGGAGCAGCAACAGCAGCAGGAGCAGCAGCAGGATCAACAGGACGATTCAGAAGAGCAGGATCAACAGCAGCAGGATCAACAGGATCAACAGAATCAGCAGGAACAGCCGGATCAACAGAATCAGCAGGAACAGCCGGAGGATTCGGAGCAGGATCAACAGGATCAACAAGATCAACAAGATTCAGCGCAGGAGCAGCAACAAAGTGGACCGGATCAACAGCAAGCCGTGCCGCGATCCATTAGTTCCGAGGAAGCTCAGCAGCTTATGGATGCCCTCAAGAACCGCGAACTAGAAGCGCAACAGCGTCGGTTTCGCGCCACCGGCAAGGCGCAAGCTAGGGACTGGTGAGCGCACGGGTGGTCATCCCGCTAATGCTATGGGTGCTGGCGGCATCCAGCGCGGCGGCGATTCAGTTTGCGGCGTCTGTCGATCGCACGCGCGCTAGTCAGGCCGAGCCGATTCGCCTGACGCTCCGCATCACCTCCGACGCGCAGTTGGGCGAGGTGACGCCAGCGTTCGACCTCAAAGATTTCCACGTCGAGGGGCCAGCGACTAGGACGCGGATGGAGATGAGCAACTTCTCCAACATTAGCTACACCCGCGAACTGACCTACGCCCTCTATGCCAAGCAGCCCGGCACCTTCACCATCGGCCCGCTCCAGCTAGCAATAGATGGAGACTCCTATCAGACCAAGCCCATTACCATCGAGATCGTCCGCGGTGCCAGCCGAGCGCAAGCCGGCCAGCCAGAGCGTCCCATTTTTGTGCTGGCGCGCGCCGACTACGAGCGGGCTTACGTGGGGCAACAAGTCACCGTGTCCTACGATCTGTTCTACCGCGTCCAGCCGCACAACGTCAGTTTTAACAAACTGCCGACCTTTGTTGGGTTTTGGACCGAGGACCTCTTTGTCGCCCAACAGCTAGAGGCACATCAGGAGATGCGCAACGGCGTGTCCTACAACGTGGCACCGCTGCGGCGCGTGGCCCTTTTTCCGACCAGCGCGGGGACCCACGTTGTCGGCGCATTGGCCGTTTCCTGCGACATCCCTCGACAACGCGCTCGTGGCGGCGGCGTGCTCGACGATTTCTTCGCCGGTGATCCGTTTTTTGGCCGCTCGCGCTCGGTGCGCCTGCAAAGCGAGGAATTGCAAATCGAGGTCCTGCCGCTGCCCGAGCCGGGCCGCCCGGCGGAATTTACCGGCGCGGTAGGGCGCTTTCAACTCAGCGTCGAGGCCCAGCCGACCCAAGTCGCGGTTGGCGATCCGGTGACGCTGCGCGTGCTGGTCGAGGGCGAGGGCAACATGGCGGCGGTGCAGCCTTTGCAGGTCGATGCGGCCGCGGGCGTCAAGATCTACGATCCCAAGGTCGAGGAAGAAGAGCGGATTACTAATGGCGTGTACGGGGGCCGTCGTCTCTTTGAGTACATCTTGATTCCCGAACAGGGCGGCCCGCTGAACATCCCGCCGCTGCGCTTTGCGTACTTTGATCCACACCAAGCGCACTACGAGGTCCTTGAATCCGCGCCGATTACCATTCACAGCGAGGGGACTGCCGAAGAAGAAGGAGTGGCCTACGGCCTGAGTCGGCGCGACATCGAGGCCGTTGGCGAGGACATTCGCTACATCAAACCCAACGCCGAAGTCCTCGGCGCGGGTTCCATGGTACACAAGAGCTATTGGTTTTGGACCTTGCAGGGTGCGCTGCCCCTCGCCTTCTTTGCCCTGCTTGTGTGGCAGCGGCATCAGCGGCGTTTGCAGGGCGATGTGGCGTACGCGCGCCAGCGCCGGGCCAAAGGCGAAGTGGGTCGCCGCCTAACGCGCGCTGATACCTTGCTCGCGGCTGGCACCGAGGCTGAATTCTACGGCGCGGTCCGCGCTGCGGTGCTGGAATTCGTGGCCGACCGTCTCAACCTCGCTGCGGCTGGCTTGACCATTGAAGTCTGTGCTGAGGTCTTGGCGGCGCGCCAAGTCGAGGCCGAGACCATTGCCGCGTTGCGCGACTTGCTGACGCGCTGCGACTTTGCCCGCTTTGCGCCCGCAGGTGGCCCGCCGACGGATCGGGCGGCCGCGCGGCGTTTGGCAGAAGAGGTGATCCGGGGTTTGGAAAAGCGGATATGATGCGCGCGCTAGCACTGTTGATCCTGTTGGGCACCGCACTCCACGCCGGGGCGGCGGCTGGGCAGTACAACGAGGCCAACGCGCTCTATCGGGACGGGGATTTTGCGGCGGCGCGCCGCAGTTACTTGGCGGTGGTGGCCGCTGGAGTGCAAGACGCGCGGCTCTACTACAACTTGGGCAATGCCTGCTTTAAGTCCGGGAAGTTGGGCGAAGCCATTCTCTGGTACGAGCGGGCGCGGCGCTTGCTGCCGCACGACGAGGACATTGAGGCCAATCTGCGCTTTGCCAACCTAGTCAAGAAGGACCGCGACCCGCAAACGGAGAACGGTTTCGGTACGCTGGTAGCCGCGCTGGTGGCCGCCTATTTTTGGCCTACGTTTAATCAGCTCAGCCTGCTGTTCGCCGCGGCGTTTTTTGCGGTTTTTGTCTTGGGGGTCCGGTGGTTGTTCGCGCCGACTCGCCCGGGGGTGCTGTGGCTGGTAGGGATGTTGCTCTGTGCCGGGCTGAGCGTTGGGGCCGCGCTGTGGCTGGGAACGCGCCTCCGCCATCAGGCGCAGACGAGCGAAGCCATCGTCACCGTTACCGCGGCGCATGCGCGTTCCGGCCCCGACCTCGGGCAGACGGAGGTCTTTGTCGCGCATGAGGGGACCAAGGTTCGCTTAGTGCGGCAGGAGGGCGGGTGGATGCTGGTGCGGCTGGCCAATGGCCTCGGCGGGTGGATGCCAGCGGAAGCTCTGACGCGGATCTGAATTTAACAGCGACTTTTTTGCGTAGACCAAACCAAACCAAACCAAAAAGGATAAGCCATGAGTACGCTCAAAGTAGGTATTGTCGGCGTTGGCGGGATCGCCCGCACACACATTCCCGGCTGGGAGGCTTCTAGCGAAGCTGAGTTGATCGCTGGCAGCGACGTTAGCGAGGAGGCGCTGAAGCGCTTTGGCGCAGAAAACGGGGTCGCCAAACTACACACCGACCCGGAAGCACTGTTCAGCGATCCCGATATCGACATTATCGATATATGTACGCCCAACATGTATCACGCTCCATTGGCCATTGCCGCGCTGTCGGCTGGCAAGCACGTGATCTGCGAAAAGCCCTTGGCGCCCACGCCCGAGGAGGTTCGCCAGATGATTGCGGTGCGCGATGCTTCGGGCAAGGAACTAATGACGGCACAGCACTTTCGCTTTCAGGGATCGTCTCGTGCGCTGAAGGCCGAGATAGACACCGGTGCGCTCGGCGATATCTACCACGCCCGCAGTTGGATGCTGCGCCGGGCTGGGGCACCGGTCGGCGGCGGGTTTATTCTCAAGGAGCACAGCGGCGGCGGCCCCTGCATCGACATTGGGGTTCACATTCTCGATCTGACCTTGTGGTTTATGGGGCATCCCGAGCCAGTGGCGATTTCGGGCGTGGCCCGCGCTGAATTGGCGCATCAAGAAGGTGCCTTCAGCCAATGGGGTCGCCAGCCGATTCCGTCCCATTACGATGTCGAGGATTTTGCCGCGGCCTTTGTGCGCTTTGACAATGGCGCAACGCTCGTCTTGGAGGTGAGTTGGCTTTTACATCACCCAACCCAAGGCGAGGACATGCAGATGTGGCTCTACGGCACCCAAGGCGGTGCGCATTGGCCCCAGTGCTCGATTTGCGAGAGCAACAACCAGACTCGCCAGCAGTACGACCGCAAGCTCATGCTGATGTACGACGGCCTCGAAGCCCACGCGCAGGAATGCGTGGAGTTCGCCGCGGCGATTGCTCAGGGACGGCCCTCGCCGGTGCCGCCGGAGCAATCCCTACAGGTGATGAAAATTCTCGATGGGATCTATCGCAGCCAAAAGGCGGGCGGGGAAGTGCGGCTGGACTGAGGGGAGGCTTGGCAGAGTTTACGGCCCCGCCAGTCGATTGACGAAAGCCGTCGGACACGCAGCGAGGCCATGCTGGCGCGGACGCAGCACCGCAGAGCGTCAACTAGCCGTCCATAGGCACCTTACCGCCTCCTTGCGAAATCACCCTTGACTTGGAGCACCATGGGCTTCCCGCCGAAATGTATGCAGCCGCCGAAAAAGCTGTGAAAGGCAATCGCTACGGTTCATGTCTAGCGGCCAAACCAAGCGGCAATGGCTTTGCGGCTGAGCGCGTTGGGGATGTCGGCGGCGCGGAGCCAGCCCTTGCGGGCAATGCCGATGCCGTAGCCGAGATGGTCTAGGCCGGCCATGCTGTGGGCGTCGGTGTTGACGGCGATTTGGACGCCGCGGTCACGCGCCTTTTTGACGTGCCGCCAGTCGAGGTCGAGCCGCGACGGATGGGCGTTGATTTCGAGGGCGACCTCACAGCGGGCGGCGGCTTCGATGATCGAGTCGATATCGACAGCATAGCCTTCGCGCTTGAGGAGCAAACGCCCGGTTGGATGGCCGACGATGGTGGCAGCCGGGTGCTCGATGGCGCGGACGATGCGGGCGGTCATGGCCTCGCGGCTCAGGTTGAACTGCGAATGAACCGAGACGACCACGAAGTCGAACTGGGCAAGCAGCTCGTCGTCGTAGTCGAGTGTGCCGTCGCTGAGGATATCCGACTCAATGCCTTTGAAGATGCGGAAGGGAGCCAATTCCTCGTTGAGTCGGTCGATTTCTTCCCATTGACGCTGGACGGCCTCAACGCGAAGCCCGCCGGCGTAGGCCGCGGTCTGGCTGTGGTCGGCAATGCCCATGTACTCAAAGCCGCGTTCTTGTACGGCGCGGGCCATGGCTTCTAGGCTGTCGGCCCCATCTGAATAGGTCGAATGCAGGTGGAGCATTCCGCGAATGTCGGCGACTGTTACCAACTCGGGCAGCGTGTCGGCGGCGGCGGCGACTTCGCCTTGGTTTTCACGCAGTTCCGGCGGGATGTAGGCCAGGCCCAAGGCGGCGAACAAAGCCGCTTCATTATCGCACTCGACGCGCTCGCCGCCGCGCCAGAGCCCGCGTTCGTCGAGGACTAGCCCGCGCTCGGTGGCCTTGGCGCACAGTGCCGCGCGATGTTCCGCGCTGCCCGTGTGGTAGTGTAGGGCTGCGGGGAAGGCATCTTCTGAGACTATGTGCAAGTTGGCTTGTAGCCCGCTGAACAGCCGCCCGGCGCCCGGTGCGAGGACTTCGGCGATATCCGGGTGGGCGACAAAGGCCGCAGTCGCGGCCTCGGCGTCGGTGGTGCTGATTACGAAGTCGAGCTGTTGGACCGTCTCGCACGCTCGGCGCAACGCGCCAGCGGTGGCGAATTGCCGTGCATAGGGGCGCAAAACGGCGAGCAGACTTTGAGCACTTTGGTGGGCACTATCGACGCGACAATGGCCCTCGTGGGCGCGAATGAACTCGACGCCCTTGAGCATGGCGGCCTGAGTTTTGGAGCCAAAGCCCTTGAGCGCGGCGAGTTGGTCGTTGCGACAGGCTTGTTCGAGGGCATCGAGGGTTTCAATGCCGAGGGCCTTGCGGATGACGGCGATCTTGCGCGGGCCCAAGCCGGGGATTCGCAACATGTCGAGCAGCCCCTCGGGCGTGGTGTCCCGCAGCTTTTCATAGGCTTGGGCCGTGCCGGTTTCGGCGAACTCGGCGACTAGTTCGGCCACGCTACCGCCGATGCCTTTGACCTCGGTTAGGGTCCCGGCGGCGAGCAGTTCGTCGAGGGGGGATGTTAGGGTTTCGAGGGCGCGCACGGCATTGGCGTAGGCGCGGACCCGGAAGGGGGAGGCGCCGCTGAGTTCGAGAAGGGTGGCGTACTCGTCGACAAAATCCGCGGCGATTCGGGCCGTTATCATTGCTTTTGCTCGTGCATTAGGCGAAGAATGCGCGATACCAGCGTCGCGTTGCCAGCGGCGAGTCCGTCGGGGATGCGGGGGGCGGCTTGGTTGTAGGTGCGCACTTGGTGGTCGCATGTGTGCATGAGGCCGCCGGCCTCGCGCACCAATAGGTCGCCAGCGCAGACATCCCACTCGTTTTTGTCTTGGATGCTAAAGTTGAGGTCGCCGACCCCCGCCGCTACTAGGGCTAACTTGTAGGCGACGCTGCCGACGGGGCGGATTGCGCCGAGGTGCGGGCGAAAGGGGTCGATCTCGCCGCGTTTGGTCTCGCTGCGGCTGACGACGGCCGTGGCTTGGTTGAGCGATTGGACCTCGCTGCAAAACACGCGCCGACCATTGCAGAAGGTGCCGCTGCCAGAGACGGCAGCGAATACTTCCTCCTGCGCGGGGTTGTAGATAACCGCGAGGGTCGGCACACCGCTTTCGACTAAGGCCACGGCAACCACGTATTCGGGAATGCCTGCGACGAATTCGCGGGTGCCGTCGATGGGATCGACGATCCACACGGCTTCTTTTGCGAGACGTTGGCGGTCATCGACGGTCTCTTCGGAGAGCCAGCCGCAATCTGGGCGCAGGTCGCGCAAGGCTTGCTTGAGGTAAGCGTCCGCTTGGAGATCGGCCGTGGTCAACGGATCGTTCCGGTCTTTGTAGGCGACCTCAAGAGGCCCGCCGAAATAGTGCAAGGTCAGTGCCCCGGCCTCGCGGGTGGCTGCTATGGCTTGTTGGAGTTGGGTTTGCATGAACAAAGTCTGAAAATAGGGGTTAAAATTAGGGAGAGCAATGGGTCGCATGAGAGCGAGAACGGCTTGACAAGACAGCGCGGCGTCGGGTAGATTGAGAAGGCAGAATTGACAACTTCACAATGAGGTGGAACATGCGTTGGATACTATGGATTTGGCTGCCGATGGTCTTGCTGGCGGCACGCGGGGCTGAGGCGACGATGGAGACCGAAGCGGTGCGGAGCCTGCTGCAAGAGATGCAGGCCGAAGAAGCGTGGGGTGAAGCCTCATTTACCGATGGCCGGGTGCGCTCGTTGCGCGTGCGGGCGCTCGAGGCGGATTCGGTGGCGGTCGTCGAGGTCGTCGGTGCCTTGCAGGAGCGAGAGGCGGCGTATGCGCTGGCCGAAATTCGCGCGCTGCGCGCGCTAGGGACGCATCGCATTCAGGCACGCCACGCCGCGTACCAACGGCCAAAGTCCGGGCTGTTGGCCTTCCTGCTGGAGTTGCCCGTGCCGGGCGCGGGCTATTTCTACATTGGCGAGCACAAACAGGGTCTCGCGCTCATGGGGCTGACGGTCACGGCGCTAGGGACGGCCGTTCTGACGGGTGCGGACACCGCGGCTGGTTGGGTGCCGCTGTCGGCGTGGATCAAGATCGCGTCGCTGGTCCATCTGCGCGACCAAGTACAAACCATTAACAAGTGGGCCAAGAACGTGGAACTGGGTGCTCTGCCCGGGCGCGAAGCCGCGGTTCCCGCCGTGCGGCTGAGGTTGGGTTTTTAAGCACCGAAACTGTCCGCTCAAAGGTCCCCGTCTATACCGTCTCCATCGGAATCCCCACCCCCATCTTCTTCAGATGCAACGCCTTGGATCATGCAGGCTCTCAACCGGATCTATGAACGACTTGACGAGATTGGGAAGGACGTGAGCGAGCTGAAGGAACGAATCACACGCGTCGAAGAGAAAATTCAGCCTATCCCGAAGATCGAAAAGAAATTGTGGAACCTTCAACGCAATTTTTGGATCGCTACTGGAATACTGCTGGTTATTGTCTTTTTAGCGCGAATGGTCCTACCGGATTTCGATATCACTATAACGCCAAAGTAAAGTAATAACAGTCAGCAGCCTAACGATCACATCGGACCTACGCTTTTGGATACCGGCCCTTGCGGGGGCCGGTTTTTTATGCTCGCCAGACGCGGCCGAGCCAAGCCCTTAGATCCATAGCCAAGCTGAGGAAGGTGGGCACCAAGAAGAGGGTGAATAGCGTCGAAAGCAGCAAGCCGCCGATGACGACGCTGCCCAAGCCGCGGTAGAGTTCGGAGCCCGCGCCAGGGAAGATGACTAGCGGCAGCATTCCCAAGGCACTGGTAATCATGGACATGAAGATCGGCCGGACGCGGCTGAAAACCGCGTCGCGGATGGCCTCTTTGACTGGCGTTTCGGGCGCGCCGCGCAGGATATTGAGCGTCTGGTGGACAATGAGGATGGCGTTGTTTACCACCACGCCGATGAGGATGACAAAACCGAGCATGGTGAGGATGTCGAGCGGCTGATAGGTCAGCGCGAGGTTGACGACCTCCAGCCCGAGAATGCCGCCCGCTAGTGCCGGCGGTACGCTGAGCATGATGACGAATGGGTAGAGGAAACTCTCAAAGAGCGCGGCCATCAGCAGATATGTAATCACCAAGGCTAACAGGAAGTTCCACTGGAGCGCTTGGCGGGTGCGCCGCAGATCGTCGGCCGAGCCGGAAAGCCGGATCTGGTAGGGCGGTGCCAGTTCGCCCGAATCGACGAGCGGTTGGACGATCTGAGTCTGGATATCATCGAGCACCGTCTCTAAGGCGATGGTCTCTGGCGGGATGACTTGGACGGTGATGGCCCGGCTGCGCTCGATGTGGTTGATCTGCTCGGGGCCGGTGGTAACTTCGACGAGTGCCACGGCGCTGAGCGGCACTAGCTGCCCGCGTGGAGTGTAGATGGGCAGGGCCTCAATGTCTTGAGTGCGGAACCAATCCTCCTCGCCCCGCAGCACCAAATCGATTTCCTCCCCTTGAAATTGATAGCCATCAACGAGGGCGCCGTCTAGCAGCGCGTTGACCGCCGAGCCGATGTCCCGCGCCGAAAGCCCCAAGTCGGCGGCACGCACGCGGTCGGGGAGGATGCGGACTTCTGGATTGCCCAAGTCGAGGCTGGGGATGGGGCGGGCTTGGGCACCGGGCACGACTTGGCGGACTTGGCCGAAGATCCGTCCGCCCAATCCGATGAGGCGGTTTAGATCGGGCCCGGTGATCTCGATGTCGATGGAGCGCCCGCTGCCGGTGGCGCGCTGGAAGAGACTCGACTGCTGGACGATGGCGAAGGTGCCCGGTACGCCGCCGAAAACCGGCCCTTGGATGACCGGAATCAGCTCGCGCACCCGCGCCGGATCGGCTGAGCGCGCGCCCATGAAGGCCGAGCGGCCAAAGGCCACGAAGAACATGTTGTCAACCGGTGGTCCCGACAGCGCTTGGGCTTGAGGGGTGTCCGGGGTGGCTGCCGCTTCCCAGTGGGGCCGCAGGGCGTCTTCAATGGTCTGGCCGACTTGGATAAGCTCGTCGAGGTTGTAACCGGGCGGCGGCAGAATGATGCCAAAGACTAGGTTGCGGTTGCCAGTGGGCAGGTATTCGGATTTGGGCAGCAGGGTCCAAGCGATGGCCAGCGAGAGGCCGATCAGTCCGGCGATGACCCCCAAACGCCATACCGTGCTGCCGCTGATGCGGAAGACGCTTTGAGCAATAAAGTGGCGCACTCGGTCGCCCCAAGCAGCCAATGCGTCCCCGCGCTGCTTATCGCCGCCGAGGATTTTGTTGGCCAAGCTGGGGATGACCGAGAGGGCCACGATCAAACTGAGCACCACCGAGCAGGAAACCGCAAGGGCGATGTCGCGGAAGAGCTGGCCGGCCTCGTCCTCGACAAAGACGATCGGCAGGAAGATCGCCACGGTAGTCAAGGTGCTGGCTAGGAGCGCCCCCCAGACCTCCGAAGCTCCGTCCAAGGCCGCCCGGGCGCGGGTTTTGCCCATTTGATGGTGGCGGAAAATGTTTTCGAGCGCGACGATGGCATTGTCGATGACCATGCCCACCGCAAAGCTCATACCGGCCAAGCTAACGACGTTGATGTTGCGGCCCAAAAGCCACATAGCCAAAAAGGTGCCGACAATTGAAATCGGGATGGCCGTGGCGATGATCGCCACCGAACTGATGCTGCGCAGGAAGATGAAGAGCACGGCCACGGCCAGCGTGCCGCCGATGATGATGTTGGAGCGGACCAAGTTGATGGCGCTGTCGATGTAGTCGGTCTCGTCGTACACCTGCGTGAGGCGGATCCCCTCGCGGGCCAGCGGCCCCTCGTTGAGCTCTTGGATGGTGCGGCGGATGCCGTCCATAACTTCGAGGACGTTGGCTCCGGTCTCGCGCTGGGCGTTGATGGCAATGGCGGGGTGGCCCTTTTGTCGCACGGCCGCCCCAGCGCGGACGTAGCCGAGGCGGGTGCGGGCGATCTCGCCGACGGTGACTCGGGTGCCATTGGCCGAGCGGACGACGACCTGCTCGATGTCGCCGGGCTGCTGGTACTGGCCGACGGTGCGTACGATGTAGCGGCGCTTGCCCTCGTCAAAAGCCCCGGCGCTGGTGTTGGCGTTTTCGCGAGTGAGGGCCTGGGCCAGGTCTTGGACGGTGATCTGGCGGGCGGCCATAGCCTGCGGATCGACGATGACTTGGAGCTGGCGGTCGTAGCCGCCATAGACATTGCTCCGGGACACGCCGGGTACGCGCTCGAGGGCGGTCTTCACCACTTCCTCGGCGTAGTCGCGGTAGCGCTCGATGTCCAGACCGTCGCGGCCCGGCAAGGATTCGAGTATGATCCACGTGATGGCCCCGCTTGGGCCGCTGCCGCCGGCCGAGAGCACGGGCCGCTCGGCGTCGAGCGGATAGCCAAACACTTGATCGAGCTTGTTGGAGACGAGCAAAAGCACCGCATCTGGATCGACGCCGACGTTGAACTCGAGCGCGACCACGCCGCGACTGTCGTTGCTCTCGCTGGTCATCAGCACCAGCCCCTCGACGCTTTTGAGCTGTTCCTCTTGGCGCTGGACGATCTCTTGCTCGACTTCTTCGGGGCTAGCGCCCGGCCACGCGGTGGTAACTGTAACGATGGGCCGATCGACGTCCGGGGTGAGCTGAACGGGGATGCGGAAGAGGGATATCAGGCCGAACAGCGCGACAAAGAGCACGCCGACGATCACGCTGACGGGACGCTTGATGGCCGTATCGACTAGGCGCATGACGGACTAGGGCTGCCGGCGGATGATGCGCACGGCTTGGCCGTCCATCAGCCGCTCGTTGCCGCGCACCACTACGAGGTCGCCGGGCGCGAGGTCGCCAGTAACGGCTACGTAGCCCTTGTACGCCAGTCCAGTTTCGACCGGGCGACCGACGGCCTTGCCGTCGCGGGCTAGGTACACGACTTGTCCCGGCGGGCCGGAGACTAGGGCGTCCTTGTGTACCAGAATTGAGGTCTTGGGTTGCGCGATCTGGAAGCGCACGCGTGCGGACATATTGCTGCGCATCTGGCCGTCTGGGTTGGGAGCCCCGACGACGACCGGGAAGGTGCGAGAGGCGGCATAGCCCTCGGCGAGGATGATGGCCACGAGGCCGGCAATGGGGTCGCCGCCGAGGGCATCGACGAAGATGTCTGCGCGGTCGCCCAAGGTGAGCTGCGACACGTACCGCTCGGGCACATCGACGTACACGCGGACGGTGTCAATGGAGATTACTTGGGCCATCTCGCCGCCGCGCCCGACCCATTGGCCGACCTCGGTAAAGGTCTGGATGATGTGCCCGGCGAAAGGGGCGCGGACGAAGAGATCGTCTACTTGCGCTTGGAGGCCGGCTAGCTTGGCTTGGGCACGGGCTAGCTCGTAGACGTCGTCGCGCAGGTCTTGCTCAGACACCGCGTCGGTGGCGCGTAGCTGGCGGCTGCGGTCGTAGTTAAACTGGCGCAGTTCAAAATCGGCTTGGGCTTCGGCTAGCGAGGCTTGGAGCGGATCGTTGGCTAATTCAAAAAGCGGATCGCCGCCGCGCACGGCTTGGCCGGTTTCCTTGAAACGCCGGACCACTCGTCCCTCGGTCTCGGCGGCGACGCGGCTGGAACGCATGGGCTGGATGCGCCCGACCAAGGAGAGTTCTTCGACGAGCGGCTGTTCGAGGACCTCGGCGACGATGACCGGCGTCGGCGGGCGCTCTTGGCCGCGGAGTGCGCTGGGCAGCAAGGTCAGGAGCAGGAGGAAGACACGGAACATTGATAGATGCCTTTGGCAGATGGCCGAGTGAAAAGTCGCCAAGAAAGTAGGAATTGGATTGAACCGAGACAATAGGCACTACTTGCGCCGTAGAACGGCGGTCTCGCGTGCAAACCGCGCTCGATGGTCTTGGCCGCCGCTGGCTCCGTACTGAGCGATCAGGTGCTCGATGCGGCGGATGCGCTCGCCGGTGGGCGGATGGCTGGCGAAGAGCTTTGCCAAGTCGGATCGTCGGTGCGCTTCGAGCTTTTTCAGCTTTGCAAAAAAGCGCAGCAGACCGTGCGGATCGTACCCCGCCTCAAGGGCGTAGCGGACGCCGAAAGTATCGGCTTCGCGCTCGTCGTCGCGGCTGAAGCGGGCACTGCCGAGCTGGGCGGCGATCTGGCCGAGTTGGTAGGGATCTTCGCCGAGGGCGAGCTTGGTGAGGAAGTCCATGCCGAAGCGGGCGGCGAGTTGGTTGGCCGAGTGGCGGCCGACGATGTGGCCGATCTCATGGGCGAGGACGCCGGCGATCTCGGCCTCGTCTTCGGCGATCAGCAGCAGGCCGCTATAGACGTAGAGGTAGCCGCCGAGGACGGCGAAGGCGTTTATTTGCTTGGGGTCGTCGAGGACCTTAACGCGGTAGCGGATGCCGGGGCGATCGGCGAGGGCCGGGGGCAACAGGGCTTTGGTGACGCGCTGAATGTAGGACTGGAGGCCGCGGTCCGGGTGGAGGCGTTGTTGGGCTTCGATTTGCGCGGCGAACTTCGCGCCGAGTTTGCTCTCGGTTTCAGCGGAAATCAGGACATAACCCAGCTCGCGGCGGACGCTGGCGCAGCCAGACGAGAGGGCACAAGTGGCGACGAGCAGGACGAGGAGGGGGCGTTGGAACATGGCCGTTGGCTTTCTGGCGATGGGTACGGGTTAAACACCAAACGGCTAGCGCTGGTTCTTTTTTTTTCGCGCACCAAACTCGATCATTTTTTTTTGCGGCGAGAGGTTGATTTCGTCGAGTACTATGCCGTCGCGCGCGGTCAGGGCTTGGACGACGACCGCGGCGACATCTTCCGGCAAAATGTAATTGTCGGGTGCTGGGCCGGGCCGGAAGTCCAAGGCGTCGAAAAAGGGCGATTGGACCAGGCCGGGGTTGACCAAGGTGACGCGGACGCCGGCGCGGGCACACTCGGCGCGCAGGGCTTGGGCGAGGCCGCGCAGGGCGAATTTGGCCGCGCAGTACAAGCTGCCTTGGGCCGTCCCCGCGTGCGCGGCTTCCGACCCCATAAAGACCAAGTGCCCGCGTCCGGCCTTTTTGAGGGTCGGCAAAAAGGCCCGGGCGACGAAGGCGTGGCTGGTGAAATTGAGATCGATCGCGGCGCGGATTTGCTCGTAGGAAAACTGCTCTAGGGTGCCGAAGCGACCGATGCCGGCATTGAGCACTAGGGCGTCGAGAGCCGGGTAGGTGGCGACGAGAGTTCGTAGGTGCTTGGGGAGTTGATCGAGGTCGGCGAGGTCGATTGTATGCGACTCGAAGTGGCGGTCCGCGCAGGGAAACTTGCCGAAATCGCGGGCAACGCCAATGGCGCGATGATCGTCGGCGAGGAGCCTTTCACAGATGGCGCGGCCAATGCCGGAACTGGCCCCAGTAACTAAGACGCGCATATCAGACCTGTAGGGTGGTGGAGGGGCAGGGGAAGAAGCACTCGACGGGAATGTACTGGAGCAATTGATCCGCGCAAAAGTCGTGTAGCCTTTGGGCCAAGGCGGGCCGATAGGAGACCATGCCGTCTTTTTCCGCCAAACCATAGGCGAGGAGCTTTTCGTCCGGGTAGAGCTTGTGCATGGTTTTGTACATGCCCTGCGGCAGGCGGAACTGGCCCAGGCTGACCGAGTGCAGGGCATCGCGGCGCACTTTGGAGAACACGAGGGCGAACAGGTCGCTGTAGCGCTCCTCGTAGGCGCGGTCGTAGAGTAACGGATCAAAGCGCAGCCCAATGGGCCAGCCGCGTTCCTGCAGGGCGGCGATGGCCTCTAAGCGCTGAACAACGGGCGGTGCGCCAACCTCGAATTGGTCGGCAAGGGCCGGCGGGGTCGTGCTGAAGGCGACGACGCAGTTGGGCAGCGGTTCGGTGGCGAGTAGGGTTTTGATGCGCACGCTCTTGGTGCGCAGTTCAAAGTACGCCTGCGGGTGGTCGGCAAAGAAGGGGAGAAAATCGGCTGTAAAGTGGGTAATGCCCTCTAGCGCGAGGCTGTCGCAGTCGTAGCCGGAGAAGAAATAGGGCGTGTCGGGTGCGTCCGCGGCCATGTGTGCGGCGATGTCCTGTTGGAAGTCCTCGTAGTTGACAAAGAGAACCAAATGCGCCGAGCGGTACAGACCTTGGAGGAAGCAGTAGCGGCAGTCGTAAGGGCAGTTGAGTAGGTGCGAGAAATAGTAATTGCGTGCGCCGCCGATGCCGTAACCATCGGGGGCCGGGAGGACGCGCCGTCCGGTTTTGTGGGCGAGGATGAGTGCCGGGCGGCTCTTTTGCAGGCGGAAGTTTTGCGCCGTGCGGTTGAAAACCTCGCCGTAGCGGGCGCAGGTGACTAGCTGAGCGCGAGGGAAGCGGCCCAGCAGGGCGCGGGTGCGCGGGTGGTCGAGGATGGCTTCTTCGGCGTAGATGAAATCGAACATGGTCGCGTCAAAAAGCGTCGCAAAGACAGGGTGCTAAATTGCAGTGCAGCTCCGAGTTAGGTTTATTGGCCATCGCCCAAATTGCAACTAAAACCTAAATACAAGACCAGCACACTCGCGAAAGCGAGCACGAGGCGACTACGGCACGTTAAGGCTACCACATGGCGACTTGAGGAAAAGCGATCTCCATAAGTGGTCTTTTGGCGGTGGTACGCCGATAGTGATGATGTCCATAAATCCACCACTTTTACCGAATCCTTTGGTCGAAGACACTGGTCCCGCATATAGCTGAGATTCACAAAGAGGGATAATCCCGGAATCCTTTTCAGGATCAGGATCGCTCCCATATCCAAAGGACAATATGTTCACCTCATCTGGGGTGCTGCTGATAAATCGTTGGATATCCAGTCCAGTCGAGGAAGAAATATAGTCCACTAAAACATCCTGTACAATCCAAATGGTTTTCCCGCCCCAAGCCAAGCTAACCTGTGATTTTACAATAAGCTGACTGACCATTCGTGCCCATACTTGTCTATAGTTGATACCAGGGCCTTCGTGGTTGTCTCCTTTCAGGAGTGCATCTTCAAAAGCCATTCCTATCTGCGTTCTCTTATTTTTGTTTCCCCCAGAGGTAGACGAGGTCATAACCTCGACTATTACTATTGGATCAGCTGGAAAATCGGCCACCCAGTGTTCGCCAGCATGCCTTTCCAGCGTGAAGTTGTTTTGGATTGCAATTTTCTTACAGTCATTCTCGCTCTTTTTGGTTAATCTTGATATTTCGCTAAGCGACTTTCTGCACCTTCCTGCCAAAACGTAATCGAAGGTATAGTTAAATAATTTCTCATGTTCCGTGTTCTGCGTTGAGAATTTTATCTTTACCTCAGACCACGCTCTGTATTCGATTGATCGGTCTAATTCACTGTATCGTATCAAGTCTTCTCGAATTCTCGTTTGAAGCGGAGAAAGGTTGGAATCCCGAAGGGAGAATAAGCGCCTAGGGCAAACAATCCAAGGTTTTTCACGCACCAAGAGTGAGCAGACCCCTACATGAACATTCTTTTTTCTAGGAAGTTGCTTAATTAATTGAGGATGGTCTTGCAACTGCAAAACAGAGAGATGTCTATTGCCTCCACCATCACATTCACTCTCCATGAATGGGCACCAAGCCCGTGTGCGACAATCAGTAGCATCAGAATGGCTTGGAGTCAGTGGATAGCCAAATATTTCAAAAATTTTACTCATTTAGGGTTTCAAAAATTCTACTTGCTAGAGCCTCTGCGAGAAGAGGTGGAACCGAATTTGCAACTTGCCGATGCTGGTCTAAGTTTTTCACGGTGCCTGTTCTACTGCGTATAGGTCCTTTTAGGATATACGAATCGGGGTATCCGTGAATTCTCATGTACTCTCGTGGAGTGAGATACCTATCTTCGGTAGGATGATAGAAAATCTCTCCGCACCTCAATGTATTCGCGGGCCTATCTCTATGCAGCCTTAAATACTTTGTGGTGTCTTTTGATTTAAGACCTCTAAGTAAGTCTTTATCTAAATGAGTCTGAGCGGCCAGATATGATCCCTCGGGAACCTGTGCTATGCGTTCCCTATCTCTATCTGGTGTTACATCGACGTGGCTGTCCTCGCGGTCATAAAAAGTAGTTCCTTTGATTTTCGGTGAGGGTGTTCCTAGATTTTCAATTGCGGAACCGATGCCAAGATGAGGTTTATACGAAAATAGTCCATTACACTCTTCTCTCGGGGCATAGGTTCGTTCTGGAAAAGAAAAGCCGTTTTTCCCTAGTGTAGCTATCACAAATAATCGTTCTCGTAGTTGAGGTACGCCATAATCTGCGGCTGAAATAACGCTCCATTTAGAAGAATAACCGACATTTTCTAAGGCTATTAAGAATTTTTCAAAAACTTCGCCTTTTCGCCGCTCTGCCCCTTTTGATGAAAGAAGTCCTTTTACTTGTTCAACTAAGATTACATTTGGCTTCAATTTTTCGGAAAATCGAACGATCTCGAATAGTAGCATACCTCTTTCATCCTTCAAGCCAAGCTGCTTTCCTGCTAAGGAGAAAGATTGACACGGAGGGCCGCCAAAAAGAAGATCGAGTTCGCCTTTCTCTAGATGTAAATCTTTGCAAAGTTCGGCTGGATCAACCTCTCTAATATCTGCTTCAACAACCTTGGTATTTCTTTCTTCGCTTTCTCTTGCCGTACGTAGTGTATTGCAGCAATGCTTATCTATTTCTATCTGCGCCAGAATATTGAATCCCGCATTCTGCACGCCTATATCCATTCCTCCGGCTCCTGAAAAAAGACTTAATGCACTATATCTTTTGGGACTGTTCATCACTAATTCCACTCCTCCGTTCTCAACCGGTCAAGGTGAGCTCCATGTTGGCCAACCGCCGCTGAAGGTAATGTAGCACCGCGTCTCGGCTTTGCAAGGAAAGGACGTCGGCGGTATTGAGCGGTTTCTCGGTAAGCGTCTGCCAGCGCACGAGCAAGCCGCGCAACTGGTGTTGTTGCGTAGCGGTGAACTGCCAGCGGGCGGTCAGCTCGGCGAGGCCGGGTGGGTCGGCGCGTAGCGCGTGGAGTTGCTGGCTGAGTGCCCGCAAGTGTTCGCCAACTTGGGCGACCGTATCGAGTTGGGATTCTATCAACGCCGCTACTTTCTCCGCATTAAGCGTCTGATAGGAGGATTGCGGGTTGTCCGAGACGATCTTGAGGGAGTGAATCCGCTCGCTGGTGGCAAAGCGCTGTGCCGCCTCGCAAAAGCCGCTGGCTTCCATGTCGTACGCGGCGTCGCCCATGGGCGACTGGGCGCGATCAACGGTGTGTAGCAAGGTGGTGCGACAAGGTGGGGTCGCGGTGAAGGTCGGGTAAAAGGGCTTGCCGCTGGATGTATCCACGATCTTGTGCGCTAGTAGAGCCGTGCCCACGGCTTGGCTACCGTGGCCAGCGATGCCGATGTTGAGCCAAGCCGCCGGCGCGTCTCCGATCAAGGCACGCAAATACGCCGTGGCGGTCGCCGCGGCCACTTTGCCTACACCGGAGACAATCAGGTGCGTCTGCCCGCCCGCGCAGATGCGATAGGGATGGCCGCTCACGCCTTGGAGGCGATGGAAAGCCAACAGCGGTCGCGCCTCAGCCGCGAGGGCTACTACTAAGCACAACATGAGGGCTAATATACCGGCTGGTTTCCCCTCGGCAACGCTGTTTGACCCTGCTTGAGCCGGGGTCTAAGTTCTACAAGACAAACGAGAAAGGACGCGGTATGGAGAACGAATTTTTCAAGGGCCATGGCCTGGGCAACGACTACATTGCCGTTGATCCGACAGCCCTCAGCTTCGAGCTGACGCCAGACAATATCCGCGCGATTTGCGACCGCCATTGGGGCGTGGGCAGCGACGGCATGCTCGTGCGGGCCCCGTCGCCAAAGGCCGACTTTGGCCTGCGGATCTACAACCCCGACGGCAGCGAGGCGGAAAAGTCGGGCAATGGCCTGCGGATATTCGCCCGCTACCTACACGCCACCGGCCAGGTGCAAAAGCAGCCGTTCACCGTCGAGACGGCGGGCGGACTAGTAAGCGTCGAATTGCACCTTGATCAGCATGGCGACGCCAGCGCGGCTACGGTGCAGATGGGGCGCGCGACGTTTGCGCCGCAAGCCTTGCCCTGTACGCTGGAAGCCGAAGAACTGGTCGAGCAGCCGATTGATGTCGCCGGGCAGACCTTGACCTTTACCGGCGTCAGCGTCGGCAATCCGCACTGCATCGTCTTTCGTCAGCAGGGCGAGCAATGGACTAAAGACGAGCTGTGCTCCTTGGGACCGGCGTTGGAAAATCACCCGCTCTTCCCTCGGCGCACCAACGTGCAACTCGCCGTGCCCGTGGGGCCGCACGCGATTTACATCTTGATCTGGGAACGCGGAGCCGGTGAAACGCAGGCGTCGGGATCGTCGGCGTGTGCGGCCGCGAGTGCGGCCGTGCGGCTGGGCTTGGTCAAAAGTCCGGTTGCGGTTAAGGCCCCGGGCGGAACGCTGCACATCAACGTGAGTGCGCGCTACGACCTGACGATGAAGGGGCCGGTCTCGGAAGTGGCCCGGGGCGTGTTCAGCCCGTCGTTTGTGCGCGAATTGCGCTGAACAGCGTGCGGTGGCAGGGGCTGTAATGCGCTGTTTAGCTTGGGTCGCGCTCGGTTGGCTGCTGATGGCCTCGGCCGCTAGCGGTCAGAGCTTTGGCCGAAACAAAGTGCAGTACGCGGAATTCGCGTGGCGGAAAATGGAGACCGAGCACTTTGACGTGTACTTCTTCGCCGCCGAGGAGGAGTTGGCCGCGTATGCCGCGCAAATGGCCGAGCACCAGTTCGCCGACTTGGAAAAGAAGTTCGCCCACACCGTACAGCGGCGCGTGCCGCTCGTGATCTATTCTTCGCACATCTACTTTGAACAGACGAATATCATCCCCAATCTCCTGCCTGAGGGGGTAGCGGGTTTCACCGAATACCTCAAGGGGCGGGTCGCGCTGCCGCTGAGCGGCTCCCTGCCCGAGTTCGAGCGGGTCTTGCACCACGAGTTAGTCCACGTCTTCGCGTTTGACCGCATCGCGCGGGTGTTGGCGCAGCACGGGGTGTTGGACTTCCGCCCGGCGCCGCTGTGGTTTTCCGAAGGGCTGGCCGAGTACTGGTCGAGCGAGCCTAACAGCTTTGGCGAAATGGTGGTGCGCGATGCGCTCTTTGCGCGTCGGCTGGTTTCCATCGCCGAGATGTATCGCATCTACGGCACCTTTCAGCTATACAAGCAGGGCGAGTCGATCTGCCACTTTATGGCGGCGCGGCACGGAGCCGACGTGTTTGAACAGCTCTTTGCCAACTGGTGGCGCGGCGAAACCTTTGCCGAGATTTTTGCGATCACGACCGGCGAAAGCTTGGACAAGTTCGACCAAGCTTGGCAATACCACTTGCACAAGCGCCACCTGCCGGCGATTGCCGACAGCGATCCCCCTTCAGAACTGGCCACGGCCCGCACACAACGCGGCTTTAACATCAAACCCGAAATCGTTCCTAGCGATAGCAGTGCCTTCTACCACTTCCGCAACGATCAAGGCTATACGCAGATCGTCCGCACGCGCCGCGACGGCCGCGGGTCCGAAGTCGTGGTCGAAGGCGAGCGTCTGCCGGTCTTTGAGTCGCTGCATCCACTCTCGACGCGGCTAGCCGCTTCTCCAGACGGCAAGTGGCTGGCGTTTGCCGCCAAAAGCCGCGGCCGCGATCACCTGTACATTTGGGACGTGGCGCACCAGCGCGTGGTCGAGGATTTGTCGTTTGCCGGCATCGTCGCGATCGCGTCGCCGTCGTTTGCGCCCGACGGGCAGCGGTTGGCCTTTGCTGGCAGCGACGAAGGGGGCTGGACCGACATTTATCTGGTCGATGTAACGGGCGATAACCTCCGCGCCTTGCGCCGCGACCTCTATCACGACCGCGAGCCCGACTGGTCGCCCGATGGTCGGCGCATCGTCTTTAGTTCCGACCGCTGGTCCGGGGGGCGCCGCGGCCACTACAATTTGTTTCTATGCGATTTGGCAACCGAGCAGATCTTGGCCCTCAGCCACGGTGAGCACAACGACAGCCAGCCGCGCTGGTCGCCGGACGGCCAGCGCATCGTCTTTAGCTCCGACCGGGCGGGCGCGTACAACATCTATGCTTTGCAGCTCATGGGCGAGCGCGCCGCGACCCGTCGCTTGACCCACGTGTTGACGGGTGCGTTTGATCCAGTGCTATTGGCCGACGACCAGCACTTGCTTTTTGCTGGATATGAGAGCGGTGGCTTCCAGATCTACGAGCTGGCCGTGGATTGGGCCGACAGCGCCGAGGTTAGCTATCAGCGCGTGGCCGAGGCACCGACCGAGCCGTGGTCGCTGGCGAGCCTGCACGGCCAGAGCGAGGTCGCCAGCCGGCCCTATGAGCGCAAGATGAGCCTCGACATAGCCCAGGGGCAGGTCTCGCAAGACCCGGAATTTGGCACCTCGGGCGGCATCCAAGTGGCCCTAAGCGATGTGCTGGGCAACGATCAGTACCACTTTGTGCTCTCGCACATTGCCGCTAGTCAATCTGGCTTCTTCGATGGCCTGAACGTGGCGTTGACGCGCCTCCACCTCGGGCAGCGGCTCAACGCGTATTGGGGCGTGTTTCGGCTCAACGACCGCTTTTCGAGCCGCTTTGGCCGATTTGTGCGAGAAGAGCGCCTAGGGGGCCACGTTGGGTTGAGCTATCCCTTTTCCCAGCACGACCGCATCGACACCCGGCTCTCGCTGCGCCACGCTGAGATCGACCGGCAATTTGAGGGGCGGAAGCTGTCGGGTTGGCTGGCCAACAACTACGTCAGCTATACCCACGATACTAGCTTGTGGATTCCGACCGGGCCGCTGGAGGGTCGGCGCTACAGCCTTGGGTTGGCGCAGACGATCGATTTTAAGACCTCGCGGCGGTTCAATCTCACGCTCTTTGGCGACTACCGGCACTACTTCCGCCTCTCGCCGCGCAGCGCGTTGGCCGTGCGCCTGATGGGGCGGCGCTCCACGGGTGTAGTGCCCGAGTTTTTTTCCTTGGGGGGCAGTTGGACGTTGCGGGGCTATCGCTGGCGGTCGCTGTGGGGCAGTAAGATGGTGCTGTACAACCAAGAATTGCGCTTCCCTTTAGTCGATCGGTTCTTGCTCCGCTTTCCGTTTGGGGCTATGGAGTTTAGTGCCTTCCGGGGCGCGCTCTTTTTCGACGTGGGCAATGCGTGGAACGACGACTTTGAGCAATGGCGTGCGGCGTTTGGCGCCGGGGTGCGCTTGGCCTTGGGCGGGGTTTTCGTCTTTCGCGTGGATGCGGCGCGGCGCACGGACTTCAAGTCGATAGACAGCGACACGCGCTGGGATTTCTTCTTTGGCTGGGATTATTAAATGCGCTACGCCTTGCTCGGCTTTTGCCTGTTGATGGCCTGTGGCGAAAAGGTGCTCTACCGCGGCGAATCCGGGCGCGGTGCCGCCGGGGTTGAGCCGCCACTGCAACTTTTGTGGACCCACAAAATGGATGGATCGCCGCTGGGCGGTGCGCTCTTTGCCGGTGATTTGATTCTCCAACTGACCACTGAGCCGACCCTCTATGCGCTGCATCAGCGCAATGGCACTCCGTTGGGCAAACATGGATACGACAAGATGGCGTGTGCCCCTGGGCAGTTGGCCGGAGCGCAGTACGCGCTGGGGATACTGGGCCGCAAGCCTAGCCTGCGGGTTTTGGATCGGCGAACCGCCGCGGAGCGTTGGCGGCACGAGGGGGCGTTTTGTCAGGTGCCGGTCGTGCGCGGCGATACCCTGATCGCAGTGGATGAGGGGGGCGCAGTGCAGGCGCTGCACCTCGCCGACGGACAGGTGCTATGGCGTGCTGAATTGGGTGGGCTGGCGCGGACCGGGTTGGTGCTGAGCGGCGATCGCGCGTTTGCTGGCACGGCGTCCGGGGCCTTGGTGGCTTTGAGCGCGGAAAGCGGCGTGGAGCGCTGGCGTACGGACTTGGGGGAAGCGGTACGCGCCCGGCCCGTACCGAATGGTGTACACCTAATTACGGCGACTGCTTCTGGCCGAGTGCTAGCGGTTCGCCGCGATTCGGGTCAGGTGGTGTGGGAGCGAGCCTTGGGCGCACTGCCGACCGCGGAGTTGGCGCTAGCGGCCGGCGTGTTGGTGGTAGGCTGTGCTGACCGCTCTTTCTATGGATTAGACGCGGCCACGGGCGTCGTGCGGTGGGCGTTTGCCACCGGGGGCGTGGTGCGAAGCAGCCCCGCCGCCACAGCGCACACCGCGTATGGTGCTTCCAGCGACGGCCATCTCTACGCCTTGGATCTGCACGCTGGGCATCTGGTGTGGAAATACCGATTGGACGGCCCGGTTTTGGCTCCGGTGTCCTTGGGCGCGCAGGTCGTCGCCGTCGCCACTGAGAAGCGGCTTCTCTACGTGTTTGGCCGCCGCTGAGCGAGGGAAACGGCATGAAAAAGACGATTGCTTGCTGCTTGCTGCTTTCGAGTGTACCGACATGGGCCGATCCGTTGGAGCTACCTCGGCGGCTGGCTTCGTTGGAAACAGCTTTAGCCGAGCAATGGGCCGAGCAGCCGCGGCGCCGGTCGCCGTCCACGCCGACCCCGGCTGCGGGTGCGGGCAAAGAGAAACGCACGCGCAAGAAGCTCTACTTGAGCGCGGCGTTGGTCGTGGGTGCTGGTGCGGTGGCCTACTGGAGCAAGGCGCGGGCTGACGCCGCGTACGAACGCTATTTGAGCTCGGCCAGCGTGGTGCGTCAGCAGCGAGCCTTGGACCAAGCCAAGCGCTTTGACCGCGTGACGGGCGCGGCGTTGGTCGGCATGGAAGTAGGCTTGGTGCTCACCTCGTACCTGCTCTTTTTTAGGTCTAGATCGTGAGAAACTGTCTGTGGATAGGGTGCTGTCTCGGGGTGCTGGTCTTAGCTTGCAGCGATCGCCCGCGGCGCAACCCCCTGGACCCGCAAGCCGAGGACCGGCAGAGCGAGTCGTTTAGTGCCTTGACGGCCTTGGCGCTCGACAGCGAGGTGGCGTTGCGGTGGGACTTCTCCCACTTTTCCGATATTGAAGGCTACCGACTCTATCGCCGTCTGCCTGGGGACGAGTGGGAGCCGATCACCCCGGTGCTGGCGCCGGACGCGACCGCGTATGCGGACGAGCGAGTGCAAAACGGGGCGCGCTACGAGTACCAACTCAGCTTGCTCGTCGCCGGGGAAGACGAGCGCCCTAGCGGCCAGCCCGTGTCTGCTACGCCCGGGCCAGAAGTCGCTTGGGTGGCCGATCGCCACGCCGGGCTGGTGTGGAAGATCAGTGCGGATGCACGCAGTGCGCATTTTGCTCAGGGGCGTTTTTTTGACTTGGCGGCGATTGCGCTCGACGTGGCCAATGGTTCGTGTTGGGTCAGCGACCGGGGGTTTGCCGGGCTGTACCGGATTGCGAAAGACGGCGCGTTGGCCGCGCTGGGCGCGGCGGTGGATAAGCCCGGTGCTCTGGCCATTGACGCGGCCGCACGCATTGGCTGGCTGGCCGACGCCGGGCGCCAGCGGGTTTTTTGGTTTTCCTTGGACGCGGCCGATTCGCTGGCTCTCATTCCGGTCGATGCCTCCTTTGCCCGGCCTGTGGCGTTGGCCGCACAGGCCGGAGGCTGCTGGATCGCCGACCAAGCCCAAAGCCGCGTACTGCTCTACCAGACCGACGGCACCCGCGCCGCTGAATTCCAGGTGCTGGCGGCTCCCCAAGTGCTGGTGGCAGGCCGAGGGGGCGATGTGTGGCTGTTGGGCGGCGAGGGGCATCGCTTGGCGCGGCTGGACCGCGCCGGCACCGTCCGCTACGTGGAGCTGCCTTTTGCCGCGGCCGTGGGACTGGCCGTGGATGATGCAAGCGGAGCCTGCTGGGTGTTGGGAGAACGGGATCTGGCGGTGTTCTCAGCCGCCGGGACCTTAGAGCAGCACTGGGCCGACGTGCCCGGCGGCCGGGCCCTGTCCTTTGACGCCGTGCAGCAGCGGGCTTGGCTGGCGACCGATGACGGGGTGTGGAAATTCACGGCCGAGGGCCAAACCCTGGCACAACTCGTCGGTTTTTCGTCCATCGTCCGCATTGCCGTGGATCCAGGCCGCTGAGGCTGGCCACCCTCGCTTGCATCCGATGTACTCCTTGACGACCTTCCCTTAGTTGTAGTTTTAATCCCGCGAGAAGCAATATGACCGAGCCCGTTCTCATTCACAGCATGACCGGTTTTGGCCGTGCGGCAGCCGAGCGGCGGGGTTTGCGGCTTGCCGTTGAACTGCGGTCGGTCAACAGCCGCTATCTCGATATACAGGTGCGCTGCCCGGCTGATCTCCAGCCCTTTGAGCAGGCCATCCGCGCGCGGATTCAGGCGCAGGTCAGGCGCGGCAAGATAAACGCGCACCTGGCTTGGGAAGAGGAAAACCGGCCCGAGGCCCTGCCCCAGTTAGACGAGGAAGCCGCCAAGCACTATCTGGCCCAGCTACGGCGGCTCGCTGAATTGGCTCAGATCGAAGCGGCGGAGGATCGGGCAACGCGCTCGCCGTGGAGGGCGTTTTGGGGTCGTTTTAAGGGACTAGAGCATTTCAATGTGGGCATTGAGCGGGTGTTGTTGGCAAAGCTGCCCAATCTCTTTCGCGTCCAAGCCGCAGCGCTAGATAGCACCGTCGTGCAAGAGGTGCTGTGGATAGGGTTGGACCAAGCGCTGGCCGAGTTAGTGGCCATGCGCCAGGCCGAAGGACACACCCTCGCGGCGGATTTGCGCGCCCGCGCCGCGGCGGTGGAGACGCGGCTGGAGCGCGTGGCCGAGCGTGCGCAGACGACCCGGGGGCAGGTTGCCGAGCGGCTGCGGAAAAAAATCGCCGATCTGCTCGCGCTCGGAGCGGTGGCCGAAGATCGCCTCGCCACGGAGATCGCCTTGATCGCCGAGCGCAGCGACATCGTCGAGGAGCTCGTGCGCTTCCGCAGCCACAATGCCCAGTTCCTCGATACCTTGGCGCAGGGTGGTGAAGTGGGCAAACGCTTGAACTTTCTCTTGCAAGAAATGCACCGCGAAGCCAACACCATCAGCGCCAAAGCGGCCGACGCCGAGATCGCCCATTGGGTGGTCGAGATCAAAGAGGAGCTTGAGCGGTTGCGCGAGCAGGTGCAAAACTTGGCGTGAGGGCATTCATGGCATCCGTGCAGATCATCACCATCAGCGGCTTAGCTGGCAGCGGCACCACTACGGTGTGCGACCGGCTGTGTGCGCGGCTGGGCTGGGCTTATGTCAATGTCGGAGCCGTCTTTCGCACGTTGGCCCAAGAAGCGGGCGTGAGCTTGGCCGAGTTGGGGCAGCGGGCCGAAGCCGATGGCCGCATCGACCGCCAGCTCGACGAATGCTTAATGGAGCGCGCGCGGCTGTGTGCGCCGGTCGTAGTTGAAGGGCGACTCACCGGCTGGATGGCCCAGCGGCACCAACTTCCGGCCCTCAAGGTCTGGCTGCAAGCGGCACTCGCCGTGCGGGCCGAGCGCGTAGGGCAGCGCGAGGGCAAGCCGCTGGCGCGAGCACTCGCAGAAACGCGCCAACGCGAGGCGTCCGAGGCCCAGCGCTACGCCGCCCATCACCAAATCGCCATCAGCGACTTGTCGGTGTACGACTTGGTCGTTGATACCGAGTGCTGCGATCCTCAAGCCGCCTGCGCGCACATTTTGGCGCACCTCGATCCGCCATGAGCTTGCAGGGCCGCCACATCCTGCTCGGGGTCACCGGTGGCATTGCCGCGTACAAGACGCCAGAGATCGTGCGGTTGCTGATGGCCGAAGGGGCCGAGGTGCGGGTAGTGCTGACTCGGGCGGCTGGCGAATTTGTCGCGCCCAAGACGTTGGAGGTACTTTCCCGCCACGTGGTTTATGCCGACTTGTTCGGATGCGACTCTGAGTTTCCCGTTTTGCACGTTGGGTTGGCCGAGTGGGCCGACTTGATTTTGGTGGCTCCGGTCACGGCGCACAGCTTGGGACGTATGGCCGGCGGTTTGGCTGACGATTTGCTCACCGCGGCGTTGTTGTGTGCGGATGGGCCGGTCCTGCTGGCGCCGTCGATGGAGGAGAACATGTTGGCCAATGCCGCGGTTGCGGCCAATGTGCAGACCTTGGCAGCGCGGGGGTTTCACCTGCTCGAACCGGGCGTGGGGCCTTTGGCGTCGGGTGCGGTTGGCCGCGGGCGGATGCCCGAGCCAGCCGAGTTGGTCGCGGCGGTGACCGCGCATTTCAGCGGCGACTTGGCTGGGCTGAAGCTGCTGGTAACGGCTGGTCCCACGGTCGAGGACCTGGACCCGGTGCGCTTTATTTCCAATCGCTCATCGGGCAAGATGGGCTATGCAGTGGCCGAGCGCGCCGCAGCGCGTGGGGGGCGCGTGTGGCTGGTTTCCGGGCCGACTTCACTGCCGGCGCCCGCTGGCGTGGAGCGGCAGTTGGTGCGCTCCACGCGCGACATGCAGGGCGCGGTCGAAGCCTTGTTCGAGCAAGTGGATGGGGCGATTTTGGCGGCGGCTCCGGCCGACTACCGCGCCAAGGCGGTGGCCGCGCAAAAAATCAAGCGCGGCGCAGCGTCCCGCTCTATCGAGTTGGTCGAAAACCCGGACATTGCCGCTGGTCTGGGGCGGCGCAAGGGCCAGCGGTGGCTGGTCGTCTTTGCGATGGAGACGGAACAGGGGCTACAGCGGGCGCGAGAGAAGCTGGCGCGCAAGGGGGGCGACTTAATCGCGCTCAACATGCTCAACGAAGCGGGGGCTGGTTTTGCCGGCGACACCAACCGCGTTACCTTGATCGACGACGCCGGACGCGAGGAAGCCCTGCCCTTGCTGAGTAAATCCGCGGTCGCCGACCGCATCCTCGATTGGGTGCGGGCGCGGCGGGAGGCGGCCGTTTAATCCGCGCTGAGCGAGGATGTCGTCATGGAAGAGCGGAGCGAGGACGTGCTGGCCGAGGCCCGGCGCTATTTATCCGATTTAGTGGCTTTTGAGGGTACCCAATTTACCGCACCGGAGTTGATTGTGGAGCATAAGGCAGAGGAACCGGCCGTTGATGCGCTAGCGGCCTTTCGCCGGCAGATTTGCGAATGCACGCGCTGTCGGCTAGGTGCGACGCGGCAGCAGTTCGTGTTTGGCAGCGGCGATCCCTCGGCCGGCATCATGTTCATCGGCGAGGCGCCAGGGGCCGAGGAAGACCGGGCGGGCCAGCCCTTTGTCGGCAAGGCCGGTCAACTGCT
Source organism: Candidatus Latescibacterota bacterium (assembly GCA_965203355.1). Taxonomy (GTDB): domain Bacteria; phylum Latescibacterota; class UBA2968; order UBA8231; family UBA8231. Next base: position 2,431,799 of record OZ241889.1, read on the forward strand.
GACCAAGATCATCGAGGCGATGGGCTTGTCCCGCGACGCGGTCTATATCTGCAACATACTCAAGTGCCGCCCGCCCAATAACCGCGACCCCCAGCCCGACGAGATCGAGTTGTGCGAGCCGTATCTCAAGCGCCAGATCGAAATCATCCAGCCCCGCGTCATCTGCACCTTGGGCCGCTTTGCCGCGCAAACCCTGCTCCGCCGCAGCGAGCCGATGGGCCGCTTGCGCGGTCAGTCCCACCACTACGAAGGCATTCCCTTGGTGGCCACGTATCACCCGGCGGCGCTCTTGCGCAACCCCCAGTGGAAGCGCCCGACTTGGGAGGACATGAAGCGGGTGCGGCAGCTCTACGACGGGGTCGAACTCTAATTTTTTGGAGCTAAACCATGACCCAAACTCCAACGGAGGCGCAGGATCTCGGGCGGATGCCGCCGCAGGCCGTAGAGGTCGAACAGGCCGTACTCGGGGCGATGATGCTAGAGCAGCGGGCCATCGTCCGCGCCTTTGAAATCCTCGACGAAAGCTGTTTCTACCACGCCCCGCACGGCCGGATATTTGCGGCCATGCTCGCCCTTTTTGAGCAGGGCACGGCGGTCGATCAGCTAACGTTGACCGAGGAGCTCAAGCGGCGCGGCCAGATCGACGACGTCGGCGGGGTTGTCTATCTGGCCAAGTTGGGGTCTGAAGTGGCGACGACGGCCAACATCGACTTTCACGCGCGGCTCGTCTTGGAAAAGGCGCTGGGCCGCAAGTTGATCGAAACCGCTAGCGAAATCATCGAGCGGGCCTATGCGGCCGACGAGGATGTCCAACTGCTGATCGACCATGCCGAGCAGAAGCTGTTCACCCTGAGCGAAAATCAAATCGGCGCCGGCTTTGAGCCGCTCGAAAAGGTGATGGGTGAGACGTTTGAGCACCTGGAGACCGTCCACGCGAGGAAGGGCACGGTCTTGGGAGTGGACACGGGTTTTACCGATCTCAACGACCAGATGTCGGGTTTTCAGAAGGGAGATCTGATCATTCTCGCGGCGCGGCCCAGCGTCGGCAAGACGGCCCTCGCGTTGACGCTGGCGCGCAATGCGGCCGTGGACGCTGGGGTCGGGATGGCGATTTTTAGCTTGGAAATGTCGAAGATGCAACTGGCGCAGCGCCTGCTCAGCATAGAGACCAAGGTCGATTTGCACAAGCTCCGCACGGGGCGGCTGAGCGAAGAAGATTGGATGAACCTAACGCACAATATCGAACGCTTGGCCCGGGCGCCGATCTACATTGACGACACCCCCGGCATCTCGGTGCTCGAAGCGCGTGCCAAGGCGCGGCGGCTGCAGCGCGAGCACGGGATCGGTATGGTCATAATCGACTATCTTCAGCTCATGAGCGGGCACATTAGAACGCCGAGCCGCGAGCAGGAGATTTCGCATATCTCGCGCGGCCTCAAGGCCATGGCAAAAGAATTGGACGTGCCGGTTTTGGCCTTGTCGCAGTTGTCGCGCGCCGTAGAAAGCCGCACGGACCGGCGGCCGCAGCTATCGGACCTGCGGGAGTCGGGCAGCTTGGAGCAGGACGCCGATGTGGTGATGTTCATCTATCGCCCGGAGATGTACGACCTCAAATCCCCGGATGGCGGGAGCCTTGAAGGTTTCGCCCAAATCATCATCGGCAAGCAGCGCAACGGCCCGGTTGGTTCGGTAGAGTTGATGTGGAACAAGGAAAGTGCCACCTACGAGACGATGGCGCCTGGTTGGCAGACCGAGCCGGAAGCGTATTAACCGGGCCCCATGTTCATCGACGAAATGACCATCGCGGTGGAGTCGGGTAGTGGTGGCAATGGTTGCTGTTCGTTTCGGCGCGAAAAATACGTGCCGCGTGGCGGGCCGGACGGCGGCGATGGCGGCGACGGCGGTGCTGTGATTTTCCGCGTTGACCCCCAACTCAACACACTGCACGACTTCCGCTATCAACGCCATATCCGCGCGGGTCGCGGTGCCCACGGCGAGGGCCAGCGCCGGACGGGTCAGCGCGGCGAGCACGCGATTATCTGCGTCCCACCGGGTACGCTCTTGCGCGATGAAAAGGGCGCGCTGATCTGCGACATGGTCGAGGATGGGCAGGAGTTGGTGTTGCTGGCGGGTGGGCGCGGAGGCCGCGGCAACGCCCGCTTTGCCACGTCCCGCGTACAGGCCCCACGACGCGCTGATTCCGGGCGAGCGGGCGAGCAAATGGTGGTGCGGCTGGAGCTAAAATTGCTGGGGGATGTGGGGCTGGTGGGCTTTCCCAACGCGGGCAAATCCACGCTGCTGGCGCGGCTTTCCGCCGCCCAGCCCAAAATTGCCGACTATCCCTTTACGACTTTGGAGCCGAATTTGGGGATCGTGCAGTGGGCCGAGGGCGAGAGTTTTGTGTTGGCCGATTTGCCTGGGCTGATCAAAGGGGCACGCGAAGGCAAGGGGTTGGGCATGCGGTTTTTGCGGCACATTGAACGCACGCGGATCTTGCTGTTTGCCATTGACTGTACCAGCCCGGATCCGCGCGGCGAATTGGAGGCGCTCCGCGGCGAATTGGCGTCTTTCGACGCGGGGATGCGGCACAAGCCGGCTGGGATTGCGCTGACTAAGGCCGACTTGCTGGGGCCGGACGCGGATTTTGCCGACCCATTCGCCGACTTGCGCGTACCGCGTTTTCTGGTTTCGGCCATCAGCGGTCGCGGGGTGCCTGAGATGACGCGCAGTGTGGGGCAGGCGGTGAAGAAGTTGCGTGCTGACGAAGCGGAGAAAGACGATACGCCGTTCTAATAGCACAACATGCCAACTGTTTATTTGGAAACGACGGTTCCCAGTTACTTAGCGGCCCGGCCAAGTCGAGATAGTATAATTGCTGCTCATCAGCAGATCACGCGTGATTGGTGGCGCGATGCGTGCCCGTATTTCGATGTTCATGTCTCTGAGGCCGTGTTGTCAGAAATTCGCGATGGTGATTCAGAGGCAGTCGCACGACGTCTCGCGGTCGTAGAAGGCTTGCCTGTCGTAGAAACTAACGATGATGTACGGAATCTCGTTTACATTTACGATCAATGTCTTGGTTTGACTGGCCGTGCCCAGTCAGATGTAATCCATATTGCTTTCGCTGTTGCGTATGCAATGGATTATCTCGTAACGTGGAACTGTGCTCATATTGCGAATAGGGCCGTCATTCGGCGGCTCATGGACATTAATTCGGAGTTACATCGTCGTACTCCTATTGTCGTTACCCCGGAAGAAGTTCCGATACCCGGAGGAGAATTATGAACCGCGATCCCATTGTTGAAGAAATTCATCAAACGAGGGAAAAAATGTTGGCGGAATGCAATGGCGATCTCGGCAAACTGCTAGACCGATTGCAGGCCGCCGAAAAACGAGAAACTCGCAGTCGTATGGTATCCGCGCCCTTGCCCGCAAAGATCCACGTAGTGAAATCGGCTGAATCCGTGATTCGTGGACTCGTCGGTGCAATCCCGGACGTTGGAACCGCCCTAAACGAGGCTATCTTTGACCTGCGCGCCCGTCTTAAACAGGAGCGGCTCGAAAAGTTCGTGGAGGAGTTAGCTAGCATCCTTCAGACCCTTAAATCCGACAAGATAGATGTCGCCTACATTCAAAGTGCAGAGTTTGTCGATTTCCTAGAAGATGTCTTGGTGCGCGCCGCCAAAGTCAGAGCGGATGAAAAACGAAGAAAACTGGCCGCAGTACTCGCGGGCCGGTTGCAACACGCCGAAGGTACGCCTTTCGACGATCGCTTTCTGGATCTGTTGATTACCCTGTCAGACATCCAAGTGTGCATTTTGGCTGAACATCTACGGGCGGCTGAGAAACGAGAACACTCCGATTCAGCGGAAGACGCTAAGCATCGCCAGCCGAGTTACTACAATGTCCCGGAGTCAGAGTATCTTCTTTTGCTCCAAGATTTAACGTCAAAGGGACTTTTTGTTTTTGCAGGTATAGCTCTCGGGGAGGTAACAGAGCTGGGGCGCACGTTTATCTACTTCTTAGAGAATGATGATCGTGCACTTTGATGCCGATGAGAAACGCGGGCATCGCATCTCTGGCCGAATCGGCGAATGAATCGACGCATTAATTCCGAAAGCCGAGGAACTGTCGCGCAGCCTCGCCCATGATAGACTGGCGCTGATCGCCGCTCAGGTCGGGCAGTAGGTGATCGAGCACTTCGACGCACGCGCCGTAGCCGGGATCGGCGACAATCCAGGGAAAATCCGAAGCCCACAGCAGGCGTTCCGCACCAAAGGCAGACAACAGGCGGCGGTGCCAAGCGGCCAAGTCGGGATAGGGATAGGTGGCCTTGCTCATGGCGTATTGGCCCGACAGGTGGACGCAGACGTTGGGCGAATCGGGCGCGGGGCCGAGATACCCGGTCGGCGGTGGCATCTCCACGTCGATCTGCGGACGGCCCTTGGCGTCCCAAGTAAATCGATCCTCGCGTGGACAGACCATGAGGTGATTGACCACGACGCGCACTTGGGGAAAGTCCGCTAGGAACTGGGGCAGCAGCGGGGCGGAGGTAGAGTGCAGATAGAGCCAGAGCACGTAGTCTTTGCGGGCGGCGTGTTCCCATATAGGCCGGGAAAACTCGCCGAGCGCGCGAAGCCGGAAGCCGATGATCGAGCCGGCTTCGGCGAGGCGGTCCATGTGGTCGGCGGGTGTGGGCGCATCGGGCGGTATCAAGCCGATGCCCAAGAAGCGGTCGGAATAGGTGCGCAGGCAGTGTCGTAAATAGGCGTGATGCGCCAAACTGGTGCCGCCGGTTTGCACGAGCACGGCCTTGTCGATGGCGTGGTCGGCCATGTGCGCCAAGAGTGCTTCGACGGGTGCTTCGCGCTCGGCGGGCATGCTTGGGGTGATCGCGCGGGGGAACTCGGCACTGGGGCGGGCGAAGACGTGTAGGTGAGAGTCGATGCGCATAGTTTTATTGGGTTTGGATGAGGTTAAAGTAAACAATGGCTAAGCGATCTGCCACAGACAAGATGGGTGCGTCAAGCGTGAAACAGGTGAGAGTGCGCGTACCGGCCACATCGGCCAATCTCGGAGCGGGCTTTGACTGCTTGGGGTTGGCGCTAACATTGTACCTGGACTTGTCGGCGGAAGAAAGCGCGGGGGAGGGCTTGGAAATCGCGATCGCGGGCGAGGGGACTGGGAGTGTGCCTTTAGACGAGCGCAACACTGTGTATCAGGGCGTGATGCGCGCCTATGCACGGGCTGGCAAGACGCCCGGGCGGCTACGCCTAGCCATTGACAGCCAGATCCCGTTAGCCAGTGGGCTGGGCAGCAGCTCGGCCGCCTTGATTGCTGGTTTGACCGCTGGAGCTGAGCTGTGCGGAATGGGGCTGGATCGGGAGGAGATCTTGCGGCAGGGCGTGGCGATGGAGGGACACCCGGACAATGTTGCGCCCGGCGCGTTGGGCGGGATCGTCATCGCGGCTTTGGATGGCGGAGAGGTTGCCCGGGCGCGGATTGAGCCACCAAGGGATTTGGCCGCGGTCGTGGCCATCCCGGATTTTCCCCTGCCCACGCCCAAGTCGCGGAGTGTGCTGCCCGCGCGGGTCGAGCGGCGGGACGCGATATTTAACGCCGGGCGCGTCGGCTTGTTGGTGGCTGCGCTGCAACAGGGAGATTACAGCCTGCTGCGGATTGCAATGCAAGATCGGTTGCACCAGCCCTATCGAACGGCCCTAGTGCCGGGGATGGAAGCGGTGTTGGACGCGGCTGCGGAGGCCGGAGCGTTGGGTGCGGCGTTGAGTGGGGCCGGACCGGCCGCGTTGGCGCTGGTCGGCGGGCCGGGTGTAGCGGTGGCCGGTGCCATGCAGCAGGCGTGGGCTAAAGAAGGAATTGCTGCGCGAACTTTGATCCTCGGTCTCGCGGCCGAGGGGGTGCAATGCGCGAAAGCGAGGTAAACATGGTCAGCGAGGCTACACTCATCGACGACATGACGACTCCGACCCCGGAAGTCGTGGAAGCTGTGCGCCAGTTAGACGGGCCGATTCTGCTGTTGGGGGTCAGCGGCAAGATGGGGCCGACCTTGGCCGAGTTGTTGGTGCGGGCCGGGGCCGAGCAAGTGATGGGGGTGGCGCGCTTTGCGGACGCGGAAAAGCGGTGCTACTTGGAGGACATCGGCGTGCAAACCATCGCCTGCGACCTGCTGGCCGACGATGCGCTACAGGAGCTACCCGACGCGCCCAATGTCCTCTTCCTCGCTGGATTTAAGTTTGGGGCTACGGGCCATGAAGACGCGACTTGGGCGGTGAATGCCGCGTTGCCCGGCGCGGTGATGGCGCGCTACGCCCAGTCGCGGATCGTCTATGTGAGTTCCGGCAACGTGTATGCGTATGCCAAGGCGCCGGGGCCGGGGGCGGCTGAAGGTGCAACGCTAGCCCCAGTGGGCGAGTACGCTCAATCGCGCTTGGGCGGCGAGCGGGTCGCCCAGTACGCGTCGCGGGTGCGGGGGACGCCCTTGGTCATTGTGCGGCTGTTTTACGCCACCGAGCCGCGCTACGGCATCATCCGCGATCTCGCCGATAAAGTGTGGCAGCAAGAGCCGATTGATCTGACTATGGGGTACGTCAACCAAATTTGGCAGGGCGACGCCAACGCCTATTTGTGCCGCTTCTTCCCGCTGTGCAACAGCCCCGCCGACCTCATCAACCTGACCGGCCCGGATACCTTATCCGTGCGCGCGCTAGCCGAACAGCTAGGGAAAATCATGGGCAAGCCCCCCCGCTTTACGGGCGCAGAGGCCCCGGACGCTCTTTTGGGGAACAGCCAGCGTTTGTGCGCGGAATTCGGTCGCCCGTGCGTCGGCCCAGCGCAGATGCTGCGCACGGTGGCCGAGTGGGTTATGGCTAGCGGCCCGAGTCTGGGCAAACCGACCCGCTACGAATCTCGCAGCGGGCGGTTCTAATGACCGAGCGGATCGCGGCGGCGGCTATCCAGTCCGTTGAGTTGCTGTTGGCGGGTAGCGCGGGTGTGCTCCGAGATGGCCAGTTGTTGTGGGCCTTATCGCATTTGTGGGATCAGCCGCGCTACCGCAGGCTAGCCGAGCAGGTGGCCGCAGGCCGTGTGTGCGACGGGGCTGGGGTCGGCGATGCCCTCGCGTTGGCCGAAGGGCTGGCGGCCTGTGGGTATTGGGAACGGTCGCGGACGCTGGTGCTGCAAAGTTTGGGTCGATGCGACGCAGTGGATTACGTCGGCGCGTCGCCCGAGGGGCAATCCATGCCCAAGGGGGCGCGCTGTCTCGATGACTGGGCGCAGGTGCTGAGCGCGTGTACGCGCCTTTTACACGCCCGCGCCGACCGGGCACTGCAAATAGCGGCCGCCCGCGCTGTAGCTGCCATCTTGAACTATCACTACCACCCGGACTTGGGGCTGTTGCTCTTTGCCGTCCGCCGCAATTTCTTCCGCTTTGACGATCCCTGGGGAACCTGCGTATCTAGCGCGGCGGCTCTCGCCGCGTTGACCGCGATGTTGGACGAGGCCGGTCGCCGCGGGGAGACGCACTTCAGAGCCTTGGTGGGTCGCTATCTGCGCCAACATATAGAAGCCGCTTGGGCGCGGACCGGAGGTGGCATCCGCAGCGCGTGTTGCGCTGGCGTCTGGAGCGCGGAAAAGCCCGGAGCGGTCCAAGCCGCCGCCCTAGGGGCCTTGGCGACGTTGCACCGCTATCAGGGCGGCGACTGGGAGGCTGAATGGCTGGCGCGGGTGCGAGATTATCAACGGAACGGCCCTAGCGATCCGCTCGTCGAGTTGCGCTGCTTAGTACGCTGTGCGCGGGAACCAAACGAAAAACTTGACATTGTGAAGTGAGAAAGCCATTCTGACCGCAGACACTTGGGCGGAAGGCCGCACCTTTAAGCACTTGAAAGCAACATTTTCTGCGAAGAAGTTTTTATGAAAAGGGAAACTAAAGCTGCTCAAAGGGCCATTTTCGCCGCCAAAGCTAGGGCGGAGACGGTGGACATGCTTTGTATGGTCCATGTGGACGAAAACACCCATGAGATCGCTATCTCGGGCGTTTGGATGGCTCAGATGGCGGTCGAAGCCGCTGAGACAGCAGTCGAAGTGACGGAGGCGATTTTGGCTGACACTACTACCGTCAAGTCCACTCGGTTGGCCGCGATCGATTTGGCTGATGCTAGGGCTGCTAGGGCGCGCGCCGATGAGGTCTTGGAGTCCGCCTTGATGCGGTTGAGAAGCTTCGAGTGGACATATCGAGACGAACTTATTAGTCGCCTTGTTGGTCTTTTGTACCTTGCTTCACAACGCTGAGAATCGCCAAGATACCAAATTAAGGCAATCCAGAATTCCTCTTCTCAAATCAGCAGAGGCCCATTATGATCGTCTATCACGGTACGACGCGCCGTGCGGCCCGCCGGATCGCCCGCGATGGCTTTCAGCCGCGGTCGCCGTCGCGGCGGGTGTGGCTTTCGCGGAGCAAGAGTTACGCCAAGCAGCGGGCACATGCCAAAGCGCGGCACACGCGCGATCGCCCCATCGTCTTGACCGTAGATATCGACTTGAAAACGCTGCGCCAGCGCTACGGCAGTCGGCAGGTGCGCGAAAGCGGCGGGGTCATTTCGATCCGAGGAGACATTCCCGCGTCCTCGCTGCGCAGCCACTACGGGCTGGGACTCCCGGAGACGGCCGAGGAGATCGCCCGCTGGGTCAACGCCGTCTTGGGCGTCAAAGCGCACAAAGGCGTCAGTGCCCGCAATGAGGGCGTCTTGCGCTTGGCCCGCTGGATCGACAACCGGCTGACGACCCGACCCCATACGCGGATCGGCGAGAAGGAACTGCTCGCCCGCGCCGCCCAGTGGATCCCGGACTGCTTTGCCGGAGTGGAGATCGACTTTGCGCATTTGCGGGTCTGGCCCAAGGTGGTGCGAGAAGCCGAGGCGCGGCAGGCCTCATCCGCGAAGGCAGCGTCCGTCGATCGCCAAGAGGAAGAGGAGGCCATTGCTTGCTTGGAGTCGGACAAGCCACAGCGGCAGGTGCGCGGCCTCCAACTCTTGGCCGGCCTAGACGACCCGGACCTGTTCGAGTGGTGCGTATTGCTGCTCGGCGAGGGGCCGCCGCAAAGCGCGGTCGGTATCCTCAAAGTAATGCGGCGTTGCCAGGACATTCAGCCGGAGGTGTTGGCTCCGTACGCGGAGAGCGAGCACAAGGCGGTGCGCGGCGCGGCCATTGAGGTACTGGTCCTGCGCAGCGGAGAAGAGGCCCCCAAGTGGTTTTGGCGCGGCCTGACCGATCCCGTGCCGCACGTGCGGCTGAGCGCGGCCAAATTTCTCGACCGCCTGGACCCGCACGTGCATCGCGACAGCTTTGAGGCCGCGCTCTACGACCCGCACCCGCAGGTGGCGCAAGCCGCCCGCAAACTGACGCGGCACATGGGATTTAAGCCGTTGGTTTGGTCGGCAGCGGGATGATTCCTGTTTTGATTGACGACTTTTCGCGGGCCGCTTTTTTGCCACGAAGCTAGCAAAAGAGGCGTGTTTATATGGTTGCTAAACAGCGCGTGGCTTTGGGGGCGATTTTTACCGAGTGCAATCAATTCGGTGGCGAGCCGATTGAGCGGTCGTGGTTTGAACGCTATGAACTGCGGCGCGGGCGCGAGGTGCTGGCCGCTGAAGACGGAGTGGTCGGCGGTATGCTCAACGTGCTGGCGGTGCGCGAGGTGGAAGTCGCGCCGCTGTTGTTTGCTAGCACTTGCCCCGGCGGGCCGCTGACGCGGGCTTGTTACGACCCGCTCAAGGAAGAGCTTTTGGCGCGGCTCAACGAGGCACTTCCAGTAGATGGCGTCCTCATGCCGCTGCACGGGGCCGCGGCCGTGGAGGGCGGCGTTGATTTGGAAGGGGATTTGCTGGCTGCTGTCCGAGGTGTCGTCGGTGACGCCGTACCTATCGTCGCCACGCTCGATTTACACGCTCATATTTCCGCGCAGATGATGCACGCTGCCGACGGGTTGGTGGCTTGGGAGACTTATCCGCATCGCGATGCCTTTTCCACGGGTGAACGCGGGGCGCACCTGCTATGCGACACACTGGTCGGCGCGTGCAAACCCGCGATGGCCATGGCCAAGGTGCCGGTGCTCACCGGAGCCATTCACGGCTCGACCGAGGACGACGATCCCTTCGCGCAAGTAATGGCCATGGCCAAGGTTGGCGAGCAGTGCGACGGCATCCTCTCGGCGAGTGCGATCTTGGTACATCCCTATCTCGATTTTGCTGGTATGGGCAGCGGCGGGCTGGTGATTGCCGATGGCGATTTTGCCAAAGCCGAAGCACTCGCCCGGGCGCTGGCCACGGCGTATTGGCAGCGGCGCTTTGCCTTAGAGCCAACGCTGTACGCCCCAAAAGATGCCGTGTGCGCTGGTTTGGCCGTCGAGGGCGGTCCGGTGGTGCTGGTGGAAGCGGCGGATTGTTGCGGCGGGGGCGCGGCTGGCGATAGCGTGGCGGCACTGACCGCGCTGTTGCAGGCCGAGTTGGACGGACCGGCGCTGGTGCCCTTGGTGGATGCCCGGGCGGCGGCGGCCTGTCACCAAGCTGGCATGGGGGCTGAATTGGAGTTGACGCTGGGGCACGGACACGACCCGCGTTGGGGGCAGCCGATCGCCGTGCGCGGCCGGGTGCTGCGCTTGAGCGATGGCCGCTTCCGCTACCGGGGCGGCATTTGGGAGGGAGTCGAAGGGCAAATGGGACCGGCCGCCGTGCTCGCGCTGGGACAAATTCAGGTGTTGTTGGCGTCGCATCCGACCTATGAATGGGACCACGAGCAGTTTGCCGCGCTTGGGATGGACGCGGCGCAAGCGCGCTTTATCGTCGCCAAGAATCCCATGAACTACCGCTTCGCCTACGGAGCCATAGCCCAGGCCGTTTTCGTGCTCGACACCCCGGGACCGACGCCCGCGACCGTGCGGCATTTGCCGTTTGTCCGGCGGGCGCGGCCCTTTTTTCCGTTGGACCCGGATATGGTGCTGGAGGTGGAGGTGCTGTGTGCGGCTGCGCGTTAAAATGAATATTTGACCTCTCACTGGAAATGCAACGACAAAAGATCGCATGATCAACATAAAAAACATGCTCGTGCCTACGGATTTATCCGACCATGCCGGCTATGCGCTGAGTTATGCTCGGGAACTCGCCTCGCTCTGCGGTGCCAGCCTACATCTTCTGTACGTGATAGAGCTGCACTGGTTTGACGAAGAGGCCGAGCTCCCCGAGGAGATTGCCCATGCCCTGCCCCAATATCAGCGGGACAAACAGCTCCGGTTAGACGCCGTGAAGATCGAGATTGAGGGCGAGGGCCTTGAGGTCAAAGTTAGGGTTGACGCTGGGGCACCCCACGCCGCGATCATTCGCTATGCCAGAGGCCACGACATTGACCTCATCGTCTTAGCTACGCACGGCCGGAGTGGACTCGCCCACGCCCTGAGCTGCAGCGTGGCCGAGAAGGTGGTCCAGATGGCTCCTTGCCCGGTGTTGACCGTCAAACATCCAGCGCGCATTCGCGCTGCCGTAGGCGGGATTCAGAGGGCCGAAATGCCTCCTACTGAACTTGGGGCCGAAACATCGGCGGGAGTGAGCGATCTCCGCCGATGCGGTATTCAAAGGAGCCGCGAGGATAGGCAAAGCCCAACTGATCGCTGTGGCCGAAAGCCTTGACGATCCTTCCCACAATATCGCTGGAAATGCGTTGTCGCTCGACTGCTATGGACTGATAACGCAGCCGCATCATGACCCCGGAATCGAAAAACTCTGCGCGGATGAACGGCGTTTGGCCGGTCTCCTTGATGATTTCTCGAGTCACTTCAGCGGCGCAGTTGATGAGCGTCTGCTCGGCTAATTGATAGTCCGAGTCGTAGGAGACCCGCACGGGTACTTCGTCGAGAATATACTTGGCTTCCTCGGAGACAGCGTAATTGGTGACCATCTGATCAAACAACACTGCATTGGGGATTAAAATGCCTCGGTTGGATGATTCTTCCCCGCCAATAGTCCCGCCTACTTCGCCCAACAGAATATGCGTCGGACTGATGTCGAGCACATCGCCCCGGACGCCCTGAATGATGATCCGATCTCCGATCTGGAAAGGCTGCTTGATCATAACCATGAGCCAAGCGGCAACGCCAGTGACCGGACGTTGCAAAGACCAACCTAGTATCATGCTGAGAAAGGCCGCGGTCAATCCCATGGCGGCCAATGAGCCGGACAAGCTAACAATCACTAAGATGATGCCCGCCAGCATGAAGGCATACTTCAACAGCGATTGAACCTGACGAATATCCGCATCCTCGCGTTTTTGGTGCTGCATGGCCTTTAGGGTGAGTCGTTTGGTAATTTTATAGGTGGCTATTATGGCGATTAATACTAAAATGATCAGAAGAGTGTCTCTTGCTGTCCCGGGAACGTAGTAGTTGATCCACTGCTCCATAGTGCTCAGCCAAGTAGTGATTTTCTGTTGCATTAGTCAGCTCCCTTTGGAAAAGCAAAAGAAAAAACGCGATGTCGTCCGCCTACTGGTTGCTGAATGGAAGATCGCGCTTGTTGAACAAGTATGTAACCGATGTGCAATAATATAAGCCTATGAGCCACTGCTACACCAACTCGAAGGTTGCGTACCAGCTACGCCTTTTCTTACTGGAAGCCGGAATGGCCCAACCACTTGCGGCATTGGGCTGCTTGCAAAGAAACTCTTTGTCGATGACGGCCCCGACCCATATCCGCCGGCTTTTGGCGCTAGCGGAAGCGGCTGGATTCCGCTGCCTGATCGGCCCCGACCAAGAACATGACCGGTTTGACCTTTTGCCGGTTGTGCCGCAGTATATCCTTTCGATAATACTTGAGTTACACACAAACAGGAGGGAAAAATGAGCGAGGAAAACCGCGCGACTTGGGCTGATAATTGGCTCGGATACCGCGAAGAGATCAAGGTCGTCGATGTCACGATCCGTGATGGCGGCCTGATGAACGATCACCAGTTTACCGACGACGTAGTCCAAGGCGTGTACGAGTCTTGCGTCGAGGCCGGGATTGACTACATGGAAATCGGCTATATCAACTCGCGGGAGCAGTTTCCGCCTAGCGAGTTTGGCCCGTGGAAGCACTGCCGCGAGGAGGATATCCGCCGCATCGTCGGCGACAACGACACCTCGCTAAAGTTGGCAGCCATGGCCGACGCCGAAAAAAGCGATTACAAGACGGACATCCTGCCCGCATCTGAAAGCGTGTTGGACCTGATCCGCGTGGCCACCTACATCCACCAGATGCCGCTGGCGTTGGACATGGTCAAGGACGCCGCTGACAAGGGCTATGAGACGACCTTAAACTTAATGGCCGTTTCCACTGTGCCGGAGTCCGAGGTCAAGAGTGCGCTGGAGATGCTGATACGTTCAGACGTGGGGGCTGTGTACGTGGTGGATAGCTTTGGCTCGCTTTACAGCGAGCAGGTCCGCGCACTGTGCAACATGTTTTTTGAATACTGCGAGGGCACCCCGATCGAGGTCGGGATCCACGCCCACAACAATCGGCAACTGGCCTTTGCCAATACCATCGAAGCCGTGACACTAGGGGCCAATTGTGCGGATGCGAGTTTCGCAGGGTTGGGCCGCGGCGCGGGCAACTGCCAGATGGAGCTTTTGTTGGGCTTTTTGCACAACCCCAAGTTTCGCTTGCGCCCCGTGCTCAAGTGCATTGAGGAGCACGTTGAGCCGCTGCGCTCTAAGTTGCTGTGGGGGTACGACTATCCCTACATGATCACCGGCCTGCTCAACGAGCATCCGCGCGCCGGCATGGCTTTTAACGCCTCTGAGGACCGGGGCAAAATCGTCCAGTTCTACGACCAGATGGAAGAGCAGGAGTGAGCTTCTTCAATACCAGAGATAGCTGGCGTTGAAGGCGATGAGCAGGCCCGTTACCTCTGCTTCGACCGCTTGATCGTCAATGGTGGCTTCGGCGCTGGGCCGGCCCCAACCGACCGTGCCTTTGACTAGCCAGTGCTTGCGCATCTCGTAGCCGATGCTGCCGGCCAGCCCAAGGCCGTCGAGGACATTGTCGCCGCCGTCGTCATAGCGGGCGGTGCCGAGGACGGCTTCGACGAAAGGCGATGGCGCTCGTTTTTTGAAGAAATAGGTCGCGCTAAAGCCGTCGATTTCAAAGCTGGTTTTACCCTTTGCGATTGTCTTGCCGCGCAGCTTGATGTCTTCACTGTCGGTGTCGCTGCCTAAGTCCAAGACCCAGCCTAAGACGAATTGGTCGGTGAGGCCGTAGCCGAACTGGAGGGTGGTGCCGAATGCCGAGTCGCTGTCCTCCTGCCGAGAAAGCTTGCCGTCAATGAGCCACTCCTGCTCAATGAACTGATAGCCCGGCCCGAAGCCCAAACCAAGCGAAAAGCCCTCGCGTCTTGAATCAAAGGCGTAGGCGGCCAGCGGCAGCGTTAGCAAAAGGGTGAAAAGAGGCAAGGCGCGTTGCATGGTGAAGCTCCCTTTAGGATTGTGGGATTAGATAGGGAACAAAGCGAGACTTAAACGGGCTGTCAAATGGACCAACGCCCCTAGCGAAGGGTTGGAACGCGGGACGTTGGACCCACGGTCCGCAGTACCGCCGCCAGCGGATTTTTTTGTCGGCTAGTGCGCTGAAGTCTCAGGATCAAGCTCGGCAAAGACGGCGATTAAGCGGGGGAAAAAGGCGGCGAAGGTCGGATAGCGGTCGCGCTGGGATTCGTATGCTTCGAGGCGGCGGGCCACGGCGTGGACATAGCGGAAGCCGCGCCCGGATTCTGCGCTCAGTGCCCGGCGGCCTGCTTCCGCGCCGAGATGACGGTGGGCAAGGCGCGCGGTGATGGCGCGGATGAGGTGTTCATTGGCGCAGTCGAACCAGTGCGTGTACCCGATGCTGGCCATCTGTTCGGCCAGCGGGGCGAATAGATCGGCATGGGGCTTCAGTATTGGATAGTACTCCTCGCTGAGGGGATTGACGAAGGCGTGGCTGAATTCGTGCCATATAATCTGCAAAAGCTGTTCGCGGGGGCCGTATTCGGGTAGGCCCTGCTGCGTGGCACCGGTGGGGCCGAGTAGCGTATAGACATCGTACGGCCCTTTAGCGGGGCCGATGTGAGGGCCAAATCCGCCGTGGTGCAAGAGCGGGCTGAGGACGAGGTGGTAGCCAAGTTGGCGGGTGCCGAAATAGGCTTCGACTTGGCCGGTGGGATCGGCATCGGCGAGTGCTTCGCGGAGCCGTGCTGCGAGGAGTCGGTAGAGCTTTTGGCTGCGAGAGAAGAAGCGGTTGAATTGGGTTTGGCGGGCAAAGCTGCGCAAGGTGTGGATAAAGCGCGCGAAGTTTTCCTCGCCGCGGAAAGCGCGATGGATATGGGGGGGAATGGGTTGGGTTGGTGCTAGTTCGGGCGGATCGGACAGATAGAGCATGGCGGTTGGGTAGGCATCGGACCACCCGGTGTCCAAGCTGAGACTGCGAAAAAAGTCCACGGCCTGCTGGGGAGGATAGCGCGAAAAGTGAGCGACGAGATCGTCCGCGTATGCCACCCGGTAGGGCGTCAGATAGCGATACTGGCTGAGGAGTTGGACCGCGGCGAGCAGTTCAATGCGCGGGTCTGCACCGATGTGTAGGCGTTGCTCGGCGCGGATGTCGGACGCCATCAGCAGCGCAAGGATAGCGCACACACGACAAAAGCCGACTCGCAAGGAGCCGGCTTTTATTGTTGCAGAGCGAATTTTCAACGATGTCAGGGAGACCAAGAGCCGCCGGGGGCCGCTTCGGCTTGGCTGGGGGCCAAGCGGGTGTCGTGTAGCGCTTCTTTGAGCTGTTTGCCCGGCTTGAAGTGAGTTTTGCGGCGGGCGGGCACGTACACGACTTCGCCGGTGCGCGGATTGCGGGCGGCGGGCTTGGGCTTGGTGTCTTTGACTTCGAGGACGCCAAAGCCTCTGATTTCAATGCGGTTTCCCTCGATAAGGGTTTCGCGCATGGCCTCAAAGAGACTGTCGACCATTTGCAACGTCAGGTTGTTTTTGCAGCCGAGCGTGTCGGCTACCGATTTCGCTAGATCTTTCTTGGTTATGGTAGCCACTAAAACCTCGCTAGCTGAGGAGTTAAATCGGTGCTGATTTTGTGCATAAGTGCTTGTATTATACGAAATTCTGAAACTTAGGCAAGGGAAAAGTAACAGCGAACTAAGCGCGTCACCGGGCTTGGAATTGAGGGTCGGAAAGGGTTTTCAAAAAGGCCACGAGGGCGCGTTTATCGGCTTCCGTCAGGTCGAGGTTGAGCCGGACGAGCAACAGGGGGTCGGTGAGAGCTGTGCGGTGAAAGCCAGAGTCGTAGTGCTCAATGACCTCCGCTAAGGTCTGAAAGCGGCCGTCGTGCATGTACGGTGCGGTGTACTCTACGTTGCGCAGGGTTGGCGTCTTGAACTTGCCGCGATCAAAGCGTTTCCCGGTGCGCTCGGCCAGCCCCTCATCCAGGGGAACTCGGTCCAGCCCGTTGTTGTGGAACTCGTTGTCGGTAAAAAGCGGCGCGACGTGACAGTGGAAGCAGTCGCCCTCCTCGGTGTGAAAGAGCAAGAAGCCCCGTTCTTCTGCTGGGGTAAGTTCCGCTTGGCCGGCCAACCAGCGGTCGTACTTGCTATCTGCCGAAACGAGCGTGCGCTCGAATTGGGCGATGGCTTGGGCGACGCGTTGGCGGTCAATGGGCGCGTCGCCAAATGCGCGGGCAAAGAGCGCGGGGTATTCGGGGTGGCGCTCCAGTTTGGCCACCACGCGGTCCCAGTCCTCGCCCATTTCCACCGGCGTCTGCACGGGTTCAAGGGCTTGGCTCTCTAGGCTAGCGGTGCGCCCGTCCCAGAAGAAGGACGAACTCCAGAGCAAGTTGAAAAGCGGCATGGAGTTACGGCTGGTGAGGCCGCCGACGCCTTGGCTAAAGGGCTGCGGATCGGAGAAAGCGTGGGCCGGCAGGTGGCACGAGATGCAGGCGATAGTGCTATCAACGGAGAGGATGGGATCGGCAAAAAGCCGCTCGCCCAGGGCGATGCCCTCAACGGTCAGGGGATTGTCTGGCGGGATTGCTGGCGCGGGAAATCCCGCCGGCACGACCAATTTGTAGAGGCTTGGGGTAGGCGGAGCGGCCGGGGGAACGCCCGCGTCTTGGCCGCAGGCGACTAGCCCTAACAGGATCAGTGCCCCAAACTGCATGAGTTCGCCCTAGTCTTGAGCGACTTGCTCGGAGTGCCCGATTGGACCTAGGGAAAAGACGGTAGCACCGTTGCCTTGCAAGATCAACTGCGCATCGGCGTTGCCCATGATTCCGCCGCGGCCGCTAAAGTCGTACCTCGATGGCGCGTCGTACCACTCGTTGAGATCCATCACCACGGCGATTGCCCACTCGTCCCCGCTAACGGTTAGGGAAAGCGGCCGGGAGACGTCAAGCGAAAAGTCTGCCCCGCCCGCCGGGCCGGTATGCGTGAGAAAAGCCTCTTCGCCGTCATCGGTGCGGAAGAGGCCCTCCATGCGCATGTAGTGGTAGCCGCCGCCCATGGGAGCGGGCCACGCCATGTTGTTGAAGTGATCGACGCTCGGCAGTGCGCCGGTCTCGTTCTTAGCGCCGTCGATGCCAAAGGTAAAGTGCAGGGCAGCGTATTGGCCGCCGGGCACTTGGGCTGCAACGCTTTGGGTCGCGCCCACAAAGGCATCGCGGTAGTGGAATTCGGCCAGTTCGACGCGCTTGCCGCCGGTCGTCTCCAAGGCGATATCCGAGACGATGTACTCTAGGCGGGTGACGCCGTACTCATTGCCCGCGGCATTGGTGTAGCGGATCGCCTCGGGCTCGAGGTCGGCACCGGCGACCGTGTGGTTGAAGTAGATGGTCACCTCGCCTTGGTCGTCATCGGAGTTGCCGCAGGATAGCAAAAGGCAACAGGTGGCCAATATGAGGTATTGCATGGGATGTTCCTTGTGGCAAAATATACGGGCTTCAATTGGGAGGACAAACGCCGGCCGCTCGGCTAGATTGCCCAGCCTTTTTGCGTTTTGAGTGTGCTCACGCGCCCTCTACTCGGCTTGTTCGTCTTTTCTTAAGACGGTACATTACCAATGAAATGCGCCAATTTGTCGAGTCTGTCCAAATGACCAAGGGCAAGGCCGCCCCCGGAGAGCGTCCGCGGACGCGGATCGGCTACAAGCTGATTTTGAGTTTCGTGCTGCTGGTTATGGTCGTTGTAGGGCTGTCG
Source organism: Candidatus Latescibacterota bacterium (assembly GCA_965203355.1). Lineage (GTDB taxonomy): Bacteria > Latescibacterota > UBA2968 > UBA8231 > UBA8231. The sequence goes on from OZ241889.1 coordinate 2,450,069, forward strand.
GGTTGGGTGCTCTTCGATCTGACGGACCGCAGCTTAGAACGGCAGATGAGCGACCATCTCGTATCGGTTGCTACGTTGGTGAGTGCGAATTTGTCCGGTGAGGTGCTGCTCCGCCTGCACCCGGGCCGCGAGCACCTCAATCTCTACCGGATCCTATTGAGCAAATTGCAGCGCGCCGAACAAGGAGTTGGCGCCCGGCACATCTTCGTTTTCGACCGCGAGTACCGCTCGCTGCTCGACACGGATGGGCTGATGCCCATTGGCCGCGAATACCCCAAACTGCTCTTTGACAGCCGAGAACTGGAGCGAGTCTGGCAGGGCCATACCGCGCATTCGGTGCTTTTTTACGACGACGATATCCCGTACATGACCGGCTACGCCCCGATTTTTCACGACGGCGAGGTCGTCGCGGCTGTCGGAGTCGAAATCGGGGCTGGGTTTGTGGACTCCATCCGCATCTTTGGGCGGTCTGTGCTGATTTTTGCCGGGTTGGGTGCGTTGCTCACGGTCGGAGTGGCCTGGGTGTTGGCGCGGACCCTGACGCGGCCCATCCAAAAATTAGTCGAGGCCGCCCGCGAAATCGGCCGGGGCAACATGAACCAAGAGGTGGCCACCGTGTCCGACGACGAAATCGGCTATTTGGGCGAGACCATGGAGGAGATGCGGCGCAAGCTAGTCGCCCGCGATGCCCAGCTGCGCCTCATGTTGGGCGGCGTTGCCCACGAAATTCGCAACCCACTGAGCAGCATTGAGTTGTATGCCGGCCTAATCGCCGGCGACTTGCCCGCTAGCGACGAGCGCAAGCAACACATTGAGAAAGTCACCGAGGAAGTGCGTCGGCTCAATGGCGTAATTTCCGAGTTCCTCGAATTCGCCTGCCCGGCACCGGCGCAGCCGCAGCCGACCGAGCTGGCCCCGTTAGTGGCCAACGCGGCCTTTTTGCTGGCTCCGGAAATGGAGGCTGCGGACATTAGCTACGAGGAGCGCGTCGCGCCGGATTTGGTGTGCTATATCGACGCCAAACAGATGGAACGGGTGCTGTTCAACCTGATGAAGAACGCCGTGCAAGCCATGTGCGATGGTGGGCACTTGACGGTGCGCGCCGCGGTCGCAGGTGAGGAGGTCGTCGTCGAGGTGGCCGACGATGGCTCAGGTATGTCGGAGGAGGTGCAGACGCGCCTTTTTGATCCTTTCTTTACGACCAAAGAGCAAGGAGCGGGTTTGGGGATGGCGTTGGTGGCGCGGGTGGTTGAGGAAAATCGCGGCCGGATCGAAATAGACAGTCGGCAAGGCGAAGGTACGGTGTGCCGTTTGTGCCTGCCGCAGCCCAAAAATGGGGTACTATGAGCAGGATTCTGATTATCGACGACAACAAAAGTCTCGGCGACGGGCTGGTGCTGAGCTTGAACAAGATGGGGCACCAAGCCGTTGCCGCTGGGAGTGGGCGCGAAGGTTTGGCGCGGATGAAGGACGAGCCGTTTGATTTGGTCATTACTGATTACCGCATGGAGGAGATGGACGGGTTGGCGGTGATGGAGGCGGTCCAGCGCCAAGCACCCGACACCGACGTAATAATGATGACGGCCTACGATACGCGGGAACTGGCCGTAGCGGCGATGGAGCGAGGCGCGATCGACTTTATCGTCAAACCCTTCCTGCCCGATGAATTGTGGCTGAAGGTCAATAAGCGGCTCGATTATCGAACCAAGCTACAGGAAGCCCAGACCAAGCTGCGCGAAGCCCAAACCCTTCGCCAAGAAGCCGAGGCCAAGCTGCGGGATTGGGAGCACTTATTCGAGCAAAACTGCTACCTGCGCGAAGAGATCGACAGCCGCTACAACTTCGGCGAGATCGTCGGCCAATCGCCGCCGATCAAGGCCGTGCGCGAGCAGGTGCGCAAGGTGGCGTCGTCGTCGTCGTCCGTGCTGATCTACGGGGAAAGCGGCACTGGCAAGGAGTTGGTTGCCCGCGCTGTCCACTACCAGAGCCGCCGCAGCAAAGGTCCGTTCGTCAAGGTCAACTGCGGGGCTTTGCCGACTGGGTTGGTTGAAAGCGAGTTATTTGGACACGAGCGAGGGGCCTTTACCAGCGCGGTGCGGAGCAAGAAGGGCAAGTTTGAACTAGCCGAAGGCGGGACGATTTTTTTAGACGAGATCGGCGATATACCTTTGGAGACCCAAGTGCGGCTGTTGCGGGTATTGCAGGAAAAGCAGTTTGACCGCGTGGGCGGCGAGCAGCCGATCGACGTAGATGCGCGGGTGGTGGGTGCTACCAACCGGCCGCTCAAGCGCATGGTCAAAGAGGGCACCTTCCGCGAAGATCTGTTCTATCGACTGGAGGTCATTCCCCTCACCTTGCCGCCGCTGCGGGAGCGGCGAGAGGACATTGAACTATTGGTCAAACACTTCACGGAAAAAAAATGTGGGGAAATAAACATCCCGCCCAAGCGTCTAACCAAAGAAGCCTTAGCGGGCTTGAAAAGCTACCCGTGGCCCGGCAATGTGCGCGAACTGGAAAACGTCATCGAGCGCACGATGGTGTTGGTAGATGGCGAGGAAATCGGCTATCACGATCTGCCGCTGATCTTCGACGAGGGGACTACACCGGGAGATGTTGTTGAGAAGTGGGCGGGGGGGGACGCTGACGACAGGAGTTTGCAACTCAACGAGCGTCTCGACGAAGTGGAGCGCGACCTAATCGCCCGGGCGATGGAGGAAGCCAATCACGTTAAGACGAAAGCGGCTTCGCTTTTGGGCATCAAGACGAGTGCTTTGTACTACAAACTCGACAAATACGGTCTAGATTAGCCATGAGAAATCCATCCATTCTTTTATTGACTTTAGGGTTGGCCCTGCCCGGAGCCGCGCTGGGGGATTCCGGCCGGCTAGGCGACCTAAAAGCCCAATATCGCGCCTTGGAGATCCAGCGCGATTCGCTCGCCAGCCAGCGTTTGCGAGTTGAGGCTGAAGCCGAGGTACTGTCGGCCCACATCGACAGCTTGAAACTGCGGGCCGCGGATTCCGCGGCGTTGCGAGAAGCCCTGCGCTCCTCGCTTGGATTGGTGCAGTACATGGTTGAGCTCGACTGGAAATGGGTCGCCTTAGAGGCGCAGCAGGATAGCATGGCCGAGCAGTTGTGTCTTGCCTACGATTGGGAAATCGGCGTACTCATCCAGAAGTTGGCCGTGCAACCAGACCGGGGCCTGTCGGCCCAACTGAGACTCTATCAGGAGGCGCGGGAGCGACTCGGGGTCGGGGTCCATAACGCGAACCTGCACTACAGCGGACAGATGAAAATTGAGGTGGATGACGGGCCGGACGAAATTCAGCAAAAGCAAAAGCTATTAGAGGACATCGCCGACCGCCTCAAAGCCGAATGGAGTGCCAACGCCGACTTGATGCGCCGCTTAGAGGCCGAGTACCGGCTGTGCGCTCAGATGGAACAGGCGCGGGCTAAAACGCGGCAGCCCGAGGAGCCGATTCTGGTGAACGGAGAACAGCCGCATGGGGCGGTGTGGTTGCTCAGGCAAGACGAGTCTTTGGCCGAGTTTGATCTCGAATCGTCGCTTGCCGAAGTGGCGCTGAAAATTCACAAGCTAAAGGCGCGCCAGCAGGAAATCCTCGAGCTACAGGCCGTGGTTGAAGAACGCGCCGAAGCGTTCAAACGCTCCTTACACAGCATGTTAGAGGGCGAGGAATAGCCCGCACTTTGGCCGGCGAGGAGCTTCACTCGCCGGTGCGCAACCCTCGGCTGACTTCCACTACATTGTCTTGCGTCGCGCCAAAGGCACACCTGAGCCGTTGATAGGCTGCCCACGGGTCTGTCTGGCGGCCGCAAGTGAAGAGATCGAGGGCGGCGTAACCACGCTCGGGCCAAGTGTGGACGGCCAAGTGGCTCTCTTGGACGATGAGCACCCCGGTGACTCCGCCCGGACTGAAGCGATGGAATGCCGCGTCCAAGACGCGGGTGCCGGCCGCTTGGGCTGCGGCTTGCAACTCGGCTGTGATATAGTCAGGGTCGTCGAGTCGCTCGCGGTTGCAGCCATAGAGATCGACGAGCAGATGGCGGCCTAGGGCCTGCATTGGAACGGGCCGGCGTGGTGGTGCGGCCATGGGCAAACGGCAACGAGGCCCTCAGACATATTCGACGATGTCCGTAGGTAGGCACTTGAGGTCTCGGCATATATTGGACAGGGTGTACGGGTCCATGCCCTCTGTGCCTTGGTCGATGGCCTTTTTGATGTGCTGATAAGTGGTCAGATTGATTTCGGACTTGCGATCTTCGAGCATCTGCTCAATCACTTCCTTCTTAAAACGGATCATGCGACCTCCTCGCTTGCGGATGGGCTAAAAATAAGTAAGGCCACGCCGGGGCTGCCGTCAAAAAGCTATTCGTAGCGCAGGGCGTCTATGGGGTTGAGGAGGGCGGCTTGGCGGGCCGGGTAGATGCCAAAACCAATGCCGACCGCCGCCGAAACCCCAAAGGCGAGGGCAATGGTCCAAGGCTGGACGATGGTGCGCCAGCCCGCGTACAGGGTGATCAATTCCGGGATGGCGTAGCCCAGCACTACTCCAGTCAGGCCGCCGATTAGGCTGACCAACAGCGACTCGACCAAAAATTGCGCCAGGATGTCGCGCCGCCGCGCCCCCAAGGCTCGGCGGATGCCGATTTCGCGGGTGCGTTCGAGCACCGAGGCCAGCATGATATTCATAATGCCGATGCCGCCGACCAACAGGGAAATACCAGCGATGCAGCCCATGACGACATTGAAGATCTGCTGCGTTTTCTGGCTTTGGCGCAACAGCTCTTCGGGAATGGCGATCTTGAAGTCCTCGACGCCGCGATGCCGCCGGTTGAGGATGGTGCGGACGATGGTCGCGACCTCTGGCAATTGGTTGGAGTTGGGGATTTTGACGGTGATTTGGGTCAGTTCAGGCTCGCCCGGCTCCCAGTGAAAGCGGTTGAGCAGGGCCGTCAGGGGAACGTAGATATCTTCGTCGGTGTTGCGGACTTCGAGCACCCCGCCGATTTTGCCGCCGGCCGCGCCCTTGTCTTCGAGTACGCCGATGACCGTGAACCACTGGTTGCGGATTTTGACTCGCCCGCCCAAGGGATTGTCAAAAAAGAACAGCGCCCGCTTGGCGTCTGCGCCCAGCACGCATACGCGCTTGGCGGTGTTCAAGTCTTCGGCAGAGAAAAAGACCCCGCTCCCCATGCGGGCGTCGAGCACCGGCAGATAGTCGGGCGTTGTGCCCACCACCATGGTGCGGAAGGTGTGGTCTTGGGCTTGGGCTTTGACCCGGAGCTCGCGCTGGGGGGTGACGTAGTCGGCCAAAAGGCAGATGCGGGCAATGGACCGCGCATCGTCCCAAGTTAGGCCTGGGGAGCGATTGTGGTCGCTGTCGGCGGATTCGGATGCCTCGTCGGCTTCTTTTCGCCAATGCTGGACGATGATATTGCTAATGCCCATCTGACGGATTTGTTCGAGCGATTCCTGCTTGGCACCTTCGCCGATGGAGAGCATGGCAATGACGGCCGCTACGCCGAAGATGATACCAAGCATGGTCAGCAAGGTCCGCAGCTTGTGCGACAGGAGGCCGACGAGGCTCACAGAGATAGTTTCGCGTACATCCATTAGTGCGCTTGGGGAGCGGGCAAGGCGTCGGCTGCTTCCATGAGGCCGCTGGCGTCGGCCGCTTGGAGTGGGTCGCGCAGGGCGACATGGTCGTCGGGTGCCAGCCCTTGTTCGACGATGACGAAGTCCTCGTTTTTCTGGCCCAGCTTCACTTCCCGTTCCTCGGGCTGGCCGTTCACTAAGCGATAGACGAGGGTGCGTCCATCTTTCTCAAAGACCGCGTCTAGGGGGATGTAGAGAGGCATGGGCGCGGCGGTCGCGACTTCGGCCGCATCGCTTTGTACGGAGTCGGGCGCGGCGCTAGGCTTTGGCGGGATGGTCTCGACGACGACGTGACAGGTGGCGGTCATGCCGGGTTTGAGGCGAACATCTTCTTCTTCGATCTGGACGATTACGTCAAATACTTTGACGTTTTTTTCGCCTTCCTTCTCGCGGCCGAGCGAGGCGATGCTCTTGATTTTGCCGTGGAATGTTGGTTCGGGCAGGGCGTCGAGTTTGATGGTGGCGACTTGGCCGGTGTCGAGCTTATCGACCTCGACCTCGTTGACGTAGGTTTTGACCTGCATCTGGGAGAGGTCGGGCAGAGAAATGACGTTGACGCCGCCCCAGATTTCGTCGCCGACGCGGACCTTTTCCGGCCGCGCGCCTTTCCAAACTTTGCCGTACACGACTAAACCGGGCTTTTCGGCCTTGATGGTCGTGCTTGCTAGATCGTCGCGTGCCTGTTTCAAATCGCGCTCTTCGCGCTCGATTTCGAGTTGGCGCTTTTTGACTTCAGCGGCGTTGACGATTTTTTGCGAGGCCAGTTTTTCGCTGGCTTGCTGGTGGCTCAGCGTGGCTTTGTAGGCCTCGATTTCGGCTTCTTCCTTTTGCACCGTGGCCTCAAAGGCCATGCGTTCGATCTTTAGCTCGGCCAAGCGCAAGTTGGCCTCCTCGTTGGCGATTTCGGCTTCGAGCTTGGCGATTTCGGCTTTTTGGGTGGCTAGCGTTTTCTCTAGGTCGGCCTTGGAGGACTCGACTTGCTGCTCGGCGTCCATGACCCGCTTCTGAAAATCCGTCTGTTCAAATTGCACCAATAAATCGCCGACTGCGACTTGCTCGCCTTCGGGAAACAACTCGATGATTTTGAGCTGGCCGCGGACGCGGGGCGCGACGACGTTTTCGGCCTCGACCGATTCCAACTCGCCGCCCTTGAGCTTGAGTTCGATGACGAACGCGCCCTGCTGGACCGGATAGATGGGGATGGAGGATGCGGCTTCTTCTCGCATCAGGTGCTCGCCAAGCCAAGCCCCGCCTAAGACGAGGACTAAGAGCAGGGAAAACAGCCACCAGCGGCGTTTGATTTGCGTCATAAAGGCCCTTCCGCGTCAGGGTGCATTGGGGTGTTGCAGGGCGACGATATCGCCTGCGGCCAAGCCAGCGGTGACGACCGCTGCGGTGGCGTTTTTTGGCCCGATCACTACGGCCACTTCCTTGAATTTTCCTTTGTCGAGGCGGAAAGCGACTAGCCCATCGTCCCGCTTGAAGAGGGCACCCAGCGGCACTGAAAGCACTTCCGGGATGGTTTCGAGGACGATTTCGACCTCGGCCGACATGCCGGGCTTGAGCCGGTTGTCCTGCTCGTCAATGTCGATGACGAGCTCGAAGACGTGGATATCGGGCGCGCCGGGCTGGGGCGATGCCATGGGGGCTAGTTCGGACACCGCCCCCTGGAAGACCGGGCCGGGAAAGGCTTCGAGGCGGATGTAAGCCCGCTGGCCGACGCGCACGCGCTCGATGTCCATTTCGCCGATTAGGCACAGCACCTGCATCTTGCTCAGGTCCGGGATTTCGAGCAGCGCGCGACCGCCCCAGACTTGGTCGCCGACCGCGACTTTGCCCTCCTCGTCGGTGCCGGGCTTCCAGATTTTGCGATAGACCACAATACCTGGTTTGACCGCATAGACGCTGGTGCGTTCGTAGTCGCGGTGCGCCTTTTCGTACCGCTCCTGTCGGCGGGCGATTCTCAACTCGTGATTGAGAAAATCCACGCGATTGACCACTTCTTGGGCGGTGGACTCCTGTCGCGCTTCCGCTACGGCACGCCGAGCCTTCGCCGCCTGGATGCGCCCTTGCTCTTGGTCGATGGTCGAGGCGAACTGCTGGCGTTCTTGGTCGAGCGCGGCGAGTTTGAGCTCGGCTTGGCGCTGCTGGATCTTGCGCTTGATGTCGGCTAGGCGTTGCTCGCTTTCGGCCTTGGCCTTGGTAAAGTCCGAATGGGCCTCTTCTAGCCGGCCCTCGCGGTTGAGCATCTCTCGTTCAAACTCGGCCGGGTCGAACTGGAGGATCAAATCGCCGACATCCACTTGCTCCCCTTCGGGCCAGAGGTGGACGATTTTGAGCCGGCCGCCGATCCGCGGCGACACCACGACTTCGCCGCTGGCCGCCCGCACCTCGCCGCCCTCAAAGTGCGTCACGGTAAAATCGCCGCGTACGACCTCGGCGGTGGGTAGGTCGGGTGGTGCGCCTTGACAGGCGCAGAGCGCGAGGACGCAAAAGACCGCTCTCACGGGGCGACCTCGGCGGTGGGATGATCGCTTTCGATGCGGCCATCGTGGAAGCGGACGATGCGGCGGCTGCGGCGGGCGAGGTGTTCTTCGTGCGTTACGAGGAGGATCGTGTTGCCCGCCGCGTGTACTTGGTCGAAGAGGTCCATGATTTCGTCGCCGGTGCGGGAGTCGAGGGCACCGGTCGGCTCGTCGGCGAGGATGATGGAAGGCTCGTTGACGAGTGCGCGCGCAATGGCCACGCGCTGCCGTTGGCCGCCAGACAGCTCGTTGGGCCGATGCCCAATGCGCTCGGCCAAGCCCACAGATTCGAGGGCGCGGGTGGCTCGTGCGCGGCGTTGGCGCGCTGGTAGGCCGCTGTAAATCAGCGGCAGCTCGACATTGCCGAGGGCATTGGCGCGGGGCAGGAGGTTAAAGGTTTGAAATACAAAGCCGATCTCTTGATTGCGGATCCGCGCTAGATCGTCGTCGTCCATTTCGCTGACGAGGGCGTTGCCGAGGGCATAGCTGCCCGAGGTGGGTACGTCGAGGCAGCCGAGGATGTTGAGCAAGGTGCTTTTGCCCGATCCCGACGGCCCCATGATGGCCACGTACTCGCCCGTGGCCACGCAGAGGTCCACCTCGCTTAGAGCGTGGACCGCGGTCGCCCCCATGTCGTAGATTTTGGTCAGGTTGCGTATTTCAATGATCGCGTCCATCGGCCTCCTCAACCGAGCGCACTTGCCTCCGTTCCAGCCACCCGGCCACCGTCGCTGGTGGCCGGCGTACGCGCACGTAGTCGGCGCGCTCTTCCTCGACGAGCAGGACCGCACCCGCCTCAACGCGGGCTAGCACTGGGGCACTACGATCCGGGGTAGCGCGCAACGCACCGCCGGCGGGCGCGTACACCATGCGCTCGACAAAGCGGTCAATCGTGGCTCTGAACACGGCGATGGCGTCGCGGGCCAAATCGCCGTGGGGCTCGACCCGCACGGTCGCTAGCTGGCTGTAACGCCAAGTGACACCGGCACCCGCTCGGCTCGGCGTGCGGAGATGGGCCCATTCGGGTACTGGAGCAGATGCCTTGGGGCCGGCGGCGGTAAAGACTGCGGTGACCAAGGTCTCGGTCTCGGGGTTGTAAGGGCTAGGTTGGGCCTGCCAGCGGAGCAATTGGCCGTCTTCGTACGCTTGCAGGATATAGGCGCGGGTGAGTTCGTCGAAGCGGGCGACAATGCCCCGGTATTCACACTCGGTGCGTTGCAATCCGTCGATGTCGCGGGCCATATCGCGCTCAACGCTTCGGTTGGGAGAGGGCAGCAAGACGAGGGCGGGCGCGAGCACCGTCTTGAAGAGGCGGGCAGCTAACATGGCGTTGATATAAAGATGATAGCCGAGCGGTGTATCCTTGTCAAAGAGACAATCGAGGTTTAGGAGAGCGGCGGGCCATTCGTCTGACGCATGGAGACCGCGAGGGCCATTTCGGGATCGGCACATCCGAGAGCGGCTTTATCCCGCCCCTTGCTACATTTTTTTTCCGCCGGAATGTGCTTATGTTTCCCCAACAGCGCGTTCTATTAACCTTATGTAAGGAGGCACGTTATGAACTATCGATCCCTGCGGATCGCCTGCTTGGCAACGCTGGGGCTGGCCGTTGCTGGCTGGGGGGACGCCGATGGTAAAATCGCGTTTCTCTCCAACCGCGAGGGGTTCAATGATGTGTGGATTATGAATGCGGACGGGAGCGACCTGGTGAACCTAACCCAAGGCCAGTATTGCGATAGCCCGATTTGGTCGCCGGATGGCACGAAGATCGCCTATCTCGATGTTGGTGCCGATTATTCCGGTAGGGATGTTTGGGTGATGGACGCCGATGGCGGCAATCGAAAACAGCTAACAGACGATATTGAATTCATCGGCCCTAACGGTGCAGACGACCTGTTTTGGTCTGAAGACGGCCAAAGCATTTACTACTTTGTGTGGGATCGCTTTGAGATGTTTGCCTTGGCGCCAGACGGCAGCGGATCCGCACTGGTGGAGTGGAGAGGTGTAGAATGGAGAGAGGCGGCTTTGATACTCCGCCGCTTCTGGGATCGCCGCTATCTTTCTCCAGACGAAACCAAACGGGCCTTCGTCGGCGTTCTGCATGGTGCTGAAGAGGGCCAAGCTGCGGACGAAGAGGGCCGAGACCTCTTCATTGCGATCACTGAAGACCCCCCTTTGCTCGGTTCAGACCGGGTCACGACCGTTCTCCTGTCTGGTCAACCTGTTGCGCTCTTTTTTGGGGATGGGGGGCGCGGCGATTCTTGGACCACTACTAGTTTTCCCCTTACTTGGGCACCCAACAGCACGAGGGTAGCCTTCACTTCGTACACCATTTTCAAGAGTTCTGGCACTTCTTACTCCTATTATCCCGACACTGGGGAGATTTGGGCCGTTGATATAGACGGGAGCAACTTGGTCAATCTGACCAACGGTTTGGGCGGCGATCATCCCATTTGGCAACCGGTCGTCCCGGCTGCCATGGCTACAAGCGTCGAGGCCCAGTCTTGGGGGCGGATCAAATCGCTGCTTTCAACAGGTACTCGTTAATCGCTGCCGAGCAGTAGGCGGACCAAGCGGCCTTGTTCAGAGTGGATGCGGCGATGGTGCTGCGCCGCTAGTGGAGGGTCAGCGGACTTTGCCGCGCCCGGCGATTTCCCAGATCGCCTCCAGCCGATTGGCCCGCAGCGCGTAGAGGTGATCGTGGAGATTGACCGTGGTGCATCCGTGGCCGGGGATCAATTCGAGCAGGTCGCCGGGCTGGAGATCGGTGCAGGGGCCGGCTGTGGTCTTGATGCGGCCGTGCTCCTCGGAGAGGGCATGGCATTCCAAGTCGGGGCGGTCCTTGACGAGGGGGAAGCCGTGCTCGGGCGTCAGGCTCTTGAGGCCGGCGTCGGTGATGACCTGCTCGGGCGTGGGGCGGCTGGTAACGGTGGTCAGTACGCTGAGCGCGTTTTTGAAGCCCAAGCCCAGTTTGGCGTAGGCCGCATCCATTAGCGCGTACGAGCCCGCTTGGACCTCGGTAATGCCGTCGAAGGAAGTGCTGACGTAGTAATCGCCCGTACCCGAGGCACTGCAAATTGGGCAGTCAAGGCCGGCGCGTTCCACCTCGTCGCGGGCATTGACGAGGCGCTGGAGGCAGGTGCGGGCCCCATCGTCGCGGGCCGCCTTGTCCTCGAGGTCAATGACGTGGCCTTCGTAGCCCATTAGGCCGCAGAAGCGCAGGTGCGGTGCTTGGGAGGCCGCGCGGGCGAGAGCGACGACGGTGGCGGGCGCGACGCCGCAGCGGTTGTGGCCGATGTTGACTTCCACGAGGACGCGGGGGCTGACCTGATAGGCTTGGGCTGCCTCGTTGAGATCGGCGAGATTTCGCGGGTTATCAACTGCGACCATGATGTCGCAACGAGCGGCCAGCACCATGAGACGCTCGATCTTGCGGCGACCGACGACCTCGTTGGCAATGAGGATGTCGTGGATGCCAGCGTCGGCCATGGCCTCGGCTTCTCCGACCTTGGCGCAGGTGATTCCCCGTGCGCCGGCGGTGAGCTGGAGGTGGGCGATGGCCGGGGTTTTGTGCGACTTGGTGTGCGGCCGGAGGTTTTTGCCTGTTGTGCGGAAGTGCTCGGCGAGGTGAGCGATGTTGTATTCGAGTGCGTCGAGATCGACCAAGAGGACCGGGGTGTCGATGGCGTCGCGGGTCATGCCGATGTGTTCGGTAGTCATAAGCAGGGCTTTGGGGTTGTGGGGTGAATTATAGGTTGTGATTCGTCTTGTGCTCCCGGCTCGTAGTTAGTCCACAGCACCTCGCGCCGGCTGTCCTTGGTGGAATGGATGGTTTTGTCCGGCCCGACTGTCTTGAACCAGCGAGCGGGCGGGAACAACTCGTCCATTAAGGGATGATGGTAGCCGGACACGGCCACCTTACCCTCGCACGTGTTGACGACTTCGGCCAAGGTCCGGTGCTCGGCTTCGTCCATTTCAAAGCCGTATGCTTTGGCGTCGCCGCGCGTGGCATGTAAGTAGGGAGGGTCGCAGTAGAACAAGGTTTTGTGGCTGTCGTAGAGTTGAATCACCTCGACCGCGGGTCGGTTTTCAATCTGGACTCGGATCAGACGCTGGGCAATCTCGTCGAGCGCATCGACGCCCCCCAACCAGCGAGAGACCACGCCAGACATGCCAGCGCGGCTCGTATTCTTGCAGTTGGCCCAACGACCGAGGGAGGCCGTTTGCGCCAGCCCGGTGCGGGTCTGCCGCGCTTTGATGTAAAAACGTCGAGCGTGCTCTAAGGCCCCGATGTCCTCGGTGCTGCCGTAGATGGCGTGGTAGTATTCCTCGCGTGAGAACGGCGTTAGAGCGATGGCGCGGATCAGTGCTTGGTGCTGGTCGCGCAGTACGCGAAAGAAATTCACTACCTCGCCGTCGAGATCGTTATAGGTTTCGACCGGAGCCGGTGCCCGGTTGATGAGTACGGCCCCGGACCCGGCAAACGGCTCGCAGTAATGATGACACTTGGGTAGCAGAGGGAGCAGCCAGTGGAGGTGCGAGAACTTCCCACCATACCAACCGAACGCAAGGCGACGGCGCGTGTGGTGCGACGGCGCGTCTGGGAAGATGGGGGACACGCCCCGCGATTTTTTGGTCATGTGCTAAAACGCAAGTGGCAAGTCGCCGTTTTCGTCGAAGGGCATTTCCCCGGCTTCGGCGATGCGTTCCAAATCCTCGCGCTGTTCGACTTCGGAGCGATAGGCTTCTGAGACGAGGAGCTCGCCCAGCTCCAAGGTGTTGTGGATGCGCAGGACCTTGGCGTTTTCAGGCGCGACTAGGCCGACGGTCTCGAGGGCCTTTTCAATACAGATGCGGTCCGTGTCGAAGTAGAGCGGGATGTGTGCGCCCGAGGGGTGGTTGCCGGTCATGCAGTTGATGTAGGTGATCGCGCGGTCCATCTGCTCAATGGCGCGCTTGTGGGCGTATTCGGCGATGCCAATGCCCGAGGCGTTGCCGTGGGTTTCTGCGGTCAGGCTGCGCACTAGGATGCGAGTTACTTTGGGGTACTCCTTGTCGGCCGCGTGATTGTCGTGGAATTTGCGGCCAATGACATTGGTGTCCATGCCCGCGCCGGAGATGTTTTTGCCAATCGCATCGACGATGAGCAGATCGACCTCGTCGAAGGGTAAGCGCGGCATCCATTCCTTGGCGAGGACTAACAATTCCCTTTCGCGCTCCGCGAACTCGTCGGCTCCCACGCCCTTGATGAGCGCGGTTTGGTCGTACTGGTTTTCGACTAAGGCCAGCCCCATGAGTACGCCGCATTGGTCGATGACGGCTTGGCCGACCGAGCGGATGATGCGGTCGAAGCTGTAGTGGACAATGGCTTGGTGGTACAGGGCCGCACCTTTGTGCTTGCCCAAGCCGATGAGCATCATCTTGTGCAGGCCGCTCTCGATTTCGCCGACAAAGTTGGTGTGCGGCTTGACGCGGCCGACGACGGCTACGTGGTCGGCTTCAAAGGCGTACTGGTCGAAAAAGACCGGGACGCCGTCTTCGGTCGCGCCTACCTGTACGGTTTCCATAGACGACTTAATAGGTGCGCCGGTGTACTCTTCGGTGACGCCGTAGCCTTCGATGATCGCCTGTTGCGCCTCGGCGATGCCGCCGCCGTGGCTGCCCATGGCCGGGACGAGAAAGGGCTGGAGGCCGAGGGCCTTGAACTCGGCCACGAGGCTTTTGATCACCAACGCAATGTTGGCAATGCCTCGGCTGCCGACGGAGATGGCAATGGTCTCGCCGGGATTGATTTTGGGGCCTAAGTCGAGGCGTTGTACTTCGGCGCGCACGGCCGCGGGAATGTCCTCAATGGTCGGCGCGGAAAAAAGCTGGCGGACGCGGAACATGCGAGGCAGGGACATGGTGGACCTCCTAAATGGCTCGTTGGAAGATGATTTCGAGATCGCGTTGGGTGGTCTTGCGCGGGTTGACGGCGATATTGCCGCTCTGCATGGCAATGCGCGCCATCGTGGAGATGCGGGCCGTATCGACGCCGACGTCTCCCAACTTGGCGGGGATGCCTAAGTCGGCATTGATATGCCGCACGGCGACCATGGCGGCGTGCGCGGCTTGGCGTTGATCTAAGCCGGAGATACGGACGCCGAGTGCTTCGGCGATGGCGGCAAATTTGCCCGGGCAAGCAAACCAATTGAACTCCATGACATAGGGTAGCAAGATAGCGTTGAGCAGCCCGTGATGCACGTGGTAGTGCGCGCCGACCGGATGGGACATGGCGTGGACATTGCCGAGGCGCGTTTGCGAAAAGGCGACGCCGGCCAGCATACTGGCGATGAGCATGTTTTCGGTGGCGGCTAGCGCGTGGTCGTTGGCGCAGGCTAGGCGCAGATTGTCGCCGATGAGGCCAATGGCGTGCAATGCAATGCCGGCGGTGATGGGGGTGGCCGTCAGATTGATATACGATTCGAGCGCGTGCGTCAGGGCGTCCATGCCAGTGGCTGCGCCGACGAGGGCAGGCAGGGCGAGCGAAAGCTCAGGGTCGAGGACGCCGACTTGGGGCGCGATCTTCCAGCTAATGACCGGGTCTTTGTTGCCGCTGGCGGGATTGTCCAGCACGGCGAAGGGCGTGACCTCGCTGGCGGTGCCGTAGGTTGTAGGGACGCAGACGAGACAGGGCAGCTCGTTTTTGACTTTGTCGCTGCCGAGGTAATGGGTGATGCGTCCGTTGTTGGACGCGAGGACGCCGATCATCTTGGCCACGTCCATGGGCGAGCCCCCGCCGAGGCCGATGATGGCGGTGCAGCGTTCTCGGCGGTACGCCTCGGCTCCATCTTCGACGGATTCTTGGGTCGGCTCACTTGAACCGTCTTTGAGATAGACGGCATGAGGGATGCGGCCGAGCGCGGCGGCGACTGCTTCTACGGTGCCGATTTCTTCTAAGACCTGATCGGAGACGATCAGGACTTTGTCGGCTAGTGAGAAGCAATCGGCCAAGCAGGCGATAGACCCGGGGCCGTGGACGATGCGGGTGGGATGGCGGAAGTCAAAGTGGGTTTGCAAGGGCATGGACAATCCTCTGCGTACAGGGGAGGAAAAGTAGCTAGCGTACATTGTTGCTGTCAAGGTAACTGGCGGGGGTGGGGTGGATAGCTAAACATAACCCTGCGCGTAGTCGCCCGTGCCCCCAAAGCGGTCGAGTGCGCCATCTGCCGGGGTAAGGCTGGCGTAGGATGGAAGTGCCCGGTTAGTACGCCGTTTGCCGCTGCTGGATAGATTGACAAGTTTAGGGAAACAAATAGATTGAGACCTAGATAAAAATCCCCCCTAACGGATCGGAATTACAAGGATCCTTTTGAGGAGTTAGGTCAAATGAAAAGATACTGGTTTTTAGCGGTCGGCACCTTGCTGATTTTAACACTCGCGGCCTGTGATGTGAATATTGCCTCGGAGGTATTATCGTCCCCAGCCGTTGACAAAACTATCCATGTAAGCGGCAGTGGTTCGGTTACTGGCGAACCAGATATTGCAACGCTCGATTTAGGGGTGTCTGTTGAGAAAGCGACCGTTGCAGAGGCACGTGAAGAGGCTGCGAGTGCGATGACAAGGTTAATAAATTCTCTGCAAGCAAACGACGTGGCTGAAAAAGACATTAAAACGGAGAATTTCAGTATCTACCCCCAATACGACTATGTAGAAAACGTCCTCGTACTGCGTAGTTACAGAGTAAACAACACCGTTAAGGCGAAAGTCCGAGATTTGGCAACCCTCAGTGATGTCATAGATGATGCGGCCTCTGCGGGGGGGAATAGCATCGTTATTAACGCGATCCAATTTATGATTGATGATACTACACCATTACAAACCGAGGCCCGTAGTTTGGCCGTAAAGGATGCCGAAGCGAAAGCACAAACCTTAGCGGAAGCAAGTGGTGTCAGGCTGGGAGAACCTATTACCATCACTGAAAGTACCTATCTGGCCGGTTCGCCCATTCCGTTTGCAATGGCAGAAGCCGACTTCGATGATGCCGCGCGTACTACCACCCCCATTGCCCCCGGCGAACTCGCCGTCACCGTGACTGTCACTGTGGTCTATGCAATTGAGTGAAATTCTGTCTCGCCACTCTCTAATGCACAAACGCTACAAAGTTCCTTAGCAGGAATCTGAGATTCCGCTGGTGTTCGCGGAAGTAGGCGCTAGCGATCTGGGGCTGTCGTCTGGTGCGATGGTCTAGGGCCGCTCTATTTCGCCGGTCCGCCCGTCGATGTAGCTCGATCCGATCTCCCGTAAGTTCCTGCAAGGTTTCCTATACATTAGCTCTCGGCCCTACGCTCTGCTATCGTTGCCGATGTCAAAACAATCGACAAGCGCAATTAGGCCAAGAGGCGTGTAATCTCATCCACCGGAAAAGTGGGCAATGGCGTCCGTTGGCCGTTGCGGCTTAGCTGAAGAGGGCGCACCGTGCCGATGCGGGCGACCGCTATGTTGGCGTCTTGCCGGGCCGCGAGGATGGCATCGGCGGAATCGGCTGTGCAGCCGATCAGTAGTGCATCCGAGGAGATCGAGTTCAAAGGCCGCCCAGAGATCCGCTGTGGCCGAATCAATGGGCCGCGCATGGCAGTCGATTTCTGCGCCCACAGCGGGTATAGGCGTCGAGCAGACGGCTTAGTTCATGTCGCTGGATAGGTGTTCACTGGGTGTAGAAAGCGACGATGGCTTGGACGAGCGCGGGGATGCTGCTCTCGCTGGGCTGCACGTGAACGGCAAACCCGAGTTGGCGCACGGCTTCAGCCGTGGTGGGGCCGATGCAGGCGATGTGGGTGCGGGCGAATACGGCCTCGGCGCGTTCTGGCCCTAGTACCTGCTGAAAATTGTGGACGCTGGAAGGGCTGGCGAAGACGAGGAGGTCGAGTTTGTTCTCGGCTAGTGCGGCCGGGAGTTCGATTTGGTCTGGCAGGCGATTTACGTACGTCGTCAAATGGTGAACTTGGGCACCGCGTGCGGCGAGCGTGTCGGCGAGTTCAGTGCGGCCAATGGAAGAAGCTGGCAAGAGGATCTCCTGGCCGGTCATCTCAAATGCAGCAAAGGTGCTGGCTAGCGAGGCCTGCGATTGGCGCGGGGGCACGAGGTCGGGGACTAAGCCGTGTTGGCGCAGCACGGAGGCCGTAGCTAAGCCGACGGCCGCTATGCGCGTATGGGCAAAGGCCCGGGCGTCGAGGCCGCGCTGATAGAGCCGGTCGCAGAAGAAGGCTACACTGTTGGGACTGGTGAAGACGACCCAAGCCGCGTTCCCAAGCCGGTCTTGGGCCGCATCCACAGCCGTCCAGTCGTCAGGTGGACCGATGTGCAGGAGAGGCAGCGTCGATACGGCGGCCCCTTCGGCTTCGAGGCGTTGCTGGAGGGAACCGGCCTGTTCGCGGCTCCGGGTGACGAGTAAGCGGCGACCAAAGAGCGGTTTGCTCTCAAACCAATTGAGCTCTTGGCGCAACGCGACGACTGGGCCGATTGCGATGAGGGCTGGCGAGCGGATTTGCTGGGCTGAGGCGCGGGCCGGCAGGTATTGAAGATCGGCGACGACCGTGCGCTGGTCGGGCCAAGTGCCCCATTCGATGGCTGCGGCCAGCGTCGAAGCCGGTCGGCCCCGAGCGACGAGATGCTGGCATATACGGGCGATCTGGCGGACGGCCATGAAGATGACAAGAGTGCCGTCAAAGGTCGCTAGCTGATCCCAGTTGATGGCCGCGTCGGGCTTGGCCGGATCCTCGTTGCCAGTGACCAGCAGGGCGGCCGAGGCCATGCCGCGATGGGTCAGGGGGATACCCGCGTAGGCCAAGACGCCAGAGGCCGCAGAGACACCAGAGACGATTTCAAAGGGAATGCCAGCTTGGCGCAGGTGCAGGGCCTCTTCGCCGCCGCGGCCGAAGATGAAAGGGTCGCCGCCTTTGAGACGGACGACGACGCGACCTTGGCGCGCGCGATCGACGAGGAGCGCGTGGATCGCGTCTTGAGAGGGGTTTTTGCGGCCGCCGCGTTTGCCGACCGCGATTTGCTCGCATGTGTTGGGTACTAGGTCGAGCAAGCGGTTGTCGAGGAGGTCGTCGTACAGGACGACGTCGGCCTCGCGCAGATAGCGCAGGCCCTTGAGGGTCAGCAGGCCGGGGTCGCCGGGGCCCGCTCCGACGATGTACACCGTGCCCGGAGTGGCATATGCGGCGGACATTAAGGCTCCAGCAACAGGGCGTCGGCACCTTGGGCGCGCAGGGCATCGGCAAGGGTGTCGGCAAGAGCTGCGGTACAGGTGGGAGCGGCGCGCAGTTCGGCGCGCAGCAATTGAATGCCTTCGGGATGGCCGACCAAGCCGTCGAGTGCTAGGAGGTCGCCCTCCATGCGGCCCCAAGTGCCAATGGGTGCGTGACACCCAGCGCGTAGAGCGTGTAGCAAATGGCGCTCGGCTTGCACTGCGACTAGGGTCCGGGGGTGGTTGAGGGCTGCGACGGCGGCCCGTGCGGGGTGGTCGCCGCGCATTTGCAGCCCTAAAGCACCTTGGCCGGGGGCGGGCAGAACCTGATCCAAGGGCAGATAGCAGCCGATGCGCTCCTGCCAGCCGAGGCGGTTGAGCCCGGCAACGGCCAAGATGACGGCATCGCATTCGCCGCGCATGGCCTTGTTGATGCGGGTGTCTAGATTGCCGCGGATATCTAGGATGTTTAGGTCGGGCCGCAGCGCCTTGAGTTGGGCGCGACGGCGCAGGCTGCCCGTGCCCACTCGTGCGCCATCCGGCAAGTCGGCTAGTGAAGATATGCCGGGGCCGACGAGGGCATCGCGCACATCTTCGCGCTCGGGGATGGCGACCAAGGCGAGGTCTGAGTGCATCTGGGTTGGCAGGTCTTTCAGGCTGTGAACCGCTAGGTCAATATGCCCATCCAACAGGGCGCATTCGAGGGCTTTGGTAAAAACGCCCGGGTCCCCCCCCCAACTGCGTAGCGAACCTGTCGTCGCGTCGCCAGTGGTGCGGATGGGTGCGATCTCAAGGTCTAGCCCGCCGTGCCGTGCTAAGAGACGGTCGCGGACTTCGCGGGCTTGGACGCGGGCAAGTTGGCTACTGCGACTGCCGAGGACGAGTTTCACGGGATGCGGCCATAGGGCATATATAGAGCAAGGGAAGATTCCCCCAGTGGAAATCTTCCCTTGCCCCAAGTACCATTTGTATTTTTGGTTTTTTTAGACGTCGTAGTATAGGGCGAACTCATAGGGGTGGGGCCGCAATTGGATGGCCTTGACCTCCTCGGTGCGCTTGTAGTCGATCCAGGCGTCGATCAGGTCCTCGGAGAACACCTCGCCCTGCAAGAGAAAGTCCCGGTCTTGCGCCAAGTGGTCCAACGACTCCTCCAACGACCCGGCCGTCTGCGGCACGCCGGCGCGCTCCTCAGCCGACAAGTCATACAGATTCTTGTCCAACGGCGGGCCCGGGTCCAACTGCCGCTCGATGCCATCCAACCCCGCCATCAACATCGCCGCCAGCGCCAAGTAGATGTTGCACGACGCATCTGGACAACGGAACTCCACCCGCTTGCTTTTGGGACTGGGCGAATACATCGGAATGCGCACCGACGCGCTGCGGTTGCGCTGCGAATAGGCCAAGTTGACCGGTGCTTCGTAGCCGGGCACCAGCCGCTTGTAGGAGTTGGTCGTCGGATTGGTAAACGCCAACAGCGCTGGCGCATGGTGCAGCAGGCCGCCGATGTAGTGCAAGGCCATCGAACTCAGCCCGGCATAGCCGCTGCCAGCAAACAGCGGCTTATTGCCCTGCCACAGGCTCTGGTGGGTGTGCATGCCCGTGCCATTGTCCTCAAACAGCGGCTTGGGCATGAACGTGGCGGTCTGGCCGTGCTGCCGCGCCACATTCTTGACGATATACTTATACATCATCATCCGGTCGCCGCACTGCAACAGCGGACAAAAGCGAATGTCGATCTCGCCTTGGCCGGCAGTGCCGACCTCGTGATGGTGAATCTCCACGTCGATGCCGCAGGCGATCATGGTCTGCACCATCTCGGTGCGGAGGTCGTGCAGCGAATCGGTGGGGGGCACCGGGAAGTAGCCGCCCTTGTAATCGGGCTTGTAGCCGAGGTTGGCTCCGTCGGCACCGCTGTTCCAGCGGCCTTCCTGCGAGTCGATTTCGTAGAAGCCCTTATGGGGTTGCTGGTCGAAGCGGATGGCGTCGAAGATGAAAAACTCGGCTTCGGGGCCGAAATAGGCGGTGTCGGCCAGTCGGGTGCGCTGCAGGTAGGCTTGGGCGCGCTGGGCGACGCCGCGGGGGTCGCGGGCATAGGGCTGTCGGGTGATGGGGTCTTCAATAGAGCAAACAAGCGACAGAGTGGGCACCTCGGTGAACGGGTCCATGACGGCGGTGGTCGGGTCGGGCAGGACGAGCATGTCGGACTCGTTGATGGCCTGCCAGCCGCGAATGGACGAACCGTCGAAGCCGAGGCCGTCTTCAAACAGGTCAGGTGTCAAGCCGGTGCTGGGCATGGTAAAGTGCTGCCAGGTGCCCGGCAGATCGACGAACTTGAAATCGACCATCTGCGCTTGGTGCTGCCGGGCTAACGCCAAGGCCGCGTCAATAGCACTGGCTTGGGACGACTTCGGCTTGGCTTTGGTTTTAGCTTTGGCTTTGGTTTTAGCTTTGGTTGCTGCCTTGGCTTTGGCCATGACAATTCCTTTCTCGCGCCAACTTTAAGGTGGTTAAAAACAAAAGTTAAATAGTACGATTCTGTAAATCGGCTGTCAAGCAAGCCGAGCCGCGAGTCTTGACAAGCAATCGGTGGCTTTTATTATATCTCAGAGCCTCAGAGAACCTCAGTACTTATCTGGCGTTTATGCCGCTGGAGATGCTTTCCGGCCATGGCCACTAGCCCACTATCCAAACGCGAAATCCAAGTTCTGCTTGCCTTGGTCAAAGCCCACGTCGCCCTTGGCGTTCCGGTTGGCTCACGGACGTTGAACCAGCGCGAGGACCTAGGCGTCAGTTCGGCTACCATACGGAATACCTTAGCCTCTTTAGAGGAAAAGGGCTTTGTTGCCCAGCCCCATGTCTCGGCGGGCCGCATCCCCTCTGAAAAGGGCTACCGATTCTACGTGCAGCGCTGCATGGCCATGGCCGACACGGGCTCGGATGAGGCTGAGATCACCCTGCGGCAGCAGCTAGAGGCCGCACAACAAGAGGGCGATTACGAGGCGATCCTGCATCAACTGGCGAGGACCATCGGCGACCTGTCGAACCAACTTGGGTTGGTTTTGGCCCCGCGCTTCAACCAAGGTGTCTTTCACAAGTTGGAGCTTTGGCACTTGGGGCAGCGCCGCCTGTTGCTGGTCGTCACGATCCGCGGCGGCCTGACAAAGAGCTTGATGATCGAGGTAGATTGCGCGGTGTCGCAGCGCGATTTAGAGACCCTGAGTCGGCTTTTTAACGAGCGCTTACACGGGTTGACGATGGCTGAAATCCAAAACGCGGTCGAGGCGCGCATAGCCGAGTTAGGGCCCGTCCCGCGGCCAGTGGTGGAGGCCATCGTAGGTCACATCGAAGGCTTGGCTATCACGCGCGGTGCTGACCTCCACATCTCGGGGACTCGCAATCTCTGTCTAAAGCCCGAATTTGACGATCCGATCTACGTGGCTGGTTTGGTCGACTTATTAGAAAAAAAGGACCTCCTCGCCCAGCTTATGAGCGAGCGGCGTGGCGTGGTCATCACCATTGGCTCCGAGCACCGGCCGCGGGCGATGGGGCGATGCAGTATGGTGACGTCCAGTTATGAGGTTGCCGGCGCGAGCGGCGTGATCGGCGTAATCGGCCCGACGCGCATGCCTTATAGATTCTTGGTGAACCTGGTCAATTACGCGGCTTCCCGAGCGGCCGATTTGATCTGCTGACGAATTTTTGTCCCAATCCATATCCCAATCACAGTTCACAGTTAAGAGTAAGGAGTGTCGATGAGCGAGCGCGAAACTCAGGACCACGTCGGCGTGGAAGAGGCGAGCGCCGAGGGTCCTGTCGAGTCGCAGGACGAAGCAGCCGACCCATGCGAACAAGCAGCGGCGGAATCGCAAGAAACAGCCGCAGAATCACAGGACGAAGGGCTGGCCGAACTCGAGGCCGTGCGCGCTGAGGCGGCGGCTAATTACGACCGCTATGTGCGGGCGGTCGCTGAGTTGGATAACTACCGCAAGCGCACGGTGCGGATGCGCGCGGAAGCTCGGGACGAGATTTTGCGCGATATTTTGTTGCAAGTCGCGCCCATCTTGGACAACTTGCGCCGCGCCCTTGGCCAAGAGACCCAAGAAGCCGAGTCGCTCAAGCAGGGCGTCGAATTGATCTGTGGCCAGTTCAACGACGTTCTCAAAGGCTATGGACTAGCCGAGATCGAAGCACTGGGCCAGCCTTTTGACCCCGAAGTCCACGAGGCCCTAGCGGAGGTCCCAGATGACGAGTACGCTCCTGGTACGGTCATTGAGGAGATGGAAAAGGGCTACAAACTCAACGACAAGGTAGTTCGTTGTGCGCGCGTCGTCGTCAGTAAGGCACGCGCGGAGAACTGAGGAACCAGCATGTCCAAAAGGGACTACTACGAAGTACTGGGCGTCGAGCGAGACGCCAGCGAAAGCGCGATCAAAGGAGCTTACCGCAAGAAGGCGCTGAAGTACCATCCCGATCGCAATCCCGGAGACGCCGCGGCTGAGGAGCAATTCAAGGAGGCATCCGAAGCATACGAAGTGCTTTCAGATCCTGAGAAGAAAGCCGCGTATGATCGCTACGGGCACGCCGGCGTTGAGGAAAATTTCGGGCGCGGTGGCTTTCAGTGGTCGGATTTTACGCACGCGGGCGATTTTCAAGATATTTTCGGCGACATTTTCGAGAACTTCTTTGGCGGGGGGCGGCGGTCGCGCGGGGGATCGGCGAAGCCAAAAGGCCGCGATTTGAAGATTAAGGTGGCCTTGACGCTAGAAGAGATCGCCACAGGCGTGGAAAAGAACATCGCCTTGACGCGCTTGCAGCGCTGCAAACGCTGCGATGGAACCGGCGCGGCTAGTGGAGCGGACCGCAAGGCCTGCGGCACTTGCGGTGGGCAGGGCCAAGTGCAACAGATGGCGCGCACCCTCTTTGGTCCGTCCATGACCGTGGTGACGTGTCCGGCCTGCGAAGGGGAAGGACAGATTGTGTCCAATCCCTGTCCAGCGTGCCGAGGCGAGGGCCGCGAGCGCGGCCAAACGACTTTGACCGTGCGCATTCCCGCGGGCGTTCAAGAAGGCAACTACATTCCATTGCGCGGCCAAGGCGAGGTCGGGCCCCGCGGAGGACCGGCCGGCGATTGCTTGGTTTTTATAGAAGAAAAAGAGCATGACTACTTTATCCGCGATGGCAACCACGTGATCTACCGATTGCCTTTGGGGTTTGCCCAAGCTGCATTAGGCGCGGAAGTAGAGGTCCCGACCTTGTCTGGCAAGGCCCTGTTGAAGATCCCCGCTGGCACCCAATCAGGGCGCGTCTTCCGCATGGGTGGCCGGGGCATTCCAGATGTCAATGGGCGCGGCGTTGGCGATCAGCTAGTCGAGGTCGTCTTGTGGACTCCCGAGGGGCTCAGCCGACGGGAGCGCGCGCTTTTCGCGGACTTGGCCGAGCTCGAAAAAGAGCGCGTGGCCAAAGAGGGCGAAGGCTTCTTTGCCCAAGTGCGCAAGGCCTTTGGCTCCTAAGAGTAGGTACCCTTGTCCATTCCTCGAACCGGCCCCTTCGCCCAAGTGCGTCATACCGTCGCCATTGCCAGTGCCAAGGGCGGCGTGGGCAAATCGACTGTAAGTATCAACTTGGCCGTGAGTCTGGCGGCCCAAGGGGCGCGTGTCGGCCTGCTTGACGCCGATATCTACGGCCCGAGCATTCCCTTGATGATGGGTATCAGGCAGCAGCCCGCAACCGGGCAGGAGGGCACTATGCGCCCGGTGTCCAAGGCTGGGGTCGCCCTGATGTCGATTGGTTTTATCGCCGGCGAGGATGCGCCCGTGGTCTGGCGGGGACCGCTCTTGGCCCGGGCGTTACAGCAGTTTTTGCATCAAGTAGAGTGGGGGGTGCTCGACTATTTATTGATCGATCTGCCGCCCGGCACCGGGGATGTGCCGCTTACCTTGAGCCAAGCCGTGGCTCTTTCTGGTGCCTTGATCGTTACTACGCCCCAGAGCGTGGCACTGGAGGATGTGGAGCGGGGTATTGCCATGTTTTCCAAGGTCGAGGTGGATGTCCTCGGGATAGTCGAAAACATGAGCTATTACCTATGTAGCCAATGCGGCCAACGCCACGAGATTTTCGGATGTGGTGGCGGCCGCGCGGCCGCGGAGCGGTTGGGGCTGCCCTTCTTGGGAACACTCCCCCTGTCGGCTGCAATTCGCCAGAGCGGGGATGAAGGCCGGGCCGCGCCCGATCCCCTTTTCGACGCCATTGGCGAAGGGCTAGTGGCCGAGTTGCGCCGCTTGGAGGCCAGTGAGTAAGCGGGCTTGGCACTGCTTGCGGCTAGCGGTGCCGGCGGTCTGCGCCCAGGACGTGAGCGCATGGGCGTACGAGTTGGGTAGCTGCGGCCTGCAGGTTGAGGAAGCCGGGGAGTGGACGCAGTTGAGCGCGTACTTTGCTGCCGAGCCAGCGTGCGATTTGGCTGGAGTGCGGCGCGAACTGACGCATAGGCTCGCCGGGCGCGGCTTGGCAGCGCCGATCGGCACCGAATGCGTGGAGGAACAGGATTGGGAGGTTGCGTGGCGGCGATTCTTTGCGCCGGTGTGGGCCACCGAGCGGATCGTCGTCCACCCTTTGTGGATTCCGGTCGAGCTAACCGAAGGCCAAATCGCCGTGCGCATAGACCCCAAAATGGCCTTTGGCACGGGAGGGCACGAATCGACCCAGCTTTGCTTGCAGGCGTTGGAGCGTTGTCTACACCCTCGGATGCGCTGTCTGGACTTGGGGACGGGTAGCGGCATTCTCAGCATTGCCGCCGCATTGCTGGGGGCTGGCCCGGTGCTCGCCGTGGACATCGACGAGCAGGCCGTGGCCAATGCGCGGGAAAACTTGGCTAACAACCGCATTGGCTCTGAGCAGGTAGAGGTGCGGTTGGGGGGCGTGGAGGCCGTCGCTGTCGCGGAAAGGCCCTTTGACTTGGTCTTGGCCAACATCCAAAGCCATGTGCTGCGACCCCTTTTGCCCCCTTTGCGCGGCTTGTTGGCCGCAGATGGATGGATCGCGTTTTCGGGTTTGCTAGCGCGGGAAGAAACAGCGTTTTGCCGCTGGGTCACAGAAGCTCAATTAGAGGTCGATACAGTTTTGGCAAAAGAGGCGTGGATCTGCGTGGTAGCGCGAAACAGTGGAGGTCAACTTGACTAGCATCCTAGTCCTACACGGCCCCAATCTCAACTTGCTGGGAACGCGCGAGCCCGAGGTATATGGTCGGGAGACTTTGGCCGAGATCGACGCGTTGATCGCCGACCACGCGCAGCGATTCGGGGTGCAGGTGCGCTGCCGCCAATCCAATAGCGAGGGTGCGCTAATCGACGCTCTGCAGCAAGCCCCAGAACGCGGCTTGTTGTTCAATCCAGGGGCCTTTACCCACTATAGCCTTGCCCTGCGCGATGCCGTAGCGGCCAAGGGGTTGCCGACGGTCGAGGTGCATCTGTCCAATGTCCACGCACGGGAACCGTTTCGCCAGCACTCGGTTATCGCGCCGGTCTGCCTCGGGCAAATCGCTGGGTTTGGCCGTTTCAGCTACGTGCTCGGGCTAGAAGCTTTGGTGCATCACCTGAGGGGTGCGGAAGGTGCTCAGAACGAATAGACGTAGGATACGCCAACGCGCGGCGTGCCGTCGTGGAAACTGAGCTCGGGAAAGATGCGGCGGGTGGTTTTGCGCGGGATCAGGGCCACCCCGAAGCTACCGGCGGCGAGCACCGCGGTGGACCAGCCATAGAGGCGGGCGCGATCGGCTTTGTCGTCGAGTTTTTGGGCGCGGGAGAGCTGGCCGTATTCGCGATTGAGGGTCGCTTCGGCTTCGTTGTCGGAAGCCCGGTCGAATTGCAGCCAAGAGAGCAGGCCGAAGGCCAGAGCGCCGCCAAGGAAACTGATGTAGGGAAACTCGGTCACCGAGACCGTCTGGGCCCCTCCACCCAGCGACTCGAGGGTGATGATCTTGTCGATTTCGGTCTTGTCAAAAGTGAAGATCTGGTCGTTGACGCGCATGATGACCAGATCTTGGTCTTTTTCGAGTAGATTGCCTTCCACCAAGCTGCCATCGGCCAGATAGAGGCGAGTATCTGCCCCAGCGATAGGGGTCGGTTCCGTCTCGGCGCGGGCCATGACGGGTTGTAAAACGAGGCACAAGCAGATAACTAACGCCGTGTAGCACTTCATGGTAAGGCTCCTTTGGGTCGCTTTTCGCAGATATTATACAAGGTCGATACTTAATGTCAATAGATGAGACGGTTGCCGACATGAGCCGTTCCGGCGAGTGTGCGGCCGCCGCCGAACTCGCCGAAATGACGATCGCCCAGATACGCGCACGGGTAGCGGAGTGGAAAAGCGGCGATCCGGGTTGGGCCGTGCTCGAAAAGGATCGCCGCGTTGGCGTCCGGCGCTTGGTAGTTGAGCGGCGGCGGCGCGATGCGCGGGCGCAGGCGGAGTCCCAGCGCCGGGAGCGACTTTTGCAATTTGAACGGCCCCTTTGGGCGCAGGGGGTGCGCCGGGTAGCTGGTGTCGACGAGGCGGGGCGCGGTTGCTTGGCCGGGCCTGTGGTGGCCGCGGCGGTCGTCTTGTCGCCGGACGGCGTCATCGCCGAGGTCGATGATTCCAAGAAACTGTCGCGCACCCAGCGCGAGGTGCTGTACGAGGAGATCGCGGCCAAGGCCATAGCTGTGGGGATAGGACAAGTCGAAGCGGCGGAGATCGACCGCTTGAACATTCTACAGGCCTCGCTCAAGGCCATGCGTTTGGCACTGGAGAATTTGCCCACTTCGCCCGACCGGGTGCTGATTGATGGACACCTGCCGGCGCGCAGTTCCTACCCCGAGCAAGCCATCGTCGACGGAGACGCGCGCTCGCTGTCGATTGCCGCCGCCTCGATCGTGGCCAAAGTACACCGCGACCGCCTGATGTGCGAATGCGATAGCCACTATCCCGAATACGGGTTTGCCGCACACAAGGGCTACGGCAGTGCCGCGCACTTAGCCGCACTTGACGCGCATGGCCCTTGCCCACTGCATCGTCGCAGTTTCAGCCCGGTGGCCGCGCGGATTGCCGCGCCGCGCTCGGAGCTTTTTCGCTCTTTTGCGGAGGGCCTATGCGACTGCGCCAACCTCGCCGAGTTAGAGCGGTTGGGGCAGTTAGTCAAAGAGGTCGCCGACGAGTTGGTCGCCGATGAACTCGCGGCCTTGAGAGCGGCGTATCGGGCGCAGCGCGATAGGTTGGGGGATATTGGGCGGCGGGGCGAGGCCGCGGCCGCGGCGTATTTGGAGGAACGAGGTTATCGAATTCAGCAGCGTCGATATCGCGCGGCTGGAGGTGAAATCGACTTGGTGGCCGAAGACCGGGACGAGTTGGTTTTTGTCGAGGTAAAGACCAGCCAGCGCACGTCTCGCCCTGAACAAAGGGTGGATCGCGCCAAGCGGCAGCGTCTGACGCAGGCTGCCCAGCACTATGTCCAATACTACACCGCAGCCGATCCGGTCTGCCGCTTCGACGTGATCGCCGTGTGGCTGGGCGCAACCGGCGCAGAAATCGAGCATTGGCCGGACGCATTCAAGCCTTTCGATTAAGCCGCTAATTCGCTATAGACGATCTGGCCGCCGACGATGGTGGCTACGGCTTTGCCCTTTAGGTGATAACCGGCAAAGGGGGTGTTCTGCGATTTGGAGCGGAAGTGCGCGGGGACGACCTCCCATTCGCGCGTCAGGTCGAGCAGGGTTAGATCCCCAGGCATCCCCGGTGTGAGTGCGCCGCCGGGCAGTCGCAAGATGCGTGCCGGATGGCAGGTCCAGCATGCGATGGCTTCTTGCAGGGACAAAGCGCGATCCACCAAGTAGGTCAAGGTGAGGCCGACGGCTGTCTCTAGACCGACAATGCCCATGGGAGCTTGGGTTAGGGATTGGGCTTTTTCCGCGGCCGTATGCGGCGCGTGGTCGGTCGCAATGACCTCTATGGTGCCGTCGGCTAGCCCCGCGAGCATGGCCTCGACATCGGCGAGTGTGCGCAGCGGCGGGCTCATCTTGGCGGCCGTGCCGTAGTGCTCGACCTCGCGGTCGGTCAGGACGAAGTGATGGGGCAGCACCTCGCAAGTAACGGGTAGGCCGTCGGCTTTGGCTTGCCGGACCAATTGCGCGGTGCCCGCTGTGCTGATATGGGCGATGTGCAAAGGGCCGCCGGTCTGGCGGACGAGGTCTATATCGCGGGCGACCATCTCCTCCTCACCGGCGGCGGGCATCCCCTTGACGCCGAGGCGTGCGGCCACTTCTCCGGCGTGCATACAGCCGCCGGCCGTAATCGACTTGACCTCTTCGTGTGGGAAGATGGGCCGGTCGAGATCGCGGGCAATTTCGAGAGCACGCCGCATCAGGGCCTCGTCTTCGACCGGGTCGCCGTCGTCGGAAAAGGCCACCGCGCCCAAGTCGGCCAACTCCGCGAGCGGGGCGAGCTCACCGCGCCCTTGGCGCCCCACTGTTACACAGGCGATTGGATAGTAGCGCACGGCGGCGGTCTGCGCGCGCTCCAACATTAACTGCAAGTGATCGCGGCGGTCTGGGGGAGGATTGGTATTGGGCATGGCCGCCACTGCACAGATGCCACCAGCGGCGGCCGCGGCCGTGCCGCTCTGAATGGTCTCCTTGTGTTCGTAGCCTGGTTCGCGAAGATGAGTGTGGATGTCGATAAAACCCGGAGCAACGACCAAGCCGGTCGCCCTGAGGACCGGTACGTCGGGAGGCGTCGGGAGGATCGGGGCCGATTCGACTATTTTTCCTCGGCGAATGAGGATGTCCCCTAGGGCATCGGTGCCGTTGGCCGGATCGATGAGGCGTCCTTGGCGGACGAGCAAGTCGGCAGAAAATTTAGACATGGGAGAAGGCGACGAGTGGGGCGAGCCAGTCGATGGCTTCCTCTATAGTCAACGGGTCGCCGTTTAGGGCTAGGCCTCGTTGTCGCAGGTGGCGTGCCAACTGGACGGCCTGTGGTGCCGCGAGCCCGCTGATAGACTCGAATTGTGGATGGGCGAGAACGGCGCGCGCCATCCCTTGTAGTTCGATGCGTCCTTGGCGCAGAACTACTACGTGGGTAGCTAGGCGTCCGATTAGTTCCATATCGTGGCTGATCAGCACGAGAGTGCGGCCTTGCTTGCTTAGCTCGGCGCAGAGTTGGCACAAGTTGGCCGCTGTCTGGGGATCGAGGCCGGCGGTTGGTTCGTCGAACACTAAGACCTCTGGGTCCATGGCGAGGACGCCAGCGAGCGCGACGCGACGCCTTTCGCCGCCGCTCAATGAGAGGGGCTGGCGCGGCCCGAATTCTGCCAGCGGCATATCGACCAAGGCGAGCGCACGAGCCACGAGGCCATGGACGCGCTCGTCCGCCAAGCCGAGGTTGCGCGGCCCAAAGGCCACATCCTCGGCCACGGTTTCGGCGAAGAGCTGGAGTTCGGGAAACTGGAAGGCCAAGCCGACGCGCTGGCGGACGCGCGCCGGGGGCTGGGAGTTGATGTCGCAGTCGTCGAGGAATACGCGACCGCACGAGGGTTTGAGCAGGGCATTGAAGTGCTGGGCGAGGGTGGTCTTGCCCGCGCCATTGGTGCCCACGAGGGCTAGGACAGAGCCGGTGGGGACGCCCATAGTGATGTCGCGAATCCCGCGTCGCTGGGTGGGTAGATGCTCGTCGTAAAGGTGCGTCAGTTCTTCGGTCGCTAGTTTGCTCGGGGTGGGCGGCAGCGGAGTGGGCGGAGTCCAAGGGGGCAGGGATGTCTGGGGTTTTAACGTGGTCAGCACATCGGACAAGGTGGCTAGCTCCAAGGGGATCTTGGCCAGCGACAAGTGAGCGGCGAGGGCACTTGCAAAGGGCCGGCCGAGGCCGAGATCCCGCAGCTTGAGCGGGTCGTCGGCAAAGAGGGTGGCAGGTGAACTGTCCGCATGGACCCGACCTGCGTGGAGGACGATGACGCGGTCGGCGCGCGCGGCTTCTTCCGGGGATTGGGTGATGAGTATGGTCGCGATGTCGTAGGCCGAGCGCAGTCGCTGAAGCAACTCGGCCACTTGCTGTCTTTCGCCGGGGTCGAGCAGGGCGGTCGATTCGTCCAAGACGAGATAGCGCGGTCGCATGGCCACTATTGCGGCAATAGCCACGCGCTGCTTCTCGCCGCCAGAGAGCTTGTGGGGAGGATAGCGGCGATAGGCTTCGAGGCCGAAAGCGGCGAGTATTTCTTCGACGCGGCGGTGAATTTCATCGCTGGCTAGGGCTAAATTTTCTAGACCAAAGGCCAATTCGTCGGCGACCGTGGTGGCAACTAGCTGATCGTCTGGATTTTGCAAGACCATGCCGACTCGCTGGCGGATGGTGCGGAGTTGGGTCGGGTCGCTGGCGTCCATGCCATCGACGAGGACCCGGCCTGTTTGAGGCTGTAGGAGTCCGTTTAGGCAGTGCGCGAGGGTGGTTTTGCCCGAACCGTTGGCCCCGATGAGGGCGATGTCCTCCCGAGGGCTGATGTGGAGATCAATGGAGCGCAAAGCGGCTAGGCCTCGGCGATAGCTAAGGCTGAGTTTTTCGACGCGGATCATAGGGCGGCAGCATACGGTAAAAGAATTTTGCCGTCAAGCCGTTAAGTTGACAGTCAGAAGTGGAGATTGTTTATTCAAATTCAAGGGTTTACGAAAATTAGGAGCGCTGCCAATCGCGGGCGCTCGCAACGTGCTTTGGGTGAGAATTATGGCTTTTATGAGCAAGATACTGTGTCGGTGGATTTGGGTGCTCGCTATTGGAGTCGCCGGGTGCAGCGAATCGGACGGAGAACTCCAGATCGTCGGTCCCGATCTACCCGAAGGGCCGGGTCGCGTTTATCCCATTGCAGCCGTTAGCTTCACGTCCAACGACAGTGTCGAAGTGAAGGCACTTTTTGGCGCGGCCGAGGACGGCCAATCGCTGCCAGTGGTGATCCTCCTACACGATCTGGGCGGCAACAAATCCGACTGGTTGAACAACACCGGCACGTACGTGGCCTTGCTCGAGCGCGGCTACGCCGTCTTGGCCATCGACATGCGCGGACACGGCGAGACGCCACTACCCGAGGGCCGAGAGACCTTGGAATTAAGCGATTTGGAACGGAGCTTTCTCGATGTCCACGCTGCGCTAATCTGGCTGCAGAGTCAGTCCAAGATCGATATCAGCCGCATCGCGGTCGTGGGCAGTGGCGCGGGGGGCAATATAGCCTACGTGTCTTCAGGTGTTTTCCCCGAGCTCATAAAAACCGGCGTCTCCCTCTCGCCTGGGCTGTGGGCGGCCACCTCGCTGGAGCCGCTGGTCATCGGGACCGGCCTTGAATCGTTTGGGCCGCGGTCCGTACTCTTTATGGTAGGCGATCAGGACCAAATTGCCGTGAGCGAGGACCGCATCCTTAGCTATAAAGATTTCGCTTCTCTCCTAGAGGAAAAAACGGCCGAGCCGAAGGATTTGCGCGTTTTTACAGACTCGGCTGACCACGGCTATGCCTTGCTCGACAATGTGGCCGAGGCGCAGGATATGTTCTTCCTCTGGTTGGAGGAAAACCTCTAAACAGCACGTTACCCGCGGTGCTAGCCCATGTACTCGCCGCCTGCCATTGCCGTCGTCATTCCCGCCTGCGACGAAGAAGAAGCCATCGGCAAGGTGCTGCAAGACATACCCGATATCGCACAGCAGATTATCGTCGTCGATAATGGTTCGGCCGACCGCACCGCCGAGGTGGCCCGCCGCTTGGGTGTCTGCGTCGTCGTCGAGCCGCGCCGGGGCTATGGCCAGGCCTGTCTCGCGGGCATGGCCCATCTCGACAGCCCGGATATCGTCGTCTTTCTCGACGGCGATTACAGCGATTACCCCGAGGACATGCGAGATATAGTAAAACCGATCCTGGCAGACGATGCCGATATGGTCATTGGTTCTCGGGTCTTGGGCGAGCGAGAAAAGGGGGCTCTTTTGCCGCAGGCTCGCTTTGGCAACGGGTTGGCGACCTTCTTAATCCGTCTGTTGTTTGGCGTTACTTTTACGGATTTGGGGCCTTTTCGCGCATTGCGCTACGACGCGCTCATGCGGCTAGAAATGCAGGATCGCAACTTTGGTTGGACCGCGGAGATGCAAGTCAAAGCCGCTCGGTTGGGGCTGCGTGTGGTCGAAGTGCCGGTGCGCTATCGCCGCCGCATTGGCGGTTCCAAAATCACCGGTACGCTCAGCGGTACGCTACGGGCCGGATACAAAATTCTCTGGACCATTTTCCGCTATGTGCGATGGCGTCCTAGGCCGTCTCGGGGATAGGTTGATACCGCTCGATGCGCTTGGTGGACTACGACTTTGACCTGCCCGATGCCCTGATCGCGCAACGCCCAACGCCCGAGCGCGACCAAGCGCGTCTGTTGCTCTTGAACCGGGCGGATGGCTCGTTGCAGCACCTACACTTTGGGGCTATCGTCGATCAGCTCGCGCCTGGCGACGCCTTAGTATTGAACCAAACACAGGTCGTGCCAGCCCGGCTCAAGGGGCGTAAGGTTGCTACTGGAGGCCGGGTTGAGCTGCTGCTGCTCAGGCCGCTGACAGCGGGCGATTGGCTAGCGATGGGGCGGCCTGGGCGGGGCCTAAAACCCAAGACGCGGTTGGAGTTTGGCGACGGAGCGGTACAAGCGGACATCGTCGAGCAGGTTGCGCCGGGGCGGTTTCGCGTGCGCTTTGCCGTCGAAAATGTGCTGGCGCGGCTGGAAGAGATCGGCGAAATACCGCTACCGCCCTATATTCGGCGGCCGGCCGAAGCCGCAGACCGGGAACGCTATCAGACTATCTATGCGGCGCGTCCGGGGGCTGTGGCCGCCCCCACGGCCGGCCTGCACTTTACCCCTCAGTTAATCGAGGAGATTGCTGCCGAGGGCGTGGCGGTCCTAAAGGTGCTTTTGCACGTGGGGCCGGGCACGTTCGAGCCGGTGCGCTGTGCTGACCCGCGCCAGCATGTACTCGAGCCTGAATACTGCGAGATCGACGAGTCGGTGGCGGCCGCGCTCAGGCGTTGTCGCGCGGGTGGTGGGCGCATCGTCGCCGTAGGTACCACCGTGGTGCGGACTTTGGAGTCAAGCGTTGATGCGGAAGGCCAGGTGTGCGCCGGCCGAGGATTTGCCAATGCTTTTATCTACCCACCCTACGCATTCAAAGCGGTCGATGCGTTGGTGACCAACTTTCACCTGCCTCGCTCGAGCCTGTTGTTGCTCGTGGCGGCGTTTGTCGGGCGGAAACGGCTTTTGGCCGCCTACCGCGAGGCCATAGAGCGGGGCTATCGCTTTTACAGCTATGGCGATGCCATGATGATTGTGTGAAGCCGTGGAAAGCATAACCGCCATCATCCCGGCCGCCGGGCGGGGGCAGCGCATGGGAGCAGATCGGCCCAAACAGTACCTCCCGTTAGGGGGTCGACCCGTGCTCTGGCACGTACTCGCGCGGCTCGAAGATAGCCCGCTGGTGGCCGATATCGTCTTGGTCGTGCGGCGCGAGGACCTGGACTATTGCCGCCAACTGAGTAAAAGCGGGGGGTTTGCCAAAGTCGCCGCCCTCGTGCCCGGGGGGGCTGAGCGCAGCGCATCCGTGTATCGGGGCTTGCAGGAGACCCGCGCCGATATGGTTTTGGTACACGACGCCGTGCGGCCGTTTATTTCCGAGGGGCTGCTGGAGAGGGTGGTCGCCGCCACGCGCGAGCACGGAGCGGCACTGCCCGCTTTGCCGGTGGTAGAGACGATCAAGGAAGTGGCGGATGATCGGGTCGTCGGTACGTTGCACCGCGAGCGGCTGTGGCAGGCGCAGACCCCGCAGGGCTTTGACCGCCAGTTGCTGCTGAGGGCATACCACGCGGCTGGAATCGACGCGATGGCTACCGACGATGCCGCGCTGGTTGAGCGACTGGGACACGCGGTCTGCGTCGTGCCCGGCGAAGCCGACAATCGCAAGCTCACCACGCCCGAGGATCTGGCTTGGGCTGAGTGGCGAGTTCGCGCCGGAGAGGAGATACCTGCTATGGGCTTGTGCATAGGACAGGGCTACGACGTGCATCGCTTGGTGGAAGGGCGACCCCTGATTTTGGGCGGAGTCGTCGTGCCCTTTGACCGGGGGTTGGCAGGCCACTCGGACGCGGATGTGCTGACTCATGCCATAATCGACGCGCTCTTGGGTGCCTTGGCGGCCGGCGATATCGGCCAGCTCTTCCCGGACTCGGACGCGCAATACAAAGACATATCGAGCTTGGTGCTGCTCGAGCAGGTCGGTGTCCTGATAGCGGAACGAGGGGCGCGCGTCCTGCACATTGACGCGGTCGTCGCAGTCCAGCAGCCCAAGCTCGCGCCGCACCTAGCGGCGATGCGCCAAACGCTAGCGGCGACCTTGGGCCTAGCGATGGGACAGGTTTCGCTCAAGGCCACCACGACCGAACACTTGGGATTCGTCGGGCGCGAGGAGGGCGTGGAGGCCCAAGCCGTGGCCCTTTTAGCCCGCTAAAGCATGGCAGAATATTTGGACGCTCTACTCGCGGCCCTGTCTGGCGTCGATCCGCTGTGGGCGTATGGCATCTTGCTGCTTAGTGCCTTTTTGGAAAACATCGTGCCACCCATACCGGGCGATACGGTGGTGGTGTTCAGTGCCTATTTGGTCGGGCGCGGCCTCTTGGATATATGGTCGGTTTTTCTGGCGATTTGTGTTGGGGGTATGGCCGGCTTTCTGGTCATGTACTACTTGGGGTATAGCCGGGGGCGCGCCTTTTTCGCTGGCCGTCGGGGTACGGCGAGGCTGGCCCAAGCCGAGCAATGGCTCAGTCGCTACGGCGTCGCGCTCCTTTTAGGCAACCGATTTTTAAGCGGCATTCGGTCGGTCATCGCCATTGGTGCTGGTCTGGGACGCATGCCTTGGCCGACGGTCGTGCTCTGCGGCGCGATTGGCATGGCCGTTTGGAATGGACTGCTGCTTTACGCTGGAATTTTGGTGGGTGAAAACTGGGAACAGGTCGCGGAGCTACTCGCACAATACAATAGATTATTAGCGGGGCTCCTATGCTTGGTAGGGGCTGTACTCACTTGGCGTTGGTGGCGCAAGCGTTGACAAGCACGGATAGAGGGCTTATAATAAAAATTTTCGTACATTATAGGCAGCGGGCAGAGAAAAGAGACGATATGGCATATCGTAAAGATCCCGATTTAGAGTTCTTGAAAAACGTTCCGAGTGCTAATCTAAATGAACTTGTCGATTATTTAACCAAAGATAAAGATGGGAATCTGCGGTTGACAGAAGAACTAACGGATAATTCGCGGTACAAATCCGATTGCCCTGATCACCATCAATACTGGGATTTGATAGCTGCTGAGCTCCAATATTTCGGTGCAAATACTATCGCAACGATTCTCAGAGGCGGTGAAGGTGTACCTTATAGGGAGATATTGACCGACGTCTGTAACAAGATGAAGGTAAACTACAATCAGGCCGCCAGAGTTGGTGCGATCGAAATGAATCTTTTAATGAAGGTCTTGACTGACTCAATGGAAAAGATGAGCCCTGATGACCTAAAGGCAGTTGTTGAAGAGCTAAATCTGAATACAACGGATTTTACGGGTCCAGCAGTTGCAGCCGCACTACAGGGGGCAGTCTTTTACAGCGGCTTTGCAGCATATCAAATGGCGACTATAGTAGCAAATGCGGTTGCTAAACAGCTACTTGGTCGAGGGTTGACCATTGCTGCAAATGCCACACTGACGCGCACTATAGGGATGTTTGCCGGACCAATTGGGTGGGCTTTGACAGGTCTTTGGACGATAATTATCATTGCGGGGCCTGCCTATCGCGTTACAATTCCTGCCGTGATTCAAGTCGCGTATCTCCGTGTGAAAACACAGTACGAAAGCTAATCGGTTGGGTGGCTTTCTATAAATTAAAACACCACTATGAGAAAAGATGATGAACGACATTACTCACGCCCCTAAAATGGGTGAAATCAAGCGGCAGTGGTTTGTGGTTGATGCCACCGATAAGGTGCTAGGGCGGCTGGCTTCGGAAATCGCTCAGGTGCTGCGCGGCAAAAACAAACCTGAATACGCTCCACATGCCGATGTGGGCGACCACGTCATCGTGATCCATGCCGACAAGGTAAAAGTCACGGGCAACAAGGCCGAAAAAAAGGTCTATTATCGCCACACCGGATACCCAGGTGGTTTGCGGGTCACGCCCTACAGCCGCATGGCCGAACGGCATCCCGACCGCATCATCCGCAAAGCCGTGTGGGGTATGCTGCCGCACACCAAATTGGGCCGGACGCAGCTCAAGAAGCTCCGCGTTTATGCCGGCGGCGAACACCGGCACCAAGCGCAAAACCCCCAGCCTCTCGAACTTTAAGCCAAAGGCACCCCCCATGCCCTTAGAAAGCTATGAAGCGACCGGCCGCAGAAAGACCTCGGTCGCCCGAGTGCGGATGCAGCTCGGCAATGGCCGTATTTACATGAACGGTCGTGCGGTCAGCGAATACCTGCGCCGAGATTCCCTGGAGATGATCCTCGTGCAGCCGCTGGATCTGACCGAGACGCGGCACGCGTTCGACATCCACATTTCTACCGCTGGCGGCGGCTTGCGCGGTCAAGCCGGTGCCGCCTGCTTGGGCATTGCCCGCGCCTTGTTACAGTACGACCCGCAAAAGCGGGAAGTGTTGAAGAAGGGCGGTTTTTTGACGCGCGATGCCCGCGAGAAAGAACGCAAGAAGTACGGATTGGCCGGTGCCCGCAAGCGCTTCCAATTCTCCAAGCGCTAGTTCTATTCCAATACACACGCTTCCCGATGCACAGCAGAGAGTGGCCCGTGGACGTTAGGCGTCTGCGGGTTCTGTGTGTAGATGAAGGAGGCGGAGGCCCAACAAACATTGAGGAGCGATCATGGCTGACTTCACTATCCGCGACTTGCTGGAAGCGGGCACCCACTTCGGGCACCAGACCCGGCGTTGGAACCCGAAGATGCGGCCCTACATCTTCACCGAGCGCAACGGTATCCACATCATCGACCTGCAAAAGACGGTCGGCAAGGTCGAGGCTGCTTGCGAGGCCGTGCGCCAGACAGTGCGCGCCGGGCGTGCCGTGTTCTTTGTCGGCACGAAGAAGCAAGCCGCCGAACTCGTGCGGCAGGAAGCCGAGCGTTGTGGCATGTTTCACGCCACCGAGCGCTGGCTCGGCGGGATGTTGACCAACTGGCAGACCATTCGCCAAAGCATCCGGCACCTAGAACATCTCGACCGCATCTCGACCGACGGGACCTACGAGAACCTCAAGAAAAAAGAAGTTCTGCTGCTCGAAAAAGAACGCGCCCGGCTCCAGCGGACCTTGGCCGGCATCCGCAACATGGGCGGTTTGCCCGGCTTGGTCTTTATCATAGACATCAAGAAGGAGCACATCGCCGTGCGCGAGGCGGCCAAACTGGGCATTCCCTCCGTGGCCATCGTCGACACCAACTGCGACCCCGACTTGGTGACCTATCCCATTCCCGGCAACGACGATGCCATCCGCTCGATTGCCCTCATCACGCGCCTCATTGCCGACGCGGCGATTGAGGGTAGGGCCGAAGCCGAAGCCGAGAGAGCGGCGCGCGACGACAAGCAAGAGGCCGAACAAACCGAAGAGGCCCCGGCCAATGTAGCCGAGGCCACTACATAGCTAGATCAACTGTTTTTGAAAGCAAATGACGATGACTCAGATTACCGCACAAAGCGTACGAATGCTCCGGGAGAAAACGGGCTTGGGCATGATGGATTGCAAGAAAGCCCTGCAAGAAACCGGCGGCGACAGCGAAAAGGCCATTGAGTACTTGCGCAAGCAGGGCCTGTCCGCGGTGGAGAAACGGGCCGGCCGCGACGCTAGCGAGGGCCTGATCCAAGCGTATATTCACCAAGGCAGCCGCCTCGGGGTGTTGTTAGAGGTCAACTGCGAAACCGACTTCGTCGCTCGCACCGACGACTTCCAGACCTTTGCCAAGGATGTGGCCATGCACATTGCCGCTTCCCAGCCCTTGGCGATCGATCGGGAGGGCATTGCTGCCGCCGCCGTGGAAAAGGAGCGGGCCATCTACCTCGAACAAGCCAAAAACGAGGGCAAGCCCGAGCATATTGCCGAAAAGATCGTCGAAGGCCGCCTGGAGAAGTTCTATCAGGAAAGTTGCCTGTTAGAACAGGTCTTCGTCAAAAATCCCGACCAGACTGTCGGCGAATTGGTCACCGAGCTAACCGCCCGAATCGGCGAGAAAGTTACCGTGCGCCGCTTTGAGCGGTTCGTCTTGGGAGAAGACGCCTGAAAGCACATTGAGGCCGCCATGTTGGAAGAGGTCCTTGAAACAGTAACAGAGGCGATGGATAAAGCCGTTGAGTCCCTGCGCCGCGACTTAGCCGCTATTCGCACGGGGCGGGCCTCGGTTGCCATGCTCGACAATGTGCGGGTGGATTACTACGGCCAACAGACACCGCTCAATCAGGTGGCGACGATTAGCGTCCCTGAGCCGCGCTTGTTGGCGATCAAGCCCTGGGAGGCCACCTTGATTCCCGCGATTGAAAAGGCCATCCTCGCCGACAAGAGCTTGGGGCTCAACCCGGCCAACGACGGTGCCGTCATCCGATTGCCCATTCCCGAACTGACCGAGGAGCGGCGGGTAGAAATCACCAAAGTGGCCCGGCAGCGGGCCGAAGAAGGGCGAGTTGCCGTGCGCCATGCGCGGCGCGACGGGATCGACTTGCTCCAAGAGGGGCAAAAGGACGGAGACATCTCCGCAGACGAGTCGCGCAATGCACAGAAAAAAGTGCAGGAGTTGACCGCTGAATACGTAGCCTCCATTGACGAGATTAGCGAAAATAAGGAAAAGGAGATCATGGAGGTCTGAGCGGCCCCTGCTCTCTGGTTATGCCGAAGCATGGCCTCGTTT
This sequence comes from Candidatus Latescibacterota bacterium, assembly GCA_965203355.1. Classification (GTDB taxonomy): domain Bacteria; phylum Latescibacterota; class UBA2968; order UBA8231; family UBA8231. The sequence continues at coordinate 2,489,469 of OZ241889.1, forward strand.
TGTCGTTCTACTACATTCTCTGGTCCATGCGCCCCCGGCAGTGGATCAAGAATGTCTTCGTCTTTCCCGCCCTCGTTTTTTCCGCCCATCTTTTTGAATTTTCCTATCTGGTCCGCAGCTTAGGAGCGGCCCTCTGCTTTGTCTTGCTGAGCGGCGGCGTCTATTTGTTCAACGACATCTTCGACCGCCAGTACGACCGCCTGCATCCCCAAAAGTGCCATCGGCCCATTGCCGCCGGCCACCTGTCGGTCGCGTTGGCTTGGGGGGCGGCTTTGATGGCGTTGGCCCTGGCGTTGGCTGGCGCGTTTTGGCTGCACCCTCATTTGGGGTGGGTGGCTGTGCTCTACGCGGCACTCAACGCGGCGTACTCGCTCCGACTCAAGCACGTAGTGTTGGTGGATGTGCTGATTGTGGCCGCGTGTTATCTGCTGCGTGCCGTCGGCGGTGGCCTCGTCATCGAGGTGTCCATTTCCACTTGGTTTATCGTCTGCATCTTTGCGCTGGTGCTCTTCGTGGCTGTGGTCAAGCGCCGCCAGGAAATCGTGCAACTGGCGGCGGCGGCGGCCGATCACCGCGCCATTCTCAAAGAATACAGTCTGCCTTTTCTCGATCAAACGATCGCCGTCCTCACGGCTATGACCGTGGTCTGCTACGCGCTGTACGCGATGGGGGTGGGTGGCGCAGGCGATGCGCGATTGCAGTGGACGATCCCTTTTGTGCTCTACGGCGTGTTGCGCTATCTCTATTTGGTATATCACCGGGGGCAGGGGGACGACCCGACAGCCGTTGTCTGGCGTGATCGGCCTTTGCAGGTCAATACCTTGCTCTGGCTGGCGGCTAGCCTATTCGGGCTGTATGTCTAACCGAGGTAAAGGGGAAGCGAGCATGGCCGCGCATTTGATTAGGAACGGGCGACCGCTCGCATTGCGCTAATTCGGTGTATCCCGCGCCGCTCTGCGCCGATAGCGGCCTAGACGGCTCCGGCTTGCGTCAAGCCGCTAACTCAAGCTCTGAATTGCTTTGTTGCGAAGAAAAGGTAAACAAACGTAGCTTTACTCCCGTTGAACGGATCGCCACGCTCGGCCTGAACCCCGGCGACCCAAGCCCGACCTCAACCGTACCGCGACAATTGGAGATTTCAAGACGTACCACGACCTACATTTGACAAACTTCAGCTGATATTGTATAATTGTTAGGTTAGGTATGAAATTCACAGCGCACAGCGGCGCGTTTGAGTTATAGAACCCCGGCCGCTGGCGGCATTCTTAGTCGGATTAACAGGACATGGGCACAACGTCAATAGCACAAAGAACGCCATCGCCGGGAGCGGTGCTTGATGCAATGACGGTGCCTTGTTCTACGCTTGCGATAACGCCGAGTCCTAATCGTCATAAGTCGTTAAAAAAACAAATACTTACCCCCCCCCCCCCGAATTTCTTGGGCATTAAGCCCTAGCTTCACTCACCAACCTATTCGCCTCGCTCCCCTTCCTCTACGGAAGCGGGAAACGGCCTTACTCTGCCCGGCCGCGTCGGTAAGCTCCACCGACCACTGGCCACCGGCCACTGACCACCCATCCCCATCACAAACGAAACCCCTCCTCGATAGCCTCGCGGTTATCGGCCGGCGACGTCGTAGCCCGAGCTCTCGCCGCGCGGGATTCGTCTTTTTTAACGGTAGCAAAAACGCAAGAACACAACGGCTTAGTTCTACGGCCAAGTCCATTTTCTTCTATCCCTTTCCTTTCGCCCGTGGGCGATGCTTTCCTTCAGGAGGTTGAGTAATGATACATGCGAAGTTGTCCGTGCCGCGCTTGGCTTTTGTGCCTTTTTTGCTGGCGGCCATTTTGGTGTTTGGCTGGGCCGGGGAGGCTGCGGCTCAGACCGAGAACATCGACATATCTGTTGATCGGCGTTCCGTCCGCGAGGATGGAGGGGCGCAAGATATTATGATAACAGCCGAATTACGCGACGCTGACGCGAAGGCAAAGGTCGATCTTTATCTTCCGCTGAGTCTCGTCGGTGTCACGTCCCGCTATCTCAACGATTTATTCACCATATCCTTTCCCTCTTTGGTGATTAAGAAGGGCGAGCGCAAGGCGACCGGGACGATCACCATAAACCCGACAAACAATAATCGGATTGGAATTAACGCGGCCAACGCTTCGGCGGATGTTGATACTCTGACCATAACGGGTACGGTCGATACGGCTAAGGTTAAAATGCGGGTTAATCTTCCTATCGTGATTGACGTGGGCGGTACCACTGGAACCATCTTCGAGAAAGGCAAAACCGCCGCGTCCTATACTGAGAAAGAGACTGGTGTTACGGGCGTCTTCTATATTGAGCTGATTGACGACGATGTGTTCGTCCCCAATATCGATCTCTCTGCTTCGCCGGCCAAACTCAGCAAGCAGGCGGATGCGACTCCGATTGAAGTGACGGCGCTGTTGAAGGGCGGCTCGTTGGCGAGCCACGACCTTAAATCCCAATTGGTTGTTTCTTCTGGCAGTGACTTCTTGACGCGCGATGTGGATTACTCGCTGAGGGGTTTGGGTTCTCTGACCATTCCAAAGCGGAGGATCGACGCGACGACTACGTTCACCCTGGATCCGAATAATAAGGATGGCACGATCGAGCTGAGATCCAGTCCCGATACGCTGAAGGTGGTTTTCAAGAAACGGGTGAACAGCGCGGGTAAGCAGGTTCGGTTCGACTTAAGGCATGAAGGGACCTTAAATGGAGATAATTATGTGCATTCGACAAAAGACGATGTCAAGCTTAACGAATACATTAATAACACCAATGCTACCATCGGCATTGACTTCAACGGCGATGGGGATATTGGAACAGAGGCTAATACTATTGAGGGGACTAAGATATTTGGGAGAAAATTCGTCGCATGGGCGAATGAAGACTTTAGCACCTCCGACAAAATCCCGGCGGGGACCGTCTTGGTAGAAGCAGACTTGGGGATCGACTTTTTCGAGGATGACGATTTGTTGGATACCTATGTGGTGCCCGCCGGAAAAGTGCTAACGGAAGCAAGTCACGCCTTACTTGATGTAGGGGCCAAGACTGTCACCGGCCATGACCCTGTTCTCAAACTCCGTATTGACTTTAACGGCGATGGGCAATTCACTGACAGTGCCTTCGCCGATGGGACAGTGATAAAGCATGTGGACTCTTTTGTCATTCCTGTTGTGGTCAATCCGGGCACCATCACGGTCGAGGACGTTGCAGTCGCGACGATCAAGAATTTTACGCTGAGTCCGAAGACGATCCGCGAGGCCGCCGGCGCGACCGACGTTACGATGACGGTTGAATTGGCGAAAGCCTTGACCGGCGCGAAGGCGGTGGACTTTCAGATTACGGCGGGTCAGGGGACGCGCGATGTGCATTACGAAGTCGAGGTGATTGAGGGGCTGACGATCCCGGTCGGCGATACGAAAGGCACGGCGACGTTGCGCGTCACGCCGGTGGACAACAGCGGTGTGAATGATGCGCGGACGTTCACGGTAAAAGCGAAGGTCGGCGACGAAGAGGATCAGACGAAGGATCAGACGTTCACGATCACGGACGATGAGACGTTGAGCGATGACATCACGCTGTCGGTCAGCCCGAGCGAAATCAAAGAGGACGCCGGGGCGACGACGGTCACGGTGACCGGCACGTTAGATGGCAAAGTGCTCGACGCGGATGCGACGATGACGTTGGTCGTGGATGGTACGCCGGACAAGTCGGCGACGCGGGACGCGGATTATACGGCGGTGCTTAGCTCGCTGACGATTCCACGCGGCGAGATCACCGGCTCGACGACGATCACGGTCACGCCCGTCAACGACGGGAAAGACGACAACGACGAGACGATCACGATCAAGCAGTTGACGGACAATCTCAAGAACCAAGACGACGACAAGATCAAGGTCGGCACCACGAAGATCACGCTGAAAGACGCGGCGAAGATGGATGATTCTTCGGATACGCCGGCGGACACGGGCCGACCGAGTTTCGGCACTGGTGCGTTAGCCTTTGAAGCGACGGTGGGGCAGGCGTTCAGCGAGGTGTTGCCCGCGGCGACGGGCGGCCAAGGAACGCTGCGGTACCGGGTCTCGTCGGACCTGCCGATAGGTCTGTCGTTTGACACGGCGACGCGGACGCTTTCGGGCACGCCGACGCTGGCGGGCATGTCCTCGGTTATCTATGTGGCACTCGATAGCGATGGCGACAGCGGCGCAAAGACCTTCACCATAACGGTCAGCGAGGCCCCGCCGGTGACCGTGGGCGTCGCCAGCGTAATGGCTTCGCAATCGGCCGTGCGCGAAAACGGCGACACGGCGGAAATCCGAGTTACGGCGACTCTGTCGGAGGCGGCCCCGGCGCCCGAGACGGTCCGTTTCACGATTGTGCCGCCGGCCAGCGGCGCGATGGCCACCCGCGACGTGGATTACACGGCGGCGTTGGTGGGGACGATCACCATTGCGGCCGGGGAAAAGGTCGGTTCGACGACGCTTTTCCTGTCGCCGATTGACAATGCTTCGGCGGACGGTCATAAGCACTTGGGTGTTCGGGCGGTGTCTTCGGGCGGTTGGGGGCAGGTGGACTTGCGGATTTCCGACGACGAGACCGCCAGCACGTCTTTGGTGGTGTCGGTAATGCCGAGCGCGATCCCCGAGTCGGCGGAATTGACGGAAGTGATGGTCATGGCCGCGCTGGACGGCAAGCCGTTGGCCGAGGCCGCCACCGCCATCATCTCGATTGATGAGGTGGCTTCGAGTGCCACCCGCGACACGGACTACTCGGCCCTGTTCGATCCGACGATTACCATTGCCGCCGGTTCGATTATGGGTTCGACACGCCTGTTGATCGATCCAGTTGCGGACGGCATGGCCGAAGGCGACGAGACGGTTGTACTCAACGCGATGCTGCCGGGCTTGACGGCGGGTTCGGCGACACTGGTGCTGACGGAAGCGGCCGGCGGCATGATGGACGATAAGGAGATGATGATCCCCTTGTCTTTCGTCGAGGGCACTTCGATCGACGCACATGCCTATACGGCGGGCACGGCGATTACGCCGTTGGTCCTGCCGGTGGCGTTGGGCGGCGAAGGCACCATCACGTATAGCGTGTCAGGTTTGCCAGCCGGGCTGTCGTTTGACGCGGCGACCCGGACGATTTCCGGGACACCGGAAGCGGCTACCGATGGGGCCGTTGAAGTCACCTACACGGCGATGGCTGGCGCCGAAAGCGTCTCGCTGACGTTCACGATTACCATCAACGCGATGCTGGACTTTGGCGACCTGAGCACGTTGTTCGGCGGCGGTGGCGGTGCTGGCAAAGCCAATCCAGCGGATTCGCACACCGACAACATGATTCAATTCACCATTAACGTGCCAGCAAACCTGACGCTGCCGGCGGTCTCCGGGGGCACCCCGCCGCTGACGTATAGCGTGTCGGGTCTGCCAGCGGGACTGTCATTTGACGCGGCCACCCGGACGATTTCGGGCACGCCGACGACGATGGGCGAGACGGTCGCGACCTACACGGTCATGGATGCCAGCGGCGCGAGTCAGTCGCTGCCGTTGAGCATGGCGGTGGTGGAGCCGCCGCTGTCGGTGCCGACAAACCTGGTCGCCGAAGACTACAAAGGTGCGGACGGCCAAGGCGACCAAGGCGGTTTCGTGATGCTGTCTTGGGAGTTGTCGGCCGATCATAAGTCGCTGGACGGCTATCGCATTTTCCGCGCGTTGCCGGTGCTGGAAAATGAGATGGTGCCGTGGGCGCGGGTGGATGCCGTGCCCGGGGTGGCGATGGGTCGCGCCATCGTGGCGACGCTGGACAATGTCTCGACGCGCTGGGGCATTGCCGCCGAGCGCGGGGGTCGCACCACGCACGAGATGGCCAAAGCCGTGTTCGTCGAGGCGGGTGATTTGACGCAGCCTTACGCGCAGATGGCGAAGACACTGCAAGCCAGCCGCGCCGCCGCGCAGGGCGGTGAGGGTCCGGTGCTGGCGTCGTTGCTGCCGGAAGCATTGGCTTACGCTCGCGGCGTGGCGCCGAAGCTAAATGTCGTCAGTAGTGTGCTGAGTTCGTCGATTACTTGGACGGCCGAGGCTGTGCGGGCGACTGACGACATCGCGCCGTTGGCTGTGTCGGCACTACAGGTGTTGGATGCGCCCGACGATCAAGGCGGTCGCATCGCGCTGACGTGGACGCTGTCGCCGTCGGATCAGGTGCTGCAAGGGGTTGTGGCTGGCGCGTTAGGCCCGGCACCGGTCGAGCCGATCGTCGGCGTACATGGCTACCGCATCTATCGCCGGGCGGTCGGGGAAGAAGCGTTTTCCGTGGTCGCCGAGGTGGCGTCCGGGGTCGCGTCCTTCGTCGATGAGACGGCGCAGCATGGCGTGCATTACACCTATCAGGTGCGGCCCTTTGATGGGGACAACGAGACCGGTTCGGTTGAGCATACCGCGCTGGCCGTGCGCAACCAGGTGACTGATAGTCAAGGGCAGGCTCTGTTGGGGTTGTTCGGCGCGGACGCTCGCATTGGGTTCGACGATTTCTTCGTGTTGGCGGACCGCTTCGGCTTGACGGCGGGCGACGCCGGGTTTGATCCGGCGTTTGACCTGGCGCCGAATGGGACGATTGACTTCGACGACTTCTTCGTGTTGGCCGACCATTTCGGTCGCAGCGTGGCCGCGGCGGGCAAGCCGGTGCCGTTGCGGACCGGGCTGAATGCGGATGCGCGGCTGTATCTGGACGCGCCAGCGGCCCTGCCGAGCGTAGGAGAAGAGTTCGTCGTTAATGTGCGGTTAGCCGATTTCGTGGCAGTCAAGGGCTACGGCTTGCAGGTGGCGTATGACGCCGACCAGCTGACTTTCGTCGAGGCGCGGACCGATCAGCCGCTGGGCGGCAGCGCATTCGCTACGCCGCAGGTGCTGGCCGACCAAGCGGGCGTGGTGACGGTAGCCGCGCACGGCGATGTCGTTTCGGACGGCGAGTTGATGTTGCGCTTAGTCTTCCGGCCGACGACCGAGATCGAGCACACGACGCTCGAAATCACCGACAGCCAGACGTATGACCGGGCGTTGGGCTTCAACCGGCTGGCATTGCCCGCGCCGATTTCGGTGCAGACGCGGCCGGCCGTGTTCTCATTGGCAGCCAACTATCCGAACCCGTTCAACCCGCAGACGACGATTCAGTATGCGTTGCCGCAGGCGGCGGACGTGGCACTGACCGTATATAACGTGTTGGGTCAGCCGATTCGGACGCTGGTTGCCGAGCATCAGGCGGCGGGTCGCTACGCGGTGGAATGGGACGCGACCAACGACCGTGGCCAGAGCGTGTCGTCGGGGATGTACTTCTACCGCTTGCAAGCGGGCGGCGATTTCCTTGACATCAAGAAGATGCTGCTGCTCAAGTAGCACACGCGGCACCGCGCGAGTTACGGAAATGGGACCCTGATGTTCTGGGGTCCCATTTTCTTTATGAATTTCTATTGTCCATGTCGGGAACTGCACTGCCAAAGCGGGATTAGACCAAATCATTCGGTCGTGATGCGTTTTCGGTCGGGCTTGGGGTGCCGGGGTTCAGGCGGAGCGAGAGCGACCCGTTCAACGGAAGTAAAGCTAAATTTCAAAACGTACCACTATCGAATCGGCGGAACAGCTACCGAGGATGCGGGCGGGGATCTTCTACAACTTACCGATCAGGACGATCCGATTGGTGTTGGTGCCTTTTGTGCGGTTTTCTACGCCCCAGCAGTTTGCGGTCTTGGTGAATGTCTGATCGTTGACCAACACCATCAGGGGCTTGAGGCCAGCCTCCATGGCCGCGGGTACGACGAGGGTTTCGAGGAGGATTGTGCCATGGCGGACCTCGCCCACCTCAAAGGCGACAAAGCCCCCGCTGGCGAGAACCCGGTGCAACTCTCGGAAAGTGCGGGTCATCGCGGCCTGCCAGTCGGCTGGTTTTTTTAATTGCCATATAGCAACCTCCTTGGCGTCAATACCGTTAAACCAGCAGCGCAGCCAGTTGTCTGCTTGATAGTTGACGATGTCCAAAAAGGGGGGCGAGGTAACGGCGAGTTGGATGGATTCACTGGCGATGGCGGCGGTATTGTCAGATGAGCCGGTTATAAGCAGGGGGCGGTTCGCCGTCAGCATTTCCAGATCGCGCGCTTGCAGCTTGCTCAGTAGCGATCGCGTCTTGCGGAGGATGATGGCCTTTATGTCGCGTTCAGGTGGCACTTGAGCGCGTTTTTGGTTGATGCGTTTTTGCGACTCGATGGACACCGCCTGATTCGGCGGCAGCGTATATACGGAGAAAAATCCCGGCGAGTGCCCGGTCAGGCGGTTGGTCGCCACCATCTGAATCCACGCATCGACGCGGTCTGGGCGGCGCGTGCGGAGGTGGGAGCGCAGATTGGCGATTTGGCGGAGCGTGTTGGGGTGATAAAAAACAAGGAGCTCGTCCCCAACCTCGCTCGTTTTGTCGAGGTCCAGCGCGGCCAAGCGCGTTTCTACCTCGTCATAGGTGGGTGGATCCAGGCGAGGCCCGACTAGACGCTCGCTGAGCGGATTTATGTCGCAGCCGATGGGACCGCGGCCCAACAGCGCTGCTTCGAGGACCGTGGTGCCGCGGCCCATGAAAGGGTCGTACACCGCGTCGCCGGGTTGCGTCAAGCGGCTGATGAAAAACCTCGGCAATTGCGGCTTGAAACAGGCGCGATAGGAGACCTCGTGGAGCGAGTGCGCGGCGCGTTGCTTGGCGGTCCAGAACTCGTTGACGTACACCGGAATGGAAATGGCCGGATCGGGAAAGTCGAGGGTTTGCGTCTCTTTGCCAAACTCCGCAAAGGCTTGGATGTCGGCGGCGAATTCTTCGGCGTTTAGGGGGCGTGGTTGCGGCGGCGCGTGGGGGAATAGGGAGGTAGTCACGATAGGCTCCTGAGTAAAGCAAGGGCCTGGCGGCGGTTTATCTTTGACGCTTTACCAAGCTGCCCTTGAAGCCACCAAGTTCGCACCGCGTCCGCCGGAATCTGCCAGTACGGCACGGCGGGAAAACGTGCGATGTCAGAGACAATATAGCCGGCGACCTCGTCTAACTTCCGTAGAAAGCCATGCTCTTCAAAGTGCCTTCCTGATCCAACCATATAGCTGGGACAAAAATAGATACCATGTTTAGACACGCTGCGGACTTCCCATTTGCGGCCTGTGGAATCCAGTACGTCATATCCTGCTCCTTCGCTACGGGCTAGCGAGCCGTTGAGCACTTGACAAGCTATGCGTAGCTTGATTAGAAAAGATACTCGGCGCCCATTGGTGAAGTAAGCGTACACATCGTCTTGCGGAATTTGCAGTGCTTCCGATAACTGGCGAACATCCCACTCTAATAAACCATTCGGCACCGCCCTGTTCCCGTTTTCTTTCCGCAATGTATGATCTAACTGCGAAAGAAACTGCTTGAGATCTTCCTTGCTCAAGCTAAATGCCTTTACATCTGCAACGCCCAAACGACCCGTAATATCGCGGAGCACATAGTCCTCCGTTTCCTCGAATTCACCTTCCATCATCGCGTTTTCTGCCCATTCTACCAAGTCTTCAAGGGACAACTGGCACTGTAAGTATGTCCTTATTCTGTCTGCGAGTACTTCAGATGTGATGATTTCCACTGTTCACTCCTTTCCAACCCCAAGCAGTGCGGCCATAGAATGGCGTGGTGCCCCGAGCGGCGCGTTTGACAGAAAACGGCGGGCAACCTAGCGTTGCCCAATAAGGAGGAAATTCGAGATGAACAAGGAAAAGATAGCACCCGAATTAGCCGTGAAAAAGGACGCGCTCGTCGGCGAAGGAGCCGTTTGGGACTCGGAGGACGAATTGTTGTACTGGGTCGATATCCTCAGCCACGAGGTCTATGTGTACGATCCGGCTAGCGGAATCAACCGCACCATCCCGACCTGCCAAGCCGTGGGTACGGTGGTCAAGCGGCAAAGCGGCGGCCTCGTCGTGGCCTTGCACAATGGCTTTGCCCACATTGACTTGCGGACGGAACGCATGGTGCCGCTCGGCGCGGATCCCGAGCGTGCGATCCCGGCCAATCGCTTTAACGACGGCAAGTGCGATCCGGCTGGGCGGTTGTGGGCCGGGACCATGGATTTTGGCGGTGCGCGCGACCAAGGCGCGCTCTACTGCCTCGACGTCGATCACGCAGTCAGCCGGAAGGTCGCGCCGGTCACCATCTCCAACGGCATCGTCTGGAGCGCCGACCAGCAGACCCTGTACTTCATTGATTCTGGCTTGAACAACGTGCGCGCATACGACTACTGCCGCGACAGTGGGAACATCAGCAACGAGCGCGTGGTGGTGGAGTACGAAGGGCCGGGCGTGTTAGACGGCATGGCCATTGACGAAGAAGACGCTTTGTGGATCGCCGTGTACGGAGGCTGGTGCGTCTTGTGCTGCGATCCTCGCTCTGGCGCGTTGCTGCGCCACTTGGAACTACCCATGGCCAATGTGACATCGTGCGCCTTTGGCGGCGCGGCCCTAGACCAGCTCTACATCACCTCGGCCAGCCGAGGTTTGGACGCCGAGGAGCGACAAGCTCAGCCTTTGGCCGGTTCGCTAGTGCGGGTTGATGCGGGCGTGTGCGGTGTGCCCGCGTATGCGTTTGCCGGCTAGAGAGCGATGGCGCGCAGCTCGTCCGACCAGTCGCGCCACATGTCCTTTTGCGGCGGTTCCTGTTGGGTTTGTTCGATGTCCTGCTTGAGAAAATCGCCGAGCACGGCTTGGCGCAGTTGGCGCGAGGTGTTCGGGCTAGCCATGTGCCCGAGGCGGTGGTGCCAGAAGACGATGTCGCCGGCTTGGCCGTGGGTATCGACGGGCGGGCGCTGGTTGAATGCAGTCCGCACCTTTTCGTAGGCCGCTTCGTCTTGGTCGCGGAGGTACTGCGAAGTGAAGGTCGGGTAGAAGGCGCGATGGCTTTCGGGCCAGACCATGAAACTGCCGCCGTTGGGTGGCACGTCATCGATGTAGCCGACTACGCCGAGATGGAAGGGGTGGCCGTCGGTATGGCAGCCTAGGGCCTGGGGCGGGTGGTCGCCGTAGGGCAGGGTGCAGTAGATGCCGCGAATGCGCTCGGGCCGGACGAGTTGGCCTTGGCCGAGCATTTGTTCGGCCATGCTCCAGATCTTGGAATCGGTGGCTAGCAGACGCACCATCCACTGCTCGCTGCCCGGCGCGCGAAAGTTCCAGCGAAAGCCGCGGCGGTAGTTGGTGCGGTCGAGGTTTTCTTCGTCCGTGCGGAACGGGCCGACCCAAGTGGCGGGGTTGTCGCGGCTGCGGCCCGGCGGGGCACCGTCCCACAGCCGGGCGCGGGCGCGATCCATGAGCGCGGGGTCGAGCACGCCGCGTTTGATAAGGTAGCCATTGCGCTTGAAGAAGCGCATTTCGTCGGTCGTCAGCATGTTCACCTGTTAAAATTTGCCTGAGAAGGATAGGCAAAGAGCGTGCGCTTGGAAAGCGGCCGGCGATTTAGCTTTAGGGCTGTGGTGATCGTATCTTAGAGCGGCGGCGTTGGGGACCCATGCTCTAACACGAAGGACGGACGAGTTATGAGCGACCTACCCTTTAAGGACATAATCAGCAAGCATTACACGGTCTTTGATGGAATGGGCGGGATGTACGTGGAAGACCTCTACCAAGACCACCGAGGGTTTCTTTGGGTCGCCACAGCCGACGGGGGTGTCAGCCGGTTCGACAGTGTGAATTTTGATGCGTTTGGCCCCAAGGATGGGTTGCCCGATCTGACGGTCATGGCCATTGCCGAAGACGCTGATGAGCGGCTTTTGTTCGGCACGTTTGGCAGCGGGATTGCGGCGTACGACGGGCGCGGCTTTCAGGTGTACACCACCGAACACGGCTTGCCTTCCAACGAGATCGTGGGCCTGCAAGCCCAGCCGGATGATTCGGTGTTGGTGCTGACCGGCGCGGGGGTGGCGTGGTTTGAACGGGGCCGCTGCATACGGAGCATAACCGAGGTGGGCGGCCAACCATTGGGGCGCGTGTACGATATGGCCACGGACGCGACCGGCACTACTTGGCTGGCGACTTGGACTCGCGGCGTCGTCAGCTTGGATGGGCGGCGCATGGACACCGGCGACAAAGCCCAATGGCCGTGGAAATTCGCGCAAGACGCCGCTGGCCATCTGTGGATTGCCTTTCACTATGCCGGGCGGGACGCCTTCATTGGCCGCTACGATGCGCGGAGCGAGCAGTTCGCCTTCGTGGAGGTGGGCGAGCGGGCCGAGCGGACTGTGCAGCAGGGGACGCGGCATGTGCGGGCGGACGATAGGGGTTGGATATGGATGACGCGCCGGGGCGTCCTCTGCTACGACGGGCAGGTATGGCACCGTTTTTCCACGGCTTTACCAGACCTTGACTTTTCCAGTACGCGCCTGGCATACGAGGATCGCGAGGGCAATATTTGGATCGGGCTTTGGGGGGGTGGGCTGATATTTTGCGACCCGGCCAGCCTCCGCTACTACACCGAAGCCGACGGCCTGCCCGACAACGAGGTTCGCCACTTAGGCGAAGATGCTAAGGGGCGGCTGTGGATCGGTACGATGGACGGTATGGCCTGCATGGAAAACGGCCAAATCCGTCCGCTTGATCAGGCTGAAACCGTGTCGGCGCTGATGGTGGACAAAAAGGGGCGGGTCTGGAGCGGCGGAGACGCCGGGCGGGTGTACCAATGGGAAGGCCAGACGCCGCACGCGATTGCGGTGGCCGAAAGGGCCCACGCCCAAGCAATCACTGGGCTGTGCGAAGGCGCGCAAGGGCGTATCTGGGTCGGCACGGCCCGGGGCGGCTTTGGCTGGATAGAGGGCCATCGCTTCACTCCGGTTGGCGCGTGGGACATGGATGAGTGCCATGCCTTGCTGCAAGACCAAAGCGGAACGTTCTGGATCGGTTGCCGCGCCAGGATACCGGCACTCTATTGGTACGAAAACGGTCAACGCCTCCCGGCGGCGATGGTCGAAGCGGAGACCATCGCATATGTCAATGTGCTGTGGGAACACCACAACATCGTGTGGGTGGGCACGGCCAAAGGGCTTTTCGCGTACGACGGCTCGTCCGGGCAGGTGCGCCACTTTACGGTCGATCAATCGGAGCTGTCGGCCAACGGCATCTTGGCGCTGGCAGCGGACCGGCAGGGTCAGGTGTGGATCGGGACCAGTGGCGGAGGAGTGCTGCGCTACGATGGCGAGACCTTCCGAAACATCCGCTTAGGACCTTCGGTGCTCGGCAACATCGTCGAGGCCGTTTTGTGCGACCGCGATGGTCGGTTGTGGTTTGGGACGCGGGGGGGATTAGTGGCCTACCAGCCGGGCGATGTGCCGCCGGGCTTGGTCATCCGCGAGGTCTTGGCCGGCAGGCGCATGGTCGCGCCCGAGGCGGTCTCCTGCCCAGAGGACACCCCGGAAATCCGCATTCACTTTCAAGGGATCAGCTTCCGCAGCGGCGCGGCCGAGATGCGCTATCGCCATCGCTTGTTGGGCTACGGCCCGGCCGAATCGTGGAGTGCGTTCACCGCTGCCGATACCGCGATGTACCGCGCCTTGCCGGTGGGCGACTACCGCTTTGAGGTGCAGACGATAGACCGCGATAATTTGCAGTCCGAGGTGGTTGGCTTGGACCTCCACATCCTCCCGGACCTCCAAACCGAACATCTCCGCGTCCTTGAAAGGACCCTGCGACCTTCGCCCTGGGTCGTGCCGAGCCGTAGTCCGGCCATGCAGGAGGTGATGCAAGAAGTCGCGCAGGTTGCCGAGACCGATATGAATGTGCTGATATTGGGCGAGACCGGCACCGGCAAGGGCATACTGGCGCAGACTATTCACGAAACAAGCAACCGCTCCGGGCAGTCTTTTGTCCAAGTCAATTGCGGTGCGCTCCCTACCACGCTGATCGAAAGCGAACTGTTCGGCCACGAGAAAGGGTCTTTTACCGGCGCAAACACCCGCCAGCTCGGTCGCTTTGAACTGGCCAATGGCGGCGCGATCTTTCTCGACGAGATCGGCGATTTATCGCTGGAGTCTCAGCGGGTATTGCTGCACATCTTAGAGGAGAATACGCTGACGCGCGTCGGTGGTCAGCAGCCGATCGCGGTGGATGTGCGGGTCATCGCGGCGACCAACCGCGACCTGCGGCAGGCCATTGCGGAGGGTGCATTCCGCGAAGACCTATTCTACCGCCTGAGCGTCTTCACGATTGAACTGCCGCCGCTGCGACAGCGACAAGAGGACCTATCGGCTTTGGTGACACATTTTGTGAATCGGTCTGCCCTAGATCTCAAGCAGCCAGCGCCGCGGCTAGATGCCGAGGCGAGCGCGGCCTTGTATGCGCATGCTTGGCCGGGGAATGTGCGCGCGTTAGAGCACGTGCTCCAACGCGCTGTCTTGCTGTGCAAGGGCGGTGTGGTGCGGGTGGAGGATTTGGTGCTGTCGTCGGTTGCGCGGCCGGCGGCTGAAGGACCAATCAGGGACGTGGACAAAGCAACGCCGCCGCCCGAAGGGGGGGACGAAAAGCAGCAGATCCTCGCGGCGCTGCAAGCGACCCACTGGCGGGTCTCTGGGGTGCATGGTGCGGCGGCGTTGTTGGGAATGCACCCGGAGAAACTGCGTTACCGGATGCAGAAATACGGGTTGCGCCGCCCGAAAAAGCCCGGCACCTAACGGCCATCGCCGGTTGTGTTTTCCACGAAAAACTGTGTTTTTCCACGAAAAATCCGTGTAATTCCACGAAAAAATCGTGTAGAGCCTTGCATCGCCGGTGCGTCGGTATCTTTTGCAAAGCTCTGTCCATAATTTTAAGTATCATGTTTTTCAAGGTGTTAGGTCCATCCTGAAGAATTTTTTTGCATACGGCCTAATTGTTGGCACGGAATATGCTACTATTCTCGTTGAAGGCGCGGCTGATGCGGCAGAAAGGAGGTGATAGGCACTCATATCGGTCGCTGCTCCACGCGGACTTCCAGTATTGAAGCGGCCGCCGGTCGCGGACGTATTGGACTTTTCAGGAGGTAAGAACCATGCAGACCTTGCAGGAATTCTTCACGTCGTCGAGCGGTTTGGCTCCGGCTCGTCAGGGGTTGGGGCTGGGCTGGATCATCAGTGCGCTCACCGGGGTCGCCATACTGCTCGGGGCCAAGGAAGCCGATGCCGCCGAGTGCAGGTACCGCACTTATCTAGATTGCGGTTGGGACGGTTGGTGTGCTTCAAGGACGAAAGGGAAAGAGCCGATCCGGTGCTGCACATTTACAGAGTACGCTGACTGTAGCTTTGATAGAAGTTGCTCCTGCGTAGCATGACGGAGATCGCTTCGTAACTAACCCCCTTTCTCTACCCAATGGTGCTAGTGGGCTCCCCGTTGAATTCAGCCATAGTCGCCGGGTCCTCTCGGTCAACTCATTGGTGCCATTGGGTATTTATCGGAGGATAGAGGCCACATCATGTTGGTATTAGCCGTTTGTGTATGGGTCGTGCTGTCGGGTCGGGTCGCCGAGGCGATTCGGTGGGATTTCGCCGATGGAACGACGCAAGGGTGGTCGGCCAAAGAAGGTACTATCTGGGGTGGGCCGCGTGAATTGCACCTGTTTCCGGGCGTGGTCGCAGAGGGTGTGTGGCGGATTGAGACGATGCCCCCCGGCGCCGAGTCTTCCACTCCGAGTGTTGATCTCGTTTCTCCGCCGATTGGGTATGATTCGGCCCTGTTCGATCGAGTCTATATCCGCTTCCGCACGGTCCATCCCAGTCCTACGACCGGTGTTTTTTCGATGACGTGGACCAACGAGCACAACTTCGCTTTGTGGATGTCAGACGACCTTGAAACCAGTTTTGGAATTCTTGCTGAAGACATAACCTATACCACCGAGTGGCAGGAAGTGGTGTTTGTCTTGGCCGAGCAAGACGATAAGATATGGGAGGGCCTGTTAAAGGATATTCGGCTTTATTTTTATTTTTCGTCCGATTCCGCTGTGGATCGGGTTGAGTGGCTTGAGATTGACTGGATCGAGTTGACGGGTGTGGAAGAGCAATTACAAGGGGAACTCCCGCCGCCATACGTAGATTACTTTCGCTTTGCGGCGGGTCTTTTTGCTCCGCCCGTTTTCCATCCAATCGCCTCGGGTATAGGGAACGGCTCTGTCTTTTTAGGCACGCAGGTAGGCGTTGGCGTATTGACGGACTTGGATGGCGATGGCGATTTAGACCTTTTCGCCCCCTATAATTACCTTCAAAGTGAGTCGGAGTCTGTGCAGCAGCAGAAAAAACTGGGCTGGCTCATAGCACTCAACGACGGGCAAGGGGGCTTGGAACTAGGGCGCATAGAGGAAGTCGTTACCACCGGGCAGGCGCGTATCGATCCGGCAACCGGCCGGACGATCGGGACGAATTTAGCGATGGTGGGGGCTGATTTGACGGGCGATGGGCAAGACGAAATCGCGATGTATCAGAATAGTAGTAGTAAGACGGCGATAGAGGTTTGGTCCATTGATTCGGAACTCCAAGTTGAGATACTCATGCAGATCGAGGATAGACAGTTCGTGGATGCGGCCGATTGGGATGGCGATGGCCGCGCTGAATTGTTTGTCGCCGGGGGAGCGAGTAAAATGTTGGAGATATGGGGTTTAGAACAGGGCCTGTGGATCACCGAGAAAGAGGTAGCGGTAGTCCAAGACCATATCCCCGGCCGAATCGGCGACTTTACTGGTCATGGGGAACTGGAGGTGTTGTGGCTCCCGATTTTAGGGCATGCCCGTACGTGGACTGTGAGTGCCTTGGACGCGGAGTCTCAGCAAGGCGAGGTGGTTAAGTTCGATGAATATAGGCGGCTGTTAGGCGTGGGCGATTTTGATAGGGATGGACGAGTGGATTTCCTCACGGAGTTTATACGCGACCAAGTCGAAGGGAGCAAAGGATTGCTCGTGCAGAACGCCGACCCTGCCGAATCGGCGGTGCTGTACGATGAGCGACTCTTTCGGCTCTCGCCGGTGCTGATGCGGGACCTGAATGCTGATGGGGTCAACGACTGGGTGTTTGTGGGCGGGGATCGGCCTTCGGGCGTTGGGGTCTTCATCGAGTGGGGTGGGGGGGTCAAGCCGACCCAAGCGGTGGAGCGGCATCGGTTGGAAGGCCCTGGGACCTATGTGCTTTCTGGGGATATGGATGGCGATGGCGATCTGGATTTGGTGGTGTTAGATCCGGTTTTGGGTGGGGTGCATGTGCTCAAGAGTTCGCTGGCCGAGCAAGCGACGGCTGTGCAGGCGGCGGCGCTGGTTCGGCCGGCGCGGTATCGGCTGGGCGACAGTTATCCCAATCCATTTAATCCGGCGGTGGTCATTCCGTTAGATTTGGCGAGGGACGCGCAAGTTGTGTCGCTGACGGTATATGACGTGCTGGGTCGTCGGGTGCGGCTGGTGTGGGAAGGGTCGCTTGGGGCGGGTCGGCATGGGTTGGTGTGGGATGGCCGCGACGAGGCTGGTCGTGCGGTGGCGGCGGGGGTGTACATCTATCAGGTCGCAATCGACGGACAAGTAGAAGCAAGCAAGATGACGAAACTGCCGTGAGGATGCGCTTTTTGACTTGAAGAAGGATAATACGGCATGGGACAGCCTAAGCATCCCTTATACTGGATTTACTCCGGCTTAATTTTGCTATTAATCCCCGTGATCTTCGTGCTTACGGGCCTTTATGAAAAAAGCCGTCGCCTCCAATGGCCCCTGCCGTCTCTGCCGCCGAAAGAAGTATTGCTGAGCCGACTCGCCGCGCTTGATTCCACCGCGCGCGATTTCCAGTTAGACGAAGTATATCAGGCTACGCCCGCGCCGCGTTCCGGGGTGCTGTCCGCCTATGGCGTCCTTACTGACGACGAGATATTGGCCTATAGGCTGGTCGTCGTGCGCTACGACATTGCCTGTGCTACCTGCCGCGATTTACTGGCGGGCATCCTCGTTGAGCCGAGCGACGACCGCGTCGTGGCCGTTTGGCCCTTGAACTCTTGGGAACTGGCCGACGGTCCTTTTGACCCCACGGCATTTTTCACCCAACTAAGCGGAAGGCTCCTCTCTGAACCTTTGGCCGTAGGCCGAGACATTGATAAGAAGAGGCTGTCGTGTTGCTCTTAGCCTTTTGCACTGGCTTGCTGCTCTTGCGCGGCCCTGCTGGGGCGATTCGGTGGGACTTTGACGATGGGACGACGCAAGGCTGGGGCGCGAAGAGGTCAATGAGCTCGGGCGGGGAGCATGCCTTTATTCCGTTGTCTGGGTCTGTGGAAGTCGGCGTCTGGCGGATTAGTGTCTTCCGCAGAGATGATGCTAGTGGAGCCGCGGCGGAGGTGATTTCTCCTACGCTCAATGTGGATTCGCATCTGTTTGACCGGGTGCGGCTTCGCTTTCGCTTGGTGCATGATAGTCCTATCCAAGGCGTCTTATCATTCCGCTGGACCAATCAGCACAATCTCAGGTCCCCGGGTATGGATCCTCTATGGCCGCCCCCACTTAAGAAACAGTTCGTTCTAAGGGCAAACGGCTTTTGGGGTGCATGGGTCTATACGACCGAATGGCAAGAGTATGAGTTTTCGTTGATCGACTTCGAGAAAAATCCCTACGGGTACTATCCCTTATGGGAAGGGCTGTTGGATGATATTCGGCTGACATTTGACTTGGAAGATGTGGTCGATCCACCGGCCGCGCCTCAGGAGCAAGCCTTGGAAATTGATTGGATTGAACTGACCGGCGTGGAAGAAATGTTACAAGGCGAGTTACCGCGTCCGTCGGTAGCGGCGTTGCCCAATCAAGCGGCTGGCGTGTTTGCGCCGCCGACGTTCTCGCCGGTGGCGCCGGGGTTAGGGTACTTTCGTCTGTTAGGCTACGATCCGGTGGGTGCTTTGCTCGACTTAGATGCGGATGGCGACTTGGATTTATTCTCGTTTTGGGAGGCTTTAGATCGCGAATGGAAAGGGGGCTGGCTCATGGCCGGCAACACCGGGTCTGGCGCGTTTGAACTGGCGCGGTCAGAACAGTTGGACCTGTGGGATCGGCGGGTGTGCGTCGGCGATATAACCGGGGATGGTCGGTCGGAGTTGGTGGTCAGTCTGGGTAGTGCCGAGTGGGCGATCACCGTGTGGTCGGTCGGCGAAGCATTTCAGGTGGCGGCATTGCTGGAGCGGGCGCCGCGTCGGTTGGTGGATGCGGTCGATTGGGATGGCGATGGGGCTGTGGAAGTGTTTGCCCAAGCGCTGGACGCGCCGTTTTTGGAAGTTTGGGATGTGGTGGATGGGCAGTGGGTCTTTACCGAACTGTCGGTGCCGGACTCGGCTTCAGGGTTGGGTTGGGCGCATCAGATCGGCGACTTTACCGGGGATGGTCAGTTGGAGGTGCTGTGGGGGCCGAAGGAATCGTTTCATTTAGCGGCGTTTGAAGCGGTGAGTTCGTTTCAGGTGGGGCCTTTAGGGTCGGCTGCGGGCGAGGGGCTGCTCTTTGCGGATGTGGTTCCGTTTCCGCTGCTGGCGGGTCGGTCGGGCGACTTTACTGGCGACGGACAGGTGGATTTGCTGGCGGGCGTGCGCGAGGATGGGGCTGAGCAACGCAAGGGATTGGCCGTGTGGAGCCACCAGGCCGCTGGCTTGCAGCAAACGGTGCTCTATGGGACGGATTTGTTTTTGCGCTCGTCAGTGGTGGTTTGCGACTTGGACGGGGATGGGGTGGATGATTGGGTGTTCGTCGGGGGCGATTATGCGTCCGGCTTTGGGGTGTTCGTGGAGTGGGGTGGCGGGTTGCATCCGGGCAAACGGGTGGAGTGGTATCGGTTGGCTGGGTTGGGTCGTGCGCGGTTGGCGGCTGGGGCTTCCAGCGGGTTGGAAGGCAACGGGGTGTTGGTGTTGCCGGGGGATGTGGATGGCGATGGCGATTTGGACTTAGTGGTGTTGGATCGCGCGTTGGGGGGTGTGCAGGTGCTCAAGAGTGCGGTGGCCGAGCAAGCGACGGCTGTGCAGGCTTTGCCGCTGGTTCGGCCGGTGCGGCATCGGCTGGGTGCTAGTTATCCCAATCCGTTCAATCCGGCGGTGGTCATTCCGTTAGACTTAGCGAGGGACGCACTGGCCGTGTCGTTGACGGTATATGACGTGTTGGGTCGTCGGGTGCGGCGGGTGTGGGCTGGGTCGCTTGGGGCGGGTCGGCATGAGTTGGTGTGGGATGGCCGCGACGCGGCCGGTCGCACGGTGGCGGCGGGGGTGTATATCTATCAGGTCGCAATTGATGGGCAAGTACAAGCAAGCAAGATGACGAAGCTGCCGTGAGAGGACAACCTCAGCATCCATGTGGATTGAGAATCGGAGTATATCAGCATGATACGCATTGACACCTTGAATCGCTGCGGCGACACCTTAACCGTCCAACTCGCAGGGTATATCTATAAGGAGGAGTTCGCCATCCTGTATGATTTCCTAAAATCGCAGGCCGAGGAGGGCGTAACGGAGGTGTGCATCGTGGCCAACGAAATGCGAAGCCTCAACTCATTGCTCCAGCGCGACGCGGACCGCTTGGCGCAACTGGGTCTGAGGTTGCGCTTTCAACAACTGAACGATTCCATAAAGTACATATTAGAATACTGGGGGAAGGAGGCTTGGATAGATGATGAAGATGAATAAGATGTGTGCTTTAGTCGCGATAATCGTGCTGTGCGGCCAGTCGGTGTGGGCGGGCGAGTGGGTGCAAGCGGGAACGGATGATTTCGCGGCGGGCACTTTTGCCGGTACGCAGATCGACCACTCGGGGCAGGTGTCGCTGACCTCCTTTCGCGGGGTGAATTTGGCGTTGGATGCGGTAGCTGCGTCCGGGCCGAACACCTTGAGTGGTCGCCGCAGCGTCACCGATGGCAACCCCGACACCGAGTGGCGCTTTGACAACGCAGTCGAAGTGTTGGGCAAGTGGATTCGCATTGACTTGGGCGGCGACCGCGGCGTCAGCCAAGTGCGCCTGCTGCCGGGCAAGACGGTGGTCCAACGGCCGCAGTTTTTCGTCAAAGGCTATCGCCTCGAAGTGGCGCGCGAAGCCACGCCCGACGATTGGGTCCTGGTGGCGCAACAGGCCGAAAACACCCGCCCAACGGTCGATACGTCGGCGGATTCGACGTGGATCGAGACCAAGGCCAACGGGGAGGTGTTGCCCGTGTTGGGCCGCTTTGTGCGCCTGCGCCTGACGCGGGAGGACCCGCCCAACTGGGTTTCCATCGGCGAGGTGGAAGTGTTTGGCGAGGGCTTTCGCGCCGAAGGTGCGTTTGAGTCGGCTGTGTTCGATGCCGGGCAGCCGATCAACCTAGGGCGGGTGTGGTTTGCTGGCGATAGGCCGCCGGGCACGGTTTTGCAGGTGCAGTTCCGCACCTCGGCCGATGGGGAGACGTGGCCCGAATGGCACCGGGTGCCGGCGTGGAATTTGACCGCAGTCGGCGCGGGCGTGGCCCTGACCGAGCCGGAGCCAGCGCGGTTTGTGCAATATCGGGCGGTGATGGAAACGCGTGACCCGTTGCGGACGCCGCGGCTGGCGCAGGTGGTGGTGGCCTTTGGCGAGGAGCTCTTTGCACAGGCGGTGGCCGGCAGCATTGCGCCGCCGCGTCCGGTGCTGGGTGCGGAGACCGAGTTTGTCTATACCTTTGACGTGGAAATCGGCCCCAGTGATTTAGGGTTTGACCGAGTGCGTATTGGCTTGCCCGGGTCGGTGCGACAAGTGCGGTTTGACGGGGCGGTGCTGCCGGCGGATGGGTATGAGGCCGCGTGGGACGATGCGGGCATCCACTTGGTGTTGGGAGCCGAGCACCACGTGCGTCGGTCGGGGCGGCTCGAAGTGGAGTTTGCGGCCGTGTTGCTGCGGCCGACGCTGGCGGTGCGGGCGGCCGTGGCGTTGGGCGCTAGCGCGGATTGGCAGTACGTGCGGCCGGTGACGGACGCGGCGTGGACGTTGGTCGGCGAAGGGGTGGTCGCTCGCGCCTTGCCGCGCGCTGGCGTGTTGGTGCGGCCCAATCCCTTTAACGCGGCGACTGGCCCGACCCAAATTCAGATCGACTTGGCCAAGGTGCAGCACCCGCAGGCCTTGACGGTGGCCCTATACGACTTGGCGGGCCGGAAGCAACGGTTGCTGTGGGACGGGTCGGCCGCGGCTGGGCGCAAGCGCTTGGCCTGGGATGGCCGCGACAACAGCGGGCGGCGGGTCGCGCCCGGGCATTATCTGCTGCGCGTTGAAATCGACGCGGACCGAGCGGATGTGTGGACCGGGTTGGTCGGGTTGGTGTACTGACGAAGCCGCTAAGGAGATGCGAGATGCGTTTTTTTACCTGGGTTCTTTTGTCCGCCTTGCTGCTGGCCGGGCGGCCGCTCATGGCCGACCTGCCCGACGCGACCCCCTCGCGTCACTTCTTGCGCCGCCCGCCCCTGAGTGCTTACGCCAATTACGGCGAGGATCTCTACCGGCCTTATCGCCGCGAGATCCGCCTAGCCCCGCGCTACGACTTCCTCGGCAACTTTCTCGCCGAGGGCTTCTTAGTCTACGAGTTGGACGAGCAGCGGCCCGGCGGCAGCCGCATCCTCAAGGACCGCCTCTATCGCTCGCTCAACAACCTGATTATCGCCCACGATAGCTACGGCCCGTGGCACTGGTCTTTGACCGTGGGCGATGAAGTACGCACGGAGTTCACGCCGTTGACCTTGCGACAGGCCGGCTTTAATGGCTTGCGCTGGGATGTGGTCTTTCCGGCCAATAAGATCACCTTGCTGACCACGCGCGGTTTTGACTCGTCGCTGTTTCCCACGCTCAACAGCTTTTCCGATCCAGTGGCCCAAGGGCGGGGATCGCTCATTGACTTTTTGGAGCGGACCGAGGAAAACCCGGTGTACAATATCGCCGGTTACTGGCAGACCCGGATAGGCGATGTGCTGCGCTTTGGCGCGACTTTTGTCAACCAGCATCAGGCCAATACGGCCCGCGGCAGTGCCGGCGGCTTTTTGCGCGGTGGCCTGCCCTATCCGGCCATGCAGCCGCCGAGCGAAATCACCGTGCGCGTGCGCGACGACTCGCCGCAAAGCGACGAGGCCGGGGCCATTGTGTACGACATCGTCCTCGAGCTGGAAGGAGAAGGGCCGGAGGGGGAGGCGACGATCAGCAGCGACCCGGCTGACGACCGCTTTGCGCCGGGTTTGCAGCCGCAGGTGTTGGGCGGGCGACGCGGCGAGGGCTTCCGGGAAGTGCGCGGCGAGGAGGCGGTGGAGTACCTGTTTGTCGTACCGGAGGATTTTGCACTGAGTGGGGCGAGAGTGCGGGCGTTAGTGGCCAATGATTACCGCATTGAAGTGGCGCAGCAGCATCCCTTTTTCGACGCGCTGCGCAATCAGTTCACGCCGCGCAACACCCCCTTTGAGACGCGCGTGCGAGCGGCTGGAGAGGTGCGAGATTTTTCTAATCGGCGCGCCGTGGAATTCGACTACGGATTTTCTACGGGCCAGACGATTTTCGGCTTTGACGCGGAGGCCACGTTTGTCGGCCTGAAGGTGCGCGGCGAATACCAGCGCAATCTGCTCTACCGCCGTTTCCCGGTGCTGCGCGGCCAGCGCGACCAGCAGCGGGCGGCCGCGTGGTACGTCCACGCGCTCAAGGATCTGGGCCGCTTGGAGGTGGGCGGCGAACTCTTCCGCATTGGGCCGCGCTACGGCGGCGGGTACGACAGCCGGCGCGGTGGGGTGCGGCTCTACACCGACTTGGGCGGCGAAAGCCGAGATCAGCAGATGCTATCGGAGTTTCCCCTAGTGGATGACAACGACGACAACGACCGCTACGCGGACGACAACTTGCGCGATTATCCCAACGGCACCGAGATCGAGTCGGGCGTCTTTCCCGGGCTGGACGAGGACAACGACAACATCCCGGACGACGACAAAAACGCCAATGGAGTGCCCGATTTTGAAGAGCCGTTTTTGCTGTACTACTCCGATCCGCAGGAATTTGTCTATGGCATTGACCTCAACAACAACGGCGTGATTGACGAGCGCGAAAACGACAACAAGCCCGACTACCCCTACGACCGCGACCGGCGCGGTTTGCACGGCTTTGTCGCCGTGCCGCCGTGGCGCGGGCTGTCGGCCGGGGTGGGCTACTATCGCCAAGAAGAGATCGCCGGGCCGAGCGGTCTCGCGCTACGGGCGCGTGTCCTATGGCTTTGACGTGCCGCGCTGGGGAAAAGTCCAGCTCGACCACGACAGCAAGCGGGTCGAGGACACGGTGCTGGACTCGGTCTATGTCTTTCGTGCTGGCGAGAACAACAACCCGGACCAGCCGCCGACGCCCGATGCCTTGCTGATGGCCGACTCGTGGGTCCATACCTCGTTTGTCGGCACCCGCTTGGCGCGGCTGGACCAATTCCATATCGAAAACAACGCCCAGTGGATACTAAACCGGCAGTTGGCAGCGGATGCCCGCGTCCAGACCTTCACGATGGTCAACAATGCCGACTACACATACGAGTTGGCTCGCCTGCGCGTCCAAGCCATGATCAAGCATTTGTACAAGCACGTCACCGCCAGCGATCGGCGGCGGGCCGTGGAGTCGTGGAATCAGATCGCGCCCATCCTGCGCGTGGATTGGACGCTGACGGAGAACACGTTGGTGCAATTCGGCCAACAGGGGTTGGGGGTGCCGTTTACGCGCACGTTGTTGCCAGCGCTGGCTTTCCGCTTTATCGACCGAGTGGATCGGGAACGCGCCCTGCGCTCGGCCAGTTCGGTGTTGATGTTCACGGTGCGCGGCACGTACATCGGCTACACTATGGTCTCCAACACCGGCATTGAACTGCGCCACGAAGAATTTGTCGATCCGGCCGTGGCGCGGACGCGCAATGGTGGGGTGTCGCGGTTTTTTATCTCGGTCATCGCCGGATACGATCGCTAATGGCTATTTGGCTTCCTTTGATGCTCGCTGGCTTAGTGGTCGGCAGCCAGTTCGCGACCAATCCAGAGGATTTGGGCAAGCGCTTTGCGCGGGCGCAAAAGCTGCTGGCTACCGGCGACTTTGCCGGGGCACAGCGGATATACGAGGGCGTGTTAGCCGTGCAAGATGGGGTGCTGCTACACGCTTCGGCCGTGCGCTTGGAGGTGGATGAGCAAGTGGTGGGCGTGCAGGCGGCGGCACGCTACCAGTTGGCGAACATGGCGCGCAAGCAGGCGCAACTGTGGCGCGAAGAAGCGGCCTTGGCCGATTCGGCGGCGGCTGATTCGCTGGCCTTGCGGGCGGTCGCTTCTTTGCAGACCGCGGCCCGCCGCTTTGCCGCGCTGCGCGACGAGCCGGGTTTTGAACTGCGCGAGACCGCCGCGTATTTGGTGGTCGACTGCCTGTTTGAAGCCGAGGATTATGCCGGGGCGGCCAACGCTGGCGAGGTGTTGTTGCGTCTGTTTCCGCACAGCCGCTATGCCGGGCGGACGCGCTATACGCTTGGCTGGGCCTTTTTCCAGCTCAAAGAATACGAGCAAGCCGTAGCGGCCTTTCAGGAATATGTGCAGGACGCGCCCGCGGGGCTGCGGGCAGACCGGGCGCAGTTGCAGCGCGGCTTGGCTTTGAAAGCATTGGGCCGCTACGAGGATGCGCTGGCTGTTTTTGCGCGGTTGGCCGATGGGTACGATCCAGCCGGCATGGGCGACGCCGAGAAGCGGGCGGTGGCTTTGGCTGGTTTGCGCGAGGGACAATCGCGCCGTTTGCTGGCGGCCAAGGCGTGGATCGAGCGCGGCGATGTGCTCAAGGAGTTAGAACGCTATGCCGAGGCACTGGCCGCGTACAAAAAGGTCAGCCGCGATTTTCCGCAGGAGTCCCAGTTGGCCGAAATGGCGTGGGTGCGGCAGGCCCTGTTGGCCGCGGTCGCGCACGGGGTGGACGCCAGTTTGGAAGTGTATCGCTATGCGGCCGAGCAGGCCGAGCGGCCGGCCTTCCGGGCGCGGATGCAGGCTGGGTTGATGAGCTTGCTGTTTGACGAGGGGCGTTACCGGGAGTCGCTGGCCGCGCATCGGCTCTATCTAAGCGCGTATGCCGAGTTTGCCGCGGCGGCCGGGGTGTCGGTCGAAGAGGCGGTGTTCCGCCAGGCCGAGTGTCTGCGGTTGCTGGGAGAAGAGAGCGCGGTCGCCGACAGTGCCGATGCGTGGTTTGCCGAGTCGCTGGCTCTGTACAGCACCGTGGAAAACTACTTGGCGGCTGAGGCCCGGTTTTGGCAGGGGACCATTCATCAGGCCCGCCGCGACTCGGCCGCGGCCTTGGCGCAGTTTGAGCAAGTAATGGCCGAAGAGGCCGCCCCGGAGTTGGCCTGCCGCGCTCTGTTGGAGATTGCCCGCCTGCGCCGCGAACAGAGCGACGTGCTCTACGCCCAGATCTTGACCCAATGTGCCGACGAGGATGTGCGCGGATTGGCGGCTCTGGTGCTGGGCCGCCGCTATCGGCAGGCCGGGCGCGGCGAGGAAGCGCACCGCGTGCTGGAGTCCATCAGCCCGACCCAGCCTCAGTACGCATACGCGCAAATAGAGCTGGCGCAATGGTACGTTGATGCGGGAAAAGGCGATGAGGCGATAGCCCTGATTGCGCGGCAGATCGCCCAGACGCCGAATGCCGAACTTACCGCGCAGTTGGGGCTGTTGTATCAGGGGCGCGGCGAACACGAGCAGGCTCTGCTCCGGTTGCGCGAAGCCCTGCCGCAGTTGGCCGGGGCTACGGCGGCCGCGGCACAGGTGGGATTGGGCTGGAGCTTGTACAAGACCGGGCAGTACGAAGCCGCGTGGGCGGCGCGGCAGACCGGCGCGTTGGTCGGCGACCAGCAGCGCACCCTGTTGCAGGCTATGAGCGCGTGTGCTCAAACCTTGAAGGATAACGGGCGCATGGAACGGGTCTATCGAGCGATGGTTGAAGAAGAGGAAACCCGCGTCGAGGGCTTGTTGGGGTTGGGGCAGTGGTATTTGGATCAAGGGCAGGCCGCGCAGGCCGCGACTCAAGTACGGCCCTTGCTAGCGCACGCCGGCCGGGCGTGGCTGCTGTTGGGCCGGGCGTTGGTGGCCCAAGACAGCTTGGCTGGGGCGCGGGCGGCCTTGGAAGATGGGCTGGCGCAGGTAGCAGACCCGGGGCAAGCGGCTGAATTCCATTTTGAGCTGGGCAGTGTGGCCTTGGGCATGCGCGACTACGAGGCCGCCGCCCGGGCGTTTAGTGCCGCCTTGGAGTTGGCCTCGCGCCGGGGGTTGCAGGCCACCGCTCTATTTTACTTGGGGCACAGTCGGCAAGCCCAAGGCCACAGGGCTGGGGCGCGTGCGGCTTTTGCGGAATTGATCGCGGAGTACTCGGATCAGCCGCAGGCATCCGAGGCCGCTTGGCTTATTGGCGAGCTGTACTACGAGGACGAGGAATACGAGCAGGCCCTTGCGTACTACGAGCGGGTCGTGGGCGACTGGCCGACTAGCAAAGACGCGCCCGAAGCCCTGTACGGGGCGGCTTGGTGCCAGTTGGAGCTGGAGCGGATCGAGCCGATGCGCGACCTGTTTTTGCGCTTGGTGCGCGAGTATCCCCAGCACGAACGCGCCCATCAGGGGCTTATGCACGTCGGCGATTACTACTACAACGGCCACCAGTTCCTCAAGGCGTCGAGGCTCTACGAGCAAGTGGTGTCGCGTTTCCCGGAGACGGCCGAGGCCGTGCAAGCGCGCCAATTGCTGGCCCACTTAGCAGACGCGGAGGCCGATTCGCTCTATACCGAGGGCATGGCGCTCTACGACGAGGGCGAATTTGAGCGCGCCATCGCCGTGTTGCAGGAAGTGATTGAGCGCTACCCGAACACGCCGAGTGAAGCGGCGGCGCGCTGCAACATCGGGGTTTCTTATTACCAGCGGGACAATTGGCGCATGGCCGCGCTAGCCTACGAGGAAGCGGTCGCGGCCTTAGAGGGCAGGAAGGAAGAATGGCGCGCCTTGGAGTTTGCCCGCAGCAATCGAGCGCTGATTGGTCGCATGTACTTGGGGGAGACGCAATAAAATGGACCGGCGCATCTTTCTCGTCACATGCCCAGGGGTCGCTCGGTGGATAATGGCTATACTGCGATGGAGCCTACCTGCGCTGCTGGTGGTGGCCGGCTGCATTCGGTTTCCGCCGGATTTGCGCTACGCGCTGCGCGTTGTGCCGCAGGAGGCCCTGCTAGCGGAGGGGCACTATTATTTCGACGCCGAGGATAGTACCGCGGTCTTTGAGCAAGAGGGGTTCCGCCTCAAGCTGCGCTACCTAAGCGATCAGGCCCTAAATCGAGAATACGCCCGCTTTACCTTCCGCGCGCCGAATCTGAATCCCTTTACCTATGGGGAGGACCGCGACTTAGATCGGGGCTATTCGCCGCGTTTTACCGTTTTTGCGATGACGGTGGTCAATCAGAGCTATCCCAAGGTGATGGTCGATCCGGCGAAGATGGTATTGCATACCGACCGGGGCGGCGAATACCGCTACTGGGGGGTGCTCAGGCGCGATGCCGACAATAGTTTTGAGCGTTATTACATGGAGCGGCGCGGCAAGGGTGGCAATGAAGACTACTACTATCAGGAACGCATGGGTTTGGTGCGAGAGGCGTTGTTCAGGCGGCAGACTTTTGTGTTTAAGGGGGACGCTTATACTGGCAAGGTGGTCTTTGTGCCGCTGCACGCCGCGGTGCGCGCGATCACCGTCCATATCGAGGATATTGTCTTGCGAGTGGATGCCTTTGACCGGCCCAAAGAAGTGACGAGTGCTGCGTTTGCGTTTTCGGTGACGCACGAGATCGCCCCAGCGCCGCCCGCCGAGGAGGCCGCACTTCAGCCGTGAACGCGATTCGCGCAAAGACGGCGAAGCTATCTTGAGAAAAGGACGGGAGCCGATGAAACGGCCGTGGAAAGTTCCGTTCCGCAAAAATAGAAAGCTGCAAGCCTGCTTGGCGTTGTCGCTGGCCTTGCATCTGCTGGTGATTTTCGGCGTCGCGCACCGCGAACGGGTCACTCAATTTCCCGTCCTCCCGCCGATCATGGTGGAGTTTGCCAAACGGCCGCCGCCGCAGCGCAGCCTCGCGCGCCGTCAACGGCCTATGCAGCGTCCCTTAGTGCGCCGCCCGGCACTCCAAGCGGCCCCGGTCGCCGCGGTGAGACCCGCCCCTACGGCGTCGCGTCCACTGCCGGCGTTCAAGACCTCGGATCTGCGGTTGCCGTCGGCGTCGCTACCGGAGCGGCTGGTAATGCCGGTGCCGGATTTCCCGGCTCGGCACATTGGGCCGCAGATGCGCGCTGGCGCACTCGAAGGGACGCGGCAGGGCGCGGATGAGATTGACTTGGGCTTGGAACTGATGGATGTGCAGGCACTGGACACGGGTCGGCACCGGGCGATGGTAGTGGTCGATCCGCAAGACCGGCGCAACCTCAAGGGGTTCTTCTATATGTCCGGCGTCAACAGCCTCTCCATTGAACGGGCTGAAGAGAGTCAACGGGCTGAAAACATACAGGTGCGCTGGTATCACCAGATGCCGCGCCGTCTGGCGGAACGGCGGATGCTGCAAGGGCTGGCCGATAAGATGACCGCCAAGACGCAGGTCCACGTGGAAGTGCGCGACGCGGTTCGGCTCGACGATCCGCAGCTTTTGCAAGTCCCCTTCGTGCTCATGACCGTTGATACCCCCTTTGAGTTTACCGACAGCGAGGCGGCTAATTTGGGCGCGTATTTGACCGGCGGTGGCTTCCTGTTTGCGGATATTAGCCGCATTTTTTCGTGGCCCGAGTACAACGACGAAGAGCTGGACATTCCGGCGATGCGCGCCCTCATTCGCACTGGCTTCCAAGCGGTGGGCTATCAAGAATGGAAGGACTGGCAGTTTAAGCGCCTAGCGATAAGCCATCCGATCTATCATTGCTTTTACGATGTCAACAGCTTGCCGCGTGGGATGCGCGACATGCACTTTATCTCTAGCGGACAGGACTACCCGCCGCGCACGCCGGACTATTTGGAGGGCATCGTGGTCGGGGAGGATTTGGTGGGGGTGTATTCGATGCGCGGCTACGCCGATTTTTGGGCGGGCATCGGTCGGGAAACGCTGGATTGGTCTGTGGCCAATAATGCGATCAACCACTCGTCGCTCTACAGTGCCGAGGAGCCGTTGGTGTACAATTTGGGCGTCAATCTCGTGGTGTATGCGTTGACGCGCGAAGGATCATTGGCCCGGCAATTAGTCGATGCGGATTGAAGATTCCACGCTTGAGGAGCGCAAAATTTTCGCCCTGCCAACAGACAAGCTGACGCCGCGCACGGCCGACGAATGCTTCGTCGCGTTTCTCGACTACGCGCACGGCGCGGTGCCCGGGCAGCCCTTGGAGGTCGATCTGCGTCCCCTGCACTTCATTGATCCCTACGGCTTGGTGGCCTTGTGCTTGATGGCGCGCTACGGGGACTCGCTCTCGTCGCGGGTCGTTTTTCACCTGCCGCACGCCTTTGCCTTGCGGACCTATCTGGGACGGGTGCGGTTTGCCGCGGCCGTGGACGGGGTTGAACTGGCCGGGCCGACCCTCATCGTGGATCAGGAGCGGGAAAAGGAAGCAAGCGAGGCCCTGCTGGAAATCACGCGGATTGAGGAGCGGGCGGATATTGAGACCGTGTTGGGCAAAATAGGCCAGCGCGTCGAGGCGATTCTAGCCGAAGAGTTGCGCTACACCGAGGTGGAGATCAACCAGTTCAAAAACGTCGTTGCCGAGCTGTGTCACAACATTCTCGACCACAGCGAAAATTGGGGCTATCTGACGGCCCAGCGCTACTTGGACTCGCGGGTGGGAAAAAAATACGTGGTCATCGGCGTGGGGGACCTCGGTATCGGAATCAAGAAGAGCCTGTCGGTGCGCTACGATGCGGCGGATTGGTCGCACGGCACGGCCATACTGAATTCGCTACAGAAGCACTTTTCCCGCGACGCCACGCGCGGCCTCGGGCTGTATATCGTCAACCAGATTTGCAATCGCTACAACGGCTCGTTGCACATCCGCTCGGGGGACACGCGGGTCTACATTCGCGGCCAGCGGCACTGGGAACACACTTCGGTCCACTTCCCCGGCACCCAAATCGCCATTGCGCTCCATCAGCGCGAAGGAGGCGAGTAAGCGATGTTCGGCCAGCATCACAAGCCCCCCAAACCGCCCCCCTACGAGCCGTGGTTGCTGTTGCTGCTGGCCGTGGTCATCGCCGGCCTCGGCGTGGCCGCATACGTAGCCGCTAGCATTTTATTTCCTAGCCGCTAGCCCCATCATATTGGTATCTAGCGTATTCCGCATGGCTCATTTTGTGGTAGAAATTGCTTGACAGTCGGGAAATATCCGCCTAAGTTTCCTTAATTGAATACAGTTAAGCTATTTTTAACAGGAAAGGCGCGGCTTATGGATTCAGCCGTTGAAGAGCGCGTACAGCAGCAGGCCATACACCAAGCTCCCGCATACCTGTTTTCCGGCCAACAGGGCATCCTCAGCGGGCGGCCCCGCGGGGCCGAGTTGCTTGAAGAATTGATGCAGTACCTGCTCAGCGGTCCAACCGACGCGGCCACGCCGCTCGACTTCTCCCGCGTTTCGTTCATGGATGTCTCGTGCGCCGACGAGATGCTCAACAAGCTGCTCTTGCGCCTGACCAGTGGCGAGATAGGGCACCGCTACGTGTACATCGCCGGGGCCAATATCTCGGTGCGCGAGACCATTGCGGCTGTGTTGCAGCTTCGCGAGTTGGCCGCACTGTACAAAGACGGCGCGCGCGTCGAGGTGCTTGGGGTGCTCAAGACGCCGATGCGCGAGGCACTCGACGTGCTGCTAGCGCATAAGTGCGCGACCTCGGCCGAGATCGCCGACGCGCTCGGCAAAAACATCAACATCGTCTGCAATCGCCTCAACGCCTTGCAACGCCTCGGCTTGGTGTGCCGCCTGCGCGATGGGTCGGTCGCCGGCGGGGGGAGGCAATTCTACTATGTCTCGATTGTCTAAGTACGCCCTAGGAGCGGCCTTAGCGGTCGCCTTGGCCTTGGGGGGGGTGGCCGCCAAGCTGCGCAGCGCCGCCACCTTTGTCGTCGAGGCCAGCGTGGAAAACTTTCGCGCCGCGCCCAACGGCACCAAGCTAGGCACGTTGCTGGCTGGCACGGAGGTCGAGTCTATCGGCGAGGAGGGCCAATGGGTGCGCTTCCGCGTCGAAGGCTGGGTTTGGGGGCCTTCCTTGGCAGGTTATGGCTCCGAGGATGGCCGCGCCGCGCCCGAGGAAGAGCCGATCCCACCGCTGCAAGACGAGCGGCCCCGGATCAAAGAACTGGTCAACGACCGCTATGGGGTGTTCTACGGGGTTGGGTTGGCCGAGGATGTCGGCCGGCTGTGGCTGCGGTTTCGCGTCCGCGACCTCGAGCGCGAGGCGTGGGAGCGGCGCGTCTTTGCCGTGCAACGCGGCGCGGCCGAGCTATTGCAGGGCCGCGTCGAGTTCCGCGAAATCCGCGTTGAGACCAACCGACCCGACGGCCGCGGCGAGGTGGGCCAATACATGGCCGCGATAGCGGCCGCCGACTTAGCTAGTGCCGGCGACGATTGGGCGTTGTGGCGGCAGCACGTGCGCTTTTCGATGGATGGGGGCAAAACGTGGGAAGAGGCCGAATAAATGCGCGCCGCACGCCGGGGCCGATCCAGAGCGGGTCGCAAGGCTAATGCCATGTTGGATCTGTACGCGGTAAAGACCCAAATAGACAGCATGGTGGCCGACGAGCGCCGCGTCCAAGAGGACTTTCGCTCCAAGCTCGAATTGGCCTTGGCCGAATACCGGCGCTGGCTTCCCGAATGGGAGCGCTTAGCCCGCAAGATCGACGAGAGCCGCACCTCTTGGCTGTTGCCCGGCTTGGACGAGGGCTTTGGTGGTGGGATCGACGCGCCCGCCCGCCCGAGCACCATCAGCATCGCCGCCACGGATGGCTCGCAAATTTTTCCCGACCGCCACGAGATCTCGGCCTGTTTTCTGATCAATATCGGCTACATCCTGCTGCACTATGGCACGGGCGAGAAGCCGCTGATGAGCAGCAAGCCGTGGCTCTACTACCGGGAGGAGGAAGTTTACGAGGAATGGGGCGGCGCCCGGGTTTTTGTCAATCGCGAGCTCGTGGGCTTCAAGCGCGGTCTCATGGAGTTCACTGAGTTGGCCGACTTGGCGTTGGCCGCCCACGCCGAGGGGCATCGGACGCTGGCGCTCGCCGATGGTACGCTGATTCTATGGAACTTGGAGGGCAAGCCGCAGGACTTCCGCGCCATGCACCTAGCGGCCACGATCGCGGCGATGGACGGGTTGCGCGAGGCGCGGGTGCCGGTGGCTGGCTACATTAGCCAGCCGGGGAGCCAAGAATTGATCAATGCCCTCAAGCTGGGCCTGTGCCCGCTTGCCGCGGCCAACTGCGACCGCTGCCCCTATCAGGAAGAAAACCAACTTCACTACACCCGCGAGGAGATCGACGCCTTGAACGGGGATTTGTGGCAGGGCCGCGGCTTGCCGTGCAGTCCCCTTGAGGGGCTCAACGACGCGGTCTTGGTGCGGCGAGTGCTGCGCCCCGGGCAGCGCACCCCGCTCTACCGCAGCGCATCCAAAATCCTCGCCGAGTACGGGCCGCATCGCATCTACTACTTTTACCTGCACGTAGGAACCGAGATCGGCCGGGTCGAAGTGCCGGAATGGGTGGCGACCGACCGCGAGTTGCTCGGCTTGGTCCACGCCTGTTTGTGCGACCAAGCCGAAAAGGGCCAGGGCTATCCGGTCGCCTTGGCCGAGGCACACGAGCGCGCTGTGGTGCGCAGCGCCGACCGCGAGGCGTTCTATCGCTTTTTGCGCGACACCTTTGTCAAAAACGACCTGCAAACCCGCTTGTCAACCAAGAGTTTCAAGAAGCGCCATATTGGCATTTAGGGAGGCCCATTGTGGAGACCATCAAAGCGCGCGAGCGCAGCCCGTTGAGCCGCTTCCGGCCTGAGTCCCTGCCGCTGCCTAGCGACGCCGAAGACGAGCGGACCCACGTGGGGGAAGTGGTCGAGAGCAGCACCACCGAGTTGATCGCCCAAGCGCGCGCGCTGCACGGTGCCCCCTCCTTTGGCCAGCTCGTGCGCGTGGAAGCCGCCATGCCGGTGGTCGGCATTGTATTCAATGTTTTTACGCACTCCATTGAGCCGAACCGCCGGCCCACGGCCTACGGCAAGACCGAAGAGGAACTGCGCCTAGAGCAGCCGCAAATTTTCGAACTGTTGCGCACCGAGTTCCAAGCCCTCGTCATCGGCTACTTGGACGGCGATGAGGCCGTGCAAATTTTGCCGCCCCAGCCGGCGCACATTCACAGTTTTGTGTACTTGTGCTCAGACGAGCAAGTGCGGGCCTTCACGCGCACTGACGACTATCTGCGCAGCATTCTCAACACGGCCAAAATACCCACTGACGAGCTGGTGGTCGCGGTGTTGCGCCACACGGTGCGCGCCCATGCACACGCGCCGTCCTATCTGGTGCAGATGGGCAAGGAGTTGTCGCGACTGCTCAGCGACGATTACGATCGGCTCAGCTCGATTATCCGCCGGGTGGTCAACTAACCATGGCAAAACACGCGCACAACCGAGTGCCCGCCGCGCCCGGTCGCGGAAAGCAGATTGGGGTCATTACCAAAGGCTCGCTAGTCGAGGGGCTGGAGATGAAGCTGGACCCCGAGCAGAATGTCGAGGATATGAAGGCCGGCAAATTCGTGGTCATCGAGGGCGACAAAAACGATTTCTTTTCCATGGTCACCGACATGCGCCTCGACGCCAACAACCAAGAGATTCTCCTGCATCCGCCGGGCCAAGAAGACGCGCTCCTGCGCCAAGTGCTCGCCGGCACCAGCACGTACAACATCGTCTCATTGCGGCCCATGCTGATGATGCCCAAGGACGCGGCCGCCGACGACGGCCCGCGCCCGGTCAAAGCCATTCCAAGCCATTTCTCCGAGGTCCAAGAGGCCATGGCCGCCGACGTGGCCAAGATTTTCGGCTGCGAGGGCGACGCCGAGGGCCGCTATTTCAGCATCGGCAACCCGCTCGACATGGACACGCAGGTCTGCCTCGACATGATCCGCTTTGCCGAGCGCTCCAACGGCATCTTTGGCAAGACCGGCACGGGCAAGTCCTTCCTGACGCGCTTGGCACTGTGCGGGCTGATTCACTACGACAAGGCCGTCAACCTAATCTTCGACATGCACAACGAGTACGGGTTTAAGGCCATGAAGGAAAACGGCTCCACCACGACGTTCGTCAAGGGCCTCAAACAGCTTTTTGGCGAGCGGGTGGCGATTTTTTCCCTAGACCCGCAATCGACCCGCGCGCGCGGCGTGCAGCCGGATCACGAGGTCTATATCTCCTACGACCAGATCACGGTCGAAGACATTGCCCCGCTGCAAGACGAGCTCAAGCTCAACCCCACGGCCGTGGAGTCGGCCTATTTGGTGTACGCGATTTACAAGGAGCGCTGGCTGAGTACGCTCTTGAAGTTGGAAGGCCCAGATGTGGAGGAATTTGCCCGCGAGATCGGCGCACACGCCGGGTCTTTAGTGGCCCTGCATCGCAAGCTCAAGCGGCTGGAAAACTTTCCCTTTATGATCGCCAAGTTGCGGGACGGCGATGTGGTGGACCGCATCATGGCATATCTCGACAAAGGGATCAACGTGGTGCTGGAGTTCGGGCAGCAGACGAGTATGCTGTGCTATTTGCTGGTGGCCAACATCATCGCCCGGCGCATCCACGAGATGTACGTCAAAAAGAGCGAGCGCTTCTACGCCACCCAACGCCCGGAAGATCAGCCGCGTCAGCTTATGATCACCATTGAGGAAGCGCACAAGTTCCTCAACCCCACGGCGGCTAAGCAGACCATCTTTGGCACCATTGCCCGCGAGATGCGCAAGTACTATGTCTCGCTGTTGGTCGTCGATCAGCGGCCGTCGAGCATTGACGACGAGGTGCTTTCGCAGATCGGTACGCGCATCACAGCCCTGCTCAACGACGAGAAGGACATCCAAGCGGTACTCACCGGGGTCAGCGGCACCGAAGGGCTGCGCAGTGTGCTAGCGAGCCTCGACTCCAAGCAACAGGCCCTGATCATCGGCCACGCCGTGCCCATGCCGGTGGTGATCAAGACCCGCGACTACGATGCCCAGTTCTACAGCGCGATGGGCTGTATGGACGAGCTGTCGGCCGAGAAACGGCGGGAAAAGGTGGAGCGGGATGTGGCGGCGTTGTTTGGGGAGTAGGGGCGGCGATGGAGACGTTTTCGAGCGGACAACACACCATCTACCACGGCGATGCAGTCTGTGTTCTGGAGTCGACTCGGATTCCAGAGGCTAGCATTGACTTGATATTTGCCGATCCACCGTACAATATCGGCAAGAACTTCAATGGGAGGCGAGACAAATGGCCCAGCGAAAAGGCGTACTGCGCATGGGTATCCCGCTGGCTTGATCTCTGTGTCCGTAAGCTCAAGCCGACTGGCAGCCTGTACTTAATGTGTGCGACACAGTGTTTTGCGCCGTTTGATTTGCTCTTGAGCCAACGCCTAGCCATTCTTTCGCGGATTGTCTGGCACTACGACAGCTCCGGAGTTCAAGCAAAGCGATACTTTGGCTCTCTTTGGGAGCCGATATTTCACTGCGTGAAGGATCCTAAGCATTATACTTTTAATGCAGACGACATCCTCGTTGAGGCCAAAACTGGGGCGCAGCGCAAACTAATTGACTATCGCAAATCGGTTCCTACCCAATACAAGACTAAAAAGGTGCCCGGCAATGCTTGGTACTTTCCACGAGTACGCTATCGGATGTCTGAGTACGAAGAACATCCGACGCAAAAGCCGATTGTACTACTAGAGCGCATTATTGCCGCTAGTTCAAACCCTGGAGATGTCATCCTCGATCCATTCGCCGGAACATTCACTTCGGCTCGCGCTGCCGCCAATCTCAACCGGAGAAGTACGAGTATTGAGATTGACGAGGACTATCTAAAGATTGGACTTAGACGGCTCGGATTGGCTACCGAGTACAAGGGAGGTCGTTTACATCAGCCGCTAAAATCCTACGAAGACAGGTATCCCAACGAGTCCCAAAACCTTACACTTTTCGAGTAATGAATCATTCCTTTACTGCTAAAATAATCGAGGAAGTAGGGCGTGAATTTAACGGGCTTGGGAGGACTTTCTTTGAGTTAAGTCCACTTCTTCAGTATATCAACAAAAAGACAAGATCCGCTAACCGAGGTTCAAAAGCACGAAGTAGTTTTGCCAACCTTTATGCTCTTTACGTCCTGATTGAAGACTACGTGAACAATGGGTATCTCGAAAAGGGCGACTATGCAGAGTATGAGGGGGCCGACTTTACCCCATTATTGCGCCGGATGCGCGAACTTCCCTTCGGGGCGCGGTTGCAGAATCACGCGCTCAATAATCGTGCAAATGACGATTTTCACAAGTATTTTCCTGAAGATGATCGACGCCCAATACTTCGAGACGTTTCGAGTCGGAAATATTGGATCAATGAGGCATTACTGACTGTCTTTATAGGAGAGCGTAAATACAGCCTTGCCCAAGTAGTACTGCGAGTCATTGACTTTTACGTTGAAACGAAGCGCACGTCGTTTGCTCAGTTTATTGAAGACTGTGAACGACTGCAGAAAGTAAATGAAAAAGAGAATGATGAAGCAGCAGAATTTATTAGATCGCTGTTGTCGCCAAAGCGAGATGCTAGACTATTTGAAATAGCGAGTTACGCGATCCTAAAAGCTCATTTTTCGGCAGAAATCGTCTTTATTGGAAAGACTCGCGATACTATCGAAAAAGAAGCATTGGAGTTGTTCAAGACAGGACGAACTAATGCTAATGATGGCGGTATTGATTTTGTCATGAGACCGTTGGGTAGGTTTTTTCAAGTTACAGAAACTCTCGATATAAAAAAATACTTTTTGGACATAGACAAAATAGAGAGGTATCCAATCTCGTTTGTGATTAAGACTACGCTTGAACTCGATGAGATTCGCTCGCGCTTAGAAGATGGTGCTAAAGAGCAATATGGAGTGCGTGAGATTGTGCTGCGATATATGGCTGCTATTGAGGAGGTTTTTAACAGCCCACGATTGATCGCTATTTTGGACGGTTTGGTGCGTCAAGGCCGCGCCACCGAGGTGCTAGACGAAATAATCCGTTGGAGCAAAGTGGAGTTCAATATCGAAGACGATCTAGATTCTTCTGAGAGTGTCGCTGACGAAGACGAGGATACCAACGATTGAAAGGGGCTGTATGGACGAGCTGTCGGCTGAGAAACGGCGGGAAAAGGTGGAGC
Organism: Candidatus Latescibacterota bacterium; assembly: GCA_965203355.1. Taxonomy (GTDB): domain Bacteria; phylum Latescibacterota; class UBA2968; order UBA8231; family UBA8231. Next base: position 2,527,914 of record OZ241889.1, read on the forward strand.
GGGATGTGGCGGCGTTGTTTGGGGAGTAGGAAGTGTTGGTCCATGCGCTCAACACCCCAGACGGCGAAGCCTTCAGTTGTGTTCTCGGGTGTAAAAGCGTTACATGCCGAACAGAAACAATTGTGGTACGCCCATACTGAAAAAGGCTTCTACGTGTCGCCACACGGGTCCCACACCAGCCGGAAAAAGGACGGGGTTCGCCACCTCAAATGGGGCGAATTCCGCTGGCTCTTCGACGATGAACACACGGCCCACGGATGCCGAGGGGGGCGGGGGCTACTGACCACTGACCACGGACGCCGCTACCGCAGCAACACCAGCTTGCGCGTGAACACGTCGTCGGCCGTCACCAGCCGATAGAAGTACACGCCGCTGGCCACCGGACGCCTCAAGTCGTCGTGGCCGTCCCAGTGCAGCCGATGGTAGCCAGCCGACTGCGGCCCTTCGGACAACACCGCCACCCGTTGGCCGCTCAGCGCGAACACTTCCAGCCGCACCGGACCCGGCTCCAGCAGGAAATACGAAACAACGGTCTCGCTGTTGAACGGATTGGGCGCGTTTTGCCGCAGCTCGGTGCGGCTGGGCCGGGCCACCCGTTTGCTATGAGCAAAAAAGTCGTCGAAGCCCGCGAACTTGGACGCTTGTCCCGTGGCCGTAAAGGTGAGCACCGTATCCAGCTCGGCGACCGTGGCCGCAACAGTGTTGGTGCCCGGAGCGGGGCCGAGTCGCAGAAAGGTTCTGACGCGGCCACGGGCATCGGTGAGCACGTGGGTCGCCGACAGGGTCCCGCCGCCGGCCGTGACAGCAAAGCGGACGACCGCCCCGGCGATGGGCTTGTCGTCTTCATCGAGTACGGAAACGACCAACGGCGCGGCCAGTTGCGCCCCGGCCAGCCCGGCTTGCCCGTCGCCGGCTACCTTGGCCAGCCTATCGGGAAGTATCCCGCGCGCCGTAGCGGTAAAAGTAACCGTATCAACATCAGTCAGACTACGGGGAATCTGCCCGAGGGCCGTAGCAGTAAAAGTAACCGTATCAACATCAGCGACGGTGGCTACCACCGTGTTCGGCCCCAGATTGCGGCCCAGCGTCAGTATAGTTCTGGCGCGGCCATGGGCATCGGTGAAGGCGGTGGTATCCGAGAGGGTCCCGCCGCCGGCCGTAATAGCAAAGTGGACGACCGCCCCAGCGATGGGCTTGTCGTCTTCATCGAGTACGGAAACGACCAACGGCGCGGCCAGTTGCGCCCCGGCCAGCCCGGCTTGCCCGTCGCCGGCGACCTTGGCCAGCCTATCGGGAAGTGTCCCGAGTGCCGTAGCGGTAGCGGTAGCGGTAGCGGTAAAAGTAACCGTGTCAAGACCGGCGACCGTGGCCACCACCGTGTTCGGCCCCGGCGCCCGGCCCAGCGTCAGCGTACTGTAGGCGCGGCCATTCGATCCAGTGGAGTCGGTGGTATCCGAGAGGGTCCCGCCGCCGGCCGTGACAGCAAAGCGGACGACCGCCCCGACAAAGAGCTTGCCGTTTTGATCGGACACGGAAACGACAAACGGCTCAGACAACGTGGTGTCGGCTTGGCCTACTTGTCCATCGCCGGAGAATTTAGTCAAGGTATAGGGCACGGCCTGTTGGACGACGGGGGTTTGCACTGGCTCTCTGACGACGGGGGTTTGCACCGGCTCTCTGACGACGGGAGTTTGCACCGGCTCTCTGACGACAGGGGTTTGCACCGGCTCTCTGACGACAGGGGTTTGCACCGGCTCGTTGACGACGGGGGTTTGCACCGGCTCATTGACGACGGGGGCAGTATCCGCTTCGCGCGCCGTAGCGGTAAAAGTAACCGCATCAAGACCGGCGACCGTGGCCTCCACCGTGTTCGGCCCCGGAGTGCTGCCCAGCGTCAGCGTACTGCGGGCGCGACCATTCGATCCGGTGGAGGCGGTGGCATCCGAAAGCGTCCCACCGCCGGCCGTGACTGAAAAGCGGACGACCGCTCCGGCAAAGGGCGTGCCGTTTTGATCGGACGCGGAAACGACAAACGGCTCAGACAACGTAGTGCCGGTTTGGCCTACTTGTCCATCACCGGAGACTTTAGTCAAGGTAGAGACGACAGCAGGCTCCGCTTCAAGCACAAATTCTCTATGGGTTATATTCCCATCCTTATCAACGACCTTGATCTGCATCGCATGCTCGCTTGTATCGGAAAGACTTGCAGAAGACGAAGATGGAATAGTGCCGTCATACTCGAATTTAACAACGGCCTTTTTCTTTTTTTTGGCTTTCCATCCACGACATGCTACCAATTCATACGATCCAACGCTGATGTGCCCGGTCCGTGTTTTGCTTTGTAGCAACACCTGATGAAGCCCTTTCGAAGCACCGACTTCGAGTTCGATAGGGACACTCGCTGCTCCCGCCGGATAGGTCAGCGGCGAAGTGAATCTGATGGAAGGACTCTGCTTGCTCTGGCTAACTGAGCTACTGGATTTGAAGTAGGGATGCACAGCCAAGAGTCTAGCATGACAGGCGGCCAAAGTCACGCCGTTTGCGACAGTCCCCCAGTGAGTACGACCGTACGACATGATGTTGACCCTGTCGCTGAAGTCGTGCTTCAAACCAAAGGCATGTCCAAATTCATGGACTTGAGACGCCAAAGGTGTTTCTGTGGAATGTATCATCGCATATCCACCACTCTTCCCCCGGTGGAATCCCATCCCACCTATCCATTTGGATTCGGTCCACTCTTCTTTTTTTAGCGTTAAACGAAAGTCAACGCTGATAAAATAAATGTTCGCCTCGAGATCAAACGTCTGTCCAATTTCATCTCTCACTTTAGGAGCCCCATTTTCTCCGTAGTTACTTACTGCGTATTGCCCATCGACGCGATGTACCAGCGGTTCGCCCGATTCATCGGTTTCAAAGCTGAACGTTTTTTTACCGTAGCCATTTGCTTGCATCTGGGCAGCAAAAAAAGCCTGTATCTGCTTTATAGAGGCTTTCATGCTATTGACCGATGCTTGAATGAAAGGGCTGTTTTTAGGCACGAAGTAAATCATCCGCACCGTCCGCGGTTGGCCTGCTTGCAGGTCCGCTAGCCGCTTGGCCGCCGGCCGGGGATGATGCTCGGGCTCAAACGGCAGGCAAAAATGCACGCTGCCGGTAGGTTGAGAAGAAGCAGCATGGACGACCGATTGTGGCGAAAGAATAAGGACGATTAACGCAAAAAAGGTAGCATGACCAATGAGGGTTTTCATGGGGGCACTCCTTTAGCTAGCTAATATCGCGCAAGGACGAGAAAGCGATTTATGCCCTTTAGGTTAATAATTTTTACAGAGCCTGCGCAAATACGCCAAGCTCGCGGGCGTCGTCGCAGAAAAGCACAAAGGGGTTGTTCAGGGAGGCGGCTCCCCGCGCGAAAATGCTCGGGCGATCTGGTCGCAGCGCTCGTTGTTTGGATCGCCGGCGTGGCCTTGGGTGTATTGCCACTGGATGGCGGGCGTATTGAGTTGGTCTAGGATGCGCCACAAATCTTGGTTGAGTACGGGCTTTTTGCTCGCTGTGCGCCAGCCCCGCCGCTTCCAGCCGTGAATCCACTCGGTAATGCCCTTGCGCAGGTACTCGCTGTCCGTAACGAGCGTGATGGCAACGCCGGGTGGCGCGGCGCGCAGCCCTTCGATGGCCGCTTGTAACTCCATGCGATTGTTGGTCGTCTCTGGCGCAAAACCACCCAACTCCACCACGCGGCCATCGCCGTAGAGCAGCCGAGCGGCCCATCCGCCTGGTCCCGGATTGAACGAGCAGGCCCCGTCGGTGAAAATGGTCACGGTTTGCGCGGAATTGGCTGGCTGTTGTAGCACTGGATTTGCCTTTATTTGAGGTGAGCCGCTAGTTTGCTAGCATAAAACATGGTGCGCGCGGCGGCAATTGAGGCGGGTAGGAGCAGGCCCATTTGTGCCGAAGGTGATTGCCCTTAGATTAGGGGCTTCCTTTATCCGAATCGCAAAGAGAAAATGCAATATGGCAGCGTATGATGTGGTAGTTATTGGCGGTGGCCCAGGCGGGTATTCGGCCGCCATTCGCGCCCGGCAGTTGGGGTTAAAAACCGCGCTGGTTGAGGACGCTGAGTTGGGCGGCACCTGTCTCAACTGGGGCTGCATTCCCACCAAGGCTCTGCTCAAGCAAGCCGAAGTGTACCAGCTTTTCTTGCGCGCCGACGAATTCGGCTTGCGCGTTGACCAGCCGGCCGTGGATTGGGATGCCGTCATTGGCCGGAGCCGCCAAGTCGCCGCGCAGTTGTCCAAAGGCGTGGCTTATCTGATGCAGAAGAACCAAGTCGAAGTGTTCGCTGGCCGAGGCCGGTTGACGCCCAGCCGCCAAGTCGCGGTTGAGGATGCCGAGGGGGCGGTCGTGGCCGAGCTGGACGCCGCACACGTGGTGCTGGCTACTGGCGCGTGCCCCAAATCCATTCCGGGCGTGGAATTCGATGGCGAGCGGATCATCGCCAGCCGCGAAGCCATGGTCGTGGCCGAGCAGCCCGCTTCCCTCGCCATCATTGGGGCCGGGGCCATTGGCGTAGAGTTCGCCTATTTCTATCGCGCCTTTGGCAGCAACGTGTTGCTTTTGGAAGCCCTGCCTCAGGTCTTGCCGCGCGAAGACGAGGAGATCGCCGCGGGGCTGGCCGAGTGCTTGACGCGGCAGGGGATCGAGGTGGTGACCGGAGCCAAGGTTGAGGAGGTCAAAAGACAAAAGCGCGGGGTTGCGTTGCGTTACCGGGTCGGCCAAGAGCAGCAGACGCGGAGGGTGGAACGAGTCTTGGTTGCCACGGGCGTCGAGGGCCATATCGAGGGGCTGGGGCTGGCAGTGCTGGGCATCCGCACCCGCGACGGCGCGATTGTGGTTGATGAGCGGATGCAGACCAGTGCCCAGGGCATCTACGCGATTGGCGATGTGGCCGGTCCACCGCTCTTGGCGCACGCGGCCGCGCAGGAAGGGATCGCCGCTGTCGAATTTATAGCGGGCCGGGACCGGCCCACCTTGGACCCGCGCCAAGTGCCCAACTGCATCTATTGCCAGCCGCAAGTGGCCAGCGTCGGCCTGAGCGAAAGCCAAGCGCGCGCCGCCGGATACGACGTCAAGGTCGGGCGCTTCCCGTTTGCAGCCAGTGGCAAGGCGCAAGCGGCCGGGGAGACCGAGGGCTTGGTCAAGTTGGTTTTTGACGCACGCTACGGCGAGTTGCTGGGCGGGGCCGTGTTGGGGGCCGAGGCCACGGAATTGATCGCCGAATTGACGCTGGCCCTCCGGCTCGAAGCCACCTATGAAGAGCTGTTGCTGACCGTGCACGCCCATCCAACGCTGTCCGAGGCCGTGATGGAAGCGGCCGGACAGGCTTTTGGCGAGGCGATCAACTGTTGAGAGTTAGGAATTGGGCATGGGCAATGTAGAGTCGCGGGGCATAGAGGCTCCCGCGCTGCCACCGCTCGACCAGCTCCTGCCGGCTGAGCCGCTGCTGTTGATGGGGGCTGGGCCGGTGCCGGTGGCGGCCGAGGTTGCGCGCGCTGGTGGTATGGTTATCAACCACTTAGGGCCGACGATGGATCGGCTGGTCGAGCACATCAAACGGTTGGCTGGCTACGCCTTTCAGACGGCCGACGAGCACATCTTGGGGGTTGGGGGGCCAGCGTCGGCCGCCATGGAGATGGCGATGGGCAATCTGTTGTGGCCGGGTCGCCGCGCCTTGGTGCTGCAAAACGGCTGGTTTAGTGGGCGTTTCGCCGAGATGGCGGCTGGTGTGGGGGCTGAAGTCGAAGTGCTGGCCGTGCCCGAAGGGCAGGCTGTCTGCGCCGAGCGCGTTGCCGAGTGCCTCAAGAGTCAGCACTACGACGTGGTGACGATGGTACAGGGCGAGACCTCCAGTGGCGTCTGCACGGTGGAGCTCCCGGCGATTGTCCGCTTGTGTCGCGAGCACGGGGCGCTGGCGGTCGTCGATGCGGTCTGCACGTTGAGTACTATGCCATTGGAAAAGGACGCTTGGGGCATTGACGTGGTTTTCACGGGCAGCCAAAAGGGCCTGTCGTCGCTGCCGGGCGTGGCGCTCATTGCCTTTTCCGCCGCGGCTTGGGCGCAGGTGCAGCAGCATCCCGGGCCTAGGCCGCACTGGTGCTTGGACGCCTTGCGGGCGCAGGGCTTTTGGCAGCACCACCAGTATCACTACACGGCGCCGGTCTCCGGGCTATTGGCCCTGCACGAGGCCCTGCGGCTGGTATGCGAGGAGACGCTGGAGCGTCGCTTTGCGCGGCATCGGCACTCGTCGCTGGCTCTGCAAGCGGGCATCGAGAAGATGGGCCTCGTGCTGAATGCGCCGCGTCGCATTCGCCTCGGCTCCGTGGTGGCAATCCAAGTGCCCGCTGGGGTGGATAGCGCTCGAGTGCGCGCCGATATGTCAAACCGCTTCCACGTCGAAATCTCCGGGGCCTTTGGCCTCGACATCGTGCGCATCGGCCAGATGGGCGAGCAGTGCCGAGCGCCCCACTTGTTCCGCGTGTTGCACGCCTTGGGCGGTGCTTTGGCGCACGAAGGAGCCAGCGTCGATACCAGCGCCGGCATGGCGGCCCTGGAGTATTATTTAGCAGGCTATGCGGACGATTTGTTTTGACCTTTTAATGGATAGTTTAATTGGCTGCGTTTCTGTAGAAAGGACTACTGATGAGTGATGCCCTAGCCCACCCAACCTACGAAAGCCTCGGTGTGCGTCCCCTGATCAACTGCCAAGGGACTTATACCATTATCAGCGGCTCGCTGATCTTGCCGGAGGTGCGGCAGGCCATGGTCGAGGCCTCCAAGCAATACGTCCACCTCGACGAACTAATGGAGGCGGTCGGAACGCGCATCGGTGCGCTGATGCAGTGCGAGTGGGGGCTTGTTACCAATGGTTGCGCCGCGGCGTTGTGCCAGGTTACGGCCGCTTGCGTGGCTGGCACGGATCCCGAGAAAATGGCGCGCCTGCCCGACACTACGGGCATGAAAAACCAAGTTCTCGTCCAGCCGAGTCACCGCCATGTGTACGATCACGCTGTACGCATGGTCGGCGTCGAAATAATTGAGGTCGAGACGCGCGCCGACCTAGAGGCGGCGCTGTCGGACCGCACGGCCATGCTGTTGGTGTTTGGCGATGCGGCCGAGCGCGGAGCGATTTCGGTGGCGGATATGGCGGCGGCTGGCCGCCGCCGCGGCGTGCCGACGTTTGTCGATGCTGCGGCCGAGCGGCCGGACGCGCCCAACTGGTATCTGGAGCAGGGAGCTGATGCGGTCGCCTATTCGGGCGGCAAGTGTCTGCGCGGGCCGCAGGCGGCGGGCTTGGTTTTGGGCCGCAAAAAACTGTTGCAGGCGGCCTTCCTCAACGGGGCACCGCACCACGCGCTGGGGAGGCCGATGAAGGCGGGCAAGGAAGAAATCATGGGGCTGTTGGCGGCGGTGGAGCAGTGGGTGGTGCGCGACCACGAGGCCGAGTGGCGGGATTGGGAGCGGCGGCTCTCCGTCATCGCCGACGCCGTGGAAAAGTTTCCCTCGGTGGCGACGCGAGTCACTCAGCCCGGGCGCTCGAATGTTGCGCCGAACTTGGCGGTGGGCTGGGACCGAGACCAGCTAGCGATTAGCGGCCACGCGCTGGCGCGAAAGCTATCGGCTGGCCAACCGCGCATCGAAATCTCGGCCCACGACAACGGCTTTGGGATTAATCCTTATATGATGGAGCCGGGCGAGGAAGATATTGTGGCGCGGCGGGTGCGCGAGGTTTTGGCCGCGGTTGCCTAGTGATTAGTTGGGCTGTTCGCCGCGGCGCAAGGCTACGGACAACGGCTGAGTCCGGTCCTTGTTGGGCTTTGAGCGCACCCGGCCGGTGCGGGGGTCCACGCTGTAGATCTGCACGTTCTCGGGCACGTTAAAATCCTGTTCCGGTCGCTCCTCATGCGCCGCAATCATAAAATCCGTCCAGATGGGCACGGCCCCGTTGCCGCCGGTAATCTGCACCCCGCGCGTATCCACCAGCTTATGGGTGCGGCGGTCGTCGAATCCCACCCAGACGCTGGCGATTAAGTCCGGCGTGAAGCCCGTAAACCAAGCGTCGGTATTGTCGTTGGTCGTGCCGGTTTTGCCGGCGGTTGGCCGGGCAAAGCCCAACGTGCGCACTCGGCGGCCTGTGCCGCGATCTACGGTCTGGCGCAAGAGGTGGACCATCTGCGCGGCGAGGTCGGGCGCAATAGCTTGGCGGATCTGCGGTTGGTGAGTAAAGATCGGTTGGTCGTTGTCATCGACGATCCGCTCTATTAAGGTCGGCTTTACTTGCAAGCCGTAGTTGGCGAAAGTCCCGTACGCGGCGGCCATTTCCAACACGGTAACTTCGGCCACGCCCAAGGCAATGCTCTTGTAGGCCCCTATGGGTCCGGCAAATCCCAAGCGGTGGGCTGTCTCGACGACGCGGTCCGGGCCGGCCAACTCGGAGATTTGTATGGCCGTGGAGTTGGCCGAGCGGACTAAGGCCCACGCCGCCGTCGTCCGCCCCAAGTAGCGGCCGCCGTAGTTGCGCGGTTGCCACTTTTGCCCGTTGACGATATAGGTGCGCCGCTGGTCGTTGAAGACGGAGACTGGGCTTATTTTGCCCGCTTCGAGCGCCGCTAGGTAAGCTATCGGCTTGAAGCCGGAGCCAGGCTGACGGCGGGCGGTGAGTGCGCGGTTGTAGTAGCTGACGAAAATGTCCCGACCCCCGACCATAGCCAGCACTTTCCCGGTCTGCGATAGGCACACCAACGCGCCTTGGACGTAGGATGGACGCTCGGCCATCGACGCTGCCGAATAGGGCTTAAATCCCAGCCGCTCATCCAACTGAACCAGCCCCTTGGTTACGGCTTCTTCGGCCGCATCTTGCATCGCAATGTCCAAGGTGGTATAGACTTTTAGGCTGCCGTAGTGCAAAGCGGCCGGGCCCCACTGCTGGATGATCTCGGCGTTGATGGCTTCGACCCAATAGGGCACGGGGTTGCGGGGTGGGTAGCCGGGATTGATGAGATCTTCGGCGCGGATAGCGGCGTATTCTCGGCGCGTCTCCGGGGCGAGAAAGCCGCTGGCACCCAAGCGGTCGAACACGTGTTGCAGCCGCTCGGTGGCTCGTTTGGGATGTTGTAGGGGGTTGTACGCGGTCGGGGCGTTGATCTGGCCGATGAGCATGGCGGCGCGGGGCAGGCTCAGCGAGTCCGGGGTCGTGTTGAAAAAGGTGGCCGCGGCGTCGTGAATGCCGTAGGCGTTGGTGCCGTAGAAGACCTCGTTGAGGTACAGCTCTATGAGGCGATCTTTGTACGCCGGGTGGCCGGCCGCGTTGGTGTCTGGATACGAGGCGGCAAAGAAGGCCTCCAGTTGCACGGCGAGGAGTGCTTCCGACAGCTTGCGTTCAAAGGTTTTTTGCGGCGAAAAGAACAGGCGCTTGACGATCTGTTGGGTCAAGGTGCTGCCACCGCGCGTGATGCGACCCTCGCGCAGGTTGTCGCGCACCGCGCCGACAATGGACAGCAGGTCAACGCCGCGATGGTGGTAAAAGCGCGCGTCCTCGGTGGCGATGAGTGCTTGGACCACATGGGGGCTGATGCGTTTGAAGGGCACCCATTGGCGGCTCTGATTGAAGGTGTAGATGCGCTCGCCAGAAGCCGCGTACATCTCCGTGCCGGGACGAATGCCCAGTTCGTGCGGATCCGCGGGCAGGCTGGGCAAGGTCGGGGCCACGCGCCAGACGATGTATCCCACGCCTAACCCAGCCGCCAACACGAGGACTACGGTCAGGACTGCGCCGATGGTTAGTGCGCGTCTCATTGCGCAAATCCTAGGCGTTGTTGTACAGGCTGAGCCGGTAGCACGAGGGCTGTGGCCTCATCGCCCGGCACCAGCGCGTACGCGGCAAATTGGTCGCCCGTGTGGGTCAGGCGCAGTTCAAAGCCATCGGTCGTGTCCCAAGCCGCGAGTAGGCGTTGGGTCTCGCTTTGGCGCAGCGAGTCGGCTTGCGCTTGCACGATTTCCGCTAGGGCCGCGGTGATGATTGGTCCGGCATCGCTTTGTGCGCGCTCGGGGTTAGGCTCCAAAAGCGGCGCTAGGTGCTCGCGCCAGTAGGCCACGTCTTCCTCTTTCATCTTTAGAAAGGTCCAGGCTTCAGGCTCGTCTTTGGCCAGCAGATCCTTGTGGAGCTGGTGGAAGAGCGAACCGTCCTCTAGGGCTATTTGTGCGTTGACGAGGGCGCGGAGATGCGATTCTCTAGCCGGGACGATGGCTTGGGTTAGTAGATAGCGGCCTTGCTCGTAGATGTGTAGGGAATAGGCGAGCGCGCGCCGGATCTCCGGGTCGAAGGGACCGACTTGGAGGGCGGTGTCGCGCTGGGTGACCGCAAAGAACGCCGCGTGGGTGCCGTGGTACTGGAGTTGGTAGTGGTTTTGCAAAACCGGCAACGGGGTTTGGTCCGGCTCTAAGGCCGTTTCGGCCAGCGAGTCGGATAGGGCCATGCGAGTCTGCCGACTGGCGATGATGCCCTGCCAAAGCGCCCCGCTTGGCTGGCGTTTGGCGTTTTGCTGCATCAGGTATTGGCCGATGAAGCGGGCCGCGTACTGGGTTTGGTATTCAATAAGGAAGAGCAAGCAAGCCGCGCAGAAAGGCAGAAACGCACACTGGGCGATGCGGCTGAGACGTACAAAAAAAGCCCCCATCTATTTATTCGGCTACCGTAAAGCTCTCAACCCGACTCACCGAATTCTCAATTCCCTCGGTGTGCGTACTGGCCACGACCTTCCAGTAGTACACCTGCCCGGGTTTGAGCTCGACCAAACGCCCTTCCTTAATGCGACCGGTAAACACGGCCGTGGTATCGCTAGTCAGCGGCATGTCCGACACTTCGCCGCTGGTCAGCGAGGTGGTGACGATTACCCGGAATGCGCGCGCCTCGGGCAAGCCACCCCAAGTAAAGGTCAAAGGTGTAGAGGTCGCTTCCCCGGCGACTGGGGCCAACAGCATGGGCGAGGGCAGCGCGACATCGCTTACTTCCGCGGAGAAGTTGCTTTCCTTGTCACCGCGATCTAGCGCCGTAATCCGGTAGTAGTACACCGTGCCGACCTCGATTTCCTCGTCAATAAAGCCCGGCATCGACACCTGTACCAGCAAATGCTCGACGCTCGGGGTAAAACCCTGCTCAGTTGAGCGATACACCCGATAACCAACGAGATCGGTCTCCGAGTTCGCATCCCAGTCGAGGGTGATGTCGAGCCGGCCGAGTATTTCGAGGTGGTGGGCTGCGATGCTTACCGCAGTCGGCACCTGCGGGCTCAAGCTGTTGAGCGGCTGTCCGCTAATAGCATTCGAAGGGGTGCTCTCGCCGCCGCTGTTTATCGCGGTTATTCGATAGGTGTACTCCAACTCGTAGCGCAGGCCCTGATCCTTGAATTGGGTCTGGAACGTGGAGTCAATGGCCACGGCCGCGTCGTCCCCCACCGAGCGATAGACGACGTAGCGCATCTCACCATCGCCCTCGACCGCTTGCCAACTGAGCCATACCTCGCCATCGCCGATGCGCTCCACGCTCAGGGCGTGCGGTGCCTGCGGGGGATCGACCGGCGCGACGGGCTTGGTGCCCTTTTCGCCGTCGCTGCCGCAGTGCCACAACCCGACGACGACAATCGCGGCAAACTTTAGGCGTTTCATATTTTCTACCTCCCCAGATAGATTGAGCGCCTCTCTGTCAAAAATATCATTAGCTTCCTAAAATGGGCAAGCACTTTTGACAAGCGGTCCGCCTACAGTTATCGTCTCGCTAATGGACGCGAATATAGACGCTGGGGCCCGGCGCGTCGTCGAGACTTTGCGCCGGGCCGGCTTCCAAGCGCTGCTAGCCGGTGGTTGCGTACGCGACTTGGCGTTGGGGCGCGTACCCAAGGACTGGGATATAGCTACGGATGCTGGGCCGGAAGAAGTGGCTGCGCTCTTTGCGCACACCGTGCCGGTGGGCGCGCAGTTTGGCATCTCATTGGTGGTGCTCGACGAGGGCGACTACGAGGTCGCACGCTTTCGCAGCGACGGCCCGTACCGCGATGGCCGCCGTCCCGCAGCGATCGAGCCGGCTGACGCCCGCGCCGATGCCGAGCGCCGCGACTTTACCATCAACGGCCTGTTCTACGACCCGGAGCGCGGTGAACTGCTCGATTATGTCGGCGGACAGCGCGACCTCGGTGCCAAGGTCATTCGCGCCATCGGCGATCCGGCCGGGCGTTTTGCCGCAGACCATCTGCGCCTGTTGCGGGCCGTGCGCTTTGCCGCCCGGCTCGGTTTTACCATTGAACCCAAAACATGGGACGCGCTCTGCGCTCAGGTCGATTCCATTGCCAGCGTCAGTGCCGAGCGCGTCCGCGACGAGCTAACCCTGCTGTTGACCGAAGGGGGGGCTAGGGGTGGCTTGCGCCTGTTGGACCAGTCGAAGCTGCTGCCGGCCGTGCTGCCGGAAGTCGCGGCCATGCGCGGCGTGCCGCAGGAGGCTGAATTCCATCCCGAAGGCGACGTGTGGACCCACGTCCAGCTTCTCTTTGAATACCTCGACGCGCCATCGGCTGAGCTGGCTTGGAGTGCATTGCTCCACGACATTGGCAAGCCGTCAACCATGGTGCGTGCCGAGCGCATCCGCTTCCACGGCCACGACGCGGTTGGCTCGGAAATGGCGGCGGCGATCTGCGGGCGGTTGCGGATGTCCAACGAATCGCGGCGGGTCATCTGTGTGCTCGTGGCCGAACACATGCGGATAAGCCACGTGCGTCAGATGCGCCCGAGTACGCTCATGCGTCTGTTGCGCGAGCCGCACTTTCCCGAGTTGCTCCAGTTGCACCGCGCCGATTGCTTGGCCAGCCACGGCAAGCTCGACCTGTACGAATTTTGCCGAGATCAGTTGGCTACCTTAAAAAAGGAGCAGTTGCGCCCGCCGGCTTTGCTCACGGGCAGCGACCTCATCGCCATGGGTTTTGCTCCTGGCCCTTTGTTTAGGGAAATTCTCGCCGCGGTTGAGGATGCCCAGTTGGAGGGGCAGCTCGACAACTACCAATCCGCGCTGCGTTTTGTGCAGCGCAAATTCTGCGCGGAGCCTTCTGCTTAGCGGCGGGCGGTTCAGTCCAGACCCCGCTTGAGCACCGCTAGCACCGGCTGGGGTCCGGCCGGCGACATCAGGTACAGTCCGCTCCAGCCCTCCGCACGGACTTGACGCACCTGCTCGGCCGCCAATTCGACGCCCGCTTTAGCTTGGTCGGCCGGGTCTGCATACGCGGCCAGTCTGGCAAAAATCGCTTCCGGCACGATCACGCCGGGCACCTCGGCAATGCGCCGAGCGTGTTCCAAGCCGCGCAGCACCATGACTCCCACAAGGATCGGCACCTGAGCGCGATACGTGGCAAGGGCCGCTAGTGCCTTGCAGTCAAAGGTCGGCTGGGTCATTACGTAATCGGCGCCGGCGTCGATTTTGTGCGCCAGCCGCTCCCACTCGCGCTGGCGATCGAGGGCTTCTGGCTCGCAACCCGTGCCAATGGTAAAGTGGGTGCGGGGGTCGCGGTGTGTGCCGAGCGGTTGGCCGCCAAAGTCCAGGCCCGCGTTGAGAAAGGCGTGGGTATAGCGAATGAGGGCCGTGGAATCGAGGTCGAAAACAGCGGTGGAGCGCGGATAGGTCGGCGCCATTTTCGGGGGATCGCCGGTGATGAAGAGGACGTTGTGGATGCGGTTGGCCCAGTAGCCGATGAGCCGACTTTGCAACCCCATGGCGTTGAGGTCGCGGCAGGTGCAATGGGGAATTAGCTCGAGGCGATCGCGCGACCAACGCAAGCGGCGGCGGATGAGCTGAGCGAAGTCGCCCGGCGGCATTAGGGGGATGCCGCGCGAGCCATCGGTTAGGTCTAGGGCATCGGCCAAGCCCGAGGCGGCCAACTCGGCGACAAAAGCGAGCCGGGCTTTTAAGCCGCCCGTGCCGCGCGGGGGCAATAGCTCAACACTGACGGCGAATTGGCCCTCGACGAGCTTGCGCGAGAATGGGCCGTTGCGGCGCTTGGCGGCGGCGGCGGTTGGTTGTTGGTCCGATGTCTTGGCCAAAGGGACGATGCGCTGCCCAGCCGCTAGGCCGTGGAGGTAGTTGTGCATCTCGTGGATGTGAGGGGGATGTACCTCGCAACAGCCGCCGATGAGGCGCACGCCTTGGCGCGCCATTTCGCGGGCAAAGCGCCCCATGGACTCGGGGTTGACGCCCGTCAGGTAGCGATGGCCCACCCGTCGGAACTCGCCGCCGTTGGGCATGGCCGCGAGCAGGACTTGGCCGTCGCGCACGGATGCACATTCTCGCGCTGCGTCGAGGAAGGCCCGCGCTTCTGCGAGCGCACAGCAGTTGATGCCAACGACATCGGCGCCCAAGGACGCGGCGGTTTGGACGTATGGTTGGGGGGCTTGTTCCCACGTGCCGCCGTGCTGGTGCAAGGCCATTTGGACGATGACGGGCGCGGGGTTGTCGAGGTCTTGTAACAGCGTTAAGAGGGCGGCGACCTGATCGAGGCAAGTAAAGGTTTCCAACAACAAGGCATCGACGCCCCCTTCGACGAGGGCCTCAATTTGGGCGCGGTACAGGTCGCTGGCGGTGCGCGGGGATTGGGCGGTTGGCAGGGGCGGACCTAGGGAGCCGAGGACGAACAAAGGATCGCTGCATTGAGCCTGTTGGCGGTACTGGTCAATGGCCTCGCGTGCCAAACACACAGCCGCCGCATTGATCGCGGCGATGGATGCGGCCGAGGGATAGGTCGCGTTGGCGGCAAAGGAATTGCTGGTCAAGCATTGGGCACCGGCTTGCAGATAGTCGAGGTGGAGCTGGCGGACGAGGGCCGGGCGGGCGAGGTTGAAGGCTTCGTAGAGGTGATTTTGCTCGGAGACGCGGCCGGTGAGCGCGAACAGGTACGAGCCCAAGGCCCCATCGGCGAGCAACGGGCGGTGGTGGAGGGCGGCGAGGAATGGGTGCATGGGGACCGTGGATGGATGGCTCACTTGAGCGTTTGCCCACCAGCGGGCGGTTCGACTTGGTCCAATAGCTGTATGACGTCTTTGGGCTGGACTTTGTTGCGAAAAAAGAAGATCCCACCGGGCACGTTCTTAAAATCGTCCTCGCTAACATTGAGGTTGGCCGAGACGGCCACCAGCAAGTCGCGGCGCTGAGCTTGGCGCAGCTTTTCCAGCTTGCGGCGCAAATACTCGGGCCGCCAATAGCCCATGATTTCCAACAATGCCGTGCGGCCATCGGGATGGCGGAAGGTAAAGTCCGGGATCATTACGGTCTCTTTGAGATTGACGATTTCGCTTTCCCGCTCTAGCTGCCATTGGGTTTTGGCCTTGGCGAAACGCGCGGCAAACGTTTCTTCCAACAGCGAGTCATACCGGGCCTGATCTTTGTAATGCGACACTAGGCCCGATTGATCATCGAGGACGAAGTGCTGGCGGCGACCGTCTTGGCGCAAAATGTCGGCCTGCATTGACCAGCGGGTACACAGCAATAAGGCCGGGAGGAAAATGGCCATTTGCAGGCCGTATTTCTGCGAGTGGCGAAACATGCTCACCGGGCCGTCGAGCCCGATTTCATAGCCGGCATCGACATCGCCTTCGATGGTGTGGATCAGCCGGTAGAACTTGATGAACTTGAAAAGCTGCTTGTAGCGCACGGGCAGGTTGCGATATACGCTCAGGCGCAGCACTTCGCAGCGGTAGAGCATGGCTTGGGCTAGTGCCACGTTGTAGCGCAGCAGCAACTCGTTGGCCGAGGGCGCGGCAAAGGTTGCGAGTTGGTGGTTTTCGGGCAGGTCGGCGTACAGCCCGGCGAGCACTTCTTCGCGGCTGATTTGGTGTTTGCTGGCGACTTGGTCCAGCACATCCTCGCGCTTGACCGGATAGATGAGGCTGGTCTCGCGGACGACCGGATGGTGGGCGCGAGCCAAGGCAAAAACAGCGTGGCGCAAGGCTTCGGGGGGCTGGGGGCTATCGACTTGAAATTCGCAGTAGTGGTCGCAGAGTAGCTTGGCTAGGCCGCGCTGGATGCGGTAGTCGGTGCGGTCTCCGGCGAGCAAGTCGAGGGCTTGCTGTAGTTCGCGCCGGGTTTTGCCTTGGTGTGCGGCGTGGATTTCGATGAGGGCTTGGGCTAGATCGATGAGGGCTGGGTCTTCGACGGCGACATAGCGCGGTTCGATGTAGGGGCCGCGCGAGCGGGTCAGCAGGAGGTCTGAGGTCAGCACCGGGCTTACTCGTAGGCTTCGTGGCGGCGGCGGCGGTCGCTGATGCGGTCTTCGACCGTGTCTTTGGAGACGACTTCGTAGAGCACAGCTTCCTTGCCTTGGCGGCGGCGGAGGATGCGTCCGAGGCGCTGGACGTGCTCGCGGATGGTCCCCGAGCCAGAGAGGACTACCGCGACGTTGGCTTCGGGGATGTTGACGCCCTCGTTGAGCACTTTTGAGGCGACGAGGGCGAGGTACTCCCCTTTGTTGAAGGCTTCGAGGATGGCCTTGCGCTCGCGGGTGCGGGTGCGGTGGGTGATGGCCGGGATCAAGAAAGTGCGGGCGATCTGATGGACGGTCTCGTTGTCGTTGGTAAAAACCAACACGCGATCGCGCGGATGGGCCTTGAGGATGTCTTCGAGGACGCGGAGCTTGGCGGCCGCGCCGAGGGCGAGTTGGCGGTGGCGGCGGTAGGCGTGCATGGCCCGTCGGCCGCTGGTGCTTTGGGCCGAGAGCATGACGAAGTGCCGCCAGCCATCTTTGCTGCCGAGGCGGATGTTTTTGGCGGCGAGGAAGGCTTGGTACTCGTCGCGGGCGGCTTCGTACTGGACGCGCTCTTCAGCGACCATATCTACTTGGCGGCGCTCGACGCGATAGTCGGCTAGGTACTCACCGGACAAGGCGCGGATGCCGCGCTCGTAGACTGTGGGACCGACGAGGGTGTCGAGGAGCACGTGGCGGCCGTCGGCGCGGGCGGGCGTGGCCGTTAGCCCTAGGCGGTAGGGCGCTAGACACATTTCGGCGGCGTGGCTATACATTTCGCCGGGCAGGTGATGGACCTCGTCGAAGACGATAAGGCCGAAGCGGTTGCCGTAGCGGTCCATCTGCATGTAGGCACTGTCGTAGGTGGCGACGGTCAGGTCGGCTAGTTCGCGATAGCCGCCGCCGAGCAGGCCGACTTCGACGGCAAATGAGCGGGTGAGCAGGTCGTACCACTGGTTCATCAGGTCGATGGTCGGCGCGACCACGAGGGTGCTGCGCTGTACTTCTACCATCGCCATGAGCGCGACGTGCGACTTGCCCGCACCGGTCGGCAAAACGACTACGCCGCGGCAGCCGTGCTGTTGCCAAGCGGCGATGCTTTCGGCTTGGTGCGGGTGTGGCTCAGGCGCGGTGTGTAGTTGTAGGGCCAGGGTATTGTAGCGCGGGGCTGTATTCTTAAAGGTGACATCGTGCCGTTTGAGGTGTTCGACGCTTTCGCGGTAGAAGTGGGCTTGGGCGCGCCAGTGATCGACGCGCGCATCCCAGACAAAGGCCGGGGGCGCGTCCGCGCCTCGATAGTCGCGCAGAAGCAGAGTGCCTTCTTCAAAGGTCAGACGCATATGAGTCGTTCCACGAGATTTGAGCGGCAACAAAATCAATGCCGTGTTTTTCTTCACTAGCCTAGCTTTTCTCAGGGTCGCACTCGAATTCCATCAATAGATTATAAAAAACAACAGACAATGCGTCTAAATTTGCGCCATGCCCGATGGCCCAAGTCTGCGTTTGTCTTGGCCGCTAGTCGCTCCTTGTGCCCTGTTGCTCTGGGCCGTAACTTATCCAAAAAACGAGACTTATCCCAACAAAGGACGCTTCTCTATGACGCCGCCCAACATCCTCTGGATCTGCACCGATCAGCAGCGCTACGACACCATCGGCGCGCTCGGTTATTCCCACGTTGATACGCCGCACCTCGATCGGCTGGTCGCCGAGGGCGTGGCTTTTACACACGCCTATTGCCAAAGCCCGATCTGTACGCCGAGCCGCGCGAGTTTTCTCACCGGCCAGTACGCTAGTGCCGTCCATATCAACGGCAACGGCCTCGACCGTTTTCCCGACCACCCGCCGCTGGTCACGCGGACGTTAGCCGAGGCCGGGTACGACTGCGGTCTGATTGGCAAGCTGCACTTGGCCAGCGCCTATCGACGCATTGAGCCGCGCGTCAATGACGGGTATCGCTACTGGGAGTACAGCCACGCACCCCGCGACGATTGGCCGCAGGGGCACGGCTATGCCGACTGGGTGCGGGCAAAGGGAGAAGTCTTAGGCGAGTTGATGAAGCAATATCCGCACGGATTGCCAGCCGAGTTTCACCAGACGACGTGGTGCGCTGAGAAAACCATTGAGTTTATGAGCGAAAAACGCGCCGGCCCTTGGCTCGCCAGCGTCAACGTGTACGACCCGCACCCGCCGTTCAATCCGCCGCAGAGCTACCGCGACCGCTTCGACCCAGCCGCCATGCCCGGACCGCTTTTCGCCGACCGCGACTTGGCGCAGCAGGAAAAACTGGCGGCGATTGATTTCCAGTCCAAGGGACGACGGCCAGACGCGCTCGACATCCGCGATCCCTTGCAAAAAGACCGCCCAGTGCCCGGGGCTGACGCGCGCGTGTTACAGGCGGCGTACTGCGCGATGATCAAGCAGATCGACGACCAAGTCGGGAGGATGCTAGCCGCGCTCGAAGACACCGGCCAGCGCGACCATACCGTGGTGATTTTTACGTCTGACCACGGCGAAATGCTCGGCGATCACGGGTTGATCCAAAAGGGGTGCCGCTTTTACGAGGGTTTGGTGCGAGTGCCGCTGATTTTTTCTTGGCCGGGACACTTTGAGCGGGGCTTGGTGCGCGACGATCTGGTCGAGTTGACCGACAAAGCACCGACGCTGTTGGAACTGGCCGGGCTGGCGGTGCCAGCGCGGATGACGGGTCGCTCGCTTTTGCCGATTTTGCGCGGTGAGTGCGCGGCACCGCATCGCGATTTTGTCCGCTGCGAGTACTACGACGCCCTAGAAGCACCCGATGGCACTTTTGCCACCATGTACCGCGACGAGCGCTACAAATTGGTGCTCTATCACGGACGCGATTTGGGCGAGCTGTACGACTTGGAAGAGGACCCCGGCGAGTTTGAAAACATGTGGGACGAGCCGGAGGCGCAGCCGCTCAAGTTGGCGCTGATGCAAAAGAGTTTCGACGCTTCCATGCTGGCGATGGACCGGGGGCCTCGGCGGGTGGGGCCGATGTGATGGAGCGGCAGCAGCGAGTGGCGCAGCGACCGATTCGGCGCTTCCGCGAGGCCGACCAAGCGGCCGAAGACGACTGCGTGACCGTCGAGGAGCCGCTGGAAATCCGCGTGGAAGAGACGCCGATTGCGGTGGTCATGCGCACCCCGCGCCACGACTTTGAATTGGCGGCGGGTTTTTTGTGTACCGAGGGCCTGATCAAATCGCCGCAGGAGTTGGGTGCCATCTCGTACTGCACGGCGGCGGAGCCGCCCAACGAGCAAAATATCGTCGAGGTCAAGCTGGCCGCTGGCGTGGTCTTTGACCGGCAACGCCTCCAGCGCAACTTCTACGCCTCGTCGAGTTGCGGGGTCTGCGGCAAGGCCAGCATTGAAGCTATCACCTGCGAGGCCCCGGCGCTGACGGGCGATTTTACCGTACCGCTAGCCGTGCTCTACGGCCTCGGCGACCGCATGCGTCAGGCCCAAGATGTATTCGAACAAACCGGCTCGCTACACGCGGCGGCTCTATTTAGCCGAGCGGGCGCCTTGCGCGTTTTGCGCGAGGACGTGGGGCGGCACAACGCAGTAGATAAGCTCATCGGCCACTACGCGCTGCACAACGCATCGGTCCCCGCCAAAAGCGTGCTGATGGTCAGCGGCCGCACCAGCTTTGAAATCGTGCAGAAGGCGCGGATGGCGGGGATTGCGGTGGTCGCGGCCGTATCGGCACCGTCGAGCTTGGCGGTGGATCTGGCGCGGGAATCCGGCATGACGCTGTTGGGATTTTTGCGCGGGCGCGGGTTCAATGTATATACCGGAGAAAAGCGGATTGTCGTTTAGGCGCGATCGACCGCGACCGTTGTTGAAGCCGGTGCCGAGTACCGCCCCGACCTGCTCAAAATGAGCGAGTTGATTCACTTTCGTCCCTTTACGGGCAGCCATTGCCAGACGCCAGTCACCAACGGCCGCGGGGTGCTCGACGCGGATTTTATCACGTGGCGCGACAACTTTCTCAAGCACTTGCTCTGACCATTGGGTCAAGGGACAGCGCCGGGCCACCGAGCTATGGGCGGTCGTCGAGCTGGGGCCGAAGGGTTCGGGCTACGCGCTCGACTGTTTTCCCGATGTGTGGAAGGACGCGATCGTCGCGCGCAGTGAGATTGATAAGGCGTTCAAGGGGGTGCTGCGGCAGGCGAAGAAGTAGCGTTTTACTCAGAGATCGGCTCGCGCGGCGGTATGTCCGCCCAAGGGCGCGACGAATAGATCTGGTAACAATGAGGGCGATCCTTGGCGACATGAAGCGCGCCGGATGCTGCCGGTGACAACGGCGAGAGCGAGCAGGCGTTTTCAACCGCCGCCCGGCACGCCTCGGTGGATTGCACGCTGTTGTCCTCGCCCTACTGAGCGGGCCGCATAAAGTGGGCGAAGAAGTCGTTGCCCTTGTCATCGACGACGATAAAGGCGGGGAAGTCCTCGACTTCGATTTGCCAAATCGCTTCCATGCCCAGCTCTGGGTATGCCAAGACTTCGACCTGGCGGATGCAGTCTTGAGCCAGCCGTGCGGCTGGCCCACCGATGGAGCCGAGGTAGAAGCCGCCGTGCTTTTGGCAGGCTTGGGTGACTGGGCGCGAGCGGTTGCCTTTGGCCAACATAACCATGCTGCCGCCAGCCGCTTGGAACGCATCGACGTACCCATCCATGCGCCCGGCCGTCGTCGGGCCGAACGATCCAGACACATAGCCTTCGGGTGTTTTGGCTGGACCGGCGTAGTAGATGCATTGGTCCTTGAAGTACTGGGGCAGGCCCTCGCCAGCGTCGAGCCGCTCCGCGAGCTTGGCGTGGGCAATGTCGCGGGCTACGATCATCGGGCCGGTCAGCGAGAGCCGAGTGCTGACCGGATGTTGGCTGAGGGTAGCGCGGATTTGGTCCATGGGTCGGTTGAGGTCGATTTCGACGACTGGGCCGCCGAGTTGGTCGGCGCTGATTTCGGGCAGGTATTTGACCGGCTCGGTCTCGAGGGCTTCGAGGAACAGGCCCTCGGCGGTGATTTTGGCGAGGATTTGGCGATCGGCCGAGCAGGAAACCGCTAGCCCGACCGGGCAAGAGGCGCCGTGTCGCGGCATCCGCACCACCCGCACATCGTGGCAGAAGTACTTGCCGCCAAACTGCGCTCCAATGCCAATCTCTTGGCTCAGCTTGAGCACCTCGGCCTCCATGTCCAAGTCGCGGAAGGCTTGGCCGTACTCGTTGCCTTGGGTCGGCAGGCTGTCGAGATAGCGGGTGCTGGCGAGCTTGGCCAACTTGAGGGTGTGCTCGGCCGAGGTGCCGCCGATGACCAAGGCGAGGTGATAGGGCGGGCAGGCGGCCGTGCCAATCATGCGGAGCTTGTCGTCGATAAAGCTGTGCAGCCGCTCTGGGGTCAGTAGGGCCCGGGTCTCTTGGAAGAGGAAGCTCTTGTTGGCCGAGCCGCCGCCTTTGGCCATGAACATGAACTTGTAGGCCATGCCCTGCTCGGCGAAAATCTCGATTT
The DNA here is from genome assembly GCA_965203355.1 of Candidatus Latescibacterota bacterium. Lineage (GTDB taxonomy): Bacteria > Latescibacterota > UBA2968 > UBA8231 > UBA8231. The sequence continues at coordinate 2,549,768 of OZ241889.1, forward strand.
GGGCCGGGAGGTTGGTGCGGGTGTTTTGCTCCTCGAACATGCTCAGGGGGGCCAGTTGGCTGTAGCGAAGATTGGTCTCCTGATAGGCTTTAGCGATGCCGGCCGACAGCGCGGCTTCGTCGTCGCCTTCGGTCCACACCTGATGCCCCTTCTTGCCCATGACGATAGCCGTGCCCGTGTCTTGGCACATCGGCAGGACCCAACCAGCGGCGATGTTGGCGTTTTTGAGCATGTCGAGCGCGACGAAGCGGTCGTTGCTCGATGCGGTTGGGTCGTCGAGAATGCGGCGCAGTTGGGCTAGGTGGCCGGGGCGCAACAGATGAGCCGAGTCGCGGATGGCTTGGTCTGCGAGGTGGGCCAGGCCCTCAGACGCGACCTTGAGGATCGGGCGCCCTTCAAACTCGCTAGTCGAAATGTAATCTGCGGTCAGCAGGCGATAGGGAGTGGGGTCCTCGCCGAGGGGCAGTAGTTCGCGGTGTGTGTAGCCGTTCATTGGAATCCTTAGTTAGAGGGCTATGGGGCGGTGTTTGACCTGTGCCAGCGTTGGCAGCACCGAGGGGACAACGTAGAATCGCGCAGAGTCGCGGCGTCTCTCGTCTAATATAGTACAAAAGCGCGACTACAAAGCCAACGCCCAGTGGACCGCTTCGGCGGCCAGTTCCACAGCCCGGTCGATGTCGTCGGCCGCGATGTCTGGATGGGTCACCCAGCGGCAGAACCGCTCCGGCTCGAAGCCGCCGGTTAATACGCCATGCCGGGCCATAAAGTCCGACCAGGCCGCTAGATCTAGGCGATCTTCGGTCACCTGCATGTAGAGAATATTCGTCACTACTCGACTGCGATCGACGGCCAGCCCTTCGACGGCGTCGAGCCCGATGGCCAGCCGTGCGGCATGCTCGTGATCTTGCACCATGCGCTCGTTTGTGGTGTCCAGTGCCGCCAGACAGGCTGCGGCCACGACCCCGCCTTGCTTCCAGTTGCCCCCAAGCATCCAGCGGTTGTGCCGCGCCTGTTCAATGAATTTGCCCGAACCGGCCAACAAGGCACCGCATGGGGCGGCTAGGACTTTTGATAGCCCTAGGAATACTGAATCGGCGCAAGAAGCCAATTCTTGGGGCGCGACGCCCAACCCGATGCAGGCGTTGAAAAGCCGCGCCCCATCGAGATGCACTGGTATCCCGCGTTCCGCCGCCCACCCGGCCAAATGGCCGAGATGATCCAACTCAATCAAGGTGCCACCGGGGGTATTGACCGAATTCTCCAGACAAAGCAGACCCGGCTTCAGCCCTTCGCCCTCTGCTTCTTCGACCATCAGCCGCGTGCTTCCCGCGTGCGTCTGGTCTGACACCACTGCGAGTTCGACCCCGGCGACTCGCCGCATTGCCACGCGCTCGTAGTCGAATATGTGAAAGTGCTCCCCCACGATGATGGTTGCACCGGCTTCGACGTGAGACATCACGGCCGTTAGATTGGCCATGGTGCCGCTGTGTACAAAGAGTGCCGCTTCTTTGCCCAGCAAATGCGCTCCTCTTTCCTCCAACTGATTTATGGTCGGATCGTCGCGAAAATCGTCGTTGCCCACTTGGGCCTCGGCCATGGCTCGGCGCATGGCGGGCGTCGGCTGACTTGAGGCATCGCTGCGAAAATCGAGAATTTTGCTCAAGTATGGTTTCCTTTCCCTTAGTTGAGTTGGGAAAAGCGATTGGGTGTGAAGAGGGTTTGGAGGGTTTGGGCGATGTTAGCGCGGGTTACTTGTCGGCCCGCGTCGTGCAGGTCTTGGTATTTTTCGCTTAGGACTTTGGCGAGGATGTCCCGGAAGCGCTGCCACTTGGGGATGAGGTTTTCCAGTACGCGCGCGTCCGAGTTGAAGGGGATGAAGCGGTCGCCGGTCATCTCTAGGCGCGTCCGCAGGTCCTGTTCGACTAAGCCTGGATGGTAATTGAACCACCAGTGGCCAATGACCATGATGTTGTCGTTGTGACAGGAGAGGACGCTGGCGTCGTACTGATTGGCGTTGTGAAGCGGGGTGATGAAGAAGGCGTTGTCGGGATGGCGGCGCACTAGCTGCTGGTAGGGATACATGTCGGCTAGGCCGAGGCCATCACCGGCGTCGCGCCATTCGGGCTTGAGCTGGCGGATGGGGCCGGGCATCATGAAGAAGGGCAAGTTGAGTTCGCGCAGGGCTGGTAGCACCGAGTGGTGGAGGACGGCCCCCTCCAGCCCGCTGAGGTCGTGGACTTGGCAGTGAGGCGGGAACGAACACGCGCCGTACGCGACGCCGTGCAACTTGTCGTACCAGTCGGCGAGGAAGCGACGGATGGCTTGGGCTGTGGCTGGCTGGCTGGGGTCGTTGCCGACCGCGTAGCCCCAGGCGTTGAGCTGTACCGCGGCGCGCGGGTAGTGCAAGACGAGTTCGTCGAGGCGGTAGCCGGACCGATAGCATTCGTCCCACTCGCCGCTTTCGTAATAGACGCGCTCTTGGTCGTTGAATACGTCTTGGGTGCCGACGATGCGGCGCACGCCCGCCAGTTCCATACAGCGGCGTTGGATTTCTTCCGGGGCCGTGTCCGCGTAGAACTGACGCGCCTGGTCGAGGGTGGTGGCGTTGGCGTCGAGGCCGAGGGCTTCTAGCGCGACGATCACGCCGCGACAGCCTTCGTCGAACGGGTCGGAAGCCGCGTCGGCAAACAGCTTCTGCCAAGTAAAGTCGCCTTGTTTTTCTAGCGGCCACGAATAAAAGGTAGCCGGGTCGATGTGCCCGGCGGCGAAAAGTTTGCGGCGCACGTAGTGATAGACGAGCTGCTGGTCAATGCCGTACAGGCAGAGCTGGGGGCCGGCTTGAGGGCCGAGGAGATGGGTATGCCAGTCGTCGACAATCAGCCGTTGGGCCGAGGTTTCTTCGGCGACGACAGCGGGGATTTGGTCGCGGGATAGGGGTAGGGTCGCAGTGCTCATGGTGGAAGGCTCCGGTCGAGTTAAAGGGCCTAACAGTAGGCCAAGTGCAACGGGGCGTCAAAGTTGCCCTTGTATGTCAACAGACGCAGAGCCTTTGTCGTCAGATGGAGCCGATGTGAAAGTTTATTGTGGATACCGAAACGCCTCGACGCGCACCGGGCAGACCTTGAGCTCAGCCGTGTGGGTGACGGGGTCGTAGCCGGAGCCGGTGAGGACGTTGATCGGCACGTCGTTGAAGCTGAAACTGGCAAAGACCGTGCCGCGCGGCGAGCGGGTGGTGGCTTTGACGCGGATTTTAATGGTGCCGCGGGCGCTGGACAGGCGGCACAAGTCGCCGTCTGCGAGGCCCCAAGCCGCGAGGTCTTCGGGGTGGACTTCGAGGCGTTCTTCGGCGAGTAGGTAGTCGATCCCTTGGGCGCGGCCGGTCTGAGTGCGGGTATGGTAGGATTGGAGTCGGCGGCCAGTCGTCAGCCAGATCGGGAACTCAGCCGACAGAGTCTCGGCCGGGTCGCGGTAGCGGATGACCTTGAAAAGGCCGCGGCCGTTTTTGAAGGTCCCCTCGTGTAAAATTGGCGTCCCCGGGTGGCCCTTTTCGGGTACGGGCCAGTGGTACTCTCCCTTGTCGATTCGCTCCCAATCGAGGCCAGCATAGATGGGCGAGAGGCCGCACAGTTCGTTGAATACGTCCTCGGCCGCGGTGTAGTCGAAGCCGCTAAAGCCCAGCCGCTGGGCGAGCTGACTGATGATCCACCAGTCGGGCTTGGCCTCGCCGGGCGGGGGCACGGCTTGGCGCAGGCGCTGGACCCGGCGCTCGGTGTTGACGCAGACCCCGTCGGTCTCGGCAAAGGCGCTGGCCGGGAAGACCACGTCGGCTAGCTGGGCGGTCTCGGTGAGAAAAATGTCGATGACCACGAGGTGATCCAGGCTTTTGAGGGCGTGTTCGCAGTGGTTGCGGTCTGGGTCGGAGACGACGGTGTTTTCGCCGTCGATAATCATGGCGAAAATCTCGCTGCCGCAGCGGTTGAGTGCTTGGACCTTGGTGATGCCTTTGTCCGGGTCTATTTCGCGTCCGTAGAGCGCGGTGAATTTTGCCCGATTTTCAGGCCGATCAACCGGCTGGAAGCCGGGGTAATTGGATGGGATGGCCCCAGAGTCGCCGGCGCCTTGGATGTTGTTTTGCCCGCGCATGGGATTGATGCCGGTGCCCTCGCGGCCGATGTTGCCCGTCAGCAGGGCGAGATTGCACAGGCTCTGGACGTTATCGACGCCGCAGATGTGCTCGGTGATGCCGAGCGTGTAGTAGATGGCGGCTTTGTCGGCGGCCCCGTACCAACGGGCGGCCTGTTCAATGGCGGCGGCGGGCACCTCGGTAATGGTCGCAGCCCACTCGGGCGTGAACTCGACGACATGCGCTAGGAACGGCTCAAAGTCGGCCGTGCGCGCTTCCATAAAGGCGCGATCGGCTAGATTGTCGCGGGCGATCACGTGGGCCATAGCCAGCAAGAGTGCCACGTCCGAGCCAACGCGGATCGGCAGGTACAGGTCGGCCATCTGCGCGAGGTCGATCTTGCGCGGATCGGCCACGATCATTTTGGCCCCGCGCTTGAGTGCCTTCTTAAGGCGCGTCGCGGCCACTGGGTGGCACTCGGTCATGTTGGTGCCGATGCAAAAAATCAGGTCCGGTTTGTCCATGTCGGCCAAAGGGTTCGACATGGCTCCGCGTCCGATGGTGGCTGCCAGACCGGCAACCGTGGGGGCGTGTCAGGCACGGCTACAGTTGTCTATGTAGTGCGTACCGTAGCCTCGGCGGATAAACTTTTGCAGGCAGTAGTTGGCTTCCGACGGCGTGCGGCCGGAGGCGACGCCGTAGATGGCGTGGCGACCGTGTTTGGCGAGCACCTGGGCAAAGCCTTGGGCGGCGCGGTCGAGCGCGGTCTCCCAATCGGTGGGGTGAAGCTGGCCGTCCTCGCCGCGGACTAGGGGCTGTGTGAGCCGGTCGCGGTGCTGGACGAAGTCAAAGGCAAACTGGCCCTTAATGCACAGCGCACCCTCGTTGGCCGGGCCGTCCATGGCCGGTTGGATGCCGACGAGCCTATCCCCTTTGGACAGCAGATCCACGGCGCAGCCAACGCCGCAATACGGGCAGACCGAACGGGTCTTTTCGATGGCGCCGGGCAAGTCGGCGGCGCGCAGGGCCTTTTTGTCGGCGAGGGCCCCGGTGGGGCAGGTCTGGACGCATTGGCCGCAGAAGGTGCAGGACGAATCCTTGAGCAAGCCATTGAATTCGGTGGTGATCTGCTTGTGAAAGCCGCGCCCCATCGCGGCAATGGCGTGGTCGCCTTCCTGCTCGGCGCAGACGCGGACGCAGCGATTGCACGAGATGCACAAGTCGTAATCGCGCAAGATGAAGGGGTTGTCGTCGGCTGGATGTGCTTGGCCTGATCGCTTGCCTTGGAAGCGGCCAGAGCGCGCTTGGTAGCGGTCGGCGAGGTCGGTTAGCTCTTGCGAAGCGTATCCGCGCAGGGGATCCACCTCGACTGCGCGGTTTTCCGAGACCACCATTTCGAGCAGGGTCTTGCGGTGCTTTTCAATGGTCGCAGTCGCCGTTTTGACGACCATGCCGGGCGCGGCTTGGGCCGTGCAGGAGGCGACTGGATTGCGCGCTCCCTCGACTTCGACCACGCAGAGCCGACAGGCCCCAAAAGGTTCTAGGCGCGGGTCGTAGCAGAGGGTGGGGATGTCGCGGTGCTGGCGTTGGGCAATCTCGTAGAGGGTCTCGTTAGGAGCAAAGGGAATTTCTTCGCCGTCTAGAGTCAGGGTGGTATCCATGGTCAGGTTCTCGTTCGAGCGCAGACGCGCTGGGCCACTTGGTCGAGAAAGTACTTGAGCAGGCTATCGGTGATAAGGGGGGCGGCCATGCCGAGGCCACAGGCGCTGGTGGCCTTCATGGCGTCGCCGATGTCTTCTACTTCGCCGCGCCAAGCCGCTAGGTCGGCAGGCCCTTGGCCGGCGAGTCGCTCGGTCAGCCGCTGGGTGCCGATGCGGCAGGGAAAGCACTTGCCGCAGGACTCCTCGGCAAAAAAGACCATGGCTTGGCGCGCAATTTCTACCATGTCGCGGCGGTCGTCAAAGGCCATGATGCCGCCCGCGCCGAGCATGGAGCCGCGGGCGCGGAGCGCCGGCTCATCGAGGGTGACGTTGAGATCGTCGCCAGCGAGAAAACCGCCCGAGAGGCCGGCCATGGTAACGGCTTGGAGCTGGCGACCTGATCCTGGCCCGCCGGCCCATTCGTGGAGCAAGGTGCCGAGGGGCAGACCAAAGGGAACTTCGTAGTTGCCCGGCCGCTGCACATCGCCCGAGAGGCTGATAACCTTGGTGCCCGGGCGGCCATCGAGGCCCAGCGAGCGATACCACGCCGCACCGCGTCGTGCGATTTGGGGCACCGAGGCCAAGGTTTCGACGTTGTTGACGGCCGTGGGCAAGTTTTCAAAACCGTGTGTCACCGGGAAGGGGGGGCGATTGCGCGGATAGGGGTGTTTGCCTTCGAGGCTATTGAGCAAAGAGCCTTCCTCGCCGCAGATGTACGCGCCGGCCCCGCGGCGGATGTGGAGCGCACAGGAGAAATCGCTGCCGAGAATATGCGCGCCGATTAGCTGGGCGGCGTGCGCCTCGGCCAATGCGTTGGCGAGGATGGCGTGGATTTCCGGGTATTCGTAGCGCAGATAGATAAAGGCGCGGGTTGCACCGGTGGCGTACGCGGCGAGCAGCATGCCTTCGATGACCGCGTGTGGGTCCCATTCGAGGAGGGCGCGGTCCTTAAAGCAGCCCGGCTCGCCCTCGTCGGCATTGCAGACGACCGTTTTGGGTGCGCCCGGGGCCTCGGCGACCGCCTGCCACTTCTGGCCGGTGGGAAAGCCGGCCCCGCCCCGCCCCGCCAGTTGGCTGTCGGCAATGAGGGCCAAAAGATCGGCGGGCTTTCCGGCGAGGGCTTGTTGCAACGCTCGGTACCCGCCGGTTTGGCGATAGCCGGATAAGGTGGCGCGACCGGGGGTGCGGATGTCGGCAAAGACGCATTCTTCATAGCCGCCGGGATTGGGCGCAGGCCGGGGCGATGGCTTGGGTGCCAGGGCCTCGGCGTTGGCTCCGACCCATACTTGCTGGCCTTTGATGACCGGAATGGGATCGTCGCAGCGGCCAGCGCACGGCATGGGCGCGGCATGGGCGAGGCTGGCGCAGAGCGCGTCGGCTCCGCGCAGTGAGCATATCGGCCCGGTGCAGACGCGCGGGGTGCTTTGGCCGGGGGCTTGGCGCGCGAAGTGGTGGTAAAAGGTAACGGTGGCGAAAAGCTCGGCGAGGGGGATTTTCAGGCCCGTTGATACGGCCTTGAGTGCTGCTTCCGACAAGTAGCCGTCGCGGTCGTGGAAGGCGTGTAGGAGCGGCAAGAGGGGAGCGGTTTCGCATTGCCAACGCGCGACGAGCGCGTCGTCTGTCCGGGAGATCAAGTTAGATACCTTTGTAATAGAGGACCACCTAAATGAACAATCTATCGGTTGCGCCAACCGAGGGCAACCGAGGACCGCCGCTCTGGACCATTTGGCCTCCATTCCTTTTACCCCGTGAGACCATTGCGTAGGTTACTGGAAGAAAGTAAAGCGACGGCTAATACAATGGTCATTGAACATGGACTCCAACCTTTTGTTGCGCGGCCTTTCGCTCGACCTTGAAGTCGGCAAGCAGGACCGCCGCATTCATGCCTTTGCCGCGGTGCGCCCGGATGTCGATCGACCCTTGGTATTCCGCGATGGCGACTTGGCAACGGCGTTGGCCGCACTCGACGAATTTGCTGATGGCGCGGCCTTTTTGCTCGGCCACAACCTGATCGATTTCGATCGACCCCATCTGAAAGCAGCAAAACCCGATCTCCAGTTGTTGAAGCTGCCGGCCGTGGATACGCTGCGGCTCAATCCCCTCGCCTTTCCCCGCAATCCCTATCATCACCTCGTCAAACACTATCAGGACGGACCGCTAAAACGCGGGCGCCGGAACGATCCAGAACTCGACGCTCGGATCGCGCTAGAGGTCTTCGACGATCAGCAAAGCGCGTTACGCGATGCGCCGAGGGGCTTGCTCAAAGCGTGGCATTGGCTGACCGGGACCGGACCCGACGGCGCAGGATTTGACGCCGTTTTCGACGCCATACGGTGTGCGCCCCGCCCCGCTGACGCGGCCGCGAGCGCAGTAATCCGCGATCAGCTTGCGGGTATTACCTGTCAAAATCGCGGTCGGGATATTGTCGAGAATGCCACCCAAAGCGGCTGGCCACTGGCTTATGCGCTGGCCTATCTGTCCGTTGCTGGCGGCAATTCCGTGATGCCGCCGTGGGTTCGACATCAGTTTCCAGCAGCCGGGGCGTTGGTGCGCCAACTACGGGATAGGTCCTGTGGCGAGGCAGACTGCGATTGGTGCCGGGAGCGACACGATCCGCGCAAAGAGCTCAAGCGTTGGTTCGGCTTTGATGATTTTCGCCCGGAGCCATTAAACTCCGATGGCCGGCCCATGCAGCAGGCCATCGTCGAAGCAGCAATGGCTGGGGAACACGTTCTGGGCATTCTGCCCACGGGCACCGGCAAATCGATCTGCTACCAGATACCGGCTTTGTCTCGCTACTACAAGACGGGTGCTCTCACGGTGGTGATTTCGCCCTTGGTCGCGCTCATGGCGGATCAGGTGGCCGGGCTGGAGGCGCGTGGAGTCGACTCGTGCGTGGCCATCAATGGGTTGTTGTCTGTGCCCGAGCGCGCCGATGCGCTGGATCGAGTGCGCTTGGGGGATGCGGGTATCCTCATCATCTCGCCAGAGCAACTTCGCAACCGTTCTCTGCGCCGTGCGCTCGACCAACGCGAGATAGGGGCTTGGGTGCTGGACGAGGCCCATTGCTTGTCGAAGTGGGGGCACGACTTTCGACCGGATTATCGCTACGTGGGACGCTTCATTCGCGAAAAGGCGGAACCGGACCCGATCCCACCGGTGCTGTGCCTGACGGCGACCGCCAAGCCCGACGTGATAGCGGACATCAAGCAACATTTTCGGGACGATCTTGGTACAGGACTGAAGATTTTTGACGGAGGTGCCCAGCGGACCAATCTAGAGTTCACCGTGGTGCCGACGACCGAGGCCGAGAAATTCGCGCATATCCATCAGATCCTGATGGCCGACCTGCCGCCGGACGCGCCCGGTGGTGCCATCGTCTATTGTGCGACGCAACGACAGACCAAAGAGGTGGCGGAATTTCTACAGGATAAGGAGATCGCGGCTGACTATTTTCACGCGGGGCTACCGCCGGAGACCAAAAAGAACGTACAGCAATGTTTCATCCTCGGCGAATTGCGCGTGATCGCGGCTACCAATGCCTTCGGTATGGGCATTGACAAGCCGGATGTGCGGCTGGTGATCCACGCCGACATCCCAGGCTCACTGGAGAACTACCTACAGGAGGCGGGACGCGCTGGCCGCGACCGTCAGATGGCGCGCTGTGTGCTGCTCTATATGTCGGACGATGTGGATTGGAATTTCCGCCAATTAGCGCGTTCGCGGCTCACTCGACGAGAGATTCACGGCGTACTGAGAGCCTTGCGCAATTTGGACCGGAGGAAGCGCATGAAGGGCGAAATCGTGGCTACGGCTGGCGAGATCCTCGGCGCGGATGACGAAAAGGTCTTTGAGCGGGACTCCGCCACTGATGATACCCGCGTGCGAACCGCCATTTCTTGGCTTGAGGAGACGGTACTACTGACCCGGGAAGATAACCAAGTGCAGGTGTTTCCTTCGTCGCTCCGGGTGGACTCGGTGCAGGAAGCACGGAGTCGGTTGGCGAAGGCGTCCCTGACCGATGACTACCGGCAACGGCTACTTAGAGTCGCCGAGACGCTGATCGACGCCGATCCCGACGAAGGCATCTCCACCGATGAACTGATGGGTGTATCCGGCCTGAGCGCCGAAGGGGTGCGCGGTGCTCTGTACGACTTGGAGCGGCTAGGCGTCTCCAGCAACGATACGGCCCTGACCGCCTTCGTCCACGCGGGGGTGGAGCGCAACTCGCGGAAGCGCTTTGACGAGGCAGCGGAGCTGGAGACGGCCCTGATCGCGCATCTGCGCGAGGCGGCCCCGGACATGGGCAAAGGGGATACCTCAACCCTGCATTTGCGCGTCGCCGCGCAAACCCTGCGAGATGCCGGATTGGTCGATCCGCTGCCGGAACGGCTGCAGCACATTCTCCGCAGCATAGCCCGCGATGGGCGCGGCGAAAAGGGCGGCACTGGCAGCATCGGAATGCAAAAGCGAGACTCGGAGACGGTTCGGGTGACGCTGCGACGCGAGTGGTCGGATATGGCGGAACTCGCGGCGCGTCGGCGCGATGGGGCGAAGCTCCTGCTGGATCACTTGCTCGCTTGCCTGCCGTCCGGGAGTCGGGGTACGGACTTGCTAGCTGAGACTACCCTCGGCAAGCTGTTGGAAGCGATTACTGCCGACCTGTTTTTCAAGAGCAGAAATCCTGAGAAACTACTAGACCGCGCCCTCCTGTGGCTACACGAGCAGGAGGTCATTCGCCTGCACAAGGGTTTGGCCGTGTTCCGTCAGGCCATGACTATCCGACTGGCTGAGGAGAAGCGCGGCTTTGCCAAGGCCGACTTTGCACCGCTCGCTCTGCACTATAATGGGCAGGTCCTGCAGGTCCATGTGATGAAGGAGTTTGCCGAGCAGGGACTTGAGGCCATGGCTGATGCCCTGCGACTGGCTATGGACTACTTCAATCTAAAGGAGGGGGATTTCCTAAGCCGTTGGCTACCCGATCGGGACAAGGAGCTTGCGCGGCAGACCACGCCCGAATCGTGGCGGGCCATCGTCGAAAGCCTGAAGAATCCCATCCAACAACGCATTGTCGCGGATGATCGGGAGCAGACCAACGTGCTGGTACTGGCAGGTCCCGGCTCTGGCAAGACGCGCGTACTCGTGCATCGCATCGCCTACCTAGTGCGTGCAAGGCGCGAAAATCCCCGCGGCATCCTCGCCTTGGCCTACAACCGGCACGCGGCGGTCGAGATCCGGCGACGCCTCGTGGACTTGATCGGAAGCGACGCCCGCGAAGTGACCGTGCTCACCTGTCACGCGTTGGCCATGCGAATAGTCGGCATCAGCTTCCAAGAGCGGGAAAGGAAACGGCTTGACGACGGTGCATTTCGGGCGGTGCTGCGCCAAGCAATAGCGTTGTTGCGCGGAGAGGGTCTGGAGCCGGAGGAAGCGGACGATCAGCGGGAACGGCTCCTTGCGGGCTTCCGCTGGATACTCGTAGATGAATACCAAGACATCGGCGCGGATCAATACGAGTTGATATCGGCCTTGGCTGGTCGGACCCTAGAGGATGAAGAGCGCAAACTCACGCTCTTTGCAGTAGGCGACGACGATCAGAATATCTACGCCTTTAACGGTGCTTCGGTGGAGTTCATTCGCCGTTTTGAAGCAGATTATGGGCCCAAGCCCACCTACCTGATCGAAAACTACCGTTCCAGCGGCCACATCATCACAGCGGCCAATGCGTTGATTGAGTCGGCTCGACAACGAATGAAAACGGGCCATCCCATCCGCATTGACCGGATGCGTACGAAGAATCCACCTGGCGGCGACTGGAGTGCGTTGGATTCGGTCGCTCAAGGTCGGGTGCAGATTCTGCCAGCGTCCCCCGATCCAGTCTCCCAGGCGCAAGTTGCGCTGGCCGAATTGCAGCGCCTCGCTACCCTTTCGTCGGGCTGGGATTGGTCCAAGTGCGCGGTGATCGCCCGCGAATGGAAATATCTGGATTCGGTGCGCGCCGGCTGCGAAGTCCACCGCATCCCGGTGCAGATGGGAAATGAAGAAATCCCCAGCTTCTGGCACCTGCGAGAAACCCGCATGCTTGTTGAATGGCTGCGCGGACGGGAGCCGCGGATCGCGAGCAGTGCTGACATGAGGGGCTGGCTGGCCGCGCAAACGCCCGGCCCATGGAACGACCTGCTGCGGCAAGCCTTGGACGAGCACTCCTTAGAAACCAATGCTGCGGAAATGCCAGTGGATCACTTCATTGAATGGCTGGCCGAGTGGGGGCGAGACATCCGCCGCCGCCAGCGCGGGCTCTTGCTGCTGACCGCACACCGCGCCAAGGGATTGGAGTTTGACCACGTGGCCGTGCTCGATGGAGGCTGGAACAATGTCGATAAGAGCGAGGACCCGGACGCGCCGCGCCGGCTCTACTATGTGGCCATGACGCGCGCCCGGCAGACTCTGGCGCTTGTGCGTTTTCGCGGATCGCGCCCGGCCAGAAGTCGCACTCGGCCTGATTTCGCCAAAGAGCCTGAACCACCGGCGTATTGGGAGCACTCGCTACCGCATGCCTTTCCGCATAACGGTTCAGTTTTACACCGCACGTCTGACGCTTTACAGCCGGAAACCCCGAAACTCTCACGTCAATATCGGCGACCCAGCCTGCGCGAAGTCTATCTGAGCTTCGCGGGGCATTGCCGCGCCAACCATCCGGTGCATCGTGCGATTGCTGCTCTGGCGCCCGGCGATCCGCTAAAAACGCGGATTGCCCAAACTGGATCTTGGGAATTGCTGAACCGGTCAGGGACGGTGGTGGGGCGTCTGGCCCGAGCGTTTGAGCCTCCACCAGGAACGCGATGTCGATCCGCCGAGGTTTTTGCCATCGTGGCTTGGAGCCGCGAAGCGTCGGAGCCTCAGTACCGCGACCGCATACAATGCGATGCTTGGGAGGTAGTGGTGCCGGAATTGGTGTTTGAGCCAGCAGGCGAGTAATTCGACGACAGCCCTTGGTGTGCGGGGATTGCGTCCACAATTGGCACCGCATCGCCCGCGCCGGAAAAGTTGACAGCCAACGCGGGAACGGCCTTATTTGCGCCCGCCAACCCAATAGCTAAAGGAGTCTGAAAATGCCGGATGTTATCGTCGTCGGAGATGGGCCGGGTGGATTGAGCGCGGCGCTCTTTCTCGCCAAAAACGACCTGCGCGTTACCGTCTTTGGCCAAGACAAAACGCTCATGCACAAAGCCCTGTTGTACAATTATTTGGGCATTCCCAAGATCGCCGGACCCGAGTTCCAGCAGATTGGCCGCCAACAAGTGCGCCACTTTGGCGGGGACATTCAGGACATTGAAGTCAGCCGCGTCGAAAAGGGCGATGGGGGCTTTGTCGTTGAAACCGCCGACGGCCAAAGCCATCAAGCCCAATATCTGATCTTGGCTACCGGGCCGAGCAACCCGCTGGCCGAGAGCTTGGGCGTGGCCAAAGAAGCCGATGGATTGGTCGCCGACCGCCATGGCCGCACCGCGGTCGCCGGGCTATACGTCATTGGCTGGAGTACTCGTCTGAAGAAGATCCAAGCCATTATCTCGGCTGGAGACGGAGCCTGCGCCGCGCTGGACATCCTGTCGGCCGAGGCCGGCGAGGACATCCACGACTTCGATCGGATCGAAGACGAGTAGCCTACAGCGCGACGACGCGTTCTTCTATGGCGGATTGGGTGGCCGCGTGCGTTACGGCTAAGGTCTTGACCGCTTCGGCGTAGGAGCAGCGAATGCCGCTAGCATCGCCGGTTTGTACGGCTTGGAGAAAGGCGCGATCTTGGGCTTGCGTTGGATTGTTGCCCAGTTCAACGACTTCTCGGCCGCTGGGGCGGTCGATGGTGAGCGCACCGGATGCGAGGCGCAGGACTTGGTTTTTCTGGTAGAGGTCTAAGCCTACGTGCCCGCCCGCGGAGAGCATACAGGCCGAGGTGATGCTGGCTACCGCGCCGCTTTGGAAGCGGAGGTTGGTGACCGAGGCGTCGTGGACATCGTAGTTGGGGACGTCTTCCATCAGGCCGGTGCGCGCCATGGCGTGGACGCTTTCGACCTCGCCGAGCAGGTAGCGGGCCAAATCGAAAATATGCGTGGTTTGCTCGACGATTTGGCCCCCGCTCTCGGCCAGTACCCGCCACCAAGACACCCCGGGCATGCCGCCCAGCCAAGAGCCAAGGGCAAACCCCACCGGCGCATCGCCGAGGAGTTTGATTGCTTTGGCGGTCGTGTCCATGTAGCGCCAGTGATAGCCCACGGCGCTGATTAGGTTTTGGGCGCGGAGGGCCGCTTCAACGGCGCGGGCTTGTTCTAGGGAAGTCGCCACAGGTTTTTCGACGAAAATGGGCAAGCCGCGCTCAATGGCCGCTAACTCGGGCTGGGCGTGGGCAAAAGGCGGCAGGCAGATATAGACCGCGTCGAGTGCCTCGCTGTCGTACAGCGCTTCGTAGTGGCTATAGGCCCGGCCCCCGTACTCGCTGGCCGCGGCGAGCGCCTTTTCTTCGACTACGTCGCAACAGGCAACCAGCTCGGCCTCGTCGAGTTGGGCGAGGGTGCGCAGATGGTGGTTGGCGATGCCGCCCGTGCCGACAAAGCCGATTTTAATCGCCATGGAAAACTTGATCCGTAGTTAGAGGATGCCAGGCCTGAGAAACAGACCATTTTAAGACTAACGAGTGGCATAGTATGGGGCCTGCGCCGCCATTGTCAAGAGACCATCGGATATAATGAACACAACGCAAAAAGGCCAACTCAGCGACTACAAGGTCCACTACAAGGCCGATGCCGAGGCAATTGTCGATCCGCAAGCATTGGACCCGAGGCGTCGAGCCTCGGAAGAACGGCGACTGGAGACCCTCGTGCGCCTACTCGACTTGCACCGCGGCGAACGCGTCCTCGACATCGGGTGTGGATCGGGTTGGCTGGGGGCGCACTGCCAGCGCCGGGGGGCCCTAGTCTGTGCCATGGACATCGGCTGGGTAGGGGTGGCCGGTGCCAAGGCCCGCTTTGCGGAAGCAGCCTATCAGGTCGGCGATTTGTACTATCTCCCCTTTGCCGCCGAGTGTTTCGACGCGGTAGTGCTTTCCGAAGTGCTCGAACACCTCGAAGATATTGGCGCGGCCCTAGCGGAGGCGCGACGGGTGTTGCGCCCGCGAGGGCGGCTGGTGGTGAGTGTGCCGTACCGCGAGACCATTATCGAGCACTTGTGTATCCACTGCAATAGGCTAACGCCAGCCCACGCGCATCTCCACCGCTTTGATGAGGAGACGCTCGCCGCCTATCTCCAAGGCGAGGGCTTTGAAATACGCGCGGTGCGGTTGACGACCAACAAACTGCTAGAATTGGCTGGGTGTGCTGGCTGGCCCTATGCCGCTTGGCACTTGGCCGATGCGCTTTTGAACAAGATCGTTCCCAAACCGGCCTTCCTTTGCATGTTGGGCGTCCGCCGCGACTGAGCCGTCGCCGCCGATCATCGACTGGGTTTTACCGCAAATTCAATGATAGATACGGTGCTAAGCCGAGCGGCGTGGGCACTGTCAAGTTGGGTGCCATGGCTGGACAGAATCGACAGGATCGAAGGGGGCGGCTGACGCGCAAGATCGGCGTTGTCGCTGCCGGGCGCGCGGCCAATACCGCCGGCATCCTCGCTGTTTATGCGCTGGTCGCCCGCGCTTGGACGCCGGAAGAATGCGGGCTTTTTGGCGCGGTCTGGCTCGTGGGCAATGCGTTGATCCCGGTGTTTTTGTGCGGGTTGCCTACGAGTTTACTCTACTTCTTTCCCCGGCGGGCCGCGCCGCGCTTGCTCGTCGGCCAAGTGATGCTGTGCTTGGCCGCATCGGGTTTGGCATTGGCCGGAAGCCTGTGGCTGTGGGGAGGGCCGTTGGCCGATGTGCTGGTGCAAGCGACCCGCGATGGCGAGCAGGTGGCCGCGTACCTGCTGTTGTTCCTGCCCTATCTCTTTGCGGCGGTCGCGGCCGGTGGGGGCGAAGCCGCCTTGGTGGCTGCCGATCGCGAGCACTATCTGGCTTGGCTGCAACTGGCCATGAGTGGGGCCTTAGTTGCCGGTGCGGGGGGGGCACTGGGGCTAGGGTGGACGCCCGCGCAGGTGCTGGTGCTGTTTTCTGGGGTGGGCGTGTTGCGCTTGCTCGCCATCTGCTGGCTAGTGCGCTTGGCATTGGCCGGGGGGCGATGGTGGGGGTGGGAAGGGCTGGGTGAACTGATGCGCTATGCGCGCCCGGTTGGCTTCAACGACGCGGTAAATAGCCTCTCGCGCTACGTCGATCGCTTTGTGATCTTGCACTTTTTCGCGGCTGGCACTTTCGCCGAATACCATTTCGGGGCCATTGAAGTGCCGATTAGCCTGCTGCTGTCGGCGGTGACATCCGTGTTGATCCCGGAGATTAGTCGGCTCTTTCAGGCGGACCGGCGCGCCGACATATTGGCATTGTGGCAGCGCGCGGTTTTGCGCTTGGCTTTGTTGGTGTTGCCGCTGGCGGCCTTTCTGCTCGCTTTTGCTGGACCGCTGATTGGCTGGCTCTTTCCAGAATACGACCGCTCGGCTTGGGTTTTCCGCATCTACCTATTGATGCTGCCGCTGCGCTGTGCCGCGTACAATCCGCTGCTGGTAGGCATAGGTAAGGCCCGCTGGGCGCTGTGGAGTAGCGTGGGGGACTTGTGCTGCAATATCGGCTTGAGTTGGGTGCTGATTAGCTACTTGCAGGGGGCGCACCCTGAGTGGGCCTTTCTCGGCCCGGCCGTGGCCACCACCGGGGCGACGTACTTGCAGGTAGCCTTCTTGTTGGCGGCGATTGGCTGGCACTTGCGCTGTGGCTTGCACCGGCTCTTGCCGTGGGGTCGCCTGCTGAAGACCAGCGCAAGGGTCGGAGCCGCGGCCGTGGTCAGCCGTTGGGTTAGTGCGGATGTGGGCGGCGATTTTTTGCAGGTGGTTGTAGGGGGGATATGCTTTGTGGTGCTGGCCGGCGTCGCGATTTGGGCCAACCTGCAAGACCGCGCGGAACTGACCCACACTTGGCGGGCGTTGACGCGGAGGCCTTAGCCGCTGAGCAAGGCGCTGGCGATCGCCTCCCACTCTTCGGGCAGCGACGCCTTGCTGTGGGGCTTTTGCGCCCGCTGGTACCAATAGCCGGCGTTGTTTTCGTCGCCTTCGACCCGATGTAAATAAGCATGGACCCAAGCCCCGATGGGATCGGGCGTTTGCTGGGCTAGCTCGTGGGCTTTGTCCCATTGACCCTTGGCATCGTACCAGAGGGCTTGCAGGGCTTGGGAGGTCTCCGGCGGGGTTTGTTTTTGCAGGCTTAGTTTGAAGGCTTTGAGGTCCATAAGGGTCGGCTCCAATCGTCGGGTGCGTCCCCTTAATATAGGCTATCGTAGTGCGGCCATCCACCGGGGGATCCGCCTTGCCCAAAAAGTGCGTCGCCCTCTATATTTAAAACTTTTAACTTGATGCGAAACAAGGAATTGAGCAAAGACATGCCAGTAGGAGTGGGATTGATTGGTTTGGGCACGGTCGGCAGCGGCGTGGTCGAGCTGTTGCAGAACGCGCCCGCGTCGTTGCGGCGGCGCAAGCACGTGGATTTTGCATTGCGGAGCGCGGCGGTGCGCGACTTGGACAAGCCGCGCAGTCTCGCCATCGCACCGGAGCTGTTGACGGCAGACGCCGGCGCGGTCGTCGCCGACCCGCAGGTGCAACTGGTGGTGGAATTGACGGGTGCGCCCCCGGCTTTTGAGTGGGTGAGCGAGGCCCTGCGACAAGGCAAGGATGTGGTGACGGCCAACAAGGCCCTGCTTGCCGAGCGGGGTGAGGAGCTTTTTGAACTGGCACTGGCCAATGGAGCAGATTTGATGTTTGAAGCCAGCGTCGCGGCCGGCATCCCCATCATCCGCTCGTTGCGCAACGGCTTGGTCGCCAATCGGGTCGAGTCCCTGTACGGCATTCTCAACGGCACTACGAACTACATGCTCACGCGCATGAGTCGCGGCGCGGGCGACTACGCCGCCGTCCTCAAAGAAGCCCAAGCCCAAGGCTACGCCGAACCGGACCCCACTATGGACGTGAGCGGCATGGACGCCGCGCAGAAGTTGGCCATCCTCTGCCGCATTGCCTTCCACTGCACGGGCACGGGCCGCGACGTATTTTGCGAAGGCATCGAGCCGATCGAGAGCCGGGATATTGAATACGCCCGCGAGCTGGGGTATGCGATCAAGTTGCTGGCTATTGCCAAGCAACAGGACGGGCGCGTCGAGGCCCGGGTGCATCCGGCCATGGTGCCAAAAGACGCGCTATTGGCCAACATCCACGATGAGTTCAACGCCATTCAGGTGCAGGGGTCTGCGGTGGGGCCGCAAGTGTTTTCTGGCCGCGGTGCTGGGCGACTGCCCACGGCCAGCGCTGTGGTGGCGGATATGGTCGAGCTGGTCGAGCGCAAGGCCGCCGGTGCGAGCACGTCCATTGGCGACATGGTTTTGGGCGAGGACGCCGTCTCGGTTGTGCCCATTGAGAATGTGCCGATGCGCTACTTTATGCGCGTCTTAGTCCGCGACCAGCCCGGGGTGCTCGCTGGTATCTCGCGCATTTTGGCCGAGGAGCGCATCA
The DNA here is from genome assembly GCA_965203355.1 of Candidatus Latescibacterota bacterium. GTDB lineage: Bacteria > Latescibacterota > UBA2968 > UBA8231 > UBA8231. Next base: position 2,568,221 of record OZ241889.1, read on the forward strand.
GCATTGCCTCGGTCATCCAAAAGGAGCGCGACTTTGAGGGCGGCTTTGTGCCGCTGGTCATCGTCACGCACGAGGCGCGCGAAGCCGCGATGCAGCGGGCGCAGCAGGCCGCGGCCACACTCGATGCGGTACAAGGGGCGGTCAAGCTCATCCGCATGGAGGATCTCTAACGTGCGCTACGTGGTGTTGGTGCCCGACGGGGCGGCCGACTATCCGCTCGACGAACTGGACGGGCAGACGCCGTTGGAGGTGGCCGCTACGCCCTGCATGGATCGCTTGGCCAGAGAGGAGAATCTTTATGTTGAAACAATCTGATGTGTTACACTCATGCTGTGATGGGGATAACTGGATTAGAGAAGCTCTGTGTAAAACGGAACCATATATATACGAAGAAGTAGAAAAGTCTTTGGCAACCAAACTATTAGATAAAATTTATCTTGATGCTGATGCTATCGAAAAACCCCTCCACCTAGCGGCAGCTTTTGACTTGCTAGTAGCAGCAGAGTACTACCGCACTGTCGCTTCTGAAGGATGGGGGCATTGCCTCGATAAAGGTTGTTCGCTTCTATTCTATCCGTATGTCAATGCCTGTCCAAGATGTTTACTCCAAGGCCAATTTGTGTTTCACAAGGCCAATAAACCGAAGTCTGGTTCGATTGGTTTAGCAACCTCAAAACTTTTAGCTCTTTTTTTGCAAAAACTGCTTCATAAGAAGGGGTCTCCCATTGAGGTCGTGAAGGGAAATGAGCCAGTAGATTTGGTTTTTAGAGATAACTCATCGGGTTCCGAAGTGGTCTTCTTTGCAGAGATTAAAGCAGCACCTCTTTTCACGTTACCATTGGCTATTAAAGACCAGAGATCGGCTACAGCAGTGGAGCATTCAATGGAAACTACTCAGCATGAGGAGATATATTGTACAGGACTTTACGATTCTGAAATAGGCATATATTTACCATACAAAAAGGATGAGGTTACTTGGGGCGGACAGATTTTCCCATTAGGAAAAAAGGTTGATCAAGAAGATGAGGCATGGGCATACAATGGATTAATTAATCTTTTAGACTCAGATCCTTCATTTATAGAGGGTTATTTTGAATTCTGGAAAGAGGCATTTGAATGCTATGGTAGCCGCCTTAAGAAAAACCCATACTGGTTTACTAATGCCTGTGGAGGTCCTGATCCAAGACCTATTACTTGGCCAAAAAGAAAAGGAACAGGTTATGAGACTATTTCTGACGGCAAAACAAGTGTGGGTATGGATAGGACAGATGATCTTAAAAAAGCTATCTATCAAGTATTGAAGATTGGGACTGCTGGTAAGCCCACGTGTACCTTTAAGTATAAAGTGGGCATTGTGACGAACATTCCCGCAGTTAGGCATCATGGAGAGTACATAGAGCCAGTTAAAGATATAATTTGGGCAAGGGACGAATCAGCATCTGCTCAATACGTTGGTGATTTAGCTAAAGATAAAGGGCTGTTTAATCTCTTTGATGGTATAGTTTCTTTGACTGAGGTTTCAGCTCGTGATGAATGGATTAAGGCTACATTCACTTTTTGATATGAGGAGGTATATTGTGGTGGAAGTTTTTAATCATCAACCCCGTAAGGTTGGAATGGAAGTCCAACGTAGGATCAATGCACTAGGTATTGGGCAGAAAATGCAAGATTTGCCAGAGGAACTATGGCATAAAAGCTTCCGTTACTATGTCAAAGAAGATCCTAGTCGCAAAGGGGGACCAAATCTGAGAATGATAAGACTTGATCCAGACCAGCCTTCTCTAACAGTAACAGGTTATATTTTCAATAAGTTTGTTCATCCATATGAGGACCGATTTATTACGCCGAGAGAAGCTGCGAGATTACAAGGATTTCCTGATGACCTAGAATTTAAAGGGGTGCTCACTAGTGTTCAGAGTCAAGTCGGTGATGCAGTCCCAATCGAACTCGGTAGATCCATCTTTGAGTCACTAATGATTCTTTTAAAGAAACATTGGCCGAAGAAGAAGATTTTCAAAACTCTTAGTTTGTTTAGTGGAGCAGGTGGATTAGATATAGCCTCAGAGAGAATAAAATTTAAAGATAATAGTCATTTTGAGCTAGTCGCTTGTATTGAAATTGAAGAGGATCGCTGCGATACACTAAAAGGATATTTTAAAGATAAAGTAAAAGTATTTAACGTAGATATTTCAGAAGTAACTACTGACACTTTACTTAGCACATGCAAAGTGTCAAAAGATGACATTTGGGTAATTTATGGCGGTCCTCCTTGCCAGTCTTTTAGCCAAGCAGGAAAACAAAAAGGAACCGACGATTCAAGAGGAATATTGGTTTTTGAATTTATACGTTTTCTAAAGGAAATAAATCCTCCTTACTTTGTCATGGAAAATGTGGCAAATATAAATGGTATTGAGAAGGGGTTTTTACTTAAAAAAATAGTACAGAAAATGAACAAAATAGGTTATAATGTCGAGAGTGGTATACTAAATTCCGTAGATTATGGTAACGCACAGAAGAGAAGGAGATTTATCTGTTTGGGTTCAAAAAAAGGATGGCCAATAGCTAAATTGCCTTTACCGACGCACTGTGAACAGGAAAATTTGCTTGGGTTACCACTTTTCAAAACAGTAGGTGAAGCGTTAGAGGGATTACCTTCACCAGAGTGCGAGAAAATTGCCCTAGAAAATGGGAAGGATCTCTAACGTGCGCTACGTGGTGTTGGTGCCCGACGGGGCGGCCGACTATCCGCTCGACGAACTGGACGGGCAGACGCCGTTGGAGGCGGCCGCTACGCCCTGCATGGATCGCTTGGCGCGCGAAGGGGCCGGGGGCTTGGTACAGATGATCCCGGCCGAGCGGCACCCAGGCAGCGACATCGGCAACCTCGAAATTTTCGGCTACGACAGCCGCATGTACTACACGGGCCGGGCGCCGTTGGAAGCCGCGAGCATGGGGGTCGATTTGGGCGCCGACGGGGTGGCTTTCCGCCTGAACCTGATCTACGGAGAGGACGACGTGCTGGTCGATTACAGCGCCGGCCACATCGCCAGCCAAGAAGCGGCTGAGCTGGTGGGGGCCTTGGCGGCTGAGTTGGGCGGGCCGACTTTGCGCTTCTATCCCGGGGTCGGCTATCGCCACTTGTTGGTGTGGGATCGCGGCCCAGAAGCCGTGGAAACCTATCCGCCGCACGACATCATGGGCGAGTCCATGGCCGCGCATGAGCCGACGGGCGTCGGGGCCGATAAAATCTGCGCTCTTATGGACGCGGCCGGTCCCATTCTCGCGGCCTCACCGGTCAATGCCGCCCGCACCGCCCGCGGCGAGCGGCCAGCCAACGCGATATGGCTCTGGGGGGCCGGGCGCGCCCTGCGGTTGGCTTCTCTGTCGGAGCGCTACGGCTTGCAGGGCGGCGTTATCTCGGCTGTTGACTTGGTGCGCGGGATCGGCAAAAGCGCGGGCTTAGAGGTCATTGAGGTGCCCGGTATTACCGGATACCTCGATACCAACTACGAAGGCAAGGCCGAATACGCGCTGGCCGCCTTGCAGCACGCTGATTTTGTCTATGTCCACGTCGAGGCTCCTGACGAAGCCGGGCACAACGGCGACTCACGGGCCAAGGTGCAGGCCATTGAGGATTTTGATGCCCGCGTCGTCGGCCCGATTTTGGCGGGACTAGCGTCGATGGGGCCGCATCGAGTGCTGCTGACTCCCGACCACCGCACGCCCATTGCGCGGCGCACCCACAGCCGCGAGCCCGTGCCCTTTGTGTTGTGGGGGACGGGTATTGAGGCCGACTCGATGCAAGCCTATGGGGAGCGGGCGGCCGAGTGGGGTAGTATGCAGGTGGAGCACGGACATGTATTGATGGATTATCTAACGGAGAAATGCAGGTGACCAAAGCGTACAACGTAGCTATTATGGGCGCGACCGGCGCCGTAGGACAGGTGTTGTTAGAAATACTCGCCGAGCGCGCATTTCCCGTCGGCGAGTTGCGGCTGTTGGCCTCAGCCCGCTCGGCGGGCCGCTCCATTTCCTTTGATGGCCGCTCGATTCAGGTGCAGGAGTTAAAGGAGGATTCCTTTGGCGGCGTGGATATCGTCTTGGCTTCGGCCGGGGGCCACTTGAGCAAGCGGTTTAACCCGCACGCGGTCGCTGCGGGCGCGGTGGTCGTCGATAACACGTCGGCCTATCGCCTGGACCCGGACGTGCCGCTGGTGGTGCCCGAGATCAACCCCGAGGATTTGGCGGCGCATCGCGGCATCATCGCCAATCCGAATTGTTCGACGATCATCATGGACCTGGCGATCTGGCCGCTCTATCAGCGGCGGCGGATCAAGCGCATCGTGGTCTCGACCTATCAGGCCGTTAGTGGCGCGGGGGCGCGGGCCATGGAGGAGTTAGAGACGCAAACGCGGCAGGTGCTCGCCGGGCAGGAGGCTGAACCGGCGGAATTCCCGCACCCGATCGCCTTTAACTTGTTTTCGCACGACTCGGCTGTTGGGCCGGAAGGGTATTGCGAAGAAGAACTAAAAATGATGCGCGAGACCCGCAAGATGTTCCACGACGACGCGCTGCAGATCTCGGCCACGACCATCCGCGTACCCGTGCTGCGGGCGCATTCCGAGGCGATCAACGTGGAGTTTGCCGAACCCTTTCCGGCAGCCGAGGCCGAAGCTGTTTTGGCGCAGGCCGCGGGCGTGCGGATAGTACACGATCCCGAGCAGAATTATTTCCCCATGCCGATTGAAGCCTCCGGCTGCGACGAGGTACTGGTCGGGCGCATTCGCCAGGATATTTCGCGGCCCGACGGCACTGGGCTGGACTTGTGGGTCAGCGGCGATCAGTTGCGCAAGGGCGCGGCCCTAAACGCCGTACAAATCGCCGAGCATCTCATCGCCCGCCAATTGCTATAACGAGGGAGACCGCCATGGATGTCTTGAGCAGGGCAGAACTGGATTTCTTTGCCGAACAGGGATACGTGGTCGCACGCCAAGTGATCGACCGCGACCAAGCCGAGCGCACCGGGCGCGCGGTGTGGGCATTTGCCGGCCTGGACCCAGCCGATCCCGCGACTTGGTATCGAGCGGACCGGCGCGGCATCATGGTCGAGATTTATCACCACCAAACCATGTGGGACAATCGCACGGCTCCTCGGGTTCACCAAGCCTTTAGCCAGATTTGGGGCACGGACAAGCTATGGGTCAGCCACGACCGAGCCAGCATCAGTCCGCCAGCCTTAGACAAAGAGGCACCCGAACACAATCTGCACTGGGATGCCTCCTTGGAGCAGCGTCCTTTGTCCTTTGGCGTGCAGGGTGTGCTCTATCTGAGCGACACGCCAGCCGAGCAGGGGGCCTTTGTCTGCGTACCGGGATTCCACCAGCGTCTAGAGGCGTGGCTCGACCAATTGCCGGCGGGGGCCAACCCCGGCGAGCAAGATCTGCTGGCCTTGGGGACGCGGCGCATTGGTGCTGAAGCGGGCGACTTGATTATTTGGCGCACGGCCTTGCCGCATACGGCGAGCGTCAATCGCGGCGACGCGCCTCGCGTGGTGCAGTACATCACCATGAGTCCGGCCGGCGATGGCGCAGAGGCGCGGCGGTTGCACCGCGACTTTTGGCAGCAACGCTTGTCCGGGTTGGGTCGCTACGCCAAGGAGCGCGAGCACTACGAGGAAAAGACGGCGGAGTTGACGAGTGTGGGGCGGAAGCTGGCTGGGGTGGATTCTTGGGATTGAGGGGGGCGCTGGTTCCTAAGCGCAGATGTGTTCGATGAAGCGGGCATAGAGATCGACGCTGGCCCGCAGTTGGTCGGTTTTGATCCATTCGTTGGCGGTGTGGGCTTGCGCGATGTCGCCCGGGCCGAGGACGATCATTTGTTTCATCTTCTCGACAAAAGCCATTCCGTCCGTGCCGTAGGCTACTGTGGTGGGTTTGCGGCGTCCCGTTAGCTTGAGTGCCGTGCGGACTAGCTGGGCATCCACTGCCGTGTAGAGCGGCTCGCCGCGATGCTTGAGCGCGAAGTCGAGGCCGTGCTTTTGTGCGCTTTGGCGGGTTTTGTCGATGATATCATCGACGTCAATGCCGGGCATGGGGCGGTAGTGGAGGGTGCAGATGCTCTGGGCGGGGGAGATGTTGGTGGCGCGATTGTGATCGTTGATGCCGATGCACCACTCGGAATGCGGCGGCGCGAATTCCTCGTTGCGGTAGCGGTGTGCGCTGAGCACTCGCTCGTTGAATCGCTTCATCTCCGCGAGAAAGGGAATCATCTTGAGGTTCGCGTTGAGGCCCTTCAAAGTGCTGGTGTGTGCGGGGCGTCCTTTGGCGGTGATTTGCATGGCCAGCGAGCCTTTGTGGGCGTGGACCACGCGGAGGCTGGTGGGTTCGCAGATGATGCCGCAGCCGGTGCTGGCTGCGGCAAAGAGCTTGGAATGGGCCGCGACCTTTTGCGCGCCGACGGCGTGTACCTCTTCGTCGGCTGTGACGACAAGGTAGAGCGGGGCGGCAAGATCGGCCGCCTTGAAGCGGGCGGCGGCGCAAATCGAAGCGGCGAGCGGGCCTTTCATGTCGCAGGAGCCGCGGCCGTAGAGCTTGCCGTTGGCCTCGTAGGCTTCGTAGGGGTCGCCAAGCCAACCGTCGGCGGGATTGGCGGGAACGACGTCGTCGTGGCTCATCAGGGCCAGCCCACCCTCTCCAGTGCCCAGCTTGCCGACGATGGAGAGCTTGGCCACGCCCGCCTCATCGGCGTAGGGCACCTCTTCTATTTGGAAACCAAGCTGGTCTAAGATCCCGGCTATGTGTTGGGTAACTTCGACATTGCTGGTTTGGCTTTCGGACGGGTAGGCGACTAATGCCTTGGTTAGTTTGACGACATCGAGTTTCATGGCAGATTTTCTTTCGCCGAGGAGAAAAGTTGGCACAAGGTTACAAACTTAGTAGCGGGCTATCAAGGGCCTTGACCGATCGGCCAAAAGTGGTATGTATAGCACAAAAGCGGCCCGCCTCCAAAGAGTGGAAGCAGGCCGGCAGACGAATGGGGCGCGTCCTGTTAGCTCAGGGCGTTGTGTAGTTCAGTCCAGTCGTCGAGGTTATTGAGGTTGACGGCGTCGAGGATGCTGCCATCGTCGCTTAGGCCAGCGGCGGCGAGGATGCTGGTGCGGGTCTCGTCGTCGTGGTTGTAGCCGCGAATGGCGGCGTTGGAAGCGTCGATTTCGCGCTGGGGAATGGAGCCGCCGCGCTGGGCTTGGACCCAATTTTCAAATTCGATGTAGCTGGCTTTGTTGTCCTTGACGTAGGCTACGGCCGCGTCGCGGTCAACGCCGAGGCCGTCGAGGACCATTTGGTCGAAGCCCGCGCCGCATTCCGGGTAATCCGCCGGCAATTCGCCAGCCGCGCTCAGGCGCAGCTTAGACCATAGGCGGGGCAGGTGAATCGCGCCGAGCGGCCCGGCGATATCCGAGCTAATGTTAGGTATAATGGCCATGAGATTCCTTCCATGGGAAATAGGTTAGAAAAAACGGCTTCAATAGTACGGTTGCTGAGGTCGGTTGTCAAACGGATATAAAAATGGACAAAATACGCGTTGGCGTCATTGGGGCCGCTGGCCGCGGAAGCAGCTTTATCCCCACCTTGCTGGCCCATCCAGCCACGGAACTTACCGCCCTGTGCGATGTCTGCCGAGAAGAGGTTGAACGCCGTGCGGCCCAAGTGGGCGTTGGGCAGGTTTTTGCGGACGCCGACGCCATGCTCGACTCTGGAGCGGTGGATGCGATCGTCGTGGGTACGCCGATGCCGTGGCACGCGCCCCAAGCCATTGCAGCCTTAGCGCGCGACATCCACGTGCTCAGCGAGGTGCCGGCCGGCGTATCGGTCGAGGAGTGCCGCGATTTGACGCGGGCGGTGCGGCGCAGTCGAGCCGTCTATATGATGGCCGAGAATTACGTGTACACCAAGCCCAACACACTGGTAAAAGCGTTGGTCGAGCGCGGTTTTTTCGGCGAGCTGTACTATGCCGAAGGGGCGTATATCCACGAGTTGAAACAACTCAACGAGACCACGCCTTGGCGGCGACACTGGCAGACGGGCGTCAATGGCTGTACCTATGGCACGCACAGCTTGGGGCCGGTGCTGACGTGGTTCGCCGGGCAGCGGGTCGCGGCCGTCTGCGCCGTGGGCACCGGGCACCACTACCGCGATCCGCGCGGCGATTGGTATGAAATGGAGGACTCGGTGACCATGATGTGTCGGCTCTCGGGCGGCGGGCTGGCGCACATCCGGGTCGATATGCTCTCGGAGCGACCCCACCACATGGCACACTATGCGTTGCAGGGAACGGATGGCGCGTACGAATCGGCCGACGGTTTTGCGGCCGACGCCAAAATCTGGTTGCGCAATCGCAGTGAGCAGCCGCGTTGGGAGCCCTTGGCGGCACTAGCGGAATTTTTGCCGGACCCTTGGCGGCACCCGCCCGCCGCCGCCCTTGCCGCCGGCCATGGCGGCGGTGACTATTGGGAGGTACAGGACTTTGTCGCGGCCATTCGCGGGGAAAGGGAACCGGCCATTGGTATTGACTTGGCCATGGCCATGACCCTGCCCGGCCTCGTCAGCCAACAGTCGATCGCCCAAGGGGCGGCTTGGGTGGCCGTGCCCGATTCGCGCAATTGGACCTAGCAGAGCCAAACCATGTCCAAACCCAAACTTGTGTTTTACCACGACGGTCGGCATCCGCTGATTTACATGTACGAGCCGCCGATCCAGCCGGAGGAATACGAACAGGGCGTGGACGAACTGTTGGGGACGCCGGTTGAGGCCATCATGTTCTGCCTCGGCGATGGCCGCACTATGCTGCACGACACCGAGGTGGGGGAGTTGTGGGGCCACAATGTGAAGCGGTGGCCGCATCTGATTTTTCGCCGTGCCCACCAAAACGCCCGCGACTTAATTCGCAAGGGACGAGATCCCCTGCGCTTGATTTGCGACCGCGCTCACCAGTACGGCAAGCTGGTCTATCCGACGCTGTTGGTGCAGCAGGGCCGCGGGCCGCGAGAAGAGGACGTGCGCTGCTCGGACTTCCGCTTTGACAACGCCCATCTTGAGATCGGGGCGCGAGACGGTGTGCCCGCCGATTTTCCTGGCTACACTTGTCTCGACTTTAAGCACCAAGCGGTCCGCGACGAGCGCTTTGCCCTGATTGCCGAGACGCTAGAAAAATATCCGGTTGATGGCTTTGAACTGCAGATGAACTACCAGCCCTACTACTTCCATCCTGACGAGGTTGCGGCGGGTCGCAAAATCATGACCGAGTGGGTGCGCCAGGTGTATGGCGCGGTCAAGCGGCGCGGGGCGCAACGCGAGTTGGCCATCCGCATTCCCCACAGCATCCGAGGGTGTTATGCCGTCGGCATGGACGTCGAGGCGTGGCTGCGCGAAGGGCTGGTTGACGTGCTGATCGGCGAGGCGTTTTCCGGCCCGGAACTGCTGGATTCGACCCTTGATTTCCGGCCCTTGGTTGCCGCCGCCGCTGGCACGGGTTGTCGGGTATTCGCGGCTTTGCAAAGCCACGTGGACTCGGATCGCTTGGGGGAGGCGACTATTGAACTGGTGCGCGGGGCTGCTTGCAATTACTGGGCGCAGGGCGTCGATGGCCTGTACTTGGCGGACTGGTTTGGGAACTGGCCGTATCCGGCTTCTTTTTACGAAAAGCTGCGGGAATTGCCCTATCCAGAAGTCATGGCCGCCCGCGACAAAATTTACTACGCACCGACCCCGACCGGGCGTTACCCCAATCCCCCCACCGAGCCCGGGACGACCCTGCCGTTACCGGCCTATTTGCAAAAGGGCCGCAAGGCTTTGATCACCCTAGCGGTCAGCGACGATCTACGGCGTTGGGCCAAAGTCGGTCGGGTCCACGAAGTGTTGCTGCGGGTGCGGGTGATGGGCCACACCGAGCGCGACCGGCTAAAATTCTATTTCAACGGGCGAGAGTTGCCCGCCGGTCTGTTGCGCAAAATCAACGAGATGTACCGGATGTCGGCCCCGCGCTACCGCACGGGATCGGGGTACTGGTATGCGTTTAAGTTAGATGCCAAACACTGGCCGAAAAAAGGGAATAACACGCTCAAAGTCGAATTGGTGCGGCGCGACGCGCAGGCCCTACCGGAGATTTTCGTGCGCGATGTGGAACTCGATATCAAATACCTGATGGGGCGCAATTTCCACCGAGGCCAAGACGTGGATTTGGGGCCGAGCGAACCATCGGGTATATGAGTTGATAAGCAAAAGAAGATGATATTGAACAGAGGCTACAAAGTTGTGCTGGCGGTGTGCATTGTCGGTTGGGGCGGCGCCGAGCCGACGGCCGCTAGCTACATCCCTGACATGCCTTATTTTCACCAGCAGAGCAACCGCATTAACCCGGCCGGCTCCTGCCAGAACACCTGCATCGCTATCGTGCTCAAGTACTACGGAGCCGACGACATTACGCCCGACCTGATCTCGGCCAAATGGGGCACGTACGTCGCTCAGACCACGGGTGGCCTCGAAAGGGTTTTTAACGAGGAAGCGGCGCGGCGCGGCCTGAGCGTCCGCGATCAAGCGACCGAAACCGGACTGCTGCGGGAATTGCACGCGCTGTTGGACGCTGGCCGGCCCGTCATCGTCCACGGCGGCTTTTCCGCTGTCGGGCACCTAATGGTGCTGGTCGGGTACGACGAGCGTTTTTACTACGCAATGGATCCGGCGGGCCAGTGGACCGAGCGGCTGAACCGGGGCTTTACCCATACCAACGATCCGCACATAGGCCGCTACACGCGCTATGGCCGCGCCGCCGTAGAAAACGCCATCGTTTCTCGGGGCTTTATCCGCATGCACCAGATTTATTTTGCGCCGGGGGCCTTGGCCGCCGAGTGGGAGGGCCACTTTGCCGATTCGGTCGCAGTGGGTGCGGAGGTGGAGTTTGCCGGTGGCATCCGCGTCCGCGGTGGGTCTGCTGCTGGGGCGCGTCGGCGCGTGTCTGCGGATCTAAGTGCGTTGGGCGGTCCGCCGGACCAAGTGCTGGCCGAAGCCTCGCCGGGGTTTTACCCTTTGGCCGAGACCCTAGTGGCCGCTGGGCGTGCCGGGCGCAAGTCCGTCGTCTTCCGCGTCCGCCAAGGCGAAGCCTCCATTGAGGTCAAGCGGACGCTAGTACTGATGCCAGCCGAAAATCAAGTGGTCTTCGATGGCGGAATGGGGGCTGGTTGGCACGTAGGCTTTACCGCTGGTGCGGAGCTTGCGGTGTCAGCCGGGGGCCCGCTAACTGTGGCGGCGCGCAGCTTCACGGTGGAATGGCGACCTGCCGCGCCCGTAGAACCAGTCGGCTATCGCGCGCTGCGCTTTGCCTTTCACCCCGGGGATGCAGTGGCCGGTGTGAACGGGGCGTTTTCCGTGCAACTCAACGAGGATCCGCGCAAGATCGAACCGCTAATCAATGGGTTTTTCCGCGGCATTGACATGGCGCGGGCCGATTGGCAGACGGTGGAAGTGCCGCTGTGGGCTTTCGCGCCGCTGGAAGAACCGATTGAGTCCATTCGCTTCTTCGGCAATCTGCGCGGCGCGTTCTATCTCGACAGCATAGCACTAGTCAGCGCCTTGTTCCCGCGGCCGCGCCTGATGGCCGATTGGCAGAGCGCGTTGCTGGACTCGGCCATGGCTGGGGCCGAGTTGATCCTACACGAGCGTCTGCGCGTAACCAGCCCGGTGCCCGATGGTGCTGTGCCCGAAGTTTTAGCCGACCTCAGTGCGCTAGGGGGTGGCTCGGCGGTGGCGCTAGCGCGGATCGGCGCGGGCCGGTACCAACTAACGGGAACGCTTGCTGCCGATGTGCCTAACGGCCTGAAGTCCGTGCAAATTCACATCCGCCAGCAGACGCCAGACGGGCCGCTAGAGACGACCCTGATAAAGGAGTTGGTGCTGCTGCCGATGGCGGACCAAGTCATTTTTGCCGACCAGTACGGTGAGAACTGGACCGAGGGATTTACCTCTAATGTCGAGGTACATGAGCAGGTCTTTGCCGACCTTGGGGCGCAGAGGCTGGCGGCCGAGGCGTTTACCCTCGAATACAAACCGCTGACTCCTGTGGCGCCGGTAGGGTACCGCGCCTTGCGACTGGCCTTCCATCCCGGCGATGCCAAAGGGGGGCCGCAGCCTACATTCAATGTGATGGTTAATAAGGATGCGCCGTCGCTGGTCGCGCTGTTTGAAGGGGCTGGCTTGGATTTGGCGCGGAAAGAATGGCAGGCGATAGAGATTCCGCTGGCGCGTTTCAATCGGCTCGACGGGCCGATTGAATCCATCCGCCTGTTCGGCAACTTGCGCGGCGCGTTCTACCTAGCCGATGTGCGCTTGGTCGCCGCTAAGACTTCCGCGCCCACGGCGGTGTCGCACCGGCAGCAAGCAATAGGGCCGGAGGCGTTCGCGCTGGCGCAGAACTACCCTAATCCATTTAACAGTACCACGGCGATTGGTTTTGCCCTGCCGCAAGCCGGGGCGGTCCAGCTCGCAATTTTTAACGCACTCGGCCAGCGGGTCGCTGTCTTAGCCGAGGGAACCTATCCGGCCGGCTCCTACACGCTGCGCTGGGATGGAGTAAGAGACGGCGACCGCGCTTTGGCCGCGGGCTTGTATTTCTACCGATTGCAAACCCCTTGGGGAGGGCAAACGCGCAAACTGCTTTTGCTCAAGTAAAGCTACTATTCACCATCAAACCGAAAGGAACCTCATGTCTAGAGGCATTCGCAACTTCGCGGTTTTTGCCATCGCGCTGCTCTCGTCGTGGATCATAGGTATCAACGTAGCGCCGACGTGGACGGTGGAGTGGATCGGGTTGGACGCGAAGACGGACAGCGACGGCAAGCTATACTATATCTATCGCGAAAAACCGGCCTATTTCGAGGCCGTGCCTATGGCGCAAGCCCAACTCGCCCCGGCCAAAATTCACGGGTCGAGGACGGCCCCGCCGATCGCGGAAGAATTTGTCTTGGTGGCGGAGACTGGCCGCTACTACAAACTGATAGCCAAGCACCACTGGGGCTATTGGTCGCTTTTGCCAGCGATCGTGGCCGTGCTGTTGTGCTGGCTGACCAAAGAACCGGTCACTTCGCTATTGAGCGGCATCCTCGCTGGTGCTCTGCTGATGGGCCGCTACGACTTCACTGGCGAGGTGCTGATCCCTTCGTTGGCGACCAAAAATGCCGCTGGCGTTTTGCTGCTTTACTTGTGGCTGTTGGGCGGGCTGATGGGGATATGGTCTCGCACGGGCGCGGCCCAGGCCTTTGCCGAGTTTATGACGGTGCGCTTTGTGCGCGGCCCCAGAAGTGCCAAGTTGGTCGCTTGGCTGCTCGGGGTCGTCTTTTTCCAAGGCGGCACCGTCAGTACGGTACTGGTCGGCACCACGGTCAAACCGATTGCTGACAACGAAAAAATCAGCCACGAAGAACTGGCGTACGTGGTGGATTCAACGGCTTCGCCGATTGCGTCCCAGCTTGCGTTCAACGCCTGGCCCGGCTACGTGCAGGCGTTCATTTTTGTCTCTGGCGTCAGCTTCCTGGCGACTGAAGCGGATCGCCTGGCCTTCTTCTTTCAAAGCGTGCCCTTTTGTTTTTACGCCATCTTTGCCGTCTTGGGCACGTTTCTGCTCAGCATTGAAAAACCGATCTTTTTGGGCAAGCAACTCAAAGAGGCGATGCATCGCTCGCGCACGACCGGTCAACTCGACGCCCCAGGGGCCGATCCCCTGAGCGCCAAGGAACTGCAAGGGAGCAACGTCCCCGAAGGCTATACCCCGCATGTCCTCGAATTTTTCTTGCCGCTGGGCACGCTCATCGGCGTTGCCGTTGGCACGTTTGTCGCCAGCGGATCGCCCAATGTGCAGTGGGCTTTTGGCATTGCGCTGCTGTTGGCTGCGGGCATGGCTTTGGCCAAGGGCATGGCGCTCCGAGATCTGATCGCTGGTTTTCACGATGGCATCAAGGGCGTGGTGCTCGGCTCGGTCATTTTGCTGCTGGCGATTACCATCGGCGGCATTAGTAAGGAGACGGGCGGCAGCATCTTTTTGGTCGAACAGCTCGGCGAGACCATTCCGTATTTTCTCCTGCCGGTCCTGCTTCAGCTTCTGACGATGGCCATTGCCTTTTCCACCGGCACGAGCTGGGGCACGTATGCGGTGGCCTTCCCGCTGGCGATGCCGCTGGCTTGGGCGGTGGCCGGGGCCAATGGGCTGGCGCATCCAGAGCTTTTTATGACCTTGTGTTTTGCTGCGGTCATGGACGGCAGCGTGTACGGCGACCAGTGCTCGCCGATTTCAGATACTACCGTGCTTAGTTCCATGTGTACGGGCTGCGACCTGATGGATCACGTCAAGACGCAAATTCCGCAGGCGACGCTTGCGGCGGGCGCGGCCGCTGTGTGCTGGACCGTCGCGGCGTTGTTTACCGCCTAGGTTTTCCAACTGATAGTTAGACTTGCCGACCTTTCCGCGCGGGACCGCAAGAGCCGACGGCCATGGACCGTTGGCTCTTGTTGTTTGGTAATGAGGCGCGACCGCAGTAACACACCGGGCCACCATGGGTGTTTAAGTAGCACACCGCCAGGGGATACATGGACGTAGATACACTGTACCGTCGCTACGGACCGATGGTCATGCGTCGTTGTCGGCAGCTTCTGCGCGACGAAGACCAAGCACTCGACGCCACGCAAGATGTCTTTGTGCGGCTCTTGACGCGGCGCGACCGCCTGCAGGACGACGCGCCCTCTAGCCTGCTCTATCGCATGGCCACCAATCTCTGCCTCAATCGCATCCGCGATACCCGGCGGCGGAAGACCACGGCCGACTCGACGCTGTTGGAGCAGATAGCCTGCTGGCAGGACGCCGAGGGCCGGATAGATGCGCGTGCTGCGCTGGCCAAGCTCTTTGGCCAACAGCTCGAATCAACGCGCACGATGGCTGTCTTATACTACGTGGACGGCATGACCTTGGCCGAGGTAGCCCAGGAAGTGGGCATGTCCGTGTCTGGCGTACGCAAGCGGCTGCTCGGCCTGCGCGCATCGCTGCAAGAGATGGAGAAGCCATGAACCAGCAAGACAAGCGCCCCATAAGCGACTACCAGCTAGAGCGCTATCTGCTGCGCGAGGGAACGGACGACGAGTTGGCGGATTTGGAACGCCGGTTGGCGGACGATCCAGCGCTCGCCCAGCGGCTAGCGGCCCTAGCGCACTCCAACGAGGAATTGCATCGGCGCTACCCACCCGAGTGGATGCGCGGCCAGATCGAGCTAAAACTCAAGCGGGCGCCGGGTCGGCCCGTCCAGCGAGCTTGGAGTGGGTATCGCCTTTGGGCCGTGCCAGCCGTGGCCCTGATCCTGGCGGTGGTGGCGGTGCCCACTCTCCTCGATCGAGAAGCCCCGGAAACCCCGGCGACGCGCAGCAAGGGCCGCGAACAGGAGCCGCGCTTGTTGGTTTTCCGCCAACGGGCCAGCGGGGTGGAACGCCTACAGGACGAAGCATTGGCCCACAGTGGGGACGTGGTACAGCTCGCCTACCGCTCGGGTGGCTTGCCGTACGGGGCGATCCTATCGGTCGATGGGCGCGGTACTGTAACTCAGCACCTGCCAGCGACTGGCGTGGTGGCCGTGCCGCTGGCGGCGCAAGACACCCTCGATGTTGCCTACGAACTGGACGACGCGCCCCGGTGGGAGCGGTTTTATTTGCTGGCGGCGGATCGTCGATTTGGCCTAGCGGCGTTTAAGGCCAAACTCGCGGCTGGCGATGTGGCGTTGGCCGATGATGTCCGTCTGTTCCGATTTACCGTAAAAAAACCGAGTCAGCCTTAACCCGGCGAGGAGTTGTGCCCATGTCTTTGGTGCGGGTCCTGCTAGTCGTTATCGCGGCGGGTCTGTCCCAGCCGGTGGCGGCGGAAGTGCGGCGGTTGATCTTGGCGGCGGGCGCTAACAACGGTGGGGTGGATCGCGAGTTGCTGCGCTACGCGGTGTCGGACGCGGAACAATTCGTCGAGGTGTTGCAGGAGATGGGGGGACTGGACCCCGCCGATGTGTTGCTGTTGCGCGATCCCGACTTGGCGGCCTTTGAGCGCGGGCTGGCCGATCTGGGTCGGCGGGTACAGGCGGCCAGCCGACGGGGCGACCGCTTGGAGGTGCTGCTGTACTACTCGGGCCACGCCGACGAAGAGGGCCTGCTGTTGGCCGGCGATCACCTCGGGTATCAGCAATTACTCGACTCGCTGAAGACGGCCAACGCTGCGGTCCGCATCGCCGTCCTCGATGCCTGCAACTCTGGCAGCATAACCCGCATCAAGGGAGGCAAGCCCAAGCCGCCCTTTTTGGTTGATGAATCCTTTGACATGCGGGGCTACGCCTTCCTCACGTCGAGTTCAGCCGACGAAGCAGCGCAAGAGTCGGACCTGATCGAAGCGTCCTTTTTTACGCACTATCTAATTTCCGGGCTGCGCGGCGCCGCCGACGTTACTGGCGATGGCCGGGTGACGCTACACGAGGCGTACCAGTTCGCATTCGACGAGACGCGGGCGCGGACGCTTGGCACTGTGGGCGGGACTCAGCACCCAGCCTATGAGGGCCAGATGCGCGGCACGGGCGGCGTGGTGATGACCGAGGTGCGCCGCAACGCGGCCGGCCTGTTGCTAGACGAGGCACTCGCCGGTCGAGTGTCCATCCACAATGCCCAACAGCGCCTCGTCGCCGAACTAAACAAATCCCCTGGGCGCGCGGTCGAGTTGGGATTGGTGCCCGGGGCTTATACCCTGTTTTTGGAAACGTGGGACGAGGACTGGCGCTGGGCCGAATTGGTTTTGACCGAGGGCACTTTCGCCGAGGTGCGCACCAGTGATTTTCGCGCCTTGACCCCAGAGGAAACGAAGCTGCGCGGCGGTTCGGGGCGGCGCATTACCTTGGGACGCCAGATCGAGGTTGCCACCCACGAGGGATATACGCTGTCGCTGGGGCTGTTGACCAATACGCAGGACGAAGCGTTTCGCGGCATTCAGTTCGCTTGGCTGGTCAACCAAGCGCGCGAGCGGACCGGCCATCAGATTGGCGGGTTGGGCAACTTGGCACTCAAAGAGATCGATGGCTTGCAGGTATCCGTCGTCGGCGTCAACTGGGCGATGGGGCCATTGCAGGGCGGACAGGCGGGGCTGCTCAACATTGCTTCGCAAGTGCGCGGCTGGCAGGTGGCGCAAACGACCAACATCGTCGGCAAGATTCGCGGTTGGCAACTCGCTGGAGTTACCAATTTTGTCGGCGAGGTCAAGGGCGGTCAGGTCGGATTATTAAACGTGGCGAGCAAGGTCAAGGGGTGGCAGATTGGCGTGGTCAACCTTTCCGGCCACATCGAAGGCGGCCTGCCCATCGGATTGATCAACTACTCGCACAGCGGGCTTTTCAATCTCAGCACTTGGCGCGACGAAGTCGGCTTTACCCTATTCACCATTGCCTCGGGTAGCCGCTCGTTTTACACCGCTTTTACCATGGGCTTTACCGCCGAGGACGACCAGCGGCGCTGGGCGCTCGGCCTCGGCGGTGGGGTGCAGAAGCGTTGGCAGCGGTTTTTCCTCGGCCTTGATATGCACGCCTACCGGATCAGCCGCGCCCTCAACGACGATTACAGTGCGGGCATTGGGTTTTGGCCGCCGGCCGTGAACTTTGACCTCGATCGCTTGGCTAAAGACAACTATCTGGCGCGGGTCAAACTTGAGACCGGGTGTTCTTTGCACGGCCATCTGGCGCTGTTTGGCGGCGTCTCCCTCAACCAATTGTGGACCGACGGTCACCTGCGGCTGATTGAGTCGAAAAGCCGCTACGAGCAGGAGTGGGAGGCCGGGCTTTTTGCGTGGCCGGGGTTTTTCTTTGGCCTGCGCTACGGGCGCTAGACGGAGCGGTAGGATGGCGAGAAAGTGGATGCTCGGCATGGCGTTGATCGGTTGCGGGATGAGCGATCCCTACGGGCCAGCCGACCTGCCCGAAGCCCCGTGGCAGCGCACCGAGGAGCAGCGGCTCGAAGCGATTGAGGAAAGTTGTCGTGGCCTGCCTTGGGAGCGCGGATGGCTCTGTCCGCACGGCGCGGCCGAGGCCGACACGACGAAAGCGCAAGGTGGAAAGGAGTTTTAGGATGGAAAACCCCATATTACAGGCCGTCGATGCGCAACGCCTACTTGATACGACCAAGAAGCTGATTGCGGTGCCAGTGTCGGGTTGAAGGGACGCGTCGCTGGGTAGCGGCTGGATCAGAGCCGGACGCACGCCGAGAAATAGAAGACCGGCTCGCCGACTGGAACATGCCCGGCGCCGCCTTTGCGATAGAGCACAACAGCCCGCTAGTGAGCGCGTT
Source organism: Candidatus Latescibacterota bacterium (assembly GCA_965203355.1). Lineage (GTDB taxonomy): Bacteria > Latescibacterota > UBA2968 > UBA8231 > UBA8231. The sequence goes on from OZ241889.1 coordinate 2,586,613, forward strand.
CCAGTCGGCGCACGAGCAGGTGACGGGGGCCGCGCTGCCCATGTCTTTATGGCTGCCGGGATTGAGGCCCTAACGCACGGACCTTGCGCCACAGGGGCGCAGGTGTCGGGGTAGCGAAGGTGTATGCGCTGACGCCGCCGGCGTTTTGCTAAGTACCTTCAATGGCGCGTGCGGCGGCCGTGCCTTGCTCCTCGTCGACGAAGTAGAGCAAGGCTCCGCCCGCCACAAAGAGGATGACGATTGACAAGATGCCCAAGCGCGGGCTGCCGGTCAGCACCCCAATCCAGCCGACCAGCACCGGGCCGATGACCGCGGCGAACTTGCCCAGCATGTTGTAAAAGCCGAAAAATTCCGCGGCGCGATCGCGGGGAATGAGTCTTGAGTAGAGCGAGCGGCTCAGGGATTGGACCCCGCCTTGGACTAGGCCGATGGTGACGGCCAAGGCGTAAAATTCCCAGACGGCATCTAAAAAGTAGCCCCAGATCGTCGCCGCAATATAGACAGCCAAGCCGATGAAAATCCCCTTGCGCGTGCCGATCCGCTCGCCGAGCCAGCCAAAGGCCATGGCCGCGGGGAAGCCCACGAACTGGGTAATACCTAAAGCGAGGAGCAAGTCGTTGTCGGCAAGGCCCAGCGATAAGCCGTAGTCGATGGCCATGCGGATGATGGTATCGACGCCGTCGATGTACAGCCAGTAGCTGATGAGAAAAACAAAGGTCGTGCGCAACTGCCGGATGTCGCGGCCGGTCGCGATGAGCCGTCGATAGCCGGCCAAGACCGCGTTCCAGCCGCGATGATCGCGCACGGGCGGCGATTCTTCGACCCACAAAAAGAGCGGCAATGAAAAGCCAGCCCACCAGATGGCAACTAGCAAAAAGGACGTGCGCACGGCCTCGCTGGCATCGGCCAACCCAAAGGGCGCGGGATGGAGGACCATCACCACATTGAGCGCAAACAGCAAGCCGCCGCCGAGATAGCCGAGACTGTATCCGAGCGCCGAGACCGAGTCGGACTTGTCGCGTCCGGCCACCTCCACGAGCAGCGCGTCGTAAAAGGTGTTGCTCCCTGAAAAGCCGATGGCGGCCAAGACATAGACCACCACCGCCAACTCCCACGCGCCTTGGCCCACCAGGTAGAGGCACCCGGTGGCGAGGACGCCCAAGAAGGCGAAGGCAAACAGGAACTTGCGCCGGGTGCCGCCTTGGTCGGCAATAGCCCCTAAGAGCGGTGCTAGCAACACGACGATCAGGCTGCTGAGCGAGTTGGCCAACCCCAGTTGGAAGGTACTCTCGGTGACGTCGTGGCCGGTGCTCCAGTAGGATTTAAAAAACACCGGGAAGAAGGCGGCGATGACCGTGGTGGCAAAGGCCGAATTGGCCCAGTCGTACCAGGCCCAAGCGATGATTGGTTTTTTGGCGTTGAGCGGCATGATATTGATTGGGTGTGAGAAAACCGCGCGCATAACATAAGGCAAAAAGGGCGTGGTTGCCGCTGGCATCTTTTATGAATAGCCTAGGAAGGCTCTACAAAGGACGATTTCTCATGACCGACAAATGGCTGCGCTTTGACGCGGCGACGAATCCGTATGGGCCGTCGCCCCAGGTCCGGGAGGCGATGGCTGCCTTTGCCCGCACTGGCGACTTTAGCCGCTACAGCGACGAGGAACGCGCCGAGTCGCTGCGCGAGGATTTGGCGGCGCATTGGGGGCTTTCGCCCGATCACTTCATAGTGTACAACGGGTCTGGGGAGGCGGTAGTATGGCTTTTTTTGGCGCGGTTGCTGTTAGAGCGGCAGGGCTTGCTCATTCCGTTTCCGTCGTACGAGCGCTTTGTGGCGCTGGGGCAGCGGTGCGCGGCCGAAGTGATCGCGGTGCCCTTACACGAGCAGGACTTTGCGCTGGTGCCCGAGCGTTTTATCGCCGCGGGTCGGCAGTCGGGGGCGCGCGTGTTGCTGCTGAGCAGCCCCAACAATCCCACGGGCAATCTCCTATGCGGCCAAGCGGAACTGGCGCGTTTGCTCGACGAACTGCCCGACTGCCTGTGCATCATCGACGAAGCCTACGCCGATTATGCCGGCCATAGCTGCGTACCTTGGGTGCGAGAGCACGCAAACTTGGTGGTACTGCGGACCTTTTCCAAAGCATACGGCATGGCGGGTTTGCGCGTTGGCTACGCCATTGGGCCTAAGCCGGTTGTCGCGGCGCTCGGTCAGATGCAGGTTCCGTGGGCGGTCAATGCGCTGTCGTTGGTGGCGGCGCAGGCCGCGCTAGCGGACCAGCGCTATTTGCAGGAAGTCGTCGCTCAGATCCGCAGCGATTGTCAGTCGCTCTATGCAGGGCTAAACGAGCGTCCGTGGTTGCGGGCCTATCCGAGCGCGGCGAATTTCTTTTGGCTGCGCTGCGAGGGGATTGGGCCGGAGCGGCTGCGGCTGGGTCTGGAGGAGCGCCGGATCCGCGTGCGCTGGCGGCAAGACGCGCCCGGCTTTGTGCGACTGACCTCGTTGCGTCCCCAAGACAACGAGTATTTATTGACCGCACTCGATGCGATCAGGCCATTAGACTAACCCAAGAGGAGCGTTATGGAATACCGCAATTTAGGCAAGGCTGGCGTCAAGGTATCTAAGGTGTGCTTGGGCGCGGCATTTCGCGGCCAAGAGGACGAGCAGGTTTGCATTGAGGTGGTGCAGCGGGCCTTGGATTTGGGCTGCAATTTTATCGATACCGCGCTGTATGGACAGGGCCGCTCCGAACAGGTGGTGGGCAAAGCCATCAAGGGACGGCGCGAGGAGGTGGTGCTGACGACCAAAGTTTTTGGCACCTTGGGCACTAGCCCCAATCACGTGGGCCTGTCGCGGGTCAATCTGCTGCGGGGCATTGAGGCGTCGCTACAGCGGCTACAGACCGATTACGTCGATCTGTACCTGCTGCACTCCTTTGATCCGCACACGCCGCTGGAGGAGACCTTGGGGGCCCTCGACGACTTGGTGCGGCAGGGCAAGGTGCGCTATGTGGGGTGTTCTAACTTCCCGCCGTGGAAAATCGTCGAGGCCCTGTGGATTTCGCAGCGCGAGCACTTGGCTTCCTTTGCCTGTATCCAAAATCAGTACAATCTGCTCAATCGCTGGGAGATGGAACCGGAACTGATGCCCCTCTGCCGTCAGTTCGGTTTGGGCATTATGACCTACAGCCCGCTGGCCATCGGCCTGCTCTCCGGCCGCTTTCGCCGCGGGCAAGCACCGCCGCCGGGGACGCCGTGGAGCACGGACGAGTTGCGCGGCATGAGTCCGGGCAAATACAACTTTGCCGAGGCCATGACCGAGCGGGTCGATACCATCATTCAGACGCTGATCGACATTGGAGCACAGCACGGCAAGACCCCGGCGCAGGTGGCCATTGCTTGGATTTTAGATCACGACGAGATCAGTGCTCCCATTTTGGGTGCCGACGAGCCAGCGCACGTCGAAGAGATATGCGCGGGTTTGGACTGGTCTTTGGCCGCGGAAGAACGGGCTTTGTTGGACGAGGTATCCGAGGTAAAGAGGTCGCGGAAATACGCTTGAAGGAGGTGCGCCCATGCCCCAACGCAAACTGCCCATCGGCATTCAGACCTTCCGCGAGCTCCGTGAAGAGAACTACTACTACGTCGATAAGACCGCCTACATCGGCCGGCTGCTCGACGAGGGGAAGCACTATTTCCTGTCGCGCCCGCGGCGTTTCGGCAAGAGCCTGTTCTTGGATACGTGCAAGGAACTGTTCGAGGGCAATGAGTCGCTCTTCGCGGGACTTTACATCCACGACCGCTGGGATTGGTCGGTTTGCCGTCCCGTCCTGCGGCTCAGCCTGTACCAGCGCCGCGTTAGTTCCCTGGAGCTCGGTGAGATGTTCGGCAGCGACGAACTGCTATCGACCTTCGACATCGATCATATCGCGACCGAGGCCCTGCTGTTCCAGACCGGCTACCTGACGATAACAGACGAGGAGGACGTTGGCGGCAGAGTCCTCTATCGCCTCGGCTATCCCAACCGGGAGGTGCGACAGAGTCTCAACGAGAGCCTGCTGCGCTACTTGGTGCAGGATTCGACGCGACAGATGGCCAACAGCGTACGGCTCTACCGGCTGTTGGAGGCCCGCGACTTCGCCGGGCTGGAGATGCTATTCCACGCCTTTTTCGCCAGCATTCCCTATGCGTGGTACACCAACAATGACATGGCGCATTACGAGGGGTACTATGCGAGTGTATTTTACTCGTATTTCGCCGCGTTGGGGCTGGATGTTCGGGTGGAGGATAGTACCAGTCAAGGACGGCTGGATATGGCGGTTTTATTCGACAGCACCGTCTATTTGTTCGAGTTCAAGGTGGTCGAGCTGTCGTCGGCGGGGGCGGCGTTGGGGCCGTTGAAGGAGCGGGGGTATGCGGATAAGTATCGGGGGCTGGGGCAACCTATTTACTTGATCGGCGTGGAGTTTAGCCGGGATACGCGCAATGTGGCCGGGTTTGGGGTGGAGCCAGCGTGAAGCGCGGCCGGTGGTTATGCTAAACGAGCTACGCAAAATCCGCTACGCCCGCTTCCGCTTGGAGATGACCGCGGTGAGCCGATTGAAGTTGCCCCCTTACAAGGGTTCCACCTTTAGGGGGGCCTTTGGCCATACCTTCAAACGGCTGGTTTGCGTCAAGCGCGACCTGGACTGTTCCACCTGTCTGATCAGCGATCGATGCGTGTATTACTTCAGAATGTTGACCCGATTTGTAGGGGATTGAAACTCCTTATTCGCGGCAAATCCTGGAAAGGACAGTTGGCCCAAAGCCAACAAGCTCACTCTGAGCCTTCTACATAGGGCTATTTAGCCCTACCGCACCTAAACCTGAGCAGTTGATTCTATGAGCACGTCTCGCCAAGGTGGCTAGTGGAATTAGCAAAGCGAGATGTCGGCCTTGTTTGCCGAAGGCGCGACGGTCGCCTTGCAATTACCACAGATCGCCAACGACCACCACCGCACGGGATAGCACATCAGCGTCAATGGCGGCGACCACACCGCGTCCTATCATTTAGAGTTAGACACCCAGTCTAACAGCTTCTATATTAGGAAGATAGGCCCTTCTGGAATGTGGGGATCGCTTCTATTGGTCTAAACGACCTTACTTAACGAAAATCAATGAAGTACTTGCTCACCGGGGGCGGCACAGGTGGCCACGTGTACCCGGCCTTGGCCATTGCCAACGAAATTCGGCAGACGAGAGCAGACGCCGAATTCCTCTACGTCGGCCACCGGGACAGGCTGGATGCGTGGGTCGTGCCCGAGCAGGGGTACCGCATCCGCTTTGTGCGTGCTCGTTCCTTCCCGCGCACTCGTTCTCTTGGGCCCCTGCTGGGATTTGCCATCGCACTCGCAGCAGGGGTCGTCCAAGGGGTGCTCATCCTCTTGTGCTACCGACCACAAATTATCATCAGCACCGGCGGCTTCGTCAGTGCGCCAGTCCTCTTTGCACACAGTGTGCTGGCCAAGGTCGGCCTTTCCCGCGCTCGCGTCTTTATCTACGAGCCGAATGCCTATCCCGGGCTTTTGAATCGAGTTACCGGGCGGCTCGCGCAGCGAATCGGCGTGGCGTTTGAGCAGGCGGGTCGCTGGTTCGACGCAAAGAAGGTGGCCGTGGTCGGCTATCCGGTGCGCCGCTCTTTTTTGCACCTCGACCGCACGGCCGCACGAGAAAAATTGGGCATTGACCAAGGCCGCAAGGTCGTGCTCGCCTTTGGCGGGTCAGGAGGAGCCAAGGCCATCAACGAGGCCGTGCTCGAAGCCTTGCCCCGGTGGCGTGGGGCTGGACTAGTGGTCATCCACGTCACCGGTCGCTACAAAGGGGCGGATTACGACGCCGTGGCGGATACGGAGGCCGCTTTAGCTGAAATGGGGATAGCGGGCGAAGACGACTGGTATCGACGCCTTGATTACGCGGATGAGATCGTCGAGCTGATTGCAGCGGCGGATCTGGTCATTTGCCGGGCGGGCGCAGGAACCCTCACCGAGATGGCAGTTAGTGGGACGCCCACGCTGATTGTGCCGCTGCCGACGGCGGCTGAAGACCATCAGGCACTGAACGCACGGGAGATGGAGCGGATAGGGGCCGCACAGGTGATCTATCAGGAGGCGTTTTGGGACAAGGCCTGCATCCACAGCGGACTGGATGGCGAGAAGTTGGCGCAGCAGGTGCTCGCGTTGTGCGCCGACGAGGAGCGGTTGCAGGCCATGAGTGCGGCCGCCCAGACCATGCCCAAGACCAACAGCCTCGAACTGATTGCGGCTGAGCTGGACAACCTCATCGCCGGGCAGGAGCCGCCGCCGTTGCGATTGGAGGCGCCCCCGGGCAAAAAAAACGGCTTGCCGACTGCGCCCAATGCCTTGCTGCGCTGGGTGCAAGCGCGAGTCAAAGAGGTCGGGGGCGTGGAGGCGATGGAACGCGGCGAACTGGCCTATCTGCGCTATCAAGCCGATCGCCTGCTCACGTCTGAGGGGTGGTGCGAAATCCCGTTGGGGTGGCGCAATGTGGGCATCAAGCTGGTTGCGGTCTTGCGCTACCAAGAGCGGTTGCCCTTGCTGCTACAGATCCTCACCGACCGCACCCCGACCGGGTGGATGCACCGTCTTTGCGGCGGCGACTTTCGCCACGGAGGTATCATACGCCGCAATGTCGTCGAATACGGCCTGCGCGGCTTGGGGGCGACCGACGCGCCAACCCGGGCCGCACTGCTGTACGCACTCGTAGCCGATCCCTACTTTGAGGTGCGGGCGTGGGCGGCGCAGGCCCTCGGCGAGTTGTTTGCCGTTGATGGCGAGATCGAAGACGCGCTCTGTGCGGCCCTCGACGACCGCGCACCAGAAGTGATCGTCCAAGCCTTGGGAGCCCTCGGAAAAATAAGTCGCAATCCCGACCTGTTAGCGCGGCTGCGTCGCTTCTATCTACACGCGAACTGGCAGATCCGCGAGCAGGTCGTGCTGGTGTTGATCGAATTTTTGCAACGCGGCGTCTTGGCGCCAACTCAATTGGAGCGCGATCTCGACCAAGTTTTGGTTACGATGCCTTATTTTAAGCCGGAGTTCCCCCTCGGTACGCACCTGAGCCAATTGGCTGATCTCGTGCGGACCGGTCGGTCCTTGGCCGCTTCGCAGCGATGATCTACTACCTCGGAATCTACCTGCAAGATGCTGTCGAAGCCTTGTCGTTTTTGCGCTTGGTCGATTCGATCTTCTTTCGCGCGCTCTGCGGCGCGATTACCTCGTTGATTTTTACCATTCTCTGCGGCGGGCGGGTCATTCTCTACTTCTACGGTCGCGGGCACCGCGACATGCCCCGCGACTATCTCCACTTTGCAGCGGCTAGCAACCAAGCCAAAACCTACGGCGGTGGCCTAATCATCGCCGCGATCTTGCTCAGCGTTGGCTTGTGGTGCAAGCTGCACAGCCTCTTCGTGTTGTTCTGCGTGGGAGCGATTGTCTGGTTTGCCGCGCTCGGATGGATTGACGACTTGCTCAAGGTGCGCTATCGCTCTAGCGATCGCGGGCTGTCCGAAAAGGCCAAGTTGGCGCTGCAAGTAGCCTTCGGGATGCTTTTTGGCACCGCGTACATCACGCAAGCGCTCCCGGCTGAGTCGGCGGGTTTGGCGACCCAGCTTTATTTGCCCTTTTTCAAAAATCCGGTCCTCGATCTTGCGTGGGGCTACGTGCCCTTTATCGCCTTCACGGTGACGGCCATCTCCAACTCGGTCAATCTAGCCGACGGGATTGACGGCTTGGCTATTGTGCCGACCGCTTTTGTCGTGGCTGTCTTTGGGGTGTTTGCCTATGTGTCCAGCCACGCTGAGATCGCGGAGTTCCTGATCTTTCCCTTTATGCCGGGCGTGGGGGAAGTCGCCATCATCTGCTCCATCGTATTTGGAGCCTGCCTCGGCTTTTTGTGGTTCAATTCCTATCCGGCCAACGTCATCATGGGCGATACCGGATCCATGGCGCTAGGTGGCTTGTTGGGCACGGTCGCCGTCTTGGTCAAACAAGAGTTCCTCTTCCTAATCGTCGGGGGGATCTTCGTTGGCGAGACCTTGTCGGTGGTAATCCAGGAAAAGATCGGCATCCGGTGGTTGGGGCGGCGCTTTTTTACCCGCTCGCCGATTCACCACCACTATCAACAGCGCGGCTTGGCCGATACCAAAATCGTCATTCGCTTCTGGATCGTGGCTGGCATTTTGGCCTTGTGCGGCTTGGCGACGCTCAAGATCCGCTAAGATAGAGGCCATAGGCGCAGAGGAGGACGATGGCTGCGCCTAGCAGGAAAGCCACCGAGGTAGGAAGCGGCAGGGGCTGGCGGTGGGCCTCGCGTTGATAGCGGTCGTATTCAGCCGCCAAGATGCTGTAGCTGGAAACGAGCGTGGCGATGAGGCCCGCGATGAAGCAGATGATGACTACCGGATCGGTCGAGAAGGCACAGGCTATGCTCGCGGCATAAGCACCGAGGTTGAACAGCAGCCGGCGCGTCTGCGTCAGCAGGCCGTAGAGTGCGAGTCCGGCGCAAAACGAGCCGACGACCAGAGCCGCGAAGATCGACCGTGCGTCGTCCGCCCCAGCGAGGGCTAAGAGGCCCATGCCAATGAGCAGGTGGAGCCACATCCCGGCATAGGCGTAGAAGAAAGACGCGCGTCTAAACGGCGCGTGCCCCATTAGATAGTGGGCAAAAGTAGTGGACCTCGGCATGGCAAGATGCGGCCAAAAATAGGCCGCGGCCCGGTCGCGTCAACGCATGGCCAACCATGGAAACCCTGTCCATCCCCATTGAAAAAGTCAAAGGCGTAGGAGCCAAACGCGCGTCCGCGCTCAGAGAGGTAGAGATTCTGACGCTGGGCGATTTGTTGTACTATCTGCCGCGTCGCTACCTCGACCGCACACAGGTTTTGCCCATGGCCCGGGCGCCAATCGGCCAAGAAGTGACCCTCATCGGCCAAGTGCGCCAGACGCGCTTCATGCCCGGGCCGCGGCCTCGCTTCGTGATGGTGGTCGCCGACGAGACCGACGATATCACCTGTACCTTTTTTCAGGGGGGGCGCTACTTGCAGCGCAACTTTACCATCGGCGACGAGCTCGCGCTAAGCGGGAAGATCGATCTGTTCCAAGGGCGGCGGCAGATGGTGCATCCCGAATACGAATTCATCCACCGAGACGAGTCGCTCCGCCATACCGGCCGCGTCGTCCCGCTCTATACGACCAGTGCCGACATGAAGGAGCGCGGCCTGCGCAGTCGGGGATTCCGCCGCTTGATAAGCGAGGCCCTAAACGCCTTTGCCGAGCGGCTCGAAGACGATTTGCCCGCCGCCTTGCGGCAGCGCTTGGGCCTTGCCGAGTTGGGGGCTAGTCTGCGCCAAGTGCATTTTCCCGCCAGCCTCGCCCAAGCCGAGCGTGCGCGTCAGCGCTTAGCTTTTGGCGAGCTTTTTGTCTTTCAACTGCGCTTGGCGCGGCGGCGCAAAAAAAACCGCGCCCAAGCCGACGGTATTGCCTTCGCGCCGAGTGAAAAACTGGTGCCGGCCCTGTGGGATTCGCTGCCGTTTGCTCCCACCCGCGCCCAGCGTCGAGTCGCGGCCGAGATCAGCGTGCAGATGCAGCGTCCCCACGTTGTGAATCACCTCGTCCAAGGCGACGTTGGCTCAGGCAAAACCTTGGTCGGCTTGTGCGCGATGCTGACCGCCGTGGAGAACGGCTATCAAGCGGCGATGATGGCGCCGACCGAGATCCTCGCCGAGCAGCACTTTTTTAACATCCAAGCCCTTGTCGAGCCGCTCGGGCTGACGGTGGTTTTCCTCAAGGGCGGCCAGCGCAAAGCGCTTCGGCAGGAACTGTTGACGGCCATCGAAAGCGGCGCGGCCCACATTGTGGTGGGCACTCATGCGCTGATTCAGGAGCAGGTGCAGTTTGCCCGCTTGGGGCTGGCGGTCATCGACGAGCAGCACCGCTTTGGGGTCGTGCAGCGCGGTGCGCTCTACAAGAAGGGCGCGAAACCCGATTTGCTCGTGATGACGGCCACGCCCATCCCGCGGACCTTGGCGCTGACTTTGTACGGCGAGTTAGACGTGTCGATTATTGACGAACTACCGCCCGGGCGCAAGCCGATCCGCACGGCCTTGCGCGGCGCGGACCGCCGCCCGGCGATTTTTGAGTTTGCCGGCGATCAGGTGCGCCAAGGGCGGCAAGTGTACGTGGTGTACCCGCTGATCGAAGAGTCGGAAAAGGCCGATTACAAATCCGCGGTCGAAGCCTACGACGAACTGCGCCACGGCCCGTTGGCCGAATTTGCCGTAGCCCTACTGCACGGGCGCATGGCCGCCGAAGAAAAGGCCGCGGTCATGGAGGATTTTAAGCAAAATCGGGTCCAAGTCTTGGTTTGCACCACGGTCGTCGAGGTCGGCGTGGATGTGCCCAACGCCACGGTAATGATCATCGAACACGCCGAGCGATTTGGCTTGGCCCAGTTGCACCAGTTGCGCGGCCGCGTGGGCCGCGGTGGCGAGCAGTCGTTTTGCATTCTCATCAGCCATGCCCACGCCGGGGCCGAACTGGCCGATGCACGCGAGCGGCTCCAGACCATGGAGCGCACCCAAGACGGCTTTGAAATCGCGGAAAAGGATTTGCACCTGCGCGGCCCCGGCGAGTTCTTCGGCGTGCGCCAGGCCGGGATGCCCACCTTTAAGGCGGCGGATTTGATCGCCGACCGGGACTTGCTGCAAAGTGCGCGTGAAGAAGCCAGGCGAATTGTAGCCAGCGAATAGGATATGCCATGAAAAGCGAAAGTCTCATTGCGCCGGCGGATTTCGTCGGGCTCGACGCGGTGACCCATCTCTGCACCGGAGGCGAAGCCCCTTGGCTAAAAGGACAGGATGCGACCTATGCGGAATTTGCTAAAGACAAAAGCGCGGGCGACCGCGGCCGGCAGGCCATCTATGCGCGCGGGGATCGCGCCCGGCAGCGCATGGGGCAGTTGTGGGGCGTTGCGGCCGAGCGGATCGCCTTTATGCCCTCGGCGGCTGAGGGCATGGCGTGGTTGGCGCGGGGTTTAGACTGGAGGTCCGGCGACAACGTGGTCACCACCAACTTGGAATTTCCCTCGGTCGCGTACAATTGGCGCAATGCGCGCCGACAAGGGGTTGAGTTGCGGCTGGTACCACACCGCGATTGGCTGGTGCGGGAGGACGATCTTTTGGCGGCGGTCGATGCGCGCACTCGAATCGTGGCCGTGAGTCAGGTCAGCTTCTATACGGGGCAAAACCTCGATGTCGAGCAACTGGCGGCTGCGCTGGCCGGGCGCGACGTGCTCTTGGCGGTCGATGCGACTCATGCGGCGGGTGCGGTTGCGGTGCCGGCGGCTTGTACTGACTTGTGCGTCAGCTCGTGTTACAAGTGGCTCTTGGCGACGCACGGGGTGGCGCCGTGTTATTTGAGCCAGCGGGCCGAGGCGCAGGTGCGCTCTACGGCTTTTGGCTGGCGCAACTTGGCGGTGTGGCCGGCGCAAGGGGCTGTGCGCGCACCGGATGCCGACGAAAAACCGATGCCCGATAAAATGGAGCCGGGCAATCCGGCCATGGTGGCGGTGCTCTACCTCGACTACGCCTTGGGGCGGCTATTGGAGGTGGGGATTGAGCCGATCGCGGAGCACAACCGCGACTTGTCCGAACAAATCAGTGCTGGGCTGGCGCGGCTCGGGCGGCAGGTTATTTCGCCGAGTGCGCGGCTACAGCGGTCGGGTAACACCTGTTTTGCAGACGACGATGCGCCCGGGCTGTGCGAAGCGCTCGCCGACCGCGGGGTGTTGGTGTGGGGGGAATACGGGCGAGTGCGGGTCTCGGGGCATTTGTACAACAATAGCGACGATGTGGAGCGGTTCTTGGCGGTTTTGGGCGAGTTGGTATAGGACTGACGTGATTCAAGAGTCGCAGAGACATGGTGTTGGGACAAGGCACTTAAAAAAGGAAAACAAAACCGATGGCTGTTGCTGATCTATCCCGCCGCATCCGCCTTGGCGAGGACTCGACGTTAGAACTCAAGCGCGTCGTACTGTCCGGTGACCGCGTTACCAGTCCGCGTCGAAACGAGTTGGCCGACGAACTCGCCGCTTTTGCCAATAGCCGGAGCGGAACCCTTGTCTTGGGAGTGGATGACGAGACCCGCGAAGTCTTGGGGATCCCTTTAGAGGGCTTGGATGCGGTCGAAGGTTGGGTGCGCGAGATCTGCAACGACTCGGTGAATCCCGCACTCAGCGTTGACATCCGCAAGCTGGAATTGCCGGACGCCACTGGAGCACTCGTTCCGGTCATCTGCATTGACATTGTTCGTAGCCTGTTCGTCCACAGGAGTCCGGGCGGCTACTTCCGCAGAATCGGCAGTTCAAAGCGCGAAATGGCTGCTGAGTCTTTGGCGCGGCTCTTTCAAGAGCGCAGCCAGAGCCGCGTGATCCGCTTCGATGAATCAGTGGTTCCTCGCACCTCGCCAGAGCACCTCGACGAGGAACTGACGCGCCGGTTCCTCCGCGAAGACGCCCGGCTGACTGAGGATACTTTGCACAAGCTCCGCATCGTCGCTGCCGACGAGGAGGACGTCACACGCCTCACACTCGCCGGCGTTCTGCTATGTACGCGGGCGCCGCAACAATGGATGCCCCACGCATACATACAAGCCGTCAGCTATGCAGGGGAACGGACGGATGTCAACTACCAGACCGACGCGCGCGATATTGAAGGGCCACTCGACGAGCAGGTTGCGGAAGCCTTGCACTTCGTACGGCGGAATATGCTGGTGCGAGCGACCAAAGTGACGGCCCGGGTTGATCGCCAGCAATTCAGCGAGCGGGCCGTGTTTGAGGCACTCGTCAACGCCGTGGCACATCGGGACTATTCGCTGGGAGGTTCGCGGGTGCGCCTGCACATGTTCGGGGATCGCCTCGAACTATACGTCCCTGGTGCATTGGCGAATACGCTCTCGCCGGATAGTCTGCATCTGCGGCAATCCAACCGCAATGAACTGGTCGTGTCGCTGCTGGCCCGTTGTCCCGCCCCGGCCGGTCTTGGACGGACGCACTTGATGGACCGACGCGGCGATGGGGTGCCGATCATCCGAGCGGAGTGCCAGCAGCTTGCGGGTCGTCTCCCCGAGTACAGCCTGATTGACGACAGCGAGTTGCGGTTGGTGATTTGGTCGGCGTAGCCCGACTAATCGCCAAAAAACTCGCGGTAGAGCGCACGCACGGCTGCGAGAATATCCCCAGCCGCAATCCCAAACATCATGCTGACCTCGCTCGATCCCTGATTGATCATCTCGATGTTGACCCGGGCGCGGGTAAAGGCCGTACAGGCGCGGGAGGCTAAGCCGATGGTGTGGTGCATGCCCTCGCCGACGACCATCACCAGGGCGAGGTTGCGGGCGACCGATAGTTCATCTACTGCTAACTCGGTGCGGATCCGGCGCAGGACTCGCTCTTCGGCCGCGTGGTTGAAATGCGACTCGCGCACGATCACCGACATGTTGTCAATGCCCGATGGCGTGTGCTCAAAGGCGATGCCTTCGTCTTCAAAAATGGCCAACAAGCGGCGGCCAAAGCCCACTTCGCGGTTCATCAGGTACTTGCTGATGTACACGCTGCAAAACCCATCGGTAGCGGCGATGCCGACGACCGGATGGGCGCCGACCGCGCGCTTGGGGACGATGCGGGTGCCGGGGGCCTGCGGATTATTGGTGTTTTTGACGACGACTGGGATGCCAGCGTGAAACACGGGTTCGAGGGCCTCGTCGTGAAACACGGAAAACCCCGCGTAAGAAAGCTCGCGCATCTCGCGGTAGGTAATCTCGGCGACGGCGACTGGGTTTTTGACCAGCGTGGGATTGGCCACAAAGACCGAATCGACATCTGTGAAGTTTTCGTACCCGGTCGCATCAACGGCCGCGGCGAGGATCGCGCCGGTTATGTCCGAGCCGCCGCGCGAGAAGGTGACGACGCGGCCGGTGGGCGAATAGCCGAAAAAACCGGGGAAAATGGTGATACCCGGGCGGTCTTTGAGTTGACGCAGCTGGCCGTAGGACGCCTGCAAGACGCGGGCGTTGCCCGGCTCTTCCGAGAGAATGAGGCCGCCCTCGCCGGGGTCGAGATAGTGGGCTTCGGTGCCTTGGTGGCGCAGGTACTCGGCGACGAGGCGGGCGCAGTTGTCCTCGCCACCCGCCTTCACGGCGTCTGCGTAGAGTGCTTCGTCGCTGGTGTTCATAGCTAGCCGCCGCTCAAAGTCGGCGACAATGGGTGCGAGCGCGGTGTCTGGCAAGCCGAGGTCGGAGATGATGGCGGCATAGCGGTCGATGACGCGCGTCATGGCCTGGCGGCCATCTTGGTTGGTTAGCTGGGCGCGGACCACCTCGATGAGCAGGTCGGTTACTTTGGTGTCGTCTTGGTCGCGCTTGCCCGGAGCCGAGACCACCACGAGTCGGCGCGCTGGATCGGCGGTGACAATGGCGCAGATTTTCTCGATTTGCTCGGCTGAGGCGAGGGACGTGCCGCCGAATTTAACTACTTTCATTGGCTTCCTTTGCAATTACAGGTTTACATCATAAAAAATGCACGGATCGCCGTTTTTTCAAATTTGTCTCAAGAAGATTTTATGGTTATTTTAAAGGTTTATCATTGAATGCTAAAAATCTGCCGCGCCAACCATCCCGATCCCACGCAAAGGTCCACGATGAAAGCAGTGCGTTTCCACCAGTGCGGTGGCCCGGAAGTCCTCACCTATGAGGACGTGCCCGCGCCCACACCCGGGCCGGGCGAAGCCGTCGTCGCAATCAAAGCCATCGGTCTAAATTACATCGACACCTATCACCGCGAAGGGCTGTACCCAGTCGATTTGCCCTGTATTCCCGGCATGGAAGCCGCCGGAGTCGTCGCCCGCGTCGGCCAGGGCACCGAAGGCGTGCAAGTGGGCGACCGGGTGGCCTATGCCGGGGTGATGGGGTCGTATGCCGCAGAAGCGGTTGTGCCCGCCGACCGCTTGGTTCCGTTGCCGGCCGCCGCGTCCTATCAGGTGGGGGCCGCCGCGTTGCTACAGGGCATGACGGCGCATTATCTGGCGCGTGGGTCCTATCGGCTGAGCCGCGGAGACACGGCGCTGATCCACGCGGGGGCTGGCGGCGTGGGCTTGCTGCTGATTCAGATGGCCAAGCGGTGTGGGGCGCGGGTGTTGACCACGGTCTCCACCGAGGAAAAGGAACAACTTGCGCGGGGTGCTGGAGCCGATGAGGTCATTCGCTACACCGAGCGCGACTTTGAGCCGGACGTCATGGCACTCACCGACGGGCGCGGCGTCGATGTGGTGTACGATTCCGTCGGTCAGGCGACCTTTGACAAGAGCTTGAACGTGCTCAGGCCGCTAGGCTACTTGGTGTTGTTCGGGCAGTCGAGCGGCCCGGTCCCGCCCTTTGATCCCGGCATCCTCAGCACCAAGGGGTCGCTCTTTTTGACGCGGCCAACTATGCTGCACTATACCCAGACCCGCGCGGCCCTATTGGAACGCGCGGGCGCCGTGTTGGCCTGGATCGCCAGCGGCGAATTGACGCTGCGCATTAGCGCGCACTTTGCCCTGTCGGACGCGGCCGAAGCGCACCGCGCCTTACAGGGGCGCAAGACGACCGGCAAGGTCGTTCTCATACCAGAGTGAAGTAGCCAAGGAGGCAGGCGATGACAGAGGCAGATTCCAAGGACGAACTAACTCCGGTCGCAGACCGCACTGAACAAGGCGAAGACTTTGCTCAGATGCTCGACGCCGAAGGAACACCACCGACTCCGACCGCCAGTGAGGTCGCAGTTGGCGACGAGGTCAGCGGCGTGATCGTCAAAATCGAGGACCAGAACAGCTTTGTCGAGTACGGCAGTCGGGATGAGGCCATGATCCGCACCAGTGAGCTCAAAGGTCCCGACGGGGAAATGTTCGCCAAGGTCGGCGACCCGATCCGGGCTTTTGTCGTGGCTACTGGGGACGAAGTGCTGCTCAGCCGCGGCTTGAGTCGCCAAGATGTCCAAGCCGACTTGCTCTACCAAGCGTACCGGGCCGGGCTGCCGGTTGAAGGCCGAGTTGACGCGGTCAACAAGGGGGGATTGGGCGTGACCATCGAGGGCGATGTGCGCGGTTTTTGCCCGATCTCGCAGGTTGATACTCAGTACGTGGAAAACGCCGAAAAGTACCGCGGCCAGACCTTACCCTTTAAAATCATCGAGTTCCGCCATCAAGGTCGCGTCATCGTCCTGTCGCGCCGGGCCTTGCTCGAAGCCGAGCGGGACCAGGCCGCTGGCTTGGTGCGCAGCCAGCTAAAGAAGGGAGCGCAACTGGCGGGCAAGATAACTCGGCTGGAGTCTTTTGGGGCTTTCGTTGATTTAGGCTCTGGGGTGGAGGGCCTAGTCCATGTCTCGGAGATCAGCCATCGGCGCGTCGGCCATCCCCAAGAAACCCTCGAGGTGGGGCAGCAGGTCCGAGTCGCGGTCTTGCGCACCAAGGAGTTGGGCCACCGGCGCAAGGAGCGGATCGCACTGTCGATCAAGGCACTGGAAAAGGATCCTTGGCAAGAGATCAAAGAGCATTTTGCCGTCGGTACAGTCGCTACCGGCAAGGTCGATGGGCTGGAGGATTTTGGCGCGTTTGTCGAGTTGGCCGGCGGCGTGCGCGGGCTGGTCCATGTTTCCGAGATCGCCGACCGCCGCATCAGCCACCCACGCGAGGTACTCTCGCTCGCGGACGAGGTCAAGGTGGTGGTGCTCGATGTGGATGTCCGCCGCCAGCGCTTGCGCCTGTCGATCAACCAGGTTGATACCCTCGAATCCGCCGCCCATCTCGCCGAGTTCCGCCAGCGGCAACAGCAGGAACAGGCGCGGGAAGCCGAGCAGGGCAGTGCTATGCTCGAAGCACTCCGGCGCGCCAAACTGACCGATTGAGATGCGGCTGACCGACGCCATTTTTAACCATCCACGCGCCGGGTACTACGGCGAATACGGTGGAGCCTTTGTCCCCGAAATCCTCCGCACGACCCTAGACGAACTGACCCAAGTTTTTGCGGACGCGCGCTGCGATCCTTCCTTTTGGGCGGAGTTTGAGCAGGTGATGCGCACGTATTCCTGCCGACCCACCCCAATCACCTTGCTCGAAAATCTTTCCCGCGAGGTCGGTGGGGCGCGGCTTTTTCTCAAGCGCGAGGACCTCAACCACACCGGGGCCCACAAAGTCAACAACGTGATGGGCCAAGGCTTGTTGGTGCGCCGCATGGGCAAAAGCCGGGTCATCGCCGAAACGGGTGCCGGCCAGCACGGCGTGGCCACGGCGACGATGGCCGCGCGCTTGGGACTGGAATGCACTATCTACATGGGGGCTGTCGATGTCGAGCGCCAGCGGCCCAACGTGTTCTGGATGGAGCAACTCGGCGCCGAAGTGGTACCCGTGACCGATGGCTCGGCCACGCTCAAGGACGCGATCAACGAGAGCCTCCGCGATTGGGCCTATTCCATGGCCGACACGCACTATGTGCTCGGCACGGCGTGCGGCCCGCATCCCTTCCCGCAAATCGTCGCCTATTTCCAGCGGATCATCGGCGCGGAGAGCCGCCAGCAGATGTTGGAGTCCGTGGGGTGCCTGCCCGATAGGGTCTATGCCTGCGTCGGGGGAGGGTCCAATGCCACGGGGCTATTCTTGGGATTTCTCGACGACGCGGCCGTTGAATTGGTCGGGGTCGAGGCCGGAGGCCGGGGGCTGGAGACGGGCGATCATGCCGCTCGCTTGGCCGGCCTCGTCGGTACGCCTGGCGTCGCTCAGGGCTACAAGACCTTCTTCTTCCAAGATCCCGAAGGTCAAATGCGGCACACGCATTCGGTAGCGGCGGGGCTAGACTACATCGGCGTCAGTCCGATTCTCGCCCACTTGGCCGAGATAGGCCGGGTGCGCATTGAAGCGGCGACCGATCGAGAAGTGCTCGCAGCCCTCAAGCGAATGATGCGCCGCGAGGGGATTATCGGTGCGCTCGAAAGCGTCCATGCCTTGGCCGGTGCCCTGCGCGAAGTGGGCGCGATGATGCCCGATCAAGTCGCGCTGATTGGCCTGTCGGGTCGCGGCGACAAGGATATTTTTACGATTGCCGATGCACTCGAGGACGAAAACTGGCAGCGATTCCTCGCCGATAGGGCCGCTCGGTCGTGAATCTGCAAGCCTATATCGAAGAGCGGCTCACCGAGCGCAAGGTGCTGCTGATGACGCATCTGATCGCTGGTTTTCCCACGCTGGAGGCCAACTGGCGGATGCTGGAGATCATGGCCGAAGCCGAGGTCGATCTGGTCGAATTGCAGATGCCCTTTAGCGAGCCAATCGCCGACGGGCCGACCTTTGCGCGGGCCAACCAGCAGGCCCTCGAAAGCGGCCTTACCCTCGACCAATACTTCGACTTGATGCAGCGTGCCACTTCGGCTTTTGCCTTTCCGCATTTGATGATGGGCTACTACAACACAGCGTTCCGCTTGGGGCACGGCCCGTTCTGCCGCCGCTTGGCTGCCAGTGGAGCCTGTGGCTTTATCCTGCCCGATTTGCCGGTCGAAGAGTGCGGCGACCTGTGGGCCGCAAGCGCGGTGTGCGGACAAACGCCCATTGTGCTGATGACCCCGACCAATACCGACCAGCGGCTCCAGCAGATCGGGGCCCAAGCCAAGGGGTTTGTCTATGTCGTGGCACGCAAGGGCGTAACGGGTAGCCAGACCGACTTAGGTGAGGAACTCCGGCGGTTTATTGCGCGGTGCCGCAAAGTGACAGACCTGCCGCTGGGAGTCGGCTTTGGCCTGCGCCGCCGGGAAGATGTGCGCCAGCTACAGGGCCAAGCCGAAATCGGCATCGTCGGATCGGTGCTGCTGGAGGTCTGGGAGCGAGAAGGGGAGGCGGCCTACGCCGCTCTATTGCGCGACTTGGCTGCTGGTCGCGCGTGAAGAATCAGTCCATGTACAAACCCCCGTTGACGTCGATGGTCTCGCCGGTGATGTGCCGGGCGTCGTCCGAAGCGAGAAAAAGCGCGCAGTTGGCTACGTCTTCGGGCTGGCCAGAGTGGCCGAGGGGGATGGAGGCCTTGAGCGAGTCGTGTTCAGGGGCGGAAGTCATGGCGGTGTCAATGACGCCGGGCGCGATGGCGTTGACGCGGATTTAGTGGGGGGCTAAGGCCCGCGCTAAGCCAATGGTCAAGGTGAGGACGCCCGCTTTGGCTGCTGCGTAGGGGGGGCCAGCGGCTAGGCCGCCGGTTTTGGCCGCCAGAGAAGTCATGTTGATGATGACGCCTTGACGACGCGCCTTCATATGGGGGATGACCGCTTGGGCGCAGAGGAAAGGGCCTTTCATGTTGACATCGACGATGCGATCCCAGTTCTCTTCGCTGCACGATTCAAAGGTGGTATAAACGAGGTATCCGGCGTTGTTGACGAGGATGTCGAGTTGGCCGAACTCGTCGAGTACGCGGCTTGTGCCGGCGAGGACTGCCGCTTTGGACGCGATGTCCATTTCCAACCCCAGTGCTCCTGAGCCGATCGCGGTAGCCGTGGCGCGGGCGGTGTCGGAATCAAGGTCGGCGATGGCCACGCGTGCTCCGTGACGGGCAAAGCACTCGGCGATGGCCCGCCCGATGCCCCGGCCGGCGCCGGTGATCAATGCGGTCTTGTGCTGTAATTTTCCCGTCATGGTGCGCTCCTACTGAGAAAATATACTTTTTTGCGCGACGCCCCAATGCCGGTGCGGCCGTCTTGTTAAAAGATATAAGATAGGTATAAGGCTACTTAGAGGAGCTAAGCCGAACCTTAGAATCGGGAGTTTTCAGTTGTGAGAAATTTTATCGGAGTCATCCTCGGGGGCGGGCGGGGCACGCGGCTCTTCCCGCTGACTCAGCTTCGCTCCAAGCCAGCCGTGCCGATTGGCGGCAAGTACCGCTTAATTGACGTTCCCATCAGCAATTGTCTGCATTCTGGGATCAACCGCATCTTCGTCCTGACCCAATTCAATTCTGCCTCGCTGCACCGCCACATTAGCACGACGTATCGCTTTGATTCCTTTTCCGATGGCTTTGCCGAGATCTTGGCCGCCGAGCAGACTCAGGACAATGTCAATTGGTACCAAGGCACGGCCGATGCCGTGCGCCAACAGCTCAGGCATCTGCTCTCGCGCCCGGTCGAACAAGTGCTAATCCTGTCGGGCGATCACCTTTATCGCATGGATTACCGCGCCTTTGTCGAAGAGCACCGAGCGCGCGGCGCGGACGTGTCGATTGCGGTCAAGCCCGTAACGCGAGAAGCCGCGCCCGGGCTGGGGATCGTGCAGATGAATGCTCAAGGGCGGATTGTAGATTTTCGCGAGAAGCCGCAAGACCCCGCCGAACTGGATGCTCTGCGGCTACCGGCGGCGGCCGACCCCAAGGCGTGCTATATGGCCTCTATGGGCGTTTACGTGTTTGAGCCCCAGGTTTTGGTTAGCCTGTTGATGAGCAGCGACCAAGAGGATTTCGGCAAGCACATCATCCCAGATGCGATTCACAAGGTGGGCGTTTTTGCCCACACCTTTGAAGGATATTGGGAAGACATCGGCACTATTCGCTCTTTTTACGAAGCGAATTTGGCGCTGACCGATCGGCAGCCACCTTTTGACTTTTACCGAGCTGACGCACCGATTTACACCCACGCGCGCTTTCTCACTGGGGCGCGGCTGGAGAATTGTCACGTTGAACGTGGGATTATCTGCGAAGGAACTTCCATTCAGTCGGCCCGGATTGAGCGCTCGGTGATTGGGATTCGCTCGGTGATTGGCGCCAATTGTCAGATTGCCAACACCATCGTCATGGGGGCTAACTCGGAAGAGTCTCCGGCGGATCGCGTGCGCAACGCTGCCCAGGGCATTCCAGATATAGGGATTGGCGCCAACAGCGCGATCACCGGCGCGATCATCGACAAAAACGTGCGCATCGGCGAGGGCGTTTGCATCGCCAACAAGGAGCAAGGCGTCGAGGCCGATGCGACCAATTACTACATCCGCGACGGGATCGTGGTTGTGCCTAAAGACGCGGTAATTCCGTCGGGTACTGTGGTATAGAAGCGAGTCGGCGCAACAAAAGCGGGACCGGTGTAAAACCCGTCCCGCTTTTTGTTGTACGCCTTGCGGCAAAGTCCTATTTGAGCAAAGTCATTTTGCGGTGCAAGACCTTGTCGCCAGCGCGGAGGCGGTAGAAATACGCGCCAGCACTGAGGTCTGACGCATCCACCGAGACCGAGTAGGTACCAGCCATGCGCCACCCTTCGGCCAGCGTAGCGACCTGTTGGCCGAGGGCGTTGAAGAGAATCAGCTCGACGTGGCCGTCGGCCGGAATGGCGTAGGCGATGGTCGTGCTGGGGTTGAAGGGATTGGGGTAGTTTTGGTTGAGTGTGTACGCACTGGGTAGGGCGGCCGTCGCCGCCGATTCTGAGGCGACGACGGTTGCCATCTCGTTGGGCATGATACCGGCTGCCGCAAGGAAGGTCCAACCCGAGGTCCACAGTTGGCTACCGAAGGCACCCACGTAGGATACTTGGGTGTAGAAGCCGTCGTTGGGCATGGTGCCGCCGCTCCATGCCGGGCTGCCGGTTTGTGGACGCGGATCCAAGCCGCCATCTTGGCTGCGAGAAATGCCAGTGAGCATTGGGTCGGTGACGTGGTTGTTGTGGGAAGAAAGGTGGTCGGCCGCGAACTGATCCGGGGCGATAGCGGCTAACTCATTGCCCACACCAAAGCCCCACCAGATGTTGTCGGCCAAGACGAGATCACCCGCTTCTAAACGCGCCCGGCTGTCTTCGCCCGAGTCCAAATCCTCAATATCGACGCCTTCACCGGCGAAATCGGTGAAGATGCTGTTGTGGTATTTGCCACCGGCATTGTCGCGGATCTTGAGTACCACGTCGTTGTCGCCGTTGCTGGAAAGTTCGCCGGAGCCGACGTAGGTGGCGTTGTAGATGGTGGGCGTAGCGTAGGGCATGCCGTCCTCGGGCGTGGTGCCGCCGTCGTGCTCACCCGCGCGGTTGCCGGTGTCGGCTGTCTGGATGGAAAACCAGAACTGGCCCTTGCCGCGAAAGCCTTCGTCGTAGTCAAAGGCGTCGTCGCCGTTGAACGCCGACACCAGATACTTGGTGTTGACCGTGCCGCCGAACCACTCAAAGCCATCGTCTTGGTTGTTGTACACCTCGACGTATTCGATGACCGTGCCGCTGCCAACGCCGCCCATGGTCAGGCCGTTGATTTCGTTGCCGGCGCCGATATCCGTGCCGCCGTGGCGGATGGAGACATAGCGAAAGACGCCCGAGTTGTCGCGGTCGTCGCTGCCGCCGTAGAGGCCGCGCGGCTCGGTGGTGGGAATGCCCTCAATGGGGGTTTCGCCCGGCTCGGAGTTCAGGCTAGCGCGGCCGAGGATGATGACACCGCCCCAGAGGCCGCGTGCGTCGAGCGGCAAGTCGTTGGGGTTGCTGACATCGTCGGCTTCGGCGGTGAAGATGATTGGCTTATCCGCCGTGCCTTCGGCAAAAATTTTGCCGCCGCGGGCGACGACGAGGGCGCTGGCATTTTCGCCTTGTCCCGGCTTGCCCTTGATAACGGTACCCGCGTGAATCGTCAGCGAGGCTCCTTCGCTGACAAAAACCAGGCCGTTGAGTATGTACTCATGGTCCGCGGTCCATTCCACGCTACCGCCGACCGGAATATCGGCGGTGGTTACATCCATGGTGGCCGCTGAAGCAACGGCCGGTAGCAACGCGGTGCTGACCGCGAGCATTATCCTGCGAAGCATAGTATCCTCCTGACACTGGAAAAAGTAGTGGACGCCAGCGGTTCAAGTCGCCAGCGTCCACTATAAACGCATAAATCTGTACCAATGATATGGCAGTAATGTGAATAGTTTGTTACAACGCCTCAGCGGTTGTAACGGACCGAAATCGAGAACGAACGGCCTTTGTAGTACTGGCTGGAGATGTAATCGGTGTCTTGGTAGCGATAGGCCTTTTCAAAGGAGGAATTGAGGAGGTTTTTGGCGCTGACCTTGATTTTGTACTCCTGCCACTGCTGCGAGAAGGTGCAGTCGAGGGTGCCGCGCACTTCCTCAAACACGTCCGGGGTCCCCCCGAGACTGACCTCGGCCAAGCGCCGGCCGAAGATGTTGTAGTAGATGCCGGCCGCCGTGCCGGTGGCGAAGTGGTCGTAGCTGAGATCGAGGTTGATCAAGAAGGGCGACTGGCCTTGGAGTTGGCGGGTGTCAGCGGCCTGTGGGTTGAGGGCTCGGCGCAACTTCAACTCGGTGGAGTCAATGTTGACCTCAGAGCGGACCAAGGAGAGGTTGCCGCCAGCGTGGAAGTGCGCTAGCGGCGGCGCGAGGAATCCGAGGCCGTGCCGCGCCTCAAGCTCAATACCGGCCACTTGGGCGGCTTTGACGTTCTGGAACTGGACCTCGCCGTTGACGGTGAGAATGACGCGCTCGATGGGATTTTTGAAGTCCTTGTAGAACACGCTGGCCGCATACAATTCGCCGGGGTTGCCAAAATGCTCCCAGCGCAAGTCGTAGTTGTCGATCAGGGTCCGCGCTAGATCGGCGTTGCCGATAAAGGTGAAGCCGCCGACGAAGCTAAACGAGGCAAATGGAGCCAGTTCGCGGAAGGTGGGGCGGGCGAGTGTGCGGCCGTAGGAGGCGCGCAGGTTCATGCCGGGGCGAATCGCCCAGACGGCGTTGAGCGAAGGCAAAAGGTCGTTTTCAGCGAGCTGGCCCGGGGTCTTGGTCGAATCTTGGCTGGCCACGTCAATGCGCGTGGCTTCGAGCCGGGTACCGCCCACGAAGCGCAGTTGGGGGTGGATGGGCAATTCGAGCATGGCGTAGCCAGCATAGATTTGCTGATCGCCGTCAAAATTGCTCGAAAGCTGGGTGGCATCTTGGACGTAGGAGCCGAAGCGGTAGTGCCGCCCATTGCGGCTGATTAGCCCGACCTTGTCGGCGGCGAAAAAGGAGTTGGGCTGGCCGTCGTAGTTGATGGCGTCTTGGCCAAATTCGTAGCGCCGCTCGCGAAAGGTGCGCGCTTTGTCCAGTGCCAAGAAGCCGGTTTTGAAATGGCTGTTGATCCCCTGCCATTGCTTGAAAGGGAAGGTCAGGTTGAGTTGGAATTCGCGGTTGCTCTCGTCGAGGTCGCGGAAGTAGCGAGTCGGCAGCGGATAAATCGAAGGGGAGATCGAGTAGTCGACGATGTCGCCCCGCCGGACGTTGCCTTCGGCATCGCGCAGGACCTCGCCGTTTTCATCGCGCAGCGGGCGGTTGGTGAGGGTTACGTGGTTATTGGTAAAAAACCGCAGGTCAGGCTCTTCTTGGGCCGAAGCAGAAGTCGATGCCGTCCATTCGGCCCGCAGGTCGCGCAAGCCGTCAAAGTGGTGTTTGCCCGCCGCTTGCAGCGATTGGATTTGGCGCTCAGTGAACTTCAAAACGCGCGTCTCGTATATGGCGTCCTCTTCGAGGTCGCGGGGGAATGCACCGGCTAGGTAGCGGGCGACGTCTTCGCTGTTGCGGTTGTACATGTTGGTGACCGACAACTCGTGCTTGGGGGTTGGCTTGAGAGACAAGGTAACGAGACTACCCCAAGCGATTTCCTGTGCCCCTCGGGCGTCGGCGAGATTGAAATTATTGGTCAGGGTGCTGGCCTCCTTACTGGTAAGCTGCCAGCGGGCCGAGGTGCCGTTGTCGTAAAAGGAGGAGGAGTTGCTGTAGGTCAGGGTGCCGAGAAAGCCAAGGGGTTTGTCCAAGAGCGAGACTTGATTGCCCACGGCGACCGAATAGCTCTGGTTCAGGGGGGCGGTCGTGGTGGTCGGGGCCATGACCGAGGAGAACGACTTGGAATACTCATCGAGCTGGCGGGCCTTTTCCTCGTCGTTGTACGCGGCCCCCACATCGGGGATTGCTACGTCGTTGTTGGCCAAGGCCGCGGGGATTTCTCGGGTTCCGTCATCGACTCCGATCCAATCGAGTCCACCGCCCTCGTAGGTGAGAAACTGGTCGTTGAACGAGCTCTGGGTGTTGAACTTGGTCGAGGCCGAAACGGAAAGGGTGAAGTTATCCGGGAACGCCTTGGTGCCGATGTTGATGGCCCCACCGGTGAAATCGCCGGGCTTGTCCGGGGTAAAACTCTTGGTGGTGACGATGTTGTCCAAGAGCGAAGTGGGAAAGAGATCCATGGGGACGGAGCGCTTGTCTGGGTCGGCGTTGGGAAGCGAGGACCCGTTGAGCTGGACCGAGCTATAGCGATCCCCTAAACCGCGAATATAGACGTATTTACCCTCCACCACCGAGGCGCCCGTTACATGGGACATGGCCTCGGCGGCGTCGCCGCTGCCGGCGCGCGCAATCTCTTCTGCGCTGATCGCATCGCTGACAGCCGGGGCTTTTTGACGCTCCTTGAGCAGGGCAGCACCGGTATTGCGCAGCGCCTTGGCCTCGACGACGACCTCGTCGTCCAGTTCTAGGGCCTCGGGCACGAGGGCGATGTTCAGCTTGGCGACCGCCCGGTCTTGGACTTCAATGCCGATAATCGACGCATCCTGATAGCCGATCATCGAACTGGCCAGCACATAGGTCCCGACCGGGACGTCGAAAAGCTGAAACCGACCCTCAACATCGCAGGTCGTGCCAAGTTGAGTGCCTTCTAGCAAGACGATCGCCCCCACGAGCGGGTCGCCGGTCTGGCTATCGACCACCGCGCCGGATAGGGTGCCGGTCTGAGCGAGGGTGGGGTGTGCAAGGGCCACGAGGACGCAGCAGGTGCCAATAAAGTGCCTCATAAGGTGAAAGCCTCCCTTGGAGATGGGGATGTTCAAACGTATAAAAGGTAGGATCGCCTTGTTGACGAAGCGTTACACAAATGTTACGATTTGGCGGCGGAATGCAGCAAAAGCCAGCTCAATAATTAGACTTACATCAGGTTTTTAACCTAAAACATCGTACGTAACCCATACTTCACCCGCATGACACGCGAGTGTAACAAAAGGCGTGTAAACTGTTACAATCCCATAGGTGTCTGGAGGACGCAAAATGGCGAAAACGTGGATACCGGTACTGAGCGTCTTTGCGCTGGTCGCCCACGCCCAGACCATGGCGGTTGACGAGCGGATCTCGCCTTACGAGAAGGTCCGTGGCATAGCGGGCAACGCCAGCAGTATCGGCTCGGATTCCATGAATAATACGATGGCCCTGTGGTTGGAGGCTTTTCGCAAATACTATCCCAACGTCAAGATCCAAATCGAGGGCAAAGGTTCGAGCACCGCACCGCCCGCCCTGATCGAAGGCACGGCGCAGTTCGGGCCGATGTCGCGGCCCATGAAGTCGAGCGAGGAAGACCAATTCGACCGCGCCTTTGGCTATAAACCGACGCCCTTGCGGGCGGCGCTCGACGCGCTGGCCGTTTTCGTCAACAAGGACAATCCCATCGCGGGCCTGACCCTGCCGCAGGTCGATGCGATCTTCTCCAAGACTCGGCGCGGCGAGTTTCCCGCCGACATCGCGTCTTGGGGGCAGTTGGGGCTTGGTGGCGATTGGGCCAAGGCCCGTATTAGCCTCTACGGCCGCAACTCGGCCTCGGGCACCTATGGCTTTTTCAAAAAGCAGGCCCTGTTCCAAGGCGACTATAAGGACGAAGTCAAAGAGCAACCCGGGTCGGCGTCCGTCGTCCAAGGAGTTACTGAAGATCGCTTTGCCGTGGGCTACAGTGGCATTGGCTATCAGACCTCTGGCGTGCGCATCGTGCCCTTGGCCAAGGCCGCGGGACAGGAGTTTGAGCAAGGCTCCATGGCAAACGTACTGAGCGGCTCCTATCCCCTGGGACGCTTCCTATACATTTATATAAACAAGGCCCCCGGCCAAGCCATAGACCCGCTAGTGCGGGCGTTCTGCACGTTTATTTTTTCTAAAGAAGGCCAACAAATTGTCGTCAAAGACGGCTTTATGCCCGTGCCGTTTGAGGTGGCCCAAGCCGAAGTGGCCAAATTGGACCGCTAAGAGCGCGGCCTCGTGAGCGACAAGCCATACAAACGAGGGGCCTCGCCCCGGGCGCGAATCATCGACTGGCTGGCTGGGCGCTTCATCTGCTTTGGTGGCATTGGCATTGTCGCCGCCGTCTTGGGGATATTCTTCTTTGTCCTGGCCGAGGCTTGGCCCCTATTCCGCGGCCCACAACTCAAGCCAGAAAAAGCACACCCAGTGTCCGGCCCATTTGCCATTGGACTCGACCCCTACTACCAGACCGCCTATGCCGTCGGCCCGCAGGGGGTGGATTTGTTGCGGTTGGACGATGGCCAAGTCTTCCGCCACGAGCGGCCGGCCGAGTTGGCTGGCCGCGAGATAACGGGGGCACAGCGCGGGCCAAACGATGTTTTGGTGCTAGGAACGGACGACGGGCACTTGTTGTTGGCGCAGGTCCATTTCCACCTCGATTACAGCCGGGGCCAGCGTCAGGTGGTGCCGCAGTTTGCCGTTGAGCGTCTGGTTGCGGTTGATCCGTTGGGCGAGCCGCTGGTGCAGGTGGCCTGGCGGGAAGGGGACGACGGTCGCTCGGCCGCGGCGGCGATTACGGCGAGTGGTCGCTTGGTGGTGCAGGAGGCCGCGCGGCCGGGTCTGTTGGGGATGGGCGAGCAGTACGATCTAACTGCCGCCCTCGACGGAAAGGCCACTCAGGTGCTGATCGACAGCCGCATTCGCCAAGTGCTAGTGGGAACGGATCAAGGGCAGGTGTACGAGTGGGCCTTGGGCCCTGTGGAGCAAGCTCCTGTGTTGGCCGGGCGCATTGCCGTCGCGGAAGGCGCCGTTTCGGCCTTGGCGTACGCGCTAGGCGAGATTTCGCTGGTCGTCGGCGATGCGGCCGGCCACGTCAGCACGTGGTTTAAGGTCGAGGTGGCCGGGCAGCGGTCGTATCGCAAAATCCATGCTTTTGCTTCCCATACAGCGGCCGTTACCCACATTGCCGCCTCGGTACGCAACAAGCAGTTTCTCACGGCGGATGCCGAGGGGACCATTGCCCTGCACCACCTGACTTCCGCGCAGACCGCTTTCCAGCGGCCGGGCAACGCCCCGGTGACAGCGTTGGTCTTTGCGCCCAAGGCCGACGGATTTTTGGCCCTCCACCAAGATGGGTGGTTGCAGCGCTTTGTCCTCGACCATCCCCATCCCGAAATCAGCGCGGCCGTGCTATTGGCCCCCATTTGGTACGAGGGGTACCCGGGCCGCGAATACGTATGGCAGTCCACGGGCGGCACGGACGAGTTTGAGCCTAAGCTCAGCTTGGTTCCGCTGATTTTGGGCACGGCCAAGGGCACGCTCTACGCCCTGCTCTTTGCGTTGCCGTTGGCCGTTTTAGCGGCGATGTACACGGCCGAATTTGCCTCGCCGCGCGTGCAGGGCTTGGTCAAGCCAGCCGTGGAAGTCATGGCTTCGGTGCCGAGCGTTATCTTGGGCTTTCTCGCTGGCTTTTGGCTGGCTCCCCTGCTCGAATCGCACTTGTTGGGGAGCTTGCTGCTGCTGCCGACGGTGCCAGCCGTGATCATAGCCGCGGCTTGGGGCTGGCAATATGCTCCAGCGGCTTGGGTGCGCCCAGTGGCGTGGGTGGGGGAGGGGTACTTGCTCGGCGCGGTGACCTTGCTCGCCATTGGGTTGGCATACGCGCTGGGGCCAGTTTTTGAGGAGCTGGCCTTTGACGGGCACTTCTTGGGTTGGCTACAGCAAGACGCCGACGTGGCCTACGATCAGCGCAACGGCTTGGTCGTAGGCGTTGCCCTGGGCTTTGCCGTCATTCCGCTGGTCTTCACCATCTGCGAGGACGCTTTTTCAAGTGTACCCCGTCATTTGCGCGCCGGCTCGCTGGCCTTGGGTGCCACGCCTTGGCAGACGGCGATCAAGGTGGTGTTGCCCATGGCTTTACCGGGCATTTTCTCGGCGGCCATGATCGGCCTCGGCCGCGCCGCTGGCGAAACCATGATCGTGCTGATGGCCACAGGCAATACCCCGATTATGGACTGGAACATTTTTAACGGCATGCGCACCATCGCGGCCAATATCGCCGTGGAGCTGCCCGAAGCGCCGCACCAAGGTACGCTCTATCGAGTGCTTTTCCTCAGTGGCTTGGTGCTGTTTGTGGTCACCTTCTGCATCAATTCGCTGGCCGAGGTCGTGCGGCAACGCTTGCGGGATAAATACAATCAACTGGGATGAAATTTTGGCGTCGGGGCGACCCTTTTATCTGGCTTACGGGTGGGGCGTTGGCCCTGTGCTTGGCGCTGATCGCCGGCTTGGTGGGGATTATTGCCTATTGCGGCGCGGGCGCGTTCTGGCCGCAGGATTTGATCCTATTGCGCCTCAAGGACGGCCAGCAAGTCTTGGGCAAGCTGATGGCTCGACAGCCCATTCCCGGGGCCACAGGGTACTATCGAGTGCAGCTAAAAGTCGGCAACCGCGATGTGTACGGCCAGGACTTTCGCTGGGTGGATGAGGCCGAGATTGCCGAGCGTCAAACGCCCGCCGCGGCCGTGGTCTTTGAGCGGGTCGAGTGGGGGGATCTGCACGGCTTTATCACGGCCTTGTACGAAGAGGAGCGGCTGCTGGCCACCGGGGAAGGGGTTTGGGCGGTTTTACAAGGGTTGATGGAGCGTGGACTGGACGAGGGCTGGGAGGTGGAGGTCGCGCTGGCCGGTGGCGTGCCGCGCCGCGTCGCTGTCGCCGCTATCGTCCGCGCCTATCGCCCCAATTTGATGGGCACGGGAGCCAAGGTGCAGACCTATCTAGCCAAGGGCTGGGAGTTTGTGGCGGGCGAGCCGCGCGAGTCCAACACGGAGGGTGGCGTATTTCCCGCGCTCTTTGGCATGGTGATGATGGTGATGCTGATGAGCTTGGCGGCCGTGCCCTTCGGGATTCTAGCGGCACTCTACCTGCGCGAGTACGCCCGGCAGGGCTTTTGGGTGCGCCTCGTCCGCATTGCGGTCAACAACTTGGCGGGGGTGCCTTCCATTGTCTTCGGCATGTTCGGGCTGGGCTTTTTCGTGTACGGCATTGGCGGTAGCATTGACCAGCTCTTTTACGCGGACGCCCTGCCAACGCCTACTTATGGCACCGGCGGCATTCTCTGGGCCTCGCTGACCTTAGCCCTGCTGACGGTGCCCGTTGTCATCGTTGCCACCGAGGAGGGCTTGGCGGCCGTGCCCGGGGCCATGCGCGAAGGGGCGCTGGCGTTGGGGGCCACCAAGTTTCAAATGATTTGGCGCGTGGTTTTGCCCAGTGCGCTGCCGGGCATTCTCACCGGGGTTATCTTGGCCACGGCGCGCGGAGCCGGTGAGGTCGCGCCGCTTATGATCACCGGCGTCGTCAAGCTGGCCCCGGATTTACCGCTCGATACGCTGGCCCCGTTTTTTCACCTAGAGCGCAAGTTCATGCACTTGGGCTTTCACATCTACGACGTGGGCTTTCAGTCGCCCAATGTGGAGGCGGCTCGGCCCATGGTGTACACCACGGCTCTGCTGCTGTTGGCGATTGTGCTGCTGATGAATTTGACGGCGATTGTCGTCCGCAATAAACTGCGCCGACAGTACGCTACTTCGGGCCTTTTAGGGATGCTATGAGCAAGACGACCGCCCCCCTAACCGAAGACCGCACCGGCGCTACTGTTCGGGAAGCCATGGCTCCGACCCAGGCCAACGCCATCGTCGAAATGGAAGACCTGAGCGTGTTCTACGGCGATACACAAGTCTTGCACGACATCAATCTGTGCATTCCCGGGCGCGAGGTGACCGCGTTCATCGGACCTTCGGGCTGCGGCAAATCGACGCTCTTGCGCTGCCTCAATCGCCTCAACGACTTGATCGAATCCGCGCGCATTGAAGGCGAGGTGCGAGTGGGGGGCCGCGACATTTACGCGCCCGACTGCGATGTGATCGACTTGCGGCGGCGGGTCGGCATGGTATTCCAAAAACCCAATCCCTTCCCCAAATCCATCTACGAGAACGCAGCCTATGGCTTGCGCGTTGCTGGAGAAAATCGCCGCTGGGTCCTCGACGAGGTCGTCGAGAAGAGCCTGAGAGCCGCGGCCCTGTGGGACGAGGTCAAGGACCGGCTCAAGGACAATGCGTTGAGCTTGTCCGGCGGCCAACAGCAGCGGCTGTGCATTGCGCGCACCCTGGCTGTCGAGCCCGAGGTGGTGCTGATGGACGAGCCGTGTTCAGCGCTGGATCCGATTGCCACCGCACGGGTCGAGGAGATGATCGCCGAGTTAAAGGCCGATTACACCATCGTCGTCGTCACGCACAATCTGCAACAAGCGGCGCGGATTTCGACCTATACGGCCTTTTACAATCTAGGCACCTTGATCGAATTCAGTCAGACCGAAGTCCTGTTCACCAATCCCCGTAGCAAACAGACCGAAGATTACGTAACCGGCCGTTTTGGCTGAGGCCGCAAGGAGCCATGGAAAGAAAATTCGACCAGCAACTAGACGGCCTCAAACAAGATTTACTAAAAATGGGAGGGGCCGTTGAAGAGTCCATTGGGCAGGCTGTGTGCGCCCTCGTGGACCGCAACGACGCGCTAGTGCAGGCCGTTATTGAAGGCGGCAAGAAGATCGACGATTGGGAAATCGGCATTGAGGAGACTTGTCTAAAGATATTTGCGACCCAAGGGCCGATGGCACGCGACCTGCGGCTGTTGGCCTGTACGCTGAAAATCAACGAAGACCTAGAGCGGATCAACGACGAAGCCGTCAACATCGCCCAGCGCGCCGCAGTACTCAACAAGCTGCCACTCCTCAAGCCGCTGATCGACATACCGAGGATGTCCGAACTGGCCCAGCGTATGGTCAAGGATGCCCTCGATGCGTTTGTGCGCCGCGATGTGGAACTGGCCCGCGACGTTGGTCAGCGCGACGAAGAACTCGACCTGTTGCGCGACCAGATTTTTCGCGAACTGCTCACGTACATGCACACCCCGTCGCTTGGGCCGGACCCTATCGACCGCGGCATCTACCTGATCTTGGTGTCGCGGCACCTCGAAAGGATTGGCGATCACGCCTCTAACATTGCCGAGAACGTAGTGTTCCTCGTCGAAGGGCGCATCGTGCGGCACCAAAAGGAAAACTGGTGGGAGGAAAACGACTCGTGAACGACAAAATTTTGATTGTAGAGGACGAGCCCGACATCCTCAATTTGGTCTCGTACCATCTAGAGCAATCCGGGTTTTCGGTCGTGTCAGCCGAGGACGGAGAAAAGGCGCTGAGCGCGATTGAGCAAGAGAGGGTCGGCCTCGTGATCTTGGATTTGATGTTGCCGGGGATCAGTGGCTTAGAGGTCTGCCGCTTCCTCAAGCAAAATCCCCGCACCAAGGGCATCCCGGTCTTGATGCTGACGGCGCGCGCCGAAGAGCTCGATCGCATCGTCGGCTTGGAACTAGGGGCGGACGATTACTTGGTCAAGCCCTTTTCCCCGCGCGAGCTCGTCTTGCGCATCCACGCCATATTGCGCCGCATCTACCGGCGCGACGAAACCGAAACCGCACAGATCGTAGCTGGCCCCTTGGCCATCGACTTGGTGGGATGTCAGGTGCAACTGGGCCGCGACATTATCGAATTAACCGCGACCGAGTTCAAGCTCCTGAAGACCCTGGCGCAGCGGCGCGGCCGGGTGCAGTCGCGGGAAGAATTGCTCAAGGTGGTGTGGGGCTACGAGTACATTGGCTATAGTCGCACGGTTGATACGCACATCCGCCGCCTGCGGGAAAAGCTCGGGGCGGCCGCCGAACTGGTCGAAACCGTGCGCGGTATGGGCTATCGCTTTCGCCGAGAGGGCCGCTAGTGCGCCTCGGGTGGGCCTGGCTGCTGAGCAACGCGCTTTTGGCCGTGCTCGTTTGGTGGAGTGCCCACATCGCGCTCGCGCTCGCGCTCGCCGCGCTTTGGACCGCTGGCCAAGTCTGGTGGTGGCGCCGCGCCGCCCGCCAGCAGGGCGTGCAGTTGCGCCAGCGCGCCGAAGCGGCTCTCGGCGACCCGACTTGGTTGGCGCCGTTCCATTCCGAGCTAGCGCGGGCCTTTGCGGATTTCGCCGAGCGCATACAACAGCGCGTCCATCAACTAGCAAGCGAAAAAAGCCGTTTAGAGGTCATCCTCGAAAGCATTACCGAGGCTATCTTGGTCGTCGATCGCGATGGCCGCGTGGTGCTGGCCAACCAGGCGCTGATCAACCTGTTTGACTTAGAGCCACCGCTCGAGGGGCTGTTGACCGCCGAGGTCGTGCGTTACGCCGCCATCCAAGACGCGCTAACCGGGTGTTTGGCCGAAGGGCACCGTCGAGCAATGGAAGTGGAGCTAACCGGCGCACCAGAGTGCCATTTGGACATGCAGGTCGCGCCGATCCTCGAAGGGAACGAGTGCATCGGCGCGGTAGCGGTCCTCTACGACATTACGCGCCTGCGCCAGCTAGAGCGGATGCGCCGCGACTTTGTGGCCAATGTGTCCCACGAACTGTGTACGCCGTTGACAGCCATCAAGGGCTATGCCGAGATTTTATCCGATGGCGCACTCGACGACCGAGCGACCGCGCGTCGCTTCACGGGCATTATCGAAAATCACGCCGACCGCCTGACCCACTTGCTCGGCGATTTGCTCAACCTGTCGCGGCTGGAGTCCGATCAATTAGAAGTCGAGTTGGCTCCTTGTGCGCTCAAGCCCTTAGTCGATACGTCTGTTGGCTCGGTCAGCCAAGCCGCCGCGCAAAAGCAAATTGCCATTCACTGCGACATTCCGCCGTCTGTTCAGGTGGTCTGCGACGCCAAATTGATCGAGCGCGCCCTTATCAATTTGCTCGACAACGCCGTCAAATACACGCCCGCTGGCGGCAAAGTCCGCATTGGTACGCGGCCTGTCGAAGGCGCGGATCGCCGGACGATTTACGTCGAAGATACGGGTATTGGGATCCCCTCCGAGGACTTGGGGCGGATCTTTGAGCGTTTCTATCGGGTTGACAAGGGGCGCTCGCGCACGCTCGGCGGCACGGGTTTGGGATTGTCCATCGTGCGCCACATCGCCGAGGCTCACGGCGCGCAAGTAAGTGTGCAGAGCAAGTTAGGAGCGGGGACGACTTTCAGTTTTGAATTGCAAAGCCTTAGTTAAGATCGCGATAAGGTGCTCGGCGTGGGTCGCCTTGGCGGCTGGCTGCGCGGGCGAGCGCGACGACGGCCAAGGTGCCGTGGAACAGGGCAAGGCCCTCTTCGCGCGCAATGGGTGTGCGGTGTGCCACGGGCCGGCCGGTCGCGGCGATGGCCCAGTCGCGGCAACGCTCCAGCCTCCCCCGCGCGACTTTCGCGATCCGGCCACCTACAAAAACGGCCACAGCCAAGCCGCCATTGCCCGCACGATTCAAAAGGGAATGCCCGGCACTCCCATGCCGGGCTATGGGCATCTGTCGGCCGAGGAACGCGCACAAATTGCCACTTATATCCGCTCTTTGCTGAAGAAAGAAAATGAAGACACGCCTTAGCTTTTTGCTCTTATTCGCGTGGGGCCTGCTGTTTTTTGCCGCGCCCGGTCCCGTTCACGCCCACAAGCTCAACACCAGTTACACAAATTTGATCGCGGAAGAGACCGCGCTCAAAGTGCGCGTACGCATGGACGATTTTGACCTGCTGAAGGTCGGCCTCGATCAAAACGGGGACAGCCTGCTGTTCCACGAAGAGATGGTGGCCGGTCTCGACGTTGCATTTGCCTTTGTCGAGGAGCAGATGCGCCTGCGCGCCAACGGCCAGCCGCTCACACTCGTGCGCGAGCGGGGGGACATCACCCCGGACAATCAGGGCAATATGTTCGCCAATTTGTACTTCAGCGCCGAGGTGGAAGCCCCGGTCGGCGCGCTAGCGGTGTGGATTGGCTGGCCGGCGCGCTTTGGGGACGCGCACAAAAACTTGGCCAAGATCATGTTGCCCGGTCAGCCGCTCGTGCAAGCCGTGTTTTCGGCGGAATCGCCGCAGCAGACTTTTGCTGGCGAGAAGGCGCTGTGGGACCATCTATACGAGTTCACGGTGCTCGGGGTGGAGCACATTTTTCTCGGCTACGACCACGTCCTGTTTCTGCTGGCACTCATTGTGGTGGGCGGTCGCCTGCTCAGCTTGGTCAAGGTCGTCACGGCCTTCACCGTGGCCCACAGCATCACCCTCTGCTTGGCCGCCCTGGAAGTCGTCCGGCTGCCGAGCCAGTGGATTGAGGCTGGCATCGCCTTGAGCATCGTGTACGTCGCGGTGGAAAATTTTTGGCTCAAGCGCACGGACTACCGCTGGATGATCACTTTTGCCTTTGGGTTGGTGCATGGGTTTGGCTTTGCCAATGTGCTGCGCGAGTTGGGATTGCCCACGCGCGGGCTGGTTGCTTCGCTGTTTGCGTTCAACGCCGGCGTGGAGATCGGTCAGGTAGCTATTGTCGCGCTCGTCTTTCCGCTGATCGCTTGGCTCGGTCGGCAGTCCTATCAGCGCACGGTCGTCTTGGTGGTGTCGGCGGTGATTGGGCTGTTTGGGTTGGGCTGGTTTGTCGAGCGGGTTTTGGGGCTGGAGTATATGCCGCTGTGAGCGCGGGCAGCGTCTATGTGGTACATTAATCCTTAATAAGCGGTTGATACTCTCCTGTTTTAACCATCCATATTGAGGCTATATGAGCAAAACGTGGCAGGTACAAGAGGCAAAGGCGCGATTTGGCGAACTTCTCGAAGCGAGTCTAAAAGAAGGGCCGCAGGTCGTGACCAAGCGCGGCGTGGAGACGGCGGTGCTCGTCCCCATAGCTCAATGGCGGAAGTTGGAGAAGAGAGCCGAGCCAACCTTGAAGGACTTGATGCTGGCGTCTGGAGCTAAGACGGAATCCCTTACCCCGCCGCGCCAACACCAGTGCCAGCGGGCGACGCAGGTCTTTGAGTAGGCTTCGTGTATCTCCTCGATACCAATGTCGTCTCGGAGTTGCGCCGTGTTAGGTCGCTACTGGTGGAGTAGGGATTAAGTCGGCTCAACCATTGTTTTGTCTTCTAAAACATACGTGAGTTATATTTATATGAGGAGGATTCAGGTGATGTCGAAATTGTCGGCGGGGCTAAAGAATAAGCAAGCCTATCTCATGTATTGGGCGCTAGTTTGCGCCCTCTGCGTAGGAGTGGGGGCTTGCTCGACAGATACCTTGATGGCCCCCAAGAGCAATGCACAGAGCGCCAGAGAATTGGAGGACTCAGGCGATGTCGAAATCATCGGCGAGATTGAAGAAGTCGAGGAGGACTCAGGCGATGTCGAAATCATCGGCGAGATTGAAGAAGTCGAGGAGAAATTAGGCGATGCACAAATCACCGGAGAAATCGAGGAGGACTGAGGCGATGTCGAAATCATCGGCGAGATTGAAGAATAAGCAAGCCTATCTCATGTATTGGGTGCTAGTTTGTGCCCTCTGCGTAGGAGTGGGGGCTTGCTCGGATAGTGCTCTGATACAGCCAGAAGCCAGCGACAGCGGCGCGGCGTCTTTCGTTATCAGCAGCAAGGTCGTCGCTGCGACTTTGTCGCGTGTTGAGGTGGTTATAACGGGCTCAAATATGGATGAGATACGTCAGGATCTGACCATAGATGAAGACACGATTACTGGGGTTGTGCAAAACATACCCGCCGGGAACGAACTCCGTTTTACCCTGAATGGGTACGATTCCTCTGACAACTTAGTCTATAGTGGGTCGGCAATGGCCGATGTGGTTGCCGGAGAGCAGGTAACGGTCAGAATTACAATGAAAAAGCAGGAAGACAAGATATATTGGTTCAATGCCGGTAGCGACAGTATTGGTTTTTATCGCGCTAACCTCGACGGCTCCAAAGAGGAAAAAATCTTAGGCTTCACGTGCTGCTTTTCTTTAGGAGGACTGGTTATAGACGTGAGCAGCCGCAAGATGTATTGGACTTACCGCTCCCCCGGCAGGCCCGACCGCATTCTACGTAACAACCTCGATGGCTCACAGATCGAAAACCTTGTTATCGAGCTCTCTGATCCATGGGGACTGGCTTTAGATGTGGGCGGTGGCAAGATGTATTGGGTAGATGATGGCACGAACAAGATTCAACGTGCCAACCTCCTTGATGGCTCACAAGTCGAAGACCTCGTCAGCGTCGTCCATCATCCAAGGAGACTGGCTTTAGATGTGGGCGGTGGCAAGATGTATTGGACAGAGCATAGCTCGCGCAAGATTCAACGCGCCAACCTTGATGGCTCACAAGTCGAAGACCTCGTCAGCGGTCTGAGTCGGCCAGAGGGACTGGCTTTAGATGTGGGCGGTGGCAAGATGTATTGGACAGATTATCGCACGCACAAGATTCAACGTGCCAGCCTTGACGGCTCAGAAATCGAAGACCTCGTCGTCAGGCAGAATAAGGTAGAAAATCCTACGGAACTGATCTTGGATGTGGACGACGGCAAGATGTATTGGATAGACCAGTATAGGAAGAGCATTCGACGTGCCAACCTCGATGGCTCAGAAATCGAAGACCTCGTCGTCTGGTCCGATGATGCTAGTTTTTCGGGACTAGCTTTAGATTTGGGCAACCGGAGCCAGTAGCATAGCTACGAGGCGTTTATTCAGCGCGAGTAGCGTCTCGGCTATGGACGCGGCTACTTTCAGGGAGTGGGCGCGGCTCAAGCGCCGCAGAACTCGGCGGAGGCTCAGATGATTGAAGATCCTATCGTTGAAGAAATTCGCCAGCACCGTACAGCCCATGCTGCCGAACATGGCAATGACCTTGGCCGCATTATTCAATCGCTCCGCAAGCGCGAACGAGAATCTGCTCGCCCGCTGCTGAACTTAGGGCCAAAGAAGCAAGTACGCCGAACCGAGGGCTGATGTTCGGCGGCTAAAAATCCGCGAATGCGCCGTCCTCTGGGTGGCGGCGCATGGTTCGCTGCCGCCAAGGGCCGCGATGAGTAGCCGCCGCTAGCCCCTCGGGGTCGATCTCCACGCCGAGTCCCGGCCCTCGGGGCAATTCCACAAATCCATTTTTCATGGGCAAGGGGTTCGTGAAAAACCCTTCGCCGCCGCCCCCGCCGTATTCCATGATGAGGAAGTTGGGCGTCCCGGCCATCGCGTGTATGGAAGCGACGATGCCGAGGGGGTCGGCCGCGTTGTGGGGCGCGACCGCTATCTCGTGGACTTCGGCTAAGGCGGCGATTTTCTTCATTTCGAGCAGGCCGCCGCAGTGGCGGATGTCGGGTTGGATGATGGCTGCGGCCTGGCGCTCGCACAATTCGCGGAAACCCCAGCGGGTGGCGCAGCGCTCACCCGTGGCGATGGGGATGGCGGTCGAGCGCGTCAGTTCCAGTAGGGGGCCGATATTGTCGGTGGAACGGGTCGGCTCCTCGACGAAGAGCGGTTTTAGCGGTTCGAGTTCGCGCAGCAGCACTTTGGCCAACGCTGGGCTGGCGGCGCGGTGGAAGTCGACGGCGATGTCGATGCCCGGGCCGACGGCTTCGCGCATGGCCGCCACGTGCGACACGACTCGTTCAATGCCGGCCGGATTTTCAATGGGGCGCACCGGATTGGGGAAGGGGGTGGTTTTGAGCGCGGTAAAGCCTTGTTCGACGCGCTGGCGAGCGGCTTGGGCGGCTTGCGCTGGGGTCGCGCCGCCGGCCGCTCCATAGACGCGAATCTTCTCGCGCACGGATCCACCTAATAGCTTCCACACGGGTAAGTTCGCGGTTTTGCCCAACAGGTCTAGGCAGGCCATTTCAATGCCGCTGAGAGCCGCCAACAGGATCGGCATCTGGCGGGAATAGCTGGAGCGGTACAGGGTCTGCCAGTGATCTTCGATTTGCAGGGGATCGCGGCCGATCAGATAATCGCCCATGTCGCGGATGGCCCGCTCCACTGTGCGGCCGTGTTCGTAGTTCATGGGCGCACCCAGACCGGTGAGGCCAGCGTCGGTTGCGACTTGGAGCAAGAGGCCGCGATTGTTGAGCGGCGCAACATCAAAGCGGGTTATTTTCATCGCAGCCACGCCTTGACCCGTGGGTGGTCGAGGACCG
Organism: Candidatus Latescibacterota bacterium; assembly: GCA_965203355.1. Lineage (GTDB taxonomy): Bacteria > Latescibacterota > UBA2968 > UBA8231 > UBA8231. Next base: position 2,625,759 of record OZ241889.1, read on the forward strand.
CTGGATTGAGGATGTGTTCTGGCTGGCGACCGGCGATGGCGGCCGAGACTTGCTCGATGCTCTTGGCGTCGAGGCGCGTGGTGGATTCGACCGTAATGCCGGCGTTGTGATTGGTGCAGATGATGCGCGGGTGATCCTTGTGGATGGCGCGGGTGCCGTCGACCGGATCGTCCACCACGTAGTAATAGAGTTTTTCCTCTTCGATGGCGCGGTGGACGTCCGCGTCGCTGACGAGATGGCCGCGCGAGGGATTGATCAGCGAGGCGTGGGGCTGCATCAGGCTGAGCAAGTCGTAGCCGACGATGGGGTCGTCGCCCGAGACGTGGAGCGAGATCGCGTCGCACGCGCGAAAGAGCGTTTCGGGCGAGTCGGCGACTTCGGCTCCGCATTGGGCGGCGATGTCGCCGATGTCGGGTCGGGTGTCATAGACGAGCAAGCGACCGTTTTCGCCCAAGAGCGGCACGGCGCGCTGGGCCACCTCTTGGCCGATGCGGCCGCAGCCGTACAGGCCGAGGGTGGTGTGTTGGGCCTCATAGGTGCGGATGATGGAGAAATCGCCGCGGTGGGACCGATGATTGAGGGTATAGACTCGTTTGAGGGTGGCCATCCACTGGGCGATGGTGTATTCGGCGACCGCGTCCATGTGGACCGGCGTCACGGTGATAAGCACGCCGTGGCGCGTGGCGGCTGGGACATTCACTTTGTCAAAACCAACACCCCAACGGGCGACGATGCGCAGATCCTCGGCCGCCGCGTAAAACTCGTCCGTATAGACCGATGAACTGGCGATGGAAGCGATTAGGTCGGGGGCGTGCTCGGCGGTGAGGACGGCAGGCTCCGGGATGAGGGTGCCTAAGGAGCGGAGCTTTTCGAGGCCCTGTTCGCGCGCGCTGGAGGCGAATTCGGCGTTTTGGAACTGACTGGTGAGCATGATGTTCGGCATGTGTATTCCTCTCTACTGCAATGGGTTAATCTATTTCGTTTGCGGCTGGAATCGAATCCATCGCGCCCGGACGAGTAACGCACAAAGCTGCGGCTTGGACCGCGCGGGCTATAGCGTCTCGCGCCGTCAGGCCGGCGGTCAGGCCGTGAAGAAAATAGCCGATGAAGGTGTCGCCTGCACCCGTCGTATCAACCGCTTCGACCGGCGGGGCTGGGAGGTGGAATTGCTCCGACGGGGAGCGGTAGTGAACGCCAGCAGCCCCCAGCGTGAGCGCGACTTGGGCATGGGGGCAAAGCGCGGCCAGTGCCGCGAGCGTGGCGGCCCCCGCCAGGCCCGTGGCTTCGGTTTCGTTGACGATGAGTACATGGACCCATTCGAGGGGATACGCGCGGACTTGCGGGCCAAAGGGCGCGGGGTTTAAGCATATGGTCAGGCCCCGCTCGGCCGCGGCGGCGATGATGTAAGAAATATCGTTTATCTCGTTCTGCAAGAGGATGAGGTCCCCTCGGTCAAAACGGGAGAGCACGGCGTCTATGGTACCTCTGCTTATTTGGGTATTGGCCCCGGCAAAGAGGACGATGCTGTTTTGGCCGCGGCGGTCAACTTGGATAAGGGCGTGGCCGGTGGGGACCGGGCCGACGCGGATGTGCTGCACATCCACGCCCAGCCCAGCCAACTTATCGACCAGCCATTGCCCGTCTTGCCCGACTTGGCCAGCGTGAAAGACGCGCGCGCCAGCGCGGGCCAGGGCGGCTGATTGGTTGGCTCCTTTGCCGCCGGCAAAGACTTGGTGCGACGAACTGGCGATGGTCTCGCCCGGCCGGACGATATGTCCGACTTGATAAACGAGGTCGATGTTGAGCGAGCCGAAGTTGAGGATGTTCATTGGGCTTGGTAGGTCGTCTCTAGATCCCTCAGCATGAGCTCCATCTGCTTGGGACCTTTGTGATAGATGCTAAGCGATTGTAGGGCGGTATTGGCGATAGTTACTGACTGCTTTTCTTTGTCAATGCCAATGTATCGCCTTCCTTCGCTCAGGGCGGCCAAGGCCGTGGTCCCGCTGCCGACAAAGCAATCGAGAACAATGTCGTCTGGATCGGTAAATAGTTTGATAGCTCGCCGAGGCAACTCGATGGGGAACTTGGAGTCGTGATCTGAATTGCTGCGAACAGAGGGGATTTTCCATACCAAGCTACCCACTCTTTTTTTTGCAGCCGCGATCTATCGACTTTCGTTATGCCCGGTTTCCAAAAGATGTACAGATATTCGGACTCATCGACCGAGCGGTACGAGATAGTATGCCAGCGCGAGTTTTCCCACGCGGCGTCTTTTACCCATAAGCGCCGATCATATAAGTAAAAGCCAGCATCTGTTGCAGATGATTCTATCAACTCGCCCACTAGGTAAACCCTTGTTTGGAGTTGGTATTTTCCGCCGCGAATGTTGTTGCCGTTGAGCCGTCGGTCAATCGTTTGTTCACTACATTCAAAATATGCTGCAAGTTGGTAGCGATTCCACTCAGGATGCTGCTGTTTAACCGCGAGAATATCTTCTTTTGTCAGCTTGATTTTTCTGCGCGAAACATTTTCTGCCATGATTTTCGGCATACTCTCATCCTTGAAACACAGTATATCGGCGATGTTTATCGCCAAAAAGCCGCCCGGCTTAATTATAGGGAAGTGTAGTTTAATAACCTCGCGCAATAGTTCCTGCCAATCGGCAAAAGACAAATCGCGTTCGTATTCTTTACCGACATAGTAGGGAGGCGACCATATGCTCAAGGCAATGGATTCTCGGCTAATTTTCTTTAGAAACTGCCGGGCGTCGCCATGGTATATTTTATTGGGTACGAGTGCATTGAGCACATTTACGGCTGCCATTTGCGGAATATCTCGTGAGCTTCCATTCCGAAATCGTAAACGGCTTGGAATATCCAACGCAATGTTAGTTGTTCGATTTCCTCGATTTCGCGCGAGGATAGGGCGTGGGGATCTTTTTCTGTCATGTGTCTTGCTTGCTACACGGATAAGATATTGACGCTAAGCCGTTGCTGCGCGATAGGCGGCTTGTGCCGTGGCTTCCAAAAACCGCATGTCGTTGCTGAAGTCGATAAACTGGAAGCCCTCGGCGACGCGCTGTTTGACTTCGGCGGCGTCCTTAACCGGAATGCCGCAAGGTTTGCCCGCTTTGGCGCAGCCAGCGCGGAAAGCCTGCAAGGCGGTCTCGTGGTCGGAGTGGCCAGCGGCAACGCCCATGGACATGGCCAAGTCGCCCGGCCCGAGGAAGCCGATGTCAACGCCTTCGACGCGGGCGATGGCCTCGGCGTTTTCAATGCCCTCCATGTCTTCGATCTGCGGGATGCAGAGGACGGCGTCGTCAAAGCACTGGCGATAGTCCGGGGCCAACGTGACGCAGCGGCCCGTGCCCACCGACCGGTTGCCGCACGGTGGATAGCGCACGGCTTGGGCCAGTTTTGCGGCCTGCTCTGGGGTGCTGACGTGTGGGAAAACCAAGCCCCAGGCTCCGGCGTCGAGTAGGCGGGCGGCCGTGGTCGGATCGTGGTCCCAAGCGCGGGCTAAGGGTAGGGCACCGCGCGCCTCAATAGCGCGGAAAGTATGGGCGATGTGGCCGAGGTCAAAGGCCGAGTGCTCGGCGTCAACTACCAGCCATTTGAAACCGGCCACCGCCATGACTTCGGCGGCCAGCGGCGAGGTTAAATTGAGCCAGGAGCCAATGGAAGGGTGGCCGGCGGCCAGTTGTTCTTTGATAGGGTTTTGCATGGGATTCCCTGCTTGTGGATGTGATTCATACCCTCACCGGGGCCAGCCAGAACTTGGGGGGATCGCTTGCCTAGAAAAAGAAGCGATACGGCCCTTCGCTCAACACGGGCGGCATGGGTTATCTAAAGGCGATCAACTCGTCAACTTGCTCTTTGAGTACGCCGAGGACCTCGTCGTACGGGAACTGGCCGATGAGTTGGGGGCCGCGTTTGAGATTGACGAAGTTGGGGGCGCACCACAGCCCCAAGTCAGCGTCGTCGGTCTCGCCCGGGCCGTTGACACGGCAGCCCATGACGGCGATGGTGATCTGGTGTTCGCGGGCGTACTCGGTGAGTGTGCGCACTTGGTGGGCCAAGTCGATGAAGGCTTCATTTTCCACCCGCGAACAGGAGGGACAGGAGATGATGTTCAGGCCGGACGGGAGCAACTTGGGCACCGAGCGGAAGCGGCCTGAGTAGATGTCGTCGAGGATCTGCCGCCCGATTTTGACCTCTTCGCCCTTGTCGTCAAACGGCAAGGTCAGCGACACGCGAATGGTGTCGCCAATGCCGGCGCTGATGAGCTGTTCAAAGGCAATGCGCGTCTTGATCACTCCTTCGGGGGGCATCCCGGCCTCGGTAACGCCGAGGTGCAAGGGCACATCGGGCCGCTCTTGGGCAAAGCGGGTGTTGGCGGCAATGACCTTGGCCGGGTCGGAGTCCTTGAGCGAGACGCAGTAGCGCGTGAAACCCAAGTCCTCAAGCAACGCGCAGTGCTCTAAGGCCGAGGCGATCATGGGCGAAATGGAATCGTCGGCCGGGAAGCGCGCGGCTTGAGCCGGATCGACCGAGCCGCAGTTGACTCCAACGCGCAGAGCGCAATCGCGTTGGGCAGCCTCGTCTGCAATAAAGGCGACTTTGTCGGCGACTGGCTTGCCCTTTTCGTGGTGGTGGAGGTGCCCGGGGTTGTAGCGGATTTTCTCCACGTGCGGTGCCACCTGGCGGATCAAGCGGTAGTTTTCTTGCAGGTCAACGGATAGCGGCACGTCAACGGTCTGGGCGATTTGGGCGAGGGCTTCCACGTCTTTTTTGCTATCTACGGCCACGCGGATGACGTCGGCCCCGGCCGCGGCCAGCAGCCGCAGTTGGCGGGTGGTGGCCGCAATGTCTTGGGTGCGGGTAGCGGCCATGCTTTGCACGGCAATCGGGTGCTGACCGCCGATGGTCGTGCGGCCAATTTGAACTGAACGGGTGGGATTTCTCGTCGCGGAATTCATGTCCTAAAAGTTAAATGCGCGGTCCTGTTTGTCAAAGTAAGAAAGGGCCGCCGACCGTGCTCTCTTGCTGGAAACGCGCCTCTTTGTGTATTTGTGTGTCGCACTGCGTTCAATAGATCGAGGAGCTTTTGCCGTGAAAGTATTGGTGCTAGGAGCCGGTGGTTTTGGCGGAAACGAAGGGAGCGACCGTGCCGCCTAAAGTGCCGCAGACAAGGCCCTGTATCCCCGAGGAGGACGTGGCCGCACTGCTTGAGGATTTTGCCCAGATCCTCCGCAGCGGCCGCCTGACGATGGGGCCGTATTTGGAGCGGTTTGAGCAGGCGTTTGCCGCGTGTGTGGGCGCGGAACACGCCGTGGGTATGAGCTCGGGAACTGCGCCGCTGGAGGTGGCTTTGCGCTATTGGGGGATCGAAGGGGGGGAGGTTGTGGTGCCGACGAATACGTTTATTGCCTCGTCCAATGCCGCGCTGTTGGCTGGCGGCCGGCCCGTCCTCTGCGACATAGACCCGCAGACCCTGTCGAGCGGCCTGCCGCAGTTTGAGGCCAAAGTCGGAGCAAAGACGCGGGCCGTAGTCGCCGTCCACATTGCCGGCCTAATCGCGCCCGACATCGAGGCCATTCGCTCGTTTTGCCGGGTGCGCGGGTTGTTTTTGCTCGAAGACGCAGCCCACGCCCACGGCGCGAGTGCCGCTGGCCAGCCCGCGGGGAGTTTGGGCGATGCGGCGGGCTTTTCCTTTTTTCCGACCAAGCCGCTGACGGCGGGCGAGGGGGGCATGTTGACCACCAACGACCGCGATTTGGCCGACTTTGCGCGGAGCTTCCGCACGCACGGGGTGAGTGCCCAGGGCCGCTCGTTGGCGCGCTTGGGCCACAACTACCGCCTGCCCGAACTGAGCGCGGCGCTCGGCTTGCGGCAACTGGCGCGGCTAGCCGAGCACACCGCCGAGCGCAACCGCCTCGCCCGTCGCTATCGTCGCGCATTGGCGCGCTTGGGGTGCGGCCAGGTGCTCTTGCCGGAATGTGCCAGCCGAGTACACGCGTACTACAAGTTTCCCGTGCGCTTGCCGGCCCAAAAAAGACGCGAGTGGGTGGTCGCCGAGTTGCGGGCGCGCTGGGGGATTGAAGCGGGCAGCGTGTACTGGCCGCCGTGCCACCTGACGCCGTTTTACCAGCGGGAGTTAGGCTATGGTCCCGGGGATTTTCCCGTGGCCGAGGAAGTGCTAGCGCACGTGGTGACCTTGCCGATGTTCCCAGGCTTGAGCGACGAGGCCGTGGAAAGGGTGTGCTGCGGCTTGGCCGAGCTATTGGCCGAGGCAGAAGGAGATTGCCGTGTCGGCCAATAACCGGGTCTTGGTGCTCGCGCCGCACACGGACGATGGCGAGCTTGGCTGCGGGGGGACGATCAGCCGCCTGGTCGAAGAGGGGCGCGCGGTGTACTACGCGGCCTTTTCCACGGCGGCCGAGTCGGTGCCGCCGCCCTTTCCGCCCGACATTCTGGAGCAGGAAGTGCGGCAGGGCACGAAGATGCTGGGCATCCCTCCGGCGAACCTACTTGTCTATAAGTACAAAGTGCGCCACCTGCCCCACCTGCGCCAAGAAATCCTCGAAGAGTTAGTGCGGATGAAAAGGGAAATCGACCCCGCAACCGTGTTCTTGCCCAGCGCCCAAGATCTACACCAAGATCACCAGACCATTCACCTTGAGGGCCTGCGCGCCTTTAAGACGGTCACTGTGCTCGGCTACGAGCTGCCGTGGAACAACCTGAGCTTTGACTACCGACACTTCTGCATACTCACCCGCGCACACGTGCAGACCAAGGTCGCCGCGCTGCGCTGCTACCAGTCGCAACAGCATCGTCCGTACACCCAAGAGGAGTTTATATGGAGCTGGGCGCGGACTAGGGGTGGGCAGATCATGGTGGAATACGCCGAGGCGTTTGACGTGCTTCGGTGGGTGCGCTGATGAGCCGGGTGCTGGCGGCGCATCAGCCCAACTTCCTGCCTTGGCTGGGCTTGTTGCACAAGGTGGGGCAAGCCGACGTGTGGGTTTTGGCCGACGACGTGCAATACAGCCGCGGCAGCCTGACCAACCGCAACCGCATCCGCACGGCCACTGGCTGGCAATGGCTGACCGTGCCGGTGCTGACGCGGGGCCGGGGTCGGCAGCGGATATGCGATGTCCAGATCCAGTCCGACGGCGACTGGCGGCGCAAACACTGCCAAGCCCTGCGCTGGCACTACGGCCACGCGCCCTTTTTCGCTGCGTATGCCCCGGCGGTAGAGGACTTATACGCCAGAGAGTGGACTCAGTTGCTCGACCTAAACGTGGCCCTGCTGCGCCACCTGTTGACGCTGTTGGATTTGGCGATTGAAGTCCGCTTCAGCTCGCAGATGGACCTGCGGGACGAGCGGACCGGGCGCTTGGTGGATATGACCAAGGCGTGCGACTGCCAGGTATATCTGTCCGGGGAAGGGGCCTCGAAAGCGTATTTGGACGTAGAGGCGTTTGCTGCGGCCGGCGTTGAATGTCGCTTTACCCGTTTTGAACACCCGGTGTACCCCCAGTGTCACGCGGGTTTTGTCGCCGAGATGTCGGTGTTGGATTTGCTCTTTAACTGCGGACCGCAAAGCAGGGAGGTGCTCTTTGGCCGCGCCTGAGGTGTACCACCTGACGAATGTCCACAGCCCGTTTGACGTGCGGATTTTTTACAAGCAAGCGCAGACTTTGGCGCGGGCCGGCTACGCGGTGACGGTGGTGGGGCCCGGGCCGGAAGCGTGGTGCGGGGTGCGGGCCGGAGTGCGCGTGCAAACCGTGCCGGTGGCGCACGGGGCTGGCCAGCGGTTTGTGAACTTGTGGCGCTTGCTGCGCGTTGGGCTAGGGGCAAAAGCCGCTTGTTTCCACTTCCACGACCCCGAGCTGTTGCCGGTGGGGGCGGTGCTCAAGCTCTGCGGCCGCCGAGTCATCTACGACGTACACGAGCATTTCCCCCTGGTGGCGATGGTGCGACCCTGGGTGCCTGAGCGGCTGCGGCGGCCCCTCGCCCGGTTGGTCGATTGGGGCGAACGCTTGCTTGCACGCTACTTTGTCACGGCTGTGGTCGGCGTGGTTGAAGAGCAAGGCGACCGCTTTGCCAGCCGTCCTTTTGCGGTAGTGAAAAACTACCCGCGCTTGGAGTGGTTTTCCCCCGGCGGCGAGGTCGGTCCTTGCTCCTTGGTCCACATTGGCTCGCTGTCTGAAGACCGGGGGGGGCTGTTCTTGCTCGAAATTATGCGCGAGTTGGCCCAGATCTATCCGCAGGCCCGCCTCTTGAGCATCGGGGCGTTTCACTCGCCGGAGTTGCGGGAGCGGTTCGAGGCCCGGCGGCACGCGTGGGGGCTGGAAGAGCAGGTCCACCACAGTGAAAAGCGCGTACCATACGACGAATTGGGAGCCGCGATCGCGGCGTGTCAGATCGGTTTGATTCCAGGGCAGATCTCGCCCAAGAATTTGGCCTCTTTCGCGCCGACTAAACTCTTTGAGTACCTCGCCTGCGGCTTACCCGTAGTCGCCAGTGATTTACCCTCCATCCGCAGGTTTCTCGCGGTCGCGGATTGGGGACTGCTCGCCGACCCGCGCGACCCAGCCGCCCATGCGTGCGCCATCCGGTGCTTGCTCGCCGACCCGGTGGCCGCGCAGGCCAAGGCCGCGCAAGCGCGCCGCGCCGCCGAAGCGCATTTTAACTGGGAGGCCGAGGGCGAGAAACTGTTGGCATTCTACGAGCGGATTGTACCGCGGAAAGGAGTTGGGCCATGCGTTGGTTAGCCATGGGTTTGTTGGCCTGGTGTTGGGCCGGTGCGGTCTGGGCCGGGGCTTGGAGCCAGCCGCGTGGGGGGTTCTACGCCAAGCTCTCGGGCATCCACTACTCGACCACTGAAGTGTTTAACGACATGGGCAAACGCGCCGCCATGGGCATGGACGATAATCAATTCCGCGCCCGCCAAGTTCTGGCCTACGGCGAGTACGGGTTGCTCGAGCGGTTGACGTTGACCGGGCAAGTCGGGGCGGGGCGGCTGGTGTCTGAGGATACCTTTGTCGAGCGCATCACTTGGGGGCTGGGCGACGTGCATTTCGGCGCGAAATACCAGATCACTAGGGGCCGGCTGGTGTTGTCGCCGCAGGTTGATGTCGCGTTCCCCAGCGGATACGACCGAACGTACGACCCGGCCCTGGGCACCGGTTATTCCGCCCAAGGGGCGCGGCTCTTGGCCGGGTTGTCGCTCTATCCGCTGCCGCTCTACGCAGGTGCCGAGATGGGATACAAGGTGCGCGGCGGTCCGTTTTCCAATCAGGTGTCCTACTTTGTCGAGTTGGGGGCTACGCCGCGTCCGTGGCTGTTCGCCAAGGGCTTTGTCTCCCAAGTGTACACGCGCGCGGCCGACTCGGAGGGTGGACAGGTGGGCGTAGTGCAGGTTTCCGAGGGCGATTTTGCCGAAGTAGGTGGCAATGTGGCCGTACAGGTGGCTGGCCCGCTGTGGATCGACTTGTTGTGGAAGTCGGTTTTCAGGGGCGAGAACATCGGAGCCGGGTCGTCGTTGGGCCTAGGGCTAGTCCTCATTCGCTAAGGGAAATGCCATGAACAGATCAACTAGACGTCAGTTTCTCAAGTCGAGCGGGGCGGTCCTTGCCACCGCGATCTTCCCTACGTGGGGTTGCGACGGTAATGAAGTGCGCTTCAAGCGCATGCCCACCGGGCCGGATATGGACGTTATGGACGATCTAGCCGAGGTACCCGCGGAAGAAGCACTACCGCTGCCGCCCATTACTTCTAATGCGCGGCACTACCTCCAGTCGATTAACGGGAAAAATTACGACCCCAAGGTCGCGGCCGATAGCTGGCGCTTGGCGGTGAATGGGTTGGTGGACCAGCCTCGGGCGGATTGGACCTATGCGGATATTACCGCGCTGCCCATGCAGCGGCAGGTCTTGACCATGCAGTGCATTGGCAACTGGATCGGCGGCCCCTTGGTGGGCAATGCCGAATGGGGCGGTACGCCGCTGTCCGAGGTTCTCGACCTAGCCGGGATCCAGAGCGCGGCCATCCGGGTCAAGTTTTACAGCGTCGATGGCTATACTACGTCGATTCCGCTGGATCGCGCACTCCGCGACGAGGTGATCCTCGCTTGGGAGATGAACGGGGAGCCGCTGCCTTCCAAGCACGGATTTCCCCTGCGTTTGATAAATCCCGGGCACTACGGCCAGAAGATGCCCAAGTGGATTACGCGCATTGAGCTGATTGACGAGGTTTATCTCGGCTATTGGGAAAGCAAGCCCGAAAACAAGCCTTTCAAGTGGTCGGACGAGGCCGTGGCAACCGTGAACTCGCGGATTGACGCGCCCTTATCGGTGTGGGACGATGTAAAGGACCCGGCCAACGGCGGCGTTTCAGTGGTGTTGCAAACCCTGCGCGGGGCCGAAGGTCGGCCTTTTGTCATCCACGGCATTGCCATGGCCGGTGAGCGCACGATAGAATCGGTCGAGGTCAGCACCAACGGCGGGCGGTCTTGGGCTGAGGCGCAGATTACCACGCAGCGGTTGCCCAACATTTGGGTCACGTGGGCTTACGAATGGAAATTGCCCGCGGCGGGCGAGTACGAGATCGTCGTGCGGGCAACGGATAGTGCGGGCGATCGGCAGCCGAGGACCGACGCGGGTGCCGATCTGTACGATGGCCGCACCGGCTGGCATCGCGTCCGGGTGAAAGTCGCCACTAGAGCCGGGTGAGTGGCGCGTTTATTCCGGGGGGAACCAGTCTTGTATCTTGTCGCAGATCGCGTGCGCTTGCTCGGTGCTTGATATGTCGAATTTGCTGCGTTGCAGAAAAGTGCCATCGCGCTTTTGGTAACGGCGAATGGATATTTTTTGCGGGCCGTACTCGCCGGTTTTGCGGTCGAGGTCTTGGTAGAGGAACATAATCGTCGCCCAAGCTCCCTTGCTGAGCACTTCTTTGGCTACTTCTTTGCGCAAGGTTTTGCCGTCTTCTTCGTAGTGGATGGTGAGTTCGTCAATCGTCTCGGCCATGGTTAAACCTTGTTTTGGGTTAAAGGTTGGTGTGCGTGTGTTAGCGGTTGATAGGCAAAAGTGGTCTGATTATCGGAGCATCATCCCGTTTTGAGATTGCCGACAATACGAGCAATGTTCTCTGGATCGTGACTGTCTATTAATGGTTTTTTATCGCCAAACAACCAACGCCGAAAATGAGACATTTCCTTTCAGGCCAATTGATCCAATGTGTTGTGTTTGATTGGTAAGATAAACGCTTATCAAGAATTCTCGATAAGCGGCAGGTCGCAAACAACGTCAATCCGGTCAATTCTGCATGGCTCATCTTCTTGGAGTCTGAGCCAGAAAACGTTTTCGTAACCCTCATCGATTGCCGCTAACTCTAAGTACGTCCGCCACAATAATCCTGCGTCAGTGTGATAGAGCCATGATGTGCCAAGTTCATATAGAAATTGAGCCTTTTGATTTGCACTTTGCTCTTCCTCTGAGAATAGCTCAGAATGATGTACTGGAAGTGAATCATCGAAGTCCATCCAACCTGCTTCTTCAGTACTGTCAGCAGGAATGTGCATTGTTGCTTTAACACAAGTTTTAAGGCTATCCCAAATTAAAAAATAATCCTCAATAGGATCTACAGTAATAATGCGTTCCGGATCTCCTCCCAAGAAAGCGTTGTGTTTTCGAGCAACCAATTTACGAACCTCGTAAGTAAGGCCCCATATATTTTGCAGGCGATCTCGGACATCGCTGGAAAGCTGAAAGTCAAAATTGAGCAGAAGGGGCAAGGGCGACGATTCAAAAAGTTTGTTAATATCCCTTTCAAGACATGAAAGAGCACTCAGATCGACCCCGTCCTTAGATATCGCTTTTTGGAGTGCATATTTTAATGCCTCCCGAAGATTGTTTTCAGCAACTTGCATATCTATGCGCTCAACCTTTTCTCTGATATAATCAATTTTATGCTCAATACGGCTTACCGTTTCTTGTAGTATGTCCATTTTATCGTGAAGGGCACGGACTTGGTACGCGATGTACCCAGAAACCGCCAGATTCAAAAAGGAAGAGATGAGATTGACCCCACTCAGGCCGACGGATAGGCCCGATGCACCCGCCCCGGTAAAAGAAGCGACTGAGGGGCTATCTGGCGGTAAGTAGGCAATGTTACTCGGGTTAAAAATCGGCCCGTTTTGCCCCATCACTTGATAAGCGAGTCGGCCGGACTGCCCCGGCCCTAATTGGTCAAAAGGTACTGTATTCATTAGCTTTTCCTCGCAGTTAAATGTGATTGATCGTCAGACAAACATACGCAGAATAAAGCTAAAAGACAACGCCAAGAGCCGCTTATGAAGCTGGACATTCAGGATAAATTTCTACAACGCGAGGGACGGGTCTTTCTCACCGGCGTGGAGGCGATTGTGCGCCTCGTGCGCGAAAAACAGGAGCGCGACCAAGCCACCGGCCACGTCAACCAAACCTATTTCACCGGCTATGAGGGGTCGCCGCTGGGCGGGCTGGATATGAAGATCGTCGCCCAACTCGAAATGCTCAACGAACTGGGCCGCACGGTGCATCAGTTTGGCATCAATGAGAAAACCGCGGCCTCGGCCATGTTGGGCAGTCAGTTTGCGGCGAGTGGGGATGTGGATGCCTTTTGGTACGGCAAGGCGCATGGCACGATGTGGATTCCCGACGAGGTGTGGTTGGCCAACCTCAGCGGCACGGGCGCACGCGGCGCGATGGTCTTGCTGTCGGGAGAAGATCACCGCTCCAAGAGCTCGGTCTCGCCTGGGGCCAGCGATTGGGTGTTGCGCAGTAGCATGGTGCCGATCTTTTATCCCGCTAGCGTTGAGGACGTCATTCGCTTGGGGCTGCATGCGGTGGCTCTGTCGCGCCACGCGGGCGTAGTAACCGCGCTCAAGCTGGCGACGCCGGTGTGCGATGGAGCGAGCACGGTTGACTTGGCCTCGGTGCGGCCCGATATCGCCTTGCCCGAGCGCGCGTTTGTCAAGCGCTTCAACCAGATCGTCATGGCCACGGGCGCCTTGCCCATGCAGCGGCAACTCGTGGAGGAAAAGTGGCCGCTAGTGGAAGCATACATCCGCGCCAACGACCTCAACCGCATAGTGGATGCGGATGCGGGCGGTGGGGTTGGCATTGTGGCGGTGGGCAAAAGCTATGCGGACGTGCGGCAGGCCCTCGGCTATTTGGGGCTGCGCGTACCGGTGTTGCACCTCGCAGTGAGCTATCCGCTCGACTGCGAAATTGTGCGCACCTTCGCCCGTGGACTGCGGCACATCTACGTGGTCGAGGAGCCAGGCCCTTTTGTCGAAGAGGGCGTTAAAGCCGCGCTGTGGGGAACGGCGGTGGAGGCGGTGTACGGCCAGTGGGACGCGGACGGCCAGCCGCTGATCCCGGCGCATGGCGAAGTGGATCCCGAGGTCTTGGCGCTCAAGCTAGGTCCGCGTCTGGGGGCTGCCGCCGAGCGTCGCGCCGCGCTCCAGCGCGTACTCGACCGCCCCTATCCGGCGGTGCCCGGCGTCACGCCTATGTCCTGCGGCGGCTGTCCGTACAACAGCTTCCGCGACTTGCGCGAAAAGCCGGGAGGGGCCATTGGCTGCTCGTCCATCCGGGCGATTGAGGCCTATGACTCGGGCGTCCTCTACATCCCCACGATGGGGGCTGGCGGCTCCATTTACAGCGGTTGGGCTCCCTTCAACGGCAATCAGCACATCTACCAATACTTGGGCGACGGAAGCTATTTCCACAGTGGCCGCGGCGCGATCCAAAGCTGCGTCCAAGGCGAGGTGAACATCACCTTTCTACTGCTTTTCAATGGCGCGGTCGCGCTCACGGGTGGGCAGATGCCCGGCGGGCAACGGCCGGTGTCGGATGTCGTGCAGGAGCTTTTGGGGTTGGGGGTCGTGAAGGTGGGGATCGTCAGCGAGGATCCCGCACGCTATCGCCATTTGGACGGGGAGCGGATCGAGGTGTTCGGCTTGGCGCGCCACGCCGCCGCCCTCGAGCAGTTTAAGCAGATTGCCGGGACGACCGTGCTCATCCTCGACAAGGAATGCGCGACCGAGAAGGGCCGCCGTCGCCGCCGTCAGGGTTTGACGCCCGACGAGTACGTGCTCATCGACGAGGCCATTTGCGAGGGCTGCGGCGACTGTTACGCCCAGTCCGAAGGCTGTGCCGCGCTCTACAGCGTGGCGACCGAGTTCGGCGACAAGACGCAGGTGCGGCAGGCCCAGTGCGCCCAAGATGGACTGTGCATCGACGGCGAATGCCCTTCCTTTGCCGTGGTCAAGCCGGCCAAGGGCACGCGCCTGCGCCGCCGCCGTCCAGAGCCTTTGCCCGAGCTGCCCGAGCCGCCGGAGTCCCCGCTGGACCGACCATACGCGATCTTCGCCATGGGGCGCGGCGGGACGGGCGTGGTGACGATTTCCCATCTCATTGCCTATGCGGCCATGATGGAGGGCAAATACGTGTATTTGTCCAACAACACCGGCTTGGCGCAAAAGGGCGGGCCGGTCGAAGCACCCATTGTGATCAGCGCGGCCGAGCAGCCGGTGTTCAACCGCCTGTTCCCCGGGGAGGTCGATCTGTACTTGGGGTTTGATCTGCTGCGGGCGGCCGAGCCGGACAACCTCAAATACGCCGCGCCCTGGCGCACTCGCGCCTTGGTCAGCACCACTGAAATCGCCACTGCGGCGATGAATCGCAACCCGCGCACCCAGCCCTTTCCCGCCGCGGCCCAACTGTGCGCCTTGATCGACCGCTGCACGAGCAAAGACAACATCTACCTCGATACCTACTGGCTGGCCGAGCGGCTTTTTTCGGATGCGATTTTCGCCAACATGCTCCTGTTGGGCGCGGCGTATCAGGCCGGGGTGTTGCCGCTGCAAGCGGCCTCTATTGAACAGGCCATAAGGCTCAACGCGCAGGCCGTAGAAAACAATATCCAGGCTTTTCGCTGGGGGCGACTGGCCGTGGCCGATCCGGCGCGGGTGGAGCGGATGTTGGGGACTCAGCAAGGGGCTGCGGACCAAGTGTTGGCCGAGGTAAAGGAGCGGCTGGTGCCCGACGCGGGTGCGCGGGCCCTGCTCGACGAGGGGTTGGCTGCGTTGGTGGATTTGAATGCGGAGGGGCAGAAGGAGTTGGGGGTGCGGCTGGCCGAACTGTGTGCGTATCAGGACGTCGCCTATGCTCGGCGCTACTTGGCGTTTGTGCGCCGAGTGGGGGAAGCGGATCGGCGCTTGTCGCACGGCTTGCAGTTCACGCGGGCCGTGGTGCGGGGTCTGTACAAGCTAATGGCGTACAAGGACGAATACGAGGTTGCGCGGTTGGCCACGCGCCATGGCAGCGAAGAGCGGATGCGTGCCCGGTTCGACGGTGCGGTGGAAATCGTCCGGCAGCTACACCCGCCCACGCTGCGGCGCTTGTTTAAGGGCAAGATCGGCTTCGGGCGCAAGTTGCGTCCGGCGTTGGTCCTGCTGAGCCGGCTGAAGGGGTTGCGCGGTACGGCCTTCGACCTCTTCGGGCACACGGCAGCGCGGCGTTTGGAGCGCGAACTGATTGGTTGGTACTGCGGGTTGATCGAAGAAATTTTGCCAGCACTAACCGAAGAAAGCTATGGGCTGGCCGTGGAAATCGCCGAATTGCCAGACGGCATTCGCGGGTACGAGCAGGTAAAAGAGGCGTCGGCTATTCAAGCTAAGCAGCAGGCGGAGCGCTTGTTGACGGAGTTGCGCGCTCAGGGCGCTTCTTAGACAACGAAAAGGAGCATCAGGGTTCGCGATGCGATTTATTCTGCTATTCATCCACTACATCACCCTGTTGGTCGCTGGAAAATAGATACTCGGCTGGCTGTGCTCTGCGGTCGTGCACGGTCGCGTTGGCATAGTGTCGCTACGACCACTGATCGCTAGTATAAAGCTCCATACTGACGCAACATCTTCGTCATCTTGCTGTTGTACCTCGCGGAGCGTAACGGCGTTCCGCCGTGGTTGGCTCTGGCGTTTGGGTCTGCGCCATGCTCAAGCAACATCTTTGCGGTCTTGATGGCTTTAACCACTATTGCGGTGTATAACGGCGTCCAGCCGTCGTCGTTTTTGGCGTTTGGGTCTGCGCCATGCTCAAGCAACACCTTCGCGGTCTTGGTGGCGTTCTCAAGTGCTGCGTAGTGTAACGGCGTCCGGCCGTCGTCGGCTGTGGCGTTTACGTCTGCGTCATGCTCAAGCAACACCTTCGCGGTCTTGATGGCGTTGTTCACTGCTGCCCGGTGTAATGGCGTTATGCCGTTGTTGGTTTGAGCGTTTGGGTCTGCTCCAAATACAAGCAAGACCTTCGCGGTTGTGCTGGCGTCGTTCTCTGCTGCCCGGTGTAACCGTGTCTTGCCGTCGTTGTCTTGGGCGTTACATCCTATGCTTCCGACAATCAACGTTGCGATTAGTAGGCTTCTGCTCATGCCTTCGTCTCCTTCGGTTGTTGGTGTCCAGCTATCCGCAAGCTGGTTGCCAGCTTCAAGCTGCCTTCGGTGCTGGCTGTCAATGTCCAGTTATCCGCTCGGCCTTCGTCCGGCGGTGCTGGCTGTCGATGCTGTGCCAGCTACTCCGGCCTTTGCCGGCGTCCTTCTGAAAGGCACCTTCTTCATTAAGTGCCTAGCTTGTCTCGCCTCTCTGGGTTTGCAAGTCCTCACTCGTTACCATCCCTCTGGTAGTGATGCCTTGCTACTTCTAAAAGCGAGACATACGGCCTTTAGGCCGATGCGCGTACGCGCAAATGTCGTCTCTCGCTTTAGGCCGATGCGCGTACGCGCAAATGTCGTCTCTCGGTGATTTACTATTTTTTCCGTCCTTTGTTTGCGTGTTAGAGATCGACCAAAACCGGCTGGCGCGTCTTCAGCGCTCGCCGCAGGCTGCTGAGCAGGGCTTGGCCGCTGTCGCCTGAGTGTTCGCTCGGCGCATTTTCTCGCTCCCAAAAATCGCGCAACCAAGCAAGCTCGGCCGGAGGAGTTGCTGAGTCGGGCACGACGTGGGTTCCCTTGGTGCTGGCTAGGGCAATGCCGCTCTGCGCGGCACTGGCTGAGATTACGCCGCCGCGGCCCAATAAGGTCAGTTCGGCGAGTGCCGACTGGGGAACGACGACTAGCTGAATCGCCGCACCGCTGGGAACTGTAGCGGTCAACACCACTTGGTAGGCGCGACCCCGGCGGTTGGCGCAAAGATGCACTTGGGCCGGCGGCTCGCCCAGCAGATCGCTGGCAAAGGCTAGCTGACCATAGCTGGCCCACCACGCCGGCAGCAAGCCCGGCTCTTGGACGCCAGTCACGAGACGCAGATAGACCGGCTCGCCAAACAAAGGATCGCTCCGCTGCTTTAGCACTTGGGCAAACAGGGGCGACCCGCAATGGACGCCACCGCTGGCGATGGGCACCGTGGCCTTGGGCACTGGCCCGGCGCAGAGGATGGCGACGCCGGCTTGGCGGCAGGTGTGGACATCGTCGCCGAGGGCTGCATAAGGCGAGAGGAAGGCGCAGACGCGGGGATTGGTTGCTTGGAGCATCGCCGACAGATCGCTAAAAAAGGGCAGGGTGCTGCTGCTGGGATGCCGGCGCGTTGGGTAGTACAGCCCCTTGATCGGCAGGGCATCGACGAGTTGGCCGACGAGCGGGGCGAGGGTGGGATGGGCGCTGAGGGCGATAGTCATAGCGCTTGCTCCAGCGGCAGCTCAATGGCTGCGTTGTGCTCGACAGCGCGGTAGCCAGCGAGAATAATTTCCATCAAATCCCGCGCTTGGCGCACGCCATAGCGGGGCGGGCGGTCGTCGTCGATGGCGGCGACCAGGTCGTCGAGTCCGGCGGCTAGACCGGCGGTGTCTTCGGCCAGGGCGACGGTTGGAACGGGCGGGCCTCCGTGCCACTGCATAGGGTCTTGGGGATCGGGCCGATAGTCGTAGCCGGTGCTGTGGTCGCGCAGATAAGCGTCCAACGCAGGTCTTTTTGCGTCGATGGTTGCACTCTGGCGTGCGCCGATTAGGTACGCCCGCGACGGACCGCCTTGAGGATGGGAGGCTGTGCCAATGCGCCCGCCGCACAAGGTTGCCACGCGGCCGTCGGCATCGGTCATAGTTAGCGTGCCGAAATCGTCGCAGCCCTGGGCGGCGTGTTCGGGGAAGAAAAAGGCCCCGGCGTGGCCGACGACGTGGCGGATGGGGCCGAGGCATTCTTGGATTAGGCCGACGGCGTATGCGCCCACGGTCAGCAGTTCTCTTTTAATATCGGGGTATTTCCACCGGCCATTGGGGGCAGCAAAGGCGCGGCGTTGAGTTATCGGGCGGGGCCAGCCCTTGCCGAACATCACATCGACGTGGACGCCGAGCAGCGTGCCCAAATCGCCGCGGGCGAGGACTTGGCGGGTGTGCTGGGCGAGGGTGCCGTAGGCGTAGCCGGGGATGATCGCCCGGACGCCAGTGCGCTCGACCGCGACCGCCGCGGCCTCGGCCTGGGCGAGCGTGGCGCCGGGAAACTTGTCGATCCACAGGTGCTTGCCGGCCTCGGCCGCGCGGACGATGAGCGCGGACCGCCGTTCGATCTCGCAGCCGACGCTGACAATATCGACGGCCGGGTCGTCAATGGACGCATCTAAATTCTCTGAGTAGGGTACGCCGAGTTGGCCAGCCCATTGCTGGTTGTAGGCGCGCAAGTCCGGGTCTATGTCGGGGTAGTCTGAGACGCCGATGATGCGCAGGCGGGGATGGGCCTGATACAGGGGGATGAAGTGCTGCTGGTGGCTGTGCTTGCTGAAGCTGACCAGCAGCATACCGTAGGTTTCAGCGGGCATGGGATGATTCCTCGTTGGCGTCGTGGAGACGCACCGGACGCTTTTCCGGTACGCGAGATAGTATAACAGCCCTGCGGATGAGTGCCAAAAGAAGCCCTTATCGGCGCGCCTCGGCATTTGTCGACGGCGCTGATTAGGGCTAGACGCGGGTAAGTTCACCTTTTTGTCTGATAAAAGTGCTCTTTTGCTGCATTTTCATCTTCATGTAAAAGTGCTGATTCCCCAGTAAACAGGAGTAATCGGTGGTCTTGGTGGGCGAGGAGAAGGTATAGTTGAGGCTTGGCTGTTGTATTATGCTCAGCACTTCCTTGACAACAATTGAGGACGCGGCCTATCCTAGCCGCTCCAAACAAGGAGGTGATAATGGTCAATATCGGCATTGTTGGCATCGGTTTCATGGGCATGACCCACTACAAGGCTATGGCCCAAGTAAAAGGGGGCCAGGTGGCGGCCTTGGTCTCGCGCGATCCGAAAAAGCGCGCCGGGGATTGGCGCGACATTCAGGGCAATTTTGGCGACAGCGGCGGGGAGCAGGACGTGTCGGGCATACAGTGCTACGAGACGTTGGACGAACTGCTCGCGGACCCGGGGATTGACTTGGTCGATGTTTGTCTGCCGACGCCGATGCACGTCGAGGCCAGCATCCGCGCGCTCGCCGCGGGCAAGCACGTGCTATTAGAAAAGCCCATTGCATTGGCCTTGGATGACGCGGATCGGATCATAGCGGTGGCCGCAGAGCACCAGCGGCAGTTTATGGTTGCCCACGTGCTGCGGTATTTTCCAGAGTTCCGGCTAGTCAAACAGCTCGTCGCCGCTGGGGAACACGGCCCGGTGCTCGCCGCTCACTTTAAGCGCGTCATCTCGCGCCCGGCGTGGTGGGCACCAGAAGATTTACAGCGCACCGGCGGCCCGGCAATCGACCTGCACATCCACGACGCGGACTTCGTGCAGTTTTTGTTCGGGATGCCGACGGCCGTCAGTTCGCAAGGATACATTGGCCGGGGCCAGACCGTCGAATACATCAATACCCACTACCAGTACGACGGCCCAATGGCCATCAGTGCCGAAGGGGGCTGGTTGTCGCAACCGGGTTGTCCTTTTGAGCACGGTTACGACGTGTACTTTGAAGAGGCCACGCTCAAGTACAATTCGTCTTGGGGGCCGCCGCCGCAACTATTGACTAAGGATGGCGCGGTCTGCACACCAGAACGGCCGGGCGAGGACGGTTTCGTCGGCGAGTTGCAGGAAGCGGTGGATGCGATTGCACAGGGTAGGCCGTCGCAGGAGCTAGGCGGCCAAAGTGCGCGGAACTCGCTGCTGTTGTGTTTGCGGGAAATTGAGTCGGCGAAGACCGGGCAGCAGGTCGCGATATAATTAAGGCCCGGTGTGCGCCGCCATGCCATGTCCGTGGACGGCACTGGATTCAACGTAGGACAGGGCATAGGCGAGGCCGATCCCCACGAGGAGGGAGCCGATCAGTTTGCCGCGATCGTGGCTGTGGAAGTGGATCTCCGGCAGCAGGTCGCTCAAGGCAATGCACAAGAACGCGCCCGCTGCAAAAGACAGCACATAGCCGATTGGCGCCGCTTGTTCTGAGCCAAGCCATTCCACCCCCCCAAAGCTCGCTACGGCCACCATAGGGCACAGGATGGCAAAGCCAACATTGGCCCAGGCCCGGGTGCGCTGACTGTGCCCGGCGGACTTCATTATGCCAATAATGGAGTACGCATCGAGCGGCTTGTGCAGCAGAATGGCGAGGAACACCCCGAGTCCCGCCAGGGCGACTCCCTCTTGATGCGGCGGCTCCATCCGCATGCTGGCGCCCAGCGCGATTCCTTCGGTCGCGGTGTGTATCCCTAGGCCGAGGGCCACGCCGAACAAGCTCCGCGCATGGCCGCCGCGGTCGTGATCATCGTACAGATCGCGTGCCTCGCGGCTGAAATCGTGCCGATGAAAGTGAAAGATGCGTAGCAAGAAAATCATCAGCACCATGCCCAACACCATCCAGCCCACGGCTTTTGCTACAATGTCAGATCCAGCCATGTGATTGAGGCTGTGGGGTAAAAGGTGAAACATGGCGATGCCGAGGATGAAGCCGGCCACGAGACTCATCGCGATCTGGGTACGCGTATGCGTCATGGTGCCCAAAGCCGCCAGCTTCCCGCCGAGCAAGGAAGCGGCAAAGATGGCGGCTGAGTAGGCCGACAAAACCAGGAGCGCGTTGGCATCCATGATGGCTATAATCGGAAGCTAGTCGGGTAGTCGGCGGTCGTGATTTTCTGCAACATCATTGTTTTTTCCTTGGCGATGTCGAGTTGCGTACTATACTACGCGATCTTGATTAGGTGCCTATACAAAGTCGCGGTTGAACTTAGTACTTGCCACTATGGTATTGGGGCTCGCGCTGGCCGACCCCGATCGCCATGTGCTCCCAGCCAGAGATGTAGTACAGGAGGGCAGATAGTATGCGCGTACCCGTAGAATTAAACGAAAAAAAGAGGCTTCAGGAAGCTACCGCCATCATCGCTGTCGGTGGGCTCACAAACGGCATACTGGGCATCGCGAAAGTCGTCCTTGGCAGTGTTGCCGGGTACCTCCCGCTGACTGCTTCAGGAGTTCACTCGCTGTCGGACATTGTATCCGATGTGGTCGCTTGGGTCGCCGTGCGGATGGGAGCGCAGTCTGAGAGACAAGGGGAAGACGTACGGTTCCACTACGGCCGCCGACGCATCGAAACCCTACTAGCACTTTTTGCCGCATTTCTGCTCGTATATGTGAGTGTGGAACTGATTATGGGAGCTTTCGGCCATAGCGAGCACGGTCATGGGATGTCCCCAGCCCTTGTGGAAGAAGTGGCAACCCATGGAATAGATGACCACGACTATGGGCACTCCCCAGAGGAGACCGCAGGGGGCTTAGGTCATTTGCTCTTGCTCGTTGGCGGAGCGAGCCTCATTTCAGTGTTTGCCAAGGAAGTACTTTTCCGCGTGACTCGGCACAAGGGAATACGCCTGAATAGTCCCATGCTGATTGCGAAAGCATGGCATCATCGGGCCGATTCCATCAGTGCGCTAGCCGTCCTGCTGAGCCTTTTTATTTTCGCCTATTTTCCGACGCTCTCGTTGATCAATCCGATTACCACGGTCATAATCGCGGGTCTGATTTTGCATAGTGCTTGGGAAGTTGGGGGCAACGCGGTCAAAGAGTTGATAGACTTCGCGCCCTCGCTAGAGACCATAGCTCTAATTGAAGAGATGGCAGAAGAGGTAGAAGGCGTAACATTTACGCACAATATTCGCATCCGGTCCATGGGAGGGGCTTTGTATGTTGAACTGACGGCGGAAATCGATCCAACGCTCACAGTGGCCGAAGGGTACGCGGTTGTTAAACAGATCCGCGAAAAAATAATGGATAAAGTGTCCAATGTGATCGACGTCACCACCCAGCTAACGCCGAAAGGCGAGTACATCCGTCAGTTTTTGGGGTCAGAAACGTGAATGCGAGTCAGGTGCTTCCAGCCCTATCGCCCGTGCTGGACCGGCCACGAAGATTGAGTAGCATATCTTCGTAGCCACGGCGCAGCGCACCGGCTTGGAAGCGCCAGATGATCAGGGCGATGAGGAGCAAAGCACTGCCCCATTGCAGGAGCTGAATGGCCGGTGCATGGGCGGTGTCGAGGTGCGCGGAAATCGCCAGACCAGCGGCGAAAAGCAGCGCATCAATGGCAATGCCGAGAACGACTGTAACCGCAATGACGGTGGCCACGTAGATGGATGCGAAGCGGGCGCCAAACTGGCTGGCGATGATGGCGATGGCGCCGGTGTTGGTAGCCGGTCCAGTCATGAGGAAAATCAGGGCCGCGCCGGGACTGACCCCTTTGGCGACTAACGCGGCGGCGATTGGAGTACTGGCGGAGGCGCAGATATAGAGCGGAATGCCGATCAGCACCATGATCGGATAGGACAGCCAGCGGGCATACTCGTTTGCCATCAGGTCGCTCGGAATCGCCAGAAAGAGTACGCCCCCCAGCACGACCCCCACTAGCAGGGCAAAGAGAATGTCGTCGGCTATCTCAATGAAGCCATAGCGCAAGATATGCTTGACCAGCTTTTTGAAGTCGAGTGCTCGATCGTCGGTGGGAACGGCTGCCGCAGAAGAACCACTGGTGGATTGCCTGCCAACAATTTCCTGCAACCAATGGACTAGTAAAACCTTCAGTTGCGCGGGACTGACATAGCAATCATCCCGGTCCGCTCTGAGGGATTGGTGCGCGCCATGATCGTGCTCACAGTCGCGGCAACTCGCCTGGGCTTTGTCGCGGTCGTCTCTTATGAGGCCGATGCAAAAGAGGCCGGCGACGACTGCCGTGATGAAGCTGATGAAGGGCCGAACAAGGGCCACGATGGGTCCGAAAAAGGCGTTAGTGACTAAAATCGAATCCGCCCCGGTCTCTGGCGCGGTGATCAGGAAGGACATGCAGGACGAACGGGACGCCCCCTTATTGCGCAGCTCGGCCACCACCGGCACGACCGAACAACTGCACAGCGGCACGGGTACGCCGATGGCCGAACTCACGGTGACGGATTTTAGGCTGTCGTCGCGGAGCCAGCGGAGTATGGCTGGGCGGGAAATGAATACGTGGATCAGGCCGGAGAGCAACAGCCCGAGCAACAGCATGGGCGCTAGCAATAAGAAGGAGGACCAGAGGAAGGCAAAAAAACTAGCTAATATCCCAAAAAGTTCAAAGGCCATTGTGATAAGAAGCAAACATGGCCTAGCAAGGGCAAGCCTCCGATCTGGAGGTGGAGTTGCGTTTTTTGTTTCGGACTCCTACAATAAAAAGCTATGCTAACGCGCCAAAAGGACATTTCGACGGGCTCGGTCGCCTCGTTGGCTTTGCTCGTGCTGACGGTGCTCTTTGCGGTTATAATCGGCGGCTTACCCTTCAGCCACCAGCTTTTCCACGAGAGCCTCGTCGAGCCTGAGCACTGTCTGTCCTGTCTGTTGCAGAGCGGCCTATCGCTCTTTTTTGGCAGCTTGGCTCTCGCACTCGCAGGACTGAATGCCCCTGAGTTAAGCCGGCCCGCGCCGCGCCCCGTACCGTTTCCCCTTTTTTCTCCGCGCTTTACCCATCTCAACCGCGGCCCGCCCGGGTGCTAGTGCATCCACGCAAGAAGCAGCCTTAGTGCGTGGGTGCCGCTCTCCAGATTCAATTCGCGTACCACTAAACGCCCGTCTTGTGTGCATAGACGGTCAAACCATTGGAGACTAGCACCATGTTCAAAAAAAGTATGTCTGCGCTGAGCATTTTCGCCTTGGCCCTCTTTATTGCCAGTTGCGGCGATGACGATAATCCGGTCCAGTCGGATCCACACGACGAAGAGCACTCCGATGCCGTCGGTCTGATCGTGCGCGATAGCGGCGCTGAGATCGTGCGCGTTGAAAAGGGTGAGGTGACCGGCGAGATCGAGGTCGGCCACGGCAAGGAAACCGCCCTGCTTACCGTGCGCTTTATCGCCGAAGACGGCGACCTCTTCACGCCGGACGAAGACGAAGGCTACGCGCTCGACTGGGAAGTTGCCGACGAGAACATCGCCGAAGTCGAGCATCATGCCGAGGACGGCGCGTGGGCTTTTCACATCATCGGCTTAGCGGAAGGCCACACTACCATCCGCATCAAGATCAACCACGAAAACCACGCTGATTTCGTCTCGCCGGAAATCGAGATCCACGTCAGCGAGGACGGGCCCGGTGAGGAGCACGACGAGCACGATGAGCACGACGAGGAAGAGTAAAGCGGTTAGAGCCGCTGCGATTCTTCATGGGTAAAGTGACGCGGGACCGGACGCAAGCCTCCGGTCCTGCGCCTTTATGTCAAGGTCAATTGGACTGCCGACGTAGTATCTGGCCTCGGCTGCTTTTGCGGCTCGCCCTCGTACTCAGCCTAGCCGTAGGTCCCGTTTGGGGCGATCAGACCGGTGCGCTCGCTGGCCACGTGATCGACGCCGAAAGCGGCGAACCCGTCGGTTGGACTACCGTCGTCATTGAGGGGCTGGAACGAGCGCGGATGAGCGACGCCGAAGGGTACTTCTTTTTTGCCAACGTACCGCCCGGTGAGCATGTCTTGCAAAGCCTACACGTCGGCTACCCCGAGGCCCGCTTTAAGGTGGAAGTCGTCGCCGGAGATACCGTCCACGTCGATCTGGTTATCGGCCACGAGGCCCTGCGCGTAGCGGAGATTCTCGTCGAGTGCGAACACGCGAATCCTGTTTCGCCACTCCAAACCCCCGAAGTCGTCTTCAGCGGTAGCAAGCTGCGGCAGAGCTTGAGCCGCACGATTGCCGAGACCATTGACTACGAGCCGGGCATTGCCCAGCGCTCGATGGGCCCCGCGCCCGCGCGTCCGGTGCTGCGCGGGCTAAGTGGCGACCGCTTATTGGTGATTGAAGACGGCGAGCGCACCGGCGATTTGTCCGGCACTTCCTCGGACCACGCCGTGGCTATCGAGCCGATGACCACGGAGCGCATTGAGATCGTGCGCGGCCCCCGCACCTTGCTCTATGGCTCCAATGCCTTGGCCGGGGTCGTCAACGTGGTGCGCGGATACGTGCCCTCTGTGCGGCCCGACGGCTTGGGCGGATCGGTGACCTATCAAGGGGAAAGCGTCAACCGAGGCTGGTCCGGCGGCTTGGCTCTCGAACAAGCGCTCGGCCCGCTGGCCCTGCGCTTCGATAGCAGCCTGCGCCAGGCCGACGACATTGCCACGCCGCATGGAGTACTCGCCAATACCGACATCCGCACGGGCAATGCCTCGGTCGGCCTGAGTCTGGTGCGCTCTTGGGGGCACGTAGGGGCGTCCGGCAGCCTGTACAACTCCGACTACGGCATTCCGCCCGACCCAGCAGGTGGCCATCCGCACGGCGTCTCCATCGATCTCCAGCGCCAACACCTCGAAGGGCGCGGCGAAATCATCACCGGGCCAGATTGGCTCCAGCGCTTGGAGTTGCACCATTCGTTTTCGCGCTATCAGCACGGCGAATTCGAAGCCAGTGGCGACTTGGGGATGGAGTTTGGCGTACTCACGCACCACAGCGGTGCGCTGGCTCACCTAGATCGCATCGGGCCTTTTGCAAATGGTGCGGTTGGCTTGTGGTACGAGTACCGCAATTATGCTGCGGCCGGGCTCAACTTCACGCCGCCGGCCGAGGAATACGCCGGTGCGCTGTTCGCGTATCAAGAGTGGGAATATGGGCCTTGGGCGGCCAATGCGGCTTGGCGCGTTGATGCCCGCCGCGTCGAGCCGCGAGAAGCGCGCGCATCGCGCACAGTCGGCCGCATTGAGACGCGCGACTTTGCCGGTATGTCGGCCGGTTTGTCCAATCACTATCGCGCCAACTCGACCTTGACGCTGGGCACGACCTTGATGCGCACCTTTCGCGCGCCCGGCATTGAAGAGCTGTTCTCCGAAGGGCCGCATTTGGCCGCCTATTCGTACGAGGTGGGCGATGGAGCACTCGGCAGCGAGCGCGGCTTAGGATTGGAGCTGTTTGTCGACTACCACCTAGCAGAAGGCCATGTACACTTGGCCGTCTTCCGCAATGCGATTGACGGGTTCATTTTTCCCAAAAACACCGGTGAGCGCAGTCGGCGGCGCGATGATCTCTTTGTCTACCAGACCCAGGGAGCGCGCGTCCGCATGTATGGCGCCGAAGCCAACTTTGATTGGCATCTGGCCGAGCCTTGGAAAATGGCTGGCGCCCTCAGCTATGTGCGCGGCCACCTCATGGACCGCGCCGACGAACCCCTGCCTCGTCTGCCGCCCCTGCAAGGGTATCTGGGCCTGACTTGCGAACCCACTGAGGTGCTGAGTGCGACCCTTGGTCTGCGCGTGGCGGCGGCTCAGAATCAGATCGGCGAGTTTGAAGAGCCTACCGAGGGCTACGTGGTGCTGGATCTTTCGAGCCAATACTACGCGCAATGGGGTGGGCGTCTGCACACCTTCGCCTTGACGCTGGAAAACGCCACGGACGCGGTGTACCGCAATCACCTCAACCGCGTCAAAGAGATTCTGCCCGAACCAGGCCGCAATCTGCGTCTGCTGCACAAGATATTTTTCTGAGGCTCAACTCCCGGGCCGCCACTCGTTGAGCGTGCGGGCAAAGAGGATATCCGAGCGCGTGACGGCTCCTTCGCTGTGGGTTGTCACCGAGACGGCGATGGTGCGCTTGCCGGTATCCAAGGAAAAGTCGGGGTGGTGGTTCTGCTCGGTGATGGTGCGGGTCAGGTGGTTGAGGAACGAGGTGATGTCCTTGAAGTTGGCAAAGACGAAGTCGCGCGAGATGATGATGCCATCGCGGTGCCAACCTGCGAGGGATTGCAATTCGGCATCTACGGCGGCGGCACTGAGGGTGGTTTTGTCTTCGGTCATGGCGGGTTACTCCTCGTTGAGATGGTTAAGTAGTTAGGATGCGGTGGATGCGGTCGGCGATGATTTCGGCTTCGCCGTCTAAGAGGGTTTGCGGCCCAACGCTGAGCGAAGTGTCGCCGCCGCTGACGAGGATCGACGGATCGCCTGCTTCAAGTGCGCGTGCCACGTCGCTGGCCGAGAGCGGGGCCGCCGCGCCAAAGTGCAGATGCACTAGCGGAGAGGCCGGCGGAAATTTGTTCTCGTAAGCCTTGGTAAAACTAGCCTCAATACCGGCGATACCTTCGACGGCCTCGGCCACGATCCGGCCGCGGCGCTCCCACTCGGCCACGACCGCTGCTTCGTCCATTTCAAAGAACAATTCGACAGCGCGGAGCAGGCCGCATATTTCCTCTTTGCCGACCTTCATGCCGCGACCAATGGCCGAGTGGGGGTTGGAGTTGAGGTGGCACGCGGCGATCAGGTCTTGGCGCCCCAAGATCAGGCCCGATGACTGTGGCCCGAACAGGCCCTTGCCGCCGCTGAACACCGACAGGTCGCAGCCCATGGCCGGCAGGTCGGTCAGGTTGGAGCGCGGCGGCAATTGCGCGGCCGCATCAACGATGACCGGCACCTTGCGCTCGTGGGCCGCATGGACGAGCGCGGGCAACTCGGACAAGGGCTGGCTGCCGAGGAAATACACGACGGCCGCGGTTTTGGGGCCGATGCCGGCGACGTAATCGTCGAGCGTTGCGTTCTTGGTGGTACCGACTTTGACTAGTTCGCCGCCGCTGAGGCGAAAACCCTGATGGACGTAGTAATGCGGATCGACCCGGCTGATGACGAACTGGTTGGGTCGATTCCCGACATCGGGAAGTTGGGCAATGGCGCGCGCGTCGGTGCCGGTCAGGCAGGCCGCACCAGCCAAGAGCAGGCCACCGGCGGCACCCGAAGACACAAAGGCCGCTTCGGCACCGGTGAGCGCGGCGATGCGAGCGCCGGCTTTCTCGTGCAACTCGTTGAGGTGGACGAATTGGCGCGCCGCTTCGGCCATTGCTTCGACCACGGGTGCCGGCATGATGGAGCCGCCGAGGGTGGTGATGGTGCCGCGGGCGTTGATGAAAGGGCGCAGGCCGAGGCGTTGATAGAGCGTGGGCATGGGTAGGTTCCTTGGGGAAGGGATAGTTAGCAACTTTAGTAATAAATTACGCTTACCGTTCTTTCTCATAGTAAAGGGAGCGGTAAGGGAACTACGTATCCAATTCGGCGATTTCGCGCAGTAATTCATTTTTTCTTTTTTTTTTAAAATCGTACATGCTGTGAGTTCCTTTCTTGCGATTGCATTCCGAGCACAGCAATTGCAGGTTCGCCAATTCGTTGCCACCCCCTTTACTTTTGGGCTTTATATGATCGACCTCCAACAAGCCATACTCTAAAAAACGACGACAAAAGGCACAATTACCACGCTGCTTACCAAACAGGTACTCTTTATTGAACATGCAATTGTACGGACGCTCCGACTCGGGCTTGGAGGCATCCAATAGCTCTTGCTCTTCTTCAGGGGAAAGGTCCGTCCGTTTATGGACATTCTCCGAGTGTACCACATTGTAGAACAATTGGAATGTCTGGTACAGACGCGATTTTACCAATTCAGCCGCCAACGGCGATAAATCTACACCGGCCCACTGACGATTTAACTTCTCGGCCGCTACACAAGCCGTCGCACAGCCGCAAAATGGATCAAACACTAGGTCATCTGGATTACTGCTCGCCTTAATAATGCGTTCCAACAGAGCCAATGGCTTCTGCGTCGGATATCCTAAACGCTCCTTTGCCTGTGCTGACAACGGCGGTATATCTAATACCATACCTGTCATAGCCGCCCCAGGCGATGTGCTCAGATAGCGTTTGAAGCCGGGGACGCCATTCGCTCTGCTCGGCCAGTGAATCAACCCGGCGGCATCGAGAAAATCCAATTTTTCTCGCGTTTTCATGGCATCCCAATTCGCAGGTTTCTCTACGTGATCGGGAAACGTGCCCGGACTTCCCCAATGCCTGCCCTTAGCTGTTACATCAAT
The DNA here is from genome assembly GCA_965203355.1 of Candidatus Latescibacterota bacterium. Lineage (GTDB taxonomy): Bacteria > Latescibacterota > UBA2968 > UBA8231 > UBA8231. Next base: position 2,655,099 of record OZ241889.1, read on the forward strand.
GCCCCGCCAAGGTTGCCCGGAGTCGCCGGTTCGTACCTCCGCTGCCGTGAGATCGCCTACTCGATACCTACCGTGCTCGTCCTCGTAGCGATAGAACTTTTGGATGTATTCAGGGTCGTGATCTCCATATACGAGATTAAACGTATTTTTATCGCTGGCCACATAGAACAAGAGCACATCGTGGACGACCGCGAATTTGCGACTACCTGATTTCGAGGAGGTCCGTTTCCACACGATTTCATTGCGAAAATTATCTCGGCCAAACACCGCATCCATCACCAACTTCAGATAATGACTTGCGGTCGGATCGCAGTGTAGGTAAATAGAGCCGGTGTTCTTGAGAATGCGGCGCATCTCCAGCAGCCGCACGGCCATCATCGTCAGATACGACTGCATCCCTTCGCCATGAGCATACCGGGCCGTGTCGATCACGCGATACAGGGCTGGAGCTTTATGCGCGATCTTGCCATGCCACGACACGTCCAGATCAGATAACGTCCACGTATCCTTGAAGGCTGCACCGGCTGCCGCACTACCTATCGGTGCGCTATACGTGCGATTGGAATTGAACGGAGGGTCTAGGTAGATCAAATCTACGCTCGACGAGTTCATACCCCGCATAATATCGAGGTTGTCGCCCGTCCACAGCGTCCGATTCTGCCAATTTGCTGTCATAGTTTGGGCTATCTTTTGTTAGAAGAATCGCGATTTGGAATCTATTAAAAAAAGAAAGCGGGCGGGATGAAACACCCCGCCCGCTTTTGCGCGTTTACTCGGCCTCCCTTAGTGCGCGTGGCCGTGGCCGTGGCCGTGGCCGGGGCCGTCTGCTTCTTCCTCTTCCGGCTCCTCAGCCACCAAGGCGTCGGTGGTCAGCAAGAGGGTGGCGATGCTAGCGGCATTGCTCAGCGCGGTGCGCACGACCTTGGTCGGGTCGATGACGCCCATGGACACCAGGTCGCCGTATTCTTCGCTGCGCGCGTTGAATCCGTACGCGCCCTCGCCGGTGCGGACCGTCTCGACGACGACCGCGCCTTCGTACCCGGCGTTGTCGGCGATCTGGCGCATCGGCTCCTCCAAGGCGCGCCGCACGATGCGGACGCCCTGGGTCTCGCCCTCGGTCTCGCCGGTGAGCGAATCCAGCGCGGCAATAGAGCGCACCAGGGCGACGCCTCCGCCGGGTACGATGCCTTCCTCGACCGCCGCGCGCGTCGCGTGTAGCGCGTCCTCAACGCGGGCCTTCTTCTCCTTCATCTCGGTCTCAGTAGGCGCGCCGACCGAAATGACCGCCACGCCGCCGGCTAGCTTGGCCAGCCGCTCCTGCAACTTCTCGCGGTCGTAGTCCGAAGTGGTTTCGTCGATCTGATGGCGGATCTGCTCGACCCGGCCCTTGATGTCCGCGGCCTTGCCCGCGCCTTCGACGATGGTGGTGTTGTCCTTGTCGATGGCGATGCGCTTGGCTTGACCGAGGTCGGGCAGTTGGACGCTTTCGAGATTGATCCCCAAGTCCTCGGTGATCACGGTGCTGCCGGTGAGGGTGGCGATGTCTTGGAGCATGGCCTTGCGGCGGTCGCCGTAGCCAGGGGCCTTGACTGCGGCCACATGCAGCGTGCCGCGAATCTTGTTGACCACCAGCGTGGCGAGGGCCTCGCCCTCCACGTCCTCGGCAATGACCAACAGGGGCTTGCCCACCTTACTGACCTTTTCGAGCAAGGGCAGAAGATCCTTGAGGTTGGAAATTTTCTTTTCGTGGATCAGTAGGTAGCAGTCCTCCAAGGAGACTTCCATGTTCTCCTGATCGGTGACGAAATAGGGCGACAGGTAGCCGCGGTCGAACTGCATACCCTCGACCACGTCGAGCGTCGTGTCCGTGCTCTTGGCCTCCTCGACGGTGATGGTGCCGTCCTTGCCGACTTTGTCCATGGCTTCGGCAATCAGGCGGCCAATGTCGTCGTCGCCGTTGGCCGAGATAGTGCCGATTTGCTCGACCTCGGAGGGATCTTGGACGGCCACGGCCTTGCTCTGAGCTTCGAGGCTTTTGACCACCTCGCCGACAGCTTGGTCGACACCGCGCTTGATCTCCATCGGGTTGTAGCCGGCCGTGACGGCTTGCAAGCCCTGCGTGTACATGGCTTCGGCGAGCACGGTAGCCGTGGTGGTGCCATCGCCGGCTACATCGCTGGTCTTGGAAGCGACCTCCTTGACCATCTGCGCGCCCATGTTCTCATAGGCGTCGGGCAGCTCGACCTCTTTGGCGACGGTAACGCCGTCTTTGGTAACGGTGGGCGAGCCCCAACTCTTGGCCAAGACGACGTTGCGGCCCCGCGGTCCGAGCGTCACCTTGACGGCCTTGCTGAGCTGTTGGACGCCGGAGAGGATGCTTTCGCGGGCGTCTTTGTTAAAGGCAATCTGTTTGGCAGCCATAAGTATTGTCCTCCCTTAGGCTACGATGGCGAGGATGTCGTCTTCGCGCATGATCAGATATTCTTCGCCCTCGATCTTGACCTCGGTGCCCGAGTACTTGCCGATGAGGACCTTGTCGCCCACGCTCACTTCCAAGCCGACGCGCTCGCCGTCTTCAACGCGCCCGGGGCCGACGGCGACGATCTCGGCTTCTTGGGGCTTTTCTTTGGCCGTGTCCGGGATGATGATCCCACCGACCTTCTGCTCTTCGGCCTCGTCGAGACGCTTGACTAACACGCGGTCGGCGAGGGGCTTAATATTGATAGTGGCCATGATGGACTTCTCCTTTTAAGGGTAAAATGGCTATCGGCTGTATATGCAAAATTCGTGCCAATGGACGAAAGTTTTGCTAGTATCTTGTTTATAAAGGACTTATGCCGTACCTTGCCATCGGGCGGTGACTGGATGTTTTCCCATATTGATAATATATTAAAAAAACAAAGGTGAAATCTATGTATAAGTATATTAAAAATAACCTATTGCTCCTTTTTCTCTATATGAAAATAAAAGACGCTAATTCTCATTATGAAAACGAAAAATTGAGGGAATAATGAACTGGGATGACCAACGAGTTGTGCTGACTGGAGCTAGCAGCGGCATCGGGCACGCCTTGGCTCTCGTACTGGCCGAGCGCGGGGCGCGTTTGGCGTTGGTGGCGCGCCGCGCCCGGGCCCTCGCCGAACTCGGAGCGGCGATTGAAGAAAGCGGCGGTCGCCAGCCGTTGGTGGTGCCGTGCGACGTGGGCGATCGGGCCCAAGTCCGTGCTTTGTACGCCGAGGTCGAAGCGCAATGGGGGGGGGCCGACGTGCTGATCAACAACGCCGGTCGGGGGCATTATCGCTCCTTTGCCGATGCGGATGTGCGTGCATGCGAAGCCGTGGTGCAAACGAACCTACTCGGTGCCATCTACTGCACCCGAGCCTTCCTACCGGGGATGTTGGCGCAAGGGCGGGGCCGATTGGTCTTCATATCGAGTATTGTCGGCGAATTCCCCGTGCCCAAGCACGCCGTGTACAGCGCGACCAAATGCGCGGTGAGTGGCTTGGCCGAAAGCCTCGACTACGAGCTGGCCCCGCAGGGCATTGGCGTCCACCTCGTGGAGCCGGGCTTGGTGCATACCGAATTTGCCGCGCGGGCTGGTACGCAGCACCTACTAGTGCAGAAAAAATTCGCCAAGTCGGCCGAGGAAGTGGCTACAGCCATCGCCGACGCCGTAGCCGCGGGCAAGCGCAAGAGCGTACCAGACGCCGCCGCGCTTTTGTTGATCAAATTGCGCCAGTATGTACCCGGCTTGACGCGGTGGGCTTTTCGGCGGATCGGCCGTCGGCTCTAGGCCGTGCTATTGAGCGGTGTACCCGCCATCGACGACTAAGGTCGCCCCAGTGGTAAAGCCAGAGGCTGCTGAGGCAAAGTAGAGGACGGCCGTGGCCAATTCGGCCGGTTCGCCCCAGCGGTCCATGGGGACCTTGGCGATCATGGCGCGCGCTTTGGCCGGGTTTTGTAGCAGGATGGCGTTGATCGGGGTGATAAAGGGGCCGGGGCAGATGGCGTTGACCGTGATCCCGTGCGATGCCCATTCAAGGGCGAGCGTCTTGGTGAGCTGGACGATGCCGCCTTTGCTCGATGCATACGGCGTGCGGTCGGCGATTGAGACCTGAGACACGGTGGAGCCGAGGTTGATGACGCGGCCGTACCCGCGCTCGATCATCTGCGGCCCCACCGCTCGGCAGTAGTACATCGGGCCGGTGAGGTTGATGGCGATGACCGCGTCCCAATCCTCGTCGCGCAGTTCGACGATCGGGCTGCGGATGTTGATGCCGGCGTTGTTGACCAGAATGTCGATGGGGCCTAAGGCGTCGTTAGTTTGGCGCACCGAGGCTTCCACTTGGGCGCGGTCGGCTGCATCGGCTTGAAACGCGAGCACGCGGCCGTTGGTGTGAGCACTGATTTGCGCGGCGGCGGCGCGGGCTTCTTCCTCGTTGCGGCTGGTGAGAGCTACGTCGGCCCCAGCCGCCGACAGCGCGCCGGCCATGGCTTCGCCGAGGCCCTTGCTGCCGCCTGTCACCAAGGCCGTGCGGCCCTTGAGGCTGAAGAGGTCGAGCGCGGAAGATGGGATCTTCATAGGGAGGACCAGCCTTCGGCCTCGACCATGGACTTGGCGAGGTCGCCCAACTCGGCGACTAGCTCGGCTTGATCTTGGGCGCGGGCCTTATGGGTGATCTGCATGGTTAGGGCGATCAGCCCCAAGCCGAAGATCCGCTGCAAGCTCTGCGGCGAATCTGGTTTGAGGTCGGGAATCAGCTCGGATAGGCGGTTGAGCAGGTCGCGGTGCTCAGTGGGAATTTCAATAACTTCCAAGGACATAGTGGCATTAAAGGTAACGCATGGCCTAGTGGCGGTCAAAGTTCCACCTCGCGGGCGACGAAGTGTTCGCCATCTTGGACGATGCGGCTCCACGGCGCGTCGGGATCGTGGTCCCAAGCCACGATCCACCCTTGGGCGGCCGCCTCTTCAGCAAAGCGTTGTTTGCGGGTCAAGGTCTGGTAGGGAAACATGTCGTAGGCCATGTTCCAATAGGGCCGCAGATGAGGGCGCGTGGGGATTAGCTCGCCGGGATAGACGAGGGTATGGCCGCTAGTTTCGAGGCGAAAGCCCTGATGAGCGCGGGTGTGCCCGCCGGTGACAAAGGCCGTTAGGCCGGGCATTAATGCGTCGTTGCCGTCGAGGAAGCGCATCTCGACTTGGCGGGCGAGGGTGTGTAGTTCCGCGGGCCGGTAGCTGCTCCGCATGGTGCTGCGGCCAGCCAAGGCGTCGTCCCATTCGCCGCGTTGTACCGCGTGGACGGCGTTGGGAAAGAGCGGCTCTAGGCCCATAGGCCCCTCGACGAGACAGCCGCTGAAGTGGTCGAAGTGCAGGTGGGTAAGCGCGACCATGGTGATCGCCTCCAAGGCCACGCCGGCCGCGGCGAGCGAACCACGCAGTGTGCGTACGCCGTCCACGCCGTACAGGGTGCGCTCGCGCAAGGTAAAACGCTCGCCAAACCCAGCGTCGAGCAGCACGAGGTCGCGGCTCGTTTTCAGGAGCAGGCAGTTGCACGATAGGCGGATGCGATTGTGCTCGTCGGCCGTGGCCGTGCGCTGCCACAGGGCTTTGGGTACTAGGCCGAACATGGCGCCCCCGTCAAGGCGAAAGTCGCCGCCGGGTACGTGTACGGCCTCGGCGGTGCCTAGGTCGAGCGTGTGCATTAGCGGTGGACGAGGACCTCGACGCCCTCAGTGGCAAATTGGCAACGCATCTCACGCAGGCCCTCTTGGGCCATACTTGTGCGCAGCTTGGCGTGGTGTTTAGCCGGGCAATAGAACATGAGGAAACCACCACCGCCCGCTCCTAGCAGCTTGCCGCCGAGGGCACCAGCGGCGCGGCCAGCCGCGTACCAGCGGTCGATAGCCGCATTGGATATTTGCTGTGCCCGCTGTTTTTTGGCCAACCAGTGCTCGTGGAGCAACTCGCCGAAGCGGTCCAGCGCGTCCTGTTCGAGTGCCGCCTTGATCTGGTAGCCGATCTGCTTGGTCTGATGCAAGCTGTCTAACACCCGGTCGTCGCCTTGTTGGGTGTCTTGATTTTGCTGGGCGAGGATGTCCGAGCTCTCGCGCCGAATGCCAGTGAAAAAGACCAGCATGTTGGCCGCTAGGGCCCGGGCCGTGGGCGCGGAGATCGCTAAGGGCGCGACCGCGACGCGGCCGCTGGTGTCGATGTCGAGACAAGTCAGGCCACCGAAACTGCCCAAGTAGTGGTCGTGTTTGCCCGCTGGCTGAGCGGCCTGCACTGTTTCGATATAGTGGGCTTCCTCGGCGAGCGTTTGGGGGGAAGGCTGTTCGCGCTTATAGGCGTGTAGCGCGGCCAGCAATGCCACGGTGAACGCGCCCGACGACCCCAAACCCGTGCGCCCCGGCACGTCGGACATCGCGCTGATTTCGATCCCGCCCTCGATCTGGGCATGGGTCAGGGCTTCGCGCAGCAGGGGGTGTTGAATCTGGCTAGGGGTAGCGACCTTTTCGGTCTGCGAGTACTTGACGCGGATGAAGTCTTCTACCTTGAGGTCGTTGAGCTGGATATAGACGTATTTGTCGATGCCCGCGCTGAGCACAAAGCCGCCGTAGTGGGTGTAATAGGAGGCTAGGTCGGTGCCGCCGCCGCCGAGCGGGATGCGCAAGGGTGCTCTGGTAATGATCAAACTAGCCTCGTTTCAAGGGAGGACAAAAGCACCTGAATCTACGCATTGGCAGGCGTGGCGATAGCGCGCTGGCGTATCGGTCGAAAGGAGCTGACCTTGCAGGGGATGCCCGAGCAGGGGGCGCCCGGCGGCGAGCAAGTCGGCAAAGACCGCGCTGAAGTCGCAGGGGATATTCGGCGGGATGCGGTCGAGGATTTCGGGTTGGAGGGCATAAATCCCGGCATTGACCCAATAGTTGTCAAAGACTTGGTCGGCCCGCGGTTTTTCGATGAATCGCTCGATGCGGTGGCGTGCGTCGAGGCCGACGATGCCCCGCGTGGTCGGGTCGTCCATCCACAAAAGCCCGATGCTGGCGATTGCGCCCTCGCGCTGATGGGTTTGCCACAAGTCGCCTAAGTCAAAGTTAGTCAGGTTGTCTCCGTAGTACACTAAAAAAGGGCTTTCGAAGCAGTCGGCCACTTGCCGCACCGCGCCCGCAGTGCCTAGTAGCTCATTTTCCAGCGAGTACGCAATCGACACCCCCCAGGCCCGGCCATTGCCGAAATAGTCGGCGATAACTTGGGGTAAGTGGTGGAGATTGATGACCAGGTCGTCGAATCCGTGCCGCGCCAACAGGCGCACGACGTATTCGAGCAGGGGTTTGTCGGCAAAGGGGACCATGGCCTTGGGGAGCGCGTTGGTGAGTGGGCGCAGGCGCGTGCCGCGTCCGGCGGCTAGGATCATCGCCTTCACGCGCGTGCCCGGCGGAGAACGTTGGCAGCGCGCATGTTCGCTTGGGCCGCGGCGTAGCAGTCCGCGAGATTGGGCTGCCGTTTGACCCATTCGATGTATTGGCCAACGGTCCGTTCGAGCGAGACCTCGGGCTGCCAGCCGAGCGCTTGCAGCGCCGCGCCAGAGGAGACGGTGTGGCGGGTGTCGCCAAAGCGGTATTCGCCGCTGACGAGCGGTTCGCTAGCCCGCCCGGCAATGCGCGTTACGAGTTCGGCGTATTCGAGGACGGTGGTGCCGCGCGGTCCAGCGACATTGAAGGCGCGAAAATTGGCGCGTTCATCTTCGAGACAGAGCACATTGGCGCGGGCCACATCGCCGACATATACGTAGTCGCGCAGCGATTGGCCGTCTTCGTAGCAGACCGGGGGTTGGCCGTGCAGGACGCGGAGGGCAAAAATGCGGCCAATGCCCGAGTAGGCATTGAAAAAGGAATTGCGCGGCCCTTGGACGATAGAGTAGCGCATATTGACCGTGGGAATGTCGTATTTGCGGCCGAGGCTGAAGGAGGTCAGTTCGGCTGCGTATTTAGAGATGCCATAGGGGGTGTGGGGATTGACGGTGTCTTCCGTGATCGGCTGGTGTTCGAGTGCAGCGGCGCAGTGCGGGCAGCGAACCGCCCATTCCGCTCGGGCTAGCTGCGCGTCAGGGCGGGCATCGGGATAGACGATGCCGTGTGTGCCGCAGCGGTATTTGCCCTCGCCATAGACGGCTTGCGACGAGGCCAAGACGACTTTTCGCACGGGCAACTTCTCGGCGACGATCAACTCGTAGAGCAGGGTGGCACCGACCGTGTTGACGTGGTGGAAGGTAGAAAAGTCTGGCATGTAGTCTTGGTAGGCAGCTAAGTGAATGACGCCATCCATGCCGTCGAGCGCGGCCCGCCAGTCGGCGCGTTGACGCACGTCGCCGCGCATTTTTTCCACCCCGGTGGGCAGATAGTCGGGCCAGCCGGCGGGATGGACCCGCTTTTGGAGGGCGTCGAGGATGCGGACGCGATAGCCCGCGGCAACGAGGCGATCTACGGTGTGCGAGCCGATAAAGCCGGCGCCGCCTGTGACTAGAATGTGGCGCATGAGTTGTACTCTAAGATAAATAGGGCGCGAAATCCCGGCCAAAGGCGGCGTGGTTGACAGAAAATCGCTGTTGTATGGATTTTCAGAGGCCCAATAAATTGAACGGACAAAACCGAGTATGCGCTACGCCCCCAAGATTGCCCTTGCGCTAGCCAGCTTAGTCATCGGGATTGTGCTGTGCGAGCTGGCGTTGAGCTTTCTACACCCGCAGATCTTTCGCCGACCCCCGGTTTGGCGCTACGACCCCGAACTGGGTTGGAGCCATGTCCCGGGCCGCGTCGGCCGCTTGGTCACCCCGGAATTCGACGTGGAAATGCAGATCAATAGCATTGGATTGCGCGACCGCGAATTCGCAACAGAAAAGGCCGCGGGCATTCGCCGCGTGGCGCTGTTCGGCGACTCGTTTGTCGAGGGGTGGGGCGTGCCCATAGAGGCCGCGGTCAGCCGCCAACTCGAAGCCTGTCTTGGGTGGGAAGGGGCTGCGGTGGAGGTGGCTAACTTCGGGGTGGCTGGCTACGGCACCGATCAAGCGCTGCTGTTTTTTGAACAACAGGGCACGCGCTTTAAGGCCGATGAAGTAGTGCTCTTTTTTTACGGCAACGACCTGTGGAACAATGCGGCGCGCCGGGGCATTGGTGCCGAGCGGGGCTTCAAGCCCTACTTCCGGGTGCGGAGCAATGGGCAGCTTGCGCTCGCGGGCGTTCCAGTGCAGGAGTCGCGTTTTTGGCGGGAACCGGCCGGCGCGTTGCCCCTCGCAGTGCGGTTGGAGCGCTATTTCTCGCAGCACTGGCACTTGTACCGGCTGGTGCAAAAGGCGTGGCAGCCGGAGGTGCCGCACGGGCAGCAGCAGAATTTTTACGCGGGGCTGTACGGCGCGGACGCGCGCTTTGCGCCCGCGTGGGAGTTGACCGGCCGCATTCTCGCGGCCTTTAAGCAGAGCGTCGAGCAACACGGCGCCCGCCTGACCGTCGCGTACGTGCCGTCAATCGTCCAAGTAGAAGAGGACAACTGGCGCACTAAGCGTGCGCTGTACGGTCTGATCGGCGAGTTTGACCTGAGCAAGCCCAATGCCAAGCTAGCCGGTTTTGCCGCCGAGTACGGATTCGCCTTGATAGACTTGCTCGACGAATTCAGGGAAAAGGCCCAATCCCAAACCCTGTATTGGCGCGATAGCCACTGGAACGAGGCTGGCCACGCCTTGGCGGCGGAGCGGCTCTGCGCGCATCTGCGGAGGCCCTAGCTCGTGGCGTGGCACAAGGACTTGGGGGCAGTGGGGCTGCTCGGAGCGGCGGTCGCCATTTTCTTCTGGCCGGCCGCGGTGCTGGAAGGAGCGTTTTTCGTGCAGGACGTGATGGTGCAAAACCACCCGTTCCGCGCCTTTTTCGCCCGCGCCCTCGGCGAAGGCCGGTTGCCGCTGTGGAATGCGGCCATCAACTGCGGCTTTCCGCTGTTTGCCGAAGGTCAGGCTGGCCCGCTCTATCCGCCGAATGTGATTTTGGCGTTGCTGCTGCCTACTTGGGCCGCGCTCAACTGGAACATTGTCCTGCATCTGTGGTTGGCGGGCGTGGGCATGTACGCGCTGGTGCGTGCTTTGGGCGCAGTGCGGCCAGCCGCGCTGTGCGCCGGGCTTTGCTACGCCTTGAGCGGGTACATGGTCGTGCGGGCCATGTCGCCCAACTTTATCGCTGTGTGCGCTTGGTTGCCGCTGCTGTTTTGGCTCGTCGATCGCATCCTGAAGCGAGGGCACTTTTTTTACGTCCTGCTCTTCGCGTTGGTGATTGGCTTGCAACTGCTGGCAGGCCATCCTCAAGCCGCTCTGTACGGGGCGGTCGCGGTCGCGGGTTACGGGCTCTATCGGAGTTGGGTGCAGGGGGGATGGATTGCTGGGCTGGCACTGGCTGGCGCATTCGTGCTCGGAGCGGCTTTAGCGGCCGTACAGCTCGTACCTACCGCTGAATTAGTACAGCTCTCCAATCGCGGAGCGGGTTTGTCGTGGGCCAGCTTTGTGGCGATGTCGCTGCCGCCCGAGCGGCTGGTTACCTTGTTGTGGCCCAACTTCTTCGGCAATTCGGCGCACGGCACATACGGGAGTCGGGAGATAGGGTTCTTCATCCAGCTCTGCGCGTACATCGGCGTGGTGCCCCTATTTTTGGCTTGGGTGGCCCTGCGCGAGCGGCGGGACGGCCAAGTCGGTTTTTTTGTCGTGCTTGCCTTGGTCGGTTTGGTGCTCGCGCTGGGCAAATACACGGCCAGCTTTTCCTTGTTCTACCAAATTCCAGGGTTTAGCCTGTTCCGCATCCCAACGCGCTTTTTGTTGTGGTTTGCCGTGGGGGTGTCCGTGCTCTGCGGCCTCGGCCTCGACCAAGTGTTGCGCCGCGCGCGCCAACGGCCCGCGAATGGTTGGCTGTTGGCCGCCATCTTTGGGGTGGCTAGTGCGGGTCTGCTTTGGGTCAGCGAGATCGCGCTCTTTGGCGACGGCGCACAACCAACGCGCTACATCCACCACTTGCGCGGCGATGGCCTGCGGCTCGTGGGAGCGTTGATAATGGGCGGGTGGCTGCTCGGGCGGCGGATGCGGCCAGCCGTGGCGTGGGCCGCGCCCGTGGCCATTTTCGTCGAGCTGTACAGCTTTGGCGCGGATTTTAACGGCACGATAGACCCAACCGCGTACACCGAGACGCCGGCGACCGCCCGCGAGATTTTGGCCGACCACACGGCCGCTGCGCCGCCGCGTATCGCGAGCTTGGTCAACGAGCGGAACTCGCCCTTTGACTGGCACGGAGGATGGGCGTACGACTTGGAGTCCTATCGGCGTTACAACGAGACCTTGCGGATGTATTCGGGCGGGCTGTACGGGGTGGCTAACGCGCTGCCGGGATGGAGTCCGCTGCATCTGTATCGCCACGGGGAACTCGCTCGTGGCTATCCGGCGTTTGCCGCCTTGGCCGGCGTGGAATACGCGGTGCGCTACAGCCGAGATGGGGGCTTTGACGTGCAGCGACTGCCCGCGGCCTTACCCCGCGCATACGCGGTGGGCCAATATCACCTCGCTACTAGTCCGCGGGCTGGGCTGAGTTATATGGCCCGCGGGTTTCCCATGCGGCGCGAAGTCGTCTTGGAGGAAGCACCGGCCGCTTCGATTGGGCCGGGGGGCGCGGCGCAGATCGTCCGCTATGAGGATGAGGAAGTCGCCGTGACCCTCGCCGACTCGGCCGGGGGAATTTTGGTTTTGAGCGATACGTACTATCCGGGCTGGCGCGCCTTTGTCGATGGGGTTGAGCACCCGATCCTGCGCGCCAATCACGTGTTCCGCGCCGTAGTGGTCCCGCCCGGGGCGAAAGAGGTCGTCTTTTCGTACAGGCCGGATAGTTTTCGCTATGGCTTGCTGGTCAGCGTGGCGGCGGCCGCGCTCTGGTTGGGACTGGCTTGGGGGGGCCGGCGGTTGATTTTGCCGCCGGGGCAGAATATGCCAGCGGACGCCGGGGCGCGGTGGAAGGTTCGGGCTGTGCTGGGGGTCTTGATCGTCGCAATGCACGCAATAGCCACCCAGGGATCTTTGTGGAGTGGCTGGCTGGAACGTCTGCGGCTGGGAGTGGGGTCGTGACGGCCGGCATCATCGGGCTGGTCACTGGGGTTGTCGCGCTCTCAGTCTATGGGATGACGCTGTGCCCAACTGTATACGTGGAAGGGAGCGGCGAGTTGATCGGGGCGGCCTACGGGTTGGGGACCGCGCATCCGACCGGGTATCCCTTGTTCTGCCTCGGCAGCCGCTTGCTCGCGCTGGTGCTGCCGTGGGGTAGTCCGGCTATGGCGATCAATGCCGCGTCGGCCCTGTTTGCTGCGGCCTGTTGCGGGGCCTTGGCGACCGTACTCTACGGGCGCGAGGTGCGGCCTGTGGCGGCTTGTGCCGCGGCCTTGGTGTTGGCGTTTTCGCGCACCTTTTGGTCCCAGGCCGTCATCGCCGAAGTCTATGGCTTGGCCTTGTTGCTGGTGGTTTTGGTCTTGGCTCAAACGCTTAGCGTGTGTGAGCACAAGGAGCCGCGCCAAGTGCTCCTCTTGGGCTGGCTCATGGGCTTGGGACTCACGGCTCACTTGATGCAGGTACTCGTGTGGCCGGGTATAGTCGCGGTCTTGGCTTGGCGCTGGCCCGCGCTGTGGCGGCAGCCCGTATTGCTGGCGCAGGGACTGCTCGCGGCACTGGCGGGATACAGCTTGGTGGCGTATCTGCCGCTGCGCAATGGCCGGGGCGAGGGATTTCACTGGGGGCCGCTCGGCGACTTAGCGGCCCTGTGGCAGCACTTGAGTGGTGCGCTGTATCGCTCGTCGTTTTTTTCGTTGCCCTTAGAAGGTATGCTGCTCAACGCCCAGCGCTGGCTGGTGCAGGCTGTGGGCGAGTTCCACTTCACCTTAGTGCCGTTGGTTGCTTGGGGTGGCTTGGTGGCTTGGCAGCGCGATCGCAGTGCGTTTGTCTTGGTTGGGGGAGCCATCGCCTGCAACCTGATCGCGGCACTCAACTACCACCGCGATCCCAATGGCTTGCCCGTGTTTTACCTGCTCAGCATAGTGGGGTTGGCGGTGTGGTTGGGCATGGGGTTGGATGCGTTGGCTCGCCGGGTGCGGCCAGTCGTCTCGGTGCCTGTCGCCGCGCTCGTCGTCGCCGTGGTGTTCATCTCGCACTACGAGGAATCCGACCGCAGCGAAAATTGGGTGGCCGACCGCTATGGCCGCGATATTCTCGCCGACTTGCCCGAGGGCGCGATCTTGATTACCGAGGGAGACGATGCGGCCTTTGTGCTCGACTACCTGTTGCGCCTAGAGGGCTTGCGCCCGGATGTGACCCTGTACAATCGCATGGGCCGAGGGACGGATGTACTGGCTTGGAGCGAGTACGCGCTGTCGCCGCTCAAGCGGGATCGGCTGCGCTGGCAGCGCGAGGCGGCTTTGGCTCGGGGCACGCGGCCTCTTTTTTATTTTGTTCCGCGCCGAGCGCCGATCTCGGGCTGGGTGTTTGTACCGGCTGGATTGGTCTATCGCCTGCAAGCACCAGACGACAGCACGGGGGCCGCTCCGCCGCTCGAGATGGGCAATGCGTTGAGCACGGGCTTTTTCCGCGACCCGTGGGTGCGAAAGATCCAGAGCAATTACTATTTCATGGCCGGCGAGGAGTGCCTGTGGGCTGGGGATCGAACTGGGGCGGTGGCCGCGTACGAGCAGGCCGCGGCTGTGGCTTTTGACTCGCGCACTACTCGTTTTAATGTGGCGCTTAAGCTGTTTGAAGCGGGCGAGATGGAGCGCGCTATGAGTCATGCGAAAGACGCGGCGGCCATCGACCCTTGGCGACCTACGCCCTATCGCTTGATGGCGCACATCGAGCGCGAACAGGGGCGCTATGACGCGGCGCGTCAACTACTCAGAAAGGCAGGTGAATTACAGCGAGTGCCTTGACGGGGTTGTACGGCCCGTATTTATTGGATTTTGCTCATTGAATAAAAGGGAGACCTTTCAATGAATTCAAGCAATTGGACATTTGTCGATTTGTTTGCTGGAATTGGCGGGATGCGTATTCCGTTTGCAGAGTTAGGTGGAGAATGTGTTTTTAGTTCGGAGTGGGATGAGTCTGCCCAGCGGACTTATTATAGCAACTTCGATGATATGCCAGCAGGTGACATTACAAAGATTGACGAAGCGGCCATTCCCGACCATGATGTGTTGTTAGCGGGTTTTCCTTGTCAACCGTTTAGCATTATAGGCAATAAGCAAGGTTTTGGCGATACCAGAGGGACTTTGTTCTTTGACATAGAGCGAATTTTAAGAAAAAAGCAGCCGCAGGCATTTCTGCTGGAAAACGTGAGGCAATTGGTAAGTCACGATAAAGGAAGAACTTTTTTTATTATTCGCGAACGTCTCGAAGAGTTGGGATATACGATATACTATAAAACATTGAATGCGCTCGATTTTGGATTGCCGCAAAAAAGAGAACGGATTTTCATCGTTGGGTTCAGGGAACAGATAGTCTTTGATTTTCCCATGGGCAATGGGAAATATAAGCCTTTGTCAGAGATTCTCGATCCAGATGACGAAGTGGACGCCAACTTCTTCGCATCGGAAAGAATCCAAAGATCTCGTCTTAAAAAGTGCAAGATAGAGCCGTTTTACCCTTCTATATGGCATGAAAATAAAGGAGGTAATATATCGGTATTGCCATTTTCGTGTGCGTTGCGAGCCGGAGCGTCTTATAACTATCTCTTGGTGAATGGCATTCGGCGTTTTTCAGCGAGAGAACTCTTGCGGCTTCAGGGCTTTCCCGAAGATTTTAAGATTGTTGTAAATATTACGCAGCTTAGGAAACAGACTGGAAACAGCGTCGCGGTTCCAGTGATTCGTGCGATTGCTGAGAAAATGCAGGAAGCTTTACGGCAACGAAAACGGTCTGAACCTCATACTAAGCAACTCAGCTTTTTTGAACAATCGCCGATAGAGGGCTTGATATGTGGGCGAATTTTGGCGTCGCTATTCAGATAAAGCATTTATCTCTCACACCTCCAATGATGGATGACATTGCTAGCGACATAACAGCCGACAGAGTTGTCATTGTTTGCAAAGAGTGCGAGAGGAAAGTTCTCGTTTCTGTGTTGCAGCAATTCGGAAGTGCCAGCAAGATTCAGAGTGTGATAACAGAAGAAGATCTCGACATATGGTATAGAAAAGCTCTGAGAGGACGATCGGCAAAGTTGATAGGAAATAGAGTGATGAAAAGGTTAGAAGATGAAATCAAAGTTGAATTTCCTTCGACCACTGAATTTGAAAGTTTTTTTACTCAAAGAGGCTATGATTTTTTGTCGTTTGTCGGTATTTGGGGCGATTGAGTTACCGATGGTTCCGCATCAAGATGTGTAAGGTCAAAGGGTCCCGCCACTTCCCCTTTTTACGCCGCTGAGGGGTGCCATGGAAAAGTTAAACCGCATACTCAAGCCGAACAAGATCGTCCTAAACCTCGCGGCGCAGCGCAACTTCTATGCCATCCGCGAATTGGCTACCGTGCTGTTGCAAGACGAGGTGGTCTCCGATCAGAAGCGCTTGATCGCGGCCTTGATCCGGCGCGAGCAACAGGCCTCTACGGGCATTGGCAAGGGCGTGGCCATACCCCATGCGTACGAGGATGGGATCCAGGGTCAGCTCTTGGCCATCGGCATCTCTCAGGGCGGTATTGATTTTGGCGCACCCGATGGTCAACTCGTCCACATCATCGCGCTATTGGTCACGCCCCTCCAACACCAAAAACAGCACATGGTGCTGCTGGCCGCCTTGTCGCAGCGCTTGCAGCAAGAGAAAGTGCGCCAGCGCTTGCTGCAAGCGGCTGATGCGGCCGAGGTCGTCGATATTTTTACTGGCACTTCACCGGTCGGCTGAACGCAGCGCAAAAATCATGGTTCCAGCATTTACTAGGGCAGTACACGCACCCCTGTTTGAGCAGCACTCGTGCTTTCTCGCTGGGCCGCTCGTGGCCGGGCAGCGGCAGGCCCTGATCGAGCGGCTACGGGTTTTGCTCGCAGCCGGGGTGCCTGGGTACGCAATTTTGGTGCTGTTGCCCGACCGGGCGACTGTGCGGCACTTTCGCCAAGCCATTGATCGGCTCGACTTGGGTCCGTACAGCAGCGTCGATCTACAGACGTACTACGGGCTGGCGAGTCGATTGGTGCGGCTGTTTTGGCCATTGGTAGCTGGCAAGGTCGGCTTTGCGGCCCCAGCGCGACCGCCGGTTTTCCTCAACTACGAGGCCGCCCAATACCTGATGGGGCAGGTGGTGGAGCCGCTGCTCGCCGAGGGCTATTTCGAGGGATTGTACCTGCGGCCCCAGCGCATTCTCTCCCAGTTGCTCGACAATCTAAACAAGGCGGCCGTAGCGGATTTCGCGCTCGCGGAGGTGGCACCGCGGCTGAGTCGCGCTTGGGTTGGGGAGGAGCAGCGGCTGCGCGTGTACGATCAGGTGCAGACGTGCATCGACCGCTACCGCCGCTACTGTCTGCGGCACGGATTGCTCGACGCGTCGCTGGTCTTTGAAGTATGCAACCGCCACTTGATCGCGCAGGAGGAATTCTGGTGCTACTTCACCGAGCGCTATCATCACCTTTTGGTTGACTCGGCTGAGGAACTAGTGCCGGTGGCTGGCGATCTGGTGCGGCGACTCTTGCCGCGGTGCGATTCGGCCCTGTTGGGCGGAGACGCGCAAGCTGGCTTTCGCCTCTTTTTAGGCGTTGATGCGCCCGGAGCCACTGAGCTACAGCAGCAGTGCAAGGAGACGATCGCGGCCGCGCCCGAGGTCTGTGCCAGCCGAGATATGGTGGCCTTTGCCGACCGGCTTGGCGCGAAGTTGGGTCAAGCAACCGACCGAGCATCAGGCGGATCGCCGCGGCAGGCGGTAGCCGATGTGGTGCAGGCCCGCTACCGAGGGCAGATGATCGAGGCCGTGGCCCAGCGGATCGTCCAGAAGATCGCCGAGGGCGTGGCCCCGGGCGACATCGCGGTCGTGGCGCCCCACGCCGACGGGGTATTGCGCTTTGTTTTGTCCGAGACTTTTCGCGCCGCCGACATCCCCTTTGCGATTGTGCGGCGCTACGAGACATTGCGCGAAGAGCCGGTGGTGCGCGCCTGTCTGGCACTGGCCGTTCTCGCCCACCCCGATTGGGGGTTGCAACTCTCGCTCTTTGATTTGTCTGGAGCGTTGGAACGGGCGCTCAAGCCCCTCGACCGGCTGCGCGCCGGATTGATTGCGCGACACTTGTACGACGTACGTTCAGGTCAACTTAAACCTGCGAGTGCGTTGAATGCGGCCATGGAAGAGCGGCTAGGCCGGGCTGCGCTCGCGCGCTATGAAGCCCTCCGCACTTGGATCGAGGCGTATCGCAGCGGCGCGGCCGACCCTTGGGATCACTTTTTGCGCCGGCTCTTCGGAGAAGTGCTGTCGCACGCGGCGCTGGAGCCTGAAGACGCCGAAGTGTACAGCAAACTGATCGCCTCGGCTGCCTCGTTCCGCGAGGTGGCTCCAGCGATGGCGTTAGCGGGCGCGGCGGTTGGTCAGCGCTACGTCGAGATGATAGGGTCCGGGGTCGTCGCCGCTCAATACCTGACCGATGTCGATCTCGACGAGGCGCCCGAGTCCATTGCCCTGGTCGCGCCAGTCTATACCTATTTGCTCTCTGGCCACGTGGCGCGCTACCAGTTTTGGCTGGACATTGGCTCGGCCAACTGGTGGGAGCCGCTGCACCAGCCCTTGACCAACCACTACGTGCTGACCCGGCGCTGGAGTCCAGAGGAACGCTGGACCGACGCGGTGGATCACTCGATCCGCAACCGGAACCTCTATCGCTTGATTCGGGGCCTATGCCTGCGCTGTCGCGATGGGATTTACCTTTGCGCCAGCGACTCAGAAGGCCACGGCTCGGCGCAGGATGGGCCGCTGATGATGGCGGTCCAACAGGTGTTGCAGGAGGATCGCCGGTGAGGTTTGAGCCGCGGGCGGGACAGCGCGAGATCTTGGCGTACCAAGGCGGTCTGCTGGGCGTGTCGGCCGTGCCCGGCAGCGGCAAAACCGCGGCCATTGTCGCCTTGGCGACTCGATTGATCGCCGAAAGGCGCCCCGAGGCGGGGCAGGTGCTGATCGTGACGTATCAAAACGCGGCGGTGGATAATGTCCGCGCCCGGATCCGCCAGCACTTGCAAGCAATGGACGTGCTCCCGGTCGGCTATGACGTGCGGACCTTGCACAGCTTGGCCTACGGCATCGTCCAAGCCAACCCCGGGCTGGTGGGGGCTGTGGCCGAATTTACGGTCCTCGACGAACGCGCCAGCGAGAGCTTGCTCGACAAGGCGGTCCGCACCTGGAACGACAGCAACAAGGGGGTGTGGGGCCGGTTGGGGCCTGGGGAGTACGTGGATCAGCGGTGGGAGCAAGAGTGGCGCGACATGGCGCGGAAAGTCGCCCGCACGGTCATCGCCACGGCCAAGAACCGCCGCTTGCGGGCCGAGGACCTCTTGGCGCGGATTGGCGGCCAAGAGGACAGAAACCAGTTTTTGCGGATCGGCGCAGAAATCTATCGGCTCTACCAGCAGCAAGTCGAGACCATCGGTGGCCTCGACTTCGACGACTTGGTGTGGATGGCCGTCGAGATGCTACAGCAGTACCCGGATTTGTGCAGCCGCTACCGGCGGCGTTGGCCCTTCGTCTTGGAGGATGAAGCGCAAGATAGCGTCCCCTTGCAGGAGGAACTGATCGCGCTGTTGGCGGGTCCGAGCGGCAATTGGGTCCGGGTCGGCGACCCTAATCAGGCGATTATGAGTACCTTCACCGCGGCGGATCCGCGCTATTTGCGCGATTTCTTGGATCGCGCAGACGTCGCAGTCGCCGAGATGACGATCTCGGGCCGCTGTGCGCCCAAGATCATGGACTTGGCCAACTTTTTGGTCGAGTGGGCCGCGGTCGAACACCCGCTGACCGAGGTGCGGCAGCGCGCTTTCCGACCCCAGCAAATGCAGCCCACCGCCCCCGGCGATTCCCAGCAAAATCCCGCGGACGCAGACAGCGCCATACGATTCCGCGAATACAACAACCGCCACGATGAATTCGACAGCATCGCCCGCCGGGCCAAGGGCTTTGCCGAGCGCCATCCGAACTTGACGATAGCAGTGCTAGTACCGACTAACCGCGTTGGCTACGACCTGGCCGAGCGTTTGCGTCAAGCCGGCGTGGATTTTGACGAGGCCCTGCAAAGCCCGCGCTCGGCGCGGCGGGTGAGCGAGGCGCTGTGTACGGTGTTGGATTTTCTCGCTGATCCCTTGGGGCGCAACCAGTTAGAGCGGTCCTATCGCGCTTTGGTCGGCTTTTGGCCCGGGCCGAGTGGACCGGGTAACGAGGAGGCCGTGGCCATGCTATTGCGCAGTTGCTATCGGCCCGAAGCCCTGCTCTATCCAGCGGCCGGTCAGCGCCTAGAAGCGGCCCTGCCCCCGGTGGACCCCATTGAACCGCAGGATTTGGAAGCCATTGACCTCCTGTGTGGTTATCTACGGCGCTGGCTGCGGGCCGTTGCGCTGCCGGTGGATCAGCTTTTGCTAACGGTCGCCCAAGATTTGCTAGTAGAGGAAGTAGATAGGGCGCGGGCGCAGCAACTGGCGGTCTATGTGCGCATCCGCGCCGACCAAAACACAGACTGGCAGTTGCCCGAGTTGGTGCGCGAGCTGAGCGAGGCCGTGCAGGGCCGGGCCGGCGCACTCGCCGAGGCCGAGGCCGCCTTGGGACCGCAGCCTGGGCGGATTTTTCTGACGACCATGCACAAGGCCAAAGGTATGGAATGGGATCTAGTCTATGTCATGGGAGTTGATGGCGATTGGTTTCCTCACGACCTCGACGCGCGGTTTTTAGGCGAGTGCGAATTTCTCGGCGGCGATCCCAGCGAGGATGCCAAGGCCGAGCTGTTGGACTTACTCGGCGAAATCGGGTCGAGCCGGCTGTCGGCCACCGACCGCTCGCACGCCGAGGTGATCGCCGAGCGGCTGCGGCTGCTCTACGTGGCGATCACCCGGGCGCGGCGCTATTTGGTCTTGAGCTGGAGTCGCCAGATTCCGCGCACAACGCGGATGCAGCCCGCGCCCATGGCCGAGGTGTTCCGCCAGTTGCAACGCTATTGCGAGCAGCAGAGCCGATGATTCCGCCGGGATTCAAGTACAGCCAAAGCAGTCTGACGGCCTTTGACCGCTGTCGGCGACAGTTCCTGTTGCGCTATGTGGAGCGGTTGGCGTGGCCCGCGCCGCTGACCGACCGGCTCGACGAGTGGGAAGCTGCCGCCGACCGGGGGCGGGCGTTCCACCAGTTGGTGTTGCAGGAGAGCTTGGGCCTGGATGTGGAAGACGCCGTGCAGCGGAGCCGCGATCCGCTGTTGGCCGCTTGGTGGCGCAACTGGTGCGAGCAGCCGCCGGTGGTGCCCGCCGGGGCGGTATTCGGGGAAACCATGCTCTCCGTGCCGCTGGCGGGTCGGAGGCTCGTCGCCCGGTTCGACCGCGTGGTCCTAGCCGACGATGGCCGCGCTTGGATCTTCGACTGGAAGACCGGCCGTAAAAAGCCCGAACAAGCCGCCTATGCCCAAAGTTGGCAAACGCTGGTCTATCGCTTTGTCTTGGTCGAGGCCGGCGCCGTCTTCAACGAGGGCCGGGCGCTCGCACCCGACGCTGTGACGTTGGTCTATTGGCATGCTCAGTATCCGCAGGCCCTGCAGCCGATTGCCTATTCAGCCGCCGAGCACGAGCAGGCGCGGGCCCTTTTGTCAGAGGTGATTGCCGCCATTGAGGCCCTGCCCGACGCCGAGGCGTACGCCAAGACCGACGACGAGAGCGAATGTCAGCGCTGCCAATTTCACACCTATTGCGACCGACCGGCAACGCGGAGCGACGACTGGGACATCGACGAGGACGAACTGGACTGGGAGCAGATTCCCCAAGCAGAGCTTTGACGCGGGTCAGCCTTTGAGTGCGCCGAGCTGGATGCCGCGCACGAAGAATCGCTGGCCGAAGACAAAGAGCACGATCATCGGCAGCATCATCAGCACGCTCCCGGTCATCAATAGCGAGTAGTTGGTTCCCTGCGAGGAATCGAAATAGCGCAGGGCCACCGGCAGGACCCGCATGTGCTCGGAGTGGGTGACGATCAGCGGCCAGGTAAAGGACTGCCAAGTGCCCATAAAGGAGAAGATCGACAGGGTAATCAACGCCGGTTTGGACAGGGGCATGACGATGCTCCAGAAAGTCTTCCAGAGGTTGGCGCCGTCGATTTCAGCGGCCTCCTCAAGCCCCCTAGGCAGCCCCGTCATAAACTGGCGCATCATAAAGGTGCCAAAAGCAGTGAACATGGCCGGGATGATGAGTGCTTGGAACGAGTCGAGCCAGCCGAGGCTTTTTAGCAACACGTAATTGGGCAGCAAGGTGACGATTCCGGGCACCATCAAGGTCGCCAAATAGAGCAGGAAGACGGCGTCGCGGTAGCGCCATTCGAGGCGGGCAAAGGCAAAGCCAGCCATGGCCGAGGTCACCACTTGGCCTATCATCACGCAGACGGCGACAAAAAGGCTGTTCCATCCGTAGAGCGAGAACTTGATGTCCTTGTCGCGCAAGACCCGGATATAGTTGGACCACATGAAGCGCGGCTCGCTAATTTTCAACACGTCACTGCCATAGACGATGCGCAGCTCGTCCTCCCCAGGGAAGCGGGCGTAGAGGATGTCGCCTCCGGCTTTTTCCGTTAGCGGGTCGTCGTCGCTTCTGAGCAGGGGAAAAGCCGAGCGAAAGGGGATCGCGTGGCCGTCGGCGGCGAGAATCGGCTCTTTGGCTTGGACGTCCAAAACCGGGTCCCCGACGCGATCCCAAGAAATGTCGCGATAGGTGTAGGGCGTACCGTCGGGGCGCAATAGGGGCGTACCGTTGGCCAGTTCGACCGAGGCGGGCGGTAGCTGCTCGGCTGTGCGCCAGCTCTGGCGCTGCTGCACGAGTCGCTGCTGCCATTTGTCGCGCAGCGCTTCGGTCAACAGCAGCGGATCCCCATCGACGAGGATCGGATTCCAGCGGTTTTTGTACACGGCGATGCCGCCGCGCTCTTCGACGTTTTTGCCGGGAATAGGTTGCCCGTCCGGGTCGTAGATTAGCCGTCCTTGCTGGTCGCGGATGGGGTCGCCGGGCGCACCGAGTATCACTGGGTTGCCGAGGGTGATGCGGATTGGCTCGCCTTGAGCGTTGAGCAGCGGTTGGCCATCGCGGGTCCGCAGCAGGTCGCCTTCGTTGCCGAGGCGCACCTCCTGCGGCCAGACGTGGCTCTGGAAGACCTCGTTTTCGCTCTTGAGCGAGGTGAGCACCATCCACAGGAACGGCACGAGGGTGGTGAAGCCGAAGAGGACGAGCAGCCCGTGGCTCAGCGAGTGGAGTGCCGCCGTGCGCGCAACTTTGGCCATGCGCCTTGCCCCCTCAGTTGACCGCGCCCCGACCGAAGCGCCAGTTGAACAGCGTGATGGTGAATATGATGACAAACATAAACCAAGCCACCGCGGCCGCGTATCCGAACTCTAGGTTTTCAAAGGCCGAGCGGTAGATGTAGTAGCCGAGCGTGACCGTGTTGTCCCCGTCCTTGCCCGGGCCGCCATTGGTCATCAAGTAGGCGATTTCAAAACCGCCTTGCAGCCCGCCGATAATAGACATGACGCAGATAAAGAAGGTCGTCGGAGCGATCATCGGCCACGTGATGTGCCAAAATTGCTGCCACTTAGAGGCTCCGTCGATGTCCGAGGCTTCGTATAGCTCCTCGGGCACATTGGCCAGCGCCGCGAGGTAGAGGATCATGTTGCCCCCGCCCATGGACGCCCAGATACCCATGAAGATGATGGCTGTCTTGGCCCAATAGGCGGCTTGATCTAGGCCGAGCCAAGAAAGCCAGCCCAGATCGACGCTGCTGGAAAGCCAGTTGGGCAAGTCGTCGATGCTGTCGAGGCCAGACAAGAGGGCCAGGCGCCCGGACAGCCAAGCCGAAGGGCCGCCGTATTCGTAGAGGCCGCTGGCGATCCAGTAGAGCGTGGCGGCGGCGAGAAGCGCGAACAGGACTCGGGGGGGCCGTTCAGACATCGCCTTGCGCGCTAGCGATTGCAGGGCCAAGCCTACCAGCACGAGAATCGACACGCGCACGGCGAGCGAGAAGTAGGGCCACGAGAGAATGGGCAGCAGGATCGAATTGACGAGGCCGTACTTGGGGTTGTAGAGCCACTTCCACAGCAGGAACAACGCCACCCCATTGGTGACGGTGGGGAGGTAGAAGACGGTGCGATAGACGATGATACCGCGCAGCTTTTGCGAGAGGACGATGGCCAACAGCAGCGAGCCGCCGATGGACAGGGGCAAGCCTATCATGAGAAAGACCGTGTTGTATAGATAAAACCAGAGCTTGGGGTCGGTCAGTAGCCGAATGAAGTTGTCGAAGCCGATAAAGCGCGGCGCCGAGAACGTGTCCCATTGAAAGAACGCCAGCCCAAAGGAAAAGAGCACCGGCAGGGACGTGAAGATCAAAAACCCGCTCAGATTGGGCGCGAGGAAGAGCAAGGCCCAACGCAGCATTCTCTTTTCGCGCGGCTTCAAACGTCCATCTCCGTGCGTTGCCGCCGCACGTAAAACGCTAGGCCGCCGCCGATGGCCACTAGGAGGACCGCGATCCCGAGGATATCGAGCGCGTGGCTGCGGCTGGAGAGCGTGCGGTTGCGCTTGGCCTTGGCCAAGGACTCGCGCATGCGGACGGACATTTCGGCGACCGCCGCTTGGCCAACCGTGGGATTGCTCACCGCGCTCTGGTCGGGCATGCGGCCGAGGAATCGGTAGGTCTGGCGGGCTGTTGAGTCGGCGGGCTGATACGCCGCGTTGATTAGATTCGTACCGAGTGCGCCCTGCAACCGGGTGATGTCAAAAGCGGCTCCGTAGGCTGCGGCCTGCTCTGCAACCGGGTGCTCCATGGCGTCAAGCAGGGCCGAGCGGTGTTGGTTCTCATCGGGGAATTCGGGGTCGGGTTGAGAGAAATAGCGCACTGAGAATTGCTTGCGACTGCCGAAGGCGTCTGCGTCCTTGGTCAACAAGTTGTTGAAATCCGGGCTGGACAAGTATTCCAAGAAGTAAAAGGCCTCCCGCTCGTGTTGAGTGCCCTTGCGGATGGCTGTCACCCGCCCACCCATCTCGCCCGCCTTGCCGCGGTGGCGACTGGCCTCGCTGATTTCGCCCCAAGGGCCGTCGCGCAGGCTCGGGTTGGCGCGGATCTCGGGATCGCTCATCCAGCGCTCCCACTCCTCGTAGGGCACGTAGCGGGGCATGGGGTAAATCTCGGTGACAAAGCGAGCCTCGCGGCGCACCTTGATCAGCCCCCAGCGGCCGATGAGAATGGTGCCCAGTTTGCCCGCCGAATAAAGCCCTAAGATGGATTGTCCACCCCAACCGCCCCCACCTGTTTGCGCGGATTGATCTTCGGCCGAGGGCACGACGTGAAAGGTGTTGACCAGATCGTACAGATACTGGGCGGCGGTGGCACCGGCTGGAGAATCGAGGGCGATTTCGGTGCCGTTGTCGTTGAGGAAGCTGCCACCAGCTTGGTAGATGAAATTGTTCAGCCCGCCGCCAAAGCCTGCTCCGCCCGAGCCAAAGGTCTCATAGCGCCGGCCATCGACGCTCTTTTTGGTGAGGGCTTGGCACAAGCGGACGTAGTCCCACCAAGTCCAGTGGTTCCACGGCAAGGGCGGCATGGCCAAGTTCCGCGCCTGTCGCTCGCGCTGAACGGCGTCGTAGAGCGAGCGATTGAGAAAAGTAACGCTGACGGTGACGTTGTTGGGGACGGCAAAGATGCGAAAGCGCTCGTATTCGTCGGCTTCGGCTGGCGCGCTGGCTACGGGCACGGCGAGGGCGTTGCGCCGATGCAGCCAAAAGTCGTCGAGGCTCAGCTTGGCCTCGCGCATGTAGTCGTTTATTTCGACCATGACGCCCTTAGAAGCGTAGAGCGCGAAGGTCGCATAGCTATAAATGTCGAAAACGTCCGGCCCCGAGCCCGCCGCGGCTTGGGTGAGAATCTTTTGCACGTCCGCGCTTGGGTCGAGGACGACGCGTACTTTCTTGTCTTCGTAGAGCCGGTTGAAGAGGGCCATCTGTTCGGTGCGCGCCGGATTGGGGTCAGAGGCCCAGCGGATGACGGTGTACTCGCCGTTGGCGGACGGGTCGTCTGGATAGACCAATAAGCCCCAGCGGTTAAGGGCGTACCAACCGGCCAAGATCAGGGCGAGGACAACGACGGTTGTAGATAGATCGCGCAAGGAAAATCCCGTTGAGAATGCGAGGCGAAAAGGCCAAGTGTAAAAAAAAATGCGAGATTGTCAATGCAGGCATAAAGTAATAACTATTGATAAAAATAATTATCGGTAATGTAAGAAATACCTTGACAGCCATGAGAAGGGCCGATAAATTGAAAACTTCGCTTTTCCAAAATAACTTCAATGAAAGGAGGTTTTGCACATCTACTCTGAGGTCCTCGGCATCCCTGAAACTCCACAAATTATCGATAATTATTTTTACCGCCGAGTTTCGGGGGCCATTTATTCAATCCATTTCATCTAACCCATTTGGAGGTTTTTCTAATGAAGAGACTTGGTCTTTTCGCCTTAGTGACCGTGATGGCTGCTTCGGCTGCTTTCGCGCATCAGGCTAACTATTTCATGCCGCAGATTCCCAACCCCGACAACATGGTCATTGACGGCAACGACGACGACTGGGGCTGGATTGATCCGGCTTTCGCCATTAATCCCGACACCTTGTTCGAGATTCTCGGTAGTGAGTGGCCTCCGGCCAAAGACGACTGGGACTGCATTCTCTACGTGGCTTGGAGTTCGGCTCCCGACAATTCGCTGTACTACTTTGCTCGGGTTACCGATGACTCGCTGGGCCTCTTCATCGAGAACCCGCAGGAGTATTGGAAGGACGACTCGTTGGAAATCATCGTTGATGCCGACCATTCGAGCGAGAACTTCAACGAGACCGAGATGACCTCCGGCCAGCAGTACGGTATCCGCGTCCTGCCCGCCTCTGGTCAGGCGGACACTTGGATCTACAACGTGCCGCAGGAGAGCATTCTGTGGTCCACCGAGCGTCCTTGGTTCGTCTATGAGTGGACGCTCGATCCGCCGGACGCCCGTCCGCTGGAGCAGCCCGCCGGTAGCTCGGTGACCTATACTTACGAGGTCAAGCAGGCCTTGTGGACCTTCCACGACAAGACGGGTCCCGAGGGCAGTGCCCGCCACAATTTCGCCCCCGACCAGATCATCGGTCTGACTTTCCAGTTTGACGAGACCGAGAATCCCGAGACGGGCCGCGAAAAGCAGCCGGGCACCACGCCGGTTAATGGTGCCTTCCAAGACAACTCGAACGGTTCGGACTTCATCACAGTGGAGACCGAAGGTGCTACGGGTGGTACTGGCGACATGATGAAGGATACGGCAGTCGAGGCCGATAGCTGGGGTCGGATCAAAAGCTACATCCAATAAGGCGCACCCTAGCATCTTCTGCTAGATCGCACATTATGGGCGATAGATAATATAGAGATGGAGGCGACTTCATCTCTATTTATCTATCGCCTTTGCATCGCTTTCAGGAAGGCATTCTCAATGAGGATACGGAACATCGCAACGAGCGGACTTTTGTCGGCTCTTTATCTGTTCGCGCTTGTCGGGTGCATCTCACAGGTGGGGCTGCGGCGCTTTGCAACGTTTCCCGAACCCATTCCGCAACAAGACCCGGCCATGACCGTCCTCGACGACGGGGCGATTGTCTATGCCAAGGATCGCTTGGAGATCTCGCTACAGGTGTTGGATGACGGATTCCTCAATCGCCAGTTCGCGGCCAGTTCAAGGAAGGGTACTGAATCGACCAATCCATACACGTATGGCAATTGGAAGCCTTGGGGCCAAGACTGGACGCCAGCGCGCTTTACCGTGGTCTTGCTGAAGGTCAAAAACTACGAGTATCCCAAGGTTTTCATCGACCCCAAATCGCTCGTGATCACCACGTCGAACAATCGAGTGTACAATGCGCTCGATGGCGGACTGCTCGAAGATCACTTCAGCCCGTATCTGCGCGCTTATGCTGGCAACCAGCGGCAGCAGTTTGAGGCTACCACCGACCTGCTCAAAAGCACGGTCTATCCGCCTGACATGGTGTTTTCTGGCCAAGAGTCAGAAGGATATGTCGTCTTTCCGGTGTTGCACCGAGACGTGAGCCATTTCACGATCAACGTGCCAGACATGGCCGTGCGTTTCGACTACAAGGGCGAACCGGTGGAGACCATTGACTTAGCATTTAAGTTCCAACGCGAAGTGTACTACGCTCTTCATCCCCGGGTGGAGACGCCGTGATGAATCGAGGGAGGGCCGCCCGTATGGCCGTGCTGTTGTGCGCCTCGTGCGTTTGGCCCCCGTGGCTTGCTGCAGACGAATGGGTGCTTGGCGGCAGCGGTGGATTTCCCTGGGGGGATCTCGTCGAGGTTCGCGCCCAAATCGACGACCAAAGTAGCCCCGGCGCGATTCAGGTCCGCGGCTTTACGCCGGACGATAACATCATTACCTCCCTCTCTTGGTCCTACGGCAAGCCCAACGACTTGGTCAGCGAAGGCAATGCGGTGCTGTGGGATAACACAGCGGCGAGGAATCCCATTTCGCTGTCGATCGTCGATGGCGACGACACCACAAGCACGGCAGACCTCTTTAAAACCGCTGGCGTCGATCAAGACGGGCGCACCTTCTTTTTTGATATGGGCTCGCGCGTACCAGCCGATAGCTTGGTCTTCTTCCCCCGGCAAGAGGGGACCTACGCCAACGGCAAGCCCTTTAGCGAGGACTTTGTTCGCAAGCACCGGATTTCCGTCAGCGATGGGCTTACGTACGTGAACGAACAGCCGCTCTTCACCTTACTGCGCGACGTCCCGGTGAACCCCAACAGCGTGTTCACCATGAAATTTCCCCAGCAATTCATTCGCTTCATTCAGTTGCGCGTGGGGTCGCGGAGTCCCTTTGAGCTGGCCGAATTTGAACTCTACGGTAACGGCTTCGTGCCGCGAGCAACGTACCGGAGCCAAGTCATCGACTTGGGCGAGGTCTCCAACTACGGCACCATATCTTGGGCCCAGCGGGCCTTAGAACTGGTGGACGGTGCGTTGATCGAGTTGCCGGACTTGGGGCGGACCGCGGTCGCGGTGCGCATGAAGACCGGGCAAGACGACAGCCCGTTGGTTCACTTCAAAAAGGTCATTGACGACGAAACGCGAGCGGTCAGCCAAGTAGTGGTCTCGGAAGCGGATTACAACAAACTGTCTTCGGGCGAGAAGGGCGATATCGAGGACGACGTCGACAACTGGAGTCCTTGGTCGTTGCCGCTCGAATCTGGCGAGTTGATCCCATTGCCCAGTCCGCGTCCCTATTTTCAGCTGCAGATTATCATGGAGAGCCAAGCCGTGACGCAGACGGTGCGCATTGACTCGTTGCGGATTGAGCATTCGCTGCCCTCGGCTGCTGTAGTTGTCGGTGAGATATCCTTGGCTGACGAGCCCAACCCACCGGCCGACATCGGCGTAATCGACAAAGATGACGCCGTTGTGCTGCCGAGCATTGACGGGGGAGAAGAGGTGCTCTTCGCCTATGACGTGCGCGCCACGATAAACGACAACCAGAACGGCTTTGATGCTTTGCGCATCGACACGCCGACGCCTGCGCGCTTTGTCGGTCTGCAAATGGGCGATCCGCTCGAGCCTGTGGAACCCGATCGCGTGCGTGCGGGCGACAGAAGCCTCGAAGTGATTTTCACTAGCAATAAGATCTCTTTTGACAACAATGTGCCGCTGCGGGTGCTCTTTGAGGGATCAACCGTGGTGTTCGGCACGATTTTTACTGGTACGGTCTGGGATACTCAGTCCGACATTCTCGGCCAGCCCGTGCTCGAAGGCGATGCCAATTTCGACGTCAGCACCAACTCGCTGCGCGTGGCTTTGACTCAGCAGTCCGTGGGCGAAATCGTCCGCGCTATAGAGTTTAATCCTGCGGTCTTCACGCCGAATGGGGATGGCATCAACGACCATATCGCCATCCAGTACACTGTCATCCAGATTTCCGAGCCTAAGCCCATTGAGGTGGCCATTTACGATTTGGCCGGTCGGCTGGTGCGCGTGCTGGCCGACCGAGAGCAGCCCGGCGGGATTTACACCGAGATGTGGGATGGGCGGAGCGATGCCGACGAGGCCGTGCCTCCGGGTAGTTACGTGGTCTCGCTCTCGGTTGACAGCGGGGTCGGCCACTTCAGGCGAGTCGGCGCGGTCGGCGTGGTCTATTAATGGCGCTTGACCGACAAAAATTCAAAAGGGAGGGTTACAGCGTGAGGTCCATGATCTACGCAGTAGTTATCACGGCCGGCGTCGCGTTCCTGTGCGATGCCGCTTTTGCCCAACGGGTTGGCTTTCTGACTGGACGCGAACCGCGCGGCGTGGATGTCTATGAGATGGCGATGACTCCAGCCCAGCGGAAGTGGCAATATCCGCAAAGCCTATACCACTTCTATCGTTGGACCGGCGAGGAATACAGCAATTACGCCCGTCAAAACTACGAGCGCTACGTATCTACCGAGCTTGAAGGCTTTCGCACTTACGATCTCTACGGGAACTACATCACGCGTGGTTTTGAGGTGTACAACTGGTCCATGGACAGTCCCGTGACTTCGGGTAGCACGGTCCGCAAGGGGCCCAAGTACAGTGGGTGGTTTCGCAGCTTAATCGTCTCGTCGATGTCCAAAGGGCAGTTTTATTCTTCGATGACCATTAGCGATGCCCTGCGCACCACCCTGACGCCGCTGACCTTTTCCAAGCCGGCCTTCAACGGGGTGCAATGGGATTTTGCCGCTGATAAGTACCAGATGACACTCTTGGCGTCGCGCTTGGCTTCCCCGGGTTCAGCCGTGCAATACGAAAACTCACTCGGCCAGATCTTGGGCGACATGACGAATCTCTTCGGCGCACACTCCAAGGTCCAGCTCGGGGATTTTTCCAAGTTGGGCTTTACCTATCTGAACATTGCCAACTTTTCCACAGGTCGCAAATTAGGCGACAACTCGCTCAAAGGCGTGCTGACCGAGGCCCAAAACGGCGGCAATGTCGAGACAATCGTCCTGCGGCTCTCGGACGATTCGCCCGAAGACGGCGTAGGCGGTGCTCAGCTTTTTGCCGAGCGCATTATCATCAACGGGGTCGATCATCCCGAAATTGTCCCCTCGCCGCGCGGTGGTGTGCGGCGCGCCGGCGTCATTGAGGCCAATGGGGCGGAGACATTAGAGCTGACTTACAACATCGCCCGCGACTTCCGCCAACAGCCCGACGACGAGATCACCACGTTTCAGGAGATCCGCGAAATTGAGTTCGAGTTGGTCATCGCCAATGATTACCGAGTCGAAATCACCTCGAACCTCCAAGTCAATGCTCAAGGCGAGCCTGTGTTCTTGGAAGTCGAGCGCGCCCACGGCAACGTCAGCGATGGCTCCAACCAGCGCTTCATCCGCTTTGAATACGGCCTGCCGACCGGCAAGGACATCATTGGCTTCAACTTTGACATAGACGATATCAAGGGCTTCAATATGCGCTCGGAGCTTGCTTTCAGCCGGGCGTTTCGCCGCTTCCCCAATCAGAACTTCCAAGATCACGCCCTCGCCCAAGACGAGGGCATGGCCTACTACATCACGGCCTCGCAGGATGCGTATCCGTTTTTCGCGTACGGAGAACTCTATCGGCTGGAGCCTGAGTACCGCACCAATGCGTTTATCTCGGATGCGCGGGGTTTCATCGATTACGAACACCCAGAGCGCTATTCCTTTGAGGCGGTTGACGACAACGACGACCAAGATCGCTTTGCCGACTGGAAGCGCCTGTGGCAAAACGGCGACAACGCCTTTGGTGAATCGCCTTTTGGCACAGGTGGTGCAGCCGACCCAGAGGTCTTCCCCGGGTACGACGAGAACTCGGACTTCATCTCGGACTTTAACCAGAACGGCAATAGCCAGCCGGATTTCGCCGAGCCGTTTCTGCGCTACAACGTCGATCCACCTGAGTTTCTCTTTGGCGTTGACATGAACAACAACAACGTCATCGATCGCTTTGAGAACGACACCTTTGCCGATTATCCCTACCGACACGACCGCGATGGCTACAACGTGTACGGAGGCGTTCACTTGACCGAAGCCATCAAAGTGACGCTGGGCCACTCCACGGCCGACGAGATTAGCTCCAAGCGCAACGCGCAGATGAGCTATGCGGTTGTCACGGGCGAGTGGAAATGGCCGGGCATTGAGGCGCGGGCCTTCCAATACGCTCGCTCGGTCCAAGACGACATCGAAGACGATGTGATACAATGGGTCGATCCAGATGGATTTCGCGAAACCATTGACCCGCTGATCGCCCAAGACACCTTTGTCTGGACCGGCTATCTGACGTTCGACTACCTGCGCCTCAAAAACCTGAATATCTACAACAAGGTGAAGTACGACTGGTTTAATCAGCGCGGTGAGCAAGCCGAGGCCAAAGACAATCGCCTCTTTTTTGGCGCGATCAACAAGGTGGATTATCCGCTGCCGATTACCGACAATCTGTCTTTTTGGCCGCGCTACAAGAGCGTCTTCCGCAAGATCAACCCGACCTCTAGCACTGACCTCGACATCACCGAGTGGTCGCAGTTTTACATGCTGACCTCAAAGTACTTCATCCTGCCTGAAACCTTTATCGAATACGGCGTCGAGCTCAATCTCTTCCGCAACCTCGAAGAGCGCCCGGAGATCTTGCCGCCCGGCTACGTCGATGATTTCACGGGTTCGGTACTCGCCTTGCAGTTTTCCAACAAGTCGGCGTACCACGGTTATGCACTCACGATGAACACTGGTTTTCGCTGGGAGCGTCAGGCCTTTGCCGAAGCGACCGAAACGAACACCTTGCTCTTCATTCGGGCTTTCGTAGGTGTCCAAGAGTAGGGGTTGCCGTATTTTTTTGTGGACCCAAAGCGCCCGGCGTTCTCTAGCGGAGATGCCGGGCGCTTTATTGCCTATTGCCGTGGCGTGGCTAGGGCTAGTCGTCCTCCTGGGGGGCGGCTGTGGTTCCGCGGAACGCCACATCCTCAAAAAGCCCGCCACGCCCCAACCTCTCGCGTTCTATCAACGCGCCTACGAGCAAGACCCCACGGACCCAGCGGTGCTGTTGGCCTTGGGATGGCTTTACCTGCAAAAGGACCGCACGCGCCGTGCGGCCGCCGTGCTGGCCGAGCTGGTTGCGGTCGCGCCCGACGACGCGGATGCTCACTACTATCTCGGCGTTGCTCTCGCCAAAGAACACCGCAAGAGCGAGGCCATAGCCGCCCTTAAATACGCCCTTGAAAAGGCACCGGGCTTTGCCGAGGTGTACTGGGCCTTAGCGCTGCTGTACAACGAGCGCGGCGATGGGTACGAAGAGGCGCTTGCAGCGGCCGAAGAGGGGCTGCAGCTAGCTGGACAGAGCGGTTATGGGCACTTCGTGTTGGGTTTTGTGCTGTGTTCGCGTGGCGACAATGAAAACGCCAAGACCGTGCTGTTGAAGGCTATTGAACTCGACCCGGACTTGGCCCACGCCCACTACTACTTGGCGTTGGTGTACTTGCGCTTACAGGACGAGCCGCGCGCCATGGCAGCGATGGAACGGACCATTGCCGCGGACCCAGGTTACACCTCGGCCTATTACAGCTTGGGCACGCTCTATGCGCGCACGGGCCGCGACGCCGGGGGCGCGCGAATGATCGAGCTTTTCCAGCAGTTGAGTAGCGCGACGATGGACGAGGATCACTACCGCCGCTTGCTCTACCGCCAAGCCGTGCCCTTAGTGACCGACAAGCAGGTGGCCACGCATTTCAACTTGGGACTGGTCTATTTGCGTAGAAAGGAGTTGACAGCGGCGCTCGAACAATTCGAGGCGGCCTTGGCCCTCGATTCCACGTACGCGGAGGCCAGCCACAACATCGGGGTGATCTATTCGCTGCAAGAGCAACACGCGGCGGCTCGGCCCTTTTTGCTGCGCGCAGTTCGCCACAAGCCCGACTACGCGTTGGCCTTTGAAAACATAGGCAACAACAGCTTGGCCCTCGGCGAGTACGCGGAGGCGGTCGCCGCGTTTCGCCGCGCCTTGGCCCTCGGCGGGAGCATGGTCTCGGCCCTCGAGGGCTTGGGAACCGCGCTAATCCAGCAGGGGCACACAGCAGAAGGCCGCGCGGTTCGCGCTGAGGCCGCAGCCTTGAGGGCACGACAATAAATGTGGTTTGTGCTAGTGGCTATTGGGGCGTTGGCAGGGTGCGGGGGCGAAGCGGCCCAGCCTAGTTTCGTCGATGTAGCCACCGAAGCGGGGGTCCAATTGCGCACCGTATCTGGGACCCCGCAAAAAGAGCACATCATCGAATGCAACACGGGCGGGACGGCCCTTTTAGACTACGATCTAGACGGCGACGTGGATATTTTTATCGTCAACGGCTCGCGCATCACCGGATACGCCCCGGGCCGAGAACCTCGCGCTGAGCTGTACCGCAACGACAGTGCTTGGCGCTTTACGGGCGTGGGGCGAGAGGCTGGTGTCGCGCACGTGGGTTGGGGGATGGGGGCCACGGCGGTCGACTACAATGCCGACGGATGGCCCGATCTGTACTTGGCCAACTACGGCCCCAATGCCCTGTACGAAAACAAAGGCACTGGCGCGTTTGTCAATGTGGCGGCCGAGCGGGGCGTGGACTTTGACGGCTGGAGCTCGTCTGCGGCCTTTGGCGACTACGATCTAGACGGCGACTTGGACTTTTACTTGGCTAATTACATCGACTTTGATCCGGCGTTTCGCCCGGCGGATCCAAGCTATTGCACTTGGCGCGGGATAGACGTATTCTGCGGCCCGCGCGGGATGCCGGGGGAGCGGGATCTGTTCTATCGCAACGAAGGCCCCAGCGCAGGTTGGACCTTTGCCGAGGCGAGTGCGGCGTTTGGCATCGCCGACTACGAGTACTATGGTTTTGCCGCGCTGGCTGGCGATTGGGACGAGGACGGCGACTTGGACATTTACATTGCCAATGATTCAACGCCGAATGTGCTCTACCGCAACGACCGAGGCGCGTTTGCGGACGTGTCGCTGCTGTCGGCGACCGCGTACAGCGAGGACGGCCGCGAACAGGGCGGCATGGGCTTGGCGAGCGGCGACTACGATCGAGACGGCGACTTCGACCTCTTCGTTACCAATTTCTCGCACGACAACAACTCGCTCTACGACAACAATGGCCGGGGGTTTTTCACCGACGCGAGTTTCAGCTCGGCGCTGGGCCGTGCGAGCATCAGCTCTTTGGGATGGGGCGCGGGTTTTTTCGATTGCGACAACGACGGCGACGACGACCTATTCGTCGCCAATGGCCACGTGTACCCGGCCGTCGACCACCGCGACTTAGGAACCCGCTACGCCCAGCGCAACCATCTGTTTGAAAATCGCGACGGCGCATTTGTCGAAGTGGGTGTAGCCTCGGGGCCGGGCCTCGCCGTGGAAAAGTCGAGCCGGGGCGCGGCCTTCGGCGATTTGGACAACGATGGCGACTTGGACCTTGTGATAGTCAATATCGACGACACGCCAACGGTCCTGCGCAACGACGGGGGCAATCGCCACAACTATCTAATGGTGAGGTTGCGCGGCGCGGGCGGGAATACTGAGGCCATTGGTGCGCGGGTTTCGGTTTCGGTGGGTGGTGCGGTGCAGATGCGGGAGGTGCGTGCGGGCACGGGCTATCTGTCGCAGGACGACCTACGGCTGCATTTCGGCTTGGGAGCGGCGACGGCGGCCGATCACCTCGTGGTGCGCTGGCCCGATGGCGTGGAAGAGCGCCTCGACCGGGTGGAGGGCAATAGGCTGATCACCATCCAGCGCGGCGCGGGCCTCGTCGCCGAGGGATTTGGACCCGGGCCGAGGCTGAGGCCGTGAAGGTGCGCTACGGAATGGTCCTGCTGCTTTGTTGCAGTGCGGCGGCCGAATCGCGCTTTGTCGATATCGCGCAATCGGCCGGGGTTGATTTCGTTCACCGCAGCGGTGCGACCGGCGCGCGCTATTTGCCCGAGACCTACGGCTCTGGGGCTGCGTTCTTGGATTTCGATGGCGATGGTGCGCTCGACCTCTACTTGGTCAACGCCGGACGATTACCTCAGTTATCAAGCGAGCCTGAAGCGGCCAACGCGCTTTTTTACAACGATGGTGCGGGCCGCTTCTCAGAGCAGACAGCGCGGGCTGGCGTCGGCGATCGAGGCTACGGCATGGGGGCTACTGTGGGCGACTACGACAACGATGGCTGGGCCGACCTCTACGTTACTAATTTTGGCCCCAACGTGCTCTTCCACAATCGCGGGCTGGGGCGTTTTGCCGATGTTACGGCTACAGCCGATGTGGGTTGCCCGGGATGGGGGACGAGCGCGGCCTTTGCCGACGTGGATCTCGACGGAGATTTGGATCTATTCGTCGGCAACTACCTCGACTACCCGACCGCCGATCCGCTCGTGTGCCGTATCGGCAACAGCGAGGAGCGGCTCTACTGCGACCCGCGCAAGTTCGATGGTCAGGTCGATCGGCTCTATATCAACGAGGGCCACGCGGGCGGCTGGGTTTTTGCCGACCGCACGGTGGCCTTCGGCCTCGCCAGCACGGCCGGAAAGGAACTGGGGGTCGTCTTTGGCGACTACGATCAAGACGGCGATCCCGATCTGTACTTGGCCAACGATCTCGTGTCCAACATGCTTTACCGCAACGATGGCACGCGCTTTGTCGATCGCGGGCTTGCCAGCGGCACCAGCCTCAACGGTGCTGGGGTCGCTGAGGCTGGGATGGGCGTTGACATGGCCGATGCAGACGGCGACGGCGACGCGGATTTGTTCGTGACCAACTTCCAGTGGGAGAGCAATACCCTGTACAGCAACTTGGGTGGGGGGTTCTTTGCCGACGCTACCGTGGCGTCGGGCATCACGCGCGCTAGCATGGCCTTTCTCGGGTTTGGCACGGGATTTTTCGACGGCGACAACGACGGCGATCTCGACCTATTCGTCGCCAATGGCCACGTGTACGACAACGTGGAAAAGGTCGATCGCGCGGCCGCGTACGCCCAGCGCAATCAACTGCTTGAAAATGTCGGCGCAGGTATCTTTGTCGATCGTCGGGACTACGGCCCGGGCCTTGCGCTGGTACAGGTCAGTCGCGGGGCTGCGTTCGGGGACATCGACAGCGATGGCGACTTAGATATTGTGGTGAACAACTCCAACGACCGGCCAGCCCTGTTGCGCAACGACGCCAGTGGCGGTGGATGGTTGGGGTTTAGGCTGCGGGGCGCGGCGAGCAATCGCGATGCCATTGGGGCGCGGATCGCGCTGACGACCGATGGCCGCACGCTCGTGCGCGAGGTGCGCCGCAACGCGAGCTACCTGTCGTCGAGCGATCCCCGCGTGTTCTTTGGCCTTGGGAACGCCGAGGTCGCCGAGCGGGTTGAGATTCGCTGGCCATCCGGTTTTGTCCAAGTCG
Source organism: Candidatus Latescibacterota bacterium (assembly GCA_965203355.1). GTDB lineage: Bacteria > Latescibacterota > UBA2968 > UBA8231 > UBA8231. The sequence continues at coordinate 2,691,805 of OZ241889.1, forward strand.
TCGAGGACCTGCCCGGGCGGCAATACGTGGACCTAGAGGAGGGTACCAGTCGATGATTAAATGGGTTTCATTCGCCCTGGGCGTCGCGCTGGCAACAGGCTGCGAGACCAAACCGGAAGCCCCGCCCCCTCAGCCGGTAGTGCAATCGCCTTTGGTTGAGGATCCGCTGCTGATCGGGCGCACCCTGTTGCGACAGAAGCGGTACGCGGACGCGCTGGCGGTGTACGGAGAGGCGCGGAAGCACCATCCGCAGTCGGGTGAGGTGCTGGCCACGCTGGGCCGAATCCACTTGGCTTTGGGCCAGCCCGAAGAAGCGGTCCAATTCTACGAAATGGCCGTGGCCCTGGAATCCGAGCAGCCTGAATGGCTCGTCGCCTTGGGCAATGTGCAGCTGAAACTGAGCCGCTACGACGAAGCCCACGCCGCGTTTGCCGCGGCTTTGGCCTTGGACTCGACGTATGCGCCAGCGCGGCGCAACAAAGCGGCGGTGTACAGCAAGCAGGGGCGGTTGGGCGACGCGGTCCACGAATACGAGCGCGCCTTGGCGTTGCGGCCCGAACATCTCCACACCCGCTTCAACCTCGGGCTGGTGTACGCCAGTTTGGGCCGCTATGCCGATGCCAGCGAAACCCTGCAACAGGTCTTGGTGGCAACGCCGGAAAACGCGCGGGCGCTCTACGCGATGGGGGAGATCAAGCACCAAGAGGGCGATGACGAGGGGGCGGTCGAGTACTTTGAGCGCACGCTGGCCGCCGACACCACCTATGCGGAGGCCCATCTGCAACTGGGGCGGATCCAGATGAGCCAAAACGATCTGGCGGCGGCGGCTGAGCGCTTCCGCCGCGCCATTCTAATTGAACCCGGGCTGGCCGAGTCCTTCCGTCTGCTGGGCCAGATTCACCTGCGGCAGGGCCGCGCGGCCGCCGGCGAAAAAGCGCTCGCCGCGTACGAAAAGGTCAAGCAGGTCGAGGGGGATATCCAGCGCTATCGCGAGCGGCTGCGCAGCGATCCAGACGACGCCGACGCCCATTACAGCTTGGGGTTTACGTACAACCGCTTGGGGTTTACCGGCGTGGCGCTGCCGCACTACGCCCAAGCCGTGCGAATCAATCCCAGCCACGTGCGGGCGCTGAACAACCTGGGCAACATCTACTTGCGCACCGGACATTTTGAGCAAGCGGCCGCGGCCTATCAGCAGATCATCGAACAAAACCCCGAACACGTGGCCGCCTTTGCCGCGCTCGGACAGGTCTATTTGAATCAGCAGCGCACCGATGAAGCCATTGCCATGCTCAACCGCGCCCTCGCGCTCGACGAAAACTGGCTTGGTGCTCACCAAGCCTTAGCCGAAGCCTACAAGCGGCTGGGGCAAATTGCCAAAAGCGAAGAACACAAACGCATGGCCGACGCCTTGCTTAGAAAGCAAAAAAATGATCAATAACGCGAGAAAATGGATAGGGCTTGCTGCCGGTGCCTTCCTTTTTGGTTGTGCGCAAGAGCCAGCGGCTCCGGTTGCCGAGGGAGGTGGTTTAGCGGTGCCTGATGCCGCTTTGGCCCAAGTCGGCGACGACCTAATTGACGACCGCGCATTCCGCCGCTACGAAGCCCGGATCCAATCGCAGCACCGATCTTTGGCCCAAGGCGTGGAAAAGCACCGCGAGCACCTGATGAGTTTGATCGACATCAAGCTCATGGTGCGCGAGGCGTACGTGCGAGGACTGGACAAAAACCCCGCATGGATCAAGGCTGTGGAACTCGCCCAACACAAGGCCATGATCGAAGCCTATCTGCGCGAGCAAGTCGGGCTGCAAATCGAGATTTCCGAAGACGAGTTGCGCGCCAATTTTGCCGTGCATCCAGCCCGCTACGCCGTGCGCGGGGCGCACATCCTGCTCGACAGCCGCGCCCGCGCCGATTCCATCTACGCGGAGATCGCATCCGGCCGGGCTACTTTTGAGGACATGGCACGCCAGCACTCGCTGGACGAAAAGACAGCGGCCGATGGGGGTTGGTTTGCTTCGTACTATGCCTTTGACCGAGTCTCCGACCGAGTGTACGAGCGCGTGTTCTCGTTGGACGTAGGCGAGGTCAGCCCACCCTTCCGCACGCCTCAAGGCTGGGAAATCGCCCAGGTCGTCGATAAGAAGTTGGTGCCTTTTGAAAAGTATCGCTCGGTGATCCAGCGGGCGACTTTTCTCGAAAAAATCGAGAACTTGCGCAGCGATCACATTGATAAGCTAGTCGTCGAGAGCGGCTTGCGCCCGGTGGGGGAGCAGGTGCGGCGTTTTGTCGCGGCTTGGAACCAACAGCCTGGTGCGCCACAGCTTGCGCCCGAGGAGTGGAACGCCTCGCTCTACGAGTACGATGGCGGCGTTATCACCGTGCAGCAGGGCAGCAACCTGTTGCACAATACGCGGTTGGGCCGCGCCCAAATCGACAGTGCCTTGCTCGACGACCGAATCCGCCGCCGTGGAGCACCCGACCTGCTGTTGGGCTTGGCGGCCGAGCGCGGAGGATACGCCGAGCGGCCCGAGGTGCAGGAGCAGGTGACGGCCGAAAAGGAGCGCTTGTTGCTACAAGGGCTGTGGGAAGATTTGCTCGAAGACGCCTTAGCGGTGAGCGACGAGGAAGCACGCGCCCACTACGAAGCGCATCCAGAGATGTACTGGGCACCAGAGGAAATTATCGTCCAAGAAATCATGGTCGCCGACGAGTCGCTCGCCCAAGAGCTGCTGGAGCAAATTCGCGATGGGGCCGATATGGCCGCGCTGGCAACCAAGCATAGCATCCGCCGCGATGCGGATGAAAATGGTGGCCTCTACGCGCTGCGTGCATTTGAAAAGATCGTTTACAAGGAGCTGATGGACGCGGCCATATCCGCGCCCGAAAGGGAGTTGCAAGGTCCGATTGAACTAGTCGATCCCTTGCCGGCTTCGCTGCGCGATCTTCAGCCTTTGGAACGGGCTTTTTCAATCTTCAAGGTCTTGCAGCACCGACCCAAGCGAGTGCAAGAATACGAATTGAGCCAACAGAAGGCCCACTACTTGGCTCGTCAAGAAAAACAGCAGCGCGAATTGCGTACCCTCAACCTACAGTTGCGCGACAAATGGCGCGATGTATGGGGCATCAACGCGGCCGCGCTCGAAAAATACGCGCTGGCCAATGCGTCGCAAAAATAAAACAGCACCGCTTGGGTAAATTTTTTATACTACCCTGATATATCGGGAGTAAAACCTATGAAACGTCTATTGAATTTGTGGCTTTGGTTTCTCACCGCGGCATTAGCTACGGGCGCGGCAGCGGACATCGCCCTGTGGCAGCTCGGCGGCAGCGGCCTTGGCTGGGCCGCTAGCGACTCGGCGCAGGTAATGATCGACTTTACCGGAGCGAATAACTCGATCCAGCCAGTGCTGGTGAGTTCGGATACGACGGTCTTTCCCCTGCTCGAGAATTGGTCGCCGAAAAAGGATCCAGACGAGCTAGGTTTTGTCGATGGCGAGCGGCCCCGCGCTTGGAAGGGCTGCTGCGGCACCTCATCAACGGTTGACAACGCGCTCAACCTCATCGACGGCAATGGCAAGACGTACAATCCGGTGACCAGCAACAGCATTAACAGCGAGTACTACACCATTGATTTGGGGGTGCCGTTGCCGTTGTTCGGCTTTGCTATGAGCACACCGGACAAGGGGTTTTATCGTTCGGATGGGACGCCGCTAGAAGAAGACGCCGTCCCGGCCTTTGAGGTGTCTATTGCCCCAGACACCAACAACGACGTGCTGAACACCGCCAACCCCATCGGGGAGATCATCGTCGAGGCGCGTGAGAATGTGATCCCCAAGATAGCGGCGGATTTTCCCTTGCAATACGTGCGCTACGTGCGCTACAAGCGCAAGAATTCAATCCTCGATGAAGCGACCAATCAGTCGGCCGGCCATTCGGGCACGGCGCGTAAAGGCACGGTGGCCGAGTTTTTCCTCTGGGGAGAGGGCATCCCCAAGCGGGCCACGTACAAGACCGTTATTTTTGATCTCGGCACCGTCGTCAACTTCGGTCGGCTGTTCTGGAAGGCCACGCCCATGCGCCTAGTCAACGGCGTGGCTGAGGAAGCCCCGGACGCCCATGTGCAGATAGAGGTCGAAGCGCGCACCGGGATAGACTCAAATCCAGACATCTACTACGAGTTCACGGACATGGGGACGCGCGTCGCGGTCGATCAAGCCCGCTATCAGGGCGTGTTAAAAAATCAGAGTTCGGCCATTACCAATGCCGACGGGCTGGGCGGCACGCTTACCCTTTCCACGCGGCCCAAGCCGGGGCTGCGCGCTGGCATTGAGTACGACCAACAAAACTGGACGTTTTGGTCTTTTCCGACCACCGAGTCCGACCGACCTCTCAACCTCAACCGGGGGTCGCATTTGCAGATCAAGGTAGTGCTGCACAGCGAGCGATTCGACGAGTTCGTGCGTCTCGATTCCCTGTGGATAGAGACCTCGCCGATTCTGGCCAGCCGCGTCGTAGCTGAGGTGGCCGAACTCGGTCAGCCCAATCCAGTGCGCGGCGTGGCCGAGGTGTCTTTGGGCGAGATGACCGACTTCACCTACGACATTAAGGCAGAATTTGCGGCAGATGAGCTGGGTTTTGACGCCCTGCGGATTAGGACGGGCAGCGCACAGACCGAGTTCAAAGGGCTGGAAATGGACGGGGTTACAACCGAGCCGGCCGGAGTAGAGGTCGCGGATGGCGGCTTTGTCGTGGAGTTGCCGCAGCGCATAAGTCGCGCCTACAACCCGCGCTTGCGGGTTACTTTTGCCGCCGAGGTCTTCGACTTTGCGCGCACCTTTGAGGGCGAGGTTTTCAACACCGACCGGGCCGATTTGCCGCAGCCAGTCGAGGGTGGGGACGTCAGCGATGCGATCGGGACCAATAGCGTTCGGGTCTTGGCTGCGAGCGCGGCCAATCCGCAATTAGTACAAGACGTGCAGTTTTCCAGCGGCGTGATCACCCCCAATGGCGACGGGGTCAACGACGAGTTGGTCCTGTCCTACGCGCTCTTCGCGCTGCCGCAATCGGTGCCTGTACAGTTGCAAGTATTTTCGCTTGACGGTCGTCAGGTGGCGCAAATCCAGCGCGGCCAGCAAGGGTCTGGGCCTCAGCAATTACACTGGGATGGCCGCGACCAACGCGGCAAGACGCTGGCCCCGGGCCTGTATCTTTTGGGCGTCGGCATTGAAGCCGAAGACGCGGGCGATCTGCGGTTGAGGCCGGTCGGTATTGCATATTAAACCGAGTGCTCAGGCGGCACTGTTCAACCGTTAAACATTGGCTTGCCAAAGCGAGGAGAAGAAACCCTATCATGCGAGACTATACCATGCACATACTTGCCCTGGCCCTACTGCTGCCTGGTGGGGCTTACGCCGAGTTCCTCTCCTTCGACAGCCAAGCCGCTTGGGAAGCCAACTGGTCGCTCAAGCCCCAGTTAAACGTCTTCACGCCGGAGGGGCACTTGGGGTTGATCAAGTTTCGCAAGGACATTAACGCCACGCTCGACGCCCACCGCTTTGTCCACCCAACCAATGAACGCGGTGATGTGGCCGGTGGCATCTGGTCGGCGCTGAGCAACCCCAACGCCGCCCCCCGGATCATCGACGGGGATACCGCCACCTTTTGGCAGCCAGTCGGCAGCGATCCGCTCGACACGTGGATCGTGCAAATCGACTTGGGCCGTGCGGTACTGGCCAAAGAGATCCGCATCCACTTCCCCGACCAAGAGGGGGCCAAACCCTTCCGCCAGTTTAGCGTTTTCGCCTCTACCGGTGCTCACGTGGCGGCCTTAGAGGACGTATATCGCTTTGCACCGGTCTATCGCACAACCCAACCCAACTTGGATACGTATGTCAGCTTTGGGTTCAAGTCGGCCGTGGAGGATACCACCCGCGCCGTGGAGCAACTGAGCGACACTGGAGGCAGCGCGGACTTTTCCGCCCCGGAGTTTACCGGCGACGCCAACACCGCCACCACCGGCGGCCGCAACAAGGCGGTGGCGACCGGCCAAGCCGATTCACGAGTGGACGCTAACGCTAGGTGGCAGATGATCCAGTTCGTCCGCTTTCTCGTCGATGAGCACCAGCTCGACGGTGCGCTCGCCGAAATCGAGGTCATTGCCGTCGGCGACAATATCAGCCTTGGGGTCGAGGAAAAGGGGGGCACGTACATCAATGGATCGCGGGCGACCGACCCCTTCTTTTGGCTCGACGGCAACCTCAATACGTACGGGGTCATTGAGGTGCATCAACAGTTTACCGAGTCGCGCGGCACGGCCTTTGAAGGGGGCTTGTGGTGGCAGGTAGATCTGGGGGCGACCTACTGGGTTGACGATGCCTTCGTCTATTGGCAAAAGGCCGGCGAGCGCCTCGCCGATTTCCGCTTGGGGACCAACAACGCCGGCACGGGGTACACCTTTTTCTCTTCTGACGGCACCGAGACCCTGACCGGAGACTTTGACTTTGATACGTGGATTTTTGAACCGGAGTGGACCAATGCCCGCGAGCAATACAAGCGGCACTACCGGTATTTGTTCAACCCGCGCAAGGTGCGGCACATCTTCTGGCTGGCCCTGCACGACTTGGGTTGGCGCGCCCATCCCATGGAACTACAGATGTTCTCCCCGGGGTATCCAGCCGAAGTTGTGATCCAATCGAACTTTTTGGATCTGAGTGTGCTCGCGGGCGACGGGCAGCCCAAGGTGATCAAGGCACTCCACTACGACGCCGACCTGCCACCCAATACCCAGATCGAGCTGCGCTCCCGCTCGGGCAACGCAATGGGCGAGGTGTACACCTTTCACAACAAGATCGGCGAGGTAGTAACCGAGGAGAAGTGGAAAAGCTCTCCCAAGGTGCTGCGGGGCCGAGTGGATACCTCGGTCGTCGTCGGGGAGGATTGGAGCGAGTGGAGCAACGTGTACAAGCTGTCGGGGGAGCCTTTTAAGTCGGACTCGCCGCGCAAATTCGCCCAGTTAGCGCTGGTTATGAGCACGGAAGATCCCGAGGTGGCTCCCACAGTGCGCTCCGTCGAGTTGGAATTCGTCGATGCGCTGGTCAACGAGGCGCGCGGGTCGATTTTGCCGCGCCAAGCTAAGCCCAACGAAGCTACCCGTTTCACGTATAAGCTGTGGCCGTCCGTGGTCGCGGACAACAAGGGTTTTGACCGCCTGCGCTTGGTCGTGCCCGACTTGGTACGGGCCGATGAAGTCGAGGTGACCGTCGCTGGTCAGGTGGTGGCGCCGATGGCTATGGGCCTTGCCGCCGATTCGCTGTTGATCGACTTGCCGCAGGTCGTACAAGGGGACTCCGTGCAGGTCGCCTTCACCACGCGGTTGGTGCGGAACGCCGCCGTCGTCGAGGCCGATCTCGGGCTGAGCGACGCGCCCGGCCTGTGGCAAGATGTCGAGCCAGCCGAGCGTCGATCTAACGTGGTGCTGTTGCCCGAGCTGGCCGACAGCGAGCGCTTGATGGGCGACTTGCAGCTTTCGAGCCGAGTGCTCACGCCCAATGGCGATGGGGTCAACGACGCGGTGGAACTGAGCTTCGTCGTCTTCAAGGCCCAAGATGCGGTGCCCCTGGTTGAGGTGCGCGACTTGGTCGGCCGGCCCGTGGCCCAGTTGACGCCGGTCTCAGAGGGGCCGACCCGCCGCTTTACGTGGAATGGCCAAGATGCGGCCGGTGCCACCGTGCCGCCGGGCATCTATCTCTGGCGCATAGACGCAAACGCAGACTCAGGGGATACCATTGAGCTGCGCGTCGTCGAGGTGGCCTACTAACAGGTTAGAGCCGTATGATGCAGAGGAAATACCGGATTTGCTACGTGTTCGCGGCCCTGTTCATCTGTGGTGCGAGCCGGGCCGAGGAAATCCGCTTCGATACCCCGGCCGAATGGGCGACTTGGGAAGTTCCGGTCGACATCGTCCAGTTTGCCGCCGACGGCTCGCTGGAACTGAGGAAATTCCGCAAGGAGATCAACGCGGCCCTCAATGCCCATCTCTTCACCCAACCCACCCAGAAGCGCGGCGAAATCACGGGCGGGATCTGGCAGGTCGGCTCCAATCCGACGACGGCCCGGCGCATCATGGACGGAGACCAGGCGACCGTGTGGCAGCCCAGTCAAGCCGACGACTTGGTCGATTGGGTCGTGACCATCGACTTGGGGCGTCCCGTGCTAGCCGAGCGCATTCGCTTGGTGTTCCCCGATCGTGTGGGAGCGCGTCCTTGGCGACAATTCAGTGTTTTCACGGCCAATGGTGCGCGGATCCAGGCTACGGACGATGTCTTCAAGTTCGACCAAGCCTTTCAGACGACCCAGCCCAATCGAGAGCAGGTCGTCGATATCGAGTTAATCGGCGAGCGCGACGTAACGCGGGTTATCGACGAAAACCTCGGGCTGGAACCCGCCGCGCTGAATACCTTCCGCATGGTGCGCTTTGTGCGCGTGCGTGCCGACGAAAAGAGCCCTGACGCGGCTTTGGCCGAGGTGGAAGTGATCGCCGCGGGCGACAACATAAGCCTCGGCGTGTTGGCACGCGGGGGCCGCTTTGACAACGGACTTTTGGCGCGCGAACCCCAGAACATGTTCGATGGCATCACCGACACGTACGGCAATATATTCACCGTCCAGAGCAAGGGCGGCTGGCGCGAGAGTGGGGTGTGGTGGTCGGTCGATTTAGGTGCGTTGTTTTGGCTCGACGAGGCCTTCATTTACTGGCAGAATCGCGGCGAGGGCCAGTCGAGCTTCCTGTTCGAGGGATTGCAGGCTGGCACCGGCTATCAAATCCTCTTTTCCGATGGGCGGCGCACCATTGCCGGCGACATCGACTACGCCCCCCTGATTTTCGAGCCGGCGCCGGTTAGCACCGCCGAGCGGAACTTGCGCCGCCACCGCTACGTGTTTGCGCCGCGCAAGATCCGCTACTTGTTCTGGCATTCGCTGACGGATACAGGTTGGTTTTCCCACCCCATGGAGTTGATGCTGTTCTCGCCGGGCTACCCGGCGCAGGTGGTGTTGCTCTCGGACTTTATCGACCTCGGCCAACTCGCTGGCGATGGTCGCGCCAAGGCCATCAAGCACTTGCGCTGGGAGGCGACCACGCCGGAACAGACGCGATTGCAGGTGCGTTCGCGGTCGGGCAACACCCTCCGAGAGTTCTACACGTTCTACGACAAAAAGGGCGATGAAGTCACCGAGACGCGCTACAATAGCCTGCCCAAAGTCATCCGCGGCCCCATCGACACCATGGTCGTCGTCGGGGCCGATTGGGGTGCGTGGAGCAATTTTTACCAGTTTTCCGGCGAAGCGTTTAAGTCGGAGACGCCGCGCCGTTTTATTCAACTGGAGCTGATTCTCTCCACCGAGGATCCGGCTGTCGCACCGGTGCTGCACGCGCTGGCACTGGATTTTGAGGATGCGTTGGTCGCCCAAGCCGCCGGGCAGATTGCGCCGCGTCAGGCCGTGCCCAACGAGACGACGCGGTTTACCTATACGCTGCGGACGAATGCGACCGAAGGCGATTCGGGCTTTGATCGGCTGCGCTTTTCGACGCCGAGTGCCGTGGATGCGGCGGCGGTGCGGCTGCGGGTCGGCGGTGCGGAACGCGCGGCGAGCGCGGTGCGCCTGGAGGGCGATTCGCTGCTTTTTGTCGATTTGCCGGAGGTGGTGCGGACGGATTCTGTCGCCGTGGAGTTTACCGCGAAGGTGCTGCACAATGCCACGGTCTTTGCCGTCGACTTAGGGCAGTCAGCGCGTCCCGATTTGTGGCAGTCAGTCGAGGCGACCGAGCGGCAAGCGAACGTGGTATTTTTGCCGGACTTACCCGGCAGCCAGCGGCTGATCGGCGATTTGCAGGTTGCGCCGTCGGTGTTTTCGCCCAACGGCGATGGGGTCAACGACCGCGTGCAGATCCGCTTTGCGCTGTTCAAGGCGGTGAATGCCACGCCGAGTGTGCGCATCTTCGACTTGGCGGGTCGAGAAGTGGCGGAGCTTGTGTCGTCTGGTGGCGATGTGTTGCAGTCGTTTAGTTGGGGCGGGCTGGATGCGTCGGGTGCTCGGGTGATGCCGGGCGTGTACGTATGCCGCATTGACGCGGGAGCCGATGCCGGGCAGGGGGAAGTAATTCGCACCATAGCCGTAGCCTATTGAGGGGGCATGACTGTCGCTCCAGCCGTGTACCGCGATCAAAAGTGGATCATCTCGCCCTTTGGCGACCTGTTCCTTTTTATTGGTACGCCCCTTTTGTGCTTGGTGACCATGCTGCCATTGCGGGCCGTGTTCGACTCTCAGACCATCGCCTTCTACGCGCTGGCCCTGTTTGCCACCGGCCATCACCTGCCGGGCTTTATGCGCGCATACGGCGACCCGGAGCTATTTAGCACCTTCAAAGAGAAGTTCATCGTCGCGCCCGTTGTCGTGCTCTTCGTGACGGTGCTGGCGCAGTTCAATACCTTGCACGGGCTTTTTCTGATGGTGCTAGTGTGGGAGATCTGGCACCTGTTTATGCAGCATTACGGCATCATGCGAATCTACGATGCCAAAAACAAGATTTTCTCCCGGCTCGACGCCCGGCTCGACTGGCTGTTGACCTTGTGTGCCTTTGCAACAGTCGTAGTCTATAGCCCCGAATACTTCCACCGCATCCTCGATCACAATCAGCGGGTCGGCGTACCCTTCCTGTCGGCCGAGTTGACGTTCCTGCTCAAAAAGGTGCTGTTCTATGTTGCGATGGCTGTGCTCGCGGCGTACTGGGCCAATATCGTCCGGCGGGCGATTACCGGTCAGAAGATAAGCCTGCCCAAGATCGCGGTCATGGCGACCACGGTGTTCATCATCTACTACGGCTGGATACATATCAACGACCTCGTCATCGGCTACGCGGCCTTTGCCGTTTTCCACGATATCCAGTACTTCGCCATCGTCTGGGTCTATAACAACAACCTCGTCAAAAGGCAGGAGCGCACCACCAAGCTCCTGCGCACTTTTTTCACCACGCGCACCTTGCCGATCTTGGTCGCGTATGTGCTGGTCTGCTTTGCCTACGGCAGCATCAACATGATGGAAGGCTTCCTCAAGTCCGAGCAGGCGATCAAAATGGTCGAGGTTTTCGTCATCACCTCGACGCTTTTGCACTACTATTTCGACGGATTCATCTGGAAGATCCGCGACCGCAAAAATCAAGCCAATTTGGGGATCCATACCGAGGAAGGGGCCAATCGCATTGGCTTGCAGACCTTGCCGAGCGGCTTGGTATCGTACGTCCGCGAAACGGGCCGACAACTAGCCTATTTCGCGGTGCCGGTGGTGGTGCTATCGCTTTTTCAGTTTTACTGGACGGCCGACGAGGCCGAGGCGCGGGAGAAGATGGTCGAATTGTTCCCGGACTTGGCCGGTGCCCACAACAACCTCGGCGTCTTCTATGCGCGGCAGGGCGATTGGGAAAAGGCCGCTGGCGAGTATCAGCGGGCGCTTGCGTTGGATGCGGGGGCCTATGAAGCGCACAAGAACCTCGGCCTACTCTATGCGCGCCAGGGTGTGCTCGACAAGGCGCATTTGCACTACCAACAGGCGATTGACCACAAGCCACGCTACGTCGAAGCACTCAACGCGCAGGGATTGGTACTTTTGCAGCGGGGCGAGTTCGCCAAGGCCGAGGAACGCTTCCGCGCGGCCCTCGACGAGTTCGACTATGCGCCAGCGTACAACAACCTCGGCACGGCCTATTTGCAGATGGAAAACGTGCCAGCGGCGCTCGATGCCTACCAAAAGGCCGTCGCGCTCAACCGGACCGACGCTTCGCACCACTTCAACTTGGGGTTGGCCTATCAGAAGGCCGGAGAGAACGAGCCGGCCGTCGCCGCGTTTGCCGCGGCCCTTTCTTTAGAGCCGCGCCACGTCAAAGCCTATTTGAGTATGGCGCTTTCCTACCAGCGGCTGGGCCACATTGCTGCGGCGCGGCAGGCGTTGCAGCAACTCTTGGCGGTAGAGCCGAATCACGCCACGGCCGCGCGGCTGTTGGCCCGGCTATGAGCGGTGCGGCGCTAGTGGCTGTGCGCACCCGGTCCCTCGGTGGCTAGCGCGAGGGACTCGACGGCCAAGTGCTCCAAGGTCGCGGCGTCCTCGCGGACTCGATACACTTGATTGACCGGCACGTTGGTAAAGGTTTGCACTGTGCCCGACGGCCAGTGCAAAATTAGCGCGTCGAGTACCGCCGCTTCCCCCAGCCCTATTTCCTGTTGTAAGGTCGAGGCCCCAAAACTCGCGCCCGTGCCAGCGAGGGCGTGGATCGTCCGCGCCGCCGTGCGGGCCTGAATCCGCGTCCCGACCCCGGCTCGATTCGATTTAGTCCCTTCCAGCTTGAGGGTGATCCAATGGTTGCCGTGTCCGGGGTTTTCAAAGAGCACATTGGTGTACACGTCTCCCGAATAGGCTCCGCCGATCACCGCGTAGATATCCTGATCGCCGTCGTTGTCAATATCGCCGAAGGCCACGCCATGCCCTTTTTGCAGGTGCCCGAAGCCGCCGGAAGTAGTTACATCCTCGAAGCGCTGTCCAGCGGCGTTGCGGAACATGCGGTTGGGCATTAGCGAGCGGTAGTCCGGGTCGCCGGTGCCAGCATAGAAGTCGAGCCAGCCGTCGTTGTCGAGGTCGCCGAAGTTACAGCCCATTGTATAGAGGACTTTGTCGCTGTGGGTCTGTCCGGCCAGGTCGGCGAAGGTGCCGTCGCCTTGGTTGCGGTAGAGGCGCGGCGGCTCGCCTTTGTGCGGCAGGCCCATGTAGTCAGCGGCGATGTCGCCAGCGTCGGCCTTGTAGCCGGAGACGAACAGGTCGAGCCAGCCGTCGTTGTCGTAATCCCAAAACCACACTGGAAAGCTAAACGTCGGCTGCCGTACGCCAGCGCGGGCGGTTATGTCGGAGAAACGCCATTGGCCATTGGCGTCTGGGCCGTCGTTGCGGAAGAGCAGGTTGGGTTGTCCGAGGCGGGAGATGTAGAGGTCCGGGCGGCGGTCGTTGTCAATATCGCCCCAGGCCACCCCTTTGACGAAACCCTCGACCGCCAAGCCGACTTGGGCCGCTACGTCGGCGAAGGTGCCGTCGCCTTGGTTGCGGAATAACTCGCAGGGATGGCGTGCTTGGGCCGAGGATTCGTTGCCCACGAATAGGTCGAGCCAACCGTCGTTGTCGAAGTCGGCCCAAGCCGCGGTCTGCGTTGGGTGCAACGTGAGCAGCCCAGCCGCCTCGGTTACGTCGGCGAAGGTGCCGTCGCCTTGATTGTGCAATAGCGAGTTGGGATGGAGGCCGTCGGCACCAAACCAGCCACCGCGCAGGACTAGCACATCGGCGAAGCCATCGTTGTCAAAATCCGTCTGCACGGCATTAAGGCCGCCGACTAGGCCGGTCAAGCCAGCCGCCGCGGTGCGCTCGGCGAAAGTACCGTCGCCTTGGTTGCGGAAGTAGCGCAGTGGATCGTCGAGGCCCCAAGAAGTGGCGATGATGTCGAGGAAGCCGTCGTTGTCAAAGTCTTCCATAATGCCGCTGCCGGCCAAGCCGAGGACATTCAACCCTAGCGCGGGTGCCCGGTCGGGAAAGGGGCCGATATCGGCGTCAGCGGCGAATACTTCCGGGGGAATGAGCTGGGCGGCTGGTACTTGGTGCGGGTACTCGCCTACGGTCATATAGGCGATGTTGAGCAACCAGCGCGAAGTCAGGTCGTAGGGGGTCTTTGCCAGAATGGCTCGGTAGTAAGCGATGGCCGCACGCGATCCCTCTTGTGCCTGGTGAACTCCTGCGGCCGCGATGGGCAGCAGGCAGGAAGCGAGGTTGTGGTCGTCAAGGCAGTTTTGCTGCTCGCCGAGTCGCAAATAGGCGAGGGCGGTCAGCTCGGCAAGGCTCGGTCGAGTGCGGAAGCGGTGGACGTCGGCTTGCTCGTACACCTGCTCGAACAGGGCGGCCGCCTCGGCCGAGGCGCCGGCGCGCAACAACTCTTTGGCTAGCTCGACCTGTCGGCTGAGTTGTTGGACGGGATCGTCTGGCGCGGGCTGGCGGCGCAGCCAGTCAACGCGGCGTTGGCTCAGATAAATGTTGTCCTCGGCGTTGGCCTGAGCGGCGAGGGCGGCGAGTTGCTCGGCCATGCGTTGCGTGCCCGGGGCTTGGTAGGGATCGGCCGTGCAACTGGCTAACGAGAGGGCCAAGAGGAAAGTGGCGCAGGGATTCATAGGGGGTGATCGCGTCGGCAGAGTACTCCGCTGGCTTCTATTTTAACAGGGTGAGTTGTTTGATGTCTAGGAAAGCTCCAGCGCGTAACCTGTAGAAATAGGAACCGCTGGCGACTGCATGGCCGTCGTCGTCGCGTCCGGTCCACTGAGCGCGATAGCGTCCAGCAGCGAGATGCCGGGCGACTAAGGTGCGGACCTTTTGGCCGAGCGCGTCGTAGATGCTCAACTCAACGGCGACCGGCGTCGCTAGCTGGAATTCAATCGTCGTGGCCGCATTGAAGGGATTGGGGTAGTTCGCGTCGAGGGCGAAAGCGGTTGGTGTGGTTTCTTCGACAGCGGCCACCATCGTCGCGGAATCCATGCTGGCAATCCATGCTGCGATGAGCTCGGCTCCGCGCTCGTCGATGATGGAGGAAGCCAGCGGCGGCATGCGAAAGGTGCCCAGCGTCAGCATCCGCAGGTAGAGGGTGGAAAGCTGGGGTGCTTTAGGCGTGAGGATGCGGGCTTCTGGCTCGCCTACATCGCCCAGGGTGGGGAAAGCCCCGACCGCGTTGGTTTGCGCCAAAGGCGTGTCGTAGCGCAGGTCAATGATGGTGCGGTTGACGCTTTGGGGCCGGTGGCACGGAGCGCAGTTGACTGAGAGGTACGAGCGGGCGCGCTGCTCGAGTGGAACGCTGGGGTCGAAGGGGTTGGGCAGATGGGGCAAAGAAGACAAGTCGGCTGGCAAATTTCCAGTGAAAAGGCCCTGCTGGGCCAGGGCGTGCAACTGGTTTTGCTCGGCGCTGGTGGTGTGGAGTTGGGCCGTGTGTACGCCGAGAACATAGCCCGCGCCCTTGGTGTGGCAGACCTCGCAGTCTTGGCGCGAGGGAAAGTAGTACTTTTGCAAGAAAAAGCCCACTGGATCTTGGGGGTCGTCAATCACGTAGGTAACGGTCGTGCTGTCGGCGAGCAAGGTCGCGTCGGTGCCGGCTTCGTTCCACAGATAGCTATAACCGTCCCAGCCCGGAGCATCCACGCGCTTGATGAGCAAGCGCGTTTCGATGATGCGCCGGCTGGCCGGATCGCCGCGCACCAAATCGAGATAAAAGTTCTTAATCAGCAGGGTTTCAGCGGGAAAGCCCCAAGGCCCGCTGCTGGCAAAGTCAATGCGTGCGCCGGGCGGCAAGCGCATGAACCGCGTCTTGGTGGCTCCATCCGACCAAAACGGCGCATTGACTTCGTAGGGCACCACGTCGGCCGCGGGCGTTTGCGTACCGAGGTGGCTGAAAACCCGTGCGTCGGCCAAGTGCGCGGGCGGGAATTCCCGAGCGGGCGGCAGGGCGACTTCCCACAGCCCGCGCTCGCCGCTCCATTCGATCACATAGAGGTGCTCGCCGATAATTTCGGCGTCAATCGGGTTGGAAAACCCGCCGACAATGCGGGTGACGCGTGCCTCGTAGCGGTCGCCGACTTTGGTTAAGTCGAGGTGCAACAGATCTTGGCTGGGGTCGTTGAACGGGCCGTTGACGCTGTCGCCGTCTGGATCGCCCCGAGTCCAACTGAGCGCGAAGCCATCGCCTTGAAATGGCTCGGCGAGGGCCTGGTCCACGTCGAACACTAATCCCAAGGGCGAGCGGTGCGCGGTGAAGGTGCCGAAGCGCACCCCTTCTTCACTGGCATCCTTGATGCGACCGTCGGCTGGGTCGCGGTAGGCGTCGGCGTCTGGCCCGAGATTGATCACCGGATCGGTAAAATCGCGCGGGGGCGGCGGGAACGTGGGATCGTTGTGGTAATAGCCTTCGCGCACGGCCGTGGAGCGCGGCGAGAGGAGGAAATCAGTGGCTGGATCGTAGTTGGGAAATTGCTGGGGGGTATCGTCGAATCCCATGCGCCAAGGAAAGCCGTAGTGATGCCCTGGACGCAGCCAGTTGAGTTCTTCGGCCATGTCGCGGCCCGGCCCGTTTTCCGTGGCGAAGAGGTCGCCGTTGGGCGCGAACGCGAAGTCGTAGGCGTTGCGCAAGCCCTCGGCAAAGAGGAATCCTTGGGCGCGGAGCGCGGCGCGGTCGTTGGGCAGCACCAGGTCGCGGGCATCGGTCGGAACGCGCAAAATCACGGCGGTGAGTGCGGTTTCGCGCAGCCCGGGGAAGTGCCCATTGCCGTCTTGTATTTCGCCGTGATCGGTGCGCGAGCCGCTGTTGATAAAGAGCGAGCGATTGTCCGGGCTGACGATTAGCGCGTTGACTTCGTGGTTGTAGATGCAGTCGCACCGCTCATACGGTGCGGTTTCCGCGAGCGTGAACCAAATGCGCTCGCCCCTGTTTGGATCGACTTCGCCCTTGGTGATGGTGGCGATATTGTAGATAGACAGGTCGATGCGTTTGAGAACGTAAAAGGTGCCGTCGTCGGCGATAAACAGCGCACTCGGACGGATGAAACCGTGGTCCGCGGTCGTGTACGCCGTGCCCTCAGGCAAGCGGGTGATATCGCCGTTGTTCTCGAGGACGTAGCGATTAGCGGTCGTGGGGTCGCGGCCAAAAATGGAGGCCGCGAGGATGTCGTCGATGGGAATGTCGGCGGGCAGATGGTCCGGGTCGAGCTGTTCCCAGCGTCGCTCGCCGGTGTCTGCGTCGAGCAAAGTGCCGCGTGCAAGGGCAAATTGGCCGCTGTTGCCGGGGCCGTGGCGATTGGAGGCTAAGTAAAACGAGCCGTCTGGCCCGATGGCAAAGCCCGTGAAGCCGCTGCCAATGCCGTGGTCGCGGTGGGAATACACTGGGACGCGCTCAGCCGCCGCTAGGTTGATGCGTTCGATCACGCCATCTTGCCGCAAGATATAGAGCGCGTCGTCGCGTGGATCCTTGGCGATGCGGATGGTGCCTTGCGCAACGCCGAGGATGCGGCGGATTTCAATATCGTCGCGGGTCGCTTGTGGGGCTGCGTACGCGGTGGAGCAGAAGGCGGCGAGCGCGACAAGCGAGAGGCGACGGACCAGCATGGCGTTCCTCAGCGCAACTCATTTGAGCAGCGTAAGCTGGCGGGTGGCGACAAAATCATCGGCCGATAGCTGATATAGATACGCGCCACTGGCGACGGGCACGCCGCCCTCGTTGTGGCCGTCCCATTGCCGGCGGTGGTATCCGGCGGGCAGAGAGCCGCTGATAAGGGTGCGCACGTGCTGGCCGCTGATGCTGTAAATGGCCAATTCGACCTGGGCCGGCCGGGCGAGTTGGAAGGCAATGGTCGTGCTGGCGTTAAAGGGGTTGGGGAAGTTTTGCGCCAGCGCAACGGCTTCGGGTACAACGCCTTCGGCTTCGGCCACGGCCGTTTCGACTGGCGCCGGTGGCAAGGCGATTTCCCACAGGCCGCGCCCGCCGCTCCACTCAATGACGTACAGGCGATTGCCGATGATTTCCGCGTCAATGGGGTTGGAAAACCCGCCGACGATGCGGGTGACGTGCGCCTCATAGTTGTCGCCGACTTTGGCTAAGTCGAGATGTAGCATATCCTCGCTGGGGTCGTTGAACGGGCCGGCGACGTCATCGCCGTCGGGATCGCCAGCGGTCCAACTCAGCACGAAGCCGTCGCCCTTGAACGGCTCGGCCAAGGCGTGGCCCACGTCGAACACCAGCCCCAAGGGCGAGCGGTGCGCGGTGAAGGTGCCGAAGCGCACGCCTTCTTCACTGGCGTCCTTGATTTGGCCATCGGCTGAATCGCGGTACGCGTCGGCGTCCGGTCCGAGGTTGATCACCGGATCGGTGAAGTTGCGCGGCGGCGGCGGGAACGTGGGATCCTGGTGATAGTAGCCTTCGCGCACGGCCGTAAATCTAGCGGGGAGGAGCAAGTCGCTGGCTGGATCGTAGTCGGGAAATTGCTGGGGGGTGTCGTCGAGTCCCATGCGCCAAGGAAAACCGTAGTGATGGCCTTGGCGCAGCCAATTAAGTTCTTCGGCCATGTCGCGGTCCGGCCCGTTTTCCGTGGCGAAGAGGTCGCCGTTGGGCGCGAAGGCAAGGTCGTAGGCGTTGCGCAGCCCCTCGGCAAAGAGAAATCCCTGGGCGCGGAGCGCGTCGCGGTCGTTGGGCAACACGAGATCGCGGGCATCGGTTGGGACGCGCAAGACGATCGCGGTGAGCGCGGTTTCGCGCAGGTTGGGAAAGGCACCGCCGTTGCCGTCTTGTATTTCGCCGTGATCGGTGCGCGAGCCGCTGTTGATAAAGAGCGCGCGATTGTCGGGGCTGACGAGCAGTCCGTTGACCTGGTGGTTGAAGATGCAGTCGCACCGCTCATAGGGTGCGGTTGCTGCGAGGGTGAACCAAGTGCGCTTCTCGCTTGTTGGATCGACCTCGCCTTTGGTGATAGTGGCGATGTTGTAGCCGGAGAGGTCAATGCGTTTGAGGACGTAAAAGGTGCCGCCGCTGTCGATAAACAGAGCACTCGGGCGGCTGAGGCCGTGATCCGCGGCTGTGTACACCGTGCCGGCCGGCACGAGGGTAATGTCGCCATTGTTCTTGAGTGCATAGCGGGTATCGGTCGTGGGGTCGCGGCCGAGGCTGGAGGCGGCGAGGATGTCGTCGATGGGAACATCATCGGGCAAGTTGTCTGGGGCGAGTTGTTCCCATTGTCGCTCGCCGGTGTCGGCGTCGAGCAAAATGCCGCGGGCCAGGGCAAATTGGCCGCTATCGCGCGGACCGCGGCGATTCGAGGCCAAGTAAAACGAGCCGTCCGGCCCGATGGCAAAGCCCGTGAAACCACTGCGGATGCCGTGATCCGCGTTGGAATATGCGGACGTGTGCGCGGCTGCCGCTAGGTCAATGCGATCAATAGCGCCGTTTTGCCGCAAGGTGTAGAGTGCGTTGGTACGCGGATCCTTGGCGATGCGGATCGTGCCTTGGGGGACGTTGAGGACGCGGCTGACTTCAATGTCGTCGCGGGTGGCTTGTGGGTCGGCATAGGCGGCGGAGCAAAGGGCCGCGAGTACAGCCAATGAGAAGGGGAACATGGGGGCCTTTCGGAATGAAGTTAAGTAGCCTAGACCGCTTCTAACAGCCGGACGTTAAAGGCGGCTTCGTTTGGTTCGCAGGATGAGTGCGCCGTGTCCGGCCTTGCTGCTGGCGAGTGCCGATCCAACAAAAAGAGTCAGTAGTCTATATTGTACTATGCTCGGGCTTGATTCGCTTGGAACAGAATTCCGAACTTCGCTTCTGTTCATTTTTTATACGTTTCTCTCTCATCTAGGCTGTCGCCTTTCAACATATTCTAAGTTGCAATGCGGCTTAAGAAGTGTCAATCCGCGTCTTTTTGCCGCCGTGGACGCTTGGCTCGGCGCACCATTGATCGCGCAAAAGAGCGAGCGGTTCGAGGGCTGATTCGGGCAGATGCAGCAGGTCAACCAAAACGGCGCGGTCGAGGGCTTGGCGCGCGTCGTCCCGGTATGCTTCGTTGGCTGGCAGGAACTCCTTTTCCGCAAACCGCGCAAAGATAGATTTGGCTCGGGCAAGCTGCTCTTCGCTGAGAGTGCGCGGATCCAAGACCGTCAGACCGGGCAACTGGGTGATCGTCAGACACGCCCGGCCCTGCTGTTGTCGGGTGCCAATCCACCAAAAGGCAAGAAGCCCTAGCGTCGTGTTGGACCACAAAACGAGCGGTAGCGTCCACTCGTCTTCCGCTGGAACGAAGTTGGGCCATGCTCGGCCACCAATCGCTTTGGTTGGCGTAATGCAGGCGGTGAGACTCTGCGAGTTGATTTGAAAATCGCGATTGAAGTGCAGCCGTGATGCCGTGCGCTGCCAAACCCGGACCGCGTGCGCATCGCAGCCGGGGCGTACTTCGCCTTCGCTATCAGGCGGAACGACGAGGCTCCGTTCGCGCTTGGCGTCGTGGCCCCACAAAACCGGATATTGCGGGACGCCCTGAATGGGAATGACTTCAAAGGGACCGCGTGGCGTTCCATTACTGTTCTGCCCAGCGATGTCGCGGTCGAGTAGCCCCTTCTCGCCAATATCTCCGAGGCAAATCGTGGAAAGCGGCGCGGTGTAACCGCGGGGCAACCGGAGCTCTTTTTCGGTTAATCCAAGGGCGGTGTCGGCGAGCGTGGTTTCGCGGAGGGACGCGCAACCGCCTTGGCGCAAAGGAGCGCGAATGTACGTACCGATGATCGTGCGATCGCCCACGCAAAGCCGCCCTTGCCGGGCTTGGGGAGCGATGTGACATACGGCCCGCGCTATCTCAAAGGCTTCCACGAGGCTGCTCGGCCGGTGATAAAGATTGACGAATAGCGTTTTATCGCATCCTGCTCGTCCATCGTGTTTTTTGGTCCCCACCACCAGGGCCTCGGCCATGCCGGTATCGGCTGAAAAAGCCCGGTCGGTATTGCCGTACCCGGCAATGGTCAGCACCGCCAAGTTTTCGTATTCGCGTTCCAACAAGCAACGGACACCCTCCCAAGCACCGCCACTCACACACGAGGCCGGCAACACCAGCGCGAGGACGCCGCTTGGCTTGGTCTTGACGTGGGCGAGGTCAATGAAATTGGACGCTAGCCCCGCGTTGCCGTGGCCGGCTGGATTGGCCAACCGCCGCCGTATCTCGGCTAGTCGCTTGGCCATGGCCTGCTGTTCGTCCCCGGTCCGGCCCAATCCGGCAAAGGAAGGAACCGGCACCTCGGTATTTTCGTGGTTGGTCGGTCGAGTAAAGGGAGGATTCATAATCACCAGATCGGCCGTTTCGCGGGGAAGGATCATGTCTTGGCTCCCCTCGGTTGTCACGTCCGCGCCCGTACCGTGCGCCGTGGTGGCACCAGTACCAAACAACGATGGCGCCGCGTCATCTTCAATCAGATCCAGGGCCCCCAACGCCATGGTATGCCGCTTTTCTTGGCTCTGCTGTCCATAGGGCAACGTATGGACGCGGGTGCGGCCAAAAGTGGTGCCCGGATGGGCACTCGACAGCATGGATGCGGTAAGGTGGGTGGCCGCTGGCATGATGTCAGCCGCGATGAGGGCGTGTTCCATCATCTGCTGGTGCAGTAGCTGATCGTCGCCGCCCGCTCGCCGATGGCGCGACGCTAGGGCGCGATAAGTCGCCGAAAGCAGAGCACCCGTGCCGCAGGCTAGGTCGGCGACTCGGAGACGGATGAAAGCGTCCGGGTTGGACCAATCCGTTGCCGCATCCAAACGAGCCACCGCTAACTCGCCGAGCAGGGCGGCCGAGGTCGGCAGCGTATAGAACGTGGCGAGAAATTTCCGGTCGGCGATGAGCCGCTGGAACATCCGTCCAGAAAGATCGTGCAAAGTGGTAGCCCCCAACCCGGCTAAGTCGCTGGCCGCCTGCGCGAGGCGATTGAGGACCCCATTCGCCGTACCGTCGGGAATCGGTAGAAGCAAATCGGAGGCAATGCGAAAAATTGGATAGTAATTGATGTTATCGAGGATATGCTGCCAACATGCAAGCAACCGGCTCTTGCTGACGTCGTTGCGCCCTGGAATACGCAATTCGTCGATGGCAGCGATACCGTGCGCTTCAACAATAGCGGTGTGAAAGACGAGCGCGTTGGCGACGATGGCCATAGCCATGCGCGAGGTTTGCTCGCCGTCCTCTTGGTGGAGGAACTGCGCCATTTTCTTTAGCACGGTGGGTCCAGCCGTTTCGCGCAACGCGCCGCTGGCATCGCCAATACTCTGCTCTAGAATTTGCGTTCCCTCGGCGAGCAGCCGCTCGGACAACGAGACGTTTTCAATACAGCTAGCGAGATCGTCAATGCTGCCGGAGAGCCAGCCCTTGGCGGGCCAGCGCACGGCCCTATCCGCTGGCAACGAGTACGTGCAATAGCGGAACTCAGCCGCTTCGATCTCCCGCGCCAAATTTTCCTGCGGCACTTCGCTTAGGTCTTGCGGAATGCGGACGGCGATGGTTTGCTCAAGCTGGGTACCTGTGTGCTGCAAGAAGTTCCCCAAGCGTTTTTGGGCGTCTTCTTCGACGCTGCGTGCTGGTTCAAACTCGGTTTCGAGGACGACCGGAATGCCACCCGGAGGACGAATGACGATATCCGGCCGCAATGCCGTCTCACGGACGACGTCCTGTTGCTCTGCACTGGTGCGGTCGCGCCAGCGCGGGTGCTTGGTCCGCAGCACGTTCGACAGTGCGACGTTAAAGGCGATTTCGTTGGTGCGGGGCATGGGAAGTTTCGGAAGGCTTCTCAGTGGATAGTTCGTTTGTCAAGGCTGCAAGCGTTAGTGGTTGCCTGACAAATGTTGCGATATTAGTTCCTTTATACCGTTCGTTTTCAGTGCTGTACTTAGGTCTTACTGATTGTTTTTCGAGCCTTTTATTCCGCTTTTCGTTCTTGATTAAGCGTTGCGCTATCTACGGTGCGTTTGAATCTGGTGCAACCCCAACGCGGACGACGAGATTTCAGAAAGCCATAAAGCGTATACAAGAGTAGGTCTTATCGTCAGATTGCCTGATTCTAGTACTGCTTCCCGTATGGAGCCAATCTTTTTGAAGCGAAATTTGGCAGGTGCCATCGCAGGTTTCCTTTAGTAGATAGCCCGTCAACTTGTCGCTCGCTTGGTACTAAAGCCGGTCGCCAAAGAGGGTGTGCGATGTGGTGCGGGCGATGCGGACGGAGGCGAACTCGTTGCTCGTTGCTCGTTGTGGGAAAATAGCTGTCTTGCCCTGCGGGGTGCGGCCGTAGTAACGGGGTTGGCCATCGGCGGCGGGCCGCTTGGAGAGGCCCTCGACGAGGACTTCGACCGTGCGGCCAACTTGCCGCTGATTGATCTGGCGCGAAATCCCCTCTTGCAGGGCGATGATGTGCTGGAGACGCTCGCCCTTGACGGCTTCGGGGACCTCGTCGGGCAACTTCTTGTGGGCGTACGTGCCTTCGCGCTCCGAGTACTTAAACATGAAAGCCGAATCGTAGCGGATCTCGGCCATTAGGTCGCAGGTTTGGCGGAAGTCCGCGTCGGTCTCGCCGCAAAAGCCGGTGATAATGTCGGTCGTCAGAGCGAGGTCGGGCAGGGCGGTGCGCAGCTTGTACACGAGCTGTCGGTATTGATCGACGGTGTACCCGCGACGCATGCGGGCGAGTTGCTCATCCGAGCCGCTCTGCACGGGCAGGTGCAGGCTCGGGCACACCGGACCGACCTCGGCCATAGCGTCGATCACGCGGTCGGTAAAGTCAACCGGATAGGGCGAGGTGAAGCGCACCCGCTCAATGCCCTCGACTTGGCTGACTTGCCGCAAGAGATCGGCGAAATCCACGTTGCCCGTGCGGTAGGAATTAACGGTCTGACCGAGTAAGGTGACTTCCTTGAACCCCTCGGCAGCAAGGTGTTGGACTTGACGAACTATATCGTCGGCGGGTACGCTGCGCTCCCGGCCGCGCACAAAGGGCACAATGCAGAACGTGCAGAACTTGTCGCACCCGCGGATGATGGTCACCCACGCATTGGTGCCGGTTGTGCGCTGGGGATGGACGCCGCTGTAGTTCTCCGAGCGGTCGAGCCGCACGTCTAAGAGCGCGTCGTCGCTCGATTGGGCGAGCAGTTGGGGCAGGCGGCGGTAGGAATCCGGCCCCATGACCAAATCGACAAAAGGAGCGCGGTCCGGCAGGGTTTTGCTCAGGTGTTGGGCCATGCAGCCGAGGATGCCCAAGGTGAGGTTGGGCCGGTGGGCGCGGAGGCCGTTGAGCTGGCTGACGCGGCCAATGACCCGCTCCTCGGCGTGTTCGCGCACCGCACAGGTATTGAGCAGGATGATGTCGGCCTGTTCGGCTTGTTCGGTAATCTGAAACCCGGCGTCGGTGAGGATGCTGGCCACCAACTCGCTGTCAGCCACGTTCATCTGGCAGCCATAGGTCTCGATGTACACGCGTCGGCCCGCCGGACCAGGGCGCGTTGCCACGGGCTGGTATTCGGTCGTATCGAGGAGAGGCAAGTTCATGGGCGCACTCCAAAAACTAGGTCTTCGCGGGCCTGCTCGATTTGCACGTCCGCGAATTCGTTGGACCGGGCCGAGCCGGCGAAGAGGACCTTGACGTAGTTATCGCTCAAGCCGACCTGCAAGCCGGTGGCTGGGTCTGAGCGCCCTTCGGCGAGGACTTGGAGTGTGTGGCCGACAAAGCGCTGGTGGAAGGCAAGCCGCTTGGCTGCGCCGAGGGCAATGAGTGCTTGGGCGCGCTCCTTTTTGACGGCGGTGTCCTGGTGATCGGGCAGGCGCTCGGCCGGGGTGCCGGCCCGCTGAGAATACGAAAAGACGTGGAGGTACGTCAGCGGCAGGTCGGCCAACAAGGCGCGCGTCTGGGCAAAATGCGCGTCGGCCTCCCCGGGGAAGCCGACCATGACGTCAGTGCCAATGGCGCAGCCGGGGATGTGGCTGGCGATCCGCTCTATCCGCTCGGCGTAATAGGCGCGCGTGTAGCGCCGCCCCATGCGCTTGAGAATGTGGTCGTCACCGCTTTGCAAAGGCACGTGGAAATGGCGACAGAGCGCCGGAGAAGCGGCCACTTGGTCAATCAGCGCGTCGGTGACATAACCCGGCTCAATGGAGTTGAGGCGAATGCGCTCCAAACCGTCGATTTGTTCCAGCGCGGCGAGGAGTCCGACGAGGGCTTCGGGCTGGCCTTGGTCGAACCCATAGCGGCCCGTGTGGACGCCGGTCAGAGCGAGCTCGCGGTAGCCGGCTGCGACCATGCGCTGGGCTTGGGCGATGACTGCGGCGGCTGGGCGACTGGCGCTGTGCCCGCGCACCGCTGGGATAATGCAATAGGTGCAGTGTTCGTCGCAGCCGTCTTGGATTTGTAGGCTGCCGCGGGTGCGGCCTTGGGGCACGATGCCGTCAATGGCGAGAAATTGCTCAGTGCGCGGCCTCGTTGCCGCGGGGGCGGGGATTTCGGCACCGGCTAGGTGTGCTTCGAGCAACTCGACGAGCTGGGCCTTCTGGCCGTTGCCCACGACCAAGTCGGCCCCGGCCGCTGCGAGGTCTGTTGGTCTCCGCTGAGCATAGCAGCCCGTGGCGACGATCTCCGCGCTTGGATTGCGCCGCCGGGCACGGCGTACGGCCTTGCGCGAGTCTGCGTCGCCCGCACCGGTGACCGTGCAGGTATTGACCACGTACACGTCGGCCTCAGAGCCGAAGGGCACGAGCGAATAGCCGCGCTCGGTCAGGCGGTGGGCGAGGGCTTCTACTTCGTAGGCATTGAGCTTGCAACCTACGTTTTGCAGGGCCACGCGTGGGTTTGCGGATGTTGGAGTGCCCATAAGTCCGTTAGGGAAAACGAGATAAACAGTTAAACCTAACGATCAGCCCCTGCTGGGGCAATGGGCCGCTCAGGCGGGTTCGAGCTGGGCGTACGCGACCGCAATGCGTTTGGTCCGCGTCCCAAAGCGGATGGAGAGCTTCATCTTTTCGCCGTGCCCTTCGCGGCTGACGATCTGCCCACGCCCCCATTGGGGGTGGCGCACCCACTGGCCCTCGGCGAGGAAGTCGTCTTGGGCAACGAACTCGTCGAAGTTAGCCGCCTGCTCGGCGTCCCACTCGTAGTGGACGCCTTGGGGGGCCGCGGCCTTCTTTCGCTGCCGTGGGCCGACGCGCTGCCGCGTGCGGTCCACGCCGCGGTCCAACTCGTAATGCTGGGTCGTTAGCTCGGCTGGGACTTCGCTTAAAAACCGCGAGGGTTCGGTTGCAAGCAGCGAGCCGTACGCATAGCGACGCCGGGCATAGGTGAGGCTGAGCTGTTCTTGCGCCCGGGTCATGCCCACGTAGCAGAGTCGGCGCTCTTCTTCAATGGCTGGGGGATCGCCGACAGCCCGCGCCGTGGGAAAGAGATTCTCTTCGAGGCCGCAGACAAAAACCAAGGGGAACTCCAAGCCCTTGGCACTGTGCAGGGTCATCAAGGTAATGGCGTTGCCCTTGTTGTCGCTTTCGTCCGCCGAGGTCAGCAGGGACTTTTCTTCGAGATAGATCGCTAAAGTCGCGGCTGGATTCGCGTCTGCGTATTCGGTCATATCAGCGAGTAACTGGTCGAGATTCTGCAAGCGGGCCTCGGCTTCTGGCGTGTTTTCCGCCGCGAGCATGGCGCGGTATCCACTCTTTTCGACGACGGCAAAGCCTAGTTCGGGCAGGGAGAGTTCATCGGTGGCGGCCATCAGTTCGCCGATCAGGTCCGCGAAGGCCGCGAGGCTTTTTTGTGCGCGACTGCTGAGGCTGGGCACCTCGTCGAGGTGTTTCAGTGCCGTAGAAAGGCTCCAGCCTTGGGTTTGGGCGAAAGCCTGCAAGCGCGTAAGCGAGGTGTCGCCAATGCCGCGGCGCGGCGTATTGACGATACGGCGCAGGGCCGTGTCGTCGGCCGGGTTGACCAACAGCCTCAAGTAGGACAGCACATCGCGGATTTCGCGACGGTCGTAAAAGCGGATACCGCCGATGATCACATAGGGAAGACGGGCGCGTTGCAACTCCTCTTCAAAGGGCCTCGATTGGGCGTTGGTGCGGTAGAGCACGGCGGCGTCTCCGAGGCTGTAGCGGCCCAAGCGGTCGTAGCGACGGATGGCATCGACGACGTGGCGGGCCTCACGGCGGTCCGAGTCGCATTCAACAACCGCGACCGGGTCGCCTTCGGGGCCATTCGTCCACAGCGCTTTGCCCTTGCGGCCTTGGTTGTGGCTGATGACGGCGTTGGCGGCGGCGAGAATGCGGCCGGTGGAGCGGTAGTTTTGCTCTAACCGCACTAGGCGGGCCTCTGGATAGTCGCGTTCAAAGTCGAGGATGTTGCGGATGTCGGCCCCGCGAAACTGGTAGATCGACTGGTCGTCATCGCCGACCACGCAGATGTTGCAGTGGAGCGCCGCTAGCTGGCGGCAGAGCAAGTACTGAGGCCGATTGGTGTCTTGGTATTCATCGACGAGCAAATGCTCAAAGCGCTCTTGGTAGGTTTGCAAAATGTCTGGGTGGCGCTCGAACTGGCGCACGACCTCGACGAGCAAGTCGTCGAAATCAAGGGCTTGGTTGCGGCGCAACTCGCGCTCGTAGTCGGCGTAGAGTTCGGCGATTTGCCGTTGGTTCTCGTTTGCTTGGTGCGCGAATTCTCTGGGGTCGAGCATGGCGTTCTTGGCGCGGCTGATCTGGCTGACGACCGCGCGCGGCGCGAGTTCGCGCTCGTCGATCTGGTGGGCGTTGAGGACGCGGCGGATGGTGGCGCGGCGGTCGTCTTCGTCGTAGATGGAGAAGTTGGGGTCAAAACCAAAACCCTCGGCCTGACGACGCAGGATGCGCGCACATATCGAGTGGAAGGTGCCGACCCATAGTTCGGTGGCCGCCGAACCGACGAGCTGCTCGATGCGCTCGCGCATTTCGCCCGCCGCCTTATTGGTAAAGGTCGCGGCGAGGATGCGCCACGGGGGCACCCCGACTTCTTTGATGAGAAAGGCGATGCGATGGGTGAGGACGCGGGTTTTACCCGAGCCGGCTCCAGCGAGGACCAACAGCGGGCCGCCCGCGGCCTCGGCCGCCCGGCGTTGCTCTGGATTGAGAGCGTCTAGTATGGACATGGAGGGATGTCGCTAGACAAGACCTATCTCAGCGTTTGATTCCGGCACTCGTGTAGCGCCGGTTTTGAATGGATAATTATCAGGGTGATCAAGATGCCTTCAGGTTTATTGCTACCGCCGCAAGTCGCTAAAGGTTGAGGTCGTATGCGTATCTTGCCACGCGACAAAGCCCATCGCCGCGATGACACAAGCCCCTAGCACCAAAATGCCAAAAACCACCAAACCCGTCCGGTCCTCTCGATTGGAAGCCAGAGCCGTCATTAGGACCTCGCAGCCTTTAACCACTAAGTAGAAAGCCAGCATATAGGTAATAATCTGCAACATCCCGGCCATGCGTTTGCTCCTGCTTGGGTTTGGTTGGGTTTTGAGAGAATATAGCCGCAGATCATTGAGCGTCAATTCACGCGCTGGGCTAGCTTGATCCGGCGCTTGGCGCGCTCGTGTTCCCTGTTGGTGCGGCTGAAGATATGGGTGCCGTCGCCGCGTGCGACGAAGTAGAGATAGTCGGTTTTCTCGGGGTAGAGCACGGCGAGAAGAGCCGTGCGCCCGGGGTTGCTAATGGGGCTGGGGGGCAGGCCGTGGTGGCGATACGTGTTGAAGGGCGAATCCACCTTCAAGTCGGCATAAGTCAGCCGCTTCTTGTTCTCGCCGAGAACGTAGTTGATCGTCGCGCAGGATTCGAGGCGGCGGTTGAGTTTGAGGCGGCGTTGGAAGACGCCGGAGATAATGGGCTGCTCTTCAACGGCCACTGCTTCGCGCTCGACGATCGAGGCCAACGTCACAGCTTGGTGCAGCGAAAGTTCAAGATCGTTGAGCCGCTGGCGCAGGGAGTCGGCGAATACGCGGTAGAATTGGCCGACCATGAGCGAGGCGATGGCGCGTTCATCGGCGTTTGGGTCGAAGAAATACGTTTCGGGGAAGAGATAGCCTTCGAGCGTGGACGCGGCCACCCCGAGTTGGCGGATGAGCTGCGGGTCTTCGGTGGCGGCGATAAAGCGAGCCGAATCCGCCACGCCTGCGGCCTGCAACTGGCTCGCGATCTGGTGGCGATGCAGCCCCTCGGGGATTGTCGCGGGTTGGGTTTGGATGGGAGCCTTGAGCAGGGATTGGACTAGGTCGGCTGTCGTGCCGATGCCGTCGAGCTGATAGGTACCTGCCTTAAGCTGATGACCGAGGCCCTTGAACTGGACAGTCCAAGCAAAGACGTGGGCGTTGTGGATTAGATTTTCCCGCGCTAGCAACTGGCCGATCCAGCGGGCACTCGCACCTTGGGGGATGTGGATTGTACGCGCTGGGTATTCGTAGGTCGGTTGGTTCAAATACCAAAATCCCCCAAGCGGCAACGCCACTCCGACCAGTGCAATAGCCGCGACGACTAAGAGGGCGCGGTACCAACGTGCAGACTTGGTTTTGGTTGACATACTGTCGGCCTTACCTAATAAAAGTGATGCGGGTGTGTCGAGTTTCGCGCCCGTCGGTTGGGAAGTGGGCTGCGAACTAAGGCTAGCGCAAAAGTATGAATCGGGATTTTTTACAACCAAGGCTGAGTTGAAAAATGTATGAGAAAAGACAATTCCTGTCAATTTGATTCGATTTCTGATAGTGGTACGTTTTGAAATTTAGCTTTACTCCCGTTGCACGGGTCGCTCTCGCTCGGCCTGAACCCCGGCGACCCAAGCCCGACCTCAACCATACCGCGACAATTGGAGACTTCAAAACGTATCACGACCGAATGATTTGGTCTAATCCCGCTTTGGCAGTGCAGAGTAGTTGCCGACCTTGACAATAGAAATGGGAACCGACGGCGGGGACGGCGGGGCAAACCAGTGCGCTGTCTAATTCCCGACATGGACAATAGAAATGGGACCCCAGAAAACTGAGGTCCCATTTCCGTAACTCGCCAACATCGTGTCGTGGATGTTACTTGAGCAGCAGCATCTTCTTGATGTCGAGGAAATCGCCGCCCGCCTGCAAGCGGTAGAAGTACATTCCCGACGACACGCTCTGGCCGCTATCGTTGGTCGCGTCCCACTCCACCGCGTAACGACCCGCCGCCTGATGCTCGGCGACCAGCGTCCGCACCGGCTGACCCAACACGTTGTACACGGTCAGCCCCACGGCCGCCGCTTGCGGCAACGCATACTGAATCGTCGTCTGCGGATTGAACGGGTTCGGATAGTTGGCCGCCAGCGAGAACACGGCCGGGCGCGTCTGCACCGCCACCGGCGCGGGCAATGCCAGCCGGTTGAAGCCCAACGCCCGGTCATACGTCTGGCTGTCGGTGATTTCGAGGGTCGTGTGCTCGATCTCGGTCGTTGGACGGAAGACTAAGCGCAGCATCAGTTCGCCGTCCGAAACGACGTCGCCGTGAGCGGCTACCGTCAACACGCCCGCTTGGTCGGCCAACACCTGCGGCGTAGCGAATGCGCTATCACCCAGCGGCTGATCGGTCCGCGCCTCGACGAAAGTCAACTGGTCGGCGTCATACGTTACCTGCAAGCCGTAGCCCTTGACCGCCACGAAGTCGGCCAATCGCACATTAACGACGAACTCTTCTCCTACGCTCGGCAGGGCTGTCGGCGCGTCCAGATACAGTCGTGCGTCCCCGTTCAGCCCGGTCCGCAGCGGCACCGGCTTGCCTGCCGCGGCCACGCTACGACCGAAATGGTCGGCCAACACGAAGAAATCGTCGAAGTCAATCGTCCCATTCGGCGCCAGGTCAAACGCCGGATCAAACCCGGCGTCGCCCGCCGTCAAGCCGAAGCGGTCGGCCAACACGAAGAAATCGTCGAACCCGATACGATGGTCGGCGCCGAACAGCCCCAACAGGGCCTGCCCTTGGCTATCGGCCACCCGGTTGCGCACGGCTAACGCGGTATGCTCGACCGAACCGGTCTCATTGTCCCAATCAAAGGGCCGCACCTGATAGGTGTAATGCACGCCATGCTGCGCCGTCTCATCGACGAAGGACGCGACCCCGGCCTCCACCTCGGCGACCACGGAAAACGTTTCTTCCCCGACGGCGCGGCGATAGATGCGATAGCCATGTACGCCCACGACCGGCTCGACCGGCGCCGGGCCCAACGCGCCAGCTACGACCCCTTGCAGCACCTGATCCGACGGCGACAGCGTCCACGTCAGCGCGATGCGACCGCCTTGATCGTCCGGTGCATCCAACACCTGTAGTGCGGACACAGCCAACGGCGCGATGTCGTCAGTCGCCCGCACGGCCTCGGCCGTCCAAGTAATCGACGAACTCAGCACACTACTGACGACATTTAGCTTCGGCGCCACGCCGCGAGCGTAAGCCAATGCTTCCGGCAGCAACGACGCCAGCACCGGACCCTCACCGCCCTGCGCGGCGGCGCGGCTGGCTTGCAGCGTCGCCGCCATCTGCGCGTAAGGCGCGGTCAGGTCGTCGGCCTCGACGAACACGGCCTTGGCCATCGTGTGCGTGGTGCGCCCCCCGCGCTCGGCGGCAATACCCCAGCGCGTCGAGACGTTATCCAGCGTCGCCACGATGGCACGGCCCATCGCCACCCCAGGCACGGCATCTACTTGCGCCCACGGCACCATCTCATTTTCCAGCACCGGCAACGCACGGAAAATGCGATAGCCGTCCAGCGACTTATGATCCGCCGACAACTCCCAAGACAGCATCACAAAACCGCCTTGGTCGCCTTGGCCATCCGCGCCTTTGTAGTCTTCGGCGACCAGATTAGTCGGCGCCGACAGGGGCGGCTCCACCACCGCCATGCTCAACGGCAGCGACTGACGCGCGCCGCTGGCATCCATGACCGTGTAAGTCGCGACCGTCTCGCCCATCGTCGTCGGCGTCCCGGAAATCGTCCGGGTGGCCGGGTCAAACGACAGCCCGGTCGGCAAACCCGACACGCTATACGTCAGCGGCGGGGTGCCCCCGGAGACGGCCGGCAACGTCAGGTTTGCCGGCACGTTAATGGCGAGTTGAATCATACTGTCGTCGTGCGAGTCGGCTGGATTGGCTTTGCCGGCTCCGCTGTTGAACAGACCGAACAACGCGCTCAAGTCGCCAAAATCCAGCATCGCGTTGACCGTAATCGTGAACATCAGCGAGACGCTTTCGGCGCCAGCCATCGCCGTGTAGGTGACTTCCATGGTTCCCTCGGCTTCTGGCGTCCCGGAAATCGTCCGGGTGGCCGCGTCAAACGACAGCCCGGTCGGCAGACCCGACACGCTATACGTGATGGTGCCTTCGCCGCCCAACGCCACCGGCAGCACCAACGGCGTAATCGCCGTGCCCGCCGTGTAGGTATGGACGGCAATCGAAGCACCATCAACAAATGCCAAGGGGAGCATCATCTCCTTATCATCGTCGCCGTCCATCATGCCGCTATCCATGTCGGTCAGCACCAGCGTCGCCGAACCCGCCGTCAAACCCGGCAGCATCGCGTTGAGCACGATCGTCTCGTCGCCTTCAGCCATACCGTCGGAGACCGGATCAACCAACAGGCGCGTCGAACCCATAATCGAACCGGCGGCAATAGTGATGGTCGGATTGAATAGGGCCGAGTAGTCCGTGTCGCGCGTGGCACTACTCGCAGCCGCGTCAATCGAAACGGAGACCGTGGCGTTCTCGGCCAACGGCTTGCCGTCCAGCGCGGCCATGACCATCACTTCCGTCAATTCCGCTGACTCGCTGAGCGCACTTGGCGTCACCGACAGCACCAGAGACGTGCTCGGCGTTTCGTCGTCGGAAATCCGCAGGTCCACCTGCGCCCAGCCGCCCGAAGCCGCCGCTCGCACACCCAAGTGCTTATGGCCGTCCGCCGAAGCGTTGTCAATCGGCGACAGGAAAAGCGTCGTCCAACCCGCCTTTTCCCCGGCCGCGATGGTGACGGTCCCTGCTAATGTCGCCGTATAATCCACGTCGCGGGTGGCCATCGTTCCGCTGGCCGGCGGCACAATCGTGAAACGGACCGTCTCAGCCGCCGGAGCCGCGCCCGACAGAGTCGCTGTAACGCGGATTTCAGCCGTCTCGCCGTTTTCGCGCACCGCCGATTGCGAAGCCATCACGCTGGCGACGCCAATCGTCACTGGCTGAGCCTCGGCGACCGTGATGGTAAAAGTCCGCACTCCGCCATCGCCGTCGGCATCAATCGCTGTATAGACGACCGAGGCCATGCCCGCCAGCGTCGGCGTCCCGGAAAGCGTCCGCGTGGCCGCGTCAAACGACAGCCCCAGCGGCAGGTTCGACGAAACGCTGTACATCAGCGTTCCTTGACCGCCCGTCGCCGCGGGCAACACCGCGCTAAACGCTTGCCCCACCGTCGCTTCAAAGGCTAACGCCCCAGTGCCGAAACTCGGCCATCTCGTGTCCGCGGGCGTCTCGGAAGAATCATCCATCATCGCCGCGTCTTTCAGCTTGATCGCCACGGGGCCGACCGTGATCTTGTCGTCGTCTTGGTTCTTGAGGTCGTCCTTGAGTGGCTTCAGTGTGATCGTCTCGTCGTTGTCGGCTTTGCCGTCGTTGACCGGCGTGATCGTGATCGTCGTCGAGCCGGTGATCTCGCCGCGTGGAATCGTCAGCGAGCGAAGCACCGCCGTGTAATCCACGTCCCGCGTCGCGGCACCGGACGCATCCTCATCCAAAACCAACGAGATCGTCGCATTCGCGTCGAGCACCTTGCCGTCTAACGTGCCGGTCACCGTGACCGTCGTCTCACCCGCGTCCTCTTTGATTTCACCCGGGCTGACCGACAGCGTGATATTCTCGCTCAGCGTCTCATCGTCCGTGATCGTGAACGTCTGCTCGTTCATCTGAGACTCTTCGGTTCCGACTTTCGCTGTCACCGTGAACGTCCGCGCATTATGCGAAGTGCTGTTGTCCACCGGCGTGACGCGCAGCGTCGCCGTGCCTTTGGTGTCGCCGGCCGGGATCGTCAAGCCCTCAATGACTTCCACCTCGTAATGCACATCGCGCGTCCCCTCACCCGCCGTAATCTGAAAGTCCACTGCCTTAGCGCCGGTTAAGGCCGTCTCCAACTCAACGGTCATCGTAACGTCCGTCACCCCGGCGGCTTCGCGGATCGTTTTCGGACTCAGCGTAAAATTCTTGAGCCGCGCCACCGCAACGTCCTCAACCGTGATGGTGCCCGGATTGACCACAACAGGAATGACAAAAGAGTCCACCCGCTTTACCTTTGTCCCATTGGCGAAGTTACTGTTAGTGATTTTCCCATCGCCGTTAAAGTCAACACGGAGCTCGAGATGAGTCTGAGCAGTGTTTCCGGCATTCGTGGCACCTACATCAAGTAAGTATGGACCTCCTTCCGTTAGTATTTTTCCGGCGGGTACCACATAGGTATCCAAAAGATCGTCATCCTTGAAAAAGTCGATACCCAAGTCTTTTTCTACCAAGACGGTCCCCGCAGGTACGAAGTCGGAATCGGCAGTGT
Organism: Candidatus Latescibacterota bacterium; assembly: GCA_965203355.1. Taxonomy (GTDB): domain Bacteria; phylum Latescibacterota; class UBA2968; order UBA8231; family UBA8231. Next base: position 2,726,014 of record OZ241889.1, read on the forward strand.
TATATGGATTAACACCGAAATTGAGCGCAAAAACCCCATCCCCATTTGAGTCTTTTCCAATAGATCCATCGCCGTCAAAGTCCACGCCGAGGACAGCGTTTCTATGAATGACTTCATTAAGCGTGAGCGCCTGTTTTCCCGGCGCATTATGCACATCATTATCTTTATTTAAGGTCCCTTCCATCCTTAAGTCGAACCGGACCTGCTTACCTGCGCTATTGAGCCGTTTCTTGAATTCCACCAGCAGCGTATCCTTGGCCCCCAGCACGATATTACCCGCCTTATTATTCGGATCGACGGTGATCGTCGTCGTCGCGTCGATCTTCCGCTTTGGAATGGTCAACTTCCCCAGCCCTCGAATCGAGTAATCCACATCGCGCGTCAACGTACTAGTAGAAGAAACAACCAATTGAGTTTCAAGGTCGCGCTCCGTCCACGAGCCACCATCCAACATAGCCGTTACTTCAATCGAAGTCGCATCCGCCTGCTTGCTGAGCTTGGACGGCGAAAAAGAGAGGTTGATCGTGGGGACGAACACATCGTCGTCAATAATATCAATATAGAAGACGCCAGTAACACCAGTCCCGCTCTCAGTATAGGACGCGGCGGTTTTGCCTTTCTCGAAGATGGTTCCAGTGGAACCCTCTACGTCAATCACGATAGGAATATTAACCCGCTTTAGAACCTTCGATGTATCAATAGTACCCGTTATGGTCAGGGTATCAACATTCGCTGAAGCGTTGGCCGGGTTCGTTCCAATCCGATCATTGTTTATCGGAGTTACGGTGATCGTCCCGGTCGCCTTGCGCGCGCCCTTCTTAATCACCAAAGAGGGTAAAGATATTCTGAAGTACTCGTTGAGATAGCGGGCCGTGACACCGACGAGACTCATCGGAAGATGAAGATCGACCTTCGCCTTCGCGTCAGCGTCGCGTAATTCGGCTGTTATCGCAATATCTTGCGCCCCTCCATCCTCGCGGACGGAACGCCGATCAACGGATATGTCGATGTTCTCGGTCTGAGCCACAGCCTCGCCGGCCCAGCCCAACACCAAACTGGCCGCCAGCAAAAAAGGAAAGGTAAAAAGCCGCGTGTGCGTACTCATGATTTCACTCCTTTAGAAAAGGGAAAAGGGATAGAAGAAAATGGACTTAGCCTTATCACTAAGCCGCTGTGTTCTTGCGTTTTTGCTACCGTTAAGCAAGACGAATCCCGCGCGGCGAGCGCTCGGGCTACAACGTCGCCGGCCGATAACCGCGCGGCTATCGAGGATGGGTTTCGTTTGTGATGGGGATGGGTGGCCACTGACCACTGACCACTGACCACTGACCACTGGCCGATGGAGCTTACCGACGCGGCCGGACAGAATAATGCCGTTTCCCGCTTCCGTAGAGGAAGGGGAGCGAGGCAAATAGGTTGGTGAGTGAAGCTAGGGCTTAATGCCCAAGAAAATTCGGGGGGGGGGGGGTAAGTCATTGTTTTTTAACGACTTATGGAGATTAAGTCTCGGCGTTATCACAAGCGTAGAACAAGGCACCGCCATCAGCACCGCTCCCGGCGATGGCGTTCTTTGTGATATTGACGTTGTGCCCATGTCCTGTTAATCCGACTAAGAATGCCGCAAACGGCGGGGGTTCTATACCCAAACGCAACGCGCCGCTGTGAATTGCAAGTCCTATTTTATGAATTTCAGCAAAGGTTTGTCAAGCGGAAGTTTAGCTTTACTCCCGTTGGATCGCCCCGGCTCAACCCCAAGCCCGACCGCAACCGGACCGCGACAATTGGAGATTGCAAAATGTACCACGACCCGATTTCTTGACGCTAGCAGATAATCCGGTTAATTTTTTAATTTTTTGTCTTGTCGCCCCAACGCGCTCGGCTTTTCGGTGCAGGAGATTTCCGTTGGATCCCCAAGTGCTCATCAGTATCTCGCAGCTTTCCCATGTCTATGCAGATACGCGGAAGAAAGCGGGCCATCGCGCCCTCCACGCGATCGATCTCGACATCCACTATGGGGAGACGACGGCCCTGTTGGGGCCTAATGGCAGCGGTAAATCTACCCTCTTGCGCGCGCTAACCACCGCGCTGGTACCCACCTCGGGTGCCGTGCGGGTCGGCGGCGCGCTCTTGGGGCAAGATCCGTCGGCCGTGCGCCGTCAGTTGGGAGTCGTCTTTCAGAATCCCGCGCTCGATGGGAAAATGACAGTCGGCGAAAACTTGCGGATGGCGGGTTTGCTCTACGGCATGGGCCGAGGCGCTGTGCGCCAGCGCAGTCAACAGTTGCTGGAGGTTGTCGGCTTGTGGGAACGGCGCAACGAGCAGGTGGAGAAGCTGTCTGGAGGCATGCGGCGGCGCGTCGAATTGGCCAAGGCGCTGTTGCCAACACCGGCGATTCTCGTGCTCGACGAGCCGACAACGGGGTTGGATCCGGTGGCGCGCCAAGATTTCTGGAATCAAGTGGAAGCACTCAAAGCGGACGAGCAACTCACGGTCGTGGTCTCGACCCACCTCTTGGACGAGGCTGAGTGTGCAGACCGAGTCGCCATTTTACACCAAGGACAATTGCTCGTCTGTGGCCCCCCAAGGGTCTTGCAACGCCAACTGGGGCGCGAAATTCTCACGCTGCGCAGCGACGATGCGGCCGCGCTGCAAGTTGCGCTGCACAGCGACATGGGCTTAGAGGGCCTAGTCGTCGATCAGGACTTGCGCATCCCGCTCAATGGCGACATCAGCCTCGACGAGGTATTCCAGCGCTTCGGTTCCCAGATCCGCTTGCTGTCTTTGGCTCCTCCGTCGCTCGACGATGTGTTCGTGCGCTACACGGGCCAGCACCTCGAGGAAGGAAATGCGGCTTGAACGGCGCGTGGATTCTGGCCCAGCGCGAAGTGCTGCGCTTTTTTCGCCAGCCTTCGCGGCTTTTGGGGAGCTTGGTGCAGCCGCTGATGCTGTGGTTTTTCATGGGCTCGGGTTTTGCCGACAGCTTCATCAGCGGAGGCAGCGAGCTGAGCTATAGAGAGTTTTTCTATCCGGGCATCGCGCTGATGCTCCTGCTCTTCGCGGCGATTTTTTCCACCATTACTCTCATTGAAGACCGCAGTGCTGGCTTTTTGCAAGGTGTGCTGGTAGCACCCGTGTCGCGTCTGAGTATAGCACTGGGCAAGCTGGTCGGTGGTACGCTCATTGCCTTGTTGCAGGTGCTCGTGTTTTTGTTGCTAACACCGGTGGCTGGCATTGCGTTATCAGTGGAGGTGATCTTGACGCTCTTGGCCCTCTGTGCGCTGATCGGCATGGGCTTCACGGGTTTGGGCTTCATGGTCGCGTGGCAGTTGGATTCAGTCGCTGGCTACCACGCAGTAATGAGCGTTGTGCTCATCCCCTTGTGGTTTCTTTCCGGTGCGCTCTTTCCCATTGAAGGAGCGGCGCCTTGGCTCGAGTGGATAATGCAGTGCAATCCCGTGACCTATGCGCTAGTCGTTTTGCGCAAGGCGTTCTACGCGATGCCGACTCAACTGATAGCGGATGCAGCATTTGTGCGTGCCTTGCTGATCACCAGCGGTTGGACGGTGCTGACGACCGCTGGGGCCGCTTGGATGGTGGCCCGCAGCCGCGGCTCCTGATCTCAGAGTTGGTAGAGCATTAGATAGACCACCACGCCGCTAACCGATACAAATATCCACACCGGCCAGACCCAGCAAGCTAACCGACGATGGCGGGCGAAATCTTGGTTGTATGCGTGCCAGACGACAAGGGCCACAAAAGGAGCCATTAGCGCGGCGAGGAGCACGTGGGGTATGAGCACAGCGAAGTACAGGGGGCGGGTCCAGTCGTAGTGGGGATAGGGTACCGAACCTACCTGAACGTGGTAAACCAGATACGAACAAAGGAAGAGCGCGGAGCAGACGAGGGCAGCCAGCATGGACTTTTGGTGGGCTTGGCGTGCGCCGCGGCGGATCTGCCGGTAGCCTCGCACGAGCAAAAGCGCACACAAGGTATTGAGGCAGGCGTTTAGCGTGGGGAGATCTGTAACAGACACAGGCTGCCGGAAAAGGGGACCAATGCAAACGCGAGCTGGCGACTAGTGCGCAAGCCCGCGTTGTGTCGTGGAGCCGCCACCCGGACTCGAACCGGGGACCTACTCATTACGAGTGAGTTGCTCTACCAGCTGAGCTATGGCGGCTATGCTGTGCAATAGAAACTAGGCGGAGCCAAGTACGGTGTCAAGAACAGCTTCGGTTCGCGCCGCCTACTAAAAGAAATTGAACAGTTTGCCTATCGTATGGGCAAAGCCGTTGCGGGGCCGATCGGGGTCGTGCGGCCCGACGGGAGCGCAGTGTTCGGTATCGGTAGCGACAAAGCGCAACAGACCGATCGCGCTAGCATAGCTGGGGTTGCTGATCTCGGTGGGGGCGATCGCGTTTTGGGGGACGCCAATGCGGACGGGGTGGCCGAGCACCTCCTCGGCGAGTGGCGCGATCTGGTCCAGCAAGGCCCCGCCGCCGGTGAGGACGAGGCCAGCGGCTAAGCGGTCGTTGTAGGAACTGTTGACGAGGGCTTGGCGCACGTATTCAAAGATCTCGCGCTGCCGGGCTTCAATGACCGCGCTGATCTGCTGCTTAGTTAAGGTACAGGTGCGACCGGTGGTCGTGTGGTACGTGACGGTCTCGTCGCAGTCTTCCCCGGCACAGCTAACGCTGCCAAAGCGGCATTTGAGCTTCTCGGCCTCGCGGATGGGGATGCTCAAGACAATCGAGAGATCGCGCGTTATGTCATCGCCTCCTAGCGGAATTTCTTCTAGGTGCCGCATCGGACCTAGGAACATGGCCAGATCGCAGGTGCCCGCGCCGAGATCGAGCAGGGCCACACCCATATCGCGCTCGTCTTGGGACAAGGTGGCATGGGCCACGCCCACGCTTTCGAGGACGACGCCGACGATCTCAACGCCCGCTTTGGCAGCCGCGTGGCGGAAGGCTGTGCATAGATGCTCGGCCACGGAAACGGTCAACACTTCAATTGATAGGCGATTGCCGTGTAGCCAGAGCGGGTTTTGTACTGGCTCGCCATCGACGGCATAGCTCTGGACGAAGCGGTGCATCACCATCTGGTCCTCGGCGACCTGTTCTTGGGCAGCGGCGAGTAGAGCGCGGTCCCGATCCGCTTCGGAGATGGGGTTGGCGGAGCCGGAGATGCCCACCGTGCTGTAATTTGTCTGGGTGCTGATGCCGGCGCCGGCCATGCCGAGATAGGCCCCGGCGATTTTGAGGCCGGTCGAGCGCTCGGCTTCGGTGATGGCTCGGTGGATGGACTCTGCTACTTGGGGCATGTCAATGACAGTGCTGCGGCGCAGACCCGTGCAGGGACTTTGCCCCAAGCCCAAAATTTTGACTTGGGAATTGTTTTGCACCTCGCCGACTAGGCATAGAACTTTTGAGGCACCAACATCGAGAACAACGACAGGGGATCCAGCCATGGTTGGCGTACTTTCTTTCTAAGCACAGCCGCAAAATGCAGCGCAATAAGGCAAGAAGAGGACGTATTGGGAGGGGGAGAAAAGCTACCGCCTAGCGGCAACCATGGGGCACTCGGCCCCTAATTAACTGTGCTTACGGTGCCAGACAAAGGGGGAAGTCGGCTTACTGTAAACACTTTAATAGTTAAGGATATGGAAGAATAGGAAAGCCGTTGGAGAAAGTCAAGCCTGATGCGGGGCTAGGTCGGCCTTGACTGGGCTAAGGCTTGCGCCTAAGATAAGCAAAATTGCGAACACTAATGAGTGCGCTCGCGCTTGCGACGCGCCCGCAGAAAGGAGCGAACACTATGACTCGTGGGGTGAACAAAGTGATCTTAATCGGCAATTTGGGCAGCGATCCCGAAGTGCGCTACACGCCGGACGGAGTGGCCGTAGCCAATTTTAACTTGGCCACCTCTGAAAGCTGGAACGACCGCAATACGGGCGAGCGCCAAGAGCGGACCGAATGGCATCGGCTCGTGCTCTGGCGCAAGCTGGCCGAGATCGCCGGGCAGTACCTCAAAAAGGGCGCGAAGATCTATGTCGAGGGCAAGCTACAGACTCGGTCTTGGGACGACCAGAGCGGCCAGAAGCGCTATACGACTGAGATTGTGGTCAACGACATGCAGATGCTCGATTCCCGCGGCGAGGCAGGCGGTGGCAGTGGTGGTAGAGATGCTGGCTACTCCGACCGGCCTGCCAGTGGGCAGCCCCCCCAGCCCGCTGCGCCGCCGCCGGGTCCGGGTGGCGACGACGACGATCTCCCGTTCTAAAGTTTGGCCGGTAGTTTCTTCCACTTGTGGCTGGCCGAGCGGAGCTTTCCCTTAGTTTTTGGCGATTGCGCGGACGAAGGAAAGATGCGGGCGGCCTTTGCGGCCGGTTCCGTAGGCCCGGATATCGGCTTTTTCCCCGGTGGCCCGGCGGTCTTGTCGCACCGCGCACATCTGGAGCGCTGTGGCGATTTTTTGCGCGCTCTGATCCACGGGGCCACCAGTGCTAACGAGCGGGCGTTTGCTGCGGGTTGGGGGCTGCACGTCTATGCGGATATGGCCGTACATCCTTGGGTTGAGGAGCGCGTGGCGGCCTTGCTCCGCGCGGGGACCCGGCCAGCCGTGCCTGATTTATGGCACATGCGTTTGGAATGGGGGATTGACTGTCGCTTGCTGGCTAGCGCGGGAATGGACGGATTGTGGTGTGCGCGCTTGCACTTTCCCCGCCGCGCTGATGGCCGCAGCTTGCTGGGGGAAGTGGGGCAGGTTTTCTACGGTCGGGATGCCGATGAGAGCCTGCTCGAACGAGGGGAGGAGGCCACCGCCCGGTGGCTGCAACGAATTCCCAAAATTCTCTGGTGGGGAGGCCACATCCGCGTGGCCGGACGCCGCCCTAATCCCTTGTGTAAGTTGGCGTTTGCTCATCTGGGGCGCAAGATCCTCGGAGATTGGCTCCAGCACTGGGTACGCTTTAAGGATGGTGCGGCTTTAGCCCGTCCGCAGTTGCCTTCAGACCAAGTCTACGAGCAGGTCGTCAAGCTGGGCGAATCGGCGGTGGAACGGTTTTGTCTCGGTTTTGACGAGGGCTTCGCCCAGTTGGGCAACCCAGATTTATATACAGGCAAAATAGGCGATGGCTAGTGCCGAAGTACTCCTGAGTTTTGGCCTGGGGCTGGCCGCCGTGGGTTTGATTTACGCAGTGGTACGCCTCTGTAGGTCGCGGGCTTCTCTCTCGCCTCTTTTGGCTGAGCTTTTAGCCTCCCGCGTCCAGTACGCGTTGGCCGGGCTAGTGCTCGGCTTGCTCGCGCCGTTGGACATGCGGCCTAGCCTCAGTGAGGCAGCCGATCTGGCCGCCGCGTTTTTAGTGGGGATTTTCGGGTTGGTGGTTGGATGTAGCATTGAGTTGCGCCTGCTCAGGCACATTAGCCGCCCTCTGCTGTTGCTGGAAATCGGCTATCTGAGCTTGTTGGGCTTGGGTTTGTGGGTGCTGAGCTATGGTTTTTCTCAGGGAGAGGTGGCGGGAGCCGCATTATGGGGAGTCTGTGGCTTGTGTGCGGCTTGCTGGAAGCGCCAGAGCCGCCGAGGGAACACTAAAAAGAAAAAGAGCACGGGTTGGTTGCCCTCGGTTAGCGCACTTGCTGGCTTGTTATTAGCGGGTGTGGGGCTTATGCAGTTGCGTCCGGGGGGTTTTGATCTGGGCTTGCCGCTGGGTTTTCCTTCGGTTGTCGTTATTGAAGGGACCTGGGCGGAGTGCGGGGCGTGCCTAGTATTGGGTGCTTTGGTCGGCTTGATTGTGGACTTAGCGACCCGCGGCATTAGTAGGGGATACTTATACTATATGATAGCGGTTGGACTTCTGCTGGGCAGCGGATTGGCTGGTGCCTTGGGCTTGGAACCTCTGTGGGTCGGGGCTATGGCTGGAATTTGGTTGGTCAATACGACGGTACGCCGCTTAGACATCTTGCGGGCCTTGGAACAGGGGCAAGACATGGTGCGAATGGTGTTACTTGGGGTCTTGGGGTGGGCCCTTGGGGAGGTGCTGGTTGAGGGGGGCTTTAACTTGGCGTTTGGGGCTTGGGTATTCTTGGCCTTGGTTGCTGTGGTGCCGGGGATGCGGTTCGGGGTGTGGTATGGTATGGGGAAACTGACCAACCGCTCGGTACGTCAGAGCACTAGCGTAGGGCCGACGCAGCTTTTGGAGCTAGACGACTTGGGGCTGGTCGTTGCCCTGAGTTTGGCGGCCGTTCTGCCCGCCGGACAAGGAGCCCCCCTTTTGGCAGCCGCGCTCTTGGGGCAGCGGCTGATGCACAGAGTCGCGGTGTGGACCGGGGGAAAACTATCCGCGCCGTAGGTTGTAAAAGGCAGCCTGTTGCGGATAGAGTGCTTGTTGTCCGAGGCTTTCCTCAATGCGCAGGAGTTGGTTGTACTTGGCCACGCGGTCGGTGCGCGAGGCCGATCCGGTCTTGATCTGACCGGCATTGGTCGCCACGGCAATGTCGGCGATGGTCGTGTCTTCGGTTTCGCCCGAGCGGTGCGAAATGACGGCTGTGTAGCCCGCTCGCTTGGCCAGTTCAATGGCGGCGAGGGTTTCGCTCAGGGTGCCGATCTGGTTGACCTTGACGAGGATGGAGTTGGCGATGCCCTTTTGGATGCCGCGGTTGAGTCGCTCGGTGTTGGTCGCGAAAAGGTCGTCGCCCACTAGCTGTACGCTGTCGCCCAAGGCCGCGGTTAGCTGCGCCCAGCCGTCCCAATCGTTCTCGTCGATACCGTCTTCGATGGAGGCGATGGGATAGCGATCGGCCAGTTCGGCGTAAAAAGTGACCATGTCTGTGGCGTTGCGCTCTTGGCCCGAGGACCAGTGCAACGTGTATTTGCCATCGGCGAACAGCTCACTGGCTGCCGCATCGAGGGCCAAGAGCACGTCCTCGCCCGGCTGATAACCGCTGCGTTGGATGGCTTCGACAATGAGGTCGAGCGCCTCGTCGTTGGAGTCGAGATTCGGGGCAAAGCCACCCTCGTCGCCGACGGCAGTGTGGTGCTTTTGCTCTTTTAATACGGCTTTTAGGTGGTGAAATATTTCGGCTCCCATTCGTAGGGCTTGGGCAAAAGATTGCGCCCCAATCGGCATGACCATGAATTCTTGCAGATCGACGTTGTTGTCGGAATGAGCGCCGCCGTTGAGGATATTCATCATGGGCACCGGCAGCGTGTGGGCCGCGGGGCCGCCGAGGTAGCGATAGAGGGGAAGGCCGCAAAATTGGGCGGCGGCTTTGGCGCAGGCTAGCGATGCACCGAGTATGGCGTTGGCCCCCAAGCGGGCCTTGTTGGGGGTGCCGTCGAGGTCGATCATCACTTGGTCAATTTGATTTTGCTCGGTCGCGTCTAGTCCCTTGAGCACTGGCGCGATTTCTCGGCGCACATGGTCCACGGCGTTGCGGGTGCCTTTGCCTAGATAGCGGGCCGGATCGCCGTCGCGCAGCTCTACGGCTTCGTGTTCGCCGGTGGAAGCCCCCGAAGGCACGGCGGCCCGCCCGAGATGGCCGCCTGCGAGGTACACATCGACTTCAACGGTGGGATTGCCGCGCGAGTCGAGGATTTCGCGGGCGTGGACATCGGCGATAGTAGGCATGGAATTTCCGGCTTTCAAGCGATGAGTGAAAAAAGACGTAAACGATTAATCAACAAGCCGTTGGGAATACTGTCAACATGGGTTCTATTGGGCTTGTCGATTCCATTGAGTGGCATCGCGGCTGAGGCCGATTCGTCGGTTTACGTGCCTTTGGAACACTGGGTTTATCGCTGGGTCGAGCGGCTTGAAGCCCAAGGACGAGATGATGGCATGGCAGATAGCATTAAACCATACAGCCGCAATAAGATAATAGAATTACTTGATGCAGTTGACAAAAAGTATCGTCCCGAGCTGTCGCCGATTGAATTGGGCGAACTGGACTTGTTGCGCGGCGAATTTGTCCAAGAGAAAGCCATGTTTCAATACCGCGCCCGCGGAGTCGTCGTTTTCGCCGACTTTCTCGCCCGCCAGCAAATGGATCGCTTTAGCGGCCGGGGGCGCTCGGAGGCCGAAGTAGTGTACCGCCATCGCGGTGGTGGCATCGTCCGCGGGCATCTCGGTAGCAGGGTAGGCTTCCGCATGGCTTTTGAGCAGGTGCGGGAACAAGGAACGCGCCATTACGCTTATCGCCACGACCTGTACGAGCGGCGTATTGACCTGCCGCAGCTAAAGGGCGAGGTGGCCGATTTTCACGAGGGCACGGCATACGTCAAGTTCGCGGTGGGGCCAGTGGATGTACAATTGGGTAAAGACGCGGCCTTATGGGGACCGGCCCCGGAACAAAATTTAGGGCTGAGTAACAACGCGCCATCGTTTAACATGATCCGCTTGCAGGCCCAGCTTGGGGCCTTTAAGCTGGTCAGTATCTCCGCCGAACTCCGCCCATGTCCCAACCGGTCCGATTCACCGCTGTGCGTGGGAACAGCCGATTTAGCGGCGACTTATGCGGTCAACGGCGCGACCAACGTGCGTCTGCTGGAGCGACAAAAGTACTTGGCGGCCCATCGCTTGGAGGTTGCGCTGGCCCCGTGGCTCGACTTGGGTTTTCAGGAGGTGGTAGTGTACGGCGACCGGGGGCTAGAGCCGAGCTACGTCAACCCGCTGATGTTCTACTGGGCCGCCCAGAGCCATCTAGGCGACAAGGACAATCTCCTGATGGTCGTGGACTTAGATATCCATCCGGGGCGTGGGCGGCGCTATTATCTGGCGTACGGGGTCGACGATCTGAAAAAGGCCCGCCTATTTTCCGACGATTTCGCCAACAAGTTTTCCTTACAGGTCGGCATGCTATGGGTCGATCCGCTGGGGTTGGCTGATTCTGAACTGCGCGCCGAATACGTGCGCATTGAACCTTGGCTTTACTCGCATCGATTTCCCATCAACACTTTTCGCCATTTCGACTCGCCGCTCGGACACAGCCTCGCCCCCAACAGCGATCAATGGCAGTTGGGTCTGACTAAGCGGGCAACCCGCGACCTAGCGTTTGCGGTACATGTTACGCGCAGTCGCCACGGCGAGAATGAGTTAAGATCGGACGGGAGCATTCGCAATGTCGGTGGTGATATGCACTATGGTTGGCGGCCGGGGGACGAGCGAGCGACCAAGCAATTTCTCGATGGACATCTAGTGCAGCGGACCGCGTTGGCCGCTGGGCTACACTGGCGAATTTTGCCCAATCTCCAGCTAGAGGCCGAATACGCGCAGGAGTGGGGACAAGGCGTACCGCTGCCTCCAGCTTGGGGGCCAGCCGTGCCGCTGGCGTTGCGCGTTGGCTACGGAGATGGCCGTCAGCAGCACCTGCGCTTTGACTTGCGTTTTAACTACTTCTGAGGGCGCCTTATGGAACTGATGGACCTGCAAAAGGTGGGTTTGATCTTAAGCGGCGCGATCTACGTGGGCAGTGTCCTCTGGCTGTGGTGCGGCTTGAGCAGATGTCGCCTGGGTCCGGCTCTCGTGCGTGATCGCCTCTCCGTCAGTGCCATCGTCGCTGCACGCGACGAGGAAGCAACCTTGCCGCACTGCTTGGACGCTCTGGCTCGCCAGGACTATCAGGGAGCGTTTGAAGTGATCGTCGTTGATGACCGCTCGCACGACCGTACTTGGGAGCTCATTGCCGCAAAGATGGAGACTTGGCCGGCTCTCAAGGGTGTGCAAGCCGCGCCAGATGGGCCGTTTAAGTGCCCGAAGAAAAGTGCGCTAGCTGAAGGAATTGCAGCGAGCAGTGGGGAGATTTTGCTCTTTACCGATGCCGATTGCCGCCCACCCGCAGATTGGGTTAGTTCGATGGTGGCGCACTTTGCGCCGGAGGTTGGCTTAGTCGCCGGGTACGCGTGCCCCGATCCGGTTTCTGGTGTGCTGAGCAAGGTCTTGGCTGTGGATAATATCGGAGTTGGGGCACTGGGGGCGGGGAGCTTTGGCATGGGGCACCCGCTGTCGTGTACGGGCCGCAATTTGGGCTATCGTCGCCAAGTGTACGACGAGTTGGGCGGCTTCGCGCAAATCGGGCATCTGATCGGGGGCGACGATGTGTACTTCATGCGGTTGCTGAGTGCCCAGGGCCGGTGGGATATGGCGTTTAACCGCCAGACGGTCGTCCTCTCGCAGCCACCACCAGCCAAGCTCGCGGACGCAATCCAACAAAAGCTGCGGCACGCAGCCAAGGGAGGCCACTACAAGGGCCGTGCATTCTATTTGGCCCTTGGCGTCTATTTATTTCACGGCTTTCTCGCTTGGGGGCTGATACAGATGCTCTGGACTCAAAGCTGGGATGTCTGGGTCGCGGGTGTGTGGTTTACGCGCTGGGCCGTTGACTTGTTGCTGCTCAAGCGGATGGCCGTGCCCAAGGAGCGTCCGCTCCTGCGCTATTTGCCACTAGTGGAAGTTTTATATATTCCCTATGTGCTAATTTTTACGGTCGTCGGTCGTGGGGGATGGTTTCGCTGGAAAACCTGATAAAGGAGCTGATTTGGCCTATCTGATCACGCCCAAAGCATTGCCGCGCTACGTTCGGCGCTACGCACACGCATTTTCTTGGCAGCGGTTGGGCAATTTTCTAGCCGTTTTGGCGTCCATGGGGCTTTCGTGGCTGACCCGTCGGCCTATTGTGTGGGGGCGTCCTTTTATGCTCATGGTCGAGCCGACCAACTTTTGCAACCTCAAGTGTCCTTTGTGTCCTTCGGGCAACGGCGAGATGCGCCGCCCGCGGGGCACTATGGGCTTGGAGGACTTCAAAAAGCTGGTTGACCAACTCGGCGATGAGGTCTTTATGATGATGCTGTGGAACCAAGGCGAGCCGTATATAAACAAGTGCTTCAACCAGATGGTGCGCTACGCCAGCGACCGCGGCATCTTCACCTTCACCAGCACTAACGGCCATTTCGTCCGCAACCTCGATCAGGCGCAGGCCATCGTCGAGTCTGGGCTAGATGAGATGATCGTCTCGTTGGATGGGGTTGATCAAGCCACGTACGAACGATATCGGGTCGGTGGTCAGATCGAGCGCGTATTTTCCGGGGTCCGCCTGCTGGTCGCAGCCAAAGAAGCGCTGAGGTCGCAGACGCCGCTGATCAACTTGCAATTCATCGTTATGAAGCACAACGAGCGCGATCTGGCCACGGCCGAAGCACTAGCCAAGGACCTGCGCGTTGACAAGTTCTTGGTCAAAACGGCCCAAGTTTACACGGCGGCGGACGCCGAGGCGTTTTTGCCCGAGGACGCACAGTACAGCCGCTACGAACACGCGGCAGACGAGTTGGTAGTCAAAGGGCAGCCCCCGCGGGGTTGCAAGGTGCTGTGGTACAGCACGATGGTCAACTGGGATGGAGCGGTCGCGCCCTGCTGTTTCGACAAGGACGTTGACTTTGGCATGGGGCAGGCCTTCAACGGCCGCTCTTTTGACGAGATCTGGCGCAGCCGGGCCTATATGGACTTTCGCCGCCAGGTCTTGGCCAATCGCAATAGCTTCGACATGTGTCGCAACTGTTCCGAGGGCTATCGAGGCATGTTTTCGCTGATCAAGGAAATCAAGGGCTAATGTCGGTGCTGTCCGCGCCCGAGTATCTCTTGGCGTTCTGTGCGCTGGCTTACTTGCTTGGGGCTTTGGGGTTCATCACCGGAGTGCGCCGCCGGCCCGGCCACGCCCCTACCGCGCCCATCCAGTTGCAGTTGGTTTCGGTCGTCGTCGCCGCTCGCGACGAAGCCGCGCCCATCGTTTGCTGTCTGCGCGCCTTGCTGGCGCAGGATTATCCCCGAGATCGCTACGAAATCATCGTCGTGGACGATGGCTCCACCGACGGCACGGGCCACATGGTACGCGAGTTCAGCAGGGAGACGGCGTCCGTGCGCTTGCTGAAAACCCAAGGGCCGGGTTCCAAGAAGGCCGCGCTCAGCTTGGGAATCGCCGAAGCGCGGGGAGAGGTGATTCTCACTACGGATGCCGACTGCCAGGTTGGTCCAGGATGGATCCGTGGCATGTTGTCGCACTTTGCCGACGGGGTGGGCATGGTCATTGGCTTTTCGCAGATTGGTTCGCCATCCGAGATCAAGGGGTGGCGTCAGGGATACGAAGCGGTTGACTTCACCTGTTTGATGGCTTGCATCTGGGGCAGTACCGGTTGGGGGCATTCCATGGCGGCTTCTGGGCAGAATTTGGCCTTTTTGCGGGAAGCGTTTTTCGCCGTTGGCGGCTATAAAAAGATCATGCACCGGGCCTCTGGAGATGATGTGTTGCTCATGCAGGCTATGCGCCGCTCGGGCCGATGGTCCATTGTCTTTGCCGATCAGCCAGCGACCTTTGTGCGACATCCAGTGGCCACCTCTTGGGGCGAGTTATTTGGCCAGCGCAGCCGCTGGGCCTCCAATGCCCCGGTCCTCGCCCGCCTAGATCCGCTCTTTTTTGGTTACATGATGCTCACCTACGTTTTGAGTTGGGCGGTACTCATGGCTCCCTTGCTGTGCTTGGCCAACTTGCTGAATCCCTTGTGGGCCTTGGGCGCGGTAGGGGCGAAAGTGGGGGGCGAGTGGGGTGTATTTAGCCGTGGAATGTTGCTATCGGGTCGGCGCGAATTGCGCCGCTACTTTCCCCTTTGGGCCTTGGTGCAACCCCTACACGTAGTTTTGGTCGGCACCGTTGGTTGCTTGGGGATTTTTCGCTGGAAGGGCCGCGTCCACCTCTGGGGGCGGCGCGTACGCGGTGCCAGCACCAGCGTTGAGCTATCCGAGCCGTCCCGACGCTGAGGAAGGAAGGCGAAGTGGAAGTGGGGGAACGCGAAGTCGAGCGGGCGCAGATCGTCTGTCGGGAACTCAAAAAAACCATTCCCAAACCGAGAGTGGAACTCAACTATAACAACGCCTTGGAACTGATGGTGGCCACTGTGCTCGCGGCGCAGAGCACGGATGTCAAGGTCAACGAAGTCACCGCAGTGCTATTCAAAAAATATCAATGTGCAGCCGACTATGCGGAGGTAGAAGCCGAGGAATTGGAGGCAGATATCCACTCGACCGGTTTCTATCGGCAAAAGGCCAAAAATATCCGTGCGGCTATGGTGATGCTCATTGACGAGCACGACGGCCAAGTCCCCAAGCAAATGGACGCCTTGCTCCGCTTGCCCGGCATTGGACGCAAGAGTGCCAATGTCATTCTCGGTAACGTATATGGCGTACCCGGCATCGTGGTCGATACGCATGTGGGGCGGGTGAGTCGGCGTTTGGGGCTAACCGCCGAAACCGATCCAGTCAAGGTCGAAATGGTCTTGGCGCAGCTACTGTCGGTTGAGGAATGGACGGCTTTTGGCCAGCGCGTGGTTTTGCACGGTCGCTACGTGTGTAAGGCGTGCAAGCCCCGGTGCGACGAGTGCGTACTCATGCCGCATTGCGATTATTTTACCAGCCGGATCGCGGAGACTTAGCGGCGTGGTTGCGGCAGGCGCTTGAGGACGGCGGTTATTTCCGCGGGCGTCTGCGCGGCGAGCATGTCGCGGTGCGTAGTGTCGGTGTGCATCAAGGTCGCGATCTGGGCGAGGATCGGGATGTAGCTGCGGTAGTTTTGTTCTGGGGTCAACAGCAAGAAGATGAAGCGGACCGGCTCGGGGGTAGGGCCTTCAAAGTCAATGCCTTGTCGGCAAATTCCCAAACAGCCGATGATCCCGTCCAGATCGGGGATGGGCGCATGGGGGATGGCCGTGCTGTGTCCCAGCGAGGTCGAGCCTTTGCGCTCGCGCGCGAACGCGGTCTCAAGAACGATCTGGCGTCCGCTGGCGGGGATTTGTTTTTCTTCTATTAACACATCGACCATCTGAGCAATGGCATCCCACTTGTCGTTGGGGGTGAGGTCCAAGCGGATGGTGTGTTCCCAGAAAATGCGACTTAGCTGTAGGTCGCTGGCCGCGGCTGAGCGGACCATTAGCACTGAACAAGGCACCTGATAGGCGATCTGATCCGGGATAGAGCCCGCGAGGTGTTCCGCTTGACGCCAGTCGTTTGAGGCACCCAGTACGATCAAATCGTGGACTTGCGCCTTTTCGACAATGGCTGGGACCACATCAATGGCTGGGACCACAGTCAGCGGTGCGTCAATTCCCAAGAGTTCTAGTTGCCTGCGGGTATCTACGGCTAGCTGCGAACAATAGCGCTGGAGGATCGGGTCGGAGGGGGCACGGGTGTCGCGGACGATGCGGAGGATTTCCAGTTTAGCACCCCAAGTCCGGGCCAGATCGTAGGCGATCTGTACGCCTACCAGCGCGTGATTGCCGCCGCTGAAGGGCACGAGAATCCGGCGCACTGGTCCGCTCTTCTTTTCTTTAAAAATTAAGGTGTCGATGTCGACGTCCTTGGTCAGGGCGCGGTTGGGCGCGGATAGAATCGCGTCGCGCTCGACATTGGCTTTCCAGGCCATGAGCATCATGTTGCAACTCCAGCGGCGGACCGCCTGCTGAATTCCGTGCGTCACGTCCGCGTCTTTTTCCAAATGCGCGATAGCGCCGACGTTGTGAGCCATGGCCCGGTTGGCCGAAACCTGGAGCACTTGTTTCAGGTTGGGCAGAGGCTCAGCATCGGGCGTCAGGATGTGGATCAGATGCAGCTCACCCCAAGGGGAAGGGGCGAGGGTCGCGGCCAAGTCGACGAGAGTGTGTTCTTGGTGCGGATTTTCGAGCGGTACCAGAATGCGAAGTTGAGCAGGCGACATCTTGTTGGAGGTCAAAAAAGGGGAGTCGGTGCGGGGACGCAGCCTTTACCTAGCGCAGGCTAATTGACTAACCATATTATATCGACATGAGTCCATGACCACAGCCTCATCTATTTTAGCCCTTTTTTAATAGTTTGACAACCTTATCATGGGCATCTTGTTCAGCGACTACATTCCCTCCCCTCGCCGCGTGACTTGGCAGCCAGAGTTTGCGGATTCCTCACCAAACAATACGTACAATTAGGCCCGGTATTCGAAGTTAGGGCGTTCCAGCGAAAGATCGTCGTCCTAGCGGGCATTGAAGCCAATCTGTTTATGTTATGGCGCGCAAGGGTAAGTCCTATCTGCGTTCTTATGAAAACTGGGGGCCATTTGCGAAAGAGTTGGATGCAACACGCATTCTTACGAGCATGGATGGTAGCAAACTGGAGCATTGCTTGACAACCCCATGAACGTCGGCTATACTGGCCGACCTAAAAAGACGGAGATTCATGCGGAGCAAAGAGGAATTAAAGGCCGTAGTCTGTGCGGCGATTGATCGGCGGAGCGAACAGATTATCGGGCTGGGAGAAGCCATCATGGACCAACCCGAATTGGGCTTTAAGGAAGAGCAGACAGCCCGCCGCGTCTGCGAAAGTTTTGCCGACCTCGGATTGCAGTACGAGCGGGAACTTGCGCTGACTGGTGTAAAGGCCCGTTTCAAGGGGCAGCAATCAGGTCCGACTGTGGTGCTGATGGGTGAACTCGACGCACTCATCGTGCCCGATCATCCGCGCGCCGACCCGGCAACTGGAGCGGCACACGCTTGTGGGCATAACGCCCAGATCGCCGGGATGCTAGGTGCCGCCCATGGGCTTGTAGCGGCCGGTGTCAGTGAGGAACTGGCCGGGGAAATCGCGTTTTTCGCCGTACCCGCAGAAGAGTACGTCGAAATAGACTACCGCTTAGGACTGGTCGAGAAAGGCAAGATTTCGTTTTTAGGAGGCAAGCCTGAGTTGGTCGAACTGGGGCACTTCGACGACGTAGATATGGCTGTGATGATCCACACCAGCAGTTCGGCCCAAACCGAGGGGGCGGTGGGGATCGCCTGTTCGTCCAATGGCTTCTTGGCCAAGAATGTGCGTTTCATTGGCCGGGCCGCCCACGCCGGGGGGGCACCGGAGAAAGGCATCAACGCGCTCAGCGCGGCGACCCTTGCCCTCAGCGCGATTGACGCTCAGCGCGAGACCTTCCGCGACCAGGACTGTGTGCGGGTGCATCCGATCATCACGAAGGGGGGCGATCTGGTCAATATAATCCCGGCTGAGGTGCGTCTGGAAACCTATGTCCGCGCTCGTACCTCCGAAGCGATACTCGATGCGTCGCACAAGGTTGATCGGGCACTGCGGGGAGCGGCGGTCGCCCTCGGCTGCTCAGTTGAGATCGAAACAATGCCCGGATACCTGCCCCTGTGCAACGATCCCGACTTAGGGCAGCTTTTCAAGGATAACGCCACGCGAATTTTCGGCCCAGATCAGTACCGGGATTATCCGCACGGCGGCGGCTCCACCGACGCAGGTGATCTCAGTCAGATCATGCCAGTGCTACATCCAGTTATGACCGGGGCCAGCGGTGCCGTGCATGGACCCGATTGGAGCATCGCCGACCCAGTCGCTGGGTACCTCGCTCCGGCCAAGGTCCTAGCCATGATGGCCATCGACCTACTGTACGGCGATGCTTCCGCAGCTCGGGACATTCTGCAAACTCATGCGCCCAACATGAGCAAGGGCGAATATCTCCAACAGCAAAAGGCACTCTTTCGCCGGGCGCTCTTCGCCGGTGATCGAGCCGGGGAGAATACAACGTGAAGCTCGGTATGGTGACGTACAATTTAGGCCGCAATTGGGATTTGGAGACTCTGATTACCCATTGCGAGGAAACTGGTTTTGCCGGAGTTGAGTTGCGGACGACACATGCCCACGGAGTCGAAGTGGCACTCAGTGCAGCCGAGCGGGCCGCGGTCAAGAAGCGCTTTGCCGACTCGGCGGTCGAACTGGTAGGATTGGGCAGTGCTTTTGAATACGACGCCGTCGATCCTCAGGTTGTGCGGAGCCACATTGACGGGACCAAAGAATACGTGCGCTTGGCTCGCGATCTCGGGGTCGGCGGAGTCAAGGTGCGTCCCAACAACGTCCACCTAGATGAGGGGATTTCCATTGAGCAGACGTTAGAGCAGATCGGTGTCAGCTTGCGCGAGTGTGGCGAATTCGCCCGAGATCTAGGGGTGCAGATCCGTTTAGAGGTCCACGGCCGCACCACTTCAAATCCAGCCAACATCCGCAAGATTCTCGACTACGCCGACCACGACAATGTCTTCGTCTGCTGGAACTCCAATGCGACGGACTTAGTTGACCGCTCCATCGACGGCAGTTTCGCCGCCTTGCAGGAGGCCATTGCCTTGGTCCACATTACCGAGTTGTGGAGCGATTACCCGTGGAGGCGGCTCTTTACCCTGCTGCGGCAGAGCGGCTACGCAGGTTATTGTCTCGCAGAAGTTCCCGAAAGCCCAGAACCCGTGCGCCTGATGCGCTATTATCGAGCCTTGTGGCAGGCCCTCGCCGAAGGCTAGCGAGGGGCGATGCCTGAGATCGCCTATATCAACGGCCGCTTCTGTCCATTGGCCGAAGCGGTGGTGTCGGTCGAAGACCGGGGCTATCAGTTCGCCGATGGGGTCTATGAGGTCGTTGGGACTTACGGAGGATGTCCCTATGCCTTAGAGCCGCATTTGCTGCGCCTGCAGGGCAACCTAGAAGCACTGCACTTGCCGTTAGATATCCGCGAGTATGGCCTTAAGGCCAAGCTGATGGAGGGCATTGAGCGAAGCGGTTTTGGCGAAACCTTAGTCTATATCCAAATCACGCGAGGGGTCGCCCCTAGACAACACGATTTTCCCGCGGTCCCGATCGTGCCCACGGTCGTAATGACGTTTAAGGAATTGCGTCGCTTGCCCAGGGATCGCTACGACCGAGGCGTCGAGGTTATTAGCACCGAAGACTTGCGCTGGAAGCGCTGCGATATCAAGAGCATCGCCTTACTCCCCAACATCTTGGCCAAACAGGCGGCGACGCAAGCCGGGGCTTTTGAGGCACTGCTGGTCGATGCGGAAGGCCGGGTCACCGAAGGAGCTTCAACCAGTACCTTCTGCGTCCAGTCAGGTAGATTGTGCACCGCGCCGATTGGCCCCCATATCTTGCCGAGTATCACCAGAGGGATTCTCCTCGATTTGGCCCGCGCGCTCGGCATACTTATCGACGAAAAGTTTTGTACGCTGGATCAATTTAAGGAAGCCGACGAGGTTTTTATCGTCGGTACTACCCTTGAAGCGATGCCGGTGGTACAAATCGATAATGCCATTATCGGCGATGGTGTGCCGGGGCCGATAACGCAGCAGATCCGCGCCGCGTTTCTGGAGTCGCTGGATTTGACCTGAAAAAGGGTACGACACACACAAAAGGGGAGGCACTCAGCACCTCCCTTTTTGTGTGTTACCAGAGGTTTTAATGAATGACGATCATTTTGGTTTCGGTCATTTCCTCTACCGCATATCGCGGGCCTTCTTTGCCCATGCCGCTTTCCTTTAGGCCGCCGTAGGGCATCAGATCCGCACGCCACTGAGTGCCCCAGTTGATGTGGATATTGCCCGATTCCACTTGCTGGGCAAACTGGAGAGCCCAGTTGAGGTTCTCGGTAAAAATTGCGGCGCTGAGACCGTAGTTGGTGTCGTTGGCCATGGCGATGGCTTGGTCGATATCGTCGATTCGACTGACGCCGAGTGCCGGACCAAAAATCTCATCGCAAGAGACCTTCATCTCCGGTGCTACATCGGCTAGAATGGTCGGGGCATGCATCGTGCCCTCGCGGATTCCGCCCGTGACGATGCTAGCCCCAGCCCCAACGGCTTCTCGGACCCAAGCTTCGACGCGCTCGGCGTCTTGGATGCGGATCATGGGCCCCATCTTGACATTTTCATCGAGGGGATTGCCGGTCGTCAGGGCTTCGACCGCGGGTTTGAGGGCGTCGATAAAATCTCCATACACTTCGCTGCTGGCGAATACTCGCTGAGTCGAAATACAGACTTGGCCCGCGTTGGCAAAGCCGGTATTGGCGGTGGCGGCAGCGACCTTTTCGAGATCGGCGTCCGGCATGACAATCAGCGGAGAATTGGAACCCAACTCCATCGTCACTTTCTTCAGGCCAGCGACTTGACAGATGTGTTCGCCGACATCGCGGCTGCCCGTGAAGCTGATTTTGCGAACCTTGGGATTGGAACTGATCGCGTCGCCAATGACGCCGCCCGAACCCGTGACGCACTGAATGGCTTCCGCTGGCAGGCCCGCGTCGACAAAAATTTCGGTTAGTTTGAGGGCCGAAAGCGGGGTGTCGCTGGCGGGTTTGATGATGATCGAATTCCCCGCAGCCAGTGCCGGGCCCACTTTGTGGCAGACGAGATTGAGTGGGAAGTTAAAGGGCGTAATGGCGGCTACCACGCCGCAAGGGACCCGCAGCGTAAAGCCAAATTTGCCCGCCCCGTTAGAGGCCCCGCTCAGATCGAGCGTTTCACCGGTCAGGCGCTTGGCTTCCTCGGCAGACAGGACAATGGTCTCTTGAGCACGGGACGCTTCGCCCATGCCCTCGGCGAGTATCTTGCCCTCTTCAAGAGTGATAGTGCGCCCTAGGTCGTCGAGCCGCTCTAGCATTAGATCGGCTGCGCGATGGATGATCTCGTAGCGCTCATAGGCACTCATTGCGGCCATGACCTTGGCACCGCGCTCGGCCGAGTCAATGGCGCGGTTGACGTCTGCGGCGTCGCCCCTTGGCACGGTGTCGATGACCGAGCCATCATAGGGATTGACGATGTCCATGGTTTCGACTTTGTCAACCCATTCTCCGGCGATGTACATCTTCATGGTTAAATTCCTTTTTGAGGTGGTGGTAGTAGTCAACAAGTTAAGTGTGCGCTTCTACCTGTCAAGCGAGTCTAGGATTAGATGCCTAAGCGATTTTCATAGGACAAGGGGCGTCCCTCGGCATTGAGTAAGGGCTGCGGCGGGGCCTTCTTTTGAGTTAGCAAGCTGACGATTACTAGGGCAAGAGCGGAAAAGGGCACAGCCAAAAGGTCGGCTGGCAAATCTGCGGGGAGCATCCTCAGTACCTGCCAAGCGCACAGGCCAACTCCTATAGCGGCTAAGGCCCCAGGACCGTTGCTCTTGGGCCACCACAAGCCAGCAGTTAGCGGGACGAATAGCGAGGCGAGGAGCACGGACCAAGAATTAACCATCAAGTCGTAAACTGAAGCAGTCTGTAGGGCCAATAGTAGCGATAGTGCGCCCAACAGGAGGACGGACAAGCGCGTCAGGCGTAGCGAGGACCGCTCTTCGGCATCGGGCTTGAAGTAGCGCAGGATATCCCAGCCAATGACACTCGCTGGAGCGAGCAGGGCACTGTCGGCACTGGATAGGAGGGCCGAGACGAGGGCACCCATAAAGAGCACCAAGGCCAGATCTGGAAGGTATTTTAATGCGAGAGCCATCATTACCAGATCGGGGTCGGCCAAATCCGGGAGGACGACCGCACCCGCCATGCCGAGAAAAACGGGCAACAGCCCGACTGTTATATAGAGCAGCCCCGCGAGATAAGCGCTGCGGTAAGCCACTTTTTCGTCGCGGCTTGAAAGGCTGCGCTGGATTAGATCTTGGCCCGCTAGGTTGCCAAGGCCAATGACCAGCCAGTCGCGTACATAGGCCAACCAACTGGCCGCGTCGTCGCGAGGATAAAAATCAAAGCGAGAAGATGGGATTTGAGCGACGAGGGCCTTCCAGCCGCCCATGTCGTCGAAGAGGATTGGCGTTAAAATAAACAACCCGAGCACGAGGATCGTCACTTGGACGAAATCGGTCAGCGTGACGGCCCACATGCCACCGGCCCAAGTGTAAATCAGCACGATGGCTGCGGCTACACAGATGCCAACAGTGGGAGCAATGCCGGTCAGTATCTGCAAGATCCGCCCAAAGGCCACCAAGAGCGAACCAGTCCAGCCGACATAGGCGGGAATGGTGCAAAGGCTGGCCAGCAGGCCCGCCTGCGGGCCGAAGCGGCTGCTAAAAAAGGATGAGATCGTCATCAAGCCCATGCGTCGCATCAGTCGCACGTAAAAGAGGCCGGCGATGAACAGGCACAAAGCCGCGCCAAAAGGGTCGGCAATGACCGCGAGGATACCGCCCTTGTATGCAGCACTGGCAGCGCCAATGCAGATTCCACCACCAAACCACGTCGCAGCGAGAGTGGCGGTGCATAGCAACAGGGGCAGACGTTGACCGGCAACGATGAAATCGGTCGAGTTTTTGACGCGGCGACCCGCGTATAGGCCAACGCCGAGCATGGCCGCGAGATAGACAACCAAGCCGAGCAAGACCAATGGATTGGCCATGGCAAGATCCTTTTTGAAGATTATAATAACTAAAGGAGTGAAAATGGCCAACGACGCCACCCAAGTGGCGAATCTGACCATTAAAATGTAATAAGTCGCTCTATATTTTTATCGTAATACATTGATTTATAATAAATTATGAGTATTGTGAAATCTTGGCACGGCCCTTGCAAGGTCAGGAACAGTGAATGATACAATCCACTTAACCAAGGAAGGTGTACGATGGCTAAAGGAGCCTTAGGAAGGATAAGGGATATTCTCAAATCCAATATCAACGAGATGCTTGACCGAGCCGAAGAGCCGGACAAGATGATCCGTCAGATGGTACGAGACATGGAAGAGGCGGTCGGCAAGGCCACGGCCTCGGTAGGGACGGCTGTGGCCAACCACAAGCGGCTCGAACGCCAGTTCAACGACAAGCAAAGTCAGGTCACCGAATGGCAACGCAAGGCTGAAAGGGCCGTGGAAGCCGGCGAGGATGAACTGGCACGCCGGGCGTTGGAGCGCAAGGCGGTGTTTGCTAAAGCTGCTGAGGATTTGGCTCCGGCCGTGGAGGAGAGTCGGCAGACGGCCGAGCAGTTGCGCGAGCAGTTGCGCGAGCTAAAGACTAAGCTCGAAGAAGCGCGGACCCGGCAGGGCGCATTGGTCGCCCGTCACCAAGCCGCCCAAGCCCGCAAGCGTTTGGCTCAGAGCATTTCTGGGTTGGGTGAGGATGCATTTTCCAGCTTTGAACGCTTTGAGCAGAAAGTCGCAGAGAGCGAGGCCGAGGCGGCCGCGCACGTGGAGGTTTCGGGCGAGATGGAAAGCATTGAGAAAGAGATCCGCCAAGTCGAAGTCGATCACAGCGTTGACGATGAATTAAAAGCGCTAAAGGATAAGATGAAGAAAGACAAGTAACTCTATGGCTCGCAGTATGTTGTGAGATTTACTAAATTCGGGGAACTAATGGCTTTGACAATGAGGTCGCCCGCCGCGGCAAAAAGCGAGGTAAGAAGTGCTATGGAAGGGGGATTCAAGCGCCTAGGTGCTCTTTTTCTCAAGGTAATGGCCGTGCCGATGGTACCGATAGGGCTGGGGTTTATGCTCTACGGCCTTTTTCAAATCCTCCATGCCGATGGTCCAGGTTCCCATTTCGAGTTTTTTGCTATTGGCGTCACCCAGACCATTTTCGGCAGTTTACTCTGGGTACTGGCCAAAAAGCTCGATGCGGCTGCGTACTTGGTCCGCTACCGACAGCGACAAAATCGCGTAGTGCGCCTGGCTCACAAGAGAAGCGGTCGCCTGACGGCGACCGAAACGGCGGCCGATACTGGGCTGACAGTCGAGGAGGCTTCGGAGATTCTCAAGCACTTGGCCGATCGGGGATTCGTCGAAGTCGAAATAACCGATTCCGGCCTGATCGTCTATCGCTTTCCCGAAGTGCTTTTCGCGCACGAGAAACACTGGAGCCGGGGTATTGAAAGTGCCTGATACAAACAGGCTATAGATTCGGACAGGGAGGGAGCAAATGAATGGGGTTTTGCAGCTCGTTATTGGCGTCTGTTTCATTATCTTGTGCAGTGGATTGGTCAGTTGGGGCAACAAGTATTATTCGAGCCGCAGGGGACTAAACAAAAAAGCGAAACAAGAAGAGGATCGGATCGTCCAACGACTAGAGCAAGTTGAGCAGCGGCTGACCGAGGTACAGGATGTCATGATCGCCCTCAGCGAGAAGATTGATCGGCTGGAAGAGAGGGACAGGGCAGAGTCTAAGTCTTGGGAGTGCCGAGAACAACGAGAGCAAGGCTAGGCTGTGAACTGGCTCGAACGCGCTGTAGAGGCTTGTGAAGGTGCGCGTTGGGCCGAGGCTCTGGACTGGTGCGAGCGCGGTCTAGCACTGGCACCCGACGACTTAGAGCTTCAGTATCACAAAGGGCTTTGCCTCGTGGAACTGGGGGACGAGCAAATGGCTATCGCCGCGCTGGAGGCGGCCGCGGCGCGTGGACATCTAGAAAGCCATTACCAACTCGGCTTGCTCGCAATGCGTCAAGGGCGGCGGAACGCCCGGTTCCGCGAGCAGTCCTTGGCGCACTTTGAGGCCATCGTGCGTGCGACTGAGGAAGGGCGCGAATACCCGGCCCTCGATCGCGTCTTTTTTGCTCTTGGTAGCCAATATAACGAAGATCCACAGCGTCGCGAGGAAGCCATCCGTGCGTTCCGCCAAGGGCTGGCACTCAACCCCCTTTCCGCGGCTGGCCACAACAGCTTGGGCCAGGTTTTGTTGCAAGGTGGCCAAGTGTTGGGGGCGATGGGGGAATTCAAGGTCGCCATCCAATTGGATCCCAAACTCAGTCAACCCTATGCGAATTTGGCCCGTTTGTTTTTTCGCCACGTAAAACCCCCTGAATTAGAACAAGAATACCAGCACATCTGCGAAGAATTCGCGCAAAGTGCGTCGCAAGTCATCGCGCGTCTGTCGCTGGAAATGGTCGAATTGGGGAAGGAACAGGTGTACGAGGGGTTTTACACGAAGGGACATCGGATCAAAAACCTGATGGGGATCATCGGTAGTCGCTTGCGCGGGCTGGGGCGCAAGGCCGAAGGGGAGCAGCGGGGGGAGTTGGACCGCTTAGGAGGCGAATACGAGGCTCTGTACGATGAATGGGTGGGATTCTTGGAAGCGATGAAAACGGATAGAATCCATCCGGTGGTGACTGATCTCGGGCGCTTGGTGCGCCGGGTGGCCGCCGGATTTGACCACCAAACTTGGAAATCCGCGATCCAGGCGCGGGTCCAAGAGGGCTTGCCGCGTGTGGAAGCCGACGAGCGGATGTTGCGCGAAGCCATTACCAACCTCTGCCTAAACGCCTTAGAAAGCCTCGAAGAAGGAAACGGCGGTCAAGTGATATTGGGGGCTGGCTACGACGAGGAGCAGTCGCTGGTCTTTATTGAGGTTGAGGACGATGGGCTAGGTATTGAGGAAGAGCATTTGGAATTGATATTCGAGCCTGGATTTACCACTCGAGAGCGGGGCAATGGCTATGGCTTGAGCATTGCGCGCCGTATCGCCCAGGCTCATCAGGGGGTGCTGCGCGTCAAGAGTAGAAGGGGACATGGAACCGTTTTTCGGCTCGATCTGCCGCTCAGTTCTGCCGGCGGCGAGACCTAGCCTTTCAGTGATTGGACGAGGACGGGTATGGCAAGCAAAAAACAGAAAGCCGTCTTAATCGCCGATGACCAGCAGGCATTGCGCGAGATGTTGGCGGAGAAACTGCGCAGTTTGGGCAAGGAGGTCATTTCTTTTTCTACTGGCCAGCGGTTACTCGGACATCTGGCCGCTAGGTCGACGGAAGTCGAGCTGGTGGTGCTGGATTTGGACTTTGGCTTTGGTCAGCCCAATGGTCTCGAAGTGCTAAAAGAGATCAAAAAGCACTGGGCCGAGTTGCCGGTTATCATTCTCACGGGCAAGGGAAGCGTTGATTTGGCGGTCGAAGCGGTACAAGCCGGGGCGGTGGATTTTATTGAAAAGGATTTGTACGTCGAGGACGAGCTAGAAGTTGAAATGGAAAAGGTCGAGCGGATGTTGGCGGTATTGCGCGAAAACGCCCGTCTCAAAGCCGAGAATCAGGCCCTAGACCGCGACAACACCTTTTACCGGACTCAGTTAGGACAGCGCTATCAGATCATCAGTCGCAGTCCTCTGATTCAGAGCCTGTTAAAGCAAGTTGAACTGATTGCTTCCATACCGCGGCCCGTATTGATCTGTGGCGAGCGCGGCACTGGCAAAGAGTTGATTGCCGCGGCCTTGCACTCCGGTAGCAATCGCCGCGAGCGGGCCTTTGTCAAGATGAACTGCGCGGTGCTATCGGATACCCTGCTCGAAAGCGAGTTGTTTGGCCACGAGAAAGGGGCCTTTACGGGCGCGACCGAGATGCGCCGCGGTCGCTTTGAAGCCGCCGATGGTGGTACGCTCTTCCTCGACGAGATCGGCAATACTTCGCTGGACTTCCAAAAAAACGTATTGCGCGTGATAGAATACCAGGAGTTTGAACGCACGGGCGGGACGCAGACAATCCACGTCGACGTACGCGTCGTGGCGGCGACCAACGCGGATCTGGAGCGAGAAATAGCAAGTGGTCAATTCCGCGCCGATCTCTACGACCGCCTGCGGTTTAGCGTGTTCCAACTACCGCCCTTGCGGGAGCGGCCTGAGGACATCCGGCCCTTGGTTGCGTACTTTACACAGCAGCTATGCGACGAAGTGCCCGCAATTGAACGACGTCCGTTCGCCGAAGGTGTTTTGACTAGGCTAGAGAGCTACGCTTGGCCGGGCAATGTGCGCGAGCTCAAATTCGCGGTCGAGCGCGCGCTCTGCGTTGCACAAGAAGACGAAGTGAGCGTAGAGGACTTACCCCCGGAAGTGCTTGGCAGCAGTGGCGTTGCCCTTCCTGATGGAGGAAGTTTTGACGAACAAGTCGAGTGCGTCGCACGAGGCTTACTCGTCAGTGCGCTCTCCCAAGCGGGAGGGCGGCAGAAAGACGCAGCCCAGCAGTTGGGCTTGACCTACGACCGCTTTCGACACTTGCTCCGCAAATACCAAATCATCGCCAAATGACCCATCGCGTCCTCTCGGCCATGGCTTGTTGACAGTGGGAACGCGCCGGGTATATTAGCCTTAACCGCTAATGTTCCCATACGGGCGGGAGGCACATGGAAAAAATTTACAAAGTCGAGACCACACTTTCCCACAGCTTGGCCGAACTCTATGCTGGCCTCGAAGAGGAGTTCGCCAACAAAAGCAGTATCCCCCTCTCGGACATGAACCGCACGTTGTTGCAAACGGGCTTGATCCACCACCTGACAATGATGAGCGGATTGGGGCTGATCGAGTCTGAGAAAGCCAAAAAGTTGCACAAGTTGATCGACCAAGTCGCGAAGGATACCATACTCTGGGACCTATTGCAGATGGTGCGGACCTACTGGCGGGATTGCGGTGCTGGTGGTCCGGGTAACTCCGGTGGCCTCAACGCTTGATGTGGTGCTTATAACTCGTTGTACAGATTGTAGTTCAGAGGGATGTGTGGTTGACAACCCCCGCGGCCACAAGTATTATACAACCCGTTCTTCGGCCCTCTTTAACTAGGCTTTTGAAGCGAGCAGATGACCTCCTTTAGTGCAGCCGTCTTCGACCATTATCGGCACCCTCGCAACGCCGGGCAAATCGGCGATGCCAATGCCTCGGGGCAAGCTGAAAATCAGGCGTGTGGCGACGCGATGCAGCTTTTTGCCCGCGTCGAAGACGGTCGGATCGTCCGCGCTAGCTGCAAGACCTTTGGCTGTGCGCCTTCGGTCGCGGCTGGCTCGGTGCTCACCGAGTTGCTGGCAGACTCACTGCTAGTGGATGCAGCCGAGCTAACGTCGGCAACTATTGAAGAGGCGCTAGGAGGGCTGCCGCCCATGAAGCGCCACGCCGCCCAACTAGCTGCTGACGCGGCTCGGGCCCTAGTAAAAAGTTATCAGGCCAATACGGCCGTCTAAAGCATCTTTAAATCTCAAACCGAAAGGATTGCACCATGGCTCACTCTCTTCCCGATCTCCCCTACGCCTATGACGCGCTAGCGCCTGTCATAGATGCCCGCACCATGGAGATTCACCACACCAAGCATCACAACACCTATGTGACCAGTCTCAATACCGCGCTCGAAGGGTACGACGACTTGGCCGCCAAAAGCACTGAAGACCTCATCAGCGACCTCGACGCCGTCCCCGAGGGTATCCGCACAGCGGTGCGCAACCACGGCGGCGGTCATGCCAATCACAGCCTATTTTGGCAGATCATGGCACCAGCGGGGGAGCGCGGCGAGCCTTCGGCTGAGATCCTCGCCGCTGCCGCCGCCAAATTTGGCAGTCAAGACGCAGCCCGCGCAGCCTTCGTGGATGCCGCAACCAAGCGATTCGGCAGCGGTTGGGCTTGGGTTGTGGTCAAGGATGGCGCACTTGATATCCTCAGCACTGCCAATCAGGACAATCCCCTAATGGACGGCAGCGGAGTTCCCGTCCTTGGTATCGATGTTTGGGAACACGCCTATTATCTCAACTATCAAAACCGTCGGCCTGACTACATTGCCGCTTGGATTGAGACTGTCAACTGGAACGAAGTCAATCGCCGTTTTACCGAAGCGATGGGGAGTTAGCAGATGGCGATTCAAGTAGGAGATACAGCGCCCGCGTTCACCCTCAAGAATGTGGATATGGAGGACGTCAGTCTCGGCGATTTCGCTGGTAAAAACGTCGTCTTGCTCTTCGTGCCGCTGGCTTTCACCGGCGTTTGTACACGGGAATTGTGTGAGATTTCCGCGGGAATCAATGCGTACCAAGATCTTGATGCCGAGGTTTTGGGAATCAGCGTCGATAGCCCGTTTAGCCTCAGCGCTTGGGCCGAAAAGGAAGGTATCGAGATCCCATTGCTCAGCGATTTCAACAAGGAAGTCTCCGCTGAGTACGGTGCCCAACACGAAGACCTGTTGGGCTTTAAAGGCGTTGCCAAACGCTCGGCCTTTGTCGTCGATGGGCAAGGCATTATCCGCTACGTTTGGGTGTCCGACAATCCCAAGGTCCTGCCGGATTTTGCGGCCATTCGGGCCTGTTTGCAATCGCTCAACTGAAGCACTTCGTTTTCGCAGTAGAGTGGGGCAAGGCACAGAAGGCTTTGCCCCACTGTTTTAGTACCCGCAAAGGAAAGTAGCCCAATGGAAGATGCGACGCTTAGCGAGCGAGATACCCCAAGCTGGCTCCAGGGCCAGAACAAGGCCAAGGCTGCCGAAATAGCCGGTTACTTCGCCCAGATCATGCAGGTTTTGGGACTCGACTTGAGCGACCCGCACTTGCGGCGCACCCCAGACCGCGTCGGGCGGATGTACATGGAGATCTTTCGGGAACTAGACGCCCAAGGCGAACCGGAGATTACTTGTTTTCCCAATAGCGATGGCTATGACAACATGGTGATTGTCAAGGACATTGAGTTCTTTTCGGTTTGTTCCCATCACATGATTCCGTTCTTTGGCAAGGCGCACATAGCCTACATACCAGGAGACGCGATCGTTGGTTTGAGCAAAATCGTGCGCATTGTCGAATTTTACGCCCGCCGGCCCCAGCTCCAAGAGCGTCTCACCCAGCAAATCGTGGACTTCCTCGAGGCCAAGCTGGCCCCCCAAGGCTCCATCGTCGTGATGGAGGCTCGGCATTTGTGCATGGAGATGCGGGGCGTGGAAAGGCCCGGGGCCGTGACGACTACTTCAGCACTCCGGGGCCGTTTTGCCGAGCCGATAGTGCGCGAGGAATTTTTTAACTTAATCAAGAAAAATTAAAGCAGCACGGGACCAACCCATGTCTGAGATTCAAGAGCAGGTGCTGACATCGCCCACCAACGCGGTATTCGATACCTCCCACCGGGACTTGCGAGACGACGAGTATTGGCGCGCCATTCCCGCCTATGCCGATTTGTGCGCCGATGAGTTTCACGAGCACCGCTTTCAGAGTCGCAATAGCGTGACGAGCCTGAAGAAACTGCGGGAGGTGCTCGGCGGACTCGTTTCAGAAGCGTTTTATCGCGATGTCGAGCAAGGGCTTTTGCGCTCACCGATGAGCCTGCGGATTTCTCCATATCTACTGAGCCTGATTGACTGGTCGGGGCCCGCTGAGGATCCCCTGCGCATTCAGTTTCTGCCCATGGGGTCTCGGATGCGACCCGACCATCCAGAACTCGCCCTAGATTCGCTGCACGAGCAAGTGGATTCCCCCGTGCCGGGCCTGACGCACCGCTATGCCGACCGGGCGCTGTTTCTGACGCTCGACACTTGTCCAGTGTATTGCCGTTTCTGCACTCGTTCCTATGCGGTAGGGTTGGATACCGAGGACGTGGAAAAAGTGCATTTTGGGGCCATTGCCCAGCGGTGGGAGCAGGTTTTTGCCTATGTCGCTTCGCGGCCCGAGTTAGAAGACATCGTCATCAGCGGCGGCGATGTGGCCAACCTCAAGGCCGAACACATCGAATACATCGGCACTCGCTTGCTCAACATCGAACACGTGCGGCGGATGCGCTACGCGACAAAAGCGCCGGCGATTATGCCGCAGAAACTCGTCACAGACCGCGAGTGGGTTGATGCCCTTGCGCGGGTTGTCGAGGCAGGACGCAAGATCCACAAGGAAGTCGCGTTGCACACGCATTTCAACCATCCGCGCGAAATCACGGCCATCAGCGGCCGCGCACTCGACGAATTGATGGAGCGCGGCATCTGGGTGCGCAACCAAACCGTCTTGCAAAGGGGTGTCAACGACGACGTCAACACCATGCAGCATCTCGTGCGGCAACTCAGTTACCTCAATGTGCATCCGTATTACACTTTTGTGCACGATATGGTGCGTGGGGTCGAAGAGCTGCGCACGACTTTGGCGACGGCTATTTCCCTAGAGAAGGCGGTGCGCGGGCGAACCGCGGGCTTCAATACGCCGTCCTTTGTGCTCGACACTATGGGGGGCGGGGGGAAGCGCGATGTCCACTCCTACGAACACTATGATCGCCAGACGGGCATCGCCGTATTTACTAGCCCAGCCGTGCGGCCCGGCGAATTCTTCTTTTACTACGATCCCTTAGACGCGCTCGATCCGTTGACCATCCAGCGCTGGAGCGATCCGGCCGAGCGTACGGCTATGCGGCAAGCGGCGTTAGAAGCTGCCTACCAGACGTAGCGAACGGGCAGTCGCAAGGACCGGCATTTGCCCTTGTGGACTCGTATGTCTTATCTATTAGCAAAATCGAACCTTAAGACCATCAGGGTGTACAGCAATGGAATATCCAGATATGCTCCAAACATTAATGGGTTTGGGCCTGCTCGCTTTGGGCGGTGGTCTGGGTTTTCTGCTGAGTTATCAATTAAAAAGGGGCGCCCTGCCCCAAGTGGAGAAAGAAGCAGAAGACCGAGTTCGGCAGCAGCTAGCCGAAGAGGAGCGCACAATGCGGCTGAGTTTGCTCGAAGAACGGGATGACTGGCATAAAACCAAAGTCCACCAAGAGGCCGAGTTAGAAGGTCAACTGGCCGATTTGAACCGCCGCGACAAGAGCCTGACGAAGCTCGTGCGCGACCTCAATAGCCAGAAAGAAGAGCAGAGCCGGGCGTGGAACCGCCTCAAAAATCAAGAGCAACGGCTTGGCCAGCGCGAACGGACCTTAAAAAAAGAAGAAGAGGAACTGGGCCAAATGCGCGTCGAGTACCAGCAACGTCTAGAATTGGCCAGTGGGCTGCCCGCAGACGAGGCCCGCGAACAGATGATGGAGCATCTGGCCGGCGAGGTCCGCGGACGGGCTGCGGCCCTGATCCGCAGCGAGCGCACCAAGGCTAAGGAAGAGTCGGACCGAGAAGCCAAAAAAATCATCGCCCAAGCTATTCAGCGTTGTGCGGTTGAAGAGACCACCCACTTGGTCACCTCGGCCGTGCCCTTGCCCAACGAGGGAATAAAAAGTCGCATCATTGGCAAGGAAGGACGCAACGTGCGTGCCTTTGA
Organism: Candidatus Latescibacterota bacterium; assembly: GCA_965203355.1. Taxonomy (GTDB): domain Bacteria; phylum Latescibacterota; class UBA2968; order UBA8231; family UBA8231. The sequence goes on from OZ241889.1 coordinate 2,758,768, forward strand.
GATGGCGACCGGAGTCAAAGTCGTGGTTGATGACACACCCGACGCGGTGTTGCTTTCGTCCTACGATCCAGCGCGGCGCGAAGTGGCTAGCCGCGCCATGCAGCAGCTAATCAGCAGCGGCGGTTTCACGCCAACCAAGATTGAGGAAGTAGTAGAGGAGTGCCGCAAGACCCTAAACCAAGACATGGTCGCGGTCGGTAAGAGTGCCCTCAGCGAGATTGGGGCTAGTCAGTACCACACTGATTTGCCCTATTATGTGGGTATGCTCAAATATCGCGCTAGTTTGGGACAAAACCTTTTACAGCACTGTCTAGAGGTCGCCCATTTAGCCGGTGGGATGGCTGCCGAGGTCGGATTGGATGTGTCGTTGGCCAAGCGGGCCGGCCTCTTGCACGATATCGGTAAGACCGTCAGCAAGGAGCTAGAAGGAGGCCACGTCGAATTGGGTATCAAGCTAGGCGAGCAATTCGCCGAGCATGAGACCGTTAAGGAAGTCATCGCCGAGCACCACGAGGACCACGATCGTCTTTCGCCGATCTGCTTCTTGGTCAAGGCGGCTGATACTATATCGTCGATACGGCCTGGCGGACGGCGCGAGGACCTCGAAGGGTACACCCGCCGCATTATGCGTTTGGAAGAAATCGCGACTTCATTTGCGGGCGTCACAGACGTGTACGCCATCAATGCCGGCCGCGAGGTCCGCGTCATGGTCTGCGGCGAACAGATCGGGGATGAAGACGCCGAGATGCTGGCATTCGACATCGCCGAGCGGGTCAAGACCGAGTTGACTTTTGCCGGCCAAGTCAAGGTCGTGGTCGTGCGCCAGACGCAGGTGGTGCGCCATACCGAGCGGAGCCGTTTTGATCGGCGCAACAACGGGCCGCGCAATAGGAATGGTCGTCGGCCGCGCAACGAAGACCGCAAAGGGAGTACCGGCCGCTAAATTCGCCTCCGCTGAAATGGTTGACGACCCTAAAAAAATCGTCGTCCTCGGCTGCACCGGGTCTATTGGCGACACGTGTTTCAAAGTTCTCGAAAACTTGGGAGATGGGTACGAGATTGTGGGCTTGTCAGGGGGGGCCAAGGTCGAAAAACTAATCGCGTCCGCACGCTGCTGGCAGCCGCAAAAAATCTGCGTTCTAGAAACCGAGGCCAGAAAGTGGGTGCAGAGTGCAGTGCCGCAGGTCGAGGTAGTTTGCGGTGCAGAGGGATTGTGTGAACTGGCTACCATGCCGGAAGCAGATTTGGTGCTCAACGGGCTGGTCGGGGCTGTCGGCCTCGCTCCGACGCTGGCGGCGTTAGCACAGGGCAAGACCGTGGCCATGGCTAACAAAGAACCGCTGGTCATGGCAGGCGGTCTGATCTTGCAGCAAGCCGAGCGCGGTGGAGGGACTGTGCTGCCATTGGACAGTGAGCCTAACGCCATTTGGCAGTGCCTGAAAGGCGAAGATCGCAAAAGCCTGAAGCGGATAATCCTCACGGCCTCAGGAGGGCCGTTTTGGGGGCGCAGTCGCGAGCAGATGCGCAACATTACCCCAGAGCAGGCCATTGATCACCCCACCTGGAAAATGGGTGCCAAGATCAGCGTGGATTCGGCAACCCTGATGAATAAAGGCTTCGAAGTCATCGAGGCGGCTTGGCTATTTGGCGTGGCGGTCGAGCAAGTGGATGTGGTCGTCCACCGTCAATCCGTTGTGCATGCGCTGGTTGAATTCGCCGATGGATCGCTGTTAGCGCACATGGGCAAGACCGATATGATGCTGCCGATCCAATACGCGCTGACTCACCCAGAGCGGCGGGCGGTTCCGCTCGACAATCTCGACCTCAAACAAGTGGGTCAACTCAGTTTCGCCGCGCCAGACAGAGCGAATTTTCCCTGTTTGGATCTGTGCTACGAAGCAGGCCGGCGTGGCGGGACCTTTCCAGCCGTTCTCAACGCGGCCAACGAGGAGGCGGTGAGGGCTTTTTTAATGCGGAGAATCGGATTTCTCGACATCGCCGACCTGAACTGCGACGTGTTGGCACACTGCGGCACACAGGAGGCGGTTTCGCTCGAATCCATACTATACGAGGATCGCCGCGCCCGGCGACTGGCCCAAGAGTGGGTCGCCGGGCGGGCCGGATAAACTTATGACGCAAAACACCGACGCAGCCCTACACAAAGCACTGGCGCTATGCCAGAAAATAATCCGCATTAACACCGGGATCATACTCGTGGCTTTTGCGCTGATTATCATCCTAACTACGGTCTCGACAGCCGAGTGGGTGCGTGCCGCTGGCAAAGCGCTCTACTATGTCATTGCGTTACAGGCTCTCACGTCGGTAGGGACTTGGTACTACCGCACTCGCTTGGAGAAAGCGTTGGCAAGGATCAAGGGGGATAGCCCGCATGGAGACGATTAAGGCCCGAGGTAAATTCCATGCCGCCCATCGGCAGCTAGACTACGACGGCAAATGCGCCTACGTCCACGGGCATACTTGGCACGGAGCATTCGTCATCCGCACCGAGCGTTTTCCGCGGCTGGAAAAACTGGATATGTCCGTTGACTTCGGCGCGCTCAAGGACATCTTCAAATTCTTGGATCACAAGATGTTGATTTCCGGGCGGGATGCGACCTTTCTCGACGCCAAGCTCTTCGATCCACAGGGCGTCGTGGTCATGCCAGGCGAAAATCCGAGTGTGGAAAACGTGGCCGAGTACTGCCTCGGCCAAGCGGTCGAGGTATTGCAGGGGCTATTCCCACAGCGTGGCTATCAGTACCACATTGAAGTTTCCATTCAGGAGACTGACAACAATTTCTTTGTAGCTGACCGCCTTATCCGTTGCTGAGCAATGGGATGCAGCGCTATGGTACAGGAAAAGATGATGATCGCCGGAGAGGTCGCCTCCTATCTCCGCTGTTCGACCTCTACGGTGCGTCGGATGGTCCGTCGTGGCCAGATTCCTCATTATAGATTTGGCAAGCTAGTGCGGTTTCGCCTGAGTGAGATAGAGCGCTGGTTAGCTTTGCACTACGAAGGAAGCGGGCTCTGGCGGGGAAGGGTGGTGGCGTCCAATTCAGATCAACTCTTCCTCTTTCCTATGGGGGAAGAAAATGGCTGAAGAAGCGAAAAATGTGGTGGTACTCGGCGCTGGAGTCATGGGAGGGCAAATCGCGGCTCTGCTCGCCTGTGCGGGCCACAAGGTGCATCTCCTCGACTTGCCACTGGCCGGCGATGAAGCGGGCCGGTCGCGTCAGGGGCTGGAGAAAACGCTCGCGAGCCGACCTCCCGCTTTCTATCTAGCGGAGATGGCCCAACACATCCAGCTAGGCAACTTGGAGGATTTAGCCTGCGTTGGCGAGGCCGATTGGGTCATTGAAGCGGTTGTAGAAGCAAGTGCGCCCAAGCGGGCGTTGCTGGCCCGACTGGAGCCGTACCTGCACGACAGATTAGTCATCAGTAGCAATACCTCGGGTTTATCTATCGCTGAGTTGGCACGCGGCCGGTCGCCGGAGTTTTGCCATCGCTTTCTCGGGGTCCATTTCTTTAATCCACCGCGTTACATGAAGTTGGTCGAAGTCATCCCCGGGCCGGACACCGACCCAGCCATCGTTCAGCAGATAGTGGATTTTCTCACGGAGGAATTGGGCAAGGGCGTAGTCTGTGGCCGGGACACGCCTAATTTCATCGGCAATCGCCTGTGGATTTTTGCTGTCTGCGACATGCTGCAGCGGATGGAGCGGGACGGGCTGAGCGTGGCCGAAGTGGATGCGCTGACGGGTCCCCTGATGGGGCGGCCCCCAAGCGCGACCTTGCGCGTCTGCGATATCGTGGGCTTGGACACGGTCGCGCACGTGGCCGAGACCAGTTACGCGGGATTGCCGGAGGACCCGTGGCGGTCGCTTTTTGCCCTGCCGGCATTTTATCGGCGCATGTTGGCAGAGAACGCACTCGGGGCCAAGGTCAATGCCGGGTTTTACCGCAAGGCCGAGATGGGCATTGAGGCCCTCGATTTGGATACCTTCACCTATCAACCCGTGCAAAAGGTGGAGCTGGGCACCTTGGAATCGGCCCTGAGCGATAGTTCACCGGAACGCCGCCTCTGCGCCTTATGGGACGATTCAGGCCCGTGGGGCCAACTCGGGCGGGCGCATCTCGCGGCGGTGCTGGCCTACGCCGCCGAGCACGCCGCCGACATAGCTGGCGATGTCGGCCAAATTGACCAAGCAATGCGCTGGGGATTTAACTGGGCACTAGGGCCTTTTGAGTTGTGGGATCTCTTCGGCGTCGAAGAAGTCATCAGGGAGCTGACAACCAACCAGCAGCGCGTACCCGATCTCGCCAGTCAATTGCTCGACGCGGGGGAGACGCACTTTTACCGCGGACCAGGCGCGTTCTCGCCAACTCGGTTGCGGCGCGAAAGCTGGCAACCGCCAGCCGACGATTGGGATGCGCTAGCGGCCGAGCGAGCCATCTGGTCCAATGACGGAGCCTACTTGGTCGAGTGGGGCGAGGATTTGGGGGCCTTGGTTTTCCGCGGCAAGATGAATGCCTTGGGCCCAGCTGCGTTGGAAGCCGTCCATCACGCGGTGGATACAGCCTCCTTGGCCGGCTTGGTGATCGCCGGTGCTGGTTCCCTGTTCTCAGTCGGTGCCGACTTGAAGCACGTGGCCAAGCTCGTCAATGCGCGCGACTGGGCAGGGCTAGACGCATTTGTTGCGGCCTTCCAAGAGGCCGTGCAAGTGCTGCGCTACGCGCCTTTTCCGGTCGTCGCGGCCCTCCGTGGCTTGGTGCTGGGCGGCGGGTGCGAGTTTGCCTTGAGTGCTGATAGGCGCGTGGCGGCGGCTGAATTAGGCATGGGTTTGGTAGAGACCAAGGTCGGCTTGATCCCCGGCAGCGGCGGCTGTATGGAGATGGCGCGGCGGGGAGCAAGCGACATCGAATCCGCGTTTGCGACGATTTTTGCCGGAAATTTCAGCGACAACGCCTTCGAAGCGCAGGCATGGGGCCTGCTCGCCGCCAAGGATGAGATTGTCTTTGCCGAGGGACAACTCTTAAAGCGGGCCGTAGCCAAACTGCGCCGCTTGCTCGCCGCAGGCTACTGTGCTAGCGCACCAGATGGAGTGGAGGTCACTGGAGACGAAGGGTTGATGCTTTTGCACGAGCGCATAGATGCAGACCGGGCTACAGGGCAGATCAGCGAGCACGACGTAGTCGTAGGGCATGGTCTGGCGCGGGTGCTTACCGGGGGGGGTGGAGCGCGCCGTCAAGTAGAGGAGCGCGACTTACTCGATTTGGAACGCGAGGTCTTTCTACAGTTGTGCGGCACCGAGCGTACGCGAGAGCGCATCGCGCACATGCTGCACACAGGTAAACCATTGAGAAATTAAACGAGAAGGGGCTTCTATGGGCTTGCGTAGTGCCGCCGAATTTAAAGAGGGCTTGCGCGACGGGCGCGAAGTGTATCATCGGGGAGAGCGGATCGAGGACGTAACCGCGCACGACGATTTGGGAATTGGGGTGGAGCACGTTGCCTTGGATTTTGAACTGGCCGAGGATCCGGAACACCGCGATCTGATGACTTGGATGGATGAAGAACTGGGCGAACCCGTCAGTCGCTATTTTAAGATTCCGCTAGATGCCACAGATTTGCTCAACCGACGCGAGATGATTGAGCGTTCGACGCGGCTGGGCAACAGCGTGGTGCTGCTAATCAAGGAAATTGGCACCGACGCGCTTTTCGCCCTCGACTTAGTATCCGACCATTTGGATAAAAATGCCGGTGGACAATACAAGGCGCGCGTACAAGCCTTCCACCGCACGTGCAAGCAGCGCGACCTGAGTTTGGCCGTGGCCCAAACCGACGTAAAAGGCGACCGCAGCCTCTTGCCGTCGCAGCAAGTGCATCCCGACTACTATGTCCACATTGTCGAGGAGCGAAGCGATGGAATCGTGGTGCGGGGGGCCAAAGCCCATACGACATGCGCTCCGTATGTTGATGAACTCATCGTCTTGCCGACCCGTGCGCTCAAGCAGGAGGACGCAGCCTATGCGGTTGCCTTTGCCACGCCAGTCAATGCGCCAGGGATCAAGCTAATCGCCAGCCCCTTTGGCTCGCCGCCGGTGAGCCACTTCCACCACCCGGTCAGTTCCGAGCACCGCATGATCGACACGCTGACGATCTTCGACGATGTCTTTATTCCCAACGAGCGCGTTTTTCTCAAAGGGGAATGGCAATACGCCGGGCCGCTGGCCAACGCCTTCGTCGAATTTCATCGCTTTACGGCCGCCTCGTACAAACCGCCGCTGTGCGACCTCTTTATCGGAGCAGCAGCGCTCTTGGCCCACTATAACGGCATCGCCAAGGCTGGCCACGTGCGCGAGAAGTTGACCCAGCTCATCACCTATGCCGAGACGGTCCGCGGGCTGACCTTGGCCGCGGCCCATGATTGCCGCATCGCGGCAAACGGCACGGCCGTGCCCAATATCGTCTTTACCAACTTGGCCAAGTTTCACTTTGCCAATAACTATCACCAAGCCGTGTCTTGGGTCCAGGATATTGCCGGAGGGTTGGTGGTCACCGGGCCGTCGGAAGAAGACTTAGCCAATCCCGAAACCAAAGGCTATATCGAACACTTCTTGGGCGGTGGAAGCGGCGTCGATGCTGAGACGCGGCTGAAGGCAATCAACTTGGTGCGCGACCTGACGGCTTCAACCTTTGGTGGTTACAACGAGCTACTGGCCATCCACGCCGAAGGCTCATTGGAAACCCAGAAAATCACCATTTTGCGCGATTACGATGTCGAGCGCTGTGTCCAGCTGGCCAAAGAAGCTATCGGCCTAGATTGAACTAACCCCAAATCGTCAAGCGTCTAAAAAATCAAGGAATTAAAAAAACAGTTGATTATAGAACATTAACCCCTATATTATTCCAAATCCTCTTTAGGTTTATTCCAAACCGCTTTACTCTCGGATGTATTTCCCCCACATCTGAACTCCCTGCTCGTCCATATTAGGTACCATCATAGCTTAATGCAGCCAAGAGTCCCCATACTGGCTCATTAGCAACAGGAGGCGTCAAGTTATGACTACCTTGCAGACCGATTCTATCGTCGATCAGTACTTTCACGAGATTGAAGATGCCGTCGGGCTATCGTCCGAGGATGAAGTGGCTATCGCTGAGCAAATAAAACAGGGCGATGAAGAAGCCTTATCTGATTTGGTCAAAGCCAACCTGCGCTTTGTCGTAAGCGTGGCGAAACAATATCAGAATTTGGGCCTGCCGCTTTCAGACCTGATCAACGAAGGGAACTTGGGGCTTATCATCGCTGCCAAGCGCTTTGACGGCACTAAAGGATTCAAATTCATTTCCTATGCCGTGTGGTGGATCCGCCAGTCAATTCTGCAAGCGTTGGCCAATCAGTCGCGCATCGTGCGGTTGCCGCTGAATCGCATCGGCGAGTTAACGCGCGTCAACAGGGTGCTCAACAAGCTCGAACAGGGGCTAGGTCGTCCCCCGGAAGTAGAGGAAATAGCCGAAGAACTAGAGGTCGAACCTAGCGACATGGATCTCCTGTTGCGATTGGCCCAAAGGCCGGTTTCGCTGGAGATGCCCTGCGATGAATCCGAACCAGATCGTTGTTTCGGCGATCTGATTCCCGATGTGAGTCAGCCGCCCAGCGACGAGGCCGTCTCCAGCGACGCGCTCAAGGCGGAAATCTACAACGCCATGCACTCCCTGACCGAGGGTGAGGCGCGCGTCTTGAAGATGTACTACGGATTGGATGGGCACGAGCCGATGACCTTGGAGAAGATCGGGGCCTATGTTGGGCGTACGCGGGAGCGGGTGCGGCAAATCAAGGAAAAGGCCCTGCAGAAGCTCCGACATCCTGCTCGCTGCGACTCTCTCAAAGAGTATTACGCGGACTAATTATCCGCTGCTGCGGAGCGAAAAAGGTGGGCGCACAAGGCCGCTGGCGGCTGGGTCTTATTTGATTTTTGCCCGATTTTTCGTTAATATATTTGTCTATTCCGCGGTAGCTCAGCTGGCAGAGCGGGTGGCTGTTAACCACTTGGTCGTAGGTTCGAATCCTACCCGCGGAGCCACTTAAAAACAGCCGGACCAACCGATCCCGATTCTGGGTAAGGTCGTCCGGCTGTTTGCGTTTTTGCCGTGCCGCAAGGCCCTCGCGTTTATTCAAACAGGGCCGCGTACTCGCCATAGCCTTCCTTGGCCAGATTTTCGACGGGAATAAAGCGCAGGGCCGCCGAGTTAATACAGTAGCGCAGCCCAGTGGGAGGTGGGCCGTCCGCAAAGACGTGCCCGAGATGCGAGTCGGCGTGTTTGCTGCGCACCTCGACGCGGGTCATAAACAGCGAATTGTCGGTGTGCTCGACGATGTGATCCGGCGCTAGGGGCTGGGTAAAGCTGGGCCAGCCGGTGCCGGATTTGAACTTGTGCTGCGAGCTGAAGAGGGGTTCGCCGGAAACAATATCGACGTAAATGCCCGCGACCTTGTTGTCCCAATACAGGTTGTGGAAAGGCCGCTCGGTGGCGTCTTCTTGCGTGACCCGAAATTGCAAGTCCGTGAGTTTGGCGCGTAAGGTGTCGATGGGCGGTTTGGTGTATTGGACGCTAGCCGTTGGAGCCGGGCGGTCTTTGCCCCAAATCTCTTCGATAAAGCGGTCGCGGCCCGATCCCCGGCGATAGCGCTTGTAGTGCTGGGGATTCTTTAGGTAGTAGTCTTGGTGGTACTCCTCGGCTGGATAAAAGGTAGTGGCTGGGCGGATGGGCGTGACGATGAGTTTGTCAAAGCGGCCCGACGCGCCGAGGGTTTGTTTGCTGGCTTGGGCTAAGGCGCGTTGCTCTTCGTCGTGGTAAAATATGGCCGAGGTATATTGATGGCCGCGATCGTAAAAGGACCCCCCTCGATCGGTAGGGTCGAATTGACGCCAGTAGATGTCGAGGAGCTGGCGATAAGAGACGACCTCGGGATCAAAGGTGACCAGCACGGATTCTATGTGCTTGGTCGCGCCGGAGCTGACCTGCTTGTACGTCGGGTTTTCGCGTGCGCCGCCCGTGTAGCCAGAAACGGCTGAAACGACTCCCGCGACCTTGTCAAAGGGGGCTTCGATGCACCAGAAGCACCCCCCGGCAAACGTCGCTTGGGCGTAGTTTTGGGCGCGACTGGTTTGCATGTTAAGCACACACAAGGCCGCACCGAGTAGCATGAGTAGCTGGGCGTTCATCGCTCCTCCTTTTGCGTTGATTTTTTTACAGACGCTTCAAGTATGCCAAAAGGTTCGCACTATCAAAAGTGCTGTCCTAATCCTACGACCACTCGTAAGGACCTTCTGCCGCTCATCGTTTGAAAAAGTACGCTGAGAGCAAGTTGACAGTACGTGCGAGAACGGCCTTATTCTCGCGCTCTAAGTTCGCAGTCGGGCGATGAACGAATTCTCTGCTATCCCATTACATCCAACACAAATCGCCGACGATAGCAACGGCGCACGCAAAACAAGTTTTGGTCGCGCTAGTGCCTATCGCCGGCTTCATTGCTTGGGGAAATTTTTGATGCTAAAGAACATTCTTCGCTCTCGGGGCCGATCTATGTGGCTCTTCTCTGGGCTGCTCGGGGCCATCGGGTGTAGCCAAAATTTCAGCGACCAAGAACCAGCCGAGGCCATGGCCGAGCGAGGATTCACCGCCCGCTCCACCACGCCAGCGCATTCATTGGGCCAGGCGAGCGGCCGACAAGCGCTGGGGCCGCTCAGCGCGGTGGCTCCCGGAGGTTGGGTGGCGCAACAGCCGTCTAGCTCCATGCGGGTGGCCCAATACGGCCTGCCCGGCCCGGCCGGCGAAGCGACGCTGGGCATATTTTTCTTTGGCCCGGGGCAAGGCGGCAGCGTCGAGGCCAACATCGAGCGCTGGCATGGCCAGTTCACACAGGAGGACGGCCAATCGGCCCAAGGGCGGCGTTGGACGCGACAAGTAGGAGACATCGAAATAACTGGAATGGATGTCAGCGGCACCTTCTCCGCCGGCATGGGAATGGGGGGCTCAGAGCCGCAACCCGGCTACCGGATGCTCGGGGCCATTGCTGTCCACCGCTCGGGCACGGTGTTTTTCAAGATGACTGGCCCGGCCCAAACTATCGCGCAATGGGCCGCCAGCTTTGATGAGTTCTTAGGCAGTTTGCAAGCCGACTCAGGCGCGCCTTAGATGCTGGAGGACCATGTACACACAACTAGAGGATGAATTTGGCGACGTCGTCGCCAAGGCCCGTCGGGGGCAGGAGATGGCGGTCGCAGCACTCGCGGCCCAAGTAGAATTGACTGTCGAGGATATGGCCCAGATCGAAGGCTGCGAACTGGTGCCGGACGCCGACATCATCGAGCGGCTGGCCCAAGTGCTCGGCTTGCACCCGGGCAAATTGCAGGCGAGCGCGGCGCAGGCATTTTTCCCGCGCCATCCAACAGGCCGTTCGATGGCCGGGGCGCAGGTGGAGATGCTGGTGCTCGGCAGCGGCTTTCTGATGAATGGCTACATCGTCGGCTGTGCGGCAACGGGCCGAGCCGCGATCATCGACCCGGGATTCGACGCGGATAAAATTCTCCAGCACTTGGCCGCCTCTGGGCTAACAGTCGAACAGATTTTGCTGACGCATGGCCACCCCGATCACCTCAGTGCCCTCGCCGAGATCGGTCGCGCCACGGCCGCGCCAGCGCGGATTCACCGCGGCGACTTGGTGCTAACGGGCCGTTTGGCCGGCCAAATCGAAGGCGAACTAGCAGAAGGCGATGTCGTCGACATCGGCCAACTGCGCTTTGAGGTTCGCTCCACGCCCGGACATACGGTGGGCGGTATCAGCTTAGTCCACGAGGAAATGGCCTTTGTTGGGGACGCACTTTTCGCGGGTTCACTTGGGGGCACTCGCAGCGTGGGCAACTACCGGATGCAGTGCCAAGCAGTGGCCGAGAAACTGCTCTCGCTAGACGCGAATGTCGCGCTCTTTCCTGGCCATGGACCGGCGACTACTGTGGGGGAAGAACGGGAGAACAATCCGTTCTTTTCGTAAAATTCCCCAATGGCGTTGGGGCGATTACGGGGAGTCTGCCGCTGGGCCGGGGCTTCCCGTTTCTTTGTTCTCGTTAAGCGTCCAGTCGTAGTCGTTGTATTCGATGGTTATATCTTCGGTCAGCCCAACGGCTAGGTCCGAGGGAAGATAGGGGCGCAGGTAGTTGACGATAGTGGGCATGTTTTCGGGATTGGGGCGGTCTGGCGGGAACCAAACCGAGAAATCTGCTCCGTACCAGTCGAGAATTTTGGACAGGAAGAGCTGTTTCCCTTGCAGGCGCACGTGGTTGGGGTCTTGGGCAAAGCGCGTTAGTGCCCTTTCCAAGCGGGCGTCGAGATCGGAGCCGGTAAAGGCCCGGTTTTCCAGTTGCGGGCAGCTCAGGGCCGCGCAGTTGACCGCAAAGTGAATGCGCGGATCTTGGTAGGTCGGGCGGATGATTTGGTTTTCAACGTGATCCAGCGTCATTTCGCGTCCCCCAGCGACAAAGGTCTGGCGGTTGAAAAAGCCGCTGAACGCAAAGGCGTCCTTGACGCTGGCGATGGGATAGGCGTCGATGACGCCCCGCAGGGTAAAAGCGTTGTACGCATTGATCCAGTAGGCTAGTTCATGTGCGCGGGTGGGGAAGCGGTCGGGATGCGTTTCGGGGCTGGAGTGGCCGAGGCTATCGACGTAGGCATCGAGCTGGGCGCGGTTTTCGGCGAGGGCCGCGTAGCGGACCAAACCTTGGTCATCCACGTATTCTTGCAGCACTTGGTCGAAGGGGCTATGGTCAAAGGGAGGGGCGGCGCAAAGGGGGGCCGGGACGAGGAGCCACAAGGATAGGAAGTAAAGTGAGTGCATGGTTCTTCCAATGGATTAGAATGGGATGAGTAGGCCTCGGCTAGGGACAATCTATATTATACTTGACGCTGTGCAATAGCTCCACCCGCCTTTCCAATCCTCCATGTACGCCTTTGTGAATAGACCCAATTTCGCGCTCATTACAGCAGACGATCGGTGATGAATGCCATTCGACGAGAGTGGGCCATTATTTGGGGCGTGGCCCTGTTGTGGCTCTTGGTCTTTGCGGCCTCCATGCTCTACCACACGGGTGGCCGCTTGGCCCTGCCGCTGGACGATTCCTTCATCTATTTCCAATACGCGCGGCAAGCGGCCCAAGGGCACTTCCTCGAATACAATACCGGTGCTGAGCCAACAGCCGGCGCGACTAGTCTGCTGTACACCTTGCTGCTGGTGCCGGGCTTTTGGCTGGGGCTGGATGGGATGGGGATTGCGCTGTACGCGTTGGCATTGGGGGCTGTGTGGCTTGGGTTGAGCGCTTGGTTGCTCCTGTTGCTGGGCCGCAAATTGAGTGGTTCTTTCAGCGGCTGGCTGGCCGCGTTGATGTTTCTGTTGTGCGGTCCGCTGCTGTGGGGCTACTACAGTGGCATGGCGATCGGCTTGTTTGCCTGCGCCATCTTACTGACCTTGCATCTGTACCTAGCAGAAGACCGGCGCACTCCACTGGCGGCGGTCCTGTTGGTGTTGGCCCGGCCTGAGGGGATCGCCTTGGTCTTGTTCTTGCTGCTAATAGTTGCCTATCGCCGAGCGTGGCATTGGCCGTGGGGGATGCCTTTGGGGGCATACGTGCTACAAGCCCTGCTGTTGGCTTGGTGTACGGGAGAGGCTGGGGCGTCTGGGGTCGAGGCCAAATGGCGTTTTGCCGAACCGTACGGCTCGTTGCCCGAGCAGATCCGAGCCGTCTTTTTCGACTTCGCCGAATTTGTCAAAGGGATCCTCACCGGGTCATTGGGCCATCAGACCAGCGTCAATTTATACGCGTACGACGGCAATTACCGCCGCATGGTGTTTGCTCCGTTTGTCGCGCTCTTTGTTTTGGCGGAGCTAAGCTATCGGCTCTGGGACGAGCTATCCGAGAGGCGGTTTGGGATGGCGGCGTTGGGGGGAACCTGGTTGATCGGAGGCGTTCTCCTAACCTGTACCCTCGTCGAATACGACGCCCATTTCAATCGCTATCAGCAGCCCTTTCTGCCGCTCTATATTCTCTTTGCGGCCTTGGGCTTGGGGCGATTGGCCGCAGCCGGGGGGGAATGGGGTAGCAAGTTGGCGCGGGGATTAGCTTGCTTTTTCGGCTTGTGGGGGTTGATGTCGGTGGGGTTTTTCGCGGTTGCGTACGGGGAAAATTGCAGCGATATCCGCAACCAGCAGGTCGAGATGGCGCGCTTTATAGACGCTGAATTGCCGCCTGACGCGCGCGTTGCCGTCAACGACGCTGGCGCCCTGCGCTACTTCAGCCGCCGCCAAACTATCGACTTAGTTGGGTTGACCTCGGCCGGGAACAGCGCACCTTGGCGGCACGGGAGCGGGTCGCTATTTGAACGGCTGGAAGCTATGCCACCGGACCAGCGGCCGCAGTACTTCGCGATTTTCCCCAATTGGTTTAATTTTCCCGAGGGCCTCTTTTTACAGCCGCTGCATCGCATCCGCGTCTTTGAGCCGTCGATTATAGACGCGGAGAAGGTGTTGTATCAGGCGCGTTGGGCCGCAGACCTCAGCGGTGAAGCCATACGCAATCGGACGTTGTTAGCAGAGAACTGGCGGGTGGTTGACAAAGTGGATGTGGCCGATTTGGCAAGTGAACGTCGGCACGGCTACCAATCTAAAGTGTGGGTGCCCGGCAGCGGGGAGGCGAATCTGTTGATGGCACTGAGCGCGACCGACGATCCCCAAGCCGTGTACATCGACGGGGGGCGGACGGTAACGGGAGGGGAGCGGATGGAAGTGGTGCTGAACGCTGGGCGACCGGCGACGGTCATCATGCGCACGGTTACGGGCATTGCTCAGCGCTTTGCGGTGATCGCGAATGGAAAGAAAATTGCCAACGTGGAACTGCCGGGGGGGCCGGGCCGCCAGTGGCTCGAACTGGCCGTCGGCCAGATACCGGCTTCGGCGGTGAGCAGCCGCGTCGAGATTGAGACGCAGCCGATCCACTTTGGCGGCGATTGGCGGCCGATTGTTTCGTTTCACTATTGGATTTTGCAGCAATAGCAGTGCGAAACAAGGCCCTAGCTTGAGGCCACATAGCGGCCAAGTCAAGGGAGCGGGTACCATGTCAGGGCCGGGGATTCCGGCTATATTGATAGTATGCAGACTATAGGTGTCGGCTCGGTGCAGCTAAGGCGAGAAGAAGCCATCCTCTGGGCTATTCTAATCGCGGCTCTCGGTGTGCGCTTAGCTTATCTCTACCAAGCGGTTGATACGCCGCTGTTCGACGTCCTCCTGATCGACTCTGAGTTTTACGACCGCCGTGCCCGCGCCATTGGCGCCGGTGATTGGCTGGGCGACCGTCCGTTCTTTATGAACCCGTTTTACCCCTACTTTTTGGCCGCCATTTACGCGCTGTTGGGTGCTGAATACGGGTGGGTTGGCTTGGTGCAGGCGGTGCTGGGGACGGGTAGCTGCTATTTGACCTACGCGCTGGGCCGGAAATTGTGGCGGCCGGAAATTGGCCTGTTGGCCGCGGGCTTGGCGGCGATTTACCAGCCGTATGTGTTCTACGACGGGGCACTGCTGACCGCCGCGCCCATCACCTTTTTGAATCTCGCGGCTTTGTATTGCTTGGCACACGCGCAAGGTGCAGCGCGTTGGCTGCTGGGCGCGGGCCTGCTGTTGGGGCTTTCGGCTACGGCGCGGCCCATGGTCTTGCTATTTGTCGCGGCAGTCGCGGGCTGGTTTGTCGCGCAGGGAGGATGGCGCGGTTGGCGGCAGTGGGGGTTGGTGGTCGCGGGCTGCGGCCTCGTGGTAGGCACCGTGGCTTGCCGCAACTATCTCGTCGGGGGTGAGTGGTTGCTGACCACGTCCTCAGCCGGCATGAACTTCTACGTGGGGAACCATCCCGAGGCCAACGGTATCTACGCACAAGTCGACTTCTTGCCCAGTGCCGAGCCGGATTTGGAGCGCGAGGCGTTTATCCGCGAAGCCGAGGTACGCACGGGCGAGGAACTGACCCCGGCGCAGGCCTCTAGATACTGGCTGGTGGCCGGCTTGCGCTTTGCCGTAGAAAACCCCCTCGCGTATCTGGCGTTGCAAGGCCGCAAACTCTACATGTTCTGGAACGGAGTCGAGGCGCAAAACAACTTGAGTTTGTACTTGGCGCGGGATTTTGTGCCCCTGTTGCGCTGGTGCGTTTTGGGGTGGGGATTGGTGGCTCCGTTGGCGGTAGCAGGTTGGGGCACTAGTCGTCGCTCGGGGCTGCTGGACCTGTATGTGGCAAGCTATCTGGCCGCGTGTCTGCTGTTTTTCACGTCCTCGGAATATCGCTTGCCCGTCGTGCCAGTGATTTTGCTTTACGCCGCTTGTTGGATTGCCAACGCGGCGGCTTGGACGACGGACCGGGCGCATCGTCGGCTGATGGGGTCGTGTTTGTTGGTGGCCTTAGTCGCGCTGCCGATCAACTACCGGGACGCCGGGGCCGAGCGGCTGACCCGCAAGCGCGTTGATTACTACAATTTCGGAACGTTGTACCAACGCCGAGGAGCTTGGGCATCGGCTGAGAACATGTTCCGCCAAGCACTGCGCATTGATCCGTCGTTTGCGCCCGCCGCCTCTGGTCTGGCGGCTGTGTTGGCGCAGCAAGAAGGCGGTGATTTAGATGTCCAACGCGGATTAGACTACTTCGGCGCGGGAGAGTACGAGGCGGCGATTGCAGCCTTTAGCCGGGCCCAGCCCTCACCCGGCTTGTACAACAATCTCGGCCTGTGCTACTATCGCCTCGGTCAATGGAGCGCGGCGGCCGCGTATTTCCACCAGGCTCTCGCACTCGACCCTGGCTATGCCCGGGCGCATTTCAATCTCGGCTTGGTCCGGGTCAAGCAGGGGGATGACCAAGCCGCGGCCGATGATTTTGCCCGGGCCCTCGCACTCGACCCGGACCACGCCCAAGCGCACTATCGGCGCGGGGAAGTGCTGTTGCGCTTAGGGGCGCCCGGCGCAGCAGCAGCCCACTGGGCATTTTTGCGTACGCGCAGCCCCGACGACGCGCACTTACAGGCGAAAATCGATTCCATGACGCAGGCTAACCTTTGAAAGCTAGGCTCTGCGTACGCGGTGCTCAGGCCGGCGGTCTGGCCCATGTCGATATGGACTTGCCGTTGGGCCGGATTGTTTGCTTTACCGGCCGCAGTAGCAGCGGCCGCCGCGCTATGGCCTTAGACATCCTGTACGCGGAGAGCCGGCGGCGCTACATGCAGGCTTTGTCCCCGACCGAACGCGAAAGCGTCAGCGGGACAGTACGCGCCGATGTGGAAGAAATTTCAGGCCTGCCGCCGGCCATTTACTTAGGAGCACCGCGCCGTGGGCGCACGGTCGGAGACTACTTGCAGCTAGACGGAATGTTGGCGCAGATCATGCTGGAAGAGGGGCAGATGCACTGCCTCGAATGCGGCGGTCGCTGTCGCAGCTATGCGGCCGATGAGGTCGAGCGCGCAGTCGCCCGCGTCCATACAGACACCCGCTGTTTGGTGCTGGCCCCGTTGGCTTTGCGGAACGAGGGTATGTGGCAACAACTGGTGCGGGCCGGGTTTACGCGGGTTGTAATCAACGGCCAGATCCGGCGGTTGGAAGGCGATGACCCGGCCCTACCGAGCGATGGAAGCGAAGTACACGTCGTGGTGGATCGCTTAGTGCCAGACCCCAATGCCAGCGTGCGCTTCTTGGAAGCCGTGCGCGTGAGCCGCTCTATTTCCTCCGGGCAGACGGTGATTTTGGTGGATGGGACCAGCGGGATGATGCACTTGAACCAGCAGCCTACTTGCGGCGAATGTGGCCGTCAGTACGAGCCGCTAATCGCGGCTGACTTGGGCGCCGGCCAGCCCTGGGCCGCTCAGGTGACCTTAAACGGTCGCACCATGAACGAACTGATGGACGCTCCCCTCGGCTCGTTGCGCGATTGGCTGGACGCGGCTCAGGGGTACGCCAAAGTAGAGCCTGCGCTCGCCGAGGTCTGCGGCTTGGGGTTGGGGCACTTGCCGTTGGGCCGTCGGCTTGAATCGCTGGGGGCTGGCGAGTGGCAGCGACTGCAACTGGCGTCCTGTCTCAGCAGCGGCCTGACGGGCATCCTCTACATTTTAGAAGGGTTGGGGAGCCAGTTGGCCGGGGAGATGCTGGCTGTGGTCGCCGCGGGGCTGCGTCGGCTGGTTGCTGGCGGCAATACGGCGCTGTTGTTGGATCACACGCCTGAACTCGTGGCCGTTGCGGACGAAGTCTGGACTTTTGCTGAAGGGCACGTGCAGGCAGGAGAAGCGCCGGAGGTAGAGCGGGATGGAGCGGCTGAAAAACGGGCCACCGAGCAGGCTAAGCCGATGTTAGCCATTCGCGGGGAGGGGGTGGTCGGGCCGCTTGCCATTGAACTGCCGCACGGGAATCTGACCTGCGTATGTGGGCCTTCCGGTAGCGGCAAAACCCGCTTACTACACGAGGTCTTGCTGCCGCTGCTCAAGGGGCGGTCCGTCCAATACGCCGCTGTGGGTATGCCGAGGAACAGCCGAGTTGTAACGGTGGAAACCCCAAGCGGCAAGGCTACGGTTTTGGCGGGGTTGGGCCTTTTCGCCCGCGTCGCCGACTTGTATGCCGCGTCGCCCGCCGCCGTCGCGTGCGGTTGGGGCCGGGAGGCGTTCTTGTTGGACCGGCCAGGGGGCCGTTGTCCTCGCTGCGAGGGCCGCGGCCAATGCTATTTCGATTTGGAGTTTCTGGAGGATATCGCGCTGGTGTGCGCCGCTTGCGAAGGGCGCAGGTACCGAGACGAGATCTGCGAGGTGACCCTGCGCGGCGCGAGCATCGCCGATGTGTTGGGCATGACCTTGGAACAGGCTTGTGCCCACTTTGCCCGGCTCGAGCCAATTCGCCCGCGTCTGGAGGCCGCTGTCTGCTGCGGCCTCGGCTACCTTCTTTTAGGGCAGGAGGTGCAAGGGCTGGAGTGGGGGGAGTGGCTGCGGTTGCGGTTGGCACTCGAATCGACGCGGGCTTCCCAGCGCACCTGGGTGCTAGTGGACGACCCAGCCAGCGGCGATCATCCAGAAGATGTACGCGCCATGGTTGGGGTCTTGCGGGAGTTGGTGGATCGGGGGGGCACGGTCGTCGTCGCCGACCAGCATCCGATGGTGTGCGCCGCCGCGGATTGGGTGGTGGATTTGGCGCGGTAAGGATCGCAATCTCGTTGCGACATATTACCTTGCGGGATATATCACTCCTATTTAATTTAATCTTGCTATAGATAATTGAGTAAACGAGGTGAAGAGTGCGGTATCTAGGCCCCGAGAAAGGGGCTTTTTAATGAAGGTCGTCGAGAAGTTACAAGAAGAGGCCATCGTCCATTTAGACTTGGACGGATATGCCCGGTGCGCGCCGCAGGAGTTGGTGCTTGATGTGCTCAAGAAAATGCGCCACCAGCGCGTCAGTGCCGTGCTAGTGGAAGAGGATGGCCGCTTGGCGGGGATCTTTACTGAGCGCGATGTGCTCACCAAGGTAACGGATCAACCCGCGACGTGGATGCGGCCCGTGGCCGAATTGATGACCTGCGCTCCGCATAGTTTGGATGCCCAGCAGCCGATTAGCAGTGCCCTGCGGCTGATGAATGCTGGCGACTACCGCAATGTGCCGATCGTAGATGAAAACGGCCGCATAAAGGGCAATTTGTCCCAGCACGAGGTCATCCGCTTTCTCACCGATCAATTCCCCGAAGACATCTACAATTTGCCACCGGACCCCGAGCGCATCGCTCGCACCAAAGAGGGCGCTTGAGCATGCGTTGCGGGTTGCGCTTTTTTTCTTTTTAAGGAGGTCGTGTGCATGGCCGAAATCGGGGCCCCAGCGGCGCCTAGGATTAGGCGAGAATACTCGCAAGAAGAACGCCAAGCCGTCGTTATCGCATTTTCCGGCGATTCGGGCGATGGAATGCAGCTAACCGGCGGTCAGTTTACCAATACTTCGGCTGTGATGGGCAACGACGTCAGTACCTTTCCCGACATTCCCGCTGAAATCCGCGCCCCAGCCGGGACGATCCCCGGGCTGAGCGGCTATCAGGTCAACTTTGCCGCTAACGATCTCTACACGGCGGGCGATTCGCCCCAGGTGCTGGTGGCGATGAATCCGGCTGCGCTCAAAGCCAACTTGCCCGATCTCGATCCGGGCGGGACCATAATCGTCAATACCGATCCGTTCAACCGCCATGGTCTGCGCAAAGCTGGATACGAGAAAAACCCGCTCGAAGACGGCAGCCTCAGCGGCTACGATGTGCATAGGGTCCCTTTGACGACCCTGACCCGCAATGCCCTCGCCGATATCGAGGGCATGAGCAACCAAGCGAAGGACATGTGCAAGAATGCCTTTGTCTTGGGCTTGGTATTCTGGATGTTCGACCGCCCGCTCGACTACACGCTCAAGTTCTACCAGACCAAATTCGCCGGTCGGCCCGAAGTGGTTGAGGCCAATACGAGGGCCTTGAAAGCGGGCTACTACTACGGCGAAACGGCTGAAACCTTTCAGACCCAGATCTCGGTGCCAAAGCGAGAGATTGTCGAACCGGGAGTGTACAAGCGGATCACCGGCAATGAGGCGCTCGTCTTGGGGCTGGTCACGGCCGCGCAAAAGGCCAGCAAACCGCTCTTTTACGGCTCGTATCCCATCACACCGGCCAGCACCATTCTAGAGGGCTTGGCCGCGCTGAAGAATTTCGACGTGCGCACGTTCCAAGCCGAGGACGAAATCGCGGCCATGGGGTCGGTGATTGGCGCGTCTTTTGCCGGTAGCCTCGCCGCTACGGCCAGCAGCGGCCCGGGGATCGCACTCAAGAGCGAGGCGATCAACTTAGCCGTAGTTATGGAACTGCCGCTGGTAATAGTTGACGTCCAGCGCGGCGGCCCCAGCACGGGCTTGCCGACCAAGACCGAGCAGGCCGATTTGCTGGAGGTGCTCTACGGGCGCAACGGCGAAAGCCCGATCCCAGTCCTGGCCGCGGCCACCCCGGGCGAATGCTTCGACATGGCCATAGCAGCCTTCCGCATTGCCGTTCGCTATATGACGCCGGTTTTTCTCCTATCCGATGGGTACGTGGCCAATAATTCCGAGCCGTGGAAAATCCCGGACCCGGATTTAATCGCCGCCATTGATGCCGAGCCGTACACCGATCCCGAAGGCTACCAACCTTACATGCGCGATCCGCAGACCTTGGCCCGTCCTTGGGTCGTGCCGGGGACGCCGGGGATGGAGCATCGGATCGGCGGTTTGGGCAAGCAGGATGTGACGGGCAATGTCTCCTACGCGCCCCAAGACCACGAGCGCATCGTCCGCGTCCGGGCCGACAAAATCCGCGGAGTGGCCGATTTTATTCCCGAGCTGGAAGTGACCGGCCCCGACCAAGGAGACCTGCTGGTCTTGGGCTGGGGGGGGACTTACGGGGCCATTCGCGCCGCCGTTGAGCAGGTTCAAGACGCGGGCTTCGAAGTAGCCTACGCGCACCTGCGCTACTTGAATCCGTTTCCGCGCAATCTTGGCAACGTACTCGGCCGCTACAGGCAAGTGTTGGTGCCCGAGCTAAATCTCGGCCAATTGGCCTTGTTGCTTCAAGCGCACTTTCCCGTGCGCGTCGTCAAGCTGAACAAGGTCCAAGGGTGCCCCTTCCAAATTCGGGAAGTGGCCGACAAAATTCGCCAAGTGCTAAGCTGAACAGGGAGATTGAGATGGCCGAAGCAGTTGTAGAAACTGGGCTGAGCCGCAAGGATTTCGTTTCCGACCAAGAGGTCCGCTGGTGCCCCGGGTGCGGCGACTACGCGATCTTGGCCCAAATGCAAAAGATGCTGCCCGAAGTGGGGATCCCGCGGGAGAACCTCGTATTCGTCTCTGGAATCGGCTGTTCTAGTCGCTTCCCCTATTACATGAATACATACGGCATTCACTCGATCCACGGGCGGGCGCCCACAATCGCCACGGGCATCAAGACGGCCAACCCGGATTTGAGCGTCTGGGTCATAACCGGCGATGGCGATGGACTCTCGATCGGCGGGAATCACCTCCTGCACAGCCTCCGGCGCAATGTCGATCTAAAAATCATTCTGTTCAACAACCGCATCTATGGGCTTACTAAAGGTCAGTACTCGCCGACCTCGCTGCTAGGGCACCGCACTACGTCCACGCCTATGGGGTCGATCGACTATCCGCTTAATCCCATCTCGGTGGCACTGAGTGCCGAAGCCACCTTTGTCGCCCGCTCGCAGGACACCAATACCAAGCACCTGAGCTACGTGCTCAGACGAGCGGCCGAGCACAAGGGAGCCGCTTTTGTTGAGATCTACCAGAACTGCGTTGTGCTCAATCCCACGGCTTGGGAACACACCACAAGTTCGGACGTGCGCGACGACAATATCGTGTTCCTAGAAGAGGGGCAGCCCCTCATCTTTGGCAAGGAGCGGGACCGAGGCATCCGCATGAACGGTACCGAGCCTGAGATCGTCGCACTCAGCGACGTGGCCCCAGACGAGCTGGTCGTGCATCGCGAAGGGCGCGAAAATGCCAGCTATGCCTATATGCTCAGCCGAATGGAATACCCGTCGCTGCCATTGCCCTTTGGCGTGCTGCACGCCCTCGACCGGCCCACCTACACTGCGTTGCTATTCGACCAAATCGACGCGATGACCCAACAACGGGGCACCGGCGACCTCGCGGCTCTGTTTAGTTCGGGTGATACCTGGGTCGTCGAATAGGAGAAGAGCCATTGATTTGTCCTTCGTGTTCGCACGACAATATCTCAGGAGTTGATCTCTGCGGAGAGTGCGGCCAGAGCCTGAGCGAAGCGTACCAAAATTGGGGGAGCGAGGAGTACAAGGAAATTTTCACCGCGCCGCTTTCCGCGCTCAATTCGCAGGAGATGGTCTGCGTGTCGCCGACTACTTCGTTGGCCAAGGTCATCTCATTGCTCAAGGATCGGCACGTCGGTTGCGTGTTAATAACCAGTGAGGACGGGCAGCTAATTGGCATATTTACCGAGCGCGACATCCTCTACCGGGTGGCGGGTTTGATCCGCAATCTGGAACAGATCGCGGTCGAGAGCCTGATGACCCCGCGGCCTACCGCGCTCAAGGCGGATGCGGCCGTACAGCACGCGCTGCATTTGATGAGTATCCACGGCTTTCGCCATGTGCCGCTGTTGGACGATGACGACCGCCCGGTTGGCTTGGTCTCGTTTCGGTACATCGTTCGTTTTATCGAAGAGAACTTTTTCTCCACAGCTTGAGCGAGTCAGCCGCTAGGCTGGCTTCAGTTTTCTTGAAAGGTGGTTGTACTATGTCGTTGAGCCACAAGGCGATATGTTCACTTCTCGCATTGGCCCTTTTGAGTCCCCTAAAGGGTAGGGCTGAACTAGACTGGGCCATCTTGAACAGTACGCGCGAAGTCACCGAAGCCGAGTGGTTGCGGTTGCAACTGTCCGTATTGGGGTTAAAACTGAGCTATCCAGCCTATCGCATCGACCTAAAACTGACCGAAGATTCCGCGATTGAATTTACCTTTGTCGCCAGTAGTGGGATGGCCGAGCATTTGACCGAAGACTTGGATAAGAGCGAAGCCAACGAGGTTGTTTCCTACCACGCGCAAGGCATAAGCGACCAAGTAGAAACATTGATCCGCGATGAGTTCCCGAACTTGTGGTCGAGCTTTGATCCGCGCCAAGACTTTCGCGGGCAATTTCTCGGCCCAAGCGAGAAGTGGAACGACCCGCCGCGAGAAATCGGCACTTGGTTGGAAAACAAATTCTCTTGGGGCCGCTAAGGGCTAGTGCCCTTATTCCGGGTCGCGTTGGATCATGGCTCTATGCGTTGATTCGTCGAGGAAGATGTCCTTGTCGATGACCGGCTCTTCGGTGGTCACGATCCAGCCGCGCACTTGCCGACCGAAGACCTTAATCTCCTTGCGCTCGGCGTTGATGACCCTGGACGAAGCGGTGTGCCGCTCTTTGTTGATACAGAAAAAAGTGTGCCGGCGCGTCGTGCCTTTTTCCTTGCCTTCCATGCGTTCCATCCGCTATACCTTTCAAGTGGGCGCGAACTGGTGGACCACATCCACTAGCAATTTGACCTTTTCATAGGGCGTGTCTGGATAGACGCCGTGCCCCAAGTTGAAGATGTGCGGGCGGCCCCGACCCTGCTTTAGAATGTGCCGAGCGGCCTTGGCAATGCTCGCCTCTGAGCCGTAGAGGGCGCAGGGGTCTAGATTGCCTTGTAAAGGCATGGTATCTCCGAACAATCCGTAAGCGGCTTCGAGCTCAATTCGCCAATCGAGGCTTAGGACCTGGGCACCGACGCGGCCCAAGCTGGACAGGTGTTGCGCCCCGGCAAGTGGGAAGTAAATGACCGGAGCATCCAGCGCGGCGAGGCGGCGGCAGACTCGCCGCACATAGGGCAGAGCGAATTCGTTGAACTGCGCTGGCGACAGCAAACCGATGGAAGTGTCGAAAATCTGGACAGCTTGGGCACCGGCCGCGACCTGGGCGCATAAGAAGCGGCCGGCGAGGTCGGTGAGCAGATCGAGCAGCCGATGGGCGAGAGCGGGGTCGCTGTGGATCATGCGGCGAAAGGCCGGAAAGTCTTTGGCATGGCTCCCTTCCACTAGCCAAGTGGCTAAGGTGAAAGGCCCGCCGGTATACCCGATGAGTGGGATCGCGGGAGGCAGAGCGTTGCGTACCAGGCGTGCCGCTTCTAAGACGTAAGCGAGGTCGTCCTCGGGGACGGGGCTGCGGAGGCCGTCCACGTCGGCGGCTGAGCGGATTGGGCGGGCGAAAACAGGGCCAGGTGCGTAGGTCAACTCGCGGCCGAGTGCCTCTAAGGGCGTCACTAGGTCGGTAAAGAGAATAGCCGCATCCACCCCGAGCAGATCGACCGGCATGAGGGTAATTTCAGCGGCGAGTTCCGGGGTTTTGAAAAGTTTGAGCAGCGAACCGTGCCGCTGGCGCAGATCTCGGTACGGCTTGAGGATTCGGCCAGCTTGACGCATGATCCAGATGGGAGGCGTTGTCGGTTGTTGGCCCCGACAGGCTTGGAGAAAGGGAGCGGTTGAATCGGACAAAGTGCTAGCGACCCGGTTCGACCATCCACTCGGGCAAGGCGATGCGATAGGTAACTACGTCCTCCAGCGGCTTGAAGCGGACGCGGTCGCCTTCCATATCGGCCCGATAGACGTCGGGATCCTCGCCGCCGGACTTGAAGGCCAACAGGCGCAACCGGGGTAGTTTGCGATCTGGCCAGTACTGGCCCACGTCAATTACTATATCGGTTTGGCACCCAAAGGGCACGACGTCAATTTCCCATTTGCGCTCTTTAATGGCGACAGCACCGTCGAGTTCTACCGGACCAAGTCGCCTCCGTTGCCCTCGGGTATCAACGAACAAATAGTCCGCGCAAGAAGCGTAGTCTAGGTGCCCTGAGCCAGCGTCGGCTGAATAGACCAACAGCGATGAGTCCTGCCAAGCGCAAAACGAGCCTGGGGAAAGGAGATAGGCCACATCACCTTGGTGGACGGACCAAGGCTGCTCCCAACCGAGGTTGGCATAGACTTCGAGGCCATTGTCGTACGTCACCCGCACCTGTCCGTGGGCAAACGCACCGGAAAGCAACGCGTCATTCGTCGTCAAAAACTGGTCGTTGTGACAGTAGGCAATAGCGCGTACCGGGACGCGGAGGTAGTGCTTTTGCAGTTCGCGCAGCATGTAGTAGGATTTGACCGTAGAGGCGATGCCCCACTCCAACTGGTCCGGGAGCAAACAGGCGTGGCCAAAGGCCGCGGTCGCGGCGAGATAGCGGTCGAGATAGGCACTGTGACTGTGTTTTTCGCCTTGGGGGATGTGCCCGGCAAAGTACTGGTCGATGGTCCCCAGCCCCGCATCGGTTTCAATGGGATGGAGATTTTGCAGATCAAAGTCCACCAGCGGCGGAATGCGGCTGGGATCGTTGCCGGCCATGCGAGCAAGATAGCCGGTCAGGAGGCCAGCGTAGAACCAGTGATTGCCGCCATTCCCGATGGCCAAGCCCGCTTGGGCTTGGGAGCGGAGGATGCTCTGTTGCCGAGAATAGCTACTCGCCAAGTGGCCGGTTGCCACTGCATCGTCGCTGAAGTCGTTGAATTCCCAAGGAGGGACTTCGGCGTGTTCACTTACGTACAGAGCGTCGCAGGGATATTTGTCGATAATGGTGCGCGCGTGTTCGGGTGCGCGGGCTAGCGCTTCCGATGGCTTGAGCAAATAGATATCGGGTCCGGTCGGGGCTGGGCTACCGTCGGCGAGTTGGGCTGCCAATTCGGGCTGCCAACAGGAACTGGTAGAGGCGATATGGCGATAGTTGACCAAGAGGCTGGTTTGGTAGCCCAACTCGGACAGGGCATCGAGGTACTCGTCGAGGGCGTCTTCGCCGCCTTTAGCCTCGGCTCCTTCCACCACGAGCGTGGCGTCGCCGTCGCCATCGTGCCAAGTTTCGCTGGGGTGGTTGATCAGCAACTGATCAAGGCCCATCCGTTTGAGCTGGCACATGCTTTCGTATAACTCGACGTAACTTTCTTGGGTTGCGTCGATATAGGGAATGTTGTACCAGACCCAATCGGCGAGTGCTTCGCCTGACTCGGCCTCGGCCGTGGAAAAAGTGGGGAGGACTTCTTCGTATTGAGTGGAGACCGTTATGAGCCAGCGCTCTTGAAAATCGCTGCGCTTGCCGTCGCTTTGGCTAGCGTAGCGACAGCCGCCGTTGAGTTGGACGAGGTGCTGAGATTCTGCTTCGGGCAGGGCGTACAGAGAGGAAGCATGCGAGTAGTGCCAATCCACAAAGCTAGACAGGAAGTAGCCCGAGGTACAGAGGATTTGCGGGTAATTATCGCCGAAGTTGAAATAGGGAATGGTGATCAGGCGTGGGTGCAAGGCCCCGGAGACTCGGCCGAGCGCGAGACCGGTGCCTTTGCCTTGCCCGCCCTCGATTTCTACGACGAGCGACTTGCCGAGGATGCGGATGCGGTAGAGGAAGTTGGCTTGTTCCTCTCCTAGTTTCCACTGCCAGCGGGCCTCGACGCAATCGCCGACTTGCTCGCAGGAGGTGAAGTGTCGCTCTACTTCTTCACTGTCAGGCCGCCAAATCGCACCGCCCATTTCTACGGCAATCCCGCCGTCTTCGGCCGGTGTGATTGGGTCGCTATTGTTGACTTCTACCTCGATATCGGCGAAGGTCCCATCAATGGGCGTGTAGATGAAGCGGACGACGGCCGAGACGGAGCGGCTTTCAAAGACAAAGGAAATACCTTCTTTGCGAATGGAGGTTTCGACTTCTTCGTGGAGCGTGGGAAAAATCGAGGGTTGGCTTTGGTTAGCGGATGTGGGCTGTTGCTCACCCTGAACCGTCGCCACCCTTGTTTGGTCTGCCATGGAACGTCCTGACTCAGCTTGTTTTTACCATTGCCAAAGTAAAATAACATAGAGAATAAACGAGGGTGTGTCAAGCTGAAGGCGTTTGGTTTGACCGGGTGATAAAACCGTTCTATATTATTGTTTTTAATAATTTTAGTGGTGTGTAAACCAGCTTGGAATCAAGGAATTGCATAGTGGTCGGCGGTGGGGCCGCCGGGATGTTGGCGGCCATTGTCGCCGCCGAGGCGGGTGAGCGGGTGACTCTGCTCGAAGGCCGTGAGAAATTGGGGCGGAAGATATTGATTTCGGGCAATGGGCGCTGCAACCTGACGAATAGGGCGGCCGACGACCTCAGCCACTACCACGGCGCGCATCCGCGCTTTGTCCGCAGTGCGCTGGACCAATTCCGCCTAGACGAAACCTTGGCGTTTTTTGCCGATCTGGGGATCGAGTTCCGCGAGGAGAAGCGGCAGCGCCTCTTTCCGGTGTCGGATCAAGCGCAGTCGGTCGTCGATTTGCTCGCGGACCGCATGAACTGTCTAGGGGTTCGCGTCGAAACCAATGCCAAGGTGGTCGGCATGGGTCGCGCCTCCGGCGCGGCGCGCTTTGAACTGCGCGATGCCGAGGGGCAGTGCTACACCGGGGGACGGGTGATATTGGCCAGCGGCGGCGTCAGCCTCGCCCGCTTGGGCACCGATCGCTCGGGCCTGGATTTAGCCGTGGCCATGGGGCATCAGCTCACCGAGCTCAAGCCCGGATTGGTGCCGCTAATCAGCCCGGAGAAATACCTCGCTCGCCTGCAAGGGCTTAAGGTGAGGGCCGAAGTGCGCGTCGGACTCAAAGGAGGACGCGAGGCCGTTGATACAGATGACGTACTCTTTACAAAATACGGGGTTTCCGGGTTTGCCATATTAAATCTCAGTGCCCGTTTGGTGCCCGAGTTGGGGGCGCAGCAAGTCGTACTGCGGGTCAATTTCTTTCCCGGTCGCCGCCCGGAAGCAATCAGCCAATTGCTCAAAGAGCGCTGGCAGCGCCATCCCCACCGCTCGCTCGAGCTGAGTTTCGCCGGTCTGCTTTCCGGCAAATTGGTGCGGCCTCTCTTGGATCATTTGGGGTTTGACGCGGCACAGCGGGTCGATCAGCTTGGCAAGGGGGCGCGCTGGCAACTTGCCCAGCGTCTGACGGATTGGCCGATTGCGGTCAGCGGCCCGAGGCCCTTTGACTACGCCGAAGTGACCATCGGGGGCGTGCGCACTGAAGACATCAATCCCGACACGCTCGAATCCTTTTTGGTGCCCGGCCTGTACTTTGCCGGTGAGATGGTCGATGTCCACGCTGATTTGGGAGGATTCAACTTCCAATGGGCTTGGGCCAGCGGCGTTCTCGCTGGTCGTCGGTTGGGTTCGTGAGAACTGGCGCGATGGGGCGGTGGCCGTAGATTGAAAAAGATGAAAGCCGATGAAACAAGCCGGGTGGCCGGCATCATTTTGGCGGCGGGCGCGTCCACCCGCATGGGGCCGCTCAAACAGCTCTTGCCCTTGGGCGAGCGGGCGGCCATTGAATGGATCGCCGAAGTGGTGGGGCAGCGGTTAGATGAGGTAGTGGTCGTACTGGGCCACCGCGCCGAGGATATTGCCCCAGTCCTCGCTGGTTATCCAGTCCGCTGCGTTGTGAATTCCGCGTACCGCACGGGCATGCTTTCTTCCGTGCAGTGCGGATTGCGGGCGGTGGAGCCAGCAGCCGATTACTTGATTTGCCTCGGCGATCAACCTCGGTTGAGTGGAGTCGTAGTAGAGCAGGTTTTGCAGGCGAGAAAAGAGGTCAGCGCCGGCATCATCATACCTACCGCCAACCGGAAAAGGGGCCATCCTGTATTGATTCGCAACGCCTACCGGGCGGAAATTTTGGGCTTGCCGATAGATGCGGGATTGAACGCGGTGACGCGGGGCCATCCCGAGGATACGTGCGAATTACCTGTGGCCGAGGTCGCGATTTTGACTGACATGGATACGCCAGCCGACTACCAGCGCGAACTGGAGCAGTGGCCAGAGTAAATTATGGACGACATACTCACAGAAATTGTCCGGCGCAAGGAGCAAGGCGAGCGCATGGCGTTGGCCTCGCTCGTGTGGAGTACTGGCTCGATTCCCATGAGCGAGCGGGCCAAGATGATCGTCGCCGAGGAAGGCGATGTCGTCGGCACCATCGGCGGTGGATGCCTCGAAGCCGAGGTCCTGAGTGCCGGCCGCATCGCGCTGGCGACCGGAGAAAATCAACTCATGCGCTACACCATGACGGAAAAACAAGCGGGGGAGAGCGGCTTAAATTGCGGCGGCAGTGTGCGGATTTACACCGAGGTCATCGAGCCAGCCGCGTCCGCCGACTTTTACAGCCGTGTGCTAGCGGCCCGTCAGGAGCGCAGCCGTTGTGTGCTGGCGACCCTGCTCAAGCGTCGTTTTGACGCTACCAGAGAGGGGCGATTGTGGTTAGGGGCCGATGGCAGCACCTGCGGTTCGCTGGGTACGCCCGCCGCCGACCGCGAGGTGGAGCAGCGCTTGCCCGAAGTGATTGCATGCGAGCGCGGCCTAGTGTGGATGCTGGATCCGAATGCCGAATTAGGCGAGGCCGCGGAAGTATTTATCGAGCCGTTTCTGCCCGAACCGGTGCTTTACGTCTTCGGCGGTGGCCATGTGGGCGGGCAGATTTGCACACTGGCCAAAAACGTGGGCTTCCGCGTCGTTCTCGTCGACGACCGACCGGCGTTTGCCAATCCCGAGCGGCATCCCCAAGCCGACGAGTGCCTAGTCTCCGGCATGGAGGAGGTGTTCGCCGAGTTGCCCATTGACGACCAGTCCTATATCGTCGCAGCCACGCGCGGCCACCAGCACGACGAAATCGTCGTCGAAGCGGCGATCAAGACGCCAGCACGCTATATCGGAATGCTGGGCAGCGAGCGCAAGAAGCTCATTTTGTGGCGGCGGATCGCCGAGCGCGGCGGTGACCCACAACGCTTGGCCGCTGTCTTTGCGCCAGTTGGGTTCAACATCGGGGCGGACACGCCGGCCGAGATCGCGGTCAGCGTCGTCGCCGAACTGATCGAGCAGCGGCGCGGAACGCCCAAAGTGTGGAAGACGAAAAGAAAAACCCATGGAAGATGAACTGCGCTACGGGGTAGCGGCCTGTCAGGTGGCCCAACCCAACCCCATTGACCGCGCTGAAATGGCGCGCAACACGGCGCGCATGGTCGAAATGGTCGATATGGCTGTTGAAGGATATGGGCCGTTTATGGATGTCAAGCTGCTGGCCTTTCCCGAGTTTGGGCACGCCGCGCCGATCTATCCCACCGCCCAGAGCTTGCTAGCCAAATTGGCCGTTCCCGTTCCCAACGAGCATACGGCCCGCTTGGAAGACAAGGCGCGCGAATTGGGCGTGTACATCCAAACAGCCACTTTTCTCGAAGCGGATCCTCAGTGGCCTAATAAGGTGTTCAACACGACCTGCCTGCTCGGGCCGGAAGGGCTTTGGTACAAGTACCGCAAGGTAAACCCTTGGATCCCTTGGGAAGTTCACGCTAGCCCCCACGACTTGACCGACTACGAGGACGAACTGTTCCCGGTGGCCCAGACGCCCATCGGCTGTATTGGCGCGGCGATTTGCTACGACTGGCTCTTTCCCGAACCCCTGCGCCAACTCACAGCCCACGGTGCAGAAATCCTCGTCCGCGTCTCGGCCTATATGGACCCTTGGGGGGCGTCGCCGCCGCTGGATTGGTGGACGACGGTCAATCGCTGCCGTGCTTTGGAAAATACGGCGTACGTGCTCGCCGCCAATCAAGGGGCCGAGCTGAGGCACTATCCTCCCTTTTCTTGGCCGGGCGGCTCAATGGTGGTTGATTTCGACGGCCGCATCCTCGCCCAAGCCGACCCGGGGCCAGGGGAAAAAATCGTCGTCGCGGAAGTCGATATCGGGGCCTTGCGGCACATCCGCCAGCGGCGCGCCGGCCACCACACCTTGGCCCACCTGCGCAGTGAGGCTTACCCTGTGTACGGACAGCCTTACTATCCGCAGGGCAGTTTCTCGGCCGAGGATAATCACACCGTCGCCATGAACCAAGATCGCATCGCCAAAGTTAAGCAGCGGATGGTTGACTAGTGTCTCGCAAGCGCGTCGCCGACGCCACTCGAGGCCGCCAATAATAGGATTGGGTTGGGATAATTCACAACGCTATCGCTAGCTAAAGGAGTTGCAGCCTCTATGGCAGAATTTGACGCGATTTCCAAAGACCTGATTCAGACCTATCCGCAGGACTTCGCCCGCTTCGCGCTGGCTCAAGACGACGTCGAAGTGCTCGAAGTGCTCGACACCGAGCAACCCACCATAGAGACGCATCGGATGGACAGCCTCATGCGCGTGCGCCTCGACGGCACCGAAGTGCTGGTACATAGCGAATTTCAAACGACTGATAGTACGCACTCGGCCATGCCACTGCGGATGGCTGGGTACATTGGGCGGGCCTTGGCGCAGCATGGCCTGCCGATCTATTCCCATGTCATCTACCTGAGACCGGACGCCGGACGCGACGACCGCGGCGAATACGTGCAAGACCGTTTGGGCTATCGCGTGGTTATCCAATACAAGGTGATTCACCTGAGTCAACTGGCCGGGCAGGCCATTCTCGACGGTGGCTATACGGGCTTGTTGCCCTTTGCGCCGTTGATGCAGCCGCCGGTCGGGCGGACGGCCGAGCAGTGGTTGCAACAGTGTGTGCAGCGAGCCGAAACCCTGCCGATGGCCGCGGCGACCAAGGCCAATTTTTTGACGGATTTGGCCATTTTGAGTGGTTTAGTGTATGATTATCAAATCATTCAACGCATCATACCGGAGGACATCATGTACGAATCGTCCGTTATTCAGCACTTTGCCGAGCAAGGCCGGGAAGAAGGCCGGGAAGAAGGCCGGGAAGAAGGCCGGGAAGAAGGCCGGGAAGAAGGCCGGGAAGAAGGCCGGGAAGAAGGCCGGGAAGAAGGCCGGGAGCGAATGCTGCGGGAGGACGTCCAAGAGGTGTTGGAGCTTCGCTTTGGGGTGGAGCAGACGCGGCCGTTGGTGAACCGTATTGCGGCAGTGGACCGGGTGGAGAAGCTCAGGTACTTGCATCAGGCGGCGGTGCAAGTGGCGGATATGGCGGAGTTTTGCGCGGCGTTAGACAGCAACACGGCGTAAGCGGCAGCCCCGATCCTGTCTATCCGTGTTGCAGGCTACATCGGCAGTCGTGAGGCACTATGGCGACCGGCAGATTCGACGCACCCTGAGCAAGTACAACACTCGGGCGGTACGGCACACCTTGGCAGCCGGCCGCGATCTACACCTGATCGAAGTCAGCGATGTAGATGCCTTGGTGGACCGCATGATTGAGCGCGAAGGACGGCTCCAGCGGGTTGAGCGCTTTCCCTATTGGGCCGAGCTGTGGCCGACGGCGTTGGCCATGGCCCGGTGGTTTTGCCATGCCAAAGAGCCAATTCCCAGCGGTTGGACTTGTGAATTAGGCTGTGGTTTGGGGCTTTTGGGCATTGCCTTAGTCAAGTTAGGTTGGTGCGTCGAAGCGACCGATTTCGTGGAGGACGCGCTGATTTTTGCCGCCCACAATGCCCGAATCAACCGAGTCCAGCACAATCACCGGGTAGCCTATTTGGACTGGCGAAATCCCGGGGGCGCGCCGTGCGAGTGCTTGGTGGGGTCGGACATTATTTACGAAAAAAAGAATCACCGCTATCTCGAACGCATTCTGCACAAGCTACTGCTGCCCGGCGGCCGCTTTTACCTCGGGGATCCGCAGCGCAAAGACGCCGATGATTTCGTCGCTCGGCTCGTCGCCCAAGGCTATAGTCGGCGGCGCGAAACGCACGTCGAGACGTGCCATTCAGTCACTATCCACGTGTTTACCAAGCCTCAAGCCGCCAGCAGGGCACGTAGGTGAGCAGCCACCGAAGCGGCGGTCCCCTCTAAGTCATATCCACCCTCTAGCAGGGAGACGAAGCGGCCCTCGCAGTGGCGGATGGCTAGCTGGAGCACTAACTCGGTTAGCTGACCATAGCCCTCTGCGCTAAGTAGGATTTGCCCTAGGGGGTCGCTGCGATGGGCATCAAAACCGGCCGACAGGAGGATAAAGTCGGGTTGGAACTGGTCGATGGCTGGAATGATGGTGTCGGTGAAGTGGCGGAGGTAATCGGCGTCGGTGCTGCCAGCCGGGACTGGGATATTCAAGGTTTGGCCGCGTCCTGCTCCGATCCCGCGCTCGTCGGCTGCACCAGTGCCCGGATAGAGGGGAGATTGGTGAATGCTAGCAAAAAACACCGAGCCGTCGGCCTCAAAAATGTGCTGTGTGCCATTGCCGTGATGGACGTCCCAGTCGATAATCGCCACTTTGTCACAGCCGCATTCGGCCCGCAAGTAGTGAGCGGCCACGGCCGCGTTGTTGAAAAAGCAAAAGCCCATGATTTCCTCAGCTTCGGCGTGATGGCCCGGGGGTCTCATGCAGCAGAAAGCATGGTCGGCGTGGCCGGCGAGTAGGGCGTCGATGGCGGTTAAGGGGGCGCCAGCCGCTAAGACAGCGGCACGGTACGTGCCTGGAGAGAATGCGGTGTCTTGACTCACATAGACGGACTGCTCGACCTGGGCGAGGGCCGCTACTCGGTCCAAGTGGACGGGCGAGTGGGCTCTGAGCAGGGCGCGACGCGGTGCTGGCTGCGGCTGAAGGTGCAGCACTTCGTCCCACAGCGAACGGTCTTTTAAGTGTTGGACAATGGATTCCAAGCGGGCGCGGCACTCTGGATGTCCTTCGCTCGTGTCGTGCAACAAGGCGTCGGAGTGATAGATCAAAGCGGTCCTAGCCACAGTTTATCATCTCGCCGGCGTTGATGGATGCAATGGCGCGGCGTCCGAGGATGCGGATGTCCTCGGCGATCGCCGCATCGCCCAAGGCAGCGTGGTCGCACCAGCGCAATTGCGTGGATTCACGAGGATTGACGCGGGCCTGCCCACTTACTACGCGGCTAAAGTAAATAAGATCTATGTGCTGATGGCCCGGTTCAATGTGCTCTAGGAGGATACACGCGGGTTGGTACAGGACGGCGACCTGGCCCCATTGCTCTTGGCGACCTAACAACTCAACGGTCAGGCCGGTTTCTTCGCGCACTTCGCGGAGGGCGGCTTCTTCGGGCAGTTCGCCCGGATCAATGTGGCCACCCGGGGGCAACCAAGCCTGCATTTTCTTGTGCCACAGCAAGAGGGTGGCTCCCTCGTGGACGACAAAGGTCGTCGCAGTAAAGTCGCGGGTGATTGCCGCCAAGGTTTGCTCGTTGTGCGTTTAATCAAAAGAGGAAAAGCCAAGGGCGTTTGCGGTGCGTCGGCGAGTCAATATAGCCGGTCGCTTGGCGGAACGAAAGCCCGCGGTCGATGCGTACGCATTGACCAACTCTGCTCGCTAATTATTTTAACAAGTTTTGCTTTGCATCCTTTCAGACTGAGAGAAATATGGCTACTGAGATCGTCATGCCCAAGTTGGGGTTGACCATGGAAAGCGGCGCAATCAGCGCTTGGTTGGTAGAAGAAGGCCAGGAAGTACAAAAGGGCCAAGCCCTGTTGGAAATCGCCACCGACAAGGTGACGATGGAAGTCGAGGCTCAGGCCAATGGAGTCTTGCGCAAAATTCTGGTGCAGGCTGGCCAAGAAGTACCCGTATCGACGACGATCGGCGTCATCGCAGCTGCGGACGAAGACATCGGCTCGTACGGTGCCACCGATCCCTTGACGCCGCCCGCTCTGGTGGCAGCTCCCTCGCCAGCTCCGGTCGCGTCAGGCCCGGCTCCCTCGGCGGCTTCCGATGGACGGCGACCGCATAAGACTTCGCCCAAAGCGCGCAAAATAGCTGCCGAGCACGGCCTCGACCTGTCCGGCGTCAACGGCCGTGGCCCGGGAGGCCGGATCGTCAGTGCCGATGTACTGGCCTTGGTTGAGCAGGCGCGGCTAACCTCGGTTCCGGCACCGGCCGCCTCGGTCGCCGAAGGGCTGGTTGAGCTGAGTCGGGCCGAGCAAGTGGCCGCCGAGCGGTTGACGGCCAGCTACCAACAGATCCCCCATATTCACCTCAGCATGGACGTGTCGGCGGTGTGGTTGCAGCAATTCCGCACCGGCTACCAACTCGAAGGCAAAAAAATCTCCTTCAACGATCTGATCGTCAAAGCCACCGCCCGCACCCTCAGCGAGTTTCCCCGCGTCAACAGCTTGGCCGAGGGAGGGCATTTCCGCTACGCTTCCCCAATCAACGTCGGCGTTGCGGTAGCGGCCGAACAGGGCTTAGTGGTTCCAGTCATTCGCGATGCCGCCGAAAAGACGATCGAAGAAATCGCCTTAGAAGGGACGCGATTGATCGACGCGGCGCGCCGCGGCCAGCTGCATCCCGACGACATGCTGGGCGGTACCTTTACCATCTCGAATTTGGGCATGTTCGGCGTATCTCGCTTTACTGCGATCATCAATCCCCCCCAAGTGGCGATCTTGGCCGTTGGGGCTATAGAGAACAGGGTAGTAGCTGCGGGAGCAGACGCATTTGCCGTGCGTCCGCAACTGACCTTGACGCTGGCCGCCGATCATCGCGTCGTCGATGGTGCGCTGGCTGCTCGCTTCCTCGCGCGGCTCAAAGAGGTACTAGAAACGCCCGGCTTGCTCGGTTAGCAGCTATTCACCTTGACCCCATCTAGGCCGCCTTCTATCTTCAAAACCACAAAAGTCAAGCCCTTTTATCCTGAGTGTACCGAGGGTAGAAAAGAGCGTCTTGGCATTGGAAAATAACGCATGAAACTCGAGAAAAAGACTCAGCTTTCCATTGCGTACGCCGTCCTTACGCTGCTCCTGCTCCTGAGTCTGCAAAACTACTTCGCCGGCCAAGTTGAAACGCTTCCGTACAACCAATTTCGGCAATGGGTCGAAAGCGGGCAGGTCATTGAGTGTACCTTCAGCGGCGAGTTTATCCACGGTCGCGCCCAGGTCGATGGCCGGGAGATTAGCTTTCGCACTGCGTCCGTCGACGATCCCGAGCTCATTGGCCTGCTCGTAGAACATCAAGTCGAGTTTACCCGCGAGCCCAGCAACAATTGGTTCACCCAACTTCTGTCGTGGATCTTGCCCGCGCTGATCTTCGTGGGGATCTGGCTATTTATCATCCGGCGCATGAGCGGCGGTAGCGGTGGTCTGATGTCCATCGGCAAGAGCAAGGCCAAGGTGTACATGGAGAAGGGAACGGGCATTACCTTCGACGACGTGGCTGGCATTGAAGAAGCCAAAGAAGAACTGCTGGAGATCGTCGAGTTTTTGCGCACCCCCGAGCGGTTTCAAGCCCTCGGTGGCCGGATCCCACGCGGCGTCTTGCTCGTGGGGCCGCCGGGTACGGGTAAGACGCTGTTGGCCAAGGCCGTTGCCGGCGAGGCGAGCGTACCTTTTTTCTCGCTCAGCGGCTCGGATTTTGTCGAGATGTTTGTCGGCGTCGGGGCCGCACGCGTACGCGACCTTTTTGAACAGGCCAAAAAACACGCCCCGGCCATTATCTTCATCGACGAACTCGACGCCTTGGGCAAGGCCCGGGGGGCCGGCTCGTTGGGCGGGCACGACGAGCGCGAGCAGACGCTCAATCAGCTTCTCACCGAGCTCGACGGTTTTGACACCAACGCCGGCGTAATCCTCATGGCCGCGACCAACCGACCGGAAATCCTCGACCCGGCCTTGCTGCGCCCCGGCCGCTTCGACCGCACTGTGGCCGTGGATCGGCCCGATGTCAAGGAGCGTGCGGCCATCCTCCAGATCCACGCCAAGGAAGTCAAGCTGGCCGCGGATGTAGATCTATACAAACTGGCCGTGCGCACGCCGGGTTTCGCCGGCGCGGACTTGGCCAATGTCGTCAACGAAGCGGCTCTCTTGGCAGCGCGGCGAGATAAAAATTCCATCACCATGTCCGAATTGGAAGAGGCCATAGAGCGCTCGGTGGCTGGGCTGGAGCGCAAAAGCCGCGTACTCAACGAAAAGGAGCGCCGGATCGTTGCGTACCACGAGGCCGGACATGCCATCGTCGGCGAGATTTTGCCCGAAGCCAATCCCGTGCAGAAAATCTCCATTGTATCGCGAGGCATTGCGGCCTTGGGCTACACCCTGAATATGCCGCTGGAAGATCGCTATCTAATGACCAAGGCGGAATTGCGGGATACCTTGGCGGCGATTGTGGGAGGTCGGGCGGCCGAGGAGATCGTCTTTGGCGAAATATCTACTGGTGCGGCCAACGACTTGCAGCAGGCCACGCAAATGGCCGAGCGGATGGTCAAAGAGTTCGGCATGAGCCAGCGCATCGGCTTGGTATCCCACCGGGCTGACCGATCGCAACCGTTGCTGAGCATGACCCCGGCCGATCGCCCGTACAGCGACGAGACCGCCAAGCTCATCGACGAAGAGGTCAAGGCCATCATCGACGCGGAGTACGCGCGGTCTAAGGCCCTGCTCGCTCAGCATCGTCAGGCGTTGGAGGATGTCGTCGAGATTCTCTTTGAGAACGAGGTGATGGACGGCGACCAACTGCGCAACGTACTCGCAGAGAACGGAATAGACCTGCCACCGAGGCCCAAGCAAGAGGCTGCGCCCGCCCACCCCCCCGAGCCGCCGACCAACGGCAATGCTCCGAAGTCGGAAGAGCGAGAGGTCTCCTAGCCTACGGCGGCGATGACTTCCAATTCGACGGCGGCACCCAGTGGCAGGCTGGCGACGCCGACGGCCAAGCGCGCGTGTATCCCCTTATCTCCCAAGACGGAGGCCAGCAAATCGGAAGCACCGTTGACCACGCTGGCGTGGGCCGTAAAACCGGGGGTTGCCGCTACATATCCTCCCAAGCGGACTAGGGAGACCGCGTCGAGGTCGCCGGTTTCGGCTTTGAGAACACTCAAGGCGTTCAGGGCGCACAACTTGGCGGCCGCATATCCCGCTTCGACATCCAAATCCTCGCCCACGATTCCCGCATATTGGATCTGGCCGGCTAGCAGGGGCAACTGGCCTGAGACGAAGATCAAAGGACCGCTTTGCACGGCGCGGGTATAGGTACCGGCCGGTGATGGCGGCGGGGGAAGTTGCAGGTTGAGGTCTCTTAGTTTTTCCTCTACAACCATGTTGAATTTCCCATAGCTTAGGGTGGGTTGGCACTAATATAGGACGCCTGATGACGCCAGCAAGAGAGCGATGCGCAGCATAAAATTCGTCAAAGGGAGTCTCTTAGAGCCCTTGAGCAACAGCGATTTCGTGCGCCTGTGGCTGGCCAATGGCCTTTGGTGGCAGGCCATGTGGATGGAGATGCTGGCTCTGGGGTGGCTGGCTTTGGAGCTGACGAATTCTCCGTGGTGGGTACAAGTTATCGGCTTTTACCGAGCCATCCCGCTGCTGATTATGGGTTTGTTCGGCGCGGCGATTACCGATCGCTTTAAGCGGCGCTACATCGTTTGGACCCTTCAGTTGGTCAATGTGCTGGGGACGGGGGTGTTGGCACTGCTGCTCTTTTGGGGGCGGCTTGAGCTGTGGCATTTGTCGGTGGTGTCGCTGGCGTTGGGAGCGTCTTGGGCGTTGGATTGGCCGACCCGGCGTAGCATGGTACCCGATCTAGTCGGCAAGGCTCGCACGGTGGATGCCATGGTGCTGGAGAACGTCATTCAGGGATTTACGCGCATTTCTGGCCCGATAGCGGCCGGCTATGTCACCGCGGCCTATGGCAGCTTGGGTGCGCTGTTGGTCTTGGTCGGCTTGGGCACTTTGGCGTTGGTCTTGTTGGCCGGCCTCAAGACAGACTCCAAAGCACCTAGTGCCGGTACGTGGGCGGCGGGATGGGGCGGGCGGCAGGGGTGGGCCAGGATGCGCGCTTCTGCGCCGATATTCGGCGTTTTTCTCATTACGATCTTTATGAACGTTTGGGCTTTTCCCTACATGAACCTGCTGCCGGTTTTCGCACGCGATGTATTCGGCCGCGGCCCCGAAGCTATGGGATGGTTGGGCGCGGCTAGTGGAGGCAGGGCGATTGTAGGTTTGGCTGCGGTCCAGCTAAGCCGCCGGAAGCTGAGCAACGAATGGCTCTTTGTCGCTGGCTCGCTGCTTGCGTGTACGGGCATCGCCGCCTTTGCCTTTAGCGGGACTTTTGGCCTCGCCTTGCTCATGCTGTTTTGCGCTGGGTTGGGGCAGGCCGGCTTCAGCATTATGCAGAGTAGCATCATCTTGGTCGAATCCTCAGATGAGATGCGGAGCCGGGCGATGAGCACCTTGGTCGTGGCCATTGGCGTCGGTCCTTTTGGCCGCTTGCAGAGCGGGGCAATGGCTGAGGCTTGGGGCGCACAAGGCGCGGCCGGCGTCATGGCACTGCTAGCGGGAATAGGGACGGTGGGAACGGCGGTTTTGGTGCGGGGATTTTTGGGTAAGAGATAACGCTGGACAGATGCCCAATTGCCTGGTTCGGCTAGCGTATCTACCTTGCACGTGCTTTGATCGAATCTCATTAGAGGAGAGTGTTCCATGTCCGAATCTTTGCTTAGCGACGCCAGTCAACGGCTCGAGGAAGCGCTCGCGTATGCGTCCATTTCCGACGACGCCATTGAGCGGCTCAAGTTGCCCAAGTCGAGTTTGAAAGTCTCCATCCCCGTGCGCATGGACGACGGTACGTTGTCCATTTTTCAGGGCTACCGGGTGCGCTACGACGACACCCGAGGCCCGACCAAAGGCGGCATTCGCTACCACCCAGACGTGTCCATCGACGAGGTGCAATCCTTGGCTTTCTGGATGACCTTCAAATGCGCCGTGGCCAATTTGCCTTTTGGCGGCGGTAAAGGCGGTATCACGGTCAATCCCAAGGAACTGTCTCCTTTTGAACTGGAACGACTCAGCCGGGGCTACATCGAAGCCGTGGCCGACTTCATCGGCCCGGACATCGACATTCCGGCGCCGGATGTTTATACCAATCCGATGATCATGGGCTGGATGATGGATGAATACAGCATTATCAAGCGGCAGATTACACCTGCGGTCATCACGGGCAAGCCTTTGACCATGGGGGGCAGTCTAGGGCGCGATACAGCGACCGCGATGGGGGCCTTTTTCACTATCGAGGCGACTTGGCCCAAGCTCGGCTTGAGCGGTGGGCCGGCCGACACGACTGTGGCCGTGCAGGGCTTTGGCAATGCCGGGGCGATCATCGCCGAATTGCTCTTTAAGGCTGGGTATAAGGTCGTCGCCGTAAGCGACTCGAAAGGAGGTATTTACCGGCGCGAAGGACTCGATATTCCCAGTGTGCGCCAGTTCAAGGATTCGACTCGCACCCTCAAGGCGGTGTACTGCGAAGGCACGGTGTGCAACATTGTCGAGCACGACACGATCACCAACGAGGAATTGCTCGCGCTCGATGTCGATATTCTGGCTCCAGCGGCCCTGGAAAATCAGATCACCGAGGCCAATGCCCGCGACATTAAGGCCCAGGCCGTGTACGAACTGGCCAACGGCCCCACCACGCCGGGGGCCGACGCGATTCTGCGTGCGCGGGACGTGATCGTATTTCCCGACATCTTGGTCAATGCCGGCGGCGTGACCGTGAGCTATTTCGAATGGGTGCAGAATCGCCAGGGGCTGTATTGGACGCTAGCAGAGGTCAACCGGCGGCTCAAGCAGATGATGGTCGCGGAGACCGAGCGCGTTTGGGCCATCGCCGAGGGGCAAGCAATCGCGCCGCGCACGGCCGCGTACGTTCATGCGCTAAACCGGATCGGCGACGCCGTCCAAGCCAAGGGCACCAAAGATTACTTCACAAATGGGCGGTGACAAACGCCCCTTTCTTGCCACGACTCAATGCGGCTGCCCCTGAATTGACGCTAGGGGGTACGGCGGCTATATTGCGCGGGGTTCAGCAACCAAAGGAGACGACATGCCCACTTCAGCGATTGGCGCACAATTGTTCACCGTGCGCAATTATACCAAAACCCCGGATGACATTCGCCAAACCTTTGCTAAGGTGCGAGCCCTCGGCTATGAGGCCGTGCAGGCCTCGGCCTTTGGATCGATCACGCCAGCCGAACTGGCCGCGATAAGCAAGGCCGAAGGAGTGCAGATCGCGGCTACGCACACCAGTTACCAGCGCATCTGCGACGAGCCACAAGCTGTCGTCGAGGAGCATCAGATGTGGGGGTGTCGCCACGTGGCCATTGGCGGCTTGCCCGAGGAATACCGCAACCGCGAAGGGTTTGTCCGCTTTGCCGCCGAGGCTTCGGCGGCCGCGGGTCCGCTCATTGACGCGGGTTTGACCTTTAGCTACCACAACCACAGCTTCGAACTGGAGCGTTTCGCCGGATGCACCGGACTAGACATCCTCCGCCAAGAGAGCGACCCAGCCGTTTTTTCCTTTGAAATAGACACCTATTGGATTCAACACGGCGGCGGCAACCCAGTTTCGTGGTTGGACAAGTTCCGCGACCGCATGCACATCGTCCATCTCAAAGACCTGAGCATGGCGGGCTCCAAGCAGTGCTTCGCCGAAGTAGGGGAGGGGAACTTGGAATGGGAACCTATTCTCGCCGCCTGTAAAAGAGCCCAGATTGAATGGTACTTGGTCGAACAAGATACCTGCCCGGGCGACCCGTTTGATAGCTTGGGTCTGAGCCTGCGCAACCTGCGGGCCATGGGCTTGGATTAGGAGGAAAGTCATGCAGGAAATTTTCGTCCCGTGGGCCGCTTGGTACGGCAAGGACCCGTTCAAAATGGAATTTCCCGAGCACTGGGACGTGGCGGTGCATCCCCTGCGGGGTGGGCCGGACATCGGCGACGCTGGCATTCGCCGGGCACTGCAAGAAGCCATTGGTGCCCCGCCCCTGCGCGAATTCGCCCGCGGCCGGTCTTCGGCGGCCATCCTGGTCGACGATCTCTCACGCCCCACGCCGGCTTTTCGGCTCTTGCCCTATGTCCTGGAGGAATTGGCGGCGGCCGGGATCCGGGCCGATGCCGTAAAGATCATCTGCGCGCTGGCCGCCCACCGCCCGATGACGCGCGACGATTTGGTCAAGAAGGTCGGATTGGACATCGTCGATACCATGCAGGTGCTCAACCACAATGCCTATGAGAACTTGGAATTCCTCGGTTATTCCAGCCGCGGGATTCCGATTTGGGTCAACCGCGATATGACCTCTTGCGAGGTCCGCATCGCCTTGGGCATGATCACGCCGCGTGGGGGGATGTTTGGCGGCGGAGCCAAATTGCTCATCCCCGGTGCTTGTGGGCAGCAGACCATTTTGCTCAACCACCGCCACGTGCGCGAAAATTTTCGCGCCCATCTGTCCGAAGTGGCGAAAATGGCCGGGGTCGCGTATATCGTCAATCCGCTGCTCAACGCGGACTTGCAGATTACCGGCTTGGTCGCTGGGGACGTGGACGCGGCCTTTGCGCGGGGCTGTGAGTTGGGGCGCGAGCAGTACGCTACTCAAGTTCCCGATGCTTTCGACATTGGCGTGTTCAACGCCTTCCCCAAGGATACGGAACTG
This sequence comes from Candidatus Latescibacterota bacterium, assembly GCA_965203355.1. Taxonomy (GTDB): domain Bacteria; phylum Latescibacterota; class UBA2968; order UBA8231; family UBA8231. The sequence goes on from OZ241889.1 coordinate 2,800,842, forward strand.
TGCCAAGCCGGGTTGGCGATGACGCCGTTGAGCGGCACCCAGAAAAATCCCTTCAACGAAAACTCGACTACTGTCCTGTGCTCGGCTAGCCCGGAGGGGCTGGGCTGGCACTCGGTGTTGGGGCCAGGTACCGCCCTGAGAGGAAAGGCCGGGCCGCCTGCCCGGCGCACCATTCTATTTTCGCCTGGGGTCAATAAGTGGGATGCGGCTTCGCTTTTTGGCGAGGGGGTTATTTTTTGTAAAACTTGGGCGGCCGTATTGAGCGAATTAGAAAAATACCACGGGGCCAGCGCAAAAGTTTCGGTCTTTCCGGCTGGCGTGCTACAACGGGCGGCCGACGCCAACTACTAAAGAGGAAAAAGATGCCACCGCTCGTGCGTTTTGGTCTAGAGGGCAAAATTGTCCTTGTAACTGGGGCTGGCCGGGGGATTGGCCGGACGATTGCTTTAGAATGCGCCCAGTCCGGGGCAAACGTCGCCGTTGGCAGCCGCACCCCGGCCGAGCTGGAAACGCTGGCTGCGGAGATTGAGGCCACCGGCCGGGCGTGTTTCTACCACCACCTCGACGTGACGGACGTACGCTCTATCGAGCGTTTTATGGCGGCGGTAGTAGCGCACTGCGGGCGGATTGACGTGCTGATCAACAACGCCGGCTACAACAAGGTCGGCAAAATCCTCGACTACGACGAAGCGCTTTACGACTTGATCGTCGATGCCAACCTGAAGAATGTGTTTTTTTGTAGCCAGATTGCCGCGCGGCAGATGATCGCCCAAGGCGGGGGAGGCAATATCATCAATATCTCGTCTCAAGCTGGCGTAGTCGGCGCGCCCGAGCGCGGTCCTTATTCAGGTGCCAAAGCAGGCGTAAACAACCTAACGCGGACTATGGCCGCCGAATGGGCCGAATACCAGATACGGGTCAACGCGGTGGCCCCAACCGTGACCCGCTCGCCACTGGCCGAGACCGCCATGCGGGAAAGCCAAACCTTCGCCAATGCGGTGAAGACCAAGAATTTGCTGCGCGGTGCCTTGGCCGAACCAGAGGAAATGTCAGCACCGGTGATCTTTTTGGCGTCGGATGCCGCGTCGATGATCACCGGGCACACGCTGGTGGTGGATGGGGGATGGACCATCGTCTAGCGATCCGGCGAAACGCCGCGGCCGACTGAGACTGGCTGATCGTCTATCGCTCGTCCGCTCAAGCACCGACCTCGCACCCGAAAAGCCCCGCCCCTTGTAGCCTGCCGCGTACTGCGGATCTTTCAGCCCTTCTTCCACAAATTCGCGGAGAGCCTTTGGACTCTAGGCCGCTCAACTGCGAGTGTGCGCGATACCAAAAGGGCTGTGGGGCGCGAAGTAGCGGCTTGGCGATCGGGAGAAAGTCGAGTTCCGCACCCCAGAAAAAGCCCCCAATGCCCAGGCCGTCAACTCGCGTTGTCCCAATCGGTTAAGCTGCTTATTATAACACGCCAAAGGGACGCTACTTGCTAAGACGCTTGCCGACTCACTACCTAGACCACCTTGCCGGGCGCGATCAGGCTCTGCTGGCCCCGCCCGGTACCCAGCAGCTAACCATGCGTGCGTTTTGGGTGGGCGCGTTCCTCAGCTTTTTTCTCGCCATCGGTGCTCCATATGGCAACATGATCATCCGCGGCTCCTATATGGCCTTGGACTTCAGTACGCCAGGGGCCATTTTTTTGTTTCTCGTCCTCATTGGGCTGCTCAATGTGCTGTTCAAGATCGCCGCTAGCCCGGCGGGCGCGGTGGTTTGGGCCTTGGTCTCGGGTGCGCTCTATGGCTTCTATTATGGCTGGGAGGCTCCGCTCGATCTCTTTGCCCCGGGTTTTTTCTTTGCCTCCTTCATCGTCGCCTCGTCCCTGCTCAATATGGTATTGGTCTTTTGTGGGCGGAGTTTGGTCCTCAACCGGGCCGAGCTGATTCTCGTGTACGTCATGCTGTTGATCGTCTCGGCTTTGTGTACGATGGGTTTGAGCGAACAAATCCTGCCGATGATCACGGCGGTGTTTTACTTTGCCTCGCCGGAAAATAAGTGGCAGGAAATGCTCTTTCCCCATTTTTCGGCCCGAGAAGTCCTAGTCAACGACGGGAGCGATAACAAGACCTTTTACGAAGGGTTGGCACCGGGGGAAGCGATTCCCTACGCAGCATGGGTAGAGCCTTTGTGCTGGTGGGCGGTCTTTCTCTTGGCACTATACCTGACCATGGTGTCGGTCGCGGTTATCATCCGCCGGCAGTGGATGGAGCGCGAGCGATTGCCCTATCCGATCACGCAGGTGGGACTGGCGATGGTGCGGGGCGAGGAACGCGAGTTTAAGATCAATACCTTTTTTCGCCAGCCGACCATGTGGGCCGGTTTTATGTTGCCGATTTTCTTTGGCAGCTTGAAGGCCCTGCATTTCTACAACCCGGCTTTTCCGGTTTTCGCGCTGACTTGGTGGATACCCTTAGTGGGCAAGCAGACCTTGCAAATGACCGTCAGCTTCGCCATAGTCGGCTTTTCGTACTTCATCAATGCTAATATCGCGGCTGGCATCTGGTTCTTTCACCTTTTGGCCAAGTTTGAAAAGGAGTTCTTCGCGGTCGCTGGCGTGACGTCCGAGCAGAAGGTCACCTTTGGCGTGGCCGATTTTCCCCTGATGGCCTACCAAGGGGTTGGCGCCTTGCTGGCAATGGTTGTGGTTGGCTTGTGGGTGGGCCGGGAACACTTTGGCAATGTGTGCAAAAAGGCCCTCGGCTTGGCCCCAGCGGTGGAGGACGGGGATGAAATCATGTCCTATCGCTGGTCTTTTTTTGGCGCGTTGGGCGGGATTTTGGTCATGTCGTGTTGGCTGTGGATCATGGGGACGCCGCTGTGGGTGGCGTTTGCTTTTGTCGTCTTGGCTTTGCTCATCTTCCTCGGTGTGACGCGAATCGTCGCCGAAGCCGGTCTAGCGGCCGTGCGCGCCCCGATGACGGCTCCAGACTTGGTAATTTTGGGGTTGGGGACCGACTTGGTGACGCGGGCTGGGGTGTGGAACTTGTCGTTGGCTTATATGTGGGGTGCGGACGTGCGGGTGTTCGTCCTGGCCACCTGCACCAACGCCCTCAAGCTAATTGAAGAGATGGAGCCGAGGCTGCGGCGGCTGGTGTTTTGGGCCATTATCCTCGCGCTTTTCATTGGGGTCCTCGGTGCGTTTTGGATGATTTTCCATATGGCCTATCAGCACGGCGGTGTGAATCTCAATAGTTGGTTTTTTAAGGGCGCACCCGAAACCGCGTACAATAATGCGCTCCGCAATATAGAGCCGACGGGCATCCATTGGCCGGGGCTGGGGTTTTTGTCCGGCGGTGCCCTGGTGATGGGGGCGATGATGTGGGCGCGGCAGCGCCTGCCGTGGTGGCCGGTGCATCCCATCGGCTTTCCCATTGGGGCCAATGGCTTGCTCAACTACGTGTGGTTTAGCGTGTTCTTGGCTTGGTTTATCAAGAAGCTGATCATGCGCTTTGGCGGGGTAGCCTTGTATCGCCGCAGTCAGATGTTCTTTTTGGGGCTGATCTGCGGGCAGGTTTCGTGTAATGGACTGTGGTTGGTCCTAGATTACTTCACCGGCAAAGTGGGGAATTCCATTTTTTGGGCATGAAGCACTCGGTTTACTGCATCCTCGGCATGCTCGCGCTGGCCGCCGATAGCGGTTGGGCGCGCGAGGACGGTTTGCGCGAAACCGTTGCTTATCTGTCGTCGCTCGGCTCTCGGGTCAGCGGCTATCCTGGGGCCGCGGTCGCCGCAGAGTACGTTGAGCAGCGCCTGCGTGCGATCGGCTTGCCCGAGCTGACCCGCGAATCCTTTGAAGTCACTGTGCCCATCGACCAAGGCGGCGAACTGCTGCTCACCGAGAGCGGGGAGCGCTACGCCCTCTACGGCCTGTGGCCCAACTTGGTCCGCACCTCGACCTTGCCCGAGTACGAGGGCGAGATGATCTACGGCGGGGACGGCGAGTGGGAGGATTTCGCGGGCTTTGAACTCGCGGGCCGGGTGGTGCTGATGGAATTCAATAGCTGGAGCCGGTGGTTGCAGGCCGCTTCGCTGGGGGCGCGTGCCATCGTCTTCATCGCTCCGGAGGAGACCACGGCCAACCAAGCTATGACCAAGTATTCCACTGCGCCGTTGGACATCCCGCGCTTTTGGCTTGAAAGAGCGGCCGGATTACAACTCAAAGAGCGGCTGCGCCAACACCCGACTGCTGTGGTGCTCAAGGGGCGGATGGACTGGCAGCGCAAGCAGGCTTGGAATATCTGGGGCCGGCTTCCCGGCACCGACCCGGCGCTGGCCGACGAGACCATTGTCATCGAAAGCTACTACGACGGCATGTCGGTGGTTCCGGCCTTGGCGCCGGCCGCCGAAGCGACCAGCGGCATGGCTGCGTTGCTGGCGTTGGCCGAGCACCTAGTGCGGCACCCGCCGCGCCGGCCGGTCGTGCTGGTGGCCACGGGCGCGCATTTCCAAGCCCAGCAGGGGATCGTCCACTTCCTCGAGCGCCACGCCCGCCGCCATCCCTACTATGCCGAGCGGATGGCCGAGCCGCTCAAGCCCAAGCTCTTCATCTGCATTGACCTGACGAGTCAGTCCGACGGACTGGGAATTTGGAACAATACCGCTAGCTATGATCTCAAGCGATTCTTCGTGCCTTTTGGCCGGCGTTTTACGGCCTATGCCGAGGAGGAGTCCGCGCGGTTGGGGCTACAGCAGCAACGACCGCTGGCCAATGGGATTAGCCCGATTCGCGGCATGGACTGGTCGACCTTCGTGCCGGGTGGGGTCTCGGTCAGTGGGGTGCAGGCCCTGACCGCGGGGATTGTCTCGCTGTCGTTGGCGACCGTCAACGACGCCCGCTACATCGTCGATACCCCGCTCGATACGCCCGAGCGGATGAATATCGACAATGTGTCCCGCCAAAGCCGCCTGCTCAACGCCATGCTGTCGCGGGCCGTCAACGACGAGGAGCTGTTTGCCGATCTCGAAGATTTTGGCCCGGTGCTCAAGGACAAATTGCGCTCCCTGCGGGTCAAGGTCCGTTCGTTTCCGCGCCACAGCCAAGTGCCGGACCGGCCCATCGCCGACGCCCTCGTCGTAGTGAATCCTTGGTTCAAGTCGCACAAAGGCGTGCGCTGGGCGCAGTACCACCTCACGGACGACCAAGGCATCGCCGATATCGCTGGATTGCGCACCGGGGCCTATCCGGTGGTAGCCTATCAAGTCAAGTCGGAAACTGGGGCGATCGCGTTTGCGCCCGACCTTTCGGAACGGGCGCAAAAATTCAGTGGCGCGGTCGTGAACGGGTGGATGATCGACAGCAAAATTCGCTGGAATATCAACGAAAAGACCATCGTCGTCTTTCCCGCCATTTCGCGGCCCTTCTACAGCATGATTGACCCGCGCTATCTCCGGTCGTTCAAGGGGATCAAGATCGTCGATCACAGCGGAGTGGCCCCCCGCCAGTTCGGACTGGCGCGGGGGATTGACGAAGGCGAGGCCGTCGGTGTGGTGTTCGGAGCGCAGGACGCCGACGAGGACGACGGCATCAAAATGATCATCGACAACCGCCTACTCCTGCTCAATAGCGAGGGCGACGAAAACGAGACGCAGGCTCGAGGGCGGGGCTACGCGCTCAGAGAGGACTCGCTCGTCCGCACCGGGATGTTGGCGGTCGAGGACATGTGGCAGCTTAATGAGGCGCGGCTGCGCACCCTGCGCGAACACGCCATTGAAAATCAACGCCTAGCCCGGCTACACCAGCGCGGCAAGGCCCTGATCGAAAAGGCGCGGCAGGCCGAAGAGACCAAGGATTGGGCGCGCTATGTCGAGCACGTCCGGGCCGCGCTAGGCGTGACGTCTCGCGCGTACCCCGAAGTGCTACAGACGCTCAACGACGTCATCAGAGGAATGGTGTTTTTTCTCGCCTTGGTCATCCCGACGGCCTTTCTGGGGGAGCGGTTGCTGTTTGCAGCAGCCGATATTCGCCGACAGCTAGCTGGGTTTGGGGTGTTGCTGCTGTTGATTTGGCTTGCCATCTCTCAGGTTCACCCGGCCTTTGCCATCGCCCATCCACTGGTGATTTTGCTGGCCTTTGCCATCATGGCGATGGCGGCGTTTGTCTTGGCCATGATCAGCGCCCGCTTCAACCGCTATATGAAAGCCTATCAGGCGCGGGAGGCCCACGTCCACGAGACGGATATCAGCCGCGCCAGTGCCAGTTACGCGGCCTTCATGCTCGGTATTTCCAACATGCGGCGGCGCAAGCTGCGCACCGGGCTGACCTTGCTGACCTTGGTCCTGCTCACCTTTACCGTGCTCTCCTTCACCTCGTTCAATACCCAAGTTCGCTACATGGCCTTTGCCATGGACCACGAGGGGACCTACGAAGGTGTGCTGATCCGCGACCGCAACTGGAATGTGCTGAATCGCCCGACGCTCGACTACGCCCACTCGCACTTCGCTGCCGAGGGCGTGGTCGTGCCGCGCAACTGGTATGTCGCCTTTGACGACGAGCAGAAGAAGTACATCGAGGTCTTCGGCGATACCGCGGTGGTGCGGGCGACCGGGATGCTGGGGCTGATGCCGGAAGAAGCGCGCGTCACTGGCATCGACCAAGCCCTGGTGGGCGGGCGTTTCTTTGCGAGCGAGGACGAGGCGTCCTGCCTGATGGCCGAGGGCATGGCCGAGGCGCTGGGCATTGGTCTGGCGGAGTTGGGCACGGCAACGGTGCGGGTGTTCGGCCGGGACTTGGTGGTGCGGGGCGTGTTCGATCCCGAGCGCTTTGAGGATATTCGCGATCTCGACGACGAGCCGCTGACGCCGGCAGATTTCCAGCTGTCGAGTGCCCAAGCCCTCGGGCCGGTAGCTCAAGACAATATGAGCATCGCCCTAGAGGAAGCCGCGCTCGACATTCGTCCCTTCATCCACCTAGAATCCGACAACGTGCTGGTCTTGCCCTATGGAACGCTACAGGAGGCCGGGGGCACGTTGCGCTCCGTGGCGGTGCGAATGGAGGATGGAGTGCGCGGGCAGGCCATGATCGAGGATTTTCTCCTGCGTCTGGCCATTACGCTTTTTGCTGGCCTGCAAGAACCGGGCGAATCCGCCATTAAGGTGTTTTCCTATACCTCAATTGGGTTGACCGATGTCGAGGGCTTGGGGGCCTTGGTGATACCGATGTTTATCGCCGCGCTGATTGTGCTCAATGCAATGATGGGGGCCGTCTATGAGCGCTTCCGCGAGATCGGCATTTATTCGTCGGTGGGATTAGCGCCGCTGCACATTGCCCTGCTTTTCGTGGCCGAGGCCTGTGTCTATGCGATTATTGGCGTTACCTTGGGCTATATCCTCGGCCAGAGTTTGGGCAAAGTGCTCATCGCACTGGACCTGCTACAGGGAATAAGCCTCAATTACTCGTCGATGGCGGCGATTGTCTCGTCGCTGATCGTGATGGCCGTGGTCTTGCTTTCGACTATCTATCCGGCCAGGGTAGCGGCCCGCACGGCCGTGCCCGATACGGTCCGGCGCTGGACGCCGCCGGATCCTGACGGAGACCGCTGGGAAATGGAATTTCCCTTTATGGTCAGCGAGGGGGAAGTGCGGGGCTTGTGCGGATTCTTAGCCAGTTATTTCAGTGCCTATAGCGAGGAGTCCATCGGCGACTTCTACGCCGAGAAGGTCCAGTTGGTCGAGGAAGCCGGCGCGCGCGGGCCGGAGTACGCGGTGCAGCTTTTGCTGTGGCTGGCGCCATTCGACATGGGGGTGAGCCAGTTCATGCAGCTCGAATTTTTGCCCACCGAAGTCAAATCAGTCTATACCGTAGAAATCTACATTGAGCGGATCAGTGGGCAGGACACCTTCTGGCAGCGGGTCAACTACCGATTTATCAATGGGTTGCGGAAAGAGTTCCTGCTCTGGCACACCCTCGCCGCCGAGTCCAAGGCCCACCATCTCGGGGTCGCTGAGCAGCTATTGGCCGCGGCAGCCGAAGCCGAGCAAGTGGAATGATGGAAGCGTTTTTTCAGAGACTGTCTGGGTCTTTGCAGCAGCTGTTTGGCCGCGAGCAAAAGCACAAGCGCCAGTGGGCCGAGGTCGATGAATACCGCGCTTTGCTCGAACCCCCCAATCGCTTTGACGAAGGTTTTACGATCCGCACCATTATCGGCGTACTCTTCATCTCGCTGATTATGACCCCGGGCGAGATGTTCCTCGGGCTCTATACGGGAGGCAGCGTTGGCCCAGCAGCGCAATGGGTGACGGTGATCCTCTTTTTGGAAGTCGCCAAACGCTCGTTTACCTCGCTCAAGCGCCAAGAGATTTACCTGCTGGTGTACGTGGCCTCGGCCTTGGTCGCCCGCGAGGAAGGCGCGTTCCTCGATTTGCTTTGGCGTCAGTACTTCGTGCGTTCCGCCGAGGCTGAACAGTTTGGGATTTCGCGCATTTTGCCGTGGTGGTGGGTGCCCTCACCCGATTCGGAGGCCATTGCCGAGCGGACCTTTATCCACCGCGATTGGTTGGCGCCCATCCTGTTGTTGGTGATCGGGACGATCATGGGCCGCATCGCTTGGTTCACGTCCGGCTACATGCTCTTCCGGCTCACCTCCGACCGCGAGCAATTGCCCTTTCCGACCGCGCCGATGTCGGCGTTGAGCGCCATGGCACTGGCCGAGGATTCCGGGGCCGAGCAGGAGACGTGGAAGTGGCCGGTGTTCAGTATTGGTGCGGCCATCGGTGCGTCATTCGGGGTCGTCTATGTAGGGATCCCGGTCATCACGGAACTTTGGGGTTCCAAAGTGACTATCTTGCCGATTCCTTTCTGGGATTTGACCCCCTATTTCGGCAATATCATACAGGCTGCGCCGCTGGGGATCGCCACGAGTCTGGGGTCGGTGTTCGCGGGGTTGTTCATGCCCTTCTGGTCGGTGATCGGCTCCTTTGCCGGCGTGATGCTGCACACGGCCATCAGCCCCTTTCTATATACGTGGGGCTATCTGCCGCGCTGGGAAGTCGGCATGGACACCATCCAAACCTCCATCGTCACTGGAATCGACTTTTGGATAGCCTTTTCCATTGGCATTACCATCGCAGTTACCATCGTCAGTTTTTACCAGCTTTTTTCCACTGGCCGAGAAAAGCAGGCCGAATTGCGGGAGAAGCTCCAGATCCAAGGGGACGATCCGTCGAGGATGTGCAAGCACTCGGACTGCCTCCGCCCGGCCGAAGTGAGGGGATATTGCTTAAAACACCTCGGCCGCGGCGATTTTAACATGTGGATTTGCGCTTCGCTGTTTTGCGTAGCGGCGATTTATCCGATCGTCTTGGCCAAGACCTTATTCCCCACTTTGGTCAGCACCGGCCTGTTGGTGCTTTTCGTGCTCATCGCCTTTGTCTATGCGCCGATCATGTCCTTTGTCAGCGCCCGGCTCGACGGCTTGGTCGGGCGAGAGATTTCGATTCCCTATGTCAATGAGGCCATCCGCTTTATGACGGGCTTTCGCGGGGTTGAAATCTGGTTCGTGCCCTTTCCAGCCCGCAACTTCGGCGGCCACGCCGAGGGGTTTAGGATAGTAGAGTTGACCGGGATGAAGTTTACCAGCCTGCTCAAGGCCGAGCTCTTTATGTTGCCCATCGTCTTTGGGGTGAGTCTGATGTACTGGACCTTTCTCTGGCGCTTGGCTCCCATCCCCTCGGAGAGCTACCCATACGCGCAAATCATGTGGCCGCGCCAGGCTTTTGACCAAGCACTCGTACTATCCAGTACGATGTACAACAAAATGTGGCACGCCGGCGAGGAGTTGGAAGGGGATATTGTGCCCCGCGGCCAAGTCGGGTGGAGCCCGAGCAATTTGCAGGACGGTCGTTGGTGGTACTGGCGGGTGAGTACCACCAGGGATTTAGCGGTGCCCGATCCGGTAAAGCGCACCTATGGTCCTTGGTCGCAGACCGGCTACTTCTACACGGACTTCAGCGGCGGGGACGCACCACCGCCTCCGGAGGTCGCCCAAAGGATCGACGCTGCCGCGGGTACGCCATCGGACCGCCCCCAGCTCCTGTGGCCGCCCAACGGCATGGCCCTTGCCACGCCCAATCCCAACTTCCGGGCGGCGGTCGAGCTAGCCCTAGGCGATTCGGTTGACTTCTATTTTGAAGTAGATCTCCTGCCCAGCTTTGACGGCGAATTTTTGCAGCGCTCCTCGGATGTACCCTTGCTCTTTAAGGTCCTGTGGCATGACATGCGCTTTACGGGCAACCGCAAAGACGACGACGGCGACCGCAATGTCGCGGCTATAGTCGAGCGGGTGGAGCCGGAGGGGTTGGGCGATCAACTCGGACTGGTGGAAGGCGACCGGCTCCGCGTGGTAAACGGCGTCGAACTCCGCGTCCCGCAATGGGATGCTGAGCGGATCGATCGGTATTTTACCCAAGGAGCGGACTCGGTGTTTGTCGCTTGGGCACGGGATGAGCAGACCATGCGTCGAGCGGTGGTGCGCCGACCGGGGGAAGCACTGGGGCTTGAGTTTGCAGCGGACACGTCATTCGTCGAGCGTTGGACCGAATACGACGCGGTGCGCGTCGCGGCCGTAGCCGAAGCCGGGCTAGGCCACCGTTTGGGCTTGCAAGCTGGCGACCATCTTATGGCGATCAACGGCCAAAGCATTGAGCAGGATACGTGGCGCAGCGAGGAGGTAAGGGCCGCCTTTTCCGCGGTCGTGGAAGAGACCGCGACCACCGTGCTAGTCGAGTGGGAACGGGATGGAGACCGGCTTCGAGGTTGGGTGGCCGATGCGTCGTCTCGCCCGCTAGGCCTGACCTATCGGGCCGGGGCCATCGAGGGCATTGACGAAGAGCTGGTCAACAACCGCGACGACGATGGCGACGGCCTGATCGACGAGGATACGCACCATCCCCTCGGCGGTAAGAAGTGGCCCATCATCATGGGCGCGGCGGGCTTCGGCTTGGCCGCGTACTTTGCCATGGCCTTTTTGGGAATGCCGATCTTTATGATCTTTGGCTACGTCCAAAGCGTCAACGGCATTCCGCATTTTCTCATTCCGCAAATCATTGGTGCCCTGATCGCCAGACATTACTTCTGGAAGCGGTACGGCAAGCAGCAATGGCGGCAATACGCCATGGTCTTGAGCGTGGGCTTCGGGGTTGGCATGTCGCTGATCGGCATGTTCAGCGCAGCCTTGTTGATGATTAAAAAAGCCGTTTCTTCCCTCGCCTATTGAGGGGTGGACAAAGGCCACGATCCCCTGTATTTTCGCCACTTATGGACTTACTTGGGCGCCTATTCCGCGTCGTGCAGGCGCACACTGCGGCCAGCGAGCCGAGCCGGCCCCCGGTGCCGCCGCCTGAACCGGCTGAAGACCCGGTCCTCGCCGAGTATTACGCCAATCTAGAGCTGCCCTATGGAGCCAGTCTGGAGGCGGTAAAGACGGCGTGGAAGCGGTTGATGAAGCAGTATCATCCCGACCGCCACGCCCAAGAGCCGGCCAAGCGCGAGGTTGCCAACGCGCTGTGTACCCAGTTGACGCACGCCTATAAAGAGATAGAGAAGTCCCTAACTACCCATTAAACTAGCATTGGAGGAAGCTTATGGCAGATTTTACCACCGTAAAGGAGTACGCCCTCGATCTTGGCTTGGCCATCGCCGAGGAAATACCCGACGAGGAAATCATCATCGTCAACGCCGAGGAACGGGGAGTGCAAAACTTAGTTATTGATTGCGAAGATACGGTGCTCGTAATGGAGCAGCTTATCATCGAGATCGCTGCTGAAACCGCCGAGACCTACAAGCGGATCTTGCAGATGAACCGCGACTTGGTCTTTGGCGCCTTCGTCCTCAACGAGGCCGGCGATTCGCTGCTCTATCGCAATACGCTGGCACTGGAGAATTTGGACTTAAACGAACTCGAAAGCACGATCAACTCCCTCGGGCTTGGCTTGGCCGAGCACGGGGAGGAATTACTGGGATTCGCCGCCCAATAAGGAGGATAGGACATGGCAGGTATATTTCAACGTTTGTTTAAAACGGGGCAGGCTGAAGCCCACGCCTTGGTGGATAAGCTCGAAGACCCGATCAAGATGAGCGAGCAAGCGATCCGCGACTTAAAAAAGGACTTGCAGGACAGTCTCAAAGCCCTCGCCGAGGTCAAGGCGATCGCCATCCGGCTCAGCCGCGAGTCCGAAGACCACCGGCGGCGCGCCGAAGACTACGAGCGCAAGACCATGCTGCTGTTGCAAAAGGCCGAATCCGGCCAGATGGACGAAGCCGAAGCCGACCGCTTGGCCCGCGAAGCCTTAACCCGCGTTGAGGAAGCCCAGAGCCGGCACGCAGAAACTTCCCAACAGGCCCAGGCCCAACAGGCGATGGCCAACAAGCTACAGAGCAATGTCAACGATCTGAAGTCGAAAATCGCTTCGTACGAAAACGATCTGATAACGCTCAAGGCGCGCACCAAAACCGCCAACGCCACCCGCAAGATCAACCAGCATTTGTCCAACATTGACTCAAAGGGGACTACGGCCCTGCTCGAGCGGATGAAGGAAAAGGCCGAAGAGCAGGAAGCACTCGCCGAAGCCTATGGCGATATGGGGGATGCGGCGATAGCTATTGACGACGAGATCGACAAGGCCCTCGCCGACGGCAAAAAGGCCAAGGTCGATGATTCGCTGGCCCAGCTCAAGGCCAGAATGAAGGCGGCAAAATAAGGGCTGCCGCCCGTGGCGCGTGGGATGAAGATCCTTAGCCGCCGGCAATTTTTCGGTGCGCTCGCCGCGGCTGGTAGCTGGGCCGCTTGGAGCGGTTGCTCTTCCGATCCCCACCAGCGGACGGTCCCCGGGCGGATCGTCAACGAGGGACCGCCGCGTGGGCACCTGCTGCGCGATGTGCATTCTTGGGCGGATTTTGCCGCGGCAGACCACGCCTGCGATGTCGCCATTGTCGGCGGGGGGATCTCTGGCTTGTCGGCGGCTTGGAAATTGCGTCGGTCCGGGATAGAGCGCATCCTCCTGCTCGATCTCGAAGACCAGCTAGGGGGCACTAGTCGCAGTGGCCAATGGGGCGACCGGGTGTTTCCTTGGGGTGCTCACTACATCAACATCCCGCCTGCCGAAGCCGACTGCATCCACGAAATACTGCGCGATCTAGGCGTCATCGACGGCTACGACGCGGCGAATAAGCCGATGGTTGCCGCTGGAGCAATGCTGCGCTGGCCGCACGAGCGGCTCTTTTACCGGGGTCGCTGGGTCGCCGAGCTGGACCCATTTGTCGACGCATCGGGCCGAGCGCGCGAAGCCTTGTTGCGCTTTGAAGACGAGATGCTGCGCTGGGCTTTACACCGCGGTCGGGACGGTCGCCGGGCCTTTGCCATGCCCTTGCGCTACAGCACGCGTGATGTCAAGGTGCGGCGCTTGGACCAAATCAGCATGGCCCAGTACCTGCGCGAAGAAGGCTGGCACGACGACCGGCTTGGCTGGCTGGTCGACTATGCCTGTCGCGACGACTACGGCAGCACGGCAGCCCAAGTCTCGGCGTGGGCCGGGATTCACTACTATGCTTGTCGGTTCTACGACTACCGATTGCACGAAGCCTATCCAGCACACACGCTGACGTGGCCCGAGGGCAATGGGCACCTCGTTGCGAAACTCGCTAATAGGTTGGGGAAGAACGAGATAAAGCGACAGGCTATGGTGGCGCGTCTAGCCGAGGAGCGATCGCAGGTGCGGTTGGGATACATCGACTTGGCCACCGGAGAAAAGCGGCAATTGACCGCTCGGGCCGTGGTGTACGCCGGCAAGCTCCACACGGCTCCCTATGCGATCGCGGGCCTGCCGGATGCCCAGGCTCAGGCTATGACAGCTATCGAATACAGCCCGTGGTTGGTGGCGGCGCTTTTTCTCAAAGCACCGCTCGCGGCCTCGCACACGACGTGGGACAACGTCTTGTACGACAGTCCGTCACTGGGATACGTGGTCGCGGACCACCAGCAGGGTACGGGAGGCCGCGTGTTGCTGTACTATTGGCCTTTTGTCGATCAACTCGCGGAAGCCCGGGAGGCTTTGCTCGCGCAAGACCATTCATTCTGGGCCGAACAGATCATGGCCGATTTGCGCCGAGTCCACCCAGAACTCGACGACCTCGTCGAGCGCATTGACCTGTATCGCTGGGGGCACGGAATGATGCGGCCCAGTCCGGGGTCGCTATGGGGGCCGATGGCTGCTTGGCGGCAGCAGCCAATGGAGCGGATATTTTTTGCTTCGTGCGATGCGACGGGCCTGCCCTTATGCGAGGAAGCGATCTTTGCCGGTACGCTGGCGGCAGAGCAAGCCATGGACTGCCTCGGCGTGGCGTATTCTTCCTCGCTGGGGGGGCTTGCGGATGCCTAGGCTGGGTGCGCTGTTTTTGCTGGTGGCCATTTTCTCGGCCGCGGTCTGCGCCATCGTCTATCAGCTCCTCATCGGCAGTGTTTCGTCCTACTTCCTCGGCAATAGCGTTGAGCAGTTTTCCCTGACGATTGGCTTTTTCCTCGCGGCGATGGGGCTTGGCTCTTGGCTTTCGCGCTTTGTCGCCGACGACTTGCTGTTGACGCGGCTAGCTCAACTGGAGATTTGGCTGGGGCTTTTGGGTGGAATTTCCGTTGTCGTACTCTATGTGCTCTACGGATACACCGATCACTTTAGGGTTGGTATGCTGGCGTTGAGCACGGCGATCGGCGCATTGATCGGCCTAGAAGTGCCCCTAATTACCCGGCTTTTGCGCGGGCACGGTACGCTGCGGGCGGCCTTATCTACTGTTTTGTCCCTCGATTATTTAGGAGCCTTATTGGCCTCGTTGCTCTTCCCGTACATCCTATTGCCTTTCCTCGGCAGTCTGCATACGGCGTTGGTCGCCGGTTTGGTCAATGCTGGTCTCGGGCTCGGCGTGGTGTTCGCGTTTAAGGGGACGTTGCTATCCTCGGGTGCCTTCCGCTCGCTAGGCGTGCAAGCGCTGATGGTTATTGCGGGGCTAGGAGTACTGGCTTGGCAAGGGGAAAGGCTGCGGGCGCGGTGGGAAAGCGATCTGTACGAAGACCGCATCGTCCACAGCGAGCAATCGACCTACCAGCAAATCGTCCTGACCCAGCGCGACGAACACCTGCGGCTCTATCTCAACGGGCACTTGCAATTCGCCTCCATTGACGAGTACCGCTACCACGAAGCCCTAGTCCATCCGGCGATGGCGCTAGTACCATCCCGTGAAAGGGTCCTCATCATCGGGGGCGGCGACGGTCTGACGGCGCGAGAAGTGCTCAAGTACGCGGAGGTCGAGCACGTTGATTTAGTCGATCTCGACCCGGCGGTAACGCGGTTGGCCCAGCGCAATATCCACCTGACTCGGATCAATGACAATGCCTTGAACCGCCGCCAAGTCCACGTGGTCAACGAAGATGGCTTTGTCTTTTTGCAGCGCGCGCATGTGCCGTATGATGCGATACTAATCGACTTGCCCGATCCCCGCGAAGAGAGCTTGGCCAAGCTCTATTCGGTCGAAGCCTATAGGCTGTGCCGCAAGGTGCTCAGCCCGCAAGGTGTCTTGGCAACCCAGGCTTCCAGCCCGTACCACGTCCGCGAGGCGTATTGGAGCATTGCCGCGGCCTTGGAGGAAACGGGCTTTGCCGTCCACTCCTATCACTTGCACGTACCCTCTTTTGGCCAGTGGGGATTCCACTTGGCGGGACCCGCCGGATTGGATCCGACCGCGGTCGATTTTGCCGTTCCCACGCGCTATCTCGACCGCCAAATCTGGAGTACCCTCGCGGTATTCGACAGCGACATGAGCCGCCTGCCCGTGCAGGCGAACCGACTTGATAAGCCGGTGCTAGCGCGTTATTATCGACAAGGTTGGGGGCCTCAGTTTTGAAAGGATATGCCAGATGGGTTTAAGGAAATGGTTCGGTGGTCGCCTAGACGAGGATGAACCGACCTATCAGGAGTACTCACTCAGCACCATGAAAGTGGGGTTCTTGGTCGATTACGACCTCAAAACGTGGCAAGTCACAGGCTGTGGAAGCTATGACTACGAAGGCTATACTACCGAGGAATGGGAGTTGCAGGCCGATGATCAGGTGCGCTTTTTGGAGTGCGCGGTAGAAGACGGCAAAGCCTATTGGACCTTGACGCGGGCGATTGGCATCGACGAAATCGAAGGCGATGTTGCGGCGGCGATCCTCGCCGATGACGACCCGCCTGAAGTGGTGCGGTTTGCGGGCGACGAGTACGTGGGGAGCACGAGCGACGCGGGCTTGTACCGCAAAGACGGCACCGACGCCGAGCGCGAATTTGTCAATTGGTCGTTTGAAGGGGAAGAGGGCAAGGTGCTTTTTATCAGCCAGTGGGGGGCGCGCGACTTTGCCGCGTATGTTGGATGCTACGTAGAGGAATACCAATTCACCGATATTCTGCCGGTGGAGGAGGGAGCCTAAAATGCTTCGGCGTTTGGCCGTACTCTCCCTGTTCGCGCTGGTGGCCTGTGGGCGGGCTAACGATCCGGTGAAGGAGTTGGTGCGCGACCTCGATCGCTATCCCGAGTACTCCTTGATCGTCGATGATACCCGCATTGAAGATAGCTCGTTTTTTCCCGATTACTTTCTCCGCTTTCAGATATTGACCGCGTCCGGGCAGCGCGTCGCCGGCCGCGATACCATCGTCTATCAGGAGCGTCGCACCGATTGGATGGAAGTCGGTGAAGATAGCTTTTACCGCTACGACAACTACGTCGGCATGGTCGTGGCCTCCAAGTCGCTTGACGGCCGTCGCACTGGTGCCAGTCAAGCGCACCCGCCTGGCTACCAATACGTAGGCAATCCCCAATACGGGTTTTGGGGCGGCGGTGGATTTTGGCAATTCTACGGCCAGTACGCGCTGATGCGCGACTTAATGGGGGGATGGAACGTGGGTCGCGGCGATTGGGAAGGCTACCGCCGCAACCGAGAACGAGGTCGCCCGTACTACGGTCCGGTACAGGGCGGGCAGCCTACTTTTGGGTCGCGCGGCTCGCAAACCCAAAAGACGCGACCGCAATTCTACCAACGCCAGCAAAGCCGTCGCCAAGCCTTTAGCGGCCAGGTCAAAAACCGCATGGGACGCACTTCGTCTGGGTGGGGACGCGGTGCCTCGCGCTTTGGAAAATAGGGGGAACGCAGTGGACAATATAATGGTGCAGATGGCCCAGTCCTTAGTCTATCTCGTAGAGGCTTTCGTCCTGCTCTTTGTCGCCAAGCAGGTCTATGCCCGAGTATTTCGCCGAGTCCGTCTCAAAGACGAACTCTTCGGCCGCAACAACCACGCGTTGGCCGTTGCGGTGGGCGGCTATTTTTTGGGGATTTGCTTGGCGTTAGGGGGGGCGTTGAGCGGCCCTTCGCTCGGCTGGCAAGCCGACCTGCTAGGCATCGCCCAGTACGGTCTCTTGGCGATTGTTTTGATGATCATCGCTGGCGTTCTCTGTGAGCGGGCGCTCCTGTTCCACTTTGACAACCGCAAGGAGGTCATCGAGGATCACAATATGGGGACGGCCTTTGTCGAGGCGGGGATGCACATTGCCAATGGCCTGATCGTTTTGGCCATTATACTGGGGGAAGGGCCGCTGTGGAGCGGCGTGGTCTTCTGGCTGCTGGCGCAAGTGGTGCTGGTGGTGGCTGGGCTGCTCTACGAGTGGATCACCCCCCATTCGATTCACCGCGAACTAGAGCGCGACAATGCCGCGGTTGGCTTGGCCTTTGGCGGCGTACTGGTGGGCATGGGCAATATCGTCAGCATCGCCGCGGCCGGCGACTACGCCGGGTGGATCGAAAGCCTCAAAATTTTTGGCTTGGACGTGGCCTTTGGTTTTGTCGCGCTCTACGTCATCCACAAGTTGACCGATATGCTCTTGGCACCGAGCGTGCGCTTGGGTGCCGAACAGGTTGAGGAGCAGCCGAATGTGGGAGCCGGGCTGATCGAAGCCTTCGGCTATGTGGGGGGATCGATCCTAATCGTCTGGATCTTCTGAACTACTCCGCCGGTTTCGCTGCCACTGCCACAGCAGGGTTGGGCCGCCGAGAAAGACATAGGTCAGCGTGGCCAAAGCATGGGTCAACGTGGCGCAGGCCAAGGCGGTGGCGAGAGGCACCGAGTAGAGGCGGTGCATGGCTTCGCCGAAGAAATAGTGATACGAACCAATCGCCCCAGGCGTCGGAATGATCACCCCGATGGATGAGATAGCCATGACCGCCAGCGCTGCTGCTGCGTCGAGGTCGTATGTTTGATGCAAGCCCATGCCGATAAAAGCCGCGTACACAATGAATACATAGACTGCGTTGAGTAAGACCGAACTGACGAGGATTTCAAGGTACGCGGTCGGCTGTTGCCGCAGGGCGGAAAGCCCGCCGATGAAGGTCTCGATAATTTCAAGTACCCGCTCGCCGCGTCCCCAAGCGCACCGGGCGAGCAGCGGGCGAATGCTCGCCAAGATTTTTTCCCGATAAACCGATACCGATACCAAGACACTCAGCGCGAGCAAGCAGCCGGCTAGGGCTAGCAGGCCGATGGTATCCCGGTCGGCACCGCCCGGCAGCCAAAGTACGGGCAGGGCAATGTCGATATAGACGATGAGCCAGAACAAGACGATGAGCCAAAACAGATCGAGAATGCGCTCCACCACTATCGTGGCCATCAAGGCACTGATGCTCGCCCCGCTGGTCCACTTGAGGCTGATGCACCGCAGAACCTCGCCCGAGCGCGGTATGGCCACATTGGCCGCATAGCATATAGCTAAGGCGAGCGACGCGTTGAGATTGCTCACGTGCGGCGCAAAGGGCCGCATCAGGACCTGCCAGCGCCAAGCCCGCAAGACCAAGGTCCCCAGCGTTCCGATGCACATGACCGCGGCCCCAACCGGTGAAATGCCGGTCATGGTAGCCCAGAGTTCGCCGCGGTTTATCCCCTCAAAGGCCCACTTAATAAAAAGCCCCATCAGGCCCAAGCTCAGTCCGTACTGGAGGATTTGCTTCAGGAGCTTGTGCATTGCGTTGGCAAACGCAAAACAGGGGCTCTGGCGAACCCCTGATACCTAGCGAAAAGAATAGGCTGGGTGGGTTTGTTCAAGCCGATATGGGTTGAATTTTGCCCATTTTCTCTAACAGGTTGATGACCTGCGCGGCCGCGGCCGAGGGCGTTGTGGTGGCGGATTCGATGACCAATTCAGGCTTTTCAGGTTCTTCATAGGGGTCTGAAATACCCGTAAAATTGAGTATCTCACCGGCTCGGGCTTTTTTGTAGAGGCCCTTGGGATCGCGCTCTTCACACAGCTCAACTGGGGTATTGACAAAAATTTCGACAAAATCGTCCTCTGCCATCAGGGCCCGCACTCGGTCGCGGTCGGCTCGATAGGGGCTGACAAAGCTGGCGAGGGTCAGGAACCCCCCATCGACAAAGAGCTTTCCCACCTCGCCGATCCGCCGGATATTTTCCGCCCGGTCGTCAGCGGAAAAGCCCAAGTTCTTGTTGAGCCCAAAGCGGATGTTGTCGCCGTCTAGCACATAGGCCAAATGGCCACGAGCAGCTAAGGCGTGTTCGACGGTATAGGCAATCGTGCTTTTGCCCGAACTCGGCAAGCCCGTCAGCCAGATCAAGGTCCCTTGTTGGCGCAACAGGCTTTCGCGCTGCTGGCGGCTGACGTGCCCCTCATGTCGGACGATATTAGTCGCTTTAATAGCAGTCAAAATTCACCTCGTGAGTTTGTAGATAGAAAACTCATAATAACGACCATACGGCCTTGATTCGTCAAGGAAGTGGCCTAGGGTGCGATACTATTTTATTGACGGTTGATAGTCTGTGTATTTATAATATGAAAATACATTACAAGCGCATCTCACCAAGCAGAGGAGGCAAGCGTATGAAAATTGCAATTAGCATCACTTGTGCTGCCCTGCTGGCAACGGCCAGCGAGGGGGTTGTCAACATTCAGAATGTAGGCTCTGGCGCCCGTGCTCAGGGGTTGGGCAACAGCTTTGTGGCGGTGGCCGACAACGCCGATGCGGTGTTCGCCAATCCGGCGGGGTTGGGTCAAGTTTCCCAGCGTCAGGTGGCCTACACCAATGTGTCGCTTTTGTATGCTGGCATTGAAGGGGACGATCTGGGTCAGCACGTGGTGTCCTATGCTCAGTCGTTGGGAGATCGGTTGGGCTTGGGCTTGGGCTATGAGCGGATCGGCTCGTCGCTGATGAGCGAGAATGGGGCGTTTGTCTCGCTGTCGTATCAGGTGGCGCGTCGGCTGCAGGTAGGTTTTTCGGCCAAGTATCTGTTTTGGAGTGTAGGGTCGATTCCCGATGATGCGGGGCGTGCCGATCCGCTGTCGAACCAAGGGGCGGGCAACGTTGGGGTTGATTTGGGCTTGCTGTGGCAGAGTCCGGTGTCGGGGGCGCAGGTGGGGGTGTTGTTGAAGAATATCAATCAGCCGAATGTGGCCTATGGGGAGGTGGCTGGCGATGCGGATGCGGGTGGGTTGCCGATGGATGTGCATGTGGGTGTGGGGTATCGTCTGAGCGGTGAGTCGTTGGTTTCGGTTGAGTATGTTCGTCGCGATTTGACGGGTGCTGGTTCGTCGGATGGGTTGGTGGTTGGTGGGGAGACGGAGTTGGTAGAGGGCTTGTTGTTGCGCGGCGGGGGGCGTCGTATGTTGTCGGAGGACGCTGGGGCAGGGTTGAATGCGGGGTTGGGGTATCAGTGGAACCAGTTGGTGTTTGATTATGCCTATGACATTGGTTTGGATTTGACGGAGACCAATGGCGCCCATCGCTTCTCATTCGCATACGAATTCTAAAAAATAAACACCCTAATGAGAAAAGGCCGTCCCCCGAGCGGGACGGCCTTTTTGTTTATTCTACGATATCTTCATCCACATCTGCCACCAAAGTGCCGATGTCTTGGCCGCGGCAGATGCACTCTATGGTTCCCTTGTCAGAGAAGTCAAAAAAGTGCATGGGCATCTTGTGATCGCGCGCCAACAAGACGGAGGATTGGTCGGCAATGGTGAGGTCTTTTTGGATGATCGTGTTGTAGTGCATTCGCCGGTACAGCCTCGAGTGGGGATCGACGTGAGGGTCGGAAGTAAAGATGCCGCTGACTTGATTCTTGGCAAAAAGCAGGGCTTGGGACCGCGTCTCAATCGCGCGCTGGGCCGCGGTGTAGTCCGTAGTGACGTATGGATTGCCAATGCCGGCGGCAAAGATGACGATGTAGTGCTTTTCTAGGTGGCGAATCGCGCGCAACCGAATAAAAGACTCGGCTACTGTGTTGATGGGAATGGCACTCATCACCCGAACCTCTACCTCGGATTTAGAGGTGAGAACCCCGCGCAGCATCAGACTATTGATCACCGTGCCCAAGGTCCCGATGTTATCGGCTTCGGCTCGTTCAATGCCCCACTGACTGGCGAGTGTGCCACGGAATATATTGCCGCCGCCAATGACGATGGATATTTCGACCCCACAGGCGTGCAAGTTGAGGACTTCGTCGGCAATATGTTCTAAGGATTCGGGATCAAAGCCCACGTCGTGCGGGCCGGATATAGCTTCTCCGCTCAGCTTGATCAGGACTCGATTGTAGCGCATAGAGGTTATAGCAGCCGCCCCTTTTCAATGGTGTGCGCCGCTGGATGGGCTGCGGCCAATTTCTCTATCCGGCCGACGAAAAGCTCGACTTGTTGGGTGGCTGCGCCCGTGAGGTGACGACTGCGGGAGATTGCGTCGGCGATCTCTGCTTCGCTAAGCGGAAAGCGAGAATCCACGCCCAAGCGATGGGCCAATTCGCTGGTATTCTGGCCTTGTTCGCGCAGGTCGATAGCCGCGGCTATCGCGTGCTCTCTAAGAGCGGCGTGGGCCTCTTCGCGGCCAGCACCGCGTTGGATAGCTGCCATCAGCAGCGTCGTGGTGGCGAGGAAGGGCAGATAGCGGTCGAGGTCGCGGGCAATGACCGTTTCATAGACGCCCATATCGTCGAGGATGTGGAGCGTGGTTTCGATCATGCCATCAAAGGCGAAACACCCATCGGGCAGGGCTACGCGGCGCACGACCGAGCAGGAGACGTCGCCTTCAAACCACTGATCGCCAGCCAGTGCGCCCAGCATGTGGACGTAGCCGCCGAGGACGACCTGTAACCCATTGACGCGCTCGCTGCTGCGGGAGTTCATTTTGTGCGGCATGGCCGAAGAGCCGACTTGTCCGGCGGCAAAGCCCTCGGTGAGCATGTCGTGGCCGGCCATCAGGCGAATCGCCCGAGCCAAATTGGCAACGCCAGCCCCGAGTTGGTAGAGGCAACTCAACACCTCAAAGTCGAGACTGCGGGGATAAATCTGGCCGACGGCCCCTAGCTCCCGTTGGAAGCCGAGATGGTGCCGCACTCGGCTTTGGAGTTGGCCGAGTTTGTCGGCGTCGTCGGCGAGCAAGGTCAGTTGGTCAACGGCTGTGCCAACCGCGCCTTTTAGGCCCCGCAGGGGATAGCGCTGGACGAGCGCGTCAAGGCGGTCCAAGGCGACTAGCATTTCCTCGCCGAACATGGCAAGGCGCTTGCCAAGTGTCGTGGGTTGGGCGGCCGCGTAGTGGGTCCGGCCCGCGACGGCAAGTTCCTTCCATTGCCGGGCGCGCTGGCCTAGACGCGAGAGGAGGGCCACGTACTTGACCTGCATGTGCTGCAAGGAGCGGAGAATCTGATACTGCTCGACATTGTCGGTCAGGTCGCGGCTGGTCATTCCCTTGTGAATGTGCTCGCAGCCGGCTAAGCTGCAAAATTCTTCAATACGCGCTTTGACATCGTGCCGCAAAACGGCTTCGCGTCGCGCGATGGATTCGAGGTCAACTTGATCCTTGACGCACTCGTAGGCACTTATGGCTGCGGTGGGCACATCGAGTCCTAAGTCTCGCTGTGCTTTGAGGATGGCAATCCACAGCTCGCGCTCGATGATGATGCGACCACGCTCAGACCACAGGTCTTGGATTGCTTGGCTGGCATAGCGCTGGGCGAGAACATTGGCAATGGCTGTAGGCATGACGCGATTTATCATAAGCATTGTGCATCATCAACGCCAATGGTGCGTCAAATTAGCCCTAGCCATCGCCAATAGGGCAAAAAATAAAAAGCCCCGAATTTTGAAAAGAGCGACCTAAACCTATTATTTTGCATAGAGGATACGTGCAATGGCTCAACTGAAGTCCATCCGCCTGCGCTTAGACAAGCCTTTGACCGGGCCGTACGATCGCCTTTTGCGTCGTCCTGGTCCCGAAGTCGCCGCCTTGGTAGCGGGCGAAACGGTGGCGATCCTTCGCGGTACGCGGCTGCTGAAAGCCATGCCCTTATGGGAAAGCGAGGTCGCATGTTATCGCACCAGCGGGAAGTGGAGCAGCGGGTGGTCGCCGGAAGAGTTTAGCAACGCCCAGCAAGCCGAGGGCTGGGCCGAGAAGGGGCTGGTGGATTCGCTGGCCGTGCCCATCGGCTACTTCAAGCTGCCCAATGCCGCTTGGGTCGGTGCATTGGCCGCCGAACTGACGCCGTGGACGGCCGAGGCGGTCGAAGCATGGCGGGCGGGGATTGAGCGGGACCTTTGGCTGACGGTGCTGAGGGTATATCGCTGTGCGCCCGTGCAACCGAAATTTTTGCGACAAACAGACTCGTACCTTCGCGTTAGGCCCTTTGAGGTCGAGCAATTGCAACCAGTCGTTTTAGCCAGTGAACTCGAACAGCGCATGGAACAGGTACAAGAGGTGGTAGAACGGTACGCGCGCGGCGGTACCCGGGTGGACGCAAGCTACGACCCCGAAGCCTTCACGGCCGAGACCGGCTACAGTGCGGATCAGCTAAAGGGCTGGATTGACCAATGGCGGCGCAAACAGCAACTCATCCTATACGGCCCGCCCGGCACCGGCAAGACGTACTTGGCTGAGCGCCTAGCGCGCTATCTGGTCAATGGCGGTGGTTTTAGCGAACTCGTGCAATTCCACGCCTCGTACGCGTATGAGGATTTCGTCCAAGGGATTCGGCCTCAAGTGATAGAAGGCGCATTGCACTACGAATTGGCGGCGGGGCACTTTCGGCGGTTTTGTGCCAAGGCGCACCAAGCTGGAGAAAGCCCCTGCGCGTTGATCATCGACGAAATCAACCGCGCAAACCTCGCGCGTATTTTCGGCGAGCTAATGTATTTGCTGGAATACCGCCACCGCTCAATCGCGCTGGCCGCTGGCGGTCCCGAATTTTCGATCCCGGCCAACGTCTATCTCATCGGCACGATGAACACGGCCGATCGCTCAATCGCCTTGGTTGACCAAGCCATGCGGCGGCGATTCAGCTTTATCCGTCTGCGGCCCAACTACCAGCTTTTGGCCAATCATCTCGATAACAGGGGGATAGCCCCAGAGAAATGGGTCGCGCTACTAAAAGAAATAAATCAATCCATCGGAGACGCGGACTGCGCTCTAGGCATTTCTTTCTTTATGGTTGCCGATATCGCAACGGCGCTGGCGCCTATTTGGCAAGGTGAGGTAGAGCCGTATCTGGAGGAGGTGTTTTTTGATCGCCCAGACCAGATGGCTCGCTTTCGCTGGTCTAAAGTCGCTGGGCGGTTGCAGGATTGAGCATGCGACGCTATAAGCTGATCGAAGAAGAAGTGGCCGCGATTCCGGCACCCGAATTGGCGGTCGAACAGGCTCTGCATCTACACGCCCAATATCCCAAAGAGCTGGAGGTCGGCTTCCCCAGCCCGCTCAATAGTCAGTGTTATCAACTCAGGTCGCGGAGCTATGTCGGCGTGGTGCCATTGGGCGCGAATGCCGCCTTGGAAATCAATCCCAAAATACGCTGCTCACTGCTCATGCCCATGCTGGAGTACGCCTACCAGTTGCCCAAGATCAGCGAGCACAAGGCCCCGGCCACGATGGGGGATATTTACGAGTTTTGGGCCGAGGTCCTGGCGCGCAAGGTCTTGCAACGGGTGCGGCGTGGGCTGTTTTGGGATTACCAAACCCGCGAAGGCCCCGGTCGGTGGGTGCGGGGGCGCATGTACCCCGAGCGCAGCGGGCTGGGTATTCATCCCTACTGTCGTTTTGCCGAGCACACGCCCGATATCCTCGACAACCGCATCTTGGCCAACGCGCTGTCCGGCCTGCGGTGCTTTGCCTTTCGCCGCGCCAGCGTTCGGCAGATGGTCGGTCGGGCTTGGTGGACGCTGAGCGAGCTAAATTACCGCCACATTCGCCCCGCTGACTGCCTCGGCGTCGCGTACCATCGGCTCAACGAGGACTACCGCCCCATGCATGCCCTGTGTTATCCCTTGCTCCAACAGCGCAGTCCAGCTTGGGGGGTAGGGGACGAGGACGGGCCAGCATACCTGTTGCACATGCCGACCTTATTCGAGCGGTTTTGCACGGCGTTTATTGACCACAAGCTCAATCACCAAGTCGAACTAAAAGCCCAGTATCACACGCGACTAAAGGGAACAGAGCGGCTTTCCTTTCGCTTAGATATGGCCCTATTTTCGGCGGCAACCGGGCAACCGCTGGCGGTAGTGGATGCAAAATACAAGGCCGATGGTCCCTCGGAACGCGATGTGCAACAAGTAGTTGCCTATGCAGTACAACTCGGCGTCCGCCGCGCCTTTTTGCTCTATCCCAGTAGCGATATAGACGAGCAGTTCGGGGTTGGTCCGGTCGCCGTGCAAGCACTCGGGTACGACCTTGCAGCCGAAGATATAGAGCAAGCAGGTCAGCACGTGATTCGCAAGATAGAATGTGTCCTATAAAATTTAATATGTAAATAAACAGATAAAAAATTTTAAGACTCAACGAGAAACAAACTCAAATCAGCCCAGTACGTAATCACGACCAAACAAGCCAACAGAATGAACAAAAAAGGTAAAGAGACTCGGTAGAGCCGATGGACGGGCTGTTCAAAGCGGATACTGGCAATGAAGAGGTTGAGGCCAACAGGCGGCGTTGAATAGCCAATTTCCAAGTTAGTTAAAAAAATGATCCCGAGGTGAATGGGATGCACATCGTATGCTTCGGCGATGGGCAGAATTAAGGGCACGACGATGAGGAGGGCCGAGAACATGTCGATCATACAGCCAACCACTAGTAGAAACACATTGAGAAGAATCAAGAACAGCAAGCGACTGCTGATGTGAGTCTCTATATAGGCAAGCAAGCGCGTTGGAATTTCCGCATCAATCAGATAATTGGTATAGGCCATAGCCGCAGCCAAGACGACGAAAATGCCGCCGAAGAGGACCATGCTGTCGCAGATGATCTTCGGCAGTTGCCCAATGGAGATCTCGCGGCGAATGAGCACCACTACCACCAATGCGTATAGGGCACTCAAGGCTGCGGCTTCGCTAACGGCGATGATCCCCCCGAAGATCCCCCCGAAGATCACTACCGGCAACAGCAACTCCCAACTACACGCAACAAAGGCCTGCGGCAATTGACGCCATCCAGTGGGGGGGGCGGGCGCAGCACTGCGCCGCCCTTGAAACAGACTGTAGCAAGACAGAGCACCCACCAGAAGCAAGCCGGGGGCAATGCCGGCCATGAAAAGCTGGTCTATCGGCGTCTCGGATACAATCCCGTAGATGATCAGCGGCAAACTCGGTGGAAAGAGTAACCCCAAGCTGCCCGAAGTGGTAATCAGCCCGAGGGAAAACGAATCGGGCAGGTGCTGTTGGCGCAGAGCGGGCAACAACAGCCCACCGAGCGCGACAATTGTCATCCCCGAAGCCCCGGTCAAAGCCGTGAAGAGGGCACAGACGACAATGGCCATAATGGCCAGCCCGCCTGGTAACCAGCCGAGCAAAGCTTGAGAGAAACGCACCAGCCGGGACGGTGCGCCGCTTTCAGCGAGGAGAAAACCCGTGATGGCAAAGAGCGGAATAGCCGTTAAGGTCGGGGTTTCGGCTATCCGGTACATCTCGATAAAGACGACGGTTAAATCGATCTCAGCGAGGGAGAAATGCAAAATGGCCATCGCGCTGATGACCACAAAAAGCGGGACGCCGGCTAGGGCGGCTAGGGCGGCTAGGAGGCTGCTCACGGGGGTTCTGCCGGAATGCGAAGGCGGCGTACGCCCTGCAAGAGGAAGCGCAGGGCCATCAGCCCAAAGGCGAGGGGAAAGCACAGTTGGGCAATCCAAGCGGGGGTGGCAAAGAAAGCCGTTGTGCCGAATGCGCGTTCGTCGAGCACAAAGCGGATAGCGATATAGGATAGATAGGAGCAAAGCACGGCGGCAAAAAAATCCGCGCAACTCAGGGTAATAGCTCGCACCCGGGCGGGTAGCAGACGCAACGCAGCGTCAATGCGGATGTGTTTATCGAGCCGGGTGGCCACCAAAGCACCCACTAATCCAATCCACAATACAAGGTGCCGCACGAGACTTTCGGTGCCTAAGAAGGTGATGGAGAACAGATTGCGGATGATGATCTGCCCGCAGGTTAGCACCAGTAAGCAGGCGACCAAAAGGACGAGGAAGCCGGCTTCAAGGCGATGGAGGAAGGGCGGGTCGCTCAAGGAGAAGCCCGGCGAAAGTCTTGGAGATGCCGCGCTATTTGTTCGTGGGCTTCGCGGGAAAAGGCCCGACCTACGAGTTTGGCTTCGGCTCTATCGACGAGTGTCTTGAAGTTCTCTACGGCTTTAGGGGCAACCTCGACCAAGGATAGGCCATTGGCCTGTAACACGGCCATAGCTTCGTCGTTTTCTTGGCGGTTGCGCTGCCCTAGAGCGATCATGTGCTGCTGCGTTATGCGGCGGATGTGCTCGCGGTCTTCAGCGGGAATTTTGTCGAAAGAGCCCTTGTCGATCAAGAGCGCACCTAGGGTGTAGTTAATCGGCAGTTGGGTGACGAATTTTGCACGGGTAAACCATTGGAGGACAATGGTCGCCGACGGCGAGGCGTACACCACATCGATCAGATTGGTCTGCAACCCGAGGAGGACGTCCGGGATGTTGAGGGGAACCGAAGTGACGTCGGCTAAGCGGAATAGCACAGAGGTCAGCGGTTCATCAGGTAACTGCCATACCTTTTGTGTGCGCATGTCCGCGACAGTAGCTACGGGTTGCTGCGAGAGAATGTGGACAAAGCCGATGTCGGCCCAACCGAGAAAGACATAGCCCCGTTCCTCGTATCCCTGTCGGTAAAATGCATCCATTTTCTCAAGCACGTAATCCACTTCGGCATAGTTGTCGAAGAGAAAGGGCATTTGCAACGCGAGCACATCAGGCAAGGTTTGGCTGACGCCTTGGCCACCAAAATTTCCGCCGTGGAGCTGGCCGATGCGCATCTTGCGCAAGACCACCTTCTCGTCGCCTTGGACGCCCCCGGGATAGATTTTGAACCCCACGTTGCCCCGGGTCTCGCGCCGCACCTCCGCATCAATGGTGCGGAGGACATTGGCCCAGCTGCTGCCCTCCGGGGCGAGGGTGGCAATTTTGAGGAGGTGATTGGGTTGGGCCGCGACAGAGCTGGCTATGAGTGCGGCGACGACCGCCAAAAGTCCCTTAAAAGAAATCATCAGCTTGGTCTAAGAGGATCTGCGCCTGTTTTTGGGCGGCGATGTTTTGCAAGGTAAGCTCCGGTACGACGTCTGCCGGGCTGTTTAGGGCTTGGTTGAGCAGGGATTCGTATAGCGTCCGGTCAAAAGTGCTCCGGGCATAGAATTTGGCCTTGGCTACGTACACCATGAGCACCTGTCCTTTGCTGATGGCCACGGCGCGGTCGAAGTGTGCGGCGGCTTTTGCTGGGTTGCCGCCCAACATCGGCGGCAGGGCCGCGTAATAGGATCCCAAGAAGACATGGGAAGTCCCATATTGAAAGGTCTCGTCTTGATCCACGATCCACTGCATGAGTTTAATGACCTTGGGCAACTCGGCTAGTGCCGCCATGGATTCAATGTTGGCACTAATCCAAGCGCCCCAACTCGAGGCGGCCCAAAACACGACGGGCAGGTCTGAAGCATCTAAGTCGTCAGCAACGTGGATAAATTCAACATACGGGGCTTGGAGTAACTCAGGTTGACTCAGGCGTAGAGCAAGGGCTTTGAGGCCGTTGACTTTGCCGCGGTGATATAGGTGCTTGGCTCGTTCGGGATCGTCGACTTCGACCAAAGTGGCATAAGAAGTATAGATTTCAGCAGCACTTAAGAGCAATTGCGGGTCTTGGGGATTGGCCACCAGCAGCCCTTCTAATAAGAGCAAGAAGGTCGGCACGCCCGAGGCGACCAAATCCAAGTCGTCGTGGCGAGCGGTGGCCGCGCTGACGTCCTCGATCAGCGACCCCACCAGCGCGGCTTGCAACCTCGCGGCGCATCCCATTGGGCCAAAGGCGAGAATCGCGAGCAAGACAGTTGTCAAAATGTGTTTAGCTACCATGCGGACCCAAGAGATTGACTACCCACTTCCTCCTCCTCTGTCTTGACGCGCAAACACTGCCACGGGTTGCCGACTTTAGCGCAGGCCGCAAAAATTTCCAAGGCCCTGGCCAAGTCCTCGCCGTAGGAGCGATAAAGCGCGGAAAAAAGCGTTAGATTGGCGTTGTAGCGACGATAAGACAAAAGCCGCGCATTGTTTAGCTCCCACTGGAGGAACCCATCGTACTGGTTGTGGCTAAACTCTGCTTTAATGAGGGCGAAATCGCGCTGGCACTGGGCAAAAACAACCTGTCGGTCGCGCAGTACAACGCTGCGAGGCAAATTCAGTGAGTAGAGGCTGTCAAGTGCTGCAACCGTCTCGGCCATGAAGCGCCGGAAGCGATCTGCGTCCGCTCGGCGTACTTCGGCCTGTTGCAAAAGCGGGGTATCGGGGCCGAAGTGTTGCGCTAAGAAGAGCAGCGACCCTTGGCGGCCAATGAAGGTCGCCAAGTTTTCGTTATAATCGGTCTTACCCGGGGCATAGACGAGGGCATGCGTCAGTTCGTGGAGGATCAAATCGGCTAGCTGATCGGGCGCGTAGTCGAGCATTGAACTGAGAATTGGATCGGAAAAAATCCCCAAAGTACTGTAGGCACTGACCGGGCGAACAATGGCATCGTATCCCTCGGCGACGAGGGCATCGCGCTGCGCATCGGCCAAATCGCGGCGGAAGAAACCTTTGTAGGGTACTTCGCCGACGAGTGGAAAATCCCAAGTATAGGGCGATAAGCGATCGGGTGGACAGGCGCTGACATTCCAACTGATCGGGCCACCGCCCGTATCGTAGAAAGTCGTGTAATGATCGTCTGTTTGCAGCCCCACGCTTTTGGCGTAGCGGAGAATGGCTTGAATCAGCACTAGCTGTGTCCGAGTTTGCGCGGCCAAGTTGGGGCGGGCGAGGAGGGTTTGGACTGATATGCGCTTGTACAGTACGCGGCTTTGGCCGCGGGCTAGATGCCAATAGTAATTGAGGTTGCAGCCACAAATGCCCAATAGGCCAAGCCCGATGAGAACTCGAAATAAAAGAGACATCCGCGGCCAACAGCCACTTAGGAGCGTGCGCGAGCCAATCTAGGATTTGCTGACGATCTTTTCTCCATCGAAGATCACATTGCCTTCTTTGTCGAGGACGCGACCATCGCTGGTAAACTCATACTTCATGGATTGACCTAAGGTCAGATGGCGTTGTACTTCTTCTAAGTTTTGGTATTTCTCGATTAGCTTTTCAATCGGCCCCTCAAACGAAGTCTGCTGCCACTTAGGTCGGTTCTTGTTGTGGTCGGCCCGCTCTTCTGCCGTCATAATGGGCAGCCGCTCGGCAGCCGGGGTAAACCGGCCGGCCATGGCCTGTTGGCGGCGATACTTCTCGTGGCGCTTTTCCGACTCGGTCAGCATTTCCTCGGGAATAGTTTCGAAACTGGTATCTTGCTCCGCTCCTTGTTCCTGGCGTTTTTGCTGCTCTTCTTGGACCTCGCGCGAAAGGCGCTCTTGGCGCTCTTGGTCCAAACTAGTGTCGGTACCTAGTCTCCGCAGTACATGTCGTGCGGCCTTGTTCATAGAAATGGGCTACCCCCTGAGAATGTACGTACAGTGTGTGCAGAATTAGCTAGCACTAAAAAATATAAGGGGGTGGGTGATTTGGCAAATTCAAATCACCTTGGTTATTATAGATAGGCAGCAAGGGATGCTCTCGCATGCCGGGGAGCTCAACACCAAGACTATAAAGTCGAGATTTAACTTCTTGGATGGAGATATAGCATGAGCGTTTTTTCGCGTTTTTTTTCGCATGAAATAGGCATAGACTTGGGCACCGCCAATACCTTGGTGTATGTCAAAGGCAAGGGAATCGTCCTCAACGAACCCTCGGTTGTCGCCCGCCAAGTCTCTACTCAAAAAGTCATTGCCGTTGGTGCGGAGGCCAAGGAAATGATAGGGCGTGAGAACGCTGGGATTCAAGTAATTCGCCCTTTGAAAGACGGCGTTATCGCTGACTTTGAAGTTACCGAAGAGATGATTCGCAGTTTTATCCGCAAAGTGAAAAAGAACAAACTTTTCGTGCGGCCCAAGATCGTAGTAGCGGTCCCGGCAGGCAGCACTGAAGTAGAGACGCGGGCCGTACGAAACTCCTGCGAGCGCGTGGGAGCCAGAGAAGTCCATCTGGTTAGCGAGCCGATGGCCGCGGCTATCGGCATGGGATTGCCCGTTCATCAGGCCGTCGGCTCAATGGTTGTCGATATTGGTGGCGGGACGACGGAGGTCGCCGTAATTGCCCTTTCCGGTCTAGTCGAACACGAGTCGCTGCGGGTGGCTGGGGAAGCTATGGATTTGTCAATTTCCGAGTGGATGCGCAGAAAGCACAACCTGCTTATTGGCGTCCAAGGTGCCGAGAGCATCAAGTGGAAAATCGGGTCGGCGAGGGAATTGGAAACAGAAGAGAGGATGCCGGTGCGCGGTCGCGACACCGTAGCCGGGCTACCCAAAGTTATGCAGGTAGATTCTGTTGAGATACGAAAAGCCCTATCCGGTTCCGTGGATCAAATCGTCGCCAGCGTACGCCGAGTGCTGGAGAGGATGCCGCCCGAATTGGCGGGCGATATCCTCGATAGGGGCATGGTGCTTTGCGGTGGTGGGAGTATGCTACGGGGGTTGAGAGAACACCTACTTGAGGCGACGAATTTGCCTACGTATATCGATAGTGAAGATCCCCTCTCGGCCGTAGTGCGGGGCAATGCCCGCATTCTCGAAGAGTTTGATAACTATCGCCAAGTTTTGCTCTAACTGAGTTATGACCAATACTCGGGAGCTCATCGTCATTGGACTCGCTTTTGCCTGCGCCTTGATCTTGATGGGCTTACCTACATCCTATAAGACCGCTATTGCCGAGCACTGCCAAGCCGGTTTGGCGGCATCGGGACAAGCACTGTTTTCGCGAGTCATCCGCTCTACGCGCCACGAGGAAAAGAGCCATTTTCTTCTGACTCAAAACGTAGCTCTAGCCCTTGACAACATGCAGCTCCAAGAAGCGGGATGGGAAAATATGCGCCTGCGCAAGGCGCTATCTTTTAGGCCGCTAGACGGGGGTACGCGTGTTATTTCTGCCGAGGTGATCGGCCGCGACCCCGACCACATCTACGACGTGATAGTCATCAACGTGGGGCGCGACCACGGCGTGGATAAAGATATGCCCGTGATGACACCTGAAGGGCTCGTCGGGTACATTGCCCAAGTCGGCGGATCGGACTCAGTCGTGCAGCTGTTGATGCGCACTAGAGTGAGTGCTTTGATCCAAGCGACGCGTGCCCAAGGCATCGTCTCGTGGAGCGACGGCCAGTTCCGGTTGCGATTCGTCGAATCGAGCAACTTGGTGCGGGAGGGCGATTTAGTCGTATCATCAGGGTTGGGCGGGCGATACCCCAAGGGCATACCGATCGGCACGGTGGTGGAGGTGAATCAGGAGAAACGAGCTCCAGTTTTTTTGCGGGTTATACTCAAGTCGATTGTGGATTTCTCTGCCCTCGAAGAGGTTTTCGTGCTCGGCAGAGACTAAGAGAATGCCACTCACCTTGACAGAGCATAAGCCGTGCCATATTCTCTAAAGCTATCTATTGGCGTGATAGTTACGCAATTTCAACCCATCCGAATGAGAGTGTGGTCTTGACGAAAGCTGACATCGTGCGTCTAATCGCCGAGAGAACAGGGCTTACCAAGACAGATACTGAGGCTGTGGTCAATGGCTTTATTGAATCCGTAGTCGAGGCTTTGGAACGGGAGGATCCTATTGAAATTCGCGGTTTTGGCACCTTCAAAGTCGTCGTGCGCGCACCGCGTACCGGTCGCAATCCACGCACGGGTGCCGAAGTAAAAATCGCCAGTCGCAAGGCCCCGATATTTAAGCCCTCAAAGGAATTGCGGGCGAGCGTCAATGGGGAAAACGCAGAGGACAAAGGTCCAGGAGATAAAAAAGATGCCCTGTGGCAGGAAGAGAAAGCGGCATAAGATCGCTACGCACAAGCGCAAGAAGAGACTGCGCAAGAATCGACATAAGAAGAAGGTCTAGGCTAGGGGCTAATAGCTCAGCTGGATAGAGCGCCGGTCTCCGGAACCGGAGGTCCCAGGTTCGAATCCTGGTTAGCTCACCATTTTGTCACCAGACTATGGTCGGATAATTGTGTCGGGGTGTGGCGCAGCCCGGCTAGCGCGCTTCCTTGGGGTGGAAGAGGTCGCTGGTTCAAATCCAGTCACCCCGACCATTTTTTGTAGGTAGATAGAGATGCTTGCCCACGTCGGGGTGTAGCGCAGCCCGGCTAGCGCACCTGCTTCGGGAGCAGGGGGTCGCCGGTTCAAATCCGGCCACCCCGACCACTATTAAGTCCCTGTGAGCTTTTGACTTACAGGGGCTTAATTTTATTTGCGATATGAAGTATGGCTCTTTCCATCGGCATAATCGGCTTGCCCAATGTGGGCAAATCAACGCTCTTCAATGCGCTGACAGGAGATGGGGCTGAGGTATCTAATTACCTATTTTGCACAGTGGCCCCCAATATAGGTACTGTTGAAGTGCCGGATTCGCGCTTGGAGCGGTTAAGCGAGGTCATTCAGCCGCAATCGACAACGCCTACGAGCCTCGGCTTTGTCGATATTGCCGGGCTGGTGCGGGGCGCAAACCAAGGGGCCGGGTTGGGCAATCAATTCCTCTCCCACATCAGAGACGTCGATGCCCTAGTTCACGTGGTGCGCTGTTTTGACGACCCGCAAACAAGCCATGTAGATGGGGCGATTGACCCCTTCCGCGATATTGAGACTATTGAAACGGAGTTGCTGCTCGCTGATTTGGCGGTGATGGAAAAGGCCGTGCCCTATCTAGACAAAGTGGTCCGCTCTGAGCCGCGTAGCACACGAGCACACGAGCTGGCGGCCTGCGTCAAGGTCTTAGCGGGATTGCAGCGTGGAATAGGCGCGATGGCGATGGGGTTGACCCCAGCAGAAAGGGACGCGCTCACTACGTATAGCTTGCTGACGGCCAAACCAGTGCTTTATGCGGCCAACGTTGGAGAAGTAGAAGGGCCGTGGGTGAATCGGCTAGTCGAACGCTATGGAGAGGACCAAGTACGGGTCGTCTCGGCGCGATTCGAGGAGGAAATGGCCGGTTTGAGCCCAGAGGAGAGAGCGGAATTCGTCCGGGAATTGGGGCTGGAGCACAAGGGGATAGAGTCCCTAGTCCAGGCCGGGTACAAGCTGCTGGATCTGATTACCTTCTATACGCTCGCCAATGGCAAGCTACAGGCTTGGCAGTTGCCGCGCGGGGAAAAGGCACCTAAAGCGGCCGCGCGGATCCACACGGATATGGAGCAGGGGTTCATCCGCGCCGAGCTAGCCTCAGGTGAGCAGCTCATTACTATGGGGGG
This sequence comes from Candidatus Latescibacterota bacterium, assembly GCA_965203355.1. Lineage (GTDB taxonomy): Bacteria > Latescibacterota > UBA2968 > UBA8231 > UBA8231. Next base: position 2,835,741 of record OZ241889.1, read on the forward strand.
CTGGGCACCGCTGAAAGCAGCCGGACAACTGCGGAGCGAAGGCCGGGATTACATCGTCGCTGATGGGGATGTAATCACCTTTCTTTTTAAGACTTGAGGCCCAGAAGAATCGTCTGGCGGAACGCTTTTTGGGTTTTGACGGAAGGTACTAGGTCGCCTATCTTCTGCCGTCTAAACAAGATTGAAACTCGTGGCTAGGTGGCTATGGTCGAAGCGGCAGACGCATGGTAATTTGGGCAAAAATCATCTTGGCAGTGACCCTACTGGGCTGGGCTGCATGGTATCTCGATCCGGTTGAGTTACTTGCGGCCCTGGGGCAGGTTGGGAGGAATAAAGTGCTCATTTGCGGAGTCATTGCCCTAGTGGGTATCGGCGTACAATGGATGAAATGGCAGCTATTGTTGCGCGATCAAATCCCGCAGACCAACGGGCGCGATGCGCTCTATTCGCTGCTGGGCGGTGCCGCCCTCGGCTTGGTGACACCGAGCCGTTTGGGCGAGTTGGGCCGCGGCATTTTCTTGGGCCGTAGCCGGGCCAAGGCCGCCTGGCTGACAGTCGTGGACAAGTTGAGTTCGGCCGCGGTCACGTTGGGTTTGGGGGCCGTAGCCGCCTGGATTTTATGGCCCCAGTTTAGGGGCTTTTTGCTGTTGCTGTTGTGTATCCTCGGCGCACTGCTGTATTGGGGCTGGTGCCGCCGGAAAGCGAGCGGGCCCGTTGCATGGGGGGCTATCGCCGGGTTATCCGTCTTGTTTAACGTGGTATTCATGGCGCAATTTTTCTATCTAGTCACCGCCAGTGTGGCTGTCAACTCAGCCGTTGTATTGGCGGTGCCAGTGATATTTGCTCTGAAAACGCTGCTGCCCTTGGGATTTTTGGATCTAGGAGTCCGCGAGGCCGCGGCCATTCTGGTGTTTAGCAGCTTGGGCTTAGAGCCGCAATCTGCTTTTGTGGCCAGTATCCTGATTTTTATCTGCAATGTGTGCTTGCCGGCTGGCTTGGGCTGGCTGTGGATTGGTGGCCGCCGATGGCGGATGATGGGAAAGGTCGCCTTATGAATTCGGCGTATGCAATAAAAAAAGAAATATGCGAAGTAGGGCACAGAGTCTATCAGCGCGGATACGTAGCGGCCAACGACGGCAATATCAGCGTCCGCATAGAGGACGACCTAGTGCTGTGTACGCCGACCGGAGTCAGCAAGGGCTATCTGAGTGCAGACATGCTAGCCACCTGCGATATGCAGGGCCAGCAAGTAGCGGGATCGCTGAAAATATCGTCGGAAATCCGCATGCACCTCGAAATCTACAAGTTGCGACCCGATGTCCGTGCCGTCGTCCACGCCCATCCGCCGACCGCGACCGGTTTTGCCGTCGCTGGCCTAGATCTGACTCAGTGCGTATTGCCCGAAGTTATCGTCAGTCTCGGGGGCATTCCACTCGCGGATTACGGCACGCCCGGTGGGCCCGATATCGTCGAACCGATGAAGCCGCTGTTGCGGCAATATGACGCTGTTCTAATGGCCAATCACGGAGTGGTAACCGTGGGCCAACACGTCATGGACGCCCATTTCAAGATGGAGACTGTCGAACACTTTGCCCAGATCGCCTTGGTGGCGCACCAACTCGGCCGGGTCCGCACACTGGCGGGCAAAGAGGTGGAAGATCTCACGAATCTGAGAAAGCGCTTTGGAATTGGGGATCGGCCGTCCTGTGAGGTGGCCGGAGCAAGCGATCTAGTCGAGCGGATTACCGAGGAAGTTTTGCGCCAGCTACGCTAGCTTCGTACGCGATGCGAGGGAGTATGAGGTTTATAGGACTAATCGCCGCGGTAATCGGGATCGTAGCTCCGGCCAGTGGCCAAGCCATTGTCGAGGCGGTCCAGCGCGGCGATTCCCTGTTGACGCAGGGTCAACCTAAGCAGGCGTTAGCCGAATACGAAAAGGCGCGTGTATTAGGGGCTGGCAGCGCGATATTTCTCTATCGCTTAGCCAACCTTTACATGCAGACCGGCGGCTATCGTCAGGCGGCTGAATCGCTGCAAAAATCGCTCGCTGAAGACCCTAGGCAGCTTCCCGTATATTCGGCGTTAGGGGAGGCTTTTTTGGCCATGGGCCAGCTAGATTCGTCCATTTTTTACGTCGAACAAGCAAGTATTCTGGCCCCGTCCTCAACTCAAGTCCACAGTACCCTTGGTGATCTCTACATGCAGGCTGGTCAGAGCGAAAGGGCGCGAGAACGCCTCGAGCGGGCCTTGGCACTAGATGCCAAAAACGCCGAAGCCTATCGCTTATATGGATATTACTACGCGGAAAAGGACTCGATAGATCAAGCTATCGAACACTTTCAAAAATTGGCGGAGTTGGCGCCGGACCAGATCGAAGCCTACAATAACATCGCCTTTCTCCTCGCCGGTGCCGGACGCTATGCCGAAGCACTTGAGTACTACAAACGAGCTGAAGATCTGGCGCAGGATCCCTATCTGGCCCAAGCAATTACGGCCAAAATCGAAGAGATACAGGCGCGGCTGGCCGGTGAGATGCGGGCACGCTACATATTGGTCAAAACAGAAGCATCCGCACGCGGAATCCTCGCAAAGATGGCTCGAGGAGCCGATTTTTCCCAATTAGCGCAGCAGCTTTCCATTGCACCTAACGCCAATCAAGGCGGGGATTTGGGGTTTTTTGGGCCGGGTGAACTCAGGCCCGAAATTGAAGAAGTCGTAGTGAGACTGAAAGTTGGGGAACTAAGCCCGGTCGTGGAATTGCCCATAGGATACATTGTAGTACAGAGATTGAACTAAAATAAGTCGCGGCCAGGGCACCCTTGGATGCACCTGACCGCTGAGGGAGGGATACGAACCATAACCAGAATGGCTCGCATAGCTTAAACGCCCTAAGAAGATAGAGGTTCCACGTTAGTGCTATTTTTTTGCATTTTCAATACGCGACGACGAGCCAGCCGAAAACAAGGACGAAATAAATGCCCCTTTTGGCTGAACAAGCCCTGATTCACCCCAACGGAGCGAGTTGGCATGCCCTATTACTATGATGCCTGGTTCCAGTGTCTCAATTGCGACGACGAGTACTACCGGCTAAACGAAATAGTCTATCACTGTCAAAGGTGTGGGGGGCTGCTCGAAGTACGCCACAACATGGAAGCCTTACAGCGGCGCTCGGGCGGCGAGTGGCGGACGCTATTTGATCAGCGCTACATGAGTTCGGTGCATCCGTATGGGAGTTCGGTTTGGGGAAAAAAAGAGATCGTTTGCCCCCTCGTCGAAGACGAAAACGTGGTCTCTATGTACGAAGGGGGAAGCAATCTGCTTTGGGCCGAGCGCTTGGGGGCCGAACTGGGCATGGAAGATCTGTGGATAAAGCAATGCGGCAATAGCCACACGGGTTCGTTTAAGGATTTGGGTATGACCGTATTGGTTTCCATGGTCAACCAGATGATTGCCGAGGGCCAGTCTATACCGGCAATAGCCTGTGCTTCAACCGGGGACACCTCGGCGGCACTGGCCGCGTATTGCGCGGCTGCCGGCATTCCGGCAATCGTGTTGTTGCCCAAAGACATGGTCTCTACCGCCCAACTCATTCAGCCCATAGCCAATGGTGCGTTGACGCTCGCTCTGCGCACCGATTTCGACGGGTGCATGGCCTTAGTGCAGGAAATCTGTCGCCGCGACCAAATCTATCTGGCCAACTCGATGAACTCACTCCGCATTGAGGGGCAGAAGACCATCGCGATAGAGCTGTTACAGCAATTTCACTGGGAGGTTCCCGACTGGGTCGTTATTCCGGGCGGCAATCTGGGCAATGTCAGTGCCTTGGGGAAGGGGTTTATCGAGGCCAAGCAAATGGGGCTTATCAACAAACTGCCGCGCCTTGCCGTCGCCCAATCCGCTCAGGCCAATCCGCTCTATCTCAGTTATCTGGACAGGTTCCGCACCTTTGAGCCCCAAACGGCCCGCGATACCTTGGCCAGTGCCATCAAGATCGGCAATCCCGTAAGCCGGGAGCGGGCCATTCGCACCTTGCAGTCGTTTGACGGCATCGTCGAAGAAGCCACGGAAGACGAGTTGGCCAATGCCTGTGCCAGGGCCGATCGCAATGGGCTGTTCACCTGTCCGCACACAGGCGTCGCCTTAGCCGCACTAGAGAAAATGATCGCAGCCGGGCAAATCGAATCCGAGAGCCGGGTGATCGTAATCTCCACGGCGCACGGGCTGAAGTTTCCAGATTTCAAGGTGAAATACCACGAAGACCAATTGCGGGAATTTCACGTCGAGCCGAAACATCGCAATAGGCCCATCGAGATCGAAGCCGAATACGAAGCCGTGCGACGGGCTGTCCTCGAAGCCATAGAGCAGCGGCCGCTGGCTACGGCCCTCCACTGAAAGAGCAATAGAATGAGCCACGATGATTTTGCCGGAGAATCGACCCGTTCGGTACACGGAGGGGTGGAACGGGATAAGTTTGCCCAGTCCCTCATAGATCCGATCGCCCAGACAGCTACCTATACCTTTGCCGATCTAGATGAATTTGCCGCCTTTAAGGCCGGCGGAAAATCGCTCTACGAATACGGGCGCTATGGCAATCCGACCCAGCGGGCGGCCGAGCGTCGAATAGCCGCTTTAGAAAACGCCGAAACCGCTTTACTCTTTCCGTCGGGCATGAGCGCGATTACCTCGGTGCTCTATGCAATGCTGCGCAGCGGGCAGCACTTGGTGCTGATGGAAGATTGCTATCGCATGACGGCCAAGTTCTGCGGAGTCTTGGCCAAATTCGGGATTGAATCGACCGTAGTTAAGCCCGGTAACATGGATGCGTTGGCGGCTGCGGTGCGCCCGGCGACTCGCTTGATCTTTACCGAGTCGCCGACCAACCCCCATTTGCACGTCCTCGATTTGGAACAACTCGTCGCTTTTGCCAAACAGCATCGTCTCAAGGTTATCATCGACAGCACCTTGGCCACGCCGGTCAATCAGCGGCCGCTCGATTTTGGGGTTGATTTGGTCATCCACAGTGCCACCAAATACCTCGGTGGGCACAACGATCTGATGGCGGGTGCCATCTGCGGCAAGGCTCCTTTAGTCGAGGCGATTGGCGAATACCAACGGATATCGGGTGGGATCGTCGATCCCAACACCTCATTCTTGTTGATCCGAGGGCTGAAGACGCTGGCATTACGCGTTCTGCGGCAAAACGATACAGCCTTGACAGTAGCTCGGTTTCTAGAATCTCATCCCAAGATTCGCGCCGTCTTTTACCCGGGCCTCGAAAGCCACGTTGATCACCGCGTCGCCAAAGAGCAAATGCGCGGTTTTGGCGGATTGATCAGCTTTGAAATCGACGGCACCCCCGAGCAGACGCGGAATTTCGTCCATCGGCTAGCCCTGCCTTATATCGCACCGAGCTTGGGTGGGGTGGAGACGCTGGTCTCGCATCCAGCGACTGTTTCCTATTACGATTTAAGCCGGAAGGAGCGGCTGGCTATTGGTATCACCGACCAATTGGTGCGCTATGCCGTGGGCATTGAGGACGCCGATGAGCTAATCGGCGATATAGAGAGGGCGCTTGCAGAGGTCTAAGCAGTCAGAAGTTCAAGTCGGCCAAAAGCACGGTCCAAGGAAGGGAAGCGACTTTGCGGTACAAGTCCCTGTCGCTGGTCACGGCTTGGCAGCGCAGATGGGCGCCTAAGGCAATGAAGCCAGCGGCGTACATGCTGATGGAATGCTCAAAGGCGATTTGTGTGGCTTTGCGGGTAATCTCGGCATTGTAGGGCACAATATCCAAGTGCATGTACTCCAAGCTGGCCAAGGCATCGTCGATATGGGTGCGGTCGAATTGACGGCTTTCTTTGAGGACATGGGCTAGTTCGTATATAGATTGATCGAGCACGGTCAGCCCTATTCTTTCCGCTAGCTGCTCTTGGCGAAGGCCAAGTGCCCTGTGGGTATCCACATCCTGCGCTGGAGAAAACCACCTCAGCATAATGGAGGTATCTAGCGCGTAGCGAATCACCGCGCTTTCCTTTCCGCACGTAGGATCTTAAGAGGCTCCCAAGGCAGTGCCTTTTCGCGCAAGCTGTCTTGGAGGGCCATTCCGTGTTCAATAGCGGCCTGTTTTCGCTGGTACTCATAGGTTGCTTCTCGTTGCTGGCAGTACGCCATAAAAGCTAGGCGCAGGAGTTTGCTGCGGCTGACGCCTTCCTGCTGCGCAACTTGATCGATGCGTTTGAGCAGATCGTCCGGCAGCATGATATTTACGCGCGCCATAAGCCCCTTTCCTTTTATCTGACAAGCGACGCGAAGTTGCCAAATTAGCCTTGCCCCAATCGGCTGTCAAGACGGTCCTCTTGCCTTAGTTTGGGCCGGTCTTTAATGTTACAATTGGGATTAGAGCATGAAAAATCATCTGAAAATATTGTCGGGTTCCAGCAATCCACAGCTAGCCCAAGAAATATGTGATTACTTAGACATCGCGCCCGCGCGCCGCCAGATCGTCCGGGCACCAAACGACAATATAAAGGTTAAAATCGAGGAGAACGTGCGCGAAGATGACGTCTTCGTCGTCCAGACCTCATCATCTCCAGTCAATCATCATTTTGTTGAGTTGCTGTTGCTAATTGACGCGCTCAAATACGCGTCGTCGCGCCGAATCACGGCGGTGTTGCCCTATTATCCGTATGTGCGCTCCGACAAAAAGGACGAACCGCGCATTTCCATTAGCGCCCGTCTCGTCGCCGACTTGCTCCAAGCCGCCGGGGCCGACCGGATCTTGACCATTGCCTTGCACAGTCCGCAAATCGCAGCGTTCTCGCGCATTCCGGTGGACCAATTGTGGGCGACAAGCCTCCTGTGCCATTTTATGCGGCTGAAGGGCCTCGGTAACGCCGTGGTGGTGTCGCCCGACGTGGGCAGTGCCGATGAAGCTAGCGCGTACGCGCGCCGGCTAGGTTTGCCGTTGGCCATTATGGACAAACGCCGCCACGCGGACGACGAAAAAGCCGAGATTAAAAGCATGATAGGCGAGGTCGCCGGTCGCGATGCCTTGCTTTTTGACGACGAGGTGCTGACCGGGGGCTCCATGATGCAGTCGATCGAGGTGCTCAAAGAAAGGGGAGCACACCGCATACTGGCGGGCTGTACGCACGGCGTTTTTTCCGGACAGGCCTTAGCGAGAATAGACGCCTCACCCGTAGAATTATTCGCCACTACGAATACCATTCCCTTGCCTGCGGACAAGCCAAGGCGCAAAATCGCCGTGCTGAGCGTCGCTCGGTTGTTGGGGGATGCAATCAAAGCCATTCACCATGGCGAGTCAGTGAGCCGCTTGATTGAATGGGGGGACTAATTGATGGCCAGCAAATTGAGTATATTAGCTGAGTTATGGGATTTTATGAAGGTGCGTAAAAAGTGGTGGTTGGGGCCGATATTTTTCACTTTGATTCTGTTGGGATTGTTAATAGTCTCGACCCAAGGGTCGGCTGTGGCTCCCTTTATTTACGCGCTGTTTTAAGTTCTATAACCTATAATATGTAAAATGAAAATAAAAAGCCTAATCCGAGAAATCCCCAATTTCCCGCAAGACGGCGTCTCCTACAAAGACATCACGCCGCTGCTCAAAGACCCCGCTGGTTTATCCGCTGCGGTCCAAGCGATGCTCGGCCCCTTTGTGGACGCCGAAGTGGACCTAGTCGTCGGCATAGAGGCCCGCGGATTCGTATTCGCGGCGCCTATGGCACTCGAATTGGGCTGCGGTTTTGTGCCGGTGCGCAAAGTAGGTAAGCTGCCGGCGGCTACGCTGAGTCGCGATTACGCCCGCGAATACGGCGCGGCGACCTTAGAAATCCACACTGATGCCCTCGCATCGGGGCAAAAGGTGTTGGTTGTGGATGACGTTTTGGCCACCGGCGGGACCTTGGCGACGACGTGTCAAGTACTCAAAGAACTAGGAGCGGTTGTCGCGGGTATCAGCGTTTTGGCCGAGTTGAGCTTTCTGTCGGGCCGCGACCGCTTGGCTGGGTACAAATTGGAAAGCACTATCGTCTATTGAAACCCGAACCTAAAACAATGGAGACACTATACTTTCATGTCGAGTGAACGCCGTAAACTGAGCAAGAGCGAACTCCGCGAAGATGAGTTCGTCGAAAGGATCATGGAAGCGGTCGAATACGTCAAAGAACACGCCCGGCTGTTTGTCTATGGGGCTGTTGCCGCGATCGCGGTCATTGTGGCCATCCATTATTTTATCGAATCCAAGGAGGCCGATCGGCTCAAAGCGGCCGCCCTGCTCGGCGATGTGCTGATGGTCGAACAGGGCGGCGAGCTGACCGAAGCGATCGGCCTAGCCGAAGAGTTGGTTTCCTCCTACGCCGGGACCCCGGCCGCAGCCCAAGGGACCGTGCTCTTGGCCAATCTTCACTACGCGCAGGGCCGTTATGTTGAGGCTCGGGGCTATTACCAAAGCTATTTGGACAACTACGATCCTTTGGATGTGTTAGCCTATGCAGCCCAAAGCGGCCTAGGGGCCTGCCTCGAAGCCGAAGGGCAGCTTGCGGCTGCGGCTCAGCACTACGAAACCTATGCAGCCGCGCAAGCCGGGACCATCCGCGAGGCCATGGCGCGGATGGAAGCAGCCCGCATATATGGGTTGGCCGGCGAAAGCGGCAAGCAACAGGCCCTACTCGAACAGGTCAGTCGCACGTTCGCCCAGTACCCAATTGCCGCGCAAGCCCGAGCGGCACTAGCCCTGTTCTAAAGGAGTTGTTGATGGGCCGTGCTGATCTCAAGGTTTTCGCCGGGCGGAGCAATCCCGCACTAGCTGAGGGCATTTATCAGTCGTTAGCCATTGAGCCAGGGCGCATCGATTTTATCGACTTTAGCAACGAAAACATAAAGGTGAAGATTTGCGAAAACGTGCGCGGCCGCGATGTGTTCTTTATCCAAACTTCGTGTCCGCCCGTTAGCGATCATTTGATGGAGTTGCTCATAGCGCTCGACGCCCTAAAATACGCCTCGGCTGGCCGCATCACCGCGGTCTTGCCCTATTATCCGTATGCGCTGGCCGATAGCAAGGACGAGCCGAGAATTTCCGTGACGGGTCGCTTAGTGGCCGACCTGATTGCCGAGGCCGGGGCGGACCGCATTCTCACCATGACTTTACATAGCCCGCAGACTATGGGTTTTAGCCGGATTCTAGTGGATCAGCTAAGCGGCGTCCCGGCCATATGCTCCTACTACGCCGACCTCGACCGCGGTAATTTGGTCGTGGCCGCCCCGGACATCAGCCGCGCCAAGGTCTCCGAAATCTACGCCCAGCGGCTGGGGTTGCCCCTCGTGGTCGTCGACCAAGCGGCCGGGGAAAACAGGGTTATTGGCGACGTGGCGGACCGCGATGTCGTATTCTTCGACGATGCGATTATTACTGGTGATTCCATCCTCAAGGGAGCGACCGCGGTCAAGGAACACGGGGCGCACAAAGTCTATGCTGGCTGCGTCCACGGGACCTTAACCAAAGAGACGATAGCGCGGCTGGATACATTCAACTTCCAAGCCTTAGCCATTACCGATACGATCCCCTTGCCGACAGCCGCCCGCACCCCTATGGTGCAGGTGTGCTCCGTAGCCTCGCTCTTTGCCAGGGCCATCCGCGCCATTCACGAAGAAACGTCCATCAGCGCACTATTCAACTGAGGCAGGTGCCCTTGAAGATCGCAGTGCTTGCCGATATTCACGCCAATCTCGAAGCGCTAGAGGCCGTATTAATCGCTGCGGCCAACGCCGGGGCCGAGCGCATTATTTGCTTGGGGGACATCGTGGGATATGGTCCCGACCCTTTGGGTTGTATCTATCGGCTCAAGGAGGTAGAAGCCCAGCTCGTATTGGGCAACCACGACCAAGCGATGCTAGAGCCGGTGCGCATTCAGTCTTTTAATCTGTTGGCCCGTCCTTCGCTCTACCAAGCCTGCGAGATGTTGGGGGAAGAAGAACGCGATTTTTTGCGGCAAGGAACCTTTCGGCGCGTGGAGCGCAACGCGGCTTTGTCCCACGCCAACCCCCTTAAGCCCGAAGAATGGGAACCCCTTCTCCTGTACGAGCGCGTCGCTTGGTGTATGCGCCATCTCAAATGGCCCTTGGCTTTTGTCGGCCACACGCACGAGGCGCGCATTTACTGCAAAATGAGAGACGCTCCCATACCGCTGACTTCGGCTATGGCTGCCGTCGGCAATCACCAGTTCTTGGTTTCCGTCGGCAGTGTCGGTCAACCTCGCGATGGCGACTGGCGGTCGGCATACACCCTGTGGGATACCGACGAACAATGGGTCGAACTCCAGCGCGTCGAATACCCGGTCCAGATGACCCAGCAGAAGATCGACAACCTTGGCTATCCCAGCTACCTAGCCTGGCGCCTCGCCAAAGGGGAGTAGGCAGGGGCTGGTCGCACATGCGGGGCCGCATCATCAGAGTTTCTGGGTTACAGTGCCTCGTCGAGGTTGAGCAAAGTCACTGGCAGTGCAAAATTAGGGGCCGTCTCAAGGCCGGGGACCGCAAGACGAGCTCGCCGGTCGTTGCCGGCGACTGGGTTGAGATCGCGCCTATAGCTGAACGGACGGGCATCATTGAAGCGGTACACACTCGCTCTTCCAAGTTCTCGCGTGGGGCCAGCGGAACGCGCCCGTTTGAGCAGATCCTCTTTGTCAACATGGAGCAATTGTTCGTCGTCGTAGCGGCCAGTCAACCCAAGCCCCGCCGCGGCTTTATCGACCGTGCGATTGTCATGGCCATAAAAGGGAATCTCCAGCCCGTAGTCTGCATCAACAAGGTTGATTTAGTCTCCCAAGAAGCGGTGAACGCGCTGACGGGCCCCTACGAGGCACTTGGTTATCCAATCTATCGCACTAGTGCTCTACGAGGCGATGGCATGGATTCATTCAAAGCAGCCCTGATCAACCGCAGCACAGCCGTGGTCGGCCAATCTGGGGTCGGCAAATCGACCTTGCTCAACAGCGTTGAGCCGAGGTTGGGGCTAAAGACCAAAGAAATAATGACGCGCCACGACCGGGGCCGACACACGACCCCGGTCGTGCATTTGTTTAAGTTGCAACAAGGCGGCTATGTGGCCGATACACCAGGGGTTAAAGAACTCCGCTTATGGGGGGTAAAATCCGCTGAACTAGCCGAGTACTATCCCGAATTAGAACCCCTGCGCGGCCAGTGCCAATTTGGCGATTGTAGCCACTTGCACGAACCTGGTTGTGCGGTCCGGGTGGCGGTGGCAACCGGCCGCATCGCGAAGGCGCGCTACGAAGGGTATCGGCGCATCTTCGAAAGCTTGAGTAGCGATGAGTGAACTGACCATCGAGGATCTGCTGGCCACCTACGGGCAGCAACTACGGCTGAAGCTCAGTGCCGGTGCTGAGGGACTACCGCGAACTATCAACAACAGCGACATCCACCGCCCTGGTTTGGCCCTAATGGGTTTTGTCGAGCTGTTTACTCTCGATCAAGTACAGCTCTTGGGCAATACGGAAGCAGAGTACTTGCGCACCTTGTCCGCAGACAGACGGCGGCAGGCACTCAAAATCATATATCAATTTGATATTCCATGCGTGGTTTGGACCGGTAGGGGACGGATGTTTCCCGAGTTGCGACAGCTCGCCGACGAGTGTGCGGTGCCCCTGCTGAAGTCTGGATTCAACACAGCCGAGTTCACCCATCTTATCCGTTTTTACCTCGACGAGGTGTTCGCGCCCCAAATATCCATGCACGGGACACTCGTGGATGTCTCTGGGGTAGGGTTGCTCTTTCGCGGTCGCAGCGGCATTGGCAAAAGTGAGGTCGCCTTGGATTTGGTCGAGCGCGGACATCGGCTGGTAGCCGACGATGTGGTCATCATCAATCGCAAGCCCCAAGGCATTCTGGTGGGCTGTAGCTCGGAAATGCTCCAAGACCACATCGAAATTCGCGGCATCGGTATCCTAGATGTAAAAAAGATGTTTGGCGCGTGGAGGACTCGGCGGCAGAAGCGGGTGGAGCTAGTGGTCAACCTCGTTGATTGGGACGAAAAATACGCCTACGAACGCCTTGGTCTTGAAGACAATAAGGTGGCAATCCTCGGCGTCGAGGTGCCCGAGGTCTTTATCCCGCTGTTTCCGGGTAAAAATATCACGGTGCTCGCCGAGACCATAGCGATAGATTATCTCTTGCGTTTGGACGGGGAGTACGCGGCACGGACCTTGAGCGACCGGCTCCAAGAGCGGATTAAGGCGAGCGAAAAACCATGATGACGCTCGGTGTGGTAGGCCATGCTCGCGAGGTCGCCGCTCATCGGGATGCCTTGCGGGGGTGCCGCGATATCCAGCTCGTACACCAAGCCGACTGTGCCGCCGTATTGGAACGAAAAATAGATGGGCTGGTGTTGTTGCAAGTGGAAGATAAATCGCATTGGGGCGGCGTGGCCCTCGCGTCGGGTCTGCACGTTATGGCGACCCATCCAGTACAAGTGCCGAGCCATTCTAAGGTATGTGTGCTGTCCCTGGGGAGGCATACGCACTTTTGCTCGGCTTTAGCCGCTCGACAGGGCATAGCGCATTATTCGCTGGAGCTTTCCTTTGATTCGGCTTTATTCGATCCTATGGATCGCGAGATGGTGTGCAGCCAAGCGGCCTTGGACCTATGCGACCTACTGCTGAGCACTTGGGGGCCGGTAGATGTGCTGTATAGCAGGATGCGCAACTTTTTTCATCTGGGTCGGATGGAGGACGTATCGGCCGCGTTGCTGCGGATGCGCAACGGCGTCGAAGGCTCGGTTGCCCTCCTCGATTTTCCAGCGGTGGTGCCGGCGTTGCGCATCCGCGAGTGCGCCCAAGACGAAATAGTCGATACTTCTTGGCCTTGGGTTTGGGAAGCGGACGATCTGGCGGCGTACTATCGCAATTTCGTCGCCTACATCCAAGGCCGCGCCCAGCCGTTGTTGGGTTTAGAGCAGGTGACCGAAAGCTATCGTCTTTTGGAGTGGATGCGAATGTCGGCGAGACAGGATGCGATTTTAAACTGCAAGGAAATAAAAAGTCTCATAAAATTTAATATGTAACCATAAAACAAAAAAAATCAGCCACCAATCTTAATATAATCAGACGCATTGTCGAGCAGTCTCTCGCGATTTTCGTAGTAGCGCATGGTCGTCTTTAGATCCTTGTGGCGCAAATGGGCTTGCACCTGCTGGGGCTTGGCTCCACCTTCAATCGCCAAAGTGCAGCAGGTGTGCCGGAACATGTGTGCGGTGACGTTCTGGGGAAGGCCAGCACGCAAGGCGTACTTTTTGACGATGTGATTCACCGATTGATCCGTCAGTGGCTGGCCCCGAGAATGGTTGCGCGACAGACTGATGAAAACCTTGCCGGTCGTCGGCAAACCCACCATCTGTAGTTGTTGTTTGTATAATTCTAGATGATGTAGGACGATGTTTTGCAGTTTGATTTCCTGCGCCACGCCTGATTTAGTCTCGGGCAGGTACAGGACGTGAAAGACGCCTTCTAAGGATATATCCTCCCAAGCGACGCCTGCCACTTCGGAGCGGCGCAGCCCGCCAAACGTGAGCAAGTGAAATATGGCCGCATCGCGCGTGCGTACCAAGTCGTCTTTTTCCTCGGCGATGGCTTGCTGAATCTTGTTTAGCACCTGATTGGAAAGCGCTTTACCGGCCAGCGTTTCATCTACCTTGTAGCCGCGCACCAATGTAGAGTCAGCGGGATTATTCTCAATGTGGCCTAAGGCGACCAACATCTTGAACAACGACTTCAGACTGGACAGCTTTCTGTTGATGCTGCTGCGCTTGTAGCCTTCGTTGACGAGTTGATTTCTAAAGGCGACCACGTGCTCAAAAGTGATTGACTGCAAGATGGCAAGCGATACTTCATGTAGTTCTAGGTCGATGGATGCAAAGAAATGCTCGAGATCGGAGTAATACGCACGCCGTGTGCGTTCGCTGAGCTGGCCGCTGAGAAATTGTTCCAGCGGATCGTCCGCCATCAACGCGGGCGCAGGCGTTATCCTACAGACGATCGGGTTGCGGGTTGCGGCCGCAACATGGCGGCTCGACTGCTCGCTCATAAAATCTCGCTAGGGCTTAATTGGTATTCCAAATATAGCGAACATCACGGGATTTTGCTTTCGCGATGCTTTGTGGCCGCGTCTTGACCCTCGCCGTCCTATCTGAGGCCATGAGGGGCAGTCGCACATGTCAGGGCGCGAAGAGCAAGATCAATTCTAAACTGGACAATTCATCCACGAACAACCTCCCTTCGGATACTACCGATAATGCCTGTTATCGGTAGTATAATAGCCGAAATTAAAGAAATCAGAATTTTCGCAGCAGACGCTCCATATCGCTCAATTTCATCCACGCCATGATCGGCTTATCCGTTGGGCTTATGTGCGGCGAGTCGACCTTTAGCAATTCGCTGATCAAATGTGCCATTTTCTCGGCGTTCAGTTTTTGCCCCTTCTTGATGCTCACTTTGCGTACGTAGGCCAAGACGATTGCTTCGCGCCAAGATCGACCCGAATGTTGGCCATCGCGCACGTCGTTCAATAGCTGATAAAAAACCTCGCCTTCGCCAAAGCGATCCAGTTCGACAGGCACGGCTTCCACCAATACCGTACGGGCACCAAAATCCCGTAAGACAAAGCCCAGCTTGGCAACATCGCCTTGTATTTGCTTGAAAACTTCAAAATCCGCTGCGCCCATTTCTAGCTGTATGGGAAAAAGCAACTGCTGGCTTTCTCCAGTTACGCCGTCCATTTTTTTTATGGCTCGATCGTAATTGATGCGTTCGTGTGCAGCCTGCTGATCGACAAACAGCAAGCCGTCGGCTACCTCGACGAGGATGTACTGATTGTGAACCTGCCATATTGCAGCGTCTTCGGCGATGGCAATTTGGGTCGCCGGAGCGACGAAAGTAACGGCGAGCTGATCATCGGCATCCTGGGGTGTTGACCCGGGCCCCGGCAACTTCTGCAATATCGGCGATGTCGGTTCGCCCACGTGTGCTGGGATGGCAACGCCCTTGCTTTCGCTGAAGCGAGATGGGTCGTCCGGCCGCCGTATTGGGGACGTAGCATAAACAAAGGCTTGCGTATCGGGTCGCCGCAAGCTTTGCCGGACGCTGTTTTCAATAGCCGCGACAACCTGCCCTTCATTAGCCAAGCGAATTTCCCGCTTGGTCGGATGGACATTGACGTCGATTTTTCGCGGATCCATATCGATCCAGAGCATAAACACCGGATGATGTCCTTCGGGTAGCAGCCCCTCAAAGCACCGCTGTACGGCGTTGGCTATCAATCGCGAAGCAATAGGCCGCCCCTGTACAATGAGGTACTGCTTGCCCTTGCTCCGACCACAGCGCTCGGGACCGACCAACACCCCTTCGAGCTTGAGGCCCTCTTCCGCGTACGCGAGGTCCAATAGTTCGGCAACTGGAATGCCCAACAGTTCGGCCGCCCGCTCCCGCCGCGATGAAGGAGCGTAGTTCAAGACTTGGCGGTCTTCGCGTTCTAGTTCAAACCCCAAGGCTGGATAACCAGTCGCTAAATGAATGATGGTCTGGGCCACGTGGCGCGCTTCCACATCAACAGAGCGGAGGAACTTGCGGCGCGCCGGTGTATTAAAAAACAGGTTCTTTACCACGATGGTCGTGCCGCGCGCTCGGCCGATGCTGTGCATTTCTCGCTCTATGCCCCCTTCCACGACCAAGCGCGTCCCCACTTCATCTTCCTGTGTACGCGATTCAATGGCCAAGTGAGCTACGGCCCCAATGCTGGCTAGGGCTTCGCCGCGAAAGCCTAGCGTCTGAATCCGAAACAGATCAGCTACTGAAGCCATCTTGCTCGTGGCATGGCGACGAGCACACAACGCGATATCCGCCCCGTTCATGCCCGAACCATCGTCGGTCACGACGATCGACTGCTTGCCACCGGCCTTGATTTCCACGCGGATTTTAGTGGCACCAGCATCGATCGAGTTTTCGACCAATTCCTTCACGACCGAAGCAGGCCGTTCCACCACCTCGCCAGCGGCTATTTTCCCAATGAGACTTTCGTCTAGAACGCGAATAGTACTCGCCATATGTCCTCATAACTCGGCCCAAAGCCGCTCAGCCCGCTGGCGGAATTCGGCTTGGGTAATTTGGCCTTGTTTGAGCGCGGTTTCCAAGTCGCGCAAGCGACGGCGTGGCCCCCCGCCCCCTTTGAGCTCTAGCCGTATTTGAGACCAGATGTGCCATCCCCCCACGCCGAGCAATAAGGCGATGAAAACCACACCTCCCCACCACGAGGCCCCTTGCTCTTGACGCACTGCGCCCCCCCGCCGTCGCCAATCTTCGGCCACGGCCGGGTCAGGCTCGGCTAGCTCAATCCGCTTGGCTACCGTCTCGCCGTTGATTCCTTGGACGCGGACCGGGCTTGTGAGCTGCCAAGTGAGTTCTTGGGGTTGCACGATCAGATACTCAATTTGATCGGCCTCTCGTATCCGGTCGAATTGCTCCCTAGTAACCGGCACGGCCATAGGACTCAGCATGTTGAACAGCAACACGATGGCCAACAAGAAGAATGCGAGTGCAAGAGCGAAGTAGGTGGGTTGTGATTGTTTTTTTGTCATTTTTTGTTTACATATAAAATTTTATAAGACTTCTTTTACATCACAATATTCACAATTTTATCCGGCACCCATATAAACCGCTTCATCGCCGTTTCATCGGGCACGTACTTCTGAATGCTCTCCATGTCGAGTACCAAGGACTTGATCGCGTCCTCTTGAGTGCCAACGGGCACTTCGACTTGGCCGCGCATCTTGCCGTTGACCTGAATGGGCACTACGATCATGTCCTCGGCCGCCTTGGCTTTATCCCACTCGGGCCAGTCTTGGGCACAGAGGTCGCCCCGCCCAAAGCCGGCCAGTTCCCATAGTTCCTCGGCAAGATGCGGAGCAAAAGGCGCGAGTAGGACCAAGAACGGCTTGGCAACGGCCTGCGGCACTTCGTCTGAGCCCATCAATTGGTTGTTCAATTCGATCAGCGCGGCAATGGCCGTATTAAACCGCAGCCCCTCAATGTCCTTGGTCATCTTTTGGATGGTTTGGTGCAGCTTTCTTTCTAGGTCAGGTGCCAACGCAGCCCCCGCCCCTATCTTCACGCGTTCGTCCGAAGCGACAAAGTTGCGCCAAACGCGCTGTAAAAAGCGCTGCATCCCGATAATACCTTCCATGCTCCACGGCGCACTCGCTTCGAGCGGCCCCATGTACATTTCGTATAGCCGCAGAGAATCCACGCCAAACTCCTCGCCGACTTCTTCGGGGGGCAACCCATTTTTATAGCGCTTGCCCATTTTGCCGAAAGATCGGCGTAGCACCTTCCCCGTGCCCTTCTCAAGAGGCTCCCCGTCGCGGAACTCGACCTCGCGGATGTCGATATACACGCCGCGCTCGTCTTGAAAGGCATCCGCGGTCACCATGCCTTGGTTGAACAACTTCTTAAAAGGCTCAGGCGTGGACACGTGGCCTAAGTCGTAGAGGGCCTTGTGCCAAAACCGAGCGTAGAGCAAGTGCAGTACCGCGTGTTCAGCACCGCCGATGTAGAGATCAACAGGCATGAAGTAGCCCTCCTTGGCTGGGTCGCAGAAGGCTTCTTCGTTGTGCGGATCGATAAAGCGGAGATAGTACCAGCAAGAACCGGCCCATTGGGGCATGACGTTGAGTTCGCGCTGACAGGCCATCCCGTCAACTTCCACTGTCGTCCACTCGGTTCCAGCCCGGTCCAACGGCAGCGAAACGGGTTCGTTAGGATCGTCGGAGGTTGTCGGTTTGAAGTCCGCTAGGTCCGGCAGCACCACCGGAGGCTCGACCGCGACCGAATATCCATCGGGGTGCGTGGCCAGTGGAAAGGGTTCACCCCAATAGCGCTGTCGAGCAAAGGTCCAGTCGCGCAGTTTGTAGTTTATCGCGGCTTGGCCCCGCCCCTCGGCGACTAGTGCAGCAACGATCTGGGATTGGGCCGCGGCCGTGGCCAAGCCGTTGATGGTATATGGATTATCGTCACCTCGCACAGGCGGCGAATTGACCGCGGTCCCTTCCCCGTCATACCACCCCTCGGCCCGTTCGTCTCCTCCAGTAACTACCTTTACAATGTCCAAGTTATAGGCCGTGGCAAAGGCGAAATCGCGCTCGTCGTGAGCCGGCACCGCCATAATGGCTCCGGCACCATAGTCCATGCTGACGTAGTCGGCGACGAAAATGGGAACTTTTTGTCCGTTGACCGGATTGCGCGCGTAGATGCCGGAGAAGATGCCTGTTTTTTCTTTGGTTTTATCCGCCGTGGAAACAGCAACCTGCGCTACGTACTGGGCTACCGCTTGCCGGATGGATTCCCCCGGCCCCTTCCACTGCTCGGGCGTTTTGTCGGGCCAAGCGTTGGGAACCAAGTAGGCTTCCTCGGTGGGATCCACCAGCGGATGCTGAGGGGCAATCGCCATAAAGGTCGCACCAAAGAGCGTGTCAGGGCGGGTCGTGAACACGGTCAATTGCCCAACGACTCCGTCGCTTTGCGGGTTGAGGACATCGAAGTTCACTTCAGCCCCTTTGCTGCGGCCGATCCAGTTGCGCTGTAATCGCTTGATGGGGCCTGGCCAATCGAGCCGGAAGGACGTGCCGTTGCGGTCTTCCAGCTCAGCATCCAAGTCCTCTAAGAGCCGATCGGCGTAGGCTGTTATGCGCATCGTCCATTGTCGCAATGGTTTGCGGTACACGGGAAAATTGTCCCGCTCGCTGCGGCCTTCATTGGTCACCTCCTCGTTGGCCAACACAGTGCCCAGACCCGGGCACCAGTTGACAACGGCCTCTTGCTGGTACGCCAGTCGGTAGTTGTTCAGTACGGCTTGCTGCTGGGCCTTGGTTAGTGCGGACCAAGCGGCCTTAGTGCCGAGTACTTGGCGATCTGTAGCCGACAAGGCCCGGCCAGCCGCAAATTGAGCGTCTAAGTCGGCGATCGGCTTGGCGCGCCCTTTTATTGAGCGTCCATTGCCGTCTTCCCATATTTCGTCTGCGTCGAAATAACTGTCGAAGAGTTGGGCAAAAATCCACTGGGTCCAGCCGTAGTACGACGCTCTCGAAGTGACCACTTCTCGCGCCCAGTCAAACGACAGCCCGAGCAACTGCAACTGGCCGCGTATCGCATTGATATTCTGCTCGGTAACAGTCGCCGGATGGATGTTGTGTTGGATGGCGTATTGCTCGGCCGGCAAGCCAAAACTGTCGAATCCCATCGGGTGTAGGACGTTAAATCCCCGCATCCTTTTATAGCGGCTATAGATGTCGCTGGCGATATACCCTTTGGGATGGCCGATGTGCAACCCCGTGCTGTTGGGATAGGGAAACATATCGAGGATGTAGCATTTGGGTTTGCTGTCATCGAAACCAGGCTCCCCCGGCCCTAGCGTTTGATACGTCTTTTCCTGCTCCCAATAGGATCGCCATTTGGTTTCGATGGCTTGAAAATTGTATTGGGTTTTTTTGGTTTTTATTGACATAATAATCCTTATAAGACATTTATGGATACAGACGCTGCATCGTGCGCGGAAATGGAATGGTCTCGCGCACGTGCTTGACGCCGCACAACCAAGCGACCACCCGTTCGATGCCCATGCCGAAGCCCGCATGTTCTACGGATCCATAGCGCCGCAAGTCGAGATACCAGCTAAAGGCTTCGTCGGGCAACTGATGCGTGGAAATTTTGTGCTGCAAGACGGCAAGATCGTCTTCGCGTTGTCCGCCCCCGATGATTTCCCCGTAGCCTTCGGGTGCCAACAGGTCCATGCACAGGGCTAAGCGGCGATCTTGAGCATCTTCCTTCATGTAGAACGCTTTGACCGCGCTGGGATAGCGGTGGACGAAAACCGGCGAATCGAACTCAGAGGCCAAGAGCGTTTCGTCGTCCCCCCCCAGATCGCGCCCCCAGGCGATGTCGCTACCCAAGGCCGTCAAGCGCGCAACGGCCTTATCATAGGTCAGGCGCGGAAAGGGCCGGTTGATCTGTTCCAACTTGGCGGTATCTCGCTCGAGGAGCTTTAGCTCTTCGCGGCGGCGGTCGAGTACGCGGTCGAGCATGCACAAGACCATGTCCTCGGCTAGGGCCATGGCACCCGCTAGATCGCAATACGCCATCTCCGGCTCGATCATCCAGAACTCGGTCAGGTGACGGCGGGTCTTGGATTTTTCAGCGCGAAACGTAGGCCCAAAACAATAGACTTTGCCTAAGGCCATGGCGGCCGCTTCCATATAGAGCTGGCCACTCTGGGTCAAATAAGCCGTGTCGTCAAAATACGCGGTCTCGAACAGAGTCGAAGTCCCCTCACAGGCGGCGGGCGTAAAAATCGGCGCATCCACGAGAACAAAGCCACGCGCTTCCATGAAGTCGCGGCAGGCTTTGCAAACTTCGCTGCGGATCTTGAGAATGGCCCCCGGACGAGCAGACCGCAGCCACAAGTGTCGGTGGTCGAGGAGAAAAGACACTCCATGTTCCTTGGGTGTGATGGGGTATGGCTCCGCTTTCTGCACGACTTCGAGGTGGCTAACTCCGACCTCATAGCCGATCGGTGCCCGGGCCTCCCGCCGGACTTGACCGCGGATTACGAGCGAAGATTCTTGGGGCAAGTGATCGCACCGCTCGAACAGCTCGGCTTCGACATCCCCCTTAAAAACGACGCATTGCACTACGCCACTGCCGTCACGCAGTTGCAAAAAATGCAGTTTGCCGCTCGAGCGCTTATTGTACAACCAACCGCGCAGCACCACTTCTCGGCCCTCGTAGCGACCAATATCAGCCACCTGAATCGACTTCATTTGCTTATCCATATACTATTATATAATAAATAAGAAAAGGCTATCGAGCTAGACTCGATAGCCTTTTCTTCGTCTAGCGCAAGACTGCCACTTACTTCTTTAACAGGGCCTTGTGGCTGAGCCTCATCTTGCCGCCGGTGTCGATTTCGAGGACCTTGACGGCGATCTTGTCCCCTTGCCCAACGACATCTTCGACCTTGTCCACGCGCCGATGGGCTAGCTCGGAGATATGCAGCAGACCCTCTTTGCCGGGCAGAATCTCGACGAAGGCCCCAAAGGGCATGATCCGCTTGACTACCCCGTTGTACTCCTTGCCCACCTCGGCGTCGGCCGTGATTCCCTCGATCATGCGCCGCGCTTCTTCGGCTGGGCCGGCTTCAACCGAGGCAATGGTAATCGTGCCGTCTTCATCGACATTGACCGTGGCACCTGTCTTTTCGATCTCGCGGATGGTTTTGCCGCCCGGGCCGATGACCGCGCCGATTTTGCTCTGGTCAATCTTGACAAACTCAATGCGCGGGGCCCAGCGCGAAAGCTCGGGCCGCGCTTCGCTCAGACACTGGTTCATAAGGGCCAAGACCTGGTCGCGTCCCTCTTTGGCGCGGTCGAGGGCTTCCTTGAAAATGTCGAGCTGCAACCCTTGGATTTTGATATCCATCTGAATCGCGGTAATCCCATCCTTGGTGCCAGCGACTTTGAGGTCCATATCGCCGAGAAAATCTTCGGCGTCGCGGATGTCGGTCAGCAGCTCGTACTCGTCCCCTTCCTTAACCAAGCCCACGCCCGTGCCGCACACCGCGGTTTTAGCGGGAATGCCGGCGTCCATCAAGGCGAGCGAGCAGCCGCACACCGTGGCCATGGAACTAGAGCTGCTTGACTCGGTAATATCGGACACCAAGCGAATCGTGTAGGGAAAGGACTCCACGGATGGGATGACTGGCTCTAACGCGCGCTCGGCCAGATGGCCATGACCAATGTCCCGACGCCCCGGACCACGCTCAAAGCGCACTTCGCCGACCGAATACGGCGGGAAGTTGTAATCCAAGTAATAGGACTTAAACCGCTTGCCCTGTAAGTCGTCAGCCATGCGCTCGTCGAGCTTGGTGCCCAGCGTCGCCACGCAGAGCGCTTGCGTCTGCCCGCGCGTAAACAGCGCCGACCCGTGCGTCCGCGGCAGCACCGTGCTCTCGCAGGTGACGTCGCGGACTGCGTCGAGTGCGCGGCCGTCAATGCGCCGCTTCTCCTTGAGGATCATGGTGCGCATGTCGGCCTTGAGCAGGGCCTCTAGCTCGGCTAAGATGAGCTTTTCCGAGGCTGGAAAGCGCTCGGCTAGGCTTGCCAAGACATCGGCGTTAATCGCGTCAATGCGCTCTTGCCGCTCTTCTTTGAGGGGGCTTCTGTTGGCCTCGGCGATCCGCTCTTGCGCCAACTCGGCAACAGCACTGACCAGCTCGGGATCGGCTTCTGCGACCTCAATGACAATTTTCTCCTTGCCGACTTCAGCAACCAGCCGCTCCTGTAGCTCTACCAGTTCGGCGATGCACTCGTGGCCAAAAGCCAACGCATCTACTAGATCTTGCTCGGCAATCTCGTGGGCACCCCCTTCGACGCTGACAATGGAATCGGCCGTAGCGCAGACGATGATTTCGAGATCGGAATCCGCGAGCTGGGCTGGGGTCGGATTGGCGACGAACTCGCCGTGGATGCGCCCGACGCGCACGGCACCCATGGGGCCAGCAAAGGGAATGTCGGAGATACTCAAAGCCGCCGAAGCCCCGATTAAACCCAAGACATCCGCATCGTTTTCGCCGTCGTACGAAAGCACCGAAACATAGACTTGGATCTCATAGGGGAACTTCTTGGGAAACATCGGCCGAATGGGGTGGTCAATTAACCGAGCACTCAGGGTTTCCTTTTCGGAGGGACGCCCTTCGCGCTTGAAGAAATTGCCCGGTATCTTGCCGCCAGCGTAAGCCTTTTCCCGGTAATCCACGATCAAGGGCAGAAAGCCCCGATCTTCCGGCGTGTTGGTCCGGCAGGCCGTTACCAGCACTACGGTATCCCCGTATTGTATCCACACAGCCCCATTAGCTTGCTTGGCGATCCGGCCTGTTTCGATCGACAGACTCCGCCCGCCTATTTCGCGTTCTAGTTTAGTCATTAGATATATCTTTTGCTCTTTTCTTTGAGGTTTTGAATTCTGTGCAGCACCTGCGCCAGCAGACGCTGCGGTGAGTAACTCAGTGGGAGCTAACGGCGCAATCCCAACTCGTGGATCAACGCCGCATACGCCTGCGGGTTTTTCTTTTGGTAGTAGCTTTGCAATCGCCTCCTCTTGCCTATGAGGACGAGTAATCCCCGCCGCGTGGCAAAGTCCTTTTGCTGGTCTTTGAGGTGTTCGGTCAAGTTTCGGATGCGCTCGGTGAGAATGGCAATCTGCACCGGGGTGGCCCCGGGGCCTCCATCTTGCCCGAACTTCTCGATCAGCTCTTTCTTGCGCTCAGTTGTTATAGACAACGGCAACCTCCGTATTTCGCGCCGCGCTTTCCGCCTTCAGCACTTGGAGGCGAATAGGGCGCGTGCTTGGTGAATGTCTTTGCGAATTTGTCCTATCAGCTCGTCTGGACAGGCAAATGCGCGTTGGTCGCGCAGTTGCTTTACGAGGGCGACCTGTAGAGTTTGTCCGTAGAGGTCGCCGGCAAAATCGAGTATGTGCAACTCGATGACTAGGGCGGCTTCGGCAAATGTAGGCCGAGGGCCAATGTGAGCCACGGCCGGTAAAAACCCACTGCCAGGGTATTGTACTTCGGCGGCAAATACTCCCTGTGGCAAGGGTTTATCGCCATGAGGCCGCAAATTGGCCGTGGGAAACCCCAGGGTTCTACCGCGTCCTTGGCCTCGCATGACGCGGCCGGAAAAATGGATGTCAGCACTTTCCATCTAAGGTTGGCGCAAAACGCACAGGGGCCGCAATGCCCCCTGCTCCCATCGTGCGAGACCAAACAAGGTTTGTGCTGCGTCAAAAACCGCGCAGACCTCGCGCGGCCCTGTGCCAGTGGGATGCTCAATGGCCTTCCCATGAGCAAAATCAACCAGCTTGCCTTCGTTCAGTTCCACGACTGCCAGTTCGCTTAAGGCCAGTCGCGGATGGACGAGGGCCTTTTCAATTTGGCCTGCTCTACTAAGATGGGCTACTTGGTCTACCGTCAGGGCTTTGTCCAGCCCGAGCCCGCCAGCCCGCCGCCGGCGCAGTTCCGCCAAATAAGCACCCGTCCCCAACGCATCCCCCAGATCGGCGGCTAGCGCGCGAATATACGTTCCCGCAGAACAATGAATTTTTACGCTTAGTCTGGGGAAATCGTAGCCGAGTAACTCCATTGCATGGATGTGGACCCGGCGAGGTTTGAGGGCGATCTCATCCCCGCGACGCGCCCGCTTATACGAGCGCACCCCAGCTACTTTTACGGCTGAATACGCTGGCGGAATTTGGTCTATGCTCCCTGTAAAGTCGCGCAGGACTCGGGCCACACTTTGGCCGTCGGGAGGCGCACAGTCGGCTTGGTGGCGGATCGGCCCTTCGGCATCGCCCGTAGCACTTATAGCCCCCAGACAAATCTCGGCCTCGTATTCCTTTTCCGCGCCACTGAGCCACTGGTTGAGCCGGGTATAGCGCCCCAAGCAAACGACCAAGACGCCGCTGGCCAAAGGATCGAGCGTACCGCAGTGCCCAATGCGCCGCAGTTGCAACAAACGCCGGAGCGAGACGATTACGTCGTGGGAGGTGGGGCCTTTGGCTTTGTCGATGACCAAGACCCCGGTCAAGGCCGGATCAATCATGCGGCGTTCCACCCAGACTATCGATCAAAGCCGTCAGGTGCGCGGCGCGTGCGGCGGTATCGTCGTATGCAACCCGCAACTGGGGCGCGTAGCGCAAGCGCATACGCTGGGCGATTTCTCGGCGTATAAAACCCAAGCCCCGCTGCATCCCTTGGAGTACCTGCTCTTGGTCGTCTGCATGGCCGAGCGTACTGACAAAGATCGTGGCATAGCTCATGTCGGAGGAGAGTTCCACATCTACTACTTGGACTAGTTGCAACCGCGGGTCCTTCATCCGCCCTACGATATCGGTCAACTCGCGCAGCAGTTGCCCGCGCACTCGGCTAATTCGTTGCGGAGAGGCCACCTGCCCTCAGTGTACTTCCATTTGGTAGTCGAGGATATGCACCCGGGGATCGCTTTCGACGAAGTTGACGATTTTAGTCAGCATCTCATCGCAGTGTTCAACGGCCGAACTCACCACGGCAATCCCCAACACCGCCCGCTGCCAAAGCGCGTGGTCATCTACTTCGGCCACAGCCGCGTTAAAGCGGTTGCGGATGCGCCCTTTGAGGCTATTGAGGACTTGCCGTTTGTCTTTGAGCGAATGGCTATCGCCGATATAGATTTGCACTGCACAGCTCATAACGATCAAAACAACTCAACCGCTCACCCCTACAGCGTCCGCGCGGTCTCGACCACAACCAAGGATTCAACGATGTCGCCTTCTGCGATGTCGTCAAATCCCGAGAATCCCATGCCGCACTCGAATCCCTCAGCGACCTCGCGCACATCGTCCTTGAATCGCCGCAGCGAAGTAAGCTCGCCGGTAAAAACGACTTGATCATCGCGCAAAATCCGCACCTGATTACTACGGGCAATGGTGCCATTTTGCACCAAACAACCGCCAATCGTCCCCATGCGGGACGAGCTAAAGATCGCGCGGATTTCGGCCCGGCCCACTACCTGTTCTTCGGTCGTTGGGGCCAAAAGGCCAGCCAAGGCCCCGCGCACATCCTCAATGACCTCGTAAATGATGCGGTAGTTGCGAATTTCCACGCCTTCCTGCACGGCGAGGTCGCGGGCCGAAGGTTGGGTGCTTACGTGGAAGCCGAGCAAAATGGCGCTAGAAGCCGCGGCCAAGAGCACATCCGATTCCGAGATGGAGCCCACTGCGCTGTGAATGACGTTGACCCGCACTTCCTCGTGGGTTATGCGGCCCAACTCTTCGGCAATAGCCTCGACCGACCCATCGACATCGCCTTTGACCACCACCCGCAATTCTTGGATGTGGCCTTGCTGGATCTGATCGTGTAAGTCGCTGAGCGTGACCGTGCGCAGCTTGCCGTGATCCTGCTCGCGCTTGACGAGCTGCCGCCGCTGGCTGAGGTCCTTGGCCTCGCGCTCGGAATTGGCAACGGCAAAAGTATCTCCGGCTTGCGGCACCCCAGGCAACCCGAGCACTTGGACGGGCACCGAGGGTTTTGCCTCTTCGACGCGCTGGCCATGCTCGTCGAGCAGGGCGCGGACCTTGCCGCTGTGTACGCCGGTAATAAAAGGCTCGCCGACGCTCAGCGTTCCCTCTTGGACCAAAACGGTAGCCACCGGCCCCCGCCCCTTGTCAAGATGGGCTTCGACAATAGTCCCACGCGCTTTTTTACGGGGATTAGCCTGCAACTCAAGCAACTCGGCTACAATGAGGAGCACTTCCAGCAAGTGGTCTATGCCCTGCCCGATCTTAGCAGAGATTTCGGCACAGGGAATCTGCCCTCCCCATTCCTCGATTAAAACCCCTCTTTCTGACAACTCCCGTTTGATCTTGTCTGGATCGGCCGTAGGTAAGTCTATTTTGTTAATCGCGACGACTAAGGGAACCTGCGCGGCCTTAGCGTGGTCGATCGCTTCAATGGTCTGCGGCATGACGCCGTCGTCAGCCGCCACGACTAAAACAACAATGTCAGTTACTCTTGAACCGCGTGCCCGCATCGCCGTAAAGGCCGCGTGTCCTGGCGTGTCGAGAAACGTCACGCCGCGACCGTCTTCCATGTTGATCACATACGCGCCGATGTGCTGGGTAATGCCGCCAGACTCCCCTTCAACCACCTTGCTTTCGCGCAAGTAGTCGAGCAACGAGGTTTTGCCGTGATCGACGTGGCCCATGACGGTAACGACCGGCGGACGCGGCTCGGGTTCGCCGAGTTCTTCCTCCTCGACAATCTCATCCAACTCGGCTTCTTCGGCCTCCAGCGGAACCACTTCCGATCCAAACTCATCGGCCAGCGTCTGCATGGTGTCCATATCGAGGCGTTGATTGATCGTCGCCATGGTACCCAACTGCAAACACAGCGCGATCACTTCACTGACCTTGACGCCGAGTTGTTCGGCAAATTCGCCGAGCGTGACAAACTCGCGAATCTTGATCTGGCGAAGCTCACCGCTTTCCTCGGCACCGTCTTCGCGCGGGCCGCGCTCGTAGCGTCGGCGCAGCCGCCCTTCGTTAAGCTGACTCAAGGTCCGCCGCACACTTTCTTGGACTTCCCTAGCATCGGGTGCCCCTTTGCGGCGCTTCCCGCGGCGGCGCCTTGTCGACGACCCGGGCAAATTGGCCTGGGCGGTTACTTCTCGCTTCTCGCCCAAGCCCTCGCGGACGCTTTCTAAACTATCCTGCCCCTTGCCACGACGACGACCGCGGCGGCGCCCCCCTCCTTCGGCCTTGTCGGGCAGCGGTACGGCACGCTTGCCGGCCTGCTCTTCAACGCGCTGCTTACTAGTGGTCGCCCCTCTTTCGCGGCGACGCTCGGACCGCACATTACCGGCCTGTTTGCGCCGGTCCTCTTTGGCCTTTTGCCGCTTTACTTCCTCTATCGAGCTTTTCTTTTCTTCAGCCAGCTTGCGCTCGATGGCCTCCAGCATCTCGGGCGTAAGTACGCTCATATGGCTTTTGACTTCCATATCCATGCCTTTGAGCATGGATATGAGCGCATCACTGGACAGTTTCTGTTCTTTGGCTACTTGATAAACCCGGCGTTTTTCCAAAACTATTCCCTCAGCTACTCAGCCCTTTGATCGGACTCGTCTTCTCCGCTCTCTTGCTCAACTTCTGCCTCCTCAGCAGCGATCAAGGCTTCGATATCGACCTCACCATGTTCGGCAAGGTACGCGGCCGCGGCGACCTTTACTCCTTGGGCGGTTTCGGCCAGTTCTAGGCCCGGCACGGTCTGCAACAGCGCTGTATCGGCCTCGGTAATCGCAGTTATGGAGTCGAAACCGGACGTGGTCAAACTCAGGGCAATCAATTCGCTAATGCCATCTATCTGGCGGAACACTTGCTGGTACTTCTCCTGCTTGGCGCGGCGCTCTTGGTATTGTTCGTCGGTGATGATATCGAGCCCCCAACCCGTCAGTTGGCTGGCGAGTTTGGTGTTTTGTCCGCCTTTGCCAATGGCCAGCGATAGCTGCTCCTTTTCGACGATCACCACGGCATGCCGACGGCGCGAATCCGTGATACAGCGCACTACGGTAGCCGGACTTAAAGCGCGGCTTATGAATATATCCGACTCGTCAATCCAAGGAACTATATCAATGCGCTCGCCACTCAATTCTCGGACGATGGCTTGCACTCGAGATCCCTTCACGCCCACGCAGGCCCCCACCGGATCGACGCGTTCGTCGCTGCTACTGACCGCAATTTTGGCGCGTTCGCCTGGCTCGCGGGCCACGCCGTGAATCTCGACGATACCCTCGGCTATTTCCGGCACTTCTGTGGCAAAGAGCTTTCGGAGGAATTCGGGCCGTGCACGGGAAAGCAAAACCTGAGGCCCCCGACTCGACTTGAGCACCTCGTATATATAACCCCGCACGGCATCGCCTTGACGGTAACGCTCGCGGCGAATTTGCTCTTTGTATGGCACGGCGGCCTCGGCCCGACCCAGGTTGAGAATGATGTCGCCGTGGCTGATCTGTTGCACAATACCGGATTCGACGAGGCCAACTCGACCGATAAATTCGCCGTATATCCGCTCGCGCTCGGCTTCGCGGACCCGCTGAATGAGAATCTGCTTTGCGGTCTGTATGGCATTGCGACCAAAGTCGGCGAAATTGAGCTGTTGGACCAACACCGAACCCAGTTGGGCATGAGGGTCGATATTGCGGGCGTCGGCGAGCAGAATCTCCGTGGATGGTTCGACTACTTCTTCGACGACAGTTTTGCGGGCGTACACGGCCATCTTGCCTTGGGCCGCGTCAATGTCAACTTCGTAGTTTTCGGTATTGCCGTAATGCCTTTTGGCGGCTGAAATCAGGGCGTCAACAAGGGTTTGTACCACCAATTCCCGATCGACGTTTTTTTCGCGGGCAATCTGCCCCAAAGCCTCAATAATGTTCGCGTTGTTCATGATTTTTTGCTCGACCTTCGCTGCTTACAATGCTGGTTCGATGCTGGCTTTAGCAATATCGGTACGGGCCACGATCTCGGCTGGGCTGTCGAGCTGAATCTGGTCGGCTTCCCAAGCGACCAGTCGCCCTTTGACCACGCGGCCGGACGTGAGCACGACTTTTAGCAGCCGGCCCTCGGCACGGGTAAAATCCCCATCGGTCTCTAGCGGTCGATCCAATCCGGGCGAAGTAACTTCGAGCCGATACCGTCCGGCAATAGGATCCTCTATGTCGAAAAAATCGGCCACTTCGCGACTGATTGACTCGCAGATGGCCAGCGTTATGCCGCAATTTTTGTGAACCAATAATCTGACTAGCTGATTACCTCGGGCACCGCTGAGTTCAATATCAACGAGTTCGGCCTCGTGATCGCGGACAATAGGTTCGACAAGCGCTACTAGCGTGGCCTTTAATGCGAGTTTATCTACGGCGGAAATACGCGCTTTCCCCCTAAAATAAAAAAACGGGCTATGCTATGACGCCCGCCCAATTGGGATTATAAGATATAGGATTGTATTGATTTAGGCAAGACAACTTAACAGCCATAGCCAAAGGCCAATGCTAGAGGAAACGCAAAATCTCGCGCAGTTCTTTTTTAGTCTCTTCAATCATGCTGAATGCGGCCTCCTGGTCCTGTGCGGGTTCGGGATCGGGTCGCTTCACTACTAAATCAGGACGGCTCCGTTGTTCAGCGAGCAAATCAGATACTTGCTCGCCAACTTGACGCAGAAGTTCGGGTTCGTCTTTGAGTTTCTTCTTTACGCCTTGCGTCGTATAGCATTCCTCGTAGAGTAAGCGTTTGATCAATAGGATGATCCCTATATCGCGCTCCCTATAAGCTCTGTTTTTGCCGCCGCGCGAACGCCGCGGTCGCAAACACGCAAATTCCTTCTCCCACGCCCTAAGTGTATAAGGTTGCAACTGCGTGAGTTCGGCGACTTCACTGATGCTGTAATATAGCTTTTTTTGCCGTGGATTTTTCACGACCGCACTTCCCTGTATCCTTTGCGATGACGCCACGCGATGCGCAAGGGGGTTCCCTCGAAATCAAACTCCGATCTCAGTCGGTTTTCGATGTGGCGTCGATAATTTCCCGGCACGGAGCGGGGCAGATTCGTAAAGATCGTAAACGCCGGAGGGTTAATCGCGTGTTGGGTGGCGTAGAGCAGGCGGATGTCGCGGCCTTCTTGTGTTGCTAGGTACTCGCCGGATAGCTGCTGAATGATCTTGTTCAAGTGCGCGGTGGGAATCCGCGTCCGACGCTTGTCGCCCACCGCGGCCACTGCTTCGAGGCACTTGTGGACCCGCCGCCCGGTCAAGCCCGATATGCACAGCACTGGATAGTTGCGCAAAAAAGGATAGCGCCCGCGCAATTCGCCGCGATACTCATCCACAGTGCCCGCGGCCACTAAATCCCATTTATTGATCGCCACCACCAAGCCACAGCCTGATTTTATTATTTGCTCCATGATGCGGACATCCTGCATGACCCACCCCTCGGCCCCGTCTATGAGCACAACCGCCACATCGGCTCGCTCGATGCTATGGGCCGCCCGGCGCGTACTGTAGAATTCCACCGAATCATCGACCTTAGATCGCCGCCGCAAACCGGCCGTATCCACGAACTGCAAGTGGCTACCCTGCCAAGTCAAGCGAAATTGAGTCGGGTCGCGGGTCGTGCCAGGACGATCGTGGACGATGGAAACCTGATAACCGGCGAGGCGGTTAATAAGCGTGGATTTGCCCACGTTGGGACGCCCGACCAAAGCGACCCGAATCGCGGCCTCGTTCCATTCCGCCCCATACGCCTCGGCCCCGTCAAAGAGCGCAATGAGCGCATCAAGCAAGTCCCCAGAACGCCGCCCGGTCACGGCTGAAACGGGGAGGGGATCCCCCAAGCCGAGCCGATAGAATTCGTCGAGCGGCGCGACTGGCCCCGCCCCATCCACCTTGTTGACGGCCAGCAAGCACTTCCCGCCCCCACGGCGCAGCATGGCCCCCACCTCTTGGTCGAGGTCGGTCAAACCCGTGGTCCCATCGCAAAGAAAAATAGCTATGTCCGCTTCTGCCAAGGCGTTTGCCGCTTGGGAGCGCACCGCCGAGGATAGCGCGTCTTTGGCATGGGGCATGTAGCCCCCTGTATCGACCAAAGTGAAGGAGTGCCCTCCCCACTCAGCCTCGGCAAATATCTGATCGCGTGTGACCCCGGGCTGGCCATCGGTTATGGCCCATCGGGTCCCCAAGATGCGGTTGAAGAGGGTCGATTTGCCCACATTGGGACGCCCGACAATCGCCACGATGGGGCGGCGATGGCTTTCGACGGTTTGGGTGTTCATTTTTCGCGCCCTATGTAGTACCCCAACTCAGTTAGCTGCCGCCCTTCCCCTTGCACTTTTACGCCTTGGTCGGCCCAAACGCGCTCGAGCGATTCGACCAAGTCGTACCCCCCTACCGCCAGGGGGACCCCAGCCTCTTCGGCCAGTTGCGGCACGGTCATGTCGTCCAGGGTCAAACCCTCGCCATTGATGCAATTGGGCGGCAGGAGGACTAAATCCCGCTGGATTCCATCGCGCACTCTTGCCGCCATATCGCAGCCGGTCAGCAGGCCCGACACGGTGATACCGCGCCCGAAAAAGTCGTTATCTACCGGCAGGAGATCGACTTGGACGTTCTCAATGGCATTCAGCCTATTGACTAGGGGGACGAGGATGCGCTCGGCCAATCGGCCGGTCAGCAGGCCAATCCGCATGGCCTTGGCCGTGTGCGCAGGCAACCGCTTGCTGGCCTCGTCCCAAGTGTCGAGGAAGGAGCGGACCATACCGATGCCGTTTTCTAGCTGGGGAAACGCATCGTAATACGCCGCCGCTGGCAGGGGCCGGCCCGTCAGCAGAAAAATTTCGTCAGCCACATAGACGAAGCGCTCGCCAAAGTGCGCTTTAAATTGCAAGCCCCATGTTTTGGCGGCGGCCGCGTACTCCGCGGCCTTGGCCGGGGTCACCGGATCGAGTTGGACGAGCTTGTGCCGATGATCGGTCAGCCCCACTGGCACCAGTGCCACGGAGCGCACGGCGGGATAGTACGCAGACAGATCGGCCACTGTGCGTTCCAGATGCGGCCCATCGTTCCAGCCTGGGCAGAGCACAACTTGGGTGTGCATTTCAATGCCGTTATCAGCTAGCTTGCGCAAGCGCTCGTTTATATCGACGGTCGCTTTTGTGCGCCCGAGCATGACTTGCCTCAGTTCGGGATCGGTGGCGTGGACTGAGATGTATTGCGGCGTTAGCCCTTGTTCAATGATGCGGTCTATATCGCTTTCGCGGACGTTGGTCAGGGTTACGTACGAGCCGTGGAGAAAGGAGAGCCGAAAATCGTCATCTTCAAAATACAAGCTGCGCCGCATGCCCTTGGGCATTTGATGGATAAAGCAAAAGACGCATTTGTTGTTGCAACGGCGCAAGCGCATATCCTCGAAGACCAGCCCTAAGGACTCGCCGCGCTGGCGCTCAATTTCGGCCTCGTATCGTTCTTTGTCGCGCTCGATCTCTAGGCAGATTACCGCTTCGGCACTATGGACCTGCACGTCAATCAAATCGCGCACCGCTTCGCCATTGATGCGCAAAATGCGATCGCCGATGCAAAATCCCGCGCGGGCGCCGAGGCTATTGGGCTCAATTTGTTTTACGACAACCATAGTGAACTAAGCAATTAATCTACGTATCGTATTGTGGGGCAAGATATTCTATCGGTATCGGTAAAGGTATATGGATATTGCGCCGACGGCAATACTTTAGAAAGAAGTAAAAAAATCCGCCCGACCCAGTGGGCCAGGCGGATGATGGAGCGGGAGACGGGAATCGAACCCGCGACATCAAGCTTGGGAAGCTTGCGTTCTACCCCTGAACTACTCCCGCTAATTTTTGTCCATAAGGTAAAGCGCGGCTCCAACCGCTGTCAACCCGCTCCACGGCCCCAGCGATACCTCCACTCGCCGACGATGCGCTGGACGACGCCAGCCTTTCCCCATACGTCGAGGTCTAATTCGCGCAAGCGACGATCGCGGCGGCACCACGTTATTTGTCGCTTGGCCAAGTGGCGGGTGCGCTGCTTGGTCTGCTCAATAGCTTCCTGCCAAGGGCAATGCCCGGCCAGCGCCCGGCACATTTCGAAATAGCCCAAAGTCCCCAAGGCACTTTCGCTTGGATCGTATCCCATTTCGCGCAAGGAGCGGACTTCCTCGACCCATCCCTGCTCGACCATCTGATCAACCCGCTGGTCAATTCGCTCGTAGAGCCGGCGGCGCACCATAGTCAGACTGATCATTTGCGGGCGGCGCACCAGCGGCTGTCCCTGACGCTCTCGCCAGAGCTTGCTGAGCGTACCCTTACCCGTCATCACTACCTCCAACGCCCGCAGGATTCGCTGTGCGTCGCTCGGCGGCAAACGCGCTTGCGCGACTGGATCTCGACGGCCTAACTCCTCATATAGGGATGCCAGCCCCTCGCAGTGCAGGCGCTGTTGCAATTCGGCGCGGGTCGGCGCGTATTGGGTGTCGTCCTCAAAGCATCCGTCTAACGCACTCTGCCAGTACAGGCCCGTTCCTCCCACCACAATGGGAAGGCCCTCTCGGTTCCAGACCTGCCCGATGATATGCCGTGCGGCGCGCGCGTACGCTCCCGCGCTGTAGTCTTCCTCGGGAGCGATTACATCAAGTAAATGATGGGGGCATTGATTTTGCTGTTCAGCGGTTGGCTTGGCCGTACCGATATTCATGTAGCGGTAGATTTGCCGCGAGTCGGCCGAGATAATCTCCGCTTTGGGTACGTGTTGAGCTACTTCGAGGGCTATTTCTGTTTTGCCGGTGGCCGTGGGTCCAGTGATTAGTATTAATGGTTTAATTAACATATTACATATTATAGGACTAATTAGTCGATTCTTTCTTTAACAAAGCCGGCTCCACGATGATCGTTTTCTCGCGGCGCAACAGCGCCTGCCCGGATGCACCCCCACGCGGTTTGGTAACGTGTTTTACCAAGGTGTACGCCACGGAGACTTTTTTGGCCGTTTTACCCTTGCTCCAATACGCCGCTAAAGCGGCGGCCTCCTCAATAGTTTGCTTGTTGGGGGCTTCCTTGCGGCCCTCGCTCCGCAGGACGACATGGGAGCCGGCGTACCCTCGAGCGTGAAACCACAGATCGTTTTGGGCAGACATTTTGTGCGTCAGCACGTCGTTTTCCTTGTTGTTGCGCCCAGCCCACACCGACCACCCGGTGGAGGTCCTATAGCGCCGGGGATGGGCTTGGGGCTGTTTGCTTGCCGCTTTATCGGTGCTTGTCACCTTGCTCGCCAACCAGTTTTGCAGCGCGGCGTTAGCTTCCCAAGTACCGGCATCTACGGCACTAATCCAATGCTCGTATTGACCGCACTGACCCCTGAGTTCGGCTAGGCGCGGCGGCAGGGCTTGTTGGCGGCGCACGCATTTTTGCGCGGCTTTCAGATAGGATGCGGCGTTTTCCGCCAAGCTGCGGTTTACATCCAAATCAATCCGCAGGGTCGCTGCCCCTTCAGAATCGAAGAGATCGGCCAGTTCTACTTGCGCGGGCCGCCCCGATAGCTGCCCTATATTGGCCCATAGCGCGTACCCCTTTCGCTTGTATTCTTCAGCACGCGCCGCCTCGTCGAGTTCGGCTTGCATGGCAACCAAACGCCGCCGGGCATTCTTCAGAGCCTGGCTCAGCCGCCGCCGGATTTGTTGCTGCGTCTGCCGCGCTCGGCACTCGACCCGCTCCTTTTGGTACGCCACCCAGATTCCAGCGCTGACCGTGTCAAACGGCTCGTAGGCCCCTTGCAAGCGGCGCGGTTCAAGGGCGGAAAAGCAAAATCGGCCAGCCTCTTGCCATACATAGCTGCGGTCAGTCGCCTCACTGGTGTACGCTTCGGTGGCCGCGCTCCACAAGGCCGTGGTCGGTTGATCTTCCCCACTCTGTTGGCTGCGGAAGATCAACTCGCGCACCACCGTGGCGTCCGCTCCGGCCAACCAACGCCTCGCCGCCTTTTCCAAGGGTGCATCCGCCCGCGTCAGCCGGTCATGCCACGCGCCGAGCGCGTCCGTGCCGGGCAACAGTCGGCCCGCTGGCTCGGGCGGCTGATACGACGCCCCCACAGGCGACCTATCCTTGGCCGTGCCCCAGTAGCCCAAAATCGCGCCATCGGCTTGGCGATGGAGTATAAACCGCACCTTGTTGGGAATGAGTTCGCACACCAAGACGCCAAAGCTCGGGCGCCCTTCGCGGTCGCGGCGCTCTAGGCACAGGCGCAAGATGCGCTCGCGGTGCTCGGCTTTGACTTCCACGATCCGCGCCCGCACCAAGTACTTTTGCGGGCCATCGCTCGCCCGCCAAGATCGCGGCCACGCCGCACGCCGCAGGCAAAGCAAACCCTCTCTTCCGCTGACGCCGTACAGCCACTCGCCCTCGGCAACCGCAAAGGCTAGTTCCGTCGGCTGGGCATAGGACCGCTCGATGACCGCCCCTTGCAGACGGGCCCGCAGTTCTTGAGCGAGGGCCTGAATGGTAAAGTAGTCAAAAGCCATTTAGGCTTCGACGAGCTTGAGGCTGGCGTTCAGCTTCTCCTGGGCAGCGCGGTACTCGGCTTGGCGCTGGCGCTCCTGCTCTACAATTTCGGGCGGCGCTTTGGTCAGGAAGTGGTCATTGGCCAGTTTGGCGTCTAACCCCTTGAGCAAGCCGTCCATTTTGTGGATTTCTCGCTTGATTCGCTGCCGTTCTGCCTCTAAATCGATCAAGCCCGCTAAGGGCACGAAAACTTCGGCCCCAGCCGTCATCGCGCTGCCCGAAGCGGGCGGCCGGACGAGTCCCTGGCCGACTTGCACCGATTCGGCCCGGGTCAACAGCGAGATATAGGGTATGGCCTGGTGCAGGGTCTGTTCGACCTGGTCCGAGACGGCCGAAATCAAAACCTCGACTTTGCGCCCTGGAGGAACATTCATCTCGCCGCGAATGATCCGCACTCCAGTCACCACCTCTTGTAGGCACTGCATTTGCGCTTCGGCCTCTTGGTCTATCAGCGCGGCATCGCATTCCGGCCAAGCCGCGACCATGATGCTGTTAGCCGACGAGCCGTGCGGCAGGGCCTGCCACAAAGTCTCAGTGATAAAGGGCATGATGGGATGCAACAGCCGCAGGGCCGTTTCGAGTACGCGCACGAGATGTTCTTGAACCACGCGCCGCGCTTGGGGGTCGCCGCCTTGCAAACGCACCTTGGCCAATTCGAGGTACCAGTCGCAATAGTCGCGCCAGACAAAGTCGTAGATCGCCCGCGTCAAGTCGCTGAAGCGATAGGACTGCATGGCCTCGGTCATCTCGCGCACGGCCACCTGCAATCGACTCCAGATCCAGCGGTCGGCCCATTCGCTCCGTTCACCGGGGCTTGGCGCGTATCCGTCAATGTTCATCAGCACGAAGCGAGTCGCATTCCACAGCTTGTTGCCAAAGTTGCGGCCGGCCTCCGCGCTGGCCGACGCTTGTACTTGGTTGTTTTCGACTGCCGCATCAAAGCGTATGTCTTGTACGGCTCCAGCCTGTGCCAACAGACAGTAGCGCGTTGCATCCGCGCCGTAGCGCACGACCAAATCGAGCGGGTTGAGGCCCGTGCCCAAGCTCTTGCTCATGCGGCGACCGTCTTGGGTCAGAACGGTCGGATGCACCAGCACCGTCTTAAAGGGAATTTGCTCCACGCACTCTAGCGAGGTCATGGCCATCCGCAAGACCCACAAATAGAGAATGTCGCGGGCCGTGATCATCAAATCCGTGGGATAAAAGTACGCCAGCGCATCGCTGCGCTGCGGCCAGCCGAGGGTGGCAAAGGGCCACAAGGCGGAAGAAAACCACGTATCGAGCACGTCTGGGTCTTGCACCCAATTTTGACCGCCGCATTCGGGACAGGAGGACGGCTCGGCCGCGCTGACTACGGGCTTGGCTCCGGCCGCCACTGAGACCCTGAAATTGCCCTCGTGCAGGGCTTGCTCCCGATCCAAGGCGCCCATGGGGATCAGCCCATCGGCGCTGCAATGGGTGCAATACCAAGCCGGGATGCGATGCCCCCACCAGATCTGCCGCGACAAGGCCCAATCGCGTATTTGGTCCAACCACTCAATGGCATAGTGGCGGAAGCGGTCGGGCGCGTATTGGATATCCTCCTGCACGAGCACCGGGCGCACCTTGGCCGCCAGTTCCTGCATGTTCATAAACCACTGCTCCATCGGCAGGGGTTCTATGACTGTGCCGCACTTGTCGTGATGCGGTACGGCGTGTTCGTGATCCTCTATTTTTGCCAGCAGCCCCTCGGCGGCCAACGCAGCCACAACGGCCTCGCGTGCCGCGTCGCGATCCAATCCCGCAAAGCGGCCGGCCGCCTCAGTCATAACCCCGTCAAAGCCGATGACTTGGATTTGCGCTAGGCCGTGGCGCAACCCGAGCTCGTAATCGTTGGGATCGTGGGCCGGCGTGACCTTGACCGCTCCACTGCCCAGTTCGGGATCGGCGTATTCATCGGCGACGATGGGAATGGCTCTATCCATCAGCGGCAGCTCGACTTGCCGGCCAATCGCTTCGCGCCAGCGGTCGTCGTGGGGATGGACGGCCACGCCCGTGTCCCCCAGCATGGTTTCCGGCCGCGTGGTAGCGACCACGACTTGCAGCGTCCCCGCTTGGACCGGGTAGCGAATGTGCCACAAGTGGCCGGAAACCTCGCGCTCTTCAGTCTCTAGATCTGAAATCACCGTGCGACACTGCGGGCACCAGTTGATCATGCGGGTGCCGCGATAAATCCATCCTTTCTCGGCAAAACGCGCGAAGGCCTGCAAGACGGCCTCGACGTACTCCTCGTCGAGCGTAAAACGCTCCCAACGCCAATCGTAGCTAGCCCCAAGTTGGCGCAACTGGCGATAGATGGCGTCCCCGTATTCTTCCTTCCACTGCCAAATCCGGTCGAGCAGGGCGTCGCGCCCTACGTCGTAGCGAGTCTTACCCTCAACCTGCAAAAGCTCCTGCTCGACCTTCATCTGAGTGGCAATGCCCGCGTGGTCAGTGCCCGGCAGGCAGAGCGTCTCAAAGCCCTGCATCCGCTTCCACCGCACCACTAGGTCGTGGATGGCGTGTTGAATCGCGTGGCCCATGTGCAACTCGCCCGTCACATTGGGTGGGGGAATTACGATGCTGTAAGGGGGCTTATCTGGGTTGATCTCCGCGTTAAAATGGCCGTTTTCCTCCCAGAAATCGCTCCATTTTTTTTCTATTGCCACTGGATTGTATGTCTTGGCTAATTCTTTCGTCATGCCGCGTCCTTATCTATATGTTTAACATGCAGGTTAAACTAAAAATATAACCCATTACCCTACCCTGACAATTTGGCTCGCCGCGCCCGGCTGGCTATCTTGTGTCCAGTTCATTTCACCTGTACCAGCGATTCAATATGGGCAACTGGTCCAAACTGCAAACCGAACAGCGCAATCCAGCCACCGAGCACATCGACGAGGTTTCGACGCTAGAGATGCTGGCGATCATCAATCGAGAAGACGCCCGCGTGTCAGCCGCGGTCGCCACACAATTGGCTCCCATCGCTGAGGCGGTCGACTTGGTGGCCAGCCAGCTTGGGAACGGAGGTCGCCTGTTCTACCTCGGCGCGGGCACCAGCGGTCGGCTCGGCGTGCTAGACGCGGCTGAATGCCCCCCTACTTTTGGCGCAAATCCCCAGTTGGTGCAGGGCCTTATCGCCGGGGGACCAACGGCCCTACGCCAAGCCGTAGAAGGTGCGGAGGACGACCGCACGGCCGCCGTTAGCGAATTAGCTCGACAGGGCTTGGGAACGGCCGACGTGCTCATGGGCATGGCCGCCAGCGGCGTGACCCCTTTCGTTATCAGCGGCATGGAATACGCCGAGCAGCGAGGCTGTCCGACGATCTTTTTCACGTGTAATCCCCCGGCCGCCGAGTCCGTTGCAGCCTCTATCAAGATCGTGCCCGAGGTCGGCCCTGAAGCCATTACCGGATCGACGCGAATGAAGGCCGGAACAGCGACTAAACTGGTGCTCAACATGATCAGCACCGGCGCGATGGTTAAATTGG
Source organism: Candidatus Latescibacterota bacterium (assembly GCA_965203355.1). Classification (GTDB taxonomy): domain Bacteria; phylum Latescibacterota; class UBA2968; order UBA8231; family UBA8231. Next base: position 2,875,019 of record OZ241889.1, read on the forward strand.
GCAAGACCTACGGCAATCTCATGGTCGATTTGCAACCGACCAATGCCAAGCTGCGAGACCGCGCCGAGCGCATCTTTGCGGCATTGACCGGAGCCTCGCCGCAAGTGGCCGCCGCCCGCCTGCAAGCGGCCGAAGGCGGCTTGAAACTGGCGCTGGTCATGGAACTGTGCCAACTAGATCGCACCCAAGCACAGCACCTTCTCGACACCTGCGGTGGCCGCGTCAAGGCGGCCATCCTCGCCACTGGATCAGCCCCTTGCAACACGCAAACCTAGGCCGCGCGCACTTGGACCTTGGCACCGTGCAATGGGGCAACTGGAGGTTATCTACGCCGTGAATACACCCACGCCCGGCCAAGCTGTTGGCGATTTAGAAACCCCGGTGTTGTTGCTCGATCTCGACCGCTTTGAATCCAATGTGCAGCACATGGCCGCGTATTGCCGCGACAACGGCAAGGACTGGCGGCCCCACAGCAAGGCGCACAAATGTCCGGCCATAGCCCACATTGAGCTAGCCAACGGAGCCTGTGGCATCACCTGCGCCAAATTGAGCGAAGCTGAGTGGATGGTCGCGCATGGCATCCCTTCTATCCTGCTGGCCAACCAGATCGTCAGTCCAGCCAAATTCACCGCCTTAGCCCGCCTGCAACACCAAGCCGAAGTCATTGCCGCAGTGGATAATATCGCCGTCGTTGAACCTATGGCCACCGCGGCCGATGCCGAAGGCGTCCGCATCCCGGTGGTCGTGGAGGTCGACATTGGCATGAAGCGGGTCGGCGTGGAGCCTGGCCCTCCTGTTCTCGCTTTGTCTAAGGCCATTAACGACCAACCTAAATTGGCGTTCAAGGGCCTGATGGGCTACGAGGGCCACGTGCTCGAATGCTGGCCGCACTCGGCCAAGCAAAGGGCCTGTTACGAAGCATTGGACATATTAGTAGAATCGCGTAATTTACTGGAAGACAATGGGATACCAGTGGAGATCGCGAGTGCTGGCGGCACGGGTTCATACGAGATCAGCGCCCTCCACGGCGGGATCACTGAGCTTCAAGCTGGCGGTGGCGTGTTCATGGACGCCATGTATCGCCGAACCTGCCACGTCGAAGCACTAACCCCGGCCCTGACGGTGCTCTGCACTGTAACCAGTCGGGCGACCGACCGGGTCGTCGTCGATGCCGGCTTCAAGACGCTGTCTTCCGGCCACCAGCCGCCGGAGGTGCTAGGCCGAAGCGATTTGCACTTGCGCGGCCTGTCTGCTGAACACGGGATATTCGACATTGCAGCGGGCCAAACCGGACCGGCTTTGGGCGAGCGGATCGAACTGCTCGTCGGCTACTCGGATTCAACGACTTTCCTCCACGATTACTTCGTCGCCATCCGCAAAGGGCGCGTGGAGAAAATATGGGACATCTCGGCGCGGGGCCTTTTGCGTTGACGCCGAGTAATAGCAACGGAGGACGCAGATGACTAAAGCCGAAATCGCCCAGCAGCTAGCCCGGAGTACGGGCCTATCCCAAGTGGACACCACGGCCGTTATCGAGGGCTTTATCGAAGCCATAACCCAAGCATTGGAAAGGGGCGACCGCGTCGAAATCCGCGGCTTTGGCACCTTCAAGGTCGTGGAGCGCGCACCGCGCACCGGCCGCAACCCCAAAGCCGGCGCGACCATCGCAATCCCCAAGCGCAAGGCCCCGACCTTCAAACCCTCCAACGCGGTAAAGAGCAGAATTGTCCAGCACTAACGTGAATCTGCTGTTGATTTCGGTTGATAGCCTGCGTTTGGATTTTGCCCCCGGGCTTAGCGCGGCCGTGCGCACCCCCGGATTTTCCGACTTGACGCACGATTTCCACCTCTGCCAGCACTGCTTTTCGGTTTCTTCGGCGACTCGTCCGGTCCACACCTCGCTCTTTACCGGACTATACCCGTTTGAACACGGCATCAAGGGCCAGCACTCCTCCGCGATGCGGCAGGGTGTACCCAACCTTTTCGATCTCTGCTGTCGAGCGGGCTATGCGGTCGGCGCATTTTCAGAGGCTCGGGATATCTTCACTGGCTTGGGCTACGCCCAGCACATCGCCCCTTTACCTACGGACGAGCAACTCGCCGGCTGGCTACAACGTCGCGAGCCGACCGTTCTCTTTATTCACTACTGGAGCGTTCACCCGCCTTACGGTGCCGCAGACGGGCTGGCCTTTGGCGAAGTGGGCCGGTTGCTGACGGCTGGGCGCATTGACGTGGTGCAGGCGCGCTACCGCACGGCCATTGAACAGCTCTTTGAACAGCCCATCGCCCGGCTATTGGCCGCCTTGGATTTCAGCGCGTGGGCCGTTTTCATCATCAGCGACCACGGCCAGAGTTGGCGAGCTGACGAACCCTATCACGGTCAGACCTTGTGCAACGACGTGCTGCGAGTGCCTCTGTACTACCGACTTCCCGCGCAAGAACCCGTCGGACGCCCCCTCATTTCGCTGGTGGATCTCTTTCCGACTTTTTTATCGCTGTTGCAGTTGGACTATCCCTACAGCGGCTTTGCCCGCGACATCCGCAGCCCTTTCCCACCCGAGTACTATTTAGCCGAAATCGACCCCGGCCCAGCCGCGCAACACGGCCAGCAATGGTCCCTCTTCAACGCCAACACCAAATTCACCTGCGATCAAGCGACCCAGCGCGAGACCTTGGTCGAAACGTTTAGCGAGCGGCCGCTCGTCGCGCTGGACACTCGCCCCTACCACCAAGCGTACGAAGCATTCAGAGCGGCTTCTAATTATGTACAAGAGGGATTCGGCCCGGCCGCGGACCGGGTGCTGTTGGAGCAACGGCTGCGCGCCTTGGGTTATTTGGATTGATTTTCGGCCCTCACGTCCGTTCCACCGCCAAAGCGGCCACCTTGCGCGTCTGCCGACTAAACTCCACCCCAATCAGGTACATCGCTTCGCCGCGCCCGCGATACTTGGCCGCGTAGTCCCGCTCTTGCAACTGGCGCAGTGCCGCCCCCGACGCTGTCCGCTCCACCACCTTGAACTCAAACAGATACACGTTCCCATTGAACTCCACCGCCATGTCCAAACGACCTGCCTGGCTGCTGTCCTCCACCGTAATCGCCAGCCCTAGTGACGCGAAGTACGAGTAAAACACGCTGGCGTAATAGCCCTCGTAATCGGCAATTTTATTATTCGTGTGCCATTGATACGGGATGCTGGCAAAAAACGCCGCCAACAGCGTCTCCAAGCCATCAAAGTCGTTGACCAGTAACAGATCGTATAACCGGGCACTGTGCTCGGCGCGGCGCACAGGGTTGCCGGTCAGACGATTCAGCAGGCTCTTGTTTAGACTTTGCCGCACCTCCCGATTCGGATAGCCCAACCGGTAGTATATCTCCCCGCCGCGCGGCTCGGTGCGGCGAATGGTCAGGTAGCCAGTCTGGAATAGCAGTGCCTCGGTCGCAATGTGATCCACGTCAAACGCCGACAGCAACTCCTCACTGCCGAGCAGGTCGTCCAAGCCGAGGGCACTGATCTCCCGCTCCAACAACGTATCAAGCAGAAACGTCGGGGTACCCGTCTCAAACCAGTAGGCGGCAAAGGTGCGATGGCGAAACAGCAACAGGACATCAAACGGATTGTACACCTGTTCTGCGCCTAGCCAGTTGTAGCCGTTGTACCATGTGCGTATTTCATTTTGGTCCAACCCAATAAGCTCTGGGGCAAACACCGCGTCCAAGTCCGCCTCGGTATAGCCGCAAATGGCCGAGTAATGCGGATCTAGCGTGATGTCGATAAGATTGTTGAGGCCAGAGAACAAACTGACTTTGGAAAACTTGCTTACGCCGGTGAGGAAGGTGAACGCGATGTGCGCGTCGCCAAACTTGATCGTCGAGTACAGCCCGTGCAGGTAGTCGCGGTGGGCGCGGGCTACTTCCGGCACCTCCAGTGCGTCGAGAATCGGCTTATCGTACTCGTCAACCAGAACCACTACTCGCTGGCCACTGCGCTCGTGCAACGCTTCAATGAGTTGGCTGAAGCGCACCGATGCGCCAGCGTAGTCCGAACTAACTCCCAACCGCTTTTCCAGGGCGTCCAGTTGCGCCGCCACATCCTCTTGTAGTTGGCTCGGCTCTTTGAAGTTGCCCCGGCTAAAGTCGAGCCGCAGCACTGGATGACGCACCGACCAGTCCCACCGATCGTGGATGGCCAATCCCTGAAACAGCGGCTCGTTGCCCTCAAACAACTCCTTGATCGTGTCGAGAAACAGGCTCTTGCCAAACCGGCGAGGCCGCGACAGGAAGTAATGGGTGCCTTCGTCCACCAACCGAGCTAGATAGGCGGTCTTATCGACGTAGTAGCAGTGGCCCTCGCGGATCTTGCGAAAGGTCTGAATGCCGATGGGCAGTTTGCGCTTAACTGGTTGGCCATCTTCAGGTTTCATCTGTATCATGGGGATTGCTCCACAGCCCGGCCAACTGGATAAGGGCCGTCAACGTTGGCCTGAGTTGGGTAAGATAAGCCCGCGAGATGGGCTGTCAAAAAGCGGAGTAGTGTATCTTACCCTTCAACTTTCGCGCCGCCTGCGGCACACCACATACGCGAAGTTGCAGGGTATGAGGATCTCATAAAAACCCCGGACGCCGCGAAAGCCGCCCGGGGGTATCAGTTGCTGCCGATTTTACGCTGGAAACAAGGTGGTTTGCAGCGAATTTGATGACGACCGTAAGGGTTTTTTGCGTTTGAGACCGCGCACCGGCACTACTTCCAGAGGCAGCACCAACACTACCCCCACTGATAGCGAGCCACTGCGTAACATCAGATAATAAGATTAATCCTTCGCGATTTTGAGAAGACGCACACCAATGGTATAGCTGCGGGAATCGGGCGAGCGGAGGTGACGATATGCCGACCGTACCCCGTCGATATGGCCGAAGTGGCCACCCCGGATGACGCGATTCAGGCCGGATGTAGGTCCCTGCGGGTCATTACGAACCGACCTACTATAATACTCCTCGTCATACCAATCCTGAACCCACTCCCAAACATTCCCGTGCATGTCATATAGACCCCAAGGATTCGGCGACTTTTTACCTACCGCTTTTGCTCCGGTGGGAGAATTGTTGTCGTGATACCACGCATAATCCGCCAGCAGGCTTTCATCATCCCCAAACGACCACCGCGTATCTGTTCCCGCTCGACACGCATACTCCCACTCCGCCTCCGTCGGAAGACGATACAATTCCTCGTCCGCTGCCGCATTTAGACGACCGATAAACTCCTGCACTTCATTCCAAGAGATAATCACGGCCGGATGAGATGAGTCTGCCTTAACTAGGCTCCGACCAGACCAAGGCTCTTCACCCATCACCGACTTCCACTGTTCCTGCGTGACCTCGTATTTCCCCAACCAAAAACCACGACTAATCTCTACCTCATGGACTGGACTTTCGTCTCTTCGGCCTGTATCCGACCCCATCTGAAACACCCCTCGCTCGATCCACACAAACTCCATCTGTGCTCCTCCAGGAAGCCGCGAAACCGATACTTGGTCGTCCGTCTCTGTGCCATCGTCCACCACTTCGCCATCATCCGTCCCGGCGTTGCCTATATCAATTATATCAGAGCCGTCCACGTCCATCACGCGAATCGCAGAGTAGTTAGCTTCGCGCACCACGAAGGCGATCTGCTGGCCGTCCGATGACAAGGAGGGGTAACTAGCACCGGTTGTTAGGTCCTGGAGATTGCCGCCATCTAAATCCATCGCGTAAATCGCAGAGTTAGGGCCGCTAGTGGTCGCAAAGACGATCCGGCCATCTGGCAACCAAGAAGGAGGAGACGGGGCCGCCTTGTGATCGGTCAGGCGTTGGGGTTTGGGGGGTTTGTTCTCATCCAACAAATCAATCACGTAAACCCCCCTACTCTTGTCGTCGCGCTCGGACACGAAGGCGATGTATCGACCGTCTGGCGACCAAGAAGGATAGTTATCCCTAGCCTCGTGATCGGTCAGGCGGTCGAGATTGTTCCTATCCGAATCCATCACGTAAATATCAAAGTTGCCAGCGCGATTGGACGCAAAAGCGATCTGACCATCTGGAGACCAAGAAGGATGATTATCCATAGCCTTGTGAGGGGCCAAGGGTTCGAGGTTCTTCCCATCCGAATCCATCACGTAAATATCAAAGCTGCCAGCGCGATTGGACGCAAAAGCGATCCGACGACCATCTGGAGACCAAGAAGGATGATTATCCGTAGCCTCCTTGCGAACGTTCAAGGAGTCGAGGTTCTGCCCATCCGAATCCATCACGTAAATATCAAAGCTGCCAGCGCGATTGGACGCAAAGGCGATCCGACGACCATCTGGAGACCAAGAAGGATGCGTGTCCGAATACTTCAAGGCCGGTTTCCCGCTCACCATCGTCAACGGCTCCGCTTCCACTACCAACTCTACGGCTGCCATCCCCGCTCGAACCTCAAAAGCTGCATCCGTATAGGTCGTCAAGCCCTCGCCCGAAACAACGAGACCATATTCCCGTCCCACCGCGTCCGTGGACATAGTCGCCGCTGTCGAGGAAGTCGCCGCGATCCCCGCCTGCCCATCCACGAGCACCATGCGCTGGGTCTGCTGCCCTCCACTCGTCGTCAACCGGTAGAAATACACCCCAGCCGCCATCGCCTGTCCCGCCGCATCGGTCGCGTCCCATTTCGCCGTGTGAAAACCGGCCTGCTGCTCCGCGTCCACTAGCGTCGCAACATGCTGTCCCAACACGTTAAACACATCTAGCCGCACCTCGGTAGCCGCAGGCAGTTGATAAGGGATCACGGTCGAAGGATTGAAGGGGTTAGGGTAGTTATGTCCTAGGGCAAATCCCTGCGGCAAGGCCGCCCCGCCCAACGACGCCAGCGGCAGCGCGAAATACCCAGACTCGTCGGTCATCGCCCGTGCCACCGCGCCTTGATGCGAATCAGCTAAGTCAAACAGCGTTACTTGTGCCCCGGCCACTGGTCGCCCATCGGCAAGCCGCACCTGCCCGGAAACAGTGGATTGCTGCGCCATATTCGCTTGACAGAGTATCAAGCCCATCAGACATACCATTAAAAGCTTCATAGAACAATCCCTTATCATTGTGAGATCAGAAATCGGCCTTTGGTTGGCGTGGTTCGTCGCTTTTTAAGGCCGTTTTGAAGGAACAGCAACCGGAACGGGACTTCGCTGCGCCTCGCCATGCGGTGTTGTAGAACGTTAAGTCCCGGCCAGACCTACTCCTGCCCAGCCGGGACTTACCATCACACAGATTAATCGGCGAATGTCGCCTTGATACGGCCCCAAGAGGAAGCCTCAGTGGCAGCGGCAGAGACCGGCTACCATCACACAGATTAATCGGCGAATGTCGCCTTGATACGGCCCCAAGAGGAAGCCTCAGTGGCAGCGGCAGAGACCGGCTTAGCCGCCGGCCGCCAATAAGGCGCAACATCAATCACATACTCATCCGGGTCATGCACGGCCGGCTGTAAAAGCCGAATACTGGTATAGTCGAACTCCGCATAAGGAAAACTTTCTCTACCCCCTAAGGATTTTGTAAGGCCCTGTTCATTTTGTTCCCCCACAAAAGTCAAATCCTCGTTTGGCAGAGTCGCCTCCTCAGATGTCTTCGCCCGAATTGTAAATGAAATAATGCGAGGAGCCACCATTATGTCATCATAGACTTCAACTGGACATCCCAGACAAGGAGCAGCGGGACCGGATCCAAACTCCGTCCGCGACGCTTGGAAACTGTCATGGACTTCAACCAAATCGCTGAAGATAGCATACAATTCCTTGCGACAGCGCGGCCTATTATCATTACAGGCTCGATATTTTTGAGAGCCATTAGCATTCAATCCGTCCGGCTCGTATCCGTCGGTTTCGAAAAACGCTCTCAGGGTCTGTCGTGGATCACCAGGTAATGGTTCACCGTACTGGGGCCCCTCAAGGCCTAGAATGTTTTTGAAAAGCGAGTCCTCAGTAGTTTTAGCATAAGCCAAGGGAATCCAAGCTGGATACCAAGAGCTGGTACCATCGCCACGATTCCTTATATCCGCTTTTAAGAAAGCCTCAGCCGCTAAAATTCGCGCCGCATTGTCCCGCGCCACCTGAGCTAGTTGCGCTTCTCTTGCTGGGGTAAAATCGCGCTCGAACGTCGTCCAAAGTAAAGGATCGCGCCACTTTACCATGTATTCCTCCACTTCCTCCGTCACTTCCTCGTCACCTATGGGATCCACCATATAGACAGCAACCGTTACCCAATCATCCTCTTGGGCGAAAGACACGTTCAAAGCGAACAACATGCTGAGAAATAGGGCAATCATTCGGCCCCCGTTAAGTATAGCCATGAAATAGGCCTCCTATATTATTGCCTGCCAATCTGTTGACAGTATGTGATTGCCCGTTTCAATAATTGAAACAGGCGCCGCAAGAAACGATATCCTGCATGAAATGAATCCGACCTTAAAGGCCAGATAGACTGGGAATTGACTAATGCTGTTCAGCTATAAACCTCAATAAACCCTCCTTTCCAAGAGACATCTTAATACAATGGGTTGCGGGAGCTCACGTAGCTCAAAGCATCTGGTCCGCGAAAATGTCTGTTGAGACAATAAAAAAAGAAAAACATGTATATAAGTCAATCATAAATTTTCAATGATGCCTTATAATACCTGTTTTTATTTCAATAAATACAACAATTTAAAGAAAAATGGACTATTTAAGAGGTAATGGTACCCGACATGGATACAGGTATAGATGTCAGGAATGAGGTCTGCTCCAGGGTGCAGCAGCTACGTCGCCAGACAGGAATAACCCAAGAAAAGCTGGCTGAACAGGCCGGACTTAGCGTGGACGGGATCCGAAAGATCGAGGGCCGGAGGGCAACGCCGAGCTTGGAAACGCTTTATAAAATTTCAAAAGCATTGCGGATACAGCTAGTGGACTTGATAAGATATGAAGGGGAAATGCAAACGGAAAAAGGCAGAGAACTGCAAGAATTTCTCATGTATCTAGCGACGAAAAAGCTGGCGGATATCAGACTGGCTAAGCGGATAACCAGAGCGGTGATGGAAGAACTAGGGGAATAACAAGAAGTCAGAAATAAGCGACTGTCGATGATAGAAATCGTCGGTATTCCCAACCAACTTCGCGTCCTATCTCCGCTCTAAGGCCGCGAACGCGGGCTTTAGGGCCTGATAATCCGCCCCCAAACGGGCGAAGATGGCGGCCCACCGGTGCGGATAGGATGGATGGCTGTTATTGGGCAAAAAGCCCAACTTGAGATAGCTGCGCAGTGCCGGGATGCGGAAATCGTCCGTCAGCAAGTATATGGGCCTAGCACCTAGCGCCTTGGCTTGGGCTACCGCCGCTGCTACGATGAACTTGCCTAAGCCGTGCCCCTGAAAGGCTGGGTGGACCGCAACCCAACCAATCTCCCAACATGGCCGCAGTTCGCGGGTGCGGTCGTTACACCCTGCACAAGCGACGATCGGCCCCTCGCACTCGACAAAAAGCAGGACCCGAGTTCCTGCCAAAACGTCCGCTAGCCGTTGTCGATCCCAATGACCTAGCTCGCCGTTAGCCTGCAATAGGGCTAACCAACCCTCCTCGTCGCCCGGCTGGTACGTCCGCAAGCGATAGCCGGCCATGGCTGGTACGTCCGGGGCTGTCTCGCGCCCATACCAGAGGATGAGCTGGGGCAAGCGACTCAAGCGCGACCTTCCCGACGGCGAAAGAGAGACGACTTAAACTGCTCCGGGCAATGGGGCTGAAGCACGACGATTTCGCACTGGGGGAAGGCTTCGGCCAAGCCCTGTGGCCTTCTTTGGTCATAGCCGAGGGCAATAATGTGGGGCGCGATCTCGCCGACGATGCGCAAAAAGTTGCACCCCTCGTGGCCGAGGCGGACTTCGGTGACTTCGGGCAGTTTCGCCAGCGCGGCTTTGCGCTCTTCTTGGGATTGATCGGGATAGTGCCCCTTGATGCGTTGGACGTTGTCGTCGCGGGCGACCACGACGAACAGTTCGTCGCCCAGCGCAGCCGCCTGCGCGATGAAGGAGCGGTGACCTGGGTGCAGGTAATCAAAGGTGCCGCAGCACAATACGCGCGTTTTATTCATCAGCGCGCCGAGCTATCCAATACTCGACACCGCGATCCTTGGCAAAAATGCGGCCAAAGCGGTCGGCGTCGGCGCGGTTGGCGAAATAGCCGATCCGCACCCGCACGCCAGCATCGCTTTGCAGGCTATAGGCCGTATAACCCTCGTCCTTCAAGGCACGCACCTTCTGATCGGCGCGTTTCGCATCCCGAAAGACGCCGACTTGAATGGTGAATGGGCCGTCGGGATCGAAAAATACAGGGCTAACATCGCTGGTATCGCTGGTATCGCTGGTACTGGCTGGGGTCGACGCGGAGTCCGTTGGCGTTAAGATGACTATTTCACTGCGGCCAGCGGGTTTGGATTCGGGAACATCGCTGTCGGCGCACCCCCCGATCCAGAGAACGGTCCAAGCGAGCATCCACAGCCAACTGGGATTCGCCGTGCTCAATGTACAGCCTTGAGTGCATCAAAGTGAATGCGGAGCGTTTCTTCAATGTCCCCTTCTTTGTGGACGAGCGAGGGAAACATGCACTCGTATTGGGAGGGCGCTAGATAGAGGCCCTGCTCTAGACAGGCCCAGAAATAGTGCTTAAAGCGCGTCAGATCAACCGTTTCGACGCTGGCAAAATTCACCACCGGGCACGAAGTAAAAAACATGCAGAGCATGGCACCAACTCGGTTTAGCGCGTAGTTCAAGCCTAATTTTTGTAGGTTGTCGGCCATGCCAGCCGCCAAGGCGGCGCAGCGGCTCTCCAGCGTTTCATAGACGCCGGGTTCGGCCAACATGTTTAATTGCTCTAAGCCCGCGGCCATGGCGAGCGGATTACCCGATAAAGTGCCGGCCTGCGAGACCTTGATGCCCAGCGGCGACACGTTTTCCATGATCTCTCGCTTGCCGCCGTACGCCGCGGCCGGCAAGCCACCACCGACGATCTTGCCCAAACACGTCAGGTCGGGCATCACGCCATAGCGCTCTTGCGCCCCACCACGGCCGACGCGGAATCCCGTAATGACCTCATCGAAGATGAGGACAATTCCCTCTTCGTCGGCTATTTGGCGCAGCGCGGGGAGGAACCCCTCGCGCGGCGGCACGGTTCCCATATTGCCGGCCACGGGTTCGACGATAATCGCGGCGATCTGGCCGCTGTTTTCCCGCACGGCCACGCGCACGGCATCCGCGTCGTTATACGGCAGCGTCAAGGTCGAATCCACCACGCTTTGCGGCACACCTGGACTTGTGGGAACGCCTAAGGTCAGGGCCGAAGATCCTGCCTCGCTCAAGAAGCTGTCCCCATGCCCGTGCCAGCAGCCCTCGAATTTGGCGATCTTGTCCCGGCCGGTATGGCCGCGAGCCAAGCGCACCGCCGCCATCGTGGCTTCGGTCCCCGAACTGACCATCCGCACCATCTCGATGGAGGGCACCATCGCCACAATGCGCTCGGCCAGCGCGATTTCCAGTTCGGTTGGGGCACCAAAACTGGTCCCCTTTGCACAGGCTGCCTGCACGGCTTTTACGACGCGAGGATGGGCATGGCCGAAAATGAGTGGCCCCCAAGAGCACACGTAGTCAATGTATTCGCGGCCATCAATGTCAAAAATCCGCGAACCAACTCCTCGCTCAATAAAGCGAGGACCACCACCCACTGCGCCAAAAGCTCGCGCCGGACTGTTCACGCCCCCGGGCATGACCTGCTGTGCTTGGGCAAAAGCGGCGGCGGATCTAGGTGCTGGCATGAGTCTATATCCACTTAATACGCGAATCCGAGCGACGGAACAAAGAATTAGTCGTCGTAATCGTCATCGTCGTAATCATCGTCGTAATCGTCGTCGTGATCATCGTCGTCGTAATCGTCATCGTCGTAATCATCATCGTAATCATCATCGTGATCATCGTCATCGCGATCATCGTCGTAATCATCATCGTCGTAATCATCGTCATCGTAATCATCGTCATCGCGATCATCGTCGTAATCATCGTCGTGATCGTCGTCGTCATCATCACGACGAGCAGCATTGGCACACGCTGCCTCATAGATATATTTGCGGCCGGCAACCACCAAGGTATCAGAGAGTCTTATCCAGCCCGATTCAATGGTGTAGCGGATCGGTATCGTTATCTGGAGTTCCGGGTTTGCGGTGCCGACTGTCTTGCCAGCAACCGCTAGATAGTTGACCCCGTTGATCGCTACAGTCTCCCAAGCCGCGTCAATTTGCGCTGGTGTAGTGCTCGTCGGCGGCTCTTCACCACAAGACCACAACATGCCAATGCTACCAAGCAAGCCCCAGCAAATGATCCTTTTCATTGGCTATCTCCTTTGGGTAAGAGGGGTGTCGTTAAACCTTATTATAAGGTAATACGTAATACCTCGCATGATTAAGGGTCAAACTCCGAGTGCGTTCACCCTCAGTAAAAGCCCAGCGTCTTCCTCTGCCAAACGCTCCAGCACGACCAGCCGATACGTCCGCCCGTGCTCGTGCATCTCCAAGTCGGCCAAGATGGCTAATGGATAGGCTTCGGTCTCCAAAGCGGCGATGAAGGGGTCGAAATGGGCGACTTGAACCACGGCGATCCCACCGGTACGCAACCCCCGCGCCAATTCGGCCAGTTCAGCGGCCGGGTTCTCGCCGGCTAAGCTAAAGGCGTAATCGAGATGGGCGGCCACCAGCGGCAGATGATCCAACGCGGCGATGAGATGCGCTCGAATACCTACTAGCAGACGCGGAGCAAACGCCTCCTTTAGTGCGGCCAACTCCCGCGGATCGCGGCGCGCCCACAGGACACAAGCCCCCGGCTGCATAGCTACCAAGCGAGCCAAGCAATACGCCACGGCTTCATTCGGCCCAATGCCCTCCCCTAGCCGCAACCCCAACAGGGCACGGCGCCCGGTCAGTTGCAGGTGAAGCCGCAGCAAATTCGGCCCGTTGCCTCGGCGCAACCCGTGTTTGTCGCGCAAAACCGCCGCCACGGCCGCGGTCAGCTCGGCCGCACTGAATCGGTACCGGCCCCGCAGCGTCGCGCTCAAGGTAAAAGCATGGGGGTCAATCGCCGTGGACTGGACCTGAGCGAGGCTTTTGACCGGCGTCAGATCGCAGCGGGCGATGTGTTGGCAGATGTATTCGAGGCCCGGTCGCCCCACCGTAACGCCGTGCATCTGAACGAGTAAACCGGCGCACTGCATGGCCGAGCGCAGTTGTAGCAGTTGCCGGGGGCTGCGCTTGTACGTGAAGAAAATCTGGCCCACACGCCCGCCCGGTTCGACATTGACCTGCTGCACCTCGGGCGCGTACTCGCGCAGTTCGTCGAGTGCCACGGCCTCCAATCCACTTGGCACCGCAATCCAATAGCGATAGATCTTGTCGGCCATTACTCCGCGCATCCGGTGGGTACAATCTGCATCGCGCTCTGGTGCGCCGGAGACAAACAGCTATCCAGTACCTCGAGAATCTCGCCGACTCCGATCTGCTCGTGGACGTCAAAATAGACGCTAGGAGCAACTCCTCTCACCGCGGCCGCGCAGATCATATCGGCCACATCCTCGGTTTGCTCCCACGCACGCAGCAGCATGCCGTAGGCTTTGCGCTTGGCGCGGCCCAAATCCGCGGCCACGACGCGCTCGTCGAGACCAGCCAAGGCGGCGATTATCTCCTCGCATAATCGCTCGCTCTGCTGGGTGTATCCGCCCACCGTACAAAAGCAGAACGTCTGCTCGGCATGGACCTCGGCTCCAAAGGCATCCTCGTCAATCAGGTCATCTTCGTAGTGCGCGGCAAAAAAATGGCTCGCAGGCCCCACGGCAATATCCAAGGCCAGCTCTAAGGCCAACTCCCGCAAGAGCAAATCGCGGCCTGATTGACCAGCCTTGTCGTCACCGAAAAATAGCAAGGTATAGGGCCGACTGACCGGCAGCACCAAGGCCCCGAGCGGCTGCGGAGTTGGCAACACCACTCGGCGTTCCACTCGGTCCCACGCCGAGCGCGGCCGACTGTACTTTAACTTTAGCAAAGTGGACTCGACGGCCGCGTAGGTAGCCTCTACGTCGAAATCTCCGCACAAGTACAGCCCCATATATTCGGGCCGATAAAACACCTCGTGGCAACGAGTTAGCGTGTCCGCGTCAATCTGCCCGATGCTCTCCCGCGTACCGGCGATGTCGCACGCCAAGGGACTATTCTGGTACAGCCCCTCAAGGCCGCGTAGGAACCCGAGCCACTCCGGGTCGTCGCAACTTATCTGTAGCTCGCGGTCAATGATTTCGCGCTCCTGAGCGACGCCCGCCGACTGGACGTGCAGGTCCAAGGCAAGCTCAAAGAGCAAATCTAGGTGGGCGGAAAAGTGTTCAATGCACGTTAGAAAAAAGACGGTCGAAGTAAAACTAGTACTGGCATTTACGTAGCCCCCAAGACGGCTGATTTGTTCCGTGATGTCGCCGTAAGGTTTGGCAAAAAGGCGGTGTTCGAGAAAGTGCGCGGTGCCGGCCGGCGTGGCTTGTATCTGTCTGGAGTTGCGGGCACGCAAGCGCAGATCGACCGAACCGTAGTCTATGTACAGCACGGCCGCTTTCTGCCGACTGCCCGGCCGCGGCACCGCCCATACATCAAGGCCAGCCAAGCGGCTGCGGTACACTCCTTCCCCCCATAGCGTATCCGCGATCACGTTCTCACATTCCGTATAATAAAAAGGTTGTATCCGCCACAATCCCACCGGCCACGCGCGTTAGGTCCTCAACGCCGACTTGCTCGATGCGCTGCCATAGCGTTTCTGGGGACTGGCTGCTTCCGATCAGTCCTTCCCGCAACTGATAGCGGAAAAAGCCCTCGCGGTCTTCGGCCAACCCCAACAGCCACGCGCGCAACAAGTGCCGAGCTGCTTCGATTTCTCGGCCATCAAAGTCCCCTGCGCACAATGCTTCGAACTCCCGTTTCACCTTATCCCGCACCTCGGAGTAGGCCGCCGCCTCAATGCCTGCGGTCACAAAGAGCAGGCCGCTCAATGCCTCGACATGAGATGCGATGTAGTAGCACAAGCCCTCTTCTTCGCGGAGACGCTTGAACAGCCGCGATGGCCCATCGCCGCCGAGCATCAGGTTTAGGAGAATCAAAGCCGGATAGTCGTCTGTGCCGTCCGCGCCATAAGCGACTTGCGTGCGGTAGCCCAACACTATATTTGCCTCTCGCACCGCTTGGCATTCAAAAACCTCGCGCGGTATCTCAGTACGGCGAGGACGCCGCGGCTGGGGTTGGGGTTGGCTGGCAGTACGCTCCCCGCGCTCCCAAATAAAAAGCGACTCCACCAAGGGCTGAATCTGCTCCAAGCGCAGATCGCCGCTTATGAAGAGGTCGAGGCGGTCGGCAGTAGTCCGCGCGCAGTGGAAAGCCCATAGCTCGTCGGCCTGCACAGCCGCAAAATCCGCGGGGTTGCCCAGCGGCGACAGGCTCGTGGGTTCGCCCCGGCACATCTCTTCCCGGCATCGCCCTTGTGCGTAGCCCAGTTTGTCGTTGAAACCATCGGCAATTTGCCGGGTGAGGCGGTGCTTTTCGCGCTCCAGCGGGTCGCGTTGAAATCCGCTACCATCGCGCATGACGTCGCGGAGAAAAGTCAGACCTCGTTCTAGTATCCCCTTCTCCCCAAGGAAATTATCGTCTATGACTTCTAGGCATAAGTGAATGAACTGATGCGCCCCTAAGCGATCTACTTGCACCGAGTAATATGCCCCGTAGAGGTCGTCGATAAAGCGGTTGAGGCTCTGTATATCGGGCAGCTTGTGTGTGCCCCGCGCCAGCAGTCGGCTACTCAGGGCCACCAGTGAATGTCGCGGCGCACACAATGGCGTACTCAGACACACATCCACCCGGATCGTCTTGTACAGACCAATGCTGTGCAGATGCAAATAAAGGCCGTCCGCGAGTTGGACGCGGGTGAGTTCACCTACGGTGGGCATTGGCGCACAGCGTCCTTCTTGGTTTAGTTTGACAAGCCGCATGAATCCTCTCGACAACATCCGCGTCGTGCTCGTCGAGCCGGCGACGCCTGGCAATATCGGTGCTACGGCCCGGGTACTCAAAACTACGGGCATAAGCCAGTTGGCCTTGGTCAATCCCGGGGCGTGGGATACGCCGGAAGCCCGCGCCTTTGCCCACGGCGCGGGCGATATTCTCGCCGGTAGCCAAGTTTTCCCCAGCCTCGCCGCGGCCGTAGCCGATTGCCATGTCGTCGTCGGCACGACCCATCGGCGGGGCCGCTTCCGTGCGGTTACTTCCGCGCCGCCGCTGATTGCCCAACTCGCCGCCCAAGCCCATCACCGCCGCATCGCCCTCGTGTTTGGACGCGAAAGAGATGGCTTGTGGCATGGGGAACTCGCGCTCTGCCATCAAGTATTGAGATTCCCCACGGCCACCGCCTATCCCTCCCTCAACCTCT
The DNA here is from genome assembly GCA_965203355.1 of Candidatus Latescibacterota bacterium. Taxonomy (GTDB): domain Bacteria; phylum Latescibacterota; class UBA2968; order UBA8231; family UBA8231. The sequence continues at coordinate 2,891,542 of OZ241889.1, forward strand.
CCCATGCTGTGCTCCTATTCACCTACGGACTGTATGCGGCCGTGAGCGAAAAACCACCGGATCCGCCCGGGCAACTGGCTACGGCTGGCGAGCGCGAGCGCATGCTCGCTCAGATCCTGCAAGCCCTGGCCGAGATAGAGTTTACCCCGTACAACAACAAGCCAGACCACTTCGGCCGAGTGCTGCGCCGCTTCTTTAACAGGGTCGATTTGGAAGTGCGCGATGTGCGGGCGATTCAGACGATATGCGGCCAGATCCGCAAGTTCAGCCGCCGCTATCGCCGCCGGGCCGGGCGTACTGAGGCCGACTGATGGGCCACCTGCTCTAAGTCCCAGTCGACCATCTGCCGGACCATTTCCTCAAAGCCAACCTCGGGCGCCCAACCGAGTTTTTCCCGCGCCTTAGTCGCATCGCCCAACAGGGTATATACCTCGGCGGGGCGCAAAAAGCGCTCATCCACGACCACGTATTGCCGCCAGTCCAAGCCGACGTGGGCGAAGGCGACCTCGCAGAATTCACCAATCGTGCGCGAGGCACCCGTGGCGACGACGTAATCGTCGGGTTCATCCTGCTGGAGCATCATCCACATCGCGAGGACAAAGTCGCCCGCATAGCCCCAATCGCGGCGGGCATCGAGATTGCCGAGGCGCAACTCTTGGTCTAGCCCGTGTTTGATCCGGGCCACGCCATGCGTGATCTTGCGCGTGACAAATTCGCGTCCGCGGCGCGGCGACTCGTGATTGAAGAGAATGCCCGTGCAGGCGAACATACCGTAGCTTTCGCGGTAGTTGATGGTGATCCAATGCGCGTAGAGTTTGGACACTCCGTAGGGCGAACGCGGATAGAAGGCCGTTTGCTCATTCTGCGGCGACTCCTGTACCTTGCCGAATAGCTCACTGGTGCTGGCTTGGTAAAAGCGAATATTCGCGTCGGCGGCGCGGATGGCTTCAAGTAGCCGCGTCACGCCCAAGCCCGTGACCTCGCCGGTCAACATGGGCTGATCCCAAGAAACCGGCACAAAGGATTGGGCACCCAGATTGTACACTTCCTGCGGCCGCGCGGCCTGTAGCGCCGAAACCAACGACTTTTGGTCCAACAAATCGCCGGAGATCAGCTCAATTTTATCCTGCAAATGGCCGATCCGCTCGAAATTGACCGTGCTACTGCGGCGCACCAGCCCGAAAACCTCATAGTCCTTTTCCAGCAGCAACTCGGCCAAGTACGAACCGTCTTGGCCGGTAATGCCCGTGATTAAAGCACGCTTCTGGTTCATTTCATTCCTCTGGAGAATAGGCCTCTACCGGCGGACAGGAACAGATCAGGTTGCGATCGCCTTGCGCGTCGTTTAAGCGCCCGACGGCTGGCCAGAACTTGCGCTCCAACAGCCAAGGAGCCGGCAGGGCGGCAACGGTTCTAGAATAAGGCCGATCCCATTCGGTAGCCAGCACGACATCCATCGGGTGCGGCGCGTGGACGAGCGGATTGTTGGCGCGGTCTATTTCCCCGGCCGCTACTTGCTGGATTTCGCCGCCAATGGCGATCATAGCGTCGCAAAACCGGTCCAATTCGGCCTTGGACTCGCTTTCGGTAGGTTCGACCATCAGGGTCCCGACGACCGGAAAGGATACCGTAGGGGCGTGGAAGCCGTAGTCCATCAACCGCTTGGCCACGTCTTCTACGCCAATGCCGTGTTCCCGCGCCCAACGCAGATCGAGAATGCACTCGTGGGCTACGCGCCCGTTGCGCCCCTTGTATAGCACGGGGAAGGAATCCTCGAGACGACTGCTCAGATAATTGGCATTGAGAATCGCCACCCGCGTCGCTTCAGCAAGGCCCGCGCTACCCATCAGCCGCAAGTACGCCCAAGATATGAGCACAATTGAGGCACTGCCCCACGGAGCGGCTGCAATGGGGCCAATTGATTTACCGCTCGAAGGCGGTGGGTGGGGCATTTCGGCCCCACCTGTATGGACGAGGGGATGCGAGGGCAAAAACTCTACTAAGTGCTCGGCCACGGCGATGGGCCCCATCCCCGGACCGCCCCCGCCGTGGGGGATGCAGAAGGTCTTGTGCAAATTCAAATGGCACACGTCAATGCCGATTTCCCCGGGCCGGCACAATCCCACCAAGGCATTCATATTGGCACCGTCCATGTAAACCTGACCGCCCGCTTGGTGGACAATCGCACAAATTTCGCCGATGGCCTCTTCAAACACCCCGTGCGTCGAGGGGTAGGTCACCATTAGGGCCGCGAGGCGTGCGCGGTAGGCGGTGGCCTTCGCCCGCAGGTCCGCCAAGTCGATGTTGCCGTCCGCATCACAGGCGACGACGACCACGTCCAACCCGGCCATGGCCGCGCTGGCCGGGTTCGTCCCATGGGCCGAGGCCGGTATGAGGCAAACGTTCCGTTGGAAATCTCCGCGGGTCTGGTGGTATTTGCGCACGATGAGTAGGCCAGCGTATTCGCCCTGCGAACCTGCGTTGGGTTGCAGCGAAATGCCCTTGAGGCCGGTGATTTCGCGCAGCATGTCCTCCATTTCGGCGAAAACTGCCGCGTACCCTTGGGCTTGCTCTACGGGCGCAAATGGATGCAGCCCAGCGAATTCGGGCCAGGTAATTGCCATCATTTCCGCGGTCGCATTGAGCTTCATGGTACACGAGCCGAGGGGAATCATCGCGTGGACCAAGGACAGATCCTTGGCTTCGAGTCGGCGCATGTAGCGCATCATTTCGGTTTCGGAGTGATGCGATGCAAAGACGGGATGCTCCATAAAGCGCGAGTGGCGGACGTGCTCAGGCCCCCAAGCAGGAGCGGTATCGACTTCGGGAGGCAACTCGCCGCCCAACAAAGTGAGAATGGCTTGTAAATCGGCCTTGTCGGTCGTTTCGTCGAGGGCCATGCCCCAGTGCCCGTCCCCTAGATCGCGAAAGTTCATCCCTGCGGCTCGCGCCTGCGCCAATAGCGCATCTCCCCGCGCCCCCACTTCAACGCGCAGTGTGTCGAAGTACTGGTCGTGGACGACTCGATAGCCGGCTTTTTCTATTGCGCGGGCGAGCGTCCGCGCCGCGCAGTGTATGCGATGGGCCATGCGCCGCAACCGCTCGGGCCCGTGATAGATCGCGTACATGCTCGCCACTATGGCTGGCAAGACCTCGGCCGTGCAGATGTTGCTCGTCGCCCGTTCTCGTTTGATGTGCTGTTCGCGGGTTTGCAGGGCCATGCGCAGGGCCGGCTGGCCACGGACATCTTCAGAGACGCCAATGATGCGCCCGGGCACCTGCCGCTGGTACTCGGGTCGCGTCGCCAAAAAGGCGGCGTGCGGGCCGCCGTACCCCATTGGCATACCAAAGCGCTGTGCGCTCCCAATGGCCACATCGGCCCCAAACTCACCGGGGGGCCGCAGCAAACACAAGGCGAGCAAATCGACGGCCACGCACACAAGCGTCTGCTGGGCGTGCGCCTGAGCGCAGAAGTCGGCGTAGTCGTATAGCGCACCATCCGAAGCTGGATATTGGAGCAGCGCGGCGAAAGCCCCGGCCGCAGCAGCGCATGCTCGGTGATCGCCGACTACAACCTCCCACCCCCGCGATTCAGCCCGGACCTTGACCACGGCGATGGTTTGCGGGTGACAGGCCGACGAGACAAAGACGCGCTGGCTCGCGTTTTTCTTTTGCACGGCCCGCAGCATGGCAATGGCTTCGGCCGCGGCCGTGGCTTCGTCCAATAAAGAAGCATTGGCCAAGGCAAAACCCGTCAAGTCGCCGATCATGGTTTGGAAGTTGAGCAGGGCCTCTAGCCGCCCTTGGGCGATTTCGGACTGATAGGGCGTGTACTGGGTGTACCAGCCTGGATTCTCCAAGATGTTGCGCTGGATCACTGGCGGAGTTATGCAGTCCGAGTACCCTAGACCAATAAAACTGCGACAGCGGCGATTCTGGCTGGCCAATGCACGCAATCTACCCATCAACTCGTACTCGCTGAGGCCGTCACCTAGCGCCAAGGAGCCTTCCATCCGAATCGCCGCGGGCAGGGCCTCGGCCATGAGGTCGTCCAAGCGGTCGACCCCTATCGCCGCGAGCATAGCAGCTACGTCCTCGGCTGTGGGGCCGATATGCCGACGGACAAAATCGTCACTCGATCCAAATTCGTCGCCCATGCACCTCCGTTCACTGCCTAAAGGCAGCAGATAAAGCCTCTCAGTCCTTTTTAAGGCCCGAAGACACAAAGGGCCGCTTGACCACCACGGCAGGTTGCTGCTTGCCCCTCATGTCAATGTATAGCTCAGTGCCTATTTTTTGTGCGCCGCGCTGTAAATAGGCTAGCCCTATTCCTTCGCCGAGCACCGGCGAATGCGTCCCACTGGTCACGGTACCCACCTGTTCCCCGCGCTCGTTGAGAATCGGATAATCCGGCCGCGGAATGCCCTTCTCCAACATGCGGAAGCCGCGCAGCCGGCGATACCCTCCGGCCGTGCGCTGTGCTCGCAGGGCCTCGGCTCCGACGAAATTAACCGCTTTTTCCAAATCCAAAGTCCAAGACAAACCCGCCTCTAAGGGAGTTGTCTGCTCGTCCAATTCGCTTCCATAAAGGCAAAAGCCCATTTCGAGGCGCAAGGTGTCGCGCGCGCCTAGCCCGCAAGGCTGAGCACCGGCTGCGCGGAGTTTGGCCCACAACGCGACAATTTGGGCCGTCGGGCACATAATTTCAAACCCGTCTTCGCCGGTGTAACCATTGCGGCTGAGTAAGACTCGGATTCCGGCGATCTCCATCGCCGCGCAGCGATAGTAGCCCAGTGCCACGCTAGCCGGCCCAGCAAGCGCTTCGACTAGGGCGACGGCCTGCGGCCCCTGCACCGCTACCATGCCCTGTCCATCGCTCAAATCCTCAATTTGCACGCCGGACCACCCGGCGGCGTACGCGGTAATCCACTGCCAGTCAACGGCCTTCCGGCTCGCGTTGACCACCAAGAGGTACTCCTGCGGTGCAAGCCGATACACTACCAGATCGTCCACGCATCCTCCCTGTTCATTGCACAGCGGCGCGTAGAGCATCGCGCCGATAGTCAATTCGCACACCCGCGCTGGTAGGAGGCTGTCGAGGAAGGCTCGTCCACGCTCCCCGGAAACGGCGATTCGCCCCATGTGCGAGATATCGAACAGACCAACCGCACGGCGCACCGCCCAGTGTTCGCTGCGGATACCTTCGAACTGGACCGGCATTTCCCACCCACCAAAAGGGGCCATGCGCCCGCCTTCGGCGACGGCGACTTCATAGAGCGGCGTCCGCTGCAAACGCTCCTTGGTCATGGTTGCCTCTTTCCTGCGCCATTGACTAACTCGGCCCACAGTTTTTTCGCCTGCGCGGCGAGCGCGGCCAAGCCCTTGTTATTGTCAATGACAAAGTCGGCGCGCCTCTTTTTTTTTGCTGGATCCATCTGGCGTGCCATCCGCTGCCTAATCTCGTACACCGACAAGCCACTGCGCTGCTGTACCCTCGACACACACTGCTCCTCCTCAGCATCAACCACCACGATCCGGTCAAAGTTCCCCTCATGGCCCCACTCGTATATCAGCGGCGCATCAAACACCACGACTCCGCCAGCGGCTTTCTCCACAGCCTGCGCTAGCTGGCACTCTATGGCCGCTGATAGCGGCGGCCGCATAATCGCCTCTAACCGCTTGCTCGCCTCGTCCGACCGCAGGGCACGCCGTCCCAACTCCCGGCGGTTCAAGCACCCGTCCGAGCCGAGCAAATCGCGGCCAAATGCCGCTTGTAGCTCCTCTATCACTGCCGGGATGGCCGCCACTTCGAGGGCCACTTCGTCGGCATTGACCCGCAGAGCACCCAACTCCGCGAGTATTTGCGCCAGTGAGGACTTGCCCGCCCCCATGCCGCCGGTAATACCTACGAGCACGCGCACCTGTGACCAGCTAGGCCCAAGCAACAAAGTTCAAAAAGTCGTAGCACTATGCCTGGCAATGGATTAGAGACTTTACCTTCGGAGGGCAACAACGTACTGTGAGCAAGGTAAAATGTACCGCCCCAGCCCAGCGCGGTCAACCGACCTAAGCGGCGTCCCATTGACACTATATTGGGCATCGCCTATAGTCCATTAACCAACAATAGGCTCCCTTCTAACCACAGAATAGCACATGGCAATCGTACCCGTAGTAATCGAACAGACCGGTCGCGGCGAGCGTGCCTACGATATTTTCTCGCGCCTCCTCAAGGAACGGATAATTTTTATCAGCACTCAGATCGACGACCACGAAGCCAACCTCGTCATCGCCCAGTTGCTCTTTCTAGCCTCAGAAGATCCCAAGAAAGACATCTCGCTCTACATCAACAGCCCCGGCGGCAGCCTCACGGCCGGCTTGGCCATCTACGACACCATGAAGCACGTCCCCTGCGACGTAGCAACGCTGTGCATCGGCCAAGCGTACAGCATGAGCGCAATTCTCCTCGCTGGCGGGACCCAAGGCAAGCGCCACGCCCTGGCCCATTCTCGGCTCATGCTGCACCAGCCTTGGGGTGGCGTCCGCGGCCAAGCGGCTGATATCGAAATCCACGCCCGCGAAATCGTCGAGTGGCGCGACCGGCTCAACCAGATCTTAGTCCAAGATACCGGCCAGTCGCTCGAGCGCATCGAGCTGGTCACCGAGCGCGATTACTTTCTATCGCCGGCCGAGGCGATCGATTTCGGCCTGATTGACGGGCTGCTGGCATCCGAAAAAGAGCTGGCCACCCTCGCCGACTAATGCCCCAGTGGAAAGGCGATGACCTCTTCTAGGCAAGACGCGCCAGCCATAATCACAACCAACCGATCCAACCCCAAAGCCACGCCACCGGCTGGCGGAATGCCTCGCTCCATAGCTGCGAGAAATGCCTCGTCGGCTGGTGCGCCTCCTGACCGCACCCCCCGCGCAAAGCGCTCTCGCTGCTGGGTTGGGTCGTTTAACTCGGTATAGCCGTTTGATAACTCCACTCCCCCCAAGTACGCTTCCGTCCTCTCGGCTACGGCTGGATCGCCTTCTTTTAACTTGGCCAATGCGGCTAATTGCCGGGGATAATCGAAAAGGTGGACAGCCCCTAGTTTGGCCAATTCTGGCTCGACTCTCTCCAGCAGAATTTTGTGGTATAAGTCCTCCCAACGATCCGCTTGTCTAGCACTGTCATAGCCCAGCGCACGCGCTTGGCGAAAAAGTGATTCCGCGTCTGCACAGGCATCCAAATCGACAGCAGCCCAGCGCACAAAAGCATCGCGGACGCTGAGCCGCTCCCACGGCGGCTGCAAGCGGATCTCGCGCCCTGCTCGGACCACGCTCGACCGCCCCAAGACGCTTTCCGCCACATGGGCCACCAAGTGCTCGACATCGGCCATGATTTCCGCGTAACTGGCGTACGCCCGATACCATTCGATTAGGGTAAACTCGGGGTTGTGTTGCGGCCCCAACTCCCCGTTGCGGTACGAGCGGCTGATCTGGTAAATCCGCTCAAAACCCACTCCTAACAATCGCTTCATGTATAGCTCGGGTGAAGGGGCAAGGTAAAGCGGCTCTTGCGACTTGTCGCCCTGGTACTCCGTGGCAAATAGCTCAATGTGCTCCTCTTGCGCCGAGGCGCGGGCCAGTGTGGGCGTCTCCACCGCGAGAAAGCCCAGATTCCTAAAAAAATCGCGTACAGCGTCTAATACGGCGGCGCGCACCCGCATATTCGCCCACAGTCCATTGGCGTGGAACCGCGACCAATCTCCTTGGCGCCAATCCGCTCGACTAGAGGCTAATAAGCGAATTTGATTAACATCTATAATCCCTTCTGCCGCAATCCCATATAACTCCACTATATCCCCGGCTTTTATCCCAGCTACCCCTGTCTTGACGACGAAATTGACCTCCCCACTCTCGTCTGCGATGCGCCCTCGACCTGCGGCGAAGCGGAGGAGCCGCCCTCGCACAGCCACTTCTCCGACGGCGGTGGCCGCGGTGGCCGCAGGCTGGTGCCGCCACAGCACCCGCGATGGATAATGCCTAGGCTGCATTGCGCTTTTCTCGCAAAAAAACCCTTCTCCACCCGCGCGTTCACTCGCGTGGAGAAGGGACTAATTAAAGCTCAACGCTCAATTTCGGGATCAAGCTCGCTTCTTGTTGTACACGAAGGTGGGCGGGGCCTTGTTTTCGATGAATTCCTTAGTAATGACGCATTCGGCGGTATCGTCTCGGGTCGGGAGCTCAAACATGATTTCAAACATGACGGTCTCTAAGACCGCCCGCAGACCGCGTGCGCCCATTTCCTTTTCTTGGGTTAATTCGACGACCTTGTACAGCGCCTCATCTTCAAACCGCAGGGCAATGCCGTCCATCTCAAAGAGTTTCTGGTACTGTTTGACGAGTGCGTTCCGCGGTTTGAGCAAGATGTCCATTAACGCCTGATCGCTCAGGGGATGCAAGACGCCCACCACTGGCAAACGGCCAATCAACTCGGGAATCAGGCCGTACTGGATCAATTCTTCGGGTTCGACGCGCGCCAATAGATTGGCCCCGCCCACTTCCTCGCGGTCGTCAAGGGGGCTACCAAAGCCCATGGACTTGGTTCCGATGCGTTGGCTGATAATTTTATCTAGCCCATCGAAAGCCCCGCCGCAGATAAAGAGAATGTTTTTGGTGTTTATTTGCACCAAAGGCTGTTCGGGATGCTTGCGTCCCCCCTTCGGCGGCACTCCAGATACGGTCCCCTCTAAGATCTTAAGGAGTTCCTGTTGGACGCCTTCGCCTGAAACGTCGCGGGTTATGGAGGGATTACCGGATTTGCGGGCGACTTTGTCTAGTTCGTCGATAAATAAAATCCCGCGCTCCGCTTGTTTGACATCATAATCCGCAGCTTGGAGGAGCCGTACGAGGATATTTTCCACGTCCTCGCCTACATACCCGGCCTCGGTCAGGACCGTAGCATCAACGATCGCAAAAGGCACTTGTAATATGCGCGCCAACGTCTCCGCCAAAAGCGTCTTGCCCACTCCGGTGGGGCCGATGAGCAGGATATTGCTCTTGCTGAGCTGGACATCCGCAGCACCGGAATGCACACGCTTGTAGTGGTTGTACACAGCGACCGAAAGTGCTTTTTTGGCGCGTTCTTGGCCGATAATATGCGCGTCGAGGTGAGCCTTGATTTCGGCCGGCTTGGGGAGAGGACGGCCATTGAGACTAAGATCGCGCTTGGCGTCCTCTGACAGCCTCTCATTGCATAAGCCGATGCATTCACTGCATATATACACTGAGGGCCCCTGAATGATCTTCTCGACTTGGTCGCCCCCTTTGCCGCAGAACGAACAGGCTATATCGGACGTTTTTTTACCCATCTTGCCCTACAACTGCCCCTCGTCGTCTTGGAAGTCTGGGATCTTGTCTTCGCTCTCAGAGGCATCGCCGTCAGTGCTTTCGACCGCCTCGGTTTCGTCGGGGGTCTCGACCGCCTCGCCCGAGTCCGCCTCCCCTGCGGCCTGGTCTTGGCCAGCCTTCATCACGTTGATGGCTTGAAATCCCTTGGCAGTGCGGGTCACCATAAACTCAACTTCATCATCTTGGGTCAAAGTCCGGTCCCAAGATGAAATATCGCGCCAGTGGACGAAAACATCGACATCGCTGTCTGTCGAGATAAAACCATATCCCTTATCGTTGTTAAACCACTTGACTATGCCACGAGTCCAAGTGTTTTCCGCCAAGGCGCGGCGTTCGTGTGGCAGGGGGCTAGTCTCTGCACTGCCGGAAAGCGGACGAGACAGTTGTTTCTTTCCTTCGCTGTCTAGAACGCGGGTTAGCAGGTCTTGCTTGAGCCCTTGGCCACCTTCTGTACCTTGGGTTATCCATTCGACAGCCGCCATCACACCTATGACATAAGGACTATCGTTGCCGTAGAGTTTGCGGGCGTCCCCGATGCGTTGAGCCAACTCGCTCACCGCCGTGCTTTCTAAGTGTATTGAACTACCCAATTAATCTATTCCTCCTACCCCTTAAGGGGCCTTAAGTACTTCGTACTACAGTTGAGATGTGAGGTGTAGTTAAGCAAAATATATATAAGTCTGTCAACCTATCTCAATCGGTATTGCTTGACCCCTTCGCAGATGGTTTGGCCGCTCACTTTCGCGATGCCTGTGAGCGGCACGGCGATCAGCATCCCGACGATGCCCATCAACTGGCTTCCCACCATGACGACAAAAAGGACGACCAAAGGGTGCAACTCGACGCTTTTGGCCACCATTGTGGGTTGAATGAGTACGTTGTCGATCAGTTGAATAACCAAAAACATGACGATCACTTTGGCCACCATCGCCAAGCCACCGCCGGTGGCCAAGGCCACAATCGAAGAACAGACGATCCCGATTAATGGCCCGAGAAATGGGATTACATTGGCCAACCCGGCGAGCAGCCCCAAAGGCAGGGCATAATAGAGGCCAAGAATGGACAGGCCGCTAATCGCGAGCACCGATACGACGAGAACGGCCAAAAGCTGGCCGCGAATGTAATTCCCGATCTGCCTATTGGCTTGGTACATCAGGTTTAGGCACAATTCAAAATAGGCGTTGGGAACCAGTGCCATCAGGCATCGCGTCAAGTGCCGTCCCTCCTTGAGAAAGAAAAAGGCCACAAACGGCACGATCACCACAAAAGTAAGGCCCGAAATCACGCCCTCGATAAATAGCGTAGTGCCTCCCAACATGGTCCTCATCAGCCGCTCGCCATGCTCCCGAATCAACTCGGCGAGGCGGAAATCGCTCCCCAAATAGGGCTGTAACATAGGCTCAATTTTTGCTGCTCTGGTGCTAGTTTCCGCCAATATCCTATCGCCGATTTCCACCAAGACGTTGGGGTCGGCCTCGCCAAAGCCAATATCGGTCCGCGAAAACCTAACAGAACCCGACCTACCGGCTTGGCCGCCTGCGACCACCCCGCCATTGCCGTGGACGCTAATGCGCTGCCTATGATCGTCCTGGCCCTGCGAGTACGCGATCAAGAGCGCGTTTCCAGCCGGTGTTTGGTCCTTGGGCACAAAGCGCAGGAGAACGGATAACTCATCCAAGGGGGCGATCTCGAGCGGCCAGCGGTATTCTTCTCTTAGGACAAACGGCTGGTCCCGCGAATCGTCTTCCCAAACCATCTCGCGGATGATTAGGGGTTGATCGCCGGTATTGGCGATGGTAAAAACCCTATCTACCGTTTCTCCAACCAACTTGTCTCCAACCTTAAATGAGCCTAGCCCCAACCCCACAAAAACGAGCGAAAAGACAAGCAGAGTACTCCAAGCCCGCCCCAATCCTCTTCTCTCCATCCAATCGATGATTGGGTAGAGGACATAAGCTAAGATAAAAGCCAAAACAAAAGGCGTGAGAATGCCGCGAATCTCATATACAAACCATCCGCCGACCGCCACGGCCACCAAGGCCAGTACTACTTTCACTTGCCAATTCATCATTGAATACTACCTGCACGCCGCGCGCCTTTTAACAGGCGCTCAGAGTCGCGCAACTGCGCCGAGAGTTTCTCTATGACTTCGAGTAGGTCGGTCGAGATGGCTTGCGCCAAGCCGTCGAGGATCTTCAAGGCAAGCGGGAGATTGATATCTATGAGTTCGAGTAAGTCGGGGCGGCAAAAAACGAAGAGGCTACAGGGCTGGACGGCGTAAGCTGAAGCAGGGCGCGGCGATTCATCAATAAGGGCATGGGCACCCAAAAGATCCCCCCGGGTTAAGGTGGCTAGCTGCTTCTCAAACCCGTCGTCGCCCTTCTGGACGATCCGCACTTGGCCGGAGGCGACGATGTACATCCCCATCCCGGGGTCTCCTTGGTTGATAATCACCTCACCAGCGCGCCAGTCTCGCGGCCCGTAGAGCATCTCTTCTATTTTGTGTAGTTCGCGCCCGCTTAGTTCCTGAAAAATGGGCACTTTCCGCAAGAGCTTGCAGGCGGCAGTCTCTTCTTCGTTGCGGCCGTTCCTTACGCGCTCTTGCAGACGACGAAAGACGTGTCGCCAGAGAGGATCAGACGACATGTGCTTAGCACTCCCGCTTAGACAAGCAAGGCCCCACACCCGTTCGTCCGCACAATTAGGCCAAGGCGGCCTCTAGCTTTTCGGTGATTTGCCCTTTGGGGACGGCGCCAATGATCTGATCGGCGACTTTACCCTCTTTGAAAATGAGCAAGGTAGGGATGCTGCGGATGCCGAATTCAGCCGCTGTTTTCTGGGCCACGTCGACGTCCAATTTGCCCACTTTGGCCCGGCCTTCGTATTCGCTACTCAATTCTCGGACAATCGGCGCGATCATTCGGCACGGCCCGCACCACGTCGCCCAAAAATCCACGAGTACGGGCTGACTGGCATTGAGAACTTCGGCGCTGAAATTGTCATCGGTTAAGACGATAGGTTCGCTCACGATACATCATCCTTAGTTTTTCGATTATAGTTGTGGCACTATCCATTGTCAAGCTCAGTCCTTCCTGCACAACTTGGTCACCAGCAGCTCCAAAACCAAATGCTCCTGGCGTCGTCCCTGCGATTTCAGACGCCAATCGGCTTCGCTTAAGGCACTCAACCTCGCCCACAGCCAAGCGGTGGACCGACGCTGGGCCTGTTCCAAATACCCGGTCAGAAAGAATGGCGCAACCCCCAATTCAGCGGCCATTTTGTCGCGCGGTAGCGACTGATCCATTAGCCCTTTAGCCTTGAGCAAAAGCTGGAAGTGGCGGGAGACCATGGCTACGGCGCGAGTTGGCTCTTCGCCTTGGCTGAGAAACCGCTGCATCAGCTTTTGAGCGATCTTGCCCTGCCCTTTGCCGAGGGCATCGGCGAGTTCGAACACGCTAGCGCCGCGCGTAAGGCCAGCGACTTGTTCGACCGCAGAGGCGGTGATCGGCTGGCCCACCCCGACAAAACTGACCAACTTTTCTATCTCGCTGACTAGCTCCCTTGGCTTGGCCCCTACGTACTGGCTGAGTAGTTGGACAGCCGCAGACTCTATTTGCAATCCCTGACGCTTGGCGTAGCGCTGTATCCACTGCGGAACTTGGTTGTCGTAGGGGGGCCTAAATTCTAGCGCACACCCCTTGCGGCCCAGTTCGCGAAAAAACTTCCGCCGCATATCGACCTTTTGGCCGACAACGAGCAGCCGACTGGTTTCCACCGGCTTTGCAAATACGCGCTCCAAGCCGCGACAGTGATCGGTCGTCAGAGCCTCGGCATCGCGCAGCACAATCAGCCGACTCTCGGCCATCATGGGATAAGTCTCATAGACCTGAAAAAAATCTAGCACCTCTAGGCGTTCAGCCCTCAGTACGTCGAGATTAAAATCCCGCGTCTGAGCCGGCACCAAGGCTTCGATCATAGACGCGACTAAGGCTTCGCGCTCGTATTCCTCGTCCCCGTGCAGCAAATAAAAAGGCCGGACCTCTCCCTTGGCGATTTCGGCCAGTAGTGCAACGGGACTTATTCCTTTGGCTTTCTTAGCCACGATCGTTGCGTTCGACCTCTTCTTCGTCTTCTTCGTCCAATATGCTGTATTCGGCCTCGGTGACCCGGCTCGAATCAATGCTGCTGCGTTGGGTAGCCGCGCCGCGGCGAGGACCGCTTCTTAACTGCCGGTACACGGCGTAACACAGCAACACGATCGCCGTCGCCAGCAGCAATTTGAACAACGCGAATATCATGGCTTGTTCACCCCTTTCTGCCATGCCGGAATTGAACGCAAAAAGCTCCCCCGGTTATCGGGGGAGCTCTGCGCCGTGCAGCAAGCGGCAGACTCAACTATTTTGAGGCTTCCCACTTAAGCGGGAAGGGTGCGGTCTTGCCAGCATCCTCCCATATTTTTTTTAAGTTGGCGTACACGGTGACAAATTCGTCTTCGACGACCGAAATGCTCTTTTGGGCATTGGGCACAAACGTCGGGAAGTCCGGCTCGACCAGCTTGCGCATCGCCGCCTTCAAGGCCCGCTTCATTTTGTTGTTCAAAGCCCGGAGATACTTATCCTCTATCTCGACCTTCTCCAATTCGTCGTGCAAGGTCTGCATGATTTCCTTGACGTCGTGGGCCTGAGAGGTCATGCCCTCGGTCGTTAGGTACACCTGATAGCGCATTAGCTGTTGGCTATAGTTATCCAAGCTCTGCAAGGTCTGAATGTAAGGAGTCAGCTCATCTTTTTTACCTCCCCCGCAAGCCACAAGCCCAGTTACGAGCGCGGATAGGATTAGATTTTTGCTCATTGGTTCCTCCATTTCCCAAAGACATTATTGCTGTAAGCCCCAACCTAATAATCTGTTCGACAGGCGTCAAATGGATGGCGGCGGTGGTAGAGCACCGCGTTCAGTTCGCCGCCCAACAATAATGAAAAAGCCAGCAAGTACGCAGCCAGCAAGAGGATGATGGCAGTCCCGAGCACACCATAGACAATATTGTAATAACTGAACCGCTCGATGTAATCCAAGGCAATGGCAATGACCCCGGCCAGCCCAGAAGACATCACACTCCCCGGCAACACGTCGAGCCAGCGCAGGCGCACGGCGGGCATGATGTAGTAAATACAGGCGGCCGTGGCGACCATGCCCATCACGACCACTGTGCGCCTCAACAAGGCCACCAACGGATAAAAGTGAGAGGAAATCCAATAGCCCCGCAGCCAACGCTCGACGTGTTCACCAAATAGGATGAGGTTAAAGAAAAAAACGAAAGAAATCCCTAAGACGACGATTAAGGCGAGCGAAAGAATGCGCCGCTTGTAAAAGGACCGATGCTCTTGCACACCGTAGGCTCGGTTGAGTGCCATCATCGTAGTGGACATGCTAGCCGACGCCGGCCAGATGACGCCCAAGAACCCGACGACGAATAAACTTTGCGACGAGAGAAAGCTGATATTGTCTTCGACTACCTCCAGCAGCGGAACGGGGATGACAATGCCCAAAATTTCGAGCACTTTAATGAAATCCTCGGACGATATGCCCAAGAATCCCAATAGGCCCGTTAGAACGAGAATGCCCGGAAAAATGGCAAATACAAAGTCAAAGGCCATGGCTGGAGCCGCAGTCGTACAATCATGGCGGTACGTCGCCACCACCGCATCGCGGCCAACAGCTAGGCAGAAGGCGGTCCATCTTCCAAGCGCGTCTATCACGGCTGCTGACCCAGATGCTCCATGATGGACGCAAAGAGATGCCCGTTGGAAGAGAAGGCGTCTTTGCCGTATATCGTCGGCACCCCCTGCCAATCGGTAAAGGTGCCGCCAGCTTCCTGTAGAATCGGCAACAGGGGTCCGCAATCCCACGGATTCATAATGGGGTCAAAACTGGCCTCGGCTCGGCCGGTGGCCACGAGTATGTGGCCGTAACAATCGCCCCATCCCCGACGCAGCCGAGTGCTGGCGACTAGCTTCTGCCACTCCTGTTGGCGGCCTTGTTCGGCAAAGCTCGGCCATGACGTATAGCAGATACAGGCCTGGCCTAACTCAGCTACCGAGGACACTGCCGCCCGCCGGCCATTCCACCAACAGCCCTCGCCCCTAGCGGCCCACACCATCTCGTCGAGGGCTGGCATATAGCAACAGCCTACATCAATCCCATCCGGCCCTTCCCGCGCGATGAGTACTCCGTAAAACGGTACGCCTTGGACAAAAGATTTAGTCCCGTCAATGGGATCAATAATCCAGCGCGTACCGGAGCTTCCCGCGACTTGGCCAAATTCCTCGCCGACAATGCCATCGTCGGGATAGGCTTTAGCCAACAAGTCCCGTATCTTGGCTTCGGCTTCGCGATCGGCAACGGTCACCGGTGATAGGTCTTCCTTCCTGTCGACTCGGACATCCGCTTGGAAGTAGCGCAAGGCGATCTTGCCCGCTTGCCAAGCCGCATCTACTGCAAAATCCAAGCCGTTCTGCAGCGACGCGCTCAACCCAAAATCTCTCGGCGTAGGTCGGTGAGTAGTTGGAGAGCCACGCGAATATCCCCGACTTGGTCCGGGGCGTATTCGCGCTCAATGGTCAGCGGCCCCTCATACCCTAAATCGCGTAACTTCAAAAGGAATGCCCGGATGTTGACGTCGCCTTGACCAAGTGGCGCGTCCTCATACCAAGGCTGGCCCGGGCAGCGCTCAATCGCAGCGTCTTTGCAGTGTACGCTGCGGACAAAGCACCCCACCTGATCCAATGCTTCTAGTGGTGGGCCGGCCTGATAGAGGATCATATTGGCCGGATCGAAATTGACCGCGAGATTCTGGCGATCGACCGCTTCGATAAAAGCGAGCAGTTCAGCGGCGGTTTCCTGACCGGTTTCTAGATGAAAATACTGGCCGTGCGCCCGACAGTGATCGCACACGGTACGCGCAACTTCAACGACCGCGGAAAAATCCGGCTCCGACGCCTCCGGCACAAAACCCAAGTGCATACCAACGGCATCTACGCCTAGCGCAGCAGCAAAGTCCGCGATAGCCAGCGTCTCTTCGAGCCGGTGTTGCCGGTGCTCTAAAGGCACGAGCCCGACCGTTTGCTGGGCAATTTCCGGCGTGGTGTAATCATCGTCGGGAAAACCGGCGAAAACCACGCTGATTTCAATCCCGGCCGCGGCGAATTGGGCCTTGATTTCCGCGGTTTTCCCTGCAGTGCGAAAATCGCGGCCCGGAGCGTGTAGATGTACGGTGTCAACCCCTAGCTCCTTCACCGAATCCAAGCCGGCCCCTAAGCCCTCGTCGATCGAGGTAAATATGCCTGTTGCCCATTTATCCATTTCGGTTCTCTCCATTTGGTTGTAAATAAACCAAAAGAGGGGACAGCCGAGCCATCCCCTCTTTGGTAAATCGACGCGTCGCTTATCGCCTCGCGTCCCCTTCCTTTTCGTTGCGCCGCGTTCCCTCGGCTTGGGCAGCGTCCAAAACGGCCCGCACCCGCTGGCGAAAATTTTTGATCTGATCGTCTACCTCATCTATAGAATTCAGCAGATCCTCCTCAACTGCATCTTCTGGCATGGCATACTCCTGCGACTATTGGGGAGCAGGGGAGCCTTGTGGGGGGGCATTTTCAAGCGCACACTGACTAACTATAGGTGCGCAAGTGATCGCAGCGGCTGGGGTGGCGCAAGCGGTGCAGTGCTTTCTCCTTGATTTGCCGGACTCGCTCGCGCGTAAGCCCAAAGCGCATACCAATCTGGTCTAAGGTCATAGGCTCTTCCCCATTCAACCCAAAGTAGAGACGGAGAATCTCGGCCTCGCGCCCAATGAGCCTATTCAGAGCCGAGTCAATCTGCCCGCGCAGACAACCACGCATCACTTGGTTTTCAGGGGACTCTTGCCGCTCGTCTGGTAGCACGTCTAGCAGACTGTGCTCTTCTTCGCCGAGAAAGGGCGCGTCGAGCGACCTCACCGAGCGACTGCACATTAAGGTCTCCTTGACCTCTTCGACTGAAACATCGAGATGCTCGGCGATAGCTTCTGGGTGGGGGGCGTCGGTTCGCTTTTGCTGCAGGATACGGGACGCTTTGGATATCTTGTAGAGCAAACCGATCTTGTTCAGTGGCAGGCGGACCGTACGGGACTGTTCAGCCAGCGTCTGTAAGATGGCTTGCCGGATCCACCAAACGGCATAGGAGATAAACTTGAAGCCCTTGTCTTCGTCAAAGCGCTCGGCAGCGGTGATCAATCCCATGTTCCCAGCACTGACCAAATCTGCGAGAGGGACGCCGCGATTTTGGTATTCCTTTGCGACACTAACCACAAAGCGCAAATTCGCTTCGACTAAGCGATTGCGTGCGTCCTCATCCCCTTGCTTGATTTTCCGCGCTAGATTGACCTCGTCGGCCGAGGAGAGTGGCTTGGATTGGGCAATTTCAGCCAGATAACTCCCGAGGCAATCTTCCATATCCCAAAATGGAACTTTAGTCACACCGGCCATGGAACCATCCTCTTCGTTTAGAGTGGGGAGGAAAAGGAAAGCTACACGTGCTTCAAGCTAAAGATTGTTTATAACTTAGCCGGGGGTACAAAACCTGTCAAGCCATTTCTCCCAAACCCCTAAGCCTCCGTAAGTGCGCTTAAAACAGACTGTTGTACTGCCAGTAGGTGCTTTGTGCCCACAGCCGCCAAGTCGAGTAAATCAATGGCCTGCGCACGGGTAAAGGGACGCCCCTCGGCCGTACCTTGGACTTCGACGATCCCCCCCGAGCCGGTCATAACGACGTTCATATCGGTTTCGGCGCGGCTATCTTCCTCATAGCACAGATCTAATAGCAGCTGGTCCCTTACTACTCCAACGCTAACAGCGGCGACCTGATCTCCCAGTACAGTGCCTTGCCGCGTCTGCAACGCCTCGACCAAAGCCACATAAGCCCCTGTTATTGAGGCCGTTCGCGTACCGCCATCCGCCTGTATGACATCGCAGTCAACATACAGCGTCCGCTCGCCTATTTGCTCCAAATCCACGACCGATCGCAGCGACCGACCGATTAGGCGCTGAATTTCACGCGCCCGACTATTGGGTTCGCGGGCCACTCGACGTGTAGAAGACCCAGGGAGCATACTGTATTCCGCAGTCAGCCAGCCCTTGCCAGTTCCCACCAGAAAAGGCGGTACCCCATCAACGGACGACACGGTACAGAGCACCCTTGTATCGCCCATTTCGATCAGAGCCGATCCAGCCGCCGTTTTCAGGTACCCCGGGAAAATCTGCACCGGCCGCAATTGATCGGGCCGGCGTCCATCGCTGCGCTTCCAGTTCGTCTCACTCATTGAGATGCATCCGATAATCAGGACCGTCCATGGGGATCGGTTGGCACATCTCTACTAGGCGCGAATAGATGCGGCCTTTGGCTAGGTCCTTGAGTCCATCAAGGGGCTGATTGGTGGTCACAACGGTGAATCGCTGGTCGCCGTAGCGGGCATCTACGAGATCGTAGAGCATTTCTATTTCCCATTCGGTCCCCCGCTGGATGCCGAAGTCATCTAGGACGAGATAGGGCATATTGCACAACTCTTCGAGTATTGACCAAGTATGGCCATAGCGCTCGCTATCGGCTGAATAGGTATCGCGCAATTTCTGAAAGTACGTGCGCGACAGACTGAGAAAACGGCCCGGCTTGGTCCAGCGCAACATGAGTTCGTTGAGTGCAATACAGCCCATCAAGGTCTTACCCGTGCCGGGATTTCCGTGGAGAAGATAGCCGCGCTTAGGTGCTGCTGCTGCTTCGATCAGGTCTTGGTGAATGCGGAGATAGACTGTGGTCGCTAGGTCAATGGGTGTCCCGTCTGGTGCCGCTATTCGGAAATCATCGACAAACTTCCATTTGTAGCGTTCGGGGATATCGGCTTGGCGAAACAGGCGATTGGTTTCCGTCATTTTGCGGCGATAGGAACGGCAGGGACACCACTGGTTGCGCGAATCGTCGTCCCAGTACTGGTAGGGTGCCCGCCCCCCGCAGCGACACTCAACGCATTCGCAAAGCCGCAGCGTACCATAGCGTCCTACCTCGACTATCGGATCGTAGTACAGGCCCACTCCACGACACTTAGAACAGCGCGGCGCGGCCTGGTCAGACGCCGGCAAACTCACTGGTGGCGCTCCTTGAGGACCCGGGCGACATCGCGGTCGGCCTGGCGTTGAGCCAAAACCTGACGCTTGTCAAACTGCTTCTTGCCGCGGACCAATGCCAATTCCACCTTAGCTCTGCCGCGTTTGAAATAGATCTTCAGCGGCACTAAGGTAAGGCCCTGTTGTTGCGTCCTCCCCGTCAGCTTGCGGATTTCGTTGCGGTGCAAGAGCAATTTGCGTACGCGCTCTGGATCGTGATTGAAACTGTTGCCGCGCTCGTATTGGGCAATATGCACATTGTACAGGAAAATTTCGCCTCTTTCAACGAGAGCGAAGCTGTCCTTGAGGTTAGCACGCCCGGCGCGCAATGACTTGACCTCCGTACCGCGCAGGACAATGCCCGTCTCGTAGCGGCCCATCACCTCGTAGTCGTGCCGAGCTTTGCGATTTTGCACGACGATTGACTCGTGCTTGGAGCCGCTTTCCATTTTGGCCATAACCGCCTTATTTCACCAAAGAAACGGGCTTGACGACTGCAAGCCCTGCGCTTAATTTTTGCCGTTCACTTGCCGAAGTGGCGAAATTGGTAGACGCGCATGGTTCAGGACCATGTGGGGGCAACCCCGTGGAGGTTCGAGTCCTCTCTTCGGCACCATTTTTTCTTCTTTTTTGTCCCTAACTATTTAATCTACACGCCCCGTTCCAACCCGCGCAAGGGACTGCCTATACGCACAGCAACCCTTGCTTTCAACATGTACACCCCTCGCGAAAGGATTGTTCTATGGCCCGCTTTCTGCACACCCGCATCCGCGTCGGCGATCTCGAACGCTCGATTGAATGGTATTGCACCCACCTCGGCTTTGAGGTGCGGAGCCGCTCCGATAAATCGCCCGCTGGCAATCAGGTCGTTCATCTCGAACTGCCCGGCAATGAACACACCTTAGAGTTGACCTATTCCGCTGATTATCAACTCGCTGTCCCCGAAGATCTCATGCACCTCGCGATCGCGGTTCCCGACTTAATCGGCTTTTGCGACACGCTGGAAAACAACGGGATTGAAATATGGCCTAGCGATTGGCGCGCGACTTTCCCTACCGGCCGCAAGATGGCCTTTATCGACGATCCCGACGGTTACGAGATCGAGCTACTTGAAGGTTGATTTAACTGGCCCTTGTCGCGCAAGTACTGCGGCAAGTAGGCGACGATGAAATCCCGCGCTGTCCGGCCTCCGACTAAATCGTGATTGTGCCGCATCCGCCAAACTTCGAAGGCGGCCAATAATTCATCTTCTGGCAGGTCAATCCCGGCCCGACGCGCATAGGACAGTACCATAGAGTGGTATTGCTGCCTACTGGGCAGACCGAGAAATACCTTCAGGGCAAAACGGTCGTCGAGCGCCCGCTCCTGATCGAGCCGTTGCTGTTGTTGAGGATCGTAGAATTCAGCTTGAATGCCTTGGTTGACCAGATTGGGACGCTCGTCGTCTAGCGGCATCTGGCCCAACCCTTGCGGCCGCTCGCCCTCTCGGTCCACTAGATCCTTATAGTTGGAGGTTGCATAGAAGACCAAGTTGTTCGGGCACGCTTCTAATCCCCCGTCGAGTACGCGCGACAGTAGATGTAAATGGCTGTCCCCTCGACTCAAGGACACATTGTCCAGTACCCCCACAAAGCACTGGCGACGCCCCCGGACGAGGGCAAACAGGTCGGGTAACAGATGGTAGCAAGACGGGGCGATTTCGATGGCGCGCAGACCGCGATCAAAGAATTGCCCTATCAAGGCCCGTATCAGCGTCGATTTGCCGCCGCCACGCGGACCCCAGATTAGCGCGTTGTGTGCCCGATAACCGACGAGAAAATGGCGCGTGTTTTCCGCTAACACTTGGATTCTCGCTCTGTTACCCTCCAGCCAGCCGAGGGGAAATTCCGCGAAATGGCGGATAGGTTCCAAGATGGGCTTGCCCCCCCGGCCGACTAGACGAAAAGCTGGGAATCGGCGCAGCGAACCCCGGCCGTACTCGTGGATCAGGCATCCAAGCTCTCCTGCTAACTCAGCCCAATCCGCGCTGCGGACAAAACGCTCTTTCAGTTGGTCAACGGCTGCGGGTTCCACTCCATCTCCGGGTATGGGAGCCAAAGGCTCCTCCTTGCTGCCGATCAGCCGCAGCCATGTTCCCCAACGAGGACGAGCCAAAACCGCGGCACTTTGCAAGTCGCGACACGCAACCTGATACAGCGCAGCGGGAACATCTACTGGAGATTGCTTTTCGCAAGCGCGCAAAAACAAATGTCGGCCATCGAGGAGCCGGTTGAGCAACAGCCCTTGTAAGTCCGGTGCGCCACCGCCCCAATCGCCGTTAAGTGCCACCGCGAGGAGCGCATCTGAACAACGCTGGTGTTGCGCGATCAACTCGTCCGCTGTGCATTGTGCCTGTTTACCGGCCACCAGTCTGTCGACGCACCCCTTTGCATAGAGCAGCAAGGAACGCAACGGTTCCACCTCGGCAGGTTTGAGTAGCTGACTGAAAGAGGAGAACCGGTCCAAAGCAGCCAGCATGGCTTCGACTTGGCCGGCGATTTGCAGCGTCTCTTCACGCTTTGTCATCTAAATGCAAAACCTAGTTAAAATCCGCTATTAGAATTGGGTTGCTGACATTCTCATTGATTTCCCTCGGGGCGACGGCCCTGCACTTGGGCGCACACTTAAGCCTGTGCCACACAACCTCAACTGTCTGACAGACAACCGTTTTCGAGGAAAGGAACTACCCCCGGGCGGATTCGAACCGCCGACCCACAGATTAGGAATCTGTTGCTCTATCCTGCTGAGCTACGGGGGCTATAGGAGGGCCGTCATTCATATTATGTTGCGCGAGCCCCAAAGTCAAACGCCCGAGTTTTTTATCTCATGTGTTGACACCAAATTAAACTGGCCTAATTTACAGATTGTTTTGGCCGAAGAGGTAAGGCCAGCTTTCTACAACCTCAGTTAAACTAATACATATGGCTCAAGTATTCCCGCGCAGCGCTAACTGGGCTTCCAAAGCCAGCATACTCGTTGGCCTCGTCCTAGTCGGCAGTATCCTCGGTATCGTCCTCAATATCAATCGCATTTACTTCGTCAATCAGGTCAACGTACCCATCGATCAGCCCGTTCCCTTCAGCCACAAGCACCACGTTACCGGCATGGGCATCGATTGCCGCTATTGCCACACCACTGTCGAGGAGAGTGCTTTTGCTGGCGTTCCTCCAACCGAAACCTGCATGACCTGCCACTCGCAGGTCTGGGCCGAAGCACCCATCCTCGAACCTGTGCGCGCCAGCTTCCGCGACAACGTGCCCATCGAGTGGAATCGCGTCCACGATCTGCCCGACTTCGCCTATTTCAACCACAGCATCCACGTCAATCAAGGCATTGGCTGCCAGTCTTGCCACGGCCAAGTCGATCAAATGCCCCTGATGTGGAAAGCCGAATCGCTGAATATGGAGTGGTGCCTCGATTGCCACCGCGATCCCGCCCAGTACATCCGCCCGCGCGACCAAGTATTTAACATGAATTATCAGTACCCAGCCGATCAAGAGAGCTTGGGAGCGCAACTCGTCGCCGAATACGGCGTACAGACCAGTCAACTCACCAACTGCTCTATCTGCCATCGCTAAACATGGAAACCAGAAAAAACATCGATCTCTCGGCCATTCGTTCCCGTCTCAAAGCCACCCAAGGTCAAGTGTACTGGCGCAGCTTGGACCAATTGGCTCAGACCGAAGAATTCGCCGCCATGGTCCAGCGCGAGTTTCCCGAGCAAGCTGCCGAGTTGAAGGATCCGGTAAGTCGGCGGAATTTTCTCAAGCTCATGAGTGCATCGCTGGCACTAGGCGGGCTTTCGGGCTGCACGATTCAGCCCAGCGAAAAAATCGTCCCCCAAGTCCGAGCTCCCGAACACATCATCCCCGGTAAGCCGCAGTACTTTGCTTCAGCCGCCTCGCTTGGCGGCATGGGCATGGGCATTCTAGTCGAGAGCCATATGGGGCGACCGACCAAAATAGAGGGCAACGCCGGGCATCCCTCCGGCAGTAGAGGCTCTAGTGCGCTCGTCCAGGCTTCGATCCTCGATCTCTACGATCCCGACCGCGCGCAAACGGTCAAAAACGCCGGTCGAATCAGCGCTTGGAGCATCTTCCTAGCCGATCTGACGCAGCGGCTAAGTTCACACGAGGCCAATGGCGGGGCGGGGCTGCGCATCCTGACCCAAACCGCGACTTCCCCGACCCTCGGGCACCAGTTGCAGGCTCTGCGGACCAAATTTCCCCAAGCCCAGTGGCACCAATACGAACCCGTCAATCGCGACAATGCCCGCGCTGGAGCGCAAATGGCTTTTGGCGAGCCGGTACATGCCTTCTACGACGTAGCCAAAGCCCAGGTCATTCTGTCGCTGGACGCCGACTTTGCCTATAGCGGTGCTGGCCATGTCCGCCACGCTCGGGACTTTGCGGCTGGTCGCAACTTCCGCAACGGTCAAAAGGCCGGCAATCGGCTCTATGCAGTCGAGAGCAGTCCAACGGCCACGGGCAGCATAGCCGATCACCGTTTGGCACTGGGCACGGCGCACATCGAAGCCTTGGCCCTCAAAGTCGCCCAAGGGCTTGGCATCGGCTGGTCGGGGCCGATCATCCCCGACGACTTCTCCGCCCACGACGCTTGGATTG
This sequence comes from Candidatus Latescibacterota bacterium, assembly GCA_965203355.1. Lineage (GTDB taxonomy): Bacteria > Latescibacterota > UBA2968 > UBA8231 > UBA8231. The sequence continues at coordinate 2,915,792 of OZ241889.1, forward strand.
CAGCCCTGGTTGAAGATCTAAAGGCCCATCGCGGCCAAAGCCTTGTGCTCGCTGGCGATCAGCAAGCCCCAGCCGTACACGCTTTGGCCCACGCCATCAACCACGCCCTAGGCAATGCCGGAGCAACCGTACACTACACCGCCCCCCTCGAAGTCGAATCGGTTGACCAGCGCGAGTCGCTATCCGCTCTAGTCGCCGATATGAACGCCGGCCAAGTTGAGTCCCTATTCATCCTCGGTGGCAACCCGGTGTACGACGCGCCCGTGGATCTCGGCTTTGCCTCGGCACTCGACAAGGTTGGCTACCGCGTCCACCTCAGCCTGTACGACAACGAAACGTCGGAACTCTGCCACTGGCACATCCCGGAATCTCACTTTCTCGAAGCCTGGAGCGACATTCGCACCCACGATGGCCTGGCCACGATCGTCCAGCCGCTTATTCGCCCGCTCTATAAGAGCAAATCAATGCACGACCTCTTGGCGGTGCTCACCGGCCAGCCCGGGGTCCCCGATCTCGAGATCGTGCGCCAGTATTGGGAAAGCCAAGGCCTAGATGCGATTGCTTGGCGCCGCGCACTGCACGATGGCTTCGTCGAGGGCACGCGCCCCAAAGCCCAATCCCCGCAGCTAGGTCCGCTGAACTTACCCGCAACGACCGGAAACCTTCCCGAGGAAGAAGAGCTCGAAATCCACTTTCGGCCCGATCCTATGGTGTGGGACGGTCGCTTTACCAACAACGCTTGGCTCCAAGAAACCCCGAAGCCCATCACGAAGCTCACTTGGGACAACGCCGCCCTCGTCAGCCCGGCCACGGCCGAGCGTCTGCGACTCAAGAGCGAATTCCTCGCCGAGTTACGCTTTGACGGGCGCGCGATCCATGCCGCGGTTTGGATCGTGCCCGGCCAAGCCGACGGCGTCGTCACCCTGCACTTGGGCTACGGCCAACAGCGCAGTGGTCGCATCGGGCGCGACACGGGCTGCAATGCCTATGCCCTGCGGCCAATGGCGGCCTTGTGGAGCGGCACCGGCCTGCAGGTCACCGGCTCGTACGACCGCTATCGCCTCGCCTGCACCCAAGATCATCACAGCATGGAAGGCCGCAACTTAGTGCGCCAAGCCTCGCTGTCCTACTACCAAGCACATCCGCATTTTGCCCACGAGGGGGCCCATGATCCGCCCGATGACTTGACGCTGCACAACCGCACGGATCACCAGTACACCGGCTACGCTTGGGGCATGGTTATCGACCTAGGTGCCTGCATCGGCTGCAATGCTTGTGCGGTGGCCTGCCAAGCCGAAAACAACATCCCCATCGTGGGTAAGGACGAAGTACTCAATGGCCGCGAAATGCCTTGGATCCGCGTCGATCGCTACTACCAAGGCTCGCCCGACAACCCCCGAATCGCACATCAGCCTGTGCCTTGTATGCAGTGCGAAAACGCTCCTTGCGAACTGGTCTGTCCAGTCGCGGCGACGACGCACAGCGACGAGGGCCTTAACGACATGGTGTACAATCGCTGCGTCGGCACCCGCTATTGCGCCAACAACTGCCCCTACAAGGTCCGGCGCTTCAACTTCCTCCAATACGCCGACCGCGAGAGCGAGAGCTTAAAATTGCAGCGCAACCCGGATGTTACCACGCGCGCCCGCGGCGTAATGGAAAAATGTACGTACTGCGTCCAGCGCATCAACCAAGCGCGAATCGAGGCCAAAAAAGCCAACCGCACCATAGGCGATGGCGAGATTGTTACGGCCTGTGAGCAGGCCTGCCCGACCGAAGCCATCATCTTTGGGGACATCAACGATTCCAATAGTCGGGTCTCCGCGCTCAAGGCATCGCCGCTCAACTACGGTATCCTCACCGAGCTGAACACGCGCCCGCGCACTACGTATTTAGCAAGTATCAAAAACCCCAATCCAAAAATTGCCGAGGCTTAGCATGTCCGAAGCTGCGAAAACGCCTTATCGCCCCCCAGTATCGGAACTCGGCCCGAGCCAGACCTCGTACACTTCGATTACCGACAAGATCAGTGGGATCGTCCTCACCAAAAACACCCCGCTGGCGTGGTTTCTCTGCTTTGCTTTAGGCTTCCTGCTACTACAAGCGTTCATGATAGGCGTTCCCTATCTGCTCTTTGAGGGCGTGGGCATCTGGGGCATCAACAACCCCATAGGCTGGGGTTGGGCCATCATCAATTTTGTTTGGTGGATCGGTATCGGCCATGCCGGCACCCTGATCTCGGCGATTTTACTGCTGTTCCGGCAGCGGTGGCGCACCTCGATCAACCGCGCGGCCGAGGCCATGACCATTTTTGCCGTGCTCTGCGCCGCGCAGTTTCCGCTCTTTCACACCGGGCGGCCTTGGCTGGCCTGCTACTGGCTGCTGCCCTATCCCAACTCTATGGACATCTGGCCGCAGTTCCGCAGCCCGCTGATCTGGGACGTTTTCGCGGTCTCGACCTATTTGACAGTGTCGCTGGTCTTTTGGTTTGTCGGCTTGGTCCCAGACTTAGCGAGCCTGCGCGATCGCGCCAAAAACCGCATCGCCCAAGTCATCTACGGCGTCCTCGCGCTCGGCTGGCGCGGATCGGCCATTCACTGGGAACGCTACGAAATGGCGTCCCTCCTGCTGGCCGGCCTCTCCACCCCCCTCGTGCTCTCTGTCCACAGCGTCGTCAGTTTCGACTTTGCCGTCGGGCTTATACCCGGATGGCACACGACTATATTCCCCCCTTATTTCGTCGCCGGGGCGATCTATGCGGGCTTTGCCATGGTGCTGACCTTGATGATCCCCATGCGTTTCATCTACGGCTTGGACGACTTCATAACCGAGCGCCATCTAAACAACATGGCCAAAGTCATGTTGGCTTCCGGGCTGATTGTGGGCTATGGCTATTTCATGGAGCAACTCATCGCCTGGTACAGTGCCAGTGTCTTTGAGAGCTTTATGATGCAAAACCGCATGCACGGCCCGTACGGTCCCTTCTATTGGGCCTTAATCCTCTGCAATATAGCCGTGCCGCAGCTTTTGTGGTTTAGGCACTTTCGCACGAATATGTTCTGGCTGTTTTTCATTTCCCAGTTCATCAACGTCGGCATGTGGCTAGAGCGCTTTATCATCGTCGTCACCAGCCTACACCGAGATTTTATGCCCTCTTCTTGGGACATGTTCCACCCGACAATCTGGGACATCGCCATCTACGCGGGGACTATTGGCCTGTTCATCGTCCTGTTTTTCCTGTTCGTCCGCGGCCTACCGATGATTTCCATCCACGAGATCCGCAATTTGCTGGTCTCCGGAGACCACAAGTGAGCCATTGAACTTATGCAGCAGCACCAAGAATCAACGCGCTACGGTCTACTGGCCGAATTTGAATCCCCCGACGACTTGCTGGCCGCAGCCAAGACGACCGTCGCCGCTGGCTATAGCAAGATCGACGCCTATTCACCCATGCCCATCCACGGCTTGGGTGAGGCCATCGGCTTTTCAGGCACTAGGTTGCCTTGGCTGGTTTTCGCCTTCGGCCTACTCGGTGCCATCACCGGCTACGCGCTGTGCTATTGGGTTTCGGTCGTAGATTATCCGCTCAATATCGCTGGCAAGCCTTTGCACAGCGGGCCGATGTTCATCCCGGTGACCTTTGAGCTGACCATCCTCTTTGCCGCGCTCAGTGCGGCTTTTGGCATGTTCATCGCCAACGGCCTACCCCAGCCCTACCACCCGGTTTTCAACGCGCCTAGTTTCGCCCGTGCCAGTCAGGATCGCTTCTTTCTCAGTATCGAGGCCGAGGATCCCCAGTTCGACCGCAAAAAAACCGAAGAATTTCTGCGCGGCCTGAATCCGCATGAGGTCGTCGAAGTTGAAAAGTAAAATGACTATCGCCAATCGACGGCTCGCTGCCTTGTTGGGCGTGGTGCTATTGCTGGTTAGCACCGCCGGATGCGAACTGCGGCAAGCCATGTACGACCAAGAAAAATACGAGCCGCTAGAAGCCTCGGCGTTTTTTGCCGATGGCCAGTCTTTCCGTTCGCAGGTTGACGGCACTGTGGCGCGAGGCCAACTGATGCTGGACGATCACTTCTATCAGGGCAAAATACAAGGCCAACTAGCGGCAACCTTGCCGGTGGCCGTTGACCGCCCGTTGCTAGCGCGAGGCCGAGCGCGCTACAACATTTTCTGCGCCCCCTGTCACGACAAGACTGGCGAGGGCAACGGCATGATCGTCCAGCGAGGGCTCAAACAGCCGCCGACCTTTCATCAACAGCGGTTGCGCGAGGTGCCCGTCGGCCATTTTTACGATGTCATTACCAATGGCTTTGGCGTCATGTATAGCTACGCTTCCCGCATCTCTGTAGCCGACCGTTGGGCTATCGTCGCCTATATCAAGGTGTTACAGCTAAGTCAGAACCTTGAATTCGACCAACTGCCGGCCGAAGACCAAAGGCAACTTCAATGAACGAGTCGATTATCCAACAGTCTGCGGCCTTGCATCCCTATTTAGACAACCTCCAGCGCCGGGCGCTGGTCGTGGGACTGGCCGGCTTGGCTGCCACTGTGGTCGGCTATTTCACGGCCGAAGAGCAGTTCTTCCGCTCTTATTTGCTGGCCTTTACCTTCTGGATCGGCCTGCCCTTGGGCAGCTTGGGCATCCTGATGATCCACCATGTCGGCGGTGGCACTTGGGGGTTTTCAATCCGGCGTCTGCTCGAAGCCGGGACTCGCACCTTGCCCTTGATGTTTCTGTTGTCGCTGCCGATTCTCTTCTTCGGCCTGCACGATCTCTACGAGTGGGCTCATCCGGGCGTAGTGCAAAAAGACAGCATCCTCCAGCAAAAGGTCGCCTTGCTCAACGAGCCGTTCTTCATTGTGCGCACCGTGCTCTACTTCGCTATCTGGGGACTGTTCGCCTTCCTGCTCAACCGCTGGTCCCTACAGCAGGATCAGACGACCGCAACGCATCCGACCCATCGCATGCAGATTCTGAGCGGGCCGGGGATCGTCGTGTTCTTTCTCACCGCGACGCTGGCCTCGGTCGATTGGCTGATGTCGCTTGAGCCGCATTGGTTCTCGACGATTTTCGGCATCATCTACATCATAGGCATGGGGCTGATGGCTTGGGGGCTTGCGTTCCTCGTCGCCGTCCCGCTCTCGCGACGGGAACCACTCCAAGGCGTAATTACCGAGCAGCACCTGCGCGACTTAGGCACCTTTATGCTCGCCTGTGTCATGCTCTGGGCCTATACCTCGTTTTCCCAGTTGCTGATCATCTGGTCGGCTAATTTGCCCGAGGAGATCACTTGGTACATGACTCGTTTAGAGGGCGGTTGGCAATACGTTGGCTACGGGCTGCTGGTGTTTCACTTTGCCATCCCCTTTCTCTTTCTTATATCCAGCACGATGAAGTCCAAAACCAAGCTGCTCGCTACCATTGCCGCCGGCTTGGTGTTCATGCGCTTGGTCGATTTGTACTGGATCACGGCACCGGCTTTCACCAAAGTCCACGCCGAAAAGGGGCCGAGTTTCCACAGCACCGGGATCGCGCTACACTGGCTTGACCTAGCCATTCCAATAGGCATCGGCGGCATCGTCCTTGCGCTCTTCTTCGCGCAACTAAAAAAGCGTGCGCTGATCGCGCAAAACGACCCCCGTTTTGCAGACCTCTACCGCGGCGAAAGCAGTCATGGCTGAACAAGCACACAATCAAACCAACCTCGGTTACGAGACAACGGATGCGCGGGTAACGCCGTTAGCGCAGGCCGCCCTCTTTATTGCTGCGCTAGTCATCGCTGCCTTTGTCGGCATGATCGTCTTATTCAAGGTTTTCGCCTATTACCAGCCGCTCTTCGACGATCCGGTCCCGCCGCTTGTCGATAACCGCGTTGCCAGCGATGCGCCGCGGCTACAGGTGGACCCGCCAAAGCAAAAGTTCGAGTTGGCGCAAAGAGAAGCCGCGGTCCTCAACTCCTATGGCTGGATCGACGAACAAGTGCAGGTAGTACGCATTCCTATCGAGCGCGCGATTGATCTGGTGAGCGAAGGCAAAGTGCCGCTCATAACGCCGCCAGCAGCCCCATGAGCAGAACGATAACTACATTCGCGCACAGCGCGATCTTTTTGGCATGGACTCTGCCGCTTTTGCTAGCAGGCCAGACCGGGGCGCAGGTTTATACCCAACAGCTACAAGAGCGCATCGGCATCGACCAGAAATTAGGCGACCCGATCCCCTTGGATCTCGAATTCACCGACTCAAGCGGCGCACGCGTCTCGCTCCATCAATATTTCGGTCAGAAGCCCGTCGTGCTCGCCTTAGTGTACTATGAGTGCCCCATGCTCTGCACTCAAGTGCTCAATAGCCTCTTGCGGGCGATGAACGTGCTGAGTTTTGGCGTTGGCACGGATTTCGACGTCTTGACCATCAGTATTGACCCCGGTGAAACACCGGAATTGGCCGCAGCCAAAAAAGCCGAGTACAGCAAAAACTACCGCGGCCGCGATGGTTCTACAGGTTGGCATTTTCTCACCGGCAAGCAAGACCAGATCGAACAGCTAGCCGCAGCCGTCGGCTTTCGCTACGCATATGACGAAGACACCGACCAGTACATCCACGCCAGCGGCTTGATGGTGCTGACGCCGGAAGGCAAACTGGCACGCTATTTCTACGGCATTGACTACCCGCCGCGCGACTTGCGCTGGGGCCTCGTCGAAGCGGCCGACGGAGCTATCGGCAACCCAGTGGATCAGCTACTCCTGCTTTGCTATAGCTACGACCCAATGACCGGCAAATACGGTCTTTACATCCGCAATTCCCTGCGCATCGGTGGGCTAATTACCGTGCTGGCTCTCGCGACCTTTATCATCGTCATGCTCAAGCGGGATCGCCGCAACAACTTGCATCACCCTCAGATCAACTAGTTCGGAGCCTTGAACCGCATGTCCGACTTTCCACTTTTTCCCGCCCAAGCCTCCACCATCGCCTTGCAGGTAGATGCCCTGTACGCAGTCTTGCTCGTCTTGACTGTGTTCTTCTGCTTGCTCGTCTTCGGCCTGGTAATCACCTTCGCCATCAAGTACCGCCGCCGCTCAGAAGACGAACGGCCCGAGCAAACTCACGGCAATCTCGCCCTTGAACTGTCTTGGACCATCGTTCCCCTCTTTTTAGCACTTTTCGTCTTCTTGCTCGGAGCCGATGTTTTCTTCCGGCTCCAGCGACCGCCGTCCGACCCCTTGGAAATCTACGTGGTCGGCAAGCAGTGGATGTGGAAAATCCAGCACGAATCGGGCAAGCGAGAAATCAATACCCTACATGTGCCCAAGGGCCAGCCCGTCCGCCTGACCATGACTTCAGAGGACGTAATCCACGACTTTTTCATCCCGGCCTTTCGCGTCAAAAACGACGTGTTGCCTGGCCGCTACACGACCCTTTGGTTTGAGGCCACGCAGACGGGCGAGTTCCACTTATTTTGCGCTGAGTATTGCGGCACCCAGCACTCGGGTATGATCGGCAAGGTGATCGTCATGGAACCTGCGGATTACCACGACTGGCTGATGGGATCATCCAGCGGTGAATCCATGGTCGAGGCGGGCGAACGCCAGTTCCAACAACTCGGCTGCGAGACCTGCCACAAATCCACAGCTACGGGCCGCGGCCCTTCACTGGTCGGGATTTACGACAAGCCGGTAACGCTCAGCAACGGGCAGGAGGTCGTCGTTGATAGCGACTATATCCGCGAGTCCATTCTCCAGCCCCAAGCCAAAATCGTCGCTGGATACGAGCCAATTATGCCCGTCTTTGAGGGGCAGATCAGCGAGCAGTCGCTGTTGCAAATCGCGTCCTATATCAAATCCCTGAGCGAGTCCGCCGAGTGAACATCTCAACGAGGTCATCCAAGCCATGAGCCACGCAATCAGCGCCAACGGCGAGCCGAGAAACTATCTCAACGAAACGTATGGGATCAAATCTTGGCTCCTGACCCTAGACCACAAGCGCATCGGTATCCTCTATCTGATAACGATGGCGATCTTCTTCTTGGTCGGCAGCGTGTTTGCCAGCCTCATTCGACTTGAACTGATGACGCCCAAAGGCGATTTGATCGAAGCCGAGACCTACAACAAGCTCTTCACCATGCACGGCGTGGTGATGATCTTTTTCTTTCTCATCCCCTCCATTCCGGCCGCGCTGGGCAACTTTCTCATTCCCCTGCAGATCGGCGCGCGGGACGTGGCTTTCCCCCGCCTGAATCTCCTCAGCTACTATCTCTACACGGCTGGGGGGCTGTTCGCCGTGCTGGCTATTATCATGGGAGGCATTGACACGGGCTGGACCTTTTACACGCCGTACAGCAGCACCTATGCCACCTCGTTTGTCTCTTTGGCGCTAGTCGGCGTTTTTATTAATGGCTTCTCTTCGATCCTCACCGGGGTCAACTTCATGGTCACTATCCACAAGATGCGCGCCCCGGGTATGACGTGGTTCCGCTTGCCACTTTTTATCTGGGGGCACTACGCGACCAGCCTGATTCAGGTACTAGGCACCCCGGTGGTGGCCATCACCTTGCTGCTGGTCTGCTTCGAGCGCGTCTTCAGGATCGGTATTTTCGACCCCAATTACGGCGGTGATCCAGTACTTTTCCAGCACATGTTCTGGTTTTACTCGCATCCAGCCGTGTACATCATGATCCTGCCGGGCTTTGCCGTCATCAGCGAAGTCGTAGCTTGCTTCTCGCGCCAGCGCGTCTTCGGCTATTCCTTTGTGGCCTTTTCCTCAATGGCCATCGCCGTGCTTGGCTTTCTCGTCTGGGGACATCACATGTTCGTAGCAGGCCAATCGACCTACGCCAGCATGGTCTTTTCCTTCATCACCTTCTTCATCGCTGTCCCCACGGCCATCAAGATTTTCAACTGGTCTTTCACCCTCCACAAAGCCTCGGTCAAGCTAGACTCGCCCATGCTCTACGTGATGGGCTTTATCGGCCTGTTCACTATCGGCGGGTTGACCGGCCTGTTCCTCTCCACCTTGGGCATGGACGTCCATCTCCACGATACCTACTTCGTGGTCGCTCACTTTCACTATGTCATGGTGGGTGGCATGGTCATGGCGTTCCTCTGCGGCCTGCATTTTTGGTGGCCCAAAATAACCGGACGCATGTATTCGGAAGGGGCGGCCAAGCTCGGCGTCATGTTCGTCTTCGCTGGATTTAACTTGACCTTCTTTCCCCAATTTATCTTGGGCTACTTGGGAATGCCTCGGCGCTATCACGCCTATCCCGAGGAATGGCAAGCCCTCAACATCATGTCCACCGCGGGTGCCACCGTCCTCGGGCTGGGCTTCTCGCTGACCATCGTATATTTCCTCTGGTCCCTGTTCAAGGGCCAGAAGGCTACTGCCAATCCGTTCCACGCCAAGGGCCTCGAATGGGATATTCCCTCGCCGCCCACCGCCCACAACTTTGAAGCCATCCCGATAGTTACCTGGGAAGCCTACCCCTACGGCGAGGAGGAACCCGCGGCACCGAGTACCGAGGCCGTACCTGAACGCGCTAAGGAGGATGAAGTTGTCTGAGCACGCACATAGCGCCCACCACCTACACCAATTCGAGACAGCGCAGCAGCAGTACGAAGCCGCTAGTCTCGGCATGTGGGCATTCATCATCCAAGAAATCCTGTTCTTCGGGGGGCTTTTTGGTGCCTACACCGTATATCGCTACACCTATATCGAAGCCTTTACCGCTGGCTCCCATCAGCTCGACATCTACTGGGGCACATTCAACACCATCGTGCTGATCGCCAGTAGCCTAACCATGGCGCTAGCCGTTCGCGCCGCACAGACGAACGCCGGTCGCAACGCGATTACAGGATGGCTCGTCGCAACGATAGTTCTCGGCTGTGCCTTTTTAGGCGTCAAGTACATCGAGTACAGCCACAAATGGCACGAACACCTCATTCCCGGCAGCATGTTCCAGTGGAACGACCCGGCCTTCCCCGCTGTCTCGCTTGGCAACGCCAAAATTTTCTTCTCGTTTTACTTCGTGATGACTGGAATGCACGCGCTGCACATGATCGTCGGCGTCGGCATCATGCTGTGGATGATCGCCAAAGTCCGGCGCAACGAGATTTCGGCTCAGTACTTTACGCCGATTGAAATCAGTGGCCTTTATTGGCACTTCGTCGATATCGTGTGGATTTTCCTCTTCCCGCTGCTTTATCTGATTGGACGCCACTAATGTCTGAACATCACTCTGAACATCACGTCGTCCCGCTCAGGATCTACTTTCTGATCTTCTTCGCCCTGATGATCGGCACCATTATCACGGTGGCAGCGGCCTTCGTCAACCTGGGCTTTTTGAATACGCCGGTCGCCCTAATCATCGCGCTAGTAAAGGCATCGCTGGTCATTTTGTTCTTCATGCACGTGAAGTACAGCCCCAAGCTGGTTGGGCTTTTCGCGGTCGCGGGCTTCTTCTGGCTGTGCATCCTATTGGTCTTGACCATGCAGGACTACTACACGCGCGGCTGGGGCGAGGAAGCACCGGTAGAGTTTCTCAAGCAAGGGTCGTTTTTCTGAGAGCCTTTAGACGCTCCTCAGTTGATCATTATTCGAAAGCGAGACGCATATGGAAAAGCCGCGACAACAGTCATCGCCTGACCGTAAGAATACCCCCCGAGAGACCCACCAGCGAGCGGCTATCTTCGCCAAAAACTTACTTCTAACTGTACTGGCATTTTCAACACTGTTTCTTTCCTATTGCGGATCTCCAGCACAAGACGACCGATTGGCAGTGGTGAAAATCGACAAGCGGTGGGGATTCATTGACCCGAAAGGAACCTTCGTCATTAACCCACAATTTGACGACGCTGGGTCCTTTTCAGAAGGCTTGGCAGTGGTGAAAATCGGCAAGCGGTGGGGATTCATTGACCCGAAGGGAACCCTCGTCATTAACCCACAATTTGACTCCGCTGGGTCCTTTTCAGAAGGCTTGGCAGTGGTGAAAATCGGCAAGCGGTGGGGATTCATTGACCCGAAGGGAACCCTCGTCATTAACCCACAATTTGACTCCGCTGGGTCCTTTTCAGAAGGCTTGGCAGTGGTGAAAATCGGCAAGCGGTGGGGATTCATTGACCCGAAGGGAACCCTCGTCATTAACCCACAATTTGACTCCGCTTGGTCCTTTTCAGAAGGCTTGGCAGATGTGAAAATCGACGGGCGGTGGGGATTCATTGATCCGAAGGGAACCCTCGTCATTAACCCACAATTTGACTCCGCTAAGTCCTTTGAATTAATTGGCCACCACTAAGAAGCGGCCTGAAAATTTTTGACATAAAGCCTACACCAGAAAACGCCCATCGCATGATGCGAACGCTATACATCCGCGCTATTTGCTTGCAATTCTACTCTAGCCTGCTCCCATGGGATGGATTCTTCTGCCGCGGCGCGTAAATGGCCAATTTCCTCTGAGTCTTCAAGGTCCTCCAGCAAATTCAACAGATATTCCCAAGCCGCATAGTCGATCAGCACTGATTGCTTCTCGCCATTAGAATCCACGACAAACCGAGATTTTTGAATCAGCTCAGCGACGCCCATTTTGTTTCCTTCCTGTACATGTAAATCTCCGTCCTAAACAAACCTCAAGCAATGTCGCGGACGAGCACTAAGATCGCCGCCTGCGGCACGACGATGAACTTCTCGTCGTCGAACTTGATTTCCACCGCGTCCTTGCGCAGGAAAATGGCATGATCGCCTTTTTGGGCCTGGAGGCCGATATAGCGCATCTGCTCGCCCCCCTCTTCCCAAGGCGCGTCGTCGTCATCGGCTTTCGGCGGCAAAGCAACGCCCGGCCCCACTTCTTCAATGCGCCCGCTTTGCACGTTTTCTTTTTCCAAGGCGGTCGGCGGCAAGTAAAGCCCCACGGCCGTGCGCTCTTCCATGTCGTCAACTCGGATTAGCACGCGGTCGCCGACTACGTGCAGTTCCTTGTCTCCCCTAATCATCTGCTCCTCCTGCGTTAAGACGCCAAACGCAAACACTCGCTGTAGCGCTCAAAGCGTTCACTTTCCTCCTCTGCTGGATCGACGTACTTGAGCCAAAGAGCGCTGTCCTTCTTATCGCCGCTGAGTTTGCGGCGGCTACCGAGGTTGCTCGGATCCATGCCGCTCCACACCACTTGGCCGTCCTGCATATAAATGAACTGCCCTCGGTAGCGGTCGATGATCTGCCGCTGTTCGTCTTGGTAGATCAGCCCTTGCTCGCAGGTAGTGCGCCGCCAATTGGCCACCGTGGCGTCTGAGTCCGTAGATACCGAATCAAATTCGGCCAGCGGAGCCTCGACCTCGCTCGCAAAGTCGATCTCGTTCAAATCCACCGTGCCAAAGCCGCGATCCGCCGCGATCCGCAGGTGATTGCGGTCGCGGCGGAAGGGCGGTGTTGGCCAATCCGAGTGGGGATCGTGGCCCATCAAGGTCATGCCGCAGGCATCGGTCGCCACCGGATGATCGCCGGCCATCAAAGCGTTGCAGATCCGGCCCTCGCCGCCCCATTCGCGGCCCCATTGGCCGGTGAGGGCCTCGACGATGTTGAGGCAAGGTTTGGTAATCATGCCCAAGTCCGGCAGGACGTAGGAAAGCCGGATGAGATGGTGGTAATACGACCGCGTCCGCCCTTCCGGTGGGATCATCGGCGGCAGGCCAAAGAGGTTTTTCAGGGTCAAGGTAATGCCCATAAAGGCGTGATTCTTCATCTTGGCGATGGATACCACCTCGTCGGCCTCGGCAAAGATGGCATTGAGCCGATAGCGGTCGAACATGCAGCCGCCACCGGGCACGTCGTACGTGGCAAAAGGCGGCAAATTCGAGTCCACATAGCGGACGCCAAAATCGTCCAGAATATAGCGATAGTTAAAGTCGTCGGGCGTTACATAGCCGTTGCCGTAAGGATAGGTGTCGGTGGCGATCAACTCGGCGGTAGTCCGCTCCCGCAGCAGGCGCAGCACCGCGCGGGCCACGGCATCATCTACCAACTCCCGGCGGCGGCCAGCGAAGTACTCGATGCGCTCCGGCGGTTTGATCATATTGAATTTTAATACGATCCGCCGCGCCTTTTCCAACTTCTTCCAAGAGTGCGCTAGCGGATCGGTAGTCCGTTTGAGGGCCTCGTATATTTCTTCCTCGCTCGCCCGATGATCGCAGTGCGAAGCCCTAACTGTGTATTGTCTATTGGCCATGATGGTTTTCCCTTCCTGTTAAGTGGTTGTGATTTACGGCTCGCCGAGGATGCCCACGGTCTGTTCGAGCCGCATGAGGGCCAGCGCCTTGTCGCGACGCGCCACAGCACTTTGGGTGCGCGCCTCCACTAGGGCCAACTGCGCGTCCATATTTTCCAGTTGGGTGCCGACCCCGCTCGCATAGCGCGACTCGGCGACTTCCAGCCCCTTCTCGGCCTGCAATACTGCATTTTGGTGGGCTTCAATCCGCTGGCTGGCTTCCTCGACCGCATAATAGGCCTGCTGGACTTGCAGCCGCACTTCACGCGCGATCCGCTGCCGGTCGTACTCTATCCGGCGCAAATCCTGCCGTGCCTGCGCCACGCGCGCCCCGGTGAGCCGCCCGTCGAAAAGCGGCATTTGCACTACCAGCCCCGTGTTCCAACTCTTGCGCCACGCCCGATCGGCTAGGTCGAATTCGTCGCTCTGGAACTGGGTTTGCCCGGTAGCTACCAGTTCCACACTAGGCCGGGAGGACGCTTGATCCGCGGCGATCTTTCGCTCGTGCCATCCTATTTCCTGCTCGACGTGTGCCAGCTCTGGCCGCTTCGATAGTCCCAAGGCGACGAGGGCATCCAGATCGTCGAGAGCGAGTGTCGTCTCAGTGCGAAACGTTCCCCGCACTTCTATGGCTTGGTCTAAGTCTAGACCCACGACATTCTTGAGGGCCATGGTGGCCAGCCGCAGGTTGTTTTCGGCGCGGATGGAATCGGCCCGCATGTTTGAAACCTGTACCTGAGCACGCAACTGGTCCAGTTCAGCGGCCCGACCCGCCTGTGCCTGTGCCTCCACTTGGGACAAATTGTATCTAGCCCACGCCAGCGCCAAGTGCGACACGGTGTGCAACTCTTCTGCTAGGAGCAGGTCGTAGAATCGCTCCTCGACCTCGGCTAGCACGAGTTGAGTTGTCTGCCGCTCAGTTTCGCCGAGCATGGCAAATTGGCGGCGAGCCATGTCCTCCGTAGCGCGAATGCGGCCGCCAGCATAGAGCGGCTGGCGCACACGTACGACGCCCGTGAGGTTGTTTTCCGCGCCGATCCGGACGGCATTGCCAGCAAAAACAAAAGAAGGCAACAGCCAGTTGCGACTATACGTGAAGGAGGCGTCAACCTGCGGCAAACCTGCCGCGCGTGCTGCGCGTAGTTCCTCCCGCCCGCGCAGCCGGTCAAGGCGGACTTGCAACAGGTGCTCGTTGTTTTCTTGCACTAGGGCCAAACCCGTTTGTAAGTCGAGAATTAGCGGCTCGGCCTCTGCTCGGGCGGGACGACTGGAGGCCGCGCACAAGACCACCAAACAAAACACCCCCCTCAACATAGTAAGCCGCGTTGCCGCAACCACGCCTCGACCTCGGTTCCTCCCACATCGGCCAGCATGACGCCATCAATTTCAACGCAGGGCGAGGCATACTGTCGGCTTTTGGCGACCATTTCCGCCAAGGCTTTGCGGTCGCTGGTAATATCTAGTTCCTCGTATGGTAACCCGGCTCTATCGAGTACCGACCGCACGCCCGGGCTCCAAGGGCAATACGGATTGAGATACGCTTTAATCACAGGAGTAGTCTGTTCCACTTTGGCCTTTCCGCTGTACGGGGGACGCGATATATTGAGAAAAACATATCGCCCGCCTCTCATCCCTGTCAAGGAAGAGACCTCGATTTATGAGACCGCTGATCCTATTCCACGGAGGCTGCAACGACGGCTTCTGTGCCGCGTGGATCTACCGCCGTTACGTCAACCCGCAAGCCGATTTTAAGGCGGTTCAATACAACACCGACCCACCGCCGACAACCGACCGCGACGTCGTCATCCTCGATTTTAGCTATGAACGGACGCAGCTCATAGAGATGCACGAACACGCCCGCTCGCTCTTGGTTTTGGACCATCACGAGACAGCCGCAGACGCCTTAGCCGGGCTCGATTACTGCGTATTCGCCCAGGACAAGTCTGGAGCACGCATGACTTGGGAATACTTTTTCGATCCCCGCTCTCAGGTCAGTGTTGACGACGTCCCCTGGCTAGTCTCCTATACTGAAGACCGCGACCTGTGGCGGTGGGCCTTGGCCGATTCCAAGGCCGTCAACGCCGCCCTCGCCTCGTACCCGCGCGACTTTGCTGTGTGGGACAAAATCGCCGAGCGCGGGCCCCAAGCCCTCGTCGAAGAAGGCCAAGCCATTCTCCGCTTCCAACACCGGCTCATCCGGCCGCGCGTTCGGCATCACGGCTGGACCACCATCAGTGGGTTTCGCGTCCCCATTACCAATGCCACGTTCCTGACCTCTGAAATCGGCAATGCCCTCGCCGAAGGGCATCCTTTTTCCGCGGTATTCTTCGTGCGCCCCGACAGCAAGGTCGTGTACAACCTGCGTTCCAAGGGAGAAGCTGCCGCGGATGTGGGCCGCATCGCGCGCAATTACGGCGGTGGCGGGCACAAGCACGCCGCGGCTTTTACTTTGGAGACCATGCTGCCGATGGAAGCGGGGACGTAAATGCCCCCGAGCAGTGCTATCATTTGCACCTTCCCGACGAGTCGTGCGAACGGCCATTGATCGCCATATGGCCACGCCCGCCGACCATTTTCCCACCAACGATGGCAGGGCCTGCGCCACCTCACGCAAAACAGGCACCTGCGATAGGTCGCAAGTGCCTGTTTTTTGGTGAGCCCACTGGGAATCGAACCCAGGACCTACGGATTAAAAGTCCGGTGCTCTACCAGCTGAGCTATAGGCTCTATGGGTGCTGTATCTAATTCAAAATAATTGGTTTGCGTATCCCTCGCAAGACTTCCTGCTCCTAACTTCCCACTGCATGGTTCTTGATTTAGTGGGTGCTATTATCTAAAGTATCCCTGCGCTAGTCATAAATCATCAGGAATGCTTTTCCTAGCAGGTTGAGTAATGTTAAAGTACACGCACACGCCGCTATTTTGGAGCAACCAAAAAGCATGGGCTTCGATGCAATCAAAAAGCATGACAATCGCCCTTTTCTTGGGCGTCCTGAGCTATACATCCCTTTGGGGACAGAACATAGACTTTTCCCCACCTGATAAACCCGACGGCCCGGCCAAGCTAGAAAGTGCGCTGTGGGCGTTGGCCGCACCCCGAGCCGGCAAGCCAACTCGCGCTGTACAGGATACGGTCGTCGTCATCTTGGTTCCACATCTTGGTCAAGGGTCGGCTTCGCTTGATACGTCGTCGCTGGCGGCACTGGGCGGGATGGTGCGCGCCCAGTCCAAGAGTCTGATGCGGGTTTCGGTTCCGGCGGCGTCGCTGCGGGCGGTTTCCGAGCTACCGGGGGTTCGCTTTGTTCGCCGGCCGCGTCGGCCGCATCCGAACCAGACTGTCAGCGAAGGGGTGCAAGTCACCAAAGCGCATGATAATCACCGCAATGGTGTGAGCGGCCAAGGGGCCAAGGTAGCGATTATTGATCTCGCATTTAAGGGGGCGGATCAATTAGGCTCAGAACTGCCGACGGATGTGAAGAATTTCGACTTTACCGGGGGCGGGATATACGCCTACGCCGGTTCTGAACTCGCTTCTGTCCACGGCACCGCTTGTGCCGAGATCATCCACGATATGGCTCCTGAAGCTGAACTCACGCTTCTGAAGGTAGGCGATCTCGTTGACGTTGAGAATGCCAAGGACTTTTGCATACGAGAGGGAATTGACATAATCAATCATTCCATAGCTTGGGCTGATGGCATTGTCGACGGCCGTGGGCGGGTCTGCGACATTGTAAATGACGCGGCTGACAACGGCATCCTTTGGGTACAGGGATCGGGCAATACGGGCCACAGAAAATATTACGGAGGGGTATGGTCTGATTCCGATGATGACCGTTGGCACGACTTTGGCAGCCAAGACGACGAGCTCCTGTCGTTTAAAGCCGAGGCCGGGGATGATATACATGTTTTCTTGACTTGGGATGATTGGCCCATCTCCTACCAAGACTACGACCTGTATCTCTATTTTGAGAAAGCCGACGGCGATTTAGAAGAAGTCGGCAAAAGTACCAATTTTCAATACACTTCCGGTGGCGAGCCTTATGAAGGCATCGAAATAAAGGCACCAAAATCGGGGAACTATGGCATAGGGGTTTATTTCGGCAATCCGAACAATGTAAATGCCCAGCCTATGAAGCTAAAGATATTTATGTCTGGTTCCGATTTCGCAGAGTATGCGGTTACCGGGGGCAGTATCCTGAGTCCTGGCGACGCCAGAGGGGCTATGACCGTCGGCGCGATTCATTATAACGATTACGACCTAGGTCGGATTGCAGATTACAGTTCCCGAGGGCCTACTGCCGATGGTCGCATCAAGCCCGACCTCGCCGCACCTACTGGAGCATCGACCGTTTCTTATGGTGCCGGTGCCTTTTGGGGGACTTCCGCGGCGGGTCCCCACGTGGCCGGCGCGGCAGCGCTGATCAAGTCGGCGAATCCATCGTACTCGTACGCTCAGTTGTGGGACGCCCTGATCGCGGCAACGGTTGACATCGGACCGCCGGGCCGGGACAACGACAGCGGATACGGCAAACTCGTGCTGCCGATTATGCAAGCTGTCAGAAGCGACGATACGAATTCCGCGCCCACCAACGATGCGCCGCCCACCAATGATGCGCCGATCTCTTACGATGAGCCAATCTCTTACGATGAGCCAATCACTTACGATGAGCCGATCACTTACGACGAGACGTTGAGCGAGAACATCACCTTGTCGGTGCGTCCGAGTGAGATCGAAGAGGACGCGGGGGAGACGACGGTTACGGTGACCGGGACGTTAGACGGCCAAGGGCTCGACGCGGATGCGACCCTCACGTTGGTCTTGGACCACGCCGCGGACCTGGCGGCGACGCGCGATGTGGACTATCTGGCGCGGCTGACGACGCTGACGATTCCGCGCGGTTCGGTGTCCGGGACCGCGACGATTGCGATCACCCCGCTCCCCGATGGGCAAGCCGACACCCACGAGACGATCACGCTAACGCTGTTGACCGACGACCTCAAAAACCAAGCCGGCGAGACCCTCGCGGTACGGACCGCGGCGATCACGCTGATAGATGACACGACTATGACGGATTCGGATGCGCCCGCCGACCTCGGCCGGCCTCGCTTCGCCGCGGGCCCGTTAGCCTTAGCCTTTGAAGCGACGAGGGGGCGGGCGTTTAGCGCGGTGTTGCCCGCCGCCACGGGCGAAGGGACGCTGACCTATAGCGTCTCGGCCGGGCTACCGGCCGGGCTGGCGTTTGACCCGGCCACCCGGACGATTGCCGGGACGCCAACCGCCGTGGGTATGGCTACGCTCGTCTATACGGTGCTCGATAGCGACGGCGACCGCGCCGCCCGAACCGTCACCCTCACGGTTCGGGAAGCCCAGCCGGTCGTGGGGGTCGCGAGTGTGCGGGCTTCGCCAGCGGTCGTGCGCGAAAACGGCGTGCCGACCGAAATCCGCGTTACGGCGACGTTGGTGGGGGCGGCCCCGACAGCGGAGACGATTCGCTTCACGCTGGTGCCGCCAGCCAGCGGGACGATGGCCACCCGCAACGTGGATTACACCGCGACATGGGCGGGAACCGTCACCATCGCGGCCGGGGAGACGATGGGTTCGACAACGCTTTTCTTGTCGCCCATCGACAATGCGGCAACGGACGGTCATAAGTATTTGGGGATCCGGGCGGCGGCTTCGGGCGGCTGGGGGCAGGTGGACCTGCGGATTTCCGACGACGAGACGGCCAGCACGGCGCTGGTGGTGTCGGTGCTGCCGAGCGCGATTAGCGAGTCGGCGGAATTGACGGAAGTGATGGTCATGGCTGCGTTGGACGGCCAGCCGTTGGCCACGGATGCGACGGTCGCCATCTCGATTGACGCGGCTTCGAGTGCCACACGCGGTACGGACTACTCGGCCCGGTTCGATCCAGCCGTTACCATTGCGGCCGGTGCGCTTATGGGTTCGACGCGCTTTTTGATTGATCCGGTCGCCGATGGCTTGGCCGAAGGGGACGAGACGATCGTCCTCCACGCGAGAGGGCCGGGCTTGACGGCGGGTTCGGCGACGCTGGTGCTGACCGACGTGGACAGCGGCATGATGGACAGCGATGAGGAGAAGACGCTCTCCTTGGCTTTCGTCGAGGGAGCTTCGGTCGCCGCACACACCTATACGGCGGGCATGGCGATTACGCCGTTGGTCCTGCCGATGGCGATGGGCGGCGAGGGAGCCATCACGTACAGCGTGTCGGATTTGCCAGCCGGGCTGTCGTTTAACGCGGCGACCCGGACGATTTCCGGGACGCCAGACGCGGCGACCGATGGGGCCGTTGAGGTCACCTACACGGCGACGGCTGGCGCCGAAAGCGTCTCGCTGACGTTCACAATCACGGTCAACCCGATGCTGGACTTGAGCACGTTGTTCGATGTGTTCAACAACGGAGCCGGCAAGCCGGTGCCAGTGCGGGCCGGGCTGAATGCGAATGCGCGGCTGTATCTGGATGCGCCGACAGCCCTGCCGAGCGTAGGTGAGGAGTTCGTCGTTAATGTGCGGTTGGCCGACTTCGTGGCGGTCAAAGGCTACGGCTTGCAGATAGCGTATGACGCCGACCAGCTAACTTTCGTCGAGGTTGCGAACCGATCCGTGCTAGAGGGTCACGCGTGGGCTACGCCGCAGGTGCTGGCCGAAGCTGGCGTGTTGACGGTAGCCACCCACGGCGATGTCGTTGCCGACGGCGAGCTAATGCTGCGCTTGGTCTTCCGTCCGACGACCGAGATCGCGCACACAACCCTCGAAATCACCGACAACCAAACGTATGACCGGGCGTTGGGCTTCAACCGCTTGGCATTGCCCGCGCCGGTGGCATTACAGACGCGCCCGGCCGTGTTTTCGCTGGCGGCCAACTATCCGAACCCGTTCAATCCGCAGACGACGATTCAGTACGCGTTGCCGCAGGCGGCGGACGTGGGGCTGACGGTGTATAATGTACTGGGTCAGCCGATTCGGACGCTGGTCGCCGAGCATCAGGCGGCGGGTCGTTACGCGGTCGAGTGGGACGCGACCAACGACAGTGGCCAGAGCGTGTCGTCGGGGATGTACTTCTACCGCTTACAAGCGGGCGAAGCGTTCCTCGACATCAAAAAGATGCTACTGCTCAAGTAACACACACGACACCGCGCGAGTTACGGAAATGGGACCTCAACTTTCGGTTTGAGGTCCCATTTTCTTATGAACGTCAGAGCGACAGCCTACGGACCGCTTGCAGGCGGGCGAAGTGCTCCTCGCCGTCCAGAAGATGCTGCTGATCAAGTAGCACACGCGACACCGCGAGAATTACGAAAATGGGACCTCAATTTTCGATTTGAGGTCCCATTTTCTTTTTTCGCCGCAACTCGTTGCACTTGGCACTTGATCGTGAAAATCAAGGAAAGCATCCCCTTACAGTTTGAGGCAGCGTCCGCTTTCAGCCGCGCCGTACGCCGCCTCGACAAAGCGCATGGCCTGCCAAGCATCGTCGCCGTTGGTGATGAAAGTACCCTGCCCACGGCTAGCGGCGACAAAGTCGGCGATAAAGTCCAATCCGGCCGCTCCACCGTACCCGGGCGCCTCGCCAACTGAGAGGTCAAATTGACGGTACTCGTCCTCGGTCCAGCCCCCGGCTTGGCTTTGGACGATGAGCCGGTCGCCGCGTCCTTCCCAATCTTGCATCACCCACGTTGCATCCCCTGCCGTTCCCCTAAAACACAAGTAAATATCGCCGTATCGGCGTGGCAGGACATAGCCCGCGTGCAGGCTACCCAGTGCGCCGTTGTCCATGCAGAACGAAGCGGTGAGCACATCCTCGACGTCAATGTCAGTGCCGCTCAGGGTCGCCTTGTGGGCACTGACGGCTTGGTACTCCAAACCGCTGATATAGCGAATCAAATCGACCGTATGGATCGCCAGCCAGTGTAGGATGCCCCCACCCGCTTGTGCGCGGTCAAAGAGCCAGTGGTCCGGGTTGCGCTGCTGGACGGTGCTGGTGATCATCCGACCCTCAATCGAGACGATGCGGCCCAAGACACCAGCGGCAACGAGTTCGCTCATTTTGCTGGCAATCGGATGATAGCGGTTCAGAAAGGCCGTGGCCCACAAGACCTGCTGCTCAGCGGCGACTTTGTTGAGGCGGGCGATGTCAGCGGCCGTGCGCGCGACCGGTTTCTCGGCAAGGACCGGCACGTCGGCCTGCAAAAGCTGCGCGATGAGGTCTGGTGCTCGATCATTGCGCGTACACACGATGGCGAGCCCCAACTTCTCGTCCTCCAACAGTGCGTCTAGGGTGCCATACACCTGATCAACGCCCGTGCATTCCTCGGTCGCACAGACGACCAACCGATCCACCGCCTCGCCGTGTTGCAGTGAAGCCAGCCAGCCGCGGCTGTGGGGATTGTCCAGCCCGACGAGAGCGGCGCATACTTTATCCGTCATGGTAATCCACCCTCTTTCCTTCCCGCGCCGACCGGTAGATGTTTTCCAACAACGCCACCGTGCGGCGCCCCTCCCGGCCATCCACCCGCAGGGCGGTCCCATGCTCTAAGGCCGAGACTACGTCCTCAACGACATTGGTCAGCGGATTGTCTATGGCCAGTAGCTTTTCTTGTAGCCCATCGCCAAAGACGCGCATCTCGCCCGACAGCACGGCGTCCAACAACACGCCCCCTTCGCTGCCGTGGACCTCGGCGCTAAAATAAGGGCTTGCCGGGAAGGTCGTCGTGCCCAAAATGCCCCCTTTGGCCCCGCTCTCGAAGTTCAAGATGGCCTGACCAATATCCTCGGTCTCAATGTCGTGGTTCAGAATCGCCGTTTCGCCATACACCGTCTTGGGCACGCCCATGAACCACAGCAGGAGATCAATCAGGTGCGATCCCTGATTGGCCAGCGATCCGCCCCCGTCCATCGCCCAAGTGCCGCGCCAGCCGCCGCCGTGTTCAAAGTACTCCTGTGAGCGAAACCACTTAAAGCGCACCTCGCCGAGGATGGGCTTGCCTAACAGGCCCTGCTTGAGGGCTTCGGCAACGCGGTAGTTGTTATCGACATAGCGGCTTTGGTAATCGACTCCGAGCAAGCGTCCGCCCGCGTCGGCCGCGGCAATTAACTCGTCGCAGGCTTTGGTGCTGACGTCCATGGGCTTGGTGGTAATTACGTGATTGCCGGCTCTGAGTGCCTCAACGCCTATGGATGCGTGTAGCCCGCTCGGGGTCATCACCAGCACGACATCCACATCGCCCCTCCCCAAAGCGTCTTCAAGGGCCGTACACCACGCGCAGCCCATTTCCTCGCCTACTTGGCGGGCTAAATCTTCGTTGAGATCGACGACCACGCGCAGTTCGGCCCCGGCGGTCTCAACCACTTGCCGAGCGCGGTTGCGCCCCATGCCCAGCCCTACAACAGCAAATCCGATCATGGTACCTTCTCCTTTTTCATATCCAATGCTGCCAGCCTCTCGCGGCGATTGGCCCAAGGCATGTTCCATCCTTGGCGTTCAAGGCCCATTCACATCAGACCGACACCGGCAAAGAACTCGGCAAACGTTTTTTCAGCTTGAACGGTGCTATTTGGCTCGGCTTAGACCCAGTTTTCACATTGCAGTCCCCGAATCCGGCTGAACTCTCTCAGATTATTGCTCACTAGGATGCACTGCTGGCTCAGGGCATGAGCAGCGATTAGCAAGTCCATATTGCCGATAGGCTTGCCCCTTTTTTCTACGTTGGTGCGGATTTTACCGTATTGCCGAGCCGCTTCCGCATCCCAAGGTTGCACGTCCAAGTGAGCGACGAAATCAACTAAAATGCGCTGGTTCATTTTTTTTGCCGAGGATCGCTCAACGCCATATTGCAGTTCCGCGTACGCAATCGCGGAAATACAGAGCGTATTAGGGGGAATTGAGTTGAATTTCGCCAGCAAGTTAGCCGGTCGTTTTTTGATGATATAGATGCATATGTTGGTATCCAGCATGTACATCTAAAACAGATCCGGGCGGCTTTGGGGTGCGAGATCCACACGAGTCGCCATAAAATCTTCGGAAGGAAGCGGAGTCTCCTTAAAGAAGGCATCCCAAGACAGCGGACGAGGTGAGAGGATAATGTTCGGGCCTTCTTTACGAATCAATACTTCCGATCCTGCAAAGCGAAATTCTTTAGGCAACCGCACGGCTTGGCTGCGACCGTTCATAAAGAGCTTGGCAATTTTAGGTTGCACGATAAAATCCTCCTTGTTGGCATATATCAAAGATATATATCATAAACGAAAAATCAATTCGAGCCGTTGTGTGTCCGTGCCACCTGTCAATCTTCCACCACGTACAACCGCTGGTTCACCGCCAAATCTTCGAGCACTTGCACGCCCCCAGCCGGCCAGTGAATCTCTAGCCGCTCAATGCGCTCGGCTGTGCCCACGCCGAACACCGGGGCGCGCTGACTCGTCGAGAGGAAACCCGATCCCGCCTTTACTTCCCTGAGTTGCCGACGTCCGCCGGCCCATAGGTACAGGCGGGCACCAATGCCGTCGCGGTTGCTCTGCCGACCCTTTAGCGCGACCGCGAGGTAATGGCCTTGGGCACCGTCGTTGCGCAGCAAGGCGAAGCGGCGGCCGTTGTTGACGAGGGCAATATCCAAGTCGCCATCTTGGTCGATGTCTCCAAAGGCGGAGCCGCGCACCACGTAGAAGGCAGTAAAAGCCGGACCACTCTCAGCGGTCACTTCGCGGAAGACACCCGCACCGCCATTGCGAAAAAGCTGTGCCTGTTGTGCGTAGGTCACCAATTCGTCGTACTGTTCAATGTTGTCGTGGACATGGCCGTTGCCCACGAACAGGTCGAGGTGCCCGTCGTTGTCCGAGTCGAAAAACCCCGTGCCAAAACCAAGGTAGTTCAGGCTGAGATCGCCGAGGCCAGCCTTGAAGCTGATCTCGGAATAAAATGCGCCGTCGTTGCGATACAGCCCGTTATTTTCCAACTGGTAGTTGGTGACGAAGAGGTCGAGATCGCCGTCTTGGTCTATATCGCCGGAATCAACTCCCATGCCCGCTTGGCTGGCCCCGTCCGCGCTCAGCGCAGTCCCGGCCAGCAAGCCGATCTCGGCAAAGGTGCCGTCGCCTTGGTTGACGTAGTGGAAATTGGGTGTTAAGTCGTTGGCTACGTACAGATCCGGGTCGCCGTCCCCATCGAAGTCGCCAGCCACCGCGCCCAACCCATTGCCCTGGTGCTCAATACCCGCTTGGCGGCTCACCGCAGAAAAGACGCCGCGGCCTTCATTGCGGTAGAGAATATCCACGGTAGCAGCAAAAACTCGTGGATCGCAGTAGAAGCGCAGCCCCAAGTCCTCGCGTCCACACCAAGGCTGTTCGCCCAAGACAAAGCGGACGTACTGCGCGGCGAAGAGGTCGAGGTCGCCGTCGAGATCCCAATCGAACGCAACGGCACTGGTGGTCCATCCCGCGTGGCCGAGACCGGCCTCTTCCGTGGCATCGACATAACCCCCTCTTTCGCGCCGGTAGAACTGATCCGGCCCCCATGCCGTCAGGTAGAGATCCGGGTCGCCATCTCCATCGTAGTCGGCCGCGGTCACCCCCATGCCATAGGAGGTACCGGGTGCGCCCGCGGCGCCATCCACCCGTGCAAAGACGCGCCCGTCGTTGCGAAAGAGTTGGTTGGCGGCTGGGCCCCGCCCCTGCTCCAAGTCCCCGCTGTTGACCAAGTACAAGTCCCAATCGCCGTCATCGTCGTAGTCGAGAAAGGCACTGCCAGCACCATTGGTCTCGGGCAATCGCTTTTGCGGCGAGGCCCCATTGTCGTGGACAAAATCAATGCCTAACTCGCGGGCGACCTCGGCGAAGCGGCTCTGCCCATAGCTAACGGCCGACAGCAAGAGCACCAAGACTAGGGCACCCACTACTATCCCCTGAGCAGCGGCTCTATATAGTCTTTGGCGCGCAGCAAACCTTCCTGTTGCAGTTCGGGCGTCTGCCAGAAGTAGTGATCTTCAAGCTCCACCGAGAGTACGCCATCGTAACCCACGTCTTCGAGCCGGCGTATTACAAAGTTCCAATCCACCTCGCCTTCGCCGGGGATGGTATAGCGCCACCAGCCCTCGCCGCATACGTAGGTCGAACTGTAGGCCTCGCCCAAGTTGCCGGATTCGTAGAGTTTTTCCGGCATGATCTCGGTGTCCTTGAGATGGACGTGCCGCACGCGGTCGCCAAACTCGTACAAGAGCCGCTGATAGTCGATCTGCAAGCGCACAAAGTGGGAGGGATCGTAGCAGATGCCCAGCCGTGGCGACGGACACGCGGCAAAAATCAAGCGTAGGCTCTCCGGCGAGCAGCCCAGATTGGCGTAGTGGGGTCGGCCCCCCGGCCAAGGTTCAATGGCGATATTAACGCCCACCTTCTCGGCGTGGGCTACGACCCGCGGATAGACCTTGGCAAATATCTCAAAGGTCTCGGCTTTGGACATGCTGGGGTCGTCTGGGCCGAGCACGGTAAAAAGCGTGTGGCCACCGTGCCGGGCAATCGCGCTCAAACTCTTCTTTAGTTCGCTCAAGCCCTTGCGGCGCTGGGCCGCGTCGCGGGTGAGGACTTGGCCCCCGCCATCCGAAGTGCCCAGCACCAAGCCTAGTTGCGCGCAGGTGCGGGCGATCTGCCGGGTCAAAGGCGGGGTATCGACCGCGCCAAAACCGTGCTCGGCCAACCACGCGGCATAGGCGTCGAAGCCGATCTGGCGGGAAAACGGGGGCATGCGAGTACCGATTTTCATGGTATGTTCCCTTCTATTGGATTTGGATTAAATGGGTATGCGACCCTGCTCATCTGGATTGACCCACTGGGTTACTATCAGCGAGACAAAGGCCAAGAGCGCACCACTGACGAAAATGACTTCATAGCCAAAAAAGAGCCAGGCATATCCGCCGACTAAGGGGGCGGCCACGGCGGCTATGTGATTCATGGTTACCCCCATGGAGAGCGTGGGTTTGAGTTCGTCTGGAGGAGCGATCTTGTGCGCGTAGGTAGTCAGTGCGATTCCGCCGAAGAAAATGAGATTGTCGAGACAATAGAGCGCGTACAAACTCGGCCGGTGCTCCACGAACGCATAGCCCAAAAAGACGAACACCAACACGCTATAACTTAGCGTGAGCATCCGCCGCTCGCCAAAGCGATCCACCAAACGGCCCATCCACGCAGCCGTCAAGGTGATGAGCACTTGGTTGATCAGCACCAGCACCATGGTCGTTTCCACCGGCATCCCGTGTACCTTCACGAGCGCGAAGATGGCGAAGGTTATAAACATCTGCTTGCGCAAGCCCTGGAGGAAATTCAGGGCGTAGAAGAGCAGATAACGCCGCTTGAGTACCAAGCGTTTCTCGCCTGCGGGCGCGTCCTTGTTATCGACCCAAAACAGGGCCAAGCCGCCCAGGGCCGTACACGCGCCAGCCAAGACAAAGACTCCCTCGTAGCGCAAAAACTCCAGCCCCACCATACACGCGCCAATCGCCGCTAGCCAAGCCAAGCTGCTGATGCTGCGCAATTGTCCCAGCCAGCGGCCCTTGTCCGCGGTCGGGCCGTAGGCCAAGCCCATGCTCTGCTCTAGCGGGAGCCAGCAGTGAAAGCCCAAGCTCCACACCAGCGAGTACGAGGCCAACATGAAGACCGAGGCCACCTCCGCGTACGCAGCTAGCCCGATCCCCATCACCACCAGCGCAACCGCGGCAACTTTGGGCGGAGCCCAGCGGACGATCAGGGCCAGAAAAAACGCGTTGAGGAAACCGGGGACTTCGCGCAGCGCCTCGACGTAGCCCAATTCGTGCGGCTCAATGCCCAGCCGCTCGACGATGAAGTTGTTAAACAGGGTTAGCTGCACCCCGAAAAACACCCCGGTCCCGGCCACAGCCACGGCTAAGAGCGCGAAGTTTTTATTCCACTCTGCAAAAGGATTGGCGATGACTCCCCCTTGTTGATGGAGTGAATTCAAGTGTGCTTTCTCCTCGCAGTCAACCAACTCAGCCCCTTGACGGGTGGATGGATAGCCGTTAAGCTACCGGCTCAGCCAACGCAAAGGAGATTGGTACGATGGCCGACGAACGCGTCTTTATTGGCGACCTAACCCGCAAAGAATTCCGCGAGCGCATCCAAGCAGGCACGATCAAGGCCGCCATCGTGCCCACCGCCGCAACCGAACAGCACAACGAACACCTGCACATGATCCACGACACCTTCCACGCCAGCTATATGGCCGAGCACGCGGCCAAAAAGCTCCTGCCCCAAGTGGTGGTAGCCACGCCGGTGGGCATCGGCGTTTCCGAGCACTGGATGGCACACGTTGGCACCCTGACCGTACGGCCGGAAATTTTCTGCGAATACGTCTTCGACGTCTGTCATTCGCTCGCGCGGGCTGGCGTTGAGAACATCTTGGTGCTCAACGGCCATGGCGGCAACGTCAAACCCATGATGCGCCGCCTGGACGAATACCGGGAAAAACTCGGCGTCAACCTGCGCTTCCAGTCCTATTGGGATGTATATGACCCCGACTACGTGCAGCAACACATGGAGCGGGGACGGCTGCCTGGACACGCCGACGAGTTCGAGACCTCCACGATGCTCTACCTAGCGCCTTGGCGCGTACAGACCGCCGCCATCGACAACTCGGCCGCGGCCTTAGGCACACGCGCCAAGGGCGAGGCCCTAGTGGGGCCAGCCGTGGACGGGGTCGCCGCGCTGTTGGAGCACATGATCGCCGGCGAGCAAATTGACCTGCCGCCGGTGACCTTCTACCCCGAGGGCAAGCGCAACCTCGTCACCGGTGAGCCGGTTTGAGCACGACCCCCAGCGCTTCGGCCGGCGACTCGACGAGCACATCTACGGCCGCGGCGATATCTTCGAGCGCAAACTCGTGGGTGTAGAGCGGTTGGACGCGCAGCTTCCCGGCGGCTATGGCGCGCAGACACTCGGCTAGGTTGCGCTGCGTTGACCACTCGACCAAGACTCGGGGATACGCTTGGCCGCGCTCGTACGCTGGGTCGTGATAACCAGGACCGGTGCGCGCCGCACTCCGCACATCCACATTGCCCAGCGCCGCTCCAAAACCATGCGTTACCTGCGCTCCCCCTACGAGGATAATGCGCCCCATGCGATGCGTATCCGGCGCTTGCTTTAGGCTCTGATAGATGGTTGCCAAGGCATTGCTGGCCTCGCCGCCAAAGGCAATGACGCCAAAATCCATGCCATACCCTTGGGTAAATGCCTCGGCCTGCTCGACCACGGCCTGCCCAGCCGGATCGACGACGCGCTCTATGCCCACCTGCCGGGCCAGGTCTCGACGGCGCGCAAAGTAATCGACTCCCAAGACATGGCAGCCGCTTAGCTGAGCGAATTGGGCCGTAAACTGACCGACCAAACCCAACCCGACCACGATCCCGTTTTCCCCGTACAAAGGAGCCGTGCGGCGCACTGCGTGCAATCCAGTCGCTGCCAGATGCACAGACGCCGCCTCGGCAAAGCTAACGCCCTCGGGTATGGCCGCGCACAAGTTCTGCGGAACGCAGACCCAATCGGCGTGTAGGGCGTACCCACCCCCCATGCAGGCCACGCCCTGCCCCACCTCAAATTGCTCTACACCAGCCCCGATCGCCTCAACGACGCCGGCGTTGGTGTAGCCAAAAGGACGCGGGCCCCTGTCGGGTTGCGGTTTTTCTCGCATGGCCCCTACCCTCCCCAGTTCGGTTCCTGGGCTAATCAACGAGGCCTCCACCTGCACTTTTACCTCGCCAGGGCCGAGAGCAGGCATAGTTTCCTCTATACATACTCCCTGACCACGGCCATCAATAGCCGCGACTTTCCTCTGCATCAGTACCTCCTGCTCGCGCTGGTTGCGCCCTCGTGGACTGCTGTATTACTTATACAACTCATGTTTAATATGTCTATTGCCCTATTCGAGGCGCTGTGAACGTCATCATTGCCGCAGTTTTAGGAGGCATCCTCTTGGTTTGGGGCGGGTTTTTGGGCCTGCTCCGCATTGCGGATCCCTTTGAGCGCAAACACGTGCTGATCCTCGCGGCGTACACCACCCTCGTCGTCGGCTGCATTATGGGCTTGGTGCTCTTTATCAATCACGAGCAGCAAAAGCAGCACCGCTATCAGCTAGATGCGCAAATGGAGGACTTCTCCAATCGCCTCTCCGAGCTGAGCACCCGGCTCATTGGCCAGCTAGAAGAAAAAGCCAATCTGACCGCCTCTGAATTCGAGATCCGCACCCTCTTGCAAAACGAAAAGGATCACCACAAGCGCACCCGCAATCAACTAGCAACCCAAATAGATCACAACAACTCGCTGCAAAACAAAATGGAAGCCGAGCGCAAGGAGCGGCTGAGCTACCAATCCAGCATGGACCGCAAACTCGAAGAACGCTTCCGGCAGGAGGACTTGCGCTACCAAAACCTCGCCGACACCCAAAAGCGCTCCTTGGCAAATGTGCAGGCGCAGTTCGCCCCCCTCAACAACGAGTTGTCCCGTCTGCAACAACAAACCGCGACCTTGCAACGCAACCAGCAGGCGACCCTAGACAAAATAGCCGCCAGCCGCGAAACCCAAACGCTCTCAGTCCAAAAACTCGACGCGCTCGCCCGCAGCCTGAGTGCCCTGTACGACGACTTGAACCGAACTATGGCCCAAGTTGATAGCCTATATCACAGAACATCGCCAACGCCTTAAGGAGCTGACAATGAAACGTACCCTCATTCCTTTCATCGCCCTGTTCCTTGCTGCCTGCACCAATAAGGAGCAAGAAATGATCCTGCTCCAATTGCAAAGCGACATGGTCCGCGCCAACGCCGCCATTGACTCGCTGACCTACTCGCTCGACGACTCCAACCGCTTGCTCGACGACATGCGGGCGCAAGTAGATAGCACCCAACAGGTCAACGACAAGCTCCTCGAAAACGTGCAAAAGCTCAACAAAGAGTTGCGGCACTGGAGTAAACTGGCCACCGAATACGAGCAGAATAATGAGCGGTTAAAAATCGAAATCAATCAGTTAAGGCAGGAAAAGCAAGCGGACCGTTACACCATCTCCCAGCTGCGCACCGAGACCGATCGCCTTAACGCCGAGTTGTTGGAAACCCACAGTAGCATCCGCCGCCAGAGCGATCACATCCGCCGCTTAGAGCAGGACTTGGCCGAAGCCAAGACCGAACTGGTCGAGGCCAAGTCCCAAATCGCCGAGCAAAACGCAGTGTACCTCTATGCTGCCAACGAAACCCAACTCGTAGAACAGGGCTACCTCAAAACGCACCGCCCCTTTGGCCGGGGGTTCCGCAAGCAGTACGAATTAATTAAAAATATCCGCCCCGACAGCCCAGGGGCCCAAGTCGCGCCTATTGGCCAAACCATCGCGCTACCAAGTGAAGTCGAGGCTCTCGTCGATCGCTACGGCAGGCTCAGGAAGGGGGATGACTACGAAATGACGCGCAGCGACGCCGGCATA
This sequence comes from Candidatus Latescibacterota bacterium, assembly GCA_965203355.1. Classification (GTDB taxonomy): domain Bacteria; phylum Latescibacterota; class UBA2968; order UBA8231; family UBA8231. The sequence continues at coordinate 2,946,534 of OZ241889.1, forward strand.
CAGGTCGCTTTCCTCAACGAGTTAGCCGGTGGCACGGGCGTCTTGGCGATACTCAAGGAATAGCTTGGCCCCTCACCAAGTGTGGACATAGACCGCTGGGCGCACCTTCTCTCCGGTTTGGTCGGTCGAAAGCAGCGAGTCGGCAAACGATGCGTGTTTGGCCAACTGCTCGCGGCTGCCGCCTTTGAGAAATAAGTGCAAATTAGCCTCAGGTTCGGCGGCGAGGTCCCGCACCATGCGGCGGAAATCCCACTCGCTCAAGGGGCTGTCGATGGTGTAGCCATTGCGCGATAGCCCCAGGCCCGCGCTCGTGTAGAGCACGACCCGATCCCCAGGCTGTGGGTCGTGGCGATGCACCCGCCAAACGGGTTGCGTCGCGTTGAGAATCATAATGCCCAGGCTCAACATCAGCATCATAATGCCCAAGAAGAGTTCCTTGCTAATATCGTGCTCTTCAAACTCGGCGGCTTGGCGCTTGAGATAGCGGCTCACAATTTTTTATTCCTCTCTCTGACCCAAGCGTCCTCCTGCCGGGCCAGCCGCTGGACCAAGTAGTCGGCGATTTTGCGCAGCGGCAAGTAGGCCAAGAGACCGACGAGCGTGGTCTTAAAAGCCAAAACCAAACCCTCGGCCATGGCGCTGAGTGCCTTAAAGGTCTGCGTGGCTTCGTCAATCTGACTCAATTCCTGCGCGGTCAGCAGGATACCGCAGACCGTGCCCAAGTAACCGTATAGGGGAATCCGCGCCAGATCCCGGCGCACATGCGTCAAAGGGTCGCCGAGAAAACCAACCAACTCATCTACTAACTCCTCGTCTCTGCTCTTGAGCTCGCTGTAGTCGGCTGCTTGGCCTTCCAATTCCGCTAGTTTTTCCATTCTCTTGCGGCCCAAGGTGTTAGCATCGAGCTCTCTTCCGCTCTCCCAAGTCTCCCAAGCCCGTCCCTCGCGCCGAAGGTGCAAATTAATGTAGGCCAAGCTCAACAGATGGCCACCAGCCGCCCAAGCGATCAGCACGTATGAGAAGCGGCCAATCCACGCAAAGGCACTGTCTAGCTGCGGATTGGTAAAGAGGTAATAAGCCGCCAGTCCCCCGACGATTGCCCCAGTCAGCAAGCCTATAAAGCTGGCTAGGTACTGTAGGCGGGGTAACTTCAGAGCGTGCGATTCGTCCTGTCGGCGCATACGTCGGGCTCGGCGCAGGTGCAAATAGCTAACGCTAACGCCGCAGGCCAGCACCAACAGGATGCGGCTGACGAAAACTAATTCGTCGTTCAAGAGATCTTGAAGAGTTTCCACCACTGCCAACTTATCACCCCCAGATAGAACAGCAGGCCCGTTGCAATTCCCCACAGCGCCCACGGCGTGCTGCGGATACTGTAGATGCCCTGAGCCGACGATTGCTGTCCACCCATTCCCGCTTCCCTAGCCCGTCCATCCCCTTTGGTTGAACCACGGGCAGCCGGGGGTTTATAATCTCGGCGACGATCTGCTTCCCCACGCGCTGTGCCGACCATGGTACGCTGCGACGCGACATGGCTCGTACCTTTAAGCGTTTGTTTTGGTGGTAAGATCAAGGCGCGTTCCTCGGCGGGCAGGGCCTCGGCCCAAGCGAGCAATTTTTTTGCCGCACCTATGCTTTCGACTTCGGCCAATTTGCTCGCTTTCCCGAGGGAAAAAGCCAGCCGCCCGCGGACAAATCCCTCGTAGAGCACGTCCTGGGTGGGGCGGCGGCGCACGCGGAGTTTTTGCGCCAATTCATCGCGTTGCTTTTGCAGATGCACCAGACGGCTGACGACCCTATGAGTCTCCATGGGCTGGTGCGACACATTGCTGACCACACCTCCGAGCGGCCGACGACGGGCCGCGCGGGCTAATTGTGCGGCGTCGAACTGGGTCTCTAATTCGACCTCGCCAAACAGTGCCGTCCCCCAGATGACTTCGGCTCCGGGAATGTCGGGTAAGCTGTGGTTGTAAAAACGCGGCTCGGCCCGCTGGCCAGCGACCCACCACTGGCCAGTGCCGGTAGCCAGCACCTGGCGCAAGCGGCCGCGGCCATCTTGCAAATACAAACCAGCCATAAAGCCGCTTTCGACTCGGTCTGTGTCCCAGCAATGGGCGCGCAAGACATTGGACTCGCGCAGGTACACGACGGGAATTTCGACTCGGATCGGAGTCAAACGCGTCTCCCCGATCCGCTGTCCATTGAGGAACAGCTCGGCTTCGTCGTCGGCCCAAAATATTAGTACCAGTCTGGAATTGGCTGGCAATAGCCGACTGCCTTCCTTTCGCTTTGCCAGCTCGCGCAGATGGTCCCCGCCATAGAGACGGACCAAGGTGTCGATGCTGGCGGACACTTGGTTGTATTGTTGTCTCAGTGCCACCACATCGTCAGCCATAGCCGTAGCAGGCCAGCCGACTCCGTATGCCGCCCAAGCCAACCCACACATCCATTGCCCATAGCCGTTCATATATTGGACTTGGATTGCCCCCCATCGACATTGATGCAGGCACCGGTCACCCATTTCGCCCGGTCGGATGCCAAAAAGGCCACTACATCGGCCACTTCCTCCGGGGTGCCAAAGCGACCAAAAGGTATATTGGCGTCGATAAAGGCCTGGATTTGAGCTGGATTTTCCTTCATCCGCCGCTCCCAACTTCCCCCAGGAAAGAGAATGGAGCCTGGAGCCACAGTATTGACGCGGATGTTCTTTTTTGCCGCTTCAATCGCCAAGTTGGCCCCTAGGCTAATAAGCGCTGCTTTGGCGGCGTTATAGGAGATAGGCCCGCCGGTTTCGCGGCCAAAAATCGAAGAAATGTGGACGATGCTGCCGCCCCCACGTGCTGCCATTAAGGGAATCGCCGCCCGGCTCACCCGCACGGCGGAAAGAAAGCTCAAATTGATGATGTCGTTCCACTCGGCATCGTCGATCTCGACAAAGGGGGTCCACTTAGAGCCACCGACATTATTTACGAGAATGTCTAGCCCGCCAAAGCGACCTCTCGCCGCCTCCACCACAGTGATCGCGCCTTCCGGCGTCGTCATATCTTGCGCGGTCGCCTCTACCTCTGCGCCTGCATTTGCTAAGTCAGCCGCCGCGTCCGCCAGCGCGTCCGCATCGCGCGCGCAGATGCAAAGCCGGGCACCTTCGGCGGCCAAGGCGGCGGCGATGCGCTTGCCAATGCCGCGGCTAGCCCCGGTCACCAAGGCGACTTTGTCTTTGAGTCCTAGATCCAAGCTACACTCCTTTTTCAATGCCCGGGGCCAATGCACCGGGGTTGGTTGCAAAAAGCGCGATCAAATAAGCAATGCACAACACCAACAACACCAAACCCTTCCAGCGGTTTAACGAGTAGCCGAGGCGCATCAACCCGAGCATCGTCAGCACGATCGCCAGCATCCACGGGAACATGAAATTGACCACGCTGGCTGGGACCACCAGTGGATTGACCAAAGCCGAAGCACCGGCGATCCAGCAGATGTTGAGGATGTCCGCTCCGAGAATGTTGCCCACCGCCAAAGCCCCTTGGCCCTTGCGGGCGGCGACAATGCAGGTGGCGATTTCGGGTATCGAAGTGCCCAAGGCCACGACCACCAAGCCGATGACGACATCCGGCAGCCCCAAGGCCCTCGCCACGACCGGCGTGGCTTCGACGATAAAATGGCTACTGACGACCACGCCAGCTAAGCCACAGGCGAATAGCAACACTACCTTCGAGAGGCTGCGCAGCGGAGCATCCGCCTCCTCGATCTCAGCGCGAGGTCGCCGCTTCTGTTCCCAGAACGAGTATATTAGGTATAGGACAAAAAGCCCCACCAAGGTACCGCCTTCCACCCGAGCCAGCGTCCCGTCGGAGGCCATGTACCAAGCCACTAGATCTACGGTAATGAGAAAGACCGCGGCCGAGCGCAGCACAATGCGGTCGATGGCAATGGCCGCAGGAGCAAAAAATGCGGCCATGGGCAGAGCCACGCCATCGTCGTAAATGACCGACCCTACGGCATTGCCCAGTGCCACTTCGGGTGAGTCCTTGAGGGCGGCGGTCACGGAAACGGCCAATTCGGGCGAGGTCGTGCCAATGCCGACGATGACGATGCCGATCAATATCGGCGGGGCGTGGAGATAACGCGCAATATCAATGGCTCCCTCGACCAGATAGTCGGCGCATTTGGCCAACAGCGCGAAGGACAGGACCATCAGGCCCGCAGCTTCCCATACCCCCATGATTAGCCCGGCGCGTCTAAGTAGGAAGACAAGAGGCGCTCGGCGTTTTGGTAGGCGATCTTGTCAAAGGCTTCCGCAGGTAGCTCGAGGGTGCGCAGAAAATCCATTAGCCGAGTGTCAAAATAGTCCCGACCAAAGAGCAATTTGTCCTGAAATTCGAGGAGAAAATCGCGCCCGAAGTCCTGGTCCCTTTGCAGCGCACGCAAACCCGACCCGGCCGACAGATCGGCATAGAGGTTGCGGTACTGGCGCATCATCGGAGCCAAGTGCCCATTGGGCAACACCGGCCCGCACGGATAGCTCTCCTTGGCGTAGCGATCGTCCCCGGAAATATGGGCCCAAAACCCAGGGGCATGACCGATAAAGACCGTCTGCGGGCAAGCTACAATCGCCCGTTCAAGTGCGTCAAGGCTGCCGCCGTACCACCAGTTGGGGCGCGGATAATCGCCGCGGCCGTGGTCAATTGGATAGTCGAGATGGATCGTAATGGGCAAGCGCATGGCACCGCAAGCCTCGTACAGGCGCAGCGCGTCTGGATCGTCAAACGGCAGGCGCACCTTCAGCTCGGAGGCGACTTGCACGCCATGGATCTCGACTGCGGCCCGGAGCCGATCTATCGCGTCGGGCCGCTTGGGATGCGGCATATAGCCGAGGACAAAGCGCTCGGGTGCTTCCCGGCCAACGGCCAGCACATCTTCGAAGGGAATCCCCCAGCCCGTAGGAGGCAACACCGAGTGATACGAAGGCGAGTATTCATCTGCCGGGACTTCCCACGAGAAAAGCCACATCTGGTCAATGCCTTGCTCGTCCATGTTCCGCAGGATTTTGGCCGCGTTAAACCCGTGCCAATTGGGGTGATTATGTGCGTCAATAAGCATTCGTTAATGATATTCTTGCGGGCGAAAACTGTCAAGATAAAGCGCAGTTTATCTAGGGTGAATAGTAATAATTATTATTGATTTATAATTTTTATTTATTATATTATGATCTATTCAAAAAGGAGCAACCATGAATATCGCCGATCTAAAAGGGCAGAAGGTCATGCTGGCCGCATCCGGTGGCCTCGATAGCTGTACCATCACTCATTGGCTGCAAGCCCAAGGCCTAGCGGTCGTCACCTATACCGCCGATCTAGGCCAACCCGACGAGGAGCGCATTGAAGACATACAAAGCCGGATGCAGGCTTGTGGAGCCGCTGCGATGCTCCTCGACGACCGCAGAGAGGCTATCTGCCAAGCTGGTATCCAACTCGTCCAAGCTCAAGCCCGCTACGAGGGGGGCTATTGGAACACCACCGGCATCGCCCGGCACGTGACGGTGGCTGGCATGTTGTCCCACATGCAGGAGCGCGGCATCCAAATCATGGCGCACGGAGCCACCGGGCGGGGCAACGATCAAGTCCGCTTCCAACTGGCCGCGCAAATGCTCGCCCCGCAGATCGGAGTATACGCCCCCTGGCGCGACCCGGCTTTCTTGCAAAACTTTGGCGGGCGCAGCGAAATGATCGCTTACTGTCAGGGACACGGCCTGCCCATAACCGCCACCCCAGACAAGCCCTACTCCACGGACGCCAACATGCTCGGACTGACGCACGAGGCCGGCCAGCTCGAAGCCTTAGATACCGCGACCAGCCTAATCGCGCCCGGCATGGGCTGTTTTCCGCCGCAGGCTCCAGACGCAGCAGAGGTTTTTACCGTGCGCTTTGAACGAGGCGTCCCAATCGCCATCAACGGCCACGCCGTCGGCCCGGTCGAGGCCATTGAGCAGAGCAACGCCATCGCTGGGCGGCACGGGGTCGGCATTGGCTTACACGCCGTGGAAAACCGCTTTGTCGGCGTCAAGTCGCGCGGCGTCTATGAAGCACCGGCCTTAGAGCTACTTGGCCAGTGCTACGACTACTTGCTCCAACTCATTCTCGATCGCCGCGCCCGGCGGATCTTTACCGTTGTATCCGGGTTTATTGCCGAGCAAATCTACCAAGGTTATTGGTTTGACACGGCGACTCAAGCGAGTTGGAAGCTCATCGAGCATTTTAATCAGTTGGCGACTGGGACCATCGCGGTCTCGCTCTACAAGGGTCAAGTCGCCTTTTGTGCAGCCAGCGACGCCCCCCACTCGCTCTACAGCGAGGACACCGCTTCCATGGAGGCCATCGGCGATTTCGACCACCGCGACTCCGAGGGCTTTCTCGGCGTCTTGGGCGTCAGCGCCCGCGCACTTCATCAGGCTGGGCAGACGGCGCAACCCAGTGGCGATACAGCGGCTTGACCACTATACCAAAACGCGGCCGGCCGCTCCTTCAATCTGGCACTTGCTCAATAATGCAAAAGCCATCGCGCTCAATGCGCTGTTTGTACGTAGCCACTTCACCCTCGGAGGAGCGGTGCGACGCCCGACCAAATGACCTCCAATTCGGTCAGCGCGTCGCCATCGAGGACGGGCACGGGTGCCCGGCAGACCGTCGATCCAATCAAGCCGCGCTTTTGCAAAATCCACTTGTAGATCGCAATCCCGTAGAGCCGCTCGTAGTTCATCAGCGGCAGGAGCTGATAGAAGTACGCCCGCGCTGTCTCGTCGTCTCCCGCTTCAAGGGCATCCCAAATCGCCGTCATAGCGTCGGTCACGTGACAGCCCGGCATATTGCCGCAGGCACCGCGACGATATTCGTCGAGCAAATAGACGCCCCCTTTGCCACCCAAGACGCCCTTGCAGGCCGCGCCTGCCAGAGCCAGCGTACGGCTGACCTGCCAAGGCTCGGGAACAGTCTCTTCCTTGATGTAATCGACGCCTGCTAGTTCGCGGCACATCCGCCCCAACAGCTCCCCGCTCATGGGCGTTCCGACCGGCGCGTCGAAATTCTGTACGCAGATCGGGACCTCAACTGCGTCTGCCAACTGCTGGTAAAAAGCGTAGCAGCCTTCTGGGCCAACGCGCAGTACGTGCGGCGGCATGGACATGATCCCGTTGGCTCCTGCGGCTTGGGCAAACTGAGCCAGGGCCACGGCTGGCAGGACATGGCCAGAGGTGACCGAGGCCACTACGGGTACTCGGCCAGCGGCCGCAGCGACGACGCACTCGATCCAACGGCGGCGTTCCTCGTCGGCAAGGGTCGAAAATTCGCTAGCATTGGCTGGCCCCACTAAGCCCGTAGCACCCGCTTCAATACTGAAGGCGACCAAGTCCTGCAAGGCCGCTTCATCGAGCGCGTAGCTCTCGGTAAAGGGGGTCACTACAATCGGCATGATTCCGCGCCACGTTTCAGTCATGAATATCTCCTTTTAAGCCGAGCAAAGCGGGCACGGCAAAAAGCCCATCCACCACAAGGCGTTCGCCAAGTTCCAACCGCCGCCGACTCTGGTGGCCGGAAGACAGCAGGACGCAATGGACGCCGAGCGCAGCCGCCACCTCAATGTCGTGCAGAGTATCGCCGACGAGCAAAACTTCGTCACGCCGGCAGTCAAGGTCTACAAGGTGCCGATGTCCGCGCTCAATCTTCCCTTCCCCCAAGCCATTATCCACTCCGGCGACTGCGGTAAAGTGGGACCGCAACCCATAGTGATCGACCATTTCTTTAAGGTCCACTTCGTTGGAGGCCGATAAGAGGGATTGTCCGATCCCGTTGCGGCCCAGCGCGGCCAGCACTTCGCACGCTCCTTGGCGCAACCGGCATTCGCGGAGACGCTGGCCGTAGAGGATATTGAATTCGTTGCCCGTGGCCGCAAAGTCCTCGCGCTCGAAGTCAAAACCTATGCGCTCGTAGTAAGCCCGCAGGGGAAACCCAAAGACCTCGCCGTATTCGCTCGGCGTGATCGGCGCAATCCCTCGGCGCGTCAAGAGTTCGTTGACGATCTCGACGCACAGCCAAGCATCGTCCACCAAAGTGCCGTTCCAGTCCCAAATTACGTGGTGCGGCTTCATAGACAGCGGCACTTACTCTTTGTAGGCGACTACGCGCAGACGCCAGTAGTCGGCGTACCAGCCTCCATCGCCGTACAATGCCGGGCGGACAGCCTCCTCCACGGCATCCCACAACTCTGTGCGCATCAACGGCGGAACGTCCTCTGTAAGCGTCTCGGCGAACATCTCCATCCAGTCGCGCAACCCGCTTTCTCCCGCTAGCGGCGTTGGGCGGGAAAAGTGGCTGGCATGAGCAACGCGCAGCCCAGCCTGCTCCACGAGCCGTGCGTACTCACCCAAACTGGGAAAATACCAAGGCAACTGCGGATAAAAGCCGCGCGCAGCCAATTGATCGATCAGGCTCTGACTTATGGTAGCGATGTTCCGCTCGCCGCCTAGCTCGGCGACAAAACGCCCGCCCGGCCCCAGACAAGCGGCAATACACGCAAGTGCCGTTTCCGGTGGCTTGACCCAGTGCAGGGTTGCGTTAGAAAAGACCGCATCGAACGACTCGGCAAAGGAAAATTCGCGTACATCGCCGACGGCAAAGGACAGACTCGGGAACTGCTCGCGGGCAGCCTCGATCATCTCGGCCGACAAATCAATGCCAACGACCGCAGCCCCGGCTGCGGCAATCTGGGCACTCAGTTGCCCGGTGCCGCAGCCCAAGTCGAGGACGCGTTCTCCAGCTTGGGGGTCCAATACCTCCACCAAGTCGGCACCTGCGGCGGTGACATATTGATGTTTGGCTTGATAGCGCTTGGGATCTTGGAACATATTAGCCCAAGAGATCGGCGATGACCGCGCGCTCCTCTTTGAGCTCGTCTTCAGTCGCCTTGATCTTCGCCCGGGCGAAATCGCTCAATTCCAAGCCTTGCACGATCTCCCGACCGCCTTGGCCGTCGCTGCGAATGGGAAAGGAGAACATCAACCCCTCGTCCATCCCGTAGCTGCCGTCCGAATAGACGCCAGCCGAGAAAAAGTCGCCCGCTGGCGTGGTGCTCTCCACGCTGACGATGTGGTCGAGCGCGGCATTGGCAGCCGACGCAGCCGACGACAAGCCGCGGGCTTCAATGACAGCCGCGCCGCGCTGCTGGACGATTTGGATGAATTCCTCGCGCAACCAAGCGTGGTGGCCTATGACGTCGTGCGCTGGACGCCCTTCAATGCGCGCATTTTCGGCATCCGGGTACTGCGTGGCACTGTGGTTGCCCCAGATGGCCATATGGGTCACCGCCGAAACCTTGACGCCAGCCTTTTGGGCAAGCTGGGCTTGGGCGCGGTTTTGATCCAGCCGGGTCATCGCATAGAAGCGGTCGCGGGGGATGCCTGCCTTCTGGCCGTGGCTCATGGCAATCAAGCCATTAGTATTGGCCGGATTGCCCACCACCAAGACCCGCACATCCGCGGCGGCTCGGGCCAGAGCCTGACCTTGGCCGACGAATATCGGGCCGTTTTCCCGAATCAAGTCGCCCCGCTCCATGCCGGGACCGCGTGGCTTGGAGCCAATCAGCAGCCCCCAATTAATCCCGTCAAAAGCCACTTCTGCTCGATCGGTAATTACGATGTCGTCGAGAAGCGGAAAGGCGCAGTCATCAAGTTCCATAACCACGCCCTCAAGGGCTTTGAGTGCCGGAGTAATCTCCAGCAAGTGCAGCGAAACCCGGACTTCGCGCCCGAAAACCTCGCCCGAAGCTAAACGCGGCAATATAGCGTAGCCGATTTGGCCAGCCGCCCCAGTGACGGCCACTTTCACAGTTCGTGCCATGTATTCCTCCTAAATAAGGCAGTTTTTAGACAGATAAAATCTGCCAAAAAAAATCGCTCTGTGCAATGCGAGCCCAGCCCTTGCTCCCACCTTGGCCGACAGTTATTCTCTATGATTCCAACACACAGCCCATAGCCCATGAGCGAAAGGACGGCCATTATGAGCGACGGCTTTGATCTCATCATCCAAGGGGGGCATCTGATTGATCCCCAAAATGACCTCAACGGCCCAGCCGATATCGCCATTAAGGACGGGCGAGTCGCTGCGGTAGCCGACCAAATTGAGCCCAGTTCAGCAAAGGTCATCAATGTGGCCGGCCTCTATGTCACCCCAGGCTTAATCGATATCCACGTCCACGTCTATGGAGGGTATCAGGGCTGGCTCTTCCCAGACCAGCACGCTCTGCCCTACGGCGTGACCACCGTAGTAGATACAGGCGGCGCTGGATGGAAGGATTTTGCCGATTTCAAGCGTACCATCATTGACCCCGCTCAGACCCGCGTCTTGGCTTTCGTCAATATCGTCGGCGCGGGCATGATCGGTGCTCCCGAACAAGACGTCAGCGAAATGGACCCCGCGCTCTGCGCCGCGGCGATTGAGCAGTACCGGGAACACGTCGTCGGAGCCAAGTCGGCCCACTTCGGCGGCCCGGGTTGGGAGTCGGCAGGTGGCGCAATCGAGGCGGCGCGACAGAGCGATTCCATCGCCATGATCGACTTTGCCCCCCGCCCCACCCGCACGTACGAGGAATTGCTCGAGCGCATGAGTCCAGGGGACATCCACACGCACCTCTATGCCGCCCACATCCCCCTACTCAACGCCGACACAAAAGTAGCAGACTACGTGCGCCAAGCTCGGCAGCGTGGCATCGTCTTTGACACGGGCCATGGCAACGGCTCCTTCTGGTTTCGCATTGCCGTGCCCGCCATGGCACAAAATTTTCCCCCGGACACCATAAGTACAGATCTACACAAATCCAGTCGCATGTTGCCCAACGCCACCATGCCCATAACTATGTCCAAATTCCTGAACCTCGGCATGTCTCTCCAAGAGGTCGTCTATCGCTCGACGTGCAGACCAGCCGAGGTAATCAGGCACCCCCGGCTAGGACATCTCAGTATCGGAGCGGAAGCCGACCTAGCGGCTTTTGCCCTACACGAAGGGGATTTTGCCTTTGTCGATTCGGGCCGAACGCGCATGAAGGGGCGACAAAAACTCGAATGCGAGCTAACGTTGAGAGCGGGCCAAGTCGTCTGGGATCTAAATGGCCGTAGCTTAGTGGATTGGGACGAGGCTGGCTAATATCGCCGCCTCACTTAGATATGTGCAAACCCCTTGCAGACCCCTTGACGCAGCACTGCTCCTTATGTATAATCAATTAGTTTTGCCAATACTGCAATTCTACGCTTACCATATGCACCGAGGCATTTAGTGCTGTGGCGAGAGACAAAACCTGACGGGCAGATAGCCCTTTGTAGGCAAAGACGAGAGGCTCTATGCACAATCTGCACGACGAAGAAAACACCCTGAGACTCTATTTCGACGATATTGCTGAGTCCACGCCCCTTTCGAGAGAACGCGAAGTAGAACTGGCCGACCGCATCAAAAATGGCGATATGAACGCTCGTGAAGAAATGATTAGTGCCAATTTGCGGTTTGTCGTCGATGTCGCCAAGAAGTACCAAAACCGCGGATTGTCTCTATCCGACCTGATTAGTGCCGGCAATCTCGGCCTCATCACGGCGGCTGACCGCTTCGATGGCACCAAGGGCTACAAATTCATTTCATACGCGGTTTGGTGGATCCGTCAGTCCATTCTCCAAACTCTCGCCGAACACGTGCGCACCGTGCGTCTCCCACTCAACAAGGTCAGTTTGCTCAAGGATATTTCCAAAGCCTCGCGCAAATTGGGGCAGCATCGCGCCAGTGAGCCTGGCATAGAGGAAATCGCCGCGGAACTCGAAGTCCCAGCCGAAGAGGTTCTAGAGACCATCCTCAGCGCCCGCTCCGTGTGTTCGCTCGACGAATCCTTCACCGACGATGACGAGCGCAGCCTACTCAACACCTTGGCCGACAATACGGCTGCAGCCCCAGATGCCGACATCCTGAGCGAATCGGCCCGGGAACAGCTCGAGACAGCTTTGGAAACCCTTGAGGAGCGCGAATTGCGCATTATCAGGCTCTATTTTGGCCTCGACGGCAATGAAGCCCTGACGCTTGAGGAGATCGGCGACATGATGAATCTCACGCGCGAGCGCATCCGCCAGCTCAAAGAGCGGGCACTCAGCAAACTGCGCCATCCTTCGCGGCATCAGGTGCTTAAAACGCTAGCTTAGCGGCACCTGAAAATTTGCCGGGGGGATACCGAAGCGGTCAAACGGGGCAGACTGTAAATCTGTTGGCTTATGCCTTCGTAGGTTCGAATCCTGCTCCCCCCACCATTACTAAAAAGGCCGTTCCCAGTAAGGAACGGCCTTTTTAATTGCAATATCCAAGCGCATCTTATTGCCCCTTTTCCACGATCCGGTCCAGTTCCACGCTCAAGGCGTCAGCCAGCAAAAACCCCGCCCTAGTCAAACGCAATCTCTGGCCTTCAAGCGCGGCGTATCCAACTTTCTCCAGAGCGACAAAGTGCCTGCTGCTCTGTACGCGATCTATTTCTTCCTCGGTCAATGCAACCCCCTCTATCGTGCGCAGACCCAACCACAGACGTTCTCTGCGAGCCGTGTCCGGGACTATGGTCTCCTCTCCTTCACACGGCGACCGGCCTTGGTACATAGCGTCGAGATAGGTATTGATATCTCGCGTATTCCAAAATCGCTTCCCACCAATAAAGCTATGCGCCCCAAGCCCAACACCTAAGTAAGGAACTCCTGTCCAGTATCCCCAATTATGGCACGAGCGATATCCAAGACGGGCGTAGTTTGAAATCTCGTAGTGTTCATAGCCAGCCGCCACTAGCTGTGCATCCGTCCACTCCAAGGTGCGAGCCTGTCCGTCGTCCGATACAGGTTTTAGCAGGTCCTGATGCTGTCGTTGAGCGAAGATCGTGCCTTCTTCAATAGTAAGGCTATAGACCGCAAGATGCTCTGGAGCCAAAGCGATAGCCCGCTTGACGCTAAAGTGCCAATCGGCCTCTGAGGCTCTAGGTATATTGGCCACCAAGTCCAAGCTCACATTGGCGAAACCAGCCGCTCTGGCCGCTGCATACGCTCTTTCGACATCGGCTGCGCTATGTTGCCGACCCAAATGACGCAGATCGGCATCGCGAAAAGCCTGTGCGCCAATGCTGATGCGGTTGCACCCCAGTGCCTTTAGTCTTGCGAACTTCTCGCGATCAACGGTTCCAGGATTGACTTCAACGGAAATTTCCGCGTCTGAATGTAGCCCCAAATGCCGCTGAGTTGCCTCGAGCATCTGTCCGATTAGTGCCGGCTCGACTTGGCTGGGAGTACCCCCGCCGAAGAACACAGTCTCCACCGGCCCTGACAAATGGGCCCAAGATTCGATTTCTCGGCAGATCGCTTCGGCATATAGGCCGTGGCGGTCTTCTTGGCCAACAACCGTAGCAAAGGCACAGTAGGGGCAGCGTTGGGGGCAAAACGGCACGTGAATATAGAGGCCCAATGCCATTATTTGCTTTTTCGGGATTAGGGTACACAGGGCCGGGCAGTACGCCTCTTGCTCATAAATCAGGCTTCCATCTTGAGCGCGGCCAAAAACGCTTCTTGGGGAATTTCCACCTTCCCAAACTGCTTCATGCGCTTTTTGCCTTCCTTCTGCCTTTCGAGCAATTTGCGTTTGCGAGTCACGTCGCCGCCATAGCACTTGGCCGTCACATTTTTGCGGAACGGCTTGACCACCTCACGGGCAATCACCTTACTCCCGACCGCTCCTTGGATGACCACCTCGAACATCTGTCGTGGAATCAACTCCTTGAGTTTAGTACAGAGTTGCCGACCCCACTCATAGGCCTTGTCGCGATGGATGATCACAGAGAGCGCGTCCAGCGGCTCGCCATTGATCATAATGTCGAGCCTAGATAGTAGGCCAGCCCTCATCTCCAAATGCTCGTAATCGAATGACGCATAGCCCCGCGACACCGATTTGAGCCGATCGTAGAAGTCGATCACTACTTCGGCCAAAGGCATCTCAAAGCTCAGGATCGCCCGGCTACCATCGAGATACTCCGTATTGCGGTAACTCCCGCGTCGGTCAGTGCAAATTTTCATCACTGCGCCGATGTAATCCCTCGGCACCAAGATCTGGACGGCGAGAATCGGCTCGCGCACCTCTTCAATCTCAGCAACAGGCGGCAGCAAAGAGGGATTGTCCACGTCGCTCAGTTCCCCATCCTTGGTCAGAATCTCGTAGAGCACATTGGGGAGGGTAGTGATGATTTCGACCTGGTACTCGCGGTCGAGACGCTCCTGGACGATCTCCATGTGCAGCAGGCCTAGGAAGCCGCAACGAAAACCAAAGCCCAATGCCGGCGAGGTCTCCGGCTCATAGGAGAACGCGGCGTCGTTGAGTTTGAGCCGTTCTAAAGCGTCGCGCAGCACCTCGTATTCCTCTGGAACAACGGGATAAAGTCCGCTGAAAACCATGGGTTTGAGCGGTTGGTATCCAGGCAACGGTTCTACTTCCGCCTCTATGTCGACGACCGTATCCCCGACATGAGCCTCGGCCAATTCTTTGATTCCAGCAATGAAATAGCCGACTTCACCGGTCTCAAGTACTTGAGCTGGCACCCGGCTTAAGACCAAGTGGCCGACTTCTTCGACTTCGTAATGTCGTCCGGTGGAGTGGAAGCGGATCTTCTGCCCCTTGTGGATACATCCATCAACGACTCGGATAAAGCAAATTACCCCTCGGTACTGGTCGTAGAGCGAATCAAAAATCAGTGCTCGCAACGGCTCCTGCTGACGCCCGGCCGGCGGTGGTATGCGATCGACAATAGCTCCCATCACCTCCTCAACCCCAACCCCCTTTTTGGCACTGATTTGTAAAATATCTTCGGCTTCCCCCCCCAGCAGGTCAAGCACCTGTTGCTGTACCGCATCGACCTGAGCTGCGGGCATGTCGATTTTATTCAGTACCGGGATAACGACCAAGTCGCTGTTTAGTGCCAACAGCAAATTGCTCACGGTCTGGGCTTCTATTCCCTGTGTGGCATCGACGACCAATATCGCCCCTTCGCAGGCCGCCAAACTACGCGATACCTCATAGGTAAAATCCACGTGTCCCGGCGTGTCGATCAAGTTGAATTGATAGATCCTATCGTCGGCTGCCTGATAGTGCATTCGCACAGCGTGGGCTTTAATTGTAATGCCCCGCTCGCGCTCTAAATCCATGTTGTCGAGGACCTGATTCTGCATCTGCTTGGCCGTCAGGGTCGCAGTCTTTTCAAGCAGGCGGTCCGCTAGCGTTGATTTCCCGTGATCAATATGGGCAATAATGGAGAAATTGCGAATCTGCGCGATATTCATACGGTTTGGTCGGTAAGGTTGGTGCGACGAACTCAGCAAGCAGTCAGGATATGCGCTGGCGATACAGGCTCTCGTCTACCACGCTAGCCATTTGCCGCACATCTAATGGGCGGGCGAGAAAGGTCTTGACTTCGTGGCTCGTGGCCAGCGGGTCGCACAAAACAGCGGAGTAGTTGACATAGAGTACCTCCATTTGCGGGTGCTCTGTCAACCACTGTTGTACTGCATTCAAGTGCCGGTCGAAGGCCTCGGCCATCTCGGCGTCAGAAATCCGGTCAGAAGGCTGCCCTCGCCGTGCTAACATCGCCCGCTGCGAAGCCAAAATCTCGTCCATTTTTCGGTGGACAAAGACGATTTTGTACGGCTTGTGGAGCGGCAATCGGTCGAGCAATTGGGATATGACCTTGACGGCTTTACCCTCCGCCGATTCGATCCATGTAGTATCTTTTTCTAGCTGCTTAACCTTCTCGAACTCGTAATATCCCCCGGGATTATCGGCATCGGCCCCACGAGTACAATCTGTTAGGATCGGTAAGCCGCCCGCAGCCAACATCTTCATCAACATTGAGGTACCAGAACGAGGCAGACCGGACACAATAGTTATGTACTCGTCCGGCTGTGGAGGTGAGGTCGAGTGAGAATACAAAATAGAGAAAGACGGCCCACAGCATAATACGACACACGCTTCCAAAGCTTAGCTCCGGAAGCGTGTGTCGTATACTGTGCTACATATGTATGAATCAATTAAAAGACCAAGCGTCCACGCAACAGGACGCCGTGTTCAGCGGCACTGGCCATGCGTTGCCAGCGTGTGCTCTCAAGGCTCACAGACATCGACGAGTCCACCTCAAAGCGCGTACCTAAGCGCAACTGCATTCGCTTTGGCGCTTGAGTCATTCCGCTGTACACAGTGTACACTCCCCGCCCACCGGGCGCGGCTAAACCGTAACCGACCTCTGCTTTGAGTTGACCTTGCGCGTTCATAGCACCCCGGTCCGCTATCTCGGCTACGCTGCGCTCCCACAGCGTCAGGCTGTTCGTATGCGTACCGTAGGTCGGCATCACCCGCAACGACAACCCGCGCCCACCGGTGCCAGCCGAGCGCTGGAGCAAGAGATGTGCACCCCATTCTTGGTGCTCAACCTCGTCGTCGCCGTCACTGACCAGACTCCGCGCCATAGCTTCCAGCGTGAAACCACCGCCTTCATAGCGCAAGCCACCGCCAATTTCTACACCGGCCCCGGTCTGTCCGTCGCCACCATCTTGGCGCAGAGCAACCTCTAGCTGGGGTGTCATCTGCCCATCCATGCCCACATCGTAAGCATAGGAGCCTTTGAGTGCCAACCTCAAGCGGTTAGCACTCACGGTTTGCTCGGCAATCCGGTTTCCTTTTCCATCCTCGACTTCTCCACCCTCGATTTCGACCTGTGCAACAGTAGCAGCAGCCTTGATCCGTAGCTGAGTCGGCCCGCTGGAGAGTAAGTCACCGCTAGCCCCTACACTTGCAGTCCGCAGCGATGTATCGCTCGACTGCTGGCCTACGGTTCCCTGTTCGTCGTCAATCTCGATGTCGCCGCGCCCTAAGCCCGCCGTCAACCATACTCCAAGCCGCCCTGGCGAGAACCCGACGTAAGGATGCAGGCTCAACATGCGGGGCGTATAAGTACCGTCAACTCGCTCTTCGCCGAGCAACGGGGCGGAATAATCGAACGATCCTTGGGCCCACGATAGAGCTAACCCGGTTAGCACTTCGGCACCTGGCCTGGCATCCAAACCAATCTGAGCACGGGTTAGGTTGCCCTCCCAATCAAGTGAACCGTCGTCGCTAGACATTTGGCCGTAGTCTCCCCGGCCCCAAAATGTGGGACTACCGGGACAAAGAATGCATCCTCTACCAAAACCAAACGGCGTTGCAAAAGACGAGCCATTCATAACCTGTGCTAGATTAACCGGACGATTCTCGAATATCCGGCCAGACTGAATCATGTTGTAAAGAGTGGACTCAGCAGCGAAGCGAAAAGACCTATTCTTATCGCCAACTCTGTCCATCTGCTCAAGGCGATCTTCGATGGCGCGATTCGTTCCATCGGCAATAGCCAATGCGTACTTGGACAAGATCTGTTCATTGAGTTCCGCAAAACGATCCGTAGCCGATTCTTCCACCCGGACCTCAAAGCTAAGAATAGCGGCGTCCTCAGCAGTCATATTGGCGTCGGTATCGTGGGCCGTATATGTCAACGTATACGTTCCAACCTCTGTCGGTGCCCCCGAAAGCATCGGCGACATGGGGTTGGGGTCAAAGGTCAGACCCGGAGGCACGTTATCTAGAGTATAAGTCAACTCGCCGAACACAGCCTCGCCGTCTGGATTTAGCGAGAGCAAATTGCCGCCCGAAGCCAGAGGCAACACCAAGTCTTCAATCGCCTCACCTTCTATGTACGTCTGGTTGGCCACGTCCCCGCTAAAGCTGGGCGCACCATCTACCGTTATGTGAAAGGTTAACTCAGCCGAATCGCCATCGATATCCTCCACCTGATAGATCAAGCGATATACCCCAGTGTCCGTCGGCGTACCCGAAAGCGTCCGAGATGCAGCGTCGAAATTCAGACCCGGCACATTCATATCTAAACTATATGCCAACTCACCGTTGCCGCCCGCCGCCACTGGTAATTCCCACGGATTCATCGCCTCATTCTGACGCAAAATTCGATCCTCAATGGTCGCGTCAAAAAAGGTAGGTGTACCGTCGACTGTTAGAAAGAAGCTCAACTCAGCCGAGTCGCCATCTTCATCTTCTACCCGATACGTCAATTCATATCCCTCGGCAGGATGTGACACATTAAGCTCTGGCGTACCCGAAAGCGTCCGAGACGTGGGATCGAACGCCAGACCCGGAGGCAAGTTCTCCTCATTCAAACTATACGTCAATTCGCCGTTGCCGCCCAAAGCCGCAGGTAACTCCAACGGAGCCATCTCCTCCCCTTCAGGAATCCACTGATTCGTAACGGATCCTTCAAAGAAGGGCATACCATTCACCGAGATCGTGAAGCTCAACTCAGCCGAATCACCATCTTCATCCGCCACCCGATACGTCAACGCATATGCCTCGGGAGAATATGACACATTAGGCGACAACTCACCCGAAATCGTCTGGGACGTGGCATCAAATGCCAGACCCGGAGGCAACTCACCGTCCAAGGTATAGGTCAACACCACATTCCCACCTACCGCCGTCGGCAGAGATAAGCTCACCTCATCGCCTGCGGTGTACATCTGGTCTTCCACGACCTGATCGCCGAAGCTAGGCATACCATTCACCACAATCGTGAAGGTCAATTCCGCCGAATCGCCATCCTCATCCACGCCCCGATACGTCAACACACATCCCTCGAAGTACAACACATCCGTCGGCAGCGTACCCGAAATCGTCTGGGACGTGGGATCAAACGTCAACCCCGGATGCAACTCACCGTCCAAGGTATAGGTCAATGCCACATTCCCGCCTACCGCCGTCGGCAGAGATAAACTCACCTCATCGCCTGCGGTGTACATCTGGTCTTCCACGACCTGATCGCCAAAGCTGGGCATGCCATTCACCACAATCGTGAAGGTCAACTCTGCCGAATCGCCATCCACATCTGCCACCTGATAAGTCAGCGGATAGCCCGCAGCATACAACATATCAGCCGCCAGATCCCCCGAAAGCGTCCGAGACGCGGCATCAAATGTCAGACCCGACGGCAAATCGCCATCTAGGCTATATGTCAACGCCTCATTACCACCCGAAGCCGAGGGCAATTCCCAGCTCTCTATCGACGTCCCCGCGGAAAAAGTAATTTCATTCGCCACGGTTCCATCGAAGCTGGGCATACCATTCACCGAGATACTGAAGCTCAGTTCCACAGCATCGCCATCCACGTCCGCCACCCGATACGTCAACGGATAGCCCGCGGCAGCATATAGTACATCAGTCGACAGATGACCCGCTATCGTCTGAGACGCGGGATCAAACGTCAGACCCAGAGGCAAATCGCCATCCAAACTATACGTCAATGCCACATTCCCACCTGCCGCCATCGGCAGACCTAAGATCACCTCATCGCCTGCGGTGTACATTTGGTCTTCCACGACCTGATCGCCAAAACTCGGCATAGCAGCTATCACAATCGCGTAGCTCAACGTCGCATCATCGCCATCCACATCCGCCACCCGATACGTGAACGCATATGACTCGTCGTACAGTACATCCGCAGGCGGCACACCCGCTATCGTCCGAGCATCGGCATCAAACGTCAGACCCAGAGGCAAATCGCCGTCCAAACTATACGTCAATGCCACATTCCCACCTGCCGCCATCGGCAGACCTAAGATCACCTCATCGCCCGCTGCGTACATTTGGTCTTCCACGACCTGATCGCCAAAACTCGGCATAGCAGCTATCACAATCGCGAAGGTCAACTCTGCCGAATCGCCATCGGAATCCACCGCCCGATACGTGAACGCATATGACTCGTCGTACAGCACATCCGCAGGCGGCACACCCGCTATCGTCCGAGCATCGGCATCAAACGTCAGACCCAGAGGCAAATCGCCGTCCAAACTATACGTCAATGCGTCGGTGGACCGACCTAC
The DNA here is from genome assembly GCA_965203355.1 of Candidatus Latescibacterota bacterium. Classification (GTDB taxonomy): domain Bacteria; phylum Latescibacterota; class UBA2968; order UBA8231; family UBA8231. The sequence goes on from OZ241889.1 coordinate 2,966,542, forward strand.
TGGCAACTCCCAAGGCTGTTTTATCTCTTCGCCTGCAGTAAAGGTCGTTTGACCCGCAGCGACCGCTGCAAAGGTAAGTTCCACTGAGATCGTAAAGGCCAATTCCTCCCCGTCGCTCTCCTCCATATTGGTATCGGAATCTTCTACCCGATAGGTCATTCCATACGTCCCAGCTACAGTCGGCGTACCCGAAAGCGTCCGAGACGCAGCATCAAACGTTAGACCTGGCACCTCCGGCGACAAGCTATATCTCGGCGGTGCCTCATATTCTCCCACCGAAGCCATAGGCAGTTCCAGCGTTCCTATATCCTCGCCTGTCTGGTATGACTGATCGGCAACCATCGCCCCCTCAAAGCTCGGCCTTGTATCGACTTCTACCTCAAATTTCAACGTGGCCGTATCGCCGTCGGCATCCATTACTTCGTAAGTCATCAAGAAAATAGCCACTTCCGAAGGCGTACCCGAAAGCGTCCGAGACGCAGCATCAAATTCCAAACCCGGTGGCAAGGGACTTAGAGCATATTTCAACTCGCCGTTACCACCCGAAGCCACAGGCAACTCTAAAGCCTCTATCGCCAACCCGGCCGAGAACATCTGATTGGCAACCGTAGCACCGCCAAAGCTCGGAGCTACATCCTCTTCATTTACTAAAATATTGAATTTCAACGTGGCTGTAGCACCGTCGGCATCCATTACTTCGTAAGTCATTAAGAAAATAGCCACTTCCGAAGGCGTACCCGAAAGCGTCCGAGACGCAGCATCAAATTCCAAACCCGGTGGCAAGGGACTTAGAGCATATTTCAACTCGCCGTTACCACCCGAAGCCACAGGCAACTCTAAAGCCTCTATCGCCAACCCGGCCGAGAACATCTGATTGGCAACCGCCGCATCGCCAAAGCTCGGCACATCCTGGGCTTCAGCCGCCGGAGCCGACATCAAAGTGGTCGCCAGAAAGAACATACTCAGGCAGGACAGCAATCTATTCCGAACAAGTTTGTTACTAACTACACAACCGCTCATAATTCATCCTCCAATGAGAGATTTAAGTTTTAAGATGTTGTAGCGCAGCGTTGTGCGCTAGACCGCCGCCTCGCCGCTCCAAGGCCGCACCACCTCCCATCACCACACTCATGGTTCCTCTCTCTTAGCGACCCTTACAATAATAGCTTAATTGAAGAGCGTGTAGAGAAGCCTGAGATCGTTTCACGTAACTCAATACAAAATACGCATCTAATATCCAAGATGCAAGAGGTAGTTTCTAAAACATATGGCCTATCAGCACCTAGCACACAGAAAGGTCAAAATTTTGCAAAAAGAGGAATATCTTGACGCAACTCGGCTTCCAACCTAGAGTGGCAAGAAGGGCAAACCGCAATCAGATGTTCCAGTTTATTGGCCTCTATATTGGAAGAGAAACTGCGATAGGGAATCTTGTGATGTACGTCAAGCTGACGCCCCAGTTCCTCTTCGCTGACCCCACATACTTGGCATATGAAACCATCGCGAGTCCGCGCCTTTAGCGCTTGGAGTTCCCAATTGGCCCCTCGCCGTTTGGAATTTTCCCCTAAGCAAACCTCTAACGAGGGCATAGCCTCTGTCCAAGCACGGCGGCAGGACGCGTCGCAAAAGTGCAACTGCGCTTGATCAGCATACCAAGTCGGCACCTCAATCTCTAGCCGACAATGCACACAGCGCGTAGCGGCCTGTACACTGTCGCCAGCGGGGCATCGTTCGCCAAAATCAAATCCCATCTGATTAGAAGAAGCCATGAGACCACAGGGCATAATTTTATGTGGGATCCAGTTCGCTTCTGGTCTTCGCTAGTCTCTTGTTTGAAGACTCGACTTGCCCCGCCTCCCCACCTCCTATATATTTAACAATTTTATTGAAGGAGCGCAAAGTTGCCTAAACTCAAGTCCGCCAAAAAGCATCAGATCACTAGTGCCAAAGCCTACGAACGGAACCGTGCACTTCGCTCGCGGATGCGCACGGCCCTCAAGAAAGTCCGTCAAGCTCGGGACAAAGCCTCAGCAGAGATCGCTCTACAGACGGCGATCTCGACTGTCGATAGGACCACCAATAAGGGCATCATCCATAAAAATACTGCCGCCCGCTACAAGTCGCAGTTGAGCCGCCTCGTGCAGACGATGGCCTGATGGCCCCTCATTCAAAAGCGCGACTACTCAAGTAGCGCAATCCGCTGTCGCAGAGGATGGTCGCGACCCGAGCATTTCTGCCCATCTCCCGAGCGACTTGGGAGGCGATGTAGGCGTTGGCTCCTGCTGAAATTCCCACCAAAAGCCCTTCCTCTCGAGCCAAGCGGCGGGCCATTTCATACGCGTCGTCGTCAGTAATGACCCTCACCTCGTCGATAATCTCGCGGTTGAGAATTGGTGGTACAAAACCCGCGCCAATACCTTCTATATAACTGAATCCAGCCCTCCCGCCTGAAAGCACAGGCGACCCTGCAGGCTCGATGGCGATGACCCGCACTGTGGACATCGCTTCCTTAAGTACTTCGCCGACGCCAGTCAACGATCCCCCAGTACCCACTCCCGCTACAAAGGCATCGATCCGGCCATCTAGCTGTTCTAATATCTCACGGCCGGTCGTGCGGCGATGTACTTCGGGGTTCGCTGCATTCATAAACTGCTGTGGCAAAAAGTAATCTGGATGCTCGCGCTTGAGTTCAAGTGCTTTGTCAATAGCTCCGCGCATACCCTCGACCGCTGGCGTCAACACAACTTCGGCACCGTACGCCTGCATCTGTAAGCGGCGCTCGCGGCTAGCCGTGTCGAACATGGTGACGATGAGTTTGTAGCCCTTGTAGGCAGCCACCATGGCCAAGCCAATGCCGGTATTACCACTAGTGGGTTCAATGATCGTGCCGCTTTTAGCCAGCAGCCCTTGCTTTTCGGCGGCTTCAATCATGGCTAGGGCGATACGGTCCTTGACACTGCCACCGGGATTGGTCACCTCCAACTTGCCCCATACCTCGGCAGCATCCTCCCCGACCACTCGGCTGAGGCGGACTATAGGCGTAGCCCCGATTAACTCCAGCACATTGTGAGCGCGTTTCATCCGGTCTCCAAACCTAACGCCTGTCGTCTGTACGGTAGTCTTTAACTCCCGCCGGCAATAGCCGGGACGATGGAGACACTGTCACCATCGTTGAGGGGCGTGTCCTTACCGTCGAGGAAGCGAATATCTTCGTCGTTGACAAAAATATTGACGTAGCGGCGGATCTCGCGCCCCTCGTCAAGCAGTTTATCGGCCAAACCCTCGTAGGAGCGGTCGAGGCCATCTACCAACTCGCTAATAGTCCCCGCCTCCAACTCGACCTCAGCCTGATTGTGGGTCAATTTCCGCAACGGCGTGGGAATGTGAACAGTAACCGGCATTTCATCCTCCATGTGGTTAATTTAAGCGGCTCTGCCGCTCGCATTCTATCAATAACTGTTTGACTAAACTATTTCAACACCCGTTTCGGCGTAGCGGCTACCATCCCAAGCAAAACATTTGTAGCCTTGCACTTTTCGTCGGCTACCCGTCTCCTCGCCATAAACTGAAAGTACCAGATACATCGCATCCGGAGCATCTGGGTCGTCCCCGGCCTCTCGGCTGTTGAATATCCAAGTGCGTCTTTCGTCTTCTTCCGAGAAGTAAGCCGCACAATCAATGTGGGAATGGTAGCACCCTGAGATCCGCCCCCCTGCCTTTTCAGCCGCTTCCGCGATGTGCAATTGCTCGCTGGGGTCAATCAGATAGGCCATGCGTGCATCGCGGGGATAGTGCCCGGGGTCTTCTTCGTGCCGCTGTTGTTGTATATTAGCGCAAGCATGGGCAGCGGACACCCCACTTTGCACCTCCTCCACCAACAGACCGCAACACTCGTGTGGGTACTCGGCCAAGGCTTGGACGCAAATCCGATCAAAATCCTCGCGGGCGATGTGCAGCATTCGGCTATCCCTTCACTTAGTAACGCCCTCAAGGGCCAGCCGCCACATAGGCGTACTCATATACTTGTCGCCACCATCGCAAAATATCGTCACCACGACCCCTGTATCTAGCTGACGGGCAACTTCCAGCGCGGCCCAATAAGCTCCGCCCGAAGACTGGCCAACGAGAATCCCCTGCTCGACCGGCAGCCGCAGTGCCGTATCATAAGCATCATCGGTATCTATCGGTATTTTGTAGTCGAAGAGCGTCTCGTCGTAGATACCAGGGACAATTGAACTCTCCATGTGCTTAAGTCCTTCAATACCGTGAAACGGCTCAGCTGGCTCAGCGGCGATGATCTGGATCGCTGGATTGAACTTCCTAAGACCTCGGCCAGTGCCCATCAAGGTACCGCTGGTACCAATAGTGGCAACAAAATGAGTGACGCGGCCTTGGGTTTGCTCCCAGATTTCGGGTGCCGTAGTATCGCGATGGGCGTACCAATTCGCGGGATTGTTGTATTGATCGGGCTTGAAATACCGGTCGGGGTCGGCTTCGTATATCCGCCGTGCTTCCCGTATGGCCCCATCGGAAAGCTCTCCTGGGTCGGTGCATACCACTTCGGCACCATAGGCGGCGAGAATGGCCTTGCGCTCGCGGCTGACGTTGGCCGGCATGGCCAATTTTACCCGATAGCCCTTGGCCGCCCCGATCATCGCGTAAGCAATGCCGGTATTTCCAGAAGTAGAGTCCAAAATGATCTTGCCTGGACCCAGCGACCCGTCCTGCTCGCCCTCCTCGATCATCCGCCGCGCCGGCCGGTCCTTGACGGACCCTCCAGGATTAAAAAACTCCAGCTTGGCATACACTTCCACCCTCGGTGGAATCGCCGGATCCCTCAGCCGCAAAAGCGGCGTATCACCAATCTGTTCGACGACCGATAGACCAATCACAAAAATCTCCTCTCACGATTAAAAGAACCAAAATCCACTATGTCAACTAATTCCGTCTTTTCTTGACACGCTCCAAGCTACCTTCTACTTGACACGCTCCAAGCTACCTTCTATTTTTTGTTGTTTCCCATCTAAAATCCAATTTATTTTATCTTTTAGGTATAACTTATGGAAGAGCCGAGCGAAGGCTTGGGCAACTGGGAGCGCACACACGATTGCGGCGCGCTCACAGATAAAGACATCGGTCAGCGCGTCCTGATAATGGGCTGGGTCTGGCGCCGTCGCGACCATGGCGGCGTCATTTTTATAGATCTCCGCGACCGCTATGGCATTACCCAAATCGTCTTCAATCCGCAGCGCGATCCCACCTCCTACCAGCAGGCCGACCACTTGCGCAGTGAGTACGTCATCGCCGTACAAGGCGAAGTCGAGGCCCGCCCTGAAGGTATGGTCAACCCGCAGTTGCCCACCGGGGCTATTGAAGTAAACTGCGATCAGTTACGTCTCCTCAACCGCTGTCGGACCCCGCCTTTTCTCATTGAAGACCAAACCGACGCTGGAGAGGAAATTCGGCTCAAGTATCGCTATCTGGACCTGCGGCGACCTCGTATTCAAGGCAATTTGCTACTCAGGCACCAGGGCTATCAGATCGTACGCCATCTGCTCAACCAGCGCGACTTCATCGAAGTTGAAACGCCGTTTCTGACCAAGAGCACCCCCGAAGGGGCCCGAGATTATCTCGTCCCCAGTCGAGTACATCCCGGGCAGTTTTTCGCGCTGCCCCAATCGCCTCAAACTTACAAACAACTCTTGATGATCGCCGGCTACGACCGCTACTTCCAAATCGTCAAGTGCTTCCGCGACGAGGATTTGCGTGCCGACCGCCAGCCCGAATTTACCCAAATCGACATCGAAATGGCCTTCGTGCGCGAGGATCACGTCATGGCTATTGCCGAGGATATAACCCGCGCCCTTTTTGCTCAGTTGCGCCAAATCGAGTTACCCAATCCCTTTCCTCGACTCACCTATCGCGAAGCCATAGAGCACTTTGGATCCGATAAACCCGACCTGCGTTTCGGTTTAGAGCTCAAAGATGTAGCGGCAGCAGCGCGCACGTCCCAATTCCAAGTCTTTCATTCCGTTCTTGACAGTGGTGGTCAAGTTAAAGGTATAAATGCCAAGGGCTGCAGTGGGTTCTCGAGGGGACAAATAGACGATTTAATCGCCTTCGCCCAAGGATTAGGTGCCAAGGGTCTTAGCTGGATCAAACACACCGACGCTGGCCTTGAATCCTCCATTGTCAAATTCTTCCCTCAAGCCGCTCAAACCGAGTTGATCGAGGCGCTCGCATCCGCCCCTGGCGATCTGATGCTTTTTGTCGCCGACGAGCCCAAGCAGGTCGCTCGGATACTCGGAGCACTGCGCTTGGAGTTGGCTCAGCGCCTCTCATTAGTAACCGAGGATTCTTGGCAACCCCTTTGGGTCAGCCAATTTCCACTGCTAGAACGCGACGAGGAAGCCAACCGCTTTACAGCCGTGCATCATCCCTTCACAGCGCCCTTGGAAGAGGATTTTCCCCTCTTGGATAGTGCCCCTGCCGACGCTAGAGCTCGAGCCTATGACTTGGTCCTCAACGGCAATGAAATTGCCGGGGGCAGCATACGAATTTTCCAGCACTCAGTACAAGCCCGTCTTTTTCAGCTCTTAGAAATCGGGGCCGAAGAAGCCGCGGCCAAATTCGGCTTCCTCCTAGAAGCCCTCGACTACGGAGCCCCGCCACACGGTGGTATTGCCTTTGGCTTTGACCGACTGATCGCCTTGCTCGCCAACGAAGATTCAATCCGCGAAGTCATCGCCTTCCCCAAGACCAATAAGGCCGTGGGTTTGATGGAAAACACCCCTTCTTCCGTCGATTTGGGCCAGTTGCGCGAATTGGGTATTCGGTCTGCTTGAAAACTTACAAATAGGGTAGATTTTCACTTGTTCTGCTTGACATCCACTCTAGGTCGCCTATATTTGTGGCCATATTCCGTTTATTAATGTAAGATCGCTGTTTGATCCTTAAGCTTAGGTGGAGGAATTACTTAATGAACCGTCTTTCCACTTTATCCAACTTGAGATACTCGGGCGTCGCCTTGGCGGTAGTAGTTCTGTCGCTTGTCGCTAGCTGTTCGCGTGTTCCGTCACAGGAGGACATGGCATACCTAGAGCAACAGCGCCAAGCCACTCTGGCCGCCGAAGCGAAAGTAACCGAGCTACAAGCCGCAAAAGCACAGCTCGAGCGCGAACTCGCCGAGCGGCAAGCCACCCAAAAAGCACTAGAAGAAAAACTAGCCGCTACTAAGAACAACCTCGCCAACCAAGGTAAATAAGAAAGGTAACAAGAAAGGGTCTGACCATGAAGAAGTTGTCCGTTGGTGGGTTGGTTTTAGCATTGCTAGTCCTAGCGAGCGGAAACATCTCTGCTCAAGAGCAGCAGATGACCTGCGAGGAGTACATGGCTCTAGGGAATGAGCTCGTCAACCGCGAAAGCGCAGCCAACACCCAGATCGAAGAGCTAAACGCCCAGCTTGAAGCACTTAATATGCAGATTGTCCAGCTCGACCGGGCCAATGCCGAACTTAATGCCCAAACCCTCGCAGCAATCGGCCACTCTGAATCCGAAGTCATGGCCTTTGGGCGCGAGCTCGACGCTATTATCGCCCAACTCGAAGGGCTGATGGCACTGGCTCCAGAAGTGCTTATCATGCGGCGCGGTGAAATTACCGCCGTCGATTCTCGAGTCGCTGAACTCAAGCAGAGCAACATAGCCGCCCTGCCCGAAATGATGGACAAGCTAGCTACCATTGACCAGATGCTCGCAGACCTCAAAGCGCGCGTAGCCCAACCCGTGGCCATTGACTACAAGGTCGAGCGGGGAGACAACTTGTGGAATATCTCCAAAAAAGAACAAATCTACGACGATCCCTATATGTGGCCCCGCATCTACCGCAAGAATAAGGAGCAAATCAAAGACCCAGATTTAATTTATCCCAACCAAGTCTTGGCCGTGCCGTTTGGGGTAGCCGAAAATCAGTATTTGGTCTCCCGAGGAGATTTTCTCTTCAAAATTGCCGCCGAGCTTTATAACAATGCTGGCAAATGGCACAAAATCTACGAGGCCAACAAGCAACAAATTGTCGCGCCAGATGTGATTTTTCCTGCTCAAGTCCTCGAAATTCCCAAGTAATTACAACTGCTTGATTTAAATACGGTTCAAGACTTAAAGGGGTTTGATTCTTCCGGGTTTTTGAGGGAAGGATTTCAAACCCCTTTTTGTATTTTTATTTAGCTACCAAGACCTATGAAGGACATTTCTATCGCCGGCATTGATCGCCGCTCTCTTTTCGGGCGCAACGATCAACACTTGGCTCATCTCGAAAAGAGATACGGCATTCGCTTAGTCGCTCGCGGCGACAAGCTCACGATTAAGGGATCGGATGCCTCGGTACGCGAGGCCAATAGCTTCCTCAGTCCCCTCATAAAACGCATGCGCCACGGTCCGCCCATTGAAGCAGCCGAGCTAGAGAGCTTGATTCGCTGCAGCTCGATTCTGCCTAAGGGCACCCCCAGCACTCGCTCAAACTCCGTTGCTTATACCTATAAGACGAATATCTATGCCCGCACCGAAGGCCAAGCGAAATATCTCGCAGCCATCGACAACAACGACGTGGTCTTCGGCATCGGTCCGGCTGGCACCGGCAAGACGTACCTCGCGGTGGCCATGGCCGTTGCTGCGCTGCGGCAGAAGCAAATATCTCGCATCCTGCTCGCTCGGCCCGCGGTCGAAGCTGGAGAGAAGCTCGGTTTTTTACCTGGTTCTTTTGAGGATAAAGTCGATCCCTACTTGCGCCCACTCTACGACGCACTACAGGATCTCATGGAACCCGAGCGCCTGAGGCGGATGCAGGATATGAAAATTGTCGAGGTCGTGCCGCTGGCCTACATGCGCGGCCGCACTCTCAACGACTCGTTTATTATTCTCGACGAAGCCCAAAATACTACGCCACAGCAGATGAAGATGTTTCTCACTCGATTGGGTAGCCACTCAAAGGCCGTAGTTACTGGCGATATTACCCAAACTGACCTCCGCGATGACCAGCCTTCGGGCTTGGTCGTCGCACCCAAAATTCTAACCGGGATCGCAGGCCTGGCCTTTGTTCGGCTCAACGAACGAGATGTGGTGCGCAACCCGCTCGTGCAGAAGATCATCAAAGCCTACGACAGCTATGAGGAAACCCACGTCTCGGCCGATCCATGAACGCCCTTAAACTCAAGTGGTTTGGTTCTAAACGCCGCAGCAATCAGCCCCAGCCTTGGCACCCGCATAGCTCGTGGGTGTTCCACATTGCCTTGGCAGGACTAGTCATCGGCCTGCTCACCTATCTATCGCCTTACCAGCGTCCCTACAACGTTGCCCGGCTGCGCGTCGGCAGCGTCGCGCAAGAGCGCATCGAGGCTCCTTTTCTCTTTAACGTGCCCAAAAGCGATGCCGAATTGGAGCGCGAACGACAAGCAGCCAGCGCCGAGGTCCCCACTATCTTGCACCGCGATCCCCTAATTCGGGAGGAGCAACTAGCTCAGTTAGACTCAGTCTTTGCAGTGATGATCCCAAGGATCCGGGTCCAGATGGCCGACTCCTTAAAGCAACGCGAACTCCAACGCGCCCTACCTCAAGTCGTAGGTTCGCTCTCGCTCGATGCGCTTTCGACCCTCATTGACGTCCTATCCACAGCCAGCAAACCTTATGTACACGATTTCCAAGCCATCTGTCGGCAGATTCTGGCCAATTACTACACTGCGGGCATCATCGCCTCCAAACAACCAATCCTCCTAAGCCCTTCGACCCAAGTCCGCCTCGGAGACCGGGAACAGCACATAGAAACCCTTTATAGCGAAGAAAAGATCAAACAAGGCGAATTAATCTCTCACATCCAAACGTACCACACGATTGCCGACCGCAGTGCCGTCCAAGCCGTACACGAGCTGCTAAGCCTCTTTGTGGTTCCCAATATAACTATTGACGAGCCAGAGACCGCCCGCCTCAGAGACGCAGCGCGGCGCGGCGTGGCTAGCATCAAGCGGATCTATGCCCAAAACGACCTCATCATCGACAAAAACGCCACCGTCGCCGAGGAGCACGTCAATGCACTCAACGCACTAGCCGCCCACATCGCCCAAGATCAATCTCAACATCCGGTTCAGCGCGTGATTCAAGTGGCTGCGGCCGCGACGATTTCTGGGCTCCTGATCTTCGTCTTCGGCTATTTCCTCGCCACGCACGAACGGGCTGTTTTTGACCATCCCGGCCAACTTGTCCTCTTAGCCATTCTAACTATGGCCACAGCCGCCGCAGCCTCCTATATCAAAACGCACGACCTCTCTCCCTACTGGGTGCCGATCCCGCTCGCCGCCATGCTAGCGACGATCCTGCTAACGCCACAAATTGGCTTAGTGCTCTCGTTTGTGCTCGCGCTTTTTGTCGGCAACCTCTTTGCCGACTTCTACGTAGTCATAATCTGCGCCCTAACGGCGGCCATCGCCGTCTATGCGGTGCGGCACGTGCGCCACCGCAATCAGTTCTATCGGCCCATGATCTTCCTGCCGATTTCTTACGCATTGCTCATCGCAGCGGCGGATCTATTGCGCTTCTTTCCGGTCGAACAGATATACGATCATATTCTGCCCGGGATCGTCATTGGCGTGGCCGCTCCCATCCTCACCATCGGCCTGCTGCCGATCTTTGAAAGTCTCTTTCACATCACCACGGATATCACCCTGCTAGAGCTGTCGGATCCCAATCGGACCTTGCTCCGTCAATTGGCTATCCGGGCCCCAGGAACCTATACTCATAGCCTGATTATGGCCAACCTCTCCGAGAGCGCTGCCGAGGCCATTGCCGCTAATCCGCTCTTGGCCCGCGTTGGCTGTTATTACCACGACATCGGCAAGGTGAACAAACCTGAGTACTTCAGCGAAAATCAGGGGCTACAAGGTGGACACAATCCCCACGATCGTCTGATGCCCTACCTGAGCATGCTCATCATCGCCGCGCACGTCCGTGAAGGGCTCGAGTTGGCCGAGGAACACGGCCTTCCCCAGTCTATCCGCGACCTAATCGCCCAGCACCACGGCACCACCGTCATTGAGTACTTTTACGAGCGTGCCGTAGAATTGGGTGACCGAAGTGTGCGCGAGGAAGATTTCAAGTACGACGGCCCCAGACCCCAGACCAAAGAGGCCGGTATCTTGATGTTGGCCGACTCAGTCGAAGCGGCGGCCCGCACCCTCCCCGAGCGCACACCCAGCCGGATGCGCCAGTTAGTGCATAAAATTATCCAGCAGAAGTTCACCACTGGCGAACTCGACGAATGTGCGCTGACCCTGCGGGATTTGCTCAAAATAGAGGACAGCTTCATCCGCGTACTGATGGGCGTTCTCCACAGCCGGATGGCATACCCTTGGCAGAAGGCCAATCGCAAATGGCAGACCGTCTAGCGAGCTCCCTCCACATAGTCCATGCCGCCGGGCTAGCCCCACTACACGGAGACGCGCTTGCAACCCTACACCACATCGCCGCACAGGTCGCTTACTCCCACACACTGCCGGATGCGGTCCAGCTAGTCCTCATTGACGACGATTACATGAGTGCTCTCAACGCCGCCTATCGAAGCAAGGAGGGTACCACGGATGTCCTGTCTTTCGACTTAGGAACCATACCGGGTCAGAGCAGCAGCGGCGAAGTGTACATTTCGCTGCCCCAAGCGCAACGGCAAGCTGCTGCGATCAGCGTCCCCCTCTTAGTGGAGCTATCCCGCCTGTTAGTACACGGCCTACTACACCTAGCCGGCTGGGTACACGACACACCCGAGCAACTAGACGCTATGGAGCACGAAACAGACCACTTCCTCACCACAGCCTCCCTCGTCCCCTAAGCGACTTTGGCCGATCGCTTTACCGAAAGGATCCTTTTTGGAACCCCCGCAAGTTGACTTATCCTTGGTCGCATACGCCGCGCTGGCCGGCACGACCAGCCTCGTTTGGCTCTTCGTGGTAGCCAGCTATGAAACAACCTTCTCCATTCTCTCCAAATCCGTGCTAGAGAAAATGGCCGAAAGCGGCGTATCCCACGCGCACGCCATGCTCCGCATCTACGAGCCGCGCCTGCGCCTGCGCTTGATGGCTCGCCTCGGCGAAGCCATCGGCATCATCGTCCTCGCCCTCGCCCTGTTCTTTCTCGCACAGGCTCTCACCCTTGCGAACTATATCTCCGCAGCCATAGCTGTATTGGGTGCGCTAGGGCTTTTTATGGTCGTGGCGACGCCGCGACGCATTCGCTTTGACGAAGAGGGCGAAGAAGCACACATCTCCGTCCTAGCTTTAGCTTATGTGCCGGTACACGCACTGCTTCTCCCGGCGACCGACCTCCTCCAACTTCTCAGCAGTTTCGATTACAGCGACGAGGACTTCCGCGCGGAAAAGGAAGAAGAACTGCGCAGCATCGTCGAGTCAGAAGGCGAGTCTGGCGTCCTAGAAGAAGGCGAGCGCGAGATGATTGAGGGCGTTTTTGGTTTCCACGACCGCATCGTCCGCGAAGTTATGATCCCCCGCGTTGATATGGTTGCCATTGACCAAGCGGCCTCCTTAAAAGACTTGATCGATCTCATCCGGGATAAAGGACACTCGCGCCTGCCCATTTACCGAGAAAGCCTCGACCACATCCAAGGGATCGTATACGCCAAAGATCTGCTACAGATCTTAGTGTCCCGTCCCGAAATCGATCTAGCGACACCTATAAACCAACTACTGACCGGCCAGCAAGAGGACGGTCTGCCCTTTACCCATGAGCCTTATTACATCCCTGAGACCAAGAAAATCGACATCCTGCTCAACGACTTGAGATCCAACAAGATTCGCCTCGCCATCGTCTTAGACGAATACGGCGGCACGGCCGGCTTGGTCACCACCGAAGATCTCGTCGAGGAAATCGTCGGGGAAATCCAAGACGAGTATGACGAAGAAGAAGCATTGCACCACTGGGAGATACCCGACGAAGTACTCATAGCCAATGCCCGCATCGACATAGAAGATCTCAACAAGTTGCTTTCTACCGATCTGCCGAGGACGGGTTTTGAAACCTTGGGGGGATTTATCTACGACCACTTGGGGAGCATTCCCGTGGAGGGCTTGGCCTTCAAGGTAAACGATCTAGAGCTCGATATTCTCAAAGTGGAGGGCCAGCGCATCGCCCAAGTCAAACTCCGGCGCTTGACACCCGTCGGCCATTGAGAAGAGAGGGTTGCGCGTGCCTGCCCCATCCTTTAGATTAATTGCACATAGCTTGTTGCGGGGTGGAGCAGTCTGGTAGCTCGTTGGGCTCATAACCCAAAGGTCCTAGGTTCAAATCCTAGCCCCGCTACCACCTTTTCAGGGAGTCGCTTGCGGCTCCCTGATTTTTTCTATGCCTATCTATAACAAGGTTCCGGCCAATCCCACCACTGCTCCGGCCGAGCGCATCCGCCTCGACGAGCGCTTCGTATCCTTGCTCGTCGCCGAAGACGCCCAAGATCGCCTCGAAGCCCAAGAGTTGCGCCAGCTCGTCCACCGGGCCCTCCAAGCCCTCTCCGACGACGAAATGCGCGTTGTTCAACTTCGCTATCAGTACAAGAAATCGCCCGGCCAAGTCGCAACGCGCCTAGGCATTTCCCGCGACGCGATGGCTGCGCTTGAGCAGAGCGGGTTAGCAAAATTGCGTCAAGGGCTTGAGGATTGGCACCGAGGCGTCTGAATTGCAGCAGTGGTTCTTTCCCCTGCTCGCCCCAGCCTTACTCTCGGGCCTGCTCTTCGTAGTTAGCATTCCCAAATTCGATCAGTATTACCTCGCTTGGATTTGCCTGCTGCCGCTTTTTGCGGCTCGGCAGTGGCTGCCAAGCCAAAGCCATTTCGCCCTCGGGCTGATCACGGGCGTCGTCTGGGCTATCGGGCGCACGTACTGGATTACCGAGACCTTGCAATTGTACGGTGCGCTGGCCTGGGCAACCGCTGCGGCGACGAATGCGCTACTCATCTTATACCTGGCCTTGTATCTGGCCTGTTTTGTCGCCGTGTGCCGCCGCATAAACTTTTCTTCCCCCCTCTTTGCTTGGTCGGCGGCTAGCGTCTGGATCCTTTTGGAATGGGCGCAAAACTGGATGTTGAGCGGCTTTCCTTGGCAGCTACTAGGCTATTCGCAGTACCTCAATCTCCCCTTTCTACAATGGGCGGGCATAACTGGCGTTTACGGCCTGAGTTTCCTCATCGTCCTATTCAACGCCGCGTTGGCCCAAGCCCTCTCGCACCGCACCTTCATCCCCTATCTGAGCCTGCCCCTTTTCCTGCTAGTCGCCGTTCATCTATGGGGGTTCTACCGGCTGCACGACGCGCCCGATCCGCCACCTGCGACCCTAAAGGTCGGCGTCGTTCAAGGCAATATCCCCCAAGACCGCAAGTGGGCGGAGAATCGGCTAGCCTGGACGGCTCGGCACTACGCTGCACTCACTCGGGATTTGGCAGCCGCGGAAAAACCTGCCCTGATCATCTACCCCGAGACAGCCCTGCCGCTCTATTTTAGCGACCCTTTGTACGCGCCCTATGTTGATTCAATAACAGCCCTAGCGCCCGAACTAGATACGCCCATGCTGGTGGGCAGCCTCAAGGGGGATTCGCAAAACCGCACGGCTCCGGTCTATAACCGAGCTTTCCTGCTCAACGCTCAAGGGGATGTCGTGGATTACGCCGACAAGGTTCACTTGGTGCCGTTTGGCGAGTTCCTGCCTTTCCCATCTATCTTTCAGTATTTGGGAGGACTTACCGCAGAAAGCGGCATCTTCACCCCTGGGGAAAGGCACAAAGTACTGCGGCTTCCGCGCAGCGGCACCTCATTCGGGGTCTTTATTTGCTACGAGTCCATCTTTCCGGAAATCACCCGCGCACTGATGGCCCAAGATCCAGACTTTCTGGTCAATACCACCAACGACGCTTGGTTTGGCACCACTGCGGCCCCGCATCAGCACTTGGCGCAGGCTGTCCTGCGGGCCGTAGAAAGCGGGCGGGCCGTAGTCCGCGCCGCCAATACCGGCATTTCCGGCTTAATCGAACCGAGCGGACGCATTGCCTATCGCACACCGCTTTTCACGACCGTGGGCTTTGCCATAGACGTGCCCCTACACCAGGGACAGACGCTCTACACGCGTTGGGGGGACTGGCCGCTCCTGCTCTGTGCCCTCGCACTAACGCTAGCCGCGATCCGCAAAAATTGGAATTAGGAATGCTGGCCGAACACCACCGGGCCGGGCGTTGGATCGTCCAGACCCTCCCGCTTGCCGCCCGTACCTCGGGGCGCACACTTCTCCGGGCCATACCGTCGTGGATGTATCTTCTCTCCTAAACCGGACAAGCGGGAATATCGACCCACCGCCGCTCGGCCGCGGCTTGGAGGATGGAGTCGGCAACGGCCTGCGCCCGCATCCCGTGATAAAACGAGGGGATGCAATCGCGGCCCTCGCGGATGGCACTGACGAATTCCCAGGCTTGGTCGTAGCGGAAGGTCTGCATCGGGTCGCCAACGGACGGGTCGCGCGGCGCATTGGGACGCTTGAGGAACTCGGCGGGCACGGGCTGGCTCTGATAAGGTTCGCCGCGGGGCGCGAAGAGCACCTCGTGTGGCGCGTGCAGGCGATAGACGACCGAAGCATCCTCCCCATTGAACTCGGCTAAGTCGTGGTCGCCCTGCGGGCCGTAGCCCTTGCTCAACTTGCCCATCTCAAAGACGCCCGTAGTGCCGCTTTTGAATTCGGCGATCCACGCGACCCAATCTTCCACATCCTGTGGTGGGCACGATACACCTTCCTTAGTTCGATCCCTCGGAACCAACTGCTTGGCCGCGCTGCACACAGCCTCTATCGGCCCTAGCAGATCCTCGGCAAAATCAATGCGATGAATGCCCATATCGCCCAGTTCACCCGACCCGGCGTAGCACTTGTACTGCCGCCAGCCAATGGCACACTCTCCCCAGTCTTGCAGGCGCTGGAAACGGGCGTGGCGAATGGGTCCTAAAGCTCCGGTCTGCACCAAGTGGCGGATGTAGTTCATGGCCGGCACAAAGCGATAGGTAAACGCCGTCATGTGACGACGCCCTGACGCCTTGCCCTGAGCGTATATTTTTTGAGTTTGGGCAAAGTCCATACCTAAAGGCTTCTCGCACAGCACGTGGCAGTCGGCGTCTAAGGCTTGGACGATCAATTCGCCGTGATAGACGTTGGGAACGGCAATGCAGACCGCATCCGGGACCACCGCATCTAAGAGCGCGTCCAACCGATCAAAAGCGGCCACAATGCCCCACTCCGCTTGCCGCTTTTGCCGCAGCGTCTCGTCTGGCTCGCAGATCCCAGCAATCTCGACTCCGGGAATCAGCCGCAACCCTGGATAGTGTACCCCCGCACAGACACCGCCGGTACCCACCAGCCCTACGCGCAGTGCATCTTGGTTCATACGACCTCTTTCGCTTGCATTTGCATTTCCACCGCGGCTAACTCATCGACGAGCGCGTGTAACCTTGGCAGGTCCTCAGCGGCCACGTCTTCGGCAAAAGGCACCACCGGCCCTCCAGCCAGCCCGAACCGCTCCATAGCCGTGTGTAGTGCCGAGCCACTATAGCGCGCGCCGCGCTCACCGCGCAGGTCCTCAAACGGCACCATCTGCCGCCGAATCTCCTCGGCCCCGGCGCGATCCCCGGCCGCAAAGCGCGCTAGGAGCGTCAAGCTCATGCCGGGAACGAAGTTGGCCATCCCCGAGCTAAATCCAACTGCGCCAGCGGCCATATAGTCGATACAGGGTTCCTCGGCCATCCCGCAAACCATGGCGGCGGCGTCCCCAGCACCAGCGACAATCCGCTGGAATGCCTCTAAATCGTCAACGGCGTACTTGAGCCCCACCACTTCGTCTAGCTGACATAGTGCCACTACTTGATCAACCGGCATAATATCCAGACGGCGCTGATACAGAATCGCGGGCAACTGAGTCTTCTCGGCCAGCTCGCGCAGGCCAGCGGCAACGCCCCCGGCCGAGGCTGGCCCAACAATGGGCATAATCATCACCCCGGCGACGCCCAGAGAGCGGGCGATCCGTCCCATTTCGAGGGCCCGCCCATACCCCGGCCCGATCCCGGGCACCACCAGCGCCTCTTTGGCGGCCGCTTCCACAAAGGCCCCAACGACCGCTTCGTATTCGTCTAAGGTCATATCGTACACCAACCCCGTGCCGCACGCTGGCATGATAAAATCAACGCCTCGCTCGCAGAGGAACCGCACATTGCGATCAATGCCCGCCAAGTCAATGCCCCGTGCCGCGTCGCGAGGTGTAATCGCCACAACTAGCACGTTGTGGCCGTGTTCTTGTTGCAACATCTGCATAGAATTCTCTCTTGTCTGCTAGGCCCAGATGGTCTCGGTAGAAGTTGTGGCGTGTTTGTTGTAGTGCGCCAGATAGTCCTCGCGCGGCGGACTGAAGATGTCGAGGATTCGGGCCGGCCCCGCTTCGACGAGGCCCCAGTGGACCGTGTTCGGCGGAATCAAAAAGGCGTCGCCCGGGCCGGTGACGCGCTCCTCGGACCCAATGCGAAAGCGGAAACGCCCAGCCAGCACCAAACCGGCCTGCTCGTGCGGGTGGCTGTGCTCGGGCACTTCGCAGCCTTCTTCCAGGTCCAAAAACGAAAGCATCAGCCGCTCGCCAGCCACCAAGCCGCTGTTGATTTGGGGAAAAAGCTCTACAGCCGCAAGTTCGGCAGGATTGATAAAGGGCATAGTCTCCTCCTATTCGACAAAGCTCCGCAACCAAGCATCGCCGCGATAGCGCGGCCACAGCGTAACAAATCGGCCGACCATTAGGCCGCTGTAGGCCATCCACGCACCGGCCAATTCCCAATCCAACCAGTATATAAAAACCAACACCCCAGGCAAAAACACCCCAAAGGTGGCCAGCACCATCGCCTTGAACAGATACCCCATATCGCTAGCGCCGATGAAAATTCCATCCAAGACGAAGACCACGGCGTTCAGCGGTTGGAGCAGCGCGATGAGTACGCAAAGTGCGCCGACCTGTTGTACAACTTCCCGATGCGGAGTAAACAGCGCGGCAATAGGCTCCAAGGCCAAAAAGTACGCCGCGCCAAACCCCGCTCCTAGCCCCAATCCCCAGCCCATGATCCGCCGAGCGAACTGCCGGGCCTCGGCAAAAAGCTGTGCTCCTAGGCAGCGGCCAACCAGCGTCTCGGCGGCGTGGGCAAAACCGTCCACGGCAAAGCTGGTCAACCCCCAGACCTGCAAAATTACGGCGTTGGCCGCCAGCGGTGCTTCGCCCATCCGCGAGACCATGCCGAGCGTGAAGAAACTGGCAAATTGCAGACAGAAGGTGCGTCCGAAGAGGAAGGCGTTGGTCTGCATCAAGCGCTTCATCGCCCGCAGGTCCCAAAGCCTTGTAGGCCACTCCCGTAGATAGGATCGGTAGCGGGAGACCAACCAAAAAACCCCGGTGGCCAGCGCCGCCGCATTGCCCAGCACGGAAGCCCAAGCCGCCCCTTCGACGCCCAGCTTGGGAGCACCCAATTGGCCGTAAATAAGCGCGTAGTCCGCGCCGATGTTGACCAAGTTGGCGACGGTCGTAACCCAAAGGGGGGCTATGACATTGGCGGTGCCGAGGAAAAAGCCATTGAGCGTCATAACGCTCAGTGCCAAGGGTGCTTCCCATACTCGGATGGCGAAGTATCGCATACCCCAGTGCTGAACTTGGGCAGACCCACCGGCCAACTCGAACCCAAGCCGACTGATCCAGCCACTGGCCGCCACGGTCCCCATGCCGAGGCAGACAGCCACAATAAGCGAGCGGTAGAGTACTCCTGCGCTCTGCCGTCGATCCCCCGCCCCACTGTACTGGGCCACCAGTGCCGTGGTCCCCATCCGCAGAAAGGCCAAGCTCCAGAATATGCCATTGAAGATCAAACTCGCCGTAGAGACCGCGCCCATAAAGGCCACTTCTGGCAAATGGCCGATCAGCGCGGTGTCGGCAATGCCGATCAGCGGTGTCGATAGGGCCGCGAGGATATTGGGGATGGCGAGGCCAAAAATCCGGCGGTCGAGTGAATTCAATCCTCCGCCTCAGGGCACCAGCCAAACCGTTTCAGGTCGATGCGTTGTGCCGTAAAAACGACGCCTTCGCCGGCCAAAAGCTCGTATTGCAACAGATGACTGCTGCCGCTGCGCGGCGAGACCTTGCCGTGGGCGTTGATGATGCGGTGCCAAGGTAGGTCCCATTCCTCGGGCATACCCGACAAGGCGAACCCAACCTGCCGCGCACGCCCCGGGTAACCGGCCAAAGTGGCAATCTGCCCGTAGGTAGCTACCTTGCCGTGGGGCACGCAGGCGATGGTTTCGTAGAACGCCCGGCGCATGGAGCTTTCAGCCGTTGGGAGCCTCGGCCTCATCGCGCCCTTCCAACAGATCGAGGGCCTTGGCGTAACTGCGCTTTTTCAAGTAGTGGCGCAACATCGACGGGGCTTCGTTGCCCAGCTTTTGGCTGAGTTCGTCAAGCTGCCGCAGATGCGCGGCAATTGACTCGCCCTCGCGGTTGTCGATAGCCGCCATCAGCGCTTGTAGTTCGGTGTGCAATTGGTCTAGTGCCATGGCTCAAGCCGCCATAATAAGATAGGAAAGCCACTCGGCCTGCGGATTGCGAATCGCGTAGCGCGTACCCGGTGGCAGGTGGATCATATCCCCTTCCCGAATCTCCTGCGCGTCGCCATCCGCTGCCAAAACGCCGCTGTTTTCCAGCACGTAATAGACCTGCTCCAGTTCCTCATAGCACCGCTCAACCGCCTGTCCACGCGGCTGTACTGCCTCCCGATCAACACAGCGCAATCCCCGTGTAAAACCCACCGCCTCCTCACCAACTAAACCGAGTTGGTGCCAGCGCACCGCGCCCGCACCGTCGCTCATCGCCGGCACATCGCGCCAGTTGCGGATGGCAAACTCGCCGCCGTTAGCCGCGATCTTTTGGCTGATCACGTGGTGTTCGAGCCAGTCCTCGCTCGTGTCGTTAAACATCTGGTGATGGATGCCCGACGGCAGGTACACGGCGTCGCCCTCCTGCACGGGAAAGCGCTCTTTATCAAAAAGAACGTGGCCGCGGCCCGAGAGCACGTAGTACACCTGTTCGAGGTTTTCGTGCTTGTGGTAATCCGAATTCTTGCGGCCTTGGAGGGCATGACGGGCAAAGCCTTGGAGGCACTCCAAGCGCTGGCGCGGATCCGGGGCGTCGCCGCCGTCGCGGTCGCGCAACCCGCCCCAATGCACGGCACTCAGGTGGGCTATGTTGGGTTGGACATCGCGCCAGTTAATGATGTACACCATCTCTAGCATTCCTCCTATGTTTACAAAGCGACAATTTGGCGCATACGCGCCCCGAGATCAATGAGTTCCTCGCGGCTGCCGCCCACCTCGTGGATCAGCGTCGAATCGTACCCTACGGCCCTTAACTCGGCCATCACTGTCGGCCAGTCTGTATCCCCTTCGAGCAGGTTGACGAAGCGGTGCTCGCTGCGGCGAAAATCCTTGAAATGGACCTTCTTGATACGCGGCCCCAACTCGCGGATCCAGTGCTCGGGATAGCCATAGGCCATCATGTTGGCCGTGTCGAGGTAGATCCCCACCCACTCGCTGCCGATTTCATCGACGAAAAGCCGAGCTTCGCACGGACTGAGCAGGAACTTGTTCCAGACATTTTCCAAGCCAATGGCCGCGCCCATTTCCTCGGCCAAGGGGGCCGTGTCAATTAGCGCGTCCCGCAACCCATCCCAAGCCTGCTGATAGGTCCCCTCAACCGCTAGCTGGCCCGGATGCAACAGCACGCCATCGACCGACAGCGCACCGGCGATCTCGAGCGAGCGCCGCAAGCCCTTGAGGCACCGCTCGCGCTCGCTGGCATCGCGGCTGAGCAGGTTGCCGCGCTCGGGATACCAGACGATGACGCTGCCGATTTCAACGCCAGCATCCTCGCACTGCCGCCCGACCTGTGCGATTTCGTCGGCGCTCATACCCGGCTCCAAGTCCTTGCCCTCGGCAAAGACCAACTCCACGGTTTGGTAGCCAGCGTCCTCGCACAACCTCAGCGTGTCTGCCAGCGACATATTCCCCAAAATGATCTGCGTGATTCCTATTCTCATAGCACCCCTCTATTGAATGTATCTAACGCGCTCAGTATGTTATGGGCCGTCGCATTCGGCCCGCGATTCGTTTTGCGCCGCCTGCTTTGGTCGGCGGTTAGGATATTTTACCCCTTTAACAAGGAGAACAAAATGGCTCAAAGAAAAATCGGCTTTGTCGGCGTCGGGCGCATGGGAGCCAACATGGCCCGCAACCTGGCGGACAAAGGCTTCAACATCGCGGCTGTATTCGACGCCAACGGCCGTGCAGTCCGCAGCCTAGCCAAAGAGCTTGATTGCGCCGCTGCCAAAACGCTAGCCGAAGTTACGGCCCTTTCCGACGTGGTCATCACCGTAGTAACCGACGATGCGGCCATGCGTTCGATCTTCTCCACGGCCGGCGATTCGCTGCTGACCGACGCCAAAGGCACGACCTTTATCAACTGCGCCACCATCTCGCCAGCGGTCCACGTCGAGGTCGAAGCGCGTGCCGCAGCAGTCGGAGCTTCCTCGCTCGAAGGCTGCATGGCCTCCAGCATCACCCAAGCGCGCCAAGGCACGCTGTACCTGATGTGCGGCGGCAAGCGCAGCGTCTTCAACCGCGTCCGGCCCATTCTCGAGGCCCTGAGCGTCGATCTGCGCTACATCGGCCCGGCCGGCCAAGCCGCCCAAGTCAAGGCCCTCGTCAACATGGTCATGAACATCAACACCGCTGGGCTAGCCGAAGGACTCGGCTTGGGCGCGGCACTCGGCTTGGATCTGGAGATGCTAATGAAGGTCTTCTCCCAGACCGGGGCCAACTCGCGGGTTTTAGAAACCGACGGCGAGGACATGACCATCCGCGACCACGAGTGCTATTTCTCCGCGGACCACGCGGCCAAGGACGCTGGCATCGCCCTCGCTCTCGCCCGCCAAAATAAACTCAGTCTGCCGCTGGCGGAGGCAACCAAGTGCCAGTACGACAAAATGAAAAAACTGGGCCTCGGCGACCTCGACAAATCAGGCATTGCCGAGCTGACCTTTCCCGGCCGCAAAGGTGCCAAGTAGTAGCTATTTTTCGGGGCCGGTCTGCGGTGACCGGCCTCTTTTCCCGCTAGATCCGCCCCCATCGCCTCACTCCAACCGCGTGGCGAGCCATTCGACGGCCGCTTGCCGCCGCGCCTGCGGCGTGTCTGCGTTGGCTGGCAAGCGGTGCAATGCCCAAGCGATTTCGTGCGTCAAGGTTTCGCCCACCTGCAAATAGACCCAAGGGCTTAACAGCTCTAGCTCGGTGTAATCTGGACAGGTATAGACCTCAGCACTCAAGCCCCCGTCCGGGTAGTGCTGGGTCCCATCGCGGCGAAAAAACTCAGCCATAACCACGTCGCCGACAATACCAGCCAGCCAGCGATCCGAGTCGGCTCCGGTCTTCTGCGCTTCTTCTGGGTCGGGCACAAAAATGCCTAGGTCGCCCTCGATAGTGAAGTTGCGCAGGGCCGCGCCCTCGGCAAAGCCAAAGGGATGATAGCGCAGATCAAAATGACTGTGCGGATTGAGCGGATAAAGGGTCTGCTCAGGCGACCGGATCTGGGTGACATTCCAAATGGTGTAGCGCAACGGCTCAACCTTGGCGTCGGCCAGCTTTTCGATGCGCTGGTGAATTTTCACGTGCGTACCCCGTTTTGCCAAGCGGATTTCGCGTACGCTACGCGCCCCATTGTACTCGCTCACCGGACTGGTGATCACCACCCCTTCGGGCAGCAGCCCAACCTCGTGTACCGCGCCGTCAAAAGCCGGGTCGGGCGGCCAAGAGTAGCCGTTGATTTTGGCAAACTCGCTCTGCTGGTTGGGCCAGACCTTGTCGCCGCCGAAATTGGTCCACACGTACTGGCCTTTTTCATCGACCTTGGGTTGACCATCGGGCAGTACCTCGCCGTGTAGATCGGGATCGGACCAGAGGATGTTTTCGCCGCCGACCAATCCGTAGTACATGATGCGACCAATGGCCGGCACCACGACTACGCGCACGTCGGGATTGGCAATTTCAATCGAATTTGCCCAGCCTTCGTACTCGATTTCCTCGACTGTAACTTGGGCCATGGCCGGCAGGGCCAGCACCGCCAACATAAAGCACTGTAACAATTTCATCGTATGCGTCCTCATCTGAGCGCCGAAACGCCGCCGCCTTTGAGGGCCCGGGCGACTTCCTTTTCGACGTCGTCTCGCGTGACCATGGTAGTATCGCCGATGCACTCCTGCACTAGGATGCCGTGGGCGGCTCCCCACTGCACGGCGTCGCTGGCTCCTCGGCCATTGAGCAGGGCCGCGATCACGCCCGAGGCAAAGGAGTCGCCACCGCCGGTGCGATCGGCGATTTCAATGTTTTCGCGCACGGCAGCTTGGTATATTTCGCCCTCCTCGACATCGAAGAGCACCGCGCCCCAGTTGATGCGGTCCGCCGTCAGCGCACCGCGCAACTGCGTGCCGATGTACTTGAGGTTCGGATAGTCGTTGGCGACTTGGTGCAGCATCTTGGTGTAGATCGCCAACCACTGATCGAAGCTGGCGTCTTGGGCCACTTTTTCGGTTTCGTAGCCCAGCGCGTCGTCAAAATCGTCTTGATTGCCAACGAGGAACTCAACGTGCGGCACAATAGCGCGATTGATCTGGCGGGCGCGCTCTTTGTCCGGCTCCACCTTAGAGCGGTAGTTGAGATCAAAGGAGCGGCCAGCACCGTGCTCGCCGGCCTTCTGCATACCCTCTAGCGCCAAGGCGGCCGTCTTCTCCGAGAGCAAGGTGTAAATCCCGCCAGTGCTAAACCACCGCGTCCCCACCGCGCCGAACAGATGATCCCAGTCCACATCGCCCGGCCCGATTTCTCGCACCGGGGTATGGGCGCGATAATATTCGGTCACCGAAGGCAAAAGGCCCTTGCCAGCCCAAGTGAAGTTGATCCCATTGTGCAAGGTTCCCTTGGCGTCCGTGCTGAACGGGCCCTTGCCGCTGTTGTCGAACCAGATGATATGCCCGGTGTCGATCCCGGCTTCGCGCAGTTGGTTTTCAATGTTGCGGCCAATTCCATCATCGACGAGAGCCGTGATGACGGCGGCGCGCAAGCCAAAGCAATAGCTTAAGCCCTCGGCGACATTGGTCTCGCCGCCCCCGTGCCAGATCCGGGCCGTGCGCGCCCGGGCCGTGGGCACTTGGCCGGGATCAATGCGCATGAGGACTTCGCCTAGGGCGATGGCGTCGTAGCGGGTTTGGTCTGCTGATTTAAGCTGCATACTCATGGAACTGTCTTCCTCCTTGATTTATGTAAGGTTTTCTCGGTCATAGCGGCACTCGCACTCGGCTCTTTCTCGCCAGAGACTTCTCCAGCGCCTCTAACACGGCCACCGGCCCCAGCATAGTCTGCGCGGTCTCGTCGGTTTTGCCCGTGCGAAACATGGCGCAAAAATCGCGGACGCCGCTCAGATACGAGCTCTCGTCAAATGAGATCGGCTCGTCCATGCGGCCCTTTTCGCCGATGGCACTCAGATGGAAACCAGGTGAAGCCCCTCCCACCAAGTTCAGGGTGGCCACGCAGCCATCGCGGTATGTGAGGGTGGCCGTGTGGTTGGCACCAGCCCCGCGATGTATCTCGGCCCAGCGTATATCCGCACCGAGCAGGCGCAGCACCATATCCACTTGGTGAATGCCGTAAAAAAAGACGCCACCCCACCTCGATTTGATGTCGCAAGGCCCAGTGGCGACCACGGCCTGAATGGCACCGAGATTGCGCATCTCCTTGGCAAAAGCCCTATACGAAGCCTGTTTGGGCAGCGTCGAAAAAGAGCAAACCGGCACACCCAACTCCTCGGCCCGCGCCAAAAAACCCTTCCCCTCGGCCAAACGGTAGCAAAACGGCTTGTCGATAAAAAGTGGGATTTTGGCCTCCAACAGCGGTCGGGCTGCTGGCAGATGTTCCTTGCCGTGGCGGTGATCGACCACCGCCGCATCCACTTGGCCGATCAACGCTTCGGGGGCGCGAACAATGTGCGGGATTTGACCGGCGGCCGCAGCCGTTTGCGCGTATTGGGCGGTCTCGCCCCACACGTGGGTCACCCGCACCCCGCGCACCCTTTTTTCGACGTTGAGCACTTGGGCGATAGCGGCCGCGTGGCTGTTTTCCGCCCCGACGATACCGATGTTGAGCATCTTATACCTCCCCGAATGGCCACAGCTTCAACGCCGTCTTGCCCAGCACCCATTCCAAATCCTCCGGCGCGATAAATTTCATTTCGTCGCGCACCACCGCCAAGGGCTGGGCGTATTCGGCCAGCGACAGGCACACTGGCCAATCCGTGCCCCACATAATGCGCTGCGGCCCAAAGGTCTGATACACTTCCTCGACCATCTCGTGCGTATCGGCCCAAGGGTAGCCCTGCTTGGACAACGACCAAGTGTGGCTGATCTTGACGTACACGCCGGGGTAGCGGGCCAGGTCCATCAGCAATTGCCGCTCCTCCGGGTGGTCGGGATGCGCACTGGCCATGTGGTCAATGCAGCAATTCACATCCGGGTAGCGGTCGAGGATCCGCGCCAAATCCGGCATCCGACGCGGCCCAGTCAAAATCAACATCGGGATCCCCAAATCTCGGGCGCGCGCAAAAATCGGGTCCATCCCCGGCCCCTTAAACCAATCGCCCGCCGCATCCTGCGATGGCGAGAGCCGCATCCCGTGCAGGCCGTGTTCCTCGGTCCACATCGACATGTGGTCGGGCGCGGCCGGGTCTTCGGGATTGATGCGTCCCACGGCCATGAAGCGGTCGGGATATTGTTTGCTGGCGTGGGCGACATAGCTGTTGTCCCAGCGGTAGTGGATGACTTGCACCAGCACGGTCTTTTCCACGCCATGGGCGTCCATCAGTGCCAGTAGTTCTTCCGCCGTGTGGTCTTCGGCGGGCGGGTTTGGATTTTCTGCCGGCCACGGAAAAGTCGGATCGTTGATCCACACGTGGACATGAGGGTCAATGATGCGCATGAAGGATTCCTTTCTGCGAAATGAGCCGCGATAAGATGCGAAAAAGGGACGCGCCCGTCCAGCGATACGCCGCTTGCGAGGCCGCGTCCAGCCGCCTAGATTGACCGGCACCTTTCTTCACCCGGCGTTCCACAGGAGACGTACCTTGTTCGACCTGATCATTCGCAACGGCACCATCATCGACGGCCTCCGCGCCGACCGCTATCCCGCGGATATTGGCCTCCGCGCCGACCGCATCGCGGCCATCGGCGACCTCGGCGACACCCCAGCACCGCACAGCCTCGACGCCCAAGGTAAAATCGTCGCCCCGGGCTTTGTCGATGTCCACAACCACTCCGACGGCTGGCTCTTACAAAAGCCCAACTTCCGCCCCAAAACCCGCCAGGGCTTTACCACCGAAGTCCTCATGGCCGACGGCATCTCCTACGCCCCGGTCGACGCCGCCACCCGCGCCCACTGGCTTTATTATATGCGCGCCCTCAACGGCCTGATGCAAAGCCACTACTCAGGCTGGGAGAGCCTCGCCGATTACATGCAGTTGCTCGACGGTCGCACCGCGCAAAACACCATCACCCACCTCCCCTATGCTCATCTGCGGGCCATGGCCTGTGGCTGGGACCGCCGCGTTCCCGACGACGGGCAAATGGAAGAGATTCTCGCCGGAGTCGAGCGCGGTATGGCCGAAGGGGCCGTCGGCCTTTCGACCGGGCTCGACTACATCGCCGAATGCTTTGCCACCACCGACGAACTCGTCGCTGCCTGTACGCCAATGGCAGAGCAACAGGGCCTCTACGTCACGCACGTGCGCTACAAAAAGGGCACCCTCGCCGGCGTGCAGGAAGCCGTCGAAGTGGGTCGGCGCGCCGGCGTCCCGGTCCACATTTCCCACTTCAAGGGCACCACGCCCCAGCAAATTGACGAACTGCTGTCGTACGTGGATCAAGTCGCGGTCAACGAAGTCGATTTCACCTTTGACGTGTACCCGTACCTGCCCGGCTCGACCATGCTCAACTTCATGTTGCCCTATGAGGTGTGGGAGGACGGTCCGTTGGGCGTCTTGCCCAAACTCAACGATCCCACAATCCGCCGCCGCTTCGCCCGCGTCCTCGACCGCTATGTCAATCCCCTCGACCGCATGACCATCGCTTGGCTGCCCGGGCGGGACAACGCTCGCTTTATTGGCCGCACCTTAGACGAATACGTCCAACAAGCCGGTGCGCTTCCGGCCGACGCGCTCTGCGACCTGCTAATCGAAGAAAACTTGGCGGTCCTCCTCGTCTTCCACCACGGCGACGACGCCTTGGTGCATCCCTTCCTGTCGCATGAAAAATACATGCTGGGCAGCGACGGGATTTACTTCCCCGACGGCGCAGTCCATCCGCGTTTATACGGATCCGCCGCGCGCCTGCTAGGGCCTTGCGTCCGCGACCACAAGCTCTTCTCGCTCGAAGACGCGGTGTACAAGCTGAGCGGCCACCCAGCATCGCGGTTTGGGCTGACACAACGAGGGCAAGTCGCCGAGGGCTTTTACGCGGACTTAGTCGTCTTTGACGCCGAGACTGTTGCCGATCGCGCCACGTACGCCGACCCTCACCAGTATTCGATCGGGGTCGAGCACGTCCTCGTCAACGGGGTTCCGATCGTCCGCAACGGATGCGCGGTCGAAGACTTGGGGCCGACTTGGCCGGGTCGCTATCTGAAGTTCAGGGCCTGATTAGTACTTGCTCCGCCGGCCGCCGTTCCAGCACTCGGCCGTCTCGCCCTTGGGGTTGAGCAGCGTGGCCGAGTGCTCGCTTAACTTGACCCATACCGTCTCACCGACGTACATCCAGCACCAAGAGCAATGTTCTTTCGGATCGAGCAACCAGACGTCCCCGTCCGGCAACCGCACCAATAAGAGTCCCTCGGCAAGGCGACGCATCAGGTGCGCTTCCACATAGTCGCCGGTGGCCAAAAGTTGCGCGGCTTGGAGCGAGGGTTCTGGGGATGGGACCGGCGCGGCGATCAGCGCACAGCCCCCGATCAACGCGACGCAGACGACCGCACTGTGCAGCTTGTGTATTGGAGTAAGCGACGACATCTTCTTCTTTGGCTTAGGATTGACGCTGATTTATACTCTCATTAATATTTAGTATATAAAGACGCCCCTATCCAAGATAACACTATGACCTCGACAGATACCATTGAACCCACCGCTCTTTAAGGCGTCACCTCAACTTTGAAGGAGTTTTGTTATGGCCTCTTTACAGTTACATGTAAAACGTTGGAGATGAAAGAAAATTTTGGGATAAGTGTATTTTCCATCTTATCCGCGCTAATCGCACTTCAGTGACTGTGGAGGAGATAGTAATGGTTGCTGATCAAATCGTGATGGAGAGAAGGAAACGAATTACTGCATCTGCTCTCCATTCCTGAGATGCGTAAATCTATCATCGAGGGCCTGAAAACGCCCGTAGAGGAGTGCGCCGAGGAACTTGACTGGTGAGTTGGAAGCTGGTCTTTACTCGGCAAGCACAGCGGGACGCCAAGAAGCTCCAAGCGGCGGGCTTGCGACCCCGAGCGGAAAAGCTGCTCGATTTGCTTAAAGAAAATCCTTTCTGTACGCCGCCCCCATTTGAAAAACTGCTCGGCGATGTAAGTGGTGCCTACTCCCGTCGGATCAACATCCAGCACCGTCTACGTCTAGTTTATCAGGTCTTAAAAAAAGAAAAAGTCGTCAAGGTGCTCCGCCTGTGGACACACTATGAGTAGGCGAGCCCATGGCACCGCGTTGTGTAACACTCAAGCCCGTTAGAATACGTCTGCAAGCGGCACATTCCACCCAGGGACCACCTCGCCGCCATCGAGCACATCGCCTTCGGTTAGCATGCACATGTCGTCGGGAGCGCGGTACACCGTTGCAGTGCGTTGGTCGGGGTCAATCACAACGACCATCTGCGTACCCGCCCGCAGCCAGTCAAACACTTTTTCTTTCATCTCGCTGTAGCGATCATTGGGTGAAACAACTTCAACGGCGAGGTCTGGGGCACCGGGGAAAAAACCTCGTTCTTCTGCGGTAGCCTCAGCGCGTTCCCGCGACACAAAGCTGACATCGGGTGCCCGGACCGTATCAGGCGCAGTGTCAATGAGGAAGCCGGTCTCGGCGGCATAGGTTTCGCCCAAGCTATTGTTTGCAACAAATGCTTCGAGATAGCTACCGATTTTTGCGGCGATGCGTCCGCGTCGTCTGCCGACAGGTGCCATCTGGCGCAATTCTCCTTGTACAAGTTCGCAGCAATAGCCATTGTGCGGCATCGCCAGCAGTTCATCGGCGGTCATCTGGGCAACTGTTTGTGTAGCCATAATAGCAGCTTTGCGGTGGGAGTTAAATTTGATACTAGCCAAATGCCATAGCGAGGCTACCCCAATAGTTGAACTGCGAATCCAGCAACATCGAGCGATCCCAGCTCCAGCCGGCCGCAAGATTCCACCATGCACCCGCGTACTCTCAATGCGATCCGAGGCATCAACTGGACTATTTAGGCGCATTCCCCGCTTCTCATATAATGCCCTCGGCCTGCAACGCCGCTATCTCTTCCTCCGTCAGCCCCAACACGCCGCCTAAGACCTGCTCGGTGTGCTGCCCCAACAAGGGCGCCGGCCCGCGCAACTCGACCGGCGTCGCAGAAAACCGCAGCGGTGAGTTGGCCACCGTTTGTCGGCCCGCGACTGGATGCTCCAACTCGACGATCATCTTCCGCGCCGCCACCTGCTCATCGCCAAAGACCTGTTCCACATCGCACAACGGCCCGCTCGGCACACCGGCCGCCGCTAGTATGGCGCACCATTCATCAACGGTTTTATCGGCCAACACCGGCTCCAACACCGACTCCAAGGCCGCGTGATTTTCCGTGCGCAGCGCGTTGTTGGCAAAACGCGGATCGTCGGCCAGCGAACTGAGGCCCAAGGCATCGCAAAGCTGACGCCAGAGCCGGTCGTTGCCCGCCGCAATGACGATGTACCCATCGCGGGCGGCAAAAAACTGAAAAGGCGTAATGGCCGGATGCCGCGACCCGAGCGGCTTGGGCACTTCGCCGGATACGGCGTAGCGGGCGAGGGCATTTTCCAGCAGGGCCACCTGACAGTCGAGCATGGAAATATCGACTTGCTGCCCCTCGCCAGTGCGCCGCGCCCGATCCAAGGCCGCGAGGATGCCGATGGCCCCAAAAAGCGCCGCACTCAAGTCGGCCATGGACGAGCCGACCCGCACCGGCGGACCGTCGGGCTGTCCGGTGATGCTGGCCAGCCCCCCCATCGCCTGGATGAGCACGTCGTACGCGGGCCGCTGCGCGTACGGGCCGGTCTGGCCAAAACCCGAAATCGACGCGTACACTAAGCGCGGATACCGCGCATGCAGGTCGGTGTATCCCAAACCGAAGCGATCCATGCTGCCGGGACGAAAGTTCTCAATCAACACGTCGCACTCGCCAGCCAAACGCCGCGCCAAATCTTGGCCACGCGCCTGCCGCAAGTCGATCGTCGCGCTTTTTTTGCCTCGGTTGACGCTGGCAAAGTACGCGCTCTCGCCGTTTTGAAACGGCCCAAACCCCCGCGCCTCATCGCCCACACCCGGTAGCTCGATCTTGATCACTTCCGCGCCCAAGTCGGCCAACACCATGGACGCGTACGGCCCGGCCAACACCCGCGTCAAGTCGAGTATCCGCACGCCAGCCAATAAAGGTTCCATCTCAATCTCCTTGGGGCGCGGCGAGCAAACCGGCTCCTTCGCCGGGCACGGCCATCGTCAACGCCGGCTCATGGCCTAACTCCGTGCGCAACATCGCGGCAAACGCATCGCGGCGTTCCCCATCGACGAATGCCCGGTGGACTAAGCCGCCGATGTTGCCACCCCAACCAGCCCCCAACCGCTGCACGGCTCCCGCTGTTGGTCCCTCGGCGGCGAGAAAGCGATTGACCACCCGCGCGGTCCGATCATAGGCCGGCGTCATCCGCCCGTAGCCCCCGGGCAAAAAGCGCAGTTGCGCCCGCGCTTCCCCGCGCTCGGCGCACGCGGCAAGCTGCGCCAAGACCTGGTCTTCAACTTCCCGGTCCAGATCGCCGTCGTGGGAAAGGCGAATCAATGCTAGGGCCGTGGCCATATCGCCCGCATTGAGGTATGCGAGCA
Organism: Candidatus Latescibacterota bacterium; assembly: GCA_965203355.1. Lineage (GTDB taxonomy): Bacteria > Latescibacterota > UBA2968 > UBA8231 > UBA8231. The sequence continues at coordinate 2,997,870 of OZ241889.1, forward strand.
TACCAGCCACCCGGTCCTGCTCGGCCAAGCCGTAAACGCAGCGCCGGCGAATAAACAACGGCGTGTCCTCGGCTAAGAGTTGAAACTTGCCGGCGATCTCTTGCTGGTACATGGCGTCGAAATGCGCCCCGACGCCAGCCGCTTGCGCGGCAGTGGCTAGCTGCGCCAGACTAGTCTGCCGCGGCAACTGGCCCAAGACTCGGTATAGCTCGGCCAGCGACAACTCCAACGGCTCGGGCGCAATATCCCGGATGTAGCGAATGCGCTCGCATACGGCCCGGTCTTTGCCCAGTCGCGGCAAAATCAGCGAGCGAGCGATAAACGCGCCGAGCGGATAGGCGATGACCGTCTCTTCCTTGACGGCCTCGTCGTATGCGCGCACGATGCCGCTGTCGAGCACTAAAGCGGCGTACTCGTCGGGCAGGATCGCCTCGCCTTGCACGCGGGCCGGAAAGACGCCGACGCCGACCAGTTTGCCCGCCCGACCCAAGATCATCCCTCCGTGATCAGCCGTGCCGCCGCGCGTACCGCGCATCCACTCCGAGGTGCCCAGCCCATCGACCAAATCCGCTTCGGGCATATCGCGGCGCGGTGCCAATCCATGCACCCCCATCGCCGCCAACGCGGTCGCCACAACTAGGGCCGAAGACGAACTCATACCCCCACTGGGCGAGACATTGCTCCACACGAGCCCGTCGAAGCCGCCCAAAGCCACGCGACCGCGAAAGTAACTCTCCAAATACACGAGTTGGCCTTCCACCAGCGCGGACCAGTCGCGGGCTAGGGCACTACCCGTGCGCGCTAATCGCTGGCGGCAAACTTGGCCCGCGTAGTCCATCAGCGCCTGCCGCTCAGCCACGCACGCCTGCGGCAGAATCGTCCCCAACGCTAGCGCAATGGGCGCGAAGCGATCCGCGGCCGCCCCGCGGCTGCGCAGCAAGCTGGCCAGCCGCACTCGACGACTGGCGGTTGCCCGCGCCACCACCAACGTATCCGCGCCGCGCACGGCCATCCGCACCGAGGGCATGCCTCCGTAGTCAATGTGCATCCCCATGACATTCATCTGCCCGGGACAGCGGACGATGACCACGCGGCCGTAGCGGCCGTAGCGCGCGGCAAAGTGCCGCAGGGCTTCCAAGTAATTGGCCCGCCAAGCCGCCACCTGCTCCCGCCCATAGATCCGCCTGAACTCGCCGTCGAAGCGGCCCTGCTCAATGGCGGCTTGCCACTGGTCTAGACTCGCTGTATAGGGATTGTTAGAGCGCACCATCCACGCTCAGAGAGATGCGGCGCAAGGGGCGTATTTGGCGCTCGATCGTCGCGTAGTAATACTGCAGCGCATTGTCCACCCGCAGGTTGATCTGCAGGACGCCTAGCTTGCGGCTCAACTGCACATCGAGCAAGTAAATGGGCACATAGTCGCGCCCACACTCGGCAAACAGGCCGGATACTCGTTCAAAACGGCTGAGGTATTGGAAGTTTACCTGCCCACTCGTGGGGCCGCGCTTCCCCTCGAGACCCAGATTGAGGACGTGGCGCGACCGGTAAGGCAGCGGTGCCCGCGCACCGTAGTCGCCGTGGCAATAAGGCGGCAACACTTGATCCGCCGCGAGAAACTCCACGCCATCAACCAAGGTATAGGCCGCCCTAGCCCCCAAGCCCAGCGGCAGGGCAACCCAGAGCTCGCTTTCAAACCCACCGCCCCGCGCCCGCGCCAAGTTCAGGAAGCGCGCCACGGGTACCGTCCCGCCGGCATAGGGGTCTGGACGCGCCTCAATCAGCCCGCGGTACTCGTTCCAAAACACGGCCATATCCAACGCCAACCACGGCGCCAACTCCTGTTTAACCCCGATCTCGCTCGACCAAGCCCGCTCGGGATCCAAGGCCGGGTTGGGACAGACCCGAATACCAGAGGCCTCGGCTTGAGAAAAAACCTCGAGCACCGATGGCACGCGAAAACCCCGGCCGATCGAAGCCCGCAGCGCAGTCGCCTCGGACAGCCGATAGGAAAAGCCGGTCTGGGGGCTAAATTCCCCTACACTTTTACTCTCGACCGGCGGCGCTCCGCACGGCCCTTCGGTCAACTGAGAAGCCGCCGAGCGCCGACTCCAGTCGTAGCGCAACCCGACGGTCCACTCGGCCAGCGGACTGAGCTCGTACACGCCTTGGGCATAGCCCGAGGTGGTTATCAGGGAACGCGTACCGAGAAAATCGCTGGGCGAGCGCACCAGATCGGCCACTGAGGCCAACCCCAGCGTCCAATTCCAACCGCGCAATCCCGTGTAGTCGAGCTGACCTTCGCCCGAAATTTTGTGCCCATCCGAGACCAAGCCGCCAGCCGCCGCATTGTTGGTAAAACCCGTGCGGTAATATCCCGTCTTAAGTCGATAGCCTAACTCGCTGTGTACCAAGCGATAGTACTCAGAATTGAGGTGTAGCTTCCACGAGTTCGTATGGGCCGGGGCGTCGTTTTCTGGCACGGCCAGCGGATGGCTGCGGTCGCGCCACTGGATGAAAACCCCGTGGTCGTCCAGTGCCCAATGGCCCATCACGCGCCAATAGCTCGTCGGCGAGAACCGATGTATCGCCTTGGTATAGAGGTGATAGCGGCGATTGTCGCCGTTTTGGTGGTATCCCGTGCCCCGGTTGTGGCCCCCGCTCAGCGCCAAGCCGGTCCGCCCCAACACCCGCTGGTGGCTTACGTCGAATCCGACAAAGTGCATCGGCGACTCGCTCCAGCGCCACGGGCTATACGCTGGCTGGCTATACAACCCACTGAGCAGCCGAAAGCGGGTGCCCGGATCGCGTGCTGGATCGCGGGTGAGCACGTTGATCACCCCACCCAACGCTCCGGTGCCGTACAGGGCCGAGCCAGCCCCTTTGACCACCTCCACGCGCTCGACTTGCTGTAAGGGCACGGCATCCCACTTGATGTCGCCCAGATCCGACGACAGCATTGGGAATCCATCCACCAACATCAGCAGCCGACTGCCCGTGCCGCGACTGTAGCCGCTCGAACCGCGGACGACCGGCTCGCTACCTACTTGGCTGATGCCCGAGACATAGCGCAGGGGGCCAGTCAGCGAGAAGGCGTTGTGCGCGGCGATGCGCTCGGCATCGGCTACTGAGATGCTAATGGGAGCTTGGGCAAAGGTCTGAGAGCGGCGGGCAGCCGAGACGACCAGCTCGGGCACTGCGACCGCTGTCGGTTCGAGGGCGACGACGCGTTCCTCGGCTCCGGGCGCAACGCCGCGCAGCGCGTACGAGCGATAGCCAATATGCGAACAAAGCAGATCGTATTGGCCGGGCGGCAAGCCCTCGACCCGGGCGTAGCCTTCTTCGTTGGCGGACCCGCCAAATTCCGTCCCCAGCACCGCCAACGTCGCGCCAGGCAGTGGGGTTTGGTCGCTGGCGTCGAGGACGCGGACGACGATATCAGCGGCCGAGCTCGGCCAGCAATTCAGCAGGCAAAGCGCGCTCGCATAGCGCAGTGCTGCGATCGGTCTCATGGTCCAATACAGCGAAATTGACCTCGATGTCGATGCCGGAGACAACCTCCCCGGGGCCGACTTCCACCGGCGAAGGGCGGTCGGCTTCGGGCAGGTAATAGCAGCCCAAAAGCGAGGTAAGATCCCAGAACTGATCCTCGCGGCGCCAAGCCACGACAATCCACTGATATACGCCTTCTCCATCTAAGGGGACGAAATAGTCGTACGACTCGACCCGGAGCGCGACCTCGGTATCCCAGCCGTTGATTCGCAAAAAATCGGCCAGCGAAGCAGGGGGCGCGCGATAGACGGCCACGGCCACCTGCCCCACGTTGGCAGGCCACTCGCCGACAAAGCGCAGCTGGCCAGCGATGCCAGCCTGCCCAGTGGCCTCGGCGTCGAGCCCGCGGTCGCAGCCCCAGCACAAGGCCAAGGCCGCGACCCAACGCCAAAACGGCACGGCCTACTCGGCCGCGGCTGCCGCTTCGGCCGCGGCCGAAAGTTCCGCGACGTCAAATTCTGTATCGTCGATGGTTATAGTCCCGGTCGCCGATAAATCGGTGCCTTCGACGGCAATCGCCATGTCCAGCACGAGTTCGGCGTCCTGGGAGCCAGACAGGACAATCGTCCCGCTCAGCGGAATGGGCGTCTCCGACGCCACGACGGTCAAGGTGCCGTTGATTATCAACTCGCCGTCGGGCGAATAATCCTGCAACGTCCATTCGTTGCCTTCGATGGTCACCGAGCCACCGCCCTCGCCTGCCACTTCCGTCCCACCGACCAACACGGTGAAGAAGACACTCGTAAAACTTTCGACCAACGTGCCGTACAAGCCAACAACGGCCGGCGGAATCTCAGCCGGCGGCTCAGGCTGCACGGGTGCGGCTTTGTCGTCGTCGCCACAGGCGGCCAGCCCCAGCGCGCCGCAAAGGAATAAGGCCGTTGTTTTATCCAGCCATTTGCGCATGATACTATCCTCCAATTAAGGAATTAAGTACGCCAAGCCATGCCCGACGCACAGAATGGTAAATAGACCGCCCCGCTCAAGAGGCGATTTCGTGCCCCCGAACGTAGCGTCCCAAGGCTTTTTCGTCCAGCACACAGCCCAACCCCGGCTGCATGGGCGTGGGCACGTATCCATCGACAAAGGGAATCGGCTCGACGATCAGATCGTCCTCGCGGGTCCAACTCCCGACAAAATCCGAGGCCATCGTGCAGTTGGGCGCGGCCGCGGCCGCGTGGACGTATGCCGTATCGACAATCCCCAAGTCGTTGCCCGAGCCGTGCCAGCAACGCAGGCCCGCGGCAGCCGCTATGGCCGCGTTCTTCTGAAAGCCAACGAGACTACCGCCCAAATTCAGGCAATCGACGACCTCGGCCTTAATGGCGCGGATGATAGCCGGTCCACTCCCCACGTGCATGGCCACCGGCAGGTTGATGGCCTCGTGGATCTGGATATAGCCTGCTAAATCGGACTTGGGGATTGGGTCTTCAAACACCTCGACATTGCCCACGGCCGCTAGCTGCTGCGCCAACTCAATGGTCTGCTCGGCTGTGTGGAAGCGCTCGTTGGGATCGACCGTCACCTTGAAATCCACCCCGCCCACCTCGCGCATGGCCGCGAGCCTTTCGACCATCGGCTCCTCGATCTTGCACTTGATCTTGACGCCTTTGAACCCGTGCGCGAGTGCGCGCTCGACCGCTCGCTTGCCGTCTTCCGGCGTCTGATGCCCCATCCAGTAGTCGGCCCGCACCCGGTCGCGCACCGCACCGCCCAACAGCGCGTGTACTGGCACCTGACGCGCCTGGCCCACCAAGTCAAAAACCGCCATCTCAAAGGCATCGTACGCCGGACCAGCCCCCACCGTCGGCAGTTCCTCGGTGCCGTCGCGACGAGCAGCAAAAATATCCTGCGCGATTAACAGCTCAGGGTCTTTGCCCAAGAGTTGGGTGGCCCCCTCTCTGACTTGTTCTATGGGGACGCCGCGCCCGGTCTCGCCGAGGCCCACCAGTTCGGTATCCGTATTCAGGCGCACGATGTGTTTGGGCACTTGGTCCCACCCGGTTTCGGCGACCCATTCCGGGCTGTGTACCCGTCCGGGTATCGTCGGCACCACTACGGTCCAAATATGTACAGCCGTTATTTTCATGGGATGAAACTCGTCCTTTCATCGACGGTCAGCGCAAACTCCGCCAATAACTGGGCGGTGTGGTCCAAGTCGGCCAAGGACGCGACTTCGACCGGCGTGTGCATGTAGCGCTGCGGTACGCTGACCAAGCCGGTGGCCACGCCAGCCCGACTGAGCTGAATAGCGTTGGCGTCCGTGCCCGTACCGGCTGGGTCGGCTTGAATCTGATAGGGAATTTTCTTCTTTTTGGCCACCTGTACCAGCCGCTCATGCACGACTGGATTGGCGTTGGCTCCGCGCAAAATGACCGGCCCGCCGCCTAGCTTGCACTCGCCGACTTGGCGCTTATCAATGTCTGGGTGATCGGTCGCCCAAGTAACATCTACGGCAAGGCCCACCAGCGGATCGATTCCGTAGGTGCTGGTCTTGGCTCCCCGCAGCCCCACCTCCTCCTGTACGGTAGCCACCGCATACACGGCGGCGCGGCATTTGCGCTTGGCGCGGCCGACCCGCCTGAGTGCCTCAGCGACGACCCAAGCACCGGCCTTATTGTCAATCCCCCGCGACATCACCAGTCCATTGCGTAGCTCTTCAAAGTTGGCGTCGTAGGTCGCCGGGTCGCCGATGGCCACCAGTTGCCGCGCTTCGTTCGCGTCGGCTGCGCCGATGTCGATCCACAAGTCGTGTTTGTCCGGTACTTTGGTGCGATCCGCCGCCTTCATCAGGTGGATGGGCTTTTTGCCCAACACGCCCAAGACCGGCCCTTGCGCCGTGTGGATGCGCACCTTGCGGCCCGGCACGATCTGCAAGTCAAAGCCGCCGATGGTGTCAAAGTACAGATAGCCTTTGTCGTCGATGTAAACGATCTGGAAACCCAACTCGTCGGCGTGCCCGGCGAACATGATCTTGGAGCCACCCGCCTCGTTGTAGCAGCCAATGGTGTTGCCGTGTACATCGACTTCGACGCGGTCCGCGTACTTTTTCACGGCGTCCTTCCATACGGCCCGCACTGGCCCCTCGTAACCCGAAGGACCCGGGGCACTGAGTAAATCGACGAGAAACTGCTTGGATGCTGGGCGCATAAGTCTCCTTCTAGTCTAAATGTCATGTCGCGGTTTATAATAGGTGCCGATGGCGCAGACCGCCGCGTTGACGACGAGCCCAAGCACCCCGGCGTGAAAGCCCCCGATCATCGGCTTGCCGCCCAAGGTCAACCCCACTGCCACCGCCAGCCCGCACACCATGCCGGTCAGCGCGGTCCGCGCCGACAGCCGCTGCCAGTACAGCCCCAAAAAGAAACAGGGCACAACCTGGATGAGGATCTCGAACTTCAATTCTAGGAGGCGGACTAAGGTGATGTCCACGCCAATCGCCACCCAGACTAAGGCGATGACGATCACCCAAGTACTGATTTTGCCCACTTTTGTCAGCTCGGCCTCTTTGGCTTGGGGCCGGAAATAGGGCAGGTACACGTCCTTGGTGAACATCGACGAGATCGACAAGAGCGCCGAATCGGCCGTTGACATCAGCGCGGCCAGCGCAGCGGCGAAGACCGCCACCACCAGCCAGTAGGCCAGCGCGGAATCACCCATCACCATCGCGCAGAGCCGAGCCAACACTTGGTCGCTGTCTTCTCGGCTTAGCTCGGGCAAGGCCACGGCGGCCGTCAGGCCGCAGATCAAGGCTACCAAGGTTGTAGTAAGCGGCATGAAAGCCATCAGGATCAGCGAGCGTTTGAGCACCGCCACCGAGCGGCTGGCGTAGAGCCGCTGAATGGCCTGCGGATAAATGGCCGCACCGCACCCTAGGAGCAGAGCGTAGCTAATCCACTTGTTCGCGCCCTCCAAGCTGGGTGCTTGGACCTTGGACGGATCCATTTCGCTGAGTTGGGCAACCACCTGCGCCAAGCCTCCCCACTTTGCCGGAATGAGGAAGACCAAGATACCAAATCCCAGCAACAGGACCGCCCCCTGCATGACATCGGTCCACGCCACCGAGCGCATCCCTCCGAGGGTCTCGTACACGACCATGATCACCGCTAGGCCGATGATGCCGTACGCGGCCGGGACGGCCCCACTGGTGATCCCTTCTACGGCCGCGCCCATAGCCGCAAGCTGGGCCAGTGCGTAGTTGCACAAGGCGTAGATCATCAAAACCGTACTCAGCAGGGTCAGTACCGGCGAGGAGAAGCGATAGGAGATATAGTCACCCGGGGTGATGAACCCCTCGCGGCGCGCTAGTGCCACAAGGCGCGGGGCAAAGAGCATGTAGCCGACGATGACCGAAAACATAAAGAGCACCGACGCCGTCCACTCAAAGCCGATGCGATAGGTTTTGCCCGTGTAGCCAAAGAGTGTGTTGCCGCTGTATTGGGTAGCGTACAGCGTCAGGAAGAGCACGGCCAAGCCCATTGAGCGCCCGGCCAGATAGAAGTCGGCCATGCTGTTGGAGCGCCGCTTCTGCCGCGCAATCCAGCCCACGCCGATCATGGACAGCAGATACAGCCCCACCGCCACGAGCGCGCCCGGACCAAAGGCCAGTTGGTCCATCTAGCCGGCCTCCTCGCCTTCGGTCCAGTAGCGGCGAATCACAAAGCCCGTCCAAGCGGCCAACAGCAGCACCGCCCCCAACGACACCGCCACCCAAAGCGGAAAGCCCAGCACCAGCGGCCCGCGATACCCGGCGGGCCAGTACCAAGGAACGGCCAGCGCGTAGAGCAGCAAATAGACGATCCAGACATAGCCGACCTTGCGCGGCTCGGCGACGAGTTGTTCTTGAGCATCATTCATAAGCAGCAAATCAAAGCGCATACACCGGAATTGACAAGGCCGCTTGCGCGTACGGAGCGTTCCACAATCGCCTTGGAAACGCTGGCCATCTCGCAAAAAAACCGGCCGCATTTACTTCGTTGGCCTATTTGGCCTATTTATATTTATCGCCTATTCCCAGTAAAATTAGGTCGCAGGAGGTTCTTCAATGACCAATGTACGTCCCATCAGATGGGGCATTCTCAGCACCGCCAGAATCGGCGTCACCGCCTTCATTCCCGCGGCCCGCGCCACGCCCGGTGCCCAAGTCCATGCAGTGGCCAGCCGCAGCCAAGCCACCGCCGACGCCTTTGCCCGCGACCACGATATTCCCGTGGCACTGGGCCGTTACCAAGCCCTGCTCGACCACCCGGACATCGACGCGGTCTATATCTCGCTGCCCAATTCGCTGCACGCCGAGTGGACCATCAAAGCCGCCGAGGCTGGCAAACACGTCTTTTGCGAAAAACCCCTCGCCGTCACCGCGGCCGAAGGTCGGCAAATGGTCGAGGCGTGCCACCAGGCCGACGTGCTGCTCTTTGAGGCATTCGTCTTTATGCAGCATCCCCAAAGCCACCGCCTCAAGGAAATCATCGCCGCGGGCGAGATTGGCACCCTGCGCCACATTAACGCGGGCATGACCTACGTCATCGACGACCCCAGCAACATCCGCCTGATTAAAGCGTTGGGCGGCGGCAGTATGTACGACGGCGGCGTGTATCCCGTCACTTTTTCGCGCTTCATCGCCGGCACCGATCCGGTTAGCGTCCAGGCGCACATGCGCTTTGCCGCGCAAGCCGGGGTGGACGTGGCCACCTCGCTCATCCTCGAATACCCCGACGGCCTCACCGCGACCTTGTACTGCAGCTTCGAGGGCCGCGGCGGACCGCATGCTCTCATCACCGGCGATCAGGGTCGCTTGATTGTGCCCGCCCCGTACCATCCCGGGGCCGAGAGCCGCTTTGACGTGGTCATCGGTTCCAAGAGCCGTAGCGAGACCTTCCAGACCGGCACCCCGCCATTCCAGCCGGCCATTGCCTTTTTCCAGCAATGTCTGCGCGGAGCAGCAACCCCGGCCTATATGGCCAACCACGCCGACGGTACGCTCAAAGTGGTCGAAGCGGCCTTTGAATCGGCGCGCAGCGGAAGGCGAGTGGAGCTATAGGAAGGATTGCTCGGGGGGACGCTCGGGGATTCTCTTGAGCAATTCCTCAACGGCTTCCCAAGCGCAAGCCGTGAGCAAGCCTCGGCATTGGGGTCTTGAGTTCTGCTTGCGGATCTTTAGGGTATTCATCCCGATCCGATAATCAGAAGAAGCACCAAAATCGCGTCGGGCGGTTCTTTAGGTTGCTTTCTCCAAAGAGCGCAAAATCGCCTGAGGTTCGCACGCCGCCACATAGAGTAACACCCGTGCTGGTCCTTTAGGGACCCGATCACCGCGCTCCCAGTGCCGTAGGGTGCTGGGACTAATGCCCAAGGCGGCAGCAAAGGCCGTTTGGGTCATCCCGACCTGCTCTCGGATAGCTTTCACATCAATGCTTTTGGGCGGATGTACGACCGCCTCGCTTGGCTGGCCTGCCGCGTACTCAATCGCTTCAGTCAATCCTTGTTTAATACTCGCTAGCTGGTTCGTGTTTTTAGCGCGAGCGATTGCATCCAAGGCATGGGCTATAAAGGCGTGATCATCTCCGGCTTCTTCAAGGCAGGCTTCCAAGTACAATCGTATATCTTCTCTTGAGATACTCTGCTGAGTCCCAGCGAGTAGTATTAATAGGCATAACTCATCTCTCCAATTGTTTGGCTATCTCTCTAGTTTTGATAATACTTCTGTTTTGCGGATCTCTATCACTATTCCGCTTCGATCAGGTGTTTCTTATTCATCCCTAGTATCCCGTCAGGCACTACAAATTCATTTTCGCAAAGGGAATGTCCCCCTCTGCCCAACACATACACCGGACTCGACCAAGCCATCTGCCCGTCGCACTGAATAGCCTTAACGAAATAAGCGGCCTGCCCTTCCCCGCACGACTGATCCGCCGTCTCCAGCGTCAGTTCCAGCACTTCCACCCGCTCGGGATAGCGCTGCACCACCAACTGCATATCCAAGCCGCCGTAGTCGAAGCGCAGCGACTCGTGCCCTAACTCCGCCAGCTCAATCTGGGCCGTCCATTGCGACTGTCGCTGTTGCACATGACCCCGACGTAGCCGCAGTCCAGCGCGTCGAACAGCATCCACTCGAACACACCCCAGCCTGAGACGATCTCCACCAGATTGTGCGCCTCCGGGTCGAAATACGCCTTGACCACTTGGTCAATGGTCTCGCGATACGTCAAACCCGCCGGCATAGCGGCAGCATGGTTTTCTCAATACGGGTTGGGATCGTACCACTCCCGCAACGCCGGATAAAGCGCCTGATAGCGCTCAAAAGCGCGCCGATAGTATTCGACCCGCACTGGGTCGCAGTGGGTCGTCTCGGCCAGCTTGACCGTGCGCTGGCAAGCGGTGGCAAAATCCGCGTAGAGCCCGCCGCCAACGCCGGCCAACAACGCCGCTCCTACTGCCGACAGATCGTCGGTGGCGATCCGCACCACGTCGCGCCCCAAAATATCGGCCTGGACCTGCCGCCACACCTCTGAATGCGAGCCGCCCTCGCCGATCCGCAACTCGTCAATGGGCAAGCCAATGGCGGCGAAGCAATCGAGCGAGTGCCGCAGGTCGAAGACGACCCCCTCCAGCACTGCCCGCACCAGATGCCCCTTCGTATGCCCCAGCGACAGCCCGACAAAGCCGCCGCGGGCATGGGCGTCGGGCCGCGGCGTGGCCCTTCCTTCGAGCCACGGCAGAAAAAACAACCCCTCGGCCCCAGCGGGAATCGCCGCGGCCGCTTCGGTCAATTCCTCGTAGCTGCCCCCAAACTCCTCCTTAAACCACTTGAGCGAGGCCCCGCCGGTAAACGAGCAGCCAAGCCAAGCGTATTGGCCGGGGATGGGATGGCACATCGGCCAGAGCTTGTCAAAGGCCCGTGGATCCAGCGCGTCGGCCAAAGCCGTGGCGTGCGCCGCCGTGCCGATGCCCAAGCTAATAATGCCCGGCTCAATCACCCCAGCACCGAGGATCATGCAGGGCATGTCCCCGCCGCCAGCGACAACAGGCGTCCCCGCCGCCAGTCCAGTCTGCTCAGCCGCTACCGCAGTTACGGCCCCAACCACGTCCGGCGAATTGACCAGACTCGGGAACAGCCCCACATCGACTTCCAACGCCTCCAGAATTTCCCCGGACCATTGGCGCGTACGCAGGTCAAAAGCCGCAGTCGTCGAGGCATCTGACACCTCGGCCGCTATCTGCCCGGTGAGCTGGTAGCGCAGCCAATCCTTGGGCAGTAGCACCCATCGACTCTGTTGGTAAACGTCTGTCGCATGGTCTTTTACCCATAAAACCTTGGCCAATGTATTAACCGGCCCCAACCGCATTAGCGTCCGCTCCCGCAGCAGATCCCCCGCGCACTGCTCGGCCCAATCGCACTCGGCTTGCGAGCGGTGGTCGAGCCAGATCGGCACCCGCTGCAGGGGCTGCCCGGCACTATCGACAAACACCGCGCCGTTGATCTGCCCGGACAGACCAACGCAGGCGACCCGCGCTGGATCAATATCGGCGAGCGCCTGACGCACAGACGCGCACAGCCCGCGCCACCAGTCAGCCGGATTCTGCTCGACCCACTTAGGATGCGGCTTGTAGAGCGGATACCCGGCCTGCCCTCTGCCGATGAGGTCTCCAGCCTCGTCGAGGAGGACGGCCTTAGTGCTTCCCGTGCCTAAGTCAATGCCCAATGCACAGCGCATCTGACCCTCCTATGCAAATCGGTCCACGTGCTCCAGTCACCCACCTCATAAAGCCGCAAGCCCTTGCGAAACAGCCACGGCCAAGCCACCAAGTCGCGGCCCTGCTCTTCGAGAAAGTGCGCCGCGCAGATACCAACAACTCCACCGCCGATGACCAGCCAGCACATCTACCTGTCACGTCGCGTCATAGCCTTTGTCCGACCGCTTGACGTCGGTTGTGTTTCGCGCTACGTATGTCAGGGACATTATACGCTGAAAATCTGCGTTGAGCTACCAACAGAAAGGAACGGCCCATGTTAGATCGCGCCGTGCGCATCGGCATGATCGGCTGCGGCACCCAAGCCAACGTCCACTTTGCCGGCCTCAAAGCACTGGGCGCGGACCAAGCCACAGTTGCCGCCGTCTGCGACCTCAATGACAAGCGCTTAGCGACCGCCGGTCAGCACTGGCCCGAAGCCCGCACGGCCAAAGACTACCGGGACCTGCTCGCCCCCGGGGATCTCGACTTGGTCATCGTCGCCACCATGCCCAACACGCACCAAGCCATGTCGTTGGCCAGCCTCGACGCCGGAGCCTGCGTACTGTGCGAAAAGCCCTTTATGATGAATGTCGCGCAGGCCGAAGCCGTCCTCGCCAAGGCGACGGAGACTGGGCTGCAAGTTCAGCTCGGCACCAACATGCGCTATATGCCGAGTTCGCGGTACTTACGCGATCTGGTCCAAACGGGATCTATCGGCGAGCCAGTGTTCGCCAAAGCGTGGGGTTGCCACCGCGATCCACCGGTCTGGGGGCCGCACTACCACCGCGCCACCTCCGGCGGCGGAGTCCTCGCCTCGACTTTGGTCCACACGCTCGACTTGGCGATGTGGATCGGCGGCTCGCCCAACCCACTCACCGTCAGCGCGGCAACCCGACGCCTCTTCCCCGGTAAGCGCGGTGCCAAAATCGACGATGCCATCCACGCACACTACGACGCCGAAGACCTCATCAGTGCCTTGGTGCGCTTTGACAACGGCGCCTTTTACTCCTTGGAGGGCAATTGGTGTAGCGAGCGAACCGACTTCCACAGCTTTGAGCTGACCACCACCCGCGCCACAGTAACCGGCGCACCCTTGGCGGTCAACGTCGATGTCGCAGGGGCGATCGTCGATCAGACGCCCCAACTCAACGGCAGCGACGACTGGTTCCAAAGCGTCCACACCCAAGACGCCGCGCTCATCGCCCAACTCCGTGCTGGCGAGCCTTGGGACATGCAGGATGCCCGCCAGCTACTCAACTTGCAAAAGGTCGTCGATGCCTGTTACGAATCGGCGCGTACGGGTCGAGAGGTTGTAATAACCAACACGGCTACAACAGGTTGACGCGAGGAAACACCATGCCCCAGCCCAACGCTTGGACACCCGTCGAGGCCCGCAGCACCGCCGATTTGCTGCACAGCCTGCCCCGCCCTCTCACCGCCTTGGCCGCCGGTGCCGTACCCGCCGTAGTCTTGCGCGGAGCCTATCCGCCCGATCACTGCCGCGGCTTGATGCGCCGCTTTGCCGAGCGCGGCTATTTCGATCCGGCCACTGTGGGCCAAGCCGCCCAGCTAAGCGGCGGTCCCTATCTCGACTTGGGCACCAGCCTCGGACGGCTCGGAGCCGATCCAAACGCCTTCTTCGCTCACGCCGCCCGCACCCACGAGTTGTTCGCCACGCTCTTCGCCGGATTCACAGATCCAGTGCGCACAATGTACGCGGCCCTCGCGGCCCTCGCCGAGGGCAAAGTCGTGCAAACCGCACGCGAACCGGACGGGCGGCTCTACGGACCGGCCATTTTCCGCATGTATCACGCCGCCGAAGGCCACAGACCTCACTACGACTCCGTGGCCAAACGCTCCCGTCCCGGCTGGGAATACGCAGTCGCCGACTTCCAGCACCAGTTCGCCGGGGTGCTGTGCTTGCAGACCGGCGATGCCGCAAGCACCGACGAACCTTTTATCTATCGCTGCTGGGGCGCCCAACCCCACCTTGAGGAAGTCCTGCGCGAAAACCGCTTTGCCGAGTACGCGGCTGAGCATGGCATCCCCCGCGTCCAAGTCCGGCTGACGCCGGGCGATCTCTATTTCTTCTGCACCGAAAACATCCACGAAGTAGCGCGCCTAACGCGCCAGCGCCGGCGCGTCGTGCTGGCCTTCTTCTTCGCCATGTCGGCGGACGAGCCGACGATTTTCGTCTGGTCCTAAGGTCGTATGGCCCGGCCGCGCCGGAGGAAGGCGCGGATGGCGCAGCGGCTCTTAGTCCGCTGCCTGCGCCACGGCCGCTTGATAGTACTCCCGCAGCAAGCCATCGAGGGCCGCAGAGGTTTGGTTGTAGTTCGTCCATCCGTAAGGCGTGTTGTCAAAGCGCACATCGCCCACGAGGGAATCGGCGCCCCGCGACAGGAGCAAGCGGGCCATTTCAAACTGGTCGGCGACGACGGTTTTGTGCAGGGGCGTACTGCCGTGGTCGTAAGACCGAAATGCGCCGGCAAAGCCGTTGATGTCGGCCCCGCGATCCAGTAGGAAAGCTGCGGCTTCCAACGCGCCGCTGTAGGCGGCCAGGTTGAGTGCTTCGACGAGGATTTGCTCGTCGGTGAGCACCGTGTCCGGGTCCGGGTGGTACAGATGGCCGGTTCCCTTTTTCAGCTTGCCTTCAGCGTCGAAGAACCGAGCCATCAGATCGACGCGATTGGCGCCGGCGGCAAAGCGCAAATCGACCGGGGCCCCGGCCTCGATCAACAGACGCGCCAGTTCGCGGTTTTCGGCGATCAGGGCTTTCCACAGTATTCGGCCGCGGTTGCGGTCCAAATCAACCCCTTGATCGACCAAGAGATCGACCAACTCGGCCTTGGTGCCGGCCCAGTCGAGTTGGGCACTCTGAGCCACCAGTTCCAGCACCGTAACCGCATCGTACGTGGTCGCGTTGGGATCGGCACCGGCGGCGAGTAAGACCGCGGCCAGTTCAACGACATTGGCCGGCAGTGGTGCGCGCTGCGGCTCGCCGGCCACGTGGTGTAAGAGCGTGGCCCCGCGAAAGTAGGGATATTCGTAGTACTCGTCGAAATAGCCCTCGGCGGCCGTTAGTTCGGGATGTTCGGCGAGTAGGTCCCGGAGCGTGTCTACATCGCCGGCGTCCATGGCTTGGACGGCCCGGTAAAAGTCGGGATGCCCGGCGTCGCTGCGGTCGCGACCTTGCGGCGGCAAAGATTCGCCCGCCCGCGGAATCGCCAGTGCCACCAGCTCGGGCGGGCGCTCGGGGTCGCTAAAATCGTGGCCGACCGCAACGACCACGTACTGGCGTCCATCCGCCATATAACTCATCGGCGCACCGTAGGCATTGCTGGGCAGGTCGATGCGGCCGATTTCCCGGCCCGACGCCAGATCGTAGGCGCGTAGGTAGGCGTCGCGATCGACAAAGTAATCCGCGCCAGCGTCGCTCAGGTCGTGTGGGTCTTGCGAGGCGGCCAGGAGCAACCGGGGGGTAGTCAGCACAAAGGTGCGGTTGTCCCAGCCCATATCCGGCAGATCGAGGCCCTTGAGGGCTGGGTGGTCCACCGGCCCCTTGCCCACCGTCGTCCGCCACAGGTGCTCGCCCGTGTTGAGGTCAATGGCCGTGATGCTGCCATACGGCGGCTTGACCAGCGGCAACCCTTGCGGGCCGAGGACGTGGGACTCGTTGGTGGCAAAAAAGGTCGAATGCGCGGCCGGGTCTTCCACCCGATGCAGTTGTACCGTGGTAATGGCGAGGTGCGACGGCACGTAGAGGATGCCCGTCTTGGGGTCGGCCGCGCCCCCGGCCCAATCGGCACCGCCCCACTGCCCGGGCACCACCAAAACGCCCTTCTCGGTCGGCGGCGCGTAGAGCGGGCCGTAGTCGTAGCGGGCGAGGATCGCCGCGGCTTGTTGGCGCAGTTCGGGCGTGAAGTCAATCAGATCGGCTTCGCTGATGCCTTGGCGTTCAAACGGCGCCGGTTGGGTCGGGAAGGGCTGGGTCGGAGCGGTCTGCTCGCCCGGCACCTGCGACTGGGGCACGGACCGTTCGACAATCGGCCAGATCGGCTCGCCGCTTTTGCGGTCAAACACGAAGCAGAACGCCTGCTTGGTCAGCACAGCGACAATTTGGCGCAGGCGACCTTGTACTTCCACATCCAACAACACCGGCGGGGCGGGTGGATCGTAATCCCAGAGGCCATGGTGGACCAGTTGATAGTGCCAGACCCGCTCGCCCGTCTCGGCATTCAGACAGACGATCGACTCGCTGAAGAGATTGTCGCCCGGGCGCTCGCCGCCGTAGTAGTCGTGGCTGGCAGAACTCACCGGCAGGTAGAGGTAGCCCAGCGTTTCGTCAGCGGTCATTGAGGCCCAGACATTGGCGGCACCGTAGGTCTTCCAAGCGTCGCTTTGCCAAGTCTCATTGCCGTATTCGCCCGCCTGCGGAATCGTGTGAAACTCCCAGACCTTAGCTCCGGTTCTTGCGTCGAAAGCCTGTACATCGCCGGGGGGCGTGTACTCAGCCGGAGGCCGGCCGCGCCAGTCGCCAATGGCCGAACCGACCGCGACTACGCCCCGGCAAATCACGGGCGGGGCGGTCACGCCGTAGTTCCAGCGGTCGCCGTCGGTCAGTGGACGGCGCAGGGACGCGCCTAAGTCAACCCGACCCTCTTGACCAAACGCCGGGTCTGGCCGGCCGGTTTTGGCATCAATGGAGTACAAATAGGCAGTCGAAGTGGCGAGGAAAATCCGCTCAACCTCGCCATCGGTCCAGTAGCTTGCGCCGCGCAGGTTGCCCAAGAAGCGAGGCTCAACGCGCCAAGCCTCTGGATCAAACGTCCACAGTTTTTCGCCGCTAGCCCCGTCGAGGGCGACGAGGATATTGAACGGCGAGGCGTAGTATAGCACCCCATTGACGGCAATCGGCGTACTGCGGTGCTCGTCAAAGTCTAGGTCGCGATCGGCCGTCTCGTATAGCTGCTGATCGGGCGGGCGAAAGCGCCACACTACGCGCAGTTGGTCGAAGTTGTCCGGGCCGATCTGGGCAGCGGGCGAGTACTTGGTGCCGCCCAGATCCGAGGTGTAGTAAGGCCAATCAACCGCTTGAGCCTCGGCGGTCGCTAGCAAAATCAGCCATACGCTCAGGGAGCCATAGGCGCGTTTGTTCACTCGTTTGCTCCTTTCTGCACGGTTTCTATAAGCATCTTAAAAACAGAAACGAGGCGTTGAATAGTGTCAAACGCCCCGCTCTTCTCCTGAACGTACCTTCGCGTCAGATAAAGACCACGACCCAAAAGACGACGAAAGATGAAATTTGAATGGGACTCAGAAAAAGCCAAAGTAAACGAGCAGAAACACGATCTCCGTTTTCACGAAGGAGCTACTGTCTTTGGGGATCCGCTCCCGATCATTTCGGAATGGTTGCTGGCATATCTCGCGTAATCGCATCTTCAGCTAGGGACTACTCTGCCCCTGAGCGACTGAGAAACGCATCCGCATGCGGAAAGGGCCACTCGGACTTGTGCGCCAGCGGCGTGCATTTACACGCAAGCGCACCAAGTTCTCATTCTCTGGCGGCTTGCAGCTTTTCCAATACCTGCCATTGCTGGCGCTGGCGGCTCTCAGCCGAGTCGAATACTTCGCGGACGAAATGGGCGCGGCTTTTGCCCCCGGCTAGTTCGGTCAAGCGATTTTGCAAGTCGTCGGGCGAGGGGTCGCGCCCGAGGGCCGCACGGTACACCCCACACGCAAAAGCCGCCGCGTCTGTTTCGTCGAGCCAGTCTTGGGCCTCGTAGGCGAAGGCTTTGAGGGTGTGGGCTAAAGAAGCCGCCAACCAAGCTTTGTGCTCTTCGAGCGGACCTAAAATACCGTACAACTCAGCGCACAATTCCGCGTCGCCCACCCCCTGCCGAGCTTCTTCCACAGGCTGGCCTTCGGCCCAAGCGCGCAGGGTTTTTACATAGGTCTTGGCCCGGCACCGACGCTGGTCGTCCATTTCCCAATCCCGAGTGAGTACATCGACCGCCGGACATCGAGCGTATGTGCCCGCGCCGATCGCCTGGACGAGTAGGTCGAGATTGTCAAAGGCTCGGTAGTGGGTCAGCGAGTCGAAGCGCGAGATCAGGGCGCGGATGTATCGCACCGCGTCGGGTAGTTCCTCCAGCGAAGCAACTTGGGCGTCGATGCGCTGCATAGCTTCGTCGGGCGCGTCGCGGTGGTGCAAAATGTTGCGCCAGTGGGAATCAGGCATGATGTCTCCTGTCGAGTTAGGTATTGAGCCGATTGTGTTTTATGCGCGGAACAAATGGCTCTCAATGGGCAGGCTCACTTCAATGCCCGAGGTGGCCGCCTGTAAGCCGGCTTCCATGATCTCTTGGGCGTGGCGTGATTGAATGGCGTTGGTCGTGCCTTGAGGCGACTGCCCCGAGCGAATGCAGTGGAGGAAATACGCGGCGGCATTGCGCTCGGCCGCGGGCAATGCGTCGAGTTCTGCTTTTGTTCCCGCTCGGCTCTGGCGGGTGTACACCGTCACCTGACTCCCCACGATCATAGTCCCCTCCGTGCCGTACAGGACCACGTCGTGGGGCGGCACGTGCGGCACGGCTTCAGTCCAACTCATTTCCAAGCGGCACAAAGCCTCGGGATAGCGCAGCACCATAATGCCGTTATCGTCAACCGGCAGATGGGTTTTGAGCAAGCGACCCGCCATGGCCACGACACTGTGCGGCCGGCCCAAAAAGTGGACGCACAGACTAGCTCCGTATCCGCTGTAGTCGTTGAACGCCCCGGCCCCGTTAAGCTGGGCATCGAAGAGGAAACCGCAGAATTCGTCGGAGCAACCCAACTCGTCCGGGCCGCAGTGGCCGCCGCGCCAAGTAAGCTGCCACAATCGCCCAATGGCCCCTTCCCGGACGAGGCGGTGGGCCGTGTGCAAGGGCCGCGACCAAGCCGTGGGCCAGTTGACCATCAAGCAAATTTGGTGGCACTGAGCCGCGGTCAGCATGCGGTCGGCCTGTTCAAGCGTGGCGGCCATAGGTTTTTCGACCATCGCGTGCATGCCCCGAGCCGCGCACAACTCGACGACCGGGGCGTGGTGTGCGGTGGCCGAAAAAACAAAAACAGCGTCGGGAGCTTGCGCGTCGAGCAGGGCTTCGTACTCGCCGTACACTAGGTCGCAGCCCGTGCGCTCGCGGAAGCGGTCCTGCAGCACGGGATTGGGGTCGGCACCGCCCACGAGGAGGGCTTCCTCCTGCTCGGCTAGTTCCCTGAGATTGCTCCACAAGTGGTCGTGGGCCATGCCCAGCACGGCGACTCTGATCGGATCAGTCATGTAACAGACTCCTGCGTGTTGTTGAGGTGTGTGGTCCTGGTCTGGTCAATCTATACCCCTAAGGGTAAAGAGAGCAAGAAGGAAGGGCCGCCCAATCCAGAGCCAGAGTTAAGAGCGGTCGCTCAGGACAGCTTAACGGCAATAAGGTGGGACTTTTCCAGCCGTAGGATGTAGGTCAGGTAATCGGCCGTCTCGTCTAAGCGGCTTCTAAAGGCTGCCCAATGCGGATTCTGATCCCATGGTTCGACTTTGGACCAGCCATCGACAAAGAGAAACGCCCCCGGCACCAGACGGTTTTCCAGCACGGCGAACATGGGCGCAAAAGCGGGCAGGCCAAAATCTACCAAGACAAAATCCACGCATTCGGGAAGGGCGGCGATAAAAGCAGCCCCCGCCCCAGTGTAGCATTCCACCAAGTGATCCAAACCAGCTTGGCGCAAATTGACCCGCGCCGCCATGGTTTTTTTTCGCACCCGATCTAGGCTGAAGACGCGGCCTCCGGTACGCTGGGCCGCAGCCGCTAGGTGCAGGGTGGAATAGCCGTGCGAAGTACCAAATTCGACTAAGGTCTGGGCCTGTTGGTGGATCGCGGTCAGACAGAGGTAATGGGCCACTTGGGGACTGACAGCCTTAAGGCGCAACGGATCCGTAGAGCCCGCTTGGCGCTCCTGCTGGTCGCGTCTGTGCAAGCTGGCGACAAGGGCTTGTTGCGTCGGCGTGAAGAGATCCTCGATGTGCATGGGCTCCGGCGGATCAGGATGTTCACCGACGCCAAGCCGCTTTCAGGCTACCCCAGCCAGTTGGGGCGACCACACTGGCGGTATCCACGCGGCGGAATTCCATGGTCTCGACCCCGAGCTCATCTACCGTAGTCAGTAACAGCGTGTCCCCCTCAATGGCATACGTGCCCATCCCCCCATCGAATTCAGCGAGCAGCCGTTCCTCCGAAAACCCAGCGAGCAACTCGTCGATCACCTGTTTTTCAAACGCCGGGTAGGCATCGTCCGAGATTCCGGTCAAATCCGCGGTCCAACGGGCCAAGCCGCGGCCGAATTGGGTCAGGACTTCGGCTAAGTCTTGGCTCTGGTCATTGACTAGCAACTCGAAGTCGGTTATGTCAGTCCACAGGCTATCGCCTTCAACGCTGTAGGTGCCGGTGGCGCGAATGTCGAGCCGCTCGATAGCGGTTATGTCCGCTCCCTCAGCACCCAATAGATCTTCTTTCACCTGAATGACTTGATCGATCGCACAGACACCATCCGCTTGGAAGGTCATATGAACGGTGATCTCGCCGATCTCATCATCGACGAAGTGCCCCTTCCAAGTGCCGTAGAGCAATTCTTCTTGGGCGGCGAGCGGCAGGGCGATCAGGCAAAAAGCCGCGATAGACAACAGAAGTTGGTGCATGACGATCTCCTTTTAACAGAGTAAAGAACAGGACGACAAACCGCGCTAAGAGTACTCCAAGACAGCATGTGCTGCAAAGTAGCCCAGAGTCCGGCGGCGGCGACCCGCTCTCAGTTGACTAGGTAAAAACCAGACGCTGCTACCCGTCTTCGGTTCCACGTCCCCCATCCACAGGCGTCCCATTACACGCGGGAAACCGTCTCACAAAGAGTCCTTGACTTATTGCATCAATAGTGTTCTATTTATGTAGAACACTATTACAATGGGACAAAACATAATTTAGGAAGGAGCGAGAAGATGCCGATCGATTTCGACCCCACTCGCCCCATCTATCTGCAGATCATCGAGGCGGTGAAAAAGCGCACCGTCCAAGGGATCTATCAAGCCGGCGGCCCTTTGCCGTCGGTGCGGGAAATGGCCAAGGAAATGGGCGTTAATCCCAATACCATGTCCAGAGCCTACATGGCACTGGAGCAAGAAGGATTCATAACCACGCGCCGCGGCCAAGGATCGTCGATAACAGAGAGTGCCAAACGCATTGACCGCGAGCGCCGTGCCCTAGCCGAAGCGGCGCGCGACCGCTTTGTCGCAGCGATCCACGACTTGGCACTCTCACGCGAGCAGATCGACGACCTGCTGCGCGAAATTTCAGCGGAGGTGACGCTATGATAGAAATAAAGAACCTGTGGAAGCGGTACCCTAATGCGACGGCCTTGAGGGGTATCTCCCTAACGGTCGAAAAGGGGCGGGTAATGGGCATTCTCGGCGAAAATGGGAGCGGCAAGAGCACGCTGTTCAAAATCCTCGCCGACGTCGCCCACGCCAGCGAAGGCAGCGCGAGCATCTCGGGCTACCCCGTTGGGATCCAAACGCGCCGCATCACTTCGTACCTGCCCGAGGTCAGCCCGTTTTACGACTGGATGTCCGTCAGCGAACAACTCGAATTTCTAGCCGCGTTCTTTCCGGGCTGGGACATGGACAAGTCCCGCGAGTTGCTCGGCCTGATGAACGTCGATAGCCACCGGAAAATCGGCACCCTGTCCGATGGTCAGCGGGCGCGGCTAAAGGTAGTAGCCGCCTTTTCGTGGCCTAGCGAACTGGTGCTCATGGACGAGCCGCTCGGACGGATCGATCCGCCATCGCGCCGGCGCATCTTGGCGATCTTGCTGCGTGAGTTTCGCGTCGGGGAGCAGACGATTCTGATCTCGACCCATCTCGTCAGCGAAGTGGAAGAGCTGATAGAAGAAGTAGCTTTCTTGCGCCACGGCGAGATCGCAGTCAGCGGCAACATCGAAGAATTACGGCAAAGTCGCGGCATGTCGCTCAACGACATTTTCGAGGAGGTGGTAACGTGAATACTTGGAAGACGCTGTACCTAAAGGAAATAAAAGACAACCGCACGCTGTTCCTCGTGCTGGTGGCGATGACGGTTTTTCTGGAGATCGTTGCGGTATGGTCGATAGGAGCCAACGTCGCCCGGTGGTCGCCCGATATGCAGTGGAAAGACTTCTCGCCCCACTTCCTGTGGAGTGTGGTACCTTACGGGTTGCTACTGATTTTGCCCTTCTTGCTCAGCCACTCATTTGCCCAAGAGGTAAAAGGACAGACCCATTATTTGCTCCTCTCCCTGCCGGTATCGCGCACGCAAATCTTCGCGGCCAAAGCGGCAACCGTGGCGACGCTCGGCCTCGTCTTATTCACGCTGAGCAGTGCCGGTTTTATCACCGTTGTCAGCGAATTGCGCGAGTTTGCAACTCGCGTGGATGGGATACGCATAGCCCCGTTCACCGCAATGGACATACTAGTTAGCAGCGGCGTGTTCTATCTGTCGGCGATGGCGGTGTTGCTGGGCCTTGCCGGTGGTATTGCCGGCCTGCGATTGGTGGTTCGGCGCTTTGCCGGCCTCGCGTCTGTGGCCTTCGCCATCGGCGTCCTGTACTGCTATTTCAGCACGTTGCCCGACGTGCTCTCCCTGCCTGAGTTGTTCGGCACGTACGAAGTACCGTTCTGGATCGCCTCCACTTCTTCTGGCGCACAGATAGACATGAATTCGGATTCTATCCAGATCAGCTTCACGTTCCTCGCGTACTCGATCTTCGTCGGCCTAGCCGCCATGGGGATCGGGATGTGGCTGTTTGAAAAGCGGGCCGAAGCCTAAGTGAATAGCTTGCGCTCGGCCCACGTGCGGCGTTTGCGGCGGTGCAAGGCCACATCGTCGCGGTAGGCGTGGGGGTCGCGATCTAAGCCGGTCTCGCGGTCGAGGAAAAGCGGGAAGTCCGAGGCCGGGGGTTTGGCGTTGTGATAAGCGTTGGTGTAGGAACGCATGATGATGCGCTGCTCGCGGTTGAGCGTCTCGAGCCAAGCGGGATCGGATTGGAGGCGGTCGGCTGGGGTGAGCCAAGCCGGGCAGTAGGCGTAGAAGATATTCTTGCGCACCACATCGCTCTCGTTTGGCTCGACGCGATGCCAGATGCTCGAGTGCATAAAGGTCATGGTGCCCTTGCGCAGGCAAACCACCCGCTCGCCCGGGATCGGCTGGTGGCTGTCGTACTCGTCGACGTATTGCTTGCGGTGGCTGCCGGGCAGAACCACTAAGTTGCCCATCTTGGCCCGTGGCAAGTCGGTCAGCCAGAAGCCGATCTTGATTTGCAGCGGCAAATCGGGCGAGAAGGTGCCGTATGGCACGGCGCGGGCCCCATCGGGATGCCAGATATTGTAGCGGTCGCCGCCCGGCGGACGAATGAAAAACTGGCTCTGGTGTAGCTTGAGCAATTCGCCGAAAAGGTCGTAGGCGTAGCCGATGTGGCGCGGGTGATCGATGAGCGCGGCAAAGGCGGGATCGCGCTCGACGATATTTTGGCAACCGAAGGTCTCCCGCTCGAGGTATTGGGGGCTGGATTGGCAAACGCGATCAACCGCGGCCGTAAGTTCGTCGATCGCCGCTTGGTCGAGGGCGTCTGGAAAAAAGAGGATGCCCTCGCGGTTGAAGGTTTCCCACTCGTCGTCGGTAAAGCCGGGCGGGGCGATGCGATAGGCAGCATCGGTCATAGGGGCGGCTCCTGGGTGGGGTTAATTAGGATAGTCTTAACACGACAGTTATTACGCCGCCGGCAAATTCCAATTTTCGCACCCGGCAAAAGGCATGTGCTCTCCCTCGATGTACTGCGGCCGCGGTGCGTACTTGTTCCCTATTTTGGGTATCACCGCTCCCCGGCACATAATGCAAGGACTACGATCCACCGTGACTTTGGTGCTGGTCGGAATGTAGCGCAGGGTAAGCCCGACCCGCCATTGGTCCGAAGTATTGGCATTGGAGCCGTGGATGATATTGGGGTGATGAATGGAAATATCCCCGGCCTCCAGCTCCAAATCAACGGCATCGGCCTCGTCGATCTGATCGGGGCGGATACCAACGCTAAGCACGTACTGATCCGTATCCAGATCGATCATCTCACTGCGCTTGAGCAAACGCTTGGTGTGCGTCCCCGGCAAAACCCGCATACAGCCATTGGCCACCGTCGAGTCCGTGCCGGCCACCCACAGCGTGGTGACTTCCATCGGCGCCAAGGGCCAGTACGAGCCGTCCTGATGCCACTGCACGGCTTGGCCGGTGCTGGGTTTTTTGGCGATATAGTGCGCCGCGAACATGGCCACATTAGGCCCAAGGAATTGCGCCGCAATATCGACCAGCCGCTCGTCGGTGACTAGGCGGTGCATAAAGGGATCGTTCACCATCAGTTCGTGGTGTAGGCGCTCGGGCCGCGTCCCTGGATTCTTTTTGACCAACCAGTGGACGTGCGCCACGGTCTCGGCAGCCAATTCCGCATCAATAGCCTTGCGGGCGATGCAAAAGCCCTGCTCATCGTATGCTTGGCGTAGTGTCGTTTCCATCTGTTCTCTTGTCCTTCTACGATAAAATTACTTTGTGCAAAATAGACAATAAATAGACTCACCGCACAATGTCGGCTCACCGCAAGAGCCCGTCTTGCCCCGCCTGTACTATCCGCGCCGCCCTAAGAATCTCAACGGCGGCAAGCCCGATCTGGGAGCCTGCGTCGGTCCCTTTTTCGCTCACGCCGCCTTGTCGCTAGACCGCCATCCGCCATATCGAATCGAGTTAAGAGAGGCAGCGGCCTATGGAGTAATTTGCTGCTGGGCGATCCGCTGCTAGCCAGCATCTATGTCTTGGCGCAACATGTAATTGATGTTAGCTTTTATCCGAAGTCGGCACGATGAATGAATGCTTGGAGCGACTCAACACAAAGGAGACCGAGCCATGCCCGAACCCATAACGCAAGCCCAAGATCACGACCGCCGTATTGGACGGTTAGAAGGCATCGCCGAGCAATTAACCCCCCGCCTTGCCAGCATGGAGCGAACCATCACTGAGCAGGGACGGCAACTCGACGAGCGAATCACCGAACAAGGAAGACATCTCGACGAGCGAATCACCGAGCAAGGACAGCAACTGCGGCAAGAAATCACCGAACAAGGAAGACATCTCGACGAGCGAATCACCGAACAGGGACAGCAACTGCGGCAAGAAATCACCGAACAAGGAAGACATCTCGACGAGCGAATCACCGAGCAAGGACAGCAACTGCGGCAAGAAATCGCCGAACAAGGAAGGCATCTCGACGAGCGAATCACCGAGCAAGGACAGCAACTCAGACAAGAAATCACCGAACAAGGAAGACATCTCGACGAGCGAATCACCGAACAGGGACGGCAATTCGACGAGCGAATCACCGAGCAAGGACGGCAACTCGACGAGCGAATCACCGAACAGGGACGGCAACTGCGACAAGAAATCGCCGAGCAAGGACGTGCAACCAACACTCGCTTAGAGGCTCTCAACCACCGCATCTTGTGGGCTATTGGAACGCAAATCGCGCTTATGGGCTTGCTCTTCGCCGCCCTGAAACTGACCTAATCGCCCGGCCGCTTAACTTAGCAACGAAGCAATGAAACAAAGCGATCTTGAACTCGAAGTGACCAATTTCGGGCCGATCGTCAAGGCCAAGATTGGTCTGCGTCCACTGACCGTATTCGTCGGTCCGAGCAACACGGGGAAGTCCTATCTAGCGATCCTGATCTATGCGCTACATCGGTTTTTCAGTGGCTTTTCGACTTATAGGCACTTCAGGGAGCTTGAACACCAGAAACTATCCGAGACAACCATTGAAGCTATTAGTGAATGGGCCCAGCAGACGCTGGCGGACAATACGGTCGAAAAGAGCCTTGTTCTACCCGAGTTGATAGTAGATGAGATTTATTCCGTATTACATATGCAGGGCAACCTATTAGGTCGTGAAATTAACCGGTGTTTCGGTATTGACGAAAATGATCAGCTAAAGCTAATCCGCAAAGGAAGTAGGAGTGGCGCACACTTTGTATTGCGCAGTCGTGTCGCAAACGGTTCGGCATCCTTAAAGCACAGATTGACTCTCAAAGCGCAGGGAACTGTATTCGAGCCGACGCCCTCCCTAGGAACATCGCTACAGGTCGAGACTAAGGGGGGAGACAGGTGGAGGGAGTATTTACGCCACCTTGTCGAAGACTTGGTTCCACAAGCTCGCCGAGAAGAGCGGGATTATTATTTAGGGGGACTAATAGAACCCCTGACCTCTCTCGCCCTGCCTCAACTAGTCGGTCCTCTATATCGTCCAGCGTTCTATCTTCCTGCCGACCGCACCGGCGTGATGCACGCGCACAGAGTGGTAGTCAGTGCGATGATCGGCAGCGCACCAATGGCAGGTCTGCGTCCGGCTGCCGGCACTCCTATGCTTTCAGGAGTTCTGGCGGATTTCCTCCAACAGTTGGTTGAACTCGATTCTCCGCCGTATTGGCGAGCCAGGCCTAGATTCGATCCTTCGGCGGGTCGGCGAGCCAGATCTCAAGGCGATTTCGGTACGAAACTCGAAGACGCCCTGCTCGGCGGGTCGGTTCGCGTCAATAGATCGGAGACGATTAGCTACCCGCATTTCACCTACCAACCCAAGGGATGGAAGACCTCCTTACCTCTTATGAATGCCTCGTCCATGGTGTCGGAGCTCGCGCCAGTGGTGCTCTATTTGCGCCACATGGTCAGCCCCGACGATGTGCTGATCATCGAGGAGCCAGAATCGCATCTGCATCCGGCCATGCAGGTCGAATTCACCCGACAACTCGCCGCGCTCATTCACGCAGGTATCCGAGTGATCATCACCACGCACAGCGATTGGGTACTGGAGACGCTCGCCAATCTGGTGCGCCGGTCCGCGCTTCCCAAAGCGCAGAGACAAGGGGATTTGGTACTGAGTCACAACCAAGTGGGAGCATGGCTGTTCAAGCAGCAAAAGGCCCCCAAGGCCAAGGGATCTGTCGTAGAAGAAATTCGCTTCGACCCAGATGCGGGCGGGTTGGAAAGCGGTTATAGTGAGGTCGCCGAACAGCTCTACAACGAGTGGGCCGACATTGGGAATCAGATTACAGAAAGTAACGAACAATGAGTAGTCCAATCGAATGGCTGCAGGGTGAAATTCCCCCGGGAGCTATCGTCAGCAAATGTGCGAAAGAAGGCTGCGCCGTGTCGCTGAGAAAGGCCCCATCGCCCTGTTGGATCCTCAATATGGATCACTCCGGTTGGGGGCTAGCCAATCAGAGCCATTGTGACTTTCTGTTCATCAGTTGCAACGGCGCGGGAAAAACCAACTGGGTCGTACCGCTGGAATTAAAAAAGGGCAGCCCCAACGCAACTGAGATGGTAAGGCAACTACAGGCTGGAGCAAATTTCGTCCAAGCCAAGATGTCCACACAACACAGAACGCGGTTTTTACCGGTGGGTGTCTATGGAGGCAACCTTAAAGCTCTACAAAAAAAGAAGCTCAGGCAGGCGCGAATCTTGTTTCGTCAAATGAAGTATGAAATCAAACTCATTCGCTGTGGCAAGCCGCTCAAAGAGGTCCTTTCTTGAACGCAACCCTCTACATCCCTAGCCCAAGCTCATCGAGTTTGCTTCCTATCCGAAAAGGGTCCAGATAGCCAGCGCACGCGTAGGCTCTCGAACCATGAACTAGGAATCATGCCCAACTACTGTCCCGCCCCTCGCGACTGGCAACGCCGCAGCCCCACTCAAGCTGGCTTTGACGCCGACAAACTGGCCACGGCGTTGGCTTTCGCCCAGACCCAAGAAATCCAGGCATCTGCCAATTTGGCCGACATGCTGCCCAAGGGCGACCGCCACCCCAATGACCGCCCCTTAGGCCCGCTCAAAAAACGCAGCCCCACAGCCGGCCTGATCGTACGGCAAGGGTATCTGATCGCCACCTTTGGCCCAGTCGATAGTGTCGAAGTCACCTTCAGTTGCGCTAAGAGCTATATCTCGGCACTGGCTGGAGTGGCCTTTGACCAAGGGCTAATCCGCGACCTCGACGAACCCGTCGGCCGCACGGTCTTGGATGGCGGCTTTGACGCTCCGCAAAACCAGCCCATCACTTGGCGTCATTTGCTGCAACAAACCAGCGAGTGGCAAGGCGAACTATTCGGCGTCCCCGATTGGATCGACCGCGGTCGCCAGCTAGGCCAAGGGGCGACCGAAGCCACGGTGGGCGGCACGGCTTCTAGCGCCGACAACTACCGCTCCCTCGAACCGCCCGGCACCTTTTGGGAGTACAACGACGTGCGCGTCAACCGCACAGCCCTCAGCCTGTTGCGCCTTTTTCGCAGCCCCTTACCGCCAGTGCTCAAAGAGCGCATAATGGACCCCATTGGGGCCTCTTCCACTTGGGAATGGCACGGGTACGAAACCTCTTGGGTCGAAGAAAGCGGCCAAAAGGTCCAATCCGTATCCGGCGGCACGCACTGGGGCGGTGGTCTGTGGATCACCACCTATGATCACGCTCGCTTTGGCCTGCTTTTCCAGCGGCGAGGGCGCTGGAACGGTCGCCAACTTCTATCCGAACAGTGGATGGCCCATGCCCTCACCCCCTGCTCCATCAAGCCCGAATACGGCTTCCTGTGGTGGCTCAACCATCAGCACAGCATATCCGATCGGGCCTGTCTTGACAGCTTTGCCGCGCGCGGAGCTGGCGGCAACATCGTCTTCGTCGAGCCGGAGCGCGAGTTAGTCATCGTCCTGCGTTGGTGCGGCAACGCCAAAGCCGTAATCGACCGCGTCCTCGCCAGTGAAGTTTGAAAATTCAACGCGATTTGGGCCGATTGCCTAATTCAGTGCAGAACGCGAAGTAACCGAAAAACTTCGTCCGCTTTTTCGCTCAAACTGAACACCGAACGCGCCCCCGATCCATTTCAATCGCGCCTATTCGCTTCTGGCTGGTTGGATGCGGCATTCACTCGCCATTGCACCGGGTCAAGGCCGGGCGATTCTTGGCCGATCAGGATTCATTTGATAGTGGCGCAAAACAGGGGCCGTTATAGCGGGGACGGATGAAGCGACCGTCGATCGCGATGCAATAAAGACTCACAAAAAGCGCGTAATCCCAAAGCCCAAGCGCCAGTTGTCAGGGGCTGCGTCGTCGGGTGCCCCCACCAAGTACTGGGCTGGACTAAGGCGCGTATTATTGGTGGCGAAGAGGTAAAAGGTGTGCCCGCCCGTATCTATGGACAGGCCCCAAGCCAGCGAATTGTGCGAGCGGCCCGTTTCGCCCGGCCATAAAATGCCTTGGTATCCGGTCAGCGTCGGACTATACTCCAGCCACGCGCCCCACGTATCGCCAAAGTAATACTGGGCATACGTTCCCAGCGTAAAAGTGTACTGCGTCTCGACGCTGAAAATGGCACTGTTGTACAGATAGGAGGGCACCAACCCAACGCCCAACCTGTCGGCCAGCCGCGTATTGAAAATCAATTGCCCGTAGTACTGAAAATTCGCGGCCGTAGCCGTCTTGCGCTCGACAACAGCTGGCATTTCCGTATTCCAAGCCACGCCGACGTTTAGGGCCAAAACTGCGGGCAAGCGCTCGTGAAAAAATTGCAGCCAATGGTACTGCAACTGCAAGTCCAAATGGTCCAGCATATTACTCCGCCCCAAGGTCGCCATCAGCCGATCGCTGAGGCCGTAACTGAGCGAGGTGCGGATATTGGCTGGCCCATCAAAACCGAAATTGGCCTGGTATCCCTCGTCGATAGGCGGGAGGAAGCGGTGCGAAATCTCGTAGTGGAAATCGCCTTGGGACAGCGTTTCCGCGGTGGGATAATTGGCTGTCCTGATAGCGCTGAACAGCTCCAAGCGGGTTTTGACCGGCGCACTCGCCTGCCACGACGGCTGAGCACCCACCCAGGCTGGCAACAGCACTCCCAACCACAAGACGCGAATGTTCACTATCAGTCCCTCCTGCCCTATTGTACGTGTTTTAAGTAAAACGAGACCCTAACGGCAATTTCCTCGCTCACCTTGACAAAAGCCACCAAGGAAGGGGCCGCAATGTCGTAGTCGGCCAGTTTGATGGTGAAAGCCGCCTCGACCTTGGAGTGCCCCGCTTCCACCACTACGGTACCGGGCACTTCTACGGCGCGGTCCACCCCGTGTAGCGACAAGATGCCCTTGGTTTTGACGCGATAGGCAACCCCAGTGGAATCGACCGCGGTGTGTTCGACGATCTCCCCTTTGTACACGGCTTTGGGCCACTGGTCCGCGTCCAGCACTTGGCGCATATCGCGGTCCCGCTTGCCAATGCCCGTGTCAAAACTAGCTAAGTCCACTTCAAAATGCAGTTGGTCCTTGGCCGCAAAAAGCGAGTCGCCTTCCCAATAAATGAAGCCGTCGATCTTATCGGTCGTGCCGACAAAAGTGAAGGCCACCACTTTGGAAGTGAACGCGACTTGGTTGCCCTCGGCCTTTTTATCGACGTGCCATTCGCCGCCGTGGACAGCCAGCGGCCAGCAGAGCAGGAACGGGACGATCCAACGCATAAACGTCGCCCGGCCGTTTAGAGGCAAATTAGTCGTTGGGAGCCCCCTTTTCTATCCAAGCGCGCACTGTTTCGAGTGCGTCCGGGGTCAAGTACGGCCCACTAGGGGGCATGCGGGATCCATCAACATCGGCGTCTGCCAAGAGTTTGCGATACAGGTAGCTATTGTCGGGATCGCCCGGCTCGATCAAAGCTAGGCCCCGGCTGCTCTCCACATCGACAATGTTGTCGTATGCTTGGCCCGCCGACAGATTGGGCCAAGCACTGTCGCCGTGACAGCCGCTCAAAGCGCAGGACACGTCAAATATGGTCTCTTGCACCTGGGCAAAGGTCGCCGGTCCTTTGGCAGCAGAATCGAATACCATATCCGTGCTCGTAGTCGGACCAGAACAAGACGTCCCCACAACTACTAATGCAACAAGCGCAATGAGCACTTTCATGACCTTTCTCCTTAGGAATGCACTACATCCGCAACTTAATCTTGCCGGTCTGGATCGGCAACACGAGCCCCGCGGCTCGTCCACCAGCTCTTCTTGATCGGCGCTACACTCCGGGTTGATTTGCGCGTAGTGGGGGCGATTCCTTTCCTTCCCTTTAAGGTGTATAGCCAAAGGAGACGCCATGTACATCCAAGACCAACTCCCCCACGACCGCATTACGGACGACAACTTGAGCTACTACAAAGCCATTGGCGTTGATTACCTGACCGTCAACTCCCTTCCCCTCGGCCTGCATACCTACCCCGAGATGGTCGAGTTCCTGCAAGCGGTGCGCAAGCGCGCCGAAAAAAACGGCCTCCGCTTGTACAACGCCGCCTTGAGCGGACCGGACGAAATCACGCTCGCCCAACGAGATCGCGACGCCAAAATCGAAGAGTGGTGCAACTGGATCCGGGCCCTGGGCACCGTCGCAGTCCCCACGCTCGGCTACAACTTCAAACCCGTGGGCAACTTCCGCACCCCCTCGGACACCGGCCGCGGCCGGGCCCACTACAGCACCTTCACCTATTCAGAGTACGAAAAAGAGAATCACGACCATCCAGAAAAGCACATCAACGAGGACCGCATGTGGGCCAATATCGCCTATTTTCACCAGCGCATCGTCCCAGTTGCCGAAGAAGCCGGCGTTACCTTGGCCCTACACCCGGACGATCCACCGCTACCCGAGCCGATGGGCGGCGCAGCGCGGATCGTCTCCACCCTAGAGCAATACGAGCGCATCTTCGCCCTTAATCCCAGCCCCCAAAACGCCATGCTGTTCTGCCAAGGCTGCGTCACCGAAATGGGCATTGACGTGTACGAGGCGATCCGCCGCATGAGCCGCCAAGGCAAAATCGCCTACGTCCACTTCCGCAACGTGCGCGGTACGCCCAAGGATTTCAGGGAGGTCTTTATCGACGAGGGCGACGTCGATATGTACCGGGCAATGCAGACCTACAAGGAGGTGGGCTTTAACGGGCCGTTTATGATGGATCACACTCCGTCCATCCCCAACGACACCGGGGGCCGCCAAGGCCACGCGTACGCCACCGGCTTCATCCGCGCCATGCTCCAAGCCGTCTATCGCTAATCGCCAATCGGGAGCAACATGACCACACCGACTCAAACCCAGATCACGGCCTCCGGCGAACACTGGCTAATCAACGGCCAAACCACGTATCGCGGGCGAGCATATCGCGGGTCGCATCGGCGTGGGCCGCTCAGCCCGCCGCCGCTTGCAGTGCTTGGCCCATCCTCTGCACTTTGGCTTTGGTATGGTTCGGGTGCATGGGCACCAAGACGGCGCGCGCCAAAACGTCGAGCGAGTCTTGGCACGTATCCAGCTTGTACTTGACCCGCGCCTTGCGATTGGCCGGCAGCTTAAAGGGATTGAGCGCCGGATGGTGCGCACCTTGGTAGCGCAAAATAGGCTCCCAGCGCGTATAGACGTGGCGACCGGTATCCATGGGCAAAAAGGCAGACACCCCTTGGTCGGCGAGTCGGTTGCGAAAGGAGCGCGCCTCGTCCTCGGCGGCAAACAAAAAGCCCAAGTGCGTGCCGCACTCGTAGTCCAAGCTGTTGTTTTTGATCGACTCCAACCCGGCCGCTAGCCCGACCTGGAGCAACTCCTGCTTGTGGGCGCGCATGGTCTTGAGCATCCCGCGGATTCGCCGCAACTGCACGTTGAGTATCGCCCCTTCAACCTCAGAAGCCCTGAAGTTGGGGCCGGCAAATTGCAGATCTTCGCGCTCTTCGTCGGGGTTCCAGTAAAAGGAGCAGCAATCCACCGCCACCGAGCCGCGCTGATACACGGCCTCGGCCTGGGTCACAAACGCCCCGCCCTCGCCGCAGGTCATGTTCTTGAAGAAATTGAAACTAAACGCGCCAGCATGGCCCCAACTGCCCAGCATCCGGCCCTCGTACCCACCGCCCACCGCCTGACAAGCATCTTCGAGAACGAGTAAGCCGCGCTTGCGAGCGATCTTGGTAATGCGCTTCATATCGCAGGGCAAGCCGACCATGTGGACCGGAATAATCGCCCGAGTGTGTTTGGTAATTCGCCGCTTTAAATCCTTGGGGCACAGCGTCAAGGAGTTATCTACGTCAGCGATTACCGGAATGGCCCCAGCCCCCAAAACAGCCAAAGCCGTCGCCATGTAGGTATAGGCGGGCACAATCACCTGATCCCCCGGCCCGACGCCCAACCCCACCAAGGCCGCGTACAGGGCCGAGGTCCCCGAGCGCGTCATCCGACAGTGCTCCACCCCCACGTAGCGCGCCCAATTCTTCTCAAAGCGGTCGCACTCCCCACCCGATCCATAGCGGAAGATCGCGCCGCTGTCGAATAGCCGCTGTAGTTGCTTGATTTCTGCTTGGCCGATGCGATACATAATGCGCTCCTTTAGACGAGTTCCAGTTCGACCCAGCGCCGAACCGAATTAATTAGATAAAGAGCGTTGGCTCGCGCCAATTCGCCGATGGACAGCCGGCGTTCGCAAAGTTGGCCCTGCGCCAACAGCTCGGCGCGGAAGGTGCCGGCCAGCAGCCCGGATTCGACCGGGGGCGTGTAGCGGACGCCGTCGCGCTCCAGCACCAAGTTGCCGATGCAGCACTCGGTCAGTTCGCCGCGCTCGTTGTACAGCACCACGTCGTCGCAATCTGGACGCGCTGCCAACTGCCGATCGTACCTAGCCCGCTGGGTCGTCTTGTGGTACAGCAAGGGATCGGTGCTATCCATCGGCTCGGCGGCCAGCGCCACCCGCAGCGGTCGCGGCGGCGCGAGCGTCTGATGCTGTACGCGGACCGCGCCGTTGCGGGCCAGCAGCAAGCGCACCCTACACGGGCCGGCCATAGCCTTGGCCGCGGCTTGCAACGGCGCCCGCACCCGGTCGTCCGCATAGCAAAATCCCCAGTACGCTGCCGACTGAGACAAACGTTCTAAATGCCTCTCTAACAGGAAGTAATCCCCATTTTCATACAACAGCGTCTCCAGCAGTTCAAAAGAAGGACCCGGTCGGGTGCGCAAGACCTCGGCCTTGATGAGGCACTCGGCGTATTCTCCCGCGGCCGCCGATTCCCAGACGATCCCGCTACCCACGCCAAATTCGAGCTGAGCCTTCTCGCGGTCGAGGTGCGCCGTGCGAATCGCCACGTTGAAGCACGCCTCCGGCCCCGGCGACACATAGCCCATGCAGCCAGTGTAAATGCCGCGCGGGGCGCGCTCCAGCTCGACGATGATCTCCATAGTTCGCACCTTGGGCGCACCGGTCACCGAGCCGCAGGGAAAAAGCGCGGCAAAGATGTCGGGCAAGCGGACCCCGGCTTTGAGTTGGCTTTCCACGGTAGAAGTTAGCTGCCACACCGTGGGATAGCGCTCGACCGACCACAGGGCCGGGACCGCCACGCTGCCGACTTGTGCGATACGCCCTAAATCGTTGCGCAACATGTCAGTAACCATCAAGTTCTCAGCGCAGTCCTTAGCGGAATTTTGCAGGTCGTTGGCCCGCTGTTGATCTTCGGCTGCAAAGCGGCCGCGTGGCCGGGTTCCCTTCATGGGCCGCACTGTGCAACGCCCGTCGCGCAGGTGGAAGAACAGCTCGGGCGACGCCGAGATCAGCACGTGCCGCCCCAAGTCGAAATACGCGCACAGCGCAGATTCCTGCCCCTGCCCCATATCGCGGTACAGCGCCAGCGGATCGCCCTCAAAGCGGCTGCACAAGCGCCAGGTGTAGTTGACTTGGTACGTGTCGCCGGCCGCAAGATAGGCGCGGATGCGTTCAATCGCGGTCTCGTACTCCGCCCACGACACCGACGCCTGCCAAGCGTCCAGCTTGTAGGCCCCCAAATCGGCGCTAGGCGCGGCCACCTGCGTCCGCTCCGCAAAGAGGCCAAAGTAAACCAAGGGAAGCGCACCAGCGGGACGAGTGGTAAAAGCCGGGTCCAGACCAGCGGCCGCTTCGTAGCAGACAAAGCCCGCCGCGTGTAGCCCTTGCTCCACGGCCTGCGCCACCGCACTGAGGGCTGGGCGCACCTCGTCTGTCGCGGTAGCCACCACCTCGCCCACCGGTTGGGCAAACGCAAAGGAGCGCTGCTGCCCGCCGCGGGCGTACGACGACAACAGCACTGGACTTTCTAGCGTCATGTCTGAGGGGCGTCGAGCACCGGCTAGGCCGTTGTCAACCGAGAGGCACCTAACCCGCGGCCTCGCCGGGCTGGTACTCAATGCGCCGCATGAAGCGCTCGCCCACATCGTAGTTTGGCTGGTCGGAGACAAAGCGCCACAAGCGCACGCGCTGCATCAATTCGTAGCGATGCTCGTTGCCCTCCCAGCCGTGATGGGTCGATAGGATGCGACCGATCGCCGGGTCGTCCAGATCCGCGCTGTCAAAGTGGCAGACCTGCGGCCGCGTCGGGTTGAGCCGCAACTTGTACATGAAGCGGTCCTGATCCGTGTAGTTGCTGCGCGCTCCGTGCCAAACGCGGGTGTTCCACACGTACATGGTTCCCGCCGGGCAGGTCGCCCAGACCTTGCCGCGCATGTGGTGGTAAATGGCGATCTCCCCGGTGCGCACATTGCGGAATTGCGTACCCGGCACCAAGAAAGTGCCGCCCATCTCGTCTGTGGTGTCCGCGGGGAACAGCGATAGCTGGATATCGAAGTAATGGTCGCGGAAGTCGATGACCGAGTCTTGGTGCATATTGGGGCCTTTGGTTTGTTCGGCCTGGGTCAAGTGCGCGGCGTGGTGGTCGTACAGGGGATCGGGGCCGACCAAGGAATGGATAAGCCCCTGCACCTGCGGCAGACGGAACGCATCGCCCAAGGCCGTACCTTTGGGCCAAGTCGCCTCAAAGGGGGTCCCCACCGCGAGATAACCTTGGTTATGGCGCATTTCCGCCAGGCAGGCTCGACACAGCTCTTGGGGCACCATTTCTTCGAACTTCAAATACCCCGAGGCAACGAATTGCGCCATCTGCTTTGAATTCAAAAGATGCTCTTTCACGATGTGGCTCCTTCCTCTTTTTGCCGCTCGTTGAATTTTGACAACACGACTTGGTAGGGCAGCGGCCCCAGTTCATAGCCTGCTTGGGGTGAGCGATGTTTGAGTTCCGACATCTGGATGACTTGCCAGCCGTCGCGCATGGCCGCCATGGCGTTCTGATAGGGTGGATCGCTCTCCTCGACCAAGTCGCCGAGGCCCGTGCCCTTGGAGGCTTCGTAGCGTGCCCAAGCTGCGACTTGGGCGTCGAGCGCGGGCGTGGTCTGAAAAAACACGAGAATGTCTTGCACTGAGGACATGAAAAGCCTTTCGGTGATATTAGGTTGAAATTGCCGTGCGGTATTCCAGCTAGAATATAAGAAGTAACAAGCTCGCTGGTACGCAATTTGCGTAAGACCGGGAGGAGCTATTTAATATTTTAACATCCTTTCTTCTGTAAGGAGACTCACAATGAAAGACCTGCTCTTATCGTTGGCGCACACCGCCATTTCTTTGGCGCTCGTCGCCACAGGAGCCGCCCAAGCCGACACCATGCACCAGTCCTTTGCCGTGGAGCCGGGCGACCGCCTAATAGTAGATACCGAATGGAGTGCCATTGAGGTCCATACTTGGGATCGTCCCGAGGTCGAGTTGGTCGTAGAACGCGCCGATAAACTCGATCTAACATACGACCAAGAGGCGGGCACCACGACCATCCGGGGCCGCAAGAAAAGTACCGGCCTGTTCGACTTCTTCGGCCTTGTGAAGGGACGTGCGCCCCTGTTCCGCCTCACGGTGCCGCACCGGCACGATGTAGAACTGAACACCTCGGGCGGTGGCATTGAGGTGGCCGATCTTCAGGGCCGCGTCTCGGCCCGAACTTCGGGCGGCAATCTGATCTTTGGCCACATCGAAGGCCCGATCGAGGGCAAAACTTCGGGGGGTTCCATCTCGCTAAAAAGCGCCTCCGGTACGGCGTCGGTATCGACTTCGGGGGGTTCCATCCGCATTGGCGAGGCGGGCGGGACAGTGCAAGCTACGACTTCGGGCGGCTCTATCCACATCAGCCGGGCCCAAGGCTCGGTGCAGGCCAAGACGTCGGGCGGCTCTATCAAAGTGGATGAGGTGCTGGGGCCGATCAAGGCTCAGACGTCGGGTGGCTCCATTCGCGTCCAACTCTCACAACAGCCTCACGGTCCCTGCCACCTCAAGACTTCGGGCGGCAATATAGCGGTCTCCCTCGCGGCGGACATTGGTTTGCAGGTGGATGCCCGCACGTCGGGTGGGCGCGTCTCCTCCGACTTCCCGGTAGTAGGCACACTGGATAAAAACAGCCTCAAGGCCCGGATTAACGGCGGCGGTCCCCGCATGACCTTGCGCACCTCGGGCGGGTCCATCCGCTTACACAAACTATAGCGCTTTGGTCGCAGGGGAGTGAACCCCAAGGCGGCTACTGAGACACTGGCTACCGGCCACTGACCACCGGCCACTGACCACGCTTCAGGTTGTTGAACCCCAAGGCGGCTACTGAGACAGGGCTTCTAAGGCGGCTAATTCCTCGGTCCCTAGCTCCACCTCCAAGGCCCCAAAGACCTCCTCCACGTGCTCGGGGCGATCTGGGCCGATAATCGGCGCGGTAACATGCTCGTTGGTCAATATCCAAGCGACGGCAACTTGCGCCGGGGTCTTGTCCTGTGCCCGCCCGATCTCGGTCAGCTTCTGCACAATGCGCTCAGCTTGCTCACTCATGGCGGCGGCAAAGCGGTCGTCGTCCTGCCAAGCGCTATCGGTCGGCGGCTGTTGCCCGCGCCGAAAGCGACCGCTCAACAAGCCGACGGCCAGCGGACTATAGGTCATCATGCCGAGGCCGTACTGCCGGCACAAAGGCAACAGCTCCGGCTCTACCTGCGATCGGTGCAATAGGTTGTACTGATTTTGCAAGGTAAATAGCGGGTCCAACCCTCCGCGATCGGCCACCCATAGTGCCTCTACCACTTGGGCGGCGGTAAAATTGCACCCCCCCACGTAGCGCACCTTGCCCTGCCGCACTAAATCGTCAAACGCCCGCAGCGTCTCGTCGAGTTCGGTGTCTGGATCCCAGTTGTGCAGCAAGTAGATATCCACGTAATCCGTGTTCAGGCGCTTCAGCGACCGCTCGATCTCGCGCATGATGGCAAAGCGCGACAAGCCGCGGTCGTTGGGCCCGTCCCCTATTGGGCTCCAGACTTTGGTGGTAATCACCAAATCGTCGCGCTTGCCTTTGATGGTCTTGCCCAACAGTTCCTCGCAGCGGCCCTGAAAGTAGTAGTTGGCGCAATCGAGGAAATTGCACCCCAGATCAAGGGCCGTCTCGATCGCGCGCCTAGCGGTCGCCTCGTCTGTGTGCCCGTGCCAGTATCCCCGAAAGGCCGTGCCCAAGCACAGCCGCGAGACCTTGACTCCAGCCCGGCCCAATCGCACGTAATCCATGTTTTCTCCTAAGCTAACTTGGTGGGTAAATCGTATGTCGGCGCGTTTACATGCCTCGTCAAGCCAATTTCGAGGCGGATTTCAGTCCCCGGCGGCAAGGCCACTGTAAAGTGCGCGTCGTTTACGGCAACGCGCTGGGTCGCCTGCGCCACCGGCGGTGCCGCATAGCTTTCCACCGCGCCCGGGTACTCGCTCGCCAAGGTATTGTACGCGACCTCCTCAAACCGATGTTCCGCCAAGGTTCCGGCTTGCAGCAGCACGTTGCGGGCGTCTAGCGCACTGAGGTTCACCAAGTGGACCACGAGGCGATCCTGCTCCACGATCTCGACGAGCGCGGCCACATCCGCTGGGAGGCCCGGGCGTTTGCGCTCGGCGTCAAAATAGCGCAACGGAGCCATCAAGATGCCGCCATTGTACAGGAGCTGAGGTGCGCCCAAGGTTAGTTGGATGAGCGCCTCGGTGGTCACCGGGTTTAACTGCTGCCACCAGTGGATGTGGTTGTCGCGCGGGTCGGTTTCGTCGCGGTGGATCAGGGCCATCCGCCGATAGACTTGCGAGAGTGCCGCTTGGAGAATCTGCACAGGATAGTCGGGGTTTTCGCCTTTGAGATAGCAAAACCACGGCGGCTCGTGGTACGCGTCCTCTTTGTTGTGGAACGGCACGACCACGCGCCAGTCGTAGCGCTCTTTGGCGCGTAGCATTTCGAGCATTTCCCAATCGACCACGGCCCCGCTCGCGTTCCACAGTGCCGCCGGATACATGGCCGCCAGCGGCTGGAAGTCCGACCACCCCTTGGCCCCATAGCAATAGGGCACCACAAAGCTTTCTTTGGCGTCGCCGAGGGCGGTCAACTGGCCGATCCAGTGCGCGCCCAAGCTCATCTCGATTTGGCCCAAATCGGCCATCTTCCCCTGCTCTACAACCTTTCTAAGCTGAGTGCGGGGCAGTTCGAGATACTTTTCCTCGCCGGTCAACACATAGCCATGCGTCCCGGCCAAAATGGCCGCCATCGCGATGTTGTACAACCCGTGCGGCCACGTCCAGCCGTACATGCTTCCATACCAGCGGCCTTCCATGTATTCCCCAACCTGCCCGCTCAGCCCCACGTTGTCGGGCAACAGGTCCCCATTGGCCGCGGCCCGTTCGAGCCACGCATCCACGTATTCGAGCAGCCAAGCGCGGTATTTGTCGTCGCCGGTCAAGTAGAAGGCGTTGGCGATCAGGGAAGTAACGTGCAGGTTGGCGGCGCAATCGCCCCGAGCCATGCGCTCCTTCATGGCCTGCCCCATGCGCCGCGCTTTGGCCGGGTCCTCGAGGTCGGCCGGCGTGTCAATCCCCTCTAAGTCCTCGTAGGGCAGCCCATAGCACGCCATGCCCGGACTGTACCCATACGACGGCTCCTCGTCCTCTTCGTACAGCCAGCGCGGCCCTTTGCTGCCGTTGTGAGCGCACTTAATGATCTTGTGCTCTGGGTCGTAGTTGCGGGCCGCTGGATCTTCGTTGAGATAGAATCCGGCAAAGCGCCGCGCCCGCGCCCCATTCTCGGCGTGGGTCGGATCGGCCATGCACAGCAGGTAAAAGTAGATGTAGCTCTCGCTCTGGTGGAACTGGTCGTAGCCGATCTCGTATTCCTTATCCACGTGGCCGTACTCGGCCATCAGCGCGGTAGTCGCTTCCCATTGCCGCTGCCCCAAGGCGAGCAAATGGTCGCCGCCGCCGAGCAAGTACAGCAACGGCCAGTTGTAGAAGCTTTCGTAGAAGTCGTCAGCCCCGTCGCGGGTGTGGCGCCGACCGTCGCGCCAGATCAAGCGGCCATCGGGATGGGTGTACTTTGCCAAGAATGGATGGACAGCGTCCTCCATCGTTTTGATTAGCTGGCGTTCGAGCACGGCCCAAGCCGGAGGCCGTACTAGTGGTACAGTGGCTTCAATCGCGAGCATGATTTTTCCGTGGAAATGGGCTACTGCTTGATGGCCTTAATAGTCCAAATCAGTGAGGCTAACACCAAGAGTAAGGTTCGACCGGGATGAAGCAGGATCGTGCAGCTTAGTAGAGCTTTTGCAAAAACTCGGTAAAGTCGCTTGCTATTTTGGTTGTGTCGTTGCTCTCGTGATCCCAAAAAACCACCGCATCAATCTGTCTGTCTGCTATACTAAAGGCGATGAGGTTTCCAAAGGGATCGCGGGCGATGGGAATTAGCTTATCATCAGCAATGGCCTGAGCTGTAGTAATCGTTTCCTCGAGATCAACCATGTAATCAAGGACGCATTCCCGTTGCCGTTCTGTATTAAAGCGCTCCAAGGTGGGTTTGCCTTGGTTGCATTGCACAAGGGTTTCCTTGTAATCCGCCGGCAAGCTGACGCCGAAATGATCCTCAATTTTAGCCAACTGCCCTTCGGAGACGGGTACGACGTATTTCCATTCTAAGCTCATAACACACCTTCTTTTGTCTAGCGGGCTGCGCGGCCACCACCCCAAATCGCACGGCCACCTATATGAAATACGCGGTCGTGTACGTTGGAATCGACCAGTTGCATGCGGCCCTCGTCTTGGTGGTGATGCCAAGTATATCCTTCGGGTTTATCTCCATTATCAATTTGCTCCCGTTGCCGCTCGGTGAATTGCTCTGGATCAACTGTACCATTTTTTAAGCCCTCTCGTAACTGCTCATTGCAGAACTTGCCCTGCTGATAATCGCTTTGTTGGTATAGATCTTCTGGGAGTTGGGTTTCATATGGGCAGTGTTCGGAGAAGTCGGGAAATTTCATAATTCTCGACTCGCCCTTTATTGTAACTTCTTGCTCCACAAAGGGAACACCAGAGGGGTGAATATCAAAGTGTTGCCGTAATGCATCGCGAAATGCTGGGTCTTGTAGCGCAGTCTCTACATTCTGATCGACCACTTCCCAAGAGACTTCTTTCTCAATTGCTGACAGGGCCTCACTCAACTCTGTTGCTCCGCTCATCGAGGCTTCTGCTGTGGCTTCCGCAGCGGCTTCAGCAGCTATCGCAGTTTCAACAACCATTACATCACTCGCCCTCTAATATCGGTAAGAATATCTCGTTTGATCGCTCGATCTTCAATAAGCAGCATTTTGTCTACTATTTGTATTTGCTCAATGTTCGTTTTCTTGGCCCGATATTCATTAATGATCTGAGTCGGCAAAATCTCTTTTATACGCTCTCGACCACTACAACCCAACCACTCGTCAAACTCATCCATGAATCGCCCACGATCAAACCTATCGCGGTCAATCCACAAGCGTTCAACAGCCTTTAAGACATCTTCATCAGGCGATTTTCTGCTTGCAAAGCCTAACCATTCGGAAAACAAGATACGGTGGAACCATTCGCGTAAGGCATGTATTGTGGTTTCTTCCTCTACATACGTGAGTTGCTCTGTCTTTCTCGCCAACCTTATGGCCTCAGACAGCAATTCATCCATTTCAATATTTGACAAAAAAAGCGAACCAATAAGCCGCAGAGTAATCGCCTTTAAGTGCTGACTCTCTAGAAGACCGCTTTCGTGTAGTGCCAATTTCAAGGGCAAATCTGGATTGAGTTCCTTGGCCAAACTCTCAATTCGCCTATCCCCAATTGCATTATTTTGCAAACGATCAAAGATGGAGACTTCAACAGGTTTTGCCATCCCTTCTTTATGAGCGAGAGCCATCCCTGGAGAAAGTTGGTTCAGATAACGACACTCGTTTTCTTCCAATCCCAACCCCGTACCAACGGCGATCTGGTCGTCGAGCGAAACAAGCCTGTGAATAATTTTTGTATTGGTGTTCTTGATCACATCAGGGGCGATCTTGGTCGGAATCTGCTCTGCAACAATCACGCCTTGGCCATAGGATCGCATCTCAGCGATGAGATTACAGAAAGACTCCACGGCCTTCCCTTTGGGATTGCCAAGCATCTCATTGGTCCGCTCGGTTTGGACGTTTTTGAGCAGTCGGTGCGCTTCTTCAATCACTAAAATGTGGCGCAGATCATCACTGGAACTTAGCTCGGTCTGACGAGCCAAAGATTGTCGGTACTCGCTCACGAGAGCGAGTATCAAACCCACAAAAAATGCCTTATCATCATCATCGGAAAGCGATTCGAGTTCAAGCACGATGTTCTTACTTAGAAAGTCCTCTATATCAATTGCCTCATGAGTGTTAAAGAGAAACCCTTTAGCACCCACGGCCAATGATTCGAGGCGAGCGACAATCGCACTGCGGATATTGTCCTGCAACTCCCCTTTGTATTCCAATTCCTCTTTGACGTACCGATTGACCTCATCGACCAAATTTCTAATCGTGGGAAATTTGAAGCGGTGTTGCCGACAATCCGCAAAGGTTTCCATTGTTACGGAATGGTGCTTGCCAGTCGTGAGATTCCAGCCACGCTCTCGGTAGATGTTGTAGATACATTTTTCTAGTATATAGGGCATGGGGCCATAAAGTGAGAAGCTGGCGTAAAAGATGGACTTGAGGTTGTCGATGTGCGTGATCAGCGACACCCCGGGCAGTACCATAAAGGGATTGTGGCGTATCGGTGCGACACCAGAGTCTCCAACCGTATAGACATTCAACTTGTCGTCGTATTTATTCTTAGCCAATAACCTGCGGTATTCACGCTTAGCGGATTCAATTACTAAGAATGGCGTATCAATGCAGTCCAGAATGCGCTTAACAGTCGTTGTTTTTCCAGATCCGGTGAGACCAGCAACGAAAATGTGTTTTCGGATATCGTCTTCTGATATTGTAAATTTAGAGTCTTTTACAATTCTACTGTGTTCGGCAATACGACCAATTGGATACCCTGATCGATCTATTGTATCTGTCAGGCTTAATACAGGTTTGACGCGAATATCGTAGCCGGGCACAGAATAAAGAGGCGGTGCCATGAGCAGCGCGGCTTCATCGCTCGACACAAGGGAGACCAGTTTGTTCCTAGCTGTAGAAGATTTTTCATCCCCCTTCTTGGGAATAAAAAGCGGAATCTCTTTTGATAGTCGACTAGAGACATTTCGTATCGGCAGAGCTTCGGGATCACCCTTGATGAGTTCTCCTGCTAGCGTACCAGATAATATCTTCGAAGCCGTAGGAGATGTAGTCGCATAGGTGATAAAACTTTCCCAAGTTCCAGTGTTGAGGCCCTTTCGCAATCGAGTGATCAATTTATCTGCGATATTTTCCAGCTCCATCGCAAGAGTATTTTGCTGTTCATAAGAAAGACTTTGACCAATACTCTCTGACCAGCCCTTAGTATCTGTTTGTGAACGACTTGAGGAATGGGACGTTACTCCGCCTTTAAAATACCTAATAGCCCGCAATAATATATTGCGATTACTTGACTCACCCTCTGTTATTTGATCCGTACGGCTCTGATTTACACCTCTATTCTCATCAAAACCAATAGTCCTGTTTGCCAGAGCGTGGCAGCGATCTTTTAGTTCCATCAATTCGTGAATTTGTTGTACCACCTTGTACTTATCAACTGGGCGAGAGACAATAGCCAAGAGAAACTCCTGACCATTCATACTCCTTATCACCGAAGTGAGATCAAAAACCTGCTTTTCTCCCTCTATTTTCTGCGTCGGGATACCTGTGAGGATGCCACCGTCTGTCTTTGTTCTTAGTCTATTTTTTATAATTCTCTCTCTCGACTCATCCAAAAATTTGATGCCTTTTCCAGGGTAGTTCCCCTGTACTTGTTCGCTAAATACATTCTTCACGTCATCAGGGCCGCTGACGCCAAGGAAAATGTCAACAGTACCACCACCTTTTCCCGAAATGATCGTTGTAAGCGTATCGTAACCGGACTGGTAAGCAGCAATAATCACAGCTTGATGTCTTTTATAGATCACATCAGCCACGTCCTGAGTATCTACGGAGACAGAAACTTCTTCAATGTGAAATAAAAAAATTGAATCGAGAAAGCTATCGATGTG
Organism: Candidatus Latescibacterota bacterium; assembly: GCA_965203355.1. Lineage (GTDB taxonomy): Bacteria > Latescibacterota > UBA2968 > UBA8231 > UBA8231. Next base: position 3,042,656 of record OZ241889.1, read on the forward strand.
ATCGCAGTTCTGTATAGTGTCCTCTGCCAAGAGGTCCATATGTTCTGAGTCTATGGTCCAAGGTAGAAGCGCGGAGAAAATTTCGTTGAGTTCTTCTGCTCCTTCTTTTATGTGTTGGATATTTTGTCTATCAGAGGCTAATGTATCATCCATATTTCCACCGTCTTTTGTAGATCGTGTTGATGTTTCTTCTACGTCTGTTTTTCTGGTCTTACTTCGTCAAAAAGGGACACATATTCATCAACAATCTTCTGGGCTTGGCTCTTGTACTTTCCTGCGATCTCATCAAGATATGCTTCCAACTGCTCAAAAACCTCTTTCTTGTTGCGTTTATCTACAACTTGTGGTAGGACGAAAAACATACCTGCCGCCGCAACGACAATACCAACTCCGGCAACAACGACGCCAGAATCCAGCTTAGGATACGAAAAAATGCCATGAATAATACCTCCGATACCTGCGGCAGCAACGACACCAGAGGCCAGCTTGACATGCTTCTTCTTGGGCCAAACCTTCGGAGAAAAAGTGCCCATATCACTAATACGCGACGAGACTTTTTCTCGAATGCTCGCGTCATAATACCTGTTCTGATCGACTGGCTCCCAGTCCGAAATTTCCTCACGTGCATCCTTGTCCAGATACGTCAGCAAGGTTGTCTGTACAACACCGTTGCTATTCTCGATGCGAGCAATTAGCTCTCTGGAGATCCGAAATTCATACGTTTCGCCTTCCATGTTCCCTTTCGAATCAAGATCACGGAAATATGTCCTGATCTCTTGAATCAGATCTTCTATATCAGAGGATATTTTTTTTGAGTGGTCTAGTTTCATCTCAAATCTCCTTTGACCTTTTTGCATCTTTGTATGCTGTCTAAGGTTTCTTTTTTTTTCAATTCAAGGTGTGAAATATCTTCTTTTAATTCTTCATTATTTTTTTTATTTCTTTTAAGATTTTCCATATACCTTTTTCGTTTTGAAAGTTCTCCACCGAATTCTCTCTTATATATGTCATAGAAATTGTTTATCATATCATTGATATTTTTCTGAATATCTTTCTCTAGTTGGTTTAAATGGTTTGTAAAATCTACTTTTAGATTATTCCATAGTTTTTTTGGTACGGATTTTTCTATCTTCATTTTCTTCTCTTGATTTTCCGCTTCTCTTATTAAGTAAGATATTCCAAGTGTAAAAATATCCCAAAAACTAAATGAGACGCCCTCTTCATCTTCGAATACTCTCAATTGTTCATCCTTATCACTTAGTGACTTCCTCATGGCTTTATCCCATATACTGTCCAAACTGATTTTTGGTACCGTTATGGAATAATCACCTTGTACTTCAATATCTCTATCTTCTACTATTTGTTTAAAATCTATCTGAAGTGAATCAATGAATTCTTTCATTCTATCGCTAAAATCGGCTCTCGATCTTTCCATATAAGATTTCATTTGGTCTTCTATATGATCGCAGTTGAAATTAAATTCTTTTTGGTTTATTTCAGAAATGTATCCTTTTACTATCTGATGGATTTTATAGTAACATTTGCTATTCTTATCAGAAGCATAAAATTTTTCCCTTAGTTCAGTTATGAACCGATTATAATCAAGCTCCATTTTCTCCATTTCATCTGTCTGTTCCTTTATTTTTGATACGAAAGACTGAGGATATTCATACTTCTCTTTTAGGGGTTTTATCTTTGCGTCAATTCTATCGCAAAGAACTTCATATTGTCCTTTCATCCTCTCGGCAAATTGCTGCATTTGAATAGAAGCCGAATTCTGTGCGTCTTTCTTAATTCTTTCTCGAATCGGATCAAAGTTCGCCTGCTCTTCTAGTAACTTTAAAAATTCATTACGGTCCCCGTCTGCATCCTCAAAGCAATTAGCCGTTATACGCTTTATTTTTTGATCTTCCTTGCGAACAGCTTTAACTTCGTCTATCGATTTGCAACAATAGAGAGACTCTCGTAGACACAACTCCGTCAGACTGTCTACAAAAAAGACGTTATTCGATCCGAGTTCAGGATAGTAATCGCAGGTTGCCTCCAACATTCTCTCGGCTGATTCCTCAGATTGGCTTCTATGAGTCAAGACCAGTATCAAACGCTCCTTGACCCTTTCGGGTAGTACATTATCCAAAGCATTGCGAAGTGCAGTACTCTCTTGTTGTCCTGCTTTGTGCAAATAGATAACCGCATCGGCTCGAAAGAGGAAATCCTTGGTTTGCTCTTCTATCCCACCAATCGCGTTGATCCCAGGTGTATCCACCATCCTGAAGTGCCTTAAATTAGAAGGGGTACGTGGATGACCGAGCGCAATCTTTTGCGGGATCTCAGCACAGGCAATGTTTTTCTTAATATACTCGCGGATTTTACCTGCAAATTCCCCCGCATCCAACCTGTGCGGATTCTCAAGGTTCGAATTGGCAATAAAATGCTCCAACTCTCCGTCCTTAAACACTGCCCTCCCCGCCTTTTTGCTGTAGTGCTCAGTCAAAAACCTGTTGACTTGAACGATTGGGATAGCACGATATTCCTCTTTGACCGCAGCGATATTTTTCAAAAAAGGTACCAATTCATTTTCGGGAGTCTTTAGATCGTCCTCAGCAACACGCTCCCCGCCATTAGCAAAAGTTACGCGAACTTCCTTTTTCTCGGATTTGTAAATTTCAATGATCTCAGAGGTCGCTTGCAGTGCGTCATACGGCAAAATAGCCTCTTCGAGCAAGGCATTGATGAAGGTCGATTTACCTGATTTCACCTCGCCCACAAACGCCAGCATAAACTTCTCTGCCGCGATATTCTCTTGCATTTCCTTAAGCCCTAGATCAACCTCATCCTCCGCTTCGTCGAAGGCTTCACATAAAGGCTTATAGAGGTCTAACAAAACCCGCCGATGTATTTCAAGTTGTGCGTAATCCATTGCCTAATTACCTCCTAAAGAACGTACTTATTGTGCTGCGGTGGTCCGAAAGCGACTTTAATTTTATAAATTGGCCGTCTAGAAGTCAATAGCCCCACCTCACCCCTTCCCTCCCTTCACACTCCACACTGACCCGGTAGTATACGTATTCCGCTCCGAGCACAAAAACTCAATCACCTCGGCCACCTCCTCGGCATCTGAGTAGCGTCCGATCGGGTTGCCCGGATCGCGCAAATGCTGCTCGTCAAAACGCGACACCACCATGTCGGTCAGTGCCCGCCCCGGCTCGACGCCGTTGACGAACACCCCCTGCCGCGGCCAAGCGTCACCCAGCGCCCGAATAAACGACCACACCGCCCCCTTGGATACCGAATACGGCACCTGATAGGTACTGCCGTTGCGCGCACCCGAAGAAATCGTCACGCAGCGCCCCCACCCCTGTTCAAGCATATGCGGGATCGCCGCCTGATGCGCGTAGTACACCCCGTGGACATTGATCTGCATGACCTTGGCAAACTGCGCGGCCGTCTGCTCGAAAAACGGCTTCTCCCACCCCAAGATACCGGCGCAGCACACGAGGATGTCCAGCCGCCCAAAAGCCGCCATCGCTTGGGCTACGGCCGCGTGTACCTGCCCCTCGTCGGTCACGTCCGTCTCGACAAAGAGGGCCTGCTGCCCCATCGCCTCGATCGCCCGCACCCTATCCTGCGCTGGTTCGGCCTGTACATCGACAATGACAATATGTCGCCCGGCCTCGGCCAAGCGCAGCGCGGTCGCCCCGCCAATACCACACGCACCCCCCGTAATCAGGGCTACCCGCTGCTCCACCGGTGCTGCAAATCGCAAATGTGCCATACGACCCTCTCCTTGCTTGCGCGGTCGCGCAGTTTTCAATAAATAAGCTACTTATCGCTACTAAGGACCCTTTACGATATATACGGAGCATCAAAAATGAAAATCGCCCAGATCGAATCCTTCCTAATCGGCAACGGCTACATCGTCCGCATTACCACCGACACTGGCCTGACCGGCATCGGCCAAACCGCCTGCTGGGGCTATCCCACCGCCGTGCAGAGCATCGTCGACGTCTTCAAAGAATACCTCATCGGCCAAAATCCCCTCCGCATCGAACACCACTGGCAGCACCTCTACCGCATGGCCCCCTTCCGGGGCACGGCCATCATGGGTGCTGTCTCAGCCGTGGACATCGCTCTGTGGGACATCAAGGGCAAGCACTTCGAGGTCCCGGTGTGGGAGCTGTTGGGCGGCAACGTCCGCGATAAGATCCGCCTGCACCTGCTGTCTGGAGGCCGCACCCCAGCGGACCTGTCTAACGCCGCCCAAACCGCTGTTGCCGAGGGTTTCACCGCCATCAAGTTCGACCCCATAACCACCGACTGCCACGACAAAGGCCAAGCGCGCCTGATCCAAACCGCCGTCGAACTGACGGCGGCGGCGCGCCAAGCCGGCGGCCCGGATTTGGACTTGATCGTCGAGTTGCACCGCAAGCTGACGCCCATGATCTCCTTGGCCCTGGCCGAGGCCCTCAAGCCCTTCCACGTCTTCTTCCTCGAAGACCCGATCCAAATCGACAGCATCTCGGCCCAAGCCCATATCGCGCAAAAATCTACCGTGCCCTTCGGCAATGGCGAGCGCTTTGTGTCTATATGGGAATTCCGCGAGTTGTTGGAGCAAGGGGGTCCCCAGTATTTGCGACCGGATGTGGCCTTGGCCGGCGGTATCTCGCACTGTAAAAAAATTGCCGCCATCGGCGAAGCCTATCACTGCGCGGTAGTAACCCACAACTTTTTGGGGCCGCTGGTCACCGCTGCTTCCCTGCACCTCGACGCCTCAATTCCCAACTTTATCACCCAAGAATACACCAAAGGCGACGAAGCCCCACACAACGCGGTCTATCGGTGCGCGTATAAACGCGAGGGCGGGTACATCCCGATCCCGCAAGCCCCGGGCCTCGGCGTGGAGCTAGACGATGCGTTGATCGCGCAAACGCCCTACAAACCCATCAACAACGCCTCCACGCCGCTGCGCACCGACGGCTCGGTATCCTATGCCGTATGAGCAAAAGGCCGCCTGACCTCCCGCCCATACCGACGACCACCATCCTAACACAGGAGGTCCCATGCAGGTCCTAATTTTGTCCGGCCCGAATCATCAGTTTGCGGCCAGTGCCCCGGTCATTCACGAGTTTTTGCAGGCGCACGACGATCTGTCCGTCGCGCTTGACGACGACAAGGACGTGTTAGCGTCAGCTAGGCTGCGCGATTTCGATGTGCTGGTCCACGGCACCGGCTTTACGCGGGCTGAGCGGCGGGCAGACGGCACCGTGCAGCACGTGCCCGAGCTGACGCCCGCACAAGAAGCCGGGGTGTTTGATTTTGTCGCCGGTGGCAAAGGGTGGGTCGGCATCCACGGCACCGCGTGGTGTATTGGCGGCAAAGCCGTTGATCTGATCGGCGGTCACGCCAACTGGCACCCGCCGGGCTCGGCCTTCACCGTCTCCATTAGCGATGGCAATCATCCCGTTACGCACGGCGTACCGGACTTTGACGTGGAAGACGAGATTTACATGTCGGCGTGGGATCCGGCCATCCGCATCTTGGCCACCGCCGAGTGGAGCGGCCAGCAGCATCCCTTAGCATGGGTCAAGTCGTACGGCCTAGGGCGCGTGTTTTACACGGCGTTGGGACACGGCCCGGGCACATTTGCGCGCCTAAGTATGCAGCAGATGATCACGCAAGGCGTGCGGTGGGCCGGGGAAAACTCATAAAAACCCATCCTTCGCATCCGACCACTGCCCGCAGCGTATTTCCAAGGTCCGCACTACCGGCGTCCGCAGGGCGATGAGCACCCGCAGACGCCCCTCGTCAATCTCGCTATTGCGCATCCGCCACATGGTGTGCTCCATAGCCCCCGGGCCTATGCGGATGGCGTCGCCGCCCATCCGGTAGAGCGCATAGCCCGCTTTGAGAAAAACCGCCTGCCCAGCACAGCCCTCGACGAGTGCGCTGTCCATCTCCAAGGTGCCGCCCGGCTCAAAGATCCCTTCAATCTGAAAGGGCACCCCATCAACGCCGCCTGTGGTGCGGATATGGAGATCAAAACCACCGGCCACCTCCTCGGCGTACAACTCGACTTCCAGCGGCGGCAGTTCATACGTCGCCCGTCGCCCTCGCACCTCGCGCCAGTTTTGCGCCTGCACCCGCTCGGCAATCGGCAGCCAGTAGATTCCCCCTACGTAGTCCCTTTCTGGGTAAATGCGGTTGCGGCCCTTGTGCTGCATCCGCACCCCTTTGTCGGCTTCGGCAAACTCTTCACCGACAAATTGTCCAGTGGCGAAATAGGTCGATGATATTTTCACCGCTGCCAGTTCGGCCTGCCCGCAAACCACGCTAAAAGGCGCGGTCAAACCCGCAGCAGCCGTAGCACTCACCGCTCCCCGACGCACCCGCCACAAGCCGGAAGTGGGATAGACGCGGCTATAGCTTTGGGGCAAAGGCGTCCGCTCTATACACGTCGTGCGCCACTCAGGATGCAGGACGTAGTTCGGCAGGCAGACCAAACCGCTGCCGCCGCACGCGACCAACCAGTCGGCCACGGCGGCGTAAAAACCATGGCCGTCTAAATGGGCCAAGGCGTGATAGCCATCGGCCAAACCAGTGGGTACGGCGCGCGTATCCCGGTCTTGGCGCGTGGAAATGCTGGTCACCGCCGTGGCGTCGGCGTGGAGGAGATGGTAGGACCAATCCAAGTTGCGCCGCACGGGCTCCAGCAGATCGGGCCGGTCGAGCACCTGCGCTGCGCGGATTAAGGCGCGATTGACCACCGCATTGTACACGCCCGTGCTCCGCTCGCTGTACTCGCCATCGGCGTTGACATCAATGCCTTCGCCGAGGTACGCATCTACCGTCTCGCTCACCGCGAGTTCTGGATAGAGTGCTTGGGCTTGGGCCAAGGCGGCGACCAGCACCCAGCGGTGATTGGGCGTGTGGAAACCGCCAGCGACCATGCCCGGGGCTCCGGTTTGTATCAACTCGCCTAGGGCTTCGGCGATGGCCGCGGCTCCAGCGTCATCTGTAGCCTGCTGCCGCGCGGCAAATACGACCGGCGCGATGGCCTGTACCACAAAGCCTGTATCCGGGGCGGAGTCGAAATTGGTGGTCAGTAAGTCGAAGCAACCTGACGGGTTCCGCTGCCGACGAGCAAACGCGGCGGCCAACAGGATCCGCTGTACGAGCATTTCGCTGCGGTAGTGGCGCGACTCGGGCAGGAGATAGGCGTAGCCAAGCGACGCGACCGCGCTGATGCTTTGCGAACCCACCAGCCGGTCGCGGTCGATAAAGCCGCCGCAATAGGGGTTTTCCGCGTCCAGCACTTGGCGCGTCAGCACGCCCTCGATCTGCTGGTCTAGTTCGCCGACGAGCGGCGCGTACGCGATCATCTCGGCTCCAGCGACCGATACGCCGCCTCGGTGAACTTGGCTACTGCCACGGCGAAATCCGGCCGCTCATAGCCCTTGCCGCCATTGCGGATCCAGCGCAAAAAGGCCGCGTCCGGCGTATCTTCCTTCATCCGCTTAGGCACCACCAACGGCTCCCCGTTCAACAACACCTCCCGCACCTGCCACTGGTGTAGATGAAAAACCAAGGTTCCCTTGTCGCCGTGGATGGACAGCCGCTCGTCGTGCCGGCTCGCGCTGCCAATAAAGCTCAGCGACCCTAACGCACCGCCGCGAAAACGCGCGTTGACCACCGCATCCATATCCACTCGTTTGCCGCGCTTGTCCATAAAGGCCGAGACCTTTACCGGCGTCAAGCCGGTCATCCACAGCACGGCGGCCACCAAGTGACTGCCCGTGTCCATGAACATCCCGCCTCCGGCCAACTCGGGCACCATCCGCCAGCCCCGGCCGCCCCAGTTTTGCGTCACGTACGCGACAACCCCCTTGAGTTCGCCGATCGCCCCCTTCTGCACCAACTCGCGCACATACGCATACGCCGGATAAAAATGGCGCTGATAGCTTATTACCAACACGCGCGCCCGCTCGGCGGCCAGATCGACCAGCGCTTGGGCGTGGCGCACCTTTGTCGTCAGGGGTTTTTCGATCAAAACGTGCAACTCCCGCTCTAGCGCGTAGCGTGCCTGCGCATAGTGGGTCGAATGCGGCGAGGAGATCAGCACTCCGTCGAGCGCGTTTGCGTCAATCATCTGCTGGTAGTCGGCGTAATAGGTGGCCTCAGCCCCCCACGCTTCAAGCAATTGCCGCGCCGATCCCTCCTCCGGGTCGGCGACCGCCACCAGTTCTACGCGGCCATCGGCTTTTAGCCGGGGAATGTGCGCACCGCGCATGTTGCCGCCACAGCCAATTAGGCCGAGGCGAATCTTCTTTTTTGCCATTGCGTTCCTCTCAGTTGACTAGGTTGTAGTAGGGGCCAGAGGTTGGTTGCCAAGGAAAGCGTTAGGTTCACTGTCGGGCTCTCGTGCCTTAAGCCTTTGATCCTTTGTCCAGATATGTACCCGCCATGCTTGGCCTCGATAGGTCGTCTGGCGAAGACGTCTAGCCTCATCAATGAGCGTGGTATCGACAAGGCTCATCCCTTTTTCACGAGCATGATCAACAAAACCGTTTATAAGTCTTTCTACTGCATCCCGGTCCATTGGTGGCAACAAATTCCAAGGATGGCCTTCGTGGATGCTGGAGATTACGGTATCCCTGAGTTTCTCCGATAACTTCCTGCGTATTCTACCATCTGATACATCGGCAATGTGGCCTGCCAATTCAAAGATTGCCGGCAGACTAACGTACAATCTCGTCCCAGCCTCTACAGCCGCGGCAAAACGCTTTCTTACCTCGGAGATCGATCCTTCTGAGGAATAGTGGGGTAAGGCGAAAAGCTCGCAGAGATAGCTCGTATCGATCACGTACACGGGAATGGCCGTCACGACAAGTCCTCCAGCCAAGCTAGCGCCTTTTTCTTTTGCCGCACCTCAAATTCTGGAGCCAGATACTGATCGATAACCCGGCGCGTCACCAGATCGCCAAGGCGACCGCGCTCTAGAAACTCGTCGTATCGAGGTAGTTCGTCGAGCCGAACTAGGCTGGTGCTCTCATTTGCGGCGTCCCAAGTACATAAAACCACCCCTTCTAGCTGATCCCGCGTGAGAAAGTTCATCGTGGCTGGATTGTGTGTGGTTACCAAAACCTTCAAACGGCGATTCTTAGCAACTGTGGAAATCGCCTCAGTGAGAACCCCAACTCGACTAGGGTGCAGTCCATTATCAAACTCCTCAACAACGATACGGGAGCCTTCGGAGACCGTCTCAAACGCGGTGAGAATCGCCAGTGTTCTCAGTGTTCCATCTGACAGAACACGCGCATCAACCTTGTATCCTGAACTTTCTTGCAAGCCGAAAATCACGTCTTTCAACTTCGTCAGCGTGAAATCGAACTGCTGGTATGGCTCATCAGGCAACTGACGAATTTTCTCAAGAAGTCGTTGTAAGGTCGCTCGCTGCTCTTCATCTCCCTCGCCGAGTCCATACAAAACGGCCGACAAGTTGGACCCATTCTTCTTCAGAACGGTGTCCCCAAGACGCTCATAGCTACGCATCAGTCTAGGATCGGGATCAAAGACAAAAGACGCTTGTAGGTGAAACATGATATTCTGTACAAGCTGAAAACAATTTTTGTCCGATATATTTGCGGCGAATTCTCGATATTGTGATAGCATTGATCGATCCGAAGATACCTGTATTTGCGGCTTTATGCCACCGCGCGCGAAATTGTTGTATCGGACCGTGAGATCACGGGATGTCGAGTTTGACTGTTGAGGCAGAGTCTCATAAAGTATCATGTCGCCAACCTCGAGCTTTTCAGCTACGATCTGAGGATACGGTCGCGTACAAATCTCAACGGTATACATAAATGGGCGACGCTCGCCTTTAAACCTGATACTTGCAGAGAAACCGAGCTCGAATCGGTCTCCCCCTTCCCAGCCACAAGTCTGCAATCCACCTCGTACCTCGAGACCACTATTTCCCCTCCCAACATCGCCTATCTCGTATAACGGCTGACCACGGGCGACGAAGGACAGCAATTCGACGGCCTCAATGACATTACTTTTCCCCGATCCGTTAGGGCCTATTAGCAGACTGAACGGCCTTAGCAGTTCAATCTGGGCTTTGGCGAATCCCTTGTAGTTTCTTAGATGGTGCATATACCTGATTCCCGAAGTGTTATTTTTTCGCAAATGACATTCTGTTCTACCTCGCCGCTGAGTATCTTTAGCTGTCCTCGCCAATTCCAAGTATCTTTGCGACGAATTGCTTTCGTGCATAGAAAGCCCGGCTCGTGCTACCGTGCCCGGCTCCCTTGGTTCTCGGCTGAACTAGTACGCCCATTTTGCCGGTTAGATGTTCAAAGCCTTTGGTTGCAATACAATTTCTCACCTCTTCATAATCTTTCTTTACTTGTCCATAATCCGCCTTGTTATTGAGATCAAAAGCCGATACGTTCATTAAAACAGATCGATTCTCGTCTTGAGACTCGAATAATCTGGCGCAAACCACCGCTTTTTTTAATTTTGTGAGTAAGTGGCTTTGTTCAAAGGGAGTATTTTTGACGTTGATCGGGTCGATCATTGTAACAGCCATAGTCTCTTTAACCGCGATCCTGCCATTAACAAGTCTTTTCAATGGAACGATTTTCAATTCCCATGATCCAAAATTAGGAGACTGTGCCGAATTGATGGGAAGTCCTAAGTACCTTTCAAGCAGATGACCTGCCCACCCTTTGTTCTTTTTGCTTCCTCTCCAAATGTTCACTCCATATTGAGGGGCAAGTGAAACCAAATCCTGTCCCTTCAGCAGTTTCAGCTTGCTGATTGCAGTTTCTCTTTCCATTGAATATATCCTTACGCAAAATCTAGGGACGATTGTTGGTTGCTCATCGAGTCCCTCAAACGTTCCATGGATAGATTGATAAACTCAGGTTCGAGTTCTGTCCCCACGAATCTTCGGCGGAGGTTCACAGCGGCTACGCCTGTGGTTGAACTACCGGAAAAAGGATCGAAGATCAAATCTCCCGCGTTTGTTGATGCCATGATTATCCTCTCTATAAGCGCAACGGGCTTTTGAGTAGGATGTTTACCAAATTTCTTTTCTTCTTTTTTAGGGGATATAAACGACCATACTGATTTCATCTGTTTGCCATGATTCAATTCCCGCATTTTGGCATAGTTAAAACAGTGCTTTGACTTCTCATTCTTAGCGGCCCAGATGATAGTTTCCGTTGCGTGAGTAAAATAGCGGCGAGATAGATTCGGAGGAGGATTGGGCTTTTCCCATGTAATATCGTTGAGAACTTTCATTCCTATCTGTTGCATCGCATAACCCACAGAGTGAATGACATGTTGGGTTCCAGATACCCAGATCGTTCCGTCGGATTTCAATACTCTTTGACACCTCGATAGCCAAGCAGTATTGAACTCGTGATTTATTTCTGGCCCCTTGGATTTGTCCCACTCTCCCTTATCAACCTTCACCATTTTTCCAGCGTGGCAGGTAATCCCTCCATTTGAAAGAAAGTATGGCGGATCTGCAAATATCATATCGAATGTACCCGCTGGGTATTTGCTGATGACCATATCCAAAAACTCAAGACAATTAGCCCGATATAGCCAGACGCCGAATTCACTATTGTAGAATGCACATTGGTTCGGTGAGTATTCAGAACGCTCCATGACCAGCAAAGGCAGGGGACTTTCTTGCGGTTGTTCATAACTAGCCCCTTGCTCGTATTTCATCTGGATAGTCATCTCCTTTCGTATGTGGATTCGGTTTGAGTAAGGCCAAATTGTCGAGTACGAGCGAAAAACGACGGCAACGCCCGTCCTCAATCTACTAGACTAAAAAGCGACGCGACCCCGCCAAACATCCCCGGAAAGCGGAACACGGCCTCGTCCTGGTCGCGGATGCGCGCGAGAACTGCTTCGTCGAGCAAGGCACGCTGGCGGTCGAAAAGGGCTTGCTCCTCTGCGACCGCGTACGAACCCTCGCGCCGCGCCTGCTCTTGTGCGGCGGCAATTTCAGGTTCGTCAGCCAGCTTTTCCACCATGGTCCCGAAGAAGCGTTCCAGCAGCAGGCGATGTCCGCCAGCGGATGCCTGAGTAGCGGCCGCGTCAAAAGCGGCGTGGCACTTCACCAGCCGCGCACGCCAGTCATCGGGCACCTCGCCATCGAGGGTAAAGGGCGCGGCGTGACCCAATAGCGGCGTACGATCCTCGGTCTGGAACGCCACGAGTACGCGGCAATGCTCCGAGGGCCGGGCGCGGAACCGGACGACGCGCCCCGGCGCAATATTGGCGATCTTCCCGGCTGCGAGCGGCTGCGTTGTCACCCCGTCCATGGAGAGCACATCTAGATACGCCTCGGCGCAGAAGTGAGCGACGATATGCTCACGGGGTCGCCCTTGTATCCCGCAACGCCCAAAAGGCAGCGAATACACCCAGCCGCCATCCGTCGCCTCCTCTCTTTGCCCGCACAACTGGCGCAAGGCGCGGCAAAGGCGCTCGGCTTCGCTCGCCGCATCCGTAGGCTGTGTTGCCCCATCCACTTCCACCCGATAAGGCACCCCGTACCCAAACAACCGCGCCCTCAACGGATCACCCATTTCGTTCATCCGCTAGCAACGCTTCGGCGCACTCGGCGACCTTGCGGAAAGCTGTGGCGTATTGCTCGATGATGGTGGCGTCGTAGTGCTTAAACCACGGAATCGAATAGACGCGGCCGGTCGTGCGCTCGGTCACTGGCAGACTGCCCGGCCCCTGCCGCAGGTCGCGGTTGGCGTGGGCAATGCGCGTAGGTTGGCCGTGGCCGTAGATATCGGCCTCGTTGAGCACGGGGTGTAGGTGCATCAGTTCATTGGCTCCCGGCATGATCCTGTACGACCCGGTCTCGGCCGTGACGGCCGCACAAAAGCGCTCAACCGGTAGGCCGCCTAGCTCCTCGGGCACGTACAACCCTTTGGCCGCATACCAGCCGCCCATCGTCGAGCCGCTGTCAGCCGGCGGTCGATGCGCCCGCAGCCCTCGGACGCCGGCGAGTAGGTCCCAGAAATAATTCATCGCCCGCTGAATTTCCTGCATCCGCTCGTCGTAGTGCTTTAGCTGTGTGCGGCCCACCGCCGACGACAACTGATGCATCCGGTATTTGTATCCGCCCAGCGGCATCCTAGCAAAAGGCTTCAGCGCGGGATTTTCTAAAGAGCGAGTGCGCTCGTAATGCCCAAAGGCCACAGCACGCTCGTACAGGGCCTGGTCGTCGGTGACCAAAAAGCCCCCCTCACCGCAGGCCAGCGACTTGCCCGACATAATCGACATCGCGCCGATGTGGCCGATTGTACCCAGCAACCGTCCCTTGTAGCGACCGCCTTGGGCGTGCGAGACATCTTCAATCACCTTCAGCCCGTGCCGCTGGGCAATGTCCATGATCGGGTCCATGTCGGCGGGATAGGCGCAGTAATGCACGGGGACAATGGCCTTCGTCCGCTCAGTAATGCGGTGCTCAATGTCGTCCGGGTCCAGCGTCAGGGTCTCGGGGTCAATTTCGGCGAACACCACGGTGCCCCCCAGCGAGAACACCTGAAGCGACGTGCCCCAAAAGGTCATGCTCTGCGAAATGACCTCGTCGCCAACGCCGACGCCGCAGGCCCACAGCGCGGCTTGAATCGCCGCCGTGCCCGTGTTGTGACAGAGGGCGTACTGCAAACCGAAGTAGGACTTCAGGTCCTCTTCAAAGTCTAGGGTTAGGTCCCAGCCCGACATTGCCCCGCGCCGCAGCACGTCCAGCACCGCGGCCTCGTCCTCGGCGGTGATAATCGGCCAGCGGAAAATGTCGCCTTCGTCAGCCGTGACGGCCTTGGGGCCACCGAAGAAGGCTAACTTGCTCATCGCCATACCATGCTCTTTCTACGCGCTAAAAACCCATGATGGCTCGCAGCCGCGCCTGCGTCGGCATGTAGTTGCTCTCCCACACCTGCTGCACTACCCCATCGGCGATATAGGCCAAGCGCGGATAGCCGTGGCGAAAGGTCAAGCGCTTAAAGTCCGTTGTCGAGATGGTGGCAATGTCAAAGCGCGGCTGCAACTGCTTCTTAAAGTCGATCAATAGCGAGTCGTCCTGCGCGAAACTCGTCAGGGCGATGAGCCGCGGCAACTGGGGGTCTTGGGCTAGGATGTTCATCTTGGGCACGGCGTTTTTGCAGTGAATACACTTGGGGTGGAACAATTCGATCAGGTATTCGCCTTCCAGCAAATCGACATCCACGCCTTTAAGCGCCAAGCCGGAGAGCCGCACGCCGCTTTTGAGATCCGACTGCGCGATGCGCTCTAGATCGGGGAAAAACCGCAGCCCGCCCACCGCCAGTCCAGCGATAAACACACCTAACACCACCTGACTCGCCTGCGGCCAGACCGGGGCACCCCCGATCCCCCACCAGTTGGGCCGATCAACGACGGGCACGGCGTCTGCACGGCGGTGCATTCCCCACCAAGCAAACAGCAGCACCACCAGCATCGCGCCATCTTCTATCGCCGCTTCCCTTGGCCCGCGCTCGACGAGCGCACCAAAGCAGCCGCAGTCAATCGAAGCACCTATATACCAAGCCTTGGCCGTCAGCGCAGTGAACGCGGCCATCAGCACCGTCGCCACCAGAAAGCATAGCTGCGGCTGCCAGTTTAGCGTCGCCACCGAAAAGCACAGCCGCGGCTGCCAGTTTAGCAGCAGTGCCCAGCCGAGGACGAATTCAATCGGCCCCAACACAATGGCCGCCTTGGCGACGGCCGACGCGGTTTCCCATTCTACCACTCCGAGCAGTTGCGCGTAGGGAATGGCCTCCCAATAAAAAAGCACCGGCTCCCATACTTTAACCGCTCCGGCAACTAGGTACACAACTCCGATGAGCATCTGGCCGACGCGCGCGGCCTTGCTTATACCATCCATATTAAGTGCTCCTCAATCGATCAATTCGGTGAATACGGCCGAAAATACGCGCCGCGTCTGTCGCATCCATACCTCCACCTCGCCTTGGAAGGCCGCTACGTCTTTAGCACCGAGCGCCCGGCTCAATATCTCCAATTCCCGCCCAGTCGGCAGGGTGTTGCTGGCCCTTTCGCTGGCGAGCCGCATCCCTTTTTCCACCGCCCGCAGATACTCGTACGCGTCGAGGAGAAAGCGGCCCCGCGGCGGGTCTAAACAGCCCTGCTCAACTAGTAGCCGCAGCGCGCGCCTCGTGCTACCCAAGCGCAAGGCCCGATCTCGATAGCCCCACTTGAGCACCAGTACCTGCGCCACAAATTCGATATCGACGATACCGCCCGGGCCGCGCTTGATGTCAATGCGCATTGGGCGCTGGCCCGGCGGCTCCATTCGCTGGCGCATCTCCTGCATCTGCGCAACTAAGGCCGCGTCCACCTCCCGACTGTACACGAAGCGTTCAATCGCCCGCAAGACCCGCGCCCCAAACTCGGCATCGCCAGCCACTTGGCGTGCTCGACTCAGCGCCATCCGCTCCCAAGTGGCTGCCCGCTGCGCCAAGTAGCGGCGGTAGCCGACCAGCGAGATCGCCATAGGAGCACTGGCCCCTTCAGGCCGCAGCCGCGCATCCACCGAATACAGCCCGCCCTCGGCTAACAGGGCGATCAGACGCTGGCTGAACTCGGCAAAAAATACGCTATTCGGTACGCCACGGCGCGTCTTGCCGTCGCCTTCGTACACGAAAAACAAATCCAGATCCGAGCCAAAATCCACCTCGCGGCCACCAAACTTACCGGCGGCCAATACGGCGAACCGCATGGCGCGCCCTGGCCGATTGCGCGGCGTACCCCACCGCCGCACTAACGGCCCCCAAGCCAGCCGATAGACCGCTTGCAACACCTCTTCACCCAATTCCGTTAGCCGC
The DNA here is from genome assembly GCA_965203355.1 of Candidatus Latescibacterota bacterium. Classification (GTDB taxonomy): domain Bacteria; phylum Latescibacterota; class UBA2968; order UBA8231; family UBA8231. Next base: position 3,058,552 of record OZ241889.1, read on the forward strand.
AGGAAAGTCTCCTCCTCGGTCGCCAGCCCCATCAGGTCGTCGGCTCCAATCCGCAGGAGGGCCTTGTTCTGCATCCGTGCAATGGCTTGCAAATCGCCGCGCACCGGGCCAGCCTCCCAATCCCAGCCAACCTGCCCCACTAAGCTGTCGAGTAAGGCCGGGTCGCGGCGCAACAGATCGGCGAGAAAGCGGCTCGAGCCACAAATGGCAATGATCAAGGTCCGAAAGCCCGTATGCTCTTGCAACAAAGAGTACAAAACACCCGGCGCCCCATACGCCTCAACGAGTTGGGTGAAGCGCAAAAGCCCTTGGTCTGGGTCGGGAGCGGCGACCAGCGAATTTAGCAGTTCTGGCAACAGGGCCTCAAAGCGAGCACGTCCCCCGCTCAGCAACAGGCCCATAGCCGCTAGCCGCTGCAAGCGGCGGTGTGCGGCGGCCCCATCGACAAAGCCCCGCTCCACCAAGTCGGCTTTCGCCGCCGCGCTGCCGTTTTCGACTTCCAAAAGCCACGTCGGCGCGCGCGGAGCCGCTGGGTCGCCGTAAAACAAGGCGGCAAACAAGCGGCGCACCCGCAACCGGTGTCCGGCTAGTGCGCCGCTAAAGGCGCGCGCATTTTCATACCCCATAGCCAAGGCCAAGGCCCGCAAGGCTTGTGCATCTTCTGGGATGGCGTAGTCGGGTCGGCCAGAGGCGATTTGCAACAGGTTTTCAACGCGGCGAAAAAACTCGTACGCGTCCTTGAGGGCCTTGGTTTCTGCCGCAGTCAAGGCCGCCTTCACCGCACCTTTAGGTGCGACCACTTCGGCCAAGCGGTCAATGGCCGCTAGCGTGTTGTGGCGGCGCACTTGGGGGTGGATGCCCCCGTAGAGTAGCTGTAGGCACTGGACGATGAATTCAATGTCGCGGATCCCGCCCGCTTGCAGCTTGATGTTGTTCTCGCCGCGGGGACGATCGCGGATGCTCGCCTCAATCCGCTCTTTGATGCGGCGGATTTCCTCGTGCGGCGCCGCGCGGAAGTGCGCTGGATAAATAAAGGGCCGGAGCATGGCCGCGTATTGTTCCCCCAGCGTCCGCGATCCCGCCACGCGCCGGGCCTTGATCAGCATCTGCCGCTCCCACAGTTCGCCGCGCGTCTCGTAATACCGCCAACTGGCGCGCAACGAGTGGGTCAAGGTGCCGCTCGCGCCTTCGGGGCGCAACCGCATATCAACGCGGTAGAAAAAGCCTTCCTTGGTCACCTCAGTCAGTACCTGGACTAAGCGCTGGCCCAAGCGGCGAAAAAATTCGCTGTTCTCCAGCGGGGTCCCCTCCCCCTCAGGCTGGGTCTCGCCCTCGCCATCCCACGCGAAAATTAGGTCGATATCCGAGCTGTAGTTTAGCTCCTGCCCGCCGTATTTGCCCAAGCCAACGACGAGAAAGCGCGCTGGGCGACCGCGCTCGTCCAGCGGGCGACCATGCTCCTGCCACAAGACGTGCTGGCACGTTTCGAGGGCTAACTCAACCACCACGTCGGCTAAGTCGGCCAGTTCTTTTCCTATCTGCGCAACCGGCTTGGTGCCGAGGATTTCGGCGGCACCAATGCGCAGAAACTCGCGCCGATGCACCCGTCGCAATGCCTCTAAACGCTCCTCAAACTCGGAGACATGACCGATATCAGTATGCAAAATCTGCCGCAGGGTCCGCCCCTCCAGCGGCTCGACTAAGTGCGGCGTTTCGACCAACAGCCACAATAGGAATTCGAAGTCGCGCACCAAGATGTCGGCGAGAAAGGTACTGTGACTGACGATCTGCACTAAGCGCTGACACAGAATGGGATCAGCCTCTAAGTGAGAAAAAAGACTTCGTGGGCCGTATGCCGCGGCCAAGCGCACCAACTGCCGCAGGCCCTCGTCCGGCCGGCCCGTCGCAGATAGTTCGGCCAACGCGAGGGCGGGCAGCGGTGCCGATTGCGGCGGGCCGCCGATCCGGTCCAAAGTCTCTAGGGCTTGGACCGGATCGACAAAACCCAATCGCGCCAAGGGATCAAGGGCTGTGGCCGCGTCGGCCGCGAGGGCGAGACGGGCCCGTTCCAATGCGGTGGGCACTACCGGAGCTTCAGAGGGCGTTTTCGCCGGTTTCGCCGGTGCGGATGCGGATGGCCTCAATCAGTTCGGAGACAAAGATTTTACCGTCGCCGACCTCGCCGGTGGCAGCCGACTGCATAATGGTCTCCACCGCTTCGTCGAATTGGCCATCGCCAACAGCCAATTCAATGCGAATCTTGGGCATGAAATCGAGCTGGTACTCGGCACCGCGGTAGATTTCGCTGTGGCCGCGTTGGCGACCGCAGCCGCGCACCTCGCTAACGGACATGCCGACGAGGCCAATCGCGGCCAAGGATTGTTTGACCTCGTCGAGTTTGAAGGGCTTGATGAAGGCCACGATGTTTTTCACGGCATCCCGCTCAACGAGACGAAAAGCGCGGCCTTCGACCATAGCTTATGCCACCGGCCGCGGGCACCGGAGCCACGTCGAGGGGCTTTTGTTGACTGCCGTGGATGGGGCCGATGCAACTGGCTGGGATATCTTCGGTCAGCACGACTGCGCCGCGCAGAAAAAAGCGACAACCCTTCTCGTGGGCCTGGGCCGCGAGGATCTCCACCACGCAGGGGGTATCGCGTTGGTGACTGTGCGACTCGGCCGCCTCGCGCGTTAGCGACAGATGCACGTAGTAGCGATCGCCTGGAGAAATGCCCTCGCGGGTAAAGCGCTGGGCGGCACTGTTAGTCGTGCCCATGTAGAGTCGATCGGGCGGCGGGTCCATAGGCTCGCCGTCCATATCGACGAAAAAACTATGTCCGTATAGCGCGCGAATGCTGAACTCGTTCAGTTCAAAGCGATACTGCCCCGGGGCTTTGACGAGGCTGACGACATCGGCTTCGGTCACCTCCGGGTAGCGTTCTTGTACTCCTTGTACTACCTGATCCAACGGCGCATAGCCGTATGCATCAATCTCCAGTCCAAACTCGTCGGGCCGATGCCTGAGCATCAGCGAAAGCAATTTGGAAATACGACTTATATTGGCCACTGCTCATCGCGTCCTTTCAGCTAAGTTTAGTGATCAGTGGTCCGTGATCAGTGATCAGAAACCCCGGCCCCTAGGTGGGGGCTGGCTACCGACCACTGGCCACGGACCACTGCTCTATGGATTCCACTGTGCGCGATAAGTTCCAATGGCTTGGGCAACTGCCTCGTCGGACAGGGCGAGGATCTGGGCGGCCAGCATGGCTGCATTGCGAGCATTGTCAATACCGACGGTCGCCACCGGGATCCCCGGCGGCATCTGCACGATGGAGTAAAGCGAATCGACTCCATTGAGCGCACCCGAGGCAATAGGGACTCCGATGACCGGCAAGGTCGTATGCGCCGCCACCACGCCGGGTAAGGCCGCAGCTAAGCCGGCGCCAGCGATGATCACCTTGAGGCCGCGGCCCGCCGCCTCGCTGGCCCAAGCAGCGGTGCGCTCGGGGTTGCGGTGAGCCGAAGATACGATCATTTCGCAACCGAGCCCAAGCTCTTCGAGCACCGCCACCCCCTTGCGCATGATGTCCTCGTCCGAGGTACTGCCCATGATTACGCCAACGCGAATATCTGCCATAAAAACGTCCTCTCTGCGAATCGTATCGCGCACAGGTTAAAATAAGCCAAATCGTCCGCGCGACAACTGCCCTAAGAAGCGTTCATTTTGCGGCGCAGGAAGGCGGGAATGTCCAAGTCGCTAACCGCCGGACGCCCGCGCTCCTGATGTTCCTGGGGAATACTGTAGCCGTTGCGCAGATACGCGGGCTTTTCCAAGTCCAAGGGAGTAAGCCCATTGCCCCGGCCGAGGAGGACCGGGCCCACAGGATCCGCCTCCACGCCCTGCGGCATCGGCTCCTCTTGCGCGCGGGTCGGCGGCTCGGCCTCGTTGCTCTTGTGTACGTTGAAGCCCGTGGCGATGACCGTCACGCGAATGTTGTCGGCCAAGTTATCGTCAATTACGGTGCCGAAGATGATCTCGGAATCCGAGCCGGCTTCCTCGTTGATCAGCGACATGACTTCATTGATCTCGTACAGGGTGAGATTGGAATCACCGGCGATATTGATCAACACGCCCTTGGCACCCGCGATCGATACATCCTCCAAAAGCGGGCTGTTGATCGCCTTGCGCGCGGCCTCCAAGGCCCGCTCTTCGCCGCTGTACTCCCCGAGGCCCATAATCGCATCCCCACCCTTGGAAATCACCGTGCGCACGTCGTTGAAATCGAGATTGACCATGCCCGGAATCGTAATCAGGTCGGAAATACCACGCGTGGCCTGCATCAGCACTTCATCGGCCTTGAGAAACGCATCTTGGAGCGTGGTGTCGCGGCCGCAGACTTCTAGCAGGCGCTGGTTTTTGATGGTGATCAGGGTGTCGACTTGGTCCTTTAGCTCGGCAATCCCGCTCCTGGCGTTCTTCATCCGCGGAGAGCCTTCCATTAGAAAAGGCTCGGTGACAATGCCGACCGTCAGCGCCCCTTGCTCGCGGGAAATTTCCGCAACCGTGGGCGCGGCGCCCGTACCGGTGCCGCCCCCCATGCCGGCTGTGATGAAGATCAGATCCGAGTCCTGGAGTTGCTTGGAGACCTTGTCGCGGTCTTCTTCCATAGCTTGCCGGCCCACTTCTGGATTCGCACCGGCACCCAATCCCCGCGTAACGCTGCTGCCAATGCAAATGGGAAAGTCGGCCCGCGAGGCTTCCAACGCCTGCGCATCCGTGTTGACAGCGACGAATTCGACGCCGTGCATTCCCGACTCGATCATGCGGTTGATGGCATTGCCACCGCTCCCACCAACGCCGACGACCTTGATGCGCGCCCGATGCTCATTGTCGATAATCCTAATTGCCATAATGATGCCTCCTTGATTTTGGGACCAGCACCGCCGCTAGTCCCGTGGTTGTAGCCATTTTTTTACGCGCCCTAACACTGAATCAAAGGGAGCTTCGACCAGTCCCGGGGCTTCTGTTTGGTTTTTGCCCTTCTGTTGCTCCAGGCCGTACAGGAGCAGACCCAACACCGTAGCATACGATGGGCTCGCGAGCTCGGCGGCCCCCTCAAACCCACTCGGCCCCCCCAAGCGCACTGGCATGTTAAAGACCCGCTCGGCCAAGGCCACCGCTCCGGTGATTTGCGCTCCCCCACCCGTGAGGACCAGGCCCGCGCCTAGCGCAGCATGGGGCAACGCAGTATAGATCTGCTGGCGGGCTAGGGCCAATATCTCTTCCATCCGCGCTTCGACGATAAAGGCCACGGCCTCGCTGGGCGCACCCGCACACTTGACCTGCTCGGCCTCGGCCCGCGTGGTGTGTAGCCCAACGCCGATGTCGTTGGTCACGTTGTGCCCGCCCAATCCGATGTTGCCCGAGTGGCGCAACCCGTTGCCAACAAAGACAGCCATATCGGTCGTGCCGCCGCCGATGTCGAGCAGGCAGACGCCCATCTGCCGCTCGTCTTCCGTGAGGACCGCATAGCTCGAAGCAAGCGCACCGAGAACGACGCCGCGCACCTCGACGCCCGCCCGGAGAATGCTGTGGCAGATGTTCCGCACGGCGGTAACCGAACTGGTGACCACGTGTACACTGGCCTCTAGGCGCACTCCATACATACCCACGGGATCGAGAATGCCCCGCTGGCCGTTGACGGCAAACTCTTGGGGCAAAACGTGTAGTACCTCGCGGTCGAACGGCACTTTGACCACGCCGGCCACCGAGAGCACCCGGGCGCGATCCTGTGCTCCGATCCATCCGCCTTCGCCGCCGACCGCCACCATGCCCGTGCTGTTGAGGCTGGAGATGTATTGGCCAGAAATGCCAGCGTACACTGAGTCGATTTCGACCCCAGCCATCAGCTCGGCTTGACGCACGGCCTCGCCAATGGCGTGCACGGTTTTCTCAGCATCCACAATCGCCCCGCGCTGGATCCCTTCTGAGGGGTGCTGGCCGATGCCAATAATCCGCGGGGGCCGCTCGGCGACCTGCTCGGCAATGACGGCGCAGACCTTGGTCGTGCCCAAGTCTAGCCCGGCGATAATGGCGTTGCGCTCCTCGCTCCAGTTCATCCCGATTTTGCTTTCTTTTTGCCGACGACCATCTGGCCGGCATAGCGCAAGTCGATATAGGCCGGATCGGGATGGCTTTGATGGACGCGCGGCATCAACTCGCGCAAGGTGCGAAGCCGGTGGGCGACCTCGTTGGCCGGCAAGCGCACTTCGAGTCCGTCACCGGCCATCTGCAAGCGAATGCTCGCCCCGGCCATCGGCTGAATACCGGCTACGTTGCGGCAAAATTCCGCATCGGCAACCGTGGCTTCCTCCCACCAGCGCAGAATCGCCAAGAGCACCGAGTCCGACACGGCCACGCCCGGCTGCAGCGAACCACCGCGGACGGGCAGCCCGGATAGGACGGGCAAGTTGCGCGGCCGAGCAACCAACGAGTCGTCCGTGCTGCCTGCCGGAAGCAGGACGCCCTCGGGCGTTATTCCGTAGGTCTGGCCCAAGTCAATCCAAGCCACTTGGCGATGCTCGACTATCTCGACGGCAATCCGGTCGGGCGGCTTGCGCGTCACGAGAGCTTGCTTGATCCAACACATGGCTTCCAGCCGCTGCGCGACCGCGTCCAAGTTGATGGCGAAAATGTTGCTACCAGCCACAAGGCCACTGGCGACGCGTACCTCTTCCCCCCTGAGCCGCCGCAACCCATCCACCTCAATAGCCTGGAGGCCAAAGTAGGAGGAGCGGCCAAAGTAAGTAGCCGCCTGATAGGCCGCCAAGGTGCTGCCCGTGGCCAAGATCAAGAGCGCGATCCAAGGCCAGCGGGTCTTAGATCGACCCTGTTTGCCCACAGTTAGCGGCTTCTTGCGCGCTTTGGTCTTTTGGCGTTTCACGAGTGTTCTCCAGCGGCCAAAGCCGCGCTCAACTCCGCCGCGGCCTCGCCAATGTCGCCAGCCCCCATAACCAGCACCAAGTCGCCTCGACGACAGATACCCACCAAATGGGCCACGAGTTGCTCGCGGTCCGGGCAGTACGCCACGGTTTTGTACCCGCTGGTGCACAAGGCGTTCGCGATCAGTTCGGAGTCCACCCCGGGCAGCGGGGCTTCCCGCGCAGCATAGACCGCCGCCAGCACCACGTAGTCAGCCACCGCTAGCGCGCGGGCAAAGGCCGCCGCCAAGTCGCGGGTGCGCGAGTATAGGTGGGGCTGGAAGACCGCTACGACTCGGCGACCGCTCTGCCGCGCCGCCGCCAAGGCCACCGCTAATTCAGCCGGATGATGGGCGTAGTCGTCCACGACCAGCACCCCAGCGAATTCTCCCTTGCGCTGAAAGCGCCGATCGACGCCGCCAAACTGCTCTAAAGCGTCGGCGATTACGGCAAACTCCACCTGTAGCGCACAAGTCAGCGCGGCGGCTCCTGCGGCATTGCGGACATTGTGTACGCCGTGAACCTGCAACTCGATCTCGCCCAGCTTTTGCCCGTCGAAACACAGGGCAAACCGGCTGCCCCAAGCCCGCTCTTCGAGCTCGGCGATCCGGTAGTCGTTGTCGTCGGCCATACCATAGGTCTGATGGGGACGCTGCAAGTCGGCCAGCACCCGCTCCCCGACCAGCCCATCCCCGGCCAGCACACTGCGACCACAGAAGGGCAGCCGGGCGAGAAATTGGCCGAAAGCCCGTTCAAGGCCCGCTAGACTCCCGTAGTAATCGAGGTGTTCAGCGTCTATACTCGTCACGAGGGCCAAGCTCGGATACAAGTGCAAGAAGCCGCCAGCAAACTCATCGGCCTCCACTACAAAGACCTCGCCACTCCCGGCCGCGGCCTGCGGTCGCCCGTTGATCCAACCCCCGACCAAGACCTGGGGATCGAGGCCAGCGCGGCGCAAGATCGCCGCGGCCATTGAAGCAGTCGTCGTCTTACCGTGCGTACCGGCTACGGCGAGGGTCAAGGGTGCGCGGGACAATTCTCCCAGCACCTCGGCCCGGCTCGCCGTGGGAATGCCCTCGTGCGCGGCAGCCTGCCGCTCGGGATTGTCAGCCGCTACAGCGGCCGAATACACCACTAGGTCCACGCCTTGGACGAGTTGGCTATCGTGCCCCACCGCGACGGCAAATCCCTCTTGGCGCAGCAGCGCGACACTGGGCGAGTCGGCCTGATCCGAGCCGCTTACCACGCAGCCTTTGGCCGCGAGCAGCCGGGCCAAGCCTTCCATGCCCGCTCCACCGATGCCGACGAGGTGGACGCGGCGATATTGGTCCAAGAGCGTCTTCATCATGGCCAATGCACCAAACCCTCTTGATGTCGAGGTGCCGCGCGGGCGACCCCCAACAAGATGCCCACGCCGGCCATATTCCCGATCAGCGACGAGCCTCCATAGCTAACAAAGGGCAGTGGCAAGCCGGTGGTGGGTAGTAGCCCGATGACCACGCCGATGTTCAGCAGGGCGTATATCGAGATCATCGCCGTAATGCCGCTGGCAACCAAAAAGCCGTACGTATCACCAGCGCGGGTCCCAATGCGCACTCCGTAAAACGAGAGAGCCGCGAAAAGTCCCAAGACGGCCAAGGTCCCCACAAGCCCCATTTCCTCACCGATGACTGAGAACACAAAATCCGTGTGCGGCTCGGGCAGGTATTGCTCTTTTTGCATGCTATTGCCCAAACCCACCCCCAAAAGGCCGCCATTGCCCATGCCGTAGAGCGACTGCAAAACTTGATAGGAGCCAGCCGGGTCGCGCTCTGGGTCGATAAAGCTGACCAAGCGCCGCATCTGATAGCTCGAATGCATCAGGGAAAACCCAATGCCCAACAGCGCGAGCAACCCAGCCCCGGCCAAGTGGTACAAGCGCATTCCGCCGACCCACAGCATGAGCAAGGCAATCAGCCCCAGCGCAATAGCCGTCCCCAAGTCGGGCTGCAATACGACGAGCACGAGGGCAAAACCGACGACCAACAAACGGGGCATAAACCCGCGACTAAAGTCGTGTAACTCGTCGTGCTTGCGCACCAAGACATCGGCCAAGTAGAGCACCAGCGCCAGCTTGGCAAACTCGGCCGGCTGAAAGGCCAAAGCCCCGCCCCACGCCGGAACGCTCAACCAGCGCTGCGCTGCGCCGTGGCCCCACGCCGAGACCAGCAAGAGCAACAAGAGTGCCAACAGCATGATCGGCCGCGAAAGCCGCGCCCACCAATGCAAAGGCATCCGCGAGAACGCCAGCATGAGCACCAAGCCGATGAAGACGCGGATGGCATGCCTTTTGAGGAAGAGACTGGAGTCGCCAAAGCGCACGTTAGCCAAAACAGAGCTAGCGCTATAGACCATGACCAAGCCCAAGCCTACCAGCGTCAGGCAAATCAGCAACACCAACATGCTGTCGCGCTGCACAGCTATCATCAGCGTATGGAACTCTGGGGTGTTAGGGAGCGCGAGAGTGCTCGGTGGGAGCGAGCTAGCTCAACTGCTGCATAATGCGCTCGACGACTCGGTCAAAGGTCATGGCCCGAGAGGCCTTGACTAAGACTACGTCGCCGCGGCGCAGTTGCGCCGCCGCGAATTCGCCGAGTTGTTCGGGCTGCTCAAAGTGCCGAGCCGCGTCTTGGGCCATGCCAGCCGCACGGGCGGCGGCCACCAAAGGTGCGCTTTCGCGGCCGGCCGCCAAGACGACATCGGCGCACTTGGCCGCCTTCTCGCCGACAACCGCGTGCAACCGACCGCTCGCCGCGCCGAGCTCTAGCATGTCGCCGAGCACGGCGATTTTTCGCGCCCCAGGCACATCGACGAGGAGGTCGAGCGCGGCCAACACCGAGCCGGGACTGGCATTGTAGCAATCGTCGATTACTGCGATCCCATTTTTGCGCACGATCTCGCCGCGCTGTTGCACCGCCTCAAACTCGGCGAGCGCACGCTGGATCCCAGCCCAAGGCACACCGAGGATGCGGCCGACCGCGGCCGCTGCCAAGGCATTGTACGCGTTGTGCCGCCCTGGAATATTGAGATCAATGGGAACATGGTGTAGAAGGAAGTGGCCGCAGCTCTTCTGGTCGAGGACGAGCCTCTCCCCACGAAACTCGCTCTCACGCACAAAACCGAAGGTCAGGAGTCTCCCCTTTGTCCTCTTTACCTCCTGAGCCACGACACGGTCGTCGGCGTTGACGAGAGCCGTTAAAGGCTCGTCCAAATAATCCAGAAGTTCCCCTTTGGCCTTGGCCACTCCTTCTACAGACCCAAAAAATTCTAGGTGTGCCGTCCCGATATTGAGCAAAACCCCAATAGTAGGTTCGGCCACCGAACACAAGTAGCGAATGTCTCCTATCCGCCGCGCTGCCAGTTCCAAAACCACGGCCTCGTGGCTCGGCGACAGTTGCAGCAAAGTGCGGGGCACCCCAATCTCGTTGTTTTCACTGCCGATAGTTTTCAAAACGCGGTACTGCTGCCCCAAGACAGCGGCGATCATTTCCTTAGTCGTCGTCTTGCCCGCGCTGCCGACGACGGCCACCACCGGTACCGTCCAGTGCCGCCGATACGCGCGCGCCATGTCGCCCAGCGCTTGCAGCGTCGAGTCAACCGCCAACAGCGGCCCAGGGGCGGTCCGTTCCAATCCTGGCCAGTGGCGTTCCACCAAGGCTGCACACGCACCGCCGGCAAAGGCGGCCTCGACGAAATCGTGCCCGTCGAAGCGCGCGCCACGCAACGCGACGAACAGCGCACCCTTGTCGATAGACCGGCTGTCGGTCGCCACCGCTTGCAGGGCGCAATCCGGCTGGAGGCTCCCAACCGGGTCGGCAGCCGTCCACTCCATCATCTCGCTCAGGGTCACAGCGCGCATTGCGGCGGTCCTTGCTCGGCGCGTAAGTTGCGCAACACGCGCCGGGCCACTTCGCGGTCGTCAAAAGCCACGACGCGGTCGGCGAGTTCTTGCTCCTGTTCGTGCCCTTTGCCGGCAATAAGTACAACATCCCCGCTGTGCGCAGAGGCCAGAGCCGTAGCAATCGCTTGGGCGCGATCGACCTCGCAGTGAATCGCGCGGCGGTCCGATACGCCAGCGACCATATCATCGATGATGCGCGGCGGATCTTCGCTGCGCGGGTTGTCCGAAGTCAAGATCGTCCAATCGGCCAACTCGCTAGCAACGCGGCCCATCAGCGGTCGCTTGCCGCGGTCGCGCGCCCCGCCACAGCCACAGACGCAGATCAAGCGACCGCTAGCCAAATCGCGGGCGGCGTGCAAAACCCTTTCTAGGGCATCCGGGGTGTGGGCATAATCCACGATGACCGCAAAATCCTGCCCTTCGACAGTCTGCTCACAGCGGCCCGGGACGCCCGCTAGAGCGGCCAAGCCGCCACACAGTGCGGCGGCATCCAAATCCAGTGCCAACCCGGTGGCCACGACGGCCATAGTATTGTAGCAGTTGAAACGACCGATCAAAGGCGTCCGCACCTCAATGGGGCCGGCTGGGGTATCCAAGCACAAGTGCGTTCCCGGCGGACTAGCGGCTGCGCTCTGCAACCGCACCTCGGCCTCCGGGCCACAGCCATACGTCACAACGCGCGCCTCGGTCCGGCGGACCAATTCGTCGGCGTAGGCGTCGTCGGCGTTAATCACCGCAATCGCACCTTCTTGCAGGCTTTCAAAAAGCTGGGCCTTGGCCGCAAAGTACGCCTCCCAAGTCCCGTGAAAATCCAAGTGATCGCGCGTCAGATTCGTAAAGACCGCCGCCCGAAAGGGAATGCCCTCCACCCTTTTTAAGGCCAGCCCATGAGAAGACACTTCTAACACGGCCGCTTGCTTGCCAGCATCGACAAGCCGGCGCAGTAAGCCATGTAACTGGACGGCCTCGGGCGTTGTATTGTCCATCTTCTCCAATGCGCCATCACACCCAAATCCCAAGGTCCCCAAGTAACCACACGACAGGCCAGCGGCTTCGAGGGCACTCCTGAGCAGGAAGGCAGTAGTGGTCTTGCCGTTGGTGCCGGTGACGCCGACGTTGAGCAGGGCTCGTCCGGGAAAGGCGTAAAAACGCGCCGCCATGCGGGCCAATGCGGCCCGGCAATCCGCCACCTGCACCTGCGTTACTCCATTGCAATCGATCCGATCCTCCACCATCACGGCGCGGGCGCCGCGGGCTATGGCGTGCTCGACAAAGCGATGCCGGTCCTGTTCCTGTCCCCCGCGCACAGCCACGAAAAAGTCGCCTTTCTCCACATAGCGCGAATCGCAGCGGATCTGCCCTAGTTCAATAGCGGGATCGCCCTCTACCCGGGCGTCCGGTAGCTCTTTGAGTAGGTATTTCAACTCCATCTAAATACCGCTCGAACTTTGGGCTACGACTTGGGTCATGTCGCGCAACCCCGGCACGGTCGGCACCTCTTTCTGCGGCTGTCTAGCGGCTGGGTCGACCAACAAGCCACCAGGCAACCTGATGATCCGCTTCATCACCCGGCGAAAGGTCGGGGCCGCCACAGAGCCTCCCCACCCGTTCACGCTGGGGTTTTCGACCATAATCACGCACGCGTACTGGGGATTGTTGGCGGGCAGAAAGCCGGCGAATGAAGCTATACTGGCGTTGGGATCGTAGCCGCTGCCATCGGCTAAGGCACGCTGAGCGGTGCCGGTTTTTCCGGCGATAGCCACGCCTTCGATGCGGGCCTTTTGCCCGGATCCCCTTTCCACGACTCCAGTCAAAACCTCGCTCAGCGTGGCCGCGGTCTTCCGACTCACGACTCGGCGGATCGGCTGGGGGGCACCGCGCTCGTCGAGCCGACCGTCCGGGCCAATCGTCCCGGCAACGAGCCGTGGCGCCATCAGCATGCCGCCATTGGCAATGGCTCCGTACGCCATGGCGAGCTGTAGGGTCGTCACGCCGATTTCCTGTCCGATGGCAATGGTTGCCAGCGACCGCGTGGACCATTGATCGACTTCCTGCAATAAACCAGGCGTTTCCGCTGGCAAGTCAATGCCGGTGCGGATGGCAAAGCCGAAGTTGCGGATGTATTCGTAAAAACGATACCGCGACAGCCGCTGCGCCAGCTTGATCGTGCCGATGTTGCTCGATTTTTCCAAGACCTGAGCAAAAAGCAAATCGCCGTGCGGCTCGACATCGCGGATCGCATCCCCATTGGCCAACTCGAACGCCCCTTGCTCGCAAAAGACGCGATCGTACAGGCTGGCCAACCCGTCTTCAAGAACGGCGGCGGCCGCGATAATTTTGAAGGTCGAGCCGGGCTCGTACACGTCGGTTATCGCCCGATTACGCCTGAGTTCCGGCGACGAGCGGGACACTTTATTGGGATCGAAAAGCGGCAGGTTGGCCATGGCCAGCACCTCGCCGCTGCCCGGGACGATGATGACGCCCAAAGCACCTTGGGCCTTTGAGCGGTCGATGGCCCGTTGTAACTCTTCCTCTAAAATGCTCTGATAGACCGCGTCGATGGTCAGCATCAGGTCGCGGCCGTGCTTTGGCTCTTGGCGTTGCTGTTGCCGCCCGGGGACTTGCTTGCCCCGGGCATCAACGTAGGCCAATATCGACCCGTCTTTTTCGCTCAGCACGTCGTCGAAAGTCCGCTCAATCCCCTCTCGGCCTCTATTGTCGATGTTGGTGTGCCCGATGAGTTGACCAGCCAGCGGCCCCAAAGGATACTGGCGGCGGGTCTCTGGATGTTGGGACACACCGGCGTACGCAACCTCGCCCACGTCCGCGTCAGCCACCTGACGCGCCAGATAGACAAATTGCTTGCCCCCGCGCAGTTGGCGCTCGATGGATTCGGCCTGTTTATCGCTCAGGGACGCGAAGCGGGCGGCTACGCGCTTGGGATCCTCAACCTGATCGGGATAGGCGTAAAACGACGTGGCTGGGACATCTACGGCCAAATAGTTGCCACGCCGATCGACGACCCGACCCCGGCTCGCTTTCAGCGTACGGTGCTCAAGGTACTGTGCATGGGCCTCGGCTCGGTAGGCCTCGTGCCTAAAGAACTGGATTTGGACGAGGCGCACAGACAGCCCCAACCACGCCACGGCACCCAAAACCACGACCCAGCGCAGCCGCCCCATGCCCTTATGTTGCACCCGTAGCCCCATCAATCCCCTTCCCAATGGGCCAGTGCGTCGCTCATGCCATCGACCGTTTTCGCGGGGTAGATCATGCCGAGCTGGCCAATGGCCACCTTCTCGATCAAGCCGGAGTTTTTCCGCGCCACGATGGCCGTCAACAGCTTGGTGCGCTCGCGGTCGAGTTCGACTAATTGGGCCTCAGCCTGGCTGATGCTACCGGCCACACTCGCCATTTCGACCTTTTGCCAGACGTGGAACAGGGCCGCCCCAGCCATCATCCCGATGAGAATGCCCCATCTGACGCAGGAAACTCCGCCTTTGATCATGTCAAGCTCCCCCAGTTTTTTCGTAAATCCTCAAAACAGCACTGCGCGCCCGCGCATTTTGCGCGACCTCGGCTGCACCCGCTCGCTGCAACTTGGGGCCCACTCGCTTGAACGACGGTTTCCGCCCGCACGTACAAACGGGTACGCGCGGCGGACAAATGCAGCCGCGCGCTAGCCCCGCTAAATGCTGCTTGACCAAGCGATCCTCCAAGGAGTGATAGGCCATCACCGCTAGCCGGCCGCCGGGCTTCAACTCCGTCTCTACCGCCGCCAACCCCGCCTGCAACTGCCCCAACTCGTCGTTGACGGCAATGCGCAGGGCTTGGAACACGCGCGCCAGCGTCTTGTTGAGCATCTGGGGCCGCGTGGCCGCTACGGCCTGCCGCAAAGCCTGCGTAGTAGTCAAGGGCGCGCGCCGTTGCTGCCGGCAGATCGAGCAGGCGATCCGCCGCGCGGCGCGCTCTTCCCCGTAGCGCACAATCAACTCGGCCAACTCGGCTTCGCCGCACGCGGCGATCAATTCGGCCGCCGTTTGGCCAACTCCTGCATCCATTCGCATGTCGAGCGGCCCGTCGGCTCGATAGCTGAATCCCCGAGCCGGTGCGTCGATTTGATGCGACGAAACCCCCAAGTCGAACAGGACGCCGCTCAACGGCCCGAGCCCCTCTTGCGACAACAACTGGCGCAATTCGGCAAAGCACCCCTGCCGCACGACGACCCGCGGATCGGCGGCCAACTTTGCTCGCACGGCCGCTACGGCCTCTTGATCGCGATCCACGGCCAGCAGCCGCCCTTGGGGGCTGAGCACCTGCAGCAAAGCCGAACTGTGGCCACCGCCGCCCGCGGTCGCATCCACGTACGTGCCGTCTGGATCGGCGACTAGCCCGACGATCACTTCCTCGACCATGACCGGAATGTGGTATGCCATAGTACATATTTTAACGGTCTATTTCAGAGTCTGCTAAACTATCGGCGAGATCTTCCATCGGCGGGAAATCCTCGCTGTTTTCCGGGCTCCAAAATTCCAATTTGTCCAACATGCCGATGATGACCATTTGATTGGTGATGCCGGCCTTGTCCAGCAGTTTGCGCGGGATGCCGGTCCGTCCCTGCCGGTCTAACTTTACTTCGGCCGCATGCGAAACCATAGAGCGAATGAAGGCCCGCACCTCGCGTTTAGTCGTCGGCAGACGCAAGAGTTGTTCGGCTTTCGCTTCCCATTCGGTCCAAGAATAGGCCACCAAGCAGTTGTCGAATCCGCGCATTACCACCAGCGTGTCGGGCGCTTCGGGCGGCAGTTTCTTGCGGAACTCCGCTGGCACGAAAATTCGCCCCTTGTCATCGACGGGAACCTCGTATCTACCAGTGAAAAACTGCGCCATCTTAATGCCCACGCTAGGCTAAAATCTCTGTTACACCCTTTTCCACCACTACACTCCACAACCCAAGAATATGCCCATCTTAACAGGAAGTCAAGCACGGATTTCCTGTTGTTTTCTAAGTAGATACGTCTATTTCAAAGTAAATCACACTTATTAGTGTAAATAAGAACACAAATCAGTGTATTACTCTACTCTCTTTAATCACACCTATCAGTGTTATATTCACATACAAAAAGGGGTTGAACCGTGTGTGGTCCAACCCCTTTTTGTACATCAGATGCCTTTACAGCGATATTTTTTTAACGACGCGGCGGTAGATTGGCCGACCTTCAGCGAGAAACTTGTCTTCGTAATTGGTCCGCACTCCCAACCACTCGACATCCGCCTCCAGCAAACACGAGCTGGTTGCCAATGCGGCGAGCATGATCGCGAAATAGTCGGCGCAATCCGTCGCTAGCCACAATTGGCCACCCACGCACAACGTGCGCTCGACTTCACGTAGAAACTCCTCGTTAAACAACCGCCGCTTGTGGTGCCGCTTCTTGGGCCAAGGATCGGGAAAGTACATGTGATAAGCCTGCACCGAGGCCGAGGCCACGAAGAATTCGACGAATTCCCGCGCATCTACGTGCGCGAATCGCACGTTGCCGAGATTGCGGCGCCCGGCGCGCTGCTGGGCAATGCGTGCGTATTTGACCGCCCATTCGACTCCGACGAAATTCACGGCGGGCTGGCGGCGGGCCGCGTCCATAATAAAGCGCCCTTTGCCAATGCCGATTTCGACCTCCACCGGCTGATCGTTGCCAAAAACCTCCCGCCAATTCAACGTCGGATCTTGGTCTGGGTTATCCGGCAACGCCAAAAAACCCGCCCCGGTCTGCTCCATCAAATTCTCCCTAAAGAAAAGGCGCTCCCCTAGGTAGCGGGGGAGCACCTTACAAACAACACTGCGAGTCGCCGCTTAACCGGCAGCCTCACTGTGCGAAGGCAAGCCGCAAAACTGCTCGTAGTCAATCAACTCAGTGACGGTCGGGTCGTCGCCGCACACCGGGCACTCCCGGTCGCGCCGGAGCTTGAGTTCGCGGAATTTCATCTCTAGTGCGTCGTAGAGCAACACCCGCCCCACCAAGGAAGTTCCCTGCCCCAACAGCAACTTGACGACCTCGGTGGCCTGCATCAGCCCGATGATGCCGGGCAAGACGCCCAAGACCCCGCCCTCGGCGCAACTGGGTACCTCCCCGGGCGGTGGCGGCTCGGGATAGAGGCAGCGATAGCACGGACCGTCCCCGGGCGCGTACACGGTGGCCTGGCCTTCAAAGCGAAAAATACTGCCGTCCACCACGGTTTTTTTCTGCATGACGGCCGCGTCGTTGACCAAATAGCGGGTCGGGAAGTTGTCGCAGCCATTGACCACAAGGTCGTAGCCGTCCATGACCTCAAAGATATTGTGCGACGTCAACATTTCGTAGTGTGGGTGTATCTCAATGCCGGGGTTGATGTCGAGCAAGCGGTCGCGGGCGGCTTCGACCTTGGGCCGACCGACATCGGACTCGCCAAACAGCACTTGCCGCTGCAAGTTGCTCTTATCGACGACATCGGCATCGACCAAGCCGATCTTGCCGACGCCGGCCGCGGCCAAGTACAGGGCCGTCGGACAACCCAAACCACCGGCCCCCACCAGCAACACCCGGCCCTTGAGCAACTGCTGTTGCCCCTGCTCACCGACTTCGGGCAGGATCAGATGCCGGGCGTAGCGCTGCAAGTCTTCTTCGGAAAGCAGGCCCCCTTGCTCAATTGCATAGCCAGCGTCCTTCCAGCCTTTGATGCCGCCGATCATGGACTTGGCATTGGCGTAGCCCATAAAAGCCAAATCGCGCACGGCCAAGGCCGAGCGGTTGCCCCCAGCGCAATAGAGCACGATTTCCGCGCCGCGATCTACGGTCACGTCTTCTTCGATGTTGAGCTCCAAAAAACCGCGTGGGATCAACTCGGCCCCGGGTATATAGCCGTCCATGACTTCTTCCCGCTCGCGCACATCTATGACGTGCATCGATCGGCCCGCTTGGAGGGCTTCTTTAACTTCGGCTGGCGTCACTTCGGCGATTTCGGCTTTTACGCGCGCTAACAGCTGATTGGATGTAACAGTCATACGCTCTCCTCGATTGCTAATGCACCGTCGCGCAAGCGCTCGACCTGCGCGACTGTGCGGTCAATGGCAAATTCCACTTCGGCCATAGTATTAAAACGCCCTAACCCAAAGCGCAGCGAAGCCCTCGCCAAATCATCGCTTGCGCCGATGGCTTTGAGGACGTGTGAAGGGGCACTCGTCCGCGACGAACAGGCCGCACCCGAAGATAGTGCGATCTCGCGCAACCCCAACAGCAGTTCGGTTCCATCCACGGCGGGAAAGCTCACGTTGAGGTTGCCCGGCAAGCGCTCTTCTGCGTGGCCATTGACGACTAAGGGACCGAGCGCGTCCTCCAACCCAGCGCACAACCGCCGCCGCATTTGCACCAAGCGCGCCGCTTCCTCGGCCATCTCCTCACGCCCCAACTGACAGGCGCGTCCTAAACCGACGATGCCCGGCACATTGAGCGTGCCGCCGCGCAGGCCGCGTTCCTGCCCGCCGCCCTCGACTTGGGCCTGCAAGCGGACGCGCGGCTTGCGCGAGCGCACGTAGAGGAAGCCGACGCCCTTGGGAGCGTAGAGTTTGTGGCCGGAAGCCGAGAGCAGATCTATGCCCAGTGCTTCCACATCAAGCGGCATCTTACCAACCGCTTGGGCGGCGTCGCAGTGCCACAAGACGCCGCGCGCACGCGCCAATCGCCCAATCGCCGCCAGCGGCTGCAAGACCCCAATCTCGTTGTTAGCTGCCATGAGCGAGATGAGGGCCGTCTGCGGAGTGATGGCCGCTGCGAGTTGGTCGAGGTCAATCTGACCGTAGCGGTCCACAGGTAAATAAGTCACCGCTACCCCTTGCTGCTCTAAGGTATGGCAACACTCCAAGACGGCCTTGTGCTCAATGGCACAAGTGACGATGTGCGCTCCAAGAGGGACCTGCTGAATCGCGCCTTTGATGGCCAAATTGTTGGCCTCTGTAGCTCCGGACGTAAAGACGATCTCCTGAGCGCACGCGCCGATCAATCCGGCCACCTGTTCTCGCGCCTTTTCGACCGCGTCAGCGGCGGCCAAACCAAAGGCGTGGGTCTTGCTAGACGCATTGCCGAAATGCGTACCAAAGTAAGGCAACAGGTCCGCCAAGACGCGCGGGTCCACCGGCGTGGTGGCCATGTTGTCCATATAGACCGGAACTTGCACAGCGCGTCGCTCAGGCACTGAAGGACTCACCGCATCCGCAGGTGGTGCGGGCGTTGGGGTTTTCGATCTTAAAGCCTGTCCCCATCAACCCGTCGTGGTAGTCGAGGGTGACGCCGTTGAGATAAAGGCTGCTCTTCATGTCGATGAAAACCTTGACGCCGGCGATTTCAAAGACGTGGTCCATGTCGCCGGCACTTTCCTCGAAATCGAGCTTGTACTGGAACCCCGAACACCCTCCACCCATCACGCCCAGGCGCAGCCCATGCCCCTCGTTGCCCTGTTCGCCGAGCAAGCCCTTGATCTTTTGGGCTGCCGCTTCCGTTATAGTTACCATGTTTCCTCTCAAGATTCGTAAATGGCGCACTCTATGATGTCGGGCACCTCGTCGTGCCGCCGATAGACCTCGCAGTGGTGACAATCCCGCTCAATGACCTTGACCGCACAGCCAAAACAGCCACTGAGAATCTCAATGGCCCGTCGGTTCCGCTTCTTCATAAGCGAATACTGGCGAATGCGCTCGTCGATCCGACGCTCTTGCTCGGTGAGGTACTCGACCAACTCTCGCGCCAAGCCGCCGCCCGACTCATTGCCGTGCTTCAGATTGAAAAACACGCGGATGTGCTCTAGTTCAAAGCCCAAATCCTTGAGGCTTTGGACGATTTGCAAGCGGCGCAACTGCGCTTCCGAGTACAGACGAAACCCGCCGGCGGTGCGCTCATCTGGCTCGACGATTCCCAGTTCTTCATAGTAGCGAATCGTGCGCGGTGTGACCCCGGCCTTGGCGGCCAAATCCCCTATTTGCATGGAGACATCTTTCGCTGCGAGGTGGTGGCAAGCAATGTACTTGACGTGAACGTAAGTGTCAACGCATCGACCCCGTAGAGCTTATTGTGTATAGAAGGTACAAGATAGGTTAAACCAACATCTCCGAAAGCCCGGAGAGATACGCGCAATGACCGCACACATTGCATTCTGTACTCTGACAGTCCAGCACTTCGACACGCATAGTCGTCGGCATCTGTCGCCCAGCCCCAATGATTCTCCGCCTCCCAAGTCATCAAAGGGTCGGCGATCGCGCAACTGGAATTGCACCGGCCCGGCGGACCGCTGCGACGAAGATGTTACCCTTGCGCTGATGCTACTGATTCGATAAACCCATCGACGCTGAAATAGCGGAACCCCGTATCGCAGAGCATGGTCACTAGCCGGGCTGCTGGGCCCAGCTCGCTAGCCACCTGCAAACTGGCCGCCACATTGGCCCCGGACGAAGGCCCCAACAGCAACCCTTCCTCGCGGGCCAAGCGGCGGGTGTAGTGAAAAGCCTCGTCGTCGTCTATCTGCACGATCTGGTCGAGCAATGCTCGGTTGAGGACTTTGGGCACAAGCCCCGCGCCAATCCCCTGAATGCCGTGCAAATCGGCTGCGCCCCCGGACAGCACGGGCGAGCGCTTAGGCTCGACCGCTACTACGCGCACATTGGGCACGGCCTGCTTGAGCACGTCCCCAACGCCCGTGATGGTGCCGCCAGTCCCCACCCCGGCGACAAAGGCGTCTAATTCGCCTCCAGTGGCGGCGAGAATCTCCGCGGCCGTGGTGCGGCGGTGGGCTTCGGGGTTGGCCACGTTGGCAAATTGCTGGGGAATAAACACGCCCTCGGGATCGGCGGCCTTAAGTTCTTCGGCCCGGCGAATGGCCCCGGGCATGTCGGCGGCCGCGGGCGTCAGCACAATCTCTGCGCCGTAGCTGGCCATGACTTGTCGCCGCTCCAAGCTCATGCTCTCGGGCATGGTCAACACCAGCCGGTAGCCCAAGACGGCCGCGGTCAACGCCAGCGCAATCCCGGTATTGCCGCTGGTAGGTTCGACGATGGTCATGCCCTTTTTGAGTTGGCCCGTTGCCTCGGCGGCGCGGATCATGCTAACGCCGATGCGGTCTTTGACGCTGCCGGTTGGATTGCGTGCTTCGAGTTTGCCGTAGAGTTGGCTGCCGTTGGCCGGCGCGACGCGGTAGAGGTGCACGAGCGGCGTGTCCCCCACCAACTGCAACATGTCGTCTGCGGTCTTGCGCTTGCTCATGCCTCGGCCTTCAACTGTTCGACTAAGTCCGCAGCCGTTGACAAAGGCCGCGAACAGGTCTCGTCGCGGCACACGTACGCTCGTCCACCCACGGACAGCTTCCCCGCCAACAGCGGTAACGCCGCCGCGTCTTCATCGGCCCCAACAGAAGCGGCCAACACGACCTTATTGGGCACAAAGCACCGATGCAGCGCAGCGGCAAAAGTGCGGCACTCATCTTGGTCTCCTACCAAGGCCACTTCGGTGGGCCTAGCCAAGTAGAAGTCGAGAGCGCAGAGCATTTGCGCTCCAGCGGCCGGAGCGCGGCGCAACAGCTGTTCGAAGAGGACGAGCGTTTGCTCGCCCTGCTGCCACAACGCCTGATCGCCCTTCATCGCCCCCAAGCGCAGCAGGGCCAAGGCACCCAACGAGTTGCCCGAGGGCGTGGCGTTGTCAAATGGGTTCTTGGTGCGCACGATCAAGTCAGTCGCCTCGGCTCCCGCATAGAAAAATCCCCCACGCGCCTCATCCCAAAACCGCGCAATCATCTCGCCGGCCCAGCGCTCGGCCGCGGCAAAGAAACGCAACTCGAAACTCGCCTCGTATAGGTCGAGCAGGCCGTTGACCAGACCGGCGTAATCGTCTTGGTAGGCCGGAATCCGCGCCCGACCATCCTTGTAGGTATGCAGGAGACAGCCATCGCAGACCATGCGCTTCAAGATGAAGTCAGCCGCCTCGACCGCCGCTCGCAGGTAGCGTGCGTCCCCAATAACCTGATAGGCGCGGGCCATTGCGCTGATCATCAGCCCGTTCCAAGCCGTCAGAATCTTGTCATCGCGCCCGGGGGCCACGCGCTCCTGCCGCGCCGCCAGCAGCACCGCGCAACCGCGCTCCACCACGTGCGACAGCCGCTCTGGCGTCACCCCGAGGGAGTGCGCGACACCCGCCAGCTCGTTTTCGACGTGCAAGATGTTGCGCCCGTGCTCGAAATTGCCCTCGGGCACAACGCCGTAATAGCGGGCGAATAGCGCAGCCTCTTCTTCGCCCAACAAATGCTCAATTTCCGCTAAAAGCCAGGTAAAAAACAGCCCTTCCTCGCCCTCGCTATCCGCGTCCTGCGCCGCATAGAAGCCGCCGCCGGGCTGGGTCATTTCGCGCAGCACATAGCCGAGGGTGTGCTCGACGACCTCGCGGTAGAATTCGCCTTGGGTCGCCTGATAGGCTTCGAGATACGTCCACACCAGCAAGGCGTTGTCGTAGAGCATTTTTTCAAAGTGGGGCACGAGCCAGCGCTCATCTACCGAATAGCGGTGAAAACCCCCGCCAAGCTGGTCGTACATCCCGCCCCTGGCCATGCGTTTGAGCGTGTGCTCGGCCATATCCAACGCCCGCTGGTCGCCGCGTCTAACATAGCGCCGCAACAGCAGCGACAAGCTCATGCTCGGCGGGAATTTGGGCGCGCCGCCAAATCCTCCGTATTGGGAGTCGTACGTGGATTTAAGCTGCACACAGGCCCGGTCGAGGACTTCTTCTCCGGGGACGCCACCCGGCGTCAAAAACTCGGCGTGTTGCTGGAGCGCACGCATCAGTTCGGCGGTTTTTTCGGCGACGCTAGCGCGGTTTTCCCGATAGTAATCCGCTATGGCTTGCAGCACCTTGGGAAAGCCCGGCCGGCCGTGGCGATCTTCGGGCGGAAAGTACGTCCCGCCGTAAAAAGGCTGCAAATCCGGCGTCAGGAACACCGTCATCGGCCAGCCCCCTTGGCCCGTCATGGACTGCACGGCCGTCATGTAAATCTCATCGACATCGGGCCGCTCCTCGCGATCGACCTTGATGTTGATAAAGTGCTCGTTCATGCGCTGGGCGATTTGCTCGTTTTCAAAGGATTCGCGCTCCATGACGTGGCACCAATGACAGGCCGAATACCCCACCGAGAGCAAGATGGGCCGGTCGGCAGCCCGGGCCGCGGCCAGCGCTTCCGCGCCCCAAGGATACCAATCGACGGGATTGTGGGCGTGCTGGCGCAAGTACGGACTGGATTCGTCGGCGAGGCGGTTGGTGTGCTTGGAATCGGTCATAATTATAAATAATACGATGCGCCGGGCATTGGCGACAGCGCTAACGACGCCCGCAAACGGGCGCTCCAAGTCCAAACCAACGGCGCACCTGCTGGGGGTGTACAGTGCTGCGCTAGCAGCTTCGCGTTTCCTCTGTTACTCATTAGTGTATCCCGTTGGGGGCAATAGCCGCTTATGGCGGCTCATCAGACAACCGACATAACAAATTGCCGAACAAACCATTGGGCACTCAAACCAATCGCTGGCACACTTTCTGCTAACACCCTAGACACGCGGTTCGCTGACGGACTGCTCACTCATTCATTTATGCTCATCTATCAGCAGGAGGATACCCATGCCGACCTTACGGATGCCCAACATCAACCAAGTCGCCCTCAGCGGCCGCTTGGTGCAAGACCCTGACTTTCGCTTCATGGACAACGGCGCCGCGCGCTTGCGGGGGCGGGTTGCCGTCAACCGCTCCTATCGCGACCGCAATCAAGAATGGCAAGAGGAGACCTCCTTCTTCGACATCGTGCTCTGGCAGAAAGCCGCCGAGACCTTGGCCAAACGCCTGCACAAAGGCACGCCGGTCTTTATCACCGGCCGCCTGCAAAGCCACTCTTGGCGCGACAGCGACGACCAGCCCCGCTTTCGCGTCCAAGTGCAAGTGCGCAATCTGCAAGTTCTAGAAAGAGATGCAGAAGACATACAGGAGGAAAACGCGCAGCAAGAAACCGCCCTCCAAGCGGCTTGAGCAAGGAATGTGCGCGGGCCAGCGGGTGCAGTCGGCGGACGAACGAGACGCGCCACGCTCGGCCCGCGCTTATTCCACTCGCTCAAAGAGCGCGGCAATGCCCATCCCCCCGCCAATGCACAGCGCGGCTATACCCAGCCTGACGCTGTGGTGCCGCATCTGGTGCAAAAGCGTGGTGGCAATGCGCGCACCGCTGGCGCCAACGGCGTGGCCGATGGCAATGGCTCCGCCTTGGACGTTGACCTTATCCCAGTCCCAATCCAGTTCCCGCCCCACGGCCAAGCTCTGAGCGGCAAAGGCTTCGTTTAGCTCAATCCGCCCCACGTCTTCGAGCCGAGTCCCAGTCTGGGCCAATAGTTTGCGGATCGCGGGGACCGGGCCGATGCCCATAATACGCGGATCGACGCCAGCACTCGCCGTGCCCCGGAGGTAGGCCAGCGGCACCAGCCCGCGCGCCTTAGCCCCTTCTTCGGTCATCAACAGCAGTGCGGCGGCCCCATCGTTGATGCCCGAAGCATTGCCGGCGGTCACAGTCCCCTCTTTCTTGAATGCCGGTTTGAGCTGACTTAGCTGCTCAACCGTAGTCCCGGGGCGCGGATGCTCATCGGCTGCAAAGACGGTCTCTTCGCCTTTTTGCGCGATGGAGATGGGCACAATCTGGCCGGCAAATGCCTGCTCCTCTTGGGCGCTAGCCCACCGCTGTTGGCTCTGCGCGGCGAATTGGTCCTGCGCGGCGCGGGTAATCCCGTATTCTGCGGCCAAATTTTCGGCTGTAATCCCCATGTGGCAGTCGTAAAAACAATCCCACAACCCATCGAGCAATAGCATGTCCTCAACTTGGCCGTGCCCTAGTCGCTGCCCCCAGCGCCCGCCGGGTAGGACATAGGGTGCTTGGCTCATGTTCTCCATGCCCCCGGCCAGCACCACCTCGGCCGCTCCGACCCGCAGGCTCTGGGCGGCCAACCCGATGGCCTTTAGCCCCGAGCCACAGAGCTTATTAACCGTCATCGACGGCACCTCGTACGGCAGCCCGGCCGCGATGGTCGCTTGGCGCGCCGGATTGGCCCCGGCCCCGCCCTGATACACCATGCCCATCAGTACTTCATCTACTTCGCGCATTTCCACTTGGCACTCTGCCAAGGCCGCGGCGAGCACCTTGCCGCCCAATTCCGCCGCCGGCACGTCTTGCAGCGCACCGCCAAAGCGGGCCGTGGCCGTGCGCCGAGCGCTGACTACAACTGGATCTGCCATGTTTTACCTTTCGCTTCTGCGCGGTCGCGTTGACGCGGGGTAGTCGCTAATTTAACTTTTTGTCCACCGGCTATGGGGCTGTAGCTCAGTTGGGAGAGCGCGGGCTTTGCAAGCCTGAGGTCGTCGGTTCGATCCCGATCAGCTCCACCATACATCGCGGCGCATACGGGTTGGACATCAATCAGTTTGGCCCGTATGCGACAGTTCTGCCACTTTATCTCTGCTTCCATTTCCGCCCTCAGCCCTGCCCATGCCGTCGTACCTGTCGAGCCTATGGCCGGATTTTTACAAAACGTACACCTTGTTCAGCTTAAAGGCGAGAGATTTTCACTTTCCCGCTTCGCACTTTCTATTATAGAGGAACGCGACCCGATCCGCCGGGAGACGCCTGCCCTGCCCATTACCTGAGCCGAAAGGATTGACCATGCTCTACGGCCTGCTCTTCGTCCTCGCCCTCGCTGGCTCTGCCAGCACCCAAGAGATCACCCGCTTCCAAGCGCCACCTGATGAGCTACCTACCTACCAAGTCCTCCGCACCGACCGGGGAATCCAAGTCGATGGTCGCTTAGACGAGGCCGACTGGCAAAACGCCGCGCCCATCGCCTTTGTCATGCCTTGGAGCGACCCCAAAAAAGCAGAACCGCAATCCACGACGGCCCGCTTGCTGTGGGACGACGACAACCTCTACATCATCTACGAATGCGTCGATCCGTATCTCCATTCAGCCGTAACCGAACACGACGGAGCGGTGTACCAAGAGGACGCCGTCGAGATTTTCGCCGCGCCCAACCCGGCGACCCCCGGCAACTACTACGGCTATGAGATGAACATCAACGGCACGCTGCTCGACTACATCGCCTTCGGCGGCGGCCAGCAACGCACCAAGGCCATTCATCCAGCCTGGCAGAGCGAGGGCGTGGTCATTGCCACGACCTACGACGGCACCCTCAACGACCACGCGGACACCGACCAAAGCTGGATTCTCGAAATCGCCATCCCCCACGACAATTTCCGCCATTTGGGCGGGCCGATCCCACCCCAAGACGGCGACCAATGGCGCGCCGGGCTAAACCGCACTAAGGGCTATCAAGGCCAATTTGGCCTGTGGTCTGACACCGGCACCCCTACAGCCGACTTCCACCGCGCCAACCGATTCGGCATCCTCACCTTCTCGGCCGCTGTCGTCGGCCGCTAAAACGCGGAGAAGGCCGCTTTTTCTATGGTTGCACGACACATGCGACAAATGCTCGCCCGCCTAGGGGCTTGGGCTGTGCGGCTCAAAAGCAGGCGGCACAAAAGGCAACGGCTGTGGCTGCGCCTGTTGGGCTTTTACCTCGCCTTGGGGTTGGTGCCCTTGTTGCTGGTCGAGCTCGTTGTGTTGAACACGGTCCACGACACCATAGGAGAAGCCGTGATGGACAGCCGCCGCGAAATGGCGCACCGCACGGCCGAGGAAATCGTCCACATCTTTTCTCCCATCGTCTCCGACCTAGAATACCTCGCCAAGCCGCAGTATTGGCGCCATTTCCAAAACCAAATACAGGCCGCTGCCCGGCCCGCCGCCGACAGCCTATACGCTGCCCTGATCAAAGAATTCAAAGACGGAGCTAGGGAGATAGAGGGGCTTTACTTAGCGGACACCCAAAACCAAATACAGGCCGCCAACACATCGGTTGCCCTGCCGACTTCCTACGACTGGGAAGCAACGTGGAAAAAATTGGCCGCCGACAGCCTATACGTTGCCCTGATCGAAGAATTCAAAGAGCTGCCCAAGTTGTTTGTCGCGCTGCCGGTGGCACGGGACGGCCAGCCGCGCCAACAAGCCCTAATCGCGCGTCTCGACTTTCACCGGGTCTGGCAAAAAATAAATCTCGCCCGCATCGGCAGAACCGGCTACGCAACCTTGCTCTACGCCGCGGATGGACGTTACCTAGCACGGCCTACGCGCCAGGCCTTCTACACGTGGAACCACCACCCGCACATAGAGGCCATGCGCGGGACCGCGGGGAACCTCTTGTGGCGCGATGTGGCGGGCACCGAGTGGATCACCGGGTTTGCTCGCGTGCGCAACTGGGACTGGATCGTCGCTATTGAACAACACGCCGCCGAGGCCTACGCCCCGTACACGATCGTGCTGTACTCCCTCTACGCGATCGTCGCGCTGTCGGCCTTGGCGGCGTTGCTGCTGGGGGTGCTGACGCGGAACGCGGTCGTCGCGCCCCTCGTCTTACTTACGCACGCCGTGCGTCGCCGCCGCGATGGCTACCCCCTCATAGGCATCCCAACCGAGCGCCGCGACGAAATCGGCCAACTAGCCGCGGCCTTTGCCGAGATGGACCACGCGCTGACCGCCCGCCAGCGCGACTTGGAAAGCACTTTGGACTTGCAGCATCATTTGCTCGAAGACAATCCCCTCGCCATTGCCTTGCTCGACGCCGAGTACCGCATCGCACACGGCAACAAGGCGTGGGCCAGTTTGCAGCTACCACCCACTGACGCCTTGGCAGCGACCCCGGCCGGTGCCCAGCTACGCGCTTGGCTCGCAGCCCACCCGATGGTGCAAGAGGCCGACAATATACTCATCGAAGACGCCGAAGGCCGCGCACACTACTGGAACCTACACAAGGCCGAGTTGAGCCATGGCCATCGCGGCAAGATCTTGCTCGTGATCGAAGATCAGACTCAGCAGCACTTGCTCGAGCTACACTACATGCAGGCCGAAAAACTATCGGCGCTCGGCGAGGTGGCCGCTGGCGTCGCGCACGAAATCAAAAACCCCCTCGCCATTGTGCAGAACACCTGCGACCTGCTGCCTCGCTTAGGCCCCAAAGAAGAAGAGGAACGCGACGAGGTCTTGCACATGATGCGCGAGGCCATCCGCCGCATAGACGAGCGCGTCGGCAGCCTGCTCGACTTTGCGCGGCCGGCCCAGCACTTAGTGGAGCCAATAGACGCCGCCGAGGTGCTGGGGCAGTTGCTCGACTTGGAGACCAAACAAGCCGAACACCTCGGCATCTCGATCGAGCGCCAGTTTGAGCCGGTGCCCTCGGTGCTCATAAACCGCGACATGCTCAAGGACATCTACCTCAACATCATCCGCAACGCCTTCCAGGCCATGCCCCAAGGCGGCGGCTTGCGGGTGAGCGTCCGCCCGGTGCAGAAAGGCGTCGCCATAAAAATCTGCGACACCGGCACCGGCATTGCCCCAGAACAAATCCCCCGCATATTTGAGCCGTTCTTTTCCACCAAAGCTCCGGGGGAAGGCACGGGCTTGGGGCTGGCCATCGCCCAGCGTCAGTTGCAAGAAATCGGCGGCCACATAGAGGTGACAAGCCGCGTTGGCAAAGGCACTTGCTTCGCGCTCTTGCTGCCTTGCAATAATAAAGAGGAAGCATAGCCATGGTCCGATACGACGGCAAAATACTCATGATCGACGACGAGCAGGCCCTACTGAAGCTGTCGAGCAGCATCTTGCGGCGCGAGGGATTTTTCGTGGAAACCCGCTCGGACGCACGCGAAGCACTCGCGCTCCTGCGCGACGAGTCCTTCGACATCATCCTGCTCGACTTGCAGATGCCCGGGATGAGCGGCCTCGAATTTCTGCGGCAATTCAACGTGCGCGAGCGGCCCGAGGAAGTGCTCATCTTGACGGCCCATGCGGATGTCCAAAGCGCGGTAGAGACCGTCAAGCTGGGCGCGTATGGATATTTGGCCAAGCCTTTTAACGCCGAAGAAATCCTCAGTCACCTCAACAACATCCGCGAGCTACAAAAGCTCCGGGCCGAAAATGAACGCCTGCGCCAAGCACAGGACGAGGGGTTGGGCATGGTCGGCCAGACCGAGCAAATGCGGCAAATCTCCCGCCTGGTGCAAGACGTGGCCTCCACCCCCCTGCCGGTGCTCATCTGCGGCGAGAGCGGCACCGGCAAGGAACTGGTCGCCGCGGCCATCCACCGGGCCAGCGACCGCGCGGCCAGCCCTTTTGTGCGTTGCAACTGTGCGGCCTTGAACGCGGGCGTGCTAGAAAGCGAGTTATTCGGGCATGTAAAAGGCGCTTTCACCGGCGCGGTGCGCGACCGCAAAGGACGCTTTACCGAGGCCGATGGCGGCACCCTGTTCCTCGACGAAATCGGCGACATGGACGTCGAGTTGCAAACTCGGCTGTTGCGCGTGTTGCAGGAAGGGGAATTCGAGATGGTGGGATCGACCGAGACCCGCACGGTCGATGTGCGCGTCCTGTCGGCGACCCACCACAACTTGACGCAGGCCGTGGCCGAGGGCCGGTTCCGCGAGGATTTGTTCTACCGCCTCAACGCGGTCACCATTGAGGTGCCGCCGCTGCGCCAGCGCAAGGCCGACATTCCCTTGTTTTGCCACTTTTTCATCGACCGCCTAAACGACCGCTTCGACAAACAGATACAAGGGGTCAGCAAAGAAGCGCTAGCGTATCTCGAAGCCTATGACTGGCCGGGCAATGTGCGCGAGATGGAGAACGCGATCATGCGCGCCATAGCCCTGGCCAAGGGACCGGCAATCGAGGTGGATGATCTGCCGACGACTATCGTAGAGAACGCGCCCCGGCGGAACGAGCCAGCAGCAGAGGAAGCGGCCGAGCCGCCCGACTCGCTCTTCCACGCGGCACGTGAGCACTTTGAGGAGCAGTTCATCCGCGACGCCCTAGCGAAAACCGGCGGCAATATCAGCCAAGCGGCTCAGCAGATCCAGTTGGGGCGGCGCAATTTACAGCGCAAGATCAAGCAGTTCAACATCGACGTGAGCCAATACAGCCACCGGCCTGAATAGGAAGTGGCCATGTTGGAAATTCACAATCTATGATAAAAAACGGGCAGCCCAGCACCTATGCCGACCGCACCGACGAGGTTACGAAGGCCAGAACCGCAAAATGATATTGAGTAGTGCTAAACCAGTAGATACGGCGATGAACAAAGTCCGAACACTGCCTTTGAGGTTGGCAATTTCGGCTTTCAGGTTTCCCTCGGATCGGGCGATTTCAGCCTTCACTTCGCCAATCTCGGCCTTCGTCGCTAGATGATCGTAAACGCCTTCCAGCCTAGCCAGACGCTCTTCGGGAGTTAGAGGTGAGGTATTCGCCATGTCAATTCTCCTTTCATTAACAAGGTATTGAACGGCATAGAGCCGTCAACAGAAGTGCCGACATTCTCACCCGCTCCACACCAACGAACCCATGCGATGATTAGTCGCACCAACGCGATGATTAGACGCACTTGTGCGACATATCATCGCACTTTCATGGGGTCAAGCGGTCGCAACAAACGTCTCGACAAAGATTCTCGTTAATTTTACAATCCCTTATATAACAGATGGTTAGATCGATTTTATCGACCTGTTTGCCAGCCGCTGGCCCACGACAGGCACGATAATTGCATATATATACGCAGAGACCGACAGAGGACGGAAAGAATGCAGATGAAAACGCACGCAGTGCGCACCCTGTGCTTGACCTTTGCCGCCGCTTGGCTGTACTGCCCCGGCAAAGGAGTCGCCGAGACCAAAAGCCAATACGGCGGCTTTTCGCACGACAACCTTCAGGTCTTCTACGACTACATTCACGACCAAGAGATGATGACGGTCGAGGCCGGACCCCAACTGCGGCAAGCCGTAGAGGCCGTACCTATGGACCGGGATACAGCTATTACCCCCCCGCAAGAAGCCGGGCTACGCGACTGGCTCTACGACTTCTTGGTCGCCTTTTCAGTTTCGGGCAACGATAGTCTAGCCGCTACCTTCTATCTACGGGAGAAAATTAAAAACCCGGATCTAAAGAGCGACATTCCAACACTATTTGAAACGTTCAAAGCCGTACATCAGACAACACTCGCCCAACTAGACCGCGACTACTTTTTTGCAAACGTATCTTTCTTCGATAGCCAGTTCAGGATATTCACCATGCAGGAACAGTACGATAGCTATCGGTCCTACGCCCGAACCCAAGGTATGCTGCCCCAGGGCCAAAACGCTATCATAATCCCATTGCACGAAGAAATCGAAACGCGCCTAGCCGAAGGCGAGCAGATGGTCTTCGCCGACATCATGTTCATCGTCGAAGAGCCAGCGGAATTCGCCCCATTTGAGGCGGAGAGGCCAAGACGAACCCCGTCCTTTTTCCGGCTGGTGTGGGACCCACAGTGGGCCGTGTGGCGACACGTAGAAGCCTTTTTCAGTATTGGCGTACCACAATTGTTTCTATTTGGCATGTAAAGCCTTTACACCTGAGATCGCCGCTGAGTGGACGCAACCCACCTTTAAGCTAACGCTAAAAGGCCCTAGTCGTCTGAACGGCCGCAGCTTGCCCAGTTCGGCATGACTAACTCAACAGATTCTTGCTTCCACTCCCCGGCCGGTGCTCATCTGCGGCGATAGCGGCACCGGCAAGGACTGGTCGCCGCAGCCATCCCCCGCGCCAGCGACCGCACGGCCGACCCCTTGGCGCGTTGCAACTGCGCGGGTGTGCGACCGCAAGGGGCCGTCTAATTGCAAACCCGCACCGGCGAGGTTACGAAGGCCAGAACCGCAAAATGATATTGAGTAGTGCTAAACCAGTAGATACGGCGATGAGCAAAGTCCGAACACTGCCTTTGAGGTTGGCGATTTCGGCTTTCAGGTCGCCCTCGGATCGGGCGATTTCGGCCTTCACTTCGCCAATATGAGCCTTCACTTCGCCAATATGAGCCTGCGTCGCTAGATGATCGTAAACGCCTTCCAGCCTAGCCAGACGCTCTTCGGGAGTTAGAGGTGAGGTATTCGCCATGTCAATTCTCCTTTCATTAACAAGGTATTGAACGGCATAGACCCGTCAAAAGAAGCACCGGCATTCTCACCCGCTCCACACCAACAAACCCATGCGATGATTAGTCGCACCAACGCGATGATTAGACGCACTTGTGCGACATATCATCGCACTTTCATGGGGTCAAGCGGTCGCAACAAACGTCTCGACAAAGATTCTCGTTAGTTTTACAATCCCTTATATAACAGATAGTTAGATCGATTTTATCGACCTGTTTGCCAACCGTTGGCCCACAACAGGCACGATAATTGCAAGTAGTGCTAGCAACAATACCCTGCACCCCTTGGTGAAAGCAGAACGCCATGCTAGCACAATTCAACAAAAAGCTGTGGGATTGGTTCGCCGCTTGGAACGCCTCTCTGACCAAAATGGAGCGGGAGGCCACCCTCCAACGCGCCGAGCACCGCCTCCTCGTCTTCTTTCACGGCTACAGTTTGGCCCACGTGATTCGCCCGCTGGTGATCGCCCGTACGCTGCGCCAGCGCGGATACGAGGTCGTCTTTGCCGGGCGCGGGCCGCACGCCGAGCGCATTACAGCCGAAGGCTTTGCCCTCTACGACGTCGAGACCATGCCGCAACAGCGCATGGACGAACACCTAGCCCGGGGCGTGTACGCCTATTACGATGACGCTTGGATCAGGCGCTGCGTCGAGGCCGAACAAGCGCTCGTGCGCCAAGTGCAACCTTCTTTGCTCATCGGCGATTTGCGTCCCACCTTGCGGATAACCGCCGCCTTGGAGAGCATCGACATCGCCCTTATAGACGCGGCCTACAACCAGCCCGGCTACGCCCACCCTATGCGCCTGCCTGACTACTTTTCGGTGCAAGCCGGTCGTTTTGACGACTACCTAGCCCAGCACTTCGCTCCGACGCAGCCCCACCGCAGCGCGTTCCTGATGGCCGACGTGCCCGAATTCCATCCGCCGGCCGGTGCCGTGCCGCCCTCCTACTATTACGTCGGTCCGCTCATCGAAGACGCGCCCCTAGCCGACGAACCGCCCGCGGCCCTGGCCGACGCTGGCTGGGATACCTCGTTGCCCCTCATCTACTTCAATGCGGGCAGTACCGGCGTAGAGGACCGCTTCTTGCCCGCGGTCTTGCGGGCCTTGGCCTCCTGGCCCTGCCGCCTGCTGATCACCACGGCCGGCCGCTATGCTGTGACCGCGCCGTCGGCCAACGTGCGGATCGTCGATTACCTACCCGCCCGCTTGATCATGCGCCAAGCCGCGCTCTTCATCGGCATTGGCGGCATTGGCTCTATCTACCACGCGCTGGCCGAGGGCGTGCCGATCATAGGAGCACCCGAACACCTCGATCAAGAATATCACCTCAACCGAGTGCGCGACCTCGGCCTCGGCCTGAAACTATCGCGTCATCGCTTTGCCCAGGCCGAAGCCCTGGCCGAGCAGGTGCGCTACCTGTTCGACCACTACGAGGAATTCAGCACCCGCTGTACGGCCTTTGCCAAGCACCTGTCCGCCTATAAGGGCGGAGACCGCGCAGCCGATGTGATCGATGCGCTGATTTATTCCAACGCCCCGATTGAGCCGGACAACCTAGTGTCAGAGGACGAATTCATCCGCCACCTTTACCCCCTGACCACCACCTCTTCCCGGCCGACCCTCCGCGCCCTACTCGCCGAGGCGCGCCAGCGGGGCCTACCCCACGTGCAGCGGGGGCGGCTGGTGTGGTATGACAAACATAGCTCGTGGAACTGGCTCTACGACCACGAGCCGCGCTTCTTCGAGTTGGATTACCAAATGCGGGAGAAGATGCGGGCGCCTTTTCTGGCGCATCGCAACGGCAAGCTAAAGGCGCATCAGTCCAGCCAGCGCTACCGATTGACCTACACCTACAAGGCGCAGGTGGCCGCCTGCAAGACCACTGGACCGGCGCGGCTGTTTCTGCCCTATCCGCTGCATCGGCCCCAGCAGCCGGTCGTCGAGTTGCTCGACTGCAATCCGGGCGCGTTGCGGCCTTATCTGGCACCCCACGCCGGCTTCTTCTACGCCTACCCCTGCTCTATTGAGCCAGCCGCTGAGACGCTAGCGTTCTCGTATGCCTGCGAAGTTGAAGTCCGCAGTCTGCCGCTAAAAGAGCACACTCCGGCGTCGCTGACGCCTAGCGAGTACCGCCACTACACCGCCGTAGAGGACTCCTTGGGCCGGTCGCGGCGGGTGCGAGACGTCCTCGCCGACTTGCATCTCGACGCACCGGGCCTGAGCAATGTCGATAAGGCGCGTCGTCTGTACGAGCGTTTGGTCCGCAGCAAACGCTTCCAGAAAACCAACGAAAAGTGTCAATGCTTGGCGTGTAGCACGGGTATCGCGCTCGGCGCCGAGGGGGTCCACTGCATTACCCTGAGCCGCACCTACATCGCCCTGTGCCGCTTGTTGGGCATACCCGCCCGCGAGGTGACCGGTGGCCTAGCCGTAGCCCCCCAAGGGCCGGACCGCTATGGCATTAGCACGTACGACACGCCCATCTTCGGCCACACGTGGGTCGAGCTGTACACGCGGGAGACCGGCTGGTTGCCAGTGGAATTTCACGGGATCGCCCTCAGCCGCCAGGCCATGACCGCGGACAACGTCGCCGATTCCTGGTTGCGCCAGCGCATTGAAAAGCACAGCGAGGCGTTTGTCGAATACTACTTTGGCCACCTAGACTGCCACCGGGTGGTGTGTTCCCAGTCGGTTTTGGACATCCCGCAACTCATGGTCCCCAACCCCAACGCCGCGACCAACCCCAACCGGCCGCTGATCCCGCCCGAGGGCCTGCACTACGAATGCCATTTGACCCTTGAACGCCAGTAAGGAGGGCGCCATGAGCATCGATATTTCCGTCGTCATTGCCACCCACAACCAACAAGCTCGTCTGCGCTTGGTGTTGTGCGGCTTGGCCGGCCAGCACTTTCCCCAGGAGCGTTTTGAGATCATCATCGTCGATGACGGCTGCACCGATGGGACGGACGCCATGCTGGCCGCTGAATATCCCGAGGTACACGTGGTGTCGATGCGGCCCAATGTGGGGCGCTGCCGAGCGCGCAACGCCGGTGTCGAACAGGCGCGGGGTCCGCTCGTGGCCTTTCTCGACGGCGACGCCTTGCCGCATCCGACTTGGTTGAAGCACCTATGGGCCGCGTGGGAACAAGGGGCGCGCCAGCGCTACTTGTGCGGCTTCATGTATAGCCTGCCCCTCATTGAGTATCTGCCCGACCCGCAGCAGGCCGTCTTTGACGCAGCGCGCACGCCGAGCGTGTTGGCCGACTTCCTGCGGATCAATCAGCAACAGGTGCTGATTACCGAAGACCAAATCCGCCGCGACTTTGCCAGCATCCACGCCCGCGCCCAAGAAGGCGGCTATCCCTTTGACGAACTGAAGGCCATGCAGGATCAGGTCGTCGAGCTGTACTCCGCCCATCCCGATTCGCCGCTGGGCTTTCTCGGCTTCTATCCGCACAACAGCGCGGTGCCGCGCCAAGCCTTCGGCGAGGTGGGCGGCTTTGCGGCGGACATTCCGTTTTCCGAGGGGTGGGATCTGGCCTATCGGTTGCAGCACGCTGGGGTCGGCCCGGGCTTTGCCCGCCAAGCCCGGACGTATCATTTGTATCACTATCACGAGTTTTCCGACCCGAGCAAACTCGCCGACGAGCAGCGCACCCGGGTGCAAGCCATCGCCTATATGGCTCGGGAAAACCGCGACCCCAAGCTGTGGTTAATCGAGCTGTGGCGGGCGGGCATCTGGCCCGATCCGCTGCTGCCCGACGAATTAGTCTTGCGCGACCTCTTGCACTTTCACGAGCGTTATGACAAGGTGCAGCCCGACGAGATAGCCGAGTTAGAAGCCCTGCTGATGCGCCATCCGGCTTGGGCAACCGAGCCATGCGCCTTGCACCCATAAATAGGAGCCACCCCATGATAGGCATTGTGTTCAAAAAAGAGATGCTCAGCCACCTGCTGAGTCAGCGCTTCGCCGCCTGCACGGCCCTCGCCGTGATACTCATCATCGCCAACGGCATGCTGACCAGCCAAGCCTATGTCCACAAAAAGGCCAGTTACCTAACCCAACGCGCCGTCGAGGAAGCCAAACTGCCCGAAATCACCTACTATTCAGTCTTAGGCTCAGACTTCGACAACTCCGACAAGTCCCCACTCCTCGACGATGCGACCCCGCGTGCGCTACGGCCTCCGCGGCCCCTCGCGGTGTTTGCCGAAGGCGTCGAACCCGAAGTTGGGCACGCCGTCAAGGTCCTGCTCTTTGAGGTGCCCCACCAAACCGAGGCCATTGTCCCCTTCCAGTCAAAAAACCCCTATCTCAACATCTTCGCCTCCTTCGACACCTTGTACATCTTCCAACTCGTGCTGGGGCTGCTGGCCATCCTCATCGCCAGCGAGACCGTCTCCGGCGAGAAGGAAGCCGGCACCCTGCGCCTGATGCTGACCACCAACGTCAGCCGCGCCCAAGTCCTCGCGGGCAAGCTGCTGGCCGGCCTGACCACCTTGGCCATTCCCGCGGCCTTGGGCTTTATCCTGCTGACGATCTTGCTGTTGGGCACCGAGCAGATTGAAGTTGGGCTGGACGTGTGGCTGCGGTTGGGGTTGTTGTTCGCGCTGTCGCTCTTGTATCTGCTGGTGTTCTATCTGATTGGACTGGTCATCTCCTGCGCGACGCACCGCTCGGCGACCAGTTTGATTTACGCGCTGTTTATGTGGGCGGTGCTGGCGATTGTGCTGCCCGACAGCATCACGGCTTGGCTCAACGAACAGGCTAACATGGGTGAAAAGTACAAGCAGGCGCACCATCGCGCCGCGCAAGTATGGGATAAGTTCGATCAAGAGGTCCTTGACCTCGTGCGGGCGCACGGCCCAACCCCGACGACCAAAGCGGCTGGCGAAGACGATATGACCCTTGGCCCCGGCCAGAACCGGTATCCTCCCATACACATGCTCGAACGGTTCAAGCACCCGCGCTACGGAGCCAAAAGTGTCTTTGGAGGACCTGGCGTATACCATAGAAAAAAAGAGCAGCGGCCCACGTTCTATTTATCTAGTATCGTCGATACGCCGGCCCTGGCCGAGTTCCAAGCCATCCTCCGCACCGGCGAGCGACTGCGCCTGAAATACGCCCAACCCGCTTGGAACGCCAAAGCACCCCTGATCGAAGACGACCCCCGACGCATCCAACGATGGAATACCTACCTCCAACGCCTCCTGCCCGCCGGAGCCTATGCCCAAGCCGCCAGTGCATTCGCCGGCACCAGCCGACGCGAATACTACGACTTTATCGACCAAGTACGCGCCTATCGCGGGCAGATTATCACCTTTCTCGAAGAGCGCGATGCCTTTGGCTCCCGCGAGTGGTTCAACGACGACGATGGCTGGCGCGCCGACCTGCGCGACCTGCCGAGATTTAACGAGCGCGGCTGGACCGTCGGCCAAAGTCTGAGCCACGCCTGGCCGGACTTAACCGCCCTATTGCTGTATGCGGTCAGCCTCTTTGTTCTGGCCAACCGACTCTTTGCCCGATACGACGCCCAGTGAGCGGAATCCTATAACCAT
This sequence comes from Candidatus Latescibacterota bacterium, assembly GCA_965203355.1. GTDB lineage: Bacteria > Latescibacterota > UBA2968 > UBA8231 > UBA8231. Next base: position 3,096,187 of record OZ241889.1, read on the forward strand.
AAAGCGGGCAGCCGGTCTATGGCTGCCCGCTTTTGTGTACCCGGCCACCCCGTTCCCGACACGCCAAGTAGCAAAGCCCGTCCCCGGCAAGGGCGGCCGGCTAGCGGAACCCGACCGGCGCATCATGCGATGTTTAGACGCACTAAGCGCGATATTTAGACGCACTTGTGCGATGTATTGTCGCATTTTTAGGCTGTCAAAGGACCGGGCAAGAAGCACGAGAGACGATGGTAAAATTTATTTCACCTTCCATAAACTACTATTTAACAATATGTTAGGATTTCAACGCGGCGCGATTGTCGTCCACTGGCAACGCCTTGGCACGATGTTTGCATTATATCGTACCGAAGCAAGAAACTTCACACTCATCCGCAGGGGCAGAAAGGAGGGAACGCTTCAACACATCGTCTCAAGTGCTTCACCCCGGCGATCACCGCCTTGACCACTCAGCAAGCCAGAGCAAAGGAGAGCATCATGAAAAAGCGCATCATCAGCTTAACCATTGGCCTCACGGCCTTTATCGCCAGTTTCCTGCCGCAGAAGGCCGAAGCCTTTTGGTGCGAAGCCAATTGCGATAACGGTTGGTGCTTCGCAATCGGTCCGAACTATAAGTGCGATTGCGACGCAGACGGGAACGCGGTATGCACTCTCGCCTAACCAGCCTTCAGGAGCGGCTGGCCTAAGCCACTCAACCCCCAACCCAACGCGCCCCGGAATAGTCGCTTAAACGCCGCTATTCCGGGGTGACCTATGGCGGGCGGGTATCTGGCCAGATCCGCTTCTGCCCGCCGAATTAGTCTTGCGACTTTCACGAGCGTTATGGCAAAGTGCAGCCCGACGAGGTAGCCGAGCTAGAAGCCCTGCTGACGCGGCATCCGGCTTGGGCAACCGAGCCATGCGCCTTGCACCCATAAATAGGAGCCGATCCATGATAGGCATTGTGTTCAAAAAAGAGATGCTCAGCCACCTGCTGAGTCAGCGCTTCGCCGCCTGCACCGCCCTCGCCGTGGTGCTCATCATCGCCAACGGCATGCTGACCAGCCAAGCCTATGTCCACAAAAAGGCCAGTTACCTAACCCAACGCGCCGTCGAGGAAGCCAAACTGCCCGAAATCACCTACTATGCGGTCCTAGGCTCAGACAAGAACAGCTCCAGCAAGTCGCCACTCGAGGACGATGCGACCCCGCGTGCGCTACGGCCTCCGCGGCCCCTCGCGGTGTTTGCCGAAGGCGTCGAACCCGAAGTTGGGCACGCCGTCAAGGTCCTGCTCTTTGAGGTGCCCCACCAAACCGAGGCCATTGTCCCCTTCCAGTCAAAAAACCCCTATCTCAACATCTTCGCCTCCTTCGACACCTTGTACATCTTCCAACTCGTGCTGGGGCTGCTGGCCATCCTCATCGCCAGCGAGACCGTCTCCGGCGAGAAGGAAGACGGCACCCTGCGCCTGATGCTGACCACTAACGTCAGCCGCGCCCAAGTCCTCGCGGGCAAGCTGCTGGCCGGCCTGACCACCTTGGCCATTCCCGCAGCCTTGGGCTTTATCCTGCTGACGATCTTGCTGTTGGGCACCGAGCAGATTGAAGTTGGGCTGGACGTGTGGCTACGGTTGGGGCTGCTGTTCGCGCTGTCGCTTTTGTATCTGCTGGTGTTCTATCTGATTGGACTGGTCATCTCCTGCGCGACGCACCGCTCGGCGACCAGTTTGATTTACGCGCTGTTTATGTGGGCGGTGCTGGCGATTGTGCTGCCCGACAGCATCACGGCCTGGCTCAACGAACAGGCCAACATGGGTGAAAAGTACAAGCAGGCGCACCACCGCGCCGCGCAAATATGGGATAAGTTCGATCAGGAGGTCCTTGACCTCACGCGGGCGCAGGGCCCAACCCCGACGACCAAAGCGGCTGGCGAGGACGATATGACCCTTGGCCCCATGGGGATGTTCGGCCAGAATCGGTATCCTCCCATACACATGCTCGAACGGTTCATACAACCCCGCTACGGAGCCGCAACCACCGTTGTAACCCATGGCATATACTATTTAAGAAATGGGCAGAAGCCACGGATTTATCTCTCTGGTATCGTCGATACGCCGGCCCTGGCCGAGTTCCAAGCCATCATCCGCACCGGCGAGCGGCTGCGCCTGAAATACGCCCAACCCGCTTGGAACGCCAAAGCACCCCTCATCGAAGACGACCCCCGACGCATCCAACGATGGAATACCTACCTACAACGCCTCCTGCCCGCCGGAGCCTATGCCCAAGCCGCCAGTGCATTCGCCGGCACCAGCCGACGCGAATACTACGACTTTATCGACCAAGTTCGCACCTATCGCGGGCAGATTATCACTTTTCTCGAAGAGCGCGATGCCTTTGGCTCCCGCGAGTGGTTCAACGACGACGACGGCTGGCGGGCCGACCTACGCGACCTGCCGCGATTTAACGAGCGCGGCTGGACCGTCGGCCAAAGTCTGAGCCACGCCTGGCCGGACTTAACCGCCCTATTGCTGTATGCCGTCGGCCTCTTTGTCTTGGCCAACCGACTCTTTGCCCGCTACGACGCCCAGTGAGCGGAGGCAGAAAGGAGGGAACGCTTCAACACATCGTCTCAAGTGCTTCACCCCGGCGATCACCGCCTTGACCACTCAGCAAGCCAGAGCAAAGGAGAGCATCATGAAAAAGCGCATCATCAGCTTAACCATTGGCCTCACGGCCTTTATCGCCAGTTTCCTGCCGCAGAAGGCCGAAGCCTTTTGGTGCGAAGCCGATTGCGATAACGGTTGGTGCTTCGCAATCGGTCCGGGCGCCAAGTGCTATTGCAACGCAGACGGGAACCCGGTATGCAATTCCTAACCAGCCTTCAGGAGCGGCTGGCCTAAGCCACTCAACCCCCAACCCAACGCGCCCCGGAATAGTCGCTGAAACGCCGCTATTCCGGGGCCACTCAACCCAAACTCAGAAAAGGGATAAAATGAAAACGTTGCTTTTCACCCTAAGCACCGCTTGGTTGGCCACCAGCGTCGCAGCCGAGCCGAAAGCCCAGTACGGCGGCTACTCCTTCACCGACCCCGCCAGCATCCAAGCCTCTATCCAAGCCTTTTCAGCCTATGTCAACAGCTTGGAGATGATAAACGTCGAGGCCGGCGACCCGTTGCAGCAGGCCATCGCCGCCATCCCCGTCAAGGCAAGCACCCCCATCACACCCGCCCAAGAAGCCGACCTACGCACTTGGCTCTACGACTTCTTAGTCGCTTTTTCGGGGGCCAGCAGCGACAGCCTCGCCGCCGCGTTCTACCTTCGCGAGGGCGTCAACAACCCCGAACAGATAGAGAAGTTAAAAAACGATCTTGCAAACAAGGGCCTCCTACAAGGCGATACGCCTTTTGACATCCTCAAAGCCGGACACCGGCAACTCCTCGACAAGAATGGATACGATTACTACTTCGGCAAGGTATCCTTTGCCAACAGCGCGTTTGAGGTGGCCGAAAGGCAGACCAAGCTCAGCCCTTATATCAGGTACCTCGTGGAGAACGGCATGATTCCACCCGGGAGCGTGTACAGCAACGAGTCCAAAATGAAGAGCGAGGTTCAAGATCACCTCCAAGCTGGCCAACCGCAGACCTTGGCCGAGGTCATGCTCATCGTCGAAGAGCCCGAGGAAGTTGCCGCCCTAGAAGGGGCGCACATCCCGTTCTTCTTTCGCATGGCTTGGGACCCAAACAAGGCTATGTGGCGCCATGTAGAGGTCGTTTACTGCCGCGGGACATCGTATTTTCTGTTCCCTTACATTTAGGTCAATCCTTTCGGCCCCCGTCGGTTTTCACGAGCGTTATGGCAAGGTGCAGCCCGACGAGGTAGCCGAGAAGCCCTGCTGATGCGCCATCTAGCTTGGGCAACCGAGCCATGCGCCTTGCACCCATAAATAGGAGCCGATCCATGATAGGCATTGTGTTCAAAAAAGAGATGCTCAGCCACCTGCTGAGTCAGCGCTTCGCCGCCTGCACCGCCCTCGCCGTGATACTCATCATCGCCAACGGCATGCTGACCAGCCAAGCCTATGTCCACAAAAAGGCCAGTTACCTCACCCAACGCGCCGTCGAGGAAACCAAACTGCCCGAAATCACCTACTATTCAGTCTTAGGCTCAGACTTCAACCACTCCAGCAAGTCGCCACTCAATGACGAGGCGGCCCCGCGTGTTCTACGGCCTCCGCGCCCCCTCGCGGTGTTTGCCGAAGGCGTCGAACCTGAGATCGGACAAGCCGTCAAGGTCCTGCTCTTTGAGGTGCCCCACCAAACCGAGGCCATTGTCCCCTTCCAGTCAAAAAACCCCTACCTCAACATCTTCGCCTCCTTCGACACCCTGTACATCTTCCAACTCGTGCTGGGGCTGCTGGCCATCCTCATCGCCAGCGAGACCGTCTCCGGCGAGAAGGAAGACGGCACCCTGCGCCTGATGCTGACCACCAACGTCAGCCGCGCCCAAGTCCTCGTCGGCAAGTTGCTGGCCGGCCTGACCACCTTGGCCATTCCCGCGGCCTTGGGCTTTATCCTGCTGACGATCTTGCTGTTGGGCACCGAGCAGATTGAAGTTGGGCTGGACGTGTGGCTGCGGTTGGGGCTGCTGTTCGCGCTGTCGCTCTTGTATCTGCTGGTGTTCTATCTGATTGGACTGGTCATCTCCTGCGCGACGCACCGCTCGGCGACCAGTTTGATTTACGCGCTGTTTATGTGGGCGGTGCTGGCGATTGTGCTGCCCGACAGCATCACGGCTTGGCTCAACGAACAGGCCAACATGGGTGAAAAGTACAAGCAGGCGCACCATCGCGCCGCGCAAATATGGGATAAGTTCGATCAGGAGGTCCTTGACCTCGTGCGGGCGCAGGGCCCAACCCCGACGACCAAAGCGGCTGGCGAAGACGATATGCCCCTTGGCCCCATGGGGATGTTCGGCCAGAACCGATATCCTCCCATACACATGCTCGAGCGGTCCAAGCACCCGCGCTACGGACAAATAAGTGTCCCTGGAGGACCTGGCGTATACCATGCATTAAATGAGCAGAGTACCCCGTTCTATTTATCTGAAATCGTCGATACGCCGGCCCTGGCCGAGTTCCAAGCCATCCTCCGCACCGGCGAGCGGCTGCGCCTGAAATACGCCCAACCCGCTTGGAACGCCAAAGCACCCCTGATCGAAGACCTCCCCCGACGCATCCAACGATGGAATGCCTACCTCCAACGCCTCCTGCCCGCCGGAGCCTACGCCCAAGCCGCCAGCGCATTCGCCGGCACCAGCCGACGCGAATACTACGACTTTATCGACCAAGTTCGCGCCTATCGCGGGCAGATTATCACCTTTCTCGAAGAGCGCGATGCCTTTGGCTCCCGCGAGTGGTTCAACGACGACGATGGCTGGCGCGCCGACCTGCGCGACCTGCCGAGATTTAACGAGCGCGGCTGGACCGTCGGCCAAAGTCTGAGCCACGCCTGGCCGGACTTAACCGCCCTATTGCTGTATGCGGTCAGCCTCTTTGTCCTGGCCAACCGACTCTTTGCCCGATACGACGCCCAGTGAGCGGAATCCTATAACCATAAAGCGGGCAGCCATAGACCGGCTGCCCGCTTTTGTGTGCCCAGCCACCCCGTTCCCGCCACGTCAAGCAGCAAAGCCTGTCCCCAGCAAGGGCGGCCGGCTAGCGAGACCTGCTCGGCACGTCATGCGATGTTTAGACGCACTAAGCGCGACATTTAGACGCACTTGTGCGATGTATTGTCGCACTTTTGGGCCGTCAAAGGGCCGGGCAAGAAGCACGAAAGACGATGGTAAAATTTATTTCACTTTCCATAAACTACTATTTAACAATATCTTATGGTTTAGACGCGGCGCGATTGTCATCCACTGGCAACGCCTTGGCATGATGTTTGCATTATATCGTACCGAAGCAAGAAACTTCACACTCATCCGCCGGGGCAGAAAGGAGGGAACGCCTCAACACATCGTCATCGTCTCAAGTGTTTCACCTCGGCGATCGCCGCCGAGACCACGCATCAAACCAGAGCAAAGGAGACCATCATGAAAAAGCGCATCATCAGCTTAACCATTGGCCTCACGGCCTTTATCGCCAGCTTTCTGCCGCAGAAGGCCGAGGCTTTGGCGTGCTTTGCCAAGTGCCCTAATGGTTGGTGCTTCGCAATCGGTTCGACAGTTGAGTGCGATTGCGACGCATACGGGAACCCGGTATGCAATTCCTAACCAGCTTTCAGGAGCGGCTGGCCTAAGCCACTCAACCCCCAACCCAACGCGCCCCGGAATAGTCGCTGAAACGCCGCTATTCCGGGGCCACTCAACCCAAACTCAGAAAAGGGATAAAATGAAAACGTTGCTTTTCACTCTAAGCACCGCTTGGTTGGCCGCCAGCGTCGCAGCCGAGCCGAAAGCCCAGTACGGCGGCTACTCCTTCGCTGACCCCGCCAGCATCCAAGCCTCTATCCAAGCCTTTTCAGCCTATGTCAACAGCTTGGAGATGATAAACGTCGAGGCCGGCGACCCGTTGCAGCAGGCCATCGCCGCCATCCCCGTCAAGGCAAGCACACCCATCACACCCGCCCAAGAAGCCGACCTACGCACTTGGCTCTACGACTTCTTAGTCGCTTTTTCGGGGGCCAGTAGCGACAGCCTCGCCGCCGCGTTCTACCTCCGCGAGGGCGTCAACAACCCCGAAGAGATAGAGAAGTTAAAAAACCAGCTTGCAGATGAGGGCCTCCTACAAGGCGATACGCCTTTTGACATCCTCAAAGCCGGACACCGGCAACTCCTCGACAAGAATGGATACGATTACTACTTCGGCAAGGTATCCTTTGCCAACAGCGCGTTTGAGGTCGCCGAGAAGCAGACCGAGCCCAGCCCTTACTTCCAGTCCCTCATGATGGGCGGCATGCTGCCACCCGTGCCCTCACGCGGCACCAACTTTAAAAAAATGCAGAGCGAGATTAAAGAGCACCTCCAAGCTGGCCAACCGCAGACTTTGGCCGAGGTCATGCTCATCGTCGAAGAGCCCGAAGAGGTTGCCGCCTTAGAAGGGGCGCATATCCCGTTCTTCTTTCGCATGGCTTGGGACCCAAACAAGGCTATGTGGCGCCATGTAGAGGTCGTTTACGTACGAGGGACATCGTATTTTCTGTTCTCTTACATTTAGGCCAATCCTTAATGGTACATCGCGGTCGTGGGTCACTTCAAAGTGATCCGCGACCTAAATCACCGCTATTCCAAGGCAATCCAACCGTCTCTTAAAGAATGAGGAGTTCGCGATGAAAACTTTGTATTTCGCCCTAATCGCCGCTTGGTTCGCTCAGGCTGCGTGTGTAGAACAAGAAGGCAACTCCAGCCCTACGGTCGCGCTTCCTAAGCCCCACTACGGCGGCTTTTCCTCCGATCCCGACAGCCTGCAAGTCTTCTACGACTACATCCACGGCCAGGAGATGATGAAGGTCGAGGCCGGGGCCGAATTGCGGCAGGCGGTCGAGGCGATCCCCCTCGATCTGGGTGCTTCCATTGACCTGGCGCAAGAAGCCGCATTGCGCGACTGGCTCTACGAGCTTTTGGTCGTCTTTTCGGCTTCGGGCAGCGACAGCCTCGCCGCCGCGTTTTACCTCCGCGAGGGCGTCAACAACCCCGACGGGATAGATTTCCTGAAAGAGTATCTCGCCAGCAACAACGCCCCCATCGGCGACACGCCCTTTGCCATGTTTGCCTCAGGTCACCGAGTAATACTCGACCTGACGAAACGCGATTACTTTTTTGAGAACGTGTCCTTTTTCGACAGCGCGTTCAAGGTATTTGAGATGCAGGAGGCGTACGATAGCTATGCGTTCTATCTCCAGACGCACGGTATGATCCCCAAGGGCACCTTGAACTTTCACCCCAAACTGCGGGACGAGGTTGAGCAAGCCCTACAGAAAGGCGAGTCGTTGATTTTCGCCGACATCATGTTCATCGTCGAAGAGCCGGCCGGGGTCTCCCCTTGGCCGTGGCAGGGGCGCACCCCGTCCTTCTTCCGGCTGGTCTGGGATCCAGAGCGGGCCATGTGGCGCCATGTAGAAGCCTATTTTAGCGGCGGTGTGCCGCAGAATTTTCTGTTCAACCTCATATAATCCACTTTTGCCGCTGACTCTAAAAAAGGAGACTTCCCAATGCTAACAGCCATTGTAAAACGCGAACTGATCGATCACCTCATCAGCCTGCGCTTCAGCTTGGCCCTCGTGCTAGTCGTAGGGCTGATGGTGCTCAACGCCCTCGGATTTGTCGGCGGCTCGTACGAGTCCCGCCGCGACCATTATCTCGAACAGGTCCAAGCCGAGCAAGAAATCGGCCGCAACAATGCCCAAACGGGTTTGTGGAAGCTGATAGTCCACGGCGCACAGGACTATATCTACAAAAAACCCAGTCCCCTCATGTTCTGCGCCGTTGGTGCCAACGACGTCCTGCCTGAGCGCCTCTGGACACCGAGTTGGTACTCTAATTACCACGGCATCAATTTCTACACGGCCTATCCACTCATCTATTGGGACATCAAAGGCGTCTGGGCACCAAAGGTCCACCAGTTGATGAAGAGCCGGTCCATCGACTGGGTCTTTATCATCGGCGGTCTCTTGAGCCTCATGGCCTTGCTGTTCACCTTTGACGCCTTCATTGGCGAAAAAGAGCGCGGTACCCTCAAGCTGGTCATGGCCCAGAGCCTGCCGCGGCACACTCTGCTGTTGGGCAAGTTCTTCGGCGCGATGCTGGCCCTCGGCCTGGTGCTGTGCCTCGCCATCATCGTCAACTTGCTCATTGTAGTCGCACTCGCGCAGATGAACTTGGGCTTGGTCGAGGCCGGACGCTTGATCGGCATGGTCGGCTTAGCCCTGCTGTATCTGGCCTGCTTCGTCGGGTTGGGGCTGTGGGTGTCAATACGGAGCAGCACCACGCGCTCGAGTCTGGTGAGTGTGCTGTTGCTCTGGACTTGTGGGGTGCTGCTCTGGCCCTCGGCTGGCGGCGCACTGGCCTCCCGCGCGTTGACCCGCGAATTCGGGGACGCGCTTCTAATGGAGTGGGAGTGGCATCCTCCAGTAAAAGATGAAATAGCTAATATTCACAACCAATTGCAGAGGCGCGATCTGAGAAAACCCGAAAAATTGCGCCCCTTGGCCAAGGCCGAACGCACCTTTCGCCGGCTTATGCAAGACCGGGAAGATGAATTCCTGGCCCACAGCCTCGGCGAGGTCGAAAAAGTCCGCCACATCGTGCGCCTGTCGCCGATGGGCTGCTTTCAGTACGGCATGGAAGCCCTCGCCGGCACCGGGCTATCGCGCCACAAAAGTTTTGTCGAGCAGGCGCGTACTTACGTCCAGCAGTTCGACCAGACCATGCTAAACCGCGACCGCGACGACCCCAAAAGCATGCACATCTACCCCGTCGCCCAAGGGCTGTCGAAGCAGAAAATCGACCCCGATACCCTACCCGTCTTCACCGAAGACCTGTCGGCGACGACCTTGCTGCGGCATGCGGTCGTCGATGTAATCGGGCTTTTCTTTTTTGCCATCATCACTTACATGCTGGCCTACCGGTCGTGGCTGAGAGCCAGCATTGTCTAAAAAGGAGGGTTGTGATGCACAAGCTAACGCTAAAAACAGCGGCCCTAGTCGCCGTGCTCCACACCGGCGGGGCCCATGCCGCCGAACTCCCGCAGACGGCCGAGTTCGGCATCGCTTACGACAGCGAGGGTACGGCCGGCGAAGTGCGCTTTGTCGCGCCCTACGACATGGAAATCGTCGCGGCCGAACCCGGCTGCGGCTGCACCGGCGTCGAGTTTCCCCAAGGGCCGCTAAAGGCCGGCGAGACGTACTCGATTGCCTATCAGGTCGATACCTGGGGACGCGCCGGAACCTTTGCCTCCAGCATTGACTTTAGCGTGGCCGGCCAAGCCGATAAATGGCAGTTGCAGTTGGCCGGACAGGTCGTGCCCATGCTGCCCAGCAACTTGAACTTGGGGATGATTCGAGGCGACGATCTGGCCGCCACGAGCCGCCGCATTCCCCTCGCGCAGATCAACGAGCAGCCGCGGCACATTAGCCGGGTTCAGGTCGCGGGCAAAGGCATAGAGGCATCGGTAGTAGAAAACGGCACCGCCCTAGCGATTGCCCCGGCAGCGAACCTAACGTGGGGCGATCGCATTATCGCCACCATCGAGGCGACGATTGCAGCCGAGGACGCCGAGTACACCCGGGCTATCGAAGTGCGCGGGCGAGTCAGCCCCCGATTTAGCCTAACACCGCAGAGCGCATCTTTCGGCGTGGGCAGAGCGCAGCGGCGCGAGACGCGCCCAGTGCGCCTAGGCTTGCCAGCCGAGTTAGCCAACGCGCCCGTACAGGCGGTGCCCATGTGCGACGAGGTAACCTTGGCTATCGAATATCAACGAGAAGCGGACCAGCACTTAGTCGTCCAGATCCGCAACGCGAGCGATTTCCCCGCTGGTGCGCTGAACTGCCGGGTAGCCGTGCAAATCGGTGCAGAGCAGGTGTTCATACCTGTGCTGGCCCTGACGCGATAAGGAGACCACCGTGAATCCGTCCAAAACAACCAAGGCCTCAACGCACCTTTTGTTGGGCCATACCTGCCGAAAAAAGGGACAGAACGAGCAAGCAGTCACCCACTACCAAACAGCGCGGCGGCTCGCACGCGCCGAGGGATGCCAAAAGGAGCTTTTTGCGGCTTGCACCCAGCTCGGCCACTACGGCGAGATCGCCGGCGATTTCGACGAATCGCTGCGCTACTTCCAAGAGGCGTTGGCCGCCTGCTCGCCTAGCCGCTCCCTACGCGATATAGCCGAGGCCGAAGGCAACATAGGCTTTGTCAAACAATGCCAATCCCGCTGGGCCGAAGCCGCAACATACTACCACCAGGCCATGCAGCACGCCCAACAAGGAGGCGATGCCGCCCTTGCGGCCAAGATGGCCAACAACATGGGCAACCTCTACATGCAGCAGAACGACCTATCGGAGGCTCAACAGTGGCTCCAGCGCAGCCGCGCCCTCTATGCCGACGACGCACCGGGCAACCTGCTCAACAGCTTGGGGCAACTGGCCCGGCGGCGCGGCGACCCACAGCAGGCCCTGCACCACTTTACGGCTGGACTAGCGGCGGCGCGGCAGCAAGGGACGCCCCTCGAAGTGGCCCTGCAACTCGGCTCTATCGCTTCGGTCTGCCGCGACTTAGGCCATACAGAGCGCGCCCTGAGCAGCGGCAACGAAGCCTTGAGCATCTACGTGGCACAGGGGCATGCCCAAGGTCGCTGTGGCATGGCGGCTCTGCTGGCCGAGCTCTACAGGACCGCTGGCGACCTAGCAATGGCGCAACGGCATGTACAGGCTTCTATGGACCTGTGCCGACAGCTAGGAAACGCGAGGATGCAGGCTTTCAGCTACGTATCCTTGGGCAATCTGTACGCGCAACAGGACGGCAACAAGCGACGGGCGTTGGCCGAATGGGTGGCGGCGTTGCGCCTGTTTAAGCAACTCGGTATGGAGACACAGAGCCAAGCTGTCATTAAGGCTATGGCCGCCTAACCCAAAAAAGACTTTTACAGCGGGCAGTCCAGTCGGTATCTGGGCTGCCCGTTTCTCTGCCAAAATCCCGCTGTCTATCAACCTGCACCAACTTCCAACCGCACACTCATGCGATATTTCGACGCACAAAAAGCGATGATTTGTCGCACTTGTGCGATGTATCCGCGCACTTTTAGCGCATTAAGCGGGTATCGCCAAGGGCCTGATCGACTCGAAAGAAATTTATTTTTACATTTTATAAAGCATTATTTAACAGTCACTTATAAACCTTAAAATCGAGAAAATCGGCGCGATAATCCCCCGCTGGTTACTAGTTGGCACGATGATTGCATATTGCGATGTAGAAGCAATAACGTGCTGGTCACTGCAGACCAGCCATAAAGAAAGGAAGGCAGCCATGTCTGCACTTTTCTCTATTTTCGTTTTGTTCGCGTTTTCCCTTTCGTCCGGTGCTTCGACCTTGACGAAGGAACAGCAGCGCATTCTGCTCGATCTTGAAGAGGCGCACTTGCAGTTGAAGCAAGCGAAAGCGCGGGAGGCCGAGGTTCAGATTGAGTATGATCAGATGACCGGCCTCAAAGAGCGCGGGGTGGTGACCGGCCAGGAGTTGCGCTTAGCCCGCGAGCGGTATGAGCGCACGCGGCAAGAGCGGCAACGGGCCGACTTAAACCTCCAGCGCACCTTCCTCAACTCACTGGGCGACGCCACCCATCTGACGGTGGTCAACGGCCAAAAGTACGGCGTGGAAGGCGACAAGGTGCGCGTGCGGCTGACGCTGCGCAACGACTCGGACTTGCACTTGGCGCAGATGGTCGATGCCGCCCGGCGGCGCTACGCCATCAACGGCGTGGACCAAGACGCCGCGTCCCTGTTGCAGGTCAACAACATCTTCGTCGTCATCTTGGCCGATCGAGTCCGGGTCGGCCAGCCCTACCAAGTACACATCCCGGTGCTGGCGCTGGGTGAAGAAGTCGACGTCGAGGTGGGCTTGCAGCGGCCCGACATCGAGGATTTGACCGTGCAACTACAGTATCTCAACCGGGTGGACGACCACGTCATTCACTTGGAGAAGGCGTCGGCGCGCGACGTGGTGCGGGTGTATGCCACGCAGTTTTCCCAAGAAGGGCCGTTGGGCAACTCGGTGGCGTATGAGTTGCAGTTGGAGCGTTTGGCCGAAGACGAAAAGATTTTCCAACTGATGGCGCACGGGCTGCCCGAGGACTTCCGCTGGCAATTCGAGCGGAATGGCCAGACCCTATCGCGGCTGCGCTTTTCGCGCGATCATTCGAGCGTCTCGTTGACGCTCAACGTGTATGTGCCCGAACAGTCGACCGGTTTTGTCGTGGATCAGCCGTTGCGGTTCTCGGTGCTGGCCTACGAACCCCAAGCGGTCGAGGCGGCGACGGTCGCGGCGGCCGATCCGGCGGCTTGGCAAGCGTTGGGCATTGGCTACGAGCCGTTGCAACTGGTGCCGACCGGCCGCGCCGAATTGGAGTTGACCACCCTCAACTTAGACCTGGCGGTCAATGGCCAAGGCCATTCCCAGTCGGTGTGGCACGTGCGCAACCTGGGCACGGTGGACTTGCTCGACATCCGCTTGCAGGCGCTGTCGCCGCCGGGCTGGGAGGTTTCTTTTGTGCCCCCGGAAATTGATCGACTGCCGCCGCGGGAGGAACTAGAGGCCGTGCTGACGGTTCGGCCGGTCAACAGCGCCGACATTGGCCGCTACGAAGTCAAGACCAGTGCCCGCACCCAGCACAAGGGGCAGTGGGTCGAGTCGGTGGAGCGCACCGTCAACATCAACATCAAAAGCGACGGCTCGTTTTGGGGCATCACCGGGTTGGTGGTGTTGCTGGTCAGCATCGTGCTGGGCATCGCCGTCTTCACCGTGCAATGGAGCAAACGATGACGGCTTATCGCTGGATTTGGATCGCCTTGGGCGGCTGGGCGAGCGTGGCACTGGCCGAGGAGTGGGATTTGTCGACCTGTCAGCGCGCCGCCGGCGTCCACAGCCCGGTGCTGGGGGCGGCGCACGCCCGCTGGCAGCAGAAGCAGGCGAGTACGCGCTTGGAGTACGCCGAACAGGGGCCGACGGTCGGCCTGCAGGCCGACTACACCCGCCGCGACCGCGCCGACGGCCCGGCCACCGACGCCCGCGAACTGTTCTTAGCCGCCGAGCAAGAACTGGTGCGCTACGGCAAAACGCCCCCGGCGCGCTGGGCCGCCGAGCACCAAGAGCAGGCCGAAAAAGCGCGCTACCGCCAGACCATCATCGCCGTGGATAGCCAGGTGCGCCAAGCGTATTACCGCCTGCTGCTGACGCGCGACGAGATCGCCAGTCGCGACGAGTTGCTGGCCTACTTCCGGGCGAAGATGGAGCGGGTGCAAACGCGCCTCGACGCGGGCTTAGCCCGGCCGATCGAACGGTACGAGGCCGAACTGGAGGTGTTGGAAGAGCAGGCGCGGATCAACCACCTCCAGCGGGCCTTGCGCGCCCTGCATCGGCAACTGTTCACCGAGATCGGTCTAGTGGGCAAGCGCTCGCTGCGCGCCATCGAGGTGGTCGGTCCGCCCTACGAGCAACTCCAACTGCTCAACCCCAAGGAAGCGGACTTGCCCGGGCTGATCGAGGAAGCCCGCGCCAATCGGCCCCAGTTGGCCGAACTGGGCTGGCAGATAGACCAGCAGCAGCAGCAAGCGCGCCGGGTGCTCTGGCAGTGGCTGCCCCACGTGGGCCTGCAACTTTCCAAGGACGTCCAAGACACCGAGTGGGGCTTGGACTGGCGCGGCGACGGCCAAACGTGGACGGTGGTCGGCTCGGGGCGCCGCTCGATAGCCCGCCACGGCCAAGACCCGGCCCGGGACCCCGCCGTCGGCGCGGGCTGGCGGGTGCAGGCCCAAGTCGCGCTCCCGTTGTTCCAAGGCGGGCAGCGGTGGGCCCGCCACGCCCAAGAAAAGGCGCGGCTCCACCAGCTACACCAAGCCCACCACGAGACCCGCAACGGCGTTGAACTCGACGTGGTCGAGGCCTTTTACGAGTTGCAAAGCCGCCGGGAAAACACCCAAATTCTACGGCGGCGCGCCGATGTGGCCCGCCAGCGATTGGACACCATTGAAGAGTTGTTTGAAAACGCGATGGGCAACCTCAATTTCGACGACATCCGCCGCCAGCGGGTCGCCGTCAACGTCGCCGAGCAGACCTATTTCGCCGAGCGCCTGACCTACATCCTCGCCGCCGAACACCTGCGGCGTCTGCTGGGCCGGGCCCTCCACAGTGAGTTTTATCACACCCCCTGAGAAAGGAACGCATCATGTTGGAAATCATCGGCCTGTCCAAGCACTACGGGGACGTCAAAGCGGTCACCGACCTCACCCTGACCATCCCCGGCGGCGAGATCTTTACCATGCTCGGCGCCAACGGCGCGGGCAAGACCACCACCTTGATGGTCGCGTTGGGCTTTACCGAGCCGACCCACGGCACGGTCAAGCTGTGCGGCATCGACATCACCGAGCAGCCTTTGGAAGCCAAAAAGCACGTGGCCTATGTCTCGGAAAACGTCATGCTCTACGGCAACTTCAGTGCCCGGCAGAACTTGGATTTCTTCACCCGCTTGAGCGGCCAGCCGGCCCGCGCCGCCGAACACTACGACGCCATCATGGCGCGGGTGGGGCTGCAAGCCGAGGCGTTTGATCGGCGGGTCAAGACGTTTTCCAAGGGCATGCGCCAGAAGTTGGGCATTGCCATTGCCATTGCCAAGGACGCCCAAATCGTCTTGCTCGACGAACCCACGTCCGGGTTGGACCCCAAGTCCGGCGCCGAGTTCTTGGACCTGTTGGATGAATTGCGCCACGAAGGCAAGGCCATCTGGATGACCACTCACGACGTGTTCCGCGCCCGCGTGATCGCCGACCGACTCGGCATCATGGTCCAAGGCCACCTCGTCAAGACGCTGACCCGCGAAGAAATCCAAGCCACCGACCTAGAGCGCCTCTACGTCGAATACGTCGAGCAGCCCGTCCTGCCCGCCGCTTAAACGAGGAGCGTAGTTGGGTGTGTAGGTCCGGCATGGACCTACACACCCGCCTCTTTGCACCGGCTCATCGAGGATAACTTGTGGAGCGTATGTACCATGGCAACTCGTAGAGCTAGTCCGCGGAGTAGATTTAGTTTCATCTAGAGTCACCGGAGTACATCCGGCATAATCCTCAGCAGCTCACCCCGAAAAATGCTGGATGCGCAAGGTCCCTCGACCGCCTCGCGGGACCCGCTGTCGCCCGTGAGCAGTTGGGCGCAATCGTCTGCGATCAGGGCCTACTGGTATTGACTTTTCCAAGCATCCACGTTTTTTCTGTTTAATCCCCCTTTACCAACAGGAAAGAGCCGACTGTGATGACGCCTAAAACCAAAAAACGCAAACTCTTCAAACTTTTGGCCCCGCAAGCGGAAAGCGTTTGCTTGGCTGCCTCCTTCAACGATTGGGATCCACAGGCCCGCCCGTTAAAAAAAGACGCCCGGGGCCTGTGGAAAACTTCGGTCACGTTGCCGCTGGGTACGCACGAATACCGCTTTGTGGTCGATGGCGAATGGCGCGACGATCCGCAGTGCGAGGAGCGCCGCCCCAATCCCTTCGGCACCACCAATTGCATTTTGTACGCCTAAGACCGCCTTCGCCTCACCACGTCAACGGCCTGGAAATCCCCTCCCGTGCTACGCGCACGTCTGGTTGTGGGAGGCGGAAGAGTTGGCGCCCGGCCGCAGCGAGGCCGGCGATAAACTCGCAAAAGTGCCGGGTGCCCCACGCACTCGAACGCCCCGCCGCGAATCGCCGTAGAGGGCGGTAGTTCCACCGAAAAGCACTTTCCTGCGACACTCGTCGCGGCCGAGCGAACAGGCTTCCATCAGCCTACGGCCTCCTGGCGTGCGGTCGCCATGATAGGCCCTCGCTTGGCCGCTCTTGACGCATCCGTTACCTTACCCCCATGAACAGTAAAGACTATCTACACGCCCTCTTTGGCTGCCAAGGTCGCAAAGCCATCGTCACAGGATCCTCCAGCGGCTTAGGAGCCGAACTGGCCCGGGTCCTCGTCTCGGCCGGTGCTGACGTCCTCGCCATCGCCCGCCGCCAAGAGCGCCTTGAAGCACTGGCGAACGAATTGCAAGACTGCGCCGGCACTCTCCACCCACACGCGGCCGACCTCAGCGACCACGCCGCCATCGCGGCCCTGCCCGAGCAAGCACACACGCGACTCGGCGGCTGCGATATCTTGGTTGCCAATGCCGGCACGGCCACGCGCGTCCGCCTCGAAGACATGGCCGAGCAAGACTTTGCCGCGGTCGTTGATCTCAACCTCAAAGCCCAGTGGCTGCTCGCTAAAGCCTGCTTTCCCCTACTCCGCGAATCTGGAGCCGGCCGCATCGTCAATATCGCCTCGATATACGGCTTGGGAGCCTCGGTAATCAACGGATTAAGTGCCTACACGATCAGCAAACACGGACTCGTAGGACTGACGCGCTCGCAGGCCGTAGAGTGGAGCAGACACGGCATCACAGCAAACGCTATCGCCCCCAGTTATTTCCCCACCGAAATGACCGAGACGGCCCTCGACGACGAGAAGATGAGCACCCGCCTGTGCACCTTTACGCCGCAAGGCCGCTTTGGTCAGCCCGCAGAGCTAGCCACCGCCGTACTCTTTTTGTGCTCAAAGGCCAGCGGCTATGTCAATGGGGCCATCGTACCGGTGGATGGCGGCTGGACGGCGTGGTGATCCAGCCGTTACGATTCATTTCATTGTGCGAGTCAAAGGAGTGCTGGGTCGTGGTACGTTTTGAAATTTAGCTTTACTCCCGTTGCCCGGGTCGCTCTCGCTCCGCCTGAACCCCGGCACCCCAAGCCCGACCGAAAACGCATCACGACCGAATGATTTGGTCTAATCCCGCTTTGGCAGTGCAGTTCCCGACATGGACAATAGAAATGGGACCCGGCGGCGGGGACAGCGGGACAAACCTGTGCGCTGTCTAATTCCCAACATGGACAATAGAAATGGGACTCCAGAACATCGGGGTCCCATTTCCGTAACTCGCGGTGCTGTGGGGGCTACTTGAGCAGCAGCATCTTGACGGCGAGGAACGCTTCACCCGCCTGCAAGCGGTCCGTAGGCGGGCGATCTGACGTTCATAAAGAAAATGGGACCCCAGAACATCGGGGTCCCATTTCCGTGACTCGCGGGGGCGTGGATGCTACTTGAGCAGCAGCAGCATCTGGATGTCGAGGAAGTCACCGCCCGCCTGCAAGCAGTCCTCTAGGCTGGCGAGTTGACGTTCATAAAGAAAATGGGACCCCAGAACATCGGGGTCCCATTTCCGTGACTTGCGGTGCCGCGGGTGCTACTTGAGCAGCAGCATCTTCTTGATGTCGAGGAAATCGCCGCCCGCCTGCAAGCGGTAGAAGTACATTCCCGACGACACGCTCTGGCCGCTATCGTTGGTCGCGTCCCACTCCACCGCGTAACGACCCGCCGCCTGATGCTCGGCGACCAGCGTCCGCACCGGCTGACCCAACACGTTGTACACGGTCAGCCCCACGGCCGCCGCTTGCGGCAACGCATACTGAATCGTCGTCTGCGGATTGAACGGGTTCGGATAGTTGGCCGCCAGCGAGAACACGGCCGGGCGCGTCTGCACCGCCACCGGCGCGGGCAATGCCAGCCGGTTGAAGCCCAACGCCCGGTCATACGTCTGGCTGTCGGTGATTTCGAGCGTCGTGTGCTCGATCTCGGTCGTTGGCCGGAAGACTAAGCGCAGCATCAGCTCGCCGTCCGAAACGACGTCGCCGTGGGCGGCTACCGTCAACACGCCCGCTTGATCGGCCAGCACCTGCGGCGTAGCGAATGCGCTGCCGCCCAGCGGCTGATCGGTCCGCGCCTCGACGAAGGTCAACTGGTCGGCGTCATAGGCTACCTGCAAGCCGTAGCCTTTGACCGCTACGAAGTCGGCTAACCGCACATTAACGACGAACTCCTCTCCTACGCTCGGCAGGGCGGCTGGCGCGTCCAGATACAGCCGTGCGTCCCCGTTCAGCCCGGCCCGCAACGGCACCGGCTTGCCCGCCGCGGCCACGCTGCGACCGAAATGGTCGGCCAACACGAAGAAGTCGTCGAAGTCAATCGTCCCATTCGGCGCCAGGTCAAACGCCGGATCAAACCCGGCGTCGCCCGCCGTCAAGCCGAAGCGGTCGGCCAACACGAAGAAATCGTCGAACCCAATGCGCGCGTCGGCCCCGAACAGACCCAACAGAGCCTGCCCTTGGCTATCGGCCACCCGGTTGCGCACGGCTAACGCGGTATGCTCGACCGAACCGGTCTCGTTGTCTAAGTCGAAAGTACGCACCTGATAGGTGTAATGCACACCATGCTGTGCCGTCTCATCGACGAAGGACGAACGGCCCGCCTCCACCTCGGCGACCACGGAAAACGTTTCTGCTCCCACGGCGCGGCGATAGATGCGGTAGCCATGTACGCCCACGACCGGCTCGACCGGCGCCGGGCCTAGTGCGCCGGCCACGACCCCTTGCAGCACCTGATCCGACGGCGACAGCGTCCACGTCAGCGCGATGCGACCACCCTGATCGTCCGGCGCATCCAACACCTGCAACGCCGACACGGCCAACGGCGCGATGTCGTCAGTCGCCCGCACAGCCTCGGCCGTCCAAGTGATCGACGAACTCAGCACACTACTGACGACATTCAACTTCGGAGCCACGCCGCGAGCGTAGGCCAATGCTTCCGGCAGCAACGACGCCAGCACCGGACCCTCACCGCCTTGCGCGGCGTCCCGGCTCGCTTGCAGCGTCGCCGCCATCTGCGCGTAAGGCTGCGTCAGGTCGTCCGCTTCGACGAACACAGCTTTGGCCATCGTGTGCGTGGTGCGACCCCCGCGCTCGGCGGCAATGCCCCAGCGCGTCGAGACGTTGTCCAGCGTCGCCACGATAGCGCGGCCCATCGCCACCCCCGGCACGGCATCTACTCGCGCCCACGGCACCATCTCATTGCCCAGCACCGGCAACGCACGGAAGATGCGATAGCCGTCCAGCGACTTATGATCGGCCGATAGCTCCCAAGACAGCATCACGAAACCGCCTTGGTCGCCTTGGCCGTCCGCGCCTTTGTAGTCCTCGGCGACCAGATTGGTCGGCGCCGACAGGGGCGGATCCACCACCGCCAGCGGCACCGGCAGCGACTGACGCGCGCCACTGGCATCTACGACCGTGTAGGTCGCTACGGTCTCGCCCATCGTCGTCGGCGTCCCGGAAATCGTCCGGGTCGCCGCGTCAAACGACAGCCCCGCTGGCAGACCCGACACGCTATACGTCAGCGGCGGGGTGCCCCCGGAGACCGCCGGCAGCGTCAGGTTTGCCGGCACACCCACGGTGAATTGAATCATGTTGTCGGTATGCGAGTCGGCCGGATTGGCTTTACCGGCTCCGCTGTTGAGACCGAACAACGAACTCAGGTCGCCCCAGTCCAGCATCGCGTTGACTGTAATTGTGAACATCAGCGAGACGCTTTCGGCGCCAGCCGTCGCCGTGTAGGTGACCTCAACGGCCCCATCGGTCGCCGCGTCCGGTGTGCCCGAAATCGTCCGGGTGGCCGGGTCAAACGACAGCCCGGCTGGCAAATCCGACACGCTATACGTGATGGTGCCTTCGCCGCCCATCGCCATCGGCAGCACCAACGGCGTAATCGCCGTGCCCGCCGTATAGGCATGTGCGGCAATCGAAGTGCCCTCGACGAAAGACAAGGGGATCATCATCTCCTTATCGTCCATCATGCCGCCGGCCGCTTCCGTCAGCACCAGCGTCGCCGAACCCGCCGTCAAGCCCGGCAGCATCGCGTTGATCACAACCGTCTCGTCGCCTTCAGCCATACCATCGGAAACCGGATCAATCAACAGGCGCGTCGAACCCATGATCGAACCCGCCGCAATGGTAATCGTCGGATTGAATAGCGCCGAGTAGTCCGTGTCGCGCGTGGCACTCGAAGCCGCCTCATCAATCGAGACGGTGGCGGTGGCGGCCTCGGCCAACGGCTTGCCATCCAACGCGGCCATGACCATTACTTCCGTCAATTCCGCCGACTCGCTGAGCGCGCTCGGCATCACCGACACGACCAAAGACGTGCTTGGCGTCTCGTCGTCGGAAATCCGCAAGTCCACTTGCCCCCAGCCGCCTGAAGCCGCCGCCCGAACGCCCAAGAACTTATGACCGTCCGCCGAAGCGTTGTCAATCGGCGACAGGAAAAGCGTCGTCGAACCGACCTTTTCCCCGGCCGCAATGGTGACGGTCCCCACCAATGTCGCGGTGTAATCCACGTCGCGGGTGGCCATCGCGCCGCTGGCCGGTGGCACAATCGTGAAGCGGACGCTCTCAGCCGCCGGGGCCGCCTCCGACAAGGTCGCTGTAATTCGGATTTCAGCCGTGTCGCCGTTTTCGCGCACGGCCGATTGCGAAGCCATTACGCTGGCGACGCCCACAGTGACCGGCGGGGCCTCAGCAACCGTGATGGTGAAGGTCCGTCCCCCGATGTCTCCGTCGTCATCCCGTGCCGTATAGAAGACTTCCGACATGCCCACCGCTGTCGGCGTTCCCGAAAGCGTCCGCGTCGCCGCGTCAAACGACAGACCTGCCGGGAGGTTAGACGTGACGCCGTACCTCAGCGTTCCTTGGCCGCCCGTCGCCGCGGGCAACACCTCGCTGAACGCTTGCCCCACCGTCGCTTCAAAGGCTAGCGCCCCCGCACCGAAACTCGGTCGGCCCGTGTCCGCCGGCGTATCCGAAGAATCATCCATCTTCGCCGCGTCTTTCAGCGTGATCTTCGTGGTGCCGACCTTGATCTTGTCGTCGTCTTGGTTCTTGAGATTGTCCGTCAACTGCTTCAGCGTGATCGTCTCGTCGTTGTCGTCGGTCCCGTCGTTGACGGGCGTGATCGTGATCGTCGTCGAGCCAACGACCTCGCCGCGCGGAATCGTCAGCGAGCTAAGCACCGCCGTGTAGTCCACGTCCCGCGTCGCCGACTTGTCCGGCGTATCATCCACGACCAACGTGATCGTCGCCGCCGCGTCCAGCACCTTGCCGTCTAACGTGCCGGTCACCGTCACCGTCGTTGCCCCGGCGTCCTCTTTGATTTCACCCGGGCTGACCGACAGCGTGATGTTTTCGCTCAGCGTCTCATCGTCCGTGATCTTGAACTCCACCGTATCCTTCTGAGACGCTTCGGTGCCGACCTTCGCTATCACCTCGAACGTCCACGGATTATTCACACCGCTGTTGTCCACCGGCGTGACGCGCAGCGTCGCTGTGCCTTTCGTGTCGCCGGTCGGGATCGTCAAGCCTTCAGTGACTTCCACCTCGTAATTCACATCGCGCGTCCCCTGACCCGCCACAATCTGAAAGTCCACTGCCTTAGAGCCGGTCAAGGCTTTCGCCAATTCAACCGTCATCGCAACATCAGTCGCCCCGACTTCCTCGCGGATCGTCGCTGGACTCAGCGTAAAATTCTTGATCGTCGCCACCGCAACGTCCTCAACCGTGATGGTGCCAGGATTGACCGGGACCGCAATGACAAAAGAATCAAGACGCTTGATCGTTCCCGAAGCATTAGCCGTCCCCTCGATCTTCCCATCACCGTTAAGGTCAATACCGATTGGGATAGTTTTGAGGTTGACGCTGTTGACGAAGGTTCGACGCCTTCCTCTATCGACTTCATAGGGACCTGCTTCCGTTAGCACTTTTCCGTCGGGCACCACATAGGTATCCAACAAATCGCCATCATTGAAAAAGTCGAGCCCCAAGTCTCGTTCTACTAAGACGGTGCCCGACGTGAGGGTGTCGGAGTTGCTAAGGTCATATCCCGTCGAAGAAGTAAAAACCCCAAACCCTATGAAATTATTCGAATCATTCCCTTCAGATGATTCGTCTGTTAATCCAATAGTTCCATCGCCATCCAAGTCAATTGCGATGGCGTGATCGACCATAACTTCCTTAATAGTAGAGGATCCGCTATGTGTATGACCATCTTTTTCGAAGCTACCATCAAGGTTGTAGTCGATCCGGACCTGCTTACCCGCCTTATTGATCCGTTTCTTGAACTCCACCAGCAGCGTATCACTGCCCCCCAGCGTGATCGTGCCCGCCTTATTTTTCGGATCAACGGTGATCGTCGTCGTCGCGTCGATCCGCCGCCGTGGAATGGTCAGAGTACCCAACCCTGTAAGCGAGTAATCCACATCGCGCGTCAAGTCGCCGCCAGAAATAACCAACTGGGATTTAAGGTCGTGGGCCTTCAACGCGCCGCCCTTCACCGTCGCCGTCACTTCAATCGGAGTCGCATCCGCCTGCTTGCTGAGCTTGGACGGCGAAAAAGAAAGGTCAATCCCACTCGGCAACTGATCGTCGTCAATGATCTCGACATACAGGCCACCCTGACTCCCATCCCAATATACATTGGGTTCGTTATGTGATACGATTAAATTTCCATTACTACCTGCATCAAAACGTATAACGACGGGAATATTAGGGCGCCTTAGAGCTGCATCGCTACTAACTGTCCCCCCCCCAGTAGTTATACCAATACTATTATTATTTATGATCAGGGGATCAATATCCATCCCCGCTGTGGCCGAGGTCGCTCCGATCCGATCATTGTCTATCGGGGTTATGGTTATGGTCCCGGTCGTCTTTCGCTCGCCGTTCTTAATCACCATAGTGGGAGCGGGTAAGGATACTCTGAAGAACTTATTGAGATAGGTTGAGGTGCCCCCCCCGATGAGCTTCGCCTGAATCTGAATATCTGCTCCCGCCTTAGCGTTAGCGTCTTTTAATTCTATCGTAACCGTAATGTCTTGCGCCCCACCGTCCTCGCGGATGGAATACCGGTCAAAGGAGACGTATAGGCTATCTTGGGCCGTGGCCTCCCCGGCCAACAGCAAACTGGCAATCAGCAAACAAGGCACAAAAGCCAAGCGCGGCATCGGCACGAACAACTTCGCATGTGTCATTATTCAACCTCCGTAAGGAAAGCATCGCCCAAGGGCGAAAGGGAAAGGGTAGAAGGAAATGGACTTAGCCTTATCACTAAGCCGTTGCGTTCTGGCGTTTTTGCTACCGTTGAGCAAGACGAATCCCTCACGGCGAGAGCTTGGCTACGACGTCGCCGGCCGATAACCACGCGGCTATCGAGAAGAGGTTTCGTTTGTGAGGTGGATGGGTGGTCAGTGGCCGGTGGC
The DNA here is from genome assembly GCA_965203355.1 of Candidatus Latescibacterota bacterium. Classification (GTDB taxonomy): domain Bacteria; phylum Latescibacterota; class UBA2968; order UBA8231; family UBA8231. Next base: position 3,120,066 of record OZ241889.1, read on the forward strand.
CAGTGGTCGGTGGAGCTTACCGACGCGGCCGGGCAGAGTAAGGCCGTTTCCCGCTTCCGTAGAGGAAGGGGAGCGAGGCAAATAGGTTGGTGAGTGAAGCTAGGGCTTAATGCCCAAGAAAATCGGGGGGGGGGGGGGGGGATAAATCATTGTTTTTTAACGACTTATGGCGATTAAGCCTCGGCGTTATCGCAAGCGTAGAACAAGACACCGCCATTGCATCAAGCACCGCTGCCGGCGATGGCGTTCTTTGTGCTATTGACGTTGTGCCCATGTCCTGTTAATCCGGCTAAGAATGCCGCAAGCGGCGGAGGTTTTATACCCAAACGCGCCGCTGTGCGCTGTGAATTTCATATCTAATGATTATACAACATCAGTTAAAAGTTTGTCAAATGTAGGTCGTGGTTTTTGAAACTTAGCTTTACTCCCGTTGGATCGCCCCGGCTCAACCCCAAGCCCGACCTCAACCGTACCGCGGCAATTGGAGATTGCAAAATGTACCACGACCGCCGATTCATTGACAGCGCGGACCAAGCCTCATAAATAATAAGGCCGTTAAAACCCCAACTTTTGCAAACAAAGGAACAAACATGACTACAGCGCACGAAGAACTCGTCTTTGCCGAGACCTTCGACGGCGTCCTCGATCCCAAGTGGATCTGGCTGCGCGAACATCCCGGCTTTTGGCGCTTGCAAGACGGCCTAGAAATTCGCGTCGAACCGGGCGTGGCCGCTACCGTGCAAAACGCACTGTTGCGCCCAGCCCCGGATCGCAGCGCAGAAACCTGGGCCATAGAAGTGACGGTGTACAACCATACCCACCCCATCCAGCAGTACGAGCAAGCGGGCATCACTTGGTACCAAAACGGCCAACCTGTCTTCAAGCAGGTCAAGGAACTGATCGACGGCGATCTCTACATCGTTCCCGGCCGCAAGCCCATGCCCACCCAGAGCGTGCGCCTGCGTCTCATCGTCACCGCCGACTCTTGGGAGGCCCAGTACCGGCCCGCGGGCGAGGACCGATTCCATACCGCTGATCGGGGTGAGTTGCCTCCGCCCGGCGACGATCAAGTCAGCATCCAATGCTACAACGGCCCGGAAAACGCCGAGCACTGGATCCGCTTTCGGGACTTTCAGATTAAACGCCTGCGCTGATCCCCCTCTGCTAGCGAAACCAGTCGTAATTCAACCTCATTGCCCGATCCGCCGCTCGCCGCTGGGGATCGTATTCGCTGCGGCAGGGTGCGCCCAACTCGGACCATCGCCGGCCAAGGAACTTGCCCCGATCGCTATGAGTTCACATTTTACAGGGCCAGATTTTGTAGTGTTATAGCAACGCACACTCACATCACAGTTAGGAGAATTCCATGACTCGTCCCAATATGTTCCGTTTCGTCTCGGTTGCCGCGCTGACATTTGTTCTTACCGCCGAGGCGACTTGGGCGGAAACTTACGTGGTCGATGCGGCGCACTCTTCAGTTGATTTTAGCATTCGCCACCTCGTTGGCCGCACCAAGGGCCGTTTCGGCGATTTCAGCGGCACCATCAGCTACGACGCTGCCAAGCCCGACTCCGCCAGTTTCTCTGGCATCATTCAGGTCAAAAGCATCGACACCGGCAACGAGCGCCGCGATGGCCACTTGCGAAACGCCGATTTTTTCGAGGCTGAGACCTACCCCACGATCACCTTCGAATCCACCAAGGTGACCAGCACGGGCGAAAACACCCTCAGCGTCGAGGGCAAGCTGACCATGCACGGCACCACCAAAGAGGTCACTTTGCCCGTCGAGATTCTCGGCACCGGCATCAATCCGCGCAGTAGCAAAGCGCAGATCGGTATAGAAACAAATTTTTCCATACTCTGCTCGGATTACGGAGTCAATAGCTGGGAACGCTTCAGTGCCGTGCTCGGCGACGAGGTGAAAATTCAGGTATTGATCGAGGCCAACGCAGAGTAGGTCAGGGTGTTCCACTTGGGGAAATTGGGTACTGCCGGGATTCATAGCTACAAACGACGGCTTTTCGGCGAGTAACCGATCGTAATCGCGAATGCTGGCAACCAACAATCCTTTGTCGGCCAATACGCGCCGGATATTTCGCAGAGCAAGCGTTAGATCTTCGTCCGTTAGAAGATGTGGCAGAGAATTGTCGCAGCTAATCACTACATCGAATTGCTGGTCGAATACACGTTCCAACGCGCGAACATCGGCAACCGCAAATCGCATATTCAGCCCTCGCCTGTCAGCTTCTGATTGCGCCCTTTTGACCGCCTCCGGGCTGAGATCGGACGCAAAAACTTCGTATCCTCGCCGCGCTAAGCCAATGGCCTGAGTGCCGATGCCGCATGAACAGTCTAAAACAACCGACGCACTCGCTGACGACTCACCTTGAATCAACAGGTCTAGCGCAGACGACTGCCGTTCGATGGCCGATTCCCAATCGGTGTAAATGTGATGGTAGTCAGCCGCTAGAGCGTCGTAAAAGCCTTTAACGGATTCGCTCATTTCTCAATAAACCTACACTTCTTGACTGAGTGCTATCTATCGCCCGGAAGCTCCACATAATCAATGACCATTGGCTGCTCAAGCAGTCGCTCTAGTTCCACCAGATCCGCACGCCCCTCCGGCACACCCTGCGCTAGGCTCCCATTGGGATAGATTGTCACCGTAGTCATCACTTTCACAAACGCCTTTTCTGCCCTCGTCCGCGACACGTGAATGCCGTCCTTTGCAACAGCTATGCGAGAATGGGTCATGTATCCCTCGCCGATGATCTGAAAAAGAAGGGCCAATACGCCGGACTCTGGACGCGCTGTAATCCCCTCAATCTCGTCGTAAACAATCCAATCGCCAAAGTCCAGCAAGCGATAGGTAACCACCTGCCGATTAGTCAGCCTAATAGGCGGCGTTGACAGCGTATCTACGTACGAGTACCGGTCTGGTCGGCCCGGCCCTTCCTCCCACTTGAGCCGCACATTCACGGCCAGTTCTGGTATCGGCCCTTCCACCACCTCGCGGATGACCCGATCGAGCCGATAGTCCACTTCCATATTCTGTTCGTAGCGATAATTTAGTAGGGCGTACTTTGGTACTGTATCTTCCGTCTGCCCGGTCACCGCCAAAAACGACCGAAACCACTCCTCGTGCCTGATAAACAGGGGCAGTTCGTCTGGATCGCGTTCCCTAGCTTGTCGCACCAGAGAAAGCACCACTTCCGCCAACCACGCACCATTGGTCGTCGATGTTAGTTCATAAGCACCATAATGCTGCCGCATCGCCTCCAACACCTCCGACGGCCCCACCACATTATACGTTCCCTCTATGCCGGCCAGTGGATCGGGCAGTAACAAAAAATAGAGGTGGACTGCAATCCTCGAACTCCCAAGGTATTGAAAGTTTTTCATAATCCATATTCCGTCAGTAAGCTTCCTCGCGGATCTCGCGGAAATTCTGGATGCCAATGGGTAGTCTGCGTTTGCGCCCGGGTGCGTCTTCGCTATCAAGATGGCCAAAATACCGAGCACCTCGAACTCGGTCAATGTTGACAGCCGCCCCTCGGCGCGAAGATATTGAGGCCATTCACCATTAAGCCGTAGGAGGCGCACCGTGTCCAACAAACCACCCAATGTCGTCCTCGTCTTCGCTGACCAATGGCGGGCCCAAGCCTTTGGCTACGCCGGCGACCCCAACGTGCAAACCCCCAATTTAGACGCGCTAGCGGGTCGTAGCGTCAACTGCACCCACGCGGTATCTGGCTGCTCGGTATGCTCACCGGCGCGGGCTTCGCTCCTAACCGGCCAATATCCCCTCGCGCACGGCGTCTTCGTCAACGACACAGCACTGGGGCAAGATGCCACGAGCCTGGCGCGGGCTTTCAGCGCCGGCGGCTACGACACGGCCTATATTGGCAAGTGGCACGTCAATGGCCGCGGCCGCTCCCGCTATATCCCGCCTGAGCGGCGGCAAGGCTTTGAGTACTGGAAGGTGCTCGAATGCACCCACGACTACAATCATTCGGCGTACTATGCCGGCAATTCGGACGAGCGGCTCATGTGGGAGGGCTACGACGCCTTGGCTCAGACCCGCGACGCCCAAGCATACCTGCGCAACCGCAAAGACAAACCCTTCTTACTGGTCCTATCGTGGGGACCCCCGCACGCCCCCTATCACACGGCCCCGGCCGCGTACCAAACCCGGTACGATCCAGCCGCTATCACCCTGCGACCTAACGTGCCACCTGACTGGGCCGAGAACGCCCGGCAGTGGCTCGCTGGGTACTACGCCCATTGCACGGCCTTAGACGACTGCGTCGGCCTGTTGCTCCAGACCTTGCAGGAGGAAGGATTAGAGCAAGAGACGATCTTGCTGTTTTTTTCGGATCACGGCGACATGCTCGGTTCGCAGGGCATGGACAAAAAGCAAAAGCCCTACGAAGAATCCATCCGCGTACCGTTCCTGTTGCGCTGTCCGGGGATGGGTGCCGCCGAGCTCGACGCGCCCATTGACCTGCCGGACATCATGCCGACCTTGTTGGGCCTATGCGGCCTACCGATTCCCCCCACCGTGGAAGGCATTGACTTTTCCGCGTACCTACGAGGGGGGCCCGATCCCTCGGACGGCGCCGCGCTCTTGCAGTGCCCCCAGCCCTTTGGTCAGTGGTGGACCGGCGTTGGCGGTCGCTCCTACCGGGGCCTGCGCACCCGCCGCCACACGTACGTGCGCGCCCTAGAGGGGCCGTGGCTGCTCTACGACAACGAGGCCGACCCTTTTCAGCAGGACAACCTCGTCGGACAGCCCGGCCAGCAGGGCTTGCTCGACGCATTAGACGCCCACCTAACGCGCCGCCTCGCCGCAGCCGACGACCTCTTCCTCCCCGGCCCAGCCTATCTCAAACGCTGGGGGTACCAAGTAGACGCACGCGGCACGGTGCCCTATGAAGCGTGAAGCGCACGGCACCATTCCCCTATTCCAACCACTACAAAACGAGGTATATGAACATGCCCCAACGCTTTCGCCGCGCATCCCTCGCATCCTTGGTTCTCTTACTAACGGCTAGCTCGTCGTCGGACGGCGCGGCTTGTACGAGCGACGGACAGGTGCTGCAAGTCGGGTTCTACGCCTTTTTCGAGCCGGTCAGTTACAGCGCAGACCCCGAGCCAAGCAGCACCGGGTTCAACGAACATCGCGGGTACGAGGCAGACTTGCTGACGGCCTTAGAGGCCATGGACGGCGCGGGCCTGTCCTTTGCGCGCCGCGGCCTAGCCGAGTGGCCCGATATATGGCTCCAATCGGCCGGGCCGCAGTACGACTTGATCGGCGGCGGCATCACCATCCTCGACATCCGCACCCGCAACGCGACTGGCGAACACGTCGTAAACTTCACGTCCGGCCACATCGCCTTCCGCCAATCGCTCCTGGTGCGGGCCGAAGACGCAGCGCGCCTAGCCACTCACCGCGACCTGACCCGTGCCGATCGGGTGGGCGTGTCGAGCAGCACCACAGGCGAGTTCCGCCTGCTAGTGCTAACCGGCCTCGTCAATGCCGATGGCATAATCGCCGCTGGTACGCGCATTGAGACCGCTTCGGGCGAGTTGGTGGCCGATGGCACGGCTGACTACACCATCACCGCGGCCGGCTCGTCGTCCAATCTCGCCGCCCGACTGCGGTTGGAGCCGGCCGCCGCCGACATACCGCAAGTGATTTACCTTCAAGAGACCGCTGGCGAAGTGGCGTGGCTAAACGCCCTCAGCACCGGTGCTATTGATGCGATCGCCCGCGGCGAAATCGGCAACCGCGACGCGAGCCGCGCTTCCAACGGCGCGTTTGTCGTCGTGGCCCTCGACGCCAGCAACGAAGAGCGCGGTGGATTTACGCTCTCGGTGGCGGACGCCGACCTAGCCTCCTGCATAGACGACAAACTCAACTATCTCACCGATCATCAGAATATTGGCTACGTCGATTGGCACACCGATCCAACGATTTTCATGCAGCGTGCCCAGCAGTGGCGCCCGCCGACGGCTGTGGTCGAGACGGCGTGGGGCTGGATCAAGAGTCATTGGTAAATCGCAGCGCAACCCCTCACAAGGAGCACAATCATGTATAGAGCTGGAGTCATTGGCTGCCGCGGCATTGGCGTCCAACACGCCACTGGGATTGTTGGGTCAGACCGCGCCTGCCTCGTGGCCGCTTGCGACCTCGACGAAGCGGCCCCCCGCGCGTTTGCACAGCACTGGCCGGACGAAGATCTGGCCCTATATAGCGATCCCCGCGAGATGCTGGCTGGCGCATCGCTGGACATTGTCACCGTCGCCACCTCGGACCACCGCCACGCCGACCTAGTCGTCGATGCGGCCAACGCCGGGGCCAAGGGCATCTTCTGCGAAAAGCCGCTGGCCACCAACCTCGCAGACGCCGACCGCATGATCGCCGCTTGCAATGCCAACACCACCACCTTGTCGGTCGATCACACCCGGCGCTTCATCCCTTTGTGGCGACACGCCAAAGAGGCGATCGTCGATCAAGGCATCATCGGCCCGGTGCAATACGTCGTCGGCACACTCTCCGGCCCCCGCGCCATGCTCTTCCGCAACGGCACCCACACCCTCGACGCTATCTGCTACTACGCCGGCACACAGCCCGAGTGGGTAGTGGCCGAGTTGGAGGAAGGCTACGCGGACTACGCCGAGTATCGCGGCGATGGTGGCCATGTGCCAGCCACCGAGCCAGGGGCCAACGGGTACATCCATTTTGCCGGAGGAGTGCGGGGCTTCTATATCGGCGGCTCCAAGACCACGCCAGCACCCAAGCAGCAAATCGAAGTAGTCGGCACCACCGGACGCCTACTTTTAGGCAACAAAGGCATCCTATATCGCGGCGAAGAGCCCGAACCCCTCGTGCCGCCTTCTTGGCCGCTCGAGGGCATCCCGGCCGGCATCCACGAATTGATCGCCGCGATGGACCAAGGGGTCGAGTCGGTTTCGCCGGGCCGGGCTGGCCACCTCGTGGTGGAGTTGATCATCGGGTTTTTAGAATCGCAAAAACAAGGCAACGTGCCGGTGCCTATTCCGATGCCGAGGTAGTTTTTCGTCTGCCGCGGAAACTAGTCGGCAAGACAAGATACGTACCTTTGATTACCAGCCATCTGGACCAAATGTGAAGCTACACCGATGGCCATCCCGCGGGTGCTTGCGGTGGTTTGACGACGCGAACGCTTCGTGGTTACATTCTGCCTCTAGGCTCTTGGTTATATTCATCTCAACTATATGACTTATACACGAACGATTTGGGCGTCAGACGGTCCCTCTTGCGCGAGGTATTCGGGTTAGTGGAGTTCGAGAGCATCAACATTGCGATCGTCAATCCTTAGGATGGCGGCATGACCAAGACGACCGAGGCCTCTGCCCGCGTCAATATCGACGCCCTGCTCCAAGACGCGGACTGGAACTTGACTGACTGTGTAAGCGTACTGTTCGAGTACGCACTGCCCGACGGAACGCTGGCCGATTACGTGCTCTGCGATCGGCAGGGCCGCCCCATGGCGGTGTTGGAAGCCAAGCGCGCAAGCACCGATCCGATCACGGCCCAAGACCAGGGTAAGCACTACGCCGAACAGCTCGGTGTGCCGTTCGTGTTTCTGTCGAACGGCGAGGAAGTGTGGTTCCTCAACCGCGAGACCGATGCACACGCGCGCAAGATCGCGGGCGTCTATGCCCAAGACGATCTTGCGCGGCGGATCGCCGTACGTCAGAACCGCCGCGCACTGTCAACGGTCATCATTGACCGGAAGATCGTCGACCGCGATTACCAGATCGAATGCATCGAGGCACTTTCCGCCGAGGTCTCGCACGGGCGGCGCAAGCTGCTGGTCGAGATGGCGACGGGAACCGGCAAGACACGCACGGCGGCGGCGTTCATCAAGCGGCTGTTCGAAGCGGGGATCGTCACTCGCGTCCTGTTCTTGGTCGATCGGATCGCGCTGGCCCGGCAGGCCGAGGATGCGTTCACCGACCATCTCCGAGACTATCCCTGTCACGTGTTGCGGCCCGGCCGCGGCTTTGACCGCGCCAAACGCATCGCGATTGCGACCCTACAGACCATGATCGCGGAGTACCGCACTCTTTCGCCGGGCTATTTCGATCTCGTAATAACCGACGAATGCCACCGCTCGATCTACGGCAAGTGGAGTGGCGTACTACGACACTTCGACTCCATCCAGCTCGGCCTCACAGCAACACCCTGCACGGCGGATACCGACGCGCTCCTCGATCCCGAGGACGGGCGGTTCGTGCGCGACACGTTGCGCTTCTTCGAACTCGCCGAACCCACCTTCCGCTACACGCTAGGCCGGGCCATCAAGGAAGGCCATCTAGTGCCCTACCACATATACAAAGCGATGACGGTAAAGACCGCCGCCGAAGGCGGGTTTGAAGTCAGGCGCGAGGAACTCGACTGGAGCGCGATGGACGGACAGACGCGGGAGGAATTCGAGGATCTGTTTTCTAACTCGGCCGCGATAACAGTCGATCCGCAGGCATTGGAACGCAAGTTCACGATTCCCGAACGTAACCGTGCCATGGTGCGCGAGTTCCGCGATGTACACGAGAAGGGTTTCATGGGCCGGGACGGCATCAGGCACTGGCCTGCATGGGGCAAGACCATCGTGTTCGCGGTGACCCGGCGTCATGCCGAGACCCTTGCGGTGATGTTCGACGAACACTTCGCGGACCGGAAGCCTCACCCGATGACGCGCTATGCGGACTTCGTGGTCAGCGATGTAGGCGGCGGTCCCGCTCCCGACGCAAGTGCCATAATCAAGCGATTCAAGGAAGAGGAATATCCGAAGATACTCGTCAGCGTGAACATGCTTGATACCGGTTTCGATTGCCCGGAAGTCGTGAACCTCGTCATGGCGCGGTTCACGCGAAGCACCATCCTCTACCGGCAAATGCGCGGGCGCGGTACACGCAAGGCGGCACACATCGGCAAGACGGGATTCACTATCTTCGACTTCGTCGGGGTAACGGACTTTCACGGCGATGACCATGGAGATATAGCCCTCGGAGAACAGAGAGAATCCTACAAAACGGACAGGCCGCGTATGCTACTGACGCTCAACGTGGACGATCATATTGACCCGGAGAGCCGCGACTGGCTGACGCTCGACGAGACCGGACGCATCATCCGCTCTCCCGAACACGAGGCGTGTGCCGCCGAGATTGGCGTACGTTTCGAGTCGTGGCGTGGAGGGCATGGCGAGTTCGACGCGGAGCAGGCCCGCTGGGCCGGGCTGATCGGAAGCCGGATGCGGGCCGACGCGACGAGCATGGATGCTTTCGGTGTATGGAGCTTCGACGAACACCCCTTTGCCGCCCTCGGCGGCTACGATCAGGCGCGGCGCGTGTTCGGCGGTGAGGGAGCACTCGGCAAGCTGATCGCTGGAATCAACGCCGCGGTGTTCAGACAACAGCAGACAACCAGCCGGGCCGACAGCGCCGAGGAGCGATAGCACCATGCCCATGACCCCAGAACTCCGGCGCGGCATCGACCGCATTCGCGATTATCTCTTCGGCGGCGGCTACCCGAACCCAGCCCAGAACGCCGAGCAGCTCAGCTTCCTGATCTACTTTTATATGTATGAGACGGCCGACGCGGCGCGGGTGCGGGCGGCGCAACGGCCGGGTGCCGCCCCGTATGCCAGCACCTTCGAGGGCGAATGGACACTGCGCGACCCGCGCAACGCCCCGAGCCACGGCACGAGGGCCGTGTCCCGCGAACTCCTGCGCTGGTCGTCCTATGCACAAGCACTGAACGGCGAGCGGCTGGTCAACTGGGTACGGGAGGAGGTCTTTGCGTTCCATGCCGAACTCGCGGCAAACGGCATCACCGACTTCATGGACGGTGCCCGCTTGGTGATCGACGAGCCGACCGTGCTCACTCAGGTCATCAGCCAGTTGAACAACCTGCATCTCCACCGAGTGGACGCCGACACGAAGGGCGATCTGTTTGAGCACGTACTGCGCCAGATCAGGCAGGCGGGTGAGCTCGGTCAGTTTCGCACACCGCGCCATGTCATCCGTGCCTTGATTCGGCTGGTCGATCCGAGGATTGGCGAGACGATCTTCGATCCGGCGGCGGGCACGGCGGGCTTCCTGGTCGGCGCGTGGGACCACATCCGTCTCGCCAATTCGTCTCCCGCTGGGATCGAGGAGGTCGAGGCCGACGGCAAGACCGTGCGGCGCGGCCTCGGTGACACGTTGAGTCGCGATGCGGTCAAGCAGTTGCAGGAGGCGACCTTTCACGGCGCGGACGTGGACCCGCAAATGGTCCGCCTCGCAACCATGAACCTCACTCTGCGCGGGCTGGACCGGGTGCGCATCCTGCGGCGCGACGCGCTCACCCGCTCTCTCGACCGCCCGGCCAAGGCGGAGCTCGGCCTGCCGCCGGACGGGTTCGACGTCATCCTCGCCAATCCGCCATTCTCCGGGCGGCTGGACCGCGACCGCATCGTCGAGGCGGTGAAGGTCGGGCGCACGGCGCAGACCGAACTGCTGTTCCTGCAATACATGCTCAACCATCTGAAGGAGGGCGGACGCTGCGGCGTGGTGGTGCCGGAAGGCGTACTGTTCGGTTCCACCGCAGCGCACAGGGAGCTGCGCCGAAGGCTGATCGAGAACAACCGGGTGGAGGCAGTACTCTCGCTGCCGGGCGGCGTATTCAATCCCTATACCGGCGTCAAGACCTCGGTGCTGGTGTTTCGCAAGGGTGGGACGACCGAGCGGGTGATGTTCCTCCACGCCGAGAACGACGGCTTCAAGCTCGATGCCAACCACGACCAGCCCATTGACGAGGACGACCTGCCCGGCCTGGTCGAGGCTTTCCGCGAGCGGGACGCACGATGGACGGCGTGGCGCGACCCCGACCCCGACGAGAACTGGGGCGAAAACTGGTGGTTCGCCGAGGCCGACGCCATCCGCGCCGCCGACTTCAACTTGAGCGCTAACTGGCACAGGCCGCTGAACAGGGCGAAGGTCGAGCACCGCGACCCGCTGGAGATTCTCAAGGAACTGCAAGGCATCGAGATGCAAATCCTCGGGGAGATCGACGAACTGGCCGAGGCGGTGCGGGGAGCAGTGGGGGAATGAGCTTCCCCGTCGTGCAATTGGGCGATCTCTGCGAGATGGATCGCCAAGGACTTGGCCCAGACGACTGCGCGGCGGCGGGACTTCCCTACGTCGGTGTCGAGAATGTCGAGTCGCACAATGGCACCATCAATTTCGCCAACGGATCGCGCGTCGGAAGCCAAAGGAGCACGACTTTCCAATTCGACGAGCGTCATATCCTCTATGCAAAGCTCCGACCTTATCTGAACAAAGTCGCAACTCCAGATTTTTCGGGCAGATGCTCGACCGAGTTGGTTCCACTTCTCCCTCGGGACGGTATCGATCGCGAGTTCATTGCGTATCTTCTTCGGCGAAACCAGACCGTCGAATATGTCATGGCGTCGGTAACCGGTTCCCGAATGCCGCGAACAGACATGAAAGTGCTGATGTCGCTACCGGTGTCCCTCCCCCCGCTCGACGAGCAGCGGCGGATCGTCGGCATCCTGAACCGGGCGGCGCGGATCGAGCGGCTGCGAAAGCAAGCGCAGGCGTTGATGCGGGAATTCACACCGGCATTGTTCGTGAAGATTTTCGGAGACCCGGCCACGAACCCGATGAGGTGGGACAAACAAAAACTTGGAGAAGTGTGCTTCGAAACCGAGCAACGCGATCCCGGAAAGAATCCTGCAAAGGAATTTCGGTACGTGGATATTTCCGGAATTGACAATGTCAGTAAGAAGATCAATGAGTTTCGCTTGATTCTCGGATCAGAAGCTCCGAGTCGCGCCCGGAAGGAAGTTAGAAGAAATGACGTACTCGTATCCTCCGTAAGACCGAACCTCAACGCGGTTGCCATTGTTCCAGATCACTTGGATGATGGAATCGCGTCTACAGGGTTTTGCATATTGCGGGCTGACCGGAAAATCTTGGATCCCCTTTATCTGTTCCTGTACGTTACATCTGCCCATTTCATCGACATTATGGTCTCGAAAGCCCGGGGCGCAAACTATCCAGCTGTGTCCGACAAAGACATTAAGGATATTCAAATCCCTTTACCGCCACTTCATATACAAAGACGTTTTTCGGACATTGCGGAAGCAGCGCAAAACGCTGTAGAGCGTATTGAGCTTGGCGACCGAACTGCCGCAGCATTGAGTGCCTCTCTCATGTCTCGTCTTTTGGAAGATGCGATATGACCGACATCGTGAGCAGCAAGCGATGGGCACTTCGTCATTCCCGCCTACGTGTTCGATCTGGTCAACGCCTTGCTTGTGCCCAAAGGGGTCGATTCAGTTTTATCAGTCATCTGGATACTCCCTATCTGTATCAATCAAGTCCAGCCGCGTGGAAATCTCTTGCTGAGGCAGGAAGACCGTGCTGTCCGCTTGCCAGACTTTGAGGGCTTGAGTCAGTAGCGATTTATCACAGACCCCCTTGGCGGCGAGTTCGTCAATAACCCAAAGCACACCGTGTACACGAATTCCATTTTCGGCAGCGACTCTACGCAGTAAAGCGTCGCCGGTAAGCAGGATGCTAGGGTAAACTCGTGCAGTAACAAGACAGAAGCAGTCATTGGCAGAGAGGCGCGGATAGTGCTCCTTGAGTACGAGGGCTTGACCGACCTCAGCCGGTATCAGATCATGCGTGATCATGCCGGCGTCGTCGAGCATTTGCCACTGGCTCTCGGAAAAGTCGAGTATTTCGAACTCGCGCACGGGCAATGGAACCACGAAGCGATAGGGTAGATCGCATAGCACGGGCAATAGACCACCTTTGCGGAGGTCAATCAGACAGGAAGCATCGTTGACGATGATGCACGTCACTCGCTCGTCGGGCCGCTGATCTGCCGCTCGACGGAGGCGAGCGACTGATTGAGAAGTGCCGCTGCACGTACCGGCGAAATCAACTCTTCGCCCACTGCACGCGACACGAGACGTTCGAAACGATATGGCTTTTCGAAGGCCGCAAACCCGTGATCCTCGCCGATGGGCTCCGGTTCCGACTTGCGCCAAGAGCGCGCGAAGGTTGCGAAGGCGCGTTTGACGGCGCTGGAGGATAACACGCCGACCTGCCCCAGACGCATCAGGACGGCCGCCGCCGAGACGCCGTACATGTGCTTCAGGCGGATGATCTCGTAATACGTAATCCAATGCCGGTCGCCGCCTACCTCGTCCCGCAGATGCTGGCTGGGGACAAGGAATGCGCCGGCGAACCTGTTCATGGCCGCCTCCATGTCGATCGCTGGGTTTCCCGTAGAGCGGATGATTCGGTGGGCAAACTCGTGGGCCAGCGTGAATCGTTTACGCTCGACGTTGACCCGGCTGGACACCATAACGGCCTCGGCGATAGTCTCGCCACCCCGCAGTACGTGACACGACAGGCCGTTGATGCTCTCGGGGAGGTCGGCTTCGATCACCTTGATCCCCTTATCCTCGAGCAGTTCGCACAAGCTGGGAATGGGATCCATGCCAAGGTCCCAAGCCTTGCGGAGATGATCGGCCCTCTCGTCGATCTGGGTTTCGCTCGCGACGCAGTCGTATCGGTATGCCTCCACCCAGCCAACGTCGGTTGGCATGTCGAGGATGTGCTCAATCACCAGATAACGTTCCAAGCTGTCGATAAGGATCGCTTCGGCTCTGGCACGGTCACGAGCCGAAGCACTGGAATGCCTTCGGAACTCCACCTCGTCGAGTGCCTCAACCTGTCCACTCATGAGAAAGTCCAGCGATACACTGAGAGCCTTGCCGAGCCCGACGAGTACAGCCGATGAAGGCAGCATCTTGCCCGCCTCGTACTTGCTAATCGCCTGAGCGGTCACCTTCGGAGTCATCGCGTCTGCGAGGGTACGCATGGAAAGGCCTGCCCGTTTGCGGGCGAGCCGAAGTCGCTGTCCGAACATCCTCAGGGTCTCCTTGTTTAACCAGTGGTTGACAATTTATGTATTCTTCAGGATATTGTAAACCTCAAGTTGGTACCATCCACATAACCCCAACTTCGTGGCTGCAAACCGCCTGATGGTGCCAGAAACCAGATAGCACAGAGGTGATTGACATGAAAAAATGCGAATTCAAAGTGAACGGCGAAACCTTCTTCGCGGACCAACAGTCGGTCGACGTGGCCGTGTTGCTGCGGGTCGCGTTCGAGGGAAAAGCGATCGGTGGGGATCCCGATAAGACAGGGTACGTGCTGAGGGTACCAGACTCGGAGGAGACCTTCGTTTCAGGCGAGACGGTGGACCTCGACAAGTACAACGTATTTCGGGCGACCCCGGAAAAGGGTGCGCCGTTCGCATGAGCAAGAACTCCGAGCGCATGGCCGCGGAACTCGTCGAGTTGCGCCATCGGCTGGGCCCGTTCACCGCGCCCAACCAACAGGGCGGTGCGGACGGCGTTTGCTTCGAGTACCGGATCGAGGACGGTAGCCGCACCGGGGACACCGTAACCTTGGCAGTCGCAGTCCACGAAAACGAGGGCGAGTGGCCCGAAGTGGCACCGCACTGGGTGTATATCTCGCCGCCAGATACTGTTCTGGCCGAGCAAGTGAAGGGGGGGCAGCCGCCGGGAGCCGTCGAGACTTGGCAATGCGCCGAGGGGCACGACTGGATGGCGATCAGCGCTCCGCCGAGCGATTTCTGGGATCGGATCGACACACCGAACGGAAAGAACATGCAGACCTATCTGGACAGGCATATCCGCAGAATCTGGAGTGCTCGTTGAGGCACCGCATCGTCCTGCGCGAAGTGCTGCACCGACAGCTCGCGGATCATCTGCTCAGCGGCATGCGGCACGGTGGGATGCAAGAGGAGGCCTGTCTTGCACTGTGGCACCGAGCCGACGGGTTCAACCGCTATACCGGGATACTCGGTGAGGTATTTCTCCCGGAAGATGGCGATCGCGATCTGCAGGGCAACGTTACGGTCCACGGCAAATACCTCAACCGCGTTCTGGACCATGCGATCGAGGCTCAGGCGGGCGTCGCGGTCCTTCACAGCCATCCCGGTCCCGGTTGGCAAGACCTGAGCGGCGTGGACAACGACACGGAGCGCAACATCATCGCGCCCTTCATTCGAGAGACCGGGCTGCCTCTGCTCGGGCTGACGATGGGTTCAGACGGTGCCTGGAGCGCACGGTTCTGGCAGGAGTCCGTGTGCGGCCGGATCGCACCTGTGCATTGCACGGATGTTCGGCGGGTCGGGCCGCGCCACACCGGGGCGGACTGGCATCCGGACGCGTATCCGCCCTACGCTCGGCGTCCGAATCTGGTGAGGACCATCGACAGTTGGGGTATCGATGCACAGGCAAGGCTGGCGCGTACGCATGTTTGCGTGGTCGGTGCAGGAAGCGTTGGTTCGATCGTGCTCGAATGTCTCGCACGTACCGGGTTCGAAGAGATCACCGTCCTCGACCCGGACCTAGTCGAGGACAAGAACCTCGACCGTCTGATCTACGCTGATCGGCACTGCCTGGGATTGCGTAAAGCGGAGGTAGCCGCGGCACACCTCCGCAGAGTCGCCACTGCGCATCGTCCGGTCATTCGCCCGGTGCCATTTTCGATCCGCACCGAGCAGGCATACCGTCTGGCCGCCGACGCCGACATTATCCTGTGCTGTGTCGACAACGCCGAGGCGCGCGAGGTTATCAATCACCTCGCCTACGCAAACTGCCTTCCGTTGATCGACGGCGGCGTTCTCGTGGAGTCGCGAGAGCGTCTGTTGTCCGCGAAATGGCAGGCCCATCTGGTTGGCCCCGACATGCAATGCCTGCGTTGTCGCGGTCAATACAACAGCGGTGATGCTCGAGATGAGCGGATGGGTATCAGGCGTCACGGACGCTACATCAACGACGGTGTCGCGGATGGGCCGGAGCCGGGCCAGAACACGATCGGGTTCTGTGGCGTCGTGGCGGCCGAGCAGACACGAATGCTCATCCGCTACCTGATCGGCGAGAATTGGTGGCACGACAGCGCACCTATCATCGGCCAATGGTCGTTTGAACACCGTTTCGTGGAGGCCCAAACCGAACCGTTCGAACACCCGGGTCGGTGCGTCGCGAGTTGCGAGTTCTCGCGTGATCGCCAGGGGCTCGGTGAAGGCGGAAGGCCCAAATACCCGTTCGCAGAGGTACCACAAGAAGATTGGTCTACCCTCATGAGGCGTCAATACCGGCAGGTTCGGACGAAGATGTGCCGAGCAATTGCAGCAGTACGATCCTGACGCATCTGTTCGGAGTCCGCCTTGCCACTTCATTGTTGCTTCCTCTCCGACCCATCTTGATGCACTGTGGCCGGTGTAGCGCACCATCTATCTGGTGTTCACACAAAGCCTTTGTCAGAATCCGGGAACAACGGAAACCATCAGAATCATAACAGATTGCGTGATACAGAAAGTTTCCTTCTTTCTGTGGCTGCTAGCTCTGAACCCACCTCAAAAGGCCTCTGGCCTGACCAGTCGATTTCGCGCCGCCAGGCTCTTCGCTTCCGCCTCATCCAGAAGCCCAAGCCAGTCTCGCGTTCTCAACAGGCTGTTCGCAACATATTTTCACTAGGTTCGCAAATTGGCACGGCTCTTGAATACGGACTACTACGACCCTTCTTTAATGCTTTAACGGGTTGAATTTACTTTTTTAGAAAGGGCCAAATTAAAAGGAACCAATGCGGTAATCAGCCATCTTTAGAGAAGGATCATTGCCCAAAAAAAGGGGCTTCATACATCTGCGCTCCTGCTATCTCTAAGCAGGGCTAATTCATTGAAAGGAGGCACATCGTGCTGACTCGTTTAGTTCTATTCGCACTCGCTGTTAGTCTATGGGGCTGTGGAGACGACAGCGATCCGCCGCCCACTGCGGCAGTCGTTGAGCCGACGGTTCTGCGGCCAAGCGGGGCGTTGCAACCTTGGGATCTGTCGCCCATTGTTCCGATTGACTCGGTTCGCTCCATGCCGGCGGGTACGACCGTATTCCTGCGCACGGAGTTTGCCCGCGGCGAACTGGCCGATCTCGAGATGACGCTTGTCCAAGTGGTCAATGATTTTTTGCCGCCCATGCCGGTCTATATGCTCGAAGCCTCCGATCCCGTTTTGATACAGCTTGGGGGCATTGCTCAGGGGATGAGCGGTTCGCCCATTTTTACCGAGCAAGGCACTTGGGGCGCCATTGCCTACGGATTTGATTCTCAAGACAGCCCGCCGTACTACTTTTTTGCCACCCCCATAGAATGGATGGTCGGCACGCGAGGCACGGTGCCAGCGGCCAAACCCATGGCTACCTGGGCTGGCAACCGCATTACCCCTTTGGAGATCCCCTTGTTGAGTGCGGGACTCAATCGGGTGCATCCGCGGCCTGAAGCAAGATCGTCCCTCCTAAGCAAAGCCAGCACCGCTAGTCTGACCCAAGAGCGCCAAGAGAGCTTTGAGGCCGGTCGCCCCTTGGTCGTTGGGTTGTTGCTCGGTGAGCATACGCTGGGTTCGCTGGGAACCATATCGTACGTCGATGGCGACCGGGTCTATGGATTTGGGCATCCTATGTCTAGTGCTGGGCCGGTGGAACTGCCCATTATAGAGGCACGGGTGCTCGGCGAAATTTCCAACTTGTCTGCCCCGTACAAGTTTGCAACCCTGAACCCAACGGTGCGGGGCACCCTGACTGAAGACCGCTTGCCAGGGGTACGCGGCGTACTCAATGCGGAGCCTGCATTAGTACCTGTTAAGAGCGTCTATGCTTTTCCGTCGGGGGGCACGGTCGAACTTACGCACCAGATGGCCGTCGGTCTCGAACCACATACCGTGACCGGTGTGGTCGCCAGTGCTTTTTTTGAGCCTTTGTTCAACCGACTTGACAACGATCCCAATCACAGTATCCGCGTTACGACGGATGTTTCTTTTACCGGCTCTGATTCAACACTCACTCGCTCTCGGCTCTACTCCTCGTCAAGCGGACAACTTGTGAGAGCAATTGACAGTGCCTATGGCGACGTGTTAGACGCGCTTACGGAACTTACGACACGGAACGATTACGCCCTATATGTACGCGAGGCCGATGTGCATGTCGAAGTGATTCCCGAGACTCGTTTTGCCACCGTGACAAAGATTGCGGCCGACACGGTTATCAGTCTTGGGAGTACGCTGGACATTACCACTTTGCTGCGCGTGGGAAGGGTCCGCGACCGGGAAGTCAAACTGGCCCTCAGCATACCGGATACGCTTCCCCCTGGCTTTTACCAACTCGAAGTGGGGGCCGCCGCATCATTAGCGGACGCTGCCCTGTCGTTCGACAGCCCATCGTCGTCTGGCCTTTTTGGGGGCGAGGAAACGCTCGACGATGTTTTTGCGCGACTGAACAAACCCGCCGAAAATGTCGCCTTAAAAGCTCGCTTGACGTTTGTCGAGGCACGCAGAGAAGCTGAATTCTCCGATCCGTCGACTGATCTTGAAGGAGATGACGGCGAACCCACCGGAGATTTTAGTGATTTTTGGCCTCCGGACGCTTTCTCTTTCGACTCTTCTCCCGCGCCTATCTCTGCACAAGAAGACATCGATTTAGTGCTTGCAGGGACTCAAAGCCTTGCGATAGAAGTGGTAAAAGGAGAGTAGCAGAGAGTCGTGGAGCCTTTGTCTGCATCGATCGCTTTTGCAGATGAAGGCTCCTTTCTCTGCTACTAGTCGGGATTATCCGGCCACTTAAGCTGCCGCACGCACGCCAGCCCCTCGGGCAACGACGCATATCCCTCCGCTAACGCCATTCCTCTGCGGTTGCGATCCGATTGACCGCTGTTGCCAGCCATTGGAATGCGGCTAATCTGTACAGAACACTAAAATCGTCAATCATTTCAGCCACGCGATGGACACTCGACCGCCAATTGAAGTGCTTTAGGCGACGCCCTTGTAGGCCGCTCGCCTGACTCAGAAGTTCGCGGATGCGTTTTTTGGGATCGGCTAACTCTTCAAGCCTTGTCACATCTGGCATGTCTAGGGGCTGAGTACCATTGGGATTGCCCGCAGCCCTTCTCAACGCAGCCTCGTTGATGAGCAACCACGCTTCCTGCATCCGCACGGGCACCACGCAGACAACGCGTACCGAACCTTCCACGGAACTTTCCGCTAAAGCTCTACAAATTTCTGCCTCGCGCTCCTCGATTGAGTCACTCTCTGCGTCCCTATGCACAAAGAGCAGGTCGCAAGGATACAGTTCAACGCCTCTGTCAATGCGTTCAGAAAGTTTCCTAGGAGAGGGAGATAGACGGCGCAGGTCGGCAAACTCCGCTTGGATGGGAATCGCACCGCAGTACTGACGTAGCAGCCAAGTAAGAATCGGTAGAAGGGCACGGTCAGACGATCCGTCCGCCACCAGCGTGTAGCGCAGTTCCTGCATCCGGCACCAGATTTGCCTAGTAAAAAGACAGAAGAAGTTGCTGCATATCCTCCCTATCGACTACCCGCTTCTGTGTTGATGTCTCTATGTAATTCTTAGGCAGCACCGGGTTCAGATAAGGAAGCAGATCGCCGCGAGCGGCATCTTCGCTCACTTTGGCTCGCCAAGTATCGGACAGGCCGAGAAAGTGAGCTTTTTTGCAGAGGCGTCCTTCCTCATCTATGGCCTCTCTTGCCTTTACAAATACGACGCTATCGTCCGGGACTTGTTGGAATACTGAAGGCGAGTGAGTATTGACGATCACTTGGCGTAGTGGATTGTCCTCTCCAACAGGCTCTTGGGTATCCACCGCAATATCCCTGAGCAGCTGCAGTATAGCCGGGATCCGCGCCGGATGAATACCGTTTTCCGGTTCTTCCAAACAAATCACTCCCTGCATCTGCGGGTCGCTCTCCAAGACAGCCAAAGCGAGAAAGCGCAGGGTACCATCCGACAGGGCACGTGCCGGATGTAAGGTCCCCTCTTCGTTTTTTACATACAACGTCAATAGCTCCCGCTTCTCATCCCGCTCTATGTGAATATCATTCACACCCTCGATGAGTTCGGCCAAGCGGTTGGCGATCTGGCTATATACTTTTTGAGGGACCGAATCTACATGCCGCCCCAAGCGATACAACGTAGCCGCCAGATAGCGACCATCCGCCTTTAAGTGAGTAGGAGCACCAAATTCATCGGGGCTTCTAAGTGCCGAAGGCTCCAGTTGCAACATTTGCCAAGATTCCATCTCTCGGCGAGCGACCAATGCCGTAGGGCTTTCCGCCGCATTGGCTGTGGAAAGCACGGTGCGCGGTAAATTAGCGGCGGATCGGGGCAAAGGACGCCCACTGCTGCCGCCATCCTGATGTAGTTTTATGACTCTGTTTTCTCCCTCGCCTGTAGTTGAAATGAAATAGGGGGCGTGGCGCTTGCCGTACACGGCGGATTTGCGCCAGTCCTTTGCACTGTTGGGAAATAAGAGATGTCGCGGAGCATCACCGTGGGTGATATGGACTAATTCTTCTTTGACGATAGCGAGATTACCTCGCACCAAGCTGTCGGCCGTCTCTCGGTAAGCAAGCTCTAGGGAATAGCGCAAAAATGTAATACTGGCCTTTGCCTCCTGCCCTAAGTCGTCAATGGCCCACCGCGGCACGATCATCTCTGCCTCAAAGGTCATATGCTCAGCATAGTGGTCTCCCACGCGGTGAAAAAGGTCGCGCACATGTGCGGTGCGGCAGTCTTGATTGCGCACGGCGGCAGCGGCCTCCATGAGCGTGTGATTGGCCAATGCACTCAGAAACCGAATCGCGTCAAACAGGTTTGACTTACCCACCCCATTCGGCCCAACTACACAGGTAAACGGACCGAGGTACAAATCCACATCCACCAGATTTTTGAAGTTAGCGACTTTCAGTCGAGTCAACATAGGCCATCTCCTCAGTGGGAGGACTTACATCTCTTGGTTCGTCTACAACCACTCACTATGCCAGATGTCCAATAATAGGCAACCTCTTAAACCCCGGCTAATTTTCAGCATTGGCTCTACCAAGCCCGCGTTCTTAGCTTAAACAAATCATCCGCACTTAACCGACAGGAGCTATCATGGTCGAAACCAACGACATCCAACGCCCTCCCAAAGACCTCGTCGAGGCCCTCGCCTCCATTTCCAGCGCGACCGCGGCCGGCGAACTGGCTCGCTTGGGCATCCGCGATCCCCACATCCAAGGCCCGGTCGCCCGCATCCCGGGCAAACACGTCGTCGGCCCGGCCCTGACCTTGCAGTTCATGCCCAAGCGCGAAGACCAATACTCGGTTGATGAATACGCCGACCCAGAAAAGCAACTCCACCGCCACGCCCTGTACCACACCCAACCCGGCGACATCATCGTCGTCGATGCGCGCGGCGACATGCACAGCGGCGTCTTCGGCGAGATGATGCTCACTTTCTTCATGGGGCGCGGCGGCATTGGCGCGGTCATCGACGGCTGCATCCGCGACTTTCCCAAGGTGGTCGAAGACCTCGACATCGGGCTTTGGCTGCGCGGCACCACCCCCAACTTCCACACCCAGACCAATATCTTCCCCTTCGCAGTCAACCAGCCCATCGCCTGCGGCAACACCCTCGTCATGCCCGGCGACATCATCGTCGCCGACGACGACGGCGCCACCGTCGTCCCAGCCCAACTCGCCCCCGAACTGACCGAAAAGGCCCAAGCCCACGCCGAGTGGGAGGACTTCAGCCGCATGAAGCTGGCCGCGGGCGGGCACTTGCGCCAATACTACCCTCTCAGCGAAGAAGCCCGCGCCGAGTACGAAACCTGGAAAAAGGAACAATGAACCGCCGCCCCAACATCGTCTTCGTCCTCACCGACGACCAAGGCTACGGCGACTTGGGCTGTCACGGCAACAGCGCGATCCGCACACCGTGCCTCGACCGCTTCCACCAAGATGCCGTGCGCTTCACCGACTATCACGTCGGCTCCACCTGTGCCCCCACCCGCGCCGGCCTGCTCACCGGCCACTACTGCAACAGCGCTGGCGTTTGGCACACCATTGGCGGCCGCTCGCTGTTGCGTGCCAACGAGTGGACCCTTGCCGACGCGCTCACTGGCGCGGGCTATCGCACCGGGCACTTCGGCAAGTGGCATCTCGGCGACAGCCCGCCCTACCGCCCTCACGAGCGCGGCTTTGCCGAATCCGTGTACCACGCGGGCGGCGGCATTGGCAACACCGGCGACCCTTGGGGCAACGACTACTTTGACGACACCTATTTCAAAAACGGCGTTCCCACCCCGTACGAGGGGTACTGCACGGACGTGTTCTTCCGCGAGGGGCGGCGCTTTATCGCGCAAAACGCCGACCGACCCTTCTTTTGTTACATCGCCACCAACGCGCCGCACGGGCCGCTCAACGTCGCGCCACACTACGTCGCGCCCTATCGCGACGCCACGCCACACGAAGACCGCGCCCGCTTCTACGGCATGATCGCCAACATCGACGAAAACTTCGGCCAGTTGCAGGCCACGCTCGACGAGTTGGGCATTGCCGACAACACCATCCTCATCTTTATGACCGACAACGGCACGGCCACCGGGGTCGAGCTAGACGACGATCAATTCCCCCGCGAAGGGCCGGGCAGTTACAACGCCGGTATGCGCGGCAAAAAAGGCTCCCAGTACGAAGGCGGTCACCGCGTGCCCTTCCTCATCCGCTACCCCAACGGACGCATCACTGGTGGCCGCGACATTGACGTGCTGACCAGCTACGTGGATTTCATGCCGACCCTGCTCGACTTGTGCGGAGTAAAAGTCCCGGCTGGCCGCACCTTCCACGGCCAGAGTCTAAGGCCGCTACTGCTCGGCGCAGGCAGTTCGGCTTGGACCGAGCGCGTCACCGTCTGCGACACCCAGCGCGTAGCTCGCCCGGTCAAATGGCGCAAGAGCGCGGTGATGAAGGACAAGTGGCGGCTCATCGACGGTCGCGCACTCTACGATCTCGGCGCGGACCCCGGCCAGCGTCAGGACCTGGCCGCTGAGCATCCCAAAATCGTCGCCGAGTTGCGCACGGCATACGATGAGTGGTGGGCACTCGTGTCCGAGCAATTCGACCGCGACGCACCAATCGCCCTCGGCGGGAGCGACCAACCCGTTAAGCTCACCACCCACGACCTCCGCAATGAGGCGTGTAGTGCCGTCTGGAATCAGCGCCAAGTCCGCGCCGGGCAGATCGCGAGTGGTTTTTGGGCGGTTGATGTCAAGGAGGCGGGACGCTACCAAATTGAACTGCGGCGCTGGCCCGAGGAAACCGGCTACGCGCTTGCTGCGGGGATTGAAGGCGACGATAGTGGCTGGTACCGCGCCGGTATTCAGCCGAAAAACGCGCCAGCCTACGAAGGCGGGCTGGCCCTCGCCCTCGGCTGGGCACAGCTAACCATCGGCGGTCAAAATCGCCAGCGAGAAGTCGATCCTGCCGCGACCAATACTTGCTTTGCGATTGACCTCGCCGCTGGCCCGGACCGACTCTACGCCTCGTTTCACGATCGCACGGAGCGGACTATTGCTCCTTACTACGTGTACGTGCAGAAGTTTTCGGGATAGGGCGCGTTTGCTCGGGTGTGGAGTTACGCTAGCGACGCTTGTGCGGCCGAAATTCTGCGGCAAACTGCGGTGCGATTATCCTGCGCCCAGTTCCTCGTCGAATAGCCGTTTGGCTTCGGCTTTGGCCCATTGCTCGCATGCACGTGCTGCTTGGGTGGTCGGCTCGCGAACGTCCTGGGGAGCCTGAAGGTTGAGCTTGTCGAGCGCACCTTCCACCGCTTTTTGGAGCTGTTGTTGCTTCCATCGCCATTCGTCGGAATTGAGATACAGAACGGGCCATGCCAGTACTTCCTTGCGGCCGTCAAGCAGCTTCTGCAAAACATCCCGCGATGCCTCACGACGGTTGTATTCGAGGTCAAGCTCGTAGCAGAGCATCTCATCGCGGTAGGTTTCCACCCGCTCTTGGACGAAGGAACATTGCTCTTGGGATGGAGGGATGGGGCCTGGGCTTGGCGTACTTGGCTCGCCAACGCTCTGACGCCGCTTGCGCTTGTTACTTACAATGACGCCCGCGGTGAATCCAATGGCTATACCGGTGGCTATACCGGCTAGAAACCATGTTATTTCATTATTTTCTTCTACCGAATCTTTCGGTACAACAGCGGCTCCTGCAATGGCTCCTGAAGCGGCTCCTGCAATGGCTCCTGCAATGACCGCCGTACCAGCGGCTAAAGACACAATACTCTTCGTACTCATTTAGGCACTCCTCGCTTCGCTCGCTAGGTCATGGTCATATTCAGCTTTAAGTTCTTCTACTTGCAGTTTGCGCCGATCTAATTCCACAAGCTGATCGTCAATCTTTTGCTGCTCAACCTCATCTAACGAAGCTCCTTTTTCCAACTCTTCTAAAAAATTCCGCTTCGCTCTGAAAATGTGCTGCAAACTACCTTCCATTGTATTAAGGGCCTCTAGTCCGAGCCGTTGCAACTCGGTGGCAATTTTTTCAAATAATTCGTCAAAAGTTTCTCTCAGAAGCGATTCAAGTTCGTCTTCCAACGCCTTAGCAGCCTTCTTTTTGCCTAGTCCTGTACCACAGATCCTCTCCCACCAAGAAACTGCAGACCTCACAGCGTTCTCCAGAGTTTCTCGGTTAAGATCGTTTGTCAGCTCCGTTTCTGCATCCTTGCAAATTCTATAAGGCGGGAGGAGTAGTAAGTGATAGTTTGGTATATATGGTATATATATATCAATGGTCGATCCACTCGTTAGGAATATATCTGATAAATCACTCTCCGACTGATTGAGGATGCGTTCGGTTTCTGCCACGATCTTCCTGATAGCTTCCACGAGAATAGAACGACTATCATACAGATGGCTCCCAATACTCATCGCTACTCCTGCCATATTGTCGATGCTAGGACAACTTTTAAGGTCATCTTCGATCTTTCTCATGATTTCACGAAGCGTTTCATTAATGCTCCTTTGCAGGGGATCTCTTGCTTCATCAAGAGCCTTCCTGAACTTCTTCATCGTGTTATCAACAACTAAATTTATCGAAACAAGGTTTTCTCTTGTCCGAGCGAAGTCTTTGCTGCGATTTTCCTGCGATAGGTTAATAGCATTGCGATTAGCCGTCAATATCGCCTTGTCTTGCGCGATGCTTTTATCGGCCTTTTCGAAGACGCTGTCCAAACGTGTTTGATGCGCCTCAATAATACCATCTCCTTTAGTCGCGATGATTTGTCGTTCAATGACATTGCGAAGTCGCTCAAGCCCATGTCTCTCTGGCTCTAGATAGCCCTTGCTTGATATTTCCCTCAAATTCCATGTCAAAACCTCAGGCAGGGGGCGACCTGCTTCTTGCATGGCGGAAACAAGCGCACCGAGACCGCTGACGAGTACGATCTGCTCGTCGTTTCCGAACAGTGCCTTTCCCCTCAAGTCTTCGCTATCTCGAGTTTTCCGAATGTGTCTCCGAATGGCTGCTTCGTCGGGCTGCGTATCGCACTTGTTCACCGCGATGATGCGCCGGCGAGGATCGATGTGTGTCAAGTACTTGTCAATAAACTTCACGTCATCCTCAGTCAGGCCTGCTTGCCCGGCAAAAGTGACGTACACCACAGCATCAGCGCGTTCGATCCACTCGCGGGTAATTTTGTCGCGCACCGGGTTCGGATCATTGGTTCCAGGGGTATCGGCTACTGTCACTTGATGCAGCCACGGACGATCGGCCCACAATTGCACCTGGTTGACATACGCGCTGTATATGCCACCGCTGTTACATACCGCCACAAACTGGCCGAGCTTATCAAGCCCATCCTCGGAAATGACGCACGGAGGGTTAGTAAGCAGATCGGATTCCCTAAGTCTTTCCGCACGAGCAGTCTCCCGTGCCTCTTCCAGGTCCTGCGCGGACCGTTCATCTAGCTTGCTAGCTTCCACCACCTCGCGAAATTCGTCAGGCGTGTACAACGTAGCCTCAACTCGCTCCGTTTCATCTCCTTCCATGAGTGCGATTTTGGCCGTCATAGTCGTAACGTGACTCGGCAACACCTCCTCGGAGAAAAGTAGGGCGTTAAGCAGGGTTGACTTCCCGTTGTTCATCTGGCCACAGACCGCGAGGATGAAGCGCTCTTCTTGTAGATTGGATTTTGCCTCCTGAAGTGCCTCCACGTCTGCCTTTAGCAATTCATGGTTTTCAACGACGCGGTCGTACCACTCGCAGAGGGTAGCTTTGTGCTTTTGGTGAATAGCTAGACCGTTCATAGTGAATGCTCCTTCATATTATTGATCCGTTTTTGGAGTTTCGTGAGTTGTTCGGCTTTACTCTCAGCCTTTGATTGATTTCGTTCTGTGGTACTAATGATGGCTTTCTTTAGATCATCTATAATGATCTGATCGATTATAATGATCTGATCGATATCTGGATCTGGTACCGAATTAAAACTTGAGACTATATACTCAAACCATCCGTCTCTAGTAGATTTATCCTCCTTGAATTCGCCCTGCCAAATCCCTCTTTCAGATTTCCATCTCACATCATGTCGAAAATCTTTTCTCATTTCTTTGGCTACTTCGGAAATATTATTATCGAGAATCTCTTTCAGTTCTTCAACAACTTTCTCGGGTTTGGATGTAGATTCTATATTGATACCAAAGTACTTTTCTAGGTGAGAAAGTAACACTTCATATATAGAATTAATACGAAACCAATTATCATCGTCCATTATATTAATATTATTTAAAGAAACACTAAATCTAACTGTATAATAGCTAGTGTGCGAAAAAATCCCCTTTTCAATTCGCTCGCCCTTAACAACTATATCCTGGCCAACTCTTTCACAAATCTCTCGGATACAATAGAGCGTATCGCTCTTCGCTTTCTCGATCCTTTTAAGAGCAGTTTTACGTTTGGTTTCATGATGACTATCACTGGAAGAATCGTTTAGTGCATGTTTCAGTCCCATATCCACCTCAGAAAGCGTCTTTTGCAAGTTTTCTCGCAGTTGCTGGGTATTCCGCTGAAATTGCCGTTGAAGCATAGAGTGTCGTTCGGCTAGAATTTTGTTCACGATCTCGATAAGTTCCTCGCGAGATACCAGCTCAAAACCTGATGAGAGAGGCGCATCGTACACATTGCCGGTGATATCGAGCTGATAACTCTTTGTAGTTAGTTTAGCCGAGATATTTTCTCGAAATGAATCGCGCCTCTTGTACGCTTCTCGCATGCGATCCATCATTCTGTCCAGCGCGTCGAGCGGTTCCGCGTCTTCGGATTCATTCAACTGCAACGCAGAAACAAGCACGACATCGCGGAATAGATCGCCGTGCTTCTCCTTGCAGAAACACTTCAACTCCCTACGTTGCGGTGGTGGCAGATCCTCAGCCTTGTTGAGCAAGAGGAATGTGGGTGGGTTGGTCGAATCTTGTGACAGCTTATTCAACTCGTCCAACAGCGTACCTGATGGATTGCCCTTGTGAGCATCCGCGATTACAAACAACACATCTGATTCTCTGACAGCTTGTTTGGTTACTTCAGTATCAATCTCATTTGGCGGCGGAGCATTAAACCCGGGTGTATCGACAAGTCGAATGTGATCGAGAACCGGGGAGTTTATCGAGATGCGGAAGGTATGCGACTCGTTGTCGCCCTCTTTCTGATGGCTGGCCAATGCGCGGTACTTCGTTTTACCCAAAGAAACCCATTTTCTATCCGCTGATTCTTGCTCAATGCGTTCTTGGTCGCCATGGACAAAGTACGTTACCGATGCGGTCGTCGGCTCATCGCCTACCGGGCACATATCCATTCTCAATAGTGCATTGATGAATGTCGATTTACCTGCACTGAAGTCACCGACCACCGATACGGTCAAAAGACCGAAACCATCCTGAAGATTGCGCTCCTCGGCAAGGTGTTCAATCAAGCTCTTTTCCAAGGAAACTAACTTATCCGCTAGTTCGCCGGTCAAAAGATCGAGTTCGGCATCGGCAAATTGGTCGCGAACAGATCGCAAGTCGAGGAGACATTTAATCGTAGCGTTGTGACCGATTGGCCGGGTGTCTTCCTGTGGAGCCGATGAGGGTACATCTGTTTTTCGCGACGACATAGCCTTCTTCTTCGGAGTAGCCTTCTTCTTACGCTTACCGCTCATGGCCGACCAACCTTTTTAAGCCGCTCAATATCGTCTTGAATACGCGACACCTTGGCGTTGCGCTCCTTGATATCGTTTCGTCGATCAGACTCAATCTGAGAAAGCACACTCTGCACTTCTTCAGACTCGCGCTTTAAGGGTTGAAATATTTCAGACTCGAAGTATGCCTCAATATCTCGGGCCGCTTGCTCCGAAACCTCCATGCAAATACGGTCCATTGGCTCGTCGATGCGCTCCTTTTTCAACCGCTCTCCAACCCAGACAGCGACAATGTTGATTATATTGACATCGTGCATAGTGGCAAGCATACTTTTTCCGACTTTCTTCAGCCCTTCGGCGGCTGCGCGTCTCGCCATTTTGGTGGATGCTTTGGCGGCCGCATGGCGCAATCCCGCACCGACCGTCGACTCTGCGGCAGTAGCAGCTACACCAGCACCAGGTAAGATCGCGGCAACCAGTGCGGCAGTAGTAATGGTTGCCGCCACGCTCATAATCTTGTTGGTGTCTTTCAACAAGCGTTTGATCTCCGCGTCAATCTCGCCAACATGGTTATCCCGTTCTTGTCCCAGTCTCTTAAAATGCTCGCTAACCTTTGTTGCGAGTGCCGAGATGAATGCGCTACTGACCTGTTCTATGGTGATCTTGGCTGGTTGTTGATGATGGTCTAGTTGATCTTCATAGGTGAACTGTTCTATGGCGAGATCGTCTGACGCAGCGGCAAACCGACCCTTATAATCGGTGCATATTGCACTCACATCCCGGCGGAGATCATCGCGCGACTTATCGAAACGTTGCCGTTGCTGGTGTAGCTCTTGATCCAATCTTTCGCGTCGATCATTTGCCTCTTTCTGGCGCGACAAAAAATCTCCTTCCGACTCCAGTAAGCCACCCCGCATTTGCTCAAGCGTCGCGATTGCACCTGGCACCAAACGAACGCTGGCGCGATCTTGCCGTTCGGCCATAAGGGACGCCTTCCGCGCCTCGAACACCTCGTGGATAGCGGTGCGTAAAGTACTGACATCGCGCACTGCCGCCTCCGGACCAGCACTTACGACCACAATGCGCCCCTCGGCTTCTGATTTGGCGCAGCCAATGGTCTGCGCCAGCGTGTCGGCAGTCTTCTCGGCGACCACCGCCCGCTCAGAATCTGGCAATTGGTCGGCAAATGTGAGCGCGATGAGAAAGCGATGTTGTAGATGGCGAACGCCGGGAGAAGTAAGAAAATCGGTGACGGTACTCGTTAGCCCTCCCTTGCGGATATCCACGCAGATCATGGCTGCATCTACGAAGGGTAGCTTTCCCAAAGTGACCTCCGTGTGCTCTTGGAAAGCAGGCGTCGATAGTCCCGGCGTGTCGAGGAATACGAATCCTGCTGGAAACCCGGGCCGGGAGGGGAGGCGTACAAGTGGGCGGCCCGGCGTATGCCCGCGGGCGAGATCATCAAAATCAGGACGACTGATTGCCGTCTGCTCATCCTCGTCGTCCACGCGAAAATACTCCGGCTCTTGGAGAGAAGGCGTCGAGATGACCTGTCCGGCCCGCGCTGTGCAAGGCTCGAGTTGCACTGGCATGAGGTCCTCCACGCCTACCAACTCGTTGATTAGCGTACTCTTGCCGCTACTGAAGTCCCCCAGAAAACCTATCTGCACCGCATCATCACTCGTAAGGCTCTGGATATCGTCGGACAATCGGTCCAACTCCCACTGCGAGGCTACCTCGCGCAACACTTCCAACACTGTTGAATCACCTTGTTCGGTCGTCACATTCCGCTCCATAGTACGCGCCTCCTAAAAAGATAGACTTAGGGATTTGATGGTTTTGGCCGGTGCCCCGAGATCGGTGGGACTTGCCAACGCGGCCGGGCAGAGCAATACCTCTTCCCGCTTCTGTTGAGGAAGGGGATCGAGGGGAATAGGCTGATAAATGAATCTAGAGAATGCCCGAGAAAATCGGGGGGGGGGGGGTAACTCATTGTTTTTTAACGACTTACGGCAAAAAATAAAGCTCGGTATTGGCGTTATTTTAAGCGTTGAATAAGGTACAGCCATCGCATCAAGTACCGCTCTGCAATGGTATTCTTTTACTATCGACGCTGTATCCATGTCCTGCTTAATCCGCCTAAGAGTGCCCGCAAGCTAAGCTATCGGTTTAAGTTCAGCAAGAAACTATTACGCTATTTTTCTGTGTCAATACAAAACTGGATTAGCTTCGTGATAACCTACAAAAACGCCGTCATACGCCTATCTTGTCAAGAGCAGCACACTGCCCCCTAGCGCACCAGCAGCAACTTGCGCGTCTGCCGCTCGCGGCCAGCCCGTAGCTGGTACAAATACAATCCCGAAGCAAGCGGACGTCCCTGCCCGTCGCGGCCATCCCAATGCAGCACGTGCCGGCCAGCCGGCCGCTGGCCACCAACCAGCGTCGCTACGTGCTGCCCGGTGAGCGTATAGACTTTCAGTTCGACCTCTTGGGCGCGGTCGAGCGCATAGCGGATCGCGGTCTGGCCGTTGAACGGATTGGGGAAATTCTGCTCCAAACCGAAGGGCTGCGGCCTCGCGTCTTCACGCGCCTCGCGGACGGCGGTGGGCGCGGCAAACTCCGTGCGCACCAGCCGCAGATCGTCAATGTAAAAGTGCCCTTCGACATTGGCGGCAAAGCGCACGGTCTCTATCGGCTGGTCGAGATTGCCGAACGCGCTTAAGGGAATTTCTAGCACCTGCCATTCCTTGCGCCCCAAATCCAACTCACCCGCTCCTTCGCCCAAAAGCACGACCCGCCGGAAGCCACCGCTCGCCAACACCACCTCGACCACATCGCCTTCGGCCGGCACCACATCGCCGGGATGGATCGCCAGCCGCAGCGCCCGATAGCCCACCGTCTCGATAGGCGTTGGCGGTGCCAGGTCTAACTGCCAAGGCAACAGCCGCGTCAGGGGGGCGGCGGTCAGCACGCCGGCCATCGTGCCGGTAAAAACCGGGCCGCTTCCGTCAAAGTCAAAGCGATCCAAACCCAAACCGGCCTTGGCGGTCCAGCCCGCAGCCAACTCGTCATCCGCGATCGTCAAATCCTCAGCCGGCAGCACTACCAACGTGTGCATGAGCGCGATTTCAAACGGACCTTCCCCGGTATTTTGCACCACCTTCACCGCGATCGGCTTGCGGCCGTTGGCCTGTGCGCCCGCCAAGGTAGCCGCCAGCCGATAGCGTCCGTCGCCCAAGTCCGCAAGCGGCGTTTCGGCCTCGCCGCCCAAGGCACTCAGATCCGCGGTTACCACCGGCGGCGGCGCTCCCCGGTCAAAGCGCGTCAGCGCAATCGCCGCCGACAAGTCGAGGGCCTGACCAGCCAAGACCGTATCCGGTGGCTCAACCTCCCACTGCCCCATCAACGGCCCCATCCGCACCCGAAAAACCGCTTGGGTCGCGTGATCGCTGGAAACGTAGAGTGCCCCTTGGGCATCGCTTGCCAAGCCCACCGGCTTGCCCCAAACCCGGTTGCTACTCGGATTGGGACGAAAGCCGGTGAGAAAATCGGCTACTTGGGCCTTTTGCCCGTCTGGATCGCTAAAAACCACCATCACCTTATAGCCTAAATCGTTGCCCCGCACACCAGCGCGCAGCGCGACAAAGGCTTGGTTGTGGTATTCGGCGGGAAATTGATCGCCGGTATAAAAGTGGATCGCCATCGGCGCCGTGTGAGCCGCGACCGTGGCAACCGGCCTCGCCATCCGCTCAACGTCAAGCGTATCCTCGCGCGTAAAAGGCGCGATCGAGCGAAAGTACTCGCCAATCTCAAAGTCAACCCACGCCTGATAGCCGTGCGCCAGCGGCCAGCCGTAGAATCCACCCTCGCGCACGATGACAATGGTCTCAGGAGGTACGTCGCGCCCATTGGGAAAGCGGTCGCGGTCGTGGCCGTTGTTGGTCGCCCACAATGCGCCGGTAAGCGGATGCAGCGCCAAACCTATGGCATTGCGCAAGCCGCGGGCAAAAATGCGCCGTCCCATGCCGTCGAGGTTAAAGGCCAGTATAGTGGCGCGCTCGGGATCGCGCTCGCGGCACAAATCGCAGGAGGATCCTTGATGCACGTATATGCGCTCGTTGGCCGCGTCGAAGACGATGGTGTGCGTAACGTGCTCTGCGCCGCCTAAACCGGGGATCCACGTCGCCAGATCCGGGATAAAGACCGCGCGCTCTTCGTAAAAGCCGTCGCCATCGCCGTCCCTGAAGCGCACGACCTCATCGGTATCGGCCACGTACATGGCCCCCTGATAAAAGGCCACGCTATTGGGCCACAGCAGATCGTCGGCCACCGTCCGCACTTCGTCGGCCCGCCCATCCCGGTCGCGGTCGGGCAACGCCACAACGCGCCCGGTGCGATTGGGATCGGCCCTCCACTCGCTATTGCCTCGGGTGCCCATGACCGCCACGTGCAACACGCTGTCTGGACTCCACGCCATCAGCCGCGCCTTGCCGAGATCCTCGGCGAACAATTCGACGACAAAACCGGGCGGGACGTTTAAGGTCCGACTCTCCAGCCCTGCTACCGGGACCGGCTGGAGGTGGAGGTCGATTTTTGGCGTCAGATAGACTTCGCCGGGTGCTTGGGCATAGACGCTGCTGACGAAGAGGCCAAGGGCAACAAGCAAACGCATCATGGGCAACCTTTCTGCAAGTGGCGTAAAAACCTGTCTCTAAAAACGCACTCGCCCCCCATAAGAGCAAAACGCGCCCGCCGTGCGTTCCCAACAGATAGCGCGTTCATCCACCGCGTCTTATTTTTCCGCGCACACCTCACCCGGAGAATTCATCATGCGCATCGGCATCATGGGCGTCCACTACGGTCACATCGGCGGCATGATCCAATCCGCCTTACAGGCGGCAAACGGCCAAATCGTCGGCTTGGTTGAAGAAGACGACGCACTCGGCGCACGCTATTCATCCATCCCCCGCTTCGCCACCTTAGAAGACATGATCGACCGCGCCCAGCCCGAGCTAATCCTCGAGGGCTTGATCCACCACGAAAAAGCCGCGCTCGTAGAAACCTGCACCCGCGCTGGCATTCACTTGCTGCTCGACAAACCCCTGTGCCACTCGTTGGACGACTGGGAGCGCATGCGCCGCGCCGTGGCCGCCAGCCCAATCCACGTATCCATGTGGTTCACCTCGCGCAGCTATCCGCCGTTTGTCGCCTTGCGCCAAGCCATTCTCAGCGGCGCGCTCGGGACCATCGCCAGCCTCATCTCCACCCACCCGCACAAAATCCGCCGCGCCACGGCTCCGGCTTGGTATTTCGACCGAGCGCAATACACGGGCGCGTTCCACGACCTCGCTTGCCACGGCGTCGATCAAATCCGCTGGCTCACCGGGGCCGAATGCGTCGGCGTCCACGCCCTCACCACCTGCAAGCGGTTCACGGCCAAGCCGCGCTTAGACGACCACGTGCAGGCTTCCTTTGAGTTGTCCGACGGCGCGTTGGCAACCCTCACCGCCGACTGGCTCACGCCCCAAGCCGCGCCCTCGTTTGGCGACACTC
The DNA here is from genome assembly GCA_965203355.1 of Candidatus Latescibacterota bacterium. Taxonomy (GTDB): domain Bacteria; phylum Latescibacterota; class UBA2968; order UBA8231; family UBA8231. The sequence continues at coordinate 3,153,786 of OZ241889.1, forward strand.
GCTTCATCGTCATGGGCACGACCGGCTCGGCGCATCTGCGCGCCTATGCCGACGATCACCTACTCATAGCCACCAACGAGCGCGGCCCGTACTCACCCGATTTGCCCGCAGACCGCAGCGGCTCGTTCGTCGCCAACCTGATTGACGCCATTGAACGCGGCACCGACCTCTTCATCCCCACCCACTCGGTGTTCGCCACAGCCCAAGCCTGCCTGCTGGCCCAAGAATCCGCCCGGCAAGGGGGCGCATTTCTCCGCATTCCGCCGTTTGCGCTATAAGTGATAAATTTGGCACGGAGAACCTGCTGCAAGCCGATCTTGGTCCATGGCGACACGCCCGCCAACATCGGCCCCGAGCCGAGCGTTGCCCTGACCGCGGGCGACTTGGACGGATTGGGCGGATGTTCCTCGGCAAAGATCAATCGGGGCTTGTCGTGGAATGGCCCGGTACTACCGACGACCGCGGATCGCGTTCTATCTATCCAAACCGCCAACGCAGCAAAATAGTGGAACTTTGGGACTGGCTTGTCGCCCTAGGCACTTTCCGGTTGCCCCCTTTCAGCGCACCAGCGTCATCTTCCCCGCCCGTATCGTTCCTGCCGCAATCATCCTATACACATACATGCCGCTGGCCGCGGCCCGGCCCTGCTCGTCCGTGCCGTCCCACTGCGCGGTGTGCCATCCGGCTGCGCGGACCTCATCAACCAAAGTCCGCACGCGCTGACCGGCCATGTTATACACATCAATGAGCACCGCCCCAGCCGCTGGCACTGCATAGCCGATCGCGGTCGTCGCGTTAAACGGGTTGGGATAATTCGCGGCCAACGCCCAAGCGGCCGGCTGCGACGCTGCCTCGGCGAGCACGGCGGTCCGTTCCGGTCCCACAATCCGCAGTTCGTCAAACCAGAACTGGATTCCGTCTAAAGCGTGGTGCTCGGCCACGATGTCGAAGCGATCTATCTCCTGCCAATCGAACGCGCCCATCGGATCGAACCACTCATGCTCCCAAGCCCCGTGCTCGGCAAAGTCGCGCAAGGGGATGCGCACCGCGTGCCACCCACCATCCCACGGCACCACCTGCTCATCTATCGTATAGCGCACGCGCCAAGGGCGATCGGCCGGGTCGTCCGTATCCGTATCGACTAAGCGGATGTCAAACGACGATCCCGGCGTATCTCCCCGCACCCAAAACTCGACCGCATAGCCCATCGCAGCCAACGCCGACAAGTCCTTGAAAGGCTTGAAGTCGAAGCCAATGAACCCGTAGAGCGGCACCCCGGTCCATCGCATGCAGTAGCGGCCCACCGCTGGCGCCACCTCGTCATAGTAATCGACCGTACCCGCACTGAGGTGGTTGGACGCGACCAAGTACAGGCCGAGAAAGTCGTCGTAGAGCACAAACCCCTGCTGGTCTGGCTCGGCGACAAAATCCCGTTGCGGCGGCACATTCAGCCCCAACGCCTCTAGCAACGGCACGTTCAGGTCAAAATCAAACAACTCGCTCGACCCGCGCTCGAACAGCCCAAAACCACCGCGATAGTCCCAAATGGTCCACGCGATGCCCCGGTCCTCCAAATGCTGCCGCACCACCTCGTACCACAAGACGCGGTCGCTGTTGGGGCTGTTCGGGCTGTACACCCCAAACTCCCCGCAAAATAGCGGCACCCTGCGCTCCTGCTGAAAGGCCGCCGCCTCGTCGATCCGTATGCGCACCTGCGTGATAGTGCCCTCTTGGCTGTACTTGCCCAGTGCCGTGCCGACCCACGTGCTCTGCAAGGGCGAGGGCAACGCCGGCATCCGCGCCCGCTCGTAGGGAAAGGGCACATCGCGCAGCGGGACTAGCGAGGGATTGGTCCAGCTAGCGCCTTGGTGGGTAAAGACAAACGGCTCGTAAAAATGAAAGGTGTATAGGAGGTTGTCATCGGCAAAAACTGGCATCCGGTTCAGGTTGCGAAAGCTGTTCCAGTTGGCCGGACCAACGACAATCGCGTGCTGCTGATCCACGTGCCGGATCGCGTCAATCACCTGCTGCTGAATCGCGTTCCAAGCCGCGTCGCTAATGCCGTGCGGCTCGTTGAGTATCTCGTAGTAGAGCGGGGCTGGATGCGCGGCAAAATGCGCGGCGAGTTGGGTCCACACCGACACCAGCGCGTTGGCGATGCCTGGCGACGTGCTCTCCGCTGGATCAAACGTGTGGTTGTCCAAAATCAGATGCAGCCCTAACTCGTCGGCCCAATCCGCAATTGGATCGAGAAAGGCGTAGAGCAAGGGATCGATGCGATAGTCCGGCGGGCCGCTGGTCATGGCGTGTAAGTTGATCGGCAAGCGCACTACGTCGCAGCCGAGCTGTTGGATCTGCGCGAAATCGGTCCGGCCAAACTTGGCAAAATGCACGTGCTGCGCGCTGGACGCTTGCAGCCAATTGGTCATATTGACGCCCCGGCTAAACCGAGCCTCAGCACCCCACGCGGCGGAACACATCAATAAGAACACTGTTGATTTTAGCATGGCAGGAAGTTAGGCGTACCGCCGCTCCCAAACAACGCGCCCGGGCATGGTCCTTTCATGCTGCGCCTGAATTGCAAACCTACGCAGAGGCACTTTTCCCCTACGTTTTCTTAGGGCAACGCCACCTCGTCTCCAGTTTCCACCTGCCAAGCGCGAATCCGCTCCCTCAGTTCATCAACTCGCGCTTGCTGCGTGCGCTGGTGGTACAAATTCTCCAGTTCGTGCGGGTCCGCGTTCAGGTCGTATAGCTCGCCTTGGCCCTTGCCGTACAGGTTGAGCTTCCAGCCATCGGCCGCGACAACGGTGCGAAGGGGATGCACCAAGCTGCGGTTCGGCTCGGCTTCGCCGATCGAGGCCGGCGGATGGCCGTCGGCACCGCTCCACTCGACAAATATGTCATGGGCCGTCAAGTCCTCGCGACCGCACAGCACCGGCACCCGGCTCTGCCCCGGCAAATGGTCTGGCACGGCTATCCCCAGCAAGTCGAGCAGCGTGGGCACCAAGTCGATATGACTGAACTGGCCGCTGATTCTCCGTGGCGGCGCGTCCAGCATGGGCGCACGCAGCAGCATCGGCACCTTGATCGACTCCTCGTACATCAGGGTCTTGCCCAAAATCCCGTGATCGCCCATGAGCTCGCCGTGATCCGATGTAAAAATCACAATAGTATCATCGGCCTTGCCGCTTTCGTCTAGCGCCTGAAGGATCGTAGCCACCGAGCGATCCACCAGCGTCACATTGCCCCAATAGCGAGCCATCAACCCGCGCCAGCCAGCCTCGGTCTGCAAGTCCAACCCGTAGTTTTCCGAGGCCGAGTAAAAAGCCGCCATCAGCCGCACAAGCAAGGGCGCGTCGTCGGGCGGAGGCTGCCGAAAGCTCGGCCCGGTCGGCAGCGTCTCCGGGGCGTAGTACTCGTTGAGCGGCCCAGTGTGCGGCGGATGCGGCTCCAGATAGCTGACGCACAGCGCAAACGGCGCCGCACCGCTCTGGCGAATGTACTCCGCAGCCTGATCGCCTAAAAACGCCGCCTTAGTGTATTCTTCCGGCATGGACGCTTCGGCGTGGCGCGAGAACACGCACTGGCCGAGGCTTTCCGCGTCGGGCGCAAACCCCTGCTCGACCAAGAAGTGGTGATACGGGCTGAGCGCGTCCAGCCGCTCCGGCGTGGAATAGCAACCCCGATACGAGTCTTCGCTGCCGACCCACGTATCAAACCCATGCTGGGGAAAAATCTCATCCCCCAAGTGCCATTTGCCCATAAAAGCCGTCTGATACGCCGGCGGCAGCATCTCGGCAAAAGTCGGCACCGCGGCCCGGAGCGGCACATTGCACGCCGGCACCCCAGCGGTGTGCGGCCATAGTCCGGTCAGCATGGTGGCCCGCGCCGGACTGCACACGGGCTGGCTCACATAGGCGTTTTCAAAGACAAAGCCGGCCGCGGCCAGCCTGTCGAGGGCCGGGGTCTCGATCTGCTCGTTGCCGTAGCAGCGCAGCGTATCCACGCGCTGCTGATCGGTAAAGATGTAGAGTAGGTTGGGATGTTTCATGGGCGTCCCTCGCGGTTGGCACGCGAGCGCGGCGTCAGGTCAAAATAGGTCTGATGGCCAGCGAAAAAGCGCTCTAGTTCATCGACCATGAGGCGAAAAAAATGCGGGTATGCGTCGCCTGTGCGCCCGGAAAAGTGCGGGGTCAAAAATACGTTGGGCAGGTCGATGATCTCGCTGTCGGCCGGGATCGGCTCCGGGTCGAAGACATCAAAGCCCGCGGCAATGTCGCCTCGCTTGAGACGCTCGATCAGGGCCGCCGAGTCGAAGATCGGCCCGCGCGATACATTCACCAAAACCGCGCCCGCTGGAATGAGTTCCAACTCGCGCTGGCCAATCATACCTTCGGTCTGCGGCGTCAGCGGCGCGACGCAGACAATCGCATCGCACTGCGACAGCACGTTGTCCAGCGACGTCAGCAGAAAGCCCAACGCCTCGGCGAGTTCCGGCGACAAGTACGGATCGCAGACCCACATCTCGACCTCAAAGGGCCGCAACAGTTTCATCAGCCGCCGCCCCATGTGGCCGCCGCCGATCAAACCCACCCGCTTGCCGGTGAGCATTCCAGCCATCGGCTCAATGATGGACCGCTCGGTATCCTTGGCGAGGATGCGGCGGAAGAGCGCACCGGCATTGCGCATGGCAATCAGCATCAACGCCAAGGCCCATTCGGCCACCGGATAGGACGAGCCATTGGTCGTATCGACCGTGCGGATGCCCCTTGCCCACGCCGCGTCCAAATCGATCCGCGTGGCAAAGCGGTCGCCTTCGAGTTCGCCGATAAATCGCAAGCGAGGGGCGGCGTCCAAGATCGCCGCATCAACCCTCGGCGCACCGTGGCAGACCACGAGCGCATCTACGCCAGCCAGTTCCCTGGCCAACCGCGCCCGGGCCGCGGCGTCTTCGCTGGCTTGGTATATGTTGCCGCCCTCGCTGGCAAACCACGCCCAATCGGCAATCTGCGCTAGGCGCGTCAACTCGGCTGGCGGCAGATAGCCGTGGCGCACCCGCTCGCTACAGGCGATGAGTACGTGCGGACGATTTCCCATTGATTCCTCCCTGGATGGATGACAGCGGTTGGCACCGCACCGCCCTAAATAGCATATTTATCCCCGCCCCACAACAGTGGAGATCTTATGCTCGACCTCGAACCTGTTACACCGAAAACAAGTTTCGGCGTGCGAAGCGTTGCACCAGACGCCATCGACCGCGCCGCCGCCCTCTTTCACCGCGACGGTTTTGCCGTGGTCGCCGAGGCCCTGACTGACGAACAATTTGCCTATCTCAAGCAAGGCGCGCACCGGGTCGTGGCCGAGCAGACCGCCGCCGTGCCGCTCGCTAAAGCCAATAGGGGCTTTGCGCGCTATTCTTTTGGCTCGCAGATCCACCATCCCGAGTGGGCCATGCTCGTGGACTTGCCGACCGTTTTACCCATCGTCGAAGCCATTTTTGCCAGCGATCAGTTCACGTGCAGCGGTGGTGGCGGCGATTATTCCCTGCCCGGCGCGAAAATCCAGCCACTACACCGCGACATGCCCGACCTGATCAACGACCCCGAACAGCGCGTCACCATCATGGACCTGCCCACGCCCTTTGTCGTGGTCAACTTTCCCATGATTGATTTTAGCGTGGAAAACGGAGCCACGCGCTTCATCCGCGGCACCCACCGCTCGCGCCATCCCATCCCCAGCCTCGCAGACGAACCCGCTTGGATGCAGCAATCGATCGCCTGTGTGCCGATTCGCTCAGCCCTCATTCGGGACGTGCGCTGCTGGCACGGCGGCACGGCCAACACATCCACAGCGGTGCGCATTATGACGAGCGTCGGCTATTACGCGCCTTGGTTTCGTCGGCCCAAAAAAGATGGGGAAATGCCCCGCGCCCGGTACGACGCCCTTTCAGAGCGCGGCAAGACGCTGTGCCGTTATCTTGCGGCGTTAGATTAGCCGGGAGCCGGCAATCCCGCGGCTGGCGTTCTCCCCACAAGCGACGCAGAGCCAGCGTATAGCGAGGCACATTCCTCGATCCAATCCGCGCTTGCCTCGCATACCCGGCCCTTGTTATTGTAGAAACAACACACCCATCGCCCACCCATCGGAGGAAAACCATGCCCGCGCTCACTCCCAGCCAACTCGACCACTTTGCCCGCGAAGGCTACGTCGTCGTCAAAGGCGTTCTCGATCCGGTCCATACCCTCGACCCGGTCATCGACGAATACGCCGCCGTCCTCGACCGCTTGGCCGACGCGCTCTACGCTCAAGGCGAAATCACCTCGCGTTACGAAGCACTCGATTTTGGCGACCGCTACATCCAAATTTGCGTTGAAACCGGCCGCGTCCACAGCCAGTACTTCGACTTCTCACTGCCCTTTCAAAACGTCCAGCCCGACACCCCCTTCTGGGCCGGACCAGCCGTCTTCCGCGCCTTTACCGACCCGAACCTGCTCGACGTCGTCGAGTCGCTGATTGGCCCAGAAATCTACTCCAATCCCGTCCAACACGTGCGCATCAAGCCGCCCGAGCACTACCTGCCCAAGAACCAGTTCGGCAACGCCATCCTCGGCGCGACCCAATGGCATCAAGACCACGGCGTCGTCACCGAAGAAGCAGACGACACCCAGATGCTGACCGTGTGGTTCTCACTCCAAGACACCCCCATCGAAAAAGGTCCGCTGATGGTCGTGCCCGGCTCGCACCAAAGCGGATTGCTGCCGCACTGCCCGAACTACATGGACAACGCACCCCAGTTCGCGGGCGCGGCCCAAATCCCGGAAAAACTCTTTGCGGCCGATCAGGCCATTCCCTTGCCGGTCGAGCGCGGCGACGTCATCTGCGTCCACAAGCAGACCGTCCATGGGTCCTATCCCAACGTCAGCGACGAGGTCCGCTGGAGCTTTGACCTGCGCTACAATCCCACCGACCAGCCCACCGGGCGCATCGCCTTCCCCGGGTTTATCGCCCGCAGCCGCCGCGAGCCAAACAGCGCACTGCGCGACCCGGCCGAGTGGCACCGACTGTGGCTGGAAGCACGCGCGAGCATGTCCACGCTCAACCAAGACGGCCAGACTGACGTCCCCTTCCGCCGCGCCTCAATGGCGCATCCCCTGTGCGCCTAAACGCCATGCAGCCATTCGATAGCTACGCCGACCTGCTCACCCATATCCAAGACAACGGCCACACCCCGCACTTCCTCGGCCGCGCACCCGACGGACAGCCCATTGTCGCGGTCAAAAGCGGCGGCGACAAAACACCGGCCATTTTCATCAGCGCCGGTAGCCATGCCACCGAGCAAGCGGGCGTCAGTGCGGCCTGCGCCCTTATCGACGAGATCGAGACTGAGCACCAACTCTACACCATGCCCAGCCGCGACCCCATCGGCATGAACGGCTTGGCCTACGCGCTCGGCCTAAGCCTAGACGAAGCCCCAGCCCTCGGCGGCCTCGACGACGTCGCCCCCTTGCTCAAAAAGCGCGGCCAAGTCCTCTATGAAAAAGGCGATACCGCGGTCGCCATCATCGGCGAGTACGGCTACGCGACCCACAACTTGTACCACCGATCGGTGGCGGCTTGGATCGAGGCACTCAAGGGCCGTCGGCTCTACTTTGCCGCCAGCAATCCCGGCGTCAACCGCGCGTACACGCTGGTAATCAACCCCGCTGGCGAAGTCCTCCACCTCAACCGCTTTCACGACACTTCTTGGGCACCCGTCGAGTCGCGCTGTACCCGCGACCTAATGGCCGTCATCCAGCCCGGTTTGACGCTCGACCTCCACGAGCACGGGGGCGACTTCTTCTGGTTTTCGGCGCGGCATCAGCGCACGCCCAGCGACCAAGAGTGGGAAGAGCGCATGGCCGACGCTATGATCGCCGCCGTCGCCGCCTCGGGCGCCGCCCTGCCACCAGCCGACTATGTACCTGGCGCGTTTTTTACCCGAGGGCCGCACGGGGTCTTCTGGCTCAACGCGGCCCAGCGCGGCGAAGGACTCAACCTCGCCGACTTCGCGGCTCGTACCTACGGCCCCGCATTCACCATTGAAACCGGCATGGCCCTGAGCTTTGCCGACCGAGTCCATGCCTCCAAGCTAGCGGCGAAAAAGGCCGTAGAGGTGTTTGCAGAGCACCACGCCGGATGCCGGTCGGCCACGCCCTAAGCCGCTTTCGGCTGCGGGAATTCAACCGCAATGTCCGGCTGTTCTTCGCTTTTGGCACCTCAATCAACGCCGGCATGGCGCTTTTTTCTCTGCTGTACAATCTCTATCTACTGCGCCTGAGCTACCAAGAGGACTTCATCGGCCAAGTCGCCAGCATGGCACCGCTGGCGACCGGCCTATTGGCCCTACCCACCGGCATCCTGAGCGACCGCCTCGGCCGCCGCCCCTTCCTCATAGCCTCGGGGCTGCTGCTGGCTATCTCCCAGTTGGGCCTGTGCTTGACCACGGCGTCGGGCGCACTGCTGGCGTTTTCGTTTGTCGGCGGCGTGGCCATGGCCTTCGTCTGGGTCAACCACGTGCCCTTCCTCTCGGACAACGCCCACCCAGCGCGCCGCGCCGAAGCCCTCGCCATCTGGTCGGCCCTGCAAATAGTCGTCCGCATGCTCTTAAGCCTAATCGGCGGCTTCATGCCCGGGGTCATGGGCTACTTTCTCGGCCTTTCCACCGAGGCCCCCGCGCCCTTCCGCTACGCGCTGCTACTCGGCGCGGCGTGTTCGCTCATCGCCATCGTGCCGCTATTATACGCATCCGGTCAAGCCCGCCGCGCCAGAACACCCGCGTCAGCCCGAGCGCCAGAGGCGGACGCGCCGACAGCCCCACCGTGGCGCGTCTTTGCCGCTATCACCGCCTTGAGCGGCACGCGCGGCTTCTCCATGGGGCTGACGTACCCGTTCTTCAATGTGTTCTTCGAGGCTGAGTTAGGGGTCGGTCCGGCCGCGATCGGCGCCATTTTCTTCCTCAGCCAACTCGCCGGCCTACCAGCGACCTTTGCCGCGCCAACGCTGGTGCGCCGCTTCGGTCCGACGCTGACCATCCTTCCATCCCGCATTATGGGCGGCAGTGCCCTCGGGGTCATGGGGGCCTTTATCAGCCTGCCGTTGGCCGTATCCATGTTCCTGCTCGTGCGCATCGGCGAAGTCATCGACAACCCGTCCGATCAGCACTTCTCCACCCAAGTGCTGCCCCGGCGCTTCTGGGCGCGCATCCAGGGCCTCCGCGTTTGTGGCTTCCAGCTTATGAACTTCCTCGGCAGCCTCATCGGCGGCATACTCATTCTCGACTATGGCTACGGGGCCGTTTTTGGCTTGGCTTGCGCGTCTCGTATTGCGAGCGGCCTGATCATGGCGGCTTTCTTCGGGCTGCGGCCAACGCGCTCCCTCGCAAGCGAACACCCATAGTTGAAACGCGCTTTTACCGCAAAAAATAAGATAGTGGTACGTTTTGAGATTTAGCTTTACTCCCGTTGCACGGGTCGCTCTCGCTCTGCCTGAACCCCGGCGACCCAAGCCCGACCTCAACCGGACCGCGACAATTGGAGATTGCAAAACGCATCACGACCGAATGATTTGGTCTAATCCCGCTTTGGCAGTACAGGGTAGTTGCCGACATGGACAATAGAAATGGGACCCGGCGTCGTGGACGGCGGGCAAACCTGTGCGCTGTCTAATTCCTAGCATGGACAATAGACAGTGCGTTGTCTAATTCCCGACATGGACATCCCAGAACATTGAGGTCCCATTTCCATAACTCGCCAACATCGTGCCGTGTATGCTACTTGAGCAGCAGCATCTTGACGGCGAGGAAATCACCGCCCGCTTGCAAGCGGTCCTCTAGGCTGTCGATCTGACGTTCATAAGAAAATGGGACCCCAGAAAACTAAGGTCCCATTTTCGTAACTTGCGGTGCCGCGTATGCTACTTGAGCAGCAGCATCTTCTTGATGTCGAGGAAGTCGCCGCCCGCCTGCAAGCGGTAGAAGTACATCCCGGACGACACGCTCTGGCCACTATCGTTGGTCGCGTCCCACTCCACCGCATAGCGACCCGCCGCCTGATGCTCGGCGACCAGCGTCCGAATCGGCTGACCCAGTACATTATACACGGTCAGCCCCACGTCCGCCGCCTGCGGCAACGCATACTGAATCGTTGTCTGCGGATTGAACGGGTTGGGATAGTTAGCTGCCAATGAGAACACGGCCGGGCGCGTCTGTAACGACACCGGCGCGGGCAATGCCAGTCGGTTGAAGCCCAACGCCCGGTCATACGTCTGGCTGTCGGTGATTTCGAGAGTCGTGTGTGCAATCTCGGTCGTCGGACGGAAGACCAAGCGCAATATCAACTCGCCGTCCGAAACGACGTCACCGTGGGCGGCTACCGTCAACACGCCAGCCTGATCGGCCAGCACCTGCGGCGTAGCAAACGCGCTCCCGCCCAGCGGCTGATCGGTCCGCGCCTCGACGAAGGTTAGCTGGTCGGCGTCATAGGCTATCTGCAAGCCGTAGCCTTTGACCGCCACGAAGTCGGCTAACCGCACATTAACGATGAACTCTTCTCCCACGCTCGGCAGTTCTGTCGGCGCGTCCAGATACAGCCGCGCGTCCCCGTTCAGCCCGGTCCGCAGCGGCACCGGCTTGCCCGCCGCAGCCACGCTGCGACCGAAATGGTCGGCCAACACGAAGAAGTCGTCGAAGTCAATCGTCCCATTCGGGGCCAAGTCAAACGCTGGATCAAAACCCGCGTCGCCTGCCGTCAAGCCGAAGCGGTCGGCCAACACGAAGAAGTCGTCGAACCCGATACGATGGTCGGCGCCGAACAGCCCCAACAGAGCCTGCCCTTGGCTATCGGCCACCCGGTTGCGCACGGCCAACGCGGTATGCTCAACCGAATCGGTCTCGTTGTCTAAGTCGAAAGGCCGCACCTGATAGGTGTAATGCACCCCATGCTGCGCCGTCTCATCGACGAAGGACGCTACCCCAGACGACACCTCGGCGACCACGGAAAACGCTTCTTCCCCGACCGCCCGGCGATAGATGCGGTAGCCATGCACACCGACGACCGGCTCGACTGGCGCCGGGCCTAGTGCTCCGGCCACGACCCCTTGCAGCACCTGATCCGACGGCGACAGCGTCCACGTCAGCGCGATGCGACCGCCCTGATCGTCCGGTGCATCCAACACCTGCAACGCCGACACGGCCAACGGCGCGATGTCGTCAGTCGCCCGCACAGCCTCGGCCGTCCAAGTAATCGACGAACTCAGCACACTACTGACGACATTCAGCTTCGGTGCCACGCCGCGAGCGTAAGCCAATGCGTCCGGCAGCAACGATGCCAACACCGGCCCCTCACCGCCCTGCGCGGCGGTGCGGCTGGCTTGCAGCGTCTTCGCCATCTGCGCGTAAGGCTGCGTCAAATCACCCGCCTCGACGAACACGGCTTTGGCCGCATGATGCGTGGTGCGCCCCCCGCGCTCGGCGGCAATGCCCCAGCGCGTCGAGACGTTGTCCAGCGTCGCCACGATAGCGCGGCCCATCGCCACGCCAGGCACGGCATCCACGTGCGCCCACGGCACCATCTCATTTTCCAGCACCGGCAAGGCGCGGAAAATGCGATAGCCGTCCAGTGACTTATGATCAGCCGATAGTTCCCAAGACAGCATCACGAAACCGCCTTGGTCGCCTTGGCCGTCCGCACCTTTGTAGTCCTCGGCGACCAGGTTGGTCGGCGCCGACAGCGGCGGCTCCACCACCGCCATGCTCAACGGCAGGGACTGACTCGCGCCGCTGGCATCTACGACCGTGTAGGCCGCAACCGTCTCGCCCATCGTCGTCGGCGTCCCCGAAATCGTCCGGGTGGCCGGGTCAAACGACAGACCCGCTGGCAAACCCGACACGCTATACGTCAGCGGCGGGGTGCCCCCGGAGACCGCCGGCAACGTCAGGTTTGCTGGCACACCGACGGTGAATTGAATCATGTTGTCGGTGTGCGAATCGGCCGGATTGGCCTTGCCAGCACCGCTGTTGAGACCGAACAACGAACTCAGGTCGCCAAAGTCCAGCATCGCGTTGACTGTAATCGTGAACGTCAGCGAGACGCTTTCGGTGCCAGCCATCGCCGTGTAGGTGACCTCAACGGCCCCATCGGTCGCCGCGTCCGGTGTGCCGGAAATCGTCCGGGTCGCCGCGTCAAACGACAGCCCGGTCGGTAGCCCCGACACGCTATACGTGATGGCCCCCTCGCCGCCCAACGCCACCGGCAGGACCAACGGCGTAATCGCCGTGCCCGCCGTATAGGCATGTGCGGCAATCGAAGTGCCCTCGACGAAAGACAAGGGGATCATCGTCTCCCTATCGCCGTCATTATCGTCCATCATCCCGCTGTCTGTGTCGGTCAGCACCAGCGTCGCCGAACCCGCCGTCAAGCCCGGCAGCATCGCGTTGAGCACCACCGTCTCGTCGCCTTCGGCCATGCCGTCGGCCGTCGGATCGATCAGCAGGCGCGTCGAACCCATAATCGAACCGGCGGCAATGGTAATCGTCGGATTGAACAGCGCCGAGTAGTCCAAATCGCGCGCGGCACTCGAAGCCTCGTCAATCGAGACGGAGACCGTCGCGGCCTCGGCCAACGGCTTGCCGTCCAGCGCGGCCATGACCATCACTTCCGTCAATTCCGCCGACTCGCTGAGCGCGCTCGGCATCACCGACAGCACCAAAGACGTGCTCGGCGTCTCGTCGTCGGAAATCCGCAGGTCCACCTGCCCCCAGCCGCCCGAAGCCGCCGCCCGAACCCCCAAGTGCTTATGACCATCCGCCGAAGCGTTGTCGATGGGCGACAGGAAAAGCGTCGTCCAACCCATCGTCTCGCCAGCCGCAATGGTGATCGTCCCCGCTAATGTCGCGGTGTAATCCACGTCGCGGGTGGCCGCCGCTCCGCTGGCCGGCGGCACAATCGTGAAGCGGACCCGCTCGGCGGCTGGAGCCGCGCCCGACAAGGTCGCTGTAATTCGGATTTCAGCCGTCTCGCCGTTTTCGCGCACGGCCGATTGCGAAGCCATCACGCTGGCGACGCCCACAGTGACCGGCGCGGCTTCACTCACCGTGATGGTGAAGGTCTTTGCGCCGCTGTCGCCATCGCTATCGACCGCCACATAGAGGACCGAGGCCATGCCCGCCAGCGTCGGCGTACCCGAAATCGTCCGGGTCGCCGCGTCAAACGACAGACCCAGCGGCAGGTCCGACGAGACCTTGTACATCAGCGTTCCTTGCCCGCCCGTGGCCGCGGGCAAAACCTCGCTAAACGCTTGACCCACCGTCGCTTCAAAGGCTAACGCGGCAGTGCCGAAACTCGGCCTTCCCGTGTCCGCGGTCGTATCCGAAGAACCAGAATCATCCATCTTCGCCGCGTCTTTCAGCGTGATCTTCGTGGTACTGACCGCGATCTTGTCGTCGTCTTGGTTCTTGAGATTGTCCGTGAGCTGCTTGATCGTGATCGTCTCGTCGTTGTCGTCTTTCCCGTCGTTGACCGGCGTGACCGTGATCGTCGTCGAGCCGGTGATCTCGCCGCGCGGAATTGTCAGCGAGCTAAGCACCGCCGTGTAATCCACGTCCCGCGTTGCCGACTTGTCCGGTGTGCGATCCACGACCAACGTGATAGTCGCCGCCGCGTCGAGCACCTTGCCGTCTAACGTGCCGGTCACCGTCACCGTCGTCGCCCCGGCGTCCTCTTTGATTTCGCTCGGATTGACCGACAGCGTGATGTTCTCGCTCAGCGTCTCATCGTCCGTGATCTTGAACTCCACCGTATCCATCTGAGACGCTTCGGTGCCGACCTTCGCTATCACATCGAACGTCCACGGATTATTCACACCGCTGTTGTTCACCGGCGCGACCCGCAGCGTCGCCGTGCCTTTGGTGTCGCCGGCCGGGATCGTCAAGCCCTCAATGACCTCCACCTCGTAATTCACATCGCGCGTCCCCTCACCCGCCACGATCTGAAAGTCCACCGCCTTCGCGCCGGTTAAGGCTTTCTCCAATTCAACCGTCATCGCAATGTCCCTCGTCCCCCCTTCCTCGCGGATCATCTTCGGACTCAGCGTAAAGTCCTTGATCTGCGCAACCGCAACGTCCTCAATCGTGATTTTGCCGGGGTTGACCTTAACCTGAAAGGCAAAAGAGTCCACATACTTTATGACATCACCAGCAGTGTAGATATCTTCAAAGTCTCCATCACCGTTAAAATCAATACGGCCGGGAAAATTATAACTGCTGGCGAAGTGGTTCACTTGTTCCCTTAAGTCCCCTTTACCCGAGGGCACCACATAGGTATCCAAATAATCGCCATCCCAGGTAAAGTCGATCCCCAAGTCTTTTTCCACCAAGACGGTCCCCGGCGCGAGGTTGTCGTTTATATCCCCATCGCCGTTGAGATCAAATCCGAACCCTACGTCGTCGTTCCCGCCTCTTCCGCCTCGTTCTTTGATGGTAACGCCGGCGGGTACGATAAATCCATCGCCGTCGAAGGTACCATCCCGGTTAAGGTCTATCCGGACCTGCTTATCCTTATTCATCCGTTTCTTGACCACCCCCCTCACGGTCTCACTACCGACCCCCAGCTCGATCGTGCCCGCCTTATTATCCGGATCGAGGGTGAACGTCGTCTTCCCAGAAATCTTCCGCTTCGGAACGGTCAGAGTACCCAACCCCCTAAGCGAGTAATCCACATCGCGCGTCAAATCACCGCCAGAAACAACCAATTGGTATTTAAGGTCTGAGCTCGTCAACGCGCCGCCATCCACCGTCGCCGTCACTTCAATCGAAGTCGCATCCGCCTGCTTGCTGAGCTTGGAAGGCGAAAAAGAGAGATCTATGTCCGTCGGCAAATGATCGTCGTCAATGATCTCGATAAATGCGTCACATCCAACACTACCTTTAGGTTCATGACAGAGCCGATCATTCTTCTTTAGGTTTACGTTCGATTCTGTACCTGGAGGGTGACTCAGCCTAAACATGAAAAGAGTATTAGGTAGTTTTTCTTGATCAACTACCGAACTGGGATCCGAGTTAAATGTCTGTGCTCCCCCCCTTGCGTTATAACCCACGACGGCGAATGTATCCTTATCAACCGACACTGTCGCTTTGTCTGGGGCTGGGCCAGTTCCGATATAATCGTTGTCTATCGGGGTTATGGTTATAGTCCCGGTCGCCTTTTTCTCACCCTTCTTAATCGTCAAAGTGGGTAAGACTGCTGTGAATAACACATTGAGATATTTTCTGGAGAGCGCACGCGTAGGGTTAGCTACTCGATCTGTTGCATGGGCACTCGAGTCTGAGAGAACCGCATGAAACTGAACATCTTTATCCGCCGCAGTGCCATCACAGGTTTCGACTGTAAGCACAACATCTTGCGCCCCACCGTCCTCGCGGATGAACTGCCGGTCCACAGAATACAAGTACTTATAGGTGTTACAGTTCTGAGCCGCAGCCTCCCCGGCCCAGCCCAACACCAAACTGGCCGCCAGCAAAAAAGGCACAAAAGCCAAGCGCGGCATCGGCACGAACAACTTCGCATGTATCATTACTCAACCTCCTGAAGGAGAGCATCGCCCAAGGGCGAAAGGGAAAGGGTAGAAGGAAATGGACTTAGCCGTAGAAATAAGCCGTTGTGTTCCTGCGTTTTTGCTACCGTTGAGCAAGACGAATCCCGCGCGGCGAGCGCTCGGGCTACGACGTCGCCGGCCGATAACCGCGAGGCTATCGAGGATGGGTTTCGTTTGTGATGTGGATGGGTGGTCAGTGGCCAGTGGCCAGTGGTCGGTGGGGCTTACCGACGCGGCCGGGCATAGCAAGGCCTCTTCCCGCTTCCGTAGAGGAAGGGAAGCGAGGCGAATAGGTTGGCGAGTGAAGCTAGGGCTTAATGCCCAAGAAATTCGGGGAGGGGGGGGGGGGGTAAATCATTGTTTTTTAACGATTTATGGCGATTAAGTCTCGGCGTTATCGCAAGTGTAGAACAAGGCACCGCTCCCGGCGATAGTGTTCTTTGTGCTATTGACGTTGTGCCCATGTCCTGTTAATCCGATTAAGAAGGCCGCAAGAGGCGGGGGTCTATACCCCAAACGCGCCGCTGTGCGTTGTGAATTTCATATCTAATATACAACATCAGCTAAAAGTTTGTCAAATGTAGGTCGTGGTTTTTGAAACTTAGCTTTACTCCCGTTGGATCGCCCCGGCTCAACCCCAAGCCCGACCTCAACCGTACCGCGACAATTGGAGATTGCAAAATGTACCACGACCAAAAATAAAGCCCCTGATTGCTCAGGGGCTTTTGGCGTGGTGGGCGATCCCAGACTCGAACTGGGGACATCCTGCTTGTAAGGCAGGCGCTCTGACCAACTGAGCTAACCGCCCGGCCTTTAAGCATAACCATTCCAGCTTTTGGGTGCAAAATGAGCGACGTTCATTTCTGCTCATCAGCCGCGACCATTCGTTCATACTGGGCCATGGCCGCTCCGGCCTCAGCGTCCAACCCTTGTTCCCTATAGACCAAGGCAAGCCCGTAATACGCATCGGCATAGTCTGGGCGAATTCGCAGGGCGCGTTGGTAGTACGCCAGGGCCTGATGCGGTTGGCCGTGGCGGAGCTGGGCACTCCCCAAATTGTTGTAGGCCAGCGCGTACGCCGTGTCAATGCGGACGGCGACCTCGTACATCGCAATGGCTTTGCCAGTATCTCCGAGGCGCAAATACGCATTGCCGAGATTGTTGTAGGCGGGCGCGTAATCCGGCCGCACGGCGAGACAGCTTCTCAGCGCTCTGATTGCCAAGGCGGGCCTGTTTAGTTTGGCGTATATCCCGGCCAAAGCGTAATGAGCCAGCGCGTTATCCGGCGCGCGCCGCAGCCGCTCTCTGAGCTGAACCAGATCGTCAGCATGGGGGGCCAACTCTTCAAAGCGGCCCAAGTATTGTTGGGCTTTCCCTTTTTCCCCCTGCCTGACGTAGAGCGTCCCGAGCTTGAAATAGGGCCGCGCCCGCACCGGATCCAAAGCAATGGCGCGCAGGTAATGCGCCTCGGCGAGCGTCTCGGCGCGTCGGCGCTCCTCGGCCAACCCCAAGCCTACGTGGGCTTGGGCCGCCTTCGGGTCCAGCGCGAGGGCCGCACCAAAAGCCGCTATGGCTGCATCCACTTGACCCGCCTTCAGCAGGGCGTGGCCTAGACCTATCTGTGCGCGAGGCCAGTCCGCTCTCAGCGCTATGGCCCGCCTAAACGCCGCAATACCTGCTGGGTACTCGCCGAGCCGCTCGGCGTAAACCTGGCCTAGGGCGTAAAATGCCAAACTGTAGCCCGTATCAATACGAGTAGCCTGTTGCAGGGCTGTAATCGCCTCGTAGTACGCCTTGAGCTTGATGTACGCCAAAGCGAGATTGTAGAACGCTCCAGCATTGTCTGGATCGAGTGTCAGGGCCTGTCGATACCCATCGCGGCTGAGGGCGTATTCCCCTTGCTCCAGCGACAAACTGGCTAAGTGGCACCAGGCTCCCACGTGCTCGTCGTCCAGCGAGAGGGCGCGGCGGAAGTGGGCTTCAGCCTGCTCGTACAGCCCCTGTTTGCCGAAGATGTTTCCCAACCCGACCCAAGCGTCCGCCGTCAGCGGATCGATGCTCAAGGCCGTGCGATAGTGATACTCGGCCCCTTGGTAGTCGCGCGCTTGCAAGAGCAGATCGGCCAGTTGCCCATGGGCTTGGCTATCCTGCGGATGCCGCTCCAGCCACGTTTGATAGTCAGTTTGGGTCGTGGGGGGACGCTCGCACGCGACCAGCGTGGCCAACACGATCCCCAAGAGAGCACTACCCATCGCTCTATTAGCGCAAGCCGGCGAAGATGGTTACAAACGTGAGGAAATTGGTCTCATCGCCTTGTTGCAACGCCCGGCGTTGCCAGCGTACGCCGATCTTGGTAGAAAGTGCGTAGCCTTGATACTCGGAACTGTTGGTGAATTGAGTGGCCAAGGTCAGGGTCGTGAAATCCTCGACAAAGGTCGGTGGCCGCGGATCGGGCGCTTGCCGTAGATTCCGAAAGACCTCCCATTCGATGCCCGACTCCCAGACGAGCTGGCCCGGGATGAGATCACACGTCCCGATTAAGAAAAAAATCTCCGACAGCTCATCGCGCCGCAGCACCAAGGGATCCGTCGGGGTTTGGCGGATGTACTGCTGCTTCCACTTGGGCGAAACGGCAATCCCGGCAAACGGCTCGTAGAAGTACTCCGCTCTCAGGATAGCGCCGAGAAAACTCTCGTTGCGATTTTCCCGCGCCTGATCGCCGCGTTGAAAATAATGGTCCCACTTGACTTTGCCAGACACATTCAGCGGTCGCAGGCGATGCACGGCGAAGTCGAGGTACGATGTGTTGATCATCGTATGCTGGGCTATCAAGCGGTCCGGCACATCCTGTAACCCCCCGGCCGAAAAGGGAGACTGGACCCACTGGATCAGCGCATCGGGAATATCGTCGCGGGCGAAGCGCAAAAACTCCATGAAGCGAAACTTAAAGCCGCGCAATGGCAGGTCTTCCTGCCAAGTAAAAAGCCCATAGCTGGTCTGGTTGCGCCGGGCACTGCCGATCAACCACTCGCGTAGATGCCCGACCACGACCTTAGAACCGGGCTGCATTTCAGCGCCCACGTAGAGATTGTAGCCCCGGTGGTCGCGTTTGTAGGGATAATCGGGTTCGGTGTCGTTTTCGAGGCGGTCTACGACGGTGTTGTTGTTCATGTCGGTGCCAAAGAGAAATTCGGGCGGATCGACATTGTAGCGCAGAAAAGGTTCGACGTAATCGGGCTGCAAATTGTCGTTTTGGTTAAAGTCGTTGACCAAATCGTTGTTCTCGTCGAGGCCGGGAAACACCTCGACATCGGCGGCGCGGGTCGTCTGCTGCCCCGGCACAAAACCGCCCCCGGTAACGCGCCGCCGCCAGTCGGGAAAGCGATCTTGGTCGTCGTTGTCCTCGACAAATTCATAGGTAAAATTGAGCTCATCCTCGTAGTCGATAAAACCGCGCTGGTCGGGAATGACCATGGAAGTGCCGTAGTTCGGATCCATGGAGAAGGCCTCGCCATAGGCAAACCAAGGATAGGCCAAGCGCGAGGCGGTGACGTAAAAAGCCTCGGCGCGATCAGACGCTAGCGCCTGCCTCTTGACGATATTCTGATTGGGAAACTTGCGGTGGTGGCGGTTGACGTTGAATTCGGAGCGGAGATTGAATCCGGCGAGTTCGGAAACTTCAAACGTAAAACCCATGATCTCGTTGGCCGTCGGCAGGCCGTACTGGAAGCGGACGACCTGTTGATTGGAGCCATCGCTGATATTGCCAGGGCTGCGCTTGACCGGCAAGAAAACCGTCTCGCCGGTGAAGTTAGTCTGCATGTTGGACGTTACCTCTATGCGAAAATCATTGGCCACCACCAGCTCGATATCGATTTTGCGGGCTTCTTTGAAATCGCCGATCTGATCCTGTACACCCGGGACAAAATCGCGCTCGATGTCGTAACTGAGCGTCAGGACATCGCCGCCGTTGGCTTCGAGCAAGCCCTGCCGCCGCGTCCCTCCGTCGATCGAAGGTTTTATTTCCGGGTGCTCGACATCGTCGACGAAGATCCGCTCGCGGAACAGCAGCGCACCGCCGGTATTGTCGGCGGGCGAGTCGTCGCTGAGACGGACGACGATGCGGCGGACGTTTTCCGCATTCAAGCGCCCGCCCAAGACGCCCTTGAGCGAATTCTCCTCAAAGCTCAAGCGGCTGTTGCCGTGGTTGGCATTGACATACGTCAATCCCAGCGTGGCAAAATCGCCGACTTGGGCGACGCCGCGCAAGCCGTACAAATTGGTAAAGACCGTCTCTCTCGCTTCGGAGATTTCGCTGTCGAGACGCTGGACGGCCGGATTGTCAATGCGCGAAGCAATGAAGGTCAAAGCGTATTTATCGGACTGCATATCCCACTGGATACCGTCGAAGAGCGGCTTCGAAAAAGTCATCGGCGTCAGCGTCGTCCGCAGTTGTTCGCCGACGGTCAGGGCGGTATAAAATTGCCCTTTGGCAGCCGAGGATATCAGGACGCGGTTAAACCAACTATTGAAGCGGGGGTTTTTGAAAATACTGCTGCCGAAATCGAGCGGGTGTTCCTGACGCCAGTCGTAGATGCGCCAACCGCGGGTGATGTAGTTGCCGTACAAATCGTAATAGCGATCGCCTTCCAAGAAGAGGTTCACGTAGCGCTGGTAGTTGTCCCGGGCGTAGTTGGTGTACTCGTAGGTCTTCCAGCCATAGAGATAAAGCAGCGTCTGGGGCACGTACCACTTGCGCAGCACCGGACTCAGCGACTCAAAATCGACCGGCGTTCCGGTCGCTCGGTACGGATTGAAGAATCCGCTCTGCAAGTCGGCTTTGAGCGCCAAGGGCAAGAGAGCGAGAAAGACCAAAGACCAAATGATTTTATTCATCGCGCGGATCTCCCGTATTGATAGCCGCTTGGCCCGGCGACGCCCGGCCCGCCTAATAGACCACGTGGATGATGCGCTGACGCCGCTCGGTTGTAGCATCGGTCGCTAGTTTGGCGTCCAGAATGTACATACCGGGCGGCAACAATAGACCGCTCTCATCCAGCCCGTCCCACTCATAGCGCGTCTGCTCCACCTGTTCGGCGTTAGCGACTAGCGCACCACTCAAGTCGTAGATCGCGACCGTGGGTTGGGCCGTGGTTTTTACCACCAGCAGGCGTAGCTGCAATCTATCGTTGATGCCGTCTCCATTGGGCGAGATCGCGGCCGCGGGCATCTCCAGGGCGCGGATGAGGTGCTTTTCCTGGGCGATCTCGGGCACGAACACGGTCAAAGCACCTAGGGCTTCTGGCTGAATCCCTTGGCGAATGTCGGGCTGCGTCGTAGTGCTGACCCAAGCGTCAAAAGCAGCCGCATCGGTCAGCAGGCGCAGCGGCAGCTCAACTTCGATGCGGTCCCCGCGGACCGGTTCGGGCAAGTCGATCGCGACCGCATCCCCGCTGGCCTCCACCTGCAAGGGCTCAACGCGGCGATCCCCTATCCGCAACAACACCTCGCCTTCAAGGGCACTCGGCAAATCGAACGCGAGGCGGTTAAAACCCCGATCAGCCGGTCTAGCGCGACCGCTGAGGCGGAAGGTAAAAACCGTCAGCGAATCGAGGGCCGCCTCGCGCGGCGAGATGCTGGCGAAAACCCCGCCGCCGATGAGCGGATCGTCAAAGTCGAGGGCTAGCTCGCGCAGCGTCGGGGCGACCGCGGGATTTTCGGTCTGTAGGCGCACCTCCATTTGGACGAATCGCCGCGGCGTGGGCGAGCGGAAAACTTCCCCAGATTCCTGGTAGGCCGAGCTCCACGCGCTCCAGTCGGCCCCCGCTTTCGGCACTATTACTTCGGGCAACTTCTGGCTAGCCGGCAGTTTGTCCCAACGTCCTTTGGGAACCTCGCGACCATTTTTGTCGTAATAGAATATCTCCTCGTCGAGCGTATTGCCGGTGCGCGTGCGAATTGCTAGGCGCGTCTCGGCTGTTGTGTCCGCCTCCCAGCGCAGCCGGCGCAGGCTTTTGGCCCCTTCCAGATCGATAAAATTCGAGGTCATTGCCACCTCGGCTGGATGGCCGGCCCCGTAGAGGAAAATCTCGAACAAATGGAAAACGGTTTGCCTGTTGAGCGGAGATTCGTGGTGATAGAACAGATAGCGCACCTTGCGCGCGGGAAAGCGGAAATCAAAATTGCGGTTTCTCGTGCCCGCACTGCTCAGGGTTTCGTTATCGACGAAGCTGAGCAACTGGTAATCGACCGGACTCTGAAGCCGCTCTTCCCCTTGGGTGGGAATCGGCGTTCCGTCTGAGGTCAAGAGTTCAAAACTGGACTGATTCCGGTACGAATTCACCCCCAGCGTGGCAAATCCCGGCGGCGGCTCCACCATCGTCAATTGATCGATCCAGAAGGTGGCTCCCAGATCCCATTCAAACCAATCGCCTTTAGCGCGCCAGTCGAGGTCGCCCCGCGAAGTCAAGGTCCACCACGTGGCCGCCGTTCCGTCCATGATGTTGGCGATAGTGCGCGGGTCGCGTCCAGTCCGTATGGCGCCGCCCCGCTCGATAGTCCCCGGGGCCATGTTGTCGCCTATGGCCTCGACCGCGACCGCAGCCAGTGCCGCATCCAGACTTTTAGCGTGCGCGACGACGCGCACGTACTGGATGGACCGATACGCCAAGGTATCGCTGGTCGCCAAATACGCGCCGGTGGCGTTGCCCAATTCCGGCGTCGCCAGGTCGTACTCTACCACCGTCTCCCGGCTGGGCTGGGTCGTGCCGCCCACTCGATCGTAGCGGAAAACGTCCTCGCCGGTGAGAAAAGACGTTCCCTCGGTGACGAAAACGGAAAACTCGCGCAAAGGCCGCGCCCCCTCGGTATCGGGAAAGATCAGTCGGATCTTTTTAGCTTGGACGAGGCGCCCCAAATCGACTTCGATCCACCAATCGTCGAGTGGGGCCGCTTGGCTGGGTTGCCACCAAGTAGTGGCCGCGCCATCGAGAATGTGGGGGGCTTGGTCCAGGTGGGTACCCGCACCGCGAATTCCTCCCTGCACCAATTGCCCCTTGGCATTTGGATGGAAGAATTCGGCCGCGTTGGCAACGGCATCTATATCGCGGCGAAAACGCCTCAGCCCCACGCTGCCATCGGCCGCCAGCGCTAGCACCCCTTGGGGAAAAGCCCATTGCCGCCACTGGTCTTGGCTGTTTATAAGCAGCGTTCCAGCCTCTATTTCCCCGCCGGGGAAAAGCACCAACAGCGTCAACCAGTACGTCCGTGGCAACATGCTATCCTCGAATGCTCAATACGCTACCGACACTGCGTGCAATTGCGCTGCTTTTTCCCTATCGGCATCTACCTTTATGTGCAGGAGGTAGATGCCCGGCGGGACCAACGCCCCTTGGTCGTCGCGCCCATCCCATTGCTCGGTGTAAAAACCCTTGTTGAACTTCCCGCGCACCAAGGCCCTGACCCGCTGGCCTGTAAGGGTATAGACTCCGATCTCAGTGGCGGTATCTTCCACGCCCAGCAGCGTAAACGCCATGTTGAGCTCGTCGTTGATGCGGTCGCCGTTGGGCGTCAAAAACCGCGAATCCAACGCAATCGCGGAAAGCACTTCTAGGGCGGTCCCGGTGGCAAAGACGCGGATGTCGTCGCTCTGAAGTGCTGCACTCGCGTCGCCCGGATCAATCGACTGGGGCAAGTTTTCTCCCGTCAATTCCAACACCTCGCCGAGAAAGTAGGTAGTAAAATCCAACAAGGCCGTGCGAAAGGTCAGCCGCAGATGTTCCTCGCCATCAGCGCGCACGACCTTATGCGCGGGAAAATACACGGCTAAAACCCCGGCGGCGAAGCGGACGCTGTCCGGGATTACTTCCGCGCGCGGCTGGCCAATCTCCAGCTTGACGAATTCGGCTTTAGCTCCAGTATTGAGTTTGATCGCATCAAAACCGAGCTGACCGTCGGTGCCAAAACTAGCCAAGACATCGTAGACAAATGTCGTTTCTTGGCCGGCCGGCACTTCGGGCACCCGGCCTCCGCCCCCAGCCAACCCCACCTCGCCAACGAGGGATTCCACGAGGAGCGGCGAGTATTCAATCGCCACGGATTTCACCCGACCGAAAGTGTGGAAATCCTCAGCCGCCATGTTAAACTGAAGCTGCATGTAACGCCGTGCATCCGGCGAACGGAGCAACTGGCCGGAAAGATCGTAGGGCGTCGACCAAGAACTCCAGTTTTGCTCGTCGAGCTTGATCGACGATTTGTCGCCGGGGCGATCGCCCTCGACAAAGGGCGATTGCTCCAGGGCCTTGTTGTAAATCGCTTCCGCTACTTGCCGTTCCGCCCCCATGTCGCTGATGATGTAGTACGCCTTGGGGGTATCGTCCTTGCCGGTGCGCGTTTCCAACACCAAGCTAACAGGCGCGTCTGGAGCCGGCAGGGGCTCTGGTGCGCCCGGGGTTTTGCGAAACTTTTCAAACTGCCAAAAAATGCGCCCAAAATTCACCGGTGTTCCCAAGTCGATAACCGCTGTGCGATAACTGGTCTCTGGCGCAAATCCCTCGCCGTACACTTCAATCTCGCTCAGCATGTACACCTGTGCGATCAGATTGAAGGCGATGCGCAAAAAACGCAGCGTCTGCGTGGGAAAGCGGACATCTATAACGCGGTCGGAGTTGACAAAGGTGCGCGATAGTACCTGCGCTAGGGTGTGCGGCCGGTCTTCTTCGCTGAGCAGGAGAAAATCCACCGGGTCTCTGGCACCCGACATTTCATACGCCCGGGGGAAGCGCTGCTTTCTCAAGCCTCCGCCTTCGTCCAGTCCGGTCGCCGGCGGATAGAATACCACGCGGTTTATGGGAATGGGAAACGCAAAGTCAAACGTATATATATCTTCCCGGCGACCCCCACCCACTACAGACCAGCGCAGCTTGGTCACCGTAGCGAGATCCCCGTCGATGACCTGAAAAGGGGCCGTGTGGTAGAGCGGCAGAATACTGGTCCAGAAACGAGGCGTTACCCCCAGTTCAAAATCGTCCCTTTTGGGTTGCTTGCCTAGCTGCCAAGTGCTACCCAGAATCGTGGTATATTCGCCGCTTTCCGTGCGGGGACCGGCGATGATATTCTGCTGCGGCAAGAGCTCAAGGGGCTGTAGGCCCTCATCGACGGAGACCATCTCCAAGCCGACGACTCGCTCACCCAGTTCGTCCCATGGGACCCCGCCCGGTCCGAGGACCAAGGTGTGGACCTCGGCCCGCAGCGGCTCGATACCGCCCAACAACACCGCCGCAACGGCAATGAAAGTACTTTTCATTCGTCCAAACCTTTGGGCGCGGTGAATCCGCGAGTGCGTAGCTTATGTTGAGATGTAGGCGACAGAATATACGGCAGCACAACGGTGCTATAAACCCTCGCGCTCAAGGGAAATCACTTGTCGCGGTTCATGTTCTGCCCTAGAATAAATTTTTATGCTAATGGCTGCCCCAGACTAGCGATAACACACCATGCCTAACGCCACCCACGCCCTGCTGCTTCCCAACCAAGTTGACGAGACCCTCGCCACGCACTTTGCCGAACTCGGCGTTGGCACAATCGCCGCCTACAAGCTCTGGTGTCATCGGCACGGCCGGAGCACGGCGTTGGACAAAACGCCGCAAGAGCGGGCCGAGGAGCGGGCGCTTTTCGCCGCGTTGCAGCCCTCAGTAGATCCAGCCGCGAGCAAGGAACACGACCCGCGCCGCGCCGCGCTGATTGGCCGGCTATTCAACGGCGAGCTAGCAGGCGAAAAGCTCAACGACCTACTCTCGCGGCTCCGCGTTGAACGCAACGCGCTGGCCAGCGACCCAGCCGCCCAAAAGGCCCTAGGGCAACTCGTGCTGCACGTTGAAAAATACGGCCACTTGCTGCGGCCCATGCCCGTGCTCAAACGCCTCGGGGCCAACCGCGCCAACACCTATATCGCCGCCTTGGGGCAACTAGCGCGGCATCACCGCGACTGGTTGCGGCCCGTGGCGGCGTGGCGGCCCGACACGGCGAAAGAGCGGCCGCAGTTCCAGTCGCTAGCGCGGCACCTGCTCGCCCGCTACGAGGTTCCCGCCCCCATGGACACCGCTTGGCTCCAAGGGCATACCGAGGAAGCCCATCAGCATCAGGAGTGGTTCAAGCACGTAGCCGGGGGGCAAAACCTGCGCACCGCCGGGGTGCCGATGCAGGTCACCAAACGCATGGCGCATATCTTCATGCAGATAAAGCATCCGCATCATACGCTGCTTCAGGCGCTGCGCATGGCCCAAGTGGAGGCCCTCGGCGGCGACACCCATGCCGCTTGGTACGCAGCGGCCACGCCGCTGGGCGACTCGTTGGAAAACGAGGACTTCTGGATCTCGGTCGTCCACTTCTACGTCAACAACCACCCCATGCTACACCGCAGCTATTTCCTGCCGGTCTACGACTACATCCGCCATCAGAAGTACCTGCCCCAGCAGATCACCCAGCCCGACGGCACCCAAATCGCCGGGCCACCGCCGCAGCCCAACTTCTGCATGAAGGGTCGCAGTGCGGCCAAGCTGCTCAACCAAGTTGATGAATGGCACGAGACGTTGTCGGGCGCCGAAGACGTGCCGCTCAAGACGTGGGCGGCCACGGGTTTGGCTGGTTTCCATCTCGAAGAATACGACGCGCAGCTTAGGTGTAACCTCGTCTGGACCATCTACGAACTCTGCACCTCACAACAGCTCCAAGCCGAAGGCCGCATCATGGGCCACTGCGTCTTTTCTTACACCCAGCGCTGCCTTGCTGGCGACATCTCGATCTGGTCGCTGCGGGCGCTCAACGCCGACGCCGAAGAGGCCCTCGAAAAGCGCGTCCTCACCATCGCCGTTGACAACCGCCAGCGGGCCGTCACCCAAGCCCGAGGCAAGTTCAACATGGCGCTCAATCAGCGGGAGCGGCTCGAAAAGAGACGCCTAGCGGGGTCCACATACGTGCATTTGTTGCGCGAGTCAGCGCGAATTTTGCGCTCGTGGAGCGATAGAGCGGGGTTAATCAATAAAAGCACGTAGCTACATTTACAATTTGAAGAGAAGCGTACCCATCATCGACAGCCAAGTAGTAATAACCAAGCCGATAACCAAGTTAAATTTGCCGTTGAACTCGCGGCGTAGTTCGCGTATTTCGACCTCAATCTTGCCTTCCATTTTGCCATCGAGCGCGTCAATCTTGCCCGCAAATTCGCGAGCGAGCGCGTCGAACTTGTCTTCCATTTTGCTATCGAGCGCGTCGAGCTGGCCCGCAAATTCGCGAGCGAGCGCGTCAATCTCGCCGGCGACTTTGCTATCGAGCGCGTCGATCTTGGCATTGTTTTCGCGCACATCCATCTCGATCAGACTCAGGCGATGGTCGATCTGCTGCAAAACATCGCGGGTGGTGAACTCGGGCGAGGATTGTGGGGTAGACATGGTGGGATCCTTTCGCATTGGGTTAAAGATAATCGGCTACCTAGCGTATGCAAAATGCAGGCCAAGCCGTTTTAAGCTGAATAATGGTGCTTTGTCGGCGATACGGTGTAGCATGATCGAAACAGACCTGTTGCGATTCTGCCACGGTCAGGGGGGCGACCTTTTCTATTCGCAGCGATCCGATGTGAGCCATTTGACTGAAGGTTAATAGGCCACACCGAGCGTCCTAACCAACACCTCTTCCCCGGATTCGGTCTCAGCCGCAATACGCGCGATGTAAGCCCCTGGCGACACCAACTCACCGGTCGCATCGCGGCCATCCCAAGTGTGCTCGTAGGCTCCGGCCGACAAGGCGTCGAAAAATAGCTGGCGCACCCGGCGTCCAGCCAAATCGTATATGCCGAGCGAACAATCCACTTCTCGCACTAGGCGTAGTACTTGGAACGCAATGCGACTCTCTTCGTTGACGCCATCTCCATTGGGCGTACACACCGCCGGTACAATCTGCATCGCCGATAAAATCCCCCCTCCGGCGGCGTTAGAGAAAAAGACCCGATTGGTGTTGGTGCCCACACTCGGACTAGCATCGCCGGCCGCGACCGGCTGGGGCAAACGGCCCCCAGAGTCAATTAGGTGGCTCACCAAATCAGTGGCATAGACCAGAATAGCCGTGCGAAAGGTAACGCGCAGCGGCTGATTGTTGCTCGGCGTGACCCGGTTCGATGGAAAGTACAGCCTCAGCCCCTGTGCATCCGCGGACACGCTGTCGGGCGTCACTTCGACGAGCGGCGTGCCCCGCTCGAACTTGAGCAACGTCGGTTCGGTCGGGGTCGCAATGTGCAAACCATCGAACCCAACCTGCGCGTCGCTGCCAAACTCCGCCCGGATGTCGTAGGTAAAAAGGGTATCGCGACCGGCTGGCACTGCGACGATACCGCTTGGGGGAAATGGGTCTGCGACAACAGCTATCTCGCCGACGGCGCGGTCCGCGAGCGGCAGCGAATAGCTGATAGCCAGGCTCTCTATCTGAACGAGGTCGGTAGAAGTGCCGCGAAAAAAGAGCTGGAAATCAAAATACTTCCTTGGGCCGGGCAGTTCGAGGGGATAGATAAAAGTCCCGGTCGAATCAATGCGGATCGGATTCTTCCAAGTCCAGTTTTCGGCATCGTCGAGGATGGAACCGCGAAAATCTTCCGCCAGCTTGGCATAGGCGTCGGCCGTTGTGGGCTGTTCTGAGCCGGTTTCGCGATCGACGATTGCAAAATGGACCAAAGGGGTCTCGTCAGCGCCGTTGCGCAAGGTCAGGTCCACAAACGCGGCCGCCGCCGGGGTCGGCAATAGCACACCGTCCGGCTGTCGGCGCAACTTGGTGGC
Source organism: Candidatus Latescibacterota bacterium (assembly GCA_965203355.1). Lineage (GTDB taxonomy): Bacteria > Latescibacterota > UBA2968 > UBA8231 > UBA8231. The sequence continues at coordinate 3,182,237 of OZ241889.1, forward strand.
TTTGATCGAGAGCGTACCGAGCAGTGCGGCCGTGGGCAGTTCAATGAGCTTGGAATGGTACGTGCCCACGGGCACGAACCCGGCACCAAAGGCTTGGATTTCCGCTATTTCAAACGGATTGGGCGACAGGACGCGCAGCCGGATAAAGCGAATTAGCTGCACTGGAAAGTCGATTATCGTCCTCGGCTCGGGCTGCAAGTCAACGCGCTTTAAGACTTGATAGCGCGGCTCTCCTTGCTGGGTATAGTCGCGCCCATCGCTTACGGAAAGTTCAAAAGCCCTGGGGAAGGCGTCGGGAAAGGAGGGGCGCGGGAAGTAGATCAGGCGATTGACCGGAAAGGAAACCCCCAAGTCTAAAAAAAAGATGCGTCCAGTCTGATCGGTCCCCAGCCCTTTGAAGCGGTCGCCGGAGGAAGTCTGCTCATCGCCATCGACCAAGGCAGCGGCCGAGCCTTCGATCGCGGCATTGTCCCAGATGTGGGCGCGGCCTTCGGCGACAAAGTCCAACGTGGGTGCGTCGCTCCAATCGAGCGAGCCGAGGATGTTGTCGGTTGCGACCAAGCCGATGGGATGGATCAGAGCCGGATCTTGCAAATCTACTCCTCCGACCACCGCGGCCTGGGAACCCCAAGCAAGCCCGTCCTCCCCAACCCTATAGCTTTCGACCTGTGCTGCAAGCGGCACGCTCAGCCAACAGACCCCCCACAAAGTGAGCCCGCTCGCCAGCCGTCTCATTCCGGCACCCACTGATACCCCCTGAAAACCTCGCGCTGGAAGCGATACGCCAGTGCTATGGTCTCGATGGGTTGCTGCCTGAAGTCGAAGCGAATCGCCACGTCGCTGAGGTGAACGGTGAACGCATTGATATCGTGAGGTAAGGCGGGAAACACCACATACCCCTCGACTTCTTGGCCGCTGAAAACGGCTTCGTCTGGATACATCGTGCGGGTCAGAATCTCCCGGCGCTCTTGGAAGACGCTGTAGGCATTACCCGCATATCCGGGGATCATAGAAGCATAGAATTCGAGAATATCCCTTCTGTTGAGCGGATCGTACTCGCGGCCAGCCTGTTGGGAGACGAGCGTTATGCGAGCGGGGTCCAGATGCACCTTGGGATATTCGTAGTTTTTCACCTGAACCGAAAAGACGGTGTACTTGGGTGGCGTGTAGGTATCGCCCAGCGGCTTCCAGTTGCCAAAGGTATATGGATTCTTGGAGTTGGCACCCGCCATTGAGTAGTCGGCGAATTGACGGTTCAGCTCTTCGTCCGTCATGGGACGCAGGGAAATTTCGAGGCGGTTAAAAACGGCCACAATGGTCCCGTCGTCCTCAACCGAAGCATAGGCTTCTTGGCTTTTTTCGGGTGCGGGTTGGATCGGCCCGGGGAAATAGCGACCACAACCGACCAGCACCAGCAGCACCAAGCCCCCCAAGTATGGACTCATGGCAAAGCACTCCCCAACATCCGACAAAACGCGCAAGCGGGGGAGTAGAGATAGGCCCATCTCCCCTCCCCCGCTGTGCAATAAAGTGGAGAAATTTTACTCGTCGAAAGTCGCCTTAATTTTTCCCCAAGTGCTGCCTTCGACCGCCGTGCCAACATCGCTGCCCCGGGTGTACTCACCTACGGTCAATAGGGTAAAGTCAGAAGCGAAATCCTGGTCTCGATGCGCTCCGTTGACGTCCCCGGTGACCAACTGGTGCGTCCGGGCGGCCCCTTCGGCCGGAGTCGTATCGGCTTCGTTGAGCTGATAGGTGAGACCAATGGTCATTCCCGGCTGCAAGACCACGCGCTCTGTAGAGGCCTCGTCGTTTTCTAGGTTGACCCACAGCGGCATGGCGAACTCATAGCCGAGGGTGACATTGGTCGATCCATGCGTAGCACCAGGCGGGCTGAGGCCGACGTCGCTCTCAATGTAGGCCGTGGCCCACTGCTTGGCCGGATCGGCGTCTTTGCGCAACCAAGTCGTGCCGTTGCCGTAGGGCGTCGAATACCCACCGGGCACCTGCACGTGCATGGTCCACTGCTGCGCGTTCACTTGATTCGGATCGCGGTACGGACCCCCGCTGTGGTCGCCATCGGTAATGATTTCGAGATCGTCCTCATACCATCCATTTTCCGGATCCGTTTCGGCCGCGTGCAGCGAATCGTCCGTCACTCGCACAAAGCCATAGATGCGGTTGTCCGGGGCCTGCGTCCAAGCGGTCCTGATGGAAACATCGATATCGCTCTTGTCTGGAATCACCTGCTGTACGACCTCGCCCATTTCGTCGGGCGTGACGATGAAATTGGGATCGTACCACGCCCAATCTCCGTCCTCACCATCGGCGACGTACGTCACATCCGTCGGCCATTCCAAAGCGAAATACCCAAAACCATTGGCGTTGCTGTGCGCCAAGCACGCGCTCGCAGCCAATAGCAAAACGCCAAAAACAGCAAAAATTCTCATGGTGATCCTCCTTTTAGAGAGTAGGTTGGCTGTTTTATCCGTCCGATACGCTCTTTCTACCAAGCTAAAACCTCCTTTTTGACGAGTTATAACCTGCGCCCTTTTGCCCGTTCAAGGTATTTAATAGCATAGTGAATGAGCACAGTGAATGTCAACTTTACGACGATTGGTACAACACCATGCTTAACTACGTGCTGAGCGGCTTGCTCGCCTGCGGCCTACTCTCTGCCTGCGGTGGCGATGGCAACGACAAAGCGGCCGTCCCCCGCAACCGCTCGCTCATAATGAACTGCACACCGCCTAACACCTGCGCCGGCCAGATCCAAGACTACGATTCCTTCAACCCATTTCTCCCCGGCAGCATCTCCAGCACCGGCCACAACTTCCTCTACGAACCCCTCTACTTCTACAACCCCTATGGCAAAGACCCAAACCTCATACCCTGGATCGCAACCAGCCACGAGTACAACGACGACTTCACTGAAGTAACTATCCACCTCAGAGAAGGAGTAAAATGGAGCGACGGCACTCCTTGGACCGCGGCCGATCTGGTATTCACAATCGACATGCTCAAAAAGAACGCCCCGGTCCTCAACGCCTCGGTGGATATGGAGCTATGGGTCGCCGAGGCCCGCGTCGTGGACGACTTGCAGGCGAAAATCGCGCTAAAATCGCCCAATCCGCGCTTCGTATTCGAGTATTTGACCAACCACTTCGGCAACGGCATCCCCATTGTCCCTAAGCATATCTGGGCGGGGCAAGACGCCAAAACCTTTGCCAACTTAGATCGCCAACGCGGCTGGCCCGTAGTCAGCGGCCCCTACCGGCTCGTCCTTTCCGAGCCTCAGCAACGGATCTGGGATCTGCGGCCCGACTGGTGGGCGGCTGAGACGGGTTTTCGCCGACTCCCCCGCGTACAACGCCTGATCTACCTGCCCTACATGGACGAAGACAAAAGGGTGCAATTACTGATCAGCAACCAAATGGACACCTGTCTGGACCTGCGCCCGTCCAATATCAAGACCATTCTCGACCAAAATCCCGCTGTATCTACGTGGACTGGCCGCCACCCCCCCTACGGCTACCTCGATTGGTGGCCCATCGCCTTGGGCTTTAACAATCTCGAAGCTCCTTTTGCCGATGCGGAAATCCGCTGGGCCATCAACTACGCCATTGACCGGCAGCAACTCGTCGCAGTCGGGTGGCAGGGCGCGGGGACCTATTCGCTGCTGCCCTTCCCAGATTTCCCGGCCCTGCGCCGTTTCACCGGCCCGATCGCGGATCTGCTCGCTCGCTATCCGGTCGGCACGTACGACCCGGCCAAGACTGCGGAGATCATGCAACGCCGAGGCTGGTCCCGCGAAAAAGGCATCTGGACCAAGGAAGGCGAGCCGTTCAAAATTACCATTGATCTGCATCCGAATCTCCACGACATCGCCCCCGTGCTGGTCGAACAGCTACGCCGCGCTGGCTTTGATGCCGGCTTCAGAATGACTTCCGATTATTATACGCGCATGACCGTGGGCGACGCCCGGGCCTTCCTGATCGGCAATGCGGGCAGCGTACGCGACCCGTATTTCACCCTCAGACTCTATCACAGCCGCTACGTGCAACCGACCGGCACCGCCGCTATCTACTTCTGGCGCTGGCAAAACGCCCACTTCGATCAGTTCCTCGATCGCATGGCTGGCACGGCCCCGGACGATCCGCAACTGCTCGAACACTTTCGGCAAGCCATGGAAATCTGGCTGCGCGAACTGCCCTCCATTCCACTGCTCCAGTGGTACCACAGAATCCCCCACAACGAAACCTACTGGCAGAACTGGCCGACCGCTGAGACGCCCTATATCAACAGTGCCTACTGGGCGCGCACTTGGCTACTGGTTCTCCTCGAACTCGAACCGGTGCAATAAATTGCAAACCTCGCCCGGCACCCGCACCCTCCTAAACTGTGGAGAAGTTATAGTGCTAATCACCGTCCTTTTGCTCCTCTTGGGATGCGCGGAAAACCATTCTGTCGCAGCGCGGATCGCCGATCGCACCGTCTCGCTCGAGCAGGTGGAGCGGGTCTGGGACAAGCTGCCGCCGGAGCAAAAACAATCAAAGCAAGCGGTCCTAGAAACGCTTATCAACCGCGAATTGCTGTTCGTAGAAGCCAAGCATAGGAACCTAGATGAAAGCGCGCAGGTCATAGCCAACTTAGAGCGCGTCCGCCAACAACGAGCCGTAGAACGCCTCATTGAAAGGGAGGTCAAAAGCCATATAGCGATCTCGGACGAAGAAATCAGGACCTATTACGCAAACAGCGATCTGCGCACCAAGCGCGAGGTGCGCGGGCGGCATATCATGGTAAAAACAGCGGCCGAAGCGCAAACGCTCTACCAAGCACTCCGAGACGGCGAAAACTTCGCCGAACTGGCCCGTCGTTTCTCCCTCGACCAACAGACCGCTGATAAAGGAGGCGACCTAGGCTATTGGGACGAGTCTTTGATGGTCGGCCCCGTCAGCAAGGTGCTCTTCTCCCTGCCGCTCGGCGAGCTATCTGAGCCTTTCCAAGGCCGCGAGGGCTACTTCCACATCGTGCGCGTGGAAGACGAGCGCCCGCTGCCCTATGCGTCCTTAAAAAAGAGGATCAAAGATCGGCTCTACGCCGATCGCCTGGCCGGGCGCACGGCGGCGTTGCGCGCGAACCTCAGAAAACAGTTCAATTTGCGGCTAGTTGAAGCAACCTCGTTGCAACTGGTCAAGCTGGGCAAAACCGCCTCGCACGGCATACCTGAGTTCGACCGGGACGCACCATTGGCAAGGCCGCTACTGCGCTACCAAGGAGGCCAGGTTTCACTCGAGCAGTACCGACAATGGCTTGTAGCGACTTCACCACAACGGCGTCCCGTAACCGTTGACACAGCGAGCATCGCTCGGTACGCCAGCCGCACGGCCGTAGATTCCGTCCTGTTGCCGCTAGCCGCTCAACAGGCCGGGCTAGCCGACGACGACGAGATGCAGCGCTATCTGGAAAAGCACCGAATGGTGCTAATGATCGAAGAATTGCGCCGCCTAGCAGCAGAAGCACCCATTGTCAACGAAACGGCTATGCGGGCCTATTACGAGGAGCATCTATCTTGGTTTACCGAGCCCGATCTGCTCATCTACGAGGCCATCTTGCTCCACCGCGAAGCAGATGCACTCGACGTGGCCGAAAAAGTGCGCCAAGGAGCCGACATGTGGACTTTGGCCCAAGGTTATCCGCGCTTTCACGACGCTTGGTTCCACTACAACATTTACCACATCCACCGCGAGCAAGACGAGCAACACGCCCACACCCCGCACACCATGTCGGCCGTGTTGGCAGCCGTCCGCAAAACGCCGGTGGGACAAGTCGGCGGGCCTTTCTTGGTGCATTTCCAGCCGCGCGAAAAAATCTGGCCGGGATACATCGCGTTTCGCACGCTGGAGCAACGCCCGGCCCGATTGCTGCCTTTTGCCCATCCCGCGGTTCAGCAAACCTTAAAAAAGATGGTGCGATCGGCCCATGGTCAGCGCATTGAGGAACGCTTTGAAGCTTTTCTGGCCCAACTGCGAAAAACGTACGCCGATCAAATTGAAATATACCCCGAGCGTCTCGCAGCCAAACCAGCCTTATAAAACTCCATTGACGCGATATATCGCGCCTACCAATCAACAGGAAAACACGCTATGGCTCTGACCCCGTGGATACGCATCGGCCAGCCCTTAGAGGCGGTCATGTCCGACTACGAACGCATTTTCGCCGCCTGGGACCAAGGCGGCATCCGCGGCCTTGTCTTTGGCCGCCTGCTGTTTGCCGACGCGCAAGGCCAGAGTACCATCCCCGCATTCAAGGGCAATCCCGCTCCCTACCAAAAGCGCGGCCTCAAAGCCCAACGGCGCGACGTGCCCCTGCAACCCGACAAGGAAAAGCGCCTACACGACATGCTGGCCAGCGCCAAAAGGCGCGGTTGGACCGTGATGATATTCTCTCCGGCCTCTGGCACCATGGCCGCCGAGGGCTTGCCGCTGGCAGAAGACCCCTACGGCACCCAGCTACACGCCGCGTCTTGGGAGGACGTCTTTGCCGCGTTCCCAGAAGCCGACGGCGGCATTGTCGATGGCTGGACCGAGTCGCCCTACGAGCTCGCGTATCACCACGGCAACGCGGTTTTCCACCCGCTCAACGACGGCCAGCGCCGAGCAGCAACGGCTAGGGGTTACGACGCTGAGCGTTTGGATCGGGGCCGCCAGCATATGCACCAGCGCTTCCAGCGCTTCACCCCTGCCGAAGTGGACTACTATGGCGACTACGGCGTACTATCGGAGATGAACCTCTTCGACATCAACGAAGACGCGCTCTACTGGCTGCGCTGGCGACGCGAAGACGGCATTCGCCAAGGCCGAGCCTTTCGCCAAGCCATCGACGAATTGCCGCGCCAACTGCTCTTGGGCAACGGCCCGCGCTCGGCCGCGTTTTCCGGCATGACCGCGCTCGACTTCCACGCTTGGGGACAAATCGTGGATTTGCTGCTGGTCAAGCATTATTTCTGGCATCGCGGCTTTGACGGGCTGTACGGCACGGTCGCCCGCTGGGTGCAACAGATTCAGCAGTGGAATCCGGTGTTGAGCGAGGCCCAGTGCTGGACGGTCCTGCGCGCCTGGCTCGGCATCCGCCTGCCCGAGGTGGCGTGTCTAGCCGACATGGAATTGGGATTTCCGGCGGCGTTTTTCGACGAAGTGGTGCAAGAAGAGACGCGCCGCGCCATCGCCGCGGTCGGCGACCCGCAAAAGATCCTGCCTTGGGTCGATACCGGGCGCATGCCTCACGGCGGCGACCCCATGACTTCCGGCGATCTCTACCGCATCCTCCAAGCCTCGGAAGCGGCCGGACTCCAGCGCTTCCTCTTCCACAATCACGCCCATCTGACCGCGGCCGAATGGGCGGTCATCTCGCGGCTGTGCGGCACGGCGTGGGACGAAGATCCCGACGGCTACTGGCCGCCGGCCACGCCCAAACCTTCGACGTTTTAAAGCTCCTTCAAGACCTCCTGCGAGCGCACCTCATTGGCCACTAGTGAATGTCCATCCCATGAGGGCCATCGCCGCCCGGACGAGTCGGACTCGATCCGTCGCTAGCTAGTCGGGAATAGGTTGACAGATTATCTAACAGTGCCTTATTAGACGTATATCGCTAAGGAACTCCAAAGAGGCGGGATGTGGTATTGTAGAGCTCGTCTTAATGGGCAAGCACTGAGGCCAAGGTAACGGAATGAAAGCGTCATTTGCTGGGATGGAAGTCGGATATCGGGCCGACTTCGCCGTCCCGTTGTTCGATGTGATACCCCAAGCACCAGAACTTCAAGCACGCATTTATACAGGCGTACGGGGTCTCTATCCCTACGCATTAAACATAGACGATATACATGTTGTGACAAGTGGAATGCAATCGGACACCGGGCTACAGATCAAGATGTTTGGTGGTAAAGCATCGATCAATCTGACACCGGTGCGGTTGGCCATAGACTTTTCCAACTTGAACGCGAACGATGTCGAGATTTGCAAGAAATGTATCGACCTGATCACTGTGGCTCTGAACGAGACATGCGCTGCTGTGGACGTTGTCGATGAGACGATCAGCATCTTTCTCAAATTGAGTGGAGAAGGCGATGCCGCCGGACACCTTGGAAGAATTTCCGCCGCGAATGTCCGCGTAGATCCGTTTCAGTTTGGAGCAACAGAGGAGCACCCTGTCGTCACCATCGCTCTCGGCAATCCGACAGATGGCTGGAGATCGTCGACCGAAATCTCTGCTGACCAAGATGAATTTACGATATCCTGCCAAAGCCATTATGGTAGTAGCCAAAAATCGGTCAGTGATCGCATTGATGCACAATATCGCCTGATAGGTGGTATCCTGTCGCGGATTCAGGTGGAACTAACATGACGACTGCAACAGAAGTGTTGGGACCGGCTCTTGGAGAAGGTCTTTTGATGCCGAAGTCCAGCTACGACAGGCCATCCGAAGTCGGTTTCGACAATTCTCAAGACTTACATGAAATCTATCTTTATCAGATGAAGCCGAGACCTGTCCTTTCTCCATTCGCCGGCGGTCCGTCTACGTATGAGTTGCATTTAGGGCTTACCGCAGGTCACTCTTCAGATGTCGCTCCTGATATTGCGAGTTGGAAATCGATTATCTATGCGCCGAATCGGATCAGCGGACCGATTCAGTTTGTCTTGAAATTACTTGATAGTTGGCGCTTGAACAGAGACGATGCGGTCTTCCTATTGGGATTCGATCAGGAGAACAACGGTTTTGTGCAAGCTGTTTTGACAGGAGCCGCCGACCTGCACGGCCGAGACGCTCGCGATCGGATTGCCCATCTTTTCCACATTAGGCAGACGCTGTCATCACTCTTTCGCGATCTGGATGTCGAAAACGACTGGCTGCGCGAACCGCACACCTTGCTGGATGACCAAGAGCCGTTGAAGCTGCTATTGGGCGGCTCCATGGAAGACCTTCTTTTGGTGAAAGAGTACGTGGATGCTGCTGCAGGACGATGACGTGCAGAAATCCCAACAATCGGTTGACAACCTGCTTGACGAGATTCCTACTGTACGCAGCCATTGGCGAATATATCGCTTGGCCACCTTGCCTCGGAATGACCAATTCCTTGCAGAGTTGAAACTAGACTCATCTAGCGAACAGGAATTGAGAGCACTACTCGTAGCTGCTGGCTACGAAACTTCTCCCGAAGAACTTTGTGATGCCCCATTTCGCCCGAAACGCCGTCTGAAAAGGAAGACGAGGTATTCGGATGGCTCCTATCCTGTCTTTTACAGTTCCCTTGATCCCAAAACAGCCGAGGCGGAAGTCGCGCATTGGTTCAGAAAGGGTTTTGGAGGTAGTCCCCAAGGTCAACGCAGTGCCTACTATCAGCGTTTTACCTGTTTGTTTCAAGGCGGAGAAAAGGACCTCCGAGGCAAGCAGAGCGAGTGGCCGGACCTAGTGCATGATAGTGATTACACGTTCTGTAATCGGATTGGCACGGAAGCAGTCCGGTTGGAATTGGACGGTTTAGTCGTTCCTTCTGCACGCCAGGAGAATGGTTCCAACCTACCAGTTTTCAAGCGGCCTGCAATCCGTGCCCCGGAGTCTCAGGACGTGGTAAAGATTACGCTCGATCCTCGGACTGGTGAGATAGATATAGCAAGTGTATCGGCAAACTCTTCCACAACCACATCCACCTGACCTCGGACGAATGGGCGGTCATCTCGCGGATGTGTGGCACGGCGTGGGACTAAGCTTCCGACGGCTACTGGCCCCCGGCAACGCCTAAATCCGGGACGTTCTAAGTGCCCCTATAGATCGATCAAACTGCCTTCACTTGAGGTTAATAATGAGCAGAACAGCCTTTACCGAATACAAAGACGCTCGTATTCAGCAAACAACTCAGAATGACGCACGCCGTATCCGAACTAGGGTACAGGCCGCTCAGAACTCGGCTCGCGCTGGCGTCCAGTGGCGATGGCCCTTTGAGCTTATACAGAACGCTCATGACGCTGGACCACGTAACGGCAACGACCAATTCAGGGTAAAGTTCGTCTTGCAGGACAAAAGGCTAAAAGTATCGCACACGGGAAAGTCCTTCACTGCTCAGGAATTGGCTGCGCTACTATTTGGAGGTTCCAGTAAGGAATTTGACAGCGAAGAAACTACAGGACGTTTCGGTACTGGGTTCCTAGTGACTCATGCGCTATCGACACGCGTGGACGTCGCCGGTGTACTAACAACGCAAGAAGGTTGTGAATCTTTTCACATCGAACTCACTCGGGATGGTGACGAGGATTCGATTAAGGACAACATCGATCTGGCCAACAAAGCACTAGGGGAAGGTGGGAGCCGTCAGAAATCGCACCGTTCGCTAAAATTGTCACTGACATGGGTACAGATGTAATTGACGTTTTTACCGAAGTAGAAGGGTTATCGTCACCCGATAAATCAGTACGTTTGCGTAATGAACAAATGCTTCGTTACGGAGTGTCCCTAGATCTATGGCAAAATGGGATTTCAATTGACGAGTGGGTACAGACCTTGAAGGCTGATTAGTATCTCGTAGTCGCACAGAAGACACCGCCGTATCGGGGACATCGGGGACACCAAGGCTCGTATTATAAGAGAATTTTGAAAAGGCATCCTATATATCAATACGCAGGATCGAACCATGGCCAAAAAACGCGGTAAACAACGTCCCATCCGCGTCGGCGTAGTCGGCGTTGGGCGCGGCCGCTCCTTTATGCAGGCGGCGGCGACCGGCATGGAACTGGTCGCCATTTGCGACATTTGGGAAGAGCGCCTCAGGGCCGAAGGCAAGGCACTCAACGTCCCGACATTCGTCGATTACGACGAATTCCTCGGTTGCAACATGGATGCGGTCGTGCTGGCCAACTACTTCCACCAGCACGCGCCCTTTGCCATCAAAGCACTCAAAGCCGACAAACACGTAATGAGCGAAACCGCGGCCTGTCACACCTTAGGCGAAGGCGTGGCATTGGCGCGAGCAGTCGAAAAAAGCGGCAAAACCTACCTGTTCGCCGAGAACTACCCCTACATGGTCTTCAACCAAGAAATGAAGCGGCTCTACCAACAGGGCCGCGTCGGCGAGTTCAAATACGGCGAGGGCGAGTACGTCCATCCCGACCCACCCCAAGTGAAACTGGCGCGTAGTTGCGGGGGCGACCACTGGCGCAACTGGATCCCGGCCACGTACTACTGCACCCACTCCATCGCCCCGGTCGTGTACATCACCGACACTCGGCCCACCAAAGTAAACGGCTTTGTCATCTCCTTTGACTTCGCTGACCCCACCCAAACGCGGCACATGAACCGCAGCGACACCGCCGCCGTGATCATCTGCCGGATGGATAACGACGCGGTGATGAAGTCGCTGCACGGCGCCCTGCGCGGCCACGGCAACTACGTCCGCATCCACGGCAATAAAGGGGTGATGGAAAACTGCCGCCACGGCGACAAACAGCGGCTGCGCGTGTGGTACGAGCCGTGGGAAAAGCGCAAGAGCGATCCGGTCGAAACGGTGTACAAGCCCGACTTCCCCGTACACCATGCCCAAGCCACGCGCACCGGCCACGGCGGCGGCGACTTTTTTACCAGCTATCACTTTGCCGCAGCTATCCGCACCGGCGAGCCACCCTATCTCGACGTGTATCGCGGCATCGACATGAGCATCGCCGGGATCCAAGCCTGGCGTTCGGCACTGAACGACTCAGCACCGATGGACGTGCCCGACTTCCGCCGCGAATCAGTGCGTAAAAAATACGCCAGCGACGACTGGTCGCCCGACCCCGAGCGCAAAAAAAAGGGACAGCCGCCAAGCAGTGTTTTGGGTGCTATCGAACCGGACGCCGAGGCGAAAAAGCTGGCGCGAACAGTCTGGACAGCACAAGGTTATCTCGGCGATTGATTCCCGACAACGCACGCTTGGAATTGACGGCAAGATAGGGCGCCGTTATATTGTTGCACGGAGAATAAATGATGCAGGCTCTACGCACGGATCGCCACTATTACCATACCCCGATTCATAGGCAGGGGTAGTGCGTTCGCTTTATCGTCTCAACCGATTTACAAGCCCCTGATTAACAGGGGCTTTTTTTATGCCCACAAGGAAATGCGATGAACATCATACCCGATCTGCAATTTCGCGGCTTGATCTACCAAATAACCGACCTCGACCGCCTCGCCGAGCGGCTCGCAGCCGGTCCGATCGCGCTCTACAATGGCTTCGACCCGACCGCCGACAGCCTGACGGTGGGCAACCTCGTGCCAATCCTGCTCCTGCGTCGCTTCCAGCGCGCCGGCCACCAGGTCATCGCCTTGGCTGGCGGCGGCACCGGCCTGATCGGCGATCCCGGCGGCAAGGCCGAGGAGCGCGCGCTCAACGCCACCGATGTCGTGGCCGAGTGGACGCAGAAGGTCAAAGCCCAGTTAGAGCGCTTCCTCGAGTTCGACGGGCCCAACCCGGCGATCATGGTCGATAACCACGACTGGCTTGGCCAACTCGCGGCCATCGACTTTATGCGCGACGTCGGCAAGCACTTTCCCGTCCCCTACATGCTGGCCAAGGACTCGGTTGCCTCGCGCCTCGAAACGGGCATTTCCTACACTGAGTTCAGCTACATGGCACTACAGGCGTATGACTTCTTAGTCCTCAATAGAGAATACAGCTGCGAGTTGCAGACCGGCGGCTCTGACCAGTGGGGCAATATCACCGCTGGCACCGACCTGATCCGCCGCTCCACCGGCAAGCGAGCCTTTGGCCTGACCTGTCCGCTAGTGACCAAAGCAGACGGCACCAAGTTCGGCAAAACCGAGGCGGGCACGGTCTGGCTCGACGCGGCGAAGACCTCGGCGTACCAATTTTACCAGTTCTGGATCAATGCCGAGGACCAGAAAGTCGTCGATCACCTGAAAACGTACACCTTCCTGGAACAGGATGCGATCCGCCAACTCGCCGAAACCGTCCGCGACCAACCCGCACGGCGCGAGGCCCAGCGCACTCTCGCGGCCGAGGCAACGACCCTCGTGCACGGAAAAGACGCGGCGCGCCGAGCCGAACGCATCTCACACGCGCTTTTTTACGGAAAGTTTCAAGAGCTATCCGAGGACGAAATCCTCGAAGGCTTTGACGACGTGCCAACGCACGCGATGGGTCAGGCGGAATTGGGACTGGTCGATCTGCTCGTCGCGGCCGGCGTATCGTCCTCTAAACGCCAAGCCCGCCAAGATGTACAAAACGGCTCAATCTACATCAACGGCGCGCGCTGCACGGACATGGCGCGGCGCATGCGGTGCCGCGAGGGCCTACACGGCAAATACCTAATCGTGCGCCGCGGCAAGAAGCAGTACACCCTCGTCTGCTGAGCTACTCAGGTCGCAAAAGCGCTAGAAACCGCTCAAAGTCCTGCGCGAAAGCGCGCTGGATGTGCGCTGCTTTGGCCGCCAAATCGGCCACTTTGTCGGGAATCAATTCCGCGGTGTATGCGTGGCGAAAAAAATGGCGGAAGCGCCGCAATTCATCTAAGAAGCGTTTTTAAAATTCATTTTTTTTAGCGATTCGCTTGAGTATCAAATGGATCATCGCGATTTGGATAAAGGCTTCACTATTGCAAGTTAGGTGCTCGTAGTCTTTGGCATGGACTCGATAGTTGAGTAGCCAAGCAAACGTTCGTTCGACGACCCAACGACGAGGGAGCACCTCAAAGCCGGAGCCTTGTCTGGATACGACTTCAAGGTCTATTTTGTGCGTTTTTTTTTTGAGCCACCCATTGCCTAAGCGGCGCGCCTTTATAGGCTCCATCCACCCACAGCTTGCGTAACCTTTGTACCGTGGGTGAAAAGTAGGTTTTCAACAAGGTCTTCAAGCCGTCGGCATCCGAGGTCGAAGCAGCGGTCACCACACACTCAATCAGACGACCCTCGGTGTCGACCAACAGATGGCGTTTGCGTCCTTTAACCTTCTTGCCGGCATCGTATCCAACACTTTTACCTTGGGTGGCCGTGGTAACGCTCTGCGCGTCCACGATCCCCGCCGACGGGGTCGGTGCCCGGCCGTGCTGGATGCGATCCTGCCTGGTTAGGGCGTCGAGTATCTGTGGCCAAACCCCTTGTTGACGCCAGCGATTGAAGTAGCCATACACCGTTTGCCAAGGCCCAAAACACCGCGGCAGCATCGGCCAAGGACACCCGGTTTTAGCCCGATACAGTAGACCATTCATCACCAAACGCACCGCCCGAGGTGGCCGACCCGGACCCCCTTGACGCCAACGGCCCCGAGGCAGCAGACGAGCAAGTAACAGCCATTGTGCATCGGTCAAATCCGTCGCATATTCTACACCGGGCGTACCCATATATAACCCCCCTTTCAGGCTTTGTGATGAAACCTAAAGGTCGGTTCATGGGTACGTCCTTTCAAGGGAAAATCAACTAAAAGTGAATTTTAAAAAGGCTTCTAAGGCAGAAGCGGTCTCTGTGGACAGGAGTGCCGGGCGGATGCCTTGGATTGCGAGCTGCATTCGCCTAATCATATCTGCGTGATACCTTGCGTCGTCGATTTGATTCTCAAAAAATCGCGCTACTTCCTCAAACAACGGCTCAAACGCGCCATAGAGATTGTGGAGTTGGTACCCCATGCTGTCCACCCCTTCGGCACTATGGGCAAACGCGTCTAGGCGTTCCTCGATGCGGCCGCCGATAAGCCTGATGTCCCAAGCACGCGCTCGCAACTCGGCTTCGAGAACGGCAAAAGCCTCCTTATCCATACACCTTGACTCCAGATCGGGCAAAGGATTGAGACGAAGGATGGCGGTCGAGATCAATTACGTCCACCACCTTGCCGGTAGCGTCCTCCAATGCTTTCATCAGCTCAAGCACAATAGGCGAGCAACCTGCCACGGCCACGTCAATGTCGGACGACTCCCGCCAAGAATCAGGCGACCGCAGCGATCCCACAATGTACGCGGCCTCAATACCGAGCGATTCCCGCAGCGCCCACAGGGTGTGCCGAACTCGGGCGAGCAACTCGGCCTGCTCGGCCGCCAGCCGCTGGCGTCGAGTTCTCATGGCTTCGTCGAGGATACTGGTGTCAAACATACTTTCGCCGCCTGCTCTCACTCCCACTCCACCGTGCCCGGCGGCTTGTGGGTAATATCGTAGAAAACCGCTTCAATGCCCGCTAGTGCCAGCAGCCGATCGCACACGTCGTCCAAAAACGCCGGCGGCAATGGGCAAAAGCGCGCGGTCATAAAGTCGGAAGTCGCAATCGGCCGCAGCACCACGCTTTCTTGCACCCCATCCGACGATAGCGGCAGCAGTACGGTCGGCATCTGGGTTACTTCCTGCATTAGCCCGTGGCGCTCCAACGCCTCCATGCTGATGGCATCGGCCCGACGCAGGCAATCGAGCCGATCGCGGGTCAGGTAGCCCGCTTTGATGCTTTGCTGCGGCCGCGGCGTTGGGCCCAGCAGGTAGATCACTCGATTGATCGCCGGAAAGTGATTGGTCAACTCGGTGGACAGTGCCTCTAGCGCCTTCCAATCGCTCGGGCCGGTAACTACCGCTGGATGCGCGTAGGTCCGCGAATCGCCCTGTACGCCAACGCTGCGCAACGGCAACACATCGAGCGCCAGACCGAATGTCGCCGCCACCTTCTGCGCTTCGGCAACCGTCTCAAGCGACAAACCAGCGTCAGCGTTGTCTGCGTCCGGCCCCTCATTACACAACACCCTCACCGCCAGCCCCGGCCCTGGGAATGGATGCCGCCAGACCAAGTGGTGCGGCAAGCCGAGCATCTCGCCCAAGGTGCGCACCTCGTCCTTGTAGAGCTGGTCCAGCGGCTCGACGACCTTGCCCTCGGCCAACAGCTGATCGAGGACCCCGACGCGATTGTGGTGGGTCTTGATGAGCGCGGCGTTTTCTGTGCCGCCGGACTCGATGGTATCCGTGTAGAGCGTCCCTTGGCCCAACAGCCATTCGTCCGGGTCCAGCGCCAGCGCCGCCAACGCTCGGTCGCGGACGCGGAGGAACTCCTCGCCAATCCGCCGCCGCTTTTCCTCCGGGTCGGCAATGCCGGCCGTAGCGGCGAGGAATGCTGCGCTGGCATCCACTACCTCCAGATTGTGCAGGCCCGCCCCCTTCATCAACCGCTCGACCAGCGCGGTCTCGCCCTCGCGCATAAAGCCGTTGTCAATGTGCAAGCCCAGCACTCGCTCGGCACCCAAGGCGCGGTTGAGCAGGAGAAATGCCACGGACGAATCAACCCCACCGCTGACGAACAAAAAGACGTTGCGCCCCTGCGCCTGCTGTTGGATCCGCTCGATGGTCTCCTCGGTGTAGTGCTCCATCGTCCAAGTCCGCTCGGCACCACACAGCGCGACGAAGTTATCTAGGATGTCCATGCCGCGGACGGTGTGCGTCACTTCTGGATGGAACTGCAAGCCGTATATCTTGCGCTCGGCGTCGCCCATGGCCGCCACCGGGCAGGCCTCGGTCGCGCCCAAGACGACAAACCGGGGCGGCAGAGACGCGACGTGGTCCCGATGGCTCATCCACACCCGCTCGCACGCGCCCAGCCCGGCCAGCACCCCTTCTGCCTTGTGGACGTGCAAATCGGCCGCGCCAAACTCGTGCGTCGTTCCCCTATCGACTTGGCCGCCCAAGCGGTGGCAGAGCAGTTGGTGGCCATAGCACAAGCCCAGCATCGGCTTGCCCATCGCCAAAATTTCGGGATTGTACGCTGGCGCTTGCGGGTCATAGACGCTGGCCGGTCCGCCCGACAGAATCAGCCCGTCGGCGTCTTGCAGCTCGGCAATCGCCGTCTCGGGCGAGCGGATCTCAGCGTGGACGCGGAGGTGGCGAATGCGGTTGGCGATCAAGTGGGCGTACTGCCCGCCGAAGTCGAGAACGACGATGCTCAAGGTTTATACCGGCCCTTTTAAGCTGCTCCACAAATGATAAGTACTATTAAAGAGGCTTTAAGCGTATCGTCAAGGCGCGTCCGCTCTCGCGCTTCCGGCACAACAGCCAAACAGGACGCGCACACGCCGCTAGACTATATTTGCTCGCATGACTTCCACACCCAACCCATCCGCACGCCTGCGTCCCGAGTTGGAGCTGGTCGGCACCATCGCCCTCGGCTTGGGTTCGATCGTCGGCACGGGTGTCTTTGTCAGCCTTGGTATTGGCGCGGGTATCGCTGGCCCGGCCGTGCTCGTCGCCATAGCCATCGGGGCGTTGGTCGCGCTCTGCAACGGCTTGTCCAGCGCCCAGCTAGCGGCCAGTCATCCGCTCAGCGGCGGCACGTACCAATACGGCTATGAGTACGCTTCACCCGCCCTCGGCTTTACCGCCGGGTGGATGTTTCTATGCGCCAAGAGCGCGACCGCAGCCACCGCGGCGATGGGGCTAGCCGGTTACCTGCTCAATGCACTGGATCAGACCGCATCTATCACCCCCGTCGCCTTGGCGGCCGTGCTCGTGCTCACCCTCATTGCCCTCCTAGGCATCAACCGCACCAACAAGATCAACATCGCCATCGTCGCCGCGACGCTTTGCTCGCTGATCGCCTTCATCGTCGCGGGGGTGCCCGCCGCCCGGCACAACCTGCATCTAACCCCTTTCTTAGGCGACTCAGACTGGTCGGCCCTGTTGCAAGCCAGCGCTTTGATGTTCGTCGCCTATACGGGCTACGGTCGGATCGCCACACTCGGCGAAGAAGTGCGTCAACCCCGCAAAACCATCCCCCGCGCCATCGTCGCTTCCCTAGCCATCGCCATGATGTTCTACATCGGCGTCGCGGCCGTCGCCCTAGCCGCCGTAGGGTCGGAGGCGTTCTACGCGGCCACCATGGACAAAGCCGCTCCCCTAAAGGTCATCGCCCAGCACTTTGACGCGCCCGGCGTCTCTTGGATGCTGGCCCTAGGCGCAATCACCGCTATGGCCGGGGTGCTGCTCAACCTGATCCTGGGTCTGTCGCGGGTCCTGCTAGCTATGGGCCGCCGAGGGGATATGCCCCACGCCCTCGCCCGTCTCAACCGAGATCAGAACACACCCGCTATGGCCGTGGTGGTGATCGGGCTGGCCATTGCCGGGCTGGCCCTCGCAGGCAACATCAAGACCACTTGGTCCTTTAGCGCCTTCACTATTCTGGTCTACTACGCCATCACCAACTTCTGCGCTCTGCGCTTGCCAGCCGACCAGCGGCTCTACCCTCGGTGGATAGCCACAGTAGGCTTAGGCGCCTGTCTGGGGCTGGCGTTTTTTGTCGAGCGCACGATCTGGCTCAGCGGCTTGGGATTGCTCTTATTCGGCTGGTGTTGGCACCGCGTGGCGCAGTACTACAGGGGGAGGGCCTAGGGTCGCTCAGTGTATTTTTGCCGGCGCGGCTCTATCCTTCACCAGCAGCGTCGGCCGCTGCCAGCGGGCATCGTCGCGCTCGGGATGATCGCAGTTGTAGTGAACGCCGCGGCTTTCCAAGCGCTGCTGGGCCGAGCGGGCAATGAGCGTGGCTACGGTCGCCAAGTTGCTTAGCTGTACAAGCTCGGCATCGAGCCGCTGCCCGCGGTACAATGCTTCGATTTCTCGCGCCAGCCGCTCGGTCTCCGCACAAGCCCGCAGCAAGCCGCAATCGCTGCGTACGATGCCCACCTCGTCCCACATCAAACGCCGCAGTAGCTCCCGCCGCTCCTCCAGCGCAGCAGGCGCAACAACAGCGCCCTTGTGCTCCACTGCAAACCGCCCCACAGCCACGGGCGCGACCGTGCTGGCGTGCGCGACCGCGCGCCGCGCAAAAACCAAACCTTCCAACAGCGAATTACTCGCCAGCCGATTGGCCCCCTGAAATCCGCTCATCGCCACCTCGCCAGCCGCGTATAAACCCGCGATATCCGTCTGGCCATGCGCGTCCGTCCACACCCCGCCGCCGCTATAATGGGCGGCGGGCACTACCGGAATTGGCGTCTCGGTCATATCCACACCCATCCCCAGACAATGCTGATAGATGTTGGGAAAGCGGCCGCGGGTCAGGTCGGCATCTTGGCCCGTAACATCCAAATAGACACACTCAGCACCGCTTTGCTGCATCTGCGCGACAATCGCCCGCGACACCACATCGCGCGTCTGCAACGGGTCCGTGAACGCCGCGCCGCGCTCGTCAATAAGCACAGCACCAAAGCCGCGCAAAGCCTCGGTAATCAGGAACGAGGGCCGCCCCGGATCGTAGAGCATGGTCGGGTGGAACTGCATAAACTCCATGTTGCCCACCCTCGCGCCCGCCCGCCACGCCATGGCAACCCCATCGCCAGAGGCCACGCGCGGGTTGGTGGTGTGCAAAAAAACCTGCCCGCAGCCGCCCGTGGCCAGCAGCGTAACCGGCGCCAAGGCGGCGACAGGATCGGCTTGCTGCGAGTCCAACACCCAAGCCCCGTGGCAACGCCGTTGCTCATCTACGATTAAATCTATAGCCAAATGGTGATCGTACCAGGTCACTTGCGGCAGGGCTTGCACAGCCGCGACCAAGGCGCGCGTCACCTCGCGGCCAGTCGTATCGTCCGCATGTACCACCCGCGCATGGGTGTGCCCGCCCTCGCGCCCCAACGCCAACACCCCGGGCCGCGCTTCATTGAACTGGGCACCAATCGCCAGCAGCTCGGCCACCACTTCCGGCCCTTCGGCCACCACCCCTTCGACGACCGCACGGTCGCACAGGCCAGCACCTGCCGCAAGCGTATCCTGCACATGACTCGCTACTGAATCAGCCGCATCCACGACCGCGGCAATACCGCCTTGTGCGTATTGCGTGTTGGACTCGCGCCGCTCGCGTTTGGTCACGACGGCTACAGACCCGTGCTGAGCCGCCTTGAGGGCAAAGAACAAACCGGCAATACCGCTGCCGAGCACTAGATAATCCGCCTCGATTTTCATTTGATAAAAATCATCTTATTAGCGCGGGCGATCGGCCCGATGCGCAATACACAATAATACATGCCGCTGGCCACGCGCTCGCCCCGCTCGTCGCGGCCATCCCAAAAAGTGCTGTACAACCCCGGGGCCGCCAGTTCCTTCACCAAATGCCGCACCAAACCGCCGGTCAAGGTGCAGACTTTCAACTCGACCAAGGTCTGGCCAGAGACGATGGGGTCGTTGATCCCGATCTGATAGTCAATCTGCGTCCCCTCGTTGAACGGGTTGGGGTAATTCTGCCCCAAGGCAAAATCCAAGGGCGTGCGAGGATCGAAGTTGAGGAAGGGCTGCCAGTTGACATCGCCGTTGATCCGGGCCGCGATCCAACGCTCGTCCTCGTTCCCCCACCAATTGTTAATCGCCTGCAAGGGTTGATCCGTTTGATTATCGAGCAGTTGCTCACCTTCTTGGACGCCATTCAAGACCAGCCGCGTCGGCACCACGCTCCCCTCCACCCGCATGGCCAACGCATTGCGGAAGAATTGATTGCGCACAATGCGCGGGCGCGCACTGCGCGTCCAAAGGCCCACTTCGTGATTGTACAGCTCGTTGTCCTCGATCTCGACTTCTCTCGTCTCCACGCAGTAAATCCCAATCCCGCCGGTAAACGAATTGCCCGTTATCTTGCCGCTGGTCCCCCGCCCCAAGACCAAGTTGGCCTCTTCGGGCACCCCCGAGCCGTTGGCGTTGAAACGAGTATTGAGCAACGACAAAAACCCACCCTCGCGCCAAATGCCAGCGCGGCCATTGCCGTGCAGCTCGGCGCGGTTTATCCGCGTCAAGCCAGGGCCAGCGATCCAAATGCCCACGCCACCTGCTTCCTCGACGCGCACGCCGTCTAAGCGAATCTCCTCTTCGACCTTTGCTAAGCGAATGCCGTCCGCCCGGACGCGGCGGATGGTCACATCTTCCAAGGTAATGGCGTGGTCCATTTTCTCGGACAACAGGCCATAGTCGGCATGGTCGATGCGGACGCGGCGCAAATAGGCCGTGGCCGTTTGGTGCAGCACGATGCCGCGCCAATCGCCGGGCTGCGGGTCGGCCGCGGCCGAGTGGAAGGCGGTTTGCCCCTGCCCGGAAACGCCGATGGCGAGATCGCCGTACACTATCAGTTCCACGCGCGTCGTATCCGCGCCCGTAGCCAGCGCGTCCGGCCCCACCTGCACCTGCGCACCAGCGCGGATATCGAGGTGCCCTCCGGGCAGAACGGTCACGTCGCCGACCATCTCAATGCGGTCGCGCCAGATTTCCACGTCGCCAATCGGACCGGCACGCCGGTGGTCTTGCAGCTTGAGATCGGCCACCATCTGATCCCCGGATCGGCGGATATTCGTCACGCTAATCCCGGTTGTAGAAGCCGGGTTGGACGCGGCCCAGAAGTCGGTAAATTGCTCGCCGTCAAACACGTCCGTGGCGTCTCCGAGGTTGCCGCCAAAATCCGTGCGATAGCGCTCATCATGCGCCCAAAAGTCGAGATTGTCGCGACCGCTAAACCGGGCTATCTGGCGGCCCAAGGGGAAACCTGCATCGCCAAAAAGCCCATCAGCGCATACTAAATCCACCTGTTTGATGGCTTCCATATTATTGCCGCTGCGCGTGGGATCTACGCGCCAGATCAACAAGCCCTCGCCGGGCAAATTGCGCTCGTAATAGCTGTGCTGGCGGCTGCGGAACTCCACGAGAAAAAGGTGCTCAGCGGGCGCCGCCGCGGGCAGCAAATACACCGCGCCACCCGCGTTGACATCGGCAAAAACCACGTCGTCTTGGTCCGCGCGCAGCACGTTGAGCTGTTGGTTGTTCACCCCCAGCCAACCAAGCTGCCCCAAGCTCCACGCGCAAAAGGGATTGGGTCCATCTACCTCGCCCCAGCCGCGATTGCCGTGCCCCATCAAGCCCCAATAGCCAATGCCCCCCGAGTCGTCGTCCGGCTCGGCTCCAGGATCGCGGTCGTACAGGTCGGGCAGGCCCAGAAAGTGTCCAAACTCGTGGGCCATGCTGCCCACGGCCTCGGCAGAAGACCGCCCGCGCTGCACGGCCCCACTTTTCGAGCGCACCCGAATGAAACCGCCGCGCCGGGCGCGGTCTTCGCTCACAAAATCGCTACCCAATCCGAGCCGAGCAACGCCCGTGGCCTCTTCGACGATAAAGCCCTTGGGGGCCGAGGCCGAGATGATAAAAATAAAATCCACGTAGCCATCGTCGTCGCCAGAGTTGGGCACCCCGTCCGGGCCGTCGTTGTCGTAGCGGCTAAAGTCCACATCGGCATCAACGGCTTGGATGATCTCGCGCGCAAAGCGACCATACCCGCCCTCCGCGCCTGCGTACGCGGCCGCCTGGCTGCGGGACGCGTACCAACGGGGCAGCACCTCGCCGGTAAGTTCGAACTGCCCGCGCGACATCTCGCTATAGAAGTGAGTTAGGCTGCCCGGCTGCTCGGAGAAAATCTCCGCCGCAAAAGACGGGACCGCGCCGCCCAAGCCGCCCTCATCGGCAAAGTGCGCGAAGATGGTCAGCGCGTGGATGTGGCCGGTTCGGGGGGCGACGTCTTGCAGGGGAGCCGCGCCGGCTCCTGCGGACGCAAACCAAGCGGCGACGAGCGCGTTTTTGGCAGCAAGTTTAAGCATCAAGAAGCGGCGCGCTTTTCGAGCAAAAACAAGAATTCGCGATTGGCTTCACCCGCATCGCGCGTCCATTTATGCGTCCACTTCATACCGGCCATGACGTTCTTTTTGTATTCGATCTCGACCACCTCTAACAGCCGGCCGTGCCTGCTCAGGACATCGTCCAATGCTCGGGCTGTTGCCCGACCGCCTGAGCTATAGGACAAGATCGTCCAGCGGGCGGGCGTGGCCGCGATGAGTTGCTCAATGGCCTCGACGGCTTTGAAGCGGCCTCGATCACTCCGGCGAAACTCCTCAAAGGCCGATGCAGCGATGGAGTCGGCGGTGTCGCAGCGTCGATTGGCCTTACCGAAAAGGCTGGGGTTGTCAAAGAGCACAACGCTCGTCCACACGTGGTAATAAGCGGCATAACGCACGCGCGATGGCGGCATTTTCTCGTTGTTCGACCCATACGGCGGATCAAAATACGCCAGATCAACCGCGACCTGGGGCACTAAGTCCAAGATGTCGCGTTGGCATACTTGGTGCGGCAAGGACGATGGAACGA
Organism: Candidatus Latescibacterota bacterium; assembly: GCA_965203355.1. Lineage (GTDB taxonomy): Bacteria > Latescibacterota > UBA2968 > UBA8231 > UBA8231. The sequence continues at coordinate 3,205,397 of OZ241889.1, forward strand.
TGCCGGGGATGTCGAGTACGAGGTCTCCATAGGAGCGAGGCGACCAGTCTTTGAGATACGAGACAAAGTGCCCTAGGCTGCTATCGACGCGATCGAGGGCTAGCATCAGACTCGTCAGCGCCACGGACTTAGAGACCGGATCGAGCGCCAGATCTTCGATCTCCTGCCGGATGGCATCGAGCTTGCGGGTATTGTGTATTTGCCAAGGCTTCTTGCGGCCATCGCGCTGGATGGAACAGCCGCCGTTGGGCTGTCCTCCGTAGTGCTCGGTGAACCACCCATCCACTGGCGGCACGGCATTGAGGTGATCGATAAGCGATTGGTAGTACTCGCGTTTCTTCTTGTTGAGCAGATAGCACGTACCAAACACCTTGGACCACGCGGCAATGTCGTTGCAGACAACCGTATAACCACGACGGGCGAGGGCCTGCGATACGCGCGTTGTGCCGGCGAACCCGTCCAAAACGGTCTTGGGGCCCACTTTTTCGACTAGCTGCAAGATGTGCGGGAGCAGCTTCAACTTGGATCCGGCGTATTTGATACCCTCGGTGCGAGGAACATCTACGATGCTATCGCCGAAAAGCGGCAGTTCCGTCACGTTGCCATCCCCGATCCGCGCTGCAATCGCGCAATGTCTTCTTTAATCTCTGCCAAAGCCGCTCTGTGTCCGGTTGACGATGATACTAGCGCATGAGAAAACAACTTGACGAGTAACGGGTTGTGTGAATAGTCAATCCACCCTCCAGTGATGCTCTCAAAATAGCTCAGTCCATTCTTGGTGTGAGTCCACAGGCCGCGTTGCAGGGCGTTTGCCGTGGCATCGCCATAGCGCACCTCGCAAATATAGTCCCCAGCTATATTGTAAAAGCGATATACAGGATGCTTTCTGCCTTTTCCTCCTACTTCTTTCGCGATATGAGCGGCTTCACGCATTGCCCGGTTGTAGTCGAACACGAGTATGTTACACCGTTGGTGCTCTTCGTCGTAGATAAGCGGCAAAACGTTGATATTGCCAAACTCAACAAATGCAGGGTCTTGCAAAACCTTTTGCACCGCCATTCGTCCCCTTATTTCGGACCGCTCTTTTTCCAATCGTGGAAACATGCGAAAGTTCTTGTCGGTGGAAAGCTGAAGCGGACCATCCCCATACGCTTTAAGGCTGACCGGAAACTCAGCTTTGGTGATTTCATTGATAATTTTGATATCTTCCTCTTTTGACTTTGCTCGATAAAGATCTTTGCCGACGTGAACGGAGCGAAAGTCGTACATGTATTGATAGATGAATTCGGAGATCGCTATCTCCGCCAAGTCGCCGTGTGTCTTGTTTCCAATAAGACGCATGGTAAAGACGTTGCTGAGCGTGATCGCGATCAGATCTGGGTGTTTGCTGATTGACAGCTTCAGGCGATCCGTGAAGTCTTTGTAGGGATTGGGACCGTTCATCCAGCTCATTTAACTGCTGAAAATTAAGGATATAAGACTTCTATCAAGGAAGCATGGTTCAAGTTATCTGCGCCCCTATCGCTTGTCAATATGACCTCGGGTCCAGTCGATCTGGACGCCGCTGTAATGCCTCAACCGCTGGTCGCGCTGGATGCGGTAGCGGCTGCTCAGCCGCCAGTCGCCATAGGCAATCCCCAGCAGCGCGTACCCGCGCCAGCCCGTACCGTGGAGCGAGCGAATGCTCACGGCCCCGGGCAGATCCGCCTCGTATTCGTAAATCCGCGTCCAATACGAGTCCGTGCGGAAGCGGCTCACGTGCAAGGTCAGCCAGCGCGTCTTAAACCGCACACTGCCCAACAGACCCCACTCGGCGCGGCGCGCGCGGTGCCAGCGCACCCATTCGCCGCGCCAGCGCCAAGCCCCCCGCTCCAAGTCCAAGCGCCATTTGTGGCTGCGCTCTTGGGCCAACCGCTCGTCCGCCCAGTGCGGCCGCAGGCGTCTCTGCCACTGCCCGCGCATAGCCCAGTGGCGACCCAACGGCCGCCGCAACTCGCCTCCCCAAGTAGCATACGTAGCGGGCACGGGTATGAAGTAGGAGCGTGCGGGCCGCTGGTACACGTCCACGTAGCCGCGCCAGCCACGCCCGCGGACCTCGGCGACGACGCCCTGCTCGTTCTGCATGGCCGAAGTCCCGGGCGCCGCGCCAAAAAAGCTGTGGAATCCCGGCGCGTAGTAGCGGCCCAGCGTCCGCATTCGCAGCCCTCCATACCGCCCTCGCAATCCCCCGACCACCCCCCAGTGCCCCATCCCATCGCCAGCCACCTCCAATGCCGCTCGGCCCCGATCCCATTCCACGCGCAGGTCCACAGCCCCTATGCGCTGCCGGTCGCCAACAAAGCCCCAAGGCGTCCGCCCATCCCGCCGCAAGTCAATCGGGTGAGAAAAATCCAAGGCCAGCAGGGTCGTGCCCCACTGCCAATGCTCGCCGCGCCAGTGTAGCCGCCCGCCGCCCGCGCGGATGCCCAGCAGGTCGCGGCCAGCCACCTCGGTCGCCGTCACGTGATAGCCGCTTTCGGGCAGGGACCGCACCTGCCCCTGTTCGTCCAAGCGTCCATCCCGACGCGTCCAACCCCCGAACACCATCCCACTCCACGCCCGGCCATCGCCACGCCACGCCGCACCGCGCAGGGCCTGATTCTCCCCGCTAGAGCGATACCCCAAGCGCTGACTGTCGCCCGCCGGCATCCTCGGCGCAACACTCCCGCGCCGACTGCGCCCAAACACCAAGCCCGCTCCCGTGCCAGGCCGCAGGTCGCCGACGACCCATTCGGACCGCCGCCGCTGCACTGCGTAATAAAACGTCCTAAAATCGCTCCACCCGGCCTCGCCTGGATCGCGCTCGGCCAAGCCAAAAAACGCTTGTCCGCGAACCGGCGCGACCTCCACCCGCTGATACAACTGCCATCGCGCCCGAGCCAATTCAGCCCCGCGCACCCGCCACCGCATGGCCGCCGCGTCTAGCCTGCCCAAGTCGTCCAACCGCTGCTCCAAATAACCCGCGTCCTCTTCGCCCAAATCCTCTTGCGCCCACGCCGGGCCTACTAAAACCAACACCCATAGTCGCCACATAATCTTTCCTCCTTTATCTGGACTCTTGCAAAGATTGTGCCATGCGGCGCAGGCAGTGGCTAGTATATCTTTTATTCCTTATCCTGTTTCGCTTAGGTTACAGTCCTATGCGGATAGTTTCCATCTCCCAACGAGATCATACATGAGAATCTTCAAATACACTGTTTTGCTCGCCAGTTCCCTGCTCATCGCCTACGGCGACGACCATCCCGTCGAAAGACAGCCCGCCGCGCAAGAATACAACAGCGGGAATGCAGAAAGCCATTGGCGGGGAATCGAGATTCGTCCCGAAAGCAGATGTTCCCCTTACGATCGCAGCGACTATCGCTACCCGCAGTCCCTCGAGCTTGTCATTATCAAAGAGCTCGGCCGCATCTACAGCCCGTACACTGGGCGTTGTTTTTCTGGCCGGGGGGAGACGGACATTGAGCACATCGTCGCGCTTTCCGAGGCGCACGACAGTGGGCTATGCGCGCCGGTCCCCAATGTCGCCAAGCTACGTCGAGCCTTTGCGGCCGATCCGCTCAATCTGACGCTTGCCAGCCCTGAATTAAACCGCGGCCGCAAGCGGCACTACGACGCTGCCGAATGGCTGCCACCGTACAACCAATGCTGGTTTGCCGCCCGCATCGTCGAGGTGCGCCGCAAGTACGGCCTCACCATTGACCGCCGCGAGGCCGCCGCCTTAGACCGCGTGTTGGCGACTTGCTCTTCCACAGCGATGATCGGGCCGGCCGACGATTGCACCGGCGGGACCCTGCCCGCCCAAGCGCCGCCAGCAGGCACCCCGCTTAGCCTCTGGGACGACAACGGCAACGGGCGCATCACTTGCGAAGAGGCCCGTCGCCACGGCATCGCGCCCGTGTCGCGCAGCCATCCGGCGTATCCATTTATGCGCGACGGCGATGGCGACGGCGTGGTCTGCGAATAACGGCTAGTGCCGCTCAAAGGAGCCAAACATGAAACTCACCACCTGTAACGAATATTTCACCGACTGGCCCATCGAAGCGGTCTTCAACTACGCCGCCGACCTCGGATACGCCGCCGTCGAAATCGCCCCCTTCACCCTCGCCAACAGCGTCGAAGACGTTTCCGCGTCGCGCCGCACCCAAATCCGCGCCGCCGCCGCCCGCGCTGGCGTGGAAATCGCTGGCCTACACTGGCTCTTGGCCAGCCCCGACGGCTTGCACATCACCCATCCCGACCCAGCCATCTACCAGCGCACCTGCGCGTACTTCAGGGAGCTAGTCCGGTTCTGCGGCGACCTCGGCGGCCAAGTGATGATCATCGGCTCGCCCATGCAGCGCAACGTGCAAGCGGGATGGGATCACCAAGAATGCTGGAACCGCATGCGTGCGGCGTTTGAAGGCAGCTTGGAATTAGCCCAACAGCACGGCGTCTATCTCTGCATCGAGTCCCTGAGTAAAGACCAGACGAACATCATCTCCACCTGCGCCCAAGCGCGCAAAATGGTCGCCGAGATCGACCACCCGCACTTCCAGACCATGGTCGATGTGTGCTCCGGCTCCACCGAAGAAATTCCCGTTGCCCAGCTTTTGCGCGACGCCGGCCAGCACCTCTACCACGTCCACGTCAACGACGCCAACAAACGCGGCCCGGGCTTTGGCAACACCGATTTCGCCAGCGTCATGCAGACGCTCAAGGACCTCGATTATCAGCGTTACGTCTCGGTAGAAGTGTTCGATTTTAATCCGGATCCGCGCACCATTGCCGCTGGCAGCCTGCACTACCTCAAGGGCCTTGCCGCCGCCTTGGACCTCTCTTGACAGTAGCACCCTTTTTGCGAACCTTCGGGCTTCCACCAAGAAAGGATTTCCCATGCCCAACTACACTTTCAACCACGTCCATCACGAAGCCGTTGACGTCCACGCCGCGGTTGACTGGTACAAAAAGCTCTTCGGTGCCACCAGCGACCCGCCCTTTGAGCGCGGCGGCGCGACTTGGGTGCCAGTCCACATCGGGGCCGTGCAAATCACCGTCACCGATCGCGAGTTTGCCCCCATGGAATTGGGGCGCTACCAAGGCTACGACCACATCGCCCTCGTCTCCGATGACTTCGATCAAACCCTCGCCGACATCGCCGCGCACCGCGTCGAAATCTGGCTGGGGCCGGTCGCACTCGACGACGGCAACCGCATCGTCTTCATCAACGGCCCAGACCACGTCAAAATCGAACTGATGGAGCAGCGCTGAGTGGAAGTCCGTCCCTTTGGCTTGTGGCCGAGCGCACTCTCGCCCGACGACCTCGCCGCCGCCATCCGGTTGTCTGACCTCGCTTGGGATGCCGACGGCCGCACCCTCGTCTGGCTCGAAGGGCGGGGGCCGCAAGGCGTCTTAGTCTGCCAAGCACCTAATGCGGCACCGCGCGACCTCAACGCCGCACTTTCAGTGCGGGCCCGCGTCGGCTACGGGGGCGGCGATTTCGCCGTCCATCGCGGCCAGGCGTATTTTGCCGAGCAGTCCTCCGGCCGCCTCTATCGGCAGGCACTCTCCAGCGGGCCGGCTCAGCCCATTACCCCGGACTTTGGCTATGCCGCGGCTCCCACGCCTTCTCCTTCGGGCCGCCATCTGGTCTATGTCCATCACTACGAGGGCCGCGACTGCCTCGCCTTAGTGGATGCGGCGGGAAGTTGTTGGCCGCAACGCCTCGTCGAGGGAGCCGATTTTTACATGCAGCCAACTTGGCATCCCAGCGGCGACCGCCTCGCCTGGATCGAATGGGACCATCCGCAAATGCCCTGGGACGGGACGCGCCTAATGCTGGGTCAAGTAACGCGCAGCCGCCGCGGCCTGCCCCAGTTGCGCACCTCCGAGCTAATTGCCGGCGACTTCGACACGGCCGTGGCCCAGCCCAGCTTTTCGCCCGATGGCCGCGCCCTCCTGTACACGTCTGACCAACGCGGGTACTCTCAGCTTTGGTGCCTCGATTTGGCGAGCCGGGCGACGCGCTGCCTCAGCGAGGACGCGTACGACGTAGCTGGCCCGGCTTGGGTCCAAGGCCGACGGGCGTTTTCGCTGGCGGCCGATAGCCGCACCCTGTATTTCGTCCGCAGCGAAAACGGCCAGCGCACCGCGTACCGCCTCGACCTCCACAGCGGTGCGCTGGCCAAGGTCCCGGCCTTGGCAAGCTATACCCACGTCGAACAAATCATCGCCGCGCCGCGCGGCCAGGGCCTCGCTTGTATGGCCTCGGCGAGCGCGGTCCCAGCCCGCATTGTCGCTGGCACCGCCGAGCAAATGCAGGTAAAGGCGCGCACGGCCACCGAGTTGCTAACCGCGGACGACCTCTCCGCACCGCAGCCGGTTTCCTGGCAAGCCGAAGACGCCACCCGCATCTTCGGCCTCTATTACCCCCCGGCCAGCCGCCGCTTTTGCGGGCGGGGTCGGCCCCCGCTGATCGCGACCATCCACGGCGGCCCCACCGGCCAAGTCGAGACCAGCTTTGAGGGCCGCCACCAATACTTTGCCACGCGCGGCTGGGCTGTCCTCGACGTGGATTACCGCGGCAGCACGGGCCACGGGCGCACCTACATGACCGCTCTGCGTACCCAGTGGGGCCTCCTCGACGTGGCAGACGCCATCGGCGGTGCCCAACACCTCGTTGACAACGGGCTAGCCGACCCAGAACGCCTCGTCATCATGGGCGGCAGCGCCGGTGGCTACACCGTCTTGCGGGCACTCACCACGCGGCCCGGCTTTTTCCGCGCCGGCATTTGCCTCTACGGCGTGGCCAACCTCTTCACGCTCGCCGCGGACACCCACAAGTTTGAGTCCTGCTACCTCGACTCCATGATCGGCCCCCTGCCCGAAGCGGCTGCGGCCTATCGCGATCGCTCGCCGGTTTATGCTGCCGACCAACTCCGCGACCCGCTCGCCCTCTTTCAGGGGACCGACGATCAAGTCGTGCCCCCGGACCAAGCCGAGGCCATTGCGGCCTCGCTGAGCCGCCGCAACGTACCACACGTCTATCACCGGTACGAAGGCGAAGGCCACGGCTGGCGCAAACCCGAGACCGTGCGGGCCTTCTACCAAGCCTGTGAAGCCTTCCTCCGCCAGCACGTTCTCTTTGCCTGATGAGGAATAGTCCTTTGTCTTAAAGCTGCGTACTAATTATGCCCCAGCGAGTAAGCGAAATACAGGATACTTCCCTGCTTTTGTTTGGCGATCTCAAAAAACATGCAGCAGGGCTTGTTGTGCAATGTCGAGAACGAGACACTGCTGCAGTCGATCTCGTATCCCGCCTGATATTCGTACAGTTTTTGCAAGAAAATGGACACTTCGGAACAAAAAGGATAAACTACCTGCAAAATGCTGCACGAATAACGATAGCAAAGGGACAGGATCTATATGAAGACTTCGTCAAGATATTGTTTGATCAAATTCTCTCCGTTCCGCAAAAGAAAAGAATGCCTTCGCTTGACGAGCATCCACTTTTCCATGGGCTTCCCTATCTAGATAAAGCAGTCTTTACGTTACCCTTTGACGTAGCGACAACCGTTAATAACGAGCCGTTATATCGGCTCATCTGTAGCGTTTTTCCCAAGTACAATTGGAGTCTTGCCACAAAGGATAAAACACCTGCTGCAAACCACTTACCCAATATCGAACCATGGATATTGGGTTATCTATACGAACGCGGGATCAACCGCAAGGAGACAGGAACGTATTTCACGCCTGATGATCTTTGTTATAATATCGCCCGCCATGCCATTGAGAACTGGTTGTTGAACAAATATACGAGAGAATTTAAGACTGCCGACGTGCTCTTGCGGGCTTTCTCATGCACCGATAGAACATCTCGCCGGAATTATGCGAATCGCCATCCCGATGTTCTCGTCTGGATCGAGCACTCGCTGAAAACAGTACGTATAATCGATCTAGCGGTAGGAGCTGGGGCCTTTCTGGTGGCAGCCGCGAACGTTCTCATGGACTTTTTTCAGTTTACCTCCCTATTGCAGACAAATAGTAGTTCCAAGATACCTACCATAAGAAGTATATTCGAGCAAAACATCTATGGGATAGATATTGCTCCTCAAGCCCTCGACCTAGCCAAATTGCGACTATGGCTACTGGATCGAGCACTGTTATCTCCATCGCCGTCTAAGCACTTCTTAACCCCTATGAACAACCTAACAGCAGGCAATGCCCTTGTCCCTCTTTCGCTCTACAGTCCTAGCTATCAACTCTCCATATTTGACGACGCATCTACTACTTTGCAGCGATCAGACGTGCGATCTTTTTTGAATCAAGGATTTGATATTTCTCTGGGAAATCCGCCTTTTGTCCCGCTAAGCCAGCAAAATAGCATTCGCGGCAAACGCGAATTCATCGAGTATTGGAATACCGCGCATCCTACCTACCCGCTTAAACCCACGTCGGATCTGAGCATGTTCTTTATTTTACGCGGTATTGAAATTCTCAACCGAGAGGGGATCCTATCCTATATCACTTCTCGCAACTTCTTCGATACCCAGTACGGAAAATCCATACGGCAGCACTTGACCAATGAAATCAGTTTGCTCCACGTATTCACACTGCATACCCACCCCTTTACCCAATCGGGTATGAAGGCAAAAGCAAATACTGTCATCTTGACTTTGAGCCGCAGCAAACCCGCTAGTGACAGTCTTCTATTTAGTCATCTTTCCGATTGGCAGAAACCTCTGCTCATAACTGAAGGCCGTCCCATAAAACGGCGCGATCTCGCTTTTTCTGATAACTGGACCGAGACGCTTTTTTTTCAAACGCAGATTCGCCAAGAGCTGATTTCCCTTTGTCCTACTACACTATCTCGATATACTCGATCTAAAATGGGAGTAAAAACAGGTTGGAATGCTTTCTTTCTTTTGAGAGAAGATCGCGAGCCATTTCTGAACTTTTTCGCAAATGTTTCCGCTAATCACTTAGTACCCGCAGTAAAAAATTCGCGGAGCCTGCGTGGCTTTGTTATCCCTCAGCGAACTCCTTTTAGATTGCTGAACTTATATAGGCGAGTGAGCGAAAGTGAACCCGTTTTCAAGTACATTCAAGAATGCGGCACTAGCACCGAAAATTTAGCCAAGCGAATGTCCATCAAAGGCCATTATCCAGAGTGGTACACCCTCTCTCTATCCAATCCTCCAGCTATTGCTATTCAATGTATCGTCGATACTACCATTGGCGTCTTCTGGAACAAGTTTAGAATTTATGCAACAGATCAATTTCAAGTTATCGAACCCTCTGGAGATCGCGAGCTTGACATACTCCTCTTTCTGTTTCTCTCTAGTAGAATTTCCCATATATTGCTAGAAGGCCGCGGACTTCACCGGGCGCGGTTTGATGGTAGTTTTATGCTAAAAATTCAAGTTGGTCACCTCAACAATTTGCCGTGTCCGGATTTTGCTTCATTTCCCTCAAATATAAGAGAAGGATTATTGAAGACCATGGACCCTATTTTGGACATTCAAGACCGCAAAGACGAGAAAGCCCATCTCCTCATCGATCAACTCGATGAGCTATTTTTAAGAGGACTTGGGTACAGAGGTGCTAACATGTATAGTCTCCAAAAAGAGCTCAAGAGTGCCCTCAATGAGGCGATAAAGTTTCGGTGGACTAAAGCCCGTTCGGAGTTGTCTCGAAATGGTCCACGGTAATTGGTGGGAGCGATCATGGTGATTTCATGCAAAAAAACTGGGCAAAACAATTCTCAAATACTTGCGTCCCAAGCTTACGGAAAGCCCATTGGAAGAATTAGAAAACCTAATTCTCGAATACTTACTTGCAAAGCGCTCTATCCAGATAGAGGATCCCCAAGAGCGACAGGGAAATAGTAAGCTCTGGGAAAAAGACTTGGCAGAATTCTTCATCGAACGGGACCTTGAGTTCACTCGCAACGATTCCCAAAGCCCCGACTTTGAACGTCCCTTGAACTTTGATCTAAAGACGGTGCGCAGCGACCGCTCGACTCTGACCTTTACGGTTGCTCCATTGACTGAAAGACAAGCAAAGACGGGGAAATTGCCCTATCGGATAGTTGTCTTGATTTGGGAGTATAACTCCACTGATCGCTACGGAAAAGCGGTGAATGCTGTTGTAATTCCCAAAAAGGCACGTACGGTTCTAACTAATTGGAGTTACAAAGGCATTCAAGTAAAGTCGGGAGTTTCCAACGAACTGATTCAAGAAAAAGGCTTGTTATCACGGTCGTAACAATTGACAATACAGCTCTATCGACGCGCACCAACCTACTAAAGCCCAAAGGAGTATCCCTTGCGCTACGAAACCGTCATCGGCATGGAAGTCCACGTCGAGTTGCAAACCGCCTCCAAGATGTTTTGCGCCTGCGCGGCCGATCACTTTCAGGTGGCGGCCAACGCCCACATCTGTCCGGTGTGTACCGGCCAGCCCGGCGCCCTACCCGCAATCAACGGGCGCGCTGTCGAGCTGACGGTTATGACCGGCATGGCCCTCCATTGCCAAATCAAGCCTAGCAGCGTTTTTGCGCGCAAAAACTACGTCTATCCCGACCTGCCCAAAGGCTACCAGATCTCGCAATACGAGCAGCCCCTGTGCGAGAGCGGCTGGATCGAGATCGACGGCGAGAGCGGGCCCAAGCAAGTCGGCGTCGTCCGCGTCCACCTCGAAGAAGACACCGGCAAACTCCAGCACACCGGCCACGCCAGCCTGATAGACTACAACCGCGCCGGCGTACCGCTGATGGAAATCGTCACCGATTCCTCGCTCCGCTCAGCCGACGAGAGCCATGCGTATTTGACCCAAATCCGCCAAATCGTCCGCTACCTTGGCGCGTCCTCCGGCGACATGGAAAAAGGGGCCATGCGCTGCGAGGCCAACATTTCGATTCGGCCCGCGGGTCGCCGCGCATTGGGCACCAAGGTCGAGGTCAAAAACCTCAACTCCTTCCGCGCTGTGCGCAGCGCCATCGCCTACGAAGCCGAGCGCCAGCAGCGCATCGTCGAAGCCGGCGGCCACGTCCAACAAGAGACCATGGGCTGGGACGAACGCGCCCACGTCACCCGTCCGCAGCGCAGCAAAGAGACCTCGGACGACTACCGCTACTTCCCGGAGCCCGACCTGCTCGTCGCCGAGTTAGACCCCGAGTGGATCGCCCGAGTCCGCGCCCGCTTGCCCGAGTTGCCGGCGGCCAAAGCCACGCGCTTCGCCGATTCGTACGGACTCAACCCCCCAGCGATCGCCGCCTTGGTCGAAGACCATGCCGTGGCCGAGTACTTTGAGCAAGCCGCCCAGCTACCAGGCGCCGATCCCAAGCAAGTGAGCAACTGGATCACCGGGGAAGTCTTTCGCCGCCTCAACGCCGAGGGCCGGTCCATTGAGGACGTCAAGGTCCAGCCAGCCGCGCTCGTCGAGCTGCTCTCCTTAGTCGACAAGGGCACGATCAACCAAAACGCGGCCCGCAAAATCTTTAGCCAACTGTGGGAACAGGGCGGCTCGCCCACCGCAATCGTCGCCGCACGCGGTCTCGGGCAAATCTCCGACAGCGGCGCACTAGACCAAGCGGTGGCCGACGTGATTGCGGCGCATCCCGCCGCGGTCGAAAAAATCAAGGGCGGCAACCACAACACCGTGCAATTTCTGATGGGGCAAGTAATGCGGGCGACGCGGGGAAAAGCCAATCCGCAACTCGTGCGAGAATTGTTGCACAAGCAGTTGGAAATATAAAGCCGTCTCCACCTCGCGGGGACTACAACGCGAGATCGCCAATTTTCTTCAACGGCAGCGCCGTTATATCCTCGGCGAGCGGATACGCCAAATCGCCGGGATAGACCACCCAAAGATGCTCAAGCCCTAAATCCGCGAGGACGACGCGCATGGATTTTGTCGTGCGCGGGGCATCGGTGCATTGGAACTCGAAACCGTAGCGTTTGCTCCGTCGCAGCAACAGCAGATCCAGCTCGGCACCGCGTTGCGTGGCGTAGAAATAGGCTTGGTCCTGACCGTGCGCAAGCAGCGTCTGTTCGAGCGCGAACCCCTCCCAGCTAGCGCCGTAGCGTGGGTGCATGGCCAGTTCCGCCATGTCTTCAACCCCCAGCAGGAAGTGCAAAATACCGCTGTCGCGCAGGTACACCTTGGGGGATTTCACCATCCGCTTGCCCAAGTTCTCAAACCACGGCGGCAGCACCCGAATCACAAAGGTACCAGCGAGTAGATCGCGGTAGTGGTTCACCGCCGTGGCACTCACATCCATGGAACGGCCCAGTTCCGCCGCGTTCCAAGTTTGTCCGTGGTAATGCGCCAACATGCGCCAGAAGCGGCCCAATGCTTCCGGCGACACTTTGGAGCCCAACCCGCGGATGTCCCGCTCGAGAAACGTGCGCGAGAACGACTGCATCCACCGCTTCCATGCCGCTGTTGATCGCGCCAGCCAAGCACGCGGAAAGCCGCCGCATATCCAAAGCCTATCCTGGTGCTCCGGCCCCACCTCCGCCAACGAGAAGCCACCCACATCCACAAACAGAATCCGCCCGGCCAGCGTCTCTGAGATGCCTTGAATCAGGTCCCAAGAGGCACTGCCAAGCAGCAGAAAGACGGCCTTCCGGTTCGGGTCGTCGCACACCGGGCGCAGCACTTGGAACAGGGCCGGTAGGCGTTGCACCTCGTCGATGACGATCAAGCCCTCGCTGTTGCGCAACAAAGTTTCCGGGGTTTGCGACAAGGCTTCGCGGACCGCCGGGACTTCTAAGTCGAATGCCGTCAATTGCCCCGGCCACGCCGCTGCAACCTGTCGCGCCAACGTCGTCTTGCCGACCTGTCGGGCACCGAGCAAGGCCACGGTCGGCACTTCTTCGAGGCCGCTAACGACCTCGGAAAGCAGGGCCGAGCGCGGTATAAATTGTTGCATATCGTTTATCTACCATTGGATTTTCAACAAAAATCCCCGGCCCTCGCCCGATCACCAGAGCCGGGGAACGCCGTAGCCATCAAAAAGCGGTTCAATGGAAACGAGCACCAAATGGTCGGACCTGTCAACGGGATCGCGGTGCGGCCCCGGCAAGAACCCAGCACACACGGCGTACTCTACGGCGACCGACAGTTCCCTGAAATTCTGACCCGCTATCGAGAGCCAGTGCGGCGGCCGGGAATTGCCAACTCCGCGAGAATAAAATTAGCTGAGGATGTCGCTAACCGGAAAACCCAGCAAGCACTGGAAAGCCTTGCCAACTCGGCCCCGCTCAGCGCACCAACGCCAAACGCCCCACCGCAACGAATGAATCCGCTGTCAAGCGATAGAAGTAAACCCCCGAAGCCACCGCCCTCCCCTCTTGGTCGCGCCCATCCCAGACGAATCTATAGCGGCCAGCCGCTAACGGCCCCTCCACGAGGTGGCGGGCAGGCCGCCCCAGCCCATCGTAGAGCACCAGTGCAACCACCGCCGCCTTCGGCAAATCAAACGACAGCGCGACCGCGGCGTTGAAGGGGTTGGGATAGGCCGGGTGCAGCGCAAAGTCAGCGGGCAGCACCACCGCCTTGGAGGCATCTTTCTCCGTCCACGCCACCGCCCCTTCGATCTGCGCGGCAATGGCTGCGCTGTCAGCCCCGCTCCAGTCATTGTCTTGGGCGTTCAACTCCTCGGCAGCCAAATTCTCAATGGCCACAGTATTGTTGGCAAAGGTGTTGCCGCCAATCGCCTTCGGCACCCGGGGGCCTTCGACCCGAATAGCCACCGTATTATCCGCAAAGCGATTGCCGAAAATGTGCGGCGCAGAATTCGCGGATTGAATGGCTGGGGTCCCGCGGACAAACTCGCTGGCGCGAATCTCCAACGACTCCACGCCCGTCAACGCCAAACTCCGCCCCCCGACAAACGAGCCCCGCTCAATCGCCCCTCGCGTCCCCGGCCCTAAGCGCAGGCCGGCCGCAACATGCGCCCTAAACGTCGAGTTCCATATCTCGACCAGCGACCCAGCGATTTCGGCACCGGCGCGCAAGTTGCGCTCCACCAGCACCTGCGCCAAGGCCAAGCGCGTTGCCCCTCCAGCGCGCAAGCCATCACCTTGGTTGGCGACGAAGCGGCTGTTGTGCAATTCCACCGCGCCCTGCCACGCTGTCAAATCCATGCCGTGCCCGGTGTTTTGCTCAATCTGCGACTCCCACATCTCAATGCGCTGGCCGCGCCCCCCAATGGCTCGCACCCCAACCCGTGGGTCGTCCGGGTCGAGGCGACCATTGTCAATCACAGCGACGCGGATGGCTTCCAAGGATGCGTTGTTGAGCAGGATCCCCTCCTGGCCGTTGCCTTCAATCGCGACGTTGCGCAACGCGAGTTGCCCGCTACCGGCCATGAGCAAGGCCGGGCCAGCAATGGTGGTAAATTCGCTCCGATCTACCTGGGCTCGGCCATTGAGCATCAGCCGCAGGCCGTTGCCGCCGCTTTCGCGCACGGCCGAGTCGGCAATGCGCAGGCTCGTCGCCTCGTCAATCTCGCCGCTAAAGGCAAAACCCGTGCGCGAAAGCTCGGCGTGCCGCACCTCGACTTGCGCCCCCGGCCGCACGCGAATGCCATACCACAGGCCGTCGTTCTCTGGGCCGGGATCGGTGGTTAGCTGCGCCCGCTGGCCGGCCATTCCCTCAATCGTCAAGGCACCTTCCACGATCAACTCGGCAAAGGCCGGGGACGCGCCGCGGCGGCTCAGATCAGAGCGGCCAAAAGACACGCGGCTCGGGCCGATGTGCAGTTCGGACCCGACCGGCACCACCAAATCCGCGTACACAGCCTGCTCGTCCAGCCACTGCGTCCGCCCCGGCGGCAAGCGGAAGCCAACGACCCCGCGCTGGGCGTGTTCAATGGCGATGGCCGCTGGATCAACCGCTTGACCGTCAAGCAGGTAAATGCCCGACCAATCCAAGGGGCCGGGGCGCACCGCACTCGACGCAAACGATGCACCCTCGCCGATTTTGAGCGCACCATAGACAATCAACTCGCTGCGATCTGGATCAAATCCCGTGCCCAGTGCGTCGCCGCGGGCAAAGCGCACCTCTGTACCAGCGTCAATGGTCAGCGTGGCGCCCGGCAGCACGATCACGTCCCGGTCCAAATCCACCGGACCCGTCCACATCGCATCGCCGACAATGTGGCCCGGGCGTTGTTGCCGCACCACATCGACGACCATCGCGGCACCTTGTGGGCGGATGTTGTCTATGGCCATGCTCAGCGGCACGTTCCGCGCAAAGCCCGCGTGGCCACTGAAGGCCGGATTCGTGTCCCAAGCGAAGCGACGGAATCGCACGCCGTCAAAAGGATCGGTCGCATCGCCTTTGTTGCCATTGTGGGCCGAAGCATACGCTGCGTCCCGCGCCCAAAAGTCGAGATTGTCCCGTCCTGCCACCGCATCGGGATTGCCATTGGGAAAGCCCCGGTCGGCAAAAAGCCCATCCGCGCAGACTAAATCGACCTGTTTGTGCCGCTCTTCGTCGTTGTCGGCTTGCTCGTCTATGTGCCAGATGAGCAAGCCATCTTGCGGGATATTGCGGTTGTAGTATGAGCCATCGGCGCGCCGGTATTCCAGCAGGAAGTACTCGTCTTGGGTCAGGGGGATTTTGTACGCTTGGCGATCGCGGAAGATCTCCCCGATCGCCAGTCCGGCCACGCTCCCTTCCACTTCCACCACCTCGATCCAACCGAGCGTGGCTAGCGACCACGCCGAAAAGGCATTGGGGCCATCTTCGACGCCCCAACCGAGCGTCCCCCAGCCCATGATCCCCCAATTGCCAATGCCCGCAGAATCCTCCTCCGGGGCCAACTCGGCCCCGGTCAATGCCGTCTGATCGAAGAGATCGGGCAATCCCAACACGTGCGCGAACTCGTGGCACATCGTCGAGGCCGTAATGCTGAAGGTGTGCCCGCGCTGTGTGGTGCCGCCGAAACCCGTGAAGCGGCTCCGCACCCGCACAAAGCCACCGCCGACGGCCGGATCGCCGCTAATGTAATCGGCGTCCAGCCCCAGACTGGCGATGCCAGTGGCCGCGCCGATGAAGAAATCGCGGGGAGCCGTATGCAAGTTGATAAAGACGATATCGACATACCCGTCGTCGTCTCCTGAGTTGGGCACTCCGTCGGGGCCGTCGTTGTCAAAGAGCCCAAAATCGGCGTCCGCGTCGGCGGCAGTGAGTATCTCCAAGTTGAAGCGCCCGAATTGACCGCGGCTTCCCGGGACCTCGGCTAGATAGGTCTGGACGCTGTCACGCGAGCGATAGCGCCGCGGCAGAACCTCGCCATTGACGTGCATCCGCCCCCCGGACATCGCGCGGTAGAAGTGGGCAAAACTGCCGGGCAACGCCGCGTCGAAAAGGTCATAGGCCCACGAGGGCGCAGTGGCCGAGGCTTTCTCATCTGCAAACTGCGCGAAGATGACTAATGCACTCAGATGCTCTGGCGTCGGCACAACCGGCTGCACCGACGACTTCAACGCCGCGCAGGCCAACTGGGCCGCTAGGGTTTGGGATGGGAGGAGGAGAAGGAGGAATAATCGCCGCAGCATGAAGTGTTCACATCATCAGATCAAACTGTGTGTTGCGTAGTTGATCTGTCGAGCTTTACTGGAATCAAAGATTTTCAAACGCCTAATTTTGTTCAACTTCCCTATTAGTGCCCGCCAGCTAATTGGATTGCCAGACCAATGAGCTGTTTTAGCTGTTCTCTACTACTGCGTCGAGAAGCTACAAACTCTCCCAAACGGATCGACTGGCCTCGGCCTGCTGTAAAATCTTGTTCAAAACGCCTCTGGCAGTGGGTGATCCATTCTCAACCCAAGGATGATCCAGCCTTCAAGCACAGATTGCAATTCTTCACGGCACTGTTCTAAGGTATCCGCATTTGCATACACCCCTTGAAAGCCAGCGATTTCCCCATAAAACGTTTGATCGTCGAGAGTCTCGTATGTAGCGTACTTCATCGCCGATTGAATATAGGCCGTTAGCATAGAATGCTCACTTTCAAGGTTCATTCCATAGGGACATGATGTTCTATGGAAAAACGCGCTAGTGTCGCCCCAACGCTATCCATCAAAACGTATCGAACGGCGTCTGTCGGCATTCGCGGATGAATTCGGTGGCTTCGCGGTCATAGGTGAGGAAGGGGTCGTCGAGGTTGAGAAACTTATCGTCGCCCACGCAAATGGAATCCCAATCAATTTGATAGCGCGTCTTCTGGTCGGTCAGCGCCCTCATCACGCGCGAGCGCACACTGGCGCGAGTATCAACCGGGGGGTGCGTGATGGCTTGATTGATCTGCTCGTCGCTGACAACTCGCTTGACCATCCCGCGCTCGTACAGGTCGAAGTAGAGGCTCCGCGCCGTGTTGAGATTGTGGTATTCCAAATCCAAACTTTGGATCCAAGTATCCTGCCAGTCCAGCCCCTCTTCCCGCATGAAGTACTCCAAGAGCCATTTCTTGGCCACCCAATCGACGCGATCGACCAAGCACTGCGGATCGTGCTCTAAGGCGTCGATGACAAAGCGCCACTCGTCCAACACCCAGTCGCCCTCTTCGTCCCGGCCGCGCAAATGGCGGTCGGCCAGGTCGAGATACGCGCGCTGGATCTCGGTCGCCGTAGTGTAGCGACCATCCTCTAGCTGCACTTCCCAGCGATAGGTCATGTCGCGCGAAATCTCGCGGATGGCTTGCACCGGGTCGAGGAGCTTGATGTCGTCGCAGACCCCGCGCTCTTGCTCTTCCAAAAGCTGCAACAACAAGGCCGTGGTCCCCACCTTTAGCGCCGTGGCGTACTCCATCATATTCGAGTCGCCCACCAGCAGGTGCAAGCGGCGGTACAACCCCCAATCGGCCAGTGGCTCGTCGCGCGTGTTGATAATTGCGCGGCTAAACTGAATCCACTGGTAGATCTCCGTGACGATATGGTCGGCCCGTTGTGATAGCTGGAATCCAACGCTTTCGTCTTCGGCATTGCCGTACTCGAAAATATCCGTGTGGCAACCCACGCGGCCAGCACCGGCGAATATCTGGCGGGTGACAAAAAAAGGCAGCATGGTCGGCAGCAGCACTTGCGAAAACGGCACCTCTCGCCGCACGAGATAGTTTTCGTGGCAGCCAAACGTAGCCCCGGTGTAGTGGTCGATATTGTTCTTGAAAAAGGCCGCGCTATCAGCCAAGCCAAGCTGATCTAGCGCGCGCTGCACCAACCGATCACCGGCCCGATCCGTAGCCACCAAATCAAAAAGCCCGGTGCATTCTGGAGTGGCGTATTCGAGATGGCCCATGTCGATGTACATGCGCCCGCCATTAAAAAGAAAGCCGCCGTTGCCGGGCGGCTCATCTCGGCCTCGATAGTGCATATCAATAAGGCCCAAGTCCTCGCGGTAGAACACCCAGTCCTTGACCTTTATCGACACAAAATCGGGACTCAAAAAGGGATCTGAAGCCGGCGGCAGACAACCGTACTCGGTTTCCAGCCCG
The DNA here is from genome assembly GCA_965203355.1 of Candidatus Latescibacterota bacterium. GTDB lineage: Bacteria > Latescibacterota > UBA2968 > UBA8231 > UBA8231. Next base: position 3,223,920 of record OZ241889.1, read on the forward strand.
TAGATGCGCCCTTCCATACTAGACCTCGAAGTAGGAAGCGAGTGACGGGGCTAGTTGTTCCGCGGTGAGCAGGCCGAACTTCGACTTGGCGGCGCGGTCGCGGTCGAGCACGGCGGCCTCGACTGTCAGCCCTCGCAAACCGCCTTTTAGAAAATCGCGCACAGCCTCTACGCTGGGCACCTCTCCATCGCGGGCGTCGAGCGTCAACCGACCCAATCCCCACACCTCCAACGCCGCGCTCAAGGCTTGGTCGAGGGGCAGATCTGGGCTGATCTCTTGCAGTTGTGCCGTCATCGCCTGGGCACTCGCAGCGTTGCCGCTGATGGCCGCCGTGCGACCGCTCTGGGCAAAGGACCCATCGGCGTCAATGGTAAAAAAGGCGTCGCCGCGGCCGTCCGGGTCGAGCTCGGCCATCAGCACGCGGGCGACAAACGGCGAGCGAAACAACTCGTCGAAAGACGCCTTCATCAGCGGGCCAATGCCAAAGCTGACCAATCGCTGCAAGGTCACGTCGTTGGCCGACAAGTTGAATCCATCGAGATGGGCGATGTCGATAACGGCTTTGCGCAGCTTTTCGATGTCGGCCGGGTGCCCCACGGCCGCAAAGGCAATCTCGTCGTACACCTCAAAGAGCTTGCGCGGGCCCGGGGTAGCCGTCAGCAGCAACACCCCGTCGGCATACGTCGTGCCCACCACCGGACTGCCGCCCGCAAGCTGATCTTCCACGTACTCGCGGCGGTTGTTGATGGCTTCAACCCAGCGATAAGGTTCTTCTAACATGCCTTCAAGCCCTTTGGTAGAGCGCGGCCAAATCCGCCTCGGGTACCGTGTGCAAGCCCGCGGCCGTCACCTGCACGACCTGGGGGAAAACGTGCGCAGCCTCGCGGAAGCCGCCCGTAGCCGTGTCGTATTCAGCGGCGGTCTCCAGCATCTTGAGCACCAGCTCGACCGCCTGTTCTCCAGCCATTTCTCGCAGCGGCTGCGGCCCCCAGCGGTTTTGGTAGTACAGCGCGCCGCGCACGATGTGGGCACCCGACCCAGTGGCGCAGAAATCCACGCACTCGAATTCGGCCCCCAAAAGGTCGTAAAAGAAAATTTTGCCCTCGGCGGCTGCGGGGTCAAAGGCCGCAAAAATCGGCACCACAGCGCCAATCCCCTGCATGGCCAGCGGCAAGTTCTGGCGCAATAGCCGCGACAACGTCCGCACCTTGCCGTCCAAGCTCAGCCCTTGGAGCTGGCTACGGCGGTAGTACTGCACCGACATTTCCAGCATCCGCGCAATGTCCCACGCCACGGCCGGCGAGCCGGCAATGGCCATGACGGCTTCGTCGTCGATGATCAACACTTTGTCGGCGCGGTCGTACACCACCGAGTTGCCCATGGTGGCGCGGCGATCGCCAGCCACCACCACCCCGTCGGCGCAGCGCACCGCTACAATCGTGGTGCCCTCGACCAGCGGCAAGGACGCTTCTGGAGTGGCAACGGGGGCGACGGGCAAAGCCCCACGCTCCTTGAGCAAGTTGAGGAAGTCGCAGCTTTCCATCGGCCGCTATTGGCCGGTGCGCTGGCGGTAGCGACGCGCCTGATTGGGATCTACGCGGCGCATCCGCTTGAGGATGTCGTCCGTGCTGGGGCGCTCGACCCGCGGCCGGCGCGGGCCGGTATCCGGGCCGTCGTCGTTGCCGTCGAGCGGCTTGGTCGGCCGGGGCGCACGCTCCCGGTAGTACATAAAATCGCTCATGGTGACACCTCCGGTTTTGGTTTTTTACCTAGTCTGGCGAGCAAATCCTCGACGCTCGCCGCCTCGTCTAAAGCCTCGTTATAATAAGTCGCGGTCTCTCGACTGACACAAGCCTTGAGGTCGATGACCTCGGTGCGGCCGTCGAGTTCCAGCTCAATGCTGTCCCAGTTGAGCGAGCGCACCGCAGCGGCAAATTTCTGCAACATCTTGCCGCGAAAGTAAGCGCGCGTGTCTTTAGGCGGATTGACCAACGCCCAGCCCACCTCCGCTTCAGAGACGACGCGCTCCACTTGGCCGGCGGCTTCAAGCACCGGGTACAGCCCTTCAGCCGGATCGATGTTGTGGTATTCGAGGTCTTGGCTTTGCAGCCACGCGAGGTCGGCCGGCCGTTCCCAATCGAGGCGCTCGGACTCGGCAAATGCATCTAACAGCCACTTTTTGGTCACCCAATCGACGCGGCCAATCAACGCTTGCGGATCGCGCGCGAGGGCATCCAACACGTCGCGCCAAGCCGCAAGAACCCAATCGGTCTCCTCGTCGCGGCCCTGAAAAACACCCGTCGCCGCAGCCATAATGGCCGTCTGTATCTCCAGCGCCGAACTCATCCTACCCTCGGCCAAAGCCACCGGCCACTGCCGGGACTCGTCGCGGGAAATGGCCTTGAGCGCCCCAATGGGATCGGCCAAAGTACATGCGGGCAATGCACCAGCCTCTAGCAGATCCAGCACCAAGGAAGCCGTGCCAACTTTGAGCGCCGTAGCGTATTCGCACATGTTGGCGTCGCCGATGATCAGATGCAGGCGGCGGTGTTGCGCCGGATTGGCGTGCGGCTCATCGCGCGTGTTGACCAGCGGACGGCGGTGCATGGTATCAACGCTGGCGATGACCTCGAAAAAGTCCGCACGCTGGGTTAGCTGATACGTGGCGGCGCGCGCCCGGGCGTCCTGTTCGACGCCGACTTTGCCGGCCCCAGCAAAAATTTGCCGCGTCACCACAAAGGGCAGCAGCCCGTTGATCACCTGCTGGAAGGGCATATCGCGGCTGAGCAGGAAGTTCTCGTGGCAACCGTAGCTATGCCCCTCAAAGTCCGTGTTGTTTTTGTACAGACGCACCACGCCGCGACCGCGATCTTCGGTGCGTTGACGCGCACATTGGCGGAGAATCCGCTCCCCAGCGCGATCAACGGCGACCAAGTCGCGGAGGCTATAGCATTCTGGGGTGGAAAATTCTGGGTGGGTGTGATCGTTGTACAGGCGGGCCCCGTTGTGGACGATCAAGTCGCTTTTGAGGTCCGCTAGCTCAATCGGGCGCTGGCGATCCTGCTGCAAGTGGACGGTCTCGTCCTTGTCGTTGAGGAGTTCGGCGACCTCAAAGCCGCGCATGTCGAGCCGCGGGTTTTCGAGCGCGTAATTCCAGCGGGCAACAAAATCTTGGCGCACATAGCAGCGAATCAACTCCATGGACTCTACCACCACGTCCATGGACTCGTCTTCGTCAACTTGGATGCCGTACTCGGTTTCTAAGCCGCAGAGCCGCTGCATGAGCTAAGTCAGATCACCTGACCAACGCGCTTTTCCGGTGACTTTTCCGGCTGGGGCCTAACCGGGGTCACCCGCACGACGTTTTCCGGCTCGTAGTCGAGTAGTTTGAGCCAGTCCTCGACGCTATCCGAAGGGGGGAACACCTCGTTTTCGCGGTATTCAGCCCGCGTCGCCTGCCGCAAGTCCTCGGCGCAGATTCCGCCTGCGGGATTTTCTTCGGCAATGGCGCGCTTGATCGCCATTTCCTTGGCCCGCGATACGACCGAGGCGATGATGGCCCCGGAAATCAAATCGCCGCGATAGAGCACTTCTTGGCGACCGCTGCGCAGCGACACCTCCAAGAAGCGCGCTTCTTCGCCTTTGGCGAACAACTCGTTCAAGCCCGCCTGTATCAGGGCCTCACGCGCAGCCGCCTCGCCCCCGTGTTGCTCCACCTCGGCGCGATCAATCGGCAACTCGGGCTTGAGGTAAATGCCCAAAATGTCGGCGGCCGCCTCGTAGTTGGGGCGCGCGACCTTGATCTTGCGGTCGATGCGGCCGGGCCGGAGCACCGCTGGATCGATCAAATCGTGGCGGTTGGAAGCCAAAATCAGCACCACATCGTGCAGCGACTCAATGCCATCCATCTCAGTGCAAAACATCGGCACGACCGTATTGGAGATGTTGTGGCTGCGCATCGAGCGCCGCGTGCCCAAGATCGACTCGGCTTCGTCGATAAAGACAAAAGGCAAATAACCTTCCTTGCGCTTTTGGCGCGCCTGAGCAAAGACTTCGCGCACCATGCGTTCGGTCTCGCCGAGCCACATGTTGAGAATCTCCGGCCCCTTGATGTGCATGAAATACTCTTCCAGTTCCAGTCCTTCGACCTCGCGCATGTGCTGCACCAAGTTGTACGCGGTGGCTTTGCCGATGAGGGTCTTGCCACAGCCCGGCGGGCCGTAGAGTAGAAAGCCTTTGGGCGTCGAATACTCGAAGCGCTCAAAGAGCTGGGGGTGCAACGTGGGTAGTTCAATGGTGTCGCGGATGGCCTCAATCGCCTCTTGCTGACCGCCGATGCTCTCCCAAGGAGTGGGCGGCACGTCCTCGATGAAGTACTCCTTGCTCTCGGCGGACTGCAAAACTTCCAACGCAACCTTGTAGGCCGGGTCCATCCGCACCTCGTCGCCGATTTGCAAATTCGCGTCAGCCAATTCCGCGGCGCGTTCCACGACCACCTCTTGGGCGCCGTGCGCTTGGGCGATGCGCAAGCGGCCCTCGGGCAGCAGGTCGCCGATCTTGGCCACCGGCCCCGAGGGGCTGTGCCCCAAGTTGCCGACGACCGCATACGCTTCGTTCACCAGCACTCGGCAGCCAACCTGGAGCTGCGCCCCATCGACGCGCGGGTCAATGTTGGCATAGTACTCGGCGCTGCCGACAAATACCGTGGCAACCCCCTCGCTCGGCATCCCGAGGAAAATGCCGACGCGGTTGGCTGGGGCCGTTACTTTTTCTAGCGCGGCTTCCATCTCCACGAGGGCACGCCGCGCCTCCTGAAAGGAAATCTCTCGCTCCATAAGCTGGCGCCGGAGGCGGTACAGCAGCGGGCGAGCCGGGTCGCGGTCTGGGGCGAGCGCAAGGAGCTTATCGACCAAGCGCAACGGCTCGGCTACCCGCTCCTCTGGCTCTTGGACCTTGTCGTATTCGTGCGATTCCCTGCGGTTCATGGCATCCTCCCACTAGTGGATCACGTCGCCGAGACGCCCGTAGCGCACTCGGCTGGGCAGGCGCCAGACAAAGCTGGCGACCACGGCCGGCAGCGACGTCAAGCCCTGGTAGTAAGGCCCGCGCGTGTCGGGCTTCCACGACCAATAGATACTCATGGCCTTGCCCTTGATCAACCGCTTGGGCACCGCACGAAAGTAGCGGCTGTCCGAGCTATTGTCGCGGTTGTCGCCCATCATAAAGAAATGGCCCTCGGGCACAATGTACGGACCAAAATTGTCGCGTGGATTGCGCTCCGCTGGATAGTACCGGCGGTCGGCGTACTTGGCCAACGGCGGGTCTTGCACCGGCTCGCCATTGACGTGGAGCACTTTGTCGATGATGTGGACTTCCTGCCCTCCGACGGCGACACAGCGCTTAATCAAGTCGCGCTTCTCGTCCTGCGGAGAACGGAAAATCACGATGTCGCCCGGCTGTGGTTCCTTGAGCGCGGGCAGACGGAAGAGGGAAATGCTCGTCAGGGGTACATCTACTGGAACGCCGTAGACAAACTTGTTGGCCAGCAGATAATCGCCCACCAAGAGCGTGTCTTCCATCGAGCTAGAAGGGATGTAAAAGGCCTGCACCACCCCGGTGCGAATGACCAAAAACAAACCCACGACAGTCAGTATTGAATACAGGTATTGGCCAAATTCGGACTTTTGCTTGGCCTGCTTCATGTGCGGAATCTCCTCAGACCTGAATAATAAACGAAACGGCTTTGCCAGCCGCCATCTTCAGACCTGAGTATAATAAACGGCTTTCCTAACCGCCATTTGCACTTAGCTTGGGCTACCTGCTTTCCCAATTTAGGAATAGGGCTATAAGCACCGTATTAGCGCAACAATCGGGCCATCTTTTGCCTCTTGTGCTTCTCGGCATAGTCTAACGGCGTCCGACCTTTATCGTCCTTGGAATTGGGATTGGTCCCCTTGTCTAACAGCACTTTAGCGGTCTCGAGAGCGTTGTGTTGGGCAGCGTAGTGCAGCGGCGTCCGACCCTTCTCATCCTTGCTATTAAGATAGCCCTGGCCTCCCATGTCTATCAGCACTTTAGCGGTCTCGAGAGCGTTGTGTTGGGCCGCATAGTGCAGCGGCGTCATACCCTTCGCGTCCCTCGGACTGAGAGCGGCGCCCTTGCCTCTAAGCACTTTAGCGGTCTCTGAAGCGTTGTGTTGGGCCGCATAGTGTAGCGGCGTCCGCCCCTTCGCGTCCCTGGGATTGCTGCCTATCAGCACTTTGGCGATCTCGAAAGCGTTGTGTTCCGCCGCATAGTGCAGCAAGCCTTTGCCGTCTTCGTCGCTGGAAAGAGCCGACAAAGTCTCGAAAGCCTTGGCTATCGCAGGTTGTTCTTCATACAGCCGGCCGCGATCTTTGGCATCCTTGGCATGGTCCGGGTCCTCTTGTTTCAACACATGCTCTAAGGTGCTAAGTAACGAACCGCTCTGTGAAAGCTTCCCCCGCAGATCCTTGTGCGACTTGGCGATGTCTAACGGCGCCCTACCATTCTTGTCCGCGATGCCGATATAGCCCCCCTTGTCTATCAGCATTTTAGCGACCCTGAAAGCGCTGCACCATATCGCATAGTGTAGCGGCGTCTGACCGTCATTGTCCTTGACGTTGACAAAGGCCTCCCTGCCGATCAGCACGTTAGCGGTCTCACAAGCGTTGTGTTGGGCCGCATAGTGTAGCGGCGTCCGCCCCTCCGCGTCCCTGGGATTGCTGCCGCTCAGCACTTTAGCGATCTTGAAAGCGTTGTGTTCCGCCGCATAGTGCAGCAAACCTTTGCCGTCTTGGTCGTTGGAAAGAGCCGACAAAGTCTCGAAAGCATTGGCTACCGCCGCATTGCCCTCGTCTGTGGTATTGGGTTCCTCATACGGCCGATCGCTATCTTTGGCATCCTTTAGACCATTTAGTAAATCGGTAATACGTTTGAAGAAGTCCGTGTCCCCTTGCGACCCTGCCGCCGGCTTCTCGACCGGCTGACGATCCTGACTCGGGGGTTGGATATGCACGATCTGTCCTGCTGACGCCGGCTTCTCGACCGGCTGCCGCCACATTTTTTGCAATTCCTCGACACTCTTCTGATCCGGTACCAACGACTCAAGAACCTGAGCAAGCGCGTTGAGCATCTTCTCTTTCACTCGAGCTAGCTCCTCCTTGATAGGAGCAAAATCTCGATTTTGGGCTTTCATGATCTCGGCGATCTTTTCTCCAAGCACATCCTGCACTTTCTCATCAACAACCCACTTATTCAAGTCAAGATCGAGCTTGTTCAGTTCCCTCATCAGCACCTGGGCACTCTGCTCGTCTTGGCCTATGGCTTCTTCATACATCGAAAAAATCGCTTCCATCTCCGATTTCATCTTAGCCCCCAACGCAGCCGGCTTGAATGCTTGGTTCTGGTCGCGCAAAAATTCCTTTAGAGGCTGCCCTTCACACAGATACTCTTCGCGGTGATTGGCACTATACGCGCAGATGCCCACCGGCTCCAGTTCGTCGTCCGCGAGAATATCCTTAACATCCGTCAGGATGGCTTGCCGATCACTAGGGGACTTCGTGTCCGCCTTGTTCAATACCACATACAACGGCAACCCGTTCAACTCCAAGTTTTGTAAAAAGTCCAAATCGTCACTCGGCATCGTACCCGTCGCGTCTAAGCCGATCATCCAAATCAAAGCATCCCGATCCTTGAGAGCGACCACCGCTGTATTCCGATCCTCAGTGGTGTCACCTCCAGCCGGATTATAGCCCGGCGTGTCGATCAGGTAGATGTGCTCAAACAAGCCCTCTTGCAAAGGTATTTCAACGGTGATAAAGGGTAGAATAGCTCGGAGATCAAGGTCGTCTTTAGCATCGTGATCGTGCGAAAATTCCTTGTAGAGAGTCGGCGCAATATCTGCGGTGGCTCCTGAGCGGGAAAAGCCCTTTATCGAGATCGACCGGCTAGACAGCACATACGACGGGATCTTCGTGGTCGGTGTAAGGCCAACAGATAGCTGAAGATCCGACGACCGAACAAAGCTATTGACAAACGACGACTTACCGCTGCTAAAGCCGCCGCCAATGGCAACCGAGTGCTTGGTAAAGGTGTGCGGAAAGGCCACGATCTTTTCCAACCGTTTTAAAAAATCCTGCAAGCGTGTAACGGCCAACGCCTCGTTTGCCAACGACGACTCCTTGCCGGCAAACTCCATAAAGTCCTCCTCGAAAGTCCGCTTAAAATGCTCAAAAGCCTCATTCTCACTCGGCTTCTTGCTGAGCAGATTGGTAATCAAGGCGTACTTTTGCTGCAAAACCTCCAAGTCTGCTTTGGTGCGCTCGTACTCTGTGCGGCTCATGGGTTCACCTCCATATTATCCAGTTCGCCTTTAACAGCACTAATTCTCTTTAGCTCCATTTCCTTGTTTTTAACGGAGTTCTCAAGCGAGACCAGCTCTCTTTGGTATCGCTCTAGTAGCTGCTCTGCCAAGGAATATTTGCTCATTTCTTCTTCTAGAGATTTGACGTATTTATTTATCTCACCCCTCAATTCATCTACGAATTCACCGATATAGACATTCGCCTCATTAATAAATTTTTCCGCGGCTTTTTCTTTCAACAAGCCTTGGGACCGTAGAGATTTCGGCAGCTCTTTTGAGTAACTAAACTCTGAGATAGTTATGGCGTTGACAGTGCGCCTGGCCACTCTCCTTATCATCGCGGCATCCAACTGATCTTCGTCAAAACTCTCTCGCAACTCTTTGGTAGCGGATTTGAGGACATCGCTACGCCACTCTTCCTTTTTTTGTTCTGCCAATTCACCGAGAGAATCCGTCAAGTTTTGGTGGAATTCCGACAGCCCACTTAAAAAGGTACCTGTGCGGATGGTTTTATATTCCACCTGTTTGTATTCAGGGCTTCCCCAGAACTTCCACCAAGGCTTCTCTATTTCCACCCGTCCTTTACCTATACCTGTCGCCTTATCAAGAGCCTCCTCCAAAGCTTCTTTGCTGAGTTTACGCAAGGCTTCCTTTTTCAACTCGCTTATAACCTTCTGAATAGACTCTTGATATCCCAAGCTGACGTCCTCAGAAGCATTGCTGAGATTAGTTTTCAAAGCCTCTCTCTTCTTCTTAATGGTCTGAACATCTTCGCGTTCAATGTTATTTTGCATCTCCTCGACATGGTCGGACAAACCAGTGCGTAGAGCGCGAAGAGAACGGTGTTTGCCCTGGACGTAATTGCCAATCCGATTCTTGAGAATCTCCTCTTTCTTCGCCCGCACCTGTTCGACGATCGCCTGAATCGTCGACATATTGGCCAGCTTGTCCAAATTGCTCTTCGCCGATTGCTCATTCGAGAAATAATCTGGATACTCCCTCTGCAAACTGCTCCACACATGAACCATCCCTTCGTCCCAGCCCTCCTGCTGTCCAAAGCGTTGCTTCATACTTTCGCAAAGCCCCGCCGAGTGGATAACCCTGCTCTGACCTTCAATCAACTGGTCATAGGCATCTTTCACCTCGGGATTACTTTCTTTGAGATCCTCGATAACCTTTTTCAAGTGGTGCCCAAGTTCTTGGGTGATAGCGTTCAACACGCGATCTAGCTGTCCGTCGTTTTCTACCTTCATATTGCTAAACATTTGGGTATCTACTTGGGCCGCCACGACATATAGCTCTCGGACGCCCTCCTTGCTGGTAATTCGGTCCATCAGTTCCATATCTTCGTGAGAAATAAACTGACCCGCCGGACTGACGACTAGCACCACGTCGCATTTGCTTAAATACTCGCGGGTGCGCGCCTCACGCGACTGAATCGGATCGTTGATCCCGGGGGTATCTACGATCTGTATGTCCTTTAGGTTGTCTTGCGGCAGCAGGATGTTGACGCTCTTGGTAAAAGGCATGTATGGACCATCGGCACCCACGTACTCCGCCAGTTGGCTTTGCAAATCCGCCAGACCGCCCGACAAATTCAGCACCTTACTTTTGCCCAAACTCCCAATGGACGTATTGCTGTTGTCGATTTTCTCGCATTGCTCGTAAGACGACGCGAGAACGGGATTTTTATCGCGTATCTCCCTTGTTGCTCGACGCTGCGCCTTTTCCTTGTCCTCAGTTGTGTGGCCTGCTACTTTTCTCACCGCCTTCCCAAGTCTGCTCTCTCCTTTCTCCAAAAGCTCATCTAAAAGATCACGCACGCGCTCCTGCACTTGCTTTTCGTAATCCCGAGCCTGAGCCTTCATATCCTCAATATCCGCAGGAGTAAAAAACTCCACTTCCGCCTGTACCGAATCCCCGTGCGAAAGGGTCGTCAAAGCAGCCGTCATTGGGGTCGCCGCCTTGGGCAAAATGCTCTGTCCCTCGAAGACCAAGGCGTTCAAAAGCGAGGACTTCCCCGACTTGACCCGCCCGACAATACCAATCCTCAGCAACCGTTCATCATCTTCAATCTCGGCCAATTCGGCTTGCAGTTTCTTGGCTGAGGGGATGCTGTGCGTTTGGTCCAAACTTGTTGCTTCATCGCCGAGAAGATCGCTGTACTTATCAACGACCTGATCCAGCTTTTCGCGGTATGCTACAATGCCAATATGTTCCATTTTACTTCTCCTTTTAGATAACGTCTGGTACTCTCTTGAGTGGGAGATGCTTCGCTGCGTTCAGCATCGCTGGTTTAGGTGAAAATCGCTTGCTGGGCCTGTGAGCGAATGGTATCGCGAATGGTGGTAAGCTCGGCGATGGTCTGCTCCGTATTGCTCTTTTCGTCTTGCTTGGCTTGCTCGGCCGCGGCGATTTGGCTCCGCCTCTCTTGGATATGCGAATCCAATGCCTTGGCCTGCTCGTCGATCAAAAGGCTCACCTGCTCCTCGAAATGCTTGGGCAGTTCGCTGCGAATTTTGCTCTTGACATCCGGGATTACCGTTCCAATCAACTGGTCTCGGATTTGCTGCTCTTGCTTCCTCTTCTGAAAGCGGCCAATAATTTCGGGCAAGAAGAACAAAGCGAGCCCCAAGATGGGTTGTAAGAGGGTAATGGTCAGCGTGGTGACCACAGCGCGGTACATCCACTTTGTTTGTGAACTGGTGCCTCTCCCGAGGATTTTGTCCACCTCAGGCAACCCTCCAACTTTCGCCGCCAACTCTTCAGAGTTTGCGCCCGAGTACTGGCCCAAAACCGAGTCCATATTGAGACGGCCGACCAAATCCTCCTCAATTTGCCGGTGTAGCCGATCCATCGCCTCCTCCGTATGTCTCACAAGCGATGTGCGGACGATTTCCGACACTTCACGGTTTAGCGCACTTTGGGCGTTTTCTCCGCTGGACATAGCCAGCTTCGTTAGGTCTTCTACGGCCGCTTCCAAATCCGCGCCGACCCCTTCCACAATGGTGTTGACCCGGCTGGTGGAATACCGCGTGCGAATGTCTCGAATCATCTCTTCCTTTTGGCTCTGCAATTTCTGTAGATCGGCGGCAAGTTCGTCGATGGCCTCTTGGTTTTCCCGTGAGTCCCGTTGCAGTGCGCTGATACACGTGTTCAGGCTGCCATCGAGTTCCAAAGAGTGCGACTCCAAGCGGGAACCCCACCGCTCGGCGAACAGCTTTTCTGGATCGATGGCCTTGAGCATCTTGGCCAAGGTCTCCCCGCCATCCATGCCCAAAGTCTCAACAGGCGCGGAAAGCTCAAAGTCATCCTTTAGCCGATCCTGGATCTTGGTGGCAATCTCTTGGACCTCGGTGGGCGCACGCAGATTCGCCTTGCTTAGGAACACGGAGAACTCCTTGCCGACCTGGTGGATTTCGGATAGCTGCCGCTCGATGGAGCGCGTGAGAGTCCCCTCCTCCACGCTGGTCAAGCCCACGTAGTAGCTTCCTTTATTGAGGTAGGTCAAAATGGCGCGGTGATGTAAATCCCACGGCGCGTCAAAACCCGGCATATCTACCAGCACCAAGGGGAGAATCCTGTGCAGGGACTCGCTATTGAGAAAGACCCGCACATATTGGTATTGGCGGGCGCGCGCTTCGTCGTTGTGAATCGCATCCAGCTCCTCAAGGGCGAAGCGGTCCGCCTCCCCATCCTCCTTGACCGCCTCGATATACTCGCTTGCCGAATGCCGCAGCTCGGTCGCCAACGCAGTCTTCGGGTTAATGCCCACTGGCAGGCACTCAGAGCCTAAAAAGGAATTGATCAAGGTACTCTTGCCCGCACTAAAAGCCCCGACCACCGGCACGATCAGCTCGGCCTCGGCCAAGTTTTGCTTTAATGGCTCTATCGACTGGATGTTCTTTTCTATCGCCTCCATAGAGCGGGCTTTGCTCAATTCGGCTTTGACTCCATCGAGATAAGCGAGAAACTGTTGTTGCGTCTGTAGCATGTTGATACCTCCCTAGGTGGTGATGTGCAGACCCGGACATGGCGCACAAAGCAACCAAACGACGACTTTGCCGGATGGAGCACACGGGTACGCTACGGTGCCGCGAAAAATTCGGTTTTCTTGGGGTTAAGTTTTGCAGCGATCCCGCATCTTCTCTTAAACGAGGTTGACGTTGCAGCCCCCTCGGGGGCCGGGCAGTGTCTAACTCACGCAAGTTTTGATGCGGGAAGTTCCTACTTATTCGCAGAGCGGTTAGGAGCTACCTAGCCACTTTGCATAGGCTATTGTATTCAGCAGGCCACCCGACATGGGGGGCTTGCATGAGTTAGACGGGCTTAAAGATATATAAGCCATTGCAGGAATACAATAGGAAGACAAGAAGATTTTAGTTCGGAGAGGCACTTCGCAAGAGCTTCAAAACGCACCGCTAGCTAAATCATTATAGATGATATATGGCGGGCTGGGACTGTGGCCCAAGTCTAAAGCCACTAAGCCTTGGGCACCTTCACCACCTGCCCGGTTTCCCAGCTTTCGATGAGTGCTTCAATCACGAGCTGCACCCGCAAGGCGTCCGCCCCTTTGGCATCCACCTGCTCAGGTGGAACTTGGTTTAGCAAATCGTCGATCCACGCGTTGATCCGCGCCGGAAAGGTATCCGCAAAACCGCCCATGCCCCCGAGGTGATCGTAGCTTTCCACCTCGCGTGAAAAGCGCGGGTAAAACGTCAGCTTCTCGCAGGCTTCGTTGATGATGATCCGCCCCTCCGAGCCGACCAATTCCAAGGTCTCCAAGCCGTAGCTTCCGCCGGCGTCGTACGACCCCGTTAAATGCCCGATGACGCCATCCTCGTACAGCAGATTCGCCTGCACATTGGACCAAATTTGCCGACCTTTGCCTTTCTTAAAAAAGGCGTGTACCCGATCCACCCCGCCAGCGAAATAGCTCATCACGTCCAGTGAATGGGGATGCAGGGCGCGGATGTGGAACCACGGACTTGATTCGTTGGGATTGTTGATCCACATGGTCATGTTGACCATCTGCAACGCGCCGAGCCGCCCGTTAGTCAGCCATTCCTTGGCTTTGACGGCCGCCGGCGTAAAGCGGTGGTTCAGGTTGATTCCGTAGGGCAACTCTTTTTCGGCGGCCAAGGCCACCATCTGGCGCGCCTTGGGAATTTCATTGGAAATCGGCTTCTCGCCCAACACCGGAATGCCGGCCTGCAAAAGCGCCATCGTCGGCTCGTAGTGATCGCCCCCGTTCTCCACCCCCGCCGTGGTCACCGAGCAGGCGTCGAGCCGCAGGCCGCTGGCGACCATTTCCTCGACCGAGTAAAAGGCCCGCGCCCCATAGGACGCAGCCGCTTGGTCCGCTTGTTCTTTAATCATATCGCACACGGCGACGACCTTTGCGTTTTCGTGTGCCGTGTAGCAACGGGCGTGATTATTGCCAATTCCACCCATGCCGACAATCCCAATGTGCAGCATTGCAAACTCCTTGTTGATTTTGAATTGCGAAACTTCTAGCCGGCCACCGGCCTGGGCAGTTCCACGCCCAGCTCGGCCGCCAAGGCCCGGATCTCGGCCCAAGCCGTCTCATCCACGTACAGACCATCGCGCCGCCGCGCCTGCAACCGCTGGTGCGCCCGCTCGCCCGGCAGCCAGACCTCGGCCACGCCGGGCGCGGGCGGACACGACTTGACCCATTCGACAAAGGCCGCGACCTCGGCGTAAAATTCGTCCAACGGCAAAAAAGCCGCAACATTGAGCACGGCGATAAACAGCGCGTTCCCGGTGCGCTCGGGCGCTTCTTGCGTCATCCCAGCCCCGGAAAGCGACCCGGCCAAAACATCGACTAGCGCGGCAAGCCCGTAGCCCTTATGCCCGCTCTGCGGGAAACCGAGCGGCAAAATGGCACCAGCGGGCGGGCCGTAGTACGCATCCACACTCGTCGTCGGGCGGCCTGCTGAGTCGATCAGCATTCCGGGCGGGGCATCCTCGCCCCGGTTGTGCCAAAGCCGCATATCGCCGCCGGAAATCATGCTCGTCGTCATGTCGAGAATTACCGGCCACGGGCCGCTGGTGGGAATGCCGCAGCAGATCGGATTCGTCGGCAGGCGACGGCTGCGGCCACCAAAGGGCGCCACCGCCCCATCGCCACCGTGCCCGTTAGCCGCGATGAGCGCAATGCAGCCGACGCGCGTAGCGATTTCGGCGAAACGCCCCAGCCGCGCTACGTGATTGCAGTCGCGCACCCCGACGACCGCCACCGCACCGTCGCCGAGCTTGTCCAGCGCCCAGCGCACGGCCTCGGTGGCGGTCACCGGACCGTAGTTCCACTGGCCGCTCAGCCGCCCGCCGCACTGGCTCTCGTCCAGCACGACCAACTCGGCTCCAGGCTCGACTTGGCCCTCGCGCACCATGTTCGCGTATTGGGGCAACCGCAACACGCTGTGGGTATCGTGCCCCATCAGCCCAGCTTCGACCAAGTGCTCGGCTACCAACGCCGCATCGTCCGCCGGGACGCCGACCCGCCGCAAGCAAGCGTGCGCCAGCGCATCGAGGTCTTCAGCCCGCAACGTGGGCACTAGGGCAACTCCTCGTTCCAGACATCCGCCACGATCAACAGCGCGTTGACCACGGGCCGTTCGCCCGTGGGATCAGAGGGCTTGTTGACCACCTGCTCGCTGACGACCATCGTCGTCGAGCCGCCGCCGTCGAGGTTCAGGCCCTGATAGGCATTGACCTTGGCCGGGGAAAATTCGGCCAAGCGCGTCCGCATAAACTCGGCTAGCTCGGGCAAACTCATGCCAACGCTGTACCCTGGCTGCCGCCCATCGACCGCAATCAGAAAAAGCACCTGCTCGTCTTGAGAATACCCAATGGCCGTGCGCGGGTGCCGCTTGTCGGCAAAACGGCGGCTGAGCCGCTCTTGTTCCACTTCGATGGAAACTTCGCCATCGCGCAAGATGCGCGGCCCACCGCCAATGGCCTCCATCAGCTTGGCATGGGCCGGCGACAGCCGACAAAATAGCTGCACGGTGTCGCCCAAGGCGATCCGCTCGGTCGCCTCGTACTCGGCACCAGCGGCCAACAGCCACTGGTCGCGCTGGAGGGAAAGCGGCCAAGCCTGCCGCCGGATTTGTTGGACCCAGACGGGAATCGTGTCGTTGGCGATCGAGGTGCGGCCCAATCCTTGCAGCAGGAAGCCCGTGCCCGCTTGCAGCGAATCCCCCTGCACCGGTGCGCGATCGTTGAACACGGACAGCTCCCCTAGCGCTGGCTTGCGGTTAAAACCCGCGATGGGCAACTGTTCGCCCTCGGCCGTCAACAGCCCCAATTCCATCTTGAATACTGCGATCAAGGGCTGGCCGGCCTCGGTAATGGCAAAGGCCGCGCGCCGCTGGGGGAGGCGGATGAGATGGCCGGATTCAATGTACAATCCGGCGGGTTGGCTGGATTCGCCGGGAAACAAAAAATCCCCATTTATGGCCGCTAAGGCACCAGCGGCCAAACTACTGGTCCTGCGCGCCTCTCCCCGCTTGGTGGTGCGCACTCGAATGCCCGCCGCCCAAGAGCGCGGCAAATCCACTTCCACCACATGGATCCGCCACGGCCCTTCGGGCACGTGAATCTCGTGATACACCACCCCGGGCGCTATTTCTTCGGTGTTTTCCTCGGCGCAACTCCAACTCAGGGACCACGCGAGCAGCGCGAGCAAGAGACGGGTAGAAGCCCTAGGCGATAGAGTCAAAAGTAGTGAACCTCGGAACAAGGAGACTGGTATCTCTCGCTAAAGAAGTACTCCTGCGCTCAAACCGTGTCAATCTTCTCTGGCGACTGGCAAGGCCGCCGATCAAGTCCTTTATTTAGAGAAAATAAAGAGGAAGGACGCCCATGAAAGCCATACTCGTAGGGTTGGGCGGCAGAGGCCGCTATTGGCTTAGTCAGTGCCAACAGCAGGCCGGTGTCGAGGTAGCCGCTTGCGTCGAGCCTTTCGCGCCCAACCGCCAGCGCGCGACCGCCGAACACGGCTTTGCTGCCGACCAGATATACGACGACCTCGGCCAAGCGCTCGACGCCGTGCAAGCCGACTTCGTGCTCGACGTAACTCCGCCCGCTATGCACGAAGCGATCGCCGTGCAAACCTTTGCCGCCGGCCTGCCCCTGCTTGGCGAAAAGCCCCTCAGCGACGATTTCCAAGCGGCCCGGCGCGTAGTGGAGGCTGGCACTCAAGCCAATGTAGCGCACATGATCACCCAGAATTACCGCTTCAACCCCCTGCCGCGCACGACGCGCCGCCTGCTGGCCGAGGACCGCATCGGCCCGGTTGGCCAGCTCGATGTCTCGCTCTATGTCAACTGGGCAGACTCGCCCGGCTCGCATTATGTCACCGAGCCGTATATGTTCCTCACCGACATGGGCATTCACCACTTTGACATGATGCGCTACACCCTCGGCCAAGACCCGGTGAGTGCCCACGCCCTCACTTGGAACCTCCCTTGGGGATGGCACCAAGGCGACGCCGCCCAGCTAATCCTCTTCCGCTTTGCCAACGGCACAATCGCCACCCATCGCGGCCTGGGCTGCACGGTCGGCCACGTGCCAGCCGGGCACAACGGCGAGTGGCGCTACGAAGGCCCGCACGGCACCCTGACGTGGGAGGGCTTTGACTTGTACCACACCCACTCGCACCGCGCCGATCCCAAAATCAGGCGGCAACTCCCGCTTGACGACGACCGCAGCCCAGGCCAAAATCCCGTGCTGCGGGAATTCGTCGCCGCCCTGGAGGAAGGCCGGGTGCCCGAGTGCAACGCGGCCGACAACCTCAAGTCCATGGCCATGGTTTTCGCCGCCGTCCAAAGCGCGATGGAAGGACGCGAAGTAGCCCTTGCCGAGTTATAGTTTGGTTCTTGCTCCATCCTGCTAACCCTTCTTTAATGGCCTTATGACCCTGCATCTTTTTGACACCCATGCCCGCCAAGAGCGCCCTTTTGCGCCGCTCGCGCCGCCCCAAGTCCGCCTGTACGCCTGCGGCCCGACTGTGTATAACTACCAGCACATCGGCAACTTGCGCACCTATATCTTCGAGGACATCCTGCGGCGCACCCTCGAATACAGCGGCTATGCGGTCCATCACGTCGTCAACATCACCGACGTGGGGCACCTGACCTCGGACGCGGACACCGGCGAGGACAAGATGGAAGCCGGCGCACAGCGCACCGGCCTGACGGCTTGGGAAATCGCCGAGCGTTACACCGCGGACTTCCAAGAAAAGCTCGACTGGCTCAACATCCGTGCGCCCCATGTCTGGTGCCGGGCCACCGACCACATCGCCGAGCAGATTGCGGCCATCGCCGCCATCGAGGAAAAAGGCTATGCGTACCGCACGGACGACGGCCTGTACTTCGACACCTCGCGTCTGAGCGACTACGGCCACCTCGCCCGCCTCGACATCGCCGGCTTGCAAGGCGGCCAGCGCGTCGATCTGGGGCAGAAGCGCCGCGTCACAGACTTTGCACTGTGGAAGTTCAGCCCAGCCCAGCCAAAGCGGCAGATGGAGTGGGATAGCCCCTGGGGGCGCGGCTTTCCCGGCTGGCACATCGAATGCACGGCGATGGCAGCCAAGTACTTGGGGCCGTACTTCGATATCCACTGCGGCGGCGAGGATCACATTCCGGTCCACCACACCAACGAGATCGCCCAAGCCCAAGCCTGTTACGACACGCGGCTGGCCGAATTCTGGCTGCACGGCGCGTTTTTACAGCTCGATGGCGAAAAGATGTCCAAATCGAGCGGCGATTTCCTGCGTCTTGAATCCCTCGTCGCCGCCGGCTACGACCCGCTCGCCTATCGCTTTTTTTGCCTCGGAGCGCGCTACCGCGCCAAGCTCTCCTTTAGCTGGGAGAGCCTGGCCAGCGCGGCCACGGCCTTCAACCGGCTGCGCGCCGCCGCCCACGCTTGGGGCGCACCGGCTGAACCCGACGACCGCTACGTGGCTGCGTTCAAGGAGCGCGTCGAGGACGACCTCAACATGCCGCGCGTCCTCGCCCTGTGCTGGGCGCTCGTGGCCGACGATCTCCCGGACGCCGCCAAAAAGGCCACGCTTTTGCACTTCGACCAAGTCATGGGCTTGGGGCTGGCCGATTGGACGCCACAAGAGGCGACCATACCCGACGCGATTGTTGCCCTCGCCGCCCAGCGGCAACACGCCCGCGACGCCAAAGACTGGGCTACAGCCGATGCCCTGCGCGGCGAAATCACCGCGGCCGGCTACGAAATCGAAGACACCCCCCAAGGCCCCAACATTCGCCCGCTCACAACCTAACCGGACGGACGCGCATGTCCCGCATTATCGTCGCCGAGTGCAAGCAAGAAATCTCCTCTTTCAACCCGGTCGTCGGCACGTACGACAACTTCTCCGTTCACCGCGGCCCGGACCTGCTCGCCTATCACCAAGGCCGCGAGACCGAGCTGTGCGGTGCTTTGCAGGTTTTCGCCGACAGCCACTTTGACGTCGTACCGACCTATGGGGCTGTCGCCCCCTCGGCCGGGCCTTTAGACCAACCGGACTTTGACCGCCTGGCCGCCGAGTTGCTCGACGCGGTCACACCACACCTAGCCGACGCCGACGGCATGTACCTCTGTCTCCACGGCGCTATGGGCTGCACCCAAGAGTTGGACCCGGAGGGCTACTTGCTGCAAGCGATTCGCCACCGCGCCGGCCCCAACTTCCCCATCGCGATCTCGCAAGACCTGCACGGCATCCTCACCCGCCGCATGTTGGAGCATTCAAACGGCCTCGCCATGTACCACACCTATCCGCACGTTGATCTGGCCGACACCGGTCGCCGCGCCGCGTATTTGCTCCTCCAAGTCCTCGCTGGCGCGCAGCCCGTGGTGGCCCGCGTGCGGGTGCCCGCGCTCGTGCGCGGCAACGAGCTTATCACCGCCTCCGGCGTGTACGGCGAATCCATTCGCTATTGTCAAGCCTTAGAAGAGCAGCCCGACATTCTCGCGGCCGGTGTGATGATCGGCAATCCGTTCACCGACGTGCCCGAGTTGTGCTCCCAAGCCATCGTCGTCGCCGATGCCGACCCGGACCTCGCCCGCAGCGAGGCCCTGCACCTCGCCGCTGAATTCTGGGAGCACCGCGCCCGCATGCAGCCCGAGCTCGCGTCGGTCGAAGACGCCGTAGCCCAAGCCGCCCAATACAGCGGCCCGGTGCTTTTCACCGACGCGGCCGACGCCCCTTCTTCGGGTGCGACCGGCGACAGCAACGTGCTGCTCCAAGCCTTGCACACCAGTGGCTATGCCGGCCAAGTGCTCGCGCCGCTGGTGGATGCACCCGCCGCGTACATGGCCCACGACGCTGGACTCGGCGCGCACATTCGCGTGGTCTTGGGTGGCTCGCTCGACTCGCGCTTTGCTCCGCTCGAACTCGCGGTCGAAGTCTCCCAGCTCGGCGACGGCGAATATCTCGACGAATCTTGGAACACGCCCCAACGCGCCGGGCCTACGGCCGTGCTAAAAAGCGACAACCTCACCATCGTCTGCGTCAGCCGCTCCGTGCCTTTTATCGACCGCTCGGTCTTTATCGCCCACGACATAAACCCCAAGGACTACGACCTCATCGTCATCAAGTCGCCGCACTGCCAGTCGCACTTTTTTGACGAATGGGCCGAGAAAAACTTCAACGTCGATGCCCTTGGCTCAACCAGCGCGAACTTACCCACCCTCGGGCACCGCGTCTGCCAGCGGCCCATGTACCCCCTCGAACTCGACACCCCTTTTACCCCAGTCGCCGAAATGTTCGGCACGGGAGCCTAAGCTTTATGCCTGCCATCAAACAATCCGTCTGCTTCAATCCCTTCACCGGCAGCGGCCTCAGCCCGCGGGAACTCGTCGCGGCGGCCGCCCGCATCGGCTATCAATCCGTCGAGATGGCGGCCCGAGACCACTGGCCGCTGATCCAAGATCACGGCCTCGCCATCGCCATTGTCGCCGGCCACGCTTTGCGGACCGAGCTTTTGCAGGAGAAGGAGCGCGGCTTTTCGGGGGACGTTGGAATCGCCGCGGCACCCCTATCATCTATACGGCGGAATCGCTGTCGTTAGCCATGCTCGAAATCCTCGTCAACCTCGACTCTCCTGCAACCCTTGATCGATATATGAGCATTCCAGTCGAATTTGACGACAGCCTGTGCAAGGTGCTGTCTTTGGAAGCCTTGCCCGACAATTGGTCGCCCGATCCGGTGCCATCGAACGTTCAAGAGATAGGCTCTAGCTGGGCCTCTGCTCGTCAATCAGCCGTGCTCGTCGTTCCTAGTGCCGTCGTTCCACAGGAACACAATTTCCTCTTAAATCCACAGCATCCCGATTTCGCACAAATACGCATCGGCCCCTCCACCGAATTCGATTTTGATCCGAGGCTAATTAAGGTACATTGCGGCTAATGCGGTCGAGTTTGCGGATTTCAAACTCTGGTCTGCCCGGAGATCGGAAAACACGCTGTGCGCCGACTAACAACAGCCGCGTCCTACGGCGCAAAGGCGTATTAATTACTGCGAGGATCGGACCACCGCGCATCGCCCCTGCCCTCCCAACCGAAAGGACCTGCCATGCGTAGCCTCTTCGTGCTGATCGGCATCTCGTTGATGATCGCTTGTGGAGAGCGCCAGCCACCCCCGCTCGCTCCAGCCGATTCACACCCAATTCAACGGGGCCAGATTGTAACAGCCGAGGGCGCGGCCGTGTCGGGCGCTCAGGTGGTTATCATAGACCCGGAGCGTCTCAAGGTCTTGGCGCGGGCGGCGGGGAATGCAAACGGGCACTTTGTCGTTTCCGTGCCCTATCGACCCAGCTACTATGTGGGCGTTACCGCGCCTTACATGCCAACGCACCTTGACACGGCGTTTGCTTTTACGGGCGACGTCATCACCGTCGATGGGTCGCTCGGTCGTATCGCGGGCAAGGCCGCACAAGCGGCGCGCCGGCTGGGCGACGTCAACAACGATGCTAAAGTCGATATAGCGGATGCCCTGTTCGTGCTGCTCTATACCTTAGACCGCGCGTCTTTCGTCGCTCCCAATCAAGGCGACATTACTTTGGGGGATGTCAACCAGGATGGCGCGATAGACCAAGTAGATGTCCTGCTTATTATGACCTATATAATGAACCCGCTGGACCCGGCGTTGCCGGATGGAATCGGTTCAGTCCTTGAGACATCTGTTGAATCCGATCGAGAAGTGTTGCTCGCTTTCTATGAGGCAACGGGCGGCGACTGGGCGAATCGCACCCACTGGCGCAGCGACGTCCCGCTGAGCCAATGGCAGGGCGTTAGAACCGATGACCAAGGGCATGTCACTCGCTTGTACCTCAGCCATCGCGGGTTGACCGGAACAATTCCCGCTGCCTTGGGAAAACTCGAAAACCTGCAAACCCTAGACCTCGCCCACAACCAATTGACCGGCGAGATTCCCGAACAACTGGGACAACTCAAAAACCTGCGAGAGCTATACCTCGACGGCAACCAATTGACCGGAGAAATTCCCATCACTTTGGGACTACTCGAAAACCTGCAAATCCTATACCTACAAGAAAACAAATTGACCGGAGAAATTCCTACCACTTTGGGACAACTCGAAAACCTGTTATACCTATACCTACAAGAAAACGAACTGACCGGAGAAATTCCTACCACTTTGGGACAACTCGAAAACTTGCAAATCCTAGACTTACAAGAAAACAAGTTGACCGGAGAAATCCCCGTCGCCCTGGGACAACTCAAAAACCTGTTATACCTATATCTACGAGAAAACGAACTGACCGGAGAAATCCCCGTCGCCCTGGGACAACTCGAAAACCTGCGAGAGCTGTACCTCGGCGGCAACGAACTGACCGGAGAAATTCCCGTCGCCCTGGAACGACTCAAAAACCTGCAAACCCTAGACCTACGAGAAAACAAATTGACCGGAAAAATTCCCGTCGCCTTGGGACAACTCGAAAACCTGCGAGAGCTATACCTCGCCGACAATCAATTGACCGGAGAAATTCCCGAACATTGGGGACACCTACAACACCTATACCTCGCTGGCAACCAATTGACCGGGTGTATCCCCTTCGCTTTGCGAGGGGTAGCGTACAATGACTTTGGCTCCTTAGGGCTGGACTCCTGTCCCCATCCCTCGTTTGAATCCTATTGGACGGCGTTGATCGCTTTCTATGAGGCGACCGGAGGCGACGGCTGGTGGAATCGCACCCACTGGCGCAGTGACGCCCCGCTAGGTGAATGGTACGGCGTGACCATGGATAAACGAGAGGACATCACTGGCTTGGAACTATCCGACAACGGGTTGACCGGAGAAATTCCCAAAGAATTAGGGCAACTCGAAAACCTGCAAGTCCTAAGTCTCAGCCAAAACAAATTGACCGGCCAGATCTCCAAAGAATTGGGACAACTCGAAAGATTGGGAGCGCTATACCTGCAAGAAAACGAATTAACCGGGGAAATTCCAGAACAACTAGGACAACTCGAAAGATTGGGAGCACTATACCTGCAAGAAAACGAATTAACCGGAGAAATTCCAAAACAACTAGGATAACTCAAAAACCTACAACACTTACACTTACAAAAAAACAAATTGACCGGAGAAATTCCAGAACAACTAGGACAACTCGAAAATCTGCTATACCTATACTTACAAGAAAACGAATTAACCGGAGAAATTCCAAAAGAATTGGGACGACTCGAAAACCTGCAAGTCCTAAGCCTCAGCCAAAACGAACTAACCGGGGAAATTCCAAAAGAATTAGGTCAACTCGAAAACCTGCAAGTCCTAAGCCTCAGCCAAAACGAACTAACCGGAGAAATTCCAAAAGAAATGGGACAACTCGAAAACCTGCCATACCTATACCTGCAAGAAAACGAACTGATCGGCCAGATCCCAAAAGAATTAGGACAACTCGAAAACCTGCTATACCTATACCTGCAAGAAAACAAATTGGCGGGCCAGATCCCAAAAGAATTAGGTCAACTCGAAAACCTGCAACTCCTAAACCTCAGCCAAAACAAATTGACCGGGGAAATTCCCAAACAACTGGAACGACTCGAAAACCTGCGAGCACTATACCTCGCCGGCAACGAATTGACCGGGTGTATCCCCGCCGCTTTGCAAGCGATACCGAACAATGACTTAGACAAACTAGGGTTGGCCTTCTGCCAGTGAACGTCGTTTGCGCTCCTTAGCCGACCTTATTTAGTATAAGAACCATGTTCAAAGCACTCGTCTTACATGAGCACACTACGGCTGTCGAAAATCTCGACGAAAGCCGCCTGCCCGCCGGCGACATAGAAATAGCCGTGGCGTACTCCTCGCTCAACTACAAAGACGGAATGATCCTCAACGGCTTGGGCGGCTTGGTCAAAACCTATCCCCACGTCCCCGGCCTCGACCTCGCTGGCACCGTCGTTCACAGCCAGAGCGACTCGTTCCAGCCCGGCGACCAAGTTGTATGCACTGGCTGGCGCGTCGGCGAAATCCACTGGGGTGGCTACGCGCAAAAGGCGCGACTCAAAGCCGATTGGCTCGTCCCCCTACCCGCCGGCCTCACGTTGCGCACCGCCATGGGCTTGGGGGCGGCGGGCCTGACCACAGCTATCTCCCTCGAAGCCCTCGAAGCCCACGGGCTCGCGCCCGACAAAGGCGAAGTCCTGGTCACTGGCGCGGCCGGCGGCGTTGGTTCGCTCTCGGTTTTGCTGCTCTCCGCGTTGGGCTACCAAGTCGCCGCATCCACTGGCCGCCCCGAACTCGCACCCTATCTAAAAGATCTCGGTGCTCAAACCATCATCCCGCGCCGCGAGCTCGCCGAGCCATCCAACAAACCCTTGGAAAGTGCGCGCTGGGCCGCCTGCATCGACTCGGTCGGCGGCACCGCGCTAGCCCGCGTCTTGGCCCAGATGAACTACGGAGCCTCGGTCGCCGCGGTGGGCTTAGCCGGCGGCGCCCAACTCACAACCACCGTCATCCCCTTTTTGCTGCGCGGCGTCAACCTCCTCGGCATCGACTCGGTATTCTACCCAGCCGAGCGCCGCGTTGCCGTTTGGACGCGCTTGGCCACGGAACTGCCCTTAGAAAAATTAGAGCGGATCTGCACGGAGGTCGGTTTAGCCGACATCCCCGGCCTCGGCAAGGACATCTTAGCCGGCAAAGTGCAAGGCCGCGTCATCGTCAACCCCAATCAGTGAAAGAAGTGGAACGAGGAGTGGTCAGTGGTCAGTGGTCATCGTCAACCTCAATCAGTGAAAGAAGTGGAACGAGAAGCGCGCTGAATATGAAAAACCGCCGCTAACTTACGGCGTTAGCGGCGGTCGATCTGCTGCCCTCGGTCCACATCCCCCTCCTGGCAGTTTCGTCGTCGTCTTATGTGCTTCTTTACACACCTTATGCCGCCTTCCGCGCCCCTTTTCCCTCGGTTCGCTGAGCACCGCATCGCCCTCGCCGACCAAGTTGAGATGGCCTATATCGACAATGGTCGCAGCGGCAACCGCCCCCCTTTAGTACTCCTGCACGGCATCTTTGACAACAAGGCCACTTGGTTCCGCTTGACCGCTCGCCTGCCCGACCATCGCATCATCGCCCCGGACTTGATCGGCCACGGCCACAGCAGCAAGCCGACCTTGGCCACCCGCCCCACGCACGAGTGCTACTCGCCAGACATGCAGGTTAGCTACCTCGCGGCCTTTATCGCCGCGCTGGACTTAGACGACGCGATTCTCTTGGGCAACTCGCTCGGTGGCGGCTTGGCTCTGCGCTTGTACCTCGACTTTCCCGCGCTCGCAGCTAAGGTGCGCGGGCTAGTGCTCATCGACGCAGCCGGCTATCCACACAAACTTCCCGTACCCATGCGGACCCTCGGCGGCCGGCTAGGCAAGCTGCTGACCCATGCCCCGCTCCACGCCCTAGCGCGCACCTGCGGTCTGTTGCGCTTGGCCGCTTGGCGCACCTTCCGGCACTGCTTCCACGACCGCCGCAAAATCCCCCCCGAACTCGCAGCCACCGCCCGCGCCGCGCTCAAAACCCCGAACGCCGCGTACGCCTATCACTACTCAGCGCGCAACCTCGTCCCCCCCGACATAGCAACGTTCCACCAGCGCTTTGGCGACATCGCCTGCCCGGCCTTGGTTTTGTGGGGGCAGCAGGACCGCGTCTTACCCGTGCAATCGGCCCGGCGCTTCGCCGCCGACCTGCCCGGCGCCGATCTACACATCTTCCCTAATTGCGGACACGCGCCCCACCTCGAATACCCGGACGAGACAGCCGACTGCATCAAACGATGGATAAAAAAGCGCGATATTAAATGATTTTTGGATAAAATTTTGCCCTCCCCGTGCATAGGTCGGCAACTATTGCCCAGGACCGGCGTCTAAACTGCATAGAACTTAATTATTTAGGAGGGACAATATGCCACTCTATCGCCACCTAGAAGCCTCGGGAGATTCAGACGATATCCTCGTAATCGAGGATCGGGGCATGCTCGAGCAGGACCAGCCCGGTTTTGAGTTTATCGACTCGCACACCATCAAAGCCCATCCCCTCATCATCGAAGCCTTAATCGCTGACTCTGAGCGTTTGTGGACTCTTGAAGAGATACTCGCCGATGTAGAGCAGGGACCGGTGGCACCTCCCTGAGCCGCTTCGCAGGCCAGATAGCATGGTCCACCCGGCTACAGTGCGTCCTTTACCACTTTAGGTCCTGTGCATAGGCTGCGAAAGCCCCGGTGACCAAATCTCCCACTGGATGCTAGGACGCCGGGTGGGCCAGCCACCTGAACTCCTCTTCTCCTCCGGTCTCTTCACGCGACAGCGGCAGCGATCAGTTGTAATCCGGCCCGCCGACCGGCCCCAGTAATGCGCGATTTTCCGCGGGCGTCTCCACCGCATTGAGAAAGTCCGCCAAGGCTTGCTGCATCCGCCGGGCTTCCGCTCGATACTCGCCGATCACATTCGTCTGCTGCCCCGGATCGGCCTGCATGTCGTACAACTCGGGTGCGCCGCCGTGTTCGCCATGCGCCAAGTAGGTCCAGTGCGCGTCGGTCACGGTCGGCCCGCCGTTGCGGATAAAAGTCGAACTGAAGGCGTATTGCCGCGGCCACGCAACCGAGCCGCTTAGCAGCGGCATCAGCGAGTGTCCGTGCATGGCTAGGTCGCTCTTTTCCACGCCAGTCAAAGCCATTAACGTCGGCAGCAAATCCACCGATTGCGTCAATGCGCTCACCCGCTGTCCGCCCGCAATCTCGGGGGCGGCGATCAGCAGCGGGATGTGGCTGATCTCTTCGTATAGCGGCCAGACGCGCTCGTCCTCGGGGTGGATGTTGGACTTGCCCGTGCGGTTGTGCTCGCCGACGAACATGCCGTGATCCGAGGTAAATACCACCACGCTGTTGTCGAACAGCCCAAGCTCTTCAATTTTGTCCAACACGTAGCCGATCCACTTGTTGACCAAGTAAATTTCGGCCGCGTAATGGGCCTGGAGGTTGGTCAATTCCTCTTGGGTATAGGCGGTCGCCGGGCCGTAGTTCGGGTGGATCATCGGCGGGCCATCGTAGCCAGAGCTATCATAGCGGCCCACCAGATGTTCCGGCGGGTCCCACGGCTCGTGCGCGTCAAAGAAATCCACCCATAGTAAAAACGGCTCGCAGCCGCGATTTTCCTCCAGCCAGCGGCTCGCGGTCTGCGCCGTGCGCACACAGAAGCGGTCTTCTTCCCACGCCCAGTCGCGGTTGGTCCACGAGTGCAGAGTCGCCAAATTGCCAAAGCGCGTGTTCGCTATATGCCGATCGACGCGCGTCTTCGCTCCGTCCACCTTTAGGCGCGGCCGCAGGTTGCCTTTCAACAGCGGTTTGTCGCCCTCTTGCCCGCGAATCCAGTACGCCCCGTCAAACCCCCGGTCAAAATGGTGGATGCCTTTCATCAGATGCGGCGTGTCGCAGATAAGCTGACTCTGGTAGCCAGCCGCCGCAAAAATCGCGCTCAGCACCGGGATGCCAGCGTCCAGTGGTTTCCAGCCGTGGAAAGGAAAGCTGTAGCGGCCAGTAAAGAGATCGGTGCGGTTGGGGATGGTCGGAAAACTCGACAAATAGTGTCGGTCAAAGCACACCGCCCGCTCGGCAAAGCGATCGAGCGCCGCCGTGCCGATCCACGCATTGCCGTTGCACCCCAGATAGTCGTAGCGAAAGGTGTCGCTGACCAAGACGATGATGTTCATAAGACGCTCCTACTCTCGCCGAATTTCATACTCGGCCTTTTCTGAAGCGATTGAAACGGACTTTTCGCCCCAGGACAGATTGAGACTCAAAGGGATTCTATTGTCAACTGCTCCTATGGCATCTATCGGTGGGCGTATGTACTTCTTCACATAAACCGATAGAATTTGTCCTGCGTTAGACGCTACGTGTTCCCACGCTTCTTCTCCGGCCATAGCAAGGCCACCGGAACTTGTAAACTCTTCGGTTAGTTCTGTAAGGCGCGATGATGAAGTTGGATCTAATACAAGAAGAATAGGAGTAAATCCCGCTGCTCTACATTCTCTTGGAAAAGACAACTCCGCGGAAAAGCGACCTTGACCGCTTGCCGCAGTTGTAACTCTGAGTTTGAACTCATAGGCTAGGTTTCCGGCGGCTACAAAACAGTCGATTTGGCGACCGTTTGGGGTCGGCTTTCCATTTTCATCTAGGCGTTTTACCGGCGAATTTCGCGCACCGATAGGTTCGCCACCCAAGCAACTCGCCAGAATGGGTTCAAATAAATACCCTGTTTCTTGTGCAGATCGATTATCAATATCGTATATCCACTTACGCCAAGTCATCCAGCTAAACAAAAGTTCAAGATCGCATGAGCCGAATTCAAGGAGACTGCGGGGGCCAATTTGATCTGCTTGTGCAAGGGGTTGTGTCTCTAAGATTCGCCCGTACTTCACTCGTCGTCTGTGTAAAGCGCATAGATTTTGAACATAGAGCGCAAAGTCGGGATGTTTTCTGACTGCATTGTCAAGTACCTGCAAAAGCAAACCTGAGTTTGCATGAGACACTTCGCTCGTAGCAAACCACTTCACGGGAATCTGATAGTAGTCTTTACCGGGCACTTCTATGTCAGATAACCCCAACTCAGTAGAGTTCCATTTGAGGTCCCACATGCTGATCAACAAAAGAACATATAACTCAGAATCGGAGAGAATAACCTGTGCATCCCCTGTGCCGTGAACCTTGCACTTACTCAGCAAATGTCGGATTGAAGCATTAGGCACAGAAATTCTATCCGAATAAGGTTAGTTGTGGTTTATCGTTTTTTTTAAGACGCTCTAGTAACAGTGCTGTCTTTCTGAGCACAGGACTCATTGCAGACGCTTTTGTCAAGGTGAATCCTATCAATGTTCCATTTTCTATTATTTTATTTGGTAAAAATCCGTAACTCTTGATGTGTTCGGCAAAAATTAATGCGAGCTTTGGCGGAATTGCATTACCGATATGACGTACCTTCTCAGACGTATTTCCCAAAAAGACAAACGAGTCTGGGAACGTTTGGATCCTAGCGCATTCTCTAATCGTCAAGGGCCTGTCTTCAACAGGGTGGATAAACTCTCGACACGCAGCCCCGGTAATCGTTAGACAAGGCTCATCAAAGCGCAGCCTTTTTAGACCAGAAGGCGCTCCACCTCTTCTATCTGAGGGCGTTCCGTCCATTACCCGTCTGTAGGCTCTTCGCCTAAAGGAGCCGTGCTGTAACTCTGCGGGAAGATCCTTCATGGTTTGCCCAGGTTTTAATACGCGAATTCGCTCTGTCTGTATATCGTGGAGCAATGGCCTAAAGTGATCCTTTATTTCTTTAGTACCATCTCTTACTTCATCTTTCCAAGTACCACTATATCTTACTGTTTGGTCCTTATTGCTAGATGGTTCCGGCAAATCACCTATTGCATGTCTAAGAGTCGAACTGGATTTTCTAAAAATAGCTCCATGGATATGCAGCACGGGCTGGGGCAAATCAAAGTCGTGCCCCAAGCGGTTGCCGATTACCAAAACGCGCTTCCTTCTCTGCGGAACTCCATACTCGTGTGCGTAGATTTTATCGACGCGTACTCTATAGCCCAAGTCTATAAATGCTTTAGTCGCTTCGTATATGTATTCTCCATTCTTCGCTGTTAAAAGCCCTTCTACATTTTCCATGATAAACCACTTTGGCAGTATTATCTCTAGGGATTTAATATAGCTTTTTAACAGGCTATTTCTCGGATCATCCCAAAATTTAGTGCCAGCGGTACTAAAACCCTGACAGGGCGGCCCGCCGATCAAAATATCCAACTCACCTGCTTTGATTTTTAAGTCGTTGAGCAACATACCAAAATCAAACTCTCGCACATCGCCCTGGACGCAGTTAGTACCTGAAAAGTTGGCTCTATAGGTTTCAACGGCCTTGGGATCGCTGTCCAGGGCATACAGGATTTGATAACCAGCTTTCTTGAATCCCAATGAGCAGCCACCTACTCCAGCGAAAAGACTAACTGCACTCGGCACCGATGCTGCCATTTTGCATGTTGGGTCCATGAGGCCGCTAAACATCCTTCACCGCGCTAAGATGCGCCGCAACGCACCCTCCAATTCGGGACACGCAAACTCGAAACCCGCTTCCAACAGCCGCTTTGGCAGCACCCGCTGGCTGGCCAGCAACCCCTCCTCAGCCAATTCGCCCAAGACCAATTTGGCCGCCAACGCCGGCAGCGGCAGCAGCGTCGGTCGCCGCAACACGCGCCCCAACGTCTGCGTCAACTCGGCATTGGTCACCGGCTGCGGCGCGGTCAGGTTCACCGGCCCGCGCAAGGCGTCGTTTTCCACCGCATAGATCAACGCTGACACCGCGTCCTCCAAGCTAATCCAGCTAACGTACTGCCGCCCGTCGCCGATTTTGCCACCCATCCCCAAGCGGAAGGGCAACAGCATCTTGGCCAGTGCCCCCCCCCGACGACTGAGGACGATCCCCAAGCGGGCCTGCACGACGCGGATACCAGCCTCGGCCGCTACGGCACTCGCCCCTTCCCACGCTCGGCCCAACTCAGCCAAAAACCCCTCGCCCGTGTCGCTTTCTTCGTCCAACGCCTCGGCACGCCGATGGCCGTAAATGCCGACAGCCGACGCGCAGACCAACACCCTCGGCCGCACGGCCAATCCGGCCAAGCACTCAGCGAGTAACCGCGTCGTCTGCACCCGGCTCTGGCGCAGTTGCGCCTTGACGGTGGCAGTCCAACGCCCGGCCGTGATGTTCCGCCCCCCCAAATGCACGGCCCCATCTATCCCTTCCAGCACCGCTTGTTCCAGCTCGCCAGCTTCCGGATCCCAGCGCAACTCCCCGTGTGCCGGCGGTCGCCGCACCAAGCGCACCACCGCGTGCCCTTCGCGCTCCAGCCGGTTACAGAGTGCCGTGCCGATCAAGCCGCTGCTGCCCGCTACCAATATCTTCACTAGCGACTCCTATTGAGAATCCTCTGCTACTAAAACGCATCCCCGCACTCGACACAAGGGCGCTTGACCCGGTTTTTTCCTCTTGTTTTTCTCTTAAAAAGCGAATCCCAGCCGGCGTAGCATCGGCCCCGCGACCCAGAAAGTACGCATCATGCCCGATGATTACAGCATCGCCACCACTCCGAGCAGCTTCAATGGACATGTCTGTGATAAACAAACCAATGCCTTTAACGCAGCAGATTGGATCGGTCGGCTAGCCGCAGCGCTTGAAGACGTGGCGGCACAGGCGCGACCCGCTTTAGAAATCCCACACTACGGCCCGCTAGACGAATACTGGCCGAGTATCCACCGGCAATACCGAGCACTCGCCGCCCGCGCCAATCGCGATCCCGCGGCCGCGCAGCGCTTCGCAGAATCCCCCCTCTGGCTCAAATCCGATCCGGTCGCAGCAAGGGCGATCCTGCGGGAGCATCCCTTGCTGCGACCGGGGCTGATCGGTTGGGGCCAGCGCGAAGGGATCGGCTTCATGCTAGCCGAGCGCGACTGGTTCCACGTCGAGCTAAAGTCCCTCATATCCCACCTAGCCAAACGCTCGCTGAAAGATAGCGGCGGGCAGGCGGCGCAACTGCTGCACCGCTATCTAACGGCCGGGGCGGAGGCCAATCTTCCGGCCTGCGAGATCACGCTCTTGCACGGCTTAACACTCGACCGGCGCTTCGACCTTGGCCGCGACGCCTACTTGGCTCCCTACGCGGAAGTCAAGGCAACCTACGGCCTGCCCGGCCAACCCGACAGCGCGAGTCCGCAGCCAAGTCCCGAGCGCACGACCGCACTCGTGCGCAGCCTGCGGTGGGGGCCAGGCGTCGCACCGCCCCCGGACAGCGGCGGCTTTGCCCATAAGTCCGGTCGCGCTTGCGTCCCGAAAGTAAAGTACCGCTTCCCCGGCGACTACGAGATCGACCTTGCCGACCGATTGCCAGACGACAACAAAGTCCTCGTTGATCTGCTGTCGATTACAACAAGGACGCCGCTGATCTCCTACGCGAGCTTGGTCCGCGTCGCCCGGTGGATCGAGGAAATCGATCCCAACTTCGCTTGCAATTTTCGCCTCGCCGCGGCCTACTTGCCCGAAGCAACGCCCAAAGAACACCCATTCAGCCAGCAGGACGCGGCGGCTTTCGCGGCTCTGGCGAGCCGCTGGTGTACCTATCGCGGCCAGCGCGATGTCATGAACCTGGCGATCCGCCGCCTCGCCGCCTCTTTCGCGCGCGGCGGCAGCCCCTTTAGCGCCGAGGATTGCATCCTCGATGTCTCCATCGCCTTGGAGATCATGTACGGTCCGACTAAACACAAGCTAGGCCACCAACTGGCGGCCCGAGCAGAACGGCTGCTTGGCCAAGGCGCGGATAAACGCGGCTGGATAGCCAACCGAGTGAAGTCCTTTTATAGAGTTCGCTCGGCCATCGTGCATGGGCAAAAGAAGATCAAAGGCGGGCGCGAGACGATCGACAAAGCACTGGCGGACGGACGCGATCTAGCCTGCCGCTCGCTCGCGGAATTCCTGTCCCGGGGGCCGATACGGAATTGGGAACACCCATGACTCGGCGCGATTTTCCTGTTGTCGTCGTTTTCGCGCGCTTTGGTCTGGTCGGCGACGGGCGTATCGCGATCATCGATCCTCGTCTAATTGCGGCAACACCGCGCGCAACACCTTGGCCAAGGCTTGCCGCTCGGCGGCCGGTCCTACCGTCAGCCGAACACAGCGGTCGAGCGGAGCCACGCCCGGCATCCGCACAAAAACCCCATGCTGCAAAAGCACCTGTAGCAGACGCCGGGCGCGGTCGCCACTACCCACATCAAGCGCCACGAAATTCGTCGCCGAGGGCACCGTTTTCAGCCCAAGTTCCGCCGCTAACTGCGCGTATTCCCGCCGGCCTTGCTCCACTTGCCGCACCACCGAACGCACGAACTCATCGTCGCCCAGCGAAGCGAGTGCCCCAGCTTGGGCGATGCGGTTGACGCCAAAGTGATTGCGCACCTTGTCGAGCGCGGCCACCACATCGCGGTGCGCCAGCGCATAGCCGACCCTGGCGCCCGCCATGCCGTGCGCCTTGGAAAACGTCCGTAGCCGCACCATCTGTTGCCGTTCCACGGC
This sequence comes from Candidatus Latescibacterota bacterium, assembly GCA_965203355.1. GTDB lineage: Bacteria > Latescibacterota > UBA2968 > UBA8231 > UBA8231. The sequence goes on from OZ241889.1 coordinate 3,256,961, forward strand.
TAGCGGCAACAAGGCATCCGCTGGCGCGAAGTCGATGTACGCCTCGTCGAGCAGCAACACGCAATCCAGCGGCAATTCCGCCATAAAATCCCGCAACTCGTCAGCCCGCTGATACGTGCCCATTGGATTGTCGGGATTGGCCACGTAAATCAGCTTGGGGCGCACTTGCCGCGCCTTGGCCAACAGGGCGGTCAAATCCTCCCGGTCCGCGCGATAGGGCACCTTGTGCAACACCGCCCCATGCCCCTCAACGTGGTAGTTAAACGTGGGATAAGCCCCCAGCGACGTCACCACCGCATCGCCCGGTTCGGCAAAAAGGCGCACCAAAAGCCCCAAAATTTCATCTATGCCCGCCCCCAAGGCGACCTCTTCCCGCGCCACCCGGTGCTGCACGGCCAACGCCGAGCGCAACTCGTATCCCTCCGGGTCGTTGTACCAATGCACCTGATCCACCGCTTTCACCATGGCCTGCCGCGCCCGCGGCGAGATGCCAAAATTGCTCTCATTGGCCCCAACCCGCAGGGCGAGCGGCTGTCCCTGCTCTCGCTCCAAGGCTTCGGGCGGCACAAAGGGAATCGTCGCGGGTAGAGCGCGGACGATGCGCGCAAACGGCAGCACGGCCTAAGACCACACGTAGATTTCGTCGTCGCCTTCGGCATAGCCAATGAAGACGGCGAGCACCACTCGTGGATCGTCCCCCTGCACGGCCGGGACCTCGTGGATGCAGCGCGTATTGAAGAAATACAAATCGCCCGGCGCGAGCGCGACCTCGCAGTGCTCCACGCCCTGAGCAGCCGCATACTCGTGAAAACGGCCCGCGGCGATATGCGGCTGTATCGCTTCGGTCCACAAGCAGCGATGCAACACCGCCTGCACGCCAGGGCCCGCGGAATTCGCGTTCTGCACGCACAGCACTCCGGCAAATTGATGGGTAAAACGCGCCACCTCGTAGTTGAACCGCTTTTCGCGCAGCACTACGTGGTCAATGTGCGGACGATAGGCGTGCGTGTCGTAGTGGATGCGAAAGATGGCGGGGCCGTACAAGCGCCCATCGCGCTCGCGCGCCGTCTTGACCGCCTTGTCGGGTGCCAACGCCTGCAAGTGCCGATAGAGCAACTGCACCGGGTCGATCAAACCGGCAAAAAGACCGGCAAAAAGCGCGTGCGTCTCCTCCGCATGCGCCAAGAATGCCTCTTGGTCGCTGCCTAGGTTGCCAAGACTAGTACCAATATCGATGCGCGTGCGCTCGTCGCCCGCCGCACGCAGCAACCCGCGCTCGGCAAAGCGTTCCATCAGCCGCTGGCAATCGGTCGGCGTACAGACTTGGGGCAGCAAGATCGCTGGTATCGCCGCCCGAGCCAAGGCGCGGAGCGGGTCGGCGCATTCGTCCGGCCCCACGGGTCGCCACAAGGCCCGCGTGGCCTTTTCTTCGTGCGTTGTTTTTTGCAAAGCTAAAACTCCTGTACGTTACTGACGGCTAAAGCCCGTCCGCTTTTTGCCGGAGCACACTTGACAAAGGCGGCGTCTACGTTCTGCTCCGCAGGCCCGCATCGGGCCTTGTTTACGAGATCGCGTTACGCAAAACGCTATAATCCCCACGCCTGATCGACATCGCGCTGGTACGCGTCGATCCGGCCCGCCAGCACATCGGCGACCTGTACCACCTGCCAGAGATAGCCCCGCTGACCGCCTTCCTCCGCGTCGGTTTCCACTGGCCGTCCTTTGCTCATGGGACGACCGCGCCCTTCTTACGTCAAATCCCCTCCATCACCACCCTAGCACCTCGGTCAAGAACGCCTCTACCCCCGCTTCGTACGCGGCCGCGTCCTCGCTAAAGGCCGTGCTGTGGCCACCCCGCAACTCGATAAACGCCTTGGGCTGGGCTGCGGCCTCGTACAGCCGTTGGCCGTGTGCGAATGCAATCAACTCGTCGTCGCGGCTGTGGCTCACCAGCACCGGGCAGCGGATCTGCTTTAGGTACTCCAGCGTGGGATATTCGTAGCGGGCCAGCAGACCGATCGGAAAAATCGGATACAGCTCTTGGCCCAGTGCGGGCATAGCGGTAAAGGTCGCTTCCAAAAAAAGAGCGGCCGGCGTCTTGTCCTGTACTAGCTGCGCGGCGATCGGCCCGCCCAGCGAGCGCCCCACGACGACGATGCGCTCCGGGGATACGCCCGCCTCAGCGACCAGATAGTCCCACGCGGCCGCCACGTCCCCATAGGTTCCTTCCTCAGAGGGCGTCCCCTCGCTCTGACCATAGCCGCGATAGTCAAACAACAAAATCCCCAAGCCCAACCGGTGCGCATCCTCGGCTACGCCAAGCAAATTTGATATGTTGCCCGCATTCCCATGGCAAAAAAGCACTGTGCCGCACGCATCGGCCAACGGCAGGTACCACCCGGTCAGCCGCACTCCATCGCCGGCGACGAGCGCGACTTCTTCATAGTCCATCCCCACCGAGGCTGGCGTACCTTCAATGCGAGCACTCGGCGCATAGATGAACTTTTCCTGAAAAAAATAAAGATAGGCCGCGGCCAAAACGTAGCCCACCACAGCGAGCACCGCGATTCCCAGCACCAAGCGTCCTATGAGCGGCATTAAGGGCATCCGCGCAAGGTCCTCCGTCTAAGTGAAAGTTAGAATTATTGACACGTCTAACACAAAAAATGCTAATTGTAGAGCCAAATCCATACCAACCCAAAAGATCGCCCATGCCCGTTGTTCTCTCATTCGGCGCCCGCGGTCCGCGCCTCGTCGTCGATCGCCGCAACGCCAAAATGTATCCAAGCGCACGAGTTGTTCCCATTGCGCTGGGCCCCTAGCCTCATGTCCACCATCCTCTTGTTGCTCTGCTTGGTCGCCGCCGCTGACGCCGACCAACTGCGCTTCAGTTCGGAGCGCGATTGGCGCGATTGGCAACGGCCCTTCGGCGCAGTCAAGGTGGCACCCAATGGCTCGATTCAGCCGATGCGCGTTACAAAAAACACCGATGCCGTGCGCGATGCCCTCCAGTTCGGCGGTGGTATCCGCCGGGCCGGCTCCAATCCCGGGGACGCCGTTGCGCTGCTCGACGGCAATCCAGCGACCGGTTGGGCACCGCGCCCAAGCGACGATCCGGCCGACTGGTTCGTGGAAATCGACCTGGGCCGCAGCGTCTCGGCGCACAGCATCGCCTTGGTTTTCGCGGCCGACGCCCCTCCCTTTGAGCTGTTCGACCTCTTGCTCTCCTCAGGCGAGCCCCAGCTCGACCAAGTAGCCAATCCGATTGCCGGCTCCCTGCTCTACCGCATTAAGGAACGCTTCAAAGAAAACACGCGCCACCGCGTCACATTCGCTCCGGGCGACGCGCTCTATCTAACGCCGATCCGCTACCTGCAAATCCGCAACCTCAAACACGTTCCCGATGCCCGGCTCGTCGCAGTCCAAGTCGAGAGCATCGGCGACAATCTCACCCTCAACCTGCTCGAGCGCGGCGGCGTCATAGACGTAGTCATCGATGCCTTTTTCCGCGCCGAAGAAGTCGCTTTGGGCAACGCGCTCAACCTAGTCGATGGCTCGATCTTCGATCGCTGGCGCAACGGGCGCGAGCCGCGCAACACCTACAATACTTGGAGCCACATCACCATCGACTTGGGGGCCGTCTATCCGGTGGACTTCGTACGCCTGATTACCGGCGTGGCCATCCGCGGCGGCTTTGGCGAACACCTGCTGCGCACCCGGGCCGGAGCCAGCGGGTCGCGCTCCTTCAGCTACAAGACCTACGAAGTCCTCACCTCGGACGGCACCATAGCCCCGGACGGCACCCGCATCTGGACGCGGCACTTTACCGGGTCCGCGGGCAGCGAAAACCACAGCGCCGGGTTGGCCGACCACCAGTTTCCCACCCTGCCAGCCCGCTACGTCCGCATCGCTTGGCTGATCTGGGACGCCACCTGCGCCGCGACCCTGCCCGACGCTTCCTCGCGCTGGGCCTGCTACGCCAACGGCTCAGCCGAGGAGATCCAAGTGTACGGCGAAGGCTATCCCCTTTCGGTCGATCTCCGCTCGCCGCTGATCGACCTAGGCACCGGCAAGAATCTCAATTCGCTTGAGTGGCAAGCCCAGACTCCCTTGGGCACCCATATCGAAGTCCGCTCTCGCACCGGCAACGAGGTCGTCGAGCAATACACTTTTCACGACAAAAATGGCAAGGAAGTGACCGAGAAGCGCTACGACAAACTGATCCCCAGTTTTAAGGGCAAGATCGACACCACGCGCATCCCCGGAGCAGACTGGAGCCCCTGGAGCAATATGTACAGCGCGTCGGGTGCGGCCTTCCAATCGCCTTCTCCGCGCCGCTTTATGGAACTCGATGTGCGCTTGGCGTCCGACAGCCCGACGCAAGCACCCCACTTTAACGGGCTGGCCGTCCACTTCAGCGATCCCCTCGCGTCCGGGGTCGTCGGCGAAGTGTTCCCTCTCCAAGCCGCTCCCGGCCAAGCGACCCAGTTTTCCTACTTCTTGCGGCCCGCGACAACCCGCGATGGTTTCGACCAGATCGCCATTGAAGCCACCCCCATCCCTCGCTTTGACGCCGCCTGGGTCGATGGCGATCCGGTCGCGGTGGCCACCGACCCCCTCGCGCAGGGCTTTCGCGCCACGTTCCCGCGCCGCATTCGCAGTCGCCAACTCGTCGAACTGCGCTTTACCGCCCCCATTTATCTACAGGCGACCCGCTTCAACGCCTTTCTCGAAGACAGTCAAAAGGCGCAAACGCGGCAACTCGTGGACCCAGGCGACGCGGCCCCTCAAGTCGAGAGCAGTTCCAACATCGTGCGCTTGCCCGTGGCCACCCCACTCTTTGCCGGCCTCTCGTTTAGCCCCGCGCTCATTACGCCCAATGGCGACGGGATCAACGATCAACTCCTCATCTCCTTCGATCTCATCAACGTGCTCTCGGCCCGCCCCTTACACCTGCGGCTCTACGACTTGTCCGGTCGGCTGCTTTTTACCCAAGAGCGGGCCGCCCAAGCCGGCCACATCGCCTGGCACTGGGACGGGCGCGACCTAAACGGCCAGCGCACACCGCCCGGCCTCTACCTAGCCGAACTACACGTCGCGGGCGATGCGGGGAATCGCAGTGTGCGACGGATCGTAGCCGTGGCCTACTAGGATTGCACAGAGGACGATGGAGAAGCTAATCACGCTTGATTCAGCTTCTATGTATGGCTACTTTGGAAGTATGAAAACTACGGTTGATATTCCTGAAGATGAGCTTGAGGATGCCATCAGGTTCACGAAAGCGAAGACCAAACGCGAGGCCATTGTCGGAGCCATCGCAGACTTCAACCGCCGCAGGCGCATGGCGGAACTCGTCCAATATGCTGGCACTTGCCCGGATCTGATCACGCCGCAGGAGCTACAGGCCGGGCGGCGGCAAGGCTGAGCCGATGATCCTCGTCGATACCTCCTCTTGGATACACATGCTCCGGCCGAGCGGCGATCCCACGGTCCGCGCTCGCGTCGAAGCGGCACCCGCCCACCGCGCTGCGGATGCGGATTTCGAGCCCTCACCCCCACAAAAAAAACGCACCCAACAGCGCAACCCACACCACTTCGAGGAAATGCCAATACGCGGCGCAGGCCCGCACTGAGAGCAAATGCTCGCTGTCGAGCCGGTTCAAGCGCGCCTTCCACGCCAGCATTGACAACGGCACCATGCCACCTACCACGTGCAGCGCATGAATCGCGATCAGCGCGAACGCAATGCCATAGCCCCGCCCCTCCAAGGCCCGGTGGCGGTCGAGCAGCTGTATCAGCGCCGGTATCTGTACCGCGATAAACAACGCGCTCGTCACCCAAGCCCGGGCCAACCACCGTCGCAAAAGCGGGAAGTGCCCGCGCTTGGCGTTCTGCGTGGCCTGGTACACTGCCAACCCAGCCCCCAACAGCACCGCCGTGGAAACGATAAGCACCAGCGGCAGCTCAATGCGCTCGCTCCCCGGCAGCCCCGGGCTGGTCAGCCGCAGGTAGGCAAAAGCCGCGATGCTGGCCCCAAACAGCATCGCGAGCGAGATCAAAAACAGGGCCAGCCCCAACTGGCGACGACCGCGTAGATCGGGCGAGTTCCAGTTCATCCGCAGCGGCACTCCGGCAAAGGCCATCCCCGTCTCACGGCGTCGGCGCAGCCTCTGGCAGCAACCCTTCGGCCTTCAACTCCGCCCACAGAGCCGCCGGAATCTCCACCTGCATCACGCGCGCATTGTCCTCCAGCTCGGCCACCGACGCCGCGCCGGGCACCGCTGAAATCACGGCCTCGTGCCCAAAGGGAAATTGCAAGGCCGCGGCCCGCAGTTCAACGCCGTGTCGGTCGCAGACGGCCTTGAGTGCCTTGGCCTGTTGCACCAGCGGCTCAGACGCGGGTTGGTAATCAAAAGAGACCGCCTGGTTCAAATCGCGGGCGAGGATGCCGCTGTTGTACGGCCCACCCATGGTCAGCTTTACTCCGCGCGCTAGGCACAGCGGCAAAAACTCGGGCAAGGCCGACTGGTCCAGCAGCGTGTAACGCCCGGCTAGCAGGATAAAATCCAAATCAAAGCGCTCAACCATCCGCCCAGTGCGCTCCCACTCGTTCATGCCCAGGCCAATGGCCTTGACCGCGCCGGTTGCCCGCAACTCGACCGCGGCCGCCAGTGCCTCGATAAAGTCCTCGTCCGCGTGCTGCCCCTTGAAGTCGCTGTCGTGGACAAAAAAAATATCCACCGCCGCCAAGCCCAGCCGTTCCAAGCTCGCAGCGAGCGAGGCTTTCAGGCCCGCCGCACTGAAGTCAAAATCGCAGATGTAGCGCGGGATCCCGTCCTCGCTGTAAGGAGCCAAGTCGTCCGGGTTTTCAGGCCGCAACACCCGCGATCCCTTGGTCGAGATGGCAAATGACGCACGCGGGAACTCACCGAGCACCCGCCCATAGCGCACCTCGCTGCGGCCATTGCCGTACAGGGGCGCGGTGTCAAAATAGCGCACGCCCATTTCGTAGGCCCGGCCGATGATGGCCAACGCTTCGTCGTAGCCGCTGCCGACAAAAATCCCATCGGCCAGAACCATTCCGCCCAACGGCGCACCGCCTAACCCCAACCGCGTCACCTCCACGCCCGTACTGCCAATCGCTACCTTTTCAAAAGGGTTCATGCTCACTCCAGTCCGTAGAGCCGCTCGGCATTGCCGGCGAACAACTTAGCCTGCTCTTCCGCTAGCCGCCCGGCGACAATCTCCCGCAGCGCCGCCACCCAGGCCCCCAAACTCGCCCCAAAGTTGCACACCGGCCAGTCGCCGCCGAACACCACCCGGTCCGGCCCAAAGCGGTCCAAGCAGTGATTGACCGTCGGCGCCAGCGCATCGGCATTCCACCCGGCGGAGGCCCGGGCGACGATCCCGGATATTTTGCAGACTACGTGTTCCCAGGCGCCCAATGCGGCTATATCGCCCTGCCACTGCGCTTTGGTGTGGCTGAAGGGATTGGCTGGCTCGGGTGTTGCCGTGCCATTGACGATCTGGGGATCGGCGTTGCCGCAGTGATCGACGATGAAGCGCGTGTCCGGGCACTGCTCCACCAAGCGGACCGCGTCCCCTAACTCGCTCGGCCGCAGACACAAATCAAAGCTCAGGCCGATCTCGCCCAGATACTGCACATCCCGCACGAAACGCTCCTGCAAGCATCGGCCCGGCTCGGCGTCGGGCACGTGCAATACCTGCCGCACACCCTTGATAAAATCGCGGTCCTTGAAACGGTCGATATAGGCGCGGAAACCCTCCTCCCCCGGGCTACCGCCGATCACCGCGCCAGTCATTGGGTTGTCGTCGGCACCGCACAGGCCGATGACAAACTCCGCTTCCGCCGTGCGCTGCTCAGCGGCGACGTCGACTTCCATGTAAATGGTGCGGGCCATACCAGCCCCCGCGCTCGCTGCCAAGTAATCGCTCATCAGGTAATTTTTCCGCAGCGACTCCATGCCCTCGCCCTCCAGCCACGGCAGGGTGAATCGCGCCAAGTCCCACAGGTGTTGATGCGTATCGACGATAGGTAGCATAATCCTTCCTTTTTTACGCTTCGCGTTTCAACGATGCGAAGACGGCTTCTATCCACTCCGGCAACGCTCCGTTCTCCTCCAGCGACCGGATTGCGGCGGCAACTTCTTCTTTGGCTAGGGTATCGAAAAAAGCCGTCGTCGGCACGAGGGCTTCGTTCAGATCATTGGGTTCAAACTTGTCCAGCGACCGACCGTATTGGCGCCTAGCGCGTGCGACGATCTGTCGGCCCATTTGCGATGCCAGATAGACGAACAAGTGCTCTACGTATGCGGCACCCAACAAGTTGGGTTGGAATCCATGATAGCAAGTCAAGTTCAATGCCTCGGTCTTGTTTAACACGACCTTGTAGCCGTTGCGCGAGAACACGCCGAACAAAAGGGGCGCCGGACTTCGCTGCTCGGTTTTGTACCACGGCGTTCTGTTTTTTGTCAAAAATCGCTCGTGATAGCCCGCGTTCTCCCCAAACCGGATGTAATCCGCAGCGGCCTTGGAGGGCTTGCCAAGGACCGAGAACAGGAAAACGGGATTATCCGCAAAATCCTCACCCCTAAAAACGGCCGTGTTAATCTGCGAACTCTTGGCGATACAAGGTACGCACTCGGTCGGGCCGAGGCGTCTTGCTGCCACAAGCGCAGGATGTAGGACGAAAAACGCATTCGCACCGGTGGCAATGCCGCGGCCAAACCTGCCAAAGTGTGCGAGCGGGGTCGTCTTTTGGCGATCGACGCGGAACGCTGTTCCCGCGAAATGAGGCAACCACTTGGCTTGCGGATCCAAGGCCGAGCAAGGAACTTCAGCCACGGGTTGCAGGCTCTCGAATGCGGCGAGTTCGTCTATGGATTGCAAGCGGAAAAACCGGACGGCGACACGACAAACCGCTTTGTCGTATAAAATGATGCCCACAGACGTAGTGGCATCCGGGAAAATGTCTTGCTCGCAATCAAAGCTGATAAGGCTGCACAAGTGCCCGGATTCAACGAGTTTTTGCTTTACCAATGTGCCGTATCCCGCGTTCAAAAACTCGAGCGGCATGATATACGCCAAGCGACCGCGCTCAGCAAGTTCAGCAAGGGACTTGAGCAAAAAGGCCGAAGCGGTGTTCGTATAGCCAGAAAGCTGGATGCCGATCTTTTGCTCAAACGCTCGAATGACCCCATCTCTGTTGAGAAACTTCTGAAAACGCATATACGGTGGGTTACAAACGATATTAGCGTATTGGCCCCCCCAAGCAAGCAAATAGTCTTCAACTGCAACAAAATCCGCACGTTCCTCTGTGTTGCGTTCCCAGAACTCGACGATGGTAGCATCCACTTCACATCCCGTGAACCGAACGTCAGCGCGATCGCCAATCGCCGCTCGAAATGCACCTAACCCAAACGCTGGATCAAACACCGCATTCGCCCCTGAATCCAACACCCAATTCACCATAAAAGCGGCGACTGCATCGGGCGTGAAAAACTGCCCAAACCGCTTCTGGTGCTTCTCGCCAACTGCTTGCAGGTAATCAAGCCCCATTTCGACTTAGTTGCGCGGAACTAAACGCTACCAAACGATTCCAGTCTATACGCCCATCGCCGGTGCAGAATTTTTTAGAGAACTCTATCGCTAGTCGGTTGACAACTGCTGCGCGACCCAACTCAAAGTCATCGTTCCGTTTCTTGGCACCGTGTCCTAGCGGCTCCATGATGCGAGTAAAGAAATCGGCCGCATTGGTGATAAGGTTCACAATGCCAACCGCAAATTCCGGGATTCTTGGTCGAGTTGCTGCCGGAGACTCTCGTAATACGGCTCGTGCATCTCAATGCCGATAACGTGCCGCCCTTTAGCAAGCGCGACAAACGCCGTCGTCCCCGAGCCAACAAACGGATCCAACACCATATCGCCGGGGTCGGTGAACAAATCTATAAACCACGCCGGCAACCAACGCGGAAAAGCCGCACTATGGCTGCGATTGGCACATTCCGTAGCGCGATGCAGCACGTTGGTAGGATACACCTTATCGCGTCCCAGCCAGTTTTCCACCTTCTTGCCAAAGCCACTGCCGACTTTGGACTCGTCGCGCTGGCGATCGGCCGCGCTCAGGTTGTGCATCCGATGCTCATACCAGTCGCCCATAGGAACCATCACGGCTTCTTGGTTCATCTTGAATTTGCGCTGCTTGTTGAACTGCAATAGCCGCTCCCAAGAATCCCGGAAGCGATTCGGCCACTTGCCGGGATAGCAGTTTTTCTTGTGCCACACAAATTCCTCCGTCCACAGCCAACCTTGCTGCCGCAGGGCCAAGATCAATTCCAGCACATAAGTGTGCCGCTCCCCTTTAACGGCGCATTCCTTGATGTTTAGAACAAAGGTGCCGCTCGGCTTGAGGACGCGCTGCAGTTGCTCGGCAATCGGCAAAAACCAAGCCACGTAATCGTCCGGCTTCACTCCGCCATACGTGCTGGAACGCTGATTGGCATAAGGCGGCGACGTAACGATCAGATCGACAGAGGCCGACTCGACACAGCCGAGCTCGGTGCGGCAATCACCTAACAAAATGGTAGAAGTAGGCAACGATCCATCTCCTTCAAATACATTCCATTCATACACCCACTCCACTCCGACGCAAAGAACACCGAGCGATAGATTGCGGCGGCAGAACAGTTGCGGCGTACCGACGTTGGGATCAACGTATCTCAACTAAGAGAGGGGCTTTTAGCCCGTCAAGCAGCCGCGCCTTGCCCGCCCGCCTGCATCCCCTATATTCAGCCTCGCAGCGGATAACGCTGCGCCACCCTTTAAGCACAGTCCTGCGAGGCTGGCAACGCCGCAAGGCGCGGCTGCTAAACCCCACCCTCCCCCACAGCCCGGAGGCCCACTCAATGACCACCGAACTCCGAATCCTCGACGCCGACGATATGCGGCGCAGCATCGTCCGCATATCCCACGAAATCATCGAGCGCAACCCAAACCCCGCAGGACTCGTCCTCGTCGGCATCCTCCGACGAGGCGTCCCCATCGCCAACCGCATCAGTTCCTGCGTCCAGGAATTCGAGCGCACACCCATTCCCGTCGGCGCGCTCGACATCAACCTCTACCGCGACGACCTCTCCCGTCTCCCCCAGCCCGTCGTCCGGCGAACCGACATCCCCGTCGACCTCGACGCCAAAACCGTCATCCTCGTCGACGACGTCTTCTGCTCAGGACACACAGCCCGCGCCGCCCTCAACGCCCTCATGGACCTCGGAAGACCACGCGCCGTCCAACTCGCCGTCCTCGTCGACCGCGGACACCACGAACTCCCCATCCGCGCCGACTATGTCGGCAAGAACATCCCCACATCCAGCAGCGAGGAAATCCAGGTCCGCATCGCCGAAATCGACAGCACCGAGGAAGTCGCCCTCATCCGCCACGACCGGAATCTCTTGCCTTGCTGACCGCCGAATGAGGCGACCTTACGCGGCCGCTGCTTCACGGCGATAGCGACGGCTAGGACAGACGCTTACAGATAATTCGCAATCCGCTTGGGCTGCGTCGTCTCCATCGCCGCAATCACCAACGCAAAGCTCGGCAAATTATCTTCAATCCGCGTTGCCGACGCCTCGCCGCCCTCCAGCCAATCTACAAACTCCTTTTAACAGCCATAAAGAATCTCCGAGAGCCTGATGGCTTTAGCCGTTCAGTGGCCTGTGGCCTGTGGCCTGTGGCCTGTCCCCGGCTCCCCCGCTCGGCGCGAAACTAACCACTGACCACTGACCACTGACCACTGACCACTGACCAAAGACTAATAAGCCAAGGCGAGCGGCCGCAAAATCGCCGCGCTACCGCTCGCGGTCCCCGGGTCGATCCGGCAGAGGTACATCCCCGGTAACGCCAACGCGCCGTCCGCAACCCGCCCGGACCAGCGAAAGTGCCAACGTCCAACGCCCGCACGCCCCGCAAGCTGCGCCACCAACCGACCCGCGACATCGAAAATCTGCACGCGCGGCTGGATGCCCTCGGCCTTGAAAACCACAAAGCTGATCTCCGCTGCGTCGTTGATCCCATCGCCGTTGGGCGTAAACGCCACCGGCGCAATCTCCACGTCGCCGACGAGCGCAGACTGGACGGGCAGATCGGGCAACAACACGATATTGGCCCGCCGCGCGCTCGGCACGACCGATTGCCAGATCCCGGGACGCGCACCCAGCCCTAAATCGAGCGCGAACAGCGCAGCATTGTCCCAGAGCCGCGCCGTAAAATCCACCTCCACCGAATCGGCGACCACGATGCGCGGCAACAAAACCAACAGGGTATCGCCGTTTAATCGCACGGCCTCGGGGGCTACCTCCTCCCCGCCGATCCGCAGGGCCACCTGGCCCGTGGTCGCGCCGGGAATGCGCAAGCGCAGGCGGTCGAAGCCGCTGTCCTGCCCGTCCGTGCTCGACCACAGCGCGTAGGTAAAGCGCGTATCCTCGTTGAGCCGGGCCTGGCGCGGCCAGATTTGCCCCCGCGCCTCTTGCACCAGCGCGTCGACAAATTCTATCGCCAGCGCCCGGGCAGTCGGCGCGACGTGCGGGGCGTCGGTCGCGAGGATCATCTCCAATTGTACGAAGCGGCGCGGACTCGCCGACTGGAACACCTCGCCCGAAGCCTGATACACATTGCTCCAAGCGTCCCAATCTTCGCCAACGACCCAAGTCGTATCAATCGGGCCTTTCAACACCTTGGGCAAGCTGTTCCACTGTTCCTCGGTGACCACATCGCCTTTGCGGTCGGAAAAAGTGTACCTCTCCCGTAGTGCATTGCCCGAGCGCGAGCGCAGTTGGATGCTAGTCTGCGGCGGCAGCTCGGCATCCCACGTCAGCCGCTCGATCACTTTGGGCCGCCCGTCGCCAGCGGCCGCCGCTACATTGACAAAGCCCGAGCGCAGCTCCACCCGCGCCGGGTAGCCCGCCGAAAAGAGCATGGTCTCCAAGCCCCAACCAAAGCCTTGGGCGGTCCCGTCAATCTCGTGCCACAGCAGATAGCGGACTTTGCGCGGGGCGAATAAGTAGCGCTGATGAAAAATCCGCCCCAAACACTGGGGCCGGCAGCGATCTTCGACGAGCACCTCGTAATCGACCTGTTCGGGCACGGGCAACCCCGCCCCCGCGGCCGGGCGACCATCGGAAACCAAGAAAAGCCCACCCGCCGCCGAAGGATTGCCGCCTTGAACCTGACTGCGCAGTCCCTCGCCTAACTGGCTGAAGTAGATGAAAAGTTCGTCGAGAAAAAACACCGCCCCCAAGTCCACCCGCCACCACACCCCGGCCTCGCGCCAGCCGCCTTCAGCGCTAGTCAACAGGGCAAAGCTGTCCATGTTGCCATCGAACATCCGGGCCGCGCCCGTGGTGCGGCCTCCCTCGAGAAAGCTGCCGCCGCGCTCGGCCGTGCCCAAGCTCACGTTATCCCCTACGGCCAGCACCTCGATTTCGGCGAGGGCCGCGTCTGAATGCTGCTCGTCGGCTTCGACGATGATGTACTGGATCACCCGATAGCCACGCACGCGCTCCAGGTCCAAAGACGCATCCAACACATACGTGCTGTCCGTGCCCAAATACTCCAACGGAATAACCAACTCGGTCGCGGTGTTGGGCTTGGACGTGCGATAGATCGCTTCAAACTTGAACACATCGGCGAGCGCTTGGATCCGCGCACCCGAGGAGACAAAGACGCTAAATTGCCGCAAGGGCCGCGCCCCCTCGCGGTTGGGAAAGACGAGGCGGATTTGGTGTGCCAGCACCGGACGGCCCAAATCGATCTGCACCGACCACTGGTCGGGCGCGTCGTCGAGATCTGGCTGCCAGTAGGTGGTAAGATCGCCATCGATGACAAAGGCGGCGGTCTGCGGGCTGCTCTTGGCTTCCCAAATCCCGCCTACGACCTCGCCGCGCTCCTGCGTCGCATGGCGGAAGTCGCCGGCGTTGGCCACGGCGTTGATCTCCTTGCGGAATTTCCGCAGCCGCAGCCCGCCATCGGCCCCGATCTGCACCAGATCCGCTGGCATTTGCCACGACTGCCACGCTGCGGCCCGGTCGAAGCGCAGTTCATCGGCCCAGACCGCGCCGATTCCCAATAGCAGCGCGTACAACAAGCGCAGCGCCATCTTCTCAGTAGATCAGGGTCAACGGGCGCAATCGACGCGCTCCGGCCCACTCGGCTTCAGGTGCGACTTCAACCAAGTAGATTCCCGGCGACAATAAAACCCCGCCCTCATCGCGCCCATCCCAGCGCACCCGCTGCGCCCCGAAGCGCTGCACACCCAAGGACCGCTTGGCTACTCGCCTCCCGTCGAGCGAATACACCTTGAACACCACGGGAACAGCCTCGGGCAACCCCACCAGTGCATAGCCGATGTCAACCTCATCGTGTACTCCGTCGCCATTGGGCGTCAGCACCCTAGTGGAAAAATCCAATCCCACCACCGGCCCGGCGCCTTGCCCGGCCATCCCCAAGACCCGCAGACCATTGGTCCCCAGCGCGGCACTGGCATCGCCCGGCTCAACGGGCTGGGGCAGCGCATCGCCGCCGTCATTATAGACCTCGCCCGAGAACGTCCAAGCCAGCGAGAACACATCGGCGACAAAGACGACGCGCGCGCCTTGCCCGGCCCCGGGCCCGATCCGCTCCGGCAACACCACCGCTAGCTCCTCGTCGCCCTCGACCACGGCCAGCGGCGCGACCATCCGCCGGGGATTCCCCAACTCCAGCCGGATAAACCGAGCCTGCGTCCCGGTGCGGATCCGCAGCGCGTCAAAGCCCGCCTCCTCACCGGTAAATTCCCCGCGAATATCGTAGGCAAACTCGGCCGCTTGCCCCAGTGGCACCGCAACCAATCCTCCCGCTGGCTGGACCTCGGCCAACAGCGCGACCTCGGCCAAAACCCGGCGGGCCAAAAGCGGCGCGGTCTCAATCCACAGCGAGTCGAGCCGCACCCAGGCGGCAAAGTCCTCGCTTTTGAGCGTAATCCGCAACTGGAAATGGCTCCCCCCCTTGAGGTCCATGGCCTGCCCGGACTCGGCAAAGGGCCGCGACCAAAAAGACCAATGGTCGCTATCGTATTGTATAGAGGCGCGCATCCCCGGCCGGGGGTCGCGCAGGCGGCCAGCGCGCCAGCGCGGCTGTAGCTCCAAATCGTAGCGGCGGCGCGACACTACTTCCTCGCCGCCGCGGTCGGTGTACTCGTGGTAGATGTTCGGATCTCGGTCGCGCCCGGTCCGCACTTCCACCGCTACCCCCACCTCGGCATTGGCCGCCTCCACCAGTGCGCCATCGACCACGCGCAACCGCGTCGCCGCCCAAGATAAGCGACCGAAGTTGCGGGGCGCACCTAAGTCGAAAATCCGCGAGCGGTACACCACCCGGCGCGGCACCCCCTCGCCAAAAAGCTCAAAATCCCCGATCGAGCCTTTGAAAGCCGCCCCAGAGCCCGCGCTATAGGTCTGCCCCTCGGCCGCATCCAACAGCGACGTCTTCCGCTTGTAGCGCACAAAGCGCACGTATTGCTTGGGGAACTCAATTTGCACCCGGGCGGCAAAGTTTTCGGCCACATCGGCAATGAGCGGGCCAATGCGCCGATACGGCTGACTGCCCACCAGCCAACTCGGGTCGCCTTCGGCCGCGATGGAGACCTCGTAGGCCGGCACGGCATCTTGGGCAAAGGGAAGGCCGTCGGCGCGAAAGCCGTGCGGCGGCGTAAAAAAACCAAAGCGATGGGCCGGTACCGGCACGGCCAGATCAATGGTGTACCAAACCGATTCGGGATTGGACGACACCGGCGGGTTAAAGGTCGTGCTGTCGCCATCGACCATATACGTGCCATTGTGAGCGGTGGTCTCGTTGCCTTGCGCCCCCTTCCAAACCCGGGGCGTCTCTCCTTCGACATAGGTCAACTCGCGTGGCTCTTTGAGCGGTTCCCAGCCGGTAAACAGCGCGAACAAGCTCTTGTCAGGCTCGATATAGACCGGCTGAATCGCGCCGGGGGCCGAGTCAAAATCGACGAGCACGACCAAGGAATCGCCTTCGCTCCAAGCCAAGCCCGCGCCGCCGATTTGCCAGCTCTGTCGCTGGGCATGGCCAGCCGTAGCCCAGCCAATCAGACCCAGCCACGCGCACGTCTTAATCGCCATGTAACACAATGGCCCGATGAATTTAAGGTCCGACAAATGATGCAAAATTCCTTATACTAAGTGTTTATTTGTAAAAATACCTCTTTTGTCCACATCCCCAACATTAAACGGCAAACCCATGCGACAGCGCGCCATTGAACAAGGCATCTTGGTCTTTCCCCCGGGCGCGGCAACCAAGGTACAGGTTGCTGGCCGCACCCTCCTCCAGCGCGGGGTTCGCACCTTGGCCCGCGTGGGCATCAAGCGCGTCTTGGTCGTGCTTCCCCCGGGCCACGTTCCCAGCGACCCCGCCCTAGCCCCGGACCTCGACATCCAAATAGAGCAAACCACCCCGGCAGCCGCCCGCCTACCCAATGCCCCCTTGCTGCTGCTCAGGGGCGATTGCGTCCACCACCACTCCTCGCTGCAAGCGCTCATCGACGCGGGCCTACAGCGAGACGCCCTCGTCGCCCAAGCCAGCGAAGGCGTCAGCAGCGGGGCGTTCCTCTGCGCGGCGGGCACACTGACCGCGGACGCGCTGACCGGCGACCTTTGGCGGGCACTCGCAGCGCGTCCGCAGCGGCGCGAGGACATCGCACCGCATCTGTGGCAACCCGTGACCGACAAGCGCAGTGCCCGCGCCGCTAAGAACATGCTCTTCGACCAAGTGAGCAAGGCCACCAGCGGCACCGTAGCACGCCTACTCAACGTGCGCATCTCCGTGCCCATCAGCAAGCGCATCGTCGATACCGGCATCTCGCCCAACATGGTGACCTTTTTCATGGTCCTGTGTCCGGGCCTAATCGCCGCCTATCTGGCGACGCGGCCGGACGACCCCCTGCGGCTCGTCTGCGCCGGCCTCCTCTGGCAACTCGCCTCTATCCTCGACGGCTGCGACGGCGAAATAGCCCGCGTCAAGCTGGCCGAGACCCAATTCGGCGCTTGGTTCGACACCATCACCGACAACCTCGCCTATCTCGTCGGCTACGCCAGCCTGATGGCCGGTATGTGGCACCTTTATCCCGGCAGCTACCTGCCCATCTGCGCCGGGATATCCGCCATCTTCTCGCTGGTCTTAACCCTAGCCCTGCTCTACCGATATGCCCTAAAAACCGGCACTGGCAGTTTACAGTACTACCTCGGCGACTTGGGCAACAAGGTGCCCGATGGCGACAAGGACTGGAGCTATCGGTTCTTAGAGCGCACCGGCTTTGTTGCGAAGCGGGATTTCCTCTCGTTGTTCATTGCCACTGGCTTGGTAGCCAATCTGTTGGCCGTCGTTTACTGGCTCCTCGTCGTCCTGCTGCACATAGCGGCACTGGGCGTCTTGACCACCCACTATCGACTGGTGGGCCATCAGCGCGCGGCCGAGCGACCGATGGCCACGCAGCCGGCCCCGGCCGTCAACCGGGAGGAGGACGAGTGAGAGTCTTGCAAATCTTCATGGTGGCCTTGGGCTTACTGCTGCTGGGCTATCTCGTCGGCGAGCTCGGGGTTGATGAGGTCCTCCGCCACTTAGATGCGATCAAGTGGACGTTCCCCTTGCTGTTGCTGCCCTCGTGCGCTTGGCATCTTTCCAATACCATCGCCTGGAACTTCGCCTTTCCGCCCGACGCCTTCAAACCGCGGCTACCCACCCTTTTTGCCGCCAAGCTGGCCGGCGAGGCCGTCAATCAACTCACGCCGCTGGCCAATCTGGGCGGCGAGCCGATCAAGGCTTATTTGCTCACGCACCGGACGCCCGGCCCACGCGGCATGGCTTCGGTGGTCGTTGATAAAACCGCGCAAATTGCGGTCGGCCTGTCCTTTACCATTCTCGGGCTGGGGCTGTTGTTTTACTACCACGACGTGTCCGAGCTTATTCCCTTGGAGTACCGGGCTTTTTTCGCCGGTTTGCTCCTGGTCAGCCTAGCGGCCTTCTGGCTCTTCTACAAGCGTCAAGAGCGCCTGTTCACGTCCCTGCTCAAGCTGCTCCGCTCGGCCGGCCTGCGCACCGACCTTATCGAGCGCAATATGGGGCGCGCGGCGCGCATCGACACCAACATCGGCTCCTTTTACCGCACCCACCGCACCCGCTTCCTCCGCGCCTTATTCTTTCAGAGCATCGGCTGGTTTATGGGCACCTGTGAGACCTACGCCATCCTCTGGGCACTAGACGCGGGTGTTGGCTTTTGGTTTTGTTTTTTGCTCAACGCCTTGGGCGCGGTCATCAACGGCCTGTTCTTCTTCATGCCCTCCAATATCGGGGTCATGGAAGGCAGCCTCGTATTTCTATTTTCCAGCTTGGGGTTGGATCCGTCGCTCGGCCTGTCCTTGGGCATTACGCGCCGCATGCGGCGCGTATGTTGGATTTTTGTTGGCTGGACCTGCCTCAGCTATATGAGTCGCACCGCGATCCAGCACCGTCCCGCAACGGCCTCAACCAAGTTGCAGGAACGAGAAAACCTGCGCTAACGGACCGACCAAAGGTAGAGCAATGCGCCGCCACCAACTTGCTTGCCTCGTAGGCTACTGCGTCCTATCTTTCTACCCGGCCTCGGCCCAAGACGCGCCGCCGGATCGAGGCGAGCGCGACATCCCCCCTTACATCGTCCTCGAAGATTTTGCCACCACGCCCCTAGACAGCTTGCCCCGCGACTGGCACTGGCGCCGCAAGGACGACGACAAACCCAAGCTCTACGCCGTCCGCGAGA
This sequence comes from Candidatus Latescibacterota bacterium, assembly GCA_965203355.1. Lineage (GTDB taxonomy): Bacteria > Latescibacterota > UBA2968 > UBA8231 > UBA8231. The sequence continues at coordinate 3,275,826 of OZ241889.1, forward strand.
CCAACGGTCGTCGCTACCTAGCCGCACAGGACACCGGCCACTCGGTCGTCCTCATGAAGCGATTCCGCTGGGACCCCCGGCAATACCCGATTATGACTTGGTGCTGGCGCGCCGACGCCCTGCCACGCGGCGGCGACGAGCGCTACACCGAGACCAACGACAGCGCGGCCGGGGTACACGTCATCTTTTCGCACAACTTCCTCGGCATTCCGCGACAGATCAAATACGTGTGGAGCACGACCTTAGCCCCGGGTACCTTCGCCCACCGCAAGGGCATTGCCCGCCCTTGGGTTGTCGTCTTGGAAAGCGGCGCGGAGAAACTGGGGCAATGGCTCCAAGCGCAAGTCGATTTGGAGCAGGATCACGAGCGTCTTTTGTCGTCTGAGTTGCCGCAAAAAACCATGGGCATCGCCTTGCTAACCGATGCCAATTCAACGCAGGGGTACGCGGCCGCCGCCTATGCTGACTTCCGGGTCTGGCCGCGGGCCGCGCTGGCCCACATCCCCCACTACTGCGCCGACCTCGCCCCATGAGGATCTGCATTGACGCGCGATCCCTGCGCGACGTGCCCACCAGCCTCGGCCGCTACGCCGCCGATCTCGTCAGCCATATCGCCCAATTGGACCGCACAAACGAGTACATCGTCGTCCGGCGGCCCTCGCGGCACGGCCCCATCGCCGATCAGGCCAATTTTAGGGAGATTTTCGCCCCACACGACATTGCCTCACCCCACAACATCCTCGCCGGGGCCCGAGTCATCAACGCCCTCGACGCCGACGTGTACCACGCCCTGTTCCACTTTCTGCCCATCGGCGTACGCGCCCGGCGCGTGGTCATCACCCTGCACGATCTGATCTGGGTCGATCATCCCCACCTCGCCGATGGCCGACGCTGGCGGCGGTGGGTCAAAGGGTCGCTGGGCCGCTTCGGCATTGGCCGGGCCATGGCAGCCGCCGACCACATAATCGCCGTCTCCGCCAGTACGCGCCAAGCCGCGATCGACCGCGGCGTCCCCCCCGACAAAGTGACAACCGTTCGCCACGGCGTAGCATCCGCCTGGCACTCGGGCAACTCGGAGCCAGCCCTGTTTAACACCACCGCTCCAGACCGCATTGACGCGCTTGCAGCGCGGCCGTTTGTCTTTGGCTTGGGCAACAGCTTGCCGTACAAGAACCTGCCTCGGCTGGTGCACGCCTTTGCCCAAGTCGCCCCGGCCCATCCCGAGCTCGCGCTGGTGTTGGCCGGCCGCGGCGAGGGCCATCCCGCGCTCGTGCGGCTGGCGCGTCAACTCGGCTTGAGCGACCGGGTGTTCCTCGTCGGCCCGCTCAGCGACGAGCAAATCCGCACCTGTTTTGCCCGCGCCCGCTTTTTCGCCTTTCCGTCGCTGATAGAAGGATTTGGGCTGCCGGTGCTCGAAGCCATGGCCAGCGGCTGTCCAGTGCTTACGTCGAACCGTTCGTCGCTGGCCGAAATCGCCGGAGCCGATGCGGTACTCGTGGATCCGCTCGACACCGCGGCCATCGCCGCCGGGATGCAGCGCCTGCTGGCCGATTCCGCGCTCCGCCAACGGCTAGCTGGCCGAGGACGCCAACGGGCCGCGACCTTCACCTGGGAAGACGCGGCCCAGCAAACCATTCAACTGTACAAGTAATTTCGCCGTCGTGCTGCCGCTCCGCAGGAGAGCGTGGCCCCGGAACACTTGCAAGCGGTCGTTCAAAATAGCATCGGCCAATTTGACCCCTTAATAATAATGCCTATTTATTTTTCTGTCCGCGCAGACCAAAGCTAAACACGGTCAGCACTGGCGACGCAACTTCGAGTAGAAGGAGAGAACCTCAATGCGACTATTTTTGCTTGTCTCATGCGCTTTAGCCAACACCGCATTTGCTCAATTAGACGTAGCCACACATCAGACGACAACGCTACCATCGGACGCACGGTACGAGATTGTACAATCCCAACTGGCAGCGAAATATACCTTCCGGTTGGATAGATACACAGGCAAAGTCCATCAGTTGGTCAAGACGGAAAATGACGATTTCGCTTGGGAGGCGATGCTGGTAGAGGGACACGACGCATTGTATCCTAAAAGACCCAGATTTGTCATTTTCAGTTCAGGAATTGCCGCACGTTTTACTTTTCTCATGGACTCTGATACAGGACAAACTTGGGTGCTGGGGGAGTATCTTGAGACGGCTGGATGGTGGAAGTTAAAGAATTAATTTTAAAACTGATACACTATCGAGGACCTTTCATGGCTCACAAAAAAACCAGCAACCAGCCAAGCGGCGCCACGACCGGCCATGAGGCCGAGTTGTGGGCGATGGCCGACACCCTGCGCGGCTCCATGGACGCGGCCGAGTACAAGCACGTCGTCCTCGGGCTGATCTTCCTCAAGTACATCTCCGATGCGTTTGAGGAACGCCACGCAGCCGTCCTCGCCGAATGGGGCGCGGACGCAGCCGAGGACCGCGACGAGTATCTCGCCGAGAACATCTTCTGGGTGCCGCCGGAAGCGCGCTGGGGCCGGTTGAAGGCGCAGGCGAGGCAGCCGACCATCGGCCAGACCGTTGACGCGGCCATGGCCGGCATTGAGCGCGACAACCCGGCGCTCGCCAACGTCCTGCCAAAGGACTATGCCCGCGCCGGGCTCGACAAACAGCGGCTCGGCCAGCTCATCGACATGGTGAGCAATATCCGGGTCGGCGACGAGGACGCGCGCTCAAAGGATGTGCTCGGCCGCGTCTATGAATACTTCCTGTCGCAATTCGCGAGTGCCGAGGGCAAGAAAGGCGGCGAGTTTTACACCCCGCGCTGCGTGGTCCGCCTGCTGGTCGAGATGCTGGAGCCTTGGCGCGGCCGGGTGTACGATCCTTGCTGCGGCTCGTCGGGCATGTTCGTGCAGTCGATCGAATTCATCCGGGCGCATGCAACCGGCAACGGCAACGGCGGCCGGGCGCACGGCGACATCTCGATCTACGGCCAAGAATTCAACTACACGACGTGGCGGCTAGCCAAGATGAACCTCGCCATCCGCGGCATTGAGGGCCAAATCGCCCACGGCGACAGCTTTCACGACGACCGCCATCCCGATCTGAAGGCCGATTTCATTCTCGCCAATCCGCCGTTCAATATCTCCGATTGGGGCGGCGAGCGGCTCGCCGACGACCGGCGTTGGCAGTATGGGATCCCGCCGCCGCGCAATGCCAACTTCGCTTGGGTGCAGCATATCGTCCACCATTTGGCGCCGCAGGGCGTGGCCGGCTTCGTGCTCGCCAACGGCTCCATGTCGTCGGCGCAGTCGGGCGAGGGCGCCATTCGGCAAAACCTGATCGAGGCGGATCTGGTGGACTGCATGGTTGCGTTGCCGGGTCAGCTTTTTTATTCGACCCAGATTCCGGCCTGCCTGTGGTTCCTCGCCCGCAACCGGCGCGACCGGCGCGGCACCATCCTGTTCGTCGATGCCCGCAAGCTCGGCCGTATGGTCGATCGCACCCACCGCGAGCTGACCGACGGCGATGTCGCCCGCATCGCCGATATTTATCGTGCTTGGCGCGGCGAAGAAGGCGAGTACGCGGACGTGCCCGGCTTCTGCAAGAGCGCGTCGCTGGAGGAAGTCCGCAAGCATGGTCACGTGCTGACCCCGGGCCGCTATGTCGGTGCCGAGGAGCAGGCGGACGATGGCGAGCCGTTCGCGGACAAGATGAAACGACTGGTCGCCGACTTGCAAGTGCAACAGGCCGAGGGGGCGCGGCTGGACGCGGCCATTGAGAAGAATTTTAAGACCCTCGGTTTCTGGGAGCAGAACACATGAGCATGACAGTCGCTGAATGGATCGAGTTTCTTGGCAGCTATCCATCTGAGTTGCGTGTCGTGGTGGACGGCTATGAAGATGGTTACGACGATCTATCGCCCGATCGCATGATCATGGAGCAGATCAGCCTCAATACGGGAACGGAGTCTTGGGAGGGCATGCACGGCGACCCGAAAGCACCAGACGCGGCCAGAATTGTCGACGCACTGATCTTGCGCCGCGCATCCCATTGAGCGCGGTAAGGATTGTTGCATGATTGACTATGGGAAGTTTCGGTTGTCGCTCAGACGCTTGGCCGAGCAGCATGACAATTATCGGACGCTGGACGAATCCTTGGACGAACTGATCCGCGAGGGAATCGCCGAATCCGTTATCCAGCGTTTCGAGACCTGCTATGACTGCTTGTGGAAGGTGTTGAAGAGACATCTTAACGAGGAATTGGGTATCGCCGATCTGCCCAACAGCCCCAAACCCGTATTCCGCATCGCGCATGAAAACCTGCCGTTCCCGGCACCGCTGGACCAGTGGCTGGGTTACGCCGAGGCGCGTATAAATACGTCGCACGATTATGATGGCGAGAAAGCCGAGGCCTGTCTGGAACTCGTGCCCGCTTTCATCGCCGACGCCCGCGATCTCTACGAAACCATGAGCGGTGCAACATGGCAGTAGAGCACGCTATCGACCTGTCGGCTAAACAGCGCGAGACGGTCTTAACACTGTTGCAACGCCATCTGCCCGGAACGGCCGCTTGGGTCTATGGCTCCCGCGCAAAATGGACATCCCGCCCTCATTCCGATCTGGACTTGGTGGTGTTTGCCACGCCCGGCCAGCAGCGTGCCGTGTCCGATCTCCGGGAAGCGTTTGAGGAAAGCAACTTGCCGTTTCGGGTGGACTTGTTTGTGTGGGACGAAGTGCCGGAATCGTTTCGCAAGCAGATGGAGCGGGAGCATGTGGTGTTGGTGGAGGAGGGCTATTCTTCGGCCAAATCTCAGACTGCTTCATTGGACGAAATCGCCAAACTTACTTTGAGCAGCGTGGACAAAAAAACCAAACAAGGAGAATTCAACGTACTACTCTGCAATTATATGGACGTTTATTCAAGGCGATTTATTCGAGCCGATATTCCGTTCATGGCAGCGACTGCTACCAAGCGGGAGATTGAACGTTGTAGATTACAAATCGAAGACGTTGTTATCACTAAAGATTCGGAAAAACACGATGATATTGGAGTGCCCGCACTCATTCGTGAGGATGTCGAAGGGCTTGTGTGTGGTTATCACCTCGCCATTCTTCGTCCATCAAAAGATAAACTTCATGGTCCTTATCTGTACTACGCACTTCAAACAGAAGAGGCCCGGCACCAATTCCACTCATACGCCAACGGTGTAACGCGATTCGGTTTGCGTAGAGACGACATTCTTCGCGTCAAGATTCCGCTCCCTCCCCTCCCCGAACAACGCGCCATCGCCCACATCCTCGGCACACTCGACGACAAAATTGAACTCAACCGGCGGATGAACGAGACGCTAGAGGCGATGGCCCGCGCCTTGTTCAAATCTTGGTTCGTCGATTTCGATCCCGTCCGCGCCAAAATGGAAGGCCGCGACACCGGATTGCCCCAAGAAATCGCCGATCTGTTTCCCGACCGGCTGGTGGAATCGGCGTTGGGGGAGATTCCGGAGGGGTGGACAGTCAGGACGTTAGGCGAACTAATCCAACTCAACTATGGCAAATCACTGAGGAAAGACAAGCGTGTACCCGGGGATTTTCCGGTTTATGGATCGGGCGGAAGCGAGACCACTCATTCGGAGCCGCTGGTTCGACATCCCACCGTGATTGTTGGCCGAAAGGGAACCATAGGTAGCGTCTTTTGGGCTCCGCACGGGTGTTGGCCCATTGATACCACTTACTTCGTTACGAGCGAGTTGCCCATGGCGTTTGTCTATCGCCTGTTGCAGCACCTACCGTTGACCGACATGAATACTGACGCAGCGGTTCCAGGCCTAAACAGATCCAACACATATCGGCTTGAGGTCCCCTATTCCGACATCAAACTGGTGCATACATTCGCAGAGTATTCGGACCGGCTACAGTCTCGAATTGACGCGAGCGGGCGTGAGGCAAAATTGTCGGCATACATCCGCGACACCCTCCTCCCCAAGCTCATCTCCGGCGAAATCCGCGTCCAGTTCGGTTCCGGTCGAGGAGACACCTGATGCTCACCAGACTCACCGCGCGCAATTTCAAACGCTTTGCAGAAGTCGAAGTCGAATTGGGCAACCCGGTCGTGTTCATCGGTCCGAACAACTCAGGCAAGACTTCGGCCATGCAGGCGCTGGCCCTGTGGGACCTCGGCGTAAAGCGATGGAACGAGAAGCGCGCCGGCAAGAGCGCCCCAGAAAAACGCCCCGGCGTGACAGTCAATCGCCGGGACCTGTTCGCTATCCCCCATCCGAGCGCCGCACACTTGTGGAACGACTTGCATGTGCGGAATGTTCAGCGAATCAATGGCAAGCAGCAGACGAACAATGTGCGGATCGACCTCATCGTCGAGGGAATCAACGAAGGCAAGGCCTGGCAGTGCGGCCTGGAGTTCGACTACGCCAACGAGGAATCGTTCTACTGTCGCCCCTTGCGGCTCGACGAAGGCAAGCCCCGCAAGAGAATGCCCATCCCGCACGAAGCCGGCTCCGTCCGCGTTGCCTTTCTCCCCCCCATGTCCGGCCTTGCCGCCACCGAAACCCGGCTCGACGGAGGCGCTCTTAACGTGAGAATTGGCGAAGGCCGCACGGCCGAGGTCCTCCGCAACTTGTGCTTCCGCATCGTGGAAAAGAACCCCGATCAGTGGAACGCATTAGTGGAGCGGATGGAGTTCCTCTTCGGAGTAGAACTCGACAAACCCCGCTATGTGGAGCAGCGGGGCGAGATCGCGATGGGGTATCGAGAACGCGGCTCGGTCGCGCTCGACCTCTCGTCGAGCGGGCGCGGATTGCAACAGACGCTGCTGATTCTCGCCTACATGTACGCCAATCCCGGCGCAGTCATCCTGCTCGACGAACCCGACGCACATCTCGAAATCCTGCGCCAGCGCCAGATCTACAACCTGATAACCGAAGTCGCCAAAGACAGCGGCAATCAGATCATCGCGGCAAGCCATTCGGAAGTGCTCCTGAACGAGGCCGCCGACAAGGACCTCGTCATCGCCTTCGTCGGCCGTCCGCACCGGATCGGAGACGAACAAAGCCAAGTGCGCAAGGCACTGGCCGAAATCGGATTCGATCAGTACTACCAAGCCGAACAGACCGGCTGGGTGCTCTACCTCGAAGGCGCGACCGATCTGGCGATCTTGCGGGCCTTCGCCAGACGCCTCGGCAAGGACGCGGCCTGTCGGGCTTTGGAAAGGCCCTTTGTGCATTATGTCGGGAATCAGCCTGTGGCCGCTGCGCGTCACTTCCACGGCCTCAGAGAAGCAAGCCGCCATCTCAAGGGCATTGCGCTTTTCGATCACCTAGAAAGCGGCATACCGGACAACCCGTCTTTCCCGCACCTACTCTGGAAACGGCGAGAGATCGAAAACTATCTGTGTACGGAATCAACGCTCGAAAACTACGTGCGCACCTCCGCGACAGCCGCAGAACCATTGCCTCTGTTCGCGCCGGCGGAAGTCGAAAGGCGGCTGACCGCCATGCGGGCGGCAATCCGCGAGGTCAGCGAAGCACTGGACAGATTGGGCAAGGGGTCGCCTTGGGACGCTGGCTTTAAGGCGAGCGATGAATTCCTGAAGCCGCTTTTTCGGTCCTACTTCCTGAAGCTCGGCATACCCAATCTCATGGCGAAGAAGCATTTCCACGAACTGGCCGACTGCGTCCCAGCCAGCGAGATCGACCCCGAAATTGGCGAGAAACTGGACGCCATTGCTGCCGTCGCCGAGCGGGCCGCGCCGTTTGCACCGTGACCCGCTTTAGCGAATCAACCCTCGGCAGGCACACCCCCCCGGACACGCCGGGCGCGAGGCGACGTGTGCGACCTTTTGAAACGTACGGAGGCATAAGATGAACAAGACATCTCCGCCCAGTACTGCGCCATCGCGCATCGAACGCCTCAAGGTGAGGAATTTCCGCGCACTGCGCGAGGTCGAGCTAAAAAACCTGACGCCGCTTACCGTGCTGCTCGGTCCAAACGGCAGCGGAAAATCCACAGTGTTCGACGTGTTCGCCTTTCTCGCCGAATGCTTCGAGAGCGGTTTGCGCCGGGCCTGGGAAAAACGCGGGCGGGCGCGGGAGTTGAAATCGCGCGGCGGAGCGGGACCCATCCTGATCGAGCTCGCCTACCGCGAACAAGAGAACAAGCCCCTGATCACCTATCACCTCGAATTGGACGAGAGAAACGGGCGACCCGTTGTCGTGCGGGAATGGCTCCAATGGAGGCGAGGGAGCTATGGAGCACCCTTCCGCTTTCTCGACTACGCCAATGGCACCGGGCGCGTCGTTTCGGGCGAACTGCCGGACGCGCAGGACAAGCGAATTGACGTTCCCTTGAGTTCTTCCGACACGCTCGCAGTCAACGCGCTCGGCCAGTTGGCCGAGAATCCCCGCGTCGTCGCCCTGCGCAATTTCATCATGGGCTGGCATGTGTCCTATCTCTCTTCCGAGGATGCGAGGGGACAGCCCGAAGTAGGGCCGCAGGAACGCCTGAGCAAGACCGGCGACAACCTCGCCAACGTGATCCAGCACCTGTCCGAAGAGCATCCCGAACGCCTGCAATCCATTTTCGGCCAGCTCCGGGAAAGGGTTCCCAAGATCGAGAAAGTGACGGCGGATCCAATGCCGGACGGCAGGCTGCTGCTGCAAATCAAGGACGCCCCGTTTGCCAAGCCGGTCATGGCCCGTTTCGCATCCGACGGTACGATCAAGATGCTCGCCTATCTGACCTTGCTGCACGACCCGGTTCCGCCTCCGTTTATCGGCATTGAGGAGCCGGAAAACTTCCTGCATCCTCGCCTGCTGTACGGGCTGGCCGAGGAATGCCGAGAGGCGACCGGGGCCACGCAAATCCTCGTAACCACGCATTCGCCGTTCTTCCTCAACGCGCTGCGGCCCCGTGAAGTGCGGGTACTGTGGCGCGACGAATTCGGCTACACCCGGTGTCACTCGCTGGATCAAAACGAAAAGGTCAAGGCGTTCATGGACGCCGGTGCTCAACTGGGCGACCTCTGGATGGAGGGGCATTTTGAGGTGGGAGACCCGCTGACTGCCGGCGGCATGCCAATAGAGGTGCAGGGCACGGGTGCCATAACGGCGGCGCGAGAAGAAAGCGGTACCTGATATGCCCGCCTCCCATCTCGAGTTTCACGTGGAAGAACGTTCCATGGAAGCATTTCTCACCGCCTGGTTGCCGCGCATCGAACGCCTCAAGGTGCGGAATTTCCGCGCACGGCGCGAGGTCGAGCTAAAAAACCTGACGCCGCTTACAACAGGCGGTGCAAGCAGCCGCATGAGCTGCGTACATCATAGTCTTGCGTACCTTAGCGTACGCAAGCGAGGGTACTAACCCATGACGATCAGCGACGAGGACATTCGCCGACAGTTGCGGTTGGGTGAAGATAGCCGCTGGGAATTCAAGCAGATCGAATTCAACGGCGACACCCCCACCAGCCCCCGCCGAGACGATCTGGCCGATGAACTGGCCGCGTTCGCCAACGCGAATGGGGGCGTGCTCCTGTGCGGCGTATCCGACGACGGACGAGTCAAGGGCATGTCCCGAAAACAAATAGAAGCGCTCGACCGCCTGTTGGTGGAAGTCAGCACCGACGCCATCGAACCCGCTCTCCGCATCCAAGTTTACCATCGGGAGCTCGATAAAAGAGCCTTCGTGCTCGCGGAAGTGCCGCGAGGCGACGCTGTTTACGAACGGGACGGGCGCGCGTTCATCCGGGTTGGTTCAACCAAGCGCCGCCTTGAAGGCAACGAACGCCTGCGGCTGGCACAGAACCGCGCCCAGAGCCGCTATTTGTGGTTCGACAAGCAGGTCGTGCCGCAGACGGGCTTCGAGACGTTTAGCGAGCGTCTGTGGGAACCGCTGCTCAGCGTGTCTGGAGCGACGGACCCTCGCCGGGGATTGCTGAACCTTCGCCTGTTGGCGCAGGATGAAGCCGGTGTGGTCCGAGCAACGGTTGCCGGCGTATTGCTTTGTGCCCAGTCGCCGCAAGAATGGTTGCCGCAAGCCACCATTGTGGCAACACACTATCGTGGAGCCGATCGGGCCTCCGGTCAGTTGGACGCACAGGAAATTGTCGGGCCATTACCCGCCCAGATCACCGACGCGGTGAAGTTCGTCGCACGCAATATGCGCGTTGCTGCGCGCAAGGTGCCGCAACGCGAGGACCTGCCCCAGTATAGTACAGCCGCGGTGTTTGAAGCGGTAGTGAACGCAGTTGCACACCGCGACTACTCCATGTCCTCACGGCGGATCAGACTTTCGATGTTTAAGGACCGCCTCGAGATCGACTCGCCCGGTCAACTTCCCAATGGCATGACCCTAGAAGGCATGGAAGTAAGCCAAGCCACCCGCAACGAAGTGATCGCTTCCGTATTCGGCAGAATTCCCGTTGGCGAGGTGCCCGGATCAAACCATCGCCGGTACTTGATGGAACGTCGGGGAGACGGGGTCTCGATCATCCACAAGGAGACCCGGGAAACCGCCGGTGTCCGGCCGGCATACAAAGTCGTTGACGCATCCAACGTCGTGCTGAGCATCCCCGCTGCCAAACTCGAACTCACCCCCGCCGACGCAACGGTCGCGGTCCACTCCAAAGGAGTGCCTCTACCCGGAGTCGAGGTTTTGGCCCTCTTTCCGAACAAGACGTGGCAGCGGTCCACTACCGACGAGGCTGGCGAAGCAGCCCTTGAGCTGCATACGACGCATCTGCCGATGACCGTTTACGCGGCGGCTCCGGGGTATGCGGCGGGGCTTGAACGGGAGTGGAGTCCGCACAAGGGCGGTCTGCGGCTGGAACTCGGGCCGCTCCCGGCCGGAGGTGCGGCCATATTCCCCCAAGCCACCGGGCACCTCCCCGGCCTGCGCGGGCGGCTAAACCCAATACGCGATACGTCCGACCGGACTTATCTGTACGCAGACAATATCGCCATTGAGGAGGGCCGACAGCAGCCGGTGCCTTTTCGGCTCGGCAAGGCAATGCAGCTTACGGACGCTTATGGTGCTGAATTGTCGATAACCATCATTGACATCGTCGGACATTCCGCATTGGTGGAATATCGGTCGCTCAAGCCATGAGGCGGTTGTTTGCAGTGCTGGGGATCGGGCTGCCCGGTTTGTCGCCGAGCGCAGAGGCGGGAATGGTCCCCACCGCGTCCATTCGCAAGCACGTTCCGCACGTGGCCGCGCTTCCTCGGCTGCAACCCAAAGGTTAGACGTGGCCTACCTGTCCGAATCGGCGGTGGAACACGCTGCGCTCGAATGGTTTCGCGGGCTTGGCTACAACGTAGTCAGAGGACCGGACCGGCCGCCCGGGCCGCAGGCCCTTCGAGCAAGCTATGCGGACCCGATCTTTTCTTCGCTGGTCCGCGACGCCCTTGGCCGCCTCAACCCCGCCCTGCCGGCCGCCGCCTTGGAAGACGCTTTCCGCAAGCTGACCCGGCCAGCAGGCGCGACGCTGGAGGCCCGCAACCGGGCCTTTCACCGGCTGACGGTCGATGGCGTACCGGTCGAGTATCGGGACGATAACGGCGCGATCCGCGGGGCGCAAGCGCAGGTCCTCAACTTCGACGACCCCGCCGACAACAGCTATCTGGCCGTCAACCAATTCACGGTCATCGAGCACAACCACGAGCGCCGCCCGGACGTGGTGCTGTTCGTCAACGGCCTGCCGCTCGCCGTCATCGAGCTCAAGAACCCGGCGGACGAGGACGCAACGGTCTGGACGGCGTGGCAGCAACTCCAAACCTACAAGGCTGAGATTCCGTCGCTGTTTGCGTTCAATGCCGCACTCGTCGTCTCCGACGGAGTGGAGGCGCGCATCGGCTCGCTGACCGCCGGGCGCGAATGGTTCAAACCTTGGCGCACCATCTCCGGCGAGGAACTGGCCCCGGGGGCTCTTACCCAACTCCAAGTAGCGATCCAAGGAGCGTTTGAGCCGCGCCGCTTTCTCGCCCTGCTGCGCGATTTCATCGTATTCGAGGACGACGGCAGCGGAACGCTGGTCAAGAAGATCGCGGGCTACCACCAGTTCCATGCGGTCGAGACGGCCGTCGCCGAGACCCGGCGCGCGGCCGAACTGCAACAAGTCTCGGAACTCCGGGAGGAAACCGGACGCTACGAGTCCGGCCGCAACCCGGGCGGCGCACGCGGCGACCGACGCATCGGCGTGATCTGGCATACGCAAGGATCGGGCAAGAGCCTGACCATGGCCTTCTATGCCGGGCGGATCGTCCGGGAGCCGACCATGGAAAATCCAACGGTCGTCGTGCTGACCGACCGCAACGACCTCGACGACCAGCTCTTCGCCACCTTTTCCCGCTGCGGCGATCTGCTGCGGCAACCGCCGGTACAGGCGGCCAGCCGCGCCGACCTGCGGCGCAGGCTAGCAGTCCAATCGGGCGGCGTGGTCTTCACCACCATCCAAAAGTTCTTCCCCGAGGAGAACGGCGACCAGCACCCGCTCCTGTCGGACCGCCGCAACATCGTGGTGATCGCCGATGAGGCGCATCGCAGCCAGTACGACTTCATCGACGGCTTCGCCCGCCACATGCGGGACGCCCTGCCCAACGCGTCCTTCGTCGGCTTCACCGGCACGCCGATTGAACGCCAAGACGCCAACACCCGCACCGTATTCGGCGACTACATCAGCATCTACGACATCCAGCGGGCGGTGCAGGACGGCGCGACCGTGCCGATCTACTACGAGAGCCGGCTCGCCAAGCTCGCGCTCGACAAGGGCGAAAAGCCCAGCATTGACCCCGGGTTTGAGGAAGCGACCGAGGGCGAAGAACTCGACCGCAAGGAGAAAATCAAGACCCGCTGGGCGCAGCTCGAAGCCATCGTCGGCGCGGAGCAGCGCGTCGCTCTTATCGCGCAGGACATCGTCGATCACTTCGAGCGTCGCTTGGAGGCCATGGCCGGCAAGGCCATGGTCGTCTGCATGAGCCGGCGCATCTGCATGGACCTCTACCGCAGGTTGATCCGCCTGCGCCCCGACTGGGAACACGCAGACGACGACAAAGGGCAGATCAAGGTCGTGATGACCGGCGCCGCTTCTGATCCGCCGGACTGGCAGCCCCACATCCGCAACAAGCCGCGCCGCGAGGCCCTAGCGCAACGCTTCCGCGCGGCCGACGATCCGCTCCACCTCGTGCTGGTGCGCGACATGTGGCTGACCGGCTTTGACGCGCCGAGCCTGCACACCATGTACATCGACAAGCCGATGCGCGGCCACGGGCTGATGCAGGCGATCGCCCGCGTCAACCGGGTTTTCCGCGACAAGCCGGGTGGGTTGGTGGTCGATTATCTCGGGCTCGCGCACGAACTCAAGCGGGCGCTCGCGACCTACACCGAGAGCGGCGGCCGCGGGAAAACCGCGCTCGACCAGTCCGAAGCGGTGGCGGCGATGCGGGAGAAATACGAGATCTGCCGCGGCTTGTTCCACGGTTTCGATTGCGGCCAGTGGAGCGACAGCACCCCGGCCGAACGCGTCGGCCTGCTGCCGGCCGCGCAGGAACACATCCTCGCGCAAGAGAACGGCAAAGACCGCTGCCTCCAAGCGGTACAGGAACTCACCCGGGCCTTTGCCCTTGCCGTGCCGCACGAGGAGGCACTCGGCGTCCGCGACGACGTGGCTTTCTTCCAAGCGGTGCGCTCGGTGCTCGCCAAGCGCGCCGCCGGGACCGCACGGCCCGAGGCCGCGCTGGACCACGCCGTCCGCCAAATCGTCTCGCGGGCGGTGGCGTCCCAAGGGGTCCTCGACCTGTTCGCCGCGGCCGGGCTGAAAAAGCCCGACCTCTCCATCCTGTCCGAGGAGTTTCTCGCCGAAGTACAGGGCATGCCCCAGCGCCACCTCGCGGTCGAACTCTTGCAGAAGCTGTTGCGGGGCGAGCTGGCGGTCCGGCGGCGCAAGAACGTCGTTCAGGCGCGGTCCTTCGCCGCGATGCTGGAGCAGACGCTCAGGCGCTACCAGAGCCGCGCCATTGAGGCCGCGCAGGTGATCGAAGCGCTGATCCAACTCGCCCGCGACCTGCGCGAGGCCAATGCGCGGGGGCAGAAGCTGGGGCTGTCCGAGGACGAACTGGCCTTCTACGACGCGCTGGAGACCAACGACAGCGCGGTCCAAGTGCTCGGCGACGAGACGCTCCGGGCGATCGCCAGCGAACTCGTGGAGACCGTGCGCGACAACGTTACCATCGACTGGAATCTGCGCGAGCATGTCCGCGCCAACCTGCGCCGGCTGGTCAGACGCACCCTGCGCAAGCACAACTACCCGCCCGACAAGCAGGAGCAGGCCACGCAAACGGTGCTCGAACAAGCAGAAGCCCTGTCGGCCAGCGAAGCGGCGCGATAACGCCAGCGCGATCACACCCCAAAGAAAGGAATCCCATGCGCGTCATTCTCTTTGTCATCGACGGACTGCGGCCCGACGGTCTCCAACAGGCCGCCACCCCCTGCATGGACCGCTTAATCCGCCAAGGAGCCAGCACCTATACCGCCCGCACGGTGATGCCTTCGGCCACCTTGCCCTGCCACACCTCCATGTTTCGCGGCGTTCCCCCACAGCGGCACGGCATCATCACCAACACCTATGTGCCCCAAGTCAGACCCGTGCCCAGCCTAGTCGACGTGCTGCACCAAGCGGGCAAGCGCACGGCGTTCTTCTACAACTGGGAGCCATTGCGCGATCTGGCGGACCCAGGCTCGCTGGACCGCTCGTACTATATGAACAACTGCCACGAGCCAGATGGCGATGGGGAACTGGCCCGTTTGGCCGCGGCGACGCTGCGCCAATGGACGCCCGATTTCGCCTTTGTCTATCTAGGCGGCACCGATGTAGCAGGGCACGACCACGGCTGGATGTCGGCCCAATATCTGGCCGCTGTTGGGCGGGCCGATGCGGCCATTGGCGCGGTGTTGGCAGCGGTTGACCCCGCCGAGACCACCGTCATCGTCACCAGCGATCACGGCGGGCACGAGCGCACCCACGGCACGGAAATGGACGAGGACATGACCATTCCATGGGTGATCGCCGGGCCGCCAGTACCCACCGGGCGGCCCTTGCAAGAGCCGGTGAACATCATCGACAACCCGACGACCATTGCCGCTTTGCTCGCCGTGGCACCGGCGCGGGACTGGGCCGGACGAGTCGTGCGGGAAGCCATAAGCGGCGACAGCCGTCAACGAACTTGACCCACGATCAACAAAGGCCCTTTATTGTGCCGTCCATCCCGACCCCATGCTAGGCGGTAACTGTATGAGAGCAATGACGCGGCGCATGCTGCTCCGTGCCGGCCTTAGCGGTTGCTTGGTTGCCCCTTGGTGGTACGCCGTGCGGGCCTTTGCCGACCGCCCCGCATCGGGCGTGACCGACACCGAGATCCTCCTCGGCATGTCGGCCGCGTTCTCCGGCCCGTCCCGGGGCTTGGGCATCGAACTCTATCGAGGGGCCGGCGCGTATTTTACCCACGTAAATCAGCAAGGCGGCATAGCGGGCCGCACCGTACAGGTCAAAGCCTATGACGATGGCTATCAGCCTGGCCCTTCGGTCAAAAACACCATGAAGCTGATGCTCGACGATCAGGTGTTTCTGCTGTTCGGTTACGTTGGTACGCCCACGGTGACGCGGGTATTGCCCATCCTCAAAAAATTCCAAGACCGGAATATCCTGCTGTTTTTCCCTTTCACCGGTGCCCAACCCCAACGCGAACCACCCTATGGCACCTTCGCCTTTAATCTGCGCGCCTCCTACCGCCAAGAGACAGCCGGTCTAGTCGATAATTTCGTGCGCATCAACCGGCGGCGCATTGCCGTGTTCTATCAAGCCGATGCGTACGGCCGCAGTGGCTGGGCCGGGGTGCGCAGCGCCCTGAAAAAGCACGGCGAACAAATCGTCGGCGAAGCCACGTATCGGCGCGGCGAGCGATTCACCAGCACCATGCGCCAACAGGTCGAAATCCTCAAGGAAGCCAAGCCCCAAGCGGTAATCTGCATCGGTGCCTATGCGGCCTGCGCGGCCTTTGCCCGCGATGCCGTCGATCTCGGTCTAGCGGTGCCTTTTGCCAACCTGTCCTTCGTTGGCAGCGAAAATCTCCTCAAGCTGCTTACCGAAGGCCGCGACGACGACCAGCGCTACACCGAGTGGCTGGTAAACTCCCAAGTGGTGCCCAGTTACGAGGATACCTCTATACCCGCGGTCCAAGAGTACCGCGGCCTGATGGACCGCTACGCCCCACAGCCGCCAGCCGAACTGTTGCAAGACCCCTATACGCCTTTTGACTACAGCTTCGTCAGCCTCGAAGGCTTTCTCAACGCCAAGCTCATGGTCGAAATTTTGCACCGGCTCGGGGCCGAGCCACAGCGCGGTCAACTCGAAGAGGCCGTGTTCTCGGTCGCGGACTTCGATCTGGGCCTTGGCGAACAGGTCTCCTTTGGTCCCGCCCGGCGCCAAGGCCTCCAGCGAGTGTACTACACGGTGGTCGATGCCGGTCGTTTTGTCCCCTTAGACGATTGGCACGCTCGGTTTGCCTGATGGTGATAAAAGTCCAAAAGCTCTTTAAGAAAACCCTGTTCGGCGTCTTTGCCCTATTCGGCTTGATCGGCCTATCGACCTCCATTCTGTGCGTCTATACCGTGGATACGCACCTATCGGCCGAATACGAGAGCAACAGCCGCGACATTGCCAAGACCATCGCCGATTCCAGCGTGGACATTCTCTTAAATCGCGACTTGTCGGCGTTGCAGTCGCTCATCGACCAGTTCGTCGAGATTCAGGGCATCAAGTACATCTACATCACCGACGAATCCGGCGAATTTATCGCCCACACTTTTGTGCCCGGCATTCCCGCAGAAATTCGCGCCAGCGATCCGTTTAACATGGAAACGGTGGAGCGCAGCCTGCCTAAAATGGGCGATTTCGTCGAAGTGGGCAGCCCGATTCTCGCCGGCGTGGCCGGCACGGTCCACGTGGGTATGGACACTGGTTTGATCGCGCTAAAAATTCAACGCGCCATTGGCCAGCAGGTTTACCTGTTCTCCATCATCCTCGTCGTCGGCGTCTTTGCGGCCATCTGGTTGGTGAACCTAGCGGCCAAGCCGCTGGGCGCACTCTTGGGCTACGCCGTGCGCGTAGCTCGCGATGAGCAACCTGCGGACGACGACCTGCTGACGCGCGACGACGAAGCCGGACACCTAGCGCGACTCTTCCGCTACGTTGCCGACAAAGAGCGGAGTAGATCCGATTGAGATCTAGGGAACATGGCGCAACAATGCCGCGCGTGCTTATGGTGCTGTTCTGCACGGTCCTGCAGGTCTGTTTTGGCACGGTGTACGCGTGGAGCTTCTTCCAGACGCTCTTGGTGCGGCAGTTGGGCTGGTCATTCACCGAGACGGCTTGGGCTTTCAGCCTGACGATCCTCTCGCTCGGCACTTCGGCGGCTTGGGCCGGCGCCCGGCTACCAAAGGTCGGGCCGCGGCGCTTGGCCGTGACCGGCAGCGTCCTGTTCTCGGCTGGCTATATGCTGGCGAGTCTGGCCCTGCGCTGGGACGCGCTCGCGCTGTTTTACGTGGGATACGGCGTCATTGGCGGGGCGGGCATTGGCCTGGGCTACGTCACGCCCGTGGCGACGGTGGCCAAGTGGTTCCCGGACAAAAAGGGCTTGGCGACCGGCATTGTCGTCATGGGGTTCGGGGTGGGGGCTTTGCTGTTGAGTAAGGGCCTAGCCCCCCTGCTAGTCTCCCACTTAGAAGGCGATCTGTCCCGCGTCTTCTTGGGGCTTGGGATAATTTTCGCCATCGTCCTCATCCCTTGCAGCTTGCTGTTGAGCAATCCCCCGGCCGCCGCTGAAGCGGTCGCCGCACAAACGCCCGCCGACGAGTCCGCCTCGGTCGCGCCGTACCTGCGCTCCTCTGAGTTCGCCCTCATGTGGATCGTCTTCTTCTTCAACATCGCCGCGGGCATCTCGGTCATCAGCTTTCAGTCGGAACTCCTGCAAGAGGTTTGGGGGTTGGCCGATCCAACCGTCGAGCCGGCCACGCTGGCCGACTATGGCGCCACGCTGATCGCCGTCAGTTCGCTGTGCAATGGCGTGGGGCGGCTGTTCTGGGGCTTGCTCTCGGATCGGTTGGGGCGCGTCCAAGTCTTCAGGATTCTGCTCGCCAGCCAAATGGTCGTGTTTGGCATTTTGATGACCGAGCGCAACCCTTGGGTCTTTTCGGTTCTCATTTGTTACGTCCTCTTGTGCTTTGGCGGCGGCTTTGCCACCATGCCCTCTTTCGTGCTCGACGTTTTTGGCCCGCAAAAGATGTCGACGATGTACGGGACCATTTTGACGGCTTGGGCCGCGGCCGGGATTTGCGGGCCCCTGTACGTGGGGTATCTCAAGGATCAATATCCCGACCGGGCGTTCATCTATTGCTTCCTAATCGGCATTCTGATGCTTGGGCTTGGCTACGTATTCTCGTATTTGTTAAGCGACGATCGCATTCGCCTCCGTCGGCCCACCGCCGAGGATACGCTGCGCCAGTATGGCATTTTGCCCCAAGGTAGCTGAACGGCGGGCCACTTCACGCCACCGTCTGAAACCGCTCCCACGCCTCGCCCGCGGCCGCTGCACGGCGCTCCAGCTCGCTGCGCCAACCCGCGACTTCCCCGGCTTTAATGCGCTGGATATCAAACCCCGCGTACCGATCTTCGAGCGTGTCCCCTAACTTTTGGGTCTCGGCCCAACGCTCCCACGCGGTCTTCATCCACTCGTGCGGCAAGGCATCGCGCACCGCTGGATCGAGTTGCCACGCATTGCGCGCGTCCGCCACGGACGGCTCTCCAGTGAACGGACCCGACCACTTGGACCAGCCGATAGACAAGGTGTTGCGCTCGCGCTCGGGGACCGTGTGCCCGGTGTGGATCGCGACCCCATTGCGGATGAGGGCTTCCCCGGGCTTGAGCCGGATCGCCACCTGGCCCGGCAAGGGGTCCTTCCCGTTCCAACTCGGCGTGTGCGGCACCCCTTGGTCCTTCATGGATTGCGGCAAGAGCACATCGTGCTCAAACGGCGTGCGCCAGCGCTCGTGGCTGCCCGGGATGAGTTCGTGGCACTCGTCGTCCACCAGCGCCAAGAACATGCTCACGCCGTTCCGCTCGGCGAGCGACCGGGCGTTGTTGGCGCGAATTGCTGCCCAGCGAACCTTTTCGACTTCTTCGGAAAAATCCGCCGGGCGGTCCCCGCGGTTGTCCTGTTGCGAAAAATAGGGCTTGCCCGTGCCCCACCACGTCACATCGCGGTGCCAACTCGGCCCATTCTCGTGCCGCCGCGGATTGCACCACAGCAGCATACCGCTCATCACCATATCCTCAGGCCCAAGCCCATGACACCACGAGGCCACGAAATCGAGGAAATCGTCCGAGCCGTGGAACTCGGCAAAGCAAGGCTCCTTAAAAGCGGGATGGACCAGGCCGCGAATCGCCCACGGCTCATGGCCAGCCGCGCGATGCACGTAGCCTCTTGAGCAGTCGATCTGGCTGTAGCCGTGCTCGGGGGCGCAGGCCTCGGTGACGCGGCGACCGGCCGCGCGCAGAATGGGGATCCACGGGCTATCGACAAAGTCGGTGATGATGACGAAACCATGCTCCCGCAAGTGTTCCAACCGCTCGGGCGTGGCCCCGCGAGCGGCGAGTTCGGGCTTGGCGTCGGCAAAAGCTGTGGCGCGGTAGGTCTGCTGGGACGGAGCTTGATCGGTCGTCATGTTGCACTCTCTCTTTCGGCGGATGGGAAGGTTGGCCTTGTTGGCGGACCTAAGCTACGTTTGGCCTCATTGGCTTGTCAATGGACTTTAGGTAGTGGAACTTCCTGCGTTATATTTCGTTATATTCTCAAAATTCAAACCATGCAGGCGACCATTTCCCCTCCGTGCCCATGCCAGCTCCCAACATCGTCTATATCCACTCGCACGACACCGGCCGCTACGTCCAGCCCTACGGCCATGCCATACCCACGCCGCACATCCAGCAGCTAGCCGAGGAAGGCGTCCTCTTCCGCCAAGCCTTTTGCGCCAACCCCACCTGCTCGCCTAGCCGCGCCTGCCTACTCACCGGCCAGTGGGCCCATTCCTGCGGCATGACCGGCTTGGTCAATCGCGGCTGGACCTTGCCCCATCCTGAACGGCTGCTGACCCATGCCCTGCAAAAGGCCGGTTACACCACGGCCCTGGCCGGCCTCCAGCACGTGGTCGCGGACATTAACGACGCCGGCTTCACCCGCCTATTGCCCCAAGAAGCACCCGATGTCCAGACCGAGGACCGGGCCGCGGCCTTCTTAGCCGAAGATCATCGCACCCCGTTCTATTTAGACGTGGGCTTTGGCGAAACCCACCGCCAGCGGCGCGGTTTCGCGCCCCAGCCCCACGACGAGGCCCCCACCGATCCGCGCTATGTGCGTCCAGCCGCGCCTTTCCCGGATACCCCCGAGACGCGCCGCGACATGGCCGCCTACATGGATGCGGCCCGCACCCTCGACGCCAAAATGGGCTGCGTCTTCGCCGCCCTGCAAGACCACGGCCTGGCCGACAATACCCTCGTCATTTGCACCACCGACCACGGCATTGCCTTCCCGACCATGAAGTGCAACCTCACCGACCACGGCCTGGGCGTCATGCTAGTCATGCGCGGCCCAAGCGGCTTTAGCGGCGGCCAAGTACTCGATGCCTTAGTCAGCCAAGTCGATATCTATCCAACGGTCTGCGCCCTAGCCGGCATTGCATCGCCCGATCGCGTACAAGGCACCTCGATCCTGCCCCTGATAAACGGCCAAGCGCACGCAATCCGCCGCGAAATTTTCGCCGAAGTGAACTACCACACCTACTACGAACCCCAGCGCTGCATCCGCACCGCGCGCTTCAAGTACATCCGCCGCTTTGACGCGCGTCAGTACCCGGTCATGCCCCACTGCGACGACAGCCCGACCAAAGACTATTTTATCGACCAAGGTTGGCGGCAACGCCCGCTAGCGCGCGAACAACTCTACGACTTAGTGTTCGACCCGCACGAAACCCATAACTTGGCCGCAGACCCCCATTGTCAAGCTCGGCTAGCCGGGCTGCGCCAACGCCTCGACCAATGGATGCAAGACACCGACGATCCCCTAGCCCACGGACGCCCCGTAGTGCCGCCCGTTACGGCGGTAGTCAACGATCCCGATGCCCGTTCAGCCTCGGAGCCGCACCACCCGGCCCGCGAATTTTTGGGCATTTATCCAGCGTGAATAACGCAATGAGGAGGTTTGTTCCCATGAGTACATTCAGGAAATTCCACATCGTGCTGCTGGCGACTTTCTTCGCAGCGTGCGGCGAGGACGAACCGCTCGGCTTTGAGGCCGGGCCGCTCGGCGCGGTCGAGGTAGGCGAGGCCGTGCAGATCCGTTCGTTGTTCTCGCTCACGCACGTGTCCTCGCTCGGCGCGGCGTTGCGGTACGGCGTCGAGTTGGCCGCGCGCGACTTCGGTGCCATCCACAATCGCGCCATCGACCTCGGCGAGTCGCTGGACAGCATGTGCTCGCCCGAGGGGGGCCGCGCCGGCGCCGAGCAAATCATCGCCGATCCGCAGGTGATAGGGGTCGTCGGCACATCGTGCTCGGCCGCGGCCGTGGCGGCCTCACCCGTGATCAGCGAGGCGGGCCTGGTGATAATCTCGCCGTCCAACACCTCGCCTTTGCTCACGTCCGACCTCGCCGGCAACGCCAACCCCAACTACCACCCCGGCTATTTCCGCACGGCTAACAACGACCTCTATCAGGCGCGCGCCGTCGCCGACTTCGCCTACGGTGAATTGGGCCTGCGGCGCATGGTGGCCGTTGACGATGGCGATCCGTACACGACAGCTCTCGTCAGCGCGTTTGGCGATGCCTTCCGCGCCCTCGGCGGCGAGATCGCGGCCACCGCCCGCATCGACAAGGGCACCATGGACGTGACGCCCGTCCTCGCGGCATTCGCGGAAGCCGCGCCAGACGGCATCTTCTTTCCGCTCTTTGAAGCGGAAGGCACGCTTTTCGCCGAGGCGGCACCCGCGTTCGACGGGCTGGAGGACGCGGTGCTCATTACCGGCGCGGCCCTCTTCGTATCCGGGTTTCTCGGCACACCGCAGTCCGAGGGCATGTACTTCGCCGGGCCAGAGGCGGACCACGGCCCCAATGTCAATGGAGCGACCGGCAAAAATGCGGACGAAGTGCTCGCCGCCTATGAAGCCACGTACGGCGAGTCGCCTACTTCTCCGTACTGGGCGCATGCGTACGACGCCACCACGGTGCTGCTTAGCACCATCCAATCCGTTGCCGTGGAAAAAGACGGGAAGTTGTATGTGGACCGCGCCGCCCTGCGCGAGGAGCTCGGGGCGACAGCCGGCTTTCAGGGCCTTATCGGCGCACTCTCCTGCGACGATTTTGGCGACTGCGGCACCGGACGCATCAACATCTACCACCACGCGGACGCGCGCGTCACCGATCCGGCACAAGTGCCGGTGGTTTACGAGTTTGCGCCCTGATGCGGATCAGTACAGGTAGCGATCGGCCACGCATTGGACGATCGCGGCCACGGTCGTCTCCGTCCCTTTGATCGCATCGTGTACCCGGTAGTGCCACGGCTCGCCCCCCAAGCCAGCGCGCCAATCCCGAATGGCCGCGATGTTGTCTTGTCCGGCCTTTTGCAACTGGTCGAGACGGCCGCGCACCAACGCTTGATTTTCCATATCCGCTAGGTCGAGCGTGGCCATCTGTTCGGCTACCCAATAGACGCTGCGCGCCAATTCCACATAGGAGCGCACCACCCGCGTCTCGTGGGCCAACTCCGCTTCCCCAAGGCCCTCGACCAGGGCCAAGGCCCGGTCGCAGACCGCGACTTTGGCGTCGAAGTCCTCAGCCGTGAGATAGTAGCGGAACATCCCCTCGCCCAAATAGGGACGCTGCCGCTGCCGCACCATCTGTGCGGCCTGGCCCCAAGAATAGCATATCGGGAAATCGGAATCGTACACGTCGAATTCCACCGGCCCCATCAAGGTGGCCCACGCCGCTACGACCGCTGGCTGGGCATAGCCTTCCCGCCGCGCCCACGCCAAGGCGAATTCCGCCTCATCGCGGCCTTGCGCGTTCCAAGCCCACTCGGCCAAAGCGTGAATATTAAAACTGCAAATCTGACGCTCTGGGCCGCCCCACGCCATCATGGCGTACGCCCCACTATAGCCCCGCCGCACCAGTTGGCCGACGTAATCTCTCATGCGGTGAGCCGAGCGCTGCGGCACCTTGAACTCCGGCGTATCCACCCGGCCATTAGCCGCAACGGGCACGTCGTAACTGGCGATCCAGCGTCCCTCGGCCGCATAGTGGTCCAGCAGCGGATTGGCCATTAGGTCGCGGGGCCGATGGAGCACTCTTTCGAGTTGTGTGGCGCAGGCCCGCTCGATCTTCACGGCTGGGGGCAACTCGTCCAGCACCCGATAGTTGCGCTCGGTGGTGGTGGTCGATAAAAAGATGCGAATCTGCAAGCTGGGATAGCGCTTTTGCGCCTGCCGCCAAGCCGCGACAAAAGCCCGCGCCTCCAGCACAAACTGCCCCACCGCACGGCATTCAAGGCAGCCACACTGGCCCGGCCGCTCGCTCAACCAGCAGCTTACTTCCCCGGCCCCCTGCTCGGCGATATCCTCCATCCACTCTTGTATGATTTGCACCAACAGCGGCTGCGAAGCGCAGGGCACCCGGTGTTGATTGCCCGCCTTGTGCGCGAAATAACGCCCGGTCAAAGCCGCGTCGCCCTGGCCGGCCAGTTCGGGATAGGCCCTAAAAAGGCCGCACTCGTGCAGGAAATTGAGGTGCAGGATATAGGGCAGATAATTGAAAGCCCGCTGCCGCGCCGCGCCGAGCTGCGCTCGGTCGATGGTAGCCCGATTGCGCTGACCGCGTTTGATGGGATGCAGTTGCGTGGAGGCCATTTTGCCGTAGTTCAGTTTGAGCGTGGCCAGCCACGGGATCCAAGTCGCCGGCTCGGGAAAATTCCACAGGCCCCGCTCGGCCATATCGGGCCAGTCGAGCACCTCGGCCAAGGGGATGTGTACCTGCTCTCGGCTCATTTCGGGTTCGAGCAATTGGATCAGGGTTTGGCAGGCGTAGTACACGCCGCACTCGTCTAATCCCGTCAGCACCAGACCCGCTCGGCCCCGTGGCTCAATGAGGTACGCTTGGGCCTTGTTCTTCAAGTGCTGTAGCCGCTCAATGGCCGCGCTGTTTGCCGGGGCCACGCCCAGGTCAATGGTAAAGGAGCCGCCATTGGGCTTTGCTTTTCCCTTTTCAATGAACAGGGCGGCCAACTCGGCCGCACCTTGCCGCTCAATCGGCCCGGCTTGCTCTCGCAGCGCAATGCCCACTTCGCCCGGCCGACAGCGCACGCTGTCGGCAATGCGAATCTCGTGCGGCCGGGGCAGCAGATAAGACGTCCACAAGGGCGTTGGGTCAGCGGTGGTCATCTTTAGGCTCCTCTATTGACTATGACTCTGTAACTATAGCCCATAATTCTTCGCGGTCGCACCGCATATCTGCCCGATGGCGTCGCGCTCGGCCGGGCTGAACGATGCTTCGTATTGCGGCTGATACGCGACCTGCTCGGCCCAACGCTCCACCCAAGCCTCTCCAGCATCCAAGTTGCAAAACGCCAGCAGGTCCGCAATGTTCGGCGCGGCGGCCGCGCACAAGTGCTCAAACGGCACCACCAAACAGCGCGTCTTGAGTGCGTCTTGCTGTAGTACCTCCTCGTAGGTCCAAGCGTATATCGCATTCCAGTATTCAGCCCAACCCTCGACATCGCGCCCGGCGTCCCACAGCGTTTGGATGTGCTGCGTTTTTGCCGAGTCAATGTTGATGGGGAGGCGCTCGCAGCCAAACTCAAAGTGGCCGGCGTTGCGCAGGTACTGGCGGTGAGCCGACGATGAGAAGTGGTCCAAGTTGCGCTGGTGCTGGCGCATCATGGACGCGATGTGCGCGGCTGGCTGGCGCACCGCAATGACGAAGCGCGCCCCTTCGTACAGCTTGGCCAGATACGCGATCCGCGTGATATTGTAGTTGTTTTTGGAGACGATGCGCTCGGCCTGGCGGCCCAGCAGCAGCTTCGCCAAGGTCGCGGTGTAAAAAGCCTCAAACTCCGGGTGACTGAACCACCTTTCGAGCGCATTGTTTATTATCGGGTGGTGCAGGAAATCGAAAAACTGCATCCACAGAATTTCTTCCATGGCCTCGGGACTGTATGCGTTGACCAGCACGCCGTCGGCATGAGCACGCTCTTGTTTGTGCGCCGCGCCCAGTCCGGCGGCGCGGAAGAGGCGGTCGGCCCAAAACGGCGTGAACGCCCCGTAGTAATCGCAGTATTTGAACGAGGTCAGGCGCGGGTGGGACGCCAGTATGTTCAGCAGCAGCGTCGTGCCGGCCCGCGCCAAGCCCGCGATGTAAATGGGGTCGTGTACCGCCTTGAGCCGCCCTTTGAGCAGCCGCGTCTCCAGCTTGCCCACGTCAATCCAAAAGTTCGGATGCCCATGCACCAGCCAGCCGCAAAAACGCATCAGCCGCGTTTGATTAAAATTCGTTTCCATGACAGTTTAGCAATAAGAAACAACAGACGAATACAGGCGCAATGCCCAGCCGCAAAGGAATCATCCCCATGGCACTAGACGATCTAAAAGAAACCATCGCAACGCTTCAGGCGCGCATTCGGGCGCATCATGCCTATTTGACCGGCTACGAAACGCGGACGCGGCAGGCACTTATCGATCCGCTCCTGCGCGCTTTAGGCTGGGATGTCGAAGACCCCGATTCAGTCAAACTCGAATACGGAATCAAGCGAAAGTGGGCTGACTACGCGCTGATGAAAAGCGAGAAACCAATCGCTGTGATCGAGGCCAAGGCGCTAGGGAAGGCACTGCAATACGACGAGAAAATGCAGGCACTCAACTACGCGAACATGGAGGGCATTGACTACATGGCCGTCACCAACGGCGACCATTGGCAGCTATTCGACGTGTTTGCGAGAGGTCCGCTCGACGAGCGCATTCTGATGAAATTCCAATTGGCGCAAGACGAGCCGTATGCTTGCGCGTTGCAGGCTTTAGCGCTATGGCGACCGAATTTGGCGAGCGGCAAGCTGAAGGAAGCGGCGACACCCGTAACGATAAAATCCGCGCCCGAAGAATCAACGCCAGCACCAAGCAGCCCACAGCAGACCGCCACCGTCCGCGTCAACACCACTAATTTGGCGAGTGGCAATCTGGCAGCGGCGATACCAGAATCAAGCAGCCCACAGCAGACCAGTGGCGAGTGGCAGGCACTTACTGAGTTGCAAGTAACAAGAGGACAGCGAGCACCAACATTCGTCCAGTTTCCAAATTCAAGTCCAAAACCACTCGGTTCTTGGGTCGATCTGTGGGTACGTGTTGCCGAGTATTTGGTGGAAACGGGCAAAATTTCAGAACGGAATTGCCCAATAAAAACGGAGCGATCAAAATCCAAATACCTTTTACACACGGAGCCGAAACACGCAAACGGCAGGGAGTTCATGAGCAAACGAAAAGTCGATAATCTATGGTTAGATACTTTTGTCGGCTCAACCAGCACTTGGCGAAAATCACGCTGGCTCCTCAAAAAATTCAGCGTCGACCCCGCCACCGTCTTCGTCAGCACCACTAATTTGGCGAGTGGCAATCTGGCAGCGGCGATACCTGTAACGATAAAATCCGCGCCCGAAGAATCGACGCCAGCACCAATCAGCCCACAGCAGAGCAGCGACGGTTGGCAGGCACTTACTGAGTTCCACGTCGAAAAAGGGCAGCGAGCACCAGCATCCATCCAGTTTCCAAATTCAACTCCAAAACCGCTCAGTTCTTGGGTCGATCTGTGGGCAAGTGTTGCCGAGTATTTGGTGGAAACGGACAAAATCTCAGAACGGGATTGTCCAATAAAAATGGAGCGACCAAAATCCTACTACCTTTTACACACGGAGCCGAAACACCCAAACGGCAAGCCGTTTTATACCAAACGAAAAATCGGGAATCTATTATGGTCGGATGGCTATTTTAATAATAGCAACTACCCAGAGGCAGCTACGGAACGCTCACGCTGGCTGCTCGAAAAGTTCGGCGTCGACCCCGCCACCGTCCGCGTCAACACCAACCAAAGCTAGCCCATGTCCTCCCGTCCCTGATAGTGGCCGGTGGCCAGTGGTCAGTGGCCTGTCCCGACCCGGCCCTGATAGAGCGGGGAAACTAACCACTGACCACTGACCACTAACCACTGACCACTAACCACTGACCACTGACCCCTGACCCCCATGCCGTCTTTCCTCCACAAAACCTACATCGCCACCCTCATCTGCTGCCTCCTATTCCTCGCGTACATCACCGGCGTAGTGTCGGCGATCTTCCACCTCGCTCCCGCTCCCGACATCCGCATCCACGCCGTCAACGCCTACGGCCACCTCGCCTATCTCTACGAAGACCTCACCGACACCAAAAACCAATTCACCAGCACCATGTGGTTTGAAGACGCCAGCGAGCTATCCGGGGCCATCATCCACAACGCCGCCGCCATGCAGCCCGGGCTGACGCTCGTCTCCAAAAACGCCACCGCGGCCGTGCTCATGGACTCGCTCGGCAACGTGGTCCACCAGTGGCAATGCGACTTTGCTGAAGCCTTTGACGAAGACGACTTCGCCGCCTTCCCACAGCAACCCGACATGTTGCACTGGCACCGCACGCATCTGTATCCCAACGGCGACCTCCTGGCCAACCACGACTACGTCGATCACTACCCTTACGGCTACGGCCTCGTCAAACTCGACAAAAACTCACAGGTCATCTGGAAATACACCGGCACGGCCCACCACGACTTCGACTTGGACGATCAAGGCAACATCTACACCCTCGTCCAAGAAATCGGCACCGCGCCCATCGGCGACATCCAACCCCCATACATCGAAGATTTTGCCGTGGTCATCGACGGCGTAACCGGCCAAGAGAAGCGGCGCTTTTCCCTTTTCCGCGCCCTGCAAAACTCGCCGTATCGCAGCGTATTCGACCGCTGGCAAACCACCCGCCACAGCGAAGTCACCCACACCAACGCCATTCGCGTCATCCCGCCCGATTGGGCCGCAGCCGCTCACATCCCGCGCGTCAAAGCTGGCGACCTGCTCATCTCCTTGCGCAACCCCAACGCCCTCATCATCGTCGATCCCACCGAGCAACAAGTGATTTGGTACGGGGAAGGAATCTGGAAACAGCAGCACGACCCAGACCTGCTGCCCAACGGCCTCGTCCTGCTCTTCGACAACCAAGGCTTGCGCGGCCACCCCTTCGGCCAAAGCCGCGTCCTCGAAATCGATCTATTTACGCACGAAGTGTACTGGGAGTACAAGGGCACCAGCGCCGATCAGACTTTTGACAGTTGGATCCGCGGCGCCCAACAGCGGCTACCCAACGGCAACACCCTCATCACAGAATCGCAACGCGGCCGCTTGCTCGAAGTCACGCCAGCCGGCGAAATCGCGTGGGAATACTACAACCCGGACCGCGCCGAATATCAAGGCAAACCCCTGCGCGGCATGATGACCCAAGCCCAGAGGATCCCCCCAGATGCCCTGTCCTTTCTCGAAAATTAGCCTCGTCGGCGCACTCTTGCTTTTGTGGAGCAGCACCGCCCACGCCTACATCGGCCCCATTATCATCATCGGTGCCATCGGCAGCATGTTCGGCTGGGTCGCCGCGGTGATCCTGGCGGCCGCGCTCGTCGCCTCGTACCCCTTTTACGTGCTGTACCGTCGCAAAAATAAACGCCGACAAAGCAAGGAAGATATATCCTAGCGCCCGTGCTCCCGTAGCAGCCGCATCCCGTGCGCCAACGCGCCAGGCGTATCCACATCCTGCCACCAAGCCGCGCCAATATCCCAAGCGCGCAACCGGCCTTGCGCTATCAGGGCCCGCATCCCATCGGTCAAGCTGCAATCGCCGCGCCGCGCCTTTACCTCGCTGAGCCGTGCCACCAGCGCGTTGCTGCAAGCAAACAGTCCGGTATCAACGGCGTTGAAATCCGTCAGTTCCTTGCCAATCGCCGCAATGCGTTGGCCGGCTAATCGCACCTTAGTCGCATCGTCCATGTCGTAAATCGCCGCCAATTTGCGGTCCACGGCCAACACCACCTCGCCGGGGCTTGGACGCACGCGCCGCATGGCCGCGATCAGCGCCGGATCGAAGAGATGATCGGCCATGAGTAGCATGAATTGATCGGCCAGCATCTCGGTCGCCGCCAACACTGAAATCCCATTGGCTAGCCGCCATTGCGCATTCTCGACAAACCGCAGCCCGACTCCCAAACCACGCGCCCGGTTCAACGCCGCACACACGTCCGCGCCGCAATGCCCAGTGACCACGACAATCTCCTTTAGACCGCTCTGCTCCAGCATCCGGCAGGTGCGCACCAACAGAGGCTCACCGGCTATTTGCACTAGCGCTTTGTGCGTTACCGGGACGTGATCGCGCAAACGCGAGCCATGCCCGGCCGCCAAAATGAGCGCTTGATCCATCACAAAATCTCTCCTCAAGGGCGCCCGAGGAACGCCCTTACAATTAACCGATGATAAACACTACATTGCCGGTCTTGCCGGTACAGTAGTCAATGACGACCCACAGGCCGTTGCACAAGGTCTCGCCCATAATCAGCCCCAGAAAAAAGCGCACACTCGTCGCGTAGATCGCCGGGCCACCAAAGCGCAACACAACTAGCTTGATCGCCCAAGCCACGAAGACGCTGAACCAGATCTTGTCCATCAGGTGATTGGCCGCCACCGCAAAGCCCAGCGGGTGCAAAGGCCACCAGAGCAGGTGCTGCCGCGCCCACATCAGCAGGAGCATCGCAGCAGCACCCCCAGCGAAAAAACCCCACCCATCCCAGGCGACGCCGGCGGGTTCCAGCCCGCGTACCGCGTAGTTGTACACGGTCGCAGGTCCGCCCTTGAACAGCCAGCCGACCAAATTGATCCCACCGTGGCGGTAGGCCATTTGCAACACCATCCAGCACGAGCCGACCGCGCCGATCAAGATCGCCAAATACACTCCCCACAACACCAGCCGACGGCTCCGGCGGTCCAAGTCCTCGATCAGCTTCAGCCCATTGACCAGCAGCGCCATGACGAAGATGCGGATATCGGCGCACCAAATATAGGCCAGCGACAGATTGAACACCCCGCTGGTGCCGACCAGATTGGCACCCAGCCCTTGGATCATCAAGTCCGGCGCGATCATCGGCGAGCGCACCGCCGCCAACCCAGCCTCGGCCACCACCCGACTGATCCCGATAAAAATCAACAGTGCCAGCCCTATAAACACCGCCGCCACCCACCAATACACGCCCATCAGCCACAGCCAACCCACCATGACCCCAAAGCCGATTAGCAGGCCGCAGACCGCACTGCGATAGGTCGTGATCTCGTCGCCGTCATCCACATCGCGCCCGCCCCCAAATGCCTTGCGGAACACCTCGCCAATGTGTTCCCGTCCCACCCACAACCCGACCAGCACCATCGCAATCAACGCCCCCCCACCTTGATACGCCAGATAGGGCTGCCCGGCAATCCCGTAGACGAACTTCTGCTTCGAGACGGCCCCCATCAGGATCAGGACCTCGGACTCGGCCTTGGCGATCAGTTGGAACACCCACAGCCCGGCCGAGATGCTCGTGTTGATCAAATAGGAAAAGCCAATGAGCGCGAAGAGGACCCGCAACTGCAACACTTGGCTACCCACGTAGGGCACCCCCCAGCTTAAATCAAAGGCGGGCAGCGCTGGATCGTAGTGATGCAGCGCCTTGAGCGAGCCGAAAAACAGGGGAATGGCGCAGCCGCACCACATCGCCCGGCTGGTAAAAAAGCGGTTGAGCAACCCCTCGCTCTCCCCCTGCACCATCGCCCGCCCGACTTGGGTAATCGGGTAGGCCAACCGCTCGCGGTCCATCCATTGTCGCCGCAAAATCACCGCCAGCGAGACCATCGCCACGTAAAGCGCACTGAGAAACACCACCCACCACGCCAGCGGCTCGACCCAAGCTCCGTAGGAAATTTCGCCTCCCTCGAAAAAGGCGCGATTGTCCGCGCCGTCATCGACCAAAATGGCGCGCTCGGGCAAGAGCGCCCGCAGCTTTTCCTCCCATTGGTTCTGCGGCGTGGCATAGTAGAAAAACGCAGCGATGATCGGCAGTAACTGCTGGCTCATGCCCATGGTACACACAGCCGAGACCATCAACAGCATGATGTACACTAGCACCAGATCGGCGCGGTTGAGTGCCAGCGAGCCGCCGCGCAGGGCCACGCCGAGGTTGAGCAGGGCCGAGGCCACCAAAAAGGAAGCCAACCACCAGCCCGGATCGCTCACGTCAAATGGCGGCGCCAGGGAGTGCGCCAGATAGGCGACCAGCGCCACCACAGCCAGCCCTAGCGCCCAGCCCCGATTCCGCGCGGCCACCTTAAAGAGGACGTTTAGTAGGCCGATTAGAACTAAAAACAGAAAAATGGCGCCCGGGGTGTTAAAATCCCACGCCATGAACGTCGCGTGCATGGCCGTATTGGCATACGGCGCGCCAAGGGCCAAAAAGAAGCTCAGAAAGACCCCGGTCCAAAAGCCGCGCCAAGTAATGCCGGTGTGCCCCGCTAACTTCGGCGTCGCCGGGCCGGATTCGAGGTGGTCGGCAAATGTAGCGGGAATCAAGCGCTGCAAACTTCAAGGCTCCACGTGGATGTCGGCCAGCGCGGGCGTCTGGGCGATCAAGGTACGCACGCGATGCAGATGCCGCTGCCCAGCCTGGCTCAGCGCGGCCTCGCCCCGGACCAGCAAATCGCGCTGCTCCAGCGCATCGGTCGCCAAGTCGAACAACATGGAGCCGCGCCAACTATAGTTGATGTACTTCCAATCGTCGGCCACAATCGCATAGCCTTTGCGCGACCACTGCACGTGTTCGTCCGTGTTGACCACCACGATCAGACGCTCGGGCTCCAGCGGACGCAGGAGCGAGCAGCCGTCCAGTCGCTCCTGCCACGCAACGACCAAGGAATCCGCCGACAGCCCGAGGAGGTCCAGCGCAGTTGGCACCAAGTCCGTCAGTGCCACCCGCCTCGGCGCGTTCTGACGCAACTGATCCCAACCCGCCCCCAACCGCTGCCGCTGCCGCTCGGGCACGACAGCAAAAAACGGAACGGCAATCGCCGGCTGATAATACGAATCCGTGCGGTGGAGTTTGTGGACGCCGTCGAGATCTTCGCCGTGGTCGGCCACAAAGAGCACCATCGTATTCGCGGCGAGGCCCGCTGCGGCGAGGTAGTCAAACAGCCGTCCGAGCAGATGATCCATGTAGGCCACTGCATTATCATAGCGCCCGTCCGGCCACGCCTGCCAATCCGGCGGCGCGTAGCCCGGATAATGCGTGCAGTTGAATTGCAGGGCCACCACAAACGGGCCGTGCGCGGCAAAGCGGTCGATGGTTGCGAGAGTCTCGGCCATCATCCGGCGGTCATCCATCCCCTCGGAGTTGACGATCTCGGCGTCTGAACGCTCCAGCGTAAACACGTGATCGAGCGCGTCATCGACGAAAAAGCCTTCGAGATTGTTCCAAGCATAGCTCTGCGCCGAGATCAGCGCGGTCTGGTAGCCAGCGGCGTGGGCGTAGTGCCACAGCAGCGGGAAGGTGTGCTGCTCCACCGGTGGGCGCGACGGGAACAGGCCAGTCAGCATGGCGGGCAGGGCCACTTTAGTCGCCGTGGCATTGGACACGGCCTTTTCCATCTGTACCCAATCGGCGGGCCGCGCCTGGCGCAATGCCGCCAGCCGGGGCGTGGTTTGCCGCTCGTACCCGTAGATCCCCAGGCGGCTAAACGCAACGCTTTCCCCAATCACCACGATGAGGTTGGGCGCACTCGCATCTACGGGCGTCCCGCTATAAATCGCCGCCGCCCCCGGGCGGCTCGCTTGCAACAAACGCCCGTGTACCCCGCCGACGAGCGCGTGAACGGCCAAGTCAACGGCCAGCTTGGCGGCCGCGGCATCCGGCACCATGATGCTCGCGTGGCGATGCACCGCGCCAAAGGCCACCACCCCGGCCAAGCCCAGCGCGGCCACCAGGCGACCGGGCACGGGCTGGCCGCCCGGCCGCAACTTGTAGCGCCACCAACCCACCACGAAAACCACCACTACCACCCAGACGCCCGCGTCCCCCCAATCGACCTCATTGAGGATATACCCCCAAGCCTCGCGTGGATGGCTGGCCGAATGCACGAGCGCGTAGGCCGTCGGCCAGCAGTAAAACACGCGGTGAAAGCCAAGCCAAGCCATCGCCAGCCCCGCGACTATCGCGCCGACGCCGAGGACAAACGCGGTTTGCCAGCGCGGACGCAATCGGCCGCTAAGCGCGAAAAGAGCCTGCCACATCACCAGCGAAAACGCCACCGACAGCCCCCACCACGCCCACTGCATCAAGCGCAAGTCGAGCGTCGGTCGCAGCCACAGATCGACGGCCACGCCCAATAAGGTGATGGGCAACAAGGGCAACATTTGCTTTCGCCCGGCGAAATCGTCCATCAGAACCTAGCGATCATCGCGTTCTCCCGCTTCGCCGCAGTTTATTCGGGGTTACAAGAAGCCTTAGTGCGCGACCGAGCCGTCGGCGTGGAAATGGCCCTTAATCGCCCAGCGCTCGTACGGGTATTTCGCCAGCGCATCCTCGACTATTTCAATCCCGATCCCCGGCCGATTGGTCAATAGCCGATAGCCGCCCTCGACCCGTAGTTGCTCATCGACGATCTCGGCCAGCGGCCCGTTGAGGGCATTGTGCTCGGTGTGCGTGTAGTTGGGAATGGCCGCGGCCAGGTGCGCGAAAGCCGCGTTGTTGATGGGGCTACCCATCAGATGCGGAAAAATGCCCACAAAAGCCGCCTCGGCCAGCGCGGCAATTTTCTTCACCTGTGTGAATCCGCCCGCCAACGACACGTCTGGCCGAATCAGACTGACCACCTGGCGGTCGATCAGATCCTTGAACTGAAAAATGTTGTAACACCGCTCGCCGGTGGCGATGGGGATGTTGATGTGGCGGGCGACGTATTCTAACGCCTCCAAGCTCTGCGGCGCCAATGGGTCTTCGTAGTACAGTATTTTGAACGGCGCCAATTCGGTCGCCAAGACAATGGCTTCCTCCGGCCGCAAGTTCCGGTGGATCTCCAACCCCAAATCCACCTCATCCCCAAGCACCTCGCGCGCCGCCGCGACCAATTCCACGGCCAGCGAAATGTTGGCCGTGCTGGTGCGTTGCTCAAACCCGCGGACAAACGGCGTCATCCGCAATGACGTAAACCCCTGCGCCATCCGCTGCTGCGCACACGCCCGCACTTCCGCAGCCGTATCCCCGCTGATATTCTCGAACAACTTTACCTTGTCGCGGCACTTGCCGCCCAGCAATTGGTACACGGGCAAACCCATGGCCTGGCCGAATAGATCCCACAGCGCAATGTCGATCGCACTCAGCGCCGCACTCAGCGCCGCCCCCATGAAGTGCGCGGACCGCGACACCACCTGATAGTGGTGCTCCATGTGCAGCGGATCCTTGCCCACGTAGTAATCGCTCAACTCGTCCAGTGCTTCTTTCACCACCCGGTGATGCGCCCACAACCCAGCTTCCCCATTGCCGACGATTCCTTCGTCTGTATAGACCCGCACCAACAAAAACCGGCCCACCAAAAACGCCCGAATCTCCGTGATTTTCATTTTCATTTCCTCAAGCCTTTTGGGCCGCGTCAAAAAGCGAGGGCCGTGCATGGAAATACGGCGGCTCAAAAAGCAACCCCTGCCGCTCGGTCAAGGCCACGCCCGCTGGCGGCGCAATGTGGTGTTTAGACCACGACTGCTGCCCTGGACTGTACTTGAACAACAGCGAGCGCCGCTGATGTGCAGCTCGCCACGGTGCCGTGCCGTGCGTCAGTGCCTCGGTAAAAATTACCACGGACCCGGCTTTTGCCTCCGGCACTACGACGCACCCGGCCTCGACATGAGCCTCGCGGATTTCCTGCGGACAGGGGTAGTTGACCTTGTGGCTGCCCGGAATACAGCAAAAACCACCCTGTACTGGCCCGGTGTCGGCCAAGTTCCAAGAAACCACTGTCAGCCCATTGTACATCTTTCCATTGCGGAAGTGGTAGTACTCTGGCGGGTCATAGGGCGTGTTGCCGCCGTGCAACCCGAGCCGCTCAGCACCGGCCTTTAGGTAGATCGCATAGTAGTGATCAAGCCGGAAGCCGTCGCCTAAAATCACTTTGAGCAGGGGCATGACGCGCTCGTGGTCCAGCAAATCGACAAAGGGCTGGCCCCACGTCAAAAAGCCGCCGGTGTGCAGCCGCCCTCGCGCCTGTTCGACATCCGCGTCCATCGCTTGAGCGTCAATCAGCCGATTTAGCTCGGCGACAGCTTGGGCGTCCAACACGTCTTCGATGATCAGATAACCCTGAAGGTCAAACAGATATTGCTCTACTTCGGTCATGGATAGTGGCTCCTGGTTGGGTGGTCATGTGAGCGGGACGCATGCGTGCGACTATGACGGGTTCGTTAGGAGGTAGGGGTGTGATTTAAGCGGGCTTAAGATACAGCGGACGGACCCTCAGAATTCCCTATGGTATTAGGCCGTAGAACACATATACAAGGCAGTCTATCCGACTCCCGGCAACCCCTCTATCGAACAGGTGTTTCTGCGGCATTTTGTTCCCGTTCGGCGCGGCGTGAACGAGAGCCATACACGAAACATCCGGCCAATCCAACAAGGTCCAGTCCTACAAGCACCCCTCCTGCCCAATCATGCCCATTGTCAATAATATAAATGCCACCAAGAAGCCCCGTCATCGAGAGTATGAAGCCAAAAACTAGCCCCAGATGACTCCGTCGAGAGTCCCCTGTAATAACTGTTTTTTCTATTTGGATACGATGCGCTGTTTGTCCTTCAGCCATCTCCAAGATTCTATTCGCCGCACCTGGGACTAGATCTTCATATTTTTGCAACACTTCCGGCGGCGGGATAGGGCCTGCCCAGACTTCAGTGGCACTAACAGTCATCTGCGTCTGTTTGTCTTGAGACGCAACGGAATTAGTCTGCCGCTCAGCAGGCCGACTCTTGGTTTTGCTCCTTTGCTTTCTTTTACTCATTCTGTCCTACCGTGCCAGCGGCCCCTGCTCTATTCGCCGACCGAAACGCCTTCCTCCTCAATCGCAAGATCGGGGCAATGTTCGGCCTCTGCTGCCTCAAATTCGGCGACCGCGTTACGAAAGTCCAAGCCAATCATAGCCCAGTCCCTTGCTATAGCGGCATAGTCCGCTTCCGCACCGCTTGAATACGATTTGTACTCATTTAGACTGTTGCCGAAGTCCATAAGACGCGCTATCCCCTCCAGAAATGACGGCCTCGGACCTAAGCAATAACTATACCGCTCCATTTTATAACTCCCTATTCTTACAGTGTTTATGCGTTAGCTACAGGCTTATTTCAAGTAATTCATACTACTTTTTCGCTTGCCACCTGTCAAGCGCGGTCTCGTTTTGCCTCATCGCTGCCAATGATGGGGGCCAACTCGATCAGACTCTATAGAAAATCACAGATATGGTGGTCAATTATCGCTCAAGGACTTCTCAAGATCTTCTACTGCTTCTATTGCCTCGGCAATCTCTTTCTTGACCGGATTGATAGTACTGTCGTGGCTGAGCGGATTTAAAATGATCTTTCGGTACAGTTCAATCTTTTCAATGAGTTCTTTTTTTAATAAACCTTTGCATTTTATCGGACGCCAAAAATCTTCAAATTGGTGAGAGCTGACGGCGGATTCCAAGAATAGCTTCAACGCCATATACAGCGATGACTTTCCACTACCGTTTTCACCGTAAATGAGCAGGTTCTTTCCAGCCTTGTGTAGGTTGATTTGGTACGACCCGTAGAAGGCTCTGAAGTTTTTAATTTCAATCTCTGTAATTCTCATGTCTTGCCCTCAATGATGCGAATGATTTCCAAACTATCGAGAAAGAAAAGATTCTTCCTCACGGGATGCTCTTTGTCAAACAGCCGCTCAAAAATATCGCGTAGCGCGGGCATCTTATCGTCAGCCATATCCTCGATTGAAGGAAGTTTTTCGTCCAATAGCGGCTTGGAGAAGTACTTGCCGGCACTATGGAGTTCATCCATCAGATAGAGTTCGTAAACCAACCCGTCAATGATCTGCTCAAAGTACTTGACCATGAGATAATCGCGGGCGTGGGATAGATTTTTGCCGTCAGTGCATGGCTGCTGCTGCTTGAGATAGATGATGTAATCCACCATATTAACGATGGGATGTTGATGAGAGCCTTCTAAATTTGGAAATTTTAATGAGTTCAATTCTCCTGCGGATACTTGGGTATTGCTGTTGATATGTCTAAAAACGAAGTCAGTAAACTTCGAGTTCAAAATTCCCAGCACGAATTTCAAGGATACGTCTTTGGTTTGTGTAATTAGATAGGATGTATGGTTCTCTGTCTGAATAGGATAACCAAAAGTGTGAGGCGAAAATAAGTGAGCAATTATACGTCGCTCTTGTTCCACAGAAGTAGTTCTTTGTACGATGATAGTATCATGCGTAATGGGCTGATGTTTTTCTAGTCGTTCGTTTATATAGATTCTATCTGCTCGTTTTCTCGCTTCACTATAACAATATCGTTGAACGTTTTCAGCCCAGATAAGTCGTGTCGAGATAGAAAGCGGAGTATCTCCCAAAACAGACTTGTATAAATCCCACTGTATCTTCCCTGTTGTAAAAGATAAGCTATATTCTTTGAGGGATTTGAGTTTTCTAAGTCTTTTAAAAACTTCATATACTTGGTAGTTATTCCCAACGATGAACAACGGGGTATTGTTTTGAGAATATAAAAAATCCTCTTGCGAAACTTCTATCCAATTTTTTTCTGAAATATCTTCTTTCCTTAATATACTTTTCACTCTGATCGGATCGATAATACCCGTATTCTGAAAGCTGTTCACAATACAAGACTGCAATACGGACTTAAATACATTTCGACGATCGACAATATTCAAAATAGATCTAATTTGGCTGTGTTTCAAGACAAAAGTTCTAAGAAGCGTTTTTAAAATTCATTTTTTTTAGCGATTCGCTTGAGTATCAAATGGATCATCGCGATTTGGATAAAGGCTTCACTATTGCAAGTTAGGTGCTCGTAGTCTTTGGCATGGACTCGATAGTTGAGTAGCCAAGCAAACGTTCGTTCGACGACCCAACGACGAGGGAGCACCTCAAAGCCGGAGCCTTGTCTGGATACGACTTCAAGGTCTATTTTGTGCGTTTTTTTTTTGAGCCACCCATTGCCTAAGCGGCGCGCCTTTATAGGCTCCATCCACCCACAGCTTGCGTAACCTTTGTACCGTGGGTGAAAAGTAGGTTTTCAACAAGGTCTTCAAGCCGTCGGCATCCGAGGTCGAAGCAGCGGTCACCACACACTCAATCAGACGACCCTCGGTGTCGACCAACAGATGGCGTTTGCGTCCTTTAACCTTCTTGCCGGCATCGTATCCAACACTTTTACCTTGGGTGGCCGTGGTAACGCTCTGCGCGTCCACGATCCCCGCCGACGGGGTCGGTGCCCGGCCGTGCTGGATGCGATCCTGCCTGGTTAGGGCGTCGAGTATCTGTGGCCAAACCCCTTGTTGACGCCAGCGATTGAAGTAGCCATACACCGTTTGCCAAGGCCCAAAACACCGCGGCAGCATCGGCCAAGGACACCCGGTTTTAGCCCGATACAGTAGACCATTCATCACCAAACGCACCGCCCGAGGTGGCCGACCCGGACCCCCTTGACGCCAACGGCCCCGAGGCAGCAGACGAGCAAGTAACAGCCATTGTGCATCGGTCAAATCCGTCGCATATTCTACACCGGGCGTACCCATATATAACCCCCCTTTCAGGCTTTGTGATGAAACCTAAAGGTCGGTTCATGGGTACGTCCTTTCAAGGGAAAATCAACTAAAAGTGAATTTTAAAAAGGCTTCTAAGTGCTGAGCAATAACTATCGGTAAGCAATGTTCTTGGGTTAATAAAAATCAACATCCCATTGTTCGCTAACAAATCACTCAACCCACGGTGAATAAAATAGCCATAAAGATTGGGACGACCATAGACACTTTCGCTATAAATTTTGCGCAACTTTTTGTCTTTACTCACCACGTAAGGCGGATTACCAATCACCACATCAAATCCATCAGCAACCCCAAACATGTACTCAGCATCAAACCAATCGGCCTTATCATTTTGATTATAGGGGTTCCAATGGGCGATCTTGTCCGCGTCATCTAGGGGAAGCCCGGCCGATTTTAGTTCCCTCGCCAGCATCCCGCGCAACCGCTTGTCCTCGCTTCTGCAAGCTAATTTCTTCCGGCGCGTGGTCGCGTGAAAATGCTGCTCTCGATTGTCTCCTAGCTTCTTTTTTAGCTCCTCAATCTGTTGGCGGAATAAGTCCAGTTGATCTGCTTCTTCGATCCTCAACAGCGTGTTCGCCGCCACAAAGCGCGTCTCCAAGTTCGGCAATGGCTTGATGCCAAAATTCTCCGCGTTGAGATCGCGATCCTGCTCAATCGCTAGCGAAATGAAAAAGCGCAACTTGGCGATCTGGCAGGCGATAGGCTGAATATCCACGCCGAAAATGCTGTTCTGAATGAGATACAGCTTGCGTCCGAAATCTCCTGAATACCGCGCAAAAGTTTCGCTAATATCCAACAACTCCGCATCTCGTTCCTGCTGATCTCGATCCTCAAACGCCTGGATCGCCCGTTCTTTGGCTCGCTCCTTTTGCAGTGCTTCCCAGCGTTCATTGTCAGGGTCGATTCGCTGCAACGCCAAAGTCAGCTTATGCAGTACGCCCATGGGAAATGCACCGGTGCCAACAGCCGGGTCCAGCACTTTGACCTCGGCAATCGCCTGTACAAGACACTCTGATTCTTCTTCCTCAAAAAGCTCGTTGGCGTCGTCGAATGTATCCTCATAATCCAGCAGATAATGCAAGCGTTCTTTCCAGAAGGCCATGTCACCATCGTTCGGATAGCATTTTTCTGCCAAGGTCGCCACTAACGCTTCTTCCGCCATATAATCCACGACGACACGCGGTGTGTAGTACGATCCAGTCTGCTTGCGGGCTGTCTCACGTGTTTCTGGATTGTATGTTGCCAGCAAGTTCTCAAAGATATTGCCGAGTAATTCCGGATCCAGAGCGACTTCTTGCTCTATGGGCGTGTTCTCCTCCACCGTGAACTTGTACTTGTTGAATAAGGTGATTAGCCCCTCGGTGCCGAAAAACAAGCGATTGGGAACGGATAGCAACTTGCGATGACTCGGATTGTCGGAAAAGCAGTCGATGCGGTAGCCACCATCGCCGGTCGCCGCTTCACTGTCGAGGCAGTCAAACAAGCCGCCGTTGATGAAAGGGGTCTGAGCAAACAAGTCCAATAGCGCATCGGGATCGTTGATTTCTTTTTTATAGCGATAGCGAGAAAAATTGCGGTGTGTAGTGTTGCTTACTTTGCTAAAGTCGCGCTTGCTAATTTCCGTGTTCAGGGTGGCGAAAAACAGATTTTGCAACACGGCGCGGTAATAAGAATCCCCGGTGTCGCGGTCGTAATTTTTCAGCAGTTGGCCGATTTGTTTCTCAACGAATAGCTCTTCGGCGACCAGCCCTTTTTCTTTAATGAACCAGACAAAGAGCAGACGGGTAATGAGGCGAATGACGTGTTCCTCCGGCGGGAGCGTTCGCTGCTGATTGTTCGGAAAAGTCGCCTGACTGACAGCACGCTCAAACCAAGCGAATAGGTCTTGGTAGAACTTCCGGTTCAGTTCCTCAGTGTCCAGCGCGTCCAACCAAGCAGCTAGCAACCCGTCAAAATTCATTGGATGGCCGTTGTCACCCATCCAATGCAGCCGTTTTTCCAACACAAGGTCGCCGAGAATTTCCAAGTGAGCGCGATGCGGATCGCTCAAATCTATCTGCCGCACGAGCGCAACGCTGCCGAGCACATCGCGCTCCGGGTTGCGCTTGTTCTCGCGGCGATAGACAAAAGCGAGCGTCAGCAGATCGCTGGTGGTCTTGAATAGAACGACGGTGGGTATGAGAAATCGCTTGTTGATCTCGCGCGTGAACAGGGCATACTCGCTGCGAGCGTAATTCGCCCCGCTCAACTCCACTGCCACAAAGAGAAAGCTCTTGCTGTTGCCGCTATCAAAATCGTCGATTGTAGGCCCACTCCCCCCAGCCGCGATTTCCGCGTCCGTTAGCTGAAAGACGATATGCGCGGATGCAGCACTGCTGCGAAACGCCGCCTCTGACTGCGTGTTGGGTGTTGTGGATGGCAGCGCGGCGAGAAAAGCATCTACATCGCCGGAAAGCGGAATCGTCTTCGCGCTCTCGTAGCCCAGCGCATTAAGCAACTTCTGCGTTGCCGCCATGAAGTCGGTCTCTAGCATGGCGGCCAGCGCAGCCGTAATTCGGTTTATGCTCGAGTCATTCATTGTCTATAATACGCTCAGCCAATATGGACTAGGACAAATTGCACACCAAGCCGCCAATTGACAAGAATTAGCTACGCGCTTTAATGTACTTAAAACGTTCAACCTCCACTTCTTCCCTATTTAAGGACTAGCCGTGTCCAACCTCCGCCTGCAATTTCCCGGTGCCTTGCTTAGCCTCCTGTTCGCCGCTTCCAGTGCCGACCCAGCCGACTGGCCTTCTTGGCGCGGACCAACGCAAAACGGCGTCTCCGCAGAAACCGACCTCGTCGAATCCTGGTCGCCGGTCTGGCACGCCGCATTCACCGGACGCTCGACCCCCATCGTCCTCAACGGACGAGTATTCGTCATGGGTCGCCGCGGCGAGGGTATCGAGCACGAGGGCGTCGTCGCCGCCTTTGACGCCCAAGACGGCACCCTACTCTGGGAGCACACCCACAACATCTTCCACACCACCATCCCCTTCAACCGCGTCGGCTGGGCCAGCCTCGCTGGCGACCCAGAGACCGGCTACATCTACGCCCATACCGTCAGCGGACTGT
The DNA here is from genome assembly GCA_965203355.1 of Candidatus Latescibacterota bacterium. Classification (GTDB taxonomy): domain Bacteria; phylum Latescibacterota; class UBA2968; order UBA8231; family UBA8231. The sequence continues at coordinate 3,318,021 of OZ241889.1, forward strand.
TCCTTTGTTTTGACCGCGATGGCGAGGTGGTCTGGTCGCGCTCGCTGACCGAGGAGTTCGGGCGCATCTCCGGCTACGGCGGCCGCGTCCACACGCCCGTCGTCGATGAAGATCTCGTCATCATCAGCTATCTCAGTTCCAACTGGGGCCATCACACCCCGGGCCGCCACCGCTACTTCGCCTTTGACAAGCGCAGCGGCGAAGTCTTCTGGATCGCCACCCCGGGCGGCCGACCGCTCGACACCACGTACTCGGTGCCGGTCGTCGCCACCATCAACGGCGTCCGCCTGCTCATTGGCGGCAACGCCGACGGCTCCATCTACGCCCTGAAAATCCGCACCGGCGAAAGCGCGTGGGGCTTCAAGCTCAGTCGGCGCGGCATCAACGCTTCGGTCGTCGTCGCGGGCGACAAGGTGTACGCCGCCCACAGCGAGGAAAATCTCGACAACACCGCCCTCGGCCGCGTCGTGTGCATCAACGCCACCGGCCAAGGCGACGTCACCAACACCCACGAGGTCTGGCGCTACGACGGCGTTTTCGCCGGTTATAGCAGTCCAGTTGTCGGCGATGGCCGCTTGTACATCATCGACAACTCGGCCAACATCCACGCGCTCGACGCCGCCACCGGCCAAGTCCACTGGATCCACAACATCGGCACCGTCGGCAAAGGATCGCCCGTGCTGGCCGACGGGCGGCTCTACGCGCCAGAAGTCAACGGCCGCTTCGCCATCGTCGCCCCGGGTCCCGACGCGGCCGAGACCCTGGACCTCGCCGAGATTGCCATGCCCGACGGACGCCCGGCCGAACTGTTCGGCTCGCCAGCCGTAGCGTATGGCCGCATCTACCTTTCCACCGAGGCCGGCGTTTACTGCCTCGGCGACCCGGCCGCGCCGTTTGCGGTCGCAGCGACCGCCGCCGACTATCCACGCGAGCCAGCACCCGCAGACGCCACCCCGGCGCATCTGCAAATCACGCCCGCCGAAGTAGTAGCCCAGCCCGGCGCCAGCCTAGCGCTTCGCGCCCGAGCCTTCGACGCAAACGGGCGGCTCATCGGCCCAGTCGCAGCCGAGTGGTCGCTCGCCGGTCCGGTCGGCCAACTCGACGGCCATACGCTCGTCCTCGCGGACGCACCCGGCGGCGGCAAAATCGTCGCCCGCGCCGGCGAACTGGTCGCCGAGGCGCGCATTGCCGTGCTGCCGCCGCCGACCTACAGCGCGGACTTTGAGGAATTCGCCGTTGACGCCGCGCCAGCTTGGGTCGGCATAGGCCGCAAGTTCACGGTGCGCGAAGTGGCAGGCAACAAGGTGCTGGTCAAGCCACCCGCCGCCCGCGGCCTGCACCGCGCCAACACCTACCTCGGCGCCCCGGACATGGCCGGCTACACCATCCAAGCCGATCTGCTCGGCACCAAGAAGCGCCGCGCTGTCCCGGATCTCGGCCTGATTGCCCAGCGCTACACTCTCGACCTGATGGGCTACCACCAGCAGTTGCAGATCCGCACTTGGGCCGCCGAGCTGCGGATGGCCAAGACCGTGCCCTTCGCTTGGGAAACCGGCGTCTGGTACACCATGAAGATGCAGGTGGAAATCGCCGGCGATACCGCCCACATTCGCGGCAAGGTCTGGCCCCGCGACGCGCCAGAGCCAGCCGCGTGGAGTATCGAGGCGGTCGATCCCCGACCCAACCGCAGCGGCAGCCCCGGACTCTACGGATATTCTCCCGCTGAAATCTACTACGACAACCTGAAAGTTTGGCCATGACGCAAACCATTTGCAGCCTCATCCTCGCCCTCGCCGCGGCCGCCGGCGCCCAAACCGCAATGTGGGGCGGCTCGCCCGGGCGCAATCCGGTCTCGGACGAGCAAAACCTGCCCACCACTTGGGACGTCGAGACCGGCGCAAACGTCAAGTGGCGGGCCACGCTCGGCTCGCAGACCTACGCCGGGCCCCTAATCGCCGGCGACAAAATTTTCGTCGGCACCAACAACCAAGCCGAGCGCGATCCCAGCCATAAGGGAGACCGCGGCGTAGTCATGGCCTTTTCCCTAGCAGACGGTGCTTTCCTCTGGCAAATCGCCCACCCCAAGCTGCCGGCTGGCCGCGTCAACGACTGGCCGCAACAGGGCGTCTGCTCCACTCCTTTTGTCCACGGCGATCGCCTCTACTACGTCTCCAACCGCGCCGAAGTCGTCTGCCTCGACACCGAGGGCTTCCGCGATGGCGAGAACGACGGCCCCATCGCCGACGAAACCGCCACCGCGCCCACCAATGCGGATCTGATCTGGAAATTCGACATGATCGCCGAGTTGGACGTCTTCCCCCACAACCTCGCCACCAGCTCGCCACTCGGCGTGGACGGTCGCCTCTTTGCCCTGACCAGCAACGGCGTGGACGAGGGCCACATCCACATCCCGGCCCCCTTTGCCCCCAGCTTCATCGCCCTCGACATGCAGACCGGCCAGCTCCTCTGGGACAGCGCCCTGCCCGGCGACCAAATTCTGCACGGCCAGTGGTCCAACCCGGCCTATGGCGAGGCCGGGGGCCGCAAGCAGGTCGTCTTCCCCGGCGGCGACGGCTGGGTCTATGCCCTCGCGCCCGACACCGGCGAGTTGATCTGGAAATTCGACTGCAACCCCAAGGATTCGGTGTGGGAATTGGGCGGGCGTGGCACCCGCAACAACCTCGTCTCCACGCCCGTCTTTTACGACGGCAAGGTCTATATCGGCGTCGGCCAAGACCCGGAGCACGGCGAAGGCGAGGGTCACCTATGGGCCATTGACGCCAGCGGCACCGGCGACATCACCGAGACGGGCGCAATCTGGCACTTCGGCGACAAAAACTACAACCGCACCATCTCCACGGTCGCCATTGCCGACGGCCTGCTCTACGCCGCCGACCTGAGTGGCTTTGTCTATTGCCTCGACGCCAAGACCGGCACCCACCACTGGACCCACGACACCTTCGCCGCGATCTGGGGCTCGCCCTTTGTCGCCGACGGCAAGGTCTATATCGGCGACGAAGACGGCGACGTCGATGTGCTCAAGGCCGGCAAAACGCTCGCAGTACTACACGAGACGAACTTGGGCAGCGCCGTGTACACCACCCCAGTCGCCCGCGACGGCGTCTTGTACATCGCCTCGCGCAACACCCTCTTCGCCATCGCGGCGGCAAGCCAATGAGCGTCTCACCCGATAAAATCGCCGCGGCCCGCCGCGACCTCGACGCGCACGTCCGCGCCATCGTCGAGTGGCACTTCAACCCCGCAACCGGCTGCCCGTTCTGGCTTGCCTACGCGCAACAACTCGATTTCGACCCGCGCGAGCAAATCCGCTCCTATGACGATTTGGCCCGGCTCGGCCACTTTGAGGACGAGTGGCTGCGCGGCGGCCCGGTGCGTCAGTGGGTGCCCAAAGCCTATGCTGACGAGCCGATTTGCGTTTTTGAGACCGGCGGCTCCACGGGCTTGCCCAAATACCGCATCAACATCCGCGACTTCCAAGCCGACTACGCGCTCTACAGCGAGAGCCTGCCCGAGGAGGGTTTTCCCCAGGGCGCCGACTGGCTGATGCTCGGGCCTTCGGGGCCCCGCCGCCTGCGCTTGGCCATCGAGTATCTCGCCCAGCTACGCGGCGGCTTGTGCTTTCTGGTAGATCTCGACCCCCGCTGGGTCAATGAACTCATCCGCGACGGCAAGATGCGCGAGTTAGACGCCTACAAAGCCCACGTCGTCAATCAGGCGCTCAAAATCCTCAAGGCCCACGACAACGTGCAGTGCGTCTTCACCACGCCCCGCCTCCTTGAAGCCCTCTGCGAAAAAGTCTCCCTGCCCAAGCTCGGCATTAAGGGCATCTTCTGTGGCGGCACGGAAATGAACGCCCAGTTCCATCGCTTCGCCCGCGAGGAGTTGGTGCCCGGCCTCGCCTTTGTCCCCACCTACGGCAACACCCTAATGGGCCTCGCCTGCCCTAAACCCTTTGACCCAGCCGACGAATACGCCATCGCGTATTACCCACCGCAGCCACGCGCCGTCATCGAGTTGGTCGATCCCAAAGATCCCACGCGCAAGGTCGGCTACGGCGAGACCGGCCGCGTCATGCTCACCACCCTGACCGAGGAATTTTTCATGCCCCGCTTCCTCGAACGCGACGAAGCCGAACGCACCGCGCCGATTGAGGCGTATCCGTGGGATGGCGTTAAAAATTTGCGACTGCTGACCGAGTTGCAGGAGGCGGTGGTGGTGGGGGTGTATTGAGAGAACAGCTTATCACTTATAGCTTGCAACACTTCATCGCCAACCCAAAACCCAACCATGCACCTACCCATCCTCCGCGCCGGCCAGCCCTACACCAGCCTCGACCGCCTCACCATCGCCCACATCGCCACCGGCCAACCTGTGGCCCAAGTCAGCCAAGCCAACCGCGGCCTCATTGCCCGCGACTTAGCCGCCCAAGAGCGCAACTACCACGCCCTGCAAGCGCTCCCGGTCGCCGAACTAGTCGCCATCGGCCAACGCGCCGCCGACCTTTTCTTGCGCGCCGAGCTACCTTTAGGCGACCGCCGCCAAACCCCGGACGACTACGTCGCGCAAGTCTCGGCCACCACCGGCTTGCCGCAGTCGCTGGCCCGCGCCAACATGGACAAAATCCACCGCGTCGGCAGCGAAATGCCCGCCGTACTCAGCGGCCTGACCCGAGGCCTAGACCTGGCCACCCTCGACGACGGCCCCAGTCCGCTCCATTTCGCGCCCCATGCTCAAGCCCTCGGCTGCATCCTGCCGAGCAACTCCCCCGGCGTCCACGCCCTGTGGCTGCCAGCCATCCCGCTCAAAATCCCGCTGGTGCTCAAGCCGGGCCGCGAAGAGCCGTGGACGCCCTACCGCATCGCCCAAGCCCTGGCCGCAGCCGGCTGTCCACCCCAAGCCCTGAGCTACTACCCAACCGACCACGGCGGCAGCACCGAGATTCTGCTCGGCTGCGGGCGGTCGCTGCTATTCGGCGGCGGTTCTACAGTCGCCCCTTGGCGCGACGATCCCCGCATCCAACTACACGGACCAGGGCGCAGCAAGATCATCATCGGCGCGGACCAAATCGACCGCTGGGAACACTATCTCGACTTGATGGTCGCCTCAATCGCCGCCAACGGAGGCCGCTCCTGCCTCAACGCCTCGGGCGTCTGGGTGCCCGCCCATGGCCGCGCCATTGCCGCCGCCCTCGGCGAGCGCCTGAGCCAAATCCAAGCCCGCCCCCTCGACGACCCTCAAGCCCAAATCGCCGCCTTCCCCAAGCCGGCCGTAGCGCGTCAGATCGCCGCCCTCATCGACGGCCAACTCGGCGACAAAGCGCAAGACACCGCGAGAGGACCTGCCGAGCGCGTCGCCGAGATCGATGGCTGCACCTTCCTCAACCCGACCTTAATCCACGCCCCGGACTGGCAACATCCGCTGGCCAATACCGAATATCTCTTTCCGTTTGCCTCGGTAGTAGAAGTCCCGCAAGAAGAAGTGGTCGCACGCATCGGCCCGACGCTGGTGGCCACCGCCCTCACCGAGGACGAGCGCCTAACGCGCCAACTGCTCGCCGCCCCCCACATCGAACGCCTCAACCTCGGCCCGATCCCCACCCACGAGATCGCGTGGGATCAGCCGCACGAGGGCAACCTCTTCGACTTCCTCTACCAGCAGCGCGCCTTGCAGCGCCGGGCCGGATGACCCCCTTCGACTTTGATCCATCCACCCGCGTAGTCTTTGGCGCCGGAACCCTCGGCCAGCTAGGCACCCTCGCCAGCGCGTTGGCCGGCCCGCGCATCCTGCTCGTAACCGATCCCGGCCTCGTCCAAACGGGCCTCGCCGCCCAAGCCCGTCGCGCCCTACAAAACGCCGGCCTCAAGACAACCACTTTTTCCGCCGTAGCAGAAAATCCCACAACCGACCACGTAGCCGCTGGCGCCGACCACGCCCGCACCCACGGCCCCATCGACCTCATCGTCGCCTTGGGCGGCGGCAGCGCCATGGACTGCGCCAAGGGCATCAACTTCCTGCTGACCAACGGCGGCCCGATGCACTTCTACCAAGGCTACGGCAAAGCCACCCGACCCATGCTGCCTTCCATCGGCATCCCCACCACCGCCGGAACGGGTAGCGAGGCCCAATCCTACGCCCTGCTTACCTGCGCCAACACCGGCGCGAAAATGGCCTGCGGCGACCGCAAAGCGCGCTTCCACATCGCCATCCTCGACCCAAACGCGCTGACCAGCGTCCCCCACCGCGTCCGCGCCGATGCCGGTATCGACGCCCTCGCCCACGCGGTCGAAAGCTACGTCTGCACCTGCCGGACGCCGCTGTCCCAGATGTTCGCCCGCCAAGCCTGGCGGCTGCTCGCACCCCACTACGCAGCCGCTGTCGCCGATCCGCAAAACGCGACCGCCGCTCTGCTTTTAGGTGCTCATCTGGCTGGCATGGCCATCGAAAACTCCATGCTCGGCGCCGCTCACGCCACCGCCAATCCGCTCACCGCCCACTACGCACTCACCCACGGCCGCGCCGTAGCCCTGATGCTGCCGCACGTGATCCGGTTGAACAGCCAAGCGGTGGACGAGCTATACGGCGAACTTTGCGCCGACATCCAACTCAACGGCCGGGGCCGCGCACTCGCCGCCCACCTCGAAAAATTGTGCGCCACAGCCGGCCTACCACGCCGACTCGCCGATTGTCAGGTCGCCGAAAATGATCTGCCTACCATGGCCCGAGCAGCCGCTGGTCAGTGGACCGGGACCTTCAACCCGCTTCCCTTGCAAGAAGCCGACTTCCTGCGGCTTTACGAGGCGGCGTTTTGATGGACAACTTTCGACTGAAACCAAATGCGATATGTAAAATTATCCTTCAGGCGTGCGGAGAAATTGCACTTCGCTCCTTGCTTCCGCTCCCTACGCCGAGCAACAAGCGCGAATGCGTCACAAGCAAGCTATTCAGAACGGAGAACATTTCATCCGGCAATTCCAAGGTGACTTTAGTCATAATCAACGTTCTGATTTCTCACACTCGGTTAAGGCTGGTGTCTGTCACCAAATCAGCAAAATGTCACTTCTCTTTTAATTTCGTCCACAATCCCCCAACCAACAGAATATGCCACTCTACTTCTTAACCGCGTTCCTCGCCACCGCGGCTACGGCCGACACTTGGAACACCTTTCGCGGCAACCCCCAACTCACCGGCGTCGCCTCCGCCGAGCTCGCCCCACCCCTAACGCTGCGCTGGGCCTACGCCACCCAAGACGCCATCGAATCCACGGCCGCCATACACAAAGGCACGGTGTACGTCGGCTCACTCGACGGACAACTCTATGCACTCGACTTGCACACGGGCGCGTTGGTCTGGCAGTACCAAGCCGACGGCGAGATCAAGTCGTCGCCCACGGTAGCCGACAGCACCGTGTACTTCGGCGACGAAGCCGGCACCTTCCACGCCGTCGCCATTGAAAACGGCCAGCGCCGCTGGACCTTCACGGCCGACGCGGGCATCATCTCCGCGGCCAACTACGCGGATGGCCGTCTTTACTTCGGCAGCTATGACCAGCACCTATACTGCCTCGGCGCAACCGCCGGGACCCTGATTTGGAAAATCGCCACAGAGGGGTATATTCACAGTACGCCGGCATTGTACGAACATCGCGTCGCCGTGGCGGGTTGCGACGGCTACTTGCGGCTTTTGGACCGCGCCGACGGCACCGAGCACCAGCGGCTTGAGCTGGGTGGATACGCAGCCTCCAGCGCCGCCATCCACGCGGGAAGCGCGTACTTAGGCACTTTTGGCAACGAAGTACTAGGCGTCGATTTAGGCGCGGGAGCCATTCGCTGGCGCTACGCCCACGCGGTGCGGAAATTTCCGTTTTACTCGTCGCCCGCTGTCGCCGACCAAGCAGTCGTCATCGGCGGCCGCGACAAACTCGTCCACGCGCTCGACCCACAAACCGGCCAATCCTTGTGGACTTTTGCCGCGGGCATACGGGTGGATTCCTCGCCGGTCATTGCTGGTGCCTATGTGTACGTAGGGGCCCGGGCGATCATCGCCATTGCCATCGCCTCGGGCGCGGAAGTCTGGCGCTTTGACCCGGGCGCAGCCATCACCGCTTCGCCCGCTATCGCCGCGGACCGACTCGTCCTGGGTGCCACCGACGGCGTGCTGTATTGCTTTGCCAAAGAAGTCAAACCATGAGTGATGCTAAGTCCCAACCGAGCAACGACCCCGCGACCACCCGCGCCGACCGCACCGCCACCGAGGTCGGCAGCGTCTTTGTCTCCAACTATCCCGCCTATTCGTTCTGGGGCGAGGAAGACGTCCCGCAAGCACACCGCGCACTCGCCGAGCCACCGCGGCCCGGCACTCAGCTCGGCCTCTACCTCCACATCCCCTTCTGCCGCAAGCGCTGCAAGTTCTGTTACTTCCGCGTCTATACGGACAAAAACAGCCAGCAAATCCAGACCTATCTCGACGCCCTCGCCCGCGAAGTGGAACACTACGCGCAACAGCCAGCCATCCAAGACCGGCCCCTGCACTTTATCTACTTTGGCGGCGGCACGCCCTCTTACATCAGTTCGCGGCATCTCCGCGCGTTGGCAGCACGCCTCCAAGACGCCATGCCTTGGGACCACGCCGACGAAATCGCCTTCGAGTGCGAGCCGGGCACCCTGACCCAAGCCAAGTTAGAAGCCATCCGCGCCATCGGCGTCACCCGCCTCAGCTTGGGTATAGAAAACCTCGACGACGAAATTCTGCGCCACAACGGCCGCGCCCACGTCAGCCAGGAAATCTACCAAGTCGTGCCCTGGATCCACGCGCTCGACTTCGAGCAGGTCAACGTCGATCTGATCGCCGGCATGGTCGGCGAAACCTGGCCGAGCTGGCGGCAGACCGTGCAAAAGACCGTCGAGCTCAATCCGGACAGCGTCACCGTTTATCAGCTCGAGTTGCCCTACAACACGGTCTATTCCAAGGACCTACTCGCTGGCGACCGCACGCCGCTGGCCCTGGCCGACTGGCAGACCAAACGCGCCTGGCACGCCTATGCCTTCGAGCAGCTAGCCGCCGCTGGCTACGTGCGTTCGAGCGCCTACACCATGACGAAAACGCCGGGCGCCCGCTTCGCGTACCGCGACGCCGTGTGGACCGGCCAAGACCTGCTCGGCACCGGCGTGGCCTCCTTCTCGCACCTGAGCGGCGTCCACTACCAGAACGCGCCCAACTGGGACGAGTACCTCGCCGCCTGCGAGCGCGGCGAACTCCCCATCCACCGCGCCTTTGCCACCAACCGCGAAGAGCAACTCACGCGCGAGGTGATCCTCCAGCTCAAGTTAGGCGCGTTGGATCCCGCGTATTTTCGCGCCAAATTCGGGGTCGATATCGCGGCCCATTTCGCGGCGGCACTCAGCGGCCTGCGCGACGAGGGCATGCTCCAATTCGATGCCAACGCGATTGCGCTGACCAGCGAGGGCCTCCTGCGCGTCGATCAGCTGCTGCCCGACTTCTACCAAACCCAATACCGCAACGCACGCTACACCTAAATGGGAGGTACCCTTGAAAACCACCATCGCACTTCTGCTCTGCTGGACCGCCGCGGCCCAAGCGGCCGACTGGCCTCAATGGCGCGGCCCTCAGCGCGACGGCATCTCCAGCGAAACCGGCCTCTTTAAGGCCGAGCAACCTTTTGCGGAAGCATGGCGCGTCCCGCTCGGCTCGGGCTTCTCCGGCATCGCTATCGCCGACGGCCGGGTCTTCACCATGTTCGCCCAAGGCCAAGACGAATTCGCCATCTGCCTCGATGAACAAACCGGCGCAGAACGCTGGCGGCACCGCACCGGCCCTTACTACCGGGAGACCCAAGGGGGCGACGGCCCGCGCGCGACGCCCACCGTCGATGGCGAAGTCGTCTATGTACTCGGGGCCACCGGCGCGTTGTTCGCGCTCGACGCCGCGCGTGGTGCGCTGATCTGGGAAAAGGATCTGGTCGCTGAATTTAACAGCGAAGTGCCCAGGTGGGGCTTTAGCACCTCGCCTTTAGTCGAGGGCAATCTGCTGCTCGTCGAAGCGGGCGGCGTCAATGGCAACTTCCTCGTCGAAATGGTCGTCGATCACCGGGCCGCGGCCACGGTCGTCGCCCTCGACAAGGCCAGCGGCCAAACCGTTTGGACCGCGCTCGACGACAAAATGGGGTACTCGTCGCCGATCGCCTGTACCGTCAACGGCCAGCGGCAGCTCGTCTTCTTCACCGCGTACTCCCTGATCGGCTTGGCGCCAACCACCGGCCAAACCCTCTGGACCTATCCGTGGCAGACGCGCTACGACGTCAACGCCGCCACCCCGGTTTTCATCCCACCCAACCGCGTCTTTATCTCCTCGGCCTACGACAAGGGCGCCGCGGTCGTGCAGATTGGCGCGGACGCGGCCATCGAGGAGGTCTGGCGCAACAAAGAAATGCAGAACCAATTCAGCACTTCGGTGTACCTCCAAGACCATCTCTACGGCTTTGACAAAACGATCCTCAAGTGCATCGACGCCCGCACCGGCGCGGAAAAGTGGAAGACCCGGGGCTACGGCAACGGCTCCCTAATCGCGGCCGACGGGCACCTCATCCTGTTGGGCGAAAAAGGCAACCTCGGCCTCGCCCAGGCCTCCCCCGAAGGCTTTGTCGAAAAGGCCAGCTATCCCGCCTTTGACAGCCGCTGCTGGACCGCTCCTTCGCTGGCCAATGGCCGTCTCTACCTGCGCGACGAAAGCGAAATGGTCTGCGTGAACATACACTCAGTGGGAGCGGATCAATGAGCAATTTTCGCGGCATCCTGTTGATTTTTGCCTGGTTGCCAGCTACCCCCCTCGTCCACGCCCAAAGTGCCGACGACTCCCTCCACGTCGTCGACGAAACCATCGTCACCGGCGCGCGGCTGGCCATCCCCCGCGCCAACGCCATCGCCACCAAAATGCCCCTGCCCCTGCACAAAACGCCCCTAAGCGTCGGCATCGTCCCCCAGGCCCTAATCGAGACCCAAGACGGAGCGACCCTCAGCGACGCCCTGGCCCATGTCAGCGGCGTCGGCGTCCACACCAACTTTGGCGTCCACGACCTGTTCTACCTGCGCGGCTTCGACTCGCTCGCCAACGGCTTGGTGCTCTCGGACGGAGCACCCGAGCCCGAAGCTACCTTCTACCAACTCTACAACGTCGAGCGCGTCGAGGTCCTCAAAGGGCCCGGGGCCTTCCTCTACGGCGGCAACCCGCTGTCGGGCACCATCAACCTCGTCCGCAAACGGCCCACCCCGGCGCGCGACTTTGCCCGCGTCAACGCCTCAATAGGCCGCTTCTCCACGTACCGCGCCACCCTCGACGCCAGCCGCGCCCGGCCCGAGCACAATCTCGCTTGGCGTCTCAACGCGCTGTGGCAGGACGCAGCCGGCTACCGCGACGACAAACACAGCGCCATCATCGCCGTAAACCCAACGCTGCGGCTGGACCTCGGCGCGCGGGCGACACTACACCTCGACTTTGAGTATTTGACGAGCGAACATCGCTCGGACTCCGGGCTGCCCATCGTCGCGGGCGCCTTGCCCGAGGTGCCGCGCACCCGTTCATACCAATCGCCCTTTGATATTTCCGAGCAGACCATCCTGCGCTTTCGCGCCGACTATGAATGGCATTTAGGGCCCCATTTCACTTTGCGCGACAAACTCTACTACACCAGCCTCGACTGGCCCTCGCAGGGCACCCTGTTCAACGGAGTTTTTCCCACCGCGGCCGGTTCGCTTAACCTCGCCCGTACCCTGCTCGACCTCGACGACCAGCAGTGGATCGTCGGCAACCAACTCGAGGGCCTCCTAAAACTTCAAACCGGCGATATTGAACACCAGTTGCTCTTTGGCCTAGAGGTCGCCAACCACGCCGACGACTTCACCCTAAACGTGGCCTTGCTTTCGCAGGTCGATCTGTTCACTCTCGACGCAACGTTGCCCCCGAGTCTGGCCTCCTTCATGCCAGCCGCCGCCGGGACCGATTCCCTTTTGGTCCCCCTGCCCGACCAAGCCACCGCCGCCCAAGCCGCCGCGCAAACATGGGCGCCGTACTTTGTCGATCGCCTAATTTTCAGCCCCCACTTTGAGCTGTTGCTCGGGGGCCGCTTTGACAGGATCCACTACGAGGACGATTTCACCGCCACCCAGCGCGATTACCGCCAGTTAAGTCCGCTGATCGGGGCCACTTTCGCGCCCACTCAGGCCCTCTCGCTCTACGCCAATGCGGGCCGCGCTTTTGCCCCGCCTTCCTCCCAAGTCGCTGGCGACCGCCAACCCGAAGAAAGCACCCAGCGCGAAATCGGCGCCAAAGCCGCGCTGCTCAACGGCCAACTCACCGCCAACCTCGCCCTCTTCAGCCTCGACAAAGAGCACATCGCCATCCCCGACGATAATGGAGTCACCCGGCAGCTCGGCAACCAGCGTGCCCGGGGCCTAGAGGTGGAACTGGCCGCGCGGCTGGCCCAAGGCTGGTACGCCCAAGGCACCTACGCCTTTTTAGACGCCGAGCTGACGCACTTCAACGAATCGGTGTTGGTCCCCACCGCCGATGGCTTGGTCCCCCAGGTCTTTGACCGCACCGGCAAGGTGCCGGCCTTCGCGCCCGAACACCTTTTGACGCTGTGGGCCGCCCGCGACCTAGGCGCGAACCTCACCTTGGCGGCCGGCATCCGCTACGTCGGTAGCCAGTTCGTGGCCGAGGACAATGTCTATGCGATCGACCGGGTGCTGACGCTCGACTGCGGGCTGACCTATCGGCGAGGTCCCGGGCGGCTGCGGATAAATCTCAAGAACGCGACCAACAGCGAATACGAGACCCGCGGCTTCGGGGCCACTTCGGTCATCCCGGCGGCCCCTTTCTCCTTTAAGGCGTCCCTAGGGTATTCGCTGTGAGCCACGGCGAACATCTCAGCCGCGACGCGCTGGCCGAGCACCAACTTCAACGGCTGCACACCCTGCTGGGCCAAGTGCTGGAGACGAACCCATTTTACCGCCAGAAGCTCAACGCGGCCGGGATCGCCCAGGCCGAGGACATCGCCGATCTGGACGACTTGGCCCGCCTTCCCTTTACCACCCGCGCCGAGCTTTCGGCCAACCAAGTCGCGCATCCGCCCTACGGCACGAACCTCACCTATCCGCCCCAATGCTACACCCGCATCCACCAAACGTCCGGCACCACCGGCCAGCGTTTGCGCTGGCTCGATACGGCCGCAAGCTGGGGCTGGTGGGGGCGCTGCTGGGCGCAAGTCTATCGCGCCGTTGGCGTCAGCGGCCGGGACCGCATTTTTTTCGCGTTCTCGTTTGGCCCGTTCATCGGCTTCTGGAGCGGACACCAAGGAGCCAGCCACCTTGGCGCCTTGATCGTCCCGGGCGGTGGCATGTCGTCGGCGCAGCGTCTAGACGCCATCGTCGAAAACGAAATCACCGTCCTCGTTTGTACCCCGACGTATGCCTTGCACTTGGGCGAAGTGGCCCGCGCGCGCGGCCTCGATCTGGCCGCAAGCAGCGTACACACGACCATCCACGCGGGCGAGCCGGGCGCGAACCTCCCGGCTACCCGCGCCCAACTCGAGCGCATTTGGGGGGCCCGCTGTGCCGACCACGCCGGAGCCACCGAAGTCGGCGCTTGGGGTTTTGACTGCCGCGAACAGGCCGGCCTGCACCTCAACGAGCGCGAGTTCATCTGCGAGATCGTCGATCCGCAAAGCGGCGCACCGGCCGACGAGGGCGAGCTGGTCATCACCAATCTCGGCCGCCCGGGGATGCCCGTCATCCGCTACCGCACCGGCGACCGCGTCGCCCGCAATCGCACGCCCTGTGCTTGTGGCCGCACCTTTCAACGGCTGCGCGGCGGCGTCATCGGTCGCCTCGACGATGCCCTGCTCATCCGCGGCGTGGTCGTCTATCCCAGTGCCATTGAAAACGTCGTGCGCCAGTTCCCGGCCGTCGCCGAATTTGCCGTTGACATCTATCGGCGCAAAGCACTCGACGAGTTGGAGGTGCGCCTAGAACTCAACGGCCAGGCCAACGACACCGCCGACCAAGTGGCACGCGCCCTCGCCCACCGGCTGGGGCTGCGCGCCGACATCCAAATGGCCGCGCCGAACACCTTGCCGCGCTTTGAACTCAAAGCCCGGCGCTTCACCGATCACCGGAGCAAATCGTGAGCGACGTCATCGTCATCGGCGGCGGCCCGGCGGGCAGTACCGTAGCGGCCCTCGTCGCCGCCACCGGCCGCTCAGTCCAGATCTTCGAGCGGGCGCAGTTCCCCCGCTTCGCCATCGGCGAGTCGCTCATGCCAGCGACCTACTGGACGTTCAAACGGCTCGGGGTGCTCGACCAACTCAGAGACAGCGCCTTCCCCCGCAAACACAGCGTGCAGTTTTTCGGCCCGTCCGGGCGCGGCTCAACGCCCTTTTACTTTTCCGCCACCAATCCCCACGAGAGCGCGGTAACTTGGCAGGTCTTGCGCGGCCCATTCGACGAGATGCTCCTCGACAACGCCCGCGCCAAAGGGGCCCAAGTGCATCAAGGGGCCCGCGTTCTCAAAGTGCTATTCGCCGGCGATCGCGCCCTGGGCGTACGCGCCCAACTCGCCAACGGCCAAACGCGCGATTTTACGGCACAAGTAGTAGTAGATGCCACCGGCCAGAGTGCGCTGCTGGGCCGCAAGCTCAAGCTGACCCAGCCCGAGCCTGCGCTGAAAAAAGCCTCGATCTACACCCACTATCGCGGCGGCCAGCGCGACGAAGGCATGGACGCGGGCGCGACCTTGATCCTCCACACCGAGCAGCGGGATTCCTGGTTCTGGTACATTCCCCTGCCCGACGACCGAGTCAGCGTCGGCGTGGTCGGCGCGATTTCCTATTTGGTTCAAGGCCGCCGCGAAAACGCCCAAGCTATCTTCGAGCAAGAGTTGGCCAAGTGCCGCCCCATGCAGGCGCGCTTGCAACGCGCCGAACCACTCTTTCCGGTCAAAACCACCAAGGACTTCTCCTATCGCGCCAACCGCATCGCCGGCCAAGGCTGGGTGCTAGTCGGCGATGCGTTCTGTTTTCTCGACCCGATGTACTCTTCGGGCGTGTACCTAGCCCTCAAGTCCGGCGAAATGGCGGCCGACGCCATTGCCGCGGCTTTTGCCAAAGGCGACTTTTCGGCCGCGCAGTTGGGCGGTTTCGGTCCCGAGCTGGTGCGCGGCATGGAGGCGGTGCGCAAAATGGTGTACGCCTTCTACGCCAAGGACTTCAGCTTCGCCGAATTCCTCAAGCGCCATCCCGAATGCAAACAGGGGGTCATCGACGTACTCAGCGGCAACCTCTTTAGCGCGCGCGTCGAGTCCATTTTCGGGCCGATGAGCGAGGTGTGCCCGATGCCGGCCGCGGTCCCCTTAACCCTACAACCTTCAGGAGCGACCCCATGAACGCCACCGGCCGCCGACTCCTCTACTTGGGGCTTCTGGTCCTCTATTTCCTGCACAATGATCTCTGGCTCTGGGACGATCCGCGCATCGTCTGGGGGCTGCCCATCGGCTTGCTCTATCACATCGGCTTCTGCTTGGCCGCGACCGGGCTGATGGTCTTGCTGGTCAACTACGCTTGGCCGTCCGAGCTGGACGCCGAGAGCGAGGAGCAGCAATCGGCATGACTACAATCATCATCTTCTGCTACCTAGGCCTAGTACTCGGCATCGGCGTCCTCTCCAATCGCTTCTTTCGCGGCACCGGCGAGGACTACTTCGTCGCCAGTCGCTCCATTGGCCCTTTCCTATTGCTGATGTCGCTGTTTGGCACCAACATGACCGCATTCGCCATTTTGGGCGCCTCCGGCGAAGCCTATCACGCCGGGATTGGCGTCTTCGCCCTGATGCCTTCAGGGGCCGCCCTGATCATCCCGGCGGTCTTTTTCTTCATTGGTACGCGCGTCTGGGCACTCGGCAAACGCCACAACTTGCTCACGCAGGTCCAGTACTTTCGCCGCCGCTGGGAATCCGACGACTTGGGCCTGCTGCTCTTCGCGGTCATGATCGCGCTGCTGATTCCCTACCTGCTCATCGGCGTCATGGGCGGCGGCCTCACGCTCGCTCAAATTACCAAGGGGCAGATCCCCCAGTGGGTCGGCGGCCTGTTGATCTGCTTGGTGGTGCTGACCTACGTCAGTTTCGGCGGCATGAGGAGCACCGCTTGGGCCAACGCCTTTCAAACCCTAATTTTTATGATCCTCGGCGGCGCGACCTTCTTCGTCATCGTCGATAAGTTAGGTGGGTTGGGCAGCGCACTCGCGCAAGTCGCCGCCGCGCACCCCGAGCTGCTGATCAGAGGCGACCTTGTCAGTCCGCTCAAACTGTTGACCTATACCTGCATCCCCCTGTCGGTCGGCATGTTCCCCCACCTTTTCACCCACTGGCTCACCGCCCAAAGTGCCCGCACCTTTCGCTATCCCCTAATGCTGTACCCGCTGTGCATAGCCATCGTCTGGATTCCCAGCGTGTTGTTGGGGATCTTCGGCACGATTGACTTTCCCGGCCTCAAGGGCGCGGCCGCCAACTCGGTGCTGGTCAAGATGATCGACCTACACGCCCCGAATGCGCTGGCCGGCTTGCTGGCCGCCGGGGTCTTTGCCGCCATCATGTCCTCGCTCGACTCGCAGGTGCTGTCTATCAGCAACATGTTCACCCAAGACATCGTCCGCCACTATCGCAAGGGCGAAGAGTTGAGCGAAAAGGCCCAAGTCCTGTGGGGTCGCCTCTTCGTGGCGGCCGTCTTAGCCGTTACCTACGTGCTGTCGCTGATCTCGGCCCGCAGCATCTTCTCCCTCGCCATCTGGTCTTTCACCGGCTTTGCCGCGCTCTTTCCGGTGATCGTCGCCGCCCTGTTCTGGAAGCGCAGCACCCAGTACGGCGCCTTTGCCTCGGTGCTCACGGTGGCCGTGCTGTGGTGCTATTTCTTCTTTCAGGGGTGGAAAATTCCCGGCTATACCGTCGGCATGACCGGGGTGATGCCGGTGGTGGTGATCCTAGCGGCTTCTACCGCCGCCATGATCGTCGGCTCGCTGCTGACCAAGCCACCCGCCAAAAGCACCGTCGATACCTTTTTCTAGCAATGCGTGTCGCCTACATCACGGCTGGTGCCGCCAGCATGTACTGCGGCAGCTGCATCCACGACAACGCGCTCGCCGCCGCCCTAACGCGCCGCAACGCCGAGGTCGCCCTGATCCCGACCTACACCCCGCTGCGCACGGACGAGGAAAACGTTGCGCTGGACCGCGTCTTCTACGGCGGCGTCAGCATCTTCCTGCAACAGCAGTGGTCGTTTTTTCGCCGCACGCACCGCCTCTTTGACCGCGTGCTCGACTCGCCGCTGCTGATCCGCCTGCTCGCGCGCTTTGGCTCGGCTACCAACGCCCGCGACTTAGGGCCGCTCACCGTCTCCATCCTCGCCGGCGAAGCGGGCAACCAACAAAAGGAACTCGCCCGCCTCATCGCCTATCTCCAGCGCGACTTCAAACCCGACCTCATCCAGCTAACCAACGCCCTGTTCGTCGGCATGGCCCGCCAATTAAAAGCACAACTCAGCGTCCCGGTCCTCTGCGCCCTCCAAGGCGAGGACCTGTTCTTAGACGGCCTAGTTGAACCCTACAAGACCCAGGCCCTCGACATCCTGCGCCAGCGCGCCCAAGACATCGACGCCTTCATCGCTCCGTGTGCGTATTACCAAGATCACATGGCCGAATATCTACAAGTGCCGCGCGGCAAAATCCACGTGGTGCCGCTCGGCCTCAATCTAAGCGGCCACGGCCAAGCACCCGGGCCGGCCGACAGCCCCTATAAAATCGGCTACCTCGCCCGCATCTGCCCGGAAAAGGGCTTTCACCTGCTCGTCGATGCCTTCCGACAACTAAAAGAACAACCCGAATTTGCCTCCCTGCGCCTCGAAGCGGCTGGCTACCTCAGCGCGTACGACAAGCCTTACTTCGCCGAGCAAGTGCAAAAAATCCGCCGCTGGGGGCTAGCCGACTCGTTCACCTACCACGGCGAGGTCGATCGCCGCGAAAAAATTCGCTTCCTCTGTTCGCTACACGTCTTTTCGGTACCTTCGGTTTACCCCGATCCCAAAGGGCTGTCTATCCTCGAAGCCCTAGCCAACGGCACTCCGGTCGTCCAACCTAACCACGGCGCGTTCCCCGAGCTGATCGCATCCACTGGCGGCGGTATCCTCGTCGACCCCCATTCCCCGGCGAGCCTAGCCAACGAACTGGCCGCCTTGCTGCGCGACAAAAAGCGGCGATGCCAACTCGGACAAACCGGCCAAGCGGCGGTCCACAGTCGCCGCCACGCCGACGCCATGGCCGCGGCGACGCTCGCCGTGTACCGGTTCAGTTTGACTCAATGCGAGGGCAGCAAATAAACGCGGGGGATTTTGACAAATTTACGATTCAATCGTAAATTCGCCACATGATCAAGCGAACCCTACAACAGTATCTTTTGCGCGATGCCCGCTTGTACCCGGTACTCACCCTCACCGGCCCACGCCAAGCTGGCAAGACGACTTTCTGCTACCGCCACATCACCGCAACTTCAGCAAGCGGCTGATCAAAAGTCCCAAGCTGTACTTCTACGACACCGGCCTCGCCTGTTATTTGCTGGGCATAAAAGACCCCCAAGTGCTGCCCACCCATCCGTTGCGCGGCGCCCTTTTTGAAAATTATCAAGTCGCCGAGGTCGCCAAAGCCTTCTACCACCATCGCCAGCAGCCCCCGCTGTATTTTTGGCGCGACCGCACCGGCCACGAGGTCGATCTACTGGTGGAACAGGGATCGGCGCTCTACCCGATTGAGATCAAGTCTGGACAAACGGTCAGTTCGGATGCGTTCACGGCCCTTGCTTGGTGGAGCCGCACGGCCGGACAGGACCTGGCGAATGCTTCGCTGATCTACGGCGGCGACCGCGCACACCGGCAGAGCCGAGTGGCGGTGCGGCCGTGGTTTGCCGTTTGAACGGGATCACACGTTGGGGTTGGGGGTTGCGTCAACCTGCGGTCGTGCTACCGCAGCAGGATGAGCTTGCGCTTTGCGACAACCTGGTCCGTCGTCAGCCGATAGAGGTACACGCCGCTGGCCACCCGGGCCCCAGCGGCGTCCCGACCGTCCCAGTGCAGCCGGTGGTAGCCAGCCGACTGCGGCCCTTCGGACAACACCGCCACCCGTTGGCCGCTCAGCGCGAACACTTCCAGCCGCACCAGACCCGGCTCCAGCAGAAAATACGAAACAACGGTCTCGCTGTTGAACGGATTGGGTGCGTTTTGCCGCAGCTCGGTGCGGCTGGGCCGGGCCACCCGTTTGCCGTCGAAGCCCGCGTATTCCGACGCTTGTCCCGTGGCCGTAAAGGTGAGCACCGTGTCGACATTAGCGACCGTGGCCGCCACCATGTTCGGCCCCGGCTTGGGGCCGAGCCGCAGAGAGTTTCTGGCGCGTCCCGTGGCATCGGTGGTGGCGGTGGCAGCCGACAGCGTCCCGCCGCCGGCCGCAATGGAAAAGCGGACGACCACTCCGGCCTTAGCCGAGCCGTTTTGGTCCAAGGCCGCAACGACAAACGGCTCGGCTAAGGCCGCACCCACTAGCCCTTGCTGCTCGTCGCCGGATATTTTTTTCAGGGTGGAAGGCTTCGCTCCGTTCGAGGTTGCGGCCAGCGCATTGGCCGGACTTGGGCTAACAAAGGCGCGCCCGGTTTTTTCCTCCGCTCGAAACACGACTAGGTCCTTGTCGTATTGATCTTTGACTAACCAGATGTGACCAATCAAGGTCTGTATAATGTGATGTCCGAAGGCGAGGCGGCCGCGGTATCGCTCCGCACCATTAGGCGCTAGCCAATAGTAGGTGATCGGGGCGGCCGTGTTATTTATCAAGACGATCTCTGTTTCGCCCATTTCGCTACTTAGGCTTCTTAGGCTTGAAAGCTGACTCGGATCATACAGCGTCAAATTCACCCACTTATCGCCGCCGTCGCTGGCTGGATCAAACAATTGCTTAAAACACGCGACTAACTCCGGCGGCCATGCAAACGTTGGCGAATACTGCGGGTCAAATCCTTGCAGATGCGGCAGTTGGGTGCGCGTTGTAGCCGGTGTGTAGCGCCAGTCTGTATCGCCAAAGACCTCGGTAATCAACTCGGCCAGCACGGGGTCGTAATCTTTTAACTTGGCCCGAGTGTTAATGCCAAAGAATGCAAACTGTGCGTCGAACCAAACTTGTACCCCTTCAGCCCAGTACTCATTCTTGTTTGTAGAAGCATAAGTGCCTTTCCACAATCCCTGGGCTATGGCCGAGTCAAACGCCTCTCCCAGCCGATCATCAAAATCCGGATCGACCGTATTCAATCCATACCGATGCACGCTATGACTGAACTCGTGAATCAGAACGTTGTACCCGTCGTAGGGATCGCCCGGATAATTCAGCAAGTTTTCCTCGCCGCAACTCGATTCTCGGGTCCCCAAACCGCGCGCCCGGCGATCCCAAAAAAAACTAGGGCGGAGATAAGCGTATTCGGGAATCTGCGTTAGCATTTCGCTATATGCGATCACGGAAAAACTAGCCCTGTTTTGCACCATCGCCTGTAGCACCGCTGGGCGATGGCTCATTAGCTGCCAAATCAGCCATGCCGCTTCTTTTACGGCGGATGGATTCACGTTCTCTGATGCTACAACCGGGAATCCTTCCACATCGATCCATTGCTGGTAAAACGACGTCAGCTCGAAAGCAGCCCGAACCGCTGGTGAAGGCGCGCGGATGAGGAAGTCTTCGCTGCTGGGGGGTGTCGTCTCGGCAAGTCGCTTGGCGGCCGGGTGCGCGAAAGGTAGGTGGCAAGCTGGCGAGGGCAACGCATAAGCCACGGCCAGCGGCCAAAGCACGCAGCCGATTAACGCAAAAAGGACCGCGCGAAAAACGGATGTTTTCATGGAATCAGTCTTCTGTGTGGGATCGGCGTTGGCATCGACCGGGGCCAAAACAAGGTCGATTTTGGTGCGGCTGTCAAAATCGCGCCGCCGCGTTAAATTTTCCCGGCCGCGACAAACTCCCGCAAGAGTGCCAAGAAAGCCTCGGTCGCGGGCGCACGCCGGCGGCCCCGGTGCTCGATGAGACCTATTTGGCGTTTGGCCAATCCATGGACCGGTATGGCGCACACTTTTCCGGCGGCGACTTCTGCTTCCACGGCCACCGCTGGCACCAGCGCGACCCCCAACCCAATCTCCACATAGCGCTTGATAATCTCGATCCCGCCGAGCGTCATTTCAACCTGCAACGCCAAGCCCTCCTGCTGAAAAATCTCGTCGAGCAAATGCCGACTCGTGCTCCCGCGCTCCAAGACCAGAAACGGATATTGGGCAAGCTGTTTGAGCCGTATCCTGCGCCTTTTGCTCAGCGCGTGGTTCCGGGGACAAATGAGCACATCCCGCCGCGCAAAAAGCGGCGCGCTGACCAAATCGCGGTGCTTGACCGGCAAGGTCGCCAACCCGAATTCCACCTCGTCGTTGAGCACTAGCTTGCTCACCTCCGGCGACATTCGATTGCGGATGTCCAACTCGACCGCCGGGTAGCGCGCGCGGAACTCGGCGAGCACGTTGGGCAAAACATAGGTGCAGTTGGTATCGCTCGTCCCGATGGCCAGCCGCCCCCGCAAAATCTGCTTGAGCGCCGCAATATCGTCGCGCGCCTGCTCCAGCCGGGCGAGCACCTCCTTCGCCTGAGCAAAGAGGATCTCGCCGGCGGGCGTCAGACGGAGCTGCCGCCGATTGCGCTCGAGTAGGAGCGCGTCCAGTTCGCTCTCCAATGCCTTGATCTGAAGGCTAAGGGCCGGCTGCGTCAGAAAGAGCTTGTCGGCCGCCCGCGTAAAGCTCTGCTCGCGGACGATTTCGTAGAAACTACGCAGTTGGTAGAGGTCCATTCCGAGTCTTTCATTTATAAAACTTATGCTAAGAATAAGATATATAAATTTTCATTATGCTACAATTTCGCTTATCATCAGCGGTGTCAACCTATTCACGCTTTGCAATGGAGGTGCGTTATGAGCGCCATCATCGTCGTCGACGCCTTCTGGGGCGATTCGGGTAAAGGCAAGGTCGCCGCCTTCCTCGCGCAAAAACACCAAGCGGCTTACAGCGTCCGAGCGGGAGTCGGCACTAACGCTGGGCACAGCATTCTCTTTGCCGACGGCCGCGCAATCCGCACTCAGCAGTTGCCCTGCGGCTTTCTCCATCCCCGTACGCAACTGCGCGTGGGCAGCGGCGTCGCCGTTGATCCCGAGCTGTTCTTCGCCGAACTCGACGCGCTAGACCCGAGCTATGGGCTGCGCGAGCGCACCCGCGTTGATTACCGCTGCCCACTGATTCTGCCCGAGTACCGCCAACGCGAAGCGGCCGACGTCTTTCTGCAAGAACGCGGCACCACCGCCAGCGGCAGCGGTGTCGCCCACGCTGAATTTGCCCTGCGCCAAGCGCGACAAGCCCGCGACGAGCCTACCCTCGCCGATTACACCGCCGACGTGGCCCGCGAGCTCAACGAGAGCGGCCTGCGCGGTGAAACCATCGTCGTCGAGGGCAGCCAAGGCACCCACCTGTCGCTAGCCCTGAGCGACGACTATCCCGACTGCACCGCGGACAACTGCACCACGGCCGCCTTGGCCGATGACGTCGGACTCAACTGGCGTCATATTGAAGAAGTCTACTTGGTGGTCAAAGCACTGCCAAGCCGCGTCGGCACCGGCCCGCTCCCCCGGCAATTGACGCCGGCCGAAGAAGACCGCCGCGGCCTGGTCGAATACGGCGTGGTGACCGGGCGACGGCGGCGCAAAGCCGCGGGCATCTCTTGGCCCCATTTGGAAACCGCCGTCCTACTCAATGGGCCCACCCAGTTGGCTCTGACCTTCTGCGACCACCTCGACCCGGCGGTCGCCGGGGCGCGTCAGCACCGTGCCTTGACCGCGCCCGTCCGTCAGCTCATCGACGAACTGGAGACGCGATTCAACATTCCCGTATCGCTCTGCGATTGTGGGGTACACTTCGAGCATCTCATCGAGCGTGCGTGACCTCTCGACAGCAGCGAGTCTGCTAGCCACATTATGGGCAAACGCGCAAGCGAAAGGATTACCTCCATGACTTGGCTCGTCTTCGCCCTGCTCACGGTCGCTAGCTGGGGCTGCTACGGCGTCCTGCTGCACACCGGCCAGCTCGCCATGGCCGACCCGGTACACGGCCGCTACAAAGCCTTCCTCTTTGTCGGCTTGGCCTATCTCCTCACGGCGGTTTTCGGCTCGCTGATCGTCCTCGCCTACCACGGCGCGAGCGGGCTCTATCCGGCCAAAGGCGTCTTTTGGTCCACGGCCGCTGGCATCGCCGGGGCCATCGGCGCGTTGGGCGTCCTCCTCGCCTTCGGGGCCAAGGGGACGCCAGCCGTGGTCATGTCCATCGTCTTTGCCGGTGCTCCCATCGTCAACGCGGTCGTCGCCGTGCTATTGCATCCGCCCGCTGGCGGCTGGGCTACCGTGCGCTGGCCCTTTGTCCTCGGCATCGTCTTAGCCGCTGTGGGGGGCTGCCTAGTGACCTTCTTCCGCCCGGGCAACTGACGTGTCCGTCGAATTCCGCACCCGCCGCCGCATTGAGTGGGCCGATACCGATCCGGCCGGCATCGTCCACTTTGCCCGCTTCTTCGTCTTTATGGAAGCGGCCGAGCACGCCTGCTGGCGCAGCCTCGGCCTGAGCGTCCACAGCCAATGCAACGGCGACATCATTAGCTGGCCCCGGGTCGTCGCCGAATGCGAGTACTTCCGCCCGGTCTCCTTTGAAGAGGTCCTCGACATCCACGTACGCCTCGAAGAGCAGGGCGAGAAATCCCTCTGTTTTCGCTTCGACTTTCACTGCGGCGGCACGCACATAGCCCAAGGCCGACTCAAGATCGCCTGCTGCGTCTGCAATCCGGGCGAAGCCATCCGCGCCATCCCCATCCCGGACTTTATCACCGGCAAACTGGCGGCCTCCCCGTGAACGCAGCCCCGGCCCTGGTCGCCACTGGTGTCTGCAAGCACTTCGCCCGCGGCGGCCAGACCATCGAAGTGCTGCGCGGGGTCTCCCTGTGCGCCGCGGTGGGCCAATCCCTGGCACTCATCGGCCCGTCCGGCTCGGGCAAGAGCACCTTGCTGCACCTGCTCGGCACCCTCGAACCCCCAACCGCCGGCCAAATCGCCATCCGGGGCCAAGACCCGCTAGCCCTCCCGGAACCGCAACTCGCCCGCTTCCGCAACCAGCACATCGGCTTCGTTTTCCAAAACCACCACCTGCTGCCCCAGTATTCGGCCCTCGAAAACGCCCTAATCCCCACCCTCGCCTTTCCCCAAGCCGACCGCCGCGCCCGCGCCCGCGACCTTTTGCAGGCGGTCGGTTTAGCAGAACGCCTCGACCACCGGCCGGCCGAGCTTTCCGGCGGCGAGTGCCAGCGCGTGGCTGTGGCGCGGGCCTTGATCAACCAGCCCGGGCTCTTGCTCTGCGACGAACCGACCGGCAGCCTCGACCGCCAGACCGCCACCACCGTCGCGGACCTGCTCTTCGCGCTGCACCGCGCCGAGCCAGCGGCCCTCGTCATCGCAACCCACGACCTGGAGCTAGCGGCGCGTTGCGACCGCCGCCTGCTCCTGCGCGAGGGAACGTGCGTCCCAGCCTAATCTACTACTGGCGGGTCCACGTAGGGCTGCTGCTGGGGACCGCGGTCGCCACAACCGCCCTGACCGGGGCCCTCCTAGTCGGCGACTCCATGCGCGGCAGTTTGCGCGACTTGGCTTTGGAGCGTCTAGGCCGCATTGACTACGCGCTACTGGCCGAGCATTTCTTCCGCAGCGACTTGACCACCGAACACGCGCCGGTCATCCTCCTCAACGGCAGTGCCCGCCACGCCGCCACCCAAGCGCTCGCCCGTGGCGTACAAATCCAAGGCATTGACGCCCGCTTTGCCGCGCTCTTTCCCGCCAGCGACCCCACCTGGCGCGCCGCCCTCAAACCAACGCCCGAGTCGCCGTTTCCCGCCCTCGTGGTCAGTGCTTCGCTGCAACGCGCCCTCGGCCTCGCACTGGGCGACGCGGTCCTGCTCTCGCTGGAACGCCCCAGCCCAACGTACCGCGAATCCCTCTTTGGCCGCCGTGCCACCGACGATCTCGTCGCCACGCTGCGCGTGGTGCTCACCGGCGTCTTGCCCGACCAAGGGGCCGGACGCTTCGGCCTGCGACCGCACCAGCACCTGCCGCTCAACGCCTACCTCGACCTCCAAACCCTCCAGCGCGCACTCGACCAACCCGATCGCGTCAACGCCCTGCTCATCGCCGCGCCCAACAGCCAGCCTCAAGACCTGCGGCACGCGCTCGTCCAGCAGCTTACGCTCGCCGATCTGGGGCTGGACCTCGCGCTGCACGCCCATTACATCGAACTCACCAGCACCCGCTTCGTCCTCGACGACTCGACCCGCGCGGCCGCTCTGGCCAGCGCGGCCGCCCTACAGCTCAAAACCGCGACCTTTTCGACTTATCTAGCCAACGCCCTGGCCGGCAACGGTCGCCAAGTCCCCTACTCAACCGTTACCGCCCTCGACGATCCCACCGGCCTCTACCTCACCGACGGACAGCCCGCGCCGCCCCTCGCCCCGGACGCCCTCTACCTCGACGCTTGGACGGCCCAAGAACTGGCCGCCGCCCCCGGGGACTCCATATCGCTGACCTATTACGAGGTCGGCCCGCGCCACACCCTGCGAACCGAGCAAGCCCACTTCCGGCTCCAAGGGATTGTGCAGATGCGCGGCTTAGCTATTGACCCAACCCTCACGCCCGAATATCAAGGGTTGCAGGAAGAAGGCGACATGGCGGCTTGGGACGCGCCCTTCCCCATCGATCTGGGGCAAATCCGCCCGCAGGACGAAGCCTACTGGGACCAGTACGGAGCCGCACCCAAAGCCTTCGTCGCCGCCCATGCGGGACAGCGCCTATGGGGCAGCCGCCACGGTGCGCTGACCGCCATCCGCTTCTATGCGGCTTCGCCCGCCCAGTACGAGCCTCTGCGCCAAGATCTGCTGGCGCGCCTGTCCCCAGCGGCACCTAATTTTTCTTTGCGTCCGGTCCGCCAAGAGGCCCGGTTAGCAGCAACCGGCGCCACGGATTTCAGCGGCCTCTTCATCGGCTTCAGCCTCTTCCTCATCGCCGCGGCCGCGCTATTAGTAGTTTTGCTGTGCAAGTTCGGCCTCGAACAACGCACGGGCGAAGCCGGGCTGCTGCTCGCCACCGGCTACGCACGCGCGGCAGTGCGCCGCCGCTTCTTGGGCGAGGGCCTGATATTAGCCGCGCTGGGCGCCCTACTCGGCCTAGCGGGTGCTCCGCTCTACGCCTATTTGATGTTGGTCGGCTTGCACACCTGGTGGCTGGAGGCTATCGGCACGCCTTTTCTCTCTCTCCACGTTAGCGGATTGAGTTTAGGCGTGGGCTATCTAGCGACCTTGCTACTGGTCTCGCTCGCACTGTGGCGCACCGGGCAGCACTTCCAGCGGCTACCCATCCGCGCCCTACTCGCCGGCCCCCTCGACACGGCACCGCGACGGCCGCGCCGCCGCAGCACCATGCTGGCCGCGCTCGGCTTGGTCCTCGCCCTGGCCTTAAGCGCCCTCGCCCGTACGGCCGACGCCGGCCCGGCCGCCGCGCTTTTCTTCGGCAGCGGCACCGCCGCCCTGTTGGCTCTGTTGGCCCTGTTCGCGGCATGGTTGCGCCCTCGGGCATCGCGCCGCCTCCGCTCCAGTTTTGGCTTAGGCCTACTCAACAGTGCCCGCAAGCCCAGCCGCAGCACCCTCTGCACATCCCTCGTTGCGGGCGCCACCTTTGTCATCGTCGCCGCCGGAGCCCACCGACACGTCGAGTGGTCAGACGATTCGGGCACGGGCGGCTTCTCGCTCGTCGCCGAGGCCGAGATTCCCCTGCACCAAAGCCTCAACAGGGCGGACGGTCGCTTTGAATTGGGGTTGTCGGCAGGCTTGGGCACCGCGCGCTTTTTTCCCTTTCGCGTCCTGCCCGGCGACGATGTGAGCTGCCTCAACCTCTACATACCCCAAACCCCGCGCGTCCTCGGCGCCCCGGCCGAATTCATCCAGCGCGGCGGCTGGTCCTTCCGCCAGACCCTCCCCCTGACGCCGGACGAGCGCGCCAATCCCTGGCGCTTGCTCCAGCGCGATTTGGGGCCGGGCGTCGTCCCAGCCATTGGCGATTTTAATTCGGCGCAGTGGATTTTGCACAAGCGTCTAGGCGACGACATTCCCATTGCCGAGGGCTTGGCCGGGCGGTTGGTCGGGCTGTTGGACGGCAGCCTGTTCCAGAGCGAGTTGCTCATTGCCGAAGATCGCTTCGCCGCGTACTTCCCGGCCCGCGAAGGCTACGGCTACTTCCTCGTCGAAACGGAACGACCAGCCGCCATCGCCGCCGCGCTCGAAAAGGGGCTAGCAGCCTACGGTCTCGACGCCACCTTGAGCGCCGAGCGCCTCCGCGGCTACCGCGCCGTTGAAAACACGTACCTCGCGACCTTTCAGACTTTGGGCTTGCTTGGCTTGCTTTTGGGGACGCTCGGTTTGGGGATTCTCATGCTGCGCAACGTCCTCGAGCGCCGGGGCGAGTTGGCGGCTTTGAGTGCCTGTGGCTTTCGCCGGGCCCGCCTAGGGGCGATGCTGCTCTGCGAACACGGTTTCCTCCTGCTGGCCGGCGAAGGGATCGGCAGCGTCGCCGCCCTCATCGCCGTGGCCCCCCGCGTCTTCGACCCAACCCCCTTGCCTTGGGCTTCGCTGCTCGTTTCGCTCGGCTTGGTCTTGGCCGCCGGCCTGTTGGCGTGTGCCGCCGCCAGTCACGCGGCCCTGCGCCGCCCCCTACTCGCAGCACTCAAGGCCGAGTGACCAACGCTACAGACCGATGCAGTACAGATGCGACTCCGTCCGCAGAAAAATCCGCCCCCCGGCCAAGGCTAGCGACGACAGCGTATAGCTGCCATCAAGTTCGTTAGTCGCCAGCACCTGGTACTCGGGCCCGGCCTGTAGCACGGTCGTCACCGCATTTTCATTGACCACGTAGAGCTTGCCGTCGGCCAGCACCAGCGAGGCACTGACCGTCCCTTGGGCCGTGCGTTCCGGCCCCCACACCACCACACCCGTCTTGGCATTGAGACAGGTGACTCGCCCGCGGTCATCCACCATGTAGAAGTAGCGGCCATCAGCAACGGCCGAAGGCACGTCCGGCCCGCCCGCTCCCGTCCACTTCCACGCCAAGTGACTCTCGCTAATATCTCCGGTGCCACCGGCGCGGAACGCCAACACTGGATTGCGGCGACTGGTCGCGTACACCATGCCGGCAACCACAACCGGCGACCCGACCACCCGGTAATTCCGCTCCTTCTCCGGATTCAAACCACCCGCCCGCCAAACCTCCTCGCCGGTGGCGGGATCGTGGCCCGTGAGATAGTCGCCGCCGGAGACGACGATTTGCGTCTGACCGTCGTGTTCGAGCACCACGGGCGTGGTATAGGCGTCCGGCGATTCGCCCACTGCGTCGGTGGGCCGTTCCCGCCGCCACGCCACTTCCCCAGTAGCCGCGTCAAAGGCAATCAGGTAGGAAGGATCGTCCGTGTTCATCCCGTGCAGGACCTCGACGAAGAGCTGGCCATCGTAGAGCAAGGGCGAAGAGGCGTAGCCCCACATCAGGCCGAAGGGCCCGTGCTCGGCCTGCAAGTCGTAGTGCCACAGTTCTCGACCTTCCATATCAAAGGCCCGGATCATCCCCGTACCCGCAACGGCCAACACGCGCTCGCCATCCGTGACCGGCGAGGGCGAAGTGTTGTTGTGCTTGCGCCAATAGGCATTGCCCTCGTCGAGCGTACGCTGCCACAACACGCGGCCATCGGCCGTTGACAAACAGCCCAAAAGCAGTTTTTCGCCGCCTTGGATCGCCTCGCCTGAATTGGGCGATGTCAAAAAGATCCGCGCGCCCCACACCACCGGCGTGCTCCCGCTCCAAGAGGGCAGTTTTCTGCTCCAGATCACGTTCTCGCTCGTGCTCCAAGTCGCCGGTAGATTCACCGCCGCGCTGACCCCGTTGTGGCTGGGGCCGCGCCACTGGGGCCAATGCTCTTCAGCATTGGCGTACCACGCGGCCAAAAGCAGCAGTGAGACGATGGTGTATTTTTTCATGGTTGGCTCCTCTCTATTATCGACAAAAGTACACCCTAAGCCGCCAGTTGAATGGTTGGTCTCCTTGTTTTTGTAGCTAAAAATAAATGGAGATTGAGTTCGATCCCAATGACCGGCAAAGTTTGCTCAAGCCCCTGTTCAGCAAGGCCGAACGGAGGCCACCCCTTTTACTGATCCGTTATCCGCCGCAACTGGTTGGCCCTCTCAATAAGTTGGGGATTGGGCCAATCCGCTTTATTCGTCGGCAAGTGTATTTGAGAGTCCAAGTAACCGCGCAAATCGTCGAGGCCGTCGTCGAGTCGCTGGCTTTTTAATTCATCCGCTTTCTGTTTATTGAGCCGCATGTAGTATGTTGTATCGAGATAAATCAAACTGCTGTCGTACGCTCGATGTATGGTCGGCGACAGTGCGATGCCATTAGAAATATCATCTGTTCCCTGGGCACCTACTGGCACAATGTGGGCGGCATCAACGAGATTGAGTTGTGCTCTCGTCACCGCACAGCGGCGCGCATAAGCATTCATAACTTGCCGCCGAAAACTCGACGTACGCGCATAGAAACTTATCGATTCGACGATTCTTTGCCGCTCTTTCGCCAGTTTCCCCATTTCTTGCGGCCTTATTTCCTCCAACTGAGCCGCCTTTCGCAAGAGGGTGTATGTCGAAAGATCGCCTCCGTATTGATGCAGAGAGACCGCATTAAACACGTAATTCAGAAATTGATCTGGACGAATCCCAACGGCTATTTCTTGGTTGTCTTTGCGAGAAAAAGCCAAGCCGTCTCCAAGAGCCGTGTGAATAGCTCCTATATCGACCTGAACAGAGGGCGAACCTGCTGTGAATGTGTGATGTTTATCTATGTCAAAACCTGCAAACATATCGCTCTCAGCGTGATAACCCAGTAACACAGTATGACCGCTTGGATTGATCGCTAGTGGAGCGGAAATCGAAGTCATCTGAATTCTGTACTCGTCCGGTAAAGACTGCCGACCGCCGTGAGTGAGTGTCCAGATATAGACCCAAAGTGAAATGGTATCGTCGCCATATTGAACCAAAAATTCTCTAGGATGAGTGGCTAGTTGCTCAGACATATAGAAACCACTACCACCCGACATTTGTATGGCGCGAAGAATGGCATCAACGAGTTGAGTAGGTGGAACAGCAGGCATAGTTTCCTAGGTCGCTTTTTTGTTTTTAGGTCTTTTCTTGCCCCCATCGTCCGACAGGGCTTCTTCACCATCGGTTCCATTCCACATCGCCGCAGGGTGGCAAAGGCTGTAAGAAGGCACTTTCTTTTTGCCTTTATGTTTGGTCTCAAACCTAAAAAGACTGCCGGCAAGGTATTCTTTGACGAGATCACAGCAGAGCCATTTGCGCTGCAATCGCTCGGCAACTTCTCCCGTTACACAAGAACCCGCTAAAGGGTCGAACACTAAGTCGCCCTTATCGGTGAGCATCCTAATAAAGTACTCGGGCAATTCAGCCGGGAAGCGCGCGGGATGCGGTTTTATATCGTGCTCCTTGCAAAGTCGCAAGTAGTTGGAATTGCTCTCGGTGTTGGGAATTGCGATGAGATTGGGCGGAATAGAAGCACCATTATCAATGTTAAACTTTTCACTAATATCGTGCCCACTCGGCCTCAGCTTGGCTTTATATCCACTTTTGAGCAATCCTTTCATTGAATTGCTATAGGGAATCAGAACCCGGCGATTGCTAGCTTTCGGCCAAGGAGTTGGCGAAAGCCACCAGACGCAATTGACTGCATCTTTAACTCGAACTCGCCGGATGTTCACCCACTCGGCTGGCGTAGGCAATTTTGAAGGATTCCACCAGAAGAATTCTTGGGCGAGATGAAAATCGAATTCCCGACAAAGCATAATCAAAAGCTCGTAGTGATAAAGAGAGCGAGTCGGTTGCCCTGGAATCCAAGCACCACCAATGTCAATGACCAGCGAGCCATTGTCCTTGAGGATGCGTATAAATTCTTTGGCAAAGGGCCGAAACCAGTCGAGGTATTGATCCGCATCGACATTGCCGTAGTCTTTTTTGCGGACCAAGCCAAATGGCGGGGACGTCATAATCAGATTAACGCTTTTATCCCCAACACCCACCATGAGATCGAGTGCGTCGCCCCAGTAGATTTCCCCTAAATCGGTTTTGTAAAATAGTTCCATATCTCAAATAACCTCCTAATTTGAGATAAAAATTTACTCCGCTCCTTAGCCAACGGCACCCCGGATTGCCGGACTCGTTGTCAACCCAATCCCGGCGTAGTAGCGACTTCAATATACGACAATCCCCTCACCCACGCTGCCGGCGGGGCTCCCCTACGGCTGCGGCATCAGTTGCTCCTCCACGATCCGCAAAAAACGCGCCACCGGTCCAACCTCGGCCCCCACCAAGCGCGCATATTCCCGCGCATCCTCTGCCCGCCCAGCCCAAACCAATTCAGACGCCAACGCCTGAAACAAACTCAACGCATAGCGACGGCGAAAATCCTCAACCCAAAAAGCGCGTTCCAAGTGCAACAAGGCCAAATCGCGCTCGCCAAGCAAATGATAGAACTGGCCCTGGGCGAAATCGACAAAAGACGCGCCCACCGCTGGATCGCGTGCGAGAAATTCCGCCTGTTTCAGGGCGGCTCGCAGCGCGTGCCGCTGCTCATCGGTAAGCGCCATCCCCTGCATCTTGAGGCACCACCCCCACTGAACCGCCGCCCACAACCCACGCCGCGTAAACGGCACCTCGCGGAGCGCCGCCGCGTAGTGAGCCTGTGCCCGCGCAAAATCCCGCGCAGTGAAAAGCTGATCCGCGACCGCGAGCACCAACGGCCCCTGCCGCCCCTGCTCAACCCACTGCTCAACGCCGCGCCATTCGGCCGGCGACAACCGCTGTCTCTCCATGACCGCCAGTTGTTTGAGATAGCGCGCATTGTGCCCATTGTATTGGTGCAAGGGTGCTTGTGCGAGCATCGCCCCCATCTTGTTGTACGCCACCACGCGCTCCACCGGCAGATCGCCCAAATCGCGCCGATACGCCGCCTCACTCCGCAATAACGCCAAGTCAATCGCCTCCAACGCGGCGATACGGCCCAGAACGGTCCGCGCCAACAAAGCCTGCCCAGCAACCGAGAAGTGAACGTGATCCACCATCCACTCCCAACCCACGCCCGACGCGGGTGCCGCCGCGCCAAACGCAGCCTCCACATCCGCCAAAACCGCCCCATGCTCGGCCGCGACAGCGCGGATCACCGCATTGTGGGCGGTGGGAGCGCGCCACGGCATGGTGTCCAAATCCCGCGCCTTGCGAAAGGCGCGCGTGAAAAAGCGGATTCGATCGACCGCAAACAAGCCGCCGAGATCGAACAACAAGGTTTTGCCAAACCGCAAATCATCCCCCACGTTCACCCGATTGGACCCCTTCTCTTCGTAATAGGCTGTCGCGGGATCGCCGTCGTGGACCAAGTTGGTGTCATCGGTTTCGATCCAGGCTTGAAAGCCCTGGGTATGTAGATAGCCGCCGCGATCATGGACCGTCGTCGCGATATTGACATCCGCCGGAAAGAACAAGGGCGCAATGCCATCGGGCGCAATCGTCAGGGATTCGCTTGCTCCCTGCAAGTCAGCATCGAGTTCGGCCCAGCTAAATTGGACGAAATCGGCTTGTCCGCTGGCCACCTCGGGCGGCACCGGCAAGCCCTCGCCGCCCAGGCGATAGACGGTCAATCCCGCCGCCGGCATGCTGCTGACGGCCAACAAAAACGCGGCGCAACAACCGCTAAATGCGACCATGCTCACTTCTCCCAAAGGGAAGAACTTAACGCAGAAATCCGAAGGGGAGATGCACGAGACACCTCCCCTTCGGAGACTACGGTTTACTGATAGTTGGGAACGAGAAGCGAGCTACTGGATATAGGCCGCCTTGATGCGTCCCCAGCTTTCTTCTTCTACCGCGGTTTCAATGCGGCTGAAATCCACGCGCGGATCGATCGGGGCCAGCAGGAAGTCCGAGCAGTTGACGCAGTCGAACCACATCTGGATGTTGGGATTGATGCCCCAGCCGCCGTCGCTGGCTCCGCCATTGTCCTCTTCGGCCGAGTCCATGTCGTGGACGACCCAGCCCATACCGATGGTATGGCCTTCGGTAAAGGTGTGGATCTGGCTCTCGTCCGGGCCGACCCAGTGAAAGTCGTCCCAAGCGACCGTCATCACCTCAATCCGCGCTGTAACCTCGCCGGAGTTGACTTCGCCATCGAGCTGAAAACCGTAATCGCCCCACGGAGGCACATCGTGCCAAGTGGACTTGCTGTTGAAGAACCACTTCCAGCCGACGGCCCGGTTGGCGTCGGGCATTTCGGGCCAGACGTAGTGGGCGTTCTGGGCAAAACGGCCTTGGTTGCGCTGGCGCTCGTCTTCGTCTTCGTAATCTTCGGGCAGGGCAAAATGCCGGTCGCCACCGTGGTCGGCGTCGATCATGATTTCCCAGCTATCATCGCCCGCGGCGACCGCGCCAACGCCATTGCGATCCCAGTAGTTGTCAAAGCGCTCCATCATCAGATAGAGGCGGTTGGTCCCGGCGCTCCAAGAACCCACCACCCGAAACGACAGATTGCTCTCGTCGTTTTCGTGGCCCAAGCCGAGATAGTACTCGAAGTGCGAGTCAAAGGGAACGTAGTAGTCCTCGGGGACGATATCCCATTCAGAAAGGTCGCCATCCAAGGTCGGCTCCTGGCCAGCCGGCCACTGGAAAAGCGTGCCGGAGTCGATGCCGGGGATCGGCACGTGCGCCGATACCGCGCTGGCCTGCAACAGGATGCCCAAGGCCAAGATACTCGCGATGCTCAAAATCTTCTTCATAATGCGATTCACCTCATGGGTTCGTGGTTTGAACATTCGTCAAAAAACAAAGGGTGCTTCTGACGCCTACAACAGCTTTTCTTTACCTCCTTTCAACAGCGCTTAAATGGCCAAATATCCATAAGAATTCAGCACAGTATATAAAAAGGAACGGCAAGAGACAACTACCTCGGCCGCGCAACGCCCCCGGCCAAATACCAAGTCTCTGGATAGTACGGCCACGTCCACCGCGAATCCCAACCCCAATAGCCCTGGAGCGGCACGTTCCGCAGCGTGCGGCTGACCACGACCGGATGCGGTCCTAGGCCAATGACGCCAAGGGCCCACAGGTTGTCGGCCTGGCTGCGGAGAATCTTCTTGCCCATCGCAATGCGCTCCTTTTCGTCCGTAGTGCGGCGCAAGGTCTCCCACCAGCCGATCAGCTCCTTGATCGGCGCGGGCGGCTCCCACCCGAGCGCACCATCGGAAAGGTACCACCGCGTCCACTTGGACCACTGACTCTGCTCCCAGCCGCCATTGGTCGGCACGTACCAATAAGGCTCAATGGGAAAGAGAATATCCGCGTTGCGGTCCGCGTGCCAGATGGTCATGTCCATCAAGCCCGCCCTAGCGCGGATCCGTTGCAGCGTGCCGCTAATCTGTTTGAGATGGACGCTTATCCCTACCTCGCGCCAGTGCGCCGCGACCAAGTCCAAGGTAACCTGCTTGGGCGTCTCGCCGATCATGTACTCCAAGGTGATTTGCAATGGCTCGCCATCGAGCCGCTCGCGCCGGCCATCTCCGTCGCGATCGACAAGCCCCATCTCGTCGAACAGAGCCTGGGCCCACGCCGGATCAAACTCCGCCCACGCCGCGGCAAATTCCGGCTCGAAGTAGCGGCTCGAAGGCACCACCGTCAACTGGCGCGGCACCCCATAACCGAAATAAACGATGTCGTTAATTTCCGCTCGATTGATGGCCAGCGACATCGCCCGGCGGAAGCGCACGTCCGCAAAAATCTGCCGCAGTCCTTCGTCGGGATGGTTCAAATTGAACTGCAACACCACGTCCGAGCCGTACGGCCGCGGCCAGACATACGTGGAATAGCCGTTGTGCGGCTCAAAGCGCTTAAACAGCGGAATATCGGCCGTCATAAACTGCCGCCCGGCAAAGTCGACCTGTCCGGTCGAGGCTTTGGCGGCCATAATCTCGGGGCTATCGACCCGCTGCACCTCCAGATAGTCGATATAGGGCAGTTGGTTGCCTTGGGGATCCACCTTGAAATAGTACGGGTTGCGGCGCAACCGGGCGCGCGTCGAAGTCCGGCTGGTCAATACGTAGGCCGTCAGCACCGGGCGGTTGAAGTGAATCAGATCGGTCGTGCTGTTCACCGCTCCGAAATAGGTGAGCCAGTCCTGCAAACCCAACGCGGCGGCTTCGCGCTCCAATTGCGCGGGATCGGTAAAGGCCGGGTGGTAGCGGCGCATGAAGTGCGCTGGCATCACCAAGCGCGCACTATTGTGGGCGAGGTGATTGACAAACAGCGGCATGGGCTGGGGAAAGTGATAACTGAAGCTATGCGCGTCGTGCTTTTCGATGCGCGCGCCCTTGAACCGCGGCTCCACTACCGGCGTGAGTTCCTCGTTCATCAGCACGTGGTCGAACCAGAATACATAGTCGTCGGCCGTCACGGGATGGCCGTCGGACCACTTGTGGCCGGGACGCAGGGTGATCCGCAAGGTGCGCGCGCCGTTGCGGTATTCGGCCTTGGCCGCAAAATTCGGCAGGTTCAACCGCATTTGTGGCCCCGGACGCAGCACGCCTTCGGGCACGTTGATCAGGCTTTCACCCGCAAAAAACAGCCGGGCCGTCCCCCCGTAGCGGCCAATTTCGCCGTAGGGTTCGACCACCACCGGGTCGTCGGGCAGGCGCTCGGCAACCGGCGGCAAGGCCCCGGACGCCACCCATTCATCGAGCACGGGCGATTGGCGGAAGGTCTGCAATCCCACAACCGCCGCCGTGGCCGGTGGCCGGAACCAAGACGCTGGCCACGCGCTCGGCGGAATGTCGCCCGTCGGCACGGCGGACGGCACGCCCGAGTGCTCGGTTTCGACCGGCGCACAGCCCAACCACGCGGCCGCACCTACGCGCCACACCATCCTGCAATTCAGCACTGACACAACACCTTCTCGTTTTTTTAGTATTTTATTAGTTCATGTCTTCATTGCCACCCCAGCCGCCCACCTTTTCCCTGCGCGCTGTCCTCACCGGCCTGCTCCTCGTCGGAGCAATCAGCGTACTCAGCCCTTGGGGTATCCTCATCGTCAAGGGATCGCAAATCACCAGCAATGCCATCCCCCTCATCGCCGTTCTCTTCCTCTTTCTGCTGACGGCCGCGGCCCTGCCCCTGCTGAAGATGCTGGGCCGCGCCTGGGCCTTTTCCCGCGCCGAACTCATCGCGGTGTACGCCATGATGCTGGTCGGCTCGGTGGTGGTCACCACCGGCTTCACCGGCAGTTTCCTGTCGGTCATCACCGGAGCCGCGTACTACGCTACGCCGGAAAATGCTTGGCAGGAGCTTTTCGTCGAATACATCCATCCTTGGCTGGCTCCCACCGACGCCGAGGCCGTGCGCCTGTTCTACGAAGGGCTACCCCAAGGCAGCACCATACCATGGGCTGCTTGGACCCGCCCGCTAGTCGCTTGGCTCGGCTTTCTCTTCACCTTCTACTGGGTCCTCTTTTGCCTCGGCGTGCTGCTCCGAGGTCAGTGGGTGGCCAACGAGCGGCTCGGCTTCCCCCTCACTCGCCTGCCGCTTGCCATGCTCGAAGATGCGGACTCTCCGTCCTTTTTCGGCAACTTGTTCAAAAACCGCCTGCTGTGGCTGGGCTTTGCCGTGCCGCTCTTGATCCACTCGTGGAACTCGCTCAACTACTACCACGACGCCTTCCAACCCATCGCCCTCAACGGCAGCCTGTCCCTGCTGCAAGGCAGCGTCGGCCTGCCTTGGCGGATCAACCTGCCGATCTTGGGCCTAGCCTACCTGATGGCACTCAGCGTCTCCTTTAGCATCTGGTTTTTCTTTTTGTTCTACACCGTAGAAAAACTCGTTTTCGCCCGCATCGGCCTCGTCCTTGGCGGGAGCGATATCTGGACCTCGAGCGGCGGGTCGGTCCCGGTTTCCCATCAGCAGGCCGGCGGCCTTTTGGTGCTCGCCCTCTTCGTGCTTTGGACCGCCCGCTCCCACCTGCGCCGCCTGTGGCGCCAAGCACTAAAAGGCGCGCCCGCGCCCGGCGAACTCATGGCCCCGCGCACGGCCTTTGGCGGCCTAGCGGTCGGCGTGGCACTCATGGTCGCTTGGCTGACCCTCACCGGCCTCTCCCTGTACGCCGCCGTGCTGCTAGTGGTGGGAGCACTCATCGTCTTTATCGGCCTGTCGCGCATCGTCTGTGAGGCCGGCATCCCCGGCTGCCAGACGCCCATGGCCCCGCAGGCGTTTATCACCCGCGGCATAGGCCCCGAGCCCCTCGGCCTCGGCAACATGACCGGCTTGGGCCTGAGCACGGTGTGGATGGGCGAGACCGCGGCCAACATGATGAACGCAGTCATGCACAGCCTCAAGCTCACCTCCGGCGACTCGCCCGCGTCGCGCTGGCTGCCTTGGGCCTTGTTTGCCGCCATCGCCGTCGGCCTGTTCGGCTCGATCTGGTTCACCATGACCCTCGCCTACACCTACGGCGGCATCAACCTGCACGATTGGTACTTCAGCGGCGCACCGCGCTGGCCCTTCATTTACATGGCCTCGGTGTACAATGCGCCCGAGCCGTCGTTTGCCCCGCGCCTCGCCTTCACCGCCAGCGGGAGCTTCGTCATGGCCGCCCTGCTTTTTTTGCGCCAGCGCTTTGCGTGGTGGCCACTGCATCCGTTGGGTTTTCCCATCGCCTCCACCTTTACCATTGTTCACTACGGCTGGCTGTCCATCTTTTTAGCTTGGCTACTCAAGGCGACCATCCTGCGCTACGGCGGGGTGCGGGCCTACCGCGTCTTGCTGCCGTTCTTTTTGGGCCTGATCCTCGGCGATTTCACCACGGCTTGCCTGTGGCTTTTCATCGACGGAGCCTACGGCGTGGAGGGCAACATGATCTTCAACTTTTGATTTGGCCCCGTAATATACAGGTAATTTGACTCAACAAGCCAAATGCCAGACACTTGGCACGGATTTAAGCCAAAGGAGCCCCCATGATCCGCAAAGCCTTTGTCATGCAGGTTAATCCCGACCAACACGCCGAATACGAAAAGCGCCACAACCCCATCTGGCCCGAGCTGGAGCAGACCCTCGTGGAACACGGCGTCCACAACTATTCCATCTTCCTCAATGCAGACACCCACCAACTTTTTGCCTACGTGGAAATTGAAGACGAGGCGCGCTGGCATCGCATCGCCGAGACGCCGGCCTGCCGCCGGTGGTGGGCCTACATGAAGGACATCATGGCCACCAACCCGGACGACAGCCCCCGCGCCCAAGACCTGCGCGAGGTATTCCACATCGACTGAGCGGGCGATAAGGGCAAACTTCGCTGCGGAAATGGCCTGAAAAACCATGCACATTTTGGTCATCGGTGCCGGCGCTATCGGCTTCCAGTTGAGCAAGCAACTGAGCCAAGACGGGCACGATATTACCCAGATTGACACCGATCCCAGCCGCGTCAAGCGCGTCAGCGAACAGCTCGACATCATCGTGGCCGAGGGCAATGGCACCAGTTTGCGGGACTTGCGCGGGCTCGGCATTGAGCAGGTGGATCTCGTCGCCGCCATGACCACCAACGACGAGGTCAATTTGCTCGCCTGTAGAATGGCCAAGAAGCTAGGCGTCCCAGCGGCCATCGCCCGCATCCGCAATCCCGAGTTCACCGCCCCGGACTTTATCTTCAGCCCCCAAGAGCTTGGCATCGATCAGTTCATTCACCCGGAAAAAGAAACCGCCGACGCCATCGTCCGCCTCATCCGCCAGTCCAGTGCCACCGATCTAGTCGAGTTCGCCGAGGGCAAACTCGTCCTGCTTGGCATGCGTTTGGACCCCCAGTCCTCCCTACTCCACGCGCCCTTGAGCAAACTAGGGCAGCAGTTTGCCGACATTCCCATGCGCATCGTCGCCATCCAGCGCAAGCAGCAGACCTTGATCCCG
Organism: Candidatus Latescibacterota bacterium; assembly: GCA_965203355.1. Lineage (GTDB taxonomy): Bacteria > Latescibacterota > UBA2968 > UBA8231 > UBA8231. The sequence goes on from OZ241889.1 coordinate 3,357,328, forward strand.
CGAGGCAACACCACGCTGCTGCCAGAGGACCGGATTTTCGTCATCAGCGATCCCGACTTCATTCCCTCGGTGATCACCTTGACCGGCCTAGTCGACCACCGCATCAACGACATCGCGATTCTCGGCGGCGGCCTCATCGGTCAATTCGTCGCCCAAGCGCTCTCCTCGCAGATGCGCGTCAAACTCATCGAAAGCCAAGCCGAAAAATCTCGGCAAATCGCCGACCACCTCGCCAACGTCCTGGTCATCCAAGGCGACGGCACGGACTACGACCTGTTGGCTGTCGAGGGCCTCTCCGACATGGACGCCTTCATCGCCGTCACGGGCAATGACGAGGTCAACATCATCTCGACGCTGGTGGCCAAGCACCTCGAAGTACCGCGCGCCATCGCCTTGGTAAATAACGTCGATTACATGCCCATCACCCCGGCCATCGGCCTCGACTCGGTGTTGAGCAAACAGCTCCTGACCGTCAACGCCGTCCAGCACTACGTGCGGCACCAGCGCGTCGCCTCCATCGCCAGCCTGCCCGGCCTCGACGTGGAAGCCGTCGAGTACATCGCCCACGGCGGCAGCAAAATAACCCAAAAACCCCTCGTCTCCATCCGCTTGCCGCCGGATTCGATCATCGGCGCGGTCGTCCACGGCGATCGCGTGGTCATCCCGCGCGGCGAGACGCGCATCCAGCCCGGCGACAAAGCCGTGGTTTTCGCCCGGCACTACGTCCACGCGGAAGTGACAAAGATCTTCGGGGGATAAACAGGCGCGCATGCACATCGCCGTTGCATTTCGGGTACTGGGCATTCTGCTGACGCTTTTCAGCGTTACCATGCTAGTACCCGCTGGCGTATCCCTCCTCTACCGCGACGGAGCGGCCCATGCCTTTCTGTTGGCCTTTGCCATCACGCTCGGCACCGGGCTGGCGTGCTGGCTACCTCTACGCAAGCAACACGCCGAATTGCGGATCCGCGACGGCTTTTTGATAACGGTCTTGTTCTGGGTTGTCTTGGGCTTTTACGGCTCTTTTCCGCTGGTGTTGTCCGACCAGCCGCACCTGAGCTTTACCGACGCCGTATTCGAATCCCTGTCGGGCTTGACCACGACCGGGGCCACGGTCATCCAAGGGCTAGACGACCTGCCCCGTTCCATTTTATTGTACCGCCAGCAACTCCAGTGGTTGGGCGGCATGGGCATCATCGTCCTCGCCATTGCCGTATTGCCCATGCTCGGCATCGGCGGCATGCAGCTTTTTCGCGCCGAGATCACCGGCCCCATCAAGGATTCCAAGCTGACGCCGAGGATCACCCAGACCGCCAAGGCCCTTTGGTACATCTACTTGAGCCTAACCGCAGCCTGTGCTGCGGCCTATTGGCTGGCCGGCATGGAACCTTTCGACGCCATCGCCCACAGCTTCTCAACGGTTGCCATCGGCGGTTTTTCAACCCACGACGCCAGTATCGGCTTTTTTAACAACCCAGCCATCGAGCTGGTCGCCGTCTTTTTCATGGTATTATCGGGTATCAGCTTCGCGTTGCACTTCTACGCCTTTCGCCAGCGGTCCCTGCATCCGTACCGCACCGACCCCGAGTGCGGCACTTACCTAGTCATTTTGCTAATCACCATCCTAATCGCTTGGCTGATCCTCTTTACGCACGACGAGCACGACGCTGTCGCGTCCCTGCGCTACGGCCTCTTTGCCACCGCCTCCATTGTCACCACCACCGGGTTCAGCATTGCCGACCATTCGATCTGGCCGAGCGTACTGCCATTTTTGTTGTTCCTCGGCTCCTTCGTCGGTGGCTGCGCTGGCTCGACGGCCGGAGGCATAAAAGTGATGCGTCTGTTGCTCATTCTAAAGCAAGGCAGCCGAGAAATCACGCGCCTGATCCATCCCAACGCCGTCCTCCCCATCAAGGTGGGGCAACGGGCTGTTCCCGATCGGGTCATGGAAGCGGTGTGGGGGTTTTTCTCGGTGTACGTGTTGATGTTCACGATCATGTTCCTCGCCGTGCTCGCCACCGATTTAGACTTTACTACTTCCTTTTCAGCGGTAGCCGCCTGCATCAATAACTTAGGACCGGGCCTCGGGGAAGTGGCTCTGCACTATGGCGACATCAGTTCGGTCGCCAAGTGGATCCTGTGCTTTGCCATGCTGATTGGGCGGCTGGAGGTTTTTACGCTCTTGGTGCTGTTCAGTCCGGCGTTTTGGCGCAAGTAGCGAGTGCGACCGTAGCGCGAAACCAGACGGTGGATGACATGAGAGACAAAACGCCGATAGTTATTTCCCTCACCAAGCAGGAAACAGAATCGCAGTGCATGAGTCCCGAGCCGCTCAATCAGGCGGTGGAAGCGATCCGGCGGGACGGGTGTGTCGTCATCGAAAACGCGGTTCCCCATGATCCGCTCGATATGCTCCGGGAGAAGATGGATCAGGATTCCAAGGTCTTGATCGCTCGGGCGCTGTGGGGCGGAGCCGGCGGTATCAAAGGTCACCTGCAACAGGGACCGCCTCCGTTTGCTCCCTTTGTCTTTCGCGAGATTGTCGCCAATCCGTTTGCGATTCAAGTCAACACCGCCCTCTTAGGCGAGGGAATCTTCAACAGCTTTTTCAACGGGAACACCAATTGTCCCGGCAGCGGCACCCAACCGTTGCATCGGGACGCGCCTCATCTATGGCCCGGTCACGCGCCGGCCCACCCGACCGCGTGCGTGGTGGTGAACATCTCTCCGCACGATGTGACCGAAGAAAACGGGGCGGTGGAGCTGTGGCCGGGGACGCATCTACACACTTTCCCGGCCACAGTGATCGACGAGAAAACCGAAGCGGCGCAAAGGAAGGTTGCTCCCCCCGTAAGCGGGTGCGCGAAAAAGGGCAGCGTACTCATTCGGGACATTAGGCTCTGGCATCGAGGGGTTCCGAATCGCTCGGCTCGGCCGCGGCATATGATCGCGCAGGTTCAATGTATCTCTTGGTACAGGAATCGCGGACCGCTGATGTTCAACACCGGTTGCGAAAGGGCCTTTCCCGATGATTGCGGTCTAAATCACAATGCGGAATTCATTGAAGAGCCGATTGATTATCTATTGCTCAATCGGTCGGGGGACAAAAAGTAGCGAGCGGCGACTCGGCGCGATACCGCCCCGGGCCGTCCAAGCTGGTATTAATTTCAGCCGCCAAAATTATAGGACACAGCCAGTTTCAGCCGCCGTCCCTTGGGGTCGTGGGTGAAGCCGTCATACGCTTGCTCAATGTTCACCAGCGGCGGCCGAGTGCCGAGCAGGTTCATCCCGGACAGCGCGATGTGGACGCCTTCGGACACGTCCCAGAGAAAGCTCACATCCCAAGTGGCAAACGAGTCAATGGTGCCGAATAGCTCTCTAACTTTCTCTGTATCGGAAGCCATCGATCCCCGGTCTTTGTACGACGAAATGTAGTTCAAAAAGCTCACGAGGCGGTAGCCTTCCCAGTGATAGCCCGCCGACACCCGCCCCTTCAATCTCGGCAGCGAAGTCGCAATGGGATTGCCAAAGTTTAGATAGCCGGCCGCGTCTGTTCCCTCTTGCAATACTAGATTGCCAAACATCAGAGCCTTCGTCCGGTACTCCAACGTGTACGTAGCATCCAAGCCGAGCGAAAATTCCCCGGCGCCAGCCGCCGTGCGCCCACCCAAATGCAAATCAATGCCCGAGGTCTTGACCCCTGGCCAATTGATGATATCAACTTGCACTCGCTCGAGTTCGGAGGCCGCGCACGTGCCCGTGCCGACCCCGTCTGGGCAGACAATGAACTGCTTCAGGGCCTCCTTATTCGCTTCGTCGGCATATAAGAAGCGTTTTTAAAATTCATTTTTTTTAGCGATTCGCTTGAGTATCAAATGGATCATCGCGATTTGGATAAAGGCTTCACTATTGCAAGTTAGGTGCTCGTAGTCTTTGGCATGGACTCGATAGTTGAGTAGCCAAGCAAACGTTCGTTCGACGACCCAACGACGAGGGAGCACCTCAAAGCCGGAGCCTTGTCTGGATACGACTTCAAGGTCTATTTTGTGCGTTTTTTTTTTGAGCCACCCATTGCCTAAGCGGCGCGCCTTTATAGGCTCCATCCACCCACAGCTTGCGTAACCTTTGTACCGTGGGTGAAAAGTAGGTTTTCAACAAGGTCTTCAAGCCGTCGGCATCCGAGGTCGAAGCAGCGGTCACCACACACTCAATCAGACGACCCTCGGTGTCGACCAACAGATGGCGTTTGCGTCCTTTAACCTTCTTGCCGGCATCGTATCCAACACTTTTACCTTGGGTGGCCGTGGTAACGCTCTGCGCGTCCACGATCCCCGCCGACGGGGTCGGTGCCCGGCCGTGCTGGATGCGATCCTGCCTGGTTAGGGCGTCGAGTATCTGTGGCCAAACCCCTTGTTGACGCCAGCGATTGAAGTAGCCATACACCGTTTGCCAAGGCCCAAAACACCGCGGCAGCATCGGCCAAGGACACCCGGTTTTAGCCCGATACAGTAGACCATTCATCACCAAACGCACCGCCCGAGGTGGCCGACCCGGACCCCCTTGACGCCAACGGCCCCGAGGCAGCAGACGAGCAAGTAACAGCCATTGTGCATCGGTCAAATCCGTCGCATATTCTACACCGGGCGTACCCATATATAACCCCCCTTTCAGGCTTTGTGATGAAACCTAAAGGTCGGTTCATGGGTACGTCCTTTCAAGGGAAAATCAACTAAAAGTGAATTTTAAAAAGGCTTCTAAGAGAAAATTTATAGGTGTTGTCTGAGTCGGGTTTTGGTGAAGAAAACAAGAGCGACAAAAAGGTCGCTATGGATAGATAAGAACCGTTTCGCATTTTTGCTCCTTCTCAATTAGATATATAAATAGTGATAGCCTATTAGTTCGCTTTCGTCAAAGATGACCTCATTGATGACGTATGACGCCGCTGGTGTGGTAGGCCGCGGTTGGGTCAGAGCTTGATGACGGCGACGAGGACGCCGGTAATGGTCACTAACGTGCCCATCATCCACAGGAAATAGGTGTCCATGCGCTTGTGGACGGCGCGAATCTGCTCGCTCAAGTCGCGGTTGGTCTCGTCGATGCGCTTATTGGTTTCGTCGATGCGGTTGCCCAAGTCGCGGCTGGTCTCTTTGATGCTATCGTTCAATAAGCGGTTGGTCTCGTCGATGCGGTTGCCCAAGTCGCGGTTGGTCTCTTTGATGGCATCATTCAATAAGCAGTTGGTCTCGTCGATGCGGTTGTGGACGATTCCTATTTCGGTGCGTAGGGCTTGGATGTCGTCGTGCGATTGGGTGCGTAGGGCTTGGATGTCGTCGTGCAGATAGCTAATACTCCAAGGCATTTCTTCGGGGGCGGGGATCGCACGAGGTTGCGGGTCGACGCTTTTGCTCATGGCTACAGCTCCTGTGTCAGAAGAGGTTATTGAAATATAAACCGAGTGCTAACAAACACCAACAAGTGGCTTGTTGTACATAGCAATATTGATGCCAGCGTCGATAGTCTGATAAAGCGGCTTGTGAGCGACGCCCACTGGGTCGAATCGCATCCATCAATGGATACTAAAGGGCACTAAGAAGCACGTTGCGTTTCTTAGATCCACCCGTGCTGAGTGGTCACGGGCGCGCCGGAAGCTTGGGTCTGCCAATGCGGCTTGCGGCCGATTTTGACCTCGCGGCGGGTGAGAGACGAGGCTTCGGCGGCGAAGAGGATTTCCATGATGTGCCGCCCGTATTGGCCGTGGGTCGGCGGCTCGATGTTGTGCATAATGGCCTCGGCAAAACTCTTCCACTCGTGGTACATCTCGGTCGGCGCGTCCTCAAATGGGACGTCTGTCCACGTATCGCCCTGCCCTATTTTGACGTATTTCTCGCCGTGTTGGCTGAAGCGCAGCGAGCCGTTGGCGCAGATCACTTGGCATTCAAAGTTCGGCGCTCCGTCTGCGTATCCCACGGCAACGGCCGTGCCGGCGAGGCCATTCTTGTAGCGGATAAAGGCTGTGGCCGAGTCGTCGCTGGCTTGGTAGTGAGCGCGAGTGCCAATGGCGGCCGAGACCGACGCGGCTTGCGAAGCCATCACCCACGTGAGCCGATCGACGACGTGGACGCCGTTGGTCAACCACATGCCGCCGCCGTGAAAGCGACTGCGGTATTGGGGCCGACGGCCGGCAAAGTTCCAGTTTTTCGACATGTAGCTGACCGCCGTAATCACCGGGCCGAGTTGGCCGGAGTCGAGGATTTCCTTGGCCTTGAGGCTGGTGCTGTAAAAGTGTTGCGACAGCCCGACCATCAGCTTGACATTGTTCTCGGCGGCCGCGGCTACCATGGCATCGCATTGCGCTAGATCGATGGCCATGGGCTTTTCGACGAGGACGTGTTTGCCGGCGCGGCAGGCGTCGATGGTTAGCTGGTGGTGTAGCTGGTGGCCGAGCACGATGGCGACCGCATCGACGTCGGCGTCGGCCAAGAGTTCGCGGTGCGTTGAATAGCCCTTGGGGATGTGGTATTGGTCCATGTACTCGCGCCGCTTCTCGGCGAAGAGATCGGCGACTGCAACGACTTCTACTGGGTCGAGTTGGGCGATTGCATCGCAGTGAGAGCGGGCGATGCCGCCGAGGCCAATGAGGCCGCCTTTGAGCGTTGTCATAGGATGTCCTTTAGTGTGAATGAGAAAATGCTAAGTATAGACGGCGGTTTGATCGGCGACAAATTAGCGCATGTTTGCACCAAAATAGATAATGCCCTAAGATGCCCTAATGCCCGGTAATTTTACCTATCGCTCGTTCGCCGTGGGCGCGTTGCTCTCGCTGGCGATCAACATGTTCTTCGCCTACGCCCGGCTGGCGATGGCCACCGCGGGCATGTCCTCGGATTACATCACCGCCGGCGCGGTTTTCCTGTTTTTCCTGGTGGTGGCTTTTATCAATCCCGCGCTCAAGCTAATGCGCCGTTCTTGGGGCTTTAATCGCTCCGAATTGATCGTCATTTACGCGATGATGATCATCGGCTCGGCGATTCCTACGTGGGGATTTACGGGCAATTTGATCGCCATGTTGCCCAACATTTACTACTATGCTACGCCCGAAAACAACTGGTCGGAATTGTTGCATCCTTATGTCCGCGAGTGGATGGTGCCGCAGGATCCAGACGCGATCAAGTATTTCTTCGAGGGCTTGCCCAAAGGGCAACCCATTCCTTGGGAACACTGGATGGTGCCGCTGGCGGCTTGGGTCTCGTTCATTTTGGCGATCTACTTGATGATGATTTCCATTGCGTCGATCGTCCGCCGCCAATGGGTTGACTACGACCGCTTGACCTTTCCGCTGTTGCAGTTACCTATCGACTTGACCGAAGAAGGCCAGCGCGGGGCCATCATCGGGCCGCTGTTCAAAAAGCCGCTTTTGTGGATCGGGTTTGCGCTGCCTTTTGTGCTACACAGTACCAACGCCCTAAACCACTATTTTCCCTTTATCCCAGCGGTGCAGTTGCGCCACAACATCTCGCTGTTTAACAACGCGCTGGGGCTGACGACGAATGTGAACTTCGCGGCGCTGGGGCTGGCGTACTTTTTGAGCTTAGACGTGGGGTTGAGCATTTGGCTTTTCCACTTGTTGACCAAAGCGCAGATCACCACTGAGAATGTCCTCGGCTATTCACTGCCCGGCCGCCGCGATCTGTTTATGGAAGGCTCGATGTCGGTGTCCTACGAGGGGATGGGGGCCATGCTGGTGCTGGTGCTCTACGGGCTGTGGAACAGCCGCGGCTATCTGCGACGGGTCTGGCGCAAGGCGCTGTACAACGAGGGCGGGCTAGACGATTCGCAGGAGATACTCTCGTATCGGGCGGCGCTCATCATCTTGGTTTTGGCCAGCGCGTACGCTACCGTCTGGCTGACCTTATCGGGCATACCGTGGTGGGTGGCGCTGTTTTTTCTTTTTGTCGCCTTTTGCATCTTCTACGGATTGACGCGCATTGTCGCCGAGGGTGGGTTGGGTTTTGCGCGGGCGCAGATGACGGCGCAGCCGTTTGTGATTGATGCCGTGGGCACGGAGGCGATTGGGCCGTCCGGGTTGGTGAGTTTGGGGATGACCTTTAGCTGGGCGGGCGACCTGCGGACTATGGTGATGGCCTCGGCGATCAACGGGCTCAAGCTGGCCGATGTGGGCCAAGTGCGCGGGCGACCGCTGTTTTGGGCGTTGATGCTCTCGATTGTGGTCGGCTTGGCTGGCTCGATCTGGATGGTGGTGTGGATGGGCTACCAGTACGGGGGAATCAATTTAGACTGGTGGTTCTACAATCGCTTCGGCGAGATCATCCACGGCGACTCGGCCTACAAGATCGCCAATCCAAGGCACCCCTTAAACGACTTTGGCGAGATCGGGCCGCGCTTCATGTTCGCGGGCATTGGCGCGGCGCTCATGGGGCTGTTGATGTACGCCCGGCACCACTTTCTCTGGTGGCCGGTACACTACCTCGGCTTCCCCATCGGCGCGACCCTGACGATCATCTGGACGTGGTTTGGGATTTTCATCGGCTGGGTTCTCAAGGCCCTAGTGCTCAAATACGGCGGCGTGACGCTCTACCGGCAGCTACGGCCTTTGTTTTTAGGGTTGATTTTAGGACACATTTTTGTCTCGGGATTCTGGGTGTTCTTCGACTATGTCACCGGGGAGACCGGCAATCGAATTCCGATTTTTTGAGGAGGAAAAATCAATGCAAGCAGCAGACCGAGCAAGCATTGGCCCGCACGGCTTGGAGGTAACGCGCTTGGGGTTGGGCGGCACGACCTTTGGCAATATGTACTCGGTGCTGAGCGAGCAGGAGGGGTTGGCCGTGCTAGACGCGGCCTTTGCGGCTGGGGTGCGCTACTTTGACACGGCGCCGCTGTACGGTTACGGCCTGAGCGAGACGCGCTTGGGGCCGGGGCTGGCGCGCTACAACCGCGACGAGATCGTCCTGTCCTCGAAAGTGGGCTATGCGCTGGCCGAGCGAAAGCCCGGCGACCGCTACGTCGAGCTGTTCGTCGACGCGCCTGAGATGACCAGCTATTTCGATTACTCGCGCGACGCGGTGCTGCGTTCGATTGAGGGGAGTTTGGCGCGGCTCAAAATGGATCGCCTCGACATGGTGCTGATCCACGACCCGGACGAGTCGAGGAGCATTGAGCCGGATTGGACGCCGGGCGAGCGGGGATACTTCGATCAAGTGATGGCCGAAACCTATCCTGCGCTCGACGAGCTGCGCCAGCAAAAGGTGATCAAGGCCCTCGGCTTGGGCATGAACCAGTGGCAGATGCTGGCCGACTTTGCCCGGGCTGGGGATTTCGACGCCTTTTTGCTGGCTGGCCGCTATACGCTGTTGGAGCAGGAATCGCTGCGCGAGTTGTTGCCGCTGTGCTTGGAGCAGGGGGTGCGGATCGTCATTGGCGGGCCGTACAATTCGGGCATTTTGGCTACCGGAGCGGTCGCCGGTGCGCGTTACAACTACGCGCCCGCACCGCGCGATGTGCTGGAAAAGGTGCGCCGCATTGAAGCGGTTTGTGCGCGGCACCGGGTGCCTTTGCCGGCCGCGGCGCTGCAATTTCCCTTTGGCCATCCGGCCGTGGCGACCGTCATTCCCGGGGCGCGGACCGTCGCGGAAGTCACCGCCAATGTGGATTGCTTAGCGCACGCCATTCCCGCCGACTGTTGGGCCGAGCTCAAACGAGAAGGGCTGATCGATGCGGCGGCGCCCACGCCTTAGTTTAGGTATTCCCCATTCACGACGAGGAGTAAGCACCATGTCCAACTGGCCGATGCTCAAGCACTACGATCGCGATCATCTCGCCCGCATTGCCATGCCCATTGGCGGCATTGGCACGGGCACGGTTTCACTGGGCGGACGCGGGGATTTGCGCGATTGGGAACTGATGAACCGCCCGGCCAAGGGATTTGTGCCAAAGCGCGAAGGGAGCCGAGAAGGCGGCCCATTTTTTGCCCTGTACGCCAAACCCGCTGGCGGCCCTTCCGTCGCCCGGGCGCTCGAAGGGCCGGTGGATGTAGCCTCATACCAAGGTGCGAGCGGCAGTGTGGCGGTCAATCACGGCTTGCCGCGCTTTGCACACTGTGCGTTTGCCGCGGCCTATCCGCTGGCCGCGGTCCAGCTGTCCGATCCACAAGTTCCGGTCGCGGTTTGTCTCGAAGCGTTTAACCCGCTCATTCCCGCCAACGCCGATGACAGCGGCATCCCCATCGCGGTGCTGCGCTATACGCTGACCAATCGGACCAACAAGCGCGTTTCGGCTTCGGTGTGCGGCTCGCTGCCCAATTTCATTGGCAACGATGGCGTGGAAGCGTTGGCGCGGGCCAATCGCAACAGCTTTCGCCAAGCCAGGCATTGTCAGGGCATTTTCATGAATAGCGAAGGGGTTGATCCGGGCGCCATCAGCTACGGCACGATGGCCCTGACCACCACGGCCAAAACCGGCCTTACCTATCGCACGGCTTGGAAAAAAGCCGGGTGGGGCACGTCGCTGCTCGACTTTTGGGACGACTTTGCCGCCGACGGACGAGTGGAAAATCGCCCCAGCGAAGGAGCGGACATGCCGAGTGCGTCGCTCGCGGTGCGCACCACCATTTTGCCCCGGGCGCACAAGACCATCGCCTTTTTGCTAACGTGGCACTTTCCCAATCGGCACACGTGGTCGCCGGGCGACGATCCCTATATTGGCAACTACTATGCGAAGCACTATGGCAATGCGTGGGACGTGGCCGACCAAACCGCGCCGAGGCTCAAAAAGCTCGAGCAACAGACCGTGCGCTTTGTCTCCGCCTTCGCGGCCAGCGACCTGCCCGCGGTCGTAAAGGAAGCCGCTCTGTTCAATCTCAGCACCCTGCGGACGCAAACGTGCTTTCGCACGCCCGATGGACGTTTATTTGGCTGGGAAGGATACAACGATCACAGCGGCTGCTGCATGGGTTCCTGTACGCATGTGTGGAATTACGAGCAAAGTACGGCGTTCCTCTTTGGCGAGCTGGCCCGCACGATGCGCGATACCGAATTCAAGTACGCCACCGACGACCAGGGCCTGATGAACTTTCGCGTCCACTTGCCGCTCAGCCGCGCCCAAGAATTTGGCAAAGCCGCGGCCGACGGTCAGCTCGGCTGCATTATGAAAGTCTATCGCGACTGGCAGCTTTGCGGCGACGATGCCTTCCTACAATCGCTTTGGCCAAAGGTCAAAAAGGCCCTTGAGTTTTGCTGGATCGAAGGGGGATGGGACGGCGATGGCGACGGGGTTATGGAGGGCTGTCAGCACAATACCATGGATGTTGAATACTACGGCCCTAATCCACAAATGGGGATCTGGTATCTGGGTGCTCTGCGCGCCGGCGAGGAAATGGCGGCCTACCTGGGCGAAGCCGACTTTGCCCAAACCTGCCGGCGGCTCTACAAGCGTGGCCGCGCCTACCTTGACGAGCAATTGTTCAATGGCGAATACTACGAGCATCGCATTGAGCCACCGCAAAAAGTGGCCGCATCGCTGCGGTTGGGCATGGGCGCGGCCGAACTCTCCGATCCCGATTACCAACTCGGGCGCGGTTGTCTGGTCGATCAGCTCGTCGGCCAGCTTTTCGCCCACGTCTGCGGCTTGGGCTATCTAACCAAACGCGCCCACGTGCGCCAAACGCTCAGGAGCATCCGCCAGTACAACCACCGCAAAAAGCTGACGGGTCACTTCAACTGCATGCGCTCTTATGCCTTGGGCGATGAAGCGGCCTTGCTCATGGCGAGCTATCCCCACGAGCGGCCCGACAACCCCTTTCCCTATTTCACGGAAGTGATGACCGGGTTTGAATACACGGCGGCGATTGGCATGCTCTACGAGGGGCAGCGCAAAAACGGGCTGCAAACCATGCGCGACATTCGCAATCGCTACGATGGAGCCAAACGCAGTCCCTTTGACGAAGCCGAATGCGGTCATCACTACGCCCGGGCCATGGTGGCTTGGGCCGGGGTGCTGGCGCTGACGGGGTTTCATTATTCGGGGGTTACAAAGTCCATCGCCTTTGCCGCCGAGCTAGGGCGCTTTTTCTGGTCCAATGGCGCTGCTTGGGGTACGGTGCGGATTGCCCGGTGCGCGTCGGGCTATCGCATTGTCTTGGATGTTTTGTATGGGCAGATCAAAGTTAAGCATTTCAGGCTGACCGGCGTGGGCGAGCACACCTTTGATCGGGTGCTCGTGCTGCGCGAGCATAGTCAGCGGACTTTTGTCGTGGGATGAAAGGAGCATACAACATGACGCGCTACACCCGCATTGGCCTGACCGGGGCCAACGGCACCATCGGCCGCGTGCTGCTGGCCGGCTTGGCCGCCGAATACGAGTTCAAAGCGTTCACGCGCCGCCCGGTTGATTTTCCCACCACTATAGTCAACTTCGACCGCGCCGCTGAGGTCGAAGGGGCTTTTGCGGGCTTGGAGGCAACCGAGAAAAACTTGGGTTATGTGCCGCAAGACGATGCCGAGGAGTACTTTCGCCAAGTGGAAGGGTAGTTCGCGGAACGTCCGTACGCCCGCGGCGACGTCCAACAATGGCGAAACGAATTGGTGCCGATTGACGGAGCGTCCGCCCGCCGCGCCGTCTTGAACAATAGCTTTCTTGGGCGTATCTTCTAGGACTACCATTTTGTCCTCTGTATTTGCTAGATAATTCTAGACAAAGTCGGGGACTTTACCTTTAGAAAGGATTCAGGCATGACTTTCCCCCCCACATCGCAAATTCGCGTAGTTCCCTTGCTCATCGCAGCCTTCAGCATTCTGCTGCCGCAGATGGCGTCGGCTGGTGCTTGGACGCTTGGAAAGGGCCACGTGTGGAGCAAAATCACCTACATGTCGCTATCGACGGACGAGCATTACGATAATGACGGCAAGGCGCAGACCATTCCCGCCCGCTATAAGTCTAAGCAGGTCTATTTCGACCTTCGCTATGGCGTGACGGACCAGATCGACCTCGGTCTCTTGGTTCCCTATATCAGCAATGAGTTTGTCGATGTTAGTCCCGAGCATCCTTTCTATGGAGAACCAGATAAAAAGGATTCGGGCTTGGGCGATCTGCGCGGATTTGCCAAAGTCAATCTCTTGAACCGGGCCGGTCGAGTGGGCACCCTGAGATTTGGCTTCAAAGCCCCCATGGGCGACTATAGGGAAGTGCCCGAGGCCCTTTCCATAACCGGTGGCCAATGGGACTTTGACATTGCCGCGCAAATCGGCGGTTCTTTTCATCCCGTTCCCATGTACTCCAATGTCGATTTTGGGTATCGCTGGCGCGGAAAATACGAGGATGACGACACCGAGCCGGTCGATCGCAGCTACACCCCGGGTGGAGAGTTCTTTTTTAACGTTGAGCTAGGCTATAGCCCGATGGACAAATTCCTCGTCGCCCTCAAGGGCGAAGGCTTCATCGGCGCGGAGTACGATGCCATAAACAACCCCGGCAACGAAGAGCAGCTCAGCCAAAGCGTCTCCTATGTGGTGCCGACGGTTTTGGTTGCTGTCACGCCCAACTGGAGTGTTGAAGGTGCCGTGCGCATGGCGCTCGCTGGCAAGCGGTATTTCGCTGGCCCGACCTATGCGGTGGGGCTTTCTTACTCGGGCAACATGCTTGGGAAAGCGATTGATCAGGCGACTCTTTCGTCTATGTAGTAGAAAAAGTTTTTCATACCCACAGGGGGAGGGATCTTTGGATCTCTTCCCCTGTTTTTTGTTTAGCGAGGAGCAGCGACATGAGTACCCCGAACATTACTTTGGCTTCGGGCCACGCCATTCCGCAGTTGGGCTTGGGCACTTGGATGTTGCGCGGCCAGCCGTGCAAAGACGTGGTCAAAGAGGCCCTCGAACTGGGTTATACGCATTTGGACTCGGCTTGGATGTACCAGAATCAGGACGCCATCGGCCAGGTTCTCAAGGAGGTTGGGGCCGACCGGGACCGGCTCTTCATCACTTCTAAAATCTGGCATTCGCACTTGGAGTACGAGGCGACCTTGGCGCAGATGGAGGAGATCCTGCGCGATCTGCAAACCGAATACGTCGATCTTTTGCTCATTCACCATCCCGGGCACGGCGTACCCGTCGAGCGCACCTTGGCCGCTTTTGAAAAAATCCACCAAGCCGGCCAGGCCAAAAGCATTGGCATCAGCAATTTCAGCGCAGCGCAGACCGATCGCGCACGGGCCGCTACCGGCTTGCCGATTTGCACCAATCAGGTGGAATACCATCTGCGCCACAATCGCGCCAGGCTGCGCCGCCATTGCCACGCCCACAACGTGGTGCTGACGGCGCATCGCCCGCTGGCCCAAGGCGAACTGGCCCGCGACGAGGTTCTGCAACAGGTGGCTGCCGATCGCGGCAAGACCCCAGCGCAAGTAGCGTTGAAATGGCTTTTGCAAAAGGACCTGATCGTCATCCCCAAGGCCAGCTCAACGGCCCATTTGCGCGATAATCTGGCCTTGTTCGACTGGCAGCTAGGGGACGAGGAAATGGCGCGTCTCGACGGCGTGGGGACCGATCCGGACTAGATCGTCGTGGTTGGTTCAGGAATAGCACAACGCATACTCGACAACGCCCAAGATTAGGCCGATCGTTGGACCCACCAAACCCAGAAAATCCCAAAGACGAGGACGCAGGAGAAACGGGTGGTTGATAGATACGCCATGATCGCTGGGCTACGGGCCGGGCACTTGGGCTGGCTCGTCTTCGCCCTCGCCTTCGCGGTGCGGGTCGCCTATGTCTTCGAAGCGGATGCGAGTCCGCTTTTTGCCCATCCGGCGGTCGATGCCAAGACGTACACGCACCACGCCCAGCGTTTGGCAGCGGGCAACTGGTTGGGCGTTGGCGAGGGGCCGTTTTGGCAGCCGCCGCTCTATCCGTACTGCCTCGGGGCGGTAAAAGCTCTTTTTCCCGCGTCGTTTTTTTATGCCGTGCGCTTGGTCCAGGCCCTGCTAGGGGCGCTGGTCTGCGCGATGAGTTGGTGGCTCGGGCGCACCTTGTTCAATCCGGCCGTGGGGGTTTTGGCGGGGATTGGCGCGGCGCTGTGTGGGCCGCTGATTTTTTTCGACGGCGAGTTGCTGCCGGCTTCACTCGCCGCCTTCGTCGATCTGCTGGCCCTAGTGCTGCTTGTGCGCGTCTGGCGTCGCCCGACCCATTGGGGATTTTGGGGGGCTGGGGTGGCCTTTGGCCTGGGTGCGTTGGCCGTGCCGACCGTGCTGACTTTTGCGGTCGCCGTGCCCATCGCTCTCCTGTGGAGTGCGCCCCGGCGGCCGGGTTTGGGCTGGGCTGGTGCGTTTTCACTCGGAGTCGTATTGGCCATCGCGCCGGTGGCGTGGCGCAACCTCGCCATTGGCGGCGACGGGGTGGGGATTTCCTACAACGCGGGGATCAACCTGTACATCGGTAATAACCCCGACTATGCCGAGACGGTGGCCATCCGCCCGGGATGGGAGTGGGACGATTTAGTTACCCAACCGGCGCGGGCGGGGATTGAGCGGCCAGCGGCTAAGTCGGCTTACTTTGCCGAGCGAGTTTGGGACTACATCCGCGGCGATCCAACGGGGTGGCTGGGGCTGATGGGGCGCAAGCTATGGGCGTTTTGGCACGGCGACGAGCGGGGGCGCAATCAGCCGATTTACTTCTGGCGCACGTACTCAACGGTGCTGTCGGCGACGCTGTGGAAAGCGGGCCTTGCCTTCCCCGTTGGCTTAGTGGCCCCTTTGGCCCTGTGGGGCATGTTGCTGAGTCTGCGGCGGATTGGGCCGACGTGGCCGCTGCTGTACGTGCTGTGCTACTGTTTGGGGGTGGTGGCGTTTTTTGTGGCGGCGCGCTATCGGGTGCCCGTGCTGCCGGTGCTCATGGTCTTTGCCGCCTATGGGGTGTGGGTGCTGTGGGACTGGGGACGGGCGGGCTGTTGGCGCGACGCCGGGCTGGGGTTGGCCGTCTGTTTGGTCTTTGCGTTGGCGGCCAACCGGTCGCTAACGCCGATGGACATGGAAGGGGATGCGGCCATTCACTACAATTTGGGCAATGCGTATGCCGAGGCCGGCGACAAAGAGCGCGCCCGAGCGGCGTTTGAGCGGGCCGTGGCCGAGGATCCCGAGTACTGGCAGGCCTGGTTAAATTTGGGCGGGGTCGAGGCGGCGTTGGGCGATCTCGCTCGCGGGGAAGAAATTTTTGCGCGGGTGGCGCAAAAGGCCCCGCGGCGAGTCGAGCCGTGGATGAACTTGGCGCACGTGCGGATCATGCAGCGAGACTTGGAGGGCGCCTTTAGCTGTTACGAGTCTGCGCTCGCGGCGAATCCCAACTTCCTCCCGGCCTACGCGGAGATGATCCGCCTCTACGGGCAACGGGGCGATCTGGCCCGCGCCGCGCACGTCCTCCAACGAGCCGTTGATCGGTTGCCCGCCGAGCGCGGGCGGCTAGAGCGGCTGTACGGACAGCTACTCAACGCGGCTGGACGACCTTGAGCACTTGATTGGCGGCGACCTTGTCTAAGGTCTGATGCGTCCCGTCCGGCCAGCGGATTGCCACTTGGGCGCTCGTGGCGGTGCCCAACCCGAAGTGGAGACGCGGGTCGTGGCTGGCCAGATAGCTGCCGCCGGATTGACGCTCCTGCACTTGGCGCATTCCAGCGGCGATTACCTCCACGCGCGTGCCGAGCGCATCGGGGTGCATTTTTCCCACCAACAGGATTTGCAGCCAGTGATGGGCATTGCCGCCATCGTTGCGCAACAGCCGGGGCCGCGCCGCTACGGTGGTCACTAGCAGGTCTATATCGCCGTCGTCGTCGTAGTCGGCGACAGCGGTGGCGCGGCCGACATTGGCCTTTTGAAAATCCGGGCCCATCGCGGCCGAAACGTCGGCAAAGCGGCGGCCCGCGTCGTTGCGGAATAGCTGGTTGGGTTGCCGATAGGTCTGGCTCGAGTCCACTTCGGCAATGCGGTCGATGACGTGACCATTGGCGGCGAAGAGGTCGAGGTCGCCGTCGTTGTCGTAGTCGAAGAATTTAGTCCCAAAGCCGAGGGGGCGATACGAGGGATCGGCCAGGCCGAGCCGCTGGGTGGCGACGGCGAATTGGCCTTGGCCGTCGTTGCGGTAGAGGGCGTTGGTCTCAAAGGCAAAGTTGGTGACGAAGAGGTCGAGGTCGCCATCGCGGTCGTAGTCGCCAAAATCAACGCCCATGCCGGCGTCGGCATGCCCGTGCTCGTTGTAGCGCGTACCAGCGGTCAAGCCCACTTCGGCGAAGGTGTTGTGCTGGTTGGCGTAGAGGAAGTTCATGGTGCCGTCGTTGGCCACGTAGATGTCGGTGTCGCCGTCGCCATCGTAGTCGGCCAGCGCAACGCCCAGCCCCTTGCCCTTGAGTGCGATGCCGACGGCCGCGGTGACGTCGGCGAAGGTGTGGCCGTCGTTGCGGTAGAGGAGGTCGCCGGTGGGATCGTACGCGCTCGGCGCGCAGTACGAGCGCACTGGCCCCTGCTGGCAGACGGCTTCGGCGTCGAGGGCGTAGCGCACGTAATTGGCGACGAACAGGTCGAGATCGCCGTCGAGATCGTAGTCGAGGAAGCCCGCACTAGAACCCCAGCGCGGGTCCGCTAGCCCAGCCGACGTTTGAGCGAAGCTGCCTTGGTCGTTGCGGTAGAGGGCGTTGGGGCCGTAGTTGGCGACGAATAGGTCGGTGTCGCCATCGCCATCGTAGTCCGCGGTCGCGACGCCAAAGCCGTAGCCGGGGTCGGCGCTGCCGCTGTGGGCGGTGACGTCGGCGAAGGTGCCCGCGCCCGCGTTGCGATAGAGCCGATTGACCGGCCGTGGCTCCGGGGCATGGCCGGTCAGATAGGTGCCGTTGGCGAGGTAGAGGTCGAGGCGGCCGTCGCCATCGTAGTCGAGGAAGGCGGCTCCAGCCCCGAAGGTTTCGACGTAATAGTATGCGCCGGAAAAGCCATTGTAGTGGACGAAGTCGATGCCAGCGGCGTCCCCGGCATCGGCCAAATGCACTGGGGGTGCTGGGGGGGCTTTAGGGGCACAGGCGCAGAGGATGCTGGCGAGGGCCAGCCCTCGCATCTTGTCGTTCATCAAACAGCCAGCGACCGTCGTGCGACAGACAAATTCCCGCGCCGGACCAGCCTAGCGCCGTAGTTGCAAATCACGTGATTGCTCTCGGTGGAGTGTGAGGGGCCTTTGAACGGTAATAAAATATATAGGCCGCCGCGTTTGCCAGCGGATGCGCACTCCCGCTTGCGCGACGGGGATGCGGATTATTTAATGGTGGCGTCACTTAACCCCTAAACAGGAGAATGGACCATGCCGTTTATCAGCGTGAAGATGCTCGCGGGGCGTTCTGTCGAGCAGAAGCGGGCCTTAGTGGAAGCACTGACCGAGGCCATAGTGGATACCTGTAACGCGCCCCGCGAGGGGACGACGGTCGTGCTTGAAGAATGCGAGCGCGAGCACTGGGCCATTGGTGGGGTGCTGGTGGCGGACCGCCCGCAATAAGGTGGACGCCGCCGCGGACGTGGAAGGACGGCCGAGCGGACCTCCTCGTCCGTCAGCATCCTATCGCTTGAGGGCTGCTTCCCGAACAGCCAGATCATCGAATAGAAGGGATGCGGCCAGTATGGCTTTATGCTGGCGTTCGGCTAATTATCGCGAATTTAGGTCTTAATAAGGCATCCTTTTCAACGACTGAGGCTTCGACGCTTTGAGGTAAGCAACAGTATGCTAAAGACCTGTATCCAGCTTGTGCTGACGCTGGCTTGGCTGGTAGGCGGGGCAGACGAGTGTAGCGGCTCACCGGTCGCGTATCTTTTGGTGCTTGCGGTTGGCGGGCTATTGCACTGAAGAGGAAGGCCGGGATGGCGTAATGGTCGCCGCGTTAGACCCTGTGGCCGTGTTGCCCTCGCATGTAAAAGGTGCCGTTTGGGTTCATGCCGGGGAATCTCCACGTGCCGGGGTTGATGGGCCAAGGTAGAACATCGGCGCGATCTGCCCATTCGCGGTAGCCCTGTTCCATTTCCCGAACCCGGTCTTTTTCTCGCTCTGCTAAGTTGTCGAGTTCGGTGCGATCTTCTTCCATGTTGTAGAGTTCCCAGTCGCCTGGGCCGCTGGTTTCGCAGACTAGTTTCCACGGCCCGCGGCGGATGGCGGCATTGCCCTCGTGTTCCCAGTACATAGGCTTTTCGCGCGACCATTCGCGGCCTTTGAGGAGCGCGAGGAAGCTCTCGCCTTCGAGGGGCGTAATGGCGTGGCTGTCGTATTCGGCGGGATAGGATGCGTCGGCCGCGTCGATGAGGGTGGCGGTGATGTCGATGATCTGGGCCGGGGTGTGCGTCAAGTCGGGTTGTTTGATGGTGGCTGGCCAACGGACAATACAGGGGGTGGCGATGCCGCCTTCGTGGACCCAGCGCTTGTAGCATGACTGCTTCAAATGCTTTAACTTTCACCCTGACCGGTGGCGATGCCGCCTTCGTGGACCCAGCGCTTGTAGCGGCGGAAAGGGGTGGTGCTGACATTGGCCCAAGGCACGTCATAGCTCATGTACGTATCCGCGGCGCCGGGCATCAGGCCGGGGATGTTGCCCATTTGCACGGGTCGCCCGTCGTGCGTCGTCAAGCCCGGCAAAAAGACCCAGTCAATGCGGTTGCCGTCCTCGCACAAGAATTCAGCGCAGCCGCCGTTGTCCGAGAGGAAAACGACTATGGTGTTATGCTCCACGTTGAGTTCGCGGAGTTTGGCGAGGATGCGACCGATGCCTTGGTCCATGCGATCGACTTGCGCTGCGTACACGGCCATGCGCCGGTCTTCCCAGTCTGGGTCGGCCACTTCATGCCAAGGAGGGGCGTCCGCATCGCGGGGCGATATGTCCCAGTGGGCGCTGACGATTTCTAGGGCTTTGAGCGTTTCGTGTCGAGCGGTGCGGGCTGCGTCCCAGCCGCCTTTGCGGTACTGGCCTTGGTAGCGGGCGATGTCCTCTTCAAAGGCGTGGAGCGGCCAGTGCGGTGCTGTGTACGCAACGTACATGAAGAAGGGCTGGTCGGTGCTTTCGGCGATGAAGTCAACGGCGTGGTCGGCGATGGCGTCGGTGAGGTAGAAGTCGGTGGGGTCGGCGTCGATAGGTTGGCCGTCGAGGGTGCAGGTGCGCCCGCCAAAGTAGCCGCTGTTGGCGCCGAGGCCAAACAGGCGGTCGAAGCCGTGCTGCATCTCGGGGGGGATGTCGGTGCTGGCGGGTCTTTTGCCGCAGTGCCACTTGCCCGACATTAGCGTGCGATAGCCGCGCTCCTTGAGCACTTGGGCGATGGAGACGGCCGAGTGGCGCAGGTAGCCGCCATAACCGGGGGCGTTGGGGATGCCGCCGGCCATGTGGCCGATGCCGGCTTGGTGTGGATAGAGACCGGTCAGCAGGGCCGCGCGCGAAGGGCAGCACCGGGCGAAATTGTACATCTGCGAGAAGCGCAGCCCCTCGGCGGCGAGGCGGTCTAGGTTGGGGGTGCGGATTTCTGAGCCGTAGCAGCCGAGGTCGGAATAGCCCATGTCGTCGGCGAGGATGAGGACGATGTTGGGACGCTGGGACGCGGTGGTCATGGCGGAACTCCTGCTGGGCAAGTTGGGAATTCAGAATTGCGAATTAAATTAACAATTTTTAAAAAGAAAGAAGATGTTTTATGGCTATAAAGCATGGATTGACCGCCGAGGAACGCGCAAAGTATGCACAAGACGGGTTCTTTATTCGCTCAGCTGCCTTTGATGCTTGTGAGATGGATGCACTGCGCGACAGCATCGAAGCACTCGTAGAACTCATCGAGACTGCTGACGTGTTGACGGAAAAACAAAAGCAAATAATTCTGAAGCGCAATGTCAGAACCGAGGTGCCCTCTGGGCCTGCGTCCTTAAACAGTATATGGCGACTTCACACGTTCAGCGCATTGGTGCGATCGCACATTCGCGACCCAAGGCGACTGGATGCGGTTGCCGAGATCGTCGGGCGCGATTTGTTCTGTCCAAACGATCTGTATTTTTTCAAACCCCCGGGCACCGGGCGGCCTATTGCGTGGCATCAGGACTCGTGGTATTTCCGCAATACGTATGTCAGTAGCATCGGCGACGCTATAGACCAATCGACGATTGGAACTTGGCTGGCGCTCGATGGTGCAGATGAAGAAAACGGATGCTTGTGGGTGATCCCCGGCAGTCACCGCTTGGGCGTGATAGATCACCGTCAGGTCGAGAGCGATGATTATCTATTGCAAAAAAGAGTGACCGTGGCCGACGAGATGGAAGAACAGGCCATACCGGTAGCCGTGCCAAAGGGTGCCTTGGTGTTTTTTAACAATGCGCTATTGCACCGCAGTACACCCAATAGATCCGATCGGTTTCGGCGGGCTTATATCGTGCATTACATGAAGGCGACTATCCAACATGCTGGGAACAGACAAAGGATTCCCGAAGGCGCGGAGCATTGGGGCACACCTGAGATGTACATCTGCGGACGGCAATTGCCCGGGTGCGTACAAACAACGCTTGAGAAAGACAGCATGGATTGGGACAAAGCGTTGGAACGGACCTTGACAGAAGATGACATTAGGGTTTCGGAGCCGTAGCAGCCGAAGCCGAGGGAGTCCAGCTTTTTGATTTGGCAACAGATCCCAGCGAGACCCGAGATGTATCGGAGGACCCGGCATACGCTTCAGTGGTAGCCGACATGAAAGCCCGGCTGCGGGCGGAACGCGAAAAAGCGGGCCTGACAGACGAAATAGAACGACAGATTTTTAATAGCGGAAACGTAACACACACGCGCAAACAGATGAATGCATTGCTGGCGATGGTACATGCCAATACCGCCGAGAACCAGCCCGCTTCTCGTCGGGGTTGATAGGCTAGAACACAGAAGCCGGTGCGACATTTCCTTTCACCGTATATGTTCAGCCGTTTGTCTAACGAGGAGACGATATGTACGAGCAATTAGCAATACACTACGAAGGGCAGACCGAATTCGTCGCCACCGATCAGCAACCCAAACCCTTGCGGCTATTTGTCACTTGTCCGGCGGGCTTGGAAGCGGGTGCCGACGTGCGCGTTTCGATCAGTTCGTTTCATTCCTATTCTCGCCAGTGGACGCTTGCAGATCCTTTTGTCGAAGGAGGGGAGGGCGTGGTGGTGTTGGGGCACGGGTTGGCACGCGACTGGACCGACATGACGCGGGGCGGCGATGGGCCGGCTGGTGGTGGATTGGTGGGAAGGCCGATCAACGAACTCTACTTGTGTACCATTCAAGTTACCAAATCGCTGGGCGCGGGCGCGCGGCTGGTCTTTCCCTTTGGCGTGGTGCCGTCGCCGCACGCGGATATAAGCGGGGCCCTGCAAGTGCGAGTGCGACGACCTGAAGCCGAGGTTTTCGAGAAAGTGGGCGATCCCATGCCGCTGAGTAATGCGCCCGGTCCTCTGACGCGGCTGGAAGGGCGAGTCTCGGCTACGGCGGATGCACAGGGAAAGCGTCGGGCCGTAGTCTTTGCGACGGACGATCATCTCAATCCAATACCCGGCTACCGGGGGCGGTAACTCTACAGGCCGATGGCTCGGTCGCCGGGCTACCCGCCGAAGTGGAGATTGGCGCTGATGGGCGGGGCGTGGTGGAGGGCATGGCCGTGCAGGCCGAGGGCCCCGTCCGCATCACCGTGCGCGATGTGGAGCGCGGTTTAGCCGCGCAGAGCGGTCCGGCGCGTGTAGTCGGCGTGCGCGGGCACTACTTCGGCGGCATCCACTTTCACACGCGGCTTTCGGTGGATGGCGATCGAGAGCCGCGTGCGGCCTACGCCTATGCCCGCGACTTTCTCAACCTCGACGTGATCGCGATGACCGACCACGCGCCCATTGGCCCGGGATGGGCCGAGTGCTTGGCGGTCAATGAGGAATTTTACGAGCCGGGTCGCTTTGTGACGATCCCGGCGTGGGAAAGCTCCAATGCCTACGGGCACGCCAACCTCTATTTGCGGACGCCCGCAGTCGATGGCGGCACTTGGCACTGGCAACCGGATCTGTGCCCCTCGGAAGTGGTTTGGGACGCGGACGTGGTCATGGTGCCGCATCACCCCAACTGCGGCCAGCCCATCGAGTACGGCAAGCACCGCGCGGTCATGGGCAAGACGTTTTACTGGTCGCAATACCACTGGGAATTTCCCAACCAGCGCGCCAGACTGGTGGAAATCGTCCAAGGGCGGGGCAATTTTGAAGCCGACGCCCCGGACGAGTACTGGGGTATTCGCCTAGGCGCGTTGGGTGCTTCGGTGCAGGACGCTTTTGCCCAAGGCTGGCGCTTGGGGTTTGTGGCCGGGACCGACAATCATCAGGGACACCCAACGCAAAAGCCGGGCGGCTACGTGGGGATGACCTGCTTCCGGGCGACGGAGTTGACCCGCGAGGCCGTGTGGCAGGCGATGGACGAGCGCTGGACCTACGCGACTTCGGGGGTGCCGATCGTCTGCGATTATACCGTCAATGGGGTGCGCTCGGGCGCGGCGGGTGGGCTGGCAGCCGGTGAAAAGGTGCATTTTTCCGCTAGCCTACACGGGACGGCGCCGATTGAGCGAGTGGAAATCATGGCCAACGGGCGGTGCGTCTGGCACGACGCGCCCAATGCTTGGGACGTGGAAATCGACGGAGCCGAGTTGCCCGCACCCGAGGGCGCGTGGGCCTATTACTATCTGCGGCTGCGGCAACAGGATGGGCACCGGGCGTGGCTGAGTCCGGTGTGGTTGGATCGAGGATGAACCGAGGATGCGCTTGGAGCGGTGAGCGGTTAGAAATAGTAAAATGAATAGACCAAAGACGAGCCCCCCACGCCGACGCAAGCTCCCATGATAAACCCCAAAAAGAGCGGCCGCATCTTTCGGTAGAGCACGACCCCTCCGTAGCTGATCAGAACCGATTTAACAAGCCAAGCGAGGAACATCCCAAACCAATCGCCGCGCACGGTATTGGTCAGGGCTACGGCCAGCCCCACCGGATGCAGTGGCCAGCCGGCCAGGCGATGCTGGGCGAAGGAAAGCAGTCCGGCGAGTCCCGCGCCAATGCCAGTAAATAGGGTGGTCAGGTGTTGCGGCGGGTGCGGGTTATTGACCGTTTTGGCGACCCAACCCCACTTGCTCAGCGGCGAGTTGATGTAGTACCAGCGGAAGCCGTGCATCATACCGTGCTGATAGCCTAGCCATATATAGACCACGATGGTGGTGACCGCGCTGACCACGAGGGCGGAGGCGAGGAAGAACAGCAGCTTGCGGGCACTGATCTTTTCCTTGACTTCCTCGCAGACCTTGAAGGCGTGGGCCATCGTGCCCATGAAGAACAGTTGCACGTCCGCGGCCCAGACCATGTTGAGCCCCATAGCGGTGAGTCCCTTATCGCCGAAATAAGCCGTGCCGAAGATGTTGGTAAAAAGCGGCGGGATGGAATGGGGCGCGCGCAGCCGCCCCAAGCCGGTTTGCACCAGCAAGCGCGCGGTGCCCAAAAATACCAACAGCGCGACCAGCAAAAAGGCCAAGCTCCAGCCGAGGGAGAGTCCAGTGGCGTGAAGGAAGTACGCCATATAGCCCAAGCCGCCCACTCCCATAAGCGCCGAGATGCGCGGCGAGGGCAGGTGTGAGTCCGGGCCTTTTGCGCCGCTGGCGATAGCGTGCCACTGGTTTTTGAGAAAGTCGCGCGAAATCCACAGCGACGAGAGGATCAAAAAGATGAGGGCTCCCATCTGCTGATGCGACATCAGCACGGAGACCTGCTGGTGCGGCTGGGCCGGGAGGTTGACGACAACGCCTAAAAAGCCCAACAGGCCGTGTTCGAGATAGACGAGGATGTGAAAGAGCCAGACGCTCAAGAGCACATTGAGGTTGAGCAGATAGCCTAGGCCGACGACGAGGAAGTTGACGTTGAGCCCATAGGAGATACCGAGGCGGCGCAAAAAAATGCGCGTGGACGGGATGCCGAAGTTGTCAATGGTCTCAAAGTCGAACACTTGGTCGAGCATGTTGACGGTCGGGATGAGCGCGGCGATGAAAAAACCGACCCAGAACAGCGGATTCCGAAAGAGGCTTTTAGCTGGATTTTCCACGCTCTCGACCATCGCCGTTGGCACTACGGCCAAGGGATAGACCAAGCGCTCGCGGCTGGCCCACTGGTGATGGAGCAGGGCGATGAGCGAGAAACTGATCAAGAAGAAGGCGACCATGAACAGGCCCCAGAAGACAGCCGGGCCGAGCCAAGCGTCCCACGGCAGCGGCGCCCCGGCGGGCGCTCCCTCGAAGAGGTTGCGAATCATCGCTAGGTCGCGTGGAGCGGCCCAGTCGGGAATGTAGTCCCAGAGCAGTTCGCGCCAGTTGTTTTCCGGGGTGGCGTAGTAGAAGACGCCAGCGAGCAGGGGAATAAAATAACCGCCAAAGCCCATAGTCGGCATGACTGTGGCCACCATCAGCGCGGCGTAGATGAGGGCAAAAGTCGAAGTCGGCAGCCGCAGGAAGGGCCGAATCAGCGCGAGCAGGAGGGCGGTAAGCGCGACCCAGAACAGGGCGAAGATAACGCCAACGGTGTTGAAGTGGTCGGCGTAGCCCGAGTAGTGGTCGAGCAGGATGTAGCTGCGCACCCCAATGAAGTTGTGGCCGACGCACAGCGCCATGGCCAGCGTCCATTCGAGGGCCGAGCGCATCACTTGCTTCCCTGCCGCCCGGCCTCCCAGTCGTCGATCAACGCACGGAAGTTGTCCAAGCCGATAAAACGGGGGTCCTTGGTCCAGCCAGACCAGTCGGTCAGGCCGTAGGCAAACCCGAGCAGGGTCGGTAGAGCGAAAAAGGCTAGGTAGAGGAATACGGCGGGGCCGCAGAGCAGGACGGAGGCCGTGGATTTTTCGCTGAAAGCTCGCTGCATGGCGCAGGTGTAGTAACCAAAGGGGCCGCGGATGTCAAGCGGCGGCCGGGCCTTTTCGACTCGGCGGCGCTCGGCCTGACAGGCTATATGCGCGAAGTACTGACGCGGTACCGCAGGCACAATGCGGCCGGGGAGCGTCGAGGAGCAAAAAAGCCCGAGCTCACATCTGGAAGCCGCCGGCTACTACCAGCGATACGCCGGTGAGGTACTCCGCTTCTGCTGAAGCGAGGAAGGCCACGGTGCGGGCTACATCTTCGGGTGTGCCGATGCGGCCCAAGGGGGTTTGCGCTGCTAGGTCGTGGACTAGGGCCGCCGTGGTGTCGGCGTCTGGCTCGCGGCGTTGGGCGAGGCCCGCGGCGATATAGTGGGTGCGCTCGGTGAGGGTGTTGCCCGGGCAGACCGCGTTGACGTTGATCCGGTGAGGGGCAAGCTCGCCAGCGAGGGATTGGGTAAAGCCGATGATGGCGAATTTGGACGTGCAGTACGCGGCGTAGCGCGGCAGCCCTTGGCGGCCGGCCGTAGAGGCCATGTTGATGATTTTGCCGCCATCGCCGCGGTCGATCAGGTGCCGGGCCACGGCGCGCGAGCAGAGAAAGGTGCCCTTGACGTTGACGGTTTGCACCTGATCCCAGGCGGCTTCGCTTAGATCGACGACCGGGACGCGATCCGGGCCGGGGCGCGAGCCCGCGTTGTTGACTAGCAGGTCGATGCGGCCAAAGCGCGCGAGCGCGGCTTGCACCATGCCCTCGACTTGGGCGGCGTCGGACACGTCGGCTTCTACCGCGAGGGCCTGCCGACCGGCGGCTTCGCTTTCGGCGACGAGAGCGGACAGGCCGCCCCAGCCCGTCTCGCTATAGGGCCGAGCGCGCAAGTCGTTGACCACGAGGTCGCAGCCTTCGCGCGCCAAGCGCTGGCAGATGGCGCGGCCAATGCCGTGTTCGCCGCCCGCGCCAGTGACGAGGGCGACTTTGCCGTTGAGATTGTACATGGGTTTCTCCGCATGATTAAGGAGTTGAGGGGCGGCGTGTAAAACGCCAAGTAGTGCTTGCGTGCGTCCGTCAACAGAGCAAAGCGGTGGCGGGCTGGTTTGTCGTTCATTGGAGCCGGGAATTCCACCAAGAACCTATTCGAGACGCCGATTTTCTCCTGTAATTGCAATGGGAAACCACAGGAGTTGCAGGGCATCTTGTCGCACCTCGACGGAGAGGTCGCCCGGCGGTTCCGCGGTTTCAATTGAGTACGAGCGGTGCAGGACCTTGGCTGGAGTCAATGAGGTAGTGTCTCGAACGGCCACTTTGCCATCCACCGACACTTCGATGACGACATTGGGCATCTCGAGCGCGGGCGAAAGGGCGATGTTCAGCAACCCATCGTCTAAACTGCCGCGGACCGCGCCGACCTGCGAAGCCGCACTCATCCCCTTCGTTCCCCAGTAGCTATACATCCACTCCGTCCACGCGAGCGAGGCTCCGGGTGGGAGTGGCTGCGTCTCATCGGGAAAAAGTACCGACGTGCCACCCCACATCTCGACATAGCCCTTGTTGGGCTGGCCGGAGCCCATGGGAATCCCGGTCGGATGGAAGCCGTAGGTCCATACATCGACCCCTGGGTTGAGGACGGGATCGAAGACGCGGACCACGCCCTCCTCAGCGTCGTGGGAGTAGGCGCTGTAATAGCCGGCCGTCAATCCGTCGGCCATGATATCGCCGGCCTTCCACCCTCGGATGTAGCGCAACGGGTTCTCGCTCCAGACCTGTGGACTCGGCCCTAGGTTTTTTTGCCAGCGGTCGGCGATCCGGATGCTCTTTGTGGGGATGATGAACTCGGTGTTGTCGGTCAGCTCGTTCTCACCGCCAGGAGTCCACATGGGATTGACCCAGTGGGCGAACTGAACGGTGTCGGCTCTTGGATTGTGAAGGCGGATCTGGGCCTCCAGTGCGGCTGAGCCTTGATGGACAGTCAGTCTGACTCGCTGGGTCAATCCTGTCAGCGGCTCCGTCGTTGCCATCGACATAGAAACCCGTTCTGGGTGATCTTCCAAGATCTCCCACGTCCAGGGCAGCGCGAAGGTCGTGCCGTGTTCGTAGCCCGGAAGTGTGTACTCGATCCCGCCGATCCAGAGCCACCAGCCAGTGGGATTGTTTGCCCCGCCGGGGCGCACAATGTCGTTTTTCCACAGCGCGTCGTGGCTGGTCCGCTTGTCAATGAGGGAGTACACTCGTCCCATCTCCGGCAGCACCTCTACGCGCACATAGTCGGATTCGAGCACCACGCGCCTATGCTGCTTGTCGACGATGCGCGTCCAGTCGATGCGCTCGAAATTTAGATGGGGAAGTGGGTCGCCTTCGTCGTAGTAAATCGCCGGCTCGTAATCGACTTGAGGGATGTCGATGTGGTCGACGACAATGGATGTGGCGGCGCTTGGGGAAATTGCCGACAGGGCCAGAATCAGGGAGAGTACGAGCGGAAGAACTCGGCGTCGAGTCATCATTTCATCCTATGGCTATTCATCGCTGGTGTAGAGGACGGCCAGGTCTTGTTGCTGAATTTTGCGATGGCTTGGGCTGCCGCTGCCGAGTCGCCTGCCTGCCGGTACGCGAGCACGAGCCCCCGCTGTGCCGATGGCTGATCGGGATCTTGGGCTAGCGCTTGTTCGTATCGTTCGGCTGCGGTATGGGCATCGCCTTGTTGCAACTCGAGGTTTCCCAGCGCAATGAAAACATCGGCTGAATTCTCGGACAACTCCAGCGCCCGTTCGTACGCCTCTCGACTTAGGTCGATGTAGCCGCTAGTGGCATAGGCCGTGCCTAGGTTGTACCACGCCAAGCCATAGTCTGGCTTGAGATTCAGGGCTTGGCGGTACGCCGAAATCGCCTCGCTCGGGCGACCTAGTCGGATGTGGGCATTGCCGAGGTTCTGCCAGGCGCGGGCGTTGTCCGGCTGGAGCGACAAACCGTCGCGCAGGTGTCTAACGGCTCCCGCGTCGTGCCCGAGGCGAACGTAGAGGCGGGCGAGTTTGAAGTGTGTACTGGGATTACGGCCCGGCTGGGCTAGCGTGCGCAGGTTCTCGATCTCAGCTATGTGCGGCTCAATTCGCCGATGGGTGGTGTGCTGTTCCTCGGCGTCCCGACTACGACCTAGCTGGCGGTACGCGGAAGCCAACTGAAGACGAACATCGGGATGCACTGGGTCGAGTTCGAGAGCCTTCTCAAGAGCCGCGGCCGCTTCGACATGCTTTTCCAACCGGGCTTGGGATATTCCCAGACCGATGTGCGCCTCCACTGAAGCGGGGTCGAGATTGACTGCTGTCGAAAATGCTTTGAGGGCCTGGTGGGCTCGTCCTACTTGTAGGAGGGCGCGGCCTACGGCTACCTCGTATCTGACGCTGTCTGGTGCCAAGGCGATGGCTCGCTGGAGGAGGTCCAAACTTTCCGCACAGCGACTTAGGTGTTCGCACTGGAGAGAACCCAAGGCGAAGATCGCCTCGTGAGACGTGGGCTCCAATTCCACCGCTTGCTCCAGCGAGGTATGGGCTGCCGCTACATCCCCCCGAGCCACCTGCACTACACCCATCAGCTTGTGCAGCGTTGAGCGGGCCGAATCGAGCGCGATGGCTTCGGCGAGTGCGAAGTGGGCGTTGTCGAGTTGTCCGACCCCGAGCCACGCCACCGATAGGCTCTCTAACGTCTCGGCATTGCGCTTGACCGCGACCGCGCGCTGCGCTAGGGCGAGTGCCGTGGTGTGATCGCGGATTCGGGCCAGAACCTCGCTGAGACCCATCAGGGCCCCCACGTGCAGACTATCCGACCGCAGCACCCCTTGGAACTGATCCATTGACTGATCCACGTGCCCCAAGTCGAACAGTACGCGGGCAAGCGACGTCCGGGTCTCGGTATCTGTGGGGTGTTCGCGCAGTTGTTCTTCATACGTCAGCCGCAACCGTCCCAATTCGTCCGCTGTGGGCGGCGCGTCCGCAGCAGGGCGTTGGCTTTCGCACCCGACGAGCACCCCGATCAGGGCTAGGAACCACGCTTGTACTCTCACCGGGGCGTCCATGGCTCGCCTTCTACAATGCGCACAAAGTGCCCTGCCGACACGGGCCCCACGGTTTGCGATTCGCCCGCTGGCCAACGAGTCAGGATGCGGTCCACTGCGGTCCGGTGCCCGAGGCCAAAGTGTAGTCGCAGATCATTGTGAGACAGGTAACTGCTGCCCCCTCGCACCTCGGCCGTTTGCCGCAGGTCAGCGGAGAATACCGTGACGCGTGCCCCGATTCCACTGCGATTGCTTCGCGTACCCTCCACCTCGACAGAAATCCAGTTGGCGCGGTTGCCGCTGTCGTTTCTGAGCAGGTGCGGACGCTGATTGTTATTGGACACGAACAGGTCGACATCTCCGTCGTTGTCGTAGTCAGCCGCGGCTGAGCCGCGTCCTACGCCGGCTGAGAACGCCGTCAGACCACTCGCCGCGGTCACGTCGGTGAACGTGCCGTCGCGATTGTTGAGAAAGAGCTGGTCGTGCTGTGCATAGCGCGGGCCGGCGCTGTCGAGAATTTCGATGTTGGGCTCGACATGGCCGTTGGCGAGGAACAGATCGGGATACCCGTCGTTGTCGATATCGACGAAATCGGTCCCGAAGGTGAGCGTTTGATAGGTCGGCCCGCCGAGGCCGCTCGGTGCGGTGTGGTCTGCGAATTGACCCGCTCCGGCATTGTGCAGCAGTCGGCAGGGTTCCCACTGGAAGTTGCACACGCCTAGGTCGAGCCGCCCGTCGCGATCATAATCGGCCCAATCAGTGCCCATGCCCGCCTCCGGGACCCCATCGGGACTCGTCGAGACGCCGGCCGATACCCCGACTTCGGCGAATCGAGATCCGTCGTTGCGGAACAGGAAATTTGGCTCGTGATCGTTGGCGACATAGAGATCAAAGTCGCCGTCGTCATCGTAGTCGGCAAATCCCACGCCTAGCTGCCGACCCGCTTCGGTCCAGAGCCCTATCGAGTCGGTGATGTCCGTGAAACCGAGGTCGCCGTCGTTGCGGAACAGAGCCCCGGAGTCACCGGGATAGGCACCAGGGCCACAGTAGATCTGAATCAGTCCGCGATAGCATTCCGGGCGATCATCTCCGACGATCCGCACGTCGTTGGCGACGTACAAATCTAAATCACTGTCGAGATCGATGTCGGCGAAGGCCGTACTCGTCGATACTCGCCGATCGCCGGTCCCCGACCATTCGGTCACGTCTGCAAAGCGGCCATTGCCTAGATTTCGATAGAGCCGATTGGCCCCCCAGTTCGTGACATAGAGGTCCGCATGGCCATCGTTGTCGATGTCCCCAACGCCGACCCCCATGCCGAAGCTGGTGTCGGCGACCCCTGCTGCCGCTGCCCTATTGACGAAGGTCCCGTCGGTCTGATTCACGAATAGCGCGTTGGCGGGCAGGTGAGCGGTGAGGACGCCGGGGCTAGCAGCGCTGTTCACGACGTAGAGATCCGGGAAACCGTCGCCGTTGAAATCGGCAAATGCGGCACCTGAGCCATGGGTTTCGGGATAGTGGTAGGCCCCGGCCGCGCCATTGAAGTGGCGGAACTCGATCCCGGACTCGGCCGCGACCTCGCTGAATCGAGGGGAGGTAAGAGCCGATTCCTCCTCGGCACCACAGCCCGACAAAACGGGTGCTGTCACCAAAGCAGCTTGCAGTGCCAGACGGACTAGATAGGCCCTATTCGATTGGTCTTTGTCTGCGCAGCTATATCGCTGTTGTGTATTGTAATTCATAGGTTGGTCCGCCGAGCACCGATGATCCGAATCCACGGCGATTCAAGTTACTTATCCGGCCAAGATAGAGTCAAGCGCGTGTAGGGATGTAGTCGCGTCTTGCGCTTGGCTGACTCACTAGTCGAAAGAGGCTTGAACTGCTGACTGCATTTTTATATAATGATCACTTCGCCAACCTGCATTAGGTTGATTCACAAGTTGCGTGGATGCTCACTTTTCCGCGCCAATCCTACCGTTTTCCTTCAAGCTGTAAGGGTGAAGAGAAGACACGAACGAGAGGAGCTCTCATGCGTAAGAAAGCAGTTCTAGGGACCATGGTCCTCGGCGCTGTGCTGCTGGCAGGTTTCGCCAGGCCGGTGGCGGCATACGAAAACTGCAACGGCGTCGGCTATTTTGCCCTGCAAGTGCCCAATCCAGGATCCATGAACCCCGATGGCGATGGCAGCGATTGGGGTTGGTTCGATCCAGATTTCGTCGTCGGGCCCGATGAGTTGTGCGACGTGATCGGCGAAGGTGAGTTTCCATCGCGTAGCGACCTCGACATCGCGCACCACGTCGGCTGGACGCCAGAGCCGGACAATCGGCTCTATGTATTCACGCGCGTCCTCGACGACACGCTGAACGCCGACGTCACCGAACTGAACGATGGTTGGCACGACGATGACCTCGAGCTGATTTTGGATCCGGATCACGGCGTGTGGAACGAGGCGCCTGATGCCCTCCGCACCGGACACCAGCAGTGGACCTTCCACTACGCCCGTCCCGGTGGTTACCCCCTCGTGTCCTTTTTGCGTTGGAACCAACCGGCGGAGATGCAGTGGGGCCCCGAGACCGGTGCTGTTGAAGGGGCCGTCTCGGTCTCTCCAGCGGGTGCCGGGCACTTGGCCACTGACGTGACGGTGAACTACGAAGTCCGCATGGAGGCCTACGATCCGTACATGCCGGATGGCCGCGATGCAAGCGTCCGCTGGGTCTTCGAAGCCGGCCAGACGATCGGCATGTCCCTGAGCCTCAACGAGGCGGACGGTGGCGGCCGAACGCATCAGATTACGACGCACATCCAAAATGGCGGGGCGCATAGCTCGGAATTCACCTCGGAATTCACCTTGCTAAGCACCGATGAGTACGCTACGGCCGTTGAGGCGAGCAGTTGGGGCGCAGTAAAGGCACTGATGCGGTAAGCAAAAAAGACGCCGCTATCTTTCATCTGAGGGGGGAGGACTGTTCTCCCCCCTTAACTTTCTAACGCATATCCGATCCTGCGCGGAGAGGTTGTTTTGAGACCGCTTTTTAGCTGCTTATTGATTTTGGTTGCGTTCGGCTGTGGGCGCTATTTTCCGGGGTCTCTCCAGCCCCGACCTAGTTCCGAACAGGGCGAACACATGGTGGTCCACGACGACGGATCAGTGGCCTATGTATTCGAGAGGCTCGATATCGCGATTCGACCGATGACGGACGCGGAACTCAATCGCAGTTTCGCCACAAGGTCGGCCGACGGCCCCCTATCTACCAATCCCTTCACATTCGGTGATTGGACCCCCCCGGGCGAGTCGTTTACGCCCCAGCGATTTACCGTATTCCTCCTTCGGGTCAAGAACTATGCGTATCCGAAGGTCAAGATCGATCCCGCTAGGATCGAGTTGCGATCCGCCAGCGAGCGTTCCTACAAGCCCCTGACATTTCTCGAAATCAGTGAGTACTATCGAGCGTACGCGTTGGCTTGGGCCGGAAACTACTATGCGCGTATGCGCGAGCGCGAGGATCTCTTGCGTCTCCATATGTATGCTGACAAGATGATCTTCAGTGGCCAAGAGTACGAAGGCTTTCTCGTATTTCCGCCCATGCCACCAGACGTGATCGAGTTGGCTGTCCACGTCGACGACGTTGCCATTCGTTTCAACTATGCTGATGAGCCCGTGGAGACCGTGGACCTGACCTACGGATTCCAACGCGAGGTCTTCAGGGGATACCAGCCACCCGCCACCGTCTCGGCACGCTGACGTGCCTCTCACGGCCAAACGCGCGGATGTAGCTATCCCGCTTGTCCTGACGTTCCTCTTGAGCATTGATGCAGGCGGCCAGCTCGAAACCGTGCGCATCGGACAGGGCGGCGACACTTGGCAAAGCATGGCGCTCGTAGTGGCCGGTGCGCAGGTAACGGCCGATTCGCTGCTGCCAGCCGGCTTCAAGGTCAACGAGAATATCGTCGCCGCCGTTCGCTGGACGGATGTGGGCACGGGCCCAGACGAGTTTATACCCGAGGGCGGAGCGCGGGTGTGGGCACGCGTTGCCGACGGTCAGCCCAATGACGTCCTCATCGACGGCAAGCCAAATACATCCACTGGGGAGCGATTTCAGATTCCTGGCCAGTCCCAAGACGGTCGGATATTCGTCTTTGATTTAGGGGCCTCGTTTCCCGTCGAGCAGATTGCCTTCTTCCCCAACCCGGCCGATAGCACGGCCTTCCTGCGGGCTTACGAGCTCAAGGTTAGCGACGGGCGCTCTTTTGACGCGGACGAGCGGCCGATCTACGAGACCATAGCGCGGGTCGAGGTCGCCAGCGAGGTTCGGACGGAGGTCGAGTTTCCGCGGCAGTTGGTCCGGTATATCCGCTTGGAAACGCTGGAACCGAATCCCTTTGACATCGCCGAGATTGAGGTGTTCGGGCGGGGATTTGTGCCGCGTGCTCAGTATCTCTCCAATTTCATTGATTTCGGCGGCGGCGGGCGCAACTTTGGTCGCCTAACAGTTGACGCGACCCGCGTGTCCACTGAGCCCAATGTGGGTTCGGACGATCCGGTTCAGGCGGTGTTACAGGTGCGGGCGGGCAGCGACACTTCGCCTGAGTCCTATTTCCAGATAAATCTTGAAACCGGCAGTGAGACGGAGATTTCAGAGGAGGCTTACCAGAGCCTCATAGACCGCGAGCGCACGGCGAGATACGATGCAGAAAACTGGAGTGCGTGGTCGAATCCGGTGTCGATCGATTCGACGGGTTCCTACGAACTCAGCCTCGATTTTTTGCCGATGCCGAGGCCCTTCTTCCAGTTCAGGTTCTTCTTTGAGGGCACTGCGACCGACGTGATTCGGATTGACGCTCTGGAATTCACCCACTCGCCCCCCCTCGCCCAAGGGACGCGCGCCGAGATCGCCCTTGTCGGCGATCCTTTTCCGCAGGCAGGCGTGGCCACCGTCGCTACGGGACAGCCGGCGACCTTGGAATACGCTTTGACTGCGGAGTTGTCCGGCGATGAGGGATTCGATGGTTTGCGCATCGCAACGCCGGGTGCTGTTCAGTTGGAATCCGTGCTGATCGGCGACGACCGAGAGCAAGTGATCGTCGACAGCCTCGTTGTCGACGACAGCGGCATGTCGCTCTTCTTTCCGAGCCGCCGGATTACGGCAGAGAGCAACGCCACGCTCTTCGTGCGGTTCACGGCAACGCCCTTGCGATACACGACCCTATTTCAGGGTTGGCTCTTAGATTCGGTTGGCGCGGTTCCGCAGCGGGTTGCCCCCGGGGATGCCACCAACCTGCTCGGCACGAATTCCGTCCTCGTCTTCGGTTCCCTTGGCGATCCGCTTGGCCGATTCGACTTGGGCACCGGTGTCGTGACCCCGAATGGAGACGGGCGGAACGACGACTTGGCGTTGCGGTACGACCTCGTATTCCTCATTGAACCCGCGCAAATAGGCATTACAGTACACGATCTCTCGGGTCGGCTCGTTCACACCCTCCGGCAAGAGGAGCAGGCGGCAGGCAGCTACTTAGCCACGTGGACCGAGGCCCACAGACTGGTGCCGGGGCACTACATCGTCCGACTGCACGTCGAAACGCAGACCAAGACGTTTGAGCGCCTCCGGATCGTGGCGGTGTCCTACTGAGAAAGTAGGCGAGAGGAGGATTTATGCGCACGCGAACGATGCTTGCCACGACGATTCTGCTCGTCGCGACAGCGGTTGTAGGCTACGGTCAGCGCCGCGTCGTGCAGATCGGTGGGGCGGCGGGAGACTTCTCGTGGTCACAGGTGCGTCAGAAGGCCGTCGCCCTCGATGATACGACCGCTCCGGGTGCCTTGCAGCCGAGAGAGCTGCGGCCATGGGAAAACATCATGGTCGGCCCCGGGGCCTTCGCCAATATATTCGGCTTATCTTGGGCGGAGGGACAGGTAACAGGTAAGGCCTTCGGTTTCCAAGCGGGCGTTGACCCGCGTTTCTGGCACGGTGGCTACAGCCGCGAGGAGGCCGCGATCATCGATGGCGATCCCGAGACGGCAATCTCGCTGCGGCAGCTAATCGGCGAGGGGCCGGTACAAGTATTCAACCAGATTCTGCGCTTGCAGGAAGAAGTTTGGACCTTTGATCTAGTGTTGGAAACGCCGATCAACCGGATCCTATTCTTTCCTCGGCAATCGGGTGTTGATAAGCGCGGCATTCCCAACAAGCAGGGATCGCCGCGGGCGTATCGTCTCTCGATACAGAACGAGGCGGAAGAATTTCTCCTCGAAGGCTCCGAGCCGGTCCCCAAGCGGACCCTTGCCACCCTTATCGAGGAAACCAAGTCCAACGCGAAAAGCCGAATTGACGTCAGCTTTCCGCTGCAGCCAGCCAGATTTATCCGACTCGATTTGAGTTTGGCGGACCAGTTCTACAGCATGGCTGAGTTCCAGGTCTATGGCGAGGGCGTCCCGACCCATGTAAGCTACGTTTCCACCGCCATTCCAATCGACGAGCCGGTCAACTTCGGCGAGATTACCTACTCTTTCCGCCCGCTGCGACGAGACCGGGAAGCGGACGCGCTCGTCGAAGACCCCGCAGGCGACGCCCGCCTACTCATAGAAACCCGTTCCGGCACTGACGACACCCCGTTGGCTTACTACGTCGTCGATGACTTCGGGCGCGACAAGGAGGCGACAGAAGCGGAATGGCAGCGCGCTTCGTTGCCCCGGCGAGAGAGTCTCACCGTCCGCTATCCCAATCAGCGCAGTGTCGTCCTCGACGACGAGACCAACTGGTCGCCGTGGTCTTCACCCTATCGCTCATCTGGCCAGTTGAACCGATCCCCGGATGGTCGCCAGTATTTGCAGTTCCGGGCGACGTTCCTGACGGGCGACGTGCTGTCCATTGGTCGGCTAGATTCCCTACAGTTCGAGGTTTCTCCGCGGCTCGCCTCGTCGCTCATTGGTGAGGTTTCCCTAGCAGATGCTGTTTCGACGGGCCTGACGACTGGGGAGCAGCCCGCGGAATTTCCCGTTGGAGAGCGACGTCTGCTCCACTTTGACATCGCGGCGGACTTCTCCAACGATTCACAGGGATTCGATGCCGTGCGGCTGACGGTCCCCTTTGGCACTCGCTTCAAGGGGCTGAGGATGGGCGATGCGGACCTCGTGGCAGTGGTGCCCGACAGCGTGTGGCCCGGGGACGGGATCGCCACCGATGGCGAGCTTTTCATCTCCTTCGCCTCCAATCGGGTGTCACGCGGCAATGATAGGCCCGTCCGCATTGATCTCGAATCCGCTCTTTTTACCTCTTCCGCGATCTTCGCCGGGGAAGTCGTCGATGCTGCCAGTGCCAACCTGCCCCAGTCGGTGGACGGGGGGAATGCCCGGGACGAGGTCCCCACCAACAGTCTGCAGGTTTTCTCGCGCGATGCGAGGACGACCGTTCTCGATGGGGTCCGTCTCATGCAGGTGGCGCTGACACCGAATGGGGACCGGGTGAACGACGAAATCCACGTCGAGTTCAGCGTTCTCTTCGTGGACGAAGCCGATGTGACCGTAAAGGTTTACGATGTCGCCGGACGCTATGTTGCGCTTCTAGACGCTGAGAATCGGGGCCGATCGGCTCAGCAGGTGTCTTGGGACGGTTTCGATGATGACCGCAACCTAGTCCCGCCAGGCCTGTATCTGCTTGTGATCGCGGTACATACCCAAAGAGAGCTCGCCCGGCAGCTACTGACAGTACCCGTCGTCTATTGAGGATTTAATGACTATGGCAAAAACAAGCTGGTGCGTCATCGCCATGGCCGCGTGGCTGTCGTCCGGTCACGCCTTAGCCGATGAACTTCGCTTCGGTCGTCGCAGCGATTGGCAGCAGTGGACAAGCCCGACTGGGGCCATTCAGTTGCGGCAAGACGGCAAGGTCGAGCTGGGGTGGTACGGAACGGACACCGATCCGATGGACAATATGTCCCTGTTCTCACATCCCACCCGGAAAAGTGGTGCGGTCTTTGGCGGCTTGACGGCACACTCGAACAACCGCGCCGCTCGGTTTCTCTTCGATAACGACCACGACACGTGGTGGCAGCCTGATGCTGGTGCCGATCCCGACAATGCGTGGATACACATCGACCTAGGGCGCCTCGTCCTGCTGAAGGATATCCGCTTGGTCTTTCCCGACACCCTCGACGTACGCCCCTTCCGGGATTTCTCGGTTTTTGTCAGCGAAGGTTCGACGGTGTCTCCGTCCGCGGATGTCTGGCGATTCCAGCGCGTTTTCACGACCGCCGAGCCCAACGAGTTGGGCGAGATCGTCATTCCCTTGTCGATTGAGGATTTTGGCGACGTGGCGACCGGCGATAATCTGGTGACGGGCAAGTCGCTGGACTTCATGCCCGTGCATTACATCCGCTTTCTTCCGCACGAGGTTGGCGAAGGCGCGGCGCTGGCCGAGATCGAAGTGACCGCGATCGGCGATAATATCGCGTTGACGACCTTTGATCGGGGAGGGACGATCCGCTCGGGACGCCCAAAAGTGGAAGAGCTCCGCGATGGAACTGTGGACAATGCTTGGCCCTTGATTGCAAATAACCTCAATCGCTTCTGGCAGGATGGCGGGATGTGGTTTGAGTGGGATCTGGGCGCCCTCTTCCACGTCAGCCGGATCGTGTTGTACCAGTGGCCGCCCAATCATCTAGGGCGCACGACATTCGGAATCGGCGGTACCAACAACGGGTACAATCTGGAGATGACGGATGGGACGCCGATCGCCCGGGACGATTCATTCCGCAGTCCCTTTGACTACACGCGCATTTCGCTCGTCGACAACAGCCGGGCCCCGGTGCGCTACGTTTTCGACCACCAACTAGAAGATCGAGTGGGCCGCTATCTGTTTTGGAACCACTTTGATGTCCAGGACAGAAATGTTGGCTATATC
Organism: Candidatus Latescibacterota bacterium; assembly: GCA_965203355.1. Taxonomy (GTDB): domain Bacteria; phylum Latescibacterota; class UBA2968; order UBA8231; family UBA8231. The sequence continues at coordinate 3,396,200 of OZ241889.1, forward strand.
ATGCTGGAAGTATTCATCTATTCCGCTGGCTACCCGGCACAAGCGGCCTTGACCTCCGACTTCATTGACCTCGGGGGCGCCAAGAGCATTACGGGGATTGCATGGGATGCCGACACCCCGCCGGGGACCCGAATCACGGTACAGACTCGCACGGGCAATGAGCTCGACGTGGAGCGATTCTTCTTCAAGAAGAACGGCGAGCCGATCACCGAGGCGCAGTACAACAAGCTGCCCAAAGTGGTCCGGGGTGAGATCGTCGAAGTGCCCAAAGAGGGTGCGGACTGGAGTGGTTGGAGTGAGCCACACCTTTCGTCAGGCGAGTCCTTTCGGTCGCCCACCCCTAGACGACTCTTGCGAATGCGGGTGAGTCTGGAGACCGACGATCCGGCAATCACTCCGGTCCTCAACGCAGTGACTCTGCGCTTCGACGAAGCACTCGTGCAAAAAGGCGTTGAGGCTGCGATCTATCCACGGGAGGCGCGCGCTGGCGCGTGGCAGGATTTTCGCTACGTGCTGCAACCCACCTTCACAGCCGGAGACCAGGGCTTTGATCGCGTGATTCTGCCTGTGCCAGGGGAAGTGCGGAATGTGTTGCTGCGCATCAATGGTGAAGAAGCCGAAGCGGCGGTCGAAGCCACCGTGGACACGCTCGTCGTCGCCATGCCCCGCCGGACGCTGCGGGACTCGGTGGAGGTGATGTTCACGGCGCGACCGCTGAACAATCCCACCCGCTTCCTCGCATCCGTGGCGAACTCGGCACAACCGGATAATCGGCAAGAAGTGCGGCCGCTAGCGATCGACGACGATGGCGATGGCGAGTTCGACCGCACGGACCGAGAGGCCCTTTTCGTCTTCTTGCCGAACACAACCTCAGGAGGTACTATCCGCAATCTCGTTGCATCGAGCCGCGTCATCACGCCCAACGGCGACGCTATCAACGACCATTTGCACATTACCTTCGATCTATTTCGCACCAAAGTCGCTACCGAGCTACGGCTCTACAACTTGTCAGGGCACTTGCTCAGGGTCATCGCCAGCCAGTCCGGAGCGACGCAGCAGCTAGTGTGGGATGGAATGGTGGATGATCGGCCTGCACCACCCGGGATCTATGTCTGCCGCATAGCGGTGCCGGCAGAGGCCGGGCCGGAGGCCAAAACGCTGCTGGTAAGTGTCGCCTACTAGTAGTTTAGAAAGGTTGATTTAATGACGATACGCGGTGGGAAACTAACACGGGAGAGTTGGACATGAAGTGCAAATGGGTCGGTCCCATCTTAGCTGTTTTGCTACTGCAGGGGACGTCAGGTGGAGCAGTCGAAGTCGGTCTGTTCAATCCCTACATCACGGAAGGAGCCCGAATCAGTCCTGAGACGCTGGTTCCAACTTTGCGGAAGTGGTATCTGCCCCAAGCACTCTATTCACTATACGGCTGGCAGGGGAGTGCTTACACCAACTATGCTCGGGACCAGTACCGGCGCTATGTGAGAACCGAACTTGAAGGCGACCGCTACTACGACCTCTACGGCAATTACTTCACCAAAGGCTGGAACATCTACAACTTCACGAATGAGTATCCGAGGGATTTCGGGAGCGGAATATGGAAAGATCCCAACTTCAGCCAGTGGTTCAATCGTCTCATCGTAGTCTCTGGAGCCAAGGGGCAGTTCCACACCGCTCTGACCATCGGCGAGGGCATTCGCTCCACGATGACGCCGCTCACTTTCTCCAAACCATTGTTCGACGGGCTGCAATGGGACTTCCAGACCGATAAATACGGAGTGAGCATCTTGGCGGCGCGAGCCGATTCGCCCGGGCGCGTGGCCGTCGCTGTCGACCAAGGAGCGGCGCGCCAAACGACTTTCACTCAATTACTCGGCTTGAATGGAAGCATGGCTGTCGGCGATTTCGCTACATTGGGTGGAACCTATCTGACGACCTTTCACCAAAACTCGGCCCTCTCCCTCGACGAAAATTCGCTGCGTGGCGTCCTCGGCGGTCGCCTGAATGCGGGAAATGTCCAGCGGCTGATCGTGCGACTAGCAGACGACTCACCAGAGGATGGCGTCGGCGGTGCCCTACTGCTCCGCGAGCGCATTTTCATCAATGGCGTTGAGCATCCCGAGATCGACCCGATCATCGAAGGGGGGGTGGCGCGCGAGGGCCTGCTAGAGGCCAGTGGTTCCAATACGGTCACCCTGACGTATAACATTGAGACTGATTTCCGGCCGGGCCCCGATGAGGCGATCACTGATTTCCGGGAGATTGAGCGCATCGAAATAGGGCTGGTCGTGGCCAACGACTATCTCGTAGAAGTCGCGTCGAACTTGCAAACCAACGCGGCGCTGGAGCCCGCCTTCCTGCCCGTCGCCCAAGCAGAGGGCAACGTCACGGATGCTTCTAACCAGCGATTCATCCGCTTTCAGTACGGGGTCCCGTCGAGCAACGAACTGCGAGGAGTGAATCTGGCGATTAGCGATGTGGGGGGGTTCAATCTCCGCTCTGAGTACGTGAGTAATCGGCGCAACCGACGGTTCCCCAACCAAACCATCCGCAGCAACCAAGCCCTCGCTCACGATGCGTCTGAGGCTTATTACGCTACGGCATCGCAGATCGCGTACCCCTTCTTCGGCTACGGGGAACTGTTCAGCGTCGAGCCTGGGTACTCGACGTCTATGTTCATCCCGGACTCGCAAGGTTTCATTGATTACGAAGACGAGAAGAATTATCTCTACGAGCTCATCGACGATAACGACGACCAAGATCGCTTTCCCGACTGGCAGCGTCGCGCCGTGAATCTGAGTGCCCTGTTTCCGAACCAGAATCAATTCCCCGACCGGGAGGTGTTTCCGGGCCTCGACGAGAACCAAGACTTCATCTCCGACTTCAATCAGAATCAGAACAACCAGCCTGACTACAGCGAGCCGTTCTTCCGCTACCACGTCGATCCGCCCGAGTTCCTTTTCGGCACGGACATGAACAACAATACCGTTGTAGATCGTTTCGAGAACGACACGGAACCGGATTATCCGTACAAGCGGGACCGCAAGGGATACAATCTCTACGTTGGCGTCGAACTGATGCCGAACAGCCGCCTCATGGTCGGGCGCTCGCGGATGGAACAACACTCCAGCGACCGTCGGGCCGCTTCCACCTACGGGCTGCTGACGCTGAAGAAGGAATATCCGCAGCGCAGCTTGTCGATTCAGTTGATGGAGTTCGTCCGCGCCGTCCAGGACGATATCGCCGACGATCTCATCCAGTGGGTGCAGCCAGCCTTCTCGCCCGGTACGATGCAGGACTTCAGCGATCCTTTGATCGCACAGGATACCTTTATCAACACGCTCTACCTACAGGTAGATTGGAATTCGTTCGTCACGACGCAGACAAAGCTCAAGTACGACGCCTACAATCAGCAGAGGGATGCGGCGGCGGGAACGCGGGATGAGCGGTTCTTGGGTCTAATCAACAAGGCCGATCGTCAATTCTGGGCAACGGAGACGGTGCTTTTGTGGCCTCAGTGGAAGCAGCGGTTTTCGTCCCGGACCCCGACCAACCCACGCGAGCGTAGTACGCGCGATCTGGCAGAGCTCTTCTTCTTGCTCGTCAGCTATAGCATCTCCCCGCAGATGACGCTCGGTTTTGGCACCGAGTACGAGCTTTTCAATAACCTGAAGAGCCGCCCGGACGGTGGTGCCGTTGACTACCAAGACGACTTCAGCCGATTGACTTTGGCGTCGCAGTTTTCCAATCAGGCGGCGTATCTGGGCTACGAGTTGACCGCGAACATCGGCATACGGTGGACGCGACGCAGCGTTCGCGGAGAAGATGCCGACACGAACACCATGATCTTCGTGGACGTGTTTGCGGGCCTCGGAACCGATTGATGACGAGCATCTTGGTACGCGTCGTTATCTTGCTGACAGCGGGACTGCTGGCCTGCGGACAGGCCGAACAATACGAGCCGCAGCCTGTTGTCGTCGCCATCATTGACCGGGATACGATCGATGTCGAGGCATACAACGAGATGGCGACGACGCTTTTCGCCTCTTCCCATCGCGGCCAAGACCCCGCCAGTCTCGACACGAGGCGTCAACTGCTAAATGCGATGATAGACAGACAGCTTCTGGTGCTGGAGGGACAACGCAGGAAGCTGGATGCAGCGCCTAAAATCGCAACGGCCCTTGGGCAGCGCGAGCGCAAACTCCTCTGGCGTGCGCTGTTCAACGCGGTCGCGGTCGACGCGGGGCTCGATACGTCAGGCATCCAGACCTTTGCTGTGGAAGAAGGCTTCACCGAAGAGGTGCTGCTCCAACACGTGATGCTGGCGAATGAGGCCGATGCGTGGAACGTCCTCGAGGCGCTCGATGCGGGCGAACCGATGGATGTGCTCGCGGTCGAACGTTCAACCCACCACGAGACCGGGGCCTTGGGAGGCTACTTCAGCTACATGTCTGTATCCGAGGTGCTCCCGGAGGTCAGAGAGCAGATTTTGTCGCTAGCACTTGGTCAAACCTACCCGGAGCCCCTGACTTCCCGCTACGGGATTCACGTGTTCCGTCTAATTGATCGGCGCCCCGCCGACCTGGCGAGTAGGTGGGATGCTGTGCTTGAGGAGTTCCGCGTAAGCGAGAGGAGCCGCGTCTTTGAGTCCTTCGCCGACAGCTTGGCGAATGCGCATGGCCTAGTCTGCGTGCCTGCGATCGAAGACCGCCTAGCATCGGATACGCTCTGTACTTGGGCGGATGGCCAGCTCTTGTCATCCAACGTCGACTGGGCCGCTGCCGAGGATGATCGGCAGCGTTGGTTGCGCATGAAGGCCCGGGATCAACTGGTCATTGAGGAAGCCAAGCGTCGTGGCATGGACCGCGAACTCGTGGTGCGCGATCAGGTCGAGGCGCTGAGGGAAGAAATGATGATCGACAGTCTCCAGCAGGTTGTCGTTGGCCGCATTGAGATATCGGATGCCGAAAAACGGGCGTACTACGAGGAACACCCTGAGTTGTATGGCCCGCGTCCAACGGTTCGCGTGGCTGAGGTCCTCGTCGCGGATCGTACGCTGGCGCAACGACTCCGCGGCCAAGCAGAGGCGGGTGCCCCGGTCGATTCCCTAGCGCGGGTACACAGCATTCGCGAAGTTACGAAAAAAAGAGGCGGGTCGATGTGGCTCGTCACGAGAGACAATCCGCTCTTAGGCGATCTCGCGCCCCTCGCGCTCGACTCGGAAGTGGGTACGCTCCTAGGCCCTCTCGAAGTACCTGGCGGGTATTCCGTTTTGCGCATCGCCGAAAAGAGCCAGACTCCAGCGCGACCCTATGAGGCCGTGGAACGGAACATTGAAGCCATTCTCCGTCTGCGCACCGAGCATCAAAAGATGGACTCGCTGCTCGTCCAACTCCGCGTGGACTTCGCCGACGAGGTCGCGGTCCATGAAGACGCACTGGACTCCGTACTAACCGATTGGGAAGGTCGCGAAGATGATGCCCAAAATTGAAGAGTACTTGGCTTTGCAAATATCATGCCCGTCGTTCTCGTCTTCTGCCTACTGAGTGCTTGCGAGCGGCTTGGGCCCGATCGACAGGCGGCTCGGCAGCCGGAAGCCGCCCGAGCCCTCCTCGACAGTGCGCTTGAGTACTCGGCTCGCGGTGAATCCACTGAAGCGATTCTACTGCTGCGACGGGCGGTACAGCTCGATCCACGGGATCCGGTCATCCACTACGATCTCGGCAACAATCTGGCGCGGCAGGGGCGTCTCAACCAAGCGGCCGCGTCGTACCAACAAGCGATAGCCCTCGAGCCTAATTACGCGGCCGCCCATTACAACCTAGCTTCTGTGCATTCCGCAGCGGGACGGCGCGAAGAGGCCGAAGAACGGATGGTGCGGGCGATTGAGGTCGATAGCGGCTATCAGCCCGCCCACAAGGCTTTGGCGCAGTTGCGGGAACGGCGCGGCGACTACGACGGGGCCATTGAAGCCCTGGAGATTGCAGTGGGGATCCGTCCCGACGACGTGGAGGCACGCAACCTACTGGGCTATCTGCTGGGGAAGCAGGGGCGACGGGATGCGGCCGCCGTGGTTTTGCAGAGAACGCTACAGATCGACTCGACCCACGCAGACACTTGGGCACACTTAGGTGCGCTACAACTCGCCGCTAAGGATTTCGCGAGTGCGCGCCCGTATCTCGAGATGGCCGTTCAGTTCAATGCGCACCATACGAAGGCGCACTTCGATCTAGCCAACTGTCTGATGCGCTTGGGGCAGAAGGAGAGCGGGCGAAAGATGATGCGCCGGTTCGAGATGTTGAGATCGATCGACGCGGATATTGTCAAGTTCCGCGAGGCGATCCGCCACGATCCCGCCGATCCGGCTCTGTATCGGGGATTGGCCCGCCTGTACGCGAGCGGGGGCGAGCCGGACAAAGCGATTCAGCTCTATCGGCAGGCTATCGCACGAGATGCCGAATTTGCCGCTGCCCACAACAACTTGGGAAACCTCCTGCTACGGCAGAATCGACCCGAAGAGGCGGCGCGGGCCTATCGAGCCGCTTTGCACGCCGACTCCACCTACGCCTTTGCCCACAATGGGATCGGCACCGTCAACTTACTCGCCGGGAATAGGACCGGTGCCCTGGAGGCCTTTGAGCGTGCCGTCGAATTAGACTCCGCGAACCAAACATTCGCCGACAACCTCAGATCGGTCCAGATACTACAACACGCGGAGGAATCGCATGATCGCTGAACGACCTCACATGAAGATCAGACCTATCGCCCTAGCTGCGATGATTTTGGCGCTGGTCGCGAGCAACGGGTGTGGACCGCAGGCCGCTGAATCCCCCGAAACCGATTCCGCGCCGTCGGGTGAGGAGGAGATCCGGTTGGGGTTTCTGGTGAAAATGCCGGAGGAACTGTGGTTTCAGAACGAATGGAGATTCGCCCAGCAGTGCGCCGACAAGTACGGATTTGAGCTAATAAAAATTGGCGTCCCAGACGGGGAGAAACTCCTCGCGGCCATTGACGTCCTCGCGGCCAAGGGAGCCCAGGGCTTTGTCGTTTGTACACCGGACGTTCGGCTGGGGCCAGCCGTGATGGCCAAAGCCGGTAGCCACAACATGAAAGTGTTCACGGTGGACGATCAGTTCGTCGGCGCGGATGGCGAGTTTATGGACGTCCCTTACATGGGCATTTCAGCCGAGGAAATCGGGCGCCAAGTGGGGCGAGAACTCCACAAAGAGTTCGCCAATCGCGGCTGGCCGTTAGAGGAAACGGGGGCGCTTGGGATCGCATTCGACGAACTCGACACCGCACGCGACCGCATCGAGGGGACGATCGACGCACTGGTCGAGGCGGGCTTCCCGCGGGAGCGCATCTACCTAGGGGCGGAGAAGACCACCGACATTCCAGGGGCTTTCGATGCGGCCAACATCGTCCTGACCCAGTACCCATCGATCAAACGCTGGTTGGTGTTCTCGATTAATGACGAAGGGGTCCTTGGCGCAGTGCGCGCCCTAGAAGGGCGCGGGTTTGGCGCGGCCGAGACCATTGGTATTGGCATTGGTGCTGGTACGGGGCTGACCGAATTTGAGAAGGAAGAACCGACGGGGTATTTCGCCACCTGTATGATTAGCCCCCGCCGTCATGGGTACGAAACGACGGAATTGCTCTACAGATGGGTCAAGGAGGGTATTGCTCCGCCCGCCGACACGCGCACTGCTGGCGTCATGGCCTACCGCGATGACTACAAAGAAGTCCAGATAAAGCTGGGGCTTGAGTAGATGCCCGTGCCGGTCCCGGAACCCTCGGCGCCTCCGGCCGTTGAGTTTCACCGCGTCTCGAAGGCATTTCTAGGAGTTCGCGCCCTGGCGGACGTCTCGTTCGCGGTTTGCCCGGGGGAAGTTCGCGCCCTAATCGGCGAGAACGGGGCGGGAAAGTCCACGCTGCTGAAGATCTTGAGCGGGGTCTATCGGCCCGATGCCGGAAGCGTGGTTCTGGATGGGCGCGCCCGCGTTTTTCATTCGACGGCGGAAGCCTTGGACGCCGGCGTTGCCGTCATCCATCAGGAACTCCAACTCGTCCCCGAAATGGCTGTGGCCGAAAACCTCTACCTCGGCCATCTCCCCGCAAGACTCGGGGTCGTGGATCGCCGGCGTCTGCGCGAAGCCGCGCACCGCACCCTAGAACGTTTGGGTGAGGCCATTGACCCGGCCGTCAAAGTCGGTAGCCTGCCCATCGCGCAACGGCAGATGGTCGAGATCGCCAAAGCCCTGACTCGCGGTGCGCGGGTGTTGGCTTTGGACGAACCCACTAGCAGCCTTTCCGCCCGAGAAGTGGAACGCCTCTTTGCGACCGTGGCCGAACTCAAGCGCAATGGCTGTGCCGTACTCTACGTCAGCCACCGCATGGACGAACTGTTCCGCGTGTGCGATTCCGCGACAGTCCTCCGCGACGGTCGCCATGTTGAGACGTTTCACTCTTTGGCAGGAGTATCCCACGACCTGCTAGTCAACCGCATGGTCGGCCGCGATATTGCCGATGTCTTCGACTATCGATCTAGTATGCAGCAAGAGACTGCGCTGGAAGTTGTGGGGGTAGAGGGGCCGGGGCTTTCGCGGCCGGCCTCTTTCGCTGTCGCGAAAGGCGAGATCGTCGGCCTATTTGGGTTGATCGGTGCGGGCCGCAGCGAGTTGCTGCGCTTGGTGTTTGGCGCGGAACCCATGCGGGCTGGCGTGGTAAAAGTTTGCGAGCGGCAAATCCCGAGCTCTTCCCCGCACGACTCGATCCGCTCGGGCGTGGCTTTTTGCCCAGAAGACCGCAAAAAGGACGGCATCGTGCCCACAGCGTCCGTGCTTGAGAACCTGAACCTCGTCGCCCGGGGTCGCATGGCCCGGCTCGGCTTTGTCGTCAACCATGTTTGGGAGAGACGCAACGCCCATGATCAGATTAAGCGACTTGGGATCCGCACCCCGTCGGTGGCGCAGAAGATCGTCAACTTGTCTGGCGGAAATCAGCAAAAAACCATTCTCGCACGGTGGCTGTCTGAGGACGTCAAGGTGCTGCTGCTGGACGAGCCTACGCGCGGTGTGGATGTCGGTGCCAAGAGCGAGATCTACGCCATTATCCGCGATCTGGCTGAGCGCGGGGTGGGGGTGGTGTTGGCATCCAGCGATCTCCCGGAAGCCCTCGGCGTGGCGGATCGTTTGCTGGTGATGCGCGAAGGTGCCATCGTAGCCGCCATGGCCCGCGGCCAAGCCGATGAGGCAGCGGTCCTGCGGTTGGCACTGCCGGTGTCTCCTTCTTAAACCCGGCTGACAGAGGAAAGAACGATGACGAAATCTACGAACTCGCCACCAACTTCCCCCGGCGCCATGGCCCTTCTCTGGGAGAGCACAGGCATGCTGGTGGTTTTCGCTGTGCTGTTTGTAGCATGCTCGCTGTTTGTCGAGGACTTTTTCTCGTGGGTGAACGTGAAGGGTTTGGCGTTGGCGGTGTCGCAAATCGGCATGGTTGGATGCACGATGCTGTTCTGTTTGGCGTCGGGGGATTTCGATTTGTCAGTCGGCTCGGTCGTGGCTTGCGCGGGAGTCGTGGCGGCGGTTGTGACCAACGCGATGGACAGTGTCCTGTTGGGCATGTTGGCAGGCGTGTTGATCGGTGGCACCGTCGGGCTTTGCAACGGCGTTGTGATCGCGCGATTTCGCATCAACGCGTTGATCGCGACGCTGGCGACGATGCAGATCGTACGCGGTTTGGGCTTCATCATCTCAGGGGGCCGGGCTGTCGGTGTGGCCGATTCGGGATTCTTCGCCTTGGGTGCGTCGTCGTTGCTGGGCGTCCCGACGCCGGTCTGGATTGCGTTGGTATGCTTCGTGGTATTTGGGTTTTTGCTCCAGCGGACCACCTTTGGCCGCAATACTTTGGCCATTGGCGGCAACAAAGAGGCCGCCCGGCTCTCTGGTATCCCGGTGGCGCGGCTCAAGACGATCATCTTCAGTGTACAGGGTCTGATGGCTGGGTTCGCGGGGGTGGTCTTGGCCTCGCGCATGACCAGCGGCCAGCCGAAGCCGCCTGAGATGTTCGAACTCCAAGTCATCTCGGCCTGCGTTTTGGGTGGGGTGTCCTTGACTGGCGGCGTGGGATCAATCGGCTGCGTCATAGCCGGCGTCCTCATCATGGGCGTGGTTGAGAACGCGCTGAATCTGCTCAACGTCCCGACCTTCTATCAGAACGTGGTTCGGGGTTTCATCCTATTGGTCGCCGTGATGCTCGATCAACTCAAAAATCGCGCCCGCTGACGAGTTTGACCGCTCGGCGCGTTCCAACTTTCTTTTTGGCCTTCCTCAGCGACAACCCTGTATCCTCGCTAGATAACGACAAGGAGCGCGAAATGGACAAGGTGAGAATTGGCATCATCGGTCTCGGCGGCATGGGCAACAGCCACGCCAGCTATCTCTCGCAAGGCCAGATCAACGGGGCGGAACTCGCGGCTGTCGCCGATGTTGATCCGGCCCGGCTCGCGGATGTGCAAGACAAATACGGCGCGGGTGTGCAAGCGTTTGCCGGGGCGGATGCGCTGTTTGCCGCCCAATGCGTGGACGCGGTGATCGTCGCCACCCCCCACTACTTCCATCCCCCGCTGGTGATCCAAGCGCTCGAAAACGGCCTACACGCGATGAGCGAAAAGCCGGCTGGAGTCTATACGCGCCAAGTCCGGGCGATGAACGAGGCCGCCGCCCAAAGCGACCGGGTCTTTGGCATGATGTTCAACCAGCGTGCGCGCGGCGAGCATCAAAAGCTAAAGTCGCTGGTTGCATCCGGCGAACTGGGGCCGATTCGGCGCACCATCTACATCATCAACAACTGGTTCCGCGCCCAGAGCTACTACGATTCAGGCGGCTGGCGGGCGACTTGGGCAGGTGAGGGCGGCGGCGTGTTGGCCAACCAATGTCCGCACAACCTCGACCTATGGCAGTGGATTTGCGGGATGCCGCAGCGGGTGCGGGCCTTTTGTCGCTTTGGACAATACCACGAGATTGAGGTTGAAGACGACGTAACGGCCTATGTCGAATACGAGAATGGTGCTACGGGTGTTTTTATCACTTCGACGGGCGAGGCTCCGGGGACGAATCGGCTGGAGATTTCGGCGGACCGCGGCAAGGTGGTGTTGGAGGACGGCAAAATCACCTTTTGGCGCACGACCGAGTCGGCGCGCAAGTTCCTCGTGGAGTGGCCGCATGGGTTTGGCAGCCCAGAGGTCTGGAAGTGCGAGGTCCCGGGCGGCGGCGGCGAGGAGCACAAGGGGATTACCCAGAACTGGGTGCAAGCCATCCGCACGGGGTCGCCGCTGTTGGCGGCGGGGACTGAGGGGATCAACGGCGTGGAGTTGGCTAATGCGATGTTGCTTTCGACGTGGACGGACGATTGGGTGCCTATTCCGGTGGATGAGGATTTGTACTACGAGGAATTGCAAAAGCGGGTGGCTACCTCCGCGGCGAAGCAGGAAGGCGGCAGGGTGATGGAGGTGCAGGGGACGTTTTAATAGTGGCCACTGATTAGCGTGGAGAGCAAAGATAGTACAATATAATCGGGGGACATTGCGTCCCATTAACCAAGGTCGCCTATGCACAGGCGATTCGCACCTAAAAGCAAGCCTAAAGGAGGTGCTTTTATGCGACTCATCCGTACGTTTTGCCTCATGCTGGCCCTAGCGCTGGCTGGCACGGCCCATGCTCACATCGGCGAAAAGGTCTTTCTGATCTTCGAGATTCCAGACGCCGACTTGGGCAGTATCGACCTCTTTGATGGGGACATCTCCGACTGGGAGGATGTGGTCGGCGATGCTTCGCTCGCGCCGCCGGACTTTTTTGCCGATCCAACCGTTGGCGACGGGGCGCAGTACAATCCGGCCGATCTGGACTACCGGATCTGGCTAGGTTGGAACGACACCAACAATCGGCTCTATTTAGCGGCCGAGCGCATTGATGACGTTTACATCAACGAGTACGCTGGCGGCGCGCCCGCTTCGGTGTGGCAGTACGACTCGGTCGAGTTTATGGTAGATGGAGACCACTCGGGCGGCCAGTACAATTTCAACAACGACGAGACCATGACCGACGAGGAGAAGGCACTCAATCAGAACCGCCAAGCCCAGAAGTGGAACGCGATTTTCGACGTGCCCGATGGACGATTTTTGGGCTATCCCGGCCGGGCTAGTTGGCTCAGCTCGCCCCCCTTGAGCGACGGCGGCGGTAGGTCTGTCGGCGGCGGGCCAACCGTGTCGGTGCTCGAAATCTACGTCACGCCCTATGACGATATCGTCTTCAGCGACCAAGCGGCCAGCGTGGCTACAGACCTAGAGGCCGGTAACATCATTGGCTTCCAGATCGCCATGCCGGACTTCGATACCGCGCCTCAGGAATACCGGGCCTATCACACCCTCTCCGGCCAAGCGGCGACCTTCCGCTTTGCCGAGCGTTTCGTCGATGGCCAGCTAGTCGGTGCCGACGACGCGACGGCGGTGGCCGATCGGTCGTGGGCGCGGATCAAGGCGAGTTTTAGCGAGTAGGTTTTCAGCGTTACCCCCTGCGAGAGAGGGAGTACTTCTCTCACAGGGGGTGTATTTTTGGGTAGGTACTCGAAACCAGCTTGAAAACAACAACACCTAACAAAGCCATCGGCTGGACGGTCGTCGTGCTTTGGCTGCTTTGCGGCTCGGCGACAGCGCAAGCGACGACGCGCATTGAAGTGCCCATTTTTGAGGGCGGCGCGGGACTCGATTTTTTCTTTTTCGCAGCCCGCGAATACGAAAAGGTCCGTCCCGAAGTACAGGTCGATCTATACGGCGACCCGCGCATCGCCGACAAGGTGCGAGTGCGGATTCTCGAAGGGACGTTCCCGGAAGTTAGCAACGCGGGTCTCAATTATTGGGCGCTGATCCGCAATGGCGAAATCCTACCCCTCGACGAGTTTTTGGACGGCCCGAGCTGGGACGGGGACCGGACGTGGCGCGCATCCTTCCTGCCCGGCAGTCTCGACCGCTATGCGTATCAAGGCAAGATATACGGCCTCCCGTTCCTCTACTCGGTTTACGCCGTTTGGTACAACAAGAACATGTTTGAAGAACACGGCTGGGAACCGCCGCGCACTTGGGACGAGTTTTTCGCGCTCTGCGAGCAAATTCGCGCCGCCGGGGTCTGGCCGCTGGCCTTTCAGGGGCGTTATCCAAGCTACATCGGCGGCGTGACCGACAACGCCTATTATCACTTGGCCGGCCGCGCGCGGTTCTACGAGCAGAAGGAGCTCGTGCCGGGCAGTTTTGCCAACCCGGAATACGCGACCGCACTCGGGCTTATTCAGCGCACGGCGCAGGCGTACTTCCAGCCCGGCGCGCTCGGCATGAGCCACACCGAGGCGCAGCTTGAGTTTTTCTTGGGGCACACTGCGATGGTCTTTTGCGGCTCTTGGCTCAAAAGCGAGATGATGGGCAAAATCCCCGATGGCTTTCGCTTGGGAGCGTTTAATCTGCCCGTGGTCGAGGGTGGGGTTGGCGAACCCGGTGCCATATATACGGGTGCCGGGTATTACTTTGTCTTCAAAAACAGCGCCCAGCCCGAGTTGGGCGTGGATTTTTTGCGCTTTATGACCTCGCGGGAGATGGCCGGCACCTTTGCCGAGATGCGCGATATTTTGGTGGCTGTCGATGGGGCGATGGCCGGGCGGACCAGCGCAGACTTGCAGGACTTAGTGGCGCTGGCGCAGCAGGCTTCTACGGCCTATGGCAGTGCCCCGGGCGAGGGTTTCCCGGAGATGGACCAGTTCCTCAATGATGTGCGCTTCAAGATCGTCAATGGGCAGATGACGCCCGAGGAAGGGGCCAAAGCGCTGGAGTCGGCGGCTGAAGCGGTGCGCAACCGCAGCCAACATCCGGATCGGATTACCATCCGCCACCTGTGGAAGCCCGCACTGCTGTTGGGCCTGTTGGCGCTGGCGATGGGCTATTGGTTTTACACGACGGCGCGGCAATGGCGCACGCGACAGATCGGCCAAGCTCCTCGACCTACTAGCACGGTGCGCCTGCCTTGGACCGGGGTGGTGTTTTTCGTCGGTCCGGCGGCGGCGTTCTACACGCTCTTCGTGGTGGTGCCCAGCATCAAGGCTTTCGTCTGGAGCGCGATGCGCTGGGATGGGCTGACCGAGATGGCCTTCGTCGGGCTGTTGCACTTCCAGCGGCTGCTGTTTGAGAGCGATGAGTTCTGGATCGCGCTGTCGAACAATCTCTTCATCATGTTCGTCATCCCGCTCTGCGTATTGCCGTTGTCGCTTTTTTTGGCCGTGTGCATCAGCCGCGAGGTCGTAGGGGCTAAGCTCTTCCGCATCGTCTTTTTCTTTCCCAACATACTCGGCGGAGTCGCGGCGACTTTGCTATGGATGCACTTGTACAATCCACAGGGCGGACCGATCAACACGGTGTTGGTCGCATTGGGATTGGAGGGGTTTGCGGGGTTTGCGTGGCTGGCACAGGACAATCTTTACTGGGCGCTGATTCCCATGTCGATTTGGGGCGCGGCTGGGTTCAACATGGTGCTGTTTTTGGCGGCGATGGAGAGCATTCCGCAGAGCATGTACGAGGCGGCTGACATCGACGGGGCCTCGGCTTGGCGGCAGTTTTGGTCGATTACTATACCGCTGATTTGGGAGGTCTTGTCGATAGCGATCGTTTTTATGATCATCGGCGGCATGAAGGCGTTTGAGGTGATTTGGCTGCTGACCAATCAGCGGCCGACGACCGACAATCACGTGATTGGTACGCGGATGGTGCAGGCGATGTTCACCGAGTTTAAGGTCGGGGAGGCTACGGCGATTGCCGTGCTGCTCTTCTTGATCGTCTTCTTTGGCACTACCGCGACCTTGCGTGCCATGAAGCGCGAAGCGGTGGAGTTTTGAGCATGGCAGAACGAGAAAAGTTTTCCATTGCCAAACCTTTGGTCTATTTAGTGCTATGCGGCTATCTGACGGTTGTGGTCTATCCGATGCTGTGGCTTTTGTACACGGCACTAAAGACGGACCGCGAGATTTTCCTCAATCCCTTTAGCCTGCCCGAACTCGGCGATTTGCAATGGATCAACTTTGTCAACGCTTGGACTAAGGGGCACTTCGGCGACTACTTTTTTAACAGCGTCTTTTTGACCGTCTCGACGGTGGCCGTCTCCATGCTGCTGGCGGCACTAGCGGCCTATGCGCTGGCGCGTTTTAGCTTCTTTGGCGTGAGGCCGATGTTTTTCTACTTCTTGGCCGGGCTGATGATTCCGTTGCAACTGTCGATTGTGCCGCTCTTTTTTCAGATGAAGGACTTTGGCCTGCTCAACTCGCGGCTGGGTATCTTGATGGTCTATGTGGCCTTTGGGATGCCGTTTGCCATCTTTATCCTCACCGGGTTTTTCAAGTCTTTGCCCTCGGGGTTGCACGAGTCGGCGCTGATTGATGGGGCCGGGGAGTTTCGGGCGTTTTGGTCGATTATGCTGCCGTTGGCGCGGCCGGGGCTTATCACGGTGGGCATCTTCGCCTTTTTGGGGACTTGGAACGAGTTTTTCATGGCCTTTATGTTCCTGTCTGGGGAGGGGTCGCAGGCGTTGCGGACGCTGCCGTTGGGGCTGGCTAATATCACCATTGTCAGTCAGTATCGCAGCGATTGGGGCATGGCCTTTGCCGGATTGGTGCTGATCATGGCGCCGACGATGCTGGTGTATGCTTTCTTGCAGCAATATCTGACGAAGGGGATTACTGTTGGGGCGCTTAAGGGGTAGGGGTGCGGAGTACCGCCGCATGGTCGCTGCGCTTGCGGACGCGGCCGATTCTGCTGCCATCGAACGGGCGTGGGCCGAGGACGCAGCCGGCGAGACGATTCCGGGCGAAGTCGTAAAGGCCATTCTCGCTGGAGAATCGGCCTTGCGCGTGTGGCGGAAGCACCGCGAATTCACGCTGGACGAGTTGGCTGAGCAAGTGGGCGTCTCAAAAGGGTATTTGTCGCAGATTGAGAACGGACAGAAGTCCGGGACACTCAGCCTATTTCGCCGACTCGCGGGTGTGCTCAATGTAGCGCTGGACGAGTTAGCACACCCAACGAGCTAATGGGACCTTAGAGATTCATACTCGCGCAACTGCCCTTCTAAGCCGGCGATCTGACTGCTCAGGGCCTCGCGTTGCGCCTTGACAATAAGCGGATGTACTCCGTCGGCCTCGCCGAGGCTCTGCAAGGTCTGTGAGAACCGATTTGCCTGCGCTTTGGTGAGTCGGTATTGCCTTTCGTTTTTGATCATTGGAAGCCTCCCAAGTCTAGGGCAATAATCCCTTTAGATTCGATTCTCCCATAGTTCAGTCTCGGCAGACATAGACGGTCTTGCCCTCGCGTAGCGCGTGAGAAATAAAAGAAAGAGGCGACTGTTGGCCTTTTTCTATTTCGTCCGGGGTGTATACCAGCAAGTCCATGCCGAATGGATACGGGCGTAGCGATTTATAGAGGGCGCGGCTGCGTTTGAAGCGCGGTAGGTCGCTTGGGGCGATCACGAGTAAATCGACGTCACTATGCTCGGTAGCCTCGTCTCGGGCATAGGAGCCGAATAAGATGACCTGCTCGGCGTCTGCTTGGCGACCAATGCGTTCGGCGACGCGCCGTATGTCTTGCTCGCGGATTTTATTCATTGGAAGCCTCTCATTTTTAGAGGATAGGACGGCGACTAGGAGCCGTCAATTTTCTATCTTGCCGGCGTCATCTGTTTGCGAGTAGGTTATGGGTAACTAAGATAAATGTAGGAGCCAGCCCTTGACCTCGCCGGGATCGGCGGTAGAATTGACGTGATTTTATGAAACGAAAAGTGAAATACATCGCCTGGGTCCTCGCGCTACTCGGCGGCAGCGTTTCCGCCGAAGAAGCCGAGTCCCGCCGCGTCATGCTCTTTTTTGGCGATAGCTTGACCGCTGGCTATGGCCTCGACCGCGAACAGGCTTTCCCGGCCTTGGTACAGGCGCGGATCGATTCGCTCGGCTGGAACTTTGAGGTTTTCAATGCCGGGCTTGGCGGCGAGACTTCGGCCGGTGGCTTGCGCCGCATTGATTGGCTCTTGCGCCGCCCGATTGACGTTTTCGTCCTCGAGTTGGGGGCCAACGACGGCCTGCGCGGCATAGACCCCAAAGACACCCACGCCAACTTGCAACAAATCGTCGAGCGGGTGAAAGCGAAAAATCCCGCCGCGGCCTTGGTCATCGCCGGGATGCAGATGCCACCCAATATGGGCGCGAAATACACCGAGGCGTTTGCGGCGATTTTTCCGGCGTTGGCCAAAGAAAACGGCGCGGCCTTGATTCCCTTTTTGTTAGAAGGCGTGGCCGACCAGCCCGCGCTGAATCTGCCCGACGGCAACCATCCCAACGTCGAAGGCCATCGGATTGTCGCCGAAACCGTGTGGGCGACGCTGGGGCCGGTGCTGGAGGCGTTGCGCCGCTAACCGAGCGAGCGCAGGACTTCGAGGGGTGGGCTGCTGTGGACGCCGCGACTGGAGATCATGCCAACGGCGACCGTTAGCAGGCTGACCGCGGCAACGGCGAGGATCAGCGGCAGGTAATAGGGCGCGAAGCTGATCTCGAAGAGATAGCGGCTCAAAGCCCAGACGCCCCCCAGCGACAAAATCGCCCCGGTCGCCGCCGCAAAAGCTCCCAAAAACAGATATTCGAGCGCCATGATCGCTACCACTTGGCGGCGGCTGGCTCCCAAGGTCTTGAGCAAGACGCTTTCCTCAATGCGTTGGTAGCGGCTGCTGGCAATCACGCCGACGAGCACGATCAGGCCAACCGAGACGCTGAAAAAGGCCATAAAGCGCACCACTAGCGCAACCTTGTCGAGGATGGTATCGACCGTGCTGAGGATGCTGCCGAGATCGATGACCGAGACATTGGGAAACCGCTGCACGGTGGCCTGCTGCAAGGCGGCCATTTGCGCGGTCGTGGCAGCGCGGGTGACGAGGACGTGGGATTGCGGTGCGGCTTCGAGGATGCCGGGCGGGAAGACCACCAGAAAGTTGGGCATGATGCGCTGCCAGTTGACTTGGCGCAGGCTGCCGACGACCACCTCGATCGGGACGCCTTGGACATCAAAGGTCAGGGAGTCGCCGACGCCAACGTCCAAAGAAGAAGCGACGTTTGTTGCCAAGGAGACGTAGAGGGTGTCGCCCGCAGGTTGGCTGCGCCACGTGCCGGCGACGATTTCTTCGGTGTTGGTGAGGGAATCGCGGTACGTTGCGCGATACTCGTGCCGCAAGGCCCAGTTGCCGCGTCGGTCGCTAGCGGTGGTGTCGCGGAGCATGGCGCGGACGGGTTGGCCCTTGACGCTGTGGATGTGCATGGTGACGATGGGCATCTGTTGCAACAGCGGCAGTTCCATCCCGGCGACGAGGGTGTTCAGCGCTTGGCGCTGGTCGTTTTGGATGTCGAAGAGCACGACGTTGGGATTTTGGTCGGAGCCGACGCTTTTGATATAGGACAGCAGGTTACTCTGGGTGAGGAAAAGGGTGCTGAGCAGAAAAGTCCCCAGCCCGAGGCCCAACATCAGCAGCGTAGTCTGGTTGTTGGGCCGGTAGAGATTGGCCAAGCCCTGACGCCAGATATAGCTCCAAGAGGCGGGAAAAAATCGCCGGGTGCCGTAGATGATCGAGCGGGCGGTCAGCGTTAGGAGCGCAAAAGCGACGCCAACCCCGCCGACAAAGCCGAAAGCCAGCGGCCAGCGGTCGGTGAGCCGGTAGGCAAAAAGCACCGTCGTCAAAACGATTCCCAAGTACAAAGCCCAGCGCAGCAGGCCGCTGTCGGCGGGATTGGCGTCTTCAAACGAGGCGCGCAAAGTCAGCAGCGGCGAGGTCTTGTGGATGGCCAGCAGGGGCCGAGCAGCAAACAGCAGCGACAGGCTAATGCCGAGGCCGAGGCCCTCCAAGACCGCAAGCCGATCAAAACGCGGCTCGACTTGGAGGGGCAGCACGTCGGCGAGGACGTTGGGGAGCAGGTAGAGGACCCCGACCCCGAGCAGGACGCCCATGAGCGAGCCGACCAAGCCCATGCCGCCGGCTTGGATTAGATAGATCGAGACGGTCTGCCGGGCGGTGGCACCGAGGCTGCGCAGCACCGCAACGGTGGGCAACTTCTGCCGCGTATAGGTGTGAATGGCGCTGGCCACGCCCACGCCGCCGAGTAGCAGGGCGATAAAGCTGCCGAGGTTTAAGAAGCGATAGAGGTTGTTGAGGGTGCGGCCGAGGCGGGCTTTGCGGCTCTCGATGGTTTCGAGCCGGAGGCGGTCGCCTCGGGTGTGCGGCCGGATGGACTTGGCTATCGCTTGGACATCCCGCTCGGGGAAGCGGAAGAATGCGGTGTACGTGACGCGGCTGCCTCGTTGGATCAGGCGGGTGCGGTCGAGGTAGGACATCGGGATGTAAACGCGCGGTTGGATGTCGCTGAAGAGGGCGTTCTCGCCGGGTATGCGCAGGAGCCGCCCGCCAATGCAAAAGACCGTGTCGCCGATCTTGATGGAGTCGCCGACCGCCGCGTCAAACTGCAACATGAGGGCGTCGTCAACGAGGGCGTGAGGCTGGGTGCGGAAGTGCTGCGCGGCTTCGGCCGGTGCCGTTTTTAGCTCGCCGTAAAAGGGGAAAGGGCCGTCAAGGGCGCGGATCTGGGCGAGGCGGGTACTGTGGGTCTTGGGCAGGTAAATCATGGAATTGAAGGCGATTTGGCGCGCCTGAACCCCGCCGAGCGAGTCCACGAGCGTCTCGGTGGCGGGCGCGAAGGGCTGGCGGCTCGTCAAGGCCATATCGGCACCTAAGAGCTCGGCGGCTTGTTGGTCCATGGCCTCTTGCAACGTGGAACTGAGGCTGCCCAAGCCGACGAGCGCACCGATGCCGATGGAGATCGCAGAGGTAAAAAGCAGGAGTTTGCGGTGGTGGCTGCGGCTATCGCGCCAAGCCATTGTACCGAGCCAAGCCATCATGGGATTAGCTGATCGTCGGCGACTCGGCCGCCTTGGAGGCGGATGATGCGCTGGGTGAGGCGGGCCAGTGTCTGGTCGTGGGTGACCAAAATTAGGGTGGCCTTGGATTCTTGGTTGAGGCTAAAGAGCAAGTCCCGCACTTTGCCGCTGGTGCCGTCGTCGAGGTTGCCGGTAGGCTCGTCGGCAAAGAGGAGGGCCGGGCGGTTGACAAAGGCCCGCGCCAGCGCCACGCGCTGCTGCTCGCCTCCTGAAAGCTGCGCTGGGTAATGGTGCAGCCGGTCGCCTAAGCCCACTCGGTCGAGGAGGTCGCGGGCGCGCTCGCGGGCGGCTGGCTCGCGGCGCAATTCGAGCGGCACCATGGCGTTTTCGAGGGCGCTGAGGGTGGGGATGAGCTGGAAGTTTTGGAAAACGAAGCCGACTTTTGCGCTGCGGAGGTGTGCGCGTTGGTCTTCGTCGAGACGGCCTAAATCCACCCCGTCGAGCGCGACCGATCCCGAACTCGCGCGATCCAAGCCCGCGCACAATCCGAGCAGCGTGGTTTTGCCGCTGCCCGAAGGGCCGACGACCGCGCAGGTCGATCCGGTTGCGAGGGCGAAACTCACATCGTCGAGGACGGTCAGGGCGTTTGCGCCGGTGCCGTAGGTTTTGGTTAGGTGTTGGACGTTTAGGGCTATTGGGTCGCCCATGATGCCTCCTCTGTGGACTGGCGGTTTAGGATGCGTAACAAGCGGTCGGGATAGTCGGTGATTAGGCCATCGACGCCCAGGGCTAGGTAGTGCTGCATGGCGGCGGGATCGTTGATGGTCCAGACGTGGACGTGGACGTTGTGGGCATGGGCGCGGGCGATGAAACGCTGGTCTATCAGATCGATTTTGCCCAACCGGGCCGGGAACTGAAAGGCTTGGCTTACCGGGTGGTACGCGGCGTCGAGCCGCAGCCAGTGGAGCAAGATAAAGGACATGCCCGCCGATGCAGCAGCCGAAGTCGCCACTTCGGGGCAAGCTTGGCGCAAGTGCGCTAAAGGGCGGCTGTGAAAGGAAGCGGCGATGACGCGCTCGCTTAATTCAAAGCGGCGGATCGTTCCGCAGAAGTCGCGTGCTAGCGCAGCGGAATCGTCCTTGATTTCGATGAGAAAGCGCGTGTTGGGAAAAGCGGTGAACACCTCGGCGAGCGTGGGGATTGCGACCCCTTGGCCGCGATAGGGAAAGGTTTGGCCGCTTGGACTGAAGTGGTAGCCCGCGTCTAACTGCTTCAACTGGGCGAGGCTCAAGCTATCGGCCGCGCCTTGGCCGTTGGTCGTGCGGTCAACGCGCCGGTCGTGCAGGACGATGAGCGCGCCGTCGCGGCTTTGGCGCAAGTCCATTTCTAGCACATCGACGCCCAAGGCGACCGAGCGGGCAAAGGCCGTTAGGGTGTTTTCCGGTGCCAGCCCCTTGCCGCCGCGGTGTGCAATGACCAAAACGTCCCCGGTCTCAAAGTAGGGATGCGGCTCTACCGGGTGCGATGTTAGGGCGAAGGCACCGTACAACACTCCGGCTAAAAGCAGCAAGGCGAGCAAGGCCCGCTTGAGGAATACGCGCATGGGTGGTGTCGGGGTTCTTTCGGGGAGTTCGCAAGAATATATTAGGTGGCTGGTTACGAGCAAGTTTTGAACGGTCCGTTTTTTCATAGACAATGGAAAGGAGTCGGCGATGCGCCTATTGACCACGGATGGGGATCGGATTTCTCGTGCGAGCACTGGTTGGAAAACGCGACCTATTCAGCACTTGGCGGTGTTCACCGAAGAATTGGGGCTGAGTGTGGCTGAACAGGAGCAAGTGTTGGGGGCGACAGCTAGGCGGCTGTTTTTTAATTGACAAGTCTTTACTGAAAGCCTAAATAAGTTATAATTCACAGCGGCGGAGATACAAAACCCCGCGGCTTGCGGCACGCTCAGGCGGATTAACAGGACATGGGCACAGCGTCAATATCACAAAGAATACCATCGCTGGGATCGGTGCCTTGTTCTACGCTTGCAATAACGCCGAGGCTTTATCGTCATAAATCGTTAAAAAACAATGATTTACCCCCCCCCCCCAACTCCGATTTCTTGGGCATTAAGCTCTAGCATTCATCAGCTTATTCTCCTCCCGCCCCTTCCTAAGCAGAAGCGGGAAGAGGTATTGCTCTGCTCTGCCGCATCGGCAAGGCACCCGCGGAGACATACCAAAAACGCACCGAGACAACTTGAGACTTCAAAATGTAGCACTACCCGGCATCGAGTTAGGTTGACACAATGAAGGCTCTCACCTTTGCCGAGGAACTCTGCCTGCTCTTACAGGACGACGCCTTGGGTCAACTCCATCCGCTCGAGGGGCGGACCTTGGCCTTCGGCCTTGCGACCGCGACGTTGCTGGAGCTGGCTCAGCATGATCGCATAGACACCGATCTGGCCCATCTTCAGCTTATTGACCCGACGCCGCTGGGCGATCCCATCGCTGATCCCGCCTTGGCCCTGATCGCGGGAAACTCGGAGACTAACACTCCCCAATACTGGATTCGCCGCCTAGGGTTGCAGTTGGGCCCGCAGATACTTGACGCGGCCCGAGAACGCCTATGCGAGCGGGGCATTCTGGAACGGGACCCGGGCGACCACTTCTTCTTGGCCCCGGCTGTGGCGCACGCGAAGCGCTATCCCGGCGTGCCGGGCGACAGCGCGGAAGAGGTTCAGGTGCGCGTCATGCGGATTCTCTTCAACGAGGATGTCCCCCAACCGTGGGAGGCCGACCTGATCGGTCTCGCCGCTGCCTGCCGCGCATTCGAGAAGGTGCTGAGCGCCCGGGAACTCGACCGGGTGGGCGCCCGGATTGAGGCGGTGAAGTCGCTGAATCTCCTGTGCCGGGCGGGCCGTATCGCCATCGACGAGGACTTGGCGGCCAGCCGGACCGCTCCCGATCTGCAGTACAAGCCGATTCCCAAGGTGCCCGGATTGCCGTTGATCGGCAACGCCCTCGGCATGACTGGCGACCTGAACGATTTCTTTACCAAGCTTCATCGGCGACACGGGCCGATCTTTCGCATTCGGTTGCCGGGTCGTCGCGTCGTCGTCTTGGCCGGCCGGGAGGCGAATGCTTTCGTACTTCAGCATGCGCGTACGCACTTGCGCTCAAACCGGGAGTTCAGCGAGTTCTGCCGGGCCATGGAGACCGATCGCGCCCTGATATCAATGGACGGTGCCGATCACGTCAAGCTCAGGCGCGTGGCTCAGGCCGGCTACTCAAGGGCGGTCATTGAGCGAGACATAGGTCAGGCGATAGAAATAGCCCGGCGCCATGTGACCTCTTGGCCAGTGGGACAGCGGCTGCGGGCGTTCGAGACCATACAGCGGATCGTAACCGAGCAGGTAGGCATCTTGGCAACCGGCCTGTCGCCGCGCGACTACATCGATGATCTCAAGTACTACTTCGATACGTTGGTTTTGACCGTCCGACGCGACCGTCCTCGGTTCATGTACGCGCACCGCATGCCTCGGGTTAGGGGCCGGATACGGGCGCTCTGCCAGCAGGTGATTGAGCTGCACGACCCCGACCTGCGGAAGGGGTGTCCACGCGACGTCATCGACGCCTTTCTGGAGTTGCACCGCCAAGATCCGCAATTCCTGCCCGAAACCGACCTCATGTCCGCCGTGGTCGGGCCGTACATTGCCGCCGTGGATACTGTGGCTGGGACGTTGGGTTTTGCCGTTCTGCGTCTGCTCTCCGAGCCCAAGTACCTAGCGATACTTAGGGCCGAGGCGGATGCGCTCTTCGCCAACGGTATGCCCGACGCCCAGGACGTTCGCGCCCTGGTGAACACCCATGCCTTCGTGACCGAGGCACTTCGCTGTTACCCGACCGTGCCGGCAATGGTTCGCACCGTTTGCAATGGCTTTGAGTTCCAAGGGCACTACGTTCCCGCCGGAACCACGATCATGGTAGCGACCACGGTGGTTCACAAAGATCCCGAGTATTACCCGGACCCCGACCGTTTTGAGCTCGAACGGCACCTGCCGCCCCGGACGGAATCAAAGCAGAAGGGTGCGTTTGCTCCGTTCGGCATCGGGCCGCACACCTGCCTAGGCGGAGCATTCGGTCAAGTGCAGATGGCGACGGTCATCGCCACGATGCTGCGCTACGGAGCGTTTGAGTGCGACCCCGCGCCCGAGAATGGCGTGATCCGGGCTACGGGCTATCCTTCATATCGTCCGCACCGCAAGGTCGGATTCCGTCTCGTTAGCCGCAGAAACGAAGGGGGTTGAGTCTCCCTCGGTGGCTTGACGATGCGCGGGCGGGATTGAATCGGTCCATGTGCGTGGGAGGCTAATACTATGGCTCGATCAGAAGAGTTCAATCCGATGTCGATGGCGCCTTTGCGCGTTTGGTGCCGGCTTCTCGCCAAGGTGGGCGGCGTGAAGCATCCCTACCGGGCCAGGCTCAGGCAGGCACTCATCACCAGTCTGATTACGGCCGTTCCACGCTGGCTGGAATGGGGTTTATACGGCCTGCCGGTCGCGCGGACCCGAATCACCAAGCCCCCCATTATCATCCTCGGCTTTCCGCGCTCGGGCACGACTTTCCTCCACAACCTCTTGGCACACGACCCGGACTTAGGATATTGTTCCAACTATCAGGCCGCGATCCCATTCTGCCTGATTGGCGGGGAGCGCTTAAAGAGGAAGTTGGCGTCCCGGGTGCCCCAAAACCGGGGCATCGACAACATGGCGGCCGATATGGATCTGCCTCAGGAAGAGGTCTTCGCGCACGCGATGCATTCGCACCGTTCAGTCACACACGCATTCACCTTTCCCTCGCTGACGGAAGAACTGGGCCGGAAGTACGTGCTCATGGAGGCCAGCGACGCCGAGGTGCGTGCGTGGCGCAGGGGCTACATGAAGGTTGTGAAAAAGGCGACCTACATGCACGGTGGCAGGCGCGTCGTACAGAAGGCCACCCCAAATCTGGGGCGACTCCCCCAGATCATGGAGATGTTTCCGGGAGCCTACTACATACACATCGTTCGCAATCCCTACGATCTGTATCCGTCGTACATGCACATGCTGTCCACGCTGACTAAGTCGTACACTATGGAAGAATACGATCCGGCCGAGTTGGAGGCCGGGGCCGTCCGCATGTACCAGCGAATCATGCAGAACTACCTGAGGGACAGGTCATCTATTCCGCCCGACCGGTTCATCGAGATGCGTTTCGAGGATTTGCGTCGGGATCCAATGGGGGAGATTGGTCGGATTTACCGGAGCTTCGGCTTCGACTGGGAGAGAGCCGAAGCTCCGATCGCGGACTACGTCGCCACGCTGTCGTCGTACAAGCAGAACCAGTACGATCCCGATCCCCGCGTCCGCGAACAGGTCGATGCACACTGGAGGTTCGCGGTCGATGAGTGGAACTATGGCTCGCCGCCACCCGAGACCCCGTAGCATACCATGTTGTTCCTCCCGAAAGGGCAGGCCGGGGAAGCACTCGAGAGCGGCCTGATATGAGCGTGGTGGTAGTCATTGGCTCGGCGACGATTGACCGCGTGGTGCAAGAAGGCATAAGCGCGTGCAAACGCGGGGGGGTGGTTGCGTATGCTGGGTTGACCTTTGCCGAGTTGGGCGTGGAGACGCGGATATTGACCAACATCGCCGCGGCTGACCGGGCGATGCTGGCGGCGTTGCAGCAGCGGGGTATTGCCGTCTATGTGGGCGAGAGCGCGGCGACGACCTGTTTTGTCAACTACGTGGATGGCGACGCACGGCATCAGGCGTTGCTCGCTTGTGCCGCGCCGATTGCCGCAGCGCAACTCGGGCCGGTGCTCGCCGGCGCGACGCACGTGCATTTGGGGCCGCTCCACCCGCGCGATCTGGCCGAGGATATGCTGACGGCGATAGACGGCGTGGTGAGCTTGGACATCCAGGGCTATGTGCGGCGGATTGAGGGGACGCAGGTGTGCCAAGGGGTTGCTGACGATCTGTATGCCGCTCTGCAATGCGCGGACTATGTCAAAACTTCCAATGATGAATTAGAACTCGTGCTCGCCGATTGCGGCCTGACGCTAGATCGGTTGATGCGCGAGTACTCGGTGGCAGAGTGGATCGTCACCGAAGGTTCGCACGGCGGCTGGGTGGCAAATCGGCCGGGACAACGGACGAAGTTTGCGTCGGCTCCGGTGGCGATGGTGGCCGATCCAACCGGGGCTGGAGACGTGTTTTTCGCCGCGTATTTGGCGCATCGGTTGCATCGAGGCGTGGGGATTGATACGGCCGCTCAACGTGCGGCGGCGTTGGCTGCGCGCCAAGTGGAGGGTGGGTTTATCGACGAGGTGACGTTGCGTTTGGAAGGGGAGTGAAATGTTATCGAGAGGAGGATGCAGTGATCAGGATTATTTCAGCTCGGAAGGCTAACAGAAACGAACAGCGAGAATACGAAGGATTCATGGGATGAGAAAAGAATACGATTTCTCAAAGTCCGTCCGGAATCCCTATGCAAAGCATTTTAAGAAACAGATTACGCTTCGTCTGGGGACGGATGTGATTGCGTATTTCAAGGATCTGGCGGGCGAAACCGGTATTCCATACCAGAGTTTGATCAATCTGTATCTACAGGATTGCGTTCAGACCAAGAAAAAGCTCAAGTGGGCATCGTGAGCTAAGAAATTCAGCACTCAGCACCGCGCACCTCACCGCCGAAGTGCTGCATGCGCTCGTCGGTGTCAATCTGATCGGTGCTGGCGGGTCGGTAGTGTAGCTGGAGGGCGCGGCGCATTTTTTGCGAGGGGTTGGTCGGGCTGCCGTGGTGGGTCATGCCGTGCCAGAGCAGGCAACCACCGGGAGCAAGGGGTACGAAGACGTCGCGCTCGGTCTGGACGTCGGTGTCGCAAATCTGCCAATCGCGGCGCTTGAAGTGATGGACCGGGCCTTCGCGGTGCGTACCGGGCAGGATGTGTAGGCAGCCGTTATCCGCGTCGGCGTGGTCGAGGGCAATCCAGACGCCGATGATGGTGGCGCCCAAAGGATAGTTGAAATACGCACAGTCTTGGTGCCAGGGTTTCTCCCGGCCCCTAGGCGGCTTGAGCAGGGCCATCTCTTGGAATAGAACGGGGGTGTCGTCCATCAGGCGGGCGAGGACGTCCAAGAGCGCTGGGGCGGTGGCGAGCGGTTGGAAACGCTCATCCCAATCGACAAAATTCATCAGTTTGCGCACCGCGCCACGCCGTGCTGTGCCCGTCAGCTTTTGGCCCTGAGCGGACGCTTCGAGTTGGACGCCGCGAAATTCGGGCTTTTTGCCGTCGATCAGGTCGTACACGGCGTCGCCCGCGTCGGCGACTTGGTCGGGCGAAAATGCCTCTGCTATAGCGAGGTAGCCTTGCTCGTGAAAGAAGGCTAGCTGCTCGGGGCCGATGTCGGCGAAGCAAGCGACTTGCTGGGCCTGGGCGTCGCAGCGGTAGAGCGCCGGGGCGCCGTCGTCGATGATGGGTTCGGCACTCGTCATGTCTGTTCCGCTGATTGGTCCCGGACCAAGATTGCCATGGGAATTAGCACGCAGTAGCCGACGACGAGGAGCACTGGCGCTAGGGTGAGGGAGAGAAAACCCTCGGCTGGCGGGATGCGCAAAAACACATAGCCGAGCGCGATCACGGCTAAGCCTACTAAGGCCAAGGACCAGTTTTTGCGCGTAAAAGGCAAGTCGCTGTGTAGGGCCATGACGTGGGCCTCGCTTAGCGCGACCGCTTTTCGCGGATGCGGGCGGCGCGACCTTTGCGACCGCGCAAGTAAAAGAGGCGTGCGCGGCGCACCCGCCCTTCGCGCGTGCGCTCAATTTTGGCGATGCGCGGCGAGTGCAGAGGAAAGATGCGCTCAATGGCGATGCCCTGAGTGATTTTGCGCACGGTAAAGGTCTCTTGGATGCCGCTGCCTTTGCGCTGGATGACGGTTCCCTCAAAGATTTGGGTGCGTTCCTTGTCGCCTTCGATGACGCGCACGTGGAGGCGCACGGTGTCGCCCGCGCTGAATTCAGGGAGATCGGTTTTGAGTTGGTCCGCGGTTAGTTCGCGCTGGATACTTGCGTCCATTGTATCACCTTGTTTGTTACGGGGCTTTTTCCAGCCCTTGCTCCCGCCAAGTGGCGATGAGTTGTTGTTCTTCTTCGTCGAGTTCGATCTGTTGCAGCAAGTCGGGCCGGCGCGCAAACGTGCGCCGCAAGGCTTGGCGTCGCCGCCAGTGCTCTATGCGCTCGTGGTCGCCGGAAAGCAGGGCATCCGGGACGCGCTGCCCGCGGAATTCAACTGGCCGCGTGTACCAAGGGCAATCGAGTACGGCCTCTTGGAACGAGTCGTCCAAGGCCGAAGAGAAGTTGCCCAAAACGTTGGGTATGAGCCGCACCACCGCGTCGATGAGGACTAGGGCGGCCGGCTCGCCGCCAGTGAGCACGTAGTCGCCGATTGAAATTTCTTGGTCGATAAGCCCAGTGCGAATCCGCTCATCTACTCCTTTGTAATGCCCGCACAACAGCACCAACCGCTCCGCTAGCGCCAGTTCGACGGCGAGGGCTTGATTGAGCGGCTGGCCGTCGGCCGTCAGGTAAATGCAGCGGCCAGCCGCGAGGCCCCGCTCCTGCCAAAGCTGGTACACCGGCTCGGGCTTGAGGACCATGCCGCCGCCGCCGCCGTAAGGCGCGTCATCCACGGTGCGGTATGCGTCGGTCGCACAATCGCGCGGGTCGTGGGTCTCGACGGTCAACAGGTTGCGGGCGATGGCGCGGGCCATCATGCTGGTCGCCAACGGCGAGGTAAAGAAATCTGGAAAGAGGGTTACGATGTCTATTTTCATGGCTCAAATAGCGCTTCAATGCCTCGCACGACGACCCGCCCCGGCGCGATTTCCACGACAAAGTCGCCGACAGCCGGCACGAGGGCTTCGCCTTTAGGTCCGCGGACCACGTAAACGTCGGTCGTCGGCATGGATAAGACCTCGACGATGCGACCCAATGAGTGCCCCGCCGAATTGACGACCGCGCAATCCACAATGTCGTCGATGTAGTGCGTGCCTTCCGGTAGGGGATCGCGCTGGTCCGGGGCGATGGTAACGTAGCCACCGGCCAGCATGGAACGCGCCTGTTCGGGCGAGTCAATGCCCGCGAATTTGAGCAACAAGCTCTTGGCATCTGTGCGCCAGCACTCGAGTTCGAGCGGCTGGTCGGCTCGGCCCGCGCATTGGACGACGACGCGCCGCAGGTCGCTGAAGCGCTCGACGCGGTGCGTCAGGGCCTCGGCCCGGACTTCGCCGCGCACGCCCCACGGGCGGGAGATATAGGCTACGGCGACGCGCCCAGCCATGCGGTGGTCCCTCTATTTTTCTTCTGGCTCGCCCGATTCAGCGGCTGCTTGCTCGGCGGGCACTGCCGCCGCTTGCTTGCGCCGGCGCTTGGGCTTGTCGCCAGCGAGGGCGTCGGCGCGCACCCGGCCTGCTTGGCCTTTCCAGCGGGCCAAGACTCCTTGGCTGTGGAAGAGGTCGGCGACGGTCTCGCTCATCTGCGCCCCTTTGTTGAGCCACTCAATGGCCCGCTCTTCGTCGATTTTGACGCTGGCGTGCAGGGGGTCGTAGAGGCCCACCTCGGCGAGGGTGCGGCCGTTGCGGGCGACGCTGGCGTGGGTGGCGACGATCCGGTAGTAAGGCTGTTTGCGTTTGCCTATTCTCTTAAGGCGAAGTTTGACCAATGCTATTCTCCTTGGCGAAGGATGCCTAGCCCACGAAGGGCTTTTTCATTTTTAAGCGACCGCCTTTGGCGCGGCCCATTTGCCTGAGCATTTTCTGCATCATTTGGAATTGTTTGACCAACTGGTTTACCTCCTGAACGGTCGTGCCGCTGCCGCGGGCGATGCGCTTGCGGCGGCTCCCGTTGAGAATTTTGGGTTGAACTCGCTCTTGGCGGGTCATGGAATTGACGATGGCCTCGACTTGCGTGAACGCGCTGTCGTCGATCTGCATGTTCTTGGTGGCCTTACCGGCTCCGGGAATCATGCTCATGAGCTGGTCGAGCGGCCCCATGCGGCGCACGGCTTGCAACTGCGAAAGGAAATCTTCAAAAGTGAAAGAGGCCCGGCGGAGCTTTTCTTCTAGCTGTTTGGCTTTGTCGCGCTCCATGGCTTGCTCGGCCTTTTCCACGAGCGAGACCACGTCGCCCATGCCGAGGATGCGCGAGGCCATGCGGTCGGGGTGAAAAGACGCTAGGTCTTCGATTTTTTCGCCCGTGCCGACGAACTTGATCGGCTGGCCGGTGACGGCGCGTATCGACAGGGCCGCGCCGCCGCGGGCATCGCTGTCGAGCTTGGTTAGGATGCAGCCGGTAAACGCGAGACGCTGGTTGAAGCGGGCGGCAGTCTCTACCGCATCTTGGCCCTGCATGCTGTCGGCGACAAAGAGAATCTCATGCGGCTCAACGGCCTGCTGGATGCGGTCCAACTCGTCCATCATCTCTTCGTCGATACTCAGGCGGCCCGCCGTGTCTATGAGCGCGATGCTGCGATGGGTTTGTCGAGCTTGGTCGATGCCGCGGCGACAGATGGCGACTGGATCGACGCCTGCGGGCTGGCTGAAGACGGGCACGTTGATAGAGGCCCCTAGCGATTGGAGCTGGGCTACGGCTGCCGGGCGATACACGTCGGCGGCAATCAGTAGTGGTGGGCGACCCCTTTCCTTGAACTGGCGGGCCAACTTGGCGGCCATAGTTGTCTTGCCACAGCCCTGTAAGCCGACGAGCACGACGACGGTGGGTGGGTACTCGGCGAGGTTGAGCGGGCTGTTGTTGCCCCCGAGCAAGGCGATGAGTTCGCTGTGGACGATTTTGACTAGCTGCTGGCCCGGGGTCAGGCTCTTGAGGACATCTTGGCCGAGGGCTTGCTCTTTGATCCGCTGAATAAAGTCCTTGGCGACTTTGAAATTGACGTCGGCTTCGAGCAGAGAGCGACGAATTTGGCGCAGCGTATCGTCGATGTTGCGCTCGGTGATGCGCCCCTGCCCGCGGAGCGAGCGGAATAGGTCGTCAAAGCGTTCGCTGAGTCGGTCAAACATGGGCCGATGCGTCGAGTGGTAGAATGGGACAAAGAAGTCAAAATATAAATTTAATATATAGATATAGCAACAGAAGCCGGTCTGCCGATAGTGGTACGTTTTGAAATTTAGCTTTACTCCCGTTGCACGGGTCGCTCTCGCTCGGCCTGAGCCGCGGCGACCCAAGCCCGATCTCAACCGTACCGCGACAATTGGAGATTTCAAAACGCATCACGACCGAATGATTTGGCGGTGCAGGGTAGTTGCCGACTTTGACCATAGAAATGGGACCCGGCAGCGGTGGGGGGGCAAACCAGTGCGCTGTCTAATTTCTAACATGGACATCCCAGAACATCGGGGTCCCATTTCCGTGCCTTGCGGTGTCGCGTGTGCTACTTGAGCAGCAGCATCTTCTGGACGGCGAGGAAGTCGCCGCCCGCTCGCAAGTGGTCCTGTAGGCTGTCGATCTGACGTTCATAAGAAAATGGGACCCCAGAACATCGGGGTCCCATTTCCGTGTCTTGCGGTGTCGTGGATGTTACTTGAGCAGCAGCATCTTCTGGACGGCGAGGAAGTCGCCGCCCGCTTGCAAGCGGTAGAAGTACATCCCCGACGACACGCTCTGGCCGCTATCGTTGGTCGCGTCCCACTCCACCGCGTAGCGACCGGCACTCTGATGCTCGGCGACCAGCGTCCGAATCGGCTGACCCAACACGTTATACACGGTCAGCCCCACGTCCGCCGCCTGCGGCAACGCATACTGAATCGTCGTCTGCGGGTTGAACGGGTTGGGATAGTTGGCTGCCAGCGAGAACACAGCCGGGCGCGTCTGCACCGAAATCGGCGCGGGCAATGCCAGCCGGTTGAAGCCCAACGCCCGGTCATACGTCTGGCTGTCGGTGATTTCGAGGGTCGTGTGCTCGATCTCGGTCGTCGGCCGGAAGACTAAGCGCAGCATCAGCTCGCCATCGGCAACGACATCGCCGTGCGCGGCTACCGTCAACACGCCCGCTTGGTCGGCCAGTACCTGCGGCGTAGCGAATGCGCTATCGCCCAGCGGCTGATCGGTCTGCGCCTCGACGAAAGTTAGCTGGTCGGCGTCATACGCTATCTGCAAGCCGTAGCCTTTGACCGCTACGAAGTCGGTCAACCGCACATTAACGACGAAATCCTCTCCCACGCTCGGCAGGGCTGTCGGCGCGTCCAGATACAGCCGCGCATCCGCATTCAGCCCGGCCTGCAACGCCACCGGCTTGCCAGCGCCGCTGTTGAACCGATCGAACAACGAACCGAGGTCGACAAAATCCAGCATCGCGTTGATTGTAATCGTGAACATCAGCGAGACGCTTTCGTCGCCCGCTATGGCCGTGTAGGTGACCTCAACGGCCCCATCGGTCGCCGCTTCCGGCGTCCCGGAAATCGTCCGGGTCGCCGCGTCAAACGACAGCCCGGCTGGCAGACCCGACACGCTATACGTGATGGCTCCCTCGCCGCCCAGTGCCATCGGCAGTTCCAACGAGTGAATCGCCGTGCCCGCCGTATAGGCATGTGCGGCAATCGAAGCACCCTCGACGAAAGACAAGGGAATCATCATCTCCTTATCGTCCATCATGCTGCGGTCCGTGTCCGTCAGCACCAGCGTCGCCGAACCCGCCGTCAAACCCGGTATCATCGCGTTGATCACAATCGTCTCGTCACCTTCGGCCATGCCGTCGGCTGTCGGATCAACCAACAGGCGGGTCGAACCCATAATCGAACCGGCGGCAATGGTAATCGTTGGATCGAACAGGGCCGAGTAGTCCGTGTCGCGGGTGGCACTACTCGAAATCTCATCAATCGAAACGGTCGCCGTGGCGTCCTCGGCCAACGGCTTGCCGTCCAGCGCGGCCATGACCATTACTTCCGTCAACTCGGCGGACTCGCTGAGCGCGCTCGGCATCACCGACACGACCAAAGACGTGCTGGCGGTCTCGTCGTCGGAAATCCGCAAGTCCACCTGCCCCCAGCCGCCCGAAGACACCGCCCGGATCCCCAAGTGCTTATGACCGTCCGCCGAAGCGTTGTCAATCGGCGATAGGAAAAGCGTCGTCGAACCGACCTTTTCCCCGGCCGCAATGGTGATCGTCCCCGCCAACGTCGCGGTGTAATCCACGTCGCGGGTGGCCATCGCGCCGCTGGCGGGCGGCACAATCGTGAAGCGGACCGTCTCAGCCGCCGGAGCCGCCTCTGACAAGGTCGCTGTAATTCGGATTTCAGCCGTGTCGCCGTTTTCGCGCACGGCCGATTGCGAAGCCATCACACTGGCGACGCCCACGGTGACCGGCGGGGCCTCGCTGACCGTGATGGTGAAGGTCTTTGCGCCGCTATCGCCGTCGCCATCGATCACCGTATAGAAGACTTCCGACATACCCGCCATCGTCGGCGTTCCCGAAAGCGTCCGCGTCGCCGCGTCAAACGACAGACCCATCGGCAGGTCCGACGAGACCCTGTACCGCAGCGTTCCTTGGCCGCCCGTCGCCGCGGGCAACACCGCGCTGAACGCTTGACCTACCGTCGCTTCAAAGGCTAACGCCCCAGCGCCGAAACTCGGTCGTCCCGTGTCCGCGGGCGTATCCGAAGAACCAGAATCATCCGTCATCGCCGCGTCTTTCAGCGTAATCTTCGCGGTGCTGACGGTGATCTTGTCGGCGTCTTGGTTCTTGAGATTGTCCGTGAGTTGCTTGATCGTGATCGTCTCGTCGTTGTCGTCTTTGCCGTCGTTGACCGGCTTGATCGTGATCGTCGTCGAGCCGGTGATCGCGCCGTGCGGAATCGTCAGCGAGCTAAGTGCTGCCGTGTAATCAACGTCCCGCGTCGCCGACTTGTCCGGCGTCCGATCCACGACCAAGGTGATCGTCGCCGCCGCGTCGAGCACCTTGCCGTCTAACGTGCCCGTAACCGTAACCGTCGTCGCCCCGGCGTCCTCTTTGATTTCACTCGGATTGACCGACAGCGTAATTTTTTCGCTCAGCGTCTCATCATCCGTGATCGTGAACGTCTCCTCCTTCATCTGATCTTTTTCGTCGCCGACCTTCGCTTTTACCGTGAACGTCCACGGATCATTCTTACCGCTGTTGTTCGTCGGGGTGACGCGCAGCATGGCCGTGCCTTTGGTGTCGCCGGCCGGGATCGTCAAGCCCTCAATGACCTCCACCTCGTAATGCACATCGCGCGTCCCGGAAGAACCCGGCGTAATCTGAAAGTCCACCGTCTTAGAGCCGGTTAAGGCCGCCGCCAATTCAACGTTCATCGCAACGTCCGTCGCCCCGCTTTCCTCGCGGATCGTCGCCGGACTCAGCGTAAATTTTTTGATCTGCGCCACCGCAACGTCCTCAACCGTGATGATGCCCGGATTGACCTTAATACGAACGACAAAAGAGTCCACATACTTTAGCGTTACGGCCGCATCTCCGTAATTCCTCTGGAAAGTATCGCCGAAGTCGTTATCGCCGTTAAAGTCGATTTGATAACCATGTGAGACTTTTCGTTTGGATGGTACCTCGGTGATGCCAGGACCGCCGGTGGTCCAATCAGCGCACGTTTGTGGGTTCGAATCCGTTGCATCGAATAAGCAGAGACCTACCTCCGATACTACCTTACCCTGGGGCACCACATACTCATCTAAAAGATCGCCATCCGCGAAAAGGTCGATCCCCAAGTCTGCTTCTACCAAGACGGTCCCCGCAGGTACGACATCGGAATCTTTATAACTCGTATTTTGGTAATCCCACCCAAAAAACCCATCACCCTCTGGGTCTGTTCCAATATCCCCATCGCCGTTTAAGTCTATACCGATACTTCGGAGGGTCTTTGTGGAGCCTTTAATAAA
This sequence comes from Candidatus Latescibacterota bacterium, assembly GCA_965203355.1. Lineage (GTDB taxonomy): Bacteria > Latescibacterota > UBA2968 > UBA8231 > UBA8231. The sequence continues at coordinate 3,431,141 of OZ241889.1, forward strand.
TTGGTCGATATAAGTATTGCTATACTTCATAGCCTCTACTAGAGTCGTGCCTTCTGACAGGGTAAAACCATCGTCATCAAAGCTACCATCAAGATTAAGGTCGATCCGGACCCGCCGCCCCTCACTGTTCTGCCGTTTTAACTTCAGAATCAGCGTATCACTACTGGCCTTCAGCACGATCTGGCCCGCCTTATCTTTCGGATCGAGAGTGAACGTAGTCGTCCCTTCAATCTTACGCCGCGGAACGGTCAGCTTCCCCAGACCACTAAGCGAGTAATGCACATCGCGCGTCAACGTATCGCTGGCAGCCCCCTTGCCCTCAACAATAGCCAATTGGGTTTCAAGGGTTTCAAGGGCTTGGGTCTTAAACGCACGGCCATCCAACGTCGCCGTCAATTCAATCGGAGTCGCATCCGCCTGCTTGCTGAGCTTGGACGGCTTAAAAGAAAGGTCGATGTTTTCGGACAACATCTCATCGTCAATCAGCTCCACATACATTCTCGAATACGTTTTTGTGTATACCTTGAAGCGTATAACAGGATGCTCACCGCCAATATATTCGTCAGACCGTTTGAAACCAGTTTTATATTTACCACTTTCAAACCGAAACATGATAGGGATATTACCTCCACCGACTAAATCCTCGTTGTTGGCTGGTCGAGCAAAGCCGTCGTCTTCGAGATTACGCTGAGTTGCAGTTAAATCAATAAAGATAGGCAAAGCCGGACTCATAGCCTGCCTCTCATAGTGATTCCATACTTTTCTTGTGACATCGGCCTCTGTGGCTGTGGGTGAGGTTGTGAAAGGTCCGACTCGCTTATTGTCTATCGGGGTTATGGTCAGCGTTCCAGTCGCCTTTTTCTCGCCCTTCTTAATCACGAAATTGGGGGTGGATAAGGTGAAGAAGCCGCCGAGATACTTTGAATAGGGACGCTCATCATCAAAAAGCATCGCAACGCGAATATCTTCGGTCGCCGCCTTCCCATCCTTTGTTTCTAAGGTCACCGTAATATCTTGTGCCCCCCTGTCCTCGCGGATCAAAACCCGGTCAAAGGAGACGAATAGGCTATCTTGGGCCGTGGCTTCCCCGGCCAACAGCAAGCTGGCCGCTAGCAACAAAGGCACAAACGCCAACCGCGGCATCGGCACGGACAACTTCGCATGTATCATGACTCAACCTCCTGAAGGAAAGCATCGCCCAAGGGCGAAAGGGAAGGGATAGAAGAAAATGGACTTAGCCGTAGAACTAAGCCGCTGCGTTCTTGCGTTTTTGCTACCGTTGAGCAAGACGAATCCCGCGCGGCGAGCGCGAGGCTACGACGTCGTCGGCCGATAACCGCGAGGCTACCGAGAATGGGGTTCGTTTGTGATGTGGATGGGTGGCCACTGACCACTGACCACTGGTCAGCGGGGCTTACCGACGCGGCCGGGCAGAATAAGGCCGTTTCCCGCTTCCGTAGAGGAAGGGGAGCGAGGCAAATAGGTTGGTGAGTGAAGCTAGGGCTTAATGCCCAAGAAAATTCGGGGGGGGGGGTAAGTGTTTGTTTTTTAACGACTTATGACGATCAAGTCTCGACGTTATCGCAAGCGTAGAACAAGGCACCGCCATCAGCACCGCTCCCGGCGATGGCGTTCTTTGTGCTATTGACGTTGTGCCCATGTCCTGTTAATCCGACTAAGAATGCCGCCAGCGGCCGAGGTTCTATAACCCAAACGCAACGCGCCGCTGTGCGCTGTGAATTTCACACCTAACGATTATACAACCTCAGTTAAACGTTTGTCAAATGTAGGTCGTGGTTTTTGAAACTTAGCTTTACTCCCGTTGGATCGCCCCGGCTCCACCCCAAGCCCGACCTCAACCGTACCACGACAATTGGAGGTTGCCCGGTCAGCCGCGCAGGTCGGCGATGACGCTGGCTGGGTCTTGAGCACCGAAGATGGCGGAGCCGGCCACTAAGCGCTGGGCACCAGCACGGCGGCAGGCGGCTGCGTTGCCGGGATGGACGCCGCCGTCGATACCGACGGACACGGATAGCCCTCGGCGCTCGATTTCCGCGCACAGATCGCGGATTTTGTCGAGGGCGGTGGGTTGGAAGGGCTGGCCGCCAAATCCCGGCTCCACGGACATGATCAAGGCCGAGTCGAGTTCGTCGAGATGGGGATAGAGGGCGGAGACAGGCGTTTGGGGGTTGATCGCAAGGCCGCACTGGAGACCGCGCTGGCGGATGGCGCTGAGGACGGCCCGGAGGTCGGATTCGATTTCCACGTGGACCACGAGCGAGTCTGCGCCCGCTTCTTTGAAGGGGCCGATAAAGGGCAAAGGGTCTTGCAACATCAGGTGCGTGTCGAGTTCGAGGCGGGTAGTTTGGCGCACGGCCGCGACGACCGGCAGCCCAAAGCTGATGTTGGGGACGAAGTGCCCGTCCATTACGTCGAGATGGAGAAAGTCAGCCCCGCCGCGCTCGACGCGGCCGATGTCCTCGGCCAGGCGGGCAAAGTCGGCGGCCAAGAGCGATGGGCCGATGCGCAGGGTGCTCACGGCTCCTCCCAACGGTCAAAGGCATCTGGCTTCGGGGGGGGAGCCGCGGCACTGACGACGAGGTCGATGCGGCTGTGACGTGGGATGCGCTGCTCGCTCGTAGGCTCTTGGGCTAGGACCGTGCCGCTGCGCTTTTGCTCGTCGACGCGCTTGGCGATGTGGCCGATGCGCAACTCGTATTTGCGCAAGGTGTCCGCCACGGCTTTGATGGACAGGCCGATTAGATGCGGGACGCGCTTGAGGGCGGTGGGTGGTCCGTTGCTGATTTGGAGATCAACCGCACTATCGCGCGCAAGCTGAGCACCGGCGGGCGGCGACTGCCCGACGACCGCGCCTTCGGGGAGGGCGTCTGAAGAGCGGTAGAGAATTTGGCCGATCGCTAGCTGGTTTTCCTCTAGTTGCAAACGCGCCTCGCGCAGGCTAACCCGGCGTACATCGGGCACCTCGTAGTAGCGCGGTCCTTTGCTCACGGTCAAGACGATGCGCCGCCCTTCTTTGACCAACTGGCCGCCACTGGGATCTTGATCGACGACCGCGGCCGGGGGAACGGTTTCGTGGTGTAGCGAATCGCCGATGGTCATTTTCAGGCCAACTTCTTCGAGCCGGGCCGAGGCTTCGGACGCGAAAAGGCCCTGGAGGGTGGGGACTTGGACGCTGGGCGTGTCAACTAAATACGGCATGATGACCACGTCGAGCAGGAGGAGGGCGATGATGCCAGCGGTAGCAGCACCCGCCGCGAGCAGGCCCAAGTGGCGCAGGATCTTTTTCACGATGGGCAACGCTTTGTGATGCGCGCGGCAAAACTGCCGTCGTGGCCGTGTCGGCCCGGTATGGTCAGAACGTAGCGCCCAGCCCAAGGTTGGGCCGGGAAGTGCGTGTCGGCGCGCTCTAGCTGTGCCGTTGGGGTTTGCTTTAAGAAGCACTCGACAATGGCCTCGTTTTCCTCCTCTTCCAAGCTACAGGTGCTATACACCAAGACGCCGCCGGGGCGCAGGTGCTCGTAAGCGCGTTGGATGAGTACCTGTTGCCGCGTGGTCAATGCGGCTAACTCGGTGGGTTTGCGCCGCCAGCGGGCGTCTGGTCGCCGTCCGAGTACGCCCGTGGTGCTACAGGGCACATCGGCGAGGACGCGGTCGAAGGTGCCGCACCCAGGGGTCGTGCCGTCGCGGGCTATGGGGCGGATGGCCCGCAGCCGCAAGCGTTGGACGTTCTCGCGCACCCGCTTCAGGCGCGACAGCGAAATGTCGGCTGCTACGACCCAGCCGCGGTCGGCCATGGCGATGGCCGCTTGCACGGCTTTGCCGCCGGGTGCGCTGCACAGGTCGAGTAGGCGTTCGCCCGGCTGGGGGTCGAGCAGGGCCACGGCCAAGCCGGCGTTGGGGTCTTGGACTTGAAACTGCCCTTGCTGGTATGCGCGTGAGGCAAAGAGGTCCGCGCCGTTTGTCGCTCGATAAAAGCCCGGCCTCGCCTCGACTGGGACTAGGTCGAGTTCAGCGGCGGTTGCGCGGCTAGCGCGCAGCGAATTGAGATAGATGTTGAGCGGGGCGGGCTGGTTGTTGGCCGCGAGCAAAGGTTCGGCGATTGCGCGGCCCCAGCGGCGGACCCAGCGCTCGACCAACCATTCGGGATGGGAATGGTACACCGCTAGGTAGCGCGTCAGGGTCTGCTGCTGATCGGGGTAGCTTATCCGCGTGCGTTGGCGCAGCAAGTTGCGGAGCACGGCATTGACTAGCGACGCGACGCCTTGGTGCGCCAAGTGCTTGGCTAGCTCGACCGAGGTATGGACGGCTGCGGACTGGGGTACGCGGTCGAGCCAGAAGAGTTGATAGGTGCCGAGGCGCAGGATGTGGCGCGCCCAAGGCGAGAGTTGGGCGACCGGACGCGCACAACAGGTGGCGATGATCCAATCGAGCCGCTTCTGCCACCGCACCACCCCGAGGACTAGCTGGCGGGCGAAGCGCACGTCGCGGTTGATCGGCAAGCGGGCGTCGAGTGCTCGCAGCAGTTCGTCGAAAGGGCGGGCTTGCTGCTCTAGGTCGCGGAGGAGGCGTACCGCCGCCAGGCGGGCTGGATCGGAAAAACGCACGGCTCAGCGCAAGAGGAGCATGGCGCGGTGTAACTCGGCCGAAGCCGTGCGCAGGCGGTATATGTAGAGGCCGCTGGCCGCGGGTGCGCCGGTTGCCGACTGGCTATCCCAGTGGACCACGTGCCGCCCTGGGGGGGTGCTCGCCGCAAAGGGCGTGGCCACCTTTTGACCTATTAGGTTGAAGATGTCGATCTGGGCAAACTGAGCGCCGCCGCCGGGGATGGCGAAGGGGATAGTGGTGCCGGCGTTGAAGGGATTGGGGTAGTTCTGCGCGAGGATGAGGTCGCGCGGCAGCGCGAAGCCGGACGGCTCTGAAACGGACGTGGGAAGGTCTCCCCATACTACTCGGTTTTCGGCGCACGAGCCTTCGGCGCAGGTCTTGAAAATGAGCGTGGTCGCCTGTTCGGCGTCGAGGAGCAGATAGGTCTGGCCGCGCTCATCGCTAGTGGTCGTCACCTGCTGGGTTGCGCCGGCCGGGATGGGGATGGCCTCGTCGTTGACGAGTGCGTATGCCGGCCCGGTGCCGGGATTGGTAACGTCCCAAGTAAAAGACGCGCCAGGGCGGAAGTGTCCAGTTTGCAAGAGGCGCGCCGACACGAGGATTTCGCCGGCGCTGCTGTCGGCCACGCTGCCGGTACCGGCCGCAGAAAAGGAGGGGTTTTGCCCGACCGAGCGAAAGAAAATGCCATCCGGCAAAGCCTGCCCGTCGCCATCGCAGTAATTGCGCAAGAACGCGACTTGGGGGCGGATGTCGTCGCGCTCATTAAAGGAAGGCCCGATCGACACCACGTCGAGGTAGATGTCTATGGGTGTGGTGGGGCTGATAGAGTCGGCCAAGGTGAAAGCCATGCTGACGAGATGGCCCTCGCCCTCTATCCCGGCCCCGCCGAGGGTCGCGATGCCCCATTGAGCGGTTTGGCCTTTTATCTGCGGTGGCCCCGGAGCGACAAAGGAATTGGCCCGCGCTGTCTCGCCTAGTGCGCCCGCGATGGAGGCGATCGCGTTGGCAGGTTCCCAGCTAAATTCTAACTTGACTTGGCGTACGCCGCTCATGTTGCGTGCCGAGACGCTGAACTCCACCGTGCTATCGGCGACAAACCCGCAAAAAGGACCTTCTTCACCAATGAAGATTTCGGCCTCTGCATTGGGACCAGCGGCCGCGAGGCCAGGCAACGCGATGGCGCCGAGGAGGGCTATATAGCAGAGTAGCATGCCCTTTACCTAAGTGATTGAGTTGGGAAAATACAGCGAGTAAATGTACGCAACGCTAGCGTCTAGGCAAGCGCACCGGCCCGGCCTTGAGCGGTTTTTGTGATGGTCTAAGCGGCACCAGACAATACATTCAGAATCGAGTTACGGGCCAGGTGCTGCGCGTCCATCCCAGCCGCCATGCGCTCGACTTTTCGGGGCGAACAGACCGGGGCGGGTGGGTCGCTCGTCGGGTGCTTTTATGTGCGCGGGGATGCGGTGTGACTGACCACTGACCACTGGCTACTGACCACCTGCTTTTACGAGACGTTTCTAAAGCGGCCAGAAAGTGTTATGCTATTTCATGGCCGATGTTGGGATTTTCACCCAAGCGAAATCGGCCCAATTACCCGATACCCCTTTTCATTATAGTGCTTGTAGTGTATCGCGAAAAATTTGACGCAGCCATCCTCGGAGCCTTGTCGCTCCGCCTGACCTAAATACGTATGCGCCGTTATCCCGTCTGGAATGTCCTTTGCGACGATCCGTACGACAGCTTGATCGATGCCCTGCTCGCCAGCCGCGGCCTGACCCGCGCCGAATTGCAAGTCGGTCCTGAAGCCCTGCATCCGCCCGAGCAAATGCAGGACATGGGCACTGCGGTGGCGCGTCTAGAACGCGCCGTGCGTAAGCGCGAGAAGATCGTCGTGTACGGCGATTACGATGTCGATGGGATTTGCAGCACCGCCGTGCTGATGGATTTTCTCGAGCGCGTGGGGGCCGACTGCGATTGCCTGTTGCCCGATCGCCACAAGGACGGATATGGCCTCGAGCCGCCAGGGGTCGAGCGTGCCATAGCAAAGGGCGCGTGCGTCATCGTCACGGTTGACAATGGCATCTCGGCCTACAAAGCCCTAGCGTTGGCTGAGATGCGCGGCGTGGAGGTCGTCGTCGTCGATCACCACCAGCAGCTCGCCGAACTACCGCGCGCGCTTGCCATCGTCAACCCCAATCGCCGCGATTGCGCGTATCCGTTCAAGGGCTTGGCCGGCGTCGGCGTCACCTTCAAGCTAGTGCAGGCCCTCAGCACAGCCTTTCTCGCCGGGGAGGAGCGCCGCCGCTATCTCAACGAACTGCTCGACCTCGTGGCCTTGGGAACGGTGGCCGATCTCGTGCCCGTGCTGGGGGAAAATCGCCTGTTTATCCAGCGCGGCCTGCAGATCTTCCAGCACACCAAACGCTTCGGGCTGCGCGCGCTCAAGCAGGTGGCCAGCTACCGGGACCAGCCCCTCGATGCTGCCAGCTTGGGTTTTCGCTTGGGCCCGCGGATCAATGTCGCGGGTCGTTTGAAGACGCCCGATATAGCACTGCGGCTTTTGCGTTCGACAAGCGAGGGGGAGGCTGCGCCGTTGGCCGACGAACTCAATCGGCTCAATTCCCAGCGGCAGGCGTGGCAGCGCGAGGGCATACGGGAGGTCGAGGAACAGGTCGGCTCGGAAGAGGATGTGGCGGATCGCATCATCGTGGTGCTGGGGGAGTGGAATTTGGGAATCATCGGCCTGTTGGCCAGTACGTTGTGCGAAAAATACGCCCGCCCCGCCGTCGTGTGTAGCCAAAGCGGCGCCCACGGCCTCTGCGTCGGCTCGGCGCGGAGCATCCCGGGCTACGACATCAGCGCTGGCATCCACGCCTGCCAAGAACACTTGCAGAAGCACGGCGGCCATCCGGCGGCCGCGGGTTTTTCGCTCGCCGTGGATGCCTTTGAGCGCTTTCGCCTCGCGCTGACCGATCACGCCAACGCCCACATTAGCACCGAGGACCTGCAACCGGCCTTGGACATTGACTTGATGCTCAACCCGGTCGATTTGACGCTGGACACGGTGGAACAACTCGCCACGCTAGAGCCTTTTGGCACCGGCCTTCGGCGGCCGGTTTTTGCCCTGGCGGACTGTCGGGTCGTTTGGGCGCGGCAGATCGGCACCGATGGTCGCCACTTCAAGGCCGAATTGGAGGTAGAAGGTCGCCGCTGTGTGGCGCTGTGGTGGAACCAAAAAAACCTCGCGGATCAGGTGCGGCCGGGCGACCGGCTGAGTGCGGCTTTCGAGTTGGAGGTAGATACCTATGCGGGCGATGGTGCCGTGCAGATGGTGCTCAAGGATTTGTACTTGCAGGAGTCGGTAGCCTAGAGCGCCCGGCGAAATTGGAGAATGCAAACGTGATAAGTTCCCAGTACACGCAGGAATTGTGCATCCGGGATAGCGACGCCAAGATCGTCCTCCTGGTCGTCGATGGCTTAGGCGGGTTGCCGCATCCCGCCACGGGCAAGTCCGAGCTGGAGACGGCCCAGTTGCCCAACTTAGACGCGCTGGCCAAGGGGGGCACCTGCGGCCTGCTCTCGCCGTTAGGGGGCGGCTTTACTCCGGGCAGTGGCCCGGCTCATTTGGCTCTTTTTGGCTACGATCCTTGGCAGAACCAGATCGGTCGCGGTGCTCTTTCGGCGCTTGGCTTGGGGCTGGACTTTGCCCCCGGCGACGTGGCGGCGCGTCTCAACTTTTGCACGGTAGATGCGGCGGGCCGAGTCTGCGACCGCCGCGCTGGCCGCATCCCCACGGAAAAAGGTCGCCAGCTCTGCGAAGTGTTGAGAGAAATCCGAGTGCCCGGGGTGGAGGTGCAGGTCGCCGCTGAGATGGAGTATCGCGCGGGCGTGGTGTTTCGCGGCGCGGGCTTGGGCGACCAAGTCTCGGATTCGGACCCGCAGGTGACGGGCGTATCGCCCAAGCCGCTGACGGCGCTCGCGCCCGCTGCCGAGCGCACCGTCGAAGTGGCCAATGCCTTTTTAGCGCAAGCCGCTGTATTGCTCGCCGACGAGCATCCGGCCAACATGGTGTTGCTGCGGGGGTTTGGTCGCTATCCAGAGCTGGCGTCAATGGACGAGGCGTACGGGCTGAAGGCGCTGGGCATTGCTGGGTATCCCATGTATCGCGGCGTGGCCGGTGCCGTGGGCATGGATGTCGAAGCGGTCGGTTGGGACCTCGAATCCGAATTCTCGGTGCTCGAAAGCCGCTATGCGGACTACGACTTTTTCTACGTTCACGTCAAGAAGACCGACAGCGCGGGCGAGGACGGCGACTTCGACTTGAAGGTGCGGCTGCTGGCGGAGTTGGATGCCTACATTCCGAGGTTGCTCGCGCTGCAACCCGAGGTGCTCATCGTCACCGGCGACCACTCGACCCCGTCCATTATGCGCAGCCACAGTTGGCACCCCGTGCCCACGGTCATCGCTGGCCCGTGGGCGTTGGCCGACGCGGCCGATGAATTTTCTGAACGCGGTTGCAGCGCCGGCTGTCTCGGAATCGCGCCGTCCACTAGCTTGATGGCACTCGCTTTGGCCCACGCGCGCCGGCTCGACAAGTTCGGTGCTTGAGATGATCGCGCCTCTGCGCATTGCCCATCGCGGCGCGTCTGGTCCGGGGTTGGCACCCGAGAACACCTTGGCCGCTTGCGAAAAGGCACTCCAGATCGGCGTTGACATACTCGAAATCGACGTGCGCGCCACCCGCGACGGCCAAGTCGTGGTCCTACACGACGCAACCCTTGATCGGACCACCGATGGCACCGGCCTAGTCGCCCATCTCTTGGGCGAGGAAGTGCGCCAATTCGATGCGGGCCGCTGGTTTAGCGCAGATTTTGCTGGCGAGCGCGTACCCTTGCTCGAAGACGTACTCGACTTGGCGCGGAACCAAGCCCTCGTACTGATAGAGATCAAAGCCGACGGCATGGCCGAGCGCGTCCTACAGGTGATTGAAGCGGCCCATGCGGTCGAGCGCGTCATGGTGCAGGCGTTCAATCCGCAAACCGTCCGGCGACTCAACTTGCTCGCGCCGACCTTGCCCACCGCGCTGTTGGTCGGTCAGTTGCCGACGACGCCCTCGCGAGTGCGGGCGCGCCGCCTCGTGCGCCAAGTGCTGCGCGTGGGGGCCAACGCGCTGGCCATGTGGTACGCGGCATTAACCCCGCCCTTCCTCGAAGAGATGCGCCAGCGAGGCATTGCGGTCTGGGCTTGGACCGTTGACGAGGATATTGCCATGCGCGACCTGGCGACGATGGGGGTGCAGGGGATCATCACCAATCGGCCAGACCAGCTGAATCGAGTGCTCGACGAACTGGTCGCCGACGGGCCCCTGGGGCCGCCGTTGGGCCGGCGCATCAAGCGCAGTCGCTGGGGTCGCCGCCGCCAATGGCGCAAGCTCCAAGCGGCCAGGCGGGGCCGCTGAGATCGCAGATGCTCTACACCTTATTGGCGGTATTGCTGCTGGTTGTCGTGGTGCTGAAGTTCTGGTCGCCTTGGGGCCAGCGCTGCCCTCAGTGCCAAACGCGCCGGGAGGATGCGGAATATCCCTTGTGTCCGAATTGCGGGTGGATTTACGAAGTGCCTGGGGAAGAAGACGATGATTTTGCGCAGGACGCCGACGAAAACGCGAAATTCTGAAGGGGGTGCCGCTGCGCTGTCGCGCCCTGTTTGCGCTTGACAATACCTTGTACTTCCCTTTAGATTGTCTCTGATATTATAGAGGTACAGAACGTTCAAACTCAGGAAGGTGAACCATGAAAATGCGGGCAATATCGCTGTTTGTCGCCGTCGCGGTTTTGGCCGGCTGCGACGACCCTCCCACAGCCGAACTCGACGCAGCCAAGCAAGCCCTTGACGCGGCTCGGGCTGCCGACGCCGAGCGCTTTGCCGCCAGCGAGTACTCGGCGGCGCAACGTGCGTACAGCGAAGCCGAGACAACGACCCAAACCGAAGACGAGCGTTTTTTCTTTTTCAAGAACTTTGAGCAGGCGCGGGCGCAAATCGCCGATGCCAAGAGCAAGGCCACACAGGCCGAGTCGGCCGCGCATGCCGAAAAGGAACGCCAGCATGCGGCCGCTGAAGCCGTGATTGCCGCGGCCCAAGACGCGATCACCGCCGCATACACTAGCCTAGAGGAAGCGCCGTCCGGCAAGGGCACAGAAGCCGATATTGAGGCCCTGCAAGCCGAGTTAAGTGCCGCCGAAGCCGATATAGACGCGGCCAAAGCCGCACTGGACAGCGAGAATTTCTCCAATGCTGAGTCCCTCGCCGGCAACGCGGATCTGAAGGCTACCGAGGTCGCCGACGGTGTGATAGTGGCCGTGGACAAATACCACGCGCTAGTCGAGAAGATGCGCCCTTGGTACGAGCGCTTCTGAGCGTGCGCCCTTGCGTGCTTCAATCACAGGCGGCCGGGAATTGCTCCCGGTCGCCTTATTTTTTTTCGCGCTGCTGTGGGCCTCCCCGGCGGCGCATGCGTCCGCGCTCTGGTTGGAACATCAGCGCCTATTGCAAGCCGTTGAGCACCACGCGCTAGCTACGCCCTACATCGTCATTAATACCCAAGACAATCTAGTCCTGCTCCGCGACGGAGAGCAGGTGTTGCGCCAAGCCGCTTGTGCAACGGGCAGCGGGCGCAAACTCGAAGGGGCCAAGCGGTGGCATCGCTGGACCTTCGACACCCCCAAAGGCCGCTTTGCCATCCGCCGCAAAGTCGCCGATCCCCTGTGGACTCGGCCGACTTGGTACTTTATCGAAAACGACGAGGAGATCCCCATTTTCGCCGAAGATCCGCGGCGATTCCAACGCGGGGTCTTGGGCGCGTACGCCTTGTACTTCCTCGAGGATTTTATGATTCACGGTACGCTCTTTGAAATCAACTTGGGCAAGAGCATCACCCACGGCTGCGTCCGGCTGGGCAGCGAGGACTTGGAATACCTGTACGAAGCCGTCGAAATCGGCTGGCCGGTCTTTATCTACTGATGAAGTACCTAGCGTTGTTCTGGGCCTTGGCGTGTGGCGCGAGTGCGGCGTCGGCCGAAGACTTGGCCTATGTCAACGCCGCGCTGCGGGCTTGGTTGCAGGCCATAGAAGCGGATGCGCCGTACTTGCTGGTGGATCGGGGTGGGGATGAGTTGCGGCTGATGCACGGGAGGGCGCTCTTGCGGCGCGTACCGCTCGTGGCTGATTCCCTCGGCGCGCAGCCGTCAGTGCAATCCTCGCTTGTGGCCCGGTTGCGACGCTACCGCCCCAGCAATCCTTGGCAGAGCTTGGTGCCCAGCCCTTTCGATTGGGAGCAGAACTTGGTTGCCGATGCCGCGGCCACTAGTGCCCTGTATTTTGCGAGCGGTCTGCTGATCTACGCCAGCCCGGCGTGGCATCGCCCCAGTGCTCTAGACCTGCAAATTGGCGTTGCTGATTTGCGCGCGTTGTACAATGCCTGCGGCCCGGGCACAACGCTCGTCGTCCTGCCCGCTGACTGGAGAAAGAGGTCGCGGCCGTGACCTTGCATTTTGGCACGGCGTCGACCGACATCACGCCGCCGGTCGGCATTGCAATGGGCGGGTACTGGGGGCGGCGGTCCGGGGCCACGCACATCCGCGACCGCCTCATGGCCAAGGCCCTCGTCTGCGGCTGTGGCGCAACGCGGGTCGCTCTTGTCGCCGTCGATTTGGTGGGATTGGATGCGAGTGTTGTGCGGGCCATACGGGAGCGGGTCGCACGCGCCACGGGCATTAAAGGCGCGGCCATCATGGTCTGCGCGTCCCACACCCACTCCGGCCCGCTAACGTTCCCCTTCCGGGGTATGGGGCGCATGGACAGTCGCTACTTGGAACAGGTTGTGGACGCCGTGGTCGAGGTGGTGGTAGCGGCGGACGCCGACAGCCGGCCGGGCCGTTTGTACTATGCGCGTCCCAAAGTGCAGATCGGCATCAATCGCCGCGAGCCGCACCCGCAAGGTACGCGGATTGGACAGAATCCCGCGGGTCCGGTCGTGCCCTACGCACACGTGCTGCGCTTTGTTGCTGCCGATGGCCGCGGGGCTACGCTCTTCCATCACGCCTGTCATCCGGTGGTCTTGGGCCATGACAATCTCAAGATCAGCGGCGACTTTGCCAGTGCGGCGGTGCGCCACATTGAGGAGCAGACCGGCGACGAGGCTCTCTTTGTCAACGGGGCGTGTGGCGACGTCAATCCGCGGATCACCAACGGCTCTTTTGCCGATGTCGAGGCGTTGGGGCAGGCGTTGGGACAAGCCGTTTTGGAAGGACGGGCTGCGGCTACCCCCTTGGAAGTTTCAGGGATACACTGGGCGCACGAGCGGTTGGATTTGCCGCTACAGCCCCCGCTGTCGCGCTGTCGCGCTGAAATCGAGCAACTCAAAGGGCACTTGCGGGTGCGTTTGGCGCGGGGCGATGAGATGTCCAAGGCGCGGCTCGCATGGGCTATAGCTATGCGCGGATGGGTGCAGGCTGGCGCGGTACGCGCTCGAGTGCAGCCCTTTGAGATGCAGGCGTTGGCTCTCGGCGAGTTGGTGCTTTTGGGGCTGGAAGGGGAGCTCTTCGCCCGCTATCAGCTCGACTTGGAGGCTGCGCATGGACCAGCTGTCTTGTGCGGCTTTGCTAATGGCTGCGTTGGTTACGTGCCCACGGCCGACGAGTACGTGCGCGGCGGTTACGAGATTGACTTGGCCTACAAGGTTTATCCGAGCGTGCAGATGATTGCGCCGGCGAGCGAGGCGCTGATACGGCAGCGCGCCGCGGCGTTGATCGCAAAGGTGCGTTAGCTTACGGAGTCTTTGACAGGGTTATTTTAGGCGGTGGTGTTATCTTGTAAATTGTGAGGTATAACCAAACTAAAGGAGCTATTGCTATGACACTTGAAGATCAATCGGCCTTCGGTGGTTTGGAATAGCGCGCTTTCACCGCTTCACCGCAACAGGGAGGATGTATGCGCGATCTAGCAGAGCTCTACGATCAAGTTCCGGCGACGCGGTGTGCGGGTTCGGGCGATTGCTGCTGGCTCACCGACGAGGAGTTCGGCAACTACTACGCCACCATGTTTCCGCTTTACCAGGTCGAATACGTCCACATCGTCGCCTATGTGGAGCAGCACTTTTCTCCGCCGCGTCGCCAAGAGTTGCTGCGCTTTACCGAGGAGCGGCCCCGCCGCTGTCCCTTTCTCGGCGCGGACCATAGCTGTACCATCTATCCGGTGCGCCCGCTGATTTGCCGCACGTATGGGGCGATGAATCCGGTTTCGATTGCCCGCCAAGCCATGGCGCATCAGGACGCTTTACCGACGGCACAGATCCGAGCCTTTGTGCGGCGCGAAGCCGGCATGGTATGTCCGCGGGTGGCGGTGCTCGAGCCGGAAAAGGTCGCACGGCACGCCCGCATGCTCATCGAAGGGACGTACGAGCGCGAATTGGCGCGGCTCAGCGGCGAGGTGGCGTTGGCTGGCGCGGCGCGCAAACGGCTCTTCCAACAGCTTACCAGCCGAAAAGAGTGGCCGCTGCGCTGGTCTTGGGGAGGCTTTAATGCGCTGCGCTTTGCGCCGCTAGCGTGGCTGCGCCAGCATTTTGCCGCGTATTGGAAAAGGGCCGAGCTTGTCAATGGCAAATGACGCGAAGGGAGACGGCACCCATGCAGCTTGGGTTGCCGCGGCCGGCGCGTAGATTGGCCGCAAAACGACCCGCTGGCGCGAGGAACACGCGAACCCCATGCCGCGCCCGTCTGCCGAGTGGATCGCTGCCGAAGATCACCGCTTGGGCCGGCGTGCGAGTTAGCCGCTGAGTTTTCCCAACAACCCCCAACCGCTGACAGCGGCCGAGGCGATCAGGACCAAGGTCGAGATCACCGCGCCGATGAGCACCGAGGCGTGGGTGCGGTAGGCGGCGGGCAGTTTGAAGTTGAGATAGATCGCTGCCACCATCATTATGGCAATGGCCAGATTGGCGATGAGGAAACCGGCGATCTGGGTCAGGATGTCGAAGGGGATGTTGTGCCAGACGATGAGCATGGTGGCGGTGAAGATGTAGAGGCAGATGACGCGCTTGATCGTCTGGTATTCCCAAGTGCGGTCTGGCCAGCGGGCGGCGAGAAACTCTTGCGCGACGCGGGCGTAGATTTCGGGCAGGGCTTGCAGGGTGCCCCACAGCGCAGCGAGGATACAGACGTAGTAAATCCACACCAAGCTCGGATGAATTTGCCGCCAGACGTGGGCTTGGTGCGTCAGCAGGTTCCAGCCCTCGAAGCGGGTTTCGAGCGGGAAGAGCACGGCCGCCCCGGAAATCATAAAGGCCCCGGTGACGATAAAGAGGACCAGGGCCCCCAGCGCCACGTCCCAACGCAGCGGCGACACGCGCTGCCGCAGGTGGCGAGTTTGCTGGGGATCGTCGGGTAGGTAGTCGATGCCCTGGCTGCGGGCGGCGCGGTCGCGGATGGCCTCGATATCTTGGTGGCCGGTCAGCCCCCACTTGTGCAGGCCGATCCAGTTGGCGTAGGCGATGTAGCCGATGACCGAGCCCCCGACGTAGCCAAAGGTGGTGCCCAACGTCAGCAGCGGATGCGCGATCGCGTCCTCGGGTGCCCACGCTGGAAAGGGCGGTAAGTCGCCAAAGCGGAAGGTCCCCACAAGGGCTGAGATAAAGTCTGGACGCACGATGAGGGTCCCGACGATGGTGCCCGTGACTAGAATCCCACAGATGATGAGTTGTTGCTTTTCGAGGCGTTCAAAGGACAGGCGGATGCCAAAGAGCAGCGCCAAGGCAACAAAGGCCGAAGTTATGGCGTTTTCCCAGAAGACTTCTTCCTCGCCAGCGGGCAACATGTCGCGCAGCAAGAAGTGAAAGAGATCGCCGCAGGGTTTGGAGATGGGCACCCAAGCGAGGGGCGCGCCGATCATCTCAAACAGCAAGATGGTCAACAGCAACCATCCGCGCGGCCCCGGTAGGCGCACGAGGCGGTGGCCGATCAGTTCGCCGCTGACGGCTGTGTAGCGGCCGATCAGATAGGTGAAGAAGACGCCCTTGACCAAGCAACTGAGCAAGACCATCCACAGCAAGCCATAGCCGGCCCACGCACCGGCCCGCACCACGACGATGGTCTCGCCGGCGCCGATAGCGACCGAGGCGACGATGGCGGCCGGGCCAAAAACCGCGAGCATCCCGAAGAGTTTCTTCAGGGACCAAGTTTGGGCAAAGACGCCTTCGGGCGGTGGGATTTCTATTTTGTCTCCCATTATTGCTCCTATTGTAATAACATCTGACCGAGGCGCAAACTGCCGAGCCTGCATTCCATCCTGTGGTAAGAGAACCCACCGCGTCCGAGGCTGTCTTGTTTTTTGCCTATTAGGCAGTCGGGCGGAGATGATGCGTGGGTTCCCTTGTTTTCAGATTGAGCAGCTACCAAAGGCAAGGAACGAACATCAGCCGGGTGAACTGCTTTTTGGATATTTGGCTGAGGATCAAACGCCACCAGCGTTGGTGAGTAAATCAATGACAGCCGCGCGCCGATCCTTGTCTTTCACCTTGGAGCGCAACGCCATCGCTAGCGGCGTCTGACCCGCATCGTCTTTGGCGTTGACTGCGGCCCCATGGTCGAGCAGCAAGGCGACGATTTGGTCGAATCCCGCTTTGGCGGCGCAGTGCAATGCCGTCTGCCCCTTGTAGTTCCCAACGTTGACGTCGGCTCCACGGTCGAGTAGGTCGCGTACGCGCTGGATATTGCCGCCGCGGTCGCCGCGCGATTGGAAGACAAGGGGTGGCCAACCGCCCTCGGCGCGATCCACATCCACAGCGACGCCGTGCGCGGTCAGCAATTCGATGATCTCGGCATTGACAATGCCGGAGCGAGGGGCCTCAGCGTGCGTTGGATCGGCCCCGGCGTCGAGCAGGGCCTTGAGGATGTCGGCGCGATCCCGCCACACGGCAAAGCGGATCAGCCCGCTGCTGTACGGCCGCGGATCAGCCCCTCGCTTCAATAGCATCGCGACGATGGCGAGGTGCCCGGCACTGACGGCGTAGTGCAAGACCGTCATGCGGAAACTGGAACCGTGCTGTGCTTTTTCTGCCGTTGCTAGCGCTGGTTCGCGGTCGAGATAGCCAGCGACTGTATCGTCCTCGCCGAGAAAGGTTGCGGTGTAAATGTCGGTTGTGGCGCCGCGTGTCAGCAGGCGGTCGGCGACCGCGTGATGGCGCTTGTGGTGCGCGGCGCAGTAGGGAGAGATTTCGACGAGCAGCGGCGTGAAGTGACAGCCACAGGCGTGGATGTCAGCACCGCGATCAAGCAGGTAATCGACCATGGCCAGCCGCCCCCGATACGCAGCTTCCCACAACATGGTGCGGCCGTGCGAACCAATGCGGCTGATCCATGCAGGCTCCTGCGCCAACACGGCTTGGACCGTTTGGCGGTCGCCGCGTCCAGCCGCCGCGACCGCGACCTTGAGAAAATCGCTAACTTTTCCCGCCAGAATCGACACTGTTGGTTGACCTTATGGACTATAGTAATTCCAAGTCATCTTGCGGCGGACAGGCGCGGATGGTAAAAACCCGGATTCCTGGACTCGTTGAAGCCCTGATTGTTGGTGGCCGGGCGCATGATAGTTCTCTTGGCGTTGGTTTTATAAAAGCCAAACCTGCCGCACGGCGTGGTGTCGGCAGCCTGTTGAGCCGTATGAAACTAAGCTGGCTCAACCCTGTCAAGGATTTATTCGCCGCGACAAGGGTTGAACCATTGGAGCTGTCTAAGTTAAGTTCTCATATGCGAATATAGGTTTAAGTCGCATGGTTCAATGCTAAAATGGACAATGCGCTATGCGATAAAAATCAAGAGTCTGGAGGAAAAATGGTTCTCAGTGACCGCGTGATTAAGACGCTACTGGCAGAGGGCAAAATCGTCGTCGATCCGCTGGGGGAGCGGTGCATTCAGCCCGCTAGCGTTGATGTTCATCTCGACAAACACATTCTCGTGTTCCGCAACTCGCGCCGCCCATTCATCGACGTGCGCGAGGACTTGAGCGACCTGACTGAAATGGAGGCGATCGGCGATCAGCCCTTTATGCTGCATCCGGGCGAGTTCGTACTGGGCAGCACCCTTGAGACGATAGCACTGCCGAATGACTTAGTGGCGCGGCTAGAGGGCAAGAGTTCGCTGGGGCGTATCGGGCTGCTGATTCACTCGACTGCGGGATATGTGGATCCCGGCTGGCAGGGACATCTGACGCTGGAACTGAGCAATGTGGCGAACCTACCCATCACGCTGTATCAGGGCATGAAGATCGGGCAGCTCTCGTTCCTACAGCTATCGACGCCAGCCGATAGCCCCTACGGTTCGCCGGGGTTGGGCAGCAAGTACCAGGGACAGACCGCGCCCACGGCCAGCCGCGCCTATCGGGATTTTGCGGACGGCAAAGGTTAGCAACTCCATCCGCGTCTTTTTGGTCCATGTCCATGGGGCAACTTGGCTCACCCGCCCCTTGCTGTTGGAAGAGATGGACCCGATTCGTTGAATTGGATCGCTTGAGATGGATTTACTACGCCCTCTCAGTCGTTGACCAGTCTCGGCTCACGAGCACCTCTTCATGGCTTTCTAGCGGCTCCTCGGTCCGCGTCTTCTACACGGCCTATACGTTCATCACGGGTTGCGTCAAGATCGAACAGCGATGGGATGTCGTCCACGTCAAGATCGAATAGCTGTAGGATGTCGTCCACGACCGTATTCTCGAGTTCGTCCCCGATCCTTTTGGGCGGGTCTTTATCCAGCGTACGAACCGTATAGCGGTGGCCATCTTTTCCCGTAACTTGAAAAGCCGTAGTCATTATGCCCACTTCAAATGTCCCTGCATACCAAAAGAAAAAATCATGACCAAAATCCTCTTCCTTTGCACTGGCAACTCCTGCCGCAGTCAAATGGCCGAAGGCTTTGCCCGCGCCCTAAAATCCAATCGGTTTGAAGCCTACTCAGCCGGAATCGAGACCCACGGCCTCAATCCCAACGCCGTCCAAGTGATGGCCGAGGTCGGCATTGATATCTCGGATCAGCAATCGACGCATGTTGACCATCTCAGCCACATCGACTTTGACTGGGTGGTCGCGGTCTGCGATCACGCGGCCGAACAGTGTCCTGTTTTTCCGGGGTGCGCTCGGATGGTGCATCGGGCTTTTGACGATCCGCCCAAGCTAGCGCGAGATGCGCGGAGTGCCGAAGAGGCATTGGGGGCGTATCGGCGGGTGCGCGACGAGATTGGTGCTTATATCGAGACCTTGCCCGAGGGTTTGGCGGGTTAAACGCGCTTGTTCGGCGGTGCTCTTGACCAGCGGCAGTAGCGAGGGCCGGGGATTAAGGCGCGTCGGTGGGAGGTTGTCCAATAGAGACGATGCGGCGGAAGGTGAGGTTGAGGCGCAGGTCGCACGGGCGTTGGGTCTTGGGAACTTGGTGCTGCCAGTGGGATTGGGTTGGGCCGCGCATGATGAGGAGTGCGCCGTGCCCGAGGGGGATTTCGACCGGGGGGTGAGCGCGGTGTTTGTGTCGCAGGAGGAAGCGCCGCGTCCCCCCCAAACTCAGCGAGGCGATCGTCGGGTTGGCTCCCAACTCTGGCTCGTCGTCGCTGTGCCAGCCCATGCTGTCGCGACCGTCGCGGTACTGGTTGAGCAGGACGCTGTTGAAGGGCGAATCAGCGGCGGCTTCGATCCGCGTCTTGAGGTCTAGCAGCGGCGCAGTCCACGGGCATGGTTCCAGCGCCAGCCCCGAATAGGCGTAGTGGGCTGCTGGGGAGCCGTGCCAGGCTGAAAGACGCGGCGCGGGATGCTTGCGGCCAAAGATGACGACGTGGTGCTGTTGCCACTCAATGCCGTCCAATAGTTGTCGCGTGAATTGGTCGGCCTCGGCCGAGGGCAAAAAGTTGGGGGCGTAGCGCAGGTCGCCATCCGGGAGGGGAATGGCCCTCATTTCACTGTGTAGCCGAGGTCGTCCGGTGGGCTGTTTAGTTCTTGACATTGGCAATAGAAATGGGACCCGGCAGCGGTGGGGACGGCGGGTCGTCCGGTGGGCTGTTTAGTTCCTGACATTGACAATAGAAATCGACATTAACAATAGAAATGAGACCCCAGAACATCAGGGTCCGATTTCCGTAACTCGCGGTGTCGTGTGTGCTACTTGAGCAGCAGCATCTTCTGGATGTCGACAAACGCTTCACCTGCCTGCAAGCGGTCCGTAGGTTGTCGATCGGACGTTCATAAAGAAAATGGGACCTCAAACCGAAAATTGAGGTCCCATTTTCGTAACTTGCGGTGTCGCGTGTGCTACTTGAGCAGCATCTTCTGGACGGCGAGGCAATCGCCGCCCGCCTGCAAGCGGGCCGTAGCCTGTCGATCTGACGTTCATAAGAAAATGGGACCCCAGAAAACTGAGGTCCCATTTCCGTAACTCGCCAACATCGTGTCGCGTGTGCTACTTGAGCAGCAGCATCTTCTTGATGTCGAGGAAATCACCGCCCGCCTGCAAGCGGTAGAAGTACATTCCCGACGACACGCTGTGGCCACTATCGTTGGTCGCGTCCCACTCCACCGCGTAACGACCCGCCGCCTGATGCTCGGCGACCAGCGTCCGAATCGGCTGACCCAACACGTTATATACGGTCAGCCCCACGTCCGCCGCTTGCGGCAACGCATACTGAATCGTCGTCTGCGGGTTGAACGGGTTGGGATAGTTGGCTGCCAGCGAGAACACGGCCGGGCGCGTCTGCACCGAAACCGGCGCGGGCAATGCCAGCCGGTTAAAGCCCAACGCCCGGTCATACGTCTGGCTGTCGGTGATTTCGAGGGTCGTGTGCGCGATCTCGGTCGTCGGCCGGAAGACTAAGCGCAGCATCAGCTCGCCATCGGCAACGACATCGCCGTGCGTGGCTACCGTCAACACGCCCGCTTGGTCGGCCAACACCTGCGGCGTAGCGAATGCGCTCCCGCCCAGCGGCTGATCGGTCTGCGCCTCGACGAAGGTCAACCGGTCGGCGTCATACGCTATCTGCAAGCCGTAGCCTTTGACCGCCACGAAGTCGGCTAACCGCACATTAACGATGAACTCCTCTCCTACGCTCGGCAGGGCTGTCGGCGCGTCCAGATACAGCCGCGCCTCCGTATTCAGCCCGGTCCGCAGCGGCACCGGCTTGCCCGCCACGGCCACGCTGCGACCGAAATGGTCGGCCAACACGAAGAAGTCGTCGAAGTCAATCGTCCCATTCGGGGCCAAGTCAAACGCTGGATCAAACCCCGCGTCGCCTGCCGTCAAGCCGAAGCGGTCCGCCAACACGAAGAAGTCGTCGAACCCAATGCGAGCATCCGCGCCGAACAGCCCCAACAGAGCCTGCCCTTGGCTATCGGCCACCCGATTGCGCACGGCTAACGCGGTATGCTCGACCGAACCGGTCTCGTTGTCTAAGTCGAAGGGCCGCACCTGATAGGTGTAATGCACGCCATGCTGCGCCGTCTCATCAACGAAGGACGCTACCCCGGACGCCACCTCGGCGACCACGGAAAACGCTTCGTCTCCCACGGCGCGGCGGTAGATGCGGTAGCCATGTACGCCCACGACCGGCTCGACCGGCGCCGGGCCCAAGGCACCAGCTACGACTCCTTGCAGCACCTGATCCGATGGCGACAGTGTCCACGTCAGCGCGATGCGACCGCCTTGATCGTCCGGCGCATCCAACACCTGCAACGCTGGCACGGCCAACGGCGCGATGTCGTCGGTCGCCCGCACGGCCTCGGCCGTCCAAGTAATCGACGAACTCAGCACGTTACCGACGACATTTAGCTTCGGTGCCACGCCGCGAGCGTAGGCTAATGCTTCCGGCAGCAACGATGCCAACACCGGACCCTCACCGCCCTGCGCGGCAGCGCGGCTGGCTTGCAGCGTCGCCGCCATCTGCGCGTAGGGCTGCGTCAGGTCGTCCGCCTCGACGAACACGGCTTTGGCCATCGTGTGCGTGGTGCGGCCACCTTTTTCGGCGGCAATGCCCCAGCGCGTCGAGACGTTGTCCAGCGTCGCCACGATGGCGCGGCCCATCGCTACGCCGGGCACGGCATCTACTCGCGCCCACGGCACCATCTCATTTTCCAGCACCGGCAACGCACGGAAAATGCGATAGCCGTCCAGCGACTTATGATCGGCCGATAGCTCCCAAGACAGCATCACGAAACCGCCTTGGTCGCCTTGGCCGTCCGCACCTTTGTAGTCCTCGGCGACCAGGTTTGTCGGCGCCGACAGCGGCGGCTCCACCACCGCCATGCTCAACGGCAGCGACTGACTCGCGCCGCTGGCATCTACGACCGTGTAGGTCGCAACCGTCTCGCCCATCACCGTCGGCGTCCCGGAAATCGTCCGGGTGGCCGCGTCAAACGACAGTCCCGTCGGCAGCCCCGACACGCTATACGTCAGCGGCGGGGTGCCCCCGGAGACCGCCGGCAACGTCAGGTTTGCCGGCACGTTAATGGTGAATTGAATCATGTTGTCGGTGTGCGAATCCGCCGGATTGGCCTTGCCAGCACCGCTGTTGAGACCGAACAACGAACTCAGGTCGCCAAAGTCCAGCATCGCGTTGATGGTAATCGCGAACGTCAGCGAGACGCTTTCGGCACCAGCCATCGCCGTGTAGGTGACTTCAACGGCCCCATCGGTCGCCGCTTCCGGTGTCCCGGAAATCGTCCGGGTCGCCGCGTCAAATGACAGTCCCGCTGGCAGATCCGACACGCTATACGTGATGGTGCCTTCGCCGCCTAACGCGACCGGCAGCACCAACGGCGTAATCGCCGTGCCCGCCGTGTAGGTGTGTGCGGCAATCGAAGTGCCCTCGACGAAAGCCAAGGCGATCATCATATCCTTATCGCCGTCCATATTGTCGTCCATCATGCCGCGGTCCGTGTCGGTCAGTACCAGCGTCGCCGAACCCGCTGTCAAGCCGGGCAGCATCGCGTTGAGCACAACCGTCTCGTCGCCTTCGGCCATGCCGTCGGCGACCGGATCAACCAACAGGCGCGTCGAACCCATGATCGAACCGGCCGCAATGGTGATGGTCGGATCGAACAGGGCCGAGTAGTCCGTGTCGCGTATGGCACTACTCGAAACCTCATCAATCGAGACGATGGCGGTGGCGTCCTCGGCCAGCGGCTTGCCGTCCAGCGCGGCCATGACCATCACTTCCGTCAATTCCGCCGACTCGGGGATCGCGCTCGGCATCACCGACAGCACCAAAGACGTGCTGGCGGTTTCGTCGTCGGAAATGCGGATGTCCACCTGATCCCAACCGCCCGAAGACACCGCCCGAACCCCCAAGTGCTTATGACCGTCCGCCGAAGCGTTGTCGATGGGCGATAGGAAAAGCGTCGTCGAGCCGACCTTTTCCCCGGCCGCAATGGTGGCGGTCCCCGCTAACGTCGCGGTGTAATCCACGTCGCGGGTGGCCATCGCGCCGCTGGCCGGCGGCACAATCGTGAAGCGGACCGTCTCGGTGGCCGAAGCCGCTGCCGACAAGGTCGCCGTAACTCGGATTTCAGCCGTATCGCCGTTTTCGCGCACGGCCGATTGCGAAGCTACCACGCTGGCAACGCCCACGATGACCGGCGGAGCCTCGCTGATGGTGATGGTGATGGTTTTTATCCGGCCATCGCCGTCGGCATCGAACGCCATGTAGACGATCGAGGACATGCCCGCCATTGTCGGCGTCCCGGAAAGCGTCCGGGTGGCCGGGTCAAACGACAGCCCGGCCGGGAGGTCCGACGTGACGCTGTACATCAGCGTTCCTTGGCCGCCTGTGGCGGCGGGCAACACCTCGCTGAACGCTTGCCCTACCGTCGCTTCAAAGGCTAATGCACCGTCGCCAAAGGTCGGTCGTCCCGTGTCCGTGTCCGCGGGCGTCTCGGAAGAATCAGAATCATCCATCATCGCCGCGTCTTTCAGCTTGATCGTCGCGGTGCTGACCGTGATCTTCTCGTCGTCTTGGTTCTTGAGGTTGTCCGTGAGCTGCTTCAGCGTGATCGTCTCGTCGTTGTCGTCGGTCCCGTCATTGACTGGCGTAATCGTGATCGTCATCGAGCTAACGACCTCGCCGGCCGGAATCGTCAGCGAGCCAAGCACTGCCGTGTAATCCAGATCCCGAATCGCCCTCTTTTCAGCCGTCCGATCCAAGCCCAGCGTGATCGTCGCATCCGCGTCGAGCACCTTGCCGTCTAACGTGCCGGTCACCGTGACGGTCGTCGCCCCGGCGTTTTCTTTGATCTCACTCGGGCTGACCGACAGCGTGATGTTTTCGCTCAGCGTCTCATTGTCCGTGATCGTGAACACCACCGAATCCATTTGAGACGCTTCATTGCCGACCTTCGCTTTCACCTGGAACTTCCGCGGCTCATTCTTACCGCTGTCGTCCACTGGCGTGACGCGCAGTGTCGCCGTGCCCTTGGTGTCGCCCGCCGGGATCGTCAAGCCCTCAATCACATCCACCTCGTAATGCACGTCGCGCGTCCCACCCCCCGACACCGCCGTAAGCTGAAAGTCCACCGCCTTCGCGCCGGTTAAGGCTTTCTCCAATTCAACGTTCATCGCAACGTCCATCGCTCCGCCTTCCTCGCGGATCGTCGCCGGACTCAGCGTGAACGCCTTGAGCGTCGCAACCGCAACGTCCTCAATCGTGATGGTGCCCGAATTGACCGTAACCGGAAAGGCAAAAGAGTCCATGTGCTTTAACGTGTCCCCAGTACCGAACGTGTAAGCCAAGCCGCCATCGCCGTCAAAGTCGATGGCACCGACTCTCTTTACTGAGGATTCGCTTCCTGCGATTTTGTCTCCGCTTGCAGGGAATAGGTAGAGACCTACTTCCGTTAATACGCTATCGGCGGGCACCATATAGGTATCCAAATAATCGCCATCCCCGAAAAAGTCGATCCCCAAGTCTTTTTCTACCAAGATGGTTTTCGCCGGGACGAAGTCGGATTCACCGAAACTGTCATTGCTAACCGTAAACCCAAAATACTCATCACCATCTGTGTTTGTCCCAACATCCCCATCGCCGTTAAAGTCCACTCCGTAAATAGTGTTATTCCCACTGGTGCTTTCAGGCGCAGTGGCGTTTTCGGGTATGATATAATCATCGCCGTCAAAGGTCCCATCAAGGGTCAAGTCTAGCCTTACCTGCTTGCCCTTATGCATCCGCCTGTTGATCTTCGCCGTCAGCGTAGCATTCTGAGGCCCAATTATGATCGTGCCGGCCTTATCTTTCGGATCGAGGGAGATCGTAGTCGTCCCGTCGATATGCCGCTTCGGAACGGTCAACTTACTCAGCCCAATCGAGTAATCCACATCGCGCGTCAATGTACCGCCAGAAACAACCAAGAGAGTTCCAAGCTCTTGGGTCGTCAACGCGCTGCCATCCAACATCCCCTTCACTTCAACCGAAGTCGCATCCGCCTGCTTGCTGAGCTTGGCCGGCTTGAAAGAAAGGTCAATCTCCGTGGGCACCTGATCGTCATCAATGATTTCAATATAGAAGACGCCAGTAGCAGTAACAGTACTACTCTCTCCCGCAGTATTTCCCTCAGTATAGCCCGGGGTGGTTTGGCCTTTTAAGGCGATGTTTCCAGTAGAACCCCCTATATCAACAACGATGGGAATATTAGGCCGCATTTTAACCTTAGACGTATCGACCGTACCCGTTATGGTCAGGGTATCAATATCCACTGAAGCGTCGCCCGAGCTAGCTCCGATCAGAGCATTGTTTGTCGGGGTTACGGTGATAGTCCCGGTCGCCTTGCGCTCGCCCTTCTTAATCACCAAAGAGGGGAAGGAGATTGTGAATAAATTGTTGAGATAGCGGGACGTGACACCGACGAGACTCATCGGAAGATAAAGATCGCCCTTCGCCTTCGCGTCAGCCGTTCGCAATTCGGCTGTTATCTCAATATCTTGCGCCCCTCCATCCTCGCGGACGGAACGCCGATCAACGGATATGTCGATATTCTCGGTCTGAGCCATAGCCTCGCCGGCCAACATCAAACTGGCAATCAGCAAACAAGGAAAGGTAAAAAGCCGCGTGTGCGTACTCATGATCTCACTCCTTTAGAAAAGGGAAACGGGATAGAAGAAAATGGACTTAGCATTGGTCGGTGGTCGGTGGTCAGTGGTCAGTGGCCAGTGGTCGGTGGGGCTTGCTGACGCGGCCGGGCAGAGCAAGGCCGCGTCTCGCTTCCGCAGGGGAGCGCGGAGAATGGGTTGGCGAATGAAGCTATGAAGCTCAATGCTCCAGAAATCGGGGGGGGGGGGTAAATCATTGTTTTTTAACGACTTATGACGATTGAGACTCGGCGTTATTTCAAGCGTAGAATAAGACACCGCCATCGCATCGAGCACCGCTCCCGGCGATGGCGTTCTTTGTGCTATTGACGCTGTGTCCATGTCCTGCTAATCCGCCTAAGTGTGCCGTGCGGCGGGGGTTCTATACCCAAACGCAACGCGCCGCTGTGAATTGCAACGCATATTTTATGAATTTTAGTAAAGGCTTGTCAAGTGTAGGTTTGGCGCGGCCCGTTTTCGGTCGGGCTTGGGTCTTCGGGGTTCAGGCCGAGCGGGGGCGACTCGTTCAACGGGAGTAAAGCTGCGTTGCAAATTCTTCGCAACAAAGCAATTCAGCGCTTGAGTTAGCGGCTTGACGGACGCCTATGCACTAGGTTCTTTCGGCCAATTTTTAGTACGCCACGGCGATGGTGCGGAGCGCGGTGTCCTCGCCGGCGTCGGCCCCCAGATTGACGCGCAGGACGTACAGACCGGGGGCGGTGCTCGCTCCGTCGGCGGCGCGGCCATCCCAGGTGAAGAGGCGTTGCGAGCCTTCAGTGCCTGGCGTGAGAGCCGCTATCTGGCGTCCGGCTAAGTCGAAAATTTCCACCTGTGGCTCGCTCCCTTCCACTTTGAAGGCGACGAATCGCACTTCGAGTTGGTCGTTGATGCCGTCGCCGTTGGGGGTTACGGTGGCCGAGGCCAGTTGCAGGTCGCTGATGAGTTGGCTGCGGCTGGTCAGTTCGGGCAGCATGACGACGTTGGAGCGGCGTTTGGCCGCCTCGACCGACTGCCACAGGCCCGGTGCGTTGCTCGATCCGAGGTCGAGGGCAAAGACGGTGGCGTTTTGCAGCAGGCGGGTCGTGAATCGCACTTGCAGCGAGTCGCCGGAAACCACCTGCGGCAACGCGATGAACAGCGAATCGGCTTGCATGTCCAAGGTGGCTGGAACGACCTGTTCTGCGCCGACCCGCACCGATACGCTTTGGAGGTCAACCGGCTCGGGGACCGTAAAGCGCATCAGGTCGAAGCCGCTGTCGAGTTCGTCGGCCTCGGGCCAGAGGGTGTAGGTAAAGTGCGTGTCTTGGTTGGGGCTGGCCTCGCGAGGGACGACGCTGCCGCGTGCGCCTTGGACTAAGGCGTTTTCGTACTCGACGGAAACCGAACGGACGGTCGGGGCGACCGCGGGGTCGTCGGTGGCGAGGATCATCTCCAGCCACATGAAGCGGCGAGGGCTGGCCGATTTGAAGGACTCACCGGAAAACTGGTACACGTTGCTCCAAGCGTCCCAATCCTCGCCGACCACCAGCGTGGTGTCGATGGAACCGCGCAGTACTTTGGGCGAACTCTTCCATTTTTCTTCGGTGATTTCTTCGCCGAGCTTATTGTGGAACGCAAAGACCGACGACAGCCCGTTGCCCGAACGCGAGCGCAGTTGCATCCGGGTGCCCGGCGGCAGGTCGGCGTCCCAGTGGAGCGCCTTGATGACTTTGGGCCGCCCATCGCCAGCTTCCTCGCCGAGGTTGATAAAGGCCGACTGCAACTCGACTTGAGCCGGATAACCCGGAGAGAACAACTGCATTTCGCCCCACTTGACGATGCCCCACCCCCTACAAGTGACGCCGTGCCAGAACAGGTAGCGAGCCTTGCGCGGCGCGAACAGGTAGCGCATGTAAAGCAGGTTGTCGGCGTTGGGATCCAGATGCGTGAAGACCTGTTCGTAATCGACGTTTTCGGGCACTTCGACGAGGGGGGCGGTGCCCGTGGCCGGGGTGCCATCGGAAAAGAGGAGGGTGTGCCCGGGCCCGGTGCCGGAGATGGTAAAGCCCAAGGTGCCTTCGTCGGGCTGCATGGAGTAGATGAACATTTCGTCGATAAAGAACGTCGCGCCTAAGTCGGCGCGGAACCACGTGCCGCCTTCGGTCCATTCCGCCAGCGTACCGCGACAGTCGGTGACGGTGTTGTTGGTATTGAGGTTGGCGTCGAAGAGGTTGAAGGTGGATCCAGTGCCATCGCCTTCGACGAAATTGCCGCGCTGGCTGGTGCCGATGGCGATGTTGTCGCCGATGCCGATGACCTCGATTTCGGCGATGGCGGCGTCGGCGTTTTGCTCTTCGGAAATGATTTGGATGTACTGGATTAGCTGATAGTGGTCGCGCTCGGCCGGCGTTACGTTCAAGTCCGGGTCGATCACGAGGGCGCTGTCGCGGCCGGCGTAGCGCAGCGGGATGACGATTTCGGATTCGGCGTTGGGGCGCGTGGTGCGGAAGGCTTGGCGATAGAGAAAGAGGTCGTCCGTAGCCGAGATCCGTACGCCCGAAGTGGTAAAGACGCGGAATTGACGGAACGGGCGCGCGCCCGCTTGGTCCGGGAATTTCAGGCGAATCTCACGGGCCAGGGCGGCGCGGCCTAGGTCGATGGTGATAAACCAGTCCTCGCGGGCGTCGTCCGGGCTGGGTTGCCAATAGGTGGTTGGGTCGCCGTCGATGGCCAGCCGAGCGTCGGCCTCGTTAGAGCCGGCTTGCCAGACGCCGCCAGCGACCGCATCGCCGCGGGTGCGGGTCTCGTGGACGAAGCGGTGCGCGTCCGCGACGAGGTTGATGTCCTTGCGGAATTTGACGAGCGAAAGCTGTCCCTGCTCGCCGACTTGGATCAAGCCGAAGGGCTGTTGCCATTGGGTCCATTCCTCGGTGCTGTCGAAGGAGAGCATGTCGGCCGCGAGTGGGGCTGCTAACACGAGGCCGGCGATGATGGCGCGTCGCATCAAAATCTCCTCTTAGTAAGCGATGCCCAAAGGGCGTAACTGAGGGGCGGCGGCAAATTCCGAGCGCAGGTTTAGGGCCGTCAGGTAGAGGCCGGGCGGTAGCCGCTGGCCTGTTTCGTCGCGACCATCCCAGCGCAGGCTCTGCGGCCCGGCGTTCTGCAAGCCAGCCTCGACGAGGGCCACGCGCCGCCCGTCGAGGCTATAGACCTCGAGGACGACGGGCACGGGCTCGGGCAGGCGGAACAGCGAATAGGCCACGTGTAGCTGGTCGTTGATGCCGTCGCCATTTGGCGTGAAGACCGCAGCGGAAAAGGTCAGGTTCTGGATGAAGGCGGTTGGTTGCGCCGTGGTGCCGAGCACGCGCAGGCTGTTGGTCGAGAGGTCCGCGCCGACATCGGCGCCGACCACCGGCTGGGGCAGCACGTCGCGTTCGCTGTCTAGTACCTCGCTCTGAAAGGTGGTCGCGAATTCAAATATCTCGGTGCCAAAGACGATGCGGATGGGCGGATTGTTGGCGCGCGTGATGCGCTCGGGCAGGTGGATGAGCAGGCCCTCGGGCTCTTGGATGACCTCGGCCGGCGGCGTTTCCGTGCGGCCCTCGCCTAGTTGCAGGCTTTTGAGTTCTGTTTGGTGCCCGGTGCGAATGCGCAGCAGGTCGAAGCCGGGGGCATTGACGGCGGCAAAATCGGCTTGGAGGTCGCAGACGAAGGCGATGGCTTGGCCCAAGGGGACTTGGGTGATCCCGCCGACGGGCTGGGGATCGTCCAGCGGGGCCACTTCGCCGCGCACGGAGGCCGCCAACAGCGGGGCGGTTTCGATCCACAGGGAGTCGAGGCGCGCGAAGTCGTCGAAGGAATCGCTCTCCAGGGTGACGCGGAACTGCAAGTAGGTGCCGTTGCGCAGGTTGATCGGCTGGCCCGATTCGACGAAAGGGGCAGACCAGAAGGTCCAGTTGTCGGCATCGTAGCCAATGGAAGCGCGTACGCCCGGCTTGGGCTGGCGCTCGGTCAGGTCGTCGGCCGCGGTGACGCGCACGAAGCGCGTACGCAGGGCGTTTTCGTAGTGGTCGCGCGATACGACTCGCTCCAGGCCGGTGTCCATGTATTCGTGATAGACGGTCGGGTCGTCGTCCATCCCGGTGCGTACTTCGATCTTAACTTGCGCGGCTGCGTCGGGCGTTTCCACTGGAGTTCCATGGACCATGCGGAATTTCGTCGCCTGCCAGAACAGCCGCCCAAAATTCACGGGCGCGCCCAGGTCGGTTATTTTGGTTTTGTAGATGGCCTGTCGCGGCACCCCTCGAGCGAAGATCTGGAACTCGCTAATCGAGCCGATGAGGGCGATGGCGACGTTACCGCTTTTGGCTTGAGCGTCCTCGTCTAAGAGCGAAAGCGTCCGACGGTAGCGGAAGAAGCGCAGGTACTGGCGGGTGAAGTCAACGCGCACGTGGGGCTCGAAGTTGGATTTGGTGTTGGTGATGACGGTGGAGAGCGGGTTGACATTGCCTTCGAGCACCGGGGCTTCGGGCGCGACCGAAGCGGTCACCTGAAAGGCGGGAACAAAGTCCGTTTCGAGGGGCGTGCCGTCGGAGCGAAAGCCCTCGCTGGGCGGAATAAAACCAAAAGCCACCGCTGGCACCGACACGGCCAAATCCATGGTAAAGGTTTCCTTTTCGATGCGGTCGGCTTTGGGCGGGTTATAGGTTATAGGATCGCCATCGATGAGCCAGGAGCCGTTTTCCGAAGGGTCGGGTACGCCGTGGTTCCACTTCCACATCCGCGGCGTTTCGCCGTCGAGGTAGTCGAAGACGCGGTCGCTGGGGTCGCGCCAAAAGGCCCAGTTGTCGATGTGGGAAAGAACCGTTTCATCCAGCGTGAAGTACGTGGGCTGGATGGCACCGGGGGCGGTTGCGAAATCCACGAAGAGGCGCGTGGTGTCGTTTTCACTCCAAGACAGGCCGTTGCCGCCTAGCTGCCAGTGGGCGATCTGGGCGGTGGTGCTTTGCGATGAGCTTAGAATGGACCAGGCCACGAGCCCGATGGCGATTGAGACGCGGCGCATGAAGGCTCTCCTTTGCCGAGCGAAAGTTAGCGAAAGAAGCTAACAATATAATGATAATGCGCGGAATATCATACGCTACGGCGATGGTGCGGAGAGCGGTGTCGTCGTTTAGATCAATGCGACAGAGGTAGGGGCCGGGCGGCACGGGTCGTGCGTCCGTTTCAAGTGAAGATGTCGGTGGTCGAAGTCGCTAGTTCGGCGAGAGCGCAAATGCGCGGGGTGTGCGTTGCCCGACCTTGAAGGCGACGACGCGGATAAGCACTGCGTCGTTGATGCCGTTTGGCGATAAGCGGGCCGATGCCCGTGCGCGAATCCCTTGGGAGATAGAAAAGCTAAATACGCAAAAGCGGCCTAAACCCCGAATGGCACCAGCCAATCCTCTTCAATCCCTAGGTCAAAGCCCGGTCCGCGCGGCGCGAATTCCAGATAGCTATCTTGGGGCACCAGTGCCCCGGGCTCGGCTACCTCGGCCAGCGGAATCCCCGGATCCGAGCCGATGTAGTATTCGCCCCAAGGCGTGTTAGGCATCGCCCAAGTCAAGTGCTGGCCATAGGGGTCTCGCCCCCCGCCGTGGAGGCAGACTTCGAGGCCAGCGGCCTCGGCGAGGTGGCAGATTTTGATACAGGCGGTCAGCCCGCCGACCCAGTGAATGTCGGGTTGTAGTACGTCGAGGGCGCGGTGCTCAATCATTTGCTGATAGGGGTAGTGGGTGTAGAAGTGTTCGCCGCTGGCCAGCGTTTGCCAAGGCAGGCACTCTTTGAGTTTGATGTGACTTTTGACGTCTTCGGGGATCAGACATTCCTCCAGCCAGCGCAGCTTGTAGGGCCTGAGACGCTCGGCTAGGCGGACGCTGTATTCGACGTCAAAGGCCATGTAGCAGTCGAGCATCAGTTCGCAGTCGTCGCCGACTAGGGCGCGGACTTCGGCGATCCGCCGCTCGTTTTGGTCCAGGCCCCACAGGCCATCGGCCGGGCCGTATTGGCAGGGGAGTTTGAAGGCTCGGAAGCCCAGCTCGCGGTACCAATCGACGTCGTCGCCGGTGGCGTAGGTGAAGATGCGCTCGCGGGCCGGGCCGCCGATGAGCTGGTACACGGGTTTTTGTTGCAGCTTGCCAGCCAAATCCCACAGGGCCAGGTCCACGGCGCTGATGGCGACGGTGGCCAGGCCGACGGTGCCGAAGGGTTTGGAGACGCGGAACATCAGGTCCCACAATTTGTCGATGGCTAGGCAGTCTTCGCCTATGAGGATGTGGGCGAAGGCGTCTTCGATTACAGCGGCAACAGGCCGACCCGCGCCCGTGCCCAAGCCCCAAGTGCCGTCCTCGGCTGTGACTTTGACTGCGAAGCCGGGCCAGTGCCGGGCGGCGTAGAGTTGACGCCGAGGCTTGAAGCGCGGAAAGCGCGACATCGGGTTGGCTACTTCGATTTCGGTGGGCCAAGCCTTGCGGCGCGGTTGGCTCTGCTGTGCGGGAGCGGTCGAGGCCGAGAGCGTCGAGCCTGCTTGGGCGCGGGTACGGGGCGAAGGGCTGTCCGGGCGTTGGATGCGGACTAGGTCGATGGATTTGATTTTCATTTTTTAGATGCCTCAGATCTGAGTTATTTGCTGCGGGCAATTAGGTACAGTCAACTTCGATTAGCAAGTGGCTGGGGTGCTTGGTCTCTTGTTGTTTGTATTCCTTGCAGTACGTGCCGGTGGCTGACAAACTTTACGATGATCATCTTGAAACCCTGCAAAAGGAAGGATTGATCCCATGAGCGGACCCCGTCCCTTTAGTGAGTTGACCAAAGATTTCACGCCGGAGCGCCAGCGGCGCATTGAGGCGAAAAAGGCTGAGTTGCGGGCTGCCATGCCGCTGCACGAGCTACGGCAGGCACAGGCTATGACCCAAAAGGCACTGGGCGAAACCTTGGCGGTGAACCAACCTGCCATCGCCAAGATGGAACGGCGGACGGATATGTACGTCTCGACCCTGCGATCCTACATCGAAGCACTCGGCGGACGGCTGAAGATCG
Source organism: Candidatus Latescibacterota bacterium (assembly GCA_965203355.1). Taxonomy (GTDB): domain Bacteria; phylum Latescibacterota; class UBA2968; order UBA8231; family UBA8231. Next base: position 3,463,960 of record OZ241889.1, read on the forward strand.
TCGCTGAGTTTCCGACCGGCGAAGTTGCAATAACTAACTTCTCGGACGCGGGCCGCGACGAAAGCGGCCGGTAGCTTTAGTCCTTGTCTTGTTTTTTTGCTTGTCTGATCATTTTCTGCAAGAATTTTACGGTATCATCAGTATGATCTAATTGTTTAATAGGAACAGTAAGAGTTTTTCCATCCACTTGAACGCTGATGTCGCTATGCGTCATCCGAAACCGCATCACCCTTCGCGTATCAACTCGAAACTTCCTAACGCCGTTGATGACTTCCTCTTCCTGAAAATTACAAAAAGAAGTTTCTCGGCAATCCTTTCTTATCCTACTAATACGGTGCTCCATGAAATAGACCTGAACTAAGTTTTGAAAATCACGCACATCCGCTATAGTAGCTTGGGCTGCCTGATAAACAATGCCATGGGATGGCGGGACGAGAGAACACCAGCGAATAGACTCATCTGCGATGGTATTAATACGTTGAACTATTTGGGACGCTATCTCAAAATTCGCATCTTCCAGCTCACCGAACCAAGCAGCCATGCGTTTCACTCCAATATGGTACTCCTGCGCTATTTGTAGTTCCATGATGTGCGCGACCGCATCGCCGGGAAAGTCCTCGACAAACTTGTTGTACTCGTGGATAAGGGGCAAAATGCTGGGTTCAAAATCCTGAGACAATTCCAAGACGGCATTCGGAATCTCTTCCTTCTTTATCTTCTCTGCTTTCCCCGCTTGAAGGGCAGCCCCAACAAGGCTACCGACAGCAACCGCAGCCCCAGCAGCTTGGCCTGCCTTGTCGTTGCTGCCGATTGCGCCCGCCGCACCCGCCGCCGAAGCAAGCCCTAACCCTAAAGCTGCTGCGTTTGCTTCTGATGCAGCAATTGCTTTGCCCATTATGACATCAAATGAGCGTTGCTGCTGTTGCCAGTAAGACTCCATTCCGTCTTTATACAGCATGAATCGGTACGACATAGCCTTTTTAGCCGCATCTGTCCCCGGAAATTCCGTTGTGATCTTATCGTACCACTCGCGCGCCATAGCAAGCTGATTGATATGGGAAGTGTATATGCTCCACTGTTTCGGCGGGTCCCACCAAAACTGAGCGTTGAGAAGGTAGGATTGAGCCAGCGCATCGCTCGTCTCGTCCTCGGCGATCTCAAGGACCAAGGCATTAAAATCTTCCAAAAGGTATTTAACCCCCGCTGATACAGTCCGGCCTTTTTCTGTATTGGGAAACTCGTCAATAAGCAGATTCCACGTTTCAGTAGCTAGCCCTATGTCTTTATTGTTGAAAGCGATCAGCCCAAGCTGATACAAAGCGTCTGCCTTGTCCTCTTCGCGGGCCTCGTCGTTATATAGCACGTCGATAAAGGCTCGCTTTGCATCCACTTCAAGGCCGTGCATCTTGAGCATGAGGCCGCGACTAACCGATGGCTCAGCATAACTAGGAATGGACCAAGCGATCATCAGCATGGCCACTGGGATAAAGAGGTGTTTCACGGTATGTCTCCTTTGGGCTGCTGGTGGAATGCGGCTATAGGACCTGAACTGTCGCGGTGGAAGCAAATTGGTGCGGCCCTCAGAAGCGTTTTTCGCGGTCTCAGCGATGAGCATTGCCTTGCGGCGCGACATGCTTCTAAACGCCAGCTTCACCCGTTCCCGCCCCACGCCAGTGCTTCGGCTTCGGCGGCTGACAGGGTGAGATTGGCTTCGGCGGCTGACAGGGTGAGATTGGCTTCGGCGGCGGTTGGCTCTTGCCACTCGGAGAGCAGGTCGGCCAATTCGGCGAGGGAAGCGGTTGTCAGCAGGCGGCGGCGCAACCCGGAGGCGCGAGGCAGGCTTTTGAAGTAGAGCGCGAGGTGCTTGCGCGTCTCGCGGACGCCGACGCGCTCGCCTTTGTACGCGGCCATCAGGCGTAGCTGCTCCAGCGCCAAGTTGACGCGCTCGGAAAGGGTGGCGCCGCTGCGGCCGGAAAAGAGCCAAGGATTGGCCAGGGCCGCCCGACCGACCATGACCGCCGCGCAGCCTGTCTCCCGCTGCATGAGGCGGGCGTCGTCGAGGGTAAGCACGTCGCCGTTGCCGATGATGGGCAGGGCGGTGGCTTCGACGGCGCGGCCGATCCAGGGCCAGTTGGCGCGGCCCTTGTATTTTTGCACGACGGTGCGGGCGTGGATGGCTACGGCCTTAGCGCCGGCGTCCTCGCAGCGGCGCACTACTTCGAGGATGTTTATCTGCTCTTCGTCCCAACCGAGGCGCGTCTTGACGATGACTGGAACCGAGACCGCTTTGACCGTGCGCTCGACGGCTTGATAGAGCCGATCGAGATCGCGCAAATAGGCCGCGCCGCAGCCTTTGGCGACAATTTTGGGAACGGAACAGCCAAAATTGATATCCACCACTTGCGCGCCGCGCCGCTCGAATTCCCGCGCCCCATTGGCGATCAGGTCGATGTCGTTGCCGTAGATTTGCGCGGCCAGCAGCGAGATGCCCGTGTCGGCGTAGATGGGCGCGTCGGAAAAGTCGAGCATCTGCATGCTCTTGCGCGAGCGAATGGCGATGGTGCGGCAGTTGATGAATTCAACCCCGACCAGCCGCGCTCCAAGGCGCGCGCAGATCAGGCGAAAGACCCAGTTGCTCACCCCGGCCATGGGAGCGAGGGTGAGGATGGGCATGTCTTCCTTGAAGGGACGGAGCTGGTGGGGGCCGAGTTGCACGAACTTACAGTGGATTTTCCATTTGCAGCCGGGCGGCGATGGCTTTTTCTCGTTCAGCCTCGGCGATCAGGCCCTTGCGCTGGTAGAACATGGACAGGCTGGTGTGGACGAGGAAGTCGTCGGGGTCGTACTCGGCGGCCTTTTGCGCCGCGCTGAGTGCTTGGTCGAGGTCGCCCAACTGCTCGTGGCAGTGCGCCATCGCTTGGTAGGCATCGGCAAACTGTGGATCCAGGGCGATGGCTTGGGCTAGATCGTCCAAGGCACCGGCAAAGTCTCGCTGGGCAAATTTGTTCATGCCGCTCTTGTAGAGGGCCGTTTTGTCGGTCATGGCGTGCGCCTGTTTGGGGTGAATTGTCGATGTTGGACCATTCAAAAAGTAGCGCAAAGTAGTATATTGATGCAATGGCGTCAGGCGTGGGGATTGAACGAATAAAGGAGGATTTATGTTGCACTGGGCCTTGTTGGGCGCGGCCTTGCTGGCCGCTGTTGCCGAGGGGCAATCGCGCTTCGACATCGACTACGTAGAAAGCATTGAGCCGCGAAGTTATGTGGCATATCGCACGGCTGGAGCCATCGACATTGACGGCAATCTCGACGAGCCGTCTTGGCTGCGGGCGGATTGGACCGAGCCTTTCGTCGATATCGAGGGCGAGCGACGGCCTGTACCGCGCTTGCAGACGCGGACCAAGATGCTGTGGGACGACGAGTATTTATACATTGCCGCCGATTTGGAGGAGCCGCACGTGTGGGCTACCATCGACCGGCGCGACGCAACGATCTACCAAGAAAACGACTTTGAGGTCTTTATCGACCCGGACGGCGATACGCACCAGTACTACGAGTTTGAGATCAATGCCCTCGGCACGGAGTGGGATTTGTTGATGATCAAACCCTACCGCGACGGCGGCCCCTACATCAGTGCTTGGGACATCGCCGGTCTGCAAACGGCCGTGCGGGTGTGGGGCAGCCTCAATGACCCCACGGACGCGGACCAGGGCTGGTCGGTGGAGATGGCCTTCCCGTGGGCCGTACTGGCCGGTGCTACGTACAAGAAGGTGCCGCCGGTGGATGGCGCTCAATGGCGGATCAATTTTTCGCGCGTCCAATGGGCCTTGGCCATCGACGCGGGCCAGTACATCAAGGTAGAGGACCACAGCCCGGACAACTGGGTCTGGTCGCCGCAAGGGTTGGTGAACATGCACTACCCGGAAAAGTGGGGGTTCGTGCAGTTTGCCACTGAGGTCGTCGGGCGGCAAGCAGTGTCCTTTCGCCCGGCCGCGGCCGAGGAGGCCAAGCGCGTTTTGCGCGGGATCTACTATCGCCAACAGCGGTTTCGCCGCGCACGCGGCTACTACGCGGCTAGCTTGGACTCGCTTGGCATGGAAGCGCAGGTCTTGCGGCACTTTAGCTGGCCGCCGGTCATCCAAGTGACCGACCACCAGTTTGAGGCGCACTTAGAGGAAACCGTCGATTTGGACGAGGATGGCCAGATCAACCGCTGGCTCATCCGTGCGGACTCGCGCACTTGGCGCGATTAGGGCCGTTGCCGCGCCGCCGAAATCGCCCTATACTGCCTTGTCCATAGCCAAGAACCACGTTGCCAAGGAGGCCCTTGTGAAGAACGGAAAACAGATACTCTTGCTCGCCTGTTGTCTTTTGGCTCCAGTCGCGCCGCTGGGGGCGCACTGCGAGATTCCCTGCGGCATTTATGGAGACGAGGCGCGTTTTGCCGCGCTGGCGGAAGATCTGACGACCATTGAGAAGGCCATGATCGAGATCGCGAGGCTGGCTGGCCAAAGCGATGACCATATCGTAAGCGAACTAGCTCGGATGATGGACGCAAACCAACTAGCTCGGTGGGTGGCGAGCAAGGAAGAACACGCCAACAGAATCCAACACGTCGTCGCTCAGTATTTTATGACGCAGCGGCTCAAGGAAGTGGAAGCAGGCGAGGAGGGAAGGGCCGCATACACTGAGAAACTGGTGCTTTTGCACAAGATGCTCCGGGGGGCCATGAAGTGCAAGCAGACGGTGGATGTGCAGGAGGTGAAGAAGATGCGGACCTTGTTACACGAGTTTAAGCACGCCTATCAAAACTAACGCCTTCCCCAGCCGCGCTGGCGAAAGCCTCGTCTCCCTTTGTGGAGATGGGGCTTTTTGTTTTAGCGGAGGAGGATGAGCTTGGCGTAGCGCGGGGAACTATGTTCGATGCCGAAGCGGATGAAGTACGGACCGGTGGCCACCCAATGACCGCGATTGTTGCGGCCATCCCATTGCGTCTGGTGGGTGCCGGCGTAGAGCGGCGCGTCCACCAGCGTGCGCACCCGTTGCCCTTGGACGTTGTAGATGGCCACGTGGACGGCGGCGGCTTGGTTGAGTTGGAAGCCGAGGTGGGTAGTGGCGTTGAAGGGATTGGGCCACACTTGCAGCAAAGGGGCCGCTGCCAGTGCGGGTTCTACGGCGCGTCCGGGTGAGCAAGGGGCCTGAGTCGGCGAGGCGGTTTGGTGTGGGACGAAGGGGCCACCGGCGGGTGGGGAGCGGACGAGGGATTGGGCGGCGGGCCAAGCGGGGTGGGCAACGCTGGCGACGATGTAGCCCGTGTTGTCGATCAGGTAGATGGCTTCACCCGTGTTGGTCAGGCCGTCGCCGATCTTTCCGTCGTCGGTATAGACCGGGGCCGTGAATCCCGTGGGACTGCCGCCGCCAAAGAGGACGACGCACGAGCCCGGGGCAATGGTGGCATTGGGTGGAAAGCGAAAGTAATCGTGGAGGGAGGCGGAGTCGCCCAACTGCCAACTCGCGAGGGAAATGGCTTCGGGACCGGCGTTGTAGAGTTCGATGAATTCGTCTTGATGGGGATCGTAGTGTCCGTCTTGGTTGGCGTCGCCGTCGGGCCCGGTGGGTGGGTCGGCGAATACTTCGCTGATGAAGAGGGCATAGGTGGGTCTGGGCGGCGGTTTGGGCAGATCGGAGCGAGTCTGCTTCTTGGGGGCGATTCCGGGCGAAAAGGGAAGCTCGACCGGCGAGACGGTTTTGTGCGGGACCAACGCGCCATCATCGGGTGGTATGCGGACGAGGGATTGGGCGCTGGGCCACGTGGCGTGCGCCAGGAATGCGACCTCGTCGCCGCGGTCGTTGATTAGATGGATAGACTCGCCGGTGTTGGTCAGGCCGTCGCCGATTTTTCCGTCGTCGGTATAGACGGGGACGGTGAATCCCGTGGGCTTGCCGCCGCCGAATAGGACGACGTACGAGCGCGGGGCCATGACCGCGTCGGCTGGGAAGCGGAAGTAGCCACTGAGCGGGCTAGCGTCGCCGAGCCGCCAGCCCGCTAGCGAAACGGGCACAGACCCGTCGTTGTACAGTTCGATAAACTCGTCTTCGTGCGGATCGCGCCGACCATCTCGATTGGCGTCGCCAGCCAGGCCGGAAGGCGGGTCGGCGAGCACTTCGCTGATGGACAGCGGATAGGTCAAAATAGGCCGGACTTCTGGCGCGTGCCCGACTGAAAAAGGGGCTCCACGCGGCGAGACGGTTTTGTGCGGGACCAACGCGCCGCCGCCCGGTGGAATGCGGACCAGGGACTGGGCATTGGGCCACGTGGCGTGCAAGAGACGCGCGGCCTCATGGCCATGCTCGTCGATCAGGTAGATAGACTCGCCGGTGTTGGCTAGGCCATCGCCGATTTTTCCGTCGTCAGTATAGACGGGGATGGTAAATCCCAAAGGCTTGCTGCCGCCGAATAGGACGACGTACGAGCGCGGCGCAATGACGGCCTTGGCCGGGAAGCGGAAGTAATCGCTTGGGGATCCGGCATCGCCCAGCCGCCAGCCCGCGAGGGAAATGGGGGCCGGGCCGGCGTTGTAGAGTTCGATAAATTCGTCTTCATGCGGGTCGTACTGACCGTCGCGGTTGGCGTCGCCGACCGGGCCCTCGGGTGGGTCGGCGAGCACTTCGCTGATGAAGATCGGATAGGTCAAAATGGGCCGCGTGGTGGGGGCGTGCCCGGGCGAAAAGGGCAATTCGGCCGGCGAGGCCGTTTGGTGTGGGACGAAGGGGCCGCCGTTGGGTGGGTTGCGGACGAGGGACTGTTTGCGGGGCCACTCGTCGTGCGAGACGACATCGATTTCGTGGCCATTGTTGTCGATTAAGCGCACCTCCTCCCCCTTGCCGGTTAGTCCGTTGCCGATTTTTCCGTCGTCAATATAGACGGGGCTGGTGAATCCCGTGGGCTTGCCGCCGCCGAATAGGACGACGTACGAGCGCGGGGCAATGACCGCGTCCGCCGGAAACTGGAAGTGGTTCTTCAGTGCGGTGCTGTCGCCGAGCCGCCAGCCAGCGAGGGAAATGAATGCCGATCCGGCGTTGTAGAGTTCGATGAATTCGTCTTCATAGGTGTTGCGCTGGCCGTCTCGGTTGACATCGCCAGCCAACCGCAAAGGCAGGTCCGCGAGCACTTCGCTGATGAAGAGGGGATAATGCGGTTTGGGGATGATGTGCGTGTGCCCGGGGGAGAAGAGGGCCTGGGTCGTCGAGACGTCTTTGTGCGGCGCCAATGCGCCGCCGTCGGAGGGATGGCGCACGAGGGATTGGTCGCTGGGCCAGTTGCCGTGCGAGATGACATCGATTTCGTGGCCATTGACGTCGATTAGGCGTACCGCCTCCCCCTTGTTGATTAGCCCGTTGCCGATTTTTCCGTCGTCAATATAGACGGGGACGGTAAATCCCGTGGGCTTGCCGCCGCCGAATAGGATGATGTACGAGCGCGGGGCAATGACCGCATCGGCCGGAAACTGGAAGTGGTTCTTCAGTGCGGTGCTGTCGCCGAGCCGCCAGCCAGCGAGGGAAATGGGCGCGTCTCCGGCGTTGTAGAGTTCGATGAATTCGTCTTCATAGGTATCGCGCTGGCCGTCTCGGTTGGCGTCGCCCGCGTCACCGGAAGGCGGATCCGCGAGCACTTCGCTGATGAAGAGGGGATAGTCCGGTTTGGGGATGATGTGCGTGTGCCCGGGCGAAAAGAGGGCCTTGACCGTCGAGACGTTTTTGTGCGGCGCCAATACGTCGCTGTCGGAGGGATGGCGCACGAGGGACTGTTTGCTGGGCCAGTTGCCGTGCGAGACCACCGCGATTTTCGTGCCCGTTTCGTCGAGCAGGCGTACCACCTCGCCGCCATTGGTCAGTCCGTTGCCGATTGTTCCGTCGTCAACATAGACGGGAACGGTGAATCCGGTGGGCTTGCCGCCGCCGAAGAGAACGACGTACGAGCGCGGGGCAATGACCGCGTCCGCCGGAAACTGGAAGAAGTCGTCCGGTGCGGTGCTGTCGCCGAGCCGCCAGCCAGCGAGAGAAACGGGCGTGTCTCCAGTGTTGTAGAGTTCGATGAATTCGTCTTGATAGGTGTCGCGCTGGCCGTCGCGATTGGCGTCGCCCGCGTCCCCAGAAGGCGGATCCGCGAGCACTTCGCTGATGACGACCGCGGCTTCGGCGATGGATGAGCAGCCAAGCAGGATGACGAAGAATAGGAGATGGGCCATGCCCGTGCTTGTGCAAAAGGCGGGCCAATCTGTTGGCTATACTGTTATTTGTTTAGAAACAAATAGTTGCGACTGGATACGTACTTTTTATGTCCGGCGACAATGGCCCCTTTAGGATACAGCGGCGCAGCCTGCGGGTAACACTTTCAGACCCAGCGATAGGTGCGAGCACCGCGACTGGAGACGCGGGCGAATTTCCAAGCCGTCAGCCACTCTTGGCGATCGCGGATTACCAGTTCGGGATGCGCTTGGCTGCGGACGAGGAGACCGGGCAGGTGGGGTCGGCCATTGGGCTTGCGCGCGTCGTTCCAGCGCAGGTCCATACTCCAGCGAATCGCGTCCGAGCGGTTGGGTTGGCTGCCGTGCGGGGTGCGGCAGTGGATGGCGATTAGGCCACCGCGTTGGACCGGGATGGCGACCGGGGCCCAAGGCGGCAGTTCTGCGGGCGCGATCGCAAAGCTGCCGCCTTGGTCGGCGGGCGGGCGCACGTGCCGTCGCAGCGGCTCTTGGTGGCAGCGGGGATAGATCATCAAGGTGCCGTTTTCTTCGTGGGCATCGACGAGGGGGATCCAAGTGGTGACGACGAGGGTGTCGTCGGCTTCGGGCAACAACACGCCGAGGTCTTGGTGCCAAGCAGTGGAGCGCGCCCATTCGCTTTGCGAGAAATGGCCGGCGTACTCGTCGCTAGCCGGGACTTTGGCGCGGATATGCTGGCAGGAATTGGCGTAGATTTCCGGGCCGATCAGGGATTCGATCAGGTCGAGCAGCCGGGGGTTGTGTAAAAAGGCGAAGATGTTAGGCCCCAAATTGGCGGGGAAGTTGATACCGGCGGTGGCGCTGGCGTCGGCTTTCGCGAGGGGAATCAGGCGTTGGGCAAAAGGCAACTCGGCATAATCGCGTTCTATTTTGCCGGTGGCCAACAGGCGTTGGGCCGCTTGATCGACGATTTGCTCTAGTTCCGCTTGGACTGGATCTAAGTCTGCGGGTGCCAAGGCGTCGGGCACGTGGACGTAGCCCTCGGCGTGGAAGAATGCGAGTTGCTCCGAGCTGAGGCCGGGCATGGTGCCTTTTAGAAGGTGCCGATGATCGAGACCCGATGGATTTGGCCTAAGTCGGGCGAGGACGAGTAGGCGTAATCCATGGCGTAGCGGTTCATGCTCAGGCCGGCCCCGGCACTCAGGCCCAGCGACTCTTCGCCTTGGCTGCTGGTCTGTTGGGTGGTGTAGCCGGGCCGGACATAGAGGCCGGCGGCGAGTTGGATCTCAAGGCCGAAAGCTAGGTAGGAGTCGTTGTCGTTGGGCAGGTTGAAATCGGCGACCAAGAGCACGGGCACCGGCATGTGCGCGAGGTGATGGGCCAGGCCCAAGCGGATGTGTACCGGCAGCGAGTCCTTGAAACCCTCGGTGTAGCCAGAGCGCACAAAACCAAGGTTGGCGATGGCCGCGCCGAGCGTCGTGCCGGCGACCGGTGCGCGGACCAGGATGCCTAGATCGGCGAGATAAGCGTCGGAAGAAAACTCGGCGATGTTTGAATAGACGGCTTTTAGATTGGCCCCTACGGCCAGCCAGTCCGGCCCGAGCTGTTGGGCGATAGACAGATAAGCGGCGAGGTCGGTCGCCGAGAAGGTCCCTAAATCGCGCCCTTCCGCATCGGTGCGCCACAAGTCGCCGTAGGATACGTAGTGGACGCTTAGGGCGTGTACGCGCGGCCCGTTGGGCGCGGCGATAGAGGCGAAGCCAGCTTGCGAATCAACGAGATAGCTGTTGTAGGCAAGCGCGGCGGTGCGCTCTCGCAAGCCGAAGAGTCCGGCGGGATTCCAGGCCGATGCCTCGATGCTGCCAGACACGGCCGCGTAGGCCCCGCCGAGTGCGGCCGCCCGGGTGCCGACGCCGATCTTGAGAAAGTTGAAACCCGTGGTGCCGGCGTTGGGGCTGATCGCACGAGCCGGCGTCAAGGTCGAAAGTAGGATGCAGGCCGCGAGGGCACAGTATCTCATGGTTGGTCTCCAGATTTCAGGCGGCTGCCTGTTCGAGGGCATAGGCTGCGCCCAGCAGGCGCGCTTCTGCGAGGGGCGGGGCCAGCAGTTGGACGCCAATGGGCAGGCCGCTGCGGCTGTGGGCAAAGGGCACGGATATGGCCGGAAGGCCGGCGAGGTTGACCGAGGCCGTGTAGATGTCGTTGAGGTACATCTGCAAGGGATCGTCGAGTTGTTCGCCGAGGCGGAAGGCGACGGTCGGGGCCACGGGCGAGACCAGCACGTCGCATGCTGCAAAAGCGCGGGCAAAGTCTTCGCGGATCAGGGTGCGGACTTGCTGGGCCTTGCGGTAGTACGCGTCGTAGTAGCCGGCGCTCAGGGCGTAGGCCCCGAGCATGATGCGGCGCTTGACCTCGGCGCCGAAGCCCTGGCTGCGCGTTTGCCAGTACATCTCCGGTAGGTCGGCGCTGCCCTCGGCGCGATAGCCGTATTTGACGCCATCGTAGCGCGCGAGATTGGCCGATGCTTCAGCCATGGCGATGATGTAATAGGTACTGATGCAGTATTCGGGGTGGCCAGCTACAGGCAGCTCGACATCCACGCACTCGGCGCCTGCATCCACCAGGGCGTTGGCGGCATTTTGTGCTGCAGCGGCTACTTCCGCGTCGAGGGCGGCGGGAAAATGCTCGTGCGCCAAGCCCACTTTTAGGCCGCGGACCTCTCGGTTGAGCGCGGCTCGATAGTCCGGTACTGGCGCGGTGCTGGCAGTCGAGTCGCGGGGATCGTGCCCGGCGATGGCTTGGAGCAGGAGCGCGGCGTCTTCGACATCTTTGGTCACCGGGCCGATTTGGTCGAGCGAAGAAGCATAGGCGATGAGTCCGTAGCGCGAGACGCGGCCGTAGGTGGGCTTGAGCCCCACGACGCCGCAGTAGCTGGCCGGTTGCCGCACGGATCCGCCGGTGTCTGAGCCGAGGGCGAGGATGGTCGCGTCGGCGGCTACGGCCGCGGCGGATCCGCCGCTGGATCCGCCCGGTACGCGCTCGGGGTCGCGGGGGTTTAAGGTGGGGCCGAAGTACGAGTTTTCGCCGGACGAGCCCATGGCGAACTCGTCCATGTTGGTCTTGCCGATGAAGACCGCGTCGGCGTCGCGCAGCCGCTGGACGGCCGTGGCGTCGTAGGGGGCGATGAAGTGCTCGAGGATTTTCGAGCCGCAGGTAGTGCGCCCGCCGCGTACGCAAAGGACGTCCTTGAGGGCCAAGGGAATGCCGGCCAAAGGCCCCAAAGCCGCGCCCGCGGTGCGCCGCTGGTCGATGTCATCGGCGCGGGCTAAGGCTCCCTCTGGATCTAGGCTGATAAAGGCGTTGAACTGGCCGTTGATTGCGCTGATGCGGTCGAGCGTAGCCTCGACTAGCTGACGAGCGGTGATGTCTCCTTGTTGCAGGCGCGCACTGAGTTCGTGGGCGGTGGCTTGGTTGAGTGCCATGGGTTAGGAATCGGCTTGATCCCGGTCCTGGTCCTTGGCCTTGTCTTTGGCCTGAGGCTCGGTCTGGGCCGGCGGGGCCGTAGGGGCCGTAGGCTTGGGGGCCTCGATTTCGTCCTGCACGTCGCGCATAGCCGTGCGGAACTCGCGGATGCCCTTGCCCAAGCCCTGCGCCATCTCGGGGATGCGCTTGGCACCGAAGATAAGCAGAATGACGACGAAGATGATGAGTATTTCCCAATGGCCCATACCGAACATGGCTCTAGCTCCCAAAAGATGTTTTTAATAGCTGTGGCGGAAGTAATACCAGCCAACGAAGAGTCCTAACACCGTGATTAGGTTGAACTTCAGCGAGAGGTCAAACTCAAAGGACAGGATGACGAAATTGAACATGTGCGGCCCGATGGAATACTCCACATAGCGCAAGAGGGCGATTTCGACGATGGTGTCGGAGCCGAATAAGGCGACGAGGATGAACCGGAGCATCTCACCGGCGAGATTGGCGCCGATCATCGCAGTGAAAAGGATGAAAATGAGGTGGCTGATGGGTTTGTTGTACGACATGGAGATTTAGGCATGTTGGGTGACGGAACCGTGCATAAGCCGGAAAATCCAGCGCAAAGGCCCGGAGAAGACGTACACGAGAATCATGGGCAAGAAAAAGATGTCGTCGTAAATGAGCAGCCCGACCGTGGCGATGAAGTAAAGCTGTTTGAAGCGGTCGCTGAGGGAGGCGCCGCGAAAATTGGGCACACTGTCGTAATTGAGCCGACTGACCATCAGGAAGGACAACACTAAAATCAGCAGCACGGCCAGCGGCGTGGCATGGGGAATGGGCCATGCTTTGACAAAAACCACGTATTGGGTGAGGCAGACCGCGGCCGTGGGAATGGCCAGTCCGAGGTAAAATTCGTCGCGCTCACCGTCGAGGTTGAGCGTGTTAAAGCGGGCCAGACGCATGGCACCGCATAGCAGAAACACAAAAGCCAGGGCCAGCCCCCAGCCGGTCGGCAGGTGGGACTGAAGGTGGGCCTGATAGATGATGGCAGCGGGCACGACGCCAAAGGTGCAGGCATCGACGATGGAGTCGAACTGGAGCCCAAACATGGAGTCTCGGCCCATGACCCGGGCGAGTTGGCCGTCCATTTTGTCGAATACCGCGCCCAAGAAGATGAGCCACGCGGCTGTCTCGTAGCTGCCGTTAAAGGCGTAGTACAGGGCGAGGAATCCGCAAAATAGGTTGCCGATGGTGAACGCGGTGGGTATGAACTGCCTCATTTTCGCATCCTTCCTGCCGCTAGCGCCGCATCCGATAGGGACGCTCTTCAAGGGTCAGGTCTAGATTGTAGTGCCCGTTGTGGCGCGTCACGCCGAGTGCCGCTACTTCGCCAACGCGCAAGCCGCGCAACGCGACAATGGCCTCGTCGGCGCTGCGGATCTGCTCGTCGTTGACGGCGACGATCACGTCGCCGCTTTCGAGGCCCGCTAACTCGGCCGGACTGTCGCGTGCCACCCGCACAACTAGGGCTCCATCGGTGGAATCGAGTTGTAGGTACTCGGCTAGATCCGGGGTGATGTCTTGGACGGCCAAGATGCCGGTCCAAGCGCGCCGCGCTTGACCGTGCTGGCGAATTTCCGCCAAGAAGCTCGCAGCCGTGTCAATGGGAATGGCGAAGCCAATGCCAATAGAGCCGCTGTCGTATTCGCTGCCGGTGTAGATAAAGCTGTTGATGCCGATGACTTTGCCATCGGCATTGACGAGCGGACCGCCGCTATTGCCTCTGTTGATGGCCGCATCGGTCTGAATCATGTCTTGGTAGTAGTAATCGCCTTGGGGTTGGGAAAAGTCGCGATCTAGGGCGCTGACGACGCCGACACTGACGGTAGGCCCCAAATCGAAAGGGTTGCCAATGGCAATAGCCCATTCGCCGACGAGAATATCGCCCGAAGTCCCGAGCGGCGCAACCGGCAGATCGCCTCCATCTACCTTGAGAACGGCGAGGTCGAAGTTGAAGTCAGAGCCTACGTAGCGGGCCTCAAAGGTGCGGCCGTCGGGCTCGGGCAACGAGGCTGTGATCTGCTGTAGCTGACGCCGATCGCCGATGACGTGGCTATTGGTGAGAATGTACCCCTCGCGATCGACGATAAGTCCCGAGCCGGTGGACATGCGGTGTTGATCTTGGGGCACGTAGTAGAACGGCGAGAAAAAATGCCAAAAAGGATCGCTGCGCTGCCGGTATAGATTGTAGACGCGCTTTTGGTAGCGCACGTGGAGACTGACGACCGCGGGCTGGACCCGCTCTACGGCCTGCACGACGGCTGTGCGGCGCGATTCCCCAATGGACGCGCTGGCGTGATTCAGCGCTAATACCAGCAGAGCAAGTGAGCAGAGCAAGTGCAAGGTTGGACCTCAATTGGGATGAGTAATAATATAATCATAATACATAGTGGCAAGTACCGCACAGCAGCTCTGTAGTGCTACTAGTTCGGCGCGGCCCCGCCTAGGCGCAAAATGGCATCAAAGCGATCGTTTTTGGCGGCCTTATTCCTTTTGACAAGGCCGCATTTAGTACAGCGGTGGACGAGGATGTAATCGCCGCGTTTGATGGCAAAACCCACCGGCTCCATCAAGCCGCGACAGCCCTCGGCGCGGTCGCCTGGGTTTACATCAACGTGTTGGCTCCAGAGGCATTCGGGGCAGTGGTTGGTGTAGCCGTTGCCCTGCGCGGAAAAGCCACAGTTTTTGCAGGTAAAATTTTCGCGCTGCCGCTGGAATTTTTTGCCCATTTACACTAGACCATGTCTGCGCTAAAACGGCCATCGGGATACGCCACCCACAATAGGCAGAGACCACGCGCCGGCGCGGTGACCCCGGCTGTGCGGCGGTCGCCGCTGGCGAGCAGGTCGGCGATGGACGTCGGCGGCCTCGTGCGGCGGCCAATTTCGACCATCGTGCCAACGAGGATCCGCACCATGTGGCGGAGGAAGCGATTGGCCTCGATTTCAAAGACCAGTTCCGGGCCGCGTTGGGACCAGCCCGCGTCGAAGACGCGACAGATGGGGTGCGCGGGCACGGGATCTTGTTTGCAAAAGGCCCCAAAAGCGCGTTCGCCGCAGAGTGCGCGGGCGGCCGCGGCCATGCGATCCAAGGATAGGGCTGAATAACAGGTCCACACCTGAGTGCGGTTGACGGCTGCCTTGCCTTGGTGGATGCGGTAGCGATAGCGCTTGCGGGTTGCGCTGTAGCGGGCGTGAAAATCCGCCGCGACTTCGTCGGCGGCGCGCACGGCAAGGTCTGGGGGCAGGAGCCCATTGAGGCTGCGGAGCAAGCGGTTTGTAGGCAGCCGGGCTTCGGTCTGGAAATGAGCTACTTGCCCGAGCGCATGGGTTCCTGCGTCTGTACGACCCGCGCCGATGAGGCGGACCGGCTCTTTGAGTAGGATGCGCAGGGCTTGTTCGAGCGCGTCTTGCACGGTGCGGCCGCTCTTTTGGCTCTGCCATCCGACAAAGCAAGTCCCGTCGTACTCGATTACCAAGCGCAGCGTCCGCATCGCCCTAACGCAGATAGAGCACGAGCCCAACCAAGCCCAGGGCCGCCAAGGCGAACAAGCCATCGGCCGGGCCAAAGCGCAGCGGGCGATAATGGGTGCGCTCCGCTCCGCTGGCGTAGCAGCGACTCTCCATGGCCAAGGCGAGGCGGTCGGCCCGCCCGCAGGCTGCGACGAGGAGGGGCGCGAGGAGGGGCACGAAGTTTTTGATGCGGCGCGGAAAAGAGCCACTAAAATCGGCCCCGCGCGCTAGTTGGGCTTTGTGCAGGCGCTCGGCCTCGTCGAGGAGCACCGGGATAAACCGCAGGGCAATGGCGATCATCAGCGCCATGTCGCCCGCCGGAAACCCGAAGCGGCGCAAGGGATTAAAGAGGTGCGCTAGGCCGCTGGTTATCTCCAGCGGTGCGGTCGTCAGCGTCAAGAGTGTGGCGGCGACGATGGCGGCGGCTAGTCGCGCGGTGAAAAAGGCCCCCAAGCGCAAGCCCTCGGCGGTCAGAACGTGGTCGAAAAAGGGCAACGGCAAAACGGGCCGACCGGGCGTGAGCAGCGCGTGGAGGCCAAAGGTGAACAAGAAGAGCCAAGCAAAGGTTTTGCACTGGCGCAGGACGAGGCGCCAAGGCACCCGCGCCAGGGCGGTCGCGCCGAGCAGGAAAGCCCCAAGCAGCAGCAGGGCGAGTGCGTTGGGGGTGGCAAAGATCGCCAGCGTCAGCGCGAAAACAGCGCCTAACTTGGTGCGCGGATCGAGGCGGTGGATCGGCGAGTTGAGCGCGATGTAGCGGCCGAGCGCGATGTCCGGCAAAAAGGCCAAGGGCTAGGGCAAGAAGCGGTTGGTGAAGGCCGCCGTGGCGTTCACGACGCCCTCTTTGAGCAGGCCAGCGGCCACCATTTGGTCCAATAGCTCCTGCCAGCGCTGCAAGGTCATGTGCCCGAGGCCGTGCTGCCGGGCGACCGGATCGAGAATCATATCGAGGGATTCGGCGGCTCCGTAGGCGAGAATGTCCATACCCATCTCGGGGTTGAGGCCGTTGATATGGCGGTTCGTCGCCTCGGGCGCGGCGAGGTATTGCTCCCAGCCTCGGACGCTGGCGCGGACTGCGGCCCGGACGAGTTCAGGCTCGGTGGCGATGCGCTCGGCGGTGGTAATGAGTACGCTGGCATAGGGGTTGAAGCCGGTGTCGGCTACGAGCAGGGCCTTGGGATCGCCGCCTTTGGCCCGGGCGACGAAAGGCTCGCTAAAGACGTAGCCCTGCTGGGCGAAATGCTCGTCCGCGAGAAATTGGGTCACATTGCCGGGATAGGGGACAATAGCGACGCCTTCAAACGGGTATTTCCAGCGCAGATAGTGCGAGAAGGCCGGGCGTTGCGACAAGGCCAAGGTCATGTTTTTGATTTGTGCAATGGAGTCGATACCGGAGCGCGCGTGGACCATGATGCAGCGCGGGTTGATCTGGTAGGACGCCATGAGCGCGACCACCGGGATCTGTTGGGCGCGGGCGTACAGAATGTCGTCGGCGTTTGTTATGCCAAAGGCGACCGCGCCGGTGGCCACGCGCTGGATGACCGGCGCGTCCGGGCCGCCGCCGAGGATTTCGACTTCAACGCCGTTTTCCTCGTAATAGCCGTGGATTGCAGCGGCGTACAAGCCGCCGTGTTCGGCTTCTGGGAACCAGTTGAGCGCGAGTTGAACCTTGGGCCGGGCCTCGGCTTTGGGGGCTTCTTTTTCGGCGGCGCAGGCGACGAGTGCGAGGAAGGCCGCCAAGAGTGCGTGTTTGAACATCGCGTACATTCCCTTCGCAAGGGTGGAAGTTTTTACTGGGGCGCGCCCGTCCAGCGTCTGAGCAAGAAAGTACTCAAGCGGCCCACGGTGGTAAATAGCCCCAAGCCGAGCAACGTGCAAAACAAAATGCAGGCGAACAAGTAATCGGTTTTGGCCTGGCCGTTGGTCAGGATGATCAAGTAGCCGAGGCCAAAGTCCTCGGTGCCGTAGCCGGCGAAGAACTCGCCGACAATCGCGCCGATGACCGACAGGCCGCTGGAGATGCGGGCCCCGACGAGCATCTGGGGGACCGCGCCCGGGACGCGGAGCTTGAACAGCACTTGCCAGCGATTGGCCTTGTTGAGCGCGAAGAAGTCGAGTATGTGGGGATCAACGCGCGTCAGGCCATCGGTGGTGTTGGCGATGATCGGGAAGAGGGCGATGATGAACGAGACGGCCACCACGCCTTGGAGACCGTAGCCGATCCAGAGGATGATCAGCGGCGCGATGGCTACGATGGGCATGGTCTGCAAGAAGATCGCGTATGGATAGAGGCTGCGCTCGATGAGGCGCGACTGGGAAAACAGCAGGGCGACCAAAAAGCCAAAGGCAAAACTGAGGATAAAGCCCAAGAGCGCCCCTGACGCCGTCAGCAGGGTCGCCGACAGCAGCCGCGGCCAGTTGTCGGCGATGGCTTGGGCCACGAGCAAGGGGCCAGGCAGCAGGAAAGGTTTGATCTCGAAGAGCGAAACCGCGCCTTGCCACGCGCAGACAACCAAGGCGAAAAACAGCAGCGGGGGTAGGGCGTTGGTCGTTAGGGATCGCAGTCGTTTCATGGCGCGTCGGCGTGGGCGAGTTGGCGCGAAATCTCGCTGGTTATGCGGACGAATTCAGCCGTGCCGCGCAAGGGCGGCGTGCGCGGATAGGGAAACGGGATTGGGATGTCGGCGAGGATGCGGCCGGGGCGCGCACTCATCACGAGGACCCGCTGGCTGAGGAACGCGGCTTCGGCGACGCTGTGGGTGACGAAGAGGCCGGTCCAGCGGTCTTCTTGCCATAGGCGCAAGAGTTCCTCGTTGAGCCGCTGGCGGGTGATTTCGTCGAGCGCACCAAAAGGTTCGTCGAGGAGCAGGATCTGCGGGCGGGTCACTAGGGCGCGGGCTATGGAGACTCTCATGCGCATACCGCCGGAAAGCTGGGCTGGATACGCCGCGGCAAAATCGGTTAGGCCGACCAGTTCAAGCGTCTGAGCGACGCGCTCGGCCGCGGCTTCGCGGCGCAGCTCTAACGGGAGGGTGATGTTGTGCGCGACCGATCGCCAAGGCAGCAGCGTGGCATCTTGGAAGACAAAGGCGAGGCCGAGCGCGTCGTGGCCCGCCACGCGCAGTTGGCCGCTGGTGGGCGCGTCGAGGCCCGCCACGAGGCGGAGGAAGGTGGATTTGCCGCAGCCAGAAGGGCCGACGATGGAGACAAATTGACCGCGGCCAATGGCCAAGTTGAGGTCGCGCAGGGCTTGGACCCCAGCGGGGAAGTACTTGTCAAGCCCGGCGGCGACGATTAGCGGAGGCTCCATTCAACCTCGGGGATGATAGGTCTTGTGGACCTCTTTGAGGTAGCTGAGGTCGAGGTGCGTGTAGATTTGGGTCGTGGAGATGTCGGCGTGGCCCAACAGTTCCTGCACGGCGCGGAGATTGGCGCCGCCTTCTAACAGGTGCGTGGCAAAACAGTGGCGCAGGGTGTGCGGGCTTATCGCCCGGCCTAGGCGGGCCTTGTCGCTGGCCGTTTTGATGATCTTCCACACGCTCATCCGCGAGAGCGGCCCGCCTTGGGCATTGAGAAAGACGTGGTCGCTTGCGTCGGGCCGGGCGAGGTGTGGGCGGCCTTGGCGCAGGTAGCGCTGGAGGGTGCGCGCATCTTGGGCGGCGATGGGCACGATGCGCTCGCGCCGGCCGCGGATGCGGATGAGGCCCCGCGTCAGCAGCAGGGCCTCCTGTTGCAGCGCGGTCAGCTCGGAGACGCGGATGCCGGTGGCGTAGAGCACGGCGAGGATGGCGCGGTCGCGCTGGCCCAGCGGCTCGTCCGGGTCGGGCGCGGCGAGCAGGGCGGCGATTTCCGCGACCGAGAGCACGTCGGGCAGGCGGCGTTCCAGCTTGGGCGAGTCGAGGAGTTCGGCTGGATTGTGCGACAGCACGCCCTTGAGCAGTAAGTATTGGTGGAAGCGCTTTATTGAGGTGAGGTTGCGGGCCATGGTGGAAGCCGTTAGGCCGGCCTCGCGCAGGGAGTGGAGCAAGCGGGCGATGTGCTGGTGTTGGACGGCTTCTAGACGCTCGACGCCTTGGGCCGACAGGTGGTGCAAGTAGCGGTTGAGGTCGCGGCGATAGGCGTCGAGGGTGTTGGCCGCCAGTCCATGGTCGCGCTCCATGGCCTTGAGGAAGCGCTCGCAGGGGACGGACAGGGCCGCTGGCAGCGGGTGTTCAGGCGTGGATTTCGGGCGAGCCATGGTCCGGGCCGTTGAGATGAGCGAGCAAGGCGTCGGCCTGTTTGCGGCTAAAGCCGGGCAGGGCGGCGATTTGCTCGGCTGGCGTGGCGGCGATGCGCTTGACCGAGCCAAAGGCCACGAGCAGGGCCTTGCGCTTTTGCGGGCCGATGCCGGGGACGCGGTCCAACGCCGAACTGAGCGCACTCTTGGCGCGTTGCTGGCGGTGGTTTTTGAGCGCGAAGCGGTGGGCTTCGTCGCGCAGCATCTGCAACAGGCGCAGGCTGGCCGAGGTCTTGGGCAGCCGCAGGGGCTCGCGCTGGCCCGGCAGGAAGATTTCCTCAAAGCGCTTGGCCAGGCCGACGACGGGTTGATCGGCGCGGTCTAAGGCGTGTAGGGCGGCGACGGCACTGGCGAGCTGGCCCGGGCCGCCGTCGATGAGCAACAAATCGGGCTGTGGCTCGTTGCGCTCGGCCAGGCCGCGGAAGCGGCGCAGGACCACTTGGTGGATGGCCGCGTAGTCGTCGGGCCGGGCGAGGTCGCGGATTTTGAAGTAGCGGTACTGGCTGCGCTTGGCCCGGCCGTCGATAAAGCAGACCACCGAGCCGACCGGGTGCGCCCCTTGGAAGGTGGAGATGTCGATGCCTTCGATGCGGCGGGGCGGAGCCGCTAGTTGCAAGTCGCGCTGGAGCGCATAGACGGATTGAGGGATGCGGTCGCGCTTGAGCTCGCGCTTGAGTTGGCGTTCAGCGAGGAGCTGGGTGGCGTTTTTGGCGGCCATGTCGATCATCTGCGCCTTGGCCCCGCGCTGGGGGGTGGCTAGCGCGACCTTGCCGTCGGCCTTTTGCGACAGCCAAGCGGCCATGGCGTCGGCGTCTGCTAGCGGCTCTGGCAAGTGGATCTCGGGCGGGACAAAGTCGTTTTGCAGGTAGAATTGCCGCGCAAAAGCCGAGAGGATTGCTCCGTCTGAGGACTCCATGATCCCGCCGAGGAAATGGTGCTTTTTGCCGAGCAAGCGGCCCTCGCGGATTTCGAGGACGCTGCAACAGGCTTCGTCGTCGCTGCGGGCCAGGCCGAGGACATCGCGGTCCACGAGGTCGTCGAGGACGACCTTTTGCCGCGCCCGCATGGATTCTAGCGCGTGGATCTGGTCGCGGAAGCGGGCGGCTTGCTCGTAGCGCATGTCGGCCGCGGCCTCGCTCATGCGCTTTTGCAGCTCGCGGATGACTTCGGCGTTCTGGCCGCGCAAAAAGCGCACGGCCCGCTCAACGGTCTTGCGGTAGTCGTCGGCCGAGACGAGGTCTTCGCACGGCCCTTCGCAGCGCTTGATGTGGTATTCGAGGCACAGCCGCACCTTGTCGGCGGGCAACTGGGCGTTGCAGGTGCGGATGGGAAAGACCTTGCGCATGGTGTCGATGGTGGTGTGCATGGCGCGGACATTGCTGTACGGGCCGAGGTAGCGCGAGCCGTCGCGGACTACGTCGCGCGTGGCGAAAATGCGGGGGAAAGGCTCGGCCGTGATGCGGATGTAAGGGTATTTCTTGTCGTCTTTGAGCAGGATGTTGTAGCGCGGTTTGTGGGTGCGGATTTGGGTGGCTTCGAGGATGAGGGCTTCCTGCTCGCTACTCGTTACGATGTAGTCGATGTCGGCGATGTTGCGGACTAAGGCTTTGAACTGACGCCGGCCATCGCCGCCCGACGTGCGAAAGTACGAGCGCACCCGGTCGCGCAGGCTTTTGGCCTTGCCGATGTAGATGATCTGCCCGTCGCGCCTTTTCATAATATAGATGCCGGATTCAGTGGGCAGGGCGTCGAGTTTGAGGCGCAGATCTTCGGATAGATTCTTCATCAGAAAGCGATACAGGTTGACATAATCGCAACGAGGATAAGCGTTTTGTTGGGGGGCGTCAAGATGGGCGATAGACGCCGCCGTGACGCGATAGACGCTCTTGCAGAATCTTGACAGCCGGGCCGCTTGCGGCTTGGTTTCCAGCGCGTGGAGGAAGGGAACGTCCGCTACCCAGAACATGCCATGAAGCTCGAAGACCTCCAAGTCAATGCGGCCGTGCGCGGCATCCTGTCGGACAGCCTAGTCGCGGTCGTCAGTGTGCAGTGGTTCGGCTCCGAAGCGCTGGAACTGACCTACAAGACGCCGACCGGCAAAGTCGCCAATGAGTTGCTCTATCGACGCGACGAGGCCCGGCTGGAAATCATGGAAGCGGGCCGGCCTTGGAGCTTTGATGGCGATGGCGCGTTGTTCCGCTTGGTCTCCGAAGCACAGCGGATCCGGCTCGCGCACCTTTTCGATCCAGTGCTCGCGGTTCACACCTCGGTGGTGGAGCCGCTGCCGCACCAGATCACCGCGGTCTATGAATCCATGCTGCTGAGGCAGCCCCTGCGCTTCCTGCTCGCCGATGATCCCGGAGCCGGCAAGACCATTATGGCCGGATTGCTGATCAAGGAATTTATCGCGCGTGGTGACTTGCAGCGCTGCTTGGTCGTATGCCCCGGCAGCCTCGCCGAGCAGTGGCAGGACGAGCTCTATCGGCGTTTTCAGTTGCCATTCGAGATCGCGACCAACGACAGGCTTGAGGCCGCACGCACCGGCAATTTTTTCCTCGAAACGAATCTGGTGATCGCCCGCCTCGACAAGCTCGCCCGGGCCGAGGACGTGCAGCAGAAGTTGCAGGCCCCTGATTGCCGATGGGACCTGGTGGTATGCGACGAGGCCCACAAGATGTCGGCCACCTTCTTCGGGGGCGAGGTCCAGTACACGAAACGCTACCGGCTCGGCCAGTTGCTGTCCTCGCTGACGCGGCATTTCCTGCTTATGACCGCTACGCCCCACAACGGCAAGGAGGCCGACTTCCAGCTCTTCATGGCCTTGCTGGACGGCGACCGCTTTGAAGGTCGTTTCCGCGATGGCGTGCATAGGGCCGACGTCTCGGACTTGATGCGGCGCATGGTCAAGGAGAACCTGCTGAAGTTCGATGGTACGCCCCTGTTTCCAGAGCGGATCGCGTACACGGTGTCGTACAGGCTCTCGGAAGAAGAGGCGCATCTCTACCAATCCGTTACCGACTACGTGCGCGACGAGTTCAGTCGCGCTGAGCAGCTCGGAAACGACAAGCGGGCCGGTAACGTTGGCTTCGCTTTGACGATCCTCCAGCGTCGCTTGGCCTCGTCGCCGGAAGCCATCTACCAGTCTTTGCGCCGCCGCCGCGAGCGACTAGCAAGCCGGTTGCGCGCGCTCGAAGTGCTGCAACGAGGCCATGAGGCGGCGACCGCCTTGGCGACCGCTGGGCCTAAGCTGGACCCGGAGGACCTCGATGACCTCGATGAGGCCCCGGACAGCGAGGTCGAGGCCGCCGAGGCGGAAATCCTCGATCAGGCCACGGCCGCCCGGTCTATCGCCGAACTCAAAGCGGAAATCGCAACCCTGCGATCGCTGGAGGGCTTATCACTCCGCGTGCGGCGCAGCGGTGCCGACACCAAATGGCGCGAGTTGGCCAGCCTGCTCGGCGCGATCTTCACGGCGGGCGGGCTAGCCGGCCAGATTGCCGAGCCGGACGTCCCCTACGGTGCTGGAGCGATTCCAAAGCCGCGGTCGTCGCCGCGGCAGAAACTCGTCATCTTCACCGAGCATCGCGACACGCTGAGCTATCTCGCGGACCGCATCACCACGCTGCTTGGTCGCCCGGCCGCGGTCGTCGTGATCCACGGCGGCCTGGGGCGAGAAGACCGGCTCAAGGCGCAGGAGGCCTTCCGCCACGACCCGGCGGTCCAGGTTCTGCTGGCTACCGACGCGGCGGGCGAGGGCATCAACCTCCAGCGGGCGCATCTGATGGTCAACTACGACCTGCCTTGGAATCCGAATCGGCTGGAGCAGCGGTTTGGTCGCATCCACCGCATCGGGCAAACCGAGGTCTGCCATCTGTGGAATTTGGTGGCTCGCGAGACGCGGGAAGGCGATGTCTATCGCAAGCTGCTGGACAAGCTCGAACAGGCCCGCCAGTCGCTGGGCGGCCAGGTCTTTGACGTGCTCGGCAAGCTGCACTTTGCGGGCCGCCCGCTGCGCGACCTGCTGGTCGAGGCGATCCGCTACGGCGAGCAGCCCGAGGTTCGCGCCCGCCTGACCACGGTCGTCGATAATGCGCTGGATCGAGTGCATTTGCAGAGCCTGCTCGAAGAGCGTGCTCTCGCTCATGACGCGCTGGATGCGCGCCGGGTTCAGCGCGTCCGGGCGGACATGGAGCGCGCGGAAGCGCGTCGCCTGCAACCGCACTACATCGAGTCTTTTTTTTGCGCGGCGTTTCAGCGGCTCGGGGGGGTGGCCAAGCAACGCGAGCCGCGGCGCTACGAAGTCGCGCACGTACCAACGCCGATCCGCAACAGGGACCGGCTGATCGGGATCGGGGAGCCGGTGCTGCCTCGCTACGAGCGGATCGCCTTTGAGCAGTCTTTGGTGTCGCCGCCGGGCCAGCCGCTGGCGGCCTTCGTATGCCCGGGTCATCCGTTGCTGGACGCGGTGATAGACCTGACGCTGGAGCGCGACCGGGACTTGCTGAAGCGCGGTGCGGTCCTAGTGGACGAGCGGGACTTGGGCACGAAGCCGCGGGTGCTTTTCTGTATTGAGCACGCCATCCAAGACGCTAGCGTTACCAGCGCGGGCGATCGGCGCGTGATCGCCAAGCGCATGTTGTACGTCGAGCTGGAGGAATGCGGGGTCTCGCGCCACGTTCACTACGCGTCGTACCTCGACTACGGTCCGCTGACCGACGGCGATCCAGCCCTCAATTCGATTCTCGATTGCCCGGCGTGTGCTTGGCTAGACCGCGACTTGGAGGCGAAGGCGCATGGCTATGCCGTGGCCCATGTCGTCCCGGAGCACTTGCAGGAAGTTCGGGACGCGAGGCTGGCGCTCATCGCCAAGACGGAAGCGGCCGTCCAGGATCGTCTCACCAAGGAGATCACCTACTGGGATCACCGCGCCGAGGAGTTGAAGGTGCAGGAGCAAGCTGGCAAGACCGGAGCGCGGCTCAATTCCGGCGAAGCGCGCAAGCGTGCGGACGACCTCCAAGCGAGGTTGCAAAAGCGCTTGGAGGAACTGAAACAGGAGGCGCAGATTTCGGCGTTGCCTCCGGTGGTGCTTGGTGGGGTGCTCGTGGTGCCGCAGGGCTTGTTGAACAAGCTGAAGGCGGCTGAGTCGGCGCCGGTCGCCTTAACGGCCGATCCACAGGCGGCTGCGGCCCGCGCCCGGGCCGTCATCATGGCAGTCGAGCGGCAGCTCGGTTTTGAACCCATAGACCGGGAGTTTGAAAAGCTGGGCTACGACATTGAAAGCCGGGTGCCGGGCACGGGTCGGCTGCGGTTTATTGAGGTGAAGGGTCGGGTGAGTGGGGCGCCGACGATAACGGTGACTCGCAATGAGATTCTCTACTCGCTCAACAAGCCCGAGGACTACATTCTCGGCATCGTCGAGTTTCTAGCGGATGGTCAGCACCGGGTACACTACGTAAGGGAGCCGTTCCAACGCGAACCCGACTTTGGGGTGGCGAGTGTGAATTACGACTTCGCCGAGCTGTTGGCGCGGGCGCAGCCGCCTTCGTGAAGCGGCATTCAAGGAGCGGGGCGGGCTGTTTTCGGGATCTGCAAGGGACGTTGGCTCGTCTGAAACCTAGGGAGATTCCCTTTGCGGAAAAGACGTTGTGAAGCGAGAGAATTCTTGACAGCCATGACTGGTGCTCATAGCTTTTGCGCGGCCACGCGACAGTTCGAGACTTGAATCATCTAACTGGTTAAGGAGGTTTTAAGGAGAAAAAGAAATGACCAATCGGTATGGGTCTATGTTAGACATGCTTTCGAGTTATGAAGACCCAGGGATTGAAGATTTGCAACAGAAGGTCGCAGAAAAATCTGCTAAAATGACGCTCGCTCGCGCCCTGTTCTGTTTGCGAAATGCACAAGGATTGACGCAGGAAGAGCTGGCGGAAAAAATGGGTCAACCCCTTAGCCTCGTCGAGAAAATTGAGCATTGCGACGACGACCAGATGCGTATACAAGACTTAATGATATACGTTTCTGCCATGGGTTATCGTCTTTCCGTGGGGATTCCGCCGGGCAGTTTAATTCGGATGAGGTGTTAAGATGAAGTTCGATAATCCTATATTTTTTTTATTGGCTGGATCAACGCTTGTCGGTATAGGTATTTGGATCGGTCGGACCGAATTTCTGAATAAAGCGGTCCGCGACGCACTAGAAGAAATCAAGCAAATCCTTGTAGGGTTAAAGGAAAATACGGATAAAATACTTGATAAGATCAGCTCTGGAACCATTGAAGGGGAAAGCCCTTATAGATTAAACGATAAGGGGCTTAGTGTTTCCAATTCTATTGACGCAAAACAGTGGGCAAAAGGAAAAGCACAAGAGCTTGTCCCTCGCATAAGCGGGAAGCAGCCATTTGAAATATATGAATCTTGTAAGGATTTTGTGCGGTATGAATTTGAGCCCAACGACGCATTTCTTAAAAAAATGAAAAAGTGTGCGTATGAAAATGCGATCTCTGTTAGTGAGGTTGAGGATGTTTTAATAATAGAATTACGCGATGCAATAATAAGTATATTGCCTGATTGATTGTATGATAGGAGTCGGCGGTCCGTCCACGCACCAACCATCAGCCGGCTCGTCCCCGCATTCCGAAACCAAAAAAATGAAGAAAAAGTTAATTGAAGTCGCGCTGCCGCTTGATGCGATTAACGCGGCGGCGCGGGAAAAATCCATCGGCCACGGGCATCCCCGGCAACGAGCAGGTGCTCGGCAAGGCGTGGGCCGGGATTCGCCGGAACTGGCGGCGTGCGTGCGCCGATAATGCCCCTTAGTGAGTATCACACGCCATACGGCAAGGCACTTGACAGGGATAAAGGGATTGCGGACGCTCTTTTTATCGTCGCAATGCGGCGCCCACAAGTAAGGGAGATTGCGCTATGAACGAACCGATTACTCAAGCCCAAGATCACGACCGCCGCCTTGGACGGCTGGAAGGCATCGCCGAGCAGTTGACCGAACAGGGCCGCCAGACCAACGCTCGTTTAGACCGCATTGAACAAGCCATTGCCGAGCAAGGCTCTCGCATGGACGCGCAAAGCCACGAACTGCGGCAAGCCATTGCCGAGCAAGGCTCTCGCATGGACGCGCAAAGCCACGAACTGCGGCAAGCCATTGCCGAGCAAGGCTCTCGCATGGACGCGCAAAGCCACGAACTGCGGCAAGCCATTGCTGAGCAAGGCTCTCGCATGGACGCGCAAGGCCACGAACTGCGGCAAGCCATTGCCGAGCAAGGTCGCCGCATAGACAAGCTGACGCGCTGGCTGGTCGGCATGCAGATTGCCACCTTACTAGCCCTCGGCACACTCATTTTGTCGCGCTTGCCGGGGTAGCCCAAGGCGACTGCGCTATGAACGAACCGATTACTCAAGCCCAAGATCACGACCGCCGCTTTGGATGGCTGGAAGGGATCGCCGAGCAATTCACGCACCGCTTGGACCGCCTAGAGCGAGCCATAGAGACGCAAGGTCGCGAGCTGCGGCAAGCCATCGAAGAGCAAGGCCGCCAGACCGCCGCCCGCATGGAGGCGCTGCGGCAAGAACACCGCCGTGACTTTCGCTGGCTGGTCGGTATTCAGCTAACGACCTTGATCGCCCTCGGCACGCTCATTTTGTCGCGCTTGCCGGGGTAGGGGCGTGCTATGAGACGCCAAAAGCTAGCGTACATTTGAGGCCGCCCGCTAAGCATGGATTGACGCGCCGGCCGAAGGGCTGCTGTATGATAGTGGTCAGTGGTCAGTGGTCAGTGGTCAGTCCCATCCGCTCGTAGGGTGTGGTGCGGCGACTGGTCACTGGCCACCGGCCACCGGCCACTGATTGATCAGTTCACGCACCAATTATCAGTCGGCTCGTCCCCGTATTCCGAAACCATGAAAATGAAGAAAAAGTTAATTGAAGTTGCGCTGCCGCTTGATGCGATTAACGCGGCGGCGGCGCGGGATACATCCATCCGCCACGGGCATCCTTCGACGCTTCATTTGTGGTGGGCGCGGCGACCGCTGGCGGCGGCCCGGGCGGTGATTTTCGCGCAGATGGTGGATGATCCGTCGGAGGTGCCCGAGGAGTTTCCGACGCTGGAAGCGCAGGCGGCTGAGCGCGAGCGGTTGTTTGGCATTTTGCGGGAACTGGTGCTTTGGGAGAACACCGGCAACGAAAAGGTACTCGGCGAGGCGCGGGCTGAGATTCGCCGGAGCTGGCGGCGGACGTGCGCGGATCATGCGGAGCATCCGCGGGCGGCCGAGTTGTTTGACCCGGAGCAGTTGCCGGCTTTTCACGATCCGTTTGCGGGTGGTGGGGCGTTGCCGTTGGAAGCGCAGCGGTTGGGTTTGGCGGCTCATGCCAGCGATCTGAATCCGGTGGCGGTGCTCATCAACAAGGCGATGATCGAGATTCCGCCGAAATTCGCCGCGCAGCCGCCGGTGAATCCAACGGTTCGGGCCGACGAGGAATTGTTTGGCCGCGAGTGGAAGGGGGCGCAGGGGCTGGCCGAGGATGTGCGGCACTACGGCGCGTGGATGCGGGGCGAGGCCGAAAAGCGGATTGGGCATTTGTATCCGCCGGTGGAGGTGACGGCGGAAATGGTGCGGGCGCGGCCTGATTTGCAGCGGTACGCGGGGCGCAAGCTGACGGTGATTGCGTGGTTGTGGGCGCGGACGGTGAAGAGTCCGAACCCGGCTTTTGCGGATGTGGATGTGCCGCTGGCTTCCACGTTCATGCTTTCCACGAAGAAGGGCAAGGAGGCGTATATCGCGCCGGTGATCGAAGGACGCGGGTATCGGTTTGAGGTGCGGGCGGGTACGCCGCCTGATCTCGAAGCGGCGAAGGCGGGAACATCAGCCGGCAAGCGACGTGCGTTTCGCTGCTTGATGTCAGGAGTTCCTCTGCCGTATGATCACGTGCGAACAGAGGGCAAAGCCGGGCGTTTGGGTCAGCGGCTGATGGCGGTCGTTGCCGAGGGAGATCGGGGACGGGTGTATTTCTCGCCCTCGGCAGAACATGAGGCCATCGCTGGCGAGGCGAATCCGACGTGGAAGCCGGATTGCGAGATGCCCAAGAAGCACCGCAATTTCCAAGGTCCCGTCTATGGGCTGGACAATCTCGGAGACCTCTTCACGTCCCGTCAACTCGTCGCGCTGACGACCTTTTCCGATCTCGTCGGGGAAGCAATGGAACGCATCCGAAGGGACGCGGCTGCCGCTGATCTGACCGCTGACGACCGACCGCTGCGGGACGGAGGAACGGGAGCGAAGGCGTATGCCGAGGCGGTGGGGGTGTATTTGGGGTTTGCGGTGGATAAGGCAGCCGACTATTGGTCGACGATCTGCATATGGCATTTAAGCAGGGAAATAATCGGCCATACGTTTGGTCGTCAAGCCATTCCCATGTCTTGGGACTATGCGGAAGCGAACGTTTTCTCGAACTCTACCGGCAACATATCAAGCGGCATCAAGTGGGCCTGTAAGGCACTAGAACTTTTTCCGGCCATCGCTGATGGCTTTGCGGTACAGAATGACGCGCAAAACCAGTCCATTAGTACCGACAAACTGATTTCTACCGACCCCCCGTACTACGACAACATTGGTTACGCAGACCTCTCGGATTTCTTCTACGTCTGGCTTCGCCGTTCCCTGCGCTCTACTTTTCCCGATCTGTTCGCCACGCTTGCCGTGCCAAAAGCAGAAGAACTGGTCGCGACTCCTCATCGTCATGGCAGCAAGGACAAGGCTGAGCAATTCTTTCTCGATGGTATGACGCAGGCGATGCAACGCTTGGCGAAGCAAGCGCATCCCGGATTTCCGGTCACCATCTACTACGCCTTCAAGCAGTCGGAGAAGAAGGGAAACACCGACCTTGCGAGTACGGGCTGGGAAACGTTCCTTGACGCCGTGATTCGGTCGGGTTTCACCATCACCGGTACTTGGCCGATGCACACGGAGCGTACGGCCAGTCTCAAGAAGAACCTCAGCGCCCTCGCCTCCAGCATCGTCCTCGTCTGCCGTCGCCGTCCGGCGGACGCGCCCGCCGCCACGCGCCGCGAATTTGTCGCCGCGCTGCGAGACGCGCTCGCGCCCGCGGTCGGTCAGATGCAATCGGGCAATGTCGCCCCGGTCGATCTCGCGCAAGCCGCCATCGGCCCGGGCATGGCGATATACACGCGCTACGCCCGAGTGCTAGACGCATCCGGCCAGCCGATGACGGTGCGCCAAGCCCTCGCGCTCATCAATCAGATGCTCGACGAAGTGCTCGCCGAGCAGGAAGGCGACTTTGACGCGGACAGCCGCTGGGCGCTGGCTTGGTTTGAACAACACGGATTTGACGCGGGCGAGTTCGGCCGCGCCGAGACGCTGTCAAAAGCCAAGAACACGAGTGTCGCCGGGCTGGTCGCCGCCGGCATCCTCGTCGCAAAAGCCGGCAAGGTGCGCCTGCTCAGGCCGGATGAGCTGCCGCCGGATTGGGACCCGACCACGGACGCGCGGCTGACCGCGTGGGAAATGGTTCACCACCTCATTCAAGTGCTGGAAGCAAACGGCGAAAATGCCGCGGCGGAACTCGTCGAAAAGCTCGGCTCAGACGCGGATGTCGCACGCGAATTGTGCTATCGGCTCTACACCTTGTGCGAGCGCAAGAAACGCGCCGCCGAAGCGCTGTCCTACAACGGATTGGTGCAAAGCTGGCCGGAGATCATGCGCTTGGCCCGGGAAAGACAAGCGACCGACGCGGGGCAGGCCGATCTGTTCGCTGAGAATGCGAACTAAAAAATGCCAACGTCCAAGCGAATAGTCTGCCTTGCTAACTCGCGAAAACTGTACGGGCGCTGCGTCGCCGGAGTCGAGCTGATTGGGAATAAGCCCTCTGGCTGGATCCGGCCGGTTAGCGCGCGCGATCATCAAGAAGTGTCTGAGTACGAGAGGCAATACGAGGACGGCAGCGATCCAATACTGTTGGACATTATTGACATTCCGCTCTTGGAGGCGTGCCCGAAGGATTACCAACAGGAAAATTGGCTGCTGGATCATGAACACTACTGGCAGAAAGTGGATATCTTGCCGTGGGGCGAGTTGCGCCGAATTGCCGATTCGACCGGGACACTTTGGCGGAACGGAGGCCATACCTATAACGGACAGAACGATCAGATACCGCTGCCAGAAGCATGTTTGGAAGACCATTCACTCAAGCTCGTTCATGTCGATGGCATGGAGCTCCGAGTGTTTGCGCCCGGCACGGCCTTTGGAAACGCAAAACGGCGCGTTCAAGCACGGTTTCGCTTTTCGGGTGCCGACTATGCGTTGTGGGTGACCGATCCTCGAATCGAACGCGCCTATTTGGCGAAGGCAGATGGCGAACATCAGCTTGGCGAGTGTTATCTGACGGTAAGTCTTGGTGAGCCCTTCAATGAACACTGTCACAAGTTGGTCGCCGCCGTACTAGAGAGACCACGATGATGAAGCAAAAGGAAGTGTCCACGATTTATACGATAGGCCACTCGTCGCACGAATTCAACCGATTTGTAGCGTTGCTAAAGCGGCATGGGATCGAAGCGGTGGCAGACGTGCGTTCGACACCCTACAGCCGCTGGCAACCGCAGTTCAATCGAGAAGATTTGGAGTCAGCACTCAAGACGAAAGGAATCGCCTATGTCTTTCTCGGCAAGGAACTCGGCGCGAGGCGCGAGGATCCCGCGTGCTACGAAAGTGGGCGCGTCAAATTCCGAAAAATCGCTCAGACAGCGCTTTTCCAGGCTGGGCTTCAACGTGTGCGAGACGGGTCGGAACGAATGAGGGTGGCTCTCATGTGTGCCGAGAGGGAGCCGCTTGAGTGCCACCGAACCATCTTGGTCACACGCGAGCTCGTGAGAAGCGGCAGCAAGGTAGCGCACATCTTGGCGAACGGCGACGTAGAATCGCACGAGATTGCGATGAAACGGCTTTTCGCTGACATGGGGCTACCAGAACACGAACTGTTTCGGAGTGAAGCGGAATTGTTGGATAACGCCTACGCCGAACAAGAGAAGCGAATTGCGTACATAGACGAAAACCTCGCTAAAGAAGCGGCGGGGGCGGCGAATGAGAATTCTGACCATCGGCTTCACTAAGAAGAGTGCCGAGCAGTTCTTCGAGACGCTGAAGAACGCGAAAGCCAAGCGTATCGTGGACGTTCGCTTGAATAACGTCTCACAACTCGCCGGTTTCGCGAAGAAGAAAGATCTAGAATACTTCTTGGAAAACCTATGTCACATGGAATACGCGCACGTGCCCAGTTTGGCGCCGACAAAGGAGATGCTGGATACCTATAAAAAGAACGGGGGCCGCTGGGAAGACTACGAGCAGCGTTTCATGCGATTGATGGAAGAGCGACGTATTGAGGAGAAGCTTAAGCCGGACATGTTAGAAGACGCATGTTTGCTTTGTAGCGAGGACAAACCTCATCACTGCCACCGAAGGTTAGTCGCCGAGTACCTAAAGGAGCACTGGGAAAACGTCGAAATTGACCACCTCGGTTAGGAAGAGTAACACATGGCGATTTCAAATCACGAACGAGTCGGAAAAGCACTCGAACTGCTCAAGACAGGGCTTGGGCCTTTTGTCGAGCGCGAGATCACCGGGGCCATGGAAGCAGGCCGCGTGGATGTCAACAAACTGCGGGACGCGGCCGAGGACTTGGTGCGGGCGGACAAGCCGATTGTAGAATGGGATGTCGCCGCCTTGTTAAAGCTCATGTGGGAGACGTGGAACGATGTCTTCCGCAAGATTCTCGGACGCGCCGAGCGCAGCTTGGTCAGCGAACTCCGGGCGTGTCGCAACCAGTGGGCGCATCAGGAGCGCTTTTCGAGCGACGACGCCTACCGCACCCTCGACTCGGTCGGACGGCTATTGGCGGCCGTGTCGGCGCCGCAGGCGGACGAGCTAGAGCGGCTCAAGATGGAATTGCTTCGGGTCCGGTTTGACGAGCAGGTGCGCGGCGAGCGGCGCAAGCAAGCGGGCACGGCGATCGAGAGCGCGGCCGCCGCGCAGCTAAAGCCGTGGCGGGAGATCGTAACGCCGCACCAGGATGTTGCGAGCGGGCAATACGAGCAGGCTGAATTCGCGGCTGACCTGTGGCAGGTCCATCTGGGCGAAGGGACGGATGAATACCGCGACCCGGCCGAGTTCTTCCGGCGCACCTATCTGACCGAAAGCCTGAAGGGGCTGCTGGTCGGGGCCATACACCGGCTGACCGGCAAGGGGGGCGATCCGGTCGTCCAACTCCAGACCAACTTCGGCGGCGGCAAAACGCACTCAATGCTGGCGCTCTACCACCTGTTCTCCGGCGCGAATCCCACCGAGCTTGCCAATATAGACGCGATCATGCAGGAAGCCGCGGCCACCCAGTTGCCCTCAGTGCGGCGCGTTGTGCTGGTGGGCAACAAAATTTCTCCGGGCAATCCCACGACCAAGGAAGATGGCACGGTGGTCCGCACGCTGTGGGGCGAACTGGCTTGGCAACTGGGCGGGAAGAACGCCTACGCCCAAATCGCGGCCGACGATGAGCAAGCCACCAGTCCTGGCGACGCGCTGCGTGCGCTGTTCAAGGAGTACGGCCCCTGTCTCATCCTGGTCGATGAGTGGGTTGCCTATGCGCGTCAACTCCACGATCGGAGCGATTTGCCCGCGGGCGGCTTTGAAACCCAGTTCACCTTTGCCCAAGTGCTGACCGAGTCGGCCAAACTGGCCGGCAACTGCTTGCTGGTGATCAGCTTGCCCGCGTCCGACAGCGGGGATTCGCCGCACGCGCAGGCCGAAGATGTTGAGGTCGGCGGCCAGCGTGGACGGGAAGCTCTCGACCGCTTGCAAAACGTCGTGGGCCGCCTAGAGTCCTCTTGGCGTCCGGCCAGTGCCGAGGAAGGCTTTGAGATTGTGCGCCGTCGTCTTTTTGAGCCGTTATCGGATCCAGCGCAGTTCAAGGACCGCGACGTAGTGGCCCGGGCGTTTGCCGAACTGTATCGCACGCAGCACCAAGAATTCCCGCTGGAGTGTCGCGACAGTGCCTACGAGAAGCGGCTCCAGGCCGCGTATCCGATTCACCCGGAGATCTTCGATCGGCTCTACGCGGATTGGTCGGCTCTGGTGAAGTTTCAGCGCACGCGGGGGGTGCTGCGGCTGATGGCGGCGGTCATTCACAGCCTCTGGGAAAAAGGCGATCGCAATCCCCTGATCTTGCCGGCCAACATCGCTATCGACGATCCCCGGGTGCAGTTTGAGCTAACCCGCTACCTCCCGGAAAACTGGGTGCCGGTCATTGATAAGGATGTCGATGGGCCGAGCGCCCTGCCGCGGCAGCTTGACGGCGCAGTACCGAATCTCGGGAAGTTCGCGGCGTGTCGGCGGGTGGCCCGCGCCATCTACCTCGGGTCGGCACCGACCGCTGCGGCCGCGCATCAGGGGCTTGAAGACCGCCGGGTCAAGCTCGGCTGCGTGATGCCGGGTGAGTCGCCCGCCGTGTTCGGCGATGCGCTGCGGCGGCTCGCCGGTACCGCGACCTACCTCTATCAGGATGGGCCGCGGTACTGGTACTCCACCCAGCCGACGGTAACGAAGATCGCCGAAGATCGCGCCGAGCAGTTGAAGGACCATCCCGACAAAGTGATGCAGGAGCTCGGAGCGCGGCTCCGCGCCGATCTGCGCGATCCGGGCGATTTTAGCCGCGTGCATCCGTTGCCTCAATCCGGGCAGGACGTGCCGGACGATCTCGATGCCCGCCTCGTCGTGCTCGGTATGGACCATCCGTATGGCAGCGAGGCCAGCAACGCGGCCGAGGTCGCAGCACAAGCCATCTGGGAGTACCGCGGCAACACCCCCCGACTTTTTCGCAACGCGCTCGTGTTTCTGGCCGCCGATAAGACGCGGTTGCAAGATTTGGATGAAGCGGTGCGCCGCTACTTGGCGTGGGAGTCGATCTTGGCCGACCGCGAGTCGCTCGATCTGTCGCCCCATCAGGTGAGACAGGCCGAGACGCAACAGGACGCGGCCGCGAGCGCGGTGACGGCCCGAGTGCCGGAGACGTACCAGTGGTTGCTCGTTCCGGTGCAGGACGCCCCACAGTCCGCGGTTAAGTGGCAGGCCATGCGCCTGTCCGGGCAAGACGCGCTGGCGGTTCGGGCCAGCAAGAAACTGCGCGGTGACGAGTTGCTGGTGACGGGCTTTGCCGCGACCCGGCTGCGGATGGATATCGACCGGAT
Organism: Candidatus Latescibacterota bacterium; assembly: GCA_965203355.1. Classification (GTDB taxonomy): domain Bacteria; phylum Latescibacterota; class UBA2968; order UBA8231; family UBA8231. The sequence continues at coordinate 3,498,762 of OZ241889.1, forward strand.
CCCGCTGTGGCGCGATGACCGGGTATCCGTGAAACAGGTGGTCGAATATTTTGCGCGGTATTGCTATCTGCCGCGGATCAGCAAACCGCAGGTGCTGCTGAAAGCGATTGAAGACGGCGTCGCCCTGCTGACGTGGGAGCAGGATGCGTTTGCTTTTGCGGACAGTTACGACGAGGAGGCCGGTCGCTATCGCGGGCTCCGCGGTGGCCAAGTCGTCGCGCTGCCGGACGCGGACGCGCTGGGCTGGCTGGTCAAGCCGGATGTTGCGCGCCAGCAGTTGGACGCCGAGCGCCAGGCGGCGGGGCTAGGCCAAGCAGCGGCCCCGGCAGGTGAGACCGGAACCGAGGGCCGTGTTGCGGAAACCACCGCCGCCGACCAACCAGCGCAACCGCCCAAGGCACCGCCGCCCAAGCGCTTTCACGGCACGGTGGAACTGGACGCCACGCGCGTTGGCCGCGACGCAAGCCAGATCGCCGACGAGGTCATCGCACACTTGGCCGGGCTCGTTGGCGCGAAGGTCACCGTGACGCTGGAGATTGGTGCTGAGATTCCGGCGGGTGCGCCGGACCACGTGGTCCGCACGGTAACGGAGAACGGTCGGACCCTGAAATTCACGAGCCAAGGGTTTGAAAAGGAATGAAGCTCGACCGTACAAAACCGACCGCGGATCGACGATGACCGCTGCGGCGACGCATCTTCAGGCGGGTCGCATGGCGGCGGCATTGGACCTCCCAAACGGTGCGCGGCTCTACCGCTGCGCCTTGCAGGTCAATCCGTTCGCCTATCTCGGCCGGCACAACAAGCCGGCGGACTTCGCGTCGGAAGACGAGTACAACACCGCGATTGTTGACACGTGCCGGGAAGTCGGCATTGAAGTCATTGCGGTTGCGGACCACTATCGCGTGGAGGATTCAAAAAGCCTGGTACATGCGGCGCGTCAGGCAGGTCTCTATGCGTTCAGCGGCTTTGAAGCCGTCACCAAGGACGGTGTGCATTTCCTTTGCCTGTTCGACCCAGACCAGGACGACGCCTTGGAGCGATTCATAGGCGAGTGTGGCGTCCACGATGCGGAGCACCCGTCGCCGACTGGCGCACTCGACGCCATCGACTTGCTGGAGCGTTCTAAGAACTGGGGTGCCATCTGTATCGCCGCGCACGTGGCGTCGGATGGCGGTTTGCTGAAAACCCTTTCCGGCCAACCCGGGATCAATGCTTGGAAGTCGCCGAACCTGCTCGCCTGCGCCCTTCCCGGTCCGGTGAGCGATGCGCCGCCGGCGATCAGGCCCATTCTCGCAAACAAGAACGCTCAGTACCGGCGGGATCGGTTGCCGGCGATCCTGAATGCCTCAGACGTCAATGGCCCGGAAGACCTGAGAAAAGACCGGGCATCCTGTTTCATCAAGATGTCTAAGGTGTCTGTCGAAGGCTTCCGCCAGGCGTTTCTCGACCCACAGGCGCGAATCCGGTTGCACAGCGATCCAGCGCCAGAGCCGCATGCGGAATTTCTGGCGATGACGTGGGAAGGCGGCTTCCTGCGCGACACGGCCGTGCATTTTAACGAGAGTCTCAATGTGCTGGTCGGCGGTCGCGGCACGGGCAAATCCACGATAGTTGAAAGCATACGCTACGTGCTCGGCCTTGAACCCCTCGGGGACGAGGCGTGCAAAGCCCATGAGGGCGTGATTCGCTACGTCCTAAAATCGGGAACAAAGGTCTCGCTATGTGTGCGCTCGCACAGGCCAGCTAAGCGCTGTTACACGATAGAAAGATCCGTGCCGAATCCGCCCGTCGTAAAGGATGAAGCGGGCGAAGTGCTGCCGCTTGCGCCGCGCGATGTGATGCCCGGGGTGGAAGTGTTCGGCCAACACGAGATTGCCGAACTGACGAAAAGCCCCGAGAAACTCACCTTGCTGTTGGAAAGGTTCGCGGACCGCGACGCATCGCTGGCGGACCGAAAGTCGCAAGTTCGGCGGGAACTGGAGCGTTCGCGCCACCGGATCGTCGATGTTCGGCGGGAGATGAAGAGCACGGATGAACGCTTGGCAGTGCTGCCCAGCCTCGAAGAGACGCAGAAAAGGTTTCAGCAGGCGGGTCTCGAAGAGCGGCTCAAGGAGAAAAGCCTGCTCATCCGGGAAGAGCGGCTGTTTGCCAATCTCGCGGATCGACTGGAGCAATACAGGACGCTTCAGAGCGAACTAGCAGAGGGCATGCCGATCGACGCGGTGTTCGCGTCCGCCAAAGCACTCGAAGGGTTGCCGAACGCAGACATCCTCGCGGAGATCGAGAAAATCCTTGGGACGCTGAGCACGCGGCTCAAGGTCGTCGGTGCTCAATTCGGCGAAGCGCTGGCCGAAGCCGACCGCGCGATTGCCGAGACAGAAACGCGCTGGAATGAACGCCGAACAGCGATCGAAGCAACCTACGAGAAGCTCCTGCGGGAGCTTCAGCAATCGAAGATCGACGGTGCGGAGTTTATCCAACTCCGCCAGCAGATTGAAGCACTGCGACCGCTCAAGGACAAGTCCGAGAACCTGAAGCGCGACCTCGCGGCCCATGAAGCGCAGCGACGCACCCTGTTGGCGGAATGGGAAGACATCAAGGCCAGCGAGTACCGGAAAATCGAGACAGCGGCGGAACAGGCGTCAGACAAGCTGCGCAACCGGGTGCGGGTCAACGTCGCGCTGGCTGGGAACCGCGCTCCCCTGAAGGAACTCCTGCGCGACGAGATCGGTGGCAATCTCGCCGTAGCGATTGACCGCCTGAGTGCGCGGGACCAGCTATCACTACCCGAGCTGGCGCAGCGGTGCCGGGAAGGCAAGGAGTCGCTGATCGATCATTGCGATCTGCCGCCCGGCGCAGCCGAGCGGATTGCCGGTGCCAGTCCCGAGTTGTTCATGCGAATTGAGGAACTCGATCTGTCGGCGACAACCGAGATTAAACTAAACACCGCCCCGGAAGATGAGCCGCCGGTGTGGCAGACGCTACAAGCACTTTCCACCGGCCAGAAGGCCACGGCCATCCTGCTGCTCCTGCTGCTGGAGTCCGAAGCACCGCTTGTCGTCGATCAGCCGGAAGACGATCTCGACAACCGTTTCATCACAGAAGGCGTCGTGCCGATCATGCGACGGGAAAAGCGGCGGCGTCAGTTCGTGTTCTCGACGCACAACGCCAACATCCCGGTGCTCGGCGATGCGGACCTGATCCTCGGGCTCTCGGCGACCGGCGAAGCGAAAAAAGGCCAGGCGAGGATAACGCCTGAACATATGGGCTCGATTGACGACAGCCCAGTACGGGAACTGGTCGAGGAAGTCCTCGAAGGCGGCAAAGCCGCGTTTGAGGCGCGTCGGTCCAAATACGGATTTTGAGGTATGACGACGCGAACCGAACTGTTGGAGATCCTGGCGACCGGCGAGAATTCCGGCGTGGAATTCAAGCGGGACGATCTCAGCACCCAGGATTTAGCGAAGGAACTGGTTGCCTTTTCGAACTTGGCCGGCGGCATGGTGCTGCTCGGCGTGGAGGATGACGGAACAGTATCGGGCCTGACTCGTGCCGATCTCGAAGAGTGGGTGATGAATGTCTGCCGCGACAAGATCAGGCCGGCGATCGTTCCCTTTTTTGAAGTGATCCGCGGCCTTGAAGAGGGCAAGGACGTTGCAATTGTGCGCGTGACCCGCGGCTATGATGTCCACGCGCTCTGGCACAGTAACAGCAACAGGTACCTGATGCGCGTCGGAACGCAGAGCCGCGAAGCAAGCCAAGAAGAGCTGGCTCGCTTGTTCCAGCAAAGAGGCACTATTCGCGCTGAACTGCGGCCGGTCTCAGGCGCAAAGCTCGCCCACCTGGACCGGCGACGGCTGGGAAACTATTTCGGTGACATCCGCCAGCAGGACGTGCCCAATGACAAGGACGAAGATGCGTGGCAGGCTTTGCTGGTCAATACCGAGATAATGACCGAAGAAGGCGTAACCGTAGCCGGCATGCTGTTGTTCGGCGAGACGCCGAATCGGTTTCTTCCACATGCCGGGATAGACGCCGTCGCGTATCCAGGAACGGAGCAAGACTATGATGCACAGGAGCGCACGGCGATACGCGGCCCTATGACGCCACTGCGCAACAGAGACGATGGAGTCGTTGAGAATGGGCTGATCGAACAGGCCCTGGATTTTGTGCAGCGCAACACGCGCGGGACTGTCGAGTTGGCGGGTGGGCGGCGGATGGAGCGGCCGGTGTATCCGTCCGACGCACTTCGCGAGGCTATAGTCAACGCGCTAATTCACCGCGACTACCTGCTCACAAGTACGGATATCGAGTTGGCGATATATAGTGACAGGCTGGAGATCGTCTCTCCGGGGCGGCTCCCAAACGGGATAACGCCGGCGCGGATGCGAGCCGGTACGCGGGCCGCGCGAAACCAGGTGCTCAAAGACGTCATGCGGGACTACCACTATCTGGAGCACATGGGAATGGGCATTCCGCGGAAAATCGTCAAAGGCATGATGGAACACAACGGCACGGAACCCGAGCTGATTGAGCGAGACGAGCGTTTTGTCGTACGTCTTTATGCCCGGACGCCGGAAGCGTGAGAAGCTACGCGCCGCCGCGCTAAGGACTCAAGACGGGCGAGAGACGCGGGCAAAGAGGCACTTGAGATAGCGTCCGTCGGGAAAGGCTGGGTCTATGGGATGGTCGGCTGGGTGTAGGTTGTAGGCGAGGATGCGGGCGCGGACTCGGGCACCAGCGGCGGCGCGGCGGATGATTTGGAAAAAATCCTCTTGGGAAATGCGCGCCGAGCACGAGGCGGTCACCAGCAGCCCGCCGTCGGCTATGAGGCGGAAGGCATTGCGATTGAGTTTGGTATAGACGCCCATGGCCTGTTTGTGCTGGCTGCGTTTCCGCATCAGCGAGGGCGGGTCGCAGACGACAATGTCATAGCTGGGGCCGCGCTCGGCCAGTGCGTCCACGAAGGAAAACACATCGGCGATCAACAGGTTGGCGTGGGTGCCTTGGGGGCGGTTGGCGTCGAGGGTGCGGCGGGCGGCGGGCGCGACTTGCGGCGCTATGTCGACGTCGAGGGTGTGGGATGCGCCGCCTTGGAGGGCGTGGGCGGAAAAGCCGCTCGAATAGGAGAAGAGGTTGAGTACGCGCTGGCCGCGGGCGAATTGCTGGAGATAGAAGCGGTTGGCGCGCTGATCGAGAAAAAAGCCAGTCTTTTGGCCGCGATAGAGGTCGGCGTAGAGGCGCGTACCGTGCTCTTCGATCTCGACGAATTCGGGCGGTGCTTCGCCCGCTAGTAGGCCGGTGGGCCGGTCGTCGAGTCCCTCGGCGCGGCGCGTACCCACATCGCTGCGTTCGTACAGGCTGCGGGGGGCGCGCAGGGATTGGAATGCGTCGAGGATGGCGGGGCGTTGTCTTTCCATGCCGGCCGTGTGGAATTGCACTACGAGGTAGCCAGCGTAATCGTCGGCGATTAGGCCGGGTAAACCGTCGCTTTCGCCGTGGACTAGGCGCATGGCGTTGGTGTGGGCGGATAGCCCGGCGCCGCGGCGCAGGGCGATGGCTTGGGCGATGCGCTCGGTGAAGAAGGCCGCGTCAATGGGGCGGCTGGGGTCTTGAGTGAGACTGCGGACGCGGATTAGCGAGCGGGGGTTGTAGAATCCGCGACAGACAAAGCGCGCCTGCGCGTCAAAGACATCGACGATATCGCCGGTGTTGGCATCGCGGGGCGCCCGCTCGACCGCGCCCGAGAAGACCCAAGGGTGGCCGTTGCGCACGGTGCGCTCGCTGTTGGGCCGCAGGTAGAGGGGTGGATAGTGCAGGGGCATGGCCCGGGCCTAATCCCAACTCGGGATCGGGGTCTGGAGCGGATCATCGATCCAGAGGAAACGCCCGTTGACGTTGCTCTCGATGATGTCGATTACGAGCTGAGCCGCCTTCTCCGGCGGATCCCCACCCGTTTGCTCCACCCATGCCACCCAGTCGGCGTAGCCACTTGCGGCGACGCGGCCCGTCTTGTCGCGGATATCCGCCCACATCGCGGTTTTGACGTCGCCGGGATGGATGACGTTGGCCGTGACGCCCGTCCCCGCCAGCTCGGCGGCCAGGTGGCGGGTGAACTGGTTGAGAGCGACCTTGGCCGTGCCGTAGGCGCTGTTCAGCCGCCCCGGAGGGTGCAGGGCCGCGGCCGACGAAAGGCTCACGATCCGGCCCCAGCCTGCGTCCAGCATTCCATTGAGGAACGCACGAGACACCAGATAGGGGCCCACCGCATCGATCATGAGCGTTTCGATCCATGCTTGGGGGTCGCTGTCCTGTACGAGGGCGATTGGGCCGAAGACGCCGGCCGCATTGACGACAACGGTGGGCCGGCCGAGCTGGGCTTCGACCGCGATTTTGAGGCGGTCGACATCCGCTGGGTTTGAGACATCGGCCGTGAATTGCGCCGAGCGGCGCGCAACGGTTGCGACCGCCAGGCCGTGCGCGGCCAGCGCGTTTGCGATGGCCTGCCCGACGCCGCGACTGGCTCCGGTGACGACTGCGACGCGCCCTTTGCGAGGCATGGTCAGGCTTGGGAGGGCACGATGGGATTGTCCGAGTCGCTCAGGCGCTTCCGCTGACTGCCCCAGTTGGCGGCGCTGCCGTTCCAGTAGCGGGTATCGGCCGGGCTGTACGAGAAGAGATAGGACCAGCGCGGTTGGTCGGTGGTGTTGTCCGGGCCGCCGTGGACCGTATATCCGTGATGCACCGTACAGTCCCCCGGCTGGTAGTGTAAGGGCGGCGAGAGCTCCAGCGCGGAGGTTAGATTCGGGAACTGCTTGAGTAGGTCGCCTTGGTCGTCGTTGAACACCGAGCCCAGCGGCCCTTCGCGATGCGAGCGGTTGACGAACCGCATGGCGCCCATCTCGGGCGTGACTTCCGCCAGGGCCAGCCAGAACTGGAGCTCGCCGACCCGGTCGGACCCATGCTCGGACGAGTCTTGGTGATAGGTGGACCCGGCGGCTCCGGGCTGCTTTTTTAGGAGAATATCTATGCGGTAGCGGAGCGGAAGGTCCACGCCCTTGAGCCGCTTCCGGTCCACGAGGCGCGTAGCGTTTTGTGCCATGCGCGCGCTGAACATGAATGAACCAAACGGCTCGGTCTCTTGATTCCGCGCTAGGCCGACCACTGGCTTGCCCTGGCCGATCTTCTGGCCGTTGCGCTCGGCCCACGCCCGTCCGACGCCCAAAAGCTGGGCGGCGAACGCTGGATCGACCAGCCGCGGCATCATTACCCAGCCATGCTCGCGGTAGAAGGCTACCTCCTCGGCTGTGACCTCCCGGACGACGCCCTCGATCGCGCGCGCTGTCATTGCTTGTTCCATCGCCTATGCTCCGCCTATTTGCGCCGCTTTTCGCGGCGGCAGGGAATAAGAAGTCTTTTGTGGCCGCGTTGTCAACCGCCGTTTAGTAATCCTGCTGATCGAAATCGCGCAAGACATAGTAAATTGCCGCAGGAAGTAAAAGCAAATTACCAGTGAATAGACATAAAACAGCCAATATGAGCCACATTTTAATGTTGCCTTTTTACAAGCCGATTTGGTGGGTTAGGTTGTTGTCTGCCGCGAAAATACGCCATGATCGCCGGGCCTGAAAACCTTCAACAGAGATATTGCTTGGCCTCTTTACCCACCCATTCCCGCAGATCCGGGTCGTCGATGCAGAAGATGCGGAAAATTTTGGCTTGATCCTCGAAGTTGTGCAGGAGCGAATCGCGCAGGCGGGAGACCTCTGGATCGGCAAAGGTCAGGGGGTCGGTCTTGTCGGCGGGGAGCGTGCGGCCGTAGAAGACCCGGAGATCGACTTCCGGGGTCTTGTTGAAGCTGGGGATGTCGATGAGGATCTCGTGGCCTTGGAGGGCGCGACCCAGCCGCTGGCCGCAGACTTGGCACAGCTCGATTTCTTTGGCGCGGCGCTTGTAGGGATGGCGGAAGAGAAAGTCGAGGCGGTGCATCAGGGATTGGGTGCGCTCGCTGGGGTGGATGACGGTGCCGACCTTGTAGAGGCGGCGGTGGATCGTGCCTTTGAGGAGTTGGGCGGACGTTTCCAGCCCTAAGCGCTGCTGCTCGCGCTGGAGGCGTGCGATCAGCCCACTTTCGGTGAGGCGGTGGAAATCGGAGAAGTCGAGCCGGTTGTGCGAGTGAAGGAGGATTTCTTGCACGGCGCGCTTGAACATGGCCGATGCCGAGCGCACCCCGTGGTGCCAGTATACGTTGCGGTACATTTGGTAATTGGTAAAGACGAGGGCTTCGACCGCGGAGACGCCCTTGCTGGTGATGGCCAGCCGCTGGCGCTCAGGGTCGAACTGGATCGAGGCGATCAGGCGGTCGCGGTTGACGCTCTCGCCGAAGGGCACGCCGCAGAACATGGAATCGCGCAGGAGGTAGTCGATTTTGTCGGGATCGAGAGCGCTGCTGAGGATGTTGGCCAGCAGCAGGTCCTCGGGGGGAACGGCGCGGCCGCTGTTTTGGTAGTCGATTACGTTGGCTACGCGCACTGGATCGATCTGAAATTGATCGGCGATCGTCTGGTAGAGTTCGCCGGTTTGGTCTTCGATGATCTGCCTCGCTCCCTCTTCGTGCCGCATGAAGAAGGGCCTTAGCTCTTCGAGGGTATGCGAGAAGGGGTAGTGGCCGATGTCGTGAAGCAAGGTGGCGGCGCTGAAGACGCGCACATCCTCGTCGCTCAGCACGAGGGGCGGGTCCGAGTCGAGGAGCCGCGCCAAAAACCGCTTGGCCAAGTGATAGACGCCCAGCGAGTGCTCAAAACGCGAGTGGCGCGCGCCCGGGTACACCAGATGCACGTAGCCGAGTTGGGTGATGTTGCGCAGGCGCTGAAAGGCGCGGGTGTCGACGAGGGCGAGGACGGGCGCGGGGACGTGGATGTAGCCCCAGACCGGGTCGCGGATGACCTTGCCTTCTTCGGCTAACAGCGGATGATTCATAGCATGGGCCAATCTAGGAGCGGCGCGCTATCCTGTCAAGAAATGTGCGCCGAACTCATTATGAAAGCTATACTTAGGGCATTTTGTTGTGCGGGCCGTCCATTGACACAAAACCGATTCGCTCCTATCTTTCAAAATTTTGTTTGACTATGGAACGCACGTACCGAGGAAATAACCTATTGTGATGGAACGCACGTTGATGATCGTCAAGCCCGATGCGGTCGCCAAAAACGCCATCGGCCAGATTATTGCCCGCGTCGAGGGCGAGGGATTTGTGGTGTGCGCCCTGCGCATGGTCGAGCTGTCCGCCGAGCAAGCGCGGGCCTTCTACGCCGTGCATCGAGCGCGCCCCTTCTACGGCGAATTGGTGGAGTTTATGACCTCTGGGCCAGCCGTGCCGATGGTGCTCGCGCGTGTGGACGCCGTGGCGCACTTGCGCGATTTTATCGGCCCGACCAACAGCCTTGAGGCCCCGGCGGGCACCATCCGCGGCGACTTTGGCACGGACGTGCAGTGCAACGCCGTCCACGCTTCGGACTCAGTGGCCAACGCCCAGTCCGAGATCGCGTTTTTCTTTGCCGACTGAACAATCCCATGCCCGCTTTGCTAGTACTCGACGACCTCGCGGAAGGCCCGAATGCGCTCACCTTTGAGCTGCGGGCCGAGGACTTGGCGTTAAAAGACGAATTTTTCGCCTTTCCCTTCGTTGTTGAAACCCGCGTCGAGGTGCGGCGTGCGCTCGACAATTTCCGGCTCGACGGAGTCGTTACCTGTGGCATTGCCGGCGAGTGCTATCGCTGTTTAGAGGAAGTGCAAGAAGCGGTCACAGCGCGGTTCCGCTTGCTTTTGCAGCGCCGCCAAGCCACCCCCGAAGAGCGGGCGTCGGCCGAAAAAGACGGGTTTATCGAGATCGTCGATCGCGGGACGCGCGAGGTTGATTTGTGTGCATATATCCGCGAGGCCGTGATCTTGGACTTGCCGATGCGCATACCCACCCCGGACGCCGATGGTCGGTGCCCGCACTGTGGAGCAGAAGAGGCCGACGAACCCACCGCCAAACAGGAACGAGCCGTGGATCCGCGTTGGGCCGCGCTCGCGCAGATCGAATTTTCGCAACCCAAAGAAGGTTCTTGAGAGGAGTCCCCCGTGGCTGCAGTACCTAAGAGGAGAATTTCGCGCACCCGCCGCGACAAGCGGCGCACTCACTGGAAGATAAAGGCCGCGGCGAGGACTACTTGCTCCCACTGCGGACAGCCCGCCCTGCCCCATCGCGTCTGCCCGAGCTGCGGCTTCTATCGCGGCCGCGAATACATCGAGCCGGAAGTATAGGCTGCTTGGGGCGGCTGCTTGCGTGCCTAAAGAGGGGAAAAAATTTCGGGCGACCATTACCGCCACGGCGTCCTGCCTGCCCGACAAGGTGGTCTCCAACGCCGATCTGGCGCGGTTGGTAGATACCTCGGACGAATGGATCCGTACGCGCACTGGCATTGCCGAGCGGCGCTTTCTGCCAGCGGACGAGCCGACCTCCACCCTCGCTAGTGCTGTGGCCCAAGAGCTGTTGGCGCACCGTGGAATCGACGCGCCCGATCTCGACCTAATCATCGTCGCGACCATTACGCCCGACATGATTTTTCCGGCGACGGCCTGCTTGGTACAACACGCCATCGGCGCCAGCGAGGTCTGGGCCTACGATCTGTCGGCGGCTTGCTCTGGCTTTGTTTTCGCCGTGGCGACCGGCGCCCAGTTTATCGAAAGCGGCGCGCATCGCCGGGTGATGGTCATTGGGGCCGACAAGATGAGCAGCATCCTCGACTTTGAAGATCGCACGACTTGTGTGCTCTTTGGCGACGGGGCGGGTGGGGTGTTGCTGGAGCGCGACGAGAGCGGTGCTGGTCTGATCGACTTTGAGCTGCACGCCGACGGGGCCGCGGTCGAATGCCTACACATCAAAGGCGGTGGTAGCCTGCATCCGCCTTCGCACGAGACGGTCGATCAGCGCATGCACTACATCCGCCAAGAAGGGCGCACGGTATTTCGGTTTGCCGTGGAAAAAATGGCCGAAGTGTCAGTCAGCCTGCTGGAGCGCAACGGTCTTACGGGCGCAGACCTCAAGCTCTTCGTGCCCCACCAAGCCAACAAGCGCATCATTGACGCGGCCGCTCAGCGCATGGACCTGCCCCCGGAAAAAGTGATGATCAACATCGACCGCTACGCCAACACCACGGCCGCGACGATTCCCATTGCTTTGGCCGAGGCCGTCGAGCAGGGCCGGTTGGAGCGCGGCGACTTGGTGCTAATGACCGGCGTCGGCGGTGGGCTCACTTGGGGTAGCGTCTTGTTCCGCTGGGGGTACTAAGGATGCGTGGGTGCGCTTTTTTGTTTCCGGGGCAAGGTTCACAGGCCGTAGGCATGGCCCGCGATCTCTACGAGCAGTACGAGTCGGTGCGGACGCGCTTTGCCGAGGCCGATCAGGTGCTGGGTTTTGCGCTCAGTGCGCTTTGCTTTGCGGGCCCGGCCGAGCCGCTAGCGCAAACCCATGTTACGCAGCCGGCGGTTTTCGTCCACAGCGTCGCCGCCAGCGAATTGCTCGCCGCGGCTGGGCTCCAGCCGGTGGCCGTAGCTGGACATAGCCTCGGGGAATACTCGGCTCTGGTGGTCGCCGGTGTGCTCTCCTTTGCCGAGGCCCTGACGCTGGTGGGGGCGCGCGGCCGATTAATGCAGGAAGCCGGCCGCCATGAGCCCGGGACGATGGCGGCGATACTCGGTCTGGACGACGACCGCGTCGTCGCCCTGTGCCAACAGGCGGCGGATGCCGGGCGCGTCGTCGCCGCCAATTTTAACGCGCCGGGTCAAGTCGTGGTCTCGGGCGAGCGGGCTGCGGTGGCGCGGGTGAGCGAACTGGCCGCTCAAGCAGGTGCTAGGCGCGTCGTCGAATTGGCTGTCAGCGGGGCTTTTCACTCGCCGCTGATGGCGTCGGCCGCTGTGGAGATGGAGTCGCTGTTACAGGCGGTGCCCTTTGCGCGGCCTCGCGTGCCGGTGTTGACCAATGTCTCGGCGGCACCCGTGGCAGATCCAGAAAAGTTGCGGCGGCACCTGGTCCAGCAGATGACCGCTCCGGTGCGTTGGAACGCGACCATGCGGCGGCTGGCGGCTATGGGTATTGATCGCGCTTTTGAAGTAGGGCCGGGGGCTGTGCTAAGGGGACTGGCGCGCCGCACTGGGCCTAAACTCGCCGTCGTATTGGCCGGTACCGTGGAAGAAATCGCCGCGGCAAAAGGATTGGAATAGAATGGGACTTTTGGACGAGAAGGTCGCCTTGGTGACGGGTGGGTCGCGCGGCATTGGTCGGGCCATTGCCCTGCGCTTGGCGGAAGAAGGGGCAGACTTGGCAATCTGCGCGCGCCACGTGGCTGCGGCTGGCGAAGTGGCGGCGGCCGTAGAGGGGCTGGGCCGCCGTTGCTTGGTGCGCCAAGCCGATGTCGCCGACGCCGCGCAGGCGGCTGAGCTGGTGGCTGCGACGATGGCGGAGTTGGGCCGGTTGGATGTGCTGGTCAACAACGCCGGCGTCACCCGCGACAATTTGCTGATGCGGATGCCGGAAGCGGATTGGGACGAGGTTTTGGCGATCAATCTCAAGGGGGCCTTTAACTGCGTCCGAGCGGCGGTGCGCCCCATGCTCAAAGCCCGCAGTGGGCGGATCGTCAACATCACGTCGGTCGTGGGCTTGCTCGGCCAGGCCGGCCAAGCCAACTACGCCGCGTCCAAGGCTGGATTGATCGGCCTGACCAAGAGCTTGGCGCGGGAACTGGCCTCGCGCGGGATCACCGCCAATGCCGTGGCGCCGGGTTTGGTGCCGGAAACGGGCATGACAGGCCGCTTGACCCAGCAGCAGCAGGAGCAGATGATTGCCACCGTGCCGCTGGGGCGAGCGGGGACGCCGGAAGACGTGGCCCACGCGGTGGCGTTTTTGGCGTCGGAGCAAGCCGCTTATATCACGGGTCAGGTCTTGTCCGTAGATGGCGGCATGGCCATGTAATTTGGGTGTTAAAAATGTTGCTCATCGCCGATTCGCCTATATTTAGACCCTGACTTGAAGGCCGCACAGCGGTAAAACATGTACTCCCATCCCAAGAGGAACAGACTATGGCTTCTATTGAAGAGCGCGTGACAGATTTGGTCGTCGAGCAACTCGGCGTGAGCGAGGATCAAGTAAACCCCCAAGCGTCTTTCATCGACGACTTGGGGGCCGACTCGCTCGATACCATGGAGTTGATCATGGCCTTTGAAGAGGAGTTCAAGATCGACATTCCAGATGAGGACGCCGAAAAAATCGCGGTCGTAGGCGATGCGATTAAATATCTAGAAGAGAATAGCAAGGCGTGAGCAAAGCGCTCGTACCAAGGCGCCGAGTCGTCGTCACCGGCTTGGGGGTCCTAGCGCCCAATGGCCGTGATTTGCCGACCTACTGGGACGCGCTGGTAGCCGGCCGGTCTGGGGTCGGTCCGATCACCAAGTTCGATACGGCCCACCACCGGACTACGATCGCGGCCGAGCTCAAAGGTTTTGCCCCGGAGGCGGTTCTGGACCGCAAGGACGTGCGCCGCAACGACGCCTTCACGCACTACGCGATCTGCGTGGCCAGGGAGGCGGCTAGCCGCGCCCGGCTCGACCTGGCAGCGGTTGATCCCGAGCGCGTGGGCGTCATTTGGGGCTCGGGCATCGGCGGGATTCAGACGCACGAAGACCAGCACACCATCCTACTGGAGAAAGGCCCTAGGCGCGTCAGCCCGTTCTACGTGCCCATGATGATTTCCGACATGGCCCCGGGCATGATCTCTATGGATTTGGGTGCTAAAGGACCGAACTACGGCACAGTGTCGGCCTGTTCGTCGTCGGCCCACGCCCTCGGCGAGTCGGCGCGCAAGATTCAGTACGGGGAAGCCGACGTGATGGTGACCGGCGGCTCGGAAGCAGCCATCACCCCCATTTCCATGGCCGGCTTTTCCTCGGCCAAGGCCCTATCGACGCGCAACCACGAGCCTGAGCGGGCCAGTCGGCCTTTTGACGCCGCGCGCGATGGCTTCGTGCTCGGGGAGGGGGCCGGAGCCATCATTTTGGAGGAATTGGAACACGCGCAAAGGCGCGGGGCCGAGATCTACGGCGAATTCCTCGGGCTGGGTTTTACGGCCGACGCCTATCACCAGACCGCGATGGCACCCGGAGCCGAGGGCGGGGTACGGGCCATGCGCATCGCCCTGCAGGACGGGGGCTTAGAGCCGGGCGACATCGGGTACGTCAATGCCCACGGCACCTCGACGCCCATGGGCGACCAGCAGGAGACCGCGGCGATCAAGACGGTCTTCGCCAGCCACACCGCCAGCATGGCCGTAAGCTCGACTAAGTCGATGACCGGGCATTTGTTGGGTGCGGCCGGAGCCATCGAAAGCATCGCCTGCATCATGGCACTCAAAAGCGGGGTACTGCCGCCGACGATCAACTACGAGAACCCGGACCCGGACTGCGATCTCGACTACGTGCCCAACGAAGCGCGCCGCGTGCAGGTGAACTACGCCCTCAACAATTCTTTTGGCTTTGGCGGCCACAACGTGGCACTGGTATTCGGTCGCTTCACCGGCTGACGCTCTTTCCCAGCACCTCCCGTGCGCCCCGTGCAAACGAGGTTTTCAATTCGGGCCTTAGGCCGATGAGCTGGATTTCAACGCTTTGGAATCGCTGCAAGCCGGCGCGCGATCGAGCCGTGCGGCACCCGCTCGAAAAGCGGTTGGGCTACCATTTCAAGGACGAGCAGCTCTTGGTCAAGGCCCTCAAGCATCGATCGTATGTGTACGTTGAAGAGGGCAAAGACCGCATTGAGTCGAACGAGCGGCTCGAATTTCTCGGCGACGCCGTGTTGGAACTGTTGGTCGCCGCCGACCTCTTTTGCCGCTTTGAAGACAAAGGCGAAGGTGAGTTGACTCAGATGAAGTCTCAGCTAGTCAACCGCAAGGTGCTGGCGCACCAAGCGGATCGTCTTGGGATAGGGGCTTTTGTGCTGCTGAGTGAGGACGAGCGCAAAGCCAACGGCGGACAGCGGCCGTCGATCCTCTGCGACACCTTGGAGTCGCTGATTGGGGCGATTTATCTCGACGGGGGTTTAGCGGCCGCCCGCGCTTGTGTTCGGCGGGCGGTGCTGGCGGATTTTGACCGAATAGTCCAACCGGACGCTAAATTCAATTTCAAGGGCAGGTTGCTCGAATACTCGCAGAGCAAGGGTAAAGGCCACCCCCGCTACGCGTTGCGGGTTGAGGATGGGCCAGACCACGACAAGATCTTCAGCGTCGCCGTGTACATCACTGGCCAGCCCATGGGTTCGGGCCGAGGGCCGAGCAAGAAGGAGGCGCAACAGATGGCGGCCAAGGACGCTCTTGAGCGTTTGGATGTGCTCTGATGGGCCTTGCTTGGCGCGTCGTCGATACGGGTGCGAACTGTGGCGCGTACAACATGGGCGTCGATCAAGCACTCGCCGCGGACGCGGCACCCGGTCCGGTCCTGCGGTTTTACGGCTGGGACCCGCCGGCGGTCTCCTGCGGCTGGAACCAGCAGCCCGAGCGCGAGGCCAATGTCGAAGCCTGTCGTGCGCTGGGCATTGACGTGGTGCGCCGGCCCACTGGTGGCCGGGCGGTGCTACACTGGGAGGAATTGACCTACAGCGTCGTTTGTGTCGCCGAGGTATTGGTCGCCGGCGGCGGGATAGAGGCCACGCACCGCAAGATCGGCGTGTGCTTGGCCGAAGGGCTGCGGCTTTTCGGGGCCCCGGTCGAGTTGGAAAAAGCAAGTCGTTGCGTGGGCGGTTTGCGGTCCGGGCCTTGTTTTGGTAGTACGGCGCGCTGGGAACTCACGTGCCAGCAGCGCAAGATGGTCGGCAGTGCGCAGCGGCGCTACGGACGCCGCTTGCTGCAACACGGGTCCATTTTGCTTGGCCGGGCCCACCAACGCCTGCCGCAACTGCTGCGCCTTGACGAGGACGTGCGGCAAAAATGGACCCGGCGAGTGCGCGCCCACAGCACGGATTTGCAGGCCTGCATGGGGCGGCCCATCGACCGGGCCGAGTTGGTCGATTGCTTGGTTGAGGGCTTCAGGCGTCAGCTCGGCGCCAAGATGCGCTGGGGTGTGCTGGCCGCCGACGAGAGGCGCCGGGCTACGGCTTGGGAAAGGGACCGCGCATGATCGCGCCGGATCCCGTGTTAGAAGTCCGCGACTTGCGGACTTATTTTCATACGGAAGAGGGCGTCGCCCGCGCCGTTGATGGGGTGTCGTTTGCCGTGGGGCGGGGCCAGACGCTGGGGCTGGTCGGCGAAAGCGGCTGCGGCAAGAGCGTCAGTGCCTTCTCGATCATGCGCTTGGTGCCCGATCCACCGGGCCGGATTGAGGCCGGACGGATTCTGCTCAAGGGGCGCGATTTGCTTGCGCTGGACGAGGAGGAGATGCGCCAAGTGCGCGGCGACGATATCGCGATGATTTTTCAAGAGCCGATGACCAGCCTCAACCCGGTGCTGACCTGCGGGTTTCAGATTGCCGAGGCTGTGGTTTTACACCAGCAGGTCCCCATGCAGGAAGCGCGCGCCCGGGCGATCGAGATGCTGCGACTGGTGGGGATTCCAGCGCCCGAACAGCGGATCGACGAATATCCGCACCAGCTATCGGGTGGGATGCGCCAGCGGGTGATGATCGCCATGGCGCTGTCTTGCAATCCAGATGTGTTGATTGCCGATGAGCCGACCACGGCGCTCGACGTGACCATCCAAGCGCAGATCCTCGCGCTGTTGGAGTCGCTGCAAGCATCCTTGCAAATGGCGATTGTGATGATCACGCACGACCTCGGGGTGATCGCCGAGACCGCCGACCAAGTGGCGGTCATGTACGCCGGGCAAATCGTCGAATACGCGGAAACGCAGGCGCTATTTACCCACCCGAGACATCCTTATACGCGCGGCTTGCTGCGCTCGATCCCGCGGCTGGACGCCGACCAGGAGCGATTGGACATCATCCCGGGCGTGGTGCCCGACGCCCGCGTTTTTCCACCGGGGTGTCGCTTTGCCCCGCGCTGCCCGCTGGCCGACGCCCGCTGTCGGGCCGAAGTGCCGCCGTTGGAGGAGATCGAGGCCGGGCACTGGGCGAGTTGTTGGAAGGCGGAGGACGCATGAGCCAAGCTGCGCCCTTGGTCGAGGTTAAGGGCCTTAAAAAATACTTTCCCGTGCGCCAGGGGTTTTGGGGCCGGGTGCAGGCCCACGTCAAGGCGGTCGATGGGGTCGATCTGGCGATTGGACGCGGCGAGACCTTGGGCGTAGTCGGCGAGAGCGGCTGCGGCAAGACCACGCTGGGCCGGCTCATGCTGCGGCTGATCGAAGCTACGGCCGGACAGGTGCGCTTTGCCGGGGTTGACCTTTTGGAGTTGAGCAAAGAGGCCATGCGGCAACAGCGGCGGGACATGCAGATCATCTTCCAAGACCCGTATGCGTCGCTCAATCCGCGGATGACGGTGGGCGGCATCATCGGCGAGGCCCTGAAGATCCACGGCCTGGCCGTCCGCGCCGAATTGCCCGAGCGGGTGGGGGCGTTGCTGGAGATGGTCGGGTTGCCGGCGGCCAGTGCGCGGCGCTACCCGCACGAGTTTTCCGGTGGCCAGCGCCAGCGCATTGGCATTGCCCGCGCCTTGGCGGTACGGCCGCAGTTTATTGTCGCCGACGAGCCCGTGTCCGCACTGGACGTTTCCGTGCAGGCCCAGATCATCAATTTGCTACAAGACCTACAGCGCGACTTGGGCTTAACGTATATGTTTATTGCCCACGACCTGAGCGTGGTGCGCCACATTTCGGACCGGGTAGCCGTGATGTACTTGGGGCGCGTAGTCGAGGTGGCGGCGCGCGATCAGCTCTACCGCCAGCCGTCTCATCCCTATACGTGCGCGCTGCTGGCGGCCGTGCCGGCGCCCGATCCGCGGACGAAGCGGCCGCGCGCCCTCTTGGAAGGCGACGCGCCCAATCCGGCGGCCGTGCCCTCGGGATGCGCCTTTCACCCGCGCTGTCCAGAGCGCGAGGCAATCTGCACCCGCGTCGTGCCACAACTCGTCGATCTGGGCGGCGGGCATTGCACGGCCTGTTTGCTTCGCTATCCGGCGGAGCTGAAAAACCGATTGGCTGCTGAGGCCAACGAAAAAAACGCAAGACCGTAGGAGTACGATAGCTTATGATGACTTTGTTGCGCCAAAAGACAGTGCTCGTTTTGTGGTTTGTGATCTTCGCCTTCATCGGCTTGATCGTCGTCGAATGGGGAGCCGACTACTCGGGCCCGGGCACCAACGCCGCTGGCGATGCAGTCGGCGTGGTAAATGGCAAGACCATTTCGCTCCAAGAGTTCCAAGACGCGCTGCGGCGGGTAGCGAGCCAGCTGCCGCAGGAGCAGCGCGCTGATCAGGCCCTGCTCGTGCAGCAGGTGTGGGACTACTACGTCCGCGAGATCATTGTGAATCAAGAATACGAGCGCTTGGGATTCGAGGTGACCGATGGGGAAATTGCTTTTTACACGCGGAACAAGCCGCCGCCGCTCGTGTACGAATTCGAGGCTTTTCAAACCGATGGCGCGTTCGACATGGACAAGTACGCCCAATTCATCGGCAATCCGGCCCATCTCAGCGACCCCAACAACCAAGCCTTAGTCCTGTGGATCGAGAGCGCGATCGAGCGGCAATTGCTCGAGTACCGGCTCCAGCGGCTGCTGCGAGGCACGGCGCAGGTGAGTCCGAATGAGGCGCACCAGCACTTTGCCGAGGCCAACGAAAAGGTGCGCATTGAATACGCATTTGCCGCCAGCGATACAGCGGCCGACGCGAGCGAGGTCTCGGCTGAAGATTTGGCCGCCTATTACCAAGAAAACGCGACCGACTACGAGCATCCCGATCAGGTAAAGCTGGAGTACGCGCACTTTCCCAAGGTGGCCAGCGCTGCGGATTCACTGGAAATCAAAAAGGAGATTGACCGCCTGCGCCAAGAAATTGCGGAAGGCGCGGATTTTGCCGAGTTGGCTGCGATAGTCTCGGACGACGAAGGCTCTGCTGCCCAAGGTGGCGACTTGGGGTTTTTTGGCCGCGGTCGGATGGTCGCGCCCTTTGAGGAAGCGGCTTTCGCCTTGGCCCCCGGCGAACTTTCCGCGCCGGTGCAGACGCGCTATGGCTGGCATCTGATCAAGGCGGAAGAACGCTTGGAGAAAGAAGGCGGCGAGGAGCAGGTCCACGCCCGCCACATCCTGCTCAGGTACCAGCCCTCGCGCACGACCGAGGATAGTTTGCGCCGCGCGGTTGAGGCGTTTCAAGAGCAAGCCGCCGCCGAGGGATTTGCGGCCGCGCGCGCGGCTTCTGGCACGGAGGCGACGCCCACGAATTTCCTGCGCCAGGGCCAAGCCGTGCCGGGCGTCAGCGCGAACACCACCTGGCTCGTCAACTGGTTTTTCGAGCAGGAGCCTGGTGCCGTCAGTCAGGTCATTGAAGACGACTCAGGGTTGTGGGTGGCGCAGCTGGTGGCCAAGCGTCCCGAGGGCACCATACCGCTAGCCGAGCTAAAGGACCAGCTTGAGCCGGTGGTGCGTGCGCACAAGCAGGCCGCGCGCGCCGCCGCTCGGCTGGAAAGCGTGCGGCAAGAAGTCGAAGGCGGGGTCACCTTGGCTCAAGCGGCGCAAAATGCCGGGGTGGAGTTCCACGCGCCCGAGGCTTTTATGCGCGCCGAATTCGTGGAAGGTCTAGGCCGCGCTAACGCCGTGATCGGCGCGGCCTTTCGCCTAGCCGAGGGCCAGCTCAGCGCAGTGATCGAGGTCGCCGAGGGTCGCCAGCGCGGGGCGTATTTGCTGAAGCTGCTGGAGAAGACGCCGGTAGATGAGGAGCAATTCGCCGCGCAGCGCGAGCAGATCGTCGCCCAGCTTCAAGCCCAACGCGAGCAGGAGGCTGTGCAGAACTGGCTCGCGCACCTGTACGAAACAGCCGAGATCGAAGACAACAGACATCGCTTTTTCACGTTTTAGAGGGGAGAGAATCATGCCAGCCGCACCGGGACAAACGCAAATCGGCTTTATCGGCTTGGGGATCATGGGTGCGCCCATGGCAAAAAACCTGCTCAAAGCCGGTTATCAACTCAAGGTGTACAACCGCAGCGACCGGCCGCGCGTCGACGAGGTCGTCGCCGCTGGGGGCGTGCGCGTTGGCTCGCCCCAAGAGGCGGCGACCGGTGCCGATGTCATCATCAGCATCGTCACCGACACGCCCGACATGGAGGCCGTGCTGGTGGGCGAGGAGGGCGCGATTGGCGGAGCTAAAGAGGGCGCGGTCGTCATCGACATGAGCACGGTGTCGCCCAAAGTCACCCGCGCCGTGGCCGCGGCCTTGCAGGAGCGGGGCGTGGCCATGCTCGACGCGCCCGTCAGCGGCGGTGATGTGGGCGCGATCAACGGCACCTTGTCGATCATGGTCGGTGGCGACGAAGCGGTCTTTAACGAGTGCCTGCCGGTCTTTGAGGCTATGGGCACCAATATCAACTTGATCGGCCCCAACGGCGCGGGCCAAACCACCAAGCTCTGCAACCAGATCGCGGTTTCGGTCAACAACATGGCGATGGCCGAGGCCCTGATGCTGGCGGCGGCCTCGGACTTGGACGTGCAAAAGGTCATCGACGCCATCAGCGGCGGAGCGGCTGGCTCTTGGCAGCTCAGCAACTTAGGCCCGCGCATTGCCGCTGGCGATTTTGCCCCGGGCTTTATGGTCTATTTGCAGCAAAAGGATTTGCGCTTGGTCTTGCAGGCGGCCAACGATATAAAGCTGGCTCTGCCGGCCGTGAGCATCGCCCACCAGTTTTTCAACATTGTCGAGCGCGCCGGCTGCGCCGAAGAGGGGACTCAGGCGTTGATCAAAGCCTATGAGGCCCAGGCTAGCCGACAAGCGCGGGCCCAGTAGCTAGCGGCGGTGCAACTCGAACTGAAAAAGGTCGGGGTCCTGCTGCGCGACCAAGATTTAGACTATCCGGTCGCCGAGGTCCGCGGCCTTTTTGCTCGGCATGGGATTGAAGTGTGCTTTATTGAAGGGGACGCGGCGCCGCCCGATTTGGATCTCATCGTCGCACTGGGGGGCGACGGCACGGTGCTCCGTGCTTTTGCGCGTTTCCCGCAGCGGCCGGTGCTGGCGATCAATTTCGGCACTGTCGGCTTTCTGACCGCTGGCGACCGCAAGGATTTGGCACGCATCGTCCGGCTCTTGGTCGATGGCCAGTACTTCGTCAGCGCGCGCTTGGTGCTCTCTTGCCGCCATCCCTACGGCGAGAGTCTGGCTTTCAACGAGGTGACCTTGCGGGCGCACCACAAGATGCTCTCTACCGATGTCTTTGTCGACGATGCCAAAATCCGCACCATTCGCGGCGACGGCGTGGTCGTTGGTACGCCGACGGGCAGCACCGGGCTGTTGCTGTCGATGGGGGCGCCGCTGGTCATGCCGGAAGTGCGCTGCATGTTGCTCGACGGCATCAACGAATACAACTTCACATCGCGGACGTTGATCCTGCCGGCTGAGAAACGGGTGCGACTGCGCGTCAGTCCCGAGACTTTGGACGGCCACGTGGTGCTCATTGCCGATGGCCGCGAGCTATGCAGTTTAGCGCCCGAGCAAGAGGTGTACGTCGGTCAAGCGGAACACACGGCGCGGCTGATTTATCTCGACGATAAGTACTTTTTTCACAACTTGTCGGAGAAGCTGTCTTGGTAGAATTGTATTTTGCGTGTACTCTGAATATGCTGAGACAGGCTGGACTCAAAAATGACCTTTACTCCCGCAGATTTCTGCATTGGTGAGAGTGGCATTTGGTTTTATTCCCTTATGTGGGAAAATGGCAAAGAAGAAGAGCCTGTTGCTTTTTTGGACGATAGAAATGTCACTGAGACCGTGTCGCGATGCTGAACAACACGATGACTTTCCCGACAAAGGAGACACTATGCACGTGGGAATAATCGGCGCGGATCGCCCTTGGGGTGCGCTGCTAGCGGCTGAGTTGGGTGCGGAGTTTGAAGTGATGGGGCTCGGCGCGGAAGACAGAAGCGATCTAGCAAACTATCGGCAGGTTGATTTGCTTCAGCGCGAGGCACTAGAGCCGGCGTTGACAGGCGTGCATGCCATCGTCCATGCGGTGAGCGGCGATCCGGCTGGCAACGACGACGGGGTCGTGCTCGATGTGGCAGCGCGCGGGACCTACGTGGCGCTGACGGCGGCCTGTGCTATCGGCATTGAGAAAGCCGTGCTGCTGAGCAGCCTCGATTTGCTGCGCGACTACCCGGAAGAATATATGGTTGATCCGCAGTGGAATGCTTTGCCACGGGCGGAAGCCGGGTCGTTAGCACCGCTTATGGCTGAATTGGTTGGTCGCGAGATCGCCCGCACGGGTCGAATCGAGGTGCGCTGTCTGCGCTTGGGTGCGCTGGGTGCGGAGACTACGACCGACGACACGGTGGCCGCTGTGCGCCAAGCCGTTACCGCCGAGCGCGAAGGGCATCACTGGTCGCTGGCGCACGTGGCGTCGAGCGGGCGTTTCGCCTTGAAGAGGACATGATGGCAACGGTGAACGAAGGCAAGGTGGTGTTGTTTGGGGCGGGTGGTCCAGTCGGCGCGGCCGCGATTGACGCGCTCAAAGGCCATTACACGTTGCGGGTGACCGATCGGCGGCCCATGGCAGAAGTGGCGGCCGCGCCGCCGCAAAGTCCCCGTGCGCCGGTCCCGGAGGTGTTGGGGCCACCGCACGAAAATCAGGTCGTCGATATTACCGACTACGCGCAAGTGCTGGCCGCCTGCGAGGGCATGGACGCGGCGATCAATGTATCCGTCGTCCGGCCGCATCCCGTGCTGGCCTTCCAAGTCAACATGGTTGGTGCGTACAACGTGGCCAAAGCCTGCGTCGCCTGCGGCATAAAAAGGCTGATTCACACCGGGCCTTTTCACACTTCGCTGGATCACAACGCCGACTATTGGCACGACTTCCAAGTGGAAGCCGACATCCCACTGCATCCGGGCGACGATCTCTACGCCGTGAGCAAGTACTTAGGTGGACACATTACGCGCGTGTTTGCCGAGCGCGAGGGCTTGGAGGTGCTCGCCTTTGTCTACACGCATTTTCGGCCGCGGGAAATTTTGCCCGAAGAACGTGGGCAAGGAGTGGATCCGTACGCGACTTCGTGGGAGGATACTGGGGAAGCGTTCTTGTATGGGTTGCGGGCACCCGAGATGCCGTCGCCGTACGAAAATTTCTTTATCTGTGCGAAGCTGCCGCACGACAAGTACCGGCCCGACAAAGCCAAGCGGCTCTTGGGATGGGAAGCCCAGGATCGGTTTGAGGCGTTGTATACGCGGCCTTAGATTGAGTGCCGCCTTAACGGGAAACCGCGGCGGCCATACCTTGGGCACAGGCTGCTTGGATGGAGAAGTTTTATAGAAGTATTGACTACTAAAAATCTAACAAGGAGCCTTTTTTATTTTACGACACTACGGAACAAGGCCCCTCGGTTTATGGACCAACGTCGAGTTGGGCTGATGCTCCTAAATTTTCAACAAAAGGAAAGTTTTGGTAGTAAATGAAGAGGTAGAACAACTCCATCCGCTAGACGACGAAGGGCACGAGAAACTATTCGGTTTAGATATCTATCTGACCCCAGTATTTACAATTTCCAGTATCACCATTGTCGTTTTTGTCACTGGGGCACTCGTCTTCCAAGAAGCCGCGACGGAAGTTTTTGGCAATACCCGCGAGTGGCTGACTGTAAATCTCGATTGGTTTTTTCTAAGTACTGCTAATCTTCTCCTACTGTTTTGTCTGTATGTGGCCTTCTCGCCACTCGGTAAGGTGCGACTCGGAGGGGCCAAGGCAAAACCCGAATACTCCAACCCAACTTGGTTCGCCATGCTCTTTGCCGCTGGCGTGGCCATTGGTTTGTTGTTTTACGGCGCCGCCGAGCCGATCTACCACTTCCAAAGCCCACCGCTTGGTCTTCCCGCCGGAACAGAAGAAGCCGCGGCCGTCGGGATAGCGACAACCGTTTTTCACTGGGGGTTGCACGCTTGGAGCATGTACGGCGTCGTTGGACTCGCCCTCGCGTACTTCGCCTATAATCGCGGATTGCCGCTCACCATTCGCTCGGCGTTCTATCCCTTGTTCGGCGACCGCATCTGGGGCTGGCCCGGCCATATCATCGATACATTTGCCATCTTCGCCGGTTTGTTCGGGCTTGCGACTTCGCTCGGCTTTGGCGTTAAACAGCTCGCCTCCGGGCTGCATTATTTGTTCGATGTTCCGGCCAACAATACCACCATGGTAGTGCTGATTGTCGCGATTACGTTCTTCGCGCTGAGCTCGGTGCTGACGGGTCTCAATGTCGGCATCAAACGCCTTAGCCAATTCAATATCATTCTCGCGCTTTTGTTGCTGTTATTGGTTTTTGTGCTTGGGCCGACGGGCTACATTTTCCGCGGTATGTTCGCCGCGTTTGGTAGCTATTTCGCCAATGTTGTGTCGCTTAGCAATTGGATTGGGCGCGAGGACGCGGGTTTCCTGTACGGCTGGACGACTTTTTACTGGGCATGGTGGCTTGCGTGGGCGCCTTTTGTCGGCATGTTCATCGCCCGCATTTCCAAGGGCCGCACCGTGCGCGAATTTACGCTCTTTGTCCTCATCCCGCCGGTGGTGTTGTGCTTTCTGTGGTTTGGCACTTTTGGCGGCACGGCCCTCCATCAGCACCTCGTTGAGGGCTATTCGGGTGTAACCGAGAATGTTGCGGCGGGGAAGGAAGAAATCGCCTTGTTCAAGATGTTCGACCAACTCCCGCTGACCGGGTTGCTGTCATTGATGGCGCTCCTGTTGCTCGTCGTATTTTTTGTTACCTCGTCGGACTCCGGCTCGTTGATCGTCGATACCATTGCAGCCGGTGGCAAAGTGGACGCCCCGGTAGCGCAGCGGGTCTTTTGGTGTGTGATTGAGGGGTTAGTCGCTATAACCCTCTTACTTGGCGGCGGGCTGAATTCGCTGCGGGCGGCCTCGATCGCGACTGGCTTCCCGTTTGCCCTGATCGTCTTGGGCATGGCCGTCTGCGTCTGGATAGGGCTGCGCCGCGAAGTGCGTGCTGTGCCCTGAATGCTGACGGAGCAAATGTTACAAATTAGCAGATTAAATACACCCAATCTCAAATGAAGGATATCCTGTGATGAAACTTTTGTATAGGTGCGTCTTGGTGCTAGTCGCCGCTTTGGTTTGGGCTGTGCCGGCTTGGACGCAAGCGACAGGTACTGTCGTCGTCACCGTAGTTGACGACGACAGCGGTCAGGTGTTGGAGGCGGCCTTGGTCCATATCCCGGCCTTGGACCTAGGCGGAATGTCGGACGCACAGGGCCAGTTTACCATGACCGACGTGCCGGTGGGCGAGCACGCGTTGCGCGCCGAACAGATCGGCTACTCGCCAGCGACCACCCCGGTTGTGGTAGAGGCCGGACAAACCGCGACCGTCGAGTTGCGGATAAAACCCGCTGCGCTGCTTCTCGAAGAGTTGGCGGTGACCGGCACGGCTGTTAAGAACTCTCCGGTCAGTTCGACCTACGCCGTTGCGGTGACGGGGCGGGACGAGATGGCCGAACAAGGGGCGCCCCAGCCGGTTGATTTCTTCAAAAATTTGAGTGCCAGTCACGGGGTGATCGGCGAGCGCAGCAGTTGGTACAATGCCAACCAAGCCGCCACTCTTTCCGAGAGCATTGCCAATGTCAATCTGCGCGGTCTGGGTGCTTCGCGGACGCTGGTGTTGATCAACAGCCGCCGCCAAACCTACGTCCCGGCGCGCTTGATCGGCGGGCGCTTCGTCGATGTAAATGCCATTCCCGCCATCGCCGTGGACCGGGTCGAGGTGCTCAAAGAAGGGGCCGCGGCTATCTATGGTTCGGATGCGGTCGCCGGGGTCGCTAATTTCTTGACCCGCTCCGACTTTGAGGGTTTTGAGGTTTCGGGAGCGCATGAATATATCGCTGGCGCGGGCGATTCCAACGTCGGCGCGATCTGGGGTGGAAAAATCGGCGCGGCTCATGCGATCGTCGCTGGGGAATGGCGGGGACGGCAGGCGCTACCTGTTTCTGAGCGGGACTATTTGCTACAGCCGTGGCATGGCGGCGGGCAGCGCCTGGGTTGGTCGAGCTTGGGCAACCCGGGCACCTTCGCCGTTGGTGCTCCGGCTCCGTGGACCGCTGCCATTCACGCTCCGCGTTGCGAGCAGTTTGGCGGTTTCCGGGAATCTTGGACCTGCCGCTTCCGCTATCAGCAGTACGAGAATCTAATTGAGGACATGAGCCATGTACGCGCTTTTGCCGAGATCAATGGCGAATTGGGCAATGGCACGGAGTATCACTTAGAGGGGCTGTTGGCCCAAGCTGAGATCCCCGAATGGTACACGACCCCTTCGTATCCGCCTTTTCCCTTGACCGATACGAGTATCATGGAAGTCGCGCCCAACCATCCGGGCCGGCAGGCATTCTGTGCGGACTACGGCGCTGAAGAAGGCGACCTGTACTACCGCGAATGCCAAGGCGAAGAGAACTGGTATTTCAACGGTCGCCCGTTTGGCAACTCGGGGCCCGGGCGCATACTGGGCCGGGACTCTCGCACTTTGCGCTTTGCCGTTTCCGCCCATGGTGACTTTTCGTCGTTTGGCGGTCGAGAGACTCATTTTGACCTAGGGCTGTCCTATTCTCGCACGGAGGGTAACTACAATCTGCCGGGTGTGTACATCGAGCGGCTGTTTCTTGGCTTCCGCGGGTTTGGCGGCCCGGATTGTGGTGTCGGCGTGGAGGCCGATAACACGTCTCTTGCTGGGATGCGGCTCGGTCCACGCAACGGCCAAGTGGCGGGTCAGGGCGACTGCCAGTACTACAATCCCTTTGGCAATGCCATTGAGTTCGCGGAGCAAATCGGCGCGAATTTTGCGACCCAAGCGAATCCCGATTACCGCCCCGAGCTTGCCAACAGTTCCGAGCTGCGGCACTGGCTCAATCAGGAAGTTGATATGCAGAGCACCGCGGATATGCTGGTGGCCGATGCGACTCTGACGGGAACGTGGATCGAAAACGTCGCTAGCTACGCGGCCGGCTACCAGTTCCGTTTGCTCAATGCCAGCGGCGAGCCCAACGACGAGGGCGACGTGACCATCAATCCTTGTCCGGTGGTAGGCGATGCGAACTGCTCAGCCGAGGATATGTTCGGGCCTTATGCGTTTACCAATGTCCACCGGCCCTATGATGAATCGCAGACAGTGCATCGCTTCTTTGCCGAGATTCCCCTGAGCTTGGGCTCGCGCTTTGATACCCAACTGGCCGCCAACTACGAGTTCCACGACGTGGCGAGCAGTTTCGATCCCAAGTTTGGCTGGCGCTATCAGCTAGTGGAATCGCCGACTCAATCCTTGTTTCTGCGCGGCTCGGTGCAGACGACGTTTCGCACGCCATCGCTGGACGACGTAAATGAAAGTCCGCTGACAACGCTGGAGTGGATCAATGAAACGGGTGCCTACCAAACGGTGGACCGATTTGGCAGCAAGGACCTCAAACCCGAACAGGCTTTCACTTATAACGCGGGATTTGTCTTGGTCTCGGAGGCGGGTTTTGATGCGACACTCGACTACTGGGGCTACGATTTCAAGGATGTCATCGGCTCCATGCCGCACGGGGCTATTACCGCCTTAGAAGCCTTTTTAAAATTCACTTTTAGTTGATTTTCCCTTGAAAGGACGTACCCATGAACCGACCTTTAGGTTTCATCACAAAGCCTGAAAGGGGGGTTATATATGGGTACGCCCGGTGTAGAATATGCGACGGATTTGACCGATGCACAATGGCTGTTACTTGCTCGTCTGCTGCCTCGGGGCCGTTGGCGTCAAGGGGGTCCGGGTCGGCCACCTCGGGCGGTGCGTTTGGTGATGAATGGTCTACTGTATCGGGCTAAAACCGGGTGTCCTTGGCCGATGCTGCCGCGGTGTTTTGGGCCTTGGCAAACGGTGTATGGCTACTTCAATCGCTGGCGTCAACAAGGGGTTTGGCCACAGATACTCGACGCCCTAACCAGGCAGGATCGCATCCAGCACGGCCGGGCACCGACCCCGTCGGCGGGGATCGTGGACGCGCAGAGCGTTACCACGGCCACCCAAGGTAAAAGTGTTGGATACGATGCCGGCAAGAAGGTTAAAGGACGCAAACGCCATCTGTTGGTCGACACCGAGGGTCGTCTGATTGAGTGTGTGGTGACCGCTGCTTCGACCTCGGATGCCGACGGCTTGAAGACCTTGTTGAAAACCTACTTTTCACCCACGGTACAAAGGTTACGCAAGCTGTGGGTGGATGGAGCCTATAAAGGCGCGCCGCTTAG
This sequence comes from Candidatus Latescibacterota bacterium, assembly GCA_965203355.1. Classification (GTDB taxonomy): domain Bacteria; phylum Latescibacterota; class UBA2968; order UBA8231; family UBA8231. The sequence continues at coordinate 3,527,207 of OZ241889.1, forward strand.
GCAATGGGTGGCTCAAAAAAAAAACGCACAAAATAGACCTTGAAGTCGTATCCAGACAAGGCTCCGGCTTTGAGGTGCTCCCTCGTCGTTGGGTCGTCGAACGAACGTTTGCTTGGCTACTCAACTATCGAGTCCATGCCAAAGACTACGAGCACCTAACTTGCAATAGTGAAGCCTTTATCCAAATCGCGATGATCCATTTGATACTCAAGCGAATCGCTAAAAAAAATGAATTTTAAAAACGCTTCTTAATGTTCCCGCCATGCGCCTTCTCGCCCTCTTTCATTTTTGAAATCGCTGGACACGTACACACAAAAGCGGCGTCTGTATTTTGGCACAGGCACCGCTTTTGTGTGTACGTACGAGGCAGTCAAGGCCAAGTGCCGTGTGTTGTGCCAGTAGGCACGTTGATACACGGATTTTCCGCTGACGGCCAGTTCTGCCAGTTTGTCGGAACGCCATAACGCACACGGCTGTAATCATCAATCAAAGCCGTTGACAAATGACGATGTTTTCCTCTTGCATTGTGGCAGCCTTCTTACCCACAATATTGGATGGACTATTCTGTTGGGGCATGCGTTTGTTAGGTATATTCCTAACGATGGTTTCCCGATGAGAAAATCCATGTTGAGCGAAGGCAAAAACAACAAACTCATCTGTCGGCAGGATGACATCTTTAACGCGGCGATTACCAACCACATAGCAAATCGTTGCATGTTTTGCAAGCAGCGGCGCAATGCAATCTATACTGTGCTCTAAATCAATGTAAAATGCCTCGACTTGGATAGCGCGTTTTTCATCCACGGCACGGATTTTTCCAATCGCTTCCGCAACGGGAGACGCACACAATTTTCTTTCTTTCTTTTTGCCGCCCATTGATATTCGGTCAACTTTACGCGAATCCAGCAAGCCGATCCAGTCAGCCGATAAACGCGAAAACTGACCATACGCAACTGTTGTTTGTGAGTCGCCATACGGCGGAGATGTGATGACCAAATCGAATCCTCTCAACGGTTGTCTTTCGGGCAACTCGCCATTTGCGGTATTCTTACCCGAGACAAATATATCGACATTTTTTCTTTTATTTAGATAACTTCCAAAACCCGACCGATTGCGGCTTAGCTTGCTCTGCAAAATACCGAAAACATCCGGCTTGAAGTTTTCCATTTTCTGAGACGATATTCTGTTCAATTTGAACTCGCTATTCTTCGTGTAGGAACATTCCCGAACTGTCTCTGAAAATGCGACCCAAAAGAAATTGCGAACTCCCTCATCTTCTATGGCGTAAATGTATGAACGAAGAAAAGATAGGTACGTCGTAACATCTTTAGAGAACCAATAGTCCAAGTTTAGGACATCAGGAACTGATGTATAAGGTATTTGATCAGAGAAACCAACCTTAAAAATAGTGTTATCTAAATCCCGCAAATGAAAATCGAGGATTTGTAGGGAAATCGGCGAGGTCTTAGCTATTGCGACCAGACTACCCCGCCACCGGCTCCAGCCCGAGCAACACCAACAGCCACGTGTTGTGCCAGTAGGCACTGTTGATATACGGGTTTTCCGCTGACGGCCAATTCTGCCAATAGGTCTGGTTGTGCGGGATGCGGTGATACCACTGAACAATGGGGATGGCGGGCAACTCGGCCAGCCAGATTTCCATGGCCTGGCGGAAGAGCGTTTGCAGCACCGGGTCGTCGGGCGCAGTCTGCCCCATCTGATCGACCAGTGCGTCAAACTCTGGATTCGACCAGCGCCAGAACCGCTCAGAATGCGTACCGGTGGGCCGGACGAAACGACTGTGGTAGAGCCGCAAGGTGAAATACGGATCGCGTACGCTCGCGCCATTGCCCATCAAGAAGGCCCGCGCCGAACCCTGCGCCATGCGCGAAAACGCATCGGGCGTCATGCGGAAGTCAGCGTCGAAACCTGCGCGTTCCAACTGCGCCACCAAAACCGGCGTTAAGTCGGTAAAGATGTCGAAAATGTCAATGACGATCTTGAGCCGCTCGCCCTCTTTGGTCCAGAAACCCTCGGCGTCCTTGCTCCACCCCTTGCGCTCCATAATCGCCGCGGCTTTGGCCGGATCGTGGACGCCGATCTCGTACTTTTCCACCAAGTCTTGAATCGCGTCGGTGTATTGGCGAATGGGCGGGAAGTCCGGCAGCGGCAGATGCGATTTGGTCCCCGCTCCCTGCCAGCCAATGGCCACCAATTGGTCGCGGTCAATGGCGTAGTTAATGGCGCGGCGGATCGCCGGGTCGTTAAATGGCGGCTCCAAGTTGTTGAATCCCAAGCTCACCGGCCACCAATCGAGATACCCGAGCGGCAACGCGCGCCCGGTCCACGTGGAGACGTTGGGATTGGCGTCGAGAATCGACTGGATGTTCGGCGGTCGGATGTCGAGGCAGGTGTCCATGGCGTTGGAGATCAAGTTCTGCACCCGCTTGGTCTCCTCCATGTGCGTCAGATAGATGATGCGCTCCACCGCCGGGGGCTGGTGAAAGCCCGTCTTCTGCGCCCACCAACCCGGGCGCAAATCCCACACCCGTTGTTCGGGCACGGAAATGAAAATTTCGTACGGGCCGCTGGCCACCGGCCAGCCTTTTTCCGGGTCGAAGTTGCTAAACGTCTGTGGGTCTTGGCCCTGCCAAATGTGCTTGGGCACGATGGGGATGCCGTTGTCGAAATTGTTGGTGAAGTAGCTGAATACAAAGCGCGGATTGGGCTTGGTCAGCGCGATTGTGGCCGTGTGGTCGTGGGTAGCTACGGCGCTTTTTACCCACGTCTGCATGTCGGTGGAAAAAGACAGATGCGGCGCGTGGTCCTTGAGCATGTTGATCGTAAAAACCAAGTCGTGCGCCGTCCACGGCTGCCCATCGCTCCACTCAACCCCCTCGCGGATGTGAATGGTGACCGCGGTGTAATCGTCGTTGTACTCGTGCCCAGTGGCAATCCAAGGAATGATGTTGTCGGCGTGTGGGCTGTAGGCGTTGTAGAAATACAGGGGCTCGTACTGGAAGTTCCAACCCGTCTTGGAGACGCCGGTCAGCAAAAACGGATTAAACGAGTTGTAGTCCTTGATCTGGCCGCTACAGTCCTGCAAACTGGAACAATCCATGACCAAGGTGCGATTCCGAGGCACATTCTTGTGCCCTTCGCCGCTGCAACCGACCCATAGTACACTCACTAGGCACAACAACAGAACCTGCATGACATTTCTCCGGTACGTTATTTTTGCGCGGCGGCGGTGGCCGAAAACACTTCGTTTAGATCGCCGCTTTCCAACACCGGCGACTCCGCGTGCAGAAAACAAGCCACCGCCCGCTCGGCCTCCGGTCGGTAAAACGGCGGCGCAACCGCACACTGCGCCATGGCTTGAGGACAGCGCCGCACATAGCGGCAGCCAGTAGCCATCTCTTCGGCTTCCATATCCTCTATATCGACTACTTCCTTTTCTTCGACCGCTTCGTCGATCCACGCACGCCCCGGCTCGGGCACGGGAATCGAGTGAATCAACTCGCGCGTATAGGGATGCTGTGGATTCTTGATCACGTTCTCGGTGCGGCCGGCCTCGGCCACGGCCCCGTGAAACAGGATGACGATGTTCTCGCTGACTTGATAGGCGGTCGTCAGATCGTGCGTGATGTAGATAAAGGAAATGCCAAAGTTGCTATACAGCGCGTGCAGGGTGGCGAGAATGGTGGCGCGGAGCGAAGCATCGACCATGGACACCGGCTCGTCGGCGATGATCAGCTTGGGCTCGAGCAAGAGCGCACGCGCAATGGTGATGCGCTGCCGCTGCCCGCCCGAAAGCTGGTGCGGGTAGCGGCCCAACGTCTCTTCGGGCCGCAGCCCCACCGCCCGCAGTGCCTCGCGTATCTTGTCGTACGCCTCGGCCTTGGACGCCGCCAATCCAAACTTCCGCACCGGCGTCGTCAAGATGTGATCGATCTTGTAAAAGGGATTGTACACCTCAAAGGGATCTTGAAAGATCGCCTGTACGTCCTTGCGGAATTGCCGCTGCTTCGCCTTTTGCAGGTCGTGGACATCGCGGCCTTGGTAGCGCACCTCGCCCGCACTGGGGACGAGCACCCCGAGCAACATGCGGGCGATGGTGGTCTTGCCGCTGCCGGACTCGCCGGCAATCGTGGTAAAGGAGGGCCGATCCGCGTCAATCGACAGGGAAAAATCGTCGACCGCTACCGTCTCGGTACTAGGACCGAAGCGCTGGCCGCCGCCGCGGAAAACCTTGCGCAAATGGCGCGCCTCAAGAAGCGGGGGCATCGGCGTCCTCCTCGTGCAACAAACACGACGCTAAGTGGTCCGGGGCGACTGTTTTCAAGGTCGGGGTGCGCTGGCTGCACTGGGGCATGGCTTGGGGACAACGCGGGTGGAAGAGGCAACCCGATGGCGGGTCCAACAGCGACAGCGCGACCCCGGGAATGCCCTTGAACTCGCCCTTGGTCTCAAACGAGGGAATGCTAGCAATCAAAAGCTGCGTGTAGGGATGTTGCGGGTTGTGAAAAATATCCTCGACCCGGCCCACCTCGACCAGTTTGCCGCCGTACATGATGCCCACGCGCTCGGCAAACTGCGCCATCAGGCCCATGTCGTGGCCCACCAAGAGCACGGTGGCGTTGAGCTGGTGCTGTAGCTGGCGCAAGGTCTGCATGATTTGCCGCTGCACCACCACATCGAGGGCCGAGGTTGGCTCGTCGGCCAAGATGAGCTGCGGATTGAGCGAGATGGCCTGGGCAATGCAGGCCCGCTGTTTCATGCCGCCGCTCAATTCATGGGGGTAAAGACGGGCCACTTCTCGCTTCAGCCCGACCTTGTCCAACAGTTCGATCGCACGCTCCATTTGCGCGGCCTTCGGCGGGGGCTGGTCCGCGGCGTGCTCGCGCATCGTCAGCACGAGTTGTTCGCCGATCCGCATCACCGGATTGAGCGAGTTCATCGCGCCCTGCGGCACCATCGCTACCCGCTTGAGGCGGGCTTGCCGCACTTGCTCGCGGTTGAGCTGGATCAGGTCGGTACCGTCGTCTAAGGTCGCGCTGCCACCGGCGATGAGGCCCGGGGTCTTAATCATCCGCAACAGCGCCAAAATCAACGTGGTCTTGCCGCTGCCGGACTCGCCGACCAGGCCAAAACGCTCGCCTTTGTACAGGGTCAGATCGACCTTGTTGACAGCGCGGGCCATGCCGCGCCGGGTCTCAAAGTGGACCTCCAACGCGCGGATGTCGAGCAGCACCTCTTTGGCGGCCTTGCTCATACGGCCTTGCGCTGTTTGGGGTTGGCCAATTCGTCTAAGCCCGCCGCCGTCATCAACAAGCCGACGAAGATCACGCCGATAAAAAAGATGGGAATCGCCCACCACCACCACATGCCGCGAATGAGCGCACTAAACGTAATGGCCCAGTAAATGGTCATGCCGACCGTTGGATCGTTCTGCGGCCCCAACCCGAGTGCCTCTAGACCAATCGACGAGAGAATGGCCCAATTGACGGCATTGGTGAAATTGGCCGCGAGATAGGGCAGCAGATTGGGGAAAAGCTCCTTCCAGATGATCTCGGCATTGCTCATGCCATTGAGCTTGGCCATCTGCACGTACGCCCGCTCGCGCATGGTCAAAATCTGCGCGCGAATCGTCCGCGTGGGCCACATCCACGCCAGCGAAGCCACCACCAAGGCCATGATGTTGACGCTAATTTCCTCGCGGATCGTCGAGGCAATGGACACCAGCACCACCAGGCCCGGCACGGTGAGCAGCGTATCCACGAGGCCGCGGATGACGGTGTCGATTTTGCCGCCCATATAGCCGCTCGTAAAGCCGAGGAAAATGCCCAGCCCCATCCCTACCGTACCGGCCAACAGACCAATCCGCATGGTCAGCGGCACCCCCACCACCATCACGGCGAAGAGATCGCGGCCGGAGTCGTCGGTGCCAAAAGGGTGTTCCAGCGAGGGGGCTTGTCGCGGTGGCGTGGCCAGCGGCTGGGCCAGCGAGGTATCGACGAAGATCGACCCCAAAACCCCAAAGAGCACCACCAACAGGATCATGCACAGGCCGGCCGCCAGCATGGGGCTTTCGCGCAAGTAGTAGAGCATTTGGTCTAAGCGTTGCATCGCTAGTGGTGGCGGCTATGGGAAATCCGCGGGTCGAGCAGCGGATAGAAGAAATCCATCAGCATGGTTACCAAGCCAATGGACAGGATGAGGATCAGCACCACGCCGTTGATAACCGTATAATCCGAGGCTTGGATGGCCTGAAAGAGCACGGTGCCAATCCCCGGATAGGCGAAAATCACCTCGACGATAACCTGACCGGCGACCACGTTGGCCAGCGACAGCCCCAGCGCCGTGAGCTGCGGCAGCAGGGCGTTGCGCAGGCCAAAGCGAAAAAAGATCGTGCGGTTGCGCAGGCCATTGGCCTCGGCCAGCGTGATGTAATCCTCGCCCGAGGTCGTGACCATCATCCCCCGCATCCCCAGTGCCCAAAACCCGACCTGCTGCAGGACTATGGCCAGCGCCGGCAAAATCGAATGGTGCAACACGTCGAAGACAAAAGCGGGACTCAAGATCGCCAACATGCCGGGCGAGTACCCCCCGGACAGCGGAAAGAGCCCCATCTTGAGGCCCAATATGTACAGCACAATCAGCCCCAGCAAATAGGGCGGGATCGCCGACAAGGTCATCATTGGCACCGCCAAGTTGCGCGTAAAGCGCGGTGCCGAAGGCCAAGCCGACAGCGCCCCCATGAGCGTTCCCAAGGCAAACCCGAGCAGCACGGAAACGATCATCAGCCCAATGGTCCACGGGATGGCATTGCCGATGATCTGTCCGACGCGGGCCGGATAGTTGGCCAGCGAATAGCCCAAGTCGAGCGTAAAGGTGTCGCTGAGGAAGTTGAAGTATTGGACGTGGAGCGGTTTGTCGAGGCCGAACTTGGCCTGATAGGCCTTGACCATGGCCTCAATGCCGTCTTGGCGCAACCCCCCACTAGCGGCTAGCTGGCCGAGCTTCTCGCGGATGGGATCGCGGCCCGTACCGAGCCGCGGCACAAAGAAGTTCACGCTCGCTGCCGCCCATACCACGATTAGGAAAAGGGCGACCCTTTTGACGACAAAATTCCAAGACATGAGTATATGCAGGTGAATTTGGCGAAACGCTAAAGCTAGGAAATAAAAATCGCCGCGTCAATCGCCCTCGCCCTTCACCACCACCACCGCATCCACCGGCACATCCTCCAGCCGCGCCACCGCGCCATCGGGCCACACGACCTCCACGCGCTCCACGCGCTCGGCCCGGCCCAAGCCAAAGTAGAGACGTGCATCACTGTGGCCCAAATAGCTCGCCGCGCCGCCGACCGACCGCACCTGCGTCCGCCCACCGGCCGTTAGTCGCACCCAAGTGCCGACGACCTCCGGGTCGATTTGCACCGCGAGATAGTGGCCGGTGCGCGTCTCATTGCGCAGGAGCGTTGGGCTGTCGTCGATGTTGGTCGCAAACAGATCGACATCGCCGTCTTGGTCGTAGTCGCCGCTGATGACCGCCCGGCTCGATTTTTGCACCAGCAACCCCGGACCCGCTCCTTCCACCGCCGCGAACGCGCCCCCGCCCGCGTTGGCAAAAAGCTGGTTGCGCTGGGCGTATGTGCCTCCGGTGCTGGCGCGATCGACTTGGGGATAGACGTGGCCGTTGGCGACGAATAGATCGAGGTCGCCGTCGAAGTCAAAATCGAAAAAGCGCGTACCCCACCCGAGATAGCTCACGGTCGGAGCGGCCAAGCCGCGCTCAGTCGTACCATCAATAAAGGTCCCACGGCCCGAGTTCAAATAGAGCGTATTGGTTTCGCCGTAGAAGTTGGTCACGTAGAGGTCGAGGTCGCCATCGCCGTCGCAATCGCCCACATCCACCCCCATGCTCGCCTCGAGTTCGCCGTCGCCGTTGTACGCCACGCCGGCCGCCAAACCAATGTCGGCCAAGCGACCCCCCTCGTTGCGGAACAGCACATTGGGCGTCTCGTCGTTGGCCACGAACAAGTCGAGGTCGCCGTCGCCATCGTAGTCCGCGGGCATCACGCCCAAGCCGTAATAGGCGTTAGCCGCGGCCACGCCGGACGCGGCCGTGGCATCGGCAAAGGTGCCGCCGTCGTTGCGGTAGAGCCGGTCGCGCCCCCCTTCCATGCCCTGGGGGCCGCAAAAGACCCGCAGCCCACCCAAATAGACGCAGGGATCCGCCAACTCCGGGTCTTGCAGCATGGGTTCCATGTCGAAGACTACGTAGTTGGCCACGTACAGGTCGAGGTCGCCATCGCCATCGTAGTCGAAAAACGCCGCACTCGCGCTGAAGTCGTCTCCAGCAACCCCCGTTTGCGCGGTTACGGCGGCAAAGGTGCCATCCCCGCGATTGCGATAGAGCGCGTTGGCTCCGTAGTTGGTCGCGTACAGATCGCGCTGCCCGTCGCCATCGTAATCCCCCACCGCCACGCCCAGACCCCAACCGCGATCCTCAACGCCCGCCGTAACCATCGCAAAAACGCCGCTGTCGTTGCGGTAGAGCACATTGCCCGGCCCGGCCCCATAGCTGGCATACGTCGAGCCATTCACCACATAGAGATCGAGATCGCCGTCGCCATCGTAGTCGAAAAACGCCGCGCCGCTGCCGGTGGATTCGAGGATGAAGCGCTTGTGCGGACCGCCGTTTACGGTCGGCTGCGCTAAACCAGCTTCCCGCGTCGCATCCGCAAAGAAGGGATCGGCCTCAGCGCGGCCGCCGACGAGCAAGAGGGCAAAAATTAGCGCGGGCATTTAGCGGGCGCAGCGAAAGCCTATGGTGTTGCCCTTTATATAGGAATGGGAGTCCTTGGTATTGGCCCGCTTGTCGCACTGGGTTAAGGTCGGGCCGTTGACCCACGACCCCCCGCGCAGGAACTGCATTTTCTCGCCTCCTTGCGTCCACTCCCACACATTGCCGCCCATATCCAAGAGTCCGAAAGGGCTAGCACCACGCGGAAAGGACCCCACCGGCGCGGTGCGGCCGTAGCCGTCTTGGTCGCCGAAGACATTGGCGCGGCCCTCGGCAAACTCCGCCCCCCACGGGTACTTTCGCTTTTCAGCGCCCGCGCAAGCGAACTGCCATTCCTCCTGCGTGGGCAGGCGCTTGCCCGCCCACTGGCAATAGGCCGCCGCCCCATACCACGACACCTCGATGACCGGATGCCGCGCAAACCCTTCTTTGACCTTGTACGCGCCCGCCTCTTCCGCTAGCGCCGTATATCGGCTTCCCAGTTCCACCCAGTACGCGCCCTCCACCTTGGCATTGCCTTTCGCCGTCAGAAACGCGGCGTACTCCTCGTTGGTCACCTCGTACTTATCGAGGTAAAATCCACGATGCGGCCCTGCTATCTTCACCATTTCCCCGCCCTTGAGGGAGTCGGCCGCGGCCGGCCCTTCCTCGGCTAAAGCGGCGGCCGCAACCGCAACGCACAGCGCGATTCCGCAAAACACCGGCATCATAGCGCGTATTCCCGCACCATCTTGGCAAATCCATCTTCGGCAAAACTCGGGCCAATCCGCACCCCATCCCCAGCTACGGCGGCCTGGACCTCGGCCTTTGCATTCCCCAGCAACACCCCGATTCCCGCCGCGCGCAACATGGGCAAGTCGTTGTTCGAATCGCCTATCGCCAAGGCGCGCTCGGCGCACCCACCGACCCGCTCGGTCAGCGTCCGCAGGGCCACGCCCTTATGTACGCCCCGACGCATAAATTCCACCATGTTAGGATGCGCCCAAGCCACGTAGATCCGATCGCCGCACAGCATCTCGATATCGGCGATGTGCCGTTCTCGCCGCTCCGGTTCTACTTCCAGCATGACCTTGGGCGGTGCCCCCAGTTCACCGCTCTGGCAGCGCGCATACAAATCGCCGTCGAGCACCATGCCCGGCTCGTCAAACGCTTCGAGGTAATCCATGGGCCGGACGAACCGGTACTCCTCGGCGACCCCAGCCGCCGTGTGTTCAAACAGACAATAGATCAGGTTCAGTCCCTCGGCGCGGCCATATTCAACTATCTGGGCAAACGACGCCTCGTCCAACCGCTCCTCGCGCAGCACTTCGCGCTCGGTCCCCTCACCTGGGCCGAGAACCACCGAGCCATTGTAACCGCCGATGTAGAGGGCCCGCGCCAATGCTGGATAGGCTGTAAAAGGGTATTGCCCACGGCGGATGCTGCGCCCGCTAATGCTGGCGGTCGGGATGCCGTGCTCGATCAAATCCTCGATCGCCACCACAGCCGAAGCCGCCAGCCGCCCTGTTGAGTCGAGCACGGTGCCGTCGAGGTCAAAAGCCACTAAGTCGATCATCATTTCTCCTTTTGTGAAGCGGTGGTCAGTGGTCAGTGGTCAGTGGTCAGTGGTCAGTGGTCAGTTGCCAGTGGTCAGTGGTCAGTGGTCAGTGGTCAGTTGCCAGTCCCCCGATCGCTTCTGGGGTGGGCTGGGACTGGTCACTGGTCACAGGTCACTGGCAACTGACGCAAACGCGCCTGTGCGTGGGACAGCCGCTGCGCCTCGCGCGCGTCGTCTGCTGCCAAAGAGGCGTACGCATGCCACTCAGCCCGCGCTTGGTCCGGGTCTAATCGCTCGTAGGTCGAGGCGAGGTGGAAGCGCCACAGCGCCCGCTCGGGTTCGAGGCGCACGGCCTCTTCGCCAGCCTGCACGGCCGCCCCGAGCAAGCCCAACTGCCGATAGACATCGCCCAAGGACGCAAAAAGTTCGGCGTGGTGCGGATGCGCGGCCGCGGCTTCTTTGAACACCTGTACGGCCGCGCGCAGCCGCCGCTGATGCACGTACAGCCCACCCAACTTCAAAGCCGCGTCCCCTTCCGCTCCGCCCAACTCGATCGCCGCTTTGAACGCCGCTTCGGCCGCGTCGAGCACCCCCATGCGGCTGTGTACGATGCCGATACTTACTTGGGCGGCGGCATGGCCGGGCTGTCGGTTAGCAAACGCGGTAAACGCAGCCAGCGCCGAGTCCAGCCGCCCCTCGGCGCTGTGGATCAAACCAAGATAGCGATAAACCGGGTACAGCTCGGGGTCGGCGGCCCGGGCCTGTTCAAACTGCGCCAAGGCCCCGGCCCCATCCGCTTCTGCCCAGAGCAGGCGCCCCAACTCGCAGTGCAAGAGGGCTTCTTGGCCGCTCCCGTCGCGTACGGCCAAGCCCTCGACGAGCGCAGCGCGGGCCAATTCCCGTTGGCCGGCCTCTCGGTAGAGCGCGGCGAGGTCGGCCCGGATCCCAGCATCTTGGGGCACGGCATCAAGCGCCTGCTGCATCAGCGAGCGCGCCTGTTCGGTCTGCCCCAACCGCGCCTCTACCCTTGCTAGCTGGTAGCGCACCTCGGCCTGCTCGGGCGCAAACCGCAAGGAAGCGCGATAGGCCGCCTGCGCTGCGTGGAGATTTTCTCGTAAGTGGCCGAGCGCCTGATAGGCATGGCCCAGCCGCGCGTAGATCAGCGCCGACTGCGCGCCCCGGCGCACGGCATCCTGATAGGCGCGCAGTGCCCCGCTATAACGCCCTTGGGCGGCGAGGCTAAGCCCCAGTTCGGCATAGACTCGCCCGTCGTCGGGGCGTGCCTCCACTAGGCGGCGGTAGAGCGCGGTCGCGTCTTCGTACGCACCGCGCGCCACGTAGAGCGCGGCCAAGATAGCAGTCGCCTCGTGCAAATCGGGGTCGAGGGTACGCGCCCGGGCGGCGAGGCGTTCAGCCTGAGCCTGTTCGGCCTGACTCAAGTTCCGCAGGGGCCGGTCGCCGATCAGCCCCTGCACTTGGCGGTACGCGGTCGGCGCATCCGGCGCGGCGCACCCAGCCAACAACAGCGCGATCGCGGTCAGCCCCTTCACCGCGTCTCTCCCTCCCGCAGCAACAAATGCTGATCGGCCTCGACGTCCCGATACACATCAACCTGCCCACTAGGCCACTTCACCTCAATGCGGTCGGCCCGCACTCGTTGCCCCAAACCAAACTCCAACTCCAAGCTGTTGCTGTTGCCAAAGCTGTATCCAGAAGCCACTTCGGCAAACTGCACCAAGTCGCCGGCCTGCACCCGCACCTTAGCACCGATTCCGTCGCGATTGCTCTCCACGCCTTCCAACTCCAGCACCAAGTAGTGATGGCCAAAGCCTTCGCTGCGGTACAACGCATTGGGCCACTGGTCGCCCGGCTGTGCCCCCCCCACCGGCGCGTACAGGTCGAGGTCGCCGTCGCGGTCGTAGTCGGCAAAGGTCACGCCGTGCGATTTGCCCAAGTGCCCCAGCCCGGCCGCGACCGTCGCATCGACAAAGGTGCCATCGCCCCGATTGCGAAAAAGCACATCCGGCTCGCGCCGCCCCATCTGCGGCCCGCCGTTGCCGAGATAGATATCGACCCAGCCATCGTTATCCACATCGCCGGAAACGCCGCTCATCGTGCCCAGCGCACGCGCCAGCCCGGCCGCGGCCGTCACATCGGCAAAGGTGCCGTCGCCCCGATTGCGGAAAAGCACGGGCCGGTCGCGCTGGCTCGTGGATGTGCCAGCGACCCGATCCGCCAGCACCACCGGGTACTGGCTCCAGTTGCCCACGAAGAGGTCCAGCGCACCGTCGTTGTCGTAATCGAGAACAAACGTTATAAAGCCGTCGATGTGTTCAGCACCGACGCCAGCCACCGCCGTCGCATCGACAAACGCCCCGTCGCCCCGATTGCGAAAGAGCACATTCGGCTCGGTAAAATTACACGCGTACAAATCGGGCCAACTATCGCCATCAAAGTCGCCCCACGCCGCGCTCAACGTCTGCCCCTTGTGCGCCACTCCGGCCGCGACCGCCACATCGGCGAAGGTGCCGTTTCCTTGGTTGCGATAGAGCACATTGGTCGAATCGCCGGTCGCACCCGTGCCGTTGGCAACGTAGATATCGAGATGGCCGTCGCGGTCGAAGTCGCTCCACGCGGCGCAAAAGCTCGACCCCGGATCGCCCGTGCCCGATGCTTCCGTCACATCGGCAAAGACGCCGCGGCCATCGTTTTGGAAGAGTGCGTTCACCCCGCCGCCAAACCACCCATCGCGCGTCGCGTATATATCGGCGTCCCCATCGTTGTCGTAGTCGGCTGTCTGCACTCCAATTCCGCCATCGGGCAGCACCAGCCCGGCGGCCTGGGTCCGCTCGGCAAAACGCGCGCCATCGTTGCGGAAGTACGCCAGCTCTGGATGGCCGATGACGACCAAATCGAGATCGCCGTCCTCGTCGTAGTCGGCCCAAGCGCTGGCGCGGCCTCCATCGAATTTATCGACCCCGGCCTCGGCCCCAATCTCGCTAAACCGCCCGCTGATGATCCCCTGCGGCACCGCATCGGCAAATGCCTCGGTCGCCGGCCGCCCCAAGGCTTCCTGCAACCACTTGCGGTGCCAGCGCAACTCCAGCGGCTCGGGATGCAGCGCCACCGCCTGCTGCAAAATCGAATCAGCGCGGGCGTAGTCCTCTTGCCACAGTGCGGCCATCGCCGCCCAGTAGAGCGACTCATAGCCCTCGGGATCGACGGCCAGCGCCCGCTGCAAGTACTGTTCCGCCTGCTCAAATTGCCCCTCTTCCAGCGCCTCTTTCCCCCGCCCCAAAAACGTCTCCAACACCAAAGACCGCGCCGCCGTTAATTCAGGGTCCAGGGCCGCGGCTTGTTCCAGCAACGCCACGCCTTCTTCGATGCGCCCTTGCACGAGCCGCACCCTTCCTAGCTGCCAGTAGCCCTCGGCCGCGGCCGGTTCCAGCCGGACGCAATCGGCAAAGGCACGCTCGGCCGCCCGGAGCCGATAGCGCTCCAGCAAGTCCAAGCCCCGGCGGTACGACTGATGGAACGCTTCTGAGCGGTTGGTCGGCTCTTGGCAGCCGCTTACAGAAGAGATAGCAAGGGTAATCACCAGCAGAATAGTCATGGCAAAAACAACATCCGCTGTCTTTTGCCTGCTGTCAATTTCTAGTTACGTTGTCACGTCTCTTTTGCCATCCCTCACCCATAAAAAGGAGCATTCACCATGAGATGGGCCCTCTTTCTCGCGGCGGTCCTGTGGGCGGCTTGGCCGCTCGCGGCCGAAGACCGCCCCGGCCTCGTGCTCGACGGCCAAGCCGCCCGGCTCGTCGTCGATTTAGGCGGCGGCTCCATTGCCGACTTCCACCTCAAAAGCAATCCGCTCAATCCCCTGCAATGGGACTCGTGGTCTTTCGGCGAGACCCCGGACCAAGCACCGCCGATAGAGCCGCGCTCCATGGGGCACTTCCTCTGCCTCGACCGCTGGGGACCGGCCACCGCAGCCGAGCAGGCGCACGGCATGGGTTGGCACGGCGAGGCCACGCGCGTGTGGTGGACCGTAGATGAAGACGTCCGCGCAGCGGACGGGCACCTCGTGGCCCAAATGTCGGCCAAGCTGCCCTTGGCCGGCCTCGAGGTCTCGCGGTCGATTCGCCTGGCTCAGGATCGGGCTGTCTTTGCAGTCGCCGAAGCCGTCGCCAATACGCGCCATTTGGGCCGCGTGTACAACATCGTCCAGCACCCGACCATTGGCCCGCCCTTTTTAGACGAGAGCACTCGCGTCGACGCCAACGGCACACGCGGCTTTATGCAGGAGACGCCCATGCCAACGCCCGAAGACCCAGCGGTGCGCTGGCCTCACGCACGCAAAAAGGACGGCACCGAGGTCGATATTCGCTACTTGACGAGCGATGCTTCGCCAGCGGTCGTTTCGTACATAATCGAGGAAAAATACGGCTGGACCACGGCCATCAACGCCAGCAAAGGGCTGCTGATCGGCTACATCTGGCCGACGGAAGAATATCCTTGGTTCGACGCTTGGCGGCACGTCCGCGACGGCCAGCCCTTTGCCCGGGGCCTAGAGTTCGGCACGACCGGCCTGCACCAACCCACACCAGTACTCGTGCAAAAAGGCCGCATATTTGGCCGGCAAATTTTGCGTTTCATCGACGCTGACGAGACCCAAGTTTTCACCTACGCCAACTTTCTCATGGAGATTCCCACCGACTTTGCCGGCGTCGCCGATGTCGAATACGCGGCCGGCCGGCTCCTAGTGCGCGAGGACGCCGAGCCGGGCCGCGAACTGACGATGGAAGTGGGAGCGCTTTTTGCGTGGTGAAGTGCGCCCTCCGCCCAGGACAGATACTGACCGGCCCGCTGTTTAGCGAGCCGATGCGCGTGGAAACGGTGCGCGCCAACGGCACTGATTATCTGGCGGTCGGCCTGGTCGGCCAACGGTCCGAGCAATTCCGTCAGGTCGTGCTCTCTCCCGCTGACATTTCCAATTTGACCATTGCCGACCCAGTGCTTTCCTACGACGGCGACGGGCGGCTTTTGCGCCTCGGCCTCCAAGCTTACGCGCTCGGCATAGCCTACGAGTTCGATCCCTATTTCGGGCTTTCCATCTCGCGCGTCGATCCGCTGCCGCACCAACTCGAAGCGGTGTACGAGCACCTCCTCAAGCTGCCCAGTGTGCGCTTCTTGCTCGCCGACGACGCCGGCGCGGGCAAGACCATCATGGCCGGGCTCTTGATCCGCGAGCTCAAGCTCCGGGGTCTCATCGAACGAGTGCTCGTCGTCTGCCCGGCCAACCTGACGTTTCAGTGGCAGCGCGAGCTCAAGGAAAAGTTCGACGAGAAGTTCCTAGTGATGAAGGGCAGCGATATCCGCGATCAATTCGGGGTTAATCAGTGGCTAGAGCAAAAGCAAATCATCACCTCGCTCGACCTCGCCAAGCGCACCGAGATCTTGCCCGGCCTGCAACAGGTGCCTTGGGACCTGGTGATTATTGATGAAGCGCACCGCATGTCGGCGCGGGACGAGACCCACAAGAGCCAGCGTTACCGACTGGGAGAATTATTGCGCGACTGCGCCGATCACCTGCTGTTACTGACCGCCACGCCCCACCGGGGAGACCCGCAGAACTTCACCCTGTTCCTGCAACTGCTCGATCGCGATGCGTACGCCGATGTGCGTTCAATCCGCGAGGCCATGGCGCGGCGGCGCGCCCCTTTTTACCTGCGGCGCACCAAAGAAGCCATGGTGTATTTCCCCGAGCGTCAGACCGACGGAACATGGGCTGCGAAGCCGGTTTTTACCAAACGCATCCCGCACACCGCCGAGTTCGCTATTGAAGGGGCTGAGTTCTCGCTGTACCAAAATGTCACGCGGTTTGTGAAACGGCAGAGTGCCCGCGCCGCCGCACAAGGCGACGACCCGCGCGCCCGAGCCGTTGGTTTCCTGATGTCGCTGTACCAGCGGCGGCTCGCCTCCAGCACCTACGCCATGCGGCGGTCGCTCGAAAATCGCGCCCGGCGGCTGGAGGATGGTCTCAAGCGCGCCGAGGAGTTGGCGAGGACCGCACCGCCAGACCTTTCCGATTTAGCAGAGTTGGAGGAATTGGAAGATGCCGAGCGCGAGCGTCTAGAGGCCATGCTAGAGGCCATTACGCTGGCCGGCAACGCCGCGCAGATCCGCGCCGAGATCCGCGAACTTCGCCAGTTTGCCCAAGAAGCTAAAGCCGTCGAAGACTCAGGCTGCGAGGCAAAGCTCGGACATCTGCGGAAGATCATGCGGGAGGAAGGGTTTTTCGACCGGCCCGATCAGCAACTGCTGCTCTTCACCGAATTCAAGGACACCCTCAACTACCTGATGGAGCACCTGCAAGCCTGGGGCTTCCGCGTCGGCTGCATCCACGGCGGCATGACGCCTGGCTCACGCCGCGAACCGGGCAGCCGGCTCTACACCGAACAGCAGTTCCGCGAAGGTGCCATCCAGATTTTAGTGGCCACCGAAGCGGCTGGGGAAGGCATCAATCTTCAGTGCTGCCACATCCTCTTCAACTACGACATTCCTTGGAACCCGAACCGGCTCGAACAGCGCATGGGCCGCATCCACCGCTATGGCCAGCGACGCGATTGCCTAATTTTCAACTTCGTAGCGACCAACACTATCGAGGGGCAGGTGCTCCAGCGCTTGTTGGACAAGTTGCAAGAAATTCGCGACGCCCTCGACGACGACGCCGTGTTCAACGTGATCGGCGAAGTCTTACCGTCGGTCCGCGTCGAGGGCGTACTGCGGGACTACTACGCCGGGCGGTTGGGGGACTCTGACCTTGAAGAGCGGCTCTTGCAAGACGTGGATGAAGGCCGCTTCCGCGACATCTGCCAGACGGCGTTGGAAGGGTTGGCCTCTAAGAAGATCAACCTCGACATGCTCGTCGAGCGCCGGGCCAAGGCCCAAGAGCGGCGCGTCGTACCCGAGACCATTGCGCGGTTCATCGCCGAGTGCGCCCAACACGCGGCCCTAACGCTGAAGCCGGTACACCACTTGGCGCACACCTTCGATCCGGGGCGCACCCCGTCCAAGTTGAAGGAATACGAGCGCGAGTCGGACTGGAGGCTCTCGGAACTGGCGATGCGTTATCCACGCTTGTCAACGGACCGCGACACCGCCGAACAACACAACCTCGAATGGGTGACCCCAGGGCACCCCCTGTTTGAGGCCCTGCGCCGGCACAGTCGCCAGCTCGGCCAAGAGGCCTTTGCCAAGGGGGCCTGTTTCCATTCCCTCGCACACACCGCACCGGCGCGCCTCGACTTCTACCGGGCGCAGGTCGTCGATGGTCTCGGCCAGGTGATTCACGAACGGTTGTTCACCGTGGAGTTGACCGATGAAGGCGCACCCAGCCTCCGCGAGCCGGATGTCCTCGGCAATCTCAGTCCGGCTCCTGCTCCGGGCGATCTCCCGCCCGTAGCGGCTCTCCCAGAGGCGACCGCTTGGCTCCGCGAAAACGCCTTGGCACCCTTTATCAACGAAGTGCGCACCGAGCGTCTGGCCGAAGTCGAGCGCATTGCCAAGCACGTCGAACTGTCCTTGACCGAGGTCATACAGCGGGCCGACGAGGAGATTGGCCGCGCCGAAGAAGAGCCGCGTAATAACGCAATCGGTGCTGAGGGCCGTTTGGCGCAGGCCGAAGCCCGCCATGCTGAGGTAATGGCCCGCCGCGACCGTCGGCGTGAAGAGTTTGAGCGGCAGCGGGCCCTGACCTTACAGAGAGTCGAGCGGCTCGCCAGCGTCTTGATCCTGCCTCACCCCGAGCGCGACACCCTCGATGTCCGGCGCTTGCGTCCCCATCCCGAAACCGAGATGACGGCCATGCGGGTGGTCGTGGAGTACGAGACCGCGCAGGGCCGTCAGGTCGAAGACGTCCACGAGAAAAATCTTGGCTACGATATAACCAGCCTCGATCCAGCGTCCGGCGCGTTGCGTCTGATCGAGATAAAAGGACTCGCCGCCGCCACCGGCAGCATTCTGCTGACGCCCAACGAGCGGCGCGTCGCCGAAGATCGCCGCGATTGCTACTGGCTCTACGTGGTCACCCACTGCGCCAGCACCCCGGAGCTTCAGGAGCCGATCAAAGATCCAGCCCGGTTTCCGTGGCGCGAATTCACCAAAGTGGAGCACTACTATCTGAGCGTTGACACGCTCAAACAGCCGATGGAAATTCGGGAAGACGAAGGGCATTACCGATGAGCGAAAAGATCAAGCATCTCGAGTTCATTCAAGGCGTGGTCAATCGTCTTGGCACCAACTCGTTCCGTATCAAGGGGTGGGCCGTCATACTCGTGTCGGCACTTCTCGCTCTGATCGTCCGGGAAGATCGGCCCGATCTCGCTTGGATCGGACTCGTCCCGGTGTTCGTTTTCTGGGGGCTCGACAGCTATTTCCTGTGGCAGGAGCGGTTATTTCGCGACCTTTATGATCACATCCGCTTGCAAGAAAACCGTGTAGATTTTTCGATGGATACCTCGGCGTTTCGCCGATCTTGGCTTGGCGCGGTATTTTCGAGGACGCTACTTCCGTTTTACGGTGCATTGGCCGTAGCGGTCGCTAT
Source organism: Candidatus Latescibacterota bacterium (assembly GCA_965203355.1). Lineage (GTDB taxonomy): Bacteria > Latescibacterota > UBA2968 > UBA8231 > UBA8231. The sequence goes on from OZ241889.1 coordinate 3,546,157, forward strand.
AGCCCTGTTTCTCTGATAACCCGCCAAAAAGGAGTATGAGCAGATGAAACGCAGAGTGTTTTACAGTTTTCACTACGATCAAGATAGTTGGCGAGCCGCTCAGGTACGCAACATCGGGGCGATTGAAGGAAATGAACCTGCTAGCGACAATGACTGGGAGGCAATCAAAAAGGGTGGGGATGAGGCAATCAAAAAATGGATCGCCGGACAGATGCAGGGCCGCACCTGCTGCGTTGTGCTGGTTGGTTCGAATACCGCCAATCGTAAGTGGATCAACCACGAGATCATCGAGGCATGGAACAAGGACATGGGTGTCGTCGGGATACACGTTCACGGCCTGAAGGACAGCGATGGACACACATCATCAAAGGGCAAAAATCCATTCGACTTCATTACCTTGGGAAAGCAAGGTGAAAAGTTGTCATCCGTCGTGAGGTGTTATGATCCATTGGGCAAGAACAGTCGCGAATGTTATGACTGGATCGCCAGGAACCTCGCGAACGAGGTGGAGGAAGCCATTCGGATTCGGAATGCACGATAACTTTTCAGTCCTGTTTTCTGATGAGATGAGCCGATGCCCCCCGCAACTGCAAGCGTCTGGCGGAAGTGGATTTTCCGATCGTGGTGCTGTCGCGGTACGCGACGCGGGAAAAGTCGATTCGGCCCCCCCTCGACGCTTCGTATGTGGTGGCGCGGCGATTCTTGACAGCATGTTTTGCTATCATTAGGCTCTTTCGCCTCAAACCGATAAGGAGGCTGCGATGAGTTCCACTGTCACTGTCCGCGATATTGACCCAGCAGACAAAGCCTGGCTCAAACGAGAAGCGCGCCAAGTCGGCGTGTCAATGGAAGAGTTTATCCGCCGTCTGATCCGCGAGAAGCGTGCCAAGGCCGATCACCGCACAACACCTTCCGAAGTTTTCAAGCGGTATTTTGGCCCCGAACATGGCGTCGATCTGCCGGAGTCTGGGCACTATGTCTACCGAAAGGTCGAGTTCGCTGGTCAGAGTGAGGCATGAACGCTCCTGTTGCGTGGCTCCTCGATACGAATGTCATCTCGGAGATGATGCGCCCGCATCCAGAACCGCGTGTCGCTGCGTTTCTGGATAAGATCGCTGACCAAGGAATTGGCCTTGCATCCATTACTGTCTGGGAAATTCTCAACGGCATTGGCCTCCTCAATGTCGGACGGAGACGTGACACCCTCGCCGAGCGGTTTCAGAACCTTCTCGACGATCTCTTTGAGGAACGGATATTCGATTGGACTTTGGACGACGCTCGAGAATGCGCCCGCATCATGGAAGCGAAGCGGCGGCGGGGCGAGGCACTCGCAGACCACCTGCCGGACGCCTTTCTCGCGGCAACGGCGATCCGACGCAGCCTCACCATCGTCACCCGAAATACAAGTGAGTTCCGCAATACAGGCGTTGAAGTTGTCAACCCTTGGGCTGATGGGTGACAGGCGGTTCCACTGGCGGCGTTGCTTGGTGATCAGCCGAACGAATTTTTCAAGCACCATCCTGCCTCGGCAGAAACAGAAAGAGAATCCATGATCCCCAGAAAATGCAAGCGGCTCGCCGAAGTCGATTTTCCCATCGCCGAGGTGTCGCAGCACGCGGCGCGGGAGAAGTCGATTCGGCACGGCCATCCCTCAACGCTGCACCTGTGGTGGGCGCGGCGACCGTTGGCTTCGTCGCGGGCGGTGTTGCTGGCATTGCTGCTGCCGGACCCGTGCGACGAGCACTGCCCGGCGGGCTTTAAGGAAGCGGCGCGTCAACTGCTTCCTTCGGTCGGCGGCGGGCGGGGCGAGACCGATGAAAAGTTGCGCCAAGGCTTGCTCAAGTTCATCGCCAATTTCGCCAACTGGGACAATGCGGCGGACCGCACCCATCTCGACGTGAGCCGGGCGTTGGTGAAGGCGGCGCATGGCGAAGATCCGCCGCTCGTGGTGGACCCGTTTGCGGGCGGCGGCTCAATTCCGTTGGAAGCGTTGCGGCTGGGCTGCGAGGCGTTTGCCAGCGATCTGAATCCGGTGGCGTGTCTGATTCTCAAGGTGATGCTGGAGGACATTCCGCGTCATGGGCCGGGGTTGGCCGAGGAGTTGCGGCGGGTCGGCGGCGAGATTAAGCGGCAGGCCGAGCGGGAATTGGCCGATTTGTATCCGAGCGACCCGGACGGAGCGACGCCGATTGCCTATTTGTGGGCGCGCACGGTGCGCTGCGAAGCGCCCAACTGCGGCGCAGAAATTCCGCTGATGCGTTCGTTCTGGCTGTGCAAAAAGGCCAAGCGCAAGCGGGCTTTGCGGCATCGCGTCGAGCGGTGCGCGGGCGGGTCGCCGAGCGTCAAATTTGAGGGGGGGGGGGGGGGTAAATAGTTGTTTTTTAACAACTTATGATAAAAATTCAAAAGAGCCGCCGAGCGTCAAATTTGAGGTGTTCGAGCCAAAAGCGGACAAGGAGGTGCGCGGCGGCACGGTAGCGCGAGCGCGAGCAACGTGTCTGTGCTGCGGCGCGGTGCTGCCGCCGGAGCGAGTGCGGACGCAACTTGCGGCCCAACGGGGCGGCGCGGATGTGATTTTTGACGCGGAAGGGAAGCGGGCGGGCGGGGCGCGAATGACCGCGGTGGTAACGCTCAAGCCGGGGCAGGCCGGGCGGCACTATCGCTTGCCGAATGATGCGGATTACGCGGCCGTGCAAAAGGCGCAGGCGCGGATAGCGCAGATTTTGGCGGAATGGGAACGGAACGGGAAACAGGGGCTTTGCCCGGTGCCGGATGAGCCGTTGCCGCCGATCGGTACTTTGGGCTTCCGTGTGCAACGCTACGGCATGATGGAGTGGGGGGATTTGTTCACGGCGCGGCAGAAGGTGGCGTTGGGGGTGTTGGGACGAAAAACAGCAGAGCTTAAGCCAAGCATTCATCAGACCCTAACCGCATTGCTCTTAGGCAGAATGGCGGATGGGAATAATTCACTTACTCGCTGGGAAAGCGGTGCCGAAAACCCTGTAAATCTATTTGCACGTCAAGCCATTCCTGTAGTGTGGGATTTCTGTGAGTCATCGCCAAAAAGCAATGCACGGGGAGTTTTCCTGTCGGGTATCACCGCAGCATGTAAGGTCATAGACGCTGGTCGATCCGTGGCGGAGGGCCAAGTCCAATCCGCCGACGCCATCAACTACCCACTCCCCGATCAAACCACTAGCGTCTGGTTCACCGATCCGCCCTACTACGACGCCATTCCCTATTCCGATCTCTCCGATTTCTTCCTCGTCTGGCTCAAGCGAACGCTCCCCGATAATCCATTGCTGCACGATCCGTTCGATCCGGATAATCCGCTCTCGCCCAAAATAGCCGAGGCCGTCCAAGACGAAGTCAAATGCGATAATGAGGGTCGCCCCAAAGACCGCGAGTGGTTTGAGGAAACCATGGCAAAAGCCTTCGCCGAAGGTCGCCGCGTCCTGACGGAAGACGGCGTCGGCTCCGTCGTCTTCGCCCACAAAACCACCGAAGGCTGGGAAGCCTTACTCTCCGGCATGATTCGCGGCGGCTGGACCATCACCGGCTCGTGGCCGATTGCGACCGAAATGGCGTCCCGTCTCCGCGCCCGCGATTCCGCCGCCCTCGCCACCAGCATCCACCTCATCTGCCGCCCCCGCCCCGCAGACGCTCCCATCGGCGATTGGGCCGATGTCCTGCGCGAACTCCCCGTCCGCGTCGCCGACTGGATCGAACGCTTGCAGAGCGAAGGCATCCGCGGCGCCGATCTGGTGTTCGCCTGCATCGGCCCGGCCCTCGAAATTTTCAGCCGCTACCGCGCCGTCGAAACCGCCGAAGGCCATATCATCGGCCTGCCCGATTACTTGGAAAAAGTCTGGGAAGTCGTCGGTCGCGCCGCCCTGCAACAGGTACTCGGCACCGCCGAAGCGCGAGCGCGCAACGGCCTGTCCGGCGCACTCGAAGAAGACGCCCGCCTGACCGCGCTCTTCCTGTGGACGCTCCAAAGCACCACCCCTGCCGAGCAACAAGCCGACGCCGCCAGCGATGACGACGACGCCAAAGTCGCCGCCACCGGATTCGCGCTCCCCTTCGACGTGGTGCGCCGCTTCGCCCAGCCCATGGGCATTGACCTCGACACCTGGACCAACCGCATCATCGGCCAAGAAAAAGGCGTCGTCCGCCTGCTGCCCGTAACCGAGCGCGCCAAAAAGCTATTCGGCGAAGAAGGCGCTGCTGCCGCCGCCCTCGCCATCGAACGCGACCCGCAACCGACGCTCTTCCCCGCCGACGATGCGCCCACACTCGTCCGCGAGCCGAGCGCACATTACAGCGAATCCTCCGACGACCCTCTCGCCGCAACGCTCGGCGACACCACCCTCGACCGCGTCCACACCGCCATGCTGCTCCAGTCCAGCGGCCACGCCAACGCCCTGCGGACGCTCATCGGTGCCGAACAAGATCGCGGCCCGGACTTCCTCCGCCTTGCCAACGCCCTATCCGCCCTCTATCCTCAAGGCTGCAACGAAAAACGCCTTCTCGACGCCATGTTGCTGGCCGTGCCGAGGTAAGAACGCAAAAAGAGGATACCATGAACCAAATCACGCTCAAAAACTTTCGCTGCTTTCGGGAGGAACAGACTGCCCGCTTAGCACCGCTGACGCTGCTCGTCGGCGAGAACAGCACCGGCAAAACCTCGTTCATGGCTATGCTCCGAGTACTTTGGGATATGGTCTGTCGAGGGGAATCTCCTGACTTCAAGGAGGATCCCTACGACCTCGGCAGCTTTGACGAAATAGCACACTTCCGCGGCGGACGGGGCGATCGGGCAACCACTATTGAGGCAGATTTTGAGATCATTCCTGTACCCAAATCCAAAAAAAATGAACGGTTTCGTTTTGAAGTAACTTTTCAAAAAAAGGGGACCGTACCAGTACCAGTACGAAGACATTTTTGGCAAGAGGATGTGTGGGTAGAGTTTTCGCAATTGGCTGGCCAATTTGAAGAAAGTGAGATTCGCTTCGGAACCAAAAGGGGCACTTGGAAGCTTGAACATACGCATACTACCGAACTTATCAGTAGTCTGACGGGTATGAATTTTCCTCTTTTTTTATCTATTAGCCACTTAATTACAGAAAACTCTCAATGGACCGCACTGTCAGGCTCGAAACAGCCTATACCTATAGACGAAGACTTTGAACAAATCCATAAAATTTCGTCCTTTCTATTCGAACGCTATCGCTCTTACTCAGAAAGGCCGTATGCCAGCGCACCGGTCCGCTCCAAACCGCGTCGCACATACGACCCCGCACGACCAACACAGGACCCCGAGGGCAATTACATCCCCATGTATCTGTCCAACTTGTATTTTCAAGACAAAAATAAATGGGGAAAACTCAAAGAAGCCCTCGAAGATTTCGGTAAAAACGCAGGGCTTTTTGATGAAATTTCAGTCAAACCTTTGGGAAAGAAGGAGACAGAGCCTTTTCAAATGCAGGTCCGAAAGTCCGGGAAAAGGATTAAGGGGCCACAGCGGAACTTGATTGACGTAGGTTATGGGGTAAGCCAAGTACTCCCCGTCGTCACCGAGTTACTGCGTCCCGACGCCCCGTCCATGTTTCTGCTACAGCAACCGGAAGTACATCTCCATCCCAGCGCCCAAGCCGCGCTGGGTAGCCTGTTCTGTCAAGTCGCCGATCCGCAGCGTCAGTTGGTGGTCGAGACGCACAGCGATCACCTGATCAATCGGGTGCGGATGGATGTTCGCGATGGCGATGGCAAGCTAAAACCCGAAGACGTTTCCATCCTCTTCTTTGAACGGCGAGACCTCGACGTACACATTCATTCGCTGGAAATAGACGCCGAAGGGAACATCCTGAACGCCCCTCCGATTTATCGACAGTTCTTCATAACTGAGATGGAACGGTCTATTTGGAAGAGACGGAAGTCTAAAGGGAGTTAAGCAATGTGTGCAATTGTTGATGCGAATGTAGCCAATGAAGTTTTCGGTCCTAACCAATCTCCGGCCGGAGAGAAATTCTATGATTGGATCAACAAAGCAAAGGGGCGCTTGGTAGTGGGCGGCAAGTTGCTTAAAGAACTCAAGAAATGTTCACCAACATTCAGAAAAGAACTGGTGATTACGTTAGGTACGTTATTAGAAGCAGGCAGGATGAGAATCGTGAACGCAGATCAAGTCAATACCAAGGCAAAAGAGCTCAAGAGCAAATGCGATTCAGATGATCCACATATCATCGCCTTAGCCCAAATCAGCGGTGCCCGTCTGTTATACACTAATGACGAAGGACTACAGCGGGATTTCAAGGACAAACGTCTAATCAATCAACCGGAAGGTAGGATCTACACCACAGTTCAAAACAACAACTTCACTTCTACCCACAAGAGCCTGCTTAGACAGCGAAACCTATGCCAGAGATAACTGCTCCGCGACTACCGGCAGCACCGAGCCAATCATGATCCGCCGTGTGACAATCAAAAACTTCAAGCGCTTCCGTGAACAGGAATTTGAGCTTGCAGAATCAGTCGTCCTTGCCGGGCCGAACAACGCCGGTAAATCAACGTTGCTCCAATCTGTTGCGCTCTGGAAGTTCGTGCTAGACCGCTGGGTTGCTCAACGGGCGGGCGGAAGAGCCGTTAAGCGTTCGGGTGTCGCTATCCCGCGCACTGACATCACCGCAGTCCCGCTCCGCGAGATGAACCTCCTTTGGGAAGACCGGAAAGTAACCGGCCCTCGCGGCATGTCCGACGCACGGCGGTTGATCGAGATCGTCGTGGAAGGACAGACAAACGGGCAAAACTGGACGTGTGGGCTTGAGCTCCAGTACAATAATCCCGAGTTGATTCACGCGCGGCCTCAAGGTGCAAAGAACCTCAATAGCGAAGCCATACGCGCCTTTCCGCCAACGGAAGCCCAGGAACTCTCCATCGTTCACGTCCCCCCGCTCTCCGGCATTGAACACGACGAGCCTCGGCGCGATCGAGGCATGCAAGACTTGCTCATCGGTCAAGGACGACCAGGCGACATTCTGCGGAACCTCCTGTTGGAAGTTGCCGAAAGCAACGATGCGGAAAACTGGCCGGCACTTGCGAGACACATCAAGGACCTCTTCCGCATCGAACTAATCAAGCCGAATTACCAACCGGCTCAACCATATATCGTATGCGAATACCAAGAGCCGGGACACACGCGACCGCTGGATCTCTCAAACGCTGGCAGCGGAACGCTACAAGTGATTCTTCTACTCGCTTTCTTGTACGCCCGCCCGGCCACGGTAATCCTGCTCGACGAGCCGGATGCCCACCAGCACATCATCCTACAACGGCAAGTGTACGATCTCATCCGCAAAGTTGCGCACGAGCGTCAGGGGCAAGTCATTGTCGCAACCCACTCCGAGGTCATCCTCGATTCAACAGAGCCGACCCGGGTACTCGGCTTCTTCAGCCCAGCACCCCGTCCCCTTGCCGATAAAACCGAGCGCGATCAACTCCGCGAGGCACTCAAGCGCATTACCACCACGGACCTGCTGTTGGGCCAAGAAGTTGGGGGCGTACTCTATGTTGAAAGCGAGGCCGACGAGCGCATACTAAGCGAGTGGGCGCACATACTCAATCATCCAGCGCAGCGTTTCTTTGAGCGACCTTTTGTCCACTCGCTCGGCAGCAGGAGCCTTCGCGAAGCAAGAGCACATTTCTTTGCCATGCGGGCGGTTTGTCCAGACTTACGCGCCCTCTGTCTGCTCGATGGGGACAATAAAGACGAACCGGACGTGGAGATGCAGAATGCGGGTCTAGTCGTTCTACGCTGGCGCCGCTACGAAATCGAGAACTACCTCCTGCATCCAGAGGCCATTAAGCGATTTGCCGACTTCCCGTTGCTGCATACAAAAATTGACGACGCATTCTGGCGAGAGGTACCCCACGGGACCGATCTCTTTGGGAATCATGTCTCGCTTGTGCGCGTCAAGGCAAGCGACGAGTTCTTAGTACCGCTATTGGAAAAGCTCGGCATCAACACTCCCAAGAGAGAGCTATATCTGCTGGCAGCCGCTATGAAAAAAGACGAGATCCACCCAGAGATACGCGAAAAACTCGACCACATCGCAGAGTCGCTCAATCCGCGGGAGACAGAGGCTTAGCGATGGCGCATTGGTATAAAGCTGCGAAGCTGCCGTAGGGAGAATGTTCGATGAGTAAAACCACCTTTTTGGAGGAATACCTTCGCCACCGACTCGGACATCTATCGTATCCTAAAAAGATAATTCCGTATGTCCAGCGACATGAGTTTGAGGGACTGTTGTTCTCGGATGTAAGCGTTTTTACGGGCTTGATTGAGGCACCAGACGGATCGGTGCGAGCCTTGCAAGACATCCGTTCACAGTTCCAGACGCCCGAAGATATCAACGACAATAGCGACACGGCTCCGAGCAAACGGATTAAGCAGGTTGTACCTAGATACTATAAGAATGTTGACGGCCCCCGTCTGGCAATGAGAATAGGCTTGGACGCGATTCGCGCTGAATGCCCTCGGTTCAACAACTGGGTAACGAACTTGGAGTCGCTGGGGAACTAAGATAAACCACCGCGTACACAACCGATCAAAGAGAGAGACAGCATGGCCCTCGACCCTTGGTATAAAATCGTAACGCTCCGTAAAGAAGTACGCGAAGGCCGCTCGTTCAGCCCAGACGAGTTCGCCATCGCCCTTGAGCAGATCGTCGCCCAAACCGCCCCCGCCGATTACCGCGATCCAGCGCAGTTCTTCTCGCGCACTTGCTTCACCCGCGCCCTGAAGGAACACGCTGGCATGGTCCTTCGGCGTCTTTCCGGCAAAACCGAGAACACCGCACCGGTCCTCACGCTCGTCACCCAATTTGGCGGCGGCAAGACGCATACACTCGCTTCTCTGTACCATATCGCCAACGCCGGCGCAGATGCCGCCAAATTCCCCGGCGTGTCAGCGCTCCTCAACGAGGCGGGCATGGCCGAAGCTCCGCCCGCTCGCGTCGGCGTTTTCGTCGGCAACGCTTGGGACCCAGCCGAAGGCCGCGAAACGCCTTGGATCGACCTAGCGCGCCAACTCGCAGGCGAGAAGGGCGTTGCAGCACTCGGCCCGGCCGCAAAAACCACGCCACCGGGCACCGAAGCACTGGCCAATGTATTCGCGGCTGCGGATGCGCCCGTGCTGCTACTGTTCGATGAAGTCCTCAACTGCGTCAACCGCCATCGCTCCATGGCCGAGCCTTTCCACGCCTTCCTGCAAAACCTGACCGTCGCCGTCACTGGCACCACGCAAGCCGCAGCGGTCATCAGCCTGCCGCGCAGCCAAGTCGAAATGACCGATTGGGACCAACAGTGGCAAGACCGAATTACCAAGGTCGTGCGCCGCGTCGCCCGCGACCTGATCGCCAATGACGAATCCGAAATCAGCGAGGTCGTGCGCCGACGGCTGTTCGAGGACCTCGGCAACGAGCGCATTCGCAAGCGCGTCGCCAAAGCCTACGCGGACTGGTGCTTTGAACGCACCGCCCGCCTACCTGCCGAGTGGCTGGCGGTTGATACCGCGACGACCGAGGCCAAGGCCAGGGAATTTCTGCGGGGCCGATTCGAGGCGTGCTATCCCTTTCATCCAGCGACCCTTTCGGTCTTTCAGCGCAAGTGGCGTGCGCTCACCCAGTTTCAGCAAACCCGCGGCGCCATGGCCATGCTGGCGCAGTGGATTTCTTGGGCCGCACGCGAGCAGTTCACCAAGGCGCGAACTGAGCCGCTGATCACGCTGGGCTCGGCCCCGTTGGACGTGCCCGAGTTCCGCGCCGTGGTTTTGGGCCAGTTGGGCGAATCGCGGCTCGATGCGGCGATTGACGCGGACCTCGCCGGGACAACGGCCCGCGCCCGACCACTCGATGCAGATGTCAAGGGGGCACTGCGCGGCATCCACGGTCGCGTGGGTACGGCCATTCTGTTTGAGTCCTCGGGCGGACAAATGGACAAGGTAGCCCATCTGCCGGAATTGCGTTTTGCGCTCGGCGAGCCCGAGATCGATACGGCGACCATTGACAGCGCGGCGACGGCTCTCGAAGGGTCGGGGTTTTTTATCCGCAAGGTCGGCACAGACGGCTATCGCATCCATCACCAAGCGACCCTGCGCAAGGTCGTCAGCGACCGGCGGGCCTCGCTCGACGAGGCTACCGAGATCAAGCCAGCGATCCGCAAGCTAGTCGAGGAACAGTTCAAGCGCGGCGCAACCTTGCCGCTAGCTTTCTTCCCCCCCGATAGCGGCGCAGTCCAAGATTCTCCGCGCCTCACCCTAATCGTCCTCGACCCCGACGTAGAATGGACCAACGGCAACCAAGTGGTCGAGCGCCTTGACCAGTGGACGCAGCAGCGGGGCACTTCGCCACGGCTATACCGAGCTTCGTTGGTGTGGTGTGCGCGGAAACCAGGCCGGGAACTGCGCGACAAAGCCGAGCTATGGCTTGCTTGGCAGCGCGTAGCGCAAGAGATGTCCGAAGGCATCCTCGGCTCAGAATACGACCGCGCCGACCGCGCCGAAATCCAGACCCAAGTGCGGGACGCCGAGCAAGCGGCCAAGGACGAAGTATGGGCTAGCTATCGCTTCGTGGCGCTGGCCGACAATCAGGCAAAGCATCGGCTCAAGATCATCGACCTCGGCGCCGGTCATGCCAGCGCTAGTGAAACCCTCTGCGGACGGATGATCAGTGCGTTGAAATCCGAAGCCCTGCTCAACGAGAATGTGGGGGCGGGCTACCTCGATCGCCACTGGCCGGCGGCGTTCAAAGACACGGGTGCTTGGCCGCTGACCAGTTTGCGCCAGAGCTTTCTGAACGGTGCCTTGACGCGCTTGCTCGATCCCGATGCGGTACTGCGGCAGAAAATCGTTGAGTTTGTGGCAAAGGGAGAGTTCGGCCTAGCCTCTGGTGCCAAGGACGGCGGCGGCTTTAATAGGCTGTGGTATGAAGAGGCGGTCGCAGCCGAGGAAGTAGCGTTTGAGGACAATGTCTTCTTGGTAGCCAAGGACAAGGCCAAAGAACGCAAAACCGCCCCTCGAGATGCGCCGCAGACACAACCAGACCCGGCTCCAAGCCCAGAGCCCGTTCCCCGGCCAGAGCCTAGTCCAGCCAATCAAACGACCATGCTGCGGCTTACCGGCACCGTGCCGCCTGAACTCTGGAACCGGCTAGGCACCAAGCTACTGCCCAAGCTGCGCTCCGGGGAAGAGGTCAGCGTCGGCATAGAATTCGCCGTGCGCGTTAGCTTGCCATTGGCCCAGAACATGGAAACCGAATTACGGCAGGTGCTCGCCGATCTGAATCTACAGGATCAGGTCCGCGTCGCACGATCACTCCCCCAGCCTACCCTTCCTCTCGCGCCACCTTCCCCTTGACGACCCACTCGGCCAGCACCGGCCACAGGGCGTGAACCACCGCCAGCAGCCTGAGTCGCCTCGGCACGTAGAGCCGCTGCTGGCGCCGTTGCATCCCGCGCACAATCGCCTGCGCGGCCTGGTCTAAACGCACCGCTTCCGCCCGGTGTTTGCGCGATGCAGCACCCAACGCCTTCCCGTCTTTCCCCAGTGCGCGTTGCCGCAACTCCGTCCCCTCGAGCCAGTGCAAGAGCACCGTCATCACCCCCACCCCGCTCTCGGCCACCTCCATCCGCAAGGCATCGCAAAACCCCTGTAGCGCGTGTTTGGACGCCGAGTACCCGGTGTGTAACGGCACCCCCACCTGCCCCTGAATGGACGAAATGGCCACGAATAGGCCCTTGCTTTTTTTGAGGTGCGGCAGCGCCGGATGCACGCAGTGTACAGCACCCAAGTAATTCACTTCCATCAGCTTGCGGAACAAAGCCACATCCTCAACCGCGGCCAACTCGGTCCACATGCTAAGGCCGGCATTGGCGATCAAGTAGTCTATGCGTCCAAAGCGCGCAATGGCCGCTTCCGCCAGCCGCTTGCCATCCTCAGCTAGGGCGACATCCCCAACGACGATCAGCACCTCGCTCCCCAACGGCTCGCACGCTTGGGCGACGGCCTCCAGCCGCGCGGCATTGCGCGCCAAGAGCACGAGCTGCGCGCCCTGCTGGGCACACTCCAGCGCCAGCGTCGCGCCCAAGCCCGCAGAAGCACCGGTGATTACAACGGTCTTATTGCTCAGGCTTCCGGCGCGCACGGCCAAAAATCCCATTCTGAATGCCGAAAATATTTTGCGGATCCAGCGCTTCTTTGGTCTTGCGTAGGGCCTCAATGCTGTTTGCGCTCTGGATGTGCTGGACGAAGCGCTGCCGGATTTTGCCTATCCCGTGGTGGTGGGATAGCGAGCCGCCGTGGTCCAAGATCGTCTGCCGCAGCGCGTGCTCGATGTCGTGATAGACCGCAATCGGGCGCTCCAAGCCCCGCCCGGAAAGCCCCATCGTAAAGTAGATGCACACCCCGGTGTGGTACGTCTGCGTCACCCGGTACGACAAGTAGGGCCGCCCGGCAACGCCGCGGGCGCTACACTGCGCGGTCAGCTCGGCTTGCACGGCCTGCGTCACGTCGTGGATGCGGCTCCAAGGCACCGAGGTCTCAAAGGTCTCGCCCAAGAAATCGAACTGGTTCAAAAAATCGCGGATATAGGCAATCCCAAAAGTCAGCATGTAGCCGCGCCGACCGTTAGTAGCCCCGGCACTTTTGCCGCCGTGGGCCTTGGCCAGCTTGAAAATCGTCCGCTTCTGGTGGTCCACCTCAGCGCGGGTCCCCTCCATGGCAATCGTACACGCCGCCATGGCGAGCGGATCAAACCCCAACACCTTTAGCAAAGCGAACTTTTGCACCTTTTCCTTGAGGTGCTGCCAAGAAGAAGGCGCGGCCTTGAGGGCCTGTCCAAAGCGGAACTCTTGGTTGTTGACCAAGCGAATACTCGCCGGCAAGGTCCCGGTCTGGCGCAAGGCCTGCAAGTACTCCACGCCTTGGGCAAAGGACTTGAACACCAGCGAACCGTATGCGCGCACGGCCGGTTGGGGATGGATCTTGAGCACGGCCTTGGTGATGATGCCGAGGTTGCCCTCCGAGCCAAAAAGCAGCCCGCGCGGCTGGATGCCGGTCGAGTTGCGCGGCGTAGCGTGCCGGGTCTCCACGGCGCCAGTCGGCGTCACCAAGGTCGCTTCGAGGACGATGTCTTCGATATTGCCGTAGCGGTTTTTCTTCATGCCACTGGCGTTGGTCGCGATCCAGCCGCCCAAGGTCGAAAGCTCAATGCTGTCGGGATCGTGGCCGGCCGTGTAGCCCCGAGCCGCGAGCGCACGCTCCAGTTCCTTGCCCGAAATCCCGGCTTCAACGCAGGCCTGGAGATTTTCCTCGTCGAGCTCGACGATCCGGTTCATGCGCCGCATATCTACCGAAGCAAAGACGCGGTCGTCGTCGGTGGGCAAGGCCAGGGCACCGCTGACGTTGGTGCCGCCGCCGTAGGGCACGAGGCAAACGCCGTGCTCGGCCGCGAGGCGCACGATGGCGCACACGTGGTCTTCGCTCGCTGGATAAAGCACCAGATCGACCACGCGCTCCAAAGCATCGCCGTAGAGCAAGCGATAGACCTCATCAACGCTGAGCTGGCCGTGGCTGTGGATGAGGCGCTCGTCGTCGTCGAGCGACACCTGCTCGGCCCCGAGCGCGTCCTGCCAAGCAGCGACGAGGCTGGCGTCGGCCCGCGAAGGCGGCACCTCGTGGACCTCTTTTTCGACGGCCATCTCCTTGGGATCAATCGGAACTTGGAGCATCTCTTCGACAAAGGGGATGAAGTGCGGCATGGTAAAGCCAGCCAGCGGATAGCGGCTCCCGGTCACTCGCACGGTCTTCGGCCCGTCGAACTCAAAGCGAGTGTCCGCATAGCCCCACTTGTGCGGATGGCGCTCCCCGTCGGCGAGATCGTAGCACGCATCGGCTGCGGCTTGACGGACCATGGCCGCCGCAACGGCGAACACCGCAATGGCGAGGACGATTTCGAGCATAGATCAATCTCCTAATGAGTGCTCAATGACTACTACAGCCCTTCCTGGACATCCTTTTTCCGCACTTTCCATATAAAGGCATCGTAGTAGTAGTGAATCAGGGCAAAGGAACTGAGCAGCGAATAGCTAAAGAGGTCAAAGTTCGCGTTGAAGCCGACTAGACCAAAGCCAAAGTCGCGCACCAAGCCCTCGCTCAGCGCGTGAAAGACAACCGCATAGGCCGCGCACAGCAAGAGAAAGAACTTGACACCTCCCTTGCTCGCCACGCAGCGCAGCAGGGCCGAGTCGCCGCCGGTGCGCTCGACCTTGTGGCGGTTGTAGAAATACACCATGACGATGTACTGAATCCCGTGCATGATCCGGTGCGCCACGGCAAAGACGAGCAGATAGGCCGTGGTAAAACTGGTGAAGTACCACAGGAAATAGCTCGACAGCAAAAAGACGTACTTGAGGGGATTGAGCGCCAAGCCGCGCCAAGCGCAATAGGCGATATGCCCCACGTAGATTAGGCCGTAGGCTAGGGCCAGGGTCCACGATACGAGGTGTACCGTCTTTACCGCCTCCGCACTGATGGGCAGGTGCCACTCGTGCAACATCCGCACCCAGACCGTGGAAAATAGCGGCGACACCACCAACATGTTGCCAAAGAAGATCCAATTGAAAGCCAAGTCGAACTTAGCGGTGGAGGGCGCGCCGGCCTTGGCTTTGAAATCGTACACGCGCGCAAAGCCGTATTGCTGCATCAAGCTGTGCTGATGATCCCACAAAGTCACGATCAACACCAAGCTCAACGGCGCCCACTGGATCAGGCCGTAAGCAAAGGCGACCAGCACGATCGGCCCGAGAATGAAGCGCTCCTTAAAGCGGGCAAATTCCGCGGGCGAGCCATACACGCGCAGCCAAGTGACGAAGTGGTGCGGGATCGTCACCCACAAGGCAATGGCCGCCAGCGCCGCCCCCGGCAGGTAGTGCCCGGACACGAGCGCAAAGCAAACCGCCGCAAAGGGCAGACTCACAAACCAGATAGAGTCCTGCCGGCGATCGACGATATAGGCCGGTCGCAGGACGATGGAATTATTCGCCATGAGAAGTAGCCAGCCGGGCGAGTGCCACAGCGTCTGGGCTGAAGCGGATTTCACGGGCGCGACGCTGGCGCAAAGAGGCGGCCAGTTCCTTAACCGCCGCTTGGAGCTGGTCCGCCGCCCAATCGGCCTCCACCTGTTCGCGGATCTCGCTTAGCGGCGGCAGCCGGTCCGAGCGGCGGCTCAATACTTGCAGGACAATATAACCATTATCCGTGGCAAAGGGACCGTGCAAGGTGCCCTCGTCGGCGCGCAGGGCGCGGCTGACCGGATTATCGCCCGCCAACGCGCCGCTGCCGTAAATCACCTCGACAAAGCGATCCACGAGCTCGGTCGTGTCGCGACCGGTGCGCATCCGCTCGACAATGGCGGTGCCCTCGGCTTCGTCGCGGGCGAGCAGCCGGCGCACGGCCACCTCGGCCGGCGCGGTGTAGCGGAGCTTGTGCTCCTCGTAAAACAGGCTCAGACCGTTGGGATTGGGCGGTGGCACCTGCGCTTGTAGCGCGCCCTGCAAACGCCGCGCAAGCTGCATCTGCCGCAGTCGCTCCAACTCGCGTTGCAGACTCGGATCGGCGGCCAGCGCGAGCCGCGCCGTTTCGAGCGGGACCAACACGTGCCGCCCCACTTCGCGCCGCAGCACTTGCGCGCCCTCGCCTTGGCCCTTCAGCAGTTCGCGGGCCTGCGCGACCGTTAGCACGCCGCCGTCGTACGCGGCCACGACCGCTGCTGGCGACCCCATCAGCCCATCCGGCTCGTAGCGCACATTATAGCGCACGTGCAATGTGTCGTAATAAGCCAAGAGCTGCCGCCCGAGCTGCTCCCGCAGCACCAAGCGCTGGATGGTCTCCCGCTCTTGCTCAAAACTAACCGGGTGCGCGTCTGTTAGCTTGATGAGAAAGTATCCATCAGCCACTTGCATCGGCTCGGAGATCTCACCGACTTGCATGGAAAAGGCCCTTTCGGTTAGCGCGGCGTGCGAGGCCATCGTATCGCCCCAGCGATGGTAGCCCATGTCGGCTTGACGCTCTAGAATCCGCGCGTCTTGCGAGTGCTGCATCGACAGTTCCTCAAAGTCTGCCCCGGCCGCGAGCGCGGCCAAAATCTCCGGTAACTGCTGCTTTGAGCGCACCATCAGCAGACTAAAGCGCACGCGGCGGTTGTACGGGCTGCGCTGGAAATAGGCCCGCAGTGCCGCTTCGGCGACTTCGGGCTGCGCGATTCCAGCGCGCTTGTACAGGGCCTGCTGCACCAGCCGCTCCTGCGTCTGCGCCTGCCATTGGGCAAACTCGGCGCTCGCACCCAAGCCCCGCCGCTCGGCTTCCTGCACCAGCAGCACTTGCTCGACCAGGGCTTCCAACAACCACTCGGCCCCGTACTCGGCCCGCAATTCCGGGGCTATCCGCGCCGTGAACTGGCGGTAGTCGGCCACCCGAATCGCCGTTGGCCCCACCTCCACCAAGACGGCATCTTCAGCGGCCAGGGCCGGGCCGTCCTCGGCGCAGCCGCTTAGGCCGGCCAACGCCGAGCACAGCACCGCTCCCAGCCAACACTTATTCATGTTGCGTGCGCTCTTTCATCTGCTGGATTGCCGTTAGTGCTTGCTTGCTTGCTTCTACCTGGCCGGATTTCAAATACGCCACGGCCAGCTTCTGCCGGGCGTCGAGCCAGTCCGGCCGGGCCGCCACCGCCACGGTCAGCATCTCAGCAGCTTGGGCGTAGTCTCCAGCGCGTGCGTGTAGCAGCCCCAAAAAGTAATGCGTCTCCGCGTCTTCCGGTGCTAAGCGGCGCGCCTCCGCCAAAGTGGCTAGCGCTTCGTCAAAACGCTGCAAGCGCAGGTACGCCTGACCGAGGTTGTAGTGCGCCTTGGCATAGGCTGGGTCCAAGGCCAGCGCGGCTCGGTACTCGGCGACCGCCTCGGCCAATTGGCCCAAGCGCAGGTACAGGTTCCCCAAGTTGTTGCGGTAGCGCAAGCTGTCCGGCGCGAGCCGCACGGCCAGCCGATACGCTTCGGCCGCCTCGGTCAAGCGGCCCTGCTCGGTGTACAGCAGGCCGAGTTGCGCCCGGGCCTCGTGGTCGTCGGGCGCATTGCCCAACATCCGCCGTTGGTCGTCGATTTTGTCGAGCTGTTGGTCGAGCGCCCGGAACTGAGCCAGCACAGCGGTGCTCTCCGCGCGGCGACCAAGCCGCTTGAGGGCATTGGCCAGCGCAAAGTACGCCTCCTTGGACAAAGAGTCGAGCGCACGGGCGCGACGGGCCGCGCGTTCAGCGGCCGCGTACTCGCCGCGCTTGAGCTCCACCTGCGCCAGAGCGACGTACGCGGCCGCGTCCGTGCTGTCCAGTTCGACCGCGTGCAAAAGCGCTTGGGCGGCGCGCTCAAAGTCGAGTTCTTTCAGGCGCGTCCGGCCCAAAAGCCGGTAGAAGGAGGCCTGGGTCGAATCGCGGTCCAAGCCCGCTTGTAGCAGCGTTTCTACCTCGGCGTACTCGCCGCGCAAGAAATAGATGTAGCCGAGGTCGTAGTACGTCGTCAGATGGCCGGGATCAAACGAGAGCACCCGGCGGTGTTCGTCAATCGCTTGGGCGTAGTTGAGCTGTTTGACGTACAGGGCCGCGAGGTTGTGCCGCGCCGACACATGCGTCGAGTCCAGCGCCAATACGCGCTGATAGGCCGCCATAGCACTGGGGTAATCGAGTTGGCGCGCGTAGGCGTTGCCGAGGTTGTAGTGGACTTTGGCCGATCCGGGGGCGAGCGCGGCGGCCTGCTGGTACGCGTCAATGGCCTCGGTATGGCGCCCGGCGGCCGCGAGCGCGGTGCCGCGCACAAAGAGCACTTCGGCGTCCATGGCCGCGCCCGGCCGCGCCTTTTCCTTTGTCGCTTCCTCCGCACAGGCGTATAATGCGAGGCAGATTAGCAGCCCCTTCATCGCGCCGCTCCTTCGACGAGCCAATGCTCTTGATTGACGCCTAAATTCTCGTATTGCTCGACCCGGCCACTCGGCCAATAGACGACTACGCGCTCAATGCCGGTGGATGTTCCCAACCCAAAGTGCAACCGCACATCGCTCTGCGAGAGGTAGCTAGCCCCCGAGCGCACCTCGTCCGTCTGCACCCGCCCGCCGCTGGCGATTTCGACGCGGGCACCAATGCCAGCGCGGTTGCTGTCGCGGCCCGTCAGCCGCAGGCGCACCCAGTGGCCGTGCGCGCCGTCATTGCGCATCAAGGTCGGCGCAGCCGCGACATTCGCGACCAGCACGTCCATGTCGCCATCGTCGTCGTAGTCGCCAAAAGCCGCGCCGCGACTGACCCGTTTCAACGACAGGGCACCCCGGTCGGCAGCGCATTCCTCAAAGCGGCCGTCGCCCCTATTGAGAAAGAGCTGATTGCGCTGCGGAAAGGTCGCGTTCTCGTATTGCTCGACATCGCTTTCCAAGTGGCCATTGGCGACGAAAAGATCGCGGTCGCCGTCGTTGTCCGCATCGAAAAAGCGCGTGCCCCACGCCAAGTAAGCAATGCTACTCTTGCCCAACCCGGCGAGAAACGTTTCATCGACAAAGGTGCCATCGCCGAGATTCTTGTACAGCGTGTTGGTCTCCCACTGAAAGTTCGTGACGAAAAGGTCGGGATCGCCGTCGTTGTCGTAGTCGCCCATGTCAACGCCCATGCCCGCTTCGACATCGCCGTCCTCGTTGTACGCCACGCCGGCCAACAGCGCTGCTTCGGCAAAGTGGCCCGTGCCGTCGTTGAGATACAAAAAGTTCAAGGTCTTGTCGTTGGCCAGGTAGAGGTCGGGATCGCCATCGCGGTCCACGTCGCCGAAGACCACGCCGAGCTCCTTGCCCTCGGCACTGCCCAGCCCGGCCGCGGTCGTGATGTCGGCAAACGTGCCATCGCCCTCGTTCCGATACAACACATCGGACATCCCATCAAAGGCCTCCGGGCCGCAGTAGAGTTGCAGCCCGCTGCCCCCCTCGGCGCAGACGCGGTGATTGGCATAGGAAAAGTCGTGGTAGTTGCCCACGTACAAATCGACGAAACCGTCGCGGTCAATGTCGGCAAACGCGGCACTCGCCCCCCAGCCCTCGTCGCCGACTTGGGCCGCGGCCGTGACGTCGGCAAACGTGCCATCGCCCTCGTTCCGATACAGCACATTAGCCCCGAAGTTGGTCGCGTACAAATCGAGATCGCCGTCGTTGTCCACGTCGCCGACCGCGCAGCCCATGCCGTAGCCGGTGTCGCCGACCCCAGCGAACTCGGTCACATCGGCGAAGGTGCCATCGCCGCGATTGTGGTAGAGCGCGTTTTGCGGCGCTGGATCGTATTCGGTCCCGGGCACAGCAGCGCCGTTGATTAGATAAACGTCGAGGCGACCGTCGCCGTCGTAATCGAAAAAACCGCCGCCCGGACCAACCGTTTCAATGACGAATTTCTGACCGTTGGCTCCATTGACGTGGACGAAGTCGATGCCCGCTTCTTGGGTAGCGTCGTGGAAGCGGGGATTGGCGTACATGGGGACAGATGAAAACAGTAGCAGCAGAAAAAACTTGAGCATTTGATCGATGAGGTGCCTAGGGAAAGTGTTGGTAAAAATCTCGGCGCGACAAACAGCGGACGAAAGTTACGGTATTTTCGTTGAGTTGAAGGCCGAGCCTGTAACTGCCAACCCGAAATCGAAAACAATTGTCAAAACCGCTGATCTTGCGGACGTTATTTGCTTTTGTAAGGTCATTCACCCGCTCGATTTGCTCGATCGCCGTCCTAATACGCTCTTTAATAGATGGATCGCGGATCCGTCTGAGATCTCTGGTGAAGCTGTTACTAAACTCGAATTTCAAGTTTTAATACTCGATCTCCTAAAATTTTAAACACCTGCTCTCTAGAGGCTCGTCCCGTTTCTTCGCCCTCTTTAATTGCATTTACCAGAGCAATATCTTCAAGAGCTTCCAAAAGTTTTTTCACGTCTTGGACGAACTCTCTCGCAAATTCTTTCCTTTTCTTTGGTGTCGACAGCCGCTTGAGTTTTTCCTTGGTGGGGTTGTACAGATTTAGATTTTTATCGACATATATCCACCAAGGATATCGACAACACTTGTCGTCTTCACTGCTCATGTGCTTCAATCCCCTCTTGAACATGGCGTACGAGTCTCTATGTTCCTCTTGGGGACAATAAACCCCGAACCAGAGGCATCCTTTGTCCTCTCCAATGTCGAGCGAACCAGCTTTACTCAATTCGTAGGATCGGCTTACATTATCTCTATCTATTTGATCGGCTGGAATGGGTCTAAGTTCGGGAATCTCCGATTGCAGCAATTTCAGTTCAGAGTCAATTTCTTGCCAGAGTTTCTCGCGCAGTTCTGACACCACTTCATCCCAAGCCTCATGCAAGTCGCGGATGAGCACGAGATTGTTACTCTCCAAACAGAGCTTCTTTAAGTCATCCATATATTTCCTCCGGTAATCTGTGTCTGTCAGCTTTCGGACAAGCCGTAAGTATTGCGCGATCGACTCCCGCAATTCGGGTTCGTCGCAGGCGAGTTTTTGGCAACAAAACGTTGAAGGGCTCCGGTCGCCCGACCTCATACTTTTTGTAAAGCTGATCCGCTTCTTCTAATAAGTTGTGGTAATTATCGTTCATGTCTCATCCTTTTGGGAACTACTATTCAACCTAACTATGCGAATCTCAGGCGTCAAAGGTTCTCAGCGGATCCAACGCCGCGGCGCGGATGGCGTCGGGAAAGTCACAAGCAGTCCTAAACAGCGTGTAGAAATGGGACCATGTCGCTACGGCGTCAAAAATCCCGCAGTGCCACCGGCCAGACCTCGGCCGCAATCGGCGGGCGCGGATGAGCAGCCGAAGGAGCGGCGCCCCAATAGCGTGCGCCAATAAAGCTAAAGGCCGCATACCACAGCAACGCAACCAAAAGCAGCGCAACCAACGGCCAACGGCCAGCGGCGGACGGACGGCTTACCTCCGCGCCTGAAGGCGCCCGGCGACTGCCCAACAAGAGTGCCACACCCACCCCCGCATACGCGGCCGCGCCGACCACCAGCGATGCGCGCGCACCCAACTCCATGCCCAAAGCTACGGCTCCGACCGAGCCGAGTACCGAAAAGAAGCCGTTGACAGCCCACAACCAAGGAACGATCCCCGCGCATTGCGAACCACCCAAGCGCAGGCCGGCCGGGAAACAAGTGCCCAGCAACATGCCGAGCGGCGCGACGAGAGCCAGCGTCAACCCGACCCGCCCAGCCAGCGGCCACGCCAACGCCCCAGCGAGTACCCCATCGAGCAAGAACCCATAGAGATAGACGACGAGGCCGACCCCCACGCCGACCCAGCCCAACCCCCGAGGATGCGCGAGCGGGCGGCACCACCCACCCGCGAGGCTCCCCACGCCAGTGCCCAACAACAGCCCGAAGAGCGCCACGGCCAGCGTCAAGGTCGGATAGCCAAGAAACAGGCTAAAGCGCTGCAAAAGATGGATCTCGACCATCATAAAGCCAGTGCCCAATCCAGCGGCGAACAACGCCCACAGCAGCGGCGGCAGCCCAGACGCGCTCCGCACGCGCATACTCGGCACCCCAAGCGGCAAAAACATCACCAGCGCACACGCCAACAACGCGCCAATCAACAGCCGGTTCAGCTTGGGATCCAGCCCGCGAGTCGCGTCGTAAAAGAAGGGCCGGTCGTCGGTCGTCGGCGAAATGTCGAGCGCGGATGCGGCGACAAAGTCCGCGATGGTAGCGCCGCGCAACGCCGCCAGCGCAGGTCGCTCATTCCTGCCGGGCGAGAAATACGCTTCTAAACCCAACTCCTCCATCGCTGCGTGTAGGCGCGCCAACTGCCCGGCCGTATAGGGCTGCTGCTGCACCAGCAACAAGGGGCGGTGCGCTTCTTGTCGCGCTGGATCGCCGCGCGTACCGTTGACGACGACGAGGTGGTCGAGGACCGCACTTGGCGCGTGGCCGCGCTCTTCCCACAGGGCGCCTAAGGTAGCGACGACGCGCAACATCAGCGCGTGATTGTGCACGACGAGCGCCAAGCGCCCTCCCTCGGCGAGGTGATCGAGATAAGCGGCAAACGCCTCGCGGGTGAACAGGTAGTTCTCGGAGAGCGCATACCCGACCAAATCGGCCGCTTCGGCATACACCAAGGGCAGGGCGATAAGATCGTAACGCGCGCGAGAACGCTCCAAGTAGTTGCGGCCATCGCCGATGTGCAACTCCACGCCCTCCAAGTCGTACAAATGACCGTTGTATTCTCCATAGGAGCGGACCAGGGCGGCAATCGCTGGATTGATCTCTACGGCTTCGATATGCCGCCAGCCGGTCATCAGCGCGTACAGCACGTCAGCCCCACCGCCCGGGCCGATAATCAGGGCGCGGGCGCGGCGCGAAAAGTAATAGGGGAAAAACGCGGCCTCGCGGCGCACGAAAAACAGCCGCCGATAATCCCCGGGGAAGCGAAACATGTAAGATCCGGCCCCGCCATCTACGTACAAGTTCAGGCCCGTGTCGCCCGTGCGATCGACTAAATCGGTGCACGCGTAGGCACTCCAGCGCGTGGCTTGCACGGTCCCGCGATGATGCGCCGCCGCCAAGGCGCGGAACATCGGCTTGTCGGCCGCCTCGGCCAAGGCATTGAGATCGATGAGTTCGCCGGGTTGGCTGCCATAGACGACCAGGCCGGCCGCTAAAACAAGGGGCCCGGCCCAGG
The DNA here is from genome assembly GCA_965203355.1 of Candidatus Latescibacterota bacterium. Classification (GTDB taxonomy): domain Bacteria; phylum Latescibacterota; class UBA2968; order UBA8231; family UBA8231. The sequence goes on from OZ241889.1 coordinate 3,568,966, forward strand.
CCCAGCGGGCCAAAAAGAAAGCCGCGGCCACCAGCGCAAAGACGCTTGCGCCCAATAGGACCCCAACGCCGCCCAGCCATTCGAGGGCCGGCACGGCGTACAGGATCCCGCAAGCGGCCCCCACCAAGTCCCAAAAGTAGAGCATGGAGCTCTGTTGGTAACGCGCCCGGAAAGCAACGGCCAGGAAGGCCCCAGCGGCTAGGAAGGGGAGGCCGGCGATGCCCAGCAGCAGCAGCAGCACCATGCGAGGGAATTGCGCTACGGCCAACGCACCGCCGATCATGCTGACGCCGCAGCCGACCGCCCAATGGCCCAAGTGCTCTTCCCGCACCCGCAGCACCGCACTCAGCCCAGCCCCCAGCCCCAAGCCGCACACCGCTCCTGAGACCACGAGAAACGTGTAGTGATAGTGCTGCAAAAAGGAGAACAGCCGGACGAGACCGATTTCATAGCCGACGACCGCGGCCGCCACCAACCCCACGCCGAGTTGAAGCCGCCGCTCAGCGCTCACCGTGAGCCTCGCGCTGACGCAGCTGGGCGAGCATCTGCCGCGCCTTGCTGTGTTCGGGATCGGCTTCGACTGCGCGCGTAAACGCCGCCACCGCTTGCTCCTGCTCACCGGCCAACAGGTACGCGTTGCCCAAGTTGTAGTGGGCGCGGGCGTAGTGGGGATCGCGGCGCAACACCTCTCGGTACGCCGCAATGGCCAACCCCAATGCGCGGCCGCGGAGATAGATGTTGCCCAAATTGTTGCGGGCGTCGAGATGATCCGGCGCCACGGCCAAGGCCGCTTGGTACGCTTGACTAGCGGCCTCGTGGCGGCCAATCCGCGCATAGACCGCACCCAGCTTGTAATACGCGGCCGCATCGTTGGGATTGAGCACTACGGCCGTTTTGTGAGCCAGCAACTTTTCATGCTCCTGCTGCAAGGCGTGGAAATAGTCGAGCAGTTTGCGGCCGCGCACCTCCTCACCGCGCCGCAACAGGGCCTGACCCAAGTGGTAGTACACTTCCGCGCGATCTGGATCCGCCGCTAAGGCCCGCTGCAACAGGGGGATGGCCGCGGCGTCTTCGCCCTCCTGCAAAAGCAGGATCCCCAGCCGACCCAAAAGCGCGGCACTATTCGGGGCGTGTTCCAACCCCTGCTGCAAAGCGGTGCGCGCGGCAGCCGCTTCCTCGCGCGCCATCCAGATCTGCGCCGTCAGTTCGCGGGCCTCAGTACGCGCTGGCTGCACTTGTACCACCCCATCGAGTTGGGCGAGCGCGTCTTCGTATTGCGCTTGGACAAAATAGATCCGCGCCAGTTGCAGCATGAGCTCAACTTCCCCGGGCAAAGCGGCGAGCCCCCGCCGCAAAACAGCGATGGCCAAGCCATAGTCCGTCTGCCGGGCGTGCAAGCCAGCCAAGTTGAAATAGGCTTGGAGATAACGCGGCTGCCGCGCAATGGCCCGCTCGTAGCGTGGCACGGCCGCGGCCAAACGCTGTTGGCTAAGGTGGATGTTGCCCAGCACGTAGTGCGGCTCGGCCAAGGTGCTGTCGAGCGAGATCGCTTGGCTCAGCGCGGTGACGGCTCGTTCTAGCGCCCCGCGATCGGCGTAGAGCTTCCCCAAGCCCACGTAGGCTTGGGCGGCGCCCGCGTCGAGTTGCAAGGCGCGGCCATAAGCCGCCTCGGCCTCGTCGTACGCACGCTCGCGCACCAGCCCGGCCGCCAGTTCAATGTGGACATCGGCGCCGGCCGGGCGGGCACGCGCGGCGGCGCGCAACTCGGACAGCGGGGCGGCGGGCGGCCGCGCTATCCGCGTCTTTTCCGGCAGGACCAAAGGCGCTTGCCGCCAGAATTGCTCCAGATGCTCGGCCGGGCGGCCTTGGGGCGCGGCCACCGCGACCGCCGCGTCAGCCGCCGGGCGCGGTGCGCTCACCTCCGGCTCGACGACCCGCAGCACCTGCCCGGCCCTCACCTCCGTCAAAACTTGGCGAATGCCCGATGGCCACGCGATCGCCACCTGCTCGGCCTCCTCACTCGACCCCAACCCAAAAAACAGGCGCGCGTCGTTTTGCGACAAATAGCTCGCCGCACTGCGCTTTTCCTGCACCAGCGTCCGGCCATGGACGCGCACCATCACGCGCGCACCGTACCCATCGCGGTTGCTCGTCCGCCCGGCTAGCATGAGCGCTAGGTAATGCCCGGCTTGGGTGTCGTTGCGCCAAAGCAGGGCGCGCTGCCCGGTGTTGAGCAAAAAAATATCCAAGTCGCCGTCGTTGTCGTAATCGGCCACGGCCGAGCCGCGCCCGACCAAATCCCGCGTCGGCGCGGCCACGCCAGCCGCCTTACTCACCTCGGTAAAGCGGCCGCGACCATCGTTGAGATACAACTGATCAGGCTGGCCGTACGCGGCCTGCGGGTCAAATTGGTCGATGTCTTCGTCGATGTGGCCATTCGCCACGTAGAGATCCGGGTCGCCGTCGTTGTCCGCGTCGAGGAAGCTGATGCCAAAGGCCAGCTTGTCCAAGCTGTTGGCCGCTAGGCCTGCGGCCAGCGATTCGTCGGCAAACATCCCGCCGCCCGCGTTGTGGTACAGGGTGTTACTTTCCCATTGGAAATTGGTCATCGCCAAGTCGAGGCGGCCATCGCCGTCGCCATCGGCCACATCCACGCCCATCGTTCCCTCGGGCTTGCCGCCGCTGTTGTACGCCACGCCGGCCACCAACCCCACTTCGGCAAAATGGCCGCCATCGTTGCGCCAGAGAAAATTGGGCGTGGCGTCGTTGCCTTGAAACAAATCCGGATCGCCGTCGAGATCGCAGTCGAAAAACACAGCACCCAACTCGCGGCCTTCGCGCGTGAGCAGCCCGGCCGCTTGGGTAACATCCACAAAGCGGCCGCCATCGTTGCGCCAGAGCACATTCCGCTCCCCCGGGTATTCAGTGGGGGCCAAGTGCCGCCGCGGCCAGCGCAGGGTTCCGCCCGCACTCAACTCGCCGCGCTCAAACTCGTAGCGTAGATAATTCGCCACGTACAGGTCTAAGTCGCCGTCGAGATCCCAATCGACAAACGACGATCCAGTCGACCACCGCTCGTCCGCTCCAATCCCCACCGCCGCCGTCACATCCGCAAAAGCCCAAGCCCGCGCCAGCCCTTCGTTGCGATAGAGTCGGTTGCGGCCAAAGTTGGCGACGAAGAGGTCGGCATCGCCGTCGTTGTCGTAGTCCCCGGCCGACGCGCCCATGCCGTAGCCCGCGTCCGCCACCCCGAGGCTGGCGCCGCGCTCGGCAAAGTGCCCGCGGTCGTTGCGATACAGCGCGTTTTGCGGCGGCACCGCCGAGACGTAGCCGGGCAAATCCGCCCCGTTCACCACGTACAAATCCATCCACCCGTCGCGGTTGTAATCGAAAAACGCCGCGCCCGAACCAATCGTCTCCACCCCGTATTTGCGCCCGGAACGGCCGCTAGTATGCACAAAATCGATTCCTGCTTCCGCGGTCGCATCGACAAAGCGCACGGCAGGCGGCGGCGGATCGCTCGCGGTACAGCCGCAGACCAAGGCGACAATGTACGTCAAAATCCTGCGTGGGATCATTTGGGTTGATGCAGAATCACTTCCTGCCCACAATACCATAATAGCACTTCGCAAATGTACACCGCGCTATATATTAGAGTTAGAAATAATAATTACCACATAGGAGGCCTTCTTGCTGCATCGTTTTCTCGCGTCGTTCCCCATGCTACTGCTCGCCTGTACCGACCCTGAACCGCCGCCCAACCCAGACGTGCTCGCCCGCGTCGGTAGCGTTGCCATCGAGCGCGACCGCGTCGAGCGCGCGGCCGGGCGGCTCTTTCCCAAAAACGCCCCGGGCGACCTGCAACGCCAAGCCCTTGAACGACTCGTCGATATGGAGGTCTTGCTGTTGGCCGCCCGCCAAGCCGGGCTGGAAAACGACTTCCAAGTCAGCAGCACAGTCGCGCAACGGCAACAAGAACTCATTCTCGAAGAAATGTACCGTCGCGGCGTGGTCTCTATCGCCGAGGACATAAGCCGCGCCGAGGCGCGCCAGTACTTTGAGCAGCACCGCATCGGCCAGCAGCGCCGCCTGAGCCGCATTCTCGCCCGAGGGCCAGCCGCCATCGACCAGGTCCTCGCCCGGCTGCGCGGCCCAGACAGCTTTGCCACGGTGGCGAGCGAACTCTCCGACGATGGCAACACCGCCCAGCAAGGCGGCGACCTCGGCTGGAAGAGCCGCCTCGATTTCAAAAACTACGTGCTGCGCCGCCAGATATTCGCCGCCAAACCGGGCGAGACCATCGGTCCCGTGCAGGAGCCAGACGGCTTCTCGGTTTTCGCGGTCACGGACGAGCGCGAAGTGCCCTTCGCGGAGATGGCCCCGGCCGTCATCGCGGCCATGCAGGAGCAAAAGCACGCCATCGCCACCTTTGAATTCCTCGAAGGGCTGGCCAATCGCGCCGACATCGCGGAACGGCGCGAGACCTTCGACTTGCTCTTGGCCCGGCTCAGCGCGGCCGGCGAACAAATGCCCGCGTTCAAAAAGGGGGAGACCGAGCTAGTCCTGCTCGAACTCGATGGCCAGCCGTGGACGCTGAACAACTTCATGGCGGCCATGACCAGCGAGCGCAACCCGGCCGAGATCCGCGAATTGGACGACTTGCGCCGCTTCGCCCGGCGCCTCTACGCGCTCAAGGTCCTGCTGCCTCGCCACGCCCGCGAAATAGGCATCCACGAGGCCGAGCGCGTCGCCCAAGGCATTGAAGCCAAACGCCGCCAAGCACTTATCGAGCGCATCCGCCAAGTCAGGGTGCTCGAAACGCTCAACCCGACCCAAGACGAAATTCGCGCGTACTACGAGGCAAACAAAAACCTCTACGTGCGGGCGGAGCGGATCTCGATTCTCGAAATCCTCGTCGATACCCGCACCCAGGCGGACTCGCTGTTGGCCGCCATTGAACGCGGCGGCGACCTCGGCGAGCTCGCCCGGCGCTACTCGCGGCGCAGCACCCGCATCCGTCGCGCCGAAGGGCGCATTCAGCTTTTGCGCCCGGACAAGTACGGCAATTTAGGTTGGGAAGCCAAAGACGCCGAGGTCGGCCAGATCGTCGGCCCGGTCAAGACCGCCCAGGGCTTTACGGTCTTCAAGGTGCTCGACAAGGTGCCCGGGTACCAACAGAGCTTAGACGAGGTATGGGGCCGCGTACGCGCCCACTTGATCCAAGACCTGACCCAATCGCGCTTCGATGCGTTGCTAGTCCAGCTCAAAGATCAGTACTCCGACCAGATCCACATCTACGAGGATCGGCTGCGCTAAGGGCGGGCGGGACGCTGATTCAACGGTAGAGATCGCCCCCGCCAAACCGCATCTTCCCCTTTGAAGCATCCGCGAAGTACTGCTCTACTTTCTCCCGCGAGCGCGGAAAGTACCGATTCAACTCTTCCACCACCGCTTGCACTTTCTCGGCGTTCTCGCCCATATCCAGCAAGAGTCGCGCGTACAAAAAGAGCAACTGCAAGTTGCGCCGGTCCACGGCCAGCGCCTTCTCCAGATGCGCCCGGGCCTCGGCCAATCGTCCCGCTTCGGCTAGGGCAGTCCCCATCAGCAGATTGGCTTCGGCTCCGGCTGGGTACAGCGTCAGCAGCACCTGCGCTAGCGCTTGCAAGGACGTGCCTTTGAGCTGGGGCTGCCCTCGGGCGTGTGTGCGTTCCAAAAGGTGCCCGTACTCGGTCGTGCGCTGTTGTTCAAGCAAGGCTAGGACCCCACCGACCGCCGCGACGCCCAAGAGCAATTTAAGCGAGTGCCAGTATCGCATTTGGCGGTCCACTTCAACGCACCAGGGTCATCCGCGCTAGATAGCGCATCCCCCCCATCTGCGCCGACACGAGATATACGCCGCTGGCCGCCGCACGCCCGGCCTCGTCGCGCCCATCCCACGCGAGCTGATAGCTACCGGCCGGCCGGTAGCCCCGAAAGAGCCGCCGCACCGTCTGCCCCAAGATATTGAACACCTCGATATCGACTTCGCCCGCCGCTGGTAGCGCCACTGAAATCGCAGTGGAGGCGTTGAAAGGATTGGGAAAATTGAACACCCGCACGGCCATCGGTCGAGCCGCGGGCGCGGGAACCGGCATCACGAGACCCGCCGCAGCGGCCAATTCCAATCCAGCCGGCGTCAGCCCGCTGGGCACGCGCGCTGGCACGTGAACCGCTATCGTCGAATCGGTCAGAGCGTGCATGAAGGCCAGCAGTGCGCGCTTCTCCTCAGCACTCAGGTTTAGCGGCACTAGTTCGGGATCGAGGTTCTCGGCCGGGATGGAGGCTTCGTCGCCGCCGCCGCGGTCGTAGAACTCAATAACATCCTCTAAGGTCGCCAGGGCCCCGTCGTGCATGTAGGGGGCCGTCTGCGCGATTTGGCGCAAACCTACCACGCGGAAAGCGCCGATGTCGCGGGGATTGCCCGAGTTGAGAAAGCGGCCTTCATCTCGGCCGGTGGGGCGCGGCGTCCCGGTATTCGTCGTCGCCGAGGCCCGGCCCGGCCCAATCTGCTCGACGCCTTGGGCGCGGAAACTCGAATCCGTAAACAGCGGGCCGCTGTGACAGTTGACGCAGCGCGCTTTGGTGTGGAACAGTTCAAGCCCGCGCTTTTGCACCGCCGTCAGCGCCGCGTCGTCGCCGGCCACGTAGCGGTCGTACGCGGTGTTGACCGTGTTTTGCTCGCGCTCAAACGCGGCAATGGCCCGGCCAAAAGTCGAGCGCGTGATGACCGACTGCAAGGGCGTTGGATCGTGGGCGCAGCCGAGCCGCGGCAACTGCCGGGCCACGGAGTCGGCTTCGGCCGGGAAGGCCTGCTCGAAAAGCGCGACGTATTCGGGGATTTCCCGCAACCGCGTCAGCACGCTATCGACGGCCATCTCGCGCTCATAAGCGTCGCCGCGCAGCTCGACGCGCACGATGAGCGGCCGCAGCGCTTGGGCCTCCAGCCCGCGATCCTTGCCATCCCACAGCATGAAGCCTTTGGTCGAAGGCCGTCCAGACTCGTCGCCGTTGTAACCGACGTTAAAGAGGGTCATGGTGTGTCGCGGCTCGGTAATCACGGTATCGCCGGTGACAGCCGAACGCCCCGGCACCCGATCGGGGCCCAAGCCCCGGCCCCCGACGCCCACCGCAAGAGGCAGCCCATCGGCCAAGCCAAAGGTCGGCAGGTGGCAGGTACCGCAGGCCGTGTCCTTTTCTCCGCTGAGAATGGGGTCGAAGAACAGCAAGCGGCCCAGCTCGACGCGCTCGGGGTTGTAGGGATTGTTTGCGGGGTAGGGCACTGGCGGCACCGGCTGAAGGCCGAAACGCCGCCGCAGGTCGTCTTCCTGCCCCGGGGCGCCGATGGCGCTGGCGAGCAAGGTCAGCAGCGCAGCGCTGGCTAGATATCTCCGTTTGTTCATGGTCCCTCCCCCAGCCGAACGCTCTTTATCGCGCCCCAGGTCTCGCGGCGCAGCCCGGTGCCTAGGTCGGCATTAGCGGCGCAGCGGAACCCCACGTCCGGTCCTTTGAAATCGGGTGCATCCCGCGCGCGATAGGTGGGCCGCACGTGACTGGCATCCACCGCATACGAGCCGCCGCGCACCGCCTTGACGACGCCTTGGTCCGGCCCTTGGGGATTGATGGCTGGGCCAACGACGTAGTAACTCGGATGGTACCAGTCGTTGGTCCATTCGAAGACATTGCCCACCATGTCGTGGGCGCCAAAGGGGCTGGACCCGTCTCGCGTTTGGTAGCCATCTCTATTGGAACCGTCGAAAAAGCCGACCGGGTTCGTGCCGAGGATGGTCCCGAAGCCGCGCTCAAATGGATCGTTGCTCTGGAAGTAATTGGCGCGAAAGGCATCCAAGCCATCGCCCCAAGGATACTTGCGGCCATCGTCGCAGCGCGCGGCGCGCTCCCATTCGGCCTCGGTCGGCAATCGCTTGCCAGCCCACTGGCAAAATCCCACAGCGTCGTACCACGTCACCAGCGTAATGGGATGGTTTTGCCGCGCCGCCGTATTCTGCAAGGTCCACTCCGGTAGCATCGCACCGGTGTCGCGCTGGTACTCTCCCCATTCCGCCACCGTGACCTCGTATTTGTCAATCAGGTACGCGTCGAGGTAAATCTCGCGCACGGGCTGCTCGTCAAAGGCTTCGCCTTCCATGCCCCGGGGAAAAAACCCGGCGGGCACTAGGACCATGGCGGTGGCCCAACCCGTGGGCAGCGGGATGCTCCGCTCGACTTTCTCGTGTTGGGCGCAGACCGGCAGGGCAATCAGCGCACAGAGGGCAATTCGACCGATCATAGGCACATTCTCCAGCAAGGACTTGGTTTGGACTATGGCTCTTGTAAGATATAAACAGAGTAAAAATTCCGCTTCTAGCCTACCCACAGCCTATGGGCCTTGTTTTGCCGCGCAGGTATTATTAGCCTATCTCCCCTCTGCGGCCCGTGCGCGAAAGTAGGTATTTATGAATCTTTGCATGGCCTTCGCGGCCTTGATCTTGGGCAGCTACCCGCTAGCAGCCGATCAGTTGCGCTACGACTCAGCGCGCGATTGGCGTCAATGGCACCTGCCCCTAGGCGCGGTGGAATTGACCCCATCCGGTGCGATCCAGCTCACAAAAATCGAGAAGGGCATCAACGCGATACGCGATCTAGACGCCTTCGGCGGCGGCATCCGCCATGCCGGCTCCAACCTCAACACCGCCCGGTTGGCCATCGACGGCAATCCAGCGACCGGTTGGGCTCCCGACCCAGCGGCCAATCCAGACGAGTGGTTCATCGAGATCGACTTGGGCCGGGCGGTCTCGGCCAAAAGCATCACGTTGGTGTTCGACGCGGCTGCTCCGCCCTTTGATCTGTTCGACCTGCTGCTTTCGACCGGCGAGCCAGAAACCGACTTTATCGCCGCGCCGATTGAAGGCTCCTTGGTCTATCGCGTCAAAGCGCGCATCAAGGAAAACACCCTCCATCGGGTGACGTACCACATAGAACAAATCGACGAAGAGCCCATCCAATTCATCCGCTTTGAGCCGCTGCTCATAGTGCCCGATGCGCGCCTCGCCGAGATCGAAGTCGAAACCATTGGCGACAACATCGCCCTCGGGCTGTTGGAGCGCGGCGGGACCGTCGATGTCAACATTAATCTCGCTAGCAACGACTCGCAGCCGCTCGGCAAGGCCCGGGCTTTGTTCGATGGAAACCTGTACGAGCGCTGGCGGGCGGGCAGAGCCTCTAGGGCCCCAGTCGACATCCTCGCCCACATGGTCCTCGATTTAGGCGCGGTCTATTGGGTCGATCAAACGCGGATCATCGGCGGCGTGGTCGTGCGCTCCGGCTTTGGCGGCGGCATTACCACTAGTCACTACGTTTCGCGCCGGCGCTGGGACTTCCGCTTCTACGAGTTTATGACCTCGGACGGCTCGCTTTCGCCCGACGGCTCGCGCCTGTGGGCCAAGCACTTTTCCGGTGCTTCGCCTCAGAGCCAGACCGCCAAGGGCCTAGTCGATCACCATTTCGACCTAATGCCGACGCGCTTTATTCGCATCTTATGGAAGTATTGGGACACCAGTTGCTATTCCTTTCAGCGGCTCGGCGAGGAAGGGGGCGTCAACAGAGTCCCCGGCTGCGCCGCGGGTGGAACGACCGACGAGATTCAGATTTTCGGCGAAGGGTTCCCGTCGGAAGTCGATTTCCGCTCGCCCCTGATCGACTTGGGGGCCGGCAAGAACCTCAACTCGGTGGAGTGGAGCGGCACCGAGCCGCCCGGGACGCGCATCGAGATTCGCACCCGTACCGGCGACGAAGTATTGGAGACCTACACGTACCGCGACAAGAATGGCAAGGAAGTTACCGAACGGAAGTACAACAAGCTCATTCCCAGCTTCAAAGGCCCGATCGACACCACCCTCGCGGCCGGCGGCGACTGGAGTGCGTGGAGCCGCATTTACAGCTTCTCTGGCGAGGCTTTTCTCTCGCCTTCGCCGCGACGCTACCTCGAAATCGACGTGCGTATGACCTCAGATTCGCCGGCTGTGGGCGCTGCTCTCGACCACTTGGCCGTCCATTTCACTCAGCCGCTCGCTGGCCGCGTACTCGGGGAAATTTCTCCGCCGCAGGCCCTACCGGGCATGCCGACCGAGTTCACGTATTACTTGCGCCCCGAAAGCACTAGCGGCTTTGACCGCCTCGCGATGGAGTCGGACGCACCCGTGCATTTTGTGGGCATCTCGCACAATGGAGCCGCCCTCGGCGTGCAAATGGACACCACCGCAAGCGGTTTCCTAGTCCATCTGCCCGACCGCATCCGCACCGATCAGCTCATTGAGCTAAAATTTCAGTCTTCCGTGTTTAGGCAATCGACGCGCTTCGACGTCTTTTTGCAGGACAGCCGCCAAGACGAGAGCGTGCGCCAGCGCGTGGACCCGGGCGACGCCACCGAACAGATTGCGAGCAACACCAACATCGTCACCTTGCCGGTCTCGCGGGAATTACTCGCCAATATGTCCTTCTCGTCCAAGGCCATCACGCCCAACGGCGATGGGGTCAACGACGAACTGACGCTGGAGATCGCGCTGGTCAATGTGCTAGCACCGCGCCCCTTGCGATTGCGCCTGTACGACCTCGCCGGTCGCCCGGTGTACGACCGCAGCGAAGACAGCCGCGCCGGCCTGTACCAGCTCGTCTGGGATGGCCGCGATAGCCGCGGCGAGCGGGTGGCCCCCGGCCTGTACGTGCTCGAAGTCCTGGTGGCGGGCGACGCGGGCGACGAGAAAACGCAGGCACTCATTTCCGTAGCTTACTAGTAGGTTCGCGGGCAAAAAAATCTTGACAGTCAAACACATATTTATTTGTTTGTCTCCCGTATTATTGATTTGACAACGGCCAAAAATCGCCCATGAAAGGAGGTTTGAAGTACTAGCGGCTGCACTTTTGAGCAATTCCGCTCGCTACCTATGGCGGGCTTTTTCCTGCAACCTTTTACGGACCGAACAATTGAGGAGGATTTCACAATGCGTAAAGTCTTAGCTTTGACTTTAGGTATCGCTATCGCTGGTGCTGCTTTCGCGCAGGAGCCGGCTGAAGTACCGCTCTATTTCGCCGTAGGCATCCCCGGCGATCACCTGCCCACCATCGACGGCGACAATTCCGACTGGGCTTGGGTCGATCGCAGCTTTGAGGTCACCATTGACGACATGAATCCGCTGACTGGCGGGGCCGACGACGCGGATGACCTATTCATCGACCTGATCATCGGCTGGAGCGACGCCAACAACCGCGTCAGTGCCATGATTCACGTCCACGACGACTTCCTGATCGTCGATAAGAACCCCACCTGCACTTTCCGCGACGACAACTGCGAAGTGCATTTCGACCCGGACAACCAAGGCGGCGGTCCGTACTCGGCCCCCGAAGACCAAGACTTGCAGCCGGCCTACCAGATGTGCCTGAGCTTCTCCGAGCAGTTCTCGCGCGTCCAAATGTACAACGGCGCGCTGGGCAATTTCGAGCAGGACGCCCTGAACTTCTGGTGGACCCACACCGACTTCGTCGAGGCCGGTCACGTCAACCAAGGCCAAGAGTACTACTACGAGTTCAGCGCTGAGTTGATGGATCCGATCTCGATCAGCGGCGGCCCGGACGCCAGCACGGTGTGGATGCTCGCGGCCGAGCAGACCATCGGCATGTCGATCTCGGTTGACGACGCCGACGAAGGGCTCAACGCCAACGGCAACGATCCGCTCACCGAGGAGTGCTGCGAAAACGGGTTCTACTGGCAGGCCCAGTTCAGCATGGCCGAGCAGTTCATGAACACCGGCGGCATGCCCGATATCTTCCTGACGCAGATCGAGGAAGCTACGGCGGTCGAGCAAAGCTCTTGGGGCCAGATCAAGTCGCTGGTAGGCGAAGAGCTATAAACAGACTGTAGCCGTCTTCGTCTTAAAGCGTAAGTTCACAAGGGGAGGGGAATGGATTCCCCTCCCCTTATTTTGTCTATGGGAGAGAGGCAACGCGCGCTATGTTCAAGTGGCAATTTAGGCTGTTGATCGGCGTTCTATTGGGTGCGCGGGCGGCTGGTGCCGTGGAAGTGTGGACCGCGGGCGGCTCTGGCTTTGCCTGGCGCGATGTCGGCGAACTGACCGGACTCACCACCGACGCATCGGTCCTGCTCCCAGCCGTGGTGGACTCGACCACCAATGCCGTCGAAATTCTCACCCTGAAGCGGCGGGGGGGCAACATTTCCTCGCCGCAGTCGAGCGACGATCTGACCGGCCTGCTCACCGACGGCAACGCCGAGACCTTTTGGCGCGTCACGCGCGAGCGCCGTCCCGACGGCACTTCCATGCTCATCGACTTAGGCGCGATCTTGCCGATCAACCGCATCCGCTTTCAAGGCAACCCCGACATCTTTCTTCGCGCCTATGAGCTTTTTGTTCACGATGGCGACCCCGCGCAACTGAGAGAAGACCTGCCGATCGCCTTTGTCAACCAAGTCGGCGCCAATCTCGAACAAAGCGAATCGGCTATCGACGTGCGCATTCCCCTCCAATTCGTGCGCTTTCTCCGCCTGATTAGCCGCTCGGGCCAAGAATTTATCATCGAGGAAGTCGAGGTCTTTGGCGATGGCTTCGCGCCCACCGGCAGTTATCTCTCCCAAGTCATCGACCTCGGCGAGGCCGCCAACTTTGGCCAAATTCGCCTCCAGACCCGCTCCGACCCGTTGACTAACGTGGTATTGCAGACGCGGACCGGCACGGTGCCCGACCCCAAAATTTACTATCGCAAAACCGAGGTCTTTGAGGGCGAGGATCGGCAGGAAGAACCCATCTTGCCGATAGGCACGCCCGAGGCGGCCGACGAGTACGACGATCTGACCTCGTCCGACCAGGGCGCGATCATCGACAACATCGACGAGTGGAGTCCTTGGTCGGCACCATACGAGGATTTCTTTGGCGATCTACTCTCGCCGGGCAACCGCCGCTACGTCCAGTTCCGCCTGTTGTTTTCGTCCGAGGACGCACGTCAATCAGCTCTCGTCGATTCGTTCTCCTTTGACTATTCGCTGCCGACACTGGCCGAAGAACTGACGGCCGAAATCACGCCAGCGACGGTCGCGCTCGGCGCGCGCAATGCCTTCGATTACTACATCCGCTCGACTTTCGGCACGGCCAACGCTGGATTCGACCGGGTGGAAATCCGCACGCCTTTCAAAGCGACGGTCAACAGCGTCGAGTTAGACGGGATCCCCGTATCCTTTGTGGAGGAGGACGCACAGGACGAGAGCAGGCTGGCCATCCAACTGACCGATGACCGAGTGACCGAATCGGGCCAGCTTTTGCGCATCCATTTTGAGGCCATGGTGACGGTCTATGGCACCACTTTTTTCGCCAAGGTTTTCGACAGCCAAACGGGCGAACTCGGTCAAGACGTGGTGGCCGGAGACGCCACCCCCGCAGCCCAAACCGATCGCCTGTCGATCCAAGGCGCGTTGCGCCAAGAACTCGTCCTCGAATTGAAGGCGGACCCGCCGATATTTAGCCCCAACGGCGATGGAGTCAACGACCAGTTACAGGTGTCCTACATCTTGCTCCGCGCACTCTCGCAGGTGCCGGCCGACCTAAGGGTGTACGATCTCGCGGGTCGCCCGGTGCGGCACTTGCAAAAAAGCGGTGCGCTCAACGGGCCACAGCACACCACTTGGGACGGCTTGGACGAGCGCGGTGCCATGGTGCCACCTGGCCTCTACATCTTGCGGCTTTCCATTGATACGGATACCGGCTCTGAAGATCGGTCGCTGCTAGTGGGGCTAGCGTACTGAGCGCACGGCCTATGTCCAGTCCCCTATTCAATCACGCCACGCGCGCGTTAGGTCTCGTTGTAGCGTTGAGCGGTTTCGCCTTGGGCGAGCGCGTTTCGTTTGACACCCGCTCTGCTTGGCGCGAATGGACCCACCCGGTCGGTGCCTTAGCCCTCCAAGCGACCGGCCGGATCCAACCGGTACCCGTACGCAAAAACATCGACGCCGTGCGCAATGCCGAGCACTTTGGCGGCGGCATCCGCCAAGTCGGCAGCAACGCCCGCGACGCCAGCCGCATCATGGATGGCAATCCGGCCACTAGCTGGTCGCCCGATCCAGCGGACGGCATTGAAAACGCCTATATCGAACTCGACTTGGGCCGCTTGGTGACCTCCGCTGAAATCGCCCTAACGTTCGACCCGTCCGCGCCGCCCTTTGAGTTTTTCACCATCTTGCTGTCGAGCGGCGAAAAGTTCTTTACCAACGCCTTAGTGCCCGTAGAAGGCACCTTGGGCTACGGCCTCTCCAAGACCATTGGTTTCAACGAGAGCCACGAACTCGTTCTCGACCCCCGCCAGCGCACCTTGGCCCCGTCCGGCTCGGACGGCTTGGCCGATGGCCCGGCCGGCGAGTTCAAGGAATCCTCGGGTCTGGTGCGCATTATTCGCATTGAACTGTCCAAGTTTGTCGAGGGAGCGGGCTTGGCCGAGATTTCGGTTTCCACCATCGGCGACAACATCTCCCTCGGGATCATTGAGCGCGGCGGCAACATCGAACTCATCACCGACTTGCAAGCCGTGCTCTCCGGCGGCGAGAACATGGTAGATGGCGATATTGTCACCAACTGGGGCATGCAGACGTACCACCAGACCCAGACCGGCTTCGACATCTTCAATCGCATCATCTTCGATTTAGGGGCCCATTACTGGATTGACCAGATTCGCATCATCGGCGAGCCAGCCGGTGCTCCATCGCGGATGCGCAGTCGCTACGCCAACTTCTTCTGGTACCAGCTGCTCGCTTCCGACGGCTCGATCTCCCCGGATGGCACCCTGAATTTTCGCGAGCTCGCCTTTGTCGACGACAGCCCGCTAAACGAGACGACGATCCGCAACTTCGACCACCAATTCGACTTGCAGAAAATCCGCTATATCAAGCAATACTTCCCCTCTTCTCGCCACGGCGGCGAGCGCAGCGGCACCCACGGCACCTACCGCCTCTTCGCGCTGATTAGCGAGTTTCAGATTTACGGCGAAGGCTTTCCCGCCGAGGTGCAGCTCACCTCGCCGATTCTCGACCTCGGCGCCGCCAAGGCCCTGACTTCGGTCGAGTGGGACGCGGCCGTGCCGCCCGGTACGCGCATCGAGCTCCGCAGTCGCACCGGCAAGGAAGTCGTCGAGACCATTCACTACTTCGACAAGAAGGGCAAAGAGATCACCGAGCGGAAGTGGAACAAGACGCCTTCGAGCTTGCGCGGGCCGACCGAAACCGCGATCTCGGTCGGTTCGGACTGGAGCATCTGGAGCGATCCGTACGTGACTTCGGGTGCGCTCTTTAACTCGCCCTCGCCGCGCCGCTATGCCCAACTCGACCTGCGGCTGATTTCCGACGATCCCAACGCAGCCCCGTCGCTCAATGCCCTGCATTTGAACATGGAAAATCCCATGGCCCTCGAAACGCGCGCCGAGGTATTTCCCAGCCAAGTTGAACCCGGCGTCAAAAAGGACTTTACGTACTTTGTCCTGCCCATTTTTGGCGGGCGCGCACAGGGCTTTGACCGCCTGACCATGGCCGCGTCCGTGCCCGTTGATTTTACCAGTCTAACGTTGGGGGACGAGCCGGTGGAGGTCGCGGTCACCCCAGTCGCCGCCGGGTTTGTCGTCGATCTACCGACCCCGGTTCGTCGCTCGGCGCTGATCGAGCTTTCGTTCAGCAGCACCATTTACCAAAACCAGACGCGCTTCGACCTTTTCCTCGGCAACAGCAATCTCGACCCGGCGGTGCGCCAGCGCGTCGACCCAGGCGACGCCAAAGCCGATGTGCCGAGCGAATCCGTCTCCGTGCAACTGCCAATCAACGATCTCTTGCTAGCCAACATCGCCCTTTCGACGGCGGTACTGACGCCCAATGGCGATGGAATTGGCGACGAGCTAGCCATTGAATTTGACGCGCTCAAACTGGTGACGCCGCGACCCGTTCGGGTCCACATCTACGACTTGGCCGGCCGCAACGTGCGCACCCTCGACAGCGGCGCTGGGCTGGCGCGGCGCTATCGCTTCACTTGGAATGGCCGCAACCGCACCGGGGCACTCGTGAGTCCAGGGACCTACTTAGTGCAAATCGAGGTGGCCGGCGACTCCCAGACCGAGACCGTGCAGCGGCTCGTGCCGGTGGCCTACTGAGGGGGACTGCTTTTGCCACTTTACCGCAAAAAGGAACAGCGATGACCCGTGCCGCACTCGCATTAGCTTGCTTAGCCATACCGGTCTCGGCCGCCGAACGGCTCAAAATAGGCGGCGATGGCCTGGAGTGGGAGCGCAACGCGCTCATCTTCAACGCACTTGAAGTCACCGACGATAGGGGCCTCTCGCCGCTGGAGGCCGACCCCGAAGAGAATATCCTGCCGCGCATCAAGGAACTCGGCGGCAGCGCGACCACCTCGGTGCGCACGGCAGCGGCGCGCTCCAATCAGATAATCAACGAACTCATCGACGGCTCCCACACCACGGGTTGGCGCGTGTACACCAACCCCAACGGCGCTGAACTCGAAGTCGATATGGGTGCCATCTTCGTCCTCCATCGCCTCTATTTTCGCCGCGGCGTCCTCAACGACGACGAGCGTTCGCTGCGCGGCTACGAGTTCTACGCCAACGACGGCGATTCGCTCAACTTCATCGGCGGCAATCCCGTGTACGCGCTCATAGCGCAAGACCGCTCGCACGGCCAGCCCGAGCTCGATCTGAGCTTTCCGCCGACCAAGGTGCGTTTTTTCAGGCTGCGCAGCACGGGCGAACGCGGCTTCCAGATGGGCGACCTCGAAGTTTTTGGCGTTGGCGTCACGCCCTTTGCCCAGTACATATCGCACGTGATCGACCTCGGCGAGGCGGCCAACTTTGGGCCGATCGATGTGTACAGCCGCATCAACGGCACCGCGCAAGCCCAGTTCAGCACCAAAACCGGTTTTGTCGCCGAGGACTCGCTTTACTTCCGCCAAACCGGCATTCCCGGGGAAGTGGAGGAAGTGGCCCTAGCGGATTTCGACCGCACGCTCGATCCATCGTACGCCGGCGTCGTCCGCGAAAACGACCGCGACTGGAGTGCGTGGTCCCCGCCCTACGCCGAG
The DNA here is from genome assembly GCA_965203355.1 of Candidatus Latescibacterota bacterium. Classification (GTDB taxonomy): domain Bacteria; phylum Latescibacterota; class UBA2968; order UBA8231; family UBA8231. The sequence continues at coordinate 3,586,131 of OZ241889.1, forward strand.
CGGATCAACGCCTCGATCCATTCGCCGGACAACCGGCGCTACCTCCAGTTCCAATTCAAGCTCCTGTCGGGCAGCTTGCTCGACAAAGCCGTCATCGACTCCGTGGTCTTTAACTACACCGTGCCGGCCCTCGCCGACTCGGTCATCGCCGAAATCAGCCCGGCCACGGCCATCCTCGGGCGGGAGAACGAATTTACCTATTACCTGCGCTCGGTCGTCTCGAGCGGCAACCGAGGTTTTGACACCGTGATCATCCACACGCCATTTGCGGCCCGCGCCACCGGCGTACGCGTCGATGGGGTGGAGATTGACAACTTCACCACAGCATCCGATTTGGGCCGCTTGCAGGTGAGCTTTCCCGACCAACGCATAACCCGTAGCGGCCAAGAAGTCGCCGTGCGCTTTGCCAGCTTGGTCACCGTCTCCGGCACGGAATTCCGCGCCGAGGTCGCCGACAGCCAATCCGACGCGTTTCCTCAGCGAGTCGCTTTTGGCGATGCGGTCGCGGAAGCCGCCGACAACACGCTCGTCGTCAGTGCCCGCATCGACGATGAGCTTTTTACCGGCGTGGTGTTCTCATCTGCGGTAATCACGCCCAATGGCGATGGCATCAACGACCAGATCACCCTCGACTACATTCTGCTCAAGGCGACCCACGAGGTCGAAGTCGAGGTCGTCGTGTACGATTTGAGCGGCCAGCCGGTGCATCGCCTCTACCAAGCCCGCGATCGCTCCGGTCCCAATCAAGTTAGCTGGGATGGCCGCGACGACGCCGGCGCGGTGGTGCCGGGGATGTACTTGCTCCGCCTCAAAGCCGCGACCGACGCTGGCATCGCCACGCAAATGCGGAGTATTGCCGTAGTGTATTAACAGGGCCGGGCCATCTCGGCCGCCTATTTTTGACTGCGCGGCTAGTCGCGCACCAAGCACAAATGAACGCCTAAGGGAGGGTTGTTATGCACAAAGTTATGTTCTGGGGGCTTGCCTTGCTGGTTCTAGTGGTCGCCGCGTCCAGCGTCCAAGCAGCCACCCCGGGGCGCGAGCGCGGCGCCACCTCGCAAGTTCGGATCGAGGGCTTCGACCCCTTGATCCCGACTTTGCGCAAGTGGTACGTGCCCCAGGATCTCTACTACATCTACCATTGGGGAGGCTACAAGTACACCAACTACGCCAGGGAACCGTTCCAGCGCTATGTCAACACGCAGTTAGAAGGCACGGGCCAGTACGACATCTTCGGCAACTGGATCACCCGCGGCTGGCGCGTTTACGAGTGGCGTCAGCAGCAGCCGCTGGCCTTTGGCAGCTCGGTATTCAAAGACAGCCGCTTTGGCTCTTGGTTCCAAAACCTACTGGTGGCCGCCGATTCCAAGGGCCAGTACTACTCCGCGCTGACCGTCGGCGATTACATCCGCACGACCCTGACCCCACTGACCTTCAGCCGCTCGCGCTTCAACGGCGTCCAATGGGACTTTGCGTCCGACAAGTACGAAGCCACCGTGCTGCTGTCGCGCGTCAATGAACCGGTGCGGTTGGCACAGGGGGGGAACCGAGTGCAAGACACGGACTTCACCAACTTCATCGGCCTGCGCGGCCGCGCCCAAGTCGGCGATTTCATGGGCTTAGGCGTCACGTATGTCAATACGAACTTCGGCTCGGCGAGCAGCAATTTCTCGGAAAACTCGCGCGCTGGCTTGCTGACCAGTAGCCAGAATTCGGGCAACGTCACCGAAATCGTCATCCGCATCGCCGACGACTCGCCCGGCGACGGGTCGGGCGCGTTGTTCTTTTCGGCGCAGATGATCGTCGATGGCCAAGAGACCGCGGTCAATCCCACTATTGAGGGCGGCCGCCAGCGCGAGGGCTTTCTCGAAGCCCTCGAAGAGGCCCCGATCCTCCTCCGCTACCGCGTGCCCGACCCGCTGGTGGTGCAAAAGGTCAGCTTTGCCATGGTGCTCTCCAACGACTATCGAGTGGAGATCACCTCCAACTTGCAGACCAATATCAACGGCCAGCCCATCTTCTTGCCGGTCACTCGCTCCGAAGGCAATGTGCGCGACAACACCAACCAGCGCGTCGTCCGCTTTGACTACGGACTACCTTCGGCCAACCAAATCGCCAGCGTTGACTTGACCATTGAGGATATATGGGGCTTGGAGGTGCGCGGCGAATTCGCGCGCAACACCCAGTTTCAGCGCTATCCCAACATCAACATCCAGAAACTGAGCAACCTCAAAAAGAGCAGCCGCACGGCCGATGCTTGGTTTGTCAACGCCACGCGCCGCATGAACCGCTACTTTGGCTACGGCGAGGTGTTCAGCATGGATTACGGGTACACCACGCGCGGGTACATCACCGACCAAAACGATGTGGTGGATTACGAAAACCAGCGCCAGAACTGGTTCGAGTACATCGACGATAACGACGATCAGGACCAACTCGTCGATTGGCCGCGCTTTGGCGGGGCCGGCGGCGACAACGCCGTCTTCCCCGGCCTCGACGAAAACAACGACCTGCTCTCGGACTTCAACGAAAACGCCAACCTCACCCCGGACTACGAAGAGCCATTCTTGCGCCACTACATCGACCCGCCCGACTTCCTTTTTGGCGTCGATATGAACCACAATACCGTGGTGGATCGCTTTGAAAACGACGACGAGGCCGACTATCCCTACCGCAAGGGTCATCGCGGCTGGAACGTGTACGGGGGAGCCGAGATTTACCCCGGGATCAATCTCACCGTAGGGCGCAATCGCGAGTGGCTGATCGCCGGCGAAGAGCGGTCAACCGCCCTGTACGCCTTGCTCAGCGCGGTGCGCGACATCGCTAGGACGGGCAAGTTTGAAGTCTTCCACATGATCAAGTCCGTTGAAGACAACATCGCCGACAACCTGCTGCAATGGGTGCAACGCCCAGGTTCCATTGGCGGCTTGCAGCCTTTTGACGACCCCTTAATCACCGGCAACACCCTCGTCAATCAGAGCTTCGTCGGCTACAAGTACGCCCGCGGCAACCTGACTTTTGTCAACAAGTTCCGCCTCGATCACTTCAAGCAGCGCGACGACGCGGCCAGCCGCCTCCGCGACAGCGCGTTCTACGGCGTGATCAACAAGGCGGATTATCCGTTTTCCATTGGGCGCAACATCACCTTTATCCCGCGCTGGAAAAACATGTGGCGCAAACGCACCCAACCGCGCACCATCCAGCTTGAGATCAACGAGTTGAGTGAGATTTTCTCCTTGTCCGCGGTGTTCCCGGTGCTGACGAGAAGCCGCGTCGAAGTCGGCGTAGAAGCCATAATTTTCCGCAATGCCGTGGCGATTCCCGACCCCTTGCCGCCCGAATACATCGACGATTTCATCGGCAAGGTGTTCACCCTACAGTACACCAATCGAGTCCAGTACCAAGGGTACAGCGTCATTTCCAACGTGGGCTTTCAGGTCAACGACATCAACTTTGCCAACCTCACCGACCAAGACGTGAGCAACACCATTGCCTTCATCGAACTCTATGCCGGGCTAGACGAAGAGCGCTTGGGCGGCCGGCCCGCCGAAAGAAGGGGATGGAGCTTCTAAAGCCGCAGACGGCCATCTTGGCCTGGGGCTTGTGGGCCTGCGCCGACGCACCGCCCGAAAGCGCGTCGGCGATCTTGGCCCGAGTGGGCGAAGCCGAGATTAGCGCGCGGGATTTTGCCGCGGCGTTAGAAAAGCTCCCGGCCAGCCGCGAAGCGCAGCCGCTTGCCGATTGGCGTCGCCAACTTCAGGCCCTCATCGACAAAGAGTTGCTGCTGCTCGAAGCCCAGGCCCAAGGGCTAGACGAAGCGATCGCCGATGCGATGGCCGTTTGGGAGCGCCAAGAACGGGTCGAAGCGTTGCTCGCACGCGAGATGGGCGAGCGATTGACTTATACGGAAGCCGAGCTCGCGGCATTCTTCGCCGAATCGGGCGCGGGCCGCGAAATTCGCTTGCGGCGCTTGCCCGTGCGCGAGCGGGCCGCCGCCTTGGCGGCGCTTAGAAAGGCGCAAGAAGGGTTGGCTCTGGACGGAGCGTGGAGCGAGAGCGGGTGGCTCAACGCACTCAACGCGGGCGACGCGCGCACCGCCGCCCTGTTCCTACAGGAAGTGGGAGCCGTTGAGTTGGTAGAAACGGACGGGCAATTTTTAGTGGTAGCCGTTGCGGCCGAGCGCTCGGTCTCGTTGGCCGACCGCCGACCGCTCGTGGAAGCGGCCCTAGCTCGGCACAAGAAGCAACAGGCGAACCTAGCCTATCTAGAGCAGTTGACCAGCCAATACGCGGTGCAGTTAGACACGGCCGCGCTGCGGCAGGTCGCCGCTGGTGCGGCGCGGCCAGCGGTGCGGTTGGTCCGCAGTGCGGCGGGCGACTGGAGCGTCCGGGACTACCAGCAGGCCCTCGCCCGACTCGGGGCCGCGGCCGGGTCGCCGCCGACCGATGTCAGCGCCCTCGGATTCAAGGTGACGCGGGCCTTTGTCGCCGACCAAATTCTACCGCGGGAAGCGCGCCAGCACGGCCTAGACGCCGAGTTGGAACCGCGCCGCGCTGAGGTGCGCCAACAAAAGCTGATCCAAGCCTTGTGGGAGCGAGAAATTTACGCGCACATCGAGCTTGACCCCGCGCAGATACGCGCCTTTTACGAGGCCAACGCGCAACGCTACGCCCGCTCGGGCGCGCTCGGGCAAAAACTGCAAGCGCAAGTTGCACGCGACCTGCGCGACGCCCAAGCCGTGCCCCTATTCGACCGCTACATCGCGCAACTGCGCGAAAAATACGCCGAACTCGTCGCGGTGGAGGAAGGGCGGTTGGGGGCGTTTGTCTCCCAACGCAGACAGGCGACCAACCCAGTCGATCTATGAGTTTATCAGAGAGGAGTGTTCCCATGGACGCTGACAAAAAAATTTCCATCCTCGTCGCGGCGGCCCTCTTATTGGCCTGCGGCCATTACCTAATGCCCGGGCGGTTCCAGCCCTTAGAGGTGGCCCAGCAGTCGACCGACATTCAAGGGTCGAGTATGAAAATCCTCGACGACGGTACGGTCACCTTCGTGCAGAACCGCCTCGAAGTGTCCGTGCGGCCCATGGACGACGAGGAGATCAATCGCCAGTACCCGGCCCAATCTACCAACGCCAGCGGTCCGGCCGACGAGCTACCGTCCAACCCGTTCACCTATGGCAATTGGCTCGATCCGCGCACCGGTACGTCTCCGCAGCGTTTGTCCATCTTCAAAATCACGGTCAAAAACTACGAATATCCCAAGGTTAAGTTCGACCCGCTGCTGGTGAACGTGGAGTCGGCCAATGGGCGGCACTATCATCCTTGGGGCAGCTATGACGTAGAGGAGTACTTTCGGCGTTTTCCGTTGGCCTTCAACGGTTTGGGCTATATGCGCTTTGACGAGCGTCGCGACCTCTACAACCAAGCCAAGTACCCAGACGACGAGTTTTGCTTCTCCGGGCAAGAGGTCGAAGGCTACGTGGTTTTCCCCAAGATCCACGACGACGTCGCCGAAATCGCCGTCGAGATTCCCGAGTTCGGCCTGCGCTACAACTTCCGCAACGAGCCTCTGGAGACTATCGACCTGCGCTTCCGCTTCAAGCGCGCCATTGACAGAGTCAAAAACATCGACAAACTAGCGGCCAATTAGCCGAGCTGGTCAGGCTGTACAAGCCTAGGGGCAGGCGGCGGCCCCCATTTAATGCTGATCAAATCCCTCCTATTCGCCACCGCGGCCTTCTTTCTGCTATCGGTTACGGCCTTTAATCCAGCCACCATAGCGCGCTGGATGGAACGGGCCATCGGCTGGGAACCCCGGCGCGAAGTGCCCGCGACCAGCGAAGCCCCCTCGCTGCGCGAAGCCGTCGCGCAAATAAACGCCGCCGACCTAGCGCACCACCTCCGCATCCTCACCGCCGACTCGTCCCGCGTTACCGGCTATGCGGGAGCCACCAACGCAGCCCGCTATATCGAAGGGGCATTCCGCCGACTCGGCCTCCAAGTCACCAGCGAATTTTTCCCCCTTTCCGTTCCGCTAGATCGCGGGGGTCGGCTGCGTTTGGTCGGCTCGGACGAATCCATCCCCATCTACGGGTTGTGGCCCAATCACGTGCGCACGCCATCCCTGCCACCGGGCGGCGTCTCCGGCCACCTCATAGACTTGGGGCGCGGCAGTTTGGCCGCGATGGATGGAAAACGGCTAGCAGGTAGTGTCGCGCTGATGGGATTTGGCTCGGGCAACGCCCACGTCCAAGCGCGGGCCTTGGGCGCACAAGCTATCCTGCTGTACGACGATGGTCGCGTCACGCGCAGCCAGGCCGCGGAAAAATTCCTCCAAGTGCCCGTGGACATCCCGCGCTTTTGGGTGGAAGCGGCCGACGCCGAACTCCTGCGGCAACACGCGCCCAGCGGCAACGCCCACGTGCATCTCACCGCGCGCATGGATTGGGAGTCGGTCCAGGCACGCAACATATTCGCCGTGCTCCCGGGCTTGGCCGAGGACATGCCGCGCGGTCAGCGCCGCGAAATCCAGCCGTGGGACGAGCAAATCATCGTCCTGCAAGCACACTACGACGCGATCTCGGTCGTCCCGGCGCTGGCCCCGGGCGCCGAGAACGCGACCGGCATGGCGGCACTGCTCGAAATCGCGCGTTTGCTCGTCGCCGAAGGCACCCGCTACACCGTGCTCTTTTTGGCCACCCCCGGGCACTTTCAAGGCTTGGCCGGCGTCAACGATTTTCTCTACCGCCACGCGCGCAAAAGCGCGCATTTTCGCGACCAGATCCCGCCCGCCGACCGCATTGACTTCCGCCTCTTCATCGGCCTCGACTTGGCCAGCCACAGCCCGCAAGTCGGCAGCTTTACCCTGGGCACGTTCTACAACTCGGCTTGGCGCAACGACGACTATCAAAAAAACCTGATGGCGCACTACGCCTCGCGCTTTGCCCGCTACAACCGCGAGATTTTCGCGGACTCAACGCGCTACCAAGACGCCATTGCCCCGCCGAAGCGGGTGTGGAAAAACTTCATGCCCGTGCGCCTCGCGCTCGACAGCGAGGCCGCGGCTTTCGTGGGCAAAGAATCGCTCTCCTTCGTCACGCCCAACCAACTGCGCCAGCGCGTTGACACGCCCCTCGACCGGCTCGAATTCGTCGCGCTCGACAACCTCGCCGAACAGACTCGCACCCTAGCCGGGCTATTGCTCAAGGCCGCTTCCGACCCGGACTTTTTCAACGACACCAAGCTGACCCTACGCGACTGGGGCCACAGCTTAGCAGGCAACATCTACTGGTTCGACCGCGACGTGAATTTTGCCGTGCCCAAGGCCCCGGTGCCCAACGCTCTGGTCACCTATCTCCAGCCCGGCCCCAACGCCGTGGCCGGCGTGCGCACCCTTATGGCCACGCACGGAGACGAGAGCGGCTACTTCAAGTTCGACATTGTGCGCAACCGCTTTGCCAACCGGATCCAAGCCTTTGAACTCGACGAATACGGGCGCATCGTCTCGGCCCCGGACCTCGGCGAAGAAGGCGACAAAACCTATCCGGGCACCCAGCCGTATGGCTGGTGGGAAAACCGCATGTTGCAGGTCCTGTTTCGCTGCCGCGCCCTGAGCTTTTTGGAGGTGGTTGATCCGCGCTACCTATCGGCCATGGACCGCGTCAACGTCCTCGGAGCCAACGACGCGCCGCCGCGTTCCTTTTCCCTCAGCTACATCGAAAACCAGAGCGCCGGGCAAGACCGGGTGGTGCAGGCGGGCGTGGTGTTCGCCGAGCCGGGCACCCGCGTCAAAATTCTCGCGGGCGAGGGCGCTTTTGGCGGCGAAAGTGCGCTCGCTGGCGTGCGCTACATGCTCACCAATGCGGACTCCGCCCTGTTCGCCGACCTCGATCCGGCCCGCGTTGATCTGGCGACCATTGAGCGGGCACAAGGCGCGGGCTTCCGCGTCGAACAAGGACTCATCCCCTACCCGGCCTGGCAAGCCGCCCGCGACATCTGGATCATCAACGAGGCGCGGATCAAACAAATGGTGCGCCACGGCATCGTCCTCGACCAGCTACAGGCCATGCACGAACAAGCGCGCGCTGCCCTGCTCGAAGCCAGCGACAAACGCGCGGCGTTCGATTACACCGGCTACCAGCGCGCCGTCCGCCGCGCCCTCGGGCTGGAGGCCCGCATCTACCCGGAAATCAAGGCCACGGCCAACGACGCGGTCCGCGCGGTAATTTTCTACTTCGCGCTCCTGTTGCCCTTTGCCTTCTTCTGCGAGCGTTTCTTCTGCGGCTTCCCGGACGTGCGGCGGCAAATCGCCGGCTTTGTCGGCATCTTCGTCCTCGTGTTTTTGATTCTGCGCTTTGTCCATCCAGCCTTCAAACTGAGCACCTCGCCGTACATCATCTTTCTCGCGTTTGTCATCCTCGCTTTGGGCGTCCTCGTCATTTTCATCGTCGTGGCGCGCTTTAAGGCCCTTTTACAACGGCGCAAGGGCGCAGCCGCCGGCCTGCACGAAACCGACGTGGGCCGGATCGCCGCGGGTTTTGCGGCCGTGTTGTTGGGCATCTCCAACTTGAGCAAGCGCCGCCTGCGCACCGCGCTGACCGCCGCGACCCTGACCTTTTTGACCTTTACCGTCAACTCCTTTACCTCGGTCAAGTCCAGCTTCGACTTCTATCGCCTGCCGCGCGACACCCCGCCTCTGTACGAAGGCGGCCTCATCCGCGACCGCGCTTGGCGCGGCCTACAGGATTCCATCTTGGACTACGTGCAGAGCGCGTTTGGCGACCGCGCTTTGGTGGTGCCGCGCGCTTGGTATTTGTCGCCGGTCGAATCCGAGCGGGCCTTTATCGACCTAACCGCCACCGCCACCGGCGCGGCCAGTTTCGCGCATGGCGTGGTGGGCCTACAGCCGGCTGAAGCCCAGGTAACGGGCCTGGACGCGCACATCTCGGCGGGCCGCTTCTTTGCGGCGGGCGACGACCAGGTCGTCATCTTGCCCGACAGCCTAGCCGCGCTCATCGGCATTGGTCCCGAAAACGTGGGCACGGCGTCCATCGCGCTATACGGCGAGGAGTACCAAGTCATTGGCCTGTTTGACAGCGCGGCCCTGAAAGAAGTCGTCGATCTCGATGGCGAGCGTCTGACGCCGGTGGATACGGTCAAAGACGCCGGCCTCATCGCGCGCGAGAGCACCGAAGACCCACGCGCCTTGGCCGCCACCGCGGTCGAAACCTTCAACCACCTCGAAGTAATCAACACCCTCTTCTTGCCCTATGAGCGCGTCCGCGCCATGGACGGCCGCCTGCGCTCCATCGCCATTGCTGCGGACGCGGGCGACCCGGAATTTGTCCAGCGCGTAGAGTCCTTTATGTCGCGGGTCGCGCTGACCCTGTTCGTCGGCCAAGGCGACCGGGTCGTGGCGTACAGTTCGATCGGCTCCACCCAAATAAGCGGGGCCGGCCAACTCTTGGTGCCGATCATCATCGCCGCCTTGATCGTGCTCAATACCATGATGGGAGCCGTGTACGAGCGCGTGCGCGAAATCGGCATCTACAGCGTGGTCGGCTTGGCCCCCAGCCACATCGGCCTGCTATTCTTGGCCGAGTCCACGGTCTTTGCCACCTTTGGCGCGGTGGTCGGTTACGTCCTCGGCCAAGTCGCCCATCTGTTCATGCTGCAATACGGGCTGCTGGCCGGCCTGACGCTCAACTACTCGTCGCTGTCGGCGGTGTGGGCTACGATCATCGTCATCGGCACGGTCTATTTATCGACCTTGTATCCAGCGTGCCTAGCGGCCAACATGGCCGTCCCGGACGTGACGCGGCAATGGCAATTCCCCCCACCCGCTGGCGACCACTGGCGCTTTGACTTTCCCTTCACGGTCGGCGGGGCCGAAGTGCCGAGCATGTACGTGTACCTCAAATCGGTTTTCGCCGCCTACGGCGAAGGCTCAATCGGCGACTTCATCGCCCGCGACATCGAGCTATCCGTCACCCCGGACGGGCCGGAGCCATCCTACGCCATTGCCATGAGCACTTGGCTGGCTCCCTACGACCTCGGCATCAGCCAACAGGTACGCCTACGGGCAACTCCCACGGGCGAGCACCGCATCTACAAGATCGAGACCCACATCGAACGCCTCAGCGGCGACGTGGCCTCTTGGCAGCGAATGAATCGCAAATTCCTCAACGTGCTGCGCAAGCGATTCCTCGTCTGGCGCACTCTGGCGCCGGGGATCCGCCAAGAGTACCACACGCGGGTGTCGGCCGAATTTGCCCACAGCGCGGAACCGACATGACCGCGCGCGCCTTGCTCATCGGCTTGGGCCTCGTAGTGCTGATCAACATCGGGGCTCCGTACAGCATGTTCATTCTCAAGTCCTCGCAGTGGGCGATCAGCTATCTGCCCTTGAGCGTGGTCTTTCTCTTTACCGGCTTGGTCTTTCTCAACGCCACGGCCAAGTCGCTGCTAAAAGTGCGCGGCCTCGTCACCAGCGAACTCGGCTTGATCTTCATCATGTCCTTGGTCGGCGCCTCGATTCCCACTTGGGGCACTTCTACGTACCTGATCGCCGTCATCGCCGCGCCCCAGTATTTTGCCTCGCCCGAAAATCAGTGGCAGAGCAAGGTCGTGCAGTACATAGAAGAATGGCTCGTGCCCAACGACGCGATTGCCCTCAAGTGGTTTTACAACGGCCTACCCGCGGGCGAATCCATTCCTTGGGGGGCTTGGATCGTGCCGCTTTTTTGGTGGACCAGCTTGGTGATGGCCATTTTCTTTTTGTGTCACTGCATGGTCGCGGCACTGCGCAAGCAGTGGGTCGAGTACGAGCGTCTGCCCTTCGCGCTGATGGAATTGCCCCAGCAACTCATCGCCCCGCCATCGGGCACTAACTGGCCCAGCTTCGTGCGGCAAAAGGCGTTCTGGTTCGGCTTTGCCCTGCCCTTCTGCGTGGTCATGTGGAACGTGGTCTCGTACTTTACCCCGGCCTTTCCCCCCATTCCGCGCGATCTGTCCGATCCCATTCGCATTGGCCGCGAATTTCCCGCCATCAACACCAACATCAACTGGGCCATCGTCGGCTTTGCGTATTTCGTCAATCTCGACGTGTCCTTCAGCATGTGGTTTTTCACGGTGCTGACCATGCTGCAACAGGGCCTGTTCAACCGCTTTGGCTACACTATTGCTGGCCGCGATGTGTACACCCTCGGCCACCCCGGCATCGGTTGGCAGTCATTCGGCGCGTTGATCGCCCTCGTCGTCGGGATGTTGTGGATGGCGCGCGGCCACCTCGGCGCGATCTGGCGCAAAGCCGTGCACAACGATGCAGACGTCGACGACTCAGACGAGTTGATGTCCTATCGGATGATCGTCTTTGGCGGCGGGTTGGCCCTGCTGTACATCGCCTTTTGGCTGTGGCGGGCCGGCGTGAACCCCCCCGCGATCGCGCTCTTCATCTTGGCCACCTTGGTGCTCTACGTCGGCATTACCCGCATCATCATGGAGGGGGGCTTGCTCTTCAGCCGCGCCCCGCTAGTCGGCCAGACCTTCGTCGGCTACGCACTCGGGCCGCACGCTACCGCGCAGAGCCACATCGTCATGGGACTGTCCTACGGCTGGCACCACGAGCTCAAAGGCTTCTTCATGGTCGCGGCGGCCAACAGCGCCAAAGTGTCCGACCACGTCCGCGGCAACCGCCGCTGGCTGAGCTTCTACATCTTCCTCGCGGCCCTCGTAGCCCTGATCGTCTCCATGGCCTTTGCGCTCTACATGGGCTACTCCTATGGCGCGTACAACTACGGGGGGTGGATCTTCGGCACCGGGTCGCAAGTGCCCTACGTGGAAAGCCTGCGCAAAATCGACCTCAAGGCCCCGGATTGGACGCGGTTGGGCCACCTCCTGAGCGGCGCGGGGGCCATGGGGCTGCTAACCTTTATGCGCTACCGCTTCTCGTGGTGGCCCCTGCACCCGATCGGCATGCCGGTCGGCATCTGCTCCTACCCCATGACCATCATCGTCTTTTCGATCTTCGTCTCTTGGCTGGCCAAATGGGCCATCATGCGCTCGGGCGGCATCGGCCTCTACCACCGCGCCCAGCCCTTTTTCATCGGCCTCATCCTCGGGTACTTCACCGCGATTGGCCTGTCCTTTTGCATTGACATGATTTGGTTCCCCGGGCAGGGGCACCCGCTATACGGAAACTAGCGCATGGCCAAAGACCACCCCAAAGCACCCGAGCTGATTCCCGCGGATCTCCAATTTGAACCGGGCTTCAACCTCAAGACCTTGTGGGCCGCGCTCTTCGTCGGCTTCATCATGCTGCCCGGGGCCATCTACTTGGGGCTGGTGACCGGCCAGAGCATGGCCGGCGGGGCCGAGTGGGTAACGCTCATCCTCTTCATCGAAATCGCCAAGCGCTCCTTTGCCCGCCTGCGCACCCAAGAGGTCATCATTCTCTACTGGGTGGCCGGCGGCTTGGTCGTGATGGGCGGCAAGCTGGGCACCGGAGCCGAGCTGTTTGGCGGGCCTTTTGGCGGGCTGATCTGGGACCAGTACTTGATCCAATCGCCCCAAGCCGACGGCTTGCACCAGTACATCCCCGACTGGGTAGTGCCGCCGCGCGGGTCGCCAGCGCTGGCGGGACGCTCCTTTTTGCACCCGGCTTGGCTCAAGCCCATCGCCCTGCTCCTGACGGTCATTGTGATGCAGAAGATCAACAGCCTGTCCTTGGGCTACGTGCTGTTCCGCATCACCAACGACATCGAGCGTTTGCCGTACCCGCTCGCCGCAGTGCAGGCCGGCGGCGCGACCGCCCTCGCCGAAAGCGCCGGGCCGAGCCAAGGCTGGCGCTGGGAGGTCTTTAGCATTGGGGCCTTTATCGGCATTGTCTGGGGGCTGTTCTACGTAGTTATTCCCACGATCTCGGGCATTTTCTTTACCGAAACCGTGACGATCCTGCCGATTCCGTTCATCGACCTAACCGTCTCCCTCAAGGGAATACTGCCGGCCAGCATCATGGGCATGGGCACGGACCTCGGGCACGTCATGGTCGGCTTTGTCCTGCCCTTTTGGATTGTGGTCGGCTCCTTTGCCGCGGCCTTTCTCGTCAACATCCTCGTCAACCCGCTGCTCTACGCCTACGACGTGCTGCACACTTGGGAGCCGGGCATGTCGGCGATCCCAACCCAGATCGCCAATTCCTTTGACTTCTGGCTCAGCTTCTCCATTGGCGGCGCCGTCCTCGTGGCCGCGATGGGTTTTGCCATGGTGGGCAAGACCTTGTGGACTTTGCGCGGGGTTAAGCGCGAGGGCCACGACGGCCGGCTGCCCGCCGGACGCGGCGACATCCCCATCCCTTTCGCCTTGGGCATCTGGGCGGTGAGCACACTCGGCTTTGTGGTCTTGGTGTGGTATTTGGTGCCGGAATTCCCTTGGTGGATCAGCGCGTTCTTCGGCTTTGTGTGGACGCCGATCTACTCGTATATCGGCGCGCGCATGATCGGCCTGACCGGCTCGCCGCAAGGAGCGGCCTTCCCCTATCTGCGCGAAGGCTCCTTTTATCTGTCGGGCTATCAGGGCGCGGCCGTGTGGTTCGCGCCGATTCCGCTCTTCCAGTGGGGCTACGAAGCAGCGGCCTTCAAGCAACTCGAACTGACCCGCACCCACTTCGGCAGCATCGTCAAACTGGCCGGCGTTACGTTGCTGATCATGTTTGTCTGTTCGTTTGTGTTCTGGTCTTTTATCTGGAAGCTCGGGCCGATTCCCTCGGCAGCCTATCCCTATGTGCAGAAGTTTTGGCCTTTCCACGCCACCATGCAGGCGTTCTGGGCCAAGTCAACGCTCGCCGAAGGCGGCAACGAGCTGATCAAAACCATCATTCGCTGGGAATACGTGCTCACGGGCGCGTTGAGCAGTGCCGGGATTTTGGGCGGGCTGGCGCTCTTGCGCTGGCCGATCGCCCTGTTCTACGGATTCATCGGCGGCGTGGGCGCGTGGCCGCACTTTCTGCTGCCCAACTTCATCGGCGCCTTGCTGGGCCGCTATCACTTGCAGAAGCGCTTTGGCGAGGCACGCTGGCGGGCGTACGCGCCGATTCTGTTGGCCGGCTATTCGTGCGGGATGGGCTTGGTCGGCATGTCTTCCATCGCGCTGGCGCTGATTTCAAAAGCAGTGTCGAGCATTGTTTTTTAGGCGTTGGGCGCGCCGCTCAGGTTGTAAAATGCCCCCTTTTTTGTACATTGTACGTACGAAAAAGGGGGCATTTTTATTCATTTTGTATAGAACGGCTGAACATGTGCTGGCCCAATGGTTGGCCGCTCCACAGCGAAAACCGCTGGTCATCCGCGGCGCGCGCCAAGTGGGCAAATCCACCCTAGTACGGCAATTCGCTCAATCCCAGCGCCGACACCTCAACGAAATCAACCTCGACATGACCTTGCTCTCGCTGCCGCTTTACTTGGTGGGGCAACTGGGCCGCCTGCTGGACCGGCTCAGACAGGGCACAGCCCCTCAACGCCGCTAACGGCAACGCGAAATATCCGCATTCCAGCCGCGGCAAAAATGGCTGCGGTAACGAGCAAAGACCGGCCTTACTCTTTTGCTCCACTGGCAATCCACGCGCGGATGATCGCCACCTGCTCGGGGGACAACGGGGCGCCCGGCGGCATTTGCTGGCTGACGATTTCGTCGTCGCCGCGCACCTTTATCAGCAGGTACGACTCATTGGGATTGCCCGGATCCACCAGCTTAAAACCGGGCCGTTGGCCGCTGGCAACGCCGACGATGCGCGCGGCAAAGTCGCCCTCCAGCGACAGACCGGCCGCTGGCGCGACGCCGCTGTGGCAGCCCGAAAAGGTGCAACTAACCGCAAATACCGCGCGGACTTGTGCGAGGGTAGCTTCGGTGGGCGACCCCTCGCCTTGGCTGTCTGGCCCCACCGCCGAGTCATCGCCCCCACAGCCGCCCCACCACAGAGCCGCAATCAACAGCAGCGACAGACGCATAAGTCGTAGCAACATAATTCGTTCCTCGTAGCAATTGATGGTTGCGCCGTAAGCGCGGCGCAAGTATATAAACCACCGCTTGGGGGGGCAATCGCCCGCGAGGTGACGCGCCAGTGGTCAGTGGTCAGTGGTCAGTGGTCAGTCCGCTCCGCTCGTAGGGTGTGGTGCGGGGACTGGTCACTGGCCACCGGCCACCGGCCACTGATTGGTCAGTGGCCCGCTGGGGGGCAATCGACCGCGAGGTGACACGCCCCGGCTAAAATGTTAAATTGGCAGGTTATTCGCGCTTTTCCACCCCTGAGAACAGAGGAGTACGCATGAACCTGAGTTGGTTTGACTACGCCATCGTCCTCGTCTATGTCGGCGGCACCATCGTCGCAGGCACGTTCGCCCGCGGTGCCATCAAGGGCATCTCCGACTTCCTCGTCGCCGGCCGCGGCCTCAAAACCCACATGGCCGTCGCCACGATGGTCTCGACCGGCCTCGGGCTGGTAACGGTCATGTACATGGCCGAGGAAGGCTTCAAATACGGCTTCGTGCCTTTCGTCTTTGGCCTCATGGCGCTGATCACCACCGCGATCATCGGTCGCACGGGCTTTATCGTCAGCCGCCTGCGCCACTTGCAGATAATGACCGTGCCCGAGTTCTACGAACTCAAGTACACGCGCGGGGTGCGCCTACTCGGCGGCATCATCCTCACCCTGGCCGGCACCCTCAACATGGGACTGTTTCCCATCCTCGGCAGCAAATTCGTCGTTGGCTTCACCGGCCTCGACAAGGAATACGTGAACTACGTCATGGTCGGCATGTTGCTCATCGTCGTCTTCTACACCCTGATGGGCGGCATGGTCTCGGTGGTGCTGACGGATTTCGCGCAGTTTGTGCTGCTGGCGCTGGGATTTTTCTTCGGCACCTATGTCATTCTCAATCATCCGCAACTCGGCTGGGGCAGCCTCGTCGAAGCCGTGCAAGTCCACAAAGGCGACATCGGCTTTGACCCGATAGCTAATCCCGGCTACGGCATCTCCATGATCTTGTTTCTATTCTGCGTCGGCTTGGTCGGCGTGGTCTGGCAACCGGAAATGATGCGGCCGCTGAGCGCCGAAAGCCCCAAGGTGGCCCGCCGCGTGTTCTGGATTTCGGCGGGCACCGTCATGGGGCGGGCGATGGTGCCGATGTTTTGGGGCATCGCAACGCTGGCCTATTTTGGCAACCCCGAACTCGACCCGCACTACGCCATGCCCGAAATGCTCGGCAAAATCCTGCCCATCGGCATCGCCGGGCTGCTCATGGCCGGGATGTTCGCGGCCTTCATGTCCACGCACGATAGCTACCTGCTGGCCTGGAGCGGCGTCATCGTCCGCGACGTGGTCTCGCCGATCAAGGCCATGCTCGCCAAGTCGAGCGGCGCACGCCAAGCAGACGGCACTTGGGGCGGGCTGTCGAGCGAGCGCGAGATCTACTGGACCCGGGCCATCGTCGTCATCCTCGCGGCCTTCTTGGCCATTTTCGGCGCGCTCTACCAGCTTCCCGAAACCGCCTTCCGCTTTATGTACGTCACCGGCAGCATCTACTTCTCCGGCTGCGTCGGCACCGTGGCCTTAGGGCTGTATTGGAAAAAGGCCAATACCCCCGGTGCGTACTGCGCCCTAATCCTCGGCGCGCTGGTGCCGCTCAATTTCCTGATTATGAACGAAAATCAGTACTTGGTCCCCGAGTTTTTGTTGCCACTGGTCGAAAACTCCAACCTCGTCGGCGTTACCAGCCTAGCCTTGGGCGGCCTCGCCATGCTGGTAGTCGCCTCGCTCACGCAGCGCTCGCACCCGCCGCGCCCTTTAGACTTTAGCAACATGGAGTAATGCAATGGATGTCGAAATTTGGAAAGTCCTCTGGCAGTATGTCTTTATCGTCGCTAGCGTCCTCTTCTACGGCATTGTCATCGCCGTCGCCTACAAGGGCTTTGGCGACGTGGCCCAGATGATCCGCAACATGGTCGCCGGCCGCGGGGCCAGCGAATCCGCCGCAGACGCCCAGCACGAGTGACGCCGCGCGTCCGCTTAGGAGCCGCGCTGGCCGGCCTGTGGGCCGCGCTCAGCCACGCCGAAGTGCAGTTTGTCGAGGTGGCAACCGAGGCCGGGATCGCCTTTCGCCATCAAAACGGAGCCCAGGGGCAAAAATACCCAATGGAAACCATGGGCTCGGGCGCAGCCTTTTTCGACTACGATGGCGACGGATGGCTCGACCTCTACTTCGTCAACAGCGTTGGGCCGGGCGCGCTCTACCGCAACGCGCACGCCGGTCAGTTCACCGATGCCACCGACCCGGCCGACGCGGCCCATTCGGGCTACGGGTTGGGCTGTGCCGCCGCCGACTACGACGCAGACGGCGACTTGGACTTGTACATCACGGCGTACGGCCCCAACATCCTCTACCGCAACGAAGGCACGGGCCGGTTCGCAGACGTCGCCGACCAAGCCGGCGTGGCCGGCCCCGTCCTAGCCAATCCAGCCATGAGTACGGGCGCGGCCTTTGCCGACTGCGATTTAGATGGCGACTTGGACTTCTTCGTCGCCAATTACGCCAAGTTTCGCCCGGCGATCCACGAGCCCTGCCTCCGCTCCGGGATGGCGGTGTACTGCGGGCCGGAGGCCTTTGAGCCGCAGCGCGACGTCTTTTATCGCAACGAAGGGGACGCAACTTTTGCCGATGTCACCGAGGAAGTCGGGTTGCTGCCGGACGCCGCCAAGGAGTTAGGGGCCTTTTTCATCGACTACGACCGCGACGGCGATCCCGACTTGTACGCGGCCGGCGACCGCACCCCCAACTTGCTCTACCGCAACGACAACGGCCGCTTTGCCGAGATCGGCGCTTTGGCCGGCGTGGCCTACAACGACGCCGGCAAACCGCTGGCCGGCATGGGGGTTGACGTGGGCGACTACGACGGCGATGGCTGGTTCGACTTCTTCGTCACTAACTATCAGTGGGAGACCAACAGCCTGTACCGCAACCTCGGCAACGGCTTTTTCGCCGACGCGACCTTTCAGGCTGGGCTGGGGGTTCCCAGCTTGCCGTTTCTCGCCTGGGGCACCCTCTTCATCGACTACGACAACGACGGCGACCGCGATCTGTTTGTCGCCAACGGCCATCTCGACGACAACATTCACCTGTTCGACGCCGTGACGTATGAGCAGCAAAACCAGCTCTTCCGCAATCAAGCAGGCCGCTTTGCCGACGCGAGCAATCAGGTGGGGCCGGGCCTCTTGCGGCGGCAAGTGAGTCGCGGCGCGGCCATGGGCGACTACGACAACGACGGCGACATCGACATCGCCGTAGCCAACAACAACCAACCGGCCGCGCTCTTGCGCAACGACGGCGGCAACGCCCAGCACTATTTGAGCTTGCGGTTGGTCGGGAACTTTGTCGGAGCCGCCGTCCGCGTCGCCGCCGACGACTGGGTGCGGTGGGATGTGGTGCGCGCCGGGTCGAGCTACATGTGCCAAAGCGCAATGCGTCCCTTTTTTGGCTTGGGCGCGCGCACCCGCGTCGATGCCGTGGAAATCCACTGGCCTAGCGGCGCTGTGCAGCGCTTACAGGACATCGCCGCCGACCAAATTCTAACCGTCCACGAGCCTTGATGGCAGCGGCGTTGCCCGATCTCGCCGCAGGTATTGTATTATGGCGCGATTAGTAGTTGTGTGCTTTACCTGTTTGCTCTAAGGTTTCAAGTTCATAAGCGACTCAATCCGCACCTCCCCAAGGGAGTGTTTTCGATGGCAAAGCGTTTTTTGTGCGTCACCGCCTTCTTGTTGCCCGTCGTCTTGTTTGCACAAGACCGTCGAGGCGAGGATTATACCCGTTGGGGCTTGCCCGACGGTGCTGTCGCCCGTCTGGGCAAAGGCGGGGTTAGCACGGTGGCCTATTCGCCGGACGGTACGCGGCTGGCGGTCGGCGGCAGCATTGGTATCTGGCTATACGATGCCGCGACCGGGGCCGAAGTCGCCTTTCTCTCAGGCCATACGTCTTGGATCCGTTCGGTGGCATTTTCGCCGGATGGACTGACCCTCGCCACTGCCAGCGAAGACAGCACGATTCGGTTATGGGACGTGGCCACCAGAAAGCAACAGGCCATCCTACAAGGCCATACATGGTACGTCAATTCGGTGGCCTTTGCGCCGAATGGACTGACCCTCGCCACTGCCGGTACCGACGAGACGGTTCGGTTATGGGACGTGGCCACCAGAAAGCAACAGGCCGTCCTACACCATACGTCTGGGGTCCGTTCGGTGGCCTTTGCGCCGGATGGACTGACCCTCGCCACTGCCAGTAGCGACGAAGTTCGGTTATGGGACGTGGCCACCAGAAAGCAACAGGCCATCCTACAAGGCCATACGAATCCGGTCAATTCGGTGGCCTTTGCGCCGGATGGACTGACCCTCGCCACTGCCAGCGAAGACAGCACGATTCGGTTATGGGACGTGGCCACCAGAAAGCAACAGGCCGTCCTACAAGGCCATACGAGAATCGTCTCATCAGTGGCCTTTGCGCCGAATGGACTGACCCTTGCCACTGCTAGTTGGGACGAAACGGTTCGGTTATGGGACGTGGCCACCAGAAAGCAACAGGCCGTCCTACACCTACACCATACGTCTTGGGCTTGGGTCCGTTCGGTGGCCTTTGCGCCGGATGGACTGACCCTTGCCACTGCTAGTTGGGACGAAACGGTTCGGTTATGGGACGTGGCCACCAGAAAGCAACAGGCCGTCCTACAAGGCCATACGAGAATCGTCTCATCAGTGGCCTTTGCGCCGAATGGACTGACCCTTGCCACTGCTAGTTGGGACGAAACGGTTCGGTTATGGGACGTGGCCACCAGAAAGCAACAGGCCGTCCTACACCTACACCATACGTCTTGGGCTTGGGCTTGGGTCCGTTCGGTGGCCTTTGCGCCGGATGGACTGACCCTCGCCACTGCCAGTAGCGACGAGACAGTTCGGTTATGGGACGTGGCCACCAGAAAGCAACAGGCCGTCCTACAAGGCCATACGAATCCGGTCAATTCGGTGGCCTTTGCGCCGAATGGACTGACCCTTGCCACTGCTAGTTGGGACGAAACGGTTCGGTTATGGGACGTGGCCACCAGAAACAACAGGCCGTCCTACAAGGCCATACGAGAATCGTCTCATCAGTGGCCTTTGCGCCGAATGGACTGACCCTTGCCACTGCCAGTAGCGACGAAACGGTTCGGTTATGGGACGTGGCCACCGAGCAGCAACAGGCCATCCTACAAGGCCATACGAATCGGGTCAATTCGGTGGCCTTTGCACCGAACGGGCAAACCCTCGCCACTGCCAGTGAGGACGAAACGGTTCGGTTATGGGACGTGGCCACCAGACAGCAACAGGCCGTCCTACAAGGCCATACGAATCCGGTCAATTCGGTGGCCTTTGCGCCGAACGGGCAAACCCTCGCCACTGCCAGCGACGACGAAACGGTTCGGTTATGGGACGTGGCCACCAGACAGCAACAGGCCGTCCTACAAGGCCATACGAATCCGGTCAATTCGGTGGCCTTTGCGCCGAACGGGCAAACCCTCGCCACTGCCAGCGACGACGAAACGGTTCTACTGTGGGATGTCTCAGGCGGCTTGACGGGTATTGTGCGGCATTTCCGGCGTACTGATGACGATAGGACGGCTCGGTCACAAGAGGTGGCCACTAGGCAGCAACAGGCTGTCCTACAAGGCCATACGAATCGGGTCAATTCGGTGGCCTTTGCGCCGAACGGGCAAACCCTCGCCACTGCCAGCGACGACGAAACGGTTCGGTTATGGGACGTGGCTACTGGGCAGCAACAGGCCGTCCTACAAGGCCATACGAGTTGGGTCTTATCAGTGGCGTTTTCGCCGGATGGGCAAACTCTCGCCACTGCCAGTTGGGACGGCACGATTCTGCTGTGGGACATGGCCCCCTATATCCTCGCCGCGACCTCGACAGCCGTTGACGCGGCAGTGCCCGTGCCGACCCAGACCGCACTCCTGCCCAACTATCCCAATCCCTTCAACAGCCGCACCCAACTGGCCTACCGGTTAGCCGCCCCCGGCTTGGTGCGGCTGGACATCTACAACGCCTTGGGACAGCCGGTGCGCACACTGGTGAATCAGATTCAGGACGCCGGGGAATACCAAGTAGCTTGGGACGCCCGCGACGGGCAGGGGGCGGCGGTGGCCACCGGCTACTATGTGACGCGGCTTTCTTATCCGGGCGGGCGGCTGACGCGCCCATTACTCTATATCAAGTAGCATTATTCCTGTCCAAAAGGAGACCGCATCATGCAAGCCCTTGCCACCTTTGACGATGCCCACCACGCTGTCCCCGGACGAATTGGCCGCCTTGCAGCAGCGCATCGACGACATCATGCTGGGCCGCGTCCGCTACCAACACATGCGCTTGCAGGTCGTCGAAGCGGATGGCACAGTGCGCCGCACCCTGGGCAACGAGGTGCCGACGCGCGCGTACCGGCGCATCGACGATCTAGAGCAAGACCCGCTCTTCCTCGCCTATATCCAGCACCCGCTCTTCCACCAGATCGCCCGCCGCTACATCGGCGAGGAAGTCTCGGTCTTCCGCTCAATGTTTATGAATAAACCGCCCGAACTACGCCGCGAACTGCCTTGGCATCAGGACGTGGGCATTGGCTGGGGCATCGACACCAACCCCATCGTCACCGTGTGGACGGCACTCGACGACGCGACCCCGGCCACCGGCTGCATGCAGATCGCGCCGGGCAGCAACAAGCACGGCATCATCAACGAGCAACACTTTCTCTCCGCCGAGCAAGAAGCCCTATACACGCCCCCAGAAGCGGTGATCGACTTGGAAGCCCAGGCCGGGGAGGCCATTCTGCTGCACAACTTTCTGCTGCATCGCTCGGGTACCAACGCCACCGCGGCGGCGCGCCGCGCTTTTAGCGCGACCTATATGGATGCCGCAACCCGCACCCGGGACACCCGCCAACCCTTTCCCGTGGTCTTTGGCGCACAGGCGCTAGACCCGGCGACGGTCCACGGCAAACCGGCCGAGTTGGTCGCCCAGTTTTACGGCTGATTCCCGCGTTAGCAAGCTAATGTCAACAACGCCCGAGCCGACCGCAGACCCAGTACCGGCTTTTACCGCCAAATCCGTGCTGGTCGGATGCGCTGGAGCCTTTAGCGTGTCGGCCGGGGCCGCCTACGGCACGCTCTATTTGCACGGTTCTTTTATGGCGCTGGGCACCAGTATGCCTGGGGCCGTGTTCCTCCTCTTCCTGCTAACCCTTTTTATCAATCCCCTGCTCAAGCTCTGCCACCCACGCTTGGGACTCAATCGGCGCGAACTGCTGGTCGTCTATGTTATGATGGTGATGGCCTCGCCGATTCCAACCCTCTTTGTCGGCAAGTTCCTCAGTGCCATTAGCTATCCCTTTTACTACGCCACCGCTGAAAACGAGTGGCGGGAACTGATCCATCCCTACATCCCGGACTGGCTGATGGTCCACGATCTGGAAACCGCGCGCAAATTTTACGAGGGCAGTGGCCGCGACGAACCCATTCCTTGGGCCGTATGGCGCAGCGTCATCGGGGTGTGGACGCCCTTTATCTGCGCCCTCTTCCTAATGATGATTTCCTGCATGGCGATTCTCCGCAAACAGTGGATCGAACACGAGCGCCTGATCTATCCGCTGATGCAGGTGCCGCTGGCCATGACCGAAGAAGGCGAGGCCGACCAAAAACTAAGTCCCTTTTTCAAAAACCCCGTCATGTGGGCCGGCTTTGCCATCCCCGCGCTGTGGGGCACGTTGCACGGGCTGTACAACTACTTTCCCGCAATCATTCCCATCGCCCAGGACGTCGATCCGATACGCATGGAGGTGCCGGTTTTTCGCCGCACCGCCGATCTGTATGTCGCGCTGCGCTTCAACATCATCGGCTTCTTCTATTTTCTCAAGACCGATATCGCCTTCAGCCTGTGGTTTTTCAACCTGATCTCTTTTGCAGTGCGCGGCATTTTTGGCATACTCGGCGTGGTCAGCACCCAGACCGGCGGCGCCGGCCACGCCGTGCGCGATCCCTTTTTGGCCTATCAGTCCATGGGGGCGATTCTCGTGCTCTTTTTGGGCGGCATCTGGACGGCGCGCAAGCATCTGCAAGGCGTGTGGCGCAAGGCTTTCAAAGGCGACGATAGCATCGACGACAGCGACGAAATCCTCTCCTACCGCGCGGCCCTGATCGCGCTCGCGGTCTCTTGTCTGGTGATCGTGGGTTGGCTGTGGCTGGCCGGACTGCCGCTGATTTTCGGGCTGGCTATTCTCTTCTTGGGCGTCGTCGTCATCTTTGGCTACTCGCGGGTGGTAGCCGAAGGCGGGCTTTCAGACGGCTCGCCGCCGGTGGTGCCAGCCGGGATTTTGGTGTCCGCAGTGGGTTCGTCGGTCATCGGTGCCCAAGGGTTAGTTGTGTTGGCGACGACCTTCCTGTGGACCACCGGGCGCAATTTCGTCATGGTCTCCTGCGCCAACAGTCTGCGGCTGGGCGAGGAGTTGGGGCGCAACCGCCGACCGCTCTTTTGGATCATCGCACTCGCGCTGGTCGTGGCCGTGGCCGCAGCCGTGTGGATGGTGATGCTACTCAGCCACAAGTACGGGGCGATCAACCTGTGGATCTGGAGCGGTGGCAATTACAGTTACATAGAGAAAGTCCTCCGCACACCGACCGATTTCTACGGCTGGGGCTGGGTCAATGTGGGGATTGGCGCGGCCATTATGACCGGCCTGATGGTCGCGCGCTGGCTCTACGTGTGGTGGCCGCTGCATCCGCTGGGCTACGTGATCGGGCCGATCTGGATCATGGACCACTTGTGGTTCAATATGTTCATTGCTTGGGGAATCAAGGTCCTCGTGCTCAAATACGGGGGGGTGCGGCTCTATCTGAAGACGCGGCCCTTTTTCATGGGGATGATCCTCGGCTATTTCACGCCCGGCGGGTTCTACCTGATCGTCGATCATTTCACTGGCATGACTTGGAACGTGATATTCTGGGGTTGATTTACATTTGACAGGCATCTGCCATTTTGCGTTATATTCGCCGTGAGAGTTCCTGCTTTCAGGAGATGGCCGATATGAAATCCAAGCTCTGTTTGGCAGCAGTGTGCATGGCCACAGTCCAAGTCTGCACAGCGAGAGCGCAAGTGTCGCAATTCCACCTCGGCGGCGCATCGGGCCTCGACTGGGAAGAGCAGACGCTGGTCAACTTGATGGTGGATAACACCACGGCCCCGGGATCGATCCAACCGCTCGAACTCAAGCCCGACGTCAATGTGGTGACCTTGCTGCGCCACTGGACGCGCTATCGGCAGCCAATCGACATCAACTACCAAGAGGGGATGCCTCGCGTCTGGCGGGCAATCGGCGACGTTTCCCGGCCCGGGCACGTCTCCAACCCGATGGAATTCATCGACGGGGATCTCAACACTTTTTACGAAGGTCGCGATTTTCAAGGCAGTGGCGGACTAGGGGGGATCTGGGGCGAGTTTTACACGCTCGATATGGGCATGCAGATTCCCGCCGATCGCTTCAAATTGGTGCCGCCCGAAGGCAACGACCCCTTCTTCCAAGAGCCGTACCGACCCAACTACAAGTTCGAGGCCTACGAGCTGACGGCCAGCAACGACAAGGTCGCGGTCGAAAGCCAACAACCTCCGCAATTTCGCTCGGGCGTCGCCGGTACGCAGGAGACGGACTACTACCTGCCGCTGGACAAACGGTTGGCCAAGGTGGACCAGAACTTCGACGCCGTTATCGAGATCGACTTTCCCCTCCAGTATCTACGTTTCTTCCGCATGCGAGTGCTGCCAGATGCCCCGCCGAAATTCACGCGCTACGCGCTGGCCGAGCTAGAGGTCTACGGGCGCGGTTTCGTCCCCCGGGCGCGCTGGCTATCGCAGGTGATCGACATGGGTGATGTGGTCAATATCGGCGAGGTGAACTTCGGCTTGAGCACCTATCGGCGCGACCGGGATCAATGGGTCGAATCGCCCGACGCCAAGGCCGGAGTCAACATCGAGCTCAAGACGGGGCTAGACGACGGCCCCATCGCCTATCACTCGTACAACGACTTGGCCCAGCCCGTGGAAGTGGAAAAGGATGTCTATGCCAAGCTCAAGCCGCGCGTGTGGCCGTGGGATCCACCGGCTGTGGGTTGGCAGGGCGTCATCGCCGATGACATCAACAACTGGAGCTTCTGGTCGCCGCCGATCCGGGATCCGGGACAGCGGCCCCGCGTACCTAAGGGACGCTATATTCAGCTGCAAATCCAGCTAGAAACCGAAGCCTTGTGGGAGTTTGCTCGCCTCGACTGGATCACCATCGAAACCGCCCCGCTTTTGGCCGACCGGATCTTGGGCGAGGTCGCTGCGGTCGACCAGTTGCACCCGGCCGGCAAAGTACCCCAAGTGCCTGCGGGCGAGCCGACCGAGTTCGTCCTCGGCCTGCGCGCTGAGTTCTCGGCTGCCGGACAGCAGGGGTTTGACGCGGTGCGGCTAGGCCTGCCTTCTACGGGCCGGGTGCTGGGGCTGGAGATGGGCGAGCCGCTGGCGCCTGTGGAGCCGGACAGCATTGTCGTCGAAGGGAGCGAATTGGCCGTCTATTTGCCGCAGCGAATCGGGCCGGGCACCAACGACGATCTTCGGTTGCGCTTAGAAACGACGGTGTACGGTGCGTCCGACCAGTTGCGCGCCGAGGTTTTTGCGCGGCAGAGCGATTCGCTGCCGCAAAGCGTGGAAGGGGGCGACGCCAGCAGCGAATTGGGCACCGACCAACTGCGGGTATTAGCCAGTTCCGGTTCTCTCGAATCCGTGCTGTCCGACGTAGTGATCACCCCCGCCGTATGTACGCCCCAAGGAGACGCTATCAACGACCAAGTGGCCATTGAGTACACCTTGTTCAGCGTGCTCAATGCGGTCGAAGTGGACGTCGAGTTGCTAACCTTGGCCGGTCGGCGGGTGCGGAGCCTGTCGGGTGGAGTGCAGGGTACGGGGTATCACTCGCTGCAATGGGATGGTCGCGACGAAGCCAATCAACTCGTCGCGCCAGGCGTGTATCTGGCGCGCATTGAGGCCAACACCGACCGCGGCCGAGTGGTGCGCTTCGGGGCCGTGGCCGTAGCCTACTAAGCCATGGGCTTGTACGCGACAATTTCTCGCTTGGCGACCCTGTACACAACCGCTGTGGTCCTCGCGCCACAACCAGCCGTTGCGGAAGTCCGCCAGTGGGTAGTGGGCGGAGACGAAGGAGCCGCTTGGCGGGAACGCGAGTTGCTTTCCACCGCGATGAGCTTCGGCGTACCGGGCACCATTCAACTCGTGGCCTTTACCTCTAAGGACAACGTCATTCCGAGCCTGACTTGGGTCGATGGATTTCCCAGCGGCTACGTCGAGGAACGCGCCCAAGCCCTGATCTGGGACAACGTGGCGGTCGTGCGCCCCCTGTTGGAAATTGTCGATGGCATTGATACGACCTCCACCAACCTCGCGTTTAAGCGCTTTGGCATCGCCCAAGACGGCACCAAGTTTTTCTTCGATTTGGGGACCCGCTTCCCGGCCAATCGGATTGCGTTTTTTCCGCGCTTGGCGGGCATCAGTTCAGAAGGGCGCCCCTTTAGCGAAGACTACATCCGCGGCTACGTACTCAAGATCAACGATGGCACCAGTTTCAACGAGCGGGACGAGCCGATCTACACCCCCATCAAGCGCGTTGACTTTACCCGTCAGAACGCGGCCCAGATCGACTTCCCCCTGCAATTTGTCCGCTATATAGAATTAGAAGTAACCTCGGCCAATCCGTTTGAACTGGCCGAATTCCAGCTCTTTGGCACGGGCTTCGCGCCAGCCGGATCCTATCGGTCAAAAGTCATTGACCTCGGAGCGTCCGCTAATTTCAGCCGCGTGGAATGGACGCTAGAAAAGCTGCGTCAAAGCGGCGACGAGCTAGTCGTCGAGCCAGCCGCCGATGCCGATTTGACGGTGGTGATGCGCACCGGCCTAGACGACAATCCCCGGGTCTATTACGAGTACACCGACCTCTTTACCCGCGAGCGACAGGTCGTCCCTGAAGACGAGTACCAGGCCCTCGA
Source organism: Candidatus Latescibacterota bacterium (assembly GCA_965203355.1). Classification (GTDB taxonomy): domain Bacteria; phylum Latescibacterota; class UBA2968; order UBA8231; family UBA8231. The sequence goes on from OZ241889.1 coordinate 3,613,295, forward strand.
CGAAAGTGTGCGCGGCCCGGTTGACGACGACCAAGTCAACTGGAGCCTGTGGTCGTCCCCTTTCACCGAGTCCGGCCAGCCCATCCAGCTACCCAGCCCAAGGCGCTATTTCCAGTTTGAGGTGCGAATCGAAAGCGGCGCGATCCTCGACGGCCTACGGCTCACATCGCTGAGCGTCGAGCACACGATCCCGCCGGTGGCTCAAGTCTTGGTGGCCGAGATTTCCCAGCTAGCCGTCCCCCGTCCCCCCGGCGATGTGCCCATTGTAACCGCCGGGGACTTTACGACGTTTGCCTACGATGTCGTAGCCCAAGTCGAGGAGGCGGACACCGGCTTTGACGCCCTGCGCATCCTCACCCCCCAATCAACGCCCGTGTTTCGGCAATTCTTCACTGGAGAAGACGGGATCGCGGTCACGCCCGACAGCGTGCAAGCGGAACTAGGCCGTCTGACCATCTTCTTTCCCTCGCAGCGACCAGCGCTCGGCATTCACCGCATGCGCGCCGTATTCGACGCGCAGATTTTCATTCAAGGCACCTCGGTCGAAGCGGAGGTATTCGACGCGCAGGCCGAGGACAGCGTGCCGCAGCGAGTGCAACCCGGCGACGCCAACCCAGCCGTGTTGACTAATGCTCTGCGGGTGCTGACGACGGCCGCTTCGGCCAGCCAGTTGGTATCCTCCTTGGCGGTGAGCAGCCCAGTCTTCACGCCCAACGGAGACGGGATCAACGACCAAGTAGAACTGATCTACAGCCTGTTGCAGCTAGTAAAGCCGGTTGCAGTAACCGTTGAAATTTTCGATTTGGCCGGGCGCCCACGGCGAACCGTTCTCAAAGCTGAAAGCACTAGCGGTGCCTATGCAGTGGCTTGGGACGGGCGCGACGATCGCGGACAGGTAGTTCCGCCGGGCCTGTACCTCGCCGTGGTCCAAGTCCACGCTGAGCGCGAGACGCTCGTGCGCGCTAGCAGCATGGGTGTGGCGTATTGAGCAAGGAGCGGTAGCTATGAACCGACTATGGCTTTGTTTGTCGACGCTGGTTTTGCCAGCGAGTCTTGCCCATTCTCAAGAGGTTTTTGTCATAAACACCAAGGCGCAGTGGGAGACGTGGACCTACCCGGGCGGGGCTGTTGACTTGCGGGAGGATGGCTCGATCCGGCCGGTCAAGTTCGAGCAACCCTTTAACGCCGCGCCGAGTTCCCCTCTATTCACGCATGAGCTAAAGAAGGTCAAAGAGCAGCGCGGCGGGGTGTGGAAGGCCGGCTCCAACGCGGCTGATGCCCCCCTGATCATTGACGACGACACCACCACCTACTGGAAACCCCACCAAGACGACCCACTCGACACTTGGTGGCTCGAAATCGACTTGGGCCGGATGGTAGCCGTCAAGGAAGTTCGCCTGCACTTCCCCGACGAGGAAGGCGCCCGCCCGCTGCGCGCACTCCGGGTCTTTGGCTCTGACGGCAAATTCCAATCGATCACCGACGACGTCTTTCTCTTCAACCTCATCGGCGGCACGACCAAGCGCAACGAAGAGACCCTCTTGTCGTATCCAGTATCCTTTGGCGAGGCGACCAAAAGGGTGCTGAGCTTTGGCCAACCCGCCGTCGACGACGTCTCCACGGCCTTCGCACCGACCCAATACATCCGCATCATCGCCGACGTCAAGAGCGAGGACGCAGCCCTCGCCGAGGTCGAGGTCATCGCGTTTGGACAGAACATCGCCCAAGGGACCGTGGCGCGCGGTGGGATCATCGACGATCAGGGCAAGGAGCGCGCCCCCGCCATGATCGACGGCAATGTCAATACCTTTTGGGAGGAACTCAACTGGAGTGAGACCGGCCAGTTTATCGCCCAGTGGCGCTGGGATTTGGGCGCTGTCTTTTGGATCAACCGCGTCATCTTCGTAGCGTTTCAGGAGACCACCACTTGGGGGCGGCCGCGCATCTTGCGCCACCGGCTGCTCGGATCGGCTGGCGCGCTCAAGCCCTCGGGCGATATCGATTTCGACATCCTCTTTGACTTCCCCGCGCCAAGCGATTGGAACAATCCCGAGCCAATCACCTATCTCATGCACCCGTACCGCCCCTTGCGCCACCTCGAAATGATCTTCGGCGGCAGCAGCAGCGGCGCGATGGCCGAAGCCGTTGTCGTCCCCACCGGCTATGTCGCCGAAGTGGAATTGCGCTCGGATTTCCTCAAGATAGACGACCGCCCCAAGGTTTTCCGCACCCTCGAATGGGACGCCGATTTACCTTCGGGAACGCAAATTTTGGCGCAGACGCGCTCGGGGAGCGGCCTCGACGAGGGCAATACGTACTACCACCGCAAAGGCCACGAAGTGACCGAAGACGAATACAACGCCTTAAAGAAAAGGTGGAAGGGCGATATCGTGCCCTACATTCGGCCAAGCGAGGATTGGAGCGGCTGGAGTAATACGTACCTGTTTTCCGGCCAAGCGTTTCTCTCGCCCAGCCCAAGGCGCTACGTGCAGTTTAGGGTGCTGCTCAAATCGGCCAGCCCTGACGTGGCCCCCACCCTAAGCGGGCTGCGGCTCAACTACGAGGACTCGTTTCTCAACGGGGCACTCGGCCAAGTCGCCCCCAACGAGGCCCGAGTGGGCCAGCCGGAAAACTTTACGTACGCCTTGCGGCCGGACTTCAAATCGGGCGACAAGGGCTTTAACCGCCTGCGGCTAAACACGCCGTCGCAAGCCGCCACCGAGAGCGTGGTCATTCGCGTCGCCGGTGCCGAGGTTGAGCCGGTCTCCCTAAAGCTGTTGCCCGACTCGCTAGTAGCGGAACTGCCGCAAGTCGTCCGGCGACAAGAGGTCGAAATCGACCTACGAGTCAACGTATTCGCCAGTCCCTATCTCTTTTCGGCCTTTGTCGGCCACACCGACGAGCTGGAATTCTGGCAGCAGGTCGATCCGGCCGGGCGGGCGGCCACCACGGTATTTCTACCTGAAGTGCCCGCGTCCGCGCGCCTGCTCGACAAAGTCGCTATTTCGCCTAAGGTCCTCACGCCCAACGGCGACGGAATCGGCGACCACGCCTATATTCGCTTTGCGGTGTTAAAGACAGACGCCCCGATAGCCGTCGATATTTACGCGCTCGACGGGCGGCTGGTCGGCGCGTTGGCTGGCGGCCGCCGTAGCGACGGCTACCTCGTCTATGCGTGGAATGGCGCAGACGCCGAGGGCCGGCGCGTACCCCCGGGAATATACGTGTGCCGCATCCAAATCAGCGCCCAAGCCGCAGTCCAAAACTCGGCGCAAATCATCCATGTAGCGTACTAGCAAAATGGCAGCTAGCTCCTAGCGCATTCGCCAAAGCCTCTTGAGGGAGGGGTATCTCATGTATTTGTCTCGCATCCGATCGGTATTGTGTACAGCGCTTGCGTTGTTGGCGCTAGACTGGAGTAACGCTCCGGCTCAGTTGACTACGGGCTATCGACCCATAGCCGAGCCGGGAATTTACGGGGTGCGAATCCATCCCGGTGCCCTAGCACCCAACCGCCGCAAATTCTACCTACCGCAAAACCTTTTCTACGAATACGGCTGGCGGGGCTGGGAGTACAGCAACTACGCCCGCGATGAGTACGAGCGCTACGTCGATATACAGCTAGAGGGCAACCGCCATTACGATGCCTTCGGCAACTACATCGCCCGCGGCTGGACGATCTACGACTGGACCGAGAACAACCCCCTGCGCCAAGGCAGCGGCATCTTCAAAAGCCCGCGCTACAGCAGTTGGTTCGACCGCGTGGTGATCTCGTCTGCCCACAAGGGCCAGTTCCACACCGCGCTGACCGTAGGCGACGCCATTCGCACCACCCTGACCCCACTGACCTTCTCCAAGCCGACCTTCAACGGCATCCAGTGGGACTTCCTATCCGATAAGTACGCGTTCACGTTTCTCGGCTCGCGCATTAGCTCGCCGGCCAATCCGGCCGCAACCCAGTCCGAAGCCCCCGCCCTCGTGGAAAACTCCACCCGCCTGCTCGGCGGCCGGGGCGTGGCCCAAGTGGGCGACTTCGCCAAGGTAGGGGCGACATGGGTCAGTGCCCATAACGCGCGGAGCACCCTCGGCATGGGGGACAATTCGCTCAAGGGCGTCTTGACCACGCCGCAGAACACGGGCAGCGTCGAGACCGTGACGATCCTCATCTCAGACGATTCGCCCGAGTCGAGCGACAACGGCGCACTCCTGTTTTTCGATCGAGTGCTGATCGACGGCGAGATTCACCCGGAAATCACCCCGATTGTCCGCGGCGGGATCCGCGTCGGCGGCAGTTTAGAGGCGAGGGGGGTGGACAGCATCGAACTGATCTACGACATCCGCAACAGCTTCCGGCCCACTGAAAAGGTGCCGACCTATCAAGAGGCGAGCAAAATCGAGTTTGAGTTGATCTTGGCCAACGATTACCGAGTGGCCGTCACGTCCAACGTGCAGACCGATCGCTTGGGCGACCCGGTTTTTTTGCCCGTGGCCCAAGCCGAAGGCGAAATATCCGACGGGTCGAACCAACAGTTTTTGCGCTTTGAGTACGGGTTGCCCACCGGCAGCGATGTAATCGGGGTAGACTTCGAGATTCTGAGCCTCGGCGGGCTAGACCTGCGCGCCGAGTTCGTCCGCAACCGACGCTTCCGGCGCTTCCCCAACCAAAACCTAGCGCAACACACCCTCGCCGAAGACAAAGGAGAGGCCGGTTATATCACCGCGTCTTATACCTCTTATCCGTGGTTTGCCTACGGCGAGATGTTCACCATGGACCCCGATTACAGCACGACCGCGTTCATGGCCAACTCGCTGGGCGGCATTGATTACAGCAGCGAGATTTTTCACCTCTTCGAATTCGTCGATGACAACGACGACCAAGACCGCTTTGCCGACTGGCAACGGGCCGGTCAATTCGGCAGCGGGGTGGGTGCTTCAGGCGGCTCAGTGGGTTCCGATTTAGAAGTATTCCCCGGGCTAGACGAGAACAACGACTTCGTCTCCGACTTCAATCAAAACCGCAACTCGCGGCCAGACTACGACGAGCCTTTCCTGCGCTACGCGGTCGATCCGCCGGCTTTCCTGTTCGGCATGGACATGAACAACAACACCCTGATCGACCGCTTTGAAGACGACCGTCAGCCCGACTATCCCTACGACCGCGATCACCGGGGCTACAATGCCTACGGCGGCCTGATGCTCAACGAGGATGCACAGCTAACCTTGGGCCGCTTGAGCGAACGCCAGCTAAGCTCAGCGCGTCAGAGCAAGGCCAACTACGGTTTGTTCACCGTGCGCTGGAACTTCCCGGGCCTGCAGATCGCGCTCTTTGAGCACGCGAAACTCGTGTCGGACAACATCCCGGAAGACCGTCTGCGTTGGCTAGACCCAACGGGCCGGACGGACTTTACCGATCCGCTCGACAACCAAAACACTTTCGTCAACAGCATGTACTTGCAGGCAAACTACAACCGCATCCGCAACTTCAGCGCAACCGCCAAGGTCAAACACGAGATTTTCAACCAGCGCGGTGAGCAGACCGACAAGCGCGACCGTTCGTTTTTCGGGCTGATTACCAAAGCCGACTACATCATTCCCATCGGCGCGGACCTGACCATCTGGCCCAAGTGGAAGAGTACCTTCAGACGCGAGACGCCCACCGATCCAGCGCAGGCCAATATCCGCGAGCTAGAGGAAACCCTGTTCTTGATTGCACGCTATGCGATCCTCGAACAGACTTGGATCGCGCTCGGTCTAGAGTTCAGTTGGTTTGAGAACTTACGCGACCGGCCGGCCGAGCTACAAGTCGGTTATATCGAGGACTTTACCAGCCGCGTCTATTCGATTCTGTTCTCAAATACTTCGGCCTATTTGGGCTACCAACTGACCTTAAATGCGGGCCTTCAGCTAGAGGAGCAAAACTTCGAGGCTGAACAGCGCAACACCTCGCTCGGCTTCATTCGCATCTTTGCCAGCACTGGGCAGGAGTAAGCGGAAATCCATTGAGACCGTCGATACACATTCTCCTTTGGACGCTGACGGCCCTAAACTGCGGACTCTTGCTTTCCCGCTCCAATCCTTGTAATTATCAACCGGGTGCCGTCATGTACAGAAACCACTATCGCATTGATCTTAAAAGACGGCTGTAATTTTATCGTCGAGCCGTCTTCATTCATTCAAATCTGACCATTTCTTATTCCCCTCTCCGGGGCACAGCCAAACCAAAACTCACAGAAAGGAGGTTATAACCTAAAGGAATTAGTAGCCTACGTCGGGATGAGTATTCCGATTAACTTCAAAACCAAAGGAGCACTTACAGTGGATACGCTGCAGCTAGTCCTGTCCATTGGCGTCGTAATGATAGGCATATGGTTTGTCTATGATTTACGACGCGAGATGAAGGATATAGGACTGATTCGGTCCTTCCACGTTTTCCCTGAGATGGGAAACAACGACCAATCCGCCATCGCTCGTGTAGTAGAATTACTTAGGGAGGCGGACAGCAAACTCGAAGTATTCGATGACGGCGACTCATTCCCTGCGTCAACGTACAACGACCAATCATTTCTCAAGGCCGTGAAGGAAAAACTTCAAAACAACCCCAATTTTCGGATTCGATGCTTCTTTAATTGCGATGACTCTGATTTGGAATTTACCAAGATGTTCAGGGATGATCCACAAGTAGAGATTTATGTTCGGAAAGACGGATCAAGGCCACCGGACAGGCACTACAAAATCATTGATGAAGGAAAAAAAGCCTATCTGTCGAAGCACAGCTTAGGGCACCATGTACGAAGGTACAAAGAAATTACTCGTGCTGAATTGTCCCTAAGCCAAGAAGCCCGCGCATCCGAACTCCTTTTCGGAGACCTTCGTCAGCAAGTCGAAAGATTTAGAAGAATTGGAGAGCATAGTTAATGCAGTCTATGTACCCAGAGTTTCCACCGCCCCAGCTTTATATCCTACTGGCTATCTCAACTACACTGCTTGGGATCGCGGTGTCGTATCTGTCAAGTTCCAAACAAAACCTTAAAGGAACTGATATACTCTTTCTTTTAGCTTGGTTGCATGTAACCATAAGTGTCATGGACGTGGCCTTCCGTGAGGGAGGCGAAGGGTTGTGGGGCTATGTGATTCCTCATCTGCTCATCTTGGTATCTTTCATTTATAGCCTTACGCGAATAGTTCGCATGGCGAAGGGACGAGCTAAAGAAGACGCCCTCTCGTAACTCAAAAAAGATTGAACTTGCTACGCACTCCCAAAAGACGTAATATAGGCGTCTTAAAGGATGAATCGTTGCTAGCCTTATCACTAATCCCACGGAGGGAACGCATGAAAAAACTCCTTTTTCTTTGTTTCGTTTGCGCCGCAGCATTCGCCTTAGCCAGCCCGGCTAAGGCACACGTCGGTGCTGAGTATTTCATCCCAGGCGTACCCAATCCCAGTGCCATGACCATCGACGGCCTCGAAGACGATTGGGGCTGGCTAGATGAGGAATTTATCCTCACCACCGAGGGCATGTTCACTGCTGGAGGCGAAACCATTGCCAAGGAAGACTACGACGTCAGCATTCTGATGGCGTGGAGTACGCCGCCGGACAATCGTTTCTACTTCTTCATCCGCGTTCAAGACGACACCCTGCGTCTGATCGAAGAAGACCAAAAGCGCTGGTGGAACGACGATTGCATCCAGATCACATTCGACCCAGACCATTCGGGTGGCGACTTCTTGGGGGAAAACGTCGATCAGGTCCTCAACGCCCAGCGCTATCACCTGCGCGTCAAGCCGCTGCCGGGCCAGCCTGTGGCCTTCAACAGCCTGCTCGAGTACATCGACTTGCCGTCGATCGGCTGGAGTTCGGACATGTTTGAGGGCGAGCCTACGGGCGACATCTTCGAGATCGCCTACACGGTCAATCCGCCGGATGCCGAGCATTTCTCGACCAACGTCTCGTACACCTTTGAGTTCCGCAACGCCTTTTGGGACATCCACGGTGTAACCCAAGACGAGGCGGTTCGGCACATGTTTGCCGCCGACCAAGTAACCCACATCGGCGTACGTCCGCTCGATGGCGACGGCGGTGAGACCGGGGCCAAGCACCAACTCTATCCGCTGGGCGGCTCCACGGGTCAGGACCAGAAGGGCGATCAGATGCTCGACTACATCCTGCTGGAAGCCGACGAACCCGAGGAAATTACAGCCGTCGAAGCCACGAGTTGGGGTCGAGTCAAGAGCCATTTGAACAGACAGCTCGACTAAGCAAGGCTGAATGGCATCAGCTATCTGGCCAAGCGAGGAGGGGCGGTTGCCCCTCCTCGTCTTGTATTAGCCAACAAAGAAGCGAGGATAGCTATGAAGACATTGGGTAGCGTACTCCTATTGCTAATCGCGCTCGCCGGATGCGGCTTGAAGTTTGGCTATCGGCACTTTTCCGGTCCGGTGGTACCCGCGGCAATCGCGGACGACAACTACTTGATCGGCGACGATCACAGCATCACTTTCGTCAAAGATCGCCTAGAAGTAGCGATGCTACCCATGTCGGCCGAGGCCCTGAACCGGCAATTCGCCGGCGTCTCAGCAGCCCCAGCCGGTTTTACCCTACCCAATCCCTACGCCGTGGCGACCAACCCCTACACCTATGGCGACTGGACGCCACCCGGCGAAGAGCAGGCGCCGACGCGGTTTACCGTTTTTTTAGTCAAGGTCAAAAACTACGCCTATCCCAAAGTCCGCCTAAATCCAGCCAACATCGAATTGATCGCCCCTAACGGGCGGCGATATAAGGCACTCACTCTTCTCGCCCTGACCGAGTACTATTGGCCTTACGCCCAGGCCTACGGCGGCAATGCGCGCAAGGGCTTTAAGGCGCGGCGCGACCTCTTGCAGCGCACTCTATTTGCCGACGACATGATCTTCAGCGGCCAAGAGCAAGAAGGGTATTTGGTCTTTCCCCCGCTCGACCGCGACATCGAGGAATTTACGCTGTGGGTGCGCGAAATGGCCCTGAGATTCGACTTCCGCGACGCGCCGGTGGAGACTGTCGATATCCCCTATGATTTCCAGCGCGAAGTGTACTACGCCCGCGCCCCACGCAAAAACGAGAGCTAAGATGGCGGCGCAGGCTATCGGTTGTTTGCTTCGGGGCATTATCGTTTGTCTCGGGGCCTTATCGCTCGCTGCCTGTAGTTCCCCCCAAAGCGACAAAAGCATCGTAGCCCGCGTGGGTGAAGTCGCTATCACCTTCGAAGATGTACAGCGATTCAAAAGCGACATGCCTCCCCTCTTGCTCTCCGAGCGCGAGGGCGTCGCCGCACTCGAGGAATATCTCCAAGCCATGATCGACATGGAGCTCATGTTGCTAGAGGCACGAGGGAGGCAGCTCGATAGCGACCCAGATTTTATAGCGCAATACGAACAGGCGCGAACAGAAAAGCTCTTCCAAGAATTCGTCAAGCAGGAAATCCAAGACAAAATCGAACTGCCGCCCGAGGAAATAAAGCGGCAGTGGGGGGCGAGCAAGTGGAATCGGCTCCTAAAACTCGCACGCATTCGCTCGAGTTCCGCCGACGAGGCCGCCCAAGTCGTGCGTGCCCTAGCGCGTGGGACCTCGTTTGAGGAAATGGCCGGCCAACCCCTGAGCTTCGAGCCGCCAGGAAATCTCCAAGGGGTGCAGAACGCCTATGTGGGACGAAACAACATCGAAGAGTTCGGGATTTCTCTTGATGTGGCCGAAGTCCTCTTCGAGCTCGCTAAAGGCGAGATTAGCGCGCCGTTAAAGGTCGAAGCCGGTTACGACATCTATAAGGTATTGGACGAACGTCCCGCGCCAGCGAGCTATTACTTGATCTTTTCCCAAGGGACGCTAATGGCCGCCTTTGGCGAACGTCGGCGAGAACTCATTGCCGAATTGATGCGGGAATACAAGGTCAAACTGGACCCTCATAGCATCTCCTATTTAGCCGCCATCGTCGCCCAAGACAATGTGGAAGCGATCGACCCGGAGGGCATTGTGGGACGCTACGACGGGGGCCAGATAACGCTAGCGGATTTCCTAGCGCTCTACCCGAAAGTGCGACGGGTCGCCTCAGTGGGCACTGACAGTAGCGGTATTGATGAGTTCGTCCGGCTCTACCTAGTGGCCGAGGTGCTCTTCCCCGTGGCAATCGAACGCCGCGGCTTGGCGCAGGAGCCAGCGATAGCCAACTGGTTGCGGATCAAAAAACGCGCGATGCTCATCGAAGAACTGCGCCACCGCGATGTAGAGGAACACATCGATCGGAGCGAAGACGTGCTTCGGCGCTACTACGAGGCCAATCTGCACCGCTTCATGGAAGATCGAGAAGTGACCGTGCAGGAGATTCTAGTTGCCACCCGCGAAGAGGCAGAAGCACTAGCGGCACGCATTCGAGCGGGTGAAGACATCGCGACCTTGGCTGCAAGCCACAGCATCCGCCAAGGCAACGACAAAGGCCGCTTTCACATCCACTCCTTCGAGCGGGTGGTTTTCGGCGAACTGTTGACAGAAGCCCTAGCCGCAGACGTTGGCGTGTTCACCGGTCCGGTGCCCATCACGGCGACCCCACATCGCCAAGAGGGGTTCTCGCTGTTTAAGGTGCTAAAAAAGACCCCGGAAAAGCCCAAGCCATACGACGCCGTGGTCAAACAAGTGCGCTACTGGTGGTCCAAGGGGGAAGAAAATCGCCTCTACAACGAACTGATGGACCGCCTGCGGGAAAAGTATGCCGCACAAATCGCTATCCACGAGGATCACTTGGTGGCTATGTATGCCGCAACTCAGCTATAGGGCCCTGGTTTTTTTTGCTAGCGTATTGCTTTGCGCTTGCAACGGCGACAGCGACCACTTAGCAGCAGCCAAGCGTCTAGCGGCAGCGGGCCAATACACCGATGCCGTGGCCGCGTGCCACCAAATACTCGCGGCCAATAGCCAGCACCTTGAAGCCCTCTTGCTCTTGGCCCGCCTCAATCTGATTCAAGGCCGTCTAGCACGGGCGGCGCAACTGGCCGAACAAGCCGTTCAGCTAGCCCCGGATCACGCCGATACCTATCTCCTTTTGGGCGACGTCTACATCCGGCAGCGACGCAACGCGGATGCTGCAATCATCTATCAAGAAGGGCTGCACGCGACCGTCGAGCGGGGCGACTTCTACCGCAAACTCGCCATAGCCTACGCCGACGACGGCCACTATAGCGAAGCCGTAGAAGCGCTTCAGCAAGCCCTCCAATACGCCGGCGACGCAGCCATCCACTACAATTTGGGCGTGGTGTATGAGCGGCAGGCGCGCTACGACGAGGCCAGCCGCGCATTTGCCCGCACCACCGAGCTAGACACCTCCTATGGCGACGCTTATTTCCGGCTAGGGCAAATCCAAAGCAAGCAGGGCCTATTCGCGGAGGCTGCGGCCAACTTCGCACGCATGATCAGCTTGGACCCAAACTACGCCCCTCCCTACACTGGACTTGGTCAAGTCCGCCTGCAGCAGGGTCGCTTAGATGAAGCCGAGCGCCTTTTCAGTCAAGCCATTGCCATGGACCCCTTTGCGGGCGAAGCCTACCACCGACTTGGTACGCTCTTTTTGCGGCGGGGCGATCAAGACCGCGGCGAGCCACTCTTGGCCATGTTCAAACGCATCCAACCCGTCAGTGCCGATATCGAGCGTTTCCGCTATATCCTCAAACTCTACCCCGACGACGCCAACGCACACTACAACCTAGGGGTACTCTACGGAGGGCTTGGTCGCTACGCCGAGGCCGGCGTCGAGTACGCTGCGGCCTTGCGCATCAACGACCAAGACCTCAGCGCCCGCAACAACTTGGCCAACATTCTCCTGCGACAGGGACGCATTGACGAAGCGATCCACCACTACGAGATCGCGCTGGCACTCAATCCGCGCTATGCCCAAGGCTTTAACAATCTGGGCTCGGCTTATCTGCTGAACGGCGATTTGCAGCAAGCCGTCCAAGCTTTTGCCAAGGCACTCAAGCTAGCACCTGACAATGCCGACACTCACTTCAATCTCGCCCGTCTTTACAAAAGCCAAGGGCTAGAGGCAAGGGCCACTGCTGAGATGAAGATCTACAATCAGCTTGTACAGGCTGCCCAAAAAAAAGCACACCGTGAGTGAAGAACAGCTAAGCTTGCTGCTCTACGGCACCGCAACCATCTCCGGGGCGGTCGTTTCCACTCGACATGAGCAACGTCCCTAATTGGCAGGAGTAGCCATGGACAAAGTGCGCTTGGCCCTCGTCGGCTGCGGCGGCATGGGCACTCGCCATCTGCACGGCCTCAAGCAGCTAGCCGACTCCCCCTTTGACGCCATCGAACTGAGCGCGGTCTGCGACATCAGCGCGGAAAACGCCGCGATGGCTGCCGCCCAAGCCGAGAAGCTCCTCGGGATCCGCCCCAAGGTCTGCGCGAATATGGAGGCGATGGTCCAACAAGTGCCGGACTTGGAGGCCGTGGACGTGGTGACCGATCCTTCAGTGCATCACACTGTCGTCTGCGAGGCTCTCGACTTGGGATTGCACGTGCTGGTGGAAAAGCCGCTGGCCATCACCGTGCGAGCCTGCCAGCAAATCCTCGACGCAGCCACGCGCAACGAGCGCATAGTCTCGGTAGCTGAAAATTTCCGCCGCGACCCTTCGGCACGCATCGTGCGCCACCTACTCAACACCGGTGCCATCGGTACGCCCTACATGGCACTCTATCACTCCCTCGGCGCGGGCAATCCCATTTTCATCACCCCTTGGCGTCACCGCCGGGAGTTGGGCGGCTTTATTCTCGACATGGCCGTCCACTTCACCCACATGATCCGCTACCAACTCGGGGATGTTGCCGAGGTCTATGCCGATGCGCGGATGATAGAGCCGGAGCGACAAAAATCAGCATCCCTGTCCATGGACTACGAGTTCTACAAAAAGCGCTTCGCGGCCATGCCCGAGCGCATCCCGGCGGCGGCCGAGGACGCGACCCAAGCAATCTTCAAGATGGAGAGCGGCGCGACCCTGAACTGGATCGTCGGGATCGCCGGCCACGCCGACACACACCGCGAACTAATCATGGGCACCGACGGCAGCATTGATGGCTTTGGCGCGCGTGGGGGGCGCGTAACGCTTGCGCGGCGCGATGCCGCGCCCCTCAGCCAAGAGGCCATCCTCGCGGCGGCTCAGGGCGCGGACCTATCATTCGACCCGCTGACGCGCTACCTATTTCCAAGCGGAGTCTCGGCCGGCGACCCGCTCGTTGATTTGAAGCTAATCGCCTACGAGCTACGCGAAATGGCGGAAGCCATTCGCGGCCAACGCACCGTCGAAGTGGATGGCCGCTGTGGCTTGAAGGATGTGGCTGCGCTCTACGCGGTGTTTGAATCCTGGCGTGCCGGTGGCCCGGTGGCACTCAGCGCGGTCGAGTCCTGCCAATCGTATGCCTACCAAGCGGAGATAGACGCCACTTTGGGGATTGGACCGTAGGCTGGCTTGCAAAGGTGAGGCCTAACTCGCAACAGGAAAGGAGCCTATCATGCCTGAACCACTTCCACGGATTTTCTCCGTGCATTGCGGCAAGCGATACGCCAGCGCATCAACGAGACCAATAAGCTCTACATTTCGCAGTTCAAGTGGCTTATGAGTGCTATTGGCCTTGCAACCGGCATCCCCATCGCCGCGATACATTCCTGAAGCCTCCGCGCCAAGAGAGGAGTATGCCATGTGGAACCTCGTCAAAATCCCGGTCGAGCCGCTCGTCCCCGAGACATTTGCTCCCTTCGGCCACGTGATTCGCACCTTTGAGGAGCGCAAGCCTGACAAGGTCAAAGGCGGTTACGCCACCAACGCCTATCCGGTCCTCGCCGCGCCCGGCACCCAGCCCAAAGATGGCCCCGGCTGGTACGCACTCCACCCGCAGCGCGTACCCCTTTCCGAAGGACTGGAACGCGCTCATTTTGCCTTTCACACGGACGCCGGCCAGTCGTTTTACCCCAGTTTGCACACACCGAGCGTGTTTCTCGTCGGAGCGATCCAAGCCGACATCCAAGCCGAGGAGCTCCGCGCTTTTTACTCGGCAGGCGATGTGGGCGTCTGCTTACATCTGGGCGTGTGGCACACTATGCCCATCTGCGTCGAAGGCCGCGACGTGTATCAAACCACGCGCGGCGATCAAGATTATCAAGCGCACTCCGTGGAAATCGACTTCGATTTGGATCGCGGCCAATCCATTGCGCCGGATATGGGCCGTTTTAAGGGAGCTTAAGCCAATGCGACGAGTTGGTTTTCAGATGCAGGTCAAAAAGGATCGAATCGCCGAGTATAAAGAAATGCACCGCCAAGTGTGGCCCGAAGTCTGCGCGGCCCTCACGCGCCACGGTTGGCACCGCTACTCGCTCTTTATGAACGCAGACGGCCTCGTCTTCGGTTACTTTGAGACCGAAGCGGATTTTGCCACCGCCCTCAGCGGCTTTCTCGCGGAAGAGGCCACCCAGCACTGGGGGGAAGCCAACGAAGGGTTGGTCGAAATACCGGAGAGCGGCCCCAAAGACGCGCTAATCGAACTTGAAGAGGTCTTCCACCTCGATTAGCACCACGCGCCCGGCGCCGCGACCTTAGCGGTTCTCATCGCCCTGTGGGCCGCGGTACGGCCTCATCACAAACGCCGCGCCCGTAGGCGAATGCCGTGGGTTTTCGTACACAGTCAACAGCACACCCGCTTCCACATCCGTTGTGCGCTGCGTCCGCCCCGAAGGCCAGTGTACGCGCACGGCATCCGCTCGTTGATGTGAGCCTAAGCCGACAATCAAGGTCGCGCTGTTCTGGGCTGAAAAGCCCTCGCCCGCTCGGTGCTCGCGCAGCAGCGTCCGCCCGCCGACATCCACTTCCACTTGTGCGCCATACCCATCGCGCGCACTCCACTCGCGTGAAACCTCGTCGCGATCGTGGCCCCCCACAAACCGCAACGCCAGGATGCGGCCGGCCTTGCTGCGGTTGGCAAACAATTCGCAGAGCGGCTCGTTGGCATTGACGACGGCCAAATCAATGCGCCCATCGCGGTCGAAGTCCAAGGTGGCGAAAGCTCGGCCATCCGCGGGCGAATCCGCCGCCGACAAACCCGACACGTCGATAAAGTCCCGGCCTTCTACATTGAGGAACAGACGGTTGCGCTGGTATCCGCTAAGCGAAGCCCCGGCGTCGAGCCGCGCCCCCACGTTGTACGTCCCATCCGTCCGGCCATGACGCACGACCGCGCGCCAAAACAGACTTCAGGTATCCTCGGCCAGCGCGACTTCGGCTGGCGGCGTGTAGTAGCCACTCAGAGCGTAGATGTCGAGGTCGCCGTCGTTATCAAAATCCAAAAACTGCCCCCCCCAACCCCAGCCCCCATCTTCCACCGGCGAGTCTGCGACGAGGGAAAAACCCTCGCTACCGTTCCGCAAGAGAGAGCTGCCCCGGGCCAACGGCGCAAACGCCGCACCCGCCCGCCCCGCCGCTTCTGCAATGCGGCGCCCCGCACTGCTGTGCATGTTGGTCACGTACAAATCTTGCCGGCCATCCCCGTCGTAATCGGCCCAGCTCGCACCCATGCCAAAGCCCGGGTCCGCAGCACCGCTCTCGGCGGTGACATCGACGAGGGCACCGCCGTCATTGCGGAGCAAGTTATTAGCGGCAAAGTCGTTGGCGAGGTAGAGATCCGGGTCGCCATCGCGATCGTAATCAGCCCAAGTCGCCTGTAACGTATTGCGCCACACCGCCGCGTTTGCAGCAAAGCGCCCGGCACCGAAATTGCGCAGCAGGACATTGGGCGGCCCAGGCGCGTCGTGGATGAGATGGCCGATGCGGTCGCGACTTAGGTCGTACAGAGTGCGAGCGTGGTCGGCCGGCAGAAAATCGGCCAACAGCGCACCGCCCCAAGGCGCGTCGCCGAGCGCGGCGGGCACCGCTTCGAGCAACATCCGCGCCGCATACGTGGAGAAGTACACATCGAGCAGACCGTCGCCGTTGTAATCAGCCGCCGAGACCGAAGCCGCGAGCAACGGCAAGACGCCAACGCCCAAGTCGCGGCGGACGAAGTACCCGTCCTCGTTGACCAAGTAGAGACTCGGCGCGAGCGTGCGGCCGAGAAATACATCCGGGTCGCCATCGTTGTCAAAGTCGGCGAAGAGCGCGGCCGCGGTGTGATGCTCCACATCGAGACCATATTGGGCTGCGTGCTCCGTGAACGTGCCGTCGCCGCCATTGTGCAACAGCATGTTCTGACCTTGGCGCACGGCAAGGTACAGATCGTCGTACCCATCGCCGTCGATATCCACGACGCTGATGCCCGGATGGCGATCAAAGGCTTGGCGCGTAAAATAGCGATGCGGCGCGACAAACGCCGAGTCGCGAAAGGACTGGCGCACCAGTTCGGCGTGGCGCGCAAACCTCGCTTGGGCGCGATCCGCAGCGCGTGGGAGCACTTCGTCGAGCATTTCGGCAAACAGCGCGTGTTCCCGCGTCAGCATCTCCAGCGATTCAGTCTCCCAGCGTCGAATCCGCCAAACGGCATCTTCCTGCTGCTGCCAGTCGAGCACCAGCCAAGCCCGAACTTGGGCGCGCGCCCCGTCTTGGGTCTGCGCCGAGGCGTCAAAGCGCAAGCGGGCTTGGTAAATCGTCTCTTCCGCGTTGAGAAAATGCCCGGTCTCAAGGTGGAAGGCCGCATAGTCGCAGGAACGCAGCGCGGCAAAAAGCGGCTCCCATAGCTGGAGGTCGACGCCGCTGACCTGCTCGGCGGGTGCAACGCGCCAGCGCTGACGCTTAAGGCCCAATGCCGGTACAATCTCAGTCGCCTCGGCCGTCTGCTCGGCGTCTGCAACATCCACGGTCGCGGCAAAAAGCGCCCGCGCTGGCGCGGCCGGCAGTGCGCCTTGGTACATCCCCAAGGCAAGCAGCGGCAGGGCCTCGCCGCTCAGGTCCTGCTGCACCGCTTCGCTGCGATCAATAGCCGCCAACAGCCGATTGCGCTCCTGCACCTTTTGCAGGGAGCGGACCGTGCCGTACCCGCCGAGCACAGCAACGCAAACGACGGGCACAATGGAAATCAGCGGCAGCCGAGGACCCCGCCAAACGAGCCAACCACCGCCAACGAGCAAGGCGATCTGCAGGACGATGATACCCTCAGTGCCAAGCGGCTGGGTCGAAAAAAAATGAGCGAAGGCCAGCGGATTGCCGGCCAAGCCACTGAGCAGCAGGCCCACACCGGCGAGACGCCCGGCCACGCGATGGCGTTTAGTCATGGGTCTCATAGGCTCAGGCTAGTGAATGGATTGAGCGCAGTTTTTGTCGCGGCAAGCGAGCATAGTATATTAGACGCCCAATACTAGTAGAAGTAGAAAAACCAACTCAAACGGAGACTACACCATGCCGGCCCGTCCCCAAATACTCATCGCCTGCAACAAGCACGTGCGCGAGCAGTACCTCGCCGCCGCTGATCTTGAACGCCTCGCCGCCTTCGCCGATTGGGACTGGTTCGAATGCAAAGGCGGCGGCATTTACGACACCAACGCAGATCCCGAGATCGCCCGGGCGCTAGGCGATCGGTTGGGTCGGTACGACGGCTTGATCGTCTGCCACGGCTGCCCGACGGTCAACGCCGCGATCCTCGATCAAGCCCCCAACCTAAAGATCATCGGCGAACTCGAAGGCGACCGCTTTGCCAGCCGCATTGATGTCGAAGCCGCCTGGGCGCGCGGCGTCTGCACGGTCGATACGACCAACGGCTCGTCGTATCCAGTGTCCGAATGGGCCTTGGCGCTCATCCTCATCGCCCTGCGCAACGCGGGTGCCCAATTCCGCCGCCTCATCGCCGGCGACGTGCGCGCTCGTCCGCCCACCGATTTTGGCTTCATCCACGGCGATCTGACCGGCAAGCGCGTCGGCCTGATCGGCTGCGGACACATTGGCCGACGGCTCATCCAGTTTTTGCGCCCCTTCCACACCGAAGTGTGGGTGTTCGATCCCTATCTGGCGCGCGAGTTGGCCGACGCGGTCGGCTTTCTCAAAACCTCGTTGGACAACGTGATGTCCCAGTGCGACGCCATCGTCTGCCTGGCTCCGCACACCCCGCGCACCGAGCGCATGCTTGGCCAACGGGAGTTAGACCTGATCCGGCCGGGTGCGGTATTCGTCAATGTGTCGCGGGGCAAAGTGGTGGACTCAGACGCGCTGGTGAGGCGGCTCAAGCGGGGCGACATCGTCGCCGGTTTAGACGTGTTCGACCCGGACGCGGGCGCGGACAACGCCTATGGCGACAAAGAGATCCTCGGCCTCGAAAACGCCTTCGTCACCCCCCACATCGCCGGCGTAACCGCGCAGAGCTATCCGCGCTTTTTCACGCTGATGGTCGATGAGCTCGACCGCTTCTTCCACGGGCACGAGACCCTCTTCGACCTAACGCCGCGCTCCATCGCCAACCGCCGAGGCCGCGAGTTAGCTGAATAGCGAGGTCCGCTCAGTCAAACGGCGGGAAGAAGGTCAGATCCGCGCCAAAGTTATCCATGGCCACCACCTCGTCGCCGCGCAGACGGGCGCGGATCGAGCGGGTCCGATGCCGCAGGACCAACTCTGTTTCGGCCAAGTCAAAGCCAATCTCAATCGGCGCGTGCAACGGCGGTTGGGCCAAAAAAAGAAACCTGCCCTCTAGGCGCGGCCGCGCAACCCCTTTTACCACTAAGTCAGACGGCGCGACCCAGCCGGGCAGGCGCACCCACAACGGCCCCGGCCGCTTAACCTCAATGCGCAGGACATCGTGCGTATAGGGCGATTCAACGCGCACGGCCTCGGTCTCGTGGTCAAAGAGCAAATTGACCCGGTGCCCAGCCGGGCTGCTCCGCACCATCTCCCGGTACACCTCGCACAAAGACGCCACCGCTCCGCCGACAATATCCATGTTAAAGCCAACCGCCTCCGCTCCGACCGGCTCGTGGCCGTACGGCGCGGGAAAGCCAAACGCTCCTCGGTGCCGCTCGGCCACGTTGCGCCGACCGTCCGCGCCCTCGGGGTTGGCCGGTTCGTCAATAAAGGAAGTGTCGCGCAACTGCGACGGCAGCATATGCCCCCGCACCATGCGCTCGGCGTCTTGAAAGTACTCGCTCCAGCCCCAGCGCCCCAAGATCAGGGCGGTCTCGACCATATCGCCGGTATTGTTCACTTCGCCGCGGTCGGGTGGTGCCTCGGGATGTGTGCTTTCGACGACCCAGCCCAACGGGTCGCGCATGGCCCACAGGCCATTATCGTAAAACGCCTTGACGCGCAGCAGGAGCGCGGCGTCGCCCGTCAAATCAGCCAACTGCGCCAGCGACGACATGACGCAGGTGACCGAATGCGTGTGGTCGCCCAGCAACGCCCGGTCGTGGCCGCCGTCCGCCGTGAAAAACTCACCCGTAATTTTCTCGGCCAATTCCAACGCCAATTCCAAGGCCGGGCCATAGTCCGTAGCCCGATAGTACTTGACTAAAGGCCCCAAGGCCCGGGCTTCCCCCGGTATGAACAGACTCTCCCACACCTCCAGCCCCTGCCCCTGTAGCGTCGGCCGATCCCAGCCCTCGTCCGCGCTCCAATAGCGGCGAAACGCCTCAATACTGGCCTCAGCTAGCTGCCGGGCCCGGTCCGAGTCGCGGTATTGCACCAGCGGATAGAGTGCGTGGAAGCCCTCGCGGATATTGTGCGGAATGAAGTTGACCAGCGGACCGCCCAACTCGGCCCGGTTGAGCGGCATGGCAATGGGGCCACTGTGCGAATAGAACGCCGCGGCCGCGTGTTTTTCAATGGCCGCTTCATCTATTTCGACGCCCACCGCGTCTTCGGCGTTGAGCAAGGCATTGAGATGGCGGCCGGGCACGTGCGCCTCCGAATGCGCGGCACTAAAGCGCAGCTCGGCTTGGGGACGCACCCGCGAGCCGAAAAACGGTATATCATGGTCGTCGGCATTGAAGACACTCGACATCGTGCGGCAACCCAATTCAATGGCGCGGCGCACATCCGTGGTATTGACGTCTTGTAAACGAGCCATGGTCGTCTCTAGTTAAAGGGGCCGCCATGCACAAAGGCCCGCTGCCCCACAATCCCCGCACCCTGCACAATGTCATAGCGCGCCCCGGCCGCAAGCTGTTCGAGGCTTTCGACCGTCCCATCCGGCCAGCGAATTTCCAAGCGGTCGAGCCGCTCAGCCGCGCCCAAGCCAACGGTCACGGTCAGCGAACTGTGGCTCAAATAGGAAGATCCCGTGCGCACCATGAACACCTGCTCCTGCGTACCCACCCGCGCCGTCACCTTTGCGCCGATGGCGTCTCGGTTGGGTGCCTTGCCCGTCAGGTTGAGCGCGACTGCGCGGCCGGTCGGCCCCTCGTTGCGCAGCAGGTACGCCGGACCGCCATTGGTCGTCAGCAGCACGTCCAAGTCGCCGTCCGCGTCGATATCGCCGACAGCCAGCCCCCGCGCCACGAGCGGCTTGCGGAACGGATCGCCGGCCTGCTCCGACACTTCGACCATGCGCCCGTCGCCGTCATTCCAAAACAACTGCGGGGCCTGCTGGTACTCGATCTCCTTCTGCGTCGAGTTGATCTCGGGCTCAATGTGCCCATTGGCCAAGATCAGATCTTGGTACCCGTCGAGGTCGTAGTCGAAAAAGCGCAGGCCAAAGGTCAGCGGCTGTAGCGTTGCCTGCATCAGCCGAGCTTGGCCCGCCGCATCGACGAAAACCGCGCGGCCGGCTTGGCGGTAGAGCGAGAGGGCCTCGCGGCTGAAGTTGCCAATGGCGATGGAGAGCACACCGTCGTTGGCTACCGAGGCAATATCCACGCCCATGCCCGCGCGCGCCCGTCCGGTCTCGTCATAGCCAATGCCGGCCGCAAGACCCCGCTCGGCAAAGCGACCGCCCCCTAAATTTTGCAACAGGAAATTGGGCTGCGTGTCGTTGGTGACGACCAAGTCAATGCGACCGTCGTCTTCAAAATCGGTCATGGCCACGCCCATGGACTTGCCCTCGGGCAACAACAGGCCCGCTTCTTGGGTTATCTCCCGGAAGCGGCCCGCGCCCAGATTGCGGTAGAGCCTCGGCGTCGAGCCGGGATACTGCTGTGGCGTGGCGTAGGACTTTTCCGTGCCGTCGAGCGTGGTGTAAATGTCGGTGCTGGGCGACCAGCGCACGTAGTTGGTCACCAACAGATCGAGCCAGCCATCGCCATCCACATCGACCCAAGCCGCGCCTGTCGACCATTCGGGATTCTCATGGCCCGCGTCATCCCGCCACACCGCACCGGCCACGCCCGCGGCCCGCGCTACATCGACAAAGCGGCCCGCGTCGTTGCGCAACAGCAGATTGGGCCCCAAGGTCGTCAGGTAAATATCCAAGTCGCCATCGGCGTCGTAATCGGCAATCGTCGCGCCCATGCCATAGACGGAAAAGTCTAGGCCCGCGCGCTTGGTTGCATCATCAAAGGTGCCGTTGCCGAGATTGCGGTAGAGCTTGCTGGGGGCCTTTTCGCCGCTCCAGCCTTCGCTGTTGACCAAAAGCACGTCCAGCCAGCCATCCCGATCGTAATCAAAAAGCGCGCAGCCGCTGCCCATAGTTTCCGGCATCCACTTGTCGCCGCGTGCCCCGGTCTCGTGCGCGAACTCAAGACCGGCCGACCGCGCCACATCGACAAAGCGCACCGCCGGCGCCGCTTTCCGGCTGCGGCCGACTGCGTAGTCCGCGGCCGGTTGGGTGTATTCGGGCACCGGGGCGACCTCTTTGGGTTGCTCGTCGCCGCAGGCCACCCACAGCAACGCGCCGACCAAGAGGCCCCCGATCATATTATGAGCTTGCGGCATACCATGTGCGTCCTTCGGCGAGCGGCCCGGCCAACCCTCAACCTTCCCCCAATGGATGAACGTGGATCTTGAGAGCCTCGCGGTTGGCGTGCGGATGCGCCAGCCGGTAGCGGCGCGTCAGTTCCTGAGCCGACTCGTCGATCTGGTAATACTGGTACGCCTGCTCGGCGACGAGTGCCTCGTCCTCGCGGCCCAGGGCGCGCAGCGAAAGCATCCGATGGTAGTGGGCGACGCGGTCCTCCGGGTCAATGGCCAGCACGCGGTCGAGAGCCGCCAAAGCCTCGGCAAAGCGGCCGTCGAGGTACAACACCCGACCGAGGTTGCGCCACGTAGCCCGGTCCTCGGGAAAGTCGCGCAGCACCCGGCGATACGCCTGCGCGGCCGCTTCGTAGCGGCCATCCTCCTGCAACACCACACCCCAGACCCAAGCCGTCTGCCCATCGCCGCTAACGAGGGCCTCGCAGTCCGCCAAATGCCCGTAGGCCCGCTCCAGGTCGCCGTCGCGCACGGCCACCTTGGCCAAGTTGCGGCAGCCGTCTAAGCGCTCGGGCGCGAGCCGTTCCACCCTGGCAAAAGCCCGGGCGGCCCCTTGGGTGTCGTCTTGCAGCAGCAAGCCAATGCCATAGTCGTTGAAGCGCGTCCAGTCGCCCACATCCGGCGCACTCGGCGCGGACGGTCCGCCCACCCCCAACGTCACCTCGCTGCGGGCGATCTCGGTCACCGGCAAGTCCGGCACTTGGTCGAAGCGGCGGAAACCTGCGCGGTTGTTGTTAAAGGCAAATTCCGTATAAGCGCGGTCGAACTTGCGCCACAGCAACCGCGCCCGCAGCGTCAGCGTGCGCCCGGCGTAACCTGCGGGCACCGCGAAACTGTAGTGGGCTACATCGGCTGCACCCGGCCCAATGGTGCGCACGTACACGGCAGTGACGATGTCTTGGGCGTTGCGCCGATGGATGGCTTCGCCTTTTGCATCGACCATCAGTGCCTTGTAAAAGTGCGCCGCTGGATCGACGTGCCCGTCGTCTTGGACCGCCCCGTTCAAAGCTATCACCGCGCCATCGTCGCTCACCACCGAGACCTCGAGCCAGCCCTCGTTGGAATCGTTGGTCCCGCCCGGGAACGTGTGCCCAACGCCTTTGTTGCGCACCACTACGTCGAAGGTGTACTCGCCGCCGGGCACCAGCACAGGTTGGCTTTTGTCCAATGCGTAGTGCGCTCCTTCTTGGTGGTGCAGTGCGAACACATCGACGCGGAGTTTTTCGTCTTGCAGAAATTCCTCGATCCGCGCGATGGTCTCCTCGTCGCCGCGGATGTAGGGCAAGGCCGTGTTGACCGCCAAAAAGCGATGCGACTTGACGTACCCATCCCGCGCCGACACGTCGCCAGCGACCGCTTCCTCCAGCGGCATGTGGCAGTCTTGGCAGACCCGCTTGACCTCCGGCAAGTAGAACGTCCTCGCAGCGTTGAGTGCCACGCCGCTGTCGTGCCAACTGTCG
This sequence comes from Candidatus Latescibacterota bacterium, assembly GCA_965203355.1. Lineage (GTDB taxonomy): Bacteria > Latescibacterota > UBA2968 > UBA8231 > UBA8231. The sequence goes on from OZ241889.1 coordinate 3,636,644, forward strand.
TATTCGTTTTGGCCGCGCAGCCAGCGGTAGCCATTGACGCGCGTGTCGAGGCTGACCTTGTGGCAGGTCGCGCAAAACTCAGAAGTGCGGAAGAAGGGCTTGAGCATCTGCTTCTTGTGGACGATGGGCCGCGCCTTCAGCGCGGTGTCGTGCAAGAAGCGGCCCACGCCTTCTTTGGCCTCGGCGAACAGATAGGGATCCTCCTGCTCGTCGGCGATGTTGTAGTTGCCGTTGCCGGTCTGGTCGTGAATGGCGTCGATGGCGTGGCAACCTAGGCAGGTCAGCCCGGCTTGGGCTTGGGGCGAGGCGCGGTCGATCTCGGCGGTCATTTGGCCCGCCAGCATCAGCGCTGGATCGTGGCAGCCCGAACACCACTTGGACTTGATCTGGCCCTCCTCGCCCGCCAAGTCCTTGTAATAGGCGATATGCGCGTCAACCTCGGCATTGCTCTCGGTCGAGTTGCGGCGCATGTGATTGATCGTCGCCTCGTAGAAGGGGTTGTTAAACGACGCAAAGCGATGCGCTGACGTCGCCCACTGTTCGACGATGGCCGCGTGGCAGCGGGCGCACGTCTGCGCGCCAATCGGCTCGTTGACCACAAAGCCGTACTCGTCGATGTCTTCAGCGAGTTTTTCCGGCTGTGCGCGATCGCCGCGCGTGATAATCCGCGCGGGCAACACATCGCCGGTCGTAGTCGTAGTAGCCGCTGGGAAAAAGGGACTTTCAGCCGGAACAAAATTGGCGGGAACAAATTCGTCTGGGGCAAAGTCCGCGACCTGTCGCGCCTTGGAACCTGGGCCAGTGTGCTTGCCAGCGGCAAAGGCCTGCTCGGCCGCCGGCGTGTACTGCTCGCCGCTATAGGTCAGTCCGTGTAGCACCACGGCCAGCACCAACAACCCGACCACGGCCGCCGGCACCACGCGATAGGTCCGCGCCGCGGGCTTCCACAGCGAGAGACGGCGGTGCGCCAAGTAAAAGAGCGGGACTAAAACCGCCGCCGCCACGTGGCTCCAGTACGCCACTGGATTGCCGCGATTGCTCGCCGCACTGAGGATGAACAGCCCACTGATGGCCAAGACGATGCCCAGCGCCAGCGTAGCAATACCCGTGTAGATGGCCCGCTTGCGGCTCTTGCGCCACACCGCCGGTAAGTGCCAAGCCACAAAGCCCAGCGCCAGCACCACCAACACCAAGCCGACGCCCGTATGCGACAGCACCATGCCTTGGTAAAACTTGGGCAGGGAAATGTCGGTCAGGGCGAAATAATCGAAATCAAGAGCGTCGGCCAGCCGATTGATCAGCAAATAGAGCGTATCGGCGACCATGAAGACGCCCAAGGCCACCACGACCTGCAAGGCCCGTTGCTGGCGAGTGCTCAGGCGACTCGGGGTTTTCTTTGGCATGGCTTATGGCCGGCGGGATGGCCGGATTGAGTCCTGTAAAGATAGGAGGTGCGCACGGCCTATGCCCATTGCCCTCGCACCCAGCCGACGACCTTTTCGACCAGGACCTGCGTGTGCGCGCTAAAGACGTGGTCTGCTCCGTCGATGACGATGAGTTCGGCATTGCCGCCAGCTCGGGCGAGGATGTCGTGCGAATCGGCCAGCGGCACCACGTCGTCTTCGCTGCCATGCACCAGCAGCCAAGGCACGACAATCTCAGACCCGCGTCGCACCACGCTGTCGATTTGGGCCATGTCATCCATGTAAACTTGCGAGAGCGGGTAGTCAGGCTCTTCCCACATGCAGCCCTCGCCGGGCACCACCTCCCCGAACTCGCGCTCGGCAAAGGCGTGGGTATGCACCATACCTGCCAAGGAGACGAGCAGGCCGATGCGCTCGTCGCGGCAGGCGCACAAGACGCCGACCGCCCCCCCCATGCTGTGCCCGACATAGCAGACCGAGTAGCCGTCTAAAGCACTGAGCACCGCGCCGAGATCTTCGACTTCTTTGGAGATCGTTGCATCGGCAAAGCGGCCCTCGGACGCGCCGTTGCCAGCAAAGGAAAAGCGCAGCGCGTGGATGCCAGCGGCCGCTAACCCCTCGGCCAGCGCGGCGACAAAGGGGCGATCCTTGTTGCCGGTCACGCCGTGCCCCAAGACAGCCATGTGCCGCGATCCTTCCGCGCCGGCGTGAAAAGTGTAGTCCAGCACTTCGCCGGACGGGTTGCGAATGGTTCCGAACATGGGGTTACTCCTTCACGGGTATTATATGATCATTTTTATGTAACGCTCAGTGTGGCAATCAGCAGCCGGTGTTCTAGTATTTCTTATATCCACGCTTGAGGTTGTTGTTTGAGGACGCGCTCGGCGAGTGGACCGAAGTACGACCGGGTTGTTGTGAAGAAAGGGACCAACCGGCCAGCGTCATCCGGCATCAGTACGGAGCGCATCCAAGCATCCATAATATCCGAATCGTCCGGGTCGCCAATTTGATCCGCCTCTTCCTCGAGATTGTTCCACTGCTTCTCCCGCACTGACCTAAGCCGTTTCGCGTTGAGGTTCAAAATCTCGATGGTGCGAGTCACGCGAACGGCGGGAATACCCGCCGATTTGCACGCATTCTCATTGACTTCGATCCGTCCATCAACAAGCACTTTTGTAAGTGACGGTAGCGCGGGCAATTTCCGAGGCTCTAAAAACTCTGCGTCATTGAGGTCTCTCTTCTTCTGACCACAGCTCATATTATCCTTTACTGGCTCAAGATACCGATCTTCATCGCTGCTTCTTTCAGAGGAAGCAAACACGGATGATGTTCCGCCTTTGCAGCAAGCGATCATGTTGGTGATGTCCACCTCTCTTGATGCTCCTTGCTGCTGACCTCTCCGCGGAATGATGTGCTCAATCTGGCGATCTAGATCTGTAAGATTGATCTCGCAGTAGCCGCACAACCCGTGCTGAACATCAATCAATTTTTCAATGAGTTCGCTATAGGATGCACCAGCATTGTGGTCGCGGAAATCATTCCAACTTGCATTGTCGCCTACAACTTTGAGGTATTCGGCAAGGCCGGGAGTGGGCTTGTTTCGTTCGCTGATCCTCTTCATTGCGACTCGGCCATCTGCTTGAACATCTTGCGTCGCCGGATTTCGAGGTCGGCCCTATTAAGAGCGTAATCGCGTGGTGAGATCTGTTCGAGCTTACGCCTAAGTGCCAAGGCTTCTTCGGATTCTCCCTCACCCTCGCTAACCAGACGCCGGTATCGATTCAAGACTTTCGTGAAGTCGTTATCGGGCCGTTCATTTACACCCATCACCACGGAAAGAACGTCCCCCGCCTCAGCCCCATAAGTCGCCCCCTCTGGTGGCCCGGCAACAATGCGGTCCCTCTCCCTATACAACTTCACAATGCACTGCGGCTCGACCGTGGTCAGCACCTGCGGGCTGTGAGTGGAAACAATGAACTGCGTATTCGGAAATGTCCGCGCCAGATCTATCAACACCCGCTGCTGCCAAGAAGGGTGTAAGTGAAGTTCTACCTCGTCAATCAGGACAATCGCCTCGGATGCGAGCGGGTCGTCCAAATGCGGATTGCCCTGCACCATTCGCCGCGCCAGATCGGCCGCCAGTGCCAGCACAATGCGATAGCCACCGCTCAACTGGTCGAGCGAGAGCTTTTCTACTTGTCCTTGCTCCGATTCCCAAGACACCACAAAACGAGGCGGATTCGACTCAGTACGAGGATCGGACACTTCCGGAAGCATAGACGAGATCGCTTTGCGCACCGCAGATACTTCTTTTAGCTGATAATCAAAATCGCGGAGTTCCTTTTGTTCCCTCAATTCCTCGTCCTCCTTGAAATAGAACCAAGCGAAAAGATCCTCAAAGTCCGTGCGGGCAGAAAGCGCCCCTTTCAGCGCATCTAACCGTAGAATTTGACGCGGCAACTGGCGCGGTGATACCACCGATTCTGGTACATCTGAAACTATCCGATCAGTACCATAAAGGACACCCATCGGCATATCATTGCGCTCTGCATGGCTATTCTCGACTAGTGCCTTGTCCAGATCTTCCTGGTGGGCCAACATCCTTTCCTCCGCCTTCCTCCGCTTAACCACCGACTTAGTCCCTTGTTGCTCAAGAACACATCCGTCCGTTAAAGTAAGCGATACCCGCGGATTTCCTGCGCCCTCGCGCCAATCCCCTTCGCAAAAATAAATGAAGACATCGAGAAATGGTCCGAGCATATCCTCATGTCCTAATCCCACCGCAATCGCGCTCAGAACGCTCGTCTTACCACACCCATTGTCGCCGTGCAAAACTGTCAACGACGGGGCGAGCGGCAGTTTGAGTTTCTCAATGGCGCGATAGTTTTCGATCTCCACAGATTTCAGTTTCACAAGCGCACCTCCTAGGCTCTCCTTGTTCCTATCCCCAAAAACTCCCACGTCTGCCGCGCCACCACCAATTCCTCGTCGGTGCGCAGCACGTAAATGGGCACTCGGCTCGACGCGGCGTGTAGGCTGCCTTCCCCTTGCACGGCCTCATTTTCAGCCGCATCCATCACCACCCCCAAAAATCCCAAGTCGCGCAGAATTTCGCCGCGCACTACAGCCGAGTGCTCGCCCATGCCGCCGGTAAAGCTGATCGCGTCTAGCCCACCCATCTCCACCACAAAAGCCCCTAGCCAATCGCGCGCCGCCGTCGCCAGCACGGCTATGGCCAAGGTACAGCGCCCGTCGCCGCTTTCCGCGCCCGCCTCAATGTCGCGCATATCGCTGTGCCCGCAAAGCCCCACTAGGCCGCCCTCGTTAGCGCACTGCGCCAACACCTCGTCCCACGGTCGGCCCTCGTTGCGCATCACCAAGTCGAGCGCATACGGGTCTAAGTCGCCGATGCGGTTGTTTTGCGGCAACCCCCCCTGCGGACTTAACCCGTGCGACGCCCCCTGCGAGACCCCGTCCTTTATCGCACACAGCGACGAGGACCCGCCCAAGTGCATGTTGACGTGTTTGAGGTCAGCGCGGCCGACCCGTTCCGCGACCTTTTCAGCGGCGTAGCGATGGCTAGCCCCGTGGAAGCCGTAGCGCTGGATGCCGTACTGCTCGTACCAAGCGTAGGGCACCGCGTACATTTTGCGCCGCTGCGGCATGGCACCGTGAAACGCCGTCTCAAAACAGCCGACTCGCCGCGCCTTGGGAGCCGCCCGCGCAAACTGCCGAATCGCCGCTACATACGCGGGATTGTGCGCCGGGGCTAGCGGATAAAAGTCTTCCATCCGCCCGACCACGTCCTCGTCGAGCTCGACCACCCCAGAAACAGCGCGGGCGTGTACCGCCTTAAAACCCACGGCGTCCAAGGCTTCTACCCCGCCCTCGGCCAAACGCGCCAGGGCCTCGTCAATCGCACGGGCGTGGTCGGGCAGTTCCACGGCCTGCGCAACAACCTCGGCGGCCTCGCCGATCTGGCAGGTGTGGATCGAGCCTGGTCCGCCGATCCGATCCATGCTGCCCCGCGCCAAAACCACTTCCTCGGGCATGGCAAAGACCTTGTACTTAAACGAGGTGCTGCCGAGATTGGCAACGAGGATTTTCATCTTAGGGCCGCGCGGGGCTGCCGTCGGGCAAGCGCGTCTGCGTCCACCCGATGACCTCGTCGGCACAGGGGTACTGGGCCGCTAAGTCCTCGTCGATGTCGATCCCCAACCCGGGTCCGTCGCTCGGATACAGGTATCCATTGCGCACCTCGGGCAACCCCGGAAACATCTCGTACACGTGCTGCGGGAATCGGCACCACTCTTGGATCCCAAAGTTAGGCGCCCACAAGTCCAAATGCAGGTTGGCCGCGTGCCCCACCGGCGAGGTGTCGCCCGGGCCGTGCCAAGCCGTGCGCACCCCGTACATCTGCCCAAAAGCGGCGACATGGCGCGCTGGCGTGATCCCGCCCATCTGGCTGACGTGCATGCGCATGAAGTCGATGAGCCGTCCCTCAATGAGCGGCCGCCACTCGTGCGGATGGTTGAACAACTCGCCCATAGCCTGCGGCGTCGCGCACTGCTGGCGGATATGGCGGAACCACTCAATGTCTTCGGGCGCGAGCGCGTCCTCCAAAAAGAACAGTTTGAACTCCTCCACGTCCTTGGCAAAACCCACCGCCTCAATCGGGTGTAGCCGCTCGTGGACATCGTGCAGCAGTTCCACTGCAAAGCCCAGTTCTGCGCGGATGTGCGCGAACATCCGCAGGTGGTTCATCGCGTACTCTTTGCGGTTGTAGTACGCACCTTCGGGCGCGCCCTCGGGCTTGACCAAGGTCGTTGCCTTGCCGCCGTACCCGCCCATCTGGCAGCGGATGTAGCGATAGCCTTGCTCCTGAAACTGGCGGATGCTATCGACGACAGCCTCGGGCGTGTCGCCCCCGGCGTGGCCGTACACGGCCGCGCCCTCGCGGCACTTGCCGCCCAAAAGCTGATAAACCGGCATCCCCGCCCGTTTGCCCTTGATGTCCCACAGCGCCTGATCGACGCCAGAGATGGCGTTGTTGAGCACTGGGCCGTTGCGCCAATAGCCGTTGACCATCAACATCTGCCACGTTTCTTCGATGCGGTCCACGTCGCGGCCAATGAGAAAGGGCTTGAGATGCTGCTCAAGGGCCGCATGGACGGCGTGGAAGCGCTGGGTAAAAGTCGCGCAACCGAGTCCGAACAGACCGTCATCCGACGTTGTGATCTTGACGATGACCAAGCGGGAGCCAGCGGGTTGGGTGAGAATGGTGCGGACGTCTTTAATGGTAACGGGCATGAGCGCTCCTTAGTTGGTGGTGAAAATCAGGGGGTATTCTGCACATCGGCCCGCGTTTTTGTCAAGGGTGCGCCGTCCTTGTCGAGGCGGGCGGCGACGGTTAACTTAATCCCTCCATGCCGTGGCAACAAGCACTCATCTTAGGGCTGGTCCAAGGGCTGACGGAATTTTTGCCCATCAGCAGTACAGCGCACCTGCGAGTAGTCCCTCATTTTCTCGGATGGGACGATCCGGGCACGGCGTTTTCTGCGGTGATTCAGCTAGGGACGCTCGCGGCCGTGTTCGCGTATTTCACCGCCGATGTCAAAAAACTGCTCGTCGCCGCAGTACACGGGGTGATGCACCGCAACTTCAACCACAGCCCGGACTGCCGCATGGCGTGGTCCATTGCCGTGGGCACCATTCCCATTGCCGCGCTCGGCCTCGGCGGACGCGACTTTATCGAGACCGAGGCGCGCCAACTCCCCCTCATCGCCGCAAGCCTGATCGTCCTCGCGCTGTTTTTGCTACTGGCCGAGCGCGTGGGGCGGCGCGAGCGCACCATGCAAGAGCTCGGCTTCTGGTCGATTCAACTCATCGGCCTGTGTCAAGCGCTCGCCCTGATCCCCGGGTGTTCGCGGTCTGGCTCGACGATCATGGGTGGACTTTTTGTCGGCCTCCAGCGCGCGGATGCGGCCCGCTTCTCCTTCTTGCTCGGCCTGCCAGCCATTGGCGCCAGCGGCCTCCTGCAACTATTCGACCTGCTCGAAGGCGGTCTAGGCCGGGCCGGGCTGCTGAGTTTGGGCTTGGGGATTTTCGCCGCGGCCACGAGCGGCTATTTATCCATTGGCCTCTTACTCCGCTTCCTCCAGCGCCACGGCACGTACTCGTTTGCCGCTTATCGCATCCTGCTCGGCGGACTCATCTTCTACTCACTGTACGGCTAATTCCAACGGAGCTATTCATGTATCCCAACCCCCTGAAATCGCGTTTGCAGCGTGGCGAAATCCTCCTCGGCACCAGCCTGCCGGCCCCCACCCCCCACGCGGCCGGGTCGGTCATCACCACTGGCCCCGATTTCCTCTGGGCCGACACCGAGCACATGCCCCACGCCACCGAAGCACTCGACTCAATTTTGGTGCTGGCGCGGATGCGCGGCGTCGCGCCGATGGTGCGCGTGGCGTGGAACGATCCCGCGCTGATTAAGAAGGCGTACGACGCCGGGGCAGTCGCCGTAATGGTGCCCCAAGTCGATACGGCCGCCGAAGCCACGGCCGCGGTCGAGGCCGCCCGCTACGCACCCGAAGGCCGACGCGGTCTCTCGCCCATGTGGACCCACATCGCCGGCGCGGACTGGAACGAAGTCATCAAAACCGCCAATGCGGAAACGCTCGTCGTCCTCCAGCTCGAAAGCCAGCGAGCCTACGACAATTTGGATGAGATCAAGCGCGTGCCCGGCATTGACGTGATTTTCGTCGGGCCGTTGGACCTGTCGGCCACCGTGGGGACGATCACCGACACCGGGTCGCGGCCAGTGCAGCAAATCATGCGCACCGTGCCGCAACAGCTAGCGGACACGGGTATCGCCGTGGGCACTACGCTGATGGGCGTGTCCGAGATCCAAGAGAAGATTCGCTGGGGCTATCGCTTCCTCAATGTCGGCAATGCCCTCCGCTACGGCGTACAAGTCCTCGCCGATCACCTAGCGACCTTGCGCGCCGATCCACGCGGCGACAAATAACGGTAAAAGACGGCGAGGAACGCTTCGCCCGCTTGCAAGCGGGCCGTAGGCTGTCGATCTGACGTTCATAAAGAAAATGGGACCTCAAACCGAAAATTGAGGTCCCATTTTCGTAACTCGCGGTGCCGTGGGTGCTACTTGAGCAGCAGCAGCTTGATGTCGACAAACGCTTCGTCCGCCTGCAAGCGGGCCGTAGGCTGTCGATCTGACGTTCATACGAAAATGGGACCTCAAACCGAAAATTGAGGTCCCATTTCCGTAACTTGCGGTGTCGCGGGTGCTGCTTGAGCAGCAGCAGCTTGATGTCGACAAACGCTTCGTCCGCCTGCAAGCGGGCCGTAGCCTGTCGATCTGACGTTCATAAGAAAATGGGACCCCAGAACATCGGGGTCCCATTTTCGTAACTCGCGGTGTCGCGGGGCTACTTGAGCAGCAGCAGCTTGATGTCGACAAACGCTTCGCCCGCTTGCAAGCGGTCCGTAGGCTGTCGATCTGACGTTCATAAGAAAATGGGACCCCAGAACATCGGGGTCCCATTTCCGTAACTCGCGGTGTCGCGGGGGCTACTTGAGCAGCAGCAGCTTCTGGACGGCGAGGAAATCGCCGCCCGCTTGCAAGCGGGCCGTAGCCTGTCGATCTGACGTTCATAAGAAAATGGGACCCCAGAAAACTGAGGTCCCATTTCCGTAACTCGCCAACATCGTGTCGCGTGTGCTACTTGAGCAGCAACATCTTCTTGACGGCGAGGAACGCTTCGTCCGCTTGCAAGCGGGCCGTAGGCTGTCGATCTGACGTTCATAAGAAAATGGGACCTCAAACCGAAAATTAAGGTCCCATTTCCGTAACTTGCGGTGTCGCGGGTGCTGCTTGAGCAGCAACATCTTCTTGACGGCGAGGAAATCGCCGCCCGCTTGCAAGCGGGCCGTAGCCTGTCGATCTGACGTTCATAAGAAAATGGGACCCCAGAAAACTGAGGTCCCATTTCCGTAACTCGCCAACATCGTGTCGCGTGTGCTACTTGAGCAGCAACATCTTCTTGATGTCGAGGAAATCACCGCCCGCTTGCAAGCGGTAGAAATACATTCCCGACGACACGCTCTGGCCGCTATCGTTGGTCGCGTCCCACTCCACCGCGTAACGACCCGCCGCCTGATGCTCGGCGACCAGCGTCCGCACCGGCTGACCCAACACGTTATACACCGTCAGCCCCACGTCCGCCGCCTGCGGCAACGCATACTGAATCGTCGTCTGCGGATTGAACGGGTTCGGATAGTTGGCTGCCAGCGAGAACACGGCCGGGCGCGTCTGTAACGACACCGGCGCGGGCAATGCCAGCCGGTTGAAGCCCAACGCCCGGTCATACGTCTGGCTGTCGGTGACTTCGAGCGTCGTGTGCGCGATCTCGGTCGTCGGCCGGAAGACTAAGCGCAGCATCAGCTCGCCGTCCGAAACGACGTCGCCGTGAGCGGCTACCGTCAACACGCCCGCTTGGTCGGCCAGCACCTGCGGCGTAGCGAATGCGCTGCCGCCCAGCGGCTGATCGGTCCGCGCCTCGACGAAGGTCAACTGGTCGGCGTCATAGGCTACCTGCAAGCCGTAGCCTTTGACCGCCACGAAGTCGGCTAACCGCACATTAACGACGAACTCTTCTCCCACGCTCGGCAGGGCGGCTGGCGCGTCCAAATACAGTCGCGCGTCCCCATTCAGCCCGGTCCGCAACGGCACCGGCTTGCCTGAGACCGCGAGGCTGCGACCGAAATGGTCGGCCAACACGAAGAAATCGTCGAAGTCAATCGTCCCATTCGGCGCCAGGTCAAACGCCGGATCAAACCCGGCGTCGCCCGCCGTCAAGCCGAAGCGGTCGGCCAACACGAAGAAATCGTCGAACCCAATGCGCCCGTCGGCGCCGAACAGCCCCAACAGAGCCTGTCCTTGACTATCGGCCACCCGGTTGCGCACGGCCAGCGCGGTATGCTCGACCGAACCGGTCTCGTTGTCTAAGTCGAAAGCACGCACCTGATAGGTATAATGCACCCCATGCTGCGCCGTCTCATCGACGAAAGACGAACGTCCCGCCTCCACCTCGGCGACCACGGAAAACGCTTCTGCTCCGACGGCTCGGCGATAGATGCGGTAGCCATGCACACCGACGACCGGCTCGACCGGCGCCGGGCCTAGCGCGCCAGCCACAACCCCTTGCAGCACCTGATCCGACGGCGACAGCGTCCACGTCAGCGCGATGCGACCACCCTGATCGTCCGGCGCATCCAACACCTGCAACGCCGACACGGCCAATGGCGCGATGTCGTCGGTCGCCCGCACAGCCTCGGCCGTCCAAGTAATCGACGAACTCAGCACACTACTGACGACATTTAGCTTCGGCGCCACGCCGCGAGCGTAAGCCAATGCTTCCGGCAGCAACGACGCCAGCACCGGCCCTTCCTGCGCGGCATTCCGGCTGGCTTGCAGTGTCTTGGCCATCTGCGCGTAAGGCGCGGTCAGGTCGTCGGCCTCGACGAACACGGCTTTGGCCATCGTGTGCGTGGTGCGCCCCCCGCGCTCGGCGGCAATGCCCCAGCGCGTCGAGACGTTATCCAGCGTCGCCACGATGGCGCGGCCCATCGCTACGCCGGGCACGGCATCCACTCGCGCCCACGGCACCATCTCATTTTCCAGCACCGGCAATGCGCGGAAGATGCGATAGCCGTCCAGCGACTTATGATCGGCCGACAACTCCCAAGACAGCATCACGAAACCGCCTTGGTCGCCTTGGCCGTCTGCACCTTTGTAGTCTTCGGCGACCAGATTGGTCGGCGCCGACAGCGGCGGCTCCACCACCGCCATGCCCACCGGCAGCGACTGACTCGCGCCGCTGGCATCTACGACCGTGTAAGTCGCGACCGTCTCGCCCATCACCGTCGGCGTCCCGGAAATCGTCCGGGTGGCCGGGTCAAACGACAGCCCGGCCGGCAGCCCCGACACGCTATACGTCAGCGGCGGAGTGCCCCCGGAGACGGCCGGCAACGTCAGGTTTGCCGGCACGTTAATGGTGAATTGAATCATGTTGTCGGTGTGCGAATCCGCCGGATTGGCTTTGCCGACTCCGCCGAACGCACCGAACAACGCACCGAGGTCGACAAAATCCAGCATCGCGTTGACTGTAATCGCGAACGTCAGCGAGACGCTTTTATCGCCAGCCATCGCCGTGTAGGTGACTTCAACGGCCCCATCGGTCGCCGCGTCTGGTGTGCCCGAAATCGTCCGGGTCGCCGCGTCAAACGACAGCCCGGCCGGTAGCCCCGACACGCTGTACATGATGGTTCCCTCGCCGCCCAACGCCACCGGCAGCACCAACGGCGTAATCGCCGTGCCCGCCGTGTAGGTGTGTGCGGCGACCGAAGTGCCCTCGACAAAAGCCAAGGCGATCATCATGTCCTCATCGCCGTCCATCATGCCGCTGTCCATGTCGGTCAGCACCAGCGTCGCCGAATCCGAAGTCAAGCCGGGCAGCATCGCGTTGAGGATGATCGTCTCGTCGCCCTCGGCCATACTGTCGGCTGTCGGATTAACCAACAGGCGGGTCGAACCCATGATCGAACCGGCGGCAATGGTAATTATCGGATCGAACAAGGCCGAATAGTCCGTGTCGCGCATGGCACTGCTCGAAACCTCATCAATCGAGATGGTCGCCGTGGCGTCCTCGGCCAATGGCTTGCCGTCCAGCGCGGCCATGACCATCACTTCGGTCAATTCTGCCGTCTCGGGGATCGCGCTCGGCATCACCGACAGCACCAGAGACGTGCTGGCGGTCTCGTCGTCGGAAATGCGGATATCTACTTGACCCCAGCCGCCCGAAGCCGCCGCCCGGATCCCTACATACTTATGACCGGCCGCCGCAGCGTTGTCGATCGGCGACAGGAAAAGCGTCGTCCAGCCCATCGTCTCGCCGGCCGGAATGGTGACGATCCCCGCCAATGTCGCGGTGTAATCCACGTCGCGGGTGGCCATCGCGCCGCTGGCTGGCGGCACAATCGTGAAGCGGACCATCTCGGCGGCCGGAGCCGCGCCCGACAGAGTCGCCGTAACCCGGATTTCGGTCGTCTCGCCGTTTTCGCGCACGGCCGATTGCGAAGCCATCACACTCGCGACGCCAATCGTCACCGGCGCGGCTTCACCCACCGTGATGGTGAAGGTCCGTCCGCCGATGTCGCCGTCGCTATCAATCGCCGTATAGACGACCGTGGCCATGCCCGCCAGCGTCGGCGTACCCGAAAGCGTCCGGGTGGCCGCGTCAAACGACAGACCCAGCGGCAAGGTCGCCGAAACGCTGTACATCAGCGTTCCTTGGCCGCCCATGGCCGCGGGCAAGACCTCGCTGAACGCCTGACCCACCGTCGCTTCAAAAGCCAACGCAGCATCGCCAAAGCTCGGCTGTCCCGTGTCCGCTGGCGTTTCGGACGAATCGTCCGTCATCACCGCGTCTTTCAGCGTGATCTTCGCGGTGCTGACCACGATCTTTTTGTTCTCTTGGTTCTTGAGATTGTCCGTGATCTGCTTCAGCGTGATCGTCTCGTCGTTGTCGGCTTTGCCGTCGTAGATCGGCGTAACCGTGATCGTCGTCTGGCCAACGACCTCGCCGCGCGGAATCGTCAGCGAGCTAAGCATCGCCGTGTAGTCCAGTTCCCGATCCGCCGAACCGGCCGCATCCTCATCCAAACCCAGCGCGATGGTCGCATCCGCGTCGAGCACCTTGCCGTCCAACGTGGCGGTCACCGTCACGGTCGTCGCTCCGGCGTCCTCTTTGATTTCGCCCGGGCTGACCGACAGCGTGATGTTTTTGCTCAGCGTCTCATCGTCGGTAATCGTGAACTTCGCATCCTTCATCTGCGTCGATTCCGAGCCGACCTTCGCTTGCACCGTGAACGTCCACGGATTATTCACAGCGCTGTTGTTCGTCGGGGTGACGCGCAGCATGGCCGTGCCTTTGGTGGTGCCGGCCGGGATCGTCAAGCCCTCGAGGATCTCCACTTCGTAATTCACGTCGCGCGTCCCCTCACCCGCCGTAATCTGAAAGTCCACCGCCTTAGAGCCGGTTAAAGCCGTCTCCAATTCAACGTTCATCGCAACGTCAGTCGCCCCGACTTCCTCGCGTATCGACTTCGGACTCAGCGTAAAATTCTTGATCCGCGCCACTGCAACATCCTCGACCGTGACGATGCCGGAGTTGATCGTAAGCGGAATGACAAAAGTGTCCACATACTTTAGCGTTCTGTGTGTGTCCGGGTCTATTGCCCGCTTCTTAACGAAAGTATCCTCGACGTCGGAATCGCCGTTAAAGTCGATGCTAAAACCCCAATTTGTTTCCCCGATTCCGTCTTCCGAGGTCTTGATGTCCGCGCACACTTGTAGCTTCGTGTCCGTTGCATCAAATAAGCAGAGACCTACCTCGGATAACATCTTACCCTCGGGCACCTTATACGTATCCAAATAATCGCCATCCCTGAAAAAGTCGATCCCCAAGTCGGCTTCTGCCAACACGGTCCCCGCAGGTGCGAAGTCGGAATCTTTATAATTATTAGCACCATAACCTGTAGCCCTATCGGCTTTTATCCCAACATACCCGTCACCATCGGCGTCGGTTCCAACATCCCCATCGCCGTTTAAGTCTATGCCCATTGTCTTGACGCTGTAAGTCTGGTTGTTTGTGGAGATACTGAATGGTGTATATGTGACATGCTCTGGCGCATTAGACTGCACTGGCAGCATAAAACCATCGTCCTCAAAGGTACCATCGAGATTAAGGTCGATCCGGACCCGCCGCCCCTCGCTGTTCTGCCGTTTTAACTTCACGACCAGCTTATTGTCACTGGGCTTTAGCACGATCTTGCCCGCCTTATTTTTCGGAGCGAGGGTGAACGTAGTCGTCGCGTCGAACTTACGCTGCGGAACGGTCAGCTTCCCCAAGCCGCTAAGCGAGTAATGCACATCGCGCGTCAACGTATCGCTGGTAGCCCCTTTGCCCTCGACAGGAGCCAGTCGGGTTTCAATGGCTTGGGTGGTTTGGGTCTTAAACGCGCGGCCATTCAACGTCCCCGTCAATTCAATCGGAGTCGCATCCGCCTGCTTGCTGAGCTTGGACGGCGCAAAAGAAAGGTCAAGCGCACTCGGCAACTGATCATCGTCGATGATCTCCACATACATTCTCGAATACGTTCTAATAATGTGTTCTTGTACGTCAAAGCGTATAACAGGATGCTCGCCGCCAATGTATTCGGCCGAACTTTTGAAACCAATTTTATAGTTACCCCCTTCAAACCGAAACACGACCGGGATATTAACTCCACCGTCTAAATCCTCTTTATCGCCAGGTCGCCTAAAGTTGGCCTGCCTCCTTATACTCGCAGCCATATCATTAAAAGCATTCAGACTCGCAGCCTGCCGCTCATAGTGATTGAAGACTTTTTTGGAGAAATCGCACTCGGTGGCTGTGGCTGAGCAAGGCCCGACTCGCTTATTGTTTATCGGGGTTATGGTCAGCGTTCCTGTCGTCTTTTTGTCGCCCTTCTTAACCACGAGATTGGGGGTAGATAAGGTGAAGAACTCACCGTAATACTTTGAGTAGGGACGCTCCGCATCGAAAAGCATCCCAACGGGAATATCTTCGGTCGCCGCCGTCCCCCCCTTTGTTTCTAAGGTCACCGTAATATCTTGTGCCCCTCCGTCCTCGCGGATCAAAACCCGGTCAAAGGAGACGAATAGGCTATCTTGGGCCGCGGCCTCCCCGGCCAACAGCAAACAAGGCAAAAAAGCCAAACGCCGCATCGCATAAATAAATGAACGTACCATTACTTAACCTCCCTTAGGAAAAGGCATCGCCCAATGGCGAAAGTGAAGTGATAAGAAAATGATTTCGGTTGGTGGCCAGTGGCTGGGCCGGGCCGGGCAGAACAAAAAACCGCCATCGGCAACGCGCTCGGCGATGGCGTTCTCTGTGCTATTGACGCTGTGTCCATGTCTTGTTAATCCGACTAAGAATGCCGCAAGCGGCGCCGGTTGCATCCCCACATGCAACGCGCCGCTGTGAATTATTCTGCATAATTAATAAATTCAAAACGGATATGTCAAACGAATAATACTAGAGTGCAATGTCCCAAAAATCGGGGGGGGGGGGGGGTAAGTTGTTGTTTTTTAACGACTTACGCTAATTAAAGTTCGACATCGTTGCCAGCGCAAAATAAGTGTTAATTATTTCACTTCTCTAATAATTAACAACTTCAAGCTCGGATCGCAACGCTGCGATCAGCGCGTACTTTTACCCGTCAGCACGAACCACACCGTTTGCAACATAATCTTGAAGTCCAGCTTGAGCGACATGTTTTCAATGTAATACAAATCGTATTCCAGCCGCTCGCGGGCAATGCCCACCACGTCCTTAGAATCGAGATCGAACTCATGCTTGGACTGCGCCCAACCCAACAGGCCGGGCTTGACGTTAAAACGCCGCATGTACAAGGGAATCTGCTTTTTGAACTGCTCGACGAAAAACGGGCGTTCCGGGCGCGGGCCGACCAAACTCATGTCGCCGCGCAAGAAGTTGATGCACTGGGGAATCTCGTCTAAGTGTAGGGCGCGTAGCACCCGGCCAACCCGGGTCACCCGTGGATCGGCCCCGGTGACCCAAACCGGCCCGGTCTTTTTCTCCGCATCCACGTACATCGAGCGGAATTTGAGCATCGCAAAGGTCCGGCCCCCCGCGCCGACGCGCTCTTGGCGAAAAAACACCGGCCCCTTCGAGGTCAGCTTGATCGCCGCGGCCACCAACATCCACAACGGAGCCAAGCCCGTGAGCACGACAACGGCCACCAACAGATCGATGAGCCGCTTGACCGTCCGCTGCCAAGCGGGCATCAGCTCGGGCTTGAGCTCCATCAGCGGCACGCCGTTAATCTGCGTCGTACGCACGTGACCGGCCACAATGTCGTACAAGTCGGGCGTGATGCCAAAGGAGACCGGCAACCCCTCGGCCTCCTCCACGATCTGCATGATCTCTTCGTGCGAATTGGCTTGCAGGGCGATGAGCACCGCCTCAATGCCCTCGGCCCCGAGGATGGTCCGCAGATCGCGTACGGCCCCGAGCACCGGCAGGCCGTCAATGGCCGCGTGCTCGTTCTCGCCGTGCGCCCGCACCAACCCCACAATCTCATACCCCTGCGCCGGTGCCGCCCGCAACGCCCGCAACAGCCTTATACCGCGCCCATTCACGCCCACGATGGCCGTGCGCCGGAGGCCAATGCCGCGCAACAAAAGCTGCCGCTCAAAGCTACGCAGCAGCAGCCGCCCGCCGGCCACCAGCGCGACCATACCCAGCCAATAGAACAAGACCAGCAATCGAGTGAGGCGCATGTCGCGGTCAAAGGTGGCGACCATGGCCAGCAAGATGCCCAAGGTGACGACCTTGAGGACCTCGGACATTTCGTCGAAGCGCGAACTAGCGGGCGAGGATTGATAGAAGCCAAAAAACAGAAACAGCAGCAGCCAGCAACCGCTTATCAGCGGCAACACGTCCGAATAATAACCCAACGCATACCAGAAAGTCGGCTCCCCTACCGCGTCTGGATAGAGCCGTTCGTAGTTGTGGCGCACGATCGCCAGCCCACCGCCGGCCAGCTTCATCCACAAAAAGAACACCGACGCCAAGCTGGCGGCAGCCGTGTCACTCAACAACAGCAGGACCACTCGTTTCAGACGCGACATAAACCCTTTACCTCGCGGGCTGCCAGACGCGGTGGCGGCGCCCCATGAGGAAGCTCAGCAGCCCCAGCAGCGTACCCCAGTTGGTAGCAGTGAAATAGGCCGGCACGTAGAACAGCCCATAGCGCCCGAGCCGCTCCGGCCACAACAGGCCCAGCACCGCCAAGCCATAGAAAGCCACTTGCAGCGCGAGCAACAGGCCGTAGTATTCGCGCCCGGCCAACGGGATATTGACCGCCAGCACGACCAACAGCCAGACCGGCACCAGCCAGCGAAGCAGCTTGTGGGAAAACATCTGAAACGCAAAAAAAAAGTGCGTCAATGGGTTGAGCACGCCCGCCTCGGTCCACAGCCCGTAGAGCGAGCGCGAGACAATGCGGCGGCGGCGGCGGCACTCATCGCCAAAGCGGCCGCTGCTGTACTCGGTGGCCACGGCCGTTGGCTCGTACGCAATGCGAAAGCCGCGCCGCCAAGCCCGCAGGGGCGCGACAAAATCGCTGATAACATCGCCGGGCAACTCGACGAACAGCGCGCGCCGAAGCGCGTAGATCGCCCCATTGGCGCCTAGCGCAGAGCTGAGCAAGCTCTCCCGCCGCTTGAGAAACTGCTCGTAGCACCAGTACAGGCCCTCGCCCTTGCCCGCGCCTTGCTCGTCCGGGTTGGCGTATTGCAACTCGCCGCAGACGCAGCCGATTCGCCCGTCGGCAAAAGGGGCCAACAGCCGCTTGAGCGCGCTGGGCGCGTACAGGCTATTGGCGTCAGAAAACGCGACAAACTCCCCTCTCGCCAAGCGCACCCCGGCGTTTTGCGCCTCGGTCTTGCCCCGGCGGACCGCCTGCCGGTGTAGCCGCACCCCGCGCCCGGCAAATTCGGCGGCAATGCGGTCGGTGCCATCGGTCGAGGCATCCGAGACGACGATGATGTCGAGCCGCTCAGCCGGATAGTCCATGGCCAGCGCATTTTCTAGCTTAGCGCGCAACACGGCTTCTTCGTTGTGCGCGGCAATAATCAACGAGGCGGCGGGCCATTCGCCGAGCGGCGCGTACTCGGGCCGCTGGCGGCCAGCCGCCAAGAGCCACAGCAAAACCGGATAGATCAGATAGGTATAGACGATGAGGAATAAAGCGGCCCAAAAAATGGCGACGAGCATGGGATTCTAGCGGTAGGAGACCGTTCTCGTTATATTTTCGTCCTTTGTGTCCATTTGTGCAACCGCGCATGGTCCGCGCTGAATGGGCCTAAGTCGCCCGCAGTTTCGCCTTAGCCCAGCACGTCCTCGTACAGCGCGTAGATCTGCGCCGCCACCCGGCGATAGTCGTAACGCGACTCGGCCTGCCGGCGGATCGCCGCGCGGTCGTAGCGGTCGTATTCGTCTAGCACCGCGAGGATGCCCGCCGCCAAGTCCTCGGCGTCGCCGACCGCCACGAGCCGCCCGACCGCCTCATTGACGATCTCGGCCGGGCCTCCGCAGCGCGTGGCGACCACCGGCAAGCCACAAGCCATGGCTTCGATTAGCGACGTGGTCAAGCCTTCGCTAAAACTGGGCAGCACGAACAGATCGGCAGCGGCCATATAAGGCGGCAACTCCTCCCACGGCACCGCATCCTCAAACGACACATGCTCGGACAGGTTCAAGGCCCTGACTTGCGGGCGGAAAGGCTCGGCGGTCCCGGTCGCCGGGTGGCCGCCGATCAAGGTCAACGAGACATCGCGGCCCTGACGGCGCACCTTAGCCAGTGCCGCCAGCAAGACGCGCAACCCCTTTGCCTCGACAAATCGGCCCACGTACAGTAGGCGCCACTTTTCTTTATGGGGCGGGTGCGAACCAGCCGCCGCAAAGAGCCGACAGTCAACGCCATTGGGAATGCAGCGAACCTTGTCGGCCAAAACACCCAACTGCACAACCTCGCGGCGCAACTCTTGGCTGACGGCAATAACGGCCGCCGCTTGCGTTAGGGCTTCAACTATCCGTTGCCGCCACTGGGGCTTGAGCTGGGGCAAAACTTTGACGTCGGAACCGTGGACCGTAATGACGACGGGCCGACCGATTTGCGCGCCATACTCAATAGCGGCTCGACCGTCGGGATAGGCGCAGTGCGCGTGAATGAGGTCCGGCACCTCCTCGACCGCGTTGCACAAAGCTCTGAGGTGAAAACGCCACTGCTCGGAAAAGAAAATTCGCCGTGGTACGGCAAAGCGGCGGGGGTGCCGCACCTCGATTCCGTCTAGCACTTGGCGGCGGGGGACGCGGCGATAGGCACTCCACAACCCAAATCCCGGCAGGGGAAACCAAGGCACCGGTGCCACAACCGCTAGTTGACAATGCGCTGTGAGGAAACGCACCTGATTGTGGACAAAACTTCCGTAGAGCTTGGATACGACGTTGGGGTAGAGATGCGATAGCACCAAAACTTTCACGGCTGGTCCTCGCGCTCTTCAAGCGCTGGCACGGCAAACATAACTCCTGTGAACATCCACAAGAAATTGTTGGCAAACTCGCCGGTGAAGGTGAGGCTGACTTGGAAGGTGACGAAAATCGCCACCAGCGCAATCATCACACTGCGCAAGTACTCGTCCTGCATGAGCCTGATATGCTTGAGCGCAAAAGCCAAGACGCGCCAGACGATCCAGATGGCGGCCAACATCCCCACAATCCCGAGCTCGGCGATGATGGTCGCAAACAAGGTATGCGACTCGCGCGTCGGCAACCAATGGGGAAAACCGGCTGGCTTGTAGTCTTCAAAGACGACCGGAAAAGCACGCCAACCGACCCCGAGCAAGGGATGGGTTAAGAACATTTTGAATCCGGCGATGGCAAAGTAAACCCGCGCGGTACTCGAAGCTCGGCTGTCCGCGCCAAACTCCCCAAACAGCGAGAAGATCGAATAGAACCGCTCGAAAATGTAATCGGCAAAAGAGACGTAGTTCTTGATGGCCAAGATGGCGACGCAAAATGCTATCGCAACGTAAAAGAGATAGCGCAATTTACCTGACAAAAGCAGCAACACGACCAGCCCCACGCCCAGCGCGACCCAATTGCTGCGGCTGAAGGTGAGGACCAAGGCCACGATGCCCAATCCAATAGCCAGCAACAACAGCAGCCGCTTCCACCAGCACAGCTTGGGTACCAAAAAAATTCCAGCCATGAAGAGGATACTCACGGCGAGAAAGGTGCCGAAGATATTGGGATTGCGATAGGTCCCAGAAGCGCGCGGCGTATTGGCTCCCACGCTAGAAACCACGCTCGCCGGCAGGTAGAATTGCTCCGAGATGATCTGGAACACAGCCAGCACGGACGCGCCCGCCAAGACGACTCCGAGTGACACAATCGTCAGGTTGAGCACGCGACGCGAGTCGATGAGCACTTGGGTCATATAGAGAAATAAGGACAAAAAGACGATGCGAAAGAAACTAATCGTGGCTTCGGGTTGGTTGGGTGAATAAGTGAGAGAAACCGCCATACAACCGAGAAACAGCACGAGCGGTGCTTGTATTTCGAGCGGTGGGAAAGTGCGGCGCTTTTGAAGAAAAATGTGGCTGGCTAACCCAATGAAGAGCAGGACAAACGACAGATGAAAGCCGGTGACCGACACCCCGAGGGCGGTTGTTTGGATGACGCGCCCGGCCGAATCCAAGGCCGTGGTGACAATGATTGCTGGAATCGCGAGCCAAGGATATAAGGTCAGGAGGCACAACCCGAGCCACAACACAATGACGAGCACCGCGCCCCCCAAACCCCACAATGCTTGTTCGCGTGGCAAGAAGAGAACAGCGACCAAAAACGCTACTTGGACCAATAGAAAAACAGCAAACCCTTTGTAGCCCATTTTGGTCAAATTGGCGCGCTGTTGGACCCATTGCGTCATGTCGTAATTACGCGCGAATAAAGGCGAGAACCTCGTCCCGCTTTTCGGCCATGCGGTCCGCCGAGCGGGCCTCTAGGTTGAGTCGCAACAGCGGCTCGGTATTGGAGGGCCGCACGTTGAAGTGCCAGTCGTCGTAGCAGACCGAAATCCCATCGAGGCGCAGGATGCGACCGTCTTGGTAGCGGTCGGCTAAGGCGGCAATTTTGGCGGCCGGGTCCGCGACCTCGGAGTTGATTTCAGAGGACGTGAAGTACTGGCGCTCTAGTGGCGCTAGCAGCTCGGAGAGCTGGACCCCGCGCTGCGACAGCAATTCTAGCATCACCAGCGACGGCACAATGCCGGAATCCGCGCCAAAGAAGTCGCGGAAGTAGTAGTGACCGCTCAGTTCGCCAGCGAAAACAGCGCCTTCCTCAAACATCCTCGGCTTGAGAAACGAATGGCCGACGCGCTCGATCAGCGGGGTGCCGCCAGCGGCTTTTACGAGGTCGGGCACGGCCCACGAGCAGCGCACGTCGTACACGATTTTGGCCCCGGGGTCGCGCTCCAACATGTAGCAGGCCATCAGCGCGGTCGCAAAATCGCCGGGCACAAAGCGGCCCCGATCGTCAATGATGAAGAAGCGGTCGCCATCGCCGTCAAAGGCAAACCCGACGTCGGCCCCTTCGGCCAGGACGCGGCGCTCTAAATCGGCGCGGTTTTGCGGCTGCATGGGATCGAGGCCGTGGTTGGGCAGGCGACCATCCGGCTTTAGGTACATGCCGACAAACTCAATGGGCAACCGCTCGTACACCGCTTGCAAGATCGGCCCGACCATGCCATTGCCCGTATCGGCTACTACCTTGAGCGGCTTGATGCGGGCCGGGTCCACGAGGCTCAACACCTTGTCGATGAAGCCCGAGGTCACGTCCTCAACTCGAACCGCGCCCGGCCTGCGCCCCTCGCCCCAGCTTTCCGCAGTCACGAGGCGGCGCAGATCTTGGATCCCGGATTCGCCGCTGAGCAGGTAGGGCATTTGGCGCACCATCTTGAAGCCGCAGTATTCGGGCGGGTTGTGCGAAGCCGTCACCATCGCGCCCGGCCGGTCCAAGGTGGCACAGGCATAGTAGTACTGATCGGTACTGACCATGCCGATGTCGATGACGTCCGCGCCTTGATCGACGAGGCCGCGCACGAGGTGCTCTTTTATGGCCGGACTCGAAAGGCGCATGTCGCGCCCGACGACGACCTCCTCGCACTTTAGCAAAGCCACCAAGGCGCGGCCTATGGCGTAGGCCACCTCTTGGCTCAGAGGGTCGGGATAGATGCCGCGGATATCGTACGCTTTGAAGATGGAAGGATCGACCTGCATACTCAGACAAAGTGGCGCAGCGTAATGTCGAGCGCACGCACATCGCCCGCCGCCGATTGGTGCTGCACTAGAATCGGGCTTTGGTACGCGCCCTGCAGGATAGGGTCCGCCCCGGTGTTGGCACTGTCTGAGACCAGCAGCCGGATGTGGCGCTTGAGGCGCAAGATGCGCTGGGCGGGCGTTGACAACACCGAAAAGATGCGGTTGATGACGGACCGACCCACCGGCACTTGGTCGAGTAATTCGTTGTAGAAGCGGAGGGAATCGTACGCCGCGTACGCGTGCATCTTGCCGGGGATGGAGGCCGGAGACCGCAAGAGCCGCTTGCCGCGCTGGAACACGTAGCGCAGCGGATCGCTGAGGGCTTGGGGTAAGTCGTTGCGCATCAATAGGGTCTCGTACTCATTGACGGTCATGCCGACGTGCTTTTCCTCTGGCGCGAGGCGGATGTCAATGCAGCCTTTGTCAATGCCGCATTGACGCAGCCACTCGGCGAGCGTCGCAAAGAGGCCGTAGCGCGGGTCCTTGAGGTTGAAAGCATCAATCGCATGGCTACCACTCACCGGAATCTCCACCCGCCCGCGATGGACGATTTCGGCGCGATTGTAGGCCATGATCGCAGTATGCCGACGGCGCACGTAATCCTTGTAGATGCCATCTAGCTCAATGAAGTACACCGGCTCCTCGGGGCGGTGGATATAGGTCACGCAGTTTTTGAGACCGGCGGCGATAAAGGTCAGGTGCGAGTCGGCGTTGACCGGCTCCTTTTCCTTTTCGCCCGCGCTCAGCTCGTCGCGTAGCTGCATGCGGTCGTGGAAATAGCCGGCGTTGTAGGGAAATATCTTTTGGATGGCGCGGATGAAAGGGTCGATCTGCTTGCGGCTGTGGCCCAAGCGCCTACTCATGCCCTGCTCTAGATAGCCGGCCGTGGTGTGCAACGAACAGTACGCGGCCTTGCGAAAGGCACCCAACTCGTCGCCGACTTGCTGGCGAATCAACTCGGAGGCGTTGATAAGGGCAAAGCGTCGCGGGGGGCGGATGGTTAGGTTGATTTCTACGGGTTGCCGAGCCATAAAACAAATCCTGAGTCGCGTTTGTATCGAGTGCCGACACGCACTATCTTGCCGATGCCTAAAAATACCCTCTAGTAAATGCGTACGCAACCAAAGACGTTCCTTATTAATTCCCATGAAAACCTTGCTCATCATGCGCCACGCCAAATCGGCTTATCCGCCCGGGCTAAGCGACGATTTCGACCGCCCGCTCAACAAGCGCGGCCGTGCGGATTTGCCGCGCATCGCCCACCTGCTCGCAGCGTACGGCCCGCGTCCCGATCTCGTGCTGACCTCGACCGCCCGCCGGGCGCGGCAGACAGCCACCGGCCTGGCCGAATCCCTCGGCCTGCCGGCGAGTGCCTTGCGCTTGGACGACGCGCTCTACCTCGCCTCCCCCAGCGCGTTGACCCAAGCGGCAACCGACCTGCCAGACCGCGTCCAGACCAGCCTCATCGTCGCCCACAATCCAGGGCTGGAGGCGTGGATCGGTGCGCTGACCGGGGCGCACATCGCCCTGCCCACTGGCGGCTTAGCCGCCGTCGAATTGGGCATCCACACTTGGGCAGCAATAAGTCGCGGACGCTTGCTCTACTTCGCCGGGCCGCGGCTGATAAAAGCCCTAACTAAATGACAATGACAGTTGACGAATGTCGCGGGGATGGCTTATTTTTCAACAACTCACCCGGAGACAACGCGCATGAACCTGTTGGACATTCTGTCGCCCGAATCCATCCTAGTTGACCTCAAAGGAGAATCCAAAGAGGAAATCATCACCGAATTGGTCAACTCGCTTCCAGCCGGCGACGCGATCACCGACCGCGCCCAAGCATTGCAAGCCGTAATTGAACGCGAAAAAATCATGAGCACGGGTATTGGCGACGGCATCGCCATCCCCCACGGCAAGTCGGCCGCGGTGACCGAATTGGTCGCCGCTATGGGCACCCAGCGGCGGGGCATGGATTTCGACGCCCTCGACGGCGAGCCAGCCTATGTGTTCTTCCTGCTGGTTTCTCCGACCAACATCTCCGGCCCCCACATCAAGGCACTGGCGCGGATTTCGCGCTTGCTCAAAAACGAAGCATTCAAGAAAAAGCTCATCGACGCAAATTCAGCCGAGGAAATCATCGCCACCATCCAAGCGGCCGAGCGCGATATTCCTGCTGCGAACTAGTGCCGCCCCTTCCCCATCTTGCAGTTTCTCAATCCCGCGGTCCTTTTCGGCCTAGCCGCCGCCGCCCTACCGCTAGCCATCCACCTGCTGCATCGAGGGCGTGCCCAGCCCCATCCTTTCAGCGATTTCGCCTTTCTGCGCCAGTTACAGCAAAGCCGCATGAGGCGGCTGCAACTGCGCCAGTGGCTGGTTCTCTTGCTGCGCACGCTCATCATCGCGCTCATCGTCTGCGCCTTTGCGCGCCCGACGTATCGGGCTGGCAGCGGATGGGGCGGCGGTGATCGCCCGGTGGCCGTTCACGCGCTCTTGGACCTGTCGTATAGCACTCGCTACCAGCGGCCTGCGGGCTCTTCTTTCGATCAACTCCAGCGTCAGCTCGGCGACCTGTTGGCCGTTTTACCCCCGCGCGATCAAGTGGTCGTGCAGCCTTTTGCCCAACGGCCCCGCGCCCCTTTTGCCGGCGACCGCGACTACTTAGCCGAGCGTCTGGCCGAGCTCGCGCCAACGCAAGAGGCGACCGACTTGCGCCCGGCCTTGCACGCAGCCGCTCAACGCTTCGACCAAGAATCCGCACTCGCAGCGCACGAGCTTTTCCTCTTTACCGATTTGGCCCAATACAACTGGGATCAACTCGGCGACTCGGTCCCGTCCTTTGCCGATGTGCGCGTCTATGTCGCTGGCCCGCACACCCAGCCGCGGCCAAACGCCTACGTCGAGCGCGTCGCAGCGCCGAGTTGGATGCTCGCGGCCAACGCCAAAGCCACCTTGCAAACCACCATTGCCCACAGTGGCGCGGGCACAACACTCGACCTGTTTGTCGATGGACAGCGCGTGCGCCGCCATAGCGTGGATCCGCAGGCACCGGGCACGACCCAACTAGCACTCAGCTTTTCGCCGCGCCGCCCCGGGCGGCTGAGTGGGCACGTTGCGCTCGCCGACGATGCGCTCGCGCTCGACAACCGCCGCTATTTCACGCTCGACCTACCCACCTCCATCACCGTGCTGCTATTAAGCGAACAGCCCGAAGGCGCGTACTATGTGCGCCGGGCACTCGGGGCGGCGGCGCGCTCCGATCCGGTCGTAAAAATCCGCACCGATCTTTTTGTCAACCTCGACGCCCCCACCCTCGCTGGCGTAGATGTGCTCGTGCTCTGCAATCTCGCCCGGCTGAGCGCGGCGCAAAAGGCGACCTTGGACGAGTTCGTCGCCCAGGGTGGGGGCGTGGTTCTCTTTCCCGCGCCGCACAGCGACCTCGGCTACTACAACCGAGACCTCTTGCCCGGCCTGACGGCGGGACGCTTCAAAAACCGGATCGGCGCACCCGGCAACGCAGCCCACTATCAAGTCTTAGACGCGGACGAGCCGCACCACCCGCTTTTCAACGATCTCCTCGCCAGCGACGGCGATCAACCGCACTTCTACGCCTATTTCGCCCTAGTTCCCGCGCCCGACCTTTGGCCTTTGGTCCGCTTCGGCGATGGGCAACGCGCCTTGGTGCTATCTTGGCAGGAGCAAGGGCGCGTCGCGCTTGCGGCCTTCCCCATTGACCCGCAGTGGAACGACTTGCACCAACGCGGGCTATTCGCCCCCCTCCTGCACCGCTTGATGCGCGAGTTGAGCCTGCCGCCGGATCGCCACGCAACCTATTTGGTGGGAGAAACCGTTTATCGCCGCTTGGCCGATGTGCCCATGGCAGCGGTCGTAGAGGCCGAGACGCCGTCGGGCGAGCGCCTGCGCTTAGAGCCGGAGCCTATCGGCGGCCAATACCTGTGGAAAATTCCCCAAGTCAGCGAGGTTGGCATTTGGCGACTACGCGCTGCGGGCGCCGAGGTTGATGCGTTCGCCGTCAACTTCGACGCCCGCGAATCCGCGCTAGCACCCGTCGCACCCGAGTACATACAGCGCATTTTCCCGGACGCCGAAGTCCATTTCCTCAACCCAAGCGACGACCCGCGCCACGCGGTCTTGGGCAACCGCCATGGCCGCGAGCTGTGGCGCGCATTCCTGCTTTTGGCCGTTGGCCTCCTCCTCGCCGAACAGTGGATCGCCCGGGCGCCGCGCGACGTTGTGGTGCGCCAAGCGGCATAGACAAGGAGACACGTGGAAAAAGTGAAAAACTATTTTGCTCGAGAACTAGTAGATACTATAGGAGCATTGTTATCTTTTTCGTGCGCGATCCACTGCGTGGCCATGCCGCTTTTAGTGACCATACTGCCGTTAGTGGGGCTGGGGTTCCTCGCCAGTGAACGCGCGGAACTAATCATTATTGGCGCAATCGCGCTCGCATTAGGCCGCGTCGTTTGGGGCATTAGGCACCACAGGAGTTGGCGCGCATTTCTCATCCTCGTCGTGGCCGTAGCGTTCATCGCCACCGCCCACATTACGGCGGAAGGAATCTTTGAAGTAATCCTGCACGCAGCCGGCGGCGGCCTACTGGCGGCCGCCCATCTCCTAAATCGACACCTGTGTGCGATATGTCCCGCCTGTGAGCGCGAACACCCGGGTGATGATCATTTCCCAAAATCCACCTCGCCTCATCCGCCCGCCGCTAGCGCGCGAAAAAATTCAAACGTATAAATGCCGTGGTCGTGCCCGTCGGCCCATTCAATGCGAATGCCGTAGCGCCCAACGTAGCTAATCCCTCGCACCTCGGCTGTGGCCGACGCGGCCTCGGGCGGCAAGAGCGTCAATCCGCCCGCATTCGCGTCGCGCAATTCCCGACAGTGAGCGCACGGACACGCGCGCCGCAAGCCCGCCAAATCGCAGCGGCTCTCGCGACCATTGCTCCACGCAATGATCAACTCGCCGGCCCGGTCATCCACGGCAATGTCCCGCGGCTTTGCCTTGTTCAACGCGGCGCTCCCACCACCTTAGCACTCAGCTCGTAGGGCGCGGCCGCGGTGATCTCCACTTCGACGAAAGAACCCACCGGAGGCATGCCTTCCGAGATTACCACCTGGCCGTCGATTTCCGGGGCGTCGCGCTCCATCCGCCCATGGCACACTTCCCCTACGTGTGCATCGATCAAGACCTGCTGCCGCGTGCCGACGAGCGCGTCGTTTTTCTCCGTGCCCACGCGCTCCTGTAGTTGCGTCAGGCGGCTGTAGCGCTCCTGCTTGATTTCTTCGCCGACCGCGTCCCCGAGCGCACACGCCGCCGTCCCATCTTCCGGTGAGTAGAGAAAGCCGGTCGCATAGTCAAAGCGCGTCTCCGCGACAAACGCGAGTAGCTCCTCAAAATCGTCCTCGGTTTCTCCGGGAAAGCCAACGATGAACGTCGAGCGCAGCCCAACCCCCGGCAACCGCGCCCGCAGCCATGCCAGCAAATCGAGCGTCTTTTGGCGCGTCGTCGCCCGCTTCATGCGCTTGAGCACCGGGTCGGCGATGTGTTGCAGCGGCATGTCGATGTACCGGCACATCTTGTCGCACGTGGCGTAGAAGTCGATCAGTTCCTCGGTCCAAAACGCCGGATACGTGTACATCAAGCGCATCCACTCAATGCCCTCGACCGCGGCGAGTGCCTGCAAAAGGCGCACGAGCTGGGGCCGGCCGTAGAGATCGGCTCCGTAGCGCACCGAGTCCTGCGAAACCAACACCAACTCCCGCACCCCCTCGGCCGCGAGCCGCTCGGCCTCGGCCACAAGCTGTTCGATGGGCTCGCTCGCGTGTCGCCCGCGAATGGCCGGGATGGCGCAAAAGGCGCATTGGTGATCGCAGCCGTCCGATATGCGTAGATACGCCCAGTGCTTGGGCGTCAGCGAAGTCCGCGGCAAGCCAGCCCAGTACTGGGGCCGCTGGACGCCCAACACATCGTCGACGTGGCGGACGATGGCGGCTTCGTCGGCGATCGTCAGCAGCTTGTCGGCTTCCACCAACTCCTGCGCCAACTCTTCGTAGTAGCGCGTCGCTAGACACCCGGTGACAATCAACCCCTCGCACGGCCCTTCTTGCTTGAGCCGATGCGCGTCCATAATCGCGGCCAGGGATTCTTCTTTGGCTGACTCGATAAAGCCGCAGGTATTGACCACCACCACGTCCGCTTCTTCTGGCACGTCCGTTAGCTGATAGGCGTGGCCCTGCAAAAGCCCCAGCATCCGCTCGGAATCGACCGTGTTTTTCGGACACCCCAAGCTGACTAGGTGTACTTTGTGGGGCTGGTTTTCGCTCATTTGGATGCGGTGTGTGAACGGTTAAAGTTGACCACCATGACGAATCAACAACTCTGCCGTTTCACTAGCTCCTTTTTCTTTTGCATAATGGAGCGGCTTATGGCCGCCAAAAAAACCAGTGCTGTCTTCTGCGTTGACATTTGCGCCCTGTTTCAGGAGGAATTCAGCCGTCTCGTACGCATTCTCCAACGCCGCAAAATGAAGCGGGGTAACGCCATTTTCGGTCTTGGCGTGGACGTCGGCACCGTTTTGGAGCAACACGGCAGCTACCTCCCGAGCATTTGCCGACGCCGCAGCACACAGCGGGGTATAGCCATATTTGGCATTGGCGTCGACGTAGGCACCGTTTTGGAGCAACACGGCAGCCGTCTCGTGCGCATTCTCTAACGCCGCAGTATGAAGAGGGGTATAGCCATCTTTGTCCCTGGCGTGGACGTCGGCACCGTTTTGGAGCAACACGGCAGCTACCTCCCGAGCATTTGCCGACGCCGCAGCATGAAGCGGGGTAACGAGCGGAGTAACGCCATCTTCAGTACTGGCGTGGACATCTACGCCCCGTTTCAAGAGGAATTCAACCGTCTCCCGCGCATTTGCCGACGCCGCAGTATGAAGCGGGGTATAGCCATCTTTGTCCCTGGCGTGGACGTCGGCACCGTTTTGGAGCAACACGGCAACCGTCTCCCGCGCATTCGCCAACGCCGCAGCATGAAGCGGGGTAACGCCATCTTCAGGCTTGGCGTGGATGTCGGTGCCCCGTTTCAGGAGGAATTCAGCCATCTCCCGCGCATTTGCCGACGCCGCAGCATGAAGCGGGGTATAGCCATTTTCGGCCTTGGCGTGGACGTCGGCACCACTTTGGAGCAAAACAGTAGCCGTCTCTCTCGCATTCTCCAACGCTGCAAAATGAAGCGGGGTAACGCCATATTCGGACTTGGCGTAAACGTCGGCACCACTTTGGAGCAAAACGGCAACCGTCTCCCGCGCATTCACCAACGCTGCAAAATGAAGCGGGGTATCGCCATATTCGGACTTGGCGTGGACGTCGGCACCACTTTGGAGCAACACGGCAGCCGTCTCCCGCGCATTCAACGCCGCAGCATGAAGCGGGGTAACGCCATCTTTGCCCTTGGCGTGAACGTCGGCACCGTTTTGGAGCAACACGGCAGCCATCTCCCGCGCATTCGCCAACGCCGCAGCATGAAGCGGGGTATCGCCATCTTTGTCCTTGGCGTGGACGTCGGCA
Source organism: Candidatus Latescibacterota bacterium (assembly GCA_965203355.1). Classification (GTDB taxonomy): domain Bacteria; phylum Latescibacterota; class UBA2968; order UBA8231; family UBA8231. The sequence goes on from OZ241889.1 coordinate 3,666,700, forward strand.
CCGTTTTGGAGCAACACAACAGCCGTCTCGTGCGCATTCGCAAACGCCGCAACATGAAGCGGGGTACAATCTTTTAGCTCACGATCATCCTCTCCCATTTTATCGAGAATTGTCGTAAGGTGCGGCGAGATACTGGCGTGTAGTGTGGCCTTCGCGTCAATGTCGGAATTCTGGTCCAGCAGGGATTGAGCGAGTGCAGGCAGATTCAGACACGCAGCGTGATGTAGGTCGGTCACGCCTTTATTGTATATGATATCTGGAGATGGCTTGCGACCCACCTTCGCAACAAACTCTCTTTCCTCGCTCTCTTCTGCCGCTTCCCGCACCGTTGGTTCCGACTTTGCAAAATTCAGCGACTGGAAAATTTCATCTATTGCGCTGAGCATCTTTTGCCGGATCTGTACCATCTGTTTCTTGATGGGCGCGAAATCTCTCTTTTGCGAGTCTATGAGCTTGCTGATTTTTTCTCCTAAAACGTCCGCATCGTCTGGTTTTAGCTCAGAAAGATGAAAGTCGATATCTTTGAGTTCGTTTGTCATCCACTTGGCCGTTCTTTCGTCTTTGAGAATGGCATTCACATACATCTCAAAGACGCCCTCAATCTCCTGCTTCAAGTCTGTGTTCGCTTGTTTGGGCTGGTTTTGCTCTCGGAAAAAGTCCGCCAACGACATCTCGTCATATGAGAATTCCTCACGGCGGCGAGAACTATACGCGCTGATTCCAAGAGGCTCGAAATCCACGTCGGCAAGCGTATTCTTCACCTCGTTCAGTATGTCCTCCAATTCACTGAGGTGCTTGATGTCCGCCTTGTTCAGAACTACGTAAAACGGTAAAGACCTCAATTCCAAACCCTCCAGAAACTCCAAATCTTCATCGGGGACCGTACCAGCAGAATCCAGCCCAATCATCCAGATGAGCGCATCCCGATCTTTGAGAAAATCAGCCGCCGTAGTCCGGTCTTCACTGCGTCCTCCCGGATTGTAGCCCGGCGTATCAATCAAGCAGATGTTGTCAAACAAGCTGTCGCGCAAAGGAACCTCCACTGTAATGGAGGGCATGATGTACTTGAGATCGAAGGGAAAGGTGTCGATGAAACTGTGGGATAGTTGCGAATATAGTGCCGGGTCGATATCCACCGTATTGCCGGTGCGGGAAAAACCCTTGATCGCCATCTCCGAATTGGCAATAACAAAAGAAGGAATGGCCGTGGCCGGTTGGACTCGCTCCGGCAGCAAATGATCATATCCCTCGATAAAACTGTTGACAAACGCCGACTTGCCACTGCTGAATCCACCACCAATGGCAATGGATCGCTTGGCGGAAAGATGAGGAAAGACTACCAGTTCTTTCAACCGATTGGCCAGTCTTTCCAAACGCTGCACCGCGGCCGCTTCCTCGGCTAACGACGACTCCGCATCGGCAAATTCCCGAAACTCTCCGTTCAAGAGGTCCTCAAACTTCTTGAACTCTACGTGTTCATTGGATTTAGCCGTCAGCAGGTCGGAAACTAACTTGTATTTCTTCTGCAAATCCTCATACTCTAAACGCAACCCACTTTCATCCATGATCAATCCCTTTCAATTCTTCCCTAATGCGGGCGATTCGACCCAACTCCATTGTCTTGTTCTTAATGGAGCCCTCGAGAGAGGCGAGGTCCTTGTTGAACTTTTCCAGCAGCCGATCAGCTAACCGAACTCCATACATCGCCTTGGTGAGATCATCAATGTACCCCCTCACTTTCTTGCGAAGCTCTCTACAAGAATCCTTAGAATAGCTGCATGCCTCATTAAAAAATGAGGTCGCCTCCTCACCTTTCAATACACCCCGAGGCGTCAGATCTTTGGGCAATTGGATATTATATTTGAATGGTGGAATGGATATGGAATTAACGGCATTTTTTATAATCTCTCGAACTCTCCATGCTTCTACATCCTCATCACCCAATTCTTGCCGTAAAATTTTAGTTAGTTCTTTGTTGAGTTCATTCCGCCACAGGTCCATTTGGGCTTCTGTTTTCTCTACAATATCCTCTACCATTTTTTCAACAGACTCCGTCAATATCCCAACGACAGCATTCGTGCGGATGGTCTCAACAGATCTCGTCTTATTCTCCTTAAATATGATACCTGTTTGAAAATTTTCATATATTTCGCTTTTCTCTTCAGCGATACCCTCTCGTACCGACCGATCTCGACTTTCTAGCTCCTTGTTAAGTTCACGTCTCAGGTTTTCTTTAACCTGTTTAACCGATTCTTCATGCGCCTCGCCAATTAGAGAAGCCGTCTTTTCCAAGGATTCGATCAAACTGTCACGCCGCTTCTTAAAACCCTCAATTTCTATACTCTCAATTTGGGTATGCCGCTCATTCGCATACTTGAGTAAGTCGTTTTTCAACTTGTGTAGAGACTGGAGTTTTGCGCCGCTGTACTCTGTTTGTCTGTCCTTGATGATGATGTCCTTTTTTTCGCGCACACCAGCGACGATTTCCCGAATGTACGCTATGTTGGACAGCTTCTCCAGATTGATACACGATAATTCCGCATCTTCAGCGGAGAAATAGTTTCGATACTCAAACAACAAATTGTCCCAAACATGCTGCATTCCCTCATCCCACGCATCTTTTTTATCAAAGCTCTGCTTCAGGCTTTCGCAAATGCCCGCAGAGTGAATGATTCTACCTTGCTGAAGTAACTGATCATAGGTATTGCCCACTTCGGGATTGCGCTCCTTCAAATCCTCAATAATCATCTCCAAATGCCTTCCGAGCACATCCGTAGTGAGGCGGTCCAATACGCGGTCCAAGTCCCCGTTGCTTTCATCCTTCAAATTGCCATAAAGCTGCGTATCGACTTGCGACGCTATCACGTATAGCTCCCGGATGCTTTCCTGCCCAGTAATGCGATCCATCAAATTCAAATCTGCCGAACTCATAAACTGACCGGCCGGACTGACGATCAACACCACATCGCATTGACTCAAATGCTGTCGGGTTCGCGCCTCACGCGACTTTACCGGATCGTTAATACCGGGCGTATCCACAATTTCTATATCCCGCAGATTCTCTTGCGGTAGCCAAATGTTGACACTTTTGGTAACGGGCATGTAACGGCCGGTCGCGCCGACGTAATCATCCAATTGGCGACGCAAATCGGCAAGATCGGAAAACTTGAGAACGGTCTTTTTCTCGATCTCGCTGAGGTCGAGCCCAGACTTTTCGATTTTATCGTATTGTTCATAGGCGGCAACCAAGGCGTCGTTGCCATCCTTCATCGCCCGTTTCACCCTACTGCTCGCCCGCTCTTCTGGGGACCTGCGCGAGCGTATCTCTTCTGCTTGTTCCTCGGCTAAAAAGTCTTTATAAAGCCGATCTGCTCGTGTCTTATATGCCCTGTACTGGTTCTGGATATGTCTCAAGTCCTCTTGGGTAAAAAACTCTACTTCTGCCGATAGACTCTCCCCGTAAGAAAGCGTCGTCAAGGCCGCTGTCATGGGAGTTGCCGCCTTGGGCAGAATGCTTTCCCCTGCAAAGAGCAGGGCGTTTAGCAGCGAGGATTTTCCAGATTTGACCCGTCCCACAATACCGATCCTGAGTAGGCGGTTTTCATCTTCAATAGCCGTTAGAAGCGTTTTTAAAATTCATTTTTTTTAGCGATTCGCTTGAGTATCAAATGGATCATCGCGATTTGGATAAAGGCTTCACTATTGCAAGTTAGGTGCTCGTAGTCTTTGGCATGGACTCGATAGTTGAGTAGCCAAGCAAACGTTCGTTCGACGACCCAACGACGAGGGAGCACCTCAAAGCCGGAGCCTTGTCTGGATACGACTTCAAGGTCTATTTTGTGCGTTTTTTTTTTGAGCCACCCATTGCCTAAGCGGCGCGCCTTTATAGGCTCCATCCACCCACAGCTTGCGTAACCTTTGTACCGTGGGTGAAAAGTAGGTTTTCAACAAGGTCTTCAAGCCGTCGGCATCCGAGGTCGAAGCAGCGGTCACCACACACTCAATCAGACGACCCTCGGTGTCGACCAACAGATGGCGTTTGCGTCCTTTAACCTTCTTGCCGGCATCGTATCCAACACTTTTACCTTGGGTGGCCGTGGTAACGCTCTGCGCGTCCACGATCCCCGCCGACGGGGTCGGTGCCCGGCCGTGCTGGATGCGATCCTGCCTGGTTAGGGCGTCGAGTATCTGTGGCCAAACCCCTTGTTGACGCCAGCGATTGAAGTAGCCATACACCGTTTGCCAAGGCCCAAAACACCGCGGCAGCATCGGCCAAGGACACCCGGTTTTAGCCCGATACAGTAGACCATTCATCACCAAACGCACCGCCCGAGGTGGCCGACCCGGACCCCCTTGACGCCAACGGCCCCGAGGCAGCAGACGAGCAAGTAACAGCCATTGTGCATCGGTCAAATCCGTCGCATATTCTACACCGGGCGTACCCATATATAACCCCCCTTTCAGGCTTTGTGATGAAACCTAAAGGTCGGTTCATGGGTACGTCCTTTCAAGGGAAAATCAACTAAAAGTGAATTTTAAAAAGGCTTCTTAGGTTTGCTTGCAATTCCTTCGCCGCCGGGATGCCGTGTTCTTGGGCGAGGTTTGCCGCCTCATCGCCGAGAAAATCGCCATAGCGATCTATGACCTGATCTAGATTGTCTCTGTATGCGACGATACCACGAGCTTGCATGGCGTTGTCTCCCTTTGGGTCAAGTAGGTTAAAGTTTTAGAGAGAACGGCGATTTAGTAAAATCTGCTAAATCAATCCTCGTCAGACTCTTGCAGAGCGCGTAAAGATTGTCTCGCTTGCCAGCGAGCGGATAGTTTCCCTAACGCCCGTGAGTTGGTCAATGGTTTGCTCAATATCTCGCTGCGCGTCCTTTTTGATTTGCTCAGCAGCGACGATTTCATCGCGCTTTGACTTAATGTGCAAATCAATGGCCCCGGCTTGCTCGTTAATCAAGACTCTCACCTGCTCCTCGAAATACCCGGGCAGTTCGCTTGCCAGCCTATTTTTAACTTCTGGAATAATCCGCCCAACTAGGTCCTCACGCAGCTTCCTCTTTGCTCTCTCTTTTTGCAGAAGGGCAATGAGTTCTGGTAAGAATACAATGACAACTTCCACTGCCACTGCCACCACGTTAGTAGTAATGGCAAGCAGGACGGTAAGACCCCGCATTTTTCGCATCCCATTTATTATTTTACCCATAGCTCCCGAAAGCGTTTTGGTCGCCAACGGACCAAACATAGAAGAGTTTACAAATCTATCCATGCCTGTTTCGTCGCCTACATAGGACGACAAAGTACGCGCAGTACTCTCAATATGATCGCTTAGTTCTTTGACAATCTCGGCGTTCAAGTCGATAAGTTTGGCTTTTACGTGACGCAAAACTGAGGAGCGGACGATTTCCCCCATCTGTTGCTGTACAGCATCTGTTCCCTCCTGTGAGATGGCCGTGTTGACCAACGCATCTACCTGAGCACTCAAGTCGCCGCCCACCTTATCCACAATAGAGCGGACGGAGTTTGTGGAATACTTCGCACGAATATCCTGAACTAGCTGATCCTTTTTCCGCTCTAACTCCCTCAGTCCCTCAGCAAGCTGGTCTATGGCCTCCTGATTCTCGCTTTCGCTCCTTCTCAGCGAGCTAATCCAAGTGTTCAAGCTGGCGTCGAGCGCGTAGAAATCGCCCTCCAAGCGAGGCCGCCAAAGCCGATCAAAAAGAGCCTCTGGATCAATGGCCTTGAGCATCTTGCCCAGTGCCGCCCCGCCCTCTTTGCCCACCGACACGACCGAATCGGCAAAATCAAAATCGTCCTTCAGTCGCTCCTCGACATTCTGCACAATGGTCTCTACCTCCGAAGCCGAGCGCAAATTCGCCTTGCTCACAAATACGGAAAACCCCTTGTCAAACTCGTGAAATTCAGCCAACTGCCGCAGGGTCGATTGGGTGACGGTCCCTTCCTCCACGCTGATCAGGACCGCGTAATGACTCCCGCGGGCAAGATATGTCAAAATGGCTTGGTGATGTAAGTCCAGCGGCGAGTCAAATCCGGGCATATCCACGAGCACCAGCGGCAGCACTCCTTGCAATTGGGAACGGTCGAGAAAGCCCTTTACATATTTATACTGGCGCGCCTTCCCTTTGATCTCGCGGATGTCGCGGATGTCGTAGCGATCCGTCTCCTCATTGGCCTTAACCGCCGAAATGTACTCCTCGTGGGAATAGCGCAACTCGGTCGCCAACGCAGTCTCCGGCGTGGTGTTCACCGGCAACAAATCCTGCTCCAAAAAGGAGTTGATCAACGTGCTCTTACCGGCACTAAACGCGCCGACCACCGGAACGATCAATTCCGCCGCCCGAATCTCCTGCTCCAACTCCTCTACGGAGCGGACATTCTGTTCCCATTCTTCAGCAAATCCCGAAGATTGGACCTTGTTTAGTTCGGCCTGTACTTCGCCTAAATAGTTGCAAAACGCCTGCTGCGTATTAAGCATAATAGCTTTCTCCACAATGTTTGAGTAACACCAGAATAATAGGTGATAAAGTCGTCCCTTCAAGCGAGGTTGCGCCCGGAGCACTGCTGCACATACTCAATGGCCGCGCACACGGTCGCATCGCTTATGCCCTCCACGACCTCCACCGCCCCAATCCGCCGCCCCAGCACAAACCGCAGCCGCCCTTCCACCCGCTTCTTGTCGGCCTTGGCACAGGCCAAAATCCGCTCGGCCTCCACCTCGGCCAGCCCCCCGGGCACCCCCAACCGCTCCAGCAACGCATCCTGCCGCTGCCGTTCCGCTTCGGGCCAAAACCCCTCGCGGCAGGCGATTTCGCCCGCGGCGATCAAGCCCAAAATTATCGCTTCCCCGTGTCGGTAGCGGCCGTAGTCCGTGGCGGCTTCAATCGCGTGCCCAATGGTGTGCCCGTAATTGAGAATCGCCCGCAAGCCCTGCTCCTTCTCGTCGGCGGCCACTACTTCGGCCTTGATCTCGACATTGCGGCCAATGAGCCAGTCCAAAGTCTCTGGCGCCAACGCCATATCCACGACCTCCTCCAAGTGTTCTTCCAAAAAGGCGAACAGCGCGGCGTCGCGAATCAGCCCGTGTTTGACCACCTCGGCCAGGCCCGCAACCCGCTCGCGCCGCGGCAGCGAGTGCAGTGCGTTGGTGTCGGCCAAAACCAAGCGCGGCTGGTGAAAGGTGCCGATCAGGTTTTTGCCCAGCGCGTGGTTGACCCCGGTCTTGCCGCCAATACTCGAATCAACCTGCGCGACGATGGTAGTAGGTACCTGCACGTAGGGCACGCCGCGCAAATAAGTGGAAGCCACAAAGCCCGCCACGTCGCCGACCACGCCCCCGCCGAGGGCCGCGACCCAAGCCCCACGGTCGAACTCGGCCTCGATCAGCTGCGTGAAAATGCCCTCGGCCCCGAGCAAGTTCTTAGCCTCCTCGCCCCCAGCACAGACGATCTCTAACACCTCAAACCCAGCCGCACGCAAGCTCTCCCCGGCTGGTTGCAGGTAGTGCGCCGCTACGATCTCGTCGGACACCAAGGCAACCTGCCGACCCAAGGCCAAATCGCGGCAGCGCAGCCCCAATTCCCCTAAAATATCGTGGCCGACGAAAATGGGATATGCAGCCCCCGGGATGGCTAAGTCAATCCTTGGCATAGCGCTCTAACAAGGCGAGAAGGTGTCTGGCCGTGTCCTCTGGCGTCTCGGCCTGCGAGGTGTACAGCTCGATGTCGGCTTGGTCGTAGAAAGGAGCGCGCTCGCGGAGCAAGGACGCTATCTTGGCGCGTTGCGCCTGCGGGTCCAACCCCGCGAGCAGGGGCCGGTTAGAGTGGAGACGGACGCGGGCAAAAATCGTCTCCACGTCGGCCTTGAGACACACCAAGATGCCAGCGCAGCGCACCGCCGCCATATTGTCGGCGCGGGTGATCGCCCCACCGCCCAAGGCCACTACGGCATCCGGGCACTGGCAGGTTTCGAGGACGCAGGCGCGCTCTAGCTGGCGAAAGTGCGCCTCACCCTCGTCGGCGAAAATCTTCGCAATGGTCTTGCCGGCGCGCTGTTCGACCATCCGGTCGGTGTCCAAAAAACAACGTCCTAGCTTCTTCGCGAGGATGTGCCCGACGTGGGTCTTGCCCACGCCCATAAAACCAGCGAGAAACACCGGCCCCTTGGTCATGGCCGCGCTCACATTCGCTCCAAGGTCTCGATGCCGAGCAGGTCGAGCCCCTGGCGCACGGTGCGCGCCGTCAGTAGGGCCAACAACAACCGGCTCGTCCGCACCGGCTCATCTGCGCGGAGCACTGGACACTGCTCGTAGAACTTCATAAAGGCGTCCGCCAATTCGCCGAGATAGGTGCAGAGCACGTGCGGATAGCACTGGCCGGCCACGGCCGCGACCACTTCGGGAAACTGCAACAGCTTGATGGCGAGCGCGTTTTCGGCCCGCTCGCCCACGATTATCGCGCCGTCAAGTGCCTCTTCATCCACGCCAGCGCGGCGGAACATGCTCTTGATGCGGGCGTATGAGTAGAGCATGTACGGCGCGGTGTTGCCGTCGAGCGCTAGCATCTTGTCCCAGTCGAACACGTAGTCCGAGAGGCGGTTGAACGACAACTCCATGTACTTGATGCTGCCAATGCCAATTACGCGGGCGATCTGCCGCCGCTCGGCCTCGGCCATGGTGGGATTCTTCGCGCTCACTTGGGCAAAGGCCCGCGCCACACCCTCCTCCAACACGTCCATCAGCTTGACTGTGCCGCCGACCCGCGTCTTAAACGGCCGGTGGTCCGCGCCGAGAATCGCGCCAAACGCATGGTGCTCCAAAGCGGTCGTCGCCGGCGCATATCCCGCCGCCCGCGCTACCGCGAAGACCTGCTGCAAGTGAAACGACTGGCGCGCATCGACGATGTAGAGAATGCGGTCGGCCGCGAGTGCGCCGGCCCGATAGCGCACCGCCGCGAGGTCGCTCGTCGCATAGAGGTAGCCGCCGTCTGACTTCTGCACGATGACCGGCGTAATCTGGCCGTCCTTGTTTTTGAATTCCGCCAAGAAGACGCACTGTGCGCCGTTGGATTCCACCAGCAAGCCCTTGGCGCGCAAATCCTCGACCACGCGGGGCAAGTCGTCGTTGTACGCGCTCTCGCCCCGCACGTCTTCGGGCTTCAGGCCGACTCCTAGCGCGGCGTATACGCGCTGGCCGTGGGCGAGGGATTCGTCGATAAACTGCTGCCACCGCCCCAGCACCTGCGGGTCGCCACTTTGCAGCTTGACCACGTATTCCCGCGCCCGATCGGCAAAGGCCGCGTCTTGGTCAAAGCGCTGCCGCGCCGACTGGTAGAACACTTCTAGATCGGCCAATTCCGTGGCTGGATCCGCCCGCTCGGCCAAGTGGGCAATGAGCATCCCAAACTGCGTCCCCCAGTCGCCCACGTGATTGTGGCGCACAACCTCGTGGCCCAAAAATTCGAGGACGCGCGCGATGGCATCGCCGATGACTGTGCTGCGCAGATGGCCGATGTGCATTTCCTTGGCCAAGTTGGGATGCGAGTAGTCGAGTACGACCTTTTGCGGCGCGGCTTGGGGTACGCCGAGGCGCGGATCGGCCAGCACCTGCCCTAGCTGCGCGGCCAGCCACTCGCCCTTGAGTTGGATGTTGATAAAACCCGGCCCGGCGATAGCTACGGACGCGGCCATATCCGCCAGATCTAATTCCTCCACGACCTGAGCGGCGAGTGCGCGGGGATTGGTCTTCAGCTTCTTGGCGGCGGCCATCACACCGTTGGCCTGATAATCGCCGAACTCCGGCCGGGTGGCCGGGCCGACGAGGGCCGGGGAATCCGCGGGCGCACCCGCTCGGGCCAATGCCGCGCTAATGCGCGTTGCTAGTAATTCGGTTATCATGCTAGGTGTGTTGTCGGCCTAAGCCGGGAAGTGCTCCAGTGCGGCCGCCCGCATCGCCGCGACCGGCGGCTCGACACCCGTCCATATCTCAAGTGCCCGCGCACCTTGCCAAGCGAGCATACCCAAGCCGTTGATCGCCGAGGCACCAGCGGCGGCGGCCTGCTGCATGAGCGCGGTCTCCAGCGGGTTGTACACAAGGTCGGCGACCATCATGCCGGCGTGTAAACACGATGGGTCCGCCAGCGGCGAAACGCCAGCGCGAGGGTGCATTCCGAGGGTCGTGGCGTTGATGAGCAAACCAGCGTCGCCAATCGGCCCGGTCTCGGCCAGCGACCCGACCCGTACCTTGCCTTCGCGGTCGAGGTCCGCGGCGAGCGCGGCCGCCTTTTCCACCGTGCGGTTGAGCAAGGACACCTCCTCCACCTCGGCACGCGCCAGCAGCGCGTAGAGCACGGCCCGCGCCGCACCCCCGGCGCCGAGCAGCGCGACCTTGGGCGGCAACCGGCCCAAACCGCCATCGGCCTTGAGGCTCTGGACGATGCCAAAGGCGTCCGTGTTGTACCCCACGAGCCGTCCAGCGCAATGGGCAATGGTATTGACCGCACCAATGCGCTGGGCCTCGGCGGAGATCTCGTCGAGATGCGCCATGACCGCCTGCTTGTGCGGCACCGTTACATTCAGCCCAACGATGCCAAAAGCGCGCATTCCAGCGAGGGCCGCGGGCAAGGCGGCCGGAGCAACGCGAAACGCCGCGTACACATAGTTGAGCTTCAACGCTCGGAGCGCGGCGTTGTGCATGGCCGGCGACGCCGTATGTGCGACCGGGTCGCCGATGACGCCGAGCACCCGCGTCGTCCCGCAAATCACCCCAACACATCCTCGATAAAGCTGTTGGCAATCTCAAAGGATTCGCGCCACGATACGCCGTAGAGCAAGCGGATGGCGAGCAGGCCGCCGCACAACATCACGGCCGCGCACACAAAGAGCCGAAAAATTCCTCGCATATTCAATCTCCTTCTCCTTAAATAGATTGTACGACCTCAAAAAAATCGGGCCAGATGGGCGTCAAGCACGCCCGGCCTTCGATGGTCAACTCTCCTCCGGCCAACAGTCCAGCCACGGCAAAAGCCATCGTTAAACCGGGATCGCCCTTGCCGTCGAGGGGGCCGCTTTCGAGCGGGAAGCCGCCCTCGATGACCAGCCCCTCGGGGAACTGACCGATCCGCGCATTGAGCGCGCGCAGCGTAGCGCACAAATGCTCCACATGCGGCACATCTGCGATGTCGCGGATGACCGTCGTCCCCTTCGTCTGAGTCGCCAAAACAGCGAGCAACGCGATCTGGTCGGCGACCTTGGCCGCCCGCGCCCCAGCCACGCGCGTGGCCTTTAACGGACTAGCACTCACGTGCAAATCGCACTCGTTGCCCCCGAGTTCTTTCGCGGCGATCTGCGCCCCAATCTGCCGCAGCAAATCCAAGAAGGCCCGGGGCCCGGGGCGCGTGGCCACGCGCTTGATGGTTAGCTCCGACCCCTTGCGACACAGCGCAGCCCCCATGAGCGGATAAGCCAATTCGAGTTGCCCGGGCACCTCCACATCCGTTGCCTGTAACGCCTGCCCGCCTTCCAGCGACAGCAGCCTACGCCGCTCGACGGCAATCCCGCGCGCGCGCAACAACCGCTCCACGCGGGTGCCGACTTTTAGCGCGGTCGTCCCCTCGGCAAAGAGCGCGGCCACCGTGGCGCCCAGTGCCAAGGCGTCGGTCGGCGGTGCCGCGGAGAGGACGAACCCTTTGGCCGGCTGCCCGCCGGTTACAACGGTCCCCCCGCTCTCCTGTTCGACAGCGAATCCGACCTCGGCCAACAGGCTGAGCAGTGGCCGACACCGCTCGGCTTCCGCGCCCAATTTCACCCGCGAGCGAAACGTTTGCCCGGCGAGCACGGGAAGCAACAGCAGCGCCGTGTCGCCCAACCCCGCTAAGTCGAGCGGCTCGGCGGCCTCCTGAAACCCCCGCAACCCAACGCCGCGCACCCCATGAGTGCCCGCCCGCACGGCCAGGTCAACGCCTAAATCGCGCAACAGACCGACCACCCGGCCAGCGGCAACAGGCGCGTTGTGGACGGTGCTGTCTCCTTCGCTCAGCGCGGCCAACACGAGGGCCTGCTCGGCGAGATCTCGCTCTCCGGGCACGGACACTTGGCTCGCAGGGGTTGCGCTGGCTGCCATGGCCTAGGGTCTCCGCGCCCCGTACCCGAGCCGAGCCAAAATTCCCAGCGCATGTTCCGCACTCTCCGCGCTGTCAAATCCCAACCGCAGCGTCCCTCCCTCGCCCTCGCGCACCTTCATCACCTCGATATCGTTGATGTTTATCCCTTGCGTTCCGAGTGCCTGCCCGATCTCGGCGACCACGCCCGGCCGATCCTCAGCCAGCACCAAAACCTCGTGCAGCGCGTGAATAAACCCCTTTGAATCCCTCGGGATAGACCCGCGAATCTCGTTGGCAAAATCGAAATCCGCCCTGAGCTCTTCGGCCGCTAGCCGCTCCCGCACATCCGCGAGCGCGGCGATGTAGCGGTCGATCATCGCGCGGATCTCGTCGGCATTGGTCGCGCAAATATCCTCCCAGACCGGCGCGAATGGACTCGAGGCAATCCGCGTCAAGTCGCGAAAACCGCCAGCGGCCAACGGCAAGAAGTGGTCCCGCTCGGCATGCAGTCGCCCGACCATGCTCACCAGCGAGGTCGCCATCATCTGCGGCAAGTGGCTGATCGCAGCGACCGCTCGGTCGTGTGCCCCAGCGTCTAGTTCCATCACCCGTGCTCCAAACTGCCGCAAGAGCGCAGTCAATGCTTGGTAGCGGTCCGCCGGTACCTTTGGGTCGGGGACCAAAATGTAAATCGCATTCTGGAAGAGGAACGGGTCGGCTGCCGCCACGCCCGCCTTTTCAGAACCTGCCATTGGATGGCCGCCGACAAAGTACACCTCGTCGCGGAAATGAGCTTGAGCCGCAGCGACAATGCGCCGCTTGGTGCTCCCCACATCGGTGACGAGAGTCCCCGGCTCGGCCAGCCGCCCCACTTCGGCAATCAGCGTCAGAATCCGCTTGATCGGCGTGCAGATAAAGACTAGGTCGGCCCCTCGGAGCGCCGGCCCCAACTCATCGTAGCCCCATCCTTCGTCCAGCACGCCCAACTCCAGCGCCCGGGCGAGGGTCGCCGAACGGCTGACGCCCACAAGCTGCCCGCCAAAGCCCGTGCGCTTGAGCGCCAAGCCTAGGGAGCCGCCGATCAGGCCCACGCCGATGATAACTACCCGCCGGAAGAAGGCTCGCTCTCCTCGCGTTCAAAGTTGGTGGTCAATTCGATGAGTAGCCGATAGAGCGCTTCTAGGGCCGCGTCCTGCATCGGCCCTTGGAGCCCTTGATTATAGGCTTTGATCTTGGCGATCACATCGCGCTCGCGCTGGGGATCGCGTATTGCTTTTCCCGCGGTCTTTTTAATCCCCCCGATCTCCTGCGCACACTGCATGCGCTCGTTGAGCAAAGCAATTACTTGGCGGTCAATGGCATCTATGCGCTCGCGCCAGTCACTCAGGTCCATAATAGCTACTCCCTTACCGATGTCCCATGGCCCGACGGGCCGCGTCCATTGTTGCGTCGACAATCGGGCGCAACTGCTCGACGCTGTCGGCCAGCACCTCGTCGATATAGACGGGATCGGCCGTCAGTTCCCGATAGCGGGCCTGAATCGGCTCGATCTCGGCGATGACCACTTCGGCCAGTTCCTTTTTTAGGTCGCCGTACCCCTTGCCGACAAAACGCGCCTCGATCTCGGCGTAGTCCAAGCCGGTCAACGCCTGATAGATCGTCAGCAGATTGAACAGCCCAGGACGCTGTGGATCGAAAACAATGCCCTGCTGCGAATCAGTTACCGCCCGCCTGATCGTCTGGCGCACCTTATTCGGGCTGTCGAGCAGGCCGATGCTGTGGTGCTGGCCCGCGGCCGACTTAGACATTTTCGCGGTCGGATCGTCGAGCCCCATGATCCGCGCCCCGACCGCGGGAATGACCGGCTCGGGCACGGTGAACACCGCGCCGAATTGGCGATTGAAGCGCTCGGCAATGTCGCGCGTCAATTCCACGTGCTGTTTTTGGTCGTCGCCGACCGGGACCTCGTGCGCCTGATAGAGCAGGATATCGGCGGCCATCAACGTCGGATAGACGAACAGCCCGGTGCCGACGCGCTCGCGCCGCGCCCCCACCCGATCCTTAAACTGGGTCATCCGCTCCAACCAGCCCATCGGCGTGATGCAGGTCAACAGCCAAGCTAACTCGGTGTGCTCCGGGATGTGCGACTGCACAAAAAGACGGCACTTTTGCGGATCGAGACCGCAGGCAATGTACAGGGCCACGGCCTCGCGCGTACCGCGGCGCAAAGCCTCCGGGTCGTAGGGCCCGGTGATCGCGTGCTGATCGACCACGCAGAAGATGTTGTCGCGCGCCGCTAGGTTGGCGAGCCAGTTGCGGACGGCACCGATGTAGTTGCCGATGTGGATGTGGCCTGAAGGCTGAATGCCCGAAAATACTCGTTTCTTCACGTGCCTAATAACTCCCTCACTTTGGCGCCAATATCGGCTTCGCGCATCAGGGATTCGCCGACCAAAATCGCATCGACACCGGCGGAGGCCAGCCGCTCAACATCGCCGCGATCGCCAATTCCGCTCTCGCTGACGACGACCGTTCCCGCCGGCATCTGATCCACGAGCGCAAAGGTCGTCTCCAAGGTGGTCGCAAAAGTCCGCAGATTGCGGTTGTTGACGCCGACGAGCCGGGCACCGGCCGCTTTGGCCCGCGCCAGTTCCACCCCATCGTGAACTTCGACTAGAGCGTCTAGTGCCAACTCCTCGGCGAGGCCAAGGTAATCGTCGAGCTGGCTGGAGTCCAGCAGCGCCACGATCAGCAAAACAGCGTCGGCACCCAGGACGCGGGCTTCGTAGAGTTGGTATTCGTCAATGGTGAAATCCTTGCGCAACACCGGCAAGCCCGCGACCGCTTTAGCCATCTGCAAATGCGCGTCGCACCCTTGAAAATACGCCTCGTCCGTCAATACCGAAAGACAGCGCGCCCCATGAGCGGCATACGCATCGGCGATCCGCTCGGGATCGAAGTCGGCGCGGATGACGCCCTTGGACGGCGAGGCTTTTTTAACCTCGGCGATCAGCGCGATCCCGTCGGCCGCCAGCGCACCTTGAAAATCGGCCGGCCCCGCCGTATCGCGCGCCTGCGACCGCACATCGGCCAAACTGCGCTGGCGCTGGCGGTCGGCGACGAACGCGCGCTTGTACGCGGCTATTTCGCTGAGGAAATCCGCCATCGTCAGGCGTTGCTTACCTCGACCAGCCGATCCAAGGCTTGGCGCGCCTTGCCCGAGTCAATGGACGCACGCGCCACCTCGAGACCGGCGCTCATGTCCTCGGCCAGCCCGCCAACAACCATGGCCGCGGCCGAGTTGAGCAGCACCACGTCGCGCTGCGGCCCGGCCGCGCCGTCGAGTACCCCGCGCAGGATGCGCGCATTGTGAACGGCATCGCCGCCTTTGAGGGCTGCGGCTGCGACGGTCTGTAAACCAAAATCCCCCGGATGAATTTGGCGCGTCCTGACCTGCCCGTCCTTCAACTCGCTGACCTGCGTCGGCCCGGTCAGCGTGATCTCGTCCAGCCCGTCCGAGCCATGCACCACCAAGGCGCGTTCCGATCCCAACGCGCACAACACCTCAGCGAGCGCCTCGGTCAACGCGGCGTCGAACACGCCGAGCAACTGCCTTTTGGCCCCCGCCGGATTGATCAGCGGCCCCAAGATGTTAAAAACCGTGCGAGTGGCTAACTCCCGGCGCGGCCCAATGGCGTGTTTCATCCCCCCGTGCAAAGCCACCGCAAACAGGAAGCCAATGCCGACTTCGTCGATGCACTCGCCGACCTTTTCCGGAGTGGCTTCGACGTTGACTCCGAGCGCGGCCAACACGTCTGCCGAGCCGCATTCGCTCGATACAGAACGGTTGCCGTGCTTGGCCACCGTTAGGCCCGCGCCGCAGGCGACAAAGGCCGCTGTCGTAGAGATGTTGAAAGTGCCTGAATCATCGCCGCCCGTACCGCAGGTGTCGATCGGATCGGGACGCACCGTCCTTATTGGCGTGGCTTTCTCGCGCATGACTTCGGCGCAGCCCGCGATCTCGTCGATGGTCTCGCCCTTGATCCGCAGGGCAATGAGAAACGCGCCGATCTGGGCGTCGGTGGCTTGGCCGCTCATAATCTGCTCCATCGCCGCCCGCACCTTAACGCGGCCCAAGTCCGCTCCGTCGATCAGGTCTCTTATGGCTTCTTGTATCACGTCGCGCTCCTCATAAGCGAAGAAAATTATCCAGTAGTTGTTTGCCTGCTGCGGTCAAAATCGACTCGGGATGGAACTGCACCCCTTCGAGAGGCCAGCGCCGGTGCCGAATTCCCATGATCGTCCCGTCTTCGCTCGTGGCGGATACTTCCAGACATTCGGGCAAGCTCTCCCGCTCGACAGCCAGCGAGTGATAGCGAGTGGCGACGAAGGGGTTTTGTAGGCCGGCGAACAGCGTGCGCCCGTCGTGTTGCACGGGCGTTGCGCGACCGTGGACAATCTCGCGGGCGCGACCGATGCGCCCGCCGCAAACTTGGGCGATGACTTGGTGCCCCAGACACACGCCCAAAATGGGGATCACCCCGGCCAACCGCTCGACGAGCGCACCCGAAATGCCAGCTTGCGCTGGGGCCCCGGGGCCAGGCGAGATGACGACGCGCTCGGGTGCGAGCACCACGGCGGCGGCGACCGTCAGTTCGTCGTTGCGCAAGACCTGGGTTGTCGCCCCCAACTCCTCTAAATAATGCACCAAATTGTAGGTAAAGGAGTCGTAGTTATCAAGTATCAGCAACATGGTTTCAGCGCGCGAGTTTCTCCATTACTTGGGCGATCAGCCGCCGACCTAAATCGTCCTTGAGCGTCAAAATCGACTCCGGGTGAAACTGCACCGCCGCCACCGGCAACGCACGGTGCTCCACGGCCATGATGACCCCATCGTCGGTCCGCGCTAACACCCGCAAACACTCGGGCAGTTTCTCCGGCACGGCGTAGAGCGAGTGATAGCGTCCAGCGACAAATTCCGTGGGAAACCCGGCGAAAATCCCTTCGGGCGTACAGCGGATCGTCGATTCCTTGCCGTGCATCGGATAGGACAGGACCCCCAGTTCGCCGCCGAGCGCCTCGACAATGCCTTGCAAACCGAGGCACACGCCAAAAACCGGCAGCACACGCCGGATACACTCGTCGACCAATGCCGGCACGCCGAATTCCTCGGGCGTACCGGGCCCCGGCGATATGAAAACCAGACCGGGATCAAAGTCGGCTAAGACGCGCTGGAAATCGCGCCGGCCCCGGGCGCCGCGTGCGGCGCGCACCGTCACCACCTCCGCTCCGGTCTGCCGCACGTAATCGCCGAGCGTGTGGACGAACGAGTCGCGGTTATCGACGAAAAGCACCCGTTTGCCCGGGCCCGAGGGCGCAACTTGGACGCTTTGCTCCCGGGCGTCGTCCGCGCCGATTACCGCGTTGATAAAGGTCTCGGCCTTGGCCCGCGTTTCGCGCTCTTCGGTGTCGGGATCCGAATCGCAGAGCAGCGTCGCCCCGGCCCGCACTTGGGCGATGCCGTCCTCCAAGTGTACCGTGCGGATGGTGATCCCGGTGTTGATTTCGCCGCTAAAGAGCAACATCCCAACGCAGCCGCCGTACCAACGCCGCGCCGAGTTTTCCAGTTCCTCAATTTTCTGCATGGCCGCTGGTTTGGGCGCACCCGTAAGCGTTACCGCCCACATGTGCGAAAGCAGAGCATCAAACCCATCGCAGTCGTCCTTCAACTCGCCTACTACTTGGTCCACCGTGTGAAAGACCTTGGAGTACTTTTCGATCATCCGCCGCCCGACGACCCGCACCGAGCCTTCCTTGCAAATCCGCGCTTTGTCGTTGCGGTCCACGTCCGTACACATGTTCAACTCGGCCTCGTCCTTTTTTGAGTTGATCAAGTCGCGAATCTGCTCGGCATCCTCCATCACGGTTTTGCCGCGACCGATGGTCCCGGCAATCGGACACGTCTCGACGAATGACCCGTTGACCCGCACGAACATCTCAGGCGAAGCGCCGATCAGATACTCACCGCCGAGGTTGATAAAGAACTCGTAGGGGCTTGGGCTCGTGCGGCGGATATTCGCAAAAAGAGCGTGCGGACTGCCGACAAAACCAGCGCTGAGCACTTGGCTCGGCGTCACCTCAAAGAAGTCGCCGCGCTCAGTACCGGCGACGACCTCGCGCACCTTGTCGGCGTATTCGCCAGGGGCGTGGTCGCACGTGATCTCGGACGCTGCGCCGCGCACATAGGGCACGGCGTCCGCGCCGCGCTCCACGCCCTCGGTCGACAATCCATCGGCGGCAAACTCATAGCTGTAACGCCGCGCCTGTTCCTTGCGGTGATCTACCACCACCAGTTCGTCTGGCAAAAAGAGGTGCAAATCGGGCCGATCCGCGCGGCGCGGATGATGCAGTTGGAGCGGCTCAAACTGGAGTACCAGGTCGTAGCCCAAGGCCCCGTAAAAGCCCAAGTGATTTTCGCCTTTGGTCCGCATCAGCACCGCCAGGGCACGCAGGACGCTAAAGATCGTCGGCTGCTTGGATCGCGCTTCTTCGGGGAAGTACTCGGGCATGGGGGCCACCGCGCCTTTGAGCTGGCCCTCGGTTCGCTCCAACTCAATCACATGCTCGTGCGCGGAGAGGCTGCGGCGAAAGGTCTCCAGCAACACCTCGCCGCGTGCGTTGAGGGCGCGGAAGGCAAAGGTGCGCTGACGCGCCACCAGCTCCAGCGGCGGATCGACGAAGCCAATGTCCCAGCGGCTGTATCGCCCCGGATATTCGTAGCCGCTGGCGAAGACAGCGCCTCGATGCGTATTGAGCCGCTCGAGCAGGGACTCTAACGGCCTTTCTATGGGCAATTCCTCGGTCTGGCGTTTGACTTCAACGCCACCGGCCGTGCGAAAAATATGCGTGTGCGTGGTCATGAGTTTCTCCTAAAAACACAAAAAAACGCGGACACCCGAGGGCGTCCGCGTTGGATTGAAAATTCATCTCGTCGCAGGCTAGCGGATGGACGCACCTCTTTCCCGACTCGGGGAATACCCAGTGCGCCACCAGCGACGAGTGTGAAGCAAAGAGTTCATAAACGGCAGAAAGTAAAAGGCGCCCTTTTCGCTGTCAAGGGCCGGTCAACGCTCAGCGAATCAACGCCAGCTTGGCCGTTTGAACCGCCTCGTCGGTTTGCAACACAGCCCAATACACGCCAGAAGCCGCCGCCGCGCCCGCGGCCGTGCGACCATCCCAACGCACCCGGTGCGTCCCCGCCTCCAGCCAGCCAGCGGCCAAGGTGCGAATGGATTGTCCCAGCAGATTATAGACAGCAAGCCGCACCACACCGGCCTCGGCCAGCGCAAAGGGAATGGTCACGGCCGCGTTGAACGGCGAGGGAAACGGATCGCCCAGACCCAAAAGCCGCGCCCCGGCCACGCGCTTAGCCGCACTGGTTGGTGGCTCCCCCACATTCACATTCTGCAACTGCCAGTGCTCGAAAGAGGCGGCGCGATCTTGATTGGTGATATGGCGGAACTCGATAATGTTGGCGCCGGTGCGTAAGTATGATGGGGCCAAGACGAGATACCAAGACGTCCAATCCGCGCTCGCTGGAACCGGATTGTAAGACCGTCCATTGATAAAAATGACGACTTCATTGTCGCTTATGTCCTTTGCCGTAAAATAACACGCGACACTGGAATGGGTTTGCTCATCAAAATCAAAACCGAATTTGACGCTTCTGGGATTTTTGGTAACGGCCGGCGGGCTGTATCCGAACAGCCCTCGGCTCGGCAGCGACTCCACCGCTTCGCCTTCAACAATAATGCGCTTCGCCCCGGAAGCCTGAGACCCTGTAACAACGACCTTCACGTCGCCGCTTCGCGCTCCGATTGGGACCCTAACCACGATGCGGCTATCGCTCCAAGTCACGTAATCGCCGGGCACGGGCCGGACATTGGGCGTAAAGCGGACGTAACCGCTCCCCCGCGACGAGCCGAAATTGGCCCCGGTCAGGGTCAGGCGGTCTCCGGGTTTGACTCGGCTCGGAGCAACGCGGCCCAAGTAGGGGCTTGTTATCTCCAAGCGAATAGCGTTGCTGGTTCCGGCCGAAGTGCGGACGGCGACATTTCCAGAGCGCATGTTGGCGGGAACGCGAAACCGGATGCGGGTATTAGACCAAGCGATATACGAAGAAGAAGGAAGCGCGACCGAACCAATACGAACCGAACTACGCCCCCGCAACGAGCCGAAATTGCGCCCGCTGACGGTCACGCCTTGACCGGACTGCGCCCGACGCGGGGAGAGGCTGATAATCCGAGGAGAAGCACTCGTTATCTCCAAGCGAATGGCGTTGCTGGTTCCGGCCGAGGTGCGGACGGCCACATGACCTGAACGCATGTTGGCGGGAACGCGGAACCGGATGCGGGTATTAGACCAAGCGATATACGAAGAAGAAGGAAGCGCGACCGAACCAATACGAACCGAACTACGCCCCCGCAACGAGCCGAAATTACTACCGCTGACGGTCACGCCTTGACCTGACTGCGCCCGACGCGGAGAAAGGCTGATAATCCGAGGAAAAGCACTAGCGGTTCTAGTAGTGCTATCGGCAGCTCGCATAATCGGCAGCACGAGTTTGCCGTAGCCGCTGTCGTTGTCCCGGCCCCGAGTTCCTATGTCAACCGTTGCCGCAACAAGCGCGTTCCACAGTTGAGCACGCGAGTACGATGGGTTCGCCGACTTGATCAGGGCCGCCGCGCCAGCCACGTGGGGAGCCGCCGCGGAAGTCCCGCTAAAACCATAATATCCCATCGGCTTTCCATAAGAAACCGTCGATACTCCACTCGGCGCGACGAGTTCGGGCTTGAAGCGGCCATCGGTAGTGGGACCTCGGGAACTGTAATCTGCAATCCGACCTAGATTGTAGTAGTCATACTGGACCGCCCCGACGGCCATGGCTCCTCGGGCGTCCGCCGGGGTCGAGATACTGTTCTTAGCGACCGCATACTTTTCAAGATTGTGATTATATGACCATATTTTTAGCCTTCTAGGTAGGGCATCTTGGTTGCGAATAGCAATGTTATAGCGCCCCGCTTCTTGCGCTTCATATTCGATAATTTCTACGGGAAACCACCGGGAATTATCTTGAACATCGGTACTTCTGGCGGCTAGTTCTAAATCGCCAGCGGAGTTTGTAAAATAGAGATACAAGTCGTAGTTCTGAGCGGTGGTGGGCCAATCATTCCAAGTCAAGTAAACGTCTATCTCATCCCCTTTCTCGGCTTCAAAGCTCAACACCGCATCTTCGCCGCCAAAGTTGTGCCAACGGTCCTCGTCGCGATCAGACCAGAATCCATCGTAATGGCTCTGGGCGTAATTGCCCGCTGAATTTACCCAGAGAATGCCCTTGTTGGCCGCGTCATTTACAATATCGCAGGCCAGCCCTCGCCCATCGCCAAAGCCGGTTGCATTGAGAGTTCCAGAGTGGCTTATCACATCAATGCCGTCTCGTATGGCACGGTCCTTGGCGTTCTCAAGATCAACCGAATCCCCCACCTTATAGAAGTAGAGTTCGGCTTCCGGGGCCACATCGTGGATAATCTCGGCACAAGCGGTGCCGTGGACACTATCGCCAGCGTATATTCCCTCACCCGTAAAGTCGAAGTACCGCCAACGCGCTGGCATGTCTCCAGACAGTTGTTTAGCCCCCTTAAATCCATCGTCAATAATCGCCACCTTGACCCCTTGGCCTCGCACACCTCTGAAGTAATTATCATGCGCTTTGATGAGCCGCCGCCCTTCGCTGAACGTCGCTTGAGAATGCGGCCGATGCGGCCGGCGGACAAAGCGAACCTCCGGTAGCTCGGAAACCGCCAGCAGCGCCGCCGCCGGAACCGAAACCCGCATCAGACTCTTAGACTGGGCCAGCACCCGCCCGCCCAGCGCCGCCAGCGACGACGTATCAATCGAAGCCGACCCTTGGCCAAGATGCGGAACCAAGATGACGACGACCGGGTCCGGCAAATCGCCAACCGATTTCGCCGCTCGGGGTGCGGCCAACTCCCACAACGCGCTCTGTATCTTGGCCGGGCCGTCGGGCTTGTCCGGTGTGAAGTCCAGATTTTGTCCCCAAAGGGATATGTAGCTAAGGACGCCCAAGAAAAGGGCGGTCGCGATTCTATCAGCGATCATATTGATTTCACCATTGCTCCACATTATACGGCGGGTTGAACATCGGCGGCGGCTTATAATACGCCGGTCAAAACGAGACAGCAACGAAACTTGCGGCGGACGCTAGCGAAAACTCGGCTCAGCGAACCAACGCCAGCTTGGCCGTTTGAACGGCACCTCCGGTTTGCAACACAGCCCAATACACGCCAGAAGCCGCCTCGGCTCCCGTCGCCGTGCGACCATCCCAACGCACCCGGTGCGCCCCCGCGTCCAGCCAGCCAGCGGCCAAGGTGCGAATGGATTGTCCCAGCAGATTATAGACAGCAAGCCGCACCACACCGGCCTCGGCCAGCGCAAAGGGAATGGTCACGGCCGCGTTGAACGGCGAGGGAAACGGATCGCCCAGACCCAAAAGCCGCCCCCCGGCCACGCGCTTAGCACTAAACGGCTTCCACAAGGCCACGTCTTTCAACTGCCAACGGGCAAAGGATGTGGCGCGATCTTGATTGATGATGTTGCGGAACTCAAGGACGTTTTGACCGGGCTGGAGATATTTTGCATCGAGAACGAGATACCAAGTCCGCCAGCCCGCCCCAGCTCTGATCGTTTCATATCGCTGTTCGTTGAGGAAAATGACCAACTCGTCGTCGCTTATTTCCTTAGTCGAAAATTGACACAGGACATCGCGCTGGATCCCCGCAAAACCGAATTTGACGCTGTTGGGATTCTTGCTAACCGCTGGCGGGCTGTACCCGAACAGTCCGCTGCTCGGCAGCGGCTCTATCCATTCGCTGCCAATCTCCACTTGCGCCGCCCCAGTGGCCCCATCGGCCACAAAAACCCGCACCCCACCACTGCGCGCCGCGGACGGAACGCGGACGACAATAACGCCGTTAGACCAAACCGCATAATCGTCGGCCTCGGCTCGTACATTGGGATTAAACAACACGTACCCGGCACCGCGCTCAGCACCAAAGTTGCCGCCGCTCAGCGTCAAGTACTCGCCAGCCTGTACTTGCGGGGGCGAAAGTTGCGCCAAGTACGGGCTGGCGATTTCCAAGCGGATGGCATTGCTGGTGCCTTCAGGCGTCTCGACGGTCACCTGGCCCGAGGGCGCGTTGATCGGCACGCGAAACCGTATCGTCTCATTCGACCAAGCCTCAAACGAAGACGCCGCAACCGAATCAATCCACACAGAACGGCTATCCCGTGCGAGACCAAAATTGTCGCCGGCAATTTCGATGAGATCGCCGGTCTTAGCCCGCGCATCCATACGAGTGTGATTGGCAAGCGCTTCAATGTAAGGCGACGCAACAACCACTTGGGCGCTATCGAGGCCGACGCCAGTTATCACCTGCACGGCACCGGTGCGCGCGCCGGTCGGTACGCGCACTCGGATCTGCGAGTCGCTCCAAGCGAGATAGTCCGAATCGCTCGGCTCCTCGTCCGCGAAAAAGACCACTTTGCCCGTCCCCCTGACGGCCCCAAAACCTTGGCCGACGATGGTAACGGGGCGGCCGTATTGGACGCGGCCAGGTGAGACGCTGGCAATTTGCGGCGCCGGCACCGACAGCACGAGTTTGCCGTATCCGGTGCTGTCGTCCTTGCCCGCTGCGCCCACATCAACGGTGGCCTCGACCAGGGCCTGCCACAGCTCGTCGCGCGAGAGGGCCGGATTGGCCGACTTGAGCAGGGCAGCGGCACCAGCCACGTGAGGAGTCGCCGACGACGTTCCCCCAAACAACCGCTCCACCCCATAAGAAGCGGTTGTCACGCCCGAAGGCGCGACCAGATCGGGCTTGATGCGGCCATCGGCGGTGGGGCCGCGCGAGCTATAGCTTGCTAAGATGTTCAAATCCCATTGGTCCTGTTGGATCGCCCCAACGCTCAGCGAGCCGCGTGCGTCCGACGGAATCCCCAAGCTGCCAGCCGGAACCGGATATTCAATGTCGTGGTGCCAAGACCACACGCGCAGTTTTTTAGGCTCGGCCGCGCCGACGCGCACCACGGAAACCCCATACGTGCCCGCTCGCCCGGCAAAGTATTCGAGGAACTCCACTGGTGCTCCGCCATCCGCGCCCTGCACATCCGTGCTTTGGCTGGCTTTTGTAATGTTGCCAAACTCGTCTTGATGGTAGAGATATAAGTCGTAGTCCGCCGTGGAGATCGGCCAATCGTCCCAAGTCAGCGTCACCCTAATGGCGTTGCCGATCTCGACTGTATCGACAAAATTCACCATGTCGTCTCCAGCCGCGAAATCGTGCCGATTGTCGCCATCGCTGTCGCGCCAAAAACTCGCGTAGTGCTTTTGGGCGTAGTTGCCAACGGCGTTGACCCACAAAATGCCGTGGTCGGCCGCGTCATTTACGATGTCGCAGATGATTCCGCGCCCATCCCCAAAGCCCTCGCCCACCCAAGTCGCCGAGTAGTTCACGATGGCCACTCGGTTTTGTATGCAGCGATCTTTGGCATTTTCTAAATCCACTATATCTCTTGTCTTGTACAAATAGAGCTCGGCTGCTGGGGCCACGTCGTAGATGATCTCAGCACACGCCGTGCCATGGGCGTCCGTGCCAGCGTAGATCCCCGCGCCCGTATAATCGCGGAACCACCGCCGCGCTGGCAGGTCTTCGGGCAAGTTGTCGGCTCCCTTAAATCCGCCGTCGATAATCGCCACCTTGACCCCTTGGCCCTTGGCGCCGACCGCGTGTTTTTCAAATGCGCGGATGCGCCCGGCACCTTCGCTAACGGTCTGTTGCGCGGACGGACGGCGCGGCTGGCGGACAAAGGCCACGCTCGGCAACTCGGACACCGCCCGCAGCGAGGCGGCCGGCACTGACACGCGCATCAAGCTCTTAGACCGGGCCAACACTTTGACGCCAAGGGCCGCAAACGACGCCGTGTCAATGGTGGCCGCCATACCGGCTGCGGGCACCAAAATGACGACCACATCTGAGCGAGTCGGCTTGGCTGCCGCGGGCGCGGCCAGCTCCCACAGCGCACTTTCTATGTTGGGAGGCCCCACGGGTTTGGCGGGCGCGACATCGAGGTCTTGCCCCCATAAGGGCGCAGCAAAAAGGAAAAAAGCAAAGAGGAGGCGCACGGCGATCAGGGCTGGCACGCGGCTTCGCCGGTGCGGCCCAAGATCCGCTGGGACATGTCGCGGTGGTTCGTAGCAGCACGTGCGGTCGAGCGCTTGAGGAAGGGGCGGCGGGAGGAAGGTCTATCGTTCATTATATATAGTCTCCAGTACGTTGCCGCCGGTAATCAACTGCAACGCCGTCGCCAGCAACATCCCATACACCACCCGATTAAACCACACGTCGCTAAATCGCTGGAGCAAAAACACGCCCAGCTTCACCCCGGCGTACGCCAGTGGAGCCAACAGCAAAGTCGTCTTAAAAATGTCGGCGTGAAAAAGCCCCAAACCCCAATAGGGCGGCAGTTTGAGCAAGTTGAGCATGGCAAAAAAAATGGCCGTAGTGCCGACGAACACGCGGCGCGGTAGCTGCTGCGGCAGCAGGTAGATAACCACCGGCGGTGCCCCGGCGTGGGCGATCGTCGAGGTAAAGCCCGAGACCGCGCCCAGCAGCACACCAGCAATCGCCCCCGGACGCTGCCTTTGCACGGCCCCGACAATCGCCGCCCGCCCGAATTGGAAGGCGACAAACAACAAGGCCAAGCAACCCAAGCCCACCTCTAGAACGCGCTCGTGCTGACTGAAGTAGCCAAAAAAAAAGCCCCCACGCCGATACCCAAGGCGGAACCGGGGAGGAGCCATTGAACGCTCGTTTTGTCGAAGGTGCGGCGATAGTGTCGGACGGCAAACACATCGCAGGCAATCAACAGCGGCAACAATAGAGCCACTGCATCGGCGACCGAAACCGTCAGCGCCAAAAGCGGGGTGGCCAAAATCCCAATGCCGCCGCCAAAACCGGCCTTGGCCACCCCCATCAACAACACGGCCCCGACCGCGCAGACCCAGAATGCGGTCGGGTAGGGCGGCAGCACTACTCGCCTTCTACTTGGGTTACTTCAATATCCAAGTCCTCGCGATCGCGCACGTGCTCAACTTGGCCGTCCTTGACCCACACCACGCGGTCGGAGACACTGAGCATCTTGTGGTCGTGGGTAGCCGAAATGACGGTAACACCGGAGTGCTCGTTCATTTCTTTGAGCAATTCGATGATCTCGGTACCCGTGCGCAGGTCCAAGTTGCCGGTTGGCTCGTCGGCGAGGACGACGGCCGGGTCGTTGGCCAAGGCGCGGGCGACGGCCACGCGCTGCTGCTGGCCCCCGGACAGCTCGTAGGGCT
The DNA here is from genome assembly GCA_965203355.1 of Candidatus Latescibacterota bacterium. Classification (GTDB taxonomy): domain Bacteria; phylum Latescibacterota; class UBA2968; order UBA8231; family UBA8231. The sequence goes on from OZ241889.1 coordinate 3,693,292, forward strand.
TGTGCGAGTACCGCTCGCCCAGGCCCACCTTGCCCAACAGTTCCATACCCTTGTCGCGGGCTTCGTCGCTGGTCAGGCCAGCAAACACCATCGGCAAGGTGACGTTTTCGAGCGCGGTCATCACCGGGATCAAGTTAAACGACTGGAAAATGTAGCCGATCTTGCGGCAGCGCAGCCAAGCGAGTTCATACGCGTCGAGCTGGGCGACATCCACCTCGTCGATGTACACCTTGCCCTCCGAGGGCTTATCGAGACCGCCGACCATGTTGAAGAAGGTGCTCTTGCCCGAGCCTGAAGGCCCCATGATCGACAGGTACTCGCCCGTGTAGATCTCCATATCGACCCCGCGCAGGGCGTGAACCTCAATCTCGCCCATCACGTACGTTTTCTTTACCTGCTGGGTCCGCACTACCGTGCGTTTTTCCGCTTCTTGGACAGCGACCTCGCTGGGGGCGGTTTCGGTCATTGTAAGGTCTCCTCTAAGGAATCAAGTGTCGGAGCGCATGGCTTCAACCGGCTCCATCTTGGCCGCGCGGTACGCTGGCAACATGGCGCCGACTAGCGAAAGCAAGGTCCCCACCACCAAGGCGTAACCAGCCGATTCGGCGATGCCGCTCAGGGGAAAATAGGTGAACGTGTAACCGCCGTAATCGAGCAGAGCCAACCCCAGCGTCAGCGCAAAGCCAATGACGATCCCGGCCGACGTGCCCGCCAACCCCTGAAAGGTCGATTCGAGCAGGAAGAGCTTGACGATAAAAGTGTCCAAGGCCCCGAGGCACTTCATGGTGCCGATCTCGCGGAAGCGCTCGGTCACCGACATCAACATGGCGTTGGCAATGCCGACGACGCAGACTAAGAGCGAGAGACTGATGAGCCAAGTCTGCTTGGAGCGCTCTTCTTCCATGCGGGCCTTGGCCTCGGCGGAAGCGTCGCCGGCCTCAGCGATGCCGGTCTCAATGCCGTTTTTTTGCAACAGCAAGTTGATCTCGCTTTTATCCGCGTCCCGCAGGCTGCTGATGATTTCGTTGTTGCTCCACACCGACATTAAAAAGGCGATGGCCAAAATCACGCCGCTCGTGGTAATAAGCGAGCGGCCAAAGCGAATTTTCAGGCTGCGAAAACTAATTTCGACTGCTTTACTCATCGGCAGCACGATCTCCCGACCGCCTGCCAAACGCCTTTCAGACATGGTTATTCTCCCAGCGTATGCTCGCGTTCACAATACGTAAATAAAGGTAAAAAATCGGTAGTGATACATTTTGAAATTGACCTTCACATTGAAAGGGTCGACTACCAACGCACGGGGCGATTACTCGCAGAAGGCCAGGCCGAGTTTGTCTAAATCATGGTTCGGTATCGCTTGCGCTTGCAAAACAGCCGGGATACACCCCGTCAACTGATTTTTTCGGAGTTTTAGGGTTTGCAGTTTTTCGAGTTTTCCCAGGGCGTCGGGAATCTTCCCGGTCAACTGGTTGCTGGTCAGTTTTAGGATTTGCAAGTTTTCGAGTTTTCCCAGGGCGTCGGGAATCGATCCCGTCAACCTGTTTTTGATGAGGTTTAAGCCCGTGACGCGGCCTTGGTCGTCGGTGGTTACGCCATGCCATTGGTTCAGCGGAGCATCGCTGTTCCAGCCGCGGCGCTTCTTCCAGCCATCGCCGCCCGTAGCCTGATAGAACGCGATCAGCGTGTCCCGATCCGAGTCATCGGTAACAGAATCATCGGTGCCAGCCGAACAGGCGTCCAACCCGAGTTTGTCTAAATCATGGTTCGATATCGCTTGCAAAGCAACCGGGATACACCCCGTCAACTCGTTACTGGAGAGGAATAGCTCTTTCAGATTTTCGAGTTGGGCTAATGCTGCGGGAATCGCCCCCGTCAACTCGTTGTCGAAGAGGTATAGGCTGCTCAGGTTTTCGAGTTGGGCTAATGCTGCGGGAATCGCCCCCGTCAACTCGTTTCTGGAGAGGAATAGGCGTTCTAGGTTTTTGAGTTGGGCTAATTCTTTGGGAATCGCCCCGGTCAAACCGTTGTCGAAGAGGTATAGCCATTTCAGATTTTTGAGTTGGGCTAATTCTTTGGGAATCGCCCCGGTCAAACCGTTGCTGAAGAGGTGTAGCCATTTCAGGTTTTTGAGTTGGGCTAATGCTGCGGGAATCGTCCCGGTCAAACCGTTGCCGCCGAGGTGTAACCAAATGACGCGGCCTTGGTCGTCGACTTTCACGCCATGCCACTGGTTCAGCGGAGCGTCACTGAGCCAGCCGGTGCGATCCTTCCAGTTGTCGCCGCCCGTAGCTTTATAGAACGCGATCAGTGCCGCCCGATCCGAGGAATTGTCGGTAACTTTACCGGCCGGTGCCAACGGGGACGAAGCGGGGCTTTCCGGCTGGCGATCTCCACAAGCAAAAAGCAACGAGGCACCGATCAGGACGAATAGGCTGCGCATGGCAAATCCTTTCTATTTCTATAATGAGAGAAGAGGCAGTATGCGTACTCGTGTAAGAATATAATATAGTGATTCGTTTTGAGGTCTCAAGCAGTCTCGGTGCGTTTTCGGTATGCTATGTCATGGAGCTTGTTCGGCACCTCTACATTTCAAAATGTACCACGGCCAAAAAATCAACACGGCCCCCTCAGCTCCACGAGCGGTAACGGCGCTGAGTCGTGTGCGCCGCGGTCGGCAACCAGCTCGGCAAAAGCGACCGGCACCATGCTAACGCGCAAATCCCGCGCACCCGGCGACCGCACCGGCTGCGCTAAGAACGACGCCATGGCACTCGGAGTGAACACGAGGTGCTCAATGGCAAAGTCGTTTACTAACGCCTCGAGTTCGCCAACGTGGCCGATCACCGGGCGACCCGCCAGCGGGCCGGAGCCATCTCCCACCACGCCGATCAGATCGCCGTGGACCATACCCGTGCGCTCCAACTGCTCGACGAAATGCACGGCAACCGCATCCGTTCCCACCAACAGGGTGCGCGACCGCCCCTCGCGGCCGCGCTGGTACCGGAACCAACGCGCGGCCAAGCGCCAACCGGCGATCAGCAGCAAGTTGCAAAACCAAGCCGCGACCACCGCGAGCCGCGAGAAGTTGTACGCCTTAAAGAAAAATACCAGCATCGCGATGCAGGCAAACCCCAGCGTCACCCCAACTACCGACCACGCCACCGAGTAGCGGTGGCGGTCGTACAAGCCCGATGCGTAAAACGCCAACAGCCAGACCAAGGTTGAAGCACCGTACACCGCAGCCCATTGCAAATCCGAATACGGCGGCGGTACCACCCAGCGCGTCGGTTGGGCATCGAGGCCCAGGAGATTGCCGACTTGCTCAATGCGGTAGATGAAAGGCACTAACTCTTGGTGGTAGCGCACCGCCAATCCGAGCTTCAAGCCACAGAGCACTAAGCCAGCGTCGATCAGCGGCATGGCCAAGGCGCGCCCCGCCCGGGCGCAGAGGCGGAACATTCCGTGTAGAGCAATGCCCACCTGCAAGAGCCACAGCGGGAAGAAGCGATAGCGCCGCGCCATGTGCTTGTTGACAAAAATCGACATGGCTTGGCTTTTGCGATAGAGAATTTTCAGCGGCGTCCCCCGGCCGCTCTCGCCGCGAAAGTGGAGGATCGAGGTCGTCGGCACGTAGTACATTTTCCAGCCAGCTTGGTGGAAGCGATAGCACCAGTCGATATCCTCGCCGTACATGAAGTAAGACTCGTCGAGCAGGCCGACTTGGTCCATGGCCGCCTTGCGCACCATCATGCAAGAGCCAGATAGCACCTCGACCTCGGCTGTCTGCTCGGGATCGAGATACGTCATGTGGTAGTGGGCGATGAGCGGGTGCTTGGGAAAGAAGCGGCTCAAGCCCGACATCTTGCAGAAGGCAGCCAATGGCGTCGGAAAGCCTCGGCGGCTGTCGAGTTGCAAGGTGCCGTCCGGGTCGAGGATTTTGCACCCGCAGGCTCCGGCTTCCGGGTGCGCGTCCAAAAACGCTACCATCGTGCGCAACGCATCCTCGCGCACCAGGGTATCGGTGTTGATCAGCAGCGCGTATTCTCCCACTACCTGCCGCAAGGCCGCGTTGTTGCCAGCCGCAAAACCCACGTTGGCCGCGTTGCGGATCAGCTTCACGTGCGGGAACTCCTCGGCGACCATATCGGCGCTGCCATCGACCGAGGCATTGTCGACGACGAATATCTCCACCGCTAGCCCTTCGGCGGCCGCGAGCACAGAACGCAGGGCCTGTCGGGTCAAGTCGCGGGTATTGTAATTGAGGAAGACGATGCTCAGTCGCACGATCGAGCACCTCGGCGACGGCCCATCAGCTTGTAGCCGCTGAAGCAGAGAATCTGTTTGGCAAAAAGCAGATGCTCGCGCCAATCCAGCTTGCTGGCACTGAACTGGCGATTGCGGAAGACAAAAGGCACGGACCGATGTTGCCGATAGCGGCCCTTGACCAAAATTTCGAGCAAAATTTTGTAGCCCGAGGACGTCAGCACTAAGTCCTGTATCACGGGGCGGCGCAGACAGAAATAACCCGATAGCGGGTCCTCCACCCCGGTTAACAAGCGCGCCGCGTTCACGCCGACTTGCGAAATCAGCTTGCGGTGCCAAGCCCACTGTTCGACTCGGCTAGTCGCGCCAAAGCGACTGCCCATGACAATGTCGCATTCGCGCAGGCTGAGGACGAGTTCGGGCAAGACCGCCGGGTCGTGGCTCAAGTCGGCGTCTATCACTCCGAGGTGCGGTCGCGCCGACTGGGCAAAACCCGCCATCACCGCCGACCCCAAGCCGAGCTTGCCCGGCCGATGTATCACCTGCATGGGATAGTGGGCCTTCAGTGACTCGGCCACCTCACCGGTGCCGTCGGGCGAGTTGTCATCTACCACGATAAGCTCCAAGTCGATATCCGGCTCTCGACCGACGACCGCGAAGATCTCTTCGGCCAAGAGCGGCAGATTTTCCCGCTCGTTGTACGTGGGCGTCACCAGCGAAATTTGCACGGGGTCCATGAGCATAGGCTAGCGGGCAAATTGGGGAAAGTCGCGGCGAAAATGCCGAGCCGCGGCCAGGTGTTGTAGCCCCTCGACAAAGCTCATGGGTTGGCGACCGAGCACAGCTTCCAGCGCGTCGGTCCGCAAACCAGAGCGCAGCGGGCGCTTCGCTGGCAGCGCGACCGCACTGGTCGGCACCGGTTCGATCAACGCGCCGTCCATGCCAAAGAAACAGGCTATCTCCCGCGCCATCTCCCAGCGCGTCATAAAGGTCGCGCCGCCGACGTGGAGCAAGCCCCGCACCTCTCGACCGCACAGGGCCACCAAAGCGCGGGCCAAATCGCAGATGTAGGTCGGATTGCCCCACTGATCGGCAAAAACCCGCAAGGGCTGGCCGCTAGACAGCCCATTCAGCACCCAAGTGAGAAAGTTAGACTCGACCTGCGGGCCATAGCCGTAGAGCCACAGGGTCCGCACGACTAGCACGCGCTCCATTTTTTGTAATACGCCCTCGCTTTCGAGCTTGAGTTGGCCGTAACAAGACAGCGGGTTGGCCGCGTCCCCTTCGCCGTAGGGGCCGCGCTCGCCGTCAAAGACGTAATCCGTGGAAAGGTGGACCAAGCCAGCACCCATCGCGTCGCAAGCCGCGGCCAAGTGCTCGGGAATATCGACGTTGGCCTGCCGCGCAGCCCGCCCATCTTTTTCGCAACCATCGACATCGGTCATGGCCGCCGCGTTAATCACCCAATCGGGCGTTAGCTCGGCGACGAGTGCGGCCACAGCTTGGCGGTCGGCTAGATCGACTTGGCGATAGGGAATGCCCTCGGCCACCGGCCGACGGCCACAGCCCATCCACTCGGCTTCCCCGGCCAAGGAAAGCAGCGTACGGCCCAAAAAGCCAGTGGCACCTGTCACCAAAATTCTCATAGTGGCGGGCCGTACCGCAGCAAGGCCCGTGCCCACGAGCTGTGCGCTCGGTCGGGCACCTGCGCCAAGCGCGGCGCGGCGGCCAAGGCGACCACCCGCTCGGCGCGGCCCTGCCGCCCGTAGAACTGGAGAGCGAGCGCTTTGCCGTGGTGCCATAGCGGACCGAGGGCTGCGGGACGATCGTACGACTGCTCCATAAAGTGCGCCACCTGCGCGGCGGCGGCGGCAAATCGCGCCTCCCCGCTCCACTCGCCCAACTCCCACAGGGCCAAGGCCGCCAAGGCTTGATCGACGAGCAGGCCGACGCTGCCCTCAACTTCTGAGTCGCAGACGTGCTGCACCCGGCCGCGGCCGTCGATACAGTGGCTGATGAGCGCGTCGCCAGCTTGCAGAGCCACCTGCGCGGCGCGTTCGTCGCCTAACCTGGTGGCCGCAGCCAGATAGGCCCGTATCAAGGCCGCTTGGCGGTCGGCGTAGAGCGCGGGATCGGTCCACCAAGTGTCGGCCATGACTTGGCGACCGCGGAACACCCCTTCGGTTTGGTCGAAGAGGGTCCCCTCGACAAAGCCGAGCAACACCCTAGCCGCCTCGGCGTGGCCGGGCTGATCGGCTTCCAGCAACAGATGCAGCATGGCCGCCTGATCGAGAGCGTCCCGCTCGCCCGCTGGTGCGCTCCAATCGGGTGCGTACGAGTACGCGCGAAAACCACCGCTATCTCCGAGCGGCGAGGCGAGCACCGCGTCCAAGCTGGCCAAGGCCATCTGTCGCGCTGGCGCTACACCCCGCACCTCAGCATAGGCGAGCAGGAAGCGCAACGTCGAAGTTTCGAGAAATTTAGTCGGACCGCCGAAGCCGCCGTGGGCCGGGTCAAAGGCGACCGCACAGGCGCGGTAAACGGCATCTATTGCAACGGGTTTCTCAACCTGGGGACGAGCGGCGCGTTGCACCTTGGCGACGAGCACCGCGCGCTTTTCTTCGTAGGCCGTGCGCAATCGGCGCAAATAAGGCTCGACATTGGCTGGCGGAATGTCCACCGCCCGCGCGAAAACCCGCCCGTCCGGCAGCGCTACCACTAGGGCCGGCCAACCGCCGCTATCGTAGTGCTGAGCAATATCCGGCCGCTTGAACGGATCGACCTGTACGCTGACGAATTGCTCGGCGATCAGTTGGCGCAACGCGGGCGTCGGCGTGGGAAACAGCCCCTCGCATCCCGGGGCGGCCAAATACACCAATATGGGGCTGTTTTCGCGTTGAGCGCGTGCGAACAAATCCTCGTCCCAAGCCCCCCAAGGCAACTCGCCATCGGCCCACGGCCATTCAGCCAAAACGGACCGCTCGTTGCGAGTTGCTTCTTCTGGCGGCGGCGGCTCAGAGATGGCGCAGCCCGCCAGCATCAACAGTGCCAGCAGCTTGGCTTCAAATTGATACATCTCTTTTATATTCAATGAGTTCGGCATTATTTACAAAGGCCGTTTAATGTACGGTATGCCCCGATGAACGTCAAGCAAGTCCCAAGGGATGGTGGTGCGTTTTGAAGTTTAGCGAACGGGTCGCCCGGCTCCGCCTGAACCCCGGCGACCCAAGCCCGACCGAAAACGTACTACGACCGAATGATTTGGTCTAATCCCGCTTTGGCCGTGCAGGGTAGTTGCCGACCTTGACAATAGAAATGGGACCCGGCGGTGGCGGCGTGGACAGCAGGGGAAACTAGTGCGCTGTCTAGTTGCCGAACATTGACATCCCAGAACATCGGGGTCCCATTTCCGTGACTTGCGGTGTCGTGGGTGCTACTTGAGCAGCAGCATCTTGGCGGATAGGAACGCTTCGCCGGCCTGCAAGCGGTTCGTAGGCGGGCGATCTGGCGTTCATAAGGAAAAGAAAATGGGACCTCAAACCGAAAATTGAGGTCCCATTTCCGTAACTCGCGGTGTCGTGTGTGCTACTTGAGCAGTAGCAGCATCTGGATGTCGAGAAACGCTTCGCCGACCTGCAAGCGGTCCTGTAAGCTGTCGATCGGACGTTTATAAAGAAAAGGAAAATGGGACCCCAGAACATCGGGGTCCCATTTCCGTGCCTTGCGGTGTCGTGGATGTTACTTGAGCAGCAGCATCTTCTGGACGGCGAGGAAATCGCCGCCCGCTTGCAAGCGGTAGAAGTACATCCCGGACGACACGCTCTGGCCGCTATCGTTGGTCGCGTCCCACTCCACCGCGTAGCGACCCGCCGCCTGATGCTCGGCGACCAGCGTCCGAATCGGCTGACCCAGTACATTATACACCGTCAGCCCCACGTCCGCCGCCTGCGGCAACGCATACTGAATCGTCGTCTGCGGGTTGAACGGGTTCGGATAGTTGGCCGCCAGCGAGAACACGGCCGGGCGCGTCTGTAACGACACCGGCGCGGGCAATGCCAGCCGGTTGAAGCCCAACGCCCGGTCCCAGGTCCGGTTGTCGGTGATTTCGAGGGTCGTGTACTCGATCTCGGTCGTCGGCCGGAAGACCAAGCGCAGCATCAGCTCGCCGTCGAAAACGACATCGCCGTGCGTGGCTACCGTCAACACGCCCGCTTCGGCCAGCACTTGCGGCGTAGCGAATGCGCTATCGCCTAGCGGCTGATCGGTCTGCGCCTCGACGAAGGTCAACTGGTCGGCGTCGTACGCTATCTGCAAGCCGTAGCCTTTGACCGCCACGAAGTCGGCCAGTCGCACATTAACGCCGAACTCTTCTCTTACGCTCGGCAGGACGGCTGGCGCATCCAGATATAGCCGCGCCGCCGCATTCAGCCCGGCCTGCAACGGTACCGGCTTGCCGGCTCCGCTGTTGAACCGACCGAACAACGAATCCAGGTCGACAAAGTCCAGCATCGCGTTGATGGTAATCGCGAACGTCAGCGAGACGCTTTCGGCGCCAGCCGTCGCCGTGTAGGCGACTTCAACGGCCCCATCGGTCGCCGCGTCCGGTGTGCCCGAAATCGTCCGGGTCGCCGCGTCAAACGACAGACCCATCGGCAGACCCGACACGCTGTACGTGATGGAGCCTTCGCCGCCCATCGCCATCGGCAGGACCAACGGCGTAATCGCCGTGCCCGCCGTGTAGGTGTGTGCGGCGACCGAAGTGCCCTCGACGAACGCCAAGGAGATCATCATATCCTTATCGCCGTCCATCATGCCGCTGTCTGTGTCGGTCAGTACCAGTGTCGCCGAACCTGCCGTCAAGCCGGGCAACATCGCGTTGAGCACGATCGTCTCGTCGCCCTCGGCCATACTGTCGGCCGTCGGATCAACCAACAGGCGCGTCGAACCCATGATCGAACCGGCGGCAATGGTGATGATCGGATCGAACAGGGCCGAGTAGTCCGTGTCGCGCAGGGCACTACTCGAAGCCTCATCAATCGAGACGGTCGCCGTGGCATCCTCGGCCAGCGGCTTGCCGTCCAGCGCAGCCATGACCATTACTTCCGTCAATTCCGCCGTCTCGCTGAGCGCGCTCGGCGTCACCGACAGCACCAGAGACGTGCTTGGCGTCTCGTCGTCGGAAATCCGCAGGTCCACCTGCCCCCAACCGCCCGAAGCCGCCGCCCGAACCCCCAAGTGCTTATGACCGTCCGCCGAAGCGTTGTCAATCGGCGACAGGAAAAGCGTCGTCCAACCCATCGTCTCGCCAGCCGCAATGGTGATCGTCCCGGCCAATGTTGCGGTGTAATCCACGTCGCGGGTGGCCATCGTTCCGCTGGCCGGCGGCACAATCGTGAAGCGGACCGTCTCGGTCGCCGGTGCCGAGCCCGACAAGGTCGCCGTAACTCGGATTTCAGCCGTGTCGCCGTTTTCGCGCACCGCCGATTGCGACGCCATCACACTGGCGACGCCCACCGTGACCGGCGGGGCCTCGCTGACGGTGATGGTAATGGTTTTTGCCCGGCCATTGTCGGCGTCATCGAACGCCATATAGACGACCGAGGTCATGCCTGCCAGCGTCGGCGTGCCCGAAAGCTTCCGGGTGGTAGCGTCAAACGACAGCCCCATCGGCAGGCTCGACGAGACCCGGTACCGCAGCGTTCCTTGGCCACCTGTCGCGGCGGGCAACACCTCGCTGAACGCCTGACCTACCGTCGCTTCAAAGGCTAATGCGGCCGCACCGAAACTCGGCCCTCCCGTGGCCGCGGGCGTATCCGAAGAACCAGAATCATCCATCTTCGCCGCGTCTTTCAGCGTGATCTTCGCGGTGCTGACCGTAATCTTGTCGTCGTCTTGGTTCTTGAGATTGTCCGTCAACTGCTTGATCGTGATCGTCTCGTCGTTGTCGTCTTTGCCGTCGTTGACCGGCGTGATCGTGATCGTCGTTGAGCCGGTGATCGCGCCGCGTGGAATCGTCAGCGAGCTAAGCGCTGCCGTGTAATCCACGTCCCGCGTCGCCGACTTGTCCGGCGTCCGATCCACGACCAGCGTGATCGTCGCCGCCGCATCGAGCACTTTGCCGTTTAACGTGCCCGTCACCGTAACGGTCGTCGCCCCGGCGTCCTCTTTGATTTCGCTCGGGCTGACCGACAGCGTGATGTCATCACTCAGCGTCTCATCGTCCGTGATCTCGAACGGCGCATCCTTCATCTGAGATGCGTCATCGCCGACTTTCGCTTGCACCGTGAATGTCCACGGATTATTCACACCGCTGTTGTCCACTGGCGTGACGCGCAGCATGGCCGTGCCTTTGGTATCACCCGCCGGGATCGTCAAGCCCTCAATCACCTCCACTTCGTAATTCACATCGCGCGTCCCGGAAGAACCCGCCGTAATCTGAAAGTCCACCGCCTTTGCGCCGGTCAAGGCTTTCTCCAATTCAACCGTCATCGTAACGTCGGTCGCTCCGGCGGCCTCGCGGATCGTCGCCGGACTCAGCGTGAACGCCTTAATCTGCGCGACTGCGACGTCCTCGACCGTGATGGTGCCCGCATTGACCTTAACCGGAAAGGCAAAAGTTTCCATATACGTTAGGGTACTACCGGTACCATAAGGACTAGTCGACATGTTACCATTGCCGTTATGGTCGATACCGATGTTGACTTTCCGGCCTTTGGGAAACCTAGCAGTTATACAGTCACTCACCGAACGCGTTGTGCTCGTTGCCGGCCATAAGCAGGGACCATATTCCGTTAATATGGTGTCGGCGGGCACCACAAAGGTATCCAAATAATCGTCATCCCCGAAAAAGTCGAACCCCAAGTCTTTTTCTACCAAGACGGTCCCCGCAGGTACGAAGTCGGATTCGTCCACATCATAACCGGGGTCATCGAATATTCCAAGAGTCCCATCGCCGTCAAGGTCTATTCCGATTGTAGAACTTTGAGGCAACCTATCCGCCCACCAGTTATTACTTTTAGCGGGTACAACGAAACCATCGGGATCAAAGGTACCATCGCGGTCGAAGTCGAGCCGGACCTGCTTACCCGCGCTGTTTGTCCGTTTGGACTTCACCGTCAGCGTCGTATCACCACTGGCACTGACCCCCAGCACGATCTTGCCCGCCTTATTACTCGGATCAACGGTGATCGTCATCGTCGCTTCGGTCTTCCCCTTCGGAATGGTCAGCTTTCCCAGCCCGCTAATCGAGAAATTCACATCGCGCGCCAACGTATCGCTGGTAGCCCCCTTGCCCTCAACCACAACCAACTGGGTTTCAAGGTCGCCCTTCAACGCGCCGCCATCCAACGTCGCTGTCACTTTAATCGGAGTCGCACCCGCCTGCTTGCCGAGCTTGGACGGCGAAAAAGAAAGGTTGATATTTCGGGGCAAACGCTCGTCGTCAATGATCTCAATATAGAAGACGCCCGTAGTACCACCTTGCTCAGTATAGGCCGCGGCGGTTTTGCCTTTCTCGAAGATGTTGCCAGTAGAGCCGCCGATATCAACCACGATAGGAATGTTAGGCCGCGTTAGAACTTTAGCCGTATCGACCGTACCCGTTATGGTCAGCGGATCAATATCGACTGAAGCGGTCGCCGCGCGCACGATAGGTCCGATCCGATCATTGTTTATCGGGGTTATGGTGATCGTCCCGGTCGCCTTGCGTTCATCCTTCTTAATCACCAAAGAGGGGAAGGATATGGTGAATAAATCGTTGAGATAGCGGGACGTGACACCGACAAGACGCAACGGAAGATAAAGATCGACCGCCGCCTTTAAGTTCGCATCTTTTAATTCGGCTGTTATGGTAATATCTTGCGCTCCCCCATCCTCGCGGACGGAACGCCGATCAACGGATATGTCGATGTCCTCGGTCTGAGCCGGGGCTTCCCCGGCCAACAGCAAACTGGCAATCAGCAAAAAAGGAAAGGTGAAAAGCCGCGTGTGCGTACTCATGATCTCACTCCTTTAGAAAAGGGAAAAGTGACAGAAGAAATGGACTTAGCCCTATCACTAAGCCGCTGCATTCTTGCGTTTTTGCTAACGTTGAAAAAGACGAATGCCTCGCGGCGAGAGCTAGGGTTACGACGTCGCCCGCCGACGAGGATGGTTTTCGTTTGTGATGTGGATGGGTGGCCACTGACCACTGACCACTGACCACTGACCACTGATCGGTGGGGCTTACCGACGCGGCCGGGCAGAGCAATGCCTCTTCCCGCTTCCGTAGAGGAAGGGGAGCGAGGCGAATAGATTGGCGAGTGAAGCTAGGGCTTAATGCCCAAGAAAATCGGGGGGGGGGGGGGGTAAATCATTGTTTTTTAAAGACTTACAGAAATAAAAACTCGGCGTTTTTTCAAGCGTAGAACAAGACACCGCCATTGCATTAAGCACCGCGCCCAGCGATGGTGTTCTTTGTGATATTGACGTTGTGCCCATGTCCTGTTAATCCGATTAAGAATGCCGCAAACGGCGGGGGTTCTATACCCAAACGCGCCGCGCCGCTCTGTGAATTGCAACGCATATTTTATGAATTTCAGTAAAGGCGTGTCAAGTGTAGGTAGTGGTACGTTTTGAAATTTAGCTTTACTACCATTAATACGGATCGCCCCGGCTCCGCCTGAACCCCGACTTCAACCGGACCGCGACAATTGGAGATTGCAAAATGTGCCACTACCCAGGAGGCGGGCTTTTTGTCGCGGATAGTTTGGCCTATGTTTTGTTTTTCTCATCTTACCAGAGGAACACACCATGAATCCACGCGAAAAAGTCACCCTCGGCAGCAGCGGCCTGCGCGTCACCCGTCTCGGCTTGGGCTGTGCCTCCATCGGCGGTCTATACGGCGACATATCAGACGACCAAGCCGTCGCCGTTGTACACCGCGCCCTGTCGTTAGGACTAAACCTCTTAGACACTGCGCCGCTGTACGGAGCGGGCAAAAGCGAACTCCGGCTCGGCAAAGCCCTCGCGGGCGTACCGCGCGACAGCTATGTGCTCGCGTCCAAAGTTGGGCGCGTCTTGGTCCCAACCGAACAAAATCAACAGACGGGCATTTTCGCCGGCCCGGCCGCGTATCAACCGATATTCGACTTCAGCTACGACGGCGTCATGCGCTCGTTTGACGACAGCCTCAAACGCCTCGGTGTAGAGCGCATCGACATCCTCCACATTCACGATCCAGACAACCACTGGCAAGAAGCCATCGACAGCGCGTATCCCGCGCTCGACAAGCTGCGAAACGAAGGCGTCATCCGCGCCGTCAGTGCGGGCATGAACCAGTGGGAAATGCTGGCCCGCTTTGCCCGCGAAGGCGATTTCGACTGCTTTCTCCTGGCCGGACGTTACAGCTTGCTCGACCAAAGCGCACTCGACGAACTCTTGCCACTGTGCGTACAAAAGAACATCGGCATCATGGCTGGCGGCACGTACAACAGCGGCATCTTGGCCAAAGGCGCGCACCGAGGCGCGACGTACAACTACCAAGAAGCACCGCCCGAAATCGCGGCTAAAGCCAAGGCGCTCGAAGCCGTGGCCGCACGCCACCACGTCAACCTCAAAGCCGCCGCCTCGCAATTCGTCTTTGCCCATCCAGCCATCACCTGCATCATCCCCGGGACCCGGCAACCCGAGCGCGTACAAGAGAACTTCGACTTGCTCACGCAGGCGATCCCGGACTCGTTTTGGGCCGAACTCCGCGACGAAGGCCTAGTCCGCGGCAATGCCCCACTGCCGATTGCCAGCGGCTAAGAAGCGTTTTTAAGTTGCAGCGCCGCTTTTCAGTACAGCTCATTGACAAAGTGCAACTTGCCGTGCGGCGGGCGCTGGTACTCGCCGTGCGGCGGACGCGGCGGCAGCTTGATCTTTTTTGGCATCACGTCCTCGTAGGGCAGTTGGCTGAGGATGTGCGCGATGCAGTTGAGACGTGCCCGCCGCTTGTCGTCGGCCTCCACTGTGTACCAAGGCGCTTCGGGAATGTCCGTGTAGAAAAACGCCTCGTCTTTGGCCTTGGAATACTCGACCCACATGTTCCGCGACTTGATGTCCATCTCGCTGAGCTTCCAGTGCTTGAGCGGATTGCGGGCGCGCTCCTGAAAGCGGTTTTCTTGCTCCTCCGCGCTCACCGACAGCCAGTACTTGAGCAGGATAATCCCCGAGCGCACTAGCATGCGCTCAAACTCCGGGCACGAGTGGAGAAACTCCCAATACTCCTCCTCGGTACAAAAGCCCATCACCCGCTCGACGCCGCTGCGGTTGTACCAACTGCGGTCGAAGACCACAATCTCGCCCGCGGCCGGCAGGTGCGCCACGTAGCGCTGAAAGTACCACTGGGTGCGCTCGCGGTCCGACGGCGTACCCAAGGCCACCACGCGCGCCCCGCGCGGGTTGAGCGGCGCGGTGATGCGCTTGATGACACCGCCTTTACCCGCTGTATCGCGTCCCTCAAATACGATCACGACCCGCAGGCCCTGATCCTTAATCCAGTGCTGCAACTTGACCAGTTCGTAGTGTAGCTTGGTCAATTCGCGCTCGTAGTCTTTCCTCTTCATCTTCTCCGCCTTGGCGGCTTTTTTGGTTTTCATCCCCAATCTCCATCGCTTGCAGTTCGACGTTTAAGAAAACGTACATAAGACAGCAACGCGAGAAAACCTACCTCGCCCCATCTTGCTCGACCCCGACCAGCCGCGTACCTTGTCGCCCACACCGCTAAACCGACGAGGACCATTATGAGCCAATCACCCCGCCCCAACCTGCTCTACATCCACTCCGATCAACACAGCCCCTACGTCGCGGGCTGCTACGGCGACTCCTTGGTCAAAACCCCCCACCTCGATGCCCTCGCCGAGCGCGGCGTGGTATTCGACAACACCTATTGCCCCTCGCCGATTTGCGTCCCCTCGCGGATGTCCATGCTTTCGGGCCGCTACCCCTGCGACAACCAAGTCTGGACCAATGCCCACATCCTCGACTCGGGCATCCCCACCCTCGCCCACGCCATGGGCGCGGGCGGCTACCGCCCGGTTCTCATCGGCCGCATGCACTCGGTCGGGCCAGACCAGCTACACGGGTACGCCGAGCGACTCGTCGGCGACCACGGCCCCAACCAGCCCGGGGGCCAAGGCGTTGATCACGGCCAACTCTCGGGCACGGCCGGGCCGGGCCGCGTCAGCCTGCGCCTGTCCGGCCACGGCCAGAGCACCTACCAAGTCCACGACGAAGACGTCGCCGCCGCGACCATTGACCGCCTCAACCGCCTCGGCGTCGCCAAGCGCGCAGGCCAAGCCGCAGAGCCGTTTTCGCTTTCGGTTGGTTTCATGTTGCCGCATCAGCCTTTTGTCGCCCGCTTGCAAGACTATCGCTACTACTACGAAAACATCACCCCACCGCAAACCCCCGAACCCTTCGGCGACCATCTCCATCCCCACATCAAAGGCTGGCGTCAAGCCTGCGAGATCGAGGAAGTCAGCGCCGAGGAAACCCGCCGCGCCCGCGCCGCCTATTGGGCGCTAGTCCACCGCATGGACGCGCTAATCGGCCAGATCATAGCCGCGCTGCGGGAAAACGACTTAGAGGAAAACACCCTCATTCTTTACACATCGGACCACGGCGAGCAAGTCGGCGAGCACGGGCTGTGGTGGAAACAGACCTTTTACGAGGACTCGGTTAAGGTGCCAGCCATACTCGCTTGGCCCGGGCGCTTGCCCGCAGGTACCCGTTGCGACCGAGTGATTTCTTCACTCGACCTCAACGCCACCCTGCTCGACGCCTTGGGCTGCCCGGCCTTGCCCCACTCGCGGGGCCGCAGCCTATTGCCCTTGCTTGCCGATCCCCAAAACGCCGCGTGGGACGACGTCGCCTTCTCCGAGTTCTGCCAAGACGAAGCCGGGGCCGGCGGCCCCTTCCCGGATGCGGGCATTTTTCAGCGCATGATTCGGCGCGGGCCTTGGAAACTCAACTACTACCACGGGCAGCCCTGCCAGCTTTTCGACCTCCAAGCCGACCCCCGCGAGCGCTGCGACCTAGCGGCCGACCCGGCGCACCAAGAAACGCTGGCCGCCCTCAAAGCCGAGGTCCTAGACGGATGGGACCCAGCGTGGATCGCCGCACGCCTAGCCGCGCTCCGCGCCGACCGATCCATCCTAGCGGAGTGGGGCCGCACCATACAGCCCCCGGACCAGTGGCGCTGGAAGCTCGACCCGGCCATGGATTACCTCGACCCCGAACAGCTCGACGACAGCCAGCGCAGTACCAACAAATGACCCAACAAACTCGCTCATTCTTCGCCCCTTTCGCGCCTCTTCACCTCGTCCCATATCGCGTCTAGGGCCACCAGCGAGAGCGCAGCTACTTCCTCTCCCCGCGCCTGCGCGATCTCCTCTAGGGTGCGGAAGCGACGCTCGAACTTGGCGACTGCGCGTCTGAGGGCTTGCTCGGGATCTACGTTGAGGAATCGGCTGGCGTTGACCAACGAGAAGAGTAGATCGCCAAACTCCTCCTCGACCGCTGCGGTTTCACCCCTCTCCCAAGCCTGGCGCACTTCGGCGAATTCCTCTTCGACCTTGTCGAGTGCGCCATCAACCTCGTCCCAATCAAATCCCTGCTGGGCAACGCGCGCTTGGATGCGATGGGCACGCATTAGGGCCGGGAGGTGCTTGGGAATGCCCTCCAGCAACGACGGCGCCGTTTCCCCTTGCTCCCGACGCTCCTGCTTTTTGATCTGCTCCCAGCGGAGCAAGACCTCGTCGGCCCCGTCCGCCCGGGCATCGCCAAAGACGTGAGGATGGCGACGAACCAGTTTATCGACGATGGCTTGACCGACTGCCTCAATGTCGAAGCGGCCCTCCTCGGCCGCGATCTGGGCGTGGAACACCACCTGTAGCAACACATCGCCCAATTCCCGACATAGCTCGGCGTCGTCTGCTGCGTCCATGGCTTCAAGAGCCTCGTACACCTCCTCTAATAGGTAGGGTTTGAGCGTGGCATGGGTCTGCTGGCGGTCCCAAGGGCAGCCAGCCGGGCCGCGCAGACGCGCCATGATAGCAACTAATTCTGAGAAGGAGGAATCGTTTTGCATCGTCGTCTCTCATGGTTGAACTTACGTGAAAAGGAACCGCTCACCACCAACTCAAAAACCTGGCAACGCAAACACGCGCAAGCGATTTACGAAAACATATAACCTATTTATTTTATGAGACTTATGTGCCCTTTATGCCCCATCTGTAATCAAATTGGCACAAACCCTTGACAAGCCATTGCCCCGATTTATATTGAATGCAGGCGGTGATTAGGGCCTTCTGTACAACTCCCCTGAACACGCTCCCTTTCGCTATGGGAGCAGTCAGTCGGCCCTCTTGATTTGTTTCATTAAATAGCACGGAGTCGCACTTAGGTGCGCTCCGATGAGCTGATTGAGCCTTTTTGTAGGCTTTAATGGGGCAAGATATGGGTATGGGCAAAATCATCGCTATTGCCAATCAAAAAGGTGGAGTGGGCAAGACAACCACGGCTGTCAATCTTGCCGCCGGTCTAGCCCTTTTCGGGCACCGAACCCTACTCATCGACTTAGATCCGCAGGCCAATGCCACTAGCAGTTGCGACGCCGAACTCGGCAGCGACTATGCCTCGACCTACGAGGTTTTGCTAGGCCAGCTCAGCGTCTCCTCGGCGACCTTTCCCACCTATATAAAGGACCTCTTCGTAGTGCCCGGGCACATTCGCCTCGCAGGTGCCGAAGTAGAGATGGCCGCGATGGTCGGGCGCGATAGACGGCTGGCCGAAGTGCTGGGCCCGATAAAACGACAATACGAATTTATACTCATTGATTGCCCGCCGTCCTTGGGCTTGCTGACCATCAACGCGCTGAGTGCGGCCGATTCCGTGCTCATTCCGGTGCAGTGTGAATACTATGCCTTAGAAGGCGTGAGCAAGCTCAAGGATACCATACGCTTGGTGCGGCGCTATCTCAATCCCAATCTCGAAATCGAGGGCGTTTTACTTACTTTGTACGACAACCGCTTGCAGCTTTGTCGCCACGTGGCCCAAGAAGTACGCAACCACTTCGGCGACAAGGTCTATCAGACGGTCATCAGCCGCAACATTAGCTTGGCCGAGGCCCCGGGTTTTAGCCAGCCCGTCGCGCTCTACAACGCAGAATCGAGAGGCTTCAGCAACTACAGCAGTTTAGTGTCCGAAATCTGTGCCCATAGGCCCTCGGTCTTGGCCTAATCCCCCATCTACCTCCTACATTGTTTTTTCTTGACAATCCCTTGCACTCGCATATTATATTCACTCTTGCATTAAATATCCAAAAAGAAGGGAGGTTTTCTGTGTATTCTTGTACGTCTGCCAACTCAGACGAGGCTACGCGAGGAGGTGCGTCCTCTGACCATCCCGAATTCATCACCCAAAATGCCCAAGTCCGCCGCCTGCTAGCCCAAGCCGACCGGATCGCTGAGTTCCCAGCGACCGTGCTCCTCACTGGCGAAAGCGGCACGGGCAAAGAAGTGTTGGCGAGGCGTTTGCACAGGCGCAGCCCAAGGCGCCGGGCCTCGTTTGTGCGTCTCAACTGCGCCTCGCTGCCCGAAGGCGTGCTGGAGAGTGAACTGTTCGGGCACGAAAAAGGATCCTTTACGGGCGCGGTCCGCCAGCACTTGGGCCGCTTTGAACTAGCGAATCGCGGGACCTTGTTTCTCGACGAAATTGGCGCAGCGGATATGCGCGTACAACTGCGCCTGTTGCGCGTCCTGCAAGAACGCGAGTTCGAGCGCGTCGGCGGCGCCGAGACTTTGCGGGTAGATGTGCGGGTCATTGCCGCCACCAACGTCGATTTGCGGGAAGAGGTCCGCAAGGGAACGTTCCGCGAGGACCTGTTCTATCGGCTCAACGTCGTACCGCTCAAGCTGCCGCCACTGCGCCAGCGCAAGGGAGACATTCCCCTACTAATCGAGCACTTTATCCGCCGATTGGCCGCGCAAAACGGGTGCAAAATTCGCGGGATTGACGCCGCGGCCTTAAACCACTTCTTGGCCTATCCATGGCCGGGCAATGTGCGGCAGTTGGAAAACGCGCTCGAACGCATGGTCCTCCTCGCAAGCGATAGCTTGTTGCGAGAAGAAGACGTGCCCGAAGAGATCGTCCACTGGCAAGACGAAGAAGATCCCGATCTAAGCCAGCGCGATTTTAAGGAAGCGCGGAACTCGTTTGAGCGACACTTCCTCTGCGAGGCTCTGCACCGACATCGCGGGGTGATTTCGCAAGTAGCCGAAGACGTGGGCCTTTCGCGCAAAAGCCTGTACGCAAAGCTAGAACACCTCGACATCGACTACCAACACTACCGCACCTAACTCACATGCGCGTGGCGAGCGCACGGCGGAATTTCGCCATCTGGCCTTCGAGATAGCTCCGGTGCTCGCCATCGGTCGGCTCGATCGCGAGGGCCTGGCGCATAATGGCCACGGCGTGGTCAGGCCGCCCCAACAGGTGTAGCAATTCCGCATAAGTGTCCAAATAGACCGGGCTTTCCGCTTCGAGCTTGACCGCGCGCATCGACAGACTCAGCGCATGGCTAAGACGCAAGCCCTCTTCTGCATAGGTCCAAGCCAAGTTGTTGAGGACCAGCGGATCGTCGGGAGCATCGGCCAAAGCGCGCTCGTAGTATTCAATAGCACCGTCGGGCCGCTCGCGCTCGTAGTAGATGCGGGCGATCTCAACGGCACTAACGATCCCGGCTGTCAGCGCGTGCTCAAAAGTGCGAGTGGCCTGTTCCGCAAGCCCTTGGCGGAGCTGGCAATCGCCCAAGGTGAGGACGAGTTGCCGGTCATCGGGTTGAATGCGCACGGCCTCGGCGAGCGCGGCCTCGGCCTCGGCGAATCGCCCCTGGGCAATCAAAAGGCGACCGAGTTCAATGTGGGCGAAGAGGTGGTGCTCGTCGAGTCGGATGGCTTGGCGCAGCGCTTCTACGGCGGCGGCGGGCCGCTCTTGCCGGGCGCGGAGCCAGCCCTCGGTTGCCCACAGCGACGCACTTTCTCCGTGGGCTGCGCGCAGTTGCGCGAGGAGTTTTTCGGTTTGGGCGAAGTGCTCCTCTTTTTTGCCAATGTCGCGCAAGGCCCGGTACAGGTCGTCGTTGTCCGGTGCCAAGGCAGCGGCTTGGCCGATCAGTTCCAGTGCGGCATCTACTTCGTCTAGGCCCAGCCGGGCGAGGGCGGCGATGAGCAGCAAGCGGTCATCCGGCCCGTCTTGGCGAATGGCCCGGCGGGTTTCGGCCAAGGCTTGGTCGTAGAGGCCATCGCGCAAATAGGCGTACGCTAGCTGGGCGTGCTCGGCTCGATAAGCCCCGCATTGTGGGTTGCTGATGACGAACGCGCCGAGTAGGGCGCAGCACATCGCCTGTCTAGCAACGCGCATTCAAAACTCGTGGCGGTAGGTGCCGATGTGGAGGAGTAAACCGATGGCGAGGAGGTTGGACAGCAGCGAAGAGCCTCCCGAACTGAGGAAGGGCAGCGGCAGGCCGGTGATGGGCATGACGCCGATAGTCATGCCAACGTTGATAAACACGTGAAAGGTCAGCATCACAGCCAAGCCGAGGGCTGTTAGGCTGTAAAAGGCATTGTTGGCCATGGAGGCGATGTGCAGTGCTCGATAAATGAGAAGGAAGAACAGGCCCAGCACTATCAAGGCCATGACAAATCCCCCCTCCTCGGCAATGACCGAGAAGATAAAATCGGTATGAGCGGCCGGCAGAAACTGGTGCTTAGTCTGCGTGCCTTCTAGCAGGCCCTTACCCGTCAGCCCGCCGGAGCCAATGGCGATCTTGGATTGGATGATGTTCCACCCAGAGCCAAGCGGATCGCTCGCCGGATTGAAGAAGGTCATAATGCGGGCCTTTTGGTATGGGTGCAGAAAATTCTCCAAAAAGTACACCGTGAGCAAACCCGCCGAGGTATTGACGACGGCCAGGGAAATGGTCAACCAGAGTTGGCGCGTAAAGTGATGAACCAAAAAGGTGCTGCCGATGACAAAGCCGGCGAAAACATAGGGAGTACTCTGTTGCCACAGCGGATCTAAGGAGCAGAAGACGCTGATGAACGGAGAGAGGAGGAGGAGAATGAAAAACTTGCGCATCCCCGCCCAATAGAGCATGGGGAAAAACGGCGCACCAAAAGAAATCGCGGTCCCCAAGTCGGGCTGGCGCACGATCAAGGCCATCGGCACCAATACGAGGACCAAGGCCCCGAAAAAGCCGCCGAAGGAGTTGATGTGTTCGGCGTTGCGATCGCTCAGGTAACGAGCCAGGGCTATGATGGTGGCGATCTTGGCCAGTTCTGAAGGCTGTAACATCATCGGTCCCAAGCGCAACCAACGAGTAGCATCGCCCGTACCCCACATCAGCACCGCGACTAGGCTCACAATGCTGAACAGATACAGCAGGTACGCCACGCTGTAAATGACCTTTTCCGGGATATAGACGATGGCTATGGCCACGGCAAAAGCCAAAACAGCGAATTGGAGTTGCTTAATCCAAGCGTTCTGCACCGAGGTAGAGTCGTTGTGATACGTAGCACTGTAAATCGCGATGATACCGATCAGTACGGTCGCCAAAGTCGCCATCAGGAGCGGAACATCGAGCCTGCGGATCAAGCGCATGAGTTAAAGCATTCCCTCGTTAGTCAACAGCGTGTCCACCTCGGTCACTTCCGGCTCAATGATGCCCTCTTGAATGCAAAAGGCTTTGACGACCTCGCGCACAACTGGGCCGACGCGCGCCCCGCCACTGCCGCCCCCTTCGACCACGGCCGCGATGGCAATGGCGGGGTTATCGTACGGGGCAAAAGCCACCATCCAAGCGTCATCCTCCCGACTAGGCACTTGGGCAGTACCCGTCTTGGCCGCAATCGCGACGCCGTCAACCCGCGCTCGGCGGCCAGTACCGGTATCGCTGGCCACCACCCGGCGCATGGCCTTTCTCACGATGCTGAGCGTCCGCGACGAAATGCCGTCAATGCGTTGGCGGCGCGGGGGATCGCCTCTGACGTGTGGCGAGACCAAATAACCGCCGTTGGCAATGGCGGCCACGTAGCGGGCCATCTGCATGGGCGTGACTAACAAGGAACCTTGACCAATGGAGAGGTTGAGCAAGTGGCCAAAGGACCAGCCACCGCGCTCCTCATGGTACTGGCGCGAGGGCAGGAGACCAGCCAATTCCCCGGGATAGGTGATCCCGGTCGGCCGGCCGAAGCCTAACTTGGCCCCGTACTTGTGCCACGTTTCAACGCTCATCAACCGCGCCAAATGGTAGAAGTAAACATTACAGGAGACCTCGATCGCCTCCGGCAGGGTCAGGCTACCGTGGCCTGTTCGCTTGTGACAGCGGAACGTGCTCCTACCCACCTGCAATGCACCATAGCAAGGCTCAAACAGGCTCAGCGTATCGGTGACGCCCGTTTCGAGCGCGGCTATGGCACTGACCATCTTAAACGTCGAGCCAGGCGGATAACGCCCTTGCAAAGCGCGGTTGAGTAGCATTGTCTCGCTCTGCAACACCCGCCGCCGCTCCTCTTGGGCTTGGAACGACACGAAAATGTTGGGATCAAAACTCGGCTTGCTGACCAAAGCCAGCACAGCCCCAGTGCGCGGGTCAAGGGCAACCAGCGCACTGGCAAAGCTATCGGGCAAGGCGCGCTCGGCCGCTAGCTGCACTTCCAAGTCAAGGGTCAGGTGTAGAGGCGCGCCGGGCACGGGAAGCCGATCGCGCTCTGGAAACTCGCGGCCCGTGCGACCGGTCGCGTCAATTTCGACGTACATCATGCCATCGCGGCCGCGTAGGCTGTTTTCGTACACTTTCTCAATCCCGGTCTTGCCGATAAAATCGCCGAGTACATAGGCGTTTTCATTGTTCCCTTGGAGATCTTGGTCGCGGATGATGCCGATATAACCAAGCAAATGGGCGGCGGCTGTACCGTAGGGATAGTAGCGCTGGGTCTCGATTTCAATGTCGAGCAGAGGCCAATCGGCTTTGAGTCGCTCTTCGATGATCGATACTGTACGGAAGTCGACATCGCGCTTGAGGCGGATGGTGCGATATTTGCGACTGTATTCTCCGTCTAGTTCTACATCCCCGATGGCCCTTGTAAACGCTGTGGTGGCCGCCTCAAAGTCCTTGCGCGTGGTGCGCTCTAACGCGACAGTGTAAAAGGGGCGGGTGCGGGCCAATATGCGTCCATCGCGGTCGTAGATCAGCCCGCGGGGAGCTTTGACGCGCCGCTGAGCAATGCGGTTTTCCTCGGACTCGCGCGCGTAGTCGGCCGAGGAGACGACCTGCAAATAGAACAGACGCAGGAGCAAAATCGCGAACAACAAGACGACGGGCGCGAGCAGGATTTTGAGGGGCGGGTGCTCATCTTGTGGCAGTGGATGTTGCATGATCAAGCGGGAAAGAGATAGCGTTTGATGAGCAAGCCGACCAAGAAAACCGCACTGATCAGGCCCGTGAACGCAGCGCGGCCCAAAATCTTGAAAATTTCAACTTCAAAAAAGGCCACGTCAGCGCCGGTAAACGTATAATAGATGAGATCATGGACGATCACAGCACAGAAAATCAGCGCGGTCTGCATTTGAATGCTGTCGGAGACGATGTGAGTATGACTGTAGCCAAAGCCCGCGCCAATGAGCGACTTGGCGAGTGCGTTGACCCCGAGGTCGGCGGGCGTATAGAGGTCTTGGAAGATGCCCAGCCCCAGCCCCATATAGGCCCCGACCACCGGCCCGCGGCGCAGCGCAACAAGACTCAACGCCACAATCAATAAATCGGGTTTGATCGACCCTATCTTAATAGAATCAACCCAAGTGGTTTGCAGGATGAAGGCCAGTGCTAACAAAAAAATATGGCGGACCGCACTCATGTCACCTCGGGATTTGCAAGGTCGTACCCGCCAGCAGCGTCTCCGAGAGGCCGATGTTGTTCTGGCGAGCAATAGCACTGGGAGCGAGGCCGAATCTGCGCGCAATACCGTGCAGCGTATCACCGGCGACCACGGTGTACATCTGCGTTTGTTCGTTGGCCACGGTTAGCTGTTGGCCCGGTTTAATCAGCACCCTTTTGAGGCCGTTCCACGCCTGCAAGTCGGCCACGCTAACCGAAAAGTCGCGGGCCAAGTCCCACAGCGTATCGCCCGGCTGCACCGTGTAGGTTTTGCCACCGCTCAGCACTTCTTGGCGGCTAGACGGCTGTTGCACCACCAATTTCTGACCGGGCTTGATCAGCGTGGTATGGAGGCCGTTCCATTGCATCAGGTCGCGCAGGCGCACCCCGTGCCTAAAGGCGATGGTGCTGAGCGAATCTTTCGGGCGCACCGTGTAGGTCTTCTCGCTGCGATTCGCTTGCTTGGCATGCTGGACAATCGGAGCCGAGATCGGGATATAGAGCACTTGCCGCGGTCGGATGAGATTGGGGTTTTTGAGGCTATTGGCCGCGATGACGACCCGCGTGGAAACGCCAAAGATCTGGGCGATGCTAGAGATCGTGTCGCCGCGTTGCACCTGGTACTGATGGATCGCGGCTCCCGGCGGGACCGGCAGGCTAGCGTACTGGTCGAGCAAGATCCGGCCCTGGCCCGGCGGCACCTTCAAAACATAAGGCCGGCGGCTCCCCGGCGGCGTGATGTCTTGGCGCAGCTCGGGATTGAGGTCGTGCAACACCCCGCGTTCAATGCCCAACAGCTTGGCGGCCGCTTTCAGATCGACATAGAGCCAGTCTTTGGGCAGGACGACTTCTTCGTATGCAAAGGCCGACTCTTCGGCTTGAGGTTCAAAACCAAAAAGCGACGGCTCCTTGGCTATGATGGTCGCGGCCATAAAAAGCGGTACGTAGTTTTTTGTTTCGCGGGGCAGATCGAGTTGCCAGTAGTCATTGGTGTCGGCGCGGGCGATGGCCCGGCGGACTCGCCCAGGCCCGGCGTTGTACGCCGCCAACGCTAAACGCCAGTCGCCAAACTCGGCCAAAAGGTCTTTTAGGTACCGGGTAGCCGCAACGGTCGCCTTGACCGGATCGCGCCGCTCGTCAACCCAGTGGTTTCGCTTGAGGCCCATCATGCGACCAGTGTGCGCCATAAACTGCCACAATCCCACCGCACGCGACCGCGAATAGGCCCTTGGGTTGAGACCACTTTCGATAACCGCTAGATAGAAAAGATCGCTGGGCATCCCCTCGCGTTGGAGAATATCGGTGATCAGGGTGCGATAGCGCCCAGCGCGCCGCAACCAAGTGGCAAAGGTCTGGCGGCCCCGCGTCTGAAAAAATTGGAGACTGGCAATGACGCGGTCATTGGCATCAATGGGCATGTCGCTGCGGCGACCGAGACGTTGGATGAGCACCAAAGGCTTGGCATCGGTCGGCAGATCCTCGATTTTTTCCTGAGATAGCCCTTCAAGTAAAAGGTTCAAATGGCTGTCGGCGGGAAAGCGCTCCAAGTGCGGCAACAGGTAGAGATAGGTCTGCTCAATGGCTAAGCTGAGAGCCGCCGCCTGCGCGGTATCCACCAGCGCGTCGTGCTGGTCGAGGTCCGCGAGAATGCCAAGGGCCGCATCGAGCGATTCTTGCGCCCGTTGAGTCTGACCGAGAGCGTGGCTTTCGGTAGCAAACAGCAAGTGCCAGCGAACAGCGCGTAAATCGGCCGTATCTGGCGGTGGATCCTCAACCGTCACGACCGGGGCGACCTCATCGTCGAAGACCTTCGGTCCGGTGCTTTTGCCATGGGCACAAGCCATGAGCAGTAAGGCGATGACACAGCAGCACAAGCGCATGGCGCGTTACTCCTCCTGCGAGACGATAATCTGGGAGCGGACCTTGAGGGCGTTGGGGTAATACCTCCCTATTCGTTCGGCCGCGGCCTGGGCTTGCGCCTCGGTCCGATAGTTGCCGACTTCGATCTTGTAGTACGGTCCCCTAAGAATCACGTTGATGTCTTCGCGCTTCAGGCGCTTTTTGGCCTCTTCCGCGAGGCGAACGGCCTTGTCGTGATCGTGCGCTAGGAACTGGTCGATCAGCACTCGCCAGCCAGTGATACTCACCATCTCGGGCGCGGCCTCGGCCGGAACGGCGTTGGGCCCTGCGCTCGTCGGAACTTCGACGACATAGGCATCGGCGTAATCCGGGCCCAGTGCGGCAACCTGTTCCTTGAGGGCCGCGGCCGCGGCGTAGGTAGCGTATTGGCCAGCTTGCAAAACCGAATGTGCGTTGCGGACCACCAGATAAACCCTCACGCCGAGTGTACGCTCTAATTCGGCGCGGCGCTGGCGGGCTATGGCTTCATTACTCAGGGCCACTAGCTGGAGGCGATAGACCGAAGTGCTCCCGGCCAGGGTGGGATCTTGTGCGGAAGCCTCTGGCTCCGCTCGGACTGGGGCCTGCTCGCGGTTTTCTCGTTGAACCGGCTCAATTAGCAAATCTTCGTCGAGCGTACGCGGATCGAATTCTTCGCGGCGGACCGGTTCGGAATCGCCCGCATCACTGCGCCAGCGCGGTGCGCTCGCGCAGTGGGCCGTACCGAGCAGGGCCAGCAAGAGGAGGAAAAAGTACGTTTTCATGGCTCAATCCAAGCGCGCAGGGTGGGTTCGTACGGAGCGCGGGCGACGCCCTTTTCCGAAATGATCGCCGACACCAAGTCGCCGGGCGTGACGTCAAAGGCCGGATTGTAAACCGGCACCGCGTCCGGGGCTGTGCGCTGGCCCATGCCTTGGCGCACCTCGGCCGCGTCGCGCTTTTCAATGGGGATTTCCGCACCCGAGGCCAAGGCCAGGTCGAGGGTTGAGACCGGCGCGGCCACGTAGAAAGGCACGTCGTGTTCGCGGGCGAGGATCGCCAGCCCATAGGTGCCAATTTTGTTGGCCACGTCGCCATTTTTGGCGATGCGGTCCGCGCCCACGATACAGCAGTCAATCGCCTCATTGCGCAGCACGACCGCAGCCGCATTGTCGCAGATGACCTTGACGTCGATGCCGCTCTGCATCAACTCCCATGCGGTCAGCCGCGAACCTTGGAGCAAGGGGCGAGTTTCGTCGGCAAATACGGCGACTTTCTTACCTGCCTCTTGGGCCGCATAGACGATGCCCAAGGCCGTGCCGTAGTCGGCCGTGGCCAAGCTGCCGGCGTTGCAGTGGGTGATGACTTGGCTGCCATCGCGCAGGAGCGCCGCGCCGTGGGCACCAATCTGGCGGCAGACTTGGCGGTCTTCCTCAAAGAGGCGGTGAGCAGCCGCTAGCAAGGCGGCGCAGACAGCGCGGTTATCGCGGCCCCGATTCGCCCCCAATACCTCCTGCATCTGATCTAAGGCCCAGAACAGATTGACTGCGGTAGGTCGGGTGCGGGCGAGGCGAGCAATGGCCGTTTCCACGCGACGACAAAAAGCCTCGGGCGTGCAATCAACCGCGGCGTACGCGCCCACCACCACGCCATACGCAGCCGCCAAGCCAATGGCCGGGGCACCGCGCACCACCAGTCCTTCAATGGCGCGGGCGATGGCTTCGGTGTCGCGGTAGGTAGTGTACACCAGTTCCTCGGGCAAGCGAGTCTGATCGAGCAAGACCAGCGCGTCGTCTTGCCATTTGAGCGTTTGCATCGGCATTAGAAGGTCGAAAACTCAAAGGGGTTTTCTGCCGCTTCCTCGGGCGCCCCCCCATCGGGGAAGTCCGTGCGCGCGGCGTCGCCCCACAGCCTTTCTAGGCCGTAAAAATCGCGCACTTCCTCGCGAAAGATGTGGACGACAAAATCGACGTAATCTATCAGCACCCAGCGCCGCGTATCCACCCCTTCGATGTGCCAAGGCTTTTCCCCTATCTCGGCGAGTTGATCCCGCACTTCGTCGGTGAGGCTGCGGATGTGCTGTTCAGAAGTGCCCGTACAGAGCAGGAAGTAGTCGCAGGTGTCGGTGATGTCGCGCAGGTCCAGCAAGGTTATTGCGAGGGCCTTTTTATCTTGTAAAACTTCTACGATGCGGGCGATGCTCGGCTCTTGGGACAGACTCATGGACATTTTCTCGCAGGGTTACTTAACCGGGTCGAGCAGGCCGATGCGGCGGTAGTCGTGCCCGATGACAATCGAGACGCGCGCCAAGCTGAACTGATCTTCCTTCTTCTGGCGAATAAAATGGGGGATACCCAAGACATTCGCCACTTGTCTGGCTTGCTCGATATCGCCGTCCAAAGCAACGACGATCGTGTGCAGGTGATTGAAGCTGGGTGCATTACCTTCGTGAATCACATCTAGCCCGAGGGCGCGCGCCTTTTTACGGAGACGGGCGGCGATCTGGGGTTCGCCTCCGCCATTGAGGATTTCGACCCGAATGGGGCTACGCTGGGGAGCGGTTTTCGACTTGGCAACTTCCCGCTGAAGCACGGGCTCGGGGGCCGTAGCAGAGTGCGGCCAGAAAGCCGTCTTGAGGAGCAGGGCTACGGCCACCGCGGCCAGCCCCCACAAAATTAGCTCTTGCAGGTTGGGGTTTCCTCGCTCCATTGCTCCATCGTCATTACATTCAAGTGAATAAGAAACGGCAAGTTACGTCAAGCAAACAAAGGAAGAACCATGGAGTTCTTGCGCGAAGAAATCTTTGCCCATCACTTCTCCACGGCTGACTTTCTCGCCGCCTGTCACCAAGCGTTTGAGCACTACGGCGCGGGGGTCATCCACAATCCACCGCGCACTGAATCCATCCAAAAGCGCGGAGCATTCGACTACTTTCGCTTGGACATGCCAGCCGAATGGCCGGGGAAGTTTCGCACGTGCAAGATCATCGAAGAATTTTCAGACGTGGCGAGCGGGCGGTTGGCCAAGCGGGAAGCGTATATCGCATTGAAAGCACTGCAACAGAGCCGATCGTGGCGGCTAGAGGCCGGATACATCACCGACCAGCGCACGGGCGCGGCCGGCGCACTGGGCCTTCAATATCTAGCGGGCAAATCCATCAAGCGAGTCGCCATTCTGGGAACCGGCCGGATTGCGCGGGCCTTGGCCCTGTCCTGCGACGCACTCTTTGATCTAGCGGAGATTGCCTGCACGAGTCGCCGGCCTGAGAACCGCGCGGCGTTTGCCGAAGCGGTCGAACCAGCTCTGTGCGCCAGCCTGCGGATGGCAGCCTCGCTAGAAGCGTGTATAGCCGGTGCCGACGCCGTGCTGACGGCGGTGCCGACGCCGCAGCCCATTTTGACCGCGGCGATGCTGGCCGACGTGCCTTATCTCGCCGTCATCGCCGGGGACAGTCGCACGCGCCAACTCGCGCCAGCAGTACTCTACGAGCGCACGGTCGTCGTCGATATCCTCGCTCAAGCCCAGCAGTCCGGGGAGTTCCGCTTTGCGGCGGAGCAGGGCCAAGCTGCGCCGATCGCCTTGGCGCGCAACGTCGAAGGCAAGGTGCTGGATATCGGCGATGCGGCCTGCGGGCGTCTTGGCACGTCCGCGCCGAGCGCGGTCTATCTGACAGGCATGGGGGCGCAGGACTTGTGTGCGGCGGCCATGGTGTACCACCGCCTGCTCACTTGAACAACCCCGAGTACTTAAAGGTCATAATGTAATCCTGCGAGCCTTTCCTTTTTTCTTGCGGCCGGCTGTCGTAAATATCCCAGCCGAAGCCAAAGAGAAACTGATCCTTGTAAAAGGAAACGGCCACGCCCAGCGAAATGGCCAGCGAGTTTCCGGTCGACAGGGCTTCAAGGACATTGCCGATGGCGGTAAAATGGATGCCGGAAATCGACGGGCTATCCACGTTGTGCCAGCCGGCAAAGGCCAATCCGGGCAAGCCAATCAGGCGCTCGGTTTGGCCCGGGATCGCGTTGCCGTCGGCGTCGGTATAATCGCGGCCGGGACGGATCGTCAAAAAGGAAACCAGTGGCTTGGCCTCAAATTCCCACCTCCAGCCCCCGGCTTCCAAAAGCTGCGACACGCTCTGCGGCGGAGCACCCGGGTAGCTATGGGTGGTAATTTTGAGCCGCACGCGGCGATTGTCTTCTTCCGACAACCGCAAGTTGAGATCTTCGGCCAGGACGCGCTCGCCGCTCGACTCGTAGATGGGAACCTTCTGCTTTTGAGTACTGCTTTTGCTTTTGGGGTCATAGTTTTCGTCGAGTGGAGTCCACTCGACGACCAGTTCGCGACCGATTAACGCCGGCCGCAGGGAGTCGGGAATCGCAAAGGCTACATCCACTTTGGTACCGTCTTTTTGCACCACCGGCGTATTGTCCCAGCCGACCGCCAAGGGCTGGGTCTGCTCGCCGCGCGAAACCAAAACTTCGACAATCTGCGCCAAGTCAATGTCGGCGAGCACCCCGCGTCCCTTGTATTCGAGTGGACGGGCGCGGTCCTTGACATCATTGCTAATCAACAGAACGCGCCCTCGGCGGTCGCCCAAGGCATTAGGCGTAAAAAATAGCGTGAGGCGGGCGGACTCGCCCGGGGCCAGTGCGAATTGCGCCGGTGCCACTTGGGCCTCTTTGCTTTGGGAATGCGCCTCGACTTGCAGCACAGTATCGCCGACGTTAGTGGCCACCAAGGTCCTTTCTGTTTGTTCCCGCAAGACCGCGTAGCCAAAATCGACGACGCCCGCCGGATTCAGCTCGATTTCCGCGGCCACGCCGTTGCCCTTGAGCAGGATGTCGAGCGTCATCATCTCATGCGCGCCCAAGCCATCCAAGCGCAAAGTCCCGGAAATCGCTCCGCGGGTCGACGGGCTAAAGGCCACGTGCAACGGCAAGGTGCGCTGGCTGTGGGCCGGTAGCAAGAACTTGCTGTGGGCGTCGATTGAGGTGTGAGCGGTAAACTCGCTACTCGTCGATCGAAGCTGGTTAATCTCAAAGTCGGCGTTGCCCACATTGGCTATCTCGAGGACTCGGCTGCTGCTTTCGCCAACGGCGACTCGACCGAAATCCACGGTCGCCGGGCTGAGGGCGAAAAACTGGCCGACGCCCTGCAAGCGCACGGTCTGGCGTTCTGCTCCGGCCTCGACGTGGAGGACGGCTTGGCGAGCGCCGGCTTCCTTGGGCGAAAAACTCAGGGCCACTTGCGCACCAGCTTTAGGCTGAACCAGGACCGAGTGCTGTTCGAGACCAAATTCAACGCCCTCGTCCGCCGCCAGGGCGACCTCCACTACACCCGGCTGGCCCCCCTTGTTCCACAACAGCAAATGGCCGCGCACGGTCCCGCCGATGGGCACGCGGCCAAAGTCAACGGCGCCATTGATAATCTCAATGCGCGGCGGGCTGATTTGGCCGCGACCCGCGAGGGGGATGGCCACTTCGGCGGCTTGTGGATCGCTAGTGGACAGACGCAGGACGCCGCTTCGTTCCCCTTCGCTCTGCGGCACAAACGCCGCACTCAGGTCGAGTCGCCCTTTGGGCGCAATGGTCGCCGACGAATCCACCACGCCAAGGACAAAAGCCGCCCCTTCAATGGCGGCGTTTTCAAGGTGCAACTCGGCTTGGCCCTGATTGAGGACGGTCACGCGGCGCGTTAGGCGCTGGCCCACTTCAACGGCGCCAAAGTCGAGACCCACTTGTGGGAGGGGCGAAAAGGCCGCTTGCGGCACTAACCCGCGCCCGCGCAAGGGAATGGACCAATTCCCAACGTCGGGCGCGGCCACGACGAATTCGGTCGCGACCAGCCCCTTGCGCCTCGGGGAGAATGCAACGTCGATCCGCGTTTCACCCCCGGGAGCAGGCCAAGTGCCAACCTCGCCCGCAACGCTAAAAGGCTCTTGTAGATCGGCAACTTCCAGCCGCCCAGCCGCCACGGACACGGCACCGGTGTTTTTGACAATAACGGCGGCCGTCGCCACTTGCCCGACGGGCACTGCGCCAAAATCCAACCCTTCGGCCGGCAAGATCACTAGAGTCGGAACGACGGCGGCGGCTTGGAGCGGCACGGCCAAGCGCTCGTCTTTGAACAAGCCGGCTACCTGCAATGTCAGTTCGCCTACATGCGCTCTGGCTACCGTAGCACGGAAGCGCACTTCGACGCGGCTGACGCTCTTACCGCCCAGGCGCAGCGTATCCGGTGATGCGTCAAAACCAGCACCGTTAATGCCGACGATCACTTCGATTGCATCGTCTTGTAGATTTTCGACGGAAACAGACGCGCGCGTCTCCACGCCAACGCCGACTATACCCAAGTCGATAGCATTCGAGTCCGTGGCGAGGGATTGGGCGCGTAGAGCCGCTGGCAGGAACAGGAGGGCAAGTAGCAGCAAAAAAGAAGAGCGACCAACCAGCCAGAATACCGAATACAATGTTTGTCGAAGTTCCACGTCGTAGAGGAGTGGAAAACTTCCTCTGAGGTATTCTTCGCGCCGATTCAGGTCGCTCTCTGTTCGTTGAAACATACGCTTAAACAACCTACCATGTCAAGCGGAAAGAAGTTGCTCCAACCCTCGGACGAGCCGATCCATGCCCTCGGCCACATCCTTTTGGCGCAATGCACCGTAGGCGACGCGCAAATAGCAGTCCGCGCTCAATCCGAAGGCATTGCCAGGGATGACGGCGACCTTGTGATCCCGCACCAAGCGAGCGACCACGTCCATCGCGTCCAGATCGGTTTGCAGACGCGCCAACAAATAAAAAGCACCCTCGGCCGCCGGAACTTGCACTCGCGCGCCGATCTCGCCCAGCCGCTCTAGGCAAAGCCGGCGCACCGCATCCATACCCGCTAGATGAGTCCTACAGTATGCAGAGCCGACCGCGAGCGCCCCGAGCGCAGCGCGTTGCGAGATGACCGGCGGGCAGATGAGCACAGTGTCTTGAATTTTTTCTAGCGCGCTCAACAGATGCCGTGGAGCCACGAGGTAACCGACCCGCCAACTGGCGAGGCCGTAGGCTTTGGAAAAGGAAAAAAGCGAGATGGTGTGCTCGGCACTGTGGGACAGTGAGCCGGGCGAAAAGTGTCGCGCCGCGCCGTAGGTGAAGTACTCGTACGCCTCGTCGGAAAAGTGGTAGAGACCCCGCTCGCGGCAGAGCCGATTGACCGCAGCCAAGTCCGCGGGCCGATAGACCGCACCCGTTGGATTGTTGGGCGAGATCGTGACAATGGCGCGGGTGCGCGCTGTGATCGCGGCGGCAATCGCGTCGAGGTCGAGCTGATAGGCCGCGTCTGTAGCCACGAGCACGGCCCGGCAGTTGGCCAAGGCCAAGGCCATTTCGTGGTTGAAATAAAAAGGCGACATCACGACGATCTCATCGCCCGGGTCGGCAATGGCGAGCAAGGCGTGGTAAAAGCCCATGTTGGAACCTGCCGTGACCATCAAGACCTGATCGTCGCCCACCTCGATCTGATTCTCGCGCACGAGTTTTTGGTGCAGCTCTTCCCTGAGTTCGGGCAGGCCAAGGGCGGCCTGATAGTGATGTTCGGCAATCGCACCGCCGAATTGGGCCACCGCCTGCATGGCTTGGGGTGGCGGCGGGTAGTGAACTACGCCTTGGCCGAGGGAAATGGTGCCCGGGTTATCGCGGATGAGGGCGGCCACATGCGGGATCACCGGGCTTTGTACCGCCTGTACGCGCTTTGAGTCGAACATGGGCATGGGATTTTTGCTATCCTTCTATGCCTACAATGACCAGCGGAACCGTTGGTACGCCACGTCCTTGTCGTACTACGTTGTACAACTCCCCCTCGTAATAAGCTACTCCAGAACTCATTTGCGATTGCAAGGTCTTCGTCGGCAATATCTCAATGCCCACATCTATCTGATCGCCAACATAAAAAGCAAGATGCTTTACAAATAAGTCGTATGCAACGAATGAATACTTGCCAAATTGCACCTCGATAGCTACTCTATTTTTCACAAAATCAGTCTGATTGTAACTGAAGATTGGCTCCTGACCTGCTCGCCGAATTTCCTCCTTCTGATTCTCAGCAGACATTGTAAGAGTCCTTCTTATCAGCCCCTCATCTTTCGTCACCCAATAGTTGACCCGACTTTCAGACCATCCCTGCGATTTTAGCAACCTCTTAAACGCTTTATTCATTTCTACGGGACTATATAGTAAGCGTCCCTCCATAGTTCTCTCTCGTGATACTTTTGTCTTGCAAGCATTGCCATCTACTTGCTCGATCACCTCCTTTATCTCTGTCCATAGGTCTGAGCGATGAACGAGTAGGTATTCAAGTCCGTTTAAGTGAGAGTATGCTTCAGCTACCTTCATGAAGATCGCTTCTCTTTAATCAAAATCAACTGATCGGATTCTTTCTCTTTCGAGTTCCAAGGCGACACAGCCAACTTGTTCTTCTTTGCCGTCGGATCGTATTTGGGTTTATTCATCGGCCTCGTTTTCAACGTTCCGTTTATTGCGCTCTGAACCCTATCTCGGGCGATTTCAACATACTTACCTTCTGTCTCTGCTCCAACGCCGCGGCGGCTGTTTTTTATGGCAGCAATAACAGAAGTACCCGTTCCAAGAAATGGGTCTAGTACCCAGTCACCCTCATTTGTCATTGACAGAACAAGCCGTTCAATCAGTTCGACTGGATACTGGCAAGGATGTTGGGTTTTTTCTATGTGATTGCTTTTAACATTTGGCACGTCCCAAATATCGCCTGGATTTTTTCCCAATGGATTACAAGAATACTGCCCGGCTTTCGGCCCCTTGAAGTACTTCTTAGCCGGGTACTTCTGCGGAACTCGCACTGGATCGAGATTAAAAACGTAATTCTTTGTTTTTTTAGTGAACCAATTTATCGTTTCATAGCGTCCAGAAAATCTTCTAGAACAATGCAGGCCGTGTTCAAAGTGCCAAATAATTCTATTTCTCATAACGAGGTTTTGTTCTTGAAACATAGGAAAAAGAATGGTATCGAGAGGAATAATCGAACCATTATTAATGTAATTTCCCACTTGCCAACAAATACTGCCAGAGTTGGAAAGAACGCGGACGCATTCCCTTATTACTTCTCTTTGTTGTTTTAAGTAGATCTCAATATCAAGTCTTTTTTCGTATTCCTTACCTATGTTATACGGAGGCGATGTAACAATTAACTGTATTGAATTATCTGGAATGGACTTAAACAACTCTAGGCAATCCCCATAAAAAATTACTGCATGTTCCTCACAGTCAAATTTTTCCGCTACTTTGATATCTAAGCCGAACATCTTTTATTCTCCTCTTTCTCTAGCGCATAGATAACTTTTCGCAACGTTGTTTCTCTCCCAACTTACCGCAACGCTTCCTGCAACCGCTCGAACAGACGATCTATTTCGGCACGTGTTTCCGCGTCGAGGGCATAGCTCAGAGGGCCGCGGTGAACTGGGTTGGGAAAGAGGCCGCGCTTGTGCATTAGATAGCGCTCGACCACGATAAAGCCGTCCAAGCCCCCTTGAATCTGCAACGTACACAGGGCGCAGATGGGGAAGTAAATCTGGTACGCACGTGCTTCGTCGCCAGCGACGAGCGCACGCCACAAGGCCGTCGTGCCGTCGAGTAGATCAACGCCGGGAATGGTCCCGCGAATACCGCGGCGGAAAGAGTCAATAAGCAACAATCCGCCGCTGCCTTCAAAGATGCCGGCCCGGCCCCCCGTGTGGTCGCGCAGGGCCGAAATGCAAGGTCCCAAAGGGGTTGCTTCGGGTTTGAAGAGGATGCGCTCGCCATAGTCGCGAAAGAGCGACGCTTGAAACTCAATGCTCATGGGATTGCCGACATACGAGCTGGCGTCTTGGATCATGACTGGGATGGAGACCTCGGCGAGCAAAGCGGCAAAATACGCACGCAACTCGCTTTCCCCCAAGGCGCGGGAAATGGGCGGAATGGCCATGACGGCGGCCGCACCGCCGTCTTCAGCCGCACGGGCGTAACGCCGGGCTTGGGCCGTGCCCTCGGCCCCAACGCCGATGATGACCGGGCCACGCCCTTGAGCGAACTCCACGAGCCGGGCCGGAAGCACCAGCCGCTCGGCAGCCGTCAAGCGCAACAGGTCGGATACCAAAGCGAGGCAGAACCCGTGTGCTCCCGTCGCGAAAAGGTAATCGACTTCGTTGGCCAGTACGGTGTAATCAATGGCTTGGTCGTCGGTGTACGGCATGTGGACGACCGGCAGAACGTCTTTGATCTCGTAATTCATGGTCATAGGCTTCGGTGTGACCGGCGCAGGATGGCAAAGAGCTGTTCGGCGATATCGTCGTTGGCGGCCGCCAAGAAGTGCCCGAATTTGCGGCGCTGAGTATAAGTCGGGCGGCGATGCTCCCCAACGTAGCAACGCGCTCCGGCTTCTTCGGCAATCAGCGACGGCGGGCCGACGTCATAGACTTCGACTTGGCGCGTCAGGTACGCGCACAGCGTCCCCTCGGCGATCTCGGTGAGGACCAATGCGGCGCCAATGGGACTTTCGCGCGGGATCAGCGCGGGGCGGGCAAGGGCCTGATAGGGGCGGGCTTTGGAGGAAATGAAGACCTTGTTCGTGCGCGGTTCGCCAGGGAGCTGCAAGCACCGAGGGCGGCCATTGCCAACGCGCACAAAAGCACCCGCGCCCTTAACGGCCGTGAAAATTTTATCCTCCGAGGGCCGCGCGACAATCGCGGCTAGCATCTCGCCATCGCAAGCCAAACCGATCGCGATGTGATAGGGCGCGTCGCCCCGCTTGAAATGCAAGGTGCCGTCAATGGGGTCGAGGATGACCGCATAAGGCGAGGTGTTGCCGACAAAGCGCTTTTTGAGCGGTGTGCGCTCCTCGGCAATGCAGCGCACAAACGGGAAGTGCTGGAGCACAGCCGCGAGGAGGATGTCCTGCACGGCCGCGTCGAGCACCGTGAAAGCCGTGGAAGCGTCCTGCGCTTTGCGGCCGGTAAGGCTCTTGTCCGCAGCCTTGCCAATGTCGGCGACTTGCCCGTAGAAAATCAGCGAGGCGCGGGCGCACTGACCGACGACTGGCAACAGCGCGTCGATAAAGTCGTCGGGGGCGATGTTTTCGGCCATAATACAAGCCCCGGTTTGTCGGGCAAATCGACCACTCGCCCCGACAAACCGGGCGGTGCGGCTCCTCAGCCAGCCGCTACTTCTAGCGGCGGATGCAAGGCGGCGACGACTCGGTCTGGACTCATCGGCAGTTCACCGAGGCGGCAACCAATAGCGTCGTAGATGGCGTTGGCAATCGCGGCCATCGGCGGCACCAAGGGCACTTCGCCAACGCCGCGGATCCCGTGCGGGCTGGCCGGGTTGGGCACTTCGACCAAAATCGTCTCGATCAAGGGAATGTCAAAGGTCGTAGGCATCCGATAGTCGAGGAAGGTCGGGTTGGCCATCTGGCCATCGTCCGTGTAGAAGTAGCCCTCTGTGAGCGCCCAGCCAATGCCCTGCACGGCCCCGCCTTGGATCTGGCCCTCGACGTACGAGGGATGAATGGCCTTGCCCACGTCTTGCACGGCCGTGTAGCGC
The DNA here is from genome assembly GCA_965203355.1 of Candidatus Latescibacterota bacterium. Taxonomy (GTDB): domain Bacteria; phylum Latescibacterota; class UBA2968; order UBA8231; family UBA8231. The sequence goes on from OZ241889.1 coordinate 3,730,990, forward strand.
AAAATCTCGACTTTGCCGGTGTCTGGATCGATCTCCACATCGACGATATGCACGGCAAAGGCATTGCCCGGACCGCCGGCGTTGATCGTGCCCTTGCCGGTGATCGGGCCGCCGGTGCTGCCCTGATTGGCGGCGACCTCCGCAAAGGTGAGCCGCTGCGTGGGATCGGACTTGCAGACAAAGCTGCCGTCCGCAAACTCGATATCGTCCTCGGCGACCTCTAGCTGCCGGGCAGCACGCCGGCACATTTCGGCCTTGACGTCTTCAGCCGCGTTGTAGCAGGCGTGGCCGGTGGCATAGCACACGCGGCTGCCACCAGTGCCGCCGGTAAAACCAATCGAGCTGGTGTCCGGGATCGAGGGGTTGACGTCCTCGGCCCGCAGGCCCAAGGTCTCGGCGACGATCATGGCCATGGCGGCACGGCTACCGCCGATGTCAACCGAGCCTTCGGTGAGGTTGATCGTGCCGTTGTCGTTGACCGCAATGGCCGCCGAAGACATGCCACCGCCATTAAACCAAAAGCCACTGGCCACGCCGCGCCCCCGATAAGGGCCTTCGAGCGGGCTGTGGTAGTGCTCCGAGTCCTGAGCAGCGCGCGTGGTTTCCTCGCAGCCGATCCGCTTGTACACCGTGCCATCGGCGCGGCGCGTCCCCTCTTTGGCCGCGTTCTGTAGCCGCATCTCCAGCGGGTCCACGCCGATCTTTTCGGCCAACTCGTCGATGACGCTTTCCGAGGCAAAGGCCGCATTGGGTGCCCCAGGCGCGCGGTAGGCCGAGGACTTGGGCTTGTTCACTACCACGTCGTACGCGTCGATGGTGACGTTGGCGATGTTGTAAGGCGCGAGAATGCACTGCGCCCCAGCCCCCACGGCCGAGCCGGGATAAGCCCCGGCCTCGTACGCCATGTAGCAGTGGGCCGCGGTGATGGTGCCGTCGTTTTTGGCCCCCATCTTAACCTTTATATAGGAACCAGGGGCCGGGCCAGTCCCCTGAAAGACCTCGGTGCGGCTCATGATCATTTTGACCGGCTGGCCGGTTTTGTGCGACATAATGGCCGCGGCCGGCTCCATATAGGTGGGAAACTTGCCGCCGAAGCCGCCGCCGATTTCGCAGGGAATAACCTTGACCTTGGAGACTGGCACGTTGAGCACTTCCGACACCTGCGAGCGGATCTCAAACGGCCCTTGCGTGCTCACCCACACGGTGACGCTGCCGTCGTTCTTCCACCAGACAGTCGTGTTATGCGGCTCAATGTAACCTTGATGAATGGTCGCCGTGTGAAATTCGCGCTCGACGATCGCGTCGGCCTCGGCAAAACCCGCTGCGAGGTCGCCCATGGCGTGCTGGTTGTGCGTGGCGATATTGCTCTGCTTGCCCGTGTCCTCTCCGAGGGCACGCGTGGTGCGGTTTTCGTCGAGCAGCGGGGCATCGTCGCGCATGGCCTCGCGGACATCGACGACCGGCTCCAAGACCTTGTATTCGACCTCGATTAGGTCGAGGGCCTCTTCGGCGATGTGGGGGCTTACGGCGCAGACCGCGGCGACAGCGTGGCCGACGTAGAGCACCTTGTCCGAGGCCAGCGAGTTTTTGGCGATCTCGCGGACGTTGACGGTGGTTTCGCCGATGTTAGAGAGCTTATCCACGGTCTCGACCAAATCGTCGGCCGTGGCCACGGCGCGTACTCCGTCGAGCGCGAGGGCCTTGGAGGTGTCGATCGAGCGGATCTCGGCGTGGGGATGCGGGCTGCGCAGGACCTTGCCGTAGAGCAGCCCCGGCAAGCGCACGTCAGCCCCGTACACCGCCGCCCCGGTGACCTTATCGACGCCATCGTGGCGGATGGGGCGGGTGCCGATGACTTTGTACTTGCCGTCGGCTGTGTAGTTGGGATAATTTTTGCTGGAAAAAGCAGCCATGAAACACTCCTTATTTAGGAATTGAGAATTCGCGATTCGTAATTTGAATGCGATAACTTACGGCGTCAAGTGAACCTTTTATGACTATTCTTTGGCAAATCCCGTCGGGCTGGCCGCGGCTCGGCGACGATGAAATCCACGTCTGGTGCGTCGAGTTGGACGCGGCCGGTGAAGGGGCCGCGCTCGCGGCTTGTCTAAGCGAAGAAGAGCGCGAGCGGGCGGGCGGTTTGCGCTCTGGTGCCCATCAGCGACGCTTTGTAGTGGCCCGGGGAATGTTGCGCCGCCTCTTGGGACGCTACCTCGACCGAGATCCCGGCGCGGTAACTTTTTCACGCGGCGCACACGGCAAGCCCTTTCTGCAAGAGGGCGGGCTACATTTCAACGTGTCCCATACCCGCGAATTAGCGCTGTACGCGATAGCGCAAAGCCGCGAGGTCGGTGTCGATGTAGAGTGGATGCGGCCCCAAATCGCGCACGAGCCAATTGCCGCGCGCTTCTTTTCACTCGAAGAGCAAGAAGCGCTGGCGCAGGTGCCGGACGAAGAGCGACGAACCGCTTTTTACCACATCTGGACGCGCAAGGAAGCCTACGTCAAGGCGCGGGGCGACGGAATCGCCGCTGGCCTCGGCACCTTTGCGGTGTCACTTGGAGCGGCGGCCGCGCTTTTGCGCTCGGACGAGGGGCAAGACGAAGTAGAGCGGTGGAAGCTGATGGCACTGGAACCGGCGGACGGATACGCGGCGGCTTTGTGCGGGGCTGGCGTGGATTGGCGGCTGCGGAGTTGGCGCGGGCGGCCTTAGACGATCCGCCCGGGGGGCGACCTTTAGCGTTTCGGCCACTATTTAAAAAATCTGTCAGCAAGAAATCAAATAATCCGCTGCGTCACCACGCCGTGCAGATCCATCTCAAAGTCAATTGCTACAACCGGCGGCCGAGCATAGTGCCAACGCACCCCACCGCGCCGCACCGCACTCATCGCCGGCAGGAGAATCTCTTCGAGTAGGTCCGCCAAGGGATAGATGGTGTACACGTCAACCGCGTCGATCAGTGCCCACGTCCCGCCAAGGCCCGCGAGCCGCTCGCCCATAACCTGCGCCACATAAGCGGCCTTCTCGCGCATGGCCGCGGGCGACCTATCGCCAGGGCGGATAATCCCCTCGGTCGCGAGGTGTCCCTCCCGCAACTCGCCCGCCCCGGCCACGATCAGGGTTTTGCGCTCAATCCGGCCGTTGGGAACCGCATAGGAAAAGGCGTACAGCGAAGGCACAGACGGCGGATCGCACGCGGGCGCGACGTTTGTCCGGGCCACCGGATTGAGCGCATCCACGTACAAACCCCACGCCCGCAAAACAGCGCAGTACTCGCGGTTGAAGTCGATAAATCCCGGCATGGTAAAAGGCGCGGGCGAGCGCAGCTCCATCGCGCAGAGCGAGACGCGGTCGCAGCCTTCGGCTGCCAGATGTGCGTCCACGCGCTCAAAGCCCTCGCGCCAAGGCCGCGGCTCGGCCAGCACGACGCGGACGATCTCCCAGCCCGGCTCGGCAACAACGCCACAGGAATAGGGGTCAATGCCGCGAAGAAAGCGATAGTGTCCTTTGGGATGTGCGATCAACATGATGCCTCAAGGTCGCCCACGCCGTCCTAGGCGTCAAGGTCTCTTGCTGAAACGGACGCCTTATTTATATTCCCTTCCCTGCAACCCAATCCCCAATTCCTAACTCCAATGCCCTACAAAGTCCTGCTCCGCTCGGAAATCGAACCGTATCACACCATCGTCCCCATGATCGAGGAACGCGCCGAGATCGCGCACTGGAATCCGCTGCACCCACAGCCCCCGGCCGAACTGCTCCGCACCATCGAAGGCGTGTACAACTACGGCCACCACGCCTTCACCGCCGCATACATGGATCTCATGCCCGACCTCCGCGTCATCAGCAACTACGGCGTCGGCGTCGATCACATCGACCTCCAAGCCGCCCAAGAGCGCGGCATCCCCGTAGGCAACACGCCCAACGTCCTCGACGGCGCAACAGCCGACCTGACCTTCGCCTTGCTCTTGGCTGCGGCGCGCAACCTCATCCAAGGCGACCGTTTTGCGCGCGGCCCGGATTTTGTCGCCTACGATCCGAGTTTCATGCTGGGCCAAGAAGTCCACCACCAAGTCCTCGGCATCATCGGGTTGGGCAGCATCGGCTACCAAGTAGCGCGCCGCGCACTGGCCTTCGACATGACCGTCTTGTACCACAACCGCCAGCGCAATCCCAAGGCCGAAGCCGCCCTCGGAGTGCGCTACGTTGGGCTGGATGAGCTGCTCCGGCAGGCGGATTTCGTGGCCTTGAACATGCCGTTGACCGATCAGACGCGCGGCCTGATCGGTCGGCGCGAGCTGGGCCTGATGAAAAAGTCGGCCGTGCTGGTCAACGCCGCGCGCGGAGGCGTCGTCGATCACGACGCACTAGTAGAAACCCTGCAAAACGGCGGCCTCCACGCCGCCGCCCTCGACGTAACCGAACCCGAACCCCTCCCCCGCGACCACCCCCTGCTCGCATTGGACAACCTCGTTGTCATACCCCACCTAGGCAGCGCAACGCACCAGACGCGCCAAGCCATGGCCGAGCGGTCGGTCGGCAACCTGCTAGCCGGGTTGGAGGGCCGAGAACTTTTGAGTCGCATCGTCTAAAAAGGAGCACAATGAGCACCAATCACCACTACAAGGTCGCCATCATCGGCTCGGGTCCAGCCGGACTGACGGCCGCGCTGTACGCGGCCCGAGCCGACCTAGCCCCGCTGGTTCTCGAAGGCTTGCAGCCGGGCGGCCAGCTAACCATTACCACGGACGTAGAAAACTACCCAGGCTTTCCCGACGGCATCATGGGGCCAGAACTCGTCGATCGGATGCGCCAGCAGGCCCAGCGCTTTGGGGCCGAGTGCCAATTCAAAATTGCCACTGAAGTCGATTTGTCCAAGCGGCCTTTTGCCGTCACAAGCGACGACGACGCCTACACATGCGATGCCCTAATCATCGCCACCGGCGCGTCGGCGCGGCTCCTCGGCTTGGAATCCGAGACGCGGCTCATGGGGCACGGGGTCTCGGCCTGCGCCACCTGCGACGGCTTTTTCTTCCGCGACAAGGCGCTAGTCGTCGTCGGCGGCGGCGACTCGGCTATGGAGGAAGGAACCTACCTGACGAAATTCGCCTCCAAGGTCACCATCGTCCACCGCCGCGCCGAGTTCCGCGCCTCCAAAATCATGCTCAAGCGCGCACAGGACAACGACAAGATCGACTTCGTGGTCAACGCCACGGTCGCGGAAATTTTACAGGCGGACGACGAGTTGACCGTGCGCGGAGTCCGGCTCGCGGACACCCAAACGGGTCAGACCCGCGAATTCCCCTGCGAGGGCGTCTTTATGGCCATCGGCCACGTACCCAACTCCCAGCTTTTCGCCGGCGCGTTGGCCATGGACGAGCAAGGCTACATCCTCACCAAGCCGGATTCGACCGCGACCGCCATCCCCGGCGTTTTCGCCTGCGGCGACGTCCAGGACGCCGCGTACCGCCAAGCCGTCACCGCGGCGGGCAGCGGATGTATGGCAGCGATTGAAGCCGAGCGGTTCTTAGCGCATTGAGAAGTTCCTAACTCCCATCCCACAAGGCGCGGGTGATTTCGCCGAACTCGCGCGGCGTGACAGTGTACACGGGCTTGCTCTTGATCTTCTTGCTCAAACGGGCGAGAGCGGCGGCCGGGACGATCTGCTGGACTTGTTCTTGGCGGCGGGCAAAGAGGCTTTCCAAGACCTGCCGAAAAAACGCCTCGGACGGCACGGCAAACTTGGGCTTGGTGCGCTTGATGAGCACGAGCGCGCTATCGACTTCGGGGCGGGGCCAAAAGGCGTCTTTGCCCACCGACTCGATCCACTCTGCTTGGGCCAATCGCCCAACGGCGACCCCGATCCGACAATAGCCCTTTTGCCCGACCGGGGCACACAGCCGCTGGCCCAGCCGCTTGGGCAACATGAGCACGGCGCGCTCGAATCGCTGGTTTAGCAGCTTGAATACAATGGGCAGGGCCACTTGATACGGCAGATTGGCTACTACCTTGTCAAAACGCGGAAAATCCACGGCCAACGCATCGCCCCATAGTACCCTGAGATGCCCGTGCCGCCGCTGCAACGGCTTCAGACACCGAGCAAACTGGCGGTCTTGCTCTATCGCCACGACTTGCCCGGCGCGCGCTACCAAAAACTGCGTTAGATTGCCGATCCCAGCCCCGATCTCCAGCACCGTATCGCCGGCCGCAAGGTCGGCGCAAGCCACTGCCCGGCGCAGCACGGCCGGGTCGGCGAGAAAGTTTTGGCCGCGATTTTTCTTGGGGCGAATGGCGTAGCGAGTTAAGAGGGATTGCATTCGGATTATTCTGCGTCCGGGCGAATGCTGTTGAATTCGGGTTGTGTCAAGTAGCTAGCAACTCCTAAGGCCCAATGCTCAATCCCGAACTCGCAGGACGACCTTGCCGATATTGCGGTTTTGCCGCAGGATGTCTTGGGCGTCGGCCGCGCGCTCAATGGGCAACACATCCTCGATCACGGCTCTCATGCGCCCGGCGACTAGCAGGGGCCAGAAGCGTTTTTTGAAGGCCGCGATAATCGCGGTTTTCTCCTCGTCCGAGCGGCTGCGCAAAACCGAGCCGATCAGCCGCAGCCGCTTTCTCTGTAGCTCCAAGAGGTCAATCTGAGCCTCGGCACCAGTCAGAACGGCGATGATCACGAGGCGGCCACCGGACTTGAGCAGTTGCACATTGCGCGACAAATAGCCCGCTCCCGCGATGTCGAGGATCACATCAACGCCGTCGGTGTGGGCGAGAATGGCCTCGGCAAAATCCCGCTCCTTGTAATTGACCCCAAACTCCGCGCCCAACGCTAGACAGTACGCCACCTTGGCCTCCGTACCGGCCGTAACGATGGCCTTGGCCTCGGCTGCGCGGCACAGTTGCACCGCGGCCGTGCCGACGCCGCTGCCCCCGCCGTGAATGAGGGCCGTCTCGCCGGCGCGCAAGCCCGCTTCGCGGAACAAATTGACAAAAGCAGTGAGAAAAACTTCGCAGATGGCCGCGCCCCACGTGAAGTCGCGGTCGCCGGGCAGAGGCAGCAAGTGGGTGGCGGGTACGGCCACGCGCTCGGCGTACCCACCGCCAGAGAGCAGACCCAAGACGCGGTCGCCGGGCTGCCACTGCGTTACAGCCGCGCCGACAGCACCGACCACGCCCGCCATTTCCAAGCCCATGTAGGGCGAAGCACCCGGCGGCGGCGGGTAGTTGCCGACGCGCTGGAGGAGGTCGGCGCGATTGACGGCGGTGGCATGTATATCGACGAGCACCTCGCTTGGTCCACAGGGCGGCTCTGGGACCTCTTGCCAGCAGAGCGAGTGGTCCAAGTCGTTAGCTACGACGATGGCTTTCATGGTCTATAACTTTGACGTATCGAGCCGTAGGCCGCAAGTTTGACGCGCCAAGGGACAGGCGTACATTCTTAGGCCGCATTCAACAGAGCGCATCCAACATGACCAATATTGAAATCAAAGCGCATTATCCCGATGTCGAGCGCGCCGAAGAAAACCTCAACGCCCTCGGCGCCGGGCTAGCCGGGACCTTCCACCAGAAGGACACCTATTTCAACGTCGCCCAAGGGCGGCTCAAACTGCGCGAGCTTGGCACCGATGAAGGTCATCTGATTTTCTACCACCGCGAGGACCTAACCGGCCCCAAGCGCAGCGACTACGAGATCGCCAAAACCGAAGATCCCGATGGCCTGCGCAACATCCTCAGCAGCATCCACGGCATCTGGGTCGAAGTAGAAAAGACGCGCCAAGTCTGGCTGTGGGAAAACGTGCGCATCCACCTCGACGACGTAAAGGGCCTCGGCCAGTTCGTCGAGCTAGAGGCCGTGACCGAAGAAAAGGGCATTGAGGAGTCGCACCGGCGCGTCGAAGCCTTGATGCGGGCCTTGGAAATCACCGGCGATCAGCTAGTCGAAGGATCCTACGGAGATATTGTCGCCGCTAAAAACTTTTAGAAGCGTTTTTAAAACGCTCGTCGGACTACTTCAACGGGCCGTCGAGCGGTTCCTGGATCGGGCGTTTTTCGCGGGCGAGATTCCAGTACTACTAGGCTTTTTGGGGGATCAAAAAACAATAAGAATAATTTTAAAAAGGCTTCTTAGAAGCGTTTTTAAAACGCTCGTCGAGCGGCTCCCACGTCGGGCGTTTTTCGCGGGCGAGATTCCATTGCTACTTTTACAATTAAGAGGAATCTTAAAAAGCCGCGTCGCGCAACCTCTGCTACGCGCGTGCTGCGATTTCCTCTACTGGTCGCCATCGTGCCATCTTCGCCGCTTCAGCCGAATAAACTCGGCTGCTCGCTTGCTCTTTCCGTTGACCTCTTGCGGAATCGCCGCTTTGGCGCGAAAAACGCTCAGTCGCCCCTTTCCCTACCCAAACAACCTTTCCACCTCGTCGCACAACAAGGCGGCTTCCTCGGCGCTTGCGCTCTCGGCAATGACCCGGACAATGGGTTCGGTATTGGAGGCGCGGAGGTGGATCCACGGGCATTCGAGCCGCCCGCTCAGGTAGAGTTTGGAACCATCGCACACCGGGTGGATGTACGCTTGGGGGTAGCGGTCGTGCAGCGCGGCAAGGGCGGCGGCTAGCCGCTCTGGAGTACAAGTGATTTTGCGCTTGTCAATGGCGTAGCGGGGCAGTGCGGCGATCCGTTCTTCAAGCGACTGCCGCGCACCGGCCATCGCCTCCAGCACCAAGGCCAAGCCAAGGGCCGCATCGCGGCTGGGGCCCACTGAGGCGACGATGACGCCGCCGTTGCCCTCGCCGCCGATGACCGCTCCCTCAGCCATCATCTTCTCCACCACGTGAACCTCGCCGACCGCCGTGAGAAAAACCGGACAGTTGTGGGCCATGGCCGCGTCTGTGACCGCCTGCGAGGTGGAAAGGGTGGTGACGACCGGGCCGGGTTGCCGCGCCGCCACCGCTTGAACGGCCAGTGCCAGCGTGTAGTCTTCGCCCACGGGCACCCCCCTCGCATTGACCAACGCGACCCGGTCGGCATCCGGGTCCATGGCAAAACCGACAGCGCAACCCCAGTCGCGCACGGCTTGGCCGAGCGGGCCGAGATTGGCGGGCACCGGCTCCGGGTCGTGGGCGAAATCGCCGTCGGGCCGCGCGTTGATAAGCCTAGCTTCAGCGCCTAAGGCATCGAGCAGGCGCGGAACCACCAAGGCCCCCGTGCCATTGCAGGGATCGACAGCCACCTTGAATCCGGCTTGGCGAATGGCGGCGGCATCCACATAGTCCACGATTCGCTGCACGTGCCGCGCCACCACGGCGTCTGCGTCGATCGTGGCCAGCGCACCGGACGCCGCACCGCGAAATTCGCCCGCGTAAAAAAGAGCCTCCACGCGCGCGCCCTCTTCCGCATTGAGGAAGACGCCATCGGCGCGCACCAGTTTGAGGCCGTTCCACCGGGCCGGGTTGTGGCTGGCTGTGATGATGATCGCGCCCGCGGCACCCAGCGCGGCGACCATCAGCTTGGCTCCGGGCGTGGAGCACATGCCCAAATCGACGACGCGACAGCCCGTCTGGCGCAAAGCGGTGGCCGCCACTTGGGCAAAAGTCGCGCCAGATGGGCGCGTGTCGCGCGCGAGGACGACGGTATCGCCCGGCGTCAAAGTGGTGCCAAAGGCCGCGGCAAAGCGCGCGACGACCGCATCGGTGAGCGACTCGCCGACGAGACCGCGAATTCCAGAAATGCTGACGATGAGTGGGGCGTTAGACATAATTTTTCTCAGCGTTTTTCGACGACTAGCGCGGCGCGGCGTTGAACCCCTAATTGGCGCGCGGCATGGCCGCCGTTGACCGCAATTTCCAACAGACCAGCACTGCCGATCAAAGCGAGCGGCGCGCCCAACTCGACATCCTCGTACGTGCGGCAAAGTTCCGCCAGTACCTGGTCCCCAAGGCAGATGCACAGCGCGGTGCCCCACGGCGCAATGTCGGCAGCCTCAATGTTGCTTATCAAGTTGCCGAATCCATCAATGTGGACGATGTGGCCGGCGATGCGGTCCGCCGATTTACAAGGTGCGGCTTCGGCCAAGCGCACCGGATCGGCCACCAGCGGGCCGACAGCGGCCCAGTCCAAACCGCCGCAAAGATGAGCAGCCAGCGGCGCGAAGAGGTCGCGGCCGTGGAAGGTGCTGCTCGGATTGGCCCGGGCGAGATCGGCCCGGGCGATTTCGCGCACCCGGCTGTCGGCGCGGTCGAGGACGAAGCTGAAGAGGCCGTTGTCCGGCCCCACCCACCAGTGGCCGCAGCCGTGGAGAGCCAAGGGCCGTCGGCGCATCCCCACGCCGGGATCGACGACCGCTAAATGCACGGTGCCCGGCGGAAATTCGCGTGCGGCGTGGCGCAGCACAAAAGCGGCGGCCAGCACATCTTGCGGCGGAATCTGGTGGGAAATATCCACGATCTGGGCCTCCGGGGCGATGCCCAAGATGACCCCTTTCATCGCGCCGACGTAGTAATCGCCCTCGCCAAAATCCGTTGTCAGCGTGACGATTGGGGCCTTATGCCGCTCGATCTTATTCTGCATTGTACGCGCATCCCTTCCGCTTCCCAAGTATAGCGACAGATTCAATTTGTTGATAGCCAGCGGCTCGGGCCTTAGATTTGCCGCGCAATCCCATCCTCTTGCCGCGAAAGGAAAATCGCCATGGCCGTCAAAAGCCACATTGCAATCGCGCCCGGCCTCAAGGTCGCGGCGCAGATGTCCCCCGAGCCGAGCGAGGCGGAAATGGCCTTTGTGCGGCAGATGGGCGTAGAATACGCCGTGACTTGGATTGATCCGGCCAAGGCCAGCCCCGAGTACTATCGCAGCCGTCGAGAACACTTTGCCCGCGGCGGCATCCAGCTCTACGGCTTGGGCAATGGCAGCGTCCACAACGTGGATGCGATCACCCTCAACCTGCCCGAGCGCGACGCGAAAGTTGCCGAGTACAAGGCGCACATCCGCAACTTGGGCCAAGCCGACATTCCCTATACGACCTATGCCCACATGGCCAACAGCGTGTGGAGCACACCGCCAGAGCAAACCCGCGGCGGCGCGAAGGCGCGGGCCTTTGACCTAGCGCGGCTCGCCGAGGCGACCGGCGGCGGTTTTACCGGCGCGGGCCTGACGCATGGCCGCGCATACAGCGAAGAAGAATTGTGGGACAACTTCGCCTCCTTTGCGCGGGAAATCGCGCCGGTCGCCGAGGAAGCGGGCGTCCGCATTGGCATTCACCCGGACGACCCGCCCGGGGTGTTGTTGGGCGGAGTGCCGCGGCCCATTTTTAGCAGCTTTGCCGGGTACCAACGCGCCCTCGAAATCGCCGACAGCCCCAACGTAGGCATGTGCTTGTGCATTGGCTGCTGGCTGGAGGGCGGCGAGGCCATGGGCCGCGACGTGGTGGAGACGATCCGCTACTTCGGCGGGCAGGGCCAGATCTTTAAAGTCCACTACCGCAACGTCGACAAGCCGCTGCCGCACTTTGTCGAGACCTTTGTTGACGACGGATACTTCGACATGTATCAGGCCATGCGCGCACTGGCCGAGGTCGGATACGACGGCACCTTGATCCCGGATCACATCCCGCAGATGGGCGATGACGGACGGCTGGGCACCGCTTATACGCTGGCGTACATGCGCGCCTTGCAAAAGAGAGCAGCAGAAGAAAGGAGTCAGACATGCTGAGCCAAGAACAAATCGCGCACTATCGCGAACAGGGCTATCTCAAAGTCCCCCAACTCTTCACGCCCAAGGAAGCCGAAGAGCTGGCCGCCGAGATGGTGCGAGTGATCGAACAGTGGGGGCAGGAGACCATCGGCTGGGTCGGCCCTTGGCGAGACCGCTACCTCGACGAAGAAGACCGGCTCAACACGCGCGCGGTCTTCATGCACAACCCACACTTTTACTCGGCCGCTTGGGGCCGCGTCCTTTTCCACGAGGCCATGATCGCCTGCGTCCAGCAGCTCATCGACGGCCCGGTGCAGTGGCACCACACGGTCCTACACGCCAAGCCGCCCGAGAAAGGCACGCCTTTCCCCATGCACCAAGACTATCCATTCTACCCCCACGATGGCCCGGATTTCGTGGACTGCTTGTTGCACTTAGACGACACGCCGCTGGAGAGCGGTGCGCTGATGGTCGTGCCGGGCAGCCACAAGCGAGGGCCGCTGGAACACGTATTAGGCCCGGAAACAGCGCCGCACCTGCCGCCGGCCCAGTACCACCCCGATCACCTCGACAGCGTGGCCGTGCCGGCCGAACGCGGCGACGTGATCTTCTTTAGCTACCAAACGATCCACTGGTCGGATTGCAACCGCACGGATTCTTGGCGCAAATCCGTGCGCTTTGGCTATCACAGCACGGCCCTGCGGCCGGTGGGGCGAGCCGCAGACAACCCGCATCGCATCGACCAAGACAACGTGTTGGAGCGCAACAACAACATCGTCGTGGCCGGATTTCGCGACAACGACATGGAGCCAGCGGCCAACTAAGCCTGCGCTATGCAAGAAGCGGCACCGGCTTTAACTGGGACGCCTGTTACGCGGGCTGGCAAAGCGAATCATTGCAGTATTACTGGCAAGATCTAGACCTAAACGTGGTACCGCAGCTATCCCGCTGGGGGATCAAGGGTTTGCCGAGGCCCGGTCCTTAGCGCGGAACGGCTTGTATCCGTTGCGACGCATTGCGCGGCGCGATCCCGAGTCCGAGCGCGGTCAGCAAGCTCTCCAACTCCTACACGAGGTGAATATATGAAGGCAATCATGGTCATGTTCGACTCGCTCAACCGGCACATGTTGCCGCCCTACGGCTGCGATTGGACGCACGCGCCCAATTTTCAGCGGCTCGCCGAGCGGTCGCTCACTTTCGACACCAGCTACGTCTGCTCCATGCCGTGTATGCCCGCCCGCCGCGACTTGCACACCGGGCGGCCCAACTTTCTCCACCGCTCTTGGGGGCCGCTGGAGCCGTTTGACGACTCCGTCCCGCGAATGCTGCGCGACGCCGGCGTCTCGTCGCACCTCATCAGCGATCACTACCACTACTGGGAGAGCGGCGGAGCCACCTACCACACCCAGTACAACACTTGGCAGTTCTTCCGCGGCCAAGAGGGCGATCCGTGGATCGGTCAGGTCGCCGACCCACCGCCCGTAGAGGCGCACGGGAGCAATGCAGGCCGCAGCCTGTGGCATCGCCAAGACCGCGTCAACCGACAATACATGCGCCGCGAAGAAGACCAACCCCAAGCCCAGACCTTCAAGGCCGGCGTCGAGTTCATCCGCCGCAACCACGCCGCCGACCACTGGTTTTTGCAGATCGAAACCTTTGATCCGCACGAGCCGTTTTTCACCCAGCGCCCATACCAAGATCTCTACCCAGCACTCTTTGAGAACCGCTCGTCCGCGCTGTTCGACTGGCCGGCCTATGGCCCAGTGACCGAAGAGCAAGCCCTCGTCGATCAATGCCGGGGCCACTACGCATCGCTTTTGAGCATGTGCGACGCCCGCCTCGGCGACATCCTCGACGAGATGGACCGCCTCGCGCTGTGGGACGATACCATGCTCATCGTGTGGACCGACCACGGCTTCCTGCTCAGCGAGCACGACCTGTGGGCCAAGGTCCAGATGCCTTGGTACCGCGAATTGTCCAACACGCCGTTCTTCGTCTGGGATCCGCGCTGCGGCCAAGCGGGCCAGCGGCGGCAGAGCTTGGTGCAGCCGTCGATCGACTTGGGGCCGACCTTGCTGGACCTCTTCGGGATGGAGCCGACCGCAGACATGCTGGGCCAGAGCCTGGGCGCAGTCTGCGCACACGACGCCCCGGTGCGCGAGGCCGCGATCTTCGGCAATCACGGCGGGCAGGTGAACGTCGTCGATGGCCGCTACGTGTACATGCGCGCCCCCGCCCGCCCCGACAACCAGCCTTTGTACAACTACACGCTCATGCCCACGCACATGCGCGACTTATTTTCAGTCGACGAATTCGCCAACGTGGAACTCGCCGAGCCGTTTGCTTTCAGCAAGGGTTGCCGGCTGCTGCGGACGCAAGGACACACGCGGACCAAGCAGCACGAGTACGGGACCCTGCTCTTCGACTTAGAGCAAGACCCGCGCCAAGAAAACCCGCTCTCTGACGCGGCGTTAGAGCAGCGAATGCAGGGGCTGTTGCGCGCGCAAATGGAAGCGTGCGACGCTCCGCTAGAGCAGTACGAACGTTTGGGAATCTAACTCAGGAGAATACTATGCAGAGTCCGGCGCAAAAAGCCATCGTCATCGGCATGGATGGAGCCGCCATGGAGTTGGTGCAACACATGGTGGATCAAGGGCACATGCCCCACTTAGGTCAACTCATGGCGCAGGGTGTCAAGCGGCCCATGATCGGCGTCTTCCCAACCCTGACGCCCCCCGGCTGGACGGCCACTTCGACCGGGGCTTGGGCGGGAACCCATCAGGTCATGGACTTCAACATCCGCAAACTCGGCGGGCGTCTCGACGAGACGGTGTGGGGCATCAACACCGAGCTTTCGCAGGCCGAGTACTTGTGGAACACGGTCGAGCGCGCTGGCAAAAAGCCCATTTTAGTCAAGTGGGAAATGTCCTGGCCGCCGACCGTGCAGACCGGCATCCAAGTCGAGGGCACCGGGCCGGGCGTGTCCAACGTGCATCAGCTCACCGGCTACCATCTCTTTGTCGGCGGCGGCTGGACGCCCCGGCCCATCGGCGGGCCGCGCGACCCTGAGACGTTGGACCCAAGCGCCCTGCAAAAGGTGCGCAACGTCGATCCAGTGGCGATCGTCCCAGCCGCAGGATGGCAAGATGCGCCCGCCTCGGCGCTACCGCCCAAAGAAGTGGTGCTGGTCGTTGAGTTGCTCAAGCGCGGTCGAGCGGATAGGCGCCGCCAAGGCCGAGCCGGAACGCCTAAGCATTTCTACGGCCTGATATACGCCTCAGCCGACCAAGGCTACGACCGGCTGCTCATTTGCCGCAGCCGCCATGCAGGTGATCGCGTCGCCGAGCTGGCGGTCGGCCAGTGGACCGATTGGTGGAAAGACCACTTTGAGATCGACGGCCAAACACGCGCCGGGTATGTGCGCATGAAGCTCGTCAGCCTGAGCGCAGCCGGCGATGTATTCGAGCTTTTTGTGCCGCAGATCTGGCCGGCGAGCGGCTACACACAGCCCGAGGAAGTGGCGCGGCAGATCGACGAAAACGTCGGCAATTTCCTGCAAAATCCAGCACGCGATGCCTTGGGCGTGGTCGATGACGACACCTATTTCGAGCTGTTGGATTTCCACCACCAGCGTCTGGCCGAAGTGGCGGCGTACCTAACCGAGCACAACGACTGGGACGTGCTGTTCATCGAGACCCACGCCTCGGATTACACCAGCCACTTCTTCCTCTCGCAAGCCGACGAGTGCAGCGGAGCCGACCCGCACACGCTGGCGCGCTGCCAAGCGGGCGTGGCCCAAACCTATGCTTCCATAGATGACATGATCGGCCGCGTCGTCGAGCTGGCCGATGACGACACCGTCGTCGCGGTTGTCTCCGACCACGGCGGCACCCCCAACCAGCACCAGCCGGTCGATATCGCCGAGGTGCTGGAACAGGCCGGCTTTTTGATTTATGCCGACGCCGAGAAAAAGCAGATCGACTGGCAGCAGACGCGGGCGGCCCCGGTGGGGCTGGTCCACATCTTCGTCAATCTCCAAGGACGCGAGCCTACGGGAATCGTCGATCCCAGCGACTACGAGCAAACGCGCCTCGACCTCATCGAAGCCCTCCACGCCTATCGCCATCCCCAGACCGGACGCGGCCCTTTTGCCCTCGCCCTGACGCGGGAAGACGCCGAGATGGTCAATCTGGCCGGTGAACTCGTCGGCGATGTGGTCTATGCGCTGCGACCCGAGTACGACGGAGCGCACGGCAAACAGCTCCCCTCGGCCACGCTCGGCATCGGCGGGCAGCACTGCACGTTCGTGTTGGCTGGGGCTGGGGTCAAGCAAGGGCTGGCGCTTAGTCGGCAAGTGCGCGCGGTAGATGTCGCGCCGACCCTGTGCTACTTGCTGGGCATTCCCATGCCCGCGCAGGTGGAGGGCGGCGTGATCTACGAGGCACTCGCAGACGCGGACTGGCACCTGCGATGAAGGCCGCTTACTACGGCGGCAACCGCACGCAGTGGCCAGTAGCCAGTGGCCAGTAGCCAGTGGCCGGGACGTGGACTGACCACCGACCACTGACCACCGACCACCAACCCAGAGGTTTTTATGAGCATCTTGGACCTTTTCAAGCTCGACGGCCAGACAGCCCTCGTCACCGGGTGCCGCCGAGGCATCGGGCGCGGGTTTGCGCAAGCACTGGCCGAGGCGGGCGCGGATATCGTCGGCGTCAGCGCCTCACTCGAAGCAGACTCCGAAGTCAGCAAAGACATTGCCGAGCGCGGCAAGCACTTCACAGGCTATGCCTGCGATTTCAGCGACCGAGCGGCCGTCCGCGCTTTCGTCGAGCAAGTCGCCGCCGAAGTCGGCCCAATCGACATCCTCATCAACAACGCCGGCACGATTCGGCGCGCTCCGGCAGAGGATCACGGAGACGAAGATTGGGACCACGTCATCGAGGTCAACTTAAACGCACAGTTCGCGCTGGCGCGGGCATTCGGCAAGCAGATGCTGTCCCGCGGCCGCGGCAAAATCGTCTTTACCGCTTCCGTGCTGACCTTCCAAGGCGGAATCACCGTGCCGGGCTACGCCGCGGCCAAGGGCGGCATCGGGCAGTTGACCATGGCGCTGGCCAACGAATGGGCCGGGCGTGGAGTCAATGTCAACGCCATTGCGCCCGGCTACATCGCCACCGACAACAATCAAGCCCTGCGCGACGACCCCGTGCGCAACGAGCAGCTACTGGTGCGGATCCCAGCGGGCCGGTGGGGCACACCGGACGACTTAAAAGGCGCGGTAGTGTGGCTGTCGTCGCGTGCCGCCGACTACGTGCATGGGGCCATCGCAATCGTCGATGGCGGGTGGATGGGCCGCTGATATGGAAGAGGCCGATCTGCTAGCATTTTGGGGCAAGACGCCGCGTGGTATTGAAAATTGCTCGGAAACAGTAAGCAATAATGCTGGAGGACAGCGGGACTATAAGCCCGTCTTACATCATTTAATGGATGTCGCCGCCGTCGCCCTACAATGGCAGCAATTAAATCCCGCCCGTCTTGAGCGCGAAGCCGCTTTGCTGAAGGCGGATCCAGCGTGTTTAGCCAAGACTATGGCTTTTCTAGCTGGCGTACACGATCTCGGCAAATTTTCACGCAGCTTTCAGGCAAAGGTACCTGCATTGTGGCCAGATCGGGTGCTCGGCGGCTTGAATAGCGAGATCGCCGACCGAGGTCATTGGCGCAATACGGCTATCCTTCTCAGGGCCGAGCCAATCGCCAAAGAATTCACCAACCTGTTCCCTAGCATTTCCTGTGATCCTTTAGGACCGATCATTGCTGCTATTGCGGGACACCATGGACAACCAACTAAAGCTGGAGAACACAACGCCCGTCCAAGCGAGTATCGGTCCGACCCAGATCTTATGGGACCATGTGTGGACGCGGCTCGTGCTACCTTTTGCATTCTCCGCAACCGTATAAATCCTTCACCGCTGACGTCCCTCAAAAAGCAAAAACAGTCGGCGCAGTGGTCTTGGCGTTTGTCGGGGTTTGTCACGCTGGCCGACTGGGTTGGCTCTGACACTGATTACTTCTCATTTGAATCGGTCAATATGCGGCTAGGCGATTATTGGAACTGGGCACTTGCTCAGGCTGAAAAAGCCCTAAGGGGCAAGGGACTGCTTCCCCACTCCCCGGAACCTCGTCCAAGTTATGCTCGTTTCGCGCCGCAAGCTGCTGCCCGCCCGAGGCCCGTGCAGAAAAAAGCCGCCGCCGTACCGCTTTCGGATGGAGCACAACTATTCATTCTAGAGGATACTACCGGGGCGGGTAAGACCGAAGCGGCTATTATGCTCGCGGCCCGGATGATGGCCGCAGGCAAGGGCGAGGGCCTGTACTTTGCGTTGCCGACTATGGCGACGGCCAACGCTATGTACGAGCGGCTGGCAGAGACATACCGGATGTTGTTTGAATCGGGAGAGTACGCTCCCTCGCTTGTCTTGGCGCATGGCCGATCTAATCTGTCCGAGGCGTTCCTCACCATCGTCAAATCTTCGGATATGGCCAATGGCAGCGAGGATGAAACCGCATCCGCTTCTTGTACCCAGTGGGTTGCAGACGACCGTCGGAAAGCCTTTTACGCAGATGTTGGAGCGGGGACGATTGACCAAGCCTTTCTCTCGATTCTCCCCAAAAAACATTTAACGCTGCGCCAATACGGGCTAGCGGGTCGCATTCTTATCGTTGATGAGGCCCATTGTTTTGATGCTTATATGGAAGAGGAACTTTCCAAGTTGCTGGAACTGCACGCCCAAAATGGCGGATCTGCTATCGTACTCTCGGCGACCTTGTCTTTGGAGCAGCGTCGCGATATGGCAGAGGCGTTTGCCAAGGGCCTCAACTTGCGAGACCCAGACGAGCTTAGCGATCAACTGTGCAGTAAAGCGTACCCGCTGCTCACTTCGGTTGCGCTTGGCAATCCACGAGAAATCAAACAGGAATTCGATTCAGCATTGCGTCGCACTGTAACGGTAGAACGCCTGCCCGACCGCACAACCGCCGAGACACGGGCTCTTTCCGCTGCAAAAAAGGGAGCGGCCGTGCTGGTCATTTGCAACGCCGTAGATGAGGCCATTGCCGTGCATGTCTCACTTTCAGGACAGATGGATCACCCGGAGAAGGTACACTTGTTCCACGCTCGGTTTGCCCATGGCGATAGACAAGATATAGAAGCAGACGTATTGCGCCGATTCGGGCGCGACGCCAAAGCGACGGACCGGGCCGGCCATATCCTTGTGGCCACACAGGTAGTTGAGCAAAGCCTCGACCTCGATTTTGATCTCGTCATTTCGGACCTCGCACCAGTGGACCTCATCATTCAGCGGGCCGGCCGGATGTGGCGGCATTTGGACAAGCGCCCGCCGGAAAGCCGTCCGGTGGAGAATCCGCATATCCTCGTGGTCTCGCCGGACCCGGATCAGGTAGAAGACAAAAAATGGCTTGAGCCGGTACTGGGCAAAGCGGCCTTTGTCTATCAACATGGCGGCGTAATGTGGCGCAGTGCGAAGGCCCTATTCGACGATGGACGTATTGACACACCGGAAAGTTTTCGCCCGTTGATTGAGCGCGTTTACGATAATGAAGATGTGCCACCCATTCTCGAAGGATCGCAGATCGAGGACGAAGGGAAGGAAATGTCCAGCCACTCGCTAGGTCAGTTAAACGTTATTGACTTAGAGGATGGCTATGGTTCTCTTCCGACGGAATTGAGCGGTACCGAGGACATAGGTACTCGGCTAGGAGAGCCGACCGTCACGTTGCGATTGGCTCGCGTAGAGGCGGGACGTCTTGTTCCTTGGCGCGAGGCGTCCGACGATCTCAGCCGGGCTTGGGCCTTGTCCGAAATCCGAGTGCGGGATAAAGCTGCGCCGCCAACCGGAGATCAAGAACTTCAGGATCAGGCCAAAAGCGACTGGCCAGCGTGGGAACGCAACGAGATATGTATAGCAGTGGTAGAAGGGGATGGTAGGGTTCGATTGGAAGGGACGGAACCGGACAGCGGCTATTTCACCTACTGCCATCGGGTCGGTTTCAGACGTTTCCCGCAGACGCGGGAATGAGCCGTATTGATCCGTCGGAAGAGTTTTTGATTAAGGAGGAATCCAATGCCAATAACTTTCAATTTACTTACCGATGCTTTTTTTCCAGTCGTCACGCGCCATGAAGCACAAAAGTGGTGTGCCTTCCCCGAATTGGTGGCCGGGGCCAACGGCTCGGAAGGAGACTACCCAGTTGAGTTCAACTGGCCACGACCGGATTTTAATATGGCCTGCTTTGAGTTCTGCGTCGGCGTGATTGCACTGACCTTTGACATCCGCGACGAGGACGAGTGGCGTGAATTTTGGACCAATCCACCGAATCGAGACGGGCTCGCCCAAAAGCTGGCCCCCTTCGTCCACGCCTTTGATCTCAACGGCGAAGGGCCGCGCTTTCTGCAGGATTTTGAACCTCTTTCAGGCGCAGCGACCGATATTGAATCACTGCTTATTGACACCCCCGGACAAAAAGGACGCCGCGAAAACTCGGATCTGCTAACTCACCGCAACCGCTATGCTGTTCTTGGCTTGCCGGCTGCGGCTATGGCCCTGTACTCCCTGCAAGCCTACGCGCCATCTGGCGGCGCCGGGAACCTTACCTCCATGCGCGGGGGTGGCCCATTGACCACGCTGGTCGTTCCGGTCGCTCAAGACGATGCGCTTCCCGTGCCTTTGTGGCGCAAAATTTTTGCTAATGTAGTACCCGATGAACGGCTGAGAATAGGCGAGCTGCCCAAAGCCTTGCCTTGGCTGGCCCCAACTCCTTCGAAGGGGCACACGGTGTCTTTGGCAGACGCCCACCCCTTGCAGACGTATTTCGGGATGCCGCGGCGCATTCGGTTGGGTTTTTCTAGCGAGCCGGGGATCTGTCCCATGACCGGATGGAAAGGGCCACAGGTCACCGAATTTGTTCAGCAGCCTTGGGGCACAAAATATGGAACATGGCAGCATCCGCTGACGCCGTATCGCCGCCAGAAAGAGGCGGGGGAGCCGTATTCAGCCAAACCAAAATCGGGGCGCTTTGGCTATGGTGCTTGGGTCGCCGCCACAGTAGGTAGCAAGGAGGGCAAGCTGGCTGAACAGGCCAAAAATATCAAGATCGCCAAGAATGCTCGCCGCTACGCCTTCGCAGCCGATGCCCGGGTTCGGGTCGGCGGTTGGGCCATGAACAACATGGAAGCAATCACCTATATCTTCGCCGAAGAGCCTTTACATCTGGCGAAGAAGGAGGAGCAACAACAAGCACTCGACGATCGTGCCCGAGATTTCTCCGAAGCCGCCGACCAAGCGGTTTTTCTGTTGTTAGCAGCCTTGAAAAAGGCACTTTTCAGCGGCCAGAAGAATACCTCAAATGATAGGGGAATTCTCGACCAAGCACGGACAGATTTCTTTGGCACAACGGAGAATGCATTTCACCAACTGCTCGACGACTTGCTCCAAGCAATGCCCGAAGATGGTTCCTTAGCCGACATGAACGATTATGCCCAGCACTGGCTAAGGATCATGCACAGCGCAGCTCTTGCTACCTTCGACCGCCTAGCACCAGTGCCCTTGCAAGACGCCGAGAAGGCCAAGGCTGTCGTCAACGCCTACGGCATCTTGAACGCAACCTTTGCTGGCCGGACCAAGGAGAGCAAAAAACTTTATGGCAAACTCCAACTTCCTTTGCCCAAAAAACCTCAAACCCAAAAGGAGGCCCTTTAATGCAGCATGTTGAAACGCTCACTGATGCCGTGGAAAGCTGGAGGCAAGAGCTTCATGATCCAGATCACGGAAACCGGGGATCCCGAGCGAGACTAAAACGCTGCGACAGCATATTAGACGCTCTGTTGGAGCCAGAAACCCACAGGCTGATCGCCCGTGTTCATGAACGGGCTACTAGCTATATACCTGAGCGGAAACTCCCCATACTAGCCTTGGTCTTGGCACGGGTTGAGCATACGGCCAATTCTCCCACTTTCGCTAAAGCCTTGGGCTTTACGTGGGAGAATACCATTCCCACCAGCGACACCCGTCCTCGCCTGTCGCCCATGCGCTTCAGTGCGCTGCTCAGGGCCGGCGCGGATGCGGATATGGACGACTTCGCACGAGCATTGCGCCGGGCTCTGGCCATCCTAGGCGACACTCGATTTAACGTCCGCCGCTTTATCCGCGACATGCTTTTCTTTAACGATCAGACCCGGCGCACCTGGACCTTTGAGTACTATCATACGCGCCAAAACGACACCTTATAAAACAACCACCCCAAAAGGAGACTCAATTATGAGCCGCTTTGTGCAGATGCACCTTCTGACAGCCTATCCGCCATCCAACCCCAACCGAGACGACCTCGGCCGTCCCAAAACCGCCGTTATCGGCGGCGTATCACGCATGCGTATTTCCAGCCAGTCGCTTAAACGAGCCATCCGCACCGACGAGGCTTTCCGGGCTACCCTGATGGGGAATCTGGGTGAGCGCACTCAGCGCATGGGCGACAAGGTGCGAGCACACCTACTTGAACAGGGTGCGTCTGAGGACAAGGCCCTCGAAATCGCGCGAAAAGTCGCAGACCTATTTGGGAAGGTAAAAGGGAAAGACGACGATAAACCCTATATCGAACAGCTAGCTTTCATCTCACCGGAAGAACGCAATGCGGCCTTCAAGTTGGCAGAAAGAGTACTTGCCGGGGAGTGCCCGCTTCTGCTTAAAAAGGATAAGTTGACGAAACAAGAAGAGAAGGAGTTGAAAGAGTTGACGAAACAAGTCCTACGCAGTGCCGACGGTGCTGTTGACATCGCCATGTTCGGTCGCATGTTAGCCGACAACCCAGACTTCAATCGCGATGCCGCTGTACAGGTAGCTCACGCCTTCACCACTAACCGGGTCGATGTAGAAGACGATTACTACACGGCTGTTGACGACTTGAAGACCTCGGCAGAGGATGCGGGCGCGGGATTCATCGGCGAGGCTGGTTTCGGCGCGGGCGTCTTCTACCTGTACATCTGCGTGAACCGAGATCTGCTTTTGCAAAACCTTTCGGGTGATACAGACTTGGCAGGCCGAGCACTCGCCGCCCTAGTACGCGCTGCGGCGACCGCCTCTCCTTCTGGCAAGAAAAACAGCTACGCCAATCACGTACGCGCCGAATACCTGTTGCTGGAGCGCGGGGACGCCCAACCTCGCAGCTTGGCCAGTGCCTTCACTAAGCCGGTAGGTTCGGGCGATCAACTCGCAGAGTCCGTAGAGAAGTTGAAGAAGCAGCGCACCGACTTTGAGAAAGCCTATGGTAAGGATTGGAGCGACGATATTGAACTTCACGTAGGCAAAGAAGCCAGTGCTACGCTGGATCAACTGGCGACCTTCGCAGCGCAAGAGATGGAGCGTTTGGCATGAGTGCATGGCTGATCGTCACCCTTGCCGCACCCATGGCCAGCTTCGGCGAAGAGGCGGGCAATGTACGGCGTGGCACGACCGACAGGCCGGCACGATCAGCCCTATTAGGGCTGGCTGGTGCGGCACTAGGCATTGATCGCGCCGATCCAGAGGGACAGCGGGCACTTGCTGCCTCCTTCCGCGTCGCTACTCGCACACTGTGCGCCGGAACATTGGCGACGGATTTTCACACTTACCAATCGCTGCCTTCGGCCAAGGGGCGTCCCCGCACTCGGGGAGATGCACTGGCTCGTTCCGCGGACCTCGCGACCCGTATCACCTACCGCGAGTACCGCGTGGATGTGCATTATCAGGCGGCGTACCGAGCCCGCTCAGGTGGGCAATACTCGTTGTGGGATCTCAACGCCGGGTTTGAGAAACCGGCTTATACATTGTATTTAGGACGCAAGTCTTGCCCACTATCGCGCCCACTCGCGCCGGAGATCATTGAGGCGCAAACCATCATTGAGGCGTTCAAGCACTATAGCGACCAGTCGAATGGCCTAATTGCCGTGGAAGATCGGGCGGACCTCGGCTCTCCCCACGCTCCCTTGCGCACGCGCCTGCGAATGGACGAGCCGGGCGACCGCACGAGTTGGCAGTTCGGGCAACGGCGCGAATACGAATACGTTCCCACCGACAGCGAGGAGGCTTTGCAATGAATGGACCCCTTCACTTCTCACGTCTTACGTTACGGCGCGACGCCTCAGTAGTTCCCTTGCTCCAAGTCCTTCAACCAGCGAATTCATCTGAGCGTCTTGCTGTAGATCACCGGCTGATCTGGACGGTCATTCCAGAAGAAGTGCGTACTGAAGTGGAGCAGAGCCGGACTGCCGGTACGCCTAAATCCGCGTTTCTTTGGCGGGCCGACCGCCAGCGCGGGCGGTATTATCTGCTCGGCCCCAAGCCTTTGGAAAATTCCTTCTTCACTATCGAGACGAAACCCTTCGAGCCGGCACTATCGCCCGGCGACAGATTAGCGTTTGATCTGCGCCTTAACGCTACAGTTGATCGCAAGGTTGGCGTGGATAGTAGG
This sequence comes from Candidatus Latescibacterota bacterium, assembly GCA_965203355.1. GTDB lineage: Bacteria > Latescibacterota > UBA2968 > UBA8231 > UBA8231. The sequence goes on from OZ241889.1 coordinate 3,755,201, forward strand.
GGAAAGGCCATTCGGCAACGCTGCGATGTGGCTATGGACCTGCTCAAGGCGGAGGTGAAACTCGATCGCGCCGCGGCTCGGACGCGGTGCGCTAACAAGGCGGCCTACAACTGGCTAAAAACGCAGGCCGCGAAACACGGATTCCACCTTGATACTAACACCCTGCGGCTGATAGGCTATCGCGCCGAGCGTTTTGCGCGGCAGAGTGGGCGGTTCGGTACGTTGGGCATCTTCGATCTCAAAGGTGCCCTTATCATAAACGAACCCAATTTGTTTCTGTCCCGTCTTCGGCAAGGCTTTGGGCGTGGCAAGGCATTTGGCTGCGGCCTAATGCTCATACGCAGGATCGCTTGATGGCTAGCCTTGACAGAATGCCGGGGGCTCCGCCCCCCAAACCCATCCCCATAAAGGACCGTACCTCCATCGTTTTTGTGGAGAAAGGGCAACTCGACGTACTCGACGGGGCTTTTGTACTCGTAGATATAAAGGGAGTGCGGACACACATCCCGGTCGGCGGGTTGGCTTGCATAATGCTTGAGCCAGGTGCTCGGATCAGTCATGCTGCGGTGGCACTCGCGGCCCGGGTTGGCACTTTGCTGATATGGGTCGGCGAGGCCGGGGTGCGCATGTACGCGGCCGGTCAACCAGGAGGTGCCCGGTCCGACAGGCTCCTATGGCAGTGCCGACTCGCGCTTGATCCTGATGCTCGGCTAAAGATCGTGCGGCGAATGTATCAGATCCGATTTGGCGAGCGAGCACCGCAACGCCGTTCTATTGAGCAGCTTCGCGGAATCGAAGGAGTACGGGTGCGGACGCTTTATGAGAATTTAGCGCGTCAGTTTGGAGTACAGTGGAAAAGACGCAGTTACGATCCTTCGGATTGGAACTTCTCCGACGTGCCCAATCGCTGCCTTTCGGCTGCAACTGCTTGCCTCTACGGTATTACGGAAGCCGCTGTGCTCGCGGCTGGGTATGCTCCAGCAATCGGCTTTTTACATTCTGGTAAACCTCTCTCCTTCGTGTACGACATCGCCGATTTGTTCAAGTTTGAAACGGCAGTGTCAACAGCGTTTCGCATTGCGGGACAGTGCGAGAAGGGGCGTTTAAGTGCTGCTGAATCGGTGCGCACGGTGCGCTTGGCGTGTCGGGACACGTTCCGCAAAACCAATCTGCTCAAGCGACTGATTCCGACTATCGAAGATGTGCTCTCAGCAGGGGAGTTGAAGCCGCCCGATCCGCCGAAAGATGCGGTAGGCCCGGCCTTTCCCGATCCATCTTTAAGCGGAGATGAGGGCCATAGAGGATGATGGTAGTGGTAACCAATAATGTGCCGCCGCGTCTGCGAGGCCGGCTTGCGGTTTGGCTGCTAGAACTTCGGGCCGGTGTCTATATCGGCAACTACTCGGCAAAGACTCGGGCCATGATCCGCGACAATGTGTACGAGCTCATCGGCGACGGTGATGCTGTGCTCGCGTGGGCCGCCCCCAATGACGCGGGGTTTGAATTTGAAACCTTTGGTACAAACCGCCGGGTACCCGTGGATTTCGATGGTCTTCGCCTCGTATCTTTTTTACCTAAATGAGTCTTTTCTCGGCAGACGTGAGATGGTGAATCAAGGAATAAATAGTCGGTACCTATTTTGAACAGTATATAACCTAAACTGTAGCAGTCAGTTACAATTATGTATGTTCCCCGCACACGCGGGGATGAGCCGACGGTCCCAGTCCACCGTTTCGGGCATTTGGGATGTTCCCCGCACACGCGGGGATGAGCCGGATGCGATTAGCACTACGCTCTACACCGCGCCATGTTCCCCGCACACGCGGGGATGAGCCGGTGAAATAGATGAAAACCAGAACGCAAACAACATGTTCCCCGCACACGCGGGGATGAGCCGTCGGCATTGTTCCAATAGATACGGATGGCTCCATGTTCCCCGCACACGCGGGGATGAGCCGCAGCGGCTTTGGGCGCAAAACCCGGAGGTCAAATGTTCCCCGCACACGCGGGGATGAGCCGTGTTTTTTTTTCCCCCCGTCGACGGGGCGCGTATGTTCCCCGCACACGCGGGGATGAGCCGTCCGGCGAACTGGCTCAAAATATGCCCGCTATATGTTCCCCGCACACGCGGGGATGAGCCGGCTGGAGCACTCCGGCTGCCTCTCTGGTACTCATGTTCCCCGCACACGCGGGGATGAGCCGGTTCATGTCGACCACATCGTCCCGCGCTCGCAATGTTCCCCGCACACGCGGGGATGAGCCATTGTAGATCCTGTAGATCCAATTGGGTCATGAATGTTCCCCGCACACGCGGGGATGAGCCTATACACAGCGCATTACGGGGCGCAAGTGTTTTATGTTCCCCGCACACGCGGGGATGAGCCGGAAAATAGTGCCCTTCCGTTTATCGACAAGGGATGTTCCCCGCACACGCGGGGATGAGCCGGACACGCTCCAGACCCGCACGGCCGTGACCGTATGTTCCCCGCACACGCGGGGATGAGCCGGGTACGATAGCCCCGTTGGCGTCGGTTACCGGATGTTCCCCGCACACGCGGGGATGAGCCGCCATTGAGTATAAACCCGAAGAAGAAGATGGAATGTTCCCCGCACACGCGGGGATGAGCCGGTGGTGCGCCCGGCCGTCAAGGACGTGATGCGATGTTCCCCGCACACGCGGGGATGAGCCGGATGTTATTGGCGATCTCGCCGGCATTAGCTCATGTTCCCCGCACACGCGGGGATGAGCCGGTATGGGAGTTCATCGGCGTTTTAGGCGAGGGATGTTCCCCGCACACGCGGGGATGAGCCGGCCACCTGCATCTGCATATGCTCTCTATCCATATGTTCCCCGCACACGCGGGGATGAGCCGCAGTACGTCCTGGGCTCTATTATCGAGGATCCATGTTCCCCGCACACGCGGGGATGAGCCGAACAGCGAGGGGCTGTTGGTCAACTATGCTTTATGTTCCCCGCACACGCGGGGATGAGCCGTCGTGCCTGGGTAGAGAATGTTCATCTCCGAGATGTTCCCCGCACACGCGGGGATGAGCCGCCCATCGTACCGCTTGTAATGCCATCGCCGCGATGTTCCCCGCACACGCGGGGATGAGCCGAGGATATGCCCGAAGGAAACCCACCTGAGGATATGTTCCCCGCACACGCGGGGATGAGCCGGCCCCGAAGAAATCGTCAGGGTCCGGTGACGCATGTTCCCCGCACACGCGGGGATGAGCCGGCTCTCTCGGTAGACGTGCCGATATTACGACCATGTTCCCCGCACACGCGGGGATGAGCCGTAGCCAGGCGCGCGCGCAAAAATGCGCGCACGATGTTCCCCGCACACGCGGGGATGAGCCGTGGGATAGGGTTCGTCGTCATCGTCCGCAAAAATGTTCCCCGCACACGCGGGGATGAGCCGTGTATCGGGTCATGATTACCTCCTGCTATCGGATGTTCCCCGCACACGCGGGGATGAGCCGGCGCTGGTATAGGCCGTCGGGCAATCCCGCCCATGTTCCCCGCACACGCGGGGATGAGCCGACGCTGACCGCCACTGTAATCGTCGTCGTCGTATGTTCCCCGCACACGCGGGGATGAGCCGTGGCCCGCCGGTCGCCATTCTATTTTCAGCGAATGTTCCCCGCACACGCGGGGATGAGCCGGCCATTGGCCGACGCCTAGATGCAGTTCTTGAATGTTCCCCGCACACGCGGGGATGAGCCGCACCACGCTTTTGAGAACTGCCATCTAACTACATGTTCCCCGCACACGCGGGGATGAGCCGCCGGCGCCACAGAACAAGCGTCGTCCGTCGAAATGTTCCCCGCACACGCGGGGATGAGCCGCCGCCAGGCACGCAGACCCATACACCGAGTATATGTTCCCCGCACACGCGGGGATGAGCCGAGTATGCCGACTTGGAAACGGAATGTTGGGCGATGTTCCCCGCACACGCGGGGATGAGCCGAGGGCGATGCCTACGATGGCTTGTTGGCTCTGATGTTCCCCGCACACGCGGGGATGAGCCATCACCGGGCTAGCTTCGTCGGGCAATACGGTCATGTTCCCCGCACACGCGGGGATGAGCCGTCTTTCGGCAAATCCACAGTCGAACGCTAATTATGTTCCCCGCACACGCGGGGATGAGCCGGCCAGTCAGGTCGGCGGAGTGCCTTGGCAAATATGTTCCCCGCACACGCGGGGATGAGCCGGCCATGTCGAGCGCGGTGCGTTGACGCCGACCATGTTCCCCGCACACGCGGGGATGAGCCGGCGACCAACGCCGCGGATGCCAATGACTACGAATGTTCCCCGCACACGCGGGGATGAGCCGGAGAAATCTATGTCCAGGTTTAATCGTCGGCGATGTTCCCCGCACACGCGGGGATGAGCCGCACGGCCGCACAATCGCGGATATAACGCCCTCATGTTCCCCGCACACGCGGGGATGAGCCGCCGCCAAGCCCAAGCCAAGCCAAGCCAAGCCCAATGTTCCCCGCACACGCGGGGATGAGCCGCCGCCTACCAAGCCGCCAAGCCCGCCAAGCCAATGTTCCCCGCACACGCGGGGATGAGCCGCGGAATTTGACCACTACCACATCCGCTTGGAGATGTTCCCCGCACACGCGGGGATGAGCCGGTCTGGTGAGATGCTCGGGAGCAAAAAGAAGAATGTTCCCCGCACACGCGGGGATGAGCCGGCTGGAGGTACTCGGGAGACACCACCCAGGACATGTTCCCCGCACACGCGGGGATGAGCCGTAGCGACTTGGTAGCGGCTTGGCGGCTTGGCGGGCTTGGCTTGGATGTTCCCCGCACACGCGGGGATGAGCCGACTTGGTCGCGGAGGTTACTGATTACGCGTATATGTTCCCCGCACACGCGGGGATGAGCCGCGCCATCCCAAGCCCAAGACCACGCCCAAGCCATGTTCCCCGCACACGCGGGGATGAGCCGCGCCAAGCCCCAAGCCAGCCAATAGCCAAGCCATGTTCCCCGCACACGCGGGGATGAGCCGTATCGGCTCGACCAGGAAGCCGACCCGACTAAATGTTCCCCGCACACGCGGGGATGAGCCGTAGAAATGTGCTCCGATTGTCTCTGCCCTGGAATGTTCCCCGCACACGCGGGGATGAGCCGTCTTTGATGTCTTTCTTTTTGTCTTTCTCGTGATGTTCCCCGCACACGCGGGGATGAGCCGAGGCAAACAGCGAAACGGCTATGGTCGCTGACATGTTCCCCGCACACGCGGGGATGAGCCGACGTCGCGCGGCGTTCAACTTTGGTTTGTCGGATGTTCCCCGCACACGCGGGGATGAGCCGAAGTCCTTGTTCGTCTTCTCCGTGTTGCTCTGATGTTCCCCGCACACGCGGGGATGAGCCAGGTGCTGTCGGAATCCGGCTCGGCGTTGAAAAATGTTCCCCGCACACGCGGGGATGAGCCGATGAACCCGATTACCCCCCCCACATATCGCGTATGTTCCCCGCACACGCGGGGATGAGCCGGATGCCCTCGGTCGCCGACAAGATAGGCCGCGATGTTCCCCGCACACGCGGGGATGAGCCGCTCAACAAAAGGAGAATTTGTTCTCGGATGAAATGTTCCCCGCACACGCGGGGATGAGCCGTTGGCCTTGACGCAGTTGGAGTGTGCGCCCGAATGTTCCCCGCACACGCGGGGATGAGCCGGTCTTGCTTTCACCCTGATTTGAGACCTTCACATGTTCCCCGCACACGCGGGGATGAGCCGGTCGGCGTCGTCTTGGTCGCCGAACGTTGGTAATGTTCCCCGCACACGCGGGGATGAGCCGGCGTGGTAGACGGCGGTGGCGGCCCCCACGGCATGTTCCCCGCACACGCGGGGATGAGCCGACGATGGGCGTGACATCATCGGAGACATTGATATGTTCCCCGCACACGCGGGGATGAGCCGTCTGTCAACAAAAAAGATCATCTCATCGCGGAATGTTCCCCGCACACGCGGGGATGAGCCGTCTACGTTAATTGCCGCTCTGGCCCCTAAAGGATGTTCCCCGCACACGCGGGGATGAGCCGGCGTACCATGTTGATCTTGCGGCGCGTGGTCAATGTTCCCCGCACACGCGGGGATGAGCCGGCGCCAGGGCCAATGACAACGCACAGGATCCGATGTTCCCCGCACACGCGGGGATGAGCCGCTCTCGACGCCCGGTCGTCTTGTTACCCTAAAATGTTCCCCGCACACGCGGGGATGAGCCGTTGAAGCTGAACGGACGGTCGTGGTCCGGCTTATGTTCCCCGCACACGCGGGGATGAGCCGTTTTCATTGATTCGCCTATTGGTACTCCGCTTATGTTCCCCGCACACGCGGGGATGAGCCGTTATTGTCCACCCCGCGCCTATCGTCCTGCCGATGTTCCCCGCACACGCGGGGATGAGCCGTCCACGGACCTGCTACCCCATTCACACGAAAGATGTTCCCCGCACACGCGGGGATGAGCCGGTTTGATGGGTTAGTTTCTTCGGCAAAAAGAAATGTTCCCCGCACACGCGGGGATGAGCCGCTCCGGATCAAAATCCGCCGCGCGACGGCGACATGTTCCCCGCACACGCGGGGATGAGCCGGGTAAAGATCGCGTCCCGCCAGGTTACAAGGGATGTTCCCCGCACACGCGGGGATGAGCCAACTTCGAGATCAACCCAGAGGTTAGGGACAAGATGTTCCCCGCACACGCGGGGATGAGCCGCTTGACCGGGAGGGCTCGGCCACCGCCACCATATGTTCCCCGCACACGCGGGGATGAGCCGCCGACACGTTCATTTTCCCGTTCTGGGTCTTCATGTTCCCCGCACACGCGGGGATGAGCCGTCCTTCCGCGCCGCCTGGCGGCGCTGGCCGACATGTTCCCCGCACACGCGGGGATGAGCCGCGCGGCTCTCTCCGACCCGGATCGAAAATACCATGTTCCCCGCACACGCGGGGATGAGCCTCCCCCAGCGCCCGGACGACCTCGGCGATCAGGATGTTCCCCGCACACGCGGGGATGAGCCGTCAACGCCAAGGCGGGCGGCCGCCGCTTCGACATGTTCCCCGCACACGCGGGGATGAGCCGGCTCCGCCGGAGCGATCGCAATGACCTGCCGCATGTTCCCCGCACACGCGGGGATGAGCCGCCGCAGCTTTCAAATCGTAAAATGCATCAGTAATGTTCCCCGCACACGCGGGGATGAGCCGACTACTACAACGATGTTCTCCAGATGGGCTGGATGTTCCCCGCACACGCGGGGATGAGCCGACCGGGCGCCTTGGTCGAAGAGGCCGTGTTCTATGTTCCCCGCACACGCGGGGATGAGCCGTGATACATGGTAAACGTCTTTTTAAGAGGCACATGTTCCCCGCACACGCGGGGATGAGCCGTCTCGGTGAGAATAAAACCCTTTTTGCCAGCAATGTTCCCCGCACACGCGGGGATGAGCCGCCGGCGTTGTAGCTGGCGAGGGCCCAATGGAGATGTTCCCCGCACACGCGGGGATGAGCCGCTATAGCGCGTCATAATAGCCCTCCTCGACTAATGTTCCCCGCACACGCGGGGATGAGCCGACGATGGTTCTGAGTCGCCGTTGCATGATGCGATGTTCCCCGCACACGCGGGGATGAGCCGCCCCTACATTTTTTCATCGTTTTGCTGCGCTCATGTTCCCCGCACACGCGGGGATGAGCCGGAACCGAAGGCATGAGCGAAACACTGGACCTAATGTTCCCCGCACACGCGGGGATGAGCCGCCTGCTCTAGCCCTTCCTCATGTGATAAAGGCATGTTCCCCGCACACGCGGGGATGAGCCGCCTAGCCCCGTCGTTAGGCCTATCGTTGCCACCATGTTCCCCGCACACGCGGGGATGAGCCGGAGTTCCTGATGTACGTACAACCCCAAATCGTATGTTCCCCGCACACGCGGGGATGAGCCGTCGGTGAGCTTGTCAAGCGAACCTTCCAAATAATGTTCCCCGCACACGCGGGGATGAGCCGGAAATCATCTGTTCGTTGAGTTGGGTCTCCGTATGTTCCCCGCACACGCGGGGATGAGCCGACAATGGATCGCCGATTTGAGGTCGGCGGGGCATGTTCCCCGCACACGCGGGGATGAGCCGGACGGCTTATCTCGCGCCGAATTCGCATTTTTGATGTTCCCCGCACACGCGGGGATGAGCCGCTGGTGGCTGGACCTGGAATCAAGACGCTCAAATGTTCCCCGCACACGCGGGGATGAGCCGGCGAGTACGCCGCGCAGCCAACTTAGCTTCAGATGTTCCCCGCACACGCGGGGATGAGCCGTCAGTTTATCGCACTGAGACTTAGTAATACCAATGTTCCCCGCACACGCGGGGATGAGCCGCCGATGAAACTGCCGAAACATCTGGCTTAATCATGTTCCCCGCACACGCGGGGATGAGCCGCCAGCTTGGTATGCTCGACAAAGCCTATAACGATGTTCCCCGCACACGCGGGGATGAGCCGTGTGGGAAGTTGACGCGCATATCCATAACGCGATGTTCCCCGCACACGCGGGGATGAGCCGTGTTCTCGTGAGTTGCACAAGCGACAAGTCCTATGTTCCCCGCACACGCGGGGATGAGCCAGGGCTTGGATAATGGCCGACTCAGAGCCGGTCATGTTCCCCGCACACGCGGGGATGAGCCGCAAGACTGGTAAGTCGTTGTGCGACAACAACTATGTTCCCCGCACACGCGGGGATGAGCCGGTGAGTCAATGAATAGGCGAAGTCTTGGCTAGAACCACAGATTGAGTTGGCCCGTAACTACAGGTTATCGCGCCCCCAACTCAGAGAAATAGAGCAGATTATCGAGGAGCACTACGATGAACTCAGAACAGCTTGGCAAGATCACTTCGGACGTTGAAGTAACCAACATATCAACGCATGGGATATGGCTTCTCGTCAATGAGCGGGAATTTTTCCTTTCTTATGAGGATTTCCCTTGGTTCAAAGAGGTTCCGATTGGGAACATCCTCCAAGTTGATCAGCCGACGCCCGGACACTTCTATTGGCCGGATCTGGACGTAGATCTGGGGCTAGAATCCATTGAGCACCCGGAAAGATTTCCATTGAAAGCCAAAGTATCGCAGAAGCGCGTATAAAATCGCCACACGAACCAAGCCGTACAAACCGCTCAATCGAATCCACCCCAACCCAATCACAACGCATTTTTCCGCCAGGAGACCCCATGATCCGCATGGCCCAATACGGCACCAAGCACGGTCACGCCGCCGGTAAACTCAAGGCAATGCTCAGCAACCCCGAGGTCGAAGTCGTCGGCTTGTACGAACCCGACGCCACGCGCCTCCAGCAAGTTGCCGACGCCGAACCCTATCGACAGGTCCGCTTCTTGGCCCGCGAGCAAGACCTGCTCGGCGATAGCTCCATTGTCGCGGTCGCCTCCGAGGGGCGCAACGACGAGAGCTTGGACCAGACCGAGCGCATCGTCCAAGCCGGCAAGCACGTGTGGTACGACAAGCCAGCCGGAGACGACTGGGCACAGTGGCAGCGAGTTGTCGCGCAGGCGCGGGCCGCCAACCTGCAAGTGCAAATGGGCTTTATGCTGCGCTATCACCCGGGCTTCAGCCAGATTGCCGAGTGGGCGCGGGCGGGGTTTTTGGGCAACGTCTATTCAGTGCGTGCCCACATGTCCACCAACATCCCGACAGCCGGGCGCGAAGTAATCGCCGCCGGGCATCACGGCGGCATCTTCTACGATTTGGCTGGGCACATGCTCGATCAAGTGGTGTGGATGCTGGGGCGGCCCAAAAAGGTGACGACCTTTCTCCGCAATGACACCGGCGTCGTGCCCGCGTTTCAGGACAACACACTCGGCGTTTTTGAATACGAACGGGCCATGGCTTGGGTCGATATTTCCGCCATGGAACCCCAGCCGATGGCGCGGCGCTTTGAAGTCTATGGCGACCGCGGCAGCGCGATCCTGCTCGAACCTTTTGAGCCGGGCCACGCCATCCGGCTCTGTCTGACCGAAGCCACCGCCGGCTATGCGCGGGGCGAACAGATGGTTCCTTTTGCCGGAATCTCGCGGCAGGGACTCTACGAACTCGAATTGGCGTCTTTGCTAAGGGTGCTCAAAGGCGAACGCGAACCCGACCGCTCACTCGACCACGAACTCCTCGTGCAAGAGACCTTGCTCCGCGGGACCGGGCTTATCGCGGATTGAGCCATGCCTCGGCAATCACGCGCTTGATCGGCGGAATCGCCAACTGGAAATTGCGGCCGACCGGGCGCGGATGCGGAAACCACTTCCACAGCAAGGCACCCACGACGCGCGGCTCGGCGGCCATGGCGTCAAGCGCGGCGCGCATACAAGCCGCTTGCACGGGGAGCGCGTCCTCGCCATCCACCGGATACGCCCACGGCGCCAGCGGTGCTTGGTGCGACTGGTTGTAGCCCAGCTCGGTAAAGAGGATCGCGCGGTTGTGCAACGCGCCAAAGGCCCGCAACTCCCGCATGCGCTCTGCCCAGCCAGCGCGGATATCCTCGTCGTCGTAGGCTGGATCGTCGGTGAGGGGAAAATAGGCCTGAATGCCAATGACATCGAGCGCATCCCAGAAGGGCACCTCGCGGTAGTCAGTCCAATTAGCCGCATAGGTCAGGGGCGCGTCGGTGTGCTGGCGGACCGCGGCGATCAGCGCCCGCCATTCCTCCTCAAAGGTCAACGTGCGATCCAGCTCCGTGCCAACGACGAAGCCGTCGGCCTCCCAGCAGACAGTCGCCAACAGGGCGATCCACGCCCGATAGTCCCGCCAAAATCGCTGCCAATCCTCGGCGCGGTCAAAGGCGATTTCGCCGCGCCAAGAAAAGGGCGAGCGCCAATAGGCGATGTGCGGCTTGATGCAGATGCGCAAGCCCAAGCGATGGGCCTCGCGGATGGGGCGCACGATATGGGCTGGCGGATCGGCTGGATCCATGGCCGGCCACTGGAGCGTCCCGTCGGCGCGGATGCTGGCGTAGGGATGAATCGCCACCCAGTTAGCCCCGACAGCGCGAATAGCTTCTAGCGTCGGCACGATAGCGTCATCGCCCCAGTCGCGGCCCAGGCCGTGCGTGGAGATGGTGATGCCGCGGACTTCGGCGTCATTGGCCAAGGCCAATCCAGCGAAGATGAAGGCCAAGACGAGGGCGTTGCGATAATGGACCATACATATTGAATATAGAGAGCCACTATACTGGAGACAGCACCATGCGTCCGAACATACTTTGGATTTGCACCGACCAGCGGCGCTACAAACTGGTCTGCTATCACGACCGCGCCCAAGGCGAGCTGTTCGACTTGGCGGAAGATCCCGGCGAGTTCGACAACCGCTGGGACGATCCCACTTGTGCAGACGTGCGCTTCGCGCTGCTGGAACAGAGCTTCGACGCACTGGCCCAAGCCGTGGATATTGGCCCCAAGCAGATCGTGCCGTTTTAGCGGGATGCCCGATGGCCGTTGCCGACCAGAAAAAGGCTTATCTCTGCGGATTGGCCGCGGTGTTGCTGTGGTCGACCGCGGCGTCGGCGTTCAAGATCGCCCTGCGCTATATGGACTACGGCGAGCTGCTGTTCTGGGCGAGCGGCACTTCGCTCGGAGCCTTGGGCGTACTGGTCGTCGCACAGGGAAAAGTAGGGCAGGTCCTCAGGAGCCGACCGGCTGACTACGCCCGCTCGCTGATGCTGGGCGCGTTGAACCCCCTGCTCTACTATCTGATCCTATTCAAAGCCTACCAGTTGCTGCCCGCCCAAGAGGCGCAGGCACTCAATTATACTTGGGCGCTCACCCTGACTTGGCTCTCGATCCCGCTCTTGGGACAGCGAATCGGCCCGCGCGATCTGACGGCCGGCCTGATCTGTTACGCTGGCGTACTAGCTATCGCCACGCGCGGCGCAATCTGGACCTTGCGCTTTTCCGATCCGCTCGGGGTGGCCTTGGCACTGGGCAGCACCGTAGTGTGGGCCTTCTACTGGATCTACAACACCCGCGACCAGCGCGACCCCGTGGTGCGGCTCTTCCTCAATTTCGCTCTGTCGCTGCCGCTGGTGTTGGGCTGTGTCCTGCTGATGGGACCGTGGCAGGTACCGGCTTGGCCGGGTTTGTTGGGGGCGGCGTACATCGGCCTCTTCGAGATGGGGATTGCCTTCGTCCTCTGGCAGTGGGCCTTGCGCTACGCGGAAAATACCGCCAAAATCGGCAACCTGATCTTCATTTCCCCGTTTTGTTCCTTGGTGCTGATTCACTTCGCGTTAGGAGAGGCCATTCGCTGGGCAACTCTAGCGGGACTGGTGCTCATCGTCGCCGGTCTGCTCTACCAGCAAAGGGGGACGAGGGCTCGCACCTGATAGCACCGGCACAATACATTGATTGGTTCTAATTTGTCATTCTATCGCCTATTCGACATCTTTCATCTTATGAGATATAGCCGCATTACAGTAAATCCAGTTCAAATGGGAGGCACTCCCTGCATTAGAGGAATGCGTATCCCGGTGGCAACCATTGTGGGGATGGTCGCCGAAGACATGAGCCAGCAGGAGATCCTCCAAGCCTATCCCGACCTTGAACCGGAAGATATTCGCGAAGCACTGCACTATGCGGCGGAAGTACTACGCGAGAAGGTACTGCCTTTGACAGGCACAGGATGAAATTCCTAGTAGATAACGCCCTGTCCTTTAGACTGGCAGAGGGGCTGCGGCGGGCCGGCTATCAGGCCGAACATGTGCGCGACCGGGGCCTAAAGGACGCCGCCGATACCGCTATCTTCGATTGTGCGGTGCAGGAGGGGCAAGTCGTGATCTCGGCTGATACGGACTTTGGTACTCTGTTAGCTATGCACCGTACAGCCCAACCTTCTGTCATCTTATTTCGCCGAAATACGACCCGCCGACCAGAACAGCAGCTTCTGCTTCTACTCAACAATATCGATCGCTTTAAGGAAGCACTTGTACAGGGCAGTATTGTAATTCTGGAGGAAGACCGAATACGCGTTCGGTCTTTGCCTATCGCTCGGGACGAAAAATAAAACCCTCACTCCACCGACCCACACTCCCCTACCAATTCGCATAGGACCCATCATCGCGCCGATAGCCGGTGGGCGGTCCGTAATCTTGCGTTGACGCGGTATCGAGTGCGGCCTCGTTGAATTCAATGCCAAGCCCCGGGCCTTCGGGCGGCAAGAGATAACCCGATTCAAACGGCACCTGCACCGGAAACGCATCGGTGAGTGAAGACATCGGCGCGCGTGGCAGTTCTTGGACGCCGACCAGTGAAGACGCTAAACACAGATGCAGACAGGCGGCCGTGGAGACCGGACCGAGCGGGTTGTGCGGGGCCAGCTGGATGTAATGCGTTTCGCACCACCCGGCAATTTTGCGCGCCTCGGTCAACCCACCGGCAATGCACAAGTCAACGCGGCAGTAATCCATCAGATCCTCTTCAATGACTTCTCTGAACGTCCACTTGCTGTCAAATTGTTCGCCGACGGCAAGCGGGACCGAGGTCTGTTGGCGCAGCCGCCGGAGACTGGCGGGGTTTTCACTGCGCAGTGGATCTTCGATGAAAAACGGATGGTACGGAGCAACCCGGTTGCAAAAATCGAGGCTATCGGCCGGGTCGAGCCGGGTATGCACGTCAACTAATATGGCGACCTGATCGCCCAAGGCATTGCGCACGGCCTCCACCTGCTCAACGCCGTGCTGAATAGCGCGTCTGGGTTCAAACGTTCCCTTGTCTGTACCATCAGCCAAGCCCCAGCGGACGAACTTCCAGCCGGCCTCATAGGTTTGGCGACAACTCTCAACGAGCGCATCCATAGTGCCACCACCGTTGTGTGGATAGCAGACGACCTTGTCTCGGGTGCGTCCCCCCAAAAGTTCGTACACCGGCACATTGAGCGCTTTCCCTTTGATGTCCCAAAGTGCGATATCTACGGCACTCACCGCAGCGGATTGGACGACCCCGCCGGGAAAAAAACCGCCGCGAAACATCACTTGCCACAGGTGCTCAATTTGGAACGGATCGGCCCCGATGAGGAACGGTTCAAAAGAGCGGATGACTTCGGCTAAGGCGAGCGCACGCCGTCTCAAGCCCCCTTCACCGAGGCCATAAATGCCCGCATCGGTTTCTACTTTTACAAAAAAATAGCCGCTCGACCCAACAAAGGATTTGATCCGGGTGATTTTCATACATGCCTCCATTTATCTTGCGTCCGTTCACGTCACCGGCCCGCACCTCGGGACGAATCTAACCAAACAGCGTCCCCGCAACAGGGCGCGTTTTGCCCGCTGTCCGCCGCTTGGTATGTTATCACTCACGCGATCATTATAGATATAGACGCGGAGGAGAGCATTTTGATCATTCGCCATGGGCGCAACAAGGCGCCCGTCGTCCCGCATGAACCGCTCGAGCATCCGCTTTCCAACGCTGGAGGCGCTTGGGGCGAGCACTCGATCATCAGCGCTGGCTAGGCCTTGCCGACAATTCCCCTGATCATGGACGTCGATACGGGCGTTGACGATGCCCTCGCCTTGCTTTTGGCCTTGGCCTCGCCCGAGGTCGAATTGGTGGGCGTCTCTACCGTAGCCGGCAATGTGTCGTTGTCGCGGACGACCGACAACACACTGCGCCTGTTGCAATGGGCGGGGCGCGCCGACGTGCCGGTGTACGCCGGTGCAGAGCGGCCTTTGGTCCGAGACGCGGTCGCGGCCGCCCATGTACACGGCACCACCGGGCTGGGCGCGGCCCAGTTGCCGGCGGCGCGCACCCGGCCAGCCGGCCCTGGGGTGGAGTTTCTGCTGAACACTTTGCAGACGCGGCCCGGCGAGCTGCTCCTCGTCGCTACCGGACCGTTGACCAACTTGGCGCGGGCCGAGGCCGAGGTGCCGGGCGTCCTGCGACAGGCGCGGCAAGTGGTGATCATGGGCGGGGCCGGGCAAGGGCCGGGCAATATCGCGCCAACGGCTGAGTTCAATTTCTACGCCGACCCGCATGCCGCGCGCCAAGTCCTCGCAGCCGCCGCCGAACCGGTGTTGGTGGGACTAGACGCAACCGAGCAAGTCTGGCTAACACCGGCCGCCTTGCAAGCCTACACCGGGGCGCACGCGGCGTTTTGCCAAGCAGCGTGTGAGCCAGTAATCGCCTTTGAGGCCGCGCACGGCGGCGCGGCTGGAATGCACCTGCACGATCCAGTGGCCTTGGGCGCGGCCCTGTGGCCGCAACTCTTTCGCACACAGCGATTGTGGGTGGACGTGGAAACTTCCGGCGAGCTAACCGCCGGTCAGTTGGTAGTTGACCAGCGCACCTTGGCAAGCGACCAAGACCGGCAAGGGCGGCCCGTAACTTGTGCCGTAGAAGTGGATCAGGCGCGATTCCTAGCGCGATTCACCGAGCGGGTGTTGGCTTCTTAGACTCCGTCTTGGCGGCCCCAAAAAAGCGGCAGCGGACACCACTGTTCGAGCGGGGCCGCGGCCGCTGGCAGGGGCCACACGAGCGAGGGCCGCAGCGGGCCGCAGAGCAGGCGCATGGCCGTGAGCGCGTCCAGTTGCAGCGCGGGCGCGGCCTCCGTGCGAACGCACTGCGCGTCGTTGCCGCCCCCCTCCATCGCAACCCGCCCGTATCCCGCAATCTCCACGACGACGGCACCCTCCGTCAGCGGCACCAGCGCGGCGCGCGTCTTGAGCAAAGCGTCGAGCGTCGTCGCCCAATCGAAGATCTGCCAGTTGCCCGAACCCGATGCGCTCACGCCTTCGCAGAGCCGAGCCAGCTTGGGCAAAAGCCGGCTCCAAGGCGGCAACTCAAAACTGGTATTCCCGTAGCGCTGCACCCAAGCAGCGGCCATGTCCAGCTCGGGCGCGCCCTCATTGACCGCTAACAATTCGGTCGCGCACGTCCGGTCGGCTTGGGCGACGAGGTAGCCAATCATGCGGCCATCGCGCGCCCGCGCCACGTAGGGCCGGTGGCCCCAACTCAGGAGCAGGTCGTAGAAGCGGTGTGGAGCGCGCACCCCGCGAAATGGCTGGGCGTCGTGCAAGCCAATCGCGCCTTGCAGGTGAGCGCGATCTTCGCGCACGAGCGGGCGAAAGTCGATCCCGAAATCGGCGCCCCCCAAGGCGTGGCGCACATTGGTTTGGCTCAGCGCGAGCCGGTAGGACACGCCGCACTTCTCGTAGCCAAAATAGCCGTAGCGCTGGCGCTGCCCCCCCAGCCAAGACAGGTGAAAACCTTCAGTAGAAGCGACTTGGACGCAATGGGCCATGAGTTGCTGCATGTAGCCGCGGCCGCGGGCCTGCGGATGGCAGGACACGCCGCCAATGCCAGCCACGCGCAGCGTCGCACCGCCCCAGCGGCAAGCGAGGGGGAACAACCCGACGATGGCGCGGATGCGACCGCTTTCGCGCAGGGCAAAGTTCCAACTCATCTCCTCTTCCCCGCGCCGGTACAAGACCGGCAAAATGGCCGCAAAATCGCGCGGCGGTGCTTTGCCAAAGGCGAGGTTGAGGACGTCGAGGGCCTCTTCAAAATCCGCGGCGCGTAGCCGACTGATGGCAGGCGACACGACGCTTAGGCCATCGGCTGGAGGCGCGCGGCAAACTGCCGGCGCAACGCCTGCATCTTGGGATCGATAACGAGCGCACAGTAGGGCTGGTTGGGATTGAGCCGATAGAAGTTCTGGTGGTACTCCTCGGCCGGCCAAAAGGCGCTGGCGGCCGCGATTTCGGTGACAATCGGATCGGCCCACAGGTCGCTCGCGTCCGCGACCGCTTTGGCGGCGACAGCGGCCGCTTGCTGCTCGGGGCTGTGGTAGAAAATCACCGAGCGGTACTGGGTGCCGCAGTCCGCGCCCTGGCGGTTGAGCGTGGTGGGATCGTGCGTACGCCAAAAGATGTAGAGCACATCGTCAAAGCTAATGACCGCCGGGTCGAATTGCAGTTGGACGACCTCGGCGTGCCCAGTCTGGCCGCTGCAAACGGCCTCGTACGTGGGATGCTCCAACGCGCCCCCCATATAGCCGGAGACCGCGCTGGCAACGCCCCGCAGGTTTTGGTACACGGCTTCGACGCACCAGAAGCAACCCGCGCCCAAAGTGGCCGTTTCCAAGCTCATTTTGCGTCCTCCAGCCACTCCTTGTATTGGGGCCACGTGCCGCCCTGCGGGAGCGCTTCGAGGGCGTGGTGGACCCGTTTGTGGGCCCGGTGATCGTCCTCTAGAAGGCGCGCGAGGCCGCGACCGTGGGCCCGGTGAACAAACCAGAAAACCAGCGCGAAGAAAATCAGGTACAGCCCTTTGCCAAAGTATTCCATAGCATCCTCCAAACGGAATGTAAAGTAAGGTAGGCACCGCAGCGCCCCCCGGCAACGCGCCCTGCTTGACCGATGCAGACAGGCGCTTACATTGAACCCCAACAAGGAGGTAACGCATGTTGTACAGAGCATTTGGCCGGACGGGTTGGCCGATCTCGGCCATCGGTTTGGGCACTTGGAACATCGGCAACCAATGGGGGCCTATCGACGAAACCACCGCTTGGGATACCGTGCGCACGGCCTTTGACTGCGGCGTCAACCTCTTCGACGCGGCCGAATCCTACGGCACGCCCAACGGGCTGTCGGAAGAGCGGTTGGGACGCGCCTTGGCCGGCATCCGACACCAAGTTTTTGTCGTCAGCAAAATCGGCAACTGGGGAGCACGCACCGGGCAGGGTGTGCCCAAAACCACGGTCGATATGATCCGCCTGTGCGCCCACGCCTCCCTGCACCGGCTGCGCACGGACTGGCACGACGTGCTGCTGTGCCACGAAGGCAACATCGCCGATCCGTCGATTTATCTAGATGCCTTTGCCGCGCTGGTCGAGGAAGGGCGGCTGCGGGCCTTTGGCATTTCGACCGATAGCCTAGCGGTGCTCCAGCGTTTTAACGCCCGCGGCGACTGCTCGGTGGTGGAGATAGACTATTCGCTGGTCAACCGCCAAGCCGAAGCCGAACTTTTGCCTTATTGCCAAGCGCACGGCATAGCCGTACTGGTGCGGGGGCCGCTGGCCAAAGGGCTTTTGTCGGGCCGCTACGCGAAAGAGTCGGTTTTTACCGACGAGGTGCGGCAGCCCTTCAACGCTGGCGGAGATCGTCGCGCCCAGTTTGAAGCCCAGCTAGCCCAAGTTGAGCGTCTCGCCGAGATCGTCGCGCCCGGCGAGGCCATGGTGGAAAAAGCACTCCAGTACGTCATCTCCCATCCAGCCGCGCCAGTGGCCATTCCCGGGGCCAAATCCGCCGCCCAAGCCCGCGCCAACGCCGCCGCTGGCGCACAGCTTTTGCCCGACCGCGAAATAGAGCGGTTGCGCAAAAGAAGCATCCCATGATCGCTTCGACCGCGCGGGGCGTTTCGTCGCCTCGTGGGGCGAAGCGGTGCTGAAAGACGCCCACGACATCTTTATCGACGAGCGCGACCAAATCTGGTGCGTCGAGCGCGAAACCCACTGCGTCCACAAGTTCACCGGCGACAGCGGACGCCAGCCGGACACCAAGCAGACGAAGGCCGACAGCACGAGGAGCGCAGCCACGAGCGGATAGCTGGACGGACGCACCGACGAGTAGTTGGACGGCAGCAGCAGCGCAACAGCGAAGCTATAACGCCAGAGGAAACCGCCATGAGCAGAAGCATACTGATCGCAACTTTGATCCTCGGAAGCCTGAGCTATGAAGCCCAAGCCAACAACGGCATAACGCCGTTACACGGCGCAGCAGCAACCGACGACGCCAAGATCGCAAAAACTTTGCTTGCACTTGGAGCAGACCCAAACGCCCAAGACAAGTACGGCAAGACGCCGTTACACTGGGCAGCATATAGGGACGCCATCGAAACCGCAGCGGTCTTGCTTGAGCATGGAGCAGACCCAAACGCCCAAGACAACGAAGGCAAAACGCCGTTACACCGGGTAGCAGAAGCAGATGCCATCGAAACCGCAGCGGTCTTGCTTGCACTTGGAGCAGACCCAAACGCCCAAGACAACGAAGGCAAAACGCCATTACACCGGGCAGCATATAGGGACGCCATCGAAACCGCAGCGGTCTTGCTTGAGCATGGAGCAGACCCAAACGCCCAAGACAACGAAGGCAAAACGCCGGCGGACTACCGATAATCGTAATTACAGTTCGTATCACGCGAGGCGTGAAGCGTGTCTTGACAATGTAGTCGCCCGCCGCGACACTCTCTTTAGACTGGCACTTTCGCCGCCGCAAACAAGGAAGTTTTTCAATGGAAGCGAGAGCGGAACGCGACGCGCTGGGCTGCCGCAAAGCCCGCCGGCAAGCGCATTATGCCCGCCCGGTGGCCGTCAAGCTGAACCCCGAAGCCCGCGCCCGCGTGGAAGCGTTGATATATCTGATTTTATCGAGCTACATGGTCAACCGAAGCCCGCGCCCGCGTGGAAGCGTTGGCCGACTGCTACGGGCTTTCGCTGGCCGAGGTGCTGCGCCGCTGTGTCGCTTCGGGCTTTCCCCGCTTCAAGGACGCCCGCCGCAAGACAAAGGAGAATACCTTATGAACGAACCTATAACGCAAGCCCAAGACCATGACCGACGTATTGGACGGCTGGAAGGCATCGCCGAGCAACTCACCGAACAAAACCGCCAGACCAACGCCCGACTGGACCGCATTGAGCAAGCCATCGCCGAGCAAGGCCGCCGCCTTGACGCGACCAACGCCCGCCTTGACTCGCTAACCCGCTGGCTGGTCGGCATGCAAATCGCCACCCTGCTAGCCCTCGGCACCCTCATTTTGGCGCGCTTGCCGGGCTAAAGGCCGGGCGGCGCAAGGCAAAGAAGAACACCTTATGAGCGAACCGATTACGCAAGCCCAAGACCACGACCGCCGTATTGGACGGCTGGAAGGCATCGCCGAGCAACTCACCGAACAAAACCGCCAGACCAACGCCCGACTGGACCGCATTGAGCAAGCCATCGCCCTCCACATGGACGCGCTGCGGCAAGAACACCGCCGTGACTTTCGCTGGATAGTGGGCATTCAGCTAACGACCTTGCTAGCCCTCGGCACCTTGATTTTGTCGCGCTTGCCGGGCTAAAGGCCGGGCGGCGCAAGACAAAGGAGCACACCGTATGAACGAACCGATCACGCAAGCCCAAGACCATGACCGACGTATTGGACGGCTGGAAGGCATCGCCGAGCAGCAAACCGAACAAAACCGCCAGACCAACGCCCGACTGGACCGCATTGAGCAAGCCATCGCCGAGCAAGGCCGCCGCATTGACGCAACCAACGCTCGCCTTGATGCGCTCACCCGCTGGCTGGTCGGCATGCAAATCGCCACCCTGCTAGCCCTCGGCACCCTGATTTTGTCGCGCTTGCCGGGCTAAAGGCCGGGCGCACAACAGTGGACAGCGGACAAAGGAGATCCATATGAATAAAGCCTCGTTGTATTTAACAGCTTTAGCGATGTTGGCAGCCTCCGCTCTAGACGCCCGAACGCCGCGCGTAGGCGATCCGGCCCCGGATTTCCGCTTAGATCGGGTCGACGGCGGCCAAGCCGCTCTGAGCGACTTCGAGGGCCAAGTCGTCCTGATTTTCTTTTTGGGCTATAGCTGACCGGCCTGTCTCTCGCGGGCCGAGAGCTTTGAAGCATTGTGGCAGGAATTTGCCGCCGAAGCCGACGAGCGCTTTACCGCTCTAGGGGCGGACGTGTGGGACGGCAGCGCAGCACAGGTACACGCCCGCTGGCGTTTGGGCCAAGGCGTGACCATGCCCCTCTTGCTGAAGGCCAGCCAAATGGCGAGCGATTACGGGCAATCCTATCAGACTTTTACCATCATCGACCACGAGGGCCTCATCCGCTTCAAGACCCATTCCCTGATTCCCATGGACGAACTCCGCGCCGAAGTGCTGGGCGCGCTGGCCGACATACCGCCCCTTGAAGCGGAAGAGGCAGAACCAGCGGAAACGGCGGTGGCAACATTCGCTCAGGCGTCCGTTCCCCAAGCCTTCGCCCTAGAGCAGAACGCACCCAATCCGTTCAACGGCCAGACCGCGATCCGCTTCGCCCTGCCGCAACCGAGCCAAGTCGAGCTGGCGATCTACAACCTGCTCGGCCAGCCAGTGGCCGTGCTCGTACAGGGGCCTAGGGCGGCCGGGACCTTCTCGGTGCATTGGGATGGCCGCGACCAAGCGGGACGAGTGGTAACCAGCGGAGTGTACCTCTACCAGTTGCGCGCCGGCGAGTACACCCAAGTCCGCAAGTTGCTGCTGCTCCAGTGAGATCAGAAGAAGCGGTTGAGCAGCCGGACTTCGACGCCCTTAAACCCTAGCACCTCATAGCAAATACCCGCCGTGCAAGCTAGCCCCGAGCGACGCTGACCGACGAAAACATGGAGGCTGTGGCCCTCGCCGAGGTCTCCCCCTAGATTGAGGCCGCGCCACCACGTGATGCCCGCGGGATCGGCCCCGGTTTCCAACTCGTCGGAGGTGCGCTGGAGTTGCACGGCGGCCGAGAGGCTGGGGGCGCGATGGACCGCCAAGGCATAGTACTGATTGGTGTAGGGAAGGGCCAGGTCGCCAAACCGCCGATCGACGTCTTGAAATTGGGCGTCGAGTTCAAAGGTGTAGGACTCGCTAAGAGACCACGCCCAATGCGTACCCAAGAGGCGGCTTTTGTCGTCGAGGAGAATCTGATTGTGGCTGAAGTCGGCAAAAAACTGCACATCGGCGCGGTCGCCCAAAGGCGAGTCCACCTGTACGAAGAATTCCCGCAGGACCTTGTCGTCGGCCGGGCCCGGGGCGCGGCGGCGCGTGGCGCGCGTCGCATGGGCGATGAGCGTTTGGCCGCTGGGAAAAGCGCAACTCAGTTCGGCTTGGTAGCCTTGCTCGTCGTCGGCGAGCAGGTCGTGAGTGATGCGGTTGAGGAGATAGGCCGAGTGCTCGCGGATCAGGGGCGGCGGATTGTTGATGTGTTCGAGGGCAAAGTCCTCGTAGTCTTTGTATTCCAAGCTCAAGCCCCACGGCCCGGACGCTATAGTAGCCGCCCAGTACAAGGCGCGGCCCAAACTGCGGTCGAGCGAAAAGAAGCGGTCGAATTCCACATCGCGCTGGGCGTACTCGCCCTGGAGATCGGCGTACACTGGGCCGAGGCCGAGCCGCCAGCGGGCATTAAACGCAGCGGCCGTTTCTCGCCGCCGACCGGCCGGGTAGCGGATCGCGCTAACGCCAACGTCGAAATGCGGGTGCGGTTTGAGCCGAAGCGAGCCAGCGTGGAGCACGTCCGGTCGCCGCGCAACCCCGGGCGGCAAATGGCTGTTGACCGGCGCACCGCGCAACAGCCGCAGCTCGGCCCGCTTGGCGCGGTAGCGCACCTGAACGCCGTCGAGATCGCGCACGATCTGGTAGCGACGGCGGCTCCGCGCCTCGGTAATCACGCCGGGCAGCTCAAAGGCGTGCAGGAGCAAGCCGCTGCCGATGATGGCGTAGAAATTACCAGCCGTAGCTTCAAAGCCACGCCGGCGATAGGATGCCCAGCGCTGGAGAAGTTGGCCGTAGTTGCGGTTGGTGGCGCTAGCACCAAACGTCTCGCCGCGGACCCCGACCTGGAAATCCGCGCGTGCATAGTCGAGGCTGAATTGGTGGTAAATCGTCCGCAAATCGCTGGGCTGCGCGCCGGGCAGATTGCCGACTTGCGCTTCGGTCAGGGCCGAAAGCCGCCACTCGGCTTGGATAGGCGCGGCCAGCAGCAGGGCCAATGCGGGAACGAAGTAGAGGAAAAATGAAACCAATTTTCGCATGGGCAACCTGCTTGCTGCTCGGCGGCGCGGCCCGCGCTGAAAAGGCTCCGCCACTCGTGCTGGAGCATCTCGACGGAGCGACCTTTTCGCTGGTGGAGACGCTCAAAAAAGGGCCGGTCGTACTCGACTTTTGGGCGACTTGGTGCAAGCCCTGCATCAAGAGCCTGCCCAAGCTCCAAGCCCTAGCCGAAAAATACGCCGAGCGCGGTGTCCAAGTGCTGACGATCAATGTCGATGGCACCCGGAACCTGCCCAAGGTGCGGCCCTTTATGCAGCGCCACAAGCTCAAACTGCCGGTGTTGCTCGACAAAACCAATGAGGTGCTCAAGCAGTTTCACCTAACGGGCATCCCCGCAACCCTGATCATCGCGGCCAACCGGACGGTGTGGTACAAGCATCAGGGCTACCGGCCCGGCGACGAGCAAAAGCTCGCGGCCAAACTAGACGAATTGCTCGGCCCTTTAGCGGACGAATAGGCGATCGCGCACGCTTCCTTATCGGCCTAGCTCGTATTGCTTGATCTTCCGCTGTAGATTTCTCCGGGTCAGTTTAATCGCCGCCGCCGTCTGGCTTACGTTGCCGTTGGCCCTTTTTAGGGCCCGGCCGAGAAACAGCCGCTCGAACTGTGCGCGTGCCTCGTGGAAGAGCGGCTGCGGAATATCGTAGTACGTATCCTCGCCGCGATAGACCGGCTCCATCCCACCAGACAAGGAGACGGGTAGATGCTTGCGTTCTAGCTCGTCGCCTTTGGCCACTGTCATCGCCCGCATGATCGCGTTTTCCAGTTCGCGCACATTGCCGGGCCAGTTGTATTCCTCTAAGCACTGCATAGCCTCGTTGGCAAACCCCTCAATATGCTTGTCGAGCACTCCATTGTAGCGGTTGACGAAGAAGGCACACAGCAGCGGCAGGTCGCTGAGACGCTCCCGCAGCGGCGGTATTTCAAGGGTCAGCGCGTTGATGCGATAGTAGAGATCTTCGCGGAAAGTGCCCGCCGCAATGCGGGCTTCAAGGTCTTGGTGCGTGGCCGTGAGCAGGCGCACATCCACTTGCTGGGTCTGGGTCGATCCCACCGGCTCAAACTCCCCTTCCTGTATCACGCGCAAGAGCCGAATTTGCATGTTGGTTTCGAGATCGCCGATTTCGTCGAGGAACAAGGTGCCGCCATCGGCCTCGGCAAAACGGCCAACGCGGTCGCGCACGGCTCCGGTAAAGGCCCCTTTGACGTGGCCGAACAGTTCGCTCTCCAGCACGCCCGGCGACAAGGCCGCGCAGTTGCAGCGCACCAAAGGCTTTCCGGCCCGGTCGCTGGTGCTGTGGATGGCGTTGGCCACCAGTTCCTTGCCCGTCCCGCTCTCGCCCCGAATCAGCACGGCGACCGGCGTGGGAGCCACATCGCGGATGAGTTGGTAGAGCTGTCTCATGCTCTCGCTCCGGCCCACCAAGTTGCCGAACTCCCCTCGCCGCTCCCGCCGCAGCGCCTCGTTTTCCGAGCGCAGCGTCTGCAACTCCAAGATGCGGTCGAGATGGGCTAGCACTTCCCCAATGTCAAAAGGTTTCGACAGGTACCCGTAAGCACCTAACTTGACGGCGCGCACCGCGCTTTCCACATCGGCATAGGCCGTCAGCATGACGACTTCTTCCCGACGTTGCTGCTTTTTGAAAATCTCCAAGAAGCCAAGGCCATCCAAGCCTGGCATCCTCAAGTCGAGAAGGATGAGATCGAACTCCTCGTTGTTCAGCAGGGTTAGAGCCGCCTGGCCGCCGCCGCACGTGGCCACTTCCAAGCCCTCGCGTCGCAATAAAATGGCCGACAAGTCCAATAAGTCCTGCTCGTCATCTACCATGAGTATCCTGCCTGCGCGTTTGCTCATGTCAGTCTTTCCTCTTGGCCTTTTCTATCGGTAAGTACAGCGAAAAAAGCGTGCCTTGGTCGAGCACGCTTTCGACCTCAATCCGGCCGCCGATCTCCTGTATTTGCCGGTGGACGATGGCCAGCCCCAGCCCGGTACCGTGCCCCGGCGGTTTGGTCGAATAAAACGGCTCGAATATCTGCCGGATGTGCGCTTGGTCAATGCCCGTACCCGTATCGCCGATCTCCACTATCACCCAGTCGTCCCGCTGCACAGCCGAGATGCGCAACGCGCCGCCATCGGGCATGGCTGCCAAGGCATTGCTGATTAGATTGAGAAAAATATCCTTGAGCATATCCCGATTCACCCATACCGGCGACACCGCGTGCAAGTTAGCCTCAATAGCTATGCCGAGATGCTCGGCGTGTTTTTGTTCGAGGGCGACCAGTTGCCGTAGGATGCCTGTTGGATCGACCCACTCCTGCACCTGCTGGGCGGGTCGGGCAAAGTCCAGCAGATTGAGCACCCGCTCATTGATCCGGCCAATAGCCGCGCCCAGGGGCCTGAGCGCTTGGTCCCGCCCTTCCACTTCCGGCGGAACAATCTGCTCCAACAACTCGTAGGCGTGCCGGATGATCGCCAGCGGATTCTTGATTTCGTGTGCCACGCCAGCCGCCATCTCGCCGAGGGAGGCCAGTTTCTCAGCTTGGCCGTAGTGAAGCTCCAGCAGCTTGCGCTGGGTTTGGTCGTCAACTACCAGCAACAAAGACCCGGGCAAGGCCCCGGCCAAGTCCAAGACCTTCAAGTTCCAAAACCGGGTGCCGCCTTGCGGCCCCTTGATCGCCAAATTGTCAACCTCCTTCGCCTTGGGGTTGCTGTCGATCCAGTCCCAAAGCTGCTGCCCCTCGGCCGTGTGCTCCCAAGCGTCGGCCCGGTCTTCGCCAAAGAGTTGGTGCCAGGCCTTGTTTATCCGCACGGTCCGCCGCTGCTGGGACACCACTGCAATCGCGAGGGGATTGTCCTCGATGAGCCGGTCGTTGAAGTTCAGCTCGGCTTTGAGCTCGGCTTTGCGGGCTTCGAGGGCTTGGTTCATTTCGGTGAACGCCTGCCCCAATTCCCACAGCTCGTCCTTTATGGCCGGCAACTCAAGGGCAAACGCCTCGCCCGCCTGCACGGCCCGCACCGTGTGCATCAGCCGATTGATGGGACGAGTGATCGACCGCAGCAGGGCCAAGCCCAGCAAAATGGCTCCTACCACCGAGGCGACCGTGATCCAGTTGGCGCGTTGCTGCATCATCGCCACCAGCCCAAACGCCTCGCCCGCCTCCTGCCGCACCACCACGGTCCAGCCCCAGTCCTCAATCTGCGCCAAACCCGCCACCCACTCGCGCCCCTCAATGTCGCGCCATTGCCGGGTGCCGTCGCCGCTTAGGCGGGGCACGAATTCGGGATGGGGGGCATCGACATAGACATCTTGGCGTTCGGGCAAGGCAATGTAGCGACCTCGCGCGTCCAACAATATCCCGCGCCCGGTGTCCCCCAGCCGAATTTGGTCAACCTGGTGCCAGACTTCGTACAAAGCGAAACGGGCGATCAAAGCGCCGACCACTTGATCGCCCTCTTTGACCGCCAAGCCAATAAACAGGCTCGGTTGCCCTGCGTGCTGGACGACCTCTGAAGCGTAGAACGCCTCCCGCTTCACCGCCGCCCACAGCAACCGAGCACCGGGCAAATAATCCGGGGGCAGCCGCGCCCCGCGCTGGAACGGCCCCTCGACATCGAGGACGCTAGTAGCTTGGATCAAGCGGGTCGTATCGACGAAGCAAAGTTCGGCTACCGCGTCCAGCTCCAACCCAACCTGACTCAACAGACTCTGCCGCCGCCAAGGGTCGCGGACCACGTTCATGCTCTGGGCCAGCACCTCGAGGCTGGCGATGGGCTGCGCGAGAAAATGGTAGATCTCCCGCGCCGCCCGCTGCGCCACCTGTTGGTGGCTACCGAGCACCGCCTGCTCTAGCGCACTCCGCGCCGTGTACACGAGTACGCCAGCCACTAACAGCACAGGTACCAACCCGACGATCAGGTGATTGCCCAGCAACCGCACCCACAGGTGCTGCATGTTGGCGATAAGGGCCATACCCTTCATTTCCCCGGCCGGGGCGTACGCTGCGCCCAGTACCACGCCGGCAAACTGCGAAAAATCCCCTTGTGTACAATCGACTCCAATCCTCGCAACGGCTGCCGCACCGCATACATGACCGGCTCTTTGCAGATGAAAATCGTGGGGTGATCCTCCAGCAGATGGCGGTGAATGTTTCTGTAAATAGCGATGCGCCGGTCCGCGTCGTAGGCCGCCCTCCCGGCTTCGATCAGCCGATCCATTTCGGCATTCGCATAGCCCGACCAATTGTGCGCGTGCTGCGAATGCCATTCCGAGACGGTTATATCCGGGTCAAAGGCACTGTACCCTTCCCCTAATACCATGTCGAACCGCGTTCTCATGGCAGAGAATGCTTGTAGAGACTCGGTCTGCATCCGCAGATGAATCCCGACTTCTTCCAGATCCTTCCGCAACTGGGCCGCGATGTCGTGCCGATGCGGCACCTCCTTGACCATGACCAAGGTCAATTCCAATGCCTCGCCGTCCCGCTCGCGCAGCCCATCTCCATCCGCATCCACCCAACCGGCGGCCCGCAGTATGGCCCGGGCACGCCGCTGATCTTTGACCGGCACGGCCACTTGCGGATCGCTATAGACCGAGCCGGGCGGAAAAGGCCCGGCGATAAAAACGGAATCGGCCGTTGCCGCTCCGCTGAGCAGACGCCATATGGCCGGGCGATCAATCGCATGGTGAAGCGCCTCCCGCACGCGCCGATCAGCCAACACCGACTCTAAGCGGCAGTTTAAGCTCAGTGCCGTATAGGACAAACCCGGTTCTGTGATCACGTTGAAGGCCGGATTGTCGGCCACACTCTTCAGGTCGTCGGGCGCAGCGGATAGGGCTACATCGCTCTCGCCGCGCATAAATGCGGCCCAAGCATGCCGCGTGTCCGGGTAATCGCCGCGCACCTCCACCGTATCTAGGTATGGACGCCCGCCGTAATACCCCTCAAAGGCCACCATCCGCAGGTGCGCCGCGCCCATCCAACCGGCAAAGCGGAACGGGCCCGCTCCAATGGGATGCCGGTTGAACGGCAATTCATCCAGCCCATAGCCAGCCGCCACTTGCGGCTCCACGAGGTGCTTGGGCAGAATGTGGAGCCGCAAGTGCAATAGAGCCGACCACTGGGGTGGAGCGGCATAGTGGAGCCGCACAATGTCGTCGCTGAGCACTTCAACCCGCTCAAAGAGCAAATGCTCCCCGTTTTGCTGCGCTCTCATCAATCGCAGCGTGAAAACCACGTCCTCAGCCGTTACCGGATGACCATCGTGGAACTGGACATCCGACCGCAGCAAGATGTCCCAAGACTTGAGGTGGGGGCTGAATGGCCAAGCTACGGCCAGCCCCGGGGCGAGCTGACCGTTGGGCATTTCCGCAAACAGGCGTTCAAAGAGCAGGTCCAAGACCTCGGTGCTCACGGTGTGGGAGGCCATGAGCGGATTGAGCGGCTCCAGGCCTCCGGTTGCTCCAATCCGCACTCGGCCTCCATAGAAAGGCCCGTCGCGGTCGGTCTCACTACAACCCCAAAAGAGAAAAAATATCCATACTACGGTCGTGCCTGTGCTTGGGGCACGGACTGGACGCCCCATCGCGCCTCATTTCTGTTGAGATATACGCCCTGAGTACGCTCAGATAATAAAGCGCAGTGTTCGGCGACAAAAGCACACCCCGCAAGACTTGGACCATCATGCAAGGGGTCTGGTGCGATAGCCGAAGCACCACTACCCGGCCTTCTTAATCTCTTCGGCCACGGGCCGACTTTCCGCGGCAAAATGATCGGGGCGTTGTGATTGACAATATCATAGGGTATCGTCCCCGCCTGACAGCCGACCAGCATGATATCCGGTTTTTTCACCGCGTTAATTTCGCGCATCTTGTGATCTAGGTACGGGCCGTAGTATTGCAATGGCATCTGTCTAGGCGCGGCATAGCCCATAGGAAAGGAAAAATCCATCCCAAACAGTGCCGAATGGTGCTTTGTATCTGATCGCGATCTGTTGCTTGATCGGCTCGTTGGCATCGCCGACGATCAGCAGCCGTTTGTCGTGGGAGACGCCCCGTTGCGCCATCGCCTGCTTCCACTGGTCGAGTTGGGCAAACAAACACGCTCCACACGTCCGGCTCGTCGAGACGACCACGAGCAACGGCAGGCCGTCCCCGACGACTGCCGCGTTATCGGCCCCAGTCCACCGATTCGATCAGCTTGCGGTGTAATTTCTCCTTGAGAGCGGCGTGGACCTCATAGTTCCACTGGACGGTTTCCAAGTGTTTCAGCCGCTCGTTGAGAGCCTCCAACTCGTCGCGTTGGTCCGTGTTGTCTTGGTGTAGGGCCAAGGCGACCGAGCCGAGGCCAAGAGATAGTGCTAGCAGTGCTTTAGCTAGCTTAGTGATATTCATGGTAAGGGTTCCTTTCTCTATAGTTGTTATGGATGATTAGTTGTCGGCGATTGAAGTTCGCACAAGACGCACACCAACAGAGTAATCACCAGATTCGGGATCCTTGGCCGCACGACTCGCGGACCGCGAATAGATGACAGGATCGATAAAGTCACCACCACGTATGACGCGGCCGTGCAGACCACCGTCGACGATGGGGCTAGCAGCAGGGCCTACCGGCGCCACCCGAAGCGAACGCTTGTAATAGGCTTTGTCATACCAATCCGCCACCCACTCCCACACATTACCGTGCATATCATACAAGCCCCAAGCATTCGGACGATGGTGCCCCACCGCATGAGCATACTTCTCATAGCGGTCCAGCGTATTGTCGCGATACCACATATAGCGGCCAAACGAAACCTTACTTTTGTCATACCACCACAGGGTGGAAAACGCCCCCGCCTCGTTGCCAAACGACCACAGCGTCGTCGTTCCACTCCGACAGGCATACTCCCACTCGGCCTCGGTCGGCAACCGATACCCGGCCGACCCATCAAGGCCATTGAGCCGGTGTATCAGGGCTTGGGCATCGTGCCAAGAAACATACACGGCCGGATGCGACGGGTTGGACTGCACCAACTCTTTGTCGGTGTCATCAGGCCAACGCCAAGGCGTCGTGCCCATGATCGCCTGCCACTGGCCTTGCGTCACTTCGTGTTTGCCCAACCAGAACCCCGCCCGAATCACCACTTCGTGTACGGGCAGGGAGCCTTGGTCAAGCGCGATGGCTTCCAACTCTTTCAGCCACTCGTCGTCTGGCAGGTGATCGCCCATCTGAAAGGTGCCCGGCTCGATCCACACAAACGTCAGTTGGGTGCCGCCGGGCAGCGTAACGGTCTGCTCTTGGCCGACGTCTCGTTGTGCTGTATCCTCGGCGTAGGCTGCGTGGTTCCCAAGCCACCCAACGCCCGCTATGGCGAGTAAAAGCATCCGTGTATTCATCATGTGCTCCTTATGGAATGAACTGCCGGTCGGCAGATTTGAAATGGAGGTGTCGTCCCGCCCTACGATCGACTAAACGCTCTCTGGCCGGCTCCGTGGCGGTCATTAAGCCGATAGACGGCTATGTGCGGATCACCCGCTTCCCCCGTCGCCTCGTCAAACGCACCCTTTACCCTGCAATACAACTCAGACCCGGCCACCGTCATCGGTAGGTGATCGGCCGGCACCCTGATGCCATCGGCCACCGAATGGCCGTCCTTGTAAAACAGGTTTAGATATTGTTGATACGTGCCACCCACCTCCCGCCGGTATTGGCAAAGCACCAGCAGGTCGGGATTCCATTCAAAAAGCAGGTGAGGGACAATGTGCTCGGCAAACCACGCCTCAATGTGCGGGTCCCAACCATACGGATTTAAGTTTGCGGGAAAGGGCTTGATGCCGCCCCGATGCTTAGACTTGTGTTCGCTAAACCAAGTCTGTTCCAACTGGCCCTGCTCGCTGTATTGGTGAATCTCATAGGTGGTCGGGTACATGAAGTAGAAACCACCGTCGGCCTTACGGGTGAGGATGGTGTTGTGATACCGGTGCAGGGCGCGCGCCGTCCGTTGGTCTGCGACCGGATACAAGCTGTCGATTATCTCGAAGGTATCGTTGAAGCGGAACAGAGCATGACTACCGTCGGCTTGCAAATCCACTTGTGCGGCATAAACATGGCCTCCTTCGGTGACCATGAGACGATCGATCGCCTTCGACCAGTCAGGCTCTGGAACCTCTCTCTTAAACGCATAAGAGTCGCCAGAGAAAATCATGTACTTAATACCTTCTCCCGTCGTCCAGATATAGAGGTCGCCATTGGGAGCAAGCAGCAACTCGCTAATAGAAAAGTACTCGCCCTCAGCCCCGCCCCTCGTCCCGATCGGCCGCAGGTAGTGGCCCTCGGCATCGGCGAGGAAGATCGTCTGCTGGATAGAATCGCCGATGATGAGGTGGCCCTTGGAATCGACCTCGATGTAACCGATCCTCCCCAAAACGACGTCTGCGGGCATGGTGAAGTAGATGTCCCGAGCTTTGACAAACGCCTCGTCAAATGTAAGAGCGGTCGCCGGGGGGGCGATCGCCACTCGGTGGGACGAACCATCGCCGCTGTCGCATCCGGCCAACACCACTCCAGCGATGAAAGGCAGCAGACTTCTCATAACATTCCTCCTTGTGGATTAGTGACGCATCCTCGCAGAGCCAAAGGGCCTCCGTATGAGACCGCTTGATAGAGCGGGTAAAGGCCGCGTCCAACGGAATGGAAGGCATCGTCCCGCCCTACGATCGACTGAACGCTCTCTGGCCGGCTCCGTGGCGATCATTAAGCCGATAGACGGCTATGTGCGGATCGCCCGCCTCGCCCGTCGCCTCGTCAAACGCGCCTTCGACCGCGAAGTATAGTTCCGTACCCTCAACCGTCAGCAGCATATGATCGGCCGGCACCCTGATGCCGTCGGCCACCGAATAGCCGTCCTTGTAAAACAGGTTCAAATAGCCTTCCGGATTGGCGCGAACCACACGCCGATATTGTGCAAAGACCAAAAGGTCGGGACCGCATTCTAAAAGCAGACGAGGGACAATGTGCTCAGCGAACCACTCGGCATGTTTAGGAGTAAAATCGACCGGATCCAAGTCGGCGGGAAAAGGCTTGATCCGGTCTCGATGCTTAGACTTGTGTTCGCTAAACCAAGTCTGTTCCAACTCGCCCTGCTCGCTGTACTGGTGAATTTCATACGCGGTCGGGTAGATGAAGTAGAAGCCGCCGCCCCGCTTGGCCGTCAGGACCGTGTTGTGATAGCGATTCAACGCCCGGCCGGTTCGCTGGTCTTCGACCGGATACAGAAACGCAACTTTATTGAGGGTATCGTCGAGGCGGAACAGCGCGTATTGGCCATCTTCTTGCACCCCGGCCGAGCCAGCGTCAATGACATCTACTTGCGAGCCGTAAAAGCGCCCCCCCTCGGTGAGCACCATGTGGTCAATGAGTTGCGGGATTGGGTCCGGCAGTTCCCGCTTGAACTCATACGAATCGCCAGAAAAGAAGAGGTACTTACTGCCTCCCAAGCTGTATAAGTAGAGATCGCCGTTGGGGGCCAGACGTGGGATCAGGGGACTGAAGTACTCTCCCTCGGCTCCCCCGCGTGCTCCTATTTGCCGCAGGTAACGACCCTCGGCGTCGGTCTGAAAAATCATCTCTCGGATGTGGTCCATAACTATCAGATGACCCTGGGCATCAACTAACACATAGCCGATCCCACCTAAAACCACATCCTCCGGCATCTGTAAGTGGATGTCCCGATCCTTGATGAATGCTTCGTCAAATGCGAGATCGGCGGCCGGCGGGGTAATCTCCACTCGGTCCTCAGACACGTCGCCGCACCCCGCGAAAATCGCCATCGTGCTAATGCCAGCAATCCCAATAAAAGAAGGTATTAGCTTGTTCATAACATTATCCTTGCGTTGTGGATGATTTAGTTGTCGGCGATTGAAGACGGCTAGGTGCAGATCGCCCGCTTCACCCGTCGCCTCGTCTAGGCCCGACCCCAGTGCCCCCACCCTTACACGCAGAACCATTCATCCCCGCGTTTTAGGAGTCGTCAGGGCCGTATCCTACCCCGGCATTCCCTACGGCTGGCGATTTTCCGAGCCATCCGCTTGGCATCGCTACGAGCGACTAAACGCTCGCTGGCCGACTCCGTGGCGGTCATTAAGCCGATAGACGGCTATGTGCGGATCGCCCGCTTCCCCCGTCGCCTCGTCAAACGCGCCTTCGACCGCGAAGTATAGTTCCGTACCGTCAATCGTCAGCAGCATATGATCGGCCGGCAACCTGATGCCGTCGGCCACCGAATAGCCGTCCTTGTAAAACAGGTTCAAATAGAATTCCGGCTTGGCGCGAACCACACGCCGATATTGGGAAAGGACCAACAGATCGGCACCGCATTCGTAAAGACGAGACCGGACAATGTGCTCAGCGAACCACGCGGTATGCTTAGGGGTAAAATCGACCGGATCCAAGTCGGCGGGAAAAGGTTTGATCCGATCTCGATGCTTAGACTTGTGTTCGCTAAACCAAGTCTGTTCCAACTCGCCCTGCTCGCTGTATTGGTGAATTTCATACGCGGTCGGGTAGATGAAGTAGAAGCCGCCGCCCCGTTTGGCCGTCAGGACCGTGTTGTGATAGCGATTCAACGCCCGGCCGGTTCGCTGGTCTTCGACCGGATACAGAAACGCAACTTTATTGAGGGTATCGTCGAGGCGGAACAGCGCGTATTGGCCATCTTCTTGCACTCCGGCCGAGCCGGCATCGATGACATCTACTTGCGAGCCGTAAAAGTGCCCCCCTTCGGTAAGCACCATATGGTCAATGGCTCCGAGGTTGGGATACGGTATTTCCCGCTTGAACTTATAGGAATCGCCAGAAAAGAAAACGTACTTTCTGCCGTTTCCCAAGCTGTATAAGTAGAGATCACCGTTGGAGGCTAACCGCGGGTTCAGGGGACTGAAGTACTCTCCCTCGGCTCCCCCGCGCGCTCCTATTTGCCGCAGGTAACGACCCTCGGCGTCGGTCTGAAAAACCGTCTCTTGGATGTAGTCCATAACTATCAGATGGCCCTGGGCATCAACTAACACATAGCCGATCCCGCCTAAAACCACATCCTCCGGCATCTGTAAGTGGATAGCTCGATCCTTGATGAATGCTTCGTCAAATGCGAGATCGGCGGCCGGCGGGGTAATCTCCACTCGGTCCTCAGACACGTCGCCGCACCCCGCGAAAATCGCCATCGTGCTAGTGCCAGCAATCCCAATAAAAGAAGGTATTAGCTTGTTCATAACATTATCCTTGCGTTGTGGATAATTAGTTGTCGGCGATTGAAGACGGCTAGGTGCCGATCGCCCGCCTCCCCCGTCGCCTCGTCCAATCTTAAGCCCAGTGGAGTGGACCGGGGTCAACAGCCCCCGGCCCACTCCCCGATCAATGGCCTGATTGATTTTTCAGCACCCCTTCAAGCGGGGATGCTTCAAACCAGTATCAGCCAAAGCTGTCGCAGCAGGGGTCCCTAACCGCAGCAGCTAAAGGGGCCTCCCAAGTGCCTGCAAATGACGCCATTCTTAATGTCGCAATGGACAAAGAAGTATTCGTTGTCTTGTTGAGCTTCGACAGCCTGGCCGTAGGTGGCACGCTGGGGTTTGTGCAGAGCAATCATAGCAACACTCCTTGCGTAGGATGACTGGTTCTATCGAACCAAAGGGGACGCCAAAAGCGGCGCACAAGGGCCTCCGTATGAGACCGCTTGATACAGCCGGTAAAGGCCGCGTCATCGCACGAGCAGGAATCGCCGATGTCTGCGTGGCTGCTATGGCCAGACCGTCAATTACATGCACGGGGTGGGATAAGGGCATGGCTACCGTCCTCCTCGACTTGGACCGTGGCTTTACCAGCACGGCACGAGAGCGAGTCGCACGCCAAGCAGGCGACAGGTGATGTTGATAAAGCAATTCATTTTTCCCTCCTCTTATGGGGTGGATAGAAAGCCTGCCCGGCGGCCTCGGTTGCTTCGTAGAGGAGGCCAACAACGGCTTACTTTCGTGCTCACTTACGATATGGCAAATTCCGTGCCAACACGACGATGAAATACATAAGTTAATGATAAACAATAAGTTATAAGAAGTAGGATACTTTGTGCAGGCCGCCGCCTTGCGTTGGCATTGCACCCTTTCGACGCATCTAAGCGGCTTATTTGGTTCTATCTCACGTCTTTACAAGGGGTTAGATAAGGTGCGTCAAAAGGGACGTAGTGCGTCAAAAGCGCGTTCACCGCTGCGATTAGTCGTGAATACGTTGCGCTGGTTACGCTCAATCATTACGCTCAGGTCCGTCAACTCGTTCTGAGAGTCGCCATGGCCGCATCCTACCCCCGCATTCCCTACGGCTGGGCCGATTTCCGAGCCATCCGCTTGGAAAACCGCCTCTACGTCGATAAGACTCGCTTTGTCCACGCACTCGAAGACGAACGCTATGCCTTGCTGATTCGTCCGCGGCGCTTGGATCAGTTTTCCCTTAGAACAGTTGGACCAGCCGGAAAACTTCCTGTCGCTGCTGTACTACTTCGGTCTGCTTAGCATGCGCACCGTGGCGCACGGTGTGCCTCGGCTAGGCATTCCCAACCAAACGGTTAAGCGGCTGATGTACGGTTATCTACGGGATGCCTACGGGGATGTAGGGGTGTTTTCCGTCAGTCAGTATACCTTCTCCCGCTTGGTGCGGCAGATGGCCTACGAGGGAGCTTGGCAACCCGTGTTGGACTTCTTGCGCGATGCCTTGGCCGAACAAACCGGCATCCGCGACTACATGGATGGCGAGAAGGTCATCCATGGCTTTGTCGCCGCCCACTTGAGCATGGTCGATCAGTTTCTGCTGCACTCGGAGTACGAACTGAACAAGGGCTATGCGGATTTGTACTTGGAGCCGTTTCTCGCTCAGTATCCCGATGTGGGGTTCGGCTACGTGCTCGAACTGAAGTACCTGAAGCGAAGCGAAGCCTTAGATGCCGCTTTGGTGACAGAAAAAGTGGCGGAAGCTGTGGTACAGTTGCGCGGCTACCTAGCCGACCCGTCGTTGCGGCGGAGCACTCGGGCGGTGCGGCACCTGGGCTTGGCGATGGTGTTTCACGGTTGGGAGCTGGCGGCCTATCAAGCGGTGGACGATGCGGGCGACTAACAGCCCTACGTCAACCGCACTTGGGCCGTTCCGTCGCCCGGTGCAAGCTCAAGTACAGCATCGGCAAGTAGATCGGCAACAAAATCGACGACGCCACCAAGCCGCCGGTCACGCCTACGGCCAGCGGATACCATATACTCTCCGTATCCTCGAACAATACGATCGGCAAAAGCCCGGCCAACGTGGTCAGGGTGGTAATGGCAATGGGCTTGAGGCGGTGGGCCGCGGCCGCGAATACCTCGGCCGCGAGGTCGCCAGCCCCGGCTTTGGCCCTCGCGTCCATCTGATACAGCATGAGAAAGGCGTTGTTGACCGCTATGCCAGCCAAGAAGAGCACGGCGATATAGCCGCCGGTGTCAAAGCTGGCCCCTAAAAAGTAGAACGCATCGAACAGGCCAATCAGCGCCATTGGAACCGCTAAGACCACCAAAAAGGGTTTGGTCCAAGACTCAAAGAGGCCGGCGGCGATCATCCACACGATCAGGACGGCCACGCCCAAAATGGCCATGAGTTCCTTTTTGTTGTCCGCTTCCAAGTACCAATAGGACGCTTGGCGAGCGATGCTGAAACCGTAGGGAAACTCGGTGCGGTCAATGAGCAGGTCAATGAGTTTTTCTCCGTGTTCACGCGCCCCCAGGTAATTGAGATTTATGCGGCGCGTGTACGTTTGGTTTTCGCGCACTATTTCGGGTTGTATCCTGCTTTTTTCGAGTCGGACCAGCGCGCCGAGCCGCACGTGGTCGCCGATCTCTTGTCCTTTTATCTCGTCGCTGGAGACCACGCTGGCACCGCGGAACTTAATGGCCACCTCGCGCAACTCGCCAGCCACCCAAAGGCTTCGCCGCGACGCCGCGGTCGTCTGCTGCCTCAGCGTCTCGACGACGCGGTTGTTGTCCAGCCCATAGGCGCTGATTGCGTCCGCATCCAAGCGGCCAATCATCTCGTAAGGCTCGTCGGTGCTGTAGCGCGCCACCGCGTCTATATCGACATCGCGAATGCGCTTGTGCTGGGCGAGTTGGTCGGCGAATCGTTCGGTTATCTCCCGCAGCTTGAGATAGTCGCTGCCCTCGGCCTTGAGCGAAAACTGGGCAAAGTTGCTCAACAGCGCCTGGTGATGCTGGAAACCAAACCCGCTTACTGAAATCGCCACCCCGCCGATATTGGCCGCGTGTTTGGTCAGGGCCGCGTACACCTTGCTGGGGAACGCGAGATAGTCGTCATCCGCGGCGAGTGCGATCTCCATCCGCGCCGACCGCGGCGAGTAGTTGACCGCCACTTTTTCTATTTGCTCCATGTACGGGGCCAGCGCCGACTCAAACCCAAAACATAGTTCCTCCATCTTTTGCACCGGCACATTGCTCGGCATAGTAAAGGAAACCCGCAAGCTCTGAGGCGCATTCCGGCCAAAGACCTCCCCCTTGTGGACTTGCTGAAAAAACAGATACGACGCCCCGCCCAGCACCTTGAACAACAGCGGTTTGGTCTCCTCGTCGAACTGGGGGTCCATCCACCAGTCCTCGTACGCACGCGCGACCGCGCCATCCTCGCCGATGGAGTCGGGCAGCCGCCAGACGGGCAGGCCCCACAGCAACACCAGCACCGCCAACATGATCCGGCGATGTTGGCAACAAAACCCGAGCAGGGCGACGTATGTTCGGGACGGCAAACTCATGGCCTAAACCGCGCTTTCTCCCCGCCTGTCCAAGACCAGCATGAGCGGCGGCAGCAACAGGCAGGATAAGAGGAAGGAAAAGAGTACCGTGGCCCCGAGTGCCAACGCTACGGGTTTGAAATAGAGTTGCAGGGTTTGCGAGAGAAAAAAGACCGGCAGCAAGGCTCCGACCGTCGTCAGGTTGGAAGCCAACAGCGGCCTTAGCACCCCGGCGACCCCGGCGAGTATCCGCTGCCGCGCCGCGCCGCCACCCGTTGTTAGGTGACGCTGGACGCTGTCGTACACCACGACCGAGTTATCGACGCTCAGGCCGTAGCCCACGGTCAATCCGGCCAAGGTCAACACGTTCAGGGTCATGCCGGCGAGATGGAGCAAGCCCACGGTGTAGGCCAGCACCAGCAGGATCGTACCCCAAATGAGCAGGGTCGCCGATACCTTCCTGTAGGTGAAGACGACGATGGCCGCAATGAACAGCACCGCAAAAAAGGAGCGGTTGCCGAGCTTGGCCAATTCCTTTTTCAATTCCTCGCCCTTGTCCAGTTCCTTAACCAAGCCAATATCCGGCGGAGCATCCCGCATGACGCGCGCCATGGTAGCCTTGACGGCCGCGGACGTTTCGAGCAGGTCCACGCCCGGATACTTCTCTATGGTAATTAACACGGAGTTTTTCCCGTTGACGCGGCTGCGGCTAAAGTCGGCGGGCGCGTCCCAATATATCCGCGCAATATCCCCCAAACGGACCGCGGCCGAACCCACGGGTATTTGCCTGAGCGTCTCCAGATTGGCATAGCCTCCGTCAAAGCGCACTTTTTTCGCCGTGCCGGCGTCCCACAGCGTTCCCAAGCTCGATTTGCCGCCGCTCAACTGCCGCTGCAACCGCTCTAGATCCTCGCTGGACAGCCCGGTGCTTGCCACGGCTTTCCCGTCTATCTCGATCGCGAGTTCGAGCCGCTTGCCTCCTTCCAACTGCACGTCTTTGATGCCGGCCACCGCGAGCAAGGCTTTTTGGATGCGGGTTTCTGCGTACTCCCGCAACTCGCCGGGTCGCCGGTCGCCGTACAAGCGGTACCGGAGAAAACCGGCCAAGTCCGCCAGTTCTTCGGGCACCGCGCGTTCAATCACCGGCCAAGAGGCCGCTGCGGGCATGGTCTCATAGAGCGAGTGAACTCGTTCGTTCAATTCTATTTCGAGCAAGCTGACATTCGCCTTAGCATCGAATTGCACCGCGATTTCGGCGTGGCCTTCCCGGGTTTGCGAGCGAATGGAGGTGACGTGGTCCAATTGCTGGACCAACGACTCCAGCGGCCGCGTCACCGCAGATTCTAGGCTGAATGCCGAGGCCCCGGGCCATTGCACCCCGAGGCGCAATTCGGGCAGTTCACTCGGCGGCGACAACTCAACCGAGATGACCGCAAAACTCGCCACCGCCAAGAGGCCGAGCGTAGCTACTGCGGTGAATACCGCGATGGGATGGTCGAGGGTCCAGCGTATCGCATACATATCAGGTTTTCCCCGGCTGATTTCCGAACACCAATGAGTAAACCACCGGGACCACGATCAGCGTCAGCCCGGTCGACAGCGTCAGCCCGCCGATGATGACCCAAGCCATTGGCTGATGCAATTCCGCGCCCTGCCCGGTAGAAAGTGCCATCGGCAACAGACCCAGCACTGTGGTCACCGTGGTCATGGCTATGGGGCGCAGCCGCTTGCGGCCCGCTTCGGCTATGGCGGTATGCAGGTCGGCCCCGGCTAGGTGGCGGTTGCGGATAAAATCCACCTTGACGATCGAGTCGTTGACCACAATGCCGACGAGCACCACAGCCCCCATAGCCGACATAAAATTGAGCGTCTGACCCGTCGCATAGAGCGTCGCAACCGCGCAGACCAGCGCCAGCGGTACAACCGCAATGACCACGAAAGGCATCTTGAGCGATTCAAACTTGGCGGCGAGGATGGCAAATACCAGGCAAAAGGAAACCGCCAAAGCCAGCGCCAAGTCGGCCAACATCTCCTGCATCGCGTCGTCAACCGCCCCAATCTCCAACCAAACGTCTTGGGGCTTTTCTATCCGGTCCGCCGCGGCCGTCAATTCCCGCCTAGCCGCGGCCACATCCCCTTGCACGAGTTCGGCCCCCACCTCCACGATCCGGCTGCGGTTTTTCCGATGCAGCGCAGCATAGCCCGTGTAAGGTGCGATGGAAACCAACTGATCGACCGGTGCGTACGCGGTCTTATCCTGCTGGCGAATGGGATAGCTCAACCGCTTTAGGGCTTCCGTTCCGATATCCCCTTCCCGGCCCACGACCAACCGGACATCCACCTCGCGAGCATAGTCGGCCAACGAGGTCGGCTGGCTGCCTTGTACCGCACGGCGGAGAAAGTCGGCGAGTTTGGCCGCGTCAATGCCGTACAGTGTCGCCTTATCGCGGTCGAGGGCCACTTCGTACCCACCAGCCCCGGCGGCGAGGCTCGACTGGACGCGCCCAAAACGCGGCATGTCCTCCATCAGCTCCACAATAGCCTGGCTCACCGCGGCCAAGTCGCCCCAGTCCTCGCCGTTTAAGCGCACAGCGAAATCGCTGGTCTTGGGCGGGAAGAAGTGCTCGAGAAAGGACGGCGGCGACCGCACGCTCAGCTCGTACCCGGCGGCCGGGCGGCCCAAAGCACTTAGCCGCGCCGCGACCGCGTCGGTATCGGCCGCTCGGGCAATTTTCACCTCGATCGCGGCCTTGTTGGCCCCCGGGCGGTGCGACTGGTCAAAATCGACATCCGTTATGCCCACAGATGAATAGACCGTTTGGATCGCCGGGTCCGCTCCCAAATGCCGCTCGATTTCAGCGACTGCGGCCAGCGTCCGCCGCAGCATGGACGACGCTGGAAATTCCACTTCGAGCACCAACCGCTTCCGGTCCACTGTGGGCATTAACTCCCGCTCGACCCCGGCCCCCAAGAGCAAACCCAGCCCAGCCGCTACCGCCAGCGCGGCCAGCGTCGCGGCCTTGTTTCGCAGGCAGACCGCCAAGAGACTTTCGTACCGTCGGATCGCTCCCGCGCCCAGCGCGTCGGCGCGGTCGCCGAGTGGAGCGAGCAAGGGCAGCTTGCCCAGCAGACGCGACTGGCCGCGCGACAGCAGCATGGAGACTAGGGTGATCGACGCAAATAAAGATAGGGTCAGCGACGCTACGACCGTGATGGCTTGATCGAAGTACAAGGCCCCGGCCAGCCCTTCGATGTACACCAGCGGCAAAAAAACAGACACCGTCGTGAACGTCGAGGCGGCAATGGGCAGACTGACCTCGCGGGTGCCCTCAATGGCCGCTTCCACCAGCGGACAGCCCTGTTGCCGGAATCGCTTCACATTGTCGAGGACGATGATGGAATTATCGACCAAGATGCCAATGCCCAAGGCCAGCCCGCCGAGGGAAACCACGTTGAAGTGAATGCCCATGCTGTACATCACCGCAAAGGTGATGACAATGGATACAGGCACCGCCAGCCCCACGACCAACGGGCTTTTCCAGTCGCGGATGAACAGAAACAGGACGAGTACTGCGAAAAAACCGCCCCAGTACAGGGAAGAGAGGACATTGTCTACGGCCTCTTGAATGAACTCGGATTGGTCGAAAACCGGAATCACCCTGAAATCCGGGAACTCAAGTGCCAGCGCCGCCAGCACCGCTGCTACTTTTTGGGCGGTCTTTATCGTATTATCCCCAGACTTCTTGTACAGATACAAAGTGATCGCGTCTTTGCCATTGAGCCGGTTGTAGCCGGTCGGCTCTTTGAATCCGTACTTTGCCGTGGCAATGTCCTCGAGGAAAACCGTCGTATTATCGACGCGCTTGACCGGTACCTTTCTCAGGTCCTCAATGTTCCGGTAGCGGCCTTCTATCCGCAGCGGATACACCAAGTGCCCTTCGCGGATGGTCCCTCCGGCCGCCCGGGTGCTAAATCGCGTCAAGGCCGCCTCGACATCGGCAAACTCCACGCCGTATGCGAGACTTTTGCGGCGGTCGATCTCGATCTCGACCTCCCTTTCCAAGCCGCCGGCCACGAGTGCTTGCGCCACGCCTTGGACTTGCTCCAGCCGGGGTTTCACGACCGCTTCGGCAACCTCCTTGAGCTCGACCAAGGCCGCCCGATAATCCGCATCCGAAACCGGGTGCTCTATCCGGTCTCCGGTGACCGCGAGCATCATAAATGGAGACGACGACGGATCAAAGCGCAAAATCGTCGGCCTTCCGGCGAAATCAGGCAACAGTTGTTGGATCCGGTCGAGCTTGTTGCGGACCTCGATGAAGGTCAGGTCCATATCGGCGTCCCAACTGAACTCCAAGTAGAAAAGCGAGCGCTCATCCCGCGATACAGAGCGGATATTCCTAATGTTGTACAAGCCGCTCAACGCGGCCTCTATCGTTTGCGCGACCTGTTCTTCAATGTCGATGGCTGACGCGCCCGGACACTCGGTCTTTATCGCCAGTTTCTGAACTTCGACATCCGGCAGGAAATCCACCCCCATCTTATAAAATGAATAGCCCCCCAACAGAACGGCGGCCGCATAGACCACAACCGTTGTTACCGGACGCCTCACAGAAGAGGCGGTCAGATTAGCCGGGGTAGCCATTAGAGTTCCTCGTTGACGACGATGACTTGCGCGTTGTGGGCCAAGTTGAAGTGGCCGGCCGTAATCAGCGTATCCCTAGCGGTCAAGCCGTCCCGCACTTCCACCATCTCGTCCGTCTCCGCGCCGGTTTCGACGTAGCGCCACTTCGCCCGACCGCCCTCGTACACGAACACCACTTTCCGGTCGTCGCGGGTGAGCAGGGCGTCCCGCGGCACCAGCAACTTATCTGGGTAGCGGGCGGCCTCCACGCGCACATGCGCGAACATGCCCGACCGCACCGCTCTATCCGGGTTTTCTATCTCTATGAGGACTCGGCACGTTCGGCGTTCCGGGTCTATCGTTGGGTTCACCGATACAACGCGGCCGCGTACTGCTTTCTGCGGCAGAGCGGCCAACTCTATCTCGGCGCGCGCACCCAGCCGTATATGCCTGATCTCGGTTTCCAACACATCCATTTCGAGGCGGAGCCGATCCAGTGACACAATCCGAGCGACCACATCGCCTTTGTTGACGAAGTGGCGGCGGTCCGCTGCTACTTCCGCCACGTATCCAGCAAACGGGGCCTCTATGATCGCGTATTCAAGTTCAATCTGCGCCTTTTTGAGTTTCAGCCGCGCCTCGTCAAGCCCGACCTGATTCGCGGCCAGTTCCTTTCTCGACTTGCTAAAAATGAGTCTGAATGCTTCGACATCGTTGGCATTCGTCGAATCAACGCCCAGCCGCTTGAACATTTGGTCCCTGTTGCCGAAGTCGCTGGTGAAGAAGGCGATGTTGGCGTATTGAGTGAGTGCCTTGTCCAGTGCCTCTTGGGCCTGTCGCTGGGCTATCCTGAGCAGGTCGTCCTCTAACAGTACTACGGTATCGCCTTGTTCCACCCAGTCGCCTTCCTGTATGAGCAGCCGCTTGATCTCAGCGGAAACTTGGGCCGTAATCTCAGCCGTCCTCGTGGCACGGACGTACCCGTACGAGACCACTTGGCGGACCAGCGGCCCCTTGTTCACCTGCATGATGGCCACGGGCTTGCGGGTATCGGCCACCGCTTCGGTCTGGGAGCGATCCTTAGCCTCTACGGGGTCCGTCGCAAAAAAGCCGATCACGGTGTCGCTCTGGCTGGCCAGCACAAACGCCAACAGCGCGAGTATGACTGAATAGAGCACTTTGTCTTTCATGGTGGCATTACCTCCGGGTTGGCCAACAGCGGCTTGCCTTATCTAAAGCAAATTCAGTGCCAAACGGAGGCAAAAAGCCATAACTCATTGTCAGATAAGGAGTTAGACAAATACACTTCACTTCGCACAAAACGCCCTCTGGCCCCTTGA
The DNA here is from genome assembly GCA_965203355.1 of Candidatus Latescibacterota bacterium. Classification (GTDB taxonomy): domain Bacteria; phylum Latescibacterota; class UBA2968; order UBA8231; family UBA8231. The sequence goes on from OZ241889.1 coordinate 3,798,777, forward strand.
GTGCTCCCTTTAGACGCACCTGTGCCTCTATTAAACTTCTATCTCACTTTTTTACAATGGGTTATGTCGAGTGCGTCGAAAGGGTCGCAGTGCGTTGTATCTGGCCGCGCACCGTCGCTACAGGCGGGTCAAATCCCGTCTGACAAAGGTAATCCACAGCGGGCTAGCCCCCACGTCGTGTTGCGCCAGCGGGATGAGCGCCCCGGTAGCCGCGTCCAGGCGATATGAACGGAGCCGACCCGAATCTTGGCCAACCGAATAGACGAAGCGACCGCTCGGATCTAATTCAAAAAAGCGCGGCGTAGCCTCCGTCGGATAGCGTCCTTTGGCCGTCAGCCGCCCATCGTCGCCGAGGGCGAAAAGGGCCAGAGAATCGTGGCCGCGATTGGAGGCGTAGAGGAACCGGCCATCGGGCGTGATCTTTATTTCGGCTGTGGTGTTGTCCTCGTTGTTAAATCCCGCCGGCAAGGTCGAGATAACTTGAAACGACGACAGCGTCCCGGCCTCCGGGTCGAAGCGGTGAGCCGACACCGTGCTGCCGTTTTCGTTGACCGAATAGAGAAAATCGCGGGTCGGGTGGAAGGCAAAGTGGCGCGGGCCTTCGGGCGTGTTCGGTTGTATCTGCGGCGGATCGTTGGGCGTCAGCCGCCCGGTTTGCTCGTCAAAGCAAAACTGAAATATCGCGTTGGCCGGATTCGTATGCGGCACAAAGGCAAAGCGGTTGGAGCGGTCGGTCTGGATGCTGTGGGCGTGGACAGCCGTGGCAAACACTTGCAGCGGCTCGGCCGAGAGCGCACCGTCCGCGGCCACGCCGTGTACGGCGACCTGACCCGAGCCATAGTAAGACGACAGCAAAAAGGCCCCGGTGTGGTCCAAAAACAAATAGGGCGGGCCTTCTGCTAAGCGCGTCTCGGCCCGTTTGACGAGCGTTCCTTGCTCCCGATCGATCGCATAGCTAGCCAGTTTTTTCGCCGAGCGCAGGGCCACAAACATCTGCGTCCCGTCCGGGCGCACCGTCACCGCCCCGGGCGCGTCCTCCAACTCAATATGGGGCTGCGGCTCTAACGCGCCGCTGTCTTCGTCCATCAGAAAATGCGAAAAAAAGCGGCTGCCCGCGTTTGAAATATAGACGTGATAGGCCATGAAAATCTCCTCCAAAAGGGATTAGGGACGCGCCACTTCACGCAAGGAGCGCAAAAAAGCGGCGGGATCGACCGGGCCGAGCAAAAGGGCGTGGGAGCCGCGCGTTGGAATATATACGACGTGCGGCGCACCCGTGTAGAAAACGTGCGCCTTCTCCCCGCTGTGTAGATAAAACGCCCCGCCGTAAAAAAAGAACGCGCTAATCGCAAAAATTTTGTTCCTAGGCCGGTATTGAGGCGCGGCCAGCAAATCGACAGCGCGGGCCTCCTCCACCTTGAGTTCTTCATAGGCGAAGTGCTTGCCGTGGGCGCTATTGCGGATGAGCAAGTGGCCGTCTAGCAAGACAAAATCCGTGCGGCGCGCACTTAGATAAAACCAAGTGAAAACCGAGAAAAAGATGAACAGCATCAGCACGTACGACGAACCCAAGGCCACGGGCGCGGCCACGCGGGCCACCGGACCGTGCGGCTCAATGACCGCGTAGAGCGCGAGGGTCAGCACCGCGAAAAAAACCGTGATCGCGGCAAAAGACCCGGCCAGCACTTTGCCGAACAGGGCGGTAGAAGGCGGCTGGATGAGAAAAATGCGCGGGTCCACGTCAACTCGCTCTAAGTAGCATCAAGCCGCCGACAATCGCGAGGATGCCGATGGTTTTGACAGCCGTGAACCGTTCTTTGAGAAAAATCCAGCCCAGCAGGGCGCCGATTACGACCGATGACTCGCGCGCGGCAATGATATAGCTGACCGGCCCTTGGGTATAGGCGTACAGTATCAGCAGATAGGTCGCCAGCGAGCCTGCGCCAATCAAGGCGATATATCCGCAAGAGGCGCGTGCCGTCGCCAGCAACTCCGCCCGGTATTGGCGCACTATAAAGGGCATGCGCACGAAGGTCGCGATGATCCACATGCCGCCGATGTAGTAAATGGGTTGCACGTATCCTACGCCTATTTTGTCGATCAGCGAGTAACAGACAATCGTCAGCCCCACGCTCAGGGCCAGTTGCAAGCCGCGCGGTTGGAGCTTGAGGGCCGGGGCGCCAACGCAGAAAATCCCAAGGAGCGTTAGGCCGATCCCGCCCGCGCCCAGCCGCGAAATGGCCTCGTCCAAGCTGAGATAAGCGACCAAAGCCGTCAGCCCCACGCCCGAGCCGCGGGCAATCGGGTACACCGTCGAGATCTCGCCGTGCTCGTACGCCCGCGCCAGCAGCGCAAAGTACAGCGCGTGCAAAATGCCCGTGGCCAGCAAGCAGAGACCGCCCGGCCACGACAGGGCCAGCGGCGTACCCTGCCACCAGATATAAGCGCACAGCGGCAGGACGAACAGGACGCCAGCGGCCAAGGAGAGCCACATCACCGCCATATTGCCGGCGACCTTGTACGCGGCGAAATTCCACAGGGCGTGGCCGATGGCCGCCGCCAGCACCAGCCCCCAGACATCGGCGTTCATTATCTTAATACAAAATCAATTCGGGTAAATTGGGCCGGTTGACCATAGCGAGATTGAGCCCGCGCGTCAAATAATGAATATTCTAAAGATGCAATCCGCGACCGACACACCTACCTTCGCGGCAGTGGAAGAAGCCGCTGCGTTTATCAGCGCCCATCTCGCGCCGACGCCGCTGGTCCACTGCTGGAAACTCTCGCAAATGCTAGGCTGCACATACCACGCCAAATGCGAGAACTTGCAGCCCGTGGGCGCCTTTAAGGTGCGCGGCGGCGTCAACCTCATCGGGCACTTGTCCCCGGCCGAGCGACAGCGGGGCGTCATCAGCGCGAGCACCGGCAATCACGGCCAGTCGCTGGCATACGCCGGTCAGCTCTTTGACGCGCCAGTGACCATCTACGGCCCAGCCCACGCCAGCAACCCCGCCAAAGTCGCGGCCATGCGCGCCCTCGGCGCAGAAGTCCGTCTCGTTGGCCGCGATTTCGACGAGGCCCGCCAGCACGTCGAGCGCGAAGCACACCGCACCGGCTGCCGCTACGTGCATTCGGCTAACGAGCCGTTGCTGATCGCGGGCGTGGGCACCATGGGCTTGGAGATTTTTGCCGACCAGCCCGATATAGAAACGCTGATCGTGCCCGTGGGCGGCGGCAGCGGTATCTGCGGCATCGCCCGCCATCTAAACCCATCCGTCGAAATCATCGGCGTACAAAGCGAGAGCGCACCGGCCTGCCACCGAGCCTGGCACCAGCGGCGGCTCGACGTGGAGGCCCCCATGGCCACGCGGCACGAAGGGCTAGCCACGCGCGTACCCTTTGCCATGACCTCGCACATGATGTGGGAACTCGTCGATCGCTTTGAACTGGTCACCGACGAAGAAATCGACGCGGCCATGGGCCTGTTGGCGCGCGAGGCTAAGCTAGTCGCCGAAGGAGCCGGCGCCGCGTCCTTGGCTGCGGCCCTGAAAATGCGCGCGTCCTTGGCCGGTAAAAAAGTAGTCGGCATCCTCAGCGGCGGGAATGCGCCCGCCGACCACGTAGCGCGGATTTTGCAAAATGGCTAAGCGCAAAAAGGGCCGACGCCGGGGTGCGGCCGCCCGCGCCAATACCGAGTTGGACGCGCACATGGCATCGCTGGGCCTAGCGGCCATTGAAGCGTACAAGGTCTGGTGCCGCCAGCACGGATTTAGCGCGGCCCTAAGCAAGACTTGGCAGGAGCGGCGGCAAGAGCGCGCCGCACACCAGCGCGACCAACACACCGCCCAAGCCGAAGAAACCCTGCGGCAACACGTCGCCCAACTAGGGTTAGACGGAGTGGCTGCCTACCAAGCGTGGTGTCGGCAGCAAGGACTCGGCGACGCCGTTCACAAAAGCGCGGCCCAGCGCACCAAAGAACTCAAGCTCCACCAGCATATTCAGAGCACCCAAGCCCTGCACAAGGGCCGCAAGCACAGCCGACGCACCAAAGACCTCATTCACCAGCTTTGGGCTGGCGCCCTCGCCGAGGAAAAGCTGCACACCGAAGTCCTGCGCCTGATCTATCGGGCCTTTGCCGGACTCGCTGGCGACCAGCGGACGCAGCTACGGGATTTGCTCTTACACGTAGAGAAGCGGGCCCCCAACCTGCTCGACGCCCGGCCAGCCCTCCAGCGCTGGGGGCGCGTGGAGGGCAACACCTTCGTCGAAGCACTCGGCGCGTTGGCCCGGCACAGCGACGCTTGGCAGCAGTCGCCATCCGCGTGGAGGCCAGACAGCCGCAACGCCCGGCGGCAATTCGCCGCGCTATCCCGATTTCTGTTGGCCTGCTATGACGTGCCCTCTTGTTTGGATTCGGGGTGGTTCGGCGGCTGGACGCCAGCGGCCAAACGCCAGCAGGGGTGGTTCGTTCACGTGGGCAGCGGGCAGAACATCCGCACGGCCGCGCTGCCGCTCGTGCTTTCCAAGCGCATGGCACACATTTTTGCCGAGGCGCCAAACGAACTAACGGCGACCGAGGCGCTGCGCTGGGCACAAGTGGTGGGTCAAGGAGGCCGCGAGGAGCTGGCGCAGGCCGTACTAGCCACAGAATTGGGTCGCTGTTTTGCCGACGAATCCTTCTGGAGCACAGTCGTCCTCTTCCTCGTCGAAAACCCCATGCTCGACCCGGATATGGTGGGGCCAATCGTCGATTACATCAATCAGCAAAAATTCGTCCCCACAGCGGAAGGCGAGCCAGCGCAGCCCAACTACACCATGAAGGGACGCAGCGCGGTCAAGCTCCTGCGCCAAGTCGAAGAATGGCACGAGCACCTAGCCCGCGATAACCGCCAGCCTTCAGGGCGTTGGGCATCGTCAGGCATAGCGGGCTTTGAGTGGTTGGACGACAAAGAAGAAGGGCTGCGTTGGACCATTCACGAGCTTACGTCCAAGAAGGAACTCACGCTCGAAGGACGGGCCATGAACCACTGCGTCGCCTCCTATGTGCCCAACTGCCGACGAGGTAGCAAATCGGTGTGGTCCATGCAGGCCGCCGATGCCGAAGGCCACCGCGCCAGAGTGGCGACCATCGCCATGCACAATCCGAGCCGCAATATCGTCGAGGTGCGCGGGCGGTTCAACGCCGTGCCGCGGCGGTCGGGAAAAAATCCAAAAAACAGGACATTAGAGCGGCCCTATCGAGCCCTGCTAGCGCGCGCTGGTGCCGTGTTGCGGAAGTGGATTGAGGCCGAAGAGTTGGGGCGGACGACGCGGGCGTACTAGCACAGCAGATGGGTTGACTCCTCCTGAAACCGTCAGATGTTAAAGACACTCCAATCTTGAAAGGGTAAGGATATGCGTGAAATCTACCATTGGACTGAGTGGTTCTCAGAGCTTGCAAATAAGATCGCTGAGGGTGGCGAGGAATTTCTGATTGACCGTGCAAAGCAGATCAATTGGGAAGCCGCGGGGAAAAAACCGCCTTTGCTGCTGCACGGCGACAAGAACATAGATCCGTTCTCATTCTTCTACAGCCTCGCGCCACGCCGAAGCTCGGCGAACAGGAAGCTGATATATCGGAGCGTCGAGAACGTTTTCAACATGAAGCACCAGTACCCGGAAGAGCTGTACGATTCGAAAGACGCGTTCGTATTCCCAACGGCAAACCAGCATAATTTGCTCTATTACAGCAATGTTCAGACTGATCCAAAGTTGCTTTGGAACTTGTTCCGCAGTGCCGTGCGAGGGCTCGACTCGGTGGACCCCGAAGATTTCGATGATGCACTCAAGATCAATCGCGTTGGTAAATCGAAACTGACGCAGGCGCTCTTTCTCATCAACTCGTCCCAGTTCCTTCCCTGCGACAAGTTTATGAAAACCTTTGTCGATGACAAGCTGAAAACCTTTGTCGATCTACCACCGGATAACGAATTCAATTGGAAATCCTATCAAGAATGGCTACATCAAGTCCGCGACATGTTCCTAGGTTGTGCGCCTTACGAAATAAACTTTTTTGTCTTCTGGCAGAAGGAAAATCTCCCCATTCGTGAAAAATACTTTCAAGTTAGCACAAAGGCTTGGGGCGAAGATGGGGGCGACTTCTGGCAGGATAATGATCCAGAACTCGACTTTGAATCTAACAATTGGGTCTTTGTAGGAGGAGAGAATAATTATCCACTCGGCGACCCACGCCCCGGCGATATAATGCTTGTTAGAACTGGAGGGCGGGGCCGCGGCATTGGAGTGGTCTATAAGAACGAGTACCAAGATGGATTCGATAGGAATCGCCGATTGCATGTGTTGTGGCTGAACAAGATGTCTGCTGACGTCCCGCAGATGAACCCGAGGCTGTTGGGACTTTCCAGAGCGAAAGAAAAAACTACGGGCGCATTCCGTTCGATACCCACATATAGAGCGACGTTCGAGTTATTGGATCGACTAAGTGGTAGGCCTATGGCGAACTCAGGAACACAGCAGAATTCGGTAAAACACCCCCTCAACCAGATTCTCTACGGTCCACCAGGAACCGGCAAGACCTACCACACGGTCGACAGTGCCTTGGCGATCATTGACGGTGAAAGCGTGGAAGCGATCGAACGTAACATCAAGAGATTCCGCACACTTCGAGACTCCGGTCAGATAGACATGGTGACCTTCCACCAGAACCTCGCCTATGAAGACTTCATTGAGGGCATCAGGCCAGTATTAGACGATGGGGCTGACGGCCAAATCAGATACGAACTGTGTGACGGTATTTTCAAGCGAATTGCTGAGGCTGCGAAAGAGGAAATAGATAAACCGTTCGTACTAATTATCGACGAGATCAACCGAGGCAACATCGCCAAGATATTCGGAGAGCTCATCACGCTGATCGAAGACTCTCGGAGACTTGGCGCGGACGATGAAACGAAGGTCACGCTACCTTACTCGAAGGTTTCATTCGGTGTTCCAAACAACCTCTACCTGATCGGCACGATGAACACAGCGGACCGGTCGATTCAATTGCTTGACACGGCACTGCGCCGCCGCTTCGACTTCGTGGAGATGATGCCGGAGCCAGAGCACAAATATATATCCACAGATGTAGAAGGTGTTGATTGTCAGGAAATGCTCAAGGCCATGAACAAGCGCATCACGGCGTTACTCGACCGGGAACATCAGATCGGCCACACCTACCTGCTAGACATCGAAACTATGGCGGAACTGTCGTACGCCTTCCAAAACAAGATATTCCCTCTGTTGCAGGAATACTTCTTTGACGATTGGGCCAAAATACGAGCCGTTCTAGGCGAGAACAGCTTTGTTGTGGGACAGAGTGCCGCAGGCGTGTTGCGGGAAAACGAACAGGTGGACGAAGATCGAACGATTTACGAGCGGCTACCCGGCGACGACGACCGCTGGACAGACCCGGAGGAGTACAAAAAGATATACAAGGCTGGCAACGCAGATGATACAAGTAACTCCTAATGCCCGGCACCACACTGTCAGGGAGTACGAGCCGCTCGATTTTGCAACTGCACAGGAGCGAGAAGATCTAAAGTCGTTCCAAGGTGTGTTCAAGCAAAATTCCAACGGCACCTTGGCGGCGAGTAACTACGTCGGCGTCATCACGACAAAACGCGGCACCGTGGTCGAGATTCTCCCGAAAATCGATCTCGGGGGCGATCCACCTCCCCACTACGAAAAAACCAAGCGCCTGTTCTTGTCCATGCTTCGATGCTGGCGAGGCTTTGACAAGAAGACCCTACCGGAGAGCGACATCCGCGCCCTGCGGCGATTCTCCATGCTCGAAGTCTTCGTTCGCCAGTTCCTCGTCAACCTGAATGCGCTCGCCCGTGGCGGTCTCGCTAGACGCTACATCTCGGTAGAGGAAAACCTGCCGTACCTCGGAGGACGCCTCCTCTTCCGCGAGCAAATCCGCGAAAACCTGACCAATCAGGCGCGATTCTACGTCGCGCACGACAAGTTGAGCGTCAACAGGCCCGCCAACCGGCTCATTCACAGCGCGATAGCCAAGCTGACCCCGCAGGTGCAAGACACAGAAAACCGCCGACTGTTGCATCTATTGATGGCGACATTCGCCGACGTACCGCAAACGGCCAATCCACACGCGGACTGGCAGCGGCACCAAGTGGATCGTTCCATGCCGCATTACGGGCCGGTGATGCAGTGGGTGGGCCTGTTCCTATTCGGGCATGGGTTGACGACCTTCGCCGGACGCCATCAGAACCTGTCCTTGCTGTTCCCCATGGAGCAGGTGTTCGAGGGCTTCGTCACGCACAGTTTTCGACGCCACCAGACGGACTATCACGTGGCTGCACAAAACCCGCAAAAGCCCTTCGCCAATATCGACGCTCAAGCCGCGTTCACGATGAAACCGGACATTTCGCTCCAGAAGAAGAACCGCAAGGATGTAGCGTTCATCCTCGACGCCAAGTGGAAACGCATCACCGCCGCCGACCATCCGAAGCATGGTATCGACCAAGGCGACCTGTACCAACTTTACGCTTACGGCAAGGGCTACGGTTGTGAGGCCGTAGCCCTGATCTACCCGCAAACGCAGGACTTTAGGACCAAACTGCGCTATCAAATCCTCGACGATTTAACACTGCTTTGCCTGCCGTTCGATGTCGCGCATCCCAAAGAAAGCGTACAGCGATCACTAGAGGCACTAGAGGCACTCGCGAGGGCTTGATTTCCTGAGATCTGAGCCAAGCGTTGGCAGCCCAAGGCAAAATCCTTATCAGCGTGATAGGCCCGCACCCGCTCGCGGTGCAGAATTTGGCACATTTCGACATACGAGGGTATGTCCTGCCAGCGCGGATAGCGGCACAGCACCTGTCTCCCTTCTATGGGAATGGCTTTGACGAATTGACCTTTTCTGAGTATGGCCAAGTAGAGAAAGAAGTTGAGTTTGCTCTTTACCGCTCACTTCCCTTGTGATGGGTACACCGGCTCCTTTGTCTAGCCGTGTATTCCGTCCAATTCAGGTAAGAGCTTAACGCTCTCTTGTTCGTTGGGGTCCGTCCGGGCGATCACCGCAGTGCAGATTTCAGTCTCGCTGGGATTGTAGGGAAGATGAGGGACGCCGGCAGGGATAAAAACAAAGTCGCCGCTGTTGACCTCTACGCGCTCCTCCAGCCGCTCGCCATACCACATTACAGATTGGCCGCTGATGACATAAATAGCGGTCTCGTGGTTTTCGTGCAGGTGGGCCTTGGCTCGTTCTTTAGGCCGCATGTTCAGCAGATGCATGCAAATCCCCTGCGAGCCCGTGGTCTCAGCGGCAACCCCTGAGACATAGGTAAGTGCCTGTTTGCCTTCGTAGGGCACTCCGCGGCGAATCACCTTGCAGGTTGGCTTGGGGTGTTCTGACATTGTTTTCCTCCGCGATGTACAGCTTTAAGACGCCAGCCCGTCGAGCAGGTACTGCTGTATCCGGTCGAGTTCCTCGTGGCTGGTGATCTTCTTCCCCTCGGCATCGACGATGTAAAAGGAATCTTGCGCCCGCGCCGCCACCGTGTTGATAATGGCGCGGTGAATGTCGAGCGCCAACTCGTCCAGCAAATACGCGATTCTGTACAACAGGCCCACGGTGTCTTGGGCTTCGATATCAACGACCGTATAGCGGGCTGAAATGTGATTGTCGAACGCAATGTGCGGCGGCTGATCGTATTGCCGCTGGCGGCGGCGGCGGTCCCAACTACTGCTGTACCGCGCTAGCAAGTCGCGGGCCTTCAGCCTCCGCGAAATAACCTCGGCCACCCGCTCGCGTATGCGCTCCTTCTTCCAGTCGGGCAGCGCTGGACTGCCGTCGATGTTGGTCACTTGGAAAATGTCGAGTACCACATCGTCGGCGCGGGTATTGACATCCGCGCGGAAGATATTGATGTCGTTGACGGCCAAAGCACCGCAGATCTTGGCCATGATCTGACGCTGGTCGCGGGTGCAGATGACGATCTCAGTGTGCCCTTCGTGCTCGATGAATTCTAAGACAAAAGGCTGCTCCCGGCTCAAGCGGGCGATCATCCCCAGATGCACCTTGATTTGCGCGCGGTTGTAGGCCACCAAATAGCTGGGGGATAGCTGATCGATGTGCTCTTGGAACTGGACGACGCGCTGGGCCGGCCAGTGGCTCTCGATGTGATCGAGGTGCTCGTCGAGCTTCTGGCGCGCGCGCTGTTTGGCCGCTAGGGCCGCCCGATCCGAGTGTAGTTGCTCGGCCGTCTTGTAGTACAATTCCCACAGCAAGGCCCCTTGCCAATCAGTCCACGCGTCGGGCGCAACCGCCGACAGGTCGGCGTACGAAACCAAGTAGAGCGCCCGCAGCCATTCCGCGTTGGCGAACAGCCCGGCGAACTCGGCGATCATCTCGTAGTCGTCGAGGTTGCGCCGCCTAGAGATCAGCACCATGTCTTGGTGGTGCTTCACGAGGAAGCGCAGCATGGACCGCTCTTCTTGGTCCAGCCCCATCCGCTCGCTCAGCTCCTCGGTCATCTCAATGCCGCGCGCGATGTGGTCGTCGCGCTTCCACTTGCCCACATCGTGCAGCAGCACCGCAAAGAACAACAGATCGCGGCGCGTACATTGGGCGAGAATCGCCGACATGGCGCCCTCTTGAGGACCCAGCGCCTCCAAATTTTCCAGCGCGACTAGCGTGTGCTCATCGACCGTGTAGATGTGGTAAATGTCGTATTGAACCAAGCAGGTCAGCCGCGCAAACTCGGGCAGGTACGCGCCCAAAACGCCCAAGTCGTGCATGCGCCGGAGCGTCCGCGCCGTGTGGTATTTGCGCTTGAGTATTCGGAGGAACAAATCGCGGGCTTCAGGCCGGCGTCTAAAGCCGTCGTCGATCAGGCGCAGACTGGTGCGCACCGCCCGCTGCGCCTGATCGCTCAACTGCAAGTTCTTGGTTTGGGCCGTGAGGAAAATTTTTAGCAGGCGCAGGGGGTCGGCGGCAAAGTACGCCGCGCCATCGGCCAGGACGATCTCCCCTTCTATCGCGGCCACTCCGCGCTCTATATACATGCTGCGGCTGCTGTTGCGCGGCTTGCGCGTCAACTGCTCAAAGGCGCGCGCTACTAGGTGATGCACCGTGCGCGCATGTAGGTAGTACTCGCGCATAAAGCACTCGACCGCCAGCTCTTGATCTTGGTCTTCATAGCCCAAGGCGGCCGCGATCTGCGGCTTGAGATCGTGCTCTAGCACGTCGCGCTTGCGCCCCACGGCAAAGTGGAGCGCGTGCCGCACCCGCCAGAGAAAGGCGCGGCTGCGAGCGAGGCTCTTGCTGCCGCCATCGAGATACTGCGCGTACCAATCGCCGCACTCGGGCGATTTGACCTTGGCCTGGAGCGCCCATTCGAACATCTGTATCTCGCGCAGGCCCCCCGGACTCTCCTTGACATTCGGCTCTAAAAGCTGAACGGATTGCCGCGCTGCACGCTGCTGCTGGCGCAACCGATTCAGCTCGGCAACCGTGCGCTTAGGTACGCGCTTGTAGAGCCGCTTTTGGAACTGGGCGAAAAGCGCGGCATCACCAGCCAGCAGGCGGCCGTCCATCATCGCGGTGCGCGATTCCAGATCTTCGCGCACCGCCCGGACTACGTCGTCGAGCGTGCGACTGCTGTGCCCCACTTCAAAGCCCAAGTCCCACAGCGGATTGAACACGCCCGCGACGACGGCCGGCACTTTGTCTTGGCTCTTGGCGAACAGGAACAGCAAGTCGACGTCCGAGTGCGGCGCCATTTCGCAGCGACCGTATCCACCCAGTGCCACCAGCGCGTGTGGACCGGCGGTCTGGGGCATGGCATTCTGGTAGATAGACAGCACCACCGCGTCCATGGCTTCGGCGATCCGCCGGGCTACGGTCTGGCCATCGGCCCCGGCCTGATGCTCGGCCTCGATCTGCACGAGTGCCTTCTGCCACAGCGGTCGCAGGGCTTCTCCCAGCGGCACGCCGGGCTTCTCTTGCAGCGAGTCGGCAAATGTTTCTACAAATCCCATGGCTTTTCCAAACTCGTTAAATATACGGCGAAGTCGCGTCTTAAAAAGCCTTCGGCGTGGGGCGACTTAACCGCAAACAAGGTCCTTGACAGACGGGAATATCATCTATACTTTTGTTTGGTATATGAAACAAAAGATTGCGAAAGAAAACTTTAATTCTATTAACAGAAAATCTGTAGTAGCGATATTACGACTGTTTATTCAACCCATGCGACACGTTCTCAACAAGCCTCATCTCCATATTTTTCAGCTACTTATCCTTATCGCATTCCCATCCGTGCAGGACGCCAAGCCGTCCCTCCACCTCCAAGGCTACGGCGAATTGCACTACTCCCACTTTGATTTTGGCCCGGACCAAAAAAGCGGCCCCCACGGTTCGCCCCCAGACAGCCGCGCCATCATCGACATCACCCGCCTCGCGCTCGAACTAGAAGTCGAATTGCTCAAAAATACCGAATTGGCAGCCGAGGTAGAATTTGAGCACGGCGGGGCTGGTGCCGCGCTGGAATTGGAGTTTGAGGAATTCGGCGAGTTCGAGCAGGAAATCGAAAAAGGCGGCGCCGTCATCGTCGAAGAGCTGGCCGTTGAGCGGACCTTCAGCGATGCCTTGCGCGTCCGCTTGGGGCACTTCTACGTCGCCGTGGGCCATTTGAGCCATCGCTTCCATCCCACCGATTTCTTTGGCACTCGGCGCTCGGAAGCCGAGACTTCCATCATCCCGGCCCTTTGGCACGAAACCGGCGTGGAGATTTCTGGAGCCTACCGCAACTGGCGCTACCAGCTACAGCTCGTCAACGGCTTGGACGCGACCGGTTTCAGCGCGCAAAACTGGATTGTCGGCGGCCACCAAAAGCGCTTTGAGACGATTCAGGCGACCAATATGGCTTGGGTCGCGCGCCTCGATTATCAGTTCGCTCCCCATGGTGTGCTCGGTATTTCCGGCTATCGCGGCGACAGCGCCGACAACCGTCCCAAGCCCGATATGAAAGGCATGGACGCGCACGTTTCCATCGTCGATGTACACGGCAGCTTCAGCTGGGCACGGGTCCGCATGCGCGGGTTGTACCTCTATGGACACCTGCAAAATGCCGCCCTCGTCAGCGCCCGCAACCGCACCCTATCGAACAATCTCGACGTCTTGCGCTCGCCCGTGGCTCGGGCGGCTTATGCGGCCTTCGTCGAAGTCGGCTACGACGTTCTACCGTGGCTGGCCGCTGCCTCACCCAACCGCCTCGACCTGTTCATCCGCTTGGACGCATACGACAGTATGGCCGCGGTCCCGGACGAGACTTTTGACAATCCGCGCTTTGCGCGCCGGGTCTATACCTTGGGCGCGAACTACAACATGGCAGACACCGTGGTGCTCAAAGCCGACTACGCCATGCGGCGGCTGGGCGCCGCCCACTTTAACCCAGAAAACACCCTGAGCTTGGGGCTGGGATTTCAATTTTAATCCAAGGAGGCAGCATGGAAACGCCCACTTCAATCTATGGAACGCGCCTGCGAGCGGCCCTCTGCGTCTTGAGCTTGCTGCTCGGCACCGGCTGCGGCGACGACAGCGACGCGCCCATCGGACCAGCCGCAGCCGAGTTCGACTTTGCGCCCATCTTGAGCAACTTCACCGACAACGTCGTCATTGCCACGTACGCGGACTTGGACCAGCGGGCGGGCGAACTGCACACGGCGGTCGAGGCCCTGCGCCGCGCGCCTACGGCTGAAAACCTCCGGGCGGCGCGGGACGCTTGGGTGGCTACGCGCATCCCTTGGGAAGCCAGCGAAGGGTTTCTCTTTGGCCCGGTGGACTTCAACGGCTACGATCCAGCGCTCGACAGTTGGCCGGTCAACCGCACGGACTTGGACGGGGTGCTGGCCAGCGACAACGACTTGACCGCCGCGTACGTGAACAGTCTGGACGGAACCCTCAAGGGCTTCCACACCATCGAGTACCTGCTCTTTGACGAAGGCGGCCGCAAGACGGCGGCTGATTTCACCGAGCGCGAGTTTGCCTATCTGAGCGCCACGACCCAAGACTTGCGGGCCACGGCCAGCGCCCTGCACAACAGCTGGATTCCGGCCGGCGGCAACTTTGGCCAAAAGGTCCGCGACGCCGGCAACGGCAGCGACGCCTATCCGTCGGCCCAGTCGGCAGTCCAGGAAATGGTCAACGGCATGATCGGCATCTGCGACGAAGTGGCCAACGGCAAAATCGCCGACCCCTTCGTCGAGCAAGATACCCGCCTCGTCGAATCCCAATTCAGCTTCAATTCTATCGCCGACTTCCAAGACAATCTCCGCAGCGTCCTGCACGTCTATACCGGCGACTACGCGGACCCCGACGGAGCGGGCTTGGACGAATTTATCCGCCAAGCCGACGCCGACCTCGATCGGCGGCTCAAACGGGAAATCCAAGCGGCCATTGACGAGATCGGCCGTATTCAGCAGCCCTTCCGCGACGCCATTTTCTCGGATCGCGATCAAATCGAAACAGCGCAGACAGCCGTGGCCAAAGTCCAGCAAACCTTGGAAGAAGATATTCTGCCGTTGGTGTTGCGTTCTTCGTAATGATCGTTATCCGCATTTCCGCGCTCTGTCTGGGCCTCCTCCACTGCGGCGACGATCGGGGGTTAGCCCCGACTCCGGCGGCCGACGACCGCGCCTTATCCGGCGGGGCGGCAACGGTTTTTGACGCCAGCAGTCTGGCGTTTGAAAATCCCATTCCCTCGTTGGACGGGATGGCAATGGACCGTTTTTTCGCTGGGGACGCGGCCTTTGAACAGGTCTTTGTCACCTCGCCAGCCGCGGTCGGGCATGGCCTCGGGCCGGTTTTCAATCAGACCTCGTGCGCGGGCTGTCACGCGCGGGACGGCCGGGGGCGCGAAGGCTTTGGCGAGGTCTCCCCTTTTATCGGCTCCATGCTCATGCGCGTCAGCCTGCCCGGCACCAATCCCCAAGTGCCCGGCGGCCCCCAGCCCGTGCCGGGCTTTGGCGAGCAGATCGGAGATCGCGCCGTTTTCGGGGTCGTGCCCGAAGCGCGGGTCACAGTCGCGTACTTTGAGGAGACCCGCCATTTTGCCGACGGCACAGCGTACTCCCTGCGCTTTCCGCTGTACGACGTAGTGGAGACCTATCAGCCGCTGCCGGCGGGCGTCCTGTTCTCGCCGCGCATGGCGCCGCCGGTTTTTGGCCGCGGCCTGCTCGAAGCCATCCCCGCCGAGACCATACTGGCCCTGGCCGACCCCGGCGACCGCAATGGCGACGGCATCTCCGGTCGACCCAATCGAGTGTACAACTTCCGCACGCGACAAACTGAATTGGGCCGCTTTGGCCTCAAGGCCAACAATCCCGATTTGTTGCAGCAGGTCGCCGGGGCTTACCACCAAGACATGGGCATCACCAGCCCCTATTTCACCCGGGAATCTACCGCCGGTCAGCCGCAAATGGACGACCACCAAGACGACCCTGAAATTGGCCAAGAGACCTTGGACATCAACACCTTTTACATCCAAACCCTAGCGGTGCCCGCCCGCCGCAACCTCGGCGATCCGCAGGCGTTGCGCGGCGAAGAACTCTTTGCCAAGGCCCGGTGCTCGGGGTGCCACATCCCCACCCTGCGGACGGGGCAGCACGAGATTGCGGCCCTAGCCAACCAGACCATTCATCCCTACACGGATCTGCTGTTGCACGATATGGGAGAAGAACTCGCCGATGACCGGCCCGACTTTGAGGCCGATGGCCGCGAATGGCGCACGCCGCCGCTGTGGGGCATTGGCCTGACGGCAACGGTCAACGGCATTCCAGCCTATCTACACGATGGACGAGCGCGCACGCTGATGGAAGCCATCATGTTCCACGGCGGCGAGGCCGAAGCAGCGCGAGAATACGTGCATCAACTCGACCCGAGCGACCGGGACGCGCTCGTGGCCTTTTTGCAGTCGCTATAAGGAAAAACGATGTAACGACGTTATAACGCCCAAATAAAAAGAGGCTATTGGCTGCGCCTGCCAGCACTTCGCCAATAGCCCGTCGAGAACTTAGCACCGATATGACCCAAACCGGCGTGTGCCGGCCTGAGCATATCTGAGCTTTTTTGTCTCTGTAGAGAACATAATGACTGGTCTTTACGCGGTCAAAAATCTACAACAGCAAAACGGAGCAGTGATGATCAAAAAAAAGAAGCAAGCAGTCAGCGTTGCCAAACACCGGCGCTGGAAGCTAAAGACACTCAAACTAGTGCGCCGACTACACCTCTATGCGGGGCTGTTACTACTCCCTTGGGTACTGTTATTCGGCGTCAGCGGGCTTTTATTTAACCATCCAAACTGGGCATCGTCGCGCCACATCGTCCACCATGCTGACGCCAAAGCTGTGCAGGCCACGACGGGATTCGCAGCACTTGACGCCGATGAGCTCGCTCGCCAGATCGTTACCCAACTCAACGCCGATAATGGCAACAGTTTCACTGTAGCTCAGGAGACCAAAGCCAAGCTCATAGGGCGGTTAATCGCACGTATTCCCGGCGTCAACGCTCAGCACACTGTGACTATAAACCTCACCGACGGTAGCGCTCGGATCGAGACCGCCAACGAGACCCCAGAACCCGAATCACCGCCCTTTGCCGGTCAGGCCGTACCCATTGACGCACCCGACTTTGCCACTGTCGGCGATAACTCGATCGATCTACTCGCTGGCACTGGACTTAAGGCGGCGGGGCCCGCCCGCATACGGACGCGCCCGGCACCTGTATTGCAGTTCGAGTTGCACGACAAAGACGGGCGCACTTGGCATGCGACATATAACCTGATTAGGGGGACGCTCGACGGCCGCCTAGCTGATGCTGGAACAGGTTTCAGTTTTCGCGAGGCTGTTACTCGCCTGCATCAGTTGAAAATGTACCCCGACCAAATCGGCACACGTTGGTTGTGGACCCTGCTCGCCGACGCCACCGCCTTCACCCTGATCTTCTGGGCCGTGTCGGGCTTGATTATGTGGTTGCAAATCCGGCCGACGCGTCTGCTAGGGATAGCGGGACTTAGTATCGCCACTGGCATAGCGTGGTTGGCAATCGCCGGTACCCTCGGCGAGATCGGATTTGGTCGGACAACGCACCAGCACGGCGGCCCAAGTACCCAACCGCAGCAGTCCTCGCACCACTCGAGCATCGGAAGCCAGCATAAGGCCGCTTACCCGTCGCAAAACAAAAATAATCAGCGGTGAACTCTCACCTACACCCTAATGGAAGGAGACATTATGGATGGTTTTACGCGAACACACCGGAAAAACAGCGCAGTTTTTGCCGTTTTCTCTTTTGTCTGCACCGTGCTACTACTCAACGGCCCGTTGGCATTTGCCCAAGAACAGACCGGGCACATAGAAGGCCGCGTAGTCAACGCACAAAACCTACCGATGCCTAAAACGCATATTGTCTTACCCGGCACCAAGTTAGACGCCGTTGTTTCTACCGAGGGGACCTTCGTCCTCCGTCGGGTGCCGACCGGCACGTACACTCTGATAGCATCCTTCGTCGGCTATGATAGCATCGAACAAAAGATCGTGGTCGAGGCCGGCCAAGTGACCCGGCTCGCCATAACCATGCAACAACGGCCAATTACGCTAGCGGAGATAGAGGTATTTGGCGTCGATAAAGTGCAAGCAGTGCAAAGCCGGAGAGTGGGTATTTCCGAAGGCGCGCAACTAATCGCTGCCGACTACATGCGCGCTCAACAAGCCAGCACTTTAGCCGATGCCCTGAGAAAAACGACCAGCGTACAGGTGGATGAGGAAGGCGGCCAACAAGGCAGCCTCGTGTACGTACGCGGTTTTACTGGCGACCAAGTCAGCTTACGAGTCGAAGGGGCACCTAAAAACTTCAATCAAGTACGACACGGTGGCGCCAATACCATCTGGCTGGAGCCGGATATGTATAAAGGTGTTACTGTCGTTCCCGGCGTTGCCTCGAATATCTACGGAAACGGCTCGTTGGGTGGCATAATTCTGCTGGAGACTAAAGACCCTGAAGATGTACTCAAAGGAATTAAACGCTGGGGTTTGAATGTCCGCAGTGGATACGAGAGCAATGGTGTGAGCTATTACAATAGTGTTGATGGTGCCCATCAACTTACGGAAAAACTAGCCGTTTTAGGCACGTATGTGCGGAGGGATACAGACGCATATAAAGACGGCGATGGTTTTCGGGCACTTTTAGGATCGACCGGAACAAAAGATAACAATTTGTTATTAAAAAGTGCCTATCATATCGCTGAGGGCCAGTACCTCGAACTGGGTTACGTTGGTTTGTATAAAGACTACACGGCCCGTACGACCTCCGGTAGTGGTGCGTATCTCGACCCAGCCGACACGCAAATTGAAGACGAAACTTGGTCCGCGGAATACAATCTAATCCCTAGAAATAGACCATTGTTGAACCTCAATGCTCGTTTCAGTTACAATAAAATTGAACGAGATCGCTTGGTAGTAGGCGAAACAGAACGCGATATCTGGGGCGTGGACACTGGCTATTTCGAGTTGGAAAACGTCAGCACCTTACAGCAAGGGACCAATGTCTTCCATCAAGTTCGCTACGGCCTAGACTACACTCGGGACAACGTTCTAACGGCCTATGACGATATACGCCGCAAGCGGACACAATACGGTATTTACGCGAGCGACGGCATGGCCCTTGGCAAGAGCTTAGAACTGGTCGGCAGCGTTCGCTACGACCGTTTTGAAAATAGCCATCCTGCACAAGGCTCTAGCACAGCAATTGCAATATCTCCCAAACTACACGCAACTTGGAAACTATTTGAACGTAGAAAGGCAGGAAATCTGAGCGTTTATGGGGTGGCCGGTAAAGGTTTTCGTGTGCCCTCCGTACACGAGGCTTATAGGAACAATGGCGAACCTTCGTGCGGACGCAGTAGTTGCAGCGAAACCGCACCCAATCCCCACCTCAGAGGAGAAGCTAGCACCAGTTGGGAGCTTGGTTTCCGCTTTGGTCAAACAAATCTGATCCATTCGGGCGATGAGTTGAATTTCCAGTTCGGCTATAACAACAATACCGTTGACAATCTCATTGCGCTAACAACCATAAATGAGTATGCGGCTGACATTGATGGCGATGGCTCAGACGACCTCGTCGAGGTTCGGCAATACACCAACATCAATAAGGCATATATTGGCGGCTTTGAACTCTCGTTAAACTATGCAGGAGCTATGGGATTCGCTGCTGTTACCGCACAAACTACGGATGGTGAAGATGGTGAGGGCATTAAGCTAGCGGATATTAACCCAGCCAGCCTTAATGCCACTATAGGCACGTATGTTTTCGACGGTAGAGCGCGGATAGGGCTTGACGTGACAAGTCGAAAAGAGAGAAAATACATCCAGCGAGGTGTAGAGAGACGACGTGCTGGTTATGCGCTTTACGACATCTTTGGTTCGTACCAATTCAATCAAAATCTTTCGCTACAGGTGCGAGCTGAAAACGCCTTTGATACACTCTACAGCAAGCGCAGCATTATCGTAGATCGCGACGGGAATGATGTCACTACGTACTCACCCGGTCGCAATCTCAAGCTGACGATTGGCTATAATTGGGCGCACTAGCCACCACGAGCCGGCGACATCTGGCGATTATCCTGACACTATCTGGACCGGGCATAGATGCCGATCTAGCCGTGGCGATGGGGATCGGACCTGCAAGCGCTCGTCAAGAAACTTGCCTGCCCCTTGCCTGTGCTCGGTCATCGCCGCTCTTTGCGATTCCCTGTCGGCCTGCTTTCGCGAGGTCAAAAGTAAGCCTCTAGGCCTGGTTCTCTACCATGCCTCGCACCGTATATGCACATCTGCATATATTTGCGGGGACGTGAACCCAGTTTCGCGCCCCATTACAACGCCTCGTGTGACATCGCACTGACATTTCCATTCGCAACATTGCCCCCACCTCGGCGGTTGGGTACATTGAGCTTTTATAGGCAAGCGCAGGGAAAATACCTGCACCGCATTGGCTATTGAAATCGCAGAGGAGAAAGACATGAGTCAGATACAGGCGGCGATCATGACCGGCCCCGGCCAAATCGCCGTGCGCTCGTATCCCAAACCCCAAATCGGCGACGACGAAGTCCTCTTGAAGATCGAACGCACCGGCATCTGCGGCAGCGATAAGCACATGTTCGCCGGCCACATGGCCCTGCCGTTTCCCGTGATACCCGGGCACGAATTAGTCGGCATCATCGAGGAGATGGGGCCGGCCGCGGCCGATAACTTGGCCCTAGTCGGCGGCCCGGTCGCCGTGGGAGACCGCGTGACGACAACGCCCTCGTCGCGGGCCTGTGGGCGGTGCTACTACTGCCTGCACATGCCCCAGCGACCCACCCTGTGCTCCAACCGCTTTGTGTACGGATTCGTGTCCGCCGATCTCGCCCCCATGCCGCGCGGCGGCTTTGCCGAATACCTGCATTTAACCGGCCATTCGTGGCTCTTCAAAATCCCGGACGACCTGCCTTCGGAACGGGCTGTGCTCACCGAGCCAGCCGCCGTGGCCACCCGCGCCGTAGAGCGCGCCTTAGGGCCGGGCATCCCGCACATCGGCGAAGGGCTGGGCCTCGACAAATCCGTGCTGGTCCTCGGCGCCGGCCCCATTGGCCAGCTTGTGGTAGCGGTACTGAGCCACGTCGGCACCGACTTGATTATCGCCGGCGACCTGAGCGCGGCCCGGCTGGAACTCGCCCGCGCCATGGGGGCTCATCAAGTGCTCGCAATGGGCGAAGGCAGCCCCGAGCAACGCCAGCAAGCCCTCCACGACATGACCGAGGGCGTGGGGGCCGATATCGTCATTGAAACAGCCGGCGTACCCGTAGCCTTCAAAGAATCGCTCGACTTGGTGCGCCGGGGTGGCATCGTCGTGGAGGTGGGGCACTTCACCGATCCAGGAGGCGTGAAAATCCACCCGCACATCGTCTGTTTTAAGGATTTGGACATCCGCGGCATGTGGGCCTATCCTTCCATGCAGTTCAAGACCGCGCTATCCTTCCTGCGGCGCACGACCGCGCCTTTAGACCGCTTTATCACCCATCGGCTGCCGCTGTCCCACATCCGCGAGGGCCTCGACATTACCGGCGGCGAAGAAGCCATGAAGGTAGTGATAGAGCCTTTTTAAGGCCCACCCAACTTAGGAAAGAGAAATGGCAATACTACGACCTAAGATCCTCGTCGTCGATGACGAGCCCGATCTAGAGCACCTAGTAAGGCAGCGCATGCGCCGCGAAATCCGCTCGGGCGAGTACAGTTTTACGTTTGCCCAAAACGGCGTTGAAGCCCTAGAACTGCTAAGCCAAGATCAAGACATCGACATGGTGCTTTCGGATATCAACATGCCCCGAATGGACGGGCTTACCTTGCTAGAACAGATCCCCAAAGTAGATCCCAACATCCGCTCGGTCATCGTCTCGGCATACGGCGACATGAAGAACATCCGCACGGCTATGAACCGGGGCGCGTTTGACTTTATCACCAAGCCCATCGACTTCGAGGACATGAAGGTGACCATCCAGCGCACCTTGAGCCATCTAGCGCTGTGGCGCGAGGCCCTGGAATCGCGCGACAAATTGGTCGCCCTGCAAAACGAACTCAGCGTGGCCAACAAAATGCAGCAGTCCATCTTGCCCACCAGTTTCCCCACCGGTCGTGGCTTTGAAGTTTTCGGCAGCATGAAGCCGGCGCGCGACGTCGGCGGCGACTTTTTCGATGTCTTGTCCCTAGAGGACGGCCGCCTCGGTCTCGTCGTCGCCGATGTCTCGGACAAAGGCGTACCGGCCGCCCTGTTTATGATGTCGAGCCGCACCTTGCTCAAAGGCGCGGCCATTGGCCTCGATTCGCCAGGCAAGGTGTTGAGCGAGGTAAATCAACTGCTGCAAGAAGAAAACGACGCCGCCATGTTCGTAACCGTCTTTTACGCAACGTTCAACCCCGCAACCGGCGAGTTAGCCTATGCCAATGGAGGGCACAATACGCCGTTGGTAGTACACGCCGACGGTAGCTCGACCGCGATTCCGCCGACCGGCGGAGTGGCACTCGGCGTGGTGCCCGAATTTACCTTTGACGAAAGCTCCATAACCTTGCAACCCGGCGACCGCGTCGTCTTGTACACCGATGGCGTCACCGAGGCCGAAAACGACCAAGGCGACCAGTTCGAGCTAGCGCGCCTGTGCGAGATTTTCGCCAACGGGACGCCGATGGATGCCCGCTCCACCAACGCGGCGGTTTTGGCGGCGGTCGAGGCCTTTGCCGGCGATGCCCCTCAATTTGACGACGTCACTTGCCTGACGCTGCGCCGGACCGACCCATGAGCGCGCAAAGATCGCTAGTCATAGCGACCGAACTGGACGAACTACACAAGGTCAACGCCGCTATCGAAGAACTGGCGGAGGAAGAAAACTGGTCGCCAGACATCACCTTTCAGATTGGGCTCGCCGTTGAGGAATTGGGGGTCAACATCGTCAACTACGGGCACGACGACGACCAAGCCCACGAAATCAAGATCGCCATTTCCTCAGAGGACGAGGTGATCACCATTGCGGTTGAGGACGACGGACGCGCCTTCAATCCGCTCCTCGACGCGCCAAAGCCAGACTTGGATTCCGAGGTGGCGGACCGCACCGTGGGCGGCCTCGGCATCTATCTCGTACTCAAAATGATGGACGAGGTCCGCTACCAGCGACGGCAAAACAAGAACTGCCTGACCTTGGTCAAGCGGAGGGATAGTTGAGTAGCACACTTGCTCGATGCGCGGCCGCGCTGCTAGTGGCGAGTGCTGCGCTTGGCGACGAACAGCCCGGCGTCTCCGACCAGAGTATCCTCTTCGGCCAATCCGCCGCCTTTAGCGGCCCAGCCCAGGAGTTGGGCCGGAACATGCGGCTCGGAATGCAGGCCGCCTTCCGCGAGGTGAACGAACAGGGGGGGCTCCACGGCCGCCGGCTCGAACTGGTGTCGCTCGACGACGGGTACGAGCCGGAAGCCGCCATCGACAATACCCGCCAGTTGATCGAAGGGGAGCGGGTCTTCGCGCTGATCGGCGCCGTCGGCACCCCGACCTCGCGCGCCGCTGTCCCCATTGCCGAGGACGCTGGCGTCCCCTACATCGCTCCCTTCACCGGCAGCAACTTTCTCCGCGATCCCAAGTGGCGCGGTGTGGTCAACCTGCGCGCCTCCTACTATCAGGAAACCGAAGAAATCGTCGCCCGCCTAACTGAAGACTTGGGCATTGAGCGCATTGCCATCATGTATCAAGACGACTCCTTTGGCCGAGAGGGGTTTCACGGCGTGCGCCGCGCGCTAGCGCGTCGCCAGCTATCGCTCGTGGCGGTCGGCGTGTATCCGCGCAACACCAAGGCGGTAAAAACCGCTCTACTCGACCTGCGCAGCGGCCAGCCCCAAGCCGTTATCTTGGTTGGCACCTACCAGCCAGTCGCCACCCTCATCGCCTGGGCGCAAGTGACGAATTTCACCCCCATCTTTGTGACCATCTCCTTCGTGGGCAGTAAAGCATTGGCGCGCGAACTCGGCCCGGCCGGCACCGGGGTTATCGTCTCCCAAGTCGTGCCCTTCCCAACAGCCGCCGAGCCGGCCATCGTCGGCTCGTACCACCGCGCACTCGCGGCCTACGCTCCGCGCGCCGAGCCGAGCTTTGTCTCATTCGAAGGCTACCTAGCCGGTCGCTTGGCGGCCGCCGCCCTGGCCGACTGCGGCCGAGCAGTTAGTCGCGCCTGCCTGTTAGGCAACTTGCGCCGCACCAAAGTCATCGACCTAGAAGGGTTCAATCTCCGCTACGGCGAAGGCGATAATCAGGGTTCGGACGCGGTATTCCTCACCGTGCTCGGCAGCGACGGCCAATACCGCCCCATCCAATCCTTGAAAAGCGCGACCCAGCCATGACCGCCCCCCTGAAACGCCTGCTCGCGGCCCGGCACCGCATCGCCTTTCACCTCTACATGGGCATCGGCACGGCCGTAGTCCTCACCATGGTCGCGAGCTTGGTGGCCTGGTTTTCCTTCGATCAAGTCGGCGAGGCCCAAAGGCAAGTAACCGAGCGGGCGGTCCCGGAGATAGCCACCGCTTTTGCGGTCGCCCAGCAAAGCGGCACGCTTGCGGCCGCGGCCCCGCGCTTGGTAGCAGCCGAGACGCCGCAGGCATTTATCGCGGTCGCCGCCCAAGTCGCCTCCGAGCGGGACGACTTCAAGAGGCAGTTGACAGCCCTGACCGAGCAAGGGGCTGCCGAAGAGCACTTCGCCCGGATTCGCGCGCATGGCGACACCCTCATCGCCAACATCAACGCCATTGAGACTTCGGTGGCCAAGCGCTTTGACCTCAACACGCGCATCCGCGCCTTGCACAACAACCTAGGGGCCTTGCAAATCGAGCTGACCAACCTCTTGATTCCGGCCATTGACGACCAGCTATTCTACGCCATGACCGGCTACCGCACCCTCGGCGAACCCCCGGCCCCGCGCGCTCAGCACCTTTCAGAGGCTGAACTTTCTCACTATCGCGATCTGGCCGAGTTGCAGGAAGGGGCCACGACAGCCACCCGGCTGCTGGCCAATGCGTTCAACTTATCGGACTCGCGCCTGCTAGAGCCGCTACAAGAGCGTTTCGACTCCACCGTCAGCGGCATTGAGCGAAAACTCGCCGCACTCGGCGAAAGCCCCTTGCGCAGCGAACTCAGCCGCACCTTCTATCGTCTGTTCGACTTGGGGCGCGGAGACGGGAAAATTTTCGCCGTGCGCTCTTCAGAACTCCAGATCGTCGACCAACAACGAGCGCTGCTCGACCACAATCGCGACTTGTCCATTGAACTAGTCGTCGAGGTCGAGGGCCTAGTCAATGCGGCCCGCCAAAGCGCCCAGCAGGCCACGCAAACTTCCACCCAAGCCATCTTCACTGGCCGCAAGCTCCTGCTCGCTATTAACGCGATCGGCATCATCGGAGCCGTGCTGATTGCTTGGCTATTCGTCGGCCGGATGCTGCTGCGTCGCCTCGAATTCCTGTCGAACCGCATGCGGCGAATGGCAGAAGGCGACCTAGAGGCGAAAATCGAGATGCCCGGGCGCGACGAGGTCGCCGACATGGCCGCCGCCCTCGAAATTTTTCGCCACAACTCGTTGGAGGCCCAGCGGCTCAACTTGGTGGAAAAGCTCGCCGCGGATTTAGAAGAGAAAAATGCCACGCTCGAAAAGGTGCTCGAAGACCTGCGTCTGGCGCAGGGTCAGATCGTCATGCGCGAAAAATTGGCTGCACTCGGCGAACTGACCGCGGGCGTGGCGCACGAAATCCAGAATCCCTTGAACTTCATCAAGAACTTCTCGGAAGTCTCGGAGGAACTGTTAGACGAATTGCAAGAGATACTAGCGGAAGAAGGCGTACAGATAAACGAAGAGCAGCGCACGCTAATCAACGAAATCGAGGGCGACTTAACCGCCAATCTCGGGCGCATCCGCCACCACGGCGACCGCGCCAACCGCATTGTGCGCGACATGCTACAGATGGGGCGCGGATCGGGCGAGGCACGGGCCACGGATATCAACAACCTGCTCGAAGAACACGCCCGTCTCGCTTTCCACAGCGCTCGAGCGACCCATGCAGATTTTCAGCTCGACATCAAAGAAGATTTAGACGAGGCAATGGGAGAATTAGAAGTGGTCCCCCAGAATTTGGCCCGCGTCTTTCTGAACATGGTGAGCAATGCCTGCTACGCCACCAACGAAAAGCGACAAGCTCCAGAGACGGCACCCGATTACGTCCCCACGCTCTGGATCAGCACCCAGCGAATGCCCGATCAAGTCACAATCCGCATTCGCGACAATGGCAACGGGATTCCACCGGATGTCGTCGATAAAATCTTTAACCCATTCTTTACGACGAAGCCGACGGATCAAGGAACCGGGCTCGGACTCGCGCTATCCAACGACATCGTGCGCGAACACGGGGGCATCATAAAGGTCCACTCCGAGCCTGGCGAATTTACCGAGATGACCATCGAACTGCCCACCGAGCATTCGGCGTTAGCCGACTCAGACGCGACCGCTTAATTACGTCAGTGCGGCGAGTGCTTCTTCTTCAGAGGCGTGGATCGCAATGATCTTGTCAAAACCGCTAATTTCGAAAATTTCCCGTATCGGCTCCGAAAGCGAGCACAGCGCGAATTGAGCACTGCGCTGCTGGAGCGTTTTGGCGACGAGCAGGAAGGTCCGCAAACCCGCGCTGCTGATGTAGTTGATGGCCGTCAAATCGACGAGCACTGGGTTGTTTTTCTCGCCGATTGCCTTGCTTAGGGCTTCGTGGAAGTCGCGGGCATTGACTCCGTCGATGCGGCCTTCGGGCTTGGCGATTAATACGCCATCTTTCTGTTCGGTATTCACTTGATTTCCTGCCTTTCTAAGATGGTATGCACCGTTTTTATCTGCTGTTCCGAACTTGATCAACGTCATCCTGATCGGGCATGAGTACAAACTCAGGATACGCTTCAATGCCGAGCTCGGCAGTATCCTGGCCGAGCTCTTCAACGCTCTGCGACACCCGCACCCCCATAATCTTGCTCAGGGCCAACCACGCCAGCCACGAAGCCGCAAACGCGAACGCGCCCACCGCCAACACCCCGATGAGCTGGACGCCGAAGTCGCCACCGGCTGCAATGCAGACCGCCAAGGTCCCCCAGATGCCGGCGAACAAGTGGACCGGAATCGCACCTACTATGTCGTCTAGCTTGGCGACCTCCAAAAACTTCATTCCGCCGACGCACAACACGCTGCCCACGGCACCTATCAAAAGTGCCCAGTAGTGATCGACGATATCCGGCCCGGCCGTAATGGAGACCAGCCCGGCGAGCGCACCGTTGAGAACGGCGAGCAGATCGATGCGCCCGAGGATGGGCCGCGATAGGAAGAGAGCCGCGATGACGCCGGCCGCCGCCGCAAGATTGGTATTCACGAGCACATGGCTCATGGCGACCGCGTCGATCGCGCCCGACAGCGCGAGTTGCGAGCCGCCGTTGAAACCGAACCACCCAAGCCACAAAATAAAAACGCCCAAGGTCACGGCTGGGACGTTGGACGGCGGCGTGGTCTTGACGCTGCCGTCGGCGCGAAATTTTCCGTAGCGCGCCCCGACGACGAGCGCCCCGGCGAGCGCGGCCCAACCGCCGGTCGAATGCACGATGGTAGAGCCGGCGAAATCCTTGAACCCCAGGGCACTCAGCCAGCCCCCGCCCCAAGTCCAAGCCCCGACGATGGGATAGATGACTATCGTCAATACGGCTGTAAAAGCAAAAAACGCCCACAGCTTTACCCGCTCGGCCAGCGTTCCCGATACAATAGAAGCGGTTGTCGCGACAAAGACCATCTGAAAAAACCAATCCGACATGGTGGCTTTGCCGGCCTTTATTACGTTTGCGGCGGATGCCGCCTGGCCCGCCACCAGCTTGATTTCGTCGCCCGAAGGCCCGTATAAAAACTCGAGCGAGCCGATCCAGCCTTCTTGCACATTGACGTACATGAGATTGTAGCCAACCAAGTAGTACGTGACCCCAGCAATCGAATAAAGCCCGATATTCTTGAGGCAGATCATGGAGGCGTTCTTAGTCCGCACGGACCCTGCTTCGAGCATGGTAAAGCCCGCGCACATCCACATTACGAGTGCGCCCCAGATGAGAAACGAGAAGGTGTTGAGAATGAATTGCAGTTCTTCGCCGCTCGCCGCATAGGCCCCGGTCGCCCCCATTAGGAGGCCACCGGCCGCGATAAATCCGCTCACCCGCAATACTTTCCGAATCATAATCGATCGCTCCTTTGAGCAGTTTTATAGTATAGCCAATGGCCCATCCTCTTGCAATTTCTATCCATAATCAAACGACAAAATGCGCTCGGAATGTCACCTACACTCGCCCGCTGAACTCGCGTCCCCTGATGAGCATAAAGCGAAATTCGCCGCGTGGTTTTTCGCACTCGGTCATCAGACGCTGCTCTTCGCTTGCAGCGCCGAGGTACAGGGTCTCTGAACGGAGATAGTGCAGGGCCAAACCGCGCCGCCGATTGGGCGTGGGATTGGCACCTGTGCGGTGGAAGTTAAGACCGTGGTGGAACAAGCAAGATCCGGCCGCCAATTCTACCGGCACCGGCTCGGGAATCAGGGGACTTGCCAGGAAGCGAGCTTTGTGCGCTGGATTGATAGGCCCCCACTTGTGGCTGCCCGGCAGCACGGTCATGCAGCCGTTTTCCACGGTGGCGTCGTCGAGGGCGACCCAGCATGAGACGTGATCTTGCGGTGCAAACTGCGGCCACGCCACGGAATCTTGGTGCCAGTCGGTGACCGTGCCGTAATAGCGCGCTTTCATCATCAACTGGTCGCAGTAGAGTTTGATGTTGGGGCCGAGCAAATCCTCAATGACATCGACGATTTCCGCCTTGCGGGCCACGGCCTCAAAAAGCGGATCGAAATAGCACAGATGCGTCATTTTGCGCACCTGATCGAGGCGATCGACCGCAGCGTCCTCTTCCGCGCGGAAGGCGGCTTCCAACTGGACGTAGCGCGGTGGCACGTGATCGGCGTGGCCCTCGGCGATCTGCTCGCTGCGCTGGCGCAGAGCGGCTAGTTCATCGTCGGAGAGAATCCGGCGATAAGGCAGATAGCCCTGTTCCTCAAAGTGGGTTTTTTGCGCTTCCGTCAAGGCCATGAGACAGCCATATCAGCGCGGATTTCCCGAATCCAATCGACGCTCTGGCGCACCTTGGCCGCCAAACCATCCCAATCCCGGGCGGCGACGAGTTCCTTGGTAATCAGCTTGGAGCCCGCGCCGACGGCTGCAACGCCAGCCTTGAACCACGCTTCTAAGCTCTCGCGGGTGGCATCAACGCCGCCGGTGGGCATAATCCGAGTCCAAGGACAAGGCCCGAGCACGGATTGGACGAAGGCCGGGCCGCCAACCTCGCGGCCCGGGAACACCTTGACAATCTCGACGCCTAGCTCCTCGGCTTGGCCGATCTCGCTGACCGAGCCGCAGCCGGGCGAATAGGCAATTTTGCGGCGATTGCACAGCCGGGCGACCTCCTCGTTGAGCAAAGGGCCGACGACGAAGTTCGCGCCATTGGCAATATAGAGGGCCGCGGTAGGCGCGTCGCAGATCGAGCCGACGCCCATGATGATGTCGATTTTCTCGGCCATCACGTGGCGCACGGTCTCGGCGAAGACGCGATAGGCCAAATCGCCGCGATTGGTAAATTCAGCGCAGCGAGCCCCCCCTCGGGCACAGGCTTCGACGATGTGGATGGTGGTTGCCGGGTCTTCGTTGTAAAAGACCGGGACGATCCCGGTGTCGTAGATGGCGTTGAGAACGGCCATCCGGTCGTACTGGGCCATTGTGTCTCCTTATGGGCGGAATGGGTGATTATCGAGCAGCCGGGGCAAAGGGCACGTGCTGCTCGGGAAAGTTGCCATAGCGGTCCGCGCCGCGCACCAAGACTGCCGGATACTTGTTGCCCAGCGAGTTGAGCTCGATCTGCGCAACGTGCGGGGCCACGTAGCGCAGCGTCAGCCCGCAGCGGCGGCGCTCGGAGGTATTGGGATTGCTGGCGTGGAATACCTGACCGTCGTGAATGGATATCTGGCCCGGCGCGAGCACTAAATCGACGGCTTGGATGTCATCGACGAGTTCGTCGGGAATCTCCTGATTGATGCTGAGCAGGTTGCCGACTCTGGCCGATTCGCCGTGCGTGGCAAGGCCGTTTTTGTGCGAGCCGGGGATGACCCGCATACAACCGTTCTCCACATCGCTGGCATCCACGGCCACCCAAGCGGTGTGGGCTTCGGGCGGCTGCAAGCCCCAATAGGTAACGTCTTGATGCCAAGCCACAAAGTGCTTGGCCTCTGGATCGGGGTATTTGCAGAAAAAGTGCGTCGAGAGCAGCATAATGTCTCCGCCCATGACCTCCTGCATGGCGTCGAGAATGCGCGGGTCCGTGGCCATTTGCCAGATGAACTCTTCGTCGAGATGGCGGGCTTGCAGGCCGATCTGGCACGTTGAGCGGCCCTCGCGGCCCTCCAATTCGTCGAAGCAGGAGCGGAAGTAATCGATCTCGCTAGGGCTGAACAGGTCAAGGCCCGTGAGAAAGCCTTGCTCGGCATAGGTCTGGGCGGCGTCTTGGGTCATGGCGACTCCGTTTTTGTAGGGCTGCGGCTTCGTGTATATATTGCACAAATCCCCCGCGCGCAACAAGGCTCGGTTCGCCGCGTCAACACCTGGAGGAAGGCCGCAATGGGCCGTGTGCAGATCAACGAGGAACTGCTATCGGACAGCACCTATTTTGCCCCAGCAAGTCGGCGGGCAGCACTAACGGAAATGTTTGAATTCCGCGACCGACGAGTCGCGTTTGGGGCGGGTGCCCTGTCGCAGCTAGCCGCCGAGTGCGTCCGCCTTGGCGCGGGCCGAGTGCTACTAATCCACGACCCGGGCCTTGCCCCACTCGCCGATGTAGTCCGCCAAGCCCTCAACGGCTTAGACGTGGTGGGCACGTACCGCGAGATCGCGCCCAACCCCTCGGTGCAAAGCGTCAATGCCTGCGCCCACACCTTGGCAACCGCGGATTTCGACGTGGCTGTCGCCTTGGGCGGCGGCAGCACCATGGACACGGCCAAGGCCGCGCTCTGCACCGCGGCCAATGGCGGCTCGGTGGCCGATTACTTTGGCTTCGACCTGTACGAAAAACCACCGCTAGCCCCGCTCGTCGGCATCCCAACCACGGCCGGCACGGGCAGCGAGGTCAGCCGGGTGGCCGTGATTGCCGACGCAACGGGCAAGCAGGCCGTGTACAGCCGCTATTTACAGCCCAAGGCCGCGCTGGTGGACCCGCGTTTGCACCGAGACTTGCCACCACTATTGACCGCGATCACCGGCTTGGACGCCCTCGGGCACGCCCTCGAATGCACGGCTTCCACCAAGAGCAATGCCATCGGCGACGCCGTGGCGCGAGCAGCCCTGACCGCCGGGTGCCCGGCATACGTACAAGCCGTAGTCCGCGGCGATCCAGACGCCCGCCATCAAATGGCGCGTTGTGCCCTACTCGCGGGGCTGCTGTTGAGTCCCATCAACACCGGGGCTGGCCACGCACTCGGCTACGGGATCGAAAAGATCGCCTTTGAGCGCGGCGCACCCGTGCCGCACGGCGCGGCCGTGGCTCTCGTCTTGCCCGGCGTGATGCGGCACAACGCCCCAGCCGTGGCCGACAAATACTACTTTGCCGCTGGGGTGGCCGGGCTGGCACTGGGCGGCAAGAGCCGCGAGGCGGGCGTCGAACTGGCCGCGCAATGGATCGACGGATTGCGGCGGCAGTACACCCCCTACGGCTCGCTGAGCGCGGCTGGGATAACCGCCGCCGACATTCCGCAAATGGTCGAAAGTGCCCTGAGCGTCCAGCGCCTGCTCGAGCCCAATCCAGTCGCCGTGGAAGCAGCCGACGCCGTCCGCATCTATCAGAACGCACTCAACTAAAGTGAAAGGAACCGCGATGGCGTTTGATCCCCAGCTTCAGCGGCAAATTATGGGCCGCTTTGCCACCGGCGTCACCGTGGTGACCGCCGCCTGCGACGGCCAGCTTTGGGGCATGACGGCCAACGCAGTCATGTCGCTGTCGCTGTCGCCGCCGCTGGTGGTGGTCTCAGTTGACAAAAGCGCGTCCATGCACGGCCTGTTGCAAAAAGCCGAGGGCTTTGCCATCAACATCCTAAAGCGCGAGCAGGAGGCTCTTTCCGTGCGCTTTGCCCAGCGCGGCCCCAAGAACTTTGCGGATCTGGCGACCAAAGTGGCCCAGACCGGGGCGCCGATTCTGGCCGACGCCTTGGCCTATGTGGACTGCAGGCTAGTGGACATCGCGGCCGCGGGCGACCACGACATGTTCATCGGCGAATGCCTGGCCGGCGAGGCGAGCAGCGGGACGCCGCTGATCTTTTTCGGCGGGCAATACGCCGAGTTGACCGATTAAACCAACCCCGGAGAAAGGAATGCTAGGATGCACAAAAAAATCACCAAAAGCGACGCCGAGTGGCGGCGAGAACTCACCGAAGAGCAGTACTACGTAACGCGGCAGAAGGGCACCGAGCGCGCCTTTACCGGCGAACTCTGCGACAACAAAGAGCCGGGCGTCTATCGCTGCGTCTGCTGCGGCAGCGAGCTGTTCAGTTCGGCAGCCAAGTACGATTCGCGGTCTGGTTGGCCCAGTTTCTGGCAGCCCATCGCCGCCGGCAAGGTCGCCGAAAAGCGCGACATCAGCCACGGCATGATGCGCACCGAGGTGCTGTGCAGCCAGTGTGACGCCCATCTCGGCCACGTCTTCCCCGACGGCCCCCAGCCGACCGGCCGACGCTACTGCATGAACTCAGCGGCACTTAAATTTGAGCGCGAACAGAAAGGTGAGAACTCTTGAACGATGAGCAGTACTTGCGGATTGTGCTCAAACGCATTCGAGTATCCGCAAAATACAGGCCAAAATTCGGGCGTGGAAGCCAAGATAAGGGCCTGTCATTGGACGAGTTCCAAGTGCTTTATGGCAGCGATCCCTTCTATTCCTGGTTCGGCCTCGACAATCCATTGATGTACGCCGCACATAAGGCTGCGGGCGGTATGACAAGCATTTACAGGCAGATCGGGATCGGATGCGAAGAATTAGTTCGCACCATCTTGCAGGATTGCCTAGGGCTTTCTGTAGAAGACGCGAACTGGTCCTATGAACTCCCAACATCTGGTGGCAAAACGAGGAAGCTCCACCTCGACGGAAGGGTGATTTTGGATAAGATCGGGGATGAAGACTCTCGTGGGCGTTTCCACCAATGGATGAAGGATTCGGCAAACCTTGTAAACGTGGATTCTGACGTATCTGCAACCTTGAAGGGCACTGTCTTCGAGATTCGCCAAGGTTACAAAAGTAAGGACTCCAAGAGACAGAACGCCGATATAGTCAACGCTACCAACGCTTATGTACAAGCCTATTTGCCTTGCGCCTTAGTTTTGTCCACGCAGATTGACTCGGATATCCTGTTGCGATACAGGGATCGAAAGTGGGCCATCCTCACTGGTGTAATCGGGACATCGGACCCCTTATCATCAACCTACGATTTTCTACAAGAGGTCGTCGGTTATGACTTGGCGGGATTTTTCAGCCGGAACCAAGATACTCTGAAAAGCGAAATCGACTCGATGCTGGGCAAACTGCTAGAGCCATCGCCATGAACGAGAAACTGCGACGCTCACTCACACAAAGGGTAGATTACACCTACAAGCACAACGCCGAATCCGGGCGGCATGGTTGGCTGCGTCTGACTCCTGCTTACTCGCTCAAAATTGTCGACGAAATTCTGCTAGCGTACGAAGGCATCGCCAAAACCAATGTTTTCGATCCTTTTTGCGGGACCGGGACGACCGCTCTCTGTGCGGCGTATCACGGCTACTCCACAGTCACTGTGGAAATCAATCCCTTTTTGGTCTGGTTCAGTCGCACCAAGACCGGCACTTATTCTACACAGGTGATCTCCGAACTGACTCAGGCCGGCCATGCGGTGGCTGACGACATTTGCCATGGCAGGACACCAAGCGCGTCAATACCGCGTATGCACAACATTGAACGATGGTGGAACGCCACCTCACTCGATTTCCTTTGCGCCCTAAAAGGTGCCATAGATACCAGATTTACCAAACAGACCGAGCAACATTCTTTGCTTTTGATCGCGTTCTGTCGGACCTTGATCCATCTTTCCAATGCCGCCTTTAACCACCAGTCCATGTCCTTTAAGTTGGGCGTTCAGGCGACCTTTGATTTCGATGTCGATTTGTGCGGAGTTTTTATTAAAAATCTGAACTTTGTTCTGGGAGGAGCGAGGGAAAATCCGGCGGGTCGAGTACGCGTCCACCTCGCCGACTCTCGCCAGCTTGAAAAAAAAGAGGTCGCCTCAGTCGATTGCGTCATTACTTCGCCTCCGTACGCTAACCGGATGTCGTATATCCGCGAACTTCGTCCATACATGTACTGGCTCGGCTATCTCGTGAATGGCCGAGATGCCGGAGAAATGGATTGGGAAGCTATTGGAGGCACTTGGGGGATTGCTACCAGCAGACTAGGAAAGTGGACGGCTCCATCGCACGGGTTCCAATCTGAACTTCTGAGCGATGCAGTGGAAAAAATCAGAAAAGCAGAAAACAAGAATGGTCAACTTTTGGCAAACTACGTGTCGAAGTACTTCTGCGATATGTGGAGCCACTTTCAATCGCTGATCGGCGTACTCAACAATGGGGCGAAAATTCACTACATTGTCGGCAATTCAACGTTCTATGGAGTCTTAGTCCCGGTCGAGCAAATCTATGCGGAGATGTTGTCCCAACTCGGGTTCTCCAAGGTGGAGTGCGTTCCCATCAGAAAGCGCAATTCCAAGAAGGAGTTGATCGAGTTCGACGTAAGGGCTCGTTGGAAGTAATCCGCTTTTTTCGCAAGTCCTCGCCCAATCCCCATGCTCGCTCCAGACGCCTTTCCGCACAGGATCAAGGGAACTTGAGCACGACTTTCAGGGCTTGGTGCGGCTCGGGGTCGTCGAAGGCCATGACAAAGGCTTGCTGGATCTCGGCAAAGGGCAGGACGTGGCTGACGATCGGCGCCACGTCAATGCGCTCCTCGACAATCCAATCGAGCGCGGGCCGGTAGTCGCGGTCGGGATTGGGACCGATCGAGAAAACCAAGCGCAATTCTTGGCGCAGCAAATCCAACATCTTGACCGTCATCAAGCCCTCGACGTGTTCCTTGTCCGGGACGCCAAAGCAGATGACTTGGGCGTTGCGGCGGCAGAGCGCGGGAATCATGCCGAAAGACTGGGAAACGCCGGTAGCCTCGACCGCGAGATCCGCCATGGCACCGCCCGTGATCGCGGCGACCGCCGCGACTGGATCCTCGGCGAGGCCAATCGCGTGCGTGGCGCCCATCTGACGGGCGACTTTGAGGCGATAGGCGAGCGGGTCAATGGCCATGATCCGCCGGGCACCCAAGTTGCGCAGTACCGCGTTGAAAAGCAGCCCTACCGGCCCTTGGCCGATCACTACCACGTCTTGGTCAATGATATTGCCCAGCTTGTAGAAGCTGTGGATCACGGTGCCTAAAAGCTGGCTCATCAGCACCTTCTCTTCGGGCAGATCGCCGGGCAGGCGGATGCAACCGCCGCGGTCCTTGGCGAGGACGTACTCTTGGAAAAGCCCGCGGTCAAATCCCCACAACAACACCCGTTCCCCCGCCCGGTAGCGCCCCGACGGGCAAACTTCGACCACGCCCATGCCTTCGTGCCCAGTAGCTCCGGGCGGCTGCGGATAGCGCTGGTGGGGGCCGCAAAACGGCGGCTTGTCGCTGCCGCAAACCGCGACTCGCTCCATTTTCACCAGCATCTGGTCGCCGACTGGCTGCGGCTTGTCCGTCTCGATAATTTCCCACTGACGCGGGGCGACTAGTTGGGCGGCGCGCATACTTTTCCCTTCCATTCTATCTCTATAGGTCGAAGAAGTCGGCGTCTTCCTCGCGCAGATAGTGCCGCGCTTCTTCGGCGATTAGATCGACGCCCATCCCGGGCGCGTCCCAAACGGCGATGTGGCTATCGACCACGAGCGGATCGGGCAAACCCGCGACGATGTCGTACCACCACTCGGGCTGCCCAGTTGGATATTCAAACGCAATGTAGTTTTGCGGCAGCGTCGCCGCGACTTGGACTAGCGCCGCCAAGCCCAACAAGCCGTCGAGTACGCCGTGGGGCGCCATGAGGATGCCGTGCATATCGGCGTATTCAGCCACCCACTTGAGTTCGGCAATGCCGCCGATGTCGCAAGGATCCGGGCCGATGACATCCACGGCGCGCTTCTCGATCAGATCCTGAAAATTGTGCCGCAAGTAAATCTGCTCGCCCGTGTGGATTGGCGTCGAGGTGCTCTGCGTGACCTCGCGGTAGTGATCCGCCGAAACATAGGGCACGTAATCGCCGGTCAGCATGTCCTCCAGCCACGCCACGTTGAGCGCTTCGACCGCTTGGGCTAGGCGGCGCGCATCCGGCACGAGAAAGCCCGGCCCTAAGTCCAGCGCCAAGCCGACCTCGTCGCCGCACACTTCCTTCATCGCGCGGATGCAATCGACGATGTAGTTGAGGCCGCGTTCGCTCAAGGGACCGCGATTGGCGTGGAATGGGCCGGCTTGGTGGGTGCCGTAGAAATGTTCGGGCGACTCTGTGATTCGTCCGCCGTGGAAAGCAAGGCCCTGCTTGATGATGCTAAACTTCTGCGGCGCATCCTTCATGCGCTGCATGTTGGCCGCGTAATTTTCGGGCGACGGACCGCCCTCCATGGGGAAGCGCACCGCGCCATTGTACACCCGTACGCGGTCGCGGATTTTGCCGCCGAGCAGCTTGTACACCGGCGCGCCCACGGCCTTGCCTGCGAGGTCCCACAGCGCCATTTCAATCGCACTGACCGCACTACCCCAAGGCTTGAAGCTGCCCAAGCGCCGAATCTTGAGCATCACCCGCTCGACATCGGTCGGATCCTCGCCGAGGATGAAGTCCTTGTAGAACAGCACGTGGGGCTTGAGGTAGGATTTGCTCGCCTCGACTTGCCCGAGGCCGTATATGCCCTCGTCGGTATTGATGCGCACGACCGGGTTCTGGCCGATGACCGCGCATTTGAGATCTGTGATTTTCATCTGCTTCCTTTCGCCAATAATTGCCCGATCTAATCTGCCTGAGGACAATTTACGGCCATAAGCATTCGCATAGTGCGTACTGTATTTCGCTCTCAGTTACATGTGGGTACATTTATAAGTTGTTTATTTACAAGGGTAAACGAGAAATCCACCGACCCTTAGACACTTGCCAGTTACATTTACACTAAATAGTGTCTAAGCCCAAAAAGGCACGTAACGAGCCGACCGACCCACTGCTATTTTATCGCCTTATCTACTAAATTGACACGACGCATCTAGTAGGCCATATCTACGGATGCACCGCTCAGGCATGTACTACCGACGGAATCGAGGAATTTTCGCTCTCAGTTACATGTGGGTACATTTATAAGTTGTTTATTTACAAGGATAAACGAGAAATTCACCGCCCCTTAGACACTTGCCAGTTACATTTACACTAAATAGTGTTTAAGCCCAAAAAGGCACGTAACGAGCCGACCGACCCACTGTACTTCCTTTGTCAAACGGCTTGATCAGATTCACTTTCAGCGTGTCCCTGATGACCCTAGACGCCACGGGATAACTGTCTTTCTGGATACCCAGACGTCTCCTGAGCGAAGCGTTCGACATCCGACTTCCCGACACGTATTGCAGGCAAGCGTGCTGATAACAGGCGCGCCTTCGCTCAACCTGGTCCATTTCCGAAAACCGACGAGGCCCGAAAAATTCGCTTTTATCAACGGCTTGAGTCCACGGTCTCCCCCCGCCCCACCAAATCCTCCAACTTCCAGTCGAGCGGGATGCGCATCCGCCCTTGATTGCGGCGGTCGAAGAGCAGATAATTTTCGCGCAGCCCAAAGTAAAACAAGTCGCGGGTCAACTCCACGTCCTTTTGGCAGTACTCGGCAATCAAATCCAGCCGACCCTCTTTGAACCACCGCAGCGCGTCCAGCCCATCGGCACTCTTGGCGGCGTCGAGCGTGGCCCGGCCCAGCGCGTCGAGGCTCACTCGATAGCGCAACCGCTGGTGGATCTCGCGCAGCATATCGAGCGTATTGAGCGTGCGGAAATCGAATGGGCTGTACCCGCGCAAGACCGAATAGTCAAAGCCGATGATGTTGAAGCCGACGACCAAATCGGCTGCCTGGAGGTGTTCTAAGAGCCGGTCGATGTCTTCCTCAAAATACGCAGTGCAGGCCTGCGCCTGGCTGTCCCACACCACGCCGACCGACATGCCCATCATGTGGGCCTTGTTCCAGCCGCCGACTTCCGCGGCCGAGCGCTGCGTTTCAAGGTCGAACACCACCACGTGCGGCCCTTGCTCAGGCGGCGCGTCCGCTGGGCTTTCTTCCTCTTCTTCCCACGCGGCAAAAATCGGCGCGTCCGCTGCGACCTCGGCGGTGGACGCTGTACGCTCGATGGTCCGGCGACCCGTGAGCGCACCGAGCAGGTGAATCGCGCCTTCCTTGTCGAGGGGGACGTTGCCCGCGCCGCACGTGGGGAAATGGATGCAAGACGGACAGCCGAGCAAGCAGTCGCAGGTTTCGACCATGGACAGCGTCATGTCCAAGAGGCGGTCGAGCTGGGCAAAGCCCCTTTCCGCCAAGCCAATGCCGCCGGGGTGATAGTCGTACACGAAAATCGCGCCTTTGCCGAGCTGGGGATGCTGGGGATAGCAAATCCCGCCGACGTCCGTCCGGTCGCACAAGGCCAGCAGCGGAAAGAGCGACTTCACGGCGTGTTCAATGGCGTGGATCGACCCCATGTAGTGGTGCTGATGGCGGCTGAGATCCGCCTTGAAGTGGGCGTCGAGTTCAAGCCAAAAGCCAATCGTCTCAAAGTGCTCCACCGGCGACTCCAGCGGGTGTTTGCTGAGGACGACTTGGTCGCCGACGCGGATCTTTTCGTACCCCACCACCTGCGAGCTGACCTTAAGCCGACCCAGCCGCGCCATAAAGCCCGGCAACGGCCGCGCGCGCAGTTCCGCCAAAATCTCGGTGTCCTTTTCCGTGCGGGCGCGCGTGAAGTAAGCCACATCCACCTCCTCGGCGCCGATCTGGCCCCGCTCGGGATGGCGGTCGCCGATCTCGTACTGGCGGCCGCGGTGCAAGTAAATCGCGCCTTTGTAGCACTCGCCATGCACCTGACCGCCGCTGACCGTGCCAATCTGGTTGTTGCCGCGATCGACGATGTTGTACGACGCGCCGATGGTGCGCATGTTGACCAAGCGATGCGGCTGCTTGCGCGCGGCAAACCAAGCGTCGCCTTCGGCATTTTGCAGCAGCAGCCCCTCGGCGGTCAGCGCATCAATCGCCGCCTGATAGTTGGGCAGCGCGTACTCGGGTTCGCCAGCCACGAGGGGCAACTCGCGTGCCGCGCAGGTGAGATGGTTTTTGAGGATGTACTGGTTCGTCGGATCCACCACTGCATCCTCTAAATCGCGTGTGAAAAACTCCCTTGGGTGCCGCATAAAGTACTGGTCGAGCGCGTCGGGAGACGCGATGAGGAGGATGAGCGACTCGCGGCCTGCGCGGCCCACGCGGCCAGCGCGCTGCCAAGTGTTGATGATCGACCCCGGATAGCCGACTAACACGCAGACATCCAAGCCGCCGATGTCAATACCCAGTTCCAAAGCCGACGTGGCCACCACGCCCTTGAGCTGACCGCTGTTGAGCGCCTGCTCGATCTGGCGGCGCTCGGTGGGCAAATAGCCCGCGCGATACGAAGAAATTTGCGCCCGCAAGTCCGGGCGGCTCTGGGTAGCCCAGCGGTACACGAGTTCGGTGGTGATGCGGGCGCGGGTGAAGACAATCGTGCGGTAGTCCCTGAGCACGCTGGTGCGCAGCACGTGGGCCGCGAGGGTGTTGGGGCTTTCCGTCGGATTGACAAACACAAAGTG
Source organism: Candidatus Latescibacterota bacterium (assembly GCA_965203355.1). Classification (GTDB taxonomy): domain Bacteria; phylum Latescibacterota; class UBA2968; order UBA8231; family UBA8231. Next base: position 3,838,449 of record OZ241889.1, read on the forward strand.
GCGCGTTGCAGCCGGAGCACCGTGGTCTTCAATCGCGTAAAAGGAGCGGTTGAGCAACTCGTCCGCCAGCTCGCGGGGATTGCCCATCGTCGCCGAACTAGCGATGTACACCGGCTCGGACCCGTAGTAGGTGCAGATGCGGTTCAAGCGGCGAAAAAGGTGCAGCACATGAGTGCCAAAGACGCCGCTGTACGCGTGTAGCTCGTCGATGACCACGTAGCGCAGACGCGCAAAAAAACCAGCCCAAGCCTCGTGAAAAGCGAGGATGCCCGAGTGCAGCATGTCCGGCGTGGTGAAGAGCACCTGCGGCGGCTTGGCGCGAATTTGCCGACGGCGATGGGCCGTGGTATCGCCGTCGTAAATGGCCGCTTGCAACCCGCCGCCCAAGCCTTGCATCAGGCCGCTTAGCTCGTCGAACTGATCCTGCTCCAGCGCCTTGAGCGGGAAAATGTAGAGCGCGTGGGCCGCCGGATCGTCCATTAGCGTGGCCAGCACGGGCGCGTTGTACACCAAGGTTTTGCCCGAGGCCGTGGGCGTGGCAATGGCCACGTGCTGGCCTTCCAGCACTTTTTGGATGCCCTCGACTTGGTGCGTATAGAGCGCGGGGATGCCGGCGCTTTCGAGGATGCGGGCCATGACCGGCGGCAGGCCAGCCAAGTCGCGGACTATACGCGCCGGGCGGGCGGGCAAGGTCTGGTGATGGACGACCTCGTTGCCCAAGATGCGGCGTTTGAGAAAGCGGATGTGCTCGGCGATGCGCTCGGCGTCGCAGCTCAAGGCTCAATTTCCTGAAGGGGAAGAAATGAGAGGATAGCTAAGCCGTTGGGCTAGAGCAACTCGGCAAACGTCCGCCGCCTAAAAAGGGGCTTTATTTTCGGGAATTTCCTATTAAGTTCTGACGAGCTTTTTCCTCGGCGGCACCGGATGGGGAAGGGCTCGTGAAAACCGCAGGCCATCGCCCGTCCGGTGCCGTACAACAGCAACCGTACAACAATGGAGTCCACACCGCATGAAGACACCCTTAGCTTTCCCACTCGTCCTATTCCTATCTGGCCCGGTCGTGGCGCAAGAACAGCTTGCAGAACGACTACCGGAAATAGTGCAGGCAATAAACGCACAGATGGTGCGCGTCGAAGGCGGGTCGTTCACCATGGGTTGCACCCCGGAACAGGAGCATTGCGCTGACGACGAAAGGCCGACGCACCGCGTGCAGATTGGCCGTTTTGAGATAGGCAAGTATGAGGTGACTCAGGAACTGTGGGAGGCGGTAATGGGCGAGAACCCGAGCGCGTTTGCGGATTGCCCCCAGTGTCCGGTGGAAACGGTCAGTTGGGATGACATCCAAGCGTTTCTAACCAAACTGAACGCGGGCGGCGGCTCGTATCGGCTCCCGAGCGAAGCAGAGTGGGAATATGCGGCACGCGGTGGGCAGCAAAGCAAAGGGTTCCAGTATGCGGGGAGCAACGACTGGGCGGCGGTCGCTTGGTATTACGAAAACACGGGCAACAGGACGCATCGAGTCGGGCAAAAGCAGGCAAACGAGTTGGGCTTATTCGACATGTCCGGGAACGTCCGGGAATGGGTGCAGGACTGCTGGCACGCCAGCTACGACGGCGCACCGAGCAACGGGCAGGCTTGGGAGGAAGGCGATTGCGTGCGGCGCGCCATACGCGGCGGCTCCTGGTACGGCAAGCCGAGTTACGTCCGCTCGGCCAACCGCTTCTGGTACGCCCCGTATTTTCGCAACAACAACCTCGGATTCCGCGTGGCTCGGACGGTCCAAGAATAAAAACATGCCCTCCCTTCCCACCGGCATCGACCGCAACCTAACGCACTACGCCGATCCAGGTTTTAGTCGCTACTTGCGCCGCGCTTTTCTCGCGTCGGCTGGCTACGACGAAGCGGACTTAGCACGCCCGGTAGTCGGTATTGCCGATACCTCGTCCGACTACACCCCCTGCCATCGCGCCATGCCCCAACTCGTAGAAGCCGTTAAACGAGGGGTGCTAGAAGCCGGGGGGCTACCCCTCGTCTTTCCGACCCTTTCCCTCGGCGAAATCCTCCTCTCCCCCACCGCCATGCTCTACCGCAACCTCATGGCCATGGCGACCGAGGAAATGATCACCGCCCAGCCCATGGACGCAGTCGTGCTGCTCGGCGGCTGCGACAAAACCCTGCCGGCCCAACTCATGGCCTCGGCTTCCGCGTCTGTGCCCGCCATCCACCTCGTCGCCGGACCCATGTTAGCTGGAGGCTGGCGCGGCGAGCGATTGGGCGCATGCACCGATTGCCGCCGCTACTGGGCACAGCATCGGGCCGACGCCCTCGACGCCGCCGAGATCGCCGCGGTCAGACAAAGCCTGTGCCCAACCGCCGGAACCTGCATGGTCATGGGCACGGCCTCAACCATGGCCTGCGCGACCGAAGCCCTCGGACTCATGCTACCGGGCGCGGCCACCCCGCCCGCCGTCTCAGGCCAGCGCTTGCGGCTCGGAGTCGCCACCGGCCGCCGGGCCGTAGCCTTAGCCACCGAAGGACGCCCGGCGCGCGACATACTAACGCCAGCGGCCTTTGCCAACGCACTCAAGGTACTGGCCGCGCTGAGCGGCTCGACGAATGCGGTCGTACATTTGCTCGCCATTGCGCGCCGGGCCGGCGTGGACCTATCGCTAGACGACTTCCACACCGCAGCCCAACAAGTACCGCTGCTGGTAGATTGCAAGCCAGCAGGCAGCGGGTACATGGAGGATTTCGACCAGGCCGGCGGCGTACCCACGCTGCTCAAAGCACTGGAGCCGATGCTCGATCTCGATGCCGTAGGCGTCAGCGGCCAAACGCTCGGCGCACTCTTGCAGGACGTGGCCGCGCCCGGCGCGTGGCCATCCTCAATTCGCACCTTGGACGCGCCGCTGGGGCCAGCGTCGTCCCTCGTAGTGCTAAAAGGATCGCTCGCGCCAGACGGAGCCGTCCTAAAAAAAGCCACCGCTTCCCCGCACTTGCACCAGCACCGAGGGCCAGCCATCGTATTCGAGGGGCCAGACGCGGTCGCCCGCATCGACGACCCCGCCTTGGGCATCACGCCGGAACACGTGCTGGTGCTGCGCGGAGCCGGGCCGGTAGCCCTGGGGATGCCCGAAGCCGGGTCCATGCCCGTGCCCAAGCACCTCGCGGCCCAAGGCGTCCAAGACATGGTGCGCATCTCCGATGGGCGGATGAGCGGCACGGCGTATGGGACCGTCGCGTTGCACGTAGCACCGGAAGCGGCCGTTGGCGGTCCGTTGGCACTCGTCCGCGACGGAGACCCGATCGAGTTGGACGTAGAAGCCGGGCGTTTAGATTTGCTAGTCCCGGCGGAAATCCTCGCCCGGCGGCGCGCCGAATGGACCGCACCCGCCGGGCCAACCCGCGGATGGCGACAGCTATACGCCGAGCGCGTCTTGCCGGCGAATTTGGGGGCGGATTTAGATTTTTGCTAAGTGGTCTGAGATGCTTCAGCTCAGACCTATGAGGAGGAATACATGCTCAGTGCATTGCTCGCCGAGCGCGAGCGGCAAGGTGAGCCGATCCGGGTCGGCATCATCGGCGCGGGAAAATTCGGCGGCGGGTTGGTCGCGCAAATCGCCCAGATGCAGGGCATGGTCGTCTCGGCCGTGGCCGACATCGACCTAACGCGCGCCCGCCGCGCATACACCGCGGGATACGGGGATGTTGCAGTGGAAACGGCGGATAGCCCGCAGGCATTGGCGGCGGCCCTGCACGCGGGAAAGTTCACCGCCGTTGAAGACGGGCTGCTAGTCGCCCAAGCCGAGGGCTTGGACGTGGTGGTAGAAGCGACCGGCTCGACGGCGGTCGGAGCCAACATGGCCTGCGCCGCCATCGCCAGCGGCAACCACCTCGTGATGGTCAACGTCGAAACGGACGTGACCATCGGCGCACGGCTAAAGCGCCAGGCCGACCGCGCGGGCGTGGTGTACTCACTAGTCGATGGCGATCAGCCCGGCGTGACCATGAACATCATCGAATGGGCGTGGTCGCTGGGCTTGGACGTGGTGGCGGCGGGCCGCGGCACCATCCTCTTTGCCGACGATCTCCAAGGCACACCCGACAACACGGCGGCGCGCTTCGGCTTTGACGAAGAAACCTTGCAGCGACGCAACATCAGCTTGAAGATGTACAACTCCTTCCGCGACGGCACCAAGGCCCAAGTCGAGGCCACGGCCATCGCCAACATGGCCGGGCTAGTCCCCGACATAAGGGGCATGCACGAGCCGTCGTGCAATTTGGCGGACATCCCGCAAAAGTTCAGCTTGGCCGAAGAGGGGGGGCTGCTGAGCCAGCGCGGAGTCGTGGAGCTAGCCAACAGCGTCGCCGAAGACGGCAAGACCCGGCTCGACAACCCGCTCGGCATGGGCGTCTTTGTCGTCGCCCGCAGCGAGCATCCCTTTACCGTCGAAGACCTCGCCACCTACGGCCTGTATCCGGGCGGCGACGGCAAAAACTTCCTCCTCTACCGTCCCTATCACTTGGTGGCGGTTGAAGCCCCTATTACCATCGCCAAAGTCGCGCTCTACGGCCTGCCAACCGGCGCGCCGCGCTCCGCGCCCACCGCCGACGTAATCGCCGTGGCCAAGCGCGACCTCAAGGCCGGCGAGACGCTTGACGGCGGCGGCGGCTACACTGTATTAGGGCAAAGCGAAAAGGCAACCGTGGTGCGCCAAGAAGAACTGTTGCCCTTAGGGCTGTCGAGCGGAGCCGTGCTCAAACAAGACGCGCGACAAGGCGACGCCATTAGCTACGCCATGGTCGAGTTAGCGGATTCGCTCGCGTTACAACTGCGGCGCGAGCAGGACGCCATGTGCGAATAAACTTGCAGTGCAGGTTGGGCCATGTCCGAATATCAAGAAGCTAAGGTCGCAATCGTATCCATCTTGGAACTTTCAAAGGACTCAATCCACATGCACGTGGGATTGATCGTGTTTTTTTTAGCTGTAGTCCTGTGGAAAAAAGGCTCCATTGAAGCGCGATGTTTGATCCCCGTCGTAATGGTAGCATCCTTGATGGAAGTGCTCGATCTGAGATACGATTATGTCTCGCGGGGACACTTCCGCCTGAAGGCCATAACGGCCAGCATTCACGATTTAATCAATACGGCGTTCTGGCCGGTGGTCATCGCAGCACTGGCGCGGGTGGGCAAATTGAAGAATGCGCGAAAGACATAGTTGCCAAAAGTACAAAAAAAGGGAGGGGCGCGTACGCCCCTCCCTTTTGCGCGTCTAAGGCGGGCTAGCCGACCTTGACTTCGACCTGGCGGACGACCTTTTTCGCCTCCTCCTTTTTGGGCAGGAGGAGCGTCAGGACGCCGTTTTTGAACTTGGCTTCGATCTGCTCTGCCTCGACGCCATCGGGCAGGTGGAAGGCGCGCTCAAAGCGTCCGTAGATGCGCTCCTGGCGGAAGTACTTGCCTTCCTTTTCCTCGCTAGCCTCGCTCTTTTCGCCCCGCAGCACCAGGGACCCGTCCGCTACGGTGATGTCGATGTCCTTCTCCGCCAAACCCGGCAGTTCAGCCGAGATTTCGTAGGAGGCGTCATCTTCCTTGACATCGATGCGCGGGCTGAAAGCCGCGTTGCCCGTCAACGCTGGCAAGCGCGAGTCCTCGCCAAAAAAGGCATCCACGAGGGTGTCGAATGGGCTGCGCCACGGGCGATTGCCGACGCGAGTGCTGGGTAGTAACGTCTTGAGGGCCATGATCTTTGCTCCTTGTTAAGGGGTTGTTGGTTTGTGTGGCCTTCGCCCACTTTATATGCAAAAGCCGTGCCAACGTGTTAAAATTTTCATATCTTATTGTTATACATAGAGTTGTGATGTTTTAACGCAAAAAAGGGCACCGGCTATATTGTCAGCACGGCCTACAAAAATTGGCAGGCGTTATGCGAAATTGGCCGAAGTCCCTGCCGTTATTGCACTAGTCCCTCATATTCGCAGCGAGCGAAAGGAACCCTTGTGATCAACTGGGAAGCGGTGCGCACCGAAGTGACCGAGCATTTGCAGGCCCTCATCCGCATCGACACCACCAACCCCCCAGGCAACGAAAGCGAAGCGGCGCGCTATCTAGCAGGCGTATTGCGGCAGGAGGGCTTTGCTCCCCTCGTCGTCGAGTCTGCGCCCGGGCGCGGCAACGTCCTCGCTCGGCTGTCCGGCGGCGACCAACCGCCGCTCATGCTCCTCGGACATACCGACGTAGTGGCGGCCGAGCCGGCGCACTGGACCCATCCGCCCTTTTCGGGTGCGCTGGCCGACGGCTGCGTGTGGGGGCGAGGCGCGTTAGACATGAAGAACATGGTCGCGGCGAATCTGATGGTGTTGCTGCTGTTGCAACGGGAAGGCGTCCAGCTCAACCGCGACCTCGTCTTCGCCGCCACCGCCGACGAGGAAGCCGGCAAAGGCAATCACGGGCCGGGGTGGATTATCGACAACCGACCGGATCTGTGGGACGCCCCTTTGATCATCACCGAGGGCGGCGGCAGCGACTTCGCGATCGGCGAGCAGCGATTTTACACCTGCCAGACCGGGCAAAAGGGCCTGTGCCGGCTGCGGCTGATCGCCCGCGGTACGCCCGGGCACGGCTCCATGCCGCACGGCGACAGCGCCATCGTCAAGCTGTCCAAAGCACTAGCCGGCTTGGAAGGAGCCGCATTTCCCGCACACGTGTCCGCCAGCGTCCGCCGCTTCGTCGAGGGCATGGCCAGCCGTCGGCCAGCCGCCGAAGCCGCCCGGTGGCAACAAGTGCTCGACCCGGCAACCGCAAATGTCGCGCTGGGCGGCCTGCCCATTGCCAGCACTTTGCGCCGCGAGTTGGACGCCCTATTGCACAACACAGCCTCGGCGACCATGGTGCAGGCCGGTTCCAAGATCAACGTGATTCCGGGGGAGGCAACCGCTTGGATCGATGGACGCTTAGTACCCGGCCAGACGGCAGAAAGCTTCGCGGCCGAGTTGCGCGCATTTGTCGGCGATGAGGTCGCCCTTGCGATCGATCAGTACACGCCGCCATTGGAAGCGCCGTCCGATACTCGGCTTTTTCAGACGATTGTCGAGGTGATGCAGGAGCGCGATCCAGACGCGCCCGTGCTCCCGTATCTGATGCCGGCCGGCACCGACGCCAAGCACATTGTGCCGCGCCGCCCCGCAACCCAGATATACGGCTTTATGCCCTATCGGCAGGCGCCGGGCGAGGAGGAAATGACCCTGATCCACGGCCACGACGAGCGCACCCCGGTGGCAGAACTGCTCTTTGCAACGCAGGTGCTCTACGAAATCGTCTGCCGCTTTGGCGGGGTGGAAAACCGCTAGCTCAAATCGACGACCGCAACGCCATCGTCGATTTCGAGGACCAAAACCTTATCGCCGGGGTTGAGGGGCCCTTGGGCGTCAGCTCGGCGCGCCAACAGTTCGATGGTGCGGCCTTGCACGGTAGCGGAAATTTTGCCAGTGCGGCCTGCGGCGATGGGGACCGTGACTTCAGCTTCGAGGCCGATCAAGTCGTCGCCTGCCAGCGAACTGTCGGCACTTGTTCGGCTCAACCGGCCCAGTATCCAGTCGCCCAAGAAGGCGCAAACCACACCGGTACCCAACGCCGTGAACAACGCAGCACCCGGGGTCTTGAGCAGGCTACCGAGCAGCCCGGCCAAGCCGAAGAAGAAGGCAAAAAAGAAAAACAATCGCAGCCGCAAAACAGCCAGCGCTTGCAAGCCAGGGCCCAAGCCATCGCCATCCCCGCCAAACAGCGAGGCTCCGACGGCGATCCCCCCGACGATCAGCCCGCTCAAGTACAGATAGAAGAGATCCACGCTACCCTTCCTGCGTCCGGCCCGTGGCCGCGACGACCGACGCGAGATCAACGCCGGTCGTGGCCTTGATGCTCTCGAAGAGCGCCGGAGCCAGCGCGCCGATCTGGTTGACGACCGCCGGCAAGCCACGCTGACTGCCATTGCCGGAATCAACGACCGCGAGGTGGTCGATTTTTATATCCTTGGCCATGGCGGTGATTTGCTCGACCAAGTTCGGCAGCATCTGGATCAACAACAGTTCCTTGCCATGGGGACCGGCGAGCGTCCAGATCTCGTTTTTCTGTTTGAGTACCTCGATCTCGGCGAGGCCGTTTTCGAGGATGTTGGCCGCTGCGCCCTTGGCGCGTAACTCGGCCGCGTCGCGGTCGGCGCGGGCTGGCTCAGTGATCTCGATCTCTAGCTGGCGCTTTTGCAGTGCCAAGCGCTCCTGCTCAACCTCCTGCTCGGCTTGGACTTCGGCTTTGCGAGCCACTTGCGCGGCGCGTTTCTCCGCGGCCAAGCCCTCGCCTTCCAACTCGGCCTTGCGAACCCGGAGCGTGTTTTGTGCATCGACGATCTGCACCTGCGCCTCGGCATCGGCGACCTCGCCCCGCCGGCGGGCGTCGGCGGATTTTTCCTGCGATTCAGCGCGGTTTTCAGCCTCGGCGATTTCGGCTTCCTTGAGGACTGTGGCCGTACTCTTGCGACCGATGGCGTCGAGATAGCCAACATCGTCGGAAACGTTCTGGATTTTGAGCGTGTCGAGGACGAGGCCCAGCTTCTGCAAATCGACGTCGGCTTCGCCGATGAGCGATTGGGCGAACTTGAGACGGTCTTCGTTGACCTCTTCCGGGGTCAGCGTGGCGAGGACGCCGCGCAGGTTGCCTTCGAGCGTGTCTTTGGCAATGTCTTGGATTTCGGCGAGCGGAATGCCCAAGAATCGCTCTAGCGCATTGCCGAGCAGCGGCTCGTCGCCAGCGATCTTGATATTGGCAATGCCTTGTACCGACAGGGGGATGCCGCCTTTGGAGTACGCGTTGGCGATCGATACTTCGAGGGGAATCGTGCGCAAGTCGAGGCGATCGACCTTCTCGAGGAGCGGAATGCGAAGAGCACGGCCCCCCTTAATTACGCGGTAGCCCACCGCACGACCGTCGGATGTCTGCCGTTTGCGGCCCGAGAAAATGATGACCTCGTTAGGCTGGCAGATGAAGAGGTTTAGCTGGACGATGTAGATCACCACGGCCAGCAACACCGCGAAGACCAGAGCAAAGGTCAGGAACATTTCCATGGGGCACCTCCACAGGTTGGTTTGTAGTAGGGACGACCCTAGGCAATTTAATACGCGCCCTTAATCCGCCCAAACCACCCGCGCAACGGATCGCCCAATTCCTCCATGTAGCGGCCCATCCGCCCCATCAGGTCTTGGCGCACGGCTTCGTACGCCGGGTCGCCATACACATTGTCGAGCTGATAGGGATCGCGTTGCAAGTCGTACAACTCGCCCGGATCGCCCGAGTTAAAGGTGAACTGATGGGTGCGGGTGCGGACCATGCGCTGGTTGGCGACCGTAAAATGGCGGTCGAATACGCAGTACACTTCCTCGCGTCCGTTGGCAAACGGGCGTCCCTCAATGGCCGGGAGAAAGGACCGCCCGTCGAGATCGGCCGGCACTTCAATACCAGCGGCGTCGAGCGACGAGAGCATGATCTCGTGCAAATAGACGAACTCGTCGCAGGCCGTGCCCGGGGCCTCGCAGTCGGGATGGGCGATGACGAGCGGAATGCGATAAATCTCGTCGTACATGAACTCGCCCTTCTCGATCAGCTTGTGCGCGCCGAGACAGTCGCCGTGGTCGGCGGTATAGACGATGATGGTGTTGTCGAGGACGCCCAATCGCTCCAAGTGCGCCACCACCCTGCCGACCATGTCGTCGAGGAGGGTGCAGTGCCCAAAATAGCGGGCGGCGATTTCCTGAAACCCCGCCCAGCCATAATCACCCAACCCCCATAGCTTCTCGATCAACTGCTGGCGATAGGGCTTTTTCGCAAAGGTCTCGGCGTAGCCGGGGTGTTCGGGAATGGCCTTGGGATCGTACATGGAAAAGTACGGCTCCGGCACCAGCGACGGACTGTGCGGCCCCCAGAAATTAGCCCACAGGAAAAACGGCTCCTCGCCGCCAGCCACTTCGTCGAGAACGCGGATGGCTTCCTCGGCGACGAAATACTCAATGCACGACTCGACCGGCCCCTCGTGCAATGCAAACATTTCCTGCGCCTGATTCGAGGGGTTGGTGCCGACAAAGCGGTGCGAGACCGCTGGCGGCGGGTCAAAGCCGCGTTCTTTTAGATAATCGGCGTACGGATTGTGGCCCCTCGGCTTGGCCCCGAACTGCAAGCCGGGCAACAGGTCGGCCCCCGGAAAGGCATAGCCCATGAAATCCTGGCCCGCGAACCCGTAGCCGGTCGGGCCGGTCTGCTCATCCACGTGCCACTTGCCAGCGTATCCACAGCGATAGCCCACCTCGTCCAGATAGTGGTTCAACCCGCGCACGTCCTCGCGCAAACACAAACCGTTAGCCGTGACTCCGTGCTTGTGCGGATAGCGGCCCGTGTAAAAGGAAGCGCGGGCCGGCGAGCAAATGGCCGTCGGCGTGAAGGCCGCATCAAAGCGAATGCCGCGCGCAGCCAACGCATCAATGTGCGGCGTCCGGCACACCTCGTTCAGCCCGTAGCAGCTCACCGTGTCGAGCCGCTGCTGGTCGGACATCAAGACGACGATATTGGGTTGCTTAGCCATTGTTAGCACTCCTCGCTCCGCAAATCCAGCCACGCCATCTCCGCCTCGGTGAGCGGATTGTCGAGGGCTTGCACGTTGGCTGCAATCTCATCGCCGCTCATGCTGCCGACCAAAGCATAGATGTCGAGCGGATAGCTGAGCACGTACGACAAGGCGATCTGCGGCACCGACAACCCCTTTTCTTTCGCCAGTTCCCACGCGCGCTCGAGCCGCTTGAAGTTGTCTTCGCAGTAATACGATTTGGGCATGGTCCCGTCGAATTGGTCGCGCACTTGCTCGGCATTGGCGCGGGTAACTTTGCCCGAGAAAAAGCCGCGCGCCACGCTCGACCAAGTAAAGAGCGGCATGGCGTGCTCGGCGTACCACGCGCGGGCAGCGGCTTGGCTCGGCCCGGCAATCGACAGACAATCCTTCCACGGCTCGGCAATCTGATCCGCCAAGCTGAAGTTCGGGCTGGAAGCGGCAAAAGGCACGAGGCCGCGTTGGTCCGCGTATTCGTTGGCCGCGGCCAAGCGTTCCGGCGTCCAATTCGAGCCGCCAAAAGCGTGGATGCGGCCGGCCGCGTGATGTTCGTTGAGTGCTTCGACGATCGGGCCGACCGGGACCGCTGGATCGTCGCGATGCAGCAGGTAGAGGTCGATGTAGGAGGAGCGCAGGCGCACGAGCGAGTCGGCCAGGTCCGAAGCGATGTCGTACGGAGTGACGCGGTTGCGATCTTGGTTGAGGTGGGCGCCCTTGCCGATGATCGCGATTTCGTCGCGGTTGCCCCTTTCCTCCATCCACAATCCGAGCATGCGATCCACTTCTCCGCCGCCGTAGCCGTGAGCCGAGTCGTAGGTCGTGATGCCGACCTCGCGCGCCGCGTCGAGCAGAGCAAAACCTTCTTCCTGGTGGCTGCGATTGAGCATGATCGAGCCTTGAACTATGCGCGAGATTTTCTTTTTAACGCCTGGTACGTTGCCGTATTGCACGATTACTTTCCTTTCATTCCATTGGGTATTTTAGGCCGATCTGTGCGCGGATTTCGTCGAGTATCCGCATCAGCGCCACGGTTTCATCGAGCGGCATGACCGCGCTCTCGGTCCGCCCTTCGCCGAGGCAGCGGGCCACTTCTCGCGCTTCGTAGTTGTAGCCATTGCCCGCCAAAGGCAACTCAACGCGCTCTTCGCGGCCTCCAGCCTTGAGCGTGGCACTTTCGCCTTTCCACCACGACGGATCAATGACAATCGTCCCCTCGCTGCCGACAATGTATGCTTCGCGGGCGATCGCAGCGCGGATGGCACAAGAAAGGTTGGCGATGGCACCGCCGCTGTAGCGGAGCACAATGCCGGTCTGCTCGTCAACGCCCGTTGCGCCGAGGTGGGCGGCGGCGGCAATCTGCGCGGGTTGTGCCCCGAGGACCATCGCGGCGAAGGAGACGACATAGATGCCAATGTCGAGTAGGGCGCCGCCGCCCAAGGCGCGGTTAAAAAGCCGACCCGCGGGATTGACGCCCGCGCGGAAACCAAAGTCGGCGCTGACCATCAGCGGCACTCCTATGGCACCGGCGTCGAGCCACCGGCGCACTTGCCCCATAATGGGCAAGCAGCGAGTCCACATGGCCTCCATCAGAAAGACGCCCCGGGCGCGAGCGCAGGCGACGACCGCTTTGGCTTCGGCCGCATTGATGGTAAAGGGCTTCTCGCAGAGCACGGCTTTGCCGGCTTCAAGGCAGCGGATCGAATGATCTTGGTGGAAGGGGTGAGGAGTGGCCACGTACACCGCGTCAATGTCGGGGTCGGTGCTGAGTGCTTCGTACGAGGCGTGGCGGTTGGGAGCCCCGTACTGGTCGCCAAAGGCGTCGGCGCGCTGCGGGTCGCGCGAGCCAACGGCGACCAACTCTCCCTCGGGAATGGCCTGGAGACCGACGGCGAATTTGTGGGCAATGCTGCCCGGGCCGAGGATGCCCCAGCGGATGGGTTGGGTCATGGATGCTCCTAGCTTGGACTGATGTGAAAAATTGCGGGGGTTATAGTTTGGCCGTGTGCAGGAAAGGCGTCAAGGATGGGCGGTCCTCCAAAATCAGATCGGAATCGCCGCTAGCGAAATTGAGGAACTGGAACGAGAGAAGGCAACTGCCTGATGAGACGAGAGGGCCGATTGGATTTCGTCCAAAATGGCCCTGCGCGACCGCGATCGTGTGAGGCTAATCTCGGTAGGGCCGCCGCCTCATGCTCGCAGGCTACCAGCCACATGCTTCGCGCAATGGACGCATGGCCTCTGCCGCACCCTTTAGATTAAAAGTAGCATCCACAGGACTCTTTCCCGTCGGTGTAATGCGCACGAACAGCTTTTGGGACTCGGCTATCTTACGCTCCCAAAAGACGTTTCCCGGAGCAAAAATCGCCTCATCATCCGTGGACAGCCCCCAACGGTTCTTTTGTGCAGGTTGCTTATCAAAACGGGTCAAGACGGTGATATAGTCTTCAAACAATTCCAAAGACCAATCGTAATTAATGTAAACATTCGTTTCACCCTCCCTACAACGAACTATAAGCGTCGGGCGAGTTAGCCCTAGTAATCCCAAACCGCTTACATCAACCATATTCTCCGCCTCTAAGGCCATAAATACATTCCGCGAGTCGTCAATTGGCGAGATTTCTTGATGTACTACCCACTGGCCTGTGCCTGAATCGGACAGTGTCGGCAGAGCTACACCTTCTGCGACTGCACGCGCCAACTCATCGTAACAGGCGAGGCGTTCGGCATCCTTATCCTTTGCCCGGCAGTGCGCCAGAACTTCTGGTATCGTGGCGGCTTCCACTGGGGCGAAAAGCAAACAACTCATGCAAACGGCGGAGATTAATTGTTTCATGCGGATCAATTCCTCAATGCAAAATTTTGCTACCTGCCTCCGTCAGCTCGCGTCGGCAAAGTCGCGGGCGTTCTGAAACAGCTTGAGCCACGGCCCCTCTTCGCTCGTCCACTCAGCCGGACGCCACGACAGCTGAACATTGCGGAAGACGCGCTCCGGGTGCGGCATCATAATAGTGGCGCGACCATCGGCACTAGTGAAAGCCGTCAACCCACCGGGCGAGCCGTTCGGGTTGCTGGGATAGCGTTCGGTCGGCTGACCGTAATTATCCACATAGCGCAGGCAAAGCTGGTTTCGCGCCCGCACGCGCGTCAGTGCCCGCTCGTCGCCAAATTGGACGCGGCCCTCGCCGTGCGCCACCGCCATGGGCAAACGCGACCCCGCCATGCCGCGCAAGAACACCGAGCGGCTTTCCAACACCTCTACGGTGGCAAACCGCGCCTCAAACTGCTCGGATCGGTTGCGCACAAATCGCGGCCAGTCGGCCGCGCCCGGAATCAGTTCCTTGAGATGCGACAGCATTTGGCAGCCATTGCACACCCCCAAGGAAAAGGTATCCAGCCGCGCAAAGAAGACGGCAAATTGCTCGCGCAAGCGGTCGTGAAAAAGAATGGAACGCGCCCAGCCAGCCCCGGCCCCGAGCACATCGCCGTAGCTAAAGCCGCCGCAGGCCGCCAGCCCGTGAAACGAACTCAACTCGACGCGACCGGCCAATAAGTCGGTCATGGTCACGTCGACCGCCTCGCAGGCGGCCGCGTCAAAAGCCGCCGCCATTTCCACTTGGCCGTTGATGCCCTGCTCGCGCAGAATCGCCACGCGAGGCCGCGCTTTCCCGCCTAGGGTCGGAGCAACTTCGTGCGCTAAGTGAAAATTCAGGCCCGGGTCTTGGCCATCGGCCAGGGTCTCATACTCTTGGCGGGCGCAATCCGGGTCGTCGCGGTGGGCCTGCATCCGATACGTCAACTCAGTCCACGCCGCGTGCAGGTCGAGCAGCCGAGCCTCATAGACGAGATCGCCGGCGCGACAAACGCGCAGCTGTAAATCGTCGGCCGGCGCGCCCACGCCGTGGACCAAATCCGCGATGCCCTGCTCGGCAAAGACCTTGTACACGGTGTCCTCATCTTCAGCGCGATACTGGATCACAACGCCCACTTCCTCGCAGAAAAGCACCGCGAGCGGGTCGCGGCCCAGCGCGGCAATCTCTAGTTCCACGCCGCAACGGCCAGCAAACGCCATCTCGGCCACCGCCGTGAAAAGGCCGCCGTCGGAGCGGTCGTGATACGCCAGGACGAGATCTTGCTCGAGCAAAGTCTGCACGGCCTCGTACAAGCCGCGCAAATCGCCGGCCTCTACGTCGGGAGGCTCGCGACCGATTTGGTTGTACACTTGCGCGAGACAAGAGCCACCCAGGCGATTTTGTTTGCGGCCCAAATCCACGAGCAGGAGCCGGGTGTCGCCACCCCGCTTTAAATCGGGCGTAACGTGGCGGCGCACGTCTTCGACCGGCGCAAAGGCCGAGATGACCAAACTCAACGGAGCGACCACTTTGTGCGCTGTACCCTCGGCGTCTTCCCACACCGCCCGCATGGACAGCGAGTCTTTCCCCACCGGAATCGACACCCCCAGCGCCGGACAAAACTCCAACCCCACGGTGCGCACGGTGTCGTATAGGGCCGCGTCCTCACCCGCTTCGCCACAAGCGCACATCCAGTTCCCGGACAGCTTGATGCGGTGAATCGGACCAATGGACGCAGCGGCCATGTTGGCGATGGCCTCGGCCACAGCCATGCGCCCCGAAGCGGGCGCATCTACCAAGGCGAGAGGCGTGCGCTCGCCCATGGCCATGGCCGACCCGGTGTATCCCCGAAAGGAGTGGCAAGTCAAAGCCAAATCCGCGACCGGCACCTGATAGGGACCGACCATCTGATCGCGGGCCACCAAGCCGGTGACCGTGCGGTCGGCAATGGCGATGAGGAACGTCTTGGCGGCTACGGCTGGGAAGCGGAGCAAGCGCTCAGCCGCCTCAGCGAGCGCCGGCTCCCCTAAGGCGAGCGGCCGCCGCACGGGCGGGCGGCGGCTGGCGCGGCGCAGCATCTTGGGCGGCTTGCCCAAAATGACCGCTAGATCGAGGCGGTCAATGGGCTTGTCGTCGAGCAGAGCGTCGTCGAGAGACAGCGTGCCATCGCCGGTGATCTCGCCAATGACCGCAAACAGGCAACGCTCGCGTGTAGCCAACTCGGCAAAGCGCTGCAAATCGGCGCGGCCCACCACCAGCACGTAGCGCTCTTGCGCCTCGTTGCTCCAAATCTGCATCGGACTCATGCCCGGGTCGTCGTTGTGAATGGCGCGCAAGTCAAAGCGCGCCCCCACGTCTGCCACCAACTCCGGGCAGGCGTTGGACAACCCCCCAGCCCCCACGTCGTGGATGCTGACGATGGGATTTTCCGCCCCGAGCGCGATACAGCGGCTGATCAGCTCTTGGCAGCGGCGCTGCATCTCGGGATTGTCGCGCTGCACCGAGGCAAAGTCGAGGTCTTCGCGGTTAGCACCCGTGTCCATGCTAGAAGCGGCACCCCCGCCTAAACCAATGAGCATGGCCGGTCCCCCGAGCTGAATGACGCAATCGCCCGCCGCCGGCGTTTTCTTCTCCACGTGCGCGGCGTCGATGAGGCCAACGCCGCCAGCGACCATGATCGGCTTGTGGTAGCCGCGCCACACCCCAGTGCTGTCGTCCTCCAAGGTGCGGAACACCCCGAGGATGTTGGGCCGCCCAAACTCATTGCCAAAGGCCGCACCGCCGATCGGCCCTTCGGTCATAATCGCGAGGGGCGTGGCCAAGCGATCCGGGAAGGCCGCGTGCTCTTTTTCCCACGGCTGGGCAAACTCGGGCAGGCGCAGATGCGAGGTAAAAAAGGCGCACAGACCCGCCTGCGACCAACCGCCCGTGCCCGCCGCGCCCTCGTCGCGGATCTCGCCTCCGACTCCGGTAGAAGCACCGGGATAGGGGGCGATGGCCGTTGGATGGTTGTGGGTCTCGACCTTGATCAAGACGTGGGTCTGCCGCTGGCGGTAGCCATAGCAAAAATCTTGGTCTAGCTGCGGACCAAAGATCGGCACCTCAAATCCTGCAATCACGCCGGCGTTGTCGGAATACGCCTTAACCGTGCCGGACGGACGCGCCTCGTGCGTGTGGCGAATCATGGCAAAGAGCGAGCGCGCCTCGCGCTGGTTGTCGATGATCCAATCGGCGTTGAAAATTTTATGGCGGCAGTGCTCCGAGTTGACCACCGCAAACATCATCAGCTCTACATCGGTCGGGTCGCGGCCGACAAAGGCGTGCAGCGCGTAGTCGATCTCCTCGTCCGAGAGCGCCAAGCCCATCGCGCGATTGGCGACCACGAGGGCCCGCCGACCTTCCGCCCGCACCGGAATGTGGACTAGCGGCTTGGGCTCCACGCGGCGAAAGAGAGTAGCTAACGAGTCGAGCGGAGCCTCGATCATGCGGTCGTAGAGCAGCGGCAAAACCGCCCGGGGCACGGTAGCGGCAGCAAAGGCATAGAGCGTGCCACGCTCGACGCGGCGCACAAATTCGAGGCCGCAGTTTTTGAGGATGTCCGTGGCCTTGCTCGACCACGGAGACGTCGTGCCCGGTCGCGGGCCAATGGCCACCTCGTTGTGCGCCCGCACAGGCAGGGCCGCGTCCACGTCGAGAATGTGCATAAGCCGCGCCCGCTCATCGTCCGCTAGGGGACGTGTACACTGCACGGCATAGAAGTACGTGGCGGTCAGGTTTTCAACCTCGGGCGCACAACGCTGACAGCGCACCAGCAGCGACCGACGGCGCCGGGGCGACAGGGCCGGAGGGCCGACAAAGGCGAGTAGCATGGGATACTTTCTAGCGGGAAAAGGTTGCCTAAAAATGTAGGTGCTGTCGTGAAAACCCTCAAGGATTGTCGCGGCTCAACGAGCGCATTTTTGCACCTATGTACATAATGTCTATCTTCAGGATTTATTTGTGGAGTTGGAGGTTTCTATGTCATTTGCTACGCACAGTGAAAACGCCGAGTACGTCGAAGCGCTCTACGAGCAATACCAGCGCGATCCCAGCGCGATCCCAGCCGAGTGGCAACACTTCTTCCGCGGCTTTGAATTTGGCTTCGCACACTCGGCGACCGCCGGCGCACCCGACCCAGCAGACCCACAGCCGTCCATAGAAGCCACTGAGGGCCTTTTGGTCCTCCAAGGCGTCCAAGCCCTCGTGCAGACCTATCGGCAAATGGGCCACTTTGTCGCCCGGCTCGACCCGCTGGGCTACAATCGCCAGAGCCTGCCCTTGTTGGATCTGGCGGAATTTGGCCTCGCCGAAGAAGATCTCGACAAGTCCGTGGGCAACGGCGGCTTTCTCGGGCGCACCGACGGGACGTTAAGGGGCCTGTTGAGCAAACTAAAAGCCACGTATTGCCGCTCCATCGGCGTCGAATACATGGACATCCCAGACAAGGAGCAGCGCGACTGGCTGCAAAATCGGGTCGAGCCTTGCCTCAACAATCCCAATTTGTCCGAAGACGCGACCCGGCGAGTGCTGGCACGCCTGATCGCCGCCGAGGAGTTTGAGCAGTTTTTGCACAAGCGCTACGTCGGGCAAAAGCGCTTCTCGCTCGAAGGGGCTGAGTCCACGGTGCCGCTCTTGGACGAACTGGTCAGCACCGGCTCCAAGCTCGGCGTCGAAGAGATGGTTATCGGCATGGCCCACCGCGGCCGACTCAATGTGCTGGCGCACCTTTTGCACAAGCCCTACGAGGAAATCCTCGCCGAGTTTGAGGGAGCCGACCGCACCGACCGCGACGACGACGAGGGCGACGTCAAATATCACAAGGGCTATTCCCACGACCACGACACCGAGGAGGGACGCAAGGTACATCTCTCGCTCAGTTTTAATCCTAGTCATCTGGAGCTAGTCGATCCGGTCATCGAGGGCATCGTCTATGCCAAGCAGGCCTACTTGCACGACGACGAAGGAGATCGGGTCGTCCCGGTGCTCATCCACGGCGAGGCCGCTTTTACCGGCCAAGGGATCGTCTCGGAGACCCTCAATCTCTCCGAACTACCTGGCTACCGCACCGGCGGCACCATACACATTATCATCAACAACCAACTCGGCTACACCGCCCTAGCCGACGAGACGCGCTTTACGCCCTACCCAACCGACATAGCCAAGGAGATTCAAGCGCCAGTCTTTCACGTCAACGCCGACGACCCCGAATCCGTGGTACAAGCGGCGCGCGTGGCGATGGAGTTTAGGCACCGCTTCAAGGTCGATGTATTTATCGACTTGTGGTGTTATCGCCGCCACGGCCACAACGAGGCCGACGACCCGACCCTGACCCAACCGCTGATGTACAAGAAGATCGCCGAGCATCCGACGATCCTCCATCTCTACTCCTTCCAGCTCATAGCCCAAAACAAGATCTCTCAAGAGGAAGCCGACGACATTCGCGCGCGAATCCGCACTCGGCTCGAAGAAGCCCAGCAAATCGCCCGCCGCCTACAAGTCCAGCCGCACACCTCGTCTTTCGGGGGCGTCTGGCAGGGCCTGACTTGGGCGCCCAATGACTGGAGCGCACACACGGCCGTCGATGCCAAAATCCTCAAGCGGATCGTCGA
Organism: Candidatus Latescibacterota bacterium; assembly: GCA_965203355.1. Taxonomy (GTDB): domain Bacteria; phylum Latescibacterota; class UBA2968; order UBA8231; family UBA8231. Next base: position 3,857,592 of record OZ241889.1, read on the forward strand.
GCGGGCGACCCAAGTCCCCAAAGGATTCTCCCTCCATCGCACAATCCAACGGATGATCGAAGCGCGCCGCGCCATGGCCGCTGGTCAGATGCCCATCGACTGGGGTTGCGGCGAGGTGATGGCCTTCGGCTCATTGCTGCGAGAAGGAGTGCCAGTGCGCCTAACCGGCCAAGATACCCAGCGCGGCACTTTTGCCCATCGCCACGCTGTCTGGCACGACACGGAAACAGGCGCAGAACACATTCCCTTGCAGTGCTTGGAACGCGACCAAGCCGACTTTGTCATACTCAACACCATGCTATCGGAGCTAGCAGTGCTCGGCTTTGAGTACGGGATCAGTTCGGCGGATCCGCGGCGCTTGGTCTTGTGGGAGGCCCAATTCGGCGATTTCGTCAACGGCGCGCAGATGATCATCGACCAATTTCTCACGAGCGGCGAAGCCAAATGGCAGCGGATGAGCGGCTTGGTGTTGCTGTTGCCACACGGATACGAGGGCATGGGGCCGGAGCATTCAAGCGCGCGGCTGGAGCGCTTCTTGCAACTGTGCGCCAAAAACAACATGCAGGTGGCCTACCCCACCACGCCCGCGCAATTATTCCACATCTTGCGGCGGCAGATCCACCGCAACTTCCGCAAGCCGCTGGTGCTGATGACGCCCAAGAGCCTCCTGCGGCACAAGCAATGCGTCTCCGAGTTAGAAGCGTTTTCCAGCGGGGCGTTTCAGCGGGTCATCGACGATGCAAACGTCGCCGATCCAGCCACTGTCCGTCGAGTCGTGCTCTGCACCGGCAAGATCTACTACGACTTGGCGACGGCCCGCGGCGAGCAAAATGGCCGCGACGAGGTGGCCTTGCTGCGCGTTGAGGAACTCTATCCGTTTCCCGCCGCCGAACTCCAAGCTGCGTTTGATCGCTATCCCGCCGCTAGGCAGTTCTACTGGGTGCAAGAAGAATCCCAGAACATGGGCGCTTGGAGCTTCGTCCAGCCTCTCGCAAAAGAACTGCTGCCCGCTCATTTTGAGCTAAAGTACGTGGGCCGCGACGAAGCGGCTAGCCCGGCCACCGGCTCTGGGCACCTACACGAAACCGAGCAACGAGAAATCGTCGCGCAAGCACTAGGCCGCAGCCGGGAAGTGGTTCTCCAGCAGCGGCGGCAATCTGGTTAGGAGCATTCGCATGTCAGTACAAGTCGAAATACCGAGCATGGGCGAATCGGTCAGCGAGGTAATTCTCCTCGAATGGCTCAAGGGCGATGGGGCGCGCGTCGAGCGGGACGAGCCGCTCTGCGTGTTAGAAACCGACAAGGCCAACGTCGAGCTGCCGTCCCCAGCCAGCGGCGCACTCAAACACCTCCAACCTACCGATACTACCCTGACCATAGGGGCGGTAGTCGCGGAGATAGACGAAACAGCAGAATCCGCCACGCCGGCACCCGGACCCGTTCTAAGCCCCGCCGTGCGTCGCTTAGTCGAAGAGCACGCGCTCGACCCGACCGCGATCGAGGGTACGGGCCGGGCCGGGCGGCTGACGAAAAAGGACGTGCTCGCCCATCTAGAGACGCTATCCCCGCCCGAACCTGCACCCGCACCTTCTCCCGCGCCCACCGTTCACCACCTCATCCACCGCGAACCGATGAGCCGCCTCCGGCAGCGCATTGCCGAGCACTTGGTTGCCGCGCAACACAACGCAGCCATGCTGACGACCTTCAACGAAATCGACATGAGCGGCGTTATGCAGCTTCGGGCCAAGTACAAGGAGCGCTTTGCCCAAGTCCACGGCGCGTCGCTGGGGCTGATGTCCTTTTTCTCGCGGGCTGCGGTCCTCGCACTCGGCGAGTTTCCGTCGATCAACGCGCAGATCGACGGCACGCACATTGTGTATCACGACTTCGTCAATTTGGGGATCGCGGTGAGCACCGAGCGCGGGCTAGTCGTGCCCGTCTTGCACCGCGCCGATCAGATGTCCATCGCCCGCCTCGAAAGCAACATCAAGCGACTCGCGCTAAGTGCCCGCGACAACAAGCTGGCCATGGACGAGCTGAGCGGCGGCACCTTCACCATTACCAACGGCGGAGTCTTTGGCTCGCTGCTTTCCACGCCGATTCTAAACGCGCCGCAAAGTGGGATCTTGGGAATGCACGCCATCCAAGAGCGGCCCGTGGCCGTGGCAGGCCAAGTGGTGATTAGGCCGATGATGTACGTGGCACTGTCCTACGATCATCGACTCGTCGATGGCCAGCAGTCGGTCTCGTTTTTGGTGCGGTTAAAGGAACTATTGGAAGATCCGGCGCGGTTGATGCTGGAGGTATAGCGGAAGGCTGTCGCTGGTCATAGTGGAAAAACACCGATGCCCAAAAAAGTCAAAAAACGCAATCAAGAGAATCCGCTCAGGTTCGAGTTCTCTATGGTTGGCAAACAGCTAGCAATAAAAAACGAGTCGGAATTCTGTGAAATATACAGGCATCCGCACGGATCTCTTTTTCAAGGGAATTCCATTGAGTGGCTCAGAAGCTTGGACGCGGAAAGCGTGGATCTCATCTTTGCCGATCCCCCTTATAATATCAATAAAGCCGAATGGGACAAGTTTGAAAATCAAGAACATTACATCGAATGGTCAATGCAATGGATTAGAGAATCACATCGCATTCTAAGGAAAACAGGGACGATGTACCTCTGTGGATTTTCCGAAATACTTGCAGATATAAAACAGCCATCTATGAGGTACTTTAAATCGTGTAAGTGGCTGGTATGGTATTATAAAAACAAAGCCAATATGGGGAGTGACTGGGGAAGATCGCATGAGAGCATTCTTCATTTACGCAAATCTAACAAAAAGACATTTAACATCGATGATATTAGAGTTCCTTATAGTAATCATACGCTAAAATACCCATCTCATCCACAAGCAGAGTCAAGTCAATATGGAAATGGGTCTAACAAAAAAAATATCTGGACTCCTCATCCGAGAGGAGCAAAACCACGAGATGTTATAGAAGTGCCAACTACGTGTAATGGAATGAATGAGAAAACTCCTCATCCTACACAAAAACCAGAAGAGCTCGTTCGGAAATTTATCCTAGCTTCGTCTAAAGAAGGCGATCTTGTCGTTGATCCGTTCTCAGGATCGGGGACAACGCTAGTCGTTTCTGAACAACTCACGCGAAGATGGGCCGGTTGTGAAATTGATCCCGAATACAATAAATGGGCGATAGACCGAATAGAAAATGTGGTTTGCCGATCAAAAGACGGATGGATCACACTCGATAAAGAGAATAAAAAAAGAAGGAGTTCAATCCATTGAATTTGGAAAGACTGGTTAATACCGCCTGCGATAAAGACTATTTTCGCGATATTGATAGATACTGCGATTTCGCGAAGTCGTATCTTGAATTCATCAAAGGTAATATACAAGCTGTAATTTTATCGAGAAACGAAAATAACTATCAATTCTTTCAATACAAGGATGATGGGGCATATAACATAACAAGACCAATCAACTCCGAATTGATGTACTCACTAGAAGAGATGGAGGCTGTTATTGACCCCTTCAAAGAAATTCTGCTGGAAATCCAAAGCAATGATAATGGTACGGATAGTTCGCTTAACAGAGAGATTATTAATAGAACCATTTATACAGCGCAACAATGTATTGGGGCTACTCTTGATGCTTTGCCTGCTAATAAGTCAAATACAGCAAGAAAGATAAACGGAGATCTATTTGAAAGATTCATACGTTTCATTGTAGGTAAGGTCGGAGTTTGTGTCACACATGGGACAGTACAAATCCCAGTAAAAATAAATAAAAAAGTCGAATTTACTATGAATTATCAGCATGATCTTATTGTGAAAGCATTCGAAGAAGTGTGTGCGATAGGTTCCGTAAAGACATCAAGTAAAGACCGTCTAGCGAAGATATTTATCGATAAGTTTCTATACAATCGCCTGACGGATAGAAACACGCCTCATTTCGCTATATTCTTAAATGATGTGCAGAGAAAAGGTAGCAATGGAAAATATGGCGTTAATGCAACTTTTCTCTCAGGCCATTTTAAGGTTTATACCGTCAAACTGAATCCTTTAGATGGAGTATATTATTTTGATATACGCTCTGCTATGCGGACAACGGACATACTGAAAGATCATATAAAAACCTTTGATCATTTTTTATTCGACGATATTTGGAAGTTAGTCAGGTGACTACCTAATGAAGGAATAGCAACCATGCTAAAGTGCGTTGCCAATCTATCATGCAAAAAGGAAATACCGTGAGTGACACTGCATTCGATTTAGTGGTTATCGGCGCGGGACCGGGCGGCTACGTGGCCGCGAGCAAAGCGGCGCAACTCGGCATGAAGGTGGCCTGCATCGACAAAAGCTACCTCGGCGGCACCTGCCTCAACGTCGGCTGTATCCCCAGCAAGGCCCTGCTAGAGTCGAGTGATTTATTCCACAGAGCCAAGAAGGGATTGCGGCACCACGGAATCGGGCTGGGCGAAGTGGTCCTAGACCTACAGGCCATGATGGCGCGGAAAGAGAAAATCGTCCAGACCATGACCCAGGGCATTGAGGGGCTGTTTAAGGGCCGAGGGGTGACGCATTTTGTCGGCACAGGTCGGGTCCTCGCTCAGGGCAGCGTGGCGGTCCAAGGTTCAGACAGCGAGCAGGTGCTGTCTGCCAAACACATCTTGTTGGCCACCGGGAGCACACCCGTGGAGTTGCCCAATCTGCCTTTTGATGGAAAACTCATAATCAGCTCGACCGAAGCCCTAACCTTAGAAAAAGTGCCTGAGCGGCTCGTCGTCATTGGCGGCGGTGCCATTGGGTTGGAACTGGGTTCTGTGTGGGCCCGGTTGGGTGCCCAAGTGATCGTCGTGGAGGTCATGGAGCAGATTTTGCCGGGGATCGACCAAGAGATGGCCCAGCAGCTAGAGCGGCTGCTCAAGCGACAGGGACTAAAGTTTCTGCTCGGGGCCAAGGTCCAAGAAGCCGCGCGCAAAAAAGCACCCGTGACGCTGACCATAGCGGCCGGCGATCGAGAACGCAGCGAAACGTGCGACTTGGTGTTGGTCGCTGTGGGACGCAAACCATGCAGCGCGGGGTTGGGGCTGGAAGACGCAGGCGTGGCAGTCAACGAGCGGGGACAGGTTCTCGTCGACGCGCAGGGACGCACCAATGTCGAGGGCATCTGGGCTATCGGCGACCTCGTGCCCGGGCCGATGTTGGCCCACAAGGCCGAGGCCGAAGGAAGCGCGGTCGCCGAGCGAATGGCCGGACGCGCCGGGCAGGTCAACTACGATGCCATACCCTCGGTCGTGTACACCCATCCAGAATTAGCCTCCGTGGGAGCGAGCGAAGAAGAAGCCACCGCGGCCGGCCGCCCGGTCGCCGTCGGCAAGTACCACTTTCGCGGCAATGCCCGCGCCCACTGCATGGACGACATCGACGGCCTAGTCAAGGTCGTCGCCGATGCGCACACCGACCAACTCTTGGGGATGCACATCCTCGGGCCACAGGCTTCGCACTTGATTGCCGAGGGCGTCTTAGCCCTGGAGTTCGGTGCCAGTGCCGAGGATGTCGCGCGCACCGTCCACGCGCATCCAGCGCTGTCAGAAGTCATAGGCGAGGCAGCGCAAGCCGCATCAACGTGAGCTCGGGCGTCGGTCGCCAAACCGCACGGCCCGGCGCCCGCGAAAACATCCTCATCGGCAGCGATGCGCGCCTTGCTCGCTGAGCCGCTGGACTCGTTGAACTCCCTATAACCCACCGCCCAACTCAGAAAGGAAAACCATGAGCGAATTTTTCAAGGGTATTAAAAAAATTGCCTACGAAGGCCCAGACGCTAAAAATCCCCTCGCCTTCAAGCACTACGACGCCCAGGCCCTAGTCGGCGACAAGACCATGGCCGAGCACCTGCGCTTCTCCGTGGCCTTTTGGCACAGCTTCAAGGGCGGCGGCATAGATCCCTTTGGCCCAACTCCGGTGTACGACCGGCCTTGGGACCGCGCCGCCGACCCCATGCAGCGCGCCGAAGACACCTTGCACGCGGCCTTTGAGTTCATCACCAAGCTCGGCGCACCGTTCTACTGCTGGCACGACCGCGACATCGCCCCCGAAGGCGAGACCCTCAAAGAAAGCAACGACCGCCTCGACCGCCTCGTGGGATTGGCTGAGCAGTTGCAAGCCGACACCGGCGTCCGCCTGCTGTGGGGCACGTCCAACTGTTTCTCCCATGCGCGCTTCACGCACGGGGCCGCCACCAACCCCGACGCCCATGTCTTCGCCTGGGCCGCGGCGCAGATCAAGAAGGCCATGGAATGCACCCATCGGCTCGGGGGGGCTAACTACGTGTTTTGGGGTGGGCGCGAAGGGTACTCCAGCTTGCTCAACACCAACATGGCCCACGAGCAGGACCAGCTCGCGCGTTTATTGCACATGGCGGTCGAACACAAAAAGGCACTCGGCTTTACCGGCACCCTGCTCGTGGAGCCTAAACCCAAAGAGCCGACCAAACACCAGTACGACTACGATGCCGCCACCGTCTTGAGCTTCCTCCGCAAATACGACCTGTTGGACGAATTCAAGCTCAACATCGAAGCCAATCACGCCACTTTGGCCGGCCACACCTTTGAACACGACCTCCAACTCGCCGCGGCCGAGGGCAAGCTGGGCAGCATTGACGCCAATCGCGGCGACTACCTGCTCGGCTGGGACACCGATCAATTCCCCACCGACCTCTACTCCACCACCTACGCCATGCTGGTCATCCTCAAACAAGGCAGCATCGCGCCCGGCGGCATCAACTTCGACGCCAAGGTGCGGCGCGGCTCCTGCGCCTTGGATGATCTCTTCCACGCCCACATCGGCGGCATGGACTCGTTTGCCCGCGGGCTGACGCTGGCCCAGCGCATCATAGACGACCGCGCACTCGACGCCTTTGTCGAGGCGCGTTACGCGTCGTACCGCAGCGGCATTGGCGCAAAGATCATGCGCGGCGAGACCAACTTCGCCGAGCTAGAGGCCTATGTCCACCAGCACGGCGAGCCGGAAAAGCGCAGTGGCCGCGAGGAAATGCTGGAGAATATCGTCAATAGTTATTTGTGAGGAAGAACGGGAACTGGACGCACAACGGAGTTGCGATGATTACCAAAGAACAAGTCGAGACGAGATAAGTCGCTCCAAAAAATTCAATCCGTTGCCAAAAACAGCATTTGAGTATTCCGAACACCAACTTCCCAAGAAATCGCCAAATTTATCGGCAATAAGCCGCTCTAACGCATCGCCAACAGTCCTCATGCTGTCTGCTGTCGCCGGTGAAAGAATAGTCCTTTATCTCACTCGCAATTCTCAAGTGACTGCTAGAGAAAAGGCCGCTTTCTGCGGTTGATCGTTCAGGCTGTTTCGCTCCCAAAATACGCCATCAGCGTATCCTTGAATCGACGGATCGGCAAGGGCCTGTTGCAACCGCTTTTGACTCCAACAGCAGTATTCTTTGTTCAACTCAATCCCGCAGAACGAGCGTCCGAGCTTGCGCGCCACCACCGCCGTGGTACCGCTTCCCAAGCACGGATCGAAAATGAGGTCGCCCTGCTTACTGCTTGCGAGCACTAACTTTGCTATCAGCTTCTCCGGTTTTTGCGTAGGATGATCAGTATTCTCTGGCATAGACCAGAATGGTATTGAAATATCCGACCATATATTGGAAGGATGGGTAAGTCTAAAATTACCGCCGTTTTCCTCCACCCAGTCTTTAGGCTTTCCATGGACTCGATATGGAGCAACGACTTTCCTTTTTAGCTTTACTGCCTCGACATCAAAATAATAGCTCGTCCCTACAGTGCAGAACCAAATGTCTTCGCTGTTGTTTTTCCAGTTCGATTTCGCCCCCCGTCCTTTTTCGCGCTCCCAAGTAATCCGATTGTGAATGCAGAAGTGCCTTTCGAGAATGGAGGCAATCAGTTGTGAGGTCTTCCAATCAGCACAGACATAAACGGTTGCGTCCTGCTTCAAGGTCGGTTTGAGCAGACAGATGAGCTCTTCAAACCAAGCTGCATAGGCCCCTTTTTCTTTTTGCCGAAATAAGTGCCCGTTGTAATTTTTGGCGAGATTGTAGGGAGGATCGAGAATTAGGAGATCGGCGAAGCAGGTAGGCAGTAAGGGAAGGACGTCAAAAGCGTCCCCGTGAATAATTCTATTGACAATTTGCTCCAGCACCACGGACTCAGTCAGCACTAGCAAATCACGCTCAAGAGTCTCGCTCTCTTCGGCGTCGCAAGTGAGCGTCCTATTCCTCGGTGCTCTCTTTTTCATATTAACAAATTAACAAAGATCTCAATGGTCCCTCGGCACGGCCATCATCCGCTCCAACGCCCGCCGCGCTCCGGCGATCACCTCGTCGTCCAGTGTGATTTCGTAGCGCTCGTAGAGCAGCGCAAAGTACACGTCTTGTAGGTCGGTGATTTTCATGTAGGGACAGTGTAGCCGGCAGCCAATGCAACCGTCTGCCGCTACGAACTCTTGGTGCGGGAAGCGCTGCCGAAGCTGATGCAACATGCCGTTTTCTGTGGCGATGATGAAGCTCTTGGCCTCGGGATACTTTTCAACGGCCTTGAGCATCCCGGTGGTCGAGCACACTTCGTGCGCGATTTCGACCACGTCTTGGCGGCATTCCGGGTGTGCAATGACGACGGCCTCGGGAAACTCGCTGCGGGTGCGCTCGACGCTGGCCGCGCGCAGCACGTCGTGCGTCGGGCAAGCACCGTCGTACACCACGATCTCTTTTTCCGGCACCTGCTCAGCCACCCAGCGGCCCAAGTTGCGGTCGGGCGTAAAGAGGATCTGGTCGTTGTCGAGGCTGCGCACCACTGAAACGGCGTTGGCCGAGGTGCAGCAGATGTCGGACTCAGCCTTCACCTCAGCCGTGGAGTTGACATACGTCACCACCGTGTGATCGGGATAGTCTGCTTTCCAATCGTCGAGGCTTTCGGGCGTGATGGAATCGGCCAGCGAACAGCCCGCGCCTAAATGGGGCAAAAACACCTGCTTGCCGGGGCTGAGGATTTTGGCCGACTCAGCCATAAAATGCACGCCGCAAAAGACGATGCGCTCGGCATCTGTCTTAGCGGCTTCCACGGACAGCCCGAGCGAATCACCCGTGAAGTCGGCCAAGTCTTGGATCGGCGGAATCTGGTAGTTGTGCGCGAGGATGACCGCGTTTTTCTCGCGGCGCAAGTGATTGATCTGGGCGATGAGCTCCTCGGCGGGGAGGTCGCTGTAATACGGCCCAGCGGCTGGGGCGATCGTCTCTGAGTACGTCATGGCTTGACTTGCGCTCCTTCGTCGGGGGGGATGGTCTCGGTGCCGTTGGGAAAAACGCGCCAAAACTCCTTGCGAATGAGGCCGGCGATCATGGCGCTTTTGCTGCTGCCGTGATAGCGGGCAATCGCGTCGAGCATCTCGTGATCCCTATCGGGTGCCGAAAAGGTCCGCACCTTGGCCCGGCGACTTTGGTCTTTAGGTGGCATCAAACTATTTATTTATTATATAAAATTTGATTAAAAACACCGACAATTTAGCGAATTGCGGGCAATCCGTCAATACATTTGTAACCGCACTTTAACAAAATTGTCGCGATGGAGCGCGGCCTTATAGCTGACTAATCCGCGCCATGGCCTCTTCGATCCGGTCGCGGTGATTAAAGGCCGATAGGCGCAAGTATCCCTCGCCCGCCGCGCCAAAACCTGCCCCCGGCGTGCCGACGATGTGGGCTTTGTCGAGCAAGTAGTCGAAGTAAGTCCAACTGTCCTGTCCGTCGGGCGTGGCCACCCACAAATAGGGAGCGTGCTCGCCCCCATACACGGTAAGCCCGGCCGCCGCCAACTGCTGGCGCATGATCGCGGCATTTTCCAAGTAGAACGCAACGCGCTCGGCCATGCCTTGCTGGCCAGCCGGAGAGTACGCGGCCTCGGCCGCGCGCTGCACCGGATACGCCACGCCATTAAACTTAGTCGAGTGCCGCCGCGCCCACAGCCGATGCAGATCCACTTCCTCGCCTGAGGCCGCGCGGCCCTTGAGTTCCTTCGGCACCACAATGTACCCACAGCGCAGGCCGGTAAAGCCGGCGTTTTTGGAAAAACTGCGAAACTCGATCGCGGCCTCGCGGGCCCCTTCAATCTCGTAGATGGAGCGCGGGAGCGTCGGATCGGTGATGTAGCTTTCGTAGGCCGCGTCAAACAGAATGACCGCCTGTTGCCGACGGGCGTATTCAATCCAGCGAGCTAAAGCGTCGCGGGGCATCACCGCGCCCGTGGGATTGTTGGGCGAGCACAGGTAGATTAGATCGACGCGACCGACGGGCCGATCCGGGATGAAGCCATTGGCGGCCGTGCATGGCATATAGACCATACCGGCGTACGAACCGTTCTCGTCGGCCGGCCCGGTGCGGCCCGCCATGACGTTGGAATCGCAGTACACCGGATAGACCGGATCGGTCAGCGCGACCACGCAATCGCTGGCGAAAATTTCCTGCACATTGCCCGAGTCGCACTTGGACCCGTCGGAGACAAAAATCTCGTCGCGGTGCATCTGCACACCGCGGGCGCAAAAGTCGTGCTCGACAATGGCGGCGCGCAAAAAATCCTGACCTTGGTCGGGCGGATAGCCCTGTAAAGTCTCGTCGTGCGCCATTTCCTCGACGGCCTCTTTCATCGCATCGACCATGGGCCGCGGAATGCCCTTGACCACGTCGCCGATCCCCAAGCGGATCACGTCGGCCTGGGGGTGGGCAGCAACAAACGCATCGACCCGGCGGGCGATTTCGGGAAAGAGATAACCAGCTTTGAGCTTGAGATAGTGATCGTTGATATGCACCATGATATTCACTTTCTTGGAATAAAATGTAGGAATTAAGCGTTACGAATTATCAATCATCCGTTCCCAATTCGCAATTCCTAATTCTCAACTTTCAACTCAAAAAGGAGACTCGCTCGTGGATATAAGTTTTATGACCAGCGCCGGCGGCCCAAACCATTGGTCTCTCGACGAATGCGCCCGCTGGGCGCGCGCGCACGATTTCGACTGCGTGCGCTTAAACGACTCCGGCGCACTCGCCTCCGATCGCATTCTATCCGTCGGGCCGGACTCCGCCCTAGCGACCTTGCGCCAGCACGACCTGTACCTCGCCGCCCTCACCGCGCACTACAACCTGCTCGACGACGACCGCGAGCAGGCCCGCGTCGCCCAAGCCAAGCTGCTCAAGGCCATTGCGGCGGCCCGCGCCCTCGACTGCCCGGTCGTCGTCACCAGCAGTGGCGCACCCGTGCGCAACGGCCAGTTCTACGGCATGTTCTCCGCCGAACCCGGCAACCCCAGCGACCGCTCCGACGAATTAGTGGACCGCTTCCAAGCCATGTTCGAGCCGGTAGTGCAAGCGGCTGAAGACAACAAGGTCCGGCTCGCACTCGACGTGGCCGTGCGCATGGGCCAGATCGGCTGCAATCCAGAGATGTGGGAAAAAATCCTCAACGCCGTGCCCTCGGATCACCTCGGCTTGTCCTGCGATCCCTCGCACTGGCTGTGGATGCACATCCTGCCGGTCGAAGACGTCATCCGCGACTTTGCCGGCCATTGGTACTACGCCGACGTCAAGGACTGCGAGATCAGCCCGCGGATGCTCTACCGCCAAGGCATCATCGGCAACTGGTGGTGGCAATACCGCGTCCCCGGCCGCGGCCAACTCAACTGGAGCACCATCATCGGCGCCCTGTGGGAATCGGGCTACGACTACGTGCTGTGCGTGGAGAACGAAGATCGCGGCTTCCCCGGCCTAGCGGGCTTTGCCTTTGGCGGCCAACACCTGCGCGGCTTGCTGCCGCCCAAAGCGTCCGGCTTTAAGCGGCAAGGCGGGCCTTGGCAGACGAGCGGCTGGGAGCGCAAGAGTGGGAGGGGCTAGCGTGGGCAACTTGCCGTTGGGATCATTTGCCGTACTATTATTATTTGCTGCGTTGCCCACAGCCACAGAGGACCCATGAGCACAGACAAAAGCCGCGACTTCATCCGCGAGGCGATCGACGCCGACCTCAAAAGCGGCCGCTACGACCGCGTCATCACCCGCTTTCCACCCGAGCCTAACGCGCACCTGCACATCGGCCACGCCAAGGCGATCTGCATCAACTTTGGCATGGCTGCCGCCTACGGCGGCCAGTGCAATCTCCGCTACGACGACACCAACCCCACCCGCGAAGATCAGGCCTATGTGGACTCCATGCAGGAGGACATTCGCTGGCTCGGCTTCGACTGGGGGCCGCAGCCATACTACGCTTCCGACTATTTCGGCCAACTTTACGAATGGGCTGTCGCGCTCATTAAAAAGGGCTTGGCGTACGTGGATGACCAGACCGCGGACGAGATTCGGGAAAATCGCGGTACGCTCACCGAGCCGGGCCAAAACAGCCCGTGCCGGGACCGCTCCATCGAAGAAAACCTCGGCCTCTTCGCGCAGATGAAAGACGGCGCATTCCCGGATGGCAGCCGCGTATTGCGCGCCAAAATCGACATGGCCGCGCCCAACATCAACCTGCGCGACCCGGTCATGTACCGCATCATGCACACCCACCACCACCGCACCGGCAATACCTGGTGCATTTATCCCATGTACGACTGGGCACACGGCCAGAGTGACGCCATCGAAGGCGTTACGCATTCGCTGTGCTCAGACGAATTTACCAACAACCGACCGCTCTACGACTGGTTCATCGAAAAACTCGGCATCTTCCCCTCGCGCCAAATTGAGTATGCCCGCGGCAATATCACCTACACCCTCCTGTCCAAGCGATACCTCCTGTCGCTCATCGAGCAGAATCTCGTCTCCGGTTGGGACGATCCTCGGCTCTACACGCTGCGCGGCCTGCGCCGCTTGGGGTACCCAGCCGCGGCCATCCGCCGCTTCTGGACCGAGGCCGGCATTGCCAAACGCGGCAACAACATCGACATCGCCCTCCTCGAATACTGCATCCGCGACCAGCTCAACCACACAGCACCCCGGCGCATGGGGGTGCTCAACCCGCTCAAGGTCGTAATTGAAAACTACCCAGCGGACCAAAGCGAGATGCTACCGGCCATCAACAACCCGGAAGACGACAGCGCCGGCACCCGCTCCATCCCCTTTTCGCGGCACCTCTACATCGAGCGCGAGGACTTTATGGAAGACCCGCCGCGCAAGTTCTTTCGCCTCGCCCCAGGCCGCGAAGTCCGCCTGCGTTACGCCTATTTCATCACCTGCACCAAAGTTGTCAAAGACGACAAGGGCGAGATCGCAGAACTGCGCTGCACATACGACCCGGCCACCCGCGGCGGCAACGCGCCCGATGGCCGCAAGGTCAAAGCCACCCTGCACTGGGTTTCGATCCCCCACGCGGTCCCCGCCGAGGTGCGGCTCTACGACCGGCTTTTCAAGGTCGAAAAACCGCTTGAAGCCCCGCCCGGCGGCACGTGGCTGGACAACCTCAATCCAGACTCGCTCAAAGTCCTCAACCCTTGCTATCTAGAGCCATCCCTCGCCGACATGGCCCCCGGGGATTCCTGCCAGTTTGAGCGGCTCGGCTACTTCTGCGCCGACCGCGAGGACCACGCGCCCAACGCGCCCGTCTTCAACCGCACCGTCACCTTGCGCGACACTTGGGCGCGGATCCAAAAGGGCTAGCCACGCCCACCGCCGCGCATGCCGATTTCGCGCCTCCTATCGGCCCTGCTGCTGGCGGCTGAGGCCCCCCTGCCCTAACTTTATCTTTTGCGCGGAACCATGCTCCGCACCGCAACATCATATATAGCGATCCCAAGCCTAATCCCTATGGACCTCCCACCCCTTCTCGCATCCCTAGCCGCGCTGCGCCGCCGCGCCCTGGGCCTAACCATATGCTCTACACTGACCTTGGTCCTAGCGGCCGGCTTGGCGTTTGCCCTACTGTGGGTCCTGCTCGAAGCCCTGTTATTCCTCTCGCCGCCTTGGCGCACGGGCTTGGGCCTCTTGGCACTTTTGGCGACCTCGGGTGTGCTGGCATTTGCTCTCAAGCGCCACGTACCCGTTCTCCTCTCGCAGCACCGCTTCGCCCTCTTTGTCGAAAGGCGCTGTCCCCCGCTCCAACAGCGGCTGATTAGCGCGCTAGAGCTATCTGGCACCGACCCAGCCCTTCACTCGCCCGCGCTGCTTGCCGCCACGAGCGAACGGGCCGCCCAGCTTTTGCGGGCCGCCGATCCGGCCCAAATTCTCGACCGTCGGCCACTCCATGCCTACCTGCGCCTACTCGGCGGCGCAGTGGCGGTCGCGCTACTCTGCAGCACCCTGTTTGGCGACGACCTCGCCCAAGCAGCCCAGCGCTGTGCCCATCCCCTCACCGCGTATGAGCGGCCGCCGCGCACCCTGATCACCGTCCAGCCCGGCGACCTCGAAGTCATCAAGGGCGACGACGCCACCCTGCAAGTGCATTTTGCCGGCGACAAGCCGCGTCGCGCCCACCTCGTGCGCCGCCCGAGCCCAGCAGCACCCTACCAGACCGAAGAACTCGTAGTCGATCGCGCCGACTCGGTCACCTACACCTTTCCCCAAGTCCAGCAGTCCTTCCGCTACGCCATCGCAGTCGGCGACGACCGCTCGCCCGAATACGAGGTGCGCGTCATCAACCCGCCAGCCGTCAAGCGCTTGCGCCTGCACTATCAGTATCCAGCGTACAGCGAGCTATCCGACCGCATCGAAGAGGAAGGCGGCGACATCGAGGGCCTGCCCGGCACCCGCGTCGCCCTCGAAATCGCGGCCAACAAACCGCTGTCCAAGGCCACCTTGGTCCTCGACGACACCTTGTCAATTGCCGCTCAACTCGATGGCGCGACAGCGCGCGTCGCCTTCCAAATTGAGCGCCCGGGGGCGTACCACATCGCCCTCGTCGATCGCAAGGGCGCGACAAACCGCGACCCCATCCGCTACGCCATCCAAGTGCGCGAAGACCAAAAACCAGTAGTCGCCCTCGTCGATCCCGGCCGCGATAGCGACCTGCCCGAATCCCTCAAGGTACTGCTCAAGGCCGAGGCCAGCGACGACTTTTCCGTCGAGGAAATCGCCTTGGTCTATCGAGTCAACAGCGGCTCCGAGCAGCGCCTATCTTTGCCCATCAGCCCCCAGCGCGAGGTACTCATCCAGCACATCTGGGATCTCTCAGCCGCCAACCTCTTGCCCGAAGACCGCATCTACTACCACTTAGAAGCCCTCGACAACAATCAAGTGGCCGGTCCGCAACAGGGTCAGAGCCGCCAGTACGTGCTGCGCTTCCCCTCTCTGTACGAACTCTACTCAGAGGCCGACCAAGCCCAAGGCGAACAACTATCCTCCTTGGAGGAACTCGCAGCCAAAGGCCAGGCTCATCAGGAGTACATCGAGCGGGTGCGCCGCGAATTGCTCAAAAGCGAGGAACTGAGTTGGGAGCAAAAAAAGGAACTCGAAGCAACGCTCAAAGCCGAGGCCGAGCGCACCCGCGCCGTAGAAGAACTCGCGGCAGAACTGGAGAAAACCGTCCATGCCATGCAGGACGAGGGCACGGGCACCGCAGAACTGCTCGACAAGCTCGACCACATCCGCGCACTCATGGGCGACATCGCCACCCCGGAAATGCAGCAAGCCCTCGCCGAGCTGCAAAAAGCCGCCAGCAACCCAGACCCTCGAGTCCTGGCCGAAGCCCTCAAGCGCTTTAACGAAGACCAGCAAGCCTTCCAGCAACGGCTCGACCGCACCATTGCCCTGCTCGAACAGTTGCGCACCGAGCAACAGTTGCGCGCCATCGTCGAGCAAGCCGCGGAACTAGCCCGTCGCCAGAGCCAGATCAACCGCGAGTTAGCGGACGGCCAGAGCGGCCTGCGCCAGCAACTACAGGAAGGCAGTTTGCAGCGCGACACCGAGCGACTCGCCGACCAACTCCAAGACCTAAGCGCATCCACGTCCGAGCAAAATCCCGCGCTCGCGGACCAGCTAGCGCGCCGCGCCGAGGACCTAGCGCGCAAAGCACTCCCCGAGCGGATGCGTCAGATGGTGCGTCAAATGCGGGCCAAATCCCCCAGTGCGGCTCAGCAGAGCGGACAGGCGCTGGCCGCCGACCTCAACGCGCTCGCCGAGGACTTGCAGCAGCTCCAAGACGAATATCTCGCCGCCGAAAAAGACCAACTCAGCCGCAAGCTGCGCCGCGCCATGCGCGACCTCGTCCAACTATCCCAACGCCAAGAGAACCTGTTCGCCGACGCCCGCGCCCAAGACCAATTCGCGCTCATGCAAGGCACCAGTCAGGTCGTGGAGCACATCGCTGAAGTGGGTCGGCGCACCCTGGCCCTCGCCCCGGAGTTGAGCGCGACCGTTGGCTACGCTCTGCGCGATATGCGCGACGCCGCCCAGCACCTCGGCCAGCGCGACGTGCAAGGGGCCCACCATTTCCAGCGCAAGGCCATGCGCTATCTCAATGAGACCGTGCTCCTCCTGCGCGAGAGCCTCGACAACCTCGCCAAGGCGCAGACCCCTTCGGCCTTTGCCGAGGCCATGCAGCAGCTACTCGACCTCTCCGAGCAGCAAGGCCAGCTCAACCAAGCCTCCGAGCAAGCCATGGGCCAGATGCCGGGGTCTGCGCTCCAGCGGCAAATAGCGAGCCTCAGCACCCAACAGCAGGGCCTCATGCAGGCCCTCGACGAGATCGCCCGCTCGCTGCGCGGGCACCGAGGAGCGCGACAGCGCGTGCAAGCCATCCAAGACGAGATGCGGGACGTGCTCGCCGACTTGCAGCGCGGGCGACTCTCCCAGCGCACGCGGCAAAATCAGGAGCGCATCTATCAGCGTATGCTCGACGCCAGCCGCTCCATCCACAGCCGCGGTTTTGACGAAAAGCGGCGCAGCATCACAGCCACCGACCAGCCCTACGCCGGCCCAACTACCCTGCTCACCGATCGCGGCCAGACACCCGACCTGTGGCGCGAGGCCCTGCGCCAAGCGCTCACCGGCCCCTATCCCGAGGAGTACCGCGCCTTGCTCCGGCACTACTACGACCAAATCTACCAAGACCTGCAAGCACGCGAAGCCCCATGAAAATACCCGCCCTCATCGGCGCCCTCAGTCTGTGGAGTGCCGCCGCCGCCGCTGATCTGCAAACGCAAGTCGCACAAGCGCGTCTCTTGCTAGCGGACGACGCCCAAGGTGCTTGCCGCGCCCTGCAAGCAGTAGTCGAAGCGCCGCAGCGCGGGCCGTGGACCGAGCCGGCCCTAACGCTATTTGCCGAGTGCAGCCTGCGTCTCGGCGCGTTAGACCGGGCCGACCGCTTGTGGGCCGATTTGGCCAAGCGCGGCGGCCCGGCCGCGTACGCCGCGCGCTACCACCGCGCCGAACTGCTCTATTTCCGCGGCGACTTTGCGGCGGCCACCGCCGCCTTGGCCGCGCTGGCCGCCGCCGATCCAAGCCATGCTTTCGCCAACGATGCCCTCGCCCTACTCGCGGTCTGCGAGGAGTACGAAGCGTCCGATGGGCTCGCCGATCTCAGCCGCGCTCAGTTGCTAGAGCGCCAAGGACAGAGCACTGCGGCCGTCGCGCACTGGGCTGCACTCGAAGATGGGGCTGAGCCAGGGCTCGCCGAGTGGAGCTTGCTCAGCCGCGCCGAGCTACGCGCACGACAAGATCGTCTCGACGAGGCCATGGCCCTGTACCAGCGGCAAATCGCGCGCTTCCCCCAAGGCGAGCACATCGTCGCCGCCCATCTCGGCCTAGCCGCGCTCTACGAGCACCAAGGCGCGATTGAACAAGCTCTCAAAACCTACGAGACCGCGCTCCTCCAGCACCCGCAAGACGCCCGCGCCCCCCAAGTGCGCCTGCACATCGAGCGGCTCCGTCACCTACGCGAAAGCGGCTGATCCCATGCCCATCCTCTTTGCCCTAGCCCTGGGTATTCTCGCCCTGCTCCCGGCCCGCGCCGAGCAGATCCTCGTGCCCATGGACACCTCCCAGCGCGACCATCTCCGAGCCTACGGCCTCGCTTTCTGGACCTTGGAGCGCGGCATTCCGGTCGAGTGGCTGCTCAACTACCGCGGCGGCTCATTCCTCGTCGCAGCACACGCCCTCATCGCCAGCGAAGCCACCCTGCGCGGCATCAGCACCGAGCGCATCTCCGCGGGCCAAGCCGCCCAGCTCTACGCGGAGATCGACGCCTCCAACATGGAAGTCGTGCGGTTGGAAAAGGTGCCGAAGATCGCCGTGTACACACCTCCCAACAAACAGCCCTGGGACGACGCCGTGACCCTCGCGCTGGAATACGCCCAAATTGACTACGAAAAAATCTGGGACGACGAAGTGCTCCAAGGCGCACTCGCCGACTACGATTGGCTACACTTGCACCACGAGGATTTCACCGGCCAGTACGGCAAGTTCTATGGCTCCTACAGCAATCAGGCTTGGTACCGCGAGCAGCAAGCCTCGTACGAGCAGATGGCACGCCGCCTCGGCTACGCCAAGGTCTCCGAACAAAAGAAGGCCGTAGTCGTCAAAATCTACGAGTACATGGCCGCGGGCGGCTTCCTCTTCGCCATGTGCTCGGCCACCGACACCTTTGACATCGCCCTCGCCGCGCTCAACGTGGATATTTGCCATGCCGTCTTCGACGGCGACCCCGCCGACCCCGACGCCCAAGCCAAACTCGACTTCAGCCGCACCGTGGCCTTTGAAAACTTCGTCCTCAAAACCAATCCGCTCGTGTACGAATTCTCAACCATCGACACCACGCCAGACGACATGCGCCGGGTCCGCACGGCCGAGGCCGAGTATTTCACGCTGTTTGAGTTTTCTGCCAAATACGACCCGGTGCCGACGATGCTCACTCAGTGCCACACCAACATCGTCGATGGCTTCCTCGGCCAGACCACGGCCTTCCGCCAGGCACTGATCAAGGACTCGGTCATCCTCCTCGGCCAAGAAGAAGGCACCGACAGCGTCAAGTACATCCACGGCCGCGTCGGCAAGGGCACCTTCACCTTCTACGCCGGCCACGACCCAGAAGACCACAAGCACCACGTCCACGACCCGCCGACCAACCTCGCCCTGCATCCCAACTCGCCTGGTTATCGGCTCATTCTGAACAACGTGCTCTTCCCAGCGGCCAAGAAAAAGGAGCGCAAGACCTGAGATGGTCGAAGCGCTGTTATTCACCTTCAGCAACCCATCCTCCTGAAAGGAAGTACATGTCAGACACCGAGGCTGTCGAACAACTCGGCCCAATCAGGGACCGCATCTACGGCGAGATCGGCCAAGTCGTTATCGGCCAGAAGCAGGTCGTCGAGGAACTGCTCATCGCCTTGCTCGCTGGCGGCCACTGCCTGCTGGTAGGCGTGCCTGGCTTGGCCAAAACCACGCTCATTCAAACCCTCGCCCGCACCCTGGATCTTTCCTTTGGCCGCATCCAGTTCACCCCGGACCTGATGCCCTCGGACATCACCGGCACTGAAGTACTCGAAGAGGACATCGACACGGGCCGCAAAGCCTTTCGCTTCATCCGCGGCCCCCTATTTGCCAACGTCATCCTCGCCGACGAAATCAACCGCACACCGCCCAAGACTCAAGCAGCCCTGCTCCAAGCCATGCAGGAACACGCGGTCACGGCGGCTGGCGAGACGATGCGGCTCAGCGAGCCATTCTTCGTCCTGGCCACCCAAAACCCCATCGAGCAGGAAGGAACCTACCCCCTCCCCGAAGCCCAGCTCGACCGCTTTATCTTCGAGCTGTGGATCGACTATCCGAGCGACCGCGAGGAAGAAGACATCGTCCGCGCCACCACCAGCGTCGCCCAAGCCACCATCAGCCAAGTCGTCAATGCCGAGCAGATCATTGAGCTGCAACAGCTCGTGCGGCGAGTACCTGTGGCCGATCACTGCGTCCGCTACGCCGTCTCGCTGGTGCGCTCCTCCCGGCCCGGGGATGCCCAAGCACCGGATTACATCCGCGAAATGGTCCGTTGGGGCGCTGGGCCGCGTGCCTCCCAGTACTTGGTCTTGGCGGCCAAAGCGCGGGCCATTCTCGCCGGCCGGCACTCAGTCGCCATTGAGGACATCCGCGCCGTAGCCCGGCCCGTGATGCGTCACCGCCTGGTCGTCAACTTCCACGCCGAAGCGCAAAACATCAGCGCGGTCGGCCTGATCCAACGCCTACTCGCCGACGTGGAGCCCGCATCCTGACGTGAGCGAAACCGCCTCCTACCTCCAGCCAGAAACCATTTCGCGCCTCGCGCGCCTCGACCTGATTGCGCGCCTCGTGGTCGAAGGCTTTATCACGGGCTTGCACCGCAGCCCGTACCACGGCTTCTCGGTCGAATTTTCCGAGCACCGTCCCTATATGCCGGGCGATCCCCTGCGCGACCTCGATTGGAAGGCCTACGCCAAATCCGACCGCCTGTACGTCAAACAGTACGAAGAAGAAACCAATCTCAAAGCCTATCTGCTGCTCGACGTGTCCGGCTCCATGGACTTTGCGGCCGGCGCACCGCTGAGCAAGTTTCGCTACGCCGCCTCTTTGGCGGCCGCGCTAGCTTACCTCGCGCTCAAGCAGCGCGACGCAGTCGGCCTGCTGCTCTATCACCACCAGACCGAGGCGTACGTGCCGCCGCGCTCGGTGCAAAGCCACCTCCAAGTGCTCCTCAAGACCATCGACCAAGCGAGGCCGCACCACGAGACGAGCATGGCCCCGGCCTTCCACGATCTCGCCGAGCGCATCCGCCGCCGCGGCCTCGTCATCGTGCTCTCCGACCTACTCGACGCGCCCGACCAAGTACTCGAAGGGCTGCGCCACTTCCGCCACTTGCGGCACGAAGTGATCGTCTTCCACCTGCTCGACCCCCGCGAGCGCGATCTCGCTTTCCGCGACCAGACCCGCTTTTACGACCTCGAGGACCCAGACCAAACCCTCACCACCCAACCTTGGCACATCCAGCACGAATACCGCGCGCTGATGGACGAGCTGATCCAAACCTATCGGCTCGGGTGCGCCGAGGCCGGCATCGACTACGCCCTGCTCGACACGGCGACCCGGTTTGACGTGGCCCTATCGCGCTACTTAGCACAGCGCAAAAAAATGGGCTAATCGCCGCCCGTCCCGAAACTTGACTTTTTTGTACAGATTCCTAAGTTCTTGAAGTTATACTTATATACAAGGAGCCAACATGAGCGAAAGCACTCAAACCCTAGAGCAATTTGCCCAGCGCGATTACGAGTGGGGATTCGTCACCGACGTGGAAGCCGACGAGGCCCCGCCCGGCCTCAACGAGGAGATCATCCGCTTCATCTCCGCCAAAAAGAACGAGCCTGAGTTCATGCTCGAATGGCGGCTCAAAGCCTATCGCCGCTGGCTCACCATGGAGGATCCAACGCGCCGCAAACAGAGCCAGCGCTGGGCCATGGTCCACTACCCCGACATCAACTACCAAGACATCGTGTACTACTCGGCCCCCAAGAAGAAACAGCTCGACAGCCTCGACGAGGTCGATCCCGAAATTCTGGCCACGTACCAAAAGCTGGGCATCCCGCTCGAAGAGCAGAAAATGCTCGCTGGTGTGGCCGTAGATGCCGTCTTCGACAGCGTCTCGGTGGCCACCACATTCAAGGATAAGCTGGCCGCCTTGGGCATCGTCTTCTGCTCCATGTCCGAAGCCATCCACAATCACCCTGAGCTCGTGCAAAAGTACCTCGGCTCGGTCGTGCCCTACACCGACAATTTCTTCGCCACCCTCAACTCCGCGGTTTTTACCGACGGCTCTTTCGTGTACGTGCCGCCGGGCGTGCGTTGCCCCATGGAGCTATCGACGTATTTCCGCATCAACGCGGCGAACACCGGCCAATTCGAGCGCACCTTGGTCATCGCCGACGAGGGGGCGTATGTCAGCTATCTCGAAGGCTGCACAGCGCCCATGCGCGACGAAAACCAGCTCCACGCGGCCGTCGTCGAACTCGTGGCCCTCGGCGACGCCCAGATCAAGTACTCCACTGTGCAGAACTGGTATCCCGGCGACGACGAGGGCAAAGGCGGAATCTACAACTTCGTCACCAAGCGCGGCGCGTGTCGCGGCGACCGCTCCAAGATCTCGTGGACCCAAGTCGAGACCGGCTCGGCCATCACCTGGAAGTACCCTAGCTGCATCCTCCAGGGCGATCACTCGGTCGGCGAATTTTACTCGGTGGCCGTCACCGCCAAGCGGCAGCAGGCCGACACCGGCACCAAGATGCATCACATCGGCAAAAACACCCGCAGCACCATTGTCTCCAAAGGCATTTCGGCCCAGCGCGGCCAAAACACCTATCGCGGCAAGGTGCAGGTGCTCAAAAACGCGACCGGCGCGCGCAATTTCACTCAGTGCGATTCCATGCTCATCGGCGACCAATGCGGCGCGCATACCTTTCCCTACATCGAGGTCCGCAATCCCACCGCCCACGTCGAGCACGAGGCATCCACCTCCAAAATCGGCGAGGACCAGATTTTCTACTGCAACCAGCGCGGGCTTTCCACGGAAGACGCCATCTCCATGATCGTCAACGGCTTCTGCAAGGAAGTCCTCGCCGAGCTGCCGATGGAGTTCGCCGTCGAAGCGCAAAAGCTGCTCGGCATCAGCCTAGAGGGCAGCGTCGGGTAGATGAGTCAGACTTAATTCGTTGTGGATCGCCCTTGACCAACGCCATAAGAGGTTGAACCATGTCCAGCACCATCCCATACCAAGAGCACACCACCGAACCGGTCGATCTAGCGGAAGAAGAGGTGCCCACCATTGTGTTGCCCAATGGCGATCGGTTGGAGTTCCCCGGCTGCCGCGCCTACAAAATGTCCCGGTCCGAATTAGAAGAGTACGAGGGCCGCTATGAGTATTGGTATGGTCCAACCGAAACCCTCATCGTCGTGGCCGACGAGCCCAGAGTCAGCGGGGACCACGAACTGCCCGCGCCCTATCTGATGCAACTAGTGCAACAAATTGCCGACGAGTGCGGGGCGCACTTTGTCCCCTTTGGCACGGTCAGCATCTGGAGTGCAAATGTCGAAGGCGTCCCTCGGGTCGCCATGCGTCCAGATCAGTGTCTTTACTTGCGTCCCCAGTCGGCGCGATTGCCCGACAAGAACGGGTTGAAGTTGGGCTTTCACACCTTGCCCGATGTGGTGTTGGAAGTCGATCACACGACCGACATTCGGCGAGGAAAGCTGCATCAGTATGCGTTGTGGGGCTTTCCCGAAGTGTGGGTCGAAGTCCCCGAGGCGTACACGCCTAGCCGACGGGCCGGCAAGCCTCGATTGACGATCTATGTATTGGAAGGCAGTCAATACCGCGAAGCAGAAGCGAGCCGGGCGTTGGCGGGTTGGACGGCTAAAGAAATACACCGGGCACTCAACGAGCGGTTGAGGTGTTCGCCTGAGACGATAGCGGCACTGTTGCGGGTGGCGCGGGCACTAACGGCGCGTTTAGGCACGGCTGGTCCTGAAGGTACGCTGCGCTTGCGAATGCACCGTGAAGAAGGGCGTGAAGAAGGCAAACGAGATTTGTTGTGTCAGCAAGCGGCGTTGCGTTTCGGCGAGGATGTGGCCAAGGATCTGGCGGTGTTGCTCGCAGCCGTGTCGGGTGAAAACCTGACGCACGTGGGCGGCTGGATCGTAACGTCCCACAACGGAGATGAACTGCTCGGCCGAGTGCGCGAGAATGGGGCCTAGCTTGGCATTGATTTTGAATAAAATGTGGCCACCTACATAAACTTGACAAGTCCATCAACTTAGGCTCAAAGAAGAGCTACATTTATCCGCCCAACAATCAACTCTAACCGAAAGTGCCCTATGCTCCACATCGAAAACCTCCACGTCGCCGTTGAAGACACCCCCATCCTGCGCGGTGTCACGCTGGCAGTACAACCCGGCCAAGTCCACGCCATTATGGGCCCCAACGGCTCGGGCAAAAGCACCCTCGCGCAAGTCCTCGCGGGCCGCGAAGGCTACGACATCACCGCCGGATCGGTCAC
Source organism: Candidatus Latescibacterota bacterium (assembly GCA_965203355.1). Taxonomy (GTDB): domain Bacteria; phylum Latescibacterota; class UBA2968; order UBA8231; family UBA8231. The sequence continues at coordinate 3,881,629 of OZ241889.1, forward strand.
CTACTGCGGCCAAGACCTGCTCGAACTCGCGCCGGAAGAACGGGCGTGTGCCGGGCTGTTTCTCGCCTTTCAGTACCCAGTGGAAATTCCCGGCGTCAACTCCACGTATTTCCTCCGCCAGAGCTACAACGAACTGCGCAAGCAACGCGGCGAGGAAGAACTCGACGCCATCGACTTTCTCGGCCTAATCCGCGAAAAGCTCGCCTTAGTGGAAATGGACGAGAGCTTCCTCAAGCGGTCGGTCAACGAAGGCTTTTCTGGCGGCGAAAAAAAGCGCCACGAAATTTTGCAAATGGCCGTATTGGAACCCAAGCTGTCGATCCTCGACGAGACCGACTCCGGCCTCGACATTGACGCGCTGCGGATCGTCGCCCAAGGCGTCAATCAGCTTCACACCCCGGACAAAGCCGTCGTCGTCGTCACCCACTACCAGCGCCTGCTCAACCACATAGTCCCGGACTTCGTCCACGTGCTCTACGAGGGGCGCATCGTTCAGTCGGGCGGCAAAGAGTTGGCGCTGACGCTTGAGGAAAAGGGGTACGACTGGGTCAAGGAGCAAGCAGCATGAACGGCGTCGCTCACTATCAGTCTTGCTTTAACCATCTCGTCGGCCCCGGGGCACTGCGGGCACTGCGGCAAAAGGCCATTGAGCACTTTGCCGACGCGGGCTTTCCCACGACCAAAGACGAGGAATGGGCTTTTACCAACATCGCCCCATTAACTCGAACCGACTTCGAGCTAGCCCCGTCCGCGCCCGCCCCGGCCGCTCTCGACGACTACCACTACGGCCTCAACGGGCTGGTCTTTGTCGATGGTCACTTTGCGCCCGCGCATTCTCATCTCAACGGCCTATCGGCCGGGGTGCGCGTGGCGTGCTTGGGCGATGCCATTGCCGCAAACGGCGACTTGGTTTCGAGCGCCCTAGGCCAAGCCGCCGCCACCGAGAACGAGGCTTTCACCGCGCTCAACACCGCCTTCCTGCAAGACGGTGCGGTCGTCTATCTGCCTCGGGGTGCGGTCGTCGAGCAACCCATCCACTTGCTGTTTGTATCCACCGGCCAACGCGCCAACGTCATCTCCCATCCGCGCATCCTCGTGGTCGCCGAAGCCAACGCCCAAGCGACCCTAGTCGAAAGCTACGTCGGCTTGGGGGCGCAACCGTATCTGACCAACAGCGTCAGCGAATTCTTCGTCGGCCCCAACGCCGTGCTCGACCACTACCGGATCCAGCGCGAGTCGGCCGCCGCCTTCCACATCGCGGCGACCCACGTCCGCGAGGAACGCGCCGCTCAATTCCGTTCGACCGCCATCGCGCTCGGCGGACGCCTCACCCGCCATCACGTCCACACTTCCTTAGTGGGCGAAGGCGTTGACTCCACGCTCAACGGCCTCTACATCGAAGACGGAGCGCAACACGTCGATAACCACACGCTCATTGAACACGCCCAGCCTCATTGCCAGAGCCACGAGTTCTACAAGGGCATCCTCGGCGGCCGGGCCACCGGTGTCTTCCGCGGCAAAATCCACGTTCACCAAGCCGCGCAAAAAACCGACGCCTATCAAGCCAATCAGAATCTCCTGCTCTCCGAGACAGCGCAAATCAACACCAAGCCCCAACTCGAAATCTACGCCGATGACGTCAAGTGTTCGCACGGAGCTACCATCGGCCAACTCGACGAAGACGCCCTCTTTTACCTGCGCTCTCGTGGCATGGGCCACCGCGAGGCCGTCCGAGTGCTGACGCGGGCCTTTGCGGGCGAAATCCTCGACCGCGTGCGCGTCCCCGCCCTCAAAGACCCACTCGACCGCCTAGTGGACCGCCGGCTGGAGCAAGCCACCGCTGAAGTTGCCCGATGACCGCTTCCTTTGACATTGCCAAGGTTCGCCGCGACTTCCCGGTCCTCGGCGAGAAAATCCGCGGCAAGGACCTCGTCTATTTCGACAACGGCGCGACCACCCAAAAGCCGCTGACGGTCCTCTACGCACTCCAACGCTACTACGCCCGCGAAAACGCCAACATCCATCGCGGCGTCCACTTCCTCAGCCAGCAAGCGACCTTTGCCTACGAGCGCGGCCGCGGCCGCGTCGGCCAGTTTATCAACGCCCGCGAGAGCAGCGAGATCGTCTTTGTGCGCGGCACCACCGAGGCCCTCAATCTCGTCGCCCACAGCTACGGCCGACCGCAGCTAGGCCCGGACGACGAGATCATCGTCTCCCAGCTAGAGCACCACTCCAACATCGTGCCGTGGCAAATGCTGTGCGCGGAAAAGGGCGCACACCTGCGGGTCGTGCCCATTAGCGATGCGGGTGAGTTCCTCTTCGACGAATACGAAAAGCTACTGTCCGAGCGCACCCGCATCGTCGCCATCGCCCACGCTTCCAACGCCCTCGGCACCATTCTGCCGGTAAAGGAAATCGCGGCCGCAGCCCATCGGCACGGCGCAGTCGTCGTGGTCGATGGGGCGCAAGGAGTGCCCCACCTGCCAGTCGATGTGCAAGACCTCGACTGCGACTTCTACGCCTTTTCCGCGCACAAGCTCTTCGGCCCCACCGGCATCGGCGTACTCTACGGCAAGCAGGCCCTGTTACGCGCCATGCCGCCCTACGAAGGCGGCGGCTCCATGATCGAAAAGGTGAGCTTTGCCGGCACCACGTATGCTCCCCCGCCGACGCGCTTTGAGGCCGGCACACCGCACATCGCTGGCGTCGTTGGCTTGGAGACCGCCATTGATTACGTCAACGCCGTGGGCCGCGAGCAGATCGCCGCGTACGAAGCCGACTTGCTCGCGTATGCAGACGCCGCTCTCGCCGCCATCCCGGGGCTGCGCCTGATTGGCACGGCCCGCGAGCGAGTGGCCGTGATCTCCTTCACCCTCAGCGACATCCACCCACACGACATCGGCACCATCCTCGACGCCGAGGGCATTGCCGTGCGCGCCGGCCACCACTGCGCCCAGCCGACCATGCAGTTTTACCAAGTGCCCGCTACGGTGCGCGCCTCGTTGGCTTTTTACAACACGTACGCGGAAATTGACGCCTTGGTCGCGGCGTTGCACAAGGTCAAGAAGGTGTTTGATGAATAAAAAGAATGAGGCATTTCAACCATGACTGAGCTTCGCGAACTGTACCAGCAGGTCATCCTCGATCACAACAAAAATCCGCGCAACTTTGGCAAGCTGCCCGCGGCCAATCGCATGCAGGAGGGCTACAATCCCCTGTGCGGCGATCACCTGCACATCTATCTCCACGTGGCCGACGAGCGGATTGACGACATTCGCTTTGACGGGTCGGGTTGCGCCATTTCCAAAGCCTCGGCTTCCCTGATGACCACCGCCCTCAAGGGCAAGCGTCCCGACGAGGCGGTTGCCCTGTTTGAGCAGTTCCACCAGATGGTGACCGCCCAGCCGGATGCGCCCGTCGATCACCAAGCCTTGGGCAAGATGGCCGTCTTCGCTGGGGTGCGCGAGTTTCCCATGCGCGTCAAGTGCGCGACCTTGGCTTGGCACGCCGCCAAAGCGGCCCTAGCACAAGACCCGTCGCCCGCATCCACCGAATAGCAAAGGAACCTTCCCATGGAACTGTTGCACGAAAAAACCTTTCCTTCCGGCTCGACCGAGGCCCAAGTGGTGGCCGTGCTCAAGACCTGTTACGACCCTGAGATTCCGGTCGATATTTTTGCCCTCGGCCTGATCTACGACATTGAGGTCAGCGACGCGCAGGATGTCCACGTGACCATGACCTTGACCTCGCCCGCCTGTCCGGTGGCCGGTACGCTGCCGCCGGAAATCGAGCACAAGATCAAGGCCCATGTCCCGGGCATCGCCACGGCCCGGGTCGAGGTGGTGTGGGATCCGCCGTGGACGATCGACATGATGACCGAAGGTGCCAAACTCGAACTAGGCATGATGTAACATGAAACTCAGCTCAAGCGAAGAATACGGCTTGCGCTGCCTCTTGCAACTGGCTCGCCAAACCCCGGGCAGCCTGACCATTCCGGAGATCAGCCAAGCCGAGGGGATCACCCATCACAACGTCGCCAAGCTCTTGCGCATTCTCCGGCAGGGCGGCTTTGTGGCCAGTGCCCGCGGCCAGCAAGGCGGCTACGCCCTCGCCAAGCCCCCGGACCAAATCGCCGTGGCCGACGCGGTCGCCGCGTTGGGCGGTCGCCTCTTCGACGCCGGTTTCTGCGATCACTTCGCCGGCAGCGCGGATTGCTGCACACACTCGCTGACGGCGTGTTCGGTGCGTGCGCTGTGGGAGCAAGTCCAGCAGGCCGTCGATCGCATTTTATCGCGCACCACCCTCGCCGACCTGCTCGAACAGGGCTACGCCCTCGCCGACGAAGAGGCGTTGCTCGATATATCGGAGAGTACGCTGCGATGAAAAAGGTCTTGCTGTGCTGGATCGGTGGAAAAGATTTGGATGCCTCACAAGGAAAAGATGTTGGCGAGGGTCCTATTGCACAGGCCGTAGAAAAACGCGGGTTTGACGAAGTATTTTTGATTTCAGACTACTCGCCCGACCGTGTAACTGCGTATGTCGAATGGGCTAAGAAAAGGAGCTCGACGCCGTACCAACTACGCAGGGTGAAACTTTCAAGCCCGACTCACTTTGGCGAAATCTATGAGGCCGCGAGGGATGTGTGCAAAAAGGCTTTGGGCGACCAACCTGATCAAGTCAAATTGACTTTTCACCTTAGTCCTGGTACGCCGGCGATGGCGGCGGTGTGGATCCTCCTAACGAAAATGGGCTTTCCCGCTAAATTAATCGAATCTTCAAGAGAGCACGGCGTTCAAACGACGTCTGTTCCCTTTGAGATTCAGGCAAAATATCTGTCCGATCTACTGGCCAAACCCGACGCACAACTCCGCTCGGCCAGCGCAGGAAAACCCGCAGAAACGGCAGCTTTTGGCGACATAATCTACCGCAGTCAGAAGATGGCGGATTTGGTCGAAAAAGCGAAGCGAGTCGCAGTGCGGAACGTTCCCGTTTTGCTCGAAGGCGAGTCCGGCACTGGGAAGGAACTTTTTGCCCGCGCCATCCACAAACATAGCCTAAGAAAGGATAAGCCATTTATCGCGGTGAATTGCGGTGCAATACCGCGCGATCTGGTGGAAGCCGAACTGTTTGGACACAAAAAAGGCGCGTTTACCGACGCACATGCTGAGCGTAAAGGTCATTTTGAACAGGCCAATGGCGGTACGCTCTTTTTGGATGAAATCGGCGAGTTACCCAAAAATATGCAGGTGAAATTGTTGCGCGTCCTCCAAGAAGGCGAGTTCCTCCCCCTCGGTGCATCCACACCCACCAAAGTAGATGTACGCATTGTGGCGGCGACAAATCGGAATCTCGTTGAAGAAGTACGCGAAGGACGATTTCGAGAGGACTTGTTTTATCGGATTGTAGTGGCTTACCTCAAACTGCCGCCTTTGCGGGGCCGCGAGGGCGATTTGGGCATGCTGATCCGCCATTTTATTGATAAAATCAATCAGGAATACGAAAAGGAATACGAAGGACAGCCCGGTTACAAACGTAAAGAAATTTCCCCTAACGGAAAAAATGTTCTCATAAACCATTCTTGGCCGGGCAATATACGCGAGTTGGAAAACACCCTGAACCGCGCCATGCTGGCCGACAGCAAAATTCTCGACGAACAAGATATTGAAGATGCACTCTTACGCATCGACCATAAGGGCGGCAAAGATATACTGAATCGCCAGTTAGGTGGGGATTTTAACCTAAAGAAACTCATTAGCGAGGTCGCAAGGCACTATCTTAAGCGAGCCGACAAAGAATCTCAAAACAACAGAACAGAAGCCGCAAGACTGTTAGGACTTCCCTCTCGTCAGACGTTTGACAACTGGAAGGAGAAGCACCAAGCATAGACATTTGGCAAAGCTGGCACGGAATTTGCTTCTCTTCTATCAAGGATATGAAGCGAGGCTCAAATCACCCACCACCCGAAAGAGAAAGGAGAAATCTAATGCAAAATGTGCTGCCAGCCATACTAGTTTCATTGGCTATATATGCCGGTCAACGCATCATTGATAAGATCGTTGATGGGCTTTAGCACGTAGCTCAACAGCTCGCTGGGCAGCGTCAATTCGTTGCCCAATCACCCATCACCCCAAAGAGAAAGGAGGTAATCTAATGTTGCCAGCGATATTAATTCCACTGGCTATATATGCCGGTCAATGCATCATTGATAAGATCATTGATGAGCTTTAGCATATAGCCAATATCTCGCTGGGCAGCGTCAACTCGTTGCCCAGCGAGAGTGCCTTCGTCTAAACCAAACAGAAAGGACTGATTATGGCGCGAAGAACACGCGACGACGCACGGATAAGAACAGTCGAGAAAAAGCTGGGAATCGGGAACAGCCTCACGAATCCCAACGGACGCAATGCCCGTTCCGATAAAAAACTGGGGAATCTCCGTAAGAGTTGGGAAAAGTCTGGTAAGAAGAAATGAAGTGTCGCAAAATCTATAATGAAAGGAGGTGATTCTATGATAATATGGCAACCGACAGGCCCTTATATCGCTCTTGCCATCTTAAAATCATTATACAAATGGCTGGCGAAGCGGCGATAGCAGTTTGTGATTCTATCAGGGGGTGGAGATTTACCTTCGTCTCCTGATAGAAATTTCTTGACATGTCTTCTTGACACACGTAGGTTTTCAACGTTCTTCCACTTAACTCGTGAGAAAATCATGGCTATTAAATCTATAACCATAGAAAATTTCAAGGGCATCGGTGACGCCGTGACCATTCCGATTCGCCCGATCACTTTGCTGTTTGGTAAAAACAGCTCGGGTAAGTCAACAGTGTTGCAGGCCCTGTTATACATGTCACACGTAATAAAATACGAGGATCCAGATCCATATAGTACAGATATAGATCGAGGTTATATTGATCTAGGTGGTTTTTATTCTTTAGTACATCGTCATGAATTGGATCGGAATATTCGCATCCGTATTGAATTCGGCGGTCAAGACCTTGAAAGATTTTATGAAGCTGAAGGTCCTTTTTTAAAGGGGTTACGAGACCCTATCCGTCGTGACTTGTACGGATATCTAAAATCCGTGTGGATAGAAGTTGTAACAGGTTGGAATGCTGAAAAAGATTATACCGAGGTGCTGTCGCTCAGCTTGGGCTTGAATGGAATAGAGTGGTATTGTAAAACAAATAAAAGACCGGAGATATTTCCTTCTATAAATACAATTGGATCGAATCGCACACAATGGGTTAGTAACCACGGTAGATACGACGGTACCAATTATTATAATATTGAGCACCCCATCATTATCGATAATGTAGACAATAAAATGAAGCAAAACATTTTATTAGCACTCACCACTAGGAAGCTAGCCAAAGATCTTGATCCTCTGTTAGCATCTATACGTCACTCGTATTATAGTATCAGAGATAAGCTGATAAAAATTGGAGTAAGCGTATCGACCAGTATAAGATATTTGGGACCAATCCGAAAATTACCCCCTCGCAACTTTGCCCCACAAAAGACACCTAATGAATCAAAATGGGCAACAGGACTAGAGGCATGGAACATACTTGGTAGAGAAAGAAAATCTCTGATGATCGAAAGTATAAACTACTATATGAAAGATATTTTGAAGCTCGGTTACACTATTAAAAGAAAAGAATACATCTTGCTGGATATAGATAGCAAGATCATGAAAAACATGGAAGAATCTGACAGCATTAACCGATTAAAAGAGTTACCTCGCCAAGTTAGACTGAAGCTCCACAGCGAAAAGAATGACGTTGATTTAGATCCCTTAGATGTCGGTTTGGGAATTTCCCAAGTTATTCCCGTTTTGGTGGGAATTAAAAATTTTGCTACGAAGAATATTTTTGCTGTCGAAAATCCAGAGATTCATCTTCACCCTGCCGCCCAAGTCGCTCTAGGCGACGTGTTTATTGATAGCAAAAATCCAAACAATACTTTACTCATTGAGACGCATTCTGAACATCTGTTGTTGAGATTACTTCGACGTGTGCGCGAGACCAATGTTCGTATCTCAGAAAAGTATGATAAGCTGGTAAGGGAAAGGCGACAAAATTCAATAAATCCTATAGATGAAGATGAGATGCTAGAGCTGGATATTCGTTCTAGGGAATCTGAGCATCCATATCACCACTTAGAGCCAGACGATTTATCAATAGTCTATGTCATGCCAACATCAGAGGAAGTCAAGTTAACTCTATTTACTGTAACAGGTGACGGCGACTTCGAAGAACTTTGGCCAGAAGGCTTTTTTGAAGAACGTATGGAGGAGCTTTTCTAACAATGATCTATGAATATGCACTGGATCCCGAACTTGTTGTAACATGGAGTTCTGAAGATTGTGACTACTTCATCGACAAGTTTGGCTTTGATAGGGATGGCAACGCAACAGGTCGCATAATATCTAAATATCCATATCCTAATAATAACCGCGACATAAGTTGGGATAATATAGTTAGCAAAACGCTCAAAAGAACTTGTCGTACTAGTAAAGAAAAAAAAATCATAGACGTGTTATTGGAAGAAATAAAAAAGGAAAAAAGGAGTATCACTCGTTCTATTACATCTAGGGATTGGGATCCGAATAAATCATGGCTTGAAAACGCCGAGGCTGAGCAGGAAGCAAATATTAACCGTCCTTTTCGTGCGATTCTTGCCCGTGAAAACCCAAGAAAAAAAGACTACGTGATTACTAATACAAGGCCTGCGTCCCTCAAAGATCAATCGCCTTGTCTTTGGCGTGTATCGAGAGGAATAACCATAGCTCGAAGCACAAAGGTAATGGCAGAGTGCTTTGGTCCAATACTGAGATGTGCAACTTTAATCCTTTTTATAGATCCAAATTTCGATCCAAAAAAGTCTAAATGGAGAAAACCGTTGAGAAAATTCCTAGAAATTATTTATGATTCAAAGCATCGTGGTGTCATAGTTCAATACCTTACCTCTAAGAAAATATTTAGTAGCCAAAATGTATGTCAATGTGAATGGAATCTTTTTTGCAAAAAATGCAAATCCCTCAAGGAATACGTTGGCTCTGGATGTGATCTAATCGTCTGCTGTCTTAACAAAAGAAATAGTGATCAAGAACTCCATGACCGATTTATCCTTACTAACATTGGTGGGGTAACGATAACTTACGGTTTAGATATTGGTAGAGGTAAGAATAACATCCATCTTATGGACAGAGAATCCTACAATACTCATTTTAAGCTGTATCGTACACATGTTGAGAAGGAATTTGAGTGTAAAAAGTGGATGGACGACTCGCGACACTCGAAATCGACATCCTAATTCCGGGGCGCGGCGAGGTCCCTTTCAGCGATCTCCACACTAGCCCCAACCCCGATAGCCGCGGATCGCTCCTTCGCCCTTGCCTGCTGCCCTTTTTCAGTGTATTTATAATCCACTTTTGTATTCGTCTTGGCTGAGCAAAAACAAACCCAACTCATGGCTGAACATTACTATCGATCACTAGCAAAAAATCGCGCTGGGAGGTTTTGATGGGCACTTGGGCACGAGCATGGACACCAACTTTGACCGAGCGAGAAACCGTGCTTTTCGTTTTGAATGAGGACGAGCTAAATGCACGCTCGCCAGAGCACCGTTGATTTTTCAACGAAGTGTATCATCCGCAATTTGACAGAGATCGCTGGAAAAGCACCTAACCCAGCATTTGCATTGGACAACATGGCCAATTTGGCGCGAGTTAATGAACCGATGAAATACAACGCGCATTTTGGGGGCCAAAAAATGGGTCGTAGAGCATTCACAAAGGCTGAATAGCAATGGGAGATTCAGGTAGTACAGTGGCAGTGACCGGTGCTGCGGGCTTTCTCGGCAGCCACATATGCCGCGCCTTGTTGCACGGCGGATATGCGGTGCGCGCTGTCGCGCACGAGGGCAGCAATCGCAAACTTCCCGCGGACCTGAGCGATCAGGTCGAATGGCGACTGGCCGATGTCCGCAATCCCGAGTCGTTAAACCAAGCATTCCAACACGCCCACGCCATCGTTCACAGTGCTGAAATTGCGACAGTTGACGCCGATCCCAAAGGGTTGGCAGATGCAATCAACTTGACGGGTACTCGCAACGTGATTCAAGCATGTATTAGCACCGGCGTCCACCGACTGATACACATCAGTTCCATACACGCATTCAGCCCGCTACGCGGAACGATTCTGAGTGTCAGTTCAAAACTGGGCCAAGACTCCAAGATCCCCTACACGGCCACCAAAGCCGAAGCGCACGTAAGCGTACTCGATGCGGCGAGAAGCGGTTGGCTCAATGCATCTATCGTCTGTCCGGCAAACCTCATAGGTCCCGGCGACAGCGAGCCGACCCGCGCCGGTCGCATCCTGCTGGCCATAGCGCACAAGCGACTCCCGTGGCTCATCAACGGAGGGGGCTGGTGGAGCGACGTGCGAGATGTGGCAAATGCCATCGCCCATGCGGTGGGAGCCAACGAATACGGGGGCGAGGTTCACTTTACGGCCGGGCGATACGCAAAAATCCGCGGACTAGCGCACCTGTGTTCTCAGGTTTTGGGACATAGCGTGATGCGCCCGGTCATACCCTACTTTCTAGCGCGGACAGGTTTGCCCTTGATCAAGCGGAACCCACCGTTTTTTTACTCCCGCCATTCACTCAAACTCCTGCGCGACAGCCCGCTATCCGTTGATGAATCCTCGGCGCGGAATCAACTCGGATACGAACCGCGGCCCCTTAACGAATCGGTCCGCGACGCCCTCGATTGGTTCGCCGCGCAGGGAACGCGCTTGTAACCGGGCAGGTTTTCACCCCGGCAGCGGATCTTCGCCCGCGTATGGCTGGTCGCCCACTTTTTCCTGTAGGCGGCGCAATTCCCCGCGCAACTGGCGCACCACTCCGGCATAGGCCGGGTCGCGGTACACATTGACCAGTTCGCACGGATCTTTTTCCAAATCGAACAACTCCCATTCCGGCTCTTTGGGATCATTTAGGGCACCGGGCTGGCCCAAGGCATCGGCATAGTAGTAGATGAGCTTGTAACGCAAGGTGCGGACTCCGTAGTGCGCGTACACGTGGTGGTGCGCCAAGTGCATCCAGTAGCGATAGTACATCACCGTCTGCCAGTCGTCCGGGGTCCGGCCCGCTAGCACCGGGCGCATGGAGCGGCCTTGGAACGAATCGGGTATGGCGACGCCGGCGTAGTCGAGGAAGGTGGGCGCAAAGTCCACGTTGAGGATCATGTCGGCGCTGACGCTGCCGGCGGCAATGGCGCGGGGATAGCGGATGAGGAAGGGCATGCGCAGCGATTCCTCGTACATGAAGCGCTTGTCGTACCAGCCGTGATCGCCGAGGAAAAAGCCCTGATCCGAAGTATAGACGACGATGGTGTCGTCGGCTATGCCCTCGGCGTCGAGATAATCGAGTACGCGGCCCACGTTGTCATCGACTGCGGCGACGCAGCGCAGATAGTCTTTTATATAGCACTGGTACTTCCACTTTTTCTCCTCTTCCGGGGACAGTCCTGTGGGTACGGGCCGCTTGAGATCGGTGGCGTTGAGGTCGCGATCAACGCGCATTTTGGCCGCTCCGGCGGCCGCCGCTCGATTCTGATAGTCGTCGGCAAAAGTCGCTGGCTCGGGCAGGTCTTCGCCTTCGTAAAGATGAGCGTGTTTTTCGTCCGGCTCCCACGGGCGATGCGGGGCCTTGTGGTGGTACATCAGGCAAAAGGGCCGCTCCTTGTCGCGTGCCCTAAGCCAGTCGAGCGACAAGTCGGTGATAATGTCGGTAGTATAGCCCTCGTATTGGACCTTGTCGCCGTTGCACACCATCTCCGGGTCGAAGTACGGGCCTTGTCCCTGGAGGATGTTGTAGTAGTCAAAGCCGGTGGGCCAGTGGGCCGGCCCCTCGCCTAGGTGCCATTTGCCGACGATCGCGGTCTGATAACCAACGCCCTGCAAGAGCTTGGCGAAGTTGAGCTGGCGGTTGTCGTGGCGCGAGTCCAAAGTGGTCATGCCGTTGACGTGATTGTACGTGCCGGTGAGGATGGTGGCGCGGGAGGGGCCGCAAATCGAATTGGTGCAAAAGCAGTTGTCAAAGCGCATGCCACCTTGGGCAATGCGATCGAGGTTGGGCGTGGTGTTGATGCGGCTGCCGTAGCAACTCATGGCGTGGGCCGCGTGATCGTCAGTCATAATGAAGAGAATATTGGGACGAGACATAGAACTCCTTGCGAAAGGGTCAGTAGATGAGCACAGCCCCACCCTCACCGGCGGCACCGAGCGCAAGGTCTGTCCATCGGTGCGCAGACCATCACGCCCTCCTGTTGAACGGCGCTCAATATAATGCAATGCACAACGGCCAGCTATTGACGCGAGCCCGTCTGGCTCCCTTTATATGCCAGTCTTCCAACCCCAACAAGGAGCTTTCCCACATGGGCAAATTAGGGTACGACGATACCCCGCTATTACCCAACTCCCCCTATTGCGTCCACGATCACCGGCGACCCGCCCCGGCGGTCGTAACGCCCGGCCACCACAACAGCCCCCCTTCAGACGCGGTCATCCTCTTCGACGGCACCCATCTCGACGGCTGGCAGAGCACCAACGGCGGCGACGCCCCTTGGCAAGTAGCCGACGGCTACATGGAGGTCGTGCCCCGGTCCGGCGATATGGTCAGCACAGCGCGCTTTGGCGACGTCCAGTACCATCTCGAATTTGCCTGCCCCAGCGAGGTCAAGGGCGAGAGCCAAGGGCGCGGCAACAGCGGCGTCTTCCTCATGAGCCTGTACGAGATCCAGGTCCTCGACGGATACGACAACCCCACGTATGCCGACGGCACCACAGCCGCCGTCTATGGCGAGTATCCGCCGCTGGTCAACGCCTGCCTCCCGCCCGGCCAGTGGCAGACCTACGACATCTTCTGGACGGCCCCGCGCTTCAACGGCGCCGAGTTAGTCAGCCCAGCCTATCTCACTTTGGTCCACAACGGCGTCTTGGTCCACCACCACGTCGAGGTTTTAGGCCCCACCGGCCATCGCGGCCTCTATCGCTACGAAGTGCATCCTCCCACCGGCCCGCTCCGCTTGCAAGATCACGGCGACTTAGTGCGCTATCGCAATATCTGGGCGCGGCCCGTGCAGGGATACGACGAAGGCTGAGGTGCTAAGGGCTGCGAGTACAATCTCGCAGCCCTTATTGCGCTCAACGTACGCAATCGCAGGATCACCCCACCAAAACCCGCACATCCCCCTGCCGCACCGTCAGCCCCTCAGCATCAAAATAACCCAAAAGCGCCATCGCGCATTTGCGATTGCTGCCAATCAACGTGCGAAATTCAGCTACTGTAATCTCGCCATCGCGCTCGAGAAAATCGCGCAGCAGCGTCCGCGCCCGGGCCAGGGCCTCGCCATGAATCAACAACCCCCCTTCCAACGCGGTCACCGTCCCCAGTGCTTGCAGCACTTGCACCAGGTCCGTCGCCTGCGGCAATGGGGCGTCGAGGATTTGGGCCAGCCCGGCCATCGTCGGCAAGTTGGCGAAATCCTCCATGTTAAGTTGCGTCTCCACAGCCGTCTTTAGCTCCGCTTGCTCCGAGGTGAAGCGGATGCGGTGCGACGCGGCCCGCACCACAGCCTCGTCCAGCGCGATCCGCCCCGCTTCCGCCAAGTAGTGTAACACGCAGTCGAACAATTCGGGCTGGATGTAGCGCGCGCTCAAATTGCGTAACTCCTCGCGTGGCAAGCCCAACTTGAGTGGCTGGGCGCGGTGAAAGCGCGCCAGCACGGCCTCGATCTCCGCACCCCAGCGCTCGCACACATCCAAATGCAAAACGTGCGTTTGCCCCTCGGACACCACGCGCCTGGCCCGGCCAGCCGCTACGAGCGCGTCCGTCAAACCCGTCAACCGCTCCACGCCAACGCCCAGCTCGCCGGCCAACGCCTGCTGGCTCTTGAGCCGGTCGTCCGCGCAGCCGAGCCAGCGCGCTACTACTGCGGGCAGATCGCCATCGGCCAACGCCTGCAAATGCGCCAGCAACGCTGGCTCAAAGCGCCGGTGCTTGGCCGGGTGCGGGTTGAGCACGCGGCCGCCGCCAATGGTCAGGGCCGGCGAGTACCGGCGCAGCACAAAACGGTCGCCCCATGCCGCAACTACGGGCACCTCCAAGCGAAGCTGCGCGAAACCCACCTGCCCGGGCATCAAGGGCTTGCCAGCGGGCAGCACGACCCGCGCCATAATCTCCCGCGTACCCAAGTGCAAGCGGACGCGCGTGCGCGACGCCATGGTCATCGGGCTTGAAGCGAGGAGTTGCACCTCGGCGTCTAGCATCTGCGTGGGGCGAAAAAATCCGGGCGCACCCAGCGAATGCCCGCGCACAACTTGGCCCTGCTCCACGCCGGCCAAATTGATCGCGGCGCGGTCGCCAGCCCGCACCTCTGGTACCGTCGCGCCGTGCTGTTGCAACCGACGTACGCGCGCCAACCGCCCCTCGGGCGCGATCTCCACCCGATCGCCCTCGGCCAATACACCGGCCTGCACCGTGCCCGTACAGACGAGGCCAAACCCCTTGACCCCAAAGGCCCGATCTACGGGCAAGCGGAACGGCGCGTCCGTGCGTTTGACCGCCGTGTCCTCAACCATGGCCAACAGCCGCTGACGCAGCGGGTCAATACCCTCGCCGCTGAGCGCGGAGACGCGAAAGAACTCGGCTTCGGCCAAAAAAGTACCACATACAAACTCCCGCACCTCCTCTTCCACTAAGTCCAGCCACTCCTCTTCCACCAAGTCGGCCTTGTTGATCACCACCACCCCGCGCTCGACCCCCAAAAGCCGCAGCACGTCGAGATGCTCCCGCGACTGCGGCATCACGCCATCGTCCGCGGCAATGACCAGCATGGCCACGTCAATGGTGCTGACGCCAGCTACCATGGTCTTGACGAAACGCTCGTGCCCGGGCACGTCAATGATCGTGGCCTGATCGCCCAAAAAGGCAAAGCCGAGTTCAATGGTAATCCCCCGCGCCTGCTCTTCCGGGGCTTGGTCGGTATCCATGCCGGTCAGGGCCTTGACCAACAGCGTCTTGCCGTGGTCGATGTGTCCAGCCGTGCCAATAACGGTATGCGCCATCTGCTCAATGTCCTAGGTTGACGTGCTCTTCCTAGCCTATATTATGTCCAATTTTACGCACACAACAAGGAACTTCTCCATGCAGCTCAAGCACCTGCGTCCCTACCAACTCACCGATGCAGTGGCCCAAGGGCACCCCTTGCTCGTGCCGGCCGGCTGCATCGAAACCCACGGCCCGCACATGGCCATCGGCCACGACACCCTCATCGTCGAAGAAATATGCGCCCGCGTGGCCGCACGCACCGCTTGCGTCATTGCTCCGTCGTTTGACTACGGTCCCACCGGCTACGCCCTCGGCGGCCCCGCCGACGGGACCATCGACCCGGACTACGACGCCTTTGGCCGCTTGGCCAAAAGCATCCTGCGCAACTTCCTCGAAATGGGCTTCCGCAAGACCTACGTCATCATCATGCACCAAGGCATGGGCGGCCCCCTCGCCTTGGCCTTCAGCAAGGCCGCGGCCGAGCTGGCGTTTGAAAAGGTGCTCGCCGAGGGACATCCTCGCGGCTGGTGGGGCGACCGCGACGCGCTCGAGCGGGCTGGCTCTTGGGGCGGTCGCATCGAGGTGCAGCCCATGATCCTCCCGCCATCAAGTCCTCCGGCTGGAGGTGATCACGCCGGATACAACGAGACCTCTTTCCTGATGGCCGTCCGTCCCGAACTAGTCGAACAGGAGCACCTCGGCGACGACGCGCCTTGGTACTGCCGTCAAGACGAAGAAAAAAACAGTTGGACCGCCAACGCCCAACACGGCCAAGCCATGGTCGACGCTGTCGTCGAAGCCTGGGTGACAAAAATCGACAAGGAGCGTTAAAATGCCCCAAGTACTGACCGTTTATCCCGACCGCCTCAAAGGCCGCCACATCCAACGCGCCGCTGACGTGCTGCGCCAAGGCGGCGTCATCGTCTATCCCACGGACACCATCTACGGCCTGGGCTGCGACATTACCAATAAGCAGGCGATTGAGCGCGTACAGCGCATCAAGGGCCGCAACCGCAAAAAGCCCATGTCCTTTGTCTGCGCTGACCTGACCCACATCAGCGACTACGCCCACGTCTCCAACTTTGCCCACCGCATCCTCAAGCAATGCCTGCCGGGCGCGTACACCTTCGTGTTGCCGGCTACCCGCCAAACGCCGCGCATCCTGCAAACCAAACAAAAGACCGTCGGCCTGCGGATTCCCGATCACCCGGTGCCGCTGGCCTTAGTCCAAGCCCTCGGCCAACCCATCCTGAGCACCAGTGCCAACTACGCCGATCAAGAAGTGATAACCGAACCGTGGGCTTTGGAGGAAAAGTTAGGGCCACAAGTGGATTTGATCTTGGAGTGCGGGCCGCTACCCGTAGAGGCTTCGAGCGTGGTGTCGCTGGTCGGAGATCAGGCCGAGGTGCTGCGGAAGGGCAAAGGGGATTTGAGCTTGTTTATCGAGGAAGGGTAGCAGTCCGTCCTTTGGAGAAACTTCAGGATTGCATTTTGAGGAACTGATTTTTCGGACAACCACTCAACCATTACCAGAAAGGCTATTCATATGAGCGAGGAAGCCCGCGCCTTGTACGCGGATATGGGCGCGACGCCCGTGATCAATGCCCTCGGCAACCGCACCCTTTTAGGCGGATCGGCCCCCCACCCAGACATCACCGCCGCTATGGAACTGGCCGGCCGCTACTACGTTGACATGGACGCTTTCTTGGCGAGCACCGGGCGGATCGTCGCCGACCTGCTCGGTGCCGAGGCCGCGCTGATTACCCCAGGCTGCGCCGCCGCATTGGTCCTCGGTACGGCCGCCTGCGTCACCGGCACAGACCCAGAGAAAATGGCCCGCCTGCCCGATACAACCGGCATGACCAACCAAGTGGTCATCCAAAAGGCCCAGCGCTACAAATACGACCGCGTGGTGCGCCTGCCCGGCGTCACCCTCGTGGAGGCCGGCACCGAGCAAGGCACCACAGCCGACGAACTCGCGGCCGCGATCGGCCCCCAAACCGCCGCCCTGCTCTATCCGGCCATCGACAACGAAGCCGCCATCGTCCCGCTGGACGCAGCCCTTGACATCGCCCATGCCCACGACATCCCGGTCTTCGTTGATGCAGCCTTCCGCGTCTATCCCCTAGACGGCTTGACCCGCTACATCGCGGCCGGGGCCGACCTAGTCGGCTACGGTGCTAAGTACGTGGGCGCGCCTAACTCTTCGGGCATTCTCTGCGGGCGCGCCGACTTAATCGAAGCAGCCCATTTGCACAGCTTCGCCTGCTTTGAGACCCGCGACTTAGCCGGGATTGGCCGCCCGCTCAAGATCGACCGCCAAGAGGTCGTCGGCGTGGTCGTGGCCCTGCGCCGCTGGCTAGCCATGGACCACGACGCCCGCCACCAAAGCGACGCCCGCCGCGCCGAGACCGTGCGTCAGCATCTCGGCGAATGGCCTCACGTGCAAAGCTCGGTCCATGGCCCGTCCTTGACCTTGACCTTAGACGAACAAGCACTCGGCCAAACCGCCGCCGCCCTAGCAGAAGCCCTGCGCAACGGCAATCCCGCAGTCTGGCTCTCAGCGACCCCAAGCCAGCTTCACTTGTCCATGCCCACGGTCGCCGATGGCGATGAGGCCCTTTTGGCAGCACGGCTTAGGGCAGTCGTCGCGCCCAAACTCACACCGTAGAGCCGTTCGAGCACTGATGAACACGGCACAACAACAGGCCGAGGCCCTATCCGCCGGGCTATATGCCCATCAGGTCGAGGGCATTGCCTTTTTGTTGGGTCGCCAGCGGGCGATCCTCGCCGACGACATGGGGCTGGGCAAGACGCGGCAATCCGTGCTGGCTATGCGCCAAGCCCGACCCGAGGGTCCCTATCTGGTCGTCTGTCCGGCAGCGGTCAAAACCAACTGGGTACGCGAGATCGAGTTGGTGCTGCCAACGGCAGCAATCGCCATCGTCGGCCCCGCACCTCCGCCCGCACCCGGCTACACGGGCTGGGCCATCATCAACTACGACATCCTGGCCAAACACCCGCTGGCAGCACACGCTTGGAGTGGCCTAATTTTCGACGAGGCCCACTATCTCAAAAACTATCGCAGCCAACGGCAACGCCTGTCGATGAGCTTGGTCAAGGCCGTGGCCGACGAGGCGGTGATCCACCTTTTGACCGGCACCCCATTGACGAGTCGGCCGCGCGACCTCTTCCCCCTGTTGCAGTTGGCGCGCCACGCGCTCGGACGTTCATTCGTCTCATTCGCCAAGCGCTATTGCGACGCCTACAAGGGCGAGTACGGCTGGGTCGCCGACGGGGCCTCCAACATCGCAGAGCTAACTGTGCAACTACACGGCATCATGCTGCGTCGCACCAAGGCCGAGGTCCTCGACCTGCCGCCCAAGATCCGCAGTTGGCTCGACGTGGAGGTCGCCAGCCGGGTGGCGCACGCGCTGAGCGAGGCCGTGACCGAACTGTTGCAGACCATCTCGCGCCGAGGCCAAGCCAAGCGCGCCGACGAGACCGAGGCCGAGCGTCGCGCGCGCCAAGGCCGGATCATGGGCCAGCTAACTACCGCGCGCAACCGCTTGGCCATAGCCAAGGTCCGCAGCACGATTCCCTTTGTCGAAAACGCCTTAGAACAGGGTGAAAAAGTCTTGGTCTTCTCGTGTTTTCTAGCCCCCATCAACACGCTGTGCAAGCACTTCGGCCAGAAGGCCGTCGCCATCACCGGCGAAGTGCCAGCGAGTGAGCGGCAACAACGGGCCGACCGCTTTCAGGAGGACGACTCGGTGCGGGTGCTGGCCGCGCAGATCGCGGCTGGGGGCGTCGGGCTCAACCTCACCGCGGCGCGGCAGGTGGTCTTCAACGATCTCGACTGGGTTCCGGTCAATCACTGGCAGGCCGAGGACCGGGCCTACCGCATCGGGCAACAGCAAGCGGTCAACGTCACCTACATGGTCGGCAGCAACACGATCGACGAATTCGTCAAGACGGTCCTCGAAACCAAGTCAGCGCTGATCGACCAGCTCGTCGAGGGCCGCGCCTTGCCCGAAAATTTCCAGCGCGACGTAATGGACGAGTTGCGGCGGGTGATGGAGGTGCTGCCCGCGCCGCCCTCGGGCGGGATAAACGAGCGGCAAGTGGTGGAACTGTTGCGCGAGGCCGGGGCGGCTTTTGTCGCCGCGCAGCCTGCGGTTGAGTCCGCGGCCAAGTCGCGCTTGCCGTCGGCCGAGGCCGTGCGCGTGTTGGCGCGGGTGTTAGCCGGGCCAAAGCGATCGCTATACCGGGTGGACAGTTCGTCGAAGCCGGGGACGCGCTACGAATTGGAGGTGGAGGGAAACGACATCAGTTGCAGTTGTAAGGGATTTTCCTATCGGGGAATTTGCCAACATGCGCGGGTATTGAAGGAAGCGTTGGTCAAGGGAGACGAGTTGCCGGAGGGATTCGTCGAAATTTGACGGTTGCGCCCATACACTTGTAGTTAGGTGTGTTGCAGCATAGCTCGCTAGCCGCTCACTTCCAGTCGATTTGAGTCCACCGCGTTGCAAATGGACCTTTAGCTTTACTGCGAAACCACCATGCCCTACGACATATCACCCGAAAAAAGAGACTGGTACCGGGCCATTTCGGCGCGATCCAGACAGCGAAAAAAAGCGGCGGTCCGCGGTGCGTTCCAATGCGATCCAAGCGGAATTAATGAGCCAGTCTTGAACCCAAAGGGACTAATGCCCCAACAGCGACAACAGGGTTTGAGAGCGATGTCCCTGTTTTCAGGAGGTGGCGGTCTGGACCTCGGTTTTGAGCAGGCCGGTTTTGAGCATATTGCCAGTTTCGACGCGCTGGAGATTTGCGGTGCTACGCTGCGGCGAAACCGATCGCAATGGAAGGTTTTTTCTGGTCCACATGGCGATGTAACAAAGGTCGATTGGACGGCCTATAAAGGTGCCGTCGATCTCATCCACGGAGGCCCGCCATGCCAGCCTTTCTCAGTTGCCGGAAGACAAAATGGGAGTGAGGATACTAGGGATATGTGGCCGGCGTTTATTGACGCCGTGATGACTGTCAAACCCGATGCGTTCGTAGCTGAAAACGTTCCGGGCTTACTCGATCCCAAGTTCAATAAATATGTACATAAGGTGATTATAGAGCCGCTAGAACCAAGTTATCACATCGCCAAATTCAAAGCTGTTGCCTCCGATTTTGGCGTTCCTCAGGT
Organism: Candidatus Latescibacterota bacterium; assembly: GCA_965203355.1. GTDB lineage: Bacteria > Latescibacterota > UBA2968 > UBA8231 > UBA8231. The sequence continues at coordinate 3,901,948 of OZ241889.1, forward strand.
ACGCAAGCGGATCATTTTCGTCGGCTTTAGATCGCCCAAAGCAGCTAGTGAATTCGAGGTTCCGCAGGCAACGCATTTTCCCAACGATAGTCTGTTTTCATCGGGCCGATGTACGTTGGGAGCGAGGGCGGCTTTAGGTCTAGACGATATGGGCTTCGATTGCTTTGCGCCGACGCTCCGCTCTGGTTTTACTGGTCCGAGAAAGACGACTAGCATTCTAAATAGTAAGGCTGGTCAAAAAGTCTGGCAGAGGCTACAGATTTGGCCGAATGGCGTACAAAAATCGAGAGAGGAAGCCGTTATGTTCCCACCAGAAAATGGACATTTTAGGCTTTCCGTCCAAGACTGTGCTCTGCTACAAGGGTTTCCGGCAGATTGGCTCTTTGAGGGTGCTGTGTACCAGATTCTTGGGCAGATTGGCAATTCCGTTTGTCCGCCGGTGAGCTATGCTATCGCAAAATCAGTCGCGAACGCATTGAGGGCCTAATGACTGTCCAAGACGATAGCCGAGAAAAGGAAATGTGTCAGCTATTGGGCTTGAAAGAGGGGGCAGGCCGTTCCGGGGTGGACGCGTTCTTTGAATTTGTAGCGAATGGGGCACTTTACTCTGTACCGATTGAGCTTAAATCAACGACGACAGGTTCTGTTTCAACTGCAAGGGATGTAGGACCTACCCATATAGCAAAGTGGCGCTCCCGAATATGGGTTTTCGGTTTTTACAACTCTTCGGGAACCTCCCTACAGAAATTGCTCGTACTTGGGCCGAATGAGATGGAAAGTTGGATAGGGGAAAAAGAGCAATACATTAAACCTGATTTTGTGATAGGAGAGCGCGTTGCGGAGAAGCTTGATTTTGAAGACTTATACTTTATATGCTCAGAAAAGAGCAAGTACAGTTTAGAGGATGCTAGGTCTCTTCACAAAAAACAGTGGAACCAAGAGAAGTATCGTTCAGAAATGGATGATGCCGATGGTTATACTCCTGCGAAAATGCTCGAAATTCTCAAGTCGCGAGCCATTTATCTTAATCAACGCGGTTCAACCCTAAACAACCCACACATCCCAAAGTCGTTCTTTGCACAATTCAGGGACCGGATGATCGACGTTGTACATATCGACGCAGATGATCGTGCCACTATCCACCAAACGCTACGCAACATAACGCTGGCTAACAAAACCGGGCAGTGAACCTTTCACCCCTGCCAATTTTCGTAAAGGAGCTTATTCATGGCCTTTGAAATTTTCGATTTCCGCCGAGAAGAACACATCAAAAACCTCCTCGTCACGCCGCACATCCGCGCCCGCTTCCTGCGCATGCAGCCGGGCGACGTGGCCGACTTGCACAGCCACGATCTCGGCCACGAGATTTTTCTCATCCTGCAAGGCCGCTGCGTCTTCCACATCGCCGGCAGCCAACAGGAGCTATGCGCGGGCCAGCTCTGCATCGCCCGCGCCGACGAAATCCATCAGGTGCGAGCCATCGGCGATGAGCCTATGATGATGTACTTGTCGGTAACGCCCCACATCCAGCCGACCCACACCGGCCGCGACCCCGACGGCACCCGCCACCCAACCCGCTTCCAGCCCTCCAGCGCATACGACGCGGAGACGGATACCGACACGCCCATCGACGAACTCATCGACAAATTTACGACCGCGTCAGCCGACTTAGCCCGCGCCGCCAGCAAGCAAGCAGCACGCAGCGAGCAACTCAAGGCGACCCTAGCGGCGGGAGACGAAGCACAGGCCACCGAGCTACGCGAAGCCATGTGGCAAGACGTGTACCAGAGCTTCAAGCGCGCCTACGAACTGGCCGATGTGTGGAACGATTTGACGCCGCGCGTCGGAAAGGTGGGGTAGATTAGGCGGAATCTTCTTTTTTCTTTGCGCGCCTGTGCTCCCGGCACACCAGCACCAAAGCCCCGACCAGCAAGACCCCACTGAGCGCGACGAAGCGCTTCCGCAGCGGCGAAAGACGCGCCTCGATCACAATGTCGTGTTCGCCGGCCTCCAACGGTAGGGCCATAAAGCGGCCAGCCGTTTCCAGCGGCTACACCGGCACCCCATTGACGGAGACGTGTAGATAGGGAAAGTAATGGAAAATTGGTAGTAGGGTCTCGGTACGTTTTCGGGGGCATTCGTCATCAAACGTTTGTTAGTACATGATTCGTCAAACACAAAAATGCAGCCGACATTCGTACATCTGGCCTTGTAGCAAAGAGGTATCCGCGCTATGTTCTGCCGCATGAACAGCCCAGCCCCCATTCGCGTCGGCTGCGTCGGCTGCGGAGCCGTCGCCCAAGTCCAGCACCTGCCCAACCTCACCGCGCTCAAGGACCTGTTTTCCGTCGAGATGGTCTGCGACCTTTCGCCGAGCTTGGCGCAGACCGTAGCGCGAGAATTTCACGTGCCGCACCACACCGACGACTGGCGGACGCTGCTGGCTGCCGACATCGACGCCGTACTCCTGTGCCACACCGATCCCAAGACCGAGATTGCCGTCGCCGCCTTTGAAGCCGACAAACACGTATTCATTGAAAAGCCGATCTGCTTCTCGCTACAAGAGGCCGACCGGATCATCGCCGCCCAGCAGGCGGCTGGCACCGTTGGCTTAGCTGGCTACATGAAGGTGTACGACCCGGCCTTTGAGACCGCGGCCCGTGCGGCCGCTGACATGGCTGCCATCCGCTTCGTCCAGATCCATCATCTGCACACCAACAACTCGCATCATGTGGCCCACTTCCGCTTGCACCGCACAGACGACATACCCGCTGCTGCCGCCGAGCAGACGCGGGCAGCGCGTACAGCGGCCGTGCGCGAGGCCATCGGCGAAGTCCCGGCCGACGTGCAGACTGCCTTTGGCCACCTTGCCGGCAGCATGATCCACGATCTCTACGGCCTACGCGCCATAATGGGCGTACCCGAAAAAGTCTCCAACACTGAAATCTGGTACGAAGGCTGGGGCGTCAGCACCATGCTCGCTTATGCCAACGGCGCACGCGGTGCGGCAACCTGGGTCGAACTAAAGGACGTGCGCGACTTCAAAGAGACGCTCGAAGTCTGCGGCGACGACCGCCGCGTATTGCTCTCTTATCCGACCGGCTTCTCGCGGGGCATCCTCTCCACCTTGGAGATTCAGACCCTCGACGAGGCCGGCGAGGCTATCACCCACCGCCCAGCCATCGCGTGGGAAGGCCCTTTCGTCCGCGAGCTGAAGCACTTCCACGCTTGCATCACTGAGGGGGTGCCGCCGCGTACTCCCTTGGCAGAGGCCCGCTGCGACATCGCCCTAATCATCGACATCATCAAAGCCTATCTAGACCGCTGACATGGCCCCGCCCATCATCTGTACCGACGATGGCTGGACTTTCACGGGGAAAGGGAACTTGCAGTGGATGGTTCTTTTTTGTGGCCGATTACCAACGAGATCGTGGTGCGGCTAGTGGTCGGGCAAAAAGATCGCCGCAAGCAAGTAATACTGACCGGCGTCGAATCGATTATGGTTCACTAATCGGCGTCTTGTTGGGCTTTATATTGCTCTTCTTGTTCGAGTAATGTCATTTGTGTAGGTCCTTTTGATTGATCTGGATAAAGGGCCTCAACAGACCTTTCAAAATCACTAAGAGCATTCTCATGGCCACGCAGAAACCAATGTTTATGATTTTCAAGATACGCCTTTCTAATAGGCTCGTTACGCAAATCAAGAGGGACACGTTCCATTCTTGGATCTATACTATCGAATCCTACAAACTCTTTTTGCAAGCGTTTTTTCGCCATTTTTACATAGTCTGGGTTTAATTCAATTCCGACGCCGACTCGATTGAGTTGTTGACATACTCTGAGCGTCGTTCCACTGCCTAAGAATGGATCGAGAACTAGTGATCCTTCACTGCTTGAAGCTAATATCATCCGCTCCATTAGCCCTTCCGGTTTTTGAGTCGGGTGATTCTGTCTATTATAACTACAGTAATGAACGTGCGAAAATTCCCAAACATCTCCTGGATTTGCTCCTCGCATATTGTTACGCTCGCGGTAATATTTTTGAGGTACGCGAATATCATCTAAGTTAAAAGTGAAATCTCTTGTTTTTGTGAACATTATAATATCGTCGTGTCGAGGGGAAAAGCCTCTCTTTTTTCCTATTCCCTGCGTATAGTGCCACACTATCCAGCTATTGAAAAGCATTCCAAGATCTCTAGCTAAGAGGTCATACAGAGAAGAAATAAATCGGAATCCCATAAAAACATAAATCGTTCCATCGGCCTTTAGAAGACGATGAGCTTCTTTGATCCAATCCTTCGAGAATGCTGAATATTCTTCAAAATCTTTAGTGTCACGATTATTACCATAGTCTTTCCCTAGATTGTAAGGAGGATCGGCAATGATAAGATCAAAGACCTCGGAGTCGATCTTTTGCATCTCAGAGACGGCGTCTCCCAAGATTATTTTTTGTTCAATCATCGGACTTTATCCATCCATTTTTATTAGCCAGTTCAAGCCATTGATCGAATGATCGTCGACCAGACTGAAGATATTTCTGATCAAGTAACTGACAAAACTCCCATGTGGTTCTTGCTTCAAGTTCAACGTAGTGAATATCTCGTACTTGGACTTGTCCCGTTCCAAGCGCAGGATTATAGTTTATATCCCTTGAAGACAAATATTTGAGATCATAAGCATTATACGAAATAACCTCCATAATTCCGTCCATTAACCCTGTAGTTTTGCTACGCTTCGAATATACGCGGTGTTTTAGAGAAAGAATGACGAATATGTAATCGGGATCTTCAACATAGGCAGTGCGAATACGAGCGTATGAAGTGATATTCGGGGACTTTCCACTAGATTCTATATCCTCTGATGTTGCCTTAACATCAACTTCTGCTGTCACGCCACTTTCAAATTTTCTCTGCTTTTGAAATTGTAGTATGATATCCGCCATATTTAGACGCTCAACTGCTTCCACATTAATCAATTGATATTTATTATTATTATCTTCAAGGACATAATGAAACGTTTGAGCAGCCCATGCTTCAATAAATGGTCCAGCGATCTTATTGATATTCTCCATCGGGAGACCGAACTTTAGATTTGTATTGATAAGAATTTTATTTTTCCCCTGTTCAATAGCTTCTTTGAGGAAGGTGTCGAGTATGTACGCCGCGTCGTCACGCGACACACCGTAGAAGTAGTGCGTGTCTAGGCGGCGGAAAGATATAGCCCCTCCCCCTCACTCCTCAACCTCAGCCCACGCCCCTTTAGCCATCAGCCCCCCATCGACGCAGACATTCTCGCCAGTCATAAACGATGCCTTGTCGCTAGCCAAGAACAGCATGGCGTTGGCAATGTCCTCCGGCTGCCCATAGCGTCCAATTGGATGGAGCTTGGCGTAATCCTTGAAGAATTGCGTGCGCTCGTGGCCGAATGCCTCGATCACTTCATCGACTAGCGGCGTCTGAATGCCTCCTGGATTGACCGCCAAGACCCGAATCCCATACTTGGCGTAGTCGAGCGCGAGCTGTCTCGTCATAGAAATAATCCCGCCCTTGCTTGCAGCATAAGCCGAAACCATCGACGCCGATTGCAAGCCCTGGACGCTGGCCGTGTTGATGATGACCCCCTTGCGCTGCTCCATCATCTGCGGCAAGCAGTGCCTAGCCATCAGGAAGAAACTCCTTAGATTGACGTCAATGATCCGGTCCCACATTGCTAGCGGCAGCTCATGGGCCAGCTTATAGCTAGGCACGGGTTGGATGCCAACGTTGTTGCACAACACGTCAACGCGGCCCCAATCCTCAATGATCTGCCCCACGGTTTGAGCGCAGACTTCGTCGCTGGCCACGTCGGCTTCAAAAAAGCGGATCAGGCCCTCTGCTGCGGCCAAGGCTGCACCAGCTTCTGCGTCTATGTCCAACGCGGCAACCTGCGCCCCGGCACCTGCGAACGCCCGCGAAATCCCCGCGCCAATCCCCTTAGCCCCGCCGGTGACGATAACTACTTGACCCGTAAAATCAGCCATGACAATCTCCTGGTGTTTGTAGTGTAATTTTTGTGCGCCGTTCTAACACTCAGCGCGCTTCTTCAATTTACAACAAAACGCCTGCTGCCCCAGCACCTCGACCGGGAACACGCGCTCCATGTACAGTTTCGGCCACGCGCCGAATGCCTCAGTCAGCAGAGTGCGTGCGCTGGTCAAACACACAGCCACGCCACCGGCCTTTAGCACTCTTGCCACCTCGCTGGCAAAATCTTTGTAGAGCGAGCGCAGTGCTTGGGGCTCGCCGATCTTTTTGCCAAAGGGCAGGTTGCACACCACCCGATCGACGCTGCCGTCGGCCAAGGGCAAATCCCGTGCATCCCATTGGCGGATGGCGATCGGCTTGTAGCGCGGTCCGACATTTGTGCGAGTAGCAGCCACGGCTTCCGAGCGAATGTCGCCGCCTAAAAGCTGAGCGTAGCGGCTGTGCATCCCCCGCTCGATGAGGATAGTTCCAGCCCCGCACATGGGATCGAGAAAGACGTCGCCAGGCAAGGGCTCGGATAGCATCACCAAGGCCCGCGCCACCGTCGGCCGCAGGGAAGCCTCCACTTGCGCGACCTTGTACGTGCGGTGGCGCATGGTTTCGTCGGAAAGGCGCACCCCGCAGAGCAACTCGCCCGCGGCCTCCAAACCCCACACCTCCAACAGCGCCCGCTCAGCCACGTGCTTCCAGCGCGGGAAACGCCACGCCACGGCCTGCTGCAAAGCGCGGCGCATCTCTTGACGCACATAGCGCTGCCGCCCGCCACGGCGCTGGGCCACGATCCGATAGGTGATCCGCTTGATCCGCTTGGGGCGCGTACGGCGGTGCGCACCCACGGCCCTTTCAAAAAGCGGCGACTCGGCGACGAGGGCGCCGGCCTGTGCCAAACCCTCGTACGCCGCGGCTACCGGACCGCGCGCCACCAATGCGAACACATCCTCGGTCGTCCCCAATCCGAGCAAGTCTTGCGGCGGGGCATCCGTCGCAAAAAACACCACGCCGCGCTGCTGGCCCTGCCGCTCGGCTCCCAAGCGCACCGCAATCTCTCGTTGGGCGATCTCCTCTAGCCCGGGGGCGACGAACGCGTAGAACTGCACGGCTCTACTCGTAGAGATCGTCTAGGTCGGCGGCGGCCAGCTCGACCAAAAACTCGGCGAGTTGTGCTGCCACTTGCTCCAAGCAGCGGCGGCCCTTTTCTGGCGTAGCTTGGCGCGGGTCGCCGATGCCCGTGTCGTCGGTCGCCTGCGTCCAGTCGCGCTGGGTCCAGACCCAACCTTCCCGCAGCGCGGCGATCTTAAACTTGTGCTCGCGGCCCCTGCCGGCCTCCGTCAGCGGCAACACCCAATCCGGCCGCAAGTATTGCATGAGACTGGTTTCCATCTCATTGGCGTGGTCGCCGCCTTCGGCGAAAAGCTCCTTATCGGCGATGCGGTACCAATCCATGCAGCAAACAAAAACCGCATAGCGCGGCAACAGCTCCCGCACCATTTGTTTGAAGTCGTTGCCGCCGTGGCCATTCACAATGAGCAACTTGGGAATGGCCTGATGGGCGAGCACTTCGACCAAATCTTGCAGGATGGCGAACTGAGTCGAGGGATTGAGATTGAGGTCTAGCTTGATGTCGAGCTGGCCGGTGTTGACGCCAAAAGGCACGGTCGGCAAGACGATGACTTTGGCGTCTTGCTCCCAAGCAATGCGGGCCGCAGCCGCGACGATCTCGTCGCACTGCACCACATCGGTCGAATACGGCAGGTGAAAATTGTGCGCTTCTGTCGCCCCCCACGGCAGGATCGCCACCTCGTACCGGGTGTGCTCAACGGTCTGCCAATTGGTCTCGGCGAGGATGTAAGGTCGGCCGGGCATATAAATTCCTTTTGTAATCAGTGGTCAGTGGTCAGTGGTCAGTGAGCAGTGAGCAGTCTCGACCCGGCCTTACCCCAAAAGGGACGGGAAAATGGGGGACTGGCCACGGGCCACCGCCCACTGACCACTATCTTTATATAAGCACTGCTCGGCACAAGGTCCGGTACTCGGCTCTGGATGGCTTGAGCATGCTTTCGATCAGTTCCACCGCTTTCACCGGAACCTGCAACCGAGGCAACTCGCCGCTCCACTTGCTGCCTGGCGACGGCCCCCTCGCTCGCACTCGACCCAACGTCACGTGCGGGCGAAAGCCCCGTTCCTCTGGTGCCCAACCAGCGGCGCACACCACTTCTTCAACATCCCGTTGCAACGCACTCAACCGTCCGTCCGCGTCCGCCACACCCGCCCAAATAACCTTCGGCCGGCGGCGATTGGGAAAGCAGCCGCTCTGCTCTATAGCCGCAGTAAAACGCTCGTGCCGGGCGGCAATAGCGGTCAATCCTTCTCGCAGCGCAGCGATTTGCAGGTCCTCGGCCGCGCCGAGAAAGCGCAGCGTCAAATGGAGATTTTCGGGGCGCACCCAACTCACGCCCGGCACCGGCCACAACGGTCGCATCGCGTCGCTCAGCTTGCCCAAGGCCGCCGGCACGCGGATAGCGACGAAGGCTCGACTAACGGGCACCGCAAGCCCGCAAGCAGGCGTTCAAGTACCCCCGGCTCTCGGCTGCAATCGTCGCCACCTGTCCCAGATCGCACTCCTTGGCGCCGATCACTTCCAAGTTGGCCGCCACGTCTAGCCCGGATTCGTGCAGCACCTTGACGTACCCGAACAAATCGACATCGCCCCGCCCACACGCCTGCAACTCCGGCGCACCCGGCCCGCCTGCTGCCACCGCGCAATCCCGGATATGCACGTGCTTGACCCGAGAGATAACCGCCGCCAGTGCCTCGACCGTATTCTCTCCCGCCCGATGGATGTGACTCGGATCCATATCCACGCCAAACCCCGGCGAGTCGATCCATGCCATCGCCCGTAACGTGGTTGGCGTGTCGTAGATGCACTGCCCCACGTGCGCCTTGACGCACAGCGTCATACCGTGTTCGTGGGCCCTATCGGCCATTTTGTCCAGCCGCGCAATCTGCCGATCGAAATCCTCCTCCACATCGCTTTTGCCCCCCGGACCAACGTTGACGACGGGAATGCCGATCTCAGCACCAGCCGCAAACGCCAGCATCAGCCGCTCTTCATCGAGCGCGGCTTCTTCCATAGCCAGCAATTTTAGTTCGTATTTTTCCGCCAACTCTTTGATTTGGTTGGCCTGCGCTGGCCAATTGTCCAACTCCAAGTGCTCGCACATGCCCTTGATCGCCGAAAGCTCGACGCCGTCGTAGCCAGCAAGGTGGATGTGGCGCATCGCCGTTTCCAGATCAAAGCCGGCAAATAGCACTGAATTAGCCCCTAAATGAATCATTTTCGCAACTCCTCTTGGGTGATAAGCAATTGATTTTACTGGATTACCGAGCGTTTAGTATAGGGAGGGAAAAAGGGGGTGTCAAACGGCTACGCGATTGACGGAGTTGCGCTCGCGCACCTACATTACGATGCTAAAAATCGCAAATTAAAAGGATAAAGAGGCGATTCATGGCCGACGAATTGACACAGTTAGAGGCTTATCGGACGGAAGTCGAAAGAGCACTTAATGAGGACAAAACGCGACTAGGCGATGTATGGAAGCTCAGTCAGCAGGGCCTAGAGCCGGAAAAAATCGCCGCAGAGTTGAATGTTTCCACCTCGGGATTTGTCTCCTCTTATAAGACTTATATAAAAGCAATTAAGGACGGTAATCTACCAGGCGCTCCATGGCCTGCTAAACACTGCACAAGGGCTATCCGAAGTTTTGCAAAACGCCATAAGGCATCCCTCTCCCCTGCAACCCACTCGGAACTTCAGAATAGGGCAGATAGATGTGACCTTAATGCGGCTGATTCGGTAAAATTAAAAGAGGAGGAACAAAAACTTGAGCATCAAACGAGTGTTGCCGAGAAAGAAGGGGTTCCGGGAATATACGTGTACACGCTGCCGCATTATCTCCGTCATCCAGTCGAGAATTCCGAAAACGATGAAACGGACGACCGAACATACTTGAAAGTGGGCATGTCCGAAAAAGACGCTATCAAACGCTTCCGACAGCAGCAAGGAAGTACGGCCCTACCCGAATCGCCCATTTTGCTAAGGATCTATGTCGGTTCAAACGGCATAGACATAGCCGACGTTGAAAAGAAAGTGCATCGCCATTTGAATGCCGCTGACCACGTCAAGAATTCAGAACGCGGTGCCGGGCAAGAATGGTTCCTCACTCATCTGAAGTTCCTCGACTCGACTGCCGAACTCCTCGGCCTCCAGACACACTTTGCATTCGACAAAAATGAAGCATAGGCTATGTGGTATAGCCCAACGAGGTAATAGACCTTTTGCCCGCTGCACATTCGTACAGTATATTTTCTGATTTCCGTTCTCCACTCCTCGCGCCCTACACGAAGTCATGGAAACACGAGATATCGTCGTCCGCGGTGCCCGCGTCCACAACCTCAAAAACCTTCACCTCACCCTCCCCAAAAACAAACTAATCTGCTTCACCGGCGTCTCCGGCTCGGGCAAGTCCTCGCTGGCCTTCGACACCCTGTACGCCGAAGGTCAACGCCGCTACGTCACCTCGCTGTCGGCGTACGCGCGCCAGTTTTTGGGCCAGATGGAAAAGCCCGATGTCGATCAAATCACCGGCCTGTCCCCCACCATCTCCATCGCCCAAAAAACCGCCGGCCAGAACCCTCGTTCCACCGTCGGCACCATCACGGAAATCTACGACTACTTGCGCGTGCTCTTCGCCCGCGTCGGCATCCCGCACTGCACGGAGTGCGGCCAGCCCATCGGCGCACAGACCCGCGCACAGATCGCCGCCCGCATCCGCGCCCTGCCGGCCAACTCCCGCCTGCACATCCTCGCTCCAGTCGTCCAAGAGCGCAAAGGCGAATACCACGAGCTTTTTGCCGATTTGCAAAAGGCCGGTTACATCCGCGTGCGCGTTGATGGACAAATTTTCACCCTCGACCAAGCCCCCCAACTCGACCGCTACAGCCGCCACAACATCGAAGTCGTGGTCGATCGCTTGATCCTCGGCGAGCGGGAAGACCGCCGCTTGGAAGAGGCCATCGACAACGCGCTGCGCCTCGGGCAGGGCACCTTTATCGTCGCCCGCGAAGGAGCCGCCGACTTCCTGCTCAGCGACCGCTTCGACTGCACGGCCTGCGGCATCTCCTACCAAGAGCCAACGCCGCAGATGTTTTCCTTCAACAATCCCCAAGGCATGTGCCCGGACTGCCACGGCCTCGGCACACAGGTGCTGATGAGCGAGCGTCTGATAGTGCCCGACCCGGCCAAGACCCTGCGCGCCGGAGCACTCGCGCCGCTCGGCGAGTTGGGCAGCAACCGCTGGCGCTTGCATTTATACGAAGGCGCGGCCGAGCACCTCGGCTTTGATCTCGACACGCCGTGGGGGGAACTTGTAGCCGAGCAAAAGCACGGCTTCCTCTACGGCCTCGGCGCCAAAAAAATCACCTTTACCTACACCAATCTCCGCGGCGCGAGTTGGTCCCACAACGACAAGTACGAAGGCGTCATCCCGTTTCTCGAAGAAAAGTTTCGCGGAGCCAAGGAGAAACAGCGCCGCGAGTTAGAGCAATACATGAGCGTACAGCACTGTGCGCGGTGTGACGGTGGCCGCCTGCGGCCAGAACCCCTCGCCGTCAAAATCGACGGACGCAACCTCCCGCAGCTAACCGCTATCTCCATCGAGGGCGCACGCGACTTTTTTCGCGCCGTTACCTTTGAGGACGCCAAGGCCCTCATCGCCGAAGAAGCACTCAAAGAAATCCGCGGCCGCTTGCAGCTCATGTGCGACATGGGTTTGGGCTATCTAACGCTCGACCGCGGCGCGCACACCCTGTCCGGCGGCGAAGCCCAGCGCATCCGCCTCGCCTCGCAGATCGGCTCCGGTTTAGTCGGCGTACTGTACATCCTCGATGAGCCTTCCATTGGCCTGCACCACCGCGACAACCAGCGGCTGTTGGCCACCCTCAAACGCCTGCGCGACATCGGCAATACCGTCATCGTCGTCGAGCACGACGAAGAAACCATGCGCGAAGCCGATGTGGTGGTGGACTTTGGCCCCGGAGCGGGCGAGCGCGGCGGCAAGCTGGTCGCCTGCGGCCCGCCGAGCCACGTCGAGCACAACCCTCAATCCCTTACGGGCCGCTATCTCGCGGGCGAGGAAGCCATCCCGATCCCCGACCAACGCCGCAAAGGCAACGGCAAGTGGCTGGTCGTCGAAGGGGCGCGCCAGCACAATCTCAAAGACATTGAGGCGCGCATCCCCCTCGGCCTGTTCACCTGCGTCACCGGCGTCTCCGGCTCGGGTAAAAGCTCGCTGATCAACGACATTGTCTTCAAAAAGCTCGACTGCGTCCTCCATCGCGCCCTACACGAGCCGGGCGCACACGCGGCGATCCAAGGCGTGGAGCACCTCGACAAAATAATCCGCATCGACCAAAAGCCCATTGGCCGCACACCCCGCTCCAACCCAGCCACGTACACCGACGCGTTCACGCCCATTCGCCAGCTCTTTGCCAAGCTGCCCGAGGCCCGTTTGCGAGGCTACCAACCGGGCCGCTTTTCCTTTAACGTCAAAGGCGGGCGCTGCGAAGCCTGCGCGGGCAATGGTGCCAACTTGGTGGAGATGGAGTTTCTCGCCGATATCTGGGTCACTTGCGAAGTCTGCTCCGGCCGCCGCTTCAACCGCCAGACCCAGACCATCAAGTACAAGGGCCATTCAATCGCCGACGTACTCGGCATGGAGGTCGAGGAAGCGCTCGATCTTTTCGAGAACGTCGCCCCCGTGCGCCGCGTGCTCCAGACTCTGTACGACGTGGGCCTTGGCTACATCCAGCTCGGCCAGCCCGCACCCACCTTGTCCGGCGGCGAGGCCCAGCGCATTAAACTGGCCAAAGAACTCTGCCGCCGCAGCACGGGCCGCACCCTCTACATCCTCGACGAGCCGACCACCGGCCTGCACTTTGCCGACGTGGATAAACTGCTGCGCATCCTCCACACCTTTGCCGACCAAGGCAACAGCGTCGTGGTCGTCGAGCACAATATGGAGGTCATCAAGACGGCGGATTACATCCTCGACTTAGGCCCCGAAGGCGGCGAGGACGGCGGTCGGATCATGGCGGCCGGGCCACCGGAAGCCGTGGCCCAAAGCGAGCAATCGCATACTGGCCGCGCGCTCAAAGAGGTGCTCAAACCGCAGCGGGCCGCACGGCCAGCGGCCGCGCCCAACGCCCACAACGAGGGCAACGGCTGGATCCGCGAAATTGAAATCCTCGGCGCGCGCCAGCACAACTTGCGCAACATCGACGTCAAAATCCCCCGCGATCAGCTAACGGTCATCTCCGGCGTCTCCGGCTCGGGCAAGTCCTCGCTGGCCTTCGACACCCTGTACGCCGAGGGCCAGCGGCGCTACGTGGAGTCGCTGTCAGCGTATGCGCGACAGTTTCTCGAACAGATGCAAAAGCCCAAGGTCGAGCGCGTCTCCGGGCTGTCGCCGGCCATTGCCATCGAGCAGAAAGCACCCAGCCGCAATCCCCGCTCCACGGTCGGCACAGTAACCGAAGTGTACGATTACATCCGCGCCCTGTACGCGGCCTTGGGGACCCAGTACTGTCCGCGCTGCCAAGTACCGGCCGGTACGCAGACCGCACAGGAAATGGTCGAGCGCATCCAGCAGATGCCGGCCGGTCGCCGCGTCCTCATCCTCGCGCCCATAGAGCCGCGCCAAAACGAGGGCTACGAAACCCTGTTGGCACGCGCCCACAGCGATGGCTTCCTGCGCGCCCGCATTGACGGCACAGTACACGACTTGCGCGAAGAAATCCAACTAGAGCGCCGCCATCGCCACCGCGTTGAACTCGTCGTCGATCGCCTCGCCATCCGCGCCAGCGACCGCGGCCGACTCACCGAATCCGTCGAGCGCGCCCTAGAGTTGGGAGGCGGTGAGTTGGTCGTAGCCTCGCCCGACGACGAAACCGAGGAACGCTTCAGCCGCCGCTACTCCTGCCCAAAGTGTGGCCGGGCCTTTTCGCCGCTGTCGCCGCAGTTTTTCTCTTTCAACCACCAGCAGGGCATGTGCCAGGTTTGCGAGGGGCTGGGGCTGGGGCTGGGCGTCAATCGCGAGCGGGTCGTCGTGCCGCATCTCAGCGTGCGCGAGGGGGCCATTCGCTCTTGGGGGCCAGTGCAAGACCCGGCGTTTGCTCGCCTGCTCTCGGTCGCGGGAGAAGCCCTCGGCTTTAGCTTGGACGCGCCGTATGCTGCGCTCGCGCCCGAGGCCCGGCGCGCCTTGCTCTACGGCGCACCTGAGCAGCAGCTAACCGTAGAAAACCTCAGTTTCCGCTACGCTGGTGTACTGCCGCCCCTCGACGAGTACGCCAGCACCAGCCGGCGGCACCGGCATCTCTTGGGTCAAGTTCCGTGCTCGGCCTGCGAAGGGAGCCGCCTCAAGACCGACAGCCGCGCCGTGTACCTGCGCGACAAAAGCATCGTCCAAGTCGCGCGCCTGCCCATTGCCGAGAGCCTGTCCTTCTTCCGCGACATGCAGCTACGCGAGCGCGAGCGCGACATCGCCGGCGAGCTGTTGCAAGAAATCCGCACACGCCTCGGCTTTTTAGCGCGCGTCGGCCTCGGTTACATCGACTTGGAGCGCCGCGCCGCGACCTTATCCGGCGGCGAGGCCCAGCGCATCCGCCTCGCCTCCCAAATCGGCTCCGGCCTCACGGGTGTGCTCTACCTGCTCGACGAGCCGACCATCGGCCTGCACCCACGCGACAACGCCCGGCTGTTAGACGCCCTCAACGCCCTAAAGGACTTGGGCAATACCATCGTATTAGTCGAGCACGACCGCGACACCCTCGAAGGCGCCGACCACATCGTCGATCTCGGCCCGGGCGCCGGCAGCGAGGGGGGCAACCTCGTCGCGGCCGGGATGCCAAGCCAACTCGGCGACGGCCGGCAGTCGCTCACCAGCGCGTACCTGCGCGGCGAATTGCACATCCCGCTTCCGGCCAGCCGCCGCAAGCGCCGCCGCGGGCAACTCGTGGTGCGCGGCGCACGCCAGCACAATCTCAAAAACATCGACGTGTCGATCCCGCTCGGCCGCCTCGTATGCGTCACTGGGGTCTCGGGGTCGGGCAAGTCCTCGCTCGTGGAAAGCGTGCTCTTCAACGCGCTCGCCAACGAGTTGCACCAGGCCAACCGCCCAGTCGGCGAACACGACCAAATCGACGGGATCGAGCACATCGACAAGGTCATCCACATCGACCAAACCCCCATCGGCCACTCCCCGCGGTCCACGCCAGCCACCGTCATGGGCGTCTTCGACCTGATGCGCCAGCTCTACGCGGACCTGCCGGACGCCAAGGTCGCTGGCTTTGCCGCCGGGCGTTTCAGCTTCAACAAGCCTGGAGGCCGCTGCGAGACCTGCGAGGGGCTGGGGCAGCGCTGCATTGAGATGCACTTCTTGCCCGATGTTTGGGTCGAATGCGACTCCTGCCGCGGCCAGCGCTACGCGCCCGAAGTGCTGCGGATACGGTTCAAGAGGCATTCAATCGCCGACGTGCTACAGATGCGGGTGCGCGACGCGCTCGTCCTCTGCGAGAACATTCCCCGCATCCGCAAGCGCCTGCAAATCATGGAAGACGTCGGCTTGGGCTACATGTCCTTGGGGCAGTCTTCGACCACCTTGTCCGGCGGCGAGGCCCAGCGCCTCAAGCTGGCCGCGGAATTATGCCGCCCCGACACCGGGCAGACCCTCTACATCCTCGACGAGCCGACCACCGGCTTGCACTTGGCAGACATTAAGTGCTTGCTCGCCGTGCTTCACCGTCTCGTCGATGCCGGCAACACCATGGTCGTTATCGAGCACAACATGGATGTCATCAAGACCGCGGATCACCTCATCGACTTGGGGCCGGAAGGAGGCGATCAAGGGGGGACGATTGTCGCCGCCGGTGCGCCGGAAAAAGTCGCCCAGAGCCGACAATCGCACACCGGTCGCATTCTCGTCGAGGTGCTGCGACGAGACAGAAAGGCGCAGCCAACATGAGCGAATTGAACCTGCCTCAACGGGCCTTTTTCGAGTTTTCCTTTCGCTGCTCGCGGCGGCCAAAGCCGCCCAAAATCGACGGCAACTTGCGCGATTGGGACGACGACGCGCGCGTACCCGACCTGATGGCCGTCGATGGCCACCAGCCCTTTGCCTCGGTCTATATGGCCTACGACGACAGCGGCCTGTACTTCGCCTGCGAGGTCAAGAACAAGACCACCTACAAGCTGAATCCGCTCCAACCGGCCGCTGGCGACAGCCTCGAACTCTTCATCGACACCCGCGACGTCAAGGAGCACCGCGCCAATCGCTTCTGCCATCGGTTTTACGTTTTGCCCGGCGGCAGCGGCAAGGACGGCAAGCAACCCATCGCCCGCCAGACCTCCATTGAGGAAGCCCGCGAACAAGCACCGCCCTGCCCAGAGGACTCGATTCAGACCGGCCTGCGCCGACTCAAGCGGAGCTATCAACTAGAAATTAAATTGCCGGCCGCCGGTCTCAATGGTTTTGCACCGCGAGAGTTTGGCCGGGTGGGATTGGCGTATCTGTTGCACGACACCCAGCACGGCACCCAGTCTTGGTCGTCGATCTCAGATCTGGGCGTAGAGCGCGATCCGAGCACTTGGGGCACGGCCGAACTGGTGGACTAGGGCTTGTAGTTGACGCGCTAAACGTCCTCTTGGAATTTCTAACGAAAGGAACGGACATGGGAGCCACGCACGTCACCGTAACTATTCGCAATCCGGCTGCGCTGCACCGCACTTGGGAAGGGCTGTTTCTGGTCGATACGGGAGCGACGGATTGCCTCGTCCCAAGGCCGCATCTCGAAGCCATCGGCCTTGAGCCGAAAGGTCAGCGGACGTATGAGTTGGCCAATGGCCCTGAAATCAAGCTCGACATCACGACCGCGGACATCGAATTCATGGGCGAAATCGTCGGCGACGCGGAAGCCGAGCCGCTGCTGGGGGTGACGGCCCTCGAATCCGTGGGGATTGAAGTGGACCCGCTCAATCAGCGGCTTAAAAGATGGCCTGCGGTACGGCTTAAAAGAGCGGGCGTGGAAACCTGAAAATGGGTAGTGGTACATTTTGAAATGTAGCTTTACTCCCGTTAAACGGGTCGCCCCGCTCCGCCTGAACCCCGGCACCCCAACCGTACCGCGACAATTGGAGATTGCAAAGTGTTCCATGACCGAAGAAACGCACTATGAGCGCAGTGCTTTACCGCGCCTTTCGGCGAGACGGCATTTTACACTTCTCTACTGTCGCGTACTTAAGTAGTTATATTAATTAGTTCAGCTAGTTCATCCGCGCATTCACCTAAGACCATTGCCAATGCCTAATTCTGCTGTAATCCACCGGGTTTTCGGGGTGGGGATTTTTGTGCTGACCCTGGGGATGTACGTGAAAACCCTCGCGCCGACCGTGTCGTTTTGGGACTGCGGCGAGTTTATCGCCACGTCCTATATCCTCGGCGTCCCCCATCCTCCGGGTGCTCCGTTGTACGTGCTGTTAGGGCGCGTCTTCACCTTGTTCCCCATCGGCGACGTAGCCATTCGCGTCAATTTTATGTCCGCCCTGACCTCGGCACTGGCGATTTGGTGCGTCTATCTATCGACCGTCGCGCTGGGGCGGCGGGCCTTGGGCGGTCGGCCCCTGCAACCGCTGGGCGACGCGCGCGACATCGGCGTCCTCGCCGGTGGAGCCGTGGCCGCGCTGACGCTGGCGTTCTCCTACACGCAGTGGTACAATGCCTCCGAAGCCGAGGTGTACGGCTACTCCATTTTGTTCACGTGTCTGGGGCTGTGGCTGATCCTCTACTGGGAGGGCAGCGGTGCAGGCGCAGCCAACGACCGCTGGCTGTTGGTGCTGGCGTATTTGTTCGGCCTCGGCGGCGGCGTCCACCTGCTGTGTTTGTTGACGATTCCATCGCTCATGCTGTTGGCGTGGTTTGCCGACCGCCCGTTGCAACGGCTGATCCTGCTGCTGATTGGCTGGGGCGCAGTCGGTGGGCTGGGGCTGGTGATACTGGGTCCGGGGGCGCAGTCGAATGGGGTGATGGTGCTGGGGCTGGCCGGGCTGCTGGCGTACCTATACGGACAAGACCGGCGGCTGTTTGTCTTGCTGCTGGGCGTCCTCGTGCTGTTCGCGCTGGGCTATTCTACCTATGGCGCGCTGTACATCCGCTCCGGCCTGGATCCGGCCATTGACGAGAACGATCCAGAGACTTGGGCGGCCTTTTTGGCATTTCTCAACCGCGAGCAATACGGCACTGAGAGCATGCTTACTACCATGCTGACGGCGCGGGCAAGCCGCACCTATCAGTTCTGGGACCTGCAGATGAAGTACTTCTTTCAGCAGTTCCCCTTTCCGCTGTTGGAGCGGGTTGAAGTGTTCCGCAAGGCCACCGTCAACCTGCCGGATCCCGTGTCCATTTCGCTGGTGCCGTACGGGCTGGGGCTGGGGGGGCTGTTGTGGCACTGCTACAAGGACTGGCGGCGATTCGCCGGGGTGTTGCTGTTGTTCTTGGTGATGGGGTTTGGGCTGTCGCTGTACTTGAATATGCCCGATCCGCAGCCGCGCGAGCGGCACTACGTGTTCGGCGGGATGTACTTGGCCTTTGCGCTGTGGATCGGATTGGGCTGGCTGGGCATAGTCGAGGCGGTGCGGCAGCAGTGGGAAAAGCATCGGGCGGTCGTGCTAGCGGTGGCCGCGGCCGGGTTGCTGCTGCCAGCCGGTATCGCCGCGCAGCTCTATCACGTGCAAGACCGCACCGGCGACTTTATCGCCTACGACTACGCGTACAACATGCTGGCCAGTTGCGACGAAGGCTCCATCCTGTTCACCAACGGGGACAACGACACCTTTCCGCTGTGGTTCTTGCAAGAAGTGGAAGGATTGCGGCGCGATGTGCGGGTGGTCAACTTGAGCCTGTTGAACACCAACTGGTACATCAAACAACTGCGCGACCGCGAGCCGCGCGTCGACATCCGCTACACCGACGACTTCATCGACTCAGTGCTCACCGACACGCAGGCGGTTGATTTCTACAAGCGGTACTGGCCCGAGCCCAAGGTGCCGCCAGAGCTAAAGAAACTGGGAATCAACGTGGAAGTAAGCGCGCCTCCTGAGTACCCGATTCTCCGCGTCCAAGACGTCATGGTCATCAAAATTTTGGCCTGGAACGAGTGGAAAAAACCCATCCACTTTGCCATCACCGTTCCCAGCAGCAACCTGCTCAACCTCGACCCCTATCTGACGATGGTCGGCATGAGCGTAAAAGTCTCACCCGAACCTACAGACGGCGTCGATGAAGCGGCCTTAGAGCGCAATCTGCTCGAAAAATACCGCTTCCGCGGCCTCACCGATCCAGCCTTATACAAGGACGAAAACTCCGAGCGGCTCTTGGGCAACTACTGGGCTTGTGTCTTGCAACTGGCCCGCAGCTACGAGGCGCAAGGGCGCCGAGCCGAGGTACCGCAACTGATGCAGTGGGCACGCGACAACATCTACATAAGTTGGGAAAACCACTATGCAGCGGCCGATTACTTCAGCGAACTCGGCCAGCACGATATCGCAGTTGAGCATATTCACGACGCCGTGCTGTTATTCATTGAGCGCGTCAATGTTGATCCAGCCGCCACCTACGACAATATCATCGCGCTGACCGGCCTGATGCTCCAAGAACCCTACTCGGCCTACGACCGCGCCGTGGACCTCTATCACCAAGCCATCGCCCTCGCGCCGCAACGCTGGGAGGCCTACTACGAGCTGGCTGCCGCCCTTCAAGCCAAGGGCGATGCGGCCGGAGCACTGGCCATTCTCCGGCAATACAAAGAGCAGTACGGCGAGCAGCCAGAGTTGGTTGAGGCCGAGCGCATCCTCCGCCAATCCACCGTTCCATGACCGAGGCCGTCACCGTCGTTATACCGCACTACCGCGCCGATGTGCTCTACGACTGCGTGGCCTCGGTTTATGCACACAGCAATGTACCAGTCTGTGTGCTCGTGGTTGACGACGGCGGCAACGCGCCTAGCTTGCAGCGGGCCAAAGCCGCCTTTCCCGCGCTAGCGGTCTTACCCAACGAGCGCAATCTCGGGTTTGCCGCCGCCTGCAATCGCGGCTTGGCAGCCGCCCACACCCGCTACGCCGTGCTGCTCAACGACGACACCCGCGTCGAGCCAGACTGGCTCGCTCCCCTTGTCGCCATGGCCGACAGCGATCCGCGAATTGCCGCCTGCCAGCCCAAGCTGCGCTCGGCCAGCGCGCCCGACCGCTTTGATTACGGCGGTGGAGCCGGCGGCTATATCGACGCTTTGGGCTACGCCTTTTGTCGGGGGCGGCTCTTCGACCACTGCGAGCGCGACGAGGGCCAATACGACGCATCCGTGCCGCTGTTTTGGGCCTGCGGCGCAGCCCTTTTTCTTCGCGTCGCCGCCGCCCGCCAAGTCGGGTTTTTCGACCCCGATTACTTCATGCACTTTGAAGAAATCGACTTGTGCTGGCGTCTCCAACTCGCTGGCTACCAAATCCGCGCCGTGCCGCAATCCGTGGTCTTTCACCACTCGGGCTTTTCCCAGCCTCCGGCCACTTTCCGCAAGACGTACTTCAACCACCGCAACAGCCTCATCACACTGTGCAAAAACGGAGGGCTGCGCCGCCTGCTGTGGCTGCTGCCCGTGCGCCTATGGCTGGAAGTGGTGGCCGTGTTCTACTACCTTCGCCGAGGCCGATGGTCCAGTGCCTTGGCCCCTTGTGCGACCTTGCTTTGGTGCCTTGTGCATCCGCGCAACATCTACCGCCGCCGCCGCCAGAGCCAAGCCATCCGCTGCGCCGCGGTCGCGCACGACGGCGTCTATGCGGGCAGCATCCTCTACCAGTACTTTGCTCGCCGCGTCCAGCGCACCTCCGCGCTCGTGCCCGAGCCGGGCGCAGCCCAATGAGTCGCGTCGTCCTCGGCTGCGAACGCCTACTGGCGCAAGCTGGCTTGATCCGCGACCGGCGCGTTGGCCTGATCACCAATCACTCGGGGGTCGATGCGTGCTTACAGTCCACCGCCGATCGCCTGCACCAGTCCGGTCTCTGTACGCTCGTCGCCTTGTACGGGCCAGAACACGGGATTCGCGGTGCCGCGCAGGACGGCGAACCCATCGCCCATTCCACCGACGAGCGCACTGGCGTACCAACCTACAGCCTCTACGGCCCGGTGCGCGCACCAGACGCGGCCATGCTCGCTGGTGTCGAGTTGATGCTCTTTGACATCCAAGACGTCGGCGCGCGCTTTTACACCTATCTCTACACCATGAGCCTGACCATGTCCGCTTGCGCCCAAGCGGGCATTCCCTTCGTCGTCCTCGACCGCCCCAATCCCATTGGCGGCCAAGCCATTGCTGGAAATTGCCTCGATCCAGCGTTTGCCTCTTTTGTCGGACAGTACCCAATTCCAGTGCGCTACGGCCTGAGCATCGGCGAACTCGCTCGGCTCTTCAACGAGGAATACGGAATCGGCGCGGACCTGCACATCGTCGCTATGGAGGGCTGGCAACGCTCCTTTTACTGGGAGGACACCGGCCTGCCGTGGGTGCCACCGTCGCCCAACATGCCCAGCCCAGAGACGGCCGTGATCTATCCGGGAACCTGCTTCTTTGAGGGAACCAACATATCGGAAGGTCGGGGGACGGCCAAGCCTTTTGAGCAGTTCGGTGCGCCGTTTATCGACGGTGCGCGCCTAGCCGACACGCTCAACAGCCGCGCACTGCCCGGGGTGGGCTTTCGCCCGGTGTTTTTTCAGCCGACGGCTAGCAAGTACGCGGGCGAAATCTGCGAAGGCGTCCAAGTCCACGCCCTCGACCGCGCGGCCTTCGAGCCGGTCGGAATTGGCTTTGAGGCACTCGCGGCCGTGCGTCGGCTTTATCCATGCGAATTCGCTTGGCGCGTACCGGCCGGCGGCATCCACAACTTCGACCGCCTCGCCGGCACCGACCAGATCCGCCGCGCACTCGACGCGGGCGCAGAAGTTGCCGAGTTGCTCGCCGCTTGGGACGAGGCGTGCCAAGCCTTTGACGCTATCCGCCGCCGCTACTGGGCGTATCCTTAATTACCCACTCGCAACAGACATCACCATGGGCTTGCAAGCGAATCCAGCGCTATGCGACTGATGCTCTGCGACAACTCGCAGGCGGAGTGGGGCGGATATTCTATCAGGGGTCCGTCGACGAATCAACACACCATGCCCCGCTTGGCGCGGATGCCGTGCGCGGGCGGATCGTCGCCGATCCAACGCTCATCTACTGGCTCGTGGGACCGCTGGTAGCGCGTATCGGCAGACAGGCGAATGCGGTCCGTCTGGTTGTCTGAGCTGGCGTGCAACAGGTACATGCAGAAGACCAGCAAATCTCCCATCTGGTATTCGGCCGTCAGCCAGCGGCCCTGTAGCTCATCGCGCACGGCAATCGCGTCGTGCGAGTAAGCCCCGGACGAGTTCCAGCGAATTTGTGCGCGTTCTTCTTGGGTCAGTTCGCGGCCCTGCTGCTGCGCGGCCTCGACGATTTGGCGCGCGGTGGGACCGTCGTTTTCGCAAAACGCATCCACATCGGTCTGGCCGTAGCCTTGTTTCAGCGCTTCGTTCTTGTGCGACCCCTCTAACACCATCAGCCCCCCCATCTCGCAGGGTACGTCGCTGAAAGGAGTCCACGACGTATAGAGCGCCTTGGTGCCTCGGCCCATATAGACAATGTCGCAGTGAGGAGTCGTCGCCGTGTGTGTGCCCGGCTGCTTGGCGCGAAACCAAGTGTAGTCGTAATGCCGAACCGGGCCGCCTAAGAAGAACTCGTAAAAATCCATCATCGGACCGTCGTAGAGGACCTTGTCCAGCGGCGGATTGTTGTGCGCTAAAACTGGCATAAAAGGGCCCGTGGCCGCCGAATTGATCGGCTTGCCCGTGGCCACTACGCCTTCTAGGGGCGGTCGCGCTGGGTCTAGCACCCCAGACTTGAAGAGCCGAGCGCACAATTCGGCCCGCGCTGCCAACACGTCGTGCCGATCCAAATACCCCGGCAAAAACAAATACCCATCTTCCACCATCCGCTCCCAGAGTGCGGCCCGATCGCCGACTATATCATCTGAGCGGCGGAGTTCGCCAACCTGATCCATGGCGATCGGCCTGCCGCTATACGTGAGCTGAGGTATGGTTGCCGTAATCATAGGTAGCCCTTTCTGGAGCTAAAATTACGCTGTTGGCCCTCATAAGCAAATGACCACCCGGGCGGCGATTGACCTACAGAAGTTTACCCATTACATTAGAAAACCCCGTTTTGCCATCCCCATCATCCCCGTCCGCTTTTTGATCGAGAGAACATGTACCTTCGTTTGCTGTGCGTCGCCCTATGTTTGTCTTGTGTACCGCTGCAAGCCGCCGTCTTCGACCCCGGCCCAAAGCCACCGTATGCCGCTGCCATCTTGCTCGAAGCCGAAAGCGGCACCGTCCTTTTTGCCCAC
Source organism: Candidatus Latescibacterota bacterium (assembly GCA_965203355.1). Lineage (GTDB taxonomy): Bacteria > Latescibacterota > UBA2968 > UBA8231 > UBA8231. Next base: position 3,925,543 of record OZ241889.1, read on the forward strand.
CACCCAGATAGACAGCGCTCGCCGGCCAGTACCCAAAAGCTGGTTCTCGAACTCGTGGTCTTGGAATTGGCCAAAGCCGGCAAAATCTCGCTAGAAGACTCGGTCTCGGTCTCGCATCGCGCCGCGCGCACCGGCGGCTCTCAGGTTTTCTTGAAGCAAGGCGAAGTCTTTACCCTGAGGGAACTGATGGAGGCTGCGGCCATTGCCTCGGCCAACGATGCTTGCGTCGCCATTGCCGAGCACGTCAGCGGATCGACCGCCGGCTTTGTCAAGCTGATGAACGAGCGCATCCAAAGCCTCGGAATGCACAACACCCGGGTTGTCAATGTCCACGGCCTCGACGACACGCCACGTGGCCGGGGCAACCTAAGCACGGCCCACGACCTCTCCAAAATCGCCCGTGCGCTCATATTGGACCACCCGGAGGTCCTTCAATGGTCGTCCATCCGCCGCAAGCCTTTCCGCAACGGCAAGTTCATGCTCTACGCCACCAACAGGCTGCTAGGGCGGTTCCGGGGGCTTGACGGGCTAAAAACCGGCTATACGCGCCGCGCCGGCTCCTGCCTCGTTTCCACGGCCATGCGCCGCGATATGCGCCTAATCTCTGTGATCTTGGGGGCTTCCTCTGCGCGCGTTCGCAACCGCGAGACTCGCCGCCTGCTAACTTGGGGCTTTGATAATTTCTCGCGCGTACCCATCGTCGAAACCGGCGAGTTGATGGGCAAGGTCGCGCTCAACTGGGGCATAGAGCCAGAGGTGCGCGTCTTAGCCCAAGACACTATAATCGCCGTGCTTACCTCCGAACAGCAGCAGCGGCTCGTCCGCGACCTAGAGCTACCCGAGGCATGTACCGCACCGGTCGCTGCCGGAACTGAACTGGGCAAACTGCGAGTCTCGCTGGGCGACAGCCTACTGGCCGTGGTGCCCATCCACGCTGAAAAAAGCATCGACCGCATGGGGCTGTGGGACAAGCTAATGACGTATTTTTGAGCGCGGCTATTTGTGGTACCGTCCGCCGTTTAGAATGTCAAAGGACCGATACAAGGCTTCCAACAACAGCAGGCGCGCCAACTGGTGAGAAAAAGTCAGCGGCGACAGCGACCATCGCTCTTGTATGTGGGATTTTACCCCTGCTGGCATTCCTTCAGCCCCGCCTATTACCAACACTAGGTGCGAACGGCTTTGGTTCATCAGCCGCTGGAGCCGTTGCGCCAACTGCTCAGAAGTAAACGGCTCTCCTTCCGCGTACAGCCCGACGACATACGTCCCTTGCAATAGTTGGTCCGGTAGGTCGCCCCGCGCCTTGCCTCGGCAGAGCGCGACCCGTGCCTGCCGCGAGAGCCGCTTGATATATTCCTGCTCGGCAGTGGCTAGTGCTGCGTTGCGGTGTTTCTCGTAGGAGACAATGCTGATCTGCATCGGCACTAGTAGTGATCGGGCGCAATCGACAGGGCCCGGTTCTCCAGCGGCAAGGATACCCGCGCTCCGCCTTGCCGATGCGACTCGACGATCGCGAAAATCAGCTCTTGGCTGCGACAGGCGAGCGGCAGATTGCCTTGAGTATCGCCGTCCTCGTCGAGTGCCCGAACGATGTCCTCCATCCCGCGCAGCGTACCGCTCTCAATGATAGCCTCGGGCGCATCCATTGGGCGCAATGCTCCGTGCTCGTCTTTCTTGCGCAGGCTATAACCTATCCCATTGCTCAGGGTGCGTAGCGTACCCTCGGTGCCGCTGATTTCAAATTCCCAGCCGGGCGCCCCTACCAGATAGGCGTGGATCCCGTTTTTGAATTTTGCGTATCCATTGCTTATCGGCGGATCTATGGTCAGCCGGTCGCCCGCCCAATCTGCGGCCTCGGCCTGTACCGTCCCTTGGGCGAATTCTGCCTCCGAGTCCAGCGCGAAAAAGAGCATCATGTCGGCCGCGTGCGTATGCCCCCATTGCGCCGCGCTGATCCCGCAGTTTGCCACGACCGCCTGTACCGCGCCGATCTCGCCGCGCTCGATCATGGAGCGCGCATTGCGATAGAGCGCGGCGTAACGCCGCTGCGTACCGTAGTTGAATTTGACGCCCCGCGGCATACAGGCTTGCAGCATGGCATCCATTTCGCGTACGGCGTTGCACAGCGACTTTTCGCAGTAGATGCCTTTGACGCCGGCTTCAGCGGCAAAAATCACCTGCTCGGCGTGCGGCCCCGGTCGGGTGGCAATGCTGACCACGTCGAGATTTTCGCGCTCGATCATTGCCCGGTAGTCGGCATAGGCTCGCTGAGCACCGTAGCGGTCGCGGATGCGTTCGGCCTTCTCCGCGATCGGGTCGCAGACAGCGACCAATTCCATGCGCTCGCAGGCGACGATGGCAGCCGCGTGCGAATACGGCAGGTAGAGCCGGGCATGGGGGTGGCCTTTGACTTCGTCGTCAATAGTGGCACCCATGCGCCCGCAGCCGATGAGTCCAACTCGGTAGGTAGAGGGCATTGTGCTCTCCTTTCTGGGTAGTGGATCGCTTTTTGTCTCTTTATTAAAGAGCTAGAATTTTCAAAGCGACCGACTACCAATAAGAAAAAGTGGCGGCGGACGCTATTGAAAATTCGATCATGGTACATTTTGCAATCTCCAATTGTCGCGGTGCGGTTGAGGTCGGGCTTGGGGTTGAACCGGGGCGATCCAACGGGAGTAAAGCTAAATTTCAAACTGTACCACTACCCCTTTCGGCGCAATCTTGACGCAGTTTGTACGCTGGGATATATTAATCGTTTGCAATTAGGCAACACGAGGGCGATTAGCTCAGCTGGCTAGAGCGCCTGCTTGACATGCAGGAGGTCACTAGTTCAAGTCTAGTATCGCCCACCATCTTCTAAGCCCCTGATTTTTCAGGGGCTTTTTTTTATGGGAATTATATTCCAAGCGCGCCAACTAAGAAGCCTTTTTAAGATTATTCTTATTGTTTTTTGAGCCTCCAAAAAAGCCTGGTAGTACTGGAGTCTCGCCCGCGGAAAACGCCCGATCGAGGAACCGCTCGACCGCCCGTTGAAGTAGTCCGACGAGAATTTTAAAAACGCTTCTTAGGAGAAATAGGCGGGAGTGCCGATAAAGGCTATTGACCAGCCTCCAGCGTCCTCACGCATCGCCGATACGCCCGGCCAAGTTCTCCTGCTGGACCGAGTTGCGCGGCACGGCTATCGGGAACAAGTAGCGGATTACACATCTGGCCAGCATCAGCTTGGAGACCCCTTCTGTGCGGCGATCGATTTCGTCCAGCCCGATCTCGCAGAGCCTCCGGCGCGGAAATCCCCGCGCTTTCGCAATCATCAGGGCTTGGCGAGCCTGAAAGACGCGAAAAATCGCTCGATGTCGGCGGAATCGTCAAACGCGGACGGTGCTCCGACCACCATCAAGCTATAGAGCCGCTGGTCCACTTGTAGGCTCTGCACTCGCAACAGGCTTTGGTCGGCAGCTTGTATCTGCGTCTGCCAAGCGGGGTACCCGTCTATCTCAATGGCGACCTCCGACCGGATCGTCCCCTGCACCTTCTGCAAGATGGCATCCCGACGTGCAGCGATCGCGCTATCGGCTTGGACGGCCTCGGGCACATCTCCGTAGGCAATGGCGTACTGCACGTCGGCGCGTTCGAACATCAGGTACTGGAACTCTACCTCGCCAAAGGACAACGGCTCGCGCAGCTTGCGCAGATTGGGCCGACCGGCTGTCTGCACTGCGAAAGCTCCTTGCTCGTGGAGCCGCTCCTCCCATTCCGGCTCGCCGCGCACCCAATTGACCACATTGTAGGCGACAATAGCCCCGAGCACGACGAAGAACAGCTTGACGGACCACAGGTCCGTTTTGGTCTTAGGTTCTCGGCCCATTTTGGCTCAGGCCAGCCCTAACTTCTCTTCGGCACTGTCTGCGGGGATATAGCCCAAGACTTGGCGCGGATGGTCGATATCGACCCAGCGCCAGCGGTTGTTGGACACTCCGTAAAAAATATCGAAGCGCAAGTCCGCAGGTGCTTCAATGGCGCACTGCACGAGCTGAACCACGTCGCGCTGGCTACACCAAATGGCCCCGCCCCGCTCGTCGCGCGGATGGTCTTCGGCATTGACCCAGCCAATGCGCAGACAAGGCACCGACATATTGTGCACGTCAGCGTAGTAGCGCGCTAGGGCTTCGCCCCAGATCTTGGTCGCTGGATACAGGCCAGTGGGCCGATACGGCCACTCGTGCGTCACGGCCTGTATATGACCCGCATCGACCGCGTCGAAGCGCCCTTCGGAAATGGCCTTGTACGGGTCCTCCTGCTGGTAGCCCCAAGACACCATGATCGAACTGGCGAAGACCACGCGCCGGACGCCAGAGCGACACGCAGCCTCCAGCACATTGCGCGCCCCAACGATATTGCTGCCGAGCAGACTCTCCCAACTAGCATCTGGCCGCGGATCGGCCGCCAGTTGCACGACCACGTCCATGCCCGCGACAGCCTTGGCTATCGCGTTGTAGTCGGTCAAGTCTGCGAGGATGAATTTTTCCTCGGGAATTCCCAACGCTGCGTCCTTGGGCGTCCGTTCCGAAAGTTGGGACCGCCGCGCCAGACCATAGAGATCATAGCGGGCAGGTTGAGTGCGCAAATGCCGATATACGACCCCGGCGATCAATCCGCAGACGCCGGTGATTAAGACTTTCTTGGGGGCCATTGCTCTGGTTCTCCTCTGGGGTGTTCGATTGTGGTAATGTGGCGCAGGGCGCGGTAGCGCTGGTCGCAATCCATGCCGTAGCCAACGACGAACGCGTCTTCAATCTCAAAACCACAGTAATCTATCGGCAATGGAAACTCCCGGCGGACGCGTTTGTTCAGTAGCGCACATGTTCTGAGTGAAAGCGGTTGCTGCGACTTTATCTTGGCCAGCACAAAATCTAGGGATCGGCCCCTATCGACGATGCCGTCGACGATTAGTACGTCCCGTCCGGCCACTGCGACAACGAGGTCCTTGGTCAACTTGAGCTGCCCGGTACTCTCCGTGCCCTGATAGCTCGAAACACCGATGAAGTCGTAGTCCAACCGCGCCAACAGTTCCTCGGGCAAGCGATCTATCAGGGCCATCATAAACTGCACTGCTCCGTTGAGGAGGCCGATAAATAAGGGAGACGACCCAGCGTAGTCGGCGGCTAGTTCCTGGACCAACTCGCCGACGCGCCTTTCTACTTGCTGGCGCTCGATCAGCACTTTTAAGATAGGGGGTTCCAACGGACTGCGGGGCATGCCTTTGATTATATGGCATGGGCTGTTTTTTGCAAACAAAAGGCACCGAAGCAAAAGCTCCGATGCCCATGTTGGCCCGTCCTAAAGGCGGGCTGTGTCGCGGCCTGCTCAGGCGGCTTGACGGGTATTGTGCGGCATGTCCGGCTCCCGACCTAAGAGCACCTCAGCCGGGATGCTCGGTTGCTCGGGCACCTTCAGGGCGGTAGCTGCAACCAAGGCACTCAGTTGGTCGGCACTGGACATATCCAACTCGCCGCGCTGATAGGCCGCGTCAATGTGATCGCACAACAACTCCAAGTCGGCCCAAGAACGGGCTTGCCCAATGCGCGCCTGCAAGGGGATGGCCGCGGGGCTTAGTATGGTAGTCTGCATGGTTCACCTCCTTGGGGGAGTTAAGGAGTACGCGCGGGTGCGAGGCACTGTAGGTGCCTTGGGGTGGGGTCTCCAGAGCGGCCTTGGCACCTCGACCCGCGAGCGCACAGAGGCTCTAGGCTAGTTCGGCCTCTACTTCTTTTGGTCCGGGCACTTCTGCGATCTTCATGTTGAGGGCTTGGCGCACTTCGGTCTCTAGGCGCGTGCGGACCTCGTGGTTGTCGCGGAGGAAGATGCGCGCGTTCTCGCGCCCTTGGCCCAACCGCTCGTCACCATAGGAAAACCAAGTGCCGCTTTTGGCGACAAAACCGCTGTTGACGCCCAAGTCGAGCAGATCGGCCTCGCGCGATATGCCTACATCGTCGCCGCGGAACATGATATCGAACTCGGCCTCGCGAAAGGGCGGGGCGACCTTGTTTTTGACGACCTTGACGCGGGTGCGGCGACCAATGATCTCATCGCCGTCCTTGATCGAGCCAATGCCGCGGATGTCGAGGCGGACCGAGGAATAGAAGTTTAGGGCACGACCGCCAGTGGTGGTCTCGGGGCTGCCGAACATCACGCCGATCTTCATCCGCAATTGGTTGATGAAGATCACCGTGGTCCCCGACTTCTGCGACGACCCAGTGAGCTTGCGCAGGGCTTGGGACATCAGCCGCGCTTGTAACCCTACGTGGGAGTCGCCCATATCGCCTTCGAGCTCGGCCTTGGGCACCAGTGCGGCAACCGAATCGATCACCACGAGGTCGAGGGCACCGCTCCGCACTAGCGTATCCGTGATCTCTAGGGCCTCTTCGCCCGAATCCGGCTGCGAGACGAGCAAGTTGTCGATATCGACGCCCAGCCGACGGGCGAAATTAACGTCGAGCGCGTGCTCGGCGTCGATGAAAGCCGCCGTGCCGGTCTTTTGTGCCTGAGAGACGATGTGCAACGCCAGCATGGTTTTACCTGCGGCTTCAGGCCCGAAAAGCTCAATGACTCGACCTCTGGGCACCCCGCCGACCCCGAGGGCCGCGTCTAGCGAAATGGCCCCCGTGGAAATAACCTCGACGTCCATTGCCGCTGACTCTCCCAACCGCATGATGGCCCCTTTGCCAAACTGTCGTTCGATCTGGGCGAGTGCCAAGCCGACCGCCTTGTCCTTGTCTTTGCTTAAAGGCTTGCCGTTGGCACTGCTCCTGCTTTTGCCCGCTACCATGATTTCCTCCTCGCGTGTTCCATAAGAAATGGTTATTGCACCGCCACCTGAACGACCTGAACAAAAAGATAGTGAATCAATGTTCAGGTGTCAAGTGTTTTTTCATTGAAGCAGATTAAACTGCGCTAGCTACTTGTAACAAATGCCGTGCCAAACGGCAAAAATACGCGCAATTTATTGTTTAATAATGGGTTAGAAAAAGAATGAAAAGGGTGCAAAAAGCAAAAACTGGCAACTACGCGAAACAACACTGTGAAGAAAAGGGGCTAGCTTGAGCCAAAGGCGAGCGCTTCGGCGGCCTCCATCCCCCCCACCCCAACCACCTCCATCCTCGCGGGTCGCTTCCACCCCTGTAAGTTACTCCGCGCTACCAAACACCGCTCAAAACCCAAACTCCGCGCCTCGGCCACCCGCCGGTCAATTTGGTTCACCGGCCGGATCTCCCCGCCCAACCCAATCTCGCCAATGGCCACGGTCTTTGCGTCAATGGGCTTGTTGCAGAAGCTCGAGACAATGGCCAGCCCCACCCCCATATCCACCGACGGCTCGTCGAGGCGAATGCCCCCTACTACATTGACGAAAATGTCCTCGCTCGACAGATCGTGGCCGCAGCGCTTTTCGAGCACCGCGATAATAATCGAGAGCCGCTTGGCGTCGATGCCGGTGGCAACCCGTTGTGGATAACCAAAACTAGAGCGCGAGACGAGAGCTTGAATTTCGATCAAGAGCGGCCGCGTACCCTCCATGCTACAGACAATGGCCGAACCCGACACGCCCTCGGCGCGCTCGGCCAGCAGAATTTTGGAGGGATTGGCGACCTCGATTAGCCCTTGGTCCCGCATCTCAAAAATCCCGATCTCGTTGGTCGAACCAAAGCGGTTTTTGGCGGCACGCAGAATGCGGAAGTGGTGATGCCGCTCGCCCTCTAAATAGAGCACAGTATCGACTAAGTGCTCCAACACTCGCGGCCCGGCGACCGTGCCCTCTTTGGTCACGTGCCCGACCAAAAACGTGGGAATACCGCTCTCTTTGGCCAAATAGACCAGCAGCGCAGCGCACTCGCGCACTTGAGTTACGCTGCCGGGTGCGCTCTCTAACTCGGGCCGGTAAATGGTCTGGATCGAGTCGATGATGATGGCCAGCGGGTCGGCCGATTGCAACTGGTCGAGAATGGCCGCGAGGCTAGTCTCGGCCATTACGTGCAGACTTTCGCACAACGCCCCTAAGCGCCCGGCACGCAGGCGGATCTGTGCGGCCGACTCCTCGGCAGAAATGTATGCGATGCGAACATCAGAGGCCGCTAGCTGTCCGGCCATCTGCAACAGGAGCGTCGATTTGCCAATGCCGGGGTCGCCGCCAACTAAGACGACTGAACCGGGCATGATGCCGCCGCCCAAGACCCGATCGAACTCGGAGATGCCGACTTTCAGCCGCTCGTGGTCTTGGTCATCAACTTGGGTAATGGGCTGCAATTGGGAGCGCGGCGAGACCGTCAGATGTTCGCGCCGACTGTCAGGTGCTTGAAGCTGCTCTTCGACGCAGGCGTTCCACTCGCCGCAGGCCACACAGCGGCCAAACCAGCGTGCGGCACTGTGGCCGCAGGACTGGCAGACGTAAGCGGAGCGATTCTTTTTGGCCATGCCTCAACTCGTCTGAGTACTTGCACGCGCGACGACGACTCGGGGGATCTGGTTTAAGTCCGGTCTTATCTGAACCTCAGTCAAGCGTGCAGACCGCGCAAGCAGGTCCTCCACGGCCGCGCTTTGGCCGTCTCCCACCTCTAGTAGTAGATGGCCTCCGGGGCGAATAAAGTCGGCCGCCTCCTCTGCGATTCGGCGGAAGTATGCCAACCCGTCTTCGCCCCCATCCAACGCGAGATGCGGCTCGTAGTCGCGAACTTCCGGTGCCAGTTGCGCCAAATCGCTGCGGCGCACATACGGCGGATTAGCCGCGACGAGGTCAAAAGGCTCGATGCCACGGAGGGGCGCGAACAGATCGCCGCAGTGCCACTCGACGCGCCCGGCTAGCCCGCAGTGCTGGCCGTTGGCCTTCGCCACGGCCAAAGCATCAGCCGATACGTCAGTCGCTACCACCGCGACCGCTGTCGCTTCTTGGGCCAGCGACAGGGCGACCGCGCCTGAGCCGCAACACAAGTCGAGGGCCCGGCCCCCCGCGGGCAAAAGCTCCAAGGCCACATCGACGAGCACCTCGGTTTCGGGGCGCGGGATCAACACCGCCGGCGTCACGGCCAGATCTAGATGGCGAAAGGCCGCCACGCCCGTGATGTACTGCACGGGCACGCGCCGCAACCGCTGCCGCACGTATTCTCGGTAGCGATCTACTTCGCTGCGGTACAAGGGGCGTTCAAATTGCAGGTAGAGATCGAGGCGGTTGACGCCGAGCACGGCGGCGAGCAGCAACTCGGCTTGCAGGCGGGCGTTATCCAACCCCTTTGACGCAAAAAACCGGCTCGTGTTTTCGAGGATGTCGAGCAGCCGCCAAGAGCGTCCACTCATCGGTCTAACGCCAGCGCGTCCTGCTGAGATGCGAGGGCCAACTGCTCCACGAATTGTCCAAAATCGCCATCGAGAATTTCCTCCAGGCGATAGAGGGACAAGCCAATGCGGTGATCGGTGACCCGGCCCTGCGGGAAGTTGTAGGTGCGAATTTTCGCGCTGCGGTCGCCCGAGCCGATCTGGCCAGCACGGGCGGCGTCGCGCTCGGCCTTTTGCTCGGCCTGCAATTTGTCGTAGAGCCGGGCGCGCAGGACCTTCAATGCCTTGTTCTTGTTTTTTAGCTGCGACTTCTCGTCTTGGCAAGAGACGACAATGCCCGTTGGGGTATGCGTGATTTTCACGGCCGAATCCGTGGTGTTGACGCTCTGGCCACCCGGTCCGCTAGAGCGGTACACTTCGATCTTCAAATCGTCGGGGGCAATTTCCACCTCTACCTCCTCGGCTTCGGGTAGAACCGCGACCGAGGCCGCCGAGGTGTGAATCCGGCCCGAGGCCTCAGTTTTGGGAACCCGCTGTACGCGGTGGACCCCGCTCTCGAACTTGAGTTGACCGAAGGCGTCCGCACCCGAAACCACGAATACTACCTCCTTAAAGCCACCGGCTGGATTGTGACTGGACGAAAGCTCCTCGGTTTTCAACCCCTTGCGTTCGGCAAAGCGATGGTACATGCGGTACAGATCGCTGGCGAAGAGCCCGGCTTCGTCGCCACCGGTGCCGGCGCGAATCTCGACGATGGCATTGCGGCTGTCGTTGGGGTCGTTGGGAATCAGCAGCACTTTGAGTGTTTCCTCTAGCTGCGCTACTTTTCCTTTCAGTTGGTCTCGCTCAGCCTCAGCCAATTCGACTAGCTCGGCATCGCTGCCATCGGAGATGATCTCCTCGGCCTCTGCGAACTGTTCCAGCGTGGCGCGGTACTGGCCCGCTAAACTCACCACTTCTTGCAAGTCGCCCATTTCCCGCGCCAGCTTCTGGTACTGAGTCGGGTTTTGGCTGGCGGCCTGATCAGCCATAAGCGCGCTTAGTTCCTCGTAGCGCAGTTCGTATTCGTTCAATTTATCTAACACGGATTGGCCTCAACTTCTTCATTTAGGGCGCGGCACAGCGCATATAGAGCGACTTCTAACTGGTCGTCGTCCGGCTCGCGGGTCGTAATGCGCTGTAGCCACAGCCCTGGGCACTCGCCATCTATCTCATTGCAAGAGAATGGCTCAAGCGTACGTTGAAAGATTTTGTCAGTCATTCATCAACACGCTCATAATAGGCGTAATCGAACACTTTATGAAGATCAGCGTTACTAGAAGTATTAGATACCCACTCTATAGCAAGCGAGTTATCAAACATCACTACCCCATTATCCCAAGACAGCAACCACCGCCACGCCTCATCATGCCGGTACTTTTCCCTTATTTCATCCCAATGTCGGTCATAGCTTACAGTGTGTTTGAATAACCAAACTCCGTATCCTGCGTATCCTCTATACACACCTATTTTACCTTTTCTCTCTCTGAGAGGTCTGGTTGGATCATACTCATCAGGATCATACTCATCAGATGGAGTATAGAATGAAAGCAGTGTGTAGTTATAATACATCGTACCCGTATCGCCCACCGGCCTAGGATCATTTGCGAGCTCTATCCACAATGTGTCTTGGGTTGATATTAATACCTCATTACCAAAATGAACCCAATGCCTACCCTCCCCTGACCATGTACCCGCAATGTCCAAAGTCGGTGTTAGGCATTGTTCAACCTCAACCTTGATCTCAATAGGCATGTCTTCACTGAGCTTGACTGTGCCGGGCGAGGTAGGACTATCTGCGTTGCACCCCAATAAGAGAATGAAAGCGGCAAGAGCTACGGTTGCTTTGTGCATTATGAATCCCTCCTTATTTCAAAAAAAGATAGGGCGCCGCGCAATACGGGTAGCCCCAACAGGCGATAGCGCTGGGTTAGGGAATCGTACGCTTTCTCGCGCACCACGATCTGGCGGTCAGCCGCCCGCACGGCAGTGACGATTTTGCCGGGTACGCGCATCATCACCCCTTCGATGACGGCTTGGCCACCGACGGGTAGATCTTGCGTGAGTTGCTCTCTGTCCATGGACTCGCGTACACGAAAAAGGCGATACGAACACCCTCGGGAGGGCGTCCTACCACCTTTTCGCACAAAATGGGTTACTAGGCTTGCGCGCTTTTGCCGTAGCGGCGATTGAACTGGTCGATGCGCCCGCCGCGGTCCATGATCTGCTGGCGCTTACCGGTGTAGAAAGGATGCGACGCCGAGCTGATTTCGACCCGAATTACCGGATAGGAATTCCCATCTTCCCACTCCATCGTCTCTTCGGACCTCATCGTAGAACGCGACAGTATCTTGTAGTCGCAGCTAGTGTCGAGAAAGATAACCGTTTGATACTCGGGATGGATGTCTTTTTGCACCTTCACACTCCTCTGCTTTTGGGGATTGAAATTCGGCTGTCGAGTCAATAAAAATAGAGGCTTGAGACTCAAAAGACAAGGTGACTAGTCGTTCATGGCCTTGAGGAATTCCTCGTTGGATTCCGTGCCCTGCATGCGCTCTTGGAGGAACTCCATGCCCTCAACGACACCCATCTGATTGAGTATGCGGCGCAGGACCCACGAGCGGTTCAATTCAAACTCCGTCAGCAGCAACTCTTCCTTGCGGGTGCTCGTCGCCGTCACATCAATGGCCGGATAGACGCGGCGGTTGCTCAATCGGCGATCTAGCTGCACCTGCATGTTACCCGTGCCTTTGAACTCTTCAAAGATCACTTCGTCCATGCGGCTCCCGGTCTCTACTAGGGCCGTAGCGACAATCGTCAGGCTACCGCCTTCTTCGAGATTGCGCGCGGCGGCAAAAAAGCGGCGCGGCCACTGCAAAGCTGTCGAGTCAACGCCACCAGTGAGGATCCGTCCCGAGTGCGGCGTCACTGTATTGTAGGCCCGTGCCAAGCGCGTGATGCTATCGAGCAGAATGACCACATCCCGCTTGTGTTCAACTAGACGCCGAGCCTTCTCGATCACCATATCCGCCACCTGCACGTGCCGCGTAGCCGACTCATCAAAGGTCGAGCTAACGACTTCGCCCTGCACCGAACGCAGCATATCGGTAACTTCCTCGGGGCGCTCGTCAATGAGTAAGACGATGAGAACCGCTTCGGGATGATTAGTTGTGATGGCGTTGGCAACCTTTTGCAACAGCATGGTTTTGCCAGTGAAGGGTGGCGCGACGATTAGGCCACGCTGCCCTTTGCCGATGGGCGAGAGCAAGTCGAGAATCCGCGTCGTCATGTCTTTGGGATTGTGCTCTAACTTGAAGCGATCCGTGGGATGTAAGGCCGTCAGGTTTTCGAAGATCGTCTTGTTCTTGGTGACTTCTGGATCGTCAAAGTTGATTGCCTCGACTCTCAGCAGCGCAAAGTACTTCTCGTCGTTTTTCGGCGGCCGGATCTGGCCGGAAATAGTATCGCCCGTGCGCAGGCTAAATCGCTTAATCTGCGAATGAGAAACGTAAATGTCGTCGGGACCAGGTAAGTAGTTGTAGCTCGGCGAGCGGAGAAAGCCGAACCCCTCGTCCAGCACCTCCAAAGTACCTTGAGCAAAGATCAGCCCACTGCGCTCGGTCTGGTGCTTAAGGATAGAGAAGATCAACTCCTGCTTGCGCAAAGAGGTGCAATCTACAACCTCCAACTTCTTGGCCAGCTCTTGGAGATCCAAGATGTTCATGCGCTGGAGTTCGACAATGTTCATTTTCTGCGTTCTATTGAGGGGTGGCATCTCTTCCTTGCAACCTTTCTTGCGGTTAGAGTGCAGGATCACAAAGGGAATATTCGAGTGCCCTACGGCACTGCAAGCACCTATGAGCTATTACGAGCATTGGAGTACATGTGGTAGTACTGTTAAAATACTAAAAACCTACCTAAGGTATGCCGTACCTTGGTAAAATTCTTTAACAACTGCAGGAGGTCTATCGCGAAGAATTTTTAAATAGGGGGGTGGAATTTCAAGCGGAATAAACCGCTGAGGTATTTAACTAACAGAGCTTAAAGCATACAGATAATATCTTTATTTGTCAAGACGTGCTATACAAAAGACAAGGACGCCTGCTCATCAAGCAGGCGTCCTATCTCTGCAACTTGCAACTTCTCGTGCCCTTATTGCTCTGCGCCAACAGCCATCGCCATCCGAGCTACATCCTCATTGGAAGCAAAAGGGGCGACAACGCCCGTTTCGTTGTCGCCGTCAAAGGCTCTTACGTCATAGACATAGGAGGCCCCGCTGACGACGTCATTATCGACAAATTCGGAGATGCCCGGCCCCAGCGTGGCAACCAGCCTTTCGCTGCCCTGTTCCTGAGTTACGGCCTTGCCGAAATCATCGGCGAAGCGCAGAAAATCATCGACATCAATTTGGCCATTGGGGACTATATCGAAGAACAACTCAAAATCCCCATCAGCGTCAGAAGAGCCGAAGCGATCAGCTAAGAGAAAGAAGTCGTCGAAGTCAACCTTAGCTCCCTCGCGCGTGAACCAGCCGAGGACTATATGGCCGCTATCGTCCACGGGTGGAAAATAATCCGTGCGATACACGCGATAACCGTGTACGTCTCCCGTAGGCACCACTTGGCCCCCAAAGGTCGTAAACGAACGAGCATCATCTGCCGATAGCGTCCAAGAAAGCGACACGGAGGAAGCATCACTATCTGCGGCTTGTAGGTTAGTCACAGGTGCAGGAGGAATATTATCGACAGAAGCTACGGACTCAGAAGTAGTTAGCTGAGCGGCTGCGGGAACAGCGCAAAAAGCAGCTAGCGCGACGATGCGAATATATCCTTTCATCGAACTATACTCCTTGTGAAAAGATGAAATACACAACCATATTGCGGCCGTCACTGATACAACTTGGCACCGAGGTTATCGGCCCAAAGGAAAAAGTCATCGAGATCAACCATGCCATTGCCATCAATATCTGTGGCTGGATCGAATTCGGCTTGGCCAAAGTTGGTTTGAAAAATGCCGTAGTCTAAAAGGTCTACATCGCCATCGTAGTCAAAGTCGCCAAGGAGCAACATGTTCCTGACTTCGGCAGACTCGATCGGGGCACTCTCATTGCCGCTTTCATCGACAACCGAGACCATATAGAAGTACCGTCTGCTTCCCCTGCTCACGTCGATCGAGACATCGACCAAGGACGTCACGCCGGGACCAACGGTGCCGACGATTGCCAATCCGTCGGAACCATCGGCGAGACGACGCCATATATTGTAACCAGCCACATCGTTGACGTTGGCAAAGGTGCCGCCCGTCGTAAAGTCGCTGCTCGTCGGGACCTGGCGCACAACATCGTCAACAGATATATCCCAAGAGACGGTGATGCTCCTTCCACCTTCGTTGAACTCAGCCTGTACTCCGTCAACCGGACTCGGTGCAAGGTCGTCGGTATCCGCTGCTGACTCAGAAACCGTCACCTGTGCTGCCGCCGGACTCGCGCCCAGAAAAATGCCGAGTCCCAACAAGGCCAGACTCGCGATAGCTCCCTTTATGCCTTTCGACATATCTGATTCCTCCTCTGAATGCTCAATGGGTCAAATTCTGATTTAGCCCCAGCAAGGCCATGAATAAGTGTTTAACTTATTAATAATACCAACAGTTCGCTGTAAACTCAAGGAATTAACGCAAATTAGCGTCGCTAATTGACTTTCTTGACCTAGTTAATGGGCCACCATATCTTGCTCAATGGCACTGTTAATATAAAGAAACCCCCCCCTGCTAGCAATGCCACACAACTATGAAGCAGAAGCCATTCGCGACCGCATCCGCGACGCTACCGACATCGTCGATTTAGTCTCCGAACACGTCCAGCTCACTAAGAAGGGTCGCAATTTTTCGGGCCTCTGCCCATTTCACGAAGAGAAGACCCCTTCCTTTAGCGTCAATCCCGACCGCCAATTCTACCACTGCTTCGGCTGCGGCGGCGGCGGCGATGTCTTCAAGTTCATCCAAGATATCGACCGCGTTACTTTTGTCGAAGCGCTCAAATTCCTCGCCGATCGCGCCGGTATCGCCCTGCCCGAGCGTTCGGGATCATCGCGCGAAGAAGTCGAAGCCGCTGATGAACTCTACCGAGCCAACGACCTAGCGCAAAAGTACTTTCACCATCTGCTGCTCAACGACGATGTTGGCACCAATGCCCGCACGTATTTGCAAGCACGCCGCCTCACAGACGAAACCATCGCACGCTTCGGCTTGGGCTACGCGCCGCCGGAGTGGGACGCCTTGCTCAAAGTAGCCGGTCGCCGCGACCTGAGTCCCCAAACCTTGGAGCGCGCCGGATTGGCTCTGCCGCGCTCCACAGGCAGCGGGCACTACGATCGCTTTCGCGACCGAGTCGCTTTTCCCATTGCCAATCTCTCGGATCGGACCATTGCCTTCGGTGCGCGCACACTCCAGCCTGACCAAGAGCCTAAATACCTGAACTCGCCCGAAACGACCATCTACCACAAGGGCCGGGTGCTCTATGGGTTATCCATTTCCCGCGATGCCATCCGCCGCCAAGATGCGGTACTAGTCGTCGAAGGCTACATGGATCTCATCAGTCTAGCGCAGGCTGGCATCCAGCACGTAGTCGCCACCTCCGGCACAGCCCTAACCGAAGACCACGGCCGCTTGTTGGCTCGCTTTGCCCGCCAAGTCGTGCTGCTGTTTGACGGCGACGCAGCCGGCTCCACGGCCGCCATGCGCGGCCTTGAAGTTCTCCTAGGCACGGGTATAGACGCCCGCGTCGTTTCGCTGCCCGCTGAGCACGATCCCGACAGCTTCGTACAAAAGCACGGGCCGGACGCGCTGCTCAAACGAGCCGAAAATGCCCAGTCGGTTCTCGATTTCTACCTCGAACAACTCGCGCAGCAGCACGATCTCTCCAGCATCGAAGGCAAAGCGCGCGCTATCGCAAGGCTCAAACCCCTCCTAGCCAAGCCCCAAGATGCGGTCCGCCGCGACCTGCTACTGCGCGAAGTCGCCGGGCGCCTCTCGGTTGACGAACAATCCCTGCGCCACGACCTGCAAGCCTCCATGCGCCGTCCCCAACAATCGCGCAAGGCAGTTGCCGAGTTATCCCCGACAGCCACGCCCGATCCACCGCGCCACGAGCTCGAATTCGTAGGGCTGTTGCTCAACTTCCCGCAACTCATACCCGAAACGGTTCGAGAATTCGCCCCCGACTCGCTCAGCGACGCCCGCTCTCAAGCCCTGTGCCGCATCCTCTTCGACCACCATGCTCAAGGCAAAGCCATCACCCCTGCCGCGATCATCGGTGCGGTACAAGACGACGCACTCGCACGCCTAGTCGCTCAATGCGCGGCCCAAGGTTTCGACGAGGAACAAGTCGAGCGACAAGGGCGCGACTATTTGCTTTACTTTCAGAAAAATGCGCTGCAAAGGCGCATCGACAGCGCACGGCAGGCTCTGGCTGCGGCATCCGACGACGGCGAAATTGCACGCATCAGCGCCGAACTGGTCGCGCTCAACCAAGAGCGCCAAGCGGTCGCGGCCGAACAAAGCTCTTGACCGGCTCGGGAAAAATCCTAGGTTTTTAGCTAACTTACATGGGCCTATAGCTCAGTTGGTTAGAGCAGCGGACTCATAATCCGTCGGTCGTAGGTTCGAGTCCTACTGGGCCCACCATTACTTTTTCCACACGCGCGGTTACGATGATTGGGACGCCAATTTTTGTAGCCGTTTTTTCTTATGCAGAGCGTTATAGCCGTCCTGCTATGGGCCACAGCTAGCTGGGGGCAGGTGGACGCCGACGTAGATCGCGGGGATTCGCGTTTTATGGCGACGGTGTTGGCCCGCCTCGCCCAACGGGCCGATCCCATTGCCAACATCTATCTGAACCAAGCCCGCGTCGAAGGCCTTAGTTCCTTGTTGGGGCAACCAATGAGCGCGGGCAAGCGGCTGAACATGCGCCTGCACATTGCCCAAGAGCGGGTGCGGGCCGGGGATTTGCACACGGGCATCGAAGAAATGCAAAGTGTGCTGGCAGCCGTAAAAGCCGGGCAGGTGCCGGCGACCGAGGGATTCGTCTATATGCTGCATGACCAACTCGCCATCGCCTATCTGCGCCTTGGCGAGCAAGAAAACTGCCTGCTCAACCACACCACGGATTCCTGCTTGCTGCCGATCCGCGGCGACGGCATCCACCGTTTGCAGGAAGGCTCCCGCCGCGCCATTGAGCACTACACCATAAACTTGAACAAACGCCCAAGCGATCTGGGAACGCGCTGGCTGTTGAACTTGGCGTACATGACCTTGGGTGAATACCCGGAAGGAGTGCCAGAACCTTGGTGCATTCCCCCGCACGTATTCGACGGCCACGGCGGCGGGATCCAACGCTTTCGCGACGTGGCACCGGTGGCCGGAGTCGCGGCTGTGGGCCTGGCGGGCGGCAGCGCGGTCGAGGACTTCAACGGCGACGGTCTGCTAGACATTGCGGTTTCTTCGTGGGGACTGCGCGATCCACTGCGCTACTTCCGCAACGAGGGCGATGGCACCTTTACCGAGGCCACGACAGCGGCCGGGCTGGCCGGGCAAATCGGGGGGATCAACCTCGAACAGGCCGACTACGACAACGACGGCGATGTCGACCTGCTCGTTTTGCGCGGTGCTTGGATGGGGGAAGAGGGCCGCATGCCTAACTCTCTGTTGCGCAACAACGGCGACGGCGCCTTTGTGGACGTGACGCGGCGCGCTGGCTTGTTCTCCTTGCACCCGACCCACGCAGCAGCCTTTGCCGACTACGACAACGACGGCTGGTTGGATCTGTTTGTTGGCAACGAGTCCGGCAAGCGGCCCCATCCATGCCAGTTGTTTCGCAATCAAGGGGACGGTGCGTTTGTCGATGTGGCTCCCGCAGTCGGCGTCGCTCACGTGGGCTTTGTGAAGGGCGTTGCTTGGGGCGATATAGACAACGACGGCCTGATTGACCTATACGTATCTCAGTTCTACCGAGAAAATGTCCTCTACCGCAATCTCGGCGACCGCTTTGCCGCCGAGATCGTCGCTCCGGGGCCAAACGAGAGCTTTCCCACTTGGTTTTGGGACTATGACAACGATGGCTGGCTCGACTTGTTCGCCGGTGGCTACAACATGGACGACCTCGGAGACATGGCGCGTGCATACCTCGGCGAAGAATTTGCCGCCGATCGCGCCCAAGTGTATCGCAACAACGGCGACGACACCTTCACCGAAGTCACCGAAGTACTGGGCAGTTTCGGCCAAGTTATCCTAGCTATGGGTGCCAACTACGGCGACTTAGACAACGATGGGTTCCCCGACTGCTACGTCGGCACTGGGATCCCCGATCTGCGTGCGCTCACGCCCAACCGCATGTTGCGCAACGACGGGGGGGTGCGGTTTTTGGACGTCACCACCACAGGCGGTTTCGGCAACGTGCAGAAAGGGCACGGAGTGTCCTTTGCCGACTTCGACAATGACGGGGACCAAGACGTCTTCGAGGTCATGGGCGGTGCTTTTGAAGGCGACCTCTATCAGAACGTGCTCTACGAAAATCCCGGACACGGCAATCGCTGGCTGCGGTTGTTTCCCCAAGGCGTACAGTCGAACCGAGGTGCTATTGGCGGCCGCGTCCGGGTGCGCGTGCGGCGACCAGACGGCAGCACCCGCGACATCCACCACCTCATCGGCTCGGGCGGCAGCTTTGGGGCCAACCCGCTCACACCGCACCTCGGGCTGGGGGACGCTGTTGCAGTGGAGTTTGTGGAAATCACTTGGCCAGCGACCTATCAGACGCAGCGCTGGACAGGGCTGAAGCTCGACCGCGCGTACCGCCTGCGCGAGGACCACTCGTTGGCAACGGAAGTAGCTCTACCGAAATTCCACTTTGCCACCGGGCACAACGGACATTGACTCAGCAACCATTGGCGGCTAATTTTAGAAAACGCTCTTGGGCGATTAGCTCAGTTGGTTAGAGCGCCGGTCTCACATACCGGAGGTCCGCAGTTCAAATCTGCGATTGCCCACCATCGTCACAGGCCGTGCGAAGCGCATCTCAGCTTCCACGGCTTTTTTTAGCAATAAAAGGCACCTACCCGCAAGTAGGTGCCTTTTGTTCTACAATCCGCGCTATGGATATAGATGCTCTTTTACCAAGGCCCAAGGCATCGGTAAAATGTTCGTTCCCATGACGGGTTCGGGCGCTTCCCCTCCTTCCGGGAGCAGGTACGCAGGAATGGATCCTGGCGTCCCCCTTTCGCTGGCACCTACATCCCAGCCGCTTTGTTCGGTTGCCGTTGCCCAGCTTTCGGGCTGGTCGCCGGGCTGGTCAAAGGCGATGCGGACCATAGCACTTTTGCTAGCCGCGTCGCCAGCGAAAGGAGCTCCGCGGCCATCGTCAGCCACGTCAATGAGTTGGCCGCCAGCTTGCGGATCGCCATCGTATAGCTGTAAGAACAGCTTGGTATTGGGCAGCGAAACGGCGGCGTCAACGCGCTGCGGCTCAACGGCGAGGAGGGAGCTTTTGTGATCGGCAGCGTAGTTAGCGATGAGAAAAGCCTGTCCGGCGGGGATCGCAGCAGCGTCGAGCACAAACATCACCTTGTCCTCGTCGCCGCTGCGGTAGGTCAAAGTCCAGCCAGCCAGATCGATCGCCGCCGCGCTGGTGTTGTAGAGTTCGATCCACTCGTCGGCAGTAGATGCCGTACTACCGGACCACATCAACTCGGATATGACGACCGGCCCGGGTTGGGCCGCAACAGGTGCGGCGAAAGCAAAAAAGATAAGGACAATAACAGGACGCATGGCAACCTCCATGTTGGGGTGAGATGGCAATTACCATGCGCTTAGTGCAATATGCGTACCTCGGTTTATTATTTTTTATAATATATTGTAAAATATACAAATACAGAATTCACATGGCGCGTCTTATCCGTGTTCAGTGCATCTATTTGGCAACACTCCTGACACCTAGTCGATACAGGGCGCACGGGCTGTGAGTGCCGCGCACAGTTTCTGTTGCAAACCGCCGAAGCCGCCGTTGCTCATAAAAACCACCAAATCGCCTGAGCGAGCTTCCGCCGCTAAAAAAGCGGTCATTGATTCGACATCGGGGAGATAGTGCGCTGGCTTGCCGGTGGCGCGGAGACGCGCCGCTAAACGCTCGGGAGAAAAGGGCTCGTCGTCTCGGGCGCGTTCGGGACGGGGGACCGCGGTTGCGACGAACGCGTCGGCCAAGGCGAATGCCTCGACGTAGCGATCCCCAAAGATAGCGCGGGCATTGGTCGCGCTGGCCGGTTCAAAAACCGCGATGAGCCGGCGTCCGGGATGGGATCGACGCAGGCCCTCTAGGGTGTGGGCGACCGCCGTGGGATGATGGGCGAAGTCGTCAATCAGGAGCACATCGTCAATCAGGCCGATCGGCTCTTGTCGGCGCTTGACGCCAGCAAAACTGGTGAGGGCCGTGCGGAGATCGTCGGCAGTTAGGCCAGCGTGAAAACCAGCGGCCAGGCTGGCGAGAGCATTGCAGACGTTGTAGTCTCCGCTCAGTGGCAAGTCGAAAATCCCCACTTCTCTCCCGGCTCGACACAAGGTGAAACGCGTACCCTCGGCACTGGCCCGGCGGTCAGTGGCGCGCCAAAACGCTCCTTCTGCAAGGCCAAAGGTCTCCACCGGTGCCAGCGCGGTGGGGAGGAGTTCGGCGATATTCGGATCGGTACCATGGGCTAGAATCAGGCCGTTTTGCGGCACCATGTTGACGAGTTGGCGGAAGGCTTTGACGATTTCGGCCAGATCTTGGTAAATGTCGGCGTGGTCGAATTCAATGTTGTTGACGATGAGTACCTCGGGTAGGTAGTAGAAAAACTTCGCCCACTTGGCAAAAAAGGCACTGTCGTATTCGTCGCCCTCGACGATGAAATGCGCACCTTGGCCGAGCCGGTAGGAGCGGTCGAAATTTTGCGGCACCCCGGCGACGAGAAAGGAAGGATCCAAGTCGCAAGCGGTAAAGAGATGAGCAATGAGCGCCGTAGTGGTGGTCTTGCCGTGGGTTCCGGTTACCACCACCGAGCGCTTGCCGCGGATAAAGAAATCGCGCAGCACTTCCGGTAGCGACAGGTACGGGATCCGGCGCGAGAGTACGGCCTCAACCTCTGGATTGCCACGCGAGATTGCATTGCCAATGACGACCAAATCCGGCGCTGGCACTAGGTGATCCGCCGAAAAGCCGGCCCGCACGTCGATCGCCAACTCCTCGAGCATGGTGCTCATCGGCGGATAGACGTGGCTGTCCGACCCGGTGACGCGATACCCTCGCTCGCGCAACATGCCGGCCAAAGACCCCATAGCCGTACCGCAAACGGCAATCAGGTGAATGTGGGAACCCAAGGGAAGCTGCATGTCCGTATATACCGTTGGGGCGATTGGGGTGTCAAGGGAAGCGGGCCGGTTTGTGCGCGGCAATCGGCGATTGTTTTATTGTCAGGCACTTGCTCGCAAGAGAGGAGACCATGGACCAAGACAAAGAAGCGGAAGAAGAAATTTTTTTATCCCTCGTCATTCCCGTTTTTAACGAAGAGAAAAGTCTGCCTCATCTATGGGGTCAGATCGATAGCGCCCTGGCAACCGCGGAATGGTCCTGGGAGGCTATTTTCGTGGACGACGGAAGCACGGACGGCTCGTTTGCCGTCTTGGGCCAGTTGGCCAAACAGCATCCGCAGGTGTGCGCCTTGCGCTTTCGCCGCAACTACCGCAAGGCCGCAGCCCTCGCCGCCGGTTTCAAGCAGGCACGCGGCCAAGTCATCATCACCATGGACGCCGACCTGCAAGACGACCCCCGCGAAATTCCCCGGCTGCTGGCCGAACTCAACCGCGATTGCGACTTAGTCTCAGGCTGGAAGGCCAAGCGCCGCGACCCTTTGAGTAAAACCCTCCCCTCCCGCTTGTTCAACTGGATCACCTCGCTGGTATCCGGGGTGCGCCTGCGAGATTTCAACTGCGGCCTCAAAGCATATCGGCGCGAGGTGGCCGAAGATGCCCTGCCGTACCTCTATGGGGAATTGTATCGGTTTTTGCCCGCCGTAGCCCACTGGATGGGCTATCGAGTCGGCGAGATTCCGGTGCAACACCATCCCCGCCGCTTTGGCCATTCCAAATTCGGGACCAAGCGGTTGTTAAACGGATTCTTGGACCTGCTGACCGTGACCTTTGTCGTGCGCTTTATGACCACGCCCATGCACGTCTTCGGCAGCTTAGGGCTCGGCTCTACGCTATGCGGGTCGGTCATCTGCGCCTATGTGGCCTTGCTGCGTTACGAACACGGCAACATCCAAAACCGCCATCCCCTGCTCATGCTGGGCATCCTGCTGATCATCGTCGGCATTCAGTGTTTCTCCATCGGCTTTTTAGGAGACATGATCGCCAGTATGCACCAGCGCGGCGGACGCACCCCGCGCGTTGTCGAGTGCCTAAACGGGTGATAGCTCTTTTAGGGCCGCTAGCAACGCAGCGATCTCCGCGTCCGTGCCCACCGAGATGCGCAGGCAATCGGCCAAGCGCGGCGGCGTGGCAAAGTAGCGCACCAAGATCCGACGCTCCTTGAGCTGCGCGTAGAGTTCGGCCGCAGCACAGCCAGCCCAGCGCTCGCCGAGCTTGGCGAGCACGAAATTCGCCTGCGAATCCCACACGTAAAAACCCAACGCCCGCAACCCAACACACAGATGTGTGCGCGTTGCACAGACGCGGGCGGCGTTGGCGCGCATCGCGTCGAGATCTTCTAGGGCCGACTCGGCGGCCACTAAGCTCAACCGATTGAGATTGTAGTGGTCCTTGACCTTCCACATCCCCGCGATCAGCGCGGCCGGGGCAAAGGCAAAACCAATGCGCATGCCGGCGAGGGAAAAAGACTTGGACATGGTGCGCACGACAATGGCATTGGGGTGTTGCTCGATGAGTTGAATGCAGCCGCCCTGCGAAAAATCGACATACGCTTCATCTACGACCAAGACACCGTCAACCTGTACACAAAGCGCGGCGACCTCGTCGTAGGGCACGAGGGTGCCCGAGGGCGCATTGGGATTGGCGAGAAAGGTGATGCGGGCCTCAGGCACAGCTAGGCCCTCGGGCAGGGAGAAATCCTCGCCGAACTCGACCGGAACCGCCTCCGCGCCTTGAATGTCGATCAGCGGCTTGTAGTAGCCGTACGTGGGATGGGGATAGGCGATTTTGTCGCTCTCACCGGCGAAACTGCGGATGATGACGTTGATCAACTCGTCCGAGCCGTTGCCGACCATAACCTGTTGGGGAGCAATGGCGAATACTTCGCCCAGTTTGCGGCGCAAAGCCCAAGCGTCTGGATCGGGATAGAGACGCAGATCAGCCGCGCAGGCGTCGCGCAGCCGCGCTAGCACTAAGGGGGAGGGTGGATAGGGGTTTTCGTTGGTATTGAGCTTGATATAGCCCTGTTCGCGGGGCTGTTCCCCAGGGACATACCCGCGCAGCCGAGCGATATTGGGGCGGAACAGTTCCGACACGATTAACTATTGGCAGGATCATCCACGCACAGAACTTCCAAAACGCCGTCGATGCGCTCGATTCGGTCCATGATCTGGCGCAGTTGCTGGTTGTCAACGACGTCGATCCAGAAGTTCATTACGGCGATGTGATCCTCGATGCGGGTAGTGGAGTCGCGGATGTTGAAGCCAGTTTCGCCGATCATCGTCGCGATGTCCCCCAGCAAGTTCTTGCGGTCCCAACTACGGATGCTTAACTGCACAGGAAAGGTCGGTTTGGGCTGGTCTATTCGGCTGATAACCTTGCCGATTGACAGGTGCCCTTTGCCGAGGGCCACGTAGAGCTGCTCGGTGCCCCTGAGCCCGAACTTCTGAGCCACGGCATTGAGGTCGGGTAGGTCGGCGGTCCGTAGTCCTCTGTGGAGCACCTTCTTGCCCGAGCGGACGATGTCGTCGTATTCCTTCTTCCGTAGCCAGTGGCGGATGGCTTCAAGGGCCTTATCGGTCTTGGCTTGGTCCAGCCAAGAGAGTTGGGGGGTTTGCTGGGGGTCAGTAACGATGTCCACGGCTTCGCCGCTGTTCAAAGTCGCACCTAACGGTGTATCTCGACCGTTTACTTTGGCCTTCACACAGTGTATCCCGATGTCGGTGTGGACGGCAAAGGCTAAGTCGAGCGGCGTGGAGCCCTTGGGCAACTCGTATATGTAGCCTTTAGGAGTGATGACTAATATCTGGTCGAGAGACGCGATCCTGGTACTCACATTTTCCAAGAATTCGGGCAGGTCCTTAGCGTCGGCGGCTTGGCGTATCCAACTCGCGTGTTGGTCGAAATCGCTGGACCCCGCGTCGTTGGATTTGTAGCGCCAGTGGGCAGCAATGCCGATTTCAGCCGTTTGGTGCATCTCCTTGGTGCGGATTTGTACTTCGACATATTGGCCTTGAGGGCCAACCACCGACGTGTGTAGCGACTGGTAGCCGTTGCCCTTGGGTGTCAGTATATAGTTTTTGGTGTTAATAGCTTTGTAAATGTCGTGGATCGAATTGAGGATGGCATAGCATTGGTTCCTTGTGCCGGTGATGATGCGTATGGCCAGCAGGTCGTAGATTTCTTCAAAGGGCTTACCGCGCTTCTTCATCTTATTGTAAATGCTATAGAAGTTCTTAGGACGGCTCGTAAATTCGGCTTTAATGCCCTCTTCGTTCAGGTGCTTCTCGATTGGCACTTTGAACTTTTCTAGATAGGCTTCGCGCTCTTCGAGCGTCATGGCCACCTTGTCGCGCAACTCTTGGTAAATTTTGGGTTCGAGAAATTTGAGGCTTTGGTCTTCGAGTTGCCAGCGGAGCAGCGCCATCCCAAAGAGGTTAGCCAGCGGTGCGTACAGGTCGAGCGTTTCCCGTGCCTTGCGCTCGCGGGATTGGGGGGGTAAGTGTTGGAGCGTACGCATGTTATGTAGGCGGTCGGCTAGCTTGATGGGAATGACGCGGCCGTCCTTGGCCGCGGAGAGTAGCATCTTGACATAAGTCTCAAGTTGGCTCACCTGGGGGTTTTTGTCGGTTATCTGATCGATTTTGGTGACCCCGGCGATCAGTTCGGCGATCTCTTCGCCAAATTGTTTGGCAACCTCCTCATGCGTAGCCGGCGTATCCTCAACGACATCGTGCAACAGTCCGGCTGCAACTGTAGTATCATCCAAGCCCAGTTGGACGAGCAGCCGAGCCACTTCGACGCAATGGATGAGGAACGGGGCGCCGGACTTGCGGGTTTGGCCTTTGTGATGCTCTTTGGCGAAGTAATAGGCGCGTTTGATCAGGGTGAACGGTTCGGAACCGGCTTTGGAGTTGGAGGAGTAGAACTCAATTAGCAGATCGGCCAGCGGCTCTTCGTTGCCTGCCAGCTCGACAATACAGTCCAACACGCCCCCCGAGGAGGTTTCAGATAAAGCCGAAAGATGTGTAGGAGTTTCAGTCATGGAATTCTTTTTTCGTTCGCGTCTGTTAATATTGAATAAGTATTACAAAAAAACAAATATATACAAGCAGAAGTTTCACGCTCGTTTGTACGCACGGTAGAAGTCAAACTAAAATGGGAAGAGAATGTGGCTAAATACCGAAAATGCACCCGTGCTGACGCAAGCGGATAAAATTCTCGCGCTCGTCGTGGGCTTGAGTGCGATCGGGCTGATACTCTACGGCCGCTATACCGCCGAGGCTGGTGGCGTACTAAGCGTCGAGTTGGCTGGAGCCGCGCCCGCCACGCATGTCCTCTCAGATTACGGGGTCTTGCCCGTTGTAGGACCTTTGGGCGTGAGCCAGATCGAGATCGGCCCCAAAGGGGTGCGCGTACTTTCCGCACCTTGCGTCCACAAGCTCTGCATGCGGCGGGGCTGGATGCAGCGGGCCGGCGACGTGGCCGCGTGCGTACCTAATGGCCTAGTATTGAGGATCGCTGGGGCCGCGCCCATAGACGCGATGATTCACTGATGTTTGCCCGCCCTAGAGACGTGGCTCGTTTGGGGCTTATGGCCAGTGCGGCAATTGTGCTCTTCGCCTTTGAATCGCTGGTACCCAAACCCTTGCCTTGGATGAAGCTGGGACTCGGCAACTTGCCGGTTTTGGTCGCGTTAGTGAGCTTTGGTGGCGGTCCAGCATTGGCCGTTAGTGCCATCAAGCTGGTAGTTGGCGGCTTGCTCAGCGGGGGATTTGCCGGTCCAGCCTTTGTCATTGGCGGCGGGGCTGGCTTGGCGAGTTGGTTGGTCATGGTTGCGGTGCGCCGCATGGGAGCAGGGCTTTTCAGCGTCGTGGGTCTGAGCATCTGGGGAGCGCTGGCGCACCAACTCAGCCAGCTCGTTCTCGCCGCTGGCTACATCGGCCACAGCGGTCTGTTCGCGCTTTTGCCGCTGGCCTTGTTCAGTGCCCTAATAAGCGGCGGGACGATCGGCCTGCTGGCTTGGTGGACCTTGGAGCAACTGGAGAAAATAGGCTGGTTGGACCAAGGCCAGTTATAAATGTAATGTATAGACTTTAGATCGCTTCAATGGACCTGCCCAAAAAGCCTACCTTGCAAACCGAACCGGTCTTCAGCACCAAAGCACTGGTCGCGGGCACCCTAGGGTCGCTGTGCATCGCCGTGGGAGCACCCTACGGCAACATGGTCATCCGCGGCTCCTACATGTCGATTGATTTCAGCGCCGCGGGTGCCCTTTTCCTCTTCTTCTTGTTGACGGGCTTATTCAACGCCTTGTTGACGCGCTTTGCCGCTTCTGTGGCCCTCGGACGCTGCGAACTAATCGTCGCGTACATCATGATGCTCACGGCTTCGGCCATCCCGACGATGGGCCTCAGCGAATACTGGCTGACGATCATCACCGGTGCCCAGTACTATGCCACCCCGGAAAACGAATGGGCCTTGCTCATCCTGCCGCACCTTCCCACGTGGATCGCACCGCAGGATCCCGAGGCGATCAAGTGGTTTTACGAAGGAGCACCTCGCACCACTGGGGTACCTTGGGCCGCTTGGAGCGGCCCGCTGTGCTATTGGACCATTCTGATCGTAGCCCTGTACTTGGTGATGATCTCGTCCATGGTCATTATGCGCCGCCAGTGGGTGGAGCGAGAGCGGCTGGTTTATCCGCTGGTGCAAGTGCCCTTGGCCATGGTCGAAAGCGGAGGCCGCGGACAGGCCCTAGGTCCTTTCTTCAAAAATCCAATCATGTGGGTCGGCTTTGCCCTGCCCGTGTTCGTCAGTAGTCTCAACGCCCTACACTCGTATTTCAACTTCATCCCCGCCATCCAACTCGTCTCCTCGGTTCCGATCCTGCGCAACACCGTCAGCCTGATCTTCCGCCTGAGCTTTCCCATGATCGGGTTCGCCTATCTGATCAACCTCGACATCGCCTTCAGCCTGTGGTTCTTCAACACCATCGCCAAGTTGATCCGAGGAGGGCTGGGAGTTTTAGGGATTGGCAGCACTGAAAAACTCGTTTACGGCGCTCCCAGCGAGCCAATTCTCGCCCACCAAGGGCAGGGCGCGATGATCGTCTTAGTGCTTTTCGGCCTGTGGGTCGGCCGCGAGCATCTGCGCGACGTACTGCGCAAAGCATTCCGAGGCGACGACCACATCGACGACAGCGGCGAGATGCTCTCCTATCGGACGGCGGTCTTAGCTTGGCTCTCCGGCGTCGCAGTCATGACCATCTGGCTGTGGCAGTCTGGCTTGCCGCTGTGGGCGGCCTTTTTGACCCTGATGTTGGCCATCCTTATCTTCGTCGGCTTGACCCGAGTGGTAGTGGAAGGAGGTGTGGCCGCGGCGGTCGGACCGATGATTTCTCCAACGGTCTTGGTTTCGG
Source organism: Candidatus Latescibacterota bacterium (assembly GCA_965203355.1). Classification (GTDB taxonomy): domain Bacteria; phylum Latescibacterota; class UBA2968; order UBA8231; family UBA8231. The sequence goes on from OZ241889.1 coordinate 3,953,768, forward strand.
CCGTCGGAGTTTCGGCAATCGGCCCGACCGGCATGGTCGGCCTCGCATATACCTTCGTGTGGGCGGCGGACATCCGCACCTTTGTCATGGCCTCCTGTGCGCACGGTCTCAAGTTGAGCGAGGGACTAGGCCCGCGGCTACGTCCGCTCTTTTGGTACATGCTGTTGGCCATTGTCGTTAGCATCGTCGGCTCGGTCGCAGCGATTTTGTACCTCGCCTACGAATACGGCGGCATCAACCTCAACGCGTGGTTTTTTGGAGGTGGAACTCGTGCCCCTTTTGATTATATTACCACCAAGTTAAGCGCACCTACCGAGCCAAACATAGATGGTTGGATTCACACTTTTGTCGGCGGGGGCATCATGGCCCTGCTCATGTGGGCGCGCCAGCAGTTCTTGTGGTGGCCCCTGCATCCCATCGGCTATCCCATTGGTGCCGTATGGCTGATGGACCAGTTGTGGTTTAGCATTGCCATCGCTTGGCTCTTAAAGTTGTTGGCAATGAAATACGGTGGGCCCAGCCTTTTTCGCCGGGTACGTCCCTTTTTTCTAGGCTTGATCATAGGCCAGTTTTTCATCGCGGGACTCTGGTTGATTATCGACTTTTTTACGGGCATGACCGACAATGTGGTCTTCTGGATCTGAGAAAGGCACCTACAATTATGCCTAAGTTCGCGATACAGTGGATGGCCTTCGGCTGGATTTTAGTCGGCGCAGCACCGGCTTGGACCGAAGTCGATTTTGCTGAATTGGCGCACGCGGCCCCGGTCGAGCGCGTCCGGCAGACAATGGACACTTTTGCCGGCTTGGGGTCTAGAGTCGCCGGCTATCGAGGTGCCGACCAAGCAGCCCAGATCGTGCAGGAACGCTTCCGCGCCATCGGCCTCGCCGACGTTACAGTCCACGAATACGATGTCTCTATTCCGGTCGATAAGGGCGGATTTCTGCAAGTAGTTGGCAGCGACGAACAAGTGCCCATCCACGGCCTGTGGCCCAACCTCGTCAAAACCTCGACGCTGCCCGAAGGCGGGGTGACCAAGCGCTTGATTGACGCGGGCGCGGGTGAGTACGCAGACATGGACGGCAAGCAAGTCGAGGGGGCCGTGGCCCTGATGGACTTCAACTCGGGCGACGCTTGGCTCAATGCTGCTTATCTCGGGGCGCAAGCTATCATCTTTATCGAGCCGGACTCCACTGTGTACTTGGAGGGCGAAAAGAAATTTCTCTCCATGCCGCTCGACCTGCCGAGGTTTTGGGTCAATCGCCAAGTCGGTCAGCGCTTGCGTCGCCAGTTGGCAACCGAGGGAGAGCAAACGCTCCATCTACAGTACCGCATGGATTGGGAGCGGCGTCCTGCTTGGAATATCCTCGGCACGATCCCCGGATACGATCCTTTGCTAAAAGAAGACGTGATCGTGCTAGAGGCGTACTACGACGCCATGTCCGTTGTTCCGGCCCTTGCCCCAGGGGCCGAGCAAGCCTCCGGCATTACTGCGCTGTTGGAACTGGCGCGCTATTTCCGCGAAAATCCACCGGCGCGCACGGTCGTATTCCTCGCCACCTCGGCCCACCACCTAGGCTTGCGCGGGGTTGATGACTTCATCCAGCGCTATTTGCGCAAAGAGGACCCGTTCATCGAGCACATGCTAGTGAGGCGGGTCGTCGATGCTGCTCTCGCGCGGAACATGATCGCCCAAGACGGCATCCACTACGCCATCGGCGAGGAGCAGTTCACCGGTAAGGAAGCCCTGGTGCGGGGCGTTGCCGAAGGGCGCACCGACTTGGCCGAGCGCGTTGCCGACGCGGCCTTCGCCGAAGGCCTACTGAGCCAAGAAGGAGGCGCACTACACCTCGCCGACGAGCAATTCAAAGATCACCGCGCGCTAGTGGACGAACTGCGCTCGGACGACGACTTGCGACTCGAGCTCTTCAAAACTTGGGTCGATCCCAAAGTCGATTCGCTCGCGGTCAAGCTCTTTATCAGCCTCGACCTTTCGTCGCAGACCGACGAACTCGGAGTGTGGAATAGCAATACCAGCTTTTACTACAAGCGATACTTCGCGCCCTTCGGCAAGAACTTCATGGCCTATGCGCGCAAGATCAGCCGCGCGTTGGATTACCAGCGACGCGATGTACTGGTCAATGGCATTAGTCCCGAAGGCGGGATGAGCTGGCAGACCTTTGTACCGGGTGAAATATCGGTCAACAGCGAATTGGTGTTGGCGACCGGTACGCCGGCATTGGCTTTTGTCACGGTCAACGACGCGCGCTTTCTCGTCGATACGCCCTTAGACCGGGCCGAGCACGTCAACTACGCCAATCTCGCCAAACAGATCCGGGTGCTCGCTGGCATGTTCGAGATGGCCTTTGAAGACCCAGAGCTTTTCCCGGACTTCAAGATGCGCTTGCGCGACACGCTGCGCTCGCTGCGCGGCCGGACCATGGTTTTTCCGCGCCGCAGCATCATCCCCGACCTGCCGCGTACAGACGCCGTAGCCGTGGTGCGCAACGGCAAGAAAAAGTCGTATAAAGGCGTGCGCGGCGAGTACTACGAAGTCGTCGATGACAAAGGAGCCTTCTACGTAAATCGGGTGCGGGTCAACAACGTGCAGATCGAGGGCTACTACATGGACCCGATCACCGGCCGCATCACCTACGCCCCCGACCGCGGCGTGCAAGGCGACGAAAGCTACCCCATGCGGGTCGCCATGGACTGGCGCGACAAGCAATGGATGGTCATCCTCTTCCCCTGCGTGCCCTACAATTTCTTCGACATCGTCGATCCGCGCTATTTGACCAAGCTGTCCAACGTGCAGGTCTTCGACGAGACCAACAGCGCACCCGTGGAGTACGGTTATACCATCGGCGAAGGCCCCTCGGCCCAAAACGAGCCGGTCGGGGTGCTCTTTGCGCGGCCCGGTTCGCACATCAAGATGGGGTTCGGGGCTGGCCTGCTGGGATTCCGCTCGCTCCTGCTCAACGCCACCAGCGTAACCGACAAGGAAAAAGCCGAGGGCGAGGGTTTTGAGATTCGCCCCGGCACTTCCTTTGCCCGCACGACCTTTCAAGCCGCCCAAGACATGTGGAATCTCAACGAGTCGCGCATGCGCGAGTTGCGGAGCTTTGCCATTGAAAACCAGCGCCTCAACGACCTCCACTACCGAGCCGAAGCCGAGTTAGCCCAAGCCGCCGAGGCCGAGGCCGAGCAGCGCTGGGGCGATTTCGTGCGCCACACGCGCGCGGCCTTCGGGCTGGAGTCGCGTGCCTACCCAGACGTCAAATCCACTCAAAACGACGTCGTTCAGGGCATTATCTTCTTCATGGCCCTTGTCATTCCCTGCGCCTTTTTCACCGAGCGGCTCATTTTTACGGCCGCCACGATCCGCAATCAAATCATCGGCTTTTCCGGGGTTTTCCTAGCGATCTGGATCGTGTTGTGGCTGGTGCATCCGGCCTTTCAACTATCCAATCCCTTCGTCATCCTGCTTGCTTTCATCATCATCGCCTTGGCCCTGCTGGTGATGTCGATCATCTCCGGCCGTTTCAACGAACAGATGAAGAAGCTGCGCACCGAGGTAGCCGTGATCCACGACACGGACGTCAGCCGCTCTTCGGCCTCGCTGACGGCCTTCCAGCTTGGGATTTCCAACATGAAGCGGCGCAAGACGCGCACGATGCTCACCTTTACCACGCTCTTGCTGCTGACGTTTACGGTGCTCTCTTTCACCTCCATCCGCACGGGCTTGCGGTTCAACCAAATCAGCCGCGACAACGAGGGTCTCTACGAGGGCATCCTCATCCGCAGTAAGGCGTGGAATCCCATGGAGGATTCGGTCCTCGAATACGCCCGCAGCAATTTCGGCGATCGCGCCGCAATCGCGCCGCGCAGTTGGTACAGCAACAAAGCCAAAGCACACATCAAAATAAAGCACGGGGAAAAGGCCCATAACGCGCTCGGCGTCCTAGGTTTAGCGCCCGAGGAAACTCAGGTCACTCGGCTCAACCAAGCCCTAGTTGCCGGGCGCTGGTTTGAACCGGGCGAAGACAAGGTCTGCATCCTGCCCATCGACATGGTTAAAGAAGCTCATCTCGATGTCGATTTGGCCGACATTGGCCAAGCGCAAGTAAGGGTCTTCGGCAACTTGTTCACGGTGGTCGGCGTCATCGACTCTAAGCGCATGAAGGACCTCAAAGACCTCGACGACGAGATCCTAACACCGGCCGACTTCGCCGTCACCGGTGGCCAAGCGGTGCAGGAAATAGCCGAGGAAGAACAGCGCGAAAAGCAAGGGCTGGAGGACGCTAAGGTCGTCGTCAAGCCCTTCGTCCACATAGAGCCAGCCAACACCCTGATTATTCCCTACCATACGCTGCGCAACATCGGCAGTGGTAATCCCTTGCAGTCGGTAGCCGTGCGCTTCCCGGAAAGCAGTGATGTACGCGGCGAGGTTGAGGAGTTCCTCTCGCGCCTCGCCGTGACGCTGTTCGCCGGCGTCAAGGAGGCTGGCGACGAATACATCAAGGTGTCGATCTACTCGTCGCTGGGCATGACCTCCTTTTCCGGGATGAGCAACTTGTTCATCCCCATGCTGATTGCCTCGCTTATCGTACTCAACACCATGATGGGCAGCGTGTACGAGCGCTTCCGCGAGATCGGTATTTACTCTTCGGTCGGCCTAGCCCCGGGCCATATCTCTTGGCTCTTTATCGCCGAGAGTTGCGTCTATTCGGTGCTGGGCGTAGTCGCCGGTTATCTCAGCGGCCAAGTAATCGCCAAAGTGCTCATCGAATCGGACCTTTTGGGCGGCTTCACGCTCAACTACTCCTCGGTCGCCGCGGTGCTTTCCTGTATGCTGGTGATGGCCGTGGTCATGCTCTCGACGATTTATCCAGCGCGCAAGGCTTCGCAGATGGCCGTGCCAGACGTGACCCGCAAGTGGAAATTGCCAACGCCCGACGGCGACCAGTGGGATTTCGAGTTCCCCTTTACAGTCAGCGGCCACGAGGTCTTGGGCTTGAGCGTGTTCCTCATCGGCTACTTCGACTCCTACAGCGAAGAGTCCATCGGCACCTTCTATACCGACGGTGCCCAGCTAAGCCGCGAAGGAACGCCCAACGGCGAAGGATACATTATCGACATGAATATCTGGCTGGCCCCTTTCGACTTGGGCGTCAGCCAACACGTCACCGTGCGGGCCATGCCAGAGGCCGAGCACAATATTTACGCGGTCAGCCTACAAATCAAGCGACTCAGCGGCGAGGACGCCTCGTGGCGGCGGGTCAACCAGCGCTTCATGAACGTCATCCGCAAACAGTTCCTCATCTGGCGCACGGTGGATACCGAGGCCAAGGAAGGCTATCGCCAACAGGGCGCGGAAATTCTGCAAGGGCTGCGCAGCGAAGTGTCGGCGTAAGGGAGGATAGCGAGTGCTCGGAAGGAAAAATAGAAACCCGAACCAAGAGATAGAAGAATATCGGGATCTAATGCAGGTCCCGGACCGCTTCGAGAACGGCTTTACGATCAAGGCTATACTCGGTGTGTTCTTCGTCGCCTTCATCATGGTGCCGGGCAACATGTACTTAAGCCTGATGATCGGCGGCTCTTTGGGGGCCGCGGCCGAGTGGGTGACCATCATCCTCTTCGCCGAAATCACCAAGCGCTCCTTCTCCTCCCTCCGGCGCCAAGAAGTCTATGTGTTGTTCTACGTGGCTTCCTCGCTGATCGCCGCGGAGACCGGCGCCTTTGAGGGCTTGCTCTACAACCAGTACTTGGTGCAATCGCCGGCGGCCAAGCAGTTCGGCATAACCAATCTGATCCCCACTTGGGTGGCGCCGCCGGCCGACTCCCTCGCCATCATCGAGCGCACCTTCCTGCACTCGGATTGGGCGATGCCGATCGTCCTCCTAGTCTTGGGGATGATCATCTCGCGCATCAACTGGTTCACGATGTCGTACGCGCTCTTCCGGCTTAGTTCCGACTACGAGCGCCTGCCCTTTCCCTTCGCGCCCGTAAACGCCCAAGGAGCTACGGCACTGGCCGAGACCACCCAAGGGGTTGAGACGTGGCGCTGGCGCGTATTTTCGGCCGGGGCGATGATCGGCTTGGTCTTTGGCACGATCTACGTGGCCCTGCCGGCGATTACGGGCGCACTGCTGACCGAGCCGATCCAACTCATACCCATTCCCTTTATCGATTTCACGCAAGTTACCGGCAACTTCATCCCGGCCACTCCGCTGGGATTTTCTGCACACTTGGGGCCGGTGTTCACCGGGCTAGTGGTCCCATTCTGGGGCGTGGTCGGCACCTTTATCGGCGTGGTCGTCGCCTCAATCGCCAATCCGCTGCTCTATACTTGGACGCCGCCGTGGCGCGAGGACGAGGGGCCTTACCTGAACTTGTGGCAGCAAGGCATGGGCACGGTCGAGACCTTTTTCGTCAACAACGTCGATTTCTGGATGAGTTTCGGCATCGGCACCACCATCGCCATCGCCGTCATCGGCATCTATCAGGTGTTTCAGAGCGTGCGCAGTGCTAGGGCCAACGCCGGGAATGAAGGCGAGCCCAAGCGCAGTTTCGCCACGCCAGTGGGCCGGGGCGATTTCCCCATCTGGCTGGCGCTGGCCCTATACGCCTTGGCCACGGCTGGCCTGATAGGCATCGCCGCTTGGCTGCTGCCGGGCATTGCCCAATTTATATGGTTTTTCCTCTTTTTTGGTTTTGTATTTACGCCCTTTCAATCCTTTGTCAACGCCCGCCTAGTCGGGATGGTGGGGCAGACGGTGGACATCCCCTTCGTGCGCGAGGCCACGATTATCTTCTCTGGGTATCGCGGCGTTGACATCTGGTTCATTCCGTTTCCCTTGGGCAACTACGGTGCCCAAACCATGAAGTTCCGCGAAATCGAACTGACCGGCACCCAGTTTACTAGCATCATCCGCGCCGAGATTTTCATGGTGCCCATCGTGCTCTTTACCAGTTTTCTCTACGGCTCCTATATCTGGAAACTGGCACCGATCCCCTCGGCCTCCTATCCCTATGCCCAGCTAATCTGGCGGCTGCGCGCCTACCAGCAATGCCTCTTTATCACCGGCACCATGCGCAGCGAACTAGCCATAGACAATGATCGGGCGGGATGGACCCCGGCTAACCTGATTGAAAACGAGTGGTGGTACTGGCGGGTGCGGCTAGTGGATCAGGAGTGGCTGGATTCCAACGGCAAGCGCGGCCAAGTCGGTCGGTGGATGCCGACCCAAGTTTTCTACTCGTACTTCGAGCAAGGGGCGCCCGACATCGTCGCCGAGCGCTATCTGCGCGACGACCCGCTATCTGAGGAAGTTGTCGAGGGGCTACCGGCCATTGCGCCACTAAGGCCGACTATGGACGCCGTCATCCGCACCCCCCGCCCGACGCTCGAAGTGCAGGTTGAGCGGGCCGTGCCAGCGGGATGGTCCTTCTACTTTGAAGTGGATACCGATCCGCTCTTTACCAGCTCTTGGATCCAGCGTTCCACCGATGAGCCTTGGCTCTTTAAGGCCCTGAAAGAAGAGGTCATCGCCTTTGGTGCTGTCTTTGGGCTGGTGAGTTTCATTCTGCTGTCCATTCTCGGGCTGCCGATCCTGCTGATCTTTGGCTTCGTGCGCTCGCTGACGACCTTGCCGCATTTCGTGGTGACTGAGATCGTCGGTGCGCTCTTGGCCCGCTACTACTTTTGGAACAAGTACGGGCGGCAGGAATGGCGGCAGTTTGCCCCCATTCTGGCCGTGGGCTTTTCCTGCGGCATGGCATTGATGGGGATGGCGTCGGTGGGGATCGCCCTGATCCAGAAATCGGTCTCCGTGTTGATCTTTTAGCATGAGCGGCTCGGTGGATTTCGCTTGGCAAGGGTTGCGGCTGTCCGTGCCCGACGATTGGAACCTCGGCCGAGTTGACGGGGATTTTGAAAAGGGCTATGCCCGCCTCGACGACGCCGAAATCGTCCGCGCCGAGATCGAATGGCGGCGGCTCAAAGGCCGCGGCGAAGCCCTGCGTCTGACCGAGTTGGTAGATCGCTATCTGGCCAACTTGCGAAAGAAGGCCCAAAAGGTCGATGCTCCCTTTGAGGTTCAACGCCGCGCCCGATTCCTCAAAAACAAGAAGTTCCTCGCCGGCCGCGAATACGAGGTCTTCACTTGGGAGGCCGACTTCCGCGCGTACAACCTAGCACTCGCCTTAGAGTCCGGGCGCGTAGTGCTCCTGAGAGTGCTGGCCAAGTTAGACGAGTTTTTGCCCGAGCAAGCCGAGGCCGTGTTCAGCTCGCTCGTCGATCAAGAAGGCGAGGCCGCGCATCTGTGGAGCGTGTATGGCTTGCGGTTCTTCGCGCCCAACGACCTCAAGCTACAAAGCCACTCCCTCAAGTCGGGCCACATCGAGCTAGCGTTTTCCCTCGGCAAACAAGTTCTAAAGGTACATCGTTTGAGTATGGCCCGGATCATGCTCAAAGACGCGCACATTCAAGACTGGTATCCAGTTTTTTTTAAGAAGCAATTGCGCGATTTCGTGGTGGATATTACTCCAGAAGCCGTGCGGGAACACGAGGGCATTCGCATCGAGGGGCGGCCGCGCAGCCGCTGGCGTCAACTACTGCGACCCCTGCCCTTTATGAACCCGAGGCCGCGCCTGTACATGCGGGGGCGCGTCTGGCGCGATACCAGCATCGACAAAATCGCCATCGTCGAGCACCTCTATCGCAAAAAAAACGCAGCAGACGATCTAGTCGCCAAGGTAGTAGATGGGCATTTTATCGAAAAACAAGGGACCCAAGCTGAGTCGGGCCGCCATGCTGGCGTCGCGGCCAACGCGCAATGAGTCCCTGCACTGGGAAAACAACGACAACGGCGAGGTCCAGGTCTCAATAAAGCGCCAAGATACCTATAAGGTGCGGTTGTTGTCCAAGTTTTTCTACATTCCCAAGCAGCGCAAAATCACCCTCGACGAGGTCGGCAGCGAGGTCTGGCGGATGTGCAATGGCCGCAACTCGGTCGGCAGGATGATCGAGGAACTCAGCGACAAGTACCAACTCAATCGCAAGGAGGCCGAGGTCTCCCTGCTCCAGTATTTGAAGACCCTTGGGCAGAAGCGCTTTATCGGTTTTGTGTTAGAAAGCGACGAGAGGCCACCCGGTCGCGGCGCGGCCAGCGGAAAAAAATGGCAAAAAAAATAAACAAAGGAGAGCAATTAGCTCGTCCCTTGTTTCTTCTGCACCCGCACCAAATCGCACGCTTTTTCTCCCATTTACTCAATCCCGCGCTGTTGGCACTCTTAGTCTTCGGCGTCCAAGCGCACGTGTTGGGCGACTGGCTCGCCGGCTCGGTGGCGATCGGCATCTTCTCCTTGGTTCCCGGACTGTTACTCTGGTATTTGGTGCGCTCGGGCTATCTCGACAAAGCCTATACAGACGACCGCAAAAAACGCGCTACTCTGCTCTTGCTGGGCGTCCTGTGCTATGCCTTGGGGAGTGCGGCCCTCTACGGGATCGGAGCCCCGCGCCTGATGCTGGTCACGGCCGCGTCCTGTGCCGTCAACGCGCTCTTGGTTTGGTGGATCAATCGCTCCTATAAGATCAGTATTCACGCGGCTGGTGTCGGCGGGGCAACCTGTGTATTGTTGATCAGCGTCGGCAGCGCGGCGTGGCCCTTCTTGTTCAGTTGGCCGACCGTCGCTTGGGCGCGGCTTTACTTGCGGGCACATACTCCCATGCAGATCGGCGCGGGCGGTGCGCTGAGCGCGGGGAGTATGGCCCTGCTGTACCGTGTTTTCATCTGGTGAGTGCAGCACATGAACCAATCGTATAAGGGCTTTATAGATCGCCTGACCTACCACAACCCGGAAAACGGCTATACCATCGCGCGCTTAGTAATAGAGGGCCAGCGCGAGCGTATCGCCATTGTGGGGACGCTTGCCTCCATCCAAGAGGGCGAGAGCGTCGAAGTCGAAGGCGTGTGGACCAATCATCCCAAATACGGCAAACAGCTCAAGGTAGAGCACTATAAAGCCGTTTATCCCTCGACCCTTGAAGGTATGCAAAAGTACCTCGGGTCCGGTTTGATCAAAGGCATCGGGCCGCGGTCGGCCAAGCGCATTGTCGACCACTTTGGCGCGGAAACGATCGACATCATCGACGCGGATCCTCACCGGCTAGAGGAAGTCCCCAAGCTGGGCAAGAAGAAAGTCGAACTGATCGCCGAGGCCTGGGATGAGCAGCGGCAAATCAAGGATGTGATGGTCTTTTTGCAATCGCACGGGATTACCACCGGCTACGCAGTGAAAATTTTCAAGACCTACGGCCAAGAGGCCATCCAGAAGGTGCGCAGCGATCCCTATCGCCTAGAGCGCGATGTGGATGGGATCGGCTTCCGCATCGCCGACCGCATTGCCCAGCGCTTGGGCCTGGGCCACGACGCACCCGAGCGCGTACAGGCCGGTATTCGCTACCTGCTCTCCGAAGCGACCGACGAAGGCCATGTGTACCTGCCGGCTGTCGAAATGATGGAACGGGCCGTCGAAATTTTGGCGATCGACGCCGAATCGCTGCCGCCAGCATTGGAGGCCCTGCGCGCCTCCGACGGCGTGGTCACCGAAGACTTGCGCTACTATCTGCCGCCACTCCACCGCGCCGAAGTGGGCACCGCATCGTCGCTAAAGCGGCTTCTACAAGCACCGGCCGAAGAATTGGCTGTGCCCGCAGAAGCAGAAGACGAGCTGGAATTGGCTCCGGCGCAAAGACAGGCCGTGGAACTAGTGGCCACCAGCAAGGTACTGGTGCTGACCGGCGGTCCGGGTACGGGCAAGACCACGGTCACTCGGCGCATCTTGCGCCTGTTGGAGGAAGGTGGCCTCAAGGTCGCGCTGTGCTCGCCTACGGGCCGCGCCGCCAAGCGGCTGAGCGAGGCCAGCGGGCGCGGGGCCAAGACCATTCATCGGCTGCTCGGATTTCAGCCGGGCGAGCGGCAATTCAAAAAGGGCTACGACGACCGCCTCGAAATCGACGCGCTGATCGTCGATGAGGCTTCCATGATCGACGTGGTACTGATGAACGCGCTCCTGCGCGCCCTACCCGATCACGCTCGGCTGGTGCTAGTCGGCGACATTGACCAACTGCCCTCGGTGGGGCCGGGCAACATGCTCCGCGACATCATCGACTCTGCTGAAGTGCCGGTGGTGCGTCTGACGCAGATTTTTCGCCAAGCGCAAAGAAGCCACATCATCCGCAACGCGCACCGCATCAACAGCGGCGAAATGCCTATCGTCGAGAACCAAGCGGACGCGGATTTCTACTTCATCCAAGCAGGTGACCCAGAGCGGGTGGTCGAGTTGGTGGAGGAGTTGTGCGCCACGCGGCTACCCAGCTATCGGCGATGGGACCGGCGCAACGACATCCAAGTGCTTGCGCCCATGTACCGCGGCGAAACTGGCGCACTCAACCTCAACCAGCGGCTGCAACAGCGCCTCAACCCGCACGGCCAAGCACATGGCCATCGCGGGGCTGAGTTCCGGGTGGGCGACAAGGTCATGCAGGTCAAAAACAACTACGACAAGGGCGTTTTTAACGGCGACATCGGCGCGATCGAGCGGCTCGACGCAGAAAAGCAGCTACTCTACGTGCGCTTTGACCACACTTTGGAATACGATCAAGTCGATCTCGACCAGCTAACCCTCGCCTACGCCATCAGCATCCACCGCTCTCAAGGCTCGGAATTCCCCGTGGTGGTGCTGCCGCTGACGACGCAGCACTACGTGATGCTTCAGCGCAACCTGCTCTACACGGCGATTACCCGCGCCAAGCAAATGGTCGTCATCGTCGGTACCCTCAAGGCCCTCAAGCTGGCCATTGCCAACGATAAGGTCGCCCAGCGCTATACCACGCTCAAGGAGCGGCTGCGCGGCGAGGTCGGTACGGTGATGGAAGCGGGGCAAGCCATCCCATTGGAATCAACACTGCCGAGCGATTGATTCCACAAACTATCATCTCCACAGCTAGTCCGATATTGGATGGTCGCCGGCGTTGGTTGTGCAGTTGTAGCCATACCTAGGCATCTTCTGCGACGAGGAGCGTATGCACCCCGGTCTCGTCCCCTCTTTGCTGGTCTTGCGGTTGGATGCGACAGCCGACCACCACCGCCAATGTATCCTGTAAAAAAACTGCGCTCAGGGCATCAGCCGCCTGCCGGGCCCGTTCCAAGTCGCGTTGGCTGATGGCGTTGGACACCTCCACGGCTACCCACACCGACGTGCGGTTCACCTGGTGCTGGGCCCGGATGATCAGGTCGGTCGCATTAATGCGCGTTTCTTGCCCGTCGTCAATGACTCCCCTATCAAAGGCTTCTTCCACCGGATCAAACAATTCTGGATGGGTATCTTGGACTGGACTTTGCAGAACCTGCGCCCGACGCAAGCCCAGCCGTTGGCTGAGCAGCGGTCGAATCCGCCGATAGATCTTCACTTCCAAACTGTCGCCTTTGAGTGCAGCCACATCCGTCTTGAGGACGGCCACATCTGTCTTGAGGACAGCCACATCCGTCTTGAGGACGGCCACATCTGTCTTGAGGACGGCCACATCTGTCTTGAGGACAGCCACATCTGTCTTGAGGACGGCCACATCTGTCTTGAGGACAGCCACATCTGTCTTGAGGACAGCCACATCGGCCTCTATGCGCTCCAAGCGAATGGGCATGCCGAGGAACTCGTTAGTCAACAAGGCTCGCAACAACAAGGTCTGGGCTTCGGGGTCGGCTTGTAACTCAGCGATGATGCGATCGACCAAGGACTCGGAATCACGGAAAGAGGATGTCGTAGTCATAGTCTATTGCTACTACATAGTTGGTGGACTCTGTACTCGACCACGAGGCTCAAGGTAGTACAGATGAAAAATAATATAAATAAAGCACGAAGCCTCTACCAAGGGTAAAGCAATATACGTGCCAGCCCTGACAGTCTGGTAGAAAGAGCTTGCGGTCAGTGCCCAGTGTATCAGGAAGCACACACCGCTGGGTTGTTTAAGTGCTACTCCGGCTACCCCGGAGAGGCAAGCTATCCCATTGGAATCAACGCGGCCGAGCACTTGATTCGCAGTAACCACTCAAGCGACTGAAACCTTATCGCCCTCAACCGTTACGGTGCCGTCCTGCACCAGCTTTCTCAGTGCGGATCCTACCTTCTGATTCGCCTTGGCCGTTACGCGGCGAAAGCCCATCAGCGATAGAGCCTCAGAAATGGCTTCCTCTTCAGACATGCTAAAGGCCGCGTGGATTGCCGTGAACAGGGCCTCGCGAATTTCCTCGTCGGGCACCAGCTCGATTTTTTTAACGGTGGGCGGCATATCCGAGCGGTCGCGCACCCGTACAGGCTTATCGCTATTGGCAAATAGGAAGTCGCCTTCTAAGTAGAGGAATCCATTCCCTTGACCGTACTCGGCGGCTCGTTTTATATGCGCTAGCATTCGCGAACCCACGCGGGCAAAACCGGCTGACTCAGCCAATCGCCGCGCCGCCTCTGTCAAGTGAACGGGGCCTTCAATGTCAACTACCTTGCGCATGGCTTGAGCGACATTGTTTAATGGCAACTCGTGGATCTCAGCGAAATTAGCCATGCCCAAATCGCCGGTGGCCAACACATAGGCATCGGCCTGCAAGTTGTTTTCCGTCAGCTCGTCGCGCTCGATGCACTTAGACGGCTCGGCGACGCGGGGTTTTTCTTCCGAATGCAACGCTTGCTCAATAGCCTCTTTGAGGCGCACGCTTTCTCTATGGGGACCCCGGAACCAGTCGGTACTCCAAATGCGATGGAAACGCCAGCCCAAGCCCTCTAGTACGCTTTGGCGCAAACGGTCGCGGTCGCGGGCCGTTGCCGAGCTGTGATAACTCGCACCGTCGCACTCTACGGCTAAAACATAGCGACCGGGCTTTTCAGGGTCGCGCACGGCAATGTCAATATAGAAGCCGGCCGAACCCACTTGCGGCTCAATGTCATAGCCGAGTTGGCGAATGGCGTCGCTGACGGCCTCTTCAAACGGTGAGTCCGTCTCCTTTCCGGTTTCGTGGCGATGATCTAATTCACCGGTCTGCGCGTAGTGCAAGAAGCTCTTTAAGGCGCGAACCCCAAACGGCGAATCGCGCTCGGTTTTGATGTCGTCCGCCGTAAAATTGCTAAAGACCTCCATCGCCAAGCGCGCGCGCGTGATCAACACATTCAAGCGACGCTCACCGCCCTCGCGGTTCACTGGACCAAAACCCCTGCTCACGTTGCCGGCAGCCGTACGGCCATAGCCAACGCTGATAAAAATCACATCGCGCTCATCCCCCTGCACGTTCTCCAAGTTTTTTACAAAAAAGCCTTCTAATCGGCCCGTAGTGAAAAATTCCTCACAACTCGGATCGAGACGCCGCAATCGCTCAATTTCCAGCAAAATGCGATCGCGCTGAGCCGTCGAAAAAGCAACCACTCCCAAGGTTATATCCGGGTGCGCTTTGGCGTGTCGCATAACCGCCTCGGCTACGTCGCATGCCTCAATCGGGTTCGTGCGCGAACTACCGCGCTCGTACACGGATTCGGGCAGATGGTTAAATGTCAAGCCCTTGGCGTAGGGATTCACTCCGGGGCTGGGGAAGATCATCAGGTGGCCATCGTAAAACTCCCGATTGGAAACGGCAATCAGGGAATCGTGTCGGCTCCGATAGTGCCAGCGCAACATGGACTCCGCTGCCCCTTGCGACAAGAACATACTCAAAATGCTCTCAATGTCGGCGGTCTGACTTTCTTCGTCGTCTAGCTCCAAGGCTTTATTAAAGAAGTCTGTCGGCGGCATCTGGCGCGTGTCCCCAACCACCACAACCTGTTTGCCGCGCAGAATCGGGCCGATTGCATCTACTACTTTCACTTGACTGGCTTCGTCAAATACCACCAAATCAAAGTCCAGCACCCCCTGCTCCAAGTAAGTCGCTACCGACATAGGGCTCATCATAAACACGGGTTTTATTTGTTGAATCGCCCGGCCGGCTTGGGTGATTAGCCGACGAATCGGCATGTGGCGGCGCTTCTTGTTTACCTCGCGGCGAATAATCGCCATCTCGCCCGCAGCGTTGGCCACCGGCAAGCTGTGGTAGTGTTTCAAGACCAACTCTTCTTGGGCGTGATACAATAGATCTTCATCTAAGCGTCTAAATTCAGCGATGGCGTTTTCATGGCCGAGCCGATTGAACCGCTTGAGCGTCTCACTTTTGTTATACGCCTCATTCACCAAGCCCTCGTAATAGGCTTTCTTCAGGGAGGTCAGCAACAACGCTGGTGGCCATGTCCAGTCGTAAGACAATCGGTCGATCTGTGCCAATTCACTGGCGCAAAGTTTTTTTCTCAGGTGGTTATAACGCGCCATCGGCTCTAGCGTATCGATTCGGTCGCGCCAACGATTGAGCTCGTCTTTCATTGCCTCCAAGGGTTGCTCTTCAATGGCTCGCGCTACCATCCCCAAACGCTGGCTCACCTCGTCAACCAGCTCTCGCAGTTCGCCAGCGCTGCACTCAAGCATCTCCAATGGCTCCTCGCGACCTTTGAGTTTTCCGCCGCTCTCCAAGAATTTTAGCAAGCCTTCCGGCAACGCGCCCTCGCCCACTTCTTTGTGCAACTCGGCGATCCAAGCACTAAGTACCTTCAGTGAACTCCAATCGCTACGCAGCCCTTTCCATTGTGTCCCCAACAGGCTTTTGCCCAAACACTCGTGCTCGGTGTATAGCTCGCGCAGAGCTTGGTATCTGAGAATGTCGTCGATGAGTTCCACGCATGCTTCCGCACTGGCTGGCAGTTCGCCTCTCACCAAACCTTGTAGAGTGCGTTGGGCCCGGCGGAAACTGGGAAAGATAAAACGCCACCAGTGCCGGCCCGTAGTAGCCCAGGCTTGGCGCACACTCAACAGATTGGCTCGCCAAGCCTGCTCGATCAACTGCTCGCGCCGTTTGTCTTGCAACGCTGCAATCTCTTCGCCGGCTTGGATCAGAGCCTCAATTTGCTCAGCGCGGAGTTTCCAGTCCGCAGCGGTTATCTGTACTCCCGCCAAGGGCGGCGCATTCAGCACGCGCGCGCCAGCGCGGCAAACGATCCGCACGGCGGCGAGGCTTGCTGGGCTATCCAGACCCATCTCTTCGGACAGGGTGGCAGCCAATTTCCAGCAGTCGTTGAGCGATGCGAGTGCTTTAGTCAAGCAAGTAACCACCTCGTTTTGCTCAATCGGCGAGATGTGCTCTAGCGTTGACTGGGCAAAAGGATTCTGGGCCGGAGTGCCCATCGCCTCTAAGTGTTCAACCAATTCGCGCACATTCGCGCACGCGTTTGTAAAGGCATCCTCGTCCCAATGGCGGAACTCGGCAAAATCCAATACCGGCAGTTCGCGCTCACCGGCTTCTTCTCTCAGCTTCAGGAGGTGCCCTTGGGCATTTATATAGCTCGTTCCCGAAGTCAGAATGGGGCGGTTCACCTCTTGGCAATACGCATCGAGCTGTTCGCGTAACTGGGTGTGGCGACGCTTTTTGGCTGTGTGATTCTCCACGACCGGCGGACCGAGCTCCAACGTGTGCCTCAGTTCTTGCAAAACGGCACTTTTATTGCTCTTATGGCTGTGAAGTTCCAAGACGGCATCGCCCAAGTGGCATTCGTCAAGGCGGCGTTTTACCACTTCCAAAGCAGCCATTTTCTCGGCTACAAAGAGTACGGTTTTTTCGTCGGCCAGAGCCTCGGCGATAATGTTGGTAATGGTCTGCGATTTACCCGTGCCCGGCGGGCCTTGAATTACTAGGTTGGCACCTTGCTTCACCGCCATAACGGCTCGCGTTTGGCTGGAATCCGCATCCAACACAAAGTGGAGATCTGTGGGATCGAGCAACGCGGAGGATGTATCTTCACTCGACGTTGAGAGCAATCCATCGCCGCCGCCAAATCCGCCACCGAGCAACTTTTGCATCACCTTGTGGTCGTGGGGTTTGCGATCTTCGGGCCAATTGTCCGGGTCTAAATCCTGATACATCTGAAACTTGCCAAAAGAAAAAAAACCAAGCGCAATCTCATCGGCCTGCACCTGCCAGCATGGCTGGTGAGCCACGCTATCGGCCACTTCTTTTAAGTACCCATCAACATCCAGCTCTTCTCCGAACTCCGGCAGCGTTATCTCGAACTCGCTTTTCAATTTGTTAGCAAGCGTCAAATTCGGGCCAAGATCGGCCTGAGTGTACGCTACCTTGTAGCACGCTCTCGCACTGCCGCGTTCCAAAGCAACCGGCACCAATACGAGCGGTGCTTTGCGGGGCACGGAAGAATTTTCATGTTCAAACCAAGTCAAGAAGCCCAAGGCCAAGTGTAGTAGATCAACGCCCTGCTCTTGGTAGTAGCCCTCGGCCTCTGTGCTGATCTTCAGTAGGTTTTTGTCCAGCGCATCCGCGGTGAGTTTGGTTTGCAGGCGCTTGTCGGTATGGCGACGATCTGCGTCCTGGTCTGCCAAAATTTGGCGTAGCGCTTGCGGCGCGCTTTCGTCCTCCAGCGGCTCGGGCACCGAAATAAATGCCATGGGCTTTTGCTCAGCGACCAATATCCGAAACACCGCTCTCGACTTCTCGCCGATCACTTCAAGTGTTTTCGCGCCGTGCCGAAAGTTGAGCAGCGTATTGCCGCGCAGGCCCATATCCAATAATTCCGCCCGGCTGACTTCCAGTTTCTCTGCCAAAAATTGCATACGTCAAGCCCTGCCGTCGCGCAGCAGCCAGCGCACGGCGTTTTTCTGCAACTTCTCGTAGGCTGGGTTCCACAGCACAGGGATGGTGTGCCCTGGTGATAAATAGCACACGCGACCCGCACCATAATCGTACGCCCAAGCCGCCTCGCACGTGGTACCCAAGTCCTGCCAAGTGTGCCCGTCGTCATTGACGCTGACGGCCAAAACATGGGCTGGGTCCTTGTCGTACTGCATGAAGTGCTGCTCATCCTCGACGACAAAGTCTTCCACGCCGCGCGTGATGGGGTGATCGGCGCACGTGATGTGTACGCGGTAGGGACGCACCGGCGGGTGGCCCTGTGTAGCAGCACCTAACACGTGGCGAAAGTCGCTGCTGCCCGGAGCGATGTACGTGGAATTGTGATAGAAAAGGGCCGCTCCACCTGCCTCCACAAAGCTCCGCACGGCGCGACCTTGAGCCTCGGTAATCCACTGCACGGGACGCGCTTCCTCGGCCTCGACGGGCGGCTTGCTGACGGACGCAGCCTCTATGCCGTAGCCATTGGGCCAAATCATGCCGTCGCGGAAGACGATCAGCAGCCGGTAGCTCGACAGATGTTGGGCGTTGAGCAGGGTGATTTCGTCGGTAAAGTCAATGGATAATCCCATGCCTTGGACCAAGGTGCGGCTCAAAGCTGTGCGGATGTAATCAGACGTGTGATAGCGGTCGCCCACTAGGGCAAAGGCCGTAGCCATGAATCATCTCCTCCGTGAATTTTGCGCTTGCAATGGGCGGCAGGCCCGCCGCCTTAGAAGCGTTTTTAAGATTCCTCTTATGGCCCTTTGCGTCAAAAAAGAACCTAGTAGCAATGGAGTCTCGCCCGCGGAAAACGCTCGACCTGGAAGCCGCTCGACCGCCTTTGCAGCGGTCGACGAGAGGTTTAAAAACGCTTCTTAGAACCGTTCCAACGCTGGGAACTTTTCCTCACCTCGATGCACGTGCATGGCCCCGCCCTCAGCGCACCGCCGCAAGGTGGGAAACACCTTGCCCGGATTCAGCACTTGCTGCGGGTCAAACGCGGCTTTAACTCGCTCTTGAGCGTCCAAATCCGCGTCCTTGAACATGCACGGCATTAAATCCCGCTTCTCAATGCCAATCCCGTGTTCCCCACTCAATACGCCCCCTACTTCGACGCAGAGCTTCAGGATTTCGGCCCCTAGCGACTCGGCCTTCGCCAAATCGCCCTTGACATTGCTGTCGTACAGCACGAGCGGGTGCAAGTTGCCATCGCCCGCGTGGAAAACATTGGCCACCCGCAGGCCATACGCGGCCGCTAGCTCGCTGATTCGCGCTAGCACCTGCGGCAGTGCGCCCCGTGGAATGGTCCCATCCATGCAGTAGTAGTCCGGGCTAATCCGCCCCATCGCGGGGAAAGCGGCTTTGCGACCGGCCCACAGCTTTTGCCGCTCGGCCTCGGTGGTGGCGCGGGAAAGCTCGGTCGCGCCGGTCTGCCGCAGGAGCGTTTCCAAGGTGCGGCTTTGGTACTCGACCTCACTTCGCGGCCCGTCCAACTCGACCAGCAAGAGCGCCGCAACCCCGAGCGGATAGCCCGCGCCGACAAAACCCTCCACCGCTTCAACCGATAGCTGATCCATGATTTCCATGCCGGCCGGCACCATGCCCGCGGCCACGATCTCAGCCACGGCCTGCCCGGCCGCGGCGACCGAATCGTACACCGCCATCACAGCCTGCGTCATTTCCGGCTTGGGCAAGATGCGCAGGGTGGCTTCCGTGGTAATGGCCAACAGCCCTTCCGAACCCGTCAGCAGCCCGAGCAAGTCGTAGCCGGCTTGGTCCATGCCTTTGCCGCCGACCCGCGCGATCTCGCCATCGGCCAGTACCACCTCCAAGCCGAGGAGATTATTGGTCGTCGTGCCGTATTTGAGACAGTGTACTCCGCCGGAATTCTCGGCGATATTACCGCCGATCGAGCAGGCGATCTGGCTCGAAGGATCGGGCGCGTAGTAGAAGCCACTCTGCTCTACGGCTTCGGTCACGGCCCGATTGGTCACGCCCGGCTGCACGGTCACCGTGCGATTTTGCAAATCAATGTCGAGAATCGCACGCATCCGCGCCGTGCTCAACACGACTCCATCTTCCCTCGGCAGAGCACCACCCGAAAGCCCGGTGCCAGCACCCCAAGGGACGATGGGAATGTCGAGTTGAGCGCACGACCGGAGTACCGCCGCAACCTGCTCGGTGCTCTCCGGTAAGGCGACCAACATGGGCCGCTGGCGATACGCCGACAGGCCGTCGCATTCATAGGCGACCACGTCCTCGCGGCGATGAATGATTTGCTCGGCGCACAAGTGCCGGTGCAGGAGATTAATGAGGTCTCCGCGCCGCTTGAAGCGGGCAGGGTCGGGGGTGGGAAGTTGCATTGGTCAATAGCCCAAGTCGTTGGCGTAAGCAAAAAGCGCAGGTGTGCCGCCGGTGTGGAGGAAGATAAGGCTCTGCTCGGGACGCCACCAACCGGCACGCACGTGCGCCAAAAGCCCGGCCATGGCTTTGCTGGTATAGGACGGATCGAGCAATAGTCCTTCCTGTTGCGCCAACAGGTGCAAAGCTCCGCGGCCCTCTGGAGTGACCACGCCGTAGTCTGGGCCGACAAACGCGGCGTAGCTTTCGAAATCTTCCGCCTTCAGCGAAAGGTCGAGTCCTAGGATCTCAGCGCATTCCCGTCCCAGCGCGAGATGCTCCTTGGCCGCCTGCTGGTCGCAGCGCAGCGAAGGGCTGATGCCGACCACCCGCATGTCGATGCCCAACGCCTTGAACGCCACCACCAATCCCACGTGGGTATGCGCCCCGGAACACAGATAGAGTGCCGCTGGCGCAACGCCCTGTTCTTCGCATTGGGCCAAAAGTTCTAACGCCCCATCGACGTACGCTACACTGCGGAAGATGCACGCGTCCGAACTAGTGTGGAAGGGGCGGTGCCCAGCCGCGATCAGCGCGGCCATCTTCGCGGCCACGGTCTGCGCCTGCTCGCTTGGCACTGGCAAATCGACCTCGGCACCGAAGAGACGGGTCAACAGCAGGTTCCCTTGCGTCTGTGCGTGGGCGTCGCTGCGCCCCACGATCACGGCCGGCATTCCCAATTTTGCGGCCACCGCGGCCGTCTGTCGCGATTGATTCGACTGGGCAGCGGCCGAGTGTACCAGCACATCGCAGCCCTGCTCTACGGCTTGGGCGATTTGGTATTCAAACTCGCGGATCTTGTTGCCGCCAAAAGCCAAGCCGGTCAAATCGTCGCGCTTGACCCAGATTTGCGGGCCACCTAGATGGGCACTGAGACGCTTTAATTCCTCCAAGGGCGTCGGCAAGGACGCTAGCGGCAAGCGCGGCAAGCGAGCCAGTCGCTCTTTCAATTCCTCTCGGCTAACAATCATAGCTTCCCTCTTGTTTGCTTGCAAAAAAACCATTAAACAACCACGGGGCAAACCATTTTGGCTCCATGCGCTGAGCGTCGTCGAATTTGCTCTTTTGCTAAAAATCCTTAACTTTTTTGCAGTGAAGCCGCACAACCTACCACCCCTCCTCAGAACTTCACGACTCCCCAACACCAATCGCTGTTTAACCATAAAAAACATATAGGGCCGTTTTGGATCTAGTCGAACCTATACCCGAACGCCTGTTGCCTCACATTCGCGGCGAATTGCACCCCGGCGAACTGCTCATCGTCCTCCTCGCCGCCGACATTCGCCCCGACGGACAATACGGCGACTCTTGGTTTGCTCTGACGGACGAGCGGATACTCGTCTTCCACCCTAATGGTGCCGATACGCCCGAGACCGTGCGCCTCGGTTTGGACCAAGTGCAGGGCATCCAGACCCGCAATTACGTAGGCAGCGGTGCTCTCGTCGTCGAGCTAGCGGACGAGACCGTCGAGCTGCTGCGCTTTTCGCAGAGTGCGTACTACAAATTCTCCGGCGTACCCCAAGCCATCGAGGGCGCCGATCTATTCGAAGGCGAAGACGCAGCAAAGGACGGGCCGGCGCAGGTCGATCCGGCCAAAGTAGTAGAGCACTGTCCCACCTGCGGACTCGCCCTGCGCTCCGGCTCCAAAGTCTGCCCCAACTGCCTGCGCCAGACCGAGACCTTCTGGCGCTTGTTTTCCTATATCAAACCCTATAAAAGCCAAGCACTGCTCGGATTCACGCTGACGATTGTGCTGACGGTTATTGGCCTGTTGCCGCCCCAGCTCAACCGCATCCTCATCGACGATGTCATCGTCCCGGCCATCGTCCAATACGAATCCGCGGGCATGGCCGAGGGCGAAGCGACCGTGGCCACCGCCGCGAGCGTACAATTCCTGCTGTGGGTCGTACTGGGCCTGCTCGGCGTCTATCTCGGCCGCGGCATCATCAGCGGGGTGCGAATGTACGCCTTGGGGTGGCTCGGCCAGCGCGTCGTGTACGATTTGCAGACGCAAATTTTCCAACACTTGCAACGGCTGTCGCTGACGTTTTACAACACGCTCAGCACGGGGCGGATTATGACTCGCGTCACCAGCGATACCGAGCGCATGCGCAGGTTTATCACTTCGGGGTTCCAAGACATCGTCATCGACGGGCTGACCATCATCGGCATTTGCGCGATGTTATTTGT
Source organism: Candidatus Latescibacterota bacterium (assembly GCA_965203355.1). Taxonomy (GTDB): domain Bacteria; phylum Latescibacterota; class UBA2968; order UBA8231; family UBA8231. The sequence continues at coordinate 3,976,165 of OZ241889.1, forward strand.
AACAAATTGGGAATTGGCGCTCTTGTCGCTGATCCCCATTCCCTTCATGATCATCGGCACCATTATCTACCGCAACCACATCCACTGGGTTTTCCACCGGATATGGCGTCGCATTTCCACCCTCAACGCCATGCTCGCCGACACCATTCCCGGTGTCAAGGTAGTAAAGGCGTTTGCCCAAGAAAACCGCGAGCTCGAGCGCTTCAACAAGCGCAACAGCGACCTGCGAGACTCGCAGATGACCTCGTTCAAGATGCGGTCCTATTACATTCCGACGATCTCCTTTACCACCTCGGTTGGCTCGATCATTCTCTGGTGGTTCGGCGGCCATCGAGTGCTCTCCAACACCCTGACCCTCGGCGACCTCCAAGCATTTATCGCCTATATGACGATGTTCTACGCGCCGGTGCGCTCGCTGTGCAACCTCACCGAACAGCTAGAGACCGCAGCGACAACAGCCGAGCGCGTCTTTGAGATCATCGACACCGAGCCGGAAGTCCAAGACGCCCTTGACGCCATAGATCCCGGCGTGCTTGAAGGCTCAGTAGAGTTCCGCAACGTCAGTTTCACCTACGACGGCTCGGCCAGGATTCTCGACCACATCCACTTTAAGGCCGAACCCGGCGAGATGATCGGCATCGTTGGCCCCAGCGGCGCGGGTAAGTCCACGTTGGTCAACCTCATCTCGCGGTTCTACGACGCCACCGACGGTCAAGTCCTCATTGACGGCCAGCCCATTACCCGGCTCAAACAGCAGGCGTTGCGCGGTCAAATCGGCGTGGTCTTGCAAGAGCCGCTGCTCTTCCAAGGCTCCATCGCCAACAATATCGCCTACGGCCACCCCACTGCCACGCGCCAAGAAGTCATCGAGGCGGCCCGCGCGGCCAACGCCCACAAGTTCATCATGAATTTTCCCGATGGCTACGACACCCAAGTCGGCGAGCGCGGCGGTCGGCTCTCCGGCGGCGAGCGCCAGCGCATCTCCATTGCCCGCGCCCTGATCGGCAACCCGCGCATCCTGATCCTCGACGAAGCCACGGCCTCGGTCGATACCCAGACCGAGTACGAAATCCAAGAGGCACTCGAACGGTTGGTAGCGGGCCGCACGACCTTTGCCATTGCCCACCGGCTCTCAACCCTCAAAAACGCCGACCGCCTGCTGGTGCTGGAAAGAGGGCGCGTCGCCGAGGTCGGCACCCACGAAGCGTTGCTCAATAAGGAGGACGGCGTCTATCGCCGACTGGTCGATATGCAAACCGAAATGGCGAAAGTGCGGGCACTATGAGCGAGGCACGCGGTTATTCGTACGAGGATTTTCTGCTCGACCCGCAAAAGGTGCGCTTCAGTCGCTCCGAGCGCGGCAGTTTGCTCCTCAAGCTCGACGGCGAAGAATACACCAACCTCAAGATTCGCCGCGCCTTCCCATTAGAGGAGACCGACCGCTACATCGGCGTCTTTGCCGCCGAGGACCAAGAACTCGGCATAATCGAAGACCCACAGCAGCTAGACGCCCAAAGCCGTCAGGTGCTCTTGGACGAACTCGGCAAGATCTACTTTCAACCGCAGATTCTCGCCTTTGACAAACTCGACGAGGAGTTCGGGGTGCTGCGCGGCCAGATCGAAACCACCAGCGGCCCCCGCCAGCTCGAAATCCGCGGCTATCGCACTAATGTACGCATGCTCTCCGGTAGCCGGGCCATCATCGAGGATGTCGATGGCAACCGCTATCTGATCGCCAACTGGCGCACACTGCCGCGAAGAACCCGCGATATTTTAGGGCTTTAATGGTGGTTAGCCAGCGAAATACGCCCGCATCTTCTCCAGACCAATCCGGGCAACTTCCGCTGGATCCTGTTCCCACAGCCCCGGATTGAACAGTTCCAGCGACACAAATCCCTCGTATCCCTGCGCTTGCGCCAACCGCTCAATCGCGCGCAATGGCCCAACCCCATCCCCCGGCATCACCCGATCAGCATCGCTTTGTTCGGCAAAGGGCCTGTTGCCTGGGGCGTCGTTCCAGTGCCAGACCGCAACTTTGTCGCTGGGTACTTTGGCAATACTCGCAATGGGACCGCCACCGCCTGCGCCATTCGCCGCCGCACCTCCTCCAATGCCAGCACCCGCGCCGCGCCCTCAGCCCCCAACCAGCCGTGGAGTGCAATGACGGTCGGCACCGCCAGCCCGTAGTCGGCCAGTGCCTGACGCACCTCCGCGAGCGAACCGCCCTGCTGCTCGTGCGCCGTCAAGTCGTCGTTCCACAGTTCAATGCCCTCGTAGCCAGCCTGCCCGGCGATGCGGATTTTCTCCATCAGCGACGCTGGGCGAATTGTCGATGTGTTGAGCGCGTATTGCACTGTCATAGTACTTCCTTTCTCGTTGGGCTATCCATGGAAAAAATCATTTCCCTCTACCAATCCCACGCCCCACGATGCCACAGCCACCCAGAGAATCGGGTGATCGTGGCCGTCCACCACGTCGGCCAATCATCCGGTCCGAGCACGGGCTTTGCGCCGCACGGTGCCGCCGATTTTCTTGGGCGCAATATCGACAAACACATCGGGAACGCGGCCTTCGCACGCTAGGTGCCTGGCGAGTCGGCGAAACACCCTAAAGTGCCGATCGCGGCGGCGCCATTCCACCGCTCTCGTCGTCCGAACCATCGCGGCCACGACCGCAAAATCTTCGCAGCACTGCGCTTGGATGCTTTGCCGGTGTGGCGGCTGCATTGAACACGGGCGTTTTCACGGTCACGCGGGTTGCACTTTCATAGCCGTTAGGTATGAGAGCTTGACATTCTTTCGCTCCGTGCCCGATTTTAATTCCTATATGGTACATCTCAAATCACCCGCGGAAATCGACCGCATCCGCGCTAGTTGCCGCATCGCCGCCGAAGCCATGGTCCGCGTCGAAGAGGCCATCGCACCTGGGATCACCACCCTCCATCTCGATCAAATAGCCGACCGCTACATCCGCAGCCAAGGAGCCGTCGCCAGTGCCTTGGGCTATCGCGGCTTTCCCAGCAGCATCTGCGTCTCGGTCAACGACGAAGTCGTCCACGGCATTCCCGGCGACCGCATCCTGCAAGAAGGGGACATCCTCGCCGTTGACATTGCCGTTAAAAAGGATGGCTTTCACGGCGACATGAACGTCACTATGAAAGTCGGCTGCGTAACTTCCAAGGCCCAGTGCCTGCTCGACACCACGCGCCAGAGCTTGGAGGAAGGGTTGGCCTTCTGCACACCTGGGCACCGCCTCGGCGACATTGGCCACGCCATCCAAAGCTATGTCGAAGCGCATGGCTTCTCCATCGTGCGCATGTATTGCGGCCACGGCATTGGCCGCAACTTCCACGAGGAACCCCAACTGCTCCACTACGGCAAGGCTGGCACGGGTCGCCGCCTGCAAAACGGCATGGTATTTACCATTGAGCCGATGGTCAACGAGGGCGCGCCCGACACGCTCGTACTCGACGACGACTGGACGGCCGTCACCGCCGACGGCAAGCTCTCGGCCCAATACGAACACACCGTGGCCGTCACCCACGACGGGCCAGACGTGCTGTCGCGCTTTGCCGATCTGCCGTACTGAACTTGCTCGGCAGCGGCATTTTCTTATTTTCTAAATTCATTTCACGAGGAGAACAGCATGGCAAGGCCCAAAAAAGTCCAATCCAACGGCGACGACGACAACGCTGAATTTCCGATTGATCCCGGTACGCAGATCGAGTTGGAAATGGAAGACACCTGCTGCGTCACTGGCGAGCGAGTCGAGTTCAGCTTTTGTCGCTTCCCCGATTACAAAAATGGCACGATGATGGTCATGTCCAAGAGCGAGATGCTAGCGCACCTGAGTGCTGGCGACTCCATCAGCAAATTCAAAGAAGTGTTGGTCCAGCGCCACGGCGAGGAAGTCTTGGCGGAGCACTACTCCAACTACTAAAACAACGACGAATTACCTACATGCAAAAGAAGGGATGGTCCGCATGGGACCATCCCTTCTTTTGCTCTATGCCGACGTCCTTAGGAGCGCGCCAACAAGGTTTCGATATCCTCGCTGAATACCCCACGGGGATTGAGTTGGCCGCTTTTGTCGCGCGGCACACCTATGTGCTTCTTGTACACGCGGCCTTGGCGATCAAAAATAAAGGTGAGCGGTACGCTTACCTGCCCTAAATTTCCTTTGTAAAAGGCGCGGAGTAACTCGTATTGACCATCGTGAACCACCGGGTAGTTGATGGCCAAACGCTCGACGAACTCGCCTATTAGAGGTAAGACGCGCTCGGGGGGGCCTAGATCTATGGAAACGCCAATGATCGCCACCTGTTCGGGATCGTACTCAGTCCTCATCTCGACTAAGGCTGGGATCTCGTAGCGACACGGGCCGCACCAAGTCGCCCAGAAGTTGACCAAGACCACCTTGCCCTCGTAATCGCGCAAATCCACGTTCTGGCCCTGATAGTCGTTCCACTTAGCAGCCTGCGGGGGAAATAGCTTGTCCGCTTGTGGCTCGGAGGAGCCACAGCCCAACATTAGAAGTGCCAACCCACTCACCAGCCCTTTGATCGCCATTGCACACATGGTACGTCCTGTGTTTAGCTGGGCTGGTGTAAGCCTACGGGTACTTGCATTTTGGGATCCAGCCGAGTGGACCGGGGACCGATCAGTTCCTCAATGCCGCGCAGCAAATCGTCGCAGGGATCGACGCGAATGGTCTTTGAGCGCACCACTTTGTCCTGCTCGCCGCCGTTTTGGAGCCGGAGCCACAACTCGCAATCGCCCGTGTGGCGCTCGCACAGGTGGCGCAGCCGGCTGAGAAGGGGGTCGCCTACTTTCTGGTAGGGCAGCGACAAGGTAACGGCCTTAGTCAACTCCGCCCGCGCCGATTCAAGGGGCAGCGCGCGATCGGCCTGTAAACTCAGGCGTCCGTTGCGCTCGCAAACGCGCCCCTCTACGAGGATGGTTTCGCCTTCCACGAGTAGCTGTTGGCAGTGGGCGAAGGTGTCGCCGAAAAACGCGATATCGCCCGTGCTATTGAGGTCTTTGAGCGTGACAAAGGCATAGGGATTGCCGCGGCGGTCAAAGAGCTTGCGCACCTCCTCGACTAGGCCACCGACCCGCAGCGGCATACCGTTGCGCTGCCCATCTATCTCGCTTAGAGGCCGTGCGAGGTTTCCGAGATCGCGGGCGTAGCGCTCGAGCGGATGGCCGGAGATATAAAGACCCAATAGGTCGCGTTCCTTGGCCAGCTTTTCGCGCTCAGACCACTCCTCGACCTCGGGTAGGTCCTGTACTACTAGCTCGGACGAGCCGCCGCCGAAGAGGCTGATTTGCCCCTTTTCGTGGTTTTCTTGGGCCTTGTTTGCGGCCTTTAACGCCAGATCTAGTGCCTCCATTTTCTGTGCGCGATGGCCTTCAAGGCTCTCCAACGCGCCGGCAGCAATCAGACTCTCGATCACGCGCCGGTTGACCGCACGCAAGTCGATGCGCTCGCAGAATTCGAAGAGCGTGGTAAACGGCCCGTCTGCAATCCGCGTATCTACTATGCCCTGTACTGCGATCTCGCCGACGTTCTTGATCGCCGCCAAACCGTAGCGAATGCCCTCGTCCGTCGGTGTGAAATTGAGCGTACTCTGGTTGACATCAGGCGGCAGGACCCGGATGCCCATGCGGTGGCAGTCGTCGAGCAAGACGGTCAGTCGGTCCGTATCTTTGCGCTCAATGGTCAGGCTAGCGGCCATGTACTCTTGGGGATAATGAGCCTTGAGGTACGCGTTTTTGTACGCACCCTCGGCATAACAGGCTGCGTGCGACTTGTTGAAAGCGTAGCCAGCAAAAATCTCGATCTCGCCGAACAGCTTGTTGGCCAACGATTTTTCCACCTCGTTTGCGACGCAGCCAACGACGAAGTCCTTTTTGACCTTGGCCATTTCCTCGGGCTTTTTCTTGCCCATCGCCTTGCGCAAAATATCGGCTTGGCCGAGGGTGAAACCGGCCAACTCTTGGGCGATGCGCATAACCTGCTCTTGATAGACCATGATCCCATAGGTCGGCTCCAAAATCGACTCCAACTTGGGGTGGTCGTAAGCGACGGCTTCATCGCCGCGCTTGCGGGCGATGAAGGTCGGGATATTGTCCATCGGCCCCGGGCGATAGAGGGCGTTCATGGCGATAATGTCTTCGATCGTGTCCGGCTTGAGCTTGCTCAGGTATTCGCGCATTCCCGTGGACTCAAACTGGAAAACGCCAATCGTCTCGCCGCGACCAAACAGATCGAAAGTGGCTCGGTCGTCCCACGGGATGGTTTCCAAATTAAAGTCCGGCTCCTTGAGCCGAATCAAGCGCACGGCCTCATCAACCAGCGACAACTCCTTTAAGCCCAAAATGTCCATCTTCAGCAAGCCGATGTCCATGCAGGTCTCGCCGACGAACTGGGTGGTTATAGTCCCGTCTTTCGGGGCGCGATAGAGCGGCACGTAATCGGTCAATTCTCCAGGAGCGATGATGACCGCGCAGGCGTGGACCGAGGCGTGACGCGCCATGCCCTCCAGCTTGCGGGCGTATTCGACCAATTTGCCTTCGTTGCCGGGTGCTTGGACTAGCTGCTGTAGCTCGGGCACCCGCTCGATAGCCTTGTCGAGGGTAATTTTCAGTTCGGTCGGCACCTGTTTGGCGATGCGATCCACCTCGCCAAAGGGCATGCCTAAAACCCGTCCGACATCGCGCACCACCGCTTTAGCTCCCATAGTCCCAAACGTGATGACTCGCGATACGTTGTCCTTGCCGTACTTATCCACCACATAGCGCAGCACCTCGTCGCGCCGGGTGTCGTCGAAGTCAATGTCAATATCGGGTGGCTCAATGCGTTCGGGATTGAGGAAGCGCTCGAAGATCAGGTCGTACTTGATGGGATCCACATTGGTAATGCCGAGGCAATACGAGGCCAAGCAGCCAGCGGCCGAGCCGCGCCCCGGCCCCACGGAAATGCCCTGATTACGAGCGTAGTTGACAAGGTCCCAGACGATGAGGAAATAGCCGGAAAAATCCTGGCTGGTGATGACGCTTAGCTCGTAGTCGAGCCGCTCCTGCACGACCGGGTCGACAGTGCCGTAGCGCCGCTCCAAACCCTCCTGCGCCAGTTGCGTCAGATAGTCGTCGCTGGAAGCATAGCCAGTAGGGATCGGAAAATCCGGCATATAGGTTTTTCCGAACTCAAGCTCGACGTTGCATTTGCCGGCAATTTCGAGAGTGCGCTCCAGCGCGTCGGGCAAATCCGCAAACAGCGTCCGCATATCTTCGGCACTCTTCATGTAGAGTCCGTCGGGATAGCACAGGCGATTTTTCTCGTCAACCGTCTTGTTGGTCTGGATGCAGATCAGGGCATCGTGGGCATCGTGGTCGGAGGCACGCAGGAAGTGGAAGTCATTGGTGGCCACCAGTGGCACACCCAGCTTGCGATGCAGCTTGAGCAAGCCGTCGTTTACCTTGGCTTCGGGGTCGATGTCGTGGCGCTGGATCTCCAAGTAGTAGTCGTCGCCAAAAATGTCCATAAACTCTCGGGCGACCTTTTCGGCTGCGGCTAGCCCCTCGCGCTGGATCAGGTGCGGAATCTCGCCGCCGATGCAGGCCGACATGCAAACCAAGCCCTCGGCGTGTTGGCGCAACAGTTCCTTGTCGATGCGAGGATTGTAGTAGTAGCCTTCGAGATAGCCCCTAGAGACGAGCTTGGTCAGATTGCGGTAGCCAGTGGCGTCTTTGGCCAGCAATATGAGGTGGTTGGAGGCGTGAGTTAGGCCGCGAGCGGGCTGGCGCAAATGACGGCTATCAATCGCTACGTAAACTTCGCAGCCGATAATGGGCTTAATGCCAGCATCTTGGCAAGCCCTGTAGTGCTCGATGACGCCAAAGAGATTGCCGTGATCTGTAAGGGCTAAGGCCGGCATACCCTGCTCGGCCGCTAACTCGGCCATCTCGCCGACCCGACATCCTCCATCAAGCAGGCTGTATTCGCTGTGACCGTGTAAATGGACGAAATCAGCCGAAGCCATGACTACCTCCGCTACCTGTATGCGCTAGAAAAAATCTCTGGATTTAGAGAGCAAGGCCGAACAACGGGCCCAACTGCCTGGGGAAGGCATCGCCTTAGGGCAAGCATAGCCAATCCAAAAGGGACTGTCAACGGACCACAGAGGAGATGATTTTTTATAACATGTTATTTTATTTATGAAAAGAGAAATTTATTGTATCCCCTTGGCAAAATAGACTGTACCCACCTGCGCCGCGAACTTGTCGCTGGAAACAGATGGGGCTATCTTTAAGTTGTTGCCGAGGAGCTAATCTGATGATTGACAAAGAACTGTTGGCGATTCTCGCCTGCCCCGAGACCAAAGAGCCGGTCGCGCTCGCCGAGGAAGAACTCATCGCCGCGCTCAACAGCCGCATTGCGCGTGGAGAGGTCAAGAATCGAGCCGGCAAAACCGTAGAAGGCAAGATCGACGGCGGCCTAGTGCGCGCAGATGGCGCGTACCTGTATCCGATCCAAGACGAAATCCCCATCCTGCTTCTCGACGAAGCCATCCCACTCCGCTAGCGCCCGCACAAAAAAGGGACTGTGCGCTTATACAGTCCCTTTGTCAACGTACATTATGGTGCCGAAGCGGGGATTCGAACCCCGACGCCGTAAGGCACTGCCCCCTCAAGACAGCGTGTCTACCAATTCCACCACTTCGGCAAAAACCAGTTTGGCCTGCTACTGAGCCTCGACCGGTGGCTCCTCAGCAGTCGAGGATTCAGCCGGCTTTTCTTCCTCGCCCAGCAGGTGCTCTGCTTCCGGGATGGCAGGCACCGCTGGCACCTGTTGCTCGGCCATCGTCCGTTGCGTCGCCGTCGTCGGAGTGGTCTCGGCCGTCTGAAAGGCCACCGACTGCACCAAACAGCTCAGCATAAAAGCCGTGGCCAAAACGGTCGTGGCTTTGGTCAGAAACGTGGCTGCGGTACGGCCGCCCAACACGGAGGAAGAGGCTAGTCCGCCACCGATCGATCCGGCCAAGCCGCCCCCCTTGCCCGCCTGCAAGAGCACGGTCACGACTAGGAGTACGCAAATCAGCACGTGAAAAATCGCAAATAGAATCTCAAGCATAATTTTGTGATAGCTTCCAAGTTTTGGTAATTGAGAATTACCTCCACCCCAATTCCCAATTAAGACAAATTTAAGGTTAAAGGGCGGCCTTCACAATAGCGGCAAACTGCCCGGCGTCCAACGCGGCACCGCCGATCAAGCCTCCATCGATGTTGGCTTGAGCAAAAAGTTCGGCAGCGTTTTCGGGTTTGACGCTGCCGCCGTACTGGATGCACACCTCAGCGGCGGCGGCTTTGCCCAAGTGCCCCGCGAGGAAATGGCGGATCATGGCATGGACTTCTTCGGCTTGCGCGGCCGTCGCGGTCACGCCGGTGCCAATCGCCCAAACCGGCTCGTACGCCCATAATACCGCACGCGCTGCACCCGCCGCAATTCCGGCTATGGCACCGCTCACTTGGCCGAGGACGACCTCCTCAATTCGGCCAGCTTCGCGCTCTTGCAGAGTCTCGCCGACGCAGACGATCGGGCACAGGCCGGTTTGGAGGGCGCAAGCTAGCTTGCGGTTGACTAGCGAGTCGTCCTCGCCGCAAAACTGTCTTCGCTCGGAATGCCCCAGCAACACGTAAGAGCAACCAGCCGCCAAGAGCATGGCGGCGGATATTTCTCCGGTGAAAGCTCCCTGCCGCTCCCAGTGCATGTTCTGGGCTCCTAACCCAATGGGGCTATCGGCAAGGGCCGCGCACGCGGTTTCCAAGCAGGTGAACGGCGGGCAGACGACGACTTCCACGTCGAGTCCCGCAACGAGCGGCTTGATCGCTTCGACCCACTCGACGGCCTCAGCAGCCGTCTTGTGCATCTTCCAGTTGCCAGCGACAATGGGGCGGCGCATCTTAGTTTTCCTCGTCGTCCAAGGCCGCCACCCCGGGCAAGACCCGCCCGCTCATGCACGCTAGCGACGCCCCGCCCCCAGTGGAAATATGAGTCATCGCTTGGGCCAATCCGGCTTGAGCTACAGCCGCGGCCGTGTCCCCACCGCCAATAATGCTCACGGCACCCCCGCTAGTAGCCGCCGCTAGGGCTTGGGCAACCTGTTGGGTCCCTTGGGCAAAGGAGGCCATCTCGCACACTCCGAGGGGACCGTTCCACACGATGGTCCCGCCCCGGGCGATCTGGTCGGCGTAGCACTGCCGGGTCTGGGGGCCGATGTCCATGCCTTGCCAACCGAGAGGGATGGCGTCGCGGGCGACTACTTGCGCTTGGGCAGCGGCGGCAAAGTGGTCGGCGACTACGCAATCTGCGGGAAGTTGGAGATCCAATCCCCCGGTTTCGACGCGGGTCAATAGCCGCCGAGCCGTGTCTAGACAATCTTCTTCGAGCAGCGAATCCCCGATCGCTAGCCCCATGGCCTTGAAAAAGGTATAGGCCATGCCGCCGCCGATGAGCAGGGCGTCCACTCGGTCGAGTAAGTGCTCGATCAGTTCGATTTTGCCCGAAATTTTGGCCCCGCCCAAAATGGCAGTAAATGGCCGCTGCGGGCGGCGCAGGGCCTCGTCGAGATAGGAAATTTCCCGCTCCATCAACAGGCCGCTGACCCCCGCGCCCATACAGCGCGGCACTCCCTCGGTTGAAGCGTGCGCCCGGTGCGCCGCCCCAAAGGCATCGTTGACGTACGCATCGCCTAGCCCGGCCAACTGCTGGGCAAAAGTATGCTCGTTTTGCTCTTCTTCCCTATGGAAGCGCACGTTCTCTAAGAGCAGAACCTGCCCCGGCTGCAAGGCAGCAGCTTGGGCTGCGACCTCGGCACCCACGCAGTCTGGAGCCATGCCCACCACACGGCCCAACAACCGGCTCAGGTATTCGGCTACTGGAGCCAGCGACAGCGCGGGTACTCGCTGGCCGCGGGGGCGCCCCAAGTGCGACATCAGAATGACGGACGCACCCTGCGCCAACAAGTGCTCGATCGTTGGCAGCGCGGCGCGAACCCGCGTGTCATCGACGATCTGGCCGGACTCGTCGTCGAGCGGCACGTTGAAATCCACTCGCACGAGGACCCGCTTGCCAGCTGCATCGAGGTCCCTGACGGTGCGCTTAGCCATGCTATTAACCGAAAAATACCGTAGCTAGGTCGTATAGCTCTTGGTCAACTACCTTGAGCTGATTGACGGCCTCGGCGAGTGGGATCGCCACGATTTCATTGCCTTGCAGACTCACCATCTTGCCGAAGTCGCCTTTGTGTACCCAATCGATCGCGGCAATGCCAAAGCGCGTGCCCAAGACGCGGTCGAAGGCCGTGGGCGTTCCCCCGCGCTGCAAGTGCCCCAGCACCGTAACGCGCGTTTCGTAGTTGGTTGCCTCTTCAACCGCGTTGGCGACGAGTTGGCCGATACCACCCAGCTTGACGTGGCCGAATTCGTCGAGTCCCCCTTCGGAGACCACGTACTCTTTCTCCCGGCCTTCCCCGGAAATCAACTGCGCTCCCTCGGCCACCACCACGATCGAAAAGTCCTTGCCGCGCTCGTGTCGCTTGCGAATGATGCCAACGATTTCTTCGATGGTGTATTTCTGCTCGGGAATGAGGATCATATCCGCGCCACCAGCCAAACCGGCGTAGAGGGCAATCCAACCGCTGTGCCGCCCCATGACCTCGATGACCATCACGCGGTTGTGCGATTCGGCCGTGGTGTGAATTCGGTCAATGGCCTCGGTGACAATATTGACTGCGGTGTCAAAACCAAACGTGTAGTCCGTGCCGCTCAGATCGTTGTCAATGGTCTTAGGTACGCCTACGACCGGTACGCCCATGCTCGTCAGCTTGTTGGCTACCCCCAGCGTGTCCTCGCCCCCGATGGCCACGAGCGCGTCTAAATTCATCCGCCGCATGTTATCGACGACGATTTTGCCGCCGCCTTCCTGTTTGAACGGGTTGGTGCGCGAAGTGCCGAGGATGGTGCCACCCTTGGGCAAGATGCCGGAAATCTCCTCCAATCCCAATGGCTCCCAGTCGCACTCCATCATCCCCTTCCAGCCCTTGAGAATGCCACAAAAGCGGTATTGGTATGCAGTAATACCCTTGCGCACCACAGCGCGAATGACGGCATTGAGCCCCGGACAGTCGCCTCCGCCGGTCAATATGCCGATCGTCTTTTCGGCCATAATATTCGGACTCCTTGGTTCGCGGCCAACATGGGGGATTCCAAAAGCGTCTGAATGTAGGAATTTGTCAGAATCAGGTCAACAGATCGTCTGCGCCCGAGCGCGCCAAGACAACAGCCCACAAGCGGCGATCGCCTCCTACGGCTTGCGCACAGGCGACCATGGTCTCTCCGGTCGTCCACACGTCATCTACTATCCCGATTCGGGGGCCTGCGGGCGGCGCGGTCTTGCACACAAAGGCACCGCGGAGATTGGCGCGGCGTTCTGCGGCCGACAAGAGCGCTTGCTGCCGCGTATTTCTCCGTCTCCGCACGGTCTCGTGGTACACGGGTACGCCGAGCACGGCCCCTAACCCAGCGGCGATTTCCGCACTCTGATTGAACCCGCGCTCCCGCAGCCGAGCTGGGTGCAAAGGTACGGGCAGCAAGCAGTCCAGCGGAGCGAGTTGCTCGGCCAAGCAATGCCCCATGCGCTCGCCCAATGCCCGCCCGAGACGCACTTGGTTGCGAAACTTAAGTGCGTAAATGGCCTGTTGCAGTACGCCCGTGAACGGCCCCAAAGAGACGACCTGTTCAAACGCACGGCTTCCATCCTCGGTTTGCGAATGCGCGCGGCGCGATACAACTTCCGCCCAGCACGGTCCGCATAACAACTCGGCGGCCTCAATGTACGCTTGGCAAACTATACAGTGCGGCGGATAAGCAAAGTCCAACAGAGCACGGCCCCACGTCTGTAGTGTTTCTATTTTGCCCACTGTTCGTTACCTAAGAGAGACGCGAAGCGCGTGACACGCCCGCTATATAGGACAAAGAAAAAACCGTGCCAACTCAACGCGCCGTCCGCTTTCTTGCGGACTTGCCATGATTCACTCCTTTCTCGTACTATTACCCAACCCACATTCCGAACAAAGGATCGATTATGCCCTTGCTATACGCGCTATTCTTTCTCGCCTTGGCCGAGGCCCTGCCCGCTGAGTACAACCTGCTTCACGGCCCGGACCCCAAAGACCCCATGGCAGCTCATATCTACCAATTGGACAATGGCCTGACAGTCTATCTGACCGAAAACAGAGAAGAGCCGCGCTTTTACGCCGAAATCGCCATCCGCGCCGGTTCCAAGCACGACCCCCAAGACGCCACCGGCATCGCCCATTACCTAGAGCACATGCTCTTCAAAGGCAGCAAAAAGATCGGCACTCTCGACTACGAAAAGGAACAAGTCCACCTCGACCGCATTGAGACGCTCTACGAGCAGCACTTTGTCGAGACAGATCCAGAAAAAAGGGCCGCTATCTACGCACAGATCAACGCCGAAAACCAACTTGCTGCCACCTACGCCATTCCCAATGAACTCGACCGCCTCTACACCGCAATGGGCGAGCGCGGCCTCAACGCCCATACCTGGGTCGAGGAAACCGTCTATAAGGTGGAACTGCCAGCCAATCGTCTAGCCCAATGGGCCAAAGTCGAGGCCGAGCGCTTTCACGAACCGGTCTTCCGCCTCTTCCAAACCGAATTAGAAACCGTCTATGAAGAAAAAAACCGCTCCCTCGACAACAAGGGCCGCGTCATCCACAAGGCCGTGCAAGAGCAACTCTACAAGGTCCATCCCTATCGCATCACCACGCTAGGCACGGTAGAGCACCTAAAAAATCCCTCGCTAGAGCGCATGTACGAATTTTACAACACGTACTACGTGCCCAACAATATGGCGATCTTCATCTCTGGCGACATCGACATCGACGCGACCATCCAGCTCATCGACCGAGAATTTTCTCGCTGGGAGCGCCGGGAACTGCCTGAATTCCCCAACTACCCAGAGCCTGCGATCAACGGGGCAGAACGGATCGAGGTCAATTATCCCGGCGAGGAATACGTGCTGTTGGCTTTTCGCACCGCCGAGCAGTTGCACGAGGACGCCGAGACCTTGCAAATCCTCGACATGATCCTTGATAACGCCACGGCTGGGCTGATCAACCTCAACCTCAATCAGCAACAGAAAGTGCGCGAAGCCGGCTCCTACCCTTATCTACTCAACGACTACGGTGCCCAGTACTTGTGGGGCATTCCCAAACAGGATCAGACCCTTGAGGAAGTCGAAGCCCTGCTCTTGGCGCAGATTGACCTGATCAAGGAGGGGCAATTCGAAGATTGGATCATACCGGCCATTGTCACCGACTTCAAAAAGAGCGTAAAGCAGGGGCTAGAAAACAATAGTTCTCGGGTCGGCTTCATGCGCGATTCGTATATCGGGTTTGAAAAATGGAGCCACGCCGTGCGCTCCCTCGACCGCATGGCCGAGCTCGAAAAGCACGACGTCGTCGAAGTCGCCAACAAGTACTTCAACGGCGCGTATGTCGCTGGCTACCGCCGCGATGGCCAGCAGGACATACCCGAGATCGCCAAGCCGCCCATCGACAAAATCGACATTGACGCCGCGCGCCAATCGGCCTTTTTCGCCGAGGTCATGGCCATGCCCTTTGAGGAAATCGAGCCAGCGTACCTCGTGCCCGAGCGCGACTTCATCACCCGCGAGTTGGCGGGCGGCAGCAAACTCTACTACACCCGCAACCCGCTCAACGATCTCTTTGAATTTTCTATCGCAATCGACCTTGGCTCCCTAACCGAAAATCGCCTGCCCGTAGCCCGCGAACTGCTCGACAAGTCGGGCACCCCGCACTTTGCCGCCGAAGAGCTGAAAAAGGAGTGGTACAAGCTGGGCACTGACTTTAAGATGAGCGTCGGCGACCAAGAGACTGGGATTTCCATTTCGGGCCTCGACGAAAACTTCGCCGCATCGCTGGCCTTATTGTCCGAGCTAATGCACACTCCAACCACCGACGACGCCACGCTCGCCGAGCTTCAGTCCATCATCGTCGCGCGGCGCGACGACGCTCTCAAGGATCACCGTACCATCCACGAAGCACTCTACCGCTACCACCGCTTAGGCGACATGGCGTACTACCGCCGAGTCCCCTCCAACGAGGAAGTTCGCGCCCTGAGGCGTCAAGAACTCATCGATCTACTCGGCAGCCTGCTCTCCTATCGCCAGACCCTCAGCTACACCGGGTCGCAGACCATCGAAGCCGTACAGGCCATCCTTGCCCAGCACTACCCGCTACCCGAGTCGCCGGTCGAACCGCCGCCCTATCAGGTGTTAGAATTCACTCAGCCTGAAAAAACCCAGATATACTTCTTTGACAAGGAAATGGCCCAAGCTTCGGTGAGGATCGAGTACGTAGATGTGCCCTATCAAGCAGCGCTCGAGCCAGCCGTCGAACTGTTCAACGACTACTTCTACGGCGGCATGGCTGGCATCGTATTCCAAGAAATCCGCGAAGCACGCGCCTTGGCGTATTCGGTGGGTGCCCTCTACTTCAATGGCCGCGACAAAGCCGACTACAACTACATGGTCGGCGGCATGGGTACGCAAGCCGACAAGACACCCGAGGCGGTCGCGGCTTTCGTCGGCCTGCTCGACGACATTCCCTCCTCGCCCGAGCGCTTTGCCGCCGCCCAGCTTTCAGTGCTCAACAAGTACCGCACGGAACGGCTCGGCTTCCGCTCGGTGCTGGGGGCTGTGCGCGGCTGGGAGCGCAAGGGGCTAACCGGCGACCCGCGCACTTGGCGCTTTGAGCAGATCCAAGCCAGCAGCCTCGACGAAGTGCTCGAATTCTACCGCCAGCACATCCAAGGCCGCCCCAAGCTGATCTCGATCACCGGCGACAAAAGCAAAATGGACTTCGAGGCCCTAGCCGCACAGGGCGAGATCGTCGAGCTGGGCTTGGAAGACCTGTTCGCCTTCTGAGTCCTATTGACAAAGCCCCACCCACCGTCTAGCTTTTAGACGGTTTTAGGCGGCGTAGCTCAGTTGGTTAGAGCAGTGGAATCATAATCCATAGGTCGGGGGTTCGAGTCCCTTCGCCGCTACCATATTTCCCACCGCCAATTTTAGCGGTTTGTTGTTTAACCCAAGCCCCCGGGGAGCACCTCCTCGGGGGCTTGTCATATCTTGCTTTTTTAGCACTTGCGCGGCCCCACACTGAAATGATCGACGAACTGGCGCAGACATACGCGCATTATGTGGCATTGCGGCGCGAACTCTCGCTGTGGGTTGAGCAGAGCATTCGCCGCGATAGGCCGGACAAAAACTAAGGCGGCGAGGACGAGGCCAATTTTGCGCTGGCCTTTTTTCGCAGTATCTGAATCAGCGGCGACTGGTCGACGAACCCAAGGTCGAGGCCCAGCACATCGGCCACTGGACTGAGGGAGTGCCCGTTTGGTGTGGCTGGATGCACGACGTCTTTTTGAGCCACTGAACAGGAGCTTGAGTCTATGTTCAATAGACACCTATCACAGGGGCTTTCTGCTCTGTGTCTATCTTGCGCTACAATTCTTCAACTTTATGCTATAGGTGGGGCTGCTACTCTCACTGTAACTACATTGGATTCCCTGACACAAGAGCCAATTAATGGGGTGTTTGTGAATGTTGTAGGATCCCCGCATAAGTCAACAACAGATATTGAAGGAAAAATTCGCCTTGAACTAGCTCCAGGCCATATAGTTCTCCAGTACTCCCATATTGCCTATTCCAGTGGTACTGTACAAACACACTTGGATTCATTAGGTTCGACTCTCCTGATCCTACTTCAAACCCATCCAGTTAAGATTCCCGAGGTGATAATAAGTACTTTGGCCAGTACACTAGAGCCAGACAAGACCGACATCTCACTGACTGAATTACGAAGATATCCTGCTCCGACCAATGACCCTTTACGATATCTGAAAGTATTGCCCGGAATCACCTCGGGTAACGACTTCAGTGAATTATACAACGTCCAAGGTGGCAACTACGATCAAAACCTTGTGTATATCAACGGAATAGAAATGGAGGCGCCTCTTCTGCTACGACGAGGTCTAGCTCAGACCCTTTCCGTGTTGAACCCTGCAATGATTGACAGCATGACATTTCGAGCTATCTCATTTCCTGTGTCATTCGGAGATAAACTCAGTAGTGTGCTCGATGCCAACTACAAGCTGGATGAGAAGGAGAATAGAGGGGTATTGGACTTATCAGCAACAACTCAGAGCTTAACGCTCCAAGCCCATCTAGCTCAATCTATCAATTTCATTAGCGGCATACGTTATTCCAATCTGGACCGCCATGCTCGAGGTCTGCAAGTTTCCGGCCAATTTGATCGGAGGTTTTGGGATTGGCAGACTCAGATAAGAGTCAAGTACCCCCGAATCGGCCAACTAACACTCTATATGGCGACTATCAGAAGCGTCTTTGGCATGAGGCCAGAGGAAATTTTACTTCGCTACAACTGCCATGCTTTTCGGCACAAGAAAATATGCGATGAGTACCACGGTTTCGCGCGCGGGCATGAAAACTTCACTTACGAGGATAATCTCCTGGGAATGTCCGTGGAGCGAATAGCAAGACATGGGAGAATCAAAGCATATACCAATATAGTACACAAGAGAGAAGACGAAGATACCAACTTGCAGTACGAAATTGAACCTAATAGCATTCGAAGCACGGAGGCATTCGCTAACCAACTGAAACAGATAAAGATCGAATCTGGAATAGTCGCATCAAAGAACTTAGAAGCATCACATTTCACGGTAGGAGCAGGTGTGAAATTCCTAACGATCGATGGCAATGTGAATTCTCTTGAGGAAATTACATATAGCCGTAGAAGGTTCTTCTCGCAAGACATCAAATCAGAATTGCAACGCAACTACAACGACAGTTTCTTCTATCTTCAAAGCCGACGCCAAGCTGGACGCTTATGGACCCTTTTTGGAGTTCGCATCGCTCAGTTTGGGGCAACCGGTGAGACCATTGTAATGCCACGAGTCAGCACTAATTATCGACTTTTCCCCTCTGTTTCATGGATACTTGCAGCCGGGCGGCATGCACAGCCACCTATGTACAAGGAGTTCTTACTAAGCCCTGTAAGAGATAGTCTTAAATCGCAACGATCCGACCAAATAGGCACTGGGCTTATTTACGAAATCCAAGATTCATTGTATTGGAGCATCGAGACCTTCTATAGATACCAGTGGAGAATGATCTCTTACGAAATTGACGATCTTCGAATACACTATTCAGGTGTGAATGACTCGAAAGGACGAGTCTTTGGTGTGAATTCGAAACTTAGAGGAAAGCTAGACAGTCTAATTGGAATTGTGAGCTATGGCTATTTGATAGCGAGAGACAACATCATTAGAGATGGCCACAACTATCTTCCGCGAGCAAGTGATCAGCGCCATACGCTATCCGTGTATCTTGAAGATAGGATGTTCCTAGACTCTCTGAGGATACGTTGCTGGAATTACTCTCGATTTCACATTCGCGCCTTGTATGGAAGTGGCTTTCCACATACTCCAAAGATCGTAGCTATTTCGGAAGATGGAAACTCACAATTAACTGATGGACCACGCCATAGCGTGAGAGATAGACCGTACTTTAGGTTTGACGTCGGGATGACTCAATCGATCAGCTTATGGGGAAAGACGCTTCATCTCCGTGAAGAAATAGCAAATGTGTTTGATCAATATAATGTCTTAGGCTATTCTTATCTCCCATCATCAAGTGGAGAACCAATTGAGCTCCGTAGGTCGCTGGGGCGTCGGGTTTACAACATTTCGGTGTCCGTAGAACTTTAACTCACTTATAGTTGCCATCCATCCCTTAGAAGCCTTTTTAAAATTCTCGTCGGACTACTTCAACGGGTCGTCGAGAGGTTCCTGGACCGGGCGTTTTCCGCGGGCGAGACTCCAGTACTACTAGGCTTTTTGGGGGATCAAAAAACAATAAGAATAATTTTAAAAACGCTTCTAAAATGATGCTCGGGTTGGTAGCTGAAGAACATCAAGGCAATCTGTGATACCTCAGCGGGATGATTGGCTTAACAGGTCGAAGGCGTCCTCAGTGCTGCGGATCTTGGCGATGAGTGGTGCGATTAACCACGTAAAAGGCACTTGCGATTGCGCTCGCAAGTGCCTTTTGCTTTGCAAGTATCCCTTATCCCTTACTCGCGGAGGCGATTGATCGCCCGCGCCAGCGCCGCCTGCGCTCGCGCTCTATCGACCCGCTCCTCCCGCGCCCGTGCCAACTCTTCCTCGGCCCGCCGCCGTGCGGCCTCGGCCCGCTCAACGTCGATCTCCTCAATGCGTTCGGCCGTCTCGGCTAGCACCGAAACTTGCTCGCGCCTGACTTCGACAAAACCGCCGCTGATGGCCATTTTGACCTCATTGCCATCCTCCTCGACAAAGCGCAACCGCCCTATCTGCAATCCGGTCAAAAGCGGGATGTGTCCAGCGAGGACGCCAAAACCCCCCTCGCTACCGGGTGCTTGCAGGCTGGTAACCTGCCCCGAGTAGACCACCCGCTCTGGCGTGACGACCTCTAAGGCGAAAGCGGGCATCGACTAAAGGCCCTTGGCGGCTTGGAGGGCCTGTTCGATGTTGCCAACGAGGAAGAAAGCGAGTTCGGGCACGTCGTCGTACTCGCCTTCGACCAACCCCTTAAAGCCGCGGATCGTGTCTTCGATCTTGACGTATTCACCCGGTTTGCCGGTGAACGCCTCGGCTACGTGCATGGGTTGCGTGAGGAAGAACTGGATCTTGCGCGCTCTCGATACGATCAGCTTGTCCTCGTCCGACAGCTCGTCAATGCCTAAAATGGCGATGATCTCGCGCAGGTCGCGGTAGCGCTGTAAGACCTCTTGGACGCGCTGGGCGACCTGATAGTGCTCTTCGCCGACAGTGCGCGGGTCGAGGAGACGCGACGAAGAGGCGAGGGGATCAACCGCTGGGTATAGCCCCTGATCGGCCAAAGAGCGCTCCAGCACGATGCGGCCATCGAGGTGGGAGAAAGCCGAAACCACCCCTGGGTCTGTATAGTCGTCGGCGGGCACGTAAATGGCTTGCACCGACGTGATCGAGCCGTTCTTGGTGGTGGTAATCCGCTCCTGCAGGGCACCCATCTCGGTCGCCAGCGTCGGCTGATACCCCACAGCCGAGGGCATGCGGCCTAGTAGAGCCGAAACCTCGGCACCGGCGAGGATGAAGCGAAAGATATTATCGACAAAGAACAGCACGTCTTGGCCGGCCTCGTCGCGGAAGTGCTCGGCAATGGTCAGCCCAGTAAGGGCGATGCGCTGACGCGCACCAGGCGGCTCGTTCATCTGCCCAAAGACCATGGCCGTCTTGTCGATGACGCCCGACTCCTCCAACTCGCCCAGCAGGTCGTTGCCCTCGCGCGTACGCTCGCCTACGCCAGCGAAGACCGAATAACCGCCGTGCCCAGAGGCGACATTGTTGATCAACTCGGTGAGAATGACCGTCTTGCCGACCCCAGCCCCCCCGAAAAGCCCCAGCTTACCGCCGCGGGCAAACGGGCAGATCAAGTCGAGGACCTTCAGGCCGGTCTCCAGCATTTCGTCTGAAGGGACTTGGTCTTGGTGGGTCGGAGCAGGACGGTGTAAGGGCATCCGGGGCACTTCGTCGCTGAGTGCCCCCTTGCCATCGATTGGCTTGCCGATGACGTTGAAGAGGCGTCCGAGCACTTCCTCGCCCACTGGAACTTGGATCGGACCGCCGCTATCAACGACCCGAGCACCGCGTCTCAGGCCGTCGGTAGAATCCATCGCTACACAGCGCACCGAATGCTCGCCCAAGTGTTGCTGTACTTCAAGGACCAATTGCTCCTCGCTTGGGCGGTCCTCGGCAACCACCTCCAAGGCGTTGTAGATGGGCGGCAGTTCCTGCCCGGCGAAATCGACATCAATGACGACGCCGATGATTTCTTTGATTGTTCCTTCTTTCATTTTTACCTCGCGTAGTAAACAGCACTATTGAGCGACAGCCTCGGCCCCACCGATGATGTCCATCAATTCGAGGGTTATCGAGGCTTGCCGCTCCTTGTTCATTTCGCGGGTCAGATCCTCGATCATGTCTCTGGCGTTCTTGGTGGCATTGTCCATCGCCATCATCTGGGCGGCGAAAAAGCCCACATTCGACTCCAGCAGAGCGCACCAGACTTGGAAGTTGACCTGACGCGCAACCAAGGTGCCCAACAGGACCTCGGGCGATGGCTCGAATTCGTACTGGGCACTTTCACCTGCTTCCTCTTCGGGGGTGATGGGCAAGAGTTGGCGGACGGTGGGTACTTGGGAAGTAACAGAGGCGTATTCGCTATAGCAGAGCAATATCCGGTCGGTCTGGCCAGCGGCAAAGCGACTCGTTAGATCCGCGGCTATATCTACGGCGCGGACGAATTCGAGCTGGCTGAATACATCGGCGTGATGGCGGGAAATTGGGTAGTCGCGATGGCTGAAGAAATCCCGGCCCTTGTTCCCAATGGTGACCAGATCAAGTTGGGCATCCGCATACTCGTCCAATTCTTCCTGAACCCGGCGGCACAGGTTGGTGTTAAAGGCACCGCAAAGGCCGCGGTCGGAGGTTATGACCACCAGCACGACGCGCTGGACCGGGCGACTCGCAAAGAGCGGCTGCTCATAGGCATTGACGCTCTGGTGCAGTGCTTTCAGTACTTGGTCCAGCCTTTGGGCGTACGGCCGGGCAGCTAAAATCGCCGCCTGAGCGCGGCGCATCTTGGCCGCTGCCACCATCTGCATGGCGTTGGTGACGCGCTGGATATTGGTGATGCTGGCGACGCGCGTCCTGAGTTCGCGAAGGGTAGCCACTGCTTAGTTCCCTATCCCGCAGAGGGACGGAAGCCGCTCTTGAATTCTTCGACTGCCGCGTTGAGCTTTTCCTTAGCTTCGTCGTTCAAATCGCGACTCTCGTAGATTTCTCTCATGAGCTCGGACTGGTGTTCTCGCATGTAGACCAGCAACTCGGTCTCAAAGCGGCCTATGTCGGCCGTGGGCAGGTCGAGTACGTGGTCGATGATCGACAGCGAGACCGTCAGTTCGGCCAGCGACTGCGGGGAGTACTGATCCTGCTTGAGGATTTCCATGAGTTTCTCGCCGCGATTGAGCAAATTGCGCGTGGCTTGGTCGAGGCCCGAAGTGCCGAATTGAGCGAACGCCTTGACTTCGTTGTAACGCGAAATATCGCCCTTGATGTTCCTGGCCACTGCTTTCATCGCCTTAGTCTGGGCATCGCTCCCCACGCGCGACACCGAAGCACCCACGTCCATGGCCGGCCTGTTGCCCGAGTAGAACAACTCGGGCTTGAGCAGGATCTGGCCATCGGTAATCGAGATGACGTTGGTGGGTATAAAAGTCGATACGTCGCCTTCGAGAATCTCGATAATCGGCAGGGCCGTCAGCGACCCGCCGCCCTTCTCATCGCTCATCTTGGCGGCGCGCTCCAATAGGCGCGAGTGCAAGTAGAACACGTCGCCCGGATAGGCTTCGCGGCCCGGGGGCCGGCGCAAGATCAGCGACATCTCGCGGTAGGCCCAAGCCTGTTTCGACAGATCGTCGTAGATGATCAGGGCGTGCTGGCCATTGTCGCGGAAGTACTCGCCCATTGAAGCACCGGCATAGGGTGCCAAAAACTGCAAAGGGGCTGGATCAGACGCCGTGGCCGAAACCACGATAGTGTATTCCATGGCACCATTGGCCTCTAGTTCGGCCACCAACTTAGCCACGGTTGAAGCCTTCTGGCCGATGGCCACGTAGATGCACTTGACGTCTTGATCGCGCTGGTTGATGATGGTATCAACGGCAATGGCCGTCTTGCCGGTCTGGCGGTCGCCGATGATTAGCTCGCGCTGGCCGCGGCCGATGGGAACGGTCGAATCGATAATTTTGATGCCCGTTTGCAGCGCTTCGCTGACCGGCTGGCGCTCAATGACACTTGGCGCTTTGCGCTCGACCGGTACGCTCTCGTCCGCTTGGATGTCGCCCTTGCCGTCAATGGGCATGCCCAAGGGATTGACGACCCGGCCCAAGAGGGCCTCGCCCACCGGCACCTCGACGATGCGGTCGGTGCGCTTTACTTGGTCGCCTTCGTTGATCAGGGTGTCATCGCCGAAGAGCACACAGCCGACGTTGTCTTCTTCGAGGTTGAGAGCCATGCCCATGATGCCGTGCGGGAATTCCACCAATTCAGTGGCCCGCACATTGCTCAGACCGTGGACGCGAGCCGTGCCATCGCCGACGTAGAGCACTGTGCCCGTCTCGTATATGTCTATTTCTTTTTCAAAGCCCAACAACTGTTGCTTGAGAATTTGGGAAATCTCATCGGGCTGAACCATCGTTTCGGTGGCCATAAATCCTCCTGCTGACTAACCGGCCAGACGCGCTCGTAGGCGCTCTATATAGGTGTTCACACTGCCGTCAAATACGGTGTCGCCAACGCGGACGACCACTCCGCCGCGCAAACTGGCATCAACTTGGACATCCAAGCGCACGGTGCGGCCGCTGCGGTGCTCTAAGCACTCCCGTAGACGCTGGCACTGCTCCTCATTCAACGCCACAGCCGAACGCACTTCAGCACTGATTATGCCCTCGCGCTCGGCGACTTGGTCGAGGAAACTTTCGAGTGCTGCGCCGATGATAGAGGCCCGGCCTCTGACCGACATGAGTTGGAGAAAATTCAGGGTCAGCACCTCGACCTTACCGCTGAAGAGTTCCCGCAACACATTGGCTTGGACTTGGCTAGCGGTTAGGGGGCTGGCCAAAAACTCGGCCAACTCGCCGGATTGACGCACGATTTCTAAAAGCCGCTCGACATCGCGCTGCACCGCCTCAGTCTCGCCCGTTTCATCGGCAGCCGCCAAAAGCGTAACCGCGTAGCGTCGCACTACTTCGGGTGCGTTCATTGTCCTGCTTGCACGATGGCGTTCAATTGGATTCGGGAATTCTGGCTATAAAGTCATCGACGAGGCCGCGGTTTTTCTCGTCGTCCAAGTTGGCGTCAATCAGCACACCTGCCGCTTGCACCGCGAGATGGGCTGTCTCGCGACGCAACTCGGCGATGGCGGCGCGCTTCTCGCTTTCGATACTGGTCCGCGCTTGGGCCAACGTCCGCTCCGCCTCTTCCCGCGCCTGAGCGACGATTGTCTGCCGCACATTCACCCCAGCCTCGCGAGCCTCGGCGACGATCTTTCGCGCCTCTTCATCGGCCGCGGCGAGCTTCTGCTGGTGCTGGCGCAGAACCGCTTCGGCCTCTTGCCGCGCCTGATCGGCCGCGGCGAGCGCGTCGTTAATGCGTTGCTCGCGCTCGTCGAGGGCCGCCAAAAGCTGGGGCCAAGCGAACTTTTTGAGGACGAACAGCACCACCAAGAAGGTGATGATCGTCCATATTATGAGCCCCACATGGGGATCAAGTAGCATAGTACTTGTTACTTGGTCAGTACGATCAGCAGGCAAAACACCTCGCCGATCAGGGCCACGCCCTCGACCAAAGCGGCCGTCAGGATCATATTGGTGCGGATATCACCTGCGGCTTCGGGCTGGCGGGCGACGCCCTCCAGCGCTTTGCCGGCCAGCATACCTATGCCCAAACCTGCACTAACGGCGCAAAGCCCGATGCCAATTGCGGCACCCATATACGCAAATTCCATAGCCAAATACCCCCTCTTGTGAACGGTGTGAACCCCTGCTAATGGTCTGGATGAGCAGCCATGCTAATAAAGACTGTCGATAGCAGGGTAAAGACAAAAGCTTGGACGAATCCTACGAAAATCTCGAGCATGTAAATCGCCACGGCAAAAGGCACAGAGCCGATGGCGATCCACTCACTTTGCAGAATGGAAATCAAGCCCAAGAAAACCACAATCGCCACGTGGCCGCCGGTCATATTGGCGAAAAGACGCACGCACAAAGCAAAGGGCTTGACAAACAGACCAATCAATTCTACGGGAATCAAAATGACGAGCAGCACCGGCGGCACCCCAGAAGGGATCAGGCTCCTGAAGTAGCCGAACAATCCGTTGTTGGCAATGCCGGCCCCTATCATTGCCAAAAAAGAGCACAGGGCCAGACCGGCCGTAACGCTGATGTTACTAGTGGCTGTGGCACTATAGGGGACTAGCCCTAGTAGGTTGCAAAACAGAATAAAGAAGAAGAGCGTCAGCAAAAAAGGCAGGTACTTTTTGCCGTCCTCGCCCATGATGGGCAATACGACCTCATCGCGCAAGAAGAGAACAATAGCTTCGAAAAAATTGGCCAGACCCGAAGGCACGGTGCGCGGCTTGCGGAAGGCTCTGAGCATGAGCACTATGAGCAGGAGGCTCGCCACCCACATAATCAACACGTGTCGGGTGATGGAGAGGTCAATGCCAAAAAGCTCTAGTGAAGGAAGCGAAACTTTGCCTGCGATCAGATGATGCAAATCGACAAAGGGCAATTCGATATAAGGGCTATCTTTAATGTGCCCTATGATGTCCACTTGCGCATTTGCGGCGTCAGCCGACTGCGTATCGCCAGCCATTTACTGCCTTGCGAAATATCTAAAATTAGGGGGGAAACTGTTGCAGTAACCAACCAAATAAACTAATTAGGCCGTAAATTTCTGTCAACACCTCGCGGGCACTGCTAGCGCTTTGAACGGCCTTGTAATTTGATTACGTAAAAAATTTCAAATGCGAGAAAAAGCAAGTACGCAGCCACTAGCGCGACTAAGTAAGTCTCGGCGTGGACCCTGACCCATTTAAACATCAGCACTGAGAGGACTGCCACGGCGATCATCCGCGCGATCATCCCCCCGAAGAAGGCGATTATAAAGGTTTGCATGCCCCGGCCCCAGCCCCAGCGAATCGCTGCCAGCGCGAGTGCGCCATTGACTCCGGCGACCACCAAGCCAGCGATAACGCTATCCCACTTCACGGTCCATCCTCCCGCTTGCGCCGCTCATCTAGGTCCATAAGCGTCCGATAGAGTTTGTAAAATCCACCCCCCGCGCCGAGCAGGGTGCCCAATACTAGAAAGAATGGCGTGGTTGCGAATTTGTCGTCGAGCCACCAACCGAGCAGCACAAAGATCAGGACCGTCGCCGCGAATTGAATCCCCAGACTAACGTAAGAGCCGATGTCGGCGTACGTCCCGGTCTTTTTTTTCGCGACCATATTCTACGAGCCAAGAAAAACGGGCGACCGCCGCTAGATGAAAGCTGCTGGCCGTACTCAGCTCTTCTCCGCCTCGGCATCCCCACACGACCCGGGTTCCTGACCACACTCGCACATAGGCTGCCCCAGTGCATCGCGCATCGTGTTCAGCCCTCCGCACGAACCTTGGAGGCGACGATTGCTGAAGATCACGCCGACGGCCATGGCGACCATGACCAACCCAAACGCAGCAAACGCGGCAATAAGCGTACTTATAGTCATCCTATTCCTCCCAACTTAAAACTCGTCGAAGCGGATCATTTCCTCTTCAATGCCCATATCGTCGAGCATCGCCAGCACAGCTCGGAGCATCAGCGGCGGACCGCACATGTAGTACTCGACATCTTCGGGTGCTGGATGGTCTTTGAGGTAGTTTTCGTACACCACTTGGTGAATAAAGCCCACATAGCCGTCCCAATTGTCCTCTGGCCGCGGCTCGGACATGGCGATGTGGAAGGTGAAGTTGGGAAATTCCTCTTCGATTTTGCGAAAGTGGTCCTCGTAGAAAACCTCGTTGGGATTGCGCGCCCCGTACCAATAGGACACCTTGCGCCCGGTCTTGAGCGTGTGGAAGAGGTGGTATAGATGCGACCGCAAAGGGGCCATGCCAGCACCGCCGCCGATATAGACCATTTCGCGGTCGGTTTCTTGGATGAAGAATTCGCCAAACGGCCCGGAGACCGTCACCTTGTCGCCCGGCTTGCGACTGAACACGTAAGAAGAGGCGAGGCCGGGCGGCACATCCTTCCAGCCCCCCTTCTCGCGGTCCGGCGGCGGAGTGGCGATGCGGATGTTGAGCATAATGATGTTGCCCTCGGCCGGGTGATTGGCCATTGAATAGGCGCGGACGACAGGCTCGGTGTTGACGAGCTTGAAGTCCCAGACGTTGAAGCGGTCCCAATCCGAGTGGAATCGCTCCTCAATCCCCTCAAAGTCCTTGAAGTTGCACTCAAAGGGCGGCACTTCGATCTGGATAAAGCCACCGGGCTGAAAATCCAGTGTTTCGCCCTCGGGGAGCTTGACGACAAATTCCTTGATAAAGGTCGCCACATTGTCGTTGGAGACGACTTCGCACTCCCACTTTTTGACCGAGAACACTTCGGGCGGCACTTCGATCTTCATGTCCTGTTTGACGTTGACCTGACAAGACAGCCGCACCCCCTCGCGCGCCTCGCGCTTGGTAATGTGGCTGGTCTCGGTAGCCAAGATATCGCCGCCGCCCTCGTAGATGTTGACCTTGCACTGAGCGCAGGTGCCGCCACCGCCACAGGCCGAAGACACGAAGACTTTGTTGTCGGCCAGCACGTTGAGCAGTTTGCCCCCTGCTGGAACGGCAAGAGCCTTGCTCTCATCGTCGTTGATGAGGATTCGCACGTTGCCGCTGGGCACCAGTTTAGAGCGGGCTGCCAAGATGATGGCCACGAGAGCCAATACCACGCCGGTGAACATGCCGACGCCGGAAATAACTTCTGTCATAAGGTGCTCTTTTCTTTATTAAAGCTGAATGCCGGAAAAGGACATAAAGGCCAAAGACATCAGGCCCACCGTAATGAAGGTGATCCCGAGGCCGCGCAGCCCAGGGGGCACGTCGCTGTACTTCATTTTCTCGCGAATGCCCGCCAGCGCCACGATCGCCAGCGCCCAGCCAAAGCCGGAGCCAAAGCCAAAGGCCACGCTCTCGCCCAAATTGTAGTCGCGCTCAACCATGAACAGCGAACCACCCAAAATCGCGCAATTGACGGTAATCAAAGGCAGGAAAATGCCCAGCGCATTGTAGAGGGCTGGCACGAACTTGTCGAGAAACATCTCGAGGATCTGCACCATCGCCGCGATAATGCCGATGTAGCTAATCAGCCCCACAAAGGTCAAATCCACTCCACTCAAACCCGCCCACGCCAGCGCGTCTTCCTTAAGCAGGTACTGGTAGATTAAGTTGTTAGCTGGAACGGTAACCGTCTGCACCACAATTACGGCGATCCCAAGCCCAAACGCCGTCTGCACCTCTTTGGAGACCGCTAGAAAAGTACACATCCCCAAAAAGAAGGCCAGCGCCATGTTCTCGACGAACACGGACTTCATAAATATGCTCAGATAGGCTTCGACCATGTTCGGTTACTCCTCCTCGACCTGTTCGCTCTTCCAAGTCCTGAGCGCCCATATAAACAAGCCAATGATGAAAAACGCACTCGGCGGCAAGAGCATCAGGCCGTTGGGCGCGTACCAACCCCCCTCGGCAGCCAATGCAAACATCTGCGCCCCAAAAAGCGAACCCGATCCGAATAGCTCGCGCAACACGCCCACCACCAGCAGAATGACGCTGTAGCCCAAGGCGTTGCCCAAGCCGTCGAGAAAGCTCAGCCCGGGGCCGTTCTGCGAGGCAAAAGCCTCGGCCCGCCCCATGATGATGCAGTTGGTGATAATCAGCCCCACGAAAACCGAAAGCTGTTTACTGATATCAAAGGCATAGGCGCGCAGGAACTGATCGACGATAATCACCAGCGAGGCGATGATCGTCATCTGCACGATAATGCGGATATTGGCTGGGATAAAGTTGCGGATTAAGCTAACGGCCATGTTGGAACAACAGAGCACGAAAATAACCGCCAAGCACATGGTGACGGTGGTTTCCAACTTGGTCGTCACCGCCAGTGCCGAACATATACCAAGGCTCAGCAAGGCAATGGGGTTGGAGTCAAAGAGCGGCCTGAAGAGGACGTCTCTCGGTTTGTCAGCCATTTAACTAACTCCTCGTTTTTTGAGCTTAGCCAGATACGGCCCAAAGGCCTCCGCACCCAGCCAGTAGCGCAGCATGTCCCGGACGCCGCGCGAGGTAATAGTAGCACCCGACAATCCATCAACCTGATACTGGGCTTCGGGCCGTCCCGCGACGACCTGGCCCCTGACCACCTCGATGCGCACAGCCCCGCTTTCATCGAAAGCCTTCTTGCCGTCCCACAAGGCTTTCCAACTCGGGTTATCGACCTCGCCGCCCAAACCCGGAGTCTCGGCGTGTTCGTAGTACACCAACCCGCGGATGGTATTGAGATCCCTAGCATCGAGGGCCACAAAGCCGTAGAGCGTCGACCACAGCCCTAAGCCGTGGACGGGCAAGATGACCTTTTTGATCTGGCCCTTTTGCGTAACCAAGTACACCGAGGCATGGAGTGCGCGACGCTTGACATTGGCGATATCCTCGTTGGCTGGTACCGCCTCGCTCTGCGCCGGATCTTTGGCTGCCCGCCGCTGGTCGTAGGCAACCGGATCCACGCCATCAACATACTCCCCAGTCGCTAAATCGACGACGCGGGGATTTATGTTTTGGTATAACTCTTCGATGCGCTCGCCGCTGGCTACCTCGCTGGATTTCAGCAGGCCCGCGGCCATCAGAATGTTGCGTTTCTTGTCGAGCGTCTTATTGACCGCTTGGATCGGCCGCAGCGACACGGCCGCCGCCGATACCAGCACCGAGCAGACGAGGCAAACGCCGAGCGCCACGCCGAATGTTCTACCTACCGAATCGTTAGCCACTTTGTCTATCTCTCCTAAGAGCTGATAGCAGTGCGGACCAGCCTGCGCTTAATGTTGGCCTGCATTACCACATGGTCGATCACGGGCGCGAAGACATTGCCAAAGAGAATGGCCAGCATTACGCCCTCGGGGAAGGCTGGATTGATCACGCGGATTAGCAC
This sequence comes from Candidatus Latescibacterota bacterium, assembly GCA_965203355.1. GTDB lineage: Bacteria > Latescibacterota > UBA2968 > UBA8231 > UBA8231. Next base: position 4,006,176 of record OZ241889.1, read on the forward strand.
GGTCATAAAGCCTATGAGTGCCCCGTACACCCAACGGCCAGCCGGGGTCATGGACGCCGACACCGGGTCCGTCGCCATATAGACGCAGCCAAAGGCATATCCGCCCAGCACCAAATGCCAACTCGCGTCCATCCCGAACATCGGGTTGGTATCGCTGCCAATCGCGTACAGCAATTCGGCGCATGCTACCGTGGCCGCCGTCATGCTGACGATGATTTGCCAAGAGCCGACCCTAGTTGCGATGAGGATGGCCGCGCCGATCAGACAGGCTAGGGTCGATGTTTCGCCCATAGATCCGGGGATTGTGCCCAAGAAGGCCTGCGTCCAAGTCACCGTATTGGTAACGGCCGCCATGCCGTCGGCGGCAGCGGCTCCTAACGGAGTAGCGAATGTAAAGCCATCAGCCGCGACCCAAACCGCATCACCGGTGATTTCGACGGGATACGCAAAATAGAGGAAAGCCCGCCCAGTCAGCGCCGGATTGAGGAAATTTTTGCCGGTGCCGCCGAAGACTTCTTTGCCCAGCACCACGCCGAAGCTAATGCCAATGGCCACCTGCCACAGGGGAATCGTCGGCGGCAGCGTCAGGGGAAAGAGCATGCCCGTGACCAAGAAGCCCTCGTTGATCTCGTGCTTGCGAACCATCGCAAAAAGCCCTTCCCACAAACCGCCCACCATATTGCACACCAAAAAGACGGGAAAGAAATAGAGAAAACCGTGGAATACGTTGGCCAGCGGGTTGTGAGGATTGTAGCCGATGCCGAGGATATCGATGATGATTCCGCGCCATTCGCCCGTCGTAGTGGCTCCCATCTGCTGCATGGCCAAATTGACCTGATAACCCGTGTTCCACATGGCCATGAAGATACAGGGCACCAGCGCGACGACGACCGTAATCATGGTGCGCTTGAGGTCAATGCCGTCGCGCACGTGCGTCGGCCCGTCGGTGACGCGACCGGGCGTATATAAAAATGTATCGGCGGCCTCGTATAAAGCGTAGAACCTTTCCAGTCGCCCTCCCTTGTGGAAGAGAGGCTCGGCTTGGTCGAGCAGATCTCGCAAAACCTTCATCGAATGCGTCTATCCTTCTCTTTCAATGCGCGCCAAATTTCGCCGCAGTATAGGTCCGTATTCGTATTTGCCGGGACACGCGAAAGTACACAGCCCCAAGTCCTCCTCGTCCAGCTCCAGACAGCCGAGTGCTTGGGCGCGGTCCGTATCCTCGACGATAATGGCGCGAAGGAGCAGCGTCGCGAGGATATCCAGCGGCATCACCTGCTCGTACGAGCCGATTGGCACCATAGCCCGGTCGCTGCCCTCGGTCGAGGTCGTAAAGTCGAAAAGCCGGCCGGGCAGCAACTTAGAAACAAAGACGTTCTTGACGGAAAACTTATCGACGCCCGGCTTCTGCCACCCGAGAAACTCGCGCTGGTGGCCCTCGGCTAGCACCGAGATCTGCGTGTGGTAACGACCGAGGAAATCCAGAGGGCCAGACGCGCTCCGCCCGGCCAGCACCGACCCGGCAATGACCCGATTCTCGCCCGGCTTGAGTTGGCCCGCCGTCAGCTCGCTCAGGCAAGCCCCTTGGCGGGTGCGCAATAGGCGCGGCTTTTCCACCTGGGGGCCGCCCAAAGCTACTACGCGCTCGGTCCACAGCGAGCCGCTGGCAAAGAGCTTACCGCAGGCCACCACGTCTTGGTAGCCAATGTACCAGACCGTCTTGGCCGCTCCGACCGGGTCGAGAAAGTGAATGTGGGTGCCGGGCAACCCCGCAGGATGCGGGCCGGCAAATTCGACGACTTGGGCACCGTTGGCCGAGATGCGCGCGCTAGGTGCCTTGCACACATAGACCGGCCCGTCGGTGAGCTTGCCCAATATGGTCAGACCCCGTGCAAAGTCGTCCTCGTATTCGCGGAGCACAACTTGAGGATCGGCCGCGAGGGGATTGGAATCCATCGCGGTGACGAAAATCGAGTGCGGCGTGCTGTCCAGCAGGGGCACTTTGCTGTAGGGCCGCGTGCGCAGCGCGGTCCAAAGACCGGAGGCCACCAAGGTTTCGCGCACCTGCTCGCGGCTTAGCCGATCAGGTGCCGTGCGCACGTGCTGCTCAAAGTGCTCTTCCTCATCCCCGGCAACCTCAATGACGACCGATAACAAGGCTCGTTTGGCACCGCGATGGACGCCGAGCACTTTGCCGCTCGCCGGCGCCGTATAGCGCACGCCCGGGGTTCGCTTGTCCTCGAAAAGCAACTGCCCCTTTTTGACCGAATCTCCCTCGCGTACGGCCATAGTCGGTCGCAGATCAATGGAATCCGGCCCCAAGACCGCCACCTTCCCAACCGCTGGGCCATCTTCAATCACTTGCTCCGGCGTACCAGCAATGGGCAGGTTCAACCCTTTTTTTATTACAATTTTACTACTGGCCATTGTGTGTGCTGCGCGATCCCCTTTCAAAGATAAAACTTCACTAAACTGGCCATTTTAAGCCAGTTACCTCCACCTATCAGCAAAAATAGGACGCTAATTTGCCGCCGAAGAGTTCTTATGTTTCATAATCGGCCAGATATAAAAGCGCGGGGGCACCGCTCTAGCCCGTTTGCCTCCGCAAACAGCCTAAAAATAAAAGCCAAGAAACGCGATGTAGCAAGACATTTGCGCGGTAGATGCGGGCTAGACCTTGCCAAACGGGACGAAACCTCGGATTTTAGACGCTCATTCACCAAGCAGACCGAGGAATTATGAGCCTGAATGCGCCCGCAACGTGCGAAGAAATCGCCGCGCTCTACAAAAGCCCCATACTCGACCTCATATACCGCGCTGCAACCGTCCACCGCGAGCACCACGATCCGCGGCAAGTACAGGTCTGCACCCTGCTGTCGATCAAGACCGGCGGCTGCCCTGAAAACTGCCGCTATTGCTCGCAGTCGGCCCACTTCGACACGGGCCTTGAACGCCAAGACCTGCTGTCGCTAGAGGCTGTGCGCGAAGCTGCCGAGCGCGCCGCAGCGGCCGGCAGTACGCGCTTCTGCATGGGCGCGGCCTGGCGCCAAGTCCGCGACGGCGCGGAGTTCGACCGCGTGTTGGACATGGTGCGCACGGTCGCTGCCACCGGCCTGGAAGTCTGCTGCACGTTGGGCATGCTCACCGCCGACCAAGCCCGCCAGTTGCGGGAAGCCGGCCTCCACGCGTACAACCACAACTTGGACACCGGAGAAAACTATTACCCCGAAATCGTCTCCACTCGCACCTATCGCGACCGCATCGAAACCCTCGGCCACGTCGGCCGCGCCGGGATTTCGGTCTGCTGCGGCGGCATCTTGGGCATGGGCGAAAGCGACGAAGACCGCATCGACCTGCTCGGCGCACTCTTGCAGCTACCAACACCGCCAGAATCCATACCAGTCAACGCCCTAGTACCCATCGCCGGTACGCCGCTTGGCGACCGCGAGAAGGCGCCTGTTTGGGAGCTCGTCCGCATGATCGCTTGCGCCCGCATTCTCTTTCCCGCGGCGATGGTGCGCCTCTCGGCTGGCCGCGACCAGCTTTCGGCAGCCGAGCAAGCCCTGTGTTTTTTGGCTGGGGCCAATTCCATCTTCTCGGGCGACCGCCTGTTGACTACGCCCCACCCGGGCACCAACGCCGATCAAGCCCTCTTCGATCTGCTCGACCTAGAACCGAGACCGCCACAAGGTGCTTCAGAGCGCGTCGATCAGCTCGCAGAAGCAGTCGTAGATCGCGGCTAGCTGAGGCTGCTCAATGCAGTAGGGCGGCAGCACGTACACGCTATTGCCTAAGGGCCGCAACAGAAAACCCCGCGCCAAAAATCGCTCCCTCAGCAGCGGCCCCACCTCGTGCAGGTATCCCTCCTCGCCCTCGACTATTACGTCCGCAGCCACAATCGTACCGCACACCCGCACTCGCTTGAGCCGCGGGTGATCGCGCAGGCGCACTGCTTCCTCGCGCTGCCAAACCGCCAGCCGGCGGAAAGGCTCACCCGCTAGCAGATCCAGCGAGGCCAACGCAGCCGCGCATCCTAAGGGATTGGCCGTGTAGGAGTGGCCGTGATAGAAAGCTTTAGAGGGGTCGTCGTGATAGAAGGCCGCGAACACCCGCTCGCTGCAAACAGTGACCGCCATGGGCAGGAAGCCGCCGGTCAGCCCCTTGGCCAAGCAGATGATGTCCGGTTTGGTCGCGGCTTTCTCACAGGCGAAAAGCGCTCCGGTGCGTCCAAATCCGGTCAGCACCTCGTCGTAGATGGCCAACACATCCCATTGGCGCAAAAGAGCCTGCACGGCCGCGAGAAAGTGCGGGCGGCACATCCGCATACCGCCGGCACCTTGCACTAGGGGCTCGAGTATCATGGCCGCGTACTGGCCGGGATGGCGCGTCAGCAACTCCTCCAGTCGCCCGAGGGCCTGCGCTTCTTTCGCCTCTACCTCCCCATCGCCTTCCCAAGTGGCCGGAAAGGACACGGCGTCGGTCGGAAAGAGTAAATCGGCAAAAGGCTGCGTAAAAAGCGAGCGTCCCCCGACCGACATCGCCCCGAGCGTGTCCCCGTGATAGGCTCCCTCAAAACGCAGAAAGCGCGTGCGATCTCGCGCGCCCTGATTGCGCCAAAACTGATAGGCCAGTTTGAGCGAGACTTCTACAGCCGTCGAGCCATCGTCCGAGTAGAAAACCCATGCCAGCGGCGCGGGCAAAGCCTCCACTAGCCGCCGGGCCAGCTCTTCGGCGGGGCGGTGAGTAAACCCGGCCGCTATCACCTGTTCTAATTCTTTGGCCTGCTCGGCTACCGCCGCGGCGATTTCCGGCTGGCCGTGGCCGTGCAAGGTCACCCACCAACTCGAAATACAGTCGAGGATTTGCCGCCCATCCTCCAGCACTAGCATCGCTCCGCGACCAGCCCGCACTTGCTGCACCGGCAGTGCGGCCTTCATCGGGGTAAAAGGCGACCACACGCGGGAAGTACGCTCAGCCATGGTGGCCAAAATAGCGGGCAAAAAGCACCCGGACCTTGGTGGGCGACAGTTCTACCCGGCGATCGATTGCAGCCAGCACCGGCACCGCTCCGTAGTGGGCGATAGCTTGGCAGTTGGCTGAGTTGGGGGGGCCGTTGACCACCACGCCCAAGACCGGACAACCGCGGCGGCGCAATTGCTCCAGCGTCAATAGCGTGTGATTGATGGTGCCCAACTCGCTGCGCGCCACCACCAGCACCGGCAGCTTCAGACTGACCATCAGATCGATCATCAGATGCCGATCGTCGAGCGGCACCATGACCCCGCCCGCTCCTTCGACGATCAAGTGCTTCTGCTTGGGCAAAGCGAAGCGGCTCATCTCGATTTGCACCCCCTCGCGCCGGGCCGCTTCGTGCGGCGACAGCGGAGCGCGCAAGCGATAGGTCTCCGGCAGAATGCGCTCGGCCGGCAAGCCAGTGACGCGCCGCACCCAATCGGCGTCTGCATCGGCCCCGCTTTGCACCGGCTTCCAATAGGCAGCCTCCAGCCCCACAGTCAGCAGTGCGGCAACGTACGACTTGCCAACGCCCGTATCCGTACCGGTGACGAACAAACGCACGGGGAGTTCAGCCGCCACCGCCCCCGGCTTTCTCTATGGATAAATAGTGAATAACGCATGTAACCTCCACGCCGTTGGGACAGTCGCGATCCCAGCCGCGCAAGAGTTGGCGCAACTGAGCTGGTCCCAGGGAACTCAGCCGCACCGACGTGTGGGCTCCCGTGCCCTTGAAGTGGCGCAAAAAAGCGCGGGCGGTCGGAAAACGCCGGGCCATCACTTGCTCCCATTGGCGCACGGCAACCGGCGCGGCGGCGAATGCACGGGCGACCGCAGCTAAGTCGGGCAAGGCGTTGGCACTACAGGGGATGCCTTGCCGCGCACATTGACGGTGCCACTCGGCGTACGAACCTGCCCCCGGATAGGAACAGATCAATCGCCCACCGGGTTTGAGCGCGGTCAGCAGCTTCTGTAACCCGGTGGGCAAATCGGCGAACCAGTGAACCACAAAGCTGGCGCAGATCAAGGCGTAGCGTCCCTCGCTTGCTAGCTGTTCCCCGTCCAAGACTCGATAGTGGAGGTCTGGATGGGAAACCTCAGTGGCCATTTTTTGCCGACAATGCGCGATCATGGCTGGCGCAAGGTCGGTCAGTTCCAAGCGTCGTTCGGGAAAGAGCACAGCCAAGGATGTACTCAAAAAGCCCGTGCCGCAACCAATTTCGAGCACCGGGCCTTCCACTAGGTTTTCGGCGCATTCGGCCGCACATTTAGCCAAAGTAGCGGCCCCGGCGCGCTGCTCCTCGGCATGGCAATCGTACGTCGGGGCACTGCGGGAGAAACTTTCGCTGACGCGCGCTTTGAAATTCCCTTCCATCATACAGGCTGCATTCCGCGCCAAGCCCATTCAACGCGCTCCCAACACGCGCGGACATGGGTCAGGGGCAGCGCATGGCCTGCCTCCGCGACGATGGCGAGCACGCTGTTCGGCAACAACTCGCGCAGTTCCTCGGCCCGCTCCACAGGCACCACGCGGTCGCGACTGCCGTGCAAGATGAGCACCTGTGCGGCGGCTGGCATCGCGCTTAGTGCTAGCACGCTCTCCTGCAATAGCTGCAAATCGCGGCGCAAGCCATCGGCGTTGGCGATCTCGGGCCAGTTTCTGTCCGGCACCGCGCCACAACGGGCGTAAAAATCGGCCAACAAGGCCGCGGGCTCGCGCCCCAAGCGCACCAGCATCTGCTCTACCGTGCGGCGCGAGTGCCAAGCCTGACGAGCACGGGAGGAGTGAAAACTGCGAAAGCCGCTGATAACCACGATCAACTCCGCTGCCCATAGCTGAGGCGACAACAGATGCAAGCCGAAAGAGTGCGCCAAGACGATGCGCGGCCGAGCCGCAACCGCCACGGCTGGGCCGAAGTACCCTCGGTCCGGGCAGTGCAGCGCAAAGCTAGCGGGCAAAACATCCCGCCAGCGATCCCAGCACCAAGCACCAAAGCCCCACCCGTGCTGAGCGACCACGTCAACGGCGGCCATCGCGCCACTTCTGTAGCAGTTCCACCAGCACATCGAGGTCGCTCCGCTGATGCAGGGCACTGAGCGTCAAGCGAATCCGCGCCCGCCCCGGCTCAACCGTGGGAGGGCGTATGGCCACCGCTAGGACGCCGTTTTCTTCTAGATAGGCGTTCAGAGCCAGCGCATCGCCCTCCGCACCCACCATTAGCGGCACGATCTGCGCGGTCGCCGCACCCGTGTCCCAGCCTTGTGCTTTGAGTGCGCCGCGCAAATAGTCGGCATGGGCGAGCAATGTTCGGCGCGCGGCCTCCATTTGCGGTACCAACTCTAGCGCCGCATCCACTGCACCCAAGACGGCCGGCGGCAGCGCGGTCGTATAGATGAATCCCGGGCAACAGTTGACCAAGTACTCCCACAGCTTCTCGCCGCAGGCCACGTACGCCCCAAAAGACCCGAGTGCCTTGCCGAACGTACCCACGCATACGTCCACATCCTTGCCGCACGTCAGCCCCATCCCCTGCTGGCCCAAAACGCCCGTGGCGTGCGCTTCGTCGATGACCAGCAAGGCATCGAATTCCCCAGCCAACTCGACGAGCGCGTCAAGGTCGCTTATATCGCCGTCCATGCTAAACAGCGATTCGGTGACAATCACCCGGCGCGAGTGGTCCGCCCCGGCGCTTTCCGCCAGCAGGGCGCGCAGGTGATCCAAGTCGCCGTGGCGGTAGCGCCGCAGCCGACAGCGCCCCAAGACCGCCCCTTGCACCAAGCTGTTGTGACAGAGCCGGTCGAGCAGGACGAGTGCTCGCCGATCAACCAGCGTCGGTAGCAGTGAAACATTGGCCTGATAGCCAGAATTGAACACCAACGCCCGCTCGGTCTGCTTGAGCTTTGCCAAGGTCTGCTCCACCTCGGCAAAGCCCGGCCGGGAGCCACAAATCAAGCGCGCGGCCGTAGCACCGGCCCCGTAGCACTCGACGAACTCAATGGCCCGCGTCTGTAAAAGCGGGTGCGACGCCAAGCCGAGATAGTCGTTGGAACTAAAATTGACCAACTCGCGGCCTTGTGTGCGAACGCACGTACCGCCGCACGGCTCCCAAGTCCGCAACGACCGCATCTGCCCGGCCTGTTGCCGCCGCGCCAATTCAGCGTGAATAAAATCGAATTTCGCCTGCATAAAGGTGAAGCTGTGCCAAAGGGTCCGTCCCAGCAAGCCGCCTCCGGGCTTGCCGCGCAAGGTGCGCCGCTCTATACTATCGCCGGTGAACTTGCTCCGCGGCTGCCATGGCGACGACGACCCATAAAATTACCGTTTCTTCGCTCCAGTCCAAAAAGGAACGCGGCCAGAAAATCTGCATGTTGACGGCCTACGACTATCCCACGGCCGCGCTGCAAGACGAAGCGGGCCTCGACGTGATCTTGGTCGGCGATTCCGTGGGCACCAACGTCTTGGGCTATCGCGGCCCACAGCAGGTGACTATGGAAGACATCCTCCACCACCTGCGGGCCGTGCGCCGGGCCGTGCGCCGGGCCTTTCTCCTCGCCGATCTACCCTTCATGTCCTTTCAGCCGTCGGTCGAGACCGCGGTCAAAAACGCCGGGCGCTTGGTGCAGGAGGGCGGAGCCGAAGGCGTCAAATTGGAAGGCGGCTTGCCGGTCTTGCCGCAGCTAAAAGCCATCGTCAATGCCGGCATTCCGGTCGTCGGCCACCTTGGCTTTACCCCGCAGTCCCAAGCCAGCGAATTCTACCTGTTCAGCGACCGGCGCGGCACTGTGCCCAAGTTCCACGGCAAAGGACCGAAGGGAGCCAAGGCCCTGGTCGATCAAGCCCAGCGCATGGAGGACGCCGGCGTCTTCGCCTTGGTCTTGGAGATGGTTACAGAAGAGGCCGCCCGCGCCATAGCCGAGCGGCTCAAAATCCCGGTCATCGGCATTGGCGCTGGCCGCTATTGCGACGGCCAAGTGCTGATCGTCCACGACCTCGTCGGCCTCAACGAAGAAGACCTAATTTTGACCAAAGCCTACGGCCAAACGCGCCAAGCTTGGCTCGAAATGTTCAGATCGTACAGCCGAGAAGTAGCCGCCGGCCGCTTTCCCACGGCCGAAAATACAGCGCACATGGCCCCGGAAAAACGCGCCCAACTAGCCCAACTACTCAGCGATAACAGACCAGATCGCTAATCCTTCGAGAGGAAACTTTCTATGCGCTTACTCTACACTGCTGCCCTGATCATGTGGACGACGGTCCCCTCGCTAGCCCAAGACGCCGGACAAGGTTGGATTCAAGCGCTAGATAGCCTCTTTGGCGATACTGTGGCCCTGATGGAAGACGTGCTCTTCGCCGATCTAGGCACCCAGATACCACTCATCATCTGGGTGCTGGTCTTGGGCGGCATCTACTATTCCTTCTACTTCGGCTGGATCAACCTGCGCGGGTTCCGCCACTCCATCGACGTCATAAGGGGCCGCTACGACAATCCCGACGATCCAGGCGAGATCTCCCATTTCCAAGCGTTGACCAGCGCCCTATCAGCTACCATCGGCTTGGGCAACATAGCTGGCGTGGCCATTGCCCTGAGCTTGGGCGGCCCCGGCGCGATCTTCTGGATGCTCCTCACCGCCCTGTTCGGCATGTCATCCAAGCTCGCCTCCTGCACCTTGGCCATCATGTACCGCAAAATTCACCCCGATGGCCGGATATCGGGCGGCCCCATGTATTACTTAGAACACGGACTGAGTGCCAAAGGGCTGCGGCCATTGGGCCGCACCCTCGCCGTTGTGTTTGCTTTCTTGACTATCGGCGGCTCCCTCGGCGGCGGCAACATGTTCCAGTCCAATCAGACGGTCGAGATACTCAGCACTATAGCCCCGGCTGTCGGCGAATACAATTGGCTCATTGGCCTGCTCTTCGCCTCATGCGTCTCTATAGTCATCATCGGCGGCATCAAGCGGATCGGAAGCGTCACGTCGCGGATCGTCCCCTCCATGTGCGTACTGTACGTGTCCGTCTCGCTGCTCATCATCCTGTCGAACATCGCCCAAGTGCCCGCCATGATTGCGACCATTTTCCGCGAGGCATTCTCGCCGCAAGCCATATACGGAGGTTTTTTGGCCGTCCTAGTCATGGGCGTCAAACGCGCCGCTTTCTCCAACGAGGCCGGCCTCGGCTCGGCGGCCTTTGCCCACTCAGCGGCCCGCACCAACGAGGCCGCCCGCGAGGGCATGGTCGCCATGATCGGCCCTTTCATCGACACGATTGTCATCTGCTTGATGACCGCTTTGGTCTGCATGATAACCGGCGTTTACGCCGATCCGCAGTTCCAAGCCCACGAGGGCTTCATCGCCGGAGCCAAAATGACCGCGGCCGCCTTTGATTCCTTCATTCCCGGCGCCCGCTACGTCCTCGCCATTGGCGTCATGCTCTTCGCCTACTCGACCATGATATCGTGGTCGTACTACGGAGAACGGGCGTGGGAATACCTCTTTGGCAACCGATCCATTCTCGTGTACCGCATCATTTTCGTATTCTTCGTGTTTTTAGGGGCGATTACCGCGCTCGACAACGTGCTCTCCTTTTCCGACATGATGATTCTCGGCATGGCCTTCCCCAACATCATCGGCGGCGTCATTCTCAGCCCGCAGATCAAGGCGTGCCTGCAAGAGTACTGGGGCCGGTTAAAAAGCGGCCAGATGCGGCGTTACAAGTAGAGCTCAGGGAGCGTCTCCACCTTCCAACCACTCGCGGTCTGCGGCCAAGTAAATCTCCTCGACCTCCAAGTCGGCAAAGGCCGCAGACCAGCGCTGCCAACTCACCCGTTCCTCCTGCGCCTGCACCCGCAACCGCACCACGAAGGCAAAGCGATTGAGCGCGAACGTCAGCGTGGTGACCTTGCCGCCCCTCAGATCGACCTCTACCTGCTGAGTCTGTCCGCCATAACTCAACTCGACCCAATGCTTGCCAGCCGGCAGATTGTGGAAAAGCAGCCCCTGATAGCCGCGCTTGAGCAATTCGAGCGAGTAACGACCATCCAAGCGCACCGCGACATCCTCTGTGATCTCGCTGCCGATGGGCGCCAATACCAAAGCCAGCCAAGCGTCGAGATCGTCGAATAGCAACTCGTCGGCCGTGGCGGTGGCAAGGGCTAGCGGTGCCTCTTGTACCATGGCCACGGGCCTTTGTTCCGGCATCCAAGCGGGCGGCGGCAGTTGGGGCGTGATGCTGCTTTTGCGCGTCAGCGCATACACCAAGATATTGGTCCCCGCCATCAGCGCGTAGGTCGCCGGCGGCGTTTCTCCTTCTTCCGTGTTGAAGCTGGCCTGCCAATAATTCCCCAACCATAAGTCGCTGATCACGGCGACCAACTCGCCATCGAGTTCGACGCCCCACAACCCCTCTGGCGGTGGCAAGACCGTGCCTAGATCGCTGGCTCGGGCGATCTCCTGTTCTTCCTGCAAGGCCAAAATCTCATAGCGATTGTTGACTGGATAATGCCAAGAGGGATTGTCTCCGGCGTCCTCAATGCGCGATTTATCCTCGCCGGGAAAGCCGCCGCCGAACTCGTAAAAGGAATGATATATCGGATGCGAGGTCGGCAGGGGTCCCAAGCGCGCCTCAGGCCCCAAAATTTCGCGCAGTTGGTCCTTCATTTCGCGCAAATAGCGGTTGGTCCGGCGGCTGGTGCCCTCGATAAACAGGAATCCACCCTCGCGTAGATAGCGGCCCAAAAGTGCCTTCTCCTCCGCATTAAACTTGGTCAGGATGTTCGGGTCGTACGCAGACAAGGAGTCCTCAAAGAGGAAGTGGATGGGATCCTTGAGCAGTTGCTCGGACAAGAAGTACTCGTAGGTCTCGTCCCGCACCCGCGCCAACAGGTGAGTGTGGTCGCGCAAGTAGCGGCTCAGGGCGTCGAGCACGCCCCGCCCCGAACCAGCCCCATAGACGTGCAACTGGGTGAAGTTCACGTAGCCAGACAAGTCGCGTCGCGTCGCCCGACTGGGGATGATAGCGGCGTGATCCTTGTTCGCCCGAGCCATATCCTCTATCCGCAACAGATCCATCGCGGCAACGCCCATGCTATCCGCCAAACCCAACGACGAGGGCGAGATCAGCTTTTCGCGCTCCAAAATCGGCGCATCTTCCTTCGCGCCCGCGGCCAGCTCGCGCAACGCCAAAGGGGCTGTAGGGGACTCTATCTCGGGCGGAGTCATCTCGCTTTCTAGGCTGGGGTCGCGGACGGCCACGGCTGGCCGGTCGGCTCGCAGATACTCCATCTCCACTTTCAACGCCTCAAAGTCCAAGCGGGGCAAGGGCGTCGGGCGGGGGGGCTTAAACTGCGGCGGGATGCGGGCAAGGCGCACGCGGAAGGCTTCCGCGTCCAACTCTTCGCGCCACAGATGATCGCCTAGATAAAGCGCGGTGAGATGTAGCAGCAGCGATGCCAGCAAACAAATATAGGCGGTTCGGTGCCTGCGCACGGAGCGTCTCTCTTTCTGCGTCGCCCATCAGCGTGTGCGAGTGGTAGTATCTATAAATATAAATGATTGTAACAAAACGGTTTTTGCCAAGAAAACACGTGCTTGTTATCTTTTTCAGCCGACTAAAACGGCCTACGCAAAGGAATTATTTCAGCCATGAGCAACGCCCAAGAAATACAAGCCGAAATAAGCGAGTGGCTCGAATCCCTCGACTACGTGCTGGCCCATAGGACGCCCGCGCAAGTACTCAAACTCCTACAACAGCTCCAAACTCACGCCGCAGAAGCCGGCGTCGGCACGCCCTTCAGCGTCAATACCCCCTACATCAACACCATTCCCCGCGATCAGCAGCCCCCCTATCCGGGTAGCCGCGAGATCGAGCGGCGGATCAAAAGCATCGTGCGCTGGAACGCCATGGCCATGGTCGTGCGCGCCAATCGCGACAACTCCAACCTCGGCGGCCACATCTCGACCTACGCCTCTTCAGCCACCCTCTACGAGGTCGGCTACAACCACTTTTTCCGCGCCCCGAGCAACGGCCATTCCGGCGACCAGATATACTTCCAAGGGCATGCTTCCCCCGGCATGTACGCCCGCGCCTTCGTCGAAGGCCGCCTCAACGAACACCAGCTCGAAAACTTCCGCCGCGAATTGCAAGAAGGCGGTGGGCTCGCCTCCTATCCGCACCCTTGGCTAATGCCGAACTTTTGGCAGTTCCCAACCGTGTCTATGGGCTTGGGGCCCATCCTTTCGATCTATCAGGCGCGCTTCAACCGCTACCTCGAAAATCGCGGCCTCAAGCCCGCTGACGACAGCAAGGTGTGGGCCTTTTTGGGCGACGGCGAATGCGACGAGCCCGAGAGCTTGGGCGCACTCACCCTCGCTGCGCGCGAACAGCTCAACAACCTCATCTGGGTCGTCAACTGCAACCTCCAGCGCCTCGACGGCCCCGTGCGCGGCAACGGGAAGATAATACAAGAACTCGAAGCGGTCTTCCGCGGCGCTGGCTGGAACGTCATCAAGGTGATCTGGGGCGATGACTGGGACCCGCTCTTGGAACAAGACGTCGACGGCAGCTTGGCCCAGCGCATGAACGAGGTCGTCGATGGCCAGTATCAGAAGTATTCGGTATCCGACGGCAGCTACATCCGCCACGACTTCTTCGGCTCAAGCCCAAAACTAGCGGCCATGGTCGAGGACTACTCGGACGAACAACTCCAGAAAATGCGGCGCGGTGGCCACGATCCAGCCAAGGTCTATGCCGCCTACCAGCAAGCCATCGCCCAAAAAAGCGCACCCACCGTCATCCTCGCCAAGACCGTCAAGGGCTACGGCATGGGCGAGGCCGGCGAGGGCAAGAACATCACCCATCAGCAAAAAAAGCTCAACGAAGACGAAATACGCCTTTTCCGCACCCGCTTTGGCATCCCCATCTCGGACGACGAGGTCGCGGAGACGCCGTTCTACCGGCCCCCGGACGACAGCCCGGAAATCCAGTACATCCGCCAGCGGCGAGAAAGCCTCGGCGGTTTTATACCCCAGCGGCAGATAGCGGCCCCGCCGCTGACCATGCCGCCGGAAACGCTGTGGGAAGAATTCAAAAAAAGCTCGGGGCGGCGCGAGTTTGCCACGACGATGGCCTTCGTGTCGGTCATGCGCAAACTCATGCAAGACAAGCAAATCGGCAAGTTAATCGTCCCCATCGTCCCGGACGAATCGCGCACCTTTGGCATGGAGCCGCTCTTCCGCCAGTTTGGGATCTATTCGAGCTTAGGCCAGCTATACGAGCCGGTTGATAAAGACGTCATCACCTACTACAAAGAAGCCAAAGACGGCCAGATACTCGAAGAGGGCATCACCGAGGCTGGCTCTATGTCCTCCTTTATCGCGGCCGGCTCGGCCTATGCCACTCACGGCATCAACACCATTCCCTTTTTCATTTACTACTCAATGTTTGGGATGCAGCGGATCGGCGATTTGGTCTGGCTGGCCGGCGACATGCGGGTCAAGGGTTTCATGGTCGGCGGCACGGCCGGGCGCACCACGCTCAACGGCGAGGGGCTGCAACACGCGGACGGACACAGCCACCTGTTGGCCTATCCAGTGCCCAATCTCGAAGCCTATGATCCGGCCTTTGGCTACGAGATCGCCGTCATCATTCGCGAGGGCATTCGCCGCATGTATGTCGAGCAGGAGGACGTGTTCTACTACCTGACGGTCGAAAACGACATCTACGCCATGCCGGAGATGCCCGACGGCGTCGAAGAAGGCATTCTCAAGGGCCTGTACAAGCTCAAGCCCTCGGCCAAGAAACGCGCCCGCCTCAAGGCCCACCTCTTCGGCAGCGGCGCAATCATCAACAGCACCCTCAAAGCACAGAGCATCCTCGAAGAAAAATACCAAGTCAGCGCCGATGTCTGGAGCATCACCAGCTACAAAGCCCTGCACCGCGACGGGCTCGATGCCGAGCGTTGGAACCGCATGCATCCCGACGAAAAGCCCCGTCTCAGCTACATCGAACAATGCCTAGCCAAAGAGCGCGGCGTGTACGTCATGGCCTCAGACTACGTCAAGGCCCTCCCGGAGTCCATTGCCCGCTGGTTTCCCAACCCGCCCGTCGCCCTCGGCACCGATGGCTTCGGCCGCAGCGAGACCCGCGAAGCCCTGCGAGATCACTTTGAGGTCGATTACCGCTTCATTGCCTTAGGAGCCTTGAGCGCTCTGGCACGCGAGGGACAAATCGAAAGCGACGCGGTCGTCCAAGCCATGCAAGACCTGGCGATTGACCCGGCAAAATCCAATCCCATTTACCTGTGAGTTTAGGCCGCACTATGTCCGTACAATTTGCCCTGCCCGACTTGGGAGAAAACATTGAAAGCGGCGATGTAATCCGCATCCTCGTCGCCGTCGGCGACCCCCTCGCCGAAGATCAGACCGTTATCGAGCTCGAAACCGACAAAGCCGTCATTGAGGTGCCTTCTTCCGTAGATGGCACCGTTGCCGAAATTCTCGTCCAACAGGGCGACACCATTGCCGTCGGGCAGCCCATCCTCGAAGTCGAGGTAGCCGCAGCCGAGGAAACGCCCCCACCACCGGCCGAGGAACCGACTTCAATCCCGACCACGCCGGTCTCGGTCCTCGAAGAAGCCCCGCCCACGCCGGCCCCGGTCTCTACAGACGGTCCCGTCCCAGCCGCGCCCTCAACGCGCCGCCTCGCCCGCGAAATTGGCGTCGATATCGCGCAGGTCCAAGGCGCGGGCCCGGGCGGCCGGATCTCCATCGACGACGTCAAGGCGCACTCAAAAAAGCTACACGCAGCTCGGGCGGCGGCTCCAGCCCCAACCGCCCCGCTGCCCGACTTTAGCCAGTGGGGCGCTGTCGAGCACCAGCCCATGACCAAGGTGCGCACGATAACGGCCGAGCGTCTCGCGCAGGCTTGGGCCACCATCCCGCAAGTCACCCAGTTCGACAAAGCCGACATCACCCGCTTGGAAAAGTGGCGCGCGGAATACGGCAAAAAGGCCGAAGCCGGCGGCGGCAAGCTGACGCCAACCGCGATCCTCATCAAAGTGCTCGGCATCGCCCTCAAGGTCTTTCCGCAGTTCAACGCCAGCATCGACATGGCCCAGCGGAAAGTCGTGTACAAACGCTATTTCCACATCGGCATTGCCGTCGATACTCCCCACGGCCTGCTCGTGCCCGTGGTGCGCAACGTAGACCAAAAGAACATCATCGAATTGGCGGTCGAGTTGAGCGAAATGGCGCAAAAGACGCGCGAGCGCAAGATCGCGCCAGCCGACATGCAGGGCGGGTCCATGACCATCAGCAACGTCGGCACCATGGGCGGTACGGCCTTCACGCCCATCGTCAACCCACCCGAAGTGGCCATCCTCGGGGTGGCGCGCTCGCAAGTCGAACCCGCTTATATCGGCGGTCAGCTTCAGCCGCGCACCTTCCTGCCCCTGTCGCTGTCCTACGATCACCGCCTGATCGACGGGGCCGATGGTGCGCGTTTCCTCCGCTGGGTTTGCACGGCACTGGAAGACCCCTTTATCGCGCTCCTAGAAGGCTGAAGGCGGCCATGGACAAAGCTCAGCTAGCGGTCATCGGCGGCGGTCCCGGGGGATACGTCGCCGCCTTTAAGGCCGCGGACTTGGGGTTGGATGTCGCCCTGATCGATCCCGAAGCCCATCCGGGCGGCGTCTGTCTCTACCGAGGCTGCATCCCTTCCAAGGCCCTCCTGCACATTTCCAAGCTGCTCTACGAAGCCAAGGAAGCCGAGCACTGGGGCATCCAATTCGCCCAACCCGAGATTGACCTCGACAAGCTGCGGACCAAAAAAGACGAGGTCGTCGCCCAGATGACGCAGGGCTTAGGCCAACTCGTCAGGGCGCGCAAGCTGACCTACGTGCGGGGCCGCGCCCGCTTCCTCGACCCGCACACCCTACAAATCGACAAAGCCGACGGCAGCCAAGACTCCTTGCCATTTGAACAAGCCATCCTCGCCACGGGGTCGCGCCCAGCCGTGCCAGCGCTCTTTGATCAGCCGAGCGACCGGATCATGGACTCGACCGCGGCCGTCGCACTGCGCGACATCCCCGCCTCTATGCTCGTCGTCGGCGGCGGCATCATCGGCCTGGAGCTGGGGCAGGTGTACGCGGCGCTGGGCACTCGAGTTTCGGTCGTCGAAATGCTGCCCGGGCTGATCCCCCCGGCCGACCGCGACTTGGTCAAACCGCTGCACAATAAGGCCACCGAGCGCTTCGACGAGATCATGCTCAGCACCCAAGTGACCGCACTCGCAGAACGCGACGATGGCTTAGCAGTACAATTACAAAACAGCGACGGCCAGCGCTTGGCCAAGACCTACGCCAAAATCCTGCTCGCCGTGGGCCGGATTCCCAATAGCGAAGACTTGGGCTTGGAAAACACGGCCGTCGGCCTCGACGAGCGCGGCTACGTCCAAGTCGATGATCAACTGCGCACGGCCGAGGCTTCGATTTTCGCCATCGGCGATCTCGTCGGAGCAGCCCTCGCGCACACGGCCGCCCACCAAGGGAGCTTGGCCGCCGAGGTCGCCGCCGGGCACGAAAAACAGATATTCGCGCCCCAAGCCATTCCCAACGTCGTCTACACCGACCCGGAAATCGCCTGGTGCGGCCTCACCGAAGCAGAAGCCAAACAGCAGGGCCGCTCGGTCGCGGTCGCGCGCTTTCCTTGGTCGGCTTCTGGCCGCGCCGCAACCCAAGGCACCAGCGACGGCCTCACCAAGCTGCTCATCGACCCCCAGACCGACCGCATCCTAGGCGTGGGCATTGCCGGCCGGGGCGCCGGTGAGCTGATCGCCGAGGGCGTCTTGGCCGTGGAGATGGCCGCGCTTGCGGCCGATGTCCAGCTTTCGATTCACCCCCATCCCACGCTCTCGGAAACCCTCATGGAAGCGGCCGAAAGCCACTACGGCCAAAGCACCCACCTCTACGCGCCCAAACGACGCTGAAGCACGACCTCCAGGGTCCTAAGATGCGCCTCCGCCCGCACCGCTAGCGGCCATTCGCTGGGCGTCTCGCTGATCAGCGCGTGTTCGGTGTGATGCGCATACAAGTAGGGTGCCAATCCAGCCTCGCCCCACTCTGGATCAATCAGGAAGACGCCTTCGGCAATCACTTTGTCGCTTTCGCCGGATTCTCCGTCAATCGGCATCACCGCGCGCACTTGCTCGACAATGGCCGGCCCGAGCCACTGCTGGTCGCGCTTGGCCTCATAGCAGTAAAACCCCGACGCCTCCCAGTCCTCGTGAAAGTCCAGCGCACAGTCAAAGTGCCGACCGCTCAGCAATGCTTTGAGTTGCGCCACGAGCGGCACTGCATCGCCGCCAAACTCCCGATTGCAATCCAAGCCGGCTTCGTTTTCGCGGGTATTGTGGACATAGCCGTGCGGATTGAGGCAGGGCAAGATCAGAAACTGACAACGCTGGACGAGACGCGGACTCAGTTTCTCGGCAAAGCGCAGCGCGGCTTCTGGCCCGGCTGGCTCGTCCCCGTGCAACCCGGCCGTCAGCAGGATTCGCGCCTGAGTACCGCTTCCTAATTCTAGGGCGTAAATCGGGTATCCACCGCACTCGGCTACTAGCTGTGTTGGCCCTACCGCCTGCAGACGATGCCACAACATCGCATAATCGCGTTTCTTCATTTTTACGGCCCTCCTCGGCCCTTTGCGCTGCTGTTGCACCTTGTTATTTTTAAGAACAGAACGCGCTGCTGGCGCGTCCCACTAGCTATCCACCTCAAACCTTTGCCATACCGATGACCAACAAAGCCAAATGGGCTTGGACAACGCTGTTTCTGAGCCTACTGGTCCTATTGCCTGCCGTCTATTTCTATTTCTCGGAATCCCCTAAGCCGCTCCCCACGCCGCAGCCGCCTAGCCCAATTGCCGCGCTGATCGCCGACGACCGCTGCGATCTCGCCTATCCCCAACTCGCGGCGCTAGATGCGACCCAACGCCCGCCGACCGCTCAAGCGCATATCGAGTTCCAGCGGGCGTTTTGCGAGCGCGTTCTCAAAGAGCCAAGCCGCGCGTACACTCGTTTGCGCGACCTCGACCTACCGGGCTTGGACGACTACCGCCGCTTCTGGATGGCCCGCTCGCTAGAGGACCTGGGCCAGACGCACGATGCCATCGCCGAATACGAAAATTTTCTCGCTACCTCGGCCAACCCGATCCTCCGCAACCCAGCCAGCCTGCGCTTGGCTTCCCTCTACCGTTCTTCCGGGCACTACGCCAAGGCCGTCCCCCTATACGAAGAACAACTCGCGCAGAACGCCGATCCAGCGCGCGTGCTCTACTTGCTCGCAATCACGAGCCAAAAGCACGACTCGGCGCGGGCGCAAAATTGGCGTTTAGAACTGCTGGAAAAACACCCCCACTCCGGGCACGCCCGCAAGAGTCTGTCGCACTTGCCCAAAAAGCTAGACGCCCGCACGGCTTATGCCAAGGCCCAAACCTACTATAGCCACCGGCAATTCAACCAAGCCATCAAGAGCTTTCACAGCTTCATCCGCGAACACCGCGGCCATCAGCGCGTTGCCCAAGCGCACTACATGCTCGGCCAAGCCCACCTAGCGGCCGGGCACTACACCAAGGCCGAGCAAGTTTTTCGCACGGTTCACGATCGCTACGGTAAGCCAGCGGCCCTTTATCGCCTCGCCAGTCTCTCGGTCCGCAGAAACCGCGAAGACCAGGCCATTACGGCCTACGCGAACTTTGCCGAGCGCTATCCCCAGCACGACTTGGCCGACGACGCCCTGTGGCAAGCCGCCAAAGCCGCCGAGCGCAAAAGTCAGTTCGCCCGCGCCGAGGCACTCTATCGCCGCCTAGCCGAGCACTACCCGCAAACCGATTACGGCGACGAAGCGCGTTGGAGCGTCGGTTTCGCGCTCTATTGCCAAGCGCAATACTCCGAAGCCTTGGCCGCTTTTGAGCGCACCAGTCAGCAGGCGCGCCAGCCCCACCTCATCGACCAATCCCTGTATTGGGCGGGAAAAAGTGCCGAGCGGCTCGGTCAAACAAAGGACGCCACCGCGTTCTACCGCCGCGCGGCCACCGGATTCCCCCGCTCGTACTACTCGGCCCGCGCTGTCCAACTGGGCCATAGAGACCAAGTTCAACTCAAGGGACGATCCGCCGACAGCTTCGGCCAAGGCGTCCCACCGCTGGCGCACCGGGCCCACCTAGAACGCGCTGGCTTGCTGAACCAACTAGGGCTGAGGGATTGGTCAAGAGCCGAGATGGAGCAAGCCGTCCTCGACCACACGGGCCACAAGGCTGCGCTCAAGGCCATCCGCGACTACTACGAAGCACTCGGCTATCGCGACCAAGCACTGCGGCTGTCGATGCGCCTGTTCGACGGGCAAGACCCGGCCGAACTGTCGCGCATCTACCCGACTTACTACTGGGCAGAGATCGCCGCGGCCGCAGCCGAGGCCCAAATCGACCCTTATCTGGTCTTATCGGTAATTCGCCAGGAAAGCACGTTTAACGAAAAAGCGGTGTCGCGGGCCGGCGCTAGAGGCCTGATGCAGATCATGCCCCACACCGGCCTCAATCTCGCGCGGCAGTTGGCGGTAAAACCCTTTGAACTGCAGGCACTCTTTGATCCGGCCGTTTCCATCCGCTTGGGTAGTTATTTTCTCGGCGACCAAATGCGCCAATTTGCCGCCAGCGCGGGCGCGGACTTGGGCTTTGAACTGGGCTTGGCCGCGTACAACGCCGGCCCGCACAACGCCCGCCGATGGCTCAAGACCTTTCCCTCCGAGGACCCGGACGCCTTCGTCGAGCACATCCCCTTCAAAGAAACCCGCCTCTACGTCAAGCTAGTCCTCAAAAACTACGCCATTTACAAGGCCCTGTCCGATGACGCCTGAACCCGAAGAGTCGCGAGAAAAAAGGCACAAGCTAATCGAAGATGTTTTCATCTTGCTCTGCATCGCCAGCCTGTGGCCCGTGGTGTTAGGCTGGACCGAGCCGATCTATCAGTATTTGCTCTACGCAGCACTGGCGGGTCTGATCTTCATTTTCATCCGGCGCGTCCGCCGCTTCCACGACGCCCGCAACGCCCTCCGCGATGCCGAGGACGGCCCGCAGATAAGCCCCCCGCCCAAGCGCGACGAGACCGATCATTCGCAGAATTGAGGCGGGGACGATGATCAACCTGAATTTGGGAGTCAAGACCGTCCCGGTGGTCGAGCATCAAATAGACGAGAGTTTCTTTAGCTATTTAGCCGAGAAGTCGATGCGAGCAAGCACTGTGCGCTAGCGTTTCACCGCCCTCGGCCCAGCCGCTCCAACGCCAAGACCAACACCGCGCCCGCCGCAATCAGTCCCAAACTCAGCCAAACCTCGCCGTTGAACTCCTGCGGCCACGTGCATTCGTAGCACCCGTTCTCCAGCGCGTTGCGGAACGGCCACACCTTGCCCAGAGAACCCAACATCAACCCCACCAAACAGGCCATCGTACTAGCGCGAAAGTGGGTCAGCAGGCGTTTGAGTAGCCGCGAAAAGCCGAGCAAACCAACGACCGCTCCAACGCCAAAAAGGGCCAAAACCTCCCAATCGAACTCGTGTACCGCGGTCAAAACCTGCTGGTATTTGCCCATGACCACCAGCAGAAACGAGCCGCTAATCCCCGGCAGAATCATCGCGCAGATGGCCACCATGCCAGCCAGCACAAACTTGTAGCCTTCAACCCCAGTCTCGACCGGCACCAACGTGGTGATGGCATAGCCAACTACTGCGCCGAGCCCGGTCAGCCCCCATTGCGCCATCCCCCATCCGGCGACCTGCCGTGCGACCACGAGCGCACTGGCTAAGATCAGCCCCGTGAAAAAACCCCACACAGGCTGAGGGTGCGCTGCCAGCAGCCAAGTTATGAACTTGGCCAGCGAGACAATCGCCAAACCCACGCCGCACAGCAGCGGCACCAAAAAAGAAGCATTGACGCGGTGCAACACCTCGATCAAGCGTCCCCGCACCAAGGCACGCACGAGCCGTTGATCAACGGCGGCAATCGTCCCGACCAGTTCGTCGTAAATGCCCGTGACCAAGGCGATCGTCCCCCCGGAAACCCCGGGAATCACATCGGCCGTGCCCATGCAAAGCCCGCGCAAAACCAACCCAAGTGCGCGTCGTCTGCCTTCGATTAGCAACTCACTTGCTGTCACCAAACAGCTCCATCTGCGGGGTGTGCTTGCGCATGAACTCGGCAATCAGGCGATCAGCACGCGGCAGGGCGAAGTCGTCCAACGCCTCCGGCGTGACCCAGCGCCAAGCAGCGCAGCCCAGCGTCTGAGGGGTGCCGCACACATAGCGCGCGGCAAACGCATGTAAGGTGATGCTAAAATGCGAATAGGCGTGATCCACGCTCGTCAGGCGCGCTCCCACCTCAATCTCAATGCCCAACTCCTCGCGGATCTCGCGCACCAAGCATTCTGAAAGGGTCTCGCCGGGCTCCTGCTTGCCCCCGGGAAACTCCCACAGGCCACCGAGCATCCCGGCGGCTGGCCGCTGGGCAATCAACAACTCGTCGCCCTTGCGAATCAAGCCAGCCGCCACCTGATAATGCGGCTTCTGTTTCTTCGGGGCTTTGCGCGGCAGAGCGGCCGGGGCGTCCAGTTCGGCCTTGGCCCGGCACCAGTCGCCAACCGGACACGTCGGGCAGGAAGGGCTTTGCGGCGTGCAAACCCGCGCACCCAATTCCATCATCGCCTGATTGAAGTCGCCGGCCTCGCCCCGGGCCAACAGGGTCTCGCCAGCCGCGATGAGTCGCGCCTTGACCTGAGCGCGAGTCGGCTCTTCCTCAATCCGCAGCAAGCGGCAGAGCACCCGGGTCACGTTGCCGTCGAGCACCGGGTGGTCGCGGTCAAAGGCAATGCTGCTGACGGCCGCGGCCGTGTATTGGCCAATCCCAGGCAGCTCAATCAGCGCTTGATACGTATCCGGTATGCGGCCTCCCAACTCAAAGGCCACGCGCTTAGCGGCCTTGTGCATGTTGCGCGCCCGCGCATAATAGCCCAAGCCCTCCCAGACCTTGAGCACTTGGTCCTCGGAAGCAGCAGCCAGCGTTTGCAGCGTGGGAAATGCGCGGATGAAACGCTCGAAATAAGGGGCCATCTGATCCACCCGAGTCTGTTGCAACATGACCTCGGATACCCAGACGTGATAGGGATTGTCGCTGTCGCGCCAGCTCGTCTGCCGCTTGTTTTGGCGATACCACGCCAAAAGCTGAGTGCGGAAGGCGCGGAGCGCACCTTGGTCGTCGAGCAAGCGGCCGCTCAATCGTCCCCCTCTTCCGGCCAGCCGGTCTGCGGCATGGCTTTGCTATCCCCGACCGTCTCGGCGGCCAAGAGCGCATCGACGACCGCGGCGGCGGCCGCGGCCGCTCCAGCGGCAAACAGCGCATAGAGCGTTTCTTCGCCCACCATCCGCACCGGTGCGAGGCCCGTAGTGGAAAAGGCGAGGACCAAGCCCTCGCGCGTCTGTGTGCTCCACAAACCCGTCCGCGCCAGCCCCAGTGCAGCGCGACCAGCCAAACGCTCTAGCTGACGCGGGATTAGCGGCGCGTCCGTGGCCACGATCGCGGCAAAAGTCTGCGGCCCGCCGGCTCCCTCACCTACCGGCTGGACGCGACCAGCCCAATGCAACTCGCGCCCTCCGTTGACTGCGGCCAGCACGCCCAGTGCGTATTCGCCAGCCCGGCGCGAGGCCGTGCCAATGCCGCCCTTGTAGCCAAAGGCCTGCAATCCGCCGCCGACTCCAGCATTGCCGGTGGGCACCGTGCGGCCAGCACTGGCCAACGCCTCTTCCGCGTGGGCGTGCGTCAGGACCCGGCGGACGAGCACCGGGTCGTTGACAGCCGTATCGTCGATCCCCACGACGACCGGCGGCCAGCCAGCCGCGGTCGATAGCCCAGGGTCGCGGCGCAAGCTGTGGCGAATCAGGGATTCGTACACCCGGCCAACGACCGGGGACGGGGCAAGGACAATAGGCGAGGAAAAGGTGCCGAAATCTTCGGCGACCCCCAGGCCGCTCATCGCGTCGCCGCCGTCTATGGAGAAGCGACCGATAAACAGCTTGCGCTCACGTACTGAGGCCGGATACGGGATGATGGCGGTAAGGCCAGTGTGCAGGTCGAGCGTGCGAATATCCACGTGCCCCACGCGAACTCCGGCCACATCGACAATGGCATTGTGCGGTCCCGCTGCGTTGCCCGCTAGGCGCGCGCGATTCATTTGAGCCGACCGTAGGCACGCATGATTTCGAGCAAGCGGTCCAGCGGCAGGGCGTGGATGGTATTGCCGCCGCGGCCCGTCATGGTGTGGGCCGTAGTCAGCGAGTTGAGAATGGCTTCCTCCGTGGCCTCAACCACCCCTTGGAACACGCCCGAGATCCAGCGGTCCGCGAGCATGGCGAGCGCGTCCGACGGCTCGGGAGAGGCCGCGGAAAACGCCAACACGAGGTCGCCGCTGCCGTGCGTGGAAATAGCACCCGTGCGCGCCATGCCCAAAGCCACCCGCTTGCACACGCGCTGGAGTTGAAACGGGATCAACGGCGCGTCCGTGGCCACGGCCGCAATCATGGACTTGCTCTTGCTGCCACGCGCGGGCATCCGGTCTGCGATCTCCCGGCCCACCGGGACGCCATCAACGCGCAGCTGAGGCCGGCGGCCAAAATTCGCCTGCACCAACACGCCCACGGTGTAGAGTTGATCGCCGCAGGGGACCGTGCGCGACGCCGTGCCAATGCCGGCCTTAAAGCTATAGGCCCGCATCCCGGTTCCGCCCCCCACGCAGCCTTCGGCTACCGGCCCATCGCGCACCGCGTTGAGGGCCGCGGCGGCGTGGGCGGGCCGCACGTGCCGCCCGACTTCATCGTGGAGAAACGCAGCCCACGTCTCGCCGACTACGGGCGCGGGTTGCAAATCGCTTTTGAACAAATCGGGATCGCGCGCCAGCATCCACTCCACCGCCCCATCGTACACCGCGCCAACGCTGGACGTATTGGTAAAAAGGACCGGGCCAGCCAACAGACCCGTGCGGCGCATAGAGCCTACCCCCATCAACTCGCCGTTGCCGTTGAGCGTGAAATCAGCCGCCAATGCGGGTGTGCGCGGCACAATCGCCGTCACGCCGGTACACACCAGCCCTCCCTCCTCAATCAGCGTCAGATGGCCTACCTGTACGCCCTCGACATCGGTGATGGCGTTGTGGGGGCCGGGCGCCAAGTCGCCAATGACAATGCCCAGCTCGCGCAGGCGCACCCGCTCCGGGCGCACGGGCGCAGCGCGGCCCAATGCTGGCCACGCAACCGCGCCTAGGCCCAAGCCTAAAAAGGCCCGGCGGTCCATGTCAGAGTGCTTGGACAATCCGCTCCCCTAGTGCGCGGCAATTCAACGCCCCCCCCAAATCCGGCGTCCCCACGCCTTGCTCGCCGATTACCGCACGCACCGCTTCTTCAATCCGCCGCGCACCCGCGACAGCCTCGGAATCGCCGCGTTGCTGGCCCAACCAGCGCAGCATCAAAGCGGCCGATAGGATCATCGCTACTGGATTGGCCTTGCCCTGCCCGGCAATGTCGGGCGCCGTGCCGTGGGAAGGCTGGAACACGGCCGCGTCCTCGCCGATGTCCCCGGAAGGAGCCAGCCCCAAGCCGCCGACCAAACCAGCGGCCAAATCCGAGATGATGTCCCCGTACATATTCTCGGCGACCAGCACGTCGTATTCCGCTGGCTGCTGCACTAAGTACATGCTCAGGGCGTCAATGTACGCGTAGTCTCGCTCGACATCTGGGTAGTCAGCGGCCACCTCGTCGTACACGCTGCGGAAGAAGGCCATCGAGCGGAAGACGTTGGCCTTGTCGACGCACGTTACCTTCATCGGCGTCCGGCCGCGCTGCCGCGCCAACTCAAACGCGTAGCGCACCACGCGCTCCGTGCCCGTGCGCGTAATGACCATAGAGTCCACGGCCACTTCGCCGCGCAACGCAATGCCGCCGTTCATGGAGGCAAAGAGCCCCTCGACATTCTCGCGCAGGATGACGAAGTCGATAGTGCCCGCCTCTAAGCCTTTGAGCGGAGTATGCGCGGCGGCATAGAGGTAAATCGGCCGCACTCCCGCGTACAGGTCTAGCTGAAACCGCAAGTCAACCTGTGGCCGCATCTCCGTCCCGTCCGGCCAGCGCACGTGCGGCAACCCCATCGCGCCCAACAGCACCGCATCCGCCTGACGGCATCCTTCCACCGTTGCTTCCGGCAGCGGATTTCCTTGCTCCAGATAGCACCCCGCACCACAGGGGTACTCAGCGTAGGCCAGAGCGGGAGTCCCCAAAGCATTGAGCACCTTCAGGGCCTCGTCCACGACCTCCGGTCCAATGCCGTCGCCTTTGAGGACGGCGATGTCGTAGGCCATTTTTAGCTCCACAAGCGGTCGTGTGGCCGCTCGTCGTCCCACTCCTCGGTGGGGCCAAAAATCTCTGGCTGGTCCGAATCGGCAAATGACCGCAGCACTTCTTCGTTGAGGCCGCTAAAGCCCAGCCCCGGCCCCTCCGGCACGGCAATGTGCCCGTCCTCAATCAGGGGCACTGGCAAGCCCTCGACCAAGCGGCTCCACTGTTCAAGCTGATCGACCGAGTGGTTTTCGAGCACCATGAAGTTTTCGGTCGCGGCCGCGCAATGCACCGAAGCCAAGGCGGCCACCGGCGACATCGCCATGTGCAGGGCCATGGCAATGCCGTGTTCCTGCGCCAAATCGCCGATCTTTTTGGTCTCGAGGATGCCGCCGGAAGAAGCCAAATCCGGGTGGGCGACGGCTATAGCGCGCCGTTCAAAGAGGGGTAGGAAGTTTTCCTTGAGATAGATGTCCTCGCCCGTACACACGGGCGTATCCACGGACTCGGCGAGTCGCTGCCACTGGTCGGGCAACTGCCAAGGGATCATGTCCTCGTACCAAGCGAGGCTGAACTGATCGAGCGCCTTGCCCAAGCGGATGCAGGACTCAACGCCAATGTGGCCAAAGTGATCGACGGCCAAGGGAATCTCATAGCCGATCACCTCGCGCACCTGCGCCACGTATTCGCAGAGAATATCGATGCCCTTGTTGGTAATCTGAATTCCCGTAAACGGGTGCATGATGTCGCGGCTTTCCAACATGCCCGGCGGCGCGATCAGCGCGTCTTCAATCCCCCGCAGCAACCCAATGCCGACGTCCATTTTGAGGAACTTAAACCCCCGTTCCATCCGCTCCTTGAGCAACCGTCCCATCTCCCGCCCATCGCGCCGCGTCGGGGTATCGCAGTAGCAGAGGATGCGGTCGCGGAACTTGCCACCGGCCAGTTGGTAGGCCGGTACATTATAGGCTTTGCCCGCTAGGTCCATCAGCGCCATCTCAACGCCACAGACGCCGCCGGCCTGACGCGCGTGGTGGCCGAATTGTTTGATCTTGCGGAAGAGCTTATCGACGTTGCAGGGATTTTCGCCGAGCAAGCGGCTTTTGAGCATCAGCGCATAGGTCGGGCTACCGCCATCGCGCACCTCGCCGTAGCCTGAGATACCTTGATTGGTGTCGATGCGGATGATCGTTGCGCGGAACGGTGCCCGGCGTATGTTGGCGACGCGCATATCCGCGATCTTCAGTTCCGAGGGTCGGGAGTGCGCGTTCACATTTTCTTCCATTCTTGTCTCCGTTTTCGCTAGGTGTATTTTAGGGTTTCCAATGATATTCCGCCTACATTTTCTCGTCAACTTATGGAGATCGACATGAAGCTGAAGGACAAAGTGGCCCTCATCACCGGCGGCAGCAGCGGCATTGGTCGCGCCGCGGCCGTGGCCATGGCCCGCCAAGGAGCCAACATTGCGCTGACGGCCCGCCGCGCCGAGCGCTGTGCAGAAGCTGTCGCCGAAATCGAAGGACTAGGCGGCCAAGCGTTGGCCTTGCCCGGCGACGTAGCTAACGCCGAGCACGTCGCCGAGCTGGTGGCCACCACCGTCGAGCATTGGGGCCGCCTCGACATCGTCGTGCCCAACGCCGGTATCAACGGCGTCTTCGCCCCCATCGAGGACATCGCGCCCGAGGAGTGGGAGCAGACGCACAACATCAACGTGCGCGGCACCTTCCTCACCGTCAAATACGCCATTCCCCATCTGCGTGCGGCCGGCGGCGGCAGCATTGTCGTGGTCTCCTCGGTCAACGGCAACCGCATCTTCTCCAACTTCGGCTTCACCGCGTATTCCTGCTCCAAAGCCGCCCAAGTGACCTTCGCCAAAATGGCCGCAGTCGAGCTGGCGCAGTGGGACATCCGCATCAACGTCGTCTGCCCTGGGGCCACCAAAACCAGCATCGGCGAGAACACCTTCCCCCGCGACCTCGACAAAATCCGCATCCCCCGCGAGTTTCCACAGGGCATGATTCCCCTGCAACAACGCGCCGCCAGTTCAGAAGAGGTCGCCAACGCCATTCTCTTTTTGGCGTCGGACGAGGCCAGCTATATCACCGGGACTGAAATGTATGTCGATGGGGCGTTGTCGCTGTTTCAGGGGTGAGATTGCGGAGACATAAATGCTGGCTCCCTCAAAACGCCGTCGGCCGACCCTGCGCCCCATCCACCGGGATCATCGCTCCATTGATCCAATGGGCGCGCTCGGACACCAAAAACGCCACCACATCCGCCACCTCTTCGGGCGTCCCCAAGCGCCCAGCGGGAAACTCGCGTTCCACAAACCGCGCAAAGCGCTCGGGCTGCTCTTCCTGAAAGCGCGCCCACCCACCGCCGGGAAAAAATATCGACCCGGGCGCGACCGCGTTGACCCGCACCCCGCATTCGGCCAACTCCAACGCCAGTGCCCCAGCGAGAAAAATCTCCGCGGCCTTCGCGCTGCCGTACTGCGCTTTGGGCCCGGGCTTCCACCCCGAGATCGACGAGACGATTGCCACCGCGCCCCCGCCGCGCTGCCGCATGTAGGGCAGGACCGCCCGCGTCGTGCGCACGGCATGGAATACGTTTAGGTCAAAGGTTGCTTCCCAGTCAGCGTCAGCGGTTTCGAGCAGGCTCTGTCCGCCAGCCGCTCCGCCCACATTGTTGACCAAAATATCCACGCCGCCCCACTCGGCCGCACAGCGCCCGACAACGGCCTCCACCTCCGGCCGCACGCGCACGTCAGCGACCTCGGCGATGGCCTCGGTCCCAGTGGCTCGCACCTGTTGCAATGCGCGCTCGAGTGGCCCTCGGTCGCGGGCGCAAATCGCCACCTTGCACCCCTCATTGGCCAGCGCCAACGCAATCGCCCGGCCAATCCCCCGACTCCCACCAGTTATCAGAGCAATTTTGTCCTTCAGTCCTAGATCCATCTTATGGCCTCCTTTGTCCAAAGCGGGAAAGACGCAGGAATTCAATGGGATGCTGGGTATCGCCTTCCAGCGCCAGTTCGGCTAAAATTTCGCCTACTACCGGAGCGAACTTGAAGCCGTGGCCGGAAAAACCCGCCCCTAATACCACGGCCGGGCATTCGGGATGGACGTCCAAGACAAAGTTCTTATCCGGCGTCAGCGAATACATGCAGACCGCGTGTTTGCTCAGCTCGGGTTGCAACGCCGGAAAAAGTCGCGCGAGAAAGTCGAGGACGCAGGGCTGGTCGCCTTCAGCCAGTGAGCGATTGAGCAGGAGCGGGTCGGCTACCGGGTCGTGCGATACATTGTGCTCGGCCAGCTTGAGGCCCCACGGTGCTTCCGCGGGAAAACCATAGAAGTACCGTGCGCCGTCGGCCATGAAGAAGCAGGGGAACGCGCCGCGCGCGTACTGCTCCACACCACGCCCCTGGTACCACAACAGCACCTTGCGCACTACGCACGCCTCGACGCCCAGCCGACACAGCTCCGGCACCGCCCAAGCGCCGGTCGCCAACACCAACCGCGTGGCGAGCAAGCGCCGCCGCTCGGTTTCCACTACCACTCCTCGGCCCTCGCGCCGCCACGACAACACAACCTCCCCGGTGTAGAGCTTCGCGCCGTGTTGCTGGGCCAGCGCGACATGCCGCCGGACGCAGTCCTCGACTCGGAGAAAGCCGCCTAGCGGATCGTAAAAGCCACTCCATTTCTCGGGAAAAGCCAAACTTGGATAGCGCGCGGCAAGGGCTGCTGCATCGAGCGGTTCGTGTGGCAGATCGTGCGCCTGATAACAGGCCGCTTGCCCCTGCATTGCCTCCGCGTCGGGATCGCCCGCCACCAACAGCCCGACGCGGGCAAAAAGTTCCCCGACCTCTTCGTCCTCCAGCTCCTCCCACAGCGCGTAGGCCCGGTGCAACAAGGGCACGTAGTCGGGATGCTCCATGTAGGCTTTGCGAATGATGCGGGTATCTCCGTGCGAAGAGCCGCGATCGTGAGCGATGCCAAAACGCTCTACCGCACAGACGCGCACACCGCGGCACGCCAAGTGGTACAGCGCGGCACTGCCCATACCACCGGCTCCGGCGACGACGACATCGTATTGTTCTGTGATCATGGCTTGATCATACCTCTCATCGAATCGCTCAAGAGCAAAGGGGTTTAATCTGCCTCCATCGCCCGCAACCCACAACTTGACGCCGTTAGCCCCGCCCGCGATACTGTTCTGGCTCTATCAACTCCAACTCAAGGCTTATCCGTGCGCATTGTCACTGGTACCTATCGCGGTCGGCAGATTCCCGCTGGGCGACACCTACGCCAGATTCGCCTCACCTCCACGCGCCTCAAAGAAGCCGTATTCTCCATGCTCGGCCCAGACTTGAAGGGCCACACCTTCCTCGACTTGTGTGCTGGCTCGGGCCAGATGGGGCTCGAAGCACTGAGCCGGGGCGCCAGCGTCGAATTCAACGAGCCAGATCACCGGCGGCGGCGGCAGATCCGCGCGCTGCTCTACCAATGGCGCACCAGCGTCGCGGGCCTGCACTCGCTCAAGGCCCAACGCCTCATCCCCCAATTAGCAGCGGCCGGTCGCCGCTTCGACATTGTGTACGCCGATCCTCCGTATCACGCCCGCTACTGCGGCGTTCCACTCCTGTTGGGTCTCATTGAAGCCCTCGGGGAATCCGAGCTCTTCAACGACCGGGGCCTGCTGTTTGTACAGCACCCAATCGACTTGGACGTGCCCGAGCAGAGCGGCCACCTTGCGCGCGCCGAGCAGCGAGCCTACGGCAACACCACCCTCAGCATCTATCGCCTCAACTGATCCCATGAAAATCACCCATATTGAAGCCATACCCGTGCGCGTGCCGAGGCCGCAGCCGTTCCAAAGCAGCCTCGGCACACACCAAGCCTCTGAAAACGCCGTCGTCCTAATCCACACCGACGCTGGCCTCACCGGCCTTGGCGAAGCCTCCAGCATCTGGGATCGCCGCGGACGCGGAGAAAGCGAGGCCATCAACGGGCTACTCGCCGATATGCTCTGCGGCCTAGACCCGCGCCGCATCCGCGCGATCGCCGACCGCATGGATCAAGCCCTGCACCGCTCTTTCCCGGCCAAAGCCGGCATTGAAATGGCCCTCTACGACTTGGTCGGCAAAGCCTGCGGCGCCCCGGTTTACCAACTGTTGGGCGGCCAAGTCCGCGACCGCGTGCTGCTGAGCCACTCGCTATCCATGGGCGACCCCGAGGCCATCGCCGCCCAAGCCCAGCACTTAGTAGCGCAAGGGTACAAAACCCTCAAGGCCAAGATCGGGCGAGATCTGCACGCCGACCTAGCCGTGCTCGCAGCCGTGCGCGGTGTAGTCGGCAGCGAGATCGCTCTGCGCGTAGATGCCAACATGGGTTGGTCCTCGGCCAAGGAAGCCGTGCGCTGTATCGAGGCCATCGCGGATTTTGGCTTGGAACTAGTCGAACAGCCCTTGGCAGCCGACGACTTAGAGGGCTTGCGCTTTGTCCGCGAGCGCGTCTCGCTGCCCATCATGGCCGACGAGAGCGTCTGGACGCCGGCCGACGCCCTCAACTGCGTCCGCTGCCAAGCCGTTGATGTCTTCAATGTGTACGTGTCGGAAGCCGGTGGCTTGGGAGCAGCCGCGCGCATTTTCGCCATTGCCGAAGCCGCGCGGCTACCTTGTATCATCGGCAGTATGCCCGAGCTGGGGATCGGCACCGCGGCCCAGGCCCACCTCGCCTTTGCCATGCCCAACTTGGGCTACGCCAGCGACGTGAACGGCTGCGTCTATCATCGCGGCGACGTCATCCGCGAAAAGCTGCCCATCGCCGACGGGTACATCCTCCCGCCGGCTGGCCCGGGTCTCGGTGTCAGTCTCGACGAGGACGCCCTCGCAGAATACCGCTGCGATCGCTGATGCGCTTTCGGCCTTGTATCGACCTGCACGAGGGGCAAGTCAAGCAAATCGTCGGCACCAGCCTACGCGACGGCAGCGCCCCTCAAACCCACTTCATCGCCTCCCATCCACCAGCTTACTTTGCAGCGCGCTATGGCCGCGACCAGCTCTTCGGCGGCCACGTCATCATGCTCGGCCCGGGCAACGAAGACGCGGCCGCACAGGCCCTGGCCGCCTTCCCCGGCGGCTTGCAGATTGGCGGCGGCATCCACCCGGACAATGCGGCGGATTGGCTCAGCCGCGGGGCCGCACAAGTGATCGTCACTTCCTATGTCTTTAGCGACGGCCAACTCCACCGCGACCGACTCGCGCAAATGGTCGCTGCGGTTGGGCGCGAGCGGCTGGTCTTAGACCTCAGTTGCAGCAACCGCGATGGGTGCTACGTGGTGATGACCGACCGCTGGCAAAAAGCCACGGACTTTGCCATTAGCGCGGACAACTTGGCGCTCCTCGCCGAGTCTTGCAGCGAATTCCTCGTTCACGCCACCGGGGTCGAAGGCAAGCAGCAAGGAATCGATGCCGAGCTCGTCGCACTTTTGGGTGACATCGCGCCGCTCCCGACGACGTACGCCGGCGGCGTGTGCCGCACCGAGGACATCGAGATGATCGGCAAGCTCGGCCGCGGAAAGTTGGATTTTACGGTGGGAGCAGCACTGGATATTTTCGGGGGCACCGGGCTGCGTTACGACGATATGATATTAATCCGCGGGGAGCGCGAGGCCGCGGACAATCGCCCCAGCTTATAGAGCACGGCTTCTTGGCTGAAGTTCTATTATGTAGGTAGGATTATGGATTGTTAGCGGGCAATTGTTGCGGAACGGGTTGGGATGCCGGAATAAGGATCTGCTGTTGCTGTTTGACCCACATTTTTCCTCTGTCGCTGGCGATGAATTTTAAGAATTGCTCTTGGCCTTCGCACCCGTTCCGATCATCAAACGCGGCAACGGCCTCATAAAACTGAATGTTGTATTTTCTTTGGACTTCTTGATAGTGTCTGCCTCCCATTCCATGCTACGGACTCCACACAGTAGTATAACTATTAAAACAGGTCCGAGTTTTTACATCGCAACTAGTGCCCAGACAGGTTAAACAGGTTGATCGCCGTAAAATTGATGATGGCCCAAATCGCAAACAACAGTGCCAACTCGGTCTTTAGCGACATTCGCTCGTCTTTGGGCACTCGCATCGCCAGATGCAGCACGGCATAAGCCATCGGTATGAGCAACAGATTGTTGGCGTTGGCACCTTTGAGCACAAAGTCGAGGGTGCGCGGATCAAACAGTATGAACAGCAGCCACCCAAATGGGAAGGCGATCTGGAAAATGCGGATCCAGCGGCGATAGCCCTCTTCTCCGGCCAGCGCATTCACCCTTAGTTGCCGCACAAAGTCAGCGCCGATCCGCCCCGAAGAAGCAGCGAATACCAGCAGCGTAGAAAAGAGCGTACAAAATCCCCCGAACATGAAGATGTAGTACGCCCAGCCGCCAATGCTCTCGGTGAAAATTAGCGAAACTTGCTCGACGACCTTCATACCTTCGGGCAAGACTTGTAGCTGATTGAGCACCGACGCGCCCAGCAGGTAGTACGCGCACGTGACCACCAACGCGATGCCCGTACACACGCTCGCATCCGCGATCAAGACTCGCATCCAGCCCCGGTAGCGCATCTGCCATTCTGGACTATCGTCTTTTGGCCCGACGAAATCCGGGTAGCCTTTTTCCACGATCCAATAAGGATACATGAAAAGCTCGACCGCGGTCGCCCCGACCGACCCCATCACTGCCAACGCCACAAACGCGCCTTCGGCTGGCATGGCAAAACGGAAGCCCGAGGCGATTTGGGCACTGCTGATTGCGTAGCTCGTGCCTTGCAGTGCGAGCACCGAGCCAACTACTACCAAACTGAAGGTCGCCACCAGCGCGGACACCATTTTCTCCAAGTCGCCGTATAGCCCCCGCCACAGCAAAACCGACATTGCGAGAAAAATGACGACCGCCCATACCTGTTCAGACGCAAAGGGAAAAACCGCGACCATCAGCCCGGCCACCGATCCCAAGATGCCGATGACGGCCACTGTCACCGAGAAGTAACCCATCACGCACAGCCATGCAATCCACGAGGTGCTGCGCCAGCGCACACCCGGCACTTGGTCGAGGATTTGCACGGTAGTGCTTTTGCGCAACAGACACTGCCGACCCAATTCGAGCTGAATCGCAAACTTGACCACACAGGCCAAGATCACGCCCCAGAGAAAGACAAAGCCAACCTCGGCCCCCATCCGCGTCGTCACCAACAACTCGCCCGAGCCGACCACCGATCCCGATACAATGACGCCGGGGCCGATATTGCGTAAGAGACCGCCGAAATGGGCTGGGGCCTCGCGGATACTGTTTTGTTCAGCGGACATACGTTACACTCCGTTTTGTCATCTGGGACGCGGGCAGCTAACCTGCAAAAGCGGCTTTAAGATAGGAACTCAGGCCGAAAGTGCCAGTAGTGCGCGGAAGAATAGGCGGTCGGCAGTCCGAGCTTAGATGATACTTGTATAGATTTTGATCTTGCGTTAAGATAAGTGCGGATCCTCATCCTCTATTAAACCTTTCATACAAGGAGTGTTAGTTATGCCTTTTCCCCTTCTCATTGCAGGTGCTGTTCTGAGTGCTTTAGCTGGCGGTGCTATGATCCTAAGTGCCAGCGACAGAATCAAAAACGCAAAAGAACAATACGACCGGCGTCTCAGAAAGCACAGAAATTCTGAGCGACGCTATAAGAGTTGGCAGAAGAAAGCAGATGCGAAATTCAGTGCCCTCGGAGAGCGCAAGGGGGCCCTAGAACAGTTTTACAGCCTGCTTCACCGGGCCGTGGACACGGGTAACGACCAGCAACTACAAACGGCTCTCAGCGGTATCCTTGGTATTATTCAAGAGAATCCACTAAAGGATTTCGCCGAATTCAAAAAGAACATGGCGGATCCCAACTTCGTGCTTGAAGTGTAGTTGGCGAACTAGTGTAACTCGTGTAAACGAATCATGCGTAGGGGAGAGCTTACAACTCTCCTCTACGGCATTTCAGGCCGTATTGATAGCCAATCCCTGCGAGAACTGTCCCGAGGAATGATCAGATGCAACACACACACTTAGATGCGCTCAAAATTAGAGGCTTTCGCGGACTATCGAACCTCGATCTCAACAGCTTGGGAAAGTTCAACATCTTGCTAGGCGCAAACGATGTGGGCAAAACTTCCATTTTGGAAGCGATATTCCTCTTGTCGGGTTCTGCCAAGATGGAACTGCCCTTGCGAATACAGACCTTTCGCAACTATGAAGTTCGCGAGTTCGTCGATTTGTCTTCTCTCTTTTACGAACTCGACTTCAACCAGCCCATAAAATTGAAGGCGCATTATTGTGATTCCACGCAGCTTACCTTGGATATCTCGGCTTCGTACGATCCACTTGTAACCAAAATACAGAGCGATCGGCCCTCTTCTTCGGTTTCCTCTGACCAGCATCACTTGCGCTACGATGTGACGATACAGAACGCCTCGCAACAAGAGCCACTATCGTTTTCCAGCAAACTGATCGAACACGAGGGCCGTATTGAAATGACCAAAATACCGGATGCCCTCGCCAACAAACTTATTGCCGCCACTTTTATCGGCGCACAATTTCAATACGACAGCAATGTCATCGGAGAGGTAATAGTCAATAAAAAGAAAGACGAGCTTCTTCGCTATCTACGGGTTATCAACCCCCATGTGAAGGAAATCGCGGTAAGTAGGGACAAAACCTATTTGGATATCGGATTCAAGAAAATGATGCCACTGAATATGTTCGGCAGCGGCATGATTCGCGCCGCAATGATGCTCTCGATATCCATTTTAAGGGCCGAACAACTTCTCCTTGTCGATGAACTCGAAAATGGCCTTCACTATCAAGCCATTCTGCCGCTCCTAAAGACACTCCTCAAATTTTCCAGCGAGCAGCACTTGCAGATTTTTGTCACCACGCACAGCCTCGAAATCCTCAAAGGTCTGAAGGATGTGCTGAGCTTGCCCGAATTTTCCGATTATACACAGACGACAAATTGCTACACACTGCAAAGAGATAAAAGCGGATTGGTACGTTCCTACCAGTACGATTATAGTCAACTCGAGCACGGCATTGAGCACGGCATTGAGATCAGATGATGAGTAGCCAATGGCAGATATTCGTCGAAGGGCCTGGGGATCAAGCCTTTCTCAACAACCTATTACAACACCTGAACATTTCCAATGCTAATACGTCTATCATCGGAGGCGGCGTGGCGAAACTTCCCAAAGTTGACAATGAAATACGACGTGCTCATGATGCGGGAGAACTCATCGCTATCGTACTGGACGCGAACTCCGATTTCGCGAGTCGGTACGCCGAGTTTGAAAAACAAAAAAGAAGTCTCCAACTTCCAATCGCCCAATCCTTCCTTTTACCAAATAATAGAGATCCTGGGTGCCTTGAGACTTTGCTCGAGGCGATGGCCGTCTCTCGCGCCGTGTATAACTGCTTTGACCAGTACGAAATTTGTTTACAAAATCACAGTACGCCATATAACCTTCCCAATCACAAGGCGAGAATCTATGCTTACTGCGAAGCACTCAACATTGAGACCCGTGCAAGTAAACGGAAATATGTGAACTCGCCACATTGGAATCTGGATACGCCCGCTCTGGAACCGCTGAAACAATTTCTCTCTAGCCTGTGAGCCCCTCCTCGCATTAAATCAACGCCCGCAACCCCTCGGCATATTGCCCAAGCACCGCATCGGCCCGATCGCCGCTGCCGCGCTTGTGGATCACCTCCACCGAGCAATACCCCGCAAACCCAGCCGCCGCAAGCAAGCGCAGCGGCTGGGCGTGATCGAATACGCCCGCGCCCAGCACCTCGCTGACCTGCACCCGGCCATCGACAATAGTCCCGTCGTGCGCGTGGGTGTGGCGCGTGTACGCACCCAGCATCTCGAAGCTCTCGGCTGGCTCTTCGAGCACCCGCTGCGTGTGCATAAAATCCCACAGCACCTGCAAATTCGGGTGCCCAGCCCGCTCGACGACTGCGCGTACCGGGGCCGAGCAGCACCAATCGTCATGCGTTTCCAGTAGCACTGTCACGCCGCGTTCAGCCGCCGCTGGCAACACCTGTGCAAAACCCTCCACCACGTAATCGACGACCGCCGTCCACTCCCGATCTCGGGCACGCGGACCGCCGAAAACCCGCACCAAGCCACAGCCCAAATCAGCCGCTAGGTCAATGTACTTTTTCACGTCCTCTACGTGCGCGGACCGCTCGGCCGCGTCGGGCGCAGCCATCCGCGCTCCAGTCGCAATACAGCAGATTGCTAGCCCCTCTTCCGCCATCCGTCGGCGCACGTCCCGCCGCGCACTGGCCGCAAGCGCAGCCTCAATGCCGCACGCATGATCCCATTCGACTCGCGGCTCAAACCCCTGATAGCCGTGCCGTTTCATGCCGGCTACTACTTCGTCCAAGGTCCAGTCTGGACACGCACTGCTCATAGTCGCCAATTTGATCATAATTCCTCTACTGTGATTAGTGTGAGTGATGTGATGGACAGGATGGATGGGATTTTATTGTTTAATAACACAATCCCTTGAGGTCTCCCATGCAAATCGGCACCACCCTCACGCGCTTCATCATCGAAGAAGAGCGGCGCCACCCCGAGGCTACCGGCGAATTCACCGGCCTGCTCACCGACCTGAGCATCGTCGCTAAAATCATCGCCCGCGACGTGAACAAGGCCGGCCTCGCCGAGGTAATGGGCATTTCCGGCCGCACCAACGTCCACGGCGAAATAGTGCAAAAGCTCGATGAGTTCGCCAACTCGCTCATCATCCGCACCACCGATCACACGGGCCGACTTGCGGGTATGGCTTCCGAAGAAATGAACGACATTTACCCCATCCCGGAAAAACACCCGTGCGGCAACTACATCCTCGTCTTCGATCCGGTTGATGGCTCGTCCAACATAGACGTGAACGTCTCCATCGGCACCATCTTCTCCATCTACCGCAAGAAAAGCACCGACCGCGTAACCCTCAGCGACTTCCTCCGCTGCGGCTGCGAGCAAGTCTGCGCCGGCTACATCATCTACGGCTCCAGCACCATGCTGGTCTATACCACCGGCAGGGGCAGCCACGGCTTTACCCTCGACCCCAGCCTCGGCGAATTCCTGCTCTCG
Source organism: Candidatus Latescibacterota bacterium (assembly GCA_965203355.1). Taxonomy (GTDB): domain Bacteria; phylum Latescibacterota; class UBA2968; order UBA8231; family UBA8231. Next base: position 4,044,790 of record OZ241889.1, read on the forward strand.
CACGAGAACATCGCAATTCCTAAGAAAGGCCGGTACTACAGCACCAACGAGGGCAATTATCCCAAGTGGGACGCGCCAGTGCGCCGCTACATCAATCAGCTTAAAGAAGGTCCGCACCCCTACTCGGCGCGTTACATCGGATCGCTCGTCGCCGACTTCCACCGCAACCTGCTCAAAGGCGGCATCTTCCTCTACCCCGGCGACAGCAAATCGCCCAACGGCAAGCTGCGCCTCTTGTACGAAGCCGCGCCCTTGGCCTTTGTCGTCGAACAAGCCGGCGGCGCGGCCTCCAACGGAACCCAACCCATCATGGACTTGCCAGCGACCGAGCTACACCAACGGACGCCGCTGTTTATCGGCAGCAGCGACGACGTGGCCGCGCTGGAAGAATTAGTGCGCGGCGAGCGGGCGTGAACGGAACCCATTGTGAAAATCACCGCCATCAAACTCTCGGTTTTTGAGCTTCCAGCCACTACCTCGCTTTTCGATCTAGAGCAAGTTCCCTACGGCCATCGCACTCGCTGGCGGACCTGCGGCCACCGCCGCGCCGAGGCCCCGGTCCACGTGCTGCACGTGCTGACCGACGAAGGCTTGGAAGGGATTTGCACCGTCGGCGACGCCCGCTACCAGACCATGCGCCGCGCCGAGTTGGAAGCCCTGCGCATCATGGCCATCGGCCAAGACCCGCTCGACCGCGAACGGCTCGACGACAAGCTGCGTTGGGCGACCCGCTCGCTGTTTTCGCCTCCGGGCTGGCACGGAGCTTTTGACAACTGCCTCTGGGACATCGCGGGGCAAGTCGCCGACCTCCCAGTTTGCGCCCTAATCGGCCGAACCCGTCCGCGCTGCCGAGCCTATTACAACTTCCCCTCCAGCAGCCTCGACGACGCCTTAGAAGGGACAAACCAAGCACTCGCGGCCGGCTTTGTCGCGCTCAAAGACCATTGGTCTGGTCCGCCCGACACCAACATCGCGTGGTCGCGCGCCATCCGCGATCACGTCGGCCCAGCCATCGATCTGTTGCACGACGCGGCCGGCAGCCCCTACACCCAGCGTGAAGCCCGGCGCGTGGGCCGCGCACTGGAAGAACTCAACTATGGCTGGTTCGAGGAGGCCATTTCCGACCGCGACCTCCAAGGCTTGCAAACGCTGTGCGCCGAACTCGACATACCCGTCATGGCCCTTGAGACCCTGATGCACGACTGCGAACTCTGCGCCGCTTGGGTTCGCGCCGGGGCCACGGACCTCATCCGCGCCAACGCCCGCCACGGCACCACGGCCACCCTCAAACTCGCCGCGCTGGCCGCTGCCCATCGCACCACCATCGAACTCAACGGCCCGGGCGGCCTTTTTGGCTTAGTCCACGCCCATCTAGTCTGCGCCCTGCCAAACACCACGTACTACGAGTATTTCCCGGGCGGCAGCCGCGACGAGATCGGTCGCGAGATCGGCCTGCTCAATCCTCCCCTGCCCGTCGCTGGGCACATCGCGCCGCCGAATGGCCCCGGCTGGGGAGCCGAGTGGGACCGGGCCTATTTCGCCAAAAAGCGCGTGGCCGAATGGTAGGCCGCCCTCGGTTGAACAGCGCTGCCGCGTTAGCTAAGTTACGGGACACTCAGGAAGTACCCGCCGTGAACCTCAACGCCTCCCAAGTCCAATCCTACCGCGACCAAGGCTATCTCGTCGTGCCGGAGGTATTTGCGCCCGAGCAAGCCGAGGCCATGATCGGCCACTACATGAAACTCCGTGCCCAAGGCCCGCATCCAGGCGACAGCGGCGGTACCGATGACCAGCCCGACGATCCCAACCACGCCTATCCGCGCATGATCAACATGCACGACTGGGATCCCGCCAGCGCCACTTGGGCCACCCGCCCCGACCTGCTCGCCGCAGTCGAACAGCTCATCGACGACCAGCCTGTCCTGCGCCAAACCATGCTCTACTTCAAGCCGCCCGGCGGCCGCGGTCAGGGCCTACACCAAGACGAGCAGTACATCACTACCGATCCGCTAATCGGCCTGTGGATCGCCCTCGACCCATCCGACGCGGCCGTGGGCCAAATGGTCGTCGTCCCCGGATCGCACGATCAACTCCGGCCCGTTGAAAAGGCCGATACTCGCGTCTCTTTCACCCGCGCTCAGAGCCAGCTACCGCCCGGGGCCGCAATCGTCGGTCTCGACATGGCTCCGGGCGACGGCCTTTTCTTCGACGGCAAAACCATCCACGGCTCCCACCCCAACCAGACCACCGACCGCTGGCGGCGCAGTTTCATCTGTCACTATATCGGCAAACGCGCCGCACCCTTCGAGCCGCCCCAGGGCTTTCACGTGGGGCACGTGTGAGACAACGCCATGGCCTTTGCTTTTTCCGACCAGCACATTGACGAGTACCGCACTCAGGGCTACACGGTCTTTCGCCAACTCCTGCCTCTTTCCCTCGTCGCCGATCTGCGCCGCGTCTGCGACGAGGCACGGGACTTAGCCCGCCAACAGCGCGGCCCCCAAGCCCAGCGCTTGCAGCCAATAGCCGTCTTCCCGCTCGACCAGCAGCCCTTCATCGACTACGCCGAGCTCCCCGCGCTCAACGACGCGCTCCACCGCCTGCTCGCGCCGGACTTCCGCGTCGGCGGGCCGCAGGTCCTGGGCGTACTCTTTGAACCGGCCGAGTCGCCGTGGTGTACCCACTGGCACCGCGACTGGCGCGATAATGTGTCCAGCTTGGCGCTGGCGCGCTGGGACGAGCACTTTGCCGACGACCGCTACTTCAACCAAGTCAACTGCGCTCTGTACGCCGACTCCTGCACGTGGGTCGTCCCCGGCAGCCACCTGCGCCGCGACCTGCCGGGCGAAGCAGCGCGCTTCCCCGAGCGGCCCATCGCCACCCCCAATCTCGACGGACAATCCGCTATTGAACGCGAGTGGACCTGCCGCTGCTACGCGCAGAGTATGCCCGGGGCCCAGCAGCTTTTCCTCGACGCCGGCGACTTCTGCCTCTACCGCAACACGCTATGGCACATCGGCAACTACGTGCCCTACGCCAAAAGGGCGACCCTGCACGACGCCGTCGATACCGACGAGTTTGCCGCGTGGCGCGACGAGACCCTGTGCATAGTCCAAGAGCGGCGGGCGGCGGGACACAACATGGAGAATCCCAATCATGGCTAAAAACAGCCGCCTCGTGTATTCCTCTGATACCGGCCGCGTACCTCAGCCGAAACAGCAAGCCGCGCCCCCCACCGGCGACGGCATCGCCCGCGTACGCCGCGAGAAAAAGGGGCGTGGCGGCAAGACCGTCACCGCGGTGTCGGGCCTGCGGCTATCGGCGGCCGCACTAAAAACCCTCGCCTCCGAACTCAAGCGCCAATGCGGCAGCGGTGGATCAGTCGTCGATCGCACAATAGAAATTCAGGGGGACCAAGTGGATGTCGTGCTCGCCGAGCTAGCCAAGCGCGGTTATCAGGCCAAGCGGGCGGGCGGCTGATTACCCCAGCTTTGCTCTTCAATTAGAAGGCGGGATTTGCTTGCCTTGCGGGTCCTGCTCGTCGCTGATTTGCGCGCCCAACTCAGCGGCTAACTCGCCGCCGATAAAGTGCTCAATCGCGTCGGCTGGGTCGTGTACGTGATCTGCGGGCAGGCCCAGATGGCTCATGTAGGTCTCCCAAAGTCGGTGATGGCGCAACAGGCGCAGCGCGGCTTGTTGGCCCTTGGCAGACAATTCGACCACGCCATTGGCCTGTACCAGCAGTTGCCGCCGCCCCAGAGCGCCAAACGCCAGCCGCGCCAGCGGACTCCAAACGGCCGCGGTCGCGATCAATTCGGCGCGCCCCAGCCCGGTGTGCTCGACCTCTCGCTCCTTGCGCCGCACCAGCGCGAGCAACATGTGATCCTGCGCTACTTGCAACGACAGCCGCACGCGCTGATAGATGCGCATCAGCACTCCTTGATTCGGGGAAAAAAGCAGGGAAAAGAGAAATATCCCACCGATGACCACCACCATGGCACCAGCGATGGAACTGTTCCAGAAGCTGGCCAAAAAGTAACCCGCCACGGCCGAGACTATCCCAAAGAACACGGCCAACCCCAGCACCGCGATGAGCCGGTCACTCCACAGGTAGGCGGCAGCCCCGGGCACAATTAGCATGGCTACGACCAAAATCGCGCCCACCGACTCAAACGACGCGACCGTCGTCAGTGCGACCAACCCCATCAAGAGGTAGTGCATCAGCGTAGCGTTGATCCCCACCGACATGGCCAAGGCCGGATCAAACGCGGAAATCTTGAATTCCTTGTACAAGAGCGCGATCACCGTCAAGTTAATCGCCAGCACCGCACTCAATATCCACACCGGCCGCGGCCCCAGCGACTCGTCGCCCCACAGCAACAGATCCCAAGGGGTATAGGCGATTTCGCCGTAGAGCACGCATTCCTGATCGAGATCCACTTGACCGGCGTACGCGGTGATGATCACCACGCCCAGCGCAAAAAGCGCGGTAAACACAATACCAATAGCCGCGTCCTCTTGTACGCGCCACCGCTGGTGAAATGCCTCGACCAACAGCACCGTTATCAAGCCGAAGGCGGCCGCACCCAAAAACATCGGCAGCACCGCACGGCTGCCCGACAGCAGGAAGGCCACGGCGATCCCCGGCAGCACCGCGTGGCTCAAAGCGTCGCCCAACAGCGACATCTTGCGCAACACCAAGAAAGTGCCCAGCAGGGCGCAAGACGCGGTGACCAACACGCCGGTCAGCACGATCCAGAAAGCACCTTCGATCATTCGCGCCCTCCTCGGCGGTAGTGACTGCCAGTGCTGTGGATGTTGACGATCTGAGCCGGGTCTAGTCCCTGCTCGCGCTGGAGGATGTCCTCTAGCTGATCGATGAGTTCCGGCGTCAGCAAGTGCTCGACTTCGTCGGCGGGCCGATCCACGTGATCGGCATCGAGTATGGCCCGATAGTACAAATAGTGTTCCCACAAGCGGTGCGATTTTACCACGAAGAGTCCTTCGGCCGCACCCGGCTCTGTCAGGGCAAAACGCCCATCCCGAGCGGAGACTAACCCCTGCCCGGCGAGCCGCCGCCCGAGGCGTTTGACCCGGTCCGGCGACAGGCCCATCTCAATGGCCAGTTCCTCCACGGCCAAGGGGCGGTCCGCGCCCAGCTTCTCTTGCAGCTCAACGCAGGCGCGCAAAAAGTGCTGCTGGCTCTCGCGGCGTCTGTTGTGCCTCAACCTGCGCCACCGCGCCAACACCCCCCGACGAGGTGCCAAAAGAGCCGAAACCACAAAACACAGGGTGGCGATGAGCACCATCACCGGGCCGGTGGGAATCCGCGGCACCAAGGAACTGACAAAAGTGCCAACGGCCCCAGACAAGCCCCCGAAAGCAGCGGCGAGCAGCACCATCTTGTGTAGTTGCTCGGTCCAAAAGCGCGCGGCCACGGCTGGCGTGATGAGCATGGCCGCAATCAGCACCACGCCCACGGCCTGCAAGCCCACGATCACCGTCAGCGCGATCAGTCCCATCAGCAAGGCGTCGATCCAGCGGGCCGAGTAGCCGAGCGTCTGCAAAAAATCCGCGTCGAAAATCAGGGCCTTAAACTCCTTAAAAAACAGGGCTACTGCGAGGATAATAAGGCCCGCCAAAACGCTCATGACGCGCAGGTCGTCATCCACCAACGAGGCGGCCTGTCCAAAGAGGAACTTGTCCAAGCCGCTCTGGTTGCCGGTGCCCACTCGCTGAACGTGAGTCAACAGCACGATCCCCACGCCGAAAAACACCGACAGCACAATGCCAATCGCCGCATCCGCCTTGACGCGGGTAAAGTTGATGATAAACTGCATCACCAACACGCCGAGCACCCCGGAAATCGCCGCGCCCGTCAGCAGCACGGGCAGGGCCTTGCTCCCAGTCCACAAATAAGCCAACGCCACCCCGGGCAGGGCCGCATGCGCCAGCGCGTCGCCGACGAGACTGCGCCGCCGCAACACCGCAAACGACCCCAGCAACCCACCGGTCGCGCCGATCAGCAGGGAGCCGAAGAGCACGAAGCGCACGTTGGCGTCGGCTAGGCTCAAGAAGCGCAGGGCGTTTTCGACTAGCACGATCAGCCCTCGCGCCGCTGCTCGGCCATGGCTTGGGCGGCCTGCGAGAGCACGGTCAGCCGACCTCCATAGGTCTTTTGCAGGTTGTCGTCGGTAAAGACCTCGCGGGTTGGACCAGATGCCACGACCCGCATGTTGAGCATGATGACCCAATCGAAGTATTCGGTTACGGTCTGCAAGTCGTGATGCACGACCAAGATGGTTTTTTTTTGCTCGCGCAGGGCGACCAAGCTGGCGATGATCGCACGCTCGGTCGCCGCATCTACGCCGGCAAACGGCTCGTCCATGATGTAGATGCGGGCTTGTTGGGCTAGTGCGCGAGCGAGAAAGACCCGCTGCTGCTGGCCGCCCGATAGCTGGCTAATCTGCCGCTCGGCAAAAGCGGTCATGCCCACCTCTTCAAGGGCTGCCCAAGCCAAGCGGCGATCTTCCTTGCTCGGCCGCCGCATCCATCCCACGTGACCGTAGCGGCCCATCAGCACCACGTCGAGCGCACTAATCGGGAAGTCCCAATCCACGGACTCGCGCTGCGGCACATAACCGATGATCTTGCGCATCTGACTGTAGTCCTCACCGTAGATCTTGACCCACCCCGACGCCTTGGGCACGAGGTCCATAATGGCCTTAATCAGGGTGCTTTTACCCGAGCCGTTGGGACCGATGATGCCCACGAGCTGTCCTTCGGGCACGTCGAGATCCACGTCCCACAGCACCGGCTTCTTGTGGTAGGCAATGGTCATGTCGTGGATTTGGATGGGATGGAGACTACTCACCGCAAGGCTTCCACAATGGTGTTGACGTTGCTTTCGACCATGCCCACATACGTGTCGGCCCCGCTGCCAACAGCCCCCATCGCATCCGAATACAGGGTGCCGCCTATTTCCACTTGGAAGCCGCGGTCTAAGCATCCTTCGCGCACGGCCTCAATGGAGCGCACGGGCACACTGCTCTCGACGAAGATGGCCTTGACTTGGCGTTCCACGATCAGATCGACCAGCCGCGTGACGTCGTTGACCCCGTAATCGGCCACGGTGGAAATGCCTTGCAGGCCGATGACCTCTATTCCGTAGGCCCGGCCAAAATAGCCGAAGGCGTCGTGGGCCGTAATCAGCACTCGACTGGTCTCCGGCAGCAACTCGACCTGCTCGCCGACCCATTGGTGTAGCGCGTCGAGTCGCTCCCGATAGCGGGCGCCGTTCTGGCGATAGACCGCCGCCCCGTCCGGGTCTATTGCGCTCAGACGAGCCACGACCGGCTCGATCGTCTGCACCCACAGCGACACGTCGAACCATATATGGGGATCGAAGTTGCCGGCAAACTCCGGGGGGCGCAGCAAGCGCTCTGCTGCTATTTGCTCGGCCACGGCCAACACCGGCGTACTGCGGGCCATTTTGGCGAAAATGTCTTCCATCTTGCCTTCGAGAAAAAGGCCGTTGAAGAGAATCAGATCCGCCGCCGTCAGCTTGGCCAAATCGCCTTGCGACGCCTTGTAGTAATGCGGGTCGACGCCCGGGCCCATCATCCCGATCACCGCGATGCGGTCGCCGCCGACCTGGCGGGCGAGATCGGCCACCATCCCGGTGGTACACACCACTTCGATCCGTCCGTTGTCGCGCTCGGGCGCATCGCAACCCAACGCGCACAACAAAATGAAAATCCAGAACATGGTCCTTTGCTTGCCTAGTTAATTAAACAAAAATAGTAATTTAGCTATGGCTAAAAAATTGTCAAGATCATTGCTAAATCTATCTTTCGCCTTATCTTAAATACAGAGCGCGTAACCTTGGAGGTACGAGGTGCTAACGCAGGCCATTGAGGATTATCTCAAGACGATCTACAAGTTGCAGTACAGCAACGAGCACGGCGGGCGCGTCACCACCTCGGTGATTGCCAGCCGCATGGAAGTGACGGCGGCCTCGGCGACAAACATGATCAAGAAACTCGCCGAACTGAATCTGCTCATGTACGCGCCGTACCGCGGGGTCGAGCTAACGGCCAGCGGCGAGAAGATAGCCTTGGAGACCATCCGTCATCACCGCTTGCTCGAGCTGTATCTCAGCCAAGCGTTGGGCTATTCCTGGGACCAGATCGACGCCGAAGCCGACCGCCTAGAGCACGCTATTTCCGAGGAGTTTGAAGACCGCATCGACGAAGCCTTGGGCCATCCGACTGTCGGTGCCCACGGCGAGCCGATCCCCACCAAGCAAGGCCAGATCGACCGCCCGCAGTACCGCCGTCTCTCCGAACTAAAAGACGGCCAATCCGCGATCATCCGCCGAGTCAGCGACCGCAATCCCCAGATGCTGCGCTATATGGAAAATTTGCAACTGCGCTTGGGCACCCGGGTCGAAGTTACCGCCAAAGCACCTTTTAACGGCCCGCTGCAATTGAAAATCGGTACTGCCAAGCAAAAGGAAGTGTCGCTGGGGTTGGAAGTGGCCGGTAGTATCTTCGTCGAGACCGACTGATCTTATTTGTGGCTTCTGGTGTGCCCATTGGCGGACGCCAAGCGATGGAACTGGCCCTCGGCCTCCAGCAGGGGGATTATTTGCTCAAAGTACTCGCAGAGTGCGTGTAGGCGGCCGTTTTCGGCCGTCATCTCCAAGAGTCGTTGCCTAATCTCCAAGTTGAGGCCCGGCACTTGGGCGATCTGAAAGGCATTTTGCAGAGGCCCTATCTCGGCGCGCATCCCGGTCACTGCCGCAAGTTGCCCCATCAACTGCTCTAGCCCGGCAACCGCCTTGGCCAAAAGCACTGGGTCGGTCGGTTCCTCGGCGTCATCTACGTACTCCACCCAAGCCTCCAAATAGGGCTTGTCCTCGGTGATACGCGCGATGCGAAAGCGCCGTCCGCCGCGGACGATGATATTGAGTCGGCCATCGTCAAACTCGTCGAGCACTTTGGTCAACCGCATCGCGCAGCCCACCTCGCCCTGTACCTCGCGGTCCTTCCCCAGAATCATGCCAATGGGCACGATCTCGCCGCGCTCGTCAGCCGCCCGTACCGCCTCGAGCATCTGCTTGTAGCGCGGCTCAAATATGTGCAGGGGCACGATTTGGTCCGGGAAAACGACGATCGGCAGGGGAAAGAGTGGGATTGGATTGCAATCTAGCATGGGCGCGTCGCGTTGGGCTGGCGGAAAAGAGCAAATTAAACCGCCGCTACCAGCGAGGGCAAGCGGTGCGACGCGGTGGCATGGTTGACATTGCCCTAGCAGCGCGACTCATTAAAGAGGCCCCTCAAAATCAAAACCGGGACTTGGCTATGGCACGCCGCCGCAAGAAAAACGTCCGCAGCGAGATCGAGCGAGCCGCAAACCGCAAAAACCTCCGAAGCCACATCCGCGCCTTGGGCCTCCAGTCCGAGGACGAGTACCGAGCTTGGTGCCGCAAGCGCGGCTTGGGCGACGGTCTCCACAAGAGCAATCGCCAAATCCAAAAGGAGCGTCAGCTCGCCCTACGCCAGCAGGGCGAGGCCGCCCTCGCCCGCACCCGCCAGCGCACGCGCAGCCCGGCCAACACCATTCGCCAACTCTACGACCGCACACTCCCCAAGGGGCGGCTCGGTGCCGACTATCTCTACAAGATCCGCGGTCTTTTCAACGCTTTTCCCAGCGGGCCGCTGCGCCGCGCCTTGCTCGACATGCTGCTCCAAGTCGAGCGGCGCGGCGCGCTCTTTCGCCTCGACCCGGTCATCCCCGCGTTTGGCGCTCACCCGCACAACAATTTCATCGACGGCTTGGCTTCCTTGGCCCGCCATTCAGAAGACTGGGTGCGCCCTATCGCCGAGTGGTCGCCGCCAAGCCACAACCCCCGCAAACAATTTCACCACCTCGCCTGCCACCTGCTGGCCTTCTATGACGTGCCCGTTTTTATGGACGCGGCCTTTTTCACCTCGCAAATGCCAGAAGCTGGTTTGCACCAAACGTGGTTCAAGCACATCGGCGCGGGGCAAAACATCCGCACTGCCGACCTGCCCGTCGCCTTGAGCAAGAAGTCGGCCCATTGCTTCCTCGCCGCCCCCGACGACCTCTCCATCACCCATGCCCTGCGCTGGGGCCAAGTCTTGGGGCAAGGCGGCAGTCCAACGCTGGCGCGGGCGGTGATTGGCACCCGGTTGGGCCAGTCGTTTGAAAACGAGGACTTTTGGTCCACCGCGATCCTGTTTTTTGCCAACAATCCCATGCTCGACCCAGCCCACGTCGGACCCATCGTCGATTACATCTACAATCAGAAATACGCGCCGCAACAAATCGTCCTGCCCGGCGGTCGCGTCGCGCAAGGGCCGCCGCCACAGCCGAATTTCTCGATGAAAAGCCGCAGCATTCCCAAACTGTTGCGTCAAATTGAAGAGTGGCACCAAACGCTGGCGCAGCAGGTGCTGCTGCCCGCTGCCGAAGCCGAGCCAGATGACGGAGTTACAAACAAAAAGGGGCGCGTCCGGCCCATGTCTTGGGGCGCTTCGAGTATCGGCGAGTTCGAGTTGAAGCAGGAGGACAAGCAACTCAGCGAGACTTTCACTTGGAGCATACGGGAGTTGCTCTCCAACGCCGAACTGTGGGCCGAAGGCCGCGAAATGGGCCACTGCGTCTATACCTACGCCAAGAGCTGTCGCAACGGCAGTACCTCAATCTGGTCCCTCGGCGTAGAAGACGGCAAAGGCCATCGCCACCGCATCCTCACCATCGCCGTCGATCCGCGCAGCCGCGCCATCACCCAAATCCGCGGCCGCTACAACGTCCTGCCCAGCACCAAAAATAAAAAGAACCTAGAGCGCTCCTATCAGAAATTGCTACTCCGCTCGCAGAAAGTGCTCGGGCAGTGGATGGGCCGCGAATTCATCAGCAAACGCTACTGAGTCCGTTGCACAGGATTGTACTCTACTGTTGCCGAAAATCTACTATCAGCAAGTTTGTCTGGCCCTTCTGGTATTCAGAGGACTTAATAGACGCGCCCATTACAGTAACTATGGAGAAGTTTCGCGCCGTTAAGTTTCCGGGCGATAATGAAAAGAAGTTAAAAATATACTTTAGCGATTACGATAAACCCTACATATCTAATAAGAGTAATCTCGACACACTTGCCAGAATAATGCAAAGCACTAAATTCACGGAGTGGTCAGTTGAGTTACTTAGCAACCATCAAGAGCACGAAGGAGGATGACAATGCCGTCCCGTCCCGTTAGTTCTTGTATCCGTAAAGGGGACAAGGACATCGTCATCCCTTGTTGTCGATATACGGGCGGCCCGACTACACAATCCCTCATAGAGGAGTTATTAATTCGATACGCCCCTGAATACGGTGTTATGAGGGGGCGTAGAGAATTAATACTTCACAGCACAAGAATGAAAACAGCAGAACGAGTAAAGAAATGGGATTGGGTAGTTATAGACGGGTATATTCCCCGTGTAATGCACGAAACAGAATTTCAACTAAAGTATCTACCTATGCACCACAGCGTAGAGATACAGAAAATAAAGGAAAAGGAAAGAGAGGACTAATCATGGAAGAGAAAAATACAGAGCCGAGAAGGCGGGCGGAGCAGAAAGAAACTACTGAGCAGGTGGTTGTAGTAAAGAAGAGCGAAGTAACTGACTTAGACATTCTTCGTAAGTTGCTACTATTCATTCTCGGAGGGGTTGTTGTGGGTATTGCCGTTAATGGTTTCGATCTATACACCGAGACCATAGATAGTTACAGAGTAACTAACGCGGAAGTGTTTGTCATGTATGTTAAGTTGCATTTCAGACTAATGCTAATGCTTGCAGTTACCATTGTGGCTTACTTTCTGGACAGGATACTATCGTAATAATGAATTTCTCAGGCGATACCTTGAATAGCTCGGCCAGCTTCCGGGCTGTTTTTAAGCTAATCGACCGCTTCCCTCGCTCCATGTTTGAGATATGCTGACGGGGAACAGCACCGAGCATCTCACCTAACTTGGCCTGAGTCAAACCGCGATTCTCCCGATAGATCTTCAGATTGTCGCCCGGCGTCATCTTTGACTTGATGTCCCGATACCAGCCGGTCTCAAAGATGTTCACAGCCTCTTCGTCGTTATCTTCCAAAAGTTGAATCTGTTCGCCGTACTCTTCTTCCAGCATAGACATTAACCTATCGGGAATCTCTCCCTTAATATTGATCTCAATACGGGGCGTTTTCACGACTGCCTGCATAATAGACCTCGATGGTTTTTGAAGTTTTCGCGTAAGACCAACAGGCCACCCAATCGCGGGAAAGGTGACAGTGATATTGATCAGATCCAAGTTTGCTGTAATGAGGCCAATCGCTTCTTATCGGTCCTTTATCCCGCAAATCTTCGACAAGGTTGGCGACTCGTCGTTGAACCGGCTCGGGAAGCTTTTGAATGCGCCTCAGCACTTTTCGCTTTACGATGATTTCATACATATTAAAAGTAACCTATTAATGGTTACATATCAAGGACGAACAAATAGGTGGATGACGCAGGTACGCACCGCCCTAGACAGTCTCACCAGCGGCACTCAATGCAGCGGGTTACGTCAGCGGTAATATCATCCAAGGTTCGCTCCTTGGCATCTGGACTCGACACGGGCGTCCTGACTCCGTTGATGACGCAGTCGTCGAAATACTGGAGTTGCCCCATCTTCCGATATTTCGATGCGCTAGTGTACTGCTCTTTTTGCGCCGCGCCCATCCTGCACTATCTTGCTCTCGCATGGAAAACACCCACTTCGTCCCAGCCGCGGCCGAGCACGTCGCCCGAGAAAAAAACAAAGCCAAGGAACTGCGCCGCTCCCAGTGGTGGAAGCGCAAACGAGCCGCTGGCCAGTGCCACTACTGCCAGCAATCATTTGCGCCCCAAGAACTGACCATGGATCACGTGGTACCGCTCATTCGCGGCGGCCACACCACCAAGTCCAACGTGGTCCCTTGCTGCCAGCCCTGCAACAGCCAAAAGCAGCACCTGCTCCCCATTGAATGGGCGGCCTATCTAGAGCGACTGCGCGGCACTAGCTAGTGATAATCCACAAGGTCGGCGATGGCCGCGGCCACTTCCGCGGCCACTTCCGCCGGGACCCGCGGATTGAATGGGCCGCCCTCGCCGCCATCCACATCGCTGAATCCCCCCAAGTGCATAGCTTCGACCACAGCCGAATAGTTGTACATGCGGCCGTTGCGAAAGCGAATTTCCTCTAGGGGCGCGAGCTGGTTTTCAATCTGCTGCGAGGTCGCAAAATCGCCGCGGCGCTGGGCGTTGTTGATCTCGTCTGAGGCGCGGACAAAGGCCACGTTGATACCCGACGTATGCCCTTTGGTGCCGCGCTCGGCCGGCCCGGTCGAACGATCGCCCACACCCCAAATCACCAGCGCAGCCCCTTCCTCGACACCCGCGACAATCGGCTCAACATCATCAACCGTAGTGCCGATCTTCAGGCCCGCGAAGTACTCGGACTCGTTCATCAGCCGCACGGCTATCTCGCGCTCGGCTGAGTTGCGCAGGTAGTAGAGCAACTGGGCGCCGCACGAGCGTCCTAACCGCTCGGCAAGGTCGAGATAATAGGCAAAAATGCCCTCTGGATTGGCTACCCCGGCAAGCGGCATGACGAGATAGACATCTGGAGGATATTCGAGCGCGGCCTCCCGCTCGATCAACCGCTCGGCATCCCCCACCGGATTGGGGGCAATCCCGGCCATCAGCACCCCGCGCCCCCTCATCTGCTCGCCGGTAAAGCCCAACAGCCGCACTTGCTCGTCCGCGCTAATGTGGTGGATCAAGCTAGTGCCGGCGATGCCGATCACCCGAGGGCGATCGCCGTCCAAGTGATTATTGTCCATCAAGTAGTGGATGTTCTTGGCGTGGGCCTCGTAGTCGATTTGCCCGCCGCGAAAAGGGACCACCGGAATCGAAGTAACTGAGTTTAGCGCGGCGAGTAGGTCTTCTTGTTGCAATGGCATGTTTAACCTCAACTGTGTTAAATGCGATGAGTTTAACGCTCGGGGGCGAAGTAGCACATGTCGCGCCCCGGCGTTCCCGCGGCGATCCAACGGGCGACGATTTGGCCGGTAATCGGCCCTAGCAAGACGCCGTTTTTGTAGTGCCCAGAAGCCACAAAAACGCGCGGCGCATCCGTCAGCGGGCCAATGAGCGGACGCCCGCCTCGCGGCTTGGGCCGCAGCCCGGCCTGCTGGCGCGACAGGGGCAGGCACTTTCCCAACGCAAAGCGCACCTCCGAAGCAAACTCCGCGGCGGCAGCGCGGGTCGTCGCCAACCGAAAGCCGACCTCTTCCACCGTCGATCCCACGATTGTTTCGCCGCTGTCTGGAATGAAATGGCGTCCGTTTATCCTCACTAAATGGCGCAGCCGGGCACCAGCAAAACGCGCTTGTTGGCCTCGCACCGGGCGCAGCGCGATTTGGGCACCAAGCTGGGCGGCCAAGTCGCCGGTCCACGCCCCAGCCGCCAAGACCGCAAAGTCGGCGCGGTGGGTTCCGCGGGTAGTCGCGACCTCGACGGTCTCGCCCACTTGAGCAACGCGCCAGACGCGCTCGCCCCAAGCAGCGGACGCGCCCTGCCGCACGGCCACCGCCCAAAGGGCCGCGCCCAACCTGAGGGGATCTACCCGATGATCGTCGGCAAAATACAGCCCCTCGCCCTTGCCGTCTAAACCCGGCTCCACATCGCGCAAGGCCCGCGCGTCGAGCCGCTCAACCCGACAGCCGCGCGCACGGTTGAAGCACCATACCGCCTCTAGCTGGGCCGGGGCGGCAAAAAGCTCAATGCCGCCGAGGGGACGCCAGCCCACATCTACACCCAACTCTTCGGCTAGGTCGCGAGCCAGCCGAGCGTGCAGGGCGTGGCCATCGCGGAAAAGCTGGGCGTAGGGATTGTCGCCGCCGTTGCAGTGGGTGAGGACCCCCAACGAGGCCCGGCTCGTGGGCGAAGCGGCTATCCCCTCGTCGATCAGGACGACCTTCGCGCCTTGCCGAGCGAGGAAATAGGCTGTCGAGCGACCGATGATACCGGCCCCGACCACCAACGCGCGCACACCCGTTAAGGCCATCTAACGACCGACGATCGGCGGCAGGTTGGTCGCCGGGCAGGCGCGAGGGCCTTGGACGGGATAGCCCATATCCGCGAGGACGCAGTTGATTTGGGCTTCTAGCTTGATCAGGTACTCCTGCTCGGACGCGCTGCTCAACGTGCGCGCTGGGCCTACGTCAAAGCCACGAGCCGCCACTCCCGTCTTGAAGCCCTCTGGGAAATTGACTCCGAGGAGCATCAAATTTATGAGATCGAGGATGCGGTATTGCAGTTCGCGGGCCCGCTCAATGTCGCCGCTTTGGGCCTTTTCATACAGCTCGACGATGACTTCCGGGACAATGCCCGCGGTGGCGATGGTGCCCCCGCTGGCTCCCATGAGTACCGCCGGGAACACGATCTCCTCACAACCGGTCATCACCACGTAGTCCGAGCGCTGTTGGCGCAAGCGGTTCATGGCGTTGAGCAGCCTCGGTAGATCGCGGCTGGAGTCCTTGGTGCCGAAGATCCGATCATAGGGCAAGAGCCGCTCCATCAGCTCTATTGACAGCTCTTGGGTAAATCGCGGGATATTGTACAGCAGGATGTCCAGCGGCGACTGTTCGGCGATTTCAGCGAAGTACTCGAAGAGGCTCTCGGTGGAAATCTCGTAGTAATAGGGGGGCATCAGCGCGATAGCATCCACGCCGAGCGCGGCATAGTATTCGGCCATCTTGAGCACATCGCGCAAATTGGCCTCACTCGCTCCAGCTAGGACGGGTACGCGCCCGGCGTTGACCTCGCAGACCAGCCGCACCACGTCTTGGCGCTCCTCTTGCGACAGGCGCGCGAACTCGCCCGTGCTGCCGTTGGGGTACAGCCCGTGGATCCCAACCTCGATCAGCCAGTTGATGTAGCGCTCCATCTCGGCGTGGTTGATCTCGTTCTCGCTGTTGAAAAGGACGACATTGGGACAGAAGATGCCAGCAAATGCCTTGCGGCCGGCCGCTGGTGCTGGCGTTGGAAGGGCTTGATGGCCCGCTTCCCGGCGCACGATCTCAACGCCTTGGGCCTGCAAAAAATCCTGCGCCGACGGCGTCAGTTTAGCCCCCGGGCCGATCTCGACCTGCCGCTCGCCCGCTAGGCGACTCTCCAAGGTCTGCGCGGTAATCACTGCATCGTCAATCCGAATCATTGCTCGCGTCCTCGCTAAACGTGCGGCAGGCGACCTTCGAGGCCGCTGTAGGGCTGCGGGATGGCGTAGGCCGCGACCAGTTCCCCATGCGCGACGGCCTCCTCCCGGCCCGCATCAATAGCGACCTGCACGGCACCGACATCGCCGCGGACGACAGCGGCCGTCAAGTAGTATCCCACCTTATAGGCCCCTTCGTATTCGACGGCTGCGGCCTTGAGCATCCGATCGACAGCCCGCACCAAAGCCACGGTACTGCGCGTCTCGATCAACCCCATGGCCTGCCGTGCTCCCGTGCCAAGCCCGTCGGTCGCGGTGGCAAAACGGGCGATTAGCGCGGGATCGGGCCTAGAGACTACCGCCGAGGCGTCGAGCGGCCCCAAGGCCGTGGCCAGCTCGGCCCCGGCGCACACCGCGGCCTGCACGTCGTCTAGATTACCAAGGGCCAGTGCGGCAATCCGCCCGCCGCTGCCCATGCTCAAGCGCTCGATTTGAACATCCGCGGCCTTGAGCATGGCGTCGGCGCGGCCTACGACCGAGGCATAACCAATGGTCTCTATGAGACCCAAGGCCCCGGTGGAGCGCGGCTCGACCCTTGGCGCAGGCGGCAGCAGCGGCCCTAGTCCTGCGCTGGGCTGAGGCAAAACGAGCGTCGCGTACACAGTGCCGCTCCGCTCGGCTGCTTGCCGGCCCACGGCTAGCGCGGTCTGCACGGCCGCCACATCGCCAAAGATCGGCGCGTGACACAGCGCACCGCCGATGAAAGCCCAACCCCCTAGCTCCACTTGGGCGGCCTTGAGCATGGCGTCGGCACCGACCACTAGCGGCGTCAGGCCCTGCGTCTCCAACAAGCCAATCGCCCGCGGCTGAATCTGTTCGGCGCCGAGGCCGGCGGCGTGGGGCATGGCGTCCGTAGCGCGTGCATCCGGCCGCGGCACCACGCGCACACCAATCAGTTCGCCGGTGCGGCTCGCCTCGACCTCGCCGACGCGAATGGCCGCTTCTACATCAGCCACTTGGCCGACGATTACGGCGGTGAGCCAACCCGAACCAATGCTGTGCCGCCCGCAGATTTGCACCTCAGCGGCCTTGAGCATGGCGTCGGTGGCAGCCATCAGCGACGCCATGCCGCGCGTCTCCAGTATGCCGATCGCGCCGCTAGACACCGCCCCCTCCCATCGGCACGGCGTACGCGGCCAAAACCTCGGGCCGCGGCTGTGGGATCAGGCCCGTGCTCAGCAAGTGCTCGCCGCCCGCGAGCAACTTTTGCGCGACAGCTATGGCTTCGGTAACGGCCCCTACGTCCCCCAAGACGAGCGAACACACCACGCGGTCGTGGACCGTCAGCACGTTGATTACTTCGACGGACGCTGTCTTGACCATCTGATCGTTGGTGTGAATGTGAGCCCCGTAGCCGCGCGTCTCGACCCATCCCAAGGCACCCGCGGGAAAATCGCGGTCGGACCGGACCGGAAAATCGACGAAATGGCGGCAGGCGGCAGCAGGTTGGTGAACGGGCGCGGCCACCACGTGTTCTATCACGCCGCGGGCCGCTTCTTCGCCGCTTTGCAGCGCGGCCGCCACCGCGCTGATCGATCCGGTGAGAAAGGCCGTGGTATAGCCGCCGATGGACGACCAACCCGCGAGTTGCACCTCCGCGGCCTTGCAAGCCGCATCCGCACCCACAATGGCCGCGGCCACGCCCTGCACCTCGATCATACCCACGGCCGGATCGCCCGCCATAACTCAGTCCGCCAGCCGGTGAATTACTAGCTCGGTAATCTGCTCAACTAAGGCTTCTGGATCGGTGGCTCGGCCCTGCTCAATTTGTTGCAAAAGCGTCTTGTAGCGATTGCAGCCCTCGCAACTCGCCTCAGAGTCGCCCTCCTTCTTGCGCTGGTGGACGGCGCAATCGCTACAGCGCGTTGGCTCGACATAGCCCGAGCCAAACTCCTCGTGCTCGCAGCCACAGGCGCGGTCGGGATGCTCGCACCGGCCCGCGTCCGCATCGGCTTCGGCGGGCGCACCGACCGCGCCGCGGCTTAGCTGCAAGCGGTGCTGGCGGATGTAATCCCAAGCCGTCGGCGTCAAGATGGCGCTGGGGGCTAGGCAGAGCGTCCGCTCGCCCTGGTGCTCGCGCCCGAGCAAATCGCCGGTGACGACCGGAGCGTCAATGTGCAAAGCCTTGGCCACCTAGCTAACCAAGGTGCTTTGTCAGCCCCTCAGTTGGGCGAGGAATCACGTGGACGCTGCGCAGTTCGCCAATGCGCTGAGCCGCTTGCGCCCCGGCATCCACAGCCGCTTTAACCGCCGCTACGTCGCCTTCTACCAGCACGGCAATTAGGCCACTGCCCACGCGCTTTTGGCCGACATAGCTCACGTCCGCCGTCTTCAACATGGCGTCGAGGGCTTCGACAACGCAGACCAAACCCCGGGTCTCAACCATACCCAATGCTTTCATTATGGCTCTCCTCTTACAAGTATAGCGCGACGAGGTCGTCGTGGGGGCGGGGAATCACGTGCTGCGATACGAGCTCGCCCACGCGCTCGGCTGACTCAGCACCAGCGCTAACCGCCGCTTGCACCGAGCCAACGTCGCCGCTGACGATGGCGGTGATGTACCCGCCGCCGATATCCTGCAACTTGACGATCTCCACATCCGCGGCCTTGCTCATGGCGTCGGCCGCTTCGATCACGCCAATGGCCCCCTTCGTCTCAATGAAACCCAAGGCGCGGACGCGGCCATCGCGCTCGCCGCGCTCGCCGCACTCGGGTACGACGGTCGTTAGCTCGCTGTGCGGGCGGGGAATCACATGCACCGAATGCACCTCCCCGACCTTGGCCGCCGCGGTCGAACCAGCATCCACGGCCGACTTGACAGCCGCCACATCCCCTGAGCAAAACACAGTCACCAAGCCAGAGCCGACTCGGTCCCAGCCCAAAAGCTGGACGCTAGCGGCCTTGGCCATGGCGTCGCCAGCCTCGACGACCCCGACCAACCCCACGGTTTCTACCATGCCTATTGCATCCGACATCCCTTACCTCCTGAAGTAATTGTGCGGATTTTTGCGTTCAACGCTCCAAATATACCTTGCGGGCGCGGACCAAATCAATCGCATTGCCCTCGTCCGTATCAATGTGAACTTCTAGGCGCTCGCGCGCGCTGACGCGGCAGATCAGCCCTTCCAACACCCCGCCCTGATCGCCTTCTACCACTAGCCGCAACAAGTCGCCCGGACCAACCCCGTAGTACGCCGCCTCGGCCGGGTTTAGATGGACGTGGCGAGCGGCCCGAATCACCCCGTGAGCCAACGCTAGCCCCCCAGCCGGTCCCACTAGGTAACAACCCGGCGTCCCCTTGATGTTACCGCTGAGCCGCACCGGCGCATCAATACCCAAAAAGCGGGCATCCGTAAAGGCCAGTTCCACTTGGTTGTAATCGCGCAAGGGGCCGAGGATGCGGACCTTGGGAATCACCTGCTTGCGCGGGCCGAACACCGACACGGTCTGCTCGGCGGCAAAAGCACCCTCCTGGTACAGAGCCTTCTGCACGGTCAACTCGGCACCCGCGCCGAAAAGCGCGTCTAGCGCCGTGCGATTGAGGTGGACGTGGCGAGCAGACATGTTGACGACCAGCCTCGGGGCTGGGGGCACCGGCTCTAGCTGCGCGTCGGGCAGATGCTCGTACACCACCCGGCGCACGAGCGTCTCAATCTGCTTGCGGTCCAATCCAGCCGCCGCCATCGCCTACCCTTCGCGGCTCAACTGCCGACAGTCGAAGTCCTTGCCCATCGCCTGTAGCGAATCGACGATCCCGACGATTACCGCGTCGGTCGGCACATCGCCCAAGTTCGGGGCGATCCGCGACGAGCTGCCCTGCACCAAAATCACCAACTCGCCCTGGCCCGCTTGCACCGCGTCAATGCAGACCATATCCCGCCCCGTCAGCACCAATCCGCGCTCGCGCACCGACGCGATTTCGACGACTAAGAGCTTCTTGCCGTGCAGGCTTGGGACCTTGGCCGTGGAAACCAAATGCCCTTTGACTTGGCCCAAGAGCATTAGGCGATGCGGAAGTAGTCCACCAGGGCGCAGCGGCGCTGGCGCGTAAAGGTGCGCGGCGACGTCAGCCCCTCGCCCGTCGGCCCGGCAATGGAGTACGTCCCAAAGCCCTCGCCGCCCAAGCCAACCCCGGCATAGGAAGGACCATTCTTGACGAAAATGGTGGTATCCACGGCGCGAGCCATGTTGTGCATGTTTTCGATGTTGCGCGAATGAATCACGGCCGTGTGTCCGTAGCCGTGCTCGGAGATGACGGCCTCGCGGATGGCTTGGTCGATGGTAGGTACGCGCACGATTGGCAGAAAGGGCATCATCTGCTCCTCGCGCACGAAAACGTGGTTGGCGTCGGTTTCGCCTATGAGCATCCGCAGCGACGAGTCGAGCCGCAGGCCGATGCGCTCGCCCAGCACCGCCGCATTGCGCCCCACCAACTCGCGATTGGCCGCGAGAGGTCCGGCCGGCCCTTCGACAAAAGCCACCTGCGAAAGCGCATCGAGCTGCCGCGCATCGAGCTCATAAGCATTGTACTGGACCATCAACCGCTTGAGCTCGTCGGCAATGGCCGCGACGGCAAAAACCTGCTTCTCGCCAATGCAGAGGATGTTGTTGTCGAACCCCCCTCCGTCGATGATGTCGCGCGCAGCCTTGGCCAAATCCGCTGTTTCATCGACGACCACCGGCGGATTGCCCGGGCCGGCGACAATGGCCTTTTTGGGGCTGCCCAGCGCGGCCTTGGCCACGCCCGGGCCACCAGTGACCAGCAGCAGGCGGATGTCTGGGTGGTTGAACAACTCATTGGCCGTCTCAAGGGTCGGATTTTCGACCGCGGTCGCCAAGTTGGCCGGCCCGCCAGCCGCGACAATCGCTTGATTGATCAAACCCACCGCGAACATGGAGACCTTGCGGCCCGCTGGATGTACATTGAAGACGACCGAGTTGCCCGCAGCGATAATGCAAATGGCGTTGTTGACCATCGTCGGCACGGGATGCGTCGATGGGGTGACCGCGCCGATGACGCCGTAGGGTGCCATTTCGACAACGGTTAGCCCGTGGTCGCCGGTCCACGAAGTCGCCGCTAAATCTTCGACGCCGGGCGTGGTGTCGGCCGCGACTTGGTGCTTGATGATCTTGTCTTCGAGCCGCCCCATGCCCGTCTCGGCCAAGGCCCGCCGCGAAAATTCCTCGGCGTGGACGTGCGCTGTCTGCCGGATGGCCGCGACGATCTTTTTGCGCTCCTCCAGCGACAAGGCGACCAATTGCTGCTGGGCGCGAGTCGCGCTTTGGACGGCCGCGTCAATCGTCGCGAAGACCCCGGTGTCCCCGCCCTCGCTGCCGCTGACGACGCGCTGCACCACTTCTTCGACTATCTTGCGGACATGTTCTTCGCTGACGTTTTGGGGCACGCTCTTTTCCTCGCGTTTGTTCAATATTAAGAATGGGGAAAATAGGCGACCCCAATCCGAGCGTCAAGGTTATTTGACGGGCTGCCAGCCCGGCCTTAAGGTTTGTGCAAGTGCTGGAAAAACAAAGGAGAAAGACATGCGCATCATCCGCTTTATCGACGCTGACGACACCGTCCGGTGGGGCCTCGAAGCCGAGGGAGGCCAAGCCTCTGTCCTCGCCGGCGATCTCTTCGCCGAACTCGTGCCCACCGGCGAACAAGTGTCCGTCAAAAGACGGCTCGCTCCGCTGGCCCCGACTAACATTTTCTGCATTGGGCTAAACTACCGCGAACACGCGGCCGAATCCGGGCTCGAGCCGCCCGAACAGCCCGTCGTCTTTGCCAAGCCCACGAGCGCGGTCTGCGGACCGGGCGACCCGATCCTGCTGCCAGCCTGTTGTCGCCGCGGCCCGGAAGTTGACTACGAGTGCGAACTCGCGGTGGTGATCGGCAAGGCCACCCGCAACGTGGCGCGAGCCGACGCCCTCAGCTGCGTACTCGGCTACACGTGCGCCAATGACGTCTCGGCCCGCAAGTGGCAGCTAAACGGCGGCGGCGGCCAGTGGATCCGCGGCAAGGGCTTTGACACCTTCTGCCCTTTGGGGCCGACGCTGGTCACTGCCGACGAAATTCCCGATCCGCAAACCCTCGGCATCCGCACGATCCTCAATGGCGCGACCATGCAGGACCACACCACCGGCGATATGATCTTCACAGTCGCTGAATTGATCGAATTCCTCAGCGAAGATACGACCTTGCTGCCGGGCACGGTCATTCTCACCGGCACCCCGCAGGGCGTGGGTTTTGCACGCCAACCGCCCGTGTGGTTAGCGGCCGGCGACGAGGTAGTCGTGGAAATAGACCAGATTGGCTCGCTACAAAACCCGGTGCAAGCGGCCTAACGTTTACTCTTCCTTGAACATCCCGAAGGCAAAGGCTTCGGGTAGCTCCTCAAAGATGATCTGCCCCTCGTCGTCGGTCTCCAGTAACTGGGCCATGTAGTCGTACCACTTTTCTAGGATGGGAACTTGGCGGCTCTTGAGCCAGTCTTCTTCGGTGGGGGCCACCGCGTGGATGACGAGGTGTTCGCCCAAGCGGTAGATGGCCATGCTGACCTCGTTGTCGGTCATGCTGTCGGCGATTTCGGGCCACAGATCGTCGTGGGCCTGTTTGTACTCGGCGTACGCATTGGGACGCAACCGCATGCCCAAACCAATCGAATACATAATGATCTCCTCAATTGTTAGGAATCACGCGCCGTTTGACGCAGATTGACTGATAAATATGCGAATTAATTAAGAGATATTCAGAAAATGACGTAAAGTTCTTTTTTTTCGGTTCGTTAGCCATTTTTTCCTTGACAATATATCACCTTGAAAGTGAAACTAAAAGACAGTCAAAAACCGTGCAAAGCAAATTGCACACCACCATAAAAGGAGGGCTGCAAAAAATGATTATCTTCGCACAGCGATTCTCATGTAGTCTCAGGAGCCGATTCCCCAGTGGGGGCGGCCATACGGTCCCCAATATGCGGGCCACGAACAGCATCCGCACGTTGCGCGTTCGTCCCAATCCCTAGGATACGCGCACGACTCTTCAGGTTGTGTGCATCGGCTGGCTAAAACGCCCAGCCGAATCGGGAATTCACCTCGCATTCGCAATATAATCGTCTCGGGCGATTGACCGCGTGTGCAAGGGCTTTCCCACGGGTTTTCGGGACTGCGCTTTCGAGAAGGAGGGCACTTTTGCGTCCCGGAAACCGGCGATACATCGAATTCGATCCAGCCGCTTTCCAGCGGCTTTTTTGATGGCCGTGGCGCAAAAATGCTGCGGCTTTTTTGTTGAATTTCGTCGAACTTCGCACCAATTGAAGATCTGGAGAGAAAACAACTCATGCGCAAAATCGAGCCAGAACGCATCAAGCGCGCGGCACGCATGTACGCGAGCAACCAAGAGGCCAGCCGTGCGCTGGGTATTGCGCCCGGCAGTTTCAGCCGGCTCTGCCGGCTCTACAACATCGAGACTCCTTATGCGCGCAAACGGCGGCGGCGCGAGGAATTTGGCCGCCAGCGCGACGCCGATCTCTTAGAGGACATTGACCTCGACCTGCAAGAGATCAAGGCGCTAGAGCGGATACTCAACCTCAACTAATAGGCATCGCATACCGCGCTCGGCCAGCGGGGAGTTGGCGGACGTTTTCGTCCGCTAGCTCTCCGCTTTTTTTTACGCCGTGCACGACGAATCTTTTGAGGGCCATCGAGGGCCGTTGAAGGGAGACGGGTGGTGTGAATCTATGTTGAGGAGTTTTGTTTTGTATATTTTCTGCTAAGAAGCGTTTTTAAAATTTATCTTATTGCCCTTTGCGTTAAAAAATAAACTAGTAGCAATGGAATATCGCCCGCGGAAAACGCCCGACCGCCTTTGCAGCGGTCGACGAGAGGTTTAAAAACGCTTTTCTAAAAGGAAATTCTGCACACTTCGGAGGAGAGGATTGCCATGCTCAGACCCACGCCGGCTGTCAAGTTCACTTATGAGGACTATCTGCACACCCCGGAGGACCAGCACTACGAGTTGTTGGACGGAGAATTGATCATGGCCCCCGCACCCAACTTAGAACATCAGCGAGTTAGCACCCAATTGGGATGGCGCCTCGCTCAATTCGTGGAGGAGAGGGGGATAGGCGAGGTCTTTTTCGCTCCCTGCGACGTAGTACTGTCGAACACCGACGTAGTTCAGCCAGACTTACTGTTCGTCTCCCGCGATCGAGCGCACCTACTACTCGGCGGCGCACAGGTCCTCGGCGCACCAGACTTGGTAGTAGAAATCCTGTCGCCCTCCACGGCCGGGCGAGACCGGACGCTCAAACGCGCCCTGTATGCGAAACACCGGGTACAGGAATACTGGCAGGTCGATCCTGATGCTCGGACAGCGACGGTGCTAAAGCTAGCTGGGGATGCTTTTGAGTTGGTGGGCCTGTACGGCGAAGGGCAGACGCTGAGCTCGCCGACGCTTGCCGACTTCGCCGTTGATCTGAACGAGATTTTTGGGGTATGATAAAACCAGGCCCTGCGAATTACCGGCGGCAGATCGCACTATCTTCGAGGCGGCACTCTCGCACTGTGATCATCGGAGGCAATAAGTCGCCGCACGCTACTCACGACGCTCCCAAACATCCTCGTTGTCTCCTCGAAGAGTATATCCTGCTGCTGATTCCGCGCCGGGAGACCATTGAGCGCAAAAGCCAAGACGATCTCCCACGCCCCGAATCCTTCCGCTTCATCCGCCACGCTGAATCGACCATAACCCAAGTGCCGACGAGATCGTCACCGGGTGCTGTGGGAGAATTGAGTAGTGGTACGTTTTGAGATTTAGCTTTACTCGCGTTAAACGGGTCGCCCCGCTCCGCCTGAACCCGGCACCGAAAACGCACCGCGACAATTTACGCTTGCAAAACGCACCACTACCGACGCACGGGGCGATTACTCGCAGGAGGCCAGCCCGAGTTTGTCTAAATCATGGTTCGGTATCGCTTCCACAGTGGCCGGGATGCACCCCGTCAATTGGTTTTTTCTGAGTTTTAGGATTTGCAGTTTTTCGAGTTTTCCCAAGGCTTCGGGAATCTTCCCGGTCAACCTATTTCTGATGAGGTTTAGGGTTTGCAAGTTTTCGAGTTTTCCCAGGGCTTCGGGAATCTCTCCCGTCAACTGATTCCCTATGAGTTTTAGGGTTTGCAAGTTTTCGAGTTTTCCCAGGGCTTCGGGAATTTCCCCCGTCAACCTATTTCTGATGAGAATTAGGCCCGTGACGCGGCCTTGGTCGTCGGTGGTTACGCCATGCCATTGGTTCAGC
The DNA here is from genome assembly GCA_965203355.1 of Candidatus Latescibacterota bacterium. Lineage (GTDB taxonomy): Bacteria > Latescibacterota > UBA2968 > UBA8231 > UBA8231. The sequence continues at coordinate 4,070,435 of OZ241889.1, forward strand.
GGGGCGTCGCTGTTCCAGCCGATGCGACTCTCCCAGCCATCGCCGCCCGTAGCCTCATAGAGCGCGATCAGCGCGTCCCTATCCGAGGTATCGGTACCAGAATCATCGGCGGTATCGGTATCAGCCGAACAGGCGCCCAGCCCTAGTTGGTCCAAGTCATTGATCGATATCGCTTGCAAAGCGGCCGGGATGCACCCCGTCAACGGGTTGTCGCTGAGTAAGAGGACGCGCAGATTTTCGAGTTGCGCTAATTCTTTGGGAATCGCCCCTGTCAACCCATTGCCTTCGAGGTCTAGCTCTTGCAGGTTTTCGAGTCGCGCTAATTCTTTGGGAATCGCCCCCGTCAACCCATTGCCTTCGAGGTATAGCCTTTGCAGGTTTTCGAGTTGCGCTAATTCTTTGGGAATCGCCCCCGTCAACCCGTTGCCGTTGAGATCTAGGAATTGCAGGTTTTCGAGTTGGCCCAACTCGGCGGGAATCGCTCCCGTCAACTGGTTCCTTCTGAGTTCCAGGTATTGCAGGTTTTCGAGTTGGCCCAACTCTACGGGAATCGATCCCGTCAGCCCGTTGTCGTCGAGGGCTAGGGCTAACAAGTTTTCGAGTCGCGCTAATTCTTTGGGAATCGCTCCCGTCAACTGGTTCCTGCAGATTGTTAGGAGTTGCAGATTTTCGAGTTGGCCCAACTCGGCGGGAATCGCCCCCGTCAACTGGTTGCCGTCGAGTTCTAGGGCGACCAAGTTTTCGAGTTGGCCCAACTCGGCGGGAATCGATCCTGTCAACCCGTTGCCTGTGAGATCTAGGAATTGCAGGTTTTCGAGTTGGCCCAACTCGGCGGGAATCGATCCCGTCAACCCGTTGCCTGTGAGATCTAGGAATTGCAGGTTTTCGAGTTGGCCCAACTCTACGGGAATCTCTCCCTTCAACCTGTTCTCGCTTAGGAATAGGCCCTTGACGCGCCCTTGGTCATCGACTTTCACGCCATGCCACTGGTTCAGCGGGACGTCCTTACGCCAGCCGCCGCGCTTTCTCCATTTGGCACCGCCCGTAGCTTTGTAGAACGCGATCAACGCTTCCCGATCCGAGGGATTGTCGGTAACTTTACCGGCCGGTGCCAACGGAGCCAGTGGGTTCGAAGCGGGGCTTTCCGGCTGGCGATCTCCACAAGCAAAAAGCAACGAGGCTGCGAGCAGGACGAATAGACTACGCATGGCAAATCCTTTTCGTTGAAAGAGAAGAAGTTGATGGTATGCTTTTTGACATTGACGCTATGCCCATGTCCTGTTAATCCTTACAACACAAATGAGTTAGTAGCTTAAGAGTGCCGCAAGCGGCGGGATTGTGTCCCAAACTTAACGCTCCGCGCGCTCTGCTGCAAAACTCTCAACGAGCTGTCAAATGGAAAGGTAGTCGCCCACAAAAAAGGAGCAGACCATGCCTAGCCCAAAATCACTACAACAGCTCTGCCGCCAAACTTTGCCGCTGATGTTGCAACAGGCGGATGGACAGAAGATGATGGCGGCAGTGCGAGACGTGGTACAGACCGACCGCTGGAATTCATTTGACCGCTTCGGCGAAACGACCGCCACCCTAACGAATCGCTACGAGGCGGCAGGCGCATCCGTGGAGATCGAATCCATCCAGACCGGAGGGCGGCTGGGATCGGGCCGGTGGATCATCCGCGAGGCCGCCGATGTGGCCAGCGCGACGGTGGATGTGGTGCATCCAGTCTCCGAGCGAGTACTGGATTGGCAGGAAAATCCTTGGCACGTCATCCAGTGGAGCGCGGCAACCCCGGCAAATGGCTTGCGGCTGCGGCTCGTAATTCTCGACCAAATCGAAGATATCCAACGGCAACCAACCGACGGACTCGCCGGGGCGATTGTGCTGACCAAGCTAGACCCGCGCGTCCATTTCGCGCGCTTGGCCGCTAAGGGAGCCGCCGCCGTCATCGCCGACCAGCCAGTGCCCAACCTGCCCAAGGCCGTAGCGTGGACCAAGTTCGGCTGGGGCGCGATTCCCCTCGAACATGCGGCCGCGCGGTTGGTGGGCTTTGCGATCTCTGAGCAGCAAGGGAAGCGGTTGCGACAGCTAGCGCAGCAGCGCAGCCCCCTAACTCTACACGTCCAAGCCGACATCCGCCGATACGTCGGCAGCCACGACGTGGTCAGCGGCATCATCGAGGGAGCGGGCGATCCGCAGGACGAGGTATGGGCCATCGCCCACAGCGCCGAGCCGGGAGCCATAGACAACGCTTCGGGCGTGGCCGCCACCTTGGAGATTGCCCGCGTGATCGAAGGGCTTATCCGAGCGGGCAAACTCGCACGTCCCAAGCGCACCATTCGCCTGCTCAACGCCTATGAGTGCTACGGTTTTTTCGCCTATCTAGAGCGGGTGCGGCGCTTGCAAAACCCCTTGGCCGGTGTGTGTATCGACTCGATCGGCGCTCAGCCCGCCGTCTGCGCTGGCCGGCTGGAGTGGCACGCGACGATCCCCATGTCGGCTGGTTTCGTCGATCGGGTCGGTGCGGCTATCTTGCGGGCCGGAGTGCGGCAACACAAGATGGGCTATCGCGTACATCTGGCGCGCTTCACGTCGACGGCCGACACGTTGATCGGCGACCCCCAGTACGGATTTCCCTGCCCTTGGATCACCACGCACCACCGCAAGAGCGGGCGCGGCTTTGATGCCTACCACTCGTCGGCCGACGTGGAAGCATTGCTCAGCCCGCCGGGGCTGGAGACCTGTGCGGCTTCAATGGCAGCCTATCTGTACTACCTAGCCGACATGGGCAGCCGCGAAGTGGAGGAATTGGTCCGCACCGAGACCCAGTACTTTCTCTCCATATTACAACAGAAAAAGCGGCCCCGCGCCGAAGCCGAATACGTGCGCGAGGCCCATAGTCGCAGCATACGGCGGCTCGCACGCTGGCTCTGGGGAGGCTGTCGGCGCGCGATCTTGGCGGCTATGGACGAAAGCGAGCGGCAAATAGCGGGCGCGGCCGCCGAGGCCGCGCTACCGGGCCAGCGAGCGCGGCGCACGGCCCAAGCGCGGCTGGTCCCGCGCCGCACGGCTGTGCTCGCGCCCACCGCTGAGAACGCGCCCGCCGCGATCAACGCACGCATCGCAGCCGCACAACTACCGCAGTGGGCGCTGTTTTGGGCCGACGGACGCCGAAATCTGGGCGAAATCGCCGAGCGCATCGCCTGCGAGGAAGCCGACTATCCGGCCGGGCCACGGATGGAAGGTTCCGTTGCCGTCGATCGAGTACGCGAATACTTCGCAGCACATGCTGAGTTGGGCTACGCCGAATTAACCGCCCCGGCTGACATGATCGGCCGCAAGGAACTAGTGCGAGATTTGCGGTGCTTGGGCGTCGCCCCGGGCATGGATCTGATGGTCCACAGTTCTCTATCGGCCATCGGCTTTGTCGAAGGCGGCGCTGAAACCGTCGTCGATGCGCTCTTGCAGGCGGTCGGCAAGCGCGGGACCCTGCTGGCCCCTTCGTTCAATCACCGAGCGGCAAAAGTCTTCAATCGGCTGACCACGCCCACGACTAACGGCACCATCCCAGACGCGCTGTGGCGGCGCACCAACGCCGAGCGCAGTACGCATCCCACCCACGCGGTAGCGGCGATTGGACCGCGCGCTAACTACTATTGTCAAGGGCATCTCGAAGCTGGGATTTGGGCGCAAGACAGCCCAATCGGCAAATTGATCCACAACGGCGGCTACATCCTCGCGCTGGGGACGACGCACGACACGAGCACGGCCTATCACGTGGCCGAGCGGTCCGTGCCCTGCGGCTGCATTGAATCTTTTGCAATTCCAGACCGCATCGTGCGCGAGGACGGAATTGTAGAAGAGGTCTTGGGGTTGGCCTTTCGCAGCGGCCCCTGCCCGGTTCCAACCCACAAGCTGGACGCAACCCTCGACCGGAGGAAGTTACAGCGGCGGGGCAAGGTCGGGCAGGCCGAATGCGAATTGGCGAAGGCCCACGACCTGTGGCAGGTGCGGCGCGAACACCTGCGGCGCGTCTGTCCCACCTGTACCGTCAAGCCCCAAACGGCGCGGTGAATAGGTCGCTCCCTGTTCCGTATGGCCGGCACCTCCAAGGGCAAGACGCGGGGCGCGCCGATGCTGAAGGCCGCGCGCATCTGACCCTGCGCGGCTTTTGGGTCGGCGCGTTCCTCAGCTTCTTCCTGTCCATTGGCGCACCCTACGCCAACATGGCGATGCGGGCGACCAACATGGCCTTCGACTTCAACACGCCAGGGGCCATCTTTCTGTTTTTGGTGCTGGTCGGCTTGCTCAACACGCTCTTCAAGCTCGCCGCCCGCGACTTCCGCCTAGCAGTAGGGCTAGCACTGCTGGCCACGGGCGGCTTTTGCGGCTATTGGGCCAGCCGCGGCGCGGTCGATTGGTACTCGCCTGGTTTTTGGTTGGGGGCCTTCCTGGCCCTCTCTTCGCTGTGGAACGTGCCGGTAGTGCAGCGCGGCGGCACCTTCGCGCTCAACCGCGCCGAGTTGGTGCTGGTGTACGCGATGTTGCTGGTCGTCTCCGCCCTTTGCACTATGGGACTGACCCAGCAACTTTTGCCGGCTCTCACCGGCATTTTCTACTACGCCTCCCCAACCAACCAATGGGCCGAAAAGCTCTTTCCGCTCTTTCCCGCGCAGCGCATCCTCGTCGATGATGGCACCGGCAACCGCGGCTTTTACGAGGGCGGCGCACTCGCCGACATTCCCTACGCCACTTGGGTCGAGCCCCTGTGCTGGTGGGCATTCCTGCTCCTCTCCCTGTACGTGGCGATGGTATCGCTGGCCGTGATCTTGCGCCGACAGTGGGTCGAGCGCGAGCGGCTGGCCTATCCGCTGACCCAACTCGGGATGGCCATCGTGCAAGGCGAGCGCGGCCCCGGGCTGCTCAACGGCTTTCTCAAGCATGGTGCCCTGTGGTGGGGCGCCGCCTTGCCGCTCGCGTTCGGCAGTCTCAAGGCCCTGCACCAATACTACCCGTCCTTGCCCAGCTTCGGCCTAATGTGGTCGCTGCCGTCGTTCATCGGCCAGCAGAGCCTACAAATCTGGATCAGCTTCGCGCTCGTCGGCTTTTCCTATCTCATCAGCACTCAAATAGCGGCCGGCATCTGGATTTTCTATTTGCTCTCCAAAGTCGAAGCTGAGTTCCTCGCCCTATCCGGCCTTAAATCCACGAGCAAGTTCGTCTATGGGGTCTCGTATGAGCCGCTCTTGGCCTATCAGGGCGGCGGCGCACTCATCGCCATGGTACTCTTGGGCCTGTGGACGGGGCGCGGCCACTTGCGGGACGTATGGCGCAAGGCCCGTAGCCGCCATGCGGACATCGACGACAGCGATGAAATCACGTCCTATCGAGCGGCCGTGCTCGGAGTGTGCTTAGGCACCGGGGGCATCGTCGGCTGGCTGTGGCTGATGGGTACCTCGCTATGGGTCGGCGCACTCTTTGCGGCGGCAGCCCTATTGGTGTTTATCGGCATCTCGCGGGTCGTGTGCGAAGCCGGCCTAGCGGCCGTGCGCTCGCCCATGATCGCCCCAGACCTCATCGTGCAAGGCATTGGCTCGCAAACGATCGGAGCCGCTGGCGTCTTCAACCTCTCCTTTGCTTACATCTGGTCGGCCGACATCCGCATTTTCCTGCTGGCCATGGTCGCCAATAGCTTGAAGCTGATCCAAGACATGGACCGCCGCAGTCGGCGCGTCGTCTTCTGGGCCGTGGTGGCAGCCATCTTTATCGGCGCGGTGGGATCCTGCTGGATGGTCTTCCACCTCGCCTACAAGTACGGGGGCATCAACCTCGATAGCTGGCGCTTTCGCGGCGGCCCATCCACCATTTACAACGCGGCGCAACGCGCACTAGAGCCAGCCGGAGCCGACTGGTTGGGGCTGACGTTCTTTGCCGGCGGAGCCGTGGTCATGGCCCTGCTGACTTGGGCGCGGCACCACGTCTTGTGGTGGCCCTTTCATCCAATCGGCTTCCCGATTGGCGCAAACTTCATGCTCGACAAAGTCTGGGCTTGTGTGCTCTTGGCTTGGGCACTCAAAAAGCTGATCTTGCGTTTTGGCGGGGCGGCACACTATCGGACGAGTCAGCATTTCTTCATGGGGCTTATTATGGGCGAGGCCCTGTGCAATGGGCTGTGGCTGGTCATCGACTACTTCACGGGCAAAATTGGCAACGCCGTTTTCATTCTGGGGTAATTCTATATTCCTTGACATGGCGAGGGGGTGGGCCTATCTCTTTTGCGCTATGAATCGACTGATTCTTTTGTTTGCCGCCGCACTCGTCGCCTGTGTCGGCCCCTTCGCCGGCAAGAAGGTCTCGCCTTGGCTTGCACCGCCTCCCGTGCTCAAAGCCACCTTTTCCAGTGAAGAGGCTGCCGCGCATCTGCTATGGCCCTCGGTGTCTTCAGCGGGCTTTCTCCACAGCGAAATCCAGCGCGCCACCGGGCGCGAGTTCGCGACCGTAGCGCGGGTGGAATCCGCAACCGACACCACCTTTACAGACAGCGGCTTATTAGCCAACACCCAGTATAGCTACCGAATCGTCAGTTTCTTCGGCGCGGACGAGACCGTCCACAAACTGGTCAGCACGACGGCGGCGGGCGGATTCCACCGCCGCGTTGCAAACTGGACACTGGACAAGGGCACGGCCCCCACGCGACTGGCCATTAGCAGCAACGGCACGGTCTTTGTCGTTGGTGTAGGCACCGGGCGCGTCGAGCGCTTCGACCGCACGGGCCGCGCTTTGGCGGCCTGGGTTTATGCCGTGGAGCCACTGGCCCGTATGGAAACGAGCGCACTGGACGGGCCGGCGCTGGCCCTCGACGACGACGATCATCTCTACGTGGTGTACAACCTGCACCGTCCGGGCCAGAAGCCAGAAGCCTTTTGGGCGAAATTTGCCCCAGACGGTCGGCTGTTGTGGACGCGCCCACTCGCCGGGCTGTTCGCCCGCCACATCGTCATCGACGACGATGCCATCTACATCGAAAGCATCAGCCAATTGCAGCTATTCAACCAAGCCGGTGAACAGCAAATTCAGTACGCCATCCCGGCCCTGCTGGTGGCCAGCCTGCGGCTTTGGCAAGGGCGTTTCGCCGCGCTAATTGAGCCGTTGGCCCTGCGCGCTGGCGATTGGCAGGCACCCCGGCTAGTCGTGTACGACAACCCGCAGCGCGCCGCGGCCAGCCGCGTCATGGGCCGCGATCCTAAATCGCATCAGGACCGCGGCAATGGGCTTTTGCTGCGGCCCACTGACTTTGCCGTTGATGAAGCCGCGGACCGGGCTTTCGTGGTCAATGCCGGCCACGACCGCATTGAGGTGTTTCAGCGCGGGGTCTATCTGACGCGATGGGGTGAGAAGGGCGGCGGCGACAACCAATTCCGCTTCACAGGCCGCATCCAAGTGGTCGTCGATATGGCTACGGGCGAAGAGGACGAGCGCGCGGTGGTGGCCGGCGGCATCGCCCGCGACGCTGAAGGGTTCATTTACGTGGCCGATACCTTCAATGATCGGATTCAGAAGTTCCAACCATGAAGGCCGTGCTCGCATTCCTATTGCTGGTCTTGCTCGGCAGCGAGGGTCAGGCCCAGCGCCAAGACAAGCGGGCGTACAACCTCTGGACCAAAGAGAAGATCCGCCATCTCAAGGCCAAGGTCACCATCCATCCCTACAACCCGCAGCTACGAGTCCTCCTCGCCAACGCGTATTTTGACGACGGGCAAAAGTACGAAGCCAAAAGGCTGCTGCTTGAAGCCCTCGAACTCGACCCCGACTACGCCGAGGCGCATTGCAATCTCGCCGTCATGCTCCACGGCCAAGGATACGAGCGCGAGGCCAAGCACCACTACCAAGAAGCCCTGCGGCTGGATTCGCTGATGGTCGAAGCCATGGCTGGACTAGGCACCTTACTCTGCCGCACCGAGCACCAAGCCGAGGGCCTTGAATACCTCGAAAAAGTCATCGCGTTCCAGCCTGATCACGCCAATGCGCGCTTCAATATGGCCGTGGCGTATCACAAGGTCGGCGACTTCAAAAAATCCATCGAACACCTAGAAACCTTGCTGAAGGTCGATTTCAATTATCGCGGGGCGCGCCGCGCGCTGGCCCGCGCTTATTACAGCCTGGGCATCTTGCGGTTGCAGGCCCAACAGCCCGAGTTGGCACTCCCCGTGTTGACCAAGGCTGTCGAGCACGAGCAAGACAACGAAAGCATGTTCTTCGCCAAGGGCCTCGCCCACCTCGACAGCGGCGACCTCGCCGGAGCCGAAGCGGCCTTCAAGCAGGTCATCGCATTGTCCGGCGATCACATCCCCGCCCTGCACAACCTCGGCGCGATCTGCGAAAAAACCGAGCGCTATGCAGAAGCCATCCAATACTACGACAAGGTCCAGCAGCTAGCCCCACATCTATCGACGATCGAAGCCGTCAAACACGCCTCGTACGACGTGAATTACCTGACCGAATGAGTTTGACTTTTGTTTAGCTAACGCGTACAATTTGGACTCTTTGCGCGCCGCTTTAACAGCTGCTTTTTCCGTATGTGGCGCGCACATCTCATCATCTCCTTTAAGCGAGAGCAATGGCCAAAGAAGAAGCAATCGAAGTCCAAGCAGTGGTCAAAGAGGCCCTGCCCAACGGCTACTTCAAGTGCGAGATGGAAAATAGCCACGAGATTATGGCCCATGTCTCCGGCAAGATGCGCAAGTACTACATTCGCGTACTGCCGGGCGACCAAGTCACCGTGGCCCTTTCGCCCTATGATTTGAGCCGCGGACGCATCACTTTCCGCAATCGCTGAGACGCTGCGCGATCATCCAAGCGCCGTCTCGACAAGCCTCACACCCGACAAAGGTCACATGGCGAGGAACCAGACCAGTACGAATCGGGCTTGGCCCTTCCAAGAGGCGGCACAGATCGTCAAGCAGCGCCACCCCAGCCAAGACCGCCCGGTACTATTCGAGACCGGTTTTGGCCCCAGCGGCTTCCCCCATCTAGGTCATTTTTCCGAAGGCGTCCGCACCGCTTGGGTCCGCAATGCCTGCGAGCACCTCTACGGACTAAAGACCCGCCTCCTCTGCTTCAGCGACGACATGGATGGCCTGCGCAAGGTGCCCAGCAACTTGCCGCAGCCCGAGATGCTCGCCGCCCACCTCGGCAAACCCCTACACGCCGTTCCAGACCCTTTCGGTTGCTGTGCGAGTTTCAGCGACCACATGAATGCCAAGCTGTGCGAGTTTTTCGACGCCTCCGGCTTCGACTACGAGTTCCAAAGCGCGCGTGCCGCCTACGTGCGCGGCGACTTTGACGAAGGGCTCGCGATTCTCCTAGCCAAAGCCGAGGAGGTGCGCCAAATCATCGTGCCGACGCTGCGGGAACAAAACCGCCAACGCTGGTCGCCCTTCTTCCCGATTTGTACCAACTGTGGCTCGATCATGGCCACGCAGGTCACGGCCTACCACCCCAGCCGGGGCCGCGTGAGCTTCACCTGCGACCTCAATACCGGCCACTACAATGGGTGTGGCGAAAGGGGTGAGCAGTCGGTGTTCGGCGGTAGCGCCAAGGTAGGCTGGAAAGTCGATTGGGCGCTGCGCTGGTACACCTACGAGGTCGACTATGAAATGTACGGCAAAGACCTCGTCGACTCGGTGCGCCAGTCCTCTCGCATCGTGCGTCTGATGGGCAAGTCGCCGCCGGTTGGCTTGTGCTACGAGTTTTTTCTCGACGAGGAAGGACGCGGGTTGGCGAGCAGCGCCGGCCGCATGGGGGTAACAGTAGATGCGTGGAAGAAGTACGCGCCCATAGAATCCCTGCTTTTCTTCCTCTTTCAAAATCCCAAGCGGGCCAAGCGGCTACACTGGGACATCGTGCCCAAGTGCGTTGATGACTATCTCGATGCGCTGCGGCACTATCCCGATGTAGCAGAGGAGCAGCGCCCCGAGCAGGCGCTGTGGCACATTGGCACCCGAGGTCGAGACGTGCCCGAGTACGCCGCTCGGGTCAACTTCTCGACCGTCAACAATTTGATCGCGGCCTTGGGCGTGGATTCGGTCGCAGCGTTGAGAGAATACCTGGCGCGCTACGACGCCCAAGTCGCCACTTATCCGCAGATAACGCAGGCGCTGGTGGAGAAGGGCCTTAACTACTATCGAGACGTGGTGCTTCCCAACAAGCATTTTCGTCCGCCCACAGACGAGGAGCGGGGGCTCCTAGGGCAGTTGGCCGAGCGGCTGAGCGCGGCTAACGGAGCCACCGAAGAGGAGGTGCAGGCCATTCCGTTTGACTTGGCCCGCGAGGCCGGCGTCTCTCCCAAGGCACTGTTTCAGACGTTTTACGAGGTCGTGCTAGGGCAGGATCGAGGGCCGCGATTTGGCTCGCTTGTGCAGCTAGTGGGGAAGGAGCAGGTGGTGAACATGGTGCAGGAGAAAGCATAGCGGTGCTGCGCCCTCGTTTTTACGGAGCAAATCGTGGCAGAGCAACAAGACCTTTTTTCCGCAATCATGCCGCCGGCTAAGCCTCGGCACGTCGAGCGGATGCAGCAGGTGCAAGAGGGGTTGCCCGCGCAGCTCTTTTTGGGAACGACGAGTTGGTCGAATGAGGATTGGGAAGGGCTAATCTATCCTGAGGGCTGCGCCGCGGCCGATTACATCGAGCACTATGCTAAGGTCTTCAGGAGTGTGGAGATCGACTCGACGTGGTATCGAGTGCCGACGCCCAAGACGATCGCAGGATGGCTACGGCGGACGCCTCCGCACTTCCGCTTTACCGCCAAAATCCCCCGGGTGATCAGCCACGAAAAAATGCTCGTGGACTGCATGGGGGAAATGGAGGAATTCCTCACCGCAATGACCCCACTGGGCGAGCGGTTGGGGCCGCTGCTGATGCAGTTTCCATACGTTGCGCGGGGACAGGACGCGCACGAAAGCGAGTACGGCAGCGCATTCACCCAACGCCTCGCCGAGTTCCTGCCGCAGCTGCCTGCGAGCGAGTTCCGCTTTGCGGTGGAGGTGCGCAACGCAAGCTGGCTGCGGGCGGAGCTGTTAGACCTGTTGCGCGCACACGGGGTGGCACTGGTCCTGAACAACTACTACACCATGCCGAGCTTACCGCACACCGTCGAGCGCGTCAATCCAGCGACGACCGACTTTCTCTACGTGCGCTTTCTGGGCAATCGCAAAAAGATGGACGCCCACGTCGAGGAGCGGATTCGCCGCGGCGAGCAGGAGCGGCATTGGGATCGCCTCGTTTGGGACCGCGCCGCCGAGACCCAGCAGTGGGCGCGGCAAGTGCGGGCGCTAGCAGAGGCCGCGCCAGAGCAGCCCGCGTACGTGTTTTTCAACAATCACTACGCCGGATACGCGCCCGGCTCACTCGGCATCTTTGCTCAGGCGTGGAAGGGATGAGCGGCCATTTCGACCGCCATCTCGAAAAGTCGCTCCAAGCCATCGTCATCTATTCGGGCAGCGCGATTTGGGGGTCGTCGGGGTCGGGGCGGTAGAGGAGCAGCGTGTTGCCCAAGACTTGCACTAAGTGTGCCTCGGTAGCAGCGGCTAGCTGTTCGCCGGCTTCGCAGCGGTCGAGGGGGCTGCTGCGCTCGCAGCGCACCTTGACTAACTCGCTGTTGGAGTAGGCTTCGTTGAGCGAGCGGATAACGGCGGCGGAAAGACCCTCTTTGCCCAAATACACGGTCGGCCGCACTGCATTGCCTAAGCCGCGCAAGTAGCGGCGATCTTTGCCTCGGAGCTTAGCTGCGGGAATCGTCATCTAATTTTCCTTCGTCAAAATTTCCCCTTCTCTCTCCCTTAGCATACAGACTCGCCACCGCCCTGTCGAGTTGGAATGATTTTTGCCGTTGGACTGGGTATGTCCGCGAGCAAACAGACGCGCCGGCCCGCGCTGTGGACGGCCCTTGGATTCGGAATCGGCGTTTTCTTGGGGCGGACCGTAGCGATAGGCTCGCTCACAGCAGTGGCCCTAAGCGGGTTGGCCTTTCTCGGCGCGACCGTGGGCTTCTATTGCAAGGCGCGTTGGGCCGGTTGGACGCTGTGGGTAGCAGTCGTTCTGCTCGGCGCGCTGCGTTACCACATCGACACAGCCCTGTCCCCTTTGCCCCACTTAGTCGCGCTCGAAGTTTTCGGGCAGCGCGGCGTGGTAACCGGGCGCATCGTCCAAGAACCAGAGCATAGCGACGAGCAAACGCGCTTTGTCATAGCGTTAGAACAGGTAGTCGCCGACAGCGCCATGTACCATTTGAACGGACAAGTGCTAGTCACAGTAAAAGACGTGTACTGGCCAGCCGATTACGGCGACCGCGTATCCCTGTACGGAAAGCTGCAACGACCCCGTGCGACGCGGAATCCTGGCGCCTTCAACTACCGAGCCTTTTTGGCCCAGCAAGACATCCACGGCACGCTCTTCATCGGCAAACCCGAACAGGTCGCGTCCGTAGAGCACTTGCCCGGGCACTGGCTATACGAAGGCGTGGTGTTGCCCCTCAGACGCGCCGTGCGACAGAGCATTGAGCGCAATCTCTCAGGCGCGCCAGCCGGCCTGTTGCTAGGCGTGCTCCTCGGAGAGAAGCAACGGATTCCCGAGGAGGTGCGCGCTGCGTTTCGCCGCACCGGGCTGGCGCACGCGCTCGTGGTAAGTGGACTCCACGTCGGAATGGTCGGCGGGTTCTTCTTCTTTGGTTTCCGGCTCCTGCGGCTCGCCGACCGCCCGAGTTCCGCAGCAACCATCGCCGCGCTGGCACTCTACGCCCTTGCAACCGGGGCGCAAGTGCCGGTGGTGCGGGCGGTGGTGATGGGAGCGGTGGTGCTGTTGGGGCGGGTGCTCCGACGGCAGGGCGACATCTACAACACCCTTGGGCTGGCGGCCCTAGCGATCTTGGTGATATGGCCGGAAAGTCCGTGGAGCCTGAGCTTCCAGCTCTCCTTTGGCGCGACATGGGCCATCGTCGCCTTACACGGACCGCTCGCCTCGCTTTTCCCCGCCGCCTTTCAACGCGCCGACAGCCGAATCGATCGCTGGATCGTCACGCCACTGTGCGCCTCGCTGGCAGCCCAGCTCGGCACCGGACCTTTGATCGCCTATTCCTTTCAGCAGCTAGCACTCGGAGCGGCCGTGGCCAATATAGTAGTAGTCCCGCTTTTGGCACTCGCCGTGGGTTTGGGCCTGCTGGCCGCGTTGACCGGGTGGATTTTACCTTGGATCGCTACCGCGTTTAACGCGGCCAATTACCTAGTCCTCGTGGGGCTGATCGAACTGGTCTCGTGGTGGGCTTCGCTGCCCTTTGCGTCTGTGGCCGTGCCGCGGCCGGGCGGGCTCTTCGTCGCAATCGCCGCCGCTCTCTGCCTGCTCGGCCCGTTGCTGCCGCATAGGGCCTGGGCGCGCAAAGCCGCCATTTTTGCGGCGCTCGCCTGGCTCAACGTCTCGGTGTGGACTTACGCGCTCCGCGCCCGCGACTTGGAGATCGTCTTTTTAGACGTGGGCCAAGGCGATGCCGCGTTTGTGCGCTTCCCCGACGGCAAAACCATGGTCGTCGATGGCGGCGAGCGCAGCGCCTACTTCGATTGTGGCGAACAGGTACTGTTGCCTTTCTTGCGCCACCGGGGCGTCCGGCGAGTTGATGTCGTCGTGGCCTCGCATCCGCACAACGATCACATCGGCGGGCTGGTAGCCCTGTTGGAGCAAATGGAAGTGGGCCACTTTCTCGACAGCGGGCCAGTCTATGACTCGTGGACAGCGCGGCGGCTGCGAGAACTCATCGCCGAGCGGGGTGTGCGCTACCACCGAGTCGCAGCGGGCGACAGCTTGGCCGGCTTGGGCGGAGTCGCGGGACTGGTCCTGCATCCGACCGCGACCTTTGTCGATGCAGACGGACGGGTCCCTTTTGGCTTCAACAACGGCTCGGTGGTATTCAGCTTGCAGCACGGAGCCGTGCGCGTGCTATTCACCGGCGACGTAGAGCAGGAGACGGACCCGGCGATTCTCGCTTGGGGGCCGCGGCTACAGGCGCACCTGCTCAAGGTGGCCCACCATGGCTCGCGCACTTCGTCGCAGCCGCTTTTCATCGAAGCAGTCGCGCCCTCGGTGGCGGTGATGTCGCTGGGAGAGGACAACAAGTTCAAGCATCCCGCACCAGAAGTCGTCGCACGCTACGCAGCACGCGGAACGCGAGTGCTACGCACCGATCACACCGGCGCGGTACAAGTGCGGATTGACGGCGCGAACCTGGTCGTGCAGACGATGCTGGAGCGAGCGATGTAGCCTAGTTTTGCAGCCCCAATTCGGGCTGCTCGATCAAGGACCGCAGGCGGTCGAGGAAGCGGGCCGCGGCGCCGTTTTCGAGCAGCGGACTCTCAACGGTTAGGCTCAAAGCGATCAACGCCCGCGGCACCACGCGGCCCGCGCATACAGCCGGGCGCTCGGCAATGCGCCCTAGTCCCAAAGCAGCGCGGTAGGGCGGGCCGAGCATGGGTGTAAAGGTATCGATCCCGTACATGCCGAGATTGGCGATGGCAAAGGTGCCGCCTTGTACGGCCTCCGGCGCCAAAACGCGCCGACGCGCCTGAAGCACTAGGGAACGCGCCGCGGCCGCGAGTTCGGCCCAGTTTTTGGTATGCGCGTCGCGGATGACTGGACTCACTAAACCATCGCCCGTATCTACGGCGAGGCCGAGATGAACGGCCTCGGTGCCCGCCGCATTCAACTGAGGATGCTCGGCCAAGGCGACGACCGCCAGCTTGGCAATGAGGTGGTGATACGCAGGGGCTGGCGCGTCTTCTGCCTTGAGCCGCGGGCGCAACGCTACCAATTCGGTAGCGTCTGCTTCGGTCGTCAGGATCGCGGGCCCTGCTTGGCTGCTGCGCCCGGCGGCCGCGCGTACGTCGCGCTCGACGATTCGGCCCGTGCGCCCGCTACCCGTGAGTATGCGCCATTCCACCCCAAGCTCCGAAGCCACGCGCCGGGCGCGGGGGCTAATGGTCGGCCCGGCGGAGCGGGCCTGCGCCGGGACTGGGGCCGGCTCGGCCGGCGGCGTTGGAACCGGCTCGGCCGCAGCCGTTGCAGCCGACGCGGTAGGCATTTCCTCGCCGGGCTGCAACAGATAGCCCAACAGGGTGCCCACCGGCACGGTATCGCCGGGCTGAGGCGCGTCCGGGGGGATGCGCAGGATGCCGCCGGAAAAGGTCTCGATCTCGTTGAGGGCCTTGTCGCTTTCCACCGTAAAGAGGATTTCGCCAACCTCGACCGCATCGCCATCGGCTTTGAGCCATTCGACGAGGGTGCCCTCCTCCATGGTCCACCCCAAGCGGGGCATTGCGATTGGCTCGGCCATGTGCTTGCTCCTACTCGGCCATCAAGTCGCGGATGGCCCGTTCTATGTCCTTCCTGTTGGGCGCAATCGCGGCCTCTAAAGGCGCACTGTACGGCGTGGGCACGTGCGCACCGTTGAGGCGGCGCACTGGCGCGTCGAGGTCGTCGAAGGCCCGGGCGACCACGGCGGCGGCGATTTCCGCGCCTATGCCGCAGGGAGCAAAAGTCTCATCGGCGATCAGCAGGCGACCCGTGCGGTGAACGGATTCGAGCACCGTGTCCATGTCGAGGGGGGACGTGGTGCGGAGGTCGAGCACTTCGACCGAGATGCCTTCGCCGGATAGGGCCTCGGCGACTTGCAGCGTCTCGGGCACCATGGTCGTCAAAGCCACGACAGTCAGATGCTCGCCACGGCGGCAGACAGCGGCCCGGCCAAAGGGTATCGCGTACTCCTCTGCTGGAACCTCTCCTCGAGTGTTGAGCAAGGACTTGTGCTCTAGAAAGAGCACCGGATCGTCGCCGCGCAGGGCCGTCTTGAGCAAACCCTTGGCGTCGTAAGGATTGGACGGCACCGCAACCTTGAAGCCGGGCAGATGCGTAAAAATCGGATAGTAATTGCCCGAGTGATGGGTGGCGGCCGCGCCGCCGACGCCAATGCAGCCGCGCAGGACGATAGGCATTTTTAGTCGGCCACTGCTCATGTATTGCACCTTGGCGATCTGGTTGACCAGTTCGCCGAACGCGTCGAGGATGAAGTCCAAGAACATAAAATCCACCACTGGCCGCGTCCCGGTCATGGCCGCGCCAGCGCACAAGCCGACGAAGCCGCGCTCGCATATCGGAGTGTCGCGCAGGCGCTCCGGGCCGTACAGGTCGAAGAGGCCAATAGTGGTGTTGAAGTTGCCACCGCGCAGCCCAATCCCCTCGCCAACGACGAAAATGGTCGCGTCGCGTGCCATTTCCTCGGCGAGGGCTTGGCGCGCCGCTTCTACATACGTGAGTTCGGGCATTACGCGCCGCCCCTTTGGCTAAAGACGTGCTCGGCCACGGTGGCCGGGTCGGGCCACGGGCTGTCGTGGGCAAATTGCAGGGCCTCGGCGATCAGTGCGCTAACGTCCGCGGCGATCGCGTCGAGTTCTGCTTGGCGGGCGTGGCCTGCCTTTAGCAGCCGGTGGGCAAACGCCGGGATGGGGTCGCGCTTTTTCCACGCGTCGATTTCCTCGGTAGAGCGATAGCCCCGGTCGCGCATTCCCTCGGCGTGGGGCCGGGTGCGGTAGGTCTTGCACTCAATGAGGGTCGGGCCACCGCCTTGGCGGGCGCGGGTTATCGCTTCGCCGGTCGCCGCGTACACCTCGGCAACATCGTTGCCATCAACGGCCATGCCGGGCAGTCCGTAGGCTGCGGCGCGGTTGGCCACCTGCGGATTGCGAGTGGTATCGACAAAGGCCACTTCCGTGGCGTAGAGGTTGTTTTCGCAGACGAATAGCACTGGCAACTGCCAGTTGGTCGCTAGGTTGATGCCTTCGTGAAAGGCTCCGTTGGCTACTGCCCCATCGCCAAAAAACGCCACGCCGACCTTGGGGACGCCCAAGAGCTTAAAGGAGTAGCCAGCACCAGCGGCTTGGAGGATGCAGGGACCCACAATGCCGCTGGTGCCCATCATCCCCACTTGCGGCGAGAAAAGGTGCATGGAGCCACCGCGCCCCTGCGAGCAGCCCGTGGCTTTGCCAAAAAGCTCGGCGATCAGTTCCTTGGGCGACACGCCTTTGGCGAGGGCGTGGCCGTGGCCGCGATGCGTGCTAAAAACCGCGTCGTCGTCGTCGAGGTGGGCGCAAACGCCGGTGGCGATAGCTTCTTCGCCGACGTACGTGTGGCAGGCACCGGGGATCAGACCGGCTTGGTAGGACCGGGCGAGTTGCTCTTCGCAGCGGCGGATGACCAGCATCTGGCGATAGAGCACCAGACAGGTATCCTTGTCGGGCAAAGCGGCTTCATTTTCAGTTGAAGTAGGCATGGCGGCGAATATAGAAGCTCAAGGGATTTACGCAATTATTCGCGCCCGTTCGCTGACGCCATTAAAGCGGTCCGTTTCGCAGCACCAGCGGCTTGGACCGCATCGCCAACGTCAGAGGCAGCAGCGGCGCAAAGTGTTAGCGGCCGGCCCTTTCCCTCGACATGCACGGTCTGCCATTGAAGAGGAACACAACCAACGCCTTTTTTTGAGACGCACGACAAGCCCTAAATTATTCTTAATTGTTTTTTGATCCCGCGAAAACCTAGTAGTACTGGAGTCTCGCCCTCGGAACACGCCCGATCCAGGAACCGCTCGACAGCCCGTTGAAATAGTCTAATCGACAATCGACGAACGCAACCAGACCCAGTACGCGGCCAGATAGGTGAACACCGCAAAGAAGCCCAGCGCAATCAAATCGACGATCGACGAGCCGGCTAACGCCGCCGCCGAGAGGTCTTCGGCAAACACCGGTATCTGATCGAACCCGACCTTTTGCGCCGACAGTCCGTTCTTTACAAACGGAACGTGCAGACTGCGCGCGTCTGCCCGATCGATGGCGAGCAGACTTTCCTCAAAACGCTGTACATACCTTCGGGCTTGAGCGATGAAGTAGCGATACCGCGGCAGGCCCGTACCGGCCATGGGCTCCATCGCGTATTGATAGGCTCCCATGGGCGAAACCCGAACGATGTGCTGGGCTAAATTGACCTGTTGGACCCGATGCCGCAGCAGGGCGTTTTCTAACTCTTGGTGGTGCGTCCGTTCGGACCGCAACGCGCTCGAAAATTCCTTGATAAACGCCGGATCGAGCCGATTATTATTCTCCCATGCCAAGCCGTAAGCATGCCCCCGCATGGGATGCCAAATGAAAGTGCCGTCGCCATACTCATACACATGCTTGGTGTGTTCTAACTCATGCGCTTCTTCGTGGAACAGCTCGGCTATGATCTTTCCGGCCTGCGGCCACAGCAAAACCATACTCACCCAAACGAGGAGCACGGTCGTCAGGCTGACCCGCCGAGTGGAACTATGCGCCGAGATGAGCAACCCCAGCGAGGTGCAGACCGCTAGATAGACCACCGAGATCAAGACCATGACCGCGATGCGCACGGCGTGCGAGAAATCCAGCGACACATCCGCGAGCACCAAAACGATCAACAGGTTGAGCACCACGCTGAGCAGCAAGACCCCGATCAAGACCAGCAGCGCACCCCAAAATTTCCCCCACAGCAGCGTATGGCGCGGCAGGCTGTTGGCCATGACCAGCTTGAGGGTGCCGTTCTCCTTTTCGCCGACAATGGCATCGTGGGTGAACAGGAAAGCGGCCAAACTCAGCAAGACACCGATGACGAAAACCCAATCAATGGTGATAAAAGTGGAGAGAAGTGGAGCATCCTTTAATTCGGTCGGAAAAGATAGAATCCACGGCCAATAAAAACTCTTATCAATGCTCCGGCCCCCGCTATGAATCGCCATATAGATCAATTTTGCTTCAGCACCTATTTTGTCTGGTAATTTGTTGTCGGCAAAACCAGCACAAAACGCCAATGCACTCGGTTTCTTATAAAGTATCCCCGGACCTTCGAGCAGTAGCTAGCGCAGGCCTGCGGCTCCATTATCGCGCAGCTTTTGGTGTTGCTGCGTGATGTTTTCTCGGTATATATCTCGCTCGAATTGATAGGTACTGTGAACGAGAACGAGCGCATTGAGCACCATCAAGCCCACACACAGCATCAATGTCAAACTAAACCGCAGGCTTTGGAGTTGCGCGATGAACTCCCGTTTGATAAGAGTCGTCAGCATGGTCCACTCACCGCATCATATCGTAGCGAGCAAAGCCCCTTATCACGGCCAGCCAAGTCAAACCCGCATAGACAAACAGAGACAGCAGACCCGGTGCCATTCTACCTAGCCGTTGAGACAGGGGCTCCCGGCGCTCGGCAAACACCGGCCGATCGCGCAGCCGATTTGTCCTCGGATGACATACTGGGTTGACCGATATATTCCAGGCGCCCAAACGCGTCGTGCGCCCGTAGATACGCCACGAGTTGCTTGCGGTACTGACGCGCCTGATGGACAAAATCGTAAAAAACCCCGGCATCCGTACCGGCCAAGCCGCCGGTAACTTCTAGGTAGGCTCCCGCTGGGGTCACCCGCTGCAACTGGGTGTTGAGGCGGATGAGCGACCGGGGCCGATCTTCCCAAAGAGGCCGGCAAGCCTGCCACACTTTTTGGGCATATTGGAGGCGTAGATGCTCCCCGGCTCGCAGCATGTTTAAAAAGCCGGTCATACGGGCATCCTGCCGAAGCCCGCTGATCTGGAAAGACGGTGTGCTTCCAGTACCATTTCTATACCCATAAGTGATTAAGTGGAACGGAGGATGGGTATCGCCCAACCCCGCCGTCCGCACCAAACTGTTAGCCTGTTTTTGGTACTCGTTCCATAGCTCGGCTTCTATCGCCTCGGCTTGCTCGGCATCCGCTTGCCGATGATACTGCTGATTGACGAAAAAAGTTACACTACTCGGCAGGACAATCACCAGAAACGCCCAGGTGAATAAACCGTATATCAGACTCGTCGAAGTGTTGTCTGTGTAGCACGAAATAGCCATGCCAATTAGGTAGAATAGGGCTATGTAAAATAAGGAAGCCATCCAAGTCCCGACGAGACCGCCCAGTCGGCTGCTGTAAGCTGAACGTGTGTAGAAGCAATCAGAAAAATCGCCAGACCGAGAAAGCCCAAGAAGAGCGGCACATTCAGGAGCGTAAGACCGCCCAAGAACTTGCCTATCACGACCTGCACACGAGAGACATTCGTCGTCAGCAGCAGCGCTAACGTGCCGTCTTCTCTTTCGCCTGAAATGGTCTCGCAGGCAAAGATAATGGCCAACAGAGCTAAAAAGACTTGGATGACATGGACGACATCCAAGGCACCTATGATGGCGAGTAAAGGATTGCCAGTCGTCGATAGGGTGTGCTTATCGGCAAGGTAGGGTATCTGATATATTGCAATGGGCACGACCGAGCTCTTTTGCTCGGTGACGCCCCGGTCCAGGACTTCGAGCGGGCTCGGCGGACGGACGACCTTCGTCCGCAATTTGTGGTAGCTATATATCTTGCGGAGTTCGTCGGCCGTTTCGGCAACGATCCGATCGTGCTCGATCTGTGCTCTTTCGTGACTAGCTATACGCAGTAGGCCAATGATCCATATTAGCGATACGACAAGCAGGGTGCAGGAGATAAAGCGCCGACTGGTTAGCTGCTCTAGCAACTCTTTTTTCCAGATGGTTTTTATCATTTTCACCATTAGAGAGCAGGTAAGCAAATATTGAACTCACTTACCTGCTCTCCACCTCTGCTAGATGGATGTGCTATACACAGCCAGTTGCAATGGAAACATTACCATTGCTGAAAGGGACTGTCGATACGCACATGTCATCAGAAGGGCATGACCACGTTACTGTGTGGCCACCCGCCGTTACGCGGCAGTTGTCATCGGCCCTTGCTTGGTTCGGTAAGAGCCAAGCCATTAGGCCGACGAGGGAGACCCCCGCTCACACGAATATCCGCTTCATGGTAAATTCCTCCTGTAAAAGGTTTACAGTAAGTTAAAGAAGTAGGCCCCTCCTACTTCTCCAGGGCTATAGAATGCCTCCAAATAACGCCACAGCTTCTCGTTTTGATCCCACATCAAACGAAAAAACGACGATGTGCGTTTTGGGGCTGGATCAGGTGTAAACGTTAATGGCTCCTCCACAATGAAAAACACATCTACACAGATAATTTTGTCCCCGGCTTCTAAGAGTGCTGGGATGCTACCATTTAGCTCTGTCGGATAATGTTTATATCCCATAGGTACCATTCCTCGATCAGATGCCAAGCCCAAGAACGTCGGATCCCCTTTCTTTAGCTCAAACACCCTAAAGCTACTGTCGTGAAACGATACGTTTTCTATAAGATATTCCTCATCGTTGCTTAGTGCATTTTTGTATATTGAGCGAAACAGCGGTAGGGCCCCTTCCTGCGAAGCGGTCTCAGCCCTCGCTCTGACACCATCAATGAACTTTTTAACTACCTTCTCTATCTCTTCTTTGCTAGTTAGTGTGGTACCGTCTGGCCCTTTGATGGCGATGCTTGGATTTTGAACATTGGCCCGGGCGAAATCAGCCCAGCCCATACTTTGGTCTATATATCTTTCCTTGTTAAATCCCGCCCTCAGGTAAAAGGCCGCCACCAAGCTATCGTTGCCCGACTCGGAAAACGCAATCAGATACTGGCGCAACCAGTCTCGCAAGCCACGCTCTTGCTCCAAGTCTATGGCCGTTTCCAAGTTGATGGGTATCGCGTCAATGGCTTGATCCAGTTCTCTACCTGCCTGGACCTTGATCATCTCAAGGCCGTTTATGTAGTCGTTAAACTCTGGTATGTTTTCTTTGGTAAAGCCGCTGTAACCCCCTGCTCTCGCTTGAATCGGCGACAATATCGAACTGAGTCCGATAACAAGGGCACTGAAAAATAGTACTAGCGTTTTCATAGCAAACCTCTCCGCGTGTGCGGTTGTAACCTTCGCATTGTATAAAAATCCCATGTCATCGGAGACTGGATTACGCTTTCGCGGGGTCGATGTTTAGGATTTCTATATGTAAGACGGATGCCGACCGAGAAAAGTTTTACCGGGAGAGCAAGAAAATTAAAATGGATGTGTTTTCCATACCGCCTTTTCGCTAAAGGCGTCGAGATCCAAGTCGCCGCGAGAGTAAGCGTCAATAGCAGCCTTGGGGACCTGCAGAAGGTACGTCTGATCTGAGTGATATTCGACCTCTCCAGCGACCTGCAGAAAGTGAGTCGTGCGACCCGTGCGGTATTCGACGATAACGTGCTCATCGGGCTGGACTTGACTGAGAGTTGCGCCGTAGTCGGCGATGACTTCGGCGATGTTGGCTTTGACGTCGGCGAGAGGCAAAGGTCTAAAGCGAAACACCGAGTCACTAATAAAAAAGAGAGCACCTAAACCCGGCTGATACATCCCCACAGTGCGTTGGGTTCCAATAAAGGGATGATGATCTTGCCCCGAGACTTGGTCGAGTATGCCGGCCATGATGTCGATTTTTTTCAAGTCAGTGTATTCGGAAAAGGCGATGCGCTGGCGGAAAGTAGCCGAGTCAATGCGCCCTTCGCGAAAGGCGTCAATGGCTGATTTTTCAGCGGTAGCGGTGATTAGAAAGGCATCAGCGGCAGCGCGACCATGGCCGCGATTAGATCCGTGTACCTGAGCGACTATGTATCCGTAAGCGAGCGAATCGGCCGCCAAAACGTCAGTCAACAGGGAGTCTCCGACCACCACGGCTGCCGACTTGACTTCGCCCTCTGCTGCTCCTTCCTCTAAGTGCTTCCTCAATCTGGTTATCGCCTCGACTTGCTCGTCAATGTCGAAGAAAGACACAGAATCCCCAAAGGTCAGGACTAACTGTTCAAAATCGAAGGATCCCGCCCTAGGCATAATAGCTTCGATTTGCTTGGTAAGGTCGAAGGACACGGAATCTGCACCGAATGTAAAGTCATTGGGGATATGACCTAGGCTGCTTGCTAGGTCGCTTGGCGGACGAAGCTGGTAACAGACCGTAATCCGGTCGTCTGGGTCGAGTTGGCCGATGATGCCAGCGTAGTTGCCCAGAAATTCGGCGAGTAGATCGCGGCCTTCTGCCAGCGACTTCTCGTACGATGCGGGAGCACTCGATTTCAACCCAAGATGCTTGACGCCCTTTGCGTCCCAGGCGACCGATAGGCCGGGCCGGGCCTGCGTGAGCCATGCTCTTTCGCTAAAAAAGAAGACTCCGTAGCCATCGAGGTACAAACCACGCGGGGAGGAGTTGGTCGGATCAGGCGCGTCGTGATACAGATTGTCGAGCACTCCCTCCATAATGCGAATGTCGCGCTGCATGCGCTGGGGGTCCAGGTCGGCGAGGCTGGCCGTGGCCATGCAGCCAGCGACTAGAATGGCGCGGTAAAGTGTAGTCATGGAAATATCCTATGGGTTGATATAGCGCACCGCTGGCAACACTTCCATCACGGGTGCTTCGTTGCGGCGCAAGTGGATGTAGATCTCGCGGTCGAACTGTTCAAACTGGCGGTTGATGAGCTGCAAGTCTTGGTAGCGCTGGGCTTGGATCTCGGTCAGCAAATGGTCGAGGACGCGCTGCTGGCGCACCGCTGAAGCCCGCAGAAGCTGGTTCACTAACGCGAAGGTGCCCTCCTGTGTGGCCAGTACTTCCGCCCGAGTGATGGGTTCATCCGCCAACGCCTCCCCCCACTTGAGGTCGAGCTCGCCGGCGCGATAGCTGAGTTCAAACTCCGGCCACGCCAAAAAGAACGCTAGCGCCACCACGGCCGCAGCGGCCAAGCCCGCCATCAGGCGGAAGCGCCGACGCGGTACTTTCGCCTCGACAAACGTCAGGTCCAGGCGCGGAACCTCGTCCGGCCAAGCCCGCAGCAATGCCTGCGTGCCCTCGAGCGCGTCGAGTTCGCGGCGACACGTCGCACAGGTGGCCACGTGTTCTTTAATGCGCTCCTGTTCCCCTTCCTCGCATTCGCCGTAGAAAAAGGTTAGCAGGTCTTCTTTTTTCACCTTACAACAATCCATCTTGGTCAATGTCCCACTGGTTAAGGGTTTTTCGCAGTGCCTTGAGGCCGTAGTAGAGGCGCGATTTGACGGTGTTGACCGAGGCGTTGAGCACTTCGGCGATTTCCCGAAATTTCAGCCCCTCGTATTCCTTGAGCACCACCACGACGCGCTGTTCTTCGGGCAGGGTCTGCAAGGCGCGGTTGAGCAGCTCGCGTAGCTCGTCTTGGTGCGCATCGGCAGCTTGGCACAGGGCCGGATGAGGCCGGGTGCTTGCTTCCTCGTACGCGTCGAGCGAAACGTGTGGCTTGCGCTGGCGCAGGTGGTCGCGGCACAGATTAGCGGCAATCTGGTAGAGCCACGTAGAAAAGCACTCGGGGTCGCGCAGCCGGTGCAACTGGCCATAGGCGCGGATAAAGCTCTGCTGGCAAAGGTCGCGCGCTTCTTCGGCATCGCCGCTGTAGCGGAGCGCGAAGAGATAGAGACGGCCCTGCCAGCGCCAGACCAAGATATTGAACGCTTGGTGCTGACCGGCCTTGAAGCGCAAGATGAGATCGGCGTCGCTCATGTCATTAAAGACGAGAGCTGAGCACAAAAAGTTTTACGCGAGAAAAATTTTATTATCGAAGCAAGCAATCGCCCCAATCACAGGTCGATCCAGTAGCGCAACTTCTCAATGAACGGCGCAGGTTTGCGGCCCTCGGCGCGAAATGTTTGGCTGGGCATGGTCATCGCGCTCTCGAATTGGCCGCCGTTGTGCTCAATAATTTTGCGCGAGCCAATGTTGTCCGAGTCGCAGGTGACCAGCACGCGACGCAGCCCCAGCCCCCGCGCCACCACCAGCGTCAGGGCGAGAATAGCTTTGCCGTAACCGCGACACCGCCGCGCGGGTCGGATGCTGTAGCCAATGTGCCCTCCGTAGGTGAGCAAATACGGGGTGCTGAGTTCGGGCCTTATGGAGGTTTGGCCGATGTACTCGCCGTCGTGTACGAGCCAGAGCACTCGGTCCGGGTATCGCCGCCGCAAACCCGGGGCATCGGCGAGCCCCTTGAGGTCGCGCACGAATCGCGGGAACTGGTCGGCGAGGGCGTGGCGGTCGTAGCCGAGCGAGCGGGCGTATGTCGAGTCGAAACGACCTTCGGCCAAGAATTCGGCCGCGCCCGCTAGGAAGCTATCCCGGTACAGGACGGAAGGCGAGACGAGGGATTGCACGATAGGTTATGGGCAGGATGGTGGGGATGGGGCAAGGTAGGGCGTGGCGACTAGACCGTCAACCGAACGGTGCGCTTGCCCATGCACGGGTCTTATTAATTGCCTAAAATATAGATAGCTCCCCTCTTGAGAGTTAGCTTGTACACAACGAAACGAACAACCATGAGCGAAACTATCCAGCTCAGCGCGATCTCGGTCGGCGCGATCCTCCGCAACATAGCCCCGGCCAGACTCTACGAAGAAGCCCTGCGCCACGAGCGCGGATCCACCATTTCCGACCAAGGCGCACTCGTGGTTTCCTCGGGGGCCAAGACCGGGCGCAGTCCCGGCGATAAGCGCATCGTCTTCGATCCGCAAAGCAGCACCGACATCTGGTGGGGCGCGGTCAACATCAAGCTGCGAGAGCACACCTTTATGATCAATCTGGAGCGCGCCATCGACTATCTCAACACCTGCGAGCCGTTGTACGTGGTCGATGGATTCGCCGGTTGGGATCCGCAGTATCGGCTCAAAATCCGCGTGATTTGCTCCCGTGCATACCACGCGCTCTTCATGTACAACATGCTCATCCGCCCGTCCGCCGACGAGCTAGACCAATTCGGAACGCCGGATTTTACCATTTACAACGCCGGCCGCTTTCCGGCCAACCGCTACACCTCGGAGATGACCTCCTCCACCAGCATTGACTTGAGCTTTGAGCGCCGAGAAATGGTGATTTTGGGAACCGAGTACGCGGGCGAAATGAAAAAGGGCGTATTTACAGTCGTGAACTTCCTCATGCCCAAAGCTGGCCTGCTGTCCATGCACTGCGCGGCCAATGCGGGAACCAGCGGCGATACTGCGCTGTTCTTTGGCTTGTCGGGCACGGGCAAGACCACGCTGTCAACCGACCCACAGCGGCACTTGATCGGCGACGACGAGCATGTCTGGAGCGCGGAGGGCATCTTCAACATTGAGGGAGGCTGCTATGCCAAGTGCATCGGCTTGACCCCGGAGCAAGAGCCTGAAATTTTTCGCGCCATCCGCTTTGGTACGGTCTTGGAAAACGTCGTCTGCGACGCGGAGAGCCGTCGCGTCAATTACGCCGACGACGCGATCACCGAAAACACCCGCGCGGCCTATCCCATCGACTACATCCCCAACGCGATGATCCCCGGCATCGGTCGCCATCCGCGCGACATCATCTTCCTCACCTGCGACGCCTTCGGCGTACTGCCGCCGGTCAGCCGCCTGACGCCCGACCAAGCCATGTATCACTTTATGAGCGGGTACACCGCCAAAGTCGCTGGCACCGAGATGGGCGTCACCAAGCCAGAGGCCGCGTTTTCGGCTTGCTTTGGCGCGGCCTTCATGGTCTGGCATCCGCACAAGTACGCCGCTCTGCTAGCCGATAAAATTCGCACGCACAACGCGCAGGTCTGGCTGGTCAACACAGGCTGGACGGGCGGGCCGTATGGCGTGGGCACGCGCCTCGCACTCCAGCACACCCGGGCCATTATCAGCGCGATTCACGCCGGTGCCCTCGCCGATGCACCCACAGAGCGGGACCCGCGCTTCGGCTTTGACGTGGTGTGCGCGTGTCCAGATGTGCCTAGCGCGCAGCTAAAGCCACGACGAACTTGGGCCGATGGAGCGGCCTATGACGAGCGCGCTGGCCAGCTCGCCGAGCTATTCAAGGCGAACTTCGCCGCCTTTGCGGACGGGGCTTCGGCTGCCGTAAAGCAAGCCGAGCCAGCGTGAGGAATTTGCCACTCACTACACATAAGGAGCAATTAATGGAAATCGCAGCACAAAAGACCGCTGACCCAGACTACAAGATCGCCGACCTAGCACTGGCCGAATGGGGTAGGCAGGAAATCATGCTCGCCGAGCAGGAGATGCCCGGGCTGATGGCCCTGCGCGAAGAGTACGGAGCCGCCCAGCCGCTCGCGGGGGCGCGCATCGCCGGCTCCTTGCACGCGACGATCCAGACCGCGGTGCTCATTGAGACGCTCACCGCGCTCGGGGCGCAAGTGCGCTGGTGCTCGTGCAACATCTTCTCGACTCAAGACCACGCCGCCGCAGCCCTCGCCGCCACCGGCATCCCGATCTTCGCTTGGAAGGGCGAGACCGAGGACGAGTACTGGTGGTGTACCGAACAAACCCTGCGCTGGCCCGATGGCGACGGCCCCAACCTGATTCTCGACGACGGCGGCGACCTGACCAAGTGGATCCACGACAAGCACCCAGCGCTTTTGCCGGGCCTGCGCGGCATCTCCGAAGAGACGACCACCGGCGTTCACCACCTCTATCAGATGCTCGCAGCCGGGACGCTCGCCGTGCCGGCGATCAACGTCAACGACAGCGTCACCAAATCAAAGTTCGACAACCTCTACGGCTGCCGCGAGTCGCTGGCCGACGGCATCAAGCGCGCCACCGACATAATGATCGCCGCTAAGGTCGTGGTGGTCGCTGGCTACGGCGATGTCGGCAAAGGATGCGCCGATGCCATGCGCGGCTTGGGCGCCCGAGTAATCGTCACCGAAATCGATCCGATCTGCGCGTTGCAGGCGGCCATGGAAGGCTGCGAAGTCAAGAAGATGGACGACGCCATTGCCGAGGGCGACATCTTCGTCACGGCCACCGGGTGCCGCGACATCATTCGCATCGAGCAAATGGAGCGGATGAAAGACGGAGCCATCATCTGCAACATCGGCCACTTCGACATCGAAATCCAAGTGGCCGAATTAGTGGGTTATCGCGGAATCAAGCGCGTTGAGATCAAACCGCAAGTCGATAAGTTCACCTTTCCCGATGGACGCAGCGTCATCCTGTTGGCTGAGGGGCGCTTGGTCAATCTCGGCTGCGCCACCGGGCACCCTTCTTTTGTCATGTCCAATTCGTTTACCAACCAAGTCTTGGCGCAGATTGAGTTGCACACCCGCCACGAACACTATCCAGTCGGCGTGTACATGCTGCCCAAGCACCTCGACGAGAAGGTGGCGCGGCTCCACCTGCAAAAGTTAGGAGTCGAAATTGACGAGCTAGACGCCGAGCAAGCCGCGTATTTGGGAATCCCAGTGGCCGGTCCCTACAAGCCGGAGCACTACCGCTACTAGCATCCCATGAACGTCGCTGTCTTGCTCTCCGGTGGGGTCGATAGCTCGTTGGCCCTCGCCCTGCTCCGGCGCGAAAAGCGGATCGCGCTCAAAGCCTATTACCTCAAGATCTGGCTAGAGGACGAACTATTCGCGCTGGGCGATTGCCCGTGGGAAACGGATTTGACCTACGCCCGCGCTACCTGCGAACAGCTCGGGGTGCCGCTCGAAATCGTGCCGCTGCAAAGCGAGTATCGGGAGCAGATCGTCGAGTACGCGTTGGCCGAACTGCGCTTGGGGCGCACCCCCAGCCCAGACATCTGGTGCAACCAGCGCGTCAAATTCGGGGCCTTTTATCAGCGAGTGGCCGGCGAGTGCGACCAAATTGCCTCTGGGCACTACGCCCGCGTCGAGGGAGGCACGGGCCGCTATCGGCTTCGGCGCGCCGCCGATCCAGTCAAGGACCAGACCTATTTCCTCTCCAACCTGAGCCAAGCGCAACTCGCGCGGCTCTGCTTGCCCATCGGCCACCTGCACAAGCACCAAGTGCGCACAATCGCCGCAGAACTTGACCTGCCGACCCAAGATCGCCCCGACAGCCAAGGCATGTGCTTCTTGGGCAAGATCAACTACCGGGACTTCGTCCGCTTCCACTTGGGAGAGGTCCGAGGCGACATCGTCGAGCAGGCGAGCGGAAAAAAGAAGGGCGAGCACCCCGGCTATTGGTTCTACACCATTGGCCAGCGGCACGGCCTGCAACTCGGCGGCGGCCCTTGGTATGTGATCGACAAAGACGTCGCCAACAACATCGTGTACATCGCCCACGGCAGCGCACCGACGCGAACCGGACGCCGTGCGTTGGTTGCGGAACAAGTCCATTGGATCGCCGGAGCACCGGAGCACGACGCGCTCCACGTCAAGCTCCGGCATGGGCCAGCGCTGGTGCCCTGTCAGGTGCAAATGCTCGCGCCAGACCGCGCCCACGTCGCCCTGTCCACGCCCGACCTCGGCATGGCTCCGGGCCAGCACGCCGTGTTCTACGACGGTGAAATTTGCCTCGGCGGCGGCATCATTGCCTAGCTGTTACGCGGTGGGACTCGGTGCGGCTACACGCTGGACCGCTCGACATCGCAGCCGGCGATCGTCCACGTCCTTCGCCATCTCAACCATCACCTCAAGCGCCTCGTCCGCATCGGGATCCTGTTTCAGGCCCCACGATGCACCCATGATCTTGTCGCAGAAGGCCCCCGCAAACATCCGCTCCTCGTTTTCTCCCAACACATCGCTGAAAACCGCTATCGCCTCAAGCAAAATCTCCCGCTTTTCCGCTGCGGTCTCGCCGAACCCCATTGCATTGTTGATAAACCGGCCGACATCCAGACACGAGGCCCCGATGACGCCCTTGGGATCAATCGCCAGCCAGCCGCGGCCTGCGTCAGACAGAATATTCCAGTGATGGAGGTCGCCGTGCAACAGTATCTGAGGTTCATCCGGCTCCATCAGGATTTCCATCATGGACTCCACGCGCGGAATCTGCTCGACGTAGCCCCGCGCTCGCACGCGATCTTTGCAGCTTCTAGCGTCCGCAAATGCACGGCGCAGCCAATCCACAAAGTGCGGCAGGGCATGGTTCGACGGCGGCGGGATCGCGTGTAACTTCTGGAGGATCCGCGCCGCAATCGCGCTTTGCTCGCGCACGTTCTCAACCGAATCTAGCATCTTGCCCGGCCGCAATCGTTCGAGCAGCATGGCGTTGAGCACTTTGTCGCAGTCAATGAGCCGATTGACCCCACGCCCCTCGTAGATCGCCAACGCTTCCATCTCCGTGCTGAAATCGCCGTGCGGGACGCCCACCTTGAGCACGGCCTCTGCCCCAGTGCCCATCTCGACGTAGGCGATGTAGTTGACCTTAATCTCCTCAGTCGGTCGGCCAAGTGTCAGACCCCACTTATCGCAGCATCGCTTGAGAATGGACGGCAGTTCCGCCAGCCATGCCTCGCCTGCTCGGCCAAATTCTCGCGTCGCATACCGCCGGAATCGCTCGGGGAACTGCGGGGCGTCAATCAGCATCTATCGCGTTTCTTCGCAAAGCACTCAACGCGCTACCGGAGAAACATCTCGCCCGTGAAGGGCAAAGGCTGGTCTGGACGTTCGTAGCGAATCTGTTGGGGCGTCTTGTCGAGCGCGGCGGCCCATTGGTCTCGCCAGTCTTCATAGACAGTCTCCGAGGCGGGATCGCGCCGGCTGCGGGCGACGAGACTAGGCCACTCTGGCCGCGGGGAAGGCGCGCCCGTCTTCTGGTAGCGCAGATCCATACTCCAACGCACGGCGTTGGTCTTATTCGGGCCTGAGCCGTGGGGCGTCAGTTTGTGGACGAACAGAACGTCCCCCTTCTGCATGGGCAGGCTAACCCGCTCGGTCTGGGGCAGATCCTGCCCGTACCGCCAATAGACCATGCGCCGCTGGTGGACCCGAGGCTGGACCTGTAAGCAGCCGTTCTCTTCGGTTGACTCGACGAGGGGGATCCAAACGGTCACCTGTAGGATACCTTGCGCTTGTTGGGTAGTGAACACGGCATCCTGATGAAAAACTACCTCTGTTGACGGCATCTTTGGCCGGATGTGCGACACTGCGTTGCAGGTAATCTCTGGACCGATGAACGGCTCAATCAGGTCGACGAGGCGCTGATTGCGCAAAAACTCAAAGGTGCGGCGGCGGCGCGTCTCCCCTATGTCGGGATAGTCATCAACTCCATCGCACGCTTCGGCGAGGCAGGCCAAGCGCCGCGCAAAAGGCTCGTTTTCGTAGAGATGGGCGATCTTGCCCTGTGCGCGTAGATCGCGGGCGATTTCATCGACGATGCTAATGTGATCCTCGATGAGCGGCGCGAGATCATCGTCCGTAAGCCCTCCTTTGATAAGGACGTACCCTTCTTTCTCAAAAAAGTCGAGATCGTTCACACGGAGCCTCCTTCTGTTCAATTTTCTTCCCGGCCTCCAACGACCGCCGAGAGACAAGACCCGTCGGCCAGCGCGCCTCGAATTGTAAAGGGCTTGGATTGCCGCTAAAATAAAAAGCCACATTTCCTCTCAAAAAAGACCATGACATGTTTGCACTGATTTTCCTATCGCTGCTCGGCTCGATCTACGGCTATGCGGGCTGGCGGCTCATTCCTTATCTCCCCCCACTCGCCCAAGTCGGGGCCGCACTCGCGCTGGTGTTCCTGCTGTTGACGCCCTTGTTGCTCTTCCGCCTGCGCTCTCGTCCACATCTGGTTTGGCTGACCGATCCGCTCTCTTGGGTGGCCTATCTCGGCATGGGCTTTTTCACCGTCTGCTCGACGTTGCTGCTCCTGCGCGATGTCGGCGGACTACTCATGGGCCTATTCTATCCCATTGACGCAACGCACAAAGCCAGCATTGATTTGGCGACCTTTGCCTCAGCCTTGCTCGCGGCGTCCTACGGCTACTATCAAGCCCGCCGGACGCCAGCGGTCCGCCGCGTCGATGTTCCTATTGCCAATCTCCCGCCCGCACTAGTCGGACTGCGCATCGTGCAAATCAGCGATCTCCACATCGGCCCGACCATCAAGGCCCCCTTTGTGGAGCGCGTTGTCGCTCGCGTCAATGAACTGCAACCCGACCTAATCGCCTTCACCGGCGACCTCGCCGACGGGACCGTCGAAAGACTCGCCGTACACACAGCCGCTCTCGCCGAACTCTCCGCGCCGCTCGGGGTCTATTTCTGCACCGGCAACCACGAATACTATTCGGGCGTGGAGCGCTGGACGGAGCAAGCACGCCGCCTCGGCTTCGACGTCCTGATCAACGAGATGCGCCTGATCAACTGCGGCGGCGGGCGGATCGCCTTAGCCGGCACGACCGACTTCAACGCCGGCGCGCTAGTCCCGGATCACGCATCGGACCCGGCCAAGGCCCTTGCCGAGAGCAACGGAGCCGATGTGCGCATCCTGCTCGCGCACCAGCCGCGCAGTATAGAGGCCGCCAGCCAAGCCGACTGCCACCTGCAACTGTCGGGGCACACGCACGGGGGCCAGTTCGTGCCGTGGAAGTACGTCATTCCCCTGCAACAGCCCTATGTCGCGGGCCTGCACAAATTTCGCGACACTTGGATCTACGTCCATCGAGGCACCGGCTATTGGGGTCCGCCGCTGCGGCTCGGTGCCCCTTCCGAGATCGCGCTCCTCACCCTGAGTCGGGCCGGGTCTGCGCGCAGCCACTTTCAATAGTTCGCTTGATCTTGGCGGCGCGACTTGATGCTGCCAACCACGGCCACCCAGGGTGTGGACGGATCAACCAAAGCAAGTCCTCAAAGGTTGTAATCCGCCGCAGCCCTTGTTAATTTGCCCGCCTCACTTAGGAGGATACAGATGACCACCGCCCCGTCCGTTACCCAACACCACAAAGCACTAGACCAAGAGCAGATCGACCAATTCCGCCGCCGCGGCTTCATCGCCATTGGCAAGTTGCTCGACGACGACCTCATGGCCTTGCTGCGCGACGAATACGACCGCCTCTTTGCCCAAGCGCGTCAAAACGGACACTTCCGCAACCTGTCCATCAGCGACACCGATGATCTCGACCAAAAGAACAACGCCGGCGAGCAGATGTTGCAGATTATGCAAATGTGCGAGCGCAGTATCCTCTTCCGGCAACTGCTCTACGACACCCGCATCCTCGACATCGCCGAAAATCTCATCGGCCCGAATATCCAACTCTTTCACGACCAAGCCCTCTACAAACCTGCCCACCACGGCGGACCCGTCTTTTGGCACCAAGACAACGCCTACTGGAAATGCCGGCCGGCCAACTTGGTTAGCTGCTGGATGACGCTTGACGATGTCGATGCGACCAACGGCGCCATGCACTTACTGCCCGGATCACACCTGACACCTGTCGGGCACGAGCGCTCGGAGCAAACCAATGCCTTGCTCGACTACGGCGACCAAGTCGATGCAACCCAAGCCGCCGTCATAGACCTGCCCGCCGGCGGCGCACTCTTCCACCACTGCCAAACCCTTCACTACACCCCACCGAACCAAACCGATCGCCAACGCCGCGCCTTTGTCATCCACTTCATGCCCCCTGGCACGCGCTCAGAGCACACCGGGCAATTCCTCGAAGTGTCTTTTAGCCGACCCATGCTGCGGATGCGAGTCTAAACCACGCGGTTTTGTTGACTAATACACAGGCACTCCCGAAGTTTAAGGGTGTCACCCAGCATACGCTGTCGCGCTTTGGAGACCATGATGACCGTTATCCACACAACCGACGATCTGATCCGTCTGCTGAACGAAAACGACGAGTTCCGCCAAGCCGTCCGCCGCCACGTCCTAAGCGACGAACTCATTCAGCTACCCGAGCGGCTTGCCAAGTTCGAAACTCATGTCGAGGACTTTATGGGCGAGCAGCGGCAGTTCAACAAAGAGCAGCAGCAGTTCAACAAAGAGCAGCAGCAGTTCAACAAAGAGCAGCGGCAGTTCAACAAAGAGCAGCAGCAGTTCAACAAAGAACAGAAGCAGTTCAACAAAGAACAGAAGCAGTTCAATCAGCAAGTAGAGAGTTCTATCGGCGAAATACGAGTTGAACTCGCCCAACAGGGAAAAACCCTCAAACAACAAACAGACGCCATCGGCGAAATACGAGTTGAACTCGCCCAACAGGGAAAAACCCTCAAACAACATACAGACGCCATCGGCGAAATACGAGTTGAACTCGCCCAACAGGGAAAAACCCTCAAACAACAAACAGACGCTATCGGCGAACTGCGCGGTAAAGTAGCCCGGCAGGTAGTTGGTGTGCATTTTCTAGAAATCACCGACGCTATGGGCTTTCGGTTCAAGGGGCTTTTGACCAGGCTGGACCTCGGCCAATTGATTTTCCAACGCGAGATCGACATTCCCCTAGGCGACCGGCGCAGCTTCTTTCGCGCCGATCTGGTCATAGAAGCCACAGACTCACAGGACGTTATGCACTACATAGCTGTCGAGGCTTCCTACACGGCCGACCAACGCGATACGAGCCGGGCCCAGCGCAACGCCGCCCTACTCACTCAGCTCACGGGGCACCCGGCCCACGCCGCCATTGCCAGTGTCCGCAACGTCCACGAAATCCAGACACTGATCGACAACGGCACGGTGTACTGGTACGCGCTCGAACCCAACGACTTCACACCTGAATAGTCTTTTTAAATTGTTGCCCCAAAAAGCCTAGTAGTAATGGCGTCTCGCCCGCGGAAAACGCCCGATTTAGGAACCGCTCGACCGCCCGTTGAAGTAGTCCGACGAGCAGCTTAAAAACGCTTCTGAGGAGTCCCGTTACCACTACGCACTCCTTACCCACCTAGTATTGATAACCGACATTCTTTGACGACCCTCCAGCCGTTGGGCATATTACCGGGCCATGAACCCCATAAACCCTCAAGCCCGGTCGGCACTAGCCACTCTCCCCGGCCCGCGTCTGAACGCGACCTCTGAGGTACGCCGCACCCTTTCCCGAAATCGTCGAGTGGGCACTCCAAGCCGGAGGAACCTGCACTCACGGCATCGGCTTGGACAAAACAATCTGATGAACCCCGGCAAAGTCGTGAATGGACGATAAGACGAACACTCAATCTCAGATGTTGCCGATGGGGTAAGGCTTGGGTGCGGCATGTTTATTGTCTTGCCCTTGATCATCTTTGGATTGCTATTGCTGTTAGGGTTGGGACTCGGAAAGCGTTACTAGACGCTCCCGATGTAGCAATCATCTTTGGATTGCTATTGCTGCTAAGTTTGGGACTTATAACCTGCTAGTGAAAGGACGTGCAAAATGAAAATCACCAACGTCGAATTCTTCCACATCAATCCGCGCCTTTGCGACCGCTACCAAGAGCACGAGGTCCGCTTTTCCGGCATCGACACTCAGACCGTCTTCCG
Organism: Candidatus Latescibacterota bacterium; assembly: GCA_965203355.1. GTDB lineage: Bacteria > Latescibacterota > UBA2968 > UBA8231 > UBA8231. Next base: position 4,105,645 of record OZ241889.1, read on the forward strand.
CGTAACGCTCGACAATGGCGTCGTCGGCTACGGCGACGAACGCGGCCACGCCTCGCTCTCCGAAGGACACATCGCGGGCATGATCGACCAGTCGCCGTTCAACTACGTCGCTGGAGCACTCAGCACCGGCCTGATGGGCGCACTGTACGACGCCATGGGCAAGGCCATCGAAGAGCCAGCGTACAAACTGTTGGGCCAAAAGGTCCGCGACCGCGTACCGGTGGCGGCGTGGACCCGGCCGGCAGCCCCCGAGGATTTTGCCCGCGAAATCCAGCGCGCCGCCCAAGAGGGCTACACCATTTTCAAGATGCACTCGGCCGCACACCACGACGTGATCGAGCAGACGCGCGCCGCCCAAGAAGTCGCGCCAACTGGCTTTAAGGTCCACTGGGACTTCAACCACAACCGGCCCGCTACGGCCGTGCTGCGCCTTGTCGATGAACTGGAAAAATTTTCAGTCGTCGGCTTCTTGGAAGACCCGCTCTATCCCTACGACATTGAAGGCTGGCGTCTGTTGCGCTCCAAAACCGCCCTGCCGCTCTTAATGCACGTGCCGCAACTCGGAGGCGGCCCGGAGATTCAGCGGGATGTGGCCGACCTCTACATGATCGGCGAAATGGGCATTGGCCACTCCATCCGCCGGGGTTTGGCGGCGGCCGCCGCCGGCCTATCTACCGTGGTCCAGCTCACCGGTGGCACCCTGTGCAAAGCCCTGGCCATGCACTTGGGCGCGGTCATTCCCAATGTCTCGCATTCGACGAACTTAGACGACCAGTACGCCGAGGATGTGACCGGAGGCCGTCTCGAAGTCAGCGAGGGCAGCACACCGGTGCCCGAGGGGCCGGGGCTGGGTGTGGAAGTCGATGAACAGATATTAGCCGAGCTAGCCGCACGGCCCAAGAGCGAACTGCCGCGCCACGTCGGCGTCTTGCACCTGCCCGGCGGCACCACGTACTACACCCCGAGCATCCCGGCGGTCGAGCGACTGACCGGCTTTGTCGAGGGCAACGTGCGCGGCGTACGCAGCGAGGTCTGGAACGACGACGGCTCCGAGGAATTCGCGCGGATTTACGAACAGGTGCAAAAACAAGGCAAAGCCAAGGCTTAGAAAGGGACATTTCATGCTCGACCAACTCGCCTATCTCCGCACGGCCCAGACCGGGCGCGCCTCGTCTTGGGACGAAACCGGCCGCAACAGCGACGCTTGGTGGATCGAACCGGGTGAGAGCGCAATCCTCGCCGACATCAAAGGCCCCGGCCGCATCACTCACCTGTGGCTGACCCAATCCAACCACTACCGAGAGTGCTTGCTCAAAATTACGTGGGACGACGCGGACCATCCCAGCGTCGTGTGCCCTTTGGGCGATTTCTTTGGCCTCGGCCACAGCATCGTCAACTCCTACCAATCCCTGCTCTTTTCCGCCTCGACGCGCAGCAACAATGTTTTTAACACCGGCTGCGCTCTCAACGCGTACGCGCAAATGCCCTTCCGCCAGCGCGCGGTCGTCGAGCTGGTCAACGAAAGCAGCGAGCGGCATCGCCAGTACTTTTACGTCGATTACGAGATCGGCGACGCGCCAAGCGAGGCCGGATATTTCCACGCAGAATTCCGCCGCGAAAACCCCTTCGGCGGCTGGGGACCCGAGATTCGCGTCAACTCGCCGGAGGCCAACATCGTCAACAAGGAACAGGCGGCTTGGGACAACAACTACGTCATCTTGGAGACCCAAGGCCGCGGGCACTATATCGGCTGCAACATCAGCGTCACCAACTTCCAAGGCACTTGGTGGGGCGAGGGCGACGACATGATCTGGGTCGATGGCTACAAGTGGCCCCCCGAATTGCACGGCACCGGCAGTGAAGATTACCTCAACCAAGCGTGGGGCATGCAGGACAACGGCTTCTTGCGCAACGGCTCTTCCATCCACGAAAACAACACCAACGGCTACCAAACCTCGTACGTCCACCACCTCGAAAACCCCGTTCACTTCCAGCGGGAAATCAAGGCCACCATCGAACACGGCCACGGCAATCACCTCTGCAACGAAATGAGCAGCGTCGCCTATTGGTACGCCGCCAAACCCACCCGCGTGGCCGAACCCCCGGCCGTCGCCCAACGCCTGCCCGTCCTCCGCGACGCCGAGGGCCAGTGGTTGGGCGATCGCGGGAATCAAATCACCAGTCGGAGCATTCGCCCCAACGCAGAAATGGAGCAGATGAAAACGCAATGGGCGGCCAAAGAATCATCCTCTAATAGTTGACCTAACTCCAAATGCTGACGACCACGGCCAAAGTTCAAATCGTCCTCGACGTACTCCAGCGGCTCTATCCCAACCCTTCGGTCCCGCTCAAACGCCGGGATCCCTACACGCATCTGATTGCCGTGTTGCTTTCGGCGCAATGCACAGATGCGCGCGTAAACCAAGTAACGCCGACACTCTTTGCCCGCGCCGACTGCCCCGAGCGCATGGTCGAACTGGACGTGGCAGAAATCGAGCAGATCATTCGCTCTTGCGGACTGGCGCCGCGTAAGTCCAAGGCAATCTGGGCGCTGTCGCAAATCCTGCTCGCCGAACACGATGGCCAAGTTCCGCCCGATCTGGCTGCACTCGAACGCCTACCTGGCGTGGGGCACAAAACCGCGCAAGTCGTGCTCGCGCAGAACTTCGGCGTGCCGACCTTTCCCGTCGATACCCACATCCATCGGCTGATTTACCGTTGGGGGCTTTCCACCGGCAAGAGCGTCGAGCAGACGGAACGAGACTGCAAGCACCTCTTCCCCACAGCGCACTGGAACGACCTGCACTTGCAAATCATCTACTTTGGCCGCGAGCACTGCCCAGCGCGCCGGCACCAGCCAGCCGAATGCCTCCTGTGCAGCCGAATAGGCCGCAAGAGCCTGTTCAAGTGAGGACGCCTTGGGATTGGCGCATTGCTTGCCGACGTGCCTAAACGTAGTTTGTCAACAGCACACACCTTATTCCCCCATGCCCAATGCCATTAGCTCTTTCGCTCTTCTTCGTCCTTTTGTCTTGCAGCCCTGAGCCGCGCCAAGACGACACCGTCACCCTCGAGTTCTGGACCATTGCCCTCGGCGACGCATTTGCCGATTACATCTTGGGCATGATCGCCGAGTACGAGCAGGCGCATCCCGGCGTCCAGGTCAAGTGGGTCGATGTCAGCGGCGGCGAAGTGGCCGAGAAGTTCCTCGCCGCTTTAGTCGGCGACGCGCCCCCAGACTTGGCCAACATCTACGACCTGCCCCGCTTCCTGCAATACGACATTCTCGTCAACATGGACGAAGCGGTCTCCCCAGCCGAAAAAGCCAAACGGCTCGAAAACTTCTGGCGCGGCGTTGGCTACTTCCAAGGCAGCAACTACGCCATCCCTTGGTACATCGGCGTCACCATGCTCTGGTACAACAAGGACCTCTTCGCCCAAGCCGGCCTCGACCCCGAGCATCCGCCGGCCACCATCGACGAGATGTTCGCCATGGGCCACCAAATACGCGAGCGCACCGGCAAATACGGAATCTCTTGGCGCCTGCATCCCTCGCTCGTGGCTCCACCTTGGGCCTTGTTGCGCCTAGACGGATTTTGGCCGCTGTTCGCTCCCAATCTCCGCCGCACCCGCATCAACCACCCCGAGGCCAAGGCCATCTTGCAGCAGTGGATCAACGCCTATCAGCAAGAAATCGTGCCGCCCGAAGCCATCGCCGCCGCCCACCGCGACGAGGTCAATTGGTTCATCGAGGGGCGTGCGGCCATGTTGCCCTTTTCCGGTGGCTGGATCACCCGCTACTTCGACGACTCCTTTGCCAACAAGGCGGTGCCGGCACCCATGCCGCGGGGTCGCCTCGGCCAAGTGCCGGCCACCAGCCAAGTCTTGGTCGTGCCCAAAGCCTCGCCCCACGTAGAGCAAGCCGTTGACTTCGGGCTGTTTGTCACCAACGACGCCAACCAGCTCGAATTTTGCCGCCGCGTAGCCATCTTGCCCTCGACCGTGGCCGCGGCCGCCGATCCGTACTTCCGCCGCCCACCCGCCACGCTGGCCGACGCGGCCAACCAACACTCCGCGGCCGACATCCCCCATTCCTTTGTCATGGCTCCGCCCGACGTCAAAGGCTGGAGCCGGATGGAGGACATCCTCCACGAGGAATTCGCCAAAGCATTGGCCGGCCAGCAAAGTGCGGACGCAGCCCTGCGCCGCATCGAATCCAAGTGGAACCACCTCTTGCGCTTCCATTGAGACCAACCCGAGCCAACTCGCCATTGACCATGGACAGACGCTGCACACCTTATCTTTTTGTCGCCCCCGGGCTGTTGCTCCTAGTCGTGTTCTTCGCCTATCCCTTGCTCGACACGCTCTATCTCAGCCTGCACCGCTACAACATCTTCTCGCCGCCCACCTTCGTCGGCCTCGACAACTTTCGCCGCGCTTGGGGCGACGAGCTATTCTGGCGGGTCTTGGCCAATACGCTGCTCTACGCGATTATCGTCGTGCCCGCGCTCGTCGTGCTCTCGTTTTTCATGGCGCTGTTGCTCGACAACTCGCTGCGGCTGATCAAGGTGTTTCGCACCCTGTACTACATTCCAGTCGTCACCTCCATCGTCGTCGCTGGCATCGTCTGGAAGTGGCTTTACAACGCCGATGGCCTGCTCAACGCCTTCCTCAAGGAGCTGGGCGTCAGCGGCCCGTCGTGGCTGGCCGATGTGCGCGGCGTCCCCGAAGCGTTCTTGAGCCTACTGGGCGTGGAGACCCAATCCGCGTGGTTGACCGAGCCGGCGATTGCCCTGTTTGCCGTGGCCATGGTCACCGTGTGGAAGGCCGCGCCGTACTACATGATCATCTATCTGGCCGGCTTACAAGGCATCCCCCCCCAGCTCAAAGAAGCCGCGCACGTCGATGGAGCGGGTTGGTGGCAAGTCGTGCGCCACGTCATCATCCCGACGATCAAGCCCTACACACTCGTGGTCTCCATCATCGCCACCATCGCCGCCTTGCGCACCTTCGGGGAAGTGTACGTGATGACCGGCGGCGGCCCCTTCCACCGCACCAACCTATTGGCCTATTACATCTATACGCTCGGGTTCAAATACCTCGAAGTAGGGTACGCCGCGGCTGTTTCGCTGTGCTTGCTGGTCGTCATATTGATCTTTGCCCTGATCAACTTTCGCATCGCCGGCCGAGGAGACTGAGATGGTCCAACGCATTCTGCTCTACGCAATCCTGTGCGCGGTCGGTGCGGTCTTACTGACCCCTTTCGCCTGGCTGCTATCTACCGCGCTCAAAGCCGAGTCCGCCGATCTGTTCGCCCATCCGCCGCAGTGGATCCCCGACCCCATCGTCTGGGGCAACTTCGCCAAGGCTTGGAACATCCTCCCATTCGCGCGCTACCTCTTCAATACCTTTTACATCGCCATCGCCACGGTCCTACTCAACTTGACGTGCTGCTCGCTGGCTGGCTACGCCCTCGCCCGCATGAATTTCCGCGGGCGCCAAGCCATTTTCTACTGCATCTTGGCCACGACCATGGTGCCGTTCCAAGTCCTCTTAATCCCGCTTTTCATCGTCACCTTGAAGCTCGGTCTCGTGGATTCGTACGCCGGCGTCATCCTGCCGGTGGCGGTCAACGCCTTTGGCATCTTCCTCCTGCGCCAAGCCTTCACTACCATTCCCACGGATCTCGAAGACGCCGCCCGCATCGACGGCTGCGGCCCGTTTGCCATCTATGCACGCATTATGATGCCCCTCGTCAAACCGGCCCTCGCCGCGCAGGCCGCGTTCACGTTTGTGGCCCAGTGGAACGACTTCCTGTGGCCGCTCGTGGTACTCAAAAGCCGCGAGCTGTACACCCTGCAATTGGGGCTGGCCAGCCTCCAAGGCGTCTTTGGCGTCAACTGGCGCTACATTTCAGCGGCCTCGATCATCGCCTTGGTGCCGACCGTGCTGTTCTTCCTCTTCACCCAGCGATTTTTTACGCAGGGGCTGACGGCTGGGGCCGTGAAGGAATAGCCGAGTTGGTTTCTAGCCGACTGGCACAATTTTTAGTTACCCTGGAGAACTGTTATGACTATACCTGCAATCCATCCGGGAGAACACCTTGCCGAGGAGTTGAGAGAACTCGACATGAGCGCAGCATCACTCGCACGACAGATTGAGGTGTCCACCAGCCGAATCACCGAAATCCTCAACGGGCGACGTGCAATCACGGGCGATACGGCCCTGAGGCTGGCTCATTTTTTCGACACCAGCGCAGAATTCTGGCTAAACTTGCAGAAGCTCTATGAGTTGCGGATTGCCGAGGAGAAAATAGGCGGGGGTATTAGATCACTGCCAACACTCAAGAACCGCGAGGCTGTGCAGACTTAACGCACGAGAAGGAAGAATCAGTGGAAAGACAAGACTACAACCACTAATAAGACCTGCTTCAAGATAAGCACCAACCAGCAAATACAGTGCCTTTATAGGAGTTTGCATGAAAAGCTCTGTTCCTCTTCGGTTCCAACCATAAGTTCCTCGGGAAAGACGCTTACAAAACGTGGAAATAATAGCGGCGGCGTCCCTACGAATAGCTACCTAACCGCTGATGTACAACGTTGTACCCAGAGGAACCAACAACATGGACATCCACGCGATCCAACGCGCCATTGACGCCCTGCCCCGTCACCGCCTGACGCATTTGCCAACGCCCTTGCAGCACTGTCCGCGGCTGTCGGCCGCGCTCGGGGGACCGCAAATATGGATCAAACGCGACGACCTGACCGGCCTCGCCTTGGGCGGCAATAAGTCCCGCTACCTCGAATTCACGCTCGCCGAAGCTACGGACCAAGGGTGCGATGCGGCCGTGTTGAGCGCGGTCGTCCAGTCCAATCATTGCCGCCAATTCGCCGCCGCCTGCGCCCAACTCGGCCTCAAGGGCGTCGTCGTCCTGCGCGAGGACGATTCCATCATGGGGCGCAAATCGCCGGCCCAAGGCAACTACCTTTTAGACCAGTTGTGTGGAGTGCGAATCCGCTTTGCTCGGCCCGAGCGCATAAGCGCAACCGTAGCCGAGGAAATGGCGCAGCTCAAAGAAGAAGGGTACAAGCCTTTCACCGGCCTGTCCGGCCTGTTGTCGCGCGTTGCCTACATCCAATGTGCCTTGGAAATCGAAACCCAACTGTGCGCCGCCGGCATCCAAGCCGACGATGTGGTAATTGGGTCGGGTGGAAACAGCTTGGCCGGGCTAGTGGCTGGCTTTGCCCTCTTGGGGCGATCGGCCCGCTTCCTCGGCACACCCCAGAGCAAGCTGAGCCAGCGCGCAGGAGCGTCTGAGCGCATCGCGCAATCCGCCGCGGAAGCCGCGGCCCACCTCGGCCTCGAATGCACACTCGCCCCCGAGCGCATCGCCGTGACCGATGAGTACGTCGGCCCGGGCTTCGGCCACTTGGACCGGGCCACGCTCGACAGCATCCGCCTCCTCGCCCAAAGCGAGGGCATCTTCGTCGATCCCACCTATTCGGGCAAGGGCTTGGCCGGCCTAATTGATCAGGTGCGCCACGGGCGTTTCCGCGCCAGCGAAAACATCGTCTTTGTCCACACTGGCGGAACGCCGCTGTTGTTCGCCTATGGGGAAGCCCTACTCTAACCCCAACGGCCCCACCAACTCGTCCAGCGCGTCAGCCAGCGGCTGTGGGTCGGCGAGGTCGGCGATGATGGCTGCCAAGAACGCCACGCCGCCGCGCCGGGCAAAATCCGCAATCTGCGCGTAGCTCAGCTTGGGCAGGTCGGTTAGCTGCTCGCCGACTAAGTGCGCCAGTCGCTGTTCTAAGATCGGCGGTCGCTCGGCGTACGGCATGTTCTTCAGCAGCAGGATTAGGTCGTTCCGCGCTAATACGCGCGCGCGGACTCCGTAGCCCAAGCGGCGACAATACCCGTCAAAATCGTCCAAAGCGTCTGCACGACCCCCGGCCAAACCCAGCGCATCCTCCCGCGCAAAGAGGCCCGTCATTATGGTCTGTGCTATTAGGTAGTGCCCCCACACCGTGGGATGCAAATACTCAGCGATGAGCTCGTCGCCGACCAAACCAGCCGGTGCATGGGCGGCAAACGCCTGCTCCACGTCGATCAAGATCGCACCCGACTCAGCAGCCAAGGTGCGAATGGCATGGTTGAAGGGCGAGCAGGCCCGCAGGTGAATGCCGTCTAAATCGCGGGCACGCACAAACGCGGCCAGCGCCCGAGCCGAGTCCCCCGCCGCTTGATGCGCCAAGCCCGCGTCAAAGTGCAGGGCCGCGTGCTGCGGATAATCCGCGAGCACCGCACCCGGCGGCGGGGCCGGCCCTTGCGAGCGCAGGGGATAAAATCCAGCCAAATTGGAAACCAGCGTACAGAGCGCAACCGGCACCTCGCGCGCGTGCAACACCTCGACTATCTCGGCCAAATTGCGCTGATAATGGGCCTCGGTCTGCCGGTGCGCTTCGTCCTCCAAGTAGATCGCGCGTTGCACCAAGTGAACGCCAAAGGATTGGGCGGGTGCGGCGGGGCGCAGTGCAGCCGCGACGTAGTGCAGCAGGCTATCGAGCAGGTAGTAGCTCTTGGTCCGCTGTAGGAACATCTGCAACTCGATGAAGGTCCTGTTGCCACTCAAGCGCACAAACGGAGTCGCGGCCCCGTACGGCCCCACGAACTCGTTGTGGCCGGCATAGATCAAAACCAGATCCGGCTCGTGCTCGACCACCTCGGCGACAAACTCGCGCACGACGAAAGAATTGATCGCGGTGACGCCGCAGTTGACGACCTCGATCGCGCGCGCTGGATACGCATCCGCGAGCATCTGTTGCAAAAAGTTGGGAAACGAAGTGTAAGTGGGGTTGGGAAAGCCGAGCAGGGTCGAAGCCCCCAGCGCGAACACGCGAAACGCACGTGCGTCTTTGTCGCTGGCAAAGCGATCCTGCCCCGGGGCTAAGCGCACGTACTGGCGCGGGAAGAAACGCCGCGCAGCCTGCGGGTTGAGGCGGTAGGACGAGCCGCTGGCCACAAAAAGAGCGTCATCCGGCCCCACGCCCACCAGCCACAAGCCCGCCTCAAAAAGCCCGACTAACGACCAACCAACTAGGAGGGCAAGGACCCGACTTTTTGCCCTGTTTACCGTTTTTGCTTTGTTTGACGCCTTCATCAACTGTTAAAAATCATGGCTGCAATCGACTCTTCTGACAAGGCACCGGTCGCCATTACGGGCCGGTGCATCCTCGTCGGTGCCGCACTGAGCTTGGCCATTGCCATCGGCATTCCCTATGGCAGCATGGTCGTGCAAGGCTCTCGCCTCGGGCTGAGTTCGGCCACGCCAGCGGCGTTCTTTTTGCTATTCGTCCTGCTGCTGACCGTCCAGATCGCCTTGGGACGCTGGGGTTTTCGGCGCGGCGAGTGGGTCGTCATTTTCGCCATGATGGCGGTGGCCACGGCTATTCCCACGCGCGGCGTAGTGGGAATGCTGCTGCCGATGATCACCGGCACCTTCTACTACGCCACGCCCGAAAACCAATGGACCGCCCTAATCCACCCGTTTCTCTCCGATTGGATGGTGGTGTACGATCCGGCCGCGGTAAAGGCATTTTACGAGGGCACCAAAGGCTCGGCCATCCCCTATGCCGTCTGGCTCAAACCGCTCGGGCACTGGTTTGTATTCTACGCGGCGTTTTACGCAACTCTTATCTCGGCCATGTCCATCTTGCGCCGCCAATGGGTTGACAACGAGCGACTCGTTTTTCCGCTGGCCCAAGTTCCGCTCGCCATGATCCAAGACGACGCGGGCAAGCAACCCTTTTTTCGCAATCCCATCCTGTGGTGCGGCTTGCTGTTGCCCTTCTTGTTTAACAGCACCAACGCCCTGCACCAATACTTTAACTTCGTCCCCGCCCTCGCCCTTCAGACCAGCGTCGAACTGTTCAACCGCACCGCCTCGCTCAACATCCGCATCAACTTCCTGATGTTCGGCTTTGCGTACTTTATCAACTCCAATATCGCCTTTAGCCTGTGGTTTTTCTACCTACTCCACGTAATACAAGAAAGCATCTTCCGCTACCTCGGCATCTTCAGCCCCGAGGAGTTGGGGCCTTGGACCGGGTCCGGGCCAGTGGGTGCGATCATGGGGCATCAGATGATGGGTGCGCTCATCGTCCTGGTGTTCTACGGGCTGTGGACGGCGCGGCCACACCTCAAAAACGTCCTGTGCAAGGCCCTGTGGGGCGACGACCGGATCGATGACTCGGCCGAGATTCTCTCCTATCGAGCCTCGTTTTGGCTCTTCGTCGTCGGTGTTAGCGCGATGGGCTGCTGGCTGTGGAAGAGCGGGATCCCCGTTTGGATCGTGCCCTTCTTCCTGTTCTCGTCGCTGGTCATATTCATCGGCCTAGCGCGCGTCATCGCCGAGGCTGGCATGCCCACTGTAACCCCCGAAATGGTCCCAGCCGGCTTTGTCGTCTCTGGGGTTGGGGTCCCCGCGCTCGGCGCACCGGGCATGGTCGCCACGGGCTACTCTTTGATCTGGGCGGGCGATCTGCTGGTCTTTATGACCGCACCGCTCGCCAACAGCCTGCGCTTGGGCAGCGCGATCAACGGCACCCGCCGGCCGCTCTTTTGGGCGATTGTCGCGGCCATGCTTATCAGCCTCGTAGCCTCCTGCTGGTTCATGCTCTACCTCGCGTACCGCGACGGCGCACTCAACCTGCATCCCCAGTACTTCACGGGCTTTGCCGCCTATCCCTCGGATTTTGCCGCGAAAAAACTCGCCAACCCCACCGGACCGAGCCTGGCCGGGTGGCTGTGGACGGGTTTTGGTGCCCTGATCATGGGCGGCTTGATGACCGCCCGTCACTTCTTCGTGTGGTGGCCTTTTCACCCACTCGGCTTTGCGGTGAGTACAGGCTGGGTAATGAATAGCATCTGGTTTTCGATCTTTCTCGCTTGGCTCATCAAGATCACCGTCCTCAAATACGGCGGACCCCGCACGTATCTCCTCACTCGCCCCTTTTTCGTTGGGATCGTGCTCGGCCAGTTCGTCGCCGCCGGTCTGTGGCTGGTGGTGGATGGCTTCACCGGCATGGTTGGCAACCGAACCCCTGTGTATTAGAAGGAAAATCTATGCGCTCTCTGTACATCTTTGCTATCCCTATCGCCCTCGCGGGCTGTTCTCAGCAAACGAACGCGCCCGTAGCGCGAGTCGACGACGTGCCCATTTCAGGCGAGAGCCTGCGGTCCTTTGTCGAAAAACTACCCCCGGGCTTGCGCAACCCCGAAGGCGGCGATGCCGCACGGCGGCAATACGTGCAATCGCTCATCGACCGCCAACTCATTCTCAAAGAGGCCCTCGTCCACGAGTTGGATACGCTGCACGCGGTAAAACGCACCGTCGATGAGGCCGTGGATGCGCGCGTCATCGCCCTCTATCGGGCGCGCAACATAACCGCTCAGGTGCAAGTGCCCGAAGAGGATGTGCGGCGCGTCTTTACCGAAGAAGGCTACCATCGCGAGCGCAAGCTCAACGCGATTTTGGTCCACACCCGCGCCGAAATCGAAGCGGCCGTGGCTACCCTCGACACCGGTCAACCCTTTGCCGAAGTGGCCCGCGCCCACTCGCTCGACAAGCGTTCGGCCGAGCAGGGCGGCGAGTTGGGCTTTATTGGCCGCGAGGCCGCGCCCCGCCTGCACATCCCGGCCGAAGTCTTCAACACGCTGCCCTTGGGAGAAACATCCGCGCCTTTGCGCGCTGGCCGCAGTTGGCACATCGTCCGCTTCACCGAAGACCGCGACACGCCCTATGAGCGTTACCGACCCCTGATTGAGGAGCAGCTATTCAACGAGCGTCTAGCCCAAGTTGAGGCCGAGCACTTTGAGGCACTCCGCGCAGCGGCAAGTGCGGCCCTCGACCGCGACGGACTGCAACTCATGCTCAGCGCGGCTCAGCGCAAAGACACCGCACTGCTCGACACGTGTACTGCACCGCTCTACACCTTTGCCGAGGGGCAAGCCACAGTTGCCGCCGCTTATAAGGCCCTGCGGAGGCTCAATGCCCAGCGCAGCCTCAAAGACAGCGCACGCGCACACCGCGCGCTAGACAGGTTGGTATTGCGGCCCCTCCTCCAGCGTCGAGCCGCCCGCGAACAGGGCCTGTACGACACCCCGGAAGTCCAACGGCTGGCCAAGAGGGCCTACCAAGATGCACTGCTCAACGCCATGCGCGAGCGCTTCGCAGCCATCGAATTGCTCTCGGACGCCGAAGTGTGGTCCTACTACGACAGCCATCCCGACATGTTTTATCACGAAGAGGCTGTCGAGGTCGAAGAGTTGCTCGCGTCCAGCCCAGCCGAAGCCCAGTGGCTCAGCGACCAACTCGCGGCCGGCGCGCGTTTTGCCGATCTCGCCGACCACAGCGTACGCGCCCAAGCCGTCCAGTCGCAAGCGCGCTTTCACTTCCATCCGCGTGACGAAAAGCTCTATCCGCGCCTAGTCCCGGCCATCTATGCAGCGGAACCCGGCCAACTCGTCGGGCCGATTCGGGTGCGCGACGGGTACTCCATTTTCCGCGTCCAAGGACGCAACCCCGGCCGAGTCGAGCCATACGAGCAGGTCCAGCACCGCGCCCGCGCTCTGTTGCGCCGAGAGCGAGAAAACGCGGCCTTCACCAGCTTCGTCCAAGACCTGCGCCAGCGCTATCAGAGCCGAGTCGAGATCGACGAGCGCGCCCTCAAGACCGCCCTACCGGATTCGCTGGTCCAAGGCACCTGAGCGATGACCGCACACCTTGTGCTGATTTTGGGCGCAATCGCCTGCGCCGATCAACCCGACCCGCAAGACGCGGCGCGCCCCATAGAAGCTCGCCGCTTGCTCCAGCGCGGCACACTCTTCTTGCAACAGGACCGGCCCGCCCGCGCCCTAGCAGAACTCATCCAAGCCGTAGCACTCGATTCCGCGTCGAGCACGGCCCATTTTCAAAAGGGCCTGGCCCACGCACGGCTCGACCAACCCGCGGCTGCCATGGCGGCCTTCAAACGCGCCTTAGCCCTCGCGCCCGACCAGCCTCGCGCACACTTTGCCCTCGCCGCCGTACTGCGCGACCAGCACCGCTATCTAGAGGCCGCAACCCACCTAGAGCGGGCCATCGTCCTCGCACCCGAGCACGCCAAGTACCACTTCTACCTAGGCGATGTGCGCCGGGCCAGCGGCGACTTTGCTGGCGCACTCACAGCCTTCAAACGCACCATTGAGCGCGCGCCCGACCACCTTGAGGCCCGCTACTACTACAGCGACCTGCTCGTGCGCGACCAGCAATTATCTCAAGCGCACACGGGTTTTGCCGACCTGCTCGCCCGCGATCCTAACCACGTCCAAGGCGGCCTCGGGTTGGGCGGCTTACTCATCCGCCTCGGAGAACCCGCATCAGCCATTCCCGTGCTCCAGCGCGTGGCCGCCAACGACCCGCACAACCCCGCGCCCCACTACCTATTGGCCCAGGCCTACGCCGAGTACGACCGCCCCGACGACGCCCGCCGCGCACAGGGCCACTTCCAGCAGTTAAGTGCGGCCGAACGCCACCTCAATCAAGGCAACATCTACATTCGCCAAGGCGCGTGGGACAAGGCGATCGATTCCCTAAAGCGCGCCCTCGCCAGCGACGCTACTTCCGCGGAAATTCGCCTGCGCCTCGCCACCGCGTACGCACGGCAAAAGCGTTTCGCCGACGCCCGCGACGCGCTAGCGCAAATCCTCGCCCGCAATCCCGACCACCGCGACGCCCACCTCATGCTGGGCGACCTGTACTTGCACGAGGGAAGGGCCAAAGACGCTGCCGCACACTTTGTTCGCTCTTTGGCGATCGATCCCGACTCCTTTGCCGGATCCTATGGCTTGGGCCGAGCGCGTTTCAAAGGTGGCGACTTGGCCGGGGCCGTCGCTGCGTTACGCCAAGCCCTCGCTCGCAATCCCGACCACCGCGACGCCCACTACGCCCTCGGGCTAGTCTACGTCCGCCAAGCCAACTACCGCGATGCCCACATCCATTTTGCCCACAGCATGACCCTCGACCCAAACCACGCGGAATCACACTACGGGCTGGCACTGCTCCTCATGCAGCAAGGACAGCGTGAACAAGCGCGGCAAGCCCTGCAAAAGGTGATCGCCCTCGCCCCAGATCACCAACGCGCCCGGGCTAAGCTAAGCGAGCTGGATCAAGGGCCGTGAGTAGCTATTTTCGCGCCTTGTGCCTAGCCAGCCTTTGCCTCGGCTGCCAAGCTCCGCCCGAGGCCGAAAGCGACCGCGTCTATGCCGACGCCCTGAACCTGCTATACCAAGGGCGGTTCTCCGAAGCCGAAGCCCTTTTCCGGCGCGTCGTCAGCTTGGCACCCGACAGCGCGAGCGCCCAGATCCGTCTTGGCGAAGCCCTACTCCGCCAAGGCCGCTGGCAGAGCGCGGGCCGCCTGCTCGACGAGTTGCCGACACCCGTGCGCCAGCGGCCAGCGGCCCGTCTGCTCGAAGCGCGGCTCCTCGCCTTTGGCGGTTTCGCCCGCGAGGCCGAACTCGCCGTCAATGAGATCCTCGATCAATATCCCAACTCACTCGACGGCCGTTTGCTACTGGCCGAACTGTATTTGCAGGCCGCGGCCACCATGAACCTCGAGCGCGCCACGGCCCTGTGCAGCGAAGCACTATCCGCCCAACCTCAGCACCGCGACGCGCATTATCTGTTGCTCCAAGCCACGCTGCGCCTCGGCCGCTTTCCCGCCGCCTTGGAACGCAGCCGCTCGTTGCTCAACGCCTATCCAGACGATGGCCACGCCTATCTCTTGGCAGGCACGGCGGCTTTCTGGGCGGGGGACGACCGCGCACGGCCTTGGCTCGAAAAAGCGGTCGATTTGCTGGAGTCAATAGATCGCCTAGAGGCCCTGTGGCTGCTCAAGCTGACTCACGAGCGGCAGGGCGAAGATGCACCGGCACTGCTACCGCGCTATCGCTTTCCCCTGCATGTCTCAGGGCCAGCCGCGACCGACCTGCGCTTTGTCGATGTGGCCGCGCGCGTCGGCGTGGCCAAGAAAGATCGCGGCCGCGGCAGTGCCTGGCTCGACTTTGACGGCGATGGCGACCTTGATCTCTTCAGCGTTGGCATCCAAGTCGAACATTCGCTCTACCGCAACGACGGTGGCCAATTTCGCGACGTCGCCCAAGCGAGCGGATTAGCCGACGCAAGCGGCGGTTGGGCTGCCGCGAGCGCGGATTTTGATAACGACGGCGACGACGACCTCTTTGTCAGCCGCGACGCCTGGGAGGGCAGAGCACCTAACTCCCTGTACAGAAACGACTCGGGCGCATTCATCGACAGCGGGCGCGCCGCAGGCATGGCCGACTCCAGCGATAGCTTTACGGCCGCTTGGCTCGACTTCGATGGCGACGGATACCTCGACTTGTACGTGGCCAACGGCGTCACGGGTACCGGGGCGCCAAACGCCCTCCTGCAAAACCAGCAAAACGGCGCGTTTCTCGATGTAGCGGTCGCCGCCGCCGTCGCCGACTCGGGCCAGACCATTGGCACGGCTGCTGGCGACTTCGACGGCGATGGCCTGATCGACTTGTACGCGGTCAACATCGGCCAGTTCAACCGCCTCTATCGCAATCTCGGCGATGGCACCTTTGCCGATGTGGCCGAGCGCGCTGGCGTCCTTTTTCCAGTGGAAGGCGGGTATGTGGCGTTCTTTTTCGACCTTGACAACGACGGTCATCTCGACCTATTTGCTTCAACTATGAGTGCCTTTCCCGATGTCCTCAACAGCATGGTCACCGGTGAGGCCATTGAGCCGAATCGTCCCTTTCTCTATCGCAACCTCGGCGACGGCACTTTTGCCGACATCGCGGCCACTGCGGGACTCAAGCGCTCTTTCGGCAGTATGGGCGCGGGCCTTGGCGACCTAGACAACGACGGTTTCGTCGATATTTATCTGGCCAACGGCGGCCCGCAAATGGCCCGCCTCGAACCCAACGCACTCTATCGCAACCTCGGCGACGGCACTTTTGCCGACATCACGGCCACTGCGGGCACCGGCAGCCTCGGCAAGGGCCACGGGGCCACCGTCGCCGACTTCGATCAAGACGGCGACTTGGACCTCTACGCCGGCTTGGGCGGCCATTACGACGCCGACACCTGGGACAACGCGCTCTATCGCAACGACGGCCCGGCGCAGCCCTACCTATCCATCGAACTCGTGGGCACACAGGCCAATCGCAGCGCCATCGGTACGCACGTCGCCGCTTTTGCCGCCGGCCGCACCATCCGCGCCCAGCGCCAAAGCGGCTTTGGCTTCGGCAGTAGCAACGAGCCACTTCTGCACCTTGGGCTAGGGCCGGCCACGCGCGTCGATAGCCTGCACGTGCTCTGGCCCGGCCAGCCCCCACAGCGTTTCTTTGACCTGCCCGTCAATTGCCGCATCCGCATCGCACAACGCGAGGCGCACTACCAGATTCTCAGGAGGCCACCATGAGGCTCTTGGCGTTTCTCGTCATCTACTTGGCACCGCTGATCGCAGCCGATGCCCAAAAGGGCCACCGCGTCACCAGTCGTTCCGTAGTGGTCAACACGGCCGCGCACTGGCAGAATTGGCAGCTACCGACCCACGCCGTGCAGGTCTCGCCAGACGGCACCGTTGAGCCGCACTTTTTTCGCGAACATTTCAACTTGATCGACGATCTAGCGACCTACACCCGGCCCATCGTCGATCTGCGTCGCCGCCGCAACCAGACCGCCATCCTCAACATCGACAGCACCCAGACCCGCGACGTGAAAGGCGAGATCATTCTCGATCGCAAGGGCAATCCCATCTACTCCTATTTCTTTCGCCCGGGCATCAGTCGCGTCGGCTCGAATGCGGCCGCAGCCGCCAATATACTCGACGACGATCCCACCACCTTCTGGGAGCCCGACTCGCAGGCACCGCTCGACGACTGGTGGATCGAAATAGACTTGGGGCGCGTCGTGGCGGTCGATTCCCTCGTCATCCACTTCGTCGAGGAAGAGTTGGGCGATCCCTTTTTTCAGTTCCGCGTTCTCGCCGCACCCGACCAAGAGCCAGTGTGGGAAAACGCCGATAAAATCGCCTTTGAACGAGTCGCTAACACCAAGGCCCCCAACCGCGATCAGCGCACCTTCCGCATTGGCCTCGAACAGCGCGACGCCGATCCCAACTGGCAGGGCAAGATGGTGCAGACCATCCGCATCGTGGTCAGCGATACACGCGGCGAGCGCGGCGAGCGGATCAGCCAAGAGGCATGGCAAGCCCTACCCGCCAACGAGCGCGGTGCGATCGTCTATTTCATCCGCGACGAACAGGGCTTTGAAGAGCCAGTAGAGCAAGCGATCTATGAAAGCCTCGACCCCCAGCGCCAAGGCCGTTTGGATTACTATCGGCGCGAGCGGCCGCGTCTGGCCGGAATCGAGGTGTACGGATTTGGCGACAACATCAGCAGTGGCTTGGTAGCTGGCGGCGGCCAGCTCGGCCTGACCGGCGACGGCTTTTTGCCGGGGCCAGCTTTTGACGCGGATTTCAACACCAACTTCCTGCACCTCGTTTGGTCTCCGACCATCGACCGCGGCGTACTTACCGTTGACATGGGCGCGTCATTTTGGCTCGACGCCATGCGCATTTCCTCGGCCCAGCCCCAGCCCTTTATCGACGGCTACTTGATCCGCGGATCCGATGGCTCACGCGATACCCGCGGCAAAATCAAGTGGGCACGCCTCAGCCCCCGCTCCCGTGAGGACAATAGCTCCGATCGCTTTGAGCACATTATCGACATCTATGCCTCCAGCCCCAAACTCCGCTTCCTCGAAATAAGCGTCATCTCGACGGACCCGCGCCGCCGAGGTGGGTACAACACCGGGCCGACCATCGCCGAGTACCAGCTTTTTTCCACTGGCTACCCAGCGCAAGTAGAGCTAACTTCCGATCTGATTGCGCTGCCTGGGGCGCGTAACTTCGGGGCCATCACTTGGGAGGCCGAGACGCCCCCGGGCACGGCCGTCGCAATCCGCACTCGCACCGGCGACTTGCTGGGCAAGGTCATTCGCTACTTCGACAAGACGGGCAACGAAATCACCTATGACGCTTGGAAAAATCTCTTGGGCAGTTTCAAGGGGCCAGCCGACACCACCTTCGCGCCCACCAGCGGCTGGAGTCCTTGGAGCCGCGCCTACCAGCAGCCCGGCGACATCGTCACCTCTCCCGGCCTGCGCAAGTTCATGCAGTTCCAAGTCGAGATGATTACTACCGACCGCGAGGCCGCAGCCTCGATCCATTCGCTCGCGGTCGAACTGCTCAATCCCGTAGCCGAGCGCATCGCGGCCGAACTGTGGCCGGCCTCGGTGGAAATCTCCGGCGTACGGGAGACCTTTGACGTCTTTGCCCAGCCCTACTTCATTGAGTCGCCCGCGGCCTCGCGCAGCACTGGTTTCAACGAAATCCTGCTGACCATGCCGGCCTCGGAAAACCTCGAGCTCTTGGAGTTGGGCATTGGCAGTGCAGGCCGCGAAAAGGTCTTTCACCTTGGAGCCGAGCGCGGGGTGCTCACGGCTGATGATCAGACGCAAGTCGCGATTTTGGCCAACGGCGGGGACTCCATCAGGGTGCGCCTAGACGACGCGCTCAACATCCTCCCTGCGGCCAGCCGCACGTACAATCGCATTACCCTTGAGGGCGAAGAAGTCCCCGTGACCCAAGACGGCCTGCCGCTTACGGCCGCAGCATACGGTACTCTCGACAAAGACGAACGAGGAGCCATCCGCTACTTCCGGCATAGCGACGGTCGGTTCAGCGAGATCGACCAAACCAGTTACCAAGACCTGCCGAGCGAAGAGCAAGGCCCGGTCCGCTACTTCCGCATTTTGCGCGGCGACGGTGCTCAGTTTCCGTTTGACGCGCACGGCGACTCGCTCGACTCGGTCGCGTACAACCGCCTCTCCGCGTCCCAGCGCGGCGTTGTCACCGGGCCGGGCCAGCGCTTCCGCTTGCGCCTTTCAGCACCGGTCTTTCTCAACGGCACGACCTTGCGCCTGTTCGTGCGCAACGCAGCGAGCACCGACGCCGACGTGGCGTGGCAGGCCGTTGAAGCGGGCAATGCCGACGAAGGAGTCGCCAGCAACACGCTGTCGGTCAACGTCCCCATTGACAGCGATCTCATCCATGGTCTCGCCGTCGGTCCCAACCCTTTTACCCCCAACGGCGACGGGATCAACGATGCGGCTGAAATCTCGCTGGAGATCTTAAAGCTCACCTCCAGCCGACGCCTCCAAGTGCGAATTTACACGCTCAATGGGCGACAGGTTTGGCAGCGCGAGGAGATGGTGTTGAGCGGCCGCACGGCCGTGCGTTGGGACGGCCTTGATGACCGCGGCCGTCGAGCACCACCCGGGCTGTATCTGTGCCAAGTCCAACTCGACGCCGACGCCACAGAACAGCCGACAAGTCAAGCGCGGGTTATCGCCGTGGCCTACTAGTTTCCTAATTGAAGGAGGGATTGCAGTGAACCGTAAATGGATATTCCGGGCGGCGATAGCCATCCTATGGCTCGGCAGTGCTGCTGCTAACGCCCAAGAATACGGTGCGCGCATCGGCACCGTCAAAAAGGGTGGGGTGGTTTCCTTTGAGCCGCAGGGGCCGGGCGTCCTGTTCGGCGCTCTCGACCCGGCCAAGCGCAGGTGGTACGTGCCGCAGGAGCTGCTCAACGAATACCAGTGGCGGCAGTGGGAATACTCCAATTACGCCCGCGATCACTATCAGCGCTACGTCAGCGCCATCCGCGAAGGCGATTACTACTACGACCTCTACGGCAATCTCGTCACTAGGGGCTGGCTGGTTTTCAACAACTCGCAAACCCAACCCCGGCAGTTTGGCTCTTCGGTGCTGAAGTCCAGCAATTTCGAGCGCTGGTTTAGTGGCGTGGTCATCTCAGCCGACTCCAAGGGCCAGCACCACTACGCCTTGACGGCCGGTACCAAGATCCGCTCGACCCTGACGCCGATGACCTTCTCCAAGCCGCGCTGGGATGGCATTCAATTCGACTACGCAGCCGACAAATACCAAGGCACCCTGATCTACTCGCGCATCAGTCGCCCTGGCGGCACGTCGACCAACGATCAAGAGAGCTTGGTCACCAACGCCACATCCATGTTCGGCAGCCGCGCCACCGCGCAGGTGGGCGATTTCGCCACTGTGGGCCTGACCATGGTCAACGCCCACCAGTCTAACACGCTCATCGACGGCTTTACCGGCAACCCCTTCACCGGTGAGCTATCAGTCGATCAGAACCAGACCGTTTCGATCATCGAGATCGTCTTGCGCGACGACAGCCCCGAGGACGGCGTCGGCGGCGCGGCCTTCTTCAGTGCCGGTTCGGACATCATCATCACCTATCTCGACGGCACCCAAGACAACGGCAAGGCCATCCGCTTTGGGCCGATCATCGAGGGTGGCCTCGTGGGGGAGGGCTTCCTTTCGGCCGATGGGGCCGAGGAGATCCGCCTACGCTACGACTTTGACAGCCCGGCCTTTGTCAACCGCGCCTCGGGCACCAAAGAAGAAATCAAAAAGGTCGAGTTCCGCCTCGTGCTGGGCAATGACTATCAGGTCTGGGTCACCTCCGACAGCCAGCTCAACGTCGGCGGCGAATCCGTACTCTTGCTCGTCGCCCAAGCTAAGGGCAACGTCCAAGACAATACCAATTTGCAGATCGTCAGTTTTGACTACGGCCTGCCGACCTCCACCCAAATCTGGGGAGCAACCTTAGAACTGCAACAGGTCCTTGGCTTCGATTTCTACGGCGAGTACGATCTCAACTACAACTACACCAAGTATCCCAACGTAGTCGCCAAGACCCACACCACCTTCTCGGGCATCCGCGGCGACCGCGCTGCCGCTGCGTGGATGATGAACCTCTCGCGGATCGCGTTTCCCTTCTTCTTTTTTGGCGAAGCATACAGCATGGATCCTCGCTACTCTACCCGCACTTTCACCGCCCAAGGCGATGGCTTTATCGACTACGAGGACGAACGCATCCACGTCGTCGAACTAGTCGAGGACAACGACGACCAAGACGAATTTCCCGACACCGTGCGCAAAGACTGGCAGGCCGGCGATCCGAGCGTCTTCCCCGGTTGGGACGAGAACAACGACTTCATCTCGGATTTCAACCAGAACGACAACCGCTTCTTGAGCAACCTCATCCCAGACTACGAGGAGCCGTTCCTGCGCCACAACGTCGATCGGCCCGAATTCCTCTTCGGCATCGACCTGAACAACAACCTGTGGGTCGACCGCTTTGAAAACGACGAACTGCCCGACTACCCCTACAAGCGGGATCACCAAGGGTACAACGCCTACGGCGGCGTCCACTTCACCCCGGAACTACGGTTGATGGTTGGCGTCTTGCGCGAGGATCTCATTTCTTCCAACCAAAAAAACCACGCCAATTACGTCCTGCTAACCCTCGATCGCGACACCCCGGCTTGGGGTCGCTTCCGCGTCTTTGAGATGCTCAAATCCACTACCGACGACATTCCCGACGATCTCTTGCAGTGGCTGCCCAACGCCAATATCCGCACTGGTGAACCGACCAAAGTCGAAGATCCGCTCATCGCACGCGACGCTTGGATCAACAGCCTCTGGATCGGCCACGACTACAAGCTGCGCGGCCTGCTGACGGCCAACTACCTCAAATACGATTTGTATCACCAGCGGCTCAGCGCCAATGAACGCGCGCTGTTGGGCCTGCGCGAGCGCGACTTTTTCTTTGGCCTAATCAACAAAATCAGCTATCGCTTCGACTTTGGGCACCTGTGGCTGGAGCCGCGCTGGAAAAGCGAGTACCGCCGCCAGAGCCGCGACCTGATTTCGGCCGACGAGCGCACTGAACTGGCCGAGATTGGCGGCTTCGTCCTCGGCTTTCCCCTGCTCAGCCACACGACCCTGCTGAGCGGGCTAGAGTTGACTTTTCTCAACGACCTGAAGCGCGATTCCAACGACTTCAATGGCCTAGTCTGGGCCTTGCAGTTGGCCAATATCTCCGATTATCTCGGCTATAAGGTCACGACCCATGCGGGCATGAAAATCGACCGCCGCCAGCCCCGGGGCGAGGACGCGATGATTATTAACCAAATTTTTATTTCGATCTACGCGGGCTTGCAATAAGCGCGTAGTGCCCATGGCTAGACGCTGGATGTTCGTGGGGGGGGTGGCCGTCTTTGCGCTCGCCCTCTCGGTGCGTCTGTACTACCTCCAAGAAATACGCACCAACCCGATTTTCACCGCACCCGTCGTCGATGCCCTCACCTATGTCGAGGAAGCGCGCTACTTCAGCGAAGTCTCCTTTGCGGGGCGGGCCGCGCCCTTCTGGCAACCGCCGCTCTACCCTGTGCTGCTCGGCGTCCTCTTTGCGCTCGCCGGGGACGACCTCTACCTGCCGCGACTCATCCAAGCCGTCATCGGCGCGGTCGTCTGCGTTCTCATCTGTCTGTTGGGATACCGGGTTTTTGGCGCGGGAATCGGGCTCGGCGCGGGGATTGCCGCGGCATTGTACGGTCCCTTCATCTACTTTGGCGGCGAATTGCTGCCAACTTTGCTAGCCTGTTGCCTCAACTTGCTCGCGCTGTTGCTCGCAATCAACGCGGATGGCTGGACGCGCTGGCTAGCAGCCGGGGTGCTGCTGGGCCTGTCCGCGCTCGCCGTGGCCAATGTGCTGCTCTTTGCGCCCGTGCTGTTGGGCTATCTCTACTGGCGACAGCGGCGGCTCCACCCGCCCGCTGTGCTGCTCTTGGGCTGTGCGCTGGTCATCGCACCGGTCGCGTATCGCAACTGGGCGGTCGGCGGCGATAGTGTGCTCATCTCGCACAACGCGGGCATCAACTTTTACATCGGCAACAACGCCGACTACGAACAAACGACCCGCATCCGCCCGGGGCGGGCTTGGATCGAACTGGTGGAAATGCCCGAGTACCGCGCCGACATTGAGCGGCCTTCAGCCAAATCGCGCTATTTTTTTGCCCAATCTTGGCAATACATAACCTCCGAGCCGCTCGATTTCTTGGGCTTGCTGGCGTACAAGGGCTACCTATTTCTGCGCGGCGACGAAATCCCGCGCAATCGCGACCTCTACTTTGCCCGCAACGACTCTGCGCTTTTGTCGATCCTGCTGTGGAAAAAGGGACTGGCGTTTCCCTTCGGCTTGGTCGCCCCGTTGGCACTTTTGGGACTTTTCGCCGCTCTGCGTACCTCCGAGTCTCCCGAGGAGCGCTTGCTGGCACTCTTTGTAGCTTGCTATGCACTTTCTGTGGTCCTGTTTTTCGTCACCGGACGCTACCGTCTGCCGGCCGTGCCCGTGCTGTTGCTGTTTGCAGCTTGTGGGGTGCGCATCCTGTGGCAACGGCCTTGGCCCGCGCTCGCCGCCGTTGCCGCACTCTTGATCTTTTGCAATGTAGCCACGGGCGCGATGGACCGAGCGGGCGATGCCCACGAGCACTACTATCTCGGCTACGCCTACGAGAAACGGGCCATGCCGGCCCACGCCGCCCGCCACTACCGCCACGCCATTGCTCGCGACCCTACCTTCGCCGAACCACTCCTCGCACTCGCGGCACTCCACAGCGAGGCCGAGCGCTACGGCAAGGCCCTTGAACTCTATCGTCGCTACCTTGAGACGCAGCCCCACGACGCGGATGTGCGGTTTCTCCTAGGCCACACCGCCCTGCTCGCTCGGCACTACGACGAGGCGGCGGCCGCGTACTCCGAGGTCGCAACGGCGCGGCCCAACTGGGCAGCCGCACACGGGGGCCTCGGCTACGCCCTCCTGATGGCAGACCAACCTCAACGTGCCGCCCAAGCGTATAGCCGCACACTCGAACTGAATCCAGACTCGACTCTCGTGCGCTATCAACTAGCCCGTCTGTACGCGGCGCAGGGACAAAATCGCCAGGCCATGGCCGAGTTAGAGCAACTCGTGCAACGCGAGCCGCACGTGCCCGAGTACCCAACCCGCCTCGCCGACTTGCTCATCCAACTTGAACAAGGAACGGCCATGGCCCTCGGGCCGACCGACCGACTGGCAGAGGCCGAGAAACTCTTGCGCCGCGCCATCGCGCTTGATGCCAAGGCCGCGCATCCCCATTGGAGCTTGGGTATGCTCTACGCCCGCCAAGGCCGCTATGCAGAAGCTGTGCCCCTGTTTGAGCATCTGCGCCAGATCGCCCCGCGCGACTACCAGGCCCATCTATTCCTCGGGCATCTCTACCAACGCACCGGACGCCCAGCCGACGCGGCGGCCCAATTCGCGGCCTTTAGCCGCAGCCAGCGCGCCTATCGAATGGAAAAGGTGGCACGCCGGGAAATGGAAGCCCAAATCGAACAAATTTTCGGCGGTTGATTGCTCCAATGCGTACTCGAACAGTTGCTTCTGTATCTCTAAGCTCATGCGAGCATGTACCTCTTCGCGCCCAACGAGCGGAGCGAAGTCCGTTGCATTATTGGTGGCAATTACACACTCATCCTCGACAGCGCGTCGCACAAGGGTCCATCTTACTTAGCGAATAACGTGCGTCGCCTGATAGACCTGAGTTTGAGCGATTGCTACGAGATCGGAAATGATGCGATACACGTACTTTACGGGAACTTCCGCAACTAGATCGTGATATCCAGCCATTTCTAGTACGCAACCGCTGCGATTTACTTAAGCTTGCGCTGCTCCTTTTCAATGATCTCCAGTTGCGCCTCTAGTGCGTCATAGTATTCGGGCAGCGGTTCCACATCCATCAGCACATCCACACCTTGCTGCTGGCAGTTAGTGAATAGGATCATGCCACCTTCGCTCGGTTCCTCCGCGTCCTGCACTGCTTTGCGTAGGTCCGCATAGAAGGAGTGCCTATCTGCACGCTCGGCCTTTAGTTCCTTAGATGCCATTCTATAAAATGTGGTCTCTGCACTTGGGAAAACCATTCGCTTGAAGAAACCCTCCTCGGCGATTCCATTGGCCGCAACTGCTAGGGGCTGCTCAAAAAACGAGTCCATGGCACCTACGACATTACTGAATAGCTCCACAAACGCGTCTCGAAACTCGGTAGCCAGATACTGAAGCTCCTCAATATATCTCCGCAGATGGCGTTCCTTGAACCATCCGCTGATCCCCTTGCCAGTGAAGATGCCGGCCAAACTACCTAGTATTGGTAGGACAACCGCTGATAGGCCTCCGGTCACGGGTGCCAACGCTAGGCCCCAACCAAGACCAGCCGTGCCTCCGAGCCAACCACCAACACCGCTGGCAGCCGTGTCCAGCGCGGTATGTTCTGCTGCGGTCTTGAGATCGACGTCGCCTTTGCGCCATTTATGGATATTCTTACATGTGTTAATGGCCAACGAAATGAAGGGGATGCTATCAATTCCATCTCCGAGGTCGGCTATCGCCTTAAACGTATCGCCTGTGGCGTCAGACACTTCCTGAGACGAAAGTTGAACTATTCTAACGCGGGGATTATCGCTGAAGTAGTCGGCCATTTCTCGAGTTGTTATTACGTCAATATCTGGATATTTGTCGAGGTGTTCTTGAATGTAATGCGGATCGTCTGTGATCTTAACATTATATGGTTTTCCATCTGCTATAAGATCTAGTCCCTCGGTAGTGCCTGACTCTGGCATCTCGACGTTATGGCCGGACTCTCGAAGGTGCTCAGCCACCCTCTCCTCGCCGGTGTAGCCCTTGTACTTGTCAAGCATCTGTTTCCAAGCTTCGTCGCCAGGTTTGGACTTAATAATATTGCTTTTCATAAAGTCCATGAGTTCGCCAAGGTTATTGAAGTTTTGTGCCTGATGTAGATGATCTATTCCCCGCAGAACGTTGGGGTCCAGTTTCATCATGTTGTAGAGCACATCAAACACGCTTACACCTGTCACTAAAACTCCGTCCACCCTAAATTCTCTCGCCACGCGTGCTCGTAGCGAATCGTCAACCTCGAGCGTCTTTGTAAGGAAGGCCCGATGGTGCGATCGCCGGATATGTGAGACTGTGCCAAGCGAGACAGCCACAAGACCTGCTATTGTTATCGAGAGTATTATTTCCATCAATAGTACCTACTTCGCGTTTTGCTCCACAACGCGGTTCGTTCATTCAGTCTGGTTCGCGGCGGGCGCGAGCACCAAACAGCACGGCTGTCGGCGCAGCCCAGTAGATGCGCTATTTATAACTTCTTAGTACGCCACGGCCACGACGTGGCTTTGCTCGGCGGCACCCGAATCCCCCGAAACAAAAACGCGCGCTACGTACAGACCCGGAGGAACCGGCTGGCCTTGATCGTCGCGGCCATCCCACACTTTGTCTGTGTAGCGACCGTTGGTCTCTTCACCGTCAAAAAGGACGCGCACCCGCCGACCGCTCAAATCGTAGAGCGCGACCTCGACCGGCCGTGGGGTACTCAACGCCAGCAGATTGTAGTGGATGATCGCCTCGTCGTTAATGCCGTCGCCATTGGGAGTAAAGGGGTTGGGCGCAGCCTGCACTCGACCCAAGAGTTGCCCTTCGGCCAATACGGACGAGCTGAGTACTGTGGTACTGGAAAAGGCGTCCTCGTCCCCGGCGCCCAAAAAGGCCACATTGCCTGAGTCAATGACTTGGGCTGCACCCGATTCGGTTGTAAGCCGGGCCGCCGCGGTGAAGTTGGTGCTGTACGTCAGCACGTTGGTTTGGAAGCGAATTTGCACCTGGGTCTGGTCGTCGGTCACCACCGGGAAGCGCACGGCAAAATGGTCGTCGGCAACCTCGGCAATGGCGAACTCTTCGCTGGCCGCGTCAAAGCGGTCGAATTGGTGTGCGGCCACGACCGCGCCAGCACCATCGAGAATCTGCACCGCGTCAATACTCGATACGCGCGTCGGCGTGTCGATCTCAATGGTGTCGAAACCGCGCAGGCCGTCCGTACCCATAGCGGCGCGCACGGCAAAGGTAAAGGGCACTTCCTCAGATACCTGTACCTCGCGTGGAAAAACCTCGCCGACCAAGGCATCGGCAAACGGCGGTGTCAACAAGTCAAAGCTCAGCGACTTGATCGCGCGCGCGGCCTCTAGGTCACTGCTATTAAAAACTACCTCAAACTGCATGTAGCGGCGCGGGCTAGGCGAGACAATGGGCCGGCCCGGGCCGTTGGCTGCGTCCGCCGGATAAGGCGTGCTGAAGGGACTCCAATTGATCAAGTCGTCGGTCACGGCCCCGGCCATCCACTCGCGGCCCGCGGCGTCGATGATGGGCGTCTGCCCGGCCCGTTGGGGCAATTTACGATACTCGGCTAGGCCCATCTCCTCTCCGGGGTTTTCCAGCGAAAAAGGAATGTCCTCGGAGTCTTGCTTGCCGCGCAGACGACGGGTGTACACAAAGGGCGAGATGTCCGTGCCGGTGCGCGTGCGGATCTGCGCACTGGAGAAGCGCGGATCGCCCAACACCTCTTCCACCCAACGCAGCGTTCCCCACACGGCGGGTTGCCCGGCGTCGAAAATGTCCGACACATATTGAGCCTGCGACAAAAAGCCCTTGCCGAAAACCTCGATCTCGTCGATCTCAAAATCTACCGGCGAAGTCGCGCGCAAGCGCAGGTGTTGGACGTAACGCGGCGGGTCGAGCGGCACGTCGATAACCGCGACTTGGTTGTCGGTTTCGGCGATCAGTGGCCTCCAGATGGGCGTGTTCTCGCCGGTCAGGTTCAGGCCGTCGTTGGTAAAAAGCTCATACGCCCGCAGGTAGTCGTTTTGGAAGGGGGTCGAGGGCGAGGGTACGACCGTGTTGCGCGGATAGATGCGGATGCGCTCCACCCCAAAGCGCGCTCCTAAGTTGAGCAGAACTAGGATGCCCAGGGCATTCTGATTCTTGCGCTCAAAGGCCAACAGCTCGCCGCCCGCCTCGTCCGAGAGCAGCTCCTTTAGCATCATCTCCAAGTCGAGCGGCTTGAACGTGCCGCTGAAGTCGAAGACATTGGGCGATACAATGTCGCCGCCGCGCTCAATGGTGCCGACGGCCACGTTCTCTCCCTCGGCAATGCGCCGGGGCAGGATGCTGTGCGGGAAATCGTCGCGGGCGAATTCGACTAAGTCGCCGGGCGCATTGCCCACCAGCAAGTTGTTGGGGTCCAAAGGGGAGCGGTGCTCGGCGTCAATGGTGGTGACGACCGCCTCGCCTTCGCCCTGCCAGTCCAAATCGCCGCCCCCCCCAATCGAGACCGCGTCGAGAGCCAAACTTCCGCTCGGCAGCCAGAACACTAAGACGAAGCCGACGGCCGCAGCACAATGCGCTTTCATGTCCATCCTCCGTGCGATTTGCTACATAAAGCAACCAAAGTACAGGCACAAATCAAGTTAAACGCGACTCGCCATGCACCTATCCGAACTTGCTAAACCGCCCGTTTCCTTGTTTATATTACCCGCATTTCAAGAAAGAGACGCCATGCAACGCCTTATTGCTTCGTATTTCCTACTCGTCCTGTCAACTGCGCCCGTTCATAGCCGCGGGGAGTTTCGCGTCGGAGGCGACGACGGCAACCCTTGGCCCAGCCTACTGTCTCAAGAAGGAGTTGGCGAATACTGGCTCTTTGATGCCGAGGGTCAAGTCGTGGGCACCGAACCCGTGGGTACCACGCCCCACGGCGTAGCGGCCGACACGCTCATCGACTTTGCCGACAACGCCATCGGGCCGCGCTTTATCAACCCGGCGGTCAACCTGACTCTGACCGACCCCAATTCCTCGGATATCAAGATTCCTCTGCCCTACACTGGCGGCATAGTGCAGACGACCGATGGCTGCTCGGCTCTCGACGACCAACTCCGCGCCGTGAAGAAGCAGTTCGACGGTGATTTCACCACGGCCCACTTCCGCCGCTTCACCCCAGGCCAAGGCATTTTCAGCGGCGGCTCGATCATCGCCGGGGTCACCGGCGAGGGCTGGAAGCAATCGGTCGTCATCGACTTTGGCACGGCCGTGCCGGTCAACCGCATCCGCTTTCTGCCCCGCTTCGGGCGAGAAGATGACATCTTGCTCATCGAGGAACTCACGGAGCCCAAGCCACCGCTGGAAGCATTTGGCGAAGATAGCTTCGCCGCCAACTTCCTCGCCTGGTACGAGCTGCGCAAGGGCGACAACACCGTGCGCTTTGCCAACAGCCCCTGCGACCGAGTCAGCCGCGTCACTAAGGGGCTGCGCTGGATACAAAACCAAGACCCCGAACTCACCGTACTCGAATCCAACCGAGAAAATCTCGATCCAGTGGTAGAGTTGCGCTTCCCCACCGAGTCGATCCGCTACATCACGGCCCAAGCCTTTCCCCTGCGCGATTGGGAAGTCGCCGAATTCGAGGTGTACGGCGAGGGCTTTGTCGAGGAGACCGTCCTCGTCACTCAGATCCTCGACTTTGGCGAGCCAATCAACTGGGGCAAGATTCGCTGGGATGCTGACGTGCCCGCGGGCACTCGCATTGAGGTACGCACCCGCACCGGCAACGCACCCGATCTCAGCCTCTACTTCGACGAAAACATCAACGGCGACATTCGCCCGATCACCTTGGCCGCATACGAAAAACTCGACCCGTCCGGTCGCCTGCCTACCGCGTATGACACCGACAACTGGAGCTTCTGGTCTCCGCCCTACGATTTTGCCGCGGGCTTGCGAGACAGCGCCGTACCGGCTGAGGCTTGGCGGGACGGCACACCGCTTTTGTCGCCCGGGCCGAGCCGCTATATCCAACTTGCCTTTCGCCTGTTTTCCACCTTTACCACCGCGCCGCGCATCGGCTCATTCGCGATCCAATTCGGCGATGCACCGGCTGCCCGCCAAATCCTCGGCGAAGTGTGGCCCATTGCCGTCAATTCCTTCGCGCCCACGGAATTTACGTATGTAGTCCGGCCGGAATTCACCGCCGCCGACACGGGCTTCGACCGGCTGGAGATCCGCACCCACGCTCAAGTCCAAGCCGTCTCTGCGGTCAAACGCGACGGCACCGAACTCGACTTGGACACCTTTGAGCCAGATATCCAAGCCGATCATTTCGTGGTGTCCTTCCCCCGTTTGCAAGGCGAAGACGACAGCTTCAAACAGCTCGAAGTGCGCTTTGTGGTGCCGGTCTTGCGCTTTGGCACTGAGTTTTCGGGCTGGGTATTCGACAGCAACGACCCCGACCATATCAAACAGCAAATTCGCCCGGGCAACGCCACCTTTCGCTTTTCGGGCGACGGGCTCGCCGTCAACACGCCGGTCGGCGGCCGGCTCCTCGTCGATATTGCGGTGACTTCCAACCCGCTTACGCCGAATGGCGATGGCGTGAACGAGACCGTGGAAATCGCCTATAAGCTGCGCGAAGTTACGGCTAGCCGCCCGGTGCAACTGGCGATCTACAACCTCGCCGGTCAACTCGTAGTCGAGCTGCCGCCCATCACCGCACGCAGCGGCGAATTCGCCCATCGCTGGGATGGCCGCAACGCCGCGCAGCAACTCGTCTCCCCGGGCACCTATATCTGGCGGCTGCAACTAGAAGAGAAAGAGGAACGCACCGGGATACTCGCAGTCGCTTATTGACCAACGGCGTTGAGCGCGTTTCAAGCGGGCGTGGGTTTATTCCCTCGCCCGCATTTTTTGTGGAAAAGCGAAGAAGTGCTTGACACGTAAGTTTTTTTTTTTTTAGACTTACGTCATCTTTGAGCTTGGGCTTAGGCCCTTGGTGCAGTTTTCACACAGCACTTCTCACTTCTCCTAAAGGAGGGTTTTTCGCTATGCAAGATCGGACCAAATTCGCTTTGGCGGCAGCCTTAGTCATGGGCTTGTGCGGTACGTCTTTTGGCCACGCGCCGCCCGGCGAGCTCTACTTCGCCGTGCAGTTCCCCGACAACCTCGTCCCCACCATGGACGGCGACCTGTCGGATTGGGATGTCGTGCCGATTGATCCGTACACGATTCGCAACGACCGCCTCTATTCGCCGGTGGCCGACATCCAGCCCGTGGGCCGCGGCGAGATCGATGTCAGCGACATCAACATCCGCCATCTCATCGGCTGGAACGACAGTGCCAACAAGCTCTACTACATGTCCGAGGTTTTCGACAATGTCCACAACTTGGACCGCGAAAACCCCTCGGCCTTCTGGCAGGATGACGCTTGGGAAGTAGAAGTCAACCCGGACCACACGCCGACCGAGGAGCAGAACCTCGAAGGCGAGCCAGCCAACAACTTTAGCTATAAGTGGGCGGTGCCGCCGGTCGAAGGAGCCTATCAGTTCTACCGCCCGGTGCGGGCACTGGAGTGGTTCGTGGATGGCAGCGAATGGATCGATTTCGGCTGGAGCTACGACGGCGAGCAGTTCGGCGAGAGTACCTATTATTACGAGCTGGCCATCACGCCGATCATCTCAATGCCTAACGACGAGTCGGCCACCCCCGAGCAAACCGTGATTTTCGACCTCGCGGAAAACGAGATCATCCACACATCCGTGACCGTAGGCGACTTCGACGAGCCATGCACCGAGTGTGTGCTCGAAAGCTATCAGGGCTTCTGGACCATGGCTCCGTCAGCGTGCTGCACGGCCACCAACGACGTGGTGCTGGCCGAGATGGAGCCTTCGATGGCGTCCATGACCGCTGTCGAGGACGTAAGCTGGGGCCAGATCAAGGCCGCTTATTAAGCAAGCCGCGACCGCTTCTTCAGGGTATGCGAAACGCCCTGCTTCCTTCGTCGGGAAGCAGGGCGTTTGTGTTGAGATGAAGGCAAGCTGTGGCTACGGGAGGGCGTATTTAAGAATGAGTTGAACGACCACTAACCCGACGCTAATGGCCGTTGCCAGCGTCTTGGCACTGCTTTTTAAGCCGGAGATTTCTTTCTCCACAGTGCCAATTTTTACGTCGAGTCGTCGTTCTAACCCCTGTATATCTTCCTTAGTGGCCACCTTGAGTTCGGCAATCTCGGCTTGAGTAGCCACCTTGAGTTCGGCAATCTCGGTTTGAGTGGCCACCTTGAGTTCGGCAATGTCCGCTTTGGTGGCTACCTTGAGTTCGGCAATGTCCGCTTTGGTGGCCACCTTGAGTTCGGCAATGTCCGCTTTGGTGGCTAGGTGGTCATACGCGCCTTCGAGCCGAGCGACCCGCTCCGTAAACTCCGTCATAGCACATCTCCTCTCTGTTGGGTTGAGGTCACATCCAACAAGTACCATGCGGCCCATATCGTTGTCAAGGGAGTCAGTCGCTTTTCTAAGCGCCGATCATCTCCTGCATCTTCGCGGCGACCCAGTCAATCGCCACATCCGCCATCACCCGACCTTTCTTGGGCGTGGCTAAGTCGCGGCCGGCCTCAAAGTAAATCGGGTCGCGCGGCGCGTAGCTCTCACTTTGTATCTGGAGATTGGCCCCCTCGTAATCAACCCCTTTCCACTGCACGTTCTCGGGAAACGCCGCCATGGCAAACGAGGTCTCAAACTCGGCTGCATGCGCCGGACAATCCCCAGACTCCAACACTTGGGCGACGAGCTCCCCGGAATACGCCGCCCAATACGAGTAAAACTGCACGTCCATGCCCAAGCGTTTGCCGAACTCCTCGACTTGGTCGCCCAAAGGGCCGTTGCCGGCGTGGCCATTGCATATCAGGACGTGCTCAATCCCGTGCCGCTTGAGCGACTCGCACACGTCGTAGGCCACGGCAAAAAAGGTCTCTGGCCGCAGGCTCAAGGTGCCGGGGAACTCCATCCAGTGCTCGGATATGCCGATGGACAAAGGCGTGGCCACCACCGCTTGCGGATAGAGCTGCAAAGCCGCTTGGTGCGCCACATGCGCCGCGCTGGCGGTATCGTGCTCCATGGCCAGATGCTCGTTGTGCTGCTCGGTGCTGCCAGTGGGCAAAATCGCCCCCTTAATCAGGCCCTGTTCCAGCCGCTCGCGCACGTGGCGGCGAGTCAATTTCCACAGCCGTACTTCTTCGACGATCATCGTTCTACTCCTCGGATTCGCGTTTGACAGTGAAACTCTCAGGGCCTATCATGCAAAATTAATCGACCGGAGACAACGCCTATGCTCATCGTTTGCTGTTTTTTGCTCTTAGCCGCCCGGCCCCTAGCCGCCCAAACCGCTCAGTACGAAGGCTTTACTGGTTTTTGGCTCAAAAACGACCGCGCCGAGGCTTTTGCCATCGCCGCGCCGTATCCGCGCGTCCTCGCCTTCCGTCTCAAAGGCGGCGAAAATCCCCTCCATGTCTCCCGCGAATACGAATACATCGGCGTGCGCTCGTGGTTTTTCGAGCCGACCCAGATTCCCGAATCCGGGCTACCGGCCCTGCAACCAGCCACAGCCGAGTTGACCGGTGTGCGCTCCACGCGCCTCACCGCCGCCCCAGACGACCGCTCGGGCTTGCGCTTGACTATGGAGATCGCACTCGACCCCGAGCAACCCATACTCCACATCCGCCACGGCTTCAAAAACATGCGCGACAAACCGCGCCGCATCGCCTGCTGGGTCCTCAACGTCATCCGTCCCGCGGGCGTCGGCGTCACCCCTTGGCGCACAGGGGGCCGCCGCAGTCTGCTATTCTGGCCCGACACCATCCCCAACGAGGCCGGTATCTACTTGGGGCCTAGGGCACTGGCGTTGGATTATCGGATAAAACCGCAAAACGGTTGGCAAAAGGTCGGCACCAATGGCGACGCGGGCTGGATCGCCTTTGTCTGGAACGAGACCGCACTCAAATCCACCGTCGCCCACATCGCCGCAGCCGAATACCCCGAAGACGGCGGCACGGTGACGATGTTCAACTCCAGGTCTGAACTATTCGACGGCAAGCCGCGCTTCGGTGAAATCGAAAACGTCGGCCCGCTGAGCGAGCTAATGCCGGGGGGAACCTTGTGGATGGAACAAACACTCGAATTGATCGTCGGCCTTGACGGCAACGACCCCGAAAGCTGGGTCAAAATGCTGGCCGAATAGCGGCCTACCAGCCGACCTTCACGCCCGCCACAAATCGAGTTGCGGCCTATCGCCAATTTGGATCAGCGATCCAGCCGCCTCAAAAGGCATGCGCCCGCCAATGCAGTACGTACACAAGTCGCGCTCAGGCAGGCCAGTGCGTGCAAAAGCGTCTAGCATCCCCTGCCGCGACAAGTAAATCACAGGCATCCCCATGGCCTCGCCGATGGCCTCAGCCGTGCGCCCGCGTGCGATAAACTCTTCACCCGGTGGTGGGTCCGGCGGCATATCCACCCCAAAGGTGCATCCCCTCGGCACGCCATCGTCGCCGATAATGCCAATCGGCGGCGTGTAACTCACCAAATAAGCCTGCTCAACGCCAGCTTCCTCGTAGAGCAGGTCGCAGGCGCGCTTGGAATTGTTGCCGCGCACAATGCTGTCGTCGATCAGGATCACGGTCTTGCCCTTGAGCTTTTGCGCCATCCCGGGCAAAAGATGCAGGTTTTGGTCGATCGAGTTCTTGCGCTCGCCAGCGGTCGATCCTTGGAATGAGCGTTCACCCCGCATCTTATAGAACACGGTCTCAAAGGGCAATTCCGCCTGCTTGGCGTAGGCGCGGGCCGCTACCTCGGGACAGCGCGGCAGGTACGTAACCAAATCGACGTCGGGCGGTAGAAATTCCTCGCTGAGCATCTCCCCTAGCGACTCGCGGATGCGGCGCACACTGACACCGTTGATAATCGAGTCGAGATTGGTGATGTAATTCCATTCAAAAAAGCAATAAGCGAGGTTGGTCGAGACCACCACTTGCTTGCGATAGTTTCCTTCAGGCGTGAGCGAGTAGATCGCGCCCGGCTCCAAGTCCTCGACGTATTCGCCGCCGTTTTTGCGGAAGGCAATGTCCTCCGAAGCCATCACGTACTTGCCGTCTTTCCAACCGAGCACCCCGGGTTTGATCCCGGTGCGATCGCGTATTGCGATCACGTCTCGCTCACGCTTGTCGGCGATGGCCAAGGTATAGGCACCGGGTACTTCCTTGAGGAAGTTGTGCGCCCCGCGCTCGCGATAGAGATAGAGCAGGGCCTCGGTGTCACAGCTCGAATACAAGTGCAAGGGAGCCGAGTCCTCGAAGAAGACCCGGTCGACCTGGCCGTTGTGAACGGCCGCCATGTCGCAGTCCCAGATCAGGATGTGGTTGTCGCGGTGTTCGACCGTGCCGCCGATGACGTGTGGATGGGCCTCCTCGAGGATTTTGTCCTTCGAGCCGCGCGTGGCGTAGCGCACGTGGGCCATGTAAGTATGGTAATTGGGGCTGAGGAAAATTTTGTGCAGATCGGTCACGTCAAAGCGCGAGACCCCACCCTGCCACTTGATCACGTCGATGCGGCCGTCGCCTATTGCCGCGATGCCGGCCGCCTCCCGGCCCCGATGCTGTAGCGAATGAATAAAGCGGTAGGCGTCGTGCAGAGAGTGTGCTACGGTCAAACCACAGTTGTGGCGAACGACTTCGGCCATAGACGTTCCTCGCGGCAAAATGTCCAAGGGATGTAGCCCAAAAGTACGAGTGACCGCGCCATACGGCAAGGCCGCCCTTGTGCCAACAGCGAATCAACGGTCTGGGCAAATGCCGTGTGCGCCGCTGAGAGTACGCCGCCGGTGGAGCTCATGTCATCGACCCCGTAAGAGCGCACTTCGTGTCCGGCCAACAAATATCGCGGTGTCCTGTGGGTTGGCTTTCGTTGTTGGGGAAGAAGTTAGAGTCTTGTCGAGCACTTTTAAAAAAAAGCGGGCGAGGGGATCGCGCCCCTCGCCCGCTAACTCAGCATCGCCGTAGGCTAGATAGCCGCGTCGCCAGTCTCACCAGTGCGGATCCGCACCACCTCATCTACCGACAGCGTGAAAATTTTGCCGTCGCCAATGTGGCCCGTCCGCGCCGCCTCGCGCACGGCATCCAAGCACTGCTCGGCGAGATCGTCTCGCACCACGACCTCAACCTTGAGCTTGGGAGTAAAATCAACGACGTACTCGGCACCGCGATATATCTCCTTATGACCTTTTTGGCGGCCAAAACCCTTGACTTCGCTAACCGTTATGCCTTGGACGCCCAAGCCGCTCAACGCCTTCTTGATAGCGTCTAGCGCGTTGGGCCTCACTACGCACATTAGCATTTTCATATCGCCATCTCCTCGCGTGTTGATGCCTAGGAAAAGTAGGTCTCCGCGCCCTCTGGCGCAATGGGCGCAATCGCTTTAGACTTGTGGCCCCGATTATTAGCCGTTCTCAGTCGGTGCGTCTCTTTTGCATGGTGTAGTTTCAATGAATGTAGTGCAGGCCGGTTTCCTGCTAACGCTCATGGCCCTAGCGAGTCAAGCAGCCCCTCCAGCGGCTGAGGGCGATATTCCGAGCACCGCGTGGCCCGAAAGCTGGTTCCACCCGCCGCGCACGGCCTCGGAAGTCGGCTTGACCACCTTCCACCAGTCGCCCATGCTCGACGAACTCGTGGCCAGCGGCGCGTTGCCGCCGGTGGCGGATCGGCTCCCGGACGACCCGATTGTCGTCGAGCCGATCGACGGAATCGGGACCTATGGGGGCACCGCGCGCCTGTTCCTCGCCGGCGAACAGCTCCTCAACGTGCCCGAAGGAACCCTGCGGCCCGGGCCGCAGCTCCAGCTAACGCTGCCCAACTTCGCCGCACGGGTCGAGTACCACAACGACGCGCAGACTCTGACGGTCTTCCTGCGGCCCGGGCACAAGTGGTCCGACGGACACCCGGTGACGGCCGACGACTTTGTCTTTTGGTTCGACCGCGTCCACATGAACAAAAACCTCACGCCCGTGGTGTCGCCCCGCTTTAAGGGGGCCCACATCGAAAAACACGGCCCTTACCTCTTTAGCTATCACTTTCCCCAGCCGATGCCGCTTTTTGTCAAGCACCTCGCCCACAACAGCTCGCACCTGTCGGCACCAGCGCACTTTATGCGTCGCTATCATCCCGATTTTACCGACGCCGAGCAGCTAGCACGCGAAGCCGAGGAACTCGGCTTGCAAGACTGGCGCACCTACTTCCAATCCGTTATCAACACCCGCGACCTAATGGTCTTTCACAAGCCAGTGCAGACCGCTTATGTGGTGGTTAGCAAGACTTCGACGCGCGTCCGCTATCGCCGCAATCCCTACTACCCCAAAGTAGATCCGGCCGGCAATCAACTGCCCTACATCGATTACCTCGAAGTCCAGCGGGTTGACAGCCCCGAGATCATGGCCGCTAAGGCCGCCACCGGGCAGGTCGATTTTGCCGGGCGGCAGTTTAAGACCGCTGACATCCCGCTGTTTAAGCGCTTTGAACAGGACAAGGGCTACGAGACGTACCTCTGGCCTCGTCCCTACGGCTCGGACGTGACCTTCATGCTCAACCTGACCCACCCCGACGAGCGGCTCAGGCAGATTTTTCAGGACGTGCGCTTTCGCCGCGCCCTCTCGCTGGCCATCAACCGCGCCGAGATCAACGACATCGCCTATTACGGGCAGGGGGTCCCGCGCCAGTTGACGGTCGTGTCATCGAGCCGCTACTTTGAGCCTTCCTTTG
Organism: Candidatus Latescibacterota bacterium; assembly: GCA_965203355.1. Taxonomy (GTDB): domain Bacteria; phylum Latescibacterota; class UBA2968; order UBA8231; family UBA8231. Next base: position 4,143,197 of record OZ241889.1, read on the forward strand.
CCGCCGCTTGGGCCGAGCACGATCCGCAACGCGCCCGCGCCCTGCTCGACGAGATGGGGCTGATCGACCGCGATGGCGATGGCCGACGCGAGCATCCCGATGGCCGACCACTCGAAATCACGCTGGAGTACACAATCGGGGAGACGCCCAAGCAAGTCACGGTCGATTTGGCTACCGCTCACTGGCGCGAAGTGGGGCTGCACATCAATCGCAAGCAGATAAGCGGTGCGCTGCAAGGCATCCGCACCCGGGGCGGGGTCATGGACATGAGCATCTGGCACGCCGACCGCAACGCCGACATCCTCTTTCCCATCGAGCCTTTTTGGTACGTGCCCATGCACGTGGGGCAGGAGGTGACCCAGTGGCCGGAGTGGTCGCGATGGTACCAGTCGGACGGAGCGCGCGGCTGGATACCGCCCGGCGAGGTCCGGGACCTAATCGCCTGGTGGGAGGTGCTGCGCCGCACGTCGGACCTCCAAGAGCGCATCGCCATGGGGAAAAAAATTCTCCAGAGCCAAGCCGACAATCTGTGGGCACTCGGCGTCATCGGCTTGGGGCCACATCCCGTCATCGTCAGCAACCGATTGCGCAATGTCCCGCGCCAAGGCTATTGGGGATGGGACTCGCGCTGGTCTTGGCCCTACTATCCAGAGACTTGGTATCTACAGCAAAATTAAGCCATGATCAACTACATCATCCGCCGCGTCCTGATTATGATCCCCACCCTGCTGGCCGTCTCGGTGCTGGTCTTCGTCGTCATCCAGTTGCCGCCCGGGGACATCATCACGTCGCGCCTACAAGAGCTACAGGCTGAGGGCCAAGACATATCCGAGGAACAGATCGCCGCCCTGCGCGCCCGCTACCACCTCGACGACCCGATGCTCGTCCAGTACTTCAAGTGGATGGGCGGCTTCCTCCAAGGCGACATGGGCTATTCGGTGATGTACGGCCAGTCGGTCAACAACCTGATCTGGGAGCGGCTGGGCTACACCTTGCTGATCACCTCGACCGCGACCTTGTTGACTTGGCTGATCGCCTTCCCGGTGGGCGTCTATTCGGCCCTGCGCCAGTACTCGGCGCTCGACTATGCGGCAACCCTCGCGGCCTTTGTCGGTCTGGCGACGCCCAACTTCCTGCTGGCACTGGTTTTGATGTACTTGGGCTACGAGTGGTTTGGGATCGCGGTGGGCGGATTGTTTTCCCCCGAGTACGCGAGTGCGCCGTGGAGCTTGGCCAAGTTCGGCGATTTGCTAGCGCATCTGTGGATCCCGGCCGTGGTCATCGGCACGGCTGGCATGGCCGGGCTGATGCGGATCATGCGCGCCAATCTGCTCGACGAGCTGGGTAAGCCCTACGTCACGACAGCGCTGGCCAAGGGCCTTGGTCCGGTCCGCTTGGTGATTAAGTACCCATTGCGCATTGCCATCAATCCCTTTATCAGCACGGTCGGCTGGATGCTGCCGCACCTAATCTCTGGGTCGGCCATCACTAGCGTGGTGTTGAGCCTGCCGACGACCGGCCCTTTGCTGCTCGAATCCCTCCGCAACCAAGACATGTATTTAGCAGGCAGTTTCCTGCTCATGCTCAGCGTTTTGACGGTGATCGGCACCCTGTTGTCGGACATTCTCTTGGCCATTGCCGACCCGCGCATCCGCTATGAGTGAAGACCGCCCCACAACCCAACTAGCCGACGCTTCGCAGTGGCGTCTGATGTGGATGCGCTTCCGCCGCCATCGGCTGGCGTTAGTCGGCAGCGCAGCGCTGATCGCGCTCTACGGGCTCGCGGCCTTGTGCGAATTTGTCTCGCCGTACCGACCCGACCAGCGCCACGCGCAATACGTCCTCTGCCCGCCGCAAGCGATTCGCTTCTTCGACGGCGAGGGGCGTTTTCACTGGCGGCCCTTTGTCCACGGCGTACGGCAAGACACGACCGCCGACCCGTGGCAGCGTGCCTATCTCGTCGATGCCAAAGTCATACATCCGATCCGCTTTTTCGCGCACGGTCCGGCCTACGAGTTCTGGGGGCTTTTCGACGCGGACTTGCACTTGTTCAGCGCGGGCAACGGGCCGTTGTTCCTCTTCGGCACCGACGACTTGGGCCGCGATCTGCTCAGCCGAATCATATACGGGGCGCGCATATCGCTCACCATCGGACTAATCGGCGTGGCCCTGACTTTCCTCATCGGCATCCTGCTCGGGGGTCTGGCGGGTTACTACAGCGGCTGGGTCGATGTGGTGGTGCAGCGGATCATTGAGGTCCTAATGGCCGTGCCGCAGTTACCGCTGTGGATGGCGCTGAGCGCGGCACTGCCAGCCCACTGGCCGCCGCTGCATATTTACTTCGGCGTCACCATTATCCTCTCGCTGATGGGCTGGACCGGGTTGGCACGCGTGGTGCGCGGCCGCTTTCTATCGCTGCGCGACGAGGATTTCGTGGTCGCCGCCCGCTTGTCCGGCACCAGCGAGTTGAAGATCATTTTCAAACACCTGCTACCGTCGTTCCTCAGCCACGTGATCACCTCGGCCACCCTAGCGGTGCCAGGCATGATTCTCGGCGAGACCGCGCTGAGTTTTTTGGGGATTGGGCTGCGGGCACCCGTGGTTAGCTGGGGGGTGCTGCTGCAAAAGGCGCAGAACTTTCAGGCCGTGGCCATGGCACCGTGGCTCTTGCTGCCCGGGCTTTTCGTGGTCATCGCGGTCTTGGCCTTCAACGTGGTCGGCGATGGAATGCGCGACGCAGCCGATCCGTATGCCAGCCATTAGTTGCGCTAAGCGTATGCCCGCAAACCATGCCGCAAATTTTTGACAACATTCAACAACCGCTTCTTCCAGCTTTGGCGTTGGAAACACAGGACGATACTCACAACCCGCACGTATAAAAAAAAGCGAAGTTTATGAGCTCTCCCCTCCTCGACGTCCACGACCTGAGCGTGCGCATCACCCGCGACGAGGGCGTGGTGCGGCCGCTCAACGGCGTCAGCTTTCGCATCAACACCGGCCAAGCCGTGGGCATCGTCGGCGAAAGCGGCTGCGGCAAGACCATGACCTCCAACGCCTTGCTACAAATTTTGCCACCGGCAGCCGAGATTACCAGTGGCCACATCCGCTACCGACGCAAGCTGGACGAGCGCACGATCGACCTCGCGGCACTCGACGCGCACAGCGACGAAATGCACCAGATCAGAGGCGGCGACATTTCCATGATCTTCCAAGAGCCAATGACCGCGTTCTCGCCGGTGCATACCATTGGCAACCAAATCGCCGAGATGATCCAACTCCACGACTCGCTATCCTCAGCAGCAACGCGGCAACGGGTCATCGAACTGTTGCACTTAGTCGGCATCCCCGATTCGCCTGATCGCGCCGATGACTATCCCTTCCAGCTTTCGGGCGGGATGCGCCAGCGGGCGATGATTGCCATGGCCCTGGCGAGCAATCCACGACTCTTAATCGCCGACGAACCCACCACAGCCCTCGACGTGACCGTGCAGGCGCGAGTGCTCAAGCTAATCCAGCGGCTCCAGCGCGAACTGGGGCTGGCACTCATGCTAATCACCCACGACCTCGGCGTGATCGCGCACACCGTCGAATACGTCTATGTGATGTACCTGGGACGAATCGTCGAGGAAGGGCCGGTAGCCGCAATTTTCGACAGCCCAGCGCATCCTTACACTGCGGCCCTGTTGCAATCCATCCCCCGCCTGACCGGCAAACGCCGACGCATCGATCCGATTGAGGGCAGCGTCCCCAGTGCGTACGCCCTGCCCGAGGGCTGCCCCTTCCACACCCGTTGCACAAAAAAGGTCGGCTCTATCTGCGAGCAGCAAATGCCCGCGTCAGCCGAGGTGGGGCCGCATCACCACGCCCGTTGTTTCATCCACACCCAAGAAGGGGAATAGCCCAATGACCACCGGAGCCGCAGACGCCCTGCTGCAAGTGCGAGGGTTAAAAAAGTACTTTCCCGTGCGCCGGGGTCTCTTACAGCGACAGACGGGTTGGGTAAAGGCCGTGGATGGGGTGAGCTTTGCGCTCGCGCAAGGCAAAATTTTGGGACTGGTTGGCGAGAGCGGTTGCGGCAAGACCACCACCGGACGGATGATTCTCCGCGCCCTAGACCCGACCGAAGGGGCGATCCTCTTTCGGCAACAGAACGGGCAGGTCGTCAACATGGCCCAACTCAGCCGCCGCGAAGTCGTCCAAGCCCGCCGGCAGATGCAAATGATTTTCCAAGACCCGTACTCGTCCCTAAATCCGCGAATGCCTGTGCGCGACCTAATCGCCGAGCCGCTCCGGTCTTATGGCTGGTCGAGACGCGACAGCCACGCACGTGTAAGCGAGTTGATGGAGCGCGTGGGGCTAGATCCCCGATATGCGCGCCGCTATCCACACGCCTTCTCGGGCGGCCAGCGGCAGCGCATCGGCATTGCCCGCGCCTTGGCCTTAAGCCCGTCGCTCATCGTCGCCGACGAGCCGGTCTCCGCGCTCGACGTCAGTGTGCAAGCGCAGATCCTGAACTTGCTCCGCCAATTGCAGGCGGACCTCGACCTCACCTTGCTCTTCATCGCCCACGACCTGAGCGTAGTGCGCTATCTCTGCGATGAAGTGGCCGTCATGTACCAAGGCCGAATCGTCGAACAGGCCGCAACCGAAGCCCTTTTCACCCAACCGCAACACCCCTATACGGCCATGTTGCTAGAGGCCGCGCCCGCGCCCGATCCCCACGCCTCGTGGATGGAGGACGAAGACGCCAGCGCGGCGGACGAACCAACGCTGACCGGCGATCAAGGCTGCGCGTTCGCACCGCGCTGCCGCTACAAAAGCGAACTATGCAGCCAGCAGATGCCCGCTCTCGAGGGCGAGACGCATTTAGTCGCCTGCCACCACAAAGACGAACTGGAACTACAGGGCATGTAGCGGCGCGAACAGGGTTGACCAAATAAGTAAACCAAATTACATTACGAAAAGATTATCCACCCTCATGGAGGAGAAAATCTGCATGGTCCAGTTTGGTGATCATTTGCGGCAAATTCGCCTCGAAAGCGGATTAACCCAAGCCGATGTGGCGAACCGCCTTGGGGTCTCGAAAGGGTACATCTCCCGCCTCGAAAGTGGCAAGGCAAGGCCCGCCGAAGCGACAGTCCGCCATCTCGCCCAAATCTGCGAGACCGATCCTGATCCGTTCCTCATATTGGCCGATTACCTGCCCTCCGATCTTCAAGAAATTCTATCTCGGCATCCCGCTGAAGCATCGGCGATACTACGCGGTACTTTTGGACGTACCGCTCACACCCAAAATGCGCCCCCCGCTATCGCCGAGTCTCAAACGCTCTACCAAACTGCCTCATATCAACTCGTCCAAGAGGATTGCTTGGCGTGGATGGAGCACCACCCACCCAACAGCGTCCATGCCATCGTCACCGACCCACCCTACGGCCTGAAAGAGTACACCACCCAAGAAAAGGACAAACTCCGGCGCAGACGGGGGGGCGTCTGGCGTATCCCGCCCGCTTTAGACGGTTGCGTCCGCCAGCCCCTGCCTCGGTTTACCGTCCTCAGCAATGGCGACAAGCAGCGACTTGCTGCGTTTTTTGGGCAATGGGGCAAGCGGGCATTGCGAGTGATCGTACCGGGCGGGCACGTCTTCATCGCCGCCAATCCTCTGCTATCGCATATAGTCTATGCAGCCCTCGTCGAAAGCGGCTTTGAGAAGCGCGGCGAGGTCATCCGCCTAGTGCAGACGCTGCGGGGTGGCGACCGCCCCAAGAATGCACACGACGAATTTGCAGATGTCACTGTTATGCCTCGCTCCGGCTGGGAACCTTGGGGCTTGTTTCGCAAGCCGTGCGAGGGGCGCGTACAGGACAACCTGCGCGTGTGGAAGACGGGTGGACTAAGGCGGATCAGTGCCGAGCGTCCTTTCGGCGATGTAATTCGCAGTGCACCTACCCGATCGGCAGAACGCGCCATCGCGCCGCATCCCTCACTCAAGCCGCAGGGCTTTATGCGCCAGATCGTGCGCGCCGCTTTGCCGCTGGGGGAGGGGATAGTGCTCGACCCCTTCATGGGCGGGGGTTCAACTGTGGCCGCCGCGTGTGCCGTGGGTTACGAGAGTATTGGCATCGAGAGCGATCCCGCGTTTTTCGAGATCGCAAAAGCCGCGATTCCGCCATTGGCCACGCTGGAGGTCAACGGAGAAAGCAAACTGGAACCGACAGCCGAGCGGCAGCCGAGCCTGTTCAACTAAAGACGCTTAGGGTTTGGCTAAGATGGCGCGATGGGGACCGACGCCGACGTCGGGTAGCCTATAGAGAAAATTGTTCCGCAGTTTATCGACACCGCTCTTGGCTATCGACGCCGTGGGCGTCCTGCGCGAAGTGCCCGTGCGGCCTGAAAATGACCAATCCGTTTGGTCGAGTTTGGCGCAGAGAATTTCGAGAAATGTCAGCGGCCCAGAAGCCCCTCTTTCCTGATCGCCAATCGCATAGCGAAATACCATTAGCCAGCAGTCCTCTGGGTTGTGCCCCTGCCAACCGCCGAGCGGAATGGACGACTTGAGAGTCCATAGGGAAGGACGACACGGCGATTCACGTCCCCGCATCGTCGTTCCTCGCCGTGCGATAGGGGGCCGGATCAAAGCCCGGATACCGCGTCGCCATCCCCGCGATAAATTGCTCCGTCCACAGCGAATCGCCCGGCGGCGGGAAGCCCAGTAGTTCGCGCTGGCGCGGGGTGGCTTCAGCCATAAAGCGGTGCATGGCGGCACCTTGAGCACCGCTTTTATACGTAAATGTACGACCGCCGTCCCAAGGGCGGTCCTTGCGGGTGAAACCCACCCACATGACCGGGCGGTGTCCGGCTGGCGCGGTGAAATCGGAGGCGGCGTGACGGGTGAAGACGCTGTAGAGGCACACCGAGCCGCCGGGAACGATCATCGGCACGGCTTCCGCGTCGGCGCCCATGCGGATCGGGGCCATGCCTTCCTCGACATCGTCGAAGCAGTAGAAACACACCAAATTCATAAAGTCATCTGGCTCGATGATCGGCCCCAGCGTGTTGTTGCCGTAGTCTATGTGGAAATCGGTCCCGTATTCCTCGCCGGCGTACTTCATGCCCAAATGCCCTTCGCAGAGGCGAATCTCGCGCGTACCTAAGACCCGCTCGGCCGCGTCAATCAGATCGGGATGGACGGTGACGTGATTGAGGCCGGAGTGGTCCCAAGGGAAGACGCTTTGCTGGGGCGTGTCGTTGCAACGGCCATTGGCTACGTATTGGTCGTAGGGCGGGGCAAAATGGGTGAAGAAGCCATCGAGCGCGGCTTGCTGCTCGTCTTGGGTAAGGAAATTCTCGACGATCAGGAAGCCCTGTTCTTTGTACGTAGCGAGCTGGGCGTCGGTGATGTGCATCTATTGCTCGTCGGCGTAGAGCCTTACAATCCGCTGCAACAGGGCCAGGGCCTGCCCGCGAGCGCGCTGGAAGGCGTTGCGGCCGATGATGGAACCAAAGCCGCCGCCATCGCGGATGCCGGTGATCTCCTCGATAATTTCCTCTTCGCCCTTGGCTGGGCCACCAGAAAAGATCACCACGCGCCGACCGTTGAACGCCGATTGCACTACGTGGCGCACGCGCTCGGCCAAGGTGCCAGCCGACACATCTGCATACGCCTTGCGGGCTTCGTCCTGCTCAATGTAAGCGGTCGGCGGTTTGACCTTGATAATATGGGCCCCTAGCTGGGCGGCGATTTGGGCGGCGTACGCGGTGACGTCGAGCGCGGTCTCCCCATCCTTGCTCAAGTCCGTGCCGCGCGGATAAGACCAGACCACTACCACCAAACCGTGCCGCTTGGCCTCTTCGGCCAAGGCTTGCAGCTTTTCGTACATCTCCTGCCGCAGGGCCGAACCCGGATAGACCGTGTAGCCAATGCCGACGCAACCCAAGCGCAGAGCGGCGGAAATGGAGCCGGTCAGCGCCTGGGTCGGATCGGCGTCGGAGTGGAGGTTTTCGCGGTTGTTGAGCTTGAGAATCAACGGCAGGTCGCCGGCGTAGTCGCGCGCCCCGGCTTCCAAGAATCCGAGCGGGGCGGCGTATGCGCTGAGGCCAGCGTCTATGGCCAACTCAAAGTGATAGCGCGGATCGTACGCGGACGGATTAGGAGCGAAACTGCGCCCAGGCCCGTGCTCGACGCCCTGATCTACGGGTAGAATGACTAGCTTACCCGTGCCGCCGAGTGCGCCGTGGTTGAGTACGCGTGCCAAATTGGTCAAGGTGCCGGGATTGTCGCTGCCATACCAGCTTAGAATTTCGCGGATGCGATCTTGCATTTTGTACCTTTCTTGCTAGCTGAGGAGCGGGAATTGACAAAAGAAAAGCTCCTCAATCGCGCAAAGCGCACTAGAGGAGCTTGACAAAATGGCGGGGACGACGAGACTCGAACTCGCGACCTTCGGCGTGACAGGCCGACGTTCTAACCAGCTGAACTACGCCCCCATACACTTGAGTTTAATAAGGTAAAAGTCAGATCAAATGCTGTCAATGGATGGCCGAAGATACGGCCTGCGCGGCACTTTCTTTTTTTAACCGCCTGAGCACCCCGCGCATGAGTTGGCGCTTGAGTGGGCTAAGGTGGTCAATGAAGAGCTTGCCGTCGAGGTGGTCGATTTCGTGTTGAAGAACACGGGCGTAAAGGCCCTCGCCCGCGGTCTTGAAGGGCTGACCATCGAGACCAATGGCCTCGACTTCGACCCAAGCGTAGCGCTTGACGTCGCCGTACAGGTCGGGAAAGCTCAGACATCCCTCCTCGCCGACTTGCTCGCCCTCGTGGCCGGTAATTTGGGGGTTGATTAAGGCCACGGGTTGGCAGTCTGGCCAATGGACGGCCACATCGACGACGCAGACCCGTTTGGGGACGCCAATCTGCGGGGCGGCAAGCCCGACCCCCTCGGCTTCGCGCATGGAGTCAAAGAGGTCGGCGACGAGGGCGCGGATGGCGTCATCCACCGCTGCAACCCGCATGCACTTCTGGCGGAGGCACTCCGCCCCGAACAGCGCAATTTTGCGTTTCATGGGTCCAAGGGCTCTAATTCGAGAGCAATATAGCGCAAGCCCAAGTCGGTGAGTGCGGCCACTAAGGCCGAGCGCAACCGGGCTTCAGCGAGGCGGGCGATGGCTGCTGTGGGCAAGCACAGGATGAGCATCTGGTCGCGCTGCTCGTACGCGGCCGGCAGCAGCGAATGCGCTGCGAGCAGCGGATTGACGCGCGCAAAAAGCGGCTCGCCAGCACTGGAGTCGGCAATGGTGAGCAGCGCCTCGTTCATGCTGCCGGAGCGAAAGCCGCACAAATCAACCGCAGCTTGCAAATAGCCGATTTCCCGCAAGTGCTCCAGCAAAGACCGGCGCGCATCTGGGTCGCCCAGCAGGCGCGTCAAGTCCTCAGCGGGCAACTCAATCCGCGACAGCACCTCGTGGTGGCGCGCGCGAACCTGCTCAAAGCCACAGACCTCGCGCAGATAGCACTCGGCGCGGTCGATTTGGCGCAAACCCTCGGCGGTAACCGGGGTGCCGTAGGGGAAGCGCGACGATAGGCAGGCCATGGCCGGGCGGTCCCACACCGCCAGTCCCCAGCGCTTGGCTAGCGCGCGCACGTCGTCCTTGGTCAGACCCGCCTCGGCTAAGGGCGCGTGTACGCCGCGCTCGCGCGCGGCCGCAGCCCCAGGGCGGAAATCGCCGATGTCGTCGGCGTTTTGGCCGTAGAGGATGTAACGGACGTTGAGCGTACGCGCTAGCTGCTCCATGTGGGCGAACAACTCTTGCTTGCAGTAGTAACAGCGGTTGGGCGCGTTTTTGGCGTAGTCGGGGTTGTCCAGTTCGCGGGTTTTGACCACCTCGTGGCGCATGCCGAGTGCGCGGGTGATCTCAGTGGCCTTCGCCAACTCGCCCGTGGCATAGCTTTCAGAATCCGCGGTGACGCAGATGGCCCCCTCGCCCAAAACCCGCTGGGCCGCCACCGCCAGCGTGGCGCTATCGACCCCGCCCGAATAGCCGACCAGCACCTGCCCCATAGGGCGCAGAATTTCTTCGAGGTGCGCTAGTTTTTCGTCTAGAGAGCGCATGGCAATCAGAAATGGGATTTATCCGCAGACACGGCGCACGGCATGATCGCCGCGTCGACCATGCCGTGCAGAATTTTCTTGTCGGCCGGAAACACTAGCGCTTGGATGCCGCACAGGCGCGGCGCATCGCCGATGACATAATAATAAGGACGCAGCATCACCCGGCCTCGCATGGGCACGACCTCGTCGCGGTCAAAGTCGTAGTAGCGCACGGTGCGACGGGCGGCCTTGTGAAACTCCTGCAAGATATAGGGCTGGTGTGCAAAGCGGTCGAGTGCCTCTTGCACGCGCTCGGCCCATTCGGCTTCGGGCAGGTCGTGGCCGATGGACACGCCCTTGCTCTCATAGGCTATGTTGGAAAAACCCGAGGGCTTGAGCACGAGCTCGCGCTGCTTTTTGGTTAGGTGCTTCAACTGCTGCCAGTCGCTGACCGGCTGGCCGCCCATGTCGAGGCCGGGAATGACGGCGTGGGGCGGCAGCGGCCGTGCATCGACAATCCACGAGCGCGGGATCAAGCGGTCTAAGGCAGCAAAAGGCTCTTTGCCCAAGGTGCGGCGCCAATAGGATTTGAGCGCGGGGTGGTGAAAAAACGCCAGCCAGAGCTTTTCTTCGAGATATGCCTTTGGCGGCGGGGTCAAACACAGGGCATTCTTCTTGGCAAAATAGGTAAACAGCTCAGCCTTGGGGATATTTTTGAGGTCGAACAGTTCAAAAAAGCGATAGGCCGCGTCAATGCGCCAAGGAGCCTGCTCGTCAGCGCCTTGGAGGAAGAGACCATTCTCGTCAAAGCGGGCCTCGCGCGGGTGGGCACTGCGGGCCGGTTTGCCAGCCGCCTGTAAGCGCTCAACCAGCCATTCCATTTCTCGGCGGTAGGCTTCAGATTCGTCCGAGACAAAGAGGGCGAAATGCGGCTCATCCACCTCGGTGGCCGCGGCAATGGCTTCGTAAAATGGGTCGATCAGGCCACGGGCACCGCCGATGATGGCGTAGCCAAGATCCGCATAGGCCTCCGAGACTTGGGAGGTGAATCCCATGCCGCCGGGGAGGGCGTCTAGCTCGACCAGTTTGAAGCCGTCTTCAGTGAGCAAAAGATCCGGGCGAATGACCAAAGGCACCTGGGACTTGATGCGATTCCAGCGGCCCATTTCGCGCACAGCACTGGGTTTGCCCAAGTCCAAATACTCGTGAATCCAAGACGGCTCGACGCCTTTGACGCTCTGGTGGTAGAGCTGATTGCAGGCCTTGTAAAACCGATGGAGAACGCCGCCGAGCTGATCTAGGTAGCGGTGTTGCGCTGGCGCAAGCCAGAACGGCTCTGGAGCAATGCGCCACGGCAGATTACTGTCCGGGTGTAAACGGGTGCGGTCGCCTTCAAAAAGGCCACCGGCGGGACAATGGGCATTGATGTGGAGGCAGAGCGCTTTGAGATCGGATGCGGTGCTGGGCAGAGACATCGAATAGGCTCTCTAAGATGAATAGATTCTAATTTAGGGTGCATGGTACGCTAGGTCAACGACCGGCCCGTTGGCCTTTGGCAAGAACGAGCCAACACCGCATATTTGCTCGAGCGACGGAGGAACGCGATATGGAACTGATAGGCAGGCGTTGCCTAGTGACGGGCGGCGGACGCGGCATTGGCCGGGCCATTGCCCTCGCCTTGGCGCGGGCCGGGGCGCACGTGGCGATTTTGGCGCGCACTGGATCCGAGCTAGACGAGACCGCCGCACTTTTGGCAGACCCAGGTCAAACAGCGTTGACATTGCAAGCGGATGTGGGGCGGCGCGAGGAGGTAGATGCAGCCATTGATCGCGTCCTCGCAGCTTGGGGTGGGATCGATGTACTAGTCAACAACGCGGGAATTCAGGGGCCTATAGGCCGAGTAGAAGAGGTCGATCCAGAGGCTTGGATGCAGGTGGTACAGGTCAACCTCGGCGGCTGTTTCTACTGCACTCGCAAAGTCCTGCCGACCATGATCGCCCAGCACTACGGCAAGATCATCAACCTTTCGGGCGGCGGTGCCGTGGGGCCGCGGCCCTTCTTTAGCGCGTATAGCACCTCCAAGGCCGCCGTCGTGCGCTTTAGCGAAAACTTGGCTGGAGAAGTGGCCGAACACGGCATTGACGTCAACGCCATTGCCCCCGGAGCAGTCAACACGCGGATGCTCGACCAACGGCTAGCAGCCGGCGCGGCCGTGAGCGCGGCGGAACGCAAGCAGGATCAGCACCTGCTGCGCAAAGGCGACGCTACGGGCGCGCGCGCGGCCGCGCTGGCAGTCTATCTGGCCTCGGGGCGCTCAGACGGGCTGACGGGGCGGCTGCTATCCGCCGTTTGGGATACGTGGGAAACCCTCGATGTCGAGGCGGTTATGGCCACGGAAACCTTTGCGGTGCGGCGCGTACCACCGCAGGAGGGCTGAGTGTACAAGGTGGGGATCATCGGCGCGGGTCGCATGGGGCGGCGGCGGGCGACCACAGCCCATGCCCACGGCGCGTCCGCAGTTACCCTAATCTACGACGAGTACGCGCCCGCCGCGGCCGCACTGGCCGCCGACTGCGAAGCCGAGGCAGCCCATTCGCCGGAGGAGCTAATCGCAGCCGATCTCGACATCGCAGTCGTCGCGACGACGCACGACGCCTTGGCCTCCATCAGCACGGCCGCTCTCCTAGCCGGCAAACACGTCTTGTGCGAAAAGCCGTTGGGACGCAACCCCCAAGAAGCCCGGCAGGCCGTCGCCGCGGCCGAGCGGAGCGGGCGCGTACTCAAGGTCGGCTACAACCACCGCTATCATCCCGCGATCCAAAAGCTGCACGAAGTCTGTACCGCGGGCGAGATCGGCCCGTTGCTGAGCGTCCGGGCGCGCTATGGCCACGGCGGACGGCCCGGCTACGACCACGAGTGGCGGACCGACCCCGAAAAGGCGGGCGGCGGCGAGCTTTTGGACCAAGGGGCCCATCTAATCGACTTGGCCAAATGGCTGTTGGGCGACTTTGCCGAAGTCTCAGGCTATGTCGAGACCCACTTCTGGGACTCGCCCGTGGAGGATAACGCCTACGGACTCTTTCGCACAGCCACCGGGCAGATTGCCTCGCTGCACGCGAGCTGGACGCAGTGGAAAAACCTCTTCAGTTTCGAGGTATTCGGGCGCGATGGGTACGTCTCCGTCGAAGGCTTGGGGGGATCCTACGGGCCGGGCCACGCCATCGTGGGGCGGCGCAATCCCCACGGAGGCGCACCAGACAGCGTGCGTTTTGACTACCCGGACGAGGATCGCTCGTGGGAACTGGAGTGGGCCGACTTTTTGCGCGGCCTAGCCGGTGCGGGCACCCCTTACTCGCTTGGACCGGAGGCTTTGGAGACTATCGAGTGGATTTATAGATGTTACCGGGCGGCTGCCGAAAAGTGCTCGGTGCGGCGGGAAGAATTTCTAAATATGTAAAAAAAAACGAGTTACGAATAGTATAGCCGCCGCGCCATTAGGTGCCGCGGTTATTTTTTTGTCGCATGCGTTATTTTTTTGCAAATTTTACGCGAAAATTTCTTACCATTATAGATAGCGAGGCGGTAAACGCTACTCTTTTGTCTATAGAAAGGAAGGACGCTTTTAGACCAAGTTAAGCACCGCAATTCTTTATTTTTCGCATCTCATATACCCTTAACCCCGCAGGAAGTGCTATGAGAACAGATCAGGATACTGCCCAAGTGGAACGCATTGCGATGGCTTATCGACGCCTTGCTAACGCTATGATTCTCAGTACTTTACGCGAAATATCCAAGATGGATGAGGTCGTGATAGCCCCAGACGACACCCCGGAGATGGCCTTTGTCGAAAGCTCTAGGATCGATCCTTGGTGCGAGTTGGCTGGCCTCGAACCCGAAGTCGTGCGCAAGGCCGCTAAACGGCTGATAGAAGAACGACCTTTTTAGCACAGCACAAGACCAAAAAAAGCTCTGGAAGTGTCGCTTCCAGAGCTTTTTTTTGTTTAGTAACCGGCGCGAAGCGTGGCACGCGCGGCGTGGTCTAGGAGGCCGTGCACCACTTTTTCGGCATCGCGGTGGCGCAAATCCTCAAAGCGCAAGGCCCAGACGTGGTCTCGGTACGCCATATTGCGCAGTTCGATGAGGACCTTGACGTCAGCGGGGTTGTTGTACAAGACCCCTAGCCCTTGTCCGCGGACGCGAGCACCCGCCCCTAAGGCCGGGAGCAAGGAGCGGGCAAATTGGCGCGAGACGCGATCTATCCTCCCACTCTTGCTGCTTTTGTAGTATAAAACCAGCGGCGCTTCTGGGGCCTTGGGTTCAACATCGGCGTGAAAAGAAAGAAAGATGCGCCGGCCCCGCGGCGCGTTGGCAAAGGCTTGACGGGCAATGCGTACGCGCGTCGAAAGATTGCTGCCGCGTGGCCAAGCACTGAGCTTGTTGGTCTGGTTGTAAGCAGCCAAGTTGTACACTTCGTTTTTTTCGTTGACAAAAGTTTGAGTCGGCGGATCGTTCTGGCGGATTAGGTGGTTGGGGCTGAGTAGGGTCATGGTGGCGCGCCCCCCGTGTAAGCGCACCAAGACATACACCCGCAGCGCAATGTCGAAGACGTACTCGTCCTCGACGACGTAGAGCCTGTTGCCATTGCCGTCGCGAGTGGAAACCACTGCGCCCGGGTCCAGCCCGCCGTGCCCTGGGTCGAGGACGATGTGCCAGCCTTCCAACTGAGAGCTCAAGCGCCCCATGCTCCCGACCTTGCGCTCGAATTCCCGCCACAGGCGCACTGCCTGGCGATACGTATGGCGCGGCGATCTTGGATGGCCCTCGTAATAGGTCTTATTCGGCTGGCGCTTATTGCGGGGCCGGGAGAAGTAATACGGCCCGTTGTCGAAGGTGATTTTTGGCATGTCAGCGCGGCGGATCTGCAGGTCGTCCCAGTTGATCTCAGACAATTCCACCCAGCGCATTGGCCGCACCTTAAGCCGGTCGCCCGGGTGGATGACGGCGTTGCTCTTCAACTGGTTGAGGCGGGTAATTTCAGCCACGCTCATCTGGTGCAGGCGGGCGATCTGCGCGAGGTAATCGCCCCGCTTAACCACGTACGTGGCCAGCCCCGGGCCCGCCTTGCGGTCTGGATAGAGCTTGAGTACCTGACCCGGATAGATGCGATTTGACGCAAGGCCGTTGAGCTTCTTGAGCTCATAGACCTCGATCCCGTAGGCGCGGGCAATTTCCCACAGCGCGTCCCCGCGCTCCACGATGTGTACCGTGCTTTCCGCGTCCTTGAGGCGGAGTTTCTGCCCGCTGAAAATCCGGTCGCCGGCAAGGCCGTTGAGACGCTGCAACTGGCTGATTGGGACTCGGTAGCGTCGGGATATCTCGGTCAGGGTTTCGCCCTCTTGCACCACGTGGACGGCTTCCTCTAACCGCGAAGCGCGCAGGCGGAGCTTTTGTCCGGGCCGGATGAGGTCGCTTTTGAGCTGGTTGATCTGGCGCAGAAATCCCAAACTCACGTCAAATCGCAGGGCGATTTTCGACAGCGAGTCGCCCGAGCGAACCGTGTATGCACGCGGATCTTCGTCTTGGTCGTTGGCCGCGTCCCTCCGCGCCGGCGCGGACGCGACCGTTTGCAGGTAGAGCTTCTGCCCAACGTGGATGACGCTCCCATTGAGGTGGTTGAGCGCCTTGAGCCTATAGACCGAGACGGCGAACTGCCGCGCGATTTTCGACAGGGTGTCGCCGCGCCGGACGCGATACCAATCGCCGCTTTTTACTGGCAGACCAACTTTGAGACTCCGGCCAGCATATATCCGATTGCTGCGGAGATTATTCCAGCGCCGAACTTGCTTTTGTGAGACTCGGTAGCGCGTGGCAATCTCAGAGAGCGTATCCCCTCGTTTGACCACGTGGACGATAGGACTCCTGCGCTCGGCGGCGTCCAGTGCAAAAGCACACAAGAACAGCGCCACCAAGATGTAAACCGGGCGCGACATAGACTTATACTTGGAATTGGACAACAGGGGAAGGGGTTTTGCAAGTATAAGGTCATTAAAGCTGTTGCGCAAAGACTACTTGCTGACCACAGAGGGGCAACCTATACTTCGCCTCCGTGAATGAAGCTAAGTTGCCCTCGGTAGATCAGATGCTCAAGCAGGTCGCCGACCTCTTGCAAGAGTACGACCGCGCCTATGTCGTCGAGCAGGTGCGCCGCTGCATTGCGGACGTGCGTCGCCAAGTGCGGGTGGGCACTCTAGACGAGGATCGAGCGGCCTTAGACGTGCGGATTGAACAGGCCGTACGCCACTGCATCAAACAGGAGGCCGCGCCCCGACTACACCGCGTCGTCAATGCCACCGGCGTGGTTCTGCACACTGGCTTGGGCCGCGCCCCGCTGCCCCAAGCGGCCCAAGCGGCCATCGCACAGGCGGCCAGCGGCTATTGCAACCTCGAACTCGAACTAGAATCGGGCAAACGCGGCGAGCGCGTCGCGCACGTCGAGGGCCTTATATGCTCGGCGACCGCAGCGGAAGCTGCCGCCGTGGTCAACAACAACGCCGCTGCCGTGCTCCTGCTGCTCGACACCTTGGCGCGGGGGCGGGAAGTGGTGGTCTCGCGGGGGCAACAAGTCGAGATCGGCGGCTCATTCCGCCTGCCCGAAATCATCGCGGCTAGCGGGGCCAAGCTGCGAGAGGTCGGCACGACGAACCGGACGCACTTGCGCGACTACGAGCGCGTCGTCGGCCCGGAAACCGGGGCTGTTCTAGTGGTGCATCCGAGCAATTACAGGGTGCAGGGCTTTACCGCCGAGGTAGATATCAAGGACTTGGCTGCGCTGAGCCAGCGCACCGAAGTGCCGCTGGTCCACGACTTAGGGAGTGGTGCCTTGGTCGATCTGGAGCAATGGGGGTTGCCGCCCGAGCCAGTGGTTGCCTCCAGTCTCAAGGCCGGAGCAACCGTAGTCAGTTTCAGCGGGGACAAAGTGCTGGGCGGGCCGCAAGCCGGTATCATCGCTGGCCAGCGTCCCTATGTAGAGCGGGTGCGCCAAAATCCGCTCATGCGCGCCCTGCGCTGCGACAAGCTGACCTACGCCGCGCTCGAAGCGGTGTTGTCGCTCTATCGCCTACCGCCGGATAAGCTGACCGAGGCCCTGCCAGCGCTGGCCATGCTGCGAGCGACTGTTGAGACGCTGGAAGCACGCACCCAGCGGCTGTTGTCCCTTTTGCCCGAGGGCGTCTGCCGCGCCCTCCGCCTCGAAGTGGTAGAGTCGCTAGCGCAAGCCGGCAGCGGGGCCCTGCCCCTAGCCAAGATTCCCAGCCGGGCCGTGGCCCTCCAGCCAGACGCGGGCCGGGCCGAGCAGCTAGGGCGCCAACTTAGGCGGCAGGGCGTAGTCGGTCGCATCGCCCGCGAGCGGCTCCTACTCGACATGCGCACCGTGCGCGACGACGAGGTGGAATGGATCGCCCGAGCATTGTTGCACGTTACCGCACCGTAAAAACTGCGCTGTTGCTAGCCGCTTGGCTGCTCAGCGGCTGCGGCAGCAAAGACCCCACCGCACCCCTTGCACCTGCACCTGCGCCCCCGGAATCCACCCGCCAAGCCGGGACCGTCGCGGTCGCCAACCACACCGCCTACGATCTCGAAGTGGCGTACCTCAACGAGACCGATCCAGACGCGCCGCGAATCGTGCGTACTCACGTACCGGCCGGCCAGCGTGCCGAGGTTTCGGGCGGAGTGCTGCCAGCCGGTCTAGCGGTAGAATTCGACTTGGTACTCGTCCCACGCCCGGAAGACGGAATTCGGGTGCGGCGCAAAATCCGGGTCTCGATTGACGGCGATTGGGTCTTAAATGTGCGCTTGGCAGACGAATCCGACCCCTTCAGCCTAGAAGTAGCCAGCGCGTCTCCATAGGCTGCAAAGAGAGCGCAATATTTTCGCTTGCTTTATCGCGGGGTGGGTTTTACGTTTGATAAGCCCACGACGAACTTTCAGCTCTCTCCCCTTACATAATTTCATAAACCAGTTCCCGATAACTAGCTAGTTGTGCCGCTCGTTTTGGCACAGCTATGAGGATCAAAAACCCATGGTTTTGGACATCCGCGACTTGCGCCAACAGGCCGCGCCAGTCGCCGACGCCTCGTTGGACGCCGATTTAATCGGCCACTTCGAGCAGCTCACCTCCGGAGCCTCCGAAGCACAACTATTAGTCGGATTGAGTGGGAGACTCGACGGCCCAGCTGGGCAACAAGCGGCCGCCCGGCTGGAAAATTGGCAATCGCGCTCGGCTTCGCTCAAACTCAAGATATATCACCTAGAGCAAGGCATCCGCTGAGCATTTATTCCAATCCGAGTCTCCCCAAGGGCCGTTCGTCGACGGGCGAACGGCCTTTTTATTTGTGTGCGCGCCACAGCAGGACCAAGGCCAAGACAGCAAACAACAGGTTGGCTATCCACGCGCCTAGCCAAGGCGAGAGGATTTGATTCCAACCGAGGGCTTGGCCGGCCTTGACGCAACTGTAGTAGACAAAGCAGATCAAGACCCCCAAGCCGAAGCTGTTAGTCAAGCCCGCTCGACGAGCATTGGCACCGAGGGTCGCGCCGAGGGCGATGATGACGAAGTTGGTCAGGGGAAAGGATATTTTTAGGTGCAAATCGACGCGCTGGCGCGTGGCGTCCTCCCCGTTGAGGGTGGCGCGGGCGATGTAGTCGGCCAGCTCGGCGTAATTCATTTCCTCGGGGTCCTTCTGCTGGCGAGCAAAGTCGCTGGGGCGCAACGACAAACTCGGCAGGGCTAGAGTGTCAAAGGAAGAAGTCGCCACCGCCTCGTCCGCGGCAAAGCGAAAGTGGCGGCCTTCGAGGAGTACCCACATGCCCTCCCGCCACTCCATGCGCCGAGCCACGGCGCGTTCCAGTGGCGCGTTGCCGTGCAGCCGCTCCCAAGACACTTCGTCGGCGCGTTGTCGCTCCGCATCGTAGCTGCGGGCGTACGCAAACTGATTGTCCGCCGCTTGGAGCAGCACTTGGCGGCGCGACCCATCGCTGCGATGATAGGACTTAATCTCGTCGCTGATTTGGTTGTACCGATACGTGGCGTACGGCACCACCCAATCGGTAAAGAAAAAGGCCGCGACCGCAACGGCCAGGGCGCACGCCAAGACCGGGGCCAGCAGGCGATACAGGCTAATGCCAGTGGCCTTCATGGCGGTGATTTCGCTCTGGCGCGCCAAGCTGGTCAAGGCAAAGAGCGCGCCCAGCAGCGCGGCGATCGGCAGGGTCAATATGAGCCAGTACGGGAGCCGATAGATGTAGTAGAGCACGATCTGCTCGGGACGAGCTTCAAAGTCGATAAACGTATCGATGTTTTCGGTGAGATCGATAATCACCGCGATGAGCAACAGACTGCCCACGGCGATCCCCAAACACAGCAAAAAGCGGCGCGTCAGATAGAGGTCGAGGATGCGCATCTTAGGCCTCTTTCGTCCCGCGGCGACCGGCGCGGTCGTACGCGACCACCCGCAACAGCCCCCAGCCAACGAGGGCGAAAACCCCATTGGGCGTCCACATGGCCAATGGCGGTGGAATATAGCCGCGGTCGGCTAGCTCCTCGCCGCCGATGAGGAACATCCAATAGATCCAAAAGAAGAACAGGCTGACGCCGACCGAGACAGCGGCACCGCGCCGGCGAATTAGCGCACCCAATGGGGCACCAACCAGCGCAAAAACCAAGCAAGCGGCCGGAATGGATAGCTTCTTGTGAATCTCGACCAAGTACTCGTTGATCTGCCCGGCGCGGTGGTCTAGGTGCCGCCCCTGTCGGCGCAGGGCCTCAGCCGCCTGTTGCCCCTCTTGCTCTAGCGCGCTGGCCGTAGAGTCGGCGAACAGGCTTTGGTGTAGTTCGAGATAACCCGTGGCAATCGAATCGAGGCGACCGTAGATGCGCTCCTGCTCGCGGCGGTGCTCCAGCACCAAGCGGCGCATGGCCGCGATGTCTAACTCGCGGTCGCTGCGGTACGACGAGGGGCGGTGTTCGTAGCGGCGGCGCTCGTCTTTGATGTGCAGCACTTGACGGGCAAAAGTGCCGTAGAAAAAGCGCTCCTCTTGGCCCGCTTCGACGCGCTGGACATGGCCCCCCTCCAGTTCCAAGCGGATGTAAGCCCCGTCGCCCAACAGCGCGAGGCGCCCCCTAGGGGCGTGGACAATTACCGGCGGCCCAGGACGCGAGGCGTCGTAGAGTGCGATGCCAGCCAGTTCGTTAGTCTCCGGGTCAATCCGGCGGATCAGTAGGTGATAATGGCCCAAGTCGGGTATGAAGACCCCTTCCTTTTCTCGCAGCACCAAAGCCGCTTTCGCCCGTTGCAAGCTCGACGACAGGACCCGAGCTTGGTGGTTCCAGTCCGGGAGGATCTGGTCGTTAAAAAAGATCATCAACAGGGTGAGCAAAAAAGCAGCTACCAGCACCGGCCGCAGGAGCAACCAAAAGCTCACCCCACAGGCTTTGGCCGCGATGATTTCCCCGTCGGCGGCGAGGCGGGCAAAGGCCATGAGCACGGCGATGAGCACAGCCATAGGCACGGCCAGTGCCACGATCCAAGCCAAGTTAAAGAGCAAAAGTTGGAGAGCCGCCAGCAGAGTCAACCCCTTACTCAGCACCTGATCCATCGTCTGCAATACGACGTCGATCAGCAGGACGAAGAGAATCAGCGCAAAGCCGAGCACAAAGGGCCAACCGTGCTCTTTGAGCACATAGCGGGACAGAGTCGTCATGGGTCGAAAGGGTTACGGAGCTGTGGCGCGCAGCACTCAAGGCACCTCGTGGCAAGCGGCGCACCCTCGAACAGCCACGGGCCTAGTTCCCTAAAATATAACGACTTAGGCCGCCGGTTAAAAAAGTACGCCCGCCGCCGTGCAACAGGAATGGTTTTTGCAAGGGCTTCCTTGAAATAATTACAGCTACGTGCTATGTTTTCAGGTGGTTGCCCGCTTCGTCTGGGCAGCATCCTCCTGTTTTTGGGTCTGGAGACCGCCTATCGCGTCTGGTTAATACAGAAGCCGCTCGGCGCATTGCTTTGGCTGTGGCCGAATCACCAGTGGCGGCTTCTGAGTCGTTTCCGCTAACCTCTTTAGTTGAGACTGCCGAGTCCATTCGGCTATGGCTCGCTCGTTCCCGCCCTTTAGGGCTTGTGAGCACGTCAAACAATAAACGTCGATAGGTGTGAATTTAGAGGTGTTTCTCCGCTTTTTCCGCCCCGCGTTTTCCTCGTGGCTGTGTGTTTCCTTGCTCGCGGTAGTGGCGCACGCCGAGCCTGGCCTGCACTTTGGGCCGCTGTACGGCCCGCTTTCCCAGCACTTTGCCGTCTCTGGCCAAGCGGCCTTGGGGGCCGGCCAACCGCTCTTGCCCGCCCCGGACCGCACGCCGATTTCGTACCAAGCCGCCGTGGACTCTTTGGGCATGGCCCACTACGGCCGCCGCGTCAGCGGATTTGCCGAGGGACCAACGATCGCCGTGGATCTAGACGACTATCTCCGCATGGAATACCAAGCGAGGCACCGACAGCTTTGGCACCAGCAAATCCGCCGCGACTTTCGCAGCACAGCTTCCGGGCAGCGCCAGCGCCGGGGCAATCGCTTTGAGTGGACGGTGCCCTTTTCCGCGCCCAAGCCCCTGCGGCGCTTTATCGGCGACAGCGGCCCCAGCCTCGCGCTCAATGGCTCGCGCACCATCATCATTTCTGGCAAGAGCGAGTGGACCGACGGCGAGGTGCAGACCTCGTTTGGCCGCAGTTCCAAGTTCCCCTCGCTGGGCATCGAACAGGAATCCGATTTCACGGTGGAAGGCAAAGTCGGCGAACTGATCAACATCCGCATCGATCAAAACACCCAAAACCTCGGCTCATTCGTGGGCTCCAGTTTGGGCGACCAGCTATCCAACCAGATCAAGCTCGACTACGAAGGCGAGGAAGACTCCATATTCCAAGAGATACAGGCCGGCAACACCACCCTAGAGCTGCCCAACACGCGCTTTGTCGGCTTCCGGCAAAAGAACAAGGGCCTCTTTGGCATCCGCGCTAAAGGGCAGGTCGGGCCGCTGGCCTTTACAGCCGTGGCCAGCCACGAAAAGAGCAAATCCAACCGCCAGACCTTCAAGGGCGGAGCGGCCATCGACACGCTCCAAATCAGAGACTACCAATACCTCCGCAACACGTATTTCTTCTTACACGAGTTCTACCGCGCCCACCTTGCCGACTTCCGCAGTCTGTTGGAAGGAGTGCCGTTTGGCCCGGAAAACTTCGTCGACATAAGCCGCCTCGAAGTCTATATCAACGACTTCAGGACGGAAAATGACGCCGAGCTATTCGCCAAGCCCGGCACCGCGTGGGTCGATCCGTCCGATTCGCTCTCCACCGTCGAGTGCTTTGACGCGGCGGGCAATCGCCTGAGCAACAGCGGCTGCTTTGAGGAGGGGAACTGGCATCGGCTCGATCCAGACGACGATTACTCGGTCGTGGCCGAGGCCGGTTATATCATCCTCAACACGTCCGTATCAGCCCCCTATGCCATGGCCGTGCATTTCAAAACCAACGCGCCAGACTTCGACGGTACGCTCCAACAAGAGACCGCGCGGCTCCAAGCCGGCACCGAATCCGACTCCTTGTATCTGAAGCTGATCAAAGCCCGCAATCCCCGCCCGGGCTTTCCCACCTGGAATCTAGAGTGGAAGAACGTGTACCGCATTGCCTCTGGGTTTTCCACGGGTCGCCGCTTCGATCCCAAGACTTTGCAGGTCGATATCGCCAAGGAAGTACCCGGCCAAGAGGACCAACTTTCGCAACAGGGTCGCTCCTACTTGCAGATTTTGGGCTTGGACGAACGCGGCCGAGACCCGGGCAGTGCGCCCGACCGCGTCATCGACGCCGACTACATCGGGCTGGACGACATCCGCGGGCACTTGATTTTCCCGGACCAGCGGCCCTTTGATCCGCGCTCCAACAAATATCGCGGCCTACTCGACGAACCCATCCCGGCCATCTACGACGAGCAGCAGCAACGCTCCCAGACCGAGGCCAGCCGCTACAAAATCCTCGTCCGCGCCGCCTCCTCGGAGCAGCGCATCCGGTTGGGTGGCATCTTCGGCGGCGTCCGGGAAGAGACTGTGGAAGTCCAGCTAAACGGCCGCCCCTTGGCGCGAGACACCGACTACCGCGTTGACGTCATGGGCAGCGTGACGTTTCTCGGCTCGGTCGCTCAGGAAGTAGCCGACCCGGGCGCAGACTTGGAAATCTCCTTTGAATCCGAGGACGTCTTCAACATCGGCAGCCAGCAAAAGACCCTGTTGGGCTTGCGCACCGAGTACGAGTTCTGGGGCGGCGACGGGCGCGTGGGCAGCACCATGATCTACAACAACGAGCGTTCGGGCGACCAGCGGGTGCGGGTGGGCAATGAGCCGACGCGCACGGTAATCTGGAACCTCGACTTGCGCGCCCGGCGCGAAGTGCCACTCCTCACCCGCGTCGTCGACATGCTGCCGCTGGTCAAGACGGCGGTTCCCTCAGAAGTCACCCTAGACGCCGAAATCGCGCAAAGCCGCCCCAACCTCAACACCAAGGGGCGCGGCTACATCGACGACTTTGAAGACAGCGAGCGGCCCATTTCCCTAATCATCAACCGCACGCGCTGGGCGCCGGCTAGCGCACCAGTTGGCGCACGCTTCGGCGCGGAAAATCGCGCCCATCTCACCTGGTACAATCCCTACAACGGAGTGCTGCGCACCGACATCTGGCCCAACCAAGAAGAGCAAATCGACGCCCAAAACCGGCGCACCGACATCCTAACACTAGATCTGCGGCCGCGCCTTGAAGCCCCCGAGTCCTGGGGCGGAATCACCCGCGCCTTCTCGACGGTCAACGACCTCTCCGAGTCCAAGTTCCTAGAGATCTGGGTCCGGGGCCAAGAGGGCACCTTGCACCTGAACTTGGGCGACCAAATCAACGAGGACTACATCGCCAATGGCCGCCTCGACACCGAAGACAAGCCTTACCCCGGGCAAGCCGCCGGGGACGGGAAGGTATCGCGGGAGGAAGACGTGGGCATTGACGGCCGCAACGACGAAGCCGAGTTGAACTTCTACCTGCGGCTGCAAGACGCCGCGTTCGACACCACCCGCTCCCTAGCCGAGCGGAAGCAAGCCTTTGCCGCGCTCTACCCAGACCCAGACCCTCTGCGCCCCAACCGCTCGCCCGACGATCCTGAGGGCGACAACTGGAAATACGACGAGCGCAACGAGGACGATTACAGCCACATCAACGGCACCGAGAACAACAAAGGAGACAGCGGAAACGGCGACAACCCGGACACCGAAGACCTCAACAACAACGGCGTACTCAACCGACGCAACAACTACTACCACTACGAAATCGACCTGTCGTCGAGCCACTACGAGGTCGCCGGGACCCAAAACGAGGGCTGGCGTCAACTCCGCGTGCCCCTGTTCGGCCCCCACGTCGAGCGCGTGGGCTTGCCCGACTCCACCCGCATTGAATACGCGCGCCTGATGCTTTCAAGCGCGCCGCGGTCGGCCCTTTCGGACACCGTGCGCGCCGAGATCGCGCTGGTGGAAATCGTGGGCAACAAGTGGCAGGGAGACGAAGTAGTGCGGCTCGACGACCGCTTCCCGCTCGGCGACCGCGAGGCCCTCGACGTCACGGTCATCGGCACCGACAAGAGCCAGAGCTACCGCCCGCCCCCCGGCGTGCGGATCCGCCGCAACGTGCAGTCGCGCACCCGCGAACGCGAGCAGTCTCTGGTGCTGGCCTACGAAAACCTAGAGCCCGGGCACCAAATGTCGGCGACTCGCATCCTGACCCGCTCGGCCAATTACACCAACTACGAGCGGCTGCGCATGTACGTCTATGGCGATTCGAGCGGGACCACCGAATACGTCCACGGCGATTCGAGCGACTTGGTGCTCTTCGTGCGCTTTGGCGTGGATTCGACCAACTACTACGAGACCATCAGCCCCATTTTCCCGGGTTGGACCGGGGGGCGCAAGGGCTGGAAGGGCAATCAAGTAGATGTGGCTCTGCCGGTCATCTCCCAACTCAAGGCCCTGCTGCAATCCGGGCAGGCCGATACCACCACGGGCGAGTTCTATTACACCTATCGGGTAATCGACCCGCGCGGGGCACCGCTAGCAGGCAAAACCTCGATCGCGCAACGCGAGTTGGAAGAACTACACGCGGCGGGCTACGATCCCCAAGTCGAGCACCTTTTCCTAAACCAAGTCTTTGCGCGATCGGACCTGCGCAGCGGCGAGCAAGCCATGTACCGGGTGCGCGGCAACCCGTCCATGCAGTCGATCAAACAACTGAGCCTGGGCCTGCGCAACCGCGCCACAAACCGCGCGTACAGCGGCCGCATCTTCCTCGACGAACTGCGCCTCGACGAGGCGCGCAACGATCCCGGGCTGGCCGCGTACGCCCAGCTCAACGCCAAGCTAGCCGATTTTGCCAACCTCGGCGGCAACGTGCTCTGGCAGCAGGAAAACTTCCGCAGCTTTACCGGCCAAGGCGGCAACAGCACCGACCGCGAAGCCGCGCTGTCGGTCTCCACCAACGCGCAAAAACTCCTGCCGAGCAGTTGGGGATTTTCGATCCCGATCAAGGTAAATCTCAGCCGTTCGACCAGCTTGCCGCGCTTCGGCCCCGGCTCGGACGTGGAACTGACCGCCGAAGAGAAGCTAGCGCAACAAGCCGTTCGCTCCAAAGAATTCTACGACGTGTCCATCAGCCGGCGGCAGGGCAAAAACTTCTTCTTGCGCTGGACCCTCGACCAGATGAACCTGCGGCTGTCGCATTCGCGTGAACACAGCTCGGATCCGGTGCGCCCGATCAACGAGCGCGAGGCCCAGACGATGAACTTCAACTACAGCATGCCCCTACCCAAACCAGAGCTGCGGATCATGAGCTGGCTACCAGAGTTCATGCCCAAAGGCTGGACGCGGATGGAGTTTCGCCCACTGCCCACGAGCCTGACCTACGCGGTCAACGGCAGCCGGCGCATTTCGCGGCTGCTGCGGCGCGGCGACGCCGAGCCGACCGCACAGGAGGACTTTACGCTCGTCGAAACCTATGCCTCTAAGCTCAATCCGCTCTCCGGTCTATCGGCCAACTACAACCTCAAAATCGACCGAGACTTGGACAAAAAATTCGTCCCGGACAAGCTCAGCTTTGGGCGCGAAGTCGGGCGCAGACAAACAGCCGACTTGGGCTTTTCGCTGCGCTTGGTCTCGTGGCTGGACCAAAACTACACCTTCAAGGCCAATTACGAAGAGCAAAACGACCCAGCGCAGCGGCGCGGAGTGGCCCCGGTTGACTCCATCAGCGGCCTGCCGTTCAACCCCCTCGAAATCCGCAATCAGAACGACCTGTCCGCACGCCTCAATTTCAAAATCTCCACCCTGCTCAAGAGCTTGGGCCAGCCCCCGGAGCAAAACCGCAAGGCGCGACCGCGCGACACAGACGAGGACGGGCAAGGCCAAGCCGAGCCGCCGCAAGGCCCCAACATCCTCCGCCGCCTCGCCGGATGGACCGGCCGCCTCGTCGATCCGATCAACGCCAGTTGGCGGCGCAATACCAACTCGCGCCACTTCAATGTGCTGCATCGGCCTTCGCTTTCCTATCAGCTCGGCCTCCAAGACTCCCTGCGGGTGCGGCAAGCGACCCACGGGCTGACCCACCAAGACAATTGGTCGCATACGTCCTCGTTTGAGGCTGGTTCGGGGATGCGGTTGCCCTTTGGCATTAGCGTCAAGGTCAACTCCAAGGAGCAAACCACCGAGCGCAGCGGTGCTTCGCAGCAACGGCGGCGCTTGCGCAACGAGCGGACCTACCCGCGCGTGAGTCTCAGCTGGGGACGAGCCGACCGGATTCCATTGATAAAGCGAGTGATCAACAGCGCACAGGTAAACGCGAGTTTCGAAGCCTCAGAGGCCAGCGAGGGCGAGGGCAGCCTCGCGCCCGGCCACTTGCTCTCCGAGGAAACCAAAACCGAGTTCAGGGCGTCGTGGAACGGCCGTTGGCGCTGGGGACCGACCACCACGATCGAGCGCGTACTCGCCACTTCGGAGAGCCGCGATTTTGAACCAACCGCCGGGGAGGACCGCGGCGAGCAGCCCCTGCGCGGCACCCGCGATAGAGATCAGGTGACCACCACCTTCAAGATCACCCATAACCTCAAGCCACGGCGACTGCCCCTAATAGGCCGGCTCAAAAGCGACGTCACGCTCAACTTAGAACAGAAGTTTGAAGAAGAAACGCGCTCCATCGCCACCGGCGCCGAAGACCGCGTCCCCAATGACAAAGAAAACCGTTGGCGCACTCAGTTGTCCATGACCTACAACTTCAGTGCGAATTTTCGCGGCGAGGGGCGAATTCGCATTGAAAACGAAAAAGACCACATCAGAGACAAGACGCGAAAAATCCGCGAAGTGCGACTTTCGGGCACGTTCTTCCTCCGCTAAAGCATATTGCCCGACGCGGACGTGGGAGGTATTATTTGTTCAATCAACGCGAGCAACGCGCACTCATCGGCCTAACAGCGGCCTTGCTCATCGGGATGATCGTCGCCATCGGCGATTGGCATCGCCCCTCGCAGTCAGCGGAATTTAGCATTGTGCCGCGCGCAGTTGCTCCGCCGCCACCGCGCCAAGTGGCGGCAGCCGATCAGGGGCCGCTGTCGCTCAATTCGGCTACGGTAGCAGAATTAGTCGCACTGCCGACAATCGGCCCCAAGATCGCCGCACGCATCGTCGCCTTCCGCCGCGAGCACGGCCCTTTTGCCCGGCTGGAGCAACTAACCCAAGTCAATGGCATCGGCGCGAAGACGCTAGAAAAGCTCCGTCCTTTGCTCACAGT